>CAWBWB010000016.1:0-24449 GCA_963792495.1 uncultured Acidobacteriaceae bacterium | reverse complement strand
AATCTGGTTTCGGAATAGCCAACAGCGCCGATAAGCCTCGATAAACAGGAATCCATGGCAGCACTCCCAAAACAAACAAATTTATGAATGCGTCAGTTACTGCAGTGGCCCATCCGATCTTGTCCTCTGGCCCGTCAGGTGCAGACGCAACTATTGGCAGCCGGAAAAAGTCAGCGCAGAGAACAATCACCCAAAGCGTCATTAAGACAAAAGCTAGAATCCCTGCAATTCGCTCAGGCGATTTCCATTCGCGCAGCTCGACCCACAGAGTCTTGAGCCGTATCGGCACAAGCTCTCTGCAATAGAATCGAAATTCTATTGCAGGCCAAAAACACGCAACAGGAATAAGAAAAGATAATATGCTCATGCGAATCGGAAGCTGCCAAGCCGGGAAAAAAAGCCGGTCTGAGCTCAATGAACCGTCCGAGAAGGATGGTAGGAAAAGGTCGATGACATCCCAGACAGCCCAGAACAAGTAAACGTGTGCGAGCCAACCAAGGAAGGAATTCGGAGGATACCAAAACAGCTTTCCAAAAATCCTTCGAGGTTCCAATCTGATCTTATTGCGAATTCGCCACTCCAGTGCGCCCCAGCGTTGGCATAGAACCACGAGCGACCCAAGGATCAACAACAAGAATGGCTCGTCCTCCGAAAAGGAACTATCAAATATGTCCTCTGTAATTGCGAAAACCCCGTACCCGAATGTGGAGACCAATAAATAGAAAAAGAAGTGGGATATATATTGCCTGAAACCTTGTGGCACATAGATCAGCAGCAAGCGTCTCCATCGGGAAAGTGGCTTTGGCGGCGCATATAAACGCGCGATGCCTTCTTTCAGCTCTCTCTCCGCATCGTTCTTCGCCTCACTTAGCTCCGGAACTGCCTGCTCGGAGGCAGAAAGTCTGGCCGTGGTTTTGGCAAACGTAGCCATCCGCATGATCCTTTCGATCCTGCGATGTTTTCGCGCTTTCACTGACAATTCAGAGATGCCCTTCATGATCGCGAGAAGCGCGCCGATTCCACTCGCTGCTTTGAGCGCAACGCTGATGTAATCGTCTATCGGAGACTTTTTTGGCGAAGCTGCCGTCGTCGAAGCAAGCTCTTCTGCAAGACAGAGACGGGGGAGCGCGACACAGAGAAAAAGCGCGCTAAGCAGCACTAATATCGCGGACCGGGTAGACACCCTTTGGGCTAGAGGCCGGCTCATCAGTACCTCTTAAGATTTACAGAGCGTATTTTGTAATTATGCACCGAATCTTTGAAGAACCATTGGTCAATGGTCCTTAAATCTCATGGCGCCAAAACCACCGGCAAACTGTCGAAAGGTCAGGCCTGGGCGACGGTTTGAGTGGAGATGGGGGTGCCGGTGAGGACTTCGGCGGCGGCGGCGTAGCGGCCTTCGGGGACGGTGATCTGGACGCCCTGTACGTAGGGGCGGACGGCGGCGAGCATCTCCTGCGCGATTAGGATGCCTTCCTGTCCGGCGGCCTGGGGGGTGTCGGCCTGGGCCATGCGGAGCATCATCTCCTCTGGCATGGAGATGCGGAGATCGTTCTTGAGGAACTCGGCGTTGCGCAGCGTGGTGAGGGGGAGGATGCCGGCGATGACGGGAATCCGGTAGCCCTCGATGCCGGCGAGAAAATCTTCGAGCAGGCTGAGATCGAAGACCGGCTGCGTGATCACAAACTCCGCGCCTGCCTCTACCTTGTACTTGAAGCGGCGCAGCTCATGCTCCATATCCGGAGCGCCGGGATTGGCGGAGACACCGATGGCGAAATTGGTGCTGGCACCGATGGCATTGGAGCCGACGTCAAGGCCGTGGTTGAGGCGGCGCGCCATGTTGACGAGGCCGATGGAGTCGACATCGTAGACGGCGGTGGCATCCTGATAGGTTCCCTGGCGCGGGGGATCGCCGGTGAGGCAGAGAATGTTGCGGAGGCCGATGGAGGAGGCGCCGAGCAGGTCTGACTGGATGCGAAGGACGTTGCGGTCGCGGCAGGTATAGTGCAGAACGGTTTCTGTGGCGGTGTGCTGCTGAATCTGGATGCAGAGGCTCTGCGCGCTGATGCGGGCGGAGGCGCTGGGAGTGTCTGTGACATTGACGGCATGAACGCCGTGCAGAGCTAGCATGCGCGCGCCATCGATTTCACGCGAGCAGTCAATGCCGCGGGGGGGAACCATCTCCGCCATGTTGACGAATGTTCCCTGCGCGAGCAGAGCGCCGACACGGCTGCGCTCGGCGAGCGGGACGGGCGGGGTTTCGCGGACGATCTCTACGATGGCATCGCCGTGCGGCAACTGCTCCTGCGCCTCAAGAGCGCGCACGGCGGTGCGCATGACGCGAATATGGTGCGGAGTGGTGCCGCAGCAGCCGCCGACGATTTGCGCTCCGGCGACGATGGCTTTGCGGGCGAAGCTGGCCATGTATTCCGGCGAGATGAGATAGATATTGCGGCCCTCGATGGCGCGCGGCATGCCTGCGTTGGGCATGGCGGCGAGGGGCAGCGTGGTGGCGTTGCGCATTTTCTCAATGGCTGTGAGGACGCTGGCGGGGCCGGTGGAGCAGTTGACGCCGACGGCGTCTGCGCCCCACTCGGTGAGCAATGCGGCGGCGTGAGCGGCGGAGGAGCCGTCGAGGCAATTGCTTTCGTCGTCTACGGTGACCATGGCGAGGACGGGCAGTCCGGGCGCGGCTTCATGCGCGGCGAGAAGGGCTTCGCGGGCTTCATTGAGAGCGGGCATGGTTTCGATGGTGAGCATGTCGACTCCGGCGGCGGCGAGGGCGCGGATTTGCTCAATGAATGCGAGGCGGGCTTCGTCGAGGCCGGTTTTGCCGAGAGGCTCAAGACGGACGCCGAGGGGGCCGATGGTTCCGGAGACCCAGGCTGTGCCGGCCTGGCGGGCGAAGAGGCGCTCGACGGCCTGGCGGGCGATGCGGACGCCGGCGGAGTTGATCTCGGCTACTTTATCGGCGAGGCCGTATTTGCCGAGGCGGAAGCGGTTTGCGCCGAAGGTGTTGGTTTCGAGGATCTCCGCGCCGGCCTGCAGGTATTCCTCGTGAACGGCAAGGATTAGGGAGGGGTCGGTGATGTTGAGCTCGTCGAAGCAGCGGCTGATGAGCACGCCGCGGCTGTTCAGGACTGTGCCCATTGCGCCATCGGCCAGTATGGGGCGGGTTCCGAAGATGTCGGCGAAGGTGGGCATTGCTTTTATGCTATCGCATGGGCTGTGTGGGGGGTGGGTGGTGGGAGGGCTTTCATCCCTGGTCCCCAAGGGCTAGGGACCGGGGGTGCTCGCTCAAATGATACTCATGGCGTAATGATGATAGAGATTGGGTTGGAAAAAACAGGGGTCGAAGAGGCTTCAGCGTAATAGCCGCAACGTAGTTTTACACTATATATTCCCGGCTCATCGAAGCTGTACTTTCTTGTCAGGTCGTAGTACATGTTTAAGGACTTGTTAGAGACAAGCGTGTAGCCGAAAGCACTTCGAGTGTGAGTTTTACTCGGCTTTTCAGTAGGTTCCAGGTACTCGTCGTTTGCGGATGTTCCCGGACCCCTGGCTAAGGCTTTGCAGTTATATGTGGCATCTTCGTATCCGGGAGATACCGTGATAGATACATCCTTGTCAGAAGTGTTAGAAAAAACCAAATTCAGTTCAATAGGTTGGCCCGTTTTAAACGGCCCCTGCGGGCTACGCAAGACAACTGAAACCGCTTTAGCATTTTGTTGCGATGACAATATCCCACACCACATGAACATCAACAATACGGTGCAAACACGTATTCCTGGTTTGGGTGCCATGACTATTTCCTTCACTACGGCGGGTACGCTTGTCGTTCATGCACTGCGAGGATATACCGATGGGAATGCTTTCATCCCCGGTCCCCAGAGGCTAGGGACCGGGGGTGCTCGCCGGGGGCACCCGCTTTAGGTGTTGAAATCAGAGATTGGGATCGGGGGTACTCGCCGAGTGGCCCTGATCTCATATAGGCTCGACATCCGTCGAGGGTGCAACGGTTCCCTCGTCTTTGGGGAACTGGGAGTCATGAGAACCCGGCCCGCGAGCGCGCATCCATTCTGGCAGTTGCCAACCTCTCTCACGAGCGGTCCATTCCGATTCGATCTCTACGGCTCCGCGCACGCCCGTTTGATAGTGGAAGAAGCTCGACCACTTCCATTCTTCCGGCTTCGCAGCCAGTCCACGGCTGACGGGGTTGCGGTGAATATAGCGCAGCTTTTCCACGAACTTGCTGTGCGATGAAACATTGAAGTCATAATAGTGGGCTTGCCAGAACGGCCTTTCCCCGCTGCGCATCGAGACAGACAGTTTTAAGGCCTGGACCGCGCGGAATAAAAGCCCGCGCCGCGGTTCGCTGATTAGTAGATGCACATGTTCCGGCATGACGACATAGCCGGCAACCGCGAAGAGATAACGTAAACGCGTACGCTCCAGCGCATCCTCAAAAAGCTCCATGGCCGGAGCCGCCGATAAGTAGGCTCGACGACGGTAACAACTCCAGGTAAGGAAGTGAAACTCTTCCGTTTGTTGATAACGGATACGCTTGCCGTTCATGCACTACGAGGATATACCGATGGGGATGCTTCCATCCCCGGTCCCCAAAGGCGAGGGACCGGGGGCACCCGACGGGGGTGCTCGACGTCTTGATCGCTTATATGAGGATCAAAAGGGGTGGTTTTCTTCGTCGCTTAGGTGGGAGGCTGTGGAACGTAGGCTTACGTGAACTTTTAGCCTGTCTGCCTGGGCGTTGGGGGAGCGGAGGCCGGCTACGGTTTTCCAGCCGTCTGATTTCTTGTTGGGATCTGGCGGCGGGGGGACCCAGTGCGACAGATCGAGACGAAGATACTCGGCGAGGGACTGGGCGTGGGGTTCGTAGAGCTTTCTTATGGCTTCCAGGCGGGCGCGGGTGTCTGCGCTGCTGCAGAGAGAGAAACCGGATTCCCCGAGGAGCTTGCAGAGCTCGCCGAATTCCTGGTTACTCAGGCGGGTGGCTGGGTTCTCGCGGAAGCTCTGCTCGCGGGTCTCAAGGTGGAAGACGTGCCCGAGGTCCACGAGGACGTGGCGGGCGACTGCGAATGTTAGCTGCGCCTGGCGGGTGCTGGGCCCCTCGACCGTGGTGATGAGCAACGAGCAGGTATCGAGGATTGCGGTAATGGCTGAAAGCCAGCTCTGGTTGTCATGCTGAGAGCGGTAGTAGCAGAGGATGGGATAGGAGATGTGAGTTTCAAGCATGCCGGCGGCCCAGCGCTCCCACTCGCTGAGCAGCGCTGAGAGGGCTTCATGACCGCCGCTGAAGTTATGCCGTGTTAGCAGCTCTCCGGCGGTGGGAGGCGAGCCGGCACGCGCGTCGAGCAGGGCCACGGAGATTTCGCGATTGGAAAAAGCGGTATAGAGAACGGGGACGTAGCCGATGACGAGCGCCACGAAGCCGAGGCCGGTTCCGGCTTCCATGACAATGAGGGAGCGGGCGATGTTGCCGTTTGGCTGGACATCTCCCAGGCCCAGAGTGAAGAGCGTTGTGCCGCTTACATACAGGCAACTATGCAGCAGCTCCAGAAATGAGTGAGGATGCACAGGGTCAGCCAGGGAGGATTTGAGTCCCAGAAAAATGAGCGCATAGGCCAGAACGATGAGAAGAGCCCAGCAGATGAAGAGGAGAAGCAGGGCGAGCGGGCCATAAATGCTGTAGAACTGCTCGCGGACTCGTCGCGCGGGCAACATGCCGGCAAGGAGAGTCCAGGGACGCCAGGTGGCGAGAAAGAAGAGGCGTGTAATGCGCAGGCGACCCACCGGGCGGCGCGGCAGAATAATGGTCTGGAAGGCGTCCAACAAGACAAAGAGGAGAAGGAAGCTGCCGGCCAATAGCGCGGTTACATGCATACAGTTCACTTTACCGGTCAGAAAGCTGGTTCTGCTACTGGCTGCTTAAGACAACGGGCTTACGCGGGAGCACGTGTTGCGCCTGCGGGCAGGCAATCTTTGGTGGGTTGCTTTGTTATACTTCGAGAGTCAAAAGCATTATCGGAGCAGTGCCGAAACTGGGCGTTTGACAGACATTTCATGCGGTTGCGCCGCCTGTCGGCATTCCGTTACAAGCTTGTTTATTCTGCGGCGCGCAAGGCTGCCGCTATCGGTCGAGGGAAGAATTTTGAAGAAGAGCAGTTTTTGGATCAGCGCCGCCGCGGCGCTCGTACTGGCGGTTGCGCTGGCAGGGTGCGGAACGACCTCTTACTTTGCAGGACGTACGCTTCCGCCGAGCGGACTAAAGAACCGCGTTCTTGTTGCCATTCAAAATCCGTCGGCGCTCAGCCAGGGCGCCCTGCAGATTCTCGACGCGTATTACGACACTCGGTATAAATACACCGGCCAGACGGTCACGTATTCCATCGCCGGCTACTCCGGCGCGCTGCCCTCCACCATCCAGAACATGCCGGAAGAACAGATCGGCGCTGTCTACGGTTACGGCGATGGCAGCTACGTTTACCTCAATTATGAGAAAGAAGCCACCTCCGGAACGCAGGCCGGACTGGCGTCCAAGTCTGCAGGGGTCTTTCTGACGCGCAATGCGAGCTACGTTTTCTCCGCCTCGGCCTCAAACCAGGCCGTGGTCATCGATCGCACCGTCAGCACCTCCGGCGCGGCCTATGCGCTCAATCTTCCCGGCGTCTATCACGTCAGCGTCAACTCCGGCGGATCGGTGGCGCTCTACTTCGTCCGGAATTCCAATTACATCTATTACCCCGTCAAGCTGAATGCCTCGCAGACTTTGGCCTACTCCGGCGGAATTTCCACCTGGCCGAAAGCCGCCGTGGACTGCGAGCCGCAAAACCAGCCCGCGTGGTGCCTCTTCCAGGCGCAGAGCCCGGATGGCGTAGACTCCACCGGAACGCCCTACGGCGCACCGCTTACTTTTGACCGCCCGGTCAAGGCAATCTTTTCGAACGACGGCAGCACGGCTTATGTGCTGAGCTGCGGACCGGAGTGCGGCGGAAGCGCCTCGGCAGTATCACTTCTGCCCACCGGCGGACTGATCTATCTGCCCAATCAAAACTCCGGCCAGTTGCCCACCAACGCCGCGCTGCACACCAACTGCGCATCTGCTGCCAACCAGAGCGCATGCAGCATTACAGTTCCCGGTGGCGCAACCAACGCCCTCATCGATTCCACGACGATGTACGTCGTGGGACAGTGCCTCGCCTCCACCTCACTCTCCGGTGGATCGCCGGCATGCGCGGGAACCGGCGCGTCCAGCGGATTGTTTACCGGGCAGCTTACGGTGCTCAATCTCTCTCCCGGCGCTGGCGCTACGGCTGCCATCACCTCGACTGCCTCCATCAGTGACGGCGCACCGGGCGGCCCCACTCGCATGATCGAAGCCGATGACAACACCCTTTGGATTGCCGAGACAAAGTGCACCAATGGTGCACGCTACGCCAACGGCCTGGCCTATGGCTGCCTGGCGATGTACAACACCTCGAGCGGTGCAGTGACGCTACTGCCCTACCTTGGCGATGCTACCGGCATCGCCGCCGTCACGGGCCTCAGCAAGGTGTATACCGCTATCGGCGGACAGGTTCACATCTACACCACTGCGGCCACGCCTGTTGAACTGAACAACTTCTATGTAGCCGTTACCGGCACCGCGTACGATGTGGCCTACATGGACGGGCTCAGCGACGCCAACAACACGGTCTACTAACGATCCGAATTTTCCTGGATTCCGTTTGCACCTGATCAACCCCGTTTGTGCTTTACTGGAATGAAGCAAAAAGGCCCGACTTTACGTCGGGCTTTTGGTTTTAAGGTTCCTCTATGATTGCCGATATTCTCGCCATTGCCGCGCATCGAGACGACGTGGAACAGACCTGCGGAGGGACACTCATCCGCTCTGCCTCGCGGGGGCTGCGCACTGCAATCCTCGATCTCACACAGGGGGAATCGGGCACTCGCGGCACTGCCGAAGACCGCGCCCGCGAAGCCGCCGAGGCTGCAAAGATTCTCGGAGTTCGCTGGCGGAAGGCTCTCGATCTTCCCGATGGCGCTATCGCCAATACACTCGAAAACCGCCTCAAGATTGTTCGCGTCCTTCGCGAAGTGCGCCCTCGCGTCGTGATTCTTCCCTACTGGCAGGCACGGCATCCGGATCATGCCATCGTTGCTTCGCTCGGGTATGAGGCTTGCTTTCTTTCGGGGCTGGCAAAGATTGATACGGGAAGTGCGCCGCATCGGCCGTTCAAGATTGTGTATGCGAGCTTGTACGCGGATGTTCGGCCTAGTTTCATTGTGGATATTACGCCGTTTATCGAGCAGCGACATTCGGCTTTGATGGCTTATCACTCGCAATATGCGAATCAGTCTACGGGGAGTGCGCTGTTTGTGCCGGAAGAGGAGATTCGCGAGCGGACGTTTGCGGAGGCGAGGCACTATGGGCTGCTTGCCGGGGTGAAATATGGCGAGCCGTTTGTGCAGAAAGAGGTTGGGCTGGTGGATGATCTTACGTTGATTCCGGTTCAATCGATCTGAAGCTTAGAGATTTTCTATCTCTACTGCGCAGATTGAGCGAGCCGCAGCAAATTCAGAAGCCAGTTCAGGATCGTCAGTACCGTTTTCAGCGGCCAATAGCTTCTTTGCTACTGCTTCTGACCTTGCCCACTGCTTGAGCTGCGCATACTGGTCGTCTCTCGTCTCCCAGAATGCATTTCGTCCGGTATTTTCCGTTCGCACAAGAGCACTCGTCAGAAGCAACGCTGAGAGAGCCAGATTGGCAGATACTCGATTGTCTTCGATCCATTCCCGCAGGTAAGGGTTCAGATCGTCTTCGCACTGAGCAATCGTGCATATCCATGTCTCCATGTCGTCAATTTCGGACTCTGAAGGAGGATCACTTAGTATTTCTTTCCATAAGACATGAAGAAAGCGTTCGACAGCCGCTTGTTCTTCAAGAGGCCATGTCCGCCAATTTCCATATCGAAATTTATTGAACATGATCTCAGGATCGATCAGTTTGTAATTTGCATTTGGCGTTGAGACATACAACTCAAATAATCTCGGCAGAAAGTGCTTGAATGTATTAACGTCTCCCCAAACCGTGAGAGCGTCGCACATGTAATCCCGCAGGTCTTCGTCGTCCAACTCGCGCAACGGCTTCGCATGCAGTTTCGCTTCGTCTTCAAGCGAATGACAGTGCAAACAGGGGTCAGTAAATTTCGGCAACGGATAGTGCGAAAAAGTCTGGTATAAGCCGTCAATGGCCGATTGCAATTCTGGCGAAATCTTCATGCGTACAACCGACTCCAAATTATCCCGACGCCCTGAATTCTAAATCATTGTCATATATTGAATAGAGTGGTAAACGCAGCGAGGCGGTCGATCCTCCCACAAGGAACCGACCGCCTCGTTTGCTTTCCGGAGGCTTACCACCCCGGAATCTATAAAGTTCTTTTGAACAAGGGCGTGGCAATCAGCAACGTCCCAAAGCCAAAGACAAACAGATAGAGCAGATCGCCCTGGATGGCAACGAATCCGCCATCCTTGAGCAGAATCGCCTTCAACCCGTGCACCGCATAGGAGAACGGATCGACCAGTGCGATCCATTGCAGCCATTTGGGAAACGCGGAGACCGGAGAAATGGCGCCTGAAGGAAAGAACAACAGCGTATTCAACACGCCAAACATGGCACGCGGAACCAGCGGATCATCCACGCGCACCATCATCAGAAACATCATGCCGTTAAATGCAATCGCAGTTCCCACGATCAGCAGCAACAGATACAGGTCCGCCATCGGGTTAAAGATCACGCCTAGGCCAGCCATCAGCGACCCGATCATGGTGAGTGAAATGCCGGCCAGAACTGCCTTGATGGCACCCGCAAAATTGAGACCCATCACCAGTTCGAGCTTGCTGATGGGCGTTACCAGGTAGCCTTCATGCACTCCACGCGCCTTGTCGTCGATGTACAACATGCCGCCGCCGATCATTACGGAGATGTACATCGCCAGCGTGATGGAACCGGCAAGCAGATATTTCATGTACTCGACATAGGGATAGAGCTCCACTATCTGCAGCGCGATCTGCTTCACTACGCGATCCTGAATCACGGGCTGGTTCAGCGCATCGACCAGCGACTGCATCTCGCTCTCCAGCGTGCCGCTCATGATCTGATCGGAGTTGTCCACCACGAGCGCGATCCGAGGCGCATCGTTGGCATACACGCGCCGCGAATACTGAGGTGGGATGATGACAGCTGCATCTACTTTGCCCGTCCGCACATCCTCGCGCGCTGTAAATTCGTCCGCATACGGAATCGTCTTGAAGGTAGCAATATTCACCGCAACGGAATCGAATGCCTCAAGCACCTTGACCGCCTGCGGCCCGTGGTCCTGGTCCACGACGGCGACCTTTGCGCCCTGAATGTGTCCGCCATAGGCGTGGCCCAGGATGAGGAGCTGCACCAGCGGCAGCATCATTGACATGATCATGAGCATGGGAGAGCGGAAGAACTTCCGCATCTCACGCTCGACAATTGCAAGGAAGCGGTTCATGGTTACATCTCCCCTTTCCTTGGCATTGAGAAGACAGCGCGCACCTGCTCATCGCGCAGCTGGCGGCCTGTGTAATGCACAAAGACGTCATCCAGCGAAGTATTCTGCACGCTCAGGCTGGCAAGCTGTTCCCCCAGCCCGTTGACCATCTCGACCAGTTCCGTTGTGGTCTTCGATCCATTGCCGGTGAGCACGCGATAGACGCCCGCGGATTGCGATTGCACGTCCATCACTCCGGGCAGCGCTCTGAGCCGATCCATCCACTGCTCGTCCTCGCGGCTGAACTTTACTTCCACCACATCCGCGCCGGGAACACTCCGCTTCAACTCCACCGGCGTGCCTAGGGCAACGAGCGTCCCGTGGTCCACAATTGCAATGCGATCGCAAAGACGGTCCGCTTCTTCCATGTAATGCGTCGTGAGCAGCATGGTGAGCTGCCGCGTCTTCTTGAGGTTGTTGAGCATCTCCCACACCGCGATGCGGCTTACCGGATCGAGGCCCGTAGTGGGTTCATCGAGGAAAAATATGCGTGGGTTGTGGACGAGACCACGCGCAATTTCAAGACGGCGGCGCATACCACCTGAGAGTGTCTTTGTCTGCGCCCCGCGCCACTTGACCAGGTCCACAGCCTCCAGCACTTCGCTAACGTTTTTCTCCCGTACAGCCTTCGGAACCGAGTAGAGCTTGGCATAGATGTTCAGGTTCTCTTCCACGGTGAGGTCGAGATCGCTCGTGAGCGCCTGCGGAATTACGCCGATCACATTCCGCACCGCGTTCGGCTCCTTCGCCACATCCTTTCCGGCAATCAGCGCGCGCCCTGCCGTAATCGGCATCAGCGTGGTCATCATGCGGATCAGCGTGCTCTTGCCCGCGCCATTCGGCCCCAGCAAGCCGAAGATCTCGCCGTCGGCAACCTCAAAGTCAATTCCCTTCACCGCTTCAAAGTCGCCATACCGCTTTACAATCTTCTCGACTTTGATGGCCGCTCTGGGAGTGCCGTTCTGTGCTTCCGGCGCAGTCATTGCTTCACCAGCTTGTCCTTGGGCACATAGACCTCTGCCTGCATGCCCGGCACAAACTTCTCGCCGTCATTGGGGATCAGCAGCTTGAGCCGGACCGTGTGAATATCGCGTTTGCGTCCGCCGTTAATGTCACGCTGGGTGGCGAAGTCCGCTTCAGCAGATTTCACAATGACTTTGCCCTGCACGGAAGCGCCGCTGGGCAAAACCACCTTCAGCATATCGCCGAGCTGTACCGCATCCGCCTGCGTCTCAGGCAGCGGAGCATAGACCCACGTTTGCGAGAGATCCATGATGGTGACAATCGGTGAGCCGGATGCGACAACCTCGCCCTGTCGCGCAGCCCATACATTCACCTTGCCGGTCACAGGCGCATAGACCTTTGCATAGCCCAGTTCCACACCGGCCTGCTTGGCCAGCGCCTGTGCGTTTTCCACCTGCGCCCGCGTAGAAGCAACGGTCCTCTGTGCGGCATCGGCTGAAATCTCATGGGCACGGGCTTGGCGCAATGCAGCCTGCGCTGCAGCCACACTTTGCTTGGCGGCATCCACCGCGGCCTGATCGGCCTGTAAAGCTGCAACCGCCTCATCGCTGGCCTGCGCACTCATGATGCCCTGTTTCGCCAGAGCAATGGTGCGCGGCGTATCCGCCTGCTGCTTTGCCAGATTCGCCTGCGCCTGCGCCAACGTAGCTTCCGCTACGCGCAACTGAGCCGCTGCATTGCCTGTCGCGCTGGTCACTTCGCCAAGCGTCTGCCGCTGCGTCTCCACAGTTTCATTCAGCTTCTGCTGCTGGCTTGTCACCGTGGCTGCAGCCGCACTCTGTGCTGCCGCCAGATCGTCGCTCTCAATGACAGCTATGAGCTGCCCTGCCTGGACATCCTGCCCTTCCTGCACCAGCAGCGTCTGAATGCGCCCCGGAATCTTGGCGCTGACCAGAACCTCATTTGCATCCACGGTGCCGATGAGATGCAGATCTCCCGATGGCCGCGCAGTCACGAGATACCAGATCAGCGACCCAGTCAGCAGCAAACCAAGAATCATAAAAACGCGATTACGTGCACTCACTCTTTCCCTCCCCTAATCCTTTTCCATCCATGGGTCGAACGGCTCGACATCAGGCATGGGCGTGTCCGCGAAGATTCGCGCGGCCGCCTCTGCGCCCTGCTGCCGGTCCCGAAAAATTGCCTGCCCCAGAAAGTCGAGCAATGACTTTCGCCGCTCGGCCAATGCCTCGCGCGTGAGCATATCTTTGTCCCCGATGAGCTTCCACATGGGCGCGCTTAGAAAGTAGAAGACGTTGGCTCCGAGTCCGGCGAAGAGAATCTGCATCCAGTCGGCTTCAATGAGCTCGCCGCCCTGGATACCTTCGCGCGCCATGGACTCATACATGACAAGCATGGGCTCGAAGGCTTTCTTGGCGATGATGGGCAGCACGCCCTGGTCGCCCTTGCGAATGCGCATCATCTCCTGCTGCATGAGGCTTTGAAATTCCGGCTGCGACCAGATGCGGTCAAAGTGATTGAGTGCCATGCGCAACATGCGTTCGCCGGGCGTGGCCTGGCGGGTGAAGACGGCGAGTGTGGTGTCGCGCATGCGGGCGGCGATGGATTCCACCGCGGCGAGGTACATCTGGTCTTTGCCGGCGAAATAGTAGTAGAGCAGCGCTTTGTTTACGCCGGCGGCTTCGGCGATGCGTTCCGTGCGGGCTCCGGCGAGGCCGTGCGCGGCGAATTCGCGGACTGCGGCGTCGAGAATACGGGTTCGCGTTTCCGCGGAGCGGTCAGAAGTCGCGTTATTGGGTTCTGGAGTCATTTTTAACTAACCGGTTAGTTTTACTAACTGGTTAGTAAATTACTATCGAAACGAATACGATGCAAGAGGAATGAGGATTTTTTTTGCAGGGACTCCAGGTGATTGGTAAGGAATGAGTTACTTCGAGGAGCTAGGCGAAGAGGCTGATTGTATGCCGCGCCTGGATTTCGTCTGCCTCCCCCAGGCTGGCCTCTGACGTATCCTGAATGGCCTCGTAGGCGGGGTGGTACGGATCGTCTGGGCGCTGCTTTTCCTGCTGGCTGCCGGTGGGGGTGTAGGTGGAATCATCCTCACTTTGCTGGCGGCGAAAATCAATGGCTCGGGTGGTGGTGGTCTCCGGCGGGTTTGCGGATGGTGCTGAGATGCGCACCGGAATCAGGTTCGGGATGGGAGCAATCTCCATTGACTCCTCCTTCACTGCTTCGAATATCGACACTTCCAACTACGGCTTTAATCCTTTTTCAGAAAAATGATGTGTTTCGCGACACGGGCCGGCACCATAAGTGGAAAACGCGTCCGAAATTCTACTCCGGGCGTGTTCGGGAGCGGGCCTGACGTGCAAGAATAGCCAGCTCGCGCAAAACCTGCTTCAGCGGCCTTGCTGGGGTTCCCCAGAGGACGGTGCCGGGTTTGAGGCCATCGTTTGTGATTGTCTTTCCGCTCAACACGCCTGCCTGGCCGCCGAGGATGACGCCGGGGCCGACGTGCGCGTGGTCGCCGATGCCTACCTGCCCGGCGATGATGGCGCCTTTGCCAACGGAGCTGGAGCCGGAGATGCCGGTGAGGGCGGCGATGACGACATCTTCGCCGACATCGCAGTTGTGACCGATGTGGACCATGTTGTCGATCTTTGTGCCGCGACGGATGCGGGTTTCTGCGAGTGCGCCGCGGTCGATGGTGGTGTTGGCGCCGATCTCTACGTCGTCTTCAATGACGAGTGTGCCTTGCTGCGGGAATTGCGTGTAGGAGCCGGTTGTAGAGTCGCGGACGTAGCCGAAGCCGTCTGCGCCGAGGACTGCGCCGGCGTGGATTACGACGCGGTTGCCTAGTGTTG
The DNA here is from genome assembly GCA_963792495.1 of uncultured Acidobacteriaceae bacterium. Classification (GTDB taxonomy): domain Bacteria; phylum Acidobacteriota; class Terriglobia; order Terriglobales; family Acidobacteriaceae; genus Telmatobacter. The sequence continues at coordinate 10,000 of CAWBWB010000016.1, read as the reverse complement.
TGCCGGGATAGAGCACGGCGCGGGGGTAGATGTGGCAGTTGTCGCCTATGCTAACGCCTGCGCCGATCACGGCTCCGGCTTCAATGATGACGTTGCTGCCGAGTTGTGCGGAGGGATCGACGATTGCGGCTGGATGGATGCTGGTTGCCGATGGTGCGGGCTTGAGGAGCTTTGCGGCGCGGGCGAACCATAGGCGGGGGTTCGGTGCTTCGATGATGCCCTTTTCGAAGGGATTGGTGACCTGCGTGTGGGGGTGAAGAACGATGGCGGCGGCATTGCCGGCGAGCGCTTCTGCTGCGCTCTCGGCGTCTTCGGCGAAGACCAGATCGGTGGGGCCGGCCTGGGTGGCGGAGTTTACGCCGTTGATGTGCGCGTCTGGGTTGCCGTCTCTTAACGTGCCGCCGAGTTTGCTGATCAGTTCGCCGAGTGTCATTGATGTTTTGATGACTATACAGCAGTCAGAAAGCGATGATGTCGAGTCCGGGAATCAGTTGAAAATGGCGGACATTGGCCGTGACGATTCTATATCCCTGATCAAGCGCAGCAGCACCAATCAGCAAATCGGAAAGAGCGAGATGAATGCCTTTCGAACGATTCGCGCCGTCAATCTCGCCGGCCCTTACCGCTGCTGCAGGAGTAACCTGCATGAGCGGCACTGACGCCATTAGTTCCTGAAGAAAAAGGCGGCGTTCTGCTGCCCGGGTTAGAGTATTGGCGCGAGCAACCCCGTGAGCAAGCTCTGTAAGAGTGATCACCGAAATAGCGATCTCTTCTCCCTGAAAGTGCTTTCGGATCTCGTCAATAGCCTCTTTGGCAGTAATTCCTTTGCGCTCTGCCTCAATAAAAACTGTGGAGTCGATGAGCAGCCCCACGGATCAGTCCCAGTCCGGCGGATGGAGAGGCTCGCGATGGAAGGCGATTGCGTCTTCGACATCCCGTGCAAAATCTTCTCCCATCCTTGTAGATGGACCATCCGGCAGAAGAGCCAGAACTTCCTCAATCGTTCGGCCTTTCGGAACGGGTGCATGGAGAACGGCAATCGGAGCTGAACCGGACTCAATGACGACCTCTGCCCCGGCGCGGACGTGCGCCAGCAGAGCTGCGAAATCATGCGCTGCCTCGACGTCGGAGATGTGAATCGTTGCCATTGATCTGATGATACAGCGGTTTCGGGTCAGGTTTCAGTAAATTGGAGGGTCGCCGGCGGGGCGGGTTTTCCAGCGGCGGTGGATCCAGAGCCACTGGTCGGGGTAACGGCGGATCCAGCTTTCGAGCACGGTGTTGCATTGTGCTGTTGCGGCAAGGATATCGGCTTCGGGATCGTCTGTGTGGGTGAAGTGGAGTTCCGGGCCGAAGTGCAGGACGTACTTTTGTTCTGCTGGTTCCCAGAGACAGAAGCCGGGCAGTACTGCTGCGCCGGTCTTGAGGGCTACGCGGGCGAGGCCGGAGCCGGTGCAGGCGGGGATGCCGAAGAAGGGGGCGAAGACGCCTTGCGGCGGGGTCATGTTGGTGTCCATGAGGATGCCGACTGCATCGCCGTCATGCATGGCTTTGAGGAGGCCGCGGGCGAAGTCGTCTTTGTGCAGGACGCGGTTGCCGTGCAGGCAACGGATGTGGTTCACGTAGGCGTCGAGGAAGGTGTTGTCGAGGCGGCGGATGACCATGCCCATGGGGTGGCCCATGAGCGAGTGGTAGAAGCTGGACAGCTCCCATGCGCCGAGGTGGCCGGTGAGGATGAGCACGCCTTTGCCGCGGGCTTTGGCTGCCTGGTAGTGCTCAAGGCCCTCGGTGCGGAGCCAGCCCTGCGTGTTCGCGGGGGTGTAGCGCTTCATGCGGCAGAATTCGACCATCTGCCAGCCTAGATAGCGGAAGAGATTCTTCAGGATTTCTTCGCGGCGGGCGGGTGGGAGTTCCGGTAAGGCAAATTCCAGATTCCGCTCTCCTACTCCGCGAAGACGGCTTAGCAGGTGATATGCGGCGGCGGTGTGAAGGCTGACGAACCAGCGGGCTATGGGACGGGGCAGCCAGCCGAGAAGTTCGGCCAGGGCGACGACCAGCCAGTATTCGATCCTTTGCTTCATGGGTGGCAAAGAATCAGTGTAAAGGCTGGCGCTTACGGGTCCCTGGGCTTCGCTCGGGATGACAGGTGTTGGGCAGGGGGGTGAGGCTATCCCACCCTGGCCGCAGGAACAGAAATGCGGCGAGGGTGGGCACTCATCTTGGAGGGTGGATTATTTAGCGGTTCTTGGCTTTGACGAAGTAGTGAGCTACTGCCTGGACGAAGGGTACTGCGTCCTGGGGGACGGCTACGTTGCCTTTGAGGATGGTCTGGAAGGGGTGTTCCTGCCCGTAGTAGGTGGTGGTGTCGGATTTGTTCTGGCTTACTGAGGTGCCGTCGAGGTCGATGCCGGCGAAGAGGCCCTTGGCGCGTGAGTAGGTGAGCAGTTCGGCGGACATCTTCCAGTCGGTGGAGGCTTCTCCGTTGCGGCCGACAGGGCCGGCGGCGGCTGAGGCGTTTGCGCCGATTTTGAACTTGCTCTTCAGCAGGTCCTGGAAGCCGTTGTCATTGACGGCGATGAGCACGAGATCCGTGGCCTGGCCGCCGATTTGAAGGCCCCATGAGCCGCCGGCGAGGCGGATGAAGGCGGGTGCGCTCCAGCCGTGGCCGGTGCGGCAGGTTACGACTCCCTGGCCGTATTGCGCGCCGAAGACAAATGCGCCCTTGATCATGCCGGGAACGACTGCTACGCAAGTGGCCTGCTGCATGATGCTGTAGGGTACGCCCTTGTCGCCTGCGTTCATGATCTGATCGAGAACAGTTTTGGCGGAATCAAGGCGGTCCTGGAGGTCCTGACGATCGGCTGCGTGAGCCTGCGCGGCCATGCAAGCGGCAGCGGCGAGGAGAATCAACTTTCTAAACATGGAAGAACTTCCTTTCGATCACTTTGTATCTATACCCATAATGAGGCCCGGATGAGGAACTACATCACATTTAAGACGGGAGAAGGGGAGTTTGGGGGCGGAGGGGAAACCAGAATGCCACCGGGCGGGGGCATAAACGCTGCGGCGCTCCGGTGGTCTCGGACGCCGCAGATTAGAGAAAACCGTGAATTAAGAGGATATCCGGATGAAGAAACATCCCAGAAGAAGGTTGGGGAGGGCTACGAAACAGCGCTGCTCTAAAAAAGAGGCGTTCTCAGACACCATGCAGAACATGCTGGCTGGGAACGCCTTTCCCCAGATCTGCGTTGTTTCTGAAATCATTCTGCAACGATGCACAAAAAGTAACAAGATTACGGAAGTCCATTGTATTTTAGTAACCTATTACTCAATCGCCAACAGTGACTGATCTGGTTCGGCTCAGCGGGCCTGCTGAGCGAGCTGCCGGGCATTCGGGACGAGTGCACGGTTGATGGCGCGCATGGAAAGATCGATGCGGTTTTCGGCGCCGGTTTTCTTCATGAGGCTACCGAGATGCGCCTTTACGGTTCGCTCTTCAATATCCAGCAGACTTGCGATTTCGCGATTGGTGCGGGCCTGAAGGACGTGCTCGAGTACCTGCTTTTCCCGCACGGAGAGGCGAAGAGAAGCGGCCTGCACCATGCCTTGTGTATTGGAATTGTCGAGAAGGCGGTCAATGAGGCGCGAAAGCAGACGGCGGGGCGCCCAGATGGAACCGCTGACTACGATTTCGATGGCCTGACGGACGGTTTGCGGCCCGGCGGAGGAATCAAGAAAGGCACGTGCGCCGGCGACAATGCAATCGAGGACGAGCTCTTCATCTTTCTCCTGGCCGATGACGATCTGGCGGACGTCTGCGCGCTTGTGCCGGACGAACTGAAGGGTTTCCATGCCGCCGCTGCCGCTGTTCATGTCGATGACGATGAACTCGATGGAGCGGTTGGCGAGGAGCTCGGCGAGGGTGCCTATGATGGGCGCGAGTTGCGGCTGGCCTTCGATGGCGGGCTGGTCAAAGATGCTTCTGAGGCCTTCCATGCGGATGGGCTCTTCTGCAACGAGGCCAATGCGCACGGGGTGCGCAGCGCCATTGGAGGGTTTCCGCTTGCCGGGCTTTTTGCCGGGCTTAGGCATTCGTCAATCTCCCAGAGTTTCTGTGCTGAAGTCAAGTGAAAGCGGGAAGACAAACGCGACGATCAGGGAAGTAAAAAAACATGCGGGCCGCCTGAGGCGGTCTCGTTTTGTGCTTGCTAGAGCTTGGGCAGGACGATTCCCTGCTGCTTCTGGTACTTGCCTTTGCGGTCAGCGTAGCTGACTTCACAAGGCTCGTCGGACTGGAAGAAGAGGATCTGGCAGAGGCCCTCGTTGGCATAGACTTTGGCCGGGAGCGGCGTGGTGTTGGAGATTTCGAGGGTGACGAAACCTTCCCACTCGGGCTCAAAGGGCGTGACGTTCACGATGATGCCGCAGCGGGCGTAGGTGGATTTTCCGACGCAGATGGTGAGGGTGTCGCGCGGGATGCGGAAGTACTCGATGGAACGGGCGAGAGCGAAGGAGTTGGGTGGAACGATGACGGAGTCGGCCTGGACGGAGACAAAGGAGCGCTCATCAAAGGCCTTGGGATCGATGATGGCGGAGTTGACGTTGGTGAAGATTTTGAACTCGTCGGAGACGCGGAGATCGTAGCCGTAGGAAGAAAGGCCGTAGGAGATGACGCCTTCGCGAACCTGCTTTTCGCTGAAGGGCTCGATCATCTTGTGATTGAGTGCCTGTTCCCGGATCCAACGATCACTCTTGATGGACATGCTTCTCCTGATGGCTGTGGCTGCGTGGATGCTGAAGCTTCATGGTACGGGAGCGGGCTGTGGTGTGACAATTGTGCAAATTGGGGCGGAAATTGTCGTTGTGACGGAATGCGTGGAGTGGAGGAGACGATATGCGATGGCCGCGTAGCTGGTGGGCACAGTTAGGAATCGCATGCCTGGGCGCGGTAATTCTCGCGCCAGTGCTTGCAGTGCTTTGTTTTTATGCGAGCGCTTATTTTTTTGACTGGCGATTTCCTCATGATGGTCAGAATGTCCTTGGCGCAGTAGCGATTGGAATCGGAGTGCTAGTCGTTACGCCTATTCCCACTGCAATTGTGCTCTATGAGCTGCAACGGTTTGTTATCAGGAGAAGTATGACCGAATTGCATCGGGGAAATCTTTAGAAACTACGAATCTAACACCGGAAGCATCTGATTCAGGTTCCGGCGAACCGGCTGGGGTATGGGGAGTTTACGGCGCTCGAGTGTTCGAATGCGGACGGGTGAAGGATTTTCACCGCCGGGGCGAAAATGACCCATTCCACAAATGGCGCAAAAGCTGTAGCATCACTCAGGTAGTAGTGATCAAACACTCACAGAGAGGTTCTCCATTGATCAAGCAGGACATCGTACATCACGTGATTGAGCGCACGGGCCTGCCGCGGACCAAAGCGGAGGCGGCTGTGGATACGGTCTTTGAAGGGCTGAAAGAAGCCCTGGCCGCAGGCGACCGGATCGAGCTGCGCGGCTTTGGTGTGTTCAGCGTGCGGGCTCGGAAGACGGGCATTGGCCGCAATCCGCGGACGGGCACCGAGGTGTCGATTGCGCCGGGCAAGGCTGTGCGCTTTAAGCCGGGCAAGGATCTGCACGAGCTTAAGGGCGAAGGCGCTAAGACAGAATCGTAAACATCCTCCTGGACTGCGGTGTCATCTATGCGTTTGCAGGCACGGTACGCCATGCCTGCTTCATACGTATGAACCGAAGATCTCCCAGGAGACTGCATGGGCGCGACTGAACGCCTGACTATCACCCTTCCCGCCGACGTGGCCGGGATGGTCAAAGATGCCGTGGATGAAGGGGATTACGCATCCCCGAACGAAGTGATTCGCGAGGCATTGCTTGATTGGAAGCTGAAGCGCGAGTCGCGCCTGAACAGGCTGGCTCAACTGAAGGCCGAGATGGACAACGGCATGGCGGATGTGAGAGCGGGCAGAGTTTCCGATTTTAACCTGGACGAGATCATGGCGCTTGGAAAGAAGCTGCGTGAAGGCCACGTGAAGGTGTCCTCGAAAAAAGCCGGCTGATCCTAAGGAAAATTCATCTGACAACCTGTGTCCGCGCGCGATGGTGCCTGCAGAAGATGGTGGATTGCGCAGTCACTTTTGCGACTACATCAGGCGCTGGGCGTCTACGTCTACTGTGACGTTGCGGCGGGGGACGCCTGCGGTGTCGGCGTGGGACAACATGCCACGCAGGGCGGCGTTGAGGGCTTTGCGCGAGGACGCTTTGAGGATGAGGTGGAAGCGGTAGACGCCTTTGATGCGCGCTACGGGCGCGGTGCAGGGACCTAACATGCGCACGGCGGGGTTGGGTTGATTTTGCACCTGGCTCTGGAAGTATTTGCCGAGGATCGACGACCAGCCTGCCGCTTCTTCCAATTTTTCGGATTGCACCAGAACATTTGCCAGGACGCCGTGAGGCGGGTAGTGCATCCAGCGGCGGTATTTTTCTTCTCTTTCGACGAAGGCGTGGTAGTCGTGCGTGGATGCGGCGAGGATGGCGTAGTGATCGGGATAGTAGGTCTGTACAACTACGCGGCCGGGGAGTTCGCCGCGGCCGGCGCGGCCTGAGACCTGCGTCATGAGCTGGAAGACGCGCTCGGCGGCGCGGAAGTCCGGCATGGAGAGCGAGTGATCGCAGCCGACTACGCCGACGAGTGTGACGCCGTGGATGTCATGGCCTTTGGCGATCATCTGCGTGCCTACTAACAGATTGATTTCGCCGGAGTGGAGACGGGCGAGAAGGCGTTCGAGGTCGTGCCGGCCTCTGACGGTGTCGCGGTCCATGCGGCCGATACGTGCTGTGGGGAAGATTTCCGATAGGCGCTCTTCTCCCTGTTGCGAGCCTGCGCCGAGGTAGTAGAGATGTTCGGAGTCGCACTTGGGGCAGCGTGGCGGGACGGTGCGGCGATAGCCGCAGTAGTGACATTCGAGGCGCTGGCCTTCGCGGGCAAGATCGTCACCGGAGTGTGGCTTGTGATGGGTAAGCGCAATGGCGCAGTTCTGGCACTCAAGCTTGGTTCCGCAGGCGCGGCAGAGGACGGCGAAGGAATAGCCGCGGCGATTGAGGAGAATGATTGCCTGTTCGCCGCGGTCAATGGCCGCCTGCGTCTGCTCGATGAGTGCGCGGGAGAAGAGATTTTCGGCGCCGGTGGCTTTGAATTCGTTGCGCATGTCGATTAGCTCGACTTGCGGCAAGGGACGGTTATTGACGCGCTCCTTCATCTCGATGCGCGTGTATTTTCCGGCGGCGGAGTTGTGCCATGTCTCCAGAGAGGGCGTGGCGGAGCCGAGGACTACTACGGCTGCGGCGTTGCGGGCGCGAACTACGGCTACATCGCGGGCGTTGTAGCGCGGGGTTTCTTCCTGCTTGTAGCTTTGATCGTGCTCTTCATCGACGAGGATGAGGCCGAGGTTGGGCGCCGGGGCAAAGATAGCGGAGCGCGTGCCTACGACGATGGGGGCTTGCCCACGGCGGATGCGACGCCACTGCTCGCTGCGCTCCTCTGGCGTTAGCGCCGAGTGAAGAAGCGCCACTTTGTCGCCGAAGGCTGCGTCGAGGATGCCGGCCATCTGCGGGGTGAGACCGATTTCAGGAACGAGCAGGATTGCGGACTGGCCGCGATCGAGGGCGCGTTGCATGGCGGCAAGATAGACGGCGGTCTTTCCGGAGCCTGTGACGCCGAAGAGTAGGAAGGCGTGGAATGCTCCGAGGGAAGAGGCGATGGCGGCCAGCGCTTCTGTCTGCGACTCGTTTAAGCGGATGGGGCCGCCGGTGCTCTCGATTCCACCGAGACGAAAGGCGATGGGGCGCTCCTCGATTTTTACGAGGCCGCGGCGGACGAGCGTTTGCAGGGTGGAATGAGGCAGGCCTTTGGCGCGAAGAGCGGCGAGAGGGATTTCGCCGTCGCATGCTGCCAGTTCGGCGAGAATGGCCTGTTGTTTCTGCGTCAGTGCGGGAAGGCGTGCTTCCGGTAGGAGCACAGCGACGCGCTCCATGCGGCGTGCGTCGCGTTCCGCTGCGCTGGTTTCCCGGGCGATCCACTTTTTGCGCAGCATGAGAGCGAGAACGGACTGCGATGCGGCTGTGGAGGTTCGCAGGGTGGAGACTTTTACGGGCTCGCCGTGTGCAAGCCGGTGGAGTACGCGGCGCTGCATGGCGGCGGAATCGACTTCTCCGGGACCGATGCGCGGCTTGTGGAGTTTTTTTCGGGCGGGGCGCTCGAATAATGGGTCGCCGTCGGTGCATGCGGCCAGGATGTCGCGGCCCAGGTTGGTGATGCGGAAGTAAACGGTGCGGCGAACTTCGGCCATGAGCGGGAGCATGCCGCGCAGCACTTCCCCGAGAGGGGCGAGATAGTAGCTTGCGATCCACTCGGCGAGTACGAGGAGGTCTTCGCTGAGGATGGGGCCGTCTTCCTCATCGAGGACGGCTTCGAGAGGGCGGATTTCGTAGTCGGCGCTGGCTGGTTTTGCTCCGACACTCATGACGATGCCGATGAGTTTTTCATTCCGGAAGGGAGCGATGACTCGCGAACCGCGAACGGGATTGTGACCGTCGCCGAGGGCGTAAGTAAAGGTACAGTCGAGGGGAACGGGCAGCGCGACTTCGCAGAATTCGGGCATGGGGAGTACAGAATCAGTGTAGGCGATGGGCCGCACCGCAGCATGAGCGCAGGGGCTAAAGCCCCGGCAGGTTTAAGCCATTTTCGGCACGACTGAAGTCGTGCCCTTTCAAAGCCAAAACGGCGTGTGTTCGAAACCCGAGATTCGATTCTGAATTGATAAAGACAGAGAACCATCCCTCAGCGGCTAAAGCCGCGTTTTGTTTGCGGCATTTATGGCACGACTGAAGTCGTGCCCTTTCAAAGCATCGGGTTTTTCCGCAAGCTATAAGGTCGTGACGGGTTACGAAACGATCCAACCAACTTACTTCCCTATTCCCTACCCCGCGCCTATACAATTCTCCCGATGACGACTGCAAGTTCTACTACCACAACTAAAAAGCTGGTCAAGACGGACCACTTTGTTACTCTCGCCATTGATATTGGCGGGTCGGGCCTGAAGGCCATGTTGCTGGATTATGAAGGCAAGCCGGTCAGCGACCGCGAACGGATTGCTACGCCGGAGGTGCCGAAGCCTACGCTGGTGCTGGATGAGCTGGATAAGCTGGTGGTTGCGCTGCCGGGGTTCGATCGCGTTTCAGTGGGTTTTCCGGGAGTGATCAAGCGCGGGGTCACTTATACCGCGGTGAATCTGAATCCTGAATGGGTGGAATATCCACTGCAGGCGGTGCTGGAAAAGCGCTGGAAGAAGCCGGTGCGTGTGGCCAACGATGCTGCGGTGCAGGGTTACGGCGCTATTCAGAGTCATGGAGTGGAACTGGTGCTGACGCTGGGTACGGGAATGGGGTCGGCGCTGTTTACTACAGGGCGGTTGTGTCCCGGACTGGAACTTGGGCACCATCCGTGGAAGAAGTCTACTTACGAGGACTACCTGGGACGGCGCGGACTGGACCAGCACGGCAAGAAGAAGTGGAATAAATACCTTCAGGAAGCGATTGAACAGACGTCGAAGACATTCAACTGGGATCATCTCTTTGTGGGCGGGGGCAACGCCAAGAAGATTGACTTTGAGATGCCGAAGAATTCGACGATTGTTTCCAATGAAGCCGGGCTTCTGGGCGGTGTGGTGCTGTGGAAGGATGATGCGCTGGGGGGATGAGATTACGGATTGAACAGCGGTGTTCGAGTTCACGCAAAATACGCTGTTCGCCGGCGCATGGTTCGTGTTAGATTGGCCTCGCTAAAAACCCAGACCAAATTACCATGCGATCGCTCATTCATCCTGCACGCTTTTTTCCTGCTTCCCTGCTGCTTGCTGCTGCTTTACTCCCCGTTGCTGCAGCGCAGGAGAGTCCGCAAACACCTGCACAGAGCGCTCCTACCGCTGCAGTGCC
>CAWBWB010000015.1:0-329834 GCA_963792495.1 uncultured Acidobacteriaceae bacterium | reverse complement strand
TCTTCTTCTCAATTGGGGATCTATTATTTTTATTCCATGTTTACCATTAACTTATATATTATTAAACAAACATCATGGATTTCGAAATTGTGTCATATTACTTGCAATCACTGATTTTATTGCAGCACTCGTTCGTATCATTCCAATTATTATCACATCACCATCAAGTCCAAATTTTAGTGCAATATCTTTACCATTCTTACATATTGGTCAAATACTAAATGCAGCTTGTGGTCCATTAGTTATGGCACCGGTTTCACAACTTTCATGTCTTTGGTTTGCTCCTCATGAACGAACACGTGCCACCACAGTTGCTATATTTTCTAATTTTTTTGGTTCAACCATTGGTTTTCTAATCAGTCCATTTATTGTTTCATCACCTGATTATGTTCCTCGACTTCTCTATCTTCATTTGGCTCTTGCATTTACAGCTTGTGTTCTTGCTCTTCTTTATTTCCCTCCTCAACCACCAAGTGCTCCATCAGCAGCTGCTGAATTACTTATTTTTCCTCCAACTAGTGAACAAAATAATAATTCATGGAAAATATTTATGAAAGATACTTGGCAGTGTGTAACAACACCATCATTTTTACTTATATCAACAGCCGGCTGGTCTTGTTTCTGGTACATTTAGTGCATGGACAAGTCTCTATGATCTTATTCTTAAGCCTGAAGATTATACTGAACAGCAAGCAGGTCAATCACCAAGTTATCATCATAATTAGACATTTTTTTTCTTGTTTTGTTTTAGGATGGTTTGGTTTTGGTGCATCAATAGCTGGAATTATTGGTGGATTATTTTTCAGTGTTTTAGCTGATAAACCTCGTTTTCAACATTCATTAAAAGCTCTGATTGTCATTTCATTTGTTGGTTGTTTATTAGCTATTATTTGGTTTGAATTATCTGTTCATACATATTTTTATGATGAACCAATTCTTCCATCAACTGCTGCTACTATTGGTCTATCCACAGCATTAGCAGGCCTATTTTCTGGTGCTGGATCACCATTGGTATATGAAGCTCTTGCTGAAATAATGTATCCTTTGCCTGAATCATTATCAGCATCAATTCTTGTTCAATGGATTAATGTTGCTGCCCTGATTCTTTTATTCATTGCACCTAATCGTGATAAATTAATGAATTTACTTGTATTAATTATAATGTTTATTTCTATATTAATGATAGCATTTGCACGATTTACTTATAAAAGACGTGATGAAGATGAAAGAAAACGACTTGAAAAAGAACAAGAACAAATCATTGATCATGAAAATATAAATTCACAGATAAATGGAATCATTAATGAACCACAATATGGAACATTTTCTTAAATAAATTATTCGTTTTATTGTTATAGACGTATTGAATATTTAAAAAATGTTAATTATTTTTTGATTATATTTTATTAAGTATAGAATAAAGAGGCATGGTAGAATTCTCTAACAATTCGCTGTGAAAATTCATAAATTCTGGTTAGAATTTTTTTTCACAGCAGCAATAATAGTATACAGTGAATCTGATGAAACTGCTAATATAAATATTTACCACACAAAATTCTTAAATACTGCTTCTGGTGAGTTCTATCACTGCTCCAACAAGGACTGTTAGTCCTTCTTCTAACTAAAGATTTAAAAAAAGTAGGTGTCTTTCTGTTTGCCTTTTGCTTTGTTCTTATCTCGGAGGAGAAGTATAAAGAAGCCGTTGGCTTATGTTTTTTCTTTCTTTTCATGAAACGTTCGTCGGACAATTAGCAAATGAAATCTGACACTACTGAATCGGTACTTACCCTACCAACCACTCCAATAACACCAGTATATGTATTATATTCACATCGATTTTATGTTCTGTTTGTATTCTCATTCCTTGCATTTAATCAAAATCTTATATGGCTAACATTTTCCCCAATTGCAAGAAGTGCAGAAGCTTATTATAATATCACCGATGCAACTGTTGATCTTCTTCTCAATTGGGGATCTATTATTTTTATTCCATGTTTGCCACTAACTTATATATTATTAAACAAACATACGAATGCGGGGAGTCAGAACCCGGGGAACCCGTCACCGCCGAGCCAGAACACATCGGGCCAGAACCCGTCAGCGGGCGGGCCGGGTTTGAAACAGCCTGCGGATCGCGAACGACTGAATGCGCTGGCACACAAGCTGCTGGCATCGGCGTTGAAGACGAATGCGCTGGGTGGCGACGATCTCAAGCCGTGGCATGTGAAGATCGAATACTCGTTGCTCTCCTCGTACGGCCCATTTGATAAACGCGGCGGCACGGGCGGCAGCGGGCGCGGCAGGACAGTAATTGCGGTCGGTGGCGGCACGGCCAGCATGTCGCACGGCACGGTGGAAGAGTGGTACGCGGCGCGTTACCAGTGGAGCCGCACTTACGCGAGCGATATGGATACTTGGAACGGCTCGCAATGGCGGGTCTCACACACGGAGCGCTATGAACTGAGGCCGAAGCACATGGATTTTGCGGCCGAGCTGCTGAATTTGCGGGTGACGCGGCCGGTGATCAATCCGATGTACCAGGCTGCGATGGTTCCCGCCGAAGCCATGCTTGCGGTGAGCCGGCTTTCTGCCGGAGATGGACAGAACTTCAACTGCGTTTCGGTTACGAATCCCAATTCGCTTGGGCCCAACCGTGCGGTTGCGTCGTGGATTATGCCGACGATGTGCTTTGACAGTGATGTGCGGCTGCGGCTTGTTTCGTCGGGAGACACGGCGGTGCAGTTTATGGATTTTCAGCCATTTCAGGGGCGGGCCGTGGCGCGTACTGTACGCGTGCTGGTGCGGGGGCAGCTCGACTCGGAGATGAAGATTACGACGCTGGAGGCTTTTGATCCCGGGACCAATGGAGCGGTTTTGAAGCCGCCTGCGGAGGCTGTACTGCAGCCTTACGTGATTGAGGATGGTGATCCGCCGCTGGTGAGTGTGTTTGAACAGGGCACGACGATTCCGCTGCTGGGCGACGGAACGCCGTTTCGTGGAACGCTTACTGTGGCGGCTATCGTCCACAAGGACGGGAGTGTGAAGCCGTTGCCTACGCCTGCGGGGCCGCTGCAGGGAGTGCTCGATGCGATGAGCATTGCGGTGAGCCGGTGGAAGTACAAGCCCTACGAAATTGACGGGCAGGCTGTGGAAGTACGGGTGAATATTCCGTATATGGTTGATGGCAAGCCGTTTGTTCCTTCGTATCAGCGGGCCGGGCAGGCGCAGGGCACATTTACACCGTGAGTCATGTTTAACTGGAGGTATGCATCCTCCTGTCCGGCTGGTGGCCATTGATGTGGACGGCACACTTCTTCCGAGTTTTGCGCAACAGATGAGCGCGCGGACTGTGCGTGCGCTGAAAGCAGCGCAGGAGGCCGGGATTACCGTGGCGATTGCTACGGGGCGGCGGCAGGCGTATGTTGCGCCGCTGCTGGGAGACCTGGGCCTGCGAGCGGATATGCCCCTGATCACGTCCAATGGTGCAGTGACACGCACGCTTGCGGGCGAGGCGATGGACCGGTGTCATCTGCCTGCTGCCGTGGCGCGTGAGTTGTGTGGCCTGCTGCGGCCTTTTGGCGCGGTGGTGTTTACTTTCGATCAGAATGGGCCGGGAGAGCTGGTGCTCGAAAACATGCAACAGGCACATGACCGCATTTCGCTATGGGTGGATGCGAATCGCGATTCGATACGCGAGGTGCGGCCGCTGGAGGATGCGTTTGCCGATGGCGACGATCCGATTCAGGGCATGGTGTGCGGGACCGTGGATGAGATGAGGCGGGCCGAGGGCGCGCTTAAGCAGAGCGCGATGTTTGCCAACTGCGAATCTGCGCGGACGGAGTATCCGGCGCGGAATCTGTCGATTCTGGATTTGTTGCCGCAGGGGGTTTCGAAGGGATGGGCGCTCGAGAAGCTGGCAGCGCGACTGGGTGTGGATCGCCTGGAAACGATGGCGATTGGCGACAACTGGAACGATGTGCAGATGCTGGAGTGGGCTGGACAGGGCATCCTGATGGGCAATGCTGCTGCTGAGTTGAAGACGATGGCCAGACTGCGCGGGTGGAAACAGGCTCCGCCGAATGATGAGGATGGCGTGGCGGTGGTTCTGGAGCGCGAACTGGCACGGCAGGCTCAACTGCAGATGCAGGAGGCGCGGTGAGAGCGCGGGTGCTGGCGTTGGTGATTGCGGGGCTGGCTGCCGGACGGGGCTTTGCCGCGGAGCGCGCTACGCTGGCCAATGGATTTCTGCTGAACTGTCATCATCATGCGCTGGTGGATGGACGCATGAGGCTGTACACGACGGCGGATGAGAACAACTATGTGGAGTTTGCGCCGGAGCAGGTGACGGGGTTCGAGACGATTGCTGATCCTGTGGTGGCGGTGGAAGCTGTTGCGCCTGAGGCTAAGCCGGTTGGGTTGCGGCCGCTACTGGCTTCGGCTGGACACGCGCACAACCTGGATGTGGAACTGCTGGCGAGCGTGGTGAAGGCGGAGAGCGGCGGAAATCCGAATGCCAGGAGCCATGCCGGCGCGCAGGGGCTGATGCAACTGATGCCGAAGACTGCCGCGGAACATGGTGTGACTGACCGCCTGGCGCCGGAGCAGAATGTGCGCGGCGGGGCCACTTATCTGGATGAGCTGCTGACTCGCTATCACGAGGATCTCACGCTGGCTCTAGCTGCTTATAACGCCGGGCCGGCGGCGGTGGATCGCTACCACGGCGTGCCGCCGTATCACGAGACGCAGGCTTATGTGGCGCGGGTGATCCGTGAGTTCAACAAGCGGGTGATGGAGCGGCGACAGGCTGCTCTGGCTGGCTCTTTGCGGGCCTCCGAATAGCGGATTTGCGCCTTGTAATACGAAATAATACGGCATAATATGGCGTATTATGACCACCTACCGGACTATCAGCTTTCGTATTCCTTCAGAAAAAGTGGATGAACTGGATGCTCTGGCCAAGGCTATGGAGCGCGATCGGACTTTTGTCCTGAATGAGGCCGTGGATGGCTATTTGCGCTATTCCCGGGAGTACATCGCTGCCGTTGAGGAAGGTATTGCGGCTGCTGATCGCGGCGAGCTTATCGATCATGAAGAAGTGGTGAAGATGAGCGCGTCCTGGGGAAGGGGCGCCATGGAGGAAAGGCAGCGTAAGACTGCTTGAAGACACGATGGACGCTTCCCGCCGTAAACGATCTCCGAAGCATTTTCGAATATATTGCCGCGGATAATGAAGAGGCTGCTCATCGACTGATATTGCGCATCCATACGGCAATTGAGCGCGTGGCGCTGATGCCTTTTTCCGCAAGAGCGGGAAGACGGGCAGGCACCAGAGAGCTTGTAGTTCCGGGTACGCCCTACATTGTTTTGTATCGAGTTTCAGAAGAAGCGATCCAGATTTTGCGAATCCGGCATGGGGCGCAGAACTGGAAATAGTTGAGCCACTTTACGGGGGATGAGATGGATTCAGAGATTCAGCCGGGTGAGAAACAGATTGAGGATGTGGGGGTTGGTTCTCCGCTGCCTGGACAAGGTTTGACGCCTCCGCCTCAGCCCAACGCTTTGCATACTGTTTTTATTGGGCCGCAGGGACTGCGAGCTGGATGGTCGATAGCTATTTTCTTTGGGATCTTTGGCGTGATGCTGGTGGTGATCAGCATACTGGCGAGGTTGATCCTTGAGGGTGTGCTGCATCACAAGGCGGGTGAACATGCAGCTATGAGCCCTTTGAGCACGATTGTTGGCGAGGGTTCGCTTTTGCTTGGGGTTGTCGTTTCTGCGGCGCTTGTTGCGCTGATCGAGCGGCGGCGGATTCTGGATTACAACCTGCGCGGGCCCGGGCGTGTTGCGCGCTTTGCCAACGGGCTTGTGGCTGGATTCGCGGCGCTTTCGGCACTTGTCGGCGGGCTGTATCTGGGTGGATGGCTGCACTTTGGAGCTGTCGCGTTGAGCGGTGTTGGGATTTTGAAGTACGCGGCGCTCTGGGCTGTGGGATTTGTGATGGTTGCTTTTGTGGAAGAGGGAGTGTGCCGGTGCTATCTGCAGTTCACGCTTACGCGCGGGATCAACTTCTGGTGGGCGCTGGGGATTGTGGGGGCTCTATGCGCCATTCTTATTCCTCAGTACAAGAATGAAAGCGCGTGGGGCGTGTGGTTTTTTGCTGCGGCTGGTCTTCTACCCTGCATCGGTTTGTTTATGCGGAACCGGCAGCAAGGCTCGTTCTGGTATGCGGCGTGGGCCGGTTCTACCTTCTTTGGATTTGTGCATACCGGGAACAATGGCGAAAACTGGATTGGAATTTTTGCTGCTGCTGCGATTGGGTTTGTTTTTTGCGTGAGTGTGTATGTGACTGGGTCGGCGTGGTGGGCGCTTGGGTGCCATGCGGCGTGGGATTGGGCGGAGACCTACTTCTATGGCACGGCGGACAGTGGCATGGCTGCGCAAGGCCATCTGCTGACGACTTCGCCTTCGGGGCCGGCGCTGTGGTCGGGCGGCACGGATGGGCCTGAGGGTAGTTTGCTGGTGCTGGCGGCGATTTTGCTGATTCTGGCGATTGTGCTGGTGCAGTATGGGCGGAGGAGTCGGCTGGAGAAAACTGTTCCGGTTGTGAGTGCCTGAAAACCATCCCTCAGGGGCTAAAGACCAGCTCGTTCTGGTGTTTCATGGCACGACTAAGCAGCTTGCTGAAAAGTCAGTTTTTGCATTCGGAAGCCGCAAAACCATCCCTCAGCGGCTAAAGCCGCCATTAATCTTGCCGGACTTATGGCACAGCTAAAGCTGTGCCCTTTCAAAACATCGAGTTTTTCCGCAAGTTGTGAAGTCGTGGCCTTTCAAGGCATTTCGATCTAGCTCGCGTTTTCGAGTAAAGCTGCGACGATTTGCGGGGCTAGCTGGCTTACGCTGCCTGCGCCAAGCGTGAGGATGAGGTCGCCTTCGGAGGCGACTTTGGTTGCGGCTGCTAATGCTTCTGGAAAATCGGCTACGTATTTCGCTTTTGGCTTGGTGATGTGATGCGCCAGGTGCTCTGCGGTTACGCCCTGGATTGGTTCTTCGCTGGCGGCGTAGATGGGGAGAACGAAGACGGAATCGGCGTCTGTGAATGCGCCTGCAAATTCGTCCATGAGGTCGCGGGTGCGCGTATAGCGGTGCGGCTGGAAGACTACGTGGATGCGCTTGAAGCCGCAATGGCGGGCTGCTTCGAGGGTGGCGCGGATTTCGGTGGGATGATGGCCGTAGTCATCCACCACTGTGACGCCGCGGGCTTCGCCTCGTTTCTGGAAGCGACGGTCTACGCCGCGGAAGTTGCGCAGACCTTCGGCGATTTTGCCTGCGGTGATTTCCAACTGATGGCCTATGGCGATGGCTGCGGTTGCGTTGAGGACGTTGTGGCGTCCGGGGACGTAGAGCTCGAAGGGGCCTAAGACTATGCCTTTTGCGGTTACCTGGAAGCGCGAGAAGCTGTGGCCGTCGCCATCCAGCATTTCGAGACGATAGTCTGCGTTTTCCGCTGCGCCGTAGGTGAGGACGCGGCGCTGGGCGCGGTGCAGGATGGAGGCCAGCAGCGGATTGTCCAGGCAGGCTGTGACTGCGCCGTAGAAGGGCACCTTGTCCATGAAGGCGAGGAAGGCGCGCTCGACGTCTTCCATGTCGGCGTAGGTGTCCATGTGCTCGCGGTCGAGATTGGTGACTACGGCGAGGATGGGTGAGAGCTTGAGGAAGGAGCGGTCACTTTCATCGGCTTCAGCGACCATGTATTGCGTGGCGCCGAGGCGGGCGTTGGAGCCAAGTGCGTCTACGCGGCCGCCGACGACGATGGTGGGATCGAGGCCGCCGGCGGTGAGGACGCTGGATACCATCGAGGTGGTGGTGGTTTTGCCGTGCATGCCGGCGATGGCGATGCCGTACTTGAGGCGCATGAGTTCGGCCAGCATTTCAGCGCGCTGGATGACGGGGATTTTGCGGGCGCGGGCTTCGAGGACTTCAGGATTCGACGGGATGACGGCGGAACTGGTGACGACAACGGTGGCCCCGGCGACGTTGGCTGCGTTGTGACCTTCGTAGATGGTTGCGCCAAGGCTGGCGAGGCGATCGGTTACGGCGGAGCGGCGGAGGTCTGAGCCGGAGACTTTGAAGTTCTGCGTGAGAAGAATCTCGGCGATGCCGCTCATGCCGATTCCACCAATGCCAATGAAGTGCGCGTGCTGCGAGGTTGCGAACATAGAAAGAACAGCGTAGCAGGTCTGCTGCCGGAGCATGACTTCGACAGCGTGTGTTGAATTTGCTTGGGCCTGGGAGCCGCTGGCGGTAGAGTGAGAAAGGTTCCAACAACTTACTTCTACCTTCTGTCAAAAGAAAGCGGTTCTATGCCTGCTCGCCGCATTTTGCCTGCTGTTCTGCTTGTACTGCTTGCTTCCACCGGGATGGCCCAGACGGATAAGGCCGATCTGATCCTGATTCATGGCCACATTCTGACCGTGGATGCGCAGGACACCGTGGTTCAGGCGATGGCAGTGCGCGGGGGAACGATTCTCAAGACGGGCACGGATGCGGAGATTCAAGCCCTGGCTGCACCGCACGCGCGGGTGATCGATTTGCGCGGGAGAACGGTGACGCCGGGGCTGATTGACACGCATGCGCATATTTCGCTTGGCGGCTTCGACGAGGTGTTTACGATTCAGCTCTCGGATGCGAAGTCGATTGCGGAGATTGTGGAGCGAGTGAAAGCGAAGGCCGCGCAGATGAAGCCCGGTGAGTGGGTGACCGGTGCGGGATGGGACGAGGGCAAGCTGGCTGAGAAGCGCTATCCAACAGCGGAAGACCTGGACAAGGCCGCGCCGAACAATCCCGTCTGGCTGATGCATACAACGCATCACTATGGAGTGGCGAACTCACTGGCACTGAAGATGGCGAAGATTGACGCTTCCATGCCGGACCCGGCGAACGGAACGATTGACCGCTATTCGGGCGGGACGCGGCCAACGGGCGTGCTGAAGGAAGAGACGGCGATGAATCCGGTGCTGAACCTGATTCCGCCACCCACCGGAGAGGAATGGAAGAAGGCTCTGCTTTACAACCAGAAGATCATGCTGAGCGAGGGCATGACCGCGGTGAAAGACCCGGAGATTGAGCAGCCGATCTGGGACGCATATAAGTCACTGCTGGATGCGGGCCAGCTGAAGATTCGGGTGTGTGTGCTGTGGGCGGGCGGAACGACGATGGAAACAGCGCGAAAGGCTCTGGCGGAAGTGAACTCCGTGCCGCGGGCGCCGGAGTCGCTGGGGCACGGTCACCTGGTTTCCTGCGGCGTGAAGTTGTTTATGGATGGGTCGGGCGGGGCGCGGACGGGTTGGAGCTGGGAAGGGTGGCTGCGCGATTCGGCTATGCTGGACCGCACGGCGAAGGGCGAGGTGAATACGGGCTATCCGCACATGGACCCCGCGGTTTACCGGCAGATGGTGATGCTCTTCCAGCAAAACGGCGTGAACGTGGGCACGCACGCTGTGGGTGACCGCGCAATGGACTGGGTGGTGGACTCTTACGCCGAAGCGGAACGCACGTTTCCGAAGACAGGGCTGCGGCATAGCGTGATTCATGCGAATCTGCCTACGCACCACGCGATCGACACGATGGCCGAGCTCGAAAAGAAATATGACGCCGGTTATCCGGAGATGCAGGCGGAATTTCTGTGGTGGATTGGAGATATTTACGCGGCGAGCTATGGAGCCGTGGGGCACGACCCGACTCTGAGCGGCCAATCTGGCAAAGCGAATGGCTATACGCCGGGGCCGGAGCGGGCTGCGCACCTGGTTCCGCTGAAGACTTTGCAGGCGCGCGGGATTTTGTGGTCCGGCGGGTCAGACTACAACGTGACTCCCCTTGCGGCGCGGTATGGAATGTGGGCTTCCGTGGCGCGGAGAACAGCAAGGGGTACGTATGGGTTTGAGCCATTTGGAACGGCTGAGGCCGTAGACGCAAAGACCGCGCTGCGCAGTTATACGGCTTGGAGCGCGCGGCAGCTCTTCCTGGAAGACCGGATCGGAACGCTGGAAGCAGGCAAGCGCGCAGACATCGCAATATGGGATCGCGATATGACGGCTGTACCCACGGACCAGATCAAAGACATGAAGTGCCTGATGACGCTGATCGATGGAGAAGTTGTGTACAAAGCTGCGGAGTTCTAGAGCGAGCGGCTTATTTTTCTGCCGGCCGTGATGACATCCATGCGAAAACGCTCTATGCCGGCAGAAACTGCGATGCGATAGCGCTTGCCGCGGCGTGGGTGGAAGATGAGCGCGGGACGGAAGCAGACGATGCAGGTTCCGCAGGGGTTGCGGACGCTGGGATAGACGATTCCCTGTGCGCCTTGATGGAGAAGCAGCTCGGCGAGGGCCTGGCCAGGCATGTAGCACTGGGGGACGGGCTCGGGCTCGAGGCAGGATTTCTGTTCGGCCGCTTCGAGGCGGTGATATTCGCCGGAGAAATCGGCGAGGAAGTCCTGGTAGTCGAAGGACTGCTCGCCGGAGAAGCGGGTGTCTTCCAGTAACCGGCGGCAATGATATGCGACTTCCGCACTGGAGGTCTCGAGCTCCGTGCCGGCGTACCATGCGCCGCGATAGGGAGAGTTGAAGCGGCTGCCGCCGGGGCTGGGATGCGTGAAGGCGGCGTTGACGATCTGCGCGAGAGGCACGCCGGAGAGCAGCTCACTGGGGCCGATGGCGGGATTTCCTCCCCTTTCTGCCAGGGTGCGCTCGTTCGTCGCGGCGTCCAGCTCGCTGAGGTCAGAGAGCACGTCTTCAGAGAGTGGCAGGGCTTCGAGGACGCTGCCGGTCTCACTGTATTTTGCGGGGATAAGGCGGTGCGTGGCTTTGGCACCGAAGAGGGCGGCGAAGGCCACCTAGCGGCCTCCGCGGGCGGCGTCGAGGAGACGGCGGATTTGCTGAAGGCCCGGGATGCCTGCTTTGATGGCGTATTCGAGCGGTGCGGCACCGGCAAAGAGCGGATTGTCGTTGGGGCGCTTCATCCACTCGTCCGCCAAATCTTCCTTGAAAAGGATGTGGAGCGCTTTGTAGATGCCTACGATGTAGGAGATCCGCATCAGCTCGTCCTGGCTGCGGGTGCCGGCGGCTGTTTTGTATTTGTGGAGGGTGGAGCGGGGAATGCCGCCGAGGAGAGCTCCGGCCTGCTCGGCCTTGAGCTGCCATTTTTCTGTAATGGCGAAGAAGCCATCGATGGCGGACTGGCTGAGGCGCTCGCGGGTTTCGACGCGGCTGAGGTCTGGGAATGCGTCGAATTGATAACCCGGTGCGGCGATGACGGGAAATGTGGCCATGAATGCCCTTTCAAGTGCAATTATCGTTCAGAAATAGACATTGTCAAGTCTATTTCTAGACATTTGATGCTGGCGGTAGACACAAAGGCACGGCAAAAGTTGCGCGCAACCTTCCTCGTAAGTTGCTGTTTGAGTGGACATAACCGGCAGCGCCGGGCGGCAGTAGAGAAGCCCGGAAGACGCGAAGGCCGGACGGGATTTTCCCGTTGGAGGGTGCGGTTATGAGGATCTTTGGCAAGGAAGTGAAGGGCTTTGGCAAGTGGGCACTTGGCGCGGCACTGGCAGCGGGAGCGCTGGGGATGGGCGCGACGAAGGCAGATGCGCAGGTTCGCGTGGGAATCGGCTTTGGCGTGCCGGTGGCGGCTCCGGTGGCTTATGTTCCGCCCTGCCCCGGTCCTGGTTATGCGTGGGTGGCTGGTTACTGGGGTCCGCGCCGTGTCTGGGTTCCGGGATACTGGCACTTTGGCGGCGGGATGCGTCCTGTCGCTCCGATCGTTCGGGGCCGTATGGGCTACTATGACGCGCATCGTGGTTTTTACCGCCGGTAAACCAGCCGAGCGGTAGGTTTCATGACATCGGCCTCTTCGAAATTGAATGGAGAGGCCGATTTTTTTATTCGTAAAAGGCTGCCCATACAACTCTTAGAATTTGCTGAACTAAAACGCAACTTTATCCGGCAACTGTTGTTCCAATAGATGTAGGCCGGTGGGAAGGAAGAACCGGCAGTGCTGAGGAAGTGGAGGCGAGCCTCCGAACCCCTTGAGGGCAGCACGAGGAGGTAACAAAATGAAGAGTTTACGCCTTGTTCTGCTGGCAGCTCTGATGACGGCTGGTGTTGCTGCTACGGCAACGAAGGCTGAGGCACAGGTGGCAGTCGGCGTGGGTATTGGCCCGGCGGTTGTGGATGCTCCGGCGGCGTATGGCCCCCCGGTCTGTGACTATGGCTATTATGCGTATTACCCCTATGCCTGCGCACCGTATGGATATTACGGTCCGAGCTGGTTCTCGAGTGGCGTCTTTATCGGCGTAGGCCCGTGGTATGGCTGGGGCTGGGGACATGGCTGGTATGGCTATCGCGGCGGATGGTATGGCGGCGGCTATCGCCCTGGATACGGACCCGGCTATGGGCCTGGCCACGGATGGGGGCCTGGTCACGGACCTGGATATGGACCTGGACCTGGACCTCGCCCGGGACCCGGACCTGGACCGCGCCCCGGCTACGGTGGTGGACCCAGGCCTGGATATGGCGCTGCTCCGCGTGGCGGATATGCCGGTGGCGGCTTCTCCGGCGGCGCACGGGCAGGCGGCGGATTCAGTGGCGGCGGCGCTCACTTCGGTGGTAGCGGCGGACACTTCGGCGGCGGCGGACACCGCTAACCCCTACTAACTTCAACGAGGTTCAAAAGGCCCGTTCTGCTTCGGCAGGCGGGCCTTTTGTTTTGCGCGGATGGATGTAGCTGATTATTGAATTGCGTGGATTACGCCACCCAGGCTGGCGAGGCGGTCTGAGATGCGATCGGCGGCGGCTGGATGGGCCTGGGTTCGCGCTGCTTTGCCCATGGCGGTGAGACGCTCCGGTGATTTGAGCAGGCTGACGAGCTTTTCGAGGAGCAATTCCGGCGGGTCGAGCTCGTGCTCCTGCAGCATAAGCGCTGCGCCGGCCTGGACCATGGCTTCGGCATTGCGATGCTGATGTTCGTCGGCTGCCGCGGCAAAGGGAACGAGCAAGGCCGGTTTGCAGGCGGCGGCCAGCTCGGCCACGGTAGAGGCTCCGCTGCGCGCCATGACGAGGTGGGCCGAGGCGAAGCGGCTGGGCATGTCATCGAGGAACGGCATTACTTCCCAGCGGGCTGGATCTGCACCGGATGCCTCATAGGCAGCTTGTGTGACGGCCCCGTGGCGAACTCCGCTCTGGTGCAGGATGGTGAGGCCGGGCACGGCGTCGAGCAATGCCGGAACAATTTTGGGGACGGTTTCATTGAAGAGACGCGCGCCCTGGGAGCCACCGAAGATGAGGAGATGCGGCGGCGCGGGCGGGGGTGGTTCGAGTGAGAAGAACTCGGGGCGGACGGGGATACCTGTGACTTCGACGTTTTGAAACCACTCGGCGGCCTGCGCGAAGTTGACGGCTGCGGCCTGAACACGCTTGCCGACGAGACGATTGGCGAGGCCGGGCATGGCGTTGGGCTCAAAGACCATGGTGGGAATCTTCATGCGGAGCGCGGCCTGCGCGGCGGGACCGGAGGCGTAACCGCCGACGCCGAAGACCACGCTGGGCTGGAACTCGCGGATGAGACGCTTGCACTCGCCAATGGACTTGGGAAGCTGCCAGAGGGTGCGGATGCGTGTGGCTAATGAGACGTTATTGAGCGGCCCTACATGGATGAGACGGAGGCGGAAGCCGGCGTCGGGCACGAGGCGGATTTCCATTCCACGAGCTGTGCCGACGAAGAGAATCTCTGCCTGATAACGATCGACAAGCTCACGGGCAACCGCGAGCGCGGGTATGATGTGTCCTCCCGTACCACCGCCTGCAATTAGCACGCGCAGCTGAGACAAGGTTTAAACCTTTCTGTGGAAATGCGCAGAAGTGCGCAGCTCTAGTCTACCTTACGAGATATGTTGAGCAGGATGCCGATTCCGGCGAGTGTAAAGAAAACGGAAGTACCGCCGGACGAGATAAGCGGCAGCGGAATGCCCTTGGTGGGGACCAGCGAAAGCACCACGCTGATGTTGAAAAATGCCTGGAGCAAAATGGCTACGGTAAGTCCGAAGGCGGCAAGGCGCGCGAAGGGGTCCTGCACCTTGAAGGCGATGCGCAGGCCACGATAAGCGAAGAGGACGAAGAGCAGCACGATGGCGATGGCGCCGATGAACCCGAGCTCTTCTGCGATGTTGGCGTAGATGAAGTCGGTGGAGGCTTCAGGCAGATAAAAGAGCTTCTGCATGCCTTCCATGAAACCGCGTCCGGTGAGGCCCCCTGCGCCAACGGCGATGAGCGATTGATTGATGTGGAAGCCTGCGCCCTGAGGGTCAGAATCCGGGTTGAGAAAGACAAGCATGCGCTGGCGACGCCACGAGACCCAGAAGAGCAGCACGGCCAGCGGAGGGAGCGCGGCGGCGATGGAGAGGAAGAGATAGCGCCACTCCATTCCCGCGATGATGAGCACGAGCGCGGTGACGCCCGCGAGAACTAATGCAGTGCCGAGATCGGGCTGCTTGACGATGAGCAGGATGAAGACCACCGGCATGATGGCGGCACGCAGGAGGGTGTTCTTCCAGTCGCGCATTTTGTCGAGCCGCGTGGAGAGGAACCAGGCGAGGAAGAGAATGAGGACGGGCTTGGCTATCTCTGAGGGTTGGAAGGTGAAATGGCCACCGAAGACGATCCAGCGGTGGGTGTTATGCGAGGTGTGAAAGAAAAAGACAGCGACGAGTAACAGCGTGGAGATCGAGAGCGCGGGAAAGATGAAGCGCGGGGAGTTGTAGTGGCTGGCATCGACCTGCATGAGTACGACCATGGCAACTACGCCGGCGAGTGCCCAGCCTGCCTGGCGGGCGACATCCATGTAGGGCGAGTTGTAACGGGCCTGCGAGACGACGGCTGAGGCGGAGAAGACCATTGCCAGCCCGACAAGGACCAGCAGGAGCGTGGTAAAGAATATCCACTTGTCTACGCCTACCCGCTTTGCCAAACCTCTACCTGCTTTCCTGCGTACCTATGCGTTCTGCGAGACCTTCCATCCGCGGCTGTCGTGCACGAGTTCTTTAAAGACGCGGCCGCGATGCTCGTAATTCTCAAATTGGTCAAAACTGGAGCATGCCGGGGCGAGGAGCACAATTTCGCCGGGCTGCGCTTCGGATGCGGCGGTCTGCACTGCTCGCGCCAGGGTCTCGCAGGAATGTATCGGCACAACGCCGCGGAGTTGTGACTCGATTTTCTGCGCCGCGGAACCGATGGTGTAAACGGCTTTTACACGCTGGCGGAGGTCGGGCGCGAGGGCGGTGTAGTCGGAGTTCTTGTCCTTGCCGCCGAGGATGAGATGGATGCCGCCGGGGAATGCGGTAACGGCCTTCATGGTGGCGTCCACGTTGGTGGCTTTGGAGTCGTTGTAGAACTCTACGCCGTTGATGGTGGCGACGTACTCGAGACGATGCTCGACGGCATGAAAGCGCTCGACTGTGGCGCGGATGGAGTCTGCGGGAACGCCGGCCAGGCGCGCGGCGCAGACAGCGGCGAGAACATTTTCAACGTTATGCGAGCCTTTAAGCGGGATGGCTGCGAGCGGCAGGATGGTTTCTGCGGGCGCGCTGTCAGAGGCGCGAAAACAGAGATTGCCGCCTTCCACCCATGCTCCGTGGCCTACGCAGCTTTCGATGGAGAAGCAGTACACCTGCGATGGGGCGCGTTTGCCTGCTTCCGCGGTGCGCGCGTTGTCGGAGTTGAGGATGAGGAAGTCCTGCGCGGTCTGGCGGGCGAAGATGCGCTCCTTGGCCAGGGCGTAATTCTCGAAGGTGCCGTGGCGGTCGAGATGATCGGGCGTGATGTTGAGAATGACGGCGATGACGGGATGGAATTCCTGCGT
The DNA here is from genome assembly GCA_963792495.1 of uncultured Acidobacteriaceae bacterium. Taxonomy (GTDB): domain Bacteria; phylum Acidobacteriota; class Terriglobia; order Terriglobales; family Acidobacteriaceae; genus Telmatobacter. The sequence goes on along the minus strand of CAWBWB010000015.1, from coordinate 313,922 downwards.
GCTTTCGAGCTGGAAGCTTGAGACTTCGAGGACAGCCCAGGTGTCGGGCGTGCTTTCGTCAATCAGCGCAACGACGGGTACGCCGATGTTGCCGCCGACGAGCGTGGGCAGCCCTGCATCCTTGAGGATTTCGCCGACGAGCGTGGTGGTGGTGGTTTTGCCGTTGGAGCCGGTGATGGCGAGGGTTTTGCCCTTGAGGAAGCGGGCGGCGAGCTCGAGTTCGCCGATGATGGTGAGGCCGAAGCTGCGGGCCTGGGCGATTTCCGGAGTGTCCAACGGCACGCCCGGTGAGACTACGATGAGGTCCTGACGGCGGAAGGTGAGCAGGCCGTGGCCGCCGGCTTCTACGTTAATGCCTTCTTCGAGCAGTGCCGGGATGTCTTTCGCCAGCGCATTTGCGCTGCGGACGTCAGAAACGGTGACGTGCGCGCCGCGACGACGCAGAAACAACGCTGCTGCCAAGCCGGATTTGCCCAGCCCGACGACGAGCACTTTCTTGCCCTTGAGGTCGAATTCCTTGGCGTCCATGATGGGAGCTTCCTCAGCGGGCCGGATCACACAGCCCCGATACTTTTATTGTGAACCGCGCCCCGCGGGACGCGAGAGTGTTAACGCAATTTGAGCGTGGTGAGTGCAAACAATGCAAACACTAACGCGCAGATCCAGAAGCGCGCAATGACCTTGGATTCAGCCCAGCCTAGTTGCTCGAAGTGGTGGTGAATGGGCGCCATCTTGAAGATACGCTTTTTACGGAGCTTGTAACTGCCAACCTGAAGCATGACGGAGAGTGCTTCAATGATGAAGATTCCTCCGATGAACGGGAGGAGCAGCTCCTGACGGATGGCGATGGCGACGGTGCCGATGGCGCCGCCGAGAGCGAGTGAGCCGACATCGCCCATGAAGATTTCAGCCGGATGGGCGTTGTACCAGAGAAAGCCAATGGATGCGCCCACCATGGAACCGCAGAAGATGGTTAGCTCACTGGCAAGCGGCATGCGCTGGAGTTCGAGGTAGTCGGCGTAGACGACATGGCCGCTGACGTAGGTAAGCACAGTCAGCGCACCGGCCGCGATGATGGTGCAGCCGATGGCGAGGCCGTCAAGGCCGTCTGTGAGGTTGACGGCGTTGGACGAACCGAGCAGAACGAAGACGACCCACGCGACGAAGGGCAGAAATGCGAGCAGCGCAAGGTTCGGCATGTGGTCGAACCAGTGCAACATGAGGTCCGGACGCCAGCTCTTGATGAATGGCACGTTGAGAGCGGTGGAGAACATTCGGAACTGCTGAAGGCCTATGAGCGCGACGGCAACGAGAATGGCAGCCAAGGCCTGGCCGAAGAGCTTGGCACGAGGGGTGAGGCCGAGGCTGCGACGCTTGACGACCTTGATGTAATCGTCTGTGAAGCCGACGGCTCCGAAGGCAAGCGTTGCAAACATGACGATCCAGACAAGCGGATCTGTTAAATCGGCCCAGAGCAAGGTAGGCAGCAGGATCGCGATGACGATGAGCACGCCGCCCATGGTGGGTGTGCCGGATTTTTTCAGATGCGACTGGGGTCCATCTTCGCGGACATACTGGCCGATCTGAAATTCGCGCAGCTTATTGATGACATATGGGCCGATAAAAAGGGTGATGAGCAGCGCCGTGAGTGAAGCAAAAACCGTGCGGAAGGTGACGTAGTGAAAGATGCGGAATGGATGAAAGAACGGGTAGAGCTGCCGGTATAGAAGCCAGTAAAGCAAGATGCCTCCAAAGGGGGCTGATACGCAGATTTCAGGTTGATTTTACAGGCCCGGATGCGCGGCGGACCGGGGATTCACGGGAGTTTTCTGCGCACGGTACTGCTTTTGATACGCCGTTTCAAAGGCTTTTTCACGATCTGCGACAAAGCTGGTGTAACCGGCGGGATCGATGAAGGCGTTGCGGTCGCCGTGCTGCAGGCGAGCGTACTTTTCCGTCAGATCGAAATAGCTGCTGTGTGCGCCGAGAAAGATATCGCAGGGGAGAGATTTGAGGACGGCGAACTGATGGCGGAAGTCATCGGCGATGCTGGGATAGGTTGGGTTGTTGATGAGCTTGTAGCTTTCCAGGACGCTTGGGCTGCCTACGATGACGACGTGGAGCATTTTGCTGGACCGGGTGATGGTATCCGGTTCGTCAAAAGTGTAAGTGACGGTGCCGGGCGTGTGGCCCGCGGTGAGATGCGCAACGATGGTGGTGCCGCCGAGAGCTATTTTGTCGCCGTCGTGCAGGATGCGATCGACGTGCGCGGGCGGATACCACATGGATTTGTCGCCGGCGAATCGAAAGTCAGTATGGCCGCCGGATTCGATGGCGCGAACATCGGCATCCATGACGAAATACTTTGCGTGGGTCTGCTGAAGAATGGCTGCGCTGCCGCCGGCATGATCGGAGTGAGCGTGGCTGACGAGAAGGATCTTGATGTCGCTGAAGCGAAGGCCCAGCGCTTCGATGCTGTGCTTGATTTGCGCGGGCGAGGTGGTGAGGTTGCTGTTGATGAGGATGTTGCCTTGCGGTGTGGCGATGAGGAATGCCGCGAGATCTTCACTGCCGACGTAGTAGAGATTGCCTGCAATGCGAAAGGGTGGAAAGGGGCGGGTCCATTCGGGTTTGACGGAGAATGCCGGACTATCTGCAAATGCCGGAGCGCAGAGACACAGGAGTAGAGCGATCGATACGGAACGGATGAGACGCATGGAGCTACTCCTGAGTTGTGGCTTGCGTGGAAGCGGATTTAAGGATCTCGATGGCGCGCTCGAGATGGACGCCGCGTGAGCCTTTGATGAGAACTACGTCGCCGATGCGGAGGTTCGTTTTGAGCCAGTTGCCTGCGGCTTCTGCATCCGGCAGAAAGACCGCGGGAACGCCGGCGGTGGCTGCGGCGGTGACGAGATGCTCGGCGTTTCCGCGGACACCTATGACGAGATCGATGCCAGCTTCTGCGGCTGCTTTGCCGCAGGCTGCGTGCAATTCGGGACCGTGCGAACCCATCTCCAGCATTTCTCCCGCTACCAGGACGCGGCGCGTGGCAGGACGGGCAGCGAGTGTGAGGATCATGGAGCGCAGCGCTTCGGGATTGGAGTTGTAGCTGTCATTGAGGATGGTTGCGCCGTGGATGGCGAGGATTTCTCCACGCTTGTCTCCGGCGCTGAGTGCGGAAAGAGCGGCGATGGCGGCTTCGAGATCGACACCGGCTTCAAGAGCAACTGCGAGACCGGCCATGGCATTGAGCGCATTGTGGACGCCCAGAAGCTGAAGGATGAGGTGGGCTTCGCGCTCACCGGCGCGGAGATGGATGTGGACACCCTCGGCGTCTTCATTGGCGGAGAGAATCTGCGGATCGGCACAGGGACCTGCGCCATAGTAGACGGCCTTACCTACGAAGTTGCGGCCGAACTGCGAGACATAGGGATCGTCACAGTTGAGGAAGGCGACGCCGCTTGAGGGTAGTGAGGCTACCAACTCAAATTTCGCACGCGCGATGCCGGCCTGGCCGTCTGCGAAGTTTTCGATGTGTGCTGTGCCGACATTGGTGACTACGCCCCAGTCGGGAATGGCGATGCGGGTGAGCGCTTCAATCTCGCCGGTGTGGTTCATGCCCATTTCAAGGACGGCTATTTCGTGTTCCGGCTCGATCTTGAGGAGCTGCAATGGGAGGCCGTAGTTGTTGTTGAGATTGCCTTTCGACTTATGCACGTGGAACTTCGCGGCTAGTGCGGCAGCTACGGCTTCTTTGGTTGTGGTTTTGCCGGCTGAGCCGGTGATGGCTACGATGCGTTTGCCCCATTGGCGACGAACGTGTGTCGCGAGGGATTGCAGCGCGGTGAGCGGGTCTTCTGCAATGAGCAGAGGGATGGCGAGCGCTGCGTCTGGAAGCGTTGCGACTTTGAGACGAGAGACCACGGCTGCGACTGCTCCGCGCTCGATGGCCGCGGTGACGAAGTCGTGGCCGTCAAAACGGTCGCCGCGCACGGCGAAGAAGAGCTCGCCCGGTGCTATGGTGCGGGAGTCAATGGAATAGCCCTCTGCGATGAATGTGCCCGCGTGCGGGATGGAGGTGGGTGCTTCAAGAACTGCGCCTGCACCGATTGCAGCTTCAGCCAGTGTGAGTTTCATTGTGTTTCTCCGTAACCCAGTGCGGCGAGAGCTGCGCGAGCGACTTCAGAATCGTCGAAGGGGATGGTGCGATCGGCGAGGATCTGTTCCTTCTCATGGCCTTTGCCTGCGAGAAGAACGACGTCGCCGGGTCTGGCTGCTTCGAGAGCGAGATGAATTGCTGCGGCGCGGTCGGGCTCAATGAGGTAAGGCGTGCCGGTGGCTTTGAGGGCAGGCTCGACTTCAGCGAGGATTGCCAGTGGATCTTCCGAACGCGGGTTGTCGCTGGTGGCGACGACAAAGTCACTTCCCTCACCTGCGGCCTGGCCCATCTTCGGGCGCTTGGTGCGATCGCGATCACCGCCACAGCCGAACATAGTAATGACGCGGTGGCCGGGGGCAACGCTCTTGCGCGCGAGATCGATGAGATTGCGGAGAGCGTCATCGGTGTGTGCGTAATCGACAATGACAGAGAAGGGCTGACCTGCGTTTACTGGCTGGAAGCGGCCTGGGACGGGCTTGAGAAGCGGAATGGATGCTGTGAGTTCCTCGAAGGCTACGCCGCGAGCGTGGGCTGCGGTGAATGCGGCGAGAAGATTGAGGATGTTGACTTCACCGGCTAACGCAGAGTGGACGGTTGCACTGCCCGCTGGTGTTTCCAGATGGATTTCGGCGCCTGTGGGTGTGAGCTTGTAGCTGGATGCGCGCCAGTCGCCTTGTGCGATGCCGTAGGTGCGAACTTCTGAACCTGCTTTGCCTGCAGCTGTGGTTAACGCCTGCGCGCGCGGGTCATGTGCGTTGATGACGGATACGCGTGGAGCCGGGTAACGCGTGCCATCGAAGAGGAGACGCTTGGCGGCGAAGTAGTTGTCCATGGTGCCGTGGTAATCGAGATGATCGCGCGTGAGATTGGTGAAGATGGCGACATCGAATGCGACACCGATGGCACGACCCTGATCGAGAGCGTGGCTGGACACTTCTGTGATGAGCTCTGTTGCGCCTTGTGTTGCGCCTTCTGCCATCAGCTCGAAGAGGTCGCGGGATTCCGGCGTGGTGTGTACGGATGGACGTACCAGGCCAGCCACGTGGTACTCGATGGTGCCGACCAGGACGGTTTTGCGCCGGGCGTGATTGAGGAGCGATTCGGTGAGAAAGGCTGTGGTGGTTTTGCCGTTGGTGCCGGTGATGCCGGTGGCGGCGAGCTTATGTTCCGGATGATTAAAGAAGGCAGCGGAGGCCTGCGCAAGGGCGCGGCGGCCATGCGCGACTTCAAGAATGGGAAGGCCGGCGTTGTAGACGAGGAGATGATCGAAGGTGGGAGATGAATCTGTAATGATGCCGAGCGCGCCGGAGGCAATGGCCTTTTCCACGAAGCGATTGCCATCGGTTGTGCCGCCGCGCATGGCTACAAAGACCGAGCCGGCACGGATGCGGCGCGAGTCATATTCAATGCCGGTGATGGGCGCGTCGGATGCGCCTGCGGAGCCTTCAGAGGCTACTTCCGCGATGAGATCGTTCCATTTCATGCTTATTCGATTGTAGAAGTTTACCTTGCGCAGTGAACCACTATATGTGTGCCGGGAGCAACCATGGTTCCCGCTGCGGGAGCTTGTTCGCGCACCGTTCCACTGCCGATGAACTGCACGTCGAGTCCTGCTGAGCTGGCGGCGACGATGACCTGGCGCATGGGAAGACCTATGAGCGAGGGGACTTTTATGTTGTTCTTTGCTGTGGGGATGACGACAGAACTTGCGGATTGCGCGGGCTGCGTGGTTGCCGGCGGTGGCGCTGCCGCGGTTGCTGCTGAAGGACTTTGCGCTGAAGTTACAGCGGGAGCAGGCGGCTGAGATGGAGCGGCGGCTTGCGTCGCTGGCTGTTGGCGGAGCGGGTCGTCGCTGGGCAGATCGTTGACGGCAGCGTAGAGCGCGTTTACATCGGGAGAATCGCCGTGGTCGTCTTCTGCCAAGGCTTTCGCGGAAGACGGGGGCGTTTTTTGAGCGCGTATGGGCTCGTCGTGCGGCACGCCGAGGTATTCGAGGACTTGCTGAGCGACTTCCTGAAAGACGGGGGCTGAGACTGCGGCGCCGTAATACGAGCCGCCCGCTTTCGGGTTATCGATGACGATGGCTACGGCGATGACGGGATTGTTGACCGGAGCGATGCCTGCGAAGGATGCGACGTGCATGGTCTTGGAATACTTGTGCGTGGCGGGATCGATCTTTTGCGCGGTGCCGGTTTTGCCGCCGGCGGAGTAGCCGTTGAGCTGCGCATCCTTGCCGGTGCCGTAGAGGACGACCCCTTCCATCATCTGGCGCATTTGTGCTGCGGCCATGGTAGAGATGGCTCGATGCGCGCCTGTTGGAAGTGGATTGATGAGCTGGCCGCCGGGTTTGAAGGGAGATGCTGTGAGCTGCGTGCCGGGCGCAGGAGCGACCATGAGAATATGCGGCGGGAGGTATTCGCCGCCATTGGCGATTGTCGAGACCATGGAGACAAGTTGAATGGGGGTTACGGCAACCTCCTGGCCCATGGCGATGGAGCCGATGGAAGATGCTCCCCATTTGTTGACTGGACGCAAGAGGCCGCGTGTTTCGCCAGGGAGTTCCACGCCGGAGCGCGAGCCGAAGCCGAAGGCGCGAACGTAGCTGCTGTATTTCTCCTGGCCTACTTTGAGGGCCATCTTGATTGCGCCTACATCACTGGAGATTTCGAGCGCCTTATGCACGGGGATGAGGCCGGGATGCTCGCCCTGGTTGTCGTGAATGACGCGACCGGCGATGGTGATCTGTCCACCCTGGCAATCGACCACATCATCAGGCTTGGCAACACCTGCATCGAGCGCGGCTGAGTAGGCAACGAGCTTAAAGGTGGAACCGGGTTCGTAGACATCGCTTACGGCATGATCCCGCAGGAGCGCCGGCGTGGTGCGGCGGAACTGGTTGGGATCGAAGGTGGGACGAATGGCCAGCGCGAGGATCTGTCCGGTGTGCACATCCTGGATGACGATGGTTCCGTTGTCGGCATGGGTGCGATCCATGACGTGATCGAGGGCGCGCTCGGCCATGAACTGAATCTGCTCGTCGATGGTGAGGATGAGATTCTGGCCGGGCTGTGGCTCCCTTTCCGTGGAGCCGAGGATGTGGCGGCGCGCGTCCATGGCGGTATACATGCGGCCCGGTGTGCCGTGAAGCTGAGGCTCGAATTTCTGCTCGAGACCGCCGAGGCCGGTGTCGTCAATGCCTACATAACCGAGTACCTGTGCGGCGATCTGGCTATTTGGGTAGGAGCGCTGGAATTCCTTCTGGAAGTAGATGCCTTTGAGATTGAGGGCTTTGATCTTTGCGGAGACATCGGGTGAGACGCGCCGGGCGATCCATGCGAAGCCGTTGTTTTTGGCGAGGCGCGCGGCGATCTGATCCTCGCTGGTGGGGGCGTCGGCGGGATCGGTGTGAACGATGGAGGCGAGCGTAGAGGCCGCCGATTTTTTATCGATGATCTCGGTGGGGACGGCGTAGATGGAGTCGACCTGCACGGTCATGGCGAGTTCGCGCAGGTTGCGATCGTAAAGGACGCCGCGACGCGGAGCTACTTCAAAAGCGTGCTCCTGCTGCTTTTCCGCGCGATTGATGTAGTCGTGATGATGGACGATCTGCAGCCAGAAGAGGCGAAAAGAGATGGCGCCAAGCCAAAGGAGAAAGAAGAGGCAGACAAGCCAGAAGCGCATGCGCCGCAACGGTACGGTGCGAGAAAGTCCCGAGTTGCGTGTTGAGTAGGAACTCGGGATCCTGTTGGGAACTGCGGCGGTCTGCATCGACGAATCACTCCTGAAACGAATACTCCAGAGTTGAGTTTAGATGCAGAGGCCCCTATTGCATGGGCGCGGGCTGCGGTACGGCTGGAAGAGCATTTTGCGCAAGCGAAGGAGCTGCGCTGGTGCTGTCCAGAGTGGCGTTTGGATGTACAACCTGTCCGGGCTGCGGCGAGGCAAGACCGTACTGGCGGGCCATGTTGTCGATGCGCGAGGGCTGGGTGAGCTGCGCTTCCGAGAGACGGAGCTGACGGTTTTCTTCGCGCAGCGCATCGAGCTGCTGCTTTTCGCTTTCGACCCGATACGACTTCTCAATGGCGCTGAAGTGCTGCAGGCCATAGAACATGATGAGCGTGAAGAGCACCGTAACGGCTGCTGAAAAGACGCGCATTTCGCGGACACGCACGGGATCGGGCGCCTTGACGAGACGCGAGTTGTCGAAGTGCATGGTGAAGTAGAACTCCGGCGTGCGAATGCCGCGACGGCGTGCGGGCTGGCTGGCCAGTACGTCTGCGTTACGCTCTGCCGCGCGCGACCGGATGCTGCGGCCTGTTTCGAAATATGTTGTCGCTGCTGCCGCCATGTTTGCCTCCACCGTTCTTACTGACTGCTTTTTCTGCTGCTCTAAGTTTTGCGCTGCGTGAGCGCGGATTTCTATCTATCTCTTCTTCTGTTGCTGTCGCCGGTTTCTTTGTTAACAGATTCCAGATTCCTTTATGTGCTCCGTCGCGCAGACTGTCTTTGACGATGCGATCTTCCAACGAATGAAAACTTATGAGGGCGATTCTTCCGGAGGGCTTAAGCAATCCTGGTGCGGCCTCCAACAAGTCCCTGATTTCGTCCAGCTCTCGATTCACTACGATTCGTATGGCTTGAAACGTGCGCGTTGCGGGGTGGATCCTGTCCTGTTTCATCGCCGGGGCAGCCTGTCGAACGATCTGCGCCAGTTGCGCAGTGGTTGTAACAGGCCGCCCGCGGACAATGGCTCTGGCGATTCTCCGCGACCTCCTTTCCTCTCCGTATTCGTAGATGAGGTTGGCGAGTTCGTTTTCGTCTGCCTCATTTACCACTTGTTCGGCGGTAAGCCCGCTGCGCGTGTCCATGCGCATATCTAAAGGCCCATCCGCCATGAAACTGAATCCTCTGGGTGCTTCATTGAGCTGCATGCTGCTTACGCCGAAGTCCGCGAGCAGGCCGTCAAGCGAGTTAGGCTCGATGTGCTGCCGGATGGAGCTGAAGGCTTCACCGATCAGCTCGATCTGCGGGGCCTGATCGCCTAACTCCGCGCAGACTTCGTCGAGGCGGCCTTTAGCGAGGGCGAGGGCTTGAGGATCGCGGTCGAATGCGATGAGCCTGCCCCTGGGTCCAAGCTGCCGGACGATCTCCGACGAATGGCCTGCAAGGCCGAGCGTGCAGTCGGCTATGGTGCTGCCGGGTTGCACCCTGAGAAATTCCAAAGTCTCTGTCAAAAGAACTGACACATGGCGCTGGTTCGGGTTCGTCATGTGCTCCCCCTTGGGGAAGATTCCTAATCCTTGCGGCGGAGCAGATCCGCCATTGCGCGGCGATCGTCTGCCGTGAAGCTTTCAGCCTGCATGGCTGCTTCAAATTTCTGGCGATTGTGGACCTCAATGTGGTCCCTCATGCCAATCACCGTTACTTCTACGTCGTCCAGGCCCGCTGACTTGCGCAATAGCTGCGGAAGAACGATGCGGAACTGAGCGTCCATTTCGACTTGCTGACCCCAGTAGCTGGTGCGTGCCAGATACTTGCGGGCGGCTTCTTCAAATTCGCTCGATGCGGCCAGCTGATCTTCCCTCTTCAGCCACTCGGGCAATGGCCAGATCTGGGCGAAGTCGCCTTCCACGCTGGTCACGTAAAACTCGTTTACCCCTGCGGATTCCGCCAACTGCTTGAAGGCAGAAGGGAGCTTGAGCCTGCCCTTCTCGTCGATCTTGGCTGGATGATTTCCGCGAAACATTGCTTTGCCTTTACTGCTCGAGGAGCTTTTTCAGGGCTCCCGGTTTTCAATTTGCCCAAAAAGGTGGGCACAATTGATTCAATCGGCGTATCTTAGAGAAGAAACAGAGTGTTTTGTTCCACCACACTCCATTCTGCTCCACTTCAGCGATATTAGCTTAGATTCACGTTTGGTCCCAAGATAAAAATGGAAGTGTGTAATTGCCGGTCGGATGCGGCGTCAAGAGGTAGAACCTAACCTGACAGCTTGGGCAGGTTCAAAACGGGAAACACAACCTATAGTGTTTACGACATTGATTCCACAAGCATAAATCGCTTGCGTCGGAAGCTTGGCAAAGGCTTGAAACAAGCGTATAGCGAATAAAAAGCGAATCCGAAGCTCTAGCGAAATTCACTTCCCCACTGTGGCCTGCCATTGGAAGGCGGCTACTGGCCGGATTCAGCCTCCAGATTCTTTTTGCGCCGGCGCTCCAGGACGATGACGGCTAGATAGATGAGGACGGCGAGATTGACCACAAAGAGCGTTACGCGAAGCCAGGTCACCCGATGCATGAGTTCGCGAACCTCGAATGGCAGGAAAGATGCGGTGATCAGGAGAGTGAGATATTCCGCCCATGCTTTTTCAAGGTACAAGCCGATTGCCTCAAGGAGGCTGAGGCCGGAATAGCAGAAAGCTCCTGCGCCGATTCGACGCAACATGTGATCGTCGATGATGGAGGCCTTGTCGATGAGGAAGTTGATAAAGCGCGACTCGGGGAAGTGGAGGTCGCTGACGAAGTTAGCAAGGAGGTTGTCCACATCTTTGCCGATGAGCCGCAGAGCTCCAATACCTACCGCGGCAAAGAAAAGTGCCAATAAGAACTTGTAGGCGGCGATTAGAACGAGGCCCTTATCGTGACGCTTTGAGGTTCGCGCGATTTGCGTAGAGGCGATGGTCATGTAATCGGAGATGAGGCTGGTTTTATTGTACGGGAGGCGGATACATCATTTCTTAAGGCTCAGCAGCGGATCGCGGTCGATGATGTTGCCGTCGAGAATGAGTGTGGTGATGCGGCGGACGTTCCAGACTGTGACGGTCGGGTCGCCGTCGAGGACAAGGATGTCAGCGCGGCGGCCGGGAGCGATGAGGCCGAGCTCGCTCCAGTTGAACTGTGTGGCGTAATTGCTGGTGGCTGAGGCCACGGCTTCGCGGGGTGTGAGGCCGAGGCGGACGAGGAGTTCCAACTCCGTGTGCATGGAGATGCCGGGGAAGGAGCCGGTGACCGGAGCGCCGGAAGCGGCAAGATAGTGCGGCGATGCCGCGAAGAGAGCCTCATTGATGTTCCAGAGACGCGCGGCGGACTGGTCAGCCTTTTTGCGCTGGCCTTCTTCCATCCACCGCTGGGAGATAGCGGGAAGGTGACGGGCCCAGGGAGAGATGGGGTAATCCAATTCGCCAGTGGAGCGGTTGGGCGGATCGTACATACGGGCGGGGTCGAGGAGCGCGGCGGCGGGCTCTTTCCAGAGATTGCGATGATCCGGGAGCTGCTGGTAGAAGAGGCTGAAGGTGGGCATGAGCGCGGACCTATGCGCGGCGAGGAACTTTGCGTAGGAGCGCACATGCGAGTCAGTAGGTGGCAGGCGCTCGGAATAATCGAGGGCGGTGGTAGCTGCTGCGCCTAAGGGATCTTCGACGAGCGGACGCTGTAATTCGTCGGGGATGACGCCCAGTTCATAACGGCCCATGTGGAGCAGCGCGTCTACCCCGGCCTCGATGCCGACACGGTAGGGTGTGGCGGCGAATTCAGCGTAAGTGACGATGCCCATTTGATGCGCGCGAGAGACGATCCACTGCGTGTTGGCGGCGGTGAGGTTGGGACCGAGCCAGAGTACGCGGGTACCGAGCTTTGCGGTATCGGTGAGCTGGCGGAGGGTGTCCTGCGGGCTGAGTTCGGAGGGACGCGCGCCTTCATGGAGCTTTTCTTTCCAGGCGGGCTGGGTGGCGAGAAGGCTCCAATCGTCGGCGATGCCGATGGAATCCAGCAGATAGATGTGCGGCGTGGGGTTGGCGTGGAGATCGACGTGGCCGCGACGGTCATCGGAACTGGCGACTACGGTGGTGACGCCCATGTAGAGGTTGGCGTTGGCCTCGCCCTGGCCGGCCATTCCGGCGAAGCCGTCAATGAGGCCGGGAATGATGTATTTACCGGTGCAGTCGATGATGCGCGCGCCTTTGGGGATGGTGATGGTGCTGCGCGGGCCCACTTCGGTGATCTTGTTGTCGTGGATAATGACGACGGCATCGTGGATATCGTTGGCAGAGCGACCCCAGTTGGTGAGATCAATTACAGTTCCGCCGGAAAGCACGAGTGGAGTAGGCTGCGACCAGGAGAGCACGCTGCCGAGAACCAAAGCCAAGGTACAGACTAAAAAGACGCGATTACGACGCATATGGATAAGTGCCTGAAGTGGATTGTCGCATGGCGCGGTGGCGCGGACCGGCAAACGCGGCCGCCGCTGCGACGATGAAGATGGGGAACATCTGGATGGTGTAGCGGGGTTCGGGGTTCTCCATGGTACTGAGTAAGATGCAGCGCATGAGGAGATAGCCGCCGAGCATCCATGCAAGGGGTACGCGGTGGCGGATAAAGCCGTAAAGTGCCGCTGCAACGTAGGCGAGGTTGATGAGACCTAACGCTACGGCGGCGATGGTTTGGCCGGGGTGCTGGGCGTAGGCCCACCAGTCTACCTGGAGGTCGAACTCGAGGGTGCGGGGGCGCAGGAGCATGTCGAGGACGCGAAGGATGGGGACGACGAAGAGGCACTGCAAGGGGTGATTGTGGATGCGCTCGCGAGCGAGGGCTTCGAAGCGGTTGTCGAGATCCGGGGTGATGTTGTGGGTCTGGTTGTACTCGTCGATCAGCGCCAGAGTTTGCTGCTGCTGGGCGGGTGAGTCGAAGGCACGCGCGGGAATGTCGTCGTGATCGATGGACTCGGAGCCTACGTTCCAGAAGACGTTGCCGGTAGTGATGAATTCGGTGGACCAGGTGCGAAGCCAGTCGTAGAAGCCTTTGTTAAAGCGCTCGCCGGGATCGTTCAGGTGGCGTGGGGCTAATGGCTGGAAGACGTGGAAGGTGCGGTAGTTGCGATAGGTCCAGAGGGCTATGGGGGCCAAGGCTATGGCGGCGTAAAGGGCAGCGGTTGTGATGGCGCGACGTGGGGATGGGTGGGCTGAGTGGAGGATGAGGCCGGCGCCCAAGGCCAGGAATTGCAGGACGCCGTCGGGACGGAGGAGCATGGCGAAGGCTGAGGCTGCTCCGGCCAGAAGGGTGAAGCGGATGCGACTGGTTCCCTGCTCTGCTATCGCCCGGGACGCGGCGTAGATGCCTAGCGAGAGGGCGAAGACGGAGAAGGATTCGGTAAGCGCGATGCCGGCGAAGGCTGCGGTGAAGGGGCAGAGCATGGCGAGCGCAAGGGCGATTTCTCCGGCTCGCGGATTGAGGTAGCGGCGGGCGAAGGCGGCCAGCAGGAGACCGGAGAAGAGGTCAATGAGGGCCTGGAAGAGCAGCAACACGGTCTGCCAGGTGGTGGGCCAGATATGGGCGAACGCCCATTCAAAGATGCCGAGGACGATGGGGTAGCCGGGGAGGCGGAAGAGCGTGGGAGCCAGATCATCCGGGGTTCCCTGGCCGTAGACGCCGTAGTGGAGGAGATTGTGGCCGAGGGCGAGGTAGTCGGTGGTGTCGTCGTCTGAGGGCCGGGGGAACCAGATCAAGAGCAGGCGCAGGGCGATGCCTAGCGCTATCCAGAGCCAGATTCGGCGGGATTGGGTTAGCCAGGAGTCTGGACGGCGCATGATTTGGAGAATACAGGATGCGCTTACAGAATCTGTAGGGCTAAACCGGTATGGGACAGGTCGATTATGTTATTTTTCAATGACTTATAGCACCGGTCCCTTACAGATTTACAGATCCGATTTTAGAACTCGATGGGGGTCAGGGGCTCGTGCTGGGGTGCGAGCATGAGGCGGTTGCCGAGGAGGGTTCCGCGAGAGCAAAGGGCGCGTTCCGCGGCAATGCGGGCGAGCTCGGGGAGGTTGTTGGACTCCGAGAGATGGCCGAGAATGACCCAGGAGGCGCCCCCGTCGTAGTCCGATTCGAGAAAGCCGGCTGCAGTGTCATTGGAGAGATGGCCTACGCGGGAGAGGACGCGTTGCTTGACCTGCCACGGGTAGGGGCCGTCGCGAAGCATCTCGAGATCGTGGTTGGACTCGATCATGAGAAGGTCGAGATTTTTCAGCTGCGCTTTGACGTTGGGTGGAATATAGCCGAGGTCCGTGGCGACGGCCATGCGGACGCCTTCGGCCTGAAAGACAAAGCCGCAGGGGTCAGAAGCGTCATGCGGAATGGTGAAGGGGCTGATGGCGATGTCACCGATGTGGAAGGGCTGACCGGCGGAGAAAAACTGGACGGAGGGGAGCCAGGAGGGGTCTTTCTTGGGCTTTGCGTCGGGCTCGCACTCCTTGAGGACGTAATTCTGGCCGGTGGTCTGGGCCTGGCGCTGCTCGAACCACTGAGAATAGGTGAGAGTGCGTTTTGGGAGAAGCTCGCGGACCCAGGCGCGGTGGGTCATCTCCGTGAAATAGACGGGGATGCCGAGTTTGCGGGCGGTGACGGCGAGGCCGTTCACGTGGTCGGCGTGCTCGTGGGTGATGAGGATGGCGTCAAGGGTGCAGGGGTCTTCTCCGGCGGCCATCATGCGCTTGAAGAGCTCACGGCAGCTTACGCCTGCATCGACGAGGATGCGTGTGCTGCCGCCGGTGACAACGGATGCGTTGCCCTTGGAGCCGGAGGAGAGCACGGTGAAGCGGACCATCTTTTGAGGATAGCGCGATTTGGGGTGGGTGGGATGCACAGGTGGGGGTGACGATGCGGGAACATGGGCTGGCATTTTTTAAATCAGCGGACGTCTGGCAAATGGTAAATTTTGGGGCCGCGTGAAATAGAGCAGTTACGTTTTAATCCTCAGTCGGGGGTCCACCCTTCGGACCAAAAGTCCGCGAACGACTGTACGTGTGCCGCAATTGCTTCCGACAAGCTATCGTACTCACCTAATCGTTCCGACGGTGGCATTTCGAGCATTAGTTCGAGAAACTGCCGGTCGAGGTTGGCTGCTTGTTTAGCATCTAGGGGCGAGTGATAGTGATCCTCGCTCTGTACAGAGTACTTCTCCGTCTTGAGAGATTGAAGACATCGATATCGAACGAGCTCAGTGTTGCCCCTCCTTTGCCAAACATCCACTGCCTTGAAAAGTTCGGTTTCCATGCCGTCCATTATCCCTGATCGAAACTACCGATGTTCCAGTAAAGGCAAAGTTCTGTAACCGCTCCCTACTAGAAAAAGTTAGAAATCCATGTGGATGCAAATCAGTGCTGGCTTGGCGGTGAGCTCCGCATTATTCTGCTGACAAGCCACGAGAGATCTGCACTGAATGAGGAAAACGTCTGTGCTCGCCGCTGTTACAGGATGCGTGTGCTGCCGCCGGTGACAACGGTTGCGTTGCCCTTGGAGCCGAGGAGAGCAGGGTGAAGCGGACCATCTTTTGAGAATAGCGCGATTTGGGCTGGGTGGGATGCACAGGTGGGATGACGATGCGGGAACATGGTTGGGGATTTTTGAATGGTGGGCGTCTCGCAACGGGTCCTTTGTGGCCTATTATGAAGTTGCCTAAAACGCGACTTTTCGAACGTTGCGCTCGCGTGCCACGGTCCCATCCGACTTCGAACGCACGATAATTGAGAAATGACGACTTCTGAACGTTGGATCAGAACCATTCGCGAGGCTTGTACCGAGCCAGATCCTGCGCAATCAAATCGGAAGATCACATTAGTCCACTATCGAATTTCCGAAGCCTTAGCCGCACGACTGGGCCGCGACGGAGGACCGAACTTTCACACGTGGGCGGTTTGGGGTTCGCGCAAAGCTGGTGTCACGATTCGACAAGAAGACCTCGACAGCGCCATCAGAAATGCGACTGTTGTAGCTGGCGTCGTGGGAAGCATTGTCGGAGCCGCAACCGGGATATTTATCGGCCGACTGCTTCGATTAGGGCCAACCATCACAACGGCATCGGTTGGACTCGGACTTAGCATTTTGGCAGGAAGCTACACGGGTAGACTAATCGCTATTTGGAGTCGAAAAAAGGCAGCGAAACTTGTCCTACAGGGAAACCAGACCGTACTCACAGACATCGGGGAGCAATCAGCGCGATTCTTGGAATTGATTGAAAACGGTGCCTCAACCGACGACCGCAAGGCGTTCTTCGCCGGTTTGCGCTCGGGGCCGAGCGAGGATGAAGGTCAGGATCGGCTCTCATCCGCCTTTCATTCCTACCTCACAGCATTTGACTCATCCGATCTGCAGGTTAAGCGGGAAGCAATGATCACAGGAAACTGCGAGATCGTGTATCACGAACACATTCGCCTCGAACCCTACATTCAAGGTGCGATGCCATTCATTATCAGAAGATGTGCTACCGAGCGGATGATGTCTTATGAGATCGGCGAGAAAGTTCTGAAGGTTGGCGAAAGTGTGCCTGGCCTGGACGTTTCGACTGCAGCAAAGGATTGGACCAAGATTGAGCAACGGATGAAGTACGTGTTCGGTCTTTTCAGAAACCTTCACGGCGCGCCCGAGGTGTTTTCGGCCCCATTCCACGAACTGTGACGATCACATCGAGTCCAAGATGGTCGTTCCTTAGAAACGGCGTCTTTGGAAACTTCGACGGAGGACGCCCACTTGTTTCCCGAAACGGGTCGTTTGTAAAACATCGGGGCCGGGACAGTCCCCATTGAAACCGGAACGTTATAAGACCCAATCACGTTTCGGGTCTTTCACGTATAAACGTTTTACGGTGCCGCAAGAGGTGCACAGATCAGCAAAAAGGGTCTCCCTTTTCTCCCTTTCGGTTCCTTTGAAAAAGCCTTCCTCTTTCGGTTTGCAGAGGAGTCCGGGACGTACGTCTCCACCACCACCGGAGGCAGAGACAGTGAGACCGCTGATGAATTCTGAACCGCCGCAGTGTTCACATGTGTTGTTGAGCATGGATAACTATAGCCCAGGAGAGTAATTCATGATCTCCCGTACTGTCCCAAAAGGATCCTTTGCGGCCTGTTGTGAAGTTGCCGAAAATGTGGCTTTTCAGGATGGAAGCGACCTACTTCTGGATTACGGGGCACACGTTGGTAGATTCTTTGCAGAATTGGGCCGCGTAAAAGGCCGCCCTATCCCAACTGGGCGTAGACCCGCCAAGTCTTGTCTGATTGGATCATCAGTTGTATCTGATGACTCGTAATTCGTTGGCGAAGCTTTTCCACGCGTTGCTTTACCCTGTGGGGCTCACGCGTGTAGAAAACGAATTCCCGCATCCCGCCCGTTGTTATGACTGCCACAAAGAGGGACTCTGCCTGCTCCTCTAAGGAACTACAGATGGTGTCTTCCATATCGCCAAGGGCGGCACCCTCTGCCGCTCCTGGGAGCCCTGTTGCTTCGGGGCTTCTCAACGGGACGGCTATGCCGACTTGATGTTCATAGCCGGGCACGCTCCCGTAGTCGCGATACCCTGTATTCGTGCGGATGATCATTGCTCTGCCGCTACGCTCTCCCTCTGCGATCGACCAAGGCCCGTCTACTGGGAGATGATCGGGGCTTGATGTCTTTTTCTTGAAGAACCACATTGAAACCATGATACGACCCGTGCCGATATGTTCAGTGCGCGAAACAGCGTTTTCGGAAACTTCGAGGGAGGACGCTCACTAACGTCTCGAACAGGGTAGGTTTCGGGATAATTTGCGGAGCTACTGAGTGCAAAGGCTTGCGTTTCGCGTGTTGCCTCGATCCCGGCTTTCACGTACCCTGAAGGGCATGGAAGTACATTTCTCGCCCGACGTTGAAACGCAGCTCCAGAAAGTAGCTTCTGCCAATGGCAAGGATGCCGAACAACTGGTAAAAGATACTGTTGCCCGGATGCTCGAACATCAGGCACGCTTCATTGCAGGAGTGCAAAGAGGCATTGAGCAAGCTGAGCGTGGCGAGTTTGTGGAACACAAAGATGTGCTTGACCGCATCGAGAGGCTGCTTCACTCGTGAGACAGATTCGGTGGACAACCGAAGCATCTGACCAACTTGAAGCCGCTATTCAGCACATCCTGCAAGACAATCCCACCGCTGCCCGAAATCTCGCTCAAACGGTTATCGACCGCATTGAAGAATTGGCGACCTTCCCCGGCCTTGGCAGACCTGGAGAGGTGAAGGGGACGCGCGAACTTGTGAGCCCGCCTTATGTGGTTGTATATCGCTCCACTGAAGAGATTGTTGAAATCCTGCATGTCTGGCATGGAGCGCAAGACTGGCGTTGATGTCTGCGAAGGGCCCTTTGCGAAAAATCGGTGCTCGGTAAAAAGACGACGTTTTCAGCAAAAAACGGGGTTTTCGGAGACTTCGAGGGCGGACGAGCTCTTACGTCTCGAAAAGGGTATGTTTTGGAAACCGAAACATCCCTCAGGGGCTGAAGCCCGGAGACCTTTGCGGTTCACTTGGCACGGCTGAAGCCGTGCACTTTCAAAGCAAATTCAATCCTGGTCTTTTTAACCCTTTAATTCGCTGGCCGGGTGACGGGTTCCGCATTATTCTGCTGACAAGCCACTGGAGGTTTGAACTGCATGGGGAAAGCGTCTGCACTTGCCGCTGTGACTGGATGCGCTGTTGTATTGTTTGCTGTCGCTTCCCTGCACCGCGCGACTACCGCTGCGGTTCATGCGGCGGCTTCGACTTGGAGCCCGCAGGCGGCGGCGAAGTTTCTGGATGGACGCGAGACTTGGTGGCGGGAGTGGGATCACTCGAATCGCGATCATGGGACGAAGTGCGTGAGCTGCCATACGCAAGCTCCCATGGCGATGGCTCGGCCTATGCTGCGTGGGGCGCTGGGCGAGAGCGGAGTGACCGCAGGCGAGACGGCGATGCTGGCCGATGTGACGAAGCGCGTGCAGGCGTGGGACCAGATGCTTCCTTTCTACGATGACGCGACTTATGGCAAGGGCAAGGAGATTGAGTCGCGGAATGCGGAGAGTGTGCTGAATGCGATCATCCTCACCGACTACGATATGCCTAAAAAGCATTTGAGCGAGCTGACGCGCACGGCTTACGACCATGCGTGGGCGTTGCAGGCGAAGACGGGGCCGGATGCAGGGGCGTGGGTGTGGCAGAACTTTGATTACACGCCGTGGGAGTCGAAGGAGAGCGAGTATCACTGGGCCGCGGTGCTAGCGGTGACGATTGGTAAGGCTCCGGATGGGTATCGGAAGGATGCGAAGGTTCAGGAGAATCTGAGGCTGATGGCTGGATATTTGAAGAGCCATTACGAGGAGCAGCCGCTGGTGAATAAGGTGGCGGCGTTGTGGGCTTCTGAGTGGTTTCCTGAGGTGATGACGAAGGCGCAGTGCCAGAAGCTGATGGCGGAGTTGACGGCGAAGCAGCGCGCGGATGGTGGATGGAGCATGGCGGACATGGGCAATTGGGTGCGGAGGGATGGGACGCCGATTGAGACGCGGCCGGATGGGTATGCGACGGGGTTGACGGTGCTGGCGCTCGAGGAGACGCATTGCAATTGCAGCTGCGGGGTGATCAAGGCGCGGGGACTGGATTGGTTGGCTTCGAATCAGAATCCCGAGACGGGGGCCTGGCCGGCCTGGTCGCTGAATAAGAATCGAGATCCGAAGAATCCGGTGAGCTTGTTTATGAGCGATGCGGCTACGGGGTATGCGGTGGCGGCGCTGGAAGTGGCTAAGGCAGCTTCTAGCCGCTAACTTCTAGCTTGATGGTGGGAGATTGGCGGGAGAGTTATCCCACCAATGCGACAAAAGCGTCGCATGGATGGGGCACATGCGCCGTGCCCGCAACGGTGATTATGTTTCCAGAGCGCTGCCGGCGGGGATTTCGATGGCTACGAGTGTGCCGCGGCCGGGGTTGCTGACTACTGTAAAGCGGGCGTGGGTTCCGTAGAGGACTTCGAGGCGCTCGCGGACGTTTTTCATGCCGATGCCTGCGCCCGCGGGGCGGACGGATGTGGATGTGCCGGCAGTGATGCCTACGCCGTCGTCTGCTACTTCAATTAAAACGCGATCTCCCTGGAGGCGGCTGCGAAGGGTGATGGTGCCGCCGTGGATGCGCGGCTCGAGGCCGTGCTTGATGGAGTTTTCTACGAGCGGCTGGAGGAGGATGCTGGGCACCGGAACGTGCAGGGTGCGGGGATCGATCTCCTTTTCGACGCGGAGTTTGTCTGCGCCGAAGCGGACGACTTCGATGTCGAGGTAATCGTCGGTGAATTTCAGTTCGTCAGAGAGCGGGACGAAGCTGTCGTGATCCTTGAGCAGGGCTCGGAGGATGTTGGCGAGCTTGACGGTCATCTCGCGGGCAAGCTCCGGCTTGATGCGGACGAGCGAGGCGATGGAGTTAAGGGTGTTGAAGAGGAAGTGCGGATTGATCTGGCGCTGAAGGGCGTCGAGGCGGGCTTCGAGGAGGAGACGCTTCTGCTCTTCGAGCTTGAGCTCGATGCGGAGGGCGTTCCATACCTTGAGCATGATGCCGACAACCATGGGCGCGCAGAGCCAGACGAGGGGCTGGAGCGGCCAGAGGCGGGTGTTGAGCGCGAAGAGACGCTTTGGATACATGCGGGCGATCCACTCATGGCCGATCTCAGAGAGCACTATGAGAAAAAGCATGAGGATCTGTCGGTCTATGCGCGGCTTGCGGAGATTGCGGCGGACCCAGCGGTAGAGGCTGAGATCGATGAAGGGCGTGAAGTCCCAGACTTCTTCTTTTTCGACGGAGAGGCCGAGGAGGCCGGCGGCGAGGCCCAGGATGGCGTTGAAGGGCAGGGTGAGGTATTCGTGGTGAATGACGGCGGGGATGGAGAGAATGATGCCGCCAAACATGGCTTCGACGGGGCCGAGGAGAAGGCCGAGGAGGATTACGGTTTCGAAGGAGATGTCGGCGGCGAGGAAGTTGGAGACTGTGACGCGGATCCAGACGCCCAGAGTGAGCGGGATGAGGAGAAAAGCCATCAGCGCGATGGTTTGACGGCGAAGGCGGTGATCGGCGAAGAGAAGCTTCTGGAAGGTGCGTGAGCGCGCGAGGGCCGAGGCTACGGCTGCGGCGACGCCGAGTTTGACGAGCAAGGTGATGAGCAGAAGGGTGTTCGTCACCACTCCAATGTATCGCTTGTATCGCTATGGCGGGCAGGAACATCCAATAAGACGGAACTAGAATGGAAATTATGGCGTTTGCGAGTGTGAAGAAGGTGGCTGAGGCGGATTTCCCGACTCGGTGGGGACATTTCAGGATTTTGGGATTTGAGGGCCTTCGGCCAGAGGCCAGGTGCGGGGAAAATGTGCTGCCTGAAACCGAGGGACTGGTGGCGCTGGTAATGGGGGATGTGCATTCGAGCGCGCCGCTGGTGCGGATTCACTCGCAGTGCCTGACGGGCGATGTGTTTCACTCGCTGCGGTGCGACTGCCGGCTGCAACTGGAACTGGCGCTGAGCAAGATTGTGGATGCCGGTGCGGGGATTCTTCTGTATGAGCAGCAGGAGGGCCGCGGGATTGGGCTGATGGCGAAGCTGAAGGCCTATGAGCTGCAGGACCAGGGGCTGGATACGGTGGAGGCAAACGAGCAGCTTGGCTTTGAGGCTGATTGCCGCGGGTATGAGATGCCGGGTGCGGTGCTGAAGCTGATGGGGGTGGATCAGGTTCGGCTGATTACGAATAATCCTGACAAGGTGGCGGCGCTGGAGTCGGCGGGGATTCAGGTGGTCGAGCGGGTTTCGGCGGAGGTTGCCCCGGAGGAGACCTTTGAGCGCTACCTGAGGACGAAGCAGGAGAAGATGGGGCACATTCTGGATACGCTGGTCAGCGACGAGTAGCTTGCGCTGTGCGAGTGTGCCGGCTATGAGTTCTCGCGCAGAGCCTTGAGTACTTTGGCCGTGGTGACAACCTGGCCGACGTGGCGCTGGGTGTGGTCAGCTACGTGGATGAGTGCTCCGCCGATGCTGGTGGGAAGCTGCTTGCGGCCTACACCGCGTGGGGTGTTGAAGTCGGCTGTTGCGAGGGTCCGGATGCGGCCGGCGGCATTTGAGAATGAGATTTCTACTTCTGCGATGAGGGCGGCAAGGGTTTCTGGCTGCTCGGGATTTCCCTGCTCAGCTTTCAGGGCTGACAGTTGCTCTGGCGTTAGTTGATTGCCTTCGGCGTAGCTGAGGATGCGGTCGACGGAGCGGGCGATGTGGCGCAGGTGGAAGGCTACGGACGACAGGCCGAGTGGTTGCGAGTGCGGCTCGGAATCGGCGAGGCCCTGGGTCCATTTGGTGATGTCGTCAAGGGCTAGATCGAGGGCGTGGAGGACAGCGCGGCCTACTGCGGGGACATCGGCATAGGTGCCGCTTAGCCAGGGTTCAACGTAGGGGACAGGGGCTGCGGGTGTGCTCATGAATGTTCGCTTTCTAAGGGCTCAGAATTTTCAGTTTTGGCCAGAAACTCGGACGGACTCAAGATTGGAATACCGTTCCAGGGATTGAGGATGAGGAGATCCTGGTCACTTGTTACGATGACGGCAGCTTTAGCAACGCTAGCTAGAGCGAGAATGTGGTTGTCCTTTGCATCGCGGCAGGATGGATGAATGTCTGCGAGGTCAGACGCGCTGAGCGGAAAAAGCGTCGTTTTCCTTCGAAGACTATCCATGAGAGCGTCGAAAGCTGCCCGTGAACCATACTTCGTTACACGCGGGCGATTCAGCACGGTTGTTAATTCCGCGAGCAGATTTTCTCTGACGCAAAGCTGACAAACGTTGAAGGCCTTTTCGAGAGCTTGATCAGGCACTGATTTCTCTCGCAGAGCTGCACTCACAAGCGTGCTGGTATCAAAGACCGCGCGTAATTTCATCGCGAGCTTCGTGCACCATTCTTACAACGTCTTCGTCCGTGAGTTTTGCGGCTTCCGGGGAAATCTGATTTCGATATTTCTCGCGCCATACCCTATATTCCTCTGAAGCCGTGCTGCGCCGACTCTGCTTCACGATCTGCAAGTCATCCATATCTTCAGGAGAAATCAAATACGCCGCGGTCTGCCCATCTCGCGTGATCGCCACGGGCTCCCGTTGCGCCGTGTCAAGCAGACGTCCGAAGTCATTCTCGGCTTCCGTGGATGTCAGAGTGACCATATCCACCTCTCGATATGGCTATTCTAGCGAAATCAGCTTTAGCAGAAAACTTTATTCGTGACTGAGTGCGGCTAAACCGCGTTTTTGACGCGGACTACCGTGATCTTGGCAAAGCCTTCTTCGAACGCGGGTGGTTTTAGCTTTTCGGCCATTTTTTGCATGATCTCTTCGCTTACGGAGCGGTCGCGCTGGCGATTGCGCTCTAAACAGACTTCGAAGGGAACATCAAAGAAGACAGCTTGCACTTCATAGCCGAAACTTTTGGCCATCTTGATCCACTGGCGGCGTTCGTGGATGGAGAGATTGGTCGCGTCAACGTAGTTCCACGGCATTTTTGCGATGAGTCGCGCGCGGAGCATGGAACGGAGCGTGGAAAAGACGAGGCCCTGGAAGCGCTGCTCTTCCACGTCATCGAAGAGGATGTTGCGGAGAAGGTCACTAGAGAGCGGGGTGACGCCGCGGCGGTTGAACCAAGTGGTCTTTCCGGAGCCGGGCAGGCCTATGGCGAGCACTACGTAGCCTTTGGGGGCCTGAGCCGAGGCCTGTGGCTCGGGTAGCGCCATGGGCGGCATTTCAGGCTGGGTTTCCACTTCAAGCCGGCCTGGAGGGGCTGACCCCCAATCTTCTCGCGGCGGACGTGGCTGGCTGTGGCGCGGAGACGGAGCAGGCGCGGAGGAGCGCGGCGTATAGCCTGCTTCTTCAGGGTACGTGGGCACAAGCGGGGCAGGCTGATTGGCGGGGATTTCCTGGCCGATTCTGCCTGTGGATTCAGAAAGATTAGGTGCGCGTTTGGAGCGTCTTCTCATGGGGTTCAATCCGTGTTTTGAGCGGGACCATAGAGGAAGTGTCCTGCTGAATACTCTGGAGATACCATAACGGGCTTGGGCGCTGCAAATTGTGATGGTGTGGCGGGCGTCACATTTTGGCGCTGAGGAGTGGTGAAGGATGTAAGTTGCATGAATTTGCGGATCGATGGCACGCCAGGGATTTGGGCTGACAAAGTCTCGGATGGTAGCATCAAGGGTTTGGTGGAATTGCAATGCTGATGATACCTGCAGCCGGTCAGTATCCGGTCTGGAGTTGCTCTGAGCCCGCCGAACAAAGCTGCTTCATCCATTCCGATTTTTAACGCGCTACCCGAGGAGATATTGCATATGGCAGTGAAGGTTGGCATCAACGGCTTTGGCCGTATTGGCCGCAACGTATTGCGCGCCGCGCTTGGTAACCCCGAGATTGAATTTGTCGCTGTTAACGATTTGACCAGCCCGGCGACGCTGGCTCACCTGCTGAAGTACGACTCGATTCTCGGCAACCTGCCGCATGAAATTACCGCCGGCGAGGACTTTATCACGGTGGACGGGAAGAAGATCAAGGTGTTTTCAGAGCGCGATCCTGCGAAGCTGCCCTGGGCTGAGACCGGTGCGCAGATTGTGGTGGAGTCGACGGGCTTTTTTACCGACGCGACGAAGGCCAAGGCTCACCTGGGCGAAACGGTGAAGAAGGTGATCATCTCTGCTCCGGCCACCAACGAAGACATTACCGTGGTGCTGGGTGTGAACCAGGATAAGTACGATCCGGCAAAGCACAATGTGATTTCGAACGCGAGCTGCACGACGAACTGCCTGGCGCCTGTGGTGAAGGTGCTCATCAAGGAGTTCGGCATTGTGAGCGGCATTATGACGACGATTCACAGCTACACGAACGACCAGGTGATTCTGGATACACCGCACAAGGACCTTCGCCGCGCTCGCGCTGCCGCTCTCAGCATGATTCCCAGCTCGACAGGTGCCGCAAAGGCGCTGAAGCTTGTGATTCCTGAAACTTCAGGCAAGCTGGATGGGTTTGCGATTCGCGTTCCAACTCCGAATGTGTCGATTGTGGACCTGACTTTCATCAGCGAGAAGACCACCGATGCGAAGGCCGTGAATGCCGCGCTCAAGGCTGCCAGCGAAGGGGAGCTCAAGGGCATTCTGGGCTATGAAGAGCATGAGCTGGTCAGCTCGGACTTCAAGGGCAACAAGCTGTCGTCGATTGTGGATGCGCCTTTGACCAAGGTTGTGGGACAGAGCGTGAAGGTGCTGAGCTGGTATGACAACGAGTGGGGCTACTCG
Source organism: uncultured Acidobacteriaceae bacterium (assembly GCA_963792495.1). GTDB lineage: Bacteria > Acidobacteriota > Terriglobia > Terriglobales > Acidobacteriaceae > Telmatobacter. The sequence goes on along the minus strand of CAWBWB010000015.1, from coordinate 288,660 downwards.
AACCGCGTTGTGGATCTGATCGGCTTCCTTACTTCCAAGGGACTGTAAAAGAAAGGGATCAGTGGTCAGAGGTCAGAGAGCAGCATTGCTACCTCTCTGACCTGGCTACTGATCTCTAACATCTCAAGCTTATGCGCAAAAATATCAGCGGCAGTTCTCCGTTTGAGCCGATCATCGGCTTCTCCCGCGCTGTGCGCGTGGGCAACACGATTCATGTTGCCGGCACCGGGCCGGTGGGCGCGGACAACGAAGATGTTGCCGGGCAGACGCGGCGCATCTTTGCGCTTGCTGAGAAGGCTCTCAGCGATGCGGGCGCTTCGTTTGGCGATGTTGTTCGCACGCGCATGTTTCTTACTCACCGGGAAGACTGGGAGATTGTTGGCCGTATTCACGGTGAATTTTTCAGCGAGATCCGCCCCGCAGCTACCATGGTGATTGTGTCCGGATTTCTTAATCCTGCGTGGCGCATCGAGATGGAATTCGATGCAGTTGTCTCCGACTCCTAAGGTTTTCAGAAAGGCTCTTCCTCATGTCCAAGCTCTCGATTCGCGATCTCGACCTGAAAAATAAGCATGTGTTTATTCGCGTGGATTTCAATGTGCCGCTTACGGAAGACGGCTCCGCGATTACGGATGACACACGCATTGTGGCTACGCTGCCGACGATTGTTTACGCGCTGAAGCATCATGCCAAGGTGATTCTTGCTTCGCACCTGGGACGGCCGAAGGGCAAGCCGAATCCGAAGTATTCGCTGCGCCCGGTGGTGGACCGGCTGCGCGAGCTGCTGGACAAAGAGATTGGCCTGGGCGTCAATGTTGCTTTTTCGCCGGATTGTGTGGGCGAGATTGCCGAAGAGCTGGCGCGTCAGCTTGAGTCGGGCCAGGTGCTGCTGCTGGAGAACCTGCGCTTTCATGCGGAGGAAGAGGCGAACGATCCGGAGTTCAGCAAGAAGCTGGCGAAGCTGGCCGAGATTTATGTGAATGACGCTTTTGGATCCGCGCATCGGGCTCATGCTTCGACGGAAGGTATTACGCATTTTCTTAAGCCTGCTGCCGCGGGTCTGCTGATGGAGAAGGAGATCACGTACCTGGGTAAGGCGCTGGAGTCGCCGGAAAAACCGTTCGTGGCGATCATTGGCGGATCAAAGATTTCCGGGAAGATTGACGTGATTAATAACCTTCTCGACAAGGTGGACACGCTGGTGATTGTGGGTGGCATGGCTTACACATTCCAGCGCGCACTGGGCATTACCACCGGCGACTCCCTTGTGGAAGAAGACAAGATTGAGGTGGCGAAGGAAGCGCTTGCGAAAGCAAAGGCAAAGGGCGTGAAGCTGCTGCTGCCGGTGGATAACATTCTGGCGGACAGCTTTTCTCCCGATGCGAAGACGCAGGAGTGGGATACGAGCAAGAATTTTCCTGCGGGCTGGCAGGGGCTGGATGTTGGGCCGAAATCGATTGCTGCGATTGAGAACATTGTCGATACGGCGAAGACGATTGTGTGGAATGGTCCCGCGGGTGTCTTTGAGTTTCCCGCGTTTGCTGTGGGAACGAATGCGATTGCCAGCGCCGTGGCTGCTAACAGCGATGCAATTTCGATTATTGGCGGAGGCGACTCTGTGAGCGCGATTAACCAGGCAGGAGTTGCGGATAAGATTACACATATTTCGACTGGCGGCGGCGCGAGCCTGGAGTTTCTTGAAGGCAAGAAGCTGCCGGGCGTGGAAGCGCTGACGGATAAGTAAGCCGCAGCAACGAAGGCCCCGTACCCGGAGATCGATCGGGTGCGGGGTTTTCTTATTTGTTTTTGAAGCGGCAGTAAGATGGTGCCGGCTGCAGATGAGGAGAAGACAAATGGCGTATTACACACGGGTCTTATCGAAAGATGAAGAGTTTCCATCTTTAGAGGAACTTGCGCAGATACTCTCAGAACATCATTCGAGTTATAAGCTGTCGGTTGAAGAAGGAAGCGAAGAGGAGTGGGAGAGTCTTCTGCTTGCTGGGAGCGATGGCTCTGAAGTGGCGGTGATTGAGCGGAATCCTGTCTATGACGGCTCAGTTGGACAGGATGAAATTGCCGATTTTCTTGAAGATATTGCGGACGGGAAGCCGGAGAGCAACGCTGAGTGGCTTGAAGAATATTTGCAGTCAGTGAAGACGATCTATGCCTTCCAGCATTTGCAAGGGACTGAGACGGAGGAAGGCAGCAATGCGCTCCATGCTCTGCGCTCGGCGCTCTGGGAACGCGGGGATGCGATTATTCAAGCGGACCTGGAAGGCTTCACGAATGAAGAGGGCTATCACATTCTGTGGCAGTTTTCGGATTCGGTTTCAGGGCCGTGGAATATGGGTGTGCTGCAGGATGGAACCTGGTATCACTTCAGAATGGACCTGGGCGATCCGGCGCATCGCGAGGCGTTTTTGAATGGGGAGATGCCGTCGGATCTTTCTGTGATTCGACCGTCTGGATCGCGGGAGTGAAATTCGCGCGATTTAGATCATTGCGTCCATTGCGCGGAAATATTTCTGCGCAGTGAGATTCAGCAATGCCCGGTCCGCAGTGACTAGCGTTGCACCATGACGTCGGGCCGTGGCGACGAGGATGCGATCGGCGGGATCGGGATGCATATCGAAGGGGAGGCGAGTGCTGGCTACAGCTATTTCGGGTTCGAGGCCTATCAGCATCATGCCTGGAATGCCAAGAGCGTCATTGACCCATTCCATAACGTCCTTAAATAAATCAACTTTCTTCTTGCTGACAAGCAGGCCGAGCTCCCAAGGTGTAATTGCAGAAATCGCCAGGCGGTTTTCTTTTGAAGCATTTTGAATGGTTGAATTCGCCCGCTTTCCCAGCTTCGGATCTGAGAACATAAGCCACACCAAAACATGCGTGTCCAGGAGCAATAATTGTCGCCGTGCAGGGTTGCCTCCACTCATTTCATTGCGTCCCATTCGACATCGATGGGCGAAATGATGTCACCAAGAATGACGCCGCTTCCCTTCATTTTCTCCAGGTAGTCGCGCAGTGAAGGCTCGGTTCCCTTGATTGGCGCCAATTCTGCTATGGGCCTGCCACGCTTCGTTATCACGAGTGTCTGCCGCTTCTCGGCAACATCATCCAACAGTTTCAGGCATTTGGCCTTGAACTCTCCGGCGGCGATGGTGGTCGGCATGGCAATTCCTCCCATAGTCAGTGACTATGGTCATATTCTACCATGATTCCGATTTCAGACGATGGGACCGAAGCGTTTGAGATCACGCGGCACGGCAATTTCATCGCCTAAAATCTATGTTGAGGAACCCATAAAACATGTCACGGAAAGCTCTGATTGCTGCGAACTGGAAGATGTTTAAGACGCCGGCTGAAGCCAAGGCGTTTGTCGATGCGTTTTTGCCGCTTGTTGCCGGTCACCACCGCGATGAGATTGCTCTCTTCCCTTCTCCGGTGCTGCTGCCTGGCGTAATTGCCGCTGCAGTCGGATCGGGAGTGGCGGTGGGTGCGCAGAATATTCATTTCGCCGAGGAAGGCGCGTACACCGGAGAGACTTCCGTCGGGCAGCTCAAGGCTGTTGGCGGAACGCATACGCTGATTGGGCACTCGGAACGGCGGCAGTACTTTTGCGAGACGGACGAGATTGTGAACAAGAAGCTGCACACGGCGCTGAAGCATGGCGTTGTGCCGATTGTGTGCATTGGCGAAGTGCTGGAGGAGCGTGAAGCAGGCAAGACTGCCGATGTGCTGAAGACGCAGGTGACTGGTGCGTTTGCCGGCATTACAGCGGACGTTGCCGGTCCGATTGTGATTGCTTATGAGCCGGTGTGGGCGATTGGCACAGGCAAGACGGCCACGCCGGAGATGGCGGTTGAGGCTCATGCGATGATTCGCGCAGAAGTGGCTACGCTGCTGGGCGCTGAGATTGCGGCGAATATGCGGATTCTCTACGGCGGCAGTGTGAAACCGGAGAATGCGAGCGCGCTGATTGGACAGGAAGAGATTGATGGCGCGCTGGTGGGCGGCGCAAGCCTGAAGCCGGATTCCTTTGCGGCGATTGTGAAGTACTGATTGGTGTCAGGTTTTAAGAGGCGGCAGGAGCGGATGCTTCTGCCGCCTCGTTATTTTCCGAAGAGCCTGGCAAGGAATCCCCGCTTTGCAGGCTTGAATGTATCGTAGACACCTTCCGGCTCCGGCTGCTCGGCCAGTGTCTCGCCGAAGTACACGGCGCGTGGATTTTCAATGCACAGACGGTCGGCGGTCTGCTGGCCGTACTGCGACCGAAGAGCCTCATACGCCCGGGACATCGCGGGCGAGCGCCTCTCCACGCTGTGAGCATCACTGGCGATGATGTGAACCCAGTTCTTCTTCAGAAGATCATGGGACAGGGCCTGGGAGCGCTGGCCGAAACGTCCGATGAGCGAGGCCGCTGTGACCTGCACGAGGCAGCCGAGCCTGATCCATTCCGCGATACGCTTGGAGTCCTGCATGAGCGTGGGATTGCGCTCTGGATGCGTAATGATGGGCACGATGCCGGAAGCCGTCATCTCATAAAAAGTTGACGCCATATTTGCAGCGATCCCGAAGTCTGGAAATTCCACGAGAAGGTATTGCTTGCCGTTGATGGTGAAGCGGGAACGATCCTTATAAAGATTGTCGATGTTGTCGTAGGAAAGATGAAAATCGCAGCCGAGACCGAGAGTGACGCGGCCATCGAGACGTTGATTGAGCATCTCCATTTTTTCGCGGTTCTGGTCGGGATCGAATTTGTATTTGTCGTTTGAATGCGGCGTGCAGACGATGTGCGTTACGCCTTCTGCAATGGATGCCTCGGCAAGTGCAACAGAGTCTTCTATCGTTTTCGGGCCGTCGTCAATATCAAACAAAAGGTGGTAATGGATATCAAACAAGTCGAGACTGCTTTCCGCTTAGAATTTACTACCAACTGGCGCGGCCACGGACTGAATTGGGCCCTTAAAAACTTCAGATCGTAGCACGCCGCCGGGAGCATTACAACATGAAAAAGACTGACCGCTGCAACCAGTTGGGCTGCCGACAGGATTATGATAGCTTCCGGTGCTGATTCAATTTGCAAGACGCGCCAAAACAGGAATAACTATAACGGAGGAGGACCATTTTGGTTACTCGGCGTGAATTTCTCGACACTCTTGCAACAGGCGCAGCAGGGCTTGCAGTTACTTCCACCGCCAGGAGTTACGGCCAGATTCTTGGTGCAAACGACCGGCTGAACTTTGCTGTGATTGGATTACATGGACGCGCTGGAGCACATCTTTCCTCATTGAAGGCGAACAAGGATGCTGCCCGTATTGCCTACGTGTGCGATGTGGACACGAATACCATGGCGAAGTTTGCCGCGGATACTGCTCGCGAGATGGGTGAAGCACCGAAAACAGAGCGCGACTTCCGCAACATACTTGCTGTGAAGGACGTGGATGCTATCACGATTGCAGCGCCGGACCACTGGCATGCACCCATGGCGATTCTGGGCCTGAAGGCGGCCAAGCATGTGTATGTAGAAAAGCCCTGCAGTCATAATCCCGCTGAAGGCGTGATGCTGGTGGCTGCGCAGAAGAAGTACGGCAAGCTGGCGCAGATGGGGAATCAGCAGCGCTCATCGCCACATACGATTGAGATTGTAGACAAGATCCACAACGGGCTGATTGGGCGAACGTACTTTGCGCGCGCGTGGTATGCAAATGTTCGCAAGTCGATTGGTGTTGGCAAGGAAGCTCCCGTGCCGGCACAGCTTGATTGGGATCTGTGGCAGGGGCCTGCGCCGCGCCAGGCATACCGCGACAACGTGCAGCCGTATAACTGGCACTGGTTCAGGACATGGGGAACGGGCGAAACGCTGAACAATGGCACGCACGAGGTGGACGTGTGCCGGTGGGCGCTGGGCGTGGATTTCCCGGAGAACATCAGCTCATCCGGTGGGCGATACCATTTCAAAGATGACTGGCAGTTCTATGACACGCTGGTGACAAGCTTCAACTATCCAGAAAAAACAATTACGTGGGAAGGAACCTGCTGCCAGGGCATGCGAACCTATGGACGCGATCGCGGTTCGGTGATTATGGGAACGACGGGCAGCGTGATTGTGGACCGCGATGGATATGAGGTCTTTGATCTGAAGGGCAATAAGACCGGAGAGTTTCACGCGGCCAAGGACCAGACTTCTTCAACGGATACGGTTGGGCGCGACTCGATGACAGACGCGCACTTCGCTAACTTTATTGCGGGAATTCGCAAGGGTGAAAAACTGCACGCGCCTGTGGCTGAGGGTAATGTTGCGGTGACGATGCTGCAACTTTCCAACGTGGCGTGGGAGCTGAACCGCGTACTGGATCTTGATCCGGCTGACGGCAAGGTGCGTCATGATGCGGAAGCCATGAAGAGCTGGAGCAGAACGTACGAGCCGGGCTGGGAGCCTCGCGTTTGAAGATAGCCGGCTTCCCTGCTTCATTTTGAACGACAACTGAACGGACTTTTGCGCTCAGACGGGAGACTATGGAGAGCACACACGGATTGACTCGCCGCAGATTTGTTCAGGCGGGAGCGCTGGCCACTGCCAGCTTTGCTATACGCAGCGCGCAGGCTACGGCAGCCGAGCCGCGGGCTGCTTCCGGCAAGCCATCGCCTATCAAGCTGGGACTTGCAAGCTACACGTTTCGTAATTTTTCGCGAGCGCAGATGATTGCGTTTATGAAGCAGCTGAATGTTACGGAGTTGAATGCGAAAGATGTGAAGGATCATCTGCCTGTGGACCCGCAGGGCGAGGCTGCGGCGCTGGCTGAGTATGCGGCGAACGGCATCAAGCTGCATGCTGCCGGCGCGATCTATTTTCGCAAGGACGAGGATGAGGATGTTCGCGCGCAGTTTGAATATGCGAAGCGCGCAGGTATCAGTGTGATTGTTGCGGGCGATCCTACGCCTGAGACGCTGCCTCGCATTGAGAAATTTGTGCGCGAGTATGACATACGAATCGCGATTCACAACCATGGCCCGGAAGACAAGGTGTGGCCTTCACCTTTGGACGTGCTGAAAGCAGTAAAAGGCATGGATCCACGCATGGGATGCTGCATTGACATAGGCCACTGCGTGCGGGCGGGCACCGATGTGGTGGAGGCGATTCATGCCGCGGGGCCACGGCTCTTGAACATGCACGCAAAGGACCTGACGAACTTTGCCGATAAGGACAGCCAGGTGGCGGTGGGAGACGGCAAGCTTCCTTTCCGCGAAATCTTTGAAGCTCTTATCGACATCCGGTATCCGGGATTCGTCGACCTCGAGTATGAAGTGCATGGGGATGATCCGATGCCCGGAGTGACCGCAAGTTTTTCCTACATGCGCGGCGTGCTTGCTGGGATGGGGTATTTGAGCAAGGGCTGAGAGAGTTGAGGCGAAGCGCATCTGCATATGCGGCGCGAGGTTGACTTTCAACGGCACGCTTGGTGAGATAGCAATAGAAAGGTTTCCTCACGAATGGAATCATTTGCCTTCCACCATGTTGGTGTTGCTGTGCGCGATATGCAAGAAGCTATCCCCGCCTACAAAAATCTCTTTGGTTATGAATTAATATCCGGCCCGTTCGATGACCCCATTCAGAATGTCTCGGTTTGTTTTTTGAGCCGGGGTGCAGGCGATATGACGATTGAGCTTGTGGCACCGCTTGGGCCCAACTCGCCGGTGGACCTGGTGCTTAAAAAAGGAAACGGAACGTATCATATCTGCTACGAGGTTGAGAATATTCAACGGGCAATTGAACATCTCAGGGAACGAAATGCTTTCCTGCTGAGTGGCCCCGTTCCCGCGGTTGCTTTCGATCAGCGCGAGATTGCCTGGCTGTTGACCGACGTGAACCTGTTAGTTGAATTAGTGCAGGCATAGACGGCTTGATAGCGCAGGCCGGCTTCTCTGGAAGCATGGCCGCGCCATCCCGCTTTTCTCTGGATGATCTTAAAATGCCTTGTACACAATGCCCGGCGCGGGCTGGTTGAGAAGAACGATAAGTGCAAATGCCACCAGGCCCATTGCCGATGCGTAAATTACCCTGGCATAGCGGCCTGTGACGATAGGCTGTTCGCTGATTTTGATCGACAGCACCATCGCACGAATCCACTCCCACAACGCTAATACGCCCGTGGCGAGCAGCCATGCCGCGCCCAGGACCGCAAGCCACTGAACGATATTCAAGGACGACAGAATCGAGTTGATTTGCTTCCATGATCCCCAGAACCACAGAAGTGTGAAGCCATACCAGCTGTAATTCATGCCGCGTCCAAAAGCATGGTACACGGGGTTCTGGGCCAGAGCTCTGTATCCCTTACGACCCATGGACCGGGTCAGGAATATCTGCCACAGCTTGTTGATGGAGATGCCGGCGCCTGTGAGCAGGCCGAAAACGATAAACTCCGACGTGCGCCCATGCCACACACCGATGAGAAAGAACGTGATAAAGAAGCAGACGACGCCAAGAAACGGCTCCGCTGCTGTAGACGAGATGCGCCGCATCAGCGTAAGAAGCAATGGGTTGTAGACGTACGCCTTAAGCCAATTCGACAAGGTCATGTGCCACCGGCTCCAGAAGTCTAAAACTGAGCCAGCTTCAAACGGCCGATCAAAGTTTTCAGGAAGGGTGATGCGCATGAGCCTTGCGATGGCGATCACGATGTCAATGTAGCCTGAAAAATTGCAATAAAGAAACAGCGGATACAGCACTAATAGCCGCAACGCAGCGGTGAGCCTGAAGGTGATTGGAAATGCCGTCTGGGTGACCTGCGAAACTGCATCCGTTTGATATGCCTGCAGGAGCATTGCCAGGACATTTACCTTGAAAAATCCGCGAACAATACGCTCAAGCTGCAGGCCGACAATAGCTGCGCTGAGAGGCGGAGGCTCTTCAGCGAACTGGTCCCGTATGAAGTCGTCATAGCGTTGTATAGGGCCGGAAACGAAGGTAGTGAAGTTCAGCGTATAGAGAAGGTAGGATACAAACCCGACATTCTTCTTTTCGCTGCTGTCTCCTGATTCGATGATCAAGTGGAGTACACGAAAGAAAATATAGGAGAGGCCAAGCGTGAAGTACGGGAAGTGTAGAAAACTTTGGTCAGGCAGGAAGGTATATTTCTTAAGCCATACATACGCGAAGATGATTGCCAGCACGCTCCACGCCGTCAGCCTGGACCACCCACGCTGCAACAGGACAAGGCATCCATAACCCAGGAGCAGGAAGCCAGCCAGCGGCAAGAGAGAGAGAGGGTCATGCGTAAGAAGGCCAATAAAGACAAAACTGGCGATAAGAAGCACCGCTGAGCGCCAGATGCGTGACCGGCTGAAATTCGACAGGATGGCAACCGCCAAACCAAAGAGCACGAATTGAAATGAGGCTGTATCCATCGTTATAGAATCTACCTCTGCGCAACCTGGGTTCGAGTGCCGGGTGCGGCCTTGAGTTCCGGAATCATGCCATCTGTGAGCTGCTCTGACAATTCCTTCGCTAACAGCCTGTGTCCCTGTTCATTCGGATGTTCGTCAGCGCGCTGGAAGACCTGATCGACATCATAGACGGAGCGAAATGAAGGCAGAGCATCCACATAGATTCCACCGTGACTGGTTACTATGTCCCTTACTTCATGATCCAATGCATACGGATCAAATCCGGCGGTCTGATCGTCTGAATTATTCATGATGACCTGTGCCCGAGATGGCACTTGCACCACCACTAACGGAATACCTGCAGCCTTTGCCTGGGCGCCTATGCTCGCCGCATAACCGTCAAACAGTTTCAAGCGTTTCTGCCACAGTTCCGTCGGCTCGGTTCTTAGATAACCTGAGACAGGATCTCCAATCAAATACGACTTCAGGAACTGGCTCTGGCTCGTATACAAAAAATGCCGAATCAGTATAGCGGACCGTGCATTAGCCGCCCACACGGTGCGCATGGCACTCAACAGGGATTCGCCTTTGGGCCGGTTCTTTAGAAAAAACAATGTTTTTGCCACGGCGTCTGCTTGTGCTTCAGGCTCTACTTCGGGCGCTTCGCCGCTCACCTGAACGTCATAAGAGGTAATGACCCACAGCAAGAGATCGGGTTTCGGTTCCAGCGCCTGATTGAACCAGCGCGCAATCAACTCCGGATGGCTTGACGTAAGACCTTCGTTATATAACTCCACCTTACGGCCTGTAAGTTGAGAAAGCTCGACAGGCAGAAGCGAGGCAAAGGTCTTTTCCTGAGTAACGTTAAGCCCCATGGCCGTGGAAGAACCCAGCATGACAATCCTGAATGCCCCAGGCGTTTTCTGAGTACAGGAAAGATCTGTGCGGAAACCGCAGTTGTTAAAGCGGTATTCAACCAATTTCCCTTCATCGTAGCTTCGACAAACGGTATTTGGTATGACTCCCAGGCCCGTTGCCGGATCTCTGTAGTTGATGCATCTTCCGTGCGTGGCTGGCGGCCGATAATAAACACGCCTGGCAATGAGTTCGATTGCAACCGCAAGCCCGCTTATTGTCAGCAGGCCAATCAACGGTAGGACTACCCTATCCTTTAGAGGGAATTTACGACTTTGCTGGACATTCGAGGCGATGCTCTCTGAGGTCTGGCCTGGAACCGTCATGCAAGCGTCGTCTCCTTCACTTTGTCGAAATCGCTCGCTACGACCTTCATTGGAGCGACTTCAGGCGCGGCTCCTTCCACCACTAATTCCCAACGCGTAAGTCCCGATTCTTCCTGCGCGATATTGGTGAATCCGAGCTTGGCATAGTGATCGACGACAAGCTTATTACGATCCGTGGGCTTGTATACCCCCACAATCTTTTTGATCCCAGCAGCGCTTGCGCGCTCAAGAATCTGACGAAGCACCATGTGCTCCACCTTGCGACCAAGTACACGGCAGCTCATCAACCATGTATCGATCTCCCAGACTTCCGGTTCGGCTGGGCGGCAGATCACAACGCTGATCATGCCGTTGTCACCAAAGACATCCGTGAGGCGCACCTGGAGCGTGAATACTTGAGGATCGTCCTCTGCCTGAGCAACTTCAGGATCGGTGTAGCGGCGCGTAGTCAGGTTGTATTGATTGGACTTGTTGATGAGCTGAACGATGCGCGCTCTGCCCGTAGCATCAAAGGGCTGGAACTGAATTGTCATATCCAGCGAAGCCAGATAGGCATCCACACCACCGGCTTGCTTTTGCAGGCTCACGCGCCTCGCATTGTCCTGATAGAAACCGGCGCGCTTCAGATCTTCCGAGGCAAATGCAATCGCCTCAAAATAGCCGCCCGCCGCCAGCGTGCGTGCATATAACGCCGGATCTTCAGGAAGTTCAGGAACAGCCACCTGCGGCAGCAACCGCCGCACAAGGCCGCGCTCAACCGGATTATCATCCAGAAAAACCATCGAGTCCAGACCAAGTGAAAGTTCATTGGCGATGGCCTGAATGTTTGTCGCCTTATCGTTCCAGTTAGCCTGAAAAACCGCGATGTGATCCAGCTTGAGAAGCATTTCCGGATGCTTCTCGAATGGCTGCCGTGCTACTTCGTCTGTATTTTTTGAGGAAACAGCAAGAACGATTCCGCGCTGCCGCAACTCCAGAGCCATCCGTTGAACAGCGAGATGGGCTTCGCCCTGGGCGTCGCCCTGCGCTACCTTGATGCCTTCCAGGCCATCATCGCCAATGACTCCACCCCACACCGTGTTGTCCAGATCGAGGATCAGAACCTTTCGGCTCTTGCCGCGAATCGCTGCCACGGTACGGGCTACATGATCGGCGTAAAGCGGAATCAGCTCGTCAGAGAAGGAGAATTTGGCCATGTTCCACAACTGCGGATTGTGCCAGTTTGCCAGACCTACGGTGTCTGCAAGTCCTGCAATGTCCACTAAGACATCGCCTGAATCAAGAACATGCTCGGCCAGCTCCCTGTTGATGTTGTCGATCAGGTTTTTCAGCGTGCCTGGAAGTGCGCGATCAAGGCTGCCGAAGAGAGACTCTGCTGGAGGAGCAAAGGACTGAAAGATGCAGAGCGCCCCCGAGTTTGTCTTAACGCCATTACTCAACGCCTGCAGATAACCGACTGCCCCCTGAACGGTGGCAGAAGATGCATCGCGATCTCCGAGCGAGAGCTTCAACGGCAGTGCACGATAGTCGAGCGCGAAGAGCACTGCATCCGGCTTGGAGCTATTTACTTTGGAGTCCGGCGTGAGTGCTTCCTGCGCGACTTGATCATAAGAGGGCTGAATTAACTCCAAAGCAATTCCGTAACGTAATGCAGAAGCCACGAGAGCGGGCACAATCAGATCGATAGTGGAGTTGCTCAGGATGGCAAGCTTGAACGGCACCAGTGGGCTGAGAGGTTTTGATGCTGAACGCAGGCGATCAAAGGTCTTGGCCAATTTTGTCAGCTGGTTGAGATCGAGAGCTGTTGAAGCCAGCGCCTGAAGCTGGCCACCCAGCGACTCCGCCTCAGGATCCACTGCTTTAAGTTTTTCGGTGAATCCTTCTTGTGTACGTGGCAGCCACTGCAAATCTGAATATAGAGAATTCATCGGCACCTCTCCCTCGAAGTGAAAACAGCCTGCAAGAAATTCCCGACAGGCTTGATGCCGGCTCTGAAAGAAGTTGAGCCGAAAGTCCATCAGGACAGCATTTTCTGGAACTTCTCAGTTGCCGCATGTATCGCGCCGTGCGACACGACTTCAACATTTTTTTAAATAAAAAAGAACTTCAGGCCCGCGCCTTGATCAACGCAACCAGTTCACCCACGTTTTCCAGCTTACCAATTTCTGAAGTCGAGAATTTAATCTTGAATGCTTTTTCAATTGTCAGAATTAAGCGGATATGTGAAAGGCTGTCCCAACCATCTACATCTTTAGCCGAAAGAGCAGGATTTACCTGGATATCGTCATCAAAAACGTCGCTGAATATCTCTGTTAGCCGAGCGTATATCTGCTGTTCGTCCATAGAAAAGGTCCCCGTTTCGTTTTATGACTACAATCAAAATGTCTTTCTAAATTTCCGGGTGGAGTCGCCATTCTCCGGGCGGGCGTATCTCATTACATCAGCGTGCATTCGATGAAATACGGTCAACTCTTTAACCTCAAGGCTAACACACTCTGACTCACCGCTTCAAGAAACAAACGGCCAGCAAGTTGTTATGGATTGTTGCGGGTCGACCCATCAAGATATGTCCGATCGAATACGTTATTTCTTTGCAGCTAATGTTCCATGAACTGTTTGCTACACTTTAATTGAATTCGTCAGGTTTCCTAGCCAATGCGAAAAGGTTTTTGGCGTCTTCCGAAGTAGTTAGTTATCTAACTTTCCAAGATAGAGATCCGGAATAGAGAATGCCCAGGCAACTTCACTACAACGCGGCGGATCATATTGCGTCGGACAAAGCGGACGATCCATACCTGCGCGCATCGTTTTCAACCGCGAACAAACTACGCAGACTTATCTGGAACATTTGCTGGTTTCTTTTTTACAGGATCTCGCCACGCCCGCTCCATTCGTGGCGATCCCTTCTTCTGAGAACTTTTGGCGCCAGGATGGGTTCAAACTGCCACTTCTACCCTGGATCGAAAATATGGGCGCCCTGGAATCTGACCTGTGACGATCAGGTTACGGCCGGAGATGATGCCGAAATTTATAACCCTGCGCCAATGCACTTCGGATCACATGCAATTGTTTCCCAGGGGGCATATATATGCGGAGCTACCCATGACTTCGACGACCCCGCATTTCCATTATTAGCTTATTCCATGACTATTGGATCTTATGCCTGGATATGTGCTCGCGCATCCGTCTGCCCCGGTGTCCATGTAGGGGAATATGCAGTATTAGGGCTTGGTTCGGTTGCGACTCGTGATCTGGAACCGTGGGGAGTGTACGCAGGCGTACCTGCTGTCAAAGTCAAAACCAGGGAATTCAAGGTAAGTGCTCCGGCCTCCACATCGCTTTCATCGAGCTAAAACTGCTCTCGAGTGCAGTTAGCTCGTACCATACAAATCAGATAACTCCACTCCCTGGTAAGTATGGTGCTGCGACAAGCAAGACATAACCAATGTCAGTCTAAGAGCTTCTGATAAAGCGCCTGAAGCTGCTCTCCATACTGAGGCCAGGTGTAGTGTTGCGCAACTGTATTCGCTGCTTCCCGTCCAATCGATTCGCGCAACGCCTCATTGTTTGCCGCTCGCGCTATGGTCTCCGCAAGAGATTCAACATCGTTCAGCGGCACATACAAAACTGATTTCTGATCTACGAATGGCAAGCCGGAGCTCTCTGTGGTGATTACAGGTAATCCGGCCGCGGCTGCCTCCATCGCGGAACGCGAGCACCCTTCCAGCAAAGTAGGAAAGACGAACAGATCGGCTTCCGAAAGAGCCGGGAGAATTGCCTCAGGAGGAACAAATGGCGTGTGTGTCAGAAATTCCTTGTCGGAATCTTTTATCCAGATATGTCCGTTTGTAATATTGCCGATCAAACGCAGGCGGGCATCGACACCGCCCTTCCGAACCTTACGTATGGCCTCTAATAAAACACGTACACCTTTACGCAGATCAAAATTCCCCGTAAACAATAACTTGATTTGACCATTGCTGGCATAATTTTGTTTCAGGTGAAAGTAACGAGGGGCTACGCCCAGATACGCTACGTCGATTTTCTCGGAAGAGTATCCTTCATCGACAAAGGTGCGCTTCACAAAATCAGAGTTCACAAGCAAGCGATCTGCTTGCTCGCAATCGTCGAGCACAACACGCCACAGGCCTTTCTTGATTGTGCCTTCATACTTCAGCCCTGCTTGTGCATACTCCTCGCCGAGCACTGCATGCATATAAGATGGATGCGCGATGGAATGATCTGCGATCACCTTCATACCGTTTTTGCGCGCAGTGCGAATAGCGCCTCCTTGCCCGGCACCACTCCGCACTTGAAAGATATCTCCAGACCGCAGATATTTACGACTCGCCATACCCATAACCTGGAATGCCCATGCCGAAGTCATGTATGGCTTGACCATTTTTGTCTTATTTAAAAGGATGAAACCACGGCCGACCAGCTCGGCGAATGGGAGCGGCCGAATGGTTACTCCGGGTGCCGTGACCGAGCGAGCCCGCATCCGGCTGGCTAATCCGCGTTCCCCTATCAGGCGCCCCAGCCTATCTACAAACGCGTCTGTATCCGGCCCCGGTACCCAACCTGTAATAAAGTCCACTTCAGTGCCGGTCGATGCAACAGCCCGCACAGTTTCATGGAAGTGGAGCTTTCCTCCGCCTGAAGTAATAATTACTTTCACTTAATCCTCACCGGATACGTAAGAAACATGATATTAACTTCACTTATAAGGGTTCAAAGATAACAATCACCGAGACGACGGGATGCACGCAGGCTTCAAAATCGAAGTCTTACCGCAGCAATGGCGCCGAGAGCACTAGAAACCGGGCCGAAATTGCGGAGAAACCCTTCCAAGATTGCGACGCTGCAAGGGAACGTACCTTTGTGAAAATGCCTGCGCAACGAACTGGCGGCCCGGTGAGTCCGGATCAAGAATGTCACAGATGAATACGATCAAGTAGCTTACTGTCACTCTGCGTAAATCGCCGAAAGGCGAAAACATGATGTCCCACAGCAATAACACCAGAAGTGCAATATAAGCCGGCTTTAGCGGGAGCTGTGACATTGAGGCCTTAAGAAGCCCCTTGACGGTAGAAATCAGAATGTATATCCAAAATATGCCTCCAAGTATGCCGGCATCCACCCATGCGCTCATAAGATGAGAGTGCGCAGGAATCAGGCCTCCGTATCTAGCCTCGCCGCCCAATGGTACTTTCAGGCCATATTCATTTTCTATATCGGTAAGCATTCTATGATACTTGGGATCCTTAGCCCAGGATCCGTGCCCCAGGATTGGGCTATCTATCACGGCACGCGAAGATACAATAATCTCCGGTCTTCCACCAATCAAAATTCCCCACCCTGCGGTATTCTGCACCTCATTTTTGTGCTGTGCTTCGTAGCCAAGCAGGCCAGTCGCAGCGAGCGTGGTCATGGTTTTTCCAATCACCACCCCCGCCATTAAGGTGATTGCCGCAGTAACAAAGACCCGGGCTCGCGTACCACTTGGAGGAAGAATTCTGACCCGGCCTATGGACTCAGGGATCAGCGGAAGGACCAGGCAGATGGAAACAAACATGGTGAGTGTGATGGTGCGAAAGTTAAACAAAGCATTAAACGCGATATCGCTCAGCATGAGCAGCGCTACGATTCCGTACTGTCCCCGCTTGTAGAAAAAGCAACTGACAGCAGTGATGAGATACAAGAGAGACCAGCAATATGCGAATTTAAGAGCATTTTCCTCCCCTTGAAATAACCCGGGCTGCAGCTTTGCCGCTAACCCTACACCAATTCCCAGACCAACGAGAAAGATCAACTGACGCCGTGCGTTTCCCTTCAACAAAATCGAAAGCGCGATTAAATCCAACAGAAAGAACAAAATGTTTGCCTGACCTCTAACCCAGTCCTTCCATGGAGTCGAATGATAGATATCCGTCACGATCTGCCCGAAAAGCCAGGCGATCAAGAGGAGGATCACGACACCCAGCCTTCGTTTACGAAGTCGGAGGCGATCACGGTTAATGATCAATAGCGGTGCCAGGCACGGAATAAGAATGATTTCACTTATATGAAAAGTACCGATTAATGTGACCGAATAACAAGACCCAAGACCGATTAAGAGAGCCGCGATATCGCCGATAAGAGACTTGGCCCACTCATTTTGTCGCATGCGACGGCGAGGAGTGATCTGTGGGCCTGTGAATGCTTCAGTTGCCATAAGCCTCTTTTAGTGAAAAACACGGCAGTTAAAACAACAAAACTGTATCGTATCGAAGTAGATGCGTCGTAAGAACATCCCGGAATCACTTCATATGAAAGAATCCGGTCGACGAGTTACGATTTGCGCGTTACTGCCTTTTCCCCCTCCGATTCACGCGGCCCGTAATAGTTGTAGTATTGCCGTCCGTAGTATTCGGAGTATTCCGGTGCACCAAAATCAACCATATTAAGCGCAACTCCCAATAAGTTCGCTCCGGAGCGCTGCAATAATTCAACGCTTCGTGCGATCACCTGACGCCGTGCCTCGCCATATCGAACAATAAGCACGGCTGCATCCGCGAGCCGCCCGAGCACGGAAGCGTCAGTTACGGTGAGCACCGGAGGCGTGTCGATAAAGATGAAGTCGTACTCCGCGCGAAGATCGGCAATCAGGTTTTCCATCTGCTTCGATCCCAGCAACTCTGACGGCAATGGAGGTAAGGGTCCGGCCAGCAGAAGGTGCAAGTTAGGCAGATCCGGCCATACCTGGATTGACTCTTTCCACGTTGCTTTGCCGGAAAGTACCGAGGAAAGCCCGACATTGCGCGTAGAACTGGTGTCTATATACTCGCCCTTTACGCGCAGGTGAACGGCAGGACGGCGTAAATCGGCGTCGATCAGCAGCACCTTCGCGCCATTGAGTGCGAAGATAATCGCTTCGAGAATTGCGATCGACGTCTTTCCTTCTGCCGGGCGCGTGCTGGATACCATAAGAACCTGCGGCGGCGCGCCGGCTGTCGAAAGAAGGATCGATGTTCTCATACCACGCAATGCTTCGCCGATTTTTGACCACGATCCGCTTTGCCCGGAGAGAGCCTGCTTAATAAAATTGGCAGCAAGTATCTCTGGCCCTTCAACCTTGGGAAGAACGGCGAGCAGGGGCAGATTCAGAGATGTCTCAATGTCCTCAATCGTGCGGAGGTTGGTGTCCATCGCCTCAGTGATGAGGGCAAGAATGCCTCCCAGAATGAGGCCTACGGCCAAACCGCCTGCCATATTCAAAATTTTGTGGGGCTGGCTCGGCAAGCTCGGGATGTCCGCATCTTCCACAACGTGAACCGAGGTGGAATGCAGACCTGCGAGAATACCCGCTTCCTGCAGGCGCTCCTGAATACCGTCATACAGCAGGCGATTTGCCTGGTATTCTTCACGCGCAAGCTCAAACTGGATCGCTTTGGAGCTGTTCTGATAAGCGGTCTGCTCTTCCTGGCTCAGAGCTGCGCGCAACTGACCTTCGTTGGATTGAGCAGAGCTGAAAGCTGTCTGAGCCTTCGCCACTTGAGCGGCCTCTGCCTTGGTGATCTCCGATTGCAGAGTGTCGATCTGCTGCTTCAGCGACTGCACTCCCTGATATGCAGGCCCATAGGTTTGCGTCATTGCTGCATATTGAGCCCTGAGCTGTGCCAGATTCTGCCTGGAAGCCTGCAGGACGCCATCCTGCGGGGCAAATGCGGCTACGACTCCTGGCGATGAGTCAGCCAGCGACCGATACGCAGACTCTTTGAGGATTCGATCTGCCTGCGCATCGACAAGAACTCGATTGAGTTCTGCCAGATGCGATACGGCTACACTCTGCTCCTGCTGACCGATTCCGATAATACCCACGTCTTTTTGCAGCGCGACCATGCGCTCCTGGCTCGACTGCAGGTTTGCTTTCAAGGTATCCAACTGGCCATTTAGCCACGTGGATATCTTTTGCGTAGCACCATAGCTTTCTTTGAAAGAGTATTCGATATATTTGTCGACCAGCGTGTTGGCAATTAAAGCCGACAGATCGGACCGCTGGGTGGTTACATATATCTCGATGAGATTAGTTTGAGCCAGTCGCGAAATTTTTAGAGAACTTAAAAAGGTGTCGATCAGAATTGCGCGATCCCCTGGCTTGGATAAATCCCAGGGCTGGGCTTTCTGCTTGATGAAAGCCGGATTCTTATCCAGATGCAAGGAGCGAACCGCATCGAGCGCCAGCGTCCTGCTGCGCATTTTCTCAATTTCTGTGTCAATCTTCTGGGAATCCATGTCACCACCGGCTGAGCCGGCGATTTGCTCAAGACGAAACTCGCTTGAAATATCTCCTGTAACTTCTATCTTGGCTTTTGCGGTGTACATGCGAGTTATCATGAAGTTCGCCACAATGGCGATGATCAAACCGATGACTCCGACTGCCAAGACAATCCATCCGCGCTTCTTGACCAGCTGAATCAGACGATCCATCGAAACTTCTTCAGAAGGTCCGTCACCCTGTCTGAACCGTTGATAACCTGGTTCTGTTTCGGTGGTACTGGATTTCGAATTGATCAATGTAGCAGCCTCATTTTGTCGTGATGGATTTAGAATTTGCCTCGTAGAATTTAGCCAGAAATTTCAAGTTATATCGAAGATTTTACATGAACTACCTGCCTGGAATCGTTTGCGCGGATTCCGGATGAAGCTATTTCAGCCCCACCTGCCCACTGGCCGGCCGCACTCAGCAATGTATCTGCCCAACGAGCCGGAGAAAACTGGAGAGAAAGAGAAATGCTTGCCTGCGACATGCTCTCAAGGCGCTCCTCGGTCATTGCGCCAACACGCTCCAGAAGAGCCGCTAATCCTGAGGCATCTTTTCCGCCGAAGATATAGCCATTGTAGTTATCCTGAACCAGGTGAACGGCTGCTCCCACATTCTCCGAGGCCAGGATCAGCAAGCCTGCCGAGGCAGCCTCATGCACCACTACCGCCCACGGTTCAAAATCGCTGGGCAGAACAAGGCATCCCGCATCTCCGAATCGCGCTCGCAATTGGTCGGGCTGCAGAAATCCCTCGATCTGAATACCGGGCTTGTTCTCAAGAAGAGAGCGCAAGGGGCCTGCTCCACAGCAGATCAAAGGCCACGGATTGAAAGCTCGCTCGCGGTACATTTCATACGCCTTCACCAGCGTAGCGATGCCTTTGTCCTCAACAAATCTGCCTACAAAGAGGAATGCTCGAGGGACGGGCGAGCCCGCGGCAAGTCTGCGTGTATGCATCGCTTCGAGATTTTTTTGATCGCCGCAATATAATCCGCGGAGGATTGCGCGCTGTTCAAACCCTAATTTTCGAGCAAAAACAGCTTGCCGTTCTCCGGGCAGCCATACTGCATCCGCAAGGGGCCGGACGTAAAAAGGCGATATCCAGGTGGCCACGCGCTGCTTGAGAGTCCCCAGCCAGCAGTTGTCCATGGTCATGATTCGCAGGGACTTTCCGGCAAAGGCTTTTGCCATGCTGCGGTATGCAGGAACTGCCCATCCCGTGAAGATCAAAACCTCGGGATTGAACTCTTGAAGTTTCGTTTCAAGTGCATCCAGCTCGCTGCTTTCGCGCCACATAAAGCGGTTCGGTATCCAGTTGAACTGGCTCTCATCAAATGGTGCATTCAGCGCAGGCGCCTTGTGCGAAACAAACAGCTGAACGCCATCGCGGCTAGCGAGTTCCCGGAGACACTCGTTCAGATATCCTGAAAGTCCTGTCCAGAGAATGCCAATCCTCACGCGCTCACCTGCCTCCATTTTCGTTACCTGACAATACCGACGCGCCGCAGTGCTGCTTCTCCCCGATAGAGCCACTGTCGAACGTTGTCTTTCGCGCTCCAGTCCCGCCCCTGGATATTCCGGAATACGCGTTTCTTATCTTGGAAGTACAGATTCTGAAGCCGCTGGGAACCGGTGATGGACTGGCTATGAATGCGAAATCTGCTGAGATCGGCGTCTATATAACCCACCTTGGCGCCGCGATGCGCCATCGTTACGAATAATTCCCCATCCCAGCAGGTCTTGGTAATTGGATTGAACCCGGGAGAGTTCAAATACGCTTCCCGGCGAAAGAAGGTGGACTGCTGAAGAAATTGAGTGCCGCCGTAAAGATAGCGATCTACCGTAAACGTGCGCAACTTTACATGACGCACCGGCTTGCCCTCGACATCCACGATGTAACCGTTGCCCATGACGATGTCATAGTCCGGATGAGCCTGAAAGAAATCTGCAATACGCTGCAGAGAGCCCGGCTCAAGAAGATCATCCGAGTTGAGAAACCCGCAGATATCTCCCGTTGCCATGGCAAAGCCTTTTCTCAAACCATCGGAAGCGCCCTTGTCTGGCTCAAAAACCATATGTGCAATGCCCGATGCATAACTCTGGATCAACTCACGGCTTCCGTCAGTCGAGCCCGGATCAATCACAATGTACTCAAGATCGGGATAACCTTGAAGTAACACGGATTCAAGTGCCTCCCGGAGAAAGGCGCACTGATTAAATGAAAGAGTTACGATACTTATCTTCATATAGTCTCCACTTTATGGCTCTCGAAAGAAGAAGAACGGTGAAGAAACACGACTAACAGGCCGAACGCCTTCACACTTGCGCTTGAATCATCCGAAGCCAAATATCCCGGATATTCCATCCCCGTCGCATCAGCGTGCGGATATATTCACCGCTGCGACGCCAAACTGGGTAAAGTAACCCAATAGATTTATGAGTGTGTATTTCACACCGCTTACCGGGACATAAATCATGTCATCTTCCTTAATAACCGGGTCGGCAGCTTTCGCATTTAGAATCCTCCCCAAATCGATCTGCTGCACAACTCTCGATCCATCCGGAAGGGTTCGTACAAATACGGTATTACCCCGTTTCGATGTAAGCAAAGTGCTCGAAGCCATTGCAACAAGCTGCGATACAGTCATAACCTGCGAGCCACATATCGGATAGGCGCCGGGTCTTGCCACGTTACCGCCAACATAAGCCACGCCGCATGGCTTAACCACAACCCTGGAACCGGCCTGCAGTACGCGATCGAACACCGCAGTATTGTGCAGAGTTGGATCCCAGGGAATGAGCGTCTTTTGATCAGGCGCGGAATCGCTTGATATTTCAATAATTCTTCCCGCCCCGGTAGCCAGACCGCCGGCGTTGGCAAGAATGTCCGACAACATATGTTTACCGGTAGGCGAGTAAATTCCGGGATTCCTTACGTCTCCTAATACCGTGATGCCGGTGGATGCCCCATCCACTGTGATCAGAACATGGGGATGGACGACAAGATCACCTTCCATCAGCATTTTTTCAATGAGCGCTGACGCGCTTGAGCTGTTCAGCCCAGCGAGATGCACTATGCCCAGATAGGGCACAGGAACATCTCCGCTCATGGAAACGCGCGCACTCGTAGAAAAATCGGGCGCGTTGGATACGATGACGTTTACTGCCTCTCCTGGATAGATCGGCTCATCCGTAACGCCCATTGAGCTTGAAGACGCCTGCAGACCACTTCCAGTGCGCATCTGTGCTGAATAAGAGGCAGCAGCAGATGACTGGGCAAAAGAATATTTCTGGCAGGCAATCAAAGCAACTACAAACAAAACGCGGCTGAGTACAGCGCAGCTAGAAAAGGAACCATGGGAGTTATGAAGTGAGCTTTTAGAAATCACTGCCCGACAGACCTCCTTCACGCGCTTACCAACCGGCCAGCCTGCAAATGTCCGCTTTGGACCATCCGTCTTAGCTGAGCCAGAGGTGCGTTGCCCGGAAAGATACGCCAAAGACATTCCCCGCACCCAAAGAATCAATCTGGTTTCCATGGGACGCAAACGCGCCCGTATCTTGGCATTTCTAAGCAGTTGCCCACTTACTTCAATGTTCAAGAAATCCTCACGAATGCCTAATTGTCATAAATTCAATGCAGCGAGGCTGTTCTATTTCAGCAACCTGTACAGTACGCCCCGAAACGGTAAACCGGAACACTTATTTCATTATCTGAATGGGCTTCGCGCAATCCGTCCGGTGAAAACAGAACCACAATTTGTTAATTATCTGACAGTTCGATAATGGCCTGACCAGATCGGCCTAGTTATGCCGAGTGAAATAGGTGTGCGCTATTCCTACGGGTCATCGTCATGAGTTTAACATCCGGTATTGATACTTGCAAAGTTCAATGAGTGAAATAGCTTCTTTCTTTATCAACACCTAAGCGAGCTCACATCGCCGGGTTAGGCAGTTTGTCTTTATATCTGAGCATCAGGGGGACAAGTTTCCTGGCGTCCCAGTATCTAGCGCCGTATCTTGTTGGGCTGGAGAGGCTTCTCCACAGCCATCCGAGTCCGAAGTCGTCGGCCCATGCGGGGATGCGGACCTGTTCTCCGGAGAGGAAGCTGATGGCGGCGCCGATGCCGTGGATGGAGGGCTTGTAAGCGAGCTTCTGCTTGAGGTAGAAGCCTAGCGGTTCCTGGGTTCCTCCGCCGATGCCGAGCACGATGTGCTGTGGCTTGCGCTCGTTGAGCCGGCGCAGCAGCTCCGGGTCGTCGATGATGCGGTCGTACATCGGCGCCAGATAGACATCGTCTTCTGTGACGGCGATGCCGCTGGCCTGCAGCCACGCGATGTTGCGCTGCGCCGCGGCCGGTGTGGGCATGATCCAGAAGCTGGCGCCTGGCTGCTGAAACTCCGGCTGCTCCAGCAGCACCCGCAGGTACTTCAGGCCGGAGAGCTTGGGGATGCGGTTGCGCTGGATAAGGTTCCACAGCAGCACCATGAGGGTGCTGTCAGCGATGGCGAAGTCGGCCCCCAGCAGGGCCTCGCGGTAACGAAGATCGTGGGCCAGGTTCTTCAGCGCCGGTGCCGCAGGGACCACCACAAGCCCGCCGCTCTGGCGAAGCTGATCGATAGCCTGCTGGGCATCGGCCACAATGAAGCGTATCCCAAGAATGCGCTGGAAATGGACAGGTCGGTTAATGGCCTGCTCTCCTTGTGGGCGAAATCTTCGGAGGGTAAGGCGCCGGAATCACCGGCGCCGCGCTTACTTGACCGCTACGCCGGCCAGCATCTGCTCTTCGATCCACGCCATGGTCTTCGCCATGCCGTCCCGCAGACGAATGGAAGGCTCCCAGCCGAGATACTTCTGGATCAGCGTGTTGTCGCTGTTGCGCCCGTTGACGCCCTTGGGCGCGTCCAGCTTGTAGTTGCGCTTCAGCTTCACGCCGGCAATCTCTTCGGCCACATCCACCAGCTGGTTAATGGTCACCATCTCGCTGGAACCCAGGTTGATCGGCTCCAGGATGTTGCTCTCGTAGATCGACGCCACGCCCTGCGTGCAGTCATCCACATACATAAAGCTGCGCGTCTGATGGCCGTCGCCCCAGATCTCGATCTCATGCTTGCCGGAGTGCTTGGCTTCGAGCACCTTGCGGCTCACTGCGGCAGGCGCCTTTTCGCGGCCGCCCGTCCAGGTGCCCTGCGGGCCGTAGACGTTGTGAAAGCGCGCCACGCGGGTTTCCAGGCCAAAGTCCTCGCGGAAGTGGCGGCACATGCGCTCGCTGAAGAGCTTCTCCCAGCCGTAGCCATCTTCCGGCAATGCCGGATACGCGTCTTCTTCCTTCAGCGGAGTCAGGTTGGCTTCCTTCTGCTTGTCGCCGTTGTAAACGCAGGCCGAGGAAGAGTAGAAGAAGCCCTTTACGCCGGCATCCCGCGCGGCCAGAAGCATATGCGTGTTGGTCAGAACGCTCAGCATGCACAGAGCCTTGTTGTGCTCGATGAAGCCCATGCCACCCATATCCGCGGCAAGCTGGAAGACCCCATCGATGCCTTCAACAGCCTCATGGCAGGCTTCGATCTTCTTCAGATCCAGAACCAGGTTATCGGCTGACGAGTTCTTCTGATACCACTGATCAAACGGCTTGATGTCCACCGCCCTGACGCTCGCCGCGCCATCGGCATACAGCTTGTTTACCAGGTGACCACCAATAAAACCGCCCGCTCCGCATACCAACACGTGTGCCCCGCGTATCTGCATCGGCCCTGCTCCTTGTATATGGGTTCGCTACTATGACAACTGCTACTGAGATGAATACTAAGATGCAATTCCGGAATCAGAAGAAATCAAAAATAATACAAACAAATATCAAAAAATTAAATCAACTATCCGGAATCAACAAACACTTCCAACTATCAATTAATAACAATGATTAAAGTATAACATCAGATCCACTTTGTTACGAGGTTACTCGAATCACGAAAAGGCTTAGTCTGGAATCAGAATGCCCTTATGAGAAACCACCAGCGCATTTTGAAGTCCGAAGCCACGATAAGTAAGTCTTACTTTACTAAAGCGTCGAATATGATACTGGGCTTAACTACGCTATCGGTAATTGAAACTAGGAAAGACAGGCTCGCCTTTGTCCGTGCTTAGGATGATTGGGAAAAATCGAGGGCCGATAAAATTTGGCTCCTCAGGTAGGACTCGAACCTACAACCCTTCGGTTAACAGCCGAATGCTCTGCCATTGAGCTACTGAGGAGTGGCGAACTTTTGAATTGTCCATCTCCAAGGTAACAGACCTGATGCGGTGCGTCAAAGGCTGCCGGGATGCGGAATATTGGAGAATAACGGCTCTTCCCAATCCTGAAATCGGGCGGCTTAAATTCCGGGTTTGTTGACTGCTACGATAGAAATCAGGAGCCGTGATTTTGAAGCTGAAAATTCCTGATGGTGCGTTTCGCGCCTACCTTTTTGACTGTGATGGAACAGTTGTTGATTCGATGCCTCTGCATTACATTGCCTGGAAAAAAGCTCTCAGTGAATGGGGCTGCACCTATGATGAGCAATTGTTTTACTCATGGGGTGGAAGGCCGATCCGAGAAATCATCAGTCTGTTGAATGAGCAACAGGGCCTCAAGATGCCTGTCGAAGAGGTGGCTATCCGCAAAGAAAACCTTTATTTCGATCTGCTGCCACAGCTCAAGGCCATTCCTGAGGTGGTGGAGCATATTGATGCCATGTACGGAAAGATTCCCTTTGCGATCGCTTCCGGAAGCCGGCGTGATTCCGTTGAGAGCTCGCTGAAGATTACCGGCCTGATTGATAAATTCGAGACCCTGGTGTGCGCCGACGACTATAAGCAAGGAAAGCCTGCGCCGGATTGCTTTCTTCTGGCCGCGGAGCGTTTGGGAGTCGCACCGAAAGACTGCCTGGTCTTTGAAGATACGGAGTTAGGCATTGAAGCAGCCACGGCGGCTGGCATGGCGTCTGTCAAAGTGCCACAGCCCTTTGAACGCGTCAGCTAGTCTCCGCGATAGACGCAGCCACTGGTGCAGGTTTCGCGAACGACGACCTTGCTCAGCACTTCCAGCTCCGGTTTGAGATGTTGCCATATCCAGCGAGCCAGGTTCTCGCTGGTTGGGTTTTCCAGGCCGGCGATGTCGTTGAGGCAGCGGTGATCGATTTGTTCTTCGATGGGCTGAAAGGCTGATTTCAGATCAGCGAAATCCATGACCCAGCCAAGCTTTGCATCGAGTGGGCCTGCCACGTGAATTTCAATATGAAAGCTATGGCCGTGAAGGCGGCGGCACTTGTGGCCTTCCGGCACGTTCGGCAGCCAGTGTGCTGCTTCAATTGAAAACTCTTTAAAGATTTCCATGTCTATTCCTGTCTAGCGTATGCCTACGATTTTGTGCGATTGCAAGCTCAGCCGCCATATCGGGTGCTCCATGCAATAACGGATGGCCGCGGCTGTATTGGCGTCGCGCACGGGCCCGTCCATGGGCTGCAGGAAAAAGTGATTGAAGGCGAATCCTTCAAACGCTGACGGCTGTGCATCAGCCTGCGGATAGACGAGCTTCAATTCGCTGCCGCTTGTTTGCAGCAGCGGTGCTCCGGCCTTGGGGCTTACACATATCCAGTCAAGGCCTTCGGGAGCGGCGATGGTGCCGTTGGTTTCTACGGCAATCTCAAAGTTTCGCTGATGCAAAGCTTCGATCAGCGCTTCGTCGATTTGCAGCAGCGGCTCTCCACCTGTGCAGACCACATAGGGCTTGCCGCTGGTATCTTTGGCGGCCCACTCACGAGCAATAGCGTCAGCGAGCGCGTCGGCCGAATCGAACTTTCCGCCACCGGTGCCATTGGTGCCTAAAAAATCGGTGTCGCAGAACTGGCAGATTGCTGTTGAGCGGTCCACTTCCCGGCCGGACCAGAGGTTGCAGCCGGAGAAGCGGCAGAAGACGGCGGCGCGGCCAGCCTGCGCGCCTTCACCCTGCAGGGTGAAGAAGATTTCCTTGACTGCATAGCTCATGGAACCGCCTGCACCTTTGCTTCTGCGTAAGCTAACGGATCTTTGATTCCGTTTTCCTGGAAGCCTTTCTGGCGCAGGATGCAGGAGTCGCAGGAGCCGCAAGGAGTTCCATCCGGGGCGGGATCGTAGCAGCTGCTGGTGAGCCCGTAATTTACGCCCAGCGAGAGGCCAGTGCGGATGATTTCCGCTTTCGTCATATGCAGCAGCGGCGCGTGGATCTTGAGTTTCTGTGTGCCTTCTACGCCGGCTCTTGTTGCCAGGTTGGCCATGGTTTCGTAGGCAGCAATGTAATCAGGCCGGCAGTCGGGGTAGCCGCTGTAGTCGAGCGCGTTTACTCCAATGAAGATGTCGGAGGAACCGAGGACTTCAGCCCAGGCCAGCGCGAAGGAGAGAAAGATGGTGTTGCGCGCTGGCACGTAGGTGATGGGAATGCCGTGTTCCATCTCGTCTGCTGCGCGGTTTTTTGGCACGTCGATCTCGGCGGTCAGGGCAGATCCGCCGAAAGCGCGGAGGTCGATCTGGGCGGTTCTGTGCTCAATGGCGCCAAGGGATTCGGCGACACGACGGGAGGCGTCCAGTTCGATGCTATGGCGCTGGCCATACGAGAAGGAAAGCGCGTAGGGTGCGAAGCCTTGATCGCGGGCTATAGCCAGAACGGTGGCGGAATCAAGGCCTCCGCTGAGGAGGACCACCGCCGGTCTTTGTGCAGTCTGGCTCATGGTTCTATGTTAATTCACCTTACTTTTGAGAGAAAGCTGCGGATTAGAGCGTATCGATATTCCTTGCGGACAGCTTTCATTCGGCCGTTTTCCGCTACTTGTGCGGTGGGAGCTTTTTCAGTGAAGTCGCCGGATGAGTATAAGGCTCTTATTGCAAGGTGACCGGTCGCAGATGCCAGGAGACAGAGCATGAGAAATCAACCGTAGCGATGGAAGGCTTCAACCTGTGCGGCGCGGTATTCGCGCCGCTTCACGGGCGTGGAGAGCACCGTGGATGTAGACGTTGCGCCCAGTGTGTTGAGCTTGTCGATCAGCACTTCGAGGTGACGAATGGAGACCACGTCGGCTTCAATGACAAAGGATTCTGCGCCTGTGATGCGATGACAGCGGCTGATCTCCGTCAGTTCCTTGATGGCAGTGACAGTACGCGTAACCTGCACGTCTCCTCCGAGGATCGTAAGGCGCACGATCACGTGGATAGGCATGCCGAGACGCGCCAGGTTGAGCGAGGCGTGATAGCCCGTGATGATGCCCGCTTCTTCCAGACGATGCACGCGCTCCGCTGTTGCAGGCGCCGATAAGCCCACTTTGCGGCCGAGTTCCGCGATGGATAGGCGTGCGTTGTGCTGCAGCGCTTCAAGGATTTTCCAGGCGATGGGATCGAGATCGAAGGTGTTGGGAACGGCACTCTGGGTCATGGGAAGCAATCCTTAAGCAAGCTACCACTTATGCCTTCGATTGCAAAGTGAAGCCGCGCTATTTTCTTTGAATCTCCATTCTCTGGGGTGTTATGGCCGAGCTACGCTCTTTGCGGTGTGACTGAAAAAGCCGCGCGCTTCCCCTTGAAGCCCGGTGAGGAGGTTTTGCATGAGCGCTACGCATCAACCAGTGTGGTCCGATTTTCCCGGACATCTCGCTTCAACCTCAACGGCGGCGAAGAAGGATTTTCTTCCGCTGAAAGGTACTGACCACGTCGAGTTTTATGTGGGCAATGCAAAGCAGGCCGCGTATTTTTATCGCACTGCATTTGGCATGAGCCTGGTAGCGTACGCTGGGCCGGAGACGGGGCGGCGTGATTGCGCCTCCTACGTAGTTCAGCAGGGCAAGATTCGATTTGTGTTTACCACGCCGCTGAAATGCAGCGATCCGATTGCGCAGCATGTGCATCGGCATGGCGATGCGGTGAAGGTGGTCGCCCTGTGGGTAGATGATGCGCAGCAGGCGTGGCATGAGACGGTAGTTCGCGGCGCAATCAATGCAGAAGAGCCGCGCGTGCTCACAGATGAGCATGGCTCGGTGGTGATGTCGAGCATTCGCACGTATGGTGACACGATTCACACCTTTGTAGAGCGGAAGAATTACAACGGACCGTTTCTGCCGGGCTATCGCACGGTAGAGAACGATACCGTAGCGAGGCCTGTTGGATTGCTGCACATTGACCACATGGTGGGCAATGTGGGCTGGCATGAAATGGACAAGTGGGTTGAGTTTTACGCAAAGGTGATGGGCTTCTCGCTGTATCAGCACTTTGATGATTCGGATATCTCTACGGAATATTCGGCGCTGATGTCGAAGGTGATGGCGAACGACAACGGATATGTGAAGTTTCCCATTAACGAGCCGGCGGAGGGAAAGAAGAGATCGCAGGTCGAGGAGTATCTGGATTTCTTTCCCGGTCCGGGAGTGCAGCATATTGCGCTGGCCACAGATGATATTTTGCGCACCGTGACGCTCCTGCATGACCAGGGCGTGGAATTTCTGCGCGTGCCGCATTCGTACTACACGGCGCTGCAAAATCGCGTGGGCAAAATTGATGAGCCCGTGGACAAGCTCGAAGAGCTGGGGATTCTTGTCGATCGAGACAATGAAGGATACATGCTGCAGATTTTTACGCGGCCGGTGGAAGACAGGCCCACATTGTTCTTCGAAATAATTCAGCGGCGAGGCAGCCGGAGTTTTGGTAAAGGCAACTTCAAGGCGCTGTTTGAGGCGATTGAGCGCGAGCAGCAAGCGCGCGGCAATCTGTAGGACTTGTTTCTCTAACGTAGGAGGAGCGGATGCGTACTGAGACGATTTCTGCAGCGGAGCCGTATCTGATTCGGCAGGACTATGCGGCCTATACGCAGCAGCAGCATGCGGTGTGGGCTGAACTTGTGGAGCGCGTCTTTCCTGAGCTCGAGAAACATGCGGCGCGCGAGTACCTCGAGGGCTTCGAGATTATCGGACTGCAGCGGGATTGTCTGCCGCATCTAGGGTCCATCAGCGCGCGGCTCGAGCCGAGAACGGGATGGAATTCGACGCCGGTCAGCGGGTTTCTGCCTGCCCCGGCGTTTTTTGAGATGCTGGCCACGCGACGGTTTCCCACCACAACGTGGCTGCGCAGCAGGGATTCACTGGAATATACTCCGGAGCCGGATATCTTTCATGATGTTTTTGGTCATGTGCCGATGCATGCTCATCCGGTGTTTGCGGGATTTCTGGAGCGCTACGGGCGGGTGTGCGCGGCGGTTACCGAGGAAGCAGTGCTGGAGAAGCTGGGAAGAATCTTCTGGTACACCGTGGAGTTTGGCGTGATTCGGCAGAACGGTGAGATCAAGGCCTATGGCAGCGGCCTTATCAGCTCGCATGGGGAATGTACGAATGTGATGAGCGGCAACTGTGCCATTCGCGATTTCACTCTGGATGAAGTTCTGAAAACTCCCGTGAAGGTGGATGAGCTGCACAAGCTGCTGTTTGCCGTGGAGAGCTTCGACCAGATTTACGACGCAATGCATGAAGCGGAGCAGCGCGCGATGCGCGGAACGCTGTAAGAACTGACTCGAGAGGATCAACGATGGCGGACGAGATTCAGTATCAGTCTGGATTTGGAAATGAATTTGCCACCGAGGCTGTGCCTGGTGGGTTGCCGGTTGGGCAGAATGCTCCGCAGAAACATGCGCTGGGGCTCTACACGGAGCAATTCAGCGGAACCGCATTTACCGCGCCGCGCGCTTTGAATCGCAGAACGTGGACATATCGCATTCGGCCTTCGGTTACGCACAGGCCGTATGAAGAGGCGGCGATGGGGATGATTCGCAGCGGGCCGTTTACAGAGGTGCCCACTACGCCGAATCAATTGCGATGGAATCCCCTGCCAATGCCGGAGAAGGCAACAGATTTTGTCGATGGCATTGTGACGCTGGGTGGCAATGGCGATCCTGCAATGCAGGCCGGCGTAGCGATTCATGTGTATGCGGCGAATGTTTCCATGGAGGATCGTTTTTTCTATAGCGCCGATGGCGAGTTTCTGATTGTGCCACAGATGGGCGGCCTGCGGATTCATACGGAGCTGGGAATTCTGGAGGTTGCGCCGGGAAATATCTGTGTCATTCCTCGTGGTGTGAAGTATCGCGTCGTGCTTAAGGACAAAGAAGCCCGCGGATACATCTGCGAAAACTATGGACTTCCCTTCCGCCTTCCGGACCTCGGGCCCATTGGCGCGAATGGACTGGCGAATGCCCGCGACTTTGAAGCTCCCGTAGCGGCATACGAAGACCGCGATGGCGAGTTTCATATCACTGCGAAGTTTCTCGGGCGCTTGTGGTCGGCGATGATCGATCACTCGCCGCTCGACGTAGTGGCGTGGCACGGAAACTATGCGCCCTACAGGTACGATCTCGCACGCTTCAATTGCATCAACACGGTGACCTTCGATCATCCCGATCCGTCCATCTATACGGTGCTGAGCGCACCCACTGCTGTTCCGGGGACGGCGAATTGCGACTTTGTGATTTTTCCACCAAGATGGATGGTGGCGGAGCATACCTTCCGTCCGCCGTGGTTTCATCGCAACATGATGAATGAGTTTATGGGGCTCGTGACAGGCGCTTACGATGCGAAGGCTGAAGGCTTTGTGCCCGGTGGCGCGAGCCTGCATAACTGCATGGCTGGCCATGGGCCGGATGCCGAAACCTTCGAGCGCGCCAGCAACGCGGAGCTGAAGCCGCAGTATCTGGCCAACACGCTGGCATTCATGTTTGAGACGCAGCTTGTGGTGCGGCCAACCGAGTTTGCCATGCGAACAAGCCTGCTGCAACATGAATACTTTGAATGTTGGCAGGGTTTGAAGAAGCAATTCAAGGCGAGGTAACAGGGTGAGGGATACCGAGCCTTTGGCAATAAACTGCGCGTTGAAAAATTTGTTTGACTACGCAGGAATGTTTCCTCCGGCGGAGTTGGGGCTTGAGGCAGCCGTTCGGGCTTACCGGGAATATCAGCAGAGCAGCCACGCGTTTGCGCTGCAGTGCCTTGTGGTTTCTGCAAAAGATCTCGATGCCCTTCATAGCGTGTTACGGGATGATCTCCGGGATATGCAGATAAGCGTGGTCACTGCCAGTGATGACCTGGATGCCGTTTGGAAACATCTCGACCAGGGAATGCCTATCCAGATGATTGAGATGAAGACTGCGGAGCCGAGCCAGGTGGCGCGCTTGAAGAAGATGCTGCCCGCATGGGTGGAAGGCTATGTTGAGCTTCCGATGGACTTGCGGGATATGTCGATTGCCGACGCAGTTGCTGAGGCGGGACTGCATGCAAAGTTGAGAATGGGCGGCGTGGTTGCGGAGGCGTTTCCAACCACGGCAACCGTGGCTGCCATGCTGAATGAGCTTTTCAAACGCGGGCTAGCATTCAAAGCAACGGCGGGATTACATCATGCGGTGCGGGGGCAATATCCATTCACCTATCGCGAAGACAGCGCGAGGGGTATGATGCATGGGTTCATGAATCTGCTCACCGCAGCGACGCTCGTTTGGTTTGGCGGCGAGGAAGACGAAGTGGTGCAGCAGTTGGAAGAAGAAGGTCTGCTGGCATGGCGGATGACGGAGCGCTCCATTCGCTGGCGCGACTGGGACTGGAGCGCAGAGGAACTGCGCGAGGTGCGCGGTAATTTTCTCAAGAGCATAGGCACCTGCTCATTGATTGAGCCGATACGGGATGTGGAGGCGCTGGGATGGCTTTAAAGAGCTGGGTTAAGTCCGCGAATGATCCCGGCTCGGATTTTCCGATTCAGAATTTGCCCTATGGAGCCTTTCGCTACCGGGAACAGACGCATATCGGCATCGCGATAGGCGACCAGATTCTGGATCTGTTTGAGTGCGCGGCAGAAGGCCTGCTGGCGCTGTTGCCGGAAGAGATTGAATATGCATGCCGGATGCACACGCTGAAGGATCTGATGGAGCTGGGTCCTGAGGCTTGGCAAAAGCTGCGTGCCTGCGTGACGGAATTGCTGAGCGAAGAACATGCCAGCGAGGAGACCCGCAGAAAAGCCGATGCAGCGCTGGTGCCTATGCATGAGGCAGTGATGCAGATGCCGGTGCGTATTGGCGATTACACGGACTTCTACGCATCGATTGACCACGCGACGCGCGTAGGCAAGTTGTTCCGGCCCGACAATCCTCTTTTACCGAATTACAAGTATGTGCCAATCGGGTATCACGGACGCGCCTCTTCCATTGTGCTCAGCGGGACCGATGTGCGGCACCCTCGCGGACAGACGAAAGCAGGTGAGGGTGCGCCGGTCTTTGGCCCTGCAAAGTCACTGGACTACGAGCTTGAAGTGGGAGCATTTGTCGGGCATGGAAACGCGCTTGGTGAGCCGATCTCGATTGAGAATGCGGAGCGGCATGTCTTTGGACTTTGCCTGGTGAATGATTGGTCGGCGCGCGATATGCAGGCCTGGGAGTATCAGCCGCTGGGCCCATTTCTGGCGAAGAACTTTGCCACCACCATCTCGCCGTGGATTGTTCCGCTGGAGGCGCTGTCTGCGTATCGTGTTCCCGTGCGTGAGCGTGGGTTGGATGATCCCGCGCCGCTTGCGTATTTACAGAGCGCAAGTGCGGAGCGGGATGGAATTGATCTGACCGTCGAGGCGTATCTCGAGACGCGGGCAATGCGGGATGCCGGCCTCAAGCCGGAACGCTTGAGCCGCGGAAACCTGCGCGATCTCTACTGGAGTCTGGCGCAGTTGATTACGCACCACACCAGTAATGGATGCAATTTGTGTGCGGGCGATCTGCTCGCAACAGGAACGATCTCCGGGCCGGATGAAGGCTCGGAGGGATGTTTGCTGGAGATGCGGCATCGCGCGAACGCGGTACAGCTGCCTTCGGGCGAACAGCGGACATTTCTTGCCGATGGTGACCGGGTGATTCTGCGCGCCTACGCCCAGAGAGCCGGATTGCCACGCATTGGCTTTGGAGAGTGCGCGGGCGAGGTCCTAGAAGCAGCGCAATAGAGGCTGGAAGAGCACCACGAGTGCCTGATGTACGTTTGAATACATACGTACATCAGGCACTCTTCCTTGCAGACGCAAAAAGTACAGCTCAGTTGGTTCGTAGCGCAACCATTGGGTCGATCTTGGATGCTCTACGAGCCGGAAGGTAGCCTGCCAGCAATGCAACTCCTCCAAGCAGACCTATCATTCCCACAAACGTGATCGGATCTGTCGGCTCCGTGTGAAAGAGAAGAGACGCAATGAGGCGAGCAGCTGCGAAGGAAGCGATGACTCCAATCGCAATACCGATCACTGCAAGCCGCAATGTATTTCCGATCACGTCAAGCTGCACGCGAGCTTCCGATGCACCAAGAGCCATGCGTATGCCGATCTCCTGCGTCTGACGCGTAACGGAATAGGAGATGACACCATAGATTCCTAACGAGGCAAGAAGCAGGCCCAGTCCCGCGAAGGCTCCCACTAACAGAACCAGGAAGCGCCTCTGAGACGTAGCGTGATCCACCAGTCCTTGAATTGGCTTGAACTCCGTGGCCGACTGGCCTGAGTTGATATCCCGCAGCGTTTTCATGACACTTGTGGCCAGCGCAGCAGGGGGCAGCTTGGACCGCACCACCAGAAACGAGCCCTCCGGACCGAACTGCTTCGTCGACGGCAGGTACATCTGCGCTCCGCCATCGTCTTCCGCGCTGCTTTCCCGCACATCGGCAATTACGCCGATCACTTCCGTATCCTGGCCTCCCGCAATAGCATGGCGGCCGACTGCGTTTTGTCCCGGCCATAGTTTGTGCGCCACCGACTCGTTGAGAACCACCACATTGCGATTGTTGACGATGTCATCCCAACTGATGTCGCGGCCTGCAAGCAGCCGCATCCCCATCGCTCGCAAATAGCCTGGAGAAACGATGTAGACAAACACATCCACAAAATCCTTGTCCTCAAGCTTCTGCGCACCCTTTGCAGCAATGCCCCAGCCGCGGCTGCGGCTCAAGGGCAGATTGTCTGAGATGCCAGCCGCTTCCACGCCGGGAATCTCCGACGCGCGACGCACAACCTCCTGCCATATCGCAGCGCGCTTCGCTACATTTCCCCCGTCATCATAGTCAACGCTCACGGCGGCTGCGTGGGTAGGCTCAAAGCCCAGGTCTACATCCAACACGCGCAGGAAGCTGCGCAACAACAAACCCGCGCCAACCAGCAGCACGCAGGCAAGAGCAATTTCTGTGATGACCAGAATCGAGCGCATGCGATCGCGCTTTCTGCCCTCACTTGCTCCATGCCCGCCGTCTTTCAGTGCCTCTTGCAAATTGGCGCGAGACATACGCAGTGCCGGTGCCGGCCCAAATAGAATCGCGGCTCCCACTGCAATCAACAGCGTCCATAGCAGCACCGCTCCATCGATGCGAACCATGCCGAGCAACGGCAGCGCGAACGACCCCTGGTGTGCTATCCAGGCAAGAATGGTCCAGGCAATTCCCAGGCCAAGCGCTGCTCCGGCAAAAGCCAGCACCAGGCTTTCCGTCAGCAGCTGACGCACAATCCGCGTTCGTTTTGCGCCTAGCGCGCTTCGCATCGCGAATTCCTTGCTGCGCGCGGCTGTGCGGGCCAGCAACAGGTTGGAGAGATTCACACAGACAATCAGCAGAATGAGTCCCACGGCGCACCATAGCACCACCAGCGATCGCCGCAGCTTTCCGCTGATGTACTCTTTCAGTCCGTCAACCCGGCCTGTATATCCTTTCCCGAATTGCGGGTGGGAATGTGTGAAATAGAGCTGCGGAAAGAGAGAATCCACTTCGTTCTGCGCCTGCGTAAGACTGACTCCCTGTTTAAGACGGCCCACTAACGCAAGGTCATTTCCGTCATTGCGAAAGTCATCCATGATGTAAGGCACAAAGAGATCTACCTTGGCTCCCGGCGAAAACACGGAACCGAAATCGAATGTTTCTGGCAGCACTCCAACCACAGTAAGGTTCTTGTTGCCCAGATCCGTCTGATCGCTCAGATCCACCGTGCGCCCCACCACGCCGGGGTCCCCGCCGAACCGGCGTTTCCAAAACGGATAGCTGAGCAACGCCACAGTAGGAGCATGTTTCAAATATTCTTCATGCCGGAAAAGACGTCCCGCCGCAGGCTCAACCTTGAGCGTTTCAAAAAACTTCTCAGCCACCAGAATCCCTGTTGCGGGCACAGGCTGGCTGCTGCCGGAGAGCTTGAAGTTGTCCGGGCTGGTAAAAGCAAAGTAACCGCTGATGGATTGAAACGAGTGGTTCTGCTGCTGAATGTCCTCGGTAAAGTCTGCGGTATACGTTTTGCCGGATTCGTTGGTCTTGGCTTCCTTCGGCACAATGCGCACCAGCTGCTGCGACTCGGGAAAAGGTAACGGGCGAAGAAGAATCGTATTCACTACGCTGAAGACCGCGATGTTGGCGCCAATGCCGAGCGCGAGAATCATCACGGCAATGACGGTGAATCCACGATCGCGGCCCAGGGTGCGAAAGGTAAAGCGCATATCCTGCATGAGCACATCCAGCCAGGGTAGTCCGCGAGCTGCACGATGCAGTTCGCGCGCTTGCTGTACTCCGCCAAACTGTACAAGCGCCTGACGGCGCGCCTCTTCCCGGGGAATGCCGCGCGCCATGTTTTCTTCCACGGCCATTTCGAGATGC
This sequence comes from uncultured Acidobacteriaceae bacterium, assembly GCA_963792495.1. GTDB lineage: Bacteria > Acidobacteriota > Terriglobia > Terriglobales > Acidobacteriaceae > Telmatobacter. The sequence goes on along the minus strand of CAWBWB010000015.1, from coordinate 252,050 downwards.
GCGGCCATCTCTTCGTTCCACTCGTGATCGAGCGGCGCCTTACGGAAAAACGAACGGATGCGATGGAAAGCTTCCTGCAGCAGGTCTCTCACTGTTCCCCTCCCTCGCTCTGCATGGTGAGAACCCGCCCCATGACTCCAGCCAGGCGCTGCCAATATGCAGTGTCCTGCGCCAGCTGCTTACGGCCGGTCTTTGTAATGGAGTAGAACTTTGCTTTGCGGTTGTTGTCTGAGGTGCCCCACTTGGCGGCAATCCAGCCTCGCTGCTGCAGCCGAACCAGCGAAGCGTAGATGGTCCCCTGGTTCAAGAGAACCTCATTGCCGCTCACCTGCTCAATGCGGCGCGCAATGCCATATCCGTGCAGCACGCCCATCGTTTCCAGCGTCTGCAGCACCATCACATCCAACGTTCCCTGCAATAGATCGAGTTTGGAATCGCCCATCTTCCACTCCTGTGGTTATGCCACATCACTATCTCACATTTCATGTGGCATGAACACAGGAAAATTCAGCGGGCGTTTTTTGTGCCTGTCTTCCCTGTTTCAGTGCCGCCCTTCAAGAACAACCTGTCCGGTTTCGATCAACGATTTCAGATTGGAGAGAATCTTTGGCCACCCGCCGGAAACCGCTTGAATCATCTTCGATTCCGGGCGCTTCATGGTATGGGTAATGGTGAGTTTTACGGCTGAGCCTTCCGGCTCAAGCTCCATGGTGCATTGGCAAAAGCCTTCGGCCTTGAGTTCCGGCCGGAATTCATTACGCCACTTCAGCACCATTCGTTTCGGCGGATCGAATTCAAGAACTTCTCCGGCATCGGCCACGGAGCCATCTGTGAACAGCATCTGCCACGGCGATCCCACCTTCCAGTCACTTTGGATGCACATGCCAAACCAATACTCTCTCATCTGTTCTGCATCGGTAAGCGCAGACCACAGCTTTTCTGGCGTGGTCCGGATAAACGTGGTGTAAACGAATGTGCTTTCAGCAACACTACTCACGGTCAGTTCCCTCCAGATTTCTCTTGAGTTTTGAGAGCGCCCTTAGGCGCGGTTGTTCGAACTTGCGAATCCAGCGTTCGGCAATGTCATGGATAGGCACGGGATTGATGAAATGAAGCCGCTCACGTCCCAGACGCCGCCAGGAGACAAGATTGGCCTTCTTCAGAATCGCCAAATGCTTCGCTACCGCCTGGCGAGTCATCTCCATCCCTTCCCCAAGTTCGCCCAGCGTCTGGCCATTTTTTTGGTACAGCCGGTCCAGGAGCAGACGACGGCTTGCATCCGCTAGTGCTTTGAAGACTGCGTCGTTATCCATAGGCAGGAATAGAAAACCATTCAGTTGCAGCCTTACAATATGCAACCAAATGGTTGCCTGTCAAGAAATACTGTGCATTGGGAGCAATTCCCTTTTCCGTGACGCGATGGTAGGGTGAGTGAATCTATGGCGATTGGGCCGAATTCTTCCTCCGAGCCGACCACAACCTCGCATCCCCCCGCGGTCTTTGCCGGCTTCTCAAGCTGGCTGCTGGATGCTTTCGATTATTTCCTCGTCACCTTTACGCTGACCGCGATGGCGCGGGACTTCGGCAAGTCTGACGCCGAGATGGCGCTCGTAATCACGATGACCATGCTCTGCCGGCCCGTGGGTGGGTTTCTCTTCGGGCTGCTGGCAGACCGCTACGGACGCAAGATTCCGCTGATGGTCAACATGAGCGCCTATGCGGCGGCGGGCATTTTGACCGGCATTGCGCCAAACTTTACTGCCCTGCTGGTCATTCGCGGATTGTTCGGCGTAATTATGGGCGGCACCTGGGGCGTCGGCACCAGCATGGCGATGGAAGGTGCGCCTACCAATCGGCGCGGGCTACTCAGCGGAGTCCTCCAGGAAGGTTATGCGGCGGGGCAGGTGCTGGCGGCCGTGCTGTTTTTCTTTTTCCACGGGCTGGGGTGGCGATGGCTGTTTATCCTGACCAGTCTGCCCGCAATTCCGCTGGTGGTTTATATCGGCTTTGCGGTGCGGGAGAGCAAGGTTTGGGAGAAGGTGAGTTCCGCAAAGACCGGCGCGGGTTGGGCGGAACAGTTTCGTGAATTTGGGCGTAGCTGGAAGCTCTTTGCGTATCTGCTGGCCTTCATGACCATGATGATGTTTGCCAGTCATGGAACGCAGGATATGTATCCCACCTTCCTGCAGCGTGCGTGGAATATGGGTGCGCAGCAGCGAGCGGGAATTACGGCAATTGGCGGCCTCGGCGCGATTCTGGGCGGAATTGTCGTAGGACATTTCTCCGACAGAATCGGCCGCAGGAAGGCGATTGTGGCAGCGTTTGCGCTGGGGATTCTAGTGATTCCGCTCTGGGCCTACGCACCGAAGTTATGGCTGCTGGTAACGGGAGCTTTTCTGATTCAATTTGCAGTGCAGGGGGCGTGGGGCGTGATTCCCGCGCACCTGGCAGAGCTCACGCCGGACAAGGTGCGGGCCACGCTGCCGGGATTTGCGTATCAGTGCGGAGGGGTACTTGCCAGCGGTGTCGGGGCGCTGGAAGCGTTGTACGCCGCGCGGACCAGCTATCCGACTGCGATGGCGCTGACGGCAGTGAGCGTGTTTGTGCTGGCGGGAGTGATGGCGGCTGTGGGTAAAGAGAAGCGCGGAACGGAGTTTGGAAGCCGGACAGTCTCATAAACATGGGACTGCCCGGCTAATGGACGGCTTAAAGATCCATGTCGTCGTCAGCACCACCACTAGCAGTACCACGGCGCTTAGCCAGCAGATACCCGCGCAAGAATGGCTCAAGGTAGCCGTCGAGGACCTTATCCACATCGCCGACTTCCACCTTCGTCCGATGATCCTTCGCCATGCGATAGGGCTGCAGAACATACGAGCGAATCTGGGAACCGAAGTTGATGTCCAGCTTCGAGTCCTCCAGCTTTTTGCTCTCGGCGCGCTTCTTTTCCAGCTCGTATTCGTAAAGGCGGGAGCGCATCACCTTCATCGCCTTGTCGCGGTTCTTGATCTGTGAGCGCTCGTTCTGGCATTGCACCACGATACCCGTAGGAATGTGCGTCATGCGCACGGCGGAGTCTGTCGTGTTGACATGCTGGCCGCCTTTGCCACCGGAGCGGTAAGTGTCGATGCGAAGATCTTCGGCTTTGAGATCCACATGGATCGAGTCGTCGATTTCCGGCGAGACAAAAACGGAAGCGAACGAAGTATGCCGACGCTTCGCCGAATCAAACGGCGAAATGCGCACCAGCCGGTGCACACCGCTCTCGCCTGCCAGCTGGCCAAAGGCGTATTCCCCCAGAATCGTGAAGGTGGCGGATTTGATCCCCGCTTCTTCGCCGTCCTGGTAGTCGTTCATTTCTGTCTTGAAGCCCTGCTGCTCTGCCCACCGGAGATACATGCGGAGCAGCATCTCAGCCCAGTCCTGCGACTCAGTGCCACCAGCGCCAGGGTGCACGGTAACAATGGCATTGAGTGCGTCGGCTTCGCCTGAGAGCATCGTTTTGGCTTCCAGGTCTTCGGCGAATTTGCTGAGAGCGTTGATGTCGCGCTCGAGATCGGCCAGCACGTCTTCGCCTTCGCGGGCCAGCTCGAAGTAGGCTTCGATATCGCCGGTACGGCGCTGCAGCTCTTCGTCATCGGAGACAAGAGCCTCCAGGCGCTTGCGGTCGCGCATGAGCGGTTTTGAAGCGACTGGATCGGACCAGAGGGCCGGATCGGCCAGCTTGGTTTCTATTTCTGAGAGCTCGCGGCGGATGCGTGCGGGGTCAAAGATACTCCCGCAGGTCGCGCACCTGGTCGCGCACGGGAGCATAAGCGAACTCGAGATCGTTCAAATTCATGAAATCTGCTCTGGACCTGACTTTATCTGAACTTTGAGCGCGAGGCGTCCATTGAAACTCCACGCCACGAACCCAAGACTCAGTATCACACACAGCCAAGCAAAGACGTCGCCGTGACGAGTGTAGAAGGTGACCTCGGAGTTGAAGCCGTATTGCGCGACCAGCGCGCCTACCATGTGACGCGGGATGGATTGGCGCACGCGGCCGTAAGGGTCGATAACGGCAGTGACGCCGTTGTTGGTATCGCGAAGAATCCAGCGGCGATTTTCAATGGCCCTCATCCGTGCCATATTCAGGTGCTGCCACGGAGCAGAGGTATCCCCATACCAGCCATCGTCGGAGATGTTGACGAGAACTTCCGCGCCATTGTCTGCGAAGTGTCGCACTTCATCGGCGAAGACGGATTCATAGCAGATGAAGATGCCGTAGCGATGCTGCTGGCCATCTGCGCCGGTCAGCAGGAAGGTCTTGCGGTCGGTGCCGCGCGAGAGGTCGTCGACCTTGCGTGTGAGCTTCTTCGCAAAGAAGAAGAGGTCGCGGTAAGGGATGAATTCGCCATAAGGAACGAGGTGGATTTTGTCGTAGCGGCCCTGTGGCGTGCCGTTCTGATCGAAGACCATGCCGGAGTTGAAGTAGTGAGTTTCGTCTGCAGTCTGCTCCATGCCAACGCCGCCAATGATGAGCGGCGATTTGGTCGTCAGAGCAAGCTGCTTCATCGCGTTGCGGAAGCGGTCTTCATCCTGAAAGAAAGGTGCGGGAGATTCAGGCCACGCGATAAGGGAAGGTGTTCCGCAGGAGTTGGCCGTAGAAGCGTCGGTTTCAGGAATTCCAGCCTGATAACTTCCACAGTTCTGTGTGGCGAGACGGGTAAACTGGGCCAGGTTTTGGTTCCAGAGATCACCGGGCCATGCGCCTCCTGAGTCAACATCGAGGTTGGGTTGCACGAGGATGGCGGTCGGGATGGGGCTCTGCACCCTTTCCATAGTGAAATCGTGAGAGCACACAAATAAAAGCACGAAGACGCTAACGAAAGTGGCTGCTAAACACGCCCGCTTCCGAATGTCCTTGCCTACGAACCAATTGGTCGAGATTAGGACATTAAGCAAAACCAGAACGAAGGTGATGCCGTACGTGCCAGTCCATGGAGCAAGCCCAGAGAACAGCGGATTATCGACCTGCGAATAACCAAGCTGATCCCAGGGAACCGATGTGATCCGCGCAGCTGCAAGGTCCAGCGCAGTCCAGAAAAACGGCGCGGCAATGAGCGCGATGCCCGTACCGAGCTTTCCGGCAACAAATTTGATCGCCAGCGCAAACACCCCGAAGTACAGCCCAAGCACAAGACTATAGAGCAGCAGCAGTCCCACCGAACCCACAGGCGGAATACCACCATGGATGTGCATAGTGTCGTAGATCCAGTAGCAATTGCCCGCATACCACAGGACGCCGCAGAGATATCCAATGAGAAAGGAATGGCGCAACGGACGCGGGGATTCTGAAGGATTGAGAATTGCCCAGAGCAGCGGAACGAGTCCAAAGAAAGCAATCACACCCCGCCACGGCGGCATCGGCCCGGCGAGTGGAAATGGCAATTCAAGCAGCGCCGCCGAGAGAACCGCGGCTGCCCATGGCATCCATTTGGAAACTGGCATACAGCAATGAGTTTAGCGGAGCGTACCTGGAGAATTGGATTTCGGAGTAGAATGGCCCTATGGCAATTGCTATATTTGCGATGCGGCTGCTTGAAGTCATGTTCTTTGTGGGGCTGGCGGGGTCCACGGTGGTCATCCTGATCAGCTTTATTGAGGACGGTAAAGAGCTTTTCGGGAAAGACTGACTCGCACCCCCGTTTTGCAACTATCAGCGTCTAAACCCTTTGCCGCGGGGCATTGACACCCACCCCAAACAGCCCTAGACTCTCCTAGGGCGTAAGCAATCATAAGAAATCGTGCGCGCCCACGAGATTGAAATGCGCCGGAGCTGTTGAACCGGCCCTTTGTGATGGCCTCTTCCCGAACGACCGTAGCTCCTCCGCCCGACCGGGTGCGGCTGATCGTAGCATCCAGCGTGATGCTCACGTTCATCTCTTTCTGGCGAGCCGCCGCCATTGTCCTCAACGATCTTGGGTCTTCTGCCTTCTATGCAGGCGGCATTGCCGAGCATGCCGTGGGCGCTGCTGCGCCGTGGTTTATCCTCGGCATCATGCTCTTCAGCTTTGCCGTACGCGCTGTGTACGTGGAAAGCTGCTCCATGTTTACCCGCGGCGGCGTCTACCGCGTCGTCAAGGAAGCGCTGGGCGGAACCTTTGCCAAGCTGAGCGTCTCCGCGCTCATGTTTGACTACATTCTGACAGGCCCCATCTCGGGTGTGTCAGCCGGCCAGTACATTGTGGGCCTCATGAATGAGCTTCTGGTGGTGGCCCAGGGCCATCACTGGCTGCCTCCGGCGCTCATTGGCGCCAATGGCGCGGCCTTTCAGTTTCAGGTCAACCACACCTCCGCCGTTTTCGCTGCCATTGTAACCATTTACTACTGGTGGCAAAACACCAAGGGCATTGAGGAATCGAGCGATAAGGCTCTGCGCGTGATGCAGATTACCACCGTGATGGTGGTCATTCTGCTGGCGTGGGGCGCTTACTCGGTCATTCAGAAGTACGTGACCAACCCGGCGAGCATTCAGCTTCCGCCGCCGCCCACTCCGGCCAACCTGCATTTCAGTGACGACGCCCTCGGATTCCTCAAGGGCACAGACGTCATGAAGTACCTGGGAATGTTCGGAATCCTGATGGCCTTTGGGCACTCGATTCTGGCCATGAGCGGCGAAGAGAGTCTGGCGCAGGTCAATCGCGAAATAGCGCACCCCAAGCTGAAGAACCTGAAGCGCGCGGCAATCGTAATCGCTATCTACAGCCTGATCTTCACCGGCGGCGCCACCCTGCTGGCTTCCGTTCTCATTCCCACAGCCGAGCGCACCACGCTGTACAAAGACAACCTGATTGCCGGCCTGGCCATGTACATGGTGGGGCCGCAGATGTTGCAGATCGGGTTCCGCATCTTTGTGGTGGTGGTGGGCTTCCTCATTCTTTCGGGCGCCATCAATACGTCGATGATCGGCTCGACAGGCGTGCTCATGCGCGTGGCCGAAGATGGCGTGCTGACGGACTGGTTCCGCAGACCGCATGCGCGCTTCGGCACCAGCCACAGAATTGTGAATCTGGTCTTTGGCCTGCAGATGTTCACGATCATTGTGACCATGGGCAGCGTCGATACGCTCGGTGAAGCGTATGCCTTTGGCGTCATCTGGTCGTTCACCTTTAACAGCCTGGCAATGCTGGTGCTTCGATGGAAGTATCACGGCGAACGCGGCTGGAAGGTTCCTCCGAATATCAAGATTGGAAAGACGGAGATTCCGCTGGGACTGCTCTCCGTCTTCCTCGTGCTGCTTTCGACAGCAATTGTGAACCTCTTCACCAAGTCCGTCGCGACCGTGAGCGGCATCGCATTTGCAGCGGTATTCTTTGTGATCTTTACCGTCAGCGAGCGCATTAACAAAAAGAAACATGCGCTTGCTGAACGGCAGATGAAGGACCACTTCCAGCTCGAGCATCAGGACAAGGTGAGCCGCGACTCGATAGGCATTCGGCCGGGCGGCATCATGGTGACCATGCGGGATGCGGCGAACCCATTTGCGTTGAAGTGGGCGCTCGCGCGGCACACCACCGACGACGAAGATGTAGTAGTGCTGAACGCGCGCATTATGGCAGTTGGCGGGCCGGAATTTATTACTCCGGAGGAGCAAAGCTTTACCGAATACGAGCAGATGCTCTTCACCAAGGCCATCAGCGTAGCGGAGAGCTTCGGCAAGACGGTTTCCCTGCTCGTAGTTCCCGCAGGAGATATCTTTGCGGCTCTGGCGCAGAGCGCCACTTCGCTGGAAATTGATACGGTAGTGTCGGGAATTTCAAGCAAGATGACAGCCGAGGATCAGGCATATCATCTTGGCCAGGCCTGGGAAGCCCTGCCGCAACCGAAGCGGCAGTTCAACTTCTACGTGGTAGAAGAGACGGGTCAGTTCAAGGTCTTTTACATTGGGCCGCATGCTCCGAATCTCAGCCCGGAAGACGTGCAGCTGGTGCATCGGCTATGGCTGAATATGCGGCGGGATCCGGCATTTGCCAACCTGCACCACTCCGACATCATTACCTTTGCGCTGACGCGCCTGGCGGGGCAATATGCGCGAGACAGGTCTGAGATCATGACCGATCTGCGCAACTGCCAGGCCTGTCCGCCCACTCCCGCGACGCCGCTGGATTTAAGCGGCAAGGATGCGCTCGTCGCACGCAAGGACCGCGAGCAGGGCGCGCTGAAAGTCCACTAACGACAAGAGGCGAAGAACAATCGGGGGCTCCGGCCTCCGATTTTTTTGCGCTCAAAATACCGCGCCCGGTGAACTCCCGGCAGCGAGTTGGCGTACTCTGCCTAGAATCCCTGGGAAGGAGATACGGCTGTGTCGAAAGTGCAAGCGTCTGTCGCGGCTCCCATGGCGGTGCGGCGAGATGGAGTTTGGATTGTGATTGCGATGGCCGCTGCGTTTGCGGTTGCGCATCTTTTGACCAATGGACAATACGGCTTTCATCGCGATGAGCTGCAGTTTCTAACGGATGCCAAGTATCTGGACTGGGGTTATGTCTCCTATCCGCCATTGACGCCATTCATAGAGCATCTTGGCCTCGCGTTGTTTGGCTTGTCGCTGATGGGTCTGCGGGTGTTTTCCGTGCTGGCGCAGGCCGTGGTGATTGCCGTGAGCGGGCTCATGGCGCGCGACCTCGGCGGTGGCCGCGTGGCTCAGGTCTTTACAGCGCTGGCCGTGGCGCTTTCCCCGCTGCCGGTCTTTGAGGCCACAGAGTTTCAGTACTCCACCTTCGATCTTCTCTGGTGGGTGCTGATCGCATGGTTCACCATCCGGCTGCTCAAGGATGAGAACCCCAAGTGGTGGCTGGCAATTGGCGCCGCCGTCGGGCTGGGCCTCGAAACGAAATACTCGATTGTCTTTTACATTGCCGGGATCCTGGCAGGCGTCGTCCTTACCAGTGCGCGAAAGTATCTGCGCAGTGTCTGGTTCTGGGCAGGCATTGCGGTGGCGCTGCTGATCTTCGCGCCGAATCTCATCTGGCTTGCGAAACATGATTTTGTCTCGTACAAGTTTCTCCAGCACATTCACGCGCGGGATGTGGGCCAGGGGCGTGCGGACGGCTTTCTGATCGGCCAGTTCATGGCGAACGCAAATCTGTTTGCCGCTCCCGTATGGGTTGCAGGAGTGGTTGCGTTTTTCATCAGCAAGCGCTACCGCATGCTGGGTTGGATGTATCTGGTTCCGGTCGCGCTCTTCCTGCTGAGCAAAGGACGTTTTTACTACACCTGCGGCGCGTATCCCATGGTGCTGGCGATGGGTGCGGCAGCGTGGGAGCGCTGGCTCGCGCACAGGCCAAAGTGGGCGCGGCTAACAGTCGCCACCGTCGGCTTTGCAGGCGTACTTCTGATGGGCGCATATATATGGGCAGAGCTGGTGCCCATGGCACAGACCGGTCCACTCAAGCAGTTTGCGCTCTCCCGTAACGGCGATCTCCGCGAGGAGATTGGCTGGGACGAAATGGTGAAGACAGTGGCAGCAGTGCGCGATTCCCTGCCCCCTGAAGAGCAGGCGCATCTCGGCATTGCCGTGGGCAACTACGGTGAAGGTGGGGCTATCGAGATGCTCGGACCGCAGTATCACCTGCCGCCGCCCATCAGCACCACAAATTCAGCGTGGTTGCGAGGCTATCCCACGCCGCCGCCGACGACGATCATCGTCCTGGGAAACAGCAAGCAAAGATTGGATGAGATATTTACCAATTGCCGGTGGGCTGCGCATAACGGAAACTCGCTCGGCGTGAAGAACGAGGAGAGCCAGGATCACCCGGATATTTATGTATGCGGCCCGCTGAAAAAGCCGTGGGCAGAATTCTGGGCGGCCACTGAAGACTTCGGCTGAGATCAGTAGAGCAGCACAGCCATGCGGTATTGAGTGAATCCACCTTCCACGTTTTGCGCAGGGCATGCGCCAATGGCAGCTTGCTGGTATTGACCGGAGCGAAGTTGCCCGGCGAGCTGCGGAGGAAGCTGACTGAGATCGGCAGACTGCCAGCGCATCACGTACGTGGGATCGCCACCAGCCAGTTTCGCAGGCAGCCCGCGCTCAACAGCGCAGGCTCGCCGCGCATCTGTGGGATCGGTGCGGAGACGAATCCCCGAAGAACGCACCAGCGACGCCACCTGAGCCTCTGCCTGTTCCGGCGTATACGACTGAGTGGAGCGGGCAAAGTCGGCTACGGCATAGAGATTGCCGTGCCGTGCAATGACAGCGAAGCCAACGTGATCCACCTCCCGGCTGAGCATGTTCTGACGATGCCCTTCCGAATGCATCCATTCATTGTGAATCTGCGATGCGGAGTGGCCGAAGGCTATGTTTTCTTCAATGAGGCTGAAGTGTGCGCCGGCTAGTGAGGCGCGTTCGCCCAGGTCGGGCTCGCCGGGATAGTGATGTTCCAACGCACCCTCCACAGACATGCGCTCGCCGTGCTTCATGGCCGCCTGCGCCAGCGCCGGATCCGTGACAAGCGGCGGCAAGCCGGCTTCAGACCGAGCCTGGTTGGCAAGCGTAAACAGCTTCTCAGCCATCTCCGGCTGTGGGCCTGAGTCGGATTGCGCGCGAAGCACACAGAGAGAGCCAAAGAGCAGGCCGGTAACGAGGATGGTGCGACGGAAGTCCATACTTCTATTGGATGAACGAGAACGGAATGGGTTTGTCACGATATGCTCGATTGTGACTATGGGATTTGTGGAGCAGGCATGGGGGCGGGTCCGGAAGCAGCCATTGGCCGCAGTGGGAGTTACGCTGCTGGCGATCTTTATTGTGGGCGGGCTGCTTGCGCCATGGCTTTCGCACTACAATCCGGCGGCCATCGATTTGACCAATCGGCTGCAGGGTCCGAGTGCTGCACACTGGGCTGGCACAGATGAGCTGGGCCGCGACACGCTGGCACGGCTGCTCTGGGGTGCAAGGCTTTCACTGGCTGTGAGCGTCACTGTCGTGGCAGTCTCACTCGTGCTCGGAATCGGCCTTGGCGGCCTGGCCGGATACCTCGGTGGCTGGGTCGATACCGTGCTCACAACCTTTGCGATGAATACCTTTCTGGCACTGCCGGGCATCCTGCTCGCAATTGCCTTTGCAGCATTTCTAGGCCCGGGGTTTCTGAATCTGGTGTTGGCGCTGGCCGTAGGCGGATGGGCCGGGTACGCCAGGCTGGTGCGCGCGCAGGTATTGTCCGTGCGCGACCGGGAATACGTGGATGCCGCGCGGGCGCTGGGCGCAAGCGGAATGCGGATCTTTTTCCGGCACATTCTGCCCAATATTCTGCAGCCAATCCTGGTCCAGGCGGCCATCGGCATGGCAGGAGTCATTCTGGCTGAGGCCACGCTATCGTTCCTAGGGCTGGGGATCCCAGCACCTGCTCCAAGCTGGGGCGGAATGCTGAATGACGGACGCTCGCACCTCTTTGACTCGCCACACCTCGTGCTCTTTCCCGCAGTCGCCGTGGCAGGCGCAGTGCTGGGCTTCAACTTTCTGGGCGATGCGCTGCGAGACCGGCTTGATCCCCGGACGAGACTCGAGATGGGACTGTAGCCACACACACCACTGAAGATTGTTCCCAGAAATCTCAGCCGCGCCGGCGTTCCACCCGCATCTTCATGCCATTCTTTGCCCTCAGCGTAAACAGCGCCTGCGGCTCTACCTCAAAGCCGGGCGAGAGCCTTAGGCGGTAACGCTGTGCAATCGTCGCCAGGATCAGAATGGTTTCTGTCATAGCGAAGGATGCGCCGATGCAGACCCGCGGGCCAAAGCCGAAGGGCAGATAGACGAGCCGGTCCCGCGCAGCGCTGGCTTCAGGAGAAAACCGGTCGGGGTCGAAGCGGTTTGGATGCTCCCAGTATTTGCGGTGGCGATGCAGAACCCACGGAAGGATGTTCACATCGGAACCCTTCGGGATACGCAATCCGCAAATCCTGTCCTCTTGCCCGGCCCGGCGAAAAGCCATGGCATAGGCCGGCGGGTACAGACGCATGGATTCCTGGACCACCATCCGCGTGAAGGAAAGCCTGGCTACATCCTCAAATTCGGGCGTTCGTCCATTCAGCACGGATTCGAGTTCCTGGTGCAGCCGTTCCTCATGATCGGGATGCTGCGAGAGAAGATACCAGGTCCACATAAGCGCAATCGCAGTCGTCTCATGACCGGCAATAAAAATGGTGAGGACCTGGTCGCGGACCTCTTTCTCAGTCATGGCAATTCCGCCTTGTTCATCGCGAGCAGAGATCAGGCGCTGCAGCAGATCGTTGAAAGAGGCTGTCGATGCACCCTCCGTTCGGCCACGATAAACGCGGCTGAAGGCCTGGTTGAAATCCTGCATGATTGCCCTGCCCCGTCTGGCCTTCCACCGAACCCACGTACTGCCCACATAGGGCGCAAAATCGATCAGACCAAACATCATCGCCTGCTGGTACCGGTCCGATCCCTCGCGAACAATGTCCTTAATGCTGTCACTATCGGCAGAGAACATGGAGCGAGAGATGATTTCTAGGGTCAGCGCCAGCATGGCGCTGGAGATTTCAACCGTGGCGCCGGATTCCAGAGTGTCCCATTGCCCCATAAGCTTTCCCGCGGCATCGGTCATGATCGGAGCGCATCGCTGATTGGTCCGATGGTCGAAGGCCGGCGCCATAATCCGGCGATGCGCACGCCAGGTCTCGCCTTCACTTAAAATCAGGCCGTTGCCCAGAGCGGGGCCAAGCAGCAGATGCTCGATGGGAGCCTTTGTATAGTTCACTACGTTGTCGAGAAGAACATGCCTTATGCCTGCCGGATCGTTGAGGATGAAACTATGCTTTCCCAGGAAGCTCTGCGCAATGATCGGCTGGCAGTATACGTCCTCATGAATCACAGCGATAAAGCTCTGCCGAAGGGTGCGCAGATAGCTAAAGAACGGCAGCGGCGCTGCCGGCGGAACCGGCGCTGCGAGAACAGGATCGACAGAAGCAGATGTCACGATCGTCGACATAAAGAGCAAAAACTCCAGCAAGCCCCGGCACTACAGGTGAGCCTATCGCTTGGATGCATCAGGATAAGCTTGTTTTGAAATTCTTTGCGAATCCACTGATTTAGACGAGCGGGGCAGACGAATGAAGATTGGTGTCGTAAGTGACACGCACGGATTGCTGCGACCAGAGGTAACAGCGGCGCTGGCGGGTGTCGAACAAATTCTGCATCTTGGCGATGTGGGGGATGTGGAGATCCTGCGGCAGCTTGAAAAGATCGCTCCCGTCACGGCTGTGCGGGGCAACATTGACCGCGAGGGCGAGTGTGCCCAGCTACCCGAAACGGAGATCGCCGAACTTCAAGGAATTTCTATCTATCTCCTGCATGTGATTGATCACCTTGACCTTGACCCCAGGGCGGCCGGGTTTGCCGCTGTGCTCTTCGGGCACTCCCACAAGCCTGAAATTCGTCGGCACAAGGGCGTGCTGTACTTCAATCCCGGGTCATGCGGACCCCGTCGGTTTCAACTCCCCGTGACAATGGGATTTCTGCACGTAGGGCAAGATGGATCGCTCGAACCGGAGATTCTGAATTTAGATCCGGCATAATTCCGGCAAACTCTTCTGGTCAGTCGACGGTGACCAACTTCGGCCCGAAATTTCTTAAAGATAATTTGCACATCATTTCGCCGAATATGCCATACTCAAACCATGAGGACCTCCATAAACCCTTCATTCAGAACAAATTAGGAGAAATACGATGAAATTATTCCCCGCAAATTCCCAGAAAATTCCCCGAAAATTCCCACTTTTAATTTCAGCATAACTGATTTATTTTCTTATATTTACACCACAAAAAATCGCAAAAAATGCAAAAAATATTCTCAAACGTATGTATTTCTGTACCGAGTCCCTCCGCCGGGACGAACCCTGATACAGTAGACTCGCCTTTTTATACCGCATTGTGATACGAACTTTAGGCCAGGGCACTCCCTGAAGAGACCGTCCATACACGGTCTGCTTCCCGTCGACCCTTAAGCTCTCATCCGGGGATTGATCCAGCGATACACCACGTCCGTAAGCAGGTTGACAAGGACGTAAGTCAATCCAATCGACAGCAGGCAGCCCTGGACGAGTGCATAGTCCCGGTTGGAGATGGCATCGACAACCAGGCGGCCAAGGCCGGGCCAGGAGAAGATCTTTTCGGTAACAATGGCCCCGGCAAGAAGCGCGCCGAATTGCAGGCCGACGACGGTGACGATAGGAACAAGAGCGTTGGGCAGCGCGTGACGCCAGACAACAGCGGTCTCCGTCAGGCCTTTGGCACGCGCAGTGCGAATGTAATCCTGCCCCAGCTCCTCGAGCATGGCGGTGCGGATCATGCGGGTGAGAATAGCCGCCAGCGATGCGCCCATGGCAATGGCAGGCAGGACAAGGTAGTGCCAGTCAATCACTTTGGCGCCTCCGCTGTTCGCTCCGGAGACGGGAAGCCAGCCCAGCAGGATGGAGAAGACAAGGATGAGCACCGGGCCCAGTGCCAAACCCGGAACGGAGAGGCCAAAGAGGCTGACTACCGAGAGGGCCTGATCCGTCACGCGGCCTCGACGAACCGCAGCGGCAATGCCTGCAGGAAGCGCAAGAAGCAGGCCGACGGCCAGCGCACAAAGGGTGAGCGCAAGGGTATACGGGTAGCGCTGGACAATGAGATGCCACACAGTGTCGTGAAGGCGGATCGACTCGCCAAGGTCGCCGCGAAGGACACCTTTCCAGTACTCGAAGTACTGCTGATGCAACGGTAGATCGAGGTGGTACTGGTGGCGCAGGGCTGTAATGTCGGCGGCGGTAGCGCCGTCGCCCAGCATGGTTTGTATGGGATCGCCCGGCACCAGATGGATAAGCAAAAAGACGAGAGAGACCACCAGCCAGAGGACGGGGATAGTGAGAAGGAGCCGGATGAGAATCTGCTTCATGCCTGTGTTTTCACCATACATCAGGCGGTTTCTGGTTGTTTTTCCACCAGTGGCACCCAGAAGCGGAATTTTGTCCCTTTACCCAGGTCGGTCTCGACATCGATGCCGCCGCCGTGAGCCTGGACAATGGCTCGCGTAATGGCCAGGCCCATGCCGGTTCCCTTGCCTGTCGTCTGCCCCTGGCGGCCACGGTAAAACTTCTCAAAGATCAGCGGCAGGTCAGAGGCGTCAATGCCGGGGCCGCGATCTTCAACGGAAAAGATGAGGCGAGAGTCAGCGCGGCGGCACCGAAGGATGATGGGACTGCTTGGTGGAGAGTAGCGCGCGGCATTCTCAATCAAATGGCGAAGTACGCGGCCAACAAGCTGCGGATCGAACCATGCCGGGCTATCCGGCTCATCTACGTCCATGGTGACGGGATGGCCAGTGAGAGCGGAACGGGACTCTTCGGCAGCATGCTCAAAGATGGCGCGAACAAATTGCGGAGCAGCGCTGACACTCACAGCGCGAGCGTCTGCCTCGGCCATTTCAAGGGCTTCGCCGATCAGTTTGTCCAGCCGTTCACTTTCTTCGTCTACCAGCAAATTAAGATCCTGTCGTGTCGCTTCATCAAGGTCTTTATTTTGGACGAGTGTGGTGGCAGCAGCCCGGATGCCGGTAAGCGGAGTGCGGAGTTCGTGCGTGAGCGAGTCAATGAGCGCGGTGCGCAGACGTTCGCTTTCACGAGATGCCTCAATGCGGGTAAAAATTTCAATGGCCGCAGCGCGTGTCAGCGCTACGGAGACCTGTGCGGCGATTGCCGTGGCGGCGTCGCGGGAAAGAGCATCGGGCTTCCATGCCATTGTGCCCAGGTTTTTCATGCCCAGCATAAGCGCAATGGAGGAAAACTCAACCGGGCTGGTTGCGCCGTACCATGAGACGCCGGCCCGCATCTCTTCAGCAAATGCCGGCGGCATTTCCGCGGTGGAGCCGTAAAAGTGATCCTGCTCCCGCACGTAGAGCACCACATCCTGCAAGCCGAATGTCTTGCCGATCATCTGCGGAAGATCGCGCATGAGAAGGCCGGCATCGTCATGCAGCATCATCTCCTGGCTGAGGGTGTAGAGACGCTCCACGTCGTTGCGGCGAATTTCGGCCTGCTGTGCCTGCTTACGCGCCCGATCGGCAATGCGGCTCACAATCAGGGCGCTGGCGATGAACGATAACAATTCGGTCCATTCCTGGAAGCCGGTAAGCTCAAACGAATAGAGCGGCGGAACAAAGTAGTACCAGAAACTGATCGCACAGAGCAGTCCGATATAAAGCGACAGCCGCACACCCACCATGGACGCTGCCACGACAACAGCCGTAAGAAAAATGAGTCCTACAATGGAGTCGTCTACCCGTCTCGAATCAAAAAAAACTGTGACAGCAGCCACGCAAAGCGTAGAAATAAAGACCTGCAGGAAGACACTTCTCAGCTTCTTGATTCGAGTTGAAAGCGTCACTTGTAACCGCCTTTCTTAAAAAGCATGATACCTTCTGAAGCGAAAGTGCTATTGTGTGCAAGGAAGTGACTGAATGACTGGACGAATTCTTGTTATCGACGATGAGTCGCAAATTACGCGGGCGCTGCGTGCGGCACTCACAGCGCAGGGCTTTGATATTCGCACGGCAAACGATCCGGAAGAGGGCCTTCAGGTTTTTCAGGAGTGGCCTCCTGACCTCGTGATTACGGACTTGATGATGCCGGGATTGAGCGGCGTGGAAGTCTGCCAGGCTATCCGGCGCACGGCCAGCACGCCGATTATTGTGCTGTCGGTGCGCGACCATGAGAGATCGAAAGTAGAAGCTCTGGATGCGGGCGCGGACGATTATGTTACCAAGCCTTTCAGCATCCAGGAGCTGATGGCGCGGGTGCGCGCCCATCTGCGGCGCGCTCCGGAGCGGACGGAAAACGCAATTACTACAGGTGATTTTGTAGTGGATGTGGCCGCGCACAGTGTAACGGTACAGGGCAAAGAGGTTCACCTGACTCCGAAGGAGTTTGACCTTCTGGCACATCTGGCGCGAAATCCGGGCAAGGTGCTGACGCACCGCGCACTGCTGACTGCAGTGTGGGGCGGTCAGGCTGCCCACCAGCCGGAATATCTCCGGGTATTCGTGGGTCAGTTGAGAAAAAAGCTTGAAGGCGAAACGGGGCGGCAGTATATTCACACGGAACCGTGGATTGGATATCGCTTTGTTCCCGAGGGCTGGAGCGAGGAAGAATCCTCTGGAACGCAGCAGGAATAGCCCCTTACGCATTCCTTAGGAATCGCTTTGGCACTTTATAGACTAATGCTGGGATTCTAGATAGCGGTGAACAGCGCGCGATTGCACACTGTTCCTAGTGAGGATGCCATGCAAGACGATGCTCTGATGTTGCTTTTTACCGCCGTGTTCTTTGCTGTTGCATTTTTGTATGTCAAAGCGTGCGAGAAGTTGAGGTAGCAAGATGCATATAGACCTCATCACCGCCGCGGCCCTGGTTCTCTGCCTCCTTCTGCTGGGGTATCTTGTCTTTTCCCTTCTATACCCGGAGAAATTCTAAAATGTCAGCAAATGGCTGGCTTCAATTTTCTGTCTATTCGATTGTTCTGCTGCTTACGGTAAAGCCGGTTGGTCTGTATCTGGTGCGCGTGCTGGAAGGCAAGCGGACGTGGCTCCATCCGGTGCTTGGCCCAGTGGAGCGACTTGTCTACAAACTTGCAGGCGTGAATGCAGAGCATGAAATGCATTGGCGCCAATATGCCTATGCCGTCCTAGGCTTCTCTGCAGTAAGCATGCTTGTAACGTATGCCATCGAACGGCTACAGGCTGTGCTGCCACTGTGGAATCCTCAGAAACTGAGCGCTGTAGGACCGGACCTGGCGTGGAGCACAGCGGCAAGCTTTACGACAAACACAAACTGGCAGAGTTATACGCCGGAAACAACAATGAGCTATCTGACACAGATGGCTGGTCTGGCGACGCACAACTTCTTTTCCGCGGCGGTTGGAATTGTTGTGGCGGTAGCGCTGATCCGCGGAATTCAACGCACGTCTTCTGAAACGATTGGCAACTTCTGGGTAGATACGACACGGACGCTGCTGTATGTGCTGCTGCCCGCATCTGTGATTTACGCATTGCTGCTGGTGGGGCAAGGTGTGCCGCAGAACCTGGCGAAGTATACGTCGGCGCACACCGTGGAGCAGACGAGTCAAACGCAGACCATCGCGCAGGGACCAGTCGCAAGCCAGGAAGCAATCAAGATGCTGGGCACCAACGGCGGCGGATTCTTTAACGCGAACAGTGCGCATCCATTTGAGAACCCCACACCGTTTACAAACTTCCTTCAGATGCTTTCGATCTTTGTGATTCCGGCAGGACTGACGTATGCATTGGGACGCATAACGGGATCGCAGGGACACGGATGGGCCGTGTTTGCGGCTATGTTTGTGCTCTTTGCCGCAGGGTTCACTTCGCTCTACTGGGCGGAATCGCAGCCTCATCCGCTGCTGCATGGCGCGGCACAGACAACAACGGCAAGCGGCGAAACAGGCAACTATGAAGGTAAGGAAGTGCGCTTCGGCATTTCGCAGTCTTCCCTCTTTGCAGAGGTCACCACGGCGGCAAGCTGCGGCGCTGTCAACGGAATGCACGATAGCTTTACTCCGCTGGGCGGAATGGTGGTGCTGACAAACATTCTGCTCGGTGAAGTGATCTTTGGCGGCGTAGGTTCCGGGCTTTACGGAATGCTGATCTTCGTAGTGCTTGCCGTCTTTATTGCCGGATTGATGGTAGGACGGACGCCTGAGTACCTGGGCAAGAAGATTGAAGCATTCGACGTGAAGATGTCGATGCTGTACGTGCTGATCTTTCCACTGATCATTCTGACGCTGACTGCTGCATTCGTGCTCTCGCCCACAGTGGGGCTTTCCGCGCTGACCAATAGCGGCCCGCATGGACTGAGCGAGATCCTTTATGCGTTTACATCAGCGACTGGCAACAATGGATCCGCATTTGCGGGACTGAGCGCGAACACGTGGTGGTACAACGTGACACTGGGATGGGCGATGCTCGCAGGAAGATTCCTGATGCTGATTCCCGTGATGGCATTGGCTGGAAACCTGGCACAGAAGAAGAGCGTACCGCCGTCGCCGGGAACGTTTCCTGTCAATGGATGGCTGTTTACGGTGCTGCTTGTGGGCGTGGTGCTGATCCTGGGCGCGCTTACATTCTTCCCTGCACTGAGCCTTGGGCCGATTCTTGAACACCTGCTGCTGCAGGCCGGACAGACGTTCTAAAAGAAGAGATATTGAGATGAGTGATAAGAAGAGTCTCTGGAATTCGAAACTTATTGGCGCCGCTCTGCTGGATTCAGTGAAGAAGCTGGACCCGCGCAAGATGGTAAAGAATCCAGTGATGTTTGTTGTAGAAGTGGGCAGCGTGCTGACGACGCTGTTGTTGATCGACAACACGGTTCATCACAGGGCTGGGTTCGGCTTCAACTTGCAGATCACGCTATGGCTTTGGTTTACGGTGTTGTTCGCAAATTTTGCCGAAGCAATGGCGGAAGGCCGCGGCAAAGCACAGGCGGACACTCTGCGAAAGGCGCGCGGTGAGACAATCGCACAACGCTACACCGCAAGCGGCGAGCTGGAAGAGGTTGCCAGCAGCGCCTTGCGCTCCGGAAATGTGATTTACGTTCCGGCAGGCCAATACATTGCCGGCGATGGCGAAGTGATTGAGGGCGTGGCGAGCGTAGACGAGTCAGCGATTACGGGCGAGTCCGCTCCGGTGATTCGCGAGGCTGGCGGTGATCGATCGGCGGTTACGGGAGGCACGAAGGTGCTTTCCGACTGGATCAAGGTCAAGATCACATCAAACCCAGGCGAGACATTTCTCGATCGCATGATTGCACTGGTGGAAGGCGCATCTCGACAGAAGACACCCAATGAGATTGCGCTGAGCATTCTATTGAGCGGGCTGACGATTGTGTTTCTGCTTGCTGTTGTGACTCTGCAACCGTTTGCGATTTACTCGAAGGCTCCGCAGACCGTGTTTGTGTTGGTGTCCTTGCTGGTATGCTTGATTCCCACGACAATTGGCGGGCTGCTTTCGGCGATTGGCATCGCAGGCATGGACCGGCTGGTGCAATACAACGTATTGGCGATGAGCGGACGCGCCGTAGAAGCAGCGGGCGACGTAAACACGCTTCTCCTCGATAAGACCGGCACAATCACCCTGGGCAACCGCCAGGCTGTCGAATTTATTCCCGCGCCGAGTGTGAGTGCGGAGCGACTAGCCGATGCAGCGCAGCTTGCCTCCCTTTCTGACGAGACGCCGGAAGGCCGTTCGATAGTGGTGCTGGCGAAGACGCAATACAATTTGCGCGGACGCGATCTGGGCAGCATTCATGCGGAGTTTGTACCGTTTACCGCGCAGACGCGTATGAGCGGCGTAAACATTCCGGGAACGCGAATTCGCAAGGGCAGCGTGGATGCGATTTCACGCTTCCTTGAAGAGCAAGGAACTCCCTTGCCACAAAAGGTTCGGGAGAGTGTGGAAGAGATTGCACGAGCCGGCGGAACACCGCTGGTGGTAGCAGAGAATTCGATGGCGCTCGGCGTGATTTATCTGAAGGACATTGTGAAAGGCGGCCTCAAAGAGCGGCTGGCCCGGCTGCGCGCGATGGGAATTCGTACGGTGATGATTACCGGCGACAATCCGCTCACCGCCGCTGTGATTGCACGCGAAGCAGGCGTGGATGACTTTCTTGCCGAAGCCAAGCCGAAGGACAAGATGGACCTGATCAAGCGCGAACAGGGACGCGGCAAGTTGGTGGCCATGACGGGAGACGGAACCAACGACGCTCCCGCGCTGGCGCAGGCCGATGTGGGCGTGGCCATGAACTCCGGCACCCAGGCAGCAAAGGAAGCCGGCAACATGGTGGATCTCGATTCAAATCCGACCAAGCTAATCGAGATTGTGGAGATTGGCAAGCAGTTGCTGATGACACGCGGCGCTCTGACAACATTCTCGATTGCGAATGACGTGGCGAAGTATTTTGCGATTATTCCAGCGATGTTTGCTGGCGCGTTTCCTGTACTGAATGCGCTGAACATCATGTATCTTCGCTCGCCGCAGTCAGCGATTCTTTCCGCGGTGATCTTTAACGCGATCATCATTATCGGCCTGATACCGCTGGCACTGAAGGGCGTGAAATATGAGCCGAAGCCTGCGGATGTGCTGCTGCGGCGGAATCTGCTGATCTATGGCGTGGGTGGAATGATTATTCCGTTCATTGGGATCAAGGCAATTGATATGGCGCTGGCGTTTTTGCACCTGGCTTAACCTGGGAGAATGATTGTGCACACTATTTCCGAATTGCCGCAAATATCGCCTGCTGTGGCGACCGCCAAGGCCGCAGAGCAGAGGCACTCTGTGTGGGGCACTGCGCTCCGATTTACGTTGATTACAACGGTGCTGTTTGGCCTGGGTTATCCGCTGGCGATTACGCTCATAGCGCATCTTCTCTTTCCACGCCAGGCAGAAGGAAGCCTGGTCCTGCAGAACGGGCAGATTGTGGGATCGGAGTTGTTGGCGCAGAGTTTCACTGCGGACAAGTACTTTCATCCGCGCCCTTCGGCAGCAGGCAACGGCTATGACGCAACTGCGTCAGGCGGATCGAACCTTGCGCAATCCAATGCGAAGCTGGTACAGCGGATTCAGGGCGATATCGACAAGCTCAGCAAGGAGTCCGGCGGCAGGCCTGTTCCAATTGATCTGGTAACTACATCCGGTTCGGGGTTGGACCCGGACATTACGCCGGACGCCGCGTATTTTCAGACGTCTCGTGTTGCGAGGGCGCGCGGATTGAGCGAAGAGCAGGTGCGTGCATTGATTGGGCGGCATATCATCGATCGGCAATTTGGCTTGCTTGGTGAGCCGCGCGTGAATGTGCTTCTGCTGAATCTCGATCTCGATCACTTATCGGACAAATAGAAATTTGTTCGTTGCGGTTTTTTTCGTGCCGCATCTATGCCAGCGGAACCCTCAGGCGGTAGATTTTCTGTACAGTCCCGCCCGGAGGAATCCATGTATCTGCGGCTCATAACGCTGCTCACTGCTGTTTCTATTGCATCCACTGCCTCGGCACAGACGGCAAACTCATCCCCCGCTCTGACATACCAGCTTCCACCTGAGGTGATTGTGAAGCTCGTGGACGCGCCGCCAACGCCCACGATTTCGCTTTCTCCTGAACATGGCAAGGATGCACGGATGCTGCTGGTGCGGCAGAGTTACGCGTTGCCGACGATTGCTGATCTGGCAGAACCGGAGTTGCGGCTGGCAGGTTTGCGCTTTAACCCTGAGACAAACGCTCCGAGCCGGACCAGATATTTCACTTCCCTTTCGCTGCAAACAGTGCCCGCACCCGGAGCAACTCCCACGCCGAAGCAGGTGTCGATCGTCGGATTGCCGGCTAAGCTGCATGCGCTGTATACGGAGTGGTCGCCAGACGGACATCACATTGCGGTTGTGAATATTGAAGACAAAACAGGCTTGAGCCTCTGGATTGTCACGACTGCGACACACACAGCGCAGCGTGTCGCAGGTGTGCGACTGAACGCGGTGCTGACACAGCCGGTAGCGTGGATTGACGACACTTCGTTAGCGGTTCTGACGGTTCCAGCGCATCGGGTTGCGCCACCGAACAAGTCCGGAGTTCCGACAGGGCCAGTCGTGCAGGAGAATGATGGCCGCGCAACGCCTGCTCCTACATACGAAGATCTATTGAAGAGCCCGCAGGACGAAGCCGTCTTTGAGTACAACGCGGCAGCTCAGCTTGAAGTGTTAAAGCTGGGTGCGACTACACCACGTGCACTGGGCAAGCCTGGTTTATATGTGAGCCTGGAAGCTTCACCCGATGGGAAGTACCTGTTGACCGAAGCGCTGCACAGGCCATTCAGTTACACGCAGCCGTTTGAGCGCTTTCCACAAAAACGTGAAGTTGTGGATGTTGCGACGGGTACGGCAAAGACGCTGGATGATGCACCGCTTATTGACAATCTGCCAATTGACCGCGATGCCGTTGAGCCAGGACCGCGCGATTATGGCTGGCGCGCAGACGCGCCATCGACGATCTACTGGGTAAAGGCTGCAGATGGGGGCGATGCGAAGAAGCCTGCCGATGTGCGCGACAGGATTTATACCCTCGATGCTCCGTTCACAGGGGAAGGCAAGGCAATTGCCGATCTGGCTCTGCGATTCGCAGGCGTTGATTGGGGCAACGAACATCTTGCTGTTGTGACGGAGCGGCGATGGCGCGATCGCAAGACGATACTGCTCGCGATTGATCCAGGGAATGCATCGACAACGAAGCTGTATGAGGGTTCGTCTGAGGACCGCTATCACGATCCAGGCAGACCGGCAGTGGCGATCAATGCGCACGGAAATCGCGTGCTGCAGACGACCACAGACGGGCAAGGTCTTTACTTCATTGGAAGCGGCGCTTCACCAAAGGGAAACATGCCTTTCGTCGGGATGGTGCCTGTGCGCGAAGGTACGAAGGGTGAAAAGCGCATCTGGCAGTCTGAGCCACCGTACTATGAGTTACCCGTCGCGCTCTTGCTTACGAGCGACAGCGTGGAAGTACTGGCGCGGCGAGAGTCGGTGGAACAGAGTCCCAACTACTTTCTGAATGCAGTCGGCGCCAAGGGAACAATGATTGCATGGACTCCTGTAACTTCGTTCGCGAATCCCTATGCGGGCTTGAAGATGCCGACGCACCAGATGTTGCACTACAAGCGCGCGGACGGAGTGGATCTCTCAGCAGACCTGTATCTGCCAGCGGGCTATGACAAGTCACAAGGACCGCTGCCAACTTTAATGGAAGCTTATCCGGCAGAGTTCAAGACACGCAGCGCTGCCAGCCAGGTAGTTGGCTCGCCGTATGAGTTTGTTCGCATCGGCGCCGGGTCTCCGGTCTTCTTTGCCATGACGGGATACGCGGTGTTGGCAAATGCTGCCATCCCTATTATTGGCGAGGGAAACGCCGAGCCGAATGACACCTATACCGAACAGCTTGTGGATGGCGCGAAGGCCGCAATTGATGCGGGCGTGGCCAACGGTGCTGTAGATCGCGGTCGTGTGGCGGTGATGGGCCATTCCTATGGCGCCTTCATGACGGCAAATCTTGTGGCGCATACGGATTTGTTTCGCGCGGGTATCGCTCGGTCCGGCGCATACAACAGGACACTGACGCCGTTTGGGTTTCAGAATGAAGAGCGGACGTACTGGCAGGCTCCTGATGTGTACTACAAAATGAGTCCGTTCAGTTATGCGGATAAGGTGAAGACGCCGCTGCTGATGATTCATGGAGAAGCTGACAATAACACCGGGACATTTCCGATTCAGAGCGAACGCTTTTACAACGCACTGAAAGGCCATGGTGCTACCGTGCGCTTTGTCTTGTTGCCATTGGAGGCGCATGGTTATCAGGGACGCGAGAGCGTGCTGCACATGCTGTGGGAGATGCAGAATTGGCTGGATAAATATGTGAAGCCGGAAAAGCCAGTGGTAACTCAGAGCGGTTCAGCAACCAAATGAAAATTTGCTTGGGATGACCAGGCTGCCTCGATGCATATCGAGGCCGCCTGAATTTTAGAAGTGCAGTTTAAGAGCTACCTGCAGTGAGCTCGGACCCCCAACCTGGTAAAGCGAACCGAGGCCGCCAAGGGTAGGGTTTTCTGTGTTGATTGCCTGACAGAAGTGGCGAGTATTTAGACAGTAAAGAATTTGCGGCGCAGACTTGAAATCTGCGCCGCAATCTTGCTGTTAAACCTGCTTAGAAAATAATCTTCAGCGCGAGCTGGGTGTTGTACGGTTCGCCAGAGCCGATGCCCGGCGCGCCATAGGAGACGCCGATGGTTGAAGTGCTCCAGCCAAACGCGCCGCCGTAGCCAAGGTTGTTCAAGCGGCTGCGCCAGGTTGACGCGGTTGAAGACGTTGAACATCTCCACGCGGAACTGCGCGCGAACGCGTTCCTTGTAGATGGGGATGTTCTTGAGCAGCGACAGATCCACGTCCCCGAAGCCGGGTCCGATGACCTGGTTGCGGCGCAGATTGCCGTAGGTGCCAATACCCGGAACGGCAAAGCTGTTCGGGTTGAGGTACTGCGCGTAGGCGTGGCTACTGCACCGATCGGTCGCTGTTGATGGGCCGGCCCGTGATGTTGGCGCGGTCCTCGCCCTCAGCCGTGCCGCTGTTGTCCGCTCCGGTGAGAACGTTGACCGGCTCGCCGTTCTGGAACTTGAGGATGCTGTTGACTTCCCAGCCATGCGTGAGAGTCTTCGGGCCGCAGCCAGGTTCGGAATCGCGTAGTTCAGATATGCGGCGAAGTGGTTTCGGATGTCCTGCGATGCATTGCCGTAGTCCCCGGCCAGGTTAAACGAGTCCTGCGGCGCGTTGTAAAATCCGCTGGCGTTATCCAGGTTGTGGCTCCACGCGTACGCGAACTGGCTGGTGAAACCATGCCAGGTGCTGCTCCGCAGTGTGACCTGCAGTGCGTTGTAGCTCGAGGAAGAAGCGGAGTTCAGCTGGTTGACGATGCCGATGTTGGGGAACTGGCTGAAATAGGGACGCGACTGTTGCTGGGGTGAGAACATTTGCCCAGGACGCAATGGGCTCCTGATCGAGTTGCACTCCGGGAA
Organism: uncultured Acidobacteriaceae bacterium; assembly: GCA_963792495.1. Lineage (GTDB taxonomy): Bacteria > Acidobacteriota > Terriglobia > Terriglobales > Acidobacteriaceae > Telmatobacter. The sequence goes on along the minus strand of CAWBWB010000015.1, from coordinate 226,393 downwards.
CCACAGCCGAGCGATTGACGTCCTGCAGAACCAGGTTGTGACGGCTCGTTGTTGCCCACATAGCCCACGTTCAACTGCCACGCATGTCCCAGGCTTTGTTCGATGTTCAGGCCGAAGAGATTTGCGTAAGGCGTCTTGAAGTTGCGGGTTACCGAGTAAACGGAGACCACGTTACTTCCCGTGGGCACGCCAAGTTCGGGCGTAAAGATAGGCGTTGTCTGGTCAGGCGTCCATACGGGAGCGAGCTGATCGGGCAAAGGAAGAATGATCGAATAATTAGGCTCGCTGCCGATAGGATTATTGTTGACACCGTTGGCGCCGCCGTTCGAGACGCCCAGATTGCCGTAGAAGGCCTGGCCGGCGGGTTGGTCAAAGTAGATGCCGAAGTTGGCGCGAACTACCGTACTGTTGCTCACCTGATACGACAGGCCGACGCGTGGCGAGAAATTCAACTTGTTGGCGTTGTAGATATACCCAGGCGCTCCTGAGCCGGCACCGGCCACCAGCAAACCACCATTGTTGGGGTCAAAGATGGAGCTATCCGGATCGTTGGTGTAAAACGGCTGCTGGTAATCGTAACGCACACCGAGGTTGATGTTCAGCTTAGGCGTAACCTGCCACGAGTCCTGGGCGAAGAAAGCGCCGCTGTGGGTGTAGATGAAGCGCTCCTGAGTTCCCAGGGTAATGCTGGGATGGAAGGCGTAGCCGGCCATGAAGTCGGCCAGGCTCAGCACGTTGGAGTCGGTGACGGATGTGTCATTTGCCCAGGGCCCTAGCACGCCGCCGGTGCCGAAGCCGAAGGTACCGCGGCCGCCGAAGTTATAGTAGAGGTCGATATAGGCGCGGCGATAATCCACACCGGCCCGGATCTGGTGCTTGCCGACGGTCCATGTGAGGATGTCGCCGATCTGCCCCATGATGTCGTTACGACCAGAGGTCGGTGTAACGCCGATAGAGTCGAATCCGGAGATCTGGATAAGGGGAGCGCCGGTGATGGCTGCGCCTGTGTTCAGTCCGGCGAGGGTAAGCAGGTCCTGATTGTGCACCCGATCGGCAAAGCCCTGCGTGAAGAAGTTGGCGCCCGCCGAAATCTGGTTCGTGATATTGGGACGCAGGTTGTAGTTCCACGTTACGTTGAAGTTCTGGTTATGAGAGGGAACGACCTGGTAGTAGTCCGGCAGGAGCGAGCCGCCATCTCCATCTGCATAGCCCTGGCCCCAGTACCAGATGGCCGAAAGATGACTCTTCTCGCTGAAGTTGTGGTCTAAGTGGACCACCAGGTTGTGGCTGTATCCAGTCAGCGGCGAGTTGCTCGAGTAGTTACTTTCTGAAGCGGGAAGGTTTGCAATTAAATTCGGCTCCCACAGCGTGTTGAGGATGTTTTGCGAGACCACGCTGGGCGAGACTTCGTACTTGCTCAATTCCGCGAGCGCAAGTTGCTGGTAAGCCGGGGAAGGCTCCGTAGCAGAATTGGACAAGCCGACAAGATACTTCTGCTCTTCGTAGAGGAGGAAGAAGAACGTTTTATCGTGCCAGATGGGACCGCCAACGGAACCACCATAGTTCTGATTGCGCAGCGGCAGGCCAGGAACGCTCGGGTCTGCAAACGGCGAGGCTACAGCCAGTGCTTCATTGCGGTTGTAATAGTAGGCGTTTCCATGGAAGGCGTTCGAGCCGGACTTGGTTGAGATGTTCATGTTGCCGCCGGGGCTGCGTCCGGATTCGCTGTTGCCTGTCGTCTGCAGCGAATATTCGTCGAGCGCGTCTACGGGATAGACAACACCGGCGATGCCGCTGATGCTGCCCTGGTTGACCGCATTCACGTTCAGGTACAAGTCGTTGTTGTCTGTGCCGTCGATGGTGTAGTTGAGCTGGTTGTTCCGCATACCGTTCACGGATCCAGAGTTGCCGTAGCCGGCGAATGAGACCGAGGTCCCCATAAGTTGCGTAAAGTCGCGGCCGTTCAGCGGCACATCCTGCAGCGCCTGGCCTTCCAGGGTAGCCGTCTGCACTTCGGTGGTGGTATCGAGCGAAAGAGCATCCGCCGAAACTTCCACGGTGGTTGCCTGCTGTGCAACGCTCAGCTTGACAGGGAGTGTGTAGACTTTGCCGGCAAGCACCTGGACATTGCTGACTTCCGTGGTCTGGAAGCCTGATGCGGAGACCTTGACGCTATAAGAACCCTGCGGAATATCGTTGAACGCGTACTCGCCGCCGCTGGAGGAGACCGCCTCGCGAACCACTGCGGTGGCAACCTCCGTTGCCGTGATCTTCGCACCGGGAACGACCGCCCCTGTGCTGTCGGTAATGGTGCCGTTAATGCCGCCGCGGAATGTCTGCGCTTGCGATGATGCCGAAAACAGCAGCAGAAGAGCAAGCAGGATGGGAAATGCCTGCCGCCTGTTCCAGATTCTTTGCATAAAGACCTCCAAGCAAAACAAGTGATTTGGGCCACAATGTTGATGAACTACAGCAGAGCTACAAGTGGTTGTTCTATGTAGTTAAGTGAACCCGCCGGCTGGATCAAATGGAGCCTGCAGGTACAGCTTCACTACCGTTTGCGTGCGAGTTCACTTTGGTTCATTGCTACTTGCGGAGAATCAGATAAAACGCCAGCGATCGGGCGCCTTGAGCTCATGCGCGCAGTTATCTACAGAGACAACAACAGGTGCGCGAATTGACAATCTTTTTATGCATGAGTTGTAAAAGATAGTAGCACGGGAGTTTATAAAGATATTCTAAGTACGAGTCAGGAACATCGCACATTACGCCTGACAAGCCCAATATATCGACCAGAATGAATTCCATCTGGTGCCCGGAGGGGGACTTGAACCCCCACTCCCTTGCGGGTTACGGATTTTAAGTCCGCTGCGTCTGCCAATTTCGCCATCCGGGCATTTGGTGCGTTTGGTTCTCTGCTGGTTCTCTATGGAAATTGCAGGGCTGCACACCAAGAACAATTTTATCGTGCCAGCGACTTATAGATTGAAGAGAGTACCATCAGATTTCTTTTTGGGCTCGGGATTGTTCCACTTATGTTCAATCCCTTTGAGAGAAAGTCCGGACTTCACGCTGTTCGGAAATTCCTCCAAAATATCTCCTGGGCGTCCATTTCGGGCAAACGAATCGGGTTCCTTAATTAAATCCCAAATAGGCTTCTTCTCGTTTTGCAGGCTCTCGTCTCGTCTCTGCAATGTCCAAAGGCCCATGAGTCTTTCGCCTTGCAATACAAACATGAACCGACCACTTTGCAGGCTTGCGCCTACATCAGAATACTCGGCTAACGGCTCGTACCAGCCACGATCCCACAACATCAGAGTGCCAGCGCCATATTTCCCTTTTTCAATGACGCGTTCAGATGGTCCGTATTGCATCTCATGATCTTCGACCTGTACAGCTTTGCGTCGAATGCCGGCAATATCGCTGGGGCCATCGTCAATTGCAAAGCTCTTGAGCACGCCATTCCACCCCAGCCGCAAGTCGTAATGCAGATTCGCGGCATGGTGCTTCTTCATGAAGTATTTTTGGAGGCGGGATGTGGAATTCGACACAAAGCCTCCAGCTATACGCGGCTTTAAGTTTATTGCGGACTTCGATAGCAGATATTTTCGCCGTCTAACTGATATTCAGCTGAGCAGAAATCGCCGCCGCAGATCATCGGCTCATATCCGCAAAGCTGGCGGCGGGTAATCAGGCCCATCGTCCCACAGCGAGGACAGGACATCACGGCCACATAGGGATTCTGAGCGTTGCCGAGCTTGGTCTGGTTTTCCAGCACAAACACTGTGCCCGGGTCCATCCGCTCAGGAATCCATTCCTCCAGAAACTGCAAATCACCTGACATCCTGCCCTCCCATATTGCCTTTACGGCGTGAGATGCAACTGAGCTCAATCGATAAGCTCCGTTGTCTTGCAGAAGCAGTTACGAAGGCTACAACTCAAAGTCATTAGACTCTTCGAGTCGAAAACAGTCTTGCTGGAGAACGCATGTTGAGTCAACAGGAATCGAGTATATTCATTGGCTAGCCGGGTACCGGAGTGCCAATCTGGTAATAACACTTTTGTGGTTATTGCGCCGCGGCCTCGCCACGAGCGGCAGTGGTAGCAGCGGCGTCAATTGAGCGGTAAATCTCCTTGTTCCGTTCAATCGCTTGTACATACTCGCGAGTCTGTGTAAAAGGAATCGACTCTACAAACTCATCCATGCCGTGATACGGCCCTGAGGCCTGCCAGTCCACCACGCGCGATTCGCCTGCGTTGTATGCCGCCAGAGCATACTCCTCCACACCGCCAAAGCGATCGAGAAGCTGCTTGAGGTATTTGCAACCAAGACGAATATTCATATCCGGGTTCAACAACTGAAAGGTCTGAAAGCCTGAAATCCCTTCCTGCCGGGCAAGGCTCTTCCCCTCATACGGCTCGATCTGCATGAGTCCCCATGCATTGGCATAGGAGACCACCGAAGGATTAAACTCCGACTCCTGCCGAATGAGCGAAGCTACAAGATATGGGTCCAACCCGTTCTTCGCAGACTCTGCCTTGACGCTCTCCCACCACGCTTCTGGAAAGAGAATTCGCCAGTAGGCCAGCGGAATGGATTTGATGGGCGCCGAAGCCGCGTACGGTATCGCGCGCTTCAACGCGCGCATGGCGCGGTAGGTCTCACCGAACGATGCGTAAATCTGTGCTTCCGCCAGCGCATTCCAGCCGGAGGAATCCGGATCGGCGGAGATCTCCTGCGCGACATACTCATTCAATCCGGCATTCGCTACCAGCCGCGCCTTGGCAATATGCGGACTATCCGGCGGGGCTGCCTCATCCAGATGCGGAATCACCGGCGTTTGAAACGCATCCAGCTGCGGCTGCGAAACAGCTTGAACCTGGCCCAGAGCCGCCAGGCGCTGGCGCGAACATCTGCGCATAAAAGAAGTGTTGATAGGTGCGGACGACAGCCTTGTAATTGGCTACCGCCATTCCGGGCTTGTGGTCTTGCATCTCGTACAAACGGCCGCGCCAGTAGAGAGCCGCGGAGGTGTCCGGCGAGTTGGGGAAGAGTCGAATCTGGTCATCAAATATCCTGGCTGCGTCTGTGTACAGGCCCTGGCGATAGTAGAGCCATCCTGCGCGCCAGTGTGCGGCAGAGGCGTTTTTGCTCGATGGAAAGTGTGTTCCTAAATAGCCGTAGTAGTCGGCTGCTCGCGCGTAGTCCTTCTTGAGCAGGTACATGTTGCCGCTCGAAAACAGCGCCTCTGCCAGCCATTGGCTTTGCGGAAAGCGCTGCTTCAGTTCATCCACCAACTGCTGTTGCCCTGCTTCGTTGTTATGGTCGCGAGCCAGCTCCATGATGAGGTACAGCCGCCGCGCGCCATTGTCGTCATTGGTGTCTGGCAGTGCGCGGGCTTGTGCATCTGTCAGGCGCTTCAGCTTCCAGTCGCAGGCTGCCGCGGCTACTGAGAAGCCGTTGCGCGTGGTGGCCTCCAATGTCGCGTTGCGCGCTAGAGCACGATATTGATCGCCGGCCAAGGCATACTTGCCCGCGTTGTAATAGGCATCACCCAGGCTGCGGAGTTCCGCCGTGGTGAGGCTCGTCTCTGCGCCTGCTGCGGTAAGTTTCGCGCGTGCCTGTTCTGCTTCCGCGCTCAATGGATGATGCAGCAGGAGATGCTTGTAGACTGCGATGGCGTCGGCGTCCTTGCCCATTGCCGAGTCGATCTTGGCCTGTGTCAGCTCGAAGGAGGGTCTTTCGTGCGCGGCTTCTCCTGCGCTCAGAATGGCTCGCTGCGCTCCTGCGGTGTCGCCGAGGTTGAGGAGGATGTTGGCTTCGAGATCTGCCGATGCAGCTACGAAGATCGAATCGGGATAACGGGCGGCGAAGCCCTTGATCAGCGCTTCGGCGGCAGTTTCGTTGCCTGAGACGTGTTCGTTCATCGCGCCTAAGTAGTCGGCGTAATCGGCCAACACATCGCTTGCCTGCTTTGCCTGGCGCAGCGCTGCAGTTGCGTCGGTGAAGCGCTTGTCCTGCTGGTATGCAAAGCCCAGCGCGAGATACGCGGCTCCGGCGGCGTCGCCGGTGTGGCTGTGAGCATAGCTGGTTACGCCAGAGTAGGCCGTGGGCGTGCGCAGGGTGATGAGCTGTTGCGCCATGGGCCTGAGCTCGCTGGAGGCCACAAAGGCCTGATGGATGCGTGCTGTCTGCGCGGAGTGGGAAGCTTTGCTCGACTTTGAAGTTTTTTTGCTGCTCTTGTGGCTGGTGCTTTTTGTGGTGGTTGTGGACTTCTTCTTTTTCTTCTTGGTGGTGGAACTGGTGGAGCTGCTCTGGCCGGATGCGGCATTCAAGTTGGGTGACGAGGAGACGACGAGCGACGCGGACAGAATCAGCGCACCTAAAAAACGAGAGGTTGGGGAGTTCTGCACTCTCATATATCCAATGTAAGCCGAGCGGAAGCGTGGACCGTGGATTTGACGTTGCTGTTGGGTAGAAAGTGCGGGTTTGGAACCAATAGTTCAAACCGGGCGAAGAAACTGTCCTCCGATCCGAGGACCGGAGTCCGACTAGACGGTATTGCGGAGAGTGCTTTGACGGGATCCGCCGGGTCCCCAGAGGTACAGATGTACAGAAGTTTTACGTCCGTAGCAATTTTTTTGCTTTTTTTGTGTTTTTTACTTTCCATAAGACATTTACTTTCAAACATTTGTGAGGTGTTTTTGGCCGAAAAAAAGGGCGGAATTTTCGGGGAATTTTCTGGGAATTTCCGGGGAATAATTTCACGCTATTGCCAGATTCCTGCCGCTTCCCTCCATGTTTTTCTGTGTTTTGGTCAGTTCACCCCCGTCGAGCCCGTTCCGCGCAATGAAAAGGCCCGAATCCGGTTGGGATTCGGGCCTTTTGTTGACTCAATTAAGAGTGTGGCACAAATGGGGTTAATTCTGTGAAAACTATTTTTGTGGAAATCTGTTACGAAAGGTCAATGGACTTTGGTAATGGGGGACAGAGATCAGAGATCAGAGATCAGAAAAGCAAAAGCAGGTCCTTCCCTCCGGCTGAAGTACGGCTAACCACCCCAGCGACGAAGACCTGTCGCTGGGGACCCCGGCTACGGTCAGGATGACGGTCATCGGTGGTTAATTGGGCGATGGCTCACTGTGCTGGTACGTGGAGTTTATTTTCTCCGGGATGCAGTGGTTTCTCCTGCTTGCCTAGGCTAAAGGTTCCTGAGAGATTGGGCGGTAGGGTGATGGTGGCATCTAGGGTGGTGCCGTGTCGCTGGTAGTCGACGGTGATTTCGCCCTGGGGGTGCGGGAAGGTGGCTTTGAGTGAGGGGAGATTGCCGAGGTGGGGGGCGATGCGGACGGTTTTGAAGCTGGGGCTGGCTGGCTCAATGCCGGCGACGAGGGTGAGGAGATCGTAGATGGGGTGCGAGGTCCAGGCGTGGGAGTCTGACCGCGTTTCTCCCGGTGTCTCCGGCCAGGTGCTGAAGTGGAGCGGCAGGAGTTTGCGCCAGGGTTCGAGGGATGGGAGATATTCGTCGGCCATGCCTGCGTGGTCGAGGGCGCGGGCGAGGTAGAAGCGGAAGTAGTATGAGGCGCTCATGACGCCGTCGGGAGTGGTTCCGGGTTCGATGGCCAGGAGTTTTTTGAGAACTGCCTGCTGGCCGGACTTGGGAATGACATCGTAGAGGACGGCCAGCATGTTGGATTGCTGGGAGAAGACTTTCTTGTCCGGGTTGTCGGCGAGGAGGCCGCGCTCCGGAACCCAGCAGGATTGATAGATGCCAGAACGCACCTTTTCCGCACGCTCCCGGTCCCGTTTGGCGAGGACCGGATCCCCGAAGGCCTCTTCGAGGTCGGCGGCATCTTTCAAAGCACCGAGGTATTGCAAGGTTGTCGTGCAGGATTCGCCGCTGGAGGAATAAGTGGGGATTTCGCCCTTGGAAACCCAATCAATGAAGCTCCACCAGGGAACATGCCGGAGAATGCCGTCAGGGTTCTCATACTGCTGGAACCAGTTGAGTATGCCGCGTGTGCCTGGAACCAGGGTGCGGACGAAGCTGGGATCGTCGCGGTAGATCCAATAGTCGTGGAGCATTCCTATATAGAGGAGCGAAAAGGTGGGGATGTTCTGCGGAAGCGAGCTGGGATACCGGCTGCGGGTGATGCCCTCCGGTATGCGGGACTGATCAAAGTCCAGGAGCGCCTGACGGCCGAGGCGGTCGTCATTGGCGACGGTGTAGGAGATGAGTGCCTGGATGCGGGTGTCGCCGACGTACTGGAGCTGCTCCCAGTAGGGCGTGTCCATGTAGGTTTCGTGGGCGTCGAGGCGGGCGGTGCGCCAGCTTATCTCCCAGATTTTGGCGAGGTCGGGGTCGGGAGTGGTGAGCTTGGCTTTTTCTTCGAAGGGATAGGCGGTGAAGTTTGCTTTCAGGGATTCGAGCTGGAGGGGTTCGTCGCCGGTGGTGATATCGAGGGCGAGATAGCGCCAGGTGCGCCACCAGAGTGGCTCGAAGGTGCGGTGCTGGCCGCCGTCGGGGAGGAAGATGTCCGTGAGGCCGAGGGCTTCTCGGTTGGCGATTTCGTCGCGGTCGCCTTTTTGATGGTTCTTATCGTAGAGGGCTTCGGTGTAGGTGAGTTTGATGGTTGTGCCTTTGCCGCCGGAGACGGTGAGTTGCGGGTAGGCGGTGGTTAGGGTTTTGCGGTCGAGAAGAATGTGGATGTGAACTTTTCCCGGAAGCTGTGCCGATTGGCCGGGAAAAACATTCAAGCCCGGTTGCTCCGCGCCAATGTTGTCCAGACTGACTATGGCACCGGGGCTGGTCTCCGCGTACTCCATGTGCGGCAGTCCATCCGGCACGAGGCCCCAGGGATTGTCGCCGACGCTTTCGGCAGAGTGGGCGTGGTTGTTGCCGGGATAGATGCTGTCGCGCATGGGATCGGCGGCATCGACCCACCGGCCGCGGGCGACGTGCTCGCCGTTCCAGGTCCAGTCATATTTCGAGGCGTCTATCTGCTCGCCCGGGCCTGCGGCCATGTATTGCTTGTAGGAGACAGAGGAACGGTCGAGGGGGGTGTGGCCGGGTTCGATTTCGACCTGCCAGTTTTGTGGGGTGCTGATGGACTGCTCGCCGGTGGCTTCGCTTTCGAGAAGAAATGCTGTGCGATCTGAGAATTGAGCTACGGCATTGTAGACGCCGAAATTCCAGACGGTGGCGGTGATGGCGTTGTCGCCGGTCTTTATATAGGGAGCGAGGTCGAAGGTTTCGTAGCGCCAGTGGGTGAGGTCGCCGCGGGCGGGGCCGTCGCCGACGCGCTTGCCGTTGACGTAGAGGATGAAGCGGTTATCGGCGCTGACGCGGACGATATAACTGGACGGCACAGCGGAAAATGCGACCATGCGGCGGAAATGGAGGACGATGGGCTCGCGGAGCGGGGCGGTGGGGTGGGTGATCCAGGAGGCGTGCCAGTTGCGTAGAGGCGGATCGGGTTGTTGGGCGGCTAGGCTGGCTGCGAGAAGGAAAAGTGTAAAGAAGGCGCGCATAAATGGTCCCTTAGATTCGGGGATAAGGTTAATGCCTGAGCGGGGAAAAGCAAAAGCGGGTCCTTCCCTCCGCCTGAAAAACGGCTACGGTCAGGATGACGGGCTGTGGGTGGGTTCGGTGGGAGTGTTATCCCACATCTCAAAAGCGAGATGTGGGGTGCCTGTAAAAGCAAAGACAAAAGCAAAGACAAAAGCAGGTCCTTCCCTCCGGCTGAAAAGCGCCTACGGTCAGGATGACGGACTTTAGGGGGGAGGAGATGTTTAGGGGGTAGAGATGTTTAGGGGGTAGAGATGTTTAGGGGGTAGAGATATAAAGATGACTCGCATATCGGATATATTGTTGGCCTGAGGCAGTCTCGCATCTTTACCCCTTTTGAATTCGTCACCAAGATTAACGGAGAACCTGCTCTTACGCACAGTGCTGCCGCAGACCCGATGCACGAACCAGTGGCCCTATGCATTTGATTTCGCGGGGCTGTAACCTTGCATTCACATTTCGCGGGTAGGCTTTATTACGGTGAACGTTCCAGTGCCAGAGATACGCACTATCCAACCTCAAATTCCGCAACAGAAGTTCGCAGTAAACCCGCCACTGCCCTCGCCGGGCGGAGCGGCAGGCCCTGACGGAGAGACGGGGTCGGCGATACGAGCATTTTTACGCGGACGGGGCAATTCGGCCGTGGCCGATGGCAGCTTCCGCGTCCTCATGATTCTATGCGGTTTTTCGATCTTCGCGATTGTGGCGCTGATTGCGGTTGTGCTCATGTACCGCTCGGGAATGGTGTGGCACGAGATCGGCTTCCGCTTCTTTTATACCTACGATAAGGACCCGGCGACCGGGCAGCCGATTTACTGGGATCCTGTGAATGGGCACTTCAGCGCAGTTCCATTTTTGTATGGCACGCTGGTTTCATCGTTCCTGGCGCTGCTGCTGGCGGTTCCGCTGGCAATTGGTGTAGCGGTCTTTTTGACCGAGATGTGCCCCAAGGCGCTGCGTGGTCCGCTGGCGTTTTTGACGGAATTGCTGGCGGCGATTCCCTCAGTCATTTATGGATTGTGGGCGGTGTTTATCCTGGTGCCGCTGCTGCGGGAACATGTGAATCCTTGGCTGTCAAACGGGCTGGGGTGGACGGGACTGTTTTCGGATGACAATCCGACGGGGCTTGGCTTTGTTTCTGCCGCGATCATTCTGGCGATCATGATTCTGCCGGTGATTTCGTCGCTGACGCGCGAGGTGATGGCGGCTGTGCCGCACTCGCAGCGGGAAGCGGTGCTGGCGCTGGGCGCGACGCGGTGGGAGATGATCCGCATGGGCGTGCTGCGGAATGCGCGGATCGGCATTGTGGGCGCGGTGATTCTGGGCCTGGGCCGCGCGCTGGGCGAGACGATGGCTGTGGCGATGGTGATTGGCAACACGGCGGAGATTCACAGGAACCTGCTGTCCAATGGCGCATCGATGGCCTCCGTGATTGCGAATGAGTATGCCGAGGCCACCAGCGACCTGCATCGCAGCGCGCTGACGGAGCTGGGCCTGGCGCTGTTTTTTGTGACGATTGTGGTGAATGCCCTGGCCCGCCTGCTGGTGTGGGCGGTGACGCGCGGCGCTCCGGCGCAGGCTCACTAGATTTCCAGAGAGGACGAGACGGGAACGTGCCATTAAGCGGAAATCCAACTCGATCAAAGATTCGCTCGGCGACGGACAGCGCGGTGACGGGGCTGGCGATTCTGGCTACGGTGCTGGTGATTGCGCCTCTGCTGGCGATCTTTGGATACCTGATTTACAAGGGCGCGGCGAGCGTGAACCTGGACTTCTTCACGAAGATTCCCAAGCCGGTGGGCGAAGAAGGCGGCGGCATGGCGAATGCCATTGTGGGCTCGGCCGTGCTGCTGGCGCTGGGAACGATTATCGGCGTACCGATCGGGATTGGCGGCGGAATTTACCTGGCAGAGTTTGGTCGCGGGACGCGACTGGCGAATGCGGTTCGGTTTACGGCGGATGTGCTGAATGGCGTGCCTTCGATTGTGATGGGCATGGCGGCATACGCGTTTCTTGTGGGGCCGAAGGTATCGTGGCTGCCGTTTCTGGGGCATTTTTCGGCGTTTGCGGGCGGCGTGGCGCTGGGCATCATGATGATTCCCACGGTGTGCCGGACGACGGAAGAGATGCTGCTGATGGTTCCGAATGCGGTGCGCGAGGCGGCGCTGGGACTGGGCGTACCGAACTGGCGTTCTGTGCTTTCGATTACCGTGAAGACGGCTTCACCGGGAATTATTACGGGCTGCATGCTGGCGTTTGCGCGCGTGGCGGGTGAGACGGCTCCGCTGATTTTTACGGCGCTGGGCAACGAATACTGGAGCCTGGATTTGAACCAGCCGATTGCCGCGCTGCCGCTGCAGATTTACAAGTACGCGCTTTCGCCGTATGACGACTGGCACAGGCTGGCGTGGGCCGGCGCGCTGGTGCTGATTGTGTTGATTGTGCTGTCGGTTTCCCTGGTGCGGTATGTGACCAGCCGCGGCGTTCTTAAAGGAGCAAGCTAGACCAATGGGCGTTGGAATCGAAGTTACGAATCTGAATGCGTGGTACGGGGCGAACCACACGCTGCAGGACATTAACCTGCACATCCCGGCAAACCACGCAACGGCGCTCATTGGGCCTTCGGGCTGCGGCAAGAGCACGTTTGTGCGGTGTCTGAATCGGATGCACGAGACGAATCCCATTGCGCGGGTGACGGGCGGCGTGAAGGTGGGCGATGTGGACATTTACGCCGATGCGAAGCCGGTGGAGATTCGGCGGCGCATTGGGATGGTGTTTCAGCGGCCGAATCCATTTCCCACGATGTCGATTTACGACAATGTGGCGAGTGGACTGAAGCTGAACGGGTACAACAACCGGCGCGTGCTGGATGAGATTGTGGAGAAGTCGCTTAAGAATTCGGTGCTTTGGGATGAAGTGAAGGACGATCTGAAGAAGAAGTCCGGAGCGAGCTTATCGGGCGGCCAGCAGCAGAGACTTTGCATTGCACGGGCGCTTGCGGTTGACCCGGAAGTGCTGCTGATGGACGAGCCGGCGAGCGCGCTGGATCCGGTTTCGACATCGAAGATTGAGGACCTGATCTTTGAGTTGAAGTCGCAGTACACGATTGTGATTGTGACGCACAATATGCAGCAGGCGGCGCGCGTGGCGGAGAAGACGGGCTTCTTTTTGAACGGGCGACTGGTGGAATTCGACTCGACCCATAAGATATTTACTAATCCCAGCGACAAACGCACCGAAGATTACATCACAGGCAGGTTCGGATGACACGCATACGTTTCCAGCAAAGCCTAGAAGACCTGAAGGAAAACCTGCTGGTGATGGCGGGGATGGCCGAACAGGCTATTCAGCGCGCGACCGAGGCGTATCGTACGCGCGATCTGTCAATCTGCGACCTGGTGAAGCGCAGCGAGCTGGCGATTAACCGGATGGAACGCGATATCGACCAAGCGGCCCTGGATCTGCTGGCGATGGAACAGCCGATGGCGAAGGACCTGCGCTTTATTCTGGCGGTGATCAAGATCAATGCCGACCTGGAGCGTGTGGGCGACTCGGCGAAGTCGATCATCGACCGCGTCTGCAATATGGATCAGATGCCGCTGGTGGAGCTGCCGGTAGATATTCCACGCATGGCGCGGCTGGCCTCGGATATGGTTCGCAGGAGCCTGCAGTCGTTTATCGAGGCCGACCCGGAGATGGCCCGGTCGGTGCTGACGATGGACGATGCGGTGGATGCGATGAACCGCTCGGCTTACAAAACGCTGACGCAGGTGATGGAAGAGAACAGCGCGATTGCCCCGCAGGCCTTGAATGCGCTGATGATTTCGCGGAGCCTGGAGCGGGTGGCGGATCATGCGACGAATATTGCCGAGGATGTGATCTTCTGGATCCAGGGCGACGATGTGCGCCACCACAAGAGCGTGCAGCAGATGGCCCAGCAGCGGGCGAAGACGGAAGCGAGCCCGGCGGCAAAGAACTCCGCCAGCTAGCGCGCCGGCAAGAGCGCAAAATACTGCATATTTTTCTATCGCCTTTCCCTCGAAAGCGCATTATGATGCGTGCATGAGCGATTTAAACTCCAAATCTCTTGAAGAACTGCAGCGAATGCTAGGGCGGCGGCTGAATGCGCTGCGGCTGCTGAAACATCAGGATCAGTTCACGACCGCTCGAAAGGCCGGCCTTTCGGTGCGAACCATTCTGTACCTGGAAGAGGGACACGGAGCGACCGTGGGCACGCTGTTCCGCGTTTTGAAAGCGCTGGATGCACTGGACGGCATGGAATTGCTGGCTCCCAAACCCGAAGGCAAGCCGACACCGCTGCCCCGCGGCCCGCGGTCTAAAGAAAGACTGCAACAGCGGATTGAAAAAGAGGAAAAGGCTGCCGCAAGACGGGCAGCGAAGAGCACGAAGAAAGCTGCCGACGAAGACTAGCAGTGGCTTGCGGATATTTCGTACGAACAGCAAAAAGCCTCGGGGGGCAACCGAGGCTTTTTGCTTTCTCCCTGCTTTGTAATATAGGAGTGTAATTTATCTATAGTGTTTCTCTAAACATCTATGAATTAAGTATGAAGTATGTATAAGTGAATCTAAGTTATATCTGTCTAATGTAGTAAGCCTAATTCCAACTAATCTAGTTATAGCTCGGAGGATTGGTTTCTAAGTTATAGTGATCCACCGGGATTCGGCGCCGCCTGTTGCTGTGCGTTGCCGTTGCCCATGTTGCTAAGCAGACGAATTTCCACGCGGCGGTTCTTGTGGCGACCTTCCGCAGTATTGTTCGACGCAACTTCCTGATCCTTGCCGATGCCGATCAGGTAAAACTTGTGCGCGGGGACGTTGTACTTGGATGCCAGGTATTGCACCACTGCATCGGCGCAACGGTTGCTGAGCTCGTAGTTGTACTCCTTGGAGCCGGTGGAGTCTGTTCCGCCGGTCACCTCGAGAATGTAGCCCTTCGCTGAGCCAAGCTGCGCGGCGAAGCCATCGAGCTGCTCCTTGCCATCCTTGGTGAGTGCGGCCTTATCGAAGCCGAAGTTCACGGAGACATCAGCAAGAGCTTTGTAGTTATCAAGACCCTTCACAACCGAGTCGAGCGAGTCTGCGCGAGTGACAGCATCGTTTGCAGCAGTTGTTGCCTGTCCGGCTGCCTGCTGCGCGTTCTGCGCATTTTGATTGGCTGAGTTGGCTGAGGTCTGCGCCTGCTGAATGCCGGCGGTTGCGCGCGCATCTACATCTTTAATGTTGCGGTTGTTTTCCGCTGTACGATCTTCCAGGTTATTTGTTTTATCTACGATAGGCGCCGTTTGTGTATTGACCCAGTTTTTGGTAGCACAACCGGTTACTGCGAATAATGCAAGTGCGGCGGCTCCTGTTGCCATCCGAAAATTCATTTTTATCCTCCTGCTGCCGGTGAAATTGCACACTGACAGGGTGTGTTGCACGCCATAGGTAGTGCACATGCCATGCCAAACTCCATGAATCTCGTAACTTGTTCTGGAACAGTCACTTCCGCCCAGGCCGATCCATGGCCTGATTGACCCGAACCATGTACTTTTTACCGGGACCATAACCTTTTGACCGCGTAAGAACGGCATTCCGAGAAGCAACACGTGGAAGAATCCGCGCTTTTCGTAATCCCTTCCCTTTTGCGGCTAATCTAAAAGAAGAGCCCTGAAATTTTCGCGCGTGCTCACTGCCTGACATGGACCTTCACGAGAAAATCCGCACATTGCCTACGCAGCCCGGCGTGTACATGTACAAGAACGCGCGGGGCGAAGTGATTTATGTAGGCAAGGCGAAGAACCTGCGCTCCCGTGTGCGTTCGTACTTTCTTGAGGCCGCGCAGGCTCATGCGAAGACCGGATCGCTGATGCGCGAGGCCGTTGACCTCAGCTACATCCTGGTAGCGAATGAGAGTGAGGCGCTGGCGCTTGAAAACAACCTGATCAAGCAGCGCAAGCCGCGGTTCAACATCCTGCTGCGCGATGACAAGACCTATCCGTATGTGAAGCTGACGCTGCGGGACCGCTTTCCGAAAGTGTTTGTGACGCGAAGGCTGAGGAAAGATGGCGCGGCGTATTATGGGCCGTATTTTCCCGGCAATCTTGCGTACCGCGTGGTGGAGTTAATCCACCGCAGCTTTCTGATTCCGAGCTGCAAGGTGGACCTCTCGCGCTATCATCCGCGTGCGTGCCTGCAGTACTACATCCATCGCTGCCTGGGCCCGTGCGTGGAGGGGCTGACGACGCCGGAGGCTTATAAGCAGGCCGTGCGCGATGCGCAGATGCTGCTGGAAGGCCGGGCAACGGAGCTTGAAAAGACGCTGACCGAGCGCATGATGGCAGCGGCGGCGGCGGAGCAATTTGAAGCTGCGGCAAGGCTGCGCGATCAGCTCTCGACGGTGCAGCAGTTGCAGGAAAAGCAGCGCATTGCAACGGCAGAGTTGAATGACGATGCGGACGTCTTTGGATATCACTTTGAAGCGGGCGCGCTGGCCGTCAATCTCTTTCATGTGCGGCGCGGAAAGATTGTGGACCGGCGCGAATTTTTCTGGGAGGATTTGCCGGAGCTGATGGAGAGCCTGGTTGCGGAGAGGCTGGATGGGGAGAGCCTGCCTGAGACTGAGGGAGCGGCGCACGTGGAACCATCGTTTACTGCGACCGATCTGTGGACGCTGAATGAGACAGGCTTTAATCCGGGGCAGCTCTTCTCTGCCCTGCTCAAGCAGCTCTATATCGATCAGCCGTATGTGCCGCGCAGCATTCTTGTGCCGGCGGATTTTCCGGATCGTGAATTGCTGGCGGGGCTGCTGAGTGAGCGATCCGGGCATCGCATTGAAGTGGCCGTACCGCAGCGCGGAGAGAAGCGCGGGCTTGTAGACCTGGCAGCGCAGAATGCGAAGCAATCGTATGTGCAGCGATTCCGCGTGCTGGAGCCGTCACAACAGGCGATCAAGGAAGCGCTGGCAGATGCGCTGATGCTGCCGGAGCTGCCGCGGCGCATTGAGTGTTTTGATATTTCGCACATTCAAGGCGCGGAGACTGTGGCATCGCTGGTGGTGTGGCAAGACGGCAAGATGAACAAGAGTGAGTATCGCAAGTTTAAAGTGATGACGGTGCTTGGCGTGGATGATTTTGCATCGATGCGCGAAGTTGTTTTTCGGCGATACAAGCGGCTGAAAGAGGAAGACAAGCCCATGCCTTCACTGGTGCTGATTGACGGCGGGCTGGGGCAACTGCACGCTGCGGCAGATGCGCTGGAGGAGCTTGGATTTACGACGCAGCCGCTTGCTTCCATTGCGAAAAAGGAAGAAGTGATTTACGTAAGCGGCAACGAGGATGAGCCGGTGGTGCTGGATCGGCGCTCGCCAGTATTGCACCTGATGCAGATGATTCGCGATGAGAGCCATCGCTTTGCTGTGGGCTACCATCGGCAGCGGCGCGCGATGCGTGACCGCGAGAGCGAGCTTTTAACGATTGCCGGGGTAGGCGCACTGACTCGTCAACGGCTGATTACGCACTTTGGAAGCTTGCGGGATGTGCAGCAAGCGACTGTGGAATCGCTTGCTGCGGTGGTTCCAAAGAAAACTGCTGAGAATATCTGGCGGCATTTTCATGAGACACCTGTTGCGCAGCAGGAATGAAATGCGCCATGGAATGCTCAGAAGTGATCTTTGATGAGCATGAGAAGCTCAGTGGGGTGAATGGGCTTTTGAACAATGGTGAAATCAAAATCTCCATGCAGGCTTTCGAGAATGCTTCGGGCATTCTGCTGGCCTGAAAAGAGAAACACTCTACATTCCGGAGACTGCTCACGGACGCGGTTTGCCAGATCAATGCCGGTCATCCCGGGCATGAAGACATCGCTGATGAGCAGGTCAGGAACAATGGATTGTGAAGCGCGAAGAGCATCCACCGGTGAGTGGAACGGCCTGGCAACAAAGCCCGCATGTTTGAGAATCACAGCGAGCGTATCGGCGATCACAGGTTCATCATCGACCACAAAAATAACTTTCGAAATCATTAATCTATCTCCTTGCTATATAACCTCGTAGTTTAAGTTACTTAGTTATTTATTTACCTTTCCGCGACAGATAAGATAGTCGCTATACTATACAACCCTATGTATCGAGATAAGACGCTAGTTATATAGGGATAGTTGCGCAGATTTATTTTTTGCTGTTACAGGCTGCCTTTCAAAGGGATAGAGCATCTATAGTTCAATCGCAACAAGAGGGAGCAAATTGCAAACGGCGGAGCGAGACCGCTATGCTACTCTCACATCACCAGATGAGCGATACAGGCCCTTTAAAAACACAATCAAGTCCGGCTGATTTGCCGCGCGTGCTGGGCGCGCCGCAGGCAACGGCCATCGTAGTGGGAACGATCATTGGCAGCGGTATCTTTCTTGTTCCGCGCGAAATGATGCAGGACCTTGGATCGTCTTCCCTGGTGTACCTGGCGTGGGTTGTAGGCGGGCTGCTTTCGCTCTTTGGGGCGATGACGTACGCGGAGCTGGGCGCGATGCTGCCGTATGCGGGCGGCGAGTATGTGTATCTTCGCGGGGCATATGGGGATTCAACGGCGTTTCTCTATATGTGGACGTGGTTTGCCGTGGCGAAGCCTGCATCGATTGCGGCGTCAACGGCTGGGCTGGCGCGGACCCTGGGCTTCTTTCCGGACTTTCATTTTCTCAGTGAGCATGTGGCGGGCACGCCGCTCTTGTGGTCGCAGATTTTTGCGATTGGCGTGACTTGGTTCATGACAGGGCTGAATTATCTGGGCATTAAAAAGGCGGGCGATTTTCAACTTGTCTTTACTGTGCTGAAGGCTGTGCTGATCCTGATTGTGGCGGCGCTTTGCTTTACTTCGGCAGCGGGCTCTTGGGGAAATTTTTCGACTGGCGTGCCGGGAGTTGTGGGCAGCCTCAAGGGCTTTATGTCTGCGCTGATTGCCACGCTGTGGGCCTATGACGGCTGGAATGACCTGACGATGGTGGCGGGCGAGGTGAAGCGGCCGGAGCGGAGTCTGCCGATTGCGTTGATTGGCGGCCTCTTTGCGGTGGGCGCGCTGTTTATGGCTACCAACGCGGCGATCCAGTACATTTTGCCCGCGGCGCAGATTGCGGGGAGCGAGCGGCCTGCTGTGGCTGCGTTGTCGATCGTCGCGGGGCCACGCGGTGCGGGATTTGTGGCGGCCGCTATGGCTGTGAGCATCTTTGTATCGCTGAATGGAACGGTGATGAGCGGAGCGCGTGTGCCCTTTGCCGCGGCGCGGGACCGGCTTTTCTTTTCGCGATTTATGGAGATCAGTCCGCGCTTTCAGTCGCCGTCATTTTCGCTGCTGGTGCAGGGCGGACTTTCTACGGTGCTGCTGATTTTTCTGTCGCAGTTTCAGCAGTTTTTTGATCTGGCTATCTTTGCCGAATGGCTCTTCTATATGCTGACGGCAACCACCATCTTTTATTACCGCAGAAAGCATCCGGAGTTGAAGAGGCCGTATCGTGCGTGGGGTTATCCGGTGCTGCCGTCGGTGTTTATTGTGTGCGCTGCCGGAGTGCTTGTGTCTAGTTATGCAAGCAATCTGAAGGCGTCGCTGCTGGGGACGGTGGTGATCCTGCTGGGGCTGCCTGTGATGTGGATCGTGCGCAAGAGATATGGAAGCTCGTTGCCGATGGAAGAAGGGCGCATGTATTGAAGGCATCGCTCACGATAAGCGCGATATGACAGGAGAGTCAGCACGTCTATGATTCTGCCCGGCAAAAAATCGGAAGTAGTTTGGGGGAATGGAAACTGGATTTTCTGCGATATTGGCTTTTCAGCCAAAGCGACGTGTGGCGTGGCGTGTGGTGAAGAGCAAGCCCACTTGTTGCCCTTTGGAGAGGCTTGTCGGCGAATTGTAGAGGAAATTGGGCAAGCACAAAATTCGATCAATTTTGTGATTGAAGCTCCTCTCTCAGTGGCCTTTGATGCAAAAGGGAATCCTAAGGGTCGAAA
Organism: uncultured Acidobacteriaceae bacterium; assembly: GCA_963792495.1. Lineage (GTDB taxonomy): Bacteria > Acidobacteriota > Terriglobia > Terriglobales > Acidobacteriaceae > Telmatobacter. Next base: position 206,830 of record CAWBWB010000015.1, on the reverse strand, counting down.
GATCGAGAGACAAGGAACACAAACCCGATATTGGTATGTCGGCCCAGGTGCCGCAGTTGTCACGGCAGCTACTTATATGCTCAGAGCCGTTCACGACTCAAAACCTGCATCTGAAGTGAGACTGTTCGAGGGATTCGTGTCGTTTAAGTTAAAAGAACAGGTTTCAAATCATGAGAAAGATGTAGATCAATTGCGGGAAATAGTAAAAAATCCAAAGCTCTATCAAGACTCAATCTACTCTGTTGAGGACCTCAAATTTGACGATTCAGATGTATTACAAAGCGCATTTCATGTCGCTGGCCTGAACTTTGGGATCCCCGCCGTAATCATGGCGAAATAGAAGCCTATCAACTCCATTCTTCGCGAAGTTCGCGAACATAATCATCCGCGTCAACTCCGATCCAAAGTTCTTTCCCAAGCCCTTCTAGCTGAAACAATGTCTCCAGATGACGTGTTTCGGCAGCGCCGGTTGACTCAGCTAGGTTTTCATCGGCATTGGAATTCTCGCTCATGTCTTCCATTATGAACGTCTTTTCGCGACTTCTGAGTAGACCTCGACATACTGGCGGGCTGGTTGGGTCCAGCTGTAGTTTTTGACCATGCCGTTGCGCATGAGGCGATGCCAGGCTGCTTTCTGCGGGAAGAGCGTCAGTGCGCGGTCAATGGCGGCGAGGAAATCGTATGGGCTGTAGCCGTAGAACTTGAATCCTGTGCCGGTTCCCTGTTCCGGATTGGTGCCGGGATTCCACTCGTCGATGGTGTCGTCGAGGCCGCCGGTGGCGCGTACTACGGGCACAGCGCCGTAGCGCAGCGAGTACATCTGGTTCAAGCCGCTGGGCTCATAACGGCTGGGCATGAGGAAGATATCCGAGCCTGCTTCTACCTTGTGCGCGAGGGCTTCATCGTACTTGACCTGCAGCGCCATGCGGGTGGGATAGCGCGCTGCCCAGTCGCGGAAGAGGTCTTCGTAGTATGCCTCGCCGGAGCCGAGAACAACCAGGGCAACATCGCGGCGCATGAGCTCATCGGCAATGCCGGCGAGAATGTCAAAGCCCTTTTGCGTGGCGAAGCGGGAGACGATGCCGAGAACCGGCGTTGTGGGCGATACGGATTGCAGACCGAAGGCGTGAAGCAGATCGGCGCGACACTCCTGCTTGCCGGTGAGCACGTTGGCGGTGTAGTGCGCGGCCAGGTAGCCGTCCGTGGCAGGATCCCACTGCGCGTAATCCACGCCATTGAGAATGCCGCGAAGATCGTTGGCGCGATTGCTGAGAACTCCCTCGAGGCTGTGGCCGAACTCCGCGGTCTGGATTTCTTCGGCGTACTTGCGGCTCACGGTGGTGAGCATGTCGCTGTAAACGATGCCGCCTTTGAGGAAGTTGAAGGTATCGAACTGCTCTACGCGATCCACGGTGAAGATATCCCAGGGAAAGAGCAGACGCTCCGTGGTCTGCGGCGGAAACCAGCCCTGGTAGCCCGCGTTGTGAATGGTGAGAACGGTGCCAGCTTTCGCTAATAGCGGGTCCGCTGCATAAAGGGTGCGGAGATAGACCGGCAAGATTGCAGCCTGCCAGTCATGCACATGAAAGATCTGCGGAACGCCGAGGATCTTTGTGGCTTCAAGAACGGCGCGGCAGAAGAGGCCGAAGCGCTCCCAGTTGTTGGGGTAGTCGCCGCTAGGAGTGCCGTATAGACCCTGGCGATCGAAGAGCTCCGGGCAATCGACGAAGTAATACTGAACGCCGTTGCGTTTGCCGCCATCCACAATGCCGACAAAGCGGTTGTAGTACTCAAAAGGAATGGTGATGGAGCGGATGGCGTACTTCCACTCGCCGGTGATGTGCGGGCGGACCGATGCGTAGAGCGGCAGATAGACGGCGACTTCATGGCCGAGTTTGACGAGCTCCGGCGGCAGAGCGCCGACCACGTCCGCGAGACCGCCGGTTTTTGCGAAAGGAACACACTCCGAGGCAGCAAATACAATACGCATGAAGGCTTATTCTCCACCCAACAGGTCAGTCTATTGCAGATGATGATGCCGGATCGCGCACAATCCGAAGAAATTACCGCTGCGTCACTCCCGTTGGATGCGGAAGAGAGGCTGCCCGACACAAGCTTACTCGACAACCCCATCTGGGGTGCGTTGAGCACGGAGCATCTGAGCCTTGCATTGGGCGACGAACGTGCGCGACGTTATCCAGCGGAGATTGGGCCGTTGAGCGGGATCCCTGCGCAGACGAAAGAAAGCTATGAGGCACTGAGCGTGCTGGCTGCAGATGGCATGGTGGTGCTGTTTTCCATTGAGCCGATTGTGCCGGTGGGCGACTTACAAATTGTGCGGAGCGGGCCGATTGTGCAGATGGTGCGCAAGACGCGCGGCGTGGAACCGGATGCAGGCGAGCTGGCGCCACGCAGACTGACTGCAGCGGATGCGCCGGCAATGGTTGCGCTGGCTGAGTTGACCGAGCCCGGACCATTTCGACTGCGCACGCTGGAGCTGGGGAACTTCTACGGCATCTTTCATGGAACAGAGTTAGTCGCAATGGCCGGCAAACGGACGCATTTGCCGGGCCTGGTGGAAGTCAGCGGCGTGTGTACGCATCCTGAGGCTCGCGGCAAAGGCTACGCGCGACGGCTGATGCAGATTGTGATCGATGAGATTGAGCGCGAGGACGAGACTGCGTATTTACATGCCTTCAGCACGAATCCGGCTATCAAGCTGTATGAGACGCTGGGATTTGAAACGAGGCTGGAGTTTCATTTTGCTGCGCTGGTGAATGAAATAAGAAAGTAATAGCGCAAGCTACGAATCGCTGATGGGATATTGCGGATTGAATGGAAATACCAGTTCGGCCTGTGTGGCTACGGGCTTGCCATTCACGGTGGCGGGTTGGAAGCGCCAGCTTTTTACGGTGTCGAGCACAATCTGATCGAGCCGGTTGCCGAGACCGGTCACGAGTGTCTCGCTGACTACGCCACCCTGCTCATCCACATTGACATCGACGATGATCTTCTTCTCGGACGCGGGCAGAAGCGCGCGGTCTCTGACAGGCGGCTTGGGCGAGAAGGTGGGAAAAGCGGGCGTGGCGTCTTCATCGTCGGGGCCATTGCCAGCCTTCACGGTACCTGAGCCTTTGCTGTCCTGCGGATTGGGAGGCGAGCCGCCGCCGTACTTCTTCGGCTGGGTCTGGGGCTCGGGAAGGATTGTCTTCTTCGTTGGACTGGTGTTGCGATCCGGCGTTTTGGTGTTGGCGGCTGCGGGATCGGGCGGCAGGATGAGCTTAATGGCGTGCGACGCGCCGGCGATCTTGATTTCGCTGATGGGGATGAAGACTTTCGCGGAAGAGTGGACAGGATCGAGGAAGCGGAGGCCGGGGAGGATTCCGATGAGAAGGAGGCCGGTGAAGAGGGCTCCGTGGAAGACGAGCGAGATGAGAACGCCGCGGGCGATGCGTGGAGTGGGTCGCGTTTCCAGTTGCATGATCTCTCCCGTCGCTGGCTGCCACGTTCCTGTTGAGTCCGATTCTCGCATACTTTCCGTCTCAGTCGCGGCTGCCCGCTTCGATACCATAATGTTTTGACTCGCTTATGCCGCCAAAATCGAAACTCGGGCAGAATTTTTTGCGCGACCAGAGCGCGATTACGCGGATTGTGGCTGCGCTGGGGGATCTTTCGCAGCAGACGGTCCTTGAGATTGGCCCCGGTGAAGGCGCGATTACTCGTGCTCTGACCGAGCGCGCCGCGCATGTGACGGCGATTGAAGTGGATCATGAACTTGCTCTGCGCCTGAAGGCGTTTGATTCCTCTGCAAAGCTGACGGTGGTGGAGCAGGATGTGCTTCAGTTCGATTTTGCGGCGGCATCGGCTGCGGCAGGGCAGAAGCTGGCGGTTGCGGGCAATCTGCCGTATTACATTACTTCGCCCATTCTGCTGAAGCTTGCGGAAAATCATGCGGTGCTCGATCGCGCCGTGCTGATGGTGCAGCGTGAAGTGGCGGATCGTGTGACGGCGGAGCCGGGTTCGCGTGATTATGGGCTGCTGAGTGTGACGGTGCAGATGTATGGGCCGGTGGAGCGGCTGTTTACCTTGCCGCCGGGTGCGTTCTCTCCGCCGCCGGAGGTGCATTCGACGGTCTTTCGCTGGCGATTTGCGCCGCGCTTTGAGGAGCTGGGCGTGAGTGAAGATGGCTTCATTCGCTTTGCTAAGGTGGCCTTTGCGCAGAAGCGGAAGACGCTGGCGAACAATCTGCGGGCGGCAGGGTTTGAGGCTGCCGCGATTCAAACGGCCTTCGCAGAGAGTGGAATTTCGCCGCTGGTGAGAACCGAGGCTTTGAGCCTGGTAGAGCTGACCGGGCTACATTCCTGTCTTGAAAGAAAAAAGCCGCCGCGCACTGAGCGAAGCGGCTTTTTCCATCCATCTGCCCGGGGCTACTTGGGAGACTTGGGCGCGGCCGGTGGCGGAGCAGCGCGGGGCGCTGGTGGTGGCGCCATGCGTGGAGCCGGCGGCGCAGACGGATGCGGCGCGGGAACAGACCTGGGGCCTGCGGGAGCTGGGCGGGCTCCTGAACCCGGGGGCGGAGGTGTGTAGTTGGGCTTGCCCGGGGTGGGATACTGGCCCGGATTGGTGGGATAGGTGGAGCGATATCCGGGGGTGGAGTTGGGTGCGGAGCCGGGCAATCCGGTGGCGGGGTTCATGCCGGAGCCAGGGCCGTTGTACTGCGTTGGGTTGCGCGCGGGCTGATGATTGTAGACGGGGCGGTTGCTGACGGGGCGCATGGGCACTACCGTGGCTCCGGCAATGGAGACGGGCGTTCTGTGGTTGCGCAGGGGCAGACCGGTTTCGACTGGCGGGCCAGTGCGATGCACCGAAATCACAGGCTGCGGACCAACGGCTCGCACGCCGCCGGGACCGCCGCCCGGACGCGCCGGACCCCGGTGCGGAGGAGGTAGCGGCCGATTGGGAGGACGCCATCCGCCGGGGCCGTGGCCCACGTTTACGATCCAGACGCCACCACCCCACCAGGGAGTGCAGCTTCCCGGCGCCCAGCCCCAGCCAAAGCCGGAGTACCAGTTCCACAGGCCGCATTGGTAGGGGAGGTATCCCCATGAGTAGCCGGATACCCAGGTGTAGCCATAGCCGGGAGTATCCATCCAGTAGCCGTTGCCGTATGGGTCCCATGCGCCGTTGGAGGCGTCATACGGAGACCACACGTAGCCCTCGCCCGGCACGTCGTACCAGTTGCCGTTCTGATTCAGGTCGCCCCAGGCGGGGTTTGCAGCATCATCCATGCTTTTGGAGGCGGTGGTGGCGCTGTTGGCGGCAGCGGTCAGGGCTTGGTCGCGGTCCGAGTTCCAGGCATCCCAGGAGTCGGGCTCAATGGCGGCAATGATGTTCAACATGCTGTCCTGCGGAGCCAGTTTTACGCTTTGTCCTCCATGCAGCTCGGCCGTAATGCCGTCGGGGCCGTCGAGGTGCACGGATCCATCAAAGACGGCAATCTCGCCGGGAGTTTCATCGAGCTTTACGCGGAAGACGGTGGGACCGGCGGAGGTGGCCGTGTAGCCGGCAAAGCGCACGCGTTCTGCGCCGCGCAACTCAAAGTAGCCCATTCCGTGATCGAGAACGAAATCGCCGGCTCCCTGCTGCAGGCCATCGAGGCTTACGGAAGCATCCGGCGGAATGCGGCCGATGGTGCCGTCGGAAAACTGAAGCTCAGCGCGGCCGTCGTCGCCGGTCTGGATGCCGAAGCCGTCAAAGAGCGGCGTGTTGGCTACGGCCTGATCGGTAACAGACTGGCCGGCCTGCTGAATGCGAACCTGGCCTTCGACGGTGCTGAGGCGAACGGCGCGGCCTGGCGCCGGGCTCTGGTCTGGCGCGGGATTCTGGCCCTGGACCTGACCGGCATCCTGCGCCAAGGCCGGCGCGGATACTCCTGCGGCCAGCGCAACTGCTGCAGCCCAGATGATGATTTGCTTTTTCATTGCCCCATTCCCCCACTCCTACCGACAGCACTTTACCCGGAAAAGTTGCGTATATGCATAAAAATACGCCACCGGGAGGCAAAACGCTCATTTGAGGAAGTAGTAGGGATCGGGATACTTAACGGAGTACTCGGCGAGCGGCTTTCCGCGCAGATCGCTCCACTGGTCACCGACGTTGAGAATGATCTTGTAGCCGGAGGCCACCACGCGGCCTCGCGCGGCGGATTTATAGTCCAGAGCGCTCAAGGATTCTTCCTCAGACTGGCGCAAAATAAGCTGCTGCCAGTTGTCAAAACCGGCGTTATGCAGGTTCTGCTCGGTCACGGCTCGCTGGCTTTCTGTGCGGCCGGTAAGAAAGATGACGGCTACGCCCAGCTTCTGTGCTTCCTGAAAGATGCGGAGAGTGCCGGGGATGGCGGGAGCTTTTGCGGAATCTACCCATGCATTGAAACGCGCCGAGTCATAGGCGAAATCCGCTCCGACCATCTCTTCGTAATTGGAGAGCGTGGTTTCGTCGATGTCGAGAATGATGGCGAGCTTCTGGTCGCTGAGAGGGTGCGGAACGCGGCGATGCAGGAACGCAACGGCGCGGTTGGCCTGCAGGTCGAGATCATGCTGGTAGCAGACCGCGGGCTTTGTACATTCATGGTAGGCGCGGACCTGGGCTTTGAGGTCGTCGAGATTCCGGATGCTCTCGCCGGGAGCGACGGGAGCCGTGACTTGAGCAGCGGCTACTGCGCTGCCAGAGAGAACAAAAGCAATGAGGAACGAAGGAAACATACGAGACATCAGCAGATTCTCCAGCGAATTGATTCAGCGAGGCAAGCATACATGATGCTCGGATGATGACGGCTCTTTCAATACACTGGTTCCATGTTGCAAATGATCAATGCTGTACCCGTGGACCGGCTCAAGCTGCTTGTATTTGACCTGGATGGAACCTTGATTGACTCCGCGCGCGACCTGGCGAACAGCGTCAATGCGGCGCTCGAACACATGGGCCGACCGCATTTGAAAGAGGAGACGATTGCCACCTACGTGGGCAACGGCGCTGCCATGCTGGTGCGGCAGGCGCTGGCGGCGGAGAACAATATTGCGCCCGATGAAGTGCATGACGAAGAGCTGGCCACTGCGTACCACTATTTTCTCGAGCACTACCGCGCGCACAATCTGGATTTCACTTATGCCTATGATGGCGTGATGGATTCTCTGCGCGCCCTGTACCAGCGTTTTGCAATGGCAATCCTGACCAACAAGCCTGTGCGCCCTGCGCGCAGAATCTGTGAAGGACTGGGGATGGCGCAGTTCTTTCGCGTGATCTACGGCGGCGACAGTTTTCCGCTGAAGAAGCCGGACCCGATGGGACTGAACGCGATCATCGCCGAGACCGGAGTGCGCCCCGACGAAACGTTGATGATTGGGGACAGCAAGGTGGACGTGCAGACGGCGCGCAACGCAGGCGCATGGAGCCTGGGCTGCCAGTTCGGCTTTGGTCCGCAGAATCTGCACGAGGAGATGCCGGATATTCTGGTGAACCACGCAAATCTCTGGACGGCGGCTCTGGACCCTGCGAAAATATAAATACGGCCTGAGTGCTCAAGAAATTTGAAACAGTTTACATACCTGCTACGTCTACCTTTCAACGCAGTTCACAAAACAGACGGACCACCGGACTCAGATTCTCAGCGTAATAGCGCGGGAATATCGTAACGATTCGAATTTTTTGGAAGGCCAACTCTGCGCAGGGGCGCGCAAACGCTAAATCCTGATGTTGCTTTGGAGTGGAACGATGATTCGCTCTCTCTCGCTATTATTGTGTCTGGCAGCGCCTGCGTTTGTCGCTGCGGCTCCGAATAGTCCTACAACTGCGCCCGCCGTTCCCGCCCCGGTTCCCATTTCCGGCGTGGTGGCTGACCCGACGGGAGCCATTGTTCCCGGCGCGCAGATTGACCTGATCGACGCCACGGGCGCTATTGCCACCACCATCCATTCCGGTGCGGATGGCTCTTTCCAGATGCAGCCGCCCAAGCCCGGCAGCTATACGCTCGTCATCTCCGAACCAGGCTTCGAGACCACGCGCATGCCGGTCACCGCAGTCATTCCCGCTGTCGTAGCCAAGGCTGCGTCGAACTCTGCCGTCTCGCAGGGGAATGTCTTCCCTGTTCCGCTGAAGGTGGTGCTGCCCATCGCGGCGCTGGCCACCAACGTGCACGTGAGCGCGGATGGCAATGAAGACCTCACAGCCGGTGACAGCAATCGTGACACGCAGGTGATCACCTCCGGCGACCTGAAGCAGTTGCCCATTTTCGATAACGATTACGCCACGGCCATGAGCGCCTTTATGGATGACAGCGCCACTGCAACGGGCGGCGCCGGCCTCATCGTCGACGGCGTGGAAGGCTCGCGCTCTCCGGTCTCGGCGTCGGCGGTGCAGGAAGTGCGCATCAACCAGGACCCCTACTCCGCGCAGTACTACTGGCCGGGCCGTGGACAGATGGAGATCATCACCAAGTCCGCGCAGGACCACTATCACGGCGAGTTCAACTTCATCTTCCGCGACAACGCCATGAACGCACAGAATGAGCTTGCGCCGGAGAAGCCATTCGAGCAGCGCCAGGTGTACGAAGGCCACGTTACAGGACCGATTTTCTTTGCGCCCAACAGCAGCTTTCTCGCTTCGTTCAATCACGACACGGAAGATACCAATGCGGTTGTCATCGCGGATGTTCTACCCACGCCCGATAATCCCTCTGGCGTGCTGCAGCAGAACGTGCCTACGCCTTCCGGCGAAACATCCTTCAGCCTTCGAGGCGCGCACAGGTTCGGCGATGCCAACTCCGCGTACGCACAATACGGTCACTGGCAGTCTCACTCCGCAAATCAGGGCGTGGGCGGCCAGACGCTGGCAGATGCCGGGTGGAACAGCACCAGCAACTGGGACGGCGTTACGCTTCATGCCGATTCCACGCTCTCTGCTGTGCTCATCAATCAGGTCTCGATCGTGGGCGAGCGCTGGAACACTGTAAACACGAACGTGGTGGACGCGCCGAAGATCAATGTGAACGGCTACTTCACCGACGGCTCCGGGCAGAACGATTCGCAGTACACGGGCTACAACTTCCGCCTGTATGACATGGCGAGCTGGACGCATGGCAAGCACTTTGTGAAGATGGGCATCGGCATCCCGAACTTTGCGCGCCTGGCAGCAGACGACAATACCAACCAGATGGGCAGCTACGGCTTTGGCCCCACGATGGCCCCAGATGGCGTGACGGTGTTGCAGACGGCGCTACAGAACTACGAGAACAATCTGCCTTCCGGCTTCTCACAGGGCTATGGCGAAGACCACTTCATCTACCACCAGCAGGAGGCAGGCGCGTTTATTCAAGACCAGATCAAGGTCACTACACGCTTCTCCATTACGCCGGGCCTGCGCTATGACTGGCTGAACTTCCTCGCGCAGAAGCGGCTTGGCTTTGCGCCGCGTCTCTCGTTTGCGTATGTTCTGGATGAAAAATCGAAGACGGTGATTCGCGGCGGCGGCGGCATCTACTATGACCGCTTTGGCGGTGGACCGATTCTCGACCTCACGCGCTACGGCGGCCTGGAACCGCGCCGTCGCACGGTGAGCTTGTCGTTGAATCCTGCAGACCAGGCGGAAGAGGGCTGCTACCCCATCTCGAACTGCTACGACATAGCGACGCTGCCGGTGAATCGCGTGGAGCTGCAGCCGAACGCTCGCTTGCCTTACCAGATGCAGTATGGGCTTTCTATTGAACGCGGCCTCGGCGAGAAGGCCACGCTGACTGCAAGCGCCTACATGACGCGCGATATCGGAGCCTTCCGCTCGGTTGATATCAACGCACCAACGCCGGCCTCCGGCTACACGGTGCGCCCCGATGCGAATTATCTTCGCATTCGCCAGATGCAATCGGCTGGTTTTTACGAAGGCGACGCCATGGACATTGCCTACCAGGGCCGCTACAACAAATGGTTCTCCGGTTGGGGACGATACACCTGGTCGCACTATGGATCGAACACGCAGGGCATCGGCTGGTATCCGCAGAACCAGTACGCTCCGAATGATGAATGGGCACCGGCGAACTGGGATCGCAGAAACCGCCTGGGCTTCTATGGAGTCTTCAATCCCAAGGGCGTGCTGAATCTCTCCGGCGGCATCTTTACCAACTCCGGCTCGCCGTGGGCCATTACGACGGGAACCGATCCTTACGGCGACGATCTCTTCAACGCGCGCCCGGATGGCGTGGAGCGCAACAGCCAGAACCTGCCTCCGTATGTTGATCTCGATCTGCGCTGGGGCCATGACTGGGCGCTCACAGCCAACAAGGAAGACGAAGCTCCACACCTCGGCTTCTCGGCATCGAGCTTCAATATCCTGAACCATCCAAGCGTGGGTTCGGTGGATACGGTGCAGACCTCGCCGACCTTTGGGGAAGCTACGGCGGTAAGCTCACCGCGGCGCATCCAGCTTGCCATGCGCTTCGAGTTCTAGAGGGCGAGTGACAAAGTAAAAAACGGGGTTCCCGGCAGAGTACACAGCTCCGCCGGGAACTTTTTCTTTCGCCGCGCGTATACTCCACGCAAAGGGGATGCCTATGCGCGTTCGTTTGCTTTGCCTGACACTCTGCGCCGCTGCCTTGCTGTTTATGGCGACACCGGCCCGCGCCGACAGCAACTCAATCCAGTTCTTTACTGATCTCCGTGTTGAGCCCGACAAGCCCGTGGAGAATGCTGTGTGCTTCTTCTGCTCGGTTCACGCCGAGGGCGAGATCAACGGCAACCTGGTGATCCTCTTTGGCAACGCGCATATCTCCTCTGCGGTGCACCAGAATGTCGTCAGCATCTTCAGCAGCGTGAACGCGCAGTCGGACGCTTCGATTGAGCAGAACCTGGTGAATATCTTTGGTAAAGTGCGGCTGGGCGATAACGCTCACGTCGGCCAGAACGTGGTTGCGCTCTTCGGCATGACGGAGTTTTCGCCCTCGTCGGTTATTGATGGCAACCGCGTCCTGCTGCCCTTCTGGGTCTTCGGCATTCCTACGCTGTTGTTCGGCCTGGTGATTTACGTCATCGTGCGGGAATTGCGGGAGCGTCGATATCGCCGGCAATGGATGGCTAGCCAGGCGATGGGGCCGCGGCCGTAACGCCGAGCTTTCTAAATCGCAATCCGCGTTTCAATGGCTTCGTAATCTGCGCGAATTCCCTTCTCTGTTGTTTCGAGCAGGCCGGCTCCCTCAAGCGCGCGCACATCGGCATATACATTGCTGTAATCGCGGTGAAGAGCTTTGGCCAGCGCACGAATGCTGCTGACTGCATTGCGATGCACATAACCCAGCAGTTCCAGCCTCTTACCGGTCAGGACGCGCTCCAAAGTCTCCCAGCTTTGAAATGCCAGATGAGTTTCCTGGAAGCGTTCTCCTTGCTCTGCGCGGTGCCATGCATCGACAAACCCACGTGCGGCATTGTCTTCCAATTCCTTGATGGAGCCGCCAACCGTTACCTGCACTTTGCTCTTCATCCTTCCCCTCGCAATCTGTGTACATCGGTCCAGAAATCTGCCATCAGTTGCTCTACTGTGCTGAATGCATATGGGAGTTCCAAATCCCGAAGATGCTTATGATCCCCTTTGCCTCGCTCGTTGTCGTAAGCTACTTCACGAACTCCCGGATAGCCATAAAAGAGCGAGTACTTTAACCCATGCGCTGTTGGCGGAACCGGCTCGGGCAAGGACCAGAGCACCATTTCTACAATTGCCCCATCGTCGTAGTCGATGCGCCTGCGATACAGGAGTTCAGCCTTCATAGCCTGATGATATTGTAAGCCATATGGTTCATAATACCATACATCTATTTCGCCTTACTTTCGCCTTTGCGATATAATTCCCATTATGGATTTTCAGCTTGTCACGCAATATAAGCCGCGTGGAGATCAGCCGCGCGCCATTGAAGAGCTGGTGAGCGGCCTTGCCGGCGGGGAGCAGCACCAGGTGCTGCTGGGCGTGACGGGTTCGGGCAAGACCTTCACTATGGCCAAGGTCATCGAGCAGTCGAACCGGCCCGCGCTGATTCTGGCGCATAACAAGACGCTGGCGGCGCAGCTTTATCACGAGTTCAAGCAGTTCTTTCCCGGCAACGCGGTTGAATACTTCGTGAGCTATTACGACTACTATCAGCCCGAAGCCTACATTCCCGCCGGCGACCTCTATATCGAAAAAGAAGCCACCATCAACGAAGAGCTCGACAAGCTGCGGCTCTCGGCAACGCGCTCGCTCTTTGAACGCCGCGATACGATCATCGTCAGCTCGGTAAGCTGCATCTACGGCCTGGGCTCGCCGGAGGCCTACTACGGCATGTTGCTGTTGCTTGAAAAAGGCCAGCGCATCAGCCGTAAAGACATCACCCGCCGCCTGGTTGAAATTCTCTACGAGCGCAACGATGTCGACTTCCGCCGCGGCACCTTTCGCGTGCGCGGAGACGTCATTGAAGTTTTTCCCACGTACGATGAAAACGCCTATCGTATCGAGCTGTTCGGCGATGAGATTGAATCGCTCTCGCAGATCGATCCTCTCTTCGGGACCGTCAAGCAGAAGTACTCGCGCCTGCCCATCTACCCGAAGAGCCACTACGTTGTGCAGCCGGAAAAGAAGATGCAGGCCATCGACTCCATCCTGGACGAGCTCAACACATGGGTACCGCAGCTTGAGGCGCAGGGCCGCATGGTGGAAGCCCAGCGCGTGAACCAGCGCACACGCTTCGATCTCGAAATGATCAAGTCGATGGGCTATTGCCATGGCATCGAGAACTACTCGCGCCACTTCTCAGGCCGCCTGCCCGGCGAGGCTCCGCCTACGCTGCTCGACTACTTTCCGCGCGATTTCATCCTCTTCATTGACGAGAGCCATGCCACCATTCCGCAGGTGCATGGCATGTGGCACGGCGACCGCAGCCGCAAGCAGAACCTTGTGGATTACGGTTTCCGCCTGCCCAGCGCCACGGACAACCGCCCTCTGAAATTTGATGAGTTCGAGAACCGGATCCACCAATCCATTTACGTCTCCGCCACGCCGGGCCCGTATGAGCTCACCCGCTCCTCTGGCGTGGTCATCGAGCAGGTCATCCGGCCAACGGGCCTCGTCGATCCGCAGGTGGAGATCCGTCCGGTCAAAGGCCAGATCGACAATCTCCTGGCCGAGATACGCGACCGCGCCAAAATTCATGAGCGTGTACTGGTCACCACGCTCACCAAGCGCATGGCAGAGGACCTCGCCGGCTATTACACGGAAGTCGGCGTGCGCTGCCGCTACATGCATTCGGAGATCGAGACGCTGGAGCGCGTGAAGCTTCTCGCCGGCCTGCGCAAAGGCGAGTATGACGTGCTGATCGGTATTAACCTGCTGCGCGAAGGCCTCGATCTGCCGGAGGTTTCGCTTGTAGCCATCCTCGACGCGGATAAAGAAGGCTTCCTTCGTTCTGCCGGCTCGCTGATCCAGACGATTGGCCGCGCAGCCCGTCACGTCAACGGCCGCGCCATTCTTTACGCCGACAAGATGACTGACTCCATGCGGCGCGCAATTGGCGAGACAGACCGCCGCCGGGAGATTCAGACGGCATACAACGAAGAACACGGCATCACGCCGCAATCGGTGATCAGCGCCATCGACATGGGTCTCGCGCAGATTCTCAAGTCTGAGTATGGGGACGTGCTGACGGAGGAAACCGCCGGAATTCCGGAGTTCGCCTCACAGGCCGAGGTCGACACCTTCATTGCAGGCCTTGAGCTTGAAATGCGCGAGGCAGCCAAGAAGTTCGAGTTTGAGCGAGCGGCCAAACTACGCGACACCATCAAGGAGTTGCGGGAAAAGGAATTCCTTTTTGGCTGAAAAGCTGCTGGCAGAGGAATCGTTTTCCGGCCTTAGCTGGCCGGTATTCTCATTTTTAGTTACGTTTCAATTCGCTTTGTTTCATATTGTCCCGATTTGGAGCAAACGTTTGTTCCAAACGTTTGAATAAGAATCAATTCTCTTGACCGTTCTGGATAAAGCGATTTATTTTGTTAGCGATCCGGGGCAACTGCTCCAAGATGCGCTGCATCCGAATTGGTGGAGAGTTATAGATATTGAGCGCTGTAGCTAAGTCCTGGGCCTTCCCCGTACCCGCACCGGCGATTCTGCTGGTGGATGACGATCCTTTTCAGGCTTACGCTCGCGTGGCGGCGCTGGAAGGCGTCTATCATCGCGTGGAACGGGCAGCCGGAGCGGCAGAGGCTTTCATTCTGGTGGATCAGCCCGCCTTTGCCCGGGATCTGGCTTTAGTAGTCGTCGCGCTTCACATGCCGGGCATCTCCGGAGCAGCTTTCGTGGCCGAGCTTGCCAGCCGCGCACCTCGGGTTCCAGTGCTGGTGCTCTGCCGCAACGATGAGTGCAGCGAGCACTTTACTTCTTCCAATGTGCCCTATCTGCTTCCCGTCGGCTCCTCGATGAAAGAGATGTTGCGCGCCGCTGAGGAAATCATGCAGCCGTCCCGGCCCGCAGTACTGCGCATCGTCTGAGATCTCGTTTCTCCGCCTTCGAACCATCCTCATCCTGCATCCTCCATCCATTGAGCGATGCGCGCTTCTGTCTTCCGTCCATAAAATGACCATGCTGGCTGTGCTTCCCCTCACACCCAGCTTCGCGCCCGTCTGCGAAAATAGTGATTGAGGTCCCGATGGCAACCTTTGGCAGTTTTGCCCTTCTGGCCGCCCTGGCGTTGGCGGCGTACAACCTGCTGGCCGGTACCCTGGCGCTGCGGCTCATAGCCACCGGCCAACCGGCGGCCATTTCGCCCGAGCGGCTGGCGGATACGGCTCGCCGCGCCGGCATCGCAAGCTTTGCGGCGGTCACGTGCGCGGCCTTTGCGCTGGTTTGGTCCGTTTTTACCAACGATTTCTCAATTACTTACGTACTGGAGCACTCGAACCGCGCCCTGCCCGGCGCCTACAAGTTCGCCGCACTCTGGAGCGGCCAGGAAGGCTCGCTGCTCCTGTGGGCATGGCTGCTGGCCGGTTACGGCTTCGTACTGCGCCTCACGCATAAGCAGGACGTGAAACTCTACGCCTACGCCGGAACCATCCTCGCCGGCATCCAGGTCTTCTTTCTCTCGCTACTGAACTTTGCCGCGCCGCCCTTCTCGCTGCTTCCGGGCTACGTTCCCGGCGGCCCTGTGCCTCCAGACGGCGCAGGCCTCAATCCGCTTCTGCAATATCCCGAGATGGTCATCCATCCGCCGATGCTGTACCTCGGCTACGTGGGCTTCTCTGTGCCATTCGCCTTCGCGCTCGGTGCGTTGATGATGCGCTATCCCGGCGAAAAATGGATTCGCATCACGCGTGTCTGGACCATGGTCACCTGGACCTTTCTCACCTGTGGCATCTTCCTCGGCATGCACTGGGCCTACGCGGTGCTGGGCTGGGGTGGCTACTGGGGCTGGGATCCGGTAGAGAACGCGAGCTTTTTGCCCTGGCTGACCGCAACGGCCTTTCTGCACTCCGTGATGATGCAGGAGAAGCGCGGCATGATGAAGAGCTGGAATGTCTGGCTGATCTTCATCACGTTCCTGCTCACGGTCTTCGGCACGCTGCTCACGCGCGCCGGCCTCGTCAGCTCGGTCCACGCCTTCGCACAGTCCTCGATCGGCACATGGTTCTACGTCTTCCTTGGCATCGTTCTGGCTGTTTGCCTCTTCTCGTACATCCTGCACAAGGATCACCTCAAGAGCGAGCATCAGATCGAATCACTCGTCAGCCGCGAATCCAGCTTCCTCTTCAACAATCTCGTTCTGCTCATTGCATGCTTTGTCATTCTCTGGGGAACACTCTTCCCCATCCTCAGCGAATACGTGCAAGGCAGCAAAGTCACCGTTGGCGCGCCGTTCTATAACAACGTCGCCATCCCCATTGGCCTGTTCCTGCTCTTCCTCACCGGGGTGGGGCCGCTGCTTCCGTGGCGCTCCTCATCGCTCAAAGCCATCCGCCGCAACTTCGTCATTCCATCCATCGCGTTGTGGGGCACGGTGATCGTTGCTCTCATTGCCGGCGTGCGCCCGTGGAAAGACGGCGCAGTAGACACAGGCGGCCTCTACTCGCTGGTAGCCTTCGCGCTTGCCGCGGCAGTCCTGGCAGCCATCACCAGCGAATTTCTGCGCGGCGCAGGCGTGATCTCCAAACAGACCGGCAAGAACCTTTTCGCCTCACTCATTCTGCTCACGCGGCGCAACACGCGGCGTTACGGCGGCTATCTGATTCACATCGGCCTGGTCATCGCCGCCATCGGATTCGCCGGCTCCGCCTTCAATCGCAATGTGGAGCAGGAGATGGGCCTACATTCAAAGATGCACATTGGCCCATACGATCTCGAGTGCCTCGGCTTCTCTCAGGATTCGAACGCAAACTACAACTCGGAGTTTGCGCTGCTCGATGTTACATCGAATGGCAAGCCGGTTAAGGTGCTCAGCAGCAGCGGATTTACGAATCTGCAGATGACTCCGGAGAAGCGCGTCTATCTCGCGAGCCAGCAACCGCAGACCATGGTGGCCATTCACTCCGTGCCCGAGTGGGACTTGTATCTTGTCTACGAAGGCATCAATCCTGACTCCGGCCAGCCGATCATCAAGGCATTTCTCAATCCGCTTGTCGGCTGGATCTGGTTCGGATGGACGCTCATGGTCATCGGTTGCATCGTTGCGCTCTTTCCATCCATCCATCCATCCACCGCGTCCGTCAAGGTTGCGGCCCGCGTGCCTACACAGGCAGCAGCACTCAAGGGGGGCGACTGATGAAGTTGTCTCTCTGGATGAAGGCCGCGCAGGCCATCTTCCTCACCATCGCCATCTGCTTCACGCTCGGCGCAACCGACGCAGGCTCGCGCTTTAACGACCTCGGTCATCGCATGGTATGCCCATGCGGTTGCGCGCAGCTTCTCGGCGAGTGCAATCACGTAGGCTGCCCCGACTCCGACCGCATGAGAAGCCAGCTCGCGAGCTACATTCACGACAACAGGGGCGACAAAGATATTCTGAAGGCCTTTGCATCGGAATACGGCCCCACAGTGCTGGCCGCGCCCACTACAGAAGGCTTCGATCTCGTGGCATGGATCGCGCCAATAGCGGTCTTTCTCGCAGCTCTCTTCGGAGTGCTTCTTGTGGCGCGACACTGGGCCGCCACGCGTCCGCAGGCAGCCGCCGTGCAGCAGCAAACGCCGGAGATGTCCGCAATTCGCGAAAAAATTCGCCGTGAAACCGGCGTAGATGGAGGTTTCTAAGCCATGAGCTCAACTGCAGGACTGATTGCCGGAATCCTACTGATCATTGGCGCTTTTGTGTACACCTTCTGGCCGGAAAACTCCTTCGCAGCACAGAAGCAGAAGACTCGCCTGGATTATCTGCTGGAGCGCAAAGAGCAGCTCTACGAAAACCTGCGTGATTTGAACTTCGAGTATCGCGCTGGAAAATATCCTGAAGAGGATTTCGAATCACAGCGCGCCGCTCTCGAA
This sequence comes from uncultured Acidobacteriaceae bacterium, assembly GCA_963792495.1. Taxonomy (GTDB): domain Bacteria; phylum Acidobacteriota; class Terriglobia; order Terriglobales; family Acidobacteriaceae; genus Telmatobacter. The sequence continues at coordinate 189,301 of CAWBWB010000015.1, read as the reverse complement.
TCCGAAACCGCGCAACTGCTCTCAGAAATTGAACTGCTGCAGCAGGCATAACGAATCAGAATCAAGGACTGAACGACACACGATGACATCTTCCCGCTTTGCACTCGTCGCATTTTCCCTGGCTTCCTCCGCCCTGCTGGCGCACGCTGCTTCCACCTCCGGCACAGTTCACAACAAGACCACCGGCAAGCCTTCCGCGGGTGACACAGTGGAACTGATTGACGTGCAGGCAAGCATGAGCGCCGCAGCAAAGACCACCACCGACTCCAAAGGGCAGTACACGCTGAATGAGCCGGGAGCCGGTCCTTATCTCGTCAAGGTCACGCACCAGGGCGCGCCCTACTTCATTGCGGCAGGCGGCCCCTCAGGTGATGTAACCGTCTATGACGTGAAAGCAAAGGTCGACGGAGTCTCCATTGAAGATCAGATCTTCGGCGTGGAAACAGCCAACGGGCAGCTCCAGGTGACGGAGCAGTTCGTGGTGCACAACACAAGCTCTCCGCAGGTCACGCAGTTCAGTGATAAGCCGTTTGAGTTCGTGCTGCCCGAAGGCGCAGTGCTCGACGCTGCTGAATCCACGCGCCCCAGCGGCATGCCCACCATGTCCATGCCAAAGGCGCTGCCGGAAAAGAATCATTACACCTTCACCGTCCCCATTGATCCGGATGTGGCATCGGACAAGATGACCATCTTCCAGATCCAGTTCCATCTTCCCTACTCCGGCTCGTATGTCTTCAAACCCACGCTGCTCATGCCGGTGGACAACTTCGTCATCCAGCTGCCAAAAGCGATGACCTTTACCGCAGGGGATGGGCTCGCTTTTCAACCGCTGCAGCGCGACCCCTCCTTTCAGATATTTCTCCTGAAGAACGCCGTGGCCGGTAAGGCACTTCAATTCACCGTGAGCGGTGAAGGCTCCATTCCCCGCGAAGGCCAGCAGCAGAGCGGCGCAGCGGGTGCGGGCGGTGCGCAAGCCGCACAGCCCAGCGGCCCCGGCGGCGGCATCGGCGAGCCCATCAACCAGCCTGATCCTCTGAGCAAGTACAAGTGGTGGATTCTTGGCGGAGTAGGACTGCTTCTGGCTGGAGCGGCAGCTTTTCTTCTGCGCAAGCCCGCCGGTGCACAAACGGCACCTGCCGCAAGCAGCCCTGCCGTGCATCCAGCTCTGACTCCGACACTACCCGGAACTGCAGCAGCAAGAAACGCAGCGCTGCTGAATGCGCTTAAAGAAGAACTCTTCTCGCTTGAAAGTGAAAAGCTCTCAGGGACCATTGACGCGGACGAGTACCAGACGCAAAAGGCGGCGCTGGAGACTGTTCTCAAGCGCGCGCTCAATCGCAAAGCGTAAGTATGTGCTCCGGTTGGTAAACTGAAGTCAGTCCACACCACCGGAGCACTCGTGCACACAGCACTCGAAGAACGCATCATCCGCCCCGCACGCAACATTCTCGGCAGCCTGCGCCTGCCCGGCGACAAGTCCATCAGCCATCGTTACGGCATGCTTGCCGCCTTCGCCGAAGGCACCTCGCGCTTTACCAATTTTTCTACCGGCGCAGATTGTGCCTCCACGCTTGCGTGCATGTCGCAGCTCGGAGCCAAAGTCAACAAGCTCGGCGATGGCGCAGTCGAAGTCACCGGCATAGCCGGCCGCGTCACGCCCAGCAGCGAGCCCCTTGACTGCGGCAACTCCGGCTCCACCATGCGCATGATCTCCGGCCTGCTCGCGCCGCAGCAGGGCACATTTACGCTCATCGGCGATGCTTCCCTTTCGCGCCGCCCCATGGGCCGCATCCAGAAGCCGCTCGCAGAGATGGGCGCAAAGCTCAAGCTGACCGAAGGCCACGCGCCGCTCACCATCGAAGGCGCACAGCTCCATGCCATCGACTACACAACACCCGTGCCCAGCGCACAGGTCAAGAGCTGCATCCTCCTGGCAGGCCTGCAAACCGCCGGAACCACAACCGTGCGCGAGGCCATCCGCACCCGCGACCACAGCGAACTTGCTCTCCGCGCCTTTGGAGCAGAAGTCAAGCGCGCCACAGATTCCGTCTCCATCTCAGGGCCGCAGATACTCCATGCCATTGAGGCAGCGGTCCCCGGAGACATCTCCTCCGCGGCCTTCTTCCTCTGCGCGGCCTCACTCTTCCCCGGCTCCAGCCTGGTGCTCGATTCCCTCGGGCTGAACCCAACCCGCGCCACGCTGCTCGATGTGCTCACGGCACTCGGCGCGCACATTGCCGTCCTCAATCTCGAAGAGAAAAACTCTGAGCTCGTCGGCACAGTGCAAGTCACCGCTCCGCCTGACGGACTGCGCTCCACCACCATTTCCGGCGGCCTCGCGGCGCAGCTCATCGACGAGCTGCCGGTGCTGGCAGCCATCGCGCCTTATACCAGCGGCGGCATCCGCATCCGCGATGCAAAAGAACTCCGCGTCAAGGAATCTGACCGCATCGCACTCGTCGCGCAAAACCTTCGCGCGATGGGCGCAGAGGTCGAAGAGTTTGAAGACGGCCTCGACGTTCCCGGCGGCCAGCCGCTGCACGGAGCCACCATTGACTCTGGCGGCGACCATCGCATCGCGATGGCCTTCTCCGTTGCCGCACTCCGCGCCGAAGGCGACACACTCATTCAGGGCGCGGAATCTGCAGCCATCAGCTTCCCGGAGTTCTTTCATCTTCTGGATCAGGTAGCCGAACGATAAGCCACAAACAAGCAAACAAAAAGCCCGGCACATGACCGGGCTTTTTGCTGCGCTCGAATGAGCTTATTGCGGTGTTGTCGCATTCGGCTTTGCAGGCTGCAATCCAGGAACCACCGGCACAGTATTGATCTGCCCCGTTGCCGCCTCAGTCAGGTTAATGCTGTAGTGCTCCAGCGTAGAAGCCAGCGTCTGATACAGCAACGCGCGATCCTTCGCATAGGTCAGGTTCGCGTTGATCAGCGTGTTCTCCGCAGTCGCCACGTTGCGCTCATACTGCAGCACATTCGTCGTGGTGGATGCGCCCAGCGAAAGCTTCTTCTGCTCGGCGTCGAGGCTCTGGTGTGCATAATCCGCCGCGGCCTGCGCTGCCATCACCTGCGCGCGATCGTTGGTGAGCGCATACTTCTGCGCCACCACCTGCATGTGAATCTGCGTGTAAAGCTGTTCGAGGTGCATCTCGGCCTGACGATACTCAATCAGCGAGCGAGCCTGATCAGCCTGCGCTGTGCGATTACGCAGCGGCAGGTTGAACGTGAACTCCACACCCTTATTCGGCGAGCTGCTGTTGACCAGGCCATTCAGCACATCGCCATAGCCAACTGTAGGAACCGTATTGGGAGGGCACGACGTTCCTGTAAAGAAGTCCTGGCAATAAGGGCTCTGCGAGCCGCCAACGGCTGCGGCTCCGTAGAAAGCCTCAACGTTGAGCGTGGGCAGAAGGGCATTACGCGCACCACGCAGCGCAATCTCGTCTTTCTTGATGGAGAGTGCAGCCTGCTCCAGCTCCGGCCGGTTCTTGAAGGCCTGCTGTACCAGATCTTCCGGCGTCATTGCCTCTTCCGGCAGTTCCGCAAGGCTCACGCGGTCCGTGGGGATAATCGGAGCCTTTACGAGCGCTGCATCGTTCAGGTTGCGAGCGATGGCCTGTTTGAGCACAAGCTGCTGGTAGTTGAGATTGACCTGCGAATTGATGAGGCTCTGCTGATCGGTGGCCACGGTGGACTTGGCGTTCACCACATCCAGCGGAGCCATGGTGCCGATATCCAGCTGCTTCTGTGTATCGCCCAGCACCTTGCTGCTCTGGTCCAGCGCGCGCTGCTTGGCCAGTACATCCTCATACGCTGAAACCACCACCCAGTAGATATTCTCCACCTGATTCACCGTTTGCAGAATCTGCTGGCGGAAGGTCGAATCCGTAATGCGGCGGTTGATCTTCGCTTCGTAGATCAGGCGGTTGTTAATCCAGGTTCCCGCGCCCTGGAGCAGCGGCTGCGTGATCGTCGCCTGGAAGGTGGAGTAGAGCTGCGGGCTGTACGAGTTGAACTCGCTGTTGGTGGTGGTGCGGCTGTTATTCCATCCCACCTGCAGCTGCGTGCCCGGGCTGAATCCCTGGGTGTAAGTAAAGTTGTACTGGTCCGTGTTGGTAAACGAGCGCGGCACCAGGATGCCCGTGCTCGGCGACTCCTGCCGCTGCAGCTCAATGGTTCCCGCAACAACAGGATCGCGATTGGTGGGCGCAGGGCCCGCGCCGTCGCTGGTAATTACAATGCCGGCAGAGCCAGTGGCAGCACCCGTCACCGTACCCGGTGCTCCGGAAGAGCTCAGCGTCGTCGAAGCGCCACCGATGGTATTCTGCAGCACCGCCGAGCCTACGCCATGCAGCAGGCCGCCGGCCTTGGCACGAGCATAGTCAAGATCGGCAATATCCAGGTAATAGCGGTTGATCGCAATGTCGTAGTTGTTCTCAAGCGCCAGCGCAATCGCGTCAGACAGGCTGAGGTAAATCTTGCCGTCCTTCAGCAGATCAGTCAGACGAACAGAGTTGGAGAAGTTCGCCTTATCCACCGTGGTGGGCATGTACCACTTGATGGGATTTCCCCATCCCGGCGCATACGGCTTGCTGAAGTCACGCGCAGACGGACGCAGCCACAGGGGCTCGGTCAGCATCGGAACCGGCGTGTCAGGAAGCGGAGACCCCTGCTTGTCTCGCTTCACATCCTGAATGTTTTGATTTTCCTTTAAAGTCTGCTGGCCCTGCTGGGCCAGACCAGACACGCTGGGGGACAGAGTTAGCAGTATGAGAGCAAGAGCGCGCAGCCTGGCCTGGGGCTGTTGGCGTGTAAACACACTTGTACTGTGCAAATCCATGAGTCCTCTCCACAAATCTGTTACGGCATGTGGGGTGCCATTCATCAAAGATGGCCGGAAGCCGTCTCCAGCCGCAAAAAATCTCTTGCCTGTGCGCCTATGTGCGTCTTTCATAACGCTTCAGCGCCCTATCCGGCCCGCTGTCTGAGTATGACTTCCCTCATCCATACGCGCCGCATCCGCGATTCGTTCCCGGAAATTCGCGGCCTGTCAGCCAAAAGAAGCGGATAGTTGAGTATACCGTAGGCAAAATGGTCCCGCCCGCCATCAGATACCCTGTAAAAAGTGAGTTCGACCGCACAAAACTGGAAGATTATCGTCGCCTATGACGGCACCGGTTTCCGCGGCTGGCAGGTGCAGCCCGAGCAGACGACCGTCCAGGGCGAACTGCAGGCCGCACTCGGCCGCGTCACCGGCGAAAGCCCACTACCCCAGGGCTCCGGACGCACCGACGCCGGCGTCCATGCGCTAGCCCAGGTCGCCAGCTTCACGCTGCAGGCTGCCATTCCTCCGGAAAACCTCATTCTGGCCCTGAACCGGACTCTCCCGGACTCCATTCGGGTGGTCTCCGCGGCGCACGTCCCCGCCGATTTTCACGCCCGTCACTCCACCGTGGCCAAAACCTATGAATATCGAGTCTTCGTCGAGCGCCAGCCAGATCAGCCCCGCCGCATCTGCCCGCCATTTCTCGCAAGATACGTCTACTCCTACCCCTGGCCGCTCTCGCTCGCCGCGCTCGATGACGCCGCCCAGCGCTTCATCGGAACCTACGACTTCCTGAGCTTCGCCGCGACCGATCCCGACCAATCCGCGCGCGAAGGCGAAGTTACAGCAGAGGACGAAGAAGGCGAGCCGCAAAAAAACGCCATCCGCACGATTTTCAACTCAGGCTGGCATGAGCAGCAGACGGCGGACGGAAATCTCCTTGTCTATCGCGTACGCGGCAGCAGCTTCCTGCACCACATGGTCCGCAATTTAGTCGGAACCATGCTCGATGTAGGCCGAGGCTACACTCCCGCAGCGGCGATCCCGGAGATGATCGCCGCCCGCGCCCGCTCTGCCGCCGGGCCAACAGCTCCCGCCCGCGGACTCTTTCTTCATTCCGTCGAATACCCTGAATCCTCTTCCTGAACTGCCGCGAAGATCCGATGAAGACGCACAGTAGCGCAAGCGCATAAACGATCACCGCAAATGGGCCTGCTACCCTTCCAACAGAGACCATGCCATCCTCTTCCACCACTCCGGCATTCACGCGCGTCACTACATTAGCCGCAGTGCGCGCCGTTCACGCCGCCTTCGCATGGATCCACGCCAACCCCAAAACCATCCTCGACTGGCAGACCACGCTCTGCGAAATCCCCGCGCCTCCCTTCGGTGAGCAAGCCCGCGCAACATGGCTGGCGGAGCGGTTCACGCAGATCGGCCTGGACGCGGTTCAAACCGACGAGATCAGCAACGTCCTCGGCTTTCTGCCCGCATCGCATCTTGATCCTGCGAGTACCGGCCCCATCGTCGTCCTCTCGGCGCACATCGATACCGTCTTCCCTGCCGGAACCCCGCTGCATGCAGTTCTGCGGCGACTGGATGATCAGGACCGCCTCGAAATTCCCGGAGCCGGAGACAACGGCGCCGGCCTCGCGGGCCTGCTGGCACTTGCCGCTGCACTCACGCACTCCGCCGTCCCATCGTCCGCGCCAATCCTCTTCCTCGGCAATGTGGGTGAAGAAGGCGAAGGCGATCTCCGCGGAGTCCGCCACTTCTACGCAAACAGTCCGCTGGCCCAGCGCGTAGCCGCTCACATCGTGCTGGACGGCGCAGGTGCCGATGGCGCAGTTACGCAGGCCCTGGGCAGCCGGCGCTTCCGCGTTACCGTCAACGGGCCCGGCGGCCACAGCTTTACAGACGCCGGCACCCCCAACCCCATCGTCGCGCTGGCTGAGGCTCTCGCCAACCTCTCACGCACTCCACTCGGAGATGGAGGCAGGCACGGCGCTCCTCGCACCACGCTCAACGTCGGCACCATTCAGGGTGGAACCAGCGTGAACTCCATCCCGGAAAGCGCAGTGGCAGCCATTGACTTCCGCTCCACCAGTGCAGACGAGCTGCTCCGCCTGGAAGTGGCTCTCTACCGCGCCGTGGAAGACGCAATCGAACATACCAATCGCAAGCCGCACACGCCTCGCGGCAAGCTCTCCTTCTCCATCGCAAAAATCGGTGACCGCCCGGCCGCGCGACTGCCGGACCAGAGCGCGCTGCTCGAAACCCTGCACGCCGTAGACCGCCACCTCGGCCTGATCACCACGCCGCGCCTGGGCTCAACCGACGCCAATCTCCCACTCTCTCTCGGCATCCCTGCGCTCTCACTGGGAGCGGGCGGCGAAAGCGGCGGCGCACACACGCTCGCCGAGTGGTACTCGCCGCGCAATCGCGAAACCGGTCTGAAGCGCATACTGCTGCTCATGCTGGCCGTTGCGGACTGGGCAGCCCAGCAGTAGCGCTCTACGTGCCATCCAGTGCAGGCTCGCGCTTCGGCGTCGCTCCCATGATCAGCAGCCACGCGGTAAACACCATCTCGACTAGCTGAATCGGATTCGCCCACCGTGCCACCGCATCGGCAAATTCCGGCATCACCAGTGAAGTAAAGCTGTTCGCAAGATACGCAAAGCACCCCACCATCAGCAGTATTCCCAGCACACGCGGAATAAAACCCGAGCGATACACCAGCAATCCAAGCGGAAACAGCCACAGTCCCCAGAAGATGCCCGCAATGTCGTAGCCCGCTCCGCGCAGGTTCAGGAAAAACCGCATCCACACAATGCGCTGCGCTTCATCGATAGCCCCAAGCGAATCCGCGCCCCGCGCTAGCAGCAGCGCAGCCACCGAGTTCAGCTCATTCACAAAGGCAATCGGAACCGGCACCGTGATCAGCACCACCATCAGAATCGCCAATGGCCTGTTCACCTGCTTCAGCAGCGCATACAGCGCAAACGCCACAAGAATGAAGCTGGCCTGCGCCATGAGATTCGTAAAAATCCCCCAGCGAAACAAGCTCTCATGCGCCGCAATGTTGTGCGCCGTTGCCACAGGATTTCCATGCACAAACAACTTGCCCGGAACATAGAGCAGCGCAAAGAACCCCGGGATGGACCCAAGGAAATACAGCATGCCCACAACTCTGCCCGGGTTCCGAAGAAATCTCATACACGCTCCCGACCGGATGCCTCAATATACGACGCAGCCAGCGAAATGTTCCCCATCAACTTCCATAGGCGCCCTTATCCGTTGCGGCTTTCTTTGCATAGAGCCCGTCACTTGATAGGCACCATGCCATAGGCACGCGTAACATGAATCCCGGAGCCGAAGCCATGAAAAGAGCGCTCATCCTCAGTTTGTTCGTTCTGGTTTTCAACTACGCAGCCCACGCACAAACGCAAATCGAAGTTCACCCCTGCACGGAGCAAGGCAATACCTATCACTGCGACCTTCACAGCTTTCAGCAGGTTTTGCAAGCTACAAAAACAATCTCGATACAGGTTCCTGCGCGAAACCCCTCTTCCTCCCGGCAGTTGCAACAGCTCGCAACCTCGATAGGCAAAACCGTAGAGCCAGAGCCGGCAGACCTGGCCTTTGTGCTGACAGCACCTGACCCAACGGGCGTCTACATCGGCCCCTCCGACCGCAAGCTGGCCACCATCAGCGTCTACTACAAAGCATCGCCCTCCAATCCCGGCCAGCTCATCTGGACAGAAAGCTACTTCGGCCAGCCCGACACTCCGTGGGCCACCTCAGCGCATGCCCTCATCGAGCAATTCCGCCAGAACATCAAGCGCCCGTGGGAAAAGACATCCGCCGGGCGCCCCATCTCCGCGCGGCGCGAGTCTGAAACGTGTCATCTGCCCCCTGCAACCTCCCTTGCAACTGCTACTCTACCCTCATGCGTTCCATCCGAATTTTGCTCGCCTGCTCTGCTCTCTACGCCTCATTTGCTATCGCCCAATCCGCACAGGTGCCCGAGGATATCTACCTCAACGGCCGCATTTACACCGGCGCAGGATTTGGTGAAGACAAGCCGCAAGTCGTAGAAGCCATCGCCATCGGACACGGCAAGGTAATCGCCATCGGCACCAATGCCGAAATCAAGCGCCTGGCAGGCCCGCAAACGCATCTGCATCCGCTCAACGCCGGCACCACCATCTTCCCCGGCATCAATGACGCCCACACGCACCTCGGCGGAGCAGGTCAGACCAAGCTCAACGTCGATCTCACCGGCGTAAAATCCCTCGCGGAAATGCTCGCGTCGGTGCAAAAATTCGCACAAGCCGCACCCGCAGGCCACTGGCTCACAGGCGGCAACTGGGACCACACCCTGTGGGCCGCCGCCGTGCTGCCCACCCGCCAGGATCTCGACAAAGTCACCGGCGACCACCCCACGTATCTCGAACGGATTGACGGCCACATCGCCATCGTCAATACCGCCGCACTCAAAGCCGCCAACATCACCGGCAAAACCGCAGCCCCGCAAGGCGGAGCCATCGACCTGGACGCATCAGGCAATCCCACCGGCATCCTCCGCGAATCCGCCAAGGATCTGGTCTCGAAAATCATTCCTCCACCCACAGCGGCAGAACGCCGGCGCGGCGACGAGCTCGCCATCGCTGACGCCCTCTCGCACGGCGTCACCAGCGTGCAGGACTTCTCCGACTGGCAGGACTTTCTCACCTTCGAGCAGCTTGAAAAAGAAGGACACCTCCATCTGCGCATCTACGAATGGCTCCCGTTCATTGCCCCGCTCGATCAGCTCAAGAAGATGCGCGCGCACCACGACGCCAATGACACACTCCTCCGCACCGGCATGTTGAAGGGCTTCATGGATGGCTCGCTTGGCTCCCGCACAGCCGCGATGAAGCAGCCATTCTCCGACGATCCTAAGAACTCCGGCCTTCCGCAATTCAAGCAAGACCAGCTCAACAAGATGGCCGTCGAACGCGCCCAAGCAGGCTTCCAGCTAGGCTTCCACGCAATCGGTGACCGCGCCGCTGCCATGGCGCTTGATGCCTTCTCACAGCCCGGCGTTTCCACCACCGCCCGCAACCGCATCGAGCACGCACAGGTCGTCGATCCCGGCGACATCCCGCGCTTCAAGCAGCTTGGCGTGATTGCTTCCATGCAGCCGAATCATCTGCTGACGGATATGAACTGGGCCGAGAGCCGCTTAGGCCCACAGCGCGCCGCTTACTCCTACGCATGGAAAGCCTTTTTGGACGCGGGCGTTCCGCTGGCCTTCGGCACCGACTATCCGGTCGAGCCCATCACACCCTTCCGCGGCCTCTACGCCGCAGTCACGCGCATGAATGAAGCGGGAACCAAAACCTACTTTCCTGAAAACAAGCTCACCCGCGGCCAGGCCCTCTACGCCTACACGCAGGGCTCCGCGTACGCCGAGTTCGCAGAGAAGCACAAAGGCAAGCTGCTGCCCGGCTATGACGCCGACCTGATCCTCGTAGACCGCGACCTCTACACCTGTCCCGCCCCCGCCATCCTCAAGACAAAGGTGCTCGAAACCATCGTCGCCGGAAAAACAGCATACAAAGCAAACCAGAATTAGTAACTATCCACAACCTCGATCTGTTGCTCCGGCGCTGCTCTTTCCTGCCTGCGAACCTCAAAGCGCATCGTAGGCAGCGCCTCAGGAAATTCATTTCGCAAAAACTCAATCATCTTTTCGCGCACCAGGCATCGCAGATCAAAGTTCTCTCCCGAATTCGAGGAGCTCACCAGACAACGCAGCTCCATCGTCTTCTCCGAAAGATTCGTCACCTGCAGCCCGCACACGCGCCCATCCCAAAGCTTTGTCTCGCTCACGATGCGCGTCAGTTCCTGACGCAGCGGCTCGACGGGCACGGCATAATCCACATACAGAAACGCCGTTCCCATAATGTCCGCACGCTGCCGCGTCCAGTTCTGAAAGGGATTCTCAATAAAGTAACTCAGCGGCACAATCAGCCTGCGCTCATCCCAGATCTTCACCTGCACATAGGTGCTCGTAATCTCTTCAATCCGTCCCCACTCCCCCTGAATCACCACCACATCATCAATGCGAATCGGCTCGCTGAAGGCAAGCTGCAAGCCGGCGAGCAGATTCGACACGGTAGACTTCGCAGCAGCCGCCAGCAGCAGCGAAGCCAATCCCGCCGAAGCAAGCAGCCCCGTTCCCCACTTCCAAAGATTGGGGTCATGCGTGCTCCACAGCAGCCCGGCAGCAGACACCAACACCACAACGCCAATCAAGATGCGGCGAACAAAATTCATCTGCGTATGCACCCGACGCGCGCGCAGATTATCCACTGCCGCCAGATCAAACCGCCGCAGCGTAAAAGCCTCAAACAGGTACACGCCCGCCACCGCCAGCCAGCCCAGGGACAGCACAATCAAAATTCCCAGCACCTGTTCCGCCTGCAACCGCCACGCATCGGGAATATTCGGAATCAGCGGGATCACAATCCGCAGCCCGATGGTGATGAACACCATGCGCGCCGGGGAGGTCATCAGCCGCTGAATATCCGCAAGCCTGCGATGGCTCTCCTGCTGGCTATGCTCCCCCTGCTGATTCCGCTTGAGAATACGAAAAACAATAAAGTGAATCACATTGCTCAAAACAAGAGCCGCACAAAAAAGAAAAATGACGAATATCCAGTCCTTGGGTGAAAAGCCAAATCGCATCCACGTACCTCGCTATTGATCTCCCTCCCTAAGACGCAAAAATCCCCGCATCGCGCTGCCTGCCGCGTCATCAATGCAAAAATGGAAACCAGATGAAAGCCCGCGCCTATCTTTTCATGACATTTGTTGTCGCCATCTGGGGCTCAACTTTTGTTCTCATCAAATCTGCGCTCACAGACGCATCGCCGGCGGCCTTCAATCTTGCGCGCATGTCACTGGCATTTTTCGTGCTGCTCGCCGCTTACTGGCGTTCCCTGCGAAATATCCGCCCCTGGCAAATCGGAGCAGGAGCCATCGTCGGCCTCTGCCTCGCTGCGGGATACCAGTTCCAGACCATCGGCCTGCTCACCACCACGCCCTCGCGCTCAGCCTTCATCACCGGCCTCGTCGTCGTGCTCGTGCCGCTCTTCTGCATCGTCCCGGCGTTACGGCCGCCCGGCGCACACATGCCACGCTGGAACGCCTTTCTCGGCGCAGCCGTAGCCTTCCTCGGAATCGTCCTGCTCACCACGCCAGCCGAAGCCAACTCCCTGATGCCCGACTGGTCCGCTATCAGCCGCGGCGACATCCTCACCTTCGGCTGCTCCATCGGCTTTGCGCTGCACTGCATCGCACTGGGCCACGCGTCGCCGCGCATCGACTTCCGACCGCTCGCAGTCCTGCAGGTAGGCTTCTGCGCCGTCTTCATGGCGATAAGTCTTCCCTTCATGGGCCAACCACACCTGAACCTCACGCCGCGCCTCGTTGCCGCGCTGCTCATCGCAGCCGTCCTCGCCACCGCAGCCGCATTCTCGGTGCAGAGCTGGGCACAATCCATTCTGCCGCCCTCGCACACTGCCCTGCTCATCACGCTGGAACCTGTCTTCGCCTGGATCACTTCGTTCCTGGTCCTGGGCGAACGCCTCACGCGCCGTCCCGCTACCGGAGCCCTGCTGATACTCGCCGGAATCGCCCTCACGGAGCTCATACCTCAGCCTCACGCCGCCACTGCACACGAAGGCTAGTTCTTCGCCGGCGGCGTCAACCCCAGCTCTCGCATGGCAATCTGCAAGTCGGCCCATGCTTCCTTCTTCTGCCGCGGATCGCGCAGCAGAAACGCGGGATGGTAGGTCACAATCAGCTTCGATCCGCGAAAAGCATGAACCCGCCCCCGCAGACCGGCCAACGGCTGCCGCTGCCCCAGCAGATATGTGGCCGCCGTGGCACCCAGCGCCACAATCACCTCAGGCCGCACCACATCAATCTGCCGAAAGAGAAACGGCGAACAGGTATTCGCCTCATCCGGCTCCGGCGTACGATTCCCCGGCGGACGGCACTTAACCACATTGCAGATGTATACCTCTTCCCGCTTCAGCCCCATCGCGCCAATCATGTTGTTGAGCAACTGGCCCGCGCGGCCCACAAACGGGAGCCCCTGCGCATCTTCATCCGCGCCCGGCCCCTCGCCCACAAAGAGCAGTCGCGCATCCGGTGAGCCGTCTGCAAATACGATCTTGTTGCGGCCCTTGTGAAGCTCGCAGCGGGTGCAGTCGCCAATGTCTTCGCGAATCGCGAGAAGAGCAGCAGCACGATCCGCAGGAGCAACCGGCGGAGCAATCTCAGGCTGAACAGCAATAGGCTTACGAGGCGGAATAGCAGGCTCCTCCAAAATAGTTGAGGCCGGGCTGACTGGGGTCAAGGTAAAAGCAGCAGGCTGAGCCTCAACCGGCGCTTCAGGCACTTCCATCTCCGATGCAAGGCTTGCAGACTGCGAAAGCTTCTCAAGCAGCGCGGCGTCTACCGGACGGCGATACAACTCCGTCACCCCAAGGTCGCGATAGAACCGCAGCCGCGCAGCCAGCGCCTGCCGGGTAGCAGCATCGAAATTAGCATTCGGAGGAGTAGCCACGTCTACTCCACAATAATCGGACGGCGGCGGCCAACGAACTCTTCCATACCGCTCGCGTCTTCCAGTTCCATCACCATCTGTTTGGGACGCCGCAGACCAAGAATCTCGTCCAGAATGCGATCGGCCAGCTTGCGCTTCGGCATCTCCGGCATCTCCATCGCGGTAGAAAGCGTAAGAAAAGTGACAGCATTCACATCGGAATCAATCCCGGCATGTTCCCCGGAAACGTCGTTCACCACAATCGCATCCGCGCCCTTGCGCAGCAGCTTTGCGCGGCCATTTTCAGCCAGGTTTTCGGTCTCCGCCGCAAAGCCCACAATCAACTGCCCCGGATGCCGCCGCCTTACCACTTCGGCAAGAATGTCTTCCGTAGGCGCAAGTTCCAGCGTCATCGGCCCGGTGCGCTTGAGCTTCTGCTCCGAGACCACAATGGGCTTGTAATCGGCCACAGCAGCAGCCTTCACCACAATCGAAGCCTGGTCCATGCGGCCCAGCACAGCCTCACGCATCTGCTCTGCCGTAGTCACCTGCACCGCTTCAACCCCAGCCGGCGGATACAGTGCCGAAGGCCCGCTGATCAGAATCACCTTGGCTCCGCGAGCCTGCGCAGCCTCAGCCACCGCATAGCCCATCTTGCCGCTGGAGCGATTGCCAAGGAATCGCACCGGATCAAGGGCTTCACGGGTACCGCCAGCCGTTACAAGAACAGTCTCACCGGCAAGATCATGCCGATGACCCAGCATATTCAGGACAGCTTCAGCAATCACATCCGGCTCCGCCATACGGCCGGCGCCCACCATGCCGCAGGCCAGGTCACCCGAGCCCGGCTCAATCACCCGAACCCCGCGCTGCCGCAGAATTTCAAGATTCGCCTGCGTCGCGGGATGCTCCCACATATTCACGTTCATCGCCGGAGCCACAAGAACAGGGGCCTTCGTGGCCAGATGCATCGTAGTCAGAAAATCGTCCGCAATGCCATGAGCGAACTTCGCCAGAACGTTAGCGGTAGCCGGCGCAACAACAAGCGCCTCAGTCCACAATGCTTCGTCGATGTGCTCCATCGGCGCGCCCTGCGGATCCCAGAGGCTGGTAACCACACGGTTGCCGGAGAGCGCCTGAAAGGTAAGCGGCTGCACAAAGTGCGTAGCAGACTCCGTCATCACCACATGAACTTCCAGTGCCTGCCGCTGCAGCGCACGCACCAGTTCCGCGGCCTTATAAGAGGCAATGCCGCCGGAGACGCCAACTGTCACTCGCATGAAATGATTTTACAGGGAACAGGGAATACGATGGGCCGCAACACCTGCCACAATACCTGGTGGAGAACTTCCATGAGCACTGTCGCGAATCTCATTCCGAAAATCCGCGCATTCCGCCCGTTTCTTCCCGCAAAGGACTTCCAGACAAGCCTGAGTTTTTATAAGGCAATCGGCTTTGAAGCCCACATGCTCGGCGAAACTCTGGCCGAAGTGAACCTGGGTCCGCATGCCTTCCTGCTGCAGGGGTACTACGTCAAAGAATGGGCGGAAAATACCATGATGCACGTCCTGGTCACGGACGTTCACGCCTGGTGCCAACACATCGATGCGCTGGATCTGGCCGCCCGCTTCGGCGTTCAGCCGCCATCGCCTCCGAAACTCCAGACGTGGGGACTGACAGTCGCCTATCTCTTCGATCCGTCAGGAGTCCTCTGGCATTTCGCAGAAGTCACCACGCCCAAAGCATAGCGATTGCTACACCATGATGGGCAGGCCAGACTCATCCACCGGTGGCTTTATCACCGGGACGTCTTTCTTGACGTAGGAGATTTTGCCCGCTTCGATTTCATCCTGGGCAATGCGGCAGAACTTGGTGGATGGGCTGTTGACGAGCGACTGCGTTCCGCTCTGCAACTGACGCGCACGCCGGGCAGCTACCAGAACCTTGCGATAGTTGGAATCGAACTGGGTTTCAATCTGCATGAAAAGTCTCCTATTCGTCCTCATCCTCATCATCCAGGCCTTCCTCTTTAGGATCGCTTGGATGAGGGCTTACATCAAAGTTCAACTGCTGTTGGCCATTGGGATTCAGAATCCCGAAGGCCTCAAGCACCGGTTTCAGCCGCTCCGTTGAGTTGGCCAGTCGGCACGCCGCTGCCACTTCCAGAACTCTGCGAGCCCGCAATGCAATGGGTTCGCTGTTGCGATAATACCGCTCGGCCTGCACAATGGCTTCCAATTGGGCAACCGCGCGGTCCAGGATGTCGTTGACGAGAATATATCCGTATTCGCGGTAATTCTCAATCTCCTTGCTGGCCTCAGAGAGCCGCCTGTACAGATCCGCCTCATTCACCTGGCCTTCTGCACGGAAGCGGTTCCGCAATCGCGTGCGCAGAACCTTGGGGTTGGGCGGCATGATAAAGATGCTCACCGCCTCTGGCGTGGACTTACGCACCTGCAGCGCGCCCTGCACATCGATATCCAGCAGCAGATCATGCCCCAGGCGCCGCGCCGCATCCAGCGAGCCTCGCGCAGTGCCGTAGTAGTTGCCAAAGACCTCGGCATACTCCATGAACTCATCCGCTGCAATCATGCGCTCAAAGGTCGCACGATCCGTGAAGTGATACTCGCGGCCATCCTGCTCGGATCCGCGCGGAGGACGCGTCGTCCACGAGATGGAAAAGTCCACGCCACTAACCTGTTTGCGAAGCTCGCTCACGAGCGTGCTCTTACCCGAGCCGGAAGGAGCGGAAATGATGAATAAAATGCCTGCCACGTTGAGTTTTAACTGGTCCCTTTCCTGAATTCTCCTGCGCTACTCCACGTTCTGAATCTGCTCGCGGGCCTTTTCAATCTCCGCCTTCATCGCCAGCCCCAGTTCCGTAATGCGCGTTCCCTTGCCGCCCACGCCGCCGGTCTTTGACAGCAGCGTATTCGCTTCGCGATTCATCTCCTGCAGCAGAAAGTCGAGCTTCTTGCCCATCTCACCGCCCGATGCGAGCAGTTCGCGAAAGTGCCCGATGTGCGTGGTCATGCGCGCCAGCTCTTCCGCAATATCGCTGCGATCGACAAGCACCGCAACCTCTTCCAGCACGCGCTGGCGGCTGAACTCCGAGCCGGCAGCAGCGTTCAACCGCTGCGTGAGCCGCTCCTGGTAACGCTGCTCCACCTCAGGCCGCAACTGCGCCACACCTTCCACAGCCTGCGCCAGTCGATCCAAGGATCCATGCAGAATCGCTCCAAGCGAATCCCCTTCACGAGCTCGCATCGCCTTCAACTGTTCCAGCAGCGGACCAATCTGGGCACTCACACTCGCCGTCAGAGCCTCCGCCTCATCGTCACCAGCATTACGATGATTGGATTCCAGCGCACCCGGCATGCGAAGAATCGTATTCAAATCCGGATCGCCCGTGAGCGAAAACTCTCCCTGCGCAGCGCGAAACGCATCCACATATGCCGCAACCACTTCGCGATTAAACCCGGAGGCCTGCTGCGCGGCACGCTCCACAGAAAGCGTAAGCTCCACATGCCCACGCACAAGATGCTCCTTGAGCGCACGCCGCAACTCCATCTCCAGCGCATCCAGACCGGAAGGCAGCCGAAGCTGCACATCCAAAAAGCGATGATTCACGCTTTTCACACTGAGCGTATAACCAAGCAAGTCATTCACACGCGCCTGTGTCCGCGCGTATCCAGTCATCGAGTAAAGCGGCATCCCGTAATTCCTTTCAACCCTGTCAAAGCGCGTGCTCCAGCTCGTCCGGCTTCGACTCCGGCAAATCCATAAACTGCAATTGATACAAACGGCTATACGTGGGCGAGGAATCAAGAAGCGCCTCATGCGTGCCAATCGCCGTAATGCGCCCTTCTTCCAGCACCGCAATACGATTGGCGCGCCTCACAGTACCGAGCCGATGCGCAATCACCACAACTGTGCGGTTCTGCATCAAATTCGCCAGAGCCGCCTGCACCAGCGATTCGCTCTCAGCATCGAGCGCAGAAGTGGCTTCATCCAGAATCAAAATCGGCGCGTTCTTCAAAATAGCCCGGGCAATCGCGATACGCTGCCGCTCGCCGCCCGAAAGCCGGAACCCTTTCTCTCCGATCACCGTGTCATAACCCTGGGGCATCCGCATGATGAAGTCATGCGCCAGCGCATTCCGCGCCGCCTGCTCAATCACTTCCTGCTTCGCGTCCGGCTGTCCATAAGCAATGTTGTTGCCGACTGTGTCGTTAAAGAGGATCGTCTCCTGCGTTACCTGCGCCACCTGCTTGCGCAGCGATGCCAATGTAAGGTCGCGCAGATCGTGATCGTCCATCAGAATGCGGCCCGAGGTCACATCAAAGAATCGCGGAATCAGATTCACGAGAGTAGACTTGCCCGCGCCGCTTGGCCCGACAAGCGCAAGCATCTCGCCTGCCTGCACTTCCAGATCCACGTTATGCAATATCTGGTGCTCGCCATCTTCACTCGAATAAGCAAAGCCCACATTCTCAAACCGAACAGACTGCTTGAACTGCCTCAGCGTCAGCGCGCGCGGCCGCTCCTTCACCTCGTCCTTTGTGTCGAAAAATGTGAAGATGGAAGCCGATGCGCCAATGGCCTGTTGAAAGCTGTTGTAGTACGAAGCTATGCGGCGAACCGGATCGTACAGTTTGAAAAGCGCAATAATGAACGCAATGAAAACCTCGGCCGTCATGCGTCCGCGAGAGATTTCATTGCGTCCAATCCAAAGCAGCAACGCAATCGCAATCGCGCCTATCGTATCCATCAGCGGCGAACTGATCGACTGAATCCGTACCGAGTGAAGGTTAGCGCGAAAGAGCCGCATCGCCGCTTTCTGAAAGCGCAAAACCTCCGTCAGCTCCGTATTGAAGGCCTTGACAATGCGATGTCCCGTAACCGTCTCATGCAGAATGTTCTGTATCTCGGCAAGCTTGTCCTGCCCGGACCGTGTCCGCGTCCGCACGGATCGCCCGATGCGCCGCGCCGAAGTAATCACCACCGGCACAAATAACAAGAGCAGCCAGCTAAGCCGGCCGCCAAGCAGAATCACCGCGGTAGCGCTGAAAAAGAACGTGAAGAACTGCTGCAGAAAATCGCCCAGCACCGTGCTGACCGCAGTCTGCACCTTGTCCACATCATTGATCAGAGTGGAAAGAATCGTCCCGGTGGGATGTTTCTGAAAGAAGCTCGCCGAGCGCCGCAGAGTCACTTCGTATAGCTTGTTACGAAGATCGGTAATCGTACCGAAGCCCGCATAATTTACCAGGTAAGTGCCTGCGTAGTCGCAAATACCTTTCAGAACCGTGGAAGTAATCAGCGCAAAGGCAACAATAGCCCAGTCATTATGCAGCCTCGGCGGAACAAAACCCCGCATATCGAACTGCCATCCCGGCGGCGCAAAAGGAAAGAGATACAAAGGGCCCGCGGCATTCCCGGGCCGCAACACCACGCCCAGAATCGGCACAAAGAAGACGACCCGCAGAGCATCCAGTAGGCCCACTGCAGCAAGCAGCAGCACGCCCGGCAGCCAATAGAACGTATAGGGCAGCCCGAAGCGCAGAAGCCGGAAAATTGCCTTCATGCGGCTCGAACCACCTTCCATCGCTGCTCGCGACGCCTGTGCTGTGCCATCCCAGTATTGTAGCCGCGCGGCTGGATAAACGTGGAGCTAATACGCACGCAACTCCACAATCGCTTTGAGAATCTTTTCCGGCTGCGGCAGGATCACATCTTCCAGAATCGGCTGGTAAGCGACAAAGGTATCCATACCCGCTACACGCTTCACCGGCGCATCCAGGTCCTCAAAGAGCTCATCCGCAATCCGCGCAGCAATCTCCGCTCCAAAGCCCCAGCTCTGCATATCTTCATGCGCCACAATCACGCGGCTGGTCTTGCGAATGGACTCCGCAATCGCCTCCCAGTCGTAAGGGTTCAGCGTCCGCAGATCAATCAGCTCCACATCGATATTGTGCTCGCGCTTGGCCTTCTCGGCAGCCTGCAACGCACGCGGCACCACGGCGCCGTAAGTAACAATCGTAAGGTCTTTTCCAGGCCGCACAAGACGCGCTTTGCCAAACGGAATCGCAAAATCGGGTCCCGGATACGGCGCGCGCCCGTATGTCTCGCGATACAGCCGCTTATGCTCCAGAAACAGCACCGGATCATCGCAACGAATTGCCGTACGCAGCAAACCATTCGCATCCAGCGCATTGGAAGGCATCACCACGCGCAGCCCGGGAATATGCGTGAAGATGCTCTCGCCGGATTGTGAGTGATAAATTGCTCCGCCTGTGAGATAGCCGCCAATCGGCACGCGAATCACAAGCGGCGCGGCAAACGTGCCATTCGACCGCCACCGCATCACAGCCAGCTCATTGCGAATCTGATGCACTGCAGGCCAGATGTAATCGAAGAACTGAATCTCCACCACCGGCTTCATCCCGCGCACCGCATAACCCACCGCCCGGCCCACAATATTTGCCTCAGCCAGCGGCGAATTAAAGACACGCTCCGAACCAAATGCCGTCTGCAATCCCGCAGTCAGCTTGAAAACGCCGCCCTTACCCTTGGTCTCCCGAAGAGCCTCTTCCCTGCTCGCATCGGCCACATCTTCGCCGTAGACCACAATGCGCTCATCGCGCGCCATCTCATCATGCAGGCAGGCATTGATCAAATCCGCCATGGTGCGCGGATTCTTCTTCTGCTCATCCACTACCGGCTGCTCTGTCGCAAAAGATGCGCTCGTAGGATCAAGATCCTCTGAGTACACATGCTTCGTAATGCTCGCAATCTCCGGCAAGGCTGCAGCCAGCGCGCGCTCGGCAGCCTCCGCCACCTCGGCATCCAGTCGATGCTCCAGCTCCGTAATCTGCTCCGCAGTCAAAACGCCTTCGCGCAGCAAACGCATCTGCATCCGCGCCAGTGGATCACGCAGCGCATCCGCCTCGCGCTCAGCCGCAGAGCGATACAGCTTGTCATCGTCAGACAGCGAATGCGAATACGGTCGAACAACGTGCCCATGCACCAGCGCCGGACCCCGACCCGCACGGCAATGTTCGGCCGCAGCCTGAAAAGTTCGCAGCGTTAATTCCGGATCCGTGCCATCGATCTCAGCGAAATAGAAGTTCGGAAAATTCGCCACCAGCCGCGAAATATTTCCACCGGGAGTGTTCACCTCTACCGGCACGCTGATTGCATAACCGTTATCTTCCACGCAGAAGATCACCGGCAGCTTCTGATTTGAAGCCGTATTCAGCGCCTCCCAGAACTCACCCTGAGAAGTAGAGCCCTCACCCACACAGGTGAGCGCAACCTCATCGCCGTGGAAAGTAACATCTGCAAACTCGCGGTAATCGCCATCCACCTTTTTCGCTGCCTCAGGATGACGGCTGAAATAACGTCCCGCTTCAGCGCAACCCACCGCATGAAGAAGCTGCGTCGTTGTAGAAGATGACGTGCTGACAATATTCAGCCTGGTATCGCCCCAATGCGTCGGCATCTGCCGCCCACCGCTCGCTGGGTCTGCCGCCGCTCCAACGGCTTGCAGAAACATCTCCTCGGCCGTAACGCCCAACGTGAGGCAGAGCGCGCGGTCACGGTAATACGGAAAGAACCAGTCATAGCCCGAGCGCAAAGCCAGCGCCGCGCCCACCTGCAGCGCCTCGTGCCCGGCGCCCGATATCTGAAAGAAAATCTTCTGCTGGCGTTTCAGCAGAATCTCGCGGTCATCTATGCATCGGGAGAGATACATCAACCGGTACATCTCCGCAAGAACCTCTGGAGAAAGGCTGCCGGTAGCCGAAATTGCATCCGACAGACGAATACCGGAAACTGCAAGTCCCATTCCTTTAATCTCCCGTTGCAGATAGCGCCGATTGGCTCGTCGCCCAAGCGGCCAAAACCACCCTTGATTGTACTATTCAGAACAAATTTTCGGCCATGATTATCGCCTGTGGATTATTGCGGCCACGCACCGGGAGGCCCATGTGTCATCGGCGCAAGCGAGGGCGTTCCAGCCACATAGCTCATCTTTTCCTTCACATTATGCGCCAGCTTTTCAATGTCGGAGGCCATCTTCAACCTCTGCGCCGGCGAAAGCACATTGCCCGCCGCGCCCACGCCCGCATCCAGTTGCCTGGCCAGCGCCAAAAGCTTTTCTGCATCGGAGACCATCGACCTCTGCCGCGCAAGATTCAGTTGATGCATCCGGTGCTGATCCTGCGTCACGCTCTGCTCGTCAATCGTCAACGGCCTGTCTGGCGGACGCGTATTGGCCTGGGGAGGATCATAGCCCCCTGTTGACTGAGCGCGGCACACAAGCGCACCGTCGGCCAGCAGGAAGAATGCCAGCACCCAACCAACCTTTCCCGTAACCAGCCAACAATCTTTCATTTCATTCATACCCACCACCCTGGGCGCGCTTCACCGCGCCATCAGTTCACGCCTGCGCTTGCTTTATACATGTCCTTCATGTGGCGTGCGGCGTGTTCCACCTGTTCCGCCTTCCGAATCACATCCATGGAAAGCGTGTTACTGCTGCTCTTATCCACATCCGCCTTCAATTCCGTCGCAAGCTTCAGCAGTTCCGCACTCTCTTTTGCCATCGGCTGCTCCTGCTGGCTGGTCCCGGCCGGCACTGAGGCCTTTGCAGCTTCGCTGCTCTGCGGCGTGGTGGAATTTTGTTCCGCTTGCCCCGGAGCCCCCTGCTGGCTTAATCCACACGACAAAGCGCCTGCCAGCAGCACGATGCCCGTTGCGACAGCACGCTTCCACCGTAACCGCAAAAGGAATAATCCGGGCTCCGAATCAATTCCCGCGCTGGGCAGACGATAAACTTTGGAGCGCACATCAACCTCCCATCAAGGCGCGCCGCGCGAAAACCACCCGCCGTTTCCGCGCATCCGAAAGACTGGCGGCGCATACCTTCACTACACTTGTACACCTTCGCGATAACTGTTCGCTCAAGTCTTTTCCGCAGCCTGAAAATAGATTGATTAGGAGAACTTTCCTCATGCCAGACCTCGCTTTTTTATTCCTTCGTAACGGAATCTTCGCGGAAGGCCGCTTCATGGGCCGCGTGCTCGATGAATGGATCAATGATGCTCAGGAGTTTGTGCATCGAAAGCTGCCACACCTGGTTGTCATGATCGTCATTGCCGTTTTGCTGAGCCGCCTGTTGAGCTTCGTCACCGCCCGCACGGTGCGCATAGCAGAAAAGCACCCGGACAACATGGCGCGCCTCTCTCAGGCCCGCACCCTGTCCGGCATTATCCGGAATATCGGCACCGTCATTATCCTGGGATTTCTCTCCCTCCAGATTCTCTCTTCCATCGGTATCGATCTCGGTCCACTGCTCGCCTCCGCCGGCATAGCCGGAGTAGCCATCGGTCTCGCCGCACAAAACATCGTCAAAGACGTGCTCAACGGCACGCTCATCCTTGTCGAAGATCAGTTCAGCGTCGGCAACGTGGTCACCATCGCCGGCCTCACCGGCTCCGTCGAATCCATGACCCTGCGCAAGACCACCGTGCGCGGCGGCGATGGCACGCTCTACGTCATTCCAAATTCGCAAATCACCACCGTCGCCAATCAGAGCGCCGAGTTCTCCGTAGCCACCATTCCCGTCAGCATCGACTTTTCAGCCGATCCCGGAAAGGTCATGGACATTCTCAACAAGACCGCCGTAGATGTTCGCAACGATCCGCAATTCAAGGCTCTCTTCCTCGCCGACCCGCAAATCCTGGGCGTCGACTCCATGAAAGGTTCGCAGCTCATCTTCCCCGTAGTTTTTAAGACCAAGGCGCAGCAGCAATTCGGGCCCGTGCGCGAGTTCCAGCGCCGCATCCGCATCGCACTGGAACAAAACCACATGCTGCCCGGCGACCCTCTCCGCGTCTTCCAGTCCTTCGGCGATGACGCAGGCACCTCCACCATTGCGCCAACCACGCATCCATCGGAACCCGCTCCCAGCCATCCCGACCCAACCACTCTCAAGCCGAAAGAGGTAAATCCCCTCACGGGCGAAGGGCTCTGACAGCTCTTCGCCACATCTGGAGCCAGGCTTCCGCTTGACAGCCCTCGACTTCTAGGCATACCGTCTCTTCATACCTAGAAGAAAAGGGGTACAACGTGGCGCGAAACGATCTGCAGGGAAGCCTGGACCTGCTGGTGCTCAAAACGCTGGCGCAGCGCGGCAAGCTGCATGGCTACGGCATTGTGCAGCACATTCAAATT
The DNA here is from genome assembly GCA_963792495.1 of uncultured Acidobacteriaceae bacterium. Classification (GTDB taxonomy): domain Bacteria; phylum Acidobacteriota; class Terriglobia; order Terriglobales; family Acidobacteriaceae; genus Telmatobacter. The sequence continues at coordinate 165,626 of CAWBWB010000015.1, read as the reverse complement.
GCATCGGAAGACCTTCTCCAGGTCGAAGAAGGGTCGATCTATCCAGCCCTGCATCGCATGGAGCAGAGCGGCTGGATCGGCTCCGACTGGGCCATGACCGAGACCAATCGCAAAGCCAAGTATTACCGTCTCACCGCCACTGGCCGCAAACAACTCCGCGAAGCCGAAGAAAGTTTCGAACTGCTGGTCAAGGGCGTTCGCGCCATGCTGCGCTACGCATAAGGAGGGCCTGATGGGAATGTTCCGGAGAATCGCCAATCTTTTTCGCCTCTCGCATGTGGATCGCGAGACACGAGCGGAGATGGAAGCGCACATCCACATGCGCACCGAAGACAACATTGCCCGCGGCATGACGCCACAGGCCGCTCGCCGCGACGCACTCCTTCGCTTCGGAAATCCCGTCGTAGTCAAGGAGCGAACCGCAGGTGCGGATGCAGCCCTCAGTCTCAGCGGCATCTGGTTCGATTTCCGCTACGCCCTGCGTCAACTCCGTCGCGCGCCAGGCTTCGCGCTCACGGCCATCATCACTCTCGCAGTAGCCATCGGTGCAAACGCCGTAGTCTTCAGCGTTCTGAACACATTGGTTCTCAAGCCACTCGACGTCCCCAACGCGCGCCGTCTTTACATGATTCAACAGCGCGGCGTTCCCATGAACTCCTATCCTGACTACCTCGATCTCCGGCGGCGCAGCCGAAGTTTTGAAGACATCGCGCTCTACAACTTCAACTCCGCTGCTCTGGATACAGGCGGCGACCCCAGGCAGTCATGGATACTCGAGACCAGCGGCAATTATTTCTCCATGCTCGGAGTTCAGCCCTACCTCGGCCGCTTCTTTCAACCCACCGATGAGCATGGCCTTGACGCCGTTCCTTATGTAGTTCTCAGCTACAACTTGTGGCGCACACGTTTTCACAGCGACCCGGCAGTCATCGGCCGCAGCGTGCAGTTGAACCGCCACGCATATACCGTCCTCGGTGTGGCGCCACAAAAGTTTCACGGCACAGAGATCTTCTTTAAGCCCGACCTCTGGACTCCCATCGTCAACGCACCCGTCATTGATGGCAGCAGCCTCACAGAGCGCGGAGATCGCAGCCTGTGGATGATTGGCCGCCTCAAGTCTCAGGTCACAGCAGCACAAGCCGGCAGCGAGTTGAACGCAATCGCCGCAGAGCTCAAGAAGTCTTATCCAAAAGATGATGACGGATTGATCTTCTCGCTCGCACAACCAGGCCTTGCAGGCGATATGCTCGGCGGCCCGGTTCGTGCATTCGTCGCAGGCCTCATGCTCCTAGCCGCGTTAATTCTCCTCGCCGCATGCGCTAACCTCGGCAGCCTCTTTTCCGCCCGCGCCGCGGATCACGCCCGCGAGATTGCCATGCGGCTGGCATTGGGCTCAACGCGAAACCGCATCCTCCGCCAGATTCTCGCCGAAGCACTCGTGATCGCATTCCTTGGCGGAGCCGCGGGCATCGCTGCCAGCTCCGTGCTCCTGCGTGCACTCAGCACTTGGCAGCCCATACCGGACTTTCCGGTCAACGTAACAGTCAATCCAGACGCGGGCACATACATCGTCGCGGTCCTTCTGGCGCTCATGAGCGGCCTTCTCTGCGGCCTCGCGCCCATTCGTCAAGTCTTCGGCACGGCACCCTGGGAAGTCGTCAAGACCGGTGCAGCCGTAACTCGCCGCAAACGCATGCCCGGCCTGCGGGACGTGCTCCTGATGGTACAGATCGCCGTCTGCGCTGTGCTTATGACTTCATCGCTTGTGGCAGTGCGCGGTCTTGACCGCTCCCTGCACTCCAATTTTGGTTTTCATGCAGACCATGCTCTTCTCGTCGATACAGAGCTGCGCATGGCAGGGTATGAGGGCGACCGCGCCGCGCCGATGCAGCGTCGAATACTCGATGCAGCATCGCAGGTTCCCGGCGTCCGGTCTGCGGGACTCATCAGCAATATCCCGCTGGGCATTGGATGGAGCCAGACAGCAGTCTTCGCGGATGGTGCAACGGATTTCCGCGCCTCAAGCGAAGCCGCTGAACCGATGCGTTATTCCGTGTCTCCTCAGTACTTCCAGTCCGCCGGAACCACCCTGCTTGCCGGGCGCGACATCACATGGAATGACGATAAGAACGCTCCTCCGGTCGCCATAGTCAATCGTGAATTTGCGCGCACGCTCTTCGGCTCGGTTGAGAAAGCCGTGGGCGGACATTTCATTCATGGCGTCAACGACAGAGTCCGCATTCAAGTGGTGGGCGTGGTGGAAGACGGAAAATACATCTCATTAACGGAAGAGACAAAGCCCGCATTCTTTGAGCCACTCGCACAATCGCCCTCAACCGAGACATTCCTCATAGCTCGAACGATCGGCGATCCTCAAAGCTCCGCGCCCGCACTGCGTGAAGCAATCCATCATCTCGATGATGGCCTCCCCTTCACGCTCACCACGTGGAATCAATCGCTGAACAGTGCCTTATTCGCAGCCCGCGCGGCCGCCGTCGCACTCGGCGTATTGGGCTTGCTCGGCTCAGTGCTCGCCATCACCGGCATCTTCGGCATGGCCAGTTACTCCGTGAGCAAACGCTTCAAAGAGATGGGCATTCGCATTGCGCTTGGCGCTGACCGCATGCAGGTCCTTCGTGCCGCTCTCGGCGGGGCATTCCGCCTTCTTGCTTTCGGATCAGTCGTTGGAATGTTGTTAGGCATCGCAGCCTCACGCGTGCTTGCATCCATCGTCTATCAGGCCACCCCGCTCGATCCCGTCGTGCTTATCGGAACGGTTCTGGTCATGCTGATGGTTGGACTTGTAGCCACATGGGCACCCGCGCAACGTGCGCTTCACATACACCCATCGCAGCTGCTGCGCGAAGAGTGTTAAGGAAAAACGATGGCTCTCTTGCGGCGCATGGTAAATCTCTTCCGTCGCTCGCGTATGGATCGCGAGACAAACGCGGAGCTTGAAACACACATCGCCATGCGCATGGAAGATAACCAGGCCCGCGGCATGACTCCGCAGGAGGCGCGCCGCGATGCACTTGTACGATTCGGAAATCCCGTCGTCATGAAAGAACGCACCGCGGGAGCGGATATGACTCTCAGCCTCAATGGCCTGTGGCGCGACGTGCGCTATGCGCTGCGCCAAATGCGCCGCTCACCCGGCTTTGCGCTCACGGCCATCCTCACGCTCGCACTCGGCATCGGCGCCAACATCGTCGTCTTCGGCGTGCTCAATGCCATCATCCTCGACCCACTGCACGTAGCCAACCCGGAGAGCCTCTACCAGATCAACCACAAGGAGTGGATGGCTGGCGGACAGTCGCTTCCGGCGTATGAAGATTACAAGCAGCGAAACACCACACTCACAGACATGGCTGCGGTTTACGGCATGTCCGGCGTAGGCCTTCGCTGGAAAAACGCCATATACAGCATCGGCGGTTATGACGTTACAGGCAATTACTTCGACATGCTCGGCATTCAGCCGCAATCAGGCCGCTTCTTTCATGCAGCCGACGAACATGGTCCCAACTCTGCGCCCTATATCGTCATCAGCGACCGCCTCTGGCACAAAGTCTTTAACGCTGACCCAAAGGTGATAGGAGCAGTCGTCGAGGTAAACAAGCATCCCTTCACGGTCATCTGCGTTGCACCGCCCGAGTTTCAGGGAACGGAGCGTTTCTACTGGCCTGACTACTGGATTCCGATGGCGAATGAAGAGCAGGCTGAGGGCTGGGACTTCCACCATGACCGCCTCGTGAACCCCGTCTCCGTCCTCGGTCGTATCAAGCCCGGCGTCACAGTCCGTCAGGCAACGGAGGATCTGAACCGCATCGCAAACGATCTGGCCCGCGAATACCCGGACACAGACAAGGACCAGTCTGCGCGGCTCATCGAACCCGGCCTGGAAGGCGATGAATCCGAGATGATTCACAAGTTTCTCTTCGGCATCATGGCACTTGCGGGAATGGTACTGATCGCCGCATGTACCAATCTCGCAAGCCTCTTCGCCGCGCGAGCAAGTGATCGCGCGCGGGAACTGGCTCTGCGCGCAGCGCTCGGTTCCAGCCGTGGCAGGTTACTGCGCCAGATGCTCACAGAAGCTCTGCTCGTAGCCTTCCTGGGCGGCGCACTCGGCATGGGCGGAGCAGGCCTGCTGCTGAACCTGCTCAACCGTTTCGATCCTCTTTATGGAGGCGATGGCAGCGAAACGCTGCCGTCCATCACGCTCGATTGGAAAATCTACGCCGTCGCCGCTGCATTGTCGCTCGCAAGCGGTCTCCTCTTCGGCCTTATCCCGGCGCGTCACGCATGGAGCACACAGCCCATGCACGCCATCAAGAACACTCCCTCGGCAACCTCGCACTTCCGCCGCTTGGCTCTCCGCGACCTTCTGCTCGGCGCACAAATAACCATCTGCACTCTCCTTGTAGCTTCCTCGCTCATCGCCGTGCGATCGATGCAACAGCTTCTCGCCGTTCCGCTCGGCATTGACCCCAAAGGCGCAACGCTGGCCACACAGGATCTAAGCATGATCGGCATCGAGGGCAACGACGCGCTGCTCAGGCAGAAGGCAATCATCGATGCCGCAATGAAAATTCCAGGCGTAACTGCCGCAGGCACCGTATTTTTTCCGCCACTCGCTGGCGGAGGAATGCAGGGCTTCCCGGTCTACCTTCCGCAAACACCCGACAAGCGCCTCGGCAATGAAGTGCTCTCCACGCGCGTCTATCCCGTCTCACCGGGCTACTTCGCCGCAGCAGGCACACGATTGCTCTCCGGTCATGGATTCGCCTGGGACGATGACGCCACCCGCAAGCCCCTCGCAGCCATCGTGAACGCAACCTTCGCCCACAAAATCTTCAACACTACTCCCGCAGTGGGACAGACATTTTCCATGATGGGCGATCTCTACATCGTCGTCGGCGTAGCGGAAGATGGCAAATATGGCGGCCTTCGCCACGCAAACCTGGGCGGCGAATCCGAACCCGCCATCTACACATCGTCAGCCCAGATGGTCCGCAGCCTCACAACCCTCGTAGTCCGCTCGCGTCTTCCACAAAATGAAATCGCAACGGCACTCCAGCACACACTCGGCAGCATAACTCCCGGCGTGCCCGTGCAAATCATGCCTTGGCAATATGCTGTCAACAACGTGATGCTCCCCGCCCGCACCGCGGCGGAGGCACTCAGCATCATGGGCACGCTCGCAGCCATGCTCGCCATCACAGGAATCTTTGGTATGGCCGCCTACAGCGTAAGCAGGCGAATGAAAGAGCTTGGGATCCGCGTAGCACTCGGCGCACGCCGCACACAGTTGTTGCGCTCCGCAGTAGGCAGGCCGCTCGTGCTGCTCGCATGTGGCTCGGTCCTCGGAATCCTCGCAGCACTCACCGCCACGCCGCTCTTGAGCCGCATCGTTGTCCACGCAAACTCCAGTGACCCGCTGGTGCTCATCGGAGTCATCGGCACCATGATGCTGCTCGGCGGCATAGCCACTTGCATACCAGCCCGTCGCGCACTCGGCGTCAACCCATCCACGCTCATGCGCGAGGAATAACCAGGCTAGCCTTCAGCCGGCCTGTCGTCCGCCAGAACCTTCAGCAGTTCTTCCGGATCTGTAATCGGCGGCAGGCATGTCCGCCCGCGGCAAACCATCACCCACACCGGCGTGTTCTCCGGCGCAGGCACGTTCAGCAGCATCTCTGCCAGCGCACCTGGAATTCCATCGGCAGTAAGCCGCCACGGCCCAATGCGCGTAACCGTTTTGTTCACGGCATAGCGAGCCACAGCCATCGCCTCCAGCCGCGCTGCTTCTACGCCGGAGCCCACTACCACCACTTCGATCGGATCCAGCAGCAGACGCTCCAGCGCGAGCCCATAGCTGCCCGCATACAACCCAAAGTGCTCCACAATGCCTGCAAACGAAGCCAGCGTATCCTCCGCAATCTCCCGGTATTCCTGCTTGCCAGAGAGCGATTCCAACCGCAGCAGCGCCTTCGCAGCCTTGGGATTTCCCGCAGGCGTAGGCGCATCCTGCAGAGGCTTGCGCCGCGCAGAAAGCGCGCCCAGCGGAACAGTTCCCTTCTCCGGCGGCGCGGTATCGTAAAACGCTCCGCCGGTGCGATCGTAAAATTTCGCAATCATCGCATCCGCCAGTTTCACCGCCGCCTGGTAAAACTCCATGCGTCCGCTCGCAAACCATCCGTCAATGCAGGCATGAATCGTGAAGACATAATCATCCAGCGTTCCCGCCACGCGCTCCGCGCCACGTGCGCCATCGGAGTACGCAATCACATGCGCCAGCTCAGTATTCTCATCCCACGCCTCGGCCAGCATGCGTCGCAGCGTCAGCAGCGCAAAATCACGCACCGCATCCAGCCGCAGCACGCGCGCAGCCTCCAGGTACGCAGTCACGCCCATCGCATTCCATGCCGTATACAACGTGCGATCAATAAACGGTGTCGGCCTCAACTTGCGGGCAGCCAGCATTTTGGCCTTCGCTGAAGCAATCAGCGTCTTTACCTCATCCACGCTCTTGTCCGTCTGCTTCGCAACCTGCTCCAGCGCCAGCTTGATGTGCAACACATTCTTCGCCGGATTGTGATGCATATCGCCCAGCTCGCCAATGTCGAACCACGCCGCAGCCACCGCCAGCTCATCCGCACTCAGCGCTGCGCGAGCCTCTTCCAGCGTCCACGTAAAATAATCTCCATCATCATCGAGATCGATATCGGCATCCTGCGAAGCATAAAACCCGCCTCGCTCGCGATCCGTCATCGTAGAATCCAGCCATCCAATAATCTCCAGCGCAGTCTGACGAAAATCCTCGCGCACAAAACTCTGAAAGCCGTGGACGTAATTCCGCAACAGCTCCGTATTGTCATAGAGCATCTTTTCAAAGTGCGGCACCACCCAGCGCTCATCCACGCTGTAGCGATGAAACCCGCCGGCCAGGTGATCGTAAATACCGCCGTTGGCCATCTTTTCAAGCGTCACCAGAAACGCCTGCCGCGCATCCTCGTTATCGCGATTCATCGCAATCTCAAGCAGCAGATCCAGCATCGCCGGATGCGGAAACTTCGGTTGCGATCCGAAGCCGCCATTGCGCGCATCGAACTTCGCCAGCGCCGATCCCGCGATCTTGTCTGCAAGCGCCAGCGTGAGCCGTCCCGAGCCGCGCCCGGAAAAACTCTCGTTGTGCTCAATCGCCGCCATCACGCTGGACGCGGATTCCAGCGCCTCATCACGGCGATCCTGCCACACCTGCGCCATCGTCAGCAGCACACGGCCAAATCCCGCCCGGCCATAGCGGTCGTCCCGCGGAAAATATGTGCCGCCAAAAAACGGCCGTCCATCCGGCGTAAGAAATCCCGTCAGCGGCCAGCCGCCCTGCCCGCTGATTGCGGAAATCGCAGCCTGATAGCGCGCATCCACATCCGGCCGCTCATCGCGATCCACCTTCACTGCAATGTAATGCTCGTTAATAATCGTCGCAAGCTCGGCATCTTCATACGATTCACGGTCCATCACATGACACCAGTGGCACCACACCGCGCCTATATCCAGCAGAATCGGCTTGTTCTCGGCCTGCGCGCGGTCAAACGCCTCCTGCCCCCACGCGTGCCACTGCACAGGCTGGTGCTGAGCAGAGCGCAGATAAGAGGAGCTTGCATGCTGCAATGAATTCTTAAGTCCCGTAGATGAAGAGGTATCCTCGAGCATAGGTTGAGGATAACCGGCGCTGGCGGCGATTGCCAGCATGTGCGTTAAATCCTGTGACGTCACAACTCACTAAGATCATTCAGGTCATCACGCATCTGTCAGCGCGCGGCACAGTCCTTTAAAAAACTAAATGTTTTGTTGCCTCCACTCGCTGCGGTGGATTATGTTTTCAACACACGATTCGTCTATCGAGTCGTTTATGCATCTATATCTTTAGGTTGTCTTATTCTTCCTTGCTCGTGCCGACAATTTTCACCCGTCCGTTTCTATAGGAAAGGGGCAAGTATGTCACTTCTCAGCACGTTGGGATATATTGCGAATCACCCGATCAACCGCGAGCACAAAACAGCAGCCATGTTGCGATACTTCCACTGGCAAATCGGAAGCCGCTTCATCGGCAGGCCTGTCATGTATGAGTGGCTGCCCGGCATACGAGTCATTCTCCGCCAGGGAGAAAAAGGCATGACGCAGAATCTCTACTGCGGCCTGCACGACTTCTCTGACATGGCCTACGTGCTGCACACCATGACGCCGCAGGATCTCTTCATCGACATCGGCGCAAACTCCGGCGCCTACACCATACTCGCCTGCGGCTTCATCGGCTCGCGTGGATATTGCTTCGAGCCAGTGCCCTCCACCTATAGCCGACTGCTCGACAATCTCTCCATCAACCAGCTTCAGTCTCGCGTAACCGCGCTCAATCTCGGTCTCTCCGATTGCGAAGAAGAGATCCTCTTTTCTCGCGACCACGATGCAGGCAACCATGCAATTGCCGCCCATGAAACCGATCTCGCTTCCATCCACGTTCCGGTCTGCACGCTCGATTCGGTCTTGTCTTCGGAGTCTCCTTCCATGATGAAGATCGATGTGGAAGGATTTGAAACCAAAGTGCTGGCGGGCGCAAAAGAAACCCTCTCCAAGCCTTGTCTTCACTCCATCATCATGGAGTTGAACGGCTCTGGAACCCGCTATGGTTTCGATGAAGGAAAAATTCTCGAGTCCATGCGCGACTACGGCTTCTCAACCTATCTCTACGATCCCATTCACAGAGAATTACGCGCGCTTGAAGGAAAGAACTGCTCTGACGGCAATACTCTCTTCATTCGCAATTTGGATGCAGTGCAGGAAAAGCTTGCCCACGCGCCGCGCATGACCGTAGGCCACACTGAGTTTTAATCGAAGGGGAAATTGCGTGGCACAAGACCCTCTCGCGCCACGCATCTGTATTAAGCGGCCAGCTCTGCCTGAATCGCAGTAGTCACCGTCGGGTTCAGCGGATCGGTATCCGGCGCATAGCGGCTTACCACCTCTCCATCCTTGCTCACCAGGAACTTCTCAAAGTTCCAGAGAATCTCCGGCGGAGTCGTCGTCGCGATTCCATAGCCTGCCAGCCGTTCGCGAAATGGCTTCTCGCCCAGGCTCAGCGCCTCCGGCTTCGCCTCAATCAGAGCAGCATACAGCGGATGCTTCTCCGGACCCACAACAGTGATCTTTTCGAACATGGGAAAATCCACGCCATAATTCAACGTGCAGAAGCCGCGAATCTCTTCGCTGGTTCCCGGCTCCTGCTGCAGAAAATCGTTCGCCGGAAACGCAGCAATCTCAAAGCCCTTGTCTTTGAAATCCTTGTAGAGCTTTTCCAGGCCCTCGTACTGCGGCGTCAGACCGCACTTTGAAGCCACGTTCACAATCATCAAAACCTTGCCCTTGAACTCGGCCAGCGTCGTGTCCACTCCGTCAAGCGTGCGGACCGGAATGTCATAAATCGATGAAGACATGCGTTTCTCCTGTCGCTTCCATCATACAAACCGGCCCGCCCGCGTTCGCCTTATGGCTTCGTCGCCAGGATGAGCGGAGAAGGTCCGCGCGCCTCCAGCAGCCGCGCATTCGTAAAGCCCGCCTCCGTCAGCCACGCCGCAATCTCTTCAAACGACCACGTTGTGCCTGTCTGCGTATTCACCAGCATGTTCACTGCAAAAATCAGTCCGTTCGGCGGCCCTGTGCGCTCCGCATTCACCAGGAACTCCTGCACAGCAATCGTGCCGCCGGAAGCAAGCGCGTCATAGATTTTCTTCACCAGCTTCTTGCTGCGCTCCTCGCCCTCGCTATGGAAGATGTGACCCACCGTGGCAGCCGTGTGCCCGCTGCCGAACTCCGCGTCCTGCAGGTCGCCCGTTACAAACGTAAAGCGATCTCCCACTCCAAACTTCTCCGCAGTCGCGCGTGTGATGTCGATCACAACGGGCCAGTCGACGGCGGTCACTGTGACATTCGGCGAGCTCTGCGCCTGCGCAATTCCCCACACACCGGAGCCTGCACCAAGATCAAGCACGCTCGCCGGTCCTTCGTGCTTCGCCCACCCCAGATGCGCGGCCAGATCCTGCGCCGCGGGATAGCTCAACGCAAAAATATCCGGCACAAGAATCTCGAAAAACTCAATTCCCGCGCCCTGCTCATTCACACTCTCCACCGGCTTGCCCGTCTTCACCACTTCACTCAGCTCAAGCCAGTTGGGAATCAGCTGCTTACTCGTATGCCGCAAAAGTCCACCTTGAAAGCTAGGCTTTGTGCTCACCAGGAACGCCGCGCTCTCCGCAGTCAGCGTGTACTTTCCGTCTCCATCTTTCGCCAGAAAGTTGAAACCTGTCAGCGCATTCATAATCGCGCCCAGTCCGCGCTCTGAAGCTCCAGTAGCCTGCGCCGTCTCCGCCAGCGACTTCGCTCCTTCGTCCAGCACATCGAATACGCGGTTCTTGATTGCGGCTTCCAAGATGAGCGGTGCTGAAAAGCCCCACGCCATTTGAAGAATTCGTTCCGGTGTCACAGCAGCAGAGTTCGTGCCTGTCATCTTCTCTCCATGTTGCAGCCTTTTGAATGTGGGGGAGGCAGCACGAAGCATAGCAGAGCGCAATCCCCGCCCTCCCATCAATTTTTGGTAGTCATGTTTTTCGCTGGCATCTCGACGAAATCCGTCTGCTCCAGCAGCTCATCACGCCAGCAGATTCTTAGCCACCCGCACGTAAAGCCCTACCGCCTCAAGAATCTCTTTCTTCGCGATGCGCTCATTCGGCGTATGCGCCACATGAATCGATCCCGGCCCCAGCAGCAGCGGTTCGCCCCACCCGCTCAGCCAGGGAATATCGGTCGTAAACTTGGCAATCATCGTGGGCAGACCTTCAATCGCCCTCAGCCGCACAAAGGGAATATCCAGCGTAAAATTCGCCTCGGCAAATCCGCTCACAGCTTTCTGAAAAGCCTCGCGAACGGGCTCGGAAGGCCCGACAAGCCGCGCAAGAATATGCGCCTCTGCCTTATCTGAAATCACATTCGGCGCATATCCGCCGTGAATCTGCCCAATATTCAGCGTCGAGCGGCCCACGCCCTCCGTCACCGGAAGTTCAATGTCCAGAACCCTGTCCAACGCCTGCACCAGCTTGTGAATTGCGCTGTCTCCCAGCTCCGGATATGCCGAATGCGCCATTACCCCATTCGCCCGCACCACCACGCGCAGCGCGCCCGTCGATGTGAGTGACAGCCGGTTATCCGTAGGCTCGCCGTTAATCAGAAACCGGCTTCCCTTAGGGTGCTCGTTCGCAACCTTTGCACCCGCGGAGTCCCGCTCTTCTCCGCTTACAAAGAGCAGCCCAACGCGATACCCAGCAGCACGCAACTCTTCTGCCGCAGCTGTCTGCGCTGCAAGAATTCCCTTTGCATCGCAAACGCCGCGTCCATATAGAAACTCATCATCCTCGCGAAACGGAATATATGGCGGCACAGTGTCTATATGCGTGGAAAAGACCAGCTCGGGCGCGCCATCCGCAGGCCCTGCATACACATTCCATCGCGGCCCGTCGCAGCCCTCATCGGCCTGCGGAACAGCCATCTTCTCCACGGCCCATCCACGCCCCGCAAGAAATTCCGCCAGAAAATCCCCAGCCGCACCCTCGCAATACGTGGTGGAGTCAATCTCCACCAGTTGCCGCGTAAACTCCAGCGGATCCATCTTCGCGAGGACGGCATTCACATCAGGCGCAGGCAGCTTCGTCATGGCTCAGCCAGAATACCGCACCTCCATCTGAACCCGGCATCCACCCCGCGCATACAATAACGGCAGGCATGATCTCTTCCGCACGTCGCACGCTGCGCAGCATCTCTCTCGCCGGTCCCGCAGGAAGGCTGGAGGCAATCCTGAATGAAGGCTCGCCCGACGCGCCCTTCTCAGCTCTTGTAGCCCATCCGCACCCGCCCAGCGGCGGCACCATGCACAACAAAGTTGTGTATCACGCCATGAAAACCATGAATGCGCCCGAGTGGGGCTTCGAGTGGCCCGTGCTTCGTTTCAACTTCCGCGGAGCAGGCCTCAGCGAAGGCACATACGACGGCCGCGCCGAATCCGAAGACGTCTCCGCTGCGCTCGACTGGCTCAGCAAGGAATATCAACGCCCCATCGTAGCCGTCGGCTTCAGCTTCGGAGCAGCCATGACGCTGGCCGCCTGCTGTCCTCGCCCCGCAGGCGAAATCCGCGCAGTAGCCGCGCTCGGCCTGCCCATCCAGTCCAGCCATCGCACCTACGACTACCCCTACCTCCGGCACTGCACGCTGCCCAAGCTCTTCCTCAGCGGAGACCGCGATCATTTTGCGCCCCATGAAACTCTCCTCGCCGTCACGAATCCAGCCGCGCAGCCCAGGCGTACTATTTTCGTAAAGGACGCCGACCACTTTTTCACCGGCAGACTCGTGGAAATGCAGAACGAACTGGCCGCCTGGCTCAAGGAACTCCTATCATGACGCTCTCCGGCAATCTCGCTCTCGACTCCGCTCTTGAAGATCTGCACACCCGAGCTACGCGCCTCTTCACCGAATCCCTTGCCGCCTGCAACATAGAATCCGCATTCGACCGCCGCCTGCGCTTTGAAGACCAGAAGCTGCATCGCCTCATCCCCGACGGCAGCGGCCCGGACTCCGACACTCCCGACATCATCGATCTCGCCGATTACAAGCGTATCTTCGTCATCTCCATGGGCAAAGCCGCCGGCCCCATGCTCTCCGTGCTTCTCCATCGCATGAAGCGCCGCCAGGGCCTTCGCGGCATCTGTTGCGGAAGCCCGCTGCCGGAAGAGCGCAACTGGCGCATCCGTTACTTTGAAGGCGGCCACCCGCTGCCGAATGAAGACTCCTTTGCCGCCGCCCGGGCAACGCTGGCCCTGCTCAAAAAAGCCAAAAAAGATACGCTCATCTTCTTCCTCATCTCCGGTGGCAGCTCCGCCATGCTCGATCTCCCGCTCGATCCGGAGATCAGCCTGGAAGACACCGTAGCCTTCCATGAAACCCTGCTCGCATCCGGCGCTCCGATCCAGGAGATCAACACCCTGCGCAAGCATTTCTCCTCCGTGAAAGGCGGCCGTCTCGCCATCGCCGCTCCAGAGGCCCGCAAAATCTCCCTCCTGCTCCCCGATGTCCCCCTCCGCTCTCTCGACGCGCTTGCCAGCGGCCCCACCACGCCCGACCACACCACCGTCCAGGACGTCCGCACCATCCTCGACCGCTACAACATTGCGCCGCGCCTGCCCCGCAGCATTCGCCAGTTCTTTGAGCGGGAAGACCTGCCCGAATCTCCCGGCAAGAAACCCGAGAGATCTTCGCTCCTGCCCCGCCTTCCCGGCTCAGGAATTCCCGGCATGATCCTGCGCCGCCTCACCTCCTCCGCCGCGCTCAAAGATGAAGAAGATGCATTCCGAGAATCCATTTACGAAGTGCTGCTCTCCGCACACGACCTCGTGGAGAACGCCCGCGCTCTCGCCTCGCAGGCCGGCTTCCACGTAGCTGTAGATAACGGCTGCGACGACTGGGACTACGCCGAAGCCGCGCGCTATCTGCTGGCCCGCTTCCACGAGCTGCGCGCCGACCACCCGCGCCTCTGCCTGATCTCCGCGGGCGAAGTCACCGTGACCATGGACCGCACCCCCGGCGCCGGCGGACGCAACATGCAGTTCGCCCTTTCCTGCGCGCTCGAACTGCAGAAGCATCCCAATACCCTGCTCACAGTCCTGAGCGCCGGAACCGACGGCATTGACGGCAACACCCGCGCCGCAGGAGCCATCGCCGACCCCACCACGGTGGACCGCGCACGCGCCTTCGGATACGATCCCGAGCAGGCCCTGGCCGAGTTCAACGCCTGCCCGCTCTTCACCGCTCTGGGCGATACCGTAGTCACCGGCCCCACTGGGCACAATCTGCGCGACCTCCGCCTCCTCATAGCTGACACGACATCCATCAAGACCAAGTAAGCACTTGTCCCTTGGTCCCTCGTTCCCTCCGTCTCCATCGGTCCCTCGCCCGCTATGTCCCTTCGTCTCCCTCTGTTAGCATGATCCCGTGCCTCGCAAACGCTCCCTCAGCCGCCCGGCAAAGGCCGCGGATATCCGCACTGTTGCCGCTCTGGCCAAAGTGTCCATCGCCACCGTCTCGCGCACCGTGAACGGCTCGCCCGCCGTCAGTGAGCGCCTCAGCAAGCGTGTGTGGCAGGCCATCCAGCAGCTTAACTACTACCCCAACACCCACGCCCGCTCGCTTGTGTCGGGGCGCAGCCGGCTCTTTGGAATCATCGTTGAAAACATTACCAACCCCTTCTTCCCGGAGCTGATCCAGAGCTTTGAAGAGGTCGCTGTCGCCAATGGATACGAGATCCTCGTCAGCTCCTCCAACAGCGACCCGGCCATTCTCACCACCTGCGTCCGCCGCATGATCGAGCGCAAGGTGGAAGGCGTAGCCGTGCTCACCTTCGGCGAAGAAGAAACCGTGCTCGATCAGCTCGATCAGCTCGCCCAGCACAGCATCCCGCTGGTCCTCGCCGAGTTCAAGCTGCAGGACGTAAAGTCCTCCACCATCCTGCTCGATTACTCCACCGGCATCCGCGCCGCCGTCGAGCATCTCGCTGCCCTCGGCCATCGCAAAATCGGCTTCCTCGCAGGGCCGCACACACTGCACTCCGCCATCACCCGCGAGAACGACTTCCGCACCACCATGTCGGCCCTCACGCTTCCCATTCGTCCTGAATGGATCATCGAGTGCGACCACACGCTGAAAGGCGGCTTCTCCGGCTTTGAGCAGTTGCAAAAGCTGGCCGCCAGCCCCACAGCCCTCGTCTGCTCCAACGACATGACCGCCATCGGCGTCCTCCGCGCCGCTTACATGGCCGGCCTCCGGGTTCCGCACGATCTGTCCGTGGTGGGCCTGGACGACATCGCCTTCGCCGAGTACACCCTGCCCCCGCTCACCACCATCCGCATGTCGCGAGTAGACCTGGCCCGCGCCGCCTTTGACGCCCTGCGGCAGCAAGCCGAAGCCGGCCCCGGCGCAAAAACACAGCGCGAATTCCTAGTGTCCACAACGCTGGTAGTTCGAGGCTCCACAGCCGCCCCACCCCAAACCCGCTAGCGCCCCAACTCCAGCCCGTTTCATCCCCAGCGAAGCCGAGGGAGCTGCGGTTGGCTTTGCTTTAGCCTTTGCCAGCGGAAGCGCACTGTTTTCCCGTACAGAGGTACAGAAGTTGTACGGGATGGGAAAAATTTTTCATTTTTTGCGGATGTTGATTCTGTAAGTTGCTGATTCTTTGTGGCTTGCGGGTGAAAATTCGTTAAAAATAGGGCGGAATTTTCCGGGAATTTTCGGGGAATTATGTGGGAATTTTTCGCTCGAAATGCGGTGTATCTGCTGCTTTCCGAGGGAGTTAGCAGGACCGGGGAGCTCATGGTTGTTCCTTTCTGATCTGGTTACAGATGGCAGTAAAAGCAAAACCGCCAGCCCCGGATGTGGGCTGGCGGTGGTGTTTTTTCTGCTCGTTCTCATTGTTTCACAAACGGTGGTAATGATGTGCAAAATGGACCAACTTTTATCTTGTTTGGATTGAGTTGGTTACAAACTTTTTTCGAGGGGAGGGACTTGACAAAAGATTTCCACAGGGTGGCGAGGGGGCTGTTGATGGGACTCGGGCTGTGGTAAGTGCAACGCACTAAGAACCAGCAGCCAGGAGCCGCTCCCGCAGCCCGGCCACAATCTCATGCGTCTCTCGCGCCGCGGTCCGCCGGTCCGGATAGACATGCGGCTCACCAAACACCAGCGTTGCCGTAAACCCCGGCCCGCGCAGCGTCCGCACCAGATGCGACAGAAAGCTTTCGTCCCCGAACCAGCAAAGCTCGCTCTCCAGCAGGCCGCCGGCGCTCTCATAGCGCACTGCAGCCGCGGTCACCGGCGATCCACTGGCGGCAGCCGGTTCAAACAGGGAGGAATGAAACTTCATTACCTGCGCGCCGTCTGAACTCGTGCCCTCAGGAAACACCAGAATCGGCACCGGATCGCTCATCCTGCGCGTCATCTCCTGCGCCACCTCCTGGGCACTCGCACGCCGGGTCCGGTCGATAAAGATCGTCCCGCCCTGCCGCGCCGTGAACCCGAAGTAAGGCCACTTATTCACCTCGGCCTTGGAAACAAAGACGCAGGGCGCAGCCGCTGAATAAATCAGAATGTCCAGGTAGCTCAGATGATTGGAAACCAGCAGTCCCCGCGTGGGCGGCGTGCCCCTCACGTGAAACCGGATTCCCATGCCACGCGTCACCTGGCGGCAGGCGGCCTGCAGCCACCGCGCCCGCCGAAGCGGAGTAAACCCCTCGCCGGAGAGCAAGGCAGCGGCCCGGGCCGAGATCAGTTCCACAATGCAAAGCGTTAAAGCCCAGGCCAGCGCCACAGAGCGCCAGCACAACCGAAAGCTCACTGAGTGAGAGGAGCCAGGAACCGGTTGCGTGCGGCCGAGGAGAGTAACTGGAGATCGAGCAAGGTAAGAAAGTCGATAGTCCCAAAGTCCCGGTCCCACGCCGGCGGCGCGGCAATCCGCGCGCCAATGGCAAGATAGGTCTTCAGCAGCTTGGGCACCTTTACCGGCGCCGCCGCACTCGCTTCCCCGTCAGAAAGCGGAGTCTGTGTGTCCGCCTCCGGCTCAACGGGGCAGGCGAAAGCAGCCGTAGGATGCGTGGCGAACTCCGGGCTCACCCGGTAGTTTTCCAGCTGGCGATACATCTGCCAGCCCTCCGCGGGATCCTTTGAATTCAACGACGAGCAGCCAATCAGGTAACGCAGCCCCATGTCGTTAGCATACTGGGCAATACCCCGCCACAGCAGCGTCAGCACCTCGGGAGTGCGATGATCGCGATCAATCGAAGCCCGGCCAAGCTCCAGAATTCCAGGCCGCAGCGGCTCATACGGAGCAAAGCCGAACTCCTGCTCGGAGTAGTAGCCGAAGTTCCGCGCGGCGGTCATGCCGCTCTGCATCCGGTAAGTACCCACAATCCGTTTGGAGGGATTTTCCTCCTGCTTGTCTTCCACCAGCAGATGCTCGCAGCACAGGTCGAACTCATCCGTATCCATACCTGTCTGGTACGAGCTCTCCAACCCCTCGCCCAGCTCGATATTGAAGACCCGGAAGCGCAACCGGCACGCCGCATCGCGATCCTCAACGCCTTCAGCAAGCCGCAGACGATAACGCCCCACCTCCGCGCGAACGCGCGAACGGGAAGCAACCGCGGGCAATTGAGGAGTCTGGAGCGGAAAGGAGTAATCGACCGCAGGAAGCGTGGAATGAACTGAATTCACCGGGGACTTTTCGGCCGTATGCGGGTTCACGGGAGTAGTATCCTCCTCGTTTCGTAACAGGACGATGAATCAGCCGCGAATACAGTGCAAATTTTGCTTCAACCCGTAACCGAAGAGTAAGAAACCCGCGTGCTGATTCATTTCCCCGTCACAAGGAATGCGCTTGATGCGCCCACTGCATGCTATGGAGTATATATCCGCACGTAATCCACCAGCATATTGCCCGGCAGTACCGTGGTCGAATCCACATTGCCCGGCCAGCTTCCGCCCACGGCCAGGTTCAGAATCACAAACTGCGGGCCGTCATCGAAGGGCCACGGAGCAACGCCGCCATTGTTGTAGACCAGGTTGGAAGTGCCGAAGGTGGCATAGATATTCGAAGGATCGTCGACGTAGTACTGAATCTGGCCCTTTGTCCAGATCATGCCGTAGGTGTGCCAGTCTGCCGCGGAAAAACCGGCGGGATGATATTGCTGCGTGCCGTTGCCCTCATTGCTGCCGCTGGTGCCGCCATGAATCGAGCCGGCAATCCAGTCATAGCCATACGGAGTTCCGCCCACATACGGCGGCGGATTGTTGCCGTCGATATGCTCCATAATGTCCAGTTCGCCGCATGCCGGCCACTGCACCGTTGCGATGTTGTTCCCCAGCATCCAGAACGCGGGCCACATTCCCTGCGACTCCGGCAGCTGCATGCGCGCCTCGATCCGGCCGTACATAAAGCTGAACAGCCCCGCCGACTTGAGGCGCGCCGAGGTATACGTGCTGGTCCCCGCAGTCGGCTGCTGCGCCTGTATGTGCAGATAACCATCCGCAGCCAGCCACGCGTTGGGGCTTGAGGCGGAACACGGCGCGGTGTTCGATCCCCACGCGCAATAGGTCTCCTGCTCATTGTTGCCGCAGCACTGAAAGCCGGTATCGTAGGTCCATGTTGCCGGATTCGGCTGCGTGTAGGTCGTTCCCGCGGTCCCGTTAAACTCGTCGCTCCACACCAGCGTGCCTGAGGGAATGCTCTGCGTAAACGCCTGCGTACCTACGTCACTGTTCTTGTAGCCGCTCACCACGGCCATGGCCTTCACTGTAATGTTCGATGTCACCAGGAACGGAGCCTGATAGACCTGCGAAGCGGTTGTCGGCGCGCTGCCATCGAGCGTGTAGTAAATCACCGCGTTGCTCGTGGCCGTCTTGATGGTGGCAATCACCGCGCCATTCTGCGCTGCGGTTGTCGTCACCGTCGGCGTGGCCGCCGTGGGCGTCGTCACCGGTGGTGGAGCTGTCTTCTGGCCGCTGCTCCCGCCACACCCGCTGCAAAGCAACGCTCCCGCCAAAACTACCAAACTCAGCATGAAAACTCCCTTACGCATCCTAGTGTCCTCGGAATGACGATGTTGCCGGCGGCCATGTAACTTGCAGCCGCACACCATCCAATCATCACTGCGCTAAGAGCGTCAATAAGACTCTTGTTTCTTACCCAGATGCGTATCCAATGCCTTCTTCAGCCGCGGACTTCCCGTGTCTTCGACAGCCTTTGCAATCCGCATCCGCAGTTCCTCTGCGGGAGTGATCTGCCCCAGCGACTCAATCGCTGTCTCAGCCTCGCGCGCTTCCTTCTCAATGAGCCCGATCAGAAAATCCATTCCTTGCGGCAGGCGGGTTAACGCAATCGCGCTCAGCAGCACACCATTAAACCATGGGTCGCGCGTTGTCTTCTGGTTCTGGATCAAGAGCTCGAGCGCTGCCACATGATGCATTCCAGCCAGCGCAAACGCAGCTTCCGCAGCTGAATTGTCTTCCTGCTCCAGGAATCGGCCCACAAATGGAATCGCGGCCTCGCGCTCAATCGCCAGCAGCGCCTGGTAGCAGACAGACAGCATCTCCTCGGGCTCCTTGGGTGGTGGAACCAAGGCCCGCAGCCGCAACACCGGCACAGCAGGCTCGCCGAGCGCAGCCAGCGCCCGCACCGCCTCCACCTGCACGCTTTTGTCCTCATCGGTCAGAGGATCCAGCAGCAGCACCAGCAGATCCGGCGTGATCAATCCCTCGCATGTCACCAGGGCCAGCGCGCAGTTGCCGCGCAGCGTTCCCGCTGTGTCGCTCTTGCCGCCCCACACCGGCTCCCACTGATGAAAGGTCAGCCCGCGGAGATAAACGTCCTTGTCTCTCCACTCCAGCTTCGTGAACGCCTGGCTCAACGCGTTCTTCGCCCAGCACTGCGGATCACTCTTGACCGCATCTTCAAAAAATCGCGCATACGCAGTCAGCAGATCCGGCATCAGATCGCGGAGATTATTCTCCTCCGCCAGCCGGGCAGCCTTGGCCACAAGAAAGTTGCTGCGATGGCCGAGCATCTTCTTGACGAACAGAATCTGAGCCGCATCCAGAGCACAGCCCTTCAGCGCGTCGAGCGCCGCCATCTGGTCGTCGAAACCCTTCGGTGAACCTGCATTTGATCCTGACCGCGCCATGTTCGTGCCTCGGTACGGAATCAGACAAGCATCAGGCGCACTCGACGCCCCACAACCATCGCAGCCCGGTTCACCGTATCAAGCTGTATGCGATCGTTCTCTGGATCGAGAAGGCGATCAAGATGAGCGCGGCTTGTCCCCATGCGCTTCGCCATCTCGGTCTTTGACAGGCCTTTCTCCTTCATAGCCTGCTCCACTTGCCAGGCCAGAACACGCTTCACGGCATAGTTCGTCGCATCTTCGTGCAGGCCCTCTTCCTTCAAAAAGTCTTCCAGTGTAGAGCCAATGTGTGGATTGCGCTTCATCGCGTTGCCTCCTTCTGCCGGGCTCGGGCAATCCTTAAATCGCTATCCGGCGTTTTCTGCGTCTTCTTGATGAACCCGTGCAGCAGCACCATGTATCCATGCACTGCACAAAACAAAATCCGCGCGATCCGTTTGCTTGGCAGTGTGCTGCGAACCTCCCACAGCCCATCTCCTAGCGGACGGCACAGCGGCATTCCAATCGGCCACCCCATTTCAATCAACTGAAGATCGCGGCCAATCGTTTGCCGATCCTCATCCGGCAAGGCCTTCAACCACTCGCGCACCGGTTCAGAACCTGTCAGTGAACAATAAACGCGACGACTAACTTCTTTTCGTCGCTCACGCCAGATTATCCTGACTTCGATTGTACCTTATAGGGTACTTCATGCCAATAGCCCCTGTGCCAGATCCCGTTCAGCCGCCGCGATGCTCTCGGGCTTACCCATATCGCGCCAATAGGCTCCATCCGCGCGATACGCCGTAATCTTCTCACCCGCGCCAGCCATCCGCAGATACGCCGGGATGATCGAGAACACTCCGTCCTCACTGAGCAAATCAAATATCCGCGGCGAAATCACATGAATGCCTGCAAATGCCAGCGGCTCCGGATGCTCAGAAGCCCGCGCCATTTCCCGCTCGCCATCCTTCAGCACACGTCCGCACAGTTCCCCGCGCTCATCAAACAAAAGGGGCCGCGAAGTCTCCCTGGCCTGGACCGCAAGCGTCGCCAGCGCGCCCTGTTCTGCATGAAGCCGCACCATGGCAGCCAGATCAATCGCGCTCACTACATCCACATTGTGCAAAAGGAACGGCTCATCCGAATCCCGAAAGAACCACGCAGCCTTCTTCAGCCCGCCGCCGGTATCCAGCAGCACATCTTCACGCGAAATTGCAATCTGCATACCGAAGTTGTGATGCGCCGCAAGATAGCTCTCCACCATCTCCGCAAAGTGGTGCGTATTCACAATCACATCTTCGACTCCGAAACTCTTGAGGCGAGTGAGTGTGATCTCAAGCAGCGAACGCCCGGCCACCTGCACCAGAGCCTTCGGTCTGTCATCAGTGAACGGCTTCAAACGAGTGCCCAGCCCGGCGGCCAGCACCATCGCTTTTCGCGGAGCTGTCACCGGCCCATCTTCTCCAGCTCAATGTGCTTCAGCGCCACCTGCACACCCGCCTGCCCGCGCAGATGCTTCGCCAGCTGCTCTGCCAGAAACACGCTCCTGTGCTGACCGCCCGTGCAGCCAAAGCTCACCATCAGGTTTCCAAAACCGCGATCGCGATAATTTGTCACCGCGGAATCCACCAGTGCCGCTGCGCTCTCAAAAAACTTGTGCACGGGCTCCTGCGCGTTCAGGTATTCGATCACCGGCTCATCTTTCCCCGTCAGCTTTTTGAAGCGCTCCTCGCGCCCGGGATTCGGCAAACTCCGCGCATCGAAGATAAACCCGCCGCCATTGCCCGACTCATCCTTCGGCGCCTCGCGATGAAAGCTGAAGCTGAAGATGCGCACCGTAAGCCCATGCGCCGTATCGCCAAGCCCCTTGAGCTTTTCTGAATTCGACATCCCAGCCAGCGCATCCATCAGGCTGGGCAGGGCAATCGGCAACCTTACATTCGCAGCCAGCCATTCCAGGTTCTTCAGCGCATAGGGCACACTCTGCAAAAAATGCGGCTTGCGCTCATAAAATCCGCGAAACCCATACGCACCCAGCGCCTGCAGAATCCGCACGTAGACATAGGCGTAGTAGTGATGCAGAAACCATCCGCGATCCACCGGAATATACTTCGCCAGCGCATCCAGGTAATCGTTCAGCAGCACCTCGCGAGCCGCCGGAGGCAGGTCAGCCTTGCCGTCAAACAGCAGCGAAGCAATGTCATACTGCAGCGCTCCCTTGCGCCCGCCCTGGTAATCCAGAAAATAAGGCTTGCCGTCGCGCAGCATAATGTTTCGCGACTGAAAATCGCGGTACAGGAAGTATTCATGCGGAGCTGTGAGCAGAAACCGCGTCAGCCGCCCGAAATCATCCTCCAGCGCCTGCTCGTTAAACGGAATGCCCGCCAGCCGCAGAAAATAGTATTTGAAGTAATTCAGGTCCCAGTTAATGGATTGCCGGTCAAAACTGGCTCGCGGATAGCAGACCTTGTAATTCAGATCCTTGCCTGCCTCCACCTGAAAGCGCGGCAGCTCTGCCACAGCCAGGCGATATGCCTCCATCGCTTCCGGTGCAAGCTGATCGCCATTGCGATGCTCATTCAGAAAATCAAAGAGGGTCACATCGCCCAGGTCCTCTTCGATATACGCGCCCTGGCTCAGATCCTCGGCATAAATTTCAGGAACCGGCAGCCCATGCCGCCGAAAGTGCTTGGAGAAATCCAGAAACGCCTGGTTCTCCTCGCGTACGGGGCCCAGGATGCCAATCGCGCTCGTCTCCCCGGCTACAAGCCGCACAATGACACGGCCCGATCCGCCCAGTTGTCCCTGCAAGGGCCGCACGTGCTCCGGCGGGGTATGAAAATGCTTTTCGAAGAGGCGCTTGAGAACGTCCATGTCTAACTTTTCGCTCTGGTTTTTCCAGTAAAATCGATTACCGTTCCCATGAAGATAGCGGCGCACCCTTGAACGGCGCAAGGTTTAGCACTGCGCTTGCTTTGAACTCGAACCCGAATAGCAAACGCGCATCCTGGCCGCGGCGCGCCACATCCAATGCCCACAAGCACTTCATTTGACCGTTTCGCTATCATGAGACATGTCGTCTGAAACGCTCCAGGTTCCCATCAGCACACATCACGGCCGTCCCGCGACCAGCCCACAGGAGCATCCGCTCCTGCAACTGCTCGGCTCCCGCATCGCCATCATCGACGGCGCCATGGGCACCACCATCCGCACCTACAACATGACGGAAGCTGATATTCGCGGCGAGCGCTTCAAAGACGCACCCAAAGATTTGCTGAACAACGGCGATATCTTTTCGCTCACCCAGCCGGAAATGATCGGCGACATTCATCGCCGCTTTCTCGAAGCAGGCGCGGACATCATCGAGACCAACACCTTCGGCGCAACCTCCATCGCGCAGAGCGAGTTCTTCGTCGACGATCCCCGCGAGCACGGCGGCCGCAAAGATCCAGCCTTCTACCAGAAGATTGTCGACGACAAATTCCTCAACGATCTCGCCTGGGAAATCAACTACGAATCCGCTCGGCAGTGCCGCTACTGGGCTGACAAAGTAGGCGCGGAAACAGGCCGCCCGCGCTTCGTAGCCGGAGCCATTGGCCCGCTCACCGTCTCGCTTTCGAACTCGCCCGATGCGGACGATCCCGGCTTCCGCGTTGTCACCTTCGACCAGGTTCGCGACGCCTACAAACATCAGACCCGCGCACTCATTGCCGGCGGCGTCGATACTCTGCTCGTAGAAACCATCTTCGACTCCCTCAACGCCAAAGCCGCGCTCGTCGCCATTCGCGAGGTCTTCGATGAAGACGGACTCTCAGGCACTGCCCGCGAGCTGCCCATCATGATCTCCGCCGCAGTCGGTCGCGGTGGCGAAACCATGATCTCCGCCCAGACCGTCGAAGCCTTCTGGAACGCCGTCGAACACGTCCGCCCGCTCTCCGTCGGCCTCAACTGCTCGCTCGGTCCGGACCTCATGTATCCGTTCCTCTCCGAGCTGTCGCAAAAAGCTCAGGCCGCAGTCTCCTGCTATCCCAACGCCGGGCTGCCCAATCCGCTCTCGCCTACAGGCTTTGACCTGGTGCCCGCCGACATGGGCAGATACCTCGGAGAATTCGCGCACGGCGGCCTTCTCAACATCGCAGGCGGCTGCTGCGGCAACACGCCCGAGCACATTGCCGCCATCGCGAAAGCTCTCGAAAATCTGCCCCCGCGTCCGCTGCCGGAAGCTGTACTCCACCATGCCGCTCTCCAGCCGCAGGCCGCAGAGGTAAAGCCGCTGCGTCTCTCCGGTTCGCAACCCTTCACCCAGCAGCCGGGCACCTACATCATGATCGGCGAGCGAACGAACGTCGCCGGCTCGCCGAAGTTCGCCAAGCTCATTAAAGAAGGCAAGTACGAAGAAGCCGTCACCGTCGCGCGTCAGCAGGTGGAGAACGGCGCAAACGTCATCGACATCTGCATGGACGAGGGCATGATCGACGGCGTGGCCGCTATGACGCGCTTCCTTCTGCTGCTTGCGTCTGAGCCGGAAGTCGCCAAAGCTCCCTTCATGGTCGACTCCTCCAAGTGGGAAGTCATCGAGGCCGGCCTGCGCTGCCTGCAGGGCAAAGGCATCGTCAACTCCATCTCGCTGAAAGAAGGCGAAGAGAAATTCCGCGAGCGCGCAGCCACCATTCTCAAGTTTGGCGCGGCTGTCGTCGTCATGGCCTTCGATGAGCAGGGCCAGGCCGCTACGTACGATGAAAAGATCCGCATCTGCCAGCGCGCCTACGACATTCTCGTCAACGAAGTCGGCTTCCCACCCGAAGACATCATCTTCGATCCCAACATCCTCACCGTTGCCACGGGCATGGAGGAGCACAACAACTACGCCGTCGATTTCATCAACGCTACGCGCTGGATCAAGGCGAATCTGCCTCATGCCAAGGTTTCCGGCGGCGTGTCAAATATTTCGTTTAGCTTCCGCGGCAACAACAAGGTCCGCGAAGCCATGCACTCGGCATTTCTCTATCATGCCATCGGCGCAGGCATGGACATGGGCATCGTCAACGCGGGCATGTTGGAGGTCTATGAAGAGATCGAGCCGGAACTCAAAGTGCTCGTCGAAGATGTCCTTCTCAATCGCCGTCCCGATGCAACCGAACGGCTCGTAGACTTCGGCGAAAAGCTCAAGGCCGAAGGCAGCGGCACATCGGCGGCAGCGGAAAAGAAGGCGGAAGAGTGGCGCAATGGCACGGTAGAAGAACGCCTTTCGCACGCTCTCGTCAAAGGCATCGACGAATTCATCAACCAGGACACGGAAGAAGCCCGCGAAAAACTAGGCCGCCCGCTCGCTGTCATTGAAGGTCCGCTCATGGATGGCATGTCGGTCGTCGGCGATCTCTTCGGCGCAGGCAAAATGTTTCTCCCCCAGGTGGTCAAATCCGCACGCGTCATGAAGAAGGCGGTAGCCTATCTCACTCCCTTCATGGAAGCCGAGAAGGCCTCGCTGGCCGCACAGGGCTACGAGATCAAGACGCAGGGCAAGATCGTCCTCGCCACCGTCAAAGGCGATGTGCATGACATCGGCAAGAACATCGTCGGCGTGGTTCTTGCCTGCAATAACTACGAAGTTATCGACATGGGCGTCATGGTGCCCGCGGAAAAAATCCTCGAGCGCGCAAAAGAAATCAAAGCCGACATCATCGGCCTCAGCGGGCTCATCACGCCCTCACTCGATGAGATGGTGCACGTGGCCCGCGAAATGGAGCGTACCGGCTTCAAGATTCCACTGCTCATTGGCGGAGCCACCACCAGCCGCGCTCACACCGCCGTAAAAATCGCGCAGCATTACAGCCAGCCCGTGGTGCACGTTCTCGACGCCAGCCGCGCCGTCCCCGTCACCACCAGTCTTCTCAGTGAAGACGGCAAAGCCGCGTTCGTAGAAAAACATAACGCGGATTACGACGCCCTTCGCAAAGCCCACGCGGCGCCGAAGCAAAAGCTCTTCTCCATTGCCACCGCACGCACCCGCCGCACGCCCATCGAATGGCGCGCCGAAGACATACCGCAGCCCGAATTCACCGGCATCCGCGTCCTCGACCACTTCCCTCTCGCCACGCTCCGTCAATACATCGACTGGACGCCCTTCTTCCACACCTGGGAGCTGCGCGGCGTCTACCCGCGCATCCTCGATCACCCCGAGCAGGGCGCGGAAGCACGCAAGATATTCGCGGACGCCAACACGCTGCTCGACAAATTCATTGCCGAAGACGTGCTTACAGCACGCGCCGTCTACGGCTTCTTCCCCGCTAATGCCATCGGCGACGATATCGAGCTTTACACCGATGAATCGCGCACCGAAGTGCTGACCATCTTCCACAATCTCCGCCAGCAGACCGACCACGGCGGCAACGAGCCCTGCCGCTCGCTCACGGATTTCATCGCGCCCAAAGAAACCGGCCTCAAAGATCACATCGGCGGCTTCGCCGTCACCAGTGGCTTCGGCCTCAAAGAACTCGTCCTGCAATATAAGGCTGAGCACGACGACTACAACGCCATCATGGCCGAAGCCGTAGCAGACCGCCTCGCAGAAGCCTTCGCTGAGTGCCTGCACAAGCGCGTGCGCGATGAATGGGGTTACGGCCGCAGTGAAAACCTCTCGCCGGAAGACTTCATTCACGAGAACTATCGCGGCATTCGTCCCGCACCCGGATACCCCGCCAGTCCCGATCACACGGAAAAAGGCACCCTCTGGGACCTGCTCGATGTGAAGGAAAAGACCGGCATCGAGATCACAGAATCTTTTGCGATGTGGCCAGGC
Source organism: uncultured Acidobacteriaceae bacterium (assembly GCA_963792495.1). GTDB lineage: Bacteria > Acidobacteriota > Terriglobia > Terriglobales > Acidobacteriaceae > Telmatobacter. Next base: position 139,019 of record CAWBWB010000015.1, on the reverse strand, counting down.
TCCAGCGTGAGTGGTCTATACTTTGCGCATCCCGAATCGCGCTATTTTTCGCTCGGCAAAATCGGCCGCGACCAGGTGGAAGACTACGCCGGGCGCAAAGGCATGACTCTCGCCGAGACAGAACGCTGGCTCGGACCGAATCTCAACTACGACCCATCTTGATCTCTCCAGGCCCTTATGCAGATTCCCGTCGAGCTGCGCGCCGCGCTCCATGCCTCTCTCGAAGGCGTCGCGCGCGGCCCGCTCACAGAACGCGCTGAACGCATCTCCTCGCTGTACCGCGAAGGCGCCGGCTCTTCTACCGCCATTCGAGATCAGACGGACGCTCTGGCCTACGCCATCACCCGCTCGCCGGCCACCTATGGCGCAGTCCGCAATGCACTCACCCGCCTGCAGGAACGCGCTCCCTCCTTTGCGCCGCAATCGGCCCTTGACCTCGGCTCAGGCACAGGCGCAGCCAGTTGGGCTATTGCAGAAGCCTTTCCGCAGATCGCATCCATCACGCAGGCCGATCGCAACCAGCCGCTCCTGAAGCTCAACCGCGCCTTCGCGCAACATGCCAGCAGTGCAGCCCTGCGCAATGCAACACAACTCTCCACAGACCTCATCAAGAATCTCCCGGAGAATCCCGCCGATCTCGTAGTGCTCAGCTATGTCATGGCCGAGCTTCCACCCGACCAGGCGCAGTCTCTCGCAGTAGCCGCGTGGTCGCTCTGCAGCGGCGCTCTCGTCCTCGTGGAACCCGGCACTCCCGCGGGCTTCGGACAAATCCTCGGCGCGCGCTTCATCCTCGGTGGCGGCGGTGGCGCGCACATCCTCGCGCCCTGCCCGCATCAGCGCGCCTGCCCGCTGCTCGCGCCGGACTGGTGCCACTTCGCGCAGCGCATCGAGCGCTCACGCGATCACCGCATCCTCAAATCCGCGGACGTGCCATGGGAAGACGAAAAGTTCTCTTACTTAATCGCCGTTCGCGATCCTTACTTCGCACCCGCTGCAGAATCCCGCATCCTCGCCCGGCCGCAAAAATCCAGAACCGGCATCACGGTCAAACTCTGCCAGCCCGATGGCGCAGCAAACCTCGTCACCATCTCCCGCCGCGACAAGCCCGGCTACATTCGCGCAAAGAAAAGCGAATGGGGCGACGAGATCGAAAAAAAATAGCCCGAACCGTGTAAGCGATCCGGGCCAACGTTTCCATGCTTCTACTTGCAGCAATCCCCACTGCATCCATCTGGGCAGCACTGGCTGCAGTTGTCGCTGCAACAGGCCTTGCAAGCGGCTTTGACAGAAGGCAATGCAAAAACGCCGGTAACCATGACAGCAGCAAATGCGAACACAACAAGAGCGCGTTTCATAGAATCTCCTTAACGTGAAGTTGGGTAATCCGGGCTCATGCTTATCGCACACGCAGAAGCCTTATCGCGCACATGGATCAAGCAGCGCATTCCAGCAACGAAAGGCCCAGCCGCCAGAAGAGCCATCACCAGCACAGCCACGAATTGAAGCCCGCGTTTCATCCGCAGCTTCAAGTTACCGCCACACTCAGCCGAATCGCAGTGCTCTAAATCACACTCTTTGATTTATATAAAATATGCTATAGTTCTTCTCGTGCCGGAATTCACACAGATTCACTGGTCGGGTGATTCAAAAGAAGTACTGAGCGCATTCCCTGAGGAAATCAAAAGCACGCTGGGCTATTCCCTTCGCAGGCTGCAAAAAGGATTGACGCCTGACTGCGATGCCCGGCGCATGGAATCCGTTGGAAAAGGCGTGTGGGAACTGAAGGCATCTGACGAACGAACCTGGTATCGCGTCCTATATCTCACGCGCATAGGGGATGCTCTGTATGTCTTGCATGCTTTCGAGAAAGACAGCCGTAAAACAGACCGGCGAGATCTGGATATCGCAAAATCACGTCTGAAACTGGTGCTGGCTCAACTACGCGGAAAATAAGGGGTCCCAATGGCAAAGAAACTCAAGGCTGTCACGCACATCACAACCGGCGATGTTTTCGATGACCTCGGTTTTTCGCGCTCGGAGGCAACAGCATTCAAGGTGAAAGCAGACCTTCTGGATGCAATCCGCGCAGAAATCGACCGGAAAGGCTATACGCAGCGTCAACTGGTCGAAGTGCTGGATGAGCATCAACCCACAGTAAGCAATCTCCTGCACGGCAAAATCACGCAGGTCAGTATTGAGAAGCTTCTGCGTTACTCAGACCGGCTCGGCATGAAAGCCACCGTCAAAATTGTGCCTGCTGCCCGCGCAAAACGAGCCGCGTGAGAGATCAGCCTACTTCGCCGTCAACGCCGCCACCGGCACCAGCATATCTTCCTTGCGCTGGATCAGGTTCGTGGCATTCAGCGTAGCCAGCTCAAACCCATGCCCGTGCGTGATCGCATCGGTCGGGCAAGCCTCCACGCAATATCCGCAGAAGATGCAGCGGTTGTAGTCGATGTTGTAAACCTTCGCATACCGCTCAGACGACGAAATCCGCTTCTCCGCCGTATTCTCATCCGCTTCGATATAAATGCAGTTGGAAGGGCAGGCGGCAGCGCATAAAAAGCACGCCACGCACTTCTCCAGCCCATTCTCGTCGCGCTGCAACACATGCGCCCCGCGAAAACGCTGTTCAAACTTGGCGCCGCGCAACGGCCCCGGTCCATCCGGATAATTCTCCACCGTCGTCGGCTGCAGCATCTCACCAAATGTGATGCTCATGCCCTTGGCAATGGCCCCTATATTCCGCACGATCGACATGCTCACAGTATACGATGAATTCCGAAGGAGTTCTGCATGTTGCATTTCGCTCCAAAAATCGCAGTCCTTGCCACACTCGCAGTTGTCTCGATCGCCGCCTTGCCCGTTCCAGTCTGGTCCCAGGTGCAAAATCCGCCGCCGGTTCCCCAGCCCATGCCCATGCAGGAACCCGGCCCGATGCATCACGGAGACAAGCCCGCAGGCCCGGCAAGCCCGCTCAAAATCACCTTCGGAGCACAATCGGCCGAGTTCACTCCGGAAAAACTCGCCACCATGCCGCATACCACCGTCACCGTCTTCAACGGCCACGCCAACGCCAACCAGACCTTCTCCGGCGTTCCGCTCATCGATCTGCTCAAAACCCTCGGTGTCAACGACCAGCCAAGAGGCAAAGACTTCCGCATGTACATTGAGGCCGAGGGCTCCGACGGCTATGTCGTCGTCTACTCCATCGGTGAAGTCACGCCCTACATTCATGACGGCACCGTCATCGTAGCCGATACCCTCGCCGGCAAGCCCATCGCAGACAGCGGCCCCTTCCAGCTGGTAGCCACCGGCGAAAAACATCCCGCCCGCTGGGTCCGCAATCTCGTCGCCATCCGCGTTCTCCACGCGGAATAATCCGCGCAGCAAAAAAGCCTGCCGAGTTACTTCGGCAGGCTTTCCTGTTTTTGTTAACTGCTATTTCTGCGGATGCTGCGGCTCCGGGCGCTTCTCCGGTTCCGGACGCTTCTCCGGCTGCGGGCGCGGCTGGGGTTGCGGGCGCTGTGGCTGCGGGCGTTGTTGTGGCTGCTGGTGCTGTTGCTGCGCCTGCTTCTGCTGCTCAGCTCGTTGCTGCTGCTGGCGCTGCTGTTGTTGCTGCTGCACCTGACGCTGCTGTTGCTGCTGCTGCACCTGTCGCTGCTGCTGCTGTTGCTGCACGGCGCGTTGCTGCTGTTGCTGCCGGGCCTGATCGGTCTTCTGCTGTTGCATCTGCTTCTGTTGCTGCATCTGCTTCTGCTGCTCAACTCGCTGCTGTTGAACCTGCTTCTGCTGATCCATCCGCTGCTGCTGTTGCTGGTGCATCTGCTCGGTCTTCTGCTGCTGCATCTGCTTCTGCTGCTCGGCGGCGCGTTGCTGCTGTACCTGCTGCGCCTGCTGTGGGTCGCCGTGACGCGGCTGCATGGTTGGCTCGGGCCGCACGGAGCCCGGCTGGCCCGGACGCACCGGCTCACCCGGACGCGGCTGCGCCGGCATACCAGGATGCTGCGCCGGCATGGCCACGCGCTGCTCCGGCCTTACTGGCGCATAGCGAATCACCGGCGGCGGAGCGATATGCCTGTCCGCTTCAATCGGATGACTCACCGCCAGCATCTCCGGACGTCCACGATTTACCGTTGCAAAATTATTCCGGTTTTGCTGTGCCTCGCGGGCAATCTGCACCTGTGCGGCCATGGGCGGATTATGCCGCTCATGCAGCGCCACCATCTCAGACGGATGCGGACGGTACGCCACTCCATGCGGACCACCGTTGTAGCTCACGTTCGTCACATTCACATTACGCACGTTGTAGCTGTAGACATTCCTCACAACCGTGGTGTTGATGTTGTTCACCGAACGGTTATACGCGAAATTGTTGCCGTTCCAGTATCCACCCTGGTAGCCATAGCCCACATATCCGGAACCGTAATTGATGCCGCCGTAGTAGCCAACATGGCGACCCCAGTATCCGGGATAGTACGCATATCTTCCTCCGCGATAGCCCCAGTAGCTCGGCGTCCACAACGCGCCCTGGTACGGTGCCATTACCCACGCGCCCGGTACCCAGTAGTAGCCCGTGGAAGCATAGTTCCAGTTGCCCGGCGTCCAGATATATCCATCGCCCGGGCATGGCGGCTGCTGATACGTCGGCAGCTCCGGCGGAGGCTCCTGCGCGTAGGTCTCAGCCTGCACTCCGTAGCCGTTATCCGCGTTGTACTGGTAGTCGGGATACGTGCCCGCCACAGAATTCGCAGTCGGCGCCTGGTAGGTCTCACCTGTTCCAGCCATGGCAGTTGTCGCTGTATCGTTTGCCGCTTCAGGTGTTCCCTGCGTCGGCGTCGGCCCGGATGTAACGGCATTCGACACCGGCACTACATTCACATTGGCAGGGTCGTCGGTGGAATTCGCATCCGCAGTCTGCGGTTGATTCGAGGGAGTGGCAGAAGTATTTGTGTTATCCGCATTGGGGCTGTTCTTGCAGCCAGCGGTATAGAGCGCGAGAGACATCGAAAGTGGAACCAGGAACACCGGTTTCAAAAATATCTTCATGTAATTTACCTTTCTTGCATTTAGATGCCCATATGTTTTTAGCTGTTGCATCCGCATCCCAGACGCAACCCTGATATCCCTTAAGACACCTTCGCAATGCGTTAGTTGTGCGGCTGCTTCGTTCCCGGTGGAAACGACCTTCCCTGGTTATTCGCGGGCGGCGTCGTCACCACCCTGCGCTGGGAGCCCGGTTTGGCATCCGGATGCAGTCTCATCTGGCACATATCCGAGTCCTGTCCGCGCGCCATTGCGCCTGCCTGCAACTGTGCGCCGCAGATCCGGTCCTTCATCGCCTCGGCATCTTTTCCACTCAGCGATTGCATCCTGTCCAGTCCGCGCAAAGGATCGCGGTCGTAGCGAAAGACATAATCCTGAGCCGGCTTCACAGCACCAAAGTCGAAATGGCTCCATGTCCCAAGGAACTCACTGCCATCCGTCGCAGCTCCCGGCAGCACCGCGTAGGCCTGCGTCTCCGTCACACCCTGCGGCGCAGCCGTGGTCCACACGGGAACCGTCTGTTCCCCGCGCAACCAGCGGGCCGAAAAAGTATGCTGCGTCACGTCGTAGTACAACGCGGTAAAGTAGGTGGTCGCCGCGCACTCCCGGCAATCGTCATACATCAACGTCAGCTCGCGAGCTACTCCCGGCGCAAACTGAATCGGTTCCTGCCAGCGCAGATTCACGCCCTTCAACACCGATGTCAGCAAGTGGTTTTTCAGCGAAACGCTCCAGATATGAAACGTATCCGTCACAGGCGAAGCATCCGGAGCCGAGCGCTCCGTCGTCACCACCAGCGCCGCGTCATACTGCACGCCCATCTCGCGAATCGCCGTCCACTTCTCTCCCTGCAGCGCCCGCGTCACCCAGACAATAATGTCCTGGTCCTTGCTCATTCCGGTGCTATCCGGATGAAAATCGACCCAGCGAAAGGTGTCCTGCTGCGAATATAGGGACGGAATTGCGATAAAGAGAAACGAGAGAAAGACTGTTCTGTATATACCGCGCATAGGTTCAGATATATCAAAAATCGTCGCGGATGAGTGTCGCGGGCTGCATTGCATCTCGCACGCAAATTGCGCAGAGCATTCAAATCTTGGCGAGCAGTTTCTCGGCTTCCTGCAGCTTCACATTCACATTCAAAGCCTGCGCGCGCGCCAGTTCCTGAATTTTTCCAATCTTGGAGTACAACATCAAGTTTGGGTGATTTGCTGGCTCATTTTCTGTCTCAGCTTTGGAGATATTGGTATCGAGAACCGTCTCAAGATCATCATCAAGCATCATAAATCGACGATTATCTCCATCTGCCTGCACCACAAACGAGAACTTCCCTTCAGGCAAGACCGTCTTGAACTGCCCATCTTCAAACGCCGTTGTCCAGGAAAGTTTCCCTTGCTCTGTCTTTTCGAGAACCTGATCGATAAAACGCTCAGAACCGTCACTCATAGGGAGCCTCCTTTACAGCGCTCCACCGCAACCCGCCAGCTTGCGCCGCCAGCACATCCAGTATCGCACCGGTAATCTTTACGAGTCGAGCCTGTTCCTGCCTGCTTAGAGCTTTCTTTCGGCTCAGGCCATCTGTGACCAGTTTGAGATCAATCTGTCTTTGTTGCAATACAGCGTATTGGCTGGAATCAAGAAAGAGGCGATGGTTGTGAATCGCTACGGCGAGTTCTGAACGCAAATCGGTTGTCCGTAAACGAGCCTCAGCCATCCGCAAATCCTGGACATATCCGTGCAACTCCTTTGCCATCCGGAGCAAGGATTCAAAATCAACCTCGGCCACATGACGCTGTACGCTCCGTGCCGCAAGCTTGGCAGCTTGCTTTGCCCCCGTAGCCTGCACAATAGCCAGCCCGGACAAAAACAATCCGGCCACGCCGACAGCAGCATTCGACCAATCGAACAAATCGCGAGGAATCATTGGGGTATCTGCCGCTAGCATACCGCAGATTTTCAGTTCCTTAAATTCCCAGCTTCGCCCAGATCGCATCCACACGCGCCTTGGTAGCCGCATCCATCTCGATCATCGACGGCCATGGCCGCTCAAATCCCTCGGCCTTCCATTTGCGCGTTGCATCAATGCCCATCTTCGATCCATAATTCGGCAGCCGCGAAGCATGATCCAGCGAATCCACAGGCCCCAGCGTGAACTGGATATCGCGCTCCGGATCGATATTGTTCGCCACGCGCAGCGTCACTTCGCCCAGATCCTGCACATCGCAGTCTTCATCCACCACAATCACGCACTTGGTAAACATCGCCTGCCCCAGCGACCAGATCGCGTTCATCACCTTGCGCGCCTGCCCCGGATAACTCTTCCGTATCGAAACAATCATCAGGTTATGAAAGACGGCCTCCACCGGCAAATGGATGTCCACAATCTCAGGAATCTGCATCCGCATCGCCGGCAGAAAAATCCGCTCCACAGCCTTGCCCATCCACGCATCCTCCATCGGAGGCTTGCCCACAATCGTCGCCGCGTAGATTGGATTCTTCCTGTGCGTAATCGCCGTCAGATGAAAGACCGGGTACTCATCCTCCATGGTGTAAAAACCCGTGTGATCGCCAAACGGACCCTCCGTTCGCAACTCACCGAGCTCGACATACCCCTCGAGCACAATCTCTGACTGTGCAGGCACCTCGAGATCGACCGTCTCGCACTTCACAATCTCCAGCGGCTTTCCGCGCAAGAATCCTGCAATTAAAAATTCTTCCACCTCAGGCGGAGCAGGCACAATCGCCGCAAAGGTCGTCGCTGGATCAGTCCCAATCGCCACCGCTACTTCGAGTCGCGAACCTTTCTCTTTCGTCAGCGTCACGCGCGGCAGCCCCCCAACATGAGTCTGGCCCGGCCCGTCAGGAATAGTCACCGCCCCACCAGCCGACTCAGCCATCGCCGCCACGCGCGCCGAGGCCGTATCACCCGCAGCCGCTCTCAGTGCATTCCGGTAATGCTCCGCAGAAACCTTCTGCCTCTGCCAGTGCATGCCTGTCGTCTGCCCGTCATACACCTGCATGCGATACATGCCCATATTGCGTTTGCCCGTCTTCGGATCGCGTGTGTGCACACAAGGCAGCGTAATAAACCGCCCGCCATCATGCGGCCAGCACTTCAAAATCGGAAACGCATTCAGATCGAACCCGTCGCGTAAAATCACTTCCTTGCAAGCCGCATCTCTTGCATTCACCGTTTTCGGAAACGCATTCGTCAACTCGCCCAGTTGCGGCAGCATCTTCAGCTTGTCCAGCAAGCCACCCGTCGGCGGCTTCATGTTCAAGAGCCCGCTGATGCGCTCGGCAATCTCATCCACTTTGTTCACGCCCAGCGCCAGGGCCATCCGCCGCTCGCTGCCAAACTGGTTCATCAGCACTGTCTGTCCGGGAAAACCCTTCACATTTTCAAACAAGAGCGCAGGCCCGCCATCCCCATGCTTGCCGCCCTTACTCTTCGACACACGATCCGTAATCTCCGTCATCTCCAGATCCGGAGAAACTTCTTCCTTAACACGTTTCAGCTCACCGTGCTTTTCCAGCGTCTTAATCCACTCGCGCAAATCGTCGTATGCCAATGCCGTATCGCTCCTCTGCAACAACCTCCATACTAAAACTCACATCCCACCCGAAACTTGGTACTATTGCTTCGCGAATACGCCCGGGCGATACTTGCGCGTCCCGTAACGCGTGCAGGATTCGCTTCACTATCTATTCAAACTCTCCGCCCGTCCAACAAAAGTTCAGCTAAAAGGAGATCGTCATGAGCACCACCCCCAATTCGCCCTCCTCTCGCCGCGCCGTACACAGCATTCATAAGCATCATGCCGCCAAGGACTACCCCATCCACCCCTACTTCAAGCGCCGCAAGCTCTTCTCTGCCGGCGCGCGCGCAGCCCAGGCATCCAACACCACCACCTGGAGCGTCCCCGACCTCTGCTCCGCCTACAAGTGGCCCAGCGGCCTCGCAGGCGGCGGCGTCATTGCCATCGTCGAGCTCGGCGGCGGCTGGGTTCAGTCCGATATGGACGCCTTCTTCCAGTCCATCAATCAGCCCACGCCCAACCTCACAGACGTCTCCGTGGACGGCACCCAGAACAGCCCCAACCAGGCCATCGGCTCGCAGGACGACGCCGACTACGAAGTAGCCCTCGACATTCAGGTAGCCGGCGCAGCCTACTACGCAGCCACCGGACAAGCCGCCACCATCCGCGTCTACTGGTCGCAGGACATCGCATCGGCTGTGCAGGCCGCCACTTCGGATGCAGTCGATGTCATCTCCATCTCCTGGGGTGCGGACGAAGCCACATGGGGCACATCGGCCGCCCAGCAAATGGAAGACGCCGCCACGGCAGCCACCGCCGCGGGCATCGTCGTCTTTGCCGCCTCCGGTGACAACGACTCCTCAGACGGCGGCGACTCAGCCGCAAACGTGGACTGCCCTGCCTCCTGCCCGCACGTCATCGGCTGCGGCGGCACCTTCAAAACCGACTCCAGCGAGACCGTCTGGAACGACAACCCCGGCCAGGACAACGGCTCCGGAACCGGCGGCGGATACTCCACCATCTTCCCCGTACAGTCATGGCAAACCGGCGCTCCACTTGCCCCCGCAGGCACGAAATTCGGCACCGGCCGCCTGGTTCCCGACGTCTCCGCGGACGCCGACCCCAACTCCGGCTATCAGATGTACGTTCACGGAGCAGCCACCGTAGTAGGTGGCACCTCAGCCGTAGCGCCTCTCTACGCTGGCCTCTTCGCATCCTTCGGAACCAAGCTGGGCTTTGTCACACCAACGCTGTGGGCCAACCAGTCGGCCTTCACGGACATTACACAGGGCTCAAACGGCTACTACGACGCCGCTACCGGCCCCGACCCCTGCACCGGCCTCGGCGTCCCCATCGGCACAGCCCTCGCCACACTCTTCAACAGCAAGACCGGAACCTCACCCACCCCGGCCCCCAGCCCAACCCCCACTCAGCCAGTTCCACCGGAAAAGCACCACCACCGCCACAAGCATCACGAAGAATAACCTGCAAAAAACTGAGCCCCCACGAATCGGATCACGACTCGTGGGGCACGGTTTTATCGCGAGTCTCTCTACAGCCTTTTACAGCTTTGCCGTCGTCCGGGCCGTCATCCTTCCACTCACTTCCCCGCCGTCATTACCTTGCCATCCGGCAGCGGAATCGAATACACCCTCTGCGTCGCCGTCAACACCATCAAAGTATTCGTGGCTGGAATAAACCGCGCCACCCTCGGCAGATTGTCCAGCGTTACTCGCAAAACCTCCGCCCCATTCGCAGCGTTGTAAACAATCATCTCCTGGTCGCGATTGTTCACGGCCAGCAAACCCATCTTGCCGTCACCCGCCATCACGCGCCCGAAAAATGCCGCTGTCCGCGCTCCATCTGACGCCCGGTACACCACGGTGTTGTTCACATTGCCATGCACAACCAGGTAATCGCCATACAGCGCCGGCCAGCGCTGATCCTCTTCCTCTGCCGGCCGCGTCGGCGTATGAATGACCCGCTGAACCTCACCCGTCCGTGCATCCACAATTTCCACCAGGAGTCCCGCCTGAATCCACTCCCGCATCGTGTCGCCGGTCTTGATCAGTTTTGCTCCGTTGTGTCCCTCTTCGCTCTCCGCCGTCCCCGATCGCAGGTTGCTCACAATCAGCAGCGCGTCGCGATCTGTTCGATACACGTCAGGCGTAATTCCGGAAAATTTCTTCTGCCACAGCTCATTCCCCGTCACGGGGTCAGAAACATGGAGCACCGTATCCCTCTCAGCCCCGTAATAGTTCTTCTCAAGCGGCTCCGTCGTCACCAGCACGTTACCTGAAATCGCCTGATACTTTTCAAACTTCGCGCCTGGCGTGGTGTTCTTCGTCGCAGGATCGAAGGAAACCACCGCGCCCGGCTTCATCTGTGCGGTACGCAGCCGCAGCAGTATCTTCCCGTTATCCGTAAAGTGCATCGATGTAAAAGGCCGCGTCACACTGATGGGCGAATTGCTGGACAAATCCCACACCACTCCGCGCGAGCCGTTCGAATACGCAAGATATCGTCCATCCGGACTAAAGCCTCCGGCCGCTACAGGTAAGAGCGGCTGAATCGGCAGATACACGAACTGCGGCGGACTGCCAGACTTCAAATCCTTCAGTGCGATCTGTCCCAGTGACGTCTCGCTAGCAAGAGTAGTGTCGAAAATATCCACTGAGGTCATTTTGAAAACATCGGTGGCCTTGGTCGTCTTCGCATCAAACAGCACTGCGGGATTATCCCCCAGCGGCCCAATCAACATGCCGTCGCCGCGCGTGATTCCCTCCATCCATTGTTCGCCCAGGTAAAATTTGGTCAGCTTTTCGCCCGATGGAAAACGCGAAATACAGATAGGCACCAGATAGGTATTATTTTTCTGCCTCTCAGGACCGCCGCAGGGAAACACAAGCTTGTCTGATCCCACAAACGCAGTCGGCCCCGCAAAAATATTGCTGATCTCGCCATGCAGCGCAATCGAAGTGCGATGATCCAGGTCGTACGCCATCGCCTTTCGTCCCGCCACAATCAGCATCGTCCTGCCATCCGGCGTATAGCGCACCTTCACCCCTTCCCATGGAGCCGGATAATCGTCCCACTTCTTGTTTTCGTAATAGACCTTCTCGCTCTCCACGTCGATCAACGTCAGCCCGATCCCGCCTCCTCCGGCCTGAAGGCAGATGTACGTCTTTCCATCCGGAGAAAGACTGCTCACCGGGCATCCCTTGTAATCCACCAGTTCGTGTACGCTCTCCCGCTCATGCGTCGCCACATTCCATGTCTCTACACGCATGGACGAATAGCGGATCGTCACCCGCGAAGAATCAGGCGCAAATTGCGCGTACTCTGAGCCCTCCGCATCGATGGTGAACAGCAGCTTGAAAGGATTGCGGCTCAGCACATACACCGCGCTCTCGTCCTGCGCCAGAACATAGTTGCCATCGGGGCTGAAGCGCACCTCTTGCAGCGACGGCCGGATCGGCTGCGCCAGCGCTACAGACTTCAACCCAGCCGTTGCCGGTATCTGCCAGTGAAGAACCTCCTTGCGCAGCTTCTTCTGAAACTCCAGAAAGCTCGCCGAAGACGATGGCGAAGCCGATTTGCACGCTGCTGAAAGCGCATCCGCCAGCTTGCGTGCCGTCTTCACGCGCATAATGATCGATACATTCTCCCCCGCCATTGCGCGAAAGAATGTCATGCTCCTGCCGCGATTGTCTGAAATGCGGTCCAGTTCCTGGTAGAAACTCGCCGGAGCATATCCGGCGCGCGCCATCGCATAAATCCCAATGCTGTCGGCCTGCAGTTCGTCCTTCTCCTCAGCCTCCTGGTCCTCCCCGGCACCGGTCTTCCAAGGAGCGTTAATCAGCAACTGATGCTTATCGGCAAGATCGCTCTTGTCGGATATCGAAGTCACCTTGAGCTGCGCCTTCAACGCCCGCGTCTCTCCAATCGCGCTGACGTGCGTATAAAGGTGTCCGATCTCGTGCGCCAGAACTCCCGCCAGTTCATCCTCGTTGTGCGCATCGGTAATAATCTTGCTGCTCACATACACATAACCGCCGGCCGTCGAAAACGCATTCGCTTCGTCGGAGAGATACACACGAAATTTGAAGGGAATCGTTGTCGCTGGAAGCTGTGCCAGCAGCTTCTGCCCAATCCGCGTCAGCTCCGGAGAATCTTTCTCCTGCAGCATGTACAACTCGGACTCAGTCTGGTCGGCAATCAGATCGCCCAGCCACTGCTCCTGCTGCTCGGTAAAGATATTCGGCTTGTTGATTTTGTAGGCAGGCTCCGGGAGCGTGCATGCAGGCTGTTGAGCCAAAACCGCACCCGCGATCAAAAGAACACAAAGGCAGAAAAACGTACGAAAGGAATTCATCAATGGTCCGTGCTGGCGTTGAAAGTAGAGTCATCCTAGCACGAAACCCAATCGCTGTTTCAACAACCTGTCATCCTGCTTCAGCCCTGCAACAGCTTCCTCTGCAACTCCTCCAGCGACTGCCCCCTTGTCTCCGGATACCAGAGCGCCACCACAACAAACTGCACCACCGTCATCACCGCGAAAAAGACAAACGGCGCGCTGCGTCCAACGCTGTCCACCAGCACCGGAAACGCCAGCGCAATAATCGCATTCATCGTCCAGTGACTGCAGTTGCCCACGCCCTGTCCCTTGCTGCGTACAGCGTTGGGAAACACCTCGCCGATATACACCCAGATCACCGCGCCCTGGCTCAGCGCAAAGAACGCAATATAGGTAATCAAGATCCATACCAGCGATCCCAGGTGCGCATTCGTCGCAAACAACCAGGCCACCACCGCGAGACATGCCGCGGTGCCCGCCGCGCCAATCAGCAACAGCGTCTTGCGGCCCAGCTTGTCGATCACGCTCATTCCCACCATCGTGAAGATGAGATTTGTAAATCCAATCGCAATCGCTTGCTGATCGCCGGATACCTGCGAGAACCCCGCAGCAAGGAAAATATCGTTCAGGTAATAAAGAATGGCGTTGATGCCCGCAAGCTGATTGAAGGCCCCAATCGTAATCGCCAGAAATAAGGGATACCGATACTTCCACTGAAAGACCGGCTCATGCTCGGAAGCATGCTCCTGCTTCAGCGCCGTGCGAATATCCTCAAGCTCCGCTTCAGGATTCGGATCGCCCATCAGCTTCAGAATCGCGCGCGCCTCATCAATCCGGTTCTGCGAAACACTCCATCGCGGGCTCCTCGGAATTCCAAACAGCAGTATCAAAAATCCCACCGCCGGAATGGCGGCCACGCCCACCTGCCACCGCCAGGTGTCAGCCCCAAGCCCCAGCGTGCGAATGAAGTAATTCGACGAATACGCAATCAAAATTCCCAGCACCACGTTGAACTGAAACGCGCCTACCAGCCGCCCGCGCCACTTCGCCGGCGCAAGCTCGGCAATATACACAGGCCCCAGCACGCTCGAAGCGCCAATCCCCAGCCCGCCCAGGAATCGAAAGATCATCAGCACCGGCCAGTTCCACGCCAGCGCGCTCCCCACCGCGGAAACGATATACAGCACCGCCGTAATTCGCAGCGTCTCCCGCCCGCCCAGCCTCTGCCCAATATGCCCCGCGGCCAGCGACCCAATCACGGTTCCAATCAGCGCAATCGCCACCGTCCAGCCCTTGCCGCTCGGGCTCAGCCCATACAGCTTCACCAGCGCATCAATCGCGCCCGAGATGACAACCGTGTCAAAGCCGAAAAGAAGCCCGCCCAGCGCTCCCGTCAGCGTAGCCTTCATCAGGTTAAGGTTGAGTCGCATCGGTATCCTTCAAATTTTCAATATGCATTCACAGGCTGGTAATAAGTACAGGTCATCCTAGCGGCTCCGCACAGCCCTGTCACCGTCAACCGTCCACAATCTGCCATCACCTGCAACTTGCAGCCTATAATCAGTTTCCGGGTTACCGTTCCCGGGGTTTCTGCATCCTACCGGGTAAGCGAAATACTGTTTGAATTGAAACCGTTTCATACTGGCATCTTGGTTCACTCCTGCATAGGGCCCGATTCCAGACTTGTGAGGTCAGCTTCCCACATGATTTCTATTCAGAAGACGCTCTTTGTGCGCATGGCAGCAATCGCGCTCGTCAGTTCCAACATGCTCCTGGCACAAGCCAAGCCAGCGCCTCCGCCCCCAGACGTCCTCATCCTCGCCAATGGCGATACCCTCCACGGCAAGCTGGTCAATTCCATGGGCGGCTCAGTCACCTTCAATTCAGACATGCTCGGCAACGTCACCGTTCCCTGGGACAAGATCAAGGAACTGCATTCCGGTCAGCAGTTCTCCATCATCCCCAAGGGTGTTGAGCTTTCGGGCAAAAAGAAGGCGCCTGCACTGCCCAGCGGCACTCTGGATGCCGAAGACAAGACCATTAAAGTCACCGGCGCAAATACCGCGGCTCCCATCTCCGTGGACAATGTCGCTTTCATCGTGGACAAGCCCACTGCCGACAAGCTGCTCTATCACTCGCCCAGCTTCTTTCAATCGTGGAACGGCTCAGCCACACTCGGCGCGGCCATCGTCAACTCCTCCACAAAGCAGTACACGTACACGGCCGGCATCGGACTCGTCCGCACCGTGCCGAACGTCTCCTGGCTCGACACCCGCAACCGCACTTCATTCAACTTTGCCGCCTCCTATGGCGAAATCACCCAGCCTGCGTACACTGACAACTCCACCACGCCGCCGACCGTGGTTCCCGTCAACACCATCAAGTCGGGAATCATCCACCTCGACGGCGAGCGCGATGAGTACGTCTCCCCACGCCTCTTCCTCCTCGGCCAGTTCGCCCTGGATCACAACTATTCACTCGATCTCCACCTGCAGCAGATCTACGGCGGCGGACTCGGTGTCACCATCGTAAAGACACCCAAGCAGGAGCTCGACGCCAAGGCAACCGTGCAATATGAAAAGCAGGACTTCACCCACGGCACGGACAACAACCTCATCGGTTCCACCTTTGCCGGCGCCTATCAGCTTCACACCAAATTCTTCGAATACACTCAGACCTTCAACTACATCCCCGCCTGGAATGACACCAGCGCCTGGAGTTTCAACGAAGTCAACCAGGTCGCATTCCCGGCTTATAAAAATCTGAGCTTCTCTCTCGGCACCCTGGATACCTACCTCAACAACCCACCCGTAACCTATCCACCGACGATCAACAACTCCTTCCAGTTCACCTTTGGCCTGACGTACGCGATCAAGTCCAAGTACTAGAGGCAGTGGTTAGTGGTTAGTGGTCAGTGGTCAGTGGTTAGTGGTTAGTGAAGGCGCGGCGCAAGCCGCGCCTTTATGGCGGAGAGAGCCGAACCCGATACGGCGGAGGAAGTCGGAGCCTTTACAGCGGAGGGAGCCGGGGCCTTCAGGCCCCGGAATAACCGATTCACATCAGGCGGCGGCCTTTAGGCCCGGGCTTTCAGAACCCCGCAACAAAGCAACTACCGCACTTGCCTTTGCTTTTCACTAACCACGAACCACTATCCACTAACCACTTTTTCTTTAGTAAACCGATAAACCTAGCCACCTGCACCCCAAATCCGGTACAGTTTCTTCCGTCCCACTCTCTCGGAGGATCAAGACCGTGTCGCATTGCCGCTCGCTCTTTGCAGCATCCCTGCTTGCCGCCATACTCGCCAGCACCGCATCGGCTCAAGAAGCAAAATACCTGGACCCCAAGCTCCCCGCCGCCGAGCGCGCCCACGATCTGGTCTCCCGCATGACCCTCGAAGAAAAAGCCGAACAGCTTGAAGACTGGGCCACCGCCATCCCGCGCCTCGGCATCCCCGATTATCAGACCTGGAACGAGTCTCTCCACGGCGTAGCCCGTGCCGGATACGCCACCGTCTTCCCGCAGGCCATCGGCATGGCCGCCACATGGGATAAAGACACAGTCCACTCGATGGGCAACGTCATCTCAGAGGAAGCCCGCTCCAAGTACAACCAGGCGCAGCGCGAAGGCAACCACCGCATCTTCTACGGCCTCACCTTCTGGTCGCCCAACATCAACATCTTCCGCGATCCCCGCTGGGGCCGCGGCCAGGAAACCTACGGCGAAGATCCGTATCTCACCGGCCAGCTCGGCATTGCCTTCATCGGCGGCATCCAAGGCCCTGACCCGCTGCATCCCCGCGCCATCGCCACCAGCAAGCACTTCGCCGTGCACTCCGGCCCCGAGCAGCTCCGTCACGGCTTCAACGTCGATCCCTCCAACCACGACCTCGAAGACACCTACCTTCCCGCCTTCCGCGCCACCGTCACGCAGGGTCACGTCGACTCCGTCATGTGCGCCTACAATTCCATTGACAAGTTCGCCGCCTGCACCAACCAGATGCTGCTCAAGGAGCACCTCCGCGACGCCTGGGGCTTCAAAGGCTTCGTCGTCTCCGACTGCGGCGCCATCGTCGACGTCTACCAGGGCCACAAGCAGCAAAAGGACATCGAGCACGCCGCCGCCGAAAGCCTCAAAGCCGGCACCGATCTCTCCTGCTCCATCTGGACCCCCGGCTTCAACAAACTGGCCGACGCCGTAAAGCAGGGCCTCGTCACAGAAGACCTCGTAACGCAAGCCGCCGAGCGCCTCTACACCGCGCGCTTCATGCTCGGCCTCTTCGATCCGCAAGGCTCCAACCCCGGCGACAAAATTCCCTTCTCCGTAACAGCAGGCGAAGTCAACCGCCAGCAAGCACTCAAGGCCGCAGAGAAATCCATCGTCCTGCTCAAGAACGACGGCGTTCTTCCGCTCAAGCATCCTTCAAAGATCGCCGTAGTCGGTCCCACCGCCGACCAGCTCACCTCCATCCTCGGCAACTACGTCGGCACGCCGCTCAATCCCGTTACCCCGCTCGATGGCCTCTTCAATCAATTCAAAACCACGCCCATCCTCTACGCGCAGGGCTCCACCCTCGCCGCCGGAGTAGGCGTCCCCGTCCCCCGCACTGCCTTTTACAGCAACGGCAAACGCCTCAAGACCGAGTTCTTCGCCACAACGGACTGGACAGGCCGCCCCGTCGCCACCACCACCTCCACCGCCATCCAGGCCGACTGGGAAAACGCCCTCCCCGTCCCTGAAATCCTGACCCCCAACTACTCCGTACGCTGGAGCGGCTCCCTCAAGCCACCCGCCGCCGGCCACTATGTCTTCACGCTTGAACCCGCAGACAGCTTCCCCTACTCGCCCGCCGAAAGCTACAAATTCATCCTCGACGGCAAAGTTCTGAAAGAAGGTTCCCTCCGCGCCGGCCACGATCTCTCGGCCATGGGCAACTTCCACACCGCCCCCGGAGCCTCGCCCACCGCGCCCCCGGTCCAGACCTTTGCCAGCAACGCCAAAATCGAAGTCGACTTCGCCGACACCAACCCCCACGAGTTCGTGCTGCAGTATTCGCACTCGGCAGATCGCGCAGGCGGCGGAGTTACCCTGAAATGGCAGGCCCCGGCAGACGCGCTCCTCGACGAAGCCGTCGCCGCAGCGAAGCAATCCGACGTAGTAGTAGCTTTCGTCGGCCTCTCGCCGCAGCTCGAAGGCGAAGAGATGCCCATCAAGATCGAGGGCTTCGTAGGCGGCGACCGCACCAGTCTCGACCTACCCGCCCCACAGCAGAAACTCCTTGAAGCCGTCTCCGCCACCGGCAAGCCGCTCGTAGTCGTCCTGCAATCCGGCTCAGCCGTAGCCCTCAACTGGGCCAACCAGCACGCCAACGCCATCCTCGAAGCATGGTATCCGGGCGTAGAAGGCGGCAACGCCATCGCCCGCACTCTCGCCGGCCTCTCGAACCCCGCTGGCCGCCTGCCCGTAACCTTTTACGCGGGCCTTGACGACCTGCCAGCCTTCACCGACTACAGCATGAAGGGCCGCACCTATCGCTACTTCACCGGCAAGCCTCTCTGGGGCTTCGGCTACGGCCTCAGCTACACCAAATTCACCTACTCGCCCGTCAAGCTCTCGTCTGAAAATCTCAAAGCGGGCGACCCCATCACGGCCACAGTCACCGTCACCAACTCCGGCCCACTCTCCGGCGATGAAGTGGTAGAAGCCTACCTCAAATCCCCGGCAGCAGGCGCACCCGTCCACTCGTTGGTAGGCTTCGAGCGCATCACTCTCTCACCCGGCGCCAGCCGCACAGTTACCCTGAAAATCGACCCCCGCTCCATCTCCACGGTAGACGACCAAGGTAACCGCAGCATCCAGCCCGGCAAATACATGCTGACAGTAGGCAGCACCCAGCCGGAAGAAACCAAATCCAAATCAGAAGCCAGCTTCACCGTAACCGGCTCGGCGACGCTACCAAAATAGACCACCGTTCTAAGCATGTGTTTTCCGGCAAGAGGAATCTCAATGAAAGTTACGTCGAACCTTCGCGAATGGAAGCGAAATCTGATTCTCTTTGTTCTTTGCTTCGGAACGATTCCCCTTATCGCTCAGTCTGCCGGAGGGCCGGACGTAATCCTGACGCAGGAGAACGCTTTTTGGAAGGCTTATGTCGACGGCAACACCGCCGTACTCTCGAAGCTGTTTCTACCCAACTTCATCTCGGTTGAGCAGCAGATATGGAACCGCGATCAAGTCCTTGGCTTCGTTACGAAGTTTCATGCCAGTTGCACACTCGCGCCGGTGAAAGTTCTCGATCCGCATGTAAGCTTTCTCACGCCTCAGATCGCAACGGTGGTTTACCACGCCACCGAGACGCCGACATGTGGTGAGCGCACAATGTCGGGTGAGACAAACATCACTACAGTCTGGGTCTATCAGGACGGGCGGTGGCAGATGCATATCCACACCGAATATGCGGTCCCGCCGAAATAACCCATCCCCATAAAAGAAGAACGGGCAGGCTCCTATGAGCCTGCCCGTTCTCGTTTCACAATCCCGCCAGAGTCGCTTTAGGCAACCGACACAATCAGCAGGTCGTCAATGAGCGGGGGCGATACGACCTCCGGCAGCTTCTCATACACACGCATGCCGTTGGACACTTCCGTGAGCACGCGGTTGACCGTGTCTTCCGTTCGTGTCGAGTTTATGTGCAGCTTTCGCGTGGCCTGCATCGTGGTTGTAGCCAGAAGAAAGCGGTTCTCAATTTTGAGTCCGGCATCGAACACCAGTTCCGATCGCATGATATTGCCTCAATTTCCAGTGATAAAGCGTTTCCCACAGAAGCCAGGCTGGCTTCCGCATACTTGCGGCGTCATCTCGAATTCATAGCGTTGTTTGCTGAATAGGTGCGGAGGAGGTCGAGGACGGCCGAAGGTCGTGAAGGATGGAGATTACGGATTACCTCTATGCCCAGCATACGCTGCCGGCACCGCTTTGCCTAATTCCTTTTACCTCAAGCGATATCCGGCCACTCTGCCACGCCGCCATATTGGCCCCGGGAGGAATAAATCTTCCTCCCGACGATCCTGCACTCGTCCGGGCACGCGTCCGGGGTGTACACTTATAAGAGATCGAGGAATCCGATCTGGACTTCTTGCTTGTTCCGCTTTCCGCCTTACTCGCAATCAACTCCAAATTGTGTTCGGCGGTACATCTATTCAAAGGAACAAGTGCAATGGAACAAGGTACAGTTAAGTGGTTTAATGACGCCAAGGGATTCGGCTTTTTGAGCCGCGCCAACGGCGAGGATGTGTTTGTGCATTTCTCTGCAATCCAGACCGAAGGCTTCAAGAGCCTGCAGGAAAATCAGGCCGTCACATTCGATGTGGTGAAGGGCCCCAAGGGCTTTCAGGCTGAGAATGTGCGCATCGCTTAAATACAGCGCATGAATCGGAACAGGGCGGCTAAGTCCGCCCTGTTTGTTTTTACCGAAGGAGTCTTCCATGGCAAAAATTCCCCGGCGCGATAGATACTTCCTGCGAGATATTCATAAGGAAATTGATCTCTATGACCGCAAGCTCGCTTATCTCGACAATTTTGTAGAGTTCGCCTCCTCCACGGAGCGCGAAGAAGCCAGAACCAAGGTGATCGCCAAGAGGGCGCCTCTTGAGAAGACCGCTCTGGCGCTTGTGGCATCAGGCGTGGAATACGAGGATCAGGATCTTCCCCGCTCCTTCCGCACCATGAATCTCGAGCATCCCCCCGCACGAAAGAACATCAGCCTGGTAGAGCCCGCGTAGCCTCCCGGCCCTATCCTAATCCCGTTCACACATGGCTATTCGCCGGAACACGCCGCGTTGTGACCCACAAGAGTCTCGCCGATGACGTCCAAGCAGCAGTTCTCGCCTTTATGCGATGTGCATCATGTCCCGATGCGCCGCGTCATGCTGGAGGAAGACTCCGAAGATGTCCGCACCTACCACGCATGCCAGCGGCGCGATTGCACGCGAGTTTTCCGCGACTCCAACGGATACTCCGATTGGATCGAAGGCCGCTTCGATGGCTCCCGGTCCTCCACCCGGGTATGTCCTCGGTGTAAAGCCGTCCTCTATCTCGCCGAAGTGAATCACTCGCAGAAGGTGGAGACGTGGGAGTGTCCGCGAAACGAATGTAGTTTCTCGGAAGACGATCCATCGCCGTCTGCGCGGTAACCAGGCTTCCTCGGGAACGGGCTTCCACCGGTACCAGTTCCTCACCCAATAAATCGGCGGCGCGAGGATCACCCTCAGCGCCGCCAGCGGTTCTGGTTTCAAACCGTAAGATTGCTCTCTGCTATACGGTCTGACGAAAACCTTTTTTACCCGGTTACATCCACCACACTAAAAAAGTGTTACTCCTGCGGAGGCGTAGGCGGCGCACCCTGAGGTCCGCCATCCGGACCCACCTGCGGTCCGCCGCGATGCCGCGACATTCCCTGTTGACGCCACTGCGCAGCCTTCTCCGCACGCGCATCCTGCAGACCCTTCCACTGCTCCGGCGTCAGCTTCGCGCGAATGGCCAGAAGAAAACGGGCATTCGCCTTCTCCAGCTCCGCCCTCGCCTGGGCCACACGGTCAATCTGCTCCAGAATCTGCGACTCGTTCGGCTGGTCTTCCTTCATCATCGGCTCCAGCGCCAGCTCGCTCTTTTCCAGGTTCGCGTGCAGGTCCACCAGCGTCGTGCGGTGCTGCTGCATCACCGCGTCCATGCCCTTGCGCTGCTCATCCGTCAGCTTCAGCTTCGCCACCGTCTGCGGATCATTCCAGAATCTTCCGCCCGGTCCGCCCATCGGTCCAAGCGCCCGCTCCATCGGAGGCCGATGCCCGCCAAATCCGGGGCCGCCCGGACCACCCGGACCACCGGCTCCCGGATCCTGCGCGCCTGCCGCCATCGCCGCCAGTGTCAGCGCCCCAACCGCAATCGTCCGACCCAACATCACCTTCATCATCACCATTCTCCCTGAATCCAAAATTCGTGAATTGTTTCAAATCTCAAACAAGCGCATACAGCTCCGCACCGTTCCATCTTCGTGGAACCCATAACCATCTTTGAATCAAGACAATGCAGAGAAAAACTTCACAGAAAGCTTCAAGCCCTTATTACTGCTTGACCTCTTCCACATCCACCAGGCCGGCCAGCGGGTCCATCGCGCTCGGCACCTGCCGCGCCACATCGGAATCCACATGCCGCAGCAGCGCGTCCTCATCCAGCGCGGCATTCTCAGCCGCCAGCTTCCGCTCCGCTTCCTGCTGCGCGGCCACCTTGGCCTGCACCCGCTCGGCTTCCACCCGGCGCTCATGCTCGTACACACCGGCAGAGCCCAAGCCCAGCACCAGCACGCAGCCCATCGCCCAACCCGCAGCCATGCGCCAAACCTTCGTCCGCGTCGTAACCTTTACCGTCCGAGGCCGGTTCAACTCCGCGTCGCTCCACGCATGAACGCTGGTCCTGAAGTGCTTGAGAGCCGACTCCAGCTCTGCATCCAACCCATCTCGAAACTCATTCTTATCCGCCATCATCGTCTCCCTCCCAGCTCGGCCCGCACCCGGCCCACTGCGCGTGACAGGTGCGCTTTCACCGTGCCGTCGCTCAGCCCCGTCGAGGCCGCAATATCCGCTATCTCCATCTCTTCCACGTACCGCAGCAGAAACACCGTCCGCTGCCGCCCGCTCAGCCGCTCCACCGCGTGCCAAACGTGCTTCACCTGCTCGCGAGCCAGCAGTTGCTGCTCCGGAGAGCTCTCCCCGCTCGGCAACCAGTCGCTCGCCTCATCCACATCCACCGCGTTCGTCCGTGTCTGCCGCCAGAACTGCATCCGCCGGTTCCGCCAGTGGTCCTTCAGCACGTTGATGGCGATTCGCATCAGCCATGTCAGCGCCGTCGATTCCCCGCGAAACCCGGCCCAGTTCCGATGAGCCTTCAGCAGGCACTCCTGCGTAAGCGTCTCGGCCAGGTCCACATCCCGCGTGCTCGACAGAAGAAACCGGTAAATCTGCGTCCGGTACTTCGTCGCCACAAGAGCAAAATCCTCCGTGGCAATCTTCCCCGCGGCTACAGGCGCAATCGGCTCCAATATTGTCCCAGCTGCCATCACTTTGTCAGACGGCCCCATCGCAAGCAAGTTTACAGCCAATGCAACAGAGTTAGACATCCATGCTCGTATCGTTCCCTCGTTCCCTATTCCCTACTCCCTATTCCCTATTCCCTATTCCCTAGTCCCTAGTCCCTCTTACACTATTCCCATGCTCCTACAATCCCTACGCGAAGAAGTCCTCCACGCCAACAAGGAAATCTCCCGCCGCGGCCTCGCCCCGCACACCTGGGGGAACGCCAGCGGAATCGACCGCTCCGGCCCCGAGCCCCTCGTAGCCATCAAGCCCTCCGGCGTCGATTACGCCACCCTCAAGCCCGAAGACCTCGTCATCACCGACATCCACGGCAAAGTAGTCGATGGCAAGCTCCGCCCTTCCAGCGACCTCGCCACCCATCTCCTTCTATATAGAGAGTTCCCCACCATCGGCGGCGTAGTCCACACCCACTCCGAGTTCGCCACCTCCTGGGCACAGGCCTGCAAGCCCATCCCCTGCCTCGGCACCACCCACGCCGACTACTTCCACGGCCCCATCCCCTGCACCGACGAGCTGACCCCCGAAGAGGTCTCCACCGGCTACGAGCTCAACACCGGCGCAGTCATCGCCCGCTACTTCCACCAGCACAAGCTCGACCCCATCGAGATCCCCGGAGTCCTCTGCGCCGGCCACGCCCCCTTCGCCTGGGGCAAATCCGCCTCCGCAGCCCTAGAAAACGCCGACGTAATGGAATACATAGCCCGCCTGGCCTTCCGCAGCACACTTCTGGGAGCACCGGAAAAAGGCCTGGCCACCCACGTCCACGAACTCCACTTCACCCGCAAACACGGCCCCAAAGCCTACTACGGCCAGCGCTAAACAGAAGAAAAACTCTGCCCCCTATCGCCCCGTCGGCACTGTCATCCCGAGCGAAGTCAAGGGACCTGCGGTTGTTCTTGCCTTTGCCTTTCGCCAGCACAACCAACACACTGGGTGCCCCATCCATGGCGCAGCACTATAGCGCCATGGGTGGGATCACAAACATCCCGCACCCCCACAAAAACCCCGTCATCCTGACCGTAGGCGCTTTTCAGCCGGAGGGAAGGACCCGCTTCTGTCTTTGTCTTTGTCTTTGTCTTTGTCTTTGCCTTTGCCTTTGCCTTTCGCCAGCACAACCACAAACCCGGTACCCCGAATCTCCCCTATAATTCCCCCAAACTCCAACCACCTCCCGGGAGACTACCCATGCCAGACAACGCCTCCATCGTCCGCCACTTCGTAGACGAAGTAATCACAAAAGGAAACATAGACTCAGCCGCCCAATTCGTCTGGGAAGACATGGTCGAACAGGTCCCCTTTCCCGGCCAGGGCCCCGGCCTTGAAGGACTGAAGGACGTACTCCGCGGCATGCGCTCCGGCTTCCCTGACCTCGCCTTCCCCATCCTCGAACAAGTCTCGGAAGGCGACAAAGTAGTCAGCCGCTTCGAGTGGACCGGCACCCATCAGGGCACATTCCTGGGCATCCCCGCCACCGGCCGCCAGGTCCGAGTCTGGGGAATCGTAATCGACCGCCTGGAAGAAGGCCGCATCAAAGACACCCGCATCCTCATGGACATCTTCGGCCTGATGATCCAGCTAGGCATCCTGAAACCACCCGGCGCCTGATCCCTCCTTCAACGATCAGTCCCACCCCTCCATCAAAGCACTGTCATCCCGAACGAAGCCGAGGGACCTGCGGTTGTTCTTGCCTTTGCCTCGTCCGCAGAACCACCAAACCAGCCCCTGTGGAAATCTGGTAGCAATATCGCAGACTCATCAAGTCTGCTACTGTGGTGGTCCGCCAAGAAATCGGGCGCGGGAGATGGCGAAAGCAATCTGCGCGACTTCCCGCAAGGGGGTCGCGTATGATTACGCTGACCATTATGGTTCCCGGACAGGTCCCGGTCCATGTAAATATAATTGACAGTCGGACCTCCATCGCTCAATCTGTTTCAGACTGTAGATTGGAGAACTACGTGCCCTCACTGTCAATTCCTCCTAAACTAAGAGAAGGACTTGCCGCACTAGGCTCTTTGTCTGATGATTGTTACACCACGTTTTTCAAGGCCCTAAAAGAGGCCGCGCCAGCCGACACAGCAAAGGATTTGGCAGCACGGATCGAGAATGAGTTCCCTGAGTCCTCGAAATCTAAAATCGAAAGCATAATCAGGGCAGTCAATGTATCGCAATCGGTTCAAAAATCGGCGCACGTAGAACCAGAGGAATTTGCCTCTGATGCATGGGAAGGGCTAAAGGAAGATGCGCCCAAACTCGTTGCGGGAATAGACAGAGAGAAATTCAAAGCACGGCTCAGTGCATTGGTCAGTGAAACCGATATACAACTCACTACCTCCAAAATAAAGGAATTGAGGGGTGAGACAGAACGCCACATGTGTGGCGCTAGGATAATCACGGATATTCGTCCGGCCTTTTTCCACGACGCAACGAAGCCGCCCAAAGCGATGACGATAATGCACACCCTTCAAATTCAATATCATGATGATTCTGCGAAGCATCATGAATTCTACGTATCGGTTAATGAAAACGATCTAGGTATACTCAAGGAAGCGATTGATCGCGCTCTTTCTAAGGAAAAAACCTTGAAGGAAATGTTCGGCGGAGCACAATTCCAGATTTTCGAGTGAGACAATGCCAGAGACAATGCATTACAACATAGGCTCCGCGACTCGAAACTATCCAGATGATTGGAAGCGGCTACCTCGCAGACGAAGCAGCTCGGCTGTAAATCCATGGTCAAGAACCCCTATTGATTCTGAATTCGTAGAGTGGCATTTAAGCCTTGTAATGTGTGAACCGAAGGTGTCGTCTGCATCCGAAGTCAAGTTTCGGCGCTTGGCTGATGAATGGCAAAAGTCTACGGCTTTCTATTCGTCAATAATGGATATAGCGATGCATCCGTCCTACCAACAGATGATTGGGATGGGACCTGTGGCTGTTCCGCTCATACTGAGATGCCTTAAGTCCGAAGGTGAAGAGCCGAACGATTGGTTTTGGGCGCTTGCGGCTATTACATCGCAAAATCCTGTCCCCCAGGAGAGTCGCGGGAACATTGTTGAAATGTCAAAAGCGTGGCTTGAATGGGGAAGTAAGAATGGCTACATCGAGTTGGACTAGCTGGCCCCAGAACTTCGTCCTGCCCCTTGACCCTGGCTTCGCTCACGGCTTCCCGGCCCTTAGGCCATCAGACTGTGCAGGAAGCTTTAGCAAAATTACGAAACAGTACAATTGTTTCGCTTGGGCAGCTTGCGATACGTCTAAGCGTTGGGAACCTGATCCATGGGGACTGTTCTACTGGCCTAGCACCGTCCCCAGAGAACTAACTGTTCCTGCTACGATTGCAGCCTACAGGACTATTGGTTATGAAGTCTGTAACGACGGGAGCCTCGAAGGTGGCATCGAGAAAATTGCCATATATGCAATCGGAAACGTTCCGAAACATGCGGCCCGGCAACTAGAAAACGGGAACTGGACTACTAAATTTGGGCATTTAGAAGATGTTGAACATATCACATTGGATTGTCTGTACGGTCCAGCATACGGAGTGGTTCAGGTCTACATGAGCCGCCCAAGAAGTCAACTTGAATAGAGAAGAGCACTCGCTGCCGCCGCGCGCGCAATAGTACCATCTTCGCCGCAACCGAAGCGGAAGTAGACCGCCTGCTGAAAAATCCCTACCATCACGGCCGCTCCCGGGAAGACATCGCCAAAGACGGCTCTCAGGAGACCATCTTCCGGGCCGGCGTGCGCGCCTATATGTCCGAACTGCCCGACCTCGACTCCCGCTCGAGCGTCTACGAATACACCGCATGCGTCGCCCATGGCATAGCCCTCGGCGTCATCGACCCCGCCATCGCACCCAAACTCCTCTACTCCGCACAGATCATCCTCACCGCCCAGCGCAGCGAGCCGACGCCGGAGTCAAAGGCCGCCCTCACGCCAGCCGCCTGACACCACCCCCCTCCCCCCCACAAAACGCACTGTCACAGTGAAAAAGGCGAACAAGAAACAAAAACACACCGGTTTCTCACACTCCACTTGATCAATATCAACCGAATTGAACAAAACCGGCCTAAACCTTTCTCGATTTGCGTACCGACATTCCATTTTTAATACCAATGATTCAATTTTTGGTATTCATCTTTCCCGGAAACCCACCACCCGAGATACAAATCCATCGTCGAAACGTCCTTAACTTGCGCAATCTCATGAAATTGGGGTCTACTGGAGTGTTCCCCCCTGGCCACTCGGCGGCGTGGCATCCAACGTGCTTTCAAACCTAGTCAGACCTCAGTAAGTTTAGGCACCTCACCATGGAGACGAATCTTTCCAATCGCTTGCAGGCCATGCTGCTGGCCGTCTTTACGGCCGGTCTGGTCCTGCTGGCGGTCTGGAACTTCCGTCAGGAAGGCAAATGGCAGCAGCCCGATGACGGTGTCTGGTGGAGTGAAGCCCCCGACGGCTCCGGCCTCATTGCCCAGCGCGTTCTTCCCGGCAGCCCCGGCGCGCACGCCGGCCTCAAGCCCGGTGACCTGCTCACCGGAATCAGCACCGCGCCCGTAACCAATATTGAAGAGCTGGAGCAGTTCGGCTCAAAACCGGCCACTGCGAAGCAGGGCTCCTCTGAGCCCGTAGTCCGCCTCGGCGACCTCGATCGCTTTCTCTATCGCGTCGGCCCCTTCGGAAACCTGCATTACTCCATCACCCGCAGCGGCTACCAGCTTGAAACCCCGCTGCTCGTAATCCCCGAGCCCGCCGACCGCAGCCTCTCGCAGGCCGAGCGCATCATCGGCCTCGTCTACCTCGCCATCGGGCTTTACGTCCTCTTCCGCCGCTGGACCGCCCCGCGCGCGATGCACTTCTATCTCTTCTGCCTGGTCTCCTTCGCGCTCTACGCCCTCAAGTACACCGGCAAATTCGACTTCCTCGACTGGACCGTTTACTGGGGCAACCACGTCGCGGAAGCCCTGCAGCCCGCGCTCTTCCTCCACTTCGCCCTCAGCTTCCCCGAGGAACGCCTTCGCCGCTCCGGCCGCCGCGCCATCCTCCCGCTCATCTACACACCCGGCGCAGCCGTTCTCGGTCTCTGGATCTGGGCCATGCTCCGCTGGCAGGCCACCGGCCTTCTCGCGCATCGCCTCGAGCAGGTCAGCACCGCGTATGTCGGCCTCTTTTATCTCCTCGCAGCCGTCCAGTTCATCTGGAGCTACCGCAAAGCCGACACGCCGCTCCTCCGCCAGCAACTCAAGTGGCTCACCCGCGGCACGCTCCTTGCCGTACTGCCATTCACGCTGCTTTACGCGGTGCCCATGCTGCTCGATCTCCGCATGCCGGCCCTCATCACGCGTCTTGGCATCCTCTCGCTCATCTTCCTTCCGCTCACCTTCAGCTGGGCCATCGTCCGTTACCGCCTCATGGATACGGACCTCATCTTCAAGCGCGGCGTAGCCTACACCCTCGCGACCGGCGTCAGCCTCGGCGCATACTTCGGCGTCATCGCAGTCGTCGCCAGCCTCGCGCACAACCAGCTTCCCGCTGCCGTCCGCGGCGCAGGCGAAAGCGTGGCCATCGTCCTCGTCCTCGCCTGCTTTGAGCCGCTCAAGCGTCGCATTCAAGGCTGGGTCGATCGCGTCTTCGATCGCAATCGCTACGACTACCGCAAAGCCCTCGTAGAGTTCGGCCGCGGCCTCAGCTCGGAAACCGATCTCAACGCCCTGCTCGCTTCCATCGTCGAGAAGCTTCCACGCACCCTGCTCGTCTCCCGCGTAGCCATCTTCCTGCACTGCGGTCCGGATCGCACCCAGTCGCAACTCTGCCTAGCCGCATCCCACGGCCTGCCCAAGGAAGCCAACGTAGCCCGCGAACCAGGCCGCCTCGCACTCGACTTCCTCAACTTCGATCGCAACCAGCACACTCACATCTTCCTCGAGAACGCGCAGCAGGCCCTGCATCTCTCAGAAGACGAGCGCCGCGCCGCAGCCCTGCTCGATCTCAACTACTACCTGCCCTGCCGCGTGCAGGACGGCAGCACCACGCGCGCCATCGCCGTCATCGGCCTGGGACGCACACTCGACGGCGACTTTCTCTCATCAGAAGACGTAGAGCTCCTCGAATCCCTCGCCAGCTACATCGGCATCGCTCTCCAGAACGCCAGCCTCTACACCCGCCTTGAAGCCAAGATCGTCGAGTTCGAGCGTCTCAAGGAATTCAACGAGAACATCGTCGAATCCATCAATGTAGGCATCCTCGCCATCGATCTCGATGACCGCATCGAGAGCTGGAACGCGCAGATGGAAGCCATGTACGCGCTCAGCCGCGCTGAAGCCCTGGGCCGTCCCATCCACGAGGTCTTCCCGCCGGAATTCATTGAAGCCCTGGATTCCTTCCGCGGCGAAAGCGGCGTGCATCATCTCTACAAGTTCCGTCTTACCACGCGCGCGCAGTCTTTCGATCAACAGGAGCAGCTCACGGTCAACATCGCCGTCGCCCCGCTCATGTCCCGCGACTTCATCGCCGTAGGCCGCATCATCCTCGTCGATGACATCACCGAGCGCATCTCGCTGGAAGCCCAGCTCACCCAGTCTGACAAGCTGAGCTCCATCGGCCTTCTGGCCGCCGGCGTCGCCCATGAAATCAACACGCCGCTCGCCGTCATTGCCAGCTACGCACAGATGCTCTCCAAGCAGCTTCGCGGCGATGAGCGTCTTGCTCCGGTGCTCGAAAAAATCACGCAGCAGAGCTTCCGCGCCGCCGAAATCGCCAACGGCCTGCTCAACTTCTCCCGTACCTCCACCACGGAGATGCGCGCCACCAATCTCAACGCCGTCATCCGCGATACGCTTTCCCTCCTCGAGCATCAATTCAAGACCGCGCAGATCGATCTCGATCTCGAGCTCAGTGAAGACCTCCCGGAGATTCAGGGCAACGCCGGCAAGCTCCAGCAGGTCTTCCTCAATCTGCTTCTCAACGCCCGGGACGCCATGCCCGGCGGCGGACGCCTGCGCGTCGCCACTCTCGTCAACGGCCATGTGGAAGCAGTCGTTTCAGATTCCGGCTCCGGCATCTCGCCCGATCATCTCAAGCGCATCTACGATCCTTTCTTCACCACCAAAACCATCCCCAAAGCGGACGGCAAGCGCGGCACCGGCCTCGGCCTCAGCGTCTCCTACGGCATCATCCAGGAGCACGCCGGAAAGATTCACGTCGAAAGCTCCGTCGGCACCGGCACAACATTTCATCTCGAGTTCCCCTTATTAAGGAAATCCGTCCATGCCTGAGGCTGACCTCGCCTACAATACATCTGCTGCAGCGCCCTCCGGTACATCCACCGCGCGTATTCTTGTCATCGACGATGAAGCTGCCATCCGCGATTCGCTGGAAGTCCTCCTCACCCTCGAGGGCTACGACGTCAAGATGGCCTCAGACGGCGATCAGGGCCTGCGCATCCTTGAGCTCGATACCTTTGAACTGATCCTTCTCGATCTCGCCCTCCCCGGCCGCACCGGTCTGGAGCTGCTCCCGCTCATCAAAGAGCGCCAGCCGGAAACGCCCGTCATCATGATCACCGCCTACGGCACCGTCGATAACGTCGTAGAGGCCATTCGCGCCGGCGCGGAAAACTTCGTCCAGAAGCCGTGGGACAACGAGAAGCTGCTCGCCGACATTCGCTCCGCAGTAGCACGCCGCCGCGCCGAAGAAGAAAATCTTCAGCTCAAGCGCACCCTCCGTCAGCGCTACAACTTCACCAACATCGTCGGCAAAAGCGATGCCATGCTGCGCATCTTCGACCTCGTAGCACAGGTCGCCCCCTCGCGCTCCACCGTGCTCATTCAAGGTGAAAGCGGAACCGGCAAAGAGCTCATCGCCAAGGCCATTCACGCCAACTCGCCGCGCCGTGACAAGCCCTTCGTGCCCATCAACACCGGCGCCATGCCTTCAGAGCTGCTTGAATCCACGCTCTTCGGTCACGTCAAAGGCGCATTCACCTCCGCCGTCTCATCCAAGAAGGGCCTCTTTGAAGTTGCCAACGGAGGCACGCTCTTCCTCGATGAAATCGCCACCATGGGCATCGACACGCAAGCCAAAATCCTGCGCGTCCTGCAGGACAAGCGCTTCATGCACCTCGGCGGCATTCAGGAAATCCAGGTCGACGTCCGCATCATCACCGCCACCAACGTCGATCTTCGCCAGGCCGTGCGCGAAGGCAAATTCCGCGAAGACCTCTTCTATCGCCTCAACGTCATCACCGTGGATCTGCCGCCACTGCGCGCACGCCGCGAAGACATTCCTCCGCTCGTGCAGCACTTCCTCGAACTCTACTCCAATGAGAACGGTCTTCCCGCGCGTCGGCTCTCCTCAGATGCCATGCGGGCGCTCATGGACTACGAGTGGCCCGGCAACGTTCGCGAGCTTGAAAATGCCATCGAGCGCGGCGTAGTTCTCTCCTCGAATCAACTCATCGGCGCAGAGCTGCTGCCCGGCCACATCTCAGGCCGCAGCTTCCAGGACGCTCTCCTTGAGCACAACCCCAACGCCTCGCTCTTCGACATCCTCGAAGACATCGAGCGCCGCATCATCGTAGAAAAACTCGAGCGCTGCAACTGGAATCAAACCGATGCCGCCGAGCAATTCCGCATCCCGCTCTCCACGCTCAATCAAAAAATCAAGCGCCTCAACATAGAAATCCGCAAACGCAGCCGCGAGTAGACACGGCTGCGTAACAGGGCACGGCTTTAGTCGTGCCGAAAGATCGCAAAATTAAGGGTGAGCTTTAGCCTCTGAGGGCCGGAGTTTGTGGCTGCTGACCGCGAACCTCTGACTTTAAAGTGGTCTCATCAGCCGCACCAATAGAACGGACTAATGAATAATGTGCGCATGGCTTTTACAGTATTTTCGGGAACCACTGACGACAACGATTTCATCGAGTTAGTGAATGCGATCATATGCGGTCAGCTTGTGCGGTTCTCTCCCGAACAGCTTTGGGTAATCCATATCGACAACTGGTTTGATCACAAATGGCTGCGCTTTTCTGGTAACGGTGCTGTTCCCTCGGATATTCCCGTGGATAGGTACTATTCGGTGAAAGAGCAGTTCTATCAGGAGAAAATTACCTTTCCTCCATTTTCGCCGAACAGGATTCTCGCTCAATGGTCGTATGTACGAGCAGGCGAAGGTTATATCGAGTCGCCGTTACCCTCGCTGCCGCATAAAACTGAACGTCAACCAAGTGCAACGAACCTGAATCGAAGAATTGCTGAATTTAGCCATAGCGCATGCTTGATCTGGTATAGCGCGAACACGCTCAAGAATGGCCGGGGCAGCCTGATGATTTATGAAGTCAAAGACGAGACAGTAACAAGCTGGTTCGCGTCATTTGCACGCCATCACCGATGGCAAATTGACCAGACGAAGGGTATCAACAAAGAAGATGTGCAGACTTTGATTCAAAGGTGAATTATGTGCTAGGTGTCTCATCCTTGGGGCATTTCGTACGCCCAGGTGTGAGACACACTCCCTGCGTCCAGCAGCAGATCCGCTCAAGCCTGAGCCCTCTCGAACACTTCTTCTTCTTCTTCCTCGTCCCACTCCCTGAGCGCACTCTCAGCAGCACCATCCAGCTTCGGCGCAGCCTTCCACCACCGCTTCAGAAAAGCTCGAAGCTCAGTCGGAGGCCGCAGCCACACTTCAGCCTCGGTCTCACGCTTGGCCGCCTTTACCAGCACGCTCAAATGCGGGCCGTTCACCTCATTCACCGCACGAAACGCCGTCTCGTCGGTATAGTCATCGCCGAGATACGTAATCGGCGTTCCCGGCTCCATCTCCGCGGCAAGCGCGCGCACCGCATCGCCCTTATTGCGTCCCGCGCGCAACTCAAGCCCCGATTCAAACTCCAGCAGATTCAACCCGGGCTTGGCAGCCAGCGGCTCAAACATCTCTCGCGCTCTCTGCTCAATAAACTTCGCCGTCCTCGCGGAAGCCCCGCGCCAGTGCATCACCGCTGCATTGGGCTTGTCTTCAAATTGGCCGCCCAGGTTGTTGTGCCGCAGATACTCGCGCAGTTGATCCAGCGTCCGCCGTGTCTCCGGCGCAGGCTCATCCACCTCGCGCTTCCCATCGGGATGCAGCCGCTCCGCGCCATGCAATCCCCACACCTCCACGGGATGCTCCACCACCGGCGGATACCCACGCAGCAGCGGCGAAATCTCACGCGCAGGCCGCCCGGTAATCACCACAATCCGCGTCCGCCTCTCCGCTTGAATGCGCCCAAGAATCTCGCGCACTCCCTTGAACGGCTTGGCCTTCGAGCGGTCCACACGAAATGGCGCAAGCGTTCCGTCATAATCCAGTAGCAGCAGCGGAACGCGTTCCTTTGAAAATCCTGAAAAAAATTGATCTAGCTTTATTACTGCTTCGTTCGTCATACAGATCCCTTACTCATCCTTCTATTTATGCGCTCTTGCGGCGCGGCTCATCGGTTACGCGCACCATCATGGGCTCATGTCTCGGCATACTGCTCGGCTCCGGGTTCTCAATATGCAGTTCGCGCAGATCCGTCAGAACAGACGCTGCCCAGCGATACACGTTGTGCTCCATCACCTGCCGCCTCATGCGCACCATGCGCTGTTTGCGCTCGATAGGTTCCATCTCCAGCCCGCGGTGCATCGCCTCGGCTGTTCCATCAATGTCGTACGGATTCACAATCAGCGCATCGCGCAGCTCTACCGCGGCGCCGGTAAACTTGCTCAGCACCAGCACGCCATCCTCGTCCGCGCGCGCCGCAATGTATTCCTTCGCCACCAGGTTCATGCCGTCATGCAGTGACGTCACCAGGCAAACATCCGCCACGCGGTACCACTGCGCCACCTCTTCATGGCTGCACTGCCGCGCCATCAGCACCACGGGCTTCCAGTTCTGCGTGCCAAAGCGCGAATTGATCGCCGCCACACGCGACTCCACCTGGTGCGTCAATTCCACGTAGCTGGGAATCCTCGTGCGGCTGGGCGCAGCAATCTGGATCAGCGTCACGCGCTCTCGATGCCACGGATGTTCCTCGAGCAGCCGCTCAAACGCCATCAGCCGCTCCACAATGCCCTTCGTGTAATCCATGCGATCCACGCCAAGAATCACGCGCGCAGCCTGCGTACCGCATGGCCGCATCAGTTCCTCCAGCGTCGGCCCTGCAACCAGCCGGTCGTTCGATCCATCAAACGCCACGCTGATCGGATACGGCCGCACCGCGGTCACATGCCCGCCGCGCCGCGCCGTCATGTGCTCGCGATCCGTGCGCGACTCCAGCACGCGATCCACGGTATCCAGAAAATTATTGCAGTGCAGCGGAATATGAAATCCAATCAGATCCGCCCCAAGCAATCCATCGATCAACTCCGCCTGCCACGGGCAAATACCAAACGCTTCCGGATTCGGCCACGGAATATGCCAGAAGATCGCCACGCGCGCGTCCGGCCTTGCATTTTTGATCATCCGCGGCAACAGCGCAAAATGATAATCCTGCACAAAGACCGTCGGATCCTTGCTGTCCTTCATCTCATGCAGCAGCGCATCGGCAAACTTCCGATTCACATCCTGGTAAGCCTCCCAGTCCGCTGCACGAAAAATGGGCCGCGTGTGCGCAATATGACAGAGCGGCCATAGCCCCTCATTCGCAAAGCCATCGTAGTAATGCGACTCTTCCTCAGGCGTCAGCCACACACGCCGCAGCGTGTAGCGCGGATCATCCGGCGGAACCCGCAGGCGATCATGCTCATCCACCGTGGCACGATCCTCGCTTCCGCTCCCGGAAGCCACCCACACGCCATCGCACGCTCTCAGCACCGGCTCAATCGCCGTAACCAGTCCGCTGGGAGGAACAATACACACCGTCTCCTTACCCTGGCGCACATGCACATACGGCTCGCGATTCGACACTGCAAATATCTTGCCCCGGTCGCTGCCAGTCCCTGTGCGTTGCCGCATATGCGCAGTCAACCGTTCCGCAGTCCACTGGCTCTCGCCCGCATCGCGCAGTCTCGCCTCAGTAGCCGCGGCAGCGCGAGCCTCAATCAGGCTCTCCGTAATGTTCTCCATCTCGCGCGCTAAGGGAGTAAACATACTCAGCTCGCCCGCATGAGGCGACTCATCGTCTGCCGCATGACCCAGCCGCAGCCGGCGCAGACGTTCCGCCAGCCGCTTCGCCGGCCGCATCAGGAACCAGCTCACCATCAGCGCCGTCACGGCCACAATCAGAATCACAAACATCACAATGCGCCAGAACGTATGCCGCCAGACCATGGCAGCGTCCGCATGAATCGCATTGGCATCTTCCATCACCACCAGCGCGCCGGCAATCTGTCCATTCACATGCAGCGGCACAGCCTCTTCAAGCCAGTTGAAGTCGCCAGTATGGCTATAAAGAGCCGAGTTCGTTCCACGCTTCAGCGTCGATTGAATCGGCGCCGGACGAATCGCATACAACTCGGCAGCAGGACCAGAGGCAGCCAGCAGCTTTCCCTGCGCATCGTACAGCGCAATCGCCAGTGCTCCTTCATGCCGGCCAAACAAAAAAGTGAAAGTAGAGGGAGTTACGCTCTCCTGCGCAGCCTGAGCCGCAGCCAGGGCCGATTCCACCGCCGGCTGCAATGCCTCACCCACCGAGGATGCGCGCCGTTCCAGCTCCAGTCTAAGAATATGTTTATGAGCCAGCACCTCAAAATAAGTAGACGCCAGCGAAACCACAGTGACGCAAACCACAAGGGAAAGGATCAACTGTAAACGAAAAGACCGCATTCCAACCCTCCGGGGTTATAAACCAGAGAAAGCAAACGAACATAGATATCGCGGCCAGTTTGGGTCGGACATACCGGCTGCTTTATCAAGTTAGATGCGCCAATCTGCCCTATTGCTGTCTAACGGGAGAACCCACACAAAATCAGCATGCTAGCGCGACCCAATTCCTGCTTATTCACGCAATGCTGCTATTCTGTGTCGTGAATGGCAATCGAAACGATCGATAGATGGGCCAAACAATTTGTCTTCACCGCGCAGGATTATTTCCTGTTCGCGGCACGCGCCTCGCTGAATCTTTTCAGCTCACCCGTCTACTGGTCTGACATCATCACGCAATCAGATGTCATAGGCGTCGGCTCCATCCTCATTGTGGTCTTCGCCGGCTTCTTCACCGGCGGCGTGCTCGCCATCCAGTCCTCGGCCACGCTGGAGCAGTTTGGCGCCACTGCCGTCACAGGCCAGTTCGTCGCCATGTCCATGATCCGCGAGCTCGGCCCTGTACTCACCGGCATCATGGTCTCAGGCCGCAACGCATCCTCCATGGCCAGCGAACTCGGCTCCATGGTGGTCACCGAGCAGATTGACGCCATGCGCGCCCTTGGCGTCGATCCCATGCGAAAGCTGGCCACGCCCCGCATCGTCGCCACCGTCACCATGCTCTTCTTCCTCACCATCCTCTCGGATTTCTGCGGAATCCTGGGCGGTGCAGCCGTTACCATCTTCATGAATGGTCAGAACGGCACGCAGTATTTCGCCATGGCCTACCAGCACCTGCACTTCCGCGACATTATGCAGGGTCTCACCAAGCCGCTCTTCTTCGGCTTCATCATCGCCTCCATCGGCTGCTTCTACGGCATGAGAACCACCGGCGGAACACAAGGCGTGGGTCAGTCCACCATCAAGGCGGTCGTCTTCGCCTCGGTGCTCATCATCTTCGTCGATCTGCTCGTCAGCATCGTCATGGTGTCGCTTTTCTCATGAACGCCCCGCTCGCATCGCCGGTTGAATCCGCGCCGCAGCCCACCGGGCCGGTCCTCGAGTTCAACAACGTAACCGTCTCCTTTGACGGGCCGCCCGTCCTCAAAGACATCAGCTTCTCCGTCGCTCAGGGAGAAACACGCATCCTCCTCGGCCCCGCGGGCGTTGGCAAGAGCGTTCTGCTCAAAACAGCCAACGGCCTCATCAAGCCGGACTCCGGCACCGTCTCCATCTTTGGAGAAACCATCACCGGCCTGCCGGAACATACACTCTTTCCCGTCCGCGCACGCACCGGCATGGTCTTTCAGGAAGGCGCGCTCTTTGATTCGCTCACAGTACGCGACAACGTCGCCTATCAGTTGATTCAGGAGCAGGCCCCAGACGAAGAAGTCGATGAGCGGGTGCACACCGCGCTGCATTTCGTCGGCCTCGATCAAACCTTCTCGCTTTTTCCCTCCAGCCTCTCCGGCGGCATGCGTCGCCGCGTCGCCATCGCCCGCGCTCTCATTCATCACCCCGAGCTTCTGCTCTACGATTCGCCCACTGGCGGCCTCGACCCCGTCACCTCCACCACCATCATCGAGCTCATCGTCAAGCAGCGCGACGTCTACAAATCTCCCTCGCTGCTCGTCACCCATCGCCTGCAGGACGCATTCACCATGTGCACGCACCGCTTCGACGAAGAGAAGGACGCAATGGTTCTGCTCCCCGAAGGCGAGACCCACCAGGCCACCACCTTCCTCATGCTCAACGACGGACAGCTCATCTTCGACGGTTCGCTGCATGAGCTCGTGAACAGCGATAACGAATTCGTCCGCGAATTCATCGAGTAGCTCCGGCATCGCTCCGTAGTAATAAACCTTGACAGCGCATCTGCGCGCCTGTACAGTTCGTTCCGTGGCGGGTCTCCTCAACGGAACTCGGTTTGTCATGGGGGGTACCATCCGTGTCATCCACGCTTTTTGAGGGGCTATGACGGCAACGGCAGGGTTCGCATGTGTCGGATGCGTCAAGCAGGATCTGATTAACTCCGCCCTGCGCGCCGTCACAGCCTCTCTTTCCGCATATTCCTTCTCCCTTCCCTCTCCAATCCCCATTGCAGGCTCCACTGTCACCATCGGCGGCACTCTGGTCGCCATTCCGCCCCAGGTCACGCTGCAAACCCGTGACGACAATCTGGTCGCCGTAAGTTTCGGCTTTGCCGGTCAGCTCACCCTCTCCGGCGACGGGCAAACAATATCAGCCACGGTCCTGCTTTCGACAAATCTGCTTCTCGCGCTGGTAAGCAACGTCACAACATCGGGAAACGTGCAGCAGATCACAGTGGGAATCAATCCCACCAACATCTCGGTGACAGAAGTTGACATTACCGTGGTCTCCGGGCCGGCGCTCTCCACTGTTTTCTACGATGCCCTCACATCCCCGGCCGTTCTCAATGCGCTCACAGACGCGCTCCGCGCCATCCCCGCAGACCTTCTCCAGGTAACCCCGCAAAACATCAATATTCCGCAACAAATCTCCCAGACCTACCAGCCGCCAGGCGGTTCCCTCTTCGAGCCCGACAATCTCTTCCAGATACAATTCACCATCGGCCGCATTGTCGCCCGCCCTCTGGACGCGGTTCTTGTCGTGGCAGTCGATATCAGCCAGCCGGTGGCCACCTCGGGAGATCCAAATTCCCTCACCGATCTCACCTCACCCGTAGTCGGCGGCCCCACCATCGACTACGAAGACACCGGCACATACTTCGCCGCAGGCACGCAGGAAGCCTCCTGCAACATCGCGCTCTACATCGACAGCACATGGGTGACGAATATCATCAACAACGTCATCTCACCGCAACTGGCCGGCAAATTCCCGCCACAGCTCGCAAGCAATTACGTCGCATTAAGCGGTGATTCCGACTGCATCCAGATCTCCTTCGGCAACGTCACCGCCGCGCTCGATAATCCCCTCAGCCCTCCCATACCCACGAACGTGCAGATGTCAGGCATGAGTCTGCAATGCAAAATGACAAAATACACGTCGGTGAACCGGGATAATCTGGGATACTATCTCGGCTCGGGAATCGGCATCGACGCCACATTTTCTGCTCAGGCAATCATCCTTCTCCTGCAAAACGGGCGTCACAACCAGGCTCATCCTGTGCCCCCGTCGCTCACCAACGACTACTACACCGGCTACACCGTTGGAACCGATATCAGCCTGCCCTGGTGGATAGACGTAGTCACACTTCTCACGCCCGTCGGCTGGCTCTATCTCCTCGGCACACAGATCGCCAGCCTCTTCGGCGTCGACATCTTCTACCCCACTCTCGTAGCCAACGCCAACAACAAGGCAGGCCAGGGACTCGACTCGGCATTAGGCGGCCTCTTTCAGAACCAGAGATCGCAGATGGTTACGCAGCTGCCCGGAACCTCATCGCCCAACTGGTACATGAGAATCCCCGCAATCGCCACCTCACCGGACGCATGCTACACCTGCATTGACCTCACTGTGCTTTCCGCCGACCTCGACCGGACCGGTCCCGGCAGCATGCCTTACATGATGGTCACGGATCAGGCCGTCACCGACCCCAGCCAGGTCCCCGATCTTCCCGGCTATCCCTTCCCAGTCCGTTTTGAAGGCTCCTTCAACTGGCCCGGCATCGCCTACAACCAGCCCGGCTATGGTGAGCTCGGCGGCAGCATGGAATGGGACGTGCACGACCTCAGCCCCATCGGAGTAGTGCTCAAAATCCCCGCAGGCATCGTCAATCCGCAGGACCCAACCACCTTCGTCACATGGACCGCCGTACAGACAGACACCGGCGGCCAGCTCGTCTCGCAAACTCTCGGCATCAGCCAGCCAGGAGCATTGGCAATCACCATCGCCCATTCCTCGGCCACACTTCAGGGCGTCAGTGGCTTCCAGATCAGTTGCCGGCTCTTCCGTATCCTACCCGGCGGAGCACAGGAGCAAATCTTCTCGAGCGGCTACATCTACGTAAACATTCAGGATCACATTGATCGGTCCCATCCCTATATGACCTGGGCGCCTCATGACCGGTACATTCGCCCCGGCATTCCATTCTGGACATCCACTCCCATACCGCCGCACACAACCGTCACCCGATGGGTAAAAACCAGTCCAGCCTCGCGCATTCACCGGACAGATCTCTGGACCGGCGGCAAGCGATGCCTCGTCGCAGAAAACTCCGGCATGATGGGCAATCCTCCCAGCAAAGGCATAGGCAAAGGCGAAACGGATCGAGTGCAGCTGGAAGTCGGTCCCCGCAGCGGCAACCCCCTCGACCACCTCCCCATCTCCATAGCCGACCTGCAAAATGACCGCGACCTCGCCCGCGGCGTCCTATGCGACTACTGCTTCTTCGGCGGCCCCACCAAAACAACCCTCCGCACCGACTTCCCCACCGCCACCGGCCTCGCACCGCAATAGCCACCAAACTTGACCCGCCCATTCCCTGCTCTGCTAGCCTTGCATCTTCGGGCTTTTATACATAAGCAGGTGCGCAAATGGGCTTCAAGTTTCAAAACGTAGACTTCCTTCATCTCGACGCCGGTTTCAGTGAAGACGAGCTTCTCGTCCGCAAAACAGCACGCGATTTCGTCGAAGACAAACTCGTTCCCATCATCGAAGAATGCTTCCGCGAAGGCCGCTTCCCCCGCGAATTAGTCCCCGTCATGGGCGAACTCGGCTTCTTCGGCGCCAATCTCGAAGGCTACGGCTGCGCCGGCATGTCGAACGTCGAATACGGCCTCGTCATGCAGGAGATGGAGCGAGGCGACTCCGGCTTCCGCAGCTTCGTCAGCGTCCAGTCCGCGCTCGTCATGTACCCCATCTACACCTTCGGATCGGAAGAGCAGAAAAACACCTGGCTCCCCGCACTCGCCAAGGGCGAAAAACTAGGCTGCTTCGGCCTCACCGAACCAGGCTTCGGCTCCAACCCCGGCGGCATGACTACCACCGCCCGCAAATCCGGCGATGAGTACATCCTCAACGGCGAGAAGATGTGGATCACCTCCGGCTCCATCGCCGACGTCGCCATCATCTGGGCAAAAGTCGAAGACGAAGACAATCGCGTCCGCGGCTTCCTCGTCGAAACCGATCGTCCGGGCTTCTCCGCCAAAGACGTCCACGGCAAATGGTCCCTCCGCGCCTCCATCACCAGCGGCCTCTCGCTCGTCGATGTCCACATCCCCGCCGCCAACCTTCTCCCCGGCACAGGCGGCCTCAAGAGCCCTCTCATGTGCCTGAACCAGGCCCGCTACGGCATCAGTTGGGGAGCCATCGGCGCAGCCATGGACTGCTACTCCAACGCGCTGCAATACGCCCAGTCCCGCAAGCAATTCCACAATCAGCCCATCGCCTCGCACCAGCTCATTCAGGAAAAGCTAGTCTGGATGATCAGCGAAATCTCCAAAGCCCAGCTCCTCAGCCTTCACGTAGGCCGCCTGAAAGACTCCGGCAAAGTTGGCCACGAACACATCTCCATGGCCAAGCGCAACAATGTATGGATGGCCCTCGAAACCGCCCGCATGGCCCGCGACATTCTCGGCGCCAACGGCATCACCGAGGACTACCCCATCATGCGCCACAGCATGAACCTCGAGTCCGTCAAAACCTACGAAGGCACCCACGACATCCACGCCCTCATCCTCGGCCAGAGCATCACAGGCATTGCCGCATATTGAGCGGACCAACGCGCCGCGTCCTCAGACGCATCTACGCACTCAGCAGCGTATTCATAGGTGTATGACATGCGTCTGAAGACGGGAATCCCAGCCACCCTGCTGATGCTCGCGTTGCTCCTCGCAGCCCGCCGCCCCGCCTCCGCATACTCCCTGCAGACACACGAGCAGCTCATCGATCTCGCATGGAAAAACTCCATCGTTCCCCTGCTCCTCAGCCGCTACCCCAACCTCACGCCGCAACAGCTCGATGAAGCCCGCGCCTACGCCTACGGCGGTTGCGTCATCCAGGACATCGGCTACTATCCCTTCGGCGACGAGTCTTTCTCCAACCTCACCCACTACGTCCGCACCGGCGACTTCGTAGTCAATCTCTTCCGCAACGCACAAAGCGCCGATGAACTCGCCTTCGCCATCGGCGCGCTCTCGCACTACGTGGGCGACAACATCGGCCACTCGCAGGCCACCAATCTCGCCGTCCCCATCGAGTTCCCGAAACTCGCCGCCCGCTACGGCCCTCAGGTCAACTACGCCGAAGGCGAGCACCAGCATGTGCAAACCGAATTCGCCTTCGACATCAACGAGATCGCGCATCGTCGCTTCGCGCCTTTTCATTACCTGCGCCACATCGGACTTCAGGTCCCCATCAAGCAACTAGCGCTCGCCTACTACCAGACCTACGGCCTCACAGAAAACTTCTCCGCCACACGAGGCCGCCGCTTCAATGTGCGCGCCTATCGCTTCGCCACCCGGTCCTTCATCCCGCGCATCGCCTACGCCGTAACGCTCTTGCATCGCAAACACGAGCCCGCCGACCCCGACACACCAGAAGCCATCGAAATCCGCAAGGAGGCCGCAGAAATCGCCGCCGAAAACGACTGGCAGCTCTACCGCCGCAAAGCCGGCATCGGCACCTACACCCTCGCCGGCATCATCTTCATCCTCCCAAAATTCGGCGCACTCAAGTTGGTCGCAGTCAAAGGCCCCACCGCCGATACAGAAGCGGACTACATACACAGCGTCGCAAGCTCGAACGCCACGATGCATCTCATGCTGGCCCGCTTCACCCCGCCCTCGCCAGGCTCCATACCCGCGCCGCCCACACATATCCCCGCATCCGGTACGAATGATCTGCTCTCGAAGGATCCCCGTCACCCGCTACCCAACCGCGACCTCGACACCGGCCGCGTAGTCCAGCCCGGCGGCTACTCACTCACAGACGCAACCTACGCCGATCTCCTCCATCGCATCACCCGCCAACCCGACCAGCCCATCCCCCCAGGCATCAAGCAGGACATCGAAACCTACTACGCAAACCCAGACCTGCCCATCACCACCAAAAACAACCCGGCAGCATGGAACCAGGTCCAGGCCGATCTCGCCACCCTCAACAAAATGACCACCAGCACCGAACCCGAGCCCTACCCCACTTACGGCGATGACGCAGCCGCCAGCCAATAGCCGCTCACCACGCCAGAGCGCGTGATACATTGGCTCTCATGTCACCGCTTGCAAGATCCATAGCTGCCTTTTGCATCTGCGCCTTCGCTGCTGTGCACGCACAGTCTCCGGTCCAAACGCCCATCGTCCTTCACGCCGCCCGCCTCCTTCAGGTCGACACCGGCAAGATCCTGACCCCCGGCGAAATCCTCATCGAAGGCGAACGCATCCGCGCCGTAGGCTCCTCCGTCGACCATCCCTCCGGCGCAAAGATCATCGATCTCGGCGACACAACGCTCCTCCCCGGCATGATCGACGCCCACGTCCACCTCTTTCTTCACCCCGGCGCAGAAGACCTCCAGACCGTAGAAGAATCCGTGCCCGAGCGCGTCATCCTCGCCGAGCAAGCCGCCAAAGCGGATCTGCTCGCAGGCTTCACCGCCGAACGCGACATGGGCACCGAAGGCGCAGGCTCCGCCGACACCGCCGTCCGTAATGCGATCAACAAGGGCATCATTCCCGGCCCGCGCATGCGCATCAGCGGCAACGCCATCAGCGTCCTCGGCGGCCACGAGGACGCCATCCACTACAACCCTGCAGCCCACGTCCCCTCGAACGCCGACTACGCCAACAACGCCGCCGAGCTCATAGAAACCATCCGCCGCCAGCTCAAGGAAGGCGCAGACTTCATCAAGATCTACGAGACCGGAGCCGACAGCCTTCAGAACGGAGACTTCCACTCGAACT
The DNA here is from genome assembly GCA_963792495.1 of uncultured Acidobacteriaceae bacterium. GTDB lineage: Bacteria > Acidobacteriota > Terriglobia > Terriglobales > Acidobacteriaceae > Telmatobacter. The sequence continues at coordinate 95,293 of CAWBWB010000015.1, read as the reverse complement.
ACCAATACACCCAAGCAGAGCTGGAAGCAGCCGTAGCCGAAACTGCCCGCATGAACACCCGCATAGGAGTCCACTGCGAAGGCGAGCCCGGCGCACTGTACGCAGCCAAAGCCGGCGTAGCCTCCATTGACCACGCGGACCAGCTAAGCGAGCAGACCATGCAGATCATGAAGCAAAAGCAGATCTTCGCCGTGCCCACCTTCGCGATTCAGGAGTACTTCGCCGCCCACGCCGCAAGCGAAGAAGGCGCGCGCCGCGAAACCTGGCTCATCAACTATCACAAGTCCGAATTCAAAAAGCAGCTCGCAGCAGGCGTACCCTTCGCCGTCGGCTCCGACGTTGGCCCCTTCCCGCACGGCACGCAGGCCCGCGAGCTCGAACTCATGGTCGAGTTCGGAATGAAGCCGCTGGCCGTCCTGCAGGCGGACATGATCAACGGCGCAAAGCTACTCGACTGGGCCGGCCAGATCGGCGAACTCAAGCCCGGCTACTACGCCGACGTCATCGCGGTCCAGAGTAATCCGCTCGAAGACATCAAGGCCGTAGAAAAAGTAAGCTTCGTCATGAAGAACGGCGAAGTTGTGCGGAAGCCGTAATTCAAGGTAACCACGTCAGGCAAGAGTAAGCAGGAACTCGGAGGGAGCAGTGGCCTTTACAGCTTGCGGAAAAACTCGATGTTTTGAAAGGGCACAGCTTTAGCTGTGCCATAAGTTCAGCAAGATCAATGGCGGCTTTAGTCGCTGAGGGATGGTTTTGCGGATTAAGAATGCAAAAACTGACTTTTTCAGCAAGCTGTTCAGGCCCCTGAAAGTCAGCTAACAGAAAAGGGGCTTTAGCCCCGGGCCTTGACCTCCATCCCCGCTTGCCGCAAGGTGGCCTTTGACACATCACTTGCCAGGCTTCGCACGGCGGTCTTCAATCTTTGTAAGAGCCCGCCGATAGCGCTCCGGCTTCACCTCAGCCAGCGACTCCTCCACACCCTTGCGATATCCGGCAAGGAAGATGGAATAAAGAATCGCCAGCGAGCAGCCAATACCCCACAGAAAGCCACAGGCCAGCCCGATAAGTGCCGCGGGACCAAAGTTCATCTGAGGTGCCTCTTCTTGCGAGGAAGGAATTAAACGGCTACAACAAAACTGTCTTCTGTACGCGTAACCGAGTGATACAGCGTATCGCGCTCCACCGGCACACGCCCGGCCTCGGTAATCAGGCGGCAAAGCTCCTTGCGCGTCATCCCTTGCGGCGTAGTCGCGCCGGCATCGTGATAAATCTTCTCTTCGATCACGGTACCGTCCAGGTCGTCGGCTCCAAACCGCAGCGCAATCTGCGCAATCTTCGGCGTAAGCATCTGCCAGTAAGCCTTGATATGCGCAAAATTATCCAGCAACAGCCGGCTCACCGCAATCTGGCGAATATCCGTCAACCCTGTCGTCACAGGCAGGTGATCCAGAGGCGTATTCTCCGGATGAAACGCCAGCGGAATAAATGTCTGGAAGCCGCCGGTCTCATCCTGCACATCGCGCAGCTTCAGCAGATGGTCCACGCGATCCGCATCGTTCTCGATATGTCCATAAAGCATCGTCGCATTCGACCGGAAGCCATGCTTGTGCGTCAGCCGCGCCGTCTCCAGCCACTCCGACCCATCGATCTTGTGATCGCAAATGATCGAGCGCACCCGGGAAGCAAATATCTCCGCACCGCCACCCGGCATCGAATCCACTCCGGCCTCACGCAGCTTGATCAGCGTCTGCTCAATCGTCAGCTTTGCGCGCCGCGCCAGGAAGGCAATCTCCACCATCGTGAACGCCTTGATATGAACCTTCGGAAAACGCTCCTTCAGTCCACTTACCAGATCGAGGAAATATTCAAGCGGCAGATCAGGATGCAGCCCGCCAACAATGTGAAACTCCGTAACGGCCTCGGAATACCCTGAAGCCGCCGTCTGCCACGCCTCTTCAAGCGCCATCGTATAGCCGGAAGCATCGCCCTTCTTGCGTCCAAACGCGCACAACTTGCAGGCAGCAACACAAACATTCGTCGGATTGATATGGCGATTGACATTGAAGTACGTCACATCGCCGTGCAGCTTCTCCCGGACGTAATTGGCCAGCCAGCCCACAGCAAGAACATCCTTGGAGCCATAAAGCGCAAGCCCGTCGTCAAAGCCAAGACGCTCGCCCGCAAAGACCCTCGCGGCGATAGGTTCAAGCTTCTGATCGTAGGTACGGAAAGAGTGCTGCTGAGCCGTCTGAGATTCCGTCTGCATATCTCTGATGATACAGCGTAACGGCATCCTGAGCACAAAAAGCAAAGGCCGGAGCTTTCGCTCCGGCCTTTGTGTGATCGCCTTGCGGCGGGATTACATGCTCTTCTTCTTGGAGTGTTTCTTTTCACCGAGCGGTACGCGCTTGATCGGCTTCACGGTTGACTCGTCCACCGGTGTGGTGCCCGAGATATCCGTGCCGAAGGTTGCGCCTGCCGGTACCAGGTAGTTCTCCACTGCCTGCGAGTCCGAAGTGCCCGTCGCCACGCTGATCCGCGAAGCATCGATACCCTTTTCTTCCACAAGGTATGCCTTCGTGTTCACTGCGCGCTGCGCCGCAAAGTCGGCTTCCATCTTGGCGTGCTTGCCCTTCTTCGGGGTCTTCTCCGCTGAAGTTTCCTCGCCCACCACGACCGCCTTCGCATCGCTCTGGCTCTGCAAGCTCAGCGCTACCTGATCCAGGCAGGCCTTCGCTTCGTTATCCACGCGCGTCGGACGCTTCATGTCCTTCGTGAACGTGATCGAGCACAGGGTCTGCGTGTGCGGCGTCGCCGGTACTACCACCGACTCGATCGTCAGGCCCGTCGTGCCAGAGGCCGTCTGACCCTTGTCGTCCGCCACAGAGCAGGTGATCGTCACAGGTCCCGTCGGTGCGCCCGTCGACGAGTACGTCGCCGTCGTGCCCGAACCGGATACCGTGCCCGCCGAGGCCGCGTAGGTGTACGTCAACGGGCGGTTCTGCGGGCTCATGCCCGTCGCCGTCACCGTTGCCGAATCACCCGGCTTGATCGTCGATGGCGTCACCGAGCAGCTCACCGTCGGAGGCTCATACGCCTTCACCGTAAACGTAGCCGAGCAGGTGCCCGTCTCCCACGGCTTGTCGCCCTTGCCTTCCTTCACCGTGCCGTTCACCGTGTACGTGCCCGGTGCAAGACCCGCCGTCGCTACCGTCGCCGTCTCCGCCGTGCCCGTCACACCCGTGCCGGTCCACGTGTAGCTCGGCGTCATCTTCGGCAACACCGCGCCCGCCGTGCCCGTAATCGTCACAGGATCGCCAGGGAACACCGCTGCCGGGTTCGCCGAGCAGGCCAGCGTAATCGGAGGAGGAGGAAGAATCGAGCCGATGTGGAACACAAGACCCGCGCTCGCACGCACCGAATCGATGTTCGCGCGACCACCATAAACTCCAGGTCCAAAGTTCACATGCGTGTAGTTGTAATCCACCTGGAACAGGCGGATCGCAAGCTTGTGGTTCAGCAACGGCGTCTGGTAATCAAGACCGCCGCCCGCCGTCAAGCTCGCGCCCCACGTCAGGGGCTCATGCTCAGGACCGCCCACCAGAGCACCGCCCACAAGGCCATGCACAAACGGCGTCACTTCATCGCTCGGAAAGCGGAATATCAAGCCGCCCTGGTAAAAGCTGAAATCGTCGTTGTTCGAGTTGATGCCAAAATGATGCTGGCTCGTCTCGCCCTGGATACCTACGTACTTGTTAAAGTAACGCGCCGCGCTGACAATCGCGCCCATGTCGATCGCCTTGTACGACACATCCACGTACGTCACCCGATCCGGCTGCAACACCGTCACCGTGTCGTGCGGCCCCAAATAGCTATAGCCCGCAAATATATCCCACCGCGACGGCGCATCCCCGTACGACGGCATCTTTGCAGTCCCCTGACCAATCATCGCACTCGGCGCGATTGCCAGCACTGCCAACGCCAAAGCCTGGCTGACTGTACTCTTGATTCGTGAATGCATCCGTTTCTCCTCCGCAACCGAACTAAACTTCTTCTTATTTGTGTTTCCGACCCGGGTCAAATGCCCAGACGGCTCGCTACATAACTTCAACTACATTCATTCCGCACCAGGGCGCGCCTGAAACGGCCAGAAACCGTCACACGTACGGTATCACAATAAGGCTCACCTAAAGCACATTTTTTCAATGGTGAGGCCTTCGCCACACCGCAAAGAATCAGCTTGATCATCCACGAAAGAGCAGCCAAAGACGGCTTAATTCGGGATGCCCCAGAAAAGCTTTACCTAAATACCCTGCAAATAGCCCCAATCACCTTATTGCAGATTCAACGTCTTTCTTAAACTGCGCGGTTCCCGCTGAATCTTCTCCTGCAACAGCGTGATGGCATACATCAGCTGTTCAGGCCGCGGCGGGCAGCCCGGAACATAAACATCCACAGGGATAATCTGATTCACGCCCTGCACCAGCGCGTAGTTATTAAAAACTCCCCCTGAAGTAGCGCAGGCGCCCATCGAAATCACCCACTTAGGCTCCGGCATCTGGTCGTACAGGCGGCGAATCACCGGCGCCATCTTCTGCGATACCCGCCCGGCAATCACCATAAGATCAGACTGGCGCGGCGAGGGACGAAAAACCTCAGCCCCAAAGCGCGCAATATCAAAGCGCGACGCACCCATCGACATCATTTCAATGGCGCAGCAGGCCAGGCCAAACGTCATCGGCCACACCGAGCTTTTGCGAACCCAGTTCACGGCAAAATCAAGCGTGGTAAGGAAAACACCCTCCGGCTGCTCAAAGCCATAATTGACTTCGCGAAGCTTCGCGCGATTCAGCGCGCTGCTTTCCAGGCTTCCAAACATGTAGCGATCGCGCTCGATAGGTGCCGTCATGCTTCCAATATACCTTTGTTGATTGCCCAGTGCCAGCGCTAAGTTACGCCAAGCCGTGTGGTTAGAGTTCCAAGCCTTACGATGCCAGTGTGAGCCAAGGGGATGCCTCTGCACGATTTAGCGCTGCGGAGACGCCCCCGGGCACGCCGCAGGCACCTCAGTCCAGCCCGCCGGGTTGCGCCATCCCGCCGGCAGCCATAGCGCCACCGAAAACCGCATCCAGACCAGCGATCCCCGCTCCGTAGGCCGCCCGGAAGGCGGCGGCACACTCTGATACGACCCCCGCAAAGCCGCCAGCGCCCAGTTCTGCGCATAAGGAGCCGGATCACCGATCCCAGCCGCCAACCTGGAGTCAAGAATCCGCAGCTCGCCCTGCGAAGCCGATTGAATGAGGTCGAGCAGCCGTCCGGCAGCCTTGGGATCAGCCGCCCTCTGGGACGAAAAACCCGTAAGGTACATCTTCTGTCCAGCCCGGAATGTCGCAGGATCCGTCAGAAATCGAAAGCTTCGCGGATTCCAGCCAATCGCATCCTGCGCGCGAAGACCGAAAGTAGTCGCAATCTCGCGCTCGTTCAGTGAGCCATACGGAGGCGTAGCCAGAAAAACCGCATCCGGAAATCCCGCCGGCTCAACCCGGTCAAGCACAATATCCCAGCCCGAGTATTTCTCCGCCGGCCGCACCGGAACCAGCCGTAATACCCACCCCTGCCCGATCGCCGCGGACCACGCCTGCCCGTAAGACACCTCGCCTTGAATGGTGATCCTGGAGCATGTCGCCGGCGCAGCAAACATCAGCGACGCACACAAGCCGGCACAGAGAAGAACCACAGTCCGCCGCAAGGCCATAAAGCGATTCATCATAGATATATCCGCAAATCCTTCTTTCTTCTTTATGTCTCTTCCTGCAAGCTGAACACTGACCCAGTAAATGACCACGGGCCTCCGCTGGCAATACGCTATGATGAGGTCCAAACATTGTCTGCTTTTCTATCTTCATTCCATATACAGGAAACAGCAAACCATGCATTGTTGGCGTAGATTCCTCGCACCGCTAGTCTTTCTTGCAGTGCCTGCGCTCGGTCTGGCTCAGGCGGCCGGTTCCGGCGGAGCGCAATCCACACAGGCCCAGATCAACGCACTGAATACGGCGGTTGCCAGTGCACAGAGCGCCGGCGACAACGCCTGGATGCTCACCTCCGCAGCCTTGGTGCTCATGATGACCGGCCCCGGCCTCGCCCTCTTTTACGGCGGCCTCGTGCGGAGAAAAAACATCCTCGGCACCATGATGCAGAGCTTCGCCATGATGGGCCTCGTCACCATCCTCTGGGCGCTCATCGGCTACTCGCTGGCCTTTGGACACGGAAACTGGTTCGTCGGTGGATTTGAGCACGTCTTCCTCAACAACGTCCCGCTCACCCCCTCGCTGGAAAAGGTCTATCCGCAAACCATCCCCGAGCAGACCTATATGGTCTACCAGCTCATGTTCGCCATCATCACTCCGGCGCTCATCACCGGCGCGTTTGCAGAGAGAATGAAGTTCAGCGGCATGGCCGTCTTCCTCTCGCTCTGGTCGCTGGTCATTTACTGCCCCATGGCGCACATGGTCTGGGGCGCAGGCGGCCTGCTCAACGCCAATGGCGGCAGAATCCCCAGCCTCGACTTCGCCGGCGGAACCGTCGTCCACATCACCTCAGGCGTCTCCGCGCTGATCACCGCGCTCTATCTCGGCAAGCGCATCGGCTACCCCAAAACAGCCATGCCGCCGCATTCGCTGGTTCTCAGCTTCATCGGAGCCTGTCTCCTCTGGGTAGGCTGGTTCGGATTCAACGCAGGCTCAGCCACCAACGCCGGCTCGCTCGCCACAAGCGCCTTCATCAACACGCATTTCGCCGCAGCCACAGCCGCTCTCGGCTGGACCGTCTACGAGTGGTTCCATAACGGCAAGCCCACAGCACTCGGAGCCATCTCCGGCGCGGTAGCCGGCCTCGTCGCCATCACTCCGGCCTCCGGCTATGTGCAGCCCATGTCTGCCCTCGCCATCGGCCTCATCGCAGGCTTCTTCTGCTCCTTCATGGTGCTCATCGTCAAAGGCAAGCTGGGCTATGACGATTCGCTCGATGCCTTCGGCGTGCACGGCATGGGCGGAACCCTCGGCGCTCTGCTGACAGGCGTCTTCGCGGTAGCCATCATCAATCCCGCCCTCGGCAATGACGCCTCTGGCAAGCCACTGCCGCTCGGCATCCTCGATGGCCACTGGGGGCAGCTGGGCAATCAGGCAGCCGGAGCAGGTATTGCGTGGCTCATCTCGCTCATCGGAACCCCCATTCTGCTCTTTATCGTCGATAAGACCATTGGGCTGCGGGTCTCCGCGGACGACGAAAACGAAGGCCTCGATCTCTCGCAGCATGGAGAAGAGGGGTACGACTTAAATTCCTAACCCCGAAGTGGGGTTCACGAAGAGGTACGCCGGGCGGACGCATCTACCGCCCGGCCTGATAGGCTAAGGAGCCGGAGTAGTAGTTTCACAACTGAGGCATTGCGCACATGGTGAAGATTGAAGCAATTCTCCAGCCCTCCAAGCTGGATGCAGTAAAGGATGCCTTGCTCGAAGCAGGCATTGAAGGAATGACGATTCTCGAAGCCCGTGGACATGGGCGGCAAAAGGGTCACACTGAGTTTTATCGCGGCCGCGAGTACACGGTGGATTTGTTGCCGAAGGTCAAGATCGAGATGGTGGTGGCCGACACGCTGAAGGACAAGGCCATTGAGGCAATCGTCGGCGCGGCGCGCACGGGCCGAATCGGCGATGGCAAAATCTTTCTGAGCAAAGTCGATGAAGCAATCCGCATTCGCAACGATGAACGAGGCGAGTCGGCGCTCTAGTTAAAACCCGGCATTTCAGCCAGAGAATCCAGGGGGCGCGGCAGGCAGGCGCCCTCTTTGTATTTTTCGCAGGGCACTGCACTCTCCCTGCCGCTTGATTTTTCGCTTATGCTGTTTAGACAGCCTTATTGCTTCGGCTAATCCTTCGGAGCGCCAAACTTCAGACCACATGGACCCTGTCGCACTTACGGTGGACGATTTACGGGAGCTGTATCTGCGTGAAATGGCGCTTGTGCGCCAGACGTGGGAGCGCACCGGAGATGGCACCGCGGCCATCCGCAGACGCTCGGCCATCGTAGACCGCATTCTCATCGAAATGTGGCGTCGCGCCTTCGCGGGCAATCCGGGCTGTAACGTCTCTTTGCTCGCCCTCGGCGGATATGGCCGCAAAGACCTCTTTCCCTTCTCTGACATTGATGTGCTCTTTGCCTATGGCGACGAAAAAACCGAAGAGCAGGCCCGCGATTCCGTGCGAGCCATCATCCAGGGAATGTGGGATATCGGCCTTCGCGCCAGCCCCGCCGCGCGAACCTTGAAAGAAGCGGCCCGCTTCGACCCCGACAACCTCGAGTTCACTCTTGCCACCCTCGACCGCCGCTTCCTCGCCGGCCAGTTTCCTCTCTATCAGCAGTTGCACCAGACCGTCCTGCCCGGCCTCGTGCTCAGCGAGTGGAACCAGATCACCCAGAAGCTCGGCGAAATCGCTCGCGCGCGGCACGCCAGGTTCGGCAACACCATCTTTCACCTCGAACCAAACGTGAAGGATTGCCCCGGCGGTCTGCGCAACTATCACCTCGCCGTCTGGTTCGCCTTGCTCTTTCACCTCAAGGAAACCCGCGAGTGGCCCAAGCAGCGCGGCGGAGTCTTCCAAAGCGCACGCGGCGATGCCGAAGCAGCCTTCGACTTTCTCGCCGCAGCCCGATGTTTCCTCCACTTCCGTCATGGCCGCGACAACAACGTCCTCAATTGGCAATCGCAGGACGAAGCAGCAGCGCAATCCATCGGCCTCGAAACCCGCGGCACCGCCGACCCCGCCTACTGGATGCGAACCTACTACCGCCACGCGCGCGTCATCTATCGCCGCGCAGCGCTGCTCATGGAAAACCTTCCCGCGCCAGTCAGCTTCTACAAGCAATTCCGCCGCCGCCGCAGCCCCATCGCAGGTACGGAATTCATCCTCGACCAGGGCCGCATCGACATCCTTCCCGGCGCACAATTCAAAGACGCAGCCTCCATCCTCCGCATCTTCTCCCTCATGGCCACGCACGGCTACACGCTCTCGCAGGCAGCAGAAGACTGCATCACTGACTCGCTCCCCGCACTGGCCATTCACATTCCGGAAGGCCCCTATCTCTGGAACTCCCTGAGAGAAGTCTTGCTCGGCCCCCATGCGGCAGCCGCCCTGCGAACCATGCACGCCCTGGGCATCCTGGAGATGCTCATCCCCGAGTTCCACGGCATCGACGCCCTCGTCATCCGCGACAGCTATCACCGCTACACGGTCGATGAGCACACCTTCCTCACGATCGACAACGTCCACGCCCTCCGCCAGCCTGCACACGACTACGAACAGCGCCTGGGCCAGCTCCTCCCGGAAATCGACCGCCTCGATCTCTTCTTACTCGCACTCCTGCTCCATGACACCGGCAAGGGACGCCGCACCGGCGAGCACACGGTCCAGAGCGTAGAACTCGCAGACAGCTTTCTCGCCCGCCTCGACTTCGACAACGAAGAACGCGAAACCGTCCTCAAGCTGATCCGCCAGCATCTCGATATGTCCAACGCGCTCCGCCGTGACATCTTCGATCCCGAAAACGTCCGCACCTTCGCAGACAAAATGGGCAGCCCCATGCTGCTCAAGATGATGACGCTTCTCACCTACGCCGACATCAAGGCAGTGAACCCTGAAGCGCTAACCCCCTGGAAAGCCGAAAACCTCTGGCAGCTCTACATGACCACGGCCAACTTCATGGACCGCAGCGTCGATGAAACCCGCTACCACGCCGCCATCGACCCCACCCTGCAAAATCGTCTCCGCTCCATGGTCCCGCCCGCGCAGTACACAGAGCTGGGACAGTTTCTCGAAGGCCTCCCGCAGCGCTATCTGCAAACACGCCTCCCCGAATACATCCGCAACCACTTCCAGCTCTCTCTCAACCTCGCCACCGACCCCGTACAGCTCGATCTCCGCCCCATGCGCCAGCTCTTTGACCTCACGGTCATCTCGCGCGACCGCTCCCGCCTCTTTGCAGACGTAGCCGGAGTACTCGCAGCCTGGGGCATGAATGTCGTTAAAGCCGGCGCCTTCTCAAACGACGCAGGCGTAGTGGTCGATAGCTTCCAGTTCTCTGACGTCTTCCGCACCCTCGAGCTCAACCCAAGCGAAAAAAGCCGCTTCCTGCTCAATGTCCACGACGTAGTAGCGCAAAAAGTAGAAGTAGAGCAGATGCTCCGCAGCCGCCGTCAAAATCATTCCTCCGGCATCAAGGTAGAAGTCCCCACCAGCCTCCAGTTCGACTCCGTCTCCTCCACGCACTCCACCCTCTTGCAGGTAGTAGCGCAGGATGGCCCCGGCCTTCTCCGCCAGATCGCCCTCACCCTCAGCAAGCATCAGTGCAACATTGAGGCCGCACTCATCGACACCGAAGGCGAAACCGCAATTGACGTCTTCTATCTCACCCAGGGCGGCGGAAAGCTCTCCGAGAAGACACAGGATGCCCTGGCCCAGGATCTGACAGAAGCACTGGAAGCAATGCGCGCACCCGCCGCAACTTAAGTCGCGATTCAACCTGCGTTAACAATTTCAAAACATCGCGCCATCTACCATGAATCCAAAGCCGGACCTCTCAGCTCCGTTCCCGTTTATTTGAGATAAGCGCGCACCAGGTCGATGAGGTCTTCAGCCAGCTCGGGCGCAATCTGCTCCTTTGCGCCATCGGTAAGGTGAAAGCGGATATGGTTTTCGAGCACTTCTCCCATAAGGCCGTTCACGCCTCCGCGAACAGCGGCAAGCAGCATGAGTTGATCGCCGCATTCCCCATCGCCGGTAAGCGAGCGCTCAATCGCGTCAAGCTGACCGCGCAGCTTGCGCACCCGCTGCACCATTTTGATCGTTTCCCGTTCCTGATGAGACATGGTGTTTTCCCTCTTGACTATACCCATCCCGGGTATACTATATACCGAGTGGGGGTATAGTTGTCGCGCCTCCATCATATCTCGCCCGTTTGTTCTCGTAGAGTACATAGATTGGGTCTGAAAGGCCTTCGGATGCCCTCCACGCACCTTCGATCGTTACTGCTCTATCTCATCGTTGGAATTGCAGCAACGGCATGCGCGCAGGAAAATACCTCGCTGCCATCGGCCCCCGATCCGCAGGCCACATCGCAGGCATCGCTGCATCACCCTGCACCGCTCTTCGATCTTCTTGGCCCCCAGCAGCAGCAAGCCGATAGCAAACAATCCGGAGAAGAAGCCGCAGGCGGAGACGACGCACTCGTCACCATGTTCCCGCACCCTGAAGCTGCCCGCTGGTGGCTCTCCGGGCAGGCCAACATCATCTTGCAGGGCCGCCTGCCCTTCCACTCGCCTTATCAGGGGCCCAACTCCTTTCGCAACTCAGCCGAATACAAAACCTCCCTGGTCGGCACGCTCTACGGCGCAGTCCGCCCCACGCGCTCCATCCGCTACAACACGGACCTCATCTTCGACATGGAATCCGCCGGCGGCCGCGGCCTTAGCGAAGCCCTCGGCCTCGCCGGATTCACCAACCTCGACGTAGTGCGAAATCCAAATCTCGGCAGCACTCCCTACATAGCTCGCTATCAGATTCACCAGGTCATCGGCCTCACAAGCGAAACCACAGAGCAGGACCCAAACTTCTTCGCCCTCGCCAAAGAAGTTCCCGCGCGCCGCACCGAGTTCCGCATCGGCAAAATGACCCTGCCCGATTTCTTCGACATTAACGAAGCCGGCTCAGACAGCCATCTCCAGTTCATGAACTGGACCGTCGACAACAACGGCGCATGGGACTACGCCGCCGACACACGCGGTTACACCGTAGGCGGCCTCGCCGAATACGACGATAAAAACTGGAGCCTCCGTTACGGCATCTTCGCCATGCCCACAATAGCCAACGGCATCGATCTCGACTGGGCCTTCAGCCGCGCACACGGACAAAACGGCGAGCTGGAACTCCGCCAGTCCATGATCAAAGGCCGCAAAGGAACCACAAGAATTCTCTTCTTCGCCAACCGCGCCCACATGGGAAATTATCGGGAAGCAGTGCGAGACTACCTCGCCGGCATCGACCCCACGCCAGACATCCACGCCCATGCGCATTTCAGCGCACTCAAGTACGGCTTCGGCTACAACACCCTGCAGGAAATCACAGAGAACCTGCGCTTCTTCGGCCGCTTCGGCTGGAATGAAGGCCAGCAGGAATCCTACGCCTACACCGAAGTCGATCAAACAGTGGAAGCCGGCGCCGACTATTCAGGCAAGCAGTGGCACCGCGCACAGGACAAGTTAGCTCTGGCAGTAGTCACCAACGCCATCAAGAAGGATCACCAGAACTATCTTCACTACGGCGGCCTCGGCTTTCTCTTAGGCGACGGAAACCTCAACTACGGCCGCGAAACCATCGTCGAAAGCTACTACACCTGGCACTTCTGGCGCGGCCTCTTCTACTCCATCGACGTCCAGCACATCAACAATCCCGGCTACAACCGTGACCGCGGCGCTGCCTGGGTAGGCTCAGCCCGCGCTCACGTAGATTTCTAGCGAGCCCTCAGTTCGTGCAGGATTTGCGTCGCGATTGCTGCATGCATATATACAGTTAAACTTTACAGTTTACCTGTATATATGTAATAGTCATCTTGTGAGCAATTCAAAATCATCCACGCAAACCGAGCTGGCCTTTACGCTTGCCTCCGAAATGCGTTCCGCCTTCCGCAAACTCAAGCAGCGTCTGCGCGAGCACGGCGGCAACAACGATCTGACCCCCGCTCAGGTCTCTGTCATTCTCCTGTTGGAAAACGATGGTCCAGCCACCGTCTCAAGCCTCGCCCGCGCAGAAGGCATGAAGCCGCAGTCCATGAGCGCCGTAGTCACTCCCTTATTGGAGTCGGGCCTCATAAAAGGCACATCCGACCCAGCCGACGGCCGGCAAACCCTCCTGTCGCTCTCGCCCAAATGCCTCAAGTGGCTTCAGGAAGGCCGCGCCGCGCGCCAGGACTGGCTCACCGCGATGATCTCGCAGAAGCTCTCCGTTCCGGAGCAGCAAAAGCTGCAAGCCGCGCTCGTACTGCTCACGCGGCTCTTCGAGGATTGAAACCCAATGCCCCTTACTACGCTTGATCCCAACACCGCGTTGATCGTGATCGACCTGCAACAAGGCATCGCCGGCGGAAACTTCCTTCATCCCATCCACGAAATCATCAACCGCACATGCACCCTGATCGATCTTTTTCGCTCAAAGAAACTCCCCATCGTACTGGTCAACGTAGCAGGCCGCGCACCGGGTCGCACGGAACAAGGTCCACGCAGCAGCATCTCGTTTTCTGACGGCTGGACTCGCCTTCTGCCGCAGTTGAATCAGCAACCCGGCGACATCACCGTCACCAAGCATAGCTGGGGCGCATTCGCCACCACGGATCTCGAAGCTCAACTCAAAGCGCGAAGCGTTACTCAGGTCGTCGTCACCGGAATCGCAACATCCGGCGGCGTCGAAGCAACAGCACGCCAGGCCTACGAACAAGGCTTCAACGTAACCCTAGCGCTCGACGCAATGACCGACACCCGCGAAGCCGCGCACCAGTACAGCATCGCAAACGTCTTCCCTCGCCTCGGCGAAACAGGATCAACACAGGAAATCATTTCGTTGCTTGAAAAAAGGAGCATCGCATCATGAACTGGCTTTGGCTCATCTCGTATTTCTTCGGCGGCGCATTCGCCGCAAACGCCATCCCCCACTATGTCGCCGGAGCCATGGGGCGTCCCTTCCAGAGCCCCTTCGCAAAGCCGCACGGTAGAGGTCTTTCATCCTCGTTGGTCAACGTGATCTGGGGATTCTTCAACGCCATAGTCGCGTATCTGCTCATCGTGCAGGTCGGTGCTTTCGATCTGCGAGCGGCAAGCCACGTCATCGCCTTCGCCCTGGGCGCATTGCTCATCGGCATCTTTTCGGCGCGCCACTTCGGCCAGTTCCATGGAGGCAACACGCCATCGCAGAGCTGAAACATCCCGTCTCCGGCACCTTTCGTTCTCTCAGAAGCTTCAACTTCCGCTTGTGGACCGCGGGCGCTCTGGTATCCAACATCGGCACATGGATGCAGCGCGTCGCGCAGGACTGGCTGGTACTCACGCAGCTCACCCATCGCGATGCCTCAGCTCTGGGCATCGTGATGGGTCTGCAGTTCGCACCGCAGCTCCTGTTGCTTCCGTGGAGCGGATCGGCAGCGGATCGGCTCAATCAGCGAAAGCTTTTGATGTTCACTCAGGGAGCCATGGGCGTGCTCGCGCTCATTCTCGGAGCGCTCACCATCACGGGAGTCGTCCAGCTCTGGCACGTCTACCTGTTGGCTTTTCTGTCCGGTTGCGCCGCAGCGCTCGATGCTCCGGTGAGACAGACCTTTGTGGCAGAGATGGTCGGCGATGGCGATCTTCCCAATGCGGTAGCACTCAACTCATCCTCATTCAATGCAGCCCAGCTCATAGGCCCTGCCGCCGCCGGCCTGCTCATTGCAAGAGTCGGCATCGGCTGGGCCTTTCTTCTCAACGGCCTCTCCTTCGCAGCAGTGCTGCTCTCCATGTCCTTCTTTCGTCTCTCGGAACTCCGCGTGAGAGCCCGGGCGCATCGCACTGCATCTGGCTTTCTTGAGGGACTTCGCTACGTGTGGAGAAGACCGGATCTCAAGGCCATCCTCATCATGTTGTTTCTGATCGGAACCTTCGGCCTGAACTTCCCAATCTTCATCTCCACCATGGCCGTAAATGTCTTTCACTCCGATGCCCGCGCCTTCGGCCTGCTCTCCTCCGTCATGGCCGTAGGCTCACTCGCGGGATCGTTGTTCGTTGCCAGCCGTCAGAAACCATCCATGGCCTCACTGTCCATAGGAGCAGCTGTCTTCGGCCTGGGCTGCACCCTGGCCGCACTCGCACCCGGATACTGGTGGTTCGGAGCCGCGCTCGCCCTCATCGGCGCGGCTGGCCTCACCTTCACCAACGGCACCAACAGCATGATGCAGCTCTCCACAGAACCAGCCATGCGAGGCAGAGTCATGGCGCTCCGGGTCGCCATCGCCCTCGGAGGAACGCCCATAGGCGCTCCCATCGTCGGCTGGGTCGCCAACCACTTCGGCCCCCGCTGGTCGCTCGCCGTCGGCGCAGCATCGGGCTTCATCGCCGCACTGGTCGCCGTCTACGCTCTCACTCGCCAGAAAGAGCCAGTGCCGGCCCGGCAATAGGTCCCGGCAACAGGTTCCGCCAATCGGTCGAGGAAAAGTTACTTTAGTCCAATGCCCTTTCGTACCCAATACGCCCGAAAATAGTTTGCACAAGATTATGGGGTTTTATGCCATACTCATAATCGAGCAAGCAACAATCACGGCCCGAGTCCACCAGGACTCGGGCCGTTTTCATTTCACGCACGGAGGAACCAAGCTATGCCATTTTTTCATTTCCCCCCAGATTCTGTGGTTCTGTGGTTCGGCCAAGCGGAAGGGTACCCCCTCCCCCGAATTTTCACTGCGCCAGTGACCACAGTGCAGCACAGTTCGCGTATGAGGATGGCATAAAGATGTTGCACAGAAACTGTGGAGCCTCCATGCAAATAAATCAATCAATTGTATTTATGGATCCACAGGAGCACAGGATAACTCACGCAGATGTTCAGAACTGAACACTCACTTCGCCGCAGTATTCGCCTCAGGCAGCGCATAGATCACTTCACCGGGCTTGGCATAGTGAAGTTTCTCCCGCGCCTCATGCTCAATCTCATCCGGATTCGACTTCAGTCGATCGACGCGCGTCCGCAGGCGCAGATTCTCCTGCTGAAGATCGTCGATCTCCTTCTGAAGCTGCTTATCCTCAACCCGCTTCTGATTCCACGTGGAGAGTCCATGCTTCCCGTTCACCACATGCCATCCAAGCAGCAGCGCAAGGCACACCGCCATCACCGAACCAGCCGGACGCCACGCCCGCGACGCCCAGCTCACAGCACGCTGCGAGAAGGGCTCCGGCGCGCGAGCGGGCGGCTCGGCAATCGGTGGATACATATCGGCTTGTTCCGGCAAATGTGGCATCAGGTTTCCGTTTACGACAAAACAAACTTCTCGGCTGCAGCCTTGAGCGCTTCCATATCGGCTTCGCTGCGAGCCTCAGTGTAAGCACGCACCACCGGCTCCGTACCGGAGAGGCGATAGCAAACCCACGAACCGTCGTCGAGAATCAGCTTGAGACCATCCGTACGAACCACGCTGGCCACCTTGCGCCCGCCAAGCTCGGTCGGATCCGCCTTCATCTTCTCAGTGAAGCGGGCCTTCTGGTCGTCGGTCAAGTGGAAGTTTTCCCGAACCGGGTAAAAGGAACCAACTTTGCCAAATAACTCACGTAATTGGACGCCAAGCGATTTGCCGCGCACAGCTACCATCTCGGCAACAAGAAGATCGGCGATAATACCGTCCTTCTCCGGGACATGCCCGCGAATCGTAAGTCCCGCAGACTCCTCGCCGCCAATAGCAATCTTGTCCTCGAGAATCAGCTCGCCAATGTACTTGAAGCCAACAGGGGTCTCAAAGAGCGGCACCTTATGGTGATCTGCAAGAGCATTGATCAGGTTCGTAGTAGCAACCGATTTAGCCACACCATTACGCCACCCGCGCGTCTCAACCAGGTAATCGAAGAGCAGCGCAATAATGTAGTTCGGCTGAATAAAAGTGCCATCGCCATCCGCAATACCAAAGCGATCCGCATCGCCGTCCGTAGCAACAATCAGCGACGCGCCAATCTCCTTGGCCTTCTTCTTGGCATCACCCAGCAGGTGGTCATCCGGCTCAGGCGCATGCCCGCCGAAGAGAACATCGCGGTAGTCATGAACAGTTTCAACAGCAACGCCGGCATCACGCAGAATGTCGGAGGTATACCCTCGGCCCGCACCCCAGAACGGGTCGTACACAACCTTGATGCCGGATTTGGCAATAGCTTTCAAATCGACAAGTTCGGTAAGCCGCTTGATGAAAGCAGGCTTGATATCGGCGGTCTCAAATCCACCGGAAGGCGGGTCGGCCTTCGGAACGGAATTGCCGGAAGATTCCATCTGAGCGATCGTGGCTTCCATCTGCTTTGTAACTTCAGGCAATGCCGGTGCGCCATCATGGGTGTTGAACTTGATGCCGTTGTACTCCGGCGGATTATGCGAGGCGGTGAAGTTGATAGCGCCGGAAGTTTTAAGCGTGCGGACAGCATAAGCGATGGCAGGCGTAGGCGCGGCCTCCGAGATCACGATGGGCGTAACACCAGCACCCGCAAGAACACGAGCTGCCTCCTCCACAAAGGCTTCTCCCAGGAAGCGCGGATCGCGTCCGACAAGCACTCGGTGCGGTGCCGGCTGCGATTTGACGTAAGCCGCGATGCCTGCAACAGCAAGACGTATATTGGCGAGATTAAAGTCGCCGGCAACAATGGAACGCCAGCCGGAAGTTCCAAACTTGATTACGCTCATGATTGCGTTTCCTTTCCGTCCGCCGCAGCGGGGTCTGCAAGAACATACTGCCTTTCAGGGGTGGGGGAGAGCAAGCGGCGCAGCGGAATCAAAGAACGACGTATACTCCGCCAGAGGTGAAGCATGGCTGAATCTCCAACAACTGCGCGAATTGTACTGACAACGACAGGAAGTCCCGGTGAGGCCAATCGCATTGGACGCACCTTGGTGGCTGAGCGGTTGGTTGCCTGCGCAACAGTATTTCCCTCGGTTGAATCCATCTACGAGTGGCAGGGAAAGACCGAACTGGCTACAGAGACGCTGATGTTGCTGAAGACGGACGCCTCACGAATTCCTGCGCTGGAAGAGCGGCTCCTTGCGCTTCACAGCTACGAAACCCCGGAATTTCTAGTGCTCCCGGTTGAGAGCGGCAGCGCTGGTTATTTGAACTGGATGCAAAGCATCTTGAGCACGCGTCTGGCCGAGTAATCCCTGCTGGCTGCACGTCGAATTGCAACAGCTCAGTCTGGTATTCTGAGCACCAGCGGAATATTGCCGAGCCTGTTCGTTTTTTTTGCATTCGCGCGTGTTTTTACGCCGGCGACACAGGACGGCCAACTGTAGAGAAAGACCGCTTATTGCTCCATGCGCTGGCTCATGATTGCACTCTTCGTGTCCGTGGCGGCGCTATTAATCGCGTCAGCAGGTATAGTGCGCTATGTGTGGCGCAGACATAAGCTGGCGGAGCAGGAACAAAGACCGCAGTCGGCGGAAGAAGAGATTCACACGGAGGAAAGGTAGATGAACAAACCTACATCCATTCAGTTGCCTCTGAATGCACAGGAAGCACCCGCAATTGCGGCGCTTCGCGCTGGTGGAATTGTTTTGGCGGGAACGCTTTTCGTAGCCGCTTGTGCGCATGTCTCTCTACCTTTGTATTTCACCCCGGTTCCATTGACGCTGCAGCCTTTTGCCGTACTGGTTCTGGGCTTGCTGCTTACGCCGCGAATGGCATTTGCAACATTGGCCGCCTACCTGTTGGAAGGCGCAGTGGGATTGCCGGTATTTGCGCCCGGCCCTGCGGGGCTTTCCGGCCTGGCTCACTTTTTCGGGCCGACGGGCGGCTACCTGATGGCATACCCGATAGCAGCGCTGCTGATCGCCACGCTGTGGCGGCGCAGTAACCGCAACTTTGGCTGGGGATTGATTTCGGCTGCTGCAGGCGATGCACTGATTCTCGCCACCGGTGCGGTGTGGCTCGCTCTGTGGACGCACGGCTCAGCCGCTACCGTCGTCACCCAGGCAGTCCTTCCCTTTCTGCCGGGCGAGGCTCTGAAGATTGCCGCAGCAGCGGGAGTAGGGGCAGCAGCATCGCGGATTCGTCGCGCAAACTAAGCTCCATACCGAGCGCCTGAAATTTACACCTCGAACTACAGTGTTTTGCTGAAAGGATGTACCGTTTCGTGAGTTCTTCGCAGTTTGATTCCGTTGCTTCCTCCGCTGATATCCGCAATATATCGATTGCCCACAGCCCTGACTCCGATGACGCATTCATGTTTTATGGCTTGGCGACGAACAAGATTCGTGTGCCGGGCTACCGCTTTACGCACACTTTAACGGACATTGAGACGCTGAACCGGCGTGCACAAAGTGAAGCGTTCTACGACATCTCCGCAATCAGCTTTCATGCCTATCCGTATGTGCAGGAGAACTACACTCTGATGGGCTGCGGTGGAAGTGTAGGCGAGGGCTACGGACCAATGGTTGTGGCAAGCCGCAACCTGGCGCCCGAGGATCTTGGGAAGATCAAAATTGCCATTCCAGGTACGCTCACCACTGCGTTCCTCGCGCTGAAGGTTTTTAATCCTGAACTCCAGACCGAGATTGTACCGTTCGATCAGATCATTCCTGCGATTCAAGCCGGCAAGTACGATGCGGGTCTGATCATTCACGAGGGTCAGCTTACGTATGCGACAAGCGGGCTCTACAAGGTGATTGATCTGGGCGTGTGGTGGCGCGAAACGACAGGGCTGGTGCTTCCGCTCGGCGGGAATGCCATTCGGCGTTCGTTGGGCGCTGAAGTCCACCATATCTGTTCCAAGGCGCTGCGCGATAGCATTCAGCATGCACTGGACCATCGCGAACAGGCGCTGGAATATGCAATGCAATTTGCACGCGACCTGGATTCAACCCTCGCAAGCCGCTTTGTAAGCATGTATGTGAATGAGCGCACCCTTGATTACGGCGCAGATGGACGCGAGGCGATCCGCAAGCTGCTCGAGCTTGGATACGAGCGTGGCGTAATCTCCGTGAAACCGCAAGTAGACTTTGTCGACTAAGGGAAATCACAGATGGTTTCGATCCAGATGGAATACCAGGGGGATTTGCATTGCAGCGCGGTGCACGATCCCTCAGGAACTTTGTTGAACACTGACGCTCCGAAGGACAACCAGGGACGCGGTGAAAGCTTTTCTCCAACGGACCTGGTGGCAACAGCCCTGGGGACATGCATTCTGACCACTATGGGCATTCTCGCGCGAACGCTCGATATTGACATTGCTGGAGCCACTGCAACGGTGGACAAAGAAATGACTGCCAACACGCCGAGAAGAATTCAGCGTTTGACGGTGAAGATCAACATGCCGTCGGGCGTGAGTGAAGAGAATCAATTGAAGCTGGAGCGCGCTGCCCATACCTGCCCCGTGCATAAAAGCCTGCATCCGGACGTAGAGCTGCCGATTTCCTTTACCTGGGGATAAGCTGACCAACTCAGCTATCGCCAATGCATTGAAAAATTAAAGGTGACTAATGTGGGAGAGTCATGTCCCGTTAATTACTAGGGCAATCCTGCTTTTCCCGGCCTGAAATTCTCAACCATTTCCAATCTCAGCCGATTCAGCCATTGTCGAGGATGAGCACGATGGCTGAAGAACACCAACCCGTATTTCTTTTTGCTGGGCATGAGCGGGATTTGCTCAAGACCGCAGAGTACGCGCTGCGCGTAAGTGGTGCTCAGGTAGAGATTGCGCTCACCAGTGAAGATGTTCTGGCGCGCGTGACAGCTCCAGCCCCTCTTTGTCCTGTTCTGGATCTCCTTTTGCTCGATCCACGGCTGCCTGGCGCGCCCACGGAACAATTGTTAGCAGCTATACGGGCAAGCGGAATGGGAATGCGGTTTCCGATTGTGCTGTATACCGACAGCGTTACGCCCGCATGGACCGAACGGCTTGCGGACGGTGTGATCGACGATGTGATTCCCTTTGGCTCCGGACCCGATTTCTTGCGGCTGCGCATGGAACGGGCACTCAAGTGGTTCCAGCAGAAACGGGAACTGGAGCAGTTGCGCGAGACGATAGCGCTTTCTGCTGAAACCGACCCTCTAACGGGAGCGCAAAATCGGGCGGCAGTTCTGGCTTCACTCTTCCGCGAGACAGACCGTGCCCAACGCATGAATACACCGCTGAGTATGATCCTGCTCGATGTGGATGATTTTGGACACTGGAATTCGAGATTGGGATCGGAGACGTGCGATCGGTTGCTTATGGAAGTGGCGCAGCGCACCACGCGGCTGCTGCGAACATACGACCTGTTTGGCAGAATGGGCAAGGACGAGTTTCTGACCGGGCTTCCGGGATGCAGCACCGTCAATGCGGTGCTGCTGGCCGAGCGAATTCGTGCTGAGGTTTTCTCGGAGCCGTTTCACGCGGCCGGACACGCAGTGCGGCTCTCCGCATGTTTTGGCGTGGCGGCAAGCTCGGGACGGTCGCCGGTGATTGTGCTCCGCGAGGCGGAAGAGGCTCTGCGATTGGCGAAAGAAGAAGGCCCGGAGACTATTCGCTGCGCAGGAAACGAACTAGAAACCGTGTCGAAACCGGTCACATTTCTTTTGCCCACATCGGGCGAAGATTTGCTGGCCTGGTAGATCGCGCAGGTCAGGCGCCGGATTCAAAAACTGCCGGCTGCGCTTCCCTTTCGCCGATCTCAAGCGAGAGGAATTCCTGAAACACATCGTTCGAAAGCATTCTCCCGCGAGGTGTCAGGCGGATTCGGTCGCCATCTGTGACGAGAAGGCCATCCTGAGCAAGGCGACTTGCGACTTCCAGTGCAGGAGCCACTCTGCTGCGACCGAATTCATTTGCTAATGCAGTGGCATCGACGCCGGAGTTCATGCGAAGACCCAGGAACCAGGCTTCCTCATGTCTGCGGTCAGGCGAAAGCCACGCGGTTTCAGGAGATTCGGAAGCTTCGAGGTATGCCTTCAGATCGTCTGTGGTTTTGGAACGCAAGGCATAGCTGGATTCCGAATCAAGCAGCATGGATGAGGCGTCGAGTCCGAAACCGACGTATGGGCGGCGCTGCCAGTAGCGGAGATTGTGCAGCGAGGCAAAGCCGGGACGGCTGAAATTGGAGATTTCATACTGCGTGAGCCCGGCGGCAGCCAGGCCATCCGCGGCGGTTTCATACATTCGCGCGATGGCATCGTCTGATGGGACCAGCTCCGCATGATAGCGCGCGCCGCCGGAGAGCATTTCGCGGCCGAGACGCGAATCTTCATCGACTTCGAGCATATAAATGCTGGCGTGCGGAACATCGCTGTCCACGAGGATACCCAACGACTCGTTCCATGAAGCGAAGGTCTGGCCGGCGAGGCCGGCAATGAGATCGATGTTGAGGTTGGAAATCCCGGCTGTGCGAAGACGCTCCAGATCGCTAAGTACTGCGGCACGATTATGCAGCCGGCCGCTGGAATGTGCTTCGCGGTCGATGAAGGACTGCACGCCCAGGCTTACGCGGTTGACGCCTGCTTCAGCCAGAGCAGCAAGTGTGCCATCGGCTATCTGCGCCGGGGCGCATTCCACGGTAATTTCAGCATCTGGCGTAAGATGAAATTCCGTGCGAAGAGCGGCGAAGAGGCGAGTGATTAAATGGGGCTCAAGCAGCGAGGGCGTCCCGCCGCCCAGGTAAACGGTGTCGACAACGCGCGGAAGATCGACGCCCATCTGCTGAGACCATGCGGGTGACAGGCGCATGTCTGCGATAAGGCGATCGACGTAGCGCTCATGCTCGCTGGCTGGATACACACCGGAGGCGAAGTTGCAATAGGTGCACTTTGACCGGCAGAACGGGATCGAGATATAGACGCCGAGTGCGTTATGGGGCGGTTGAACCATCTCTTGTTATTGTTTCACGCGTACAGGTAGTAGTGCGGAATCCTGTGAGTCAACAAAAGGCGAGAATTCATGGCTTCCATATCCTCTTTCCGGCATCATGAGGAGAGGGCTGCTTAACGACGCCAGTCCCCTGAGGAGATCGGATTGAAGGTTTGGCCAGCGCTCGGCATTGCTATCATTCAAATCATTTTGTGTCTTGGTCACTGGTTGCTTTATGCAACCGCGGTGAGTTTTTGGCAGCCAGGAATCGAAGCGCGGCATGTGCTTGCGATTGCACTCGCGGTACTTTCTTTCAGCTTTGTAGCGGCTACTCTGCCGAGCTTTCGATGGGCCAATGCGCTGGTGCGGGTTTGCTATACGCTCGCGTGCTGCTGGATGGGGATACTGAACTTTCTGGTCTGGGCGGCATGTTTGTGCTGGCTGATCGCTTTGTTCCTTCATTGGCTGGGTGTGGCGAATGAATCGCAGGTACGGGTTCTTGTTGCCGATGCGCTGCTTACTTTGGCGCTGGGCGCAAGCCTGTACGGTTTTGTGAATGCCCGGCGGATTCGCGAACGCCTAGTGACGATTGAGCTGCCGAATCTGCCGGATGCGTGGCGCGGACGGAAGGCGCTGATGTTGAGCGATCTGCATCTGGGGCATGTGAATGGCGCGAGCTTTGCCCGGCGCGTTGCGGGGATTGCACGGAGACTGAATCCCGCGGTGATTTTTATTGCAGGCGATCTTTACGATGGCTCGAAGGTGGACCCTGCAAAGCTGGCTGCGCCTTTGTTTGAGGTAAAGCCTGCGCTGGGGGTTTATTTTTGCGGCGGAAACCACGAGGAATTCGGTGATGAGGCCGCGTATGAGGCCGCGCTTCGCGGAGGCGGCTTTCACGTGCTGCACAACGAACTGATGGATGTGGACGGCGTGCAGGTGGCGGGCGTTCACTACTCGGACACGACCTTCCCTCTACGCCTGCGCGGGATTCTGGAGAAGATGAAGGTGGATAGCGGACGCGCTGCAATTCTGCTGAATCATGTGCCGAATCGGCTTCCGCTGGTGGAGCAGGCGGGATTCGATCTGCAGCTCTCCGGGCATACACACGGAGGGCAGTTTCTTCCCTACAACTGGATCACGCAGCGGATATTCGGCAGGTTTACGCGCGGGTTGCATGCGTTCGGCAAGCTGCAGGTGCTGACTTCCGTCGGCGTAGGAACGTGGGGGCCTCCGATGCGGATTGGAACTGCACCGGAGGTGATTTTGATTACGTTTGAGGGATTGCATTTATCCAAGACCCTCATGTAAGGTGAATTTTCCCTCGAGACTGACATCCAGACATACGCCATGACCATCAGGAGGATTTATGGACCGCTTCTGCAAAATTTGTCTTGCTTTGATCGTGCTGCTCCTGGCGATCAACACATTTCGCCCATACTTTACTCAGTCAGTTGTGCACGCTCAGTCAAAAGTGCAGGCACCGGCGGCGGCATTACCCGCAACTTGCTCTTCATATACATATATTGCATATGGAATTGGAAGGTTAGAGGACTTGTCAACGGAGTTAGGAAAGTCTGGGGGGAATGGCTGGCGCGTGGTTGGCGTAACAACGATCGGTCAATACAATAACCAAGTATTGACTATTCTATGCAGATAGCGCGCAGCCAGTATTGAATCCGTGAAGCGCTCCTCATCCTTTGACTGCACTCTCCGTTATGCGCGGCCCGCGAACTCGCGTGTCTCAGTATTGACCTTGATGGACTCGCCTTCCTTGACGAAGAACGGCACCTGAATCTCCATCCCCGTTTCCAGCTTTGCGGGCTTGGTGACGGCACCGCTGGCTGTGTTACCGCGCACGCCGGGTTCGGTGTACTGCACTTTGAGCTCGACCTGCTGGGGCAATTGAAGTCCGATGGGATTGCCGTTGAATTTATCCAACTGCACAATAGCTCCTTCGAGGAGAAAATCAAGTGCGTCGCCCAGCTTGTCTGGCGAGAGCGTAACGGTTTCGAAGGTTGTCTGATCCAGAAAGTAGGAGCCGTCGGTATCGCTATAGAGATAAGAGGCTTCGACGGTGTCGAGGTCCGGCACCTTGAACTTTTCGCCGGCCTTGAATGTCTTGTCAAAGACGCCGCGGGTGAGCAGGTTGCGCATTTTGAGGCGCACTAGCGTCTGGCCGCCACGAGCGGTGGGTGTAGAGATCTCGAAATCGAGGCACAGATAGGGTGTGTTTTCGAACTCGAAGTACATTTTGCGCTTTACGTCGATTGCGTCAATTAATGAGGCCATTGATTCTCTGGTTCCTTTTGCGGATTGCTCTTCTTCTCTATCGTAAATGGCGAATATGCCTTAAGTTTTGTAAACGAATTGGATGGTTCTTGGCGTGGTACTGGCAGGCGTTGTTAGTATGGGAGCGGTTAAAACAAACGTTTGAGTACGGGGGTTCTATGAAATCGTCTCGCTTCCCTGCCCGGCTGGTTGTAGTTGCTGTGGCTCTTGCCTCTGCAGGTTCCCTGCTGCTGTCTGCGCAGCGTCCGCAGCGCCCGGCACCGCCGAAAGGGCCGTGGATGAATACCAGCCTTTCTCCCGATGAGCGCGCCGACATGGTGCTGAAGGAGATGACGCTGGATGAGAAGATTGCGCTGCTGCACGGCGTGGGCATGCCGACGGACGATCCGGTAACGCCGGAGAACGCTCCCTCGAATCGCGGCGTGGGCTATGCGGTGGGTGTGCCGCGGCTGGGGATTCCTGGCATAGACATGAGCGATGCAGCGTATGGCGTGCGATCGAGCCAGGCGAATGGACGCTACGCTACAGCGCTGCCGGCGAATGTGGCAGCGGCGGCGAGCTGGGATCCGGATGCGGCGTATGAATATGGCGCGCTGATTGGGCGCGAGCTGCGGGCGCAGGGCTACAACATGACGCTTGGCGGCGGAACGAATCTGACGCGCGAGCCGCGCAATGGACGCACGTTTGAGTACCTGGGCGAAGATCCGATTCTGGCCGGTACGCTGGTGGCGAGGCTGATTGAAGGCACGCAGTCGGCGCATGTGATTGGTGACATCAAGCACTATGCGTTTAACGACCAGGAGAGCGGGCGCAATTCGGGCAATGTTTCGATTGATAAGCGTGCGGGACATGAGTCGGACCTGCTGGCGTTTGAGATTGGTGTCACGAAGGGCCATCCGGCCGCGGTGATGTGCAGCTATAACCGTGTGAATGGCGATTTTGCCTGCGAGAACGAGTGGCTTCTGAAGGAAGTGCTGAAGAAGGACTGGAAGTTTCCCGGCTTTGTGTTGTCGGACTGGGGCGGTACGCACTCGACCGAGAAGGCTTCTGCTGCGGGGCTGGATAACGAGCAGCCGGGCAAGTTCTTTTACAGCGACAAGTACAAGGCTGCTGTAGAGGCCGGCAAGATTCCCATGGCGGAGCTGGACGATCATATCCACCGCATTCTGCGGTCGATGTTTGCGGCGGGCGTGGTTGATTATCCGCGTCAGCGAGCGGTGATTGATCCCTTCGCGGGATTTGAGACTTCTCGCAAGATTGAAGAGGGCGGCATTGTGCTGCTGAAGAACACAAAGGATGTGTTGCCGATCGAGGCTTCCAAGGTGAAGTCGATTGCTGTGATTGGCGCGCACTCCGATGTGGGCATGATCTCTGGCGGCGGTTCGGCACAGGTGGACCCGATTGGCGGCAATGCGATTATGCCTCCGGGAAAGGGCGCGACACATTGGCAGGAGCAGATCTGGTTTCCGAGCTCGCCTTTGAAGGCGATTCAGCAGCGCGCGCCGGGAGCTAAAGTGACCTTCGACCCGGGTGTTGATCCGGCTGCGGCTGCCGCGGCTGCCAAAGGTGCCGACGTGGTTGTGGTCTTCGCGTACCAGTGGGAGAGCGAGGGGATGGATCTGCCTTCACTCGCGCTGCCCAAGTACAAGAGCAGCGACAAGGAAGTGGACCAGGATGCAATTATCGAGGCTGTGACAAAGGCGAATCCGCGTACCGTGGTGGTGCTCGAGACGGGTAGCCCGGTGTTGATGCCCTGGGTGGATGCTCCGGCGGCGATTGTGGAGGCGTGGTACAGCGGCAGCGATGGCGCCAGTGCGCTGGGCAACATTCTGTTTGGTTCAGTGAACCCCAGCGGCAAGTTGCCGAATACCTTCCCGAAGGCGGATGCGGATTTGCCGCACCCCACGATTACGAAGCCGACGGCGATTCATTTCGACGGCGCATCTACGCCGGAGATGTGGGCCAAGGGACTGCCGCCTTTTCCGATCAACTACGACGAGGGTTTGAAGGTTGGTTACAAGTGGTATGACGCGGAGAAAAAGCCTGTTCTGTTTGCGTTTGGCTATGGGCTCTCGTATACGACTTATGGCTACTCCGATCTGGATGTAAAGCCGGAAGATACGGTGAAGGTGACCTTCAAGCTGGAGAACAAAGGCAAGCGCGAAGGGGCGGAGATTGCGGAGATTTATGCCGAACTGCCTGACAGCGCGCAGGAGCCTCCGAAGCGGCTGGTGGGCTTTACCAAGGTGAACCTGGCGCCGAAGGAGAAGAAGACGGTGACGGTGGAGATTGACCGCAAGTATCTTTCCATCTGGGATGAGACGAGCAATGGCTGGTCGCTGGTTCCGGGGAAATACACCTTCCTGGTGGGTGGATCGAGCGATAAGCTGCCGGAGAAGAAGACGGTGGAGTTGAAGTAGAGCAGTGGCTAGTGGTTAGTGATTAGTGGTTCGTGATCCCGTATTTGCTGAGCGGATGTTGGCTTGGCAGATACGGGATCTTTCTTTTGTTTTGGGCTGCTCTTTATACACATAGAAGTTGCGCTAGGCTGAGATTGATTTAACTCTCCTAAGGCCACTTCCTTGAACAATCCTGTTTCATCCGCACCAGGCGCTCGCCTCTCCGGCCCTCGTCTCCATGGACTCGACACTCTTAGAAGCCTGGCGATTGTTGCGGTGATTGTTTTTCATCTGCAGGCCTTCGGCGGCGATCATACTTTGCCGTCATGGCTTGAGCCGGTTGCCGAGTATGGCTGGATCGGTGTGGATCTGTTCTTTGTGTTGAGCGGATACCTGATTGGTTCGCAACTGCTGAAGCCTTACGCGAAGGGTGAGCAGCCGAGACTCTGGGGATTCTATCGGAATCGCTTTTACCGGATTTTGCCGGCTTACCTGGTGGTGCTGGCGGCGTATTACTGGGTTCCCAAATGGCCTGAGTTTGAGGGCATTGCTTCTCCGCGGCGATACCTGACATTCACTTTCAATTTGTGGCTGCCGGATACTCGGGCGCTTCCCTTCTCTCATGTGTGGAGCTTGTGTGTTGAGGAGCATTTCTATCTGCTGCTGCCGGTGATTGTGCTTTTGCTGATGCGGAGGCCTTCTCTGGGTAAGGCTGTTGCGCTGGTTGCGGGCATCTTTCTGTTTGGGGTTGCTGTTCGAAGCTTCTTTCTGGTGCATACGCTGCGGCCGCTGGATCAGGCTGGCGAGTCGTGGGGGCGGCAGTACATGGCGCGCATTTACTACCCGAGTTACAGCCGGCTGGATGGGCTGCTGATGGGAGTGGTGCTGGCTGCGGTTCGCATCTTTCGGCCTGGGTGGTGGGAAGGGATTTCGCGGCGCGGACACTTGCTTACGGTTTCGGCCATTGTGCTGGTGGGGCTTGCGCTCTGGCTTACACGGGACCGGTATGAGTCCGTTGGCGGGGTGGCCGCTGTCGGGGATGTGGTCGGGTTTCCGATTCTGGCGCTGGGGCTTGGGTGCCTTGTGGCTTCCTCCATCAGCGTGAATGGGGTGCTGAGCCGCTGGAGGGTTCCGGGTGCGAGGCTGGTGGCTACGCTGGCCTTTACGCTTTACCTGACCAGCAAGGAGCTGATTCACATCGTGGATCTGTGGTTTCCGCAGCTGCATGAGGCCAGCATGTGGGGATGGCTGGCGGTCTATGCGGGCTTTTGCCTGGTGACTGCCGGGGTGTTGCACCTTTGTGTGGAAAGGCCGTTTTTGTGGCTGCGGGATCGGGGAGTGGCGGCTGCCCGTGTGGCTCCGAACGGGCTTGCTGCGGAATTACCAAAATAGTTTTCACCTAATTAACCCCTTTTGTGAAACACTTATATTCAGCAACAAAAAAGGCCCGATTCCAGTCCAGGAACCGGGCTATTTCTTTTCATTGGCAAACTGAAAAGCGCAGAAAAGGCGAACACATCGGTGCACACCAAAAACCGCTCATAACCAACCGGGAATGAATAGTTTAGAACGCGATGTGCAGATTTTTTTATTTATTTGGTAACCTCCTGTCAGTATTTAAATGATAAACAGTAAAAAATATATAAGTTTAAGTAAATAAACAAGTTAAACTCCAAACACTCCATGCTGCCTTAACCCGGTTCAAACCCCCGAAAACAAAATCCCGTCATCCTGACCGTAGGCGCTTTTCAGGCCCGGGGTCCACGGCGACAGGTCTTCGTCGCTGGGGTGGAGAAGGAGGGAAGGACCCGCTTCTGTCTTTGTCTTGGTTTTTGCCAGCACTCACAAAACCGGGTGCCCTAGACTTGCTCTCTCGAAACGACCATGAAGCCAATTCGTCAGACACCGCTTAGCGTGGGATGGGGTGGGTGCCGGTGATTTTGAACTGCTGCGAGATGACGGTTTGGGCGGCGTCGCCGTCTGATTGGCTGCCTCCCAGATAGATTTTGTAATCGCCGGGGGAGACAGTGCGCTCTCCCTTCTCGTCTACCTGCGAGAGGGTTCTTGGATTGAGCGTGAAGACTACATGCTTGGTTTCGCCGGGATTCAGGGCGACGCGCTGGAAGCCTGCTAAGGCGTGGCGCGGAGATAGATCGGTCTTGGGTGGGGCGAGGTAGAGCTCGGCTACTTCTTCTCCTGCTGTGGAGCCGGAGTTAGTTACATCCGCTTCTACGGTCAGGGTGTCTCCGGCGTTGAGTGCTGTGGTCGACAGGCTGAGGTGCGAATAACTGAAGGTGGTGTAGCTCAGGCCGTCACCGAAGGCATAGAGCGGCTTGCCGGTGAAGTAACGGTAGGTGCGGTTGGCCATCGCGTAATTGTCGAAGGGCGGGAGCTGGTCGACGCCGGTGTAAAACGTTACGGGCAGGCGGCCTGAGGGATTGTTTTTGCCGCTGAGGGTTTCTGCGATTGCCTGTCCGCCGGCCTGGCCGGGATACCAGGCGTCGAGGATGGCCGCGGCATGCTGCTGTGCCCAGTTGACCGAGAGCGCGCTGCCGTTGAGGAGCACGACGACGAGTGGCTTGCCGGTTTTGGCTATGGCTTCGAGAAGCTGCTGCTGCACGTCCGGCAGGTCGAGCTCGGTGCGGTCACCGCCGGAGAAGCCTTTGGCGTTGACGCGCATCTCTTCGCCTTCCAAGCGTGGGGTGAGGCCGACGAAGGCTACTACGACATCAGCTTTCTTTGCGGCGGCCACGGCTTCGTGCTGGAGGAGATCATGCGAGGGGGTCCACTCGAAGGCGATCAAGCTGCTCGGGATTTTGCCCGCCTGGGTGAATTCGATGCGGAGGGGGTGGGGTTTGGAGTCGGCGAAGGCAATGGAGTAGTGCTGCTGGCCGCCGAAGTTGCGGCCGCTGGGTGGGAGCTTGCCCAGGGCGTCTGTGGGCGGCGCGGATGGCTCGAGTTTTTTGTCGTCCAGGTAGAGGGCGTAGGTGACTTTGCCATCGCAGGAGCCGCAGCGTGGGAGGCGGAGCTGGAACTCGTATTTGCCTTTGGCGGGGACGGCGATGGTTCCGGTCCACCGGACCGCGAAGGCTTGCCTGGTGGTGTCGGCGGGTTCGACTGGATTGGCGGAGGCCCAGTCGAAGTCGATTTCTTTGTCGGTTCGCGTGATGGCGGGAGTGCCGTTGAAGCTGGCTTCAGAGAAGTATTCGGCGGTGAGGCCTTCTGTGTTGTCTTTTGTGCGGAGGAGAGTGCGCGGGACAGGCATTTCGCCGTTGGCTACGTAGTGTGAGCCTTGTGCGTAGAAGACGCGGCCCGCGCCGAATTCTTTTGCGATGCCGTCAACGGGCAGGATGGTGTGGAGAGGGATGGCGTTGTAGTTGCCTTCGAGGCCGATGAGCGAGGCGGCCAGAGGGCCTACGACTGCGATGGTTTGGGAGCCGGATTTGAGCGGCAGAGTGTGGCTGTCATTTTTGAGCAGGACGATGGATTCGCGGGCGGCGCGGAGGGCCAGTGCGGCGTTCTCCGGCGAGTTGACGACGGAGAACGGGACGGAGGAGTAGGGCACGTAGTCCGGCGGGTCAAACATGCCGAGCTTCATGCGGGCGGTGAAGAGGCGCTTGAGGGTGACGTCGAGCTGGGCTTCTGTGATGCGCTTGTTCCTGACTGCTGCGGTGAGGGATTTGTAGGCGCTGCCGCAGTCGAGATCGGTTCCTGCGAGAATGCCGGCGGCGGAGCCTTCCTCATTGTTGGCGGAGTAATGATGGCCGTGGGGCTGGCTGAAGTCGTCGATGGCGTCGCAGTCGGAGGTGACGTAGCCTTCAAACTTCCAGTCGGTGCGGAGAATGTCGCCGAGGAGCATTTTGCTGGCGCAGGCGGGGTCTTTGTCCACGCGGTTGTAGGCGCACATGATGGAGTCGGCTTTGCCTTCGGTGATGGTGGCGCGGAAGGCGGGGAGATAGGTGTCCCAAAGATCGTGCGGAGTGGGATCGACGTTGGCTTCGTGGCGCGTGGACTCGGGTCCGCTGTGCACGGCGTAGTGCTTGGGAGTCGCGATGGCGCGGAAGTAGCGGGGATCGTCACCCTGAATGCCTTTGACGAAGGCGGTGCCGAGGTGGGCGGTGAGGTAGGGGTCTTCGCCGTAGGTCTCCTGGCCGCGGCCCCAGCGCGGGTCGCGAAAGATGTTGATGTTGGGCGACCAGATGGTGAGGCCGTAGTAGCGGTCGTGGTTGTCGTGGGTGAGGGCGTCGTTGTATTTGGCGCGGGCTTCAGTGGAGACGACTGTGCCGATCTGCTCGACGAGCGGTGCGTCCCAGGTGGCGGCGTTGCCCATGGCCTGCGGGAACATGGTGGCGAAGCCGGAGCGGGCGATGCCGTGGAGGCCTTCGTTCCACCAGTTGTAGGCGGGGATGTCGAGGCGCGGGATGGCTTCGGCGCGGTCGATGGTCTGGGCTACTTTTTCTTCGAGGGTAAGGCGGGAGACGAGGTCGTTTACGCGCTGTTCGATTGGAAGACCGGGGTTGCGGAAGGGCATTTTTGCGGCGGCGGCGCGTTGCTCTTCGGTGGGTTTGGGTTGGGTGGGGGCGGAGGTGTTGGAGATGCCCGTGTAGGCGGGTGGGGCTTGTTGCGCGAGGGCGAGAGAAGGAAGGCAGGCGAGGATGAGTGCGGCAATGTGGATGCGCATGGATGGCTCCGGGAGATTCGCCGGATGGCGAGCATATCCAATGTATCCCGGTGGGGTGAGTGACGTAAAAATGGCCTGCTGGCGGAATCTGATGATGTTATGAGCTAATTCAGAAGGTAAACTCGAAGCCTGTGATTTTTCTTTCAAAAATTGAGTCAACATTCAACGTTCCTACGCGTGGATGCGTTGTTGTGCCCCTTACTCTTACAAAACTTGACCTCCAGGTTAACGCCGGAGATGTAATCCAACTCAGAGGCTCTGCTGGCTACTTGGATACTCAAATTAGCCAAATCGAGCGGTTGGTACGACGTGGGGACGGATGTCATTTTGGTTTCCTATTGCCAGAAGGTATCGACTGCTCTCAGATTCCATCGGATGCAGAGATTTGGATTGAACCTTCAAAATAGACAATCCTTGACTTAGCCGTCTTAGTCGGTGTCGGGAGGGATCTGGTCCAGTAGCCGCTTCCAGGTTTTCTGGTTGCGGCGGAAGGCTTTCTTCAGGTCGTCGAGGATGCGGTCGAAGTCGGCGTTGGTGCGGAAGTTGTTCCAGGCGGGATTTTTCTGGAACCAGGGGTAGTTTTCGTTGCCGAGATAGATGGCGCGGCGCAGCCAGTGCAGCGCTTCTGTCGCGTCGCCCTCTACGGCGAAGTAGCTGGCGAGGCGGTAGGCCATTTCGCTGTCGGCTTCGGCGGCGGCCAGGGTGTCGTCTTTGAGCAGGGCGGCGCCGTGGGTGCGGTCGCCGGCCATGACGTAACACATGGCCAGCGTGGGGACGGCGATGCGGAGAAGACCGTCGTCGCGGATGACGCCTTCCAGGATTTCAATGGCAGAGTCGAGGTTGCCGAGGCGCATCTGCTGATAACCGGCGGAGGTGCGGAGGAGCGGATGGCGCGGCTCGAGGGCGAGGCCTTTTTCGAGCTCGTCGCCGGCTAGTTCGAGCTGGTTCTGGTAGTGGTAAACGCGGGCGCGGTGATTGTAGAGGATGGCGGCATTGGCGGGGTTCAGCTTGAGGGCGCGGTTGAATTGCGCGAGCGCTTCGTCATACATGCCGTCACCGCGGAGGGCGAGGCCGGCGACCATGTGCACGTTCCAGTCATTGCGGGCGGTGGCGAGCAGGTTGGCGATGCCGTGGCGGGCGGATTCTTTTTCGCCGCGCGAGAGGAGCATGTAGATGCGGTAGAGATTGGGCTCGACGGCGGAGGGGTCGAGGCGGAGGGCTTCGTCAAAGGCGCGGCGGGAGTGCATGACGTGAATCTGGCCGCCGAAGCCGTGGCGGACGTATTGCAGCTCGGCGATGCCGAGGCCGCTCCAGCCCTGGGCAAATTCTGGATCGCGGGAGGTGACGGAGGTGAAGAGCGCGTGGGCGCGGTCGAGATCGGCGCGGGAGCCGGTGCGGACCATGAAGGAGCTGAGCATGGCACGGGCCTGGAGGTACTCTTCGCTGACTGCGCCGGGCAGAGAGGCTTCACTCGATGCGAGAGCCGGAGCTGCTTCCATATCCGCGGAGCCGAGGCCGTGGAGAGAGGCGAAGACTTCATTGGAGATTTCGGTCTGGACGGCGATGAGGTCGAGCGAGGCTACGCGGATGGAGCCGCCAGAGCGCACGGATTGCTGGGATACATCGAGGAGCTGCCAGTTCAGGTCGAAGCCCTGCTCAGAGCGAAGGAAGCTGCCGGCGAGGACGAAGGAGACTAACAGGCGCTGGCCTACCTGGAGCGGGTCCATCTGCGAGAGTGGCAGAGTCATGAGCGTGCTGGAGGGGCGCACGATGAGGGCTGGGATGCGGGCGAGGCGGGCGGCGATGGCGTCCGCGAGGGCGTAGCCGTAGAGCGGGGCTACTTCGGTGGCTCCGAGATTGGTGAAGGGGAGCACTACCAGCGAGTTGTGCTGCGTGGCGTCGCCAGTGGATTCGCGGAAGCGCTCGGCGAGCATGGAGAGGAAGCCGGTGGCGCGCTTTTCGGCTTCAATGCCGGTGGTGGGGAGATTGGCCGCGGCTTCGCCGGGGATGCTGCCGGTTTCGATCTGCGCGGCCTTCATGATGGTCTTGAGGGCTTCGCGGACTTCGGCTGCGGAGGCGTAGCGCGAGGCGGGGTTTTTCTCCAGGCAGCAGGCGATGACGGATTTCAGCTCGGGGGCGATGCCGGGGACGATCTGGCCCAGATCTGGCGGATCGGAAAACTGGATAGCACGGATGGCCTGGAAGTCTTCGGCATCGGGGCGCGAGAAGGGGTGGCGGCCTGAGGCCAGTTCATAGAGGATGACGCCGAGTGCCCACACATCGGACTGGACGCTGGACTGGCCGGTGACGAACTGCTCGGGGGCCATGTAGCGGATGGTGCCGCCGCGGGCGGTGTAGGTGGCGGCGAGCGATGCATCTTTGGCGAGAGCGGGCTTGGCGGGATCGAAGGCGGTATCGCCGGGATGCAGACGGCGGGCGAGGCCGAAGTCGAGGATTTTGGCGAGGCCGCCGTCGGTGAGCATGACGTTCTGCGGCTTGAGGTCGCGGTGGAAGATGCCGATGGAGTGCGCGGCCTGGAGGCCGTCCGCTACCTGGATGCCAACGGAGAGGATGAGCTGGAGACTGCCGGGGCCGCGGGCGATGAGGTGATCGAGCGACTGGCCGGGGACGTACTGCATGACGATATAGGCTTCGTCGCCGCTTTCGCCGACTTCATAGATGGCGCAGACATTCGGATGCTCGATGGCGGAGGCCATGCGGGCTTCGCGCAGGACGGTGGAGCGCATCTGCTCGGCGGTGAGCAGACCGGTGCGGAGAATTTTGAGGACTACGGGGCGTTGCAGAAGGGTGTCGGTGGCCAGATACACGACTCCGCTGCCACCTGCTCCGAGGCGACGGACGATTTCGTACTGTTCTATGGTCCGTTTCTTCACGCGGTCCGTTTCTTCATTGAGTCCTATTGTCAGTGTAAAGGTTTGCATCCGCTCGAAGGCGAGCTTTGCGCGGAGTGGCGGGTGGGGTGTGTCAATTTGGAAATTTTTTAGTTGCGGAAGGGGGTGTTGGTCGGTGATGGCTTGCCATAAGGCAGCTTGTCGTTACTCTTGTCGGGTCGATGGCAACTCAATCTTCAACTACGTGCACTCAAGGGTTGATGATAAAAGCGACATTCGCGCGTTTTATCTTGCCCCGATGAGCTTCTTTGCGATCTAGTGTGATAAGCCACTCATACACAGATTCAGATAGGACAACGCATGGTCGAGCATGTTTTTGGCGGCGATTGGACCGAAGACAAGTTGAAGAGGCTCGGCAAGTACCTTGCCGCATACCGGAGCATCTTCACATCGAACACAAAGGCCCGCCACTTCACCACGTGGTACGTTGATGCCTTCGCCGGTACAGGATCACGGACACCTTCAAAAAATGAAATGTCGGCCTTCAAGTTGATGGATGAGACGTACGAGGACCCGGAGAGCAGTGGCTTCCGTGATGGCAGCGCACGAATTGCTCTGAGCCTTAACAGCCCCTTTGATCGTTACCTTTTCATAGAGAAGTCAAAGAAGCGTATCACTGAGCTACAGAACGATATCCACCGTGATTTCGCAGGGTTAGAGGCCCGGTGCGATCTTCAACGCGGAGATGCCAATAAGCTCTTGTGCGAATGGTGCCAAGCGCGGGACTGGTCCAAGGAACGGGCCGTTGTGTTCCTTGACCCATACGGTATGCAAGTCGAATGGAGTACGGTACAAGCACTGGGAGCGACGAAAGGCATAGACCTTTGGTATCTCTTTCCTTTGGGCGTGGCCCGGATGCTTACCCGCGATGGTGTCATAGAAGACACCTGGCGCAACCGGCTCACAACGTTGTTCGGCACTCCAGACTGGGAAGAGAGGTTCTACCAGACGCAAATAACGCCTACTCTCTTTGGCGATACGGAGACACTTCAGCGTGACGCGACTGTGGAGACGATGCAAGGATACATAAACGAGCGGATTCAAACGTCATTTCATTCAGTAGCCCCTAGCCTCGTGCTGCGGAACTCGAAAGAGAGTCCGCTATTCGCGCTTTGTTTCGCGGCGTCGAATGAGCGTGGGGCACCGATTGCAATCAAAATTGCCAAGAGCATTTTGAAGGATTGAATGCGTAAACTGAGAAGGGGGTATATGGCTACGATATCAACTATCGAATGGACCGAGGTGACGTGGAACCCCGTCACGGGATGCCGCAAAGTGAGCCAAGGCTGCAAGCATTGCTATGCGGAGCGCATGGCGAAGCGACTAAAGGCGATGGGGGTTGAACGCTACCGGGATGGCTTTGCACCCACTGAGCATGAGGACCTTATCGACCTGCCGAAGGCTTGGAAAAAGTCACGCGTGATCTTCGTCAACTCCATGAGTGATCTTTTTCAGGATGAGGTGTCTGACAATTTCATCCGCCGCGTGTTCGATACGATGCGAGCATGCCCGCAACACACCTTCCAGATACTCACGAAGCGCGGTGCTCGCCTGCGAGAGTTTGGTTCATCTCTGCAATGGCCGGATAACGTTTGGATGGGCGTTAGCGTGGAAAACGATCAGGTAATAAATAGAGTGAGGGATCTTGCAACCGTACCAGCGAAAGTTCGCTTTCTCTCATGTGAACCACTCATAGGCCCATTAACTCATCTGCCCCTGCGAAACATTGACTGGGTGATTGTTGGAGGAGAGTCAGGCCCGGGCGCTCGATACATGAATCCTGAGTGGGTCGATTCGATTCACCGGCAATGCATCCGCAGCGGGACAGCCTTCTTCTTTAAGCAATGGGGCGGCGTGCGGAAGCACAAGACTGGCAGGCTCCTGAATGGGCGCACCTATGACGAGATGCCGCTTGTCTCGATCACCCCCACAAACAGTCAACCCCTTGAATACGCGACGCACTAAAACACATAACCAAGCGTTTTGAGCCCTTGGGGAAGAGCCAAACCGCCCTCATCACCAGCGCACATTGAGTGAGTGCGGCCTCTTGATAGTCGGCTTCCAATAGGTATTCACTGACACCGCCGAATAAGTAACGAGAACGCCGATACCAGCAGTGATCCGCTCCATTCCTTTGTCATCCCCGGTCCCCAACTGCGAGGGACCGGGGGCACCTACAATTTTCATCAACTTCCTCAAAGATCGTTGCCAACGCCGGGGAGCTTGTGGGATTTAGGATTGCGTTATATGCACATGCCCGTTTCTCAGGAGTTGCGGGGGATTCGTTCCCATTCGCTGATGCGGCTTTTTTTGTTCGCGATTGTTGTTACCGTTCTTGTGTCTATGGGCGGAGAGGCGCTGGTGGCACAGGCGGCGCAGAACGAGCCGGCTTGGTGCAAGCGCGCGAGGCGGCCTGAGTTTTCGCGGCTTGAGCGGGTTGACGTGGCCGACGGCTGGTTTGAGGTTTACAAAGTTGCGGCGGGGGTCTTTGCGATCTATGAGCCTCGCCAGTCTGAAGAGACGATTGGCTATTTGATTGTTGGCGAGAAGAGGGCTTTGCTTTTTGATAGCGGGATGGGGATTGGCGACATTAAGGCCGTGACGGCGAGACTGACGTCTCTCCCCGTGATTGTCATGAACAGCCATACGCACAACGATCATGTGGGAGGCAACTGGCAGTTCGACACGGTGTATGGCATGGACACCGATTTCACGCGGCAGAGTGCGAAGGGCTCGAGGGAGGACGCCCAGGCCGAGATCACCAAAGAGAATGTGTGCGGGGCTTTTCCTGCGAATTTCGATCCGGCTGCCTACTCGACGCGGCCCTGGAAGATTGCCAAATGGATGCATGATGGCGATCGCGTGGAGCTGGGAGGAAGAACGCTGGAGGTTCTGGCGACTCCTGGTCACACGCCGGATGCGATTTGTCTTTTCGATCGCGCCAATGGGCTGCTGTTTACGGGCGACACCTACTACAAGGGGACGATCTGGATCTATCGGCCAGAAACCGACCTTGTGGCTTATGGCAACTCCGTGAAGAGGCTTGCCTCGCTTGCGCCGCAGGTGAAGTTGGTGCTGGGCGCGCATAATGTGCCGGTGGCTCCGCCGTCTGTGCTGGGCGGGCTGGCGGCGGCTTTTGCCAGGGTGCAATCGGGTGAGGTTGCGGCGAAGGCGGCGGGGCCGGGGAAGGTGATCTACCGGGTTGGGGAGTACTCGTTTCTGATGCGGGCGCCTAAGGGGTAATTGTGATCCCCGGTCCCCAAATGCGAGGGACCGGGGGCACCCGCGATTGGATGATCTTGCTTACTGTGGCGGGGGCGAGTGTATGCTTTTGCGTGTAGAAATACATCGAAAACATGCCAACCATCAAAACCTCTGAAAACCTTTCCATCGCTCGTGTCGGCCGCCGTGAATTTATCAAAACCGGTTCCCTGGCGGCAGGTACTCTGGCGTTTGGCGTGCCGGCGCTCTTACGCGGCCAGAATCTCAACAGCAAGTTGAACATTGCGTGCGTCGGAATCGGCGGCAAAGGCAAAAGCGACACCGATGCGTGCGCGGGCGAGAACATTGTCGCGCTGTGCGACGTGGATTCCGGCTCGGATGCTTACAAGACTCAAACGGCCAAATATCCGAGCGCGAAGTTCTTCCAGGATTTCCGCCAGATGCTGGACCAGATGGGCAGCCAGATTGATGCGGTGACGGTATCGACGCCGGATCATATGCATGCGATTGTGGCGTCTGCCGCGATGAAGAGGAACAAGGCGGTCTTTGTGCAGAAGCCGCTGACGCAGACTATCTACGAGGCGCGCTATTTGCGGAAGTTGGCCAAGGATAGAAAGCTCGTTACGCAGATGGGCAACCAGGGCAGCTCCGGTGACGGCTTGCGCCGCGGCGTGGAGACCATTCAGGACGGCCTGATTGGACAGGTGCATGAAGTTCATGTGTGGACCAACCGCCCGATCTGGCCGCAGGCAATGACTCGTCCAGCCGGCGAGGATCCGATACCTGCCACGCTGGCGTGGGATGTGTGGATTGGGGCGGCTCCCATGCGGCCGTACATTGGCAATCGTAATCCTGAGGATCGCGATGGCATTTACGAGCCGTTTAACTGGCGCGGCTGGCAGGATTTTGGTTGCGGCGCGCTGGGCGACATGGCGTGCCATACGGTGAACATGCCGTTTCGCGCTTTGAGCCTCGAGTCGCCTACGGTGGTGGAGGCGATGCCGTTCGGCACGATGAACAAGGAATCGTATCCGGTGGGCTCGAAGATCCGCTTCGACTTTCCCAAGCGCAAAGCGGAAATTCCGCTGGAGCACCCGTCATTTTTCCACCACTACAGAAAGATTGAACATGATCCGCTGACGCTGTGGTGGTATGACGGCGGCCAGCCTGACGAGAAACTTCGCGGCGGCCATGACCTGAGCAACAAGCCGCCGGTGGAACTGACTGCCGACATTGTTGCGCTGCTGGGCGAAGTGCCTGAGAGCGGCTGCCTGCTGGTTGGCGAAGGCGGCACGGTGTTTTCACCGGATGACTATGGCACCAGTTTCTTTGTGAAGCTGAAGGGGGATGAAAAGTTCCTGCACTACACCAAGCACCCGGCCATGGCGCAGTATCCTGAGCGCATTCCGCGCAACACGTACGGCAAGGCAGGCGATGGCAAGGCCGCCGGCGGGAGTGTTTTTGCCCATGCGCAGGAATGGATCGTCGCCATCAAGGAAAACAAGCCGGAGATCTGCTACTCGCGTTTTGACGTTGCGGGACGGCTGACAGAAACCATGCTGCTGGGCTGCGTGTCCCTGCGCGCGGGCCAGAAGATTGAATGGGACGCGCACAAAATGATTGCGAAAAACTGTCCCGAGGCAACGCAATATATACGGCGGCAGGATCGCTCGGGCTGGGCTCTTTCGTGATGTGTAACCCGGCAAATCAGCGCTGATTTGCCGGGATGCGCTTTGACTGCGGCTATGGCTGGCGCCCGGGAAGATACTGTTCCAGAAAACGCCGCGCGAGGAGGAATCCGTCTTTGCGCTGCTGGGGGAAATCGGCCTGGTCCCCGGTGCCCGGTGCATCCCAGAATTCATCTTCATGCTCGACGGCGATGCCGCCGCTGAAACGGGCTTGCAACAGGACCGTGAGGAATGCCGGCCAGGTGACAATTCCCTGCCCGGGGATTCGATAGCGCCACCATCCGCGCCCGGCGATGCCCACCTGCTGCAGAACCGGCTGAATGATCTCGGTATCCTTGGCGTGCACTGCGAGAATGCGGTCTTTGAACTGCCACGCCGCCGCAACCGGGTCAATGTACTGCCGCACAAAATGCGAGGGATCGAATTCGAGGCCCAGCCGCTTGCTTGGAACGCGGTCGAATACGGCCTGCATGGCTGCCGGAGTGGTAGCGAAATTGACGCCGGTTGGATAATTTTCCCATCCCATGCCGATGTTGAGTTTTTCGCAGACAGGAAGATATTTTTCGTTGAAGACATCGGCGAAGGCCTTTGCCTGATCTTCCATGCGCACGCCCGGCTGCCCACCGCTGAAGGTGCCGACGAATTTGCAACCGAGACGATGGCAAAATTCGAGCGCGCGAATAAACTCTGCCTGCGCGGCGGCGCGCTTCCCTGCATCGGGATCGGTGTGGTTGGGGCCGAAGTACTCGATGCTGACAATGCGAATGCCCACGTTGCGCGCCGTGGCCAGAATCTGATCGATGGCGCTGTCGCTGAGGTTCGGATGAAAGTCCGGGCCCGGCGTTACCACGACGCCTTCATAACCGGCCTGCGCGGCAAAGGCGAGCTTTTGCGGCGAGTACGGCGTGATGATGGAGAGCTTGGGGTAGGGTGTATCCGGCGGCATGGCCGCAGGCGCTTGTTCCGCGTGTGTGGGGAGAGCCGCTGCTCCACCCATGCCCAGAACGGCGGCGGATGTGCCGCCTGCTTTCAATAGATCTCGCCGATTCCAAAAAGAGTTTTCGTTCCGCATGATTTTCCGTGGTGCAAGCATAACGTACTTCAGGCTTGAATCACTATGCATGTGGGCCGCTGCGTTGCGTCATCCCTGAGGGGTTGGAATGTTCTGGTTCC
This sequence comes from uncultured Acidobacteriaceae bacterium, assembly GCA_963792495.1. Lineage (GTDB taxonomy): Bacteria > Acidobacteriota > Terriglobia > Terriglobales > Acidobacteriaceae > Telmatobacter. Next base: position 54,290 of record CAWBWB010000015.1, on the reverse strand, counting down.
CTTACATACCTTCCGCTATAATCGGCCAATCTGTGACGGGAGGCCGTTGATGTTCGCCCGCGTTGTTTCCCCAAAGAAGGCACCGTCCGGAAAGCACGCAACGATCCGAGAGGCAGGACCTTCGGAAGAATCTGCTGCCAGGCAGTCTGAAGGGGAGACGTTCGCGCCCGGCAGACTCTCCTGGGACTTTCGCAATATTCCGATACAGGCGAAGCTCGAAATCGGAGCGACAGACGATCCACTGGAGCGAGAAGCTAATCGCGCCGCCGCCGAGGTGATGCGCATGCCCATGCTTGATGGCCCACGCAGAGATGCGAAGGCTTCGCTTGCTAATGCCTCCGGCTCCGGCCATGCAGCTTCTGTGCAGAGAAAATGCTCCTGCGGTGGCACCTGTGCCAGTTGCAAAGCCGAACAAAAGGATGACGACCACCAGAAGGTACGGCTTAAGCCCCAGTCTGCAGGCTTACCTGCAGTGAGTAAAGCAGCGCCTGCCATTGTGCACCAGGTTTTAAGCGAGCCCGGTCAGCCGCTCAATGCGGCCACGCGCGCCTTCTTTGAAACGAGATTCGATCACGACTTCAGCAGGGTGCAGGTGCATTCCGGCCCGCGAGCGGCAGCCTCCGCGCGCGCGGTCAACGCCCGGGCTTACACGGTGGGAAATCACATCGTATTCCGGAACGATGAATTCAACCGCAGCGAAACCGAGGGTCGAACCCTGGTTGCCCATGAGCTGGCGCATGTGATCCAGCAATCCGCGGCGGGCGCACCGGTGGCGCTCGCGCGTCAACCCAGTTCTTCAACGGCTGAGGACGACATGTTCCAGGCATTCCTCGACATGCCGCAAGTGGAGAAAGATCGGCTCATGTCCATGGGTCCGAAAGCTGCGCCCGCGTTCAACCCAACGGGAGCGTTTGCCCCACCGGCCACGACGCCCGCCGCGGATGTCGGCTGCCACACCGATCCTCACAAGAGCTCTCCGGGACAATCGAAGTGCAACGTCAGCCACCACAAGTCGACCGATGACGCCACTCGAGCGACCACTGCCCTGATGAACTCGCCCCTCGCCGCCAATCTCGAAAAGGAAAACCGCGCCCAGCTCGACCGCCTCAACGCGGCCTACCTCCTCCACAAGCGAACGGGGAATTACATCTACCGTGACGAATTCTCGCCCTATGAAATCGAGAAAGGCAACATCATTGCCACCAGCGAGCGCTGGGACAGGTGGATGAATTCCCGGAGAGTAGGAATCAACAATCTTGAAGCTGCGAAGTTCGATGCACGCTACTTCCGGTCGCAGTCGGAATTCAATCTTGAGCGGAGGCGGCGCGAGCAGGAATACAAGGACAAACTGAACGACTGCAAGAAAGAGGGCGGCCTGAAGTGGCCCAAAGCCAGCCGCACAAAGCCTGACAATATTGTCTGTGAAGAGCAAGTGAATGCCGAGTATGGGCCTACGGCGGCTGCGGCCAAAGAGGCGGGCCGTCTGTGGGCCTATCACCAGTTGCCAGAGCTCGAGAGAATCGAAAACGCAGGCCCGGTAACGACTGCTGCTCTGGCCGTCGGTGGCGCCGCCAGAGTCATTTCCGGCGGTAAATCCAGAGACGCCATCCCAAGCGCCCTCGCACTGGGCAGTGTCGGCGATGCGCTCGCGTGGGGTCCCGGAGCGACTCCCCTTCAAGGCACGGCTCATGATCCCGGAGCAGCGCCCGGGGACCGGATTGAGTTCGTGAATTCGGGCCGGGAACCCATTGAGCCGCCAAAGTCACCTGCAGGGGGTGGGGCAGGTCAGGGGCCCACTGTCCCGCCGAGGGCGCCTGCTGGTGGTGGAGCTGGAGGAGGAGGAGATGCCGCTCTTGGCGGAGCCATACCAATGCCCGTGAAGGCAGGCCAGACCATAGTCGATAACGAAACCCTGATTGCGCTCGATAAACATGCGCAGCCGGGAGTCGGCCTCTCGCCTCGTGAAACCACTATCGTGGCAGAGATGCAGGGCCGCCCGATCATCACAACCCCCACCGCCGCCGGCCAATTCCGAGAAGCCGGCATGCGCGGCAGTGTGCCCGTGACAAAATCCGTGGAGCACAGCGCGCAGGAACGCCAGGACATTGTTCGCTCTCTCGAAACCGCGGGAGTTGGCACCAGGGGCGGCGCTGCCGACCGCGACATTGTGGCCGATGCATTTCTGGCCCAGACTGCACCCAATACAGTACCGGTCTTCGCCACTTCGGATGGGGGAATCATCAACGGCCTCTTTCGCCTGAGCGGCATGAACCCGGCCAACATGGGAGGCTACAACGTCAGGGAATACCTGCGGTACAACCGCGGGTTGGAAGTCTTTGTGGTAGCAGTTGGAGAGCGTGTGCTTGTCGTTCGTCCGCTTCAGCCGGTGGGGCCTCGTCATTAAATTGGGTGGAGGCCGGCTTTTGGTGGGGATTTTTGCGTTGGGCTGGGCTGAGGCTGCGGTGCTGTTATGCCCGATAACTTAAGGCGACATCGTTTGTATTATCAAAACTGTTGCCGTCAGGATGGATCGCTGACGAGAAGCGGACATCTCGAGACTAATCGTCTGCTTCGATTTCTAAGGCATAGATCACATGCGTTTAGCGCAAATACGAGGCAGCACTTTCCAGCTAAAAGGCTGTCCAACTACGATTTCTCCAGAACGGTCCAATAGACCATTGCAAGCGCACAAGAAGGATAAGATTTGAAACATCCGCCCTGTATTTTTTGTGACAATGAATCTGGAAGCCCGGAGCATCTCTGGCCGGACTGGATGCATAACCTCGTCAAGTTCGCGCAAATCAACATGCAGGAGGCAGATGGGCAAATCCTGTTCGGGCAAGATCCCGAACAGACTATCGATACTGTTTGTGGGGACTGCAACCACGGCTGGATGAGCCAAATTGAACAGAAGAATGTTTCACGGCTCAAGCCTATGTTGCTCAATACTCCGATAACGCTCGACCCTGGGGGAATGAAAATCCTGACAGAGTGGGCGGTCCTCCGGGCGATGGTCGCGGAGTCCATCAAACCCAGAAACAACAACGAGAACTTTTATACGCGACAAGAACGGGTTGCGTTTAAACATGCGTTAACGATTCCAGCAAGGACGCGAGTTTGGGTTGGGGCCCTCATCAATTCCAACCCAGACGACTATCACATCGGTTGCCACGGAACCGACTACACAATAATGATCGAGGGAGAGAAAACGCGTATTGGAACGGGGAGCGTCAGCACCATCTACGCGGGCAATTTCGTTTTTCAAACGGCGACGGAGCATCTCATTCCGCCCTACGTTTGCGAACAACAGGCACTGATAACTCCTCCGCCAGGGCCGGCAGATGAAAGGCTAATGGAAATTTATCCGAAACGGCCCAAGCAACTCGATTGGCCGCCGGAGCCATTTACAGAGAGCGGGCCGACCGGCGTCATCCTCGGGCTTTTTGGACGGTGGCATATGGGTGAGAAAGTTTCCAAGATCAAGAACGCGTAGCCAGAATTACGCTCGTTTCGCCTCTTGCGGCCCGCTGCGCAGGGTTATTTTTTGGGTAGCAAGGTTAGGGCTTGAGTGATAGCTGAAACGAACGCGCAACCCGCCGCCAAAGCATTCAACTTCGAGATCAGCTTTAGCGCGGTATAGAAAGGTTCCACACCAGGTATGTTCGAGCCATCGGGCATCTGGGTTCCGAGCGTGCCAAAGCCGGAATAGATGACAGGAACATTGATGAGTGCCGACCAGCCCCAGAAAACAGCCGCACCAAGGGCAAACACCACACTGGTAATTGACAGGATCTTAATAAGCATAGCTCAACGCTTCAGGACCAAACCTATTGTGGAATGACCAATTCACTCGCTCAATTTTCCATGTCCCAAATTCTCTATGACTCTGCCCGGTCCAGCATGCGAGTAGATATCAGCTAAAGCCTTTCACGGAAGCAATTCTATCAGGAGAACACAAAGCCAGATTGGGGGATGCCCGGTGCGAATCTGGTAACCTGCGACTGGAATGAGTGTCGTCTCTAATTGGGTAAATGGTGTGCGCTTTCTGCGGATAGCGCTTTGTGGTGCGGGGTTGGCTGGCGTGGTTTCTTTGCGGGCGCAGCAGACGGTGCCGCAGACTGATCCGAATGCGCTGCCGGGGCAGGGTGCGCAGGTGCATACGGGGCACTCGAGTGGACTTTCCGGGCCGGAGCGGTTTCGGGCGCTGCTGGCAGATCATGAGTATTTCAAGATTGCGGATTCCCTGAAGGATCTGCCGCCGGAGCAGGCGCAGTTCTATCGCGGGGTGCTGGCGAATCGGGATAACGATCCGAAGAAGTCAATTGAGCTGCTGGAGCCGCTGATCGAAAAGGTGACGGCGAGCGGCGATAAAGAGCAGGAGAAGCTGCTGCGCAAGACGCTGGCCGAGGATTATGCGCGCGAGGGCGACCAGTTGAAGGCGGCCAAGGCGTATGAGGAGTTCAGCGGGCGGTTCTGGGGCAAGCTTTCGCCGGGTGAGCAGGATGAGATTGAGCTGCCGCTGAGGCTGCTGCCGCTGGCGGTGGATAATCCCACGATGACGGTAGAGCCCTGCGAGCCTTTTTCAATGCAGGTGAGCAAGAACGCTCTGGGGCTGACGGATATTCCGGTCTTTGTGGATGCACATCCGCACCGATGGATGCTGGACCCCACGGCTCCGTTCAATTTGATTTCGCGGTCAGTGGCGCGCGAGGTGGGGCTGAAGGTGAGCGATGCGAGCGCTACGGTGCACACGCTGACGGGTAAACCGATGGTGGTGCATGCCACGCTGATTCCTCGGATTACGATTGGCGGCCGGCTCACGCTGAGGAATATGACGGCGTTTGTGTTTGAGGATGCGGACTACTTTCATGCGCAGGGAGTGCTGGGGTTTCCTGCTGTGAGCGCGCTGGGGAGTTTGACGATTACCGGACATGCGACCGTGGAGGTGCATCCGGGAAAAGAGATGGACGCTGAGGCGCAGAATGCGGGCGGCGCGCGATTCTTTCTGGATGGCGATGCGGTAATTGTGGCGCTGGGAGCGGCGGGCAATGAGCGGATGTTTGCCGTGGATGCGGGCGGGCAGCAGAGTTATTTGACTTCGCGATACTACAGCGAGCATGCGAAGAGCTTTGGTGGGAAGCCGGAGCTGTTTTCGGTGCCAGGGGCTGAGAAGCTGCCTCCGCAACCGGCATACACGGCGGAGACGCTGCCGCTGATGGTGGGCGGGACGCGTGTGGATGCGCACTTCCTCGAGGTGCTGACCGCGCCACTGGGGCAGGCCGCGATTGACGACGTGTATGGCGTGCTGGGCGTGGACTGGCTGGATCAGCTGGGCAGCTATACGTTTGATTACCGCACGATGCGGTTTCGAGCTGTTACCCGGTAACGGCTCGAAACGGGTGACAGGTTGCAGTTTTCGCTACGCCGGGTATGTGCCTGTTACGTAGCCTTCGAGCTCCTGTATGGCGCGGTCCTGGCGGGAGATGACCCACTTTACTAGATCGCCGATGGAGACTACGCCGGTGACTGTGCCTCGATCGACTACCGGCAGGTGGCGGAAGCGATGGCGGGTCATCAGGTCCATGCACTCGTCCACGGTGTGCTCGGGCGACACAGATACAACCGGGCTGGTCATCATCTGGCTGACAAGGGTTTCGCGGGAGAGATGGCCGAGCAGGACGCCTTTGCGGGCGTAGTTGCGCTCGGAGAGGATGCCGACGAGGTCGCCGCCGGAGAGCACGAGCAGTGCGCCTACGTCGTATTCCGCCATGCGCTCAAGAGCGGTGTAGACGGTGTCATCCGGTGCGATGGAAAGCACCTTTGCGATGTTTTTGCTCTTCAGGATCTGCGCGATGGTGTCGTGTATCTTCATTTCCGCCTCCACCCGGCTTGCGATGGTGAGCGACTATAGCGCAACCTGACGACGAATGGGAAGGGGAAATGTAATCTTCCCCGCCCTCACTTTTTCAGCAGGCCGAGGTCGATGAGGCTTTCGGCGGCGGAGACGATGGCTTCTTCGCGGGAGCGGGGTTTCCAGCCGAGCATGCCCTGGGCTTTGGCGCTGGTGGCGTTTTTGTGCTTGCCCAGCTCCGGCAGGATGCCTTTCACGGTGGGGTTGACGAGCGATGAGGCGCGCAGGAGCCAGTCGGGGAGCTGCATGGTGGGGACTTTGGCGGCGCGCTCGCCGAGCCCCTCTTTGAGCATGAGGGCCAGCTGCTGCATGGAGAGGAAGTCGCCGGAGACGGCGAGGAAGCGCTGGCCGGGAGCGGCCGGGCTGGTCATGGCGCGGAGGTGCATGTCGGCTACGTCGCGGACATCGACTACGCCGAAGTCGATGCGGGGTAGGCCGGGAAGAGCGCGGTCCATGAGCATTTTGATAATCATGATGGAGGTGGAGTAATCGGGGCCGAGGGCCGGACCGAAGACGCCTACGGGGTTGACTACTGCCAGTTCGAGACCGCCGCCTTCTTTGGCGATGAACTCCCAGGCGGCGCGCTCGGCGAGGGTTTTGGATTTGGGGTAGGCCTGGATGCCGGGGCCGTTGGGGTCGGACCAGTCTTCTTCCGTGTAGGTGGCTTTGGATTCGGTATGGCCGTAGCCGATGGCGGCGAAGGATGAGGTGAGGACGACGCGCTTGACGCCGGCGTTACGGGCGGCGCGGAGGACGCGGACTGCGCCTTCGCGTGCAGGGCGGATGAGCTCGTTTTCGTCCTTGGGGACGGTGGAGGGGAAGGGCGAGGCGATGTGGTGGACGTAATCGCAGCCGGCCACGGCTTCCGGCCAGCCCTTGTCGTCGAGGAGATCGGCGGCGGCGAAGGTGAGGCGGTTGCCGGCGGCTATGTTTACGTCGAGTCCGCCCTGCTTGAGCATGGCGCGGATCTCCGGCTCGCGGTTAAGGTTGCGGACGGTGGTGCGGACTTCATAGCCGGCTTCAAGAAGCTGGAGGATGGTGTGTACCGCGATGAAGCCGGAGCCGCCGGTGACGAGAACCTTGCTCATGGTGAGTTTTGGATGAGCGCGGGAGTGGGGGAGATGCGGAAAAGCGACCGAGAAGGCTAGTACCCTTTACATAGAACAATATCTACGGCTTTGCCTTTATCCAAAATCACCATCCAATCGCTGTCGCGGAGAAACGCAACTTCTTTTCCTGTCGCATGAACGCCAAGTTCGCCGACAGCTTCAGGACCAGCACAGAGCTGATCATATGGTCTCGCCTCACTCAGCGCACGGATGACTCCAAATTTTGCTCGGAGTTGGTCCTTTGATAAACCTCGGACTCGATCAACTGCCCAAGTATCGTGGGCCATGCCACTAAGCGCATGGTCCAAGTTCATATTCTGGTTCAGCCCATGCTTCCAAAGGATGTAATCGATGTTCTTAGGGTCCCAATCTTCAGTGTATGCAGTTATCCAGTAAATAAACGTTCCAGAGGAAAGCAAAACCCCGACTGCAATGAACATAGCCGCGAAAACAATTCGCTTCGCCAACGGTCTGTTTGAGGTGCTGTTCATGCGGAGCATTCTATAAAACCAAAGGCAGATCCTTCCCTCCTCCTCCACCCCAGCGACGAAGACCTGTCGCCGGGGACCCCGGGCCTGAAAAACGACTACGTACAGGATGGCGGGCAATTATGGGATGAGTAGCTCAGTGACCGCGGCGCGGGCTGGAGTCAGTTGAGAGCGATGGCGGCGGAAGTTTTTCCTGCCGCTTTTGACTGCGGCGGCCCATGTGGAACATGATCTGGCCGAAGATCAGCAGGACGATTCCCCACCATAGGTTGACGTTGATGCCCAGGCTTTTTTCGTAGAGGGCGGGGGTGGATTGCGTGGCCAGGCCGAAGGCGGCGAGGATGACGCCGACGAGCGAAAACATCAGGCCCATGGGGATGCGAAGGTCGAGTTGCATAGCAGGCTCAGTGATTCGTGGTTAGTGGTTCGTGATTAGCGGTGAGTAAGAACGAAAGACTCAGGCGAAGAAGAAGCTCAGTGCTACGAAGACTACGAGAATCGCGACAGCCAGGGCTTCGGGGCGCTTCCACCAGGTTAGATGGCTGGTTTCCGGCTTGGGCGTCAGTGAGTGAACCAGGCCAACTAACTCAGCTTCGGGTTTGGGTTTGGTAACCAGGCTCACGGCGATGGTGATGATGAAGTTTACGGAGAAGGCGAAGATGGCTCCGTAGAAGTTTTGCGCCATGTCGCTGGGATAGTGATGGACGACAGTAATCCAGCCGCCGTGAATGCCGGGATTTGCCTCAATAGGCAGCGTGAGGCCGTGGTGCAGCATGGCCGCGCCGGTGCCGGAGATAAGGCCGACGAAGGCTCCGTGGCCCGTGGTGCGCTTCCAGAACATGCCCAGCAGGAACGTGGCAAACAGCGGCGCGTTCACAAAGCTGAAGACCAGCTGCAGCGTGTCCATGATGTTATTGAAGGCGATGGCGGCGTAGGCCGTTCCAATGGAGAGCAGAATGCCCGCAACCGTGGCGATGCGGCCCACCATGAGGTAGTGGCGGTCAGAGGCGTTTTTACGGATGTAGGACTGGTAGAGATCGTAAGTAAAGACGGTGTTGAATGCCGTAACGTTGCCCGCCATGCCGGACATGAAGCTGGCCAGCAGCGCCGTCAGGCCCAGGCCGAGCAGGCCAGTCGGGAAGTAATGCAGCAGCATATTCGGCGTAGCCATGTCGTAGTCGAGCAGCGGCTGGCCTGATGCTGTGAGCATGGGCTTGCCGGTGACGGGATTGATCTTGGCGGGGACAATTCCCTTCCCTTGCTCCACCTGCGGCGAGACTACCTGGATGTTGTGAATGATCGCCCCGTCGGCGCCGCGTGTGACTGTCTCCACCGTGCGCGGCGTGGGCAGCGCAATGGCAATCAGGCCGGGCAAAATCACCAGGAACGGAAAGAACATCTTCGGCACAGCGGCAATCAGCGGCACGCGGCGTGCGGAATCCATATTGTCCGAAGCCATTGCCGTTTGAATCACGAGAAAATCCGTGCACCAGTAGCCGGAGCCGAGCACGAAGCCCAGGCCCATGCCGATACCGATGATGTCGATGCCCATGGGATTGGTGGACGCGTGAGCCAGCCCATGCCACGCGTGCATGTAGCTGTCCGGCAATGTGGCCCTCAGGCCCTGCCAGCCGCCTACATTTTTCAGGCCGATAATCACCAGCGGCAGAAATCCGGCAACGATGAGGAAGAATTGCAGCACTTCGTTGTAGATGGCGCTGGTCAGTCCGCCAAGGAAGATGTAGCAGAGCACGATGATGGCCGAGAGAACAATGGAGAAGGTGAAGATGCCTTCCTGCGGCCAGCCCAGCGAGCGAAACATGCCGTCGAAAACATGTAGCACCTGGATGAGCCGGGCCATGGCGTACATCGATATGCCCGACGAGAAGACGGTCATGATGGCGAAGGTTCCGGCGTTAAAGGCGCGGGTCTTTTCATCGAAGCGGAGGCGCAGAAACTCAGGTACAGAGCGGGCCTTGGAGCCGTAGTAGAACGGCATCATGAAGATGCCCACGAAGATCATCGCCGGAATGGCGCCGATGCCGTAGAAGTGCGCCGTTTCCAGGCCATATTTCGCGCCAGAGGCTCCCATGCCCAGCACTTCCTGCGCGCCGAGATTGGCGGAGATGAAGGCGAGACCACAGATCCACGCAGGCAGCGCGCGGCCAGCCTGAAAGAAGTCCTTGCTGGTCTTCATGTATCGCTTAAGGGCAAAGCCAATGCCGATGACAAAGGCGAAGTACAGCAGGATGATGAGCCAGTCTACTGATTTGAGTTCCAAGTGCGGTTGCTCCTTTGGGCGGCGCGGGAGGGATTTCGATTATGCGTCGAGGATTACTGTACGCAGGGTGGCGTGGGTGAGTCCAGCAGAATTTGCAAACGTTTACAAGTCTGACCGAGCGGGTTAGTGCACTTGCGGCTACAGTCAACTACATTCTCGGCGCATCCGGTTTGAGCAGTCGTATGTAGCAGGAGTAGGCGCCGTCTCCGGCGGTAGAGCATTCCGGCACTCATGTACGCCCTATTTAAGGGGCCTCTGTCCCTGGGAACGTGCCTCTCGAAGAACTTTAGCCGCCTCCTTTGGAACGAATTCGTCAAATGCCTGCTGGGCCTCAGGCGTATCAAAATAGACCAGTGCTTTGGCGATTCCGGCAGCCGCCTCCTTGGGAGCATGCCTCGCTGCGTTAATGATGAGATTTACAGAGTCTGAGTCCTTAAGCTCTGCCAGGCCACGGGCGCCCACAATCGCGACCATATGATTTTGAGATTGAACAGCCTGTCGCAAGAATGGGATTGACCTTGGGTCGTCAGTTGTAGCAATGTCCAGAATGGCTCCCGTGGCTTCAAACGTGGCGTTGCGCATAGCGGTCGAAAGATCTAAGTTATGACTCTCGGCCCAATTCACAAATTGTGGTGAAGGTTCTGGTACTGCGGTGCCGTCCGGTTTGTATGCAAACGGATCTGGTGCATCACTCTTGAGAACTTCGTCTGCATGGGCCGCAAGTAAATCCCAATATTTCCCACTTGGATCTCCACCCAGGCGAACAAGAGCATTCGCAATCTTCTCTTTCGTATCTTCGTCGGTGCTCTTTTCATACTGATTTTCTAATAGTGGAATCGCTTGAACCGCTTTTGCTTCGGCAATAATCTCGATATCAACCAAACCAAAGTCACCCTTCTCTAAATCCGCAATCGCAAGTGGAATACTCGCCCGATCTTTAGCAGGGGACGGGGCATTTTGACGCGTGGCCGGCTCTTGACTCGCCAGCCACCCTGAGAAGCAAAGAAGCATAAGAATTGTGCAAACTGCGTTTGTGCTCCCAAAGCCTGATCCTGCACCTCGACGATTCATAGGATCGCTCCATTCATTGAATTTGAGCCGGTGACATGTAATACGAGCTCCCCTGATTGATGAAATTCGCGGCTGGAGATTGAGGATACGTGTTCTGAAGGGCTCCCGATTTGTAAACAGAGAATGTCGGGAACATGGAACGGTTCTCCCAGGACGGATTTCCACTGGAATCGAACTCGACGACGGACCAAATCCACGGGGTACTTGTTCTATTAATTGTGAAATTGATCTTTTGCCCATCCGGTCCAAGCTGACCTTCAGCCAACTGATAGGTGTTCCCAAGCGAGGTCGTTCCCGTTGCACCCGACCATTGACTTGTCGCCGGTTGAGCATTAAACCAGTTCACGACTCCGCCGACGCAAGGGAAAGGTGTCTTGCCAACCGCGGTCGAGCCGGTTCCGTTTCCAAAGTCATTGAACAATCGATATTGCCCAGCAGAATTGAAAGCGACTGGACTGATAGTGGAAGGGGGACTGGGATTTCCAGAGTTCTGCAATAGCCATGCGTTTGCGTAGGTGACATCTTGAGAAGTATTCAAGAACAGCGGATTCCCTTTCTCCCACGCGTAAAGCTGCAAAGAACAATCTACAAAACCACCTGTCAAGGCAACTTTCAGTGCCGCTGTGCTTGGACCGGCGTTGACTGCTGCGGTGATATCCGGTGCCGCTGAATTGACCCAGCCCACTATGGTTATTTCTGGCCAGCTTGATGCTGCCTGAATCCGTGCATTTGCTTGCTGGCTCGCAGGAGCATTGCCGTCAGTTTGACCATTAAAGGCATTGCTTCCATAGCCATTATTCGTCACTGTAACGCCCACATCCTCTGTGGGGGTTCGGGCTTGAACAGTGATATTAGCAAGGATTTGAGTATCGCTATTGTTCGTTACCTGGTAGCTAATTCCATTACTGGGCGAAAAAGAAAGATTCGGGGCGTTCGTTCCGAAGTATTGTCCTGTAAAGGTGACAGAGGTTGTAATTGCGTTAGTTGTAGAAGAATCCCACACACTTGGGGAAATTCCAGTAATGATTGGAGTCTGATCTGGAACTGTAATTGACGCGTTTGCAAATGCTGTTTCTATCGGACATGGGATTAATTCCTCCGCACAAATGGTGCCAACTCCCACCTGCATGTCGGGCAATTCGAACAGGAGTTCGTCTTGCCCTGGTGAATCGCCGGTCAGGTTTCCGCTGGAGTCGGTGTTAAATATAGACGAACCGCCACTACCGGTCGTGTAAGTGCCGCCCGACGGATTGTCAATGATCTCGCCGGTGTTCATAGTAAGCTCAACCGTCGTTCCGACAAACTGGGCCACGTTGACCATATAGCTACCGGGATCGAACGAAATCGCTGCAACGCCATCGCAGGTGTTGCATATCACACCGCAGGTAGCGTTCCGCACATTGAATACCGAAGCCGCAATAGCAACAGAAATCTTATCGATCTCGCTCTTGGGACTGGATAGCATCGCGCTTCCGCTATGGATATTGCTCGGAATCAGCGTCCCATTCGCATCCGGAACCCGGCTGCGCACCAGGCTCATCATGTCCAGATTGTAAGCCTGACGAGCCTGCAGATGAATCGGGATCACGTATTGCCCGCCGCTGTAGTAAAGCGTAAGCACCAGATTCTGTGCCGTAGTTTTGTAGTTCCACACGGTCATCATCGTGTCGTTATCGCCTTCCGTTGACCAGAAGCAGATTGTCCTGCTCGCGGAGTCTGACTGCTGCGATACCGGCACCTCAAAGACATAGCTCTTGCTCTGGTCCACGCTCCCGGCCTGCATCAGAAGATCGCCATCTTGCCCTTGGAATGTGGCGCTGATATGCCCGAAACCATCCGGCAGCGGATTGGCCTTCCCAAATTGGCTGTCCAGATCGACCTGCGATGTTTCACCGCCTGCTAACTGCACTGATCCCAGAGAACGTGTTTTCTGACTGCCTTCGCTCGTCTCCGTATCCAGCGACAAGCTCACACTGATCGAATGCGACGACATATTGCGCAGAATTGTGTATGGCTTGAAGTACGTCCCTCACGGAAACTCCATCGTTGTATCCGCATTGCCCAGCATCAGCCCCGGAGCGCTCAAAACAATTTCATGTGTGGGCCGATCAGGGTCTAAATGCCTCTCGAAGAGAATCGGGGAAGCGGTGAAACCCGCATCCTCATCCACCAATCCTGTATAAGCAGCAATGCCGTGGTCCGGCCCGGTATAGCGAATCTCAATACCGCCCGAAGTCTCCGCACCGAGCGCGCCGCCGATGGTGGCGAGAAGCGGCACCTTGACCGTGCCATGTTTGGGAATAGTGGTTTGTTGTTCGCCAATAGTGTTTCCCGAATGACCTGTGAGCTGAATGTCCACCTTCTTCGTACTCAGGGATGCATTTTCGATCAGCAAACCCGTCTGCACTTGCAGTAGGCAGCCACCACATTCCGCGAATCACTTGAGCATCGGCCTTTTCCGGTGAAGCGTGCACTGTGCGCACATCAGATCGAAACGAACTGGTGAAGGTCTGGCTGGCCGTTTCATCCGTATTCTGGATCGTCGCAATCACCGCAGGCCACGACCATTGGTAAGAAATCCCCGCCATTCCAAAATCGGAAACATGGCTCTGCAGATTCGCAGGCAAGTCTTGCAGAGCATAGCGAATATTGATCTGCGCGTTTCCGGCAGGCTCTAGAGTTACGGCTGGAAGCTTAAATTCCGTACCATCCGCGAAATAGAGAAAGGGCGTTACCGTCAACGGTTGTTTCAGCAGCACATTCTTGAGCCGGAGAACCGGATCGAAATGATTGTCCGTTCTCCAGAATCCGCCTTCCTACCCTTGTGGCGTGTTGGGACTGAGCTTCGGTAACTTGACAGGATGCGAGGAGCTGCCATAAGCAGCGCTTGAAGCCAAAGACAAAGCAAGCAGGGGCCCAAGAAACAGTGAAATCCGCATGAGAGAGCCTCCGGCGAAATACCCGTTCAGTGAGTTCAATTCCGGCGCGAGCAAGTGTGATTACGGCTTCATACAATGCCGCAACCGAAAATCAAAGTTGTCGATACAGAGTCAAGAAATCGCAAGGAGGGCCCGGCCTTGGATTCATCCAGTATGGTAATGCGCACTGGGAAGTAATCTTGTTGATCGAAGGCAAACTCATAAGAGCACAAATCTAAAAATAGAGTCAACAAATTTTTTAGTTACGAAAGTCCAATGCCCTTTCGTACTGAATCGACCTCAAAATAGTTTGCATAAGATTATGGGGGTTTGTGCTTTACTCACAATTGAGCAGAAAAAACCACGGCCCGAATCCCTCCGGATTCGGGCCGTTTCATTTTCCCATCAACTTACATCGAGGATATCTATGAATTCTGTACCTCCGGTTTTACCGCAAAAGATCAACCGCATAGACTCTGATTGCCTGCCTTTTTCAGCCACTTTGTTATGAACTGTGCTCCACAGTCCAGCACAGTTCGCGTATGAGGATCGTATAAAGATTCTCCGGAAAACTGTGGGACGTGCCGCAAACTGCTCAAATACCGTCACTTGGAAAGCTGTGGAGCACAGGAAAGCTCATGCGAAATCTATCGATTTGTGAATCAATTGCTTTGATCTGAGAATTAAGCTGTTGAGAACCAGTTGAAGTTATGGTTTTTCCTGAGAGGGGAATTCGATCGCGATGGGGATGCGGTTCACCTTGAAGGTTCCAGGCAGCGGACAGCACCGCAGTGAGCTTCCCGGCGGGCTTGCTGGAAGACTCGCGGCTGGAGTGCTGGCGGTCGTTGTGATGCTGTCGTTTCTCGGAACCATAACTTCGAAGGCGCAGTCCGCGTCGACTGATGAGAGTGCTCATGGCGGCGTCATTCACGGCATTGTGAAGGCCGGCACGATCTCCATGCCGAATGTGAAGGTGAATGCGAAATATGCTCCGACGGGGGCGGTTTACTTTGCGAGGACGGATGCAACGGGGAGCTTTTCAATCGCGGTGCCGGAGGATGGGCACTACGTTGTTCATGCGGAGTTTGCGGGCTATGCTTCTGCGCTGCAGGAGGTGACTGTTGACTCGGAGGATCGCAGCCCACAGGCCAACTTCTTTCTGAATCTGCCGTCGCAGCTGATCCAGTTGCAGCCGACTTCCGTTCCCCGGCCGGGCGGAGGCGCTCTGGCGGCTACGAGCGACACGAACTCCGGTGTTCAACTGCCGCTGGTAGTGGGGGATTCTGATTTTTCGAATGACAACTTTGTGATTGTGGGACAGGCTACGTCTACCAATCCGTTCACGCAGATGGATCTTCAGATGTTTCTGAACTATGAGGATGACTATGAGCTGCGTGTCTTCCTGGAATCCTTCACGGAGGACAGCCTGAATGTTGCGAAGCTGGAGAAGGCCGCGGACAAGAACATTAACAATATTGTTCCGTTAAAGGCGGAGACAGCGTCTGCGAATAAGACAGCGGTCGGCGGTCCGGCGCCACCGAGCAGGTATCACGGCACTCTCTACTGGACGGGCGGGGATTCGGAGTTGAATGCGAAACCTTTCGCTATTGTGCGAGGTCCCTCCCCTAACCCGAGCTATCACAGCAATGGTTATGGGCTGGCTTTCGGTGGGGCGCCCTATCTGCCAGGACTCACCAAGCCGGGTACACGCGACTATCTCTTTGCGAGCTTCTTTGGGCAGCTTGGCGAGACTGCGATCAATGAATACGGCGTGGTTCCCAGCGAGGCTGAGCGCAGGGGAGATTTTTCGCAACTGCTAAACACCCCGAACGGATCGATCTACATCTATAACCCCCGCAATGACCAGCCGTTCCCGGGAAACATCCTGAACGTGCCCCTGAATCCGGTGGCGCTGAATCTGCTGAAGTACATTCCGGAACCCAATCTGCCCGGCGCTGAAAACTATCACCTGCTCACGACACAGGGCGCGCATACGAATACTCTGAGTCTCCGTTACGTTCGCAGTCTTGGAGACCTGAGTGGGTCAGAGTCGGCGTTTGGACACCGGTATGCGAACAATGGCGCGGGGTTGAACCAAAGCATCTTTGTGAACCTGAACCTGAACCATATTACGAGCGATGTGATCAATCTCTATCCCGGCTTTGGCGGCGAGCTGCTGAACCAGGGGTATACGGCCACGGTGGGGTACACGATTGGCAAAGGATCCATTACGCACAATCTTAATTTCACTTCGAACCGCAACGATAATCGCGTGACGAATGAGTTTACGAACCGGCGGGATATTGCGACCGAGGTGGGAATTCTTGGCGCGTATGTTCCGGGTGAAGGCATTACTCCAGTAAATTCGAACCCCTTTAACTATGGGCTTCCGAACCTTGTGCTGGGCGGCTTTAACGGCTTGTCGCAGACTCAGCCGAATTTTCAGCTTACGCAGACGGCAGGGCTTTCGGAGGCGAGCTACTGGTCGCGTGGAAGACACAATATTGCGTTTGGCGGGGATTTTCATCGCGTGGAGTTCAACTTCTTTGGCGGCACAAATGCCACGGGGAGTTTCGTGTTTTCGGGATTTGCTACTTCTGATCCGATCAAGCTGATTACTCCGCCTGTGCCTGCGTCCGGCTCAGCGTTTGCTGATTTTCTGCTGGATTATCCGCAGCTCTCTTCCATTGAGGCTCCTGAAGCGAAGGCTCATGCGCGGCAGAACACGTGGGATGCGTTTCTACGCGAGGATTGGCGCGTACTGCCGAATCTCGCCCTTCTGGGCGGAGTCCGATATGACTACTTTTCTCCGTATTCGGAACTGGACAACAGGCTCGCTACGCTTGACTACAACGATGACTTTACCGCCGTTGCGCCTGTGGGTCCGAACGGTACAGGACCGGTGAGTGGAGCCAGGTATCCGCGGTCGCTGGTGCAGCCGGAGCGGAACAACTTTTCGCCGCATCTGGGCTTTGCATGGGAGCCGCGGAAGAATACGGTGATTCGCGGCGGGTATGGTCTGAGTTTTACGCTGGCGCAATATACCAACTTCGTTCAGTACCTGGCGTATCAACCTCCTTATGCCAACGTGCAGACCACGCAAAATCTTCCCATCCTGGGAGTCATCACGCTGAAGGATGGCTTCTCTAATATCGGAGCCGATATTGGCAACTATGCGCTGAACAGAAATTACAGGCTGCCTTATATTCAGACTTCGTATCTCGATGTGCAGAACACGCTGCCGGGCAAGGTTCTGCTGGATGCGAGTTACATATTTTCGAAGGGCACGCGGCTGGATATCATCACCGCGCCTGGGTCTTATAACAGCCAGCCGTTTCCGATTGCTTACTTTGATTTCGACAATACGGGGGCATTCTCGAAGTTCAATGCTCTTATTGTGCGCGGGTATAAGCGCCTGCAGAATGGCCTGGTTTTCCAGACGACTTACACGTGGGCGCACTCGATTGATAATGCATCGTCGATCAATGCCGGGCCTGCGGTGGTGGCGCAGAACTGGCAGGACATTCTTGCCGAAGAGGGCAATTCGAGCTTCGATGTGCGGCAGCAGGTGGTGGGGAGTTTTCTCTATCAGCTTCCGTTTGGGCACGGCAGGGCGCGGATGACGCAGGGCTGGCCTGCGGCTGTCTTTGGCGACTGGAACGTCGCTGGTGATTTTAACTTCGCGACGGGAGTTCCGGTGACTCCGGCAATCGCAGTGAGTCCTGCTGAGGTGGAGCGCGGAACGCATGGGTCGGTACGGCCGAATCGCGTGCCGGGGACTTCCATCATGGCCGGTGGACGGCACTTGAATCACTGGTTCAATACGGCAGCCTTCACCACGGAATTTGCGACCGGGCAGAGCTTCGGGAATGCCTCGCGGAATTCCATTCCGGGGCCGGGTTGGACGGATCTCGATTTGTCGTTGTCGAAGGTGATTACGCTGCGGGAGGCGAAGACGCTGGAGCTTCGTGCTACGGCTACGAATGCGTTGAATGTGGTGCAGTATTCGGGGATTAATAATCAGTTCGATTCGAGCACGGTGGGGCAGGTTACATCGGCGCAGCAGATGCGGCAGTTTACTTTTTTGGCGCGGTTAAGGTTTTAGGTTGCTCGCTGAAATTGGGATGAGTGGGTTTGCTGGTCTTCACGTATCGCTTGAGGGCGAAGCCGACCCCGATTACGAAGGCGAAGTACAGCAGGATACTTTACTCGGGGTGCGGGAGTGGCAAGGAAGTTTCCAGCCGTTTACAACGTCTAGTCGAACGGGCAACGTTCATAACAATCTGAATTACTTCCGATAAACACGTTCTCGTTACTTAGCCACAACGAGGCCCATCTTCTAGCATGGAAGGTGGAGGAAAGATGGCAATCAAGGAATATGAGATCGCCGCGAATGGCATCTCTTTGCATGTAACTGAGCTTGGGCATGGGCCAGCCGTTCTTTTCTGTCACGGGTTTCCGGACACATCGTATACATGGCGAAAGCAGATGGAAGCCATCGCGTCGGCCGGCTTTCGCGCGATCGCTCCAGACATGCGCGGATACGGGCGCAGCTCAGCACCATCCGACCCAGGCTTATATACACCGCTCCACACGGCAGGTGACATGGTCGGACTCCTCGATGCGCTGAATATTCCCAGCGCTGCAATCGTGGGTCACGACTGGGGTGCAACTCATGCATGGAATGCCGCCATGATGCGTCCCGATCGATTTACAGCAGTGTTTTGCCTCAGCGTGCCATACTTTCCGCGCGGTGACGTCAGCGTCTTCGAGCGCATGCGAACCACCGAGCATGAGAACGACTTCTATATGTTCGAACAGATCCAACCGGAAGCCGATCAGACCTGGGCCGATGCCGCCGTTACGATTCCCGGGATTCTGTATTGGGCATCGGGTTCAGCCCCGGCGGACCAACGATGGAATCCCCTGGACCCTGCACGAAGCCTTCACCGTCCCGCTCCTGGGCCGTTGCCATCATGGGTGGAACCGGATTACCTGGCTCACAACGTGGCAGAGTTCACGCGCACCGGTTTCCATGGCGCTTTAAATTACTACCGCGCCGCCGAACCATATTTCTATCTGTCTGCCGCTTGGAAAGGCGCGAAGATCACCCAACCCTCGTTTTACATTTCAGGAAAAGCAGACGGCCTGGCGGCGCTTTATCCGCCCGCAGAAAAGCTCTACGCTGGCCTTCCAGGCTTGGCTGGGTACCTCGAACTCGACCATGTAGGCCACTGGATACAGCATGAGGCCGCTGCCGAAGTCAGTGAACAGCTTGTGAAGTTCCTGCGCACAATTACCACTGCCTGAAGGAGCTCACAATGGCAACATCTGACACACTCACTGACGCCACCTTCAGTTCGCCACGTCACACGACGCACTACTATGAGGCGGGCGCTGCTGACGGGCCACTGATGATCTTCCTTCATGGCTGGCCTGAGACCGGCCTGGTTTGGCGCGCGCAGATGGAGGCCTTCGCGTCGGATGGCTGGCGCTGCATCGCACCAGACATGCGCGGCTATGGCGGTTCGTCCGCGCCGTCTGCTTCGGATGCCTATGTACTGGAAGAGATCGTTGAAGACATGGTCGAACTGCACGACCATCTTGGCGCCAACCCTGCCATTTGGGTCGGGCATGATCTTGGAAGTCCTGTTGTGGGTGCCCTGACAGCACAGCATCCCGAGCGAAGCCGCGGCGTCGTGTTTATCTCGGTTCCATATGCACCGCATGCATTCGCGCTACCCAATCTCCTGCCGCTGATCGACCGCAAGCTCTATCCTGCCGATCAGTATCCTGACGGACAGTGGGACTACTACCGTTTCTATCTGACCCACTTCGATCAGACAGTTGCCGACTTCGATGCTGACATCCCGGCAAGCCTCGCGGCGATATACCGCAGCGGACACCCTGAATCAGCAGGCAAGGTGTACCGGTCTGCGGTCATCACGCGCAACGGCGGTTGGTTCGGTTCATACCATCACGCGCCAGCGGTGCAACCTGATCCCGCACTTTGGCCGCCTTCCGATTTCGCCTCTCTGGTCGAATCGTTCCGCGTTACAGGATTTCGACCGGGCAATTCCTGGTACCTGAACGATAGCGCCAACATCGCGTATGCCCACTCGGCGAAGGATGGCGGACGGCTGCGGCAGCCCGTTTTGTTTATCAATGGCGAATTTGACGGCCTCTGCGATATAACCCGCAGCGATTTCGGCGAGCCTATGCGCAGTGCATGCCAGGACCTTACCGTGATAAGCCTGCCCTCCGGCCACTGGTTGCCTCTGGAACGCAAGGCAGAAGTGAATGAAGCCGTGCGTTCCTGGGTAAAAGCGAAGGCTCGGTAGTTTTTGTGATAACCACAGCAATCCATAAGGAAAACGATGAACGCACTCACTACACCTCACGCTTCCAACCCGCTCGCCTCTCTCAGGATCAATCACACCGCCATCCGCGTGCCTGACTTTGACATCGCTGTTGCCTGGTATGCCGATAAGCTCGATTTTCGATTGAAGCAATCGGTCTCCGTCGCCGGGCTCACTTTCGGATTCCTGTATCCCGCAGGAGACGATAGCTTCCATTTCGAGCTGATGGCGGGACCGGGCGCAGCAGCACGCCCTGCCTATCAGGATTTGCATGACAGTTACAACATGTCCGGCTGGCACCATCCGGGTTTCAGCGTCGATAGCGTTGACGCTGTCATCGACGAATTGAAGCGCCGCGAGGTGAAGATCGCCAGCGAGCCACATGACGTACCCGCAATGGGCCTTCGCGTTGCTTTCTTCGCCGATCCCTGGGGAAATCTCTTCGAGGTGATCCAGCCCATCTCCCAATAAAGTCATGGAAGCTAAAAAAATCAGACTGAAACTCGATGAAATTAGCGGCGTGCTATCGAAAATCTCATGCATGGAACAGATTGTTTTGTTGAGAATTCTGTTACCAA
Organism: uncultured Acidobacteriaceae bacterium; assembly: GCA_963792495.1. GTDB lineage: Bacteria > Acidobacteriota > Terriglobia > Terriglobales > Acidobacteriaceae > Telmatobacter. Next base: position 33,575 of record CAWBWB010000015.1, on the reverse strand, counting down.
AGTCCAATGCCCTTTCGTAACCAGGCCGGTCTCAAATAGTTTGCACCCAATTAACCCCAAATGTGCTTTACTCATAATTGAGCAGAAAAAACCACGGCCCGAATCCCTCCGGATTCGGGCCGTTTCATTTTCCCATCAACTTACATCGAGGATATCTATGGCTTCTCTATCGACAGCTTCTCCGCCTTGTCCCTCTGTCCCTCTTTCCCTGCCGGGGTCCCCGACGAGCGATCTGTGCAGCACAGAAGCACAGATCGCAAATAAAGATGGCATAAAGAGACTGCACAGAAACTGTGCAAACTCCACCCAAAAACTTCAATCAAAACCACTTAGAACAGCACAGAAACACACTCTAACTCCAGCGAAATCAGAAAAAACCAGTTCAGCAGGTAAACTGGAAGTATGATTCCGACGCTTGCCTGGACGCCTGAGGGCGTGAATTTTATTGATCAGACGAAGTTGCCGCTGGATGAGAGCTATGTGCTTGCGGCTACCTATGAAGATGTGGCTGTGGTGATTGAGACCATGGTGGTGCGCGGGGCTCCGGCGATTGGGGTTTCTGCTGCCTACGGCGTGGCGCTGGGCGCGATCAAGTCGGACGCGAAGACCGCCGAAGAGTTCGCGCCGGAGTTTGAGCGGATTTGTGCGCGGCTGGCGGGAACTCGGCCTACGGCTGTGAATCTCTTCTGGGCGATTGACCGGATGAAGACGTTATTTTCTTCTCTGCGGACAGAAGGCGTGGGAATGCTGACCGTTCGCGACCGGTTTCTGGCTGAGGCTCATGCGATGTATGAGGAAGACATTGCCGCCTGCAAGGAGATGGGCGCGCATGGCGGCGAGCTGCTTCCGGATGAGGGCGGCGTGCTGACGCATTGCAATGCGGGCGCGCTGGCCACGGCTGGATATGGCACGGCGCTGGGCGTAATTCGCTCGGCGGTGGAGATGGGCAAGAAGATTCATGTGTATGCGGACGAGACGCGGCCGTTTTTGCAAGGCGCGCGGCTGACGGCGTGGGAGCTGATGGAAGATGGGATTCCGACGACGGTGATCTGCGACAACATGGCGGCGAGCCTGATGCGGGCCGGAAAGATCAAGGCCGTGGTGGTGGGTGCGGACCGCATTGCTGCGAATGGCGACTTTGCGAACAAGATTGGCACGTATAACGTGGCGATCCTGGCGAAGGAGCACGGGATTCCGTTTTACTGCGCCGCGCCGTGGAGCACCATTGATACGGCGACGCCGGATGGCGATGCGATTCCGATTGAGGAGCGCAGCGCGAAGGAAGTGACGCACCATGGCGGCAAGCAGCTAACGCCGCATGGTGTGGGGATCTGCAATCCTGCGTTTGATGTAACTCCGGCGAAGTATGTGACGGCGATTATTACGGAGCGCGGAGTGCTGAAGGCGCCTTATGCGGAGTCACTGAGAGAGATGGAGCTGGCGGCTAAGTAAAGCCGCCGGCGTTTCAGCCAGAACGTCCGAATATCGCATCAGAGATACGCCAGGGCTGCCCCGTGCACTATGCACGTGATATCGGAGGCTCCCTATGGCACTCGGTCCTGACAATTTCAATGCCACCATTGCGCTTGAAACGCTCTTCTGTTTTCAGGGCGACGACGAAGATGACGTGTTCTCAGGTGACTCGGAGCCTTACCTCTGGGTGGTCATGGTCAAGATCGACGGCGAGGGGCAGATACAGAACGGCAATTATCTCGATGGCAACGCGACGTTCTTCTTTTCCCCGGGCAGCCACGGGAATATTGGCGGCGGCATTAACTCCGGACAGACGCGCACGATTCCTGCGAACGTGGGGACGTGGGTGACTTCGCTGCAGCCAATTCCGATTTCGGTCGCGGGAGAGACACTGACCGAAATTCCCGGCACGATTCTCTGCTGCGCGGTGCTGATGGAAGAGAACCTGACGCCAGATGACGCGATGGAAGACGCGCATCAAGCGCTGAATAACCTGGTGCAGACGACTGTGGACGAAACGCTCGCGAGCATCGGGCTGGCGGGATTTGCGGCCGATGTTGCCGCGGAGATAGCCTTAGCCGCCGGCAAGGGGCAGACGCTTACGGTTGAGGCGGCGACAAAGGACGTGCTGAACCGCCGCCTGAAGCCGGTTCAGGATCTGTTTACCGTGGCTGCGCCCGGCGACCTGGTAGAAACGATCATCAGCAACCTGGGCATCGGCGGCTTTATTGGAACGGCGATTGACCGGGATAAGCCGATGGGCGTTTTCTTCCAGACTTTCAGCCAGTCGGATTTAGCGGCTACCTTTGAGAGCGCACCCGGATTGCCGAGCACCTACGGACGCATTTCGATCGACAATCACCTGTGGAATATGCCGGAGTGGGCGTATACGCTGCACGGCATGGCGTGGGCTCACCACAAGTTTGTGCCGATTGCGCCGCCGACGAGCAGCCGGCTGCAGGTGATGTGCTCCAGCAAGCGAGGCGTAGGCACCGGAAAGAGAATCACCGGTATTGGCGGCGTGGACAACAACGCGTTCTGGAGTTTTGGCCGCGAAGAGGCGGCGGATGCGATTCGTGATGGATCGCGAAGCTTTTTTGTGGCGCAGGCTGGTTCTCCGGCTACGGAGGTGCTTGCTCATCAGGGAGGGTTCTGGAACGGAGAGCCGTGGTATTACGTGGAAACCGTGGCGGACCAAAGCCACGACAACAACCTGCTGAATCTACCGGACTGCACTGGGTCGACGACGGTTGAGATCTGGTATTGAGTGCTTTGCCTTTCCCGACGTTTATTCCATAGCTGCACACGGCTCTCATGATTCAGCGAGAGTGGGAGAGTGCGGCGGAATCGTCTAGAGCGGCAGTGTTGGAGTGCGTTGTGCTGTTGGCGATTTCGACTGGAGCTAGATGGTGGAAGGGCTCCCAGGGGAGATTGCGGGCGACGGTGAAGAACACCACGGCGACTGCGAAGGTTGTGATCCAGCGGGCGGGGATGCGGGTGAAGATCGCTGTCCCCGAGGGGGTCCACTGGCGGATGAGGCCGTAGAGAAGGACGGGGAGCATGAGCATGGCTAGTGCGTTTTCACGCCAGGCGAATGCGAACTGGCCGTGAACGAGGAAGTACATCATGCGCGTGGAGCCGCAGCCGGGGCAATAGAGGCCGGTGAGCGCGTGGAAGGGGCATGGCGGAAGCAGGGCTGTTGAGCCGGGCTCGAAGAGGCTGACCCCAACGATGAGAAAGAGAAGCGCAGCGGTGGAAACCGCGATCAGTTTCCGGTCGGGCTGGCTGGGGTTGATGTAGCTCGCGCCCACATGCGGCTTGTTGAAAGTGAATTTCATTGAACCATGCTGTGACCCAAATGAGACAGGCCGCCGACAAAGCCGATGATGCCGTAAACGATGCAGAGGATTATTCCCGAGGCCACGCCAATCCAGAGGATGGTCCGAATGCTTCGGGAGGCTTTCAGCGCGCCTTCGTAGTCACCAACGGCGAGGCGGTTGTTGACTTCTCCGGATTTGACGATTCCGACGATGCCCAGCGGCAGGCAACAGCAGAGCGTCACGAGAATGGACTGCACCAGGTAGTTGGGAACTGTACCGGCGGGCAAAGGCGTGCCTGGAATCGCCGGCGGGACGCTATACATTGGCGGGGGCGCGACAGGCTGCTGCACATTGACTGCGACGGACTGAGGCGGTCCGACGATGGGGGAGCCGCACTGGATGCAATTGCGCGATGCGTTGTCATTGTTGGCGCCGCAATGTGAGCAGAACATGATCGATTCGGCCTCCGAACTTTGCGCTTTGCGGGGGAGCGGCAGAAGAGATGACCGCGACTGCAGCGCAAAGCCAATTTCTATGTGTGTATCACGATGAAGCTTATGCCGCCACCTGCGAGGGGAAATTTTGCTGCCGGGCGTGCCAGAGCGAGCATAGGACGGGAGCTTGCGATAATCGTGGGATGGCTGGTGGGGGCTTTTTGTTTCTGCGGCTTCGGCGGGCTTCGCTGGTGCGGGGAGTGGGGCTATCGCTGGGGGCCTTTGTGGTGAGCCTGCGACTGGCCGGCTTTCCGCATATCGAAGATCTGCATGGATCGAAGTGGCAGATTGCGGTGCTGGCTGCGGGGCTGTGGGGACTGGCGGAGACAGCGCGATGCCTGAAGCGAAGATGGACGCTGTACCATGCGGGAGTGCTGATCCTGCTGTATACGGAGCTACTGATTCTGACGATGATTGTTTTTCTGATCTTTTTCCCGTAGGGGTTTGACCACCTGAGCGGGATTTTTGGCATCGTAATTAAAAGCAATTCAGCGTAATCCTTGTCGGGCAGCGTATTTCCCCGATCTGCTCCCGGCCATACAGGTATCTTTCAAAAAACCGTTTGTATGGAGGCAGGATGTTTAAGGGTTTCCGGGACTTTATTCTTCGCGGTAACGTGGTAGATCTGGCTGTTGCCGTCATCATCGGCGCGGCTTTCAGCAAAATTGTTTCGTCGCTGGTGGGAGATGTTCTGAACCCTCTGATCGCGGCGGTTATCGGCAAGCCGGACTTCAGCTACCTGGTTCTTCATGTCGGTTCCGGCGTGGTGAAGGTGGGCAACTTTCTGAACGAAGTGATTTCGTTCCTCATTGTTGCCACGGTGGTTTACTTCTTTATCGTGCTGCCGCTGAACACGCTGATGGCCAGGATCAAGAGGCCGGAGACTGTGGAAGCGCCGACTACAAAACCCTGCCCCGAGTGCCTGAGCGATATTCCGCTGGCAGCGAAGCGGTGTGCGCATTGCACGCAGCCGGTGGTGTAAGGACAGCTGTTGGTGGTTCGTGATTCGTGGTTAGAAAAGCGAGGGAGATCATCGCCCGGGGCGGAACGCCGGCTCCGGGCGATTTTTTGCGTTTACACTGGTTGACAACACGCACGACTTCCCAAAATCCCTTCTACAAAGGCATTTCCGACGATGATTCGCAGGCCGTTTGCTTTTCTAGTTGCATTTTCTCTGGTGGCTGGCACCATGCCGGCGCAGGCTCCTCAACAGGCAACGCCGTTTGGGTATGTGGACTTCAGCAAGGAAGCCAAGATTGAGGCTTCGTTTCTGGCTGTTCCTGATGCGAAGCTGGCGGGCGAAGAGCTGAAGATTTTGACGGCTGAGCCGCATCTGGCAGCTAGTCCTGAAGATCATAAGACGGCAGAGTACGTGGCGGAGAAATTCAAGGCTGCGGGGCTTGAGACAGAAATTGTTCCGTACAAGGTGCGGCTAAATCATCCACAGGATGTGCGGATCGAGGCCTACGGCGCGGATGGCAAGCTACTGGTGAAGGGACCTGCCCCGGAGCATGTGGGCAGCGATCCGTTTGAGAATGATCCACGGATTGTGGCGCCGTTCAATGGGTCGTCTGGTTCCGGGGATGTGACGGGCGAAGTGGTATACGCCAACTACGGACGGCTGGAAGACTTTGACGAGCTTGCGGCGCAGCATGTGGACCTGCACGGCAAGATTGTAATCACGCGGTATGGCGCGAACTTTCGCGGGGTGAAGGTGATGATTGCGCAGCAACGAGGCGCGGCTGGGGTGCTTATTTATAGCGATCCGCAGGATGATGGCTACTTCAAGGGCGATGCGTATCCGAATGGTCCGTGGCGGCCGGAGAGCGGCGTGCAGCGCGGTTCGGTGCAGTTCCTGTCGATGTATCCGGGTGACTCCGAAACACCGGGAGTGGCTTCTACTTTGGATTTGCCGGATTCGGCACGGAAATCGCCCGAGGGCAATGAGCCGAAGATTCCTTCGATTCCGATCAGCTATCACGATGCGGCTCCGATTTTGCAGGCACTCAAGGGCGCGAGTGTGCCGCAGGGTTGGCAGGGCTCCCTGCCATTTCGCTATCACGTGGGGCTGAGTGGCGTGAAGGTTCACATGGTGGCGATTCAGGATTATCAACGGCGCGTGATCTGGGATGTGATTGGCAAAGTGAAGGGCTCAGAACTGCCGGATGAGCTGGTGGTGGCGGGCAATCATCGCGATGCGTGGGTGTATGGGGCGGTTGATCCGAACAGCGGCACGGCATCGATGCTGGAAGCGGTGCATGGCGTTGGTGTGCTGCTGAAGCAGGGATGGAAGCCGAAGCGCACGATGATCTTCTGCAGCTGGGACGCGGAAGAAGAGGGCCTGATTGGCTCAACCGAGTGGGTGGAGCAGCATGACAAGATGCTCGACGAATGCTGTGGCTTACTTCAATATGGATGTGGCTGTTTCCGGGCCGAACTTTTCAGCGGCGGCGGTGCCCTCTCTGAAGCAGTTTGTGCGCGAGGTGACGAAGGTAGTTCCCTCACCCGCGGGCGGCACGGTGTACGAGGTGTGGAAGAACGCGCACTCAGAGAATGAGCATCGAGCGGCGAATGCGCCTGCTGATGGAGATGTGCGCGTGGGCGACCTGGGATCGGGCTCGGACTTTACGCCTTTCCTGCAGCATGTGGGCGTGCCTTCGACGGATGTGGGATCGGGTGGCCCGTATGGCGTGTACCACTCGGTGTTTGATAACTATGCGTGGTTCACGATGAATGCCGATCCGCACTTTGTGTATCTGCAGGAGATGGCGCGGGTGTTTGGGCTGGAAGTGATTCGCATGGCGGATGTGGATGTGTTGCCGTATGACTATCCTGCGTATGCGAAAGAGATTGAGTCGTATGTGGATTCGGCCAAGCGCAAGGCTGCGGAGGAGAAGCTGAGCGGGGTCGATCTGGCTCCGGTGGTGGCTGCTGCGAAGCGGTTTGCGGATGCTGCGAAGAGGGCCAAGACGGCGCAAGCTGCTCCGGGTGGCAACACGGCAAAGTTGAACAAGGGTTTACGTGCGGCGGAGGCTGCGTTTATTTCGCCAGCTGGACTGCCGCATCGGCCCTGGTATAAGCACACGATCTATGCGCCGGGTGAGTTTACCGGCTATGCGGCTGTAGTGATTCCCGGTGTGAATGAGGCAATTGAGGCTAAGGATGCGCCGCGGGCCGCCGAGCAGGCCAAGGTGCTGACAGAGGCACTGGATAAGGCTACTGCGGCGTTGAATGGGGCGGAATAGCCTCGGCTTTTAGCTGAAATCTGTGGAGTGCGATGCCCATTCTCGGCGCGAAAACGCGTGACGAATGGGCATCGTGCTGACTCACCAAAGCCTGCGTTGAAAGGGCAACCTAAATTAGCTAAGATATTCCTAGCAGGATGGAGAATCTGATGATTCAGGCAACTATGTTCGAGGCTAAGACGCAGCTCTCTGAACTTGTAAAACGGGCTCAGCGGGGAGAAAAGATTGTGCTTACCACGGGACGAAAAAAGACACCTGTAGCCATGATTGTTGCCGTGAAACCTGCGAAAGAACGCGGCTTTGACTTTTTTCATCATCCTGATTTTGAAATTCCTGCCGATTTTGACGAGTTACCCGCTGCCGATGAGAAAGCATGGAGCGGCGAGTGAGAATTCTCATCGATACGCACTACGTTCTATGGGCGGCGATCAACTCAAAGCGCATGGAGAACTGGGCCAGGAAATTACTTGCCGACTTTGACAACGAGATACTGGTATCTGCCGCATCGGTCTACGAAATCAGTTTGAAAGTGAGGTACGGCAAATTGCCTGAGGCGGTTGCATTCGAGCGCGACCTGATTCTGAATATTGAGAATCATCTGGGGTATACGGTTCTGCCGCTGGAACCGGAAACGATGATGCGGGCTGCGCGATTTGAGAATGTTCATGCTGATCCGTTTGATCGCATGATCGCAGCGCAGGCTATTCAGAATGATTTGCCGATTCTCAGCACAGATCCCAAACTAGATTCCTTTCATGTTCGGCGCCTGAAAAAACCGAAGCGATCTGAATGAGATAATGGTTGCGGAAGCACCTCGCTTTCTGGCCTTCGTACTCCCTTGCATACTGCCTCCAATTCGTCCGCGCTTCAGGAGCTGCTGCGCGGCACTTTTGGTTTTCCGGCGTTTCGGGCTAACCAGGAAGAGGTTTGCGTTGCTGCTGTTTCCGGACGCGATTTACTGCTTGTGATGCCGACTGGAGCGGGTAAGAGCTTGTGTTATCAGCTTCCAGCGCTGGCGCGGGGTGGGACTGCCCTGGTGGTTTCTCCGCTGATTGCGCTGATGGAAGACCAGGCGGCGAAGCTTGCCGCGCTTGGACTGAAGGTGGCCCGAATTCATTCCGGGATGGATCGCGCAGCTTCGCGGCAGGCTTGCGTGGATTATCTTGCGGGCGAGTTGCAGTTTCTTTTTATTGCGCCGGAGAGGCTGCGGGTGCCGGGGTTTGCGGAGATGCTTTGCAAGCGCACGCTCTCACTGATTGCGATTGATGAAGCGCACTGTATTTCGCAGTGGGGGCATGATTTTCGCCCTGACTATCGGATGCTCGGTGAGCGCTTGCCTGCGCTGCGCAAGGGCAATGGCGAGGGGCAGGCTGCGCCGGTGCTGGCGCTGACGGCGACGGCTACGCCGACGGTGCAGGCGGATATTGTTGCGCAGCTTGGGATGGATGCGCCGGCAAAATTTATTCATGGATTTCGGCGCGGCAACCTGGCTATTGAGGTTGTGGAAGTGCCGATGCCGATGCGCGCTGCTGTGATCTGCAAGCTTTTGAAGGATGCTTCGCGGCGGCCTGCAATTGTGTATGCGCAATCGCGCAAGCAGGCGGAGTTGCTGGCGGAGGAGCTTTCACGGACGGTTCGGGCGGCGGCGTATCACGCGGGGCTGGATGCCGAGGTTCGCGAGCGTGTGCAGCGGGCGTTTCAGCAGAGCGAGATTGATGTTGTGGTGGCTACGATTGCCTTTGGAATGGGGATCGATAAGGCTGATATTCGCACGGTGATTCATGCAGGGCTGCCTGCGACTGTTGAAGGCTACTACCAGGAGATTGGGCGCGCGGGGCGTGATGGCAAGCCTAGCCGGACAATTCTGATGCACAGTTATGCTGACCGGCGGACGCATGATTTTCTGCTCGGGCGGGATTATCCACCGGTGGCGGATTTGAGCCGGGTGTATGGGCAGTTGCGCGAGGATTGGCGCGAGATTGATGCGTTGCGGCATGAGTCGAAGCTGGGAGATGAGGCTTTCGATAAGGCGCTGGAGAAACTGCATATTCATGGCGGGGCACGGGTGGACTTTAACGGCATGGCGGCGATTGGCGGGCCGGGGTGGAAGAAGACTTATTCCGTGCAGGCAGACTACAAACGCGAGCAGCTAGAGCTTGTGGTGCGGTATGTGGAGGGGCATGGGTGCCGGATGGCGGCGCTGGTGCGGCATTTTGGGGATGACGAAGATGCGTCTGAGACCTGCGGCGTGTGTGATGTTTGCGATCCTGCGGGTGCGGTGCTGCTGCTGTTCAGGCGGGCTACGATGGCAGAGCGAGATCAGGCGCAGGAGGTCATTGAGGCTCTGCGGCCGGCGGCTTACAAGACGATTAAGCAATTGATGGGCGATCTTGCGTGGGCCGAGCGCCTGGGGCGGGATGGCTTTGATGCATTGCTGGGCGCGATGCAGCGGGCGGGTCTGCTGATGAGTGAAGAAGCTGTCTTTGAAAAAGATGGCCGCGTCATTCCTTATCGCAAGATCAGTTTGACGGATGATGGGCTGGGAACTCGAGCTACTACTCCAGTGGCATTGCTGATTTCGGATGGGATTGCGGAGGAATTTGCTCCTGCGGATGCGCCGAAGAGTCGCAAGCGGAAGATGGAGCCTGGTGCGAAGAGTTCTTCTGACGAAGCGGCGGAATTGACTGGAACAAGTGCTGCGCTGGCTGCAAGGCTGAAAGAGTGGCGGGCAGCGGAAGCAAAACGACTGCGAGTTCCCTCTTTTGTGGTGTTCCATGACCGGACGTTGAATGCGATTGCGGCGATGAAGCCGGAGAATCTGCGCCAACTGCTGGCGGTGAATGGCATGGGACCAGCGAAAACGGAGAAGTTTGGAGAGGCGATTCTGGAGATTTGCAGGGCGGGCGGTGCGTCGTAGGGGTCAACCATTGTGATGAGCATCACTCGGGAGAGGTTGATCCTGCCTGCTTTGGCTCGTATCATTAGTAATAGAAGACGTTATGAAACTTTCATCGAACAGCGTGAAGATCGGCGTGGCAGTGGCCGTGATTGTAGGAACGATTGGCTGGCTGGCTTACTCCGGCTACGGGGCGAGCAAAAGCTACTACGTAACGATTGCGGAACTTGGCAAGATGGGCGACAAGGCCTATTCCAGCAACCTGCGCGTAGAGGGCTTTGTGCAGCCGGGCTCGATTGAGCAGAGCGGCACGCATGTAAGCTTTTTGCTGAACGAATTTGAGAGCCACACGGGCAAGGCTGCGAGCGGCAAGCTACTGAAGGTGGATTACAAAGGCTCGGAGCCGCCGCCGGATACATTCAAGGATGACTCGCAGGCGCTGGCGATGGGCACGTTTGGGCGCGATGGGGTCTTCCATGCGAATACGCTGCAGGCGAAATGCGCGAGCAAGTATGCTCCGCAGACGCCTGGTGCTGCGCCGGCTGCGGCGAGTCCGCGTGCGGCTGTGACAGCGCCCGCTTCTGCTGCGGGGTCTGCAAACTAAGGCATGGCGAGTGCAGCAAGTTCGGTGAGCTGCGCGCGGATTGAGAATGTTTCCAAGCTGTTTGGAGCCTTTGCGGCGCTGCGGCAGGTGAGCGCGGAGCTGGAAGCCGGCAAGTGCTATGTGCTGGTGGGCGAAAACGGCGCGGGTAAATCGACATTGTTGAGGATTCTGGCAGGGCTGCTGCAGCCTTCGCATGGGAACGTGCGCGTGTGGGGAGAGAGCGAGCCGCATGATGTGCGTGAGCGCATTGGCTACATGAGCCACTCGACGATGCTGTATGACGAGCTCACGGGCGAAGAGAACCTGAGCTATTTCGCGAGCTTGTATGCGGGGCGGGAATGTTTAACGCCTGCTGAAGCGCTGCGGCAGGTGGGACTTGATACGGAGCTGAAGCGGCCTGTGGGGCAGTATTCCCAGGGAATGCGGCAGAGAGCTTCATTGGCGCGGGTGTTGCTGGCGCAGCCTGAGTTGCTGTTGCTGGATGAGCCTTTTTCCAACATGGATGCGGAGAGCGTGCGGCAGATGGTGGAGTTGCTGGCGCGGTTTCGACAGGCCAGCCGCACGATTGTGATTACTACGCATCAGCGGGAACATGCTGCGCCGATTGCGGATTATGTGCTGACGCTGAAGGCTGGGCGGATGGAAAGTCTGCTGCCGGGGAGTCCGACGCTATGAAGACGAATGGCGCGCGATTTCTTGAGGGGCTGGGGATTCCGTTTGAGCTGCGGGAGTACGAGGTTGATCCTGAGGACCTGAGCGCGATCACTGTAGCGAAGAAGATCGGGATGCCGCCGGAGCAGGTGTTCAAGACACTGCTAACGGTGGGTGAAGGGCAGCATGTGTTTGCTGTGGTTCCGGGTGATGCGGAGCTGGACTTTAAGAAACTGGCGCGTGCTACGGGATTGCGCAAGGCAGAGATGGTTTCGCTTAAAGATGTGCAGCCACTGACGGGGTATATTCGCGGCGGTGTGACGATCTTTGGGGCGAAGAAAAATTTTCCGGTGTATGTAGATGAGACTGTGATCTTGTTTGAGCGGATCAGTGTTTCGGCGGGGGCGCGCGGGACCCAGTTGATACTTTCTCCGGATGATTACCTGAGAGCGGCCGAAGCGCTTGAGGTGCCAGTGGTGACTGCGGACCTGACTAAAGTTGTTGCTGGAGGTTCGTCCGCATGATGCAGACTGTGTGGACGCACCTCATCAAGGATCTGCGCATTGAGTGGCGGTCGAAAGAGGCCATCAACTCGATGCTGTTTTTTGCGCTGCTGGTAGTGGTGCTGTTTTCGCTGGCATTTGATCCGAGGGGATCGTTTGCTCGGGAGATTGCAGGTGGTGTGCTTTCAGTGGCTACGCTGTTTGCTTCGGCGAGCGCGCTGAATCAGGCCTGGGCGCGGGAGATTCGGCACCAGGTACTGGATGCGCAGAGAATGGCTCCGGCGAGTGGTGCGGCGCTGTTTCTGGCGAAGGCGCTGGCTAATTTTCTGTTTGTGGAGATTGTGCAGCTGCTGCTGGCGCCTGTGTTCCTGGTGATGTATAACCTGCGCGTTGAGGGTGAGGCGTGGAAGCTGCTGCTGGTGTTACCGCTGGGCACGTGGGCGCTGGTGGCAAATGGGACGTTCTTTGCCGCGCTTTCGATACGAAGCAGGAATCGCGAGTTGCTGCTGCCGCTGATTCTCTTCCCTATCTTTATTCCGGCGCTGCTTGCGATGGTGCTTTCCATCACTGCGATTTTGACGGGTGAGAGCGATCCGGGATTGTGGATTAAGCTGCTGTTCGGATATGACGTGATTTTTACTACGGTGTGTTTGCTGCTGTTTGATGTGGTGCTTCATGCGGAGTAAGTGCCTGGCATAACGATTGACGTTCATAACGACTATCGTTACTATCAAAGATGATTAAGAACTTCAAGGACGCTGACACACAGTTGCTTTGGGAGACAGGCAAGAGCCGCCGCATCCCGGCAAATATCCGTGCATCGGCTCTGAAAAAGCTTTTGATCCTGCACTGGGCAACGGAGCTGAAAGATTTGAAGGTGCCTCCGGGAAACAGACTGGAAGCACTTACGGGTGACCGAAGAGGACAACACAGTATTCGAGTCAACGATCAATACCGACTGTGCTTTGTCTGGCGCAATGGAGATGCCCACGACGTTGAGATTGCGGACTACCACTAGGAGCAATTATGGAGACAATCCCTTTTGCGTTTTCAATTCATCCCGGCGAGATTTTGTTGACAGAGTTTATGGAGCCGTTGGGATTGACGGCGTACCGGCTGGCCAAAGAGTTGCATATTTCGATTCCGCGTGTGAATGATCTTGTGCGTGGCAAGCGGGGGATTACGGCAGACACGGCACTGCGGCTGAGCCGGTATTTCGGCAATTCTGCCCAGTTCTGGATTGGATTGCAGAGTGGGCATGACCTTTGGGCGGCATCTCGAAACAAGTCATTGAACAAGGTGAAGCCTCGCGATAAGGCTGCTTAATTTGCTCTGCCCAATGGTAAAGACTGCGGGCGAGGCAACAACGTAAACTGGGGTTACGAATGAAAAAGATTGGCATTGGCTTGTATGCGGTTGCGGTGATTGCGTTGATGATCTGGGGATTTTACCAGGCAATCTACGTTGCACCGGATGACGCGATGCAAGGCGTGATCTTCCGCATTATTTATTACCATGTGCCTTCGGCTTCAGTGGCGTTTTGCTTTTTTGCGGTTAGCCTGCTGGGGTCGATTGGATACCTGACGTGGCGGCGGAGTAACGCTGCGCTGGCGCAGATGGCGGATGCCTGGGCGCTGGCTGGCGCTGAGGTTGGCGTGGTGTTTTGCACGGTGGTGCTGGTGACGGGGCCGATCTGGGGACGGCGCGCGTGGGGCATCTGGTGGACATGGGATGCTCGGCTGACTACTACGCTGGTGTTGTGGCTGATTTATGTGAGCTATCTGCTGCTGCGGCGATTTGCGGCGGGGCCGCAGGTGCAGACTCTGGCTGCTGTGTTGGGAATTTTTGGCGCGCTGGATGTGCCGATTGTGTATATGTCGAACCGGTGGTGGAGGACGCAGCATCCTGCTCCGGTGTTTGGCGGCGCGGAGGGTTCGGGCATGGACAAATCGATGATTGGTCCGTTTCTCTGGAATATGCTGGCGTGGTTTGCGTGGGGCGTGCTGATTCTTGCGCTGCGTTACGTGGTGGAACGCAAACGGCAGAAGAATGCTGAGTATGAGGCGCTGGATGCGCTGGAGGGACGCGCGTAATGGACGCAAAGGCGATTCTCGATCACCAGTTTCTTGTGGCGGCTTATGTGGCGACGTGGACGATTCAGCTTGCATACCTGGTGCGGCTTGCGTTGAAGTGGCGCGCGGAGAAGCGGGCCGCAAAGCTGCATGAGAGGCAGGGCCGCTAGAGTGTTAAGCCGTGTTGCGGCAATGGGACTGGTGTGCCTGACGCTGGCTGGATGCAAGCCGCATGAGTTTCCCGAGTTCCCTGCCAACTATCGCGAATATGCGTATGTGACGAACGGCGCGAGCGGAACGGTTTCCGTCTTCGACGTGGTGAATGTGCGGCTGGATCGCGAGATTGCTGTGGGGCAGAATCCCGTGGCTGTGGCGGCCAGCCCGACCAGGAACGAAATTTATGTGGTCAATTCCGGCACGACGGGCGCGTCGGGCTCGGTGTCTGTGATTGATGCTGAAAAGAATGCTGTGAGTGCGACGATCGCTGTGCATCGGCAGCCGGTTGCGATGGATGTTGATCCGAATGGGAAGCTGGCGTATGTGGCTGACCTTGGCTCGAACATGATTTCGGTGATCGACGTGGCTGCGCGGCGGGAGATTGTAACGATAGGCGTGGGCGAGAAGCCAAAGGCTGTGCGTATCTCTGCTGACGATAAGACGCTGGTGGTGGCGAATAGCGGTAGTGACTCGGCTACAGTGGTGGATGCGGGATCGCAGCGTGTGCGGGCGACGTTTGGTGGGTGCCCCGGTGCGAGCGATGTGGTGATTCTTCCGGATTCGTCGAAGGCGTTTGTGAGCTGTGCGGGCGGACACCAGGTGATGGCGATTGCGCTGGCTTCCCCTGAACGCGCGGGCAGCGCAGACAAGCTTGAGGCGATGCTGGATGTGGGTCATGCGCCGGAGCATTTGACGCTGAAGCCGGATGGCGGCGAGACATTTGTGATGAATTCGGGCTCGAACTCGGTTTCAGAGGTTTACAACACTACGGACGAGGTGGGCGCGACGTATCTGATTGGCAATGGGCCGGTGAGTGGCGCGGTTACCGGCGATAACTCGATGCTGTACGTGGCCAATGCGCATTCGCAGTATGTGACGATTTACTCGATTGACGATGGCAAGCGCGCGGGATCGGTGCATGTGGGCGATGGGCCTTCTGCGATGGCCTTTTCAAAGTCGGGACATCTGCTGTTTGTTGTGGATAGTGCTACCGGCGATGTGGCAGTGATTCGGACTTCTACGCGGTCGTTGTTTGGATTGATGCCTACGGGGCGCGGGCCGAACGCGATTGCTGTGAAGGGATTCAGTGTGAAGTAGCATCGTGGCCACTGAAGAATTGCGTCTTCGAGCAGCTCGGTTCCAATTTCATCGATAAAGTGGTCCGGCATGTATATCCGAGCGGATACTGGGGAAGCACAGGATGCTTCGGTGAGCTCTTCTTCACAATGCCATTCGCTGTTTCAGCCGGGTGCCTGTTGGAGCGTTACTCTCTTGTGGTTATTTTTTGCGTCCCCCAGCGGGAGACGCTGTATTGTGCGCCGGCGAAGAGTATGAGGCCGGAGATGTAGCCCCAGAAGAGCAATCCTACTGAGACGAAGAACGGGCCGTAGAGCGAGTGCAGGTCCATGTGCGGGAGGACCAGCGCGAAGATGTATTTAGCCGCCAGCCAGACGAGGCCTGTGATAACGGAAGTGCGCAGGACCGGACGCCATGGGACTTTGCAGTTGGGCAGCAACCAGTAGATGGCGAAGAGGAAGAGGATGCAGGCTGCGCCGCTGCAGGCTCCGAGCCAGAGATTGTTCACGGCACCGTAGAACCAGTCGCTCTTGTCCACTTTGTGGTGTATGAGAAACTCGAGCACCGCTTCCTGTCCGGCTCCGAGCGCGACGGTGATCAGGCCCAGGATGACCATCCAGATGGCGAGGCCGAAGGCGACGAGCTGGTTCTTGAGATAGTTGCGGCTTTTGGCTACGCCCCATGCCTGATTCAGCGCTACTTCCAGCGGGAGGAAGATGCCGGTGCAGGAGATGAGGATGAGGATGAGGGAGACGATCTGCAGGTGCTGCGGAACGACCAGGCGCAGGGTGGCCCAGAAGCTGGCGGAGGCGGTCGAGGGGAAGTATTCGCCTACCAGGTGTCCGACCACATCGCTCATATACGGCGAGTGGAAGACTGTGAGCGAGAGAGTGTAGAGCAGCGCCACGAAGGGGATGAAAGAGAGGATGGAGTTGGCGGCGACGGAGAAGGCGAAGGTGTGAACTTCGCTGTCGAGGAGATACCTTGCGAGCTCAGCGCCACTTTTACGCAGGATGTACCACTTGGAGAGCTGCGGAGGAACCTCAGAGCCCGCGGCCGGCGCGACAACAGGGACGGCGACAACCGCACTTTTGGCAGAGGCGGGCGTACCGGGATTTGAGACATCGGACATGTATGGTTTCTTGCTGCCTATCTCTAGTTTTATTGTGACGCCTCGCGCTGGTGTGAGCGCAAGCATCGCACCAGATTGTATTTTCAGGCGCAGAGGCCCTGCTTTCAGCATACTTCGTGGCGATGCGAAGGATGCGGTTCCTTGCTGTCAATAAGTTCCAGCGCATTTTCTGCTTGCATCCTGCGCAAATTCCTGCCTAAACTGAAGCACGAGCGCGCGGGCCAAACCCTCAAATCAAGCACTGAATGATGGTCAGCCGACGTGTCTCTTGTCCCCCTTGTAGCCCTTTCACCGACCTTGCGTATCTGCTTGGCGGATGAAATGGCACAGCGATGTACCTATTTACGAGGAGAAGCGAATGAAGGAACAAGGTGTTGTGAAGTGGTTTAACGGCGCAAAGGGCTACGGCTTTATTCAACGCTCCACCGGTGAAGATGTGTTTGTGCACTTCTCTGCTATCCAGGAAAAAGGCTATAAGACGCTGAATGAAGGTGAGGCCGTCGAGTTCGAGTGCCAGCAGGGCCCCAAGGGGCTGAGCGCGGCGAACGTACTGCGCGCTTCGTAGATACTCATGATCGACTGCGGCATGTACGCATGCCTGCGGGATTCAGCTTAATTTCACCCTTCTTCTCCAGATTGAATTTCCGATCGATTCTCTGGTGAATGACACACAAATTTCTGGAGGGCCTCTTTTTGAGGGCACGGAATTCTGCGCCGATTTTCCGGAAAATACTATTTCCAGAAGCGGCGCTGGATCTCCCTTGCATAGTCGTGTGCCTTTAAAGGTGCGGCCGGGGCCGGAGTTTGCGGCTCGATTGGAACCACCCTCCTTCCCTTTGCGTATGGGCTCATAGATGTCCGATAGCGGACGGCCTGAACGCATACGAACAGAACAAATTTGAAACGGAAAGCGCCGGGCCAGCACTATTCCTTTTGGATTGAGTGTTTTTCAGAGCTTCGGGCTTTGGCAGTCGATGTGCAAACAATATGTGCGACAGCGCGCAGGTATCGGGATGGACCCGGCCGGACGACACGCTGGAAGGGAATTTGTCATGAATACGATGATGGAAGGAAAGAATCACGCGATGATAACGGCTCCGAATGGAATGACGGAGCTGGTGCGGGGCAGCGATCTGCGGCTGGTGGGGCATGTGGAACCACTGGTGCGCTCCCGAGATGTGATTCTGGATTGCGCTGCTATTGAACGGGTTGACGCGGCAGGCATTGCAGCGCTGATTGCTCTCTATGGAACCGCGCTCAACGCCGGACACAGCTTCCGAGTATGCAATGTGCGGAAGCATGTATCGGAAGTGCTAACGCTGGTGGGTCTGGAACACATTCTTGTAACGTGCGTGGTGGACTGGAGCTCTCCGGTCCACGGCACACTGGTGCAGACGGCTGCCTGAAGTCTACTTGCCTTCCGGCGCGAAGTAGCCTTCGCGCGTGGAGACAATCAGGTCGTCCTTATTCGCCTTGAGCAGAATCTTGTGGAAACCGCCTTCGTTATCCACCTTGTCCGGCGTGTAAGTGAGCAAATACTGGTTGCGTAGCTCCTCTTCAATCTGCTTGTAAATGGCGTCGAGATCGTCCTTCTTTTTTGCTTCGAAGGCATGGCCGCCGGTACGTTCTGCAATCTGCAGCATAATTTTCTTGCCGTCTATACCGTTGGCTCCGGTTGGCTCGCCACGACGACCGCCGTTTCCGCCGCCACCGGGATAGCCGCCGCCTCCACCCGGGTAACCGCCACCTCCGCGATGACCTCCGCCGGGGAAGCCGCCCTGATTGCTGTGTTCCTGCTCGCCTTTGAAAAAGATGGTGTAGATGGCGAGATTGGCTTTGTCGGCGGCGTCAATGGCCTCATTCAAAGTAGTCTTGCTGCCTCGATCTGCGCCGTCTGAGAAGACGACGAGCGCCTTGCGGCCATCTTTGGATTTCATGAGCTCGTCAGATGCCAGAAAGATGGCGTCATAAAGCTGGGTTCCGCCACGGCTGCGCCTCGGGCGATCTTCGTTACTGCTGCCTCCGCTGCCGTTGCCGCCGCCGGAGTCGACGCCATCGTATTGTTCCTGGCGCGTTGGACTCATGCTGTCGAGCTCACGGTGAAGTTTATCGCGAGAGCTTGTAAAGTCCTGCAGCAGCTCCACTTCGCGGTCAAAATGGAGGAGGAATGCCTGATCTTTGCTTTCCGCAGGCGGCGCAGGCAGCATGAGGTCAATGAATTTACCGGTGGAAGTGCGCACCTGCTGCATGACGTTGCTCATACTGCGGCTTGTGTCCACGAGCAGGCCGATGCGAAAGGGCAGATTGGTCTCATGAGAGAAGCCCTTGATGACCTGGGGCCGGCCGTCTTCTGTCAGCGTGAAATCTGTTTTCTGGAGCGTGGTGATCAGTGCGCCGTGCTTGTCGCGTACGGTGACGGGAAGAACGACCTCGCGGGACTGGATGTGCAGCGTGGAGGAGGATTCGACCGGAGGAGGATTCTGCTGAGCGGGACAAACTACGGAGCAGAGCGCGCCGCTTGCTGCAAGAGCCACTGCAGCGGCAGGGAGAGCGATTGGGATGCGCATAACGTGCGGAACCTGCATGGTTTCGCTTGGTTAGACGCGAATGCCGGAGCCGGGTTGCAGAAAATGGCGGCGTGTGGGCCGTGGGATTTCTCTTGCCGTGGTTGAGGCGCGGAGATATTCTCGCTGGGCAACCTGTTTCAGAGCGGTTTTGAGGCCGAAAGGAGAGCACTGTGCCTAAGTTCGTAATCGAGAGGGAAATTCCGGGAGCGGGTCAGATGACGCCGGAGACGCTGCAGGCAATTTCGCAGAAATCGTGCGGTGTGTTGAAGAACATGGGGCCGCAGATTCAGTGGCTGCAGAGCTACGTGACTGACAACAAGATTTATTGCGTCTATATTGCTCCGGATGAGGCAACGGTGCGGGAACATGCGAGCCAGGGCGGGTTCCCTGCGAATTCGGTGGCGCAGGTGCGAACGGTGATTGACCCCACTACTGCGGAGTGAGGATGTCGCCAGAAGTTTGTGCCTGTTTAGCAGTGAGGCTTTGTTCGACACGCTCCGAAGCCTCACTGTATATGGCA
The DNA here is from genome assembly GCA_963792495.1 of uncultured Acidobacteriaceae bacterium. Classification (GTDB taxonomy): domain Bacteria; phylum Acidobacteriota; class Terriglobia; order Terriglobales; family Acidobacteriaceae; genus Telmatobacter. The sequence continues at coordinate 14,305 of CAWBWB010000015.1, read as the reverse complement.
ATCTGGTGCGTGCGGAAGCTGGCTCGCAGACTGTGCCCGGCGGTGTACGAGACAATCTGGTTGGATTCCTCTGTCGGCATATGGCAATCGACGCATCTGTGGCGAATTTTTTCGCCCAGAGCAGAGTATTTGCCGCAGGTACGCATCTCGTGGCAGTCAAGACAGTAACGGGAGTATGACGCCTCCGCGGCGGGCCCCTGATGGACGTTATGACAGGTGGAGCAAGTCATCTTGCTGCTTGATGTGAAGCATTTGCTCAGCTCAAGCGCGCCCACCTGGTTGCCATGCACGTCGACGGTTTCACCGGGAGCGGCAGGCTGAATCGCCAGGAAATCGCGAATATCATCGCCGGCACGAAATATCATCGACGGGCCCAGAGGGTTCACCGCGCCTGCGTGACAGAGTGAGCAAAGATCAAGCTGGCGATTGCGATCAAGACGCGCGGGATTGACGATGGTGCGGTCGGCCGCCAGCGAGTGCTGCACTTCGCCCGGCTTGATGATTCGGGCATGAGCCACGTGGGCTGCTCCGGGACCGTGGCAGCGCTCGCAATTGATGCCGTAGACGAGGCTGCTTTTCTCAAAACGATTTGACTCGATCCATGTGAAATAGCTGGCGTGGCATTCAAGACAGCGCGGCGTAACGGGGCGATTAAAAAACACCTTGTCGGCAGGAAAGCTTGGACTCATGATCCACTCATGGTCCTCAGTGAAGTACGAGGCCGGGAGTTGATAGAGCTCGTCGAAATCCCAATAGAGATAGGATTGACCGTGGCGGCCGGAGCCAATCACGATATCGAAGCGCTCGGCGAGGTGCTCCTCCGGATTCGAATTGTTGACTGCGTTTTGATAGAAACCGCCCTGCGCGGAAACCATATTAATGACGAGATCGGGATCGAGGGTACGGAGGACATTGTGCCCGGGCTCGAAACTGCCGAGGATGCTCTCTGAGGATGCTGGGCTGGAGTCGAGAGCGTGGGGAGTGTGTTCGTAAGCGGCCGCTTCTTTGCGATGACATTTTGCGCATGCAGCATCGCCTGCATAAGCGCTGGGCGGGGGAGGCTGCTCATGACTTGGAGTGGGGTCAGTAAGCGCGTGCGAAAGCGCAATTGGCGTGAAGACAGCACACGCCAACAGGATCGCGACTCCGCCTTTGCGGAGCATGGCTCCGCTCTTCATTTAGAAGCTGCCCGGAACACGGCCATCTGAGCTTCTCTCCGTCGGATCGATCAATGACGATCAATGTGCATCCCCGACGGTCGCTCGGATCTGGCCTATGCAGTGCGCAACTTCTGCGGTCTGCAAAAACGAAAGCCCGGTCGGATAACAGGACGCTATGTGCAATGGACGAAGCAGGCGTGAAGAGAAGTTTCACCCGACGCGGATAGTTACAAATAATTTACAAAGCAAGTTGACTTCGTGGGCTCGCAGTTCCGAATGCGAGCGCTACCCCGGCAAGGCCAGGGTAGCAGTTCACTCGCACTAGCCCCGGGACGCGTCGGAGGTGCGCGATAGACGCAGGACTAAAGGGTTTCCAGGAGAGAGGCGTACCGCGGAATCCAACTTGATCTGGAGCAGTTCTCCGCTTACTCCGCCCTGGACTTTGGATGCCGGGATTGATTTTGAACCCGGCGATATTGAGGCCGACAGGTTTGCCGCGCCGGTTTCATTTTTGAGTTGGATCTGGCGAAGTGAGATTTCGCCATGAAGAATTTCCAGATGAACTTCCTGAACGCCACCTTTCACGGATTGGGTATACGTTCCCCACCCTGAGCCGGCGGCAAAGAAAGAGCGGAAGTTTTCTTTATTCATTCGTGGTGTGAAGGTAATTGATTGATCTACGGCTGAATACCGGAAGCCGGAGAGAGCCAGCAGGAGCGCGTAACTGGCCATAGCTCGCGAATAGTGATTGCCCCACTCGATCTGGTTCCACGGATTGCGACGCATGCCGTCATAACGGTCGCTCACTGCTTTTGCAACGGCGAGGCCTTCTTCGAGCAGTCCGCGATAAATGAGATTGGCAGCTACTTGATATTCGATTCCTGTCCAGACCTCATCGGAGTAGACAAACGGAAGCGCGGGGCGCCCCCCGTTGGGCCAGGAGCAGAGAGCCAAACCGTTTTCGTCGTTGATGGCGTAAATGCGCTGAGTGTTGGCGTGGGTCCAGAAGTCGGTCTTGAAGTTATGGCGATACACAGACTGCAGCGCCGAGCGCACATGGTCGTGCGGCAGGCCGATATCAATCCCCAGGACGTCAGAAAAGTACTGACCGAGCATTTGATCGGAGAGGCATCCCTGACCGAACTGATACTTGAGCTGAGCATTATCGATCACGCGCTCTTTCCAGTTGTCTCCATCGTAGGGCGGCATGGGCTTGATGTCTCCAACGGGTGTAGTTTTCTGGATGTAGAATTTGCCGTTCCACATGGTCTCGAAGTTCTTGGCTCCGGATGCCGAAACCGTGCGGTAGTGAGCGGCAGCATCGTTATCGCCAAGTGCCAGCGCCATCTGCTCGCCTGCTTTGAGTGCGCCCAGATAGAGCGAGGTCATCATTGGATTCGGGCCGAAGAATTCGATGTCGTATGTGTTGTGCTGTTCACCTTCCATGACACCGTCTTTATCGGTGTCCCAGAACTTCCATGCAAACTCAAGGGCCTTCTTCGCGTTGGGCCACAGCTTCTTCAAAAACTCTGCGTCGCCGGATAGCTGCCACTCGCGATAGAGCTTCATGATGCAGCCCATCTGACCGTCAGCGGCTGGGCGGAAGTCCCATTGATCGATGCCGAGCGGTACCATGGCGCGGAAGGCCAGGCTATCGTCCCCGCGAATCTCATACTGGAAGTCAGTGACGCGCATGAAGCGCTCAAGCTCGGGGAAGAGGAAAGCTACTGCCTGTTCATAGTTCCATACATGGGAACAGTTCATCCATCCGTTGTGCTGATCGTCGCCGCAGCCCTCAAAGCCAAAGAACTGCTTGCCTTCAAGAAGAATGCAGGTGTTGGTTCGCATGATGGAGGCCTGCCCTGATATGGCTTCCGTCACATACGGCGGGAGTGTGCTGGAACCGAGGGCGTCTGCGAAAGTTTTTGTCTTGCTTTCCAGTTCTTTCAGGCGGCCGCCAGTATGCGTTGCAACTTCCCATGCGCTTTTGAAGCGGGTTCCGTAGTAATTGGTGAGCTTGTGGCCCTTCATCTTGGCGTCGTTGTCGTGCCAGTAATTCATGCGCTGCGGGAAATACCATGCGAAAACGAAGCTGATGGTTGTCGATTCGCCTGGAGCGAGGGTGGCATGAGGAGCGAGCGTTGCGTAGTCTGATTTGCCATCATCCGTTGGCTTGGCCGGCGAAGGATCTTTCATCTTGCCATCGGCTGCGAATTGATCGACCCATTTTTGATAGGTGTCCCACCATGCGCCGCTGCCCCAGGTGGTACGCGCTGTGACGGAGGGATGGGTGGTGAGCAACGCCAGCGACCCGTAATTGACGTCGCCGGGAGCATATTTGTCTGATGTCATCTCGATGCCGGCTAGCTTGGCTCCTTCACTTGAATCTTCTTTGAATGCCGTTTGATTCTTGCCGAATCCTGGAAAGTTGGCGTCTTCCAAAAAGGCTTTGCCGTCGTAGCCTACCGGATTCATGAGCGAAAACGCGAGTGCGAAGCTCACCGGCTTCTGCGAGTGATTCTTCACGCGATAATTGAAGATCGCGACGGGCAGGCTGGAGTCATCGACGTTGAGGGGGATGAACGGATTAAAGGCATCGAGCTCTACTGTTACCGGGAGCGAGTTGTCTTCAAAATCAATGTGAGCGAATGGATAGGTGCCTGTGAATTTTGCATCGCGAAAGTGCGGCAGCCCTTGGCCTGACTCGCGCTTGTATCCATTCCAACCGCGAAACGGCGGGCGGGGCGGCGCTTCCACCACTCTTATGCTGCTCTCGCCGCCTTCGGGCTTGACCCACAGGGCTACGAAGCTGAATGGCAGTATGCGTCCTTTCGCGGGACGATTGAAGATCTCCCAGTCGCGCAATTGTCCAAGGCCACCGAGAGAGATGGTGCCGGTGCCGATTCCGCCCAGGGGAAATGCGACCTCGCCGAGTTGCGGACCGGAGCGAATGGGCGCTGATGGTTTGCTGGAGAGCAGTTCGGCGCGGGAGTACGGAACCAGTGAGCCTGCTTCGGATTGAAAGGATGAAGGGCGCTGCGCTTCGGATGGCTGCGCACTGGAGATTGCAGCCGCACCAACAGCTGCAGCAGAACTTGCAAAAAGAAATTGCCTGCGATTCATGTCTTTGGAGCTGATTTCTTTGTTCGCCATAAACCCTCTCTGGATTTCCATCACGACTTTGCTTGCGGATCAGATATCGATTGCGATGCTTCTTGTAACGAACTTCTATGGGGCGATGTTTACGCCGCCGCTGCCAACCTTCGCAGGGTAGGAAGAACACCGGTCAGATCGGACGACCAGGGTTCTTTTTCGCCCAATGCAAAATAGAGCTGCTTGAACCAATGAAAGAGTTCGTCATATACAGACTGCGCCTGGGCCTGCGGCTCGTAAATTTTGCAGGGAGGACAGAGCGCATGCTGCGCATCTTCAAGCGAGGTGAAGATACCCGCTGTAAGGAACGCGAAGGCTGCGGCGCCGAGTCCTGTCACATCTCCAGCCGGAGTAACCACAGGTTTCTTCAAGACATTTGCGTAGACCTGATTAAGCAGTTCATTCTTGCGTGGAATGCCGCCGCCATTAATGATGCGCGCAACCGGCGCACCGTAACTTTCCATGTGCTCAAGAATGATGCGTGTGTGGAAGGCTGTGCCTTCAATCGCAGAAAAGAACTCATCCTCAGGTCCGTGCGTCAGGTTCCAGCCCAGCGTGACTCCGCCGAGTGAAGGATTTACGAGGATAGTGCGATCTCCGTTGTCCCATGTGAGACGCAGAAGGCCGGTCTGCCCCCCGCGATAATGCTTCAACTGCTCACTCAGCTGCTCCACACTTTTGCCAGCGCGACGAGCGATTGCGTCAAAGATATCGCCGGTGGCAGAGAGTCCGGCTTCAATGCCCGTGTGAGCCGGATGCACTGAGCCGGGCACGACGCCGCAGACGCCCGGCACGAGGGTGGCGGCATCACTCATGCCAATGATGCAAGTGGAGGTGCCTATGACGTTGACAACATCACCCAGTCTGATTCCTGCAGCTACTGCGTCCCAATGTGCATCGAGAGCGCCCATGCCGACGGGAATTCCCGTGGAGAGTCCAAGACGTTTGGCCCACTCTCCGCTCAATGTGCCAGCCGGAACACCCGCCTTGCGATATTTTCCCAGCGCGATGGTGTCACGAATGCCTTCGAATATGGGATCAACGGAAACAAAAAACTCCTCCGGTGGAAGCCCACCGAGCGATTCGTTCCACATCCACTTATGACCCATGGCGCAAACGCTGCGCGGCAACTCATCGAGTCGCCTGGTACCACATAACTCCGCAACGACCATGTCGCAATGTTCAAGAGCTGTTGCAAACCTGCTCCGCTGATCCGGGTTGTGCCGCAGCCAGTGCAGTAATTTTGAAAAGCCCCATTCGGACGAGTAAACGCCGCCGCACCAGTCGATGGCGTCAAGACCGTAGCTGTTCGCTGCCTGCGTGATTTCGGCAGCCTCGCGCCAGGAGCGATGGTCGCACCATAGATAGTAGTCATCGAGCGGTTGTAGCTGCTCGTCGACCATGACAACACTTGATCCCGTTGTGTCGATGGCAATCGCGGCAATGAGACCGCCATCGACGCTGCCTGCTGCCAGCGCATTGGCAGTCGCCTCGCACAGAGCTCGCATGTGATCGGCATGCGCCTGTGTAGCGAAGTTCGGATCTTCCTTCTTCCGCTTCAGCGGATATTGGGCCGTTCCAGAACTCAATCTACCCTGCTGGTGATCGAAGACCGAAACGCGCACGCTGAGCGTGCCGAAGTCGACACCTAGCACGAGACTCATTTTGTTACGCCGCCGCAAATGTAGACGTCAATTCCAAGCTCGCGGAAGACTACCGCCTTTACCATCAATGCCTCATCGGCAGACTTTGCACTGTCACCGTAAGCAACCTGGATGTGATTTGACTTGTGACGGCCCATCAGCTGATCGCGCGTGACACCATGCAGAACCGCGTTCATCATGGGCCACTGAGGCGTAGTGATCTTCCACCTGCGCTTCACTTCTTCTTTCGGTAAATCGACGACAGTGGCTCGTCCAAGGTCTGCTTTGATCTTGTTGTCCTCAACGTAGACGCGGCTCCATACAATCTCGCCGGGCTTGCTGATGCCTTTCAGTGTGCCGCCGCCGAGGGGGAAATACATGGGCGGCTGGCGCTCGCTTGTCGCCCCCTTGTAGCCACCAACAAAATGCGCCGGCGGCGCGGCCCCGGAGATTTCAAGCACCCACACAAATTGTCCGTCGTAGTCCTCACCGAAGCGAATGTCATGGAGGGTCGTTTCTGGAGCTAGCCCAAGCTGGCGCCACACGCGATTGGTGATAAGCGCATCTACGCCGGCGCATTCATCCACTTCATTAAAGTGGGGCAGAGCGTGGCCCTCATAAAGGACGCGGCCATTCCCTTCTGCCTTCACAGGAGGCCGGTCGACGTTGTTCAGCAATCCCTCCACAAGATCAGAGGCTGGAGTCAGATCCTTCAACCCCTGCTGGTACTGGATTCCAATCGCATCACAGCCGAAGCTGTCGGCAATGCGCAATGCGGCGACATACATGCGGCATTGATCCAGGATTTGCTCATCGGTCAGTTGCGTCGCAGTGTCAGACCCTGTGGCAAATTTCATGCCCTGAGCGTCTAGCCAGGAACGAACCGACTGGGCAAGCTCAGCAGGGACCTTGCGCATTGCTGCGTAGAGTGCGGACTGGCTCAGCCGCTCCTTGAAGAAGCTCATGGGGTGAAGCAGTTCATCGGGAATGATGGCGTTGTACATTCCCATGCATCCCTCATCAAAGATGCCGAGAATGACTTTCTTCTTTGCGATTTCTTCAGCCACCGAAGTGCCGAGGTGTTCCGCAGTGTTCGAGACGGAAATTGCACTGAGCGGTTTCACATGAGATGCGTCATGAACGACGCGACCGCCGTTGAGCCACGTCTTCAGGTGATCGAGGAAATATGCGTCGGTAAAATCATTGCTCCAGAGGGTGTCGTACTCCACCCCAGCCTTGGTCAGGCTGCCGTTCAGGTTCAACATTCCCACCAGGCCGGGCCATTGGCCGCTCCAGTTAGCTGCGGTGAGGATAGGCCCGCGATGGTGAATCAAGCCGCCCAGGACATGGTGGCTGTATTGCCACACAGCCTCGATCACAATAACGGGGGCATCGGAAGGAATCTCCTCAAAAATCGCCAGTCCGTATCGCTGGCTATCAATAAACCCGTGGCCTTTTTCGGGACTCACCGGATGCGCACGCACTACACTAAAGCCCAACTGCTGAACGGCATTTGTAAGTGCGGCCTCAGCTTCCTGCTGTGCTGGCCAGCACATTTGATTCGCCGACAGACGCAGATCACCGCTGGCAACCATGTAGATGGAGGAAGGCATAACACTCACCTCTTTTCTAAAGCGAGGCAAGTGTACAGCAGGCCTTTCGGTTGTGCAATAGGAACGTTACGATTTTCGATTTACCTATATTCAGAGGCGATTTTCATTCGCGACGGATCGATGCCAGCCCCTGAAAATGAGGGCCTATCGGGATACCAGTTCTACTTTACGGGGGATGTGGAATTCCTGACCCGGAGTTCCGCTGGAATCAGCACATGCGCTGGAGCAGCATCGTCTTCGGGAGGGTTTTGAATGAGCTGATGCAACAATTCGAAGGATTTTCTCCCAATATCGCCTGTGAGCTGCGCAACTGCTGTCAAGCCGGGGCTAAAGTGCATATTCCAGAGATCGTCATCGAATCCGAGCACGCTCAGATCCTTCGGAATCGAGAGATTTCTCTCTTCCACGGCCTGAAGAACTCCCAGCAGGAGCTTGTTGTTGCTGGCCAGAATTGCAGTAGGAGGGTGGGCCAAACCAAGCAGGCGGTGACCGGCTTCAACCCCATCGTTTACCTGTACATTACCGGCAATCAGGTACTCATCGAGAATGGGTAAATGCGCCGCCTGCATGGCCTTGCGGAAGCCTTCCAGGCGGTCGTGATGCGGCGAGAGCCCGAGATGGCCGGCGAGCATGCCGATGCGTTTATGGCCGAGGCCTATCAGGTGTTGGGCGGCCAGCTGGCCTGCCGCGACATTGTCCGTACACACGCTGTTGACAGACCTGGAAGGGGGCAAACGGTCAATAAATATAACCGGAATATTGCGTCTGGCAATGAGTTCGTTCGCCCTGGAATTTACGCAGCAAGCGAGGATAATTCCGTCTACGCGCCGAGAAAAGAGTGCAGAAAAGTGCCTCTCTTCAATGGCCCGATCTTCGCTTGAATCGCAAAGCAGCACGGAGTAACCGGCCCCCTGCGCAGCAACCTCGATACCGCGGATGACTTCGGGATAGAAGGTGTTTGTAATATCGGGAACGATGACACCGATCGCGTTGGAGCGGCCCGTTTTTAGGCTTCTCGCAATGGCGTCGGGCTGATAATCGAGCGCAGCCATCGCCGCCAAAACCCGTTCTTTGCGCTTGGGACTGACAACCACCGATTCGTTGAGAACGGCTGAGACCGTCGAAGTGGAAACACCAGCGAGACGTGCCACGTCCCGCATCGTGTACTTTGTCCTTTCGGCCATTCTGGGTAGTTTCGAGCCTCCTCGAATCAAACAGGTCCCTCAGCAATTCCAGTATTACCTATAACGTTCCAATTGAAAAGTCTTTCGCGAGCGCATTTCTATTGTCGACACCATGGCGTTCCTAAACGATTGACTCTAAAACACACTATTCAGCCGATCCTACCAGCGCAAGGAAAAGGCATCCACTCCCGGCAGGGCGGTCACCAGTGAGCAATTCCAGAATTCTCGTAACGTTTCGCTTGACAGCCATGTACTGACCCATTTAGAAAGCAAACCGATGTTTTCCAGTGCACTTTGAAGTCGTGAAACACTGCGCACGCGTCAGGAGTTCTCCATCTCGCGGCCGCACCAGGGAGGAACGATGAGGTCTATGCGAGGTTTTGCTTTTCTCAGCTTAGCGCTTATGCTGCCGGTCTCGGCAGTGACCCAGACCGCGCCGAACGACGGCCTGAACAATAACCTCTCCAATCTCTATCGCACATCGGACGCCAAGACCTTTTCCATCAGTCCCGAGAATCTGACCGGGGAGAAGGGTAAAGGCGGCATGGCTACCCAGGGCACAGGGGCGAAGGCCGCTCGCGACCTTGGACAAGGCTGGAAGATCAGCCCATCGATTGAGGTGGCGCCCGGCCATACCCTTACGCTTGCCGACATCAGTGGTTCGGGTGCAATTCAGCACATCTGGATGACGCCCACTGGAGACTGGCGCCTCTCCATTCTGCGCATCTACTGGGATGGCGAATCGGATCCATCCGTTGAGGTTCCTGTTGGAGATTTCTTCGCAATGGGCTGGGACAAGTATGCGCCGATCACCTCACTTGCCGTCTGCGTGAACCCGGGCAGCGCATTCAATTCCTACTGGCCCATGCCTTTCCGTAAATCGGCTAAGCTCACTCTTGAGAATCTCGATGACAAGCCGATGGTGATCTACTATCAAATCGATTACACCAAGGCATCGGTACCGGCGGACGCCGCATACTTCCATGCGCAATTTCGCCGCGTCAATCCCCTTCCCTACAAGCAGGTCTTCACGATTCTGGACAACGTAAAAGGCAAGGGTCAGTACGTGGGTACATACCTCGCATGGGGCGTTCACAACAACGGCTGGTGGGGTGAGGGAGAAATCAAGTTCTTTCTCGATGGTGACAGGGAGTTCCCGACGATCGCCGGCACAGGCACGGAAGACTACTTCAACGGCTCCTATGATTTTGAAGACCCGGAGACGCACAAGTACGATACCTTCACTTCGCCTTACTCGGGGCTGGTGCAGGCCACCAAATCCGATGGTCTGTATCAGTCGCAACAGCGCTTCGGGCTTTATCGCTGGCACATTCCTGATCCCATCCGCTTCGATACCGATCTGCGCGTTACCATACAGGCACTTGGCTGGCAGAGCGGGCAGCGGTATCTGCCTCTCATGGATGACATTTCATCGGTTGCGTTCTGGTATCAGACCGAACCACACACGCCTTTTCCGAGACTCCCCGACAAGGATCATCTGTCGATTAACTAACGAAGAACATGGGGAAAGCAATGATAAAAGCACGAAGCGCATTGGTCCTGATCGTAACGATGGTCTTCTCAATTACTGCGAGGGCATCCGTGAAAGTTGAAAAAGTTGAGTACAAAGGCTGGCAGAATTGTTATCGCGTCTCGAACGGCACTGTCGAAGTGATCGTGACCGGTGACGTAGGTCCGCGCATCATTCGCTATGCCTTTATCGGCGGCCAGAATCTTTTCAAGGAGTATCCCGATCAGCTTGGAAAGAGCGGCGAGTCAACCTTCCAGTTCCGCGGCGGCGATCGCGTGTGGAAGGCGCCAGAAGATCCCGTTGCAAGTTGGGCCTTGGATAACGTGCCGGTTAAGGTAACGGTTACGGAAAATGGCGTGATTGCGCAGGAACCTGTGGAACCTGCGACCGGTTTGCAAAAAGAAATTGAAGTAAGAATGGATGCAACAGGCACCGCCGTCGCAGTCTTTCATCGAATTGCCAATCATTCGCTTTTCCCGCTCGAATATGCTCCATGGTCGCTTACGCAGATGGCTCCCGGCGGGTTTGTCGTCAGCGGTTTTCCCCCGCGCGGCCATCACCCGCAAAACCTTGAGGCCACAAATCCGCTGGTAATGTGGGCCTATACAAACATGGCCGATCCTCGCATGAAGTTCACGCGCAAATATCTCACCCTGCGCCAGGATGCTTCCAATAGCACTCCACAAAAGATTGGAATGTTCAACAAGAACACCTGGGCGGCTTATTTGCTCAACGGTGAGGCCTTTGTAAAACGCACCGTGGCGGATCCGAACAAGACTTATCCCGACTTTGGCTGTTCCTTTGAGACCTTCACCAACAACGAATTCCTTGAAGTTGAGACACTCGGCGCGCTCACCAAGGTTCAGCCCGGCGGCCATGTGGAGTTGATTGAACATTGGGCACTCTTCAAGGACCTCAAAGTAAATGACATCACGGACGAAGAATTGGACCGCGTGGTTCAGCCTATCGTCGATTCAGTGAAAACTACCGAGTAACAACCGATCTGCGCTTGCCGTTTTTGAACAGCGCAGATGCTGAATTGAACCGTATCTCATGGTGTGTTGTCTTCTTTACAATCCTGACTGACGAAAATGCAAACTTCCATACCCACCAATTCTCACGAAAGCGCCCCCGCCGGGGCGTCCATGTTCCCTGCGAATCATCGGCTGCTCTTCGCATTGATCATCGTTCTCTTCTTTCTATGGGGAATGTCGAACAACCTCACCGACATTCTTGTACAGCAATTCAGGAAATCGTTTGAGCTATCGCAGCTCGGCGCGCAGCTGGTGCAGACAGCGAACTTCCTCGGTTACTTTTGCATGGCTATTCCCGCCGCTATGCTTATGCGCCGCTGGGGATACAAGGCCGGCATGATTGTAGGCCTCTGCATGTTTGGGCTCGGGATGATTCTTTTCTGGCCAGCCGCAATCAGTGGGCTTTATTTACCTTTTCTCATCGCGCTCTTCGTTGTCGGCTGCGGTGCATCCATTCTTGAAACCGCGTGCAATCCTTTCATGGCGCAATTCGGTTCTTCCGGGACTTCCGAGCGCCGGCTTAACTTCGCGCAATCCTTCAATCCGCCGGGCACCATTGTCGGCGTTGTAATTGGCGCGCGTTTCATCTTCTCCGGTATTGAGCTGACCCCATCGCAGATCTCTGACATGCGCGCTGCGGGCACTTACGCTGCTTATTTACACACAGAGCTCATGCGGGTAGTACCCACATACATCGTGTTGGGCGCGGCTGTTCTCTGCTTCGCATTTGTGCTTTCGCGCATGAACTACCCTCGCATAGTCGGCGAACACGATGCTGAACCGGGCGATCACGGGTCGTTCGGCGCACTCTTCCGCTATCCATTGCTTTGGCTCGCGATTGTTGCCAACTTCTGCAATGTGGGCGCGCAGGTTGCCACGTGGAGCAGCCTGATCCCTTACATGAAGCAGTTCACCGGTGTAAGCGAGCGCGTTGCGGCCGGTTATCTGACCGCTACGCTTATTGCAATGGCAGCAGGCCGCTTCTTCGGCACACAGATGATGAAGTATTTTCGGCCCGCTACACTGCTCACCATCTACGCCTGCATCAATGTGGGGCTCTTGTGTGTCGCCATCCTGATGCCTGGGATGCCCGGCGCTTACGCAATCGTAGTCAGCAGCTTTTTCCTCTCCATCATGTTTCCAACAATCTTTGCGCTTGGGCTCAAAGGACTCGGTCCCAATACCAAGCTCGCGGGTTCGCTGTTGGTCATGGCCATTGTTGGCGGAGCGGTTTTCCCGCCGATCCATGGCTGGATTGCGAAAACCACTGGCAGCGTCGCGACAGGCTATATTGTGCCACTGCTTGGATATGCGGTTGTTGGCGTCTATGGGCTGATTGTGCGTCGTAAGGTTCTTGATCCCATTGCGGTTCAGCAATGAATTAACTCGCGGTGCATCTCGCCGCAATTACCGGGGAACGCGGGAGGCACATCGGTGAAAGCTCGAAACTCAGCCGCATTAATTTGCGCGGCAATCATGGCAGCATCATTTACGCATGCCCAGAAGCTGAGTGGCCCCTCCATTCAGGTTGAAGCTGATGCCGCGCATGAAGTCTTCTCCGTCAAAATAGATGGCACATGGAAGCCCGCGCTCTCGGCAACATCGCTATTGCATGTGGTTAGCGCAACTGGTGCGGAGGACTGCCCAATTTCCAAGGCTGAGCTGACGGAAGGCACTCTGGTGATCAGTGGCAATTGCAGCGTTGGCCCCTTTGTTCAGCGCATCACGCTTACGAATGAGCATGACATTGTGAATGTATCCACGCGGCTCCAGGTCAATAAAGGCGCGACAGTGCGCTCCGTTGAAGATCGCCTGAACTTTTTGCCTCCGCGCAACAAAGCAATTGACGAGCATACCGGCCCTCTCGACTTTGTATGGTCGCAGGACATTAAAAGTGAAGAAGATGATCTGCTGCCGACCAATAGTTTTAAGTCTCCGGCTCTGATCATGCAGCAAGGCAGTCTGCTTGCGGCGCTGCTGCCCGATGTCAATGTGCGGCATCCCGAGACGCGCGCCATGGACCTCGATGTGACCTCAAAGGAAACTCCCTGGATGTCCTATGGCGCAATTCCAAGCCACTACCACGGCCATAGTTACTTTCGCCGTGCAACCAATGAAGCGGTTGTAACATTCGATAACGGCTTGGACAACGTAGTTGCATACGACTACTCGCTGGTGATTTCATCGCAGCCACCAAAGCTGGGATATCGCAGAGTTGTACGCCTGCTTTGGGAACGGCTAGGGCATCCTGCGTTGCTTGAATCATCAGACGAACAACAGAACGCACTGCGCCACGAGCTGGACTCATTTGACAGTTGGAGAAGCCTGGCATGGAAGACCGATCCCGCTCGGCTTTACGCCAGCTACACGTGCGGCAATAAACAATGCGGCACGTTATCGAGCGATCGCAACTATCTTGGTAAGTGGGACCAGCCTGAGCGCGATGCATGGTTCAATGCGTGGTTCCAGACTTTGCGAACTGCTTATGGATGGTATCTGCACGGCCGCGCAGCCAACGACAAGGCGATGATGGCCAAGGCTGAGAGCGTTTTGAATCTTGCATTGACCTCGCCGCAGAATGGTGGCGCCTTCTCAACCATCTATCTTTACGACAAGAAGCAATGGATACCGAGCGATGGATGGGCGGGTTACCCGGATAGCTATCATGCGTTTTCCATGTCATGGACGGCATATTGGATGCTGCGCTGGGCACAGGACCTGACTCCCGAGCGCAAAGCGGATGTGCTTGCATTTGTGAAGCCCTATGGTGAGTTTTTGCTCGCTCATCAACAGCCCTCGGGCAATATTCCTGCGTGGTTTTACGCCTCCAATCTCAAGCCGCGCGATGAATTCCGTGACTTCAGTGCGGAAGTTGCTCCATCCGCATTGTTCCTCGCTACCCTAGGCGAGATCACCGGAGATCAACGTTTTGTAGCAAGCGCGCAACACGGAATGACTTTCATCGAGAAAGAAGTGCTCCCGCGGCA
>CAWBWB010000014.1:0-1677531 GCA_963792495.1 uncultured Acidobacteriaceae bacterium | reverse complement strand
GCGAAGCATGGCCGCGGCCGGATTCGGTGTTAGCGAAGTCGAGCGCCAATTCCCCGCCCAGCAGGGTGACGCTGCCGGCGCGGGAGGCGGAAGATCGGTGTCTATAACCATCAAAATGCTCTTTACAGGTTATTGACATGCGGCTAACTTCACTAACCGACGATACTTCTTTGGAGGTTATTTTGCAAACATCGCTGCTAAAAACCCTGGCGGTTGCGGGCATGCTGCTGGCCGCGGGTCCCGCGCTGGCGCAAACCAAAATCGGCGTCGCGGGGCCGATCACCGGACCCAACGCCTCGTTCGGCGCGCAGCTCACCAACGGCGTCAACCAGGCGGCCGCTGACATCAATGCCGACGGCGGCATCCTCGGGCAGAAACTGGTGGTCGAGGCAGGGGACGATGTTTCCGATCCCAAGCAGGGCGTCTCGGTCGCCAACAAGTTCGTTGGCGACGGCGTGACGCTGGTCGTCGGCCATTTCAACTCCGGCGTCACGATTCCCGCCTCAGAAGTTTATGCCGACAATGGCGTGCTGTTCATCACGCCCTCCGCGACCAATCCGAAAGTCACCGACCGCAAGCTGTGGGACGCCTTCCGCACCTGCGGGCGCGACGATCAGCAAGGCAAGCTTTGGGCCGACCTCGCGCTTGGCCAACTCAAGGACAAGAAGATCGCCATCGTCCACGACAAGACGCCCTATGGCCAGGGTCTCGCCGAGGCCGCGCGCGGCTTCATGAACGCCGGCGGCAAGCAGGAAGTGCTGTTTGAAGGCGTCAACGTCGGCGAGAAGGACTATTCGGCGATCGTCTCGAAGATCAAAGCCTCCGGCGCCGACTATGTCATGTGGGGCGGCCTGCACACCGAAGGCGGCCTGATCGTCCGGCAGATGCGCGATCAGGGCATGACCACCATCATGATTTCGGGCGACGGCATCACCGATCCGGAATTCGCCTCGATCGGCGGCCCCGGCGTCGAAGGCACGCTGATGTCGTTCGGGCCCGAGCCGCGCTACAACCCCAACGCGAAAGACGTCGTCGCGCGCTTCAACGCCAAAAACATCGATCCCGTCGGCTACACCCTCTATTCCTACGCCGCCGTGCAGATTTTCAAGCAGGCGGCGGAGAAGGCCAAATCGCTCGATCCGAAGAAGATGGCTGAGGTCATGCACTCCGGCATGCCGTTCCATACCGTGATCGGCGACATCTCCTATGATGCCAAGGGCGACCGCACGACCGTCGAACCACCTCTGAGTTAAATCCAAGCTCCCATGCAATGGGGACAATATACCAGTGAAGGAGGGCCATCCACTCATATATTTTGTATTGACTCTGCCACTTTAGAAATGGGTCTCGAACAAGCCCACAGAAAGATGGGGGTAATGTTGCCATAGCTTTTGCAACCATTTCTCCAAGTTTTGAAGCCATATCCTTCTTCATATGAATTTTTTCTCCTTCAACACTTTGGAAGATCCATAAATCCCAGAAATGTGGCATGCAGTTTTCATAAAATAGATGAAAGGGGTCAAGTGGAAAAAAGAATGGATGTGAGAAGGCTGGGCTAGCTGCACAAATAGGAAGAGCTGAGACACCAGTCTCACGCACAACTATTTTGGTCTGTGACTGATTGTCTTTTACAGCTTCAAGCCTCTCAATGACTTCAGTAATCTTCTATTGTTCGAATTGGCAAGTTAAAAATGTCATAGTCAGGACAATTCTCATTAAAACCTGTCTGTTTAGGTGGTGAGATGGGATAGTACTGTGGTTTTGCACCTAAAGGCAAAATAATAAGATAAAATGGTATGGTGGTATAATATTATATTATACCTCTAATACTAGGGCATGCACCATGCACTGTGCTAAAACGGCATCCATATGTAGCCATGTGTCCAGCCATTTTGCTGAGCTTTGCAGAACCAAGCATATCTCCAAGAACGCCACACAGATAGACCTTTAAAAGGAAAAACTTTCTAGAAAGGGCATCCTTCGTCCAGACACCAACACTGTCACGTTTCGGACTTTTTTCCAACGCTGACGCTTACCCTGATGCGACATGGTTGCGGGGCGCGGTTTGTCAGCGGGTATCTCGACGAGCGCGGGAGCGTCTTTGAGGTTCTCTTCCCAGAAGGCGAGATCCTCAGAAAAGTCAGACTCCTGCAAACGCTTTTCATTCCAGACTGCGTAATCCCGGTGCGTGATGGGAAGCGCGGGCAGATCCGCCTGTTCGCCCGTGATGAAGGATCTGTAGAGCACTGACAGCTCGCGCCAGATGACACCTTCTGACGCCCAGTCGCAGATGATGTGGTGCATGCACAGGATGAGCGCGTGTTCCTGCTCGCCGAGGCGAATGAGCGAGATGCGAATGCCGGGCGCGGTCTCCAGGTGATATGGAATCCGCGGTTCCTCGACTAGCAGGCGATCCAGCTCAGCCTGGCGTTTGGTGGATGGTACCTGGCTCAGGTCAAATTCCCTGAAACGCAAAGGCCAGTCGTGATGAATGACCGCGTGAGGCACACCTTCTATCACTCCAATTGTGGAGCGGAGTGCTTCATGCCTAGCAATGATGACGTTGAAGGCTTGCTCCAGAGCCGCAATATTCAGATTGCCAGTGAGCAAAACAGCTTCTGACTCGTTGTAGACCGGTACGGTTGGATTCAGCCTCTCCATGAACCAGAGCCGCTGCTGAAGAGGACTCAGCGGATGGGGGTGCGTGGAATTCAGGCGAGGGATGGATTCCTGTGCCGGCGGGACGAATTGCTTCAGGAAACTCTCTTCCCAGTTGGGAGATTCGGTTGGGGAATCCTCCGATCTGGCATTTGCGGAATGAAGCTTCTGCCGTACCAGGGCGGCCTGCTGTGCGACTGTGCTGTTCTGGAAGAACTCAGAGAGCGTCAGAACGACAGGAAGCTTGGAGCGCAGCTTGGAAATGCATTGGATGGCAAGCAGGGAATGGCCACCGAGAGCGAAGAAGTTCTCTGCTGTGTCAACTTCAGGAAGATTGAGAACATCCGCCCACGCGGCTGCGATGATCTGTTCAATTGACGCAGTGGAGGAATTCGAACTCTCTCTCAGTTTCCTGTCATCGTATGTGGCGGATTCACTAGAGTTCGCGATTGCGATGGTAGAAAGAATTGCGGGATCGAGAAGTCGAAGCCGCTGTACCTTTCCTGACGGTCCTTTAGGCAGCTCTGACAAAAAGTAAATTCGCGCTGGAGTTTTGAAGTGCCCCAGGCGTGTTTCGCAGAATGCAAGCAGCTCGCGCTCGTCTGCGGATGTTGCATCGCGAAGCACTACGAACGCGACAACTTCCTCGCCGAAGTAACGATCTGGAATGCCTACTGCTGCAGCCTCAAGAATGGCGGGATGACATTCCAGAACCTCATCAATCTGCCGGGGCGCAATGTTGACTCCGCCCTTGATGATGAGTTCCTTTGACCGGCCGACCACAAAGAAATAGCCGTCTTCATCCTGTCGCGCCAGATCCCCGGTATGCAGCCATCCTTCGCTGTCCACTACAGCGGAGGTGCCGTCAGGATCTTTGTAATAACACTTCATCAAGGCAGGGCTGCGAAGAAGAACCTCGCCGGGTTCGCCTTGTGGAACGTCATTTCCCTGGCGGTCAATGATGCGGGTTTCAAATCCCCAGGGCAGGCCGGGTGATCCAAACTTGTTCTTGCCGGGAGGCAAGGGATTGGAAAAAACATTTCCGCCTTCCGTCGATCCCATTGCCTGGATCAGCGGCAGGTTGAACTTATCCACAAACTGCTGTTGCAACAAGGGAGACAGCGGCGCCGACGAAGAACGAAAGAAGCGGATGCGCTGAAATGCAGCCTGGCGGCGATCCTTTCCGGGATCATCCCAATCGACTAATTCCGAGACGATGGTGGGAACCAGTGCGGACCACGTGATGCCGTAGTCATCAATCCAGTCCCAGAAGCGATTGACTGCGAATCGCTGAGCGATGACGACGGAACCGCCGCTGAGAAGTGTGGGGATAAGCGTCACACACTCAGCATTGATGTGATAGAGAGGCAGCACAAGAAGAGAACGATCCGCGGCAGACATCTGGTGCGCCACGATGGAATTTCGTCCATGAGCCATGATGGAACTGTGCGTATGCAGCGCGCCTTTGGGCTTACCGGTGCTGCCGGAGCTGTACATCAGCAGCGCTATGTCATCGCCGGATTGAGCAGACGCGTGAGAGGACGGAGTGCGAGTGTCAAGCGCTACATCCTCGAAGGACAATAGACCGTCCATGAGACCGTCCACGGCAGCTTCAATGACACGCATATCTCTGCGAACGCCGGTGAGAGCCTCACTTAACAACCCGCGGTATTCCGCTTGCACAAAGACAAGTTTGGCATCGCAGTGGTCCAGCATGTACGAAAGCTGCATGGCGCCGGCGCGAACATTCAGAGGCACCGCAACAAAGCCGCTATACATGGCTCCCAGAAAAAGCTGGGCGGTCAGCAGCCCATTGTCCATGAGGAACGCGATTTTATCGCCGGGCTGAAGCCCGGAATGCGTGAGGGCATTCGAAAGCAATATGGAATGATCGCGTAGCTCGCGATACGTGACGGACTTTCCGGACTCCGCGCTGATAAGAAAGGCAACGTCGGGTTGCAAGGCAACGATTGCTTCCAGGGTCGCGCGGACGCATGTAGCGCTTCCGCTGAGATCCATGACGGTTCTCCTCGTGGTTCATGAATAAGAGCCCGAGAGAGCAAAGTTAAAAAGATCTCGGGCTTATTCTGGCGAAACCCGGGAAAACTGAAGATGATCAGGGGGCTATGAGACGTCGATTAACTGACGAGATCGTACCAAAACATTACCTACATCAATACAGTACACAGGTAATAGCGGAAGGGCAGGTCCCAGTAATGCAGGCGATGTTACGGGATGGTTATCTCATCCCCTTCTTGAGTCATGGCGCAAACGATCTTCGCTCAGGACCTGCGGGCATTGAGCGTGGCGGGGCAAGTGCCGCAGGTCGAGAGCGTCTGGAATTTCGCTGCTTCTCTCGCGCTCAGGCCACTCCCAGTTCCTTGAGCAGGAATGCGTAATCGAATGCGATTTCTTTCAGGTAGTCGTAGCGGCCGCTTGCGCCGCCGTGGCCGGCCTTCATGTTAGTGACCAGCAGAAGCGGATTGGAATCCTGCTTGAGAGTTCGCAGCTTGGCTACGTACTTGGCGGGCTCCCAGTACATGACCTGGCTGTCATGCAGGCTGGTTTTTACCAGCATCGACGGATAACTTGCGGGCTTCAAGTTATCGTATGGCGAATAACTCAGCATGTAATGGAAGTAATTTTCTTCGTTTGGATTTCCCCACTCTTCATACTCGGGAACCGTGAGCGGAAGCGATGCGTCGAGCATGGTGTTCATCACATCCACGAAGGGAACGTGCGAGAGGACGGCGCGGAAGAGATCCGGCTTCATGTTGGTTACTGCGCCCATGAGCAGGCCGCCTGCCGATCCGCCTTCAATGGCCACGCGGGCCGGGTCACCATAGCCCTGCGCGATGAGATGCTCTACGCAGGCGATGAAGTCTGAGAATGTGTTGAGCTTCTCCAGCATCTTGCCTGCGTCATGCCATGTTTCGCCCAGGTCGCCGCCGCCGCGGATGTGCGCGTACGCAAGCACGAGGCCGCGATCCAGCAGACTCAGGCGGCTTGAGTTGAAGCCGAGAGGAAGCGCGTAGCCGTAGGAGCCATAGCCGTAGACATAGAGCGGATTCTTGCCGGCTTCCCGTTTGTCTTTTCTGTAGACGATGGAGATGGGAACCTGCACGCCGTCTGCCGCGGTGGCGTGAATGCGCTCGCTGGCGTAGAGCGTGCGATCAAATCCACCGGGGACTTCCACCTGCTTCAGCAATTTGGATGAGCCGGACGCAACGTCGTACTCGTAGACCGAGCTTGGGCTGACAAGCGACTGATAGGAATACCGGAATGACTTTGTATCGAAGAGGCGGTTTACATGCGGATACGCGCTGTACGCCGGCTCGGGGAAGCTGATCTCGCCTGCCGGCTTTGCCTTGGGGCCTTTGCCTGAGAACTGATAGACACGCAGGTGCGAGAGGCCATTCTCCCGGTCGCAGGCAATGTAGAAGTCTTTGAATATGTCCACGTCTTCCAGCATGGCTTCAGCCCGATGCGGAATCTGCTCGGTCCAGTTCTCGCGTTGCGGCGCATCCACGGGCGCGGTTACCAGGCGGAAGTTGGGGCCTTTGTCGTTGGTGCGGATGAACCACTGGTCATTGCGGTGCTCTATGAAATACTCGTGCTCATCTTCGCGCGGGACAATCAGCTTGAAGTCGCTCTCCGGCTTGTCGGCGGGGAGTACGTGGCACTCGCTGGTGATGTGGCTGTGCGATTCGAGGACGATGAACTTGCCGTCGCGGGTGCGACCTGCGCCTACGTTGAAGCGCTCGTCGTCATCCTGGTAGACCAGCGCATCCGCGGCGAAAGGTGTTCCGCGCAGATGCCGCCATAGCTGAAAGTGGCGCTTCTGGTCTTCATTTTCCACGGAATAGAAGAGCGTGAGATTGTCCGCAGCCCAGACGACCGAGCCGGCGCGCAGAACTTCGCCGGGCAGATCACGGCCGGTGTGGAGATCCCTGATGCGCAGAGTGTATTGCCGGAAGCCGGTGGTGTCTGCCGTCCAGGCCAGCCAGCGGCCATCGTCCGAGATGTCTGTGCCGCCGATAGCAAAAAAGGCGTGGCCCTTGGAGAGTACGTTGCCGTCCAGGATCACTTCTTCGGCGGCGTCTTCGTCCGGGCCGTTCTTGCCGCCGCGTTTGCGGCAGTGGATGGCGTACTGCAGGCCCTCTTCCGTGCGGGTGTAGTACCAGTAAGCGCCGTCGCGGTAGGGAACTGAGACGTCAGTCTGCTGAATGTGGCTCAGCATTTCCTCGTAAAGCTGGCCGCGAAGGGCTTCCTGCGGAGCCATTACCGCTTCCGCATGGGCGTTTTCTGCCTCCAGGTAGGCCGTGACTTCCGGGTTCTCTTTTTGCCGCAGCCAGGCGTATCCGTCCGTAAGGGTGACGCCGTGGAGGGTGTTCTCAGTGTGTTCAACGCGGGCAACGGGAGGTGCTTGAAGCGAAGTTTCAGTCGTCATCTCTTTGCTAGTTTAGAGGCGGATGGCCGGGAAAAGATTCTGCCATATCTTTGGAAGGCCGGGGCAGCAGGAGACGATTACAGATTTACAGAAGCTGTGGGTAAATTCGAGAGTTTTTAATTTTTTTCCTTTTTGTGTGCGGGTTGCCGGGGTATTCCAAATCTGCGAAGCTGAAGCTTACCGATGTTTACTACTTAAATAATGACAGTGGTTACCGAAATAAATAAATAAAATTGGACATTGGGCTTGTAAATCGCTTTGCATCATAGGTTTGAAGGCGATTTTTGGTGTGTTTTATTGTGTTCGCCTTTTGTTTGCTGGTTACTGATTCTAAATGAGATGCGAGATTCGGTTCTGAGCGCTGATTTTTGCCGGACGGTTTTGCGGTTCACGAAAATGGCCCGAATCCCATTGGGATTCGGGCCAGGTTTTTTACTGCTGATTTGAAGGTAGCAAAATCGGGGGTAATGATGTGCAAAGTATCTGGGGATGGTTGGGTACGAAAGTAATTATTGGGTGGAGATGGCTGGTTTGTTGGGTGATTGGCTTGGGTCCATCCCACCCATGGCGCGATATTGCTGCGCCATGGATGGGGCACCGGGTTTGTGGTTGTGCGGGGGAAAGGCAAAAGCAAAGACAGAAGCAGGTCCTTCCCTCCGGCTGAAAAACGCCTACGGTCAGGATGACGGGGTTTTGTGGGGGTGCGAGGGGAAGGCAAAAGCAAGAACAACCGCAGGTCCCTCGGCTTCGCTCGGGATGACGGCTTTTTTTGATTGGGGCTTGTGTTCTATCCCACCCATGGCGCGATAGTGCTGCGCCATGGATGGGGCACCCAGTTTGGTGGTTGTGCTGGGGAAAGGCTAAGGCAAAAGCAAAGACAGAAGCAGGTCCTTCCCTCCGGCTGAAAAACGCCTACGCTCAGGATGACGGGCTTTTTGTGCGGGTCTCGGGAATATGCAAAGGCAGCTTTCAGCGCGGCTGCTACCGGCGTGGAACTTTCTGGGTGGCGGACACGTACAATGGAGTGCGATGAACGCAATTTCGCGCTCCTTTCGTTTAGGGGCCCGGCTGGTTGCAGCCGCCATTCTGATTTTTTCTGCTCTGGCGATTCACGCCGAGAGCGTCGATAGCCTTCCCAAGCCAACCGACTACGTGAGCGATTTTGCTCATGTGCTTTCTCCCGATGCAATTGCCCGGATCGATCGGATCTGCAGCCAGCTTGACCACTCGAAGGCTGAGGCGCAGATTGCGGTGGTGACGGTGAAGACCACCGGAGATGAGGATATTGCCGACTGGGCGGTTCAACTGGAAGAAAAATGGGGGATGGGCCGGCAGGGTACGGATGCCAACGCGCGAAAAGGCGTGCTGATTCTGCTTGCCGTGAACGATCGCAAGTACCGCATTGATGCCGGGGTGGGGTTGCAGGGGATTTTGCCGGATGGACTGCTGGGCGATATTGGCCGCGAGATGCGGGTGAGCCTGAAGGCGGGCGATTATGATTCGGCGCTGGTGGGAGCCGTGGGGCGGGTTGGCGGGATTATTGCCAAGGACGCCAACGTCACGCTGACGGATGAGGAGAGCGGCCAGCTGCAGGTGCAGCCGGGACGGCGCGTGCACCATAGCTCGGGGTGGGGCGGAATTCTTTTCTTTCTCTTTTTGATCATTGTCTTCGGCGTTTTCGGGATTGGCCGTGGCATTCTGGGTTGGCTGGGATGGGGATTGTTCTTCTCTGGCATGGGCGGACGCGGAGGAGGAGGCTGGGGCGGCGGTGGAGGCGGCTTCGGCGGCGGTGGGGATGGCGGGGGCGGCGGCGGATTTGGCGGGTTTGGCGGTGGTGGGAGTGATGGCGGTGGGTTTGATGGCGGCGGATCGGGTGGCAGCTGGTAGCTCACCCCACCCATGGCGCGATACGACTGCGCCATGAATGAGGCACCTCAGGGTTTGTAAAGATGTTCGGAGTTTTGTTGATCGCCCCTAGAGGGCGGGAGGAGAAAGAAACTTTATGGGCAAGGGATGTCTGGTATCTCTTGGAGTGGTTGGGGCGTTGCTGCTGGCGGGAGTATTTGTCTTCTTCAGCTTTAAGAGCGCGCAGAATCAACTGGTGACCAAGGACGAGGCGGTGAAGAATGCCTGGTCGAATGTGGACACGGATCTGCAGCGCCGTGCCGATCTGATTCCTAACCTGGTGGAGACCGTGAAGGGCTATGCCAAGCAGGAGACGACGGTTTTTGGCGATATTGCCAATGCGCGCGCGGGCCTGCTGAACTCGCACACGCCGCAGGAGAAGATTGCTGCGAACAATACGCTGGATGGAGCCTTTGGCCGCCTGCTGGCATTGACGGAAAACTATCCTGAGCTGAAGTCGAACGAGCAGTTTATGCGTTTGCAGGATGAGATTGCGGGGACGGAGAACCGGATCAAGGTTTCGCGGACGCGGTATAACGCTACCCTGCGGGATTACAACCAGTATGTGCGGTCGTTCCCGAACAACATCTGGGCGGGGATGCTGGGATTTGCGCCAAAAGAGGATGCTTACTTTGAAGCCAGCGCGGCTTCCCGGAATGCTCCGCAGGTGAAGTTTTAAGGGGTAACGGAAATTAGGGGCAACAAAAAAGGCCATCCTTGCGGATGGCCTTTTTGATGTGCAGCGAAGGCTACTTGTAGGAGGCGATGGCGCTGGCTTCGTCGTCGTAGATGTCGAAAACGGTGTACAGCTTGGTGAGCTGCAGAACGTCCTTCACCTTCTTGGTGAGGCCGAGCAGCTTGAGGCTGGCGCCCTGGTTCTTGGATGTGGTGTACGCGCCTACGAGCTCGCCCAGGCCCGAGCTGTCAATGTAGTTCACATCGCTCAGGTTCAGGAGCATGCTCTTGGAACCCTTGCTGATGAGGTCGCGGATGGCTTCGCGGAGCTGGACGCTGCCTTCACCGAGTGTGATACGGCCGCCAAGATCCAGGATTGTTACGCCATCAACTTCACGGGAAGCAATCGTTAGTGCCACGGAAACTCCTCCTTCAATCGGTACATAAGTTATAGCATCCGGGCTGAGCTTTCCTTGCCGGAAAACGTTACGGCGCGCGCGGAGGCGGGTTTCAGGCCGAGGCTCCCGTCTGTGGCCGATGTTTCACCAGCGTCAGTTCGGTGCCGGGATGCAGTTGTCGAAAGTGTACCTCATCCATGAAGGAGCGGATGAGAAAGATGCCCCGGCCAGTTCCGCGCAGCAGGTTTTCAGCGGCGAGCGGGTCGGGGAGGGTGTCGGGGTCGAGGCCTTTGCCTTCATCGCTGACTTTGAAGACGAGATCGGTGCCGTTGTCTTCAAACGAGGCGGTGACCTTTTTGGCGGGATCGTATTCATTGCCATGCAGGACGGCGTTTACGGCGGCTTCGCGTACGGCCATGGTGATGTGGAAGGACTCATCCTCATCAAAGCCGGCGGCGGTGGCCATTTTCTCCGCTGCGGATTCAATCTCAGAGACGCTCTCCATGGTGGAGGGGAGCTGGAGGGTCTGGCGGCCTGCAGTGGATTCGCTCAAATGAGTAATGGCCCTTTTCAGTACTGAGATTGGAGACTCTATCTGCTTGACGGAAGTTTCATGGCTGAGGTGAATTGTGTCAAGGTGCACCTTGGTCGGGCTTTATTTCACAGTGATCGTAAATGATATTGAATTCTCCACGGATAACCCCTGCGCAAGAATATTCGCCGTGATGATGTTTCCTTGAGACCCTCCTCCACCACCACCTCCTCCGGAACCGGAGCCGCCGCACCCGCCGAGCATGCTCATACCCAGAGCTGTGCCGAGGAGGCACACAAAAAGACTCTTGCGGAATCTTCGGCCTATGCCAAACCAGATGAAAATGGATGCAAGCGCGGAAACAGACAGCCAGGGAAACGGATGGTTGCCTAGCTTGCTGGACTGTGGGGAGGTCTGTACTTGAACGGTGATGCTTGTAGGGGATGTGATGGGGGCGCCGGATTGGCTCGAAAAGTTGCAGTATGTCCCGTCGGAAAGGCCGCTGCAGGACAATTGAATTGGCTGAGAGAAACCGTTCTGCGGTGAAATTGTCAGGGTCGTCGTCGCAATTTGTCCCGCTGTAACGGTTGCGGAAGCAGGGCTCAGAGATAAGGTGAAATTTCTGTTCAGCAAGGTGCCATTGGGGGGTATGGAAAAGCTGGAGACGAAGCCCTGCGGATTCGTTGACACATCATCGGAAACAAAATTGGGACTCTGGAAGGCACCGGGTGTGGTCGGAAAATCCGTTGAGTACGTATTCCCCGCCATGTACACATTGTTCGAGGGGCCCAGGGCGATACTGGTGGCTTGATCGCCGTAATAGCCTGTTCCACCCATATAAGTGGAATAAAGCAGAGAGCTTCCACTCGGATTGAATACAGTAAGGAATGCTTCTGATACTCCAAGTTGCGTATTCACAGCTGTCGTCTGGACGGCATTGGTCGTCACAGGAAAATCTTTTGAACAGGCTAGCCCGGATACATACGCGTTCCCCGATGCATCCACGGCGATTCCTGTTCCCGCGTCGCCAGCTCCCGAGTCTTGGCCGATAAAACCTGTAGTGGTTACAACTTGTTCGCAGCTTCCGCCCAGGTAGGTCGAATAGACAAACGCGCTTCCTGCGGGATTGATCTTAACCACGATGGCATTTGAGGCTGCCGAGAAGGGCTGAAACGATCCCGGCGTAGTTATGTCACCGCCAGCGGTCCATCCGGTCACAAAAGCATCTCCCGCTGAATCGACCGCGACCGCTTGAGCTTCGGCTTCATAAATGCCGCCAAGGTAGCTTGAATAAACCAGCTTCGCTCCAGTTGGGTCAAGTTTTGTGACATAGCCAGTAGAACGAAAATCACTGAGTTGACTCGACATGCCCGTTGAATAAGTTGGCTGAAAGGATCCGGTGGTTACGGGGAAGGCCATATCGGTTGTGCCTCCGACGACATACGCATTCCCCGCACTATCGACTGCAATCCCGTTCGCCTCTCCAAATGGGATTGCGAGGTTGTTCTGCGCTCCCGTACCTGCCAGATAGGTGGAATAGACCAACTCCGTGCCGTCAGGACTCAATTTTGATACAAAGGCATTCGACTGGTCAGGCGCTGTATCAACCGTTTCGAATGCGCCGCTTGTAGTTGGAAAGTCAGTGGAATATGTCGTGCCTGCAAGGTAGGCGTTTCCAGTTGAATCCAGGGCAATCGCATTGATCGAGTCGCCACTGCTCCCTCCCAGGTATGTTCCATAAATCAACTGGTCGCCGGCCGGACTGAGCTTTGCGATGTACCCCGCGTCTCTTGATCCCTTTGGCTGCGTTTGATAGGCCCCCTGCGATACCGGCATCCCGGCATACGCTTCTCCCGCTATGTAGGCATCGCCGCCGCTGTCCACGGCAATTGCCTGCCCGGTATTTCCTAACCCGTTATTTGGCCCGATATAGGTCGCGTAAACAAGCCCCGAACCTTGGGGGTTCAGTTTGGCGACATATACTGTGTTTGGGAAAAAACCGTTGCAATTCGGCTCAAGAGTTCCCGGGGTGGTTGGAAACCCGCAGCCGATGCTGTTGCCTGTCACGTAAGCATTTCCTGCAGAATCGACAGCTACGGATTCGATCGTATTTCCCGCCGATCCCGCGAGATAAGTGGAGTAGATCAATATGGGATCGATTGTGATTGGCCTGGACTTATCGTATTTCCCAAGAGAAAATTCCAGCGTATTTTTTTTAGTCAGCTTGTATTCGCAATCGATCTTCCGGCGAACGCCATTCACATCCTGATAGGCCAGCGGCTTATGCAGCGCGATGGACCCGTAAGTCGAATCCAGAAGTAGGCTGCCGTGTGCGTCCAGTGATAGCTTGTTCATCCCACTGAAGTGAAGATGGATCTGTTTTGCATCTGTGTTTGGAGCGACAAGGAAGTCATATTCAACTTGCCCTTGATGGCCATAATAGACAAGGTCGATGCCAGGATAGATTTCCGCGTACCGTACCTTTCCATAGGTCGGAATGTCAGTCAGCCATTTCGATCGATCCGCGCCCCACAGATAATTAACCTTACCATTGAGCTTGGATTCAGCCATGATCCTTGTGGCCGGCGAAGCGCCCTCGATCCGCATATGAACGCTTGTTGCTTTACGAGGCACCTCCGAGTGGTTTGCCTGCGAGTGGCCCAGAAGCGAAAAGATTGCCTCGTTTTTTGAGAGGGAAAGAAAATAGTTTCCAGCATGAGCAAGAAATCGCACGTGTTCATTGGTCTGCCCCTCGTTTGCTTCAAAAACAAGCGGTAGCCGATTCAGATTGACCATGTTTGTCTGTTGCGCGGCGCGCAGATGCGAATTGTCCATCGCCAGAGCAGGCAGGGCGGCGGTCAGTAAAAAAACGAATGACAGCGTAAGCAGGAAACCAGCGCATGCGGATCGGAGAAGCAAGGAGCAACACCGCGAAGCCATTTGAATACCTCATCCAGGTTATAGGTCTTGGGGCGGGAGACAGTATAGCAAAGCCTTTGTGCCAAGTCAGATTCTGCAATTTTGGCTAGAGCTACTTTGGGTTGCCGGATGGATTCAAGTGCAATAATCGTTCTTCCAGCGTCTACACTCTCATCATGCAGCTTCGAGCTACAACTCGCGTCAGCCTTACTGCGCTTCTGGGTACGCCGGTCACAGATGCCCAGGGGGCGCTGCGCGGGAAGCTGAAAGACATTGCTGTGGCTACCGGGGCGGATGCCGGCCGCGTGGCTGGGCTTGTGCTGAAGACGCGGTCGGGATTGGCGATTGTGCCTTCGCAGGAGGTGATGGAGACGCCGGCGGGAACGCTGGAGCTTCGCACTTCTGGCGCACTGGTTCCGCTGATGGACGAGAGCAGCTACCTGTATCTTGCGCAGGACCTGGTGGACCGGCAGATTATCGACGTGCATGGGCGCAAGGTGGTGCGCGTCAATGATGTTGATTTGGAGTGGCTGGGGCATGGCGCGGCTCACCTTCTTCGCGTGGCGGAGGTGGAGGTTGGGTTGCGCGGGGCTGTGCGGCGGATTTTCAAGGGGCTGTTGCCGCGGGCTACGCTTGAGACTTTTTCACGGCGGTTTGCGGCGAATGGGATTCCCTGGCAGTTTGTGGATGTGATTGAGGTGGATCCGGCGCGTCGTGTGAAGCTGCGCATTGAGCATGAGCGGCTGGCGGATATGCATCCATCGGAGCTGGCGGAGATTCTGGAGGATTTGCCGCCGGCGGAACGCGAGGCTGTGTTTACTGCGCTGGATGAGGAGGTGGCGGCGGAGGCTTTGGAAGAGGCTGATCCGAAGCTGCAGAAGGCGCTGCTGGAGAAGCTGGACGACGAGAAGATTGCCGACATTGTGGAGGAAATGGATCCGGGAGCGGCTGCGGATCTGCTGGCGGAGTTGTCAGAGGAGCAATCGGACGCGATTCTGGAAGAGATGGAGCCGGAAGAGCGGCAGGAGGTTGAGGAACTTCTTGAGTTTGACGAGGACTCGGCTGCCGGTGCGATGACTTCCGAGTTTGTAGCGGTGCCGTATGAGGCTACTGTGGGGCAGGCGGTGCAGGCGCTGAAGAATTTCGATGGCGATCCTGAATCTGTTACCGAGATTTATCTGCTGAGTGAGCGGCGGATTTTGCGCGGGGCTGTCTCGCTGGCGCGGCTGGTGATGGCTCAGCCTGAAACACGTCTCAGCGTGCTGGCGGAGCCGCGTGTTCTGTCATGCCCGTTTGAACGGCACCAGAATGAGCTTGCGGAGATCTTCGATAAATACAACCTTCATTCGCTGGCTGTGGTGGACGGCATGGGGCGGATGGTGGGGGTTGTTCACGCCGATGATGTGATCAGCATTTTGCGAGAGAAGCTGTGAGCTCGTGGACGAGACGCAGGTTTCTGAGCAGCACGGCTGGCGCCGCGGGTGCTTTCACGATGGCTCAACACGCGGGTGCGCTTGCTGCGGCGGAAGCACCGCTGCGGGGGCGGTTTATCACGCATGTTTCCGTGGTGCGCGTGAACCAGATCGAGGTGACACGGACGCGCAACATCGGTGAGGATGAGGCTCCGGCGAATAGCGTGGAGCATATTCGCTCGCGACGGGAGGCGTTTGCGCGCGGATGCCCGGATGGGCGAATGACGTGGGCGGTAAGCTGGCTGGCGCTGAAGGACGAGCGGCAGGAGTACAAGGATGCGCGGCGTTTGCTTGCGTCGTATCACGACAGATATGGCGACGAGATTACGTTTATTCCCGGTGGATACTTTGCGCCGATGTACAACACGCGCGCAGAGACACGCGAGACGATTCGGCAGGCACTCAGGCTGATTACGAAGATGGTGGGCGGCGGTTATCGGCCACTGTCGCTGGTGGCTGGTTTTATGGATGCGGAGAATCAGCACTATCTGGCGAACGAAGAGGGCATTCATGTTTGCCAAGGACAGATATGGAGCCAGCATGGCATTGATAACGGAGATGGAGACGGCGGCATCTGCTATCCGTACTATCCGAGCAAGGAACATTATCTAAAGCCTGCACAGGGAGCTGCGGATTTTATAGATTGCGTCTGCCTGGATGGATGGACGTGTGATTTTCTCTCGGCTCGCCGGAATGGATTTACTGGCGGATTCAACAGCCGCATGGGCGTGGGGCCGATTGAGACGGTAGAAGACCTGGGAGTGGATGTGGGCCGCCGGGAGATGATGGCCACTACTGCGATGCATTTTGATAATGGCCGCGCGTTGAATGGATTTGGATTTGTGACGGCGATCTGGGAGGTATCCATCAAGCATGACGAGGATCTTGCTTGGTGGCTGCAGGCTGTTCGCGAGAGATGGCCGGATACACGCGTGATGACGGAAGGTGAATTTGGAATGGAGTGGCGCAGGCATGTGCCGAACAATGCCTCGCTTAACTATCGCTTCGATGTGAAGGGGACTGGTGCGCCGGGTTCCGAGAAAGAGCTGGAGATGCGCTGGTTTATGAATCGCGAGTTTCGTTTGGCGTTGCTGCACAACTGGCAGACGAATGACCCATGGATGGCGGTGGACTTTACGCGATACGACCTGCCCGCACAGGAGCCTGCGGGATTACAGCGGGAGTGGAGCCTGATGAATGTGCTGAACCAGAAGGGCACGCGGCCGCAGGATAAGCCAATGCGGCTTGGAGAACTTTCCGGCGCGGATAGGCAGCTTATTTACGCGCGATATCCGGAGCTACAGAGACTGGCTTGATCGATGGATTGATGAGGGTGTGTACGGTCCTTTGCCTGTAATGAATCTCAGATCGAAGGAATGTTGATCATGACGAAAAAGAGCCACTGCACATTGCATGCAGTGGCTCTCTGGGCTTTGGATTGTTAAAGGACGGGTACTGACCGTGTGCTAGGCAACCTGCTGCTGTGCCGGAGCGTTCGGGTGTACGCGATACTTTTTTGGCGCTACCGATAGAGTGCGCTCAATCTTCTTGAGAGCACGGGTTTCATCGGGAGCGGCGAAGGTGGAAGCGATTCCGCGGCTGGAGGCGCGGCCGGTGCGGCCTACGCGGTGCACGAAGTCTTCCGCTTCACGGGGTGGATCGAAGTTGATTACGTGGGCAACGTTGGGAACGTCAATGCCGCGGGCTACTACGTCAGTGGCAACGAGGACGCGATGACGGCCTTCTGCAAAGCCGCGCAGGGCAGCGGAGCGCTGTGACTGCGAACGGTCGCCGTGGATGGGCGCCGCGTTAAAGCCGGCCCTGGAGAGACGCTTGGCTACGCGATCTGCGCCATGCTTGGTGCGAACGAAGACCATGAAGCTGCCGAGGCTGGTGTCGAGGAGATGCTCGAGGAGCTCCTGCTTCTTGTCGGTGGGAACCTCGAATGTCTGCAGCTCCACGTTGGGGGAGGGCTTGAGCTCGGTGCTGATGTCGATGCGGACAGGGTCCTTGAGATAGATGCTGGCGACTTCGCGAATGGCAGGGCTAAGCGTTGCCGAGTAGCAGAGGGTCTGCCGATCGGTGGGCAACAGCGCTGCGATGCGCTTGATGGCGGGCTTGAAGCCCATGTCCAACATGCGATCGACTTCATCGAGGACGAGGATCTTTACGCCGTCGAGCTTGACGAGCTTGCGGGAGAGATAGTCTTCGAGGCGGCCGGGCGTGGCAACGATGAGGCGCGCTCCGCGGCGGATGGCGTTGAGCTGCGGGCCTTCGGCGAGGCCTCCGCAGACGAGCGCGGCTTTGCCCTGGCCCTGCGCGAGATTGCGCCAGGCATCGAGGACCTGCATTGCGAGCTCGCGCGTGGGGAGCAGGATCAATGCTTTGGAGTCCTTGGATGCGGCCATCTGCTCGATGACGGGGATGAGGAAGCTCAGCGTTTTGCCGGTGCCGGTCTGCGCGGTGGCGAGGATGTCCTTACCCTCAAGCGCCGGGGGAAGTGCCGCGGCCTGAACGGGAGTGGGGTTGATGAATTTTGCATGTGCCAGCTGCTTCTGCATTGCGGGCGATAGAGATAATTCCGTAAAGAGGTTCAATGTATTCCTGTCGTGCGACCGTCCGGTGTATGCCATTGTCCTGAAACAGATTCGGACACATCCATGGCTCCGCTGCGGCGGTTGCAGTCGAATGGTTTCATACACGCGGGATTGCTTGAGTGCGCAGGAAACCGTGAAAATGTATGTAGAGAACTCGGGAATCGCTTGCTCAAAGCCGCTCAAGAGTTGCCACACGTACGCGTCTTCGACTGGGAAGCGCTTGTGCGCTTGCAGTCTGGTCCGGTCAGTTACCTCTCAGGGATAGCTTGAAAGGCGGAACCTTGACTTCTTTGGACCATTACGCTGAGGCCTGGGGAAAACTGCTGGCGGACGGTCTTGCGGATGTATGCGAGAACGGCGCACAACCAAACAACTGAGCGTAGTTACATGATAACACGATTGTTGTTTTGACGCTCGCGGCGCAGTACCTGGAATGTAACGGCAAGGAGGCCACGCAGCAAGAGCACTAATTTTGTGCTTCCCATAGGAATTCGAGCGGTGTATGATCTGCTCCCATAGATATTCGAGTGGAGAGGCGCATGCCCAAAAATAACGAGCCGCAAAATGAAATGCTCAAGGGGACGCTGGACATGATGGTTCTGCGGACGCTTGTGGGCGGAGACGCTCATGGTCACACGATAGCGAAGGTGATTGAGCGCACCTCGGAGGATCTGCTGGAGGTGGAGCAGGGCTCCTTGTATCCGGCGCTGCACCGGCTCGAAGATCGCGGATGGGTCTCCTCGTATTGGGGGGCCAGCGAGAACAATCGCAAGGCGAAGTTTTACCGGCTGACTGCGGCAGGGCGTAAGCAGTTGGTGCGTGAGACGAGCCGCTGGAGGCAGATGACGCGTGCGATTGGCCTGGTGATGGGGGAAGAGGGAGGCGCGCAATGAACTGGTTCCGATTTTTTCGCCGTAAACGCGCAGACGCCGAGTTGCGGGATGAGATTGAGGTGTTTCTCGCGGAAGAGACTGCTGAGAATGAGGCACGTGGAATGAGTCCCGATGAGGCGCGGCGGCAGGCGCGGTTGAAGTTTGGCAACGCGCAGAAGGTGCGTGAATCGCTGTGGAGGCAGAACTCTGTTATGCCATGGAGTAATTTTGTTCGCGATTTGAAATATGCGTTTCGCACGCTGAGCCGCACGCCGGGGTTCTCACTGATTGCGATTGGAGTGATGGCGCTGTGTATGGGGGCGGCGCTTTCGCTTTTTACGATTGTGCGATCGGTTCTGCTGAGGCCGCTTCCGTTTCGCGATGCTGAACGGCTGGTGATGGTGTATGAGCATCCGCATCGAGGTGCGGTGGGTTCGTCAGAGGATAACTTTAACCCGGTGGCTGGCGCTGACTTTTACGAATGGCGCGCGAAGACGCGTGGCTTTGAGGACATGGCGGTGCTGCGCTATGGCGGATACAACCTGACGGGCGCGCAGAATGAGTTGCCGGAGTCAGTGCGTTCCGTGGAGGCCTCTTGGAATCTGCTTCCGCTCTTGGGCGTTCAGCCAGTGATTGGCCGAGCCTTTACTGAGCAGGAGGATGAGCCGGGCAGCACGGTTGTGATGCTGTCGTGGAGCATGTTTCAGCGGCGTTTTGGCGGGGATGCGGGGATGGTGGGGCGGCAGCTTCATCTGGATGGCAAACCGTTCACGATTGTGGGTGTGTTGCCTGCGTGGTTTACGTATCCCGATGCGGGGATTCAGTTGTGGGTTCCGTATAAAGCGAATGCTACTGCGGAGATGCTGGCGCATCATGACTGGCACCAGAGCCAGGTGATTGCGCGGCTACGGCCTGGGACGAGCCTGGCGAGCGCGCTGGCTCCGGTGAGTGCTGTGCAATATCAGCTGCACATGCAGGATCTACATTCTCCGATTGCGGAAGAGGTTGCTCCGCGGGCGCTGAATGAGGACCTGGCCGGGAATGTGAAGAAGCCGCTGAACCTCATGCTGTGGGCTGTGGGCTGCATGCTGCTGATCGGCTGCCTGAATGTGGCGAATCTGCTGATTGCGCGTGGTGCGGCGCGGCAGAAAGAGGTGGCGATTCGCAGTGCGCTTGGTGCGAAGCGTGGTGTATTGATTCGCGAGCAGATGATGGAGAGCCTGGTGATTTGTGTTGCAGGCGGATTGAGCGGGATTTTGCTTTCGATATTCGCGACGCGGGCGCTGGCGCATGCCTGGAAGGGATTGCCTTCGGCGCAAGAGATTTATATCGATGGCACAGTGATTGCGTTTGCGTGCCTGCTTACGTTTGCTTCGGCGCTGATTGCGGGGCTGCTGCCTGCGCTGTCAACGACGGACAGGACAATGATGAAGGCGCTGCAGACTTCTGTGCGTACCGGGGCCGGCAGTGTTTCGCGCACGGCTCTGCGAAAGCTGCTGCTGACGGTGGAGATTGGAATTACGGTTGTGTTGCTGATTGCCGCAGGGCTGCTGCTGAAGAGCTTTATGCGCATGCGCACGGCCGATGTGGGATGCGATACGCAGAATCTGCTTACGTTGAATTACAGTTTGCCGGCAAAGAAGTATGACACGCCGGAGAAGGTGAATGCGTTTAATGAGACGCTGCTGGAGCGGGTGCGAAGCATTCCCGGCGTGCGCGCTGCGGGATTGGGCAATACTGTTCCAGGTGCGGGGTATTGGGGAGATTTTGTTTTCACTGTGAAGGAGCATCCTGCGCTGCCGCCGGGGGCTTCTCTGCCGGAGGGGTTGTCGCGGTGGTCTGATCCGGGATATTTCAGGGCGCTTGGAATTCCGCTGGTGAGTGGAAGATTTTTTACGAAGGATGAGCGTGGAGCGCGCGCTTACAAGGTGATTGTGAGCAGGCAGCTTGCGCGGGAATATTTTGCGGGGGAGGATCCGATTGGAAAGCATCTGCTTGTCCCGGCGCATCCTCATGCCGATGCTCCTAAGGATTTCGATTACGAAATTGTGGGGGTAGTTGGGGATATTTTGTACACCGTGGGCAAGGAACCGAAGGCTACGATGTACTTTCCGATGCTGGAAGGGAGCGGCGTTGGCGAGGCGCTTGCTGTGCGTACGGAGGGCGATCCGCTGCAGTTTTCTGTGCCGGTGCAGAAGCAGATTGCGGCGCTTGATTCTGAGCTTCCGGTTTCAGATGTGCTGACGATGGAGCAGGTGATTGGGGCATCGCTGGTGAATGCGAGTTTGAGCGCCCGGCTGGTGCTGGCGTTTGCTGTGCTCTCACTGCTGCTGGCTGCGGTGGGGTTGTATGGAGTGCTCTCGTACCTGGCGGCGCAGCGGACTACGGAACTGGGGATTCGCATGGCGCTTGGCGCGCAGCGGGATCAGCTTTTGCGATGGATGCTGATGGATGGGCTGCGGCCGGCATTGCTTGGGCTGGTGCTTGGGCTGTTGGCAAGCGTGGTGGTAACGCGGATTTTTGAGTCGATGCTGTTTGCTACGAAGGCGCTGGATGCGGGAGTGTTCTTCAGCGTGGTTGCTACACTGCTGGCTGTGGCTGTGCTGGCTTGTTTGGCTCCGGCCTGGCGGGCTTCGCGGCTTGATCCTATGCGGGCTTTGCGGAGCGAGTAGACCTGGCGAACGACGTAAACTCTCTTGCGCTTTGAGCGCGGCGTACAGCCGCATGATTTTCTATCCGGGATTCAATCTGCATCGATTGAATCCCGATATACCACTCGATTACGGCCAGCGCTCTTTGCATCGTAGAGCGCCTTATCGGCGATGAGCAGTAGGGCTTTTGCGCTCGAAACGTGACTTTTCTCCGAGCTTGCCAAGCCTATGCTTGCTGTAATGAGCAGCGATTCATTTCCGTGAGAGATCCGGATTTCAGAAATCGATTGCCGAACGGTTTCGGCGATCACCATCGCCTGCTGAAATGTTGCAGCCGGCAAAAGCGCTGCAAATTCTTCTCCTCCATTGCGAGCCACGGAGCAGCCGAGAGGGGTAAGGATATCCCTGAGACAATTTGCTACCGCAATCAAACATCGATCTCCGAGGTCGTGTCCGTAACTATCGTTGAAGAGTTTGAAGTAATCAATGTCGATGATCAGAACCGATAGAGGCATGTCAGAAGTCTCAACCCGTTTCCACATACGCCCGAGAGAGGCGTCGAAGCCACGACGATTGGCGATCCCTGTAAGTGGATCGGTTACGGTGAGACTTTGCAACTCCCCTTGCAGAAGCATGAGCGAGCGCTCTGTCGCCATCTGGTCGCTTTGAGTGATCACATTGCGAATGCCGTAACCAATTACAGCGACCGAAGCACCGACCGCGCCCAGAATCGGATGACTTCTGAAAATGCTCAGGCTCACACCTAACAGTCCAAGGCCCAGGAAAAGCGGACTCATGCTTTCCGCCACATCTACCAGAGAAGACCTCGGCTGGTAATTCCGAAGCCAGCGTGGCAATCTTCGCAGACAAAGCAAACCGAGAACTATGAACTGCGGCAGCAGCATGAAGTCGTAATCCATGGCAATAGATGTGATTGTCAGCCGGTTGCGCACCGCGGCGAAGGCCGTGCTCGTCAAAAGGTATGCTGCCAGCACGAAGAAGAAATGCCTTCCCGGCTCTCTCTCAGCCCCAAGCAGGCGTACCGCAGCACACAGCGTAAGGAAAACGCCAAGGATGTCGAACATCTGAATGATGAACAGAATGTCGTTGGTGTTCTCCGTACCGGAGATGGAAACGAGTGAAAAGGTTCGAACGAAGAAGAGACCTGTTAACGCGATGACCATAGCCGTATCGACAAGGTTTGTCGCTCTCATCTTGCGTCCACGAAAAGTGGTGGAACAGGTCAGAAGCAGAAGGGCCGCATAAATCGCGTCACAGAAGATTGACGCGCCTGGTACCTCAGGGTACTTTCCTATGACGTGCAGAGCGAGATCATTGTCATTGGCAAGATTGATGAAAGCCAAAGCTGCGATTGTTACTCCCCAGCGGAAGGTGTCAGGGAAACCTGAACGGCGCCAGCGCCAAACGAGTGCAGCCAGCGTGAGCCATTGGGCCAGGCCGACAATGATATCGCTGGCAATATTGCTTGCGTTGGAGTGATGCGCCAGGACAATCAGGTGTGCTGCGCCAATCAACAGATAGCCGACGGCATAACCCCAATACAACCGGGACGAGGCCCCATCGGCGGGCGTTACTTCGTCAGGCTGTTCCATCTCGCTCTCCGAGCGTAAATTTTGCTTCACCCCCGCTGAATCTGCAATTTCTTACACGGGGAAAGTTAGTGTAGCGCAGACAGCTCAGGGCTCTTGATTATCTTTTGGCGCGAGTTCCTTCGGAGTTGAAGCCCTGGTTTCTTTCGTGCCTGATGAAGAGAGATGGTTTATTGGCATCTCAGGTCTGGAACTTAAGAAGCTGGCATCGATCCGCTACTGCTCGTGTTTGCCGGGGCGGAGCATGAGGTCTTTGATGGCTTCGCGGGGGTTCTTGCTGTGGTCCAGGATCAGTTCCATCTGCTCGGTGATAGGCATTTCTACTCGCTGCTGGCGGGCCAATCCCAGTGCGGCGCGGGTGGTGTGTACGCCTTCTGCAACTTTGCCGCCTAGTGAGGCGAGAATCTCGGGGAGCTTGCGGCCTTTGCCTAGCTCTACGCCTACGGTGCGGTTGCGGCTTAAAGTTCCGGTGCAGGTGAGGACGAGATCGCCTAGGCCGGAGAGGCCTGCTAGTGTTTCGCGGCGGCCGCCGCAGGCGACGGCGAGGCGCGTCATCTCCGCCGTGCCGCGGGTGATGAGTCCGGCCAGGGTGTTGGAGCCGAGGCCGAGACCTGCGGTGAGTCCTGCGGCGATGGCAATGACGTTCTTGAGCGCGCCGCCTAGCTCTACGCCGATGAGATCTGCTGAGGTGTAGAGGCGGAGTGACTCGGAAGAGAACTCGCGCTGGACGAGTGCTGCGATGGAGTGATCTTCAGAGGCTACGGTGATGGCCGTGGGCTGGCCGGTTGCGACTTCCTGCGCGAAGCTGGGGCCGCTGAGCACGCCGATGGGGAGGGTGAGCTCTACTTCAGTGAGCGCGGCGGCGATGACCTGCGACATGCGGAGGAAGGATGTGTTCTCGATGCCCTTGGTGGCGCTGAGCAGGATGTGGCCGGTGCGCATTTGCGAGCGAAGGCGGGCCATGATGGGGCGGAGGAACTCGCTGGGGATGACGGAGACGAGAATGTCAGCGTGGGCGATGGAGGCATCGTCGCCGGTGACGGTAACGGAGTCAGGCAGGCGGAGGCCGGGGAGATACTTGCGATTTTCACGAGCGGTGGCGATGGCCCGCGCGGCCTCATGCGAGTGCGACCAGAGCGTGATGGGCCGGCCGGCGCGGGCGAGGGAGATGGCGATGGCGGTTCCCCAGGAACCTGAGCCGAGAACTGCAATACGCGGGGCGATGGGAAGAACGGTCATAGAGGGAAGAATGGTTAAGCGGTCTTCGGCTTTCCGAAACGGTTTTCTGTGCCGGAGAGAAGCCGGCCGATGTTGGCGTGATGCTTTACGATGATGAGTCCCGAGACAATGATTTGGACGGCGATGAAGAAGAGAGGCTTGTCGCCAGGTACAAAGAACCACGCGAAGATGGGGAAGCTTGCCGCGCCGAGGATGGATGCCAGCGAGACGTAGCGCGTGATGGCGACGATGACTGCGAAGACTCCGATGGCGGCGAGTGCGGCCCACGGGGCGATGACGAGGAAGACGCCGAAGCCGGTGGCTACGCCTTTGCCGCCTTTGAAGCGAAGCCATACGGGAAACATGTGGCCGAGGACGGCGCAGAGCGCTGCCAGCGCCATGACGTTGCGCGCGGGCCATGTGGGCATGAGCGAAGCTGCCAGCCAGCCGCCGAGAGCCGAGGCGAGCGCGCCTTTGGCTGCGTCGAGGATGAATGTGGCTGCTCCGAGGCCTTTGCCGCCGGAGCGCAGTACGTTGGTGGCTCCGATGTTGCCGCTGCCTACGGTGCGAATGTCTTGTTTTTTGAAGATGCGGACCAGCAGGTAGCCCACCGGAATGGATCCGAGAAGGTAGGACAGGGCAACGATTAGCAGGCTTGCAGGGGGCATCACAGACGAGTGTAACAAGGGACCTGGGGACCAAGGGACCAATAAAGCAAAAACGACGCTGGCGCTAATCCACCATAAGTTCGCCGGGCAGGATGGGGCGTGTGCGGGGGAGCTTGCCGCTCCATGCGGCGTAGCCTACTGCGGCTAGTGTGCCGGCATAGATGACCAGCTTGATGGCGGAGCCGGTTTGGGTGCTGGCGAGCGATTGCGGCATCGCCTTCCAGAGAATGAGCAGGACAGTTTGTGCGATGACTGCGGCCCAGACGGAGCCGTAGAAATAGCGGCGCTCTGTGCCTTCGTGCCTGGTGGAGCTGCCTACGCGGGGCAGCAGACCCAGTGCGCCGAGGAGCAGGATGACGATGCAGAGCGGAAGGTAGACGTACTGGTAGAGCTGCTTCATGATCCATGTGCCGGTGATGGTGGCGTAGATGAGGCCGGCGAGGTTTAGCAGGGCGAAGTTCAGCACTGCGTTCCAGGCGAAGGTGTAGCAGACGCGGCGGTAGAGCGGGTTGGGGCGGTCTTCATCGAAGCGCAGGATGTATGGCTTGGGTTCGCAGCCGGGTGCCTGGCCGAAGATGAGCGCGGTGCCGGTGCCGATCAGTACGATGGCCAGCCAGATGGAGTTGGCGCGGTCAAAGCCGTGTGCGAAGAGCGAGAAGGTGAGCGGGCCGGGCGCGAGAAAGAAGACCCATATCCAGAGCGGCCAGTGAAGGACACGGTAATAACGCTTGTTGCGCGGACGAATCTTACGTTCATCTGCGTACTCCACACGGCCTGTATAACGCATGGGGGAATTTTATCGAAGGATGGTGCTGGGGTGAAAGATGATGGCTGCGGTAGTGGAATCCCAGGTCTCCAAATGCGGGAGACCTGGGGCACCCGGCATGTATGCTTGTTTGCGGAGAAAAACCAGAGATGCGTGTGCAGATTTTGCGTGGGATTGTTTTTGCGGGGATGATGTTGGGATGGGTGAGCGCGGCTTTGGCGCAGGGGCCGCAGCTTGCGTTTACCTGGGATGATTTGCCGGCGCATTCTTCGCTGCCTGCGAACACGACGCGGGTGGAGATTGGGAAGAAGATTGTTGCGGCGATGAAGGCTGCGGGTCTGCCGCCTGCTTATGGGTTTGTGAACGGAATCCATCTGGAGCATGAGCCGCTCTCTGAGCCGATGCTGCACGATTGGCGTGCGGCGGGGTTTCCGCTGGGGAACCATGCTTACTCGCATATGAATTTGAACCAGAATTCGCTGGAGGCGTGGGAAGCCGATGTGCTGAAGAATGAGCCGGTGCTGGAGAAGTATGCTGCTGGCTCGGATTGGCACTGGCTGCGATTCCCGTACCTGGCGATGGGGGAGACGGCGGAGAAACGCGCGGGTGCGCGGAAGTTTCTGCTGGCGCATGGGTACAAGATTGCCGATGTGACGATGAGCTTTGGCGATTACATGTACAACGAGCCGTATGCGCGGTGCGTGGCGAAGAACGATGCGGCTGGGATTGCGAAGCTGGAAGAGAACTACCTGAAGATGGCGGATGCGCAGGTGGATTACAGCCGGGCGGCGGCGAAGGCGACGTGGGGACACGATATTCCGCTGGTGCTGTTGATGCACGTGGGCGCGATGGATGCGGAGATGCTGCCGAAGCTGATTGAGCTTTATAAGAAGCGTGGATTTACGTTTGTGACGTTGCAGGGGGCGGAGAAAGATCCGGCGTATGCTGCGGATCTTGATTTGTCATTGCCGGAGCCGGAGCGCAAGCCGAGTGGACCGCTCCCGCCTTATCCGCATCCGGAGTTTGATGTGAATGCGGTTTGTAAGTAGTCAGGAGATGTGGACTGTTTCTAACTGCATTAAGCGGCGACGAACTAAGTCTAGTGCCTGTTGGGCGGTCCATTCGCGGACGCGGGTGCGCGGGCCGCGGAAGTTGCGTTCGAGGACTTCCGTTTTTTGCGCGTCACTCACGGCGATGTAGACGAGGCCCACTGGCTTGGTTTCGGTTGCGCCGCCGGGGCCGGCGATGCCTGTGACAGAGAGTCCGATGGTGGCGCCGGTGCGCTTGCGGATGCCGACAGCGAGCGCGCGCGCGACCTCTTCACTGACTGCGCCGTGCTGCTCGATGAGTTCCGCCGGGACGTCTGCGAAGTGTGTCTTGAGGTCGTTGGAATAGACGACTGCGCCGCCGAGGAAAGAGCGCGAACTGCCGGGCACCGATGTGATGCGCTGGGCTACCAGGCCGCCGGTGCAGCTTTCCGCTACGGCAAGCGTGGCCTGGCGCAGGCCGAGGTAATAGAGAACGATCTGCTCCAGCGTTTCGCCGTCAGAGGAGTAGAGCCAGTCTTCGAGAAGCTCTTCGAGTTTGCCGGCTAGTTCATCGACGCGCTGCTGGGCTTGCTCCTGATCTTTCTTGACGCATTGGAGGCTGAGCTGGATGTCGCCATTGTGGGCGAGGATGGTGGTCTCTACGTCTTCGTATTTCGTGTAGGTTGGCGCGAGCAGCTTGTCTGCCTGCGACTCCGGGATCATGGCGGCTTTGAGGGTGCGTGTTGCCATGTAGCGCTGCGGAAGGGCTTCCCGCAGGCGGGGCATGACCTCTGATTCCACTAGCGGCTTGCACTCGCTGGGCGGCCCTGGCACCAGCATGATGAGCTTGCGGAAGCCTTCGAAGGTGATGTCGAGCCACTGGCCGGGCGCGCTTCCGTTTACGTTGGGCAGCACGGTTGCGCCTTCGATCACATCGGCCTGTTTGAGATTGTTCTCCGGCATGGGCATGCGCCATGTGGCGGCGCGGGCGGCCAGTACGGCTACTTGCGAACCGTCGCGGCGCAGCCTGAGGCTGAGTGTTTCGGCTACGGCTTCGCGGGTGAGATCGTCTTCGGTGGGGCCGAGGCCGCCCATGAGCACGACGATGTCCACGCGGCCAAGTGCGGTGCGGAATGCGCCGGCAAGGTCTTTGCGCCGGTCGCCGACGATGGTTTTGAAGGCGACGGTTACGCCGAGTTCATTAAGCTTTTCCGTGATGAAGAGGGAGTTGGTGTCTTGCCGGTGCGGCGTGAGCATCTCAGAGCCAACTGCAATGATTTCCGATCTCATAAAAGCAGCTATCAGCTCCCGGCTATCAGCTCCTTCGCTGCAGCACCTGTTTTATCGTAAGCGCATCAAGCCGCCGCAAGAAGGCTTATGGTTCAAAGGTTGTAGGTAAAAGCTAAAACTGTCCTTCTACTCCCAGGTCAACATCGTAGACGGCCTCATGTGTGGCCAGAACCGCTGTTCCCAGCGGAGAAAAGGCAAGCCCGACAAGATTCACTCCTGCGAGCGCCAGGTGTGCATCGCCTTTCTCTGTGACGCGGACAATGCCGCGGCGGCCATGCAGACAGGCGGCTACGTACACGCTGCCGTCGGCGGCTACGGCGAGTCCCTGAGGACGGCCCAGGCCGCGATACCAGGCGCGCGCGTCTCCATTCGACTTGATTTCGTAGATTGCGTCATTGGAGCCCAGCGTGGGACCGCTTACGTAGAGCGTGCCGGCCGCGTTCACTGCGAGGTGGTATGCGGAGATGCTTGGCTCCAGCGTGGCGTGAACAAAAATCTGCTGCTGCGGGCTGATCTTGAAGATGGTGCCGCTGCGGTCGCCTACGTAGAGGTTGCCGTCGCCGTCAAAGGCTGCGCCGGTGGCAATTCCCATGCCTTCGGCGTAGGTGGTAAATTCGCCTGCGGCGTCGACGCGATAGACAATTCCTTCGGCGCGCGAGGTTACGAAGAGATCGCCATCGGGATTAAAGGCCAGGCCGGTAGCGTTGAGAATGCCTGTTACAAAGGGGGTTCCGCGTCCATCGGGGCTAATGCGCACAACGGAGACTGGAGTCGATTTTCCTCGCGCGCCGGAGATGGTGGCGTAGATCATTCCTGAGCGGCTTACGGCGGGGCTGGTGACCGGGTGAAGGCCGGTGCTGAGCTCACGTGCTACTCGTAGTGGAGCTGAATGTGTTGCGCCACTGGCGGTACGAACTTCCACGAGTCCCGTTGTGGCGGCGTCAGGGACGTGAAAGATGAGCCGCGACGGGCGGCTGAGCAATAGATGGGCCGCTTCGCCATTGACCAGAACTTCGGGAGGCACGGAGCCGTTCGGGCCGAGATTTGCGCCGGTCAGTTCTACATCGCCACCGGGCAAGGCAGCGGCTGGAAGGACATCGTCAATGCGGGGAGTCTGTGCGTCAGAGACCTGGGGAGCGGATTGGCTGCGACCACGCGGCATGGATTGCCTCTGTTGCGTCAAATCCAGATGCGGATAAGAGCGCCGATACCCCAAGCATACAACCCCGCGGCTACGTCGTCGAAGACGATACCCCAGCCTTCGGGAAGGTTTTCCAGTTGCCGCGCGGGAAAGGGCTTGAGAATGTCGAAGATGCGGAAGAGAATGAGCGCAATCAGGCCATGCTTCCAGTCGAACGGAGCGCCAAGCAGGGCAATCCATTGTCCTGCAACTTCATCGATGACGACGAAGCCGGGGTCTTCGCGGCCGCTCTCCCGTGCGGCGATGGTGGCCGCAGGGACGCCGAGGGCGATGGAGAGTACGATTCCCGCGATGAGGATCATTAGCATGGTTGCGGGCGCGGGATGGAGAGCCCAGCCCGTGAGCGACCAGAGCAGGACTGCAGCCACAGATCCCCATGTGCCGGGGCCGGGTTTACCGAGGCCTGCACCGAAGAAGGTAGCTATGGTCCAGGCCCAGAATGTTTTTTTTGTTGCCTGCGTGCTAGTACTCATCGGAACTCTTGTCGTGTCCGCCTGAAAAGGCACCGAGATCCTCGAGAACGTCCGGGTCGAGTACGGGAGAACTGATTTTGTAGACGCCCATGGCCCACTTGCCGAGGTCGATTTTGCGGCAGCGGTCGCTGCAGAAAGGGAAGTCCTCATC
The DNA here is from genome assembly GCA_963792495.1 of uncultured Acidobacteriaceae bacterium. Classification (GTDB taxonomy): domain Bacteria; phylum Acidobacteriota; class Terriglobia; order Terriglobales; family Acidobacteriaceae; genus Telmatobacter. Next base: position 1,647,997 of record CAWBWB010000014.1, on the reverse strand, counting down.
CTTGGGCTGAACCAGCATTCCGCAACTGGGGCAGCGCAGTACTTTGGCAGATTTTTTCGGGCTGGACATGGAAGCGGTTTTTTTCTTTGCGGGCATCGATAGTTTCCTAAAGGAAAGAATATCGACTTCGGGGTGCGAGCGGAAGTGGCGCGTATTCACGGAGGCAGGAAGGAACGCTGGAGTGCGCGCGATCGGGAGATGCTGAAGTTAAACTTCTACAGCATCCACAACATTCCTTGCGGCAGTCGCAATGCCATTCATGGCAAAGAAGTCCACGCAGGCCTGCTGGATCTCGCGGCGCAGGGCGCGCTTCTCACGCGTGCGGATTTTGTGGCCCTTCTTGATATCACTCATCGATTTTTCTGTAAGCGGCAAGGGAGTGACGAAGAAGCCACCGGAGTTGACCGGAATTCCGCGCTGGACGAAGAACTCATCATAGGAGCGCTGGAAGGACGAGGCGAATTCTTCCGTGTAGGCAATCTGCTTGGAAGCGCTTACACAAGCCGCGGAGTCGATTTCGAAGGCGTTGCCGATTCCCTGCAATGCGGCGAACAGCAGAACGGTAGGAGCGATATCGCCGAGGGTTTTGGTGGCGCGGGAGAGTTCCTGATACATGCCCCTCACACCCTGCAGGCGCGAGATGAGAAAGATATCCTTCGCGGTGGAATGCACAACCCGTCCCGGCACGATCGAAAATCCCATGACATAGACGATTTTGTCTCCCACTTCCAGATTCAGCGAGAGTTCGCCTTCCGTGTCCACAGGATTGGAGAGGCACATCGTGATGGCTAAGCGAGCATCGTTCTCAATCAGCTCAAAGAGAGTGACCTTTTCCAGAAGCATTTGACGGAGGAGCCAGACCGGGAGAACGGTGCGGAGCCGATCATAGTGATGGAAGAAGCACTCAGCGCAGGTGGAGATGCTTAAATCCTGGAGGAGGTAACGACAGGTAAGGTGCTTATAAGGCAGCCTGGGGTAGCACTGTGCCGTCTCACAAAGGACAGGATCCTGAAACAGCCCCGCGATCTTGCGCTGCGTGGAGATGCTCACGAGCACGCGCGAAAGAAGACCAGCCATCATACGGGTGGAACGGAGTATTGGAGGATCGCTCAGAGTCGTCAGCGATTTCCATAAAACACTGACGCTCTTACGGATACCCCCTCCACCTCTATTCCCTGTATCGATTGGTAAGGCGTAGTTCAAAGACATGAGCGATCCATGATCCCCAACAGAATTGCCAGCACTTTGGGTCAAAGACGTTGGCGTGTCTCCCTGCTGTCGTACGCATACATACACTTACACCCGAGCAGGTCTTTATCTGTCTTTCAGATTCTTACTCTTTCAATCCATCGGCGGTATCCCGAGAAAGTTATAAAGAAAATATAAATTAGTAACCATAATTCGTGTTACCTATGTATATTTTCAGTATTCCTTTAGCTCACAATTCCGCACCTCAGAATCCGATGCGGGATACGCATTTATGGTTGTGGGACGATTCAAACCGTTACAAGGTTTACTGGAAAAGGGGTCCGGATACGATTTTGGTAACTAAGTCGTATTCGTGGGCCTCTGTGATCTCCGCTTTATAGAACCGGCCGGCTTCCAGGCTCTCCAAATCGCCAAAATCGTTGATGTATACCTTGCCATCAATCTCCGGGGCGTGGAACTGCGTGCGGCCTTCCCAGAGCAGCGGAGTCTCTTCACTCTCACCTTCGGCCAGCACAATGACTTCGCGGCCTACCCAGTCCTGCTTGGCGCGTTTGCTGATGCCTTGCTGAAGCTTCATGAGCCTGCGCTTACGGGCTTCGATGGTTCGCTTTGAGACTTTGGCGTCGAGGTCGTGAGCCCTGGAGCCTTCTTCGTCGGAGTAATTGAAGACGCCCAGCCAGTCGAATCTGGCTTCTGTGATGAAATCTTCCAGGATCTTGACGTCCTCGGGCGTTTCTCCGGGGAAGCCGACGATAAACGAAGTGCGCAGCACGATGCCGGGGACTGTTGCGCGAACTTTCTCGATGGTCTTGAGGAAGATTTCAGCGCCTGCGCCACGTTTCATGGTCTTGAGCACAGAGGGAGATGCGTGCTGCAGCGGCACGTCGAGATATTTGCAGATGTTGTCGTGCTTCGCGATGGTTTCGAGCAGCTTGCCGGTGATGCGATTGGGATACGCATAGAGGAAGCGCAGCCAGCGGAGGCCTTCGATTTTTGCCAGCTCATCGAGAAGCGTGGCGAGACCGTCTTTCATGCCGAGGTCTTCGCCGTAGCATGTGGTGTCCTGGCCGATGAGCGTGATTTCCTGCACGCCGCGCGAGACAAGCTGGCGCGCTTCAGCGACTACGGATTCAAAACGGCGCGAGCGGAACTTGCCGCGCAGATTCGGAATGACGCAGAAGGTGCAGGGATGGTCGCAGCCTTCGGCGATCTTGATGTAGGCCGAGGTCTTGCCGGTTGCAAGCAGGCGCGGCGTTGTTTCGTCGTAAAGATAGGTGGGCAGCAGATGCGACGCGCCATCCCACTCGTCGCGGTTGAAGCGGCCCTGGGATTCGCGGAGGTCGCCTTCGGGACGGAAGTGCGTTCCCGCCAGGGCTTCCTTGCCATGATGGACTTCAGCGGAGCCTGTGAGGATGGTGAAAGGCGAGGCGGCGACTGGCTTCGGCGCGATTCCGGCGGCTGTGAGAATTGCTTCCAGCTCCCCTGTGCCGACTACGGCATCGACCTCGGGAATACTCTTGCGGATCTCGTCACGATAGCGCTCGACGAGACAGCCGGCGACGATGAGCTTCTTGGCGCGGCCCTCGGTTTTGTGGCGCGCCATTTCGAGAATGGTGTCGACGGATTCCTGCTTGGCTGTGTCAATGAAGCTGCAGGTGTTGACGACGAGAATTTCGGCCTCTTCGGGCTTTGCAGTAAGGCGCGCGCCGGCGTGGTCCAGCAGGCCTATCATTACTTCCGAGTCGACGAGATTCTTGGGGCAGCCGAGGGAGACAAAACCCACCACGGGAGCGGCGTTTGGCGCAAACGGGGCTGCTGTCTCTTGTAGTTTTTCTTCAGTTACGATCACTTATCTATTGTACCGGTATATGGTTTCTGAGTCTCGTGTGCTGCTCGTCCAGATTTAGTTAGGGATTTGGCGGGCCGGAAGATAAGGGTGGTATCTCGTTTTCAGTTATCGCGTAGGCCAATGGCAATCCTGTCTTGTTGAGAATGAATTCTTTGAGTGCAGGGTCAACAGTGCTTTTCCAATCGCCCCATTCTGCAGAAGACCAGCGCCGGCCATCTTTGAAGTCGATTACAAGGCCGGCACGGGTGAGCAATTTGCCCGACGTGTTACGGAAGACCACTATTTCTGTGACACGGATCGCATCGGCAAATGGATAAACAGCACATTGTTTGAAAGCATATCCGCAGTCGCGAATATTTTCAGGCCCGATGCTGGCGTGCATGGGCAACGCAAGGCAGGTAAAGAGGCCGATCGGCAATACGATAACCACTATTATCCAGCGAAGGATTCGGCGAAAGTCTGTTCCCTGATAGGCGGATTGCCCCCAACCCCTGGTCGAGTTACTCAGCCATTTGTCGAATTGATTGGCTGTCCGGCGTCCAATGAAGATACCAAGAATCTGTAGCGTAATTTCCCAGGAACACGCCAGTGCTCCAAACCCTGAAAAGAACCACCAAATTGCTGTTTGTGGCAGAAGATGAATTGCCTGCCGTGCATCGATTCGCGCAATCATCTGATTGGTGTGGCACAGGAGGAACCATGTTCCATACGCAAAGACGATCATGATAGCGAACATTGCGCTAATGGCGGGCCAACAGAGCGGTTTGAAACGGTCATATAACTCGTCTGCCTCCCAGTCGACTTCCCGTGTGCTCGCATCTGCAGGAAACCATCTGCGGAATAGAGCGAGAGATAGAACAACAATTGCCGGAACTGCGGCACGAGCGGCGGTGTTGATCCAATCTGCGTTGGTCATAAGTTGGCGGTATTTAGCTCCGGTTGCGGGACTAACTTCACATTAATGCAGTCGCCGCCAAGGCCGCTCAAAGGTGTTAAAATCAATCAGTGCCGGGTCCTACGCGACGTAATCCCGCCAAACCCGCCAGGTCCGGAAGGAAGCAACGGTAACGGGCTAGTACGGGCGCAGTGGGTCACCCGGCGCTTTTTGGTTTTTACGCAGGCGCGCAAGCGCCTTTATTCTTGTGCTCAGCAGTATTTAGAAGTCAGGAGAAATGCTTTGACCCTCGCCGTGCGTCCCGTGGTGGGCCGGCGCGCCAAGATTTCGGCGCTCGGAACCTATGTCCCTCCGCAAGTGCTGACCAATCAAGACCTGGAAAAGATGGTTGAGACCAGCGACGAGTGGATCATGAGCCGCACCGGCATTCGTGAGCGCCACATTCTGGAAAAGGGCAAAGGCACGAGCGATATGTGCGTGGAGGCCGCGAAGAAGTGCCTGGCGGCGCGCGGCATCGAGCCCAATGAAGTGGAAGCGATCATCGTGGGCACAGTGACTCCCGACATGCTTTTCCCCTCGACTGCCTGCCTGGTGCAGACCAAGATTGGCGCTGAGGGCGCATGGGGCTTTGACGTGTCTGCCGGCTGCTCGGGCTTTATATATGCGCTGCAGGCCGGCGTGAAGCTGGTGGAGAGCGGCGCACATTCCAAGGTGCTGGTATGTGGCGCGGATGCCAATACGCGCATGGTGGATTACACGGATCGAACCACGTGCATTCTTTTTGGCGATGGCGCGGGCGCGGTGCTGATTGAGCCTTGTGAAGAGGGGGAGATCGGCATGATCGACTTTATTCACGAGATTGATGGCTCAGGCGGTCCGGCACTGAATATGCCTGCCGGCGGCAGCCTGAACCCGTCAAGCCACGAGACGATTGACAAAAAGATGCACTACATCCACCAGGACGGGCCGACGGTGTACAAGTTTGCGGTGCGTAAGATGGCTGAGGCTACGGGGAAGGTGCTGGAGCGCAATGGCGTGACGGGGCCGGAGCTTGGGGTCTTCATTTCGCACCAGGCGAATCTGCGCATCATTAACGCAACGGCTGAGCGGCTTGGTATGGAGTCGGATCGCGTGATTGTGAACATCGACCGGTATGGCAATACTTCGGCTGGGACGATTCCGCTGGCGATGGAGACTGCGGTGCAGGAAGGGAAGCTGAAGAAGGGCGACCTGGTGCTGCTGGCTGCTGCCGGTGCTGGATTTACGGTGGGTGCTGCGTTGTTGCGATGGGAGATATAAGAGCAGCTTTCAGCCGTCAGCTCTCAGCTTAAAAACCGCATCGCTTTTGCGATGCGGTTTTTACTTTGTTCACTTGCTCGCCGTTTGCGCAGTCAGGTCGAAGTCGTATTGCGGCAGGATGCCCGTTTCCGCCGCGTAGCGGAAGAAGCCGCGCATGCCTTCGATGCATTCTTCATCGAGAACGTAGTGAATGTTCTCGGTGAGGTAGGTGCGGATGGTATCGGCACGTAGGGGAATTTTGCGCGTCCATTCGGTCACGAGCGCGTCAATGTTTGCCAGGCCGTGATCGCGAGAGTGGATCAGGTCTTCGGTAACTCGTTCGTCGAAAGAGTGGCTGCACGCAGTGCCCCACACTGCGGAGACGAAGGGGAGTCCGCTGGCGGCTTTCCACTCGGCTGCCAGATCGTGGTAGACAAGCTCTTCCTCGGTGCGCTCGTAGCGGTTGGCTCGCTCTTCGAGAGCCATCAGCGCGGGGTCGCCGATGACTACGGCTGCATCGGCGCGGTCGAGCATGGTGTCGAGATCGGCGGCCATGGGGAGAAATTCAGGATTTCCATTCCACCATTTCCTGAAGAGGATGCGCGTGTAGGTGATGGTTGTGCGGCTGGCTGTATCGGCGGCTACGGTGCGGATGGCGCTTAGTTCCTGCTTTGCGCGCCGCACGAGCAGCAGGGAACGCACGCGGCCTTTAGAGGCGATGGTGCAGCCCGGCAGGACTCGCAGATTGGGATTGGCAGCCAGTGCTGCTATGGGTACGAGCCCAAGTTCTGCTTCACCGCCGGCGAGACGATCGGCGCATTCGGAGGGAAGCATCCAGTCGATGCGATAACGGCGTGACAACTCTTCCTGGAGTGGAGGATGTTCGAAGTCCCACATCAGCGGTGCAGGATTGAGAAAACGGATTGCGGCGATACGAAGGCGACTGTCAGCTACTTGCGGCACATCTCCAGTGTAAAGGCTGGCGGTAGATTGCAGGTTACAGTTGGTGAGTTGTGCACCTTCTGCTTGACTCGGACCGCCCGCTCACCATACTCTGCCATCAAATTTCTTAAAAATTTTTAAGCAGCATCCTGCTGTACTTTTCCAGAGTTGCGTTGCGCGAGGGATTCCGTTTGTCTTCAACCTCCGTTACGCCTGAAGTTGCCGTTTCTATCCAACCTGTTGTCAGTGCTGACCGCCTTGCGTGGCTTGCGCTGGCTCTTACGCCGGGGCTGGGGCCGCGTCGCATTCTTGAAGCCATGCGCGGCCTGGATGCTGCCAGTCGTGTCTTCAGCATGACGCTGACGGAGCTTGAGTCTCTGCGTTTTCCCGCCGAGGCTGCCCAGTTCATTTTTGACGGAAAAGCGCGTCATGCTGCGGAAGAGGAATGGTCCGCAGTGGTGGCGCAGGGCGCGCAGGTTGTCACCTTTGAGTGTCCCGCCTACCCGGAGAGGCTGAAAGAGATCTACGACCCTCCGGCGGTGCTGTGGGTGCGCGGGGATGTGAGCCTGCTTACGCGGCCTTCGATTGCTGTCGTGGGTACGCGGCATCCCTCTCCATACGGATCTGGCATGGCCGAGTTGCTGGCGCGCGATCTCGCGGCGCATCGCCTGCTGGTTTCAAGCGGAATGGCTCGCGGCATCGATACGTTCGCGCACAAGGGCGCGCTTGCGGCGCGCATGCCCACGCTTGCGGTGTGGGGAACGGGCATTGACGTGATCTATCCCAAAGAGAACAAGAAGCTGGCGGAGGATATTCTTGCCGGCGGTGGCACGATTGTTGCCGAGGTCCCATTGGGCACGTTTCCTGCGCCGCAGAATTTTCCGCGCCGCAATCGAATTTTGAGCGGGCTGAGCATTGGTGTTCTTGTCGTGGAGGCATCGGAGAATTCGGGCACTCGCATTACGGCTCGCTGCGCCTCGGAACAGAATCGCGACCTTTTTGCCGTGCCCGGCAACGTGACGAACAAGGGTGCCTGGACGCCCAACATGCTCATTCGGCAGGGGGCCAAGCTTGTGGCCACGTGGGAGGACGTCTGGGAGGATTTGCCGTCGCAGGTCCGTATCGAACTTGAGTCCCTGGCGTATTCTGCATCCAAACCGGAAGTGACAGCATCTTTATTGCCTGATCCGGTACTGAGGCCTGAAGAGGCCCTGGTGCTGGAGGTCATACGGGCAGACGAATCACTCCAGATCGACGAAATTCTGGACCTGCTGGATACCCAACTGACCTCTTCAGAGGTGTTTACGGCCCTTTTCGAACTGGAAATGGCAGGCCGGATACGCTCTCTTCCGGGCAAGAATTATGTGCGCGTCCTGTAGGGTTTCCATTTCCCGATTTGCACAGTGTTGGGAAATTTTTTGTGTGGTGCTTCTCACACAGAAACCCTTTTGCGCGTAGAGTGTTGGCATCGCGGAGGCGGAAATTTGCAGTCACCGGAGTGGAAACCGGGCTGCCATCCGTGATAGCTTCCAATTTTCGCGTCCAATGTTGATAAGCATCAAGACTCCGGCGCGGAGATGGCACTGCCGCGTTTATGCTGTGAACGTTTTACCCATGACGGAAATTTCCCAACCGAGTCCAATGGCTCGGTATGGGGTTAGTAAGAAAGAAACTGAGTTATCAATGGCAACAAAGAACGCAACAACCGGAAAATCTCTCGTGATCGTCGAGTCGCCTGCCAAGGCCAAGACGATTGAAAAGTATCTTGGCAAGGGCTTCGAGGTTCTTGCTTCCGTGGGCCATATTATGGACCTGCCCAAGAGCGAGCTCGGCGTGGAGCTGGACAAGCTGACCTTTGAGCCGACGCTGCAGGTTTCTCCCGGCAAGGAGAAGGTGGTGGCGCAGCTGAAGAAGGCGGCGGCCAAGGCAGACCAGATTTTCCTGGCGCCTGACCCGGACCGCGAAGGCGAAGCCATCGCATATCACCTGTCGCTCCAGCTTGGAACGAGCGCGGATGCGAAGAAGAAGATTCATCGGGTGACCTTCAACGAGATCACGAAGAAGGCCGTGCAGGAGGCATTTACGCACGCCCGGGACGTGGATCAGAATCTTGTGGACGCGCAGCAGACGCGCCGTGTTCTTGATCGCCTGGTGGGCTATCAAATTTCTCCGCTGCTATGGGACAAGGTGCGCCGCGGTCTTTCTGCAGGCCGTGTGCAGACGGTTGCTGTGCGGCTGATTGTGGAGCGCGAGCGCGAGATTGGCGCATTCCAGCCAGTCGAATACTGGACGCTGGATGCGATGCTTCATGTGGAAGGCGACGAATCCAAAAAGCTCAAGGCACGCTTTGTGGGCATTGATGGCGAGCCGGTTCGTGTAGCCAACGGCAAGGACAAGGACGGCAAAGACGTATTCATTGCGAACTCGCTTGGCTCCAAGCAGGAGATGGATACCACGGTTGCCGATATCGAAGGCGCGCGCTGGTCGCTTGTTTCCGTTGAGTCGCGTGCGCAACAGCGCCGGCCTGTGGCGCCGTTCATCACCAGTCAGTTGCAGCGGGATGCGTCGAGCAAGCTCGGCTTCAATGTGCGCCGCACCATGGGCGTGGCACAGCGTTTGTACGAAGGCATCGATCTTGGCGCCGAAGGCACTACCGGCTTGATCACGTATATGCGTACGGATTCACCGCGTGTTTCGCCTGAGGCCATTGCGTCGGCGCGAGAGTGGATTGGCAAGAATCTGGGCGCGCAGTATCTGCCTGCTTCTCCCAATGTTTACAAGGGCAAGAAAGACGCGCAGGATGCGCACGAAGCGATTCGCCCCACGGATGCGGCCCGTACGCCGGAGTCCGTTGCGAAGTATCTTACCGACGAGCAGCTCAAGCTGTATCGGCTGATCTGGCAGCGCTTCGTCGCTTCGCAGATGACGAACGCGGTGTTCGACGTGACCACTGCGAAGATTGCCGCAGTCTCCAAAATTTCCGGCAAGACGTATGACTTCCGCGTTTCCGGATCCGTGCTTCGCTTTGACGGCTTCCTCAAGGTTTACGAAGTGGCTGAAGACAAGGACGAGGACGACGAGTCGAAGAACAAGCTGCCGATTCTCGATGGCGTGAAGACGCTGATCAAAGATGAGCTCTTACCGGAGCAGCACTTTACCTCGCCGCCTCCGCGCTACAACGAAGCTTCGCTGGTGAAAGTGCTGGAAGAGCGCGGTATCGGGCGGCCGTCGACGTATGCTTCGATCATCAGCACGATTCAGGATCGCGAGTACGTGACGAAAATCTCCGGACGCTTTTATCCCACGGAGATTGGCATGGTGGTCTGCGACCTGCTGGTGAAGAATTTCCCGTACATCTTTGACACGCAGTACACGGCGAAGCTCGAAGAAGAGCTGGATGATATTGAAGACGGCAAGGAGAAGTGGACCGATTTGCTGAAGGGCTTCTACAGCTACTTTGAGGGAGAGCTCAAGGACGCTGAGAAGCACATGGAAAGCATCAAGCGGATGGAGAAGCTCACCGATGAGAAGTGTGAGCTGTGCGGTTCGCCGCTGGTGTTGAAGTGGGGCAAGTTCGGCAGCTTCTTTGCGTGCTCGGCTTACAACAAGAAGGACCCGAACTCCTGCACCTTTACCAGGGAGAACACGGCCGGCAAGCCTGACCTCAACACGCCTGAGGCGCAGGAAGCCACTGAGCAGGAGGAGTATTGCGAGAACTGCGGCAAGGTGATGATCATGCGCCGCGGACCTTTCGGCATGTTTCTTGCCTGCCCGGATTACAACGCTGATCCGCCATGCAAGACCTTCCGCAAACTGAGCCAGAAGCAGCAGCAGAAGCAGTCTGCTCCGCAGCCTACGGGCGAAGACTGCCCCGTCTGCGGCAAGCCGCTCGTGCTGCGCCAGGGAGCATATGGCGAATTCGTTTCGTGCTCCGGCTACCCCAAGTGCAAGTACGTGAAGCAAAACCTGATTGAGGGGCTGAAGTGCCCCAAGTGCGGCACGGGCGACATTGCCGAGCGCAAGGCGCGCCGCGGCAATCTCTTCTGGGGCTGCACTAACTATCCCAAGTGCGATTTCACTTCCAACTACAAGCCTGTGGCTGAGAAGTGTCCGGACTGCGGCAACTCGTACCTGGTGGAGCGCACCTTCAAGGATGGCGTCTACCTCGTCTGCCCGAATCGCGGTGAGAAGCCTGCGGAGAAGGAAGCACCTGCGCCGAAGAAGGGGCGCGGCAAGAAGGCTGCCGAGCCTGAGCCAACGGGCGTTGGGGCATATCACTATGCCAAGCGCATTGGCGATGTGCCGCCTCCGCCTACGGCTGAGACTCATGGGCCGGTGACGGAGAAGGGTGCTGAGAAGAAGGAACTGCAGCCCGCGTGATGCCTGAAACAAGCACGGATTCGCAATCCAAGGCTCATGCAGCCTGATCTTCGCCGCACACCATGCCGCGCGATACACTCAACGCGGCATGCCAATCTCTTACGATGAAGTCGCCTATCCGGGCTACGCATTTCCGCGCACGCATCCCGGCAATCTCGCTGCTATGGCCATACTTCACGGCCATAGCCCTGCGCCTGTGGAGAGCTGTCGCGTTCTCGACATAGGCTGTGGCGAAGGCGCCAACATCATTCCCATGGCCTACGCCATCCCCGGAGCGCAGTTCACCGGCTTCGATCTGGCAAAGCTGCCGATTGAACGCGGTGAGCAGCGCATTCGCGAGCTTGGTCTTGGCAACATTCGCCTCTTTCAAGGCGATATTCTCAGCGTCGGGCCTGAATTGGGCCAATTCGACTACATCGTAGCCCACGGTATTTATTCCTGGGTGCCTGAGCCGGTCCGTAATCGTCTTATCTCGCTTTGCGCGCAGTTGCTTGCGCCGGATGGCGTAGCCTTCATCAGCTATAACGCGCTACCCGGCTGCTATATGCGCCGCATTATTCGCGACGCCATGCTCTTTCGTACCGAAGGCATCACGGACCCTGACGAGCGTGTCGCCGCGGGTATTGAATTCATCGACTTCATGCGGAAGGCACGGGGCATGGACGATGGTTATGCGCGTCTCCTGCAGGGGCAGCATGAAATGCTCAGTACTCGCGAGGCCCATGCGACGGTGCATGATGAGCTCAGCGAGGTGTATCACCCGGTAACTTTTCTTGATTTCGCCGGCCATGCGCGCGCGTCAGGATTGGATTACCTGTGCGAAGCGGTTCTGCCGCCTCCAGCGGATCCTGGGTACCGTACGGAGATTCAGACGGCTCTCGAAGAGACCGCTGGCCCCGATCCACTCCGCCAGGAGCAGATGCTGGACTACATTCGCGCTCGCATCTTCCGCGAGACTCTTCTGGTGCACGCTGGGCCTGAGCGCATTCTCTATCCCAACCCGGAGCATATTCCGCATCTGCTGTTTGCTTCGCCCGCAGTCTCCTCGCCGGGTGAGGCGCCCAATTCTACCCGCTTCACTCTTCCGACGGGAAGGCAGACGGATATTCAGCAGGCAGCCGCTGTTGCCGTTCTACGCGCTCTGGAGGCAGCGTGGCCGCTTGCGCTCGGTCTCGATGAACTCTGCCAGCAGGTGGCAGGCTCCGGGTTCGCTGCCGAAGAAACCGGCCTTCGGCTGATTCTTCGCCTCGTGATCTCTCAGCTCATCGAGCTTCGCGGCTGGAACCCGCCCACAGTTCGAACCGTTTCTACCTATCCGCGAGTTTCTGCCTGCGCGCGGCAAGAGGGTCGCATCCACGCACGAACTTCGAGCCTTCTTCACACTACCGTTGTGCTGAATGAGCATCTTCGTCCACTTCTGGAGCTTCTGGATGGCTCACGCGACCGCAATATGCTGGCCGATGATTTACAGCCGTCATTTCCAGAGGAGCCACGGGCTGTGCTTGAAACACGAATCGAATCCAGCCTCCAGTTTCTGCTTCGCACAGGTCTCCTGGAAGCCTGATTTGCCCGGCGGCTTTCGCATCGCTTTCGAATCCATTACCATCATCGGCGGAGGATATTCATGGAAGGTGTACTTGCCAGCCCGGCGGATGCCGATATCATTCTCAAGCTGTACGATCTTCGCCGCGAAGCTGTTCTGCGCGAGGCCCGCAAATGGGTGCTGGGCGAGTTCTGGCCCACCACCGTTGAGGAATACCTTGCCGTTGTCGGCAACTCGGCCCACCCGCAGAATCCGTATGTTCGCCAGGTCAATTCTTACTGGGAGATGGCGGCAGCATTTGTGCTTCACGGCGCAGTCTCAGCCGATCTCTTTATCGATTGCAACCAGGAGGGCCTGTTCCTGCTGGCGAAATACTCGCCGTTTCTTGAGAACATGCTCAAGCGCAACCCCCACTTCATGTCCAAAACGATTGAATTGGTCAATCGCTACCAGGCCGCCAGGGCCCGCTACGATATGGCCTGCAAAAACGTTCAAAACATGCTGGCTGCCCGCCAGAAGGCTGCCTCGGGTACCTCGCCGCAATAGGCATCCCGGCCAAATCTCGAAAATTCATTCCATTGCTGCCGGACGCACTTGCTCAAAAGGCCTCGGCGGGCGCATCATGATAAACGAACTTCGCTCGACAAATTCTGGAGGCCCAAAAGTGAAACGCACACTCGCCCTTGCCGCCGCTGTTCTTGCCCTGTCTGCTGTCTCTGCCTTTGCGGCTGAACCCAAGCTCACCGGCTACATTTCGGATTCCATGTGCGCTGCCAAGCACATGGGTACCGGCGCTGCCTGCGCCAAGAAGTGCCTTGAAGGCGGGGATTCCCCCGTTTTCGTCGATTCGGCCAGCAAGACCGTTTACAAGATCGATAACCCGGATGCCGTGAAGGCTTTCTGGGGAGCCAAGGTGGATGTTGCAGCCACCACCAGCGACGACAAGAAGTCGGTCCACATCACCTCCATCGCAGAGGCGAAGTAGATTCCTTTTTTGACGTCCGCTCTCGACCCATTGCCCGACTTCTGCTAATGTCGTATGGACCTCTGCCGGTGACCGCTTAGCGATCACCGGCGGGTAGTCTACAGATATTGGATAAGCCGATGGCAAAAGCAATTTGGAACGGCAAGGTGATTGCCGAGAGCGACAGCACAGAAGAGGTTGAAGGAAATACCTATTTTCCCGAGACCAGCATTCAACGCGAGTATTTCCGCCCCTCCAGCAGCACCTCCACGTGCCCCTGGAAGGGACAGGCTCGCTACATGAGCCTCATAGTCGACGGTCAGGAAAACCCTGATGCCGCATGGTACTACCCTGATCCCAAGCCCGCCGCCCGTAAGATCAAAGGATTCATTGCTTTCTGGCGCGGAGTTGAAGTGGAAAAGTAGGTTTTTCAGCCCGTGCGCGTCCTGTTTTCCTCAGTCTGCCTCGCGGTTCTGCTTGCAGGCTGCTCCGCTCGACAGCCCGTAGCATCCGCGCCGGCGGTTGCCCCCACGCTTGCGGGCGACCCGGCCCATCCGGGTGCGACTCAAGGCTGGGTAGATACGAAGCTTTACTTTGGTCTGGGTCCGGCAGACCACCCCGATCAGGGCATCAGCGAGGCTCGTTGGCGTGAATTTCTTGACCGCGAAGTGACGCCCCGTTTTCCCGACGGCTTGAGTGTTCTGGATATCTATGGGCAGTGGCAGGGCAAAACCCAGACCACTCCTGAGCGCCTGCACACCAAATGCCTCGTCGTGGATTACCCGGATACTCAGCCCAATCGCGACAAGATTGAGGCGATCCGCGCTGCGTGGAAGAAGATGACGGGAGACCAGTCCGTCATGCGAGTCACGCAGCCTGCCGACGTTTCCTTCTGAGGCCGGCTAGTACGCCTGGAACTGCTCCGCGGGCAGCCGCACTATGAAGCTTGTATCGCCCGGCTCAGATTTCACGGACAGCATTCCGCGATGCATGTGGACGATCCGCATTGCATTATCCAACCCCAATCCCAAGCCTTTGCCCGGCGGCTTGGTGGTGAAAAACGGCTCAAAGATGCGGTCCTGCAGATCTGGCGGAATTCCGCGGCCATTGTCATGCACTTCCACCATCAGCATTTCGCCTTCTCTGCGGCAGGACAGCTTGAGTTGCCGGGGCCTGGAAGACCCTTCCATGGCCTCAAGGGCATTCTCAATCAATGCCATCCAGACCAGATTCAGCTCTCCGCTATAGGCAGTGATGCAGGGCAAGTCCGGCTCATACTCTCGTACTATGCTCACCCCGTCCATCCGGCTATGCAGCATCTGCACCGTGGTGTCCAGCCCCGCCGGCACATCCACTTCCTGCAGCGGCGCGCGATCCATGTTGGAGTAGTCCTTGACGGCGCTGATCAGGTCAAAGATTCGCGAGGTTGAGTCCATCAGCGTATCCACGCTGCGATGTGCCCGCAGATAGCGCACAAAATACTGCAGCGTCACACAGGTGGCTTCTGCGCTCAAAGATGCGTGAAGGTCCTCAAGATCCTTCACACTCACGCCCAGGTCGGCCAGCGGCGGAGCTACTTCCCACGCGGTATCGCATGGCAGTGCGATCAGCCACTCCCGAAGTGTCTCTTCCAGCTCAAGCTCATCTGTAGCGGTCATTGCCGGAGCCTGCGGGCGTGTGAACATCCGCTGCTCCCAGTCTTCCAGATGTCCCACCTGCTCCTGCGTCAGGCACAGGTTCACCATCCGATGCCGATTCGCGCGGTTGGCCTGCAGCTCGCCCATCAGGCCGGAAGCAGCCCGCTGCGCCGCCGAGGCAGGATTGTTCAGCTCGTGTGCCAGGTTTCCCGCCAGCTTGCCGAGCGCAGAGAGCTTCTCCGCCTGCTGCTCAATGCGCGTCACCTCGCGTACGCGGTCCATCATCACCGAGACGGTCTTCTGGCCCATGGACGGAATCGCTTCCAGCATGGCCGGAAACAGTTGCCGGTCAATCAGCAGCGCCCACAGGTGCGTGACCGCAACTCCCTGGCCGCCATACGTCTTCATTCGGGAGAAGGGAAGCAGACCCGTAAGCGGCTGCGTGCGGCCAATGAACATGCCCACGGCGCTCCCGCGCTGCCGGTATACGTGAATGTCGCCCTTCAGCATGATCACCATGCGGTCGGCCGGCGAACCCTCTTCAAAGAGCACCTCACCCGGCTCCGCCACCAGCTCTTCGCCGTTGCGAGCAAGCCACAGCCGTTCGTCCAGCGTGAGGCCCTGCAGGGTCGAAAGTTTGCCCAGCGCCGCCGCAATATCTTCAACGGGCGTAGGACAGGCAGGCGGGTTTGCTGTGAGCGATAGCATCCGAATTACTCCAATCCCGGAGAAAGAATGATAGCGTAGTTTGCTTCTGAATAGGTTAAAGGCCTGAATCGACTGGGAAAACAACCATTGAGAGACTGCAGCAGGGCAGTGAGTCGCCGCACTGTTTTACTGGACGCACACATCCGCGTTTTCGGTCATGTGCAACCTCAGATAAAAATACGTCGGGCCGAAGAACCTGGTTCCCCGGCCCGGCCGATTTTGTTTCGTGGGCGCTTAGCGCGTCTTCGAAACTTCCTCTACCGTGACCGGATCGAGGAACGGCATGGAGGCACGCAGCTTCTTGCCCACAATCTCAATCGGGTGCTTCGCTTCCGCGTCGCGGAATGCCTGAAACTCCTTCCGGCCTGAGTTCTGGTCGGCCAGAAAGCGCTTGGCAAACTCGCCGTTCTGAATCTCGGTCAGAATTGCCTTCATGGCTTTCTTGCTTTCGTCGTTAATCACGCGCGGGCCGCTCACATAATCGCCCCACTCGGCCGTGTCGCTGATGGAGTAGCGCATGTACTCAAGGCCGCCGCGATAGATGAGGTCCACAATCAGCTTCAGCTCATGCAGCACCTCAAAGTATGCGCTCTCGGGCTGGTAGCCGGCTTCGGTCAGCGTCTCGTAGCCCGCCTTGATCAGCGCGCTCACGCCGCCGCACAGCACGGCCTGCTCGCCGAAGAGATCCGTCTCGGTCTCTTCCTGGAAGGTGGTTTCAAGAACTCCGGCGCGCGTGCAGCCAATGCCCTTGAGATAGCTCAGCGTCAGCGCATGTGCTGTTCCCGTCGCATCCTGGTGCACAGCGATCAGTCCCGGTACGCCGCCGCCTTCCGTAAACACTTCACGCACGCGGTGTCCCGGAGCCTTGGGAGCAGCAAGCGCAACATCAATATTCGCGGCGGGAAGAATTGTTTTGAAGTGAATGTTAAAACCATGCGCAAAGAGCAGCAGCTTGCCTGCGCCGAGGTTTGGAGCAATCTCTTCGTTGTAGATCTTCGCCTGCGTCTGATCCGGCGTGAGAATCATGACAACATCGGCCCACTTCGTCGCCTCAGCCACGGTGGCAACTTCCAGGCCGGCCTTCTGTGCCTTCGCAATCGACTTTGAGTTCGCCGCCAGGCCAACCTTAACCTGAACGCCTGAGTCCTTCAGGTTAAGCGAATGCGCATGTCCCTGCGAGCCGTAGCCGATGATGGCCACCTTCTTGGCCTGAATAAGAGTAAGGTCTGCATCGTGATCGTAATAAGTCTTTGCCATGTCTCTCTCGTTTTCCTTTGCAATTACAGATTAAAGCTTTTGTACCGGCCAGCTGCTTTACAACTCACTGTCCGCCGTTAGTTGCTCGCTGACCGGGTCCGTCCCGCCGGTCTCCATCGCTTTCAATACGCTGCTGGTGTGATGCCCGCGACGCATAGTCATCTTGCCGCTGCGGCATATTTCAAGAATTTGGTATTCGCTGTCCGTGAGCACCTGGATCAGGCCCTCGATCTTGCTTTCTACGCCGGTCATCTCCACCATCAGCGACTCAGCCGTGAGATCGACAATGCGCGCACGAAAGACTTCAGCCAGTTCAAAGATGGCCGAGCGGTTGTGCCTGTCGGCGGCAATCTTGATGAGCGCCAGTTCGCGTGTGACAGAGGGCGCGCCTGCAATGTCATCCACATCAATGACATTTTCAAGCTTGTAGAGGCTTGCGCGAATGCGATTGCCGGCTTCAGCGGATGCTTCGCACACCAGCGTCAGCCGCGAGAGTCCCGCGCGCTCACTATGGCCCACAGTGAGCGAAATGATATTGATGTTCAACCGACGAAAGAGCGACGCCACGCGCGTCAACACACCCGGTTTGTCTTCCACGTACGAAACAAATGTATGCAGCATTTTCGCCTCTTGCCTTTTTAATTGTCTTCGGCTGTTTCCACCAGCGGATTGTCGCCGGGACGACGGATCATCTCATGCAATGCTTTGCCTGCGGGAATCATTGGATACACAGAATCTTCCTGCTCCACCATGAAGTTCAACAGAAACGGCCCGTCATGTTTGCGCGCTTCATTCACGGCAGCTTCCACATCACCGCGAGTCTTCACCGCGCAACCTGCAATGCCATGCGCCTCAGCCAGCTTTACAAAGTCCGGGCTCACCAGCGGAGTCGACTCATAATTGCGGTCATAGAAAAACTCCTGCCACTGCCGCACCATGCCCAGGTAGCCGTTGTTGATGATCGCAATGTGGATCTTCAGATTCTCCTGCTTGATCGTCGCCAGCTCTGCCGCCGTCATCTGGAAACCGCCATCGCCTGCAATGACCCAGACTTCCTTATCGGGGCAGGCCACCTTCGCGCCAATCGCGGAAGGCAATGCAAAGCCCATCGTGCCAAGTCCGCCTGAGGTTACAAGCGAGCGCGGGTGCTCATGGTGAAAGTATTGCGCCTCCCACATCTGATGCTGGCCCACGTCTGTCGAGACAATTGCGTTGCCGCCCGTCATGCGCCACAGATCATGCATCACATGCGCTGCATACAAGTGTCCGGAGTCAGGCAGATTCTTGATGTCACGCACCGATACCGCACCTTTGCTCGACTCAATCGTCTTGATCCACGCAGCGCCATTACGCTGTGCAACGCGTGGAAGCAACTGCTCCAGCACATCTTTCAGATCGCCAACCAGTGCTACATCCACCTTGATGTTCTTGTTGATCTCAGATGGGTCAATCTCGATATGAATCTTCTTCGCCTTCGTCGCGTATGTGCCCGGCGTCCCAATCACGCGATCGTCAAAGCGCATTCCACAGGCAATCAGAAGGTCTGCATTTTGAATCGCATCATTTACCCACGACTCGCCGTGCATGCCCATCATGCCCATGTTTAGAGGGTGTGAGGCAGGGAAACCGCCAATACCCAGCAATGTCATGGCTACAGGAATCTGCGCGCGCTCAGCCAGTGCGCGCATCTGTTCCATGGCGCCGGACTGCTGAATACCATGGCCCGCCAGAATGACGGGCTTTTTGGCGTTGCGAATCAGTTCCGCCGCATCGGCAAGTCCGGAACTCTCTACCTTCAGCATAGGGTGCGGTCGATATGGCTTCGGCTTCGCTGCTTCAAAATCAAAGAGGGCCGTCGCCTGCTGCGCATCCTTTGTAATATCCACGAGCACAGGCCCAGGACGCCCTGACTGCGCAATCTGAAAAGCATGACGCAGCGCCGGAGCAATCTCTTCTGGGCGAGTGACAAGGAAGCTGTGCTTCGTGATGGGCAGCGTAACGCCGGTGATGTCTACTTCCTGAAAGGCATCTGTGCCCAGCACCTTGCTTGAAACGTTGCCCGTAATGCACACCATCGGAATCGAATCGAGCATGGCCGTGGCAATGCCCGTCACAAGATTCGTCGCGCCGGGACCACTTGTCGCAATCGCCACACCCACCTTGCCTGAGGCACGCGCATATCCATCCGCCATATGTGCAGCGCCCTGCTCATGCCGCACCAGGATGTGCCGGATGGGAAACTTGCGTAGCGCGTCATACGCTGGCAGAATCGCGCCGCCAGGATAGCCAAAGACTTCTACGACACCTTCACCTACAAGCGTAGCCCAGAGGATCTCCGCGCCGGTCAACATGGTTGGTGTCATTGCAGAAGACGAATTGGTATGTGTGTCCATTGGCTCTCCTTTGCAAGATTGAAACGCTGCTACGTTGTTGCGCCCTTCGATGCGGAATTGACGCGATCCACATATTTACGGAAGACGCCCTTTGGCCACCGCAGCGCTGGAGGTGTAAAGCCCTTCAGTCGCGCGGCAATCTCTTCATCGCTCACTTCAAGCGTCAGCGTGCGATTCGGAATATCGAAGTGGATCGTATCGCCCTCACGTACCGCAGCAATTGCTCCGCCGACAAATGCCTCCGGTGCAACATGCCCCGCGGTAAATCCGCGCGTCGCTCCGCTGAAGCGTCCATCGGTCAGTAGCGCCACAGTCGAGCTAAGCTCAGGAATGCCGCTGATCGCCGCTGTGACTTGCAACATCTCGCGCATGCCCGGCCCGCCCTTTGGCCCTTCATAGCGAATCACAAGCACATCATTCGGCTTGATCTTGCCGGACTGCACTGCAGCAAAGCAGTCATCCTCGCAATCAAAAACGCGCGCGGGTCCGCGATGCTCCACGCGGTTTGCCGCAGCAATTTTCATCACGCAACCTTCCGTAGCAAGGTTGCCTTTGAGAATCACAAGGCCGCCCGTCGGCTTGATGGGCTCGTCGAAAGTGTGAATCACAACCTGCCCCGGCGTCTCAACAGCCTGCGCAGCTTCTTCCGCCAGCGTCTTGCCGCTGATCGTCAGCGTCGATCCATCCGCATGTCCAGCATCGATGAGCCGCTTCGCCAGCAATCGCGATCCGCCCGCTGCCTGGTAATCCTTCGCAACATACTTGCCCGCCGGAGTCAGGTCGCAGATAAACGGAGTGCGCTTGCTGATCACATCAAAGTCGTCGATGGACAACTCAATGCCCATCTCTTTCGCAATCGCGAGCAGATGCAGCACAGCATTCGTAGATCCGCCGCTCGCCGCCACGCTCGCAATCGTGTTCTCAAGTGACTTGCGCGTAATGATCTGCGATGGCCTCAAGTTGGCGCGCACAGCATCCATCAAGATGCGCCCCGCTTCACGCGAAGCAGCATGCTTGTCACTCGCCGTCGCCGGCACACCCGAAAGCTGAATCGGTGAGATGCCGAGAATCTCGCCACTCATCGCCATCGTGTTCGCAGTAAACTGCCCGCCGCATGCACCCGCTCCAGGGCAGGCACTCGCCTCCAGCGCTTCAAGCGCCGCATCGTCAATGCGCCCCGCGGCGTGAGAACCAATGCCTTCAAAGACATTCTGAATCGTAATGTCGATACCGTTCAGCTTGCCCGGCGCAATCGACCCGCCATATAGCATCATGCCCGGAATATCCAGCCGGCAGAGCGCCATGATGATGCCCGGCATGTTCTTGTCGCAGCCACCAATGCCGACAAGGCCATCAAATAAATTGCCGCGCGCAACCAGTTCGATGGAGTCAGCAATCACCTCACGCGACACCAGCGAGGCCTTCATGCCCTGCGTGCCCATGGTGATGCCGTCGGAGATCGTAATCGTGTTGAATTCCATCGGCGTGCCGCCTGCTTCACGAATACCTTCTTTCAACGCCTCGGCCACTTCGCGCAGATGCACATTGCAGGTACCAATCTCCGTCCACGTATTCGCGATGCCGATGATCGGCTTATGCAGATCATCTTTCTTGAATCCCGCACCGCGCAGATACGAGCGCGCCGCAGCACGGCTCGGTCCTTCAGTCAGTGGAATGCTTTGACGCTTGCCTTCGATGGTCATTCGTGTCCTTTATTTTGCCTTCAGCCACGCAGCCTCATCATGCTGCGCTTCATACGTATCCAACTCCGCCGCATGCCGCAGCGTCAGCCCAATGTCATCCAGTCCTTCCATCAGGCAGTACTTGCGGAAAGGATCCACATCGAACTTCGCTGAAAATCCCTGCCCATCCGTGAGCGTCTGGTCTTCGAGTGAAACCGTGAGCTTGTACTCGGGAATCGTCTGCGCCTTATGGAGCAGAATCCCCACTTCCTCTTCGCCCAGCTTGACGAGAAGAATTCCATTCTTGCCCGCATTCGAAAAGAAAATATCCGCAAAGCTCGGCGCAATCACGCAACGGAAGCCATAGTTCTCAAGTGCCCACGCAGCATGTTCGCGACTCGAACCACAGCCAAAGTTCTTGCCGGCAATCAGAATCTGCGCGCCCTTGTAACGCGGATCATTCAGAACGAAATCCGCCACAGGCTTACCATCCGGCGTCTGCCGCCAGTCGAAGAAAAGAAAGTCTCCGTATCCCGTGCGCTCGATGCGCTTCAAAAACTGCTTCGGAATAATCTGATCCGTATCCACATTGGTGCGGTCCAGCGGAGCAGCAAGTGAGGTGAGAGTCTTGAACGGTTCCATTAGGCAGTAACCTCCTCGTTCGAACTTCCCAGTTACGAATGTCGACAAAGTGTCCGGCAATCGCGGCTGCGGCGGCCATCTCCGGCGAAACCAGGTGCGTGCGTCCGCCGCGTCCCTGGCGTCCTTCAAAGTTGCGATTGCTCGTGGAAGCGCAGCGCTCGCCCGGCGAAAGAATGTCAGGATTCATGCCCAGGCACATCGAGCAGCCCGGCTCGCGCCAGTCAAAGCCCGCTTCCTTGAAGATGGAATCCAATCCCTCTTCTTCCGCCTGTTCCTTCACCAACTGCGATCCCGGCACCACCATCGCACTCACATGCGATGAGACCTTGTGCCCAGCAACAATCTTTGCCGCCGCACGCAGGTCTTCAATGCGTCCGTTCGTGCAAGAACCAATAAAGACGCGGTCAATCGCAATTTCCGTCAGCGGCGTGTTCGCATGAATATCCATATACTCAAGCGCGCGCTCATACGATTTGCGATCCAGTTCATTCTCCGTCTTCGCCGGATCTGGCACAGTCGCTGTTACCGGCGCCACCATGCCGGGGCTCGTGCCCCAGCTCACATAAGGCACCAACTCAGCCGCATCAATCACCAGCTCGCGATCAAACTTCGCACCTTCATCCGTCGGCAGCTTGCTCCACTCGGCCATCGCACGATCCCACTCCGCGCCCTGCGGAGCAAAGCGCCGCCCCTTGAGATATGCAAAGGTCGTCTCATCGGGAGCAATCATGCCTGCACGCGCGCCAGCTTCAATGCTCATGTTGCAAACCGTCATGCGGCCTTCCATCGAGAGCGAGCGAATCGCAGAGCCCGCATACTCGATCACATAGCCAGTCGCGCCATCCGTGCCAATCTTGCCGATGATGGCGAGAATGATGTCCTTCGCCGTTACGCCCAGCGGCAGCTCGCCATCCACAGAAATCAGAAACGTCTTAGGCTTTGACTGTGGCAGTGTCTGCGTGGCCATCACGTGCTCCACTTCGCTGGTGCCAATGCCAAATGCCAGCGCGCCAAACGCGCCATGCGTGCTCGTGTGGCTGTCGCCGCATACAATCGTCATGCCCGGTTTCGTGATGCCTAGCTCCGGCCCAATCACATGCACAATGCCCTGGTTAGGCGAGTCCACGTCATACAGTTCCACGCCAAAATCAGCGCAGTTCTTCCGCAGCGTAGCAATCTGGGTCGCTGCAATCTGATCCACAATATGCAACCGGCCTTCCACGGTTGTCGGCACGTTGTGGTCAATCGTCGCAATGGTGCGGTCCGGCCTGCGAAGCTTGCGGCCCGCGATGCGCAGCCCTTCAAAGGCCTGCGGCGAAGTCACTTCATGCACAAGCTGCAAGTCGATGTACAGAATCGTCGGCTCGCCCTTCGGCTCTACAACGACATGCTGCTCCCAGACTTTTTCAAACAGTGTTTTTGGCGTGTTGCTCATAGAGTTCCTTCTTATGCAGCTTTGTTTGCCGCAACAGTGGTTGTTGGAAACGTAATGCAGTACTTGCCATCTTTCAGTTGCGCGCCCAGGCCGGTGCTGTCATTGCGTGCATCGTCGCACACCAATTGCCAAATCGTCGCCACACTCTTTTCATCTGGAAATGATCCGGACATGAGATCCTCGAAGTCCATTTCGAGACCGTAGAAAATGGTTTCAATATTTAGCAGACCTGCTGATACAAACAAGTCCTTAAGCTGATAGAGCGAAAGCGCCTTCGCATGCGAGGGATCACGCAAAGTCTCAAAGTGATCGTATGCAGCCAGCTTGTCTTCCGGCGGAGTCACATCTGCCACGACAACACGTCCGCCAGGCTTGCACACGCGCACCATCTCAGCAAGCACGGCAGCAGGCGAAAGAAAATGATGAAATGTGTAACGCGTTACCACAATGGAAAAACTGTTATCCGCAAACGGTAGCGCGGCAACATCTCCGCACAGCCATGTCATGTTCGCAAGAGAGTGCTCCACTTGCCTCGCCTTTGCCTGCTCCAGCATCGCCGGAGCAAGATCGAGTCCCGTGACATGCGCAGCTTTTGCCGCAAATGCGCAGGCCACCAGCCCAGGCCCGCAGCCTAAATCAAGCACCGTGTCGCTCGCGGTTACGCCGGCAGCGCGCAGCATGATCTCCAGCGGATCGGTATGCGCGTGACGCTCTGCAAACGTCGCCGCCTGGCGGTTAAATTGATCGACAATCAGCTCATTGTGAGCTGCTGCATTTACAGCCGTGTTTTCATTCCCATGCAACACGTGCCTGGCTCCATTGTTCCGGTCATCCGGAAATCTCGGCAAAAAATACGTTGTCGTCCCGCGCTTAACTTACGGCTGAAAGCTGTTTCGCAAGTGTCTCGCGTACCTTGGCGCCCATCTCTGTTGTTGAGAGCACCGTGAAGCCATGCGGGTTCGAGCGCGCCAGATCAGGCGTGCGGAAGCCTTCTTCCAGCACCTTGCGTACTGCGGTCTCCACTGCAGCAGCTTCTGCTTCCAAGCCTGCGGAATGACGCAGAATCAGCGCAGCGGTGAGAATCGCACCGAGCGGATTCGCCAGTCCCTTGCCGGCAATATCCGGCGCGGAGCCATGAACCGGCTCGTAGAGATTCACTTTGCCGCCAATCGTCGCAGAAGGCAGCATGCCGAGCGATCCGGTGATCACTGCCGACTCGTCGGAGAGAATGTCGCCGAAGAGATTTTCCGTCAGCACCACATCGTAGTTGCGCGGCTGGTTCATCAGGTGCATCGCCATGGAATCCACGAGCTGATGTTCTAAAGTCACGTCGGGGAATTCGGCTGCGATCTCAGTGACCGCCGCGCGCCAGAGCTGCGAGACCTCGAGCACGTTGGCCTTGTCCACGCTGGTCAGTTTCTTGCGGCGACCCTGCGCCAGCTTGAAAGCTACGCGAGCTACACGCGCCACTTCGTCGTAGGAATAGCGCATCGTATTCCAGCTCTCGCGGGTCACGCGATTCCACTCGCGCGGCTGGCCGAAGTAGAGGCCTCCAAGCAACTCGCGAACAAAGAGAATGTCAGCTCCATCGATGATTTCCGGCCGCAATGGACTGTTCTCCGCCAGTTCTTTGAAAGCGAAGGCGGGACGCAGGTTTGCGAAGCCACCCAACTCCGTGCGAATCTTCAGCAAACCTGCTTCCGGGCGGGTGTTCGGGGGCAGGGAATTGTATTTGTTGTCGCCTACCGCGCCGAGAAGTACGGCGTCGCTGGCCAGTGCGGCTGCGAGAGTCTCGTCGGGCAAGGGAGTTCCAAACTGTTCGATGCCCACGCCACCTATCGCTCTTGAGTCTATGGATAGGGTATGACCGCAATTGCGCATGACTTCTTCAAGCACAGCAACTGCTTCATTTGTTACTTCCGGGCCGATACCGTCCCCCGGCGTTACCAGGATCTTCAGGTGCATGCGTCTTCCGTTCTCTTTTGTAGTTGTTGTAATGGCTAGCGCGCCGTTGTTTCGCTCGATCAAGTGAATTCAAATTACGCGACGGTCGTTCCGCGGCGCTCGCGAATCACATCCGGCAGAATCTTGATAAGATCCTGGTCATAAATGTTCTTCTTGCGGTCGGCCAGCGCTACAAAGCGGTAATAGGTCTGCTGCAGTTCTTCGCGATCCAGCGTAAAACCAAGCCTCTCCAGCCGATCCCGCAAGGCCGCGCGGCCAGAATGCTTGCCGAGCACGAGATTTGTTTTTGCAACGCCTACCGAAGCCGGCGTCATAATCTCGTAGCAGAGCGGATTCGCCAGCATTCCGTGCTGGTGAATGCCGGATTCATGCGCAAAGGCGTTCGTGCCAACGATCGCTTTATTCGGCGAAGGCTTGAAGGTGATGATCTGGCCCAGCACTTCGCTTGTGGGATAGAGCTTCTCAAGCCGAATGCTCGTATCCACGCCATAGAAGTCTTTGCGAACATAAAGCGCCGCAGCAAGCTCTTCAAGAGCGGCATTCCCGGCGCGCTCGCCGATGCCGTTGATGGCGCACTCCACCTGCCGCGCACCTGCCTGAATGGCAGCAAGAGAGTTGGCAACAGCAAGGCCAAGGTCGTCATGGCAATGGGCGGAAAGAATGATGTTCTCGGCGTCTACTGCAGGAATCCGCTCGCGCACTTCGCGAAACATCCTGGCGTATTCATCCGGTGTGGTATAGCCCACGGTGTCCGGCATGTTGATCGTCGTTGCGCCGGCTTCAATGGCTACACGAACCATGTCGACCAGAAAATCGCGATCGGAGCGCGTAGCATCTTCCGGCGAAAACTCTACATCTTCCACAAATGAGCGAGCCAGACGCACTGACTCCGCAGCGCGGTCCAGTGCCTCCTGACGGCTGATCTTCAGCTTGTACTCAAGATGCAGATCGCTTGAAGCGAGAAAGACGTGAATCCGGGAACGGTCTGCGTGCTCAACCGACCGCGCTGCCAGCTCAATGTCTTCCTGCTTGGCGCGGGCAAGGGAAGCGATTCTCGGCTTGCGAATGGCCTGCGAAATCGTCGAGATCGCCGCGAAGTCACCTTCGGAAGCCACAGCGAAGCCGGCTTCAAGAACATCCACGCCCAGATCCTCAAGCGCGTGAGCCATCGAAAGCTTTTCCTGTGTGGTCATGCTGCAGCCCGGAGACTGCTCGCCATCGCGTAGCGTCGTGTCGAAAAATACAACGTGATTCTGAGTCATAGCCAATGCCTGTAGCGGAATTCCTTCTTCCGACTGACATAGTTTCTCGCAGTAGACGTATATAACGCAAAGTTATTATTTTTAGAGAGTCGATTATTATTGCTTATTCGTGTGCTGAAATAGATTTGCAAGGAGACGCATGGATTTAAGCCAGCTTGAAACCTTTCTCGCCGTTGCTGAAGAACGCAGTTTCTCCCGTGCCGCAGTGCGCCTGCACCGCACACAGCCTGCCATCAGCCAGGTGATTCGCAAGCTTGAAGAGGCAGTCGGTGAAGTCCTCTTCGACCGCGCGGCCCGCGACGGTTCACTCACCGCTGCCGGCAAGCTGCTGCGCGACTACGCCCTGCGTCTCATGGCTCTGCGCCGCGAAGCCACCAGCGCTCTCGATGAGCTCAAAAACCTCGAGCGCGGCCGCCTCCAACTGGCCGCCAACGAGTACACCTGCACCTACCTGCTGCCGGCCATCGACGCTTTCCGCCGCGCTTACCCGCAGATCAGCGTTACCGTGCAGCGCATGCTGGCCTCTCGCATCCCCGATGAGCTGAATCTGCACACCTTCGAGCTGGGCATGGTCTCATTCCGCCCCGACCCGGCGCACTTCCGCACCATTGCCGTTTACACGGATAGTCTCGTCCTGGTTGCCAGCCCCACCCATCCGCTCGCCACGGCGCAAAATGTCTCCATCGCCGATCTCGGCAAGGAAACCTTCATCGCGCATAACGTCACCTCGCCGCTGCGCCGCCGCGTCATCGAAGCATTCCAGCGCTATCGGACGCCGCTCAACATGGGCATCGAACTCCCCACCATCGACGCCATCAAGCGTTTCGTGGCCATGGGCAATGGCGTAGCGCTGGTTCCGCATCTCACCGTGGCACATGAGCTGGAAACCGGCGAACTCGCCGCCATCCCCGTCGCCGAGCTTGACATCAAGCGCGTCCTGCGCCTCGCGCACCGTCGCCAGGGCACCCTTTCTCACGCCGCGCATGCCTTCCTGCGCACCGTGCGCGATCTCGCCCGTAACCAGGGACCGCCCTTTTACTATCACGTTGAAAAGACCGCTTGAAACCGTGTGCCAGCTCAGCCTACCGTTTTCCTGCTGCCGCGTCTAAGCCACAAGTGCGTCAGCATGTCTGGTTTTCCTTCCCGGTCCGCTCCGGCCATTTACAATGCTGAGAGTGGCCTAGGGATGTGTGCCAGGCCGAAGATTTCCTAAAAGTTTGTTGCCAGCCTCGATTTGGTTGGGCAGTCATGAGGATCAGTTTCGAATGAAGAAGATCGTACTCGTACTTTTCCTGCTGGCCGGGTTTGCGGCCGCGGGTCGCGCTCAGGAGAGCCGGCAGGATGTCAGCCTTAGCGGCATTGCTCTCATTCCGCCGTTTGTTGCCAGCTCCACTGACGTTCAGGTTCACTCCAACACGGCTTATGGCATTCTCGCCAGCTATCGGTTCATGCTTACGCCCAACAGCGCTCTCGAAGCGAACTACGGCGTCACCTATCAGAACCAATACACCTACGTGGTCAGCAATTCGCTTCGAATTCCGATTCAGACCCGCACCCAGGAAATCTCAGGCGCCTTCGTCCGCAGCTTTACCTATAGAAAGTTCAACCCGTTCCTCGAGGCCGGCCCAACCGCGCTCATCTTCCTGCCCATCCGCAACTCCGGCACTGGGACGCAGGATGCCAAGCAGCAGACCGAAGTCGGCGTGCTCTATGGCGGCGGTATCGCCTATGAAATCAGCCCCAGCTTCGACATTCGCGCCCAGTATCGCGCATATGTCACCAAGGTGCCCAACTTCGGCCTCGGCAGCAGCAACTCTACTGAGAACCTCAGCACCAACAAGTGGTTCAACATTTACGTGCCCACCATCGGCGTGGCGTACCACTTCTAAACAGAGAGCAGTTGTCAGAAATCAGAATGAACTGCGGATGGCTTAGCCATCCGCAGTTTTTTTGTGCGTATTGGATCTTTGTAGCGAACGAAGTTGCAAAGAGGCCGGGCTTACTTGCTGATCCCTGGCCTCTGATCTCTGATCTCTGGCTTTTCCGCTTCCTTGTAACACCCCAGCGACTTCACCATCGCACAGTGCGGCTTCAGTACTGCAATGGCGCGCTCGCCCTCTTCAGGATGCAGTAGCTGGCAATCCACGTAAAAGATGTATTCCCACGGCTTGCCTTGTACCGGCCGCGATTCAATCTTCGTCAGGTTCGTG
Organism: uncultured Acidobacteriaceae bacterium; assembly: GCA_963792495.1. Lineage (GTDB taxonomy): Bacteria > Acidobacteriota > Terriglobia > Terriglobales > Acidobacteriaceae > Telmatobacter. The sequence continues at coordinate 1,619,746 of CAWBWB010000014.1, read as the reverse complement.
CTCAGTGCGGCCAGCTCGTTCAGCGCGTTCACCAGCGACCCCGGCCGGTTTTCCACGGAAAATGCCAGGCTGATCTTGTTCGCATCCGGCTGGCACACCACGCTGGAACTGCGTTTCACCAGAAAAAAGCGCGTATAGTTCTCAGGATTATCCTCAATATCCGCCGCCAGAATCTGCGCCCCGTAGTAGTAAGCAGCAGCCTCGCTGGCAATTGCCGCCGCATGGCGGTCGCGCAGATGCACAAGCTGCTTCACACTGCCCGCCGTATCGTAAAACGCAAACGATTCCATCCTGGGATGGCTGGCCAAAAACCGCCTGCACTGCGCCAGCGCCACCGGGTGCGAAAAAACTCGGTCAATATGGTCAATCGCCGAGCCGGAAATGCCAATCAGGTTGTGCCGAATCCGCAGCAGCGTCTCGCGCTCCACCTGCACATCGTGTGCCAGCAGCAGGTCAAAGTGCTCCGAAACCGACCCCGCAAGACTGTTCTCAATCGGCACCACGGCCGCATCCACATCGCCCCTGCTCAGCGCCGTAAATACCTCAGCCGAAAGGGCAAAGGGCACTATCACGGCATCGGACACCAGCTTCAGCGCAGCCTCGTGGCTGAAAGAGCCGGGTTCTCCCTGGATGGCGATTTGCATGCCTGCCTCTGTCTCTCCTGAGTTGTAGTTCGGGCCTGGCCTGACCTGGCCAGTTTGTGCGGACTGCTTTCTCGCACCATACCACAGCTTCAGCGCAGATTCGTTGTCACTGTAGTTTGCGTTACCGTCATCACCCTCGGCAGCAGTCTTCCCGAACAACATAACTTCAGCTCCACAGCAGCAGATCGGCGGCCACAAAGGCCAGAAAAACCATAGCGATAACGCCATTCATTGTAAAGAAGGCAGCATTCAGCCGCCGCATATCGCCTGGTGAGACGATCGAATGTTCATACCCAAGCAGCAATCCCACCGCTGCCACGCCAATCCATCCCGCAGTATGAAACTGAAATAGCCGCCCGAACCAGATCAGTAAGCCCAGCATCGCCACATGCATCAGCCGCGCCGTCCAGAAGGCCGCCGTCACTCCCATCGCCTCAGGAATGCTGTGCAGCCCCGCCTGGCGGTCGTGCTCGTAGTCCTGGCAGGCATACAGCACGTCGAATCCGCCCACCCAGAGCATTACCGCGGCGGTCAGCACAATAATCCGCGGGTCCAGTGACCCCCGCACCGCAATCCACGCCGCAGAAGGCGCAATGCCCAGCGCCAGCCCCAGCACCAGGTGCGACCACCTCGTTACGCGCTTCATGTAGCTGTAGCCCAGCAGCACCAGCAGCGCCACCGGCGCAAGATAGAGCGTCAACCGGTTGAGCGCCGCCGCAGCCAGAATAAAAATCAGCCCGGCCAGCAGCGTAAATCCCAGCACAAACTGCCGCGTCAGCAGGCCGGCGGGAATGGCGCGCATCTTCGTCCGCGGATTCTCCGCATCCAGATCCGCATCCGCCCAGCGATTAAACGCCATCGCACAGGATCGCGCAGAAACCATGGCGAGAAGAATCAGGAGCAGCGTGCGCAAACTCGGCAAACCGCGTGCGGCGAGCAACGCAGCCGTCAGCGCAAAGGGAAGCGCAAAAATCGAGTGCTCCCACTTGATCATCTCCAGCGTAGTGCGCGTCTTGTCCCAGAGTTTCTGCATGGCCACTCTCTAGTTTAACGGAGTCAGGATGAATCAAGTGCTCCGTGACCTTAAGGTCGCGTAAAACGCAGAGGTTTGAAAGTGCGCAGCTTTAGCCGTGCCACACAGCCGGCAGAATCCTAATGTCACAGAAAACGCAGGGTTTTGAAAGGGCACGGCTTCAGCCGTGCCATAGACGCGGCAGAATCTTAAAATCGCGGAAAACGCAGGGTTTTGAAAGGGCACGGCTTCAGCCGTGCCATAAACACAGCAAAATCATTCCGGCTTTAGCCGCTGAGGGATGGTTTTCGGATGAAGTCTTCTCTCAACCCAGAATGTCTCACCCAAAACGTTGTCACCACGAGTTAAATATCTGCTTTTGTTTTCCGCTTCGTAACAGGGCACGGCTTCAGCCCTGCCGATAGAAGCGATGAAAGATTGCGCTTCCGCGCCTGCATTGGTGTATTTTGACGAAGAATGTCCATTACATCTACTAACTACGCCGAGGATGCCCTCGTCGGTGTCCCCGGCGAACTTGCCAAGAGCGAACTGCGTCTAAGATGGTTTGAGTTGTGCTTGGTACTACTGGTTACATGCGGTCCGCCATTTCTCACTAGTCTGGACATATTTCTGCATGGACACCAGATACTACCTTTACTGCAGAGATCACGATGGGGTGCCAGATTCCTGCCGGAATTGGCCGGCCTCATGCTCCTTGGTTACGTCCTGTCACGCAACAAGGCCAGCTTTAGAGAGATCGGACTGCGGTGGTCGATACGTGATTTGGGCGTCGGACTATTGCTAACTATCCCTGCTTATCTGTTTCACTACATTGGATATTATGTAATCTATTCTGCCTTTCACGCGTGGTTTCCAGGCGCACTTCAGCAGGGGGTGACTGCGCGCGAAATTCATCCACATCATTCCCTCGTGGCGATCCCGTTCTTGGTGCTGAACGCGTTTTTTGAAGAGTTAATCGTGCGAGCTTATCTCATGACGGAGATTGGAAAGCTAACGGGGTCATGGCTTCTTGCGATTGCAATCAGTACGGTTGTGCAGTCTTCTTATCACCTTTATTACGGCTGGGCTGGCATGCTGGGAACGTCTTTCCTGTTTCTCGTTTTTTCCATTTACTATGCGAAAAAACGAAAAGCATTGCCGGTGATTGTTGCTCACGGGATTGTTGATCTCATCGCATTGATAAGACTCTGGTAAGTGGCGGAGCATCTCAGCTCTTCGGTATGTTTTACCTCAGCTTATCGTCAGCAACTCCTCAAAGAACCCACCAATCTCGCGTTCCCGATCCACAAAGTGGATCTCCAGAATCCAGTGTCGATTCTGGCCCTTCTCATCCTTGGATCGCATGAGCAGGTTGCTCTTCGGGTGCACGTAAAGCGTGACCTTGTCCTGGGCAATCCGCTCATGTGGGAAGTGTCCAATCAGGTGCCCGGCAATCGGCCCACCCCACTCCCAGCCGTACTTTTCCGCCAGAGATGCGGCATAGGCAAAAAACTCATCCGATCGAATCTCCGGATGCTCGTGGAAGTATCGTTTCCCATCCGCAAAAGCCAGAGCCACATCGTCGCGCATCTTCAGCTTCGCCGCATCGGAACCAATCACGAAGGTGCGGCCAAAGTCCGCCTCGTATTCCTCGAAGACAGGGCCAAGGTCGAGAAAGAGAATCTCGTCTTCGCGAAGGGTATGATCTGGCGGATTCTCGTCGTAAGGCTTGAGCGTATTGGCTCCCGCGCGGACGATCCGCTTATGCCAGTACGTCGAAATCCCAAACATCTCCTGCGCCAGGTCGTAAATCTCCTGGTTGAGCTGGCTCTCGGAAATGCCGGCGCGAATCAACCCGCGCGCCTCGACTTCGTGAAAAAGCCGTACTGCTTTTTCTTGCGCCGAGCGAAGTTCCGCGACGCGCGTTTCTTCAAGAGCATCTATCGAGTCCATCTGATCTGGCATAATCCCACCCTATTCGTATTTATACTGACAGCGGCCCGAAGATAGCCTTTCTGGCCTGTGGATTTTTCTTGTCAAGCCCTCTCGCGAAAAATAGTTTGTAACTCACTGATTCTAAGGTCTAAAAAAGTCTTTGTAGTTTGCACATCATTTATAGCCTTTGTGAAACAATAGAAATGAGCAGAAGAGCCAAGGCCCGAATCTACCAGGATTCGGGCCTTTTCATTTTCACAAGGGAAAGGAGTGCAATCGCTCATGACAAATGTCATTACTGTCACCGGCAACCGGTCATCGGTTCGCGCCCGAACTGTGCTCCACAGTCCAGCACAGTTCGGGAATAAAGATGGCATAAAGACGTTGCACAAAAGCTGTGGAGGTTGCTGCAAGCCACTCAAAGGAAATCACTTGGAAAACTGTGGAGCACAGGATAACTCCAGCAAGTGTCCGCAATCGAACAGTGGATTACCGGTATCGCCGCGTGTTTTTGAGCACCATGGAAAAGACACCCGATTCATCCCGCTGCACAACAACAGAAATATGACGGTTGATGGCAATCTCCGCCTCGATAAGCTGCTCAGCAGAAGTATCCACATTCGTAGCATATGTAAGCGTGACGTAACGGCTAAGCTGCTCTTCAACAGTAATGCGCGTTGTAGAGTTGCCCAGCGCACCCAGATAACTCGGATCCACCTTCACCGAACCGGCGCCAAAAAGCTTTTGCACACGACTGCTCATGGTGGCATTCAGCGCGCCGCCAAGCAGCACATCGGTAGTAGAGTTAGCCGACTGTTGTTGCGCCGTATAGAGCCCCTGCTCACTTTGAGTACGGCCCACGGCAAGAAGCGCAACAACATCCGATTCAGGCAATGGCGGATCGCTGCGATAGGTGATGCTGAGCTTATCCGGCGTTCCATGCAGGCCAAGAGTAATGTCGTAGTCTTCCACGCGCGCAGTAGCGTTGAGGTCCAGCAATGGCTGAATCCGAATCGGATTGCTGAAAGTGATCTCACCGCGCTGCAGCGTGTAACGCGTACCGGCAAGCATCGCAGAGCCTTCCGTAATGGAGATTCGGCCAAGCAACGAAGGTGCAGCAAGGGTGCCCCGCAGACGCAGGTCGACGTCGCCCGCAAGCTTGGCGTATGCATTCTGAAAATTGAGTTGTGGCGAGGACTGGATGCGCACATCAAGCCGCACGTGATTTGACGGCGCGTCAGGAGGAACAATGGTAGGAGGCGCATCCGCTTGTGCAGCAAGCGTGGCAATGTCGAGATCCTGGCTCACGGTAAAGCGCGTGATGAGCACACTGCCGGTAAGCGCAAGATTCTGCTGAGTACCCTGCAAACGAAGGGAAGTATCAGCAAGCGAGCTGACGCCGGTTGGGTAACGGATGCGAATATTTTTGCCGGAGACGTTGAGGTCAGCGTAGATGCCGTGCTGATATGCAAGATAGCCGCCGAGAGTGAGCTGGCCGCCGCCAGTCATTGCAGTAAGTGATCGGACTTCAAGACGATTCGAATTAAATTCGAGGCTGCCGTGAATATGACTGAGGCCGTTGGGAAGGTCCTCAAGCGAAAGGGAACCATCCTGGAATTCGATGCGGCCGCGCAATTGTGGATTTGCAAGCGGTCCGTGAGCTTCAACCTGAAAAGTTGTTGTGCCATTCGCGGTGATGTCTTTATCAAGAGTCTCAGCAAGCTTCAGATTGACAGAGCCGTTGGCGGTGAGGTCAAGCTTGCGGTCACCCTTGAGATCGAGCGCAGCCTCGGCGCGCAAGTCTGTCTGGTCGCCGACAATGTGCGCTTGATCGAGATGAATGCGATTGTTTTCAAGCGATGCATGGAGAGGCCCTTCGGTATGCAAACGCACCTCGGCCACCGAAAATGCCGCCTGGTCGAGACGGAGTTCCCCATGCATCCGCTCAGGATAGCGAAGCGGCCCGGACACGTTAGCCGTTCCCGCTATGGAAGATTCGGCGCTGATACCTTCAACACGTGCGAGCTTAAGTGCTGCGCCGAGATTAAAGCGCGAGAATTGCGCCTGCGCCTGTGTAGCGAAATCGCCATGTAGTTCCGTCTGCCCATGAATTGCGAGTTCAGCGGCGTCGGAACTCGACGTGATGTCGTATGCGAGCGCATGGTTAGCGGTGTGCGCCGTGAGGTGAGGGGAGCCGAGAGGTTTGCCTTCAAAGACAAGGTTATTTAATTCTGCGTGACCATCGACCTTAGGATCATCCTGCGTCCCGGATGCCGTAGCCGTGAAGGTAAACCGGCCCTGCATATCGTCAGTGATTGAGTGGAGATATTTGACGTGCGCCAAGTCGAGATTGTTACCGTGAGCCTCGACATCGAAGCGCTTTGCGTTGAGATCGTAGCTTCCGGAAGCATTGACGGTGCCTGCGGGAGATTGCACGGTGAGCGAGCTGAGATGTGCTACATGGTTTTCGAGCGAACCCTGGAGGCGTGCGCGGGAAATTGGTTCGCCATAAGCAACAGCATCAGAGAGCTGCACCCATCCTGAGCCTCCCGGCGAACCAAGCGTGCCATTAGCTTCAATCTGTGCGTCGAGAACGCCGGTGACAGGAACATCGACGCCGGTGAGCGGAAGCAAATCAGCAAGAGAGACATGCGCTGCATGGACATTGGCGTGAAGCAACGCGCTGCTGCTGAACGAGGGTTGTCCGTTGGCCCCGGTCTGACTGGGCTGCCGATGTTTGGGGGAAGGCGAATTCAAAGAACTTGAAGACGGTGGTGCGGCGGCAGTAATAGTTCCTTCGAGAGAGAGTTGCGAGCTGCCACGGCGAAGATTGCTGTGCGCGATGAAGATGCTTTCGGCGTCATAACTGCCATCGGCGTCAATCTCATCCCAGGAAACCCAATGTGCTTGCGCTGAAGGATCGCTGCTGGTGGAAGGGATTTCGATGCCAATCTGGGTAGCCTTAAGATTTCCGGTCAAGCGTGGCGAGAGTAGCGATCCAGTCCATTGGAGATGCGCCTCCCCTTGGCCGTGGAGTGAGACGGGCAGAGCAGCGGAACCGGTCTTGCCTTCGTGCGTGAGGCCGAGATCGCGCAGCACAGCGTCGAAGTCGGATAGGTCGTGCGACTGAACATCGACTTTCAGTGAAGTAGGACTGGTGAGTGGAAAAGCGCCAACGTGCCCGCGCGCCTCAAGATGCGACGAGGGCATTGTGAAGGTAAGCGTCTTGATGTCCGCGCCTCCATTGCGCTGCGTGTAAATGGCGTCAATGGTGCCGTTCGCAGGCACTTCACCAGAGGGCGTCTGGATGGGCGCACGCGCATCCAACGCAGCGTGCACCGTAAGTGTATTCACGTCGCCCCCGGCCCATGTAGCTTCTGCTGGCCCATTGAAGACCGTGCCAAGCCCGAGCCTCTGGAATGGACCGTTGCCGACGAGATCCAAAACAGTATCGAGCGTGATGGATTTAAAGTTTGCGATGACTTTGCCATCAACCGGAAGAACCGGGTTGGCGGCTTTCACGAGTGTGTCATGAGATGGAGACGGCTGTGGAGGATTTGGCGCGGCTTGCTTCTTGCCGAAGCGGGAAAAGAGTCCTGGATGTTTCGGTCCCTTTTCGGCTTCTACCACTGCCACGACCGGAGCAACGGGAAGCCAATGCTGAAGAAGAACATCCCCGTCAATTTCGCCGCCCTGCCGGGGACGGACTACAACCTGCGAGATATGTAACTCGGAGTTGTCTGCGTGTACGCGCGTGTTGAGGTCGATGTCTCGCGCGTTAACGCCAGTCCCGACGTAAGCGCCATGCTCGACATGAATGAGACCATCAATGCGAAACTTGCCTTTCGCTCCGTCGCTTGCGAGATCAAGATGCGCGAGACCCTCTGGCGCAAATGGATAACCAAGCGTGGCATCAAGAAGCCGCAAATCAAGCTCTCCGGTAAGTTGGGACTGCCAATGTGGATGGGCAAAGTCTTCAACCGAGCCTGTGACTTGAAGCGTGTGATCCTTTACTCCCCGCGCATGTGCGGTTATACGCAGGGAGCGGAGATACGCAGCTTTACGAGTCAGATCGATGGAGGCCTGCAGGAGGCCTTGCACCTGTGCAGGAGTTTGCGGCTTGCCACGAGCAAGATTCAGGTCGGCCACGCCGGCATCGATATGGTAGCTCTCCGGGACACTACCTCTTGCAGGAACATACTGCATGATCAGAGACGCATCATTGGCCTCAAAATCCAGCGGCTGATAGCGGGACTGAAAATCAAGAGTATCGGCGCGGCTATCGTAATGGATCATGCCCTGTTCAATGGCGATGTGGTTGGCCTGCAGATCGAAGAAGGTATCGAGTCCGGAGTGACTGGCGTGGGACTGTGTGTGCGGATGAGGTTGATTCGTGGTCTGATCGGGGTAAACGATGAGATGCACCTGGGGGCGCTCGACAATGGCTTCGCGAAGAAGAATTCGCGGTGAGAAGATGTTGAGAATACTGACGCCGACATGTAGATGATCGATGCGTGCGTAAGGTGCTTCACTGGCCGCTTCGTTGCCGTGGAGCACGATGTCGTTCGCATCCGCTTCAAGATTACTGAGGTTCCAATGGAACGCACCAATTTCGACACGTGCGCCGGTAGCATCGGCGAGCGCTGTTTCGATGCGTCGCTGCACCATTTGCTTAAAGCCACTGGAATGTATCCATCTGTTAAGTCCGACTATGCTGGCCAACACCAAGATCGCGAGAATAGAAAGAATCCAGATTACACGGCGCCTTCTACGCGGCTTGCGCTTTGACGCAGGACGCGGTTTAGGCCGGGGTGAAGGAGTGGGAGGTGGAGTTTGCTCCATCATTCTGTCTCTCCATCCTTTTCGGCTGCCGCGGGCTCGAGCGCAGGGTCAAGAATCTCCACATCACCCTGCTTTCTCAAGTCGCGAAGCCACGTGCTGAACAGATCATTCACTTGTTGCTCCAGAAGAATTTCTTCAATACGCGGAGCGACAGTATCGAGCGGAGGGGCCTTTTCGTTCTTTGGATATTCCGGCAGGAGCTTCTCGCGGTAATACTTTTCGATTTGATCACGCTGAATCTGGATTCCCTGGCGGAAACGATACTCGATGAAATTGAGAACCTCTATTCGCAAGCGCACATAATTCGCAATTTCAGCTTCGGAGATATTGTTTTCCTTGAGAAATGCTGTCCAACCGGCATCAGAGGCGCAATTCTTCTGTACACATAACGGCGTCTGTTCGCGTAGCTCTTTGATGCGCGCTTGTATGTCATCGTCAGAAGGCACAGCCACCTGCATATAGCTTTGTTGGATCTGCTGCTGGATGAGAGCCCGGCTGATGAGTAACTGTAGTGCGCGACGCGCTGTCAGCGGTCTGCGCTGACCTCTCTGTGGATCGAGAACCGAAAGCCGTAATTCGTTTTCGATGTCGCTTGAGAGGATGGCCTGATTACCGACGACGGCTTCCACGCGATCAAGCACCTGAGGTGATGAAGATTGCTGCGCGCTCGCCGTGATTCCAACGACGACTGGTATGCAGACCAGCGCGAGCAACGCGGCGTGATGGCGGGCAGTTCGAATTGTGGTCAATACGCGCATCGGAATGTCTTTGTCAAAAAGTCTGACCCAGGCTAAAGAAGAAGTTGAAGTGTGAGGCCTGGCCGACGTGCTGGTCCTCAAAAGGTTTGGTTTGAGAGTAGTTCACGTCGATGGGGTAGATGGGTGGATTCAAGTTATAGCTGAAATCGAAACGGATGGGCCCTACAGGTGTGTGATAACGCAGACCAAGACCGAGAGTATGAGAGAAATAGTTGAAGCTGCATAATCCTTGCAGACCTGTTGAAGTAGATGGTCCGGGTGGGTCCGGCATCTTCGGAGGGTCTGTATTTAGAGGCGGGGTGAGGATTTTGCAAGTATCCCGATCTGGTTGGCGGACGCGAATGGCGCTGGGCCATATGTCGCTGGAGTTTGTGAATACATTTCCCATGTCATGGAAGAGAACGAAGCTGACAGTATTACCCACATACGGTAGCGTTGGTGGCGGTAGGCGCAACTCGAAACTGTTGACCAAAGCTCCAGCTCCGCCGATAGGATAGCCGGTCTGCGGATCGCGTGGTCCTGCAGCATTGCTGGAGAATCCGCGCAGCGATGTAGCTCCACCGGCGTAGAGGCGCTCTGGAAGCGGAAGTAATTCACTGGTACCACTGCCAAAGGCACGCTCCTGACCATATCGAGTGTTGCGGGCGAAGACAAACTTGCCCTTACCAAACTTGTAGTAACTGGAGTTTGAAAGATCGATGCGGTTGAAATAGGCCTGCGCACCGAATGGTGCGGCGGAGAGAAATTCCTGAAAGCTGATATAGCTTCCGCGCGTGGCATCAACAGGGTTGTCTCGTGTGTCACGGATCCATGTGAAGCCAGGTCCTCCGACACGCACTGCGGACGATAAATCGGCAATGCCATTTGGGTAGACTTGCAGGCTATTCTCAGCAACTTTCACGCGGCGAAAATCGAACTCGTAGATAAGGGTATTGGCACGCGAAAGGCCGCGTCCCTGCCCAGTAAAATTCTCCGTTACGCGAAAACCTGCATCCAGCCTGGATGCAACATACGTGGTGACGGCCTGGCTGTTAGCGTAGCCTCCTGTAAATGTGAGGCCGAAGAGCTTTGCTCCGAGCAGACGCGGATATTGGTATATTAAGTTGACCTTTTGTTCCAGAGTGCCGTAGTTCCCTGCGATCGATGCGGATTGTTCGCGCCCAAAGAGGTTGTTGCGTGTGATCGATGCAAGGCCGCGCAAGCTCACGCCTGTATGACCGTTCGCGCTGCACGGCACACCTGCCGCGACATAGCCTGCACAATTATTCTGTGGCGTGCCCGTTTGCGCTTCGAAGCCGGCTCCGTAGGTCAACGTCCAGCGCCGCGCTTCCACAGTTTGCAGTAGTACGGTCTTTTCGGTCTCACCGCCGGTAGGGTTCTGTATGGCAGTGTCAACTTCATTAAAAAGGGCGTAGTTATAAAGATTCTTCTGCGTCTCCTGCAATGCCTGCATATTGAGCGGATCGCCAAGTTTAATCGTAATCCCCGGCGTCACAGTGTCCTGGCGCGTATAGTGCAGACCTGTTAGCAGCACCTTGCGAACGAAGGTCTGCGAACCTTCAGTGATATGCAGGACAACATTCACCTGGTTTGGGTCGCCGGGGTTGGGAATTTCCTCTACATCAATGTGCGCCTCATTGAATCCACGCGAGACATATTCGTTCAACAATGCATCGCGATCTCCTGCGAGGCTTCGTGGCGAGAGAAGTTGGCCCTGAACGGTGTTCATGAGTGAAGTCAGCGCCTTCGCATCTACGTGATCATTGCCGGTCAATGTAACTGTGCCGACGTGTTGCTGAGGACCTTCCGTAATGTGATAGACAACCGTGAGTGGAGCGGAAATTTTGCGTCCTGTCCCCGTTTGTAAGCCGGAGGTAGATGCGTCCGGCGCAGCTTGCGGGCCAATTTCCGGCGTGATGGATACCTTTGAGAATCCATTGTTTTTATACGTGTCGCTCAATGTGGCAATATCGGCAGAGACTAACGTCTGACTGTAAGCTCCCTGGCGATCCAGAGCGTTGGCGGAATGAACACTGAGCAATTCCTGAAGTGTAGCGGCGTCGAAGTAGTGGTTGCCGTCGACACTTACGCTCTCAACTTTCCGGCTTGATCCAAGCTGAACTGAGTAATCGATCAGTACCTGATCCGTTGTGGGTGTCTGCTGGGTATGGTCGACTTTTACGTCAAAGTAGCCCTGATTCTGATAGTAGTTTCGAATGCGCCGTCCACCCTCGTTCAACAAGTCTTCATCTACGGTTCCTTCTTCATAAATAGGCACAAGACGCTTGATATGTGCCTCGCTGAGCTTGACGCCTTCTACTCGCACATTTACAACGGGACCGCGTGTTGCAGCAAAGCTGTAGTTGATGTGATGAGAGACATACTCATGCGACTCAAGCTTTACATCAGCTTCAAGTCTGCGCTGCTTTTGATAATGCTTCAGCACGCCTTCAAGAGCGCGGCTTACTGTGTCGTGATCTACTACGCGTCCCGGCTGTAGGTGTGCATAGTTGCGGAATTCATCGAGCGACATGCCGGAGTCACCGGTAACCGTGATTGTGCCAATACGCGCCTGTGGACCGGGGGTGACATGGATGGCGATGTCAACGAGTTGTTCCGGGAGGTTCGGTGCGAGGGTGTACTTAATTGAAGATTCGTTGTATCCGTTGGAAACCAGCATTGCCCGTATCTGTTCGATGGCCTGCTGCATTCGGGCCTCAGAAAAACGGGTGCCTGGGTTGAGCCGACTGGTTCGTTCGAGCTGCGTGTTGATGGTTCCACCTTTCACACCGTCGACCGTCACGTGGCCGATGAAGGCGCGAGCGGCGCCGCGAAAAAAGAGCGCTACACCGTCGCCTTCTCGAGTGGCAGCGGCTTCTACGGAGTCGAAGAGTCCGGTCGCATAGAGGAGGCGAAGGTTTGCAGCCACGGTGTCTGGCGAGAGCGGCTTGCCCACAACCTGGTTTATTTGCGGACGCAGTGAAGAGAGCCGGTCGTCGCTCACTCCTTCTACAGAAACGCGACGTACTGGCAAGTTTGTATATTGCTGCCAGGCGGCGGAGTTCAATGGCTGAGACGGAGGTAATGGGGGATTGGCCGCCTGGACGGGAGTGGATGCGGGAGCCTGCGCGTACAAAATAAAATGCGTAAGCGCAAAGAAGCACACAACCAAAATGCCGACACCGCACTTCTTACTTATCAGCATCCGAGGATTCGACCCCAAAACTTCCCACCTCACCGGTATCACGAGATAATGTTGAAAGACTTGTGTTACTCAACCCGGCAGCGTGCATATATTAACCAGGGCCCGTCAGTTTGTGTGCCGTTCAGGCCACTGCCCCCTATACTAACTAGGAATTATGTTCCGCGCAGCCTTCGTGAAAATTCGCTAGAAGGAAATGAATGACGCAAAACCGTGTTCCAATACAGCAACGTGCCTACGCCCCGGCCCAATCGGTTGAGGGAGGTCCGGTACGCAAGATAGTTACGCGCACGCCTGAGCAGCTGAGCGCTGAGGCGGATGCGCTGGCAAAGGCCCAGGCGGGCGATCCGCATGCCTTTGCGCAAATCTATGCGCTTCATAAACGGCGTATTTATTCCCTGTGCCTGCGTATGGTCAACAATGCTGCCGAGGCAGAAGACCTCACGCAGGAGGCGTTTCTCCAGTTGCATCGCAAGATTGCTACCTTTCGTGGGGATTCAGCTTTTTCAACCTGGCTGCACAGGCTTTCTATTAATGTTGTGTTGATGCATTTACGCCGGAAAGGGCTGCAGGTCGTCTCGCTGGATGAGGCGATGGAGCCGTCTCCGGATGAAGGTCCGGGCCGTAGCTTTGGCGCGCCGGATCTGGCTTTGGCTGGATCCATCGATCGCATGGCGCTAGAGCGTGCCATTGCGGACCTTCCGGCGGGTTATCGTTTAATCTTTGTGTTGCACGATATTGAAGGCTACGAGCACAACGAGATTGCAGCGATGCTTGATTGCTCGATCGGCAACAGTAAATCACAACTACACAAAGCGCGGTTGAAGTTACGTGAAGCTATGCGTGCCTACCCTCGCATGGAGGGACGGCGATGACGGATGTGCCTGTGAAGATGACGTGTGAAGAGTTTCAGTCCCATTTACCTGATCTGATTGCCTCCGGTGAGGATGTTTCCGCTCATGCTCATATCCAGGAGTGCGAGCTTTGCCGTGCGCTTTATGCCGATCTTGAAGCCATTGCGCAGGCGGCGCGCGAGCTGATGTTTGTCGATCCGCCGGATACGTTGTGGGAAAAGCTTGAGCAGAAGCTCAAGGAAGACGATCCGGTTGCGGATGAAGAAGAGCCGCCGCTTGGCGGATTGGCTAAAAAAGTCTGATTCGCTGGACTTATCCTGTGCTCCACAGTTTTTCAACTGGCTTTGTTTGTGTACTTTGCAGACGTTTCCACAGTTTCTGTGTGGCCTCTTTATGCCATCTTTATACCCGAACTGTGGTGGACTGTGGAGCACAGCTCGGGAGTTCATAAGTGGCAGGGCGCAGGTAAACAGCAGTGGCCTGAGTCATCGACCTCTTCCTTTCTCACGGAAAAAGAAACGGCCCGAATCCATGGTGGATTCGGGCCGCGTTTTTTCTGTTCATTTCTATTGTATCACAAACCCTATTAATGATGTGCAAACTACAAGAACTTTTTTGACATTTAGAATCAGTGGTTTACAAAATATTTTTTGCACGGGGGCTTGACAGGATTTCCGAAATACATCGATTCCACGATTCAGCGTGCTCCCTCTGGAATTTACCCGGTATTGAAGCGGCGGGTGAAAAGTATTGAAAGTATGTTCCCTGGGATGGCGATGAGGTTGTTTACCCAAAATCCGGTCTTTCAATCCTCCGTCCGTTCCACAGTGATTGCCCTCTGCGGACTGCTTGTTCTCTTTCTTCCGCGGATATTGGCGGCACAGAAGTCTCGACCCGAGTCATGCATCCGACCGCAGCCTGGTAGCCTGGTCGCGGAGCCCGACGATGTGCGCAGCAAAAATGGCGTCCTCGAGATCACGCTGACGGCCCATAATGCCGCTCAGCCGGATGGCAGCATGCGCTACTGTTTCGTCGATGACCAGCAGCACGAGTCTCCAAATCTAAGGGTCAATCCCGGCGACCAGGTCATCATCCACCTGAAAAATGCGATGATCGAGCCACAGCCTGCGGTCCCTACACAGCACGCGCATGCCCACGCCATGAGCGGTGGGTGCGCCGGCGGGGCCATGACCGTGGTATCCACCAATCTGCACTTTCACGGCCTGACGATTCCGCCAACCTGTCACGCAGACGATGTGCTTAATACCACACTTCAGCCCGGCGATGTCTTCGAATATCGCTTCCGTATTCCAGAAGACGAGGCGCCAGGGCTTTACTGGTATCACCCTCACATTCACGGCTTCGGCAAGCCGCAACTGCTCGGGGGCGCCTCCGGAGCGCTGATCGTAGAAGGCATCGAGCGCGCCAAAAAAGACCTGGCGGGGCTGCCGGAGCGGGTCATCGTCATTCGCGATCAGGATCTCATTCATCCGGATGCGCCACCATCGAAGTCCGAGCCGGTAGTACCCAAGTTCATGGTCGACAAGGATGGAGACTCGGCGAACAATGGCACCGGCTTCGGCAAGCCGGCCAAAGATCTCTCCGTCAACTATGTGCCTGTACCCTATCCCGATTACCCGCCTGCGACGCTGCAGATCAAACCGGGAGAAAAACAGTTATGGCGGGTGCTGAATGCCTCCGCCATCACCTATCTCAATCTGCAGGTGCTCTTTGGGCGAGTACCGCAGCAGCTCGGCCTGGTAGGCATGGATGGAGTGCCGATCGGGCTGGGGACGGGAAGCGCGACGGCAGAAGAGTCCGTGAACTGGCAGACGCATCTTGGTGTGCCGCCGGGATCGCGCGTGGAGTTCCTTGTGCAGGGTCCACCGACAGGCCAGGACGCTCTGTTTGTAACCCGCACAGTCGATACAGGGCCCGGCGGCGAAAACGACACCAACCGCGCGCTGGCAAAGATTGTCGCCTCCTCCGATGCGCCGGAGCTTCGCTCGAAGCTTGAGGCCGCTCCGCAACCGCTTCCAGCAACGGGCGAACGATGGCTCGGGGATGTGCCTCCCGCGCGAGTTCGGCATCTGTACTTCTCGGAGAAGCTGACCGACCCCAACGATCCGCAGAGTGCCGTGGAGTTTTATCTCACCGAAGAAGGAAAGACACCCAAAATGTTCGACATGAGCGACCCGCCAGAGATGGTCGCGCAACAGGGGACTGTTGAGGACTGGATCATTGAGAACCGCTCCGGTGAGCTGCACTCATTCCACATCCATCAGCTGCATTTTCTGCTGATGGACTATATGGGCCGCCAATTGAACGAGAACTTTGTGCGCGATACCGTGAATGTTCCCTATTACGGCGGACACCTGCTCGCATATCCGAGCATTCGCGTGCGTATCGATTTTCGTGATCCGAATACAGTTGGAGTCTTTCCTTACCACTGCCATCTGCTGGAGCATGAGGACAAGGGCATGATGGGGACGATCCTCGTTGAGCCGGCATCCGGGGAGAAACACGCTGCCAACGATCTTGCTCATCGGTAATATTACGCGGATGTAATATTCATCCTCTGTTGAACGCCCGAACATGTCGTAGAAATTTTCGCGGACATATGCTCGACAGGTTGGTTCCCCAAGGCCAACTCAGGAGGCAAATATAAATGTCCGTGAAGCGAATCGCGTCGCACGTCGTGCGAACAGCGCGTGCGGGTATGATCACCGCCGCCATGTTCCAGTTCGCAGTTGGTAACTCATTTCTTCTAGCGCAGAGCCCCAGCAACCCCCGGGATAAAGAAACCACCTCACCCATCAAGCACGTCATCGTCATCATCGGTGAAAACCGCTCCTTCGACCATGTCTTTGCAACGTACGTTCCAAAGCAGGGCGAGACGGTTATGAACCTTCTTTCGGAAGGCATCGTCAACGCCGATGGAACACCGGGCAAAAACTTCTCCAAGGCCGAGCAACAGGCCGCATACGATGAAAAACCTGACGCATTTTTGCTGAACCCGACAACGACCGGCTTCGCAGGGGGTTATTTGCCTTCCCCCCTGACCGGCGGCCCCATGGATTCTTACATCACCGGCGATAGCCTCAGCCTGGCAAAGTCGTCTGAAAACGGACTTCCCGAGGGTTACTACAAGTACCTCATCTCCGGTGGAACCGGACTTCCTGGAAAGACGCCTGATACCCGCATCAAGGATGTCGACGTTCTGCCGGCCGGCCCCTTCCAGCTGACCAACAAAAAGACCTTCAAATACAACGATTATGCTGCCAGTCCGGTTCATCGCTTCTATCAGATGTGGCAGCAGCTCAACTGCGACGTGGCCAAGGTCAGCAAGACCAATGGTTCCGGCTGCGATTCAGCGCTCTTTGCCTGGGTGGAAACAACCGTCGGCGCCGGCGCCAACGGCATTGCGCCGCCCTCAACCTTCAGCACCGAGTGGTATCCGGGCGCAACAACCACCGGTGAAGGATCCACCGCACTTGGTTTCTACAACGTGCAGGATGGCGATGCTCCTTACTTCAAGTACCTGGCCGACAACTATGCGATGAGCGACAACTTCCACCAGTCAGTGAATGGCGGAACGGGCGCGAACCACATCATGCTTGGTCACGGCGACGCAATCTGGTATAGCGATGGCAATGGCAAAGCGCTCACGCCTCCGCACAACCAGATGGTGGCCGCGGGCACGGCGAATGCCGGCGTGGTGGATGAGGTTGAAAATCCGAATCCGCTGAAGGGCACCAACAACTGGTACACCGAGGACGGCTACGGCGGCGGATCGTATGGATCTGCTTCTTATGGCGGCGGTTCGTACTCTGAATGCGCAAACCCCAATCAGCCCGGCGTGGGACCGATTGTGGATTACCTGCAGTCGCTGCCTACCCCGATCGATCCGCGTTGCGAAAAAGGCCACTATTACCTGCTGAACAACTACAACCCCGGCTACTTCGGCAACGGCAACAACGCCGCCACCGACACCAATCCCGCCAACACGGTCTTCACCATTCCTCCTTCGTCGGTTCCCAGCATCGGCGACAAGCTGCTAGCAGCCAAGATCTCCTGGAAGTACTATGGCGATCAATGGAACAACTACGTTCCTGATCCCTATCAGGAAAACTATGGCGCGGTGGGTGCAAAGACGGATGAGTATTGCAACATCTGCAATCCCTTCCAGTACGACACCTCCATCATGGCTAACCCTGCCATCCGCACCGCACACATCCAGGACACCGCAGACCTCTACAACGATATCCAGAACAACACCCTGCCGGCGGTATCGTTCGTCAAGCCGAGCGGACTCGTCGACGGCCACCCGGCTTCTTCCAAACTGAACCTTTTCGAAGGCTTCACCAAGAAGATCGTTGATATGGTGCAGGCAAACCCCAAGCTGTGGAAGGACACGGCGATCATGGTCACCTTCGACGAAGGCGGCGGCTACTATGACTCGGGTTACGTGCAGCCCGTCGACTTCTTCGGCGACGGCACGCGAATTCCGCTCATGGTGGTTTCTCCCTACACCAAGGCCGGCCACATCTCGCACGACTACTCGGATCACGTCTCGATTCTCAAGTTCATTGAGCGGAACTGGGGCGTAGGAACCGTGACCGACCGCAGCCGCGACAACTTCCCGAACCCTGTGACGAAGAAGAACAGCCCCTATGTGCCGGTGAACGGTCCGGCCCTGGACGACCTGTTCGGTCTCTTCGACTTCCCGAACAACAACTAAAAATAGCCTGCAGCAGCAAAAAAGTCTCCGGCACGCCGTGCCGGAGACTTTTTGTTTTGGGTGGGTCAGTTCGGGCTGCAGTGAATTCGGTTTCGCGCGCTTTTCCTCACTAATAAAGGGCTCTTGTCGATAGACCGTTGAAGCGGCCTGGTGCATCCAAGCCCTTATTCTCGTGCGCCGGTGCTGGCTGTTTGCGGTGGTTTGCAAGATGGGGGTACGGCGAACCGGCAGGGAACGGCGCGCCCGGCGAAAGCGTAAATGATTCCACTGGAAGGCAAACTACAAGCCGCATTGGAACGTTCTTTTGGCAGGCCGGGAAGTGGCGGTAGGAAATTGCAACTTTTGCCAAGATGCGTTGTCTAATGTAAGGTAAGTTGATACGAGGACACTCAATGTCGAATGAGCCTTTGGTTCCAAATACCCCCGATGTCACTGAAAACGGCCTGCGGCGGGTGGCCGTGTTGCCGGTGCGCGATACCGTTTTGTTTCCCCATGCCGTTCTTCCGCTGACCGTGGGCCGTGAAAGTTCCATTCAGTTGATTGAATCCCTGGCTGACGACCGCACGATTGCGGTGGTGGCGCAGGTTGACCCGCGCCAGGATGTGCCGGGAACGACGGACATGCACAAGGTAGGCACGCTGGCGACCGTCCACAAGATTGTAAGAATGCCGAACCAGAGCCGCTTTGTGTTCACCGAGGGTGTGGACCGGGTTCGCGTGGTGCGGTATGTGCAGACCGAGCCGTACATGATTGCCGAAGTGGAGCCGCTGGAGGCTGAGAGCACCGAGACCCAAGAGAGCCTGGAGGCCCAGGTTCGCGTGGTGGTGAGCCAGTTCCAGCAGATTGTGACCGAATCGGCGACGCTGAGCGATGAGCTGCGGACCATTGCGGCCAATATTGAAGACGCGGGCCGGCTGGTGGATTTTGTGGCTTCCTCGCTGCCTTTCCTGACAACGGATGACAAGCAGAAGCTTCTGGAGACGCCGGGTGTTTCGGCGCGGCTGGAGCTGATCAATACGCATCTGGCGAAAGAAATTGAGGTTCAGCAGCTTCGCAACAAGATTCAAAGCGAAGTGCAGGACCAGGTGCAGCAGTCGCAGCGCGATTACTATCTGCGCGAGCAGATGAAGGCGATCCAGAAGGAACTCGGCGAGCAGGACGAGGGCCAGCGCGAGGTTGACGAGCTTCGCAAGAAGATTGACGACGCCAACATGCCTGAAGACGTGAAGAAAGAGGCTCTGAAGGAACTGGCGCGTCTGGGCCGGATGTCTCCGATGGCGGCGGACTACTCGCTGACGCGGAATTACATCGAGTGGCTGGCGGTGTTGCCGTGGGCAAAGAGCTCCGGCGTGAAGATTGACATTGCCAAGGCCAAAGAGACGCTGGACGAGGATCACTACGAGCTGAAGAAGGTGAAGGATCGCATTCTGGATTACCTTTCGGTGCTGGAACTGAAGCCCGATATGAAGGGGCCGATTCTGTGCTTCGTTGGGCCTCCGGGCGTGGGTAAGACTTCGCTGGGGCGGTCGATTGCGCGGTCGCTGGGACGGAAGTTCCAGAGGGTTGCGCTGGGCGGCATGCATGACGAGGCGGAGATTCGCGGGCATCGCCGGACGTATATCGGCGCGCTACCGGGGCAGATTATCCAGAGCATCCGCAGGGCTGAGACGAACGATCCTGTGATCATGCTGGACGAGATCGACAAGCTTGGGCGGGATTTCCGGGGCGATCCGGCGTCTGCGCTACTGGAGACGCTTGATCCGGAGCAGAACAACACTTTCCGGGATAACTACCTGGATGTGCCGTTCGATCTCTCGAAGGTGCTGTTTATCTGCACGGCGAACATGCTGGACACGGTTCCGGCACCGCTGCTCGATCGTATGGAGATTATTCCGCTGCAGGGCTATAGCGAGGAGGAGAAGCTGCATATTGCCAATCGCTACCTGATTCCGCGGCAGATTAAGGCCAACGGCATTACGGAGGAGCAGATCGAGTTTCCGGAAGCGGCGACTCGTCAGATCATCCGGCACTACACGCGGGAAGCTGGCGTGCGAAAGCTGGAGCAGGTGATTGGCACGGTTTGCCGCAAGGAAGCTCGGCGCGTGGTGGAGGGCAAGACGGAAAAGCTTGTCGTCACGAAGGAGATTCTGAAGGATTTCCTGGGCAACATTCAGGTGCGCGTGGATACGGAAGTTGCGGATCGCGTGGATCGGCCCGGCGTGGCGGTGGGCCTGGCGTGGACCCCGGCAGGCGGCGATATTCTCTTCATCGAAGCAAACAAGATGAAGGGCAAGGGCGGCTTTGCGATTACGGGCCAGATTGGCGAGGTGATGCAGGAATCCATGCAGGCCGCGTTGACCTGGGTGCGCTCGAATGCTGACCGGCTTGGGCTGGAGCAGGACTTTACCAAGGACCTGGACCTGCACATTCACGTGCCGGCTGGGGCGATTCCCAAGGACGGGCCTAGCGCGGGCGTGACGATGGCTACTGTGCTGGTTTCGCTGCTGACCGGGGTGAGGGTGCAGCCGCTGACTGCGATGACGGGTGAGATTACTCTGAGCGGAAACGTGCTTCCGGTGGGCGGAATCAAGGAGAAGTTCCTGGCGGCGCGGAGAGCGGGCGTGAAGACGGTGATTCTGCCGGCGGAGAACCGGCAGGACGTGGAAGAGGATCTAACTCCGGAGCAGATTAACGGCGTGCAGATTCACTACGCGAAGCATATTGAAGACGTGCTGGCTGTGGCTCTGCCGCAGTTTAAGCCGCAGCCGGTGGCTGTAATTCCGGCGGCGTAATGGTGGATAGTTGGCAGTAGATGGGCCGGCAGCGATGCCGGCCTTTTCTTTTGTGCACGGGCTGCGTCAAAGAGTGGTAGCGGTATTCTGAGATCAATGCAAATTAAGGTCACGGCGTTTGGGGTGTTGAAGGATCGGTTGGGTGAGGGAGTGGTTGCGGTGGAGCTGCCGGAGGGCGCTACTGTGGCTGACTTGCTGGTTCACTTCGGCACGGAGAGCTTGCGCGGGATAGCGGTGAGTGTAAATGCGGAGTATGCGCTGGCCGGCGATGTGCTGCGTGAGGGCGATGAGGTGGGCCTGCTTCCGCCAGTGAGCGGCGGGCGGGGTGATGACGCGCCGCCGATCTTGCCTGATGTGGCGGAGCCTGTTGCTTTGGATATGGACGAGCAGGCTGCGACGATGTTGATGTGGGGCGGCATCCGCGGCCGCGTTCAGACGGTATCGATTGCGCTTCAGAAGGAGCCGATTGATGCGGAGGCGCTGGTTCGCCTGGCGAAAAAAGAAGACACCGGCGCGGTGGTGGTCTTTGACGGGATTGTGCGGAATCACTCTCGCGGGCGGCGGACTCTGTATCTCGATTACGAGGCTTATGAAGAAATGGCTGTGGCCAGGCTCGATTCTTTGGCCCGCGAGGCTCAGGCGCGATTTGGGGTTCGCTTTGTGGGAATGGTGCATCGGCTGGGACGGCTCGAGATTGGCGAGACAAGCGTGCTGATTGTCGTGTCAAGTGAGCATCGCGCTGAGGCGTATGATGCTTCGCGATGGCTGATTGACACTTTGAAGAAGACCGTGCCGATATGGAAGAAGGAAACCTTTGAGGACGGCGCGGTTTGGGCTGATGGCGAGGCGTTTCCTGAGGGAGTGGGGATTGCGTAATTGGTTGTTCATTGCAGCGTGGTGTGGATGTGTTGTGGCGGCGTGCGCGCAACAGCAGCAGCCGGAACTGCGGATCGATACCAAGCTGGTGGTGGTGTATACCAACGTGACGGATAAGACGGGCGCGATTGTGGGCGGGCTTACGAAGACCGATTTCAAGGTCTTGGAGGACGGAAGGCCTCAGGAAATTGGTATCTTTGAGCGCGACAGCCAGCAGCCGCTTGCGATGACTCTGGCCATCGATACGAGCGGGAGCACATTTAAAGATCGATCTCTGGAGCAGGACGCGTCCAAGCGGTTTATTCATGCATTGCTGCGCCAGCAGGACCAGATGAGCCTGATTGAGTTTGCGACGGACGTTCGGCAACTCACGGATTTTACAAACAAGATGCCGCAACTGGATCGCGCACTGAGCAACCTGCGCGGCGGCGATGCGACGGCGCTCTATGACGCGATCTACCTGGGTTCGCAGGGGCTGGCGCGCAAGGATGGGCGGAAAGTCCTGGTGCTGGTGAGCGACGGAGGCGATACAGCGAAGAGCACGACCTACGACCAGGCGCTGGAACAGGCGCTCAGGGCCGAGGTGATGATTTATTCCATCATCGACGTGCCGATCGAGGCGAGTGCAGGGCGAGACCTGGGCGGCGAGCACGCGCTCATTACGCTTGCGGAGCAGACGGGCGGCAAGAGTTTTTATGCCAATGCCGGCGGACTGGACAAAGCTTTCGAGCAGGTGAGCGATGACCTGCGGACGCAGTACGTGATTGGGTATTATCCGAAAAACCAGGAGCCGGGACGGACCTTTCACCGGATTACGGTGACAGTGCCGCGCGCAGGTCAGGATGAATTCAATATTCGGTACAGAACCGGCTACTACGGGGATTCGCCGGTTAAGGCGCGGCGGGCGGATGCGGCTGGGCCAGAGTGAAGCCAATTTTCTTGTGTGCAGGTCCGTGCGCGGATTAGTTTTTGCATCTAAGCTGTGTATATGACCCCTCTACCTTCTTCTCGTAGACGTTCCAAGACCCCTCCGCCGGGTGAGACCGGCCAGGAAGCGCTGTATCTCCGCTCGCTGAGCGAGCGCAAGGTGCCTGTGGCCGTGAAGCTGCGAGATGGCGACGTGGTGAAGGGCTGGATTGAATATTTTGATGACGGTATGCTGCGCCTGACGCGTGAAGGCAAGCCGAATTTATTTATTTATAAGCATCAGATCCGTTCGATCAGCGAGGCTGGGCGGCACCGCAGCCATGCGGATGGACTCTTTCACAACGGAGCTTAACGCGGCGTAAAGCGCACCGAACAAGATTGATCTCTACAATGGAATCATGAGCTCTGATTTCGTTTTTATTCCTAAAGCTGAAGTGATTGCGCGCGAAGCCGGCGCGAAGCTACGCGAGTTTTACGCCACGGGTGTGACTACCGAGTACAAGGGCGCTGCCGATCTGGTGACTGTTGCGGACCGCACTGTTGAAAAGCTCGTGCTGGAGCGGTTGAGCGCAGCGTTCCCTGAGCATGGCATCTTTGGCGAAGAGGGAACCCGCGAACGGCTGGAGAGCGAGTATCGCTGGTATGTTGACCCGCTGGATGGGACAACGAACTTTGCGCATTCGGTGCCGCATTTCTGCGTGTCTTTAGGATTGGAGCGGAGGACGCGCGGACTGGCTGAGGGTGAGGATGGCGCGTTGGTGGCCGGAGTCATCTACGACCCGATGCGCGATGAGATGTATGTTGCCGAGCAGGGCAAGGGCGCGTGGCTGAATGGCAAGCAGCTTCATGTGTCGGAGGCGAAGACGCTGAATGAGTCTCTGGTGGCCACGGGATTTCCGAGCCAGAAGCGGCACAAGAGCCCGAATATTCACTTCTACCATGAATTCACGCTGCGTTCGCATGGTGTGCGCAGACTGGGCTCGGCGGCACTGGACCTGGCCTACGTGGCGGCGGGTCGGTATGAGGCCTTCTGGGAATTCAATCTGAACTCGTGGGACGTGGCGGCGGGAATTCTGATTGTGGAAGAGGCTGGCGGCTCGGTGACGGATTACTCCGGGAACAAGGTGAAGCTCGAAAGCAAGGAGCTTCTGGCGTCGAATGGGAAGATTCACGCGGAGCTGGTGGGACTGTTTGAGGATATGTTTGCGGGGCGGGATCTGGGGCCGATGACTTCGCCTGTCGAATATGCCAATGAAAAGCTGAGTACAAAGGGACTGAGCTGAGATTCGTTATTTCTGCTTGAGTGCGGCTTGGATGGCGGGCTCGTTGAGTTTGCCGATGCGTCCGTGTGGGCCGACTACAAAGGGTAGGGAAATGGCATTCCAGTTTTTGTCGGCGTCGGTGGGTTGGCTGAGAGCGGAGTTGGGTTTCACGGCGCGCCAGTTTTTGCCGTCGTCGGTGGAGATGTCGGTGCCGTTGGGGCCTACGGTGATCCAGGTTTTGGTGTCGGAATCATAGGCTACTGCGGAGCGGTAGCCGTGGGGTGGAGTTGAAGCGGGCTGCCATGATTTACCTAAGTCTCTTGACCACGCGGCCGTTTGAGTATCTTCATTAGGTTTTGAGTAGTCTCCGCCGACCGCGACTAGAAAATAATCCGATGGATTTTTACAATCCGTGCATCGCGGAATAGTAAAACGAAGGCCTACTGAGAACACACCGGAGGATTCTGTACTGCTGCCAACAGGGATTGGGACCGTGGACCAGTTTGGCTTGCTCCATGCTTCAAAAAGATACGCTCCGGTTGAGCCGCCAGTTACAAAGCCCTTCATATAACCGCTCTTCGTTTGCACAAACAGGCTGTTGCTTGCTGCGAATGCTGCAATTTGTTTTTCTCCTATCTGCAGACCTTTATCTAAATCCTGCTTCCAGTGCTCTCCACCATTTTTGGTCTCGAAAAGAACAAAACGGCCCTTTACTGGATCGCCAAGCAAAATGCCTGTGCCAGTGCGATGCATCCAGACACAGTCGAAGAAGCCGTCGGCATCAGGATTAGTGAAGAGGAGTCTCCACGAATGGCAGCCATCCGTAGTTTTATAGAGGCGCGAAAGATCGCCCTTGCCGCTGGACATAACGATGGCGGTATTCGCATCGAAGCCCTGAATTCCGCGAAAGTCCAGCTTCTCAGCTCCCGGCGGAATAGAGCACGTCTGCCACTCAAAGCCGCCGTCTTCCGTGCGCAGAACTGTGCCGTTAGTGCCTGATGCCCATGCGATGCCGCTGCCAAGCGAGTGAACTCCGCGCAGGCTGGCGGTGGTGTTGGAGTTTTCGATGGTCCATTGCGCGTGAGCTGTTATCGCCATAAGCGCCATCGCGCCGAGCATCATCTTTATCCGCATGGCGACCAGTGTAGCGGAAAGGCCGCGACATCGCGAGAAGGGGATAACGGACAAAAAGAGTCTTTATTTATCAGGAAGATGCTGGCAGCGAAGGCGATTCCCGCATCGCAAAACGCCAATGAGAATTGGGCATTCAGCGCATGGTCATCTGTGCTATTCTCACGGTCGAGAGTAAGACTTCCAGCGGTAATTTTGGAGAAGACCTGATGGCATATGTGATTGCAGAACCCTGTATCGGCACCAAGGACACCGCCTGTGTGGACGCCTGTCCCGTCGATTGCATCCACCCCAAGAAGGACGAGGACGGCAACGCCGAGGCGGATCAGCTCTTCATCGATCCGGTTGAATGCATAGACTGCGGCGCATGCGTGCCGGCCTGCCCGGTGTCTGCGATCTTCGCGCAGGACGACCTGCCGGAAAAGTGGGCGCACTTTACAGAAAAGAACTCAGCACACTTCGGCCGCTAGGTGCTGGCCGCACTGGCGATTGCGCGCTTTGCGCGCCTTTCGTGCTGAGGTAAGGATTTCGAACAAAATGGGCATCCTGCTTTTGCGGGATGCCCATTTGTGTTTCAGTGCATTCGGATTGAAGATGCTGCAGCTGTAGCGTTTGTCTATTGCTGCGTCTTGTAGGCCGAGGCCGGGACCTTCTCTCCAGTCTGCTTCGGAGTAGGCAATTGCGAAGCATCCCATCCGCCGCCGAGCGCCTGCACCAGCTGCACCGCGGAGAGCATCTCTTCCACCTGCAGATTGTTCAGCGTTACCTGGTTGCCGAGCAGTGTGGTCTGCGCGGTCACCACGTCGATGTATGGATCGACGCCGGAGTCGTAGCGTTGTTTTTCGAGATCGTAGGATTGCTGCGCGAGATCGATGGCCTTTTGCTCATGCAGAATCTGCTGCGAGTAGATGCGAGTCGCAGCAAGTGCGTCCTCTACCTGCTGGAAGGCCGTCAGCACGGTCTGTTTGTAGGTGGCAACATCCGCGTTGTACTGCGCCTCATACTGATGCAACTCGGCGCGATACAGAAAGCCGTTGAACAGAGTCTGTGACGCCGAAGGGCCGACGGACCATACGCGGCTGGCGATGTCGAAGAGGTGCTTGAACGCGGCACTCTCCAGGCCACCTGCTGCCGATAAGGTTACATCCGGAAAGAACGCTCCATAGCCTACTCCGATTGTCGCGTTGGCCGCTGCAATGGTTCGCTCAGAAGCGGCAACATCCGGCCTGCGCTCGGCCAGTTGAGAAGGCAAGCCCAGCGGAATCGGTGGCGCGGTATAGATTTGCGCGCGCGCGGGAATCGAAAAGTCTGTTGCGACCTTCCCCGTGAGCATTGCAATTGCGTGCTCGTACTGCGCTCGCAGCAGGCCCGCATTCACCAGGGATGCTTTTGCTGACTCAAGCGTACCCTTGGCCTGCACCACGGCTACGTAATCGCCGGTGCCGGCATCGTAGGCGCCCTGCGTAGCATCGACTGCTGCCTGGTCTGCCTTTACCGTTGCATCCAGAATTGCGGCTAGTTGGTCTTGTCCGCGGATCTCAAAGTAGTACTGCGCCAGACTGGATTGCATGGACAATTTTTCGAGTGCCAGGGTTGCGGCGTTCGATTGGGCAGTGTATTCCGCCTCACGTACCTGATTGCGAATCTTGCCCCAGAAGTCGGGTGTCCAGGTGACATCGATAGGCAGCGACCAGAGCGAGGTTGTGCTGCCGTTGTTGTTGCTCCCGTTATTGTTGTTATTGCCTGTGTTGGAGGAACTGCGCGACCGGCTCCACGCAGGATTGAATGTGACAGTGGGCCAGTACTGCGAGCGCGCCTCGGAAATGACCGCGCGCGCTGCCATATAGTTCTGATACGCAATCTGAATGTTGTAGTTATTTGTATTCAGCTGCTCTTCCAGCGCGTTCAGCTCCGGCTCGTTGAAAATCTCCCACCAGTTGCCGCGGATGGCCGTTTCCTGCGGGTTCGCAACCTTCCAGCCATCCTGATCCTGAAAGTTGATCGTGGATTCCTTGTAACTCGGCGCGGTGGATGTGGGAGGCACGGGCGCATGATATTTGGGCCCGATGTTGCAACCGCTGACGAGCGCCAGCAACGCCAGCGCGGCCGCTGTCGCAAGCTTTCCTTCCCATCGATGTCCTTCAGCAAACATTGTCATCATTCTCTCTTTTCCCGGCCCGCACATCACAATGCTGCCTCCGTAGCTCCGCTTGGCAGCGGCTTATCATGCGAGCGCTTCATCACGCGCAGTCGCAGGCTATCCAGCGCCAGGTAAACCACCGGCGTTGTGTACAGCGTCAGCAGCTGGCTCAGCACCAGTCCGCCGACAATCGTGATACCAAGCGGCCGCCGCAGCTCAGAGCCTGTGCCTGTGCCGAAAGCCAGTGGCAGCGCGCCCATAATGGCCGCCATCGTTGTCATCAAAATTGGACGGAAGCGCAGCAGGCATGCCTCAAAGATGGCGTCATGTGTATTCATGCCGCCACGCTCGGCCTGCAGCGCAAAGTCGATCATCATGATGGCGTTCTTCTTCACGATGCCGATCAGCAGGATGATTCCGATAATGGAAATCACATTCAGGTCGATGCTGAAGAGCATCAATGCGATCATTGCGCCAACGCTCGCAGAGGGAAGCGTAGAGATGATCGTGATCGGATGGATCAGACTTTCGTACAAAATGCCCAGCACAATGTAAACCGCCAGCAGCGCTGTGATCACGAGATATTTTTCCGAGGCCAGCGAATCCTGATATGCCTGCGCTGTGCCGGCGAAGAATCCGTGAATGGTTGCCGGCATTCCCAGCCGCGTCTCCATGTCGGTAATCGCGCGCGTCGCGTCGCTCAGTGCCGCACCGTTCGTCAGGTTGAACGACACCGTTACAGAAGGGAACAGGCCGGTATGATTCACCTGCAGGGGCGTGGTTCCTGTCTTCGGAGTCATGATGCTCAATAAAGGCGCCATGGTGTTCACGCCGGCGCCGGATGATCCGCTCTTGGGCTTGATGAAGATGCTGTGCAGTCCGGATGGGTCCTGCCAATACTGCGGCTGAACTTCCATCACGACGTAATACTGGTTGAGCTGCGTATAAATTACCGAAACTTCAGACTGTCCAAATGCGCCATAAAGGGAGCTGTCGAGAGATTGCGCCGTCTGCCCGAGCCGTGCGGCCGTGGCGCGATCGAAGGTCAGCATCTCCTGCAAGCCGTTGTTCTGCTGATCCGTGTTCACATCCTGCAGCACGGGCAGCTTCTTCATATTGTTCAGCAGGATCGGGCCCCACTTGGCCAGGTCTTCCACGCTCTCTGTCTGCACCGTGTACTGATAGAGAGCTCCGCCGCCGCGACCGCCGATGCGCACATCCTGACCCGGCTGCATAAACGCAGATGCAATGGGAAGCCGCGCCAACTGCGGCCGGACCTGATTGATCACATCCATCGCGGAGGCTTTACGTTCCTTGCCCAGCGGCTTCAACGCAATGAAAATAAAACCGCCATTGCTCGATCCCTGTCCGCCCGTGTACGCATTCACGTGCGCCACGCTAGGATTCGCCTTGATCACATCCACGATGCGCTTCACTGAGAAGTTCATGAAAGGGAACGACGCATCCTGCGGCCCCTGCACCATGCCCATGATCAGGCCGGTATCCTGCTGCGGGAAGAAGCCGGTGGGGATACGCACGATGATGACTACGTTTAGAGTGATCGTCAGCGCAAGCACAATCAGCATCAGTACCGGATTATCCAGCGCCCAGCTCAGAGAATGGCGATAGACATCCACCATCCAGTCAAAGGCTTTTTCACTTGTCCGGTAAAACCAGTTGTGCTTCTCGTCTTTGTTGTGAGCCCGCAGCAGGTGCGCGCACATGGTCGGAGTGGTGGTCAGTGAGATCACCATGGAGACCACAATCGCCGTGGAAAGCGTTACGGCAAACTCGCGGAAGAGGCGGCCAACAATGCCGCCCATCATGAGGATGGGAATGAATACCGCGATCAGCGACATGCTGATGGAGAAGACCGTGAACCCAATCTCCTGTGCGCCCTGCAATGCCGCCGCAAATGGATCCATGCCGTCTTCGAGATGTCGCGTGATGTTCTCCATCACCACAATCGCATCGTCTACCACGAAGCCTGTCGAGATGGTCAGCGCCATCAACGAGAGATTGTCCAGGCTGTAGCCGAAGATGTACATCACCGCGAATGTACCTACCAGCGAGACTGGCACGGCAACGGTTGGAATGAGCGTGGCACGCGGGCTGCGCAGAAAGACGAAGACCACCAGCACCACGAGCACAATCGACAGAACAAGCGTCCGCTCCACATCGAAGACGGAGGCGCGAATGGTCTGCGTGCGGTCCATCACGATGGTGGAGGTGATTCCATTCGGAAGCACCGCAGTGAGGAACGGCAACTGCTCCTTGACACGGTCAACTGTATCGATAATGTTCGCGCCGGGCTGCCGGAAGATGATGATGAAGACCGCGCGCGTGCCGTCCATGTAACCGGCCGTGCGGACGTTCTGCGTCGAATCCACCACGTCGGCTACATCAGAAAGCCGGATAGCTGAGCCGTTGTGATAGCCGATGATGAGCGGCTTGTAGTCTTCAGCGTGGGATATCTGGTCGTTGGTGATGATGTCCGCGGTCGTCTGACCATCCGCGAGCTGGCCGCGCGGTGTATCCGCATTCTGCAGGCTCAGCATGGACTGAACATTGGCCAGCGTCAGTCCATATCCCTGCAACTTCATCGGATCCACTTCGACGCGCACCGATGGCGTAGCGCCGCCGCCAACGTTCACCTGGCCCACGCCCTGAATCTGAGAGAGCTTCTGCTCCAGAATCGTAGAAGCGAGATCGTAGACCTTTGTCACATCGTATTTCTTCGATGTGAGGCCGATGATCATGACCGGCGAGTCTGCAGGATTCACCTTGCGATACGAAGGGTTCGATGGCAGGTTCTGCGGAAGGTACGTGCGTGCCGCATTGATGGCCGCCTGTACATCGCGCGCCGCGCCGTCGATGTTCCGGCTCAGATCGAATTGCAGCGTAACGTTTGTGCTGCCCAGCGAACTGGAAGAAGTCATCTCCGTGATGCCGGCGATGTGGCTGAACTGCCGCTCAAGCGGCGTTGCTACGGATGCCGCCATGATCTGTGCGCTGGCACCGGGCAGACTGGCTGAGACGCTGATCGTAGGAAAATCCACCTGGGGCAGCGGCGACACGGGCAGCACCATGTACGCAATGGCTCCCGCAATGGCCACAGCAATGGTGAGCAACGTTGTGGCCACCGGGCGGTGAATAAATGGAGAAGACAGACTCATGCAGGCTGCTCTCCGTGCTTCGTGGCCGGCGGCTCGTTTCGCTGAGCTGTATGTGCCGGCTTGCGGCCCGTGATTCGCTGGCCGAGCGAATCAAAGAAGATGTAGATCACAGGTGTGGTGTAGAGCGTCAGCACCTGCGAAAGCAGCAGTCCGCCGACCATGGCGATACCGAGCGGCCGGCGCAGCTCTGAGCCGAGTCCCGAGCCAAAGGCAAGTGGTACACCACCGAGCAACGCGGCCATCGTGGTCATCATGATGGGACGGAAGCGCAGCAGACTTGCTTCGTAGATGGCGTCTGTCGAATTCTTGCCGTGTTCACGCTCGCTCTCAAGTGCAAAGTCCACAATCATGATGCCGTTCTTCTTCACAATACCGATGAGAAGAATGATGCCGATGATTGCGACGACGCTCAGATCCTGCCTGAAGAGCATCAGCGCCAGCAGCGCGCCCACGCCCGCGGAGGGCAGTGTAGAGAGAATGGTGATGGGATGAATGAAGCTTTCGTACAGCACGCCCAGCACGATATACACCGTTACGAGTGCCGCAAGAATCAGCAGCGCCTCATTGGAAAGCGAGTTGCGGAACGATGCTGCCGTACCCTGAAAATCCGCTTGAATCGTCGGCGGAAAGTCGATCTTCTTTTCTACCTTGTCGATCTCTTCGATTGCCGTGCCAAGCGAAGCATGCGGAGCAAGGTTGAATGAAACCGTTACGGAAGGGAACTGTCCCTGGTGATTGATGGAGAGCGGTTCCGTAGTAATGCTGGCGTGCGTAAATGCGTTCAGCGGAATTGCGTTTGAGCCAACCGAGGCGATGGTTGTGTTCGGCGTGGTGCCGCTTGTGGTGCCTGCGCTGGCGCTTGATCCGCTCGAGGATGTAGAGCCTGCGAGCACAGTCGCAGCAGGGCCCATCACGTTCGACGAAGGTGTGTACTTCACTCCTGTCGTAAGCGCATTTGAGCCCGCAGACGCTGAGGCCGATGCAGAGAACGATGTGGATGCGCCCGCGCCGCTTGCACCCGAAGACGAGCTGGATTGAATGTAGAGCGAGCCGAGGTTCGCCGGATTCTGCTGCCACTCCGGTGCTGTTTCCAGAATCACGTGATACTGATTCAGCTGTGTATAGAGCGTGTTGATCTGGCGCTGGCCATAGGCGTCGTAAAGTGTGTTATCAATCGTCGCCGGCGCAATGCCAAGCCTCGAAGCCGTTACGCGATCGATCTCCAGCGAGACCGCCTTCGCGCCTGTTTGTTGATCGGTGGCCACATCTTCGAGATCGGGAATCTTCTGCAACTCCGCCACAAACCGGTTGGTCCAGTCGTTCAACTCGTTAATGTCCGGATCTTCCAGCGTGTATTGATACTGGGTGCGGCTCACACGGTCATCCACCGTAATGTCCTGCACCGGCTGCATATAGAGACGCATGCCTTGTACCCGCGAGAGCTTGGTTTGCAGCCTGCGAATGACATCCGCCGCGCTCAGGTCGCGCTGGTCGATGGGCTTCAGGTTGATCGAGATGCGCCCGCTATTCAGCGTGGTATTCAGGCCGTCAGCACCGATGAATGAGGAGAGGCTTTCAACGGCAGGGTCTTCGAGAATGATTCGCGAAAGCTCCTGCTGCTTCTTGCTCATGTCTTCAAACGAGATCGACTGCATGGCCTGTGAGATGCCCTGAATCACGCCCGTATCCTGCACGGGAAAGAAGCCTTTGGGGATGATGATGTACAACACAACCGTGGTTACGATTGTCGCAACAGCCACAAGCAGCGTGATCGTCTGATGCTCCAGTACCACCTTCAACGTGCGCCCGTAGAAGGCGATCATGTTCTCGAAGGCTTTTTCTGAAACACGATAGAAGCGAGTTTCCTGCTGGGCCGGATCGTGCTTGAGGATTCTGGCGCACATCATCGGCGTCAGCGTCAGCGAAACAACCGCTGAGATGATGATGGTCACGGCCAGTGTCACAGCGAACTCGCGGAAGAGCCGTCCCACCACATCGCCCATGAAGAGCAGCGGAATCAGCACTGCAATCAGGGACACGGTGAGTGAAACGATTGTGAAGCCGATCTGTCCCGCGCCGGTGAGAGCGGCCTCAAGCGGCGGCATCCCTTCTTCCAGATAGCGAGAGATGTTCTCGATCATCACGATTGCATCGTCCACGACAAAGCCCGTAGAGATGGTGAGCGCCATGAGCGAAAGATTGTCCAGGCTGTAGCCCAGCATGTACATCACGGCAAAGGTGCCAACCAGGGAAAGCGGCACCGCCACAAAAGGAATGATCGTCGCTGAAAGCTTCCTGAGGAAGAGGAAGATGACCATTACGACGAGCCCAATGGTCAGCAGTAACTCAAACTCAACATCATTTACCGATGACTGAATGCTCGTCGTCATGTCCGTTAAGGTGACGACTTGAATCGAAGCAGGGAGATTCGCCTCAAGCTGCGGCAGAATCTGCCGGATGCGATTGACGACTGTAATGGTGTTTGCGCCCGGCTGACGCTGAACATTCAGTACCACCGCGGGAGTCTGGTTCATCCACGCGGCCTGGCGCGTATTCTCCACGCCATTGATCACGTTCGCCACGTCTTTTACAAAGACCGGCGAGCCGTTGGAGTACGAGATGACAACATTCTTGTACCCTTCCGCCTCTGTGATCTGGTCATTGGCGTCAATCTGATAATCCTGGCGCGGCCCGTCGAAGTTGCCTTTGGCCGCATTCACGCTCGACTGCGTCAGTGCCGTGCGGACATCCTCAAGATTCAGTCCATGCGCGGAGAGCTTCGTCGGATTCACCTGGATCCGGACAGCCGGCTTCTGTCCGCCGCTGATGCTCACCAGTCCCACGCCGGCCAATTGCGAAAGGCGCGGAGCCAGCCGTGTGTCCACAAGGTCTTCCACCTGGGAGAGCGGCAGCTGCGGTGAGTAGATGGCCAGCGTCATCACAGGCGCATCTGCCGGGTTGGTCTTGTTGTATACCGGAGGCGTGGGCAGGTTTGCAGGCAGGAAGGATCCCGCTCCGTTGATGGATGCCTGCACCTCTTCTTCCGCCACGTCGAGGCTCAGCGTGAGGTTGAACTGCAGCACGACTACCGAGACCCCGCCCGCACTGGTCGAGGTCATCTGGCTGAGGCCCTGCATCTGTCCAAACTGCCGTTCCAGCGGCGCAGTCACCGTCGTCGCCATCACGTCGGGGCTTGCGCCGGGATAGAAGGTCAGCACCTGAATTGTGGGATAGTCCACTTCCGGCAGCGCCGAAACCGGCAGCTGGAAGTACGCGACAATACCTACAAGCAGAATCGCGGCCATCAGCAGCGCAGTCGCCACCGGCCGCAAGATGAATGGCCGGGATGGGTTCATGGGGCTGTGCTCGCGCTCGAATCAGAGGTGGATGGAAGTTTGATCTTCGAGATGGTGATGGGCGCGCCGTCAATCAGCTTTTCAAAGCTTGAGTCGGCCACAATGTAGCCCTCCTGCAGCCCCTGAAGCACAATCGTGCTGCCATTTTCCGAGTGGCCCGACTTCACCGTCTCCATCTCCACCTTGCACGGCGGCGGAGGTCCGGCAGGCTGTGCCCCTGCGGCGCCCTTGCCGCTGCGCTGACCGCCGCTCTTTCCGCCGGAAGCTGGCGCACTGGGACCGCCGGCTCCCTGAGCACCCGTGCCCGTAGAGCATACGGATACATCGGAGATCGGCTGCCCCGTCTTCGCATCGGCTAACACATAGACAAAGTCATCGCTGCCGTTGTGCTGAATCGCGGAAGAGGGAACGATCAGTTGATCCTGAAGTGTCTGCACCAGCATGCGCGTATTCACAAACTGGTTCGGAAACAAAGCACCATCTCTGTTATCGAAGGTTGCGCGCAGCTTCACAGTTCCTGTCGACGTATCGATCTGGTTGTCGATCGAGCTGAGCTTGCCCGTCGCAAGGTGCCCTGACTGCGAGCGATCCATTGCTTCCACCGTCAGTGCCTGCCTGTTCTTCGTCTGCTTCAGAACCTCCGGCAGGTTGTCTTCGGCAAGCGTATAAACCACCGTGATAGGAGCAGTCTGCGTAATCACCACCAGCGTCGTGGTGGAATTGGCTGTTACCAGGTTTCCCGGATCCACAAGCCGCAATCCCACGCGGCCCGAGATGGGCGCCTTGATGTGGCAGTACTCCACCTGCGTCTCGTCGTACTGCACCACGCCTTCGTCGTTCTTCACCGTGCCCTGCTGCTGCAGAACTATCTTCTCCTGGTCTTCCAGTGTCTGCCGCGGAATGGCATTCTTCGCCCACGCCTGCTTATAGCGCTCAAGGTCCATTTCGGCCTGCGCCAGCACTTGCTTGTCGTGCTCAAGCGTTCCCTGTGCCTGCGCCAGTTGTGCCTTGTAGAGACGGTCGTCCAGGTCGATCAGCGGATCGCCTTTACGCACCTGCTGGCCTTCGCGGTAATGCACCTGCGTCACCACGCCCGTCACCTGCGCCGTAATGGTGTTGGTGAATACCGGCGTGACCGTGCCCAGGGCATCGTAGTAAATCCCCATGGAGCCCTTTTTCACGGTTGCCGTCGTCACCGGAACCGGGCCGCCCATCATCCCGCGCCGTCCGCCGCCCGCTGCCGCCTGGCTCTTCTGCTGCTGATGATGAATCACCCAGTAGAAAAGGCCCGCAAAGGCAAGTAGAACTACGGCCCATATCCAGAGGTGCCGGCGCTTCTTCTTTGGCGCGGACGTGTCTCCGGCCTGCTGCGCCCCCGGCGTTCCATGTGAAGCAGATGATTGTTCGTCCATTGGTCTCTTTTGGTGGTCCGCAAAAAAATGTAGATTTCCGGCTCTGCCCCGATACAAAAACAGGAGGCAGTATGTTGCCAAATCGCTATGAGAGTCTCATCCTCTTTCTGCAAGCCGGAATCATCGCATCGAAAGCCCGCTTTTTTCAGCGGGTTTTAAGGATCATATCCAGGCTTCGAAAGCCTATGAGACAGTTCTTTAGTCTACCATCCGAAGAACGCGCGAAGAAGAACCTGGGGCAGCCCTTCTGCTGGAATCCGCAGCGCCTCACCGGACAATATCTGCATTGCGCTTGACGACGGATCGTGAACACTTTTAAGACGGTTGCGTGGGGGGAAAAGTCTCAGCGGGGCATATCCCGATGGAGCGCCTTGACCTGGTAGCCGGCCGCTTTCAGCCGGGCCGACATCTCCTCGGCCATCATCACGCTTCGGTGCATTCCGCCCGTGCAGCCAAAGGCAATCGTCAGGTAGCTCTTACCCTCAGTCACGTAATGCGGCAGCAGGTACAGCATCAGCCCTGTCACGCGCTCCAGAAACTCCTCCGTCTGTGGAAACCCGCGCACATACGCCGCCACCCTCGGGTCCTGCCCGGTCAGCTTACGAAACTCCGGCACAAAATGGGGATTGGGAAGAAAGCGCACATCAAAGACCATGTCCGCATCTAGTGGCACACCATTTTTGAAACCAAAGCTCAGGCAGGAAACCAGCAGATGATTCACCGGCTCATCCCGCCCGAAGCGCGCCTGGATGTGTGCGCGCAGCTCATGCACATTAAAGTTTGAAGAATCGATCAGCGTGTCGGCCACGTTGCGGATCGGATCGAGAAGCTGCCGCTCCTCCACAATCGAGCGCGAAACAGAGTCCTGCTTCCTCAGAGGATGCGGCCTGCGCGTCTCCGAATAGCGCCGGACCAGCACTTCATCCTTCGCGTCCAGAAAGACAACGCGCGTCGGCAGCACCGTCTTTACGGTCTTCAGAATTTCAGGAAGCTGATCCAGTGTCATCCCTTCACGGATGTCGACAATGATCGCCGCTTCCTCAATCTCGTCGGACTTCTCCACGATCCGCGCAAACTCCACCAGCAGCTCCAGCGGCAGATTGTCCACGGCATGAAAGCCGAGATCTTCAAACGCCTTCAGGGCAGTGGCCTTGCCCGCCCCGGAGATGCCGGTCACGATCACCAGTTCTTTGCCGGGAGTTTTCTTGCTGCGGCCAGTCATGCCTGCGGAATCGTTCACGCTTGCCATGCGCCAATGGTACAACGGCGGGGACTGAGAGAAAAAAGGGACCAAGGAACGAGCAAAAAGGGAACAAGGGACCGATAGAAGCTGCCCGCTTTCGATTGGCTTTCCAGACGCGATTGCGCCCGTATTCGAAATAGCGCTCAGCCGAATGTGTGGGAATGGTCTTTGTTTTTATCGATCCCTTGTTCCCTCGGTCCCTTAGTCCCTGCGTTTTTCCCCTGCCTTTAAGGAATTTCCACCAGCTCCATCTGCCCATCCTTCCGCCGGTGCAGCACAAACATCTTCCCGGCCAGATCGTGGAAGATCAGCAGCTCGCGGTCGCGAAATTCTGCTTCCTTCACCGCCTCTTCCAGCGACATCGGCTTGAGCGCAATCGCCTCACTGCTCTTCACAATGTGCGGTTCCACCACCGTAGGCTTGGCAGGGAAGGAGTGGGCCAGAATGGAAGCCCTTGGCTTGGCTGACGGCTTGGCGGGAAGTCCATTTTCCGTCGTCTCCCCTGAAAGCTCCGGCTCCGCCGGCCGCGTCTTGGGCCGTGCTACCGGAAGCGCCGCCATCAGCTTTTCTTCTTTTGGGAGCCGCTTGCCCGTCAGGCGCTTGTCACGATGACGCAACGCCTGATGTTCGGCGTGAGCCAGCGCATGCTTCAGAGCTGCCTCCTGCGTCGCCGCCTGTCCCGCAGCCGCAATCGTGTGATGCCGCGCAGAAATCGTCAGTTCGGCAATCTGCAGATGCCTCTCCACGCGAAATGTTACAGAGGCGCTTGTAGTCCTGCCCATGAGGCGCGCAACGCGCTCCATGCCCTCTTCGGCCTGCTCACGCAACGCCTTGGAGATCCTTACCTGCCTTGCAGTCAACTCCACAGCCATCGTCAGCCTCCGCTCGTTTGTAATCCACCTCTCTGCATTCAGCAGAGGGTGAATCTACGGATTCTATAGCATAGTGGAAAGGAAGAGACGGTGACAGCGGCCACCTCAGGCGTCGCGCCGTCTCCTCTGGTGGGTAGAAGGTATATTCATCTCTTCACGATACTTGGCTACGGTGCGCCGCGTCAGTTGAATCCCAGCCGACTGCAGCATCGCCGCAAGCTGGTCATCTGTGAGCGGTTTCTTCGGGTCTTCCTCTTCAATCAGCTTGCGAACCTTCTTCTTCAGCACGACCAGCGGCGTATCGGCCCCTTCCGGTCCATTCGAACCCTCAGAGAAGAAGAACCTCAGCTCCAATACTCCCTGCGGCGTGTGTGCGTACTTGTTGGCCACGGCACGGCTCACCGTGGAAGGATGCACACCGATCTCCTCGGCGACCTCCTTGATCATCATGGGCCGCAGTGCCTCAAGTCCCTTGTCCAGAAACTCCTGCTGCCGCCTCACAATCACTTCGCAGGTACGCAGAATCGTGCTCTTGCGCTGCGCGATATTCCGCATGAGCTGCAGTGCGGAGCGGAATCGCTCTTTCACATACTCCTTGACTTCGCGCTCGGTACCGGTTGAGGCCAGCATCTGCCGGTAACGCCGGCTCAGCCGCAGGCTCGGCAGGTCTTCCTCGTTCATGCTCACAACCCACTCGCCGCCGCGCTTCACAAACACCACATCGGGCTCAATCAGCCGCGTCTGCTCGCGGTTATACAACCGCCCCGGCCTCGGGTCGAGCGTGCGAATAAACTCAATCGCCGCATGCGCCTCATCCGTCGTGATTTGCACCGCACGCGCCAGGTCCTTCACATCGCGCTTCAGCAGCAGGCCCAGATGCTTGTCCACAATCTGCGTCGCCACATTCATGGCCCTGCGCCGCTCTTCCAGCTTTGCCTCGGCCTCAGCAAGAAAACTGCCATGCGGACTTACTTCCGGCTCCTGCGCGTATTCCTCTTCGCCGGTCTCTGCCTCTGGCTCCACTTCGGCAACATGGTTTCGTTTGGCATACAGCTGAGCCAGCTCTGCCTGCTGCGCCGCGATCTGAACCAGCAGGCATTCCCGCAGATCGTGCGCGCCCACTCCCGCCGGATCAAGATGCTGCACCAGCTCAATCGCTTTCAGAATCAGCTTGTGCGCCTCGGCATAAGCCTCCGCCTCGCCATTCACTGCCGCAGCTGGATCGATGCCCGCAAAGCTCGCCGCAAGCTCTTCATCGCTCGCAGCAAGGTATCCGTTCTCATCCAGATTGCCGACAATAAACTCGGCTGCCGCACTCATCTCCGCGTCCAGGGAAAGCGCGCCAAGCTGCCACGACAAATGATCGGTCAGGGTCGTGGGCTGCGATAGAAAATTCTCAAAGGATGGCTTCTCGCTATCCTCATACTCCGGCTGCGTTTTGAACCCGGGATCGAGATACTCCTGAAAATAAGAACCGAAATCAACCTCATCAAACGGATCGGCGGGCTTGGCAACCTCCTCCGCGGCCCGCTCGGCAGAAAGCCCAAGCGTCTCTTCGCGGCTGGCCACCTGGTCCAGCATGGGAACCGTCTCGTCAATTTCCTCTAATACCGGGTTCTCAATCATCTCCGCGTCGATCATTTCCTTGAGCTCAAGCTTGTTGAGCGCAAGAACGCTGACCATCTGCATCAGCCCCGGCGTAAGCACCTGCCGCTGGGAGACTCTTAAATTCAGTTTTGGCTGCAAAAGAGCCATCAGGACCGCTCGATTCCCGGTTGGAATATACGAAGTTTAGCCGGTGAGGTGCTTTGATAAAGCGAAAAAGAGAAGGAACAAATGGGAATGTTCCAAAATGAATCATGCTGCATGAGGAATGTTTCAGAATGTCTCAGGAATCAAATTCTTATACCCCCATAAACACCTCTGAAACACTGGCAACGCCGCACAATTCTAATCCAGCGAAAATCCCTCTCCTAGATAGACACGCCGTACCTCCACATCGTTACCCAACTCCCGCGGCGTGCCCGTTCGGAAGATTTTACCCTCTGCGATAATGTATGCGCGATCCGTCACGCTTAAAGTCTCTCGAACGTTATGATCTGTGATCAAAATCCCAATCCCGCTGGCCTTCAGATCGAAGATAATCCGCTGCAAATCTGAGACCGCAATCGGGTCAATTCCGCTGAATGGCTCATCCAGCAGAATAAAGTTCGGCTGAATGCAAAGCGATCGCGCAATCTCCACCCTGCGCCGCTCGCCGCCTGAGAGCGCGTAGCCCTTGGTTCCGCGAATGTGCCCCAGGTTCAGCTGCTGAATCAGCCGATCGGTCCGCGTCCGGCGCTCCTTGTTGCTCAGCGGCTGCGCCTCCAGAACGGCCAGGATATTTTCCTCTACGGTCAGTTTGCGAAAGACGCTCGGCTCCTGCGGCAGGTAACTGATGCCAAAATTCCGCGCCCGCAGGTACATAGGAACCCGCGTAATATCTTCGCCGTCCACCCGCACATGGCCCGTTTCCGGCTCCACCAGGCCCACAATCATGTAGAAGCTCGTAGTCTTGCCCGCGCCGTTCGGCCCCAGCAACCCAACAACCTCGCCGCGCTTGACGCTCACATCCACGCCGCGCACCACCTGCCGCCCCTTATATGTCTTGCCGAGTCCCTCGGCGCTCAGTATCTCCATCCAGCTCGCTTCTCTGCTAACTTCCCGTCGCCTATGGCTTCGATTTCGCCGGCGCCCGCGTCGTTGTTGCCGTTTTATTCCCTGCGCCTTCGATACTGACGCTATCATCGCGACTATTGAAAATCAAAGCGTTACCCGTTACCGTGCCCTGTGCGGGATCGCTCAGTTTCGGCGGTTTTGCCGCCGTTCCCGTCAGCACATACTGCCCCGTCTGGCCGGCGTAGGTAAGCTGCTCGCCCGTACCGCGCCGGTCCTCTGAACTCAGCACCACATTTCCATGCGCCACCATCTTGTCAACGCGAGAGGCGGTATCTTTCTGTGCAACAGCGGCATCTTTGCTCGCGCTTGCTGCCGGTAATAAAGTCAGCTCCACCACATCCGAGTTCGAAGTCGCTCCTCCCGTATCCGCCGTTACCGTTCCGCCCGGCACGGCATGGAGCACAGCTTTGCGCGTCGTATCGGTATACAGCAGATCACCACCGGTTACTCGAATCACAGACGGCGTACTCTGCTTAGAATCGCCGCCCGGCTTCTCCGGCTCGCTCTTTGTCCCCGGTGTCGCGCCGGCACTCAGCAGCACCAACTTCACCGGGTCCGCATTGCCATTCCCACGCGCAGCCAGCGTGCGCTTGTTTCTATCCAGCACAATTACCGGAGCAGCCACGGAATTCGCATCCTGCCACAACCGGGCCTGTCCCTTGAACGTAGCCTCGCCCGTAGCCTGATGAAACTCCGCCTCAGCCGCAATCACATGCGCCGGCGTCTGGCCGCCCAGCCCGACAGTCCCGGCACTGGCTCCATTGGAAGCACCGCCCGCATTCCGCCCGTCATTCACCCACGTAGCCTTCACATTTCCGCGCGCAAAGGCATCTCCACCGGCATTAGTCTTCCCCTTGGCGTCAGCCGCGGTCCCCATCACTTGCACCACATCGAGCTTGTCAGCCGTCATGTCGAGTCCGCCATTGACCACTCGCGGGCTTCCCGTCAGATGCAGCCATCCCCCATCCAGGACGGCATGAGCGGCTGTCGCCCGCAGCAAAGGCGGCGCCGGCTCACCCTGCTTCGCCGCCGCCTGCTGCGTCAGCACCACGTGGCCGTCAATCGTAGCCGACTCAATCTGCCCACCTGCCAGTCCCGCACCCTTAGACGCAGATGTATCCGCAGTCTTTGCTCCCAGTGCCAGCTCTGCATCCAGCTTGTCTCCGCTGGTCGTCTGCACTGTCCCGGTAGCCGTGGTCTGCTCCACGCTCGCATGACCGGTGCCCACCACATGCTTCAACTGTTGATCCTGGGCAAAAGAAGCCGTCACCTGGTCCGCGCTCATCTTGGAAGGCGTCATGCCATCGCCGCGCCGCGTCTGCCCGGTCATCACCACGCCACCCTGGCCAAAGACGCTATCCAGTTCCGTCTTGGCTTTTGCGCCCGCGCGAAACGCGACATCTGCCACAGGAGACTTCCAGTCGCGGCTGATATGCGCGCCTGCCGAATCTTCCTCGCTGTGCATGGTTACGCCGTGCTCCATGTGCGCGTGCCGTAAATCACCCTGATTGGTAAATTCCAGCTCCGCCACCGGCGCACTGCCATGCGCCTGCCGCCCGCCCGTCACCGAGTCCAGCGTGACGCCGCCCTCAAGATGCCCATTCCGCGGATGATTCTTCTCGTCAAACTCCAGCCAGCCCTGCGGCGCGCCAACATGCGCTCCACTCGCTGAAGTCATCGTGAACCCATTGCGCGCATCCAGCCGCACCGCCGAGCCATTCTCCCGGAAGAGAACCTTCGCATCGCCGGCCGTCGCCTGCCCGCCGCGATAGCTCGTCTCCGCATTCGTCAGTGTCCCGGTCAGCGCGCCGCGCTCAAACTCCGCATGATGCGCGCGAATCTTCACATCATCCTTGCCGCGCTTCACCGTCATCTCCACGTCATGGTCCAGCACCACTTGCCCATCGGTGGAGTTAAACAGGGCACCTACCGCGCTTCCATTGCCCTGCGCCAACGCAAACTGCACCGGCTTCTCCGTCGTCGCCGTCCCGGTCTTCTGGTTAAATGTCAGTCCGCTGGTCTTTACCTCAATCTGGCCCGCCGCAGCCGTCTGCGCCGCATTGCCCAATGCGGTCCCTTTACCGGCATTCGCCAGGTCCGCCGCCGCTTTCGGAGCCACCGCCGGAGCCACACCCGGCCTCATGATCGTGATCTCCACCGGCCCCGCAGCAGTGGCCACGCCGGCCTTCTGGTCGTACTCAAACTCGCCGCCTGAAATCTTGTCCACGCGGCTTCCATCTTCGCCGTACAGCTCAATCTGTACATCATGCAGAAGCGCCTTGCTGCCTTCCTTGCTTCCTTCTTTGAGCTGCGTCACCTTGCCCGCATGAATCTTGAAGAGCGTATGCCCGCCGCGCGACTGCGTGTAGGTCACACCATTGGCTTCCTGCTGAATATCCACGCCGAGCCTTTTCGGAATTTCATTGAGGATCAGGCGGCTCTTCCAGCGCAGCAACGCCAGCGATCCAGCCAGCGCCACGACCAGCAGCCCAGCCGCCACCAGCACCAGCATTCGCAGCCGTTCAATGCTCAAACGAAATGGTGTGAATCGAAATGCCATCAGTCGCTCAGGCTCAATTCCCCTGGCCTAACCGCGCCGCAAGCCTCTGCGCCAGGCTCTCGCCCAGTTCGCTCCACAGCAGCCGCGCCGTCGCGCCGCTTGCCTTCTCCACCGCGTTCGTCAGGTCCACAAGCTGCCGGATATTCTGCGCCACATATTTCGCGGCCTCCGCATCCAGCGGCACCTCTTCTTCCAGAAACGGAGCATCCGGGCCAAAGTCGATGCGGATATGGCCCTCCTGCTCGTAGGTGCCTTCATCAAACAGCGGCCCAAAGGCCGTCACGCGCACCAGCCGCTGCGCCCGCACCCACTTCTGTTCGAAGTCCGCCGACTCTTCCAGCTCCCACAAGCCCCAGCCAATCTGGAACTCGTAGGCATAGTCGTCATGCAGCAGTTCGAGGCCCTCCCGTACAGCCTCGGGAATCTCCGCACCCTCTCCCGCGCGCCCATACACGTGCTGCAACACCGGAGCCTCATGCCAGCTCACCGGCCACACAGTCACCGCGTACACCTTCGGGTCGCCGCCATGCGCGGCAAAGGCCCCAAGGACCGTTGCAAGCTTATCCGGCAAAGCCGCAAGCCGCAGATTTGGATACCACAAACTCAAATAAAGTGCGTCTGCCATTGCTCTATTATTCTAGACGCGCCATCGAATGATCTGATTCAGGAAGATGCCTGTTATGCTTCCTCGCATGAAGTTCGTCTCATTCCTGCTCGCCGCAGCGCTTGTCGCCCTTGTCAGCTGCAAGCCCGCACCAGACGCCAGCCCAGCCTCAAACACCGGCCCAGCAGTGGCAGGCCCCGCAGCCACACAGAGCCGCATCGCCACCGCAACCGGCAACTTCGATTTCTACCTGCTCAATCTCTCCTGGTCGCCCGAATACTGCCACTCGCACTCTGAAGCCGCCGAATGCGCCCAGCATGCAACCTTTGTCCTGCACGGTCTTTGGCCGCAGAACAATGACGGCACCTATCCGCAAA
Organism: uncultured Acidobacteriaceae bacterium; assembly: GCA_963792495.1. Taxonomy (GTDB): domain Bacteria; phylum Acidobacteriota; class Terriglobia; order Terriglobales; family Acidobacteriaceae; genus Telmatobacter. The sequence continues at coordinate 1,576,312 of CAWBWB010000014.1, read as the reverse complement.
ACTGCGCCAGCGCCTCCAGTCCAAATCCGTCCCAGTTCAGCGACATCTACCCCGAAGCGGGCTTGCTGGAGCACGAGTGGCGCACCCACGGCGCCTGCTCCGGTCTCGCAGCCAACGATTTCTTTTCGACAGCCCGCGCCGCCTATCAATCTGTAAAGATCCCCGCCGAGCTCAGCAATCTCAGCTCGCAAACCTCGCTTTCACCGGATCAAATCGCCGCACTCTTCACGCAGTCCAATCCCGGCCTCACGCGCGAATCCATCGCCATAAGCTGCGGCCATAATTACCTCACCGCAGTCGAAGTCTGCCTCAGCAAATCGCTTCATCCCATCGCGTGCCCGGCCGTGCGCTCCTGCCGTGCCAGCACCATCCGCATCGTTCCGCCGCGCTAACCATTCCAAAAGATAGCGGGTGCCCCCGGTGCCTAGCATTTGGGCACCGGGGATGGACGCTCACTCGATGCACCGCTCCTGCTATCCTTCCCCCAATGAAGCTAGCCGCACTCGTACTCGCCCTCTGCACCATCCCCGTCGCGCACGTCGCGCGCGGCCAGCAGAAATTCGCCGATCTCGGCACCTGCAAGCTCGTCTCCGGCGCGGAAATCCAGCACTGCCGCATCGGCTACCGTACCTGGGGAGCGCTGAATCCGGCACACTCCAACGCCGTCCTCGTCACCACATGGTTTTCCGGAACCACCGCCAACATCGCCGGTTCCGTGGGCGCAGACAAGCTCGTCGATCCCAACAAATATTTCATCGTCGCCGTAGACGCGCTCGGCGATGGCGTCTCCTCATCGCCCTCCAACGCGCCTGCTCCGCAGCACGGCCCCGACTTTCCCGCCTACACCATTCAGGACATGGTGAACACGCAGCATCGCCTCGTCACCGAAGCCCTCGGCATCAGGCATCTCCACGCAGTCACGGGAATCTCCATGGGCGGCATGCAGACCTTTGAATGGCTCGTCAATTACCCCGACATGCTGGATCTCGCCATTCCCATCGTCGGCTCGCCGCGCCCCACCAGCTACGACATGCTTCTCATGCAGACCGAGGAAGACGCCCTCCGCTCCGATCCTGAATTCCATCAGGGCCGTTACCAGAAAGCCCCGGCCGTGCCCGTAGTGGAGGCCATTCATCTTCTGCATCTCAGCACGCCCGCGCATTTTGCCACAGAGGAGCCGCCGCAGAAGTTCCTGGCCGACTATCCAAAGGCCTACGCCAAAGGCATTCTGCCTTTCGATGCCAACGACTGGCTCTCAGGCCTCGAAGCCATCCGCCACAACGACGCCGCACACGGCGGGTCCATGGAAGAGGCAGCAAAGAAGGTCAAAGCAAAGGTGCTCGTCATCAACGCCGCACAGGACCACATGGTCAATCCCAGGCCCGCGCTCGATTTCGCCGCACTCATCAGCGCAAAGACCATCGTGCTGCAATCGGACTGCGGCCACCAGGCCCCGGGATGCGAAGCCGCAACACTCTTCCCGGCTATCCGCGCTTTTCTTGACGGCCAGTGAACGCGCAAAGCTCACTGGCCGAGAACGTATCTCCGGTCAGTGAGTTTCGACATGCTATGCGGCTTTCCAGCTTTTGGTATGTGGATCGTAGGAAGCAGGGAACGTGATTGGCAGCGGACGCTTCCCGATAGGGTTCCCCGTTCCGTCAATCGGACCCGAGTGACCACCACCCTGGGTGCCGCCGCTGGTGCCGCCAGAACCGGTTGGGCCGCGGCCACCGGTAGGTTTGTGCCCCTGCCCAGGACCGGTTGGCAGCTGCGTTATCGGCAGCGCCTCGAACTCTTTCTTTGCTGTCGCCTCAATGGCGGATTGGATGCGCGCTGACTGGGCATCCGTAAGCTCTACACCTTCGAAACTTACAATGAAATGATTCACAGGAATATCCTCCGCAGAATAGTGATTGCGAAGGATAGGCCGTTTCTGTCATGCGGTTCGCGTGTGTTATGCCGTTACGATCTCACTGAAATCCGCAATGCCAGAGAACCCTTCCAGCACACCCGCGATCAATCCAAGATTCGCCCCACGAACCGCAGGATCGTTATCCAGCACCATCACCTTGTCAAAGAACGCATCCACCGCAGGCCGCAGCGTAGCAATCTCAGACAGCGCTTCAGTATAGGCGCGCTCTGAGCGCAGCTTCGCCACAGTCGGCTTCAGCGCCTCGGCATCTGCAGCCAGCTTCTGCGCCTCGGGAGCAAGCCTGGCTCCATCCGCCGCGCCAATCTCGAACTTCTTTTCTTCCGCTTGCTTCAAAATGTTCTTGATCCGCTTGAACGCCGCTGATACAGCAGTAAAATCCTCGCTTCCACGCACCGCTGTCAGGGCTTCTGCGCGGGCAATCGTATGACGTACGTTCTCAGCCCCCAAAGTGAATTCAGGTGATGTCACCGCGTTCACTACGTCATACGCAAAGCCGCGAGCTTCCAACAGGTAGGATTTCACTCGCTCGATTAGGAACACTTGGACTACGTTAAAACTCGGTCCTGAGATATTCAAGATCGGATGAATCGCAGGATAAATACCGTCTAAGGTCAGCTCAAGATCCGATTCCGCAAGGATTTTAATAATTCCGTTTCCTGCTCTTCTAAGAGCAAATGGATCCTTAGAACCTGTTGGCTTGAAGCCGATGCCGAACATTGCTGTGATTGTCTGAAGCCGGTCCGCCAAGCCGAGCAATTGCCCCTCAACAGTCGTGGGAATGGCATCCTGTGTCGAGGCTGGTGTGTACTGTTCATAGATGGCCTTGGCCACCGTTTCATCGAGGCCCTGAGCCCGCGCATAAAGGCCGCCGATGATTCCTTGTAACTCGGTAAATTCTTTCACTAACTCGGTGGTCAAATCGGTCTTTGCTAATTCAGCGGCCTTCAGCAGGGCCGCCTTGTCGAACGCGACGCCTGCAGCCTTCACCACCGAAGCCAGCTTGTCCGCAACGACGAGATTCTGCTCCGTCTTCCAGTAATAACTCCCCAACTCCTTCTGGAAAGTAACGTTCTTCAAACTCTCCACCCGTTCCGCCAACGGCACCTTCTGATCGAAATCCCAGAAGAACTGCGCATCCTTGAACCGCGCCACCAGAACCTTCTGATTGCCATGACGAATAATCGCCTGGCCCTCTCCGTCCGCCTCAGTGTTCAGCACGGCAAGAAAGTGCGGAGCCAATTTGCCGTTCGCATCTTCCACGGCAAAATATTTCTGATGATCCCGCATGACCGTGACAAGCACTTCTTCCGGCAGCGTAAGAAAATCCGGCGAGAAGTCGCCAAGAATCACAGAAGGCCACTCGGTCAGGTGCGTCACCGTTTCGACCAGCGGCTCGTCTTCTCTCCATTTTGCTCCGGAAACTGTCCGCGTAGCCTTATCCAGCGCCTTGCGAATCAGATGCCTGCGCTCTGCCACCTCAACCACCACCTTGGCCCCGCGAAGCGTGTTCTGGTAATCACTCGCAGAAGTCAAAACCACGGAGTGGTCCCCATGCAGCACGCGATGCCCGCGGCTCTCGCGTCCCGCAGCAATCCCCGCAATCTCCACCGGAACCACAGCCTCATCCAGTAGCGCAACCAGCCAGCGCAGCGGCCTCACAAACCGCTCCGGCTTACCGGCGCGCCAGTACATGTTTTTAGCCCAATAAAGAGAAAGCACTTCCTTCGGCAAATCACCCGCAAGAATCTCCGCCGTAGCGCGACCCTTGCGCAGCACCTTCGCGCCAACGTACTCGCCCTTGGCTGTCGTCACCTTCTCCAGCGCATCCAGCGCCACGCCGGCCTTCTTGGCAAAGGCCTCTGCCGCAGCCGTCGGCGCATCATCCTTGAACGCCACCTTCCACGATGGGCCAGTCAACTGCTCTTCCGCGTCAGCCTGTGCAGTCAGCACACCCTCAACCAGCACAGCCAGCCGCCGCGGCGTCGAAAAGGTCTTCACCGTCGCGCCCACGGAATCCGAAACCGGCTCCAGCAGCCGCTCCCGCTCCAGCATTTCTGTCACCCGCCGGCCAAGCTCCGCCTCAGCCCCCGCAATCATCCGCGCCGGAACCTCTTCCAGCCCAATCTCCAGCAAAAAGTCAGCCATAACTCAGGTCTTTCCCCGACTAGCTCCTAGCCTCCAGCTGCTAGCTCCTAGCCATGATTCAAATCATCAATTTCCGCGCGAAAAGCCAGAAGCTAGGAGCCAGCGGCTGCTTGCAGCGCATATGCTTTGGCCACGCCCACAGCCAGCGCACGAATCCGCCCAATCACGCCCACGCGTTCCGTCACGCTCACCGCGCCACGCGCATCCAGCAGGTTGAACAGATTCGAGCACTTCAGCGCCAGCTCATACGTCGCCAGCAGCGGGAATCTCTTCTTGTCCTTCGCATCCGCTTTTTCGTCAGACAAAAGTTTATTCGCCTTGGAAAGCAGTTCCTTGGCCTCAGCCTCAAAGGCGTTGAAGTGTTCCCAGAGCTTCGGCACATCGGCGTACTCAAAGTTGTAAACCGAGAACTGCAGCTCATCCTGCAAGCGCACATCTCCGTACGTCACTTCAGCGCCGGTATCCGGATTCCGCGCCCACACAATGTCGTAAATTGAATCCACATCCTGAAGAAACGCCGCAATCCGCTCCAGGCCATACGTCAGCTCCGCGCACATCGGGTCCAGGTCCAGCCCGCCGCACTGCTGAAAGTACGTAAACTGCGTAATCTCCAGCCCATCCAGCATCACCTGCCAGCCCACGCCCCACGCTCCGCCCGCAGGCCACTCCCAGTTGTCCTCTTCAAACTTCAAGTCATGCTTGCGCAGATCAATCCCAATTGCCTCAAGCGATTGAAGATACAGCTCCTGCACATTCTCCGGCGGCGGCTTCAGAATCAGTTGAAACTGCGTGTGTTTAAACAGCCGGTTGGGATTCTCGCCATAGCGCCCATCCGCGGGCCTGCGGCTTGGCTGTGCATAGCCCACGCGATACGGCTTAGGCCCCAGCACCCGCAGAAAGGTCTCCGGCGCCATGGTTCCCGCGCCCACCTCCACGTCATACGGCTGCTGCAGCACGCACCCCCGCTCAGCCCAGAAGCGCTGCAGGCGGAAGAGCAAATCTTGAAACGTCAGTGCGGAACTCGCCGCCTTCGCGGCAACAGATGCAGACACAAGCACTCTCTCGTTCTTAAGAAACTCATGCCGATTTTATCAGCCAGTACACCCAATCCCGCGCCGCGATAAACTGAACTCAATGAAGATCGTCGCCATCGTCCTCGTCGTGCTCGCCGCCCTCGCCGGCATCATCGCCTGGACCGTCTACCGCGCCGATACCGTTCCCGTCACCAGCCCGCCCTCCGCCGTCCAGCAGGGGCAAAAGCAGCTTCACGATCAGCTTCAGCAAACCATCCAGCATGAAGCAGAAGTAGAAAAGCAGGCCTGGAATTCCATGGATCAGCTCGTCAAGCTCATCCACTGGCACCAGCAGCGCATGGACCGCCTCGCTGCCAATCCCCAGGCCACGGAAGTCATCGCCTACGACCGCGACTCCATCACCCGCATCCAGAGCCGCATCAATCAGCTCGATATCGAAGAAAAGGCCCGCGAGCTGGCCGCTGAAGAAAAAGCCAAGGAAGACGCCATCAAGGCCAGGCAGGACGCCCTGCAGCAGAAAGCCGAAAAGGCCGCCGCCGCGCTCAAAGCCGTCAACTGATCCGCGCCATCATCTCCGCCGACTTCAACTTTTTCTCCAGGTGCCGCTCCAGCGCCTGCACCACAAAGCGCCGCAGATCCTGCCCTTTGCGCCGCGGCCACGGCTCCTCGGCAAACGCCGCCACAGGATGCTTCAGCATGCGCTGCGCCAGCCTCCACGACTCCTCACTCAACGCATTTCCCTGTGCATGAACTTTGCAGAACAATCCATCCGCATACGAGCTGAAGCTCACCTCTCCCGCCACCAGCTCCTCCCCGCACACCGTGCAATGCACCACATCGGGCAGTAATCCCAGCAGCCGCGTCATCCACAGCGCAAAGTAGGTCACCGGCATCCACGGCTGGGCCGTCGTCGTCTGCTCCAGCACCGTCATCAGCAGCCGGTACACCGTCTCTTGCGGATCATGCTCCGGCAGCGCCTCATCCAGCACCTCGGCATAAAAACTCAGCGCCGTCATCCGCGCCGCATCCACGGCATCTGACAACGGCGAACGCAGAATCTCCAGCTGATCCAGCCGCCCCAGCTCCTGCCGCGGCCGCTCCGCATACCAGGCCCGAGCCACCGTCATCGGCTCCAGCGCCCCGCCAAACCGCTTCCTGCTTTTGAGCGCAGCCTTCGCCACGCCGCGCAGCTTTCCGTAGTCGCGCGTAAAGAAGCTGACAATCAGGTCAGCCTCCTGCACCGGCCACGTACGCAGAATCACCGCATCGGAAGTAAGCACAGCCATTACCTTCCATCATCGCATCGCAGTGCTCTTCCATTTCGAAGTTACCGCTAGTTCCAGAAGCTCCAGATCCGGCGCAAGCGGGCAGTTTTCGCATCGGGGAGTGCTTCCACAGTGCGCCTTGCCCACGGCTACCACCAGCGCGTGAAACTCGTTGAAGAGTCTTTTCTTGTCCTCAACAGCGTCTCGCGCAAAACCAGCAGAGGTAAGCGCCGTAAGAGCCTCGTAGCCACGCGCATTTCGCGGAACAGGGGAGGGAAGCAGACTGTGCCGCTCCGCAATGCGGCGAAGATACTCGTCGGCAACCGGCACCGCATGACCGAGCGCATATAACAGAATCGCATCCGCAGTCTCACGGCCAACACCCGGCAATGCCAGCAGTCTCTTACGCAGCTCCGCAGTCGCCACGCCGGCCATCGCATCCAGGGAACCGCCGAATTCAACATCCAGCAGAGCCACAAACGCAAGCAGCGCCGGAGCCTTGCGCGTAATAAATCCGGAAGGACGAATCAGCTCCTGCAGACGCGCAATCGACAGCCTCCTCATGCCTTCCACAGAAAGCGCATTGGCTGATCGCAGCGCCTCAAGCGAGCGCTCAACAGCCTTCCACGAAGTATTCTGCACAAGGTAAGCACCAACGATCACTTCAAAGCGCGTGTCCCCATCCGATCTTTCGACAGGCCACCAATGCTGCGGACCATAAGCCTCAAACAGCACATCATGCATGCGCCGAAGCCGCGAAGCTGCATCACTGTTCATGACTCTTCAGGCGGTCCGGCAGCCAGTTCCCGCTTCCACTCAAGAATGCGCGCACGGCCCGCTGCAGCCTCAGCTTCCGGCACATGCCCGGCAGTCTGCAATGAAATGGAAAGCGCAGCATGTGCCAGCGGATCGTTCGGTGTAAGCGCCGTAAGCGCCAGCGCCGCGCCCACCGATTGCTCAAGCTGCCCCGAATCCCGCAGCGCGCGAATCAGCCCATGATGCGCCTCAAAGCAGTGCTCATCCGCGCCGATAGCCGCACGAAACGCTGCCACAGCTTCACCCGCGCGGCCCTCCGCCAGCAGGTTCATCCCATCTTCCGAGAGTGTTTCCGCAGACTCATGCATCACTTCTTAGAATAAAGCGCAGGGAGATGGAATGCGATGAAGAGCCACACCGAATATCTGGTCTTTGAAACAAAAAAGCGCCGCGAGATGGTGCACATCACCGACGAAGTGGAAGAGATTGTCCATCGCAGCGGCGTACGCGACGGCCTTTGCTTCGTTTCTCCGATGCACATCACGGCAGCCATTTACGTAAACGATCTCGAAGGCGGCCTGATTGAAGACATAGGCAAATGGCTTGAAGAGCTGGCTCCAGCCCGTCCGGAGTACAAGCATCACCGCACCGGTGAGGACAACGCAGACGCGCACCTCAAGGCTCTTCTGCTGCACCACGAAACCACTCTGCCCGTTACAGCCGGCAGACTCGATCTGGGCACATGGCAACGCGTCTTTTACGCGGAGTTTGACGGCCAGCGGCGTAAGCGCGTCATCGTCAAGGTATTAGGAATCGAATAATCAGTTTGTCTTCTGAGCCGCGTCGTCATCCGTGATCCTGCGCCACTCGCCGGTAGGCGTTGTGGTGTCAGCAGCCAGATTCGTCTTCGTGCGCGGCGAAATGACAAGATCCACGCGGCGATTCCGCGCCCTGCCTTCCGCCGTATCGTTCGTATCCACAGGATGAAACTCCGCGTAGCCCGCAGCAGAGAGCCGATCCGGCGAAACAGCATGCATGCCGAGCAGAACGCGTGCCACATTCGTGGAACGCGCCGAAGACAGCTCCCAGTTGGAGGCATACTCCGCCGTATGAATCGGCACGTTGTCCGTGTGCCCTTCCACGCGAAGATCGTAAGGCATCTGCGCCAGCTCCGACGAAATCTGCTGCATCGATTCCATGCTCTGCTGTCGTGGGGTCGCCGACCCGGAGTCAAAGAAACCCGCTTCGCGCAGGCTGATGACCAGGCCATCCTTGCCCAGCTTGATCGCCACCGAGTGCTGCGCAATCTGACTCGCCAGCCGCTGCTCCAGGTCATGCTTCATGCGAGTCAGATCGTCCTTCACCTGGGCAGGCGCAAGCACATCTTCGCCCATGACAATATTCATCGCCATCACGGACTGCTCGTTGGCAGCAGAAGCGGTCTTTTTGTCCGGTGTCTGCGATGCATTCGCAAAGATTCCCAGCGATTTGAAGGCCGTATCGATAGCCTGCGAAACCTCTGTCTGCCGCTTCTGATCGGCCTTGGCAAAGGCATAGAGCACTACAAAGAACGCAAAGAGAAGCGTAATGAAATCTGCATACGAGATTAGCCAGCGTTCATGTGAGACGTGCGGCTTGGCGAAGCGGCGTCTCATGCGGCACGCTCCACAGAGGCCCTGTCGCGCCCATGCTCATCCACAAATCCGCCCAGCTTCACCTCCAGCATGCGCGGGTTCATACCATCAAGAATGGATGCAACGCCTTCCAGCATCATCTCGCGCTCCATATAATCCGCACGCAGACGCAGACGCAGCTTGCCTGCCAGCGGCAGAAGCAGAAGGTTGGCAATGCCCACGCCATAGACTGTCGCAACAAAAGCGACAGCGATACCGCGGCCCACCTCCTGCATGTTGTCCAGGTGATGCATCACCTGGATCAGCCCAAGCACCGCGCCGAGAATGCCAACAGTCGGAGAGAAGCCGCCGGCAGCCTCAAAGACAGCGGGCAGGCGCTCTTCGCTCTCCGCCATCGAGTCAAGGCTGACCTGCATGATCTTGCGCAGATCGGTCGATTCCGTTCCATCCACAGCCAGCATCATCGCCTGGCGAAGAAATGGATCCGAGATGGCCTTCAGGTCCGCATCCAGCGAAACCACGCCATTGCGGCGAGCCTTGTTGGCAAAGGAGACAAGCATCTGGATGAGATGATCGTGCTCTCTGCGCGGCGGAGCAAAGGCATGCACGCTTTTGCGGAACGCGGCCATCACCGTGCGAAGAGGGAACTGCAGCATCACAGCGCCCAGTGTGCCACCGAAGACAATAAGCGCCGCCGTGGGCTGCAGAATCTGCCCGATGTTGCCGCCTTCAATCAACAGGCCGGCGACAATGCCTGCCACGGCCACAAATATGCCTGCAAAACTGCCCTTATCCATCGGTAGCTCCTTTAGATCTTTTCCTTGCTCGGAGGAAGAATGACCTCACCGCCGCTCGTCATGCGGAGACCGGCCATCGAAATAACCCGGGCAGTTTCAACGCCCGCAGGCAGGCGGCGCGCCACATCCGCAAGCAGTCGCGCGCGATAGGCAATCACACGCTCGGTCACTTCAGCGCAGTCTTCGCGGACAATGAGCTTTTCCCCCGTAATCAGCGTGAGCATGGTGTCCGGCGCAGCCTCCGCGGTCTTGATCAGATCGCTGTTGACCAGCAGCGGGCTACCGTTCAGCCGTGTGAGTTCAATCATGGCGCGCCTCCTATGTAGGGCGTTATCGGCATGAGCGGCTAAACGTTAAAAAAATTAAGGCCCGCGCAATGGCAGTGTCCCAACTGGGACAGTTGCCGCAAAGTGTAAAGTCGCGCCAACTGCGGGCCGAAGAAGGTGCCAGATGCGGATGGCAGAGTTTCGCACCGGCGCCCAGGGCAGAAAGTGAAATGGGGGCGGGCGTTGAAACAAGGCCTAAATTCAACGCATCTATAAGGAGAACCCCATGTCCCTGGGTGTTTTGAATAACCTTCCCGCAATGTTTGCGGAGTACAACCTGAACAACACGCAGTCCGGCTTGACGAAGACCCTGCAGCAGCTCTCTTCGGGCTCCAAGATCAACTCCGGTGCGGATGACGCCGCGGGCCTCTCGCTCGTCGACGGTCTCGCCGCCAACTCGGCAGCTCTGCAGCAGTCCTCAGTCAACGCGACGGAAGGCGTTGGCCTGCTCCAGGTTGCCGACGGTGCTCTCTCGCAAGTTACCAGCCTGCTCAACCGTGCCGTAACGCTGGCCACCGAGGCCTCGAACGGTACCCTCAGCACCAGCCAGCTCACCGCGGCCGAGGCAGAATACTCCTCGATCATGGGTGAAATCGACAACATCGGCTCCACAACCACCTACAACCAGACGGCGGTCTTCGGTCAGGCTGCTGGCGTTGCCATCTTCACGGGCGACTCCTCGACGGCCGGTTCTTCCACCGACACGCTCAGCATCGGCGACCTCGCTTCCTCCACCGCTCTGGGCTTCTCGGCCAGCACAGTGGCGTATGCCTCCGGCGCTTTTACGGCGACCAACACCGCCGGCACCGCTACACCGGGTGCGGACGACATCAGCACCAACTCCGGCGCAACCACGGCCCTGACCGACCTCAACTCGGCCATCTCCGCTGTTGCCCTGCAGGACGGCTACGTCGGATCGCAGATCAACACGCTGAACGCCATCTCGAACGTCGAGTCCACCGAACAGCAGAACATCGTTGGCGCGCAGAACGCCGTTCAGGCCACTGACTACGCGTCGGCAACCTCCAACCTGTCCAAGTACGAGATCCTCACACAGACGGGCATCTCGGCCCTGGCTCAGGCCAACAGCATGCAGCAGGAAGTCACCAAGCTGCTTCAGTAAACCGGCGAACCTGCCGATACACAGGAAGGACGTCGCTTGCGGCGTCCTTCCTCTTCGTTTTTGAGGCAGGCGCATGGCCAAACGGATATTCCTGAAGGACTTCCAATCCGTTATGGCATGCATTGGTCAAGCAACTGCAGTGAGTAATTGCGGGAGAATCACATGGGCACAGTGGGATTGAGCTTCGGGTCGCCGACAAGCGGCACAGGCTTCGATGTCAGCACGACGGTTTCGCAGATTCTGGCGAATCTGCAGAACGTGGAAACACCGTGGAAGAACCAGTTGACGAGCCTCGAGAGCCAGGACACGGTTTTGTCCAATCTGGGAACGCTGTATTCCAACCTCTCCAATGACATCAGCTCGTTGACGGACTTTACCGGCGTCATGTCGTTGAAAGAGGGTTCCAGTTCCAACAGTGACATTCTGGCGCTTACCGCGGCCACCTCTTCCGCGGCTGCCGGCACCTATACGGTGCAGGTCAACTCGCTGGCGACCACTGCGAACGGCTACCTGGACCCCATTGCAAGCTCCACGGATACGCTGACAGGTTCGATCGACATTACAACAGCTTCAGGAACAACGACCATCGACGTTCCTGCCTCTGGCAGCGGCAATGACAATCTGACCGGCCTGGCCAACGCGATTACCAGCGCAGGCATTGGTGTAACGGCAACCGTATTGACGGACGCCAATGGCTCGCGCCTCTCGCTCACCTCCAATACCTCCGGCGCTGCAGGCACTCTCACCGCCGCCAGTTCGATTACGGATTCCACCACCGGCACCTCGCTCAACTACAACGCAACGCTGGCCGCAGGCACCAACGCGTCCATCACCGTGAATGACGTGACGCTGTCGAGCGCTTCGAATACAGTCAGCAACCTCATCCCCGGCGTAACCTTTCAGCTTCTCGGCACCACCGCAGCGGGTTCCGATGTGCAGGTGGTCATTGCCAATGACAACTCGGCCGTCGAGAGCGTGCTGGAGCAGTTCGCCACCGACTACAACTCCCTGGTTTCAGCCATGAACGCGCAGGAGGGCACCGATGCCTCCGGCAGTGCTGAGCCGCTCTTCGGCTCGCCGACACTTTCACTGCTGCAGCAGCAGCTCCTGAGTGGAATGAACTATCAGAATCCCACCGGATCGGTCTCCGGTGTTTCCAGCGCCTCAGACACGCTTACCGGCTCCATCACCATCGGCACCACCACCATCGATATGTCGTCGCTCTCCGCCGCCAATCAAAATATCAATGGACTGGCCTCGGCCATCAACTCGGCCGGCGCCGGCGTAACGGCCAACGTGGTGAATAACGGCTCAGGTCCGCAGATTGTGCTTGTTCCCAACACATCGGGCAGCACCGTCAGCGTGACCTCATCGCTCACCGATTCCACCAACGGCAAGAGCTTGAGCTACAGCTCGGATGGCATCAGCATCAGCGGTCTCACCGGGCTTGGCTTCAGCATGAATAATGACGGAACCATCTCGCTCGACGAAACCTCGCTCGATTCCGTGCTGAACTCGGATTACAGCGGCGTGCTGGGCTTCTTCCAGAACGCCAACAGCTGGGGAATGACCTTCTCCACCATGCTGAGCAACGCAGGCACAAGCAATCCCGTCGGAGTCCTGAAGCTGGCGGAGAGTTCGAACAGCCGTGTGGAATCCACGCTGAATGCAGACGTATCGCGCGAAAACCTCATCATCTCGGCGCAGCAGGTCAGCCTGACAACGGAACTCAACTCCGCCAATGAGATTCTGCAGGAGCTGCCGGCGCAGTTGAATAGCGTCAATGAACTGTATGCAGCCATCAGCGGCTACAACGAAAACGCAAACGGCTAAGGCTGGGGGCCAGCTCTCATGGGAACGTATCAGCAGCACACGCTGAAAGGCGCATCGGCAGTAGAACTCGTGGTCGCGCTCTACGATGGCATCGTTCGTTTTCTCTACGCCGCATGCGATGCGGTAGATCGCGGCGATGAAGTGGCCCGGCGCACCTCCGTGAAGCGTGCGCTGGACATCATTCTGCATCTGCAGGCGCGTTTGCGCATGGATGTGGGAGGAAAACCGGCGCTGGCGCTCAGCGATTTCTACGCATCCATCTTTGCGCAGATCTTGCAGGCCTCACAGGGCGCTTCCAGGCCCAAGTTTCTGCATGCCATTCAGTGCGTGCAGAATGTGCGCGATGCCTGGAAGCAGGTGGCGCTTGCGCCTGCCGTCAATCAGGCTGCTCCGCAGATGCTCTCCGCGCCGGAAAACGGCAGGGAACAGCACCGCTGGAGTGCTTAGAAGATGCTAGCTGGCTACGGCCAGTTCTTCTTCCAGCTGCTGTTTCTGATGCAGGCCCGCGTAATAGCCGCCGCGCTCCAGCAACTCATCATGCGTGCCAAGCTCCACAATGCGGCCTTTATCCAGCACAGCAATCTGGTCGGCGTTACGAACCGTGGACACGCGGTGCGAGATCAGAATCGTCGTTGCGCTGGTAGTGTAGTTGCGCAGCCCGCCCAGAATGCGCTCCTCGGTATAGGTGTCCACGGACGCCAGCGCATCGTCGAGAATCAGAATCGCAGGACGGCGCATCAGTGCGCGCGCAATCGCGGTGCGCTGCTTCTGTCCGCCGGAGAGTGTAACGCCCCGCTCACCAACCATCGTTCCAAAGCCCTGAGGAAACTCTTCAAACTCCTTGCGGATGTGCGCTGCCTCAGCCGCATCCAGCATCTCCTGCTCAGTGGCATCCGGCGCGCCAAAGGTAAGGTTTTCGCGCAGAGTCTCGCTGAAGAGAAAAGTCTCCTGTGGCACCATGCCGATGTTGTGACGCAGCACCGCTAGTGGATACTCGCGAACAGGGCGCCCATCCAGAAAGAGCGAGCCATCCGGTGCTTCCAGCAGCCGCGAGAGTGTATTGACCAGCGTAGTTTTGCCGGAACCCGTAGGTCCGACAATCGCCAGGCTCGATCCAGCAGGAACGTGCAGCGTAATATCCCGCAGCACCTCCGGGCCGTCATCGTAGCCGAAGTGAAGATGACGGAACTCGATCTCCCCGCTGAGAACCGTATCGAGAGGAATCGAGAGATCCGCGTGGCTGTCGTCAATCGAAGGCTTCTCGCGCATCATCTCATCGATGCGCTTCACGGAAGCTGTTCCGCGCTGAAAAATATTCACCACCCAGCCAAGCGCAATGACCGGGAAGATGAGCAGCAGCATATACGTGTTGAACTCAACGAACTGGCCCACAGTGATGTGATGCTCAATCACCTGGTGCCCGCCCGCCAGCAGCGTAAGCACCATCGATCCGCCAAGAATAAATTCCAGCGTAGGCCACAGCATGCCCATCAGCTGCACCAGCCGCAGCGCGCGTCCAATGTAATCGCGGTTGAGCTTTTCGAAGAGTGCAATCTGCGCCTCTTCCTGCGCAAAGGCGCGCACCAGGCGATTGGCAGAAAAATTCTCCTGCGCCTGCGATGAAATCTCTGAAAACCCCGCCTGAATCCGCTCAAACCGCTCATGAATCTTGCGTCCGAGATACTGCACCAGCAGGGAAGCGAGCGGTGCCGGAGCCAGCGCAATCAGCGTAAGGTAAGGGCTCACACGCAGCAGATAGAAAAGCGCGCAAACCGTAAACAGAATCGTATTCGCGCTATACATAATCGCCGGCCCCAGCAGCATACGAACCGCATTCAGATCGTTCGTCATGCGCGCCATAATGTCGCCGGTGCGATAGCGGCGATAGAAACCGGAGTCCTGATTTTCAAGGTGGCGAAAGAGATCATTGCGCAGGTCGAACTCAATTTCGCGCGAGATGCCGATGAGGATCCAGCGTTGTGCGTAGAGAAATACGCCCTTCGTAACGCCGATAACCACCAGCAACCCCGCCAGCATGAGAATTGTGCTGCGGGTGGTTGTCGGTTCGCGCAGCAGATCGACTGCTTTGCCCACCACGCGCGGAAACTGAACGGAGATAACGTTGGTGGCCACCACGGCAAGGGTGCCCCAGACGTATCCCCACCGATAGCGGCGCATGTAGCTGAAGAGTGGGCGCAGATCGCGAAGCATAGGTCTATTGTATCGATGCGGGGCGCTGCAAAAGTATGCGGAAAAAATCCGCAGCGCTGAACTATGTCGGCGTCCGCAGCAGCAGGTACCCACCCGCCAGCCCAAAAAGAATATCCGACGACCACGCAGCCAGCGGCGCAGGCAGATAATTCACATTGCCCATGGATTCAAACAGCCCATTCACAACCCAGTAAGCAATCGCCACGCCAACAGCAACCGCAATCCCCGTCAGCGATCCGCGCCTGCCCATCGAAAGCGCAAAGGGAATCGCCAGCATCGCCATCACCACCGCAATTAGCGGATACGCCAGCTTATGCCAGAGCGCAACACGCAGCCGCATCGTGTCAAAGCCGCTCTGCCGCAGATCGCGAATATAACGGTCCAACTGCCCGAAGTTCATCTCCTGCGACGGCACAATTTCCTTCGAGAAGTAGCTTGGATCTTCGTGAATTTCACTGAAACCGGTATTGATGAACTCGCGATAATTCTTCTGATTCGCTCCGTCAAAATCGCGCTCCCAGCCATTCTGGAATCGCCACGCTCTCGCATCCGGATCCCACGCAACACGCGCAGCAAATATCCGCCGCGAAACCGAAAAAGTAGACGGGTCCAGCTCAAAGACCGACATATTCGCAAACTCTTCGCGGTCGCGGTCAAAGAACTGATAGTAGAAAATCCGATCCGGCTCACCCGCGTGAGGCTGCCCAAAGATCCACTGCCTCTCAGGATTCAGAAAGGTCTGCGGCGGCCGGCCTTTGATCGTGCTGCGCAGCGCCTCCTGCTTACGGTTCGCCTGCGGCAGATAAAACTCGTCGAAGAGGAACAGGCTGACTGCCAGAATCGCAGCAATCGAAACCACAGGAATCACCAGCCGGTAAAGACTGATGCCCGTAGCCTTCATCGCAATAATCTCGCTGTTCCGGTTGAGCACGCCAAACGTCACCAGCACCGCAATCAGCACCGCAAGCGGCGCAATCGTATACAGCATGCTCGGCGTGAGATTCACTAGATAATCGCCCACAACCATCAGCGAGATGCGGTTCCGGATAATGTCACCCACCAGTTCAAAGAAGGTGAAGACAAGCATCAGCAGCACAAAGCCGCACAGCACCAGGAAGAACGTACTCAAAAACTGCCGAATGACATATTCATCCAGAATGCGCGGAAAGACGCCGCGAGACCGGCGCGTAGAACGCGGCTGCAGCCGGTCAAACCATCGGCTGATCTTTGCCCCGCTTTCCTGGATCGCCGCGGCTGCATTCACCTTGGGAGCGCGCGCCGTCAGCGCTGAAAGCGCGGAGAGCACGCGGCCTCCGGTGGCAATCTGCCACAGCAGAAACGCTCCTCCGGAAGCGAAAAGAATATTGGCCATCCACACAGCAACAAACACCGGCAGCTTATCCTGCCGCGCCATCGCCACTCCCGTGTACGAGAGGATGTAATACAGAATCACCAGCAGCAGCGTGAACACAAACCCTGAGCTCTTGCCTCCGCGCCGCGACACCACGCCAAGCGGAACGCCCACAAGCATCAGCACAACGCACGCCACCGGGTACGAGAAGCGATTGTTCAGCTCAATGAGAAATCGCTTGTGGTCGGGCCCCTTTTTATCTGATTTCTGAATGAGCTGCAGCAGTTCTCTCGTAGGAATTGCATAGATGACCGTATCCATGCGGCCCAGGTGCACACTGCTGCCCTGCGGATTCAGGCTCAGCGGAAGATCTGTCGTAGTGAACTTGGAAATGCTGTACGGCTGGTCCGGCGGATTTTCGTGCTTGGCGCCATCCCTCAATCGCATCAGCAACTCCTGCGAAGAGTCATTCGCCACAGTGGCAGAGGCAGCCGTCGTGATGCTCGGCGAAGATGGATCGGACACATCCGCCATAAACACCTGACGCCAGTTGGCCGCGCCAGTTCCGCTGCGCACATCCTGCACGTAGAGAACGAAATCCTTGAAGTCCTCAATAAAAATGCGCGGCTGTATCTGATACGAAGCCTGTGACGCCGCAAGCTGCTGCTCCATATCAAGAATCGCCTGGTTGGCCTTGGGCGAAACATAAAGCGAATTGACAAGCCCCAGGAGGCAGCCGCCCACCGCCACAATCGACGAGACGCGAACGAAATAGCCAATGCCCAGGCCTCCCGCGCGCATAGCAATGATCTCGCTGTTTGCGGCCAGCGTGCTCAGGCCCAGCAGCACGCCCACAAGAATGGACATGGGAATGGTCACGTTGAGCAGATAGGGCAGCGTGAAAAGAAATACCTGCACCACATTGCTCAGCGTAGAGCTGTTCCGCACCACAATTTCCAGAATCTGCGGCAGGCGCGGCATGAAAAGAATGAACGTGAACAGCGCGCAGCCAATAATCGCGTGGGAGAGAATTTCGCCGAGAATGTAGCGAGTGAGAATGCGCACGTAAGAGCTCTGCAGTCAGTGTAGCGTGTTGACTCTGTTATGCCGAAGCCTGCCACCCGCGCAGGCGAAGACTGTTGGCCAGCACGCTTACAGAGCTGAATGCCATCGCCGCCGCAGCAGCCCACGGGCTGAGCAAAACGTGAAACGCCGGATACAACACACCGGCGGCAACAGGGATTCCAACAAGGTTATAGCCCGCAGCCCACGCAAGGTTCTGTCGCATCGTGCGTAGTGTCTGCCGCGCCAGCCCGATAGCCGCAGAAATTACCGCAGGATCGGAGCGTAGCAGCAACACATCACCCGCCTCCTGCGCCAGATCCGCGCCCGAGCCAATCGCAAGCCCGGCATCCGCCGCTGCCAGCGCGCCCGCATCGTTGATGCCGTCGCCCGCCATCGCTACGCGAAAACCCTCCTGCTGCAATGCACGGATGCGCGCAAGCTTTCCGGCAGGATCAAGCCCGGCTTCGACCTCCGTAATACCGGCCTGCTGCGCAATCCATTGAGCCGCTGCCTCAGAGTCGCCCGTCAGCATCAGCACGCGCAGGCCATCGTGTCGCAATTGCTTGATCGCACCTGCAGCAGAAGCACGCAGCGCATCCCGAGCATCGAAGTACGCCACAGCCGTGCCGTCGAGAGCCATCCAGAGACGCGTAACACCCAATTCCGGAGCGGAAACATCAGCAGGAAGTTCCAGCGCCATCTCCCTGAAAAGCGCAGCATTCCCAAGCATGCAGTCGCGCCCTTCCACGCGAGCAGTAAGCCCGCGGCCAGGAAGTATCTGCACCTCTTCGGCAGGCTTCCATGTAAGGCCCAGCTCCCGTGCGCGGTCCACAATGGCATGCGCCAGCGGATGATTCGAGCGCTCCTCTGCAGCAGCAGCGATGCGGAGCAATGCGTCTTCCTCAAGTGATCCCAGCGGCTGCACTCTTTCAAGCACAGGTCGCCCCACGGTAAGCGTCCCCGTCTTGTCCAGCGCAATCACATTCACATTCGACAATCGCTCCAGAGCCTCGCCGCCCTTGAAGAGCACGCCCATCTGTGCGCCTCGTCCCACTGCAACGGTAAGCGCCGCAGGAACAGCAAGTCCCATCGCGCAGGGGCAGGCAATCACAAGCACTGCCACAGTGCTCGCAAGTGAGAGCGCCAGAGAGTGCGTCGTCACAATCCACGCAGCAAAGGTAAGCAAAGCCAGCACCAGCACCACGGGAACAAAAACAGCCGAGACGCGATCCGCAAGCCGCTCCATCGGCGCGCGGGAGCTCTGCGCCTCTTCCACCATCCGCGTAATGCGAGCCAGCACCGTCTCTTCACCCAGCGATTCGGCAACGCATTCAATCGCGCCATCATAGTTAAGCGATCCCGCAAGAACTCGCTCACCAACAGATCGCTCAAGCGGCGTCGATTCGCCCGTCAACATGGATTCATCCACAGTGGTGCGGCCGCTCGCAATCACAGCATCCACCGGGAAGCGCTCGCCCGGCAACACAAGAACCCGATCGCCCGGCCGAACCTCCGCGAGCGGCACCATGCTCTCAACGCCATCCACCATGCGCCGCGCCGTAACAGGTTTCATGCGGCTCAGCGCATCCAGCGCAGCAAGCGCACGCCGCTTGGCTCGCTCTTCAAGCGCCTTGCCCAGCAAAAGAAATCCAAGAATCAGCAGAACCGCGTCGTAATAAACCGCAAACTCCGGCCCCGCCCAAATTGTCACCCACGCCGAATACACAAACGCAACACCAGTGCCCAGCGCAACAAGCGTATTCATGTTCGTTGTGCCATGTCGCAGGCCACGCCACGCACTCAGATAAATTCCGCGTCCAGCCCAAGCAGCAACCATCGCAGTAAGCACCAGAAGGCCCCAGCGCACGAAAGAATCCATCCTCATGCCAAGCAGCATCGCCACAACGCCCGACACAATCGCAACCGTCGCCTTGATCGCAGCTCCCGATTGCGGCGCAGCCTTTTCCGTATCGCCAGCGCCACCACGCGGCAGCACAGCATCGTAGCCCGCATTCCGAATCGCAGTCACAAGCGCTTCCGGCTGCACCACTCCTGGCTCAAAGACAACATGCGCCCGATGCGCCATCAAATCCACGCGAGCCGTATCCACACCAGCGGTAGAGCGCAGAGCCTCCTCCACATGATGCTGACAAGCCGCACAGCTCATACCCACAACGGGCAGCGTAATCGATTCTGTACTCTGGGCGCTCACCTTAGTTAGCCGCGTGCGCTTCTTCCAGGTTCGACTCAGGATGCGCCTTGTATCCAGCTTTCGCCAGCGCCTCCACAGCCTCACCTGCGGCAGATTGCTGATCCGCTTCGATACGCGCCAAACCCATGCGCACTTCTTTCACAGAAAGCCCTTGCTGCGCAGCCAGCGCCTGGCTCACGCGCCGGATACACGCTCCGCAGTGCATACCATCAATCCGCAGAATCACTTCGGCCATGTTTAGCCCCCATATATAAAGATGAACTGCATCCTCATTAGTTGCAGGCAACAAGTTTGCACATCTCACATGCTGCGGCTTTATTTTAGATATATATGCAGCGTGAGTTTCCAGAGACGCCACTTGTCGGCGTGGGCGCCGTCATAGTGCATCAGGACCGTATTCTGCTCATCCAGCGCGGCACACAGCCAGCGCTGGGCCAATGGTCCTTACCAGGCGGATTGATCGAACTCGGTGAGTCACTCGAAGCCGCGGTCGTGCGCGAAGTCGAAGAGGAAACCGGCCTCATCGTTGCGCCCGCAGGACTCATCGAACTCCTCGATCGCATTTACCGCGAAGGCGAACGCGTCCGCTACCATTATGTAATCGCAGATTTTCTATGCCGCGTCGTAGGCGGTCAGTTGCGCGCCGGGTCTGACGCAGCGCAGGTTCGCTGGGTGGAAAGAGCCGAGTGGAACAGCCACTCCGCCCTCAAACTCGACCCCATCACCGTGCGTGTGATGGAAGCAGGATGGCAGCGGGCAAAGGCAATCGAAGCAGGAGAAAGATAGAAATGGCAATTCGCAAACGATTCTGGATTCCAGGAGTGTTCCTGCTATTGCTCGTCGTGGTTGGAGTAGCTTTTTATCTGCGCCCGATGAGTTTTTTCAATGCCCAGGTCGATTTCCAGCTACGAGCTCAGGGCGCACAAAGCAAGTGGGTCACCGTCTCCGGGTATAAGGTTCACTACTACGTCGTCGGTCCTGAAGACGGCAAGCCGCTTGTAATGGTCCACGGGCTGGGCGGCAATGCCGCGGAGTGGCGTAACCTCATGCCGTTTCTCACTTACGCCGGTTATCGCGTCTACGCGCCGGACCTCGTTGGTTACGGAAAAAGCGAGCAGCCTGCCAATTTCTCCTACTCAGTCCTCGACGAAGCAAATATCGTCGTTGGCTTCATGGATGCTCTCGATCTCAAGCAGGTCACGCTCGGCGGCGTCTCCATGGGCGGCTGGATTTCGCAACTCATTGCGGCGCATCATCCTGAGCGTGTCCAGAAACTCATGCTCTTTGATGCCGTCGGCCTCAACATCACTCCCGACTGGGATACGCATCTCTTCACGCCACAGAATCCCGAGCAGCTTGATCAGCTGTTTCATCTTCTGGTCCCCAATCCTCCCCGCGCGCCAGAATTTATCGCACGCGATATGGTCCGTATCTCAAAACGAAACGAATGGGTCATTCAACGCGCGCTTGACACCATGTGGACAAGGCAAAACGCAACAGACGCCATGCTGCCGCAGTTGAAGATGCCGGTGTTGCTGGTATGGGGCGACCTTGACCACATCGCCCCGCTCGCGCAGGGCCAAACCATGCATCAACTTGTTCCGCAATCAAAACTGGAAGTCATCACCGGCTGCGGACATCTCGCGCATGTGCAGTGCGCCGATCGCATTGGACCCCTGCTGCAGAATTTTCTGCGTCAGCCACAATAAGAGAGGCGCGGAGTATATCCGCGCCTCTCCCAGCCAGTCAGCGACTCTAGTAAATCCAGCGAGCCGTAAGAACCACATTGTGGTTGTAACTATGAAACTGGCTCGTGGCAATCTGCATTCCGCCGCCAACCGTAAGCCCCGGCCGCGACTTCGGGTCTTCCGGATGCAGCTTGAACTTGCCGAAGAGAATGCCTGGAGTAATAAACTCCTGCGTCTTGCCGTGGTTCGCTCCGCCCTTGTAGAAAGTGGCGTTGCTCTCAATCTCCGGCCAGAAATACTTGTTCAAGTGATACTGCGCCGCCAGGTTCCAGGCCACAGGGTTGCCGGAAGCAGTCGTTGCAGGCTTGTCCAGATAGAGCGTCGTGCCTGCAGTAGTCTGTATCGCCAATCGGCCAAAGCCCTTGCCAACCGCCAGGTTCGGCGCAATGCTCGCATCCGTCGAGCCATTTTTGTATTGACCGGTAGGCACCGTCGCCAGCGCAAACACGCTGATCACATAATGTCCATGCTGCTCATTGCCGCTCGCAACACGAAACTTCCCAAGGAACGACATATCTCCCCAGCCATCCTTCGCCGTGGAGTTGTGAAAAATATATGGCGGAATGTTGATGTCAAACTCCGTACGATTGAACGGAATGAAGGCCACGCCCTTGCTGTTATCAATGTTCCATGTGTCGGTATGCGCCGGCGTAATCTGGCGTGTGTAATCCGTGCGGATCACCTGAAAGAGCCCGGTGTATGTAGTCACCAGCGGTGGCGGCCAGTTCGGCTGTTTGGATTGAATAGCGTTGGTCTGCGCCGAGTAGCGCGCATAAAAGTTGCCCGCATCGGATGTCTGTTGAGCGTACACACTGGCGGAAACAAGCAAGCAAAGCAGGACAGAGGAAAGTATCTTCATATGGTTCTCATGAGCATCGCTACTCAGGCTGAGAACCGGCAACCGACCCAGGTGGGATGGAATCCTCCATCCAAAGGTGGAGGAAAATAAAAGGACCGCTCCGTGTACTTCAGAAGCGGTCCTTCACAAGAATTGCCGAAGAAAATCTAAACGCCAATCACAGCGCAAAGCTCCTTCACAGCTTCAGCGGACTTCTTCAGCGCGGCATCTTCCTCAGCCGTGAGCTTGATCTCAATGATCTGCTCCAGCCCAGCCGCACCCAACTTGCACGGCACGCCAATGTAGTAGCCCTCAATGCCGTACTCGCCCTGCAGATACGCCGCGCAGGGAAGAATCTTCTTCTTGTCTTTGAGAATGGCTTCCACCATCTCCACCGTCGCCGCAGAAGGCGCATAATAAGCGCTGCCGGTCTTGAGATACTTCACAATCTCAGCGCCGCCGTCACGCGTGCGCTGCACAATCTGCTCCAGCCGGTCAGGCGCAATCAGTTCGGTAATCGGAATCCCCGCCACCGTGGAGTAACGCGCCAGCGGAACCATCGTATCGCCGTGTCCGCCCAGCACAAACGCGGTCACATTCTCCACGCTCACCTTCAGCTCTTCCGCAATAAACGTGCGGAAGCGCGCCGAATCCAGCACACCCGCCATTCCGATCACGCGCTCGCGATTAAACCCAGCCTGACGAAACGCCGCCTGCGCCATGGCATCCAGCGGATTCGAAACAATGATCAGAATGCTCTCCGGCGACTGCGCCACCACCTTCGAGACCACATCCGACATGATCTTGAAGTTGGTATTCAGCAAGTCGTCGCGGCTCATGCCCGGCTTACGCGGAATCCCCGCCGTAATCACAACAATGTCGGAATTCGCCGTCTCGGCATAATCATTCGCGCCAATCACCTGCACATCGCGCTTCTCAATCGGCATGGCCTCAAGCAGGTCCAGGGCCTTACCCTGCGGCACACCTTCCACCACATCGATAAGAACAACATCGGCCAGCTCCTTGGAAGCAATCCAGTGGGCCGCAGTAGCGCCAACGTTGCCAGCGCCAACAATGCTTACTTTTTTACGCATTTCAATTCTCCAAAAGTGAACAGGTCACAGGTTTCAGATGACAGAATGACTTCTTCAGTTTACAGCGCATACGTGCAAAGCCGTTCTTGCGCCCAGTACCCCGTAACCTGTCCCCGGTTTACATATTTCCAATAATTCTCGTAGCAAATTCGCTGGTACCAACCTTGGTAGCACCCTGCGTCTGCCGCTCAAAGTCGTACGTGACAAACTTTTGCTGAATCGTCTTCTCCATCGAGTTCTCCACCAGCCGCGCAGCTTCCTTCCAGCCAATGAAATCCAGCAGCATCACGCCCGAAAGAATCACTGATCCCGGATTGATCACATCTTTGTCGGCATACTTCGGCGCAGTTCCATGCGTAGCTTCAAACACCGCATAGCCATCGCCAATGTTGGCGCCCGGCGCAATGCCCAGCCCGCCCACCTGCGCAGCAGCGGCATCGGAAATGTAATCGCCATTCAGATTCGAAGTAGCAAGCACGCTGTAATCCGAAGGCCGAATAATGATCTGCTGAAAGATCGAGTCGGCAATGCGGTCATTCACCAGGATCTTCGACTTCCACGCACCGTTGCCATGCGTCTTTCCAATCGAATCCAGCACGCCCTGCACCTGCGCATACAGCGCCTTGCGGAAGTCGTCTGAACCAAACTCCAGCCCCGGCTCAACCATCGCCGCATTCTGCTCCACGGTCAGTCCGGGATTCGCTTCCAGGTTGCCCAGAATCCAGCTCTCAAACTCCGTCACAGTCTGCTCGCGGAACTCCTCCGTAGCAACCTCATAGCCCCACTCGCGGAACGCGCCCTCGGTAAACTTCTGAATGTTGCCCTTGTGTACCAGCGTCACCGTCTTGCGGCCAGTCTCAATCGCGTACTTGATCGCGGCACGCACCAGCCGCTTAGTGCCAAAGATCGAAATCGGCTTGATGCCCACGCCGGAATCCGTGCGGATCTTCTTCTTCGTCTTCGACAACAGATCGTCATTCAGGAACGAAATCAGCCGCGCAGCATCTTCCGAGCCTTCCTTGAACTCAACACCCGAGTAAACATCCTCAGTGTTCTCGCGAAAGAGCACCATATCCATCTTTTCCGGATGCTTCACCGGGCTCGGCACGCCCTGGTAATACCGCACCGGCCGCACGCACGAGTAAAGATCCAGAATCTGCCGCAGCGCCACATTCAGTGAGCGAATACCGCCGCCCACTGGCGTAGTAAGCGGTCCTTTGATCGAAACGCGCAAGTCGCGCGCCGCATTCACTGACTCATCCGGAAGCCAGTTGTTGAACTGCCGGTACGCCTTTTCACCGGCAAAAATCTCAAACCACTTGATCGAGCGCTTTCCGCCATAGGCCTTCTCCACAGCCGCATCAAATACACGCTGAGAAGCTTTCCAGATATCGCGGCCCGTGCCGTCACCTTCAATAAAAGGAATGATGGGATTGTCAGGAATGGTGAATTTTCCGTTGGAGTACTCAATAGGCTGGCCATCCGCGGGCAGCGCGAGGCCGTTATAGGTTGTTGGCATGATGTACGGGTTCCTCAGTGTAGGTTTTCAAAGAGGAAGGCTAACATCCCGAATTTACAGGTGGCAATGCGCCGGGTCACATCGCGAGCCGTGGGCTAGATATCGAAGGCTGCTTCTGGCGCAAATTGGCGAAGGGCTTCGATGAATTTGGAGATTTTCCTGGGATCGGAGTGGCAGACTTTTCTTCTCAAATGACTTGCGTAAACCCTACTTCTGTCCCAGCAAGCCATTGTCATCAAATCGCGGAATCCCAAAATGCCCGCGCAGATGAAGAATATCCACAGGACTCAGATTGCCAGCCACCGTAACCAGCGTCACGCTTTTCGGCGTCTCCGCCAGAATCACAGCTCCGCGCACATTGATGCCATCCATAACCATCCACACATCGGTGTGATTGTTATGCACCGGCCCACCAGCCGTAGTCGTCGTTACCACATGCTTCCATCCCCGCAGATGATACGCATCGCGAATCGAATTCACAGCCGCTTCATCGGGCACGCCCATATCGCCAAACCGCAATATGTGCACGCTCGCGCCATCCAGCTTGTTAATGGCCTGCCGCGTGGGTTCATCGGAGTCAGGAATCAGTCCGGCAGCAGCATGAAGCAGATTGCGATCCAGCGTGAAGCTGTTCTTCACCGCAGCCTGCGCACTCAGCGCAACCAGCCCCGGCGGCGTCCACTCCAGCGGCACAGGATTGTCATCCGCAGCCACAGCCCGCGGCGCAGCCTGTACAGCTGGAGCCTGCTGAGCACCCACACCGGCCGCAGCCAATGCCACGCAGCAACCAAACAGGCCAATTCTGACACTCCGGCTCATGCTTAAAGGACACAAATCCAGCGCGAAAGTTGTGCAGGCTGAAGAAGAATTTTTCAAAGGCATGAATCACCTTCTGTGAATACCGCGTAAAATTCCCGCCGCCCCGTTTGTACACCTTCCAATGCGATAAACTCAAGCGGATACGAACGAAGCCGCATCGCGCCCTGTGCCAGCAAACACAAGTGCCGGGCCGCTTCCGGATGGAATGTCGCCTGAATCCCAGCAGCATCATTTTCATCTACTAAAGACAGCCCTGAGATGGACTTAAACCAACTTCAGCCGGATCCCAAATGAACCAGCCGGCCACACGATTGGAATGACCGCAATGACCACCGCACGCAAATACAAAGTGGGCCTCATCCAGATGAGCATGGGCCCCAATCCGGCAGAAAATCTCGCCCGGGCAGAAGACCACATCCGCACCGCAGCTTCCCGCGGAGCCCACATCATCTCCACGCCGGAGCTCTTTCAGGCGCAATACTTCTGCCAGCGTGAAGACACCCGCCTCTTCGATCTCGCCGAGCCCATCCCCGGCCCTTCCACCGAGCGCCTCGGCAAGCTGGCCGCAGAACTGCGTGTCACCATCATCGCCTCGCTCTTTGAGCGCCGCGCTCCCGGCCTCTATCACAACACCGCCGTCACGCTGAACCCCGCCGGAGAAATCAGCAGCGTCTATCGCAAGATGCACATCCCCGACGATCCGCTCTACTACGAGAAGTATTACTTCACCCCCGGCGATCTCGGCTTTCAGGCCGTAGACACGCAGGTAGGCCGCGTAGGCACGCTCGTCTGCTGGGACCAGTGGTATCCCGAAGGCGCCCGCCTCACGGCACTGCAAGGGGCAGAAGTTCTCTTTTATCCCACAGCCATCGGCTGGCATCCGGCTGAGAAAGACGAGTTCGGCGAAGCCCAATACGACGCCTGGCAGACCATCCAGCGCGCGCACGCCATCGCCAACGGAGTCTACGTCGCAGGCGTCAACCGCGTAGGCCATGAGAACGGCGACATCCTGGGCAACCGCGTAGAAGGCGCAGGCCTCGAGTTCTGGGGCGGCAGCTTCCTCGCCGATCCCTTCGGTCGCATCATCGCCAAAGCCTCGCACAAAGACGAAGAGGTTCTAGTAGCTGAGATCAATCCGGCGCTCATGGAAGACACGCGCCGCAACTGGCCCTTCCTCCGCGATCGCCGCATCGATGCATACTCCTCCATCACGCGTCGTTTCCTCGATCCTGTACGCGCCTGGGCACCCGACGGAGACCCCAAATAAGCATGTCCGAGATGAACGAAAAAACTCCGCGCGCCCTTGGCTACAGAATGCCCGCCGAGTGGGACCGCCACCAGGCCACATGGCTGGCGTGGCCGCACAATCCGGAAGACTGGCCCGGCAAGTTCCAGGCCATCCCCTGGCTCTACGCAGAGATCGTCCGCATCCTCGCCCGCAATGAGCGCGTGCACCTGCTCGTGCAAAATGCCGCGGCCCAAACCCGCGTCACCAGCATCCTCCAGCGTGCCGGGGCCAATCTCGATCAGGTAGATTTCCACCAGTGGCCCACAAACCGTGTCTGGACCCGCGACTCCGGCCCCATCTTCGTGAAGAACGCGAAGGGCCAAACCGCCATTACAGACTGGCGCTTCAACGCCTGGGCCAAATATGACGACTGGCAACTCGATGACAAGCTCCCCAGCCGCGCCGCAAAGCTGCTCGATCTCCCATCCTGGCAGCCAGCCATCGGAAAACATCGTCTCGTCCTGGAGGGCGGCTCCATCGATCCCAACGGCCAGGGCGTCCTGCTCACCACGGAAGAATGTCTTCTGAGCACAGTCCAGCAGCGCAACCCGGGCATAAGCCGCGAGCAGCTCGAGCGCGCCCTCCACGACTACCTCGGCATCGACCAGGTCCTCTGGCTCGACCGCGGCATCGCCGGCGACGACACCCACGGCCACGTAGACGACATCACCCGCTTCGTCGCTACAGACACAATCGTCACAGCCATCGAACCCGACACCACCGACTACAACCACGAGCCGCTGGCAGAAAACCTCCAGCGCCTCAAAGCCGCCCGCACGCCACAAGGCAGGCAGTACACCATCATCGAGCTGCCGCTCCCGCGCCCCATCATCTTCCGCGGCCAGCGCCTCCCCGCCAGCTACGCAAATTTCTACATAGCTAACGGCACAGTGCTCATGCCCACCTTCCACGACCGCAACGACCGCGTAGCGCTCAACATCCTCTCAGAAATCTTCCCGGACCGCGAAGTCATAGGCATCCACGCCGTCGACTTAGTCTGGGGACTCGGCACCTTGCACTGCATGACCCAACAGCAACCAGCAGAGGATTTTCGGATAAAATAACGATCAAACTCTGGGGGTATTTGAATGAGCCTTGAAATAAAACAAGTGATCGAAATAGCGCGTGGGCAATTCAAAGAACTGCTCCCCGACCTGGATCTGGACTCGAATTTCCGTGCAGCCCGCAAAGTTTCAAAGGGCGGAATTACTCCTCCGCCCCGTATCGACCGAGTGGATATCCGGCTGGAAGAATTGGAAAAAGAAGGTGACAATTGGGCAGTTACCCTGAGCGTCCCGAATCCTGACTACAAGCCAAGCGCCCTGCTTGAGGGTATCCGCAGCGCGCGCGATTCAGCCCGTATCGCCAAGGTAATAGTGATTGATGGAGAAGCCGGAAGACTACTCGCCCTTAGAGAGCGGGCAGCATGAAAAAAGCGGTGAATCCGCTGCTCAGAAAATATCGCGGAAAGCCAGTCATACTCGACACGAACGTTCTGCTGCTTTACTGGTGCACAAGTTTCGATTCCGAACTCGTGAAAACGTTCAAGCGTCTCAATAGCTTTTCTCACGAAGACATTCAGTTACTTCATCGAACGCTCGAGATATTTCCAAGTTTGAGCACCACGCCTCACGTACTTGCAGAGGTCTCCAGTCTTGCCAACGCTCTTCCACAGTGGAGAAAAGAAGGGTGGACTGGACATTTTGTGCGTCAGATCGAGGTGACGAAAGAAGAATGGATTTCAGCTAAGAAGATCGTACGGAGTCCAGCAATCTCTCTCGGTCTGACGGATGCCGCGCTTTGCGCTCTTGCTTCGACTCACGTGATCATCACAATCGATTTTCCGTTGAGCAACTTCCTGGAATCCAAACGACTGAACGTCATAAACTTCAATCATTTGCGAGATGTTGGCCGCTATGACTGACCCCGAAGCCATCCAGGCCGCCCTCGCCCAGGCCCGTCTAGCCGCCGAAGCCGGCGAAGTCCCCATCGGCGCAGTCATCGTCCACAACGGCTCCATCCTGTCCACAGGCCAGAACCGCGTCCTCCGCGACAACGACCCCACAGCCCACGCGGAAATCATAGCCATGCGCGCCGCCGCCGTCGCGCTCAGTAACTACCGTCTCCTCGGCTGCACGCTCTACGCCACGCTCGAGCCATGCGCCATGTGCGCCGGAGCCATGATTCACGCCCGCCTCGATCGCCTCGTCTACGCCGCACCCGACCCCAAAGCCGGAGCCGCCGGCTCAGTCCTCGAAGTCCTTAACCATCCCAGACTGAATCATC
The DNA here is from genome assembly GCA_963792495.1 of uncultured Acidobacteriaceae bacterium. Lineage (GTDB taxonomy): Bacteria > Acidobacteriota > Terriglobia > Terriglobales > Acidobacteriaceae > Telmatobacter. The sequence continues at coordinate 1,547,035 of CAWBWB010000014.1, read as the reverse complement.
AAATGCAGGTAGAGCAGGGAATCGCCGCAGAAGAGGCCGCCGAACTCCTCCGCAGCTTCTTTCGCGAACGCCGCGAGCGATAGCCCCCGGCAAAAACAAAAAAGGCATGACGCCGTCAAAGCGTCATGCCTTTCGTTTTTGGCCACTCCTACTGCGCCGGCGGCTCCTGAACAACCTTGATCGACTGGGTCAACTTAAAGCTGAGCAGAGTCTCCGCAGGTAATTCGATCTGCTTGTTGCCCGTGAATGCGCTGCCAGTTGTGCCGGCCGCGCCGCCCACCAGGCCGCCAATCAGTGCGCCTTTTCCGCCTCCCGCAATGCCGCCAATGATCGCGCCTGCGCCCGCACCGCCGCCACCCATCACGGCCGTACGCTTGCCCTTGCCCTTTTCAGCCTGATCAATCGTGCTCGTGTTCACGGGGTAGCCGCCCCATTTCGTATGAACCCGGTCGAGTGTCACAGACAGGCGCGCTTCGCCCTTGATCTTGCCCAGTGCCTTCGCATCCGTTACCGTGCCCGTTGCGCTCGCGCCCACCGGAATCACCGTCTGGCCGTCAACAATTACGGCCTTCGCTACGGTGGCCTTGAACTGGTCGCCCGTCTGGCTGATCTTCGATCCCAATGCCTGGTTCAGTCTGACCGTAATATGTGTTCCCGCCGGAAGCACGTAAACAGTCGGTGCAGGCGGAGCGGGCGGTGGTGGAGGCGGCCCAGCCGGAGCTGTCGCCACTGCCGCCGGAGCTGGTGCCGGAGCGGGTGCTGCTGCCGGAGTTGCTGTCGCACCCGGAGCCGGCGCAGGCGCCGCTTGCGCACCAGGAGCAGGCTGTGCCGCAGACGCGTCCGGTGCGGGCTGCGTCGCTGGCTGAGGATTCGTTGCTGCTGGGCTCTCACTCTTTTTGCAGCCGCCCAGCGTCAGCGTTGCAGCCAGCGCTAATGCCGTAAAGGGAAACAACTTGCCATAACCAGCCATCCCGTTAGCTCCTTCAGCAATCTCGAAATTGAATAGCGAAGACAGCTTACCGCAAATCACTCAAATTGTGCTTGAAAACTCTCAGCGCCTCGTCAACGCCCGAATCCGCTCCGCCTCCGCAGGCCACCTCTCCGCCAGCTCCGCAAAGCTCCCGCCCACGTAGTCCGTAAAATCAAATCCCGGCGTCACCGTACATCCCAGCAGCGCCACCTTCCCACCCGGCAGCAGCCGCGTACCCTGCCAAACCCCCGCCGGCACAGTCAGCTGCACATGCTGCCCATGGGCAATATCCGGTCCAAGCGTAAAAACCTCCGTGCGTCCATCCGCATGTAGCTGCAGCATCTCCACCGGGTCACCCAGGTAGAAATGAAACATCTCGTCGGAGCTGAGCACATGCATCTCAGAGAACGTCCCCGGCTCCAGCAGGTAATAGATAGCCGTTCCCGCCGCCCTCACCCCGCGCTCCGTCTCCATCGTCAGCGCCGAAGTATACGTCCGGCGAAAGAACCCGCCCTCCACCGGATGCGGTGCCAGTTGCAACATGCTCTTAATCTCGTCGGGTGACATTCGTCATCTGCTCCTCACAGCCCTCCCAGATTACAATCAGATGTATGAGAGTCGAAGTTTACTCGGCAGAGTGGTGCCGGGACTGCCGCGCAGCCAAGCAATTTCTTGAAACCCACGGCGTTTCTTATATAGAAATCAATGTCGAAGAAGATCCCGAAGCCTTCGATCAGGTAGTCAGAAACGTAGGCAAGCGCGCCATCCCGCAAATGGTCATCGATGGCGTCTGGTGGCAGCCCTACGCGCCCGGCCGCGGCCTTCTCTATGACGAGCTCTACACCCGCCTCGGAATTTCACGCACCTAGCGCCACACTCCGCGCTCTCCCCCACCCCGGCGAAATTTTTTCGGCAGACCTCAATTTAGTTTGCATGGAATTACCCCACTTTCTGGCATAATGGTTTTATTACATCGAAAACGGCCCGATTCCCACAGGGAGTCGGGCCATTCGCTTTTTATTCGAAAAACGGTCCGCGCACAGAAACTCTGACAGCGCTAAGGCATTGGTTTTCCCGTAACTCATTGATTTCATTGAAAACTGGCGAAGCAAAGGCGAACACATCGGTGCACACCATTTTTCGCTTGTAATACCCATAAAAATCATTAGCTTACAGCGCCATGTGCAAATTTTTTTCTAAATTTGGTAACCTGCTTCACTTAATTAAATGGTAAACACTGCCGACACCTTGGACACGACAAAAGCCAACCCCGAGCTTTGAAACGGCACAGCTTCAAAGCTTGCGGAAAACTCGATGTTTTGAGAGGGCACAGCTTCACAGCTCGCGGAAAAACTCGATTTTTTGAAACGGCACAGCTTCAAAGCTGGCGGAAAAACTAGATGATTTGAAAGGGCACGGCTTCAGCCGTGCCATAAAAGCCACAAAATCAAATCCGGCTTTAGCCGCTGAGGGATGACTTTTGCTGACCCCGGCCGCCCATAGCAATTTCCAGCACCAAGTACAATCAAGGGTTGAAAACAAGACCGGAACACACATAGGAGCAAGCCAGTGATCGACCGCTACACTCGCCCGCAGATGGGCGCCATCTGGACCGAAGAAAACAAGTACCGCTGCTGGCTGCAAGTCGAGGCCGCCGCCTCCGCCGTCCTCGCCGATGACGGCATCATCCCCCTCAAGGCAGCCCAGGCCATCGCCTCCAAAGCCACCTTCACCGTCGATCGTATCCGGGAAATCGAAGCCGAAGTCCGCCACGACGTCATCGCCTTCACCACCACCGTCGCCGAAAGCCTCAAAGCCCAGGGCCTCGACGCCGAATCCCGCTGGCTCCATTACGGCCTCACCTCAAACGACATCGTAGACACCGCCCAGGCCCTCCAGGTCAAAGAAGCCTCCACCCTCATCCGCCAGGGAATCGAAGACCTCCTCGAAGTCCTCAAGCGCCGCGCCCTTGAGTTCAAGCACACGCCCACCATCGGCCGCACTCACGGCATCCACGCCGAGCCAACCACCTTCGGCCTCAAGTTTCTCAACTGGTATGCAGAAATGGATCGCAACCTCGCCCGCTTCGACGCCGCCGCAGAAGACATGCGCGTCGGCAAGCTCTCCGGAGCCGTAGGCACCTTCGGCCACCTCAAACCCGAGCACGAAGAGCGCATCTGTGAACGCCTCGACCTCGAACCCGCGCCCGTCGCCACCCAGGTCATCCAGCGTGACCGCCACGCCGCCTACATCTCCACGCTGGCCGTCCTCGGCTCCACGCTCGACAAAATCGCCGTAGAAATCCGCCACCTCCAGCGCACCGAAGTCCGCGAAGCCCAGGAGTACTTCAGCGAAAAGCAAAAAGGCTCCTCCGCCATGCCGCACAAAAAGAACCCCATCATCTCGGAACAAATCAGCGGCCTCGCCCGAGTCCTCCGCAGCAACGCCCAGGCAGCCTTTGAGAACGTAGCCCTCTGGCACGAGCGCGACATCTCGCACTCCTCCGTAGAGCGCGTAATCTTCCCCGACTCCACCATCCTTACGGACTACCTGCTGGCCAAAACCACAGATCTCCTAAACCGCCTCCTCGTCTACCCCGAGCGCATGAAGAAGAACCTCGAATCCACCGGCGGCCTCATCTTCAGCGGCCAGTTGTTGCTGGACCTGGCCGAAGCCGGCATGATGCGCGAAGACGCCTATCGCTTAGTCCAAAGCCACGCCATGCAGTCCTGGAAAGAAGACTTAATCTTCCGCGACGAAGTAGCAAAGGACCCAAAGATCACCGCACTCCTGTCACCAGAGAAGTTAGAAAAAACCTTCGACTACAAAAGACAGCTAGGCAACGTAGACGCCATCTTCAAACGAGTGCTGGGAGAATGAAAACGAGATCTTGGACGACAAAGCTATTGGATCCAATGATCGGACCTTTGTTCCGATACCTGGTTCATAAGCCACGTAGAAATGCGAAGCCTATTACACGTCAGGCCCCTATTTCTCGTCTGAACACTGAAATGCCATGGACAATGAATCAATTGCGGCCAAAAGTTACGGAAATCCAGGGGAGTTCGGACGTTCAATGGAGCACTTTCGATCTCATATTCGATAAATATCGCATCGAGGTAGTATTACTCGGAAAGGAACCGGACGAGTTTCGCTTCGATAGTAAGTGCGCGGACAAAATGTGGAAAGAGCATTATCGAAATATGCGTGCAACGGACAATAACTCAGCGCAAAGAGCCTCGCATTTTTCCGATGGTTATGTTGCCCTTAGCTATATTGATTTGGATGAATTCTTGAGGAGAAATCACAGAACTCTCGAAGAGTGCTGCCTGGAAGAGGTCTCAGTTAATAAAGCAAACTTATGCAACTAACCCTAGCCATCACCGGAGCCTCAGGCGGCATCTTCGCCCGCACCATGCTGCGCGCCCTCGAAGCCGACGACCGCATCTCCCGCATCCACTTCGTAGCCTCTGAAAATTCGCTCCGAGTCATAGCCGAAGAACTCAACATCTCCGGCCGCAACAGCCTCGTAGAAAAACTCCTGGGCACCGAACCCAAAAAGACCACGCAGCACACCGATGAAAACGTAGGCGCATCCATCGCCAGCGGCAGCCATCCCTCAGCAGGCATGATCGTCCTCCCATGCTCCATGGGCACGCTCGCCTCCATCGCCAACGGCCTCGCCAACACACTTATAGCCCGCGCCGCAGACGTCACGTTGAAAGAACGCCGCCCGCTCATCCTCTGCGTCCGCGAAACCCCCTTCAACCGCATCCATCTCCGCAACATGACCCTCGCCGCTGAAGCCGGAGCCGTCATCTTCCCCGTAATCCCCGCCTTCTACAACCGCCCAATCGACTCCGAAGAAATGGCCCTGCAGTTCGTCAACCGCGTCCTCGCCCACATAGGTCTTCCTCAACCCGGAGCCTACATCTGGAAGCCGGAAGAGTAGTTGTGTCGAAGTCTGCAGTTGTTTTGAAAGGGCACGGCTTTAGCCGTGCCAATCGAGAGCAAAAATTATCCGGGCTTTAGCCCCTGAGGGATGGTTTTTGAACCACATTGGGCACTTCACCAGGCGCAATCGCATTGACAGAACCCTCCCCACCATAGATACTCCAAACCATGCGCTTTGCTTTTGAGCTAGCAGCGGCCATCTCCACCATGTGCATGTGTATGTGCATGATCGGACCCCTCCGTCTGGCTCCCGTAAAGCGAATGCGATAAGCGCAAACGATCTTGAAAAAGAGCAAACGGCCCGGGTCCAAAAGGATTCGGGCCTTCGCCTTTGGCTCCGATCCTCCCGGCTCAGGCCATCGATCTACAAACCCGATTGAACCCGCACCAAGGAGTGATTCATGTCAGAAGAACAGCGCCACTTTGCCACCCTCGCCGTCCACGCCGGCCAGTCGCCCGATCCCGCCACCGGCTCCCGCGCCGTACCCATCTACCAGACCACCTCCTACCTCTTCCAGGACTCCGACCACGCCGGCCGCCTCTTCGCCCTCAAGGAATTCGGCAACATCTACACCCGCATCATGAACCCCACCACGGATGTCTTCGAGAAGCGCGTCGCCGCTCTCGAAGGCGGAGTAGCGGCGCTGGCTGCATCCTCCGGTCAGGCCGCCGAAACCCTCGTTCTCACCACGCTGGCCAAAGCCGGCGATGAGATCATCTCGACGACTTCGCTCTACGGCGGCACCTACAACCTCTTCCACTACACCCTTCCGCGCCTCGGCATCACCGTGCGCTTCGCTGACGCAGACGACTTCGACGGCATTCGCGCCCTCATCAACGACAAGACCCGCGCCATCTACACCGAATCCCTCGGCAACCCCAAGCTCGACGTAGTGGACATCGAAAAGCTGGCATCCATCGCCCACGAGCACGGTCTTCCTCTGGTCATCGACAACACCACACCATCCGCAGCACTCGTCCGGCCCATCGAGTGGGGCGCAGACATCGTCGTCAACTCCGCCACCAAGTTCCTCGGCGGCCACGGCACCACCATAGGCGGCGTCATCGTAGACGCAGGCAAGTTCAACTGGGCCAACGGCCGCTTCGCCGAGTTCACTGAGCCCGATCCCTCCTACCACGGCCTCAGCTACCATGAAGCCTTCGGACCTCTGGCCTTCATCCTCAAGGCCCGCGTCCAGGGCCTCCGCGACACAGGCGCAGCTCTCTCGCCCTTCAACTCCTTCCTGCTCCTGCAAGGCATAGAGACTCTCCATCTCCGTCTGGAGCGCCACTCGCAGAACGCGCTGGCAGTAGCCAGGCACCTCGAAGCCCATCCCGGCGTAGAGTGGGTCAACTATCCCGGCCTGGAGTCGAGTCCCTATTACACGCGGGCGAAGAAGTATCTCCCCAGCGGCCAGGGTGCTCTCGTTACCTTCGGAATCAAAGGCGGCTATGAGGCAGGGAAGAAGCTCATCGATCATTTGGAGCTCTTCTCGCACGTAGCCAACATCGGAGACGCCAAGTCGCTCGTCATCCACCCTGCCAGCACCACCCACCAGCAGCTCAGCGTAGAAGAGCAGGCAGGCACCGGCGTCACGCCTGAGCTTGTACGCCTCTCCGTCGGCATTGAAGATATCCGCGACATCCTTGCCGATCTCGACCAGGCCATCGAAGCTGCAAACGCCGCAACTAAAAATGCACCAGTTGAGGTTCATGCGGCACAATAATGAAGGTGATGGCGGAAACAGACAAGGGCACTGAAGTTGGCGTTGCGCAGCCGGCGGAAAACATTCCGCCCAAGCCGCGTACGCCCACCCCAGTGCCCACATATGAAGGGGATTACGTCCTCAACGAGCACCTGCTGCTGGAGTGCGGCCGGTCGCTGGCAGGCGTCACGCTGCATTACGCGGTCTACGGCAAGCTGAATGCTGCACGCGACAATGCCGTCCTCGTCTGCCACGCTCTCTCCGGCTCCGCACTGGTAGGAGAGTGGTGGCCCGAGGTATTCGGCCAGGGCGCATTGCTTTCGCTCGAGCATGATTTCGTCATCTGTATCAATCTGCTCGGATCGTGTTATGGCTCCACGGGGCCGTCGTCGGTCAATCCTGAAACCGGCGAGCCCTATGGAGCAGATTTTCCCCTCGTTTCCATCCGCGACAACGTTCGCGCTCAGTCCAAACTTCTCAACTCCCTCGGCATTCGCAAATTGCGCCTCGTAATGGGCGGCTCCCTCGGCGGAATGCAAGCCTTGGAATGGACCATCCAGCACCCGGCCAGAATCGAAAAAGCACTCATCGTTGGCGTAGCCCCTCTCGGTGCCATGGGCCTTGCACTCAACCACCTCCAGCGTGAAGCCATCCGCAACGATCCCGACTGGCAAAGCGGCAGCTACCTTCCGCAAAAACCCCCGCGCCGCGGCCTCTCGCAAGCGCGTCAGATCGCCATGCTCAGCTACAAATCGGGTCCGCTTTTTGACGAGCGCTTTGCCCGCAACCCCAACCGCAACGGCGAAGATCCCTGGGGCCTCGACGACTTCGGCGGCGGCCTCATCGGCGGTCGCTTCGACATTGCCGGCTACCTCGACGAGCAGGGCCGGCGCTTTGTGGAGCGCTTTGAAGCCAACTCGTATCTGGCCATTCTTCGCACCATGGACACCTGGGACCCACTCCGCGGTTCTAAATCTCTGGAAGAGACCTTCGGCAAGATAAAAGCGCATCTGACCTTTGTAGGCATCAACTCCGACTGGCTCTTTCCGCCAGCCGATGTTCGGCGCTTTGCTGAAACCGTCCGATCCGCCGGTGTTTCCGTCGATTATCGCGAGATGACCAGCGACCACGGCCATGACGCCTTCCTGGCCGAGCAGATTGACCTGGTGCGTCTGCTGCAATAAAGCTGCAAATTTATGGCAGGCGCAGCGCGTCCGCATCGAATTTGCATCCTACTCTACGGGAACACTCTAGGGCGCACCGGTGTCTAAGCCGTAAAGGGCGTCGTGGCAGGTCGCCTGAAGAAGATTTACCCTTTCGGAGAGAACTTTGCTTGTCAGAGCGAGCGGGTCTTTTTATAATCCATCCAACACCGCAACAGAAACCGTGGCAACTCCGCGGTTCTCAGCCGCGGACGGCAAAATGCGCGTCTTCGGATCAGCGCGTGTAGAAATGATTCCCATAAAAGTACTTCCCAGGAGCACTGAATGAAGAAGTTTATCTTTGCGTCAGCACTGGCGCTCGCCGTGTCCGCGTTTGTTGCAGCCCCGGTACTGCGCGCACAAGACATCAGCATCAAGGATCAAGCGGAGTTCAACGCGTACCAGAACGCCGCTTCTCAGACCGATCCCAAGGCGAAGGCTGCCGCTTACGAGCAGTTCCTCACCCAGTACCCTCAGTCGGTGGCCAAGCCATCCGTGCTGAATGAGCTGGTAGGAATCTACTGGGCAGCGCAGGATGGGGATAAGACGGTCAGCGCCGCCAGCCGTGTGCTCCAGATCGATCCGAACAACGCACAAGCCATCCTTTACTCGGTAATTATCAAGAAGGGTCAGTGCGCCAAGACCAGTGACGTCCAGACCTGCGACGATGCAGCCGCTCTCGCGCAGAAAGGTCTCACGGTCAGCAAGCCAGCCAGCTTTAATGATGATCAGTGGAAGCAGTTCCAGCACCTCGGTGGCCCCATCTTCCACTCGACCATCGCTCTCGACGACGTGATCTCGAAGAAGGACTACAAGGGCGCGCAGGCCGAGTACACCGCGGAACTGAAGCTCGACACCGACGACGAGAGCAAATCCTCCGGCCTGAACGATACGTTGCTTCTGGCGCAGGCCTACAGCCAGCCCGGCTCTTCCCAGGACCTCAAGGAAGCCATCTGGTTCTACGCCCGCGTCTGGGCCTTTGCGCCCGCGCAATATAAGGCGCAGATCGAGCCCAAGCTCGAGTACTACTACAAGAAGTTCCACGGTGGCCTCGATGGCCTCGATGCCATCAAGCAGCAGGCTGCCGCGTCGCTCTTCCCCGCGGGCACCATCAACATCACTCCCGCCAAGAGCCCCGCAGAGCAGATTCATGACCTCATCGCCTCCACGCCGGACCTGAACACGCTGGCACTCGCGGATAAGGAAACAATTCTCGGTCTTGGAAGCAAAGAGGATGCCGACAAGCTCTGGGCCGTTCTGAAGGACAAGACCACCGGCATCCCCGGCATTGTCATTGCGATCACGGCTGACCAGGTGAAGCTGGCTGTCACTCAGGACGCCAAAGATGTGAAGATTCCTGACTTCATCATTAATCTGAAGAAGCCTCTTACCGATGCGGAACTGAAACTGTACCCGGTCGGTTTTGAATTCAAGGCCTCTCCGGATGCTGAAATTGCAGGCACCTTCGACAGCTACACGCAGGTACCTGCCTCCGACACGACTTCAGCCAGCGCGCAGATCATCATGCGTGACGGTGAAGTGGTTCCGGCGGAAAAGAAGAAGGCCGCTCCGGCTCACAAGCCTTCACCGGCAGTTCACAAGCACAGCTAGCAAGCCGTTCTCCTGGGAAAGCAAAGGGCAGCCACATCGGCTGCCCTTTGTCATTCTGGTACTCTAAACTCACATGGACTGCTACCGCATTGCTACCCTCGGACTTGTTCTCGCGGCCGCCTGCATCGCGGCTCCCATGCAATCCCAGTCTGTTACGCCTCAGCAGCCGCAGCCGGATAATGCCGCCTGGCATCCGCTTCCGCAGCCACGTCCCATCCATTCCCCATTTCCAATTAACGGAAAGTCCCCCTACACGGTGGAGATTCGCCCCGCTACAGCCATCTCAGCGCAGGATCAACTCATTGAATCCAACGAAGAGAACTCCCTTCGAGAGCGTGCCGGCGTGCAGTTGATGGATTTTTCCTCCACCGGCTGGAGCCATTACCAGATCGATTGCCCCACTTTTCCCGGCCATCTCTTTATTCGCTTTACACGTTTTGCCGGCAAGGGAGATGTGAGTGCTTTTACCGCCTCACTGCCACGTTACGGACAGGGCAGGGATCGCGTCATTCCGATTCAGCGCCGCGGCTACTCTCTCTTTTCTCCCGCGCCCATCAATGCGATGACGATTGCCTCCTTCAATCACATTCTGGCCGAAGAGCGGACAACCGGACAGCCCGGATGGGAGGCAACGGCCGTCTGCTATGCCGCTCTCGCGGGCACCGGCAATGAAGGCACGCTGACACCGGTTGGCAGTCCGATCTTGTTTCTTCAGCCCGATGGAGGCGCGGAGGTCATCATTGCCACCACGGACCCCCGTGCAAAGAACTGGATCATGACCTTTGACAGCAAGGGAGTCTTGAAGAAGGCCACTCACACCGGCACGGAGGATTACACCTTCCATCCTGTGCCCGAGGGCAAAAAATCGGAGTGGCATCCCCTTCCCGGATCTGCACCGTCCACCACGGCGCAGGCCGTACCTCCGCCTCAGCAGTAGTTATTCGCCAAGCATGATGCGCTGAATAGCCGATGCGCGGCCCGTTTCCGGGTCGCAGGTAATCAAGGCCGCGCAGAGCTTCGGGTTTCCTTTGGCGGCTTCGAATTTGCCTGGCATCCCTGTGACAAAGCGGCTCAGAACCAGCTCTTTTTCCACTCCAATCACGCTGTCATAAGGACCGCTCATGCCCACGTCCGTCTGGTAGGCGGTGCCGTGATGCAGAATGCGCTGATCGGCTGTCGGAATATGCGTGTGCGTTCCCAGTACCGCTGTCACGCGGCCATCCAGGTGCCATCCCATCGCGACTTTCTCGCTGGTCGCTTCGCCGTGGAAGTCGAGCACGATGACTTTGGCGGTGATCGTCTTCAGCAGATCGTTCGCCGCGTTAAATGGATCATTCGTGCCGCCCATAAAGACCTTGCCCATCAGGTTCATCACGGCGTACGGGATGCCGCTCTCCGTCACACCTTCATAAACGCCGTACCCCGGCAGGCCGGGCTGCATGTTAGCCGGGCGAATCACGCGCCTGCCGCGCTCGTGGCCGTCGGCAGAGACGCCGTTGAGGTACTCAATCAGCTCCCGCTTGTCCCAGACGTGGTTGCCGGTGGTCAGTACGTCAGCGCCCAGGTCGAAGAGGTCTTCCGCAATGGATGGAGTCACGCCGAATCCACCGGCGGCGTTCTCTGCGTTCATGATGGTCAGGTCCACGCTGTGCGTTTCGCGCAGGTGCCCAATATGCTCAGCGACAATCTTGCGACCTGCGCTGCCGAAGATGTCGCCGACAAAAAGAATATTCACTGAGCCTGCTCCACGTTCTTCGCGCTCCGCATGAGTGGGAAGAGAATCACGTCGCGAATGGACTTTGAGCCGGTCAGCAGCATGGTAAGGCGGTCGATGCCGATGCCTTCGCCGCCGGTCGGCGGAAGGCCGTAGCTCAGGGCACGTACGTAATCCTCGTCCATCTGGTGCGCCTCATCATCGCCGCGGCCGCGCTCGGCCAGCTGGTCCTCGAAGCGCTTGTGCTGCTCGACGGGATCGTTCAACTCGCTGAAGGCATTGCCGACTTCGAAACCGCCGATGAAGAACTCGAAGCGCTCTACATGCTCCGGATCATCGGGCTTGGCCTTCGAGAGGGGGGAAACCTCGGTTGGATAGTCGTAGATGATTGTGGGTTGGAAGAGGTTAGGCTCGACCAGAAGCTCAAAGAGGTGATAGATAATTGTGCCGAGAGAAGCACCTTTCTCAAGGTCACTCAATATATCTTCTAGGCCTCTTTGCGTCTTGAAAAGCCTGTTTCTGTAGTCATCTTGCGACTCATTGGGTCTCGCTTCGTTCAAATGAATTGCTAGCTGCTCCTCTGAGTGGCCTGTGAATGAGCCCAAGATGAAGCCAAACGATTCAATGGATACGCGAAGAATCCCTTCAATTTGATCCAAAGAGCTCAGCTCTTCTACGTTGAGTGAAAACTGTCGTTCGGTAGACTGTGACGACTCGTAATATGGCCACCATTCGACAATCGCGTCGACCATCCTCAGGCGGCGCCAATTTTTTTTCGCCAGGTCGATTTCTACATCGTTGAAGACGGTGGTTGTTTTTCCATTCACATCCTGCGCGACGAATGCTATCAACTCTTCCGTCAAGTCCATCAGGTCGTGGTAGTTCGCATAAGCCTGGTAGAACTCCAGCATCGTGAACTCGGGATTATGCTGCGTGCTCACACCCTCATTGCGGAAGTTGCGATTGATCTCATAAACGCGATCGAGGCCGCCAACGACAAGCCGCTTGAGATACAGTTCCGGTGCGATGCGCAGGAAAAGGTCCATGTTCAGCGTGTTGTGGTGCGTGACGAATGGCCGCGCCGCCGCCCCGCCGGCGATGGGCTGCATCATAGGCGTTTCCACCTCGAGGTAACCCCGGCTGTCAAAGAACTGGCGGACGGCGCGCAAAACCTTGGCGCGCTTTACAAAGACTTCGCGGCTGTCGAGGTTGGTGAAGAGATCCACGTACCGCTGCCGGTAGCGGGTCTCGACATCGGCCAGGCCGTGAAATTTCTCAGGCAGCGTCAGCATCGCCTTCGAGAGAAACTTCAAGGTCTCCACGTGGACCGTCAGTTCGCCGGTCCGGGTGCGGAAGAGGTAGCCGTTGACGCCGATGTGGTCACCAAGGTCGAGCAGCTTGTACAGCGCGAAGGCCTGCTCGCCCACGGCATCGAGTCGGACGTAGATCTGGAGGCGCTGGCCTTCCTGCTGGAGCGTGGCAAAGCCGGCTTTGCCCTGTGCGCGGATGGCCATGATGCGGCCGGCGATGGCTACCTGCGGCTTCTCGGCTTCCAGCGCTTCGGCAGCGGTTTCGTTCCACTTGCCCCGGATTTCCGCGATGGTGCTGGTGAACTCGAACTGGTTGGGGTATTTTGCCTGGCCGAGCGCTTCAATCTGGTTCAGTTTTTCCTGCCGCAGGGCAAAGAGTTCGCGCTCAAATTCCGATTCAAAATGCACGGGAAAGTCCTTCGTCTTTCAGTAAATGTCCAAGGGTAAGTATAGCGGGGTAGGTGACAGCAGACAGGTTACAGAGGACGGTTGAGTTGGGAGAGAGAGCCCCGCGCTCTTCCACACCCCACAAAAATCTTCCAACTCCTCAAAATAGTTTTCACCTAATTAACCCCATTTATGCTCTACTAAGAATCAGGGAAGAAAAACCCCGGCCCGAATCCTCACAGATTCGGGCCGTTTGCGTTTCAGTAATCCACCACAAAACCGCCATTTGGCAAATTTCCTTAAAGATTCTGTGCCTTAAAGATTCTGTGGTTCTGTGGCACAAATTCACCCCGCGCAACCCAACCCCCTCCCCCCCTTTTTTCGAAGCAGGTAACCACCCCGATATACAAGTAGTAAACACCTGAGTGAGCCTGGAAAAACCTTCAAGTAATTGATATATTTACACTTAGAAACTATAGGAACCACAAATCCAGCCACCTCCAAAAACCACTCCCCTGAGCCGGACAACTCTTACTGAGCTTGGAAAGGGCACGGCTTCAGCCGTGCCGCAAACGCCACAAAATCAAATCCGGCTTTAGCCGCTGAGGCATGACTTTCGTTTACCCCGCCAAAGGCACCCGCACATCCTTATCGTGTATAACCAGCACTGATGGCGTTCAACAACCCCATACCGGACGATGACAAGAAGTCGCGGGATTCCGGCGGGCTGGCTACACTCGTGCAGGCTGAGAAGATGATGCAGTTTGTTCTGCTGCTGCCCTCGGCGGCGTTTATCGGTTGGCTGATGGGGTATTGGCTGGACAAGCAGTTTCGCATGACATGGATTTCGGCGGCAGGGAGCGTTTTCGGCGGCATTGCCGGGCTGGTCTATGTGATCCGGCTGCTGATGAAGTGGGGAACGGACGGCAAGTCGCGCGATAATAAGAACAACCCATGAGTGATTCCACCCCTCCTATTGCGTCCCTGACGGACGAGGCTTTGCAGGTTGTCCTGCGTCATGCAATTCGCAACACGCTGATTCTGGGCGCCGTGGCAGCCGCCGGCATCTGGATCGGCGGCGGCTGGCGCAATGCCGCGATGCTGGCCGTTGGCGCGGTCATTTCCGCTGCCAGCATCTTTGAATGGCAGCGCCTGATCAAGCTTTTTAACGCCAAGCTGGATGAGCAGAAGATTCCGCGCGGCACCGCGATGGTGGTGCTGTTTTTTCTCGGACGGTTAATCGTGTATGCAGGGGCTATCTATGGTAGCCTAAGGTGTTTGCAGGGTTCTCCGGTAGCACTCCTTTGCGGTCTTGGGCTGGCCATGCTGGTTCTTACCTGGGAAGCGCTCCGATTGTTGCGGGGTTGAGGTTTCACTGCTCGCAACGCCATTTGCCCGAAAACAGAAAGACTTTCTCTGACGATGGAACCACTCGCCATCACGCGCCTGTTGAATGCCCTCTTTGGCCCCGCCGTGGGTGCAGCAATGAATCTTGTAGGCGTGCATCCGGCTAATGCTTCCGCGCCGATTGATAACACCTTTTCCCTGGAGTTCCTGGTTTTCTGCCTGCTGATTGCCTTCTTCCTCGTGGTGCGTTTTACGCTCTCCGTGGAGAAGCCGAATCCTGCGCAGCAGCTTGCGGAAATGATTCACGAGTTCACCGGCGGCCAGGCGGACCAGATCATCGGCCACGGCTATGAGCGCTTTCAGGCGTTCACCACCTGCGTGTTTCTTTTCGTGGCGCTGAACAATCTCCTGGGCCTGATCCCCGGCATCAAGACGCCCACCGGCGTGCCTTCGGTGCCGCTGGGCATTGCGGTGTGCACGTTTGTTTATTACAACTTCTACGGCTTTAAGGAGCAGGGCGTTGTCGGTTATGTGAAGCATTTTGCAGGGCCGGTGTGGTGGATTGCTCCGCTGATGTTTCCAATTGAGATCATTTCGCACAGCGCGCGTGTAATGTCGCTGACGATTCGTCTTTACGCGAATATGTTTGCCAGCGATCTTTTGACGCTGGTGTTCTTCTCAATGATTCCGATTGCGATTCCGGCTGTCTTCCTCGGGCTTCATTTTGCGGTTTCGTTGATTCAGGCGTACGTGTTCATGCTGCTTGCAATGATTTATTTAACTGGCGCAGTTTCGCACGAGCACTAGAAAGTAGCTAGAGGCTGAGAGCTAGCAGCTAGAAGCTGCTTTTAAGATTCTGCCGGGGAGAGCTTCCGCTCCGGAGCAACAGAGGGCCGCATAGCGTGAGGGGGCCAAAGGGACTCGCGAGAGTTTCCGGCACGGTGAGCCTCAACCACCCACTGGCGGCCAATTTCAGGGAAGCTGGAGAACTATGAAGAAGCTTCAATATATGTTCATGGCGCTGGCGGCGCTTTTCCTGGCGACGCCGGTTTTCGCGCAGGGCGGCGGTTCGGGAACCATCAGCCTGGTGCCAATCGGCGCCGGTATCGGTATGGCACTGGCTGCCGGTCTTTGCGGACTGGGCCAGGGCAAGGCCACTGCTTCGGCTACCGAAGCGCTCGCTCGTAACCCTGGCGCACGCGCCGGCATTCAGCTTCTGCTGGTGCTTGGCCTGGTGTTCATCGAGTCGCTCACGCTGTTCACGCTCGTAATCATCTTCCTCAAGGTCAACTAAGAGGATTGCAAAAAGAAAATCGGCCTCGCCTTTGTGGGCGGGGCCGATTTTTTTGTCTACGGAATTCTCAGCTAGCCAGTGCCAGCGGGCTTCTGGCGTCCGTCGCTTCGGTTTGCGATGAGCCTGTGTTCTGCTGTTCTTCCTGCTCTTCCTGAGTGACCACGGTGAAGCCGCTGAGCGGCGCGTTGCCAAAGGATGTAGTGATGGCCACGTCTGAGGCGTCGCGGCCTACCGCCATCAGCACTCGGCCAATGCGCGGCGTGTTGTGGCGGGCGTCGAAGGTCCACCAGCGGTCTTCGAGATAGACCTCAAACCATGCGCTGAAATCCATAGGACCGCCGGCAGGAACGCCGATATCGCCGAGGTACCCGGTAGCATAGCGGGCGGGGATGTTCATGGCGCGGCAGAAGGCGATAGCAAGATGCTGGAAGTCGCGGCAGACACCGATGCGCTCGGTGTACACATCAAGCGCTGTTTTGGTCGGGCGGGCGGAACTGTAATCGAAGCGCACCTTCCCGTGGACCCAGTCGCAGATCGCTTGTACGCGTGGCCAGCCTGGATTGGTCTGCCCAAAGAGCTCATAGGCGATGTTGCTGAAGCGATCGACTTCACAGTAGCGGCTGCTCAGGAGGAATGAAAGGACTTCTTCAGGCAGTTCGCTTACCGGCAGTTCCCGGGCAGTGAGTGAAACGGGGTCGGGCTGGCCGCTATCCTGCACGAGCGTCGAGCTGTAGAGGCGCAGCGGGCCTGCAGGGGCAACGATTCGCACGCAGCGGTTTCCGAAGCCGTCGAAGTAGTAGTTGAGGGGCAGCTCGGGGTCCGTGTGAACCTCGTCGGGCTCGATGAGATCGAGTGCGCGAGAGGGGTAAACGTTGAGCATGGCAACCATGGTTGTTTCTTCTGCGAGGTCGAATTTTATTTCGTAGCCGACACGAATCCGCATGAATATAAATCCTTAATTTTTATTTGCAATTTGCATGACTCATCTGCCATGCAGTAACGCACTCATTGTTAAGATGCAGGATTTGGGACTGGGGCTATTTTGGAGTGAAGCACCTGCGAATCGAAGCAGATGCGGTGGGCATCTTACCCTGTGCAGCGGTAAATCAGAGGGAGATGGAAATGGATTTGAAGATCGGCGGTAAGACGGCACTGGTGACGGGCTCCACGGCGGGAATTGGACTGGCGATTGCGCAATCCCTTGCGGCGGAAGGCGCGCGGGTGTGGGTGAACGGGCGTACCCAGAAGCGAGTGGGCGAAGCCATTGCGACCATTCGCAAGGCTGTGCCGGCGGCAGCGGTTGAGGGCATTGTGGCGGACTTCAGTTCCGGTGCGGGTGCGCAGCAGGTGACGGAGCGGCTGGAACATGTGGACATACTCGTGAACAACGTGGGGATCTTTGAGCCAAAGCCCTTTGCGGAAATTCCTGATGAGGATTGGCTGCGGTTTTTTGAGGTGAATGTGATGAGCGGAGTGCGGCTCTCGCGGTATTACCTCAAGGGCATGCTCGAGAAGAACTGGGGAAGGATTATTTTTATTTCGAGTGAGTCGGGAGTTCAGATTCCCACGGAGATGGTGCATTACGGAGTCACGAAGACCGCGCAGATTGCGGTAGCGCGCGGTATTGCGGAGACGGTTGCGGGCACGGGCGTGACGGTGAATAGTGTTTTGCCGGGGCCCACTGAGTCAGAGGGTGTTGGGACTTTTGTAGACAGCCTGGCGAAACAGCAGAACAAGACGAAGGAGCAGGTAGAGCGGGAGTTCTTCGAGCATGCGCGGCCTTCGTCCTTGCTGAAGCGCTTTGCCACGGTGGAAGAGGTTGCGGCAATGGTGACGTATGTGGCCGGTGAGCCTTCTGCCGCTACAAATGGCGCAGCGCTGCGCGTGGATGGCGGGGTGGTGCGGGCGATTTTCTAAGGCGGGTGAGTGTGCTCAGCAGAGGATGATTTCAGCGATCCACTGAGCACACTTTTCGTTGTCTTTTATCGAGGGATAACTTCGCTCAGGCGTTGGTACCGCCGTCTACGGTGAGGTTTGCGCCGGTTATGTAGGAGGATTCAGGGCCTGCGATGAAGGCCACCAGCGCGGAGACCTCATCTACGGTGCCGTACCGCTTGAGGGCTGTGACTTCAATTTGTGGAGTTGCCCAGTCGCCTGAGGCTGGATTCAAGTCTGTATCGATGGGACCGGGCTCAACGTTGTTTACGGTGATGCCGCGGTCGCCCACTTCTCGCGAGAGGCTTTGCGTGAACATCTTTACCGCTCCCTTGGTAGCGGAGTATGCGGCGAGGCCGGGGGTGAGATTGCGCTCGCCTACGCAGGAGCCGATGTTGATGATGCGGCCATTGTTGTTCAGGTGTTTGAGAGCTGCCTGCGTGGTGTGCAGCACGCCGCGGACGTTGAGGTCGATGACCTGGTCGAGTTCGTCGGGCGTGGCCTCTTCAAAGGGCTTGGGAATGGCGGTGCCTGCGTTGTTCACCAGAATGTCGAGTTTGCCGAGAGTGGCTACGGCCTTCTCGATGGCAGCGTGGACGGCTTCTCTGTCGGCGGCGTTGGCCTGGATGGCCACGGCTTTGTTGCCGAGAGCTTCAATAGCTTTGACCACTTCTGCTGCGGCATTGGTATCTCTGGCATAGGTGATGGCTACACTTGCTCCATCGGAGGCGAGACGCTTTGCGATGGCGGCGCCGATTCCACGTGAACCGCCTGTTACGAGCGCAACTTTTCCTTGCAACGCATGCGACATGGTTTTTATACCTTTCAATTTGTGAGTAGGTTGGGTGCAACGAGTGTGTTTTGATGGCAGCGCAACAGTGTGTTTGAAATATACATGCGCAATGTTTACGGGAGAATTACTTTGTAGGCAAGGGGTTATGCTTTTTTAGCAGAGGTACTCATTGGAACTGAGGCATCTGAGATATTTTGTGGCCGTGGCTGAGGCGCGGAGTCTGAAGCTTGCGGCAGAGCAGAAGCTGCATACTACGCAGCCATCGCTGAGCAGGCAAATTCGCGATCTGGAAGATGAAGTGGGTACGCCGCTGTTTGTGCGCGAGGCGCGTGGTGTGGAGCTGACGCCGGCGGGACGGGTGTTTCTGGATCATGCGCGGGTGATGCTTTCGCAGGCGGAGGCGGCGGTGCAGTCGGCGCGGCAGATTGCGTATCCAACGAAGCCCTCTTTTGCGCTGGGCTTCATGATCGGACACGACAATACGTGGCTGCCGAAGGCGCTGAAGCTGCTCCGGGATGAGCTGCCGAATATTCATGTGGTGATTTCAACGCAGAACTCGCCGCAGCTGGCTACGGCGCTGCTGCATGGTGGGATTGATGTGGCATTCCTGCGTCGGGAAGATGGCGGGAGTGAGCTTGCCTATCGAACGCTGACGGAGGAATCGTTCGAGGTGTTTTTGCCTGCCGGGCATCGGCTGGCTCAGAAGAGCGCGGTGAAGCTGGAAGAAATTTCGAATGAGACATTCATCAGCGTTTCGGGAACGGCATTGAGCATCTCAGGAAAGCAGCCTGCACTGCGGCGGACGATCGATCGCTTTCTGGCCGATAGAGGGGCGGAGATTCGGCCGAGTCATGAAGTGGATAATCTTGGTTCTGTGATGTCGTTGATTGCTTCCACGGGTGGCGTGGCGCTGCTGCCCATCTATGCGAAGGATTTTCTTCCTGAGGCTGTGACGACGCGGCCGCTGGATGGGCCGGGACCGAAGATCGATCTCTCGATCGGGTATCGGAAAGCGAATCCTTCGCCGGTGTTAAAGCTCTTTCTTTCGCGCGTCAATGAGTTAGCAGAGAAGTAGATTCTGGAGAAGAGATGAGATTTCTTACTTATGTGTCTGCGTTGGCTTTGGCACTGGTGTCGCTTTCGGCATTGGGGCAGGGTACTGTTCCGGAACTGCCGCCGCAGACGACGGGTGCGCCGGTTCATATTGCTGTCGATCTTGCGAAGACGGTGGGGCCTTACAAGCCTATCTACAGCTGGTTTGGATATGACGAAGGCAACTACACGACGATGCGTGATGGCCGAAAGCTGCTGGGTGAGCTGCATGATCTGAGCCCGGTGCCGGTCTATATTCGTGCGCATCATTTGTTGACTTCAGGCAATGGCGTGGCGGAGCTGAAGTGGAGTTCTACGAATGTGTACAGCGAGGATGCGAACGGCAACGCTGTTTACGATTTCACGATTCTGGATGGAATTTTCGACGCCTACAAGGCTGCAGGCGTGAGGCCGATGGTGGAGCTTGGGTTTATGCCGAAGGATCTGGCGGCTTCGCTTCCGGATCGCAAGGAGTACCAGGTTCATTTTCCCAAGAGCACAATCTCCGGTGCCTCGAATAACCCGCCCAAGGATTATGCGAAGTGGGGCGAGCTGGCGCGCGTGGTGACTGTGCATCTTGTGGAGCGGTATGGGCGCGAGGCCGTGCTGCAATGGTACTTCGAAGTCTGGAATGAGCCGGATATTGATTACTGGCATGGAACGGCGGAGGACTATTGGAAGCTTTATGACTATGCGGTTGCCGGAGTGCGGGCAGCGCTGCCGGGGGCGCGGGTTGGCGGCCCGGCCACTACGAGTCCGCGGAATGATAAAGCGAATGCGTATCTGCAGGGATTTTTGAATCATGTCGCTACGGGCAAGAGCGCGGCTACGGGTGCGGCTGTTCCACTGGATTTTATTTCCTTTCATGTGAAGGGAAATCCGCAGATTGTGAACGGGCAGGTGATCATGGGCCTGGATAAAGAGCTGAAGGATGCGGATCGCGGATTTGCGACGATTGCTTCTTTCGCGCGGTTCAGGAAGCTGCCGATTATTTTGAGTGAGGCGGATCCGGAGGGATGTGCAGCGTGCTCCAGCAAGATGAATCCGGCAAATAATTATCGGAATGGAACGCTGTATCCGGCTTACACTGCGGCGGCGTTCAAGGCGCTCTTTGAGTTGCAGGATAAGCATGCGGTGAATTTGATTTCGATGCTGAGCTGGTCCTTTGAGTTTGAAAATCGAGATTACTTTGAGGGGTTTCGATCGCTTTCTACAAATGGAATCGACAAGCCTGTATTGAATTTGTTTCGCATGCTGGCGATGATGCAGGGCTCGCGCGTTGCGACGCAGAGTGATGCGGCGATTCCGCTGGACAAACTTGTAGCGAGCGGTGCGCATGATGCCGATGTTGACGCGATGGCTACCACGGCCGCGAATGGAGCGGAGATTCTGCTGTGGAACTATCGCGACAGCGAGACACCGGGGGATGCAGCCACGACTGTGACTGTGACAGGTATGCCGGCAGCGGCGAATCGTGTGCTGGTCAAGGAGTATCGCATTGATTCGAACCACAGCAACGCGTACACGGTATGGAAGGCGATGGGTTCGCCGCAGCATCCCACGGCTGAGCAGTATTCGCAGCTGCTCGACCGTGAAGGGCTGGAGCTGGTGAGATCGCCTGTGTGGACCGATGTGAAGCATGGGCAGATTGAAGTGAAGACAACGCTGCCGAGCGAGTCGATTGAGCTGCTGCAGGTGAGCTGGTAGTGCGTGTCTCTATCTTCAAGACACGTTCTGCCAGCCTTCTGTTTGTCAGACGCACCTGCCGGAGCCGGGAATCGACATTTGCGCCCATTTCCTAAGCAGTGGCCAGATCGCGGTGCTGATATTGCGCGAAGAGTTCCGGCCGTACTGCGGCGATGGAGCGTTCCGTGGAAGAAACGGCTTGCGATAGTCTCGCTTGCTCTTCCTTATGAAGATGCCTGCATGCTCTTACCTGCCAGCCAAGACCATCGATCTGAAGCGGGATGCCGCAGACTCCGTGAATGCCGTTGTACTCGCCTGCCAGCAGCACCTGGCCGTGAAGAGGCCGATGGCTGTGGGAGAGCAGCTCAGTGAGGAAGCGCAGCGTTGCATTGGCAGTGGCGTTTGGCGTGGATTGAATGGTGCGCCATGTGATCAGGGGCTGAACGAAGATGCGTGCATCCGGCAGTGCCTGGCGGGTGGCTTCGTAGGCTTCATTCACCATGCCCGCCTTGAGAAGATCGACCACGCGGTTCTTTAGGTCCGCAACTCTTTTTTCGAGTGGGACTTCTTCACTTTGAATGCGCATGCGCTGGAGAGCGGCTTGGCGCTCGGGATGGCACGGGAAGAGTTCCACGCTGCTCCAGAGGGGAATCATTGCTTCGCCGTGTTCGCCGAGCACGGATGCCAGGACGTTGTCGCGGCTCACGCCCAGATCGTGGGCTATCGCACGAGCGAAGCGGAGAGAATCCTGCTCCGCGCCGACGCCGACGACGCGATGACGGCCGAGCTTTTCAGCGAAGATGCGTACGGCGAGCTCAACGGGATTGCTCACAATGATGTAGAAAGCGTGTGGAAGCCGCAGGGCGCAGGTGTATGCAATTTCTTCGTAGAGGTCGCGGTTGAAGCGGCCCCATTCGCGGCGATCGATGTTGGCGCGCGAAGAAATGCCTGCACACATGACTACGATATCTGCATCCACGTCTTCGATGTTTGCGACTACTTCGATGTCGATGCCCTGGTCATCGAAGGCGTCCATGAGATCGATGCGGATGCCGAGCAGCTTGGCCGAGCTGTCGCCTTGGCCGCGCGCTACGAGTTGAAGGCGGTCTCCGGACCGTAGGATCCCGCTGCGAAGAATGTTTGCGGCGAGTGCGCTGCCGACCGCGCCGGATGCTCCGATGATTGATACGGATGCCATTTTGTGTGCTCTCCTTGATTGCTCAAGTTGAGAGTACGAAAAGATGACGCCAATAAACATAGAGGGTGCTACACGCGAGCGTGTGTGGTTCCACATGGGTTGTGAAGATTGCATGCTGCGGGGGTATTCTTAGCTTATTTGAGACGGGTAAAGGAGAGATGTGATGGCAAATCCGGTCAGCTTTCGGGAAGATATTCTGCCGCTCTTTACGGAGCGGGACATTCATGCGATGAGCAAGGCTTTCAACCTGGCAAGCTATGACGATGTGAAATCGCACGCGGATGCGATTTACGACCGCATTCGAGGGATTGGTGGCGCAGTGATGCCGCCTCCGCCTCCCAGGGGTGAGGGGCCGTGGGCGCAGGAGAAGATTGATTTATTTGCGCAATGGATGAAGGATGGTTTTCAGCCGTAAATTGTGTCGCATCGAGGTTCTGCTCAGCGGTTCGACACGAGCACCGGCCCGGCGATTCGTTCCTCGCGAGAGGAATCTTTGACGGTTCTGGCCAATGAGTCGGAGACGGCCCATGCTGCGCCCAGCATGGCTACGTTGATGGCGTTGCCGGCCCAGTAGAAGTGGCCGGTTGGATTGGCGATTAGAAACGGAATCCAGACGAAGAGTTCGAAGCAGAGAATTTCTGCTGTGAGCAGGCGTGCGGCGAGGGTCGCGAGGATGCCGGTGAGGATGGCTGCGGCGATAAGGAAGAAGCTGATGGTGGTGAAGTATGCCCAGAAGAGTTGCGAGGGCGGAAGCCACTTGGGTATCCAGGTGAGCAGCCCAGGCATGGCGATGATGTGGCCAACACCGAAGGAGATCGGGCAGAGGCCGTAGAGGCGGGCTATCAGTCGCTCGTGGCGCGCCTGTGCAGAGAGTGAGGCGAAGAGTGCGGCTCCGGCGAGGACGAGGGAGAGCTCTTCAAAGAAGTTGCCGATGGGATCGAAGACACGCGGGTTTTCGAGGATCTTTGGCACCCAGAGAAGCGTGAAGATGGCGAAGACCATGGTCAGTGTGGCGGCACCGATGCGGGCGGTGCGGGGTACGAGGAGTGCGATGCCGGCGGCCAGCTCTATGAGTGCAGCGACGCAGGCAAGTGGATGGTATAAGGGCATCGCTGGATCGATGTGCTGCCATGTGGTGGCGAATTCGCCGGAGACGAGGCCGAGAAGGCCGAGGAAGATGGCTCCGGCGGCATAGGCGTAGATGCCGAGATTGGATGCGAGGCTGCGGCTTTGCATGGTGTGCTCCAATTTCCGGGGGAAGGCGCTGCGGGCTGCGAGAGCAATCTATTGGATGGACGATATGGATGGGCAGCGGTGAGCGGAAGTTTGTTGGATAAACTGGAAGGTTATGCCGGTAGAGATTGTTTTGCAGCAAAGTCCTGATGATGCCGCGCTTCGTGATAAGCGTGAACGTCTGGCGGCAGTTCGCGAAAAGCTCGTGGAGCGGGAAGCGGAACTGGCGCAGCTTCGCGCGCAACTGAGAACGTTTGAGGGGCGGTATTTTCGGCAGGTGGGCACGCTCTATGCCGAGCTGGATGAGCTTGAGGCGCGGATTGCTGAGCGTGAGGTGGATCTGTATGACTCGGACTCTGCGCGGAGGCGGGCTGAAGAGGTTCGGCAGCGTGCGCAGGAGACGCATGATGCGGCGTTTGGTGAGGATGACGAGGATGCAGAGGAGTTTGATCCTGCGCCGAATCTAAAAGCGCTGTTTCGCGAAGTGGCGAAGCGGATTCATCCGGATTTCGCGAAGGATGAGGCGGAGCAGAAGCACTTTACGCTGCTGATGGCGCGGGCGAACCAGGCGTATCGGCGGGGTGATTTGGAGACGCTGCAGCGGCTGCTGGATGATCATCGCGAAGTGAGCGGGATGTTTGCAGCCGAGAGTGCGGCTGCGGAGATGCTGCGTGTTTCGCGACAGATTCAACATGCGGAGCGGGATATTGCGGCGCTGGATGCCGAGCGGCAGACGTTGCTGACGAGCGAGATTGCGCTGCTGCATCTGGATGCGGAAGAAGCTGCGCGGGAGCATCGCGATCTGCTGATGGAGCTGGCGACGAAGGTGCGTGAGCAGGTGGCTGAAGCCAGGCGGAAGTTTGAGTTTGTAGATCGGCAGGTTGGGGCGCATGGAAGATAAAACCAGAGGGCTGCAGCATACGCCTTCGCGGAATGCGCTGAGCCTGGGTTCGACGCGGTCCGGCATGATTGCGCGTGGGCGGCGTGAGGCTGCCGGTGCGGCTTCGAATGATGATTACAGGCATGGCGCAGCGGAGTACAAGGCTGGCGATTTTGCGGAGGCGGCCGCGGGATTTCGGCGTGCTGCTGAAGGCGGACATGCGGAGTCGCAATACATTTTGAGCACAATGTATGAGGCGGGGCAGGGTGTAGCGCGGGATGATGCGCAGGCTGCTTACTGGGAGCGCAAGGCTGCCGACCAGGGACACGCGTATGCGCAGGCGAATCTGAGTTTCCGGTATTACATTGCGAATGATTTTGCAGAGGCCTTTGCGTGGTGCCAGCGCGCGGCCTACAGCCAGCTTGCGTGGGCGCAATACAATCTTGGGCTGATGTATCGCAAGGGCGAGGGCGTGACGCAGAGTGATGCGGAGGCTGCGCACTGGTATCGGCTGGCGGCGCAGCAGAATTATGCGGAGGCTCAGCAGAAACTGGGCGAGCTGTATTACTTTGGCACCGGTGTCGCACGCAGCTTTGCCAAGGCTGCGGCGTGGTTTCATAAGGCCGCGGAGAATGGCAATGCTGAGGCGCAGTTTCAGCTCGGGCATATTTACGCTACGGGCCAGGGTGTGGAGCAGGACTATCTGCAATACCGGCATTGGATTCGGCAGGCTGCAATGCAGGGGCATGAACGGGCACTGCGGGAGTTGAAGAAGCGGTTGTATCGAGATGCTTAAAGGCAGGGACCAGGGACCAGGGACCAGGTCCTAGCTATCGATAAAAGACGATGCCGTGTGGTGACTGGGGTGAGTGATGGCTACTGTGAAGCTTTGGAGTGATGACGAGGCTGCGGATGTGCCTGCGGTGAAGGCAGTATTCGATGATATTCGCGCTACGCGGCGGTCTGACTTCATCAACAATTTCTGGCGTGCGCTGGCGAATCAGCCGAGGCTGCTGGAGCGGACGTGGACGAGTGTGAAGCAGGTGATGGTGGAACCGGGAGTGCTCGATCCGCTGACGAAAGAGCTGATCTATATTGCGGTGTCAGCGGCCAACAGCTGTAGTTATTGTGTGCACTCGCATACGGCCGCGGCGCGTGCGAAGGGGCTTACGGACGAGCAGTATGCTGAGTTTCTGGCGGTAGTGGGGATGGCTGCGGAGACGAATTCGCTGGCTAACTCGATGCAGATTCCAGTGGATCGAGAGTTTCTCGCGGAGTAGGCGAAGCTGTCTGGTGAGTGCCGGCGGCGTCCGCCTCATCCGGCAAGGCAATTTCGATTCGATTGCGGCCGCGTTGCTTTGCCTGGTACAGCGCACGATCAGCGGCTTCAAGCAGCGTCGCGGATGAACTGCTCTCCGATGGAATGCAGGCCGCTATACCGATGCTGACCGTAATGATTTCGCCCAATGGAGTTTCGTTGCGAAGCTGCAATTCGTAAATTGCGGCCTGCATGCGCGCTGCAACAACCTCCGCGCCCGTCATGTCTGTATCCATGAGAATGGCGGCGAACTCCTCTCCGCCGTATCGCGCTATCAGATCGCTGCTGCGGGTAATGGAGTCTTGCAGGGCACCGGCTACTTTGGTGAGGCATTGATCTCCATAGCGGTGACCGTACTTGTCGTTGAGATTCTTGAAATGGTCGATGTCGATCATCAGCAGCGAAAGTGAACTCTGCAGGCGCATGGTGCGATCCCACTCGGCAGCCAGAATCTGGTCGAAGCAGCGGCGATTGGCAACACCGGTGAGACTGTCCCGGAGCGAGATGACTTCAAGCTGGTCGCGAGCCTGACGTAATTCGTGCTGCGAACGTATGAGCCGGTTTTGCAGCATAATTGAGCGCGCTCCGTAAACAAGCAGCGCCACGATGATTGCGGCGACTGCCCACCCAAAATGAGTGCGGGTTACCGCGATTCCAAATGCCAGAAGCGTATAGGTGTAAAGGACGGGAGACGCGTTATCGATGAACGAGGTGAGCAGCCCTCCCGTGTCCGGACCGACTGACGCAGGTTGCTGGGCCTTTGGAAGCAAAGCGCATACTGCGAGGAGCAGGAATGGGAGCACAACCAGGAAGTCATAGAGGCCCGTTTGTTCCTGGAGCGCGATCGTGACGTGGTTATACCAGGCCGCGCAGAGGGCGTATGCCCATAGAAAGGCCGCGAGAATCTGGTAGAAGCTGCGAACCTCCGGGTCACGATGGCGGGCCAGCAGTCTCAGTGTGACGAAGCCGGCGAAGGCAAAGTTTTCGATGTTGTAAGTGGCCTGCAGCAAGCTCACGGAAATGGGCTGCGGGGCCTGCGCGAACGGAAATGTGGAGAAGAGTGTTACATAGACCAGGCAAGCGGTCATTAAGACCTGTATGCCATCGATCCAGGCAAAAAGTGCACTCTCAGGCCGCTCAGCAGGTAGCGATATAGCCAGTAGAATTGGGACCCCGTAGAGAAGATAGACAAGATCGGAGACCCCTGCAACACTCTGCGTTTCGTTGCGTGACAGGTCTTCCCAGGCTGACAGTGAGAGTCCTGCTGCCCAAAGAAAGACCGCGGCCGAGAGCATGCCCCATGGAAGGCGCAAACGTGCAGAAGACCGTGCGGTTCTCCAGACACAGGCCCCGACGGCGAACCATACCGCGGCCAGCTGAAAAGGATAGGAAACGGCCATCTTGTAGGGCCGCGTAAGAAAAAGGGACACTGCGAATAGTAGCAGATAGCCTGCTATGAACCCCACGGAACGAATAACATAGAACAATCTGCTCCGCATACCATAGCTTAACTCAACTAAGCCGGAATTTACCTTGATCTATGCCAGTGCGGATCTGTTGCGCGATGGATTTTGCGTCTGCGTTGTCATCGCTGATTTCATGCGCGGCGAGGCCTTCAAACATTTTGTAGAAGTCGCGATAGATGCTGTAGTCGGGGATGGTGCCTTCAGACCGCGCGGCTGCGCGCTGCTCGCAGATGGTGAGGCTGGGGCGGACGATCACGAAATCGAGAGGGACTTCTTTGAGGATTTTACGGGCTGTGTCGAGGAAATCGAGGGGGAAGGAGAAATCCAGCAACACTTCGTATCCACTGCGAGCCAGAGGGATGGCGGCGGCGGTGATGGAGCGCATGAGAATGCGGAAACGTTCCAGTTTCGGCTTTTCGCATGGCTTGATGAAGACTGGCCAGAAGGAGTCGCCTTCGATGTATGCGAGCGGCGCGGGAGAGATGGCGACGAGTTCGCGCGCCACGGCGGTTTTGCCAGCGCCGATGGGACCCGAGAGCATCACTACAGACATTGTGAATCTCCTGTTGGCCGGATTTTTGACAAAGAGAGAAACAGCGCTTACTTACCGGCGTCCGGGTCGCGCAGGGTTCTGGAAAGGATGTTGATGTTGCCATCGGACGACGGCGGCGTGAGGCCGAGGATGTGCGCCATCCAGGGATAGAGATTGACGTTCTCGAAGGGAACGACGGTTTTGCTGCGCACGATGTCTGGGCCTGCGGCGAAGAAGCTGGATTTCATCTCGGGAATGACGCGGGGGTCGAAGCCGTGTGCGCCGGGGATGGGCGGCGGATCGAGCTTGCCCACGGGCGGCTGATGGGCGCGGATGGCGTACGGTCCGGTGGCAATGACCACGGGGTCGCCTTCGCGCGGGTTGAGGTTGTAGTGGAGGCCGGCGGGCACGTCCTTGAGGCGATAGACGACGAAGGCGGAGGATGCATGCTTGAGCTGGTTGTAGACGCGGACGCGATCCTCTTCCGTTTTGCCGTAGAGCAGCGAGCCGGCGGCTTCAAAGTTGGTGAGGTCGGCGAATTTGTCGAGCGTGATCCACTGGCTATCGACTTTCACCATGCCGTGATCGCTGATGACGACGAGATCGATAGGCAGGCCTGTCGAATCGAGCGCGGCTTTGAGCTTGCCGATGAGGGCGTCGACTTTGTGGACGGCGGCGCGGGTTTCGGGGGCGTCAGGGCCGAACATGTGGCCTTCGTGATCGGGCTCCGAGTAGTAGATGGTGAGGAAGTGTGGCCGGCTCTCTGCGGGGAGCTTGAGGAGCGCGACGGCGTCATCGATGCGGGCCTGTTCGACTGCATCCGTAGCTTCGTTCTTGCTGTCGAAAGTGGCGTACCAGGTGGGACGGAAGCCGGCGATTTTGGCTTCAGAGCCGGGCCAGAAGAGGCAGGCGGTGCGCATGCCCTGGCTTTCGGCCAGGCTCCACAAGGGAACGCCGGAGTACCAGCTGCCGTCAGTCACTGCTTCCGTGCTGTTGATGGCGTAGCGGGCTTGTTTTTGTTCGTCGTAAAAGCTGTTGGCTACAAGGCCGTGATGCTCGGGATAGAGGCCGGTCACGATGGTGTAGTGATTGGGGAAGGTAAGCGATGGATAGCTGGGCAACATCCCTTGCGGAGCCCATACGCCCTGCTTGCCGAGCGCGAGGAGACTGGCTGCACCGTCGCGCGCCGCATAGTCCCAACGGAAGCCATCGAGCGAGACAAGCACCAGGTAATGCGCTTTTTGCGCAGCGGCTGAGTTGGGTCCGTTGTCAGTATGGGTGAGTGGCAGCGCGGGGTTGAGATCAGGCTGCTGTGCAGGTGCTGCAATGCAAATTGCAAGGGTAAAAAAGGAAAACAACAACCGGGCAGCGGAACGAATTTGCATGTATGTCTCCGGCATCAGGTTATCGCACGAGGACGTACCGGGAGATGACACGAAGAATAATCAGCGGGTGGTCTCGGCTGGTTCGGCGGGCAGGAAGAATCGAAACACGGTCCAGGAGGCCGGTCCGGTGGCGCAGCTTCGCACCTTCAGCAAGCCGCCCTGTCGGGATGCGATTTCCTTCGATATCCAGAGGCCGAGCCCGTTGCCGCTGCTGCCCTTGGTGGTGAAGAAGGGATCGAAGATGTGACGGAGTTTGTCCGCAGGAATGCCTGAGCCGGTGTCAGCGATGGTGAATACGAAACCTGGCTCCTGTGTCTCCCAGTTGCGCGACCGACGTGCGCGGATCAGGAGACGTCCACCGGTTCCCTCCATGGCTTCAATCGCGTTGCTGATGAGATTGTTGAGGACCTGGCGGACGTCACCGGAAAAACAGAGGATGGGCTCGCTCTGATCGAGCCGCAACTCCGTGGAGATGTTTCCAGTTTTGAGGCGGCGGTCATGAACGCTGAGCACCGTCTCAATGAGTTCGGACGGGTGAACCTTTTCCGGGTTGCTGGATTGCTTGTGGAAGCGCAGCGTCTGGTTCGTGATGATGGCTACGCGCCGGAGTTCGCGCTCTGCGGCTTCCAGGAAGGAACGCACAGTTTCGAGCGAATCACCGTTGCTGGCCAGATAGAGGAGATTGGTGACTGCTTCGAGCGGATTGTTGATCTCATGCGTGATGGACGCTGCGAGTCTTCCCACAGCGGCGATTTTCTCACTTTGTATGAGTGCCGCTTCGGCGCGTTTCAGGTCGCTGATGTCGCGGCCTTCCGGAACCATGTAGAGAACCTGCCCCGCGCCATCAAAGATGGGAGTCAGGGAAAAATCGAGGATGATGATATCCCCTGATGGCTTCGCAAGGGCAAGCTCAGTACGCGTGGTTTGCCCTTTGGCTGCGCGATCCACGAAGCCACGTATCTGCTCCGGCATTCCCGGCGTGTAGCGGAACCAGGGGCCGGCCCAGTAAGGAAGGCTGATCACTTCGTCGCGCGAGTTGCCGGCAAATTCCAGGGATGCTCGGTTGCAATCGAGGATGGTGCCCTTCGCGTTGAGAATGCCGATGTATTCCAGGCTGGTGTTGTAAATGGAGTTGAGGCGCTCGCGGCTTTCACGCAAAATGCGCAGGGAGCGCCGCCGCTCAAGCACGCTGCGGAAGACGAGGACGACGCCGGTGAGCTCACCTTTCGCATCGAAAATAGGTGCGCCGCTATCGTCGATGGGAATTTCACTGCGATCCTTGCGAATGAGCGCAGTGTGGTTGGCGAGCGCTACACCAGCGCGGGTGCGGAGAACGATTTCAACGGGGTTTTCGACGGTGACGCGGGTTTCTTCGTGAACAATGCAGAAGACGTCTGTAAAAGTTCTTCCGACGGCATCCTTCTGTTTCCAGCCAGTGAGCGCCTCAGCGGCTGGATTGAGCATACGGATGCTTCCATCGGGCTCACAAACAATGACGCCGTCTCCGATGCTTTCCAGGGTGGTGCGGAGAGATTCGCGCTGCTTTTCTGCATTCGAGAGCTGCTGCTCGAAGGCGGCCGTAATCTCGCGAAAGAGCCGTGTGCCGTACCAGAAGACCAGGAGCGCAAGGAAGATGGCGCTGCCGGCAATGATGAATGGCAGCTGCTTGAGCATCCGATTGACCGCCGCGCGCGATTGCTCGCGTATGGCGAACTGAGAGGCATCGAGCGAGGAGAACTCCTGGCGGAGTTCGTCCATTTTGTCCTTCTCATTCTTGAGAAGCTGAGTCTGCACCTGATCCGGCAGATGGATATCGAGCAGCTTTTTGTCGATCTGGTTGAACTGGCTGGTGACGTCTGCAATGCGGGCGATCTGTTTCGAGAGCGACTCGTCGGAAGCGGTGAGATCTCTGAGGGTCGACAACTCGCTGTCCTGGCGGCTCACCGCCTCCTGGTACGGCTGGAGAAGGGAACTATCATTGGAGGCGACATAACCGCGCAGCCCGGTCTCTTCGTCCGTGAGTGTTTTCTGAAAGAGATGGCTTTGCAGCAATATGGAGGTGGCCTGTGAGCCGATCACGCGGTGCTCAGCAATCGACCGGATTTCGAGTCCGATGACGACAAGAAAGACACAGCAGCACAGGACCGGCAAGGCAGCAAATCGGAGCAAAAGTTTTCTGAATGATAGCTCTGTCATTGCATTTTCCAGGCGGTTTTCGGGCTCCAGTATACCGCCTGCGTATTACGACCGGTCAAGGAGCAATTACAGCAGCGGCAACAAGAGGTTTCAATAGGGTCCGACAAAAAAATCAACGCTCCCACTCGCAATAGAACAAGCCAGTTTTTGGGAATACCTTAGACACACGCTTAGGTTCAGTGTAAATCGCGAGGCCCATCAGGCGAGATCTTCCGGGGCATACGAGCCATGCCTCTTTCTGGTCATTCGGGCTAGAGAGGCGGTTCCTTCTGTGTGTCGCGGAGCATCTGGATGGCCTGTTTATAGTCGAGCGAGGAGGAGACCGGGCCAAAGTGGGTTTGCTCCTCGGTAGTGTCAAAGACCTTGGTCTTGAAGAATACGCGGCCGCTCATCTTCATTCGGAAGTAAGTAATGCGCCAGACCCCGCCGCCTACGTCGGCCTGATCGATTGCTACGGAACCGCCTTTGTAGAGCCGGCCGAGGACGCCCCAGCCGAAATCCACGTCACTTTCAAGGTGGCCCTCAAGATGAGCGACGCGCAGGTGGGTGGTGTCGACCCAGATTTCGCCTGTCATCTGGGTGAGGACCGAGGTTTCGAGGTCGGGCGGGTTGAATTTGGGATTCGGTGTGAAGGTGAAGCGTTCGACGGCGAGGCCGGCGGCTGTGGTTTGCGGGCCAGCGTCCTGGTAGAGAAAGGCCTTCGGCAGCACGCGGAGGACCTTCATGGCTCGTGCGGTGTCAGCCTCTTCGGATTGCTTGCGGTGCTGCTGCTTGGAAGGGTCGGAGAGAAGACTGTCGAGGCGCGTTTTCTCCTTCTGGCTGTCCTCCTCGGAGAGAGGCGCGTCATTGACGGAGACGAGCAGGGCTACGAGGCCGTCTTTCGTTTCAGCGATGTGCTTGACGGTGGTGAGGCGTGGACTGGACTTCCTGAGCCGATATTGCATGGGATGCCCGGTATCCTGCGCTGCTGAGAGCTCGTTTTGCAGGGCACGTTGGACGGAGGCCGGATCGTTGGATGGCGCGGAGCTTTGCGGCGGGCGGGCCAGTGCAACGATGGGGATGACCGCAATTGCGGTCAGTAGGGCCAAAACATTACGCATTCCGTCTCGAATCTGGCTCCAAGGCAATGGGTGAATCCAATGAGTGAGTCTTCTTGTGCGGTGGGAAGTAAAACGACACCTGGTTATTAGACTCTAAACTGATTCGCTGGTTTCGGTGTTTTACAGCGGAGCCAGAGGGTATTGCCGGAATGGGAAAGGTGCGGGCGCGGGAAAAATACGGGCACCGCGGGGCAGGTCCATCCACGGCTGCGCGTAAACCGGCTACACTGATTTCAAGTTTTACCAAATGAGACCCGGAAGGATTTGTATATGGCCATCGACAATAACCAGGCGCGCCTGGGGAAGAGCATTGTGGTTCGCGGCGAGGTGAAAGGCGCCGAGGATTTGATCATTGACGGGCGCGTGGAAGGCACGGTGCAACTGGGGGACAATCGGCTGACGATTGGGCCAAATGCGAATGTGGCCGCTGACCTGGTGGCGCGGGATGTGCTGGTGATGGGCCAGGTTCAGGGCAATATTCTTGCGACGGGTCGCGTGGAACTGCGTGCGGGCTGCATGGTGGAGGGCGATGTACGCGCGCTCAGGCTGGCGATTGAGGACAACGCCGGGTTCCATGGCAAGGTGGATTTGACGCAGGGTACGGCTAAGCCGGGTGCAGCGGCGGCAGGCGCTGCGGATGGTACGCTGGCTCCGACACAGGCTAGCCTGGGTATATAGCTTCATTCGCAGTGCTGCCGTCTTCATTCTTTGTTTGTTTTCTGACACGCGGTGCCTGACGCGTCGCGGAGGGTTTTTCAATTCATGTTGCGCTGGTTGGATAAACGTCATGGGAACCAGGGGTCCACGCCGATTCGTGGGACAACTGGCCCCAAAGTGGCCCGGCATTCCGGCGGGTGGACGACGCTGCGAAAGCGCCTGGAGGCTGAGCCGGGGCTCCGCGTACTGGATGCCGGGTATACTTCGCCTACAAATATCAACTACCTGACAAGCCTGGGCCACAGTGTGTACATGGCGGACCTGGTACACGATGCGTGTACCGGGGACTGGAAGCGCGGGGAGGACGAGGACGGAAAGTCGGTGTATGACGTGGATGGTTTTCTCGATGCGAGCCTGAACTTTGGCGAGAAGAAGTTCGACATTGTGCTGCTGTGGACTGCTCTGGATTATCTGCCGGAGGGATTGGTGATTCCGGTGGTGCAGCGACTGGCTGATGTGATGAATCGCGGCGGGAGCGTACTTTCGTTTTTTCACACTCGCACGCATGGTGAGGAAGCTGTGAATTGCCGGTTCCATGTGACGCCGGGAGACGATGTGGAGATGCAGCTTGCGGAACAGTTTCCGATTCAGAGGGCGTTTACGAATCGGAGTATTGAAAAGCTGTTTGCAGGATGGAGCGGGCACCGGCAGTTTTTGGCCAAGGATAGTTTGTCGGAAGTGATCATGACGCGCTAACGCGCGTCATGATGCGAAGGGACCATGGACGCAGGAACCAGAATTCTTTTCGCTACGTCCCAAATGGGAGCCAGGGTTGAGGTTCGATGGGCATGATGGGCTGTCTGGCGAAGGCTTCGCCGAACTGGGTGCGCTCACCTAGCTTGTATTCGCGACGGATGGACTCGACCAGCTCGCCGACGCGCTTGCGGTACTCGGTGGAGACGAAGGCGCTCTGGCCGTATCGCTGCTTATAGCTCTTTTCGAGAGCTGGAAAATTTTCACGAACAAATTCGAAGAAGACAGGCAGAGAGCAGGGCTTGAGGAAGAGTGCGCCAGCGTGCATGAAGGTTGCGCCCGCTTCCGATGCGGCGCGAGCTACGGCGGAGATATTGGTGCGGGAGTCTGTGATTCCGGGCATGAGTGGGGAGCACATGACGCCGACGCGGAGGCCGGCTTTGCGGAGCTGGGCGACGGCGTGCATGCGCAGGTCCGGGCGTGGTGCGCGTGGCTCCAGGATGCGCGCAAGGCGTGTGTCCATGGTGGTGATGGTGATGTGGATGCCGAGCTGATTGCGGCGGGCCACGGCCTGGAGCAACTCGAGATCGCGGAGGACGAGTGCGGACTTGGTGATGAGGCCCAGGCGGAAGCCGCCGACTTCTGCGAAGACCTCAAAGATGGAGCGGGTGATGCGCTGGCGGCGTTCGAGGGGCTGGTAGGGGTCAGTGGCGGAGCCGATGCCGATGACGGTGCCGGGTTTGAGGCTGCGGAGGTCCTGACGAAGGACCCAGGCGGCGTTTTCCTTGAAGTAGATTTTGCGCTCGAACTCCTCAGGGTCGCGCATTTCGAGGAATTCGTGGGTATAACGGGCGTAGCAGTAGCGGCAGCCGAACTCGCAGCCTCGGTAAGGGTTGATGGCGTGGGAGAATGGCGCTCCGCGCTTGGACACGACCTTGCTGACGATGGAGCGGGAACGGAGGGGGCGGTATTCGGTGAGGCAGCCGGTATCGGCGAGCGGGGCCGAGGCGGCTGCGCGGGCAAGTGGTGTGATGCGGGGTTCTGGTTGGGTCTGGCCAAGGATGGAGAAGAGGGAGTCTGTCGAGTTTTGAGGAGGTTTCGCCATATATTCGCCTTTTGAGCAACGGTACGCTTGCGCGATTCCGGCGTCAAGGGCCATTCTGTAAGCGGTTGATTTTGCTGAATTGACTTGATCTGGAGAGATGAATGACTTCCTCAAAGGCAGTGAAGATTACATGGCTGGGGCACGCTACGGTACTGGTGGAGACGGCGAAGACTACGTTGCTGATCGATCCGTTTATTGAGCATAACCCTAAGTATCCCAAGGGTTTCGAGCTGCCCGTGAAGATTGATTACGTGCTCGTGACGCATGGGCATGGGGATCATATGGCCGATGCTGCGCCGGTGGCGAAGAAGACGGGCGCGACTGTAGTGGCGATGGTGGAGCTGGCGGGATTCATTGGCAGACAGGGCGCGGAAAAAACGGTTGGGATGAACCTGGGCGGGACTGTTCAGGCGGGTGATATTGCAGCCACGATGGTGGAGGCGAAGCACTCTGCTGGCGCGGAGGACGGCGAGGGCACGCATTATGTTGGCGTCGCCGCGGGTTTTGTGTTGACTCCTGAGGATGGGCCGGTGCTGTACCACGCGGGCGATACATCCGTGTTCGGCGATATGCGGTTGATCGGGGAGCTATATCAGCCGGAGATTGCGATGCTGCCGATTGGCGGGCATTACACGATGGGTCCGCGCGAGGCGGCGATTGCTGTGCAGTTTCTTGGATCAGGGACGGTGCTGCCGATTCACTTTGGAACGTGGCCGATACTGGCTGGGACTCCGAAGGAGCTGGCTGGGTATGTGGGGCCGGGTGTGGATGTGGTGGAGTGGGAGCCGGGGGAGAGCTTTTAGGGAACAAGGGACCAAGGGGTTATAGATAAACAGCAAAAGCTATATAAAGCGTAAAACTGTATAGAGCGGTACAAATCCCATTCACGGCGCAAAAAGCGCGCCGTGAATGGGGCACCGATTTTTTTTACTGTGCGGGGCGGGGGTGGGTGGTGGTGCTGGCTTCTGTCAGGCCGAGGGACCACTTGATGGCTTCGAAGTACATGGTACGAATCTGGGGGTCGTCCCAAGCTTCTACGGTGTGGCCGAGCGTGGAGTAGAAGACGTGACCCTTGCCATACATCTTGGTCCAGGCTACGGCGAAGTCGTGATCTGCGCGGTGGACGCGTGGGTTGTTGTAGTCGAGCTTGGTGGGATCGAGGCTCAGGAGCACGTTAACCTTGTCGCGTGAAAAGTTTTTGGGCTGGTAGATCTCGTCGTGCTTGACGAAGGATTTTGGGAACTGCTTGACGATGGGTGAATCCGGCTGCTCATTGATGATGGGCGCGTCGAAGGTCATCCAGGGATGCTGGTCGAACCAGCCGCCAATCATTTCGCCGTACTCGGGCCAGGTGTAGTTGGTGTCGAGCGCGGCATGGATGCCTACGAAGCCTTTGCCTTCGTCGTGAATGGCGCTGATGAGGTCAGTGCGCTGCTCGGGGTCGGTGACGATTTCGCCGGTGGTGCTGGTGAAGACGATGGCGTCAAAGTAATCAAGATTTTTGGCGTTATTGCCGAGCTTTTTTTTGGTGAGCAACTCGGTATCGGTGCGGAGTGTGGTGTCCCATAGGCCGCTCTGCTTGCCCATGTTGTAGATTGCGGCCATGGCTGCGGAGACGGAGTCGTGCTCGAAGCCTTTTGTTTCGCCGATGACGAGGACGTGCTTCATGTGCGTTGGTGGTTGCTGGGTAAGTGCGGGAAGAGTGATGGAAAGTGCGATGGTCAAGACAGATAAATAGCGACGGAGATTCAGCACGCGGTACACCTCAAAAGAATTTACGGGAGAAGTTTACAGTGTGAGGGATGCTGCCGGGCGTGCAATGAGTCGTATTGTTCAATACCGACACTAAAGAGCTACTGAAAGAACGCGCGCTGCACCCGAAGGTTTTCGCCGTCATGAGGCCATGCATTCCCAGCGCAACTATATCGAGAGAATGAGATTGGAAGGTTTGTGGCACCCCGGGTCTCCAAAAGAGAGAAACCGGGGGCACCCAAGCTGTTGGGAACTAGGAAATTTAGAAGTTGGTGTCGCGACTGTCGCTCAATATGCTTGGTTCTTCCGGAGCGCGCAGGCGGACCAGGCGGTCAACTGCGTAGGGCGAGCGTTGCTGCGTTGTGTAGTAGTGGCGCACCTGCAACTCGCCGAGCAGGCCTATCGCGAGCATCTGGATACCTGCGACGATGAGTACGCCCGCGATGACGAACAGCGGACCGTGCTGATCCATTACGTTCTGGTGCCAGTTCATCATCTTGAGACCCAGCAGCAGGAATGAGAAGAAGCTGCCTAGCAAAATGGAGAGGGCTCCGAATGCACCGAAGAAGTGCAGCGGGCGGCTCATGTACTTGAGTAAGAATCGAATGGTGAGCAGATCGAAGAAGACGCGGAAGGTGCGACCGATGCCGTAGTGGCTCTTGCCGCGGAGACGGTTCACGTTCTTGATCGGCACTTCGCAGATGGAGGCTCCATACCAGCTTGCGAGCGCGGGGATGAAGCGGTGCATTTCGCCGTAGAGCGGAATGTTCTGGATGACTTCGCGGCGATAGGCCTTGAAGGTGGTGCCGAAGTCATGAATGTCTACGCCGGAGAGCTTGGCCATGAGCCAGTTGGCGATGCGCGAGGGAATGCGGCGCATGATGAAGTTGTCGATGCGCTTCTCTCGCCAGCCGGAGACGACGTCGTAACCTTCTTCGAGTTTCTCAAGGAAGTTGGGGATCTCGTTGGGGTCGTGCTGCAGGTCACCGTCCATGGAAAGAATGAACTCGCCCGATGCATGATCGAAGCCCGCTGCAAGCGCCGGAGTCTGGCCGAAGTTGCGGCGCAGCTTGACGACGAGCACGCGGCTGTCGACTGCGGCAATCTCTTCGAGAAGCTTGTAGGTGCGATCGCTGGAGCCGTCGTCGATGAGAACCAGCTCGAAGCTGTCTCCGACCTGCTCCATGACTTGTTTGAGGCGGGCGTAAAGGGCGGTTACGTTCTCTTCTTCGTTGTGGAAGGGGACTACGATGGAATACTTCGGCATATCATAAGTATAGATGTGCGAACGGTGCTAAATGGTTACAAAATCTAACGAAAACCTGCGACAGGTGACGGCGGATACACTGCCGGTGCGGCTGGACTTTTTATTTGATTTTGTGAAATAGACTGTTTGGTTCAAAGGCTGATTCGGCGGGCTTACCGGTCGAGCTCATCGAGCATGGCCTGCATCTCGCTGAGCGCATGGCGGTTGCCGGAGCGTGCAGCGCAATTGATGCCTTCTTTGAGTCGTGAGATGGCTTCTGAATTTCGGCCAGCTTTGGCGAGAGTCTGCGCGGCCATGAAGTATCCGGCGGTGTAGTCGGGGTCGCCTTGGAGAAGCTGATTGAATTCAGCGACGGACGCATCGACCTCGCCACGGCTGGCGAGCTCGACGGCGATGCCATAGCGGGCAAAGCTGTTCTTCGGGTCCAGCGCGAGGATTTCTTTTAATCCTGCAATCTTGTCGG
The DNA here is from genome assembly GCA_963792495.1 of uncultured Acidobacteriaceae bacterium. Classification (GTDB taxonomy): domain Bacteria; phylum Acidobacteriota; class Terriglobia; order Terriglobales; family Acidobacteriaceae; genus Telmatobacter. The sequence goes on along the minus strand of CAWBWB010000014.1, from coordinate 1,508,729 downwards.
TGGTGCTCATGAAGGAGTCTTAGGTGTCCTGCCGGGGAGATTTGCTTAAATCGGTGCGATTGCCGAAACTGGAAGTGAGCTTCCTGTTGGATTCGGCCTCCGCCTGAATCATTGTAGCCGTTCAGGAGCGTTTGCGGAGTAACACGGAAGTTTACACTTTCGCATGCGCGGGGCAGTTGGTGGGAAGTCACGGAGAACGCAAGAGATGAGCAGTTTGGAAAATCAGCACAACGCCCGATTTGTTTCCGAATCGCAGTCAGAGATGACGGAAATTATTCTGCCCAACGATACAAATACGCTGGGCAATCTGCTGGGCGGACGGCTGATGCACTTTATCGACATTACCGGCGCCATGGCTGCTTATCGTCACTCTCGAACGCACGTGGTGACGGCTGCGATGGATCACATCGACTTTATTCATCCAGTGCATGTGGGTGACTTGTTAATTCTCAAGGCCAGCGTGAATCGCGCCTTTCGCACATCTGTAGAAGTGGGCGTGAAGGCCTGGGTGGAGAATACGTTCACCGGCACACGGCTGCATGTAGCAAGTGCTTACCTGGTGTTTGTTGCGGTGGATGCGAATGGGCGGCGCGTTACGGTTCCGGAAGTAAAGCCTGTGACGGCTGATGAAGAGCGGCGCTATGCGGACGCGATGCTGCGTCGGGAGCATCGCGAGTCAGAAGCTGCGCGACGCAAAGCGGGACGCAAGGCTACGGCAGCGCTGGTGAATGCAGCTAACTAAGAGATCTGTGCTATCTCCGGTCCCGGATGGCGAGGAACCGAGGTACACAGGTTGCAGATGTACGAAGAGAAGGAGTAATGAAAATGGCACATGGTCACACCATGCCTGCGCCCGTATCGATACCGGGTGTTTCTAAGATCATTGCAGTTGGTTCCGGTAAAGGTGGAGTGGGAAAGACCACGGTGGCTGTGAACCTGGCGCTGGCACTGAGCCGGCTGGGGCAGCGTGTGGGCTTGATTGATGCGGATATCTACGGGCCGAACGTGCCGCTGATGATGGGATCAAGCCAGCAGCCGAAGGTGACGGAAGGGAACATTATTGTTCCGAACCTGACGCATGGTATCAAGACGATTTCCATTGGGTATATTTCGCCGGGCGATAAGCCTCTGGTGATGCGCGGACCGATGCTGCACCAGATCATCCGGCAGTTTCTTCAGCAGGTGGAGTGGGGCGAGCTCGACTATCTGATTATAGATCTGCCGCCGGGTACGGGCGATGTGGTGATCTCATTGGTGCAGACAGTGCCGCTGACGGGCGCTGTGGTAGTTTCAACGCCGAGTGACGTGAGCTTGCAGGATGCGCGCAAGGCGATTGAAATGTTTGCGCAGGTGAATGTGGAAGTGCTGGGCATTGTGGAGAACATGAGCTACTTTACCTGCCCGCATTGCGGAGAAGTGATCGACATTTTCTCGAAGGGTGGTGCTCAGCGCACGGCGGAGCAATATGGGATTCCGTTCCTTGGGTCGATTGAGCTGATTCCTGCGATTCGCGAAGGCGGCGATAAGGGATTGCCAATTACGCTGGCTGGACCGAAGAGCCCGGCTGCCGCGGCGTTCTATGAGGTTGCGCAGAAGCTGCAGGAGCGGGCGGAAGCAGCAGCGGCGAAGAACACAGATGTGATCGAGATCAGCTAGCTATACTTCCGGGAAATGTGAATGCCGCCCGGTTTATGCCGAGCGGCCTGTTTTTATTCTGGTTAATCTTCAGCTTCCCGATTTATCTCCAGTGGCCTTCTACCAGGATGTAGCCGCCATTGCGGTGAGCCCAGTGGGCAGGCACCCAGTGAGCGCCGTGATGCGGTGGGCGATCATAGTGACCGTTCACCCACACATAGTGAGAACCGTCCCAGCGATGATAGCCGCCAACCCACTCATAACCCGCGCCAGGGGGCGGTCCGGGATGTTCCACTACGGCCGCCGGCGGCGCGACGCGCACATACACCTGCGCAAAGGCGGCAGCGGGCAGCAGGCTCAATCCGAGCAACGCTGCAAGAGCAAATTTCTTCACTGATAAATCCTCCTTGGTTTAGATAAAAATAATCCTGCTAACATTTTGAACGTGGAAATAGAAAATTAGTTGCTCTGAAAAACTTAGCGGTGGATTCGACATGCATACTATGTGTGCGGCGACTCGGCAACGGGCACGGCCGCGAAATCCATTGCGAGTGAAATGCCATGCCATGCGATCCCGAAGAGTTGCGACACGTCCCGCTGTTTGAGCTGCTTGATAACGACGAAGCGGCAGTGCTTGCCGCACAGGTAGAGATACGGAAATTTGCGCCCAGGCAACGCATCTTCAAGGCCGGTGAAGCGGGCGATCACGGTTACGTGGTGATGAGCGGCAAGGTGCGCGTATACAGCACCGACGAAGACCAGCAGGAAGTGGTGGTGGATGAGCCGGAGCATGGAGACATCTTCGGCTTTGCTTCGATGCTGCAGCAGACGATACATCAGACGTCGGCAATGGCGACGGAAGAGAGTGTGTGCCTGGAGATTGGCCGTGACGATTTGACGACGCTACTGACCAAGAGGCCGTTAGCGGGGCTGGACATGCTTACGATGCAGGCGCGTCAGTTTCATGCGGCGCAAAAGCTGGTGAGAAGCAGAGCGAATCGCAATGCGAACGAGGTGATTGAGGAGCAGGAGACCTGGGGCGAGCGGATAGCGGATTCCGTGGCTGGTTTTGGCGGATCGTGGACATTTATTATCTCGTTTCTGGTCAGCCTGGTGGTTTATTCCGTCATCAACATTCTGCTCAAGACTAACGCATGGGATCCGTATCCATTTATTCTGCTCAACCTGATTCTTTCCATGCTGGCTGCGATTCAGGCACCGGTGATCATGATGAGCCAGAACCGACAGGACACAAAGGACAGAGTGCGCAGCGAGCTGGATTTCGAGGTGAACCGCCGCGCGGAGTCCGAGATTCAGGCGCTTTCCAATCGACTGAGTTTGTTGACGGATAAGGTGGAGGATGTGGCGGATTTGCTGAGGAAGGAGCCCACCCAGAAGGGGTGAACAGCGGGCATTCCTGTTCCTTTCTTATTCGGCCTGCTGTACAGTTGAAGGGGCAACATAAACTGGGGCTTTTCTACTGCGTGCGGGCCTCTCATGCCGAAGTTGATCAAGCGATCCCGGCGATCGTATTCCGCGACCACAACGATCATCGCTGCTGCCAGCGGTGCAGTGCTGGTTACGGTGATTACGGGCCTGCTGGTTTTTAACAACACGCAGCGGGTTGTTTCTGCCAATCAGTGGGTACAGCACACACAAGAGGTGATCAGCACGCTGCAGCGCGCCTCGCTGCTTACGGAACGCGCGGAGTATAGCAGCCGGCTCTTTCTGCTCTCCGGCGATGAAGACCAGCTCAATCGCGCACTGACTGCGGGAAATCAGCTTGAGATATCCGTAGCCCACCTCAAGGTGTTGGTGGCGGACAGTCGCGCGCAGGCAGAGAACGCCGAGAAACTCGCAGGCGGCTCCGATGCGCTGGTGAAGGTGCTGGATGGGCTCAACAAACAATCACAGGTCCCTGAACTGCAGATTCAGTATTGCCAGCAGATCATTAGTCTGATGACAGACTTTGAACAGTCACTGCTGAAGCAGCGCGATGAGAAATCGCAGCGTAGTATCTTCACCTCCGTCACGACGGAGGCTGTGGCTGTTGGCCTTTGGCTCCTGACCTCCGCGGTATTGCTCGCGGTATTGCTGCGGGATGCACTGCGCCGTGAGCGCGTGGAAAAGCGGATGAAGCAGACCAACCAGCATCTGGAGCAGAGCGTAAAGGAACTGGAGGACCGCGCGCAGGAAGGCACTTTGCTCACTGCAGCCCGGGACGAACTGCAGTTATGCATGGATGTTCCGCAGCTTTATGGCTCGGCGGCACGAAGATTTTCACAGTTATTGCCGGAGACGTCAGGCTGCCTGTGCATGATCGATAACTCGCGGCAGACGGTGGAGGTCGTTTCGCGCTGGGGTACGGTTGCGGTGGAGGATTTCAGCCCGCCAGAGGCCTGTTGCGGGTTGCGTTCCGGGCAGCCGCGCTGGCGCCAGCCGGGGTATTCAGAGATTCACTGCGTGCACTTTTCAGGAGAAGAGCCGGAGCGCTATGTGTGCATTCCGATTGCCGCCCATGGAGAAACATTGGGCGTGCTGTATGTGGAGTGCCCGAATGATGCGATTGTGGATTCTGTCAATCGCCGCATGGATGGCCTGCGGCAGCTTCTGCAGATTATGGCAATGGCCGTGGCCACGCTCAATCTGCAAAGCAAGCTGGAGCATCAATCCATTCGCGATGGCTTGACCGGACTATTCAACCGGCATTTCATGCAGATCTCGCTGGAGCGCGAGCTGTTTCGCGCAGCACGGAAGAAACAGACGCTGGCTGTGCTTATGCTGGACATGGATCACTTCAAACGGTTCAACGATAAGCATGGACATGCGGCGGGGGACGCAGCTCTGCAGGGACTTGCCAATATTCTGAAGAACTGCATTCGTTCTGAAGACGTTGCCTGTCGCTACGGTGGCGAAGAATTTACCATTCTTCTGCCGGACGTCACGATTGAGAGCGCATACCAGAGGGCCGATGAGATTCTGCATGCGGTTGCGCAAATGAGCGTTTCTGTCGGTACGCAGACCTACAGCGAGCTTACGATCTCTATCGGCATTGCGCTGTATCCCAATGATGGAGAGACGCAGGACCTGCTTCTGCACCATGCTGATGAGGCTCTTTACCGCTCCAAGCATCTAGGCCGTAACCGGGTCACAATCTATGAAAGCGCTCCTGCGGCGCGCTGAAGCAATCAGACTCGAACTGTAGTTGCAGCCTCGACTTCCGTGCGCAGTGTTTCAATGGCTGCGAGACAGTCTTCGCGCGAAACGTCATGGTGCGTGACGATGCGCATGGTTTGCGGGCCTACGGCGCTGATGAGAATATTGCGGGCCTTGAGGCGGGCTGAAAGCTGTGCCGCTGTGAGCGTGCCGGTCAGCTTGAAGACGATGATGTTAGTTTCAACGGTTGTGGGGTCGATGGAGATGCCTTCGATCTGAGCCAGCGATTCAGCCAACAGGCGTGCGTGAGCGTGATCTTCATGCAGGCGCGCAGGCATTTCTTCCAGCGCGATGAGCCCGGCAGCGGCGAGGATGCCCGCCTGGCGCATGCCTCCGCCTAAAGCTTTGCGAAAGATGCGGGCATGCTCGATGTGTGCGGCTGAGCCGACGAGCATGGAGCCAACGGGTGCGCAGAGGCCTTTCGACAGACAGAACATTACGGTGTCGAAGCCGTGTGTGATGTCTTTTACATCGACCCCAAGTGCGACGGCGGCGTTGAAGATGCGCGCGCCGTCGAGGTGTGTGTGCAGCTTACGCTGTTTTGCGTTTTCCCAGATTTCTTCCAGAACCGGCAGCGGCGTGACGCGGCCACCTGCGAGGTTGGCAGTGTTTTCGATTTCGATGAGCCCGGTGGCAGCGCGGAAGGACCCACGCTTGAAGATGACCGGCTCAATGTCGCGCCAGGTGAGAATTCCGTCCGGCGTGGGCACAGCGCGGACGAGACAGCCGGAGAAGACTGCGGTGGTGGCCATCTCCCAATCGAGGATGTGGGCTCGCGATTCGCAGATGATCTCCTGGCCGGGCTGGGTGTGTAGGCGCAGGGCGATCTGGTTGCCCATAGTTCCGGTGGGCACAAAGAGAGCGGCTTCGCGGCCGAAGACCTGAGCGGCGCGCTTTTCGAGCAGGTTGATAGTGGGGTCTTCCCCATAGACATCATCGCCTACTTCAGCAGAGGCCATGGCGGCGCGCATGGCGGGTGTGGGGCGGGTTACGGTATCGGAACGGAGGTCGATCAGGTTCACGGTGCTCCTTTCAGGAGCAGGGACATAGAGACTGGCGACTAGAAGAGTTAGATTCAGTACCGGTCAAGAGCTTCCCTAGTTGCTATCTTCCTAGTCACTACGTCCCTGGTTTCTTACGGTATTTGGCTCATTGGCAGCTCCATCACCGGGGTGATTTTGCCGCCGTTCGTGGAGTAGGCCCAGAGGCCGTGGAAGCCGCCGCGCAGCGAGGGCTGCGCTTTGAGAAATGCGCTCATGGCTGCCGTTGCTTCGGTGCGTTGGGCGGCGGGATCGGTTACGCCCACCGATTCATAAACGATGCCGAGATCGGGTACGCGGAGCGAGGCGTCAAAGTGAACGGAATTGATTTTGAAGGTGCGGTCACCAGCCTGTGCGGAGTAGGGGAAGCCGGGGCCGCCGACGATCTGCGCCTGCTCCTGGTTGAGCTTGTCGAGGTTGGGCGAGGAGAGGAAATCGACCGGCAGAAGGAGTGCGCGCGCAGCCTCATACCAGTAATATGCCGCCCAGGTTGAGCCTGAACGGGCAGCCTCGCGTGCGCGCTGCCAGTAGTAGACGCCGTCATGGCCGTCGAAGGCGCCGGGGCGGGCGAAGAGGCCGCCGATTTTCCAGGTGCCGGAGTCCCAGCCCAGAACTAGGCCAATCTGGCCGGCAAGGGGGGCGCCTGTGGCATCGGCAATCAACACGGCGTATTTGCCGGGAGGCAGGCCGCGCATGCTGATGGTTACGACGATCGAGCCGTTGGAGCTGGCGCAGAAGAACTGTGTGTCTGCGGGAGCGGTGAGCGAGGTGGCATCGAGGATATACAGACTGCGCAGCTGCATCTGGCCGCCCTTGAGCAGCGGCCCGGCAGATTCCGCGGTGTCATGAATGCCTTCCCACTGCTGGGCGACTGCAGGCAGCAGGGAGGACTGCAGCGTGCCTGCGTCCTGCTGCGCAACAGCGTTTACGAAACGCTGACCTGCGGAGACGAGGAGATCGCGGTCAGCCAGCCGCATGCTGCCCTGCGTGGTGCAGGAGACTGCGTGGCTGAGTGCGGGCGCGGCTGCAAGGACCAGTGTAAAGAGGAACGCGGGTACGGCTCGGGAGTGGGTACGGATTGCCTGGCGCATAGCCGGTTTTTTCACCTTACGAAAAACGCTCACATGAGCGTTATGGAATCACTGCTAGTCTAGTACACAGACGCATGAAAGGCCGCGAGGGAGAGCGAGTGGGTATTCAGAAGCTGACCGGAAGGCATTGGATGGCAATTCTGGCAGTGATGGCCGGTGTTTCGGCAGGCCGGATTGGTGCGCAGGCTGCGCCGCCCAAGGCTGCTGCGCCTTCTTCCGCGGTTCCTGCACCGGCGCCCACGACAGCGCCCACGACCGATCCTGCGTGGCCGGTGAACGCGGCTGCATCGCCTGCTGTAGTGAAATGGGATAGCCAGGGTTTGCGGATCAGCGCGAAAAATTCCAGCCTGCGAGAGATTTTGAACCAAGTAACAAGCCGGACTGGAGCCACTTTGGAAGGGTTAACCTCCGATGAGCGTGTTTTTGGCGAGTATGGGCCGGGACCAGCGAAAGAAGTGCTGGCGCAGCTACTGCATGGATCTGCATACAACGTCATGCTGATTGGGGAACAGGGGCAGGGAACGCCGCGGCAAATTGTGTTAAGCCCGCGCGTTGCGGCCAACACGAATCCAGTGCAGCATGCTGCAGTTCAGCAGCAAAATAATGTTGATGATGATCCTGAGCCAGTGGTGGACGATACCCCGCCGCCACCGCCACCGCCGATTACGAGGCCGAACATGCCTCCGAATCAGAATCAGCCGAATCAGCAGCCGAATCCGAATCAACCACCGCCGCCGCTCTAGAGAAAAGTTATTTAAAGAGCGGCCTCGGGTTGCGTCTTAACGGCAACGGGCGCTGCGGGCCGCGGGCGCATAAGTGCAAATCCAACTTTAAAGATTCCGTAAGCTGCGAGAACACCTAGAGCCATGGAGCCGATTGCGGCACATACCAGCATGGTCAGGTTCATAAAGTCCGTCATTCCAAGCCTCAGGGGAGTGAAGGGTTAATTTCAATTTTGTCTATCGGCCGTACCCGCAGGAACTTTAGTGCCTGCTACGGCTCACATGCATTGTCGCAGAGAAAGTGCCTTCGTTGACCCTCGAATCTATTGACAAATAGAATACCTATGTCTACTTGCGTTCTTTCAACCATAAAGATGCACTTTTTAACCGGCCTTGTTGCCTGAATTATTTTCTCATGTCCATTACTCACATCTCCGTCCGCGGTGCGCGCCAGCATAATCTCAAGGACATCCATGTCCGCATTCCGCGGAACACGTTGACCGTTGTTACCGGGCTTTCGGGATCGGGCAAGAGCTCGCTTGCTTTTGACACGATTTATGCCGAGGGGCAGCGGCGGTATGTGGAGACGCTGTCGGCTTATGCGCGGCAATTTCTGGACCAGATTGAGCGGCCTGATGTGGATTCGATTGAGGGCCTGAGCCCGGCGATTTCGATTGAGCAAAAGACCACGAGCCGCAGCCCGCGATCGACCGTGGGCACGATTACCGAGATTTACGACTACCTGAGGCTGCTGTACTCGTCTGTGGGAACCCCACACTGCCCGAATTGCGGCAGGCCGATTGCGCGGCAGAGTGCGGAGCAGATTGTTCAACGCATTCTGCAGCTTGGCGCCGGCGAGCGCGTTACCGTGATGGCTCCCGTGGTTCGAGGCCGAAAAGGTGAGTTTAAGGATTTGCTGGATCAGATTGATCAGCAAGGGTTTCGCGCACGGGTGGATGGTGAGATGCGCGACTTGTCGGAGCCCGTCCTGCTGGATCGTCGAAAAAATCACAACATTGAAGCGGTGATTGACCGCATTCTGCTGAAGCCCGCCGAAACTGCTGTGAATGGTAAGCCGTCGCTTGAAAAACGGCTGGAGGCATCCGTCTCCAAGGCTCTGCAGATGGCGAATGGGTTGGCGCTGGTGGCGCTGGCCAACGGCGATGAGCAGCTGTTTTCTTCCTCTATGGCCTGCCCGGAGTGCGGACTGGATGTTCCCAAGCTGGAGCCGAGGAGCTTCAGCTTCAACTCTACTTTCGGTGCGTGTCCGGAGTGCCATGGGCTGGGTTCGCTTTACGATTTTGACCCCGCGAAGGTGATTACGGACTGGTCGAAGCCGCTGCTTGAGGGGCTTGGGCCGGGATCGGCTTCGCAGTACCTGATCAAGCTCATTCACCTTGCTGCGGACAAATACAAGATCGATCTGAAGACGCCGTTTGAGGATCTTCCGCCCAAGCAGCAGCACATTCTTGTATACGGACCTCCGAAGGGTGAAGGGCCGCGTACGGGCTTTCACGGGATTCTCGCCTATCTGCGGGATTCTGTGGAAGAGGCGCGAAGTGATGGCTATCGCGAATACATGATGAACTTCATGTCGGCTTCGCCTTGTCCGGCGTGTCGCGGCAAGCGGTTAAGGCCGGAGTCGCTGGCGGTGAAGGTGGGCGGGCTGTCGATTGCCGATTTTACCGCGCTGCCGCTGAATCGCGCGCTGTCTGCGGCGTACGAGCTGAAGTTCAATGATCGTGAGGCGCTGATTGCGGAGCGCATTCGCCGCGAGGTGGTGGAGCGGCTGGAGTTTCTTTGCGCCGTCGGGTTAAGTTACCTGGCGCTTGATCGCAGCGCGGCAACGTTGTCTGGCGGCGAAGGGCAGAGAATTCGACTTGCCACACAGATCGGTTCTCGGCTGCGCGGTGTGCTGTATGTGCTGGATGAGCCTTCGATTGGGCTGCACCAGCGCGATAATACCCGCCTGATTGGCGCGCTGGAGCAGCTGCGCGACCTAGGCAATACGGTTCTGGTGGTGGAGCATGACGAGGACACGATTCGCCATGCGGATTATGTTCTTGATCTCGGGCCGGGTGCGGGCAGGCTTGGTGGGTATGTAGTGGCCGAGGGCACGCCGGATCAGATCATGGCGAATCCAGCCTCAGTGACAGGGCAATACCTCTCCGGCGCGATTGAGATTCTTCATCGTGAGAAGCCCCGTCCGTTGAGCGGCAAGTGGCTCACCATCACCGGCGCGCGCGAGCACAATCTGCATGATCTGAACATCCGCGTTCCGCTGGGCATTATGACGGTGGTGACGGGCGTGAGCGGCAGCGGCAAGAGCACGCTGATCAACGACATCCTCTATCGCTCACTGGCGCAGAAGATTTATGGTTCGCGCGAGGAGCCGGGATCTCACGATGACCTGACGGGCGCGGAGCAGCTGGATAAGGTGATCCGTATTGATCAAACGCCGATTGGGCGAACACCGCGATCGAATCCTGCGACATATACACAGGTCTTTGGTCCCATTCGGGATCTCTTTGCAATGTTGCCAGAGAGCCGCGAGCGCGGCTACAAGCCTGGGCGCTTCAGCTTCAACGTTGCCGGCGGCCGCTGCGAGGCCTGCGAAGGCGATGGGCAGAAGCGCATCGAAATGAACTTTATGCCGGATGTCTACGTACAGTGCGAGGTGTGCAATGGACGCCGATACAACCAGGAAACACTGGCGGTAAAGTTTCACGGGCACTCGATTGCGGACATTTTGGAACTGACGATTGAGGATGCATTGGCGGTGCTGAAAGACGTGCCGCAAGTGAATCAGAAACTGCAGACGCTGGTGGATGTGGGGCTGGGCTACGTGCACCTTGGACAGAGCGCAACAACGCTTTCGGGCGGCGAGGCTCAGCGTATGAAACTGGCTCGCGAGTTGAGCAAACGGCAGACAGGCCGCACCATGTATGTGCTGGATGAACCGACTACGGGCCTTCATTTTGACGATGTTCGCAAGCTGCTTGAGGTGCTGCACCGGCTGACCGATCTCGGCAACTCAGTGATCATCATCGAGCACAACCTGGATGTGATTCGCAACGCGGACTGGATTATAGATCTTGGTCCGGACGGCGGCGAGAACGGCGGCAAGCTTGTGGCGCAGGGCCGGCCTGCAAGGGTGGCGTCCACACCTGAGTCATTTACGGGACAGTTTCTAAGGCGCTATTACACCACGACAAATGGGCACCTGGAGGAAATTGCTGAGGAGGCAGAGGCTCTGCGCTTCGACGAATCTCCGGTTGTGAAAGCTGCTCCGAAGGACGCTGGAAATGCAGGCCGGACCTTCAAAGGCCGCCAAAAGAAGACGGGTGTTCCAGAGAAGCCAAGCCGCGCAGGTGAAAACGAAACTGTTGCAACCGCGAAGGCCGATGCCGTGTCTGCAAGGGTGGGCACAAAACGCGTTGCCAAAAAGGCTGCAGTGAAAAAATCGGGGAAGGTATGAACGGCGAGATCGACCCGGAGCTGCATCCGGAGATGCAGCATCAGTTTGGGGTCTATCCCATTGTGCCTGCTGTGCAGATTACTCCGGTTGAGCCGCCCATCGTAGAAATACCGCGGCCCATGCGCTTTCCGAATGTTGCGGATGTGGGTCTGCTTGTTGTGCTGCTCGTATTTGGCGCTCTTATTGCGGCGCTTGTCACCGCAGGGGCACTGGAAATTCACCTCTTCGGAGTTACTACGGCCAAGCAGGCTATGGCGGATATCCGGTTTGCGCTTGGCGGGCAGCTACTCTGGTATCTCTTTGCACTGGTCGGCTGCCTAGCGCTTTTTCCGCATCTGTGGCACACAGGCTTTTTTCACGGAATGGAATGGCGATGGGGTGCTGCGATGCGCGCTCGCGGGCGGCTGATGGGCACAGCATGTTTTTGTCTGCTGCTCGCTGTGGTGGACGGAAAACTGATGCCCGGGCCGGAGAATGCGCCTATCGATGATGTGTTTAAAATGCCGGGTGCGCCATGGCTCATGTTTTTTTTCGGCACACTTCTGGCGCCCTTCTTTGAGGAGATGGTGTTTCGCGGGTTTCTGCTACCGTCGTTTTGTACTGCGTATGACTGGTGTGTCGAGCGCGTTACAAAACGGCTTCCGCCATGGCCTGACGAAGAGGGGAAAACGGTCTGGTCCATGCATGCAATGGTAATGGCATCGGTGCTGGTGAGTCTTCCGTTTGCGCTGATGCATGCTGCGCAGACGGGATATTCGCTGGGCCCGTTTTTATTGTTGTTCTGCGTGAGCTTGGTGCTTTGCTGGGTGCGACTTCGTTTCCGCTCGCTGGCTGCAAGCACACTGGTGCATGCAAGCTACAACTTTCTGCTCTTCGCAATCATGATTGCCGGAACCGGCGGCTTTAAGCATCTTGATAAGCTGTGAGCGCTTCTCCGTTACAATCGAACCGATGACCGACACCACTTACGCCAGCCAACTTCTCTCGCTTCTTGCTCGCATCAGCTTCCGTCTCGGCCAGTTCAAACTTTCGTCGGGCGGAACAAGCGATTATTACATCGACTGCCGAACGACCACGCTGCACGCGGAAGGCGGGCGGCTGACAGGTCACGCAATCCTTGAATTACTTGAGAAGAACGGCATTGAAGCAGAAGCGGTAGGCGGCCTCACGATGGGCGCGGACCCGATTGTTTCCAATGTGGCCACGGCAAGCGCATGGCGCGCGATTCACCATCCCGGTTTTCCGCTGATTCAGGGCTTTCTCGTTCGCAAAGCTGAGAAGGCGCACGGCACAGGGCGGCGCATTGAGGGTTTTCTGCGCGAGGGGGCAGAAGTGGTCATCGTGGACGATGTCTGTACCACGGGAGCATCTACCATCAACGCGATTGAGGCGGCTCGTGAGGCAGGGATGACGGTGGTCGCAGTGATTTGCATTGTCGAGCGCGAGGAAGCGAAAGGGCGGCTTGCGGTGGAAGCCGCTGCCCAGGGCGCTCCGTTTTTGAGGCTTTTCATGGCGAAAGATGTTCGCGCCGAGCACGTGGCGCAGCTTGAGGCCGCGGAGTAAAAATCAGGCCGCCCACCAATCAAAGAGCCTCATGCGCGGATAATAGAGTCCTGCGCGGACTTCAACGTCGGGCCCGTGCAGAAGCCGCAGGAGTCGCGCGTAGAGATCAAGCTGCGGCTGGAACAAGCTGCGTAGTTCGATGAGTGGGACGTTTGACTCGATGGTTTTGTAATCCACAATCCACCAGGTGCCATTGCCCGCGGCATGGGGTTCATGGCCCGCGCGAAAGATGCGGTCTGTCTGGACGGTTCGCAACCTGCCATCGAGAAGGCCAGTCCATCGCGCCTCACTAGCGGCATCTTCGTGCGGCGCAAGAAGCCATTTTGCATCCGCATCGTTGGCTGCGTGGAAAACGGTATCCAGCGCCTGCGTGGCGATGCGCTCGGCTTCGACAGGGTCAACGCCGATGGTTCGGATTTCAGCAATAAGGCGCGGAACCATATTGTGCAGCCCAGTTTGCGATGTGTTCCGCGGATCCTGGTCTATTCGCGCCAGTGCCGCCATGAGTGTGTGAACTGCGGTCCCAAATGCGCGCGAGATCACGCCTCCCTCATGGCGTTGATATGCGCTTGCATCGCCAAGGCCTGTGAGCGCGCTGCGCGTGGACGGCAACGCAATCATGGGAGGATGGTAATCCGCGGGCAGGCGGTAAAGAATTGCAGGTTTATGGAGAGCTTCGTTCGTGGCGATCTCTCCTGGCTGCAAAGCAGGCACTTCCGGATGCCAATCTGCAAGCTGCGCTTCGGCCAGTTCCTGCAGGCCGGGCCATGAGGCCTGGAGCAGACTGTTTGCACGGGGCTTCAGCTCCTTGTCCTCAGGGGCTTCCATACGGGCAAAAAAATGTAGCTCCTCTCGAGCACGCGTCGCAGCTACATAGAGCAGACGCTGAATCTCCTGCTGTTCGCGTGATGCATAGAGGGAATCTACCCACTGCTTGGCCGAGCCGCGCTCCATTCCCTTGGCCTGCTGAGGCGCAATGAGAAATTCCGTCATTTCGCCGGTTTCATCGGCTTCGGCGAGTCCGCGCTCAAGCCATGCGACCATGCGATGCCGCGTGCGTTTTGACTGGCCATGAAGCTCGGGCACGATAACCACTTCAAACTCAAGCCCCTTGGACTTATGAATGGTCATGAGGTGAATGCCAAAATCACTTTCCGCGGCTGCATCAGGCAGCGCAGTAAGATCTTTGAGCGCAGCGTGAAGCGCGGGGGAAAGCAGATCCGGTTCAGCGCCAGGCAGCGCATCGAGGCATTGCCACAGAAGATCGAGATTTGCCCGTGCGGCAGTATCCACGCAATCTGCGCCGCCCAGAAGCAGCCACGCCTGTTCGATCCAAGTTCCGAGAGCCACTGCAGGCTGCACGGCTCGAATGGCATAAGCCTGCCGCACTGCCTGTTGCAGGCGCGCAACCGCTTGCTGTCCCGTGTGGCTGAGCAGATGCGAGCGTTCTGCAAGCAACTCCGGGATCGCTCTTGCGCGAATTGTGGGATCGTCGATGCTTGTCAGCGCATACAGGTCTTCAAGAGGAAGACCGCACCATGGAGCGCGTAAAACGCCAAGCCATGAGATGCGATCCTGGCCATTCAAGAGAGCGCGAGCAAGGTTCAACGCATCCATGACCTCGGGGCGATCGGACAAGCTTTCAAGACCCTCTGCGCGGAAGGGAATACCGGCCTTGCGTAAAGCAACAGCAATCGGCGCAAGTATCTTTGCGGTTCGCGCGAGCACGGCAACACGAAACTTCTCACCATGGATTCGTGCTTGTGCGATTCGCTCCCAGTATCCGTTGATGAGTGCTATGATCTCCCCGACCTGTGCGGCGTGAGCAGCTTCGTTTTGCGCTTCACCCCTGGAAGCAAATGCGGAATGAAGTGTGAAACCCGCAGATGGATTGCCGGGATTTTTACGCGCCGCTTCTGCCATTGCAAACTCAATATTGCCGCTATGATCTGCAGCGACGATCTGAGCAAAAAAAATGTTGAGATGATGGATCAACCCATGAGCAGTGCGAAAGTTGGATCGGAGACGAATGAAACTAAATTTCAGCGATTCGCCGCCTGGCAAGTCAATGCCGCGTGTGCGCACCTGCGGGAAAAGGTCTGCATCCGCATCGCGAAAGAGATAGATCGACTGCATGGGATCACCCACGGCAAAGACGCTTCTGCCGCTGGTCTCGCCCCATGCAGCAGTAATGGCCGCAATAAGCTGATGCTGCCGGCGACTGGTGTCCTGGAACTCGTCTACAAGCAGGTGGCGAATCTCATCTGCAATCCTGAGACCGGCCTCTGTCGGCATGCGCTCATCATCTTGAAGGACATGCATCGCCTGCTGTGCGACCTCGGTGTAGTCGACGGAGCCTGACTCTGCAAAGACAACGCGCAACTGGCCTGCGGCGTGCCGCAGAAGCGTGAAGCAGGCACGAATGATGCGCCACTCATCTTCTGAGTAACGCGCCGGAGGGAGTGATCGGATTCCGTGGAGGATAGCCGCAAACGCCTCAACGCTGCAAAGCTTGGAGAGCAAGGTGGCGAATCGCTGCTTCTCATATTTGCGATGCGCAGGAAATCCCTCACGTACGGTGACGCTCTTGCGGAGAGTGCCTTCTTTGGTGAGCAGAAAATCCGCGAAATCAAGCCATGCAGCACGCGCAGCATCCACTTCATCGGCACTATTGAAGGGAGGGCAGGGAAGCTCAGCCTGCTCCGCGAGCGATTGAAGGCTACCATCATTCTTCTGCGCACAGGCAAAGCGTGCGAGCGCGAGTGCCTCTTCACAGATTTCCGGAAGCTGGCCGAAAAGTTCCGCAGCCGCAGCAAGCGAGTCTTCTGTGGCTTCTTTAAAAGGCTGTTCCAGCCGGATACGCAACGCATTCCAATCCGGATCATGCTGTAGCAGAAAATCATGCATCCAGCGATCACGCTTGCTCAGCATTTCAACCAACTGGTCTTCCACCTCCTGCCAGTTATTGTCCTGCCAGGCAAGCAGCATCTCTATGGCTTGCACCAGCTCTACGTTTTCTTCTGACTTCGTTGTCCCTAACTGTTGCAGCGTGTTTCGCGCAGCGCGGCGATACAACTCTTCCGCTTCTGAAGCGATATCAAGAGTTCCGCCCAGGCCCGCCAGCAAGGGCTGTTGAATGGCGATCTCACGGCAGAAGGCGTCAATGGTTGTGATGCGCAACTGAGCGGGAAGATCCTCCAGCTGCCATCCACGATCTGTGAGCCGCTCAAGCGCATGATGAGCGAGCGTTGGCATGGAGAAGCCATCGTGGTCTGCGTGCTGATTGCTCGCAGCCGACTTTTCCAGCTCCGAGACAATGCGGTGCCGCATCTCCGCGGCTGCGGCTTTGGTAAAAGTGATGGCCACAATCTGGGCAGGATCGTCCACCTCACTGAGCAAGCGCAGAAAGCGACGGGTAAGCAGATCGGTTTTGCCGGAGCCGGCGGGGGCCTGTACAAGTATGTTTTCATATGGCGCGAGCGCACGTTCGCGCTGCGCCTGATCGGGAGGGATGTTCTGCGTCGAGCTATTCATCCGCAGCCTCCTCTTCCTCCGCAGCACCTGCGTACGCTACAGTTTCATGAATGCGGCAAAGTGCCTGGAGGCCACATTTTTCACAGGTTTCCGGCAATTCGCGCGGATCAACGTCAGTGCGGCCGTCAAGAAAATCCTGTGCAAGCTGCTCAATGTTGTTGCGCCATGCATCAAACTGCTCCGGTGTCAGCGGATTCTTCACGAGCAAAGAAGTTCCGTTCAGACTTGCGAGAAGTGTTGCTTTTGCATCGGTCACACGGCCTGCAAAGCACAAGTTCTTTTCACCGGTGCGAACCTTGGCGAAGACCAGTCCCCCAGGCACGCTGCCCTGTGGCAACGCAAAGCCTGCATACAGCGGCAACTGCACATCCTCGGGACGGGGCAAGTCCCACTTGCTCGGCTTTTCATCTCCGGTTTTGTAGTCGATCACAAGCAGCGAGCCATCATTCAGCCTGTCCACACGATCAAGCCGGACACGCAGCGCCAAACCAGCCACAGTGACTTCATGCTTCAGTTCCACGTCTTCCACAGAGAAATCCTGACGGCTGGATTCATAACTTAACCACTCAGTAATCAAGCGAGTCAGTCTCTGCTCTTCAAGATCGATGTAGCGAGCAGGCATTCGATTACGCACGCCTTTGGGCAGTTTAGAGCGCATGGCGATGCGCACGTGTCTTGCAGCGAATGCAGAAAGCTCGGGTATTGCTTTCAATTCCGCTAATGTACGAATGCCGCCTGTTGCGGATCCACCCCACACAAGGCTCATCGTTTCATGCAGAAGATTTCCGCGCACAAGAGCGGTCAGGCCAGCCTGCGCTGCATCCCATTTTTCCGCCGAGAGCCGCTCCACGGCAAATGCCTGGAACGGGCAGAGCGATTGCGCAGTAATCACCTTTGCGCCGCCCGCAAAGGCTCCCTGCGCTGTACGCAATGGAATCTGATTCACATCCACGATGCGTTCGGTCTGGAGGACGCGCGCTATTCGTTCGGTCAGCTCGGGCGAAATCATCTCGGGTGTGACATTAAGGTTTGCAATTCGCTTCGCAATCAGTCTCGATGCTCGTCTCTCGATGCCTTCTTTCAGTCGCGCATAGCTGAAACGCACCGCTGGTGCCGAGTGAAGGATGCGCTCCGTCATCGCTTGCGCCAGTTCACGATCCTGCTGCGCCGTAGCGTGAGGCATCTGTGCGGCGCGTTGTACCTCCGTTGGCAGAAGAGGATTCAGGCGGCCACGCGACGGCCACGCATCATCATCCACACCAAGAAACCAGATGCCATCCGCGGTGATGCCCGCGGACTCTGCAGGCCCGGCAATCAACACTGGCGCTTCTTCCGATTCCGGCGTGAAGAGCGTTGCTGTCAGTGCCTGGTCCAGCTCTGCGAGGAATCCGCGCCATTCCATCTTTCGTCCATCAAAACCAAGCGAACCACATGCTGTGAGCACCTGTTCCCAGCGGCGCATGGCCTGAAACTCTCCGCTCGTGAGCACCTCTTCACCCGGCCATCCTGTTTCACTGAGAAGCTCAGACACAATCTCTGCCCATTCGATCGGCTTTCGTAGGCGCCGAGCCTCAGCTTGTATTCGCTGGCGTGCGGAGTGCAAACGGCGCGTCCACGATTCCGGGGGAAGCACATGGACTTGTTCCGCGAGAAATGCGTCCAGCATCCACTCCGGGCGCTGCTGGTTCCTGCGGCGAATTTGACGATGAAAGGCCTGCAACGACGCCCGCTCAGAGACGCTGCCTGCGTAGGGTACAGAGAAAAGCCAGTCGATCTCATGCTCACGGAGTGAACCATCAAGCCAGTAGAGCAACAGGGAGGCTGCGCGCACCATGCCAACGGTGGCAAGCGGAACTCCCAGCGAAAACTCTACCGGCACCTTGTCACGCAGAAACGCTCGCTCAAATTCGCCGCGACGATTTTGTATCTCCTGCGTGACGACGAGCAGACGGGCGGCCGGGTTTGCATCCAGTTGTGTTCGGCACCAGCGAGCGCAGGATGCAAGCTCCGCTGCCGGATCCGTGGTACAGTACGAGAGCAGATCTGATGCGCAATCTCTGGGCGAAGCCAAACGCCATTCGCCCCACACGCTCATAAGGTTCTCCTGCTGCGGGGTGAGGCGGTCAAAACCTGTAAGCATTAACGTCGGACGAGTTTCAGCCTCGTTGAGAAGCAGGGAAGTGAGCTCGTCTGCCATTCGTTCCGCGCTGATCAGCTTCTTCGCGCGGCACTCAGAGTCAAAAAGCTCCAGCCACTCACTGAAGACCCCTGCATCCTGAGCCCATCCGCGGCGCGCACGTAAATCCAGAAGCTTTGGTTCATAGGCGCAGAGGAGACCATGTGCTTCCATGCAGAGTGCGGCGAGTCGTTGTAGCGGTCCCGGCAACTGCGTGTCCAAATGCCCGCCTGCGCGGATCGTGCTGGACCACAGCGCCTCTTCCTGCAGTCCATTCAGAATCAGTCTTCCATCTCTGTTTCGCTGCTCCCACTGCTGGCGCACAAAAGATTGCCACGAAAGCACCGCGGGAGCGCTCCACGCGGCAAGCCCTTCCGAACGCCTCTGCTGGTGATAGCCCGACAACGCCGCTCGCGCCGCGCGTTCGCTGGCTGCTACCACCTGGCCGCCGCCGCGCAGCCACCGGTCGAGTTCCGAAGCGGCAGTGCCGTTGTGCATGGTCCCCATTTCAGCGTTATACCCGCTCCGGCGAATCCGCGCCATGTGTCGGAACCACCGTGATCCAGCCTTGTACCGGGTTGTACACTGAGGTGTGAAACACAGATTCCTCCTCGTCGCCGCAGCGGCTCTTGCCATTCTGGCTGGATGCCACTCTGCACCTCGACCCGATGCGTCCGCATCCACGACAGCTGGCTACAAGACCTATAAAATGCGCGGCAAGATTGTTCATACAAACGCGGCTACCAGTGAAGTTACTGTGCAACATGGAGCCATTGCCGGTTTTATGGATGCCATGACGATGCCATACAAGGTCAAGGATCCGAATATTCTCTCCGAGTTGCATCCAGGCGACACGATTACTGCGGACGTTCTCGTATCACAGCATGACGATTTGGATATCTTTCTTGACCATATTGTCGTAGTGGCGCAGGGTAAGCCTGATTACAAGCCGCAGGCAACGTATCATGTGCCGCAGTCAGGCGACGTCGTTCCCGATTTCGCGCTTCGCAACCAGGATGGCAGGCAGATACACCTCAGCCAGTTTCACGGAAAACAGCTGCTGGTTACATTCATTTACACGCGCTGCCCATTGCCGAACTTTTGCCCGCGAGTCACACGGGAGTTCGCTGAATTGCACCAGAGGATCGCAGCTGACCCCACCCTCGCCTCCAAAACTCACCTGCTCTGCATAAGTTTTGATCCAGACAACGACACTCCCGCCCGCCTCCGTGCTTATGGCGCAACCTACATTGGCAGCGATGCGTCTACGGCTTTTACGCGATGGGATTTTGCTGTGCCGGATAAGCCGACGTTGACGAAGATGGCGCAGTTCTTTGACATTGGCCTAACCAGCGAAGCCGACAACACGATTACGCATACGCTTTCCACTACCTTGATCGGCGCAGACGGCAAAGTGGAAAGCTTCTACCCCGGCAATGAGTGGACCGTCGATCAGGTTTTCGCGGATGTGAAGCAGAGCGCGGCCAGGGCTTGAGGCGCATCGGGCACAATCACGCATCCCCAACGGCTCATCTGAATCCAACTGGTATGCTGGCGATAATTTAATGGAGAAATTCTGAATGGCAAAGGTCACGCTCGTCTTCGCGGTACTCCTCGTAGCTCTTGGATTGATTGGCTACATCGGCACTGGCAGCCAGCACGCTACGGCGCTTATCCCCGCGTGGTTCGGCCTGGCGCTCGGACTCGGTGGCGTTCTTTCCATCAGCCCCAGTGAGGCGCGGCGCAAGCTCTTTGCGCATATCAATGTTACTGTCGGTTTGCTCGGGTTCATTGGCGGCGCGGTGGAAACCATCCGCGGCTATCTCTCTGCGAAGGCGAAGGGCCTTGTGCCGGATGAGATTGCACTCACTTCCAAGCTCATCATGACCGGCCTGCTTCTGGTGTACGTCATCCTTTGCGTTCGATCGTTTATTGCCGCGCGCGCGGCACGAAAGGCTTAACATGGGTGGCTTTCGCGGAGCTGGATTGGGCAATATGCGGGCTGAGCGCACGCAAGGGCGTCAGTTGCGTGCAGGAGCTGTTGGTGAGACGAAGAAATCCAAGCCAAGCCTGAAAAAAATATGGCCGCAGGCGCTGGCTCTGATTGCGCCGCGCAAAGGCTTATTGCTGGGCGGTTTACTACTGATGGTGGTGAACCGCGTCGCCGGCCTGGTGATGCCCTACACTACCAAGCCGCTGCTCGATAAAGCCTTCAACCCTGCCGGCGATCCCGCTCTGCTGCCAAAGTTCATAGCTCTTGTTTTCGGAGCCATGCTGGTGCAGGCAATTACCTCCTACGCGCTGACCCAGTTGCTGTCGAAGGCCGGCCAGCGCCTCATCGCGGAGATGCGTCGCAACGTGCAAAAGCATGTAGGTCTGTTATCAGTTGCATACTATGACGCCAATCGCACTGGCAACCTGGTTTCACGCATCATGACGGATGTGGAAGGCGTGCGGAATCTTGTCGGGACCGGCCTGGTGGAATTCTTGGGCGGTTTGCTTACCGCTATTCTTGCCTTCGTGTTTCTGCTTCACAAAAGTGCTTCTGTCACACTGACAGTTTTCGCCGCCCTGGGCGTTTTTATTTTTATCCTGCAGTACGCTTTCAAAACCATCCGACCCATCTTCCGGGAGCGCGGCAAGATCAATGCTGAAGTGACCGGCAGGCTTACGGAGTCACTCGGCGGCGTGCGTGTGATCAAGGGCTATCACGCTGAGGAACGCGAGCATGAAGTCTTTGCATCAGGGGTAGAGCGCCTGCTGCAGAACGTCATGAAGTCACTCACGCTCACCAGCGTCATGTCGTCTGCCTCCACTACGATGATGGGCCTGGTTTCGGGCGTGGTGATGTGGCTCGGCGGCCACGCGGTTATCCATGGTCAGTGGACCACCGGCGACTACTTCCAATACAACATGTTTCTTGTCTTTATGGTCGCGCCTATGATCCAGATCACGAGCATCGGCACGCAACTTACAGAAGCATTCGCCGGGCTCGATCGCACAAACGAGATCATGTCGGAATTGGAAGAAAACCAGTCTCCGGAGCGTAAAAAAAAGATGCCGCTCGTCGAAGGTCGCGTCCGCTTTGAAGATGTAGAGTTCGCGTACGACCCTGAAAAGCCCGTACTTCATGGCATCAGCTTTTTTGCGCAGCCGGGTACGGTGACAGCACTCGTCGGCTCCTCCGGCTCCGGAAAATCCACTATTATCAGCCTTCTCTGTGCCTTTCACACACCTTCGTCGGGAAGGGTTCTGGTGGACGACTACGATCTCTCAAAGGTTGACCTCAATACATTTCGCTCTCAGCTCGGCGTCGTGCTCCAGGATTCGTTTCTATTCGATGGATCCATCCGCGAAAACGTTATGTTTTCCCGTCCCAACGCCACCGAAGAGGAGTTTCTTGCGGCCTGCCGAACTGCGCGCGTGGATGAGTTCGCCGAGCGGTTTCCCGAAGCCTATGACACCATCGTCGGCGAGCGGGGAGTGAAACTATCCGGCGGTCAGCGTCAGCGGCTATCTATTGCTCGCGCGCTTCTGGCCGCCCCGCGCATCCTGATTCTCGATGAGGCCACCAGTTCGCTCGACTCCGAATCAGAAGCTATGATTCAGGCCGGCCTCGCTCGTCTCATGGAAGGCCGAACCACCTTCGTAATCGCCCACAGGCTCTCTACCATTCGCCGCGCCGAGCAGATCCTCGTCGTGGAGCAGGGAAAAATTGTGGAGCGCGGCACTCACGACGAGCTGTACGCGCTGGGTGGCCGTTACTACGACCTCTACACGCGGCAGCATGGCCTTGAGGCCAATCTTTTCCTGGCTCCGGGAGAAGGTGACAAAGTCGAAGCATAACCTGACAGGCCTAGCAGATTGACACCCCCCGGTTGCGAGTGGAAAACTATACCTATCCATTAGGCGAAACGGGAGTTCAGAATGCGAGACGCACAATCCCACGGCACATATAAGGTTCAGGCTCTTGATCGGGCATTTGCGGTCCTCGATCTGCTGGGCGAGAGCGATACACCGCTGGGGCTTGCGCAGGTGGCATCATCCCTCCAACTGCACAAAAGCACGGCGCATCGCTTCCTCATGGTTCTTGAGCGGCACCACATGGTGGAGCGCACGGGCAATGGAAAGTTCCGGCTCGGTTTGCGGCTCTTCGATTTCGGTAATCGCGCCATTGAGCAATATGATTTGCGAGACCGTGCGCAGCCCCACCTTCGCCGCCTGGTCACGGAAACAGAAGAGACCGCGCACCTCTGCATCCTGGAGCAGGCGCATGTCATTTATATCGATAAGATTGAGCCTGCTCGTTCCGTGCGCATGATCACCCGCATCGGCGCCAGCAATCCCGTGCACTGCACCTCGGTAGGCAAGGCGATCCTGGCTTTTCTGCCGGAAGACCGCATTGCCGAGGTAATCCGCCGCACCCGCTTTGAGCGCTTTACGCATCGCACTATTGGCACGCCAGAGGCATTACGTACGGAAATCGAGAAGACCCGCCGCCGTGGCTATGCCGTGGACGACGAAGAGCTTGAAGAAGGCCTTCGCTGCATTGCCGTGCCTGTCCTGGATGCTCAGCGTCAGCCGGTTGCTGCGGTCAGCATTTCAGGCCCATCCTTCCGTGTAACCGCACAGAAGCTGCCGGCAATTGCCAATCATCTTTTGCAGTGCGTTCGCGGCATATCTGCGGATATGGGCTTCATTACGGGCGGCCGATCAAACCGCGCCGCTACCGCATGGTCTGCGTAGGACACAAGTTTGTAAAAACTTCGACAGCCAGGGATTTATGCCAGCGAATTGATTTGACTCGCCAAATCAAAGTCGTTTTTCGTGAGGCCGCCAGCGGAGTGGGTCACCAGGGCAAACCGGATCTTGTTGTAGCGGATGTCGATATCCGGATGGTGACCAGCGGCCTCTGCGAGTTCTCCCACCTTGTTCACAAAGGCGAGCGCAGATAGAAAGTCGGCGAGTTCAAAGGTACGGGTCAGCTCACCATTTACGACCTGCCATGAGGGTGTTGCGGGCAGGCGCTGGTCAATTTCAGCGGGGGAAAGAAGGGAAGGGGACACGATGCTCCTCCTGCCCCTCCAGCATATCGAAATGGCTGCCTGCAGGACAGGATGCGGCGACAAAAAATCGGCGAGGTCTCAGCTACGGAGCTAATGGACCTCGCCGGAGGAACAACCGTGAAAGTCTCTTTAGTGGATTCGAACGTCGCCAGAGCCGGTCTGGATATGGACATCGGGACCGCCGCCATTGACGCGGCCTGCGATGTGATGGTGGTCGAAATCACCCTGGATGGTCATTTCGTGATCGCTGTGCACGGAACCTGAGCCAGTGTGCGCGTCGAGGTTGAATCCGGCGCTCCCCGTCCAGAGCTCAATATTTCCTGAGCCGGTGGTTAGTTTCCATTCGCCGGCCGGCGTGCCGGAGATTTTCAGATCGCCAGAGCCTGTGCCCGCATGCAGCGTGCCGTGGAGGCCTTTGAGCTCGATATTGCCTGAGCCCGTGCGTGCAGTTACTTCGCCAGATCCGGTCTGATCCGCCACGATATCGCCCGAACCGGTGTTAACCGCGAAGCCGCCGTGCAATCCGGTGGCGCGAATGTTTCCGGAGCCTGTGCCAAGCTTGGAGTTTTCTCCTACGCCCTCATCGGTGATGTCGCCTGACCCGGAATGTGCTTCAAGAAAAGAGTCCGCCGGGGCCTGAATCTCGTAGTCGATGGAGATGTTGCGCAGGTTCTCATTGTGCGCGCCGATGCGGATGATGTTGCCGGTCTGCTCGATGGGTGGGTTATCGGCAATCTGCTTGACCTGATCGTCACTGCCGCCCCAGCTCGATTTCACGTGGCCAATGATGTGAACCTGGCTGCCGGAACTGTGTGTCAGGTGTACATTTCCGGAACCGGTGAAGACGGCCAGGTCCACGCGGCCATTTACGGTGAGATTGCGTTCAAAGCTGGCCTGCGAGGCAAATACGGGCAGAGCGAAGAGAACAAGGGTGATAGCAGCAAAACGGAATTTCATGGTCTACCTCCGAAATCAGGAACAAGGGGGGAGGGTTTAGCTCCGTACATCCTGATGCATGGCAAGGGCCAAACTGAAATTCTGTTAATTCGCGTGAAATCTGTGGAATAGCGGACGAGTTAGGATACGGAGACCCGCGTAATTGTCCATAATCGAACATTACGTCCGGGGCCGAACAACATTTCACGCTCAAACTGGATGCGGGAGATAGTTTCCGGGATCCCCGCAGCTTTATTGCTGCATGACAACCTCGTCGCCTTCTTTCAGGCCGCTGAGGATTTCCGTGACGGAGCCGTTTGAGAGACCAACTTTGACGGGAACTTTCCGCTTGCCTTCCTTTTGCGACTTGTCGGGAATTTCCACGGATGCGTTGCGCTGATTGTCGTACATGACAGCGGATTCCGGAACAGTTAGCACGCCTTTGTGCTCGTCGAGGAGAATTTCGGCGTTGGCAGTCATGTTGGCTTTCAGCTCGCCGCCAGCGTTGTCGATGGAAACGCGTACTTCAAAGGTGGTGACGTTGTCTTTTTCGACACCCAGGGGTGCAATCTTGGTGACCTTGCCGTTGAAGACGCGGTCGCGGAAGCTCTCGACCTTAATGCGCGCGGGCTGGTTCATGTAAACGTGTGCGATGTCGGCTTCGTCGACCTTGCCCTGCACGTAGACCTGCGTAGTGTCGCCTTCGGTCATGACCAAGGTGGCTGTCGAGCCGAGCACAAGGATAGAGCTGACGGCGTCGCCGATTTCGACGTCGCGTGAGAGGATGACACCGTCCATTGGCGCAGTGATGGTGGTGTAGGAGAGCTGTTCTTCAAGCTGCTTGAGGCTGGCGTTGGCCTGTTCCACCTGCGCGCGGGCCTGCTTCAGCTTGGCTGTGTCTACGCCGATCTGGGCCTTGGACGAGTCACGTTTGGTCAACGCGGCAAGGTAGTCTCGATTGGCATCGTCGAGAGCTTGGCGGCTTACGATGCCATCTTTCTGCATGGCAATGTTGCGATCGAGGGTCTGCTTGTACATGGGCAGATCGGGGGCGGCGGCATTGACTTTATCCTGCTCAATGTTGGCTTCGTAGGTGCCTACGTTGGCTTCTGCGGCTGCTAGAGTCGCCTTCTGTGCTTCCACCTGCGCGAGAATCTCCTGCTGATCGAGCTGCGCTAGCGGCTGGCCTTTGTGGACGCGATTATTGATGTCCTCGTAAAGCTTTTCCACAATTCCGGAGGCTTTTGACTTCACTTCAACCTTGGTGATGGGCTGAATTTTGCCTGTTGCTACCACGGAGCGCGCCACATCGCCGCGCGTGACCTTCGCAAGGTGGTTAGGGTCAATCTTCCCGCGACTCGCCATTCTTGCCATCGCCACGCCGGTAACGCCGAGCACCAGCACGACGAGCAGGGTAATCCATATCCACAGTCTTCTCTTCTTACGCGGAGCCACGCAATCCTCCAGATCCCGCTGTTTCATACGCAGCGCGGGGCGCTTTTGTTCCCTGCGGTTTCCGGATGCAGGCGGGACACTTTTTAGACGCTGAAATGCTATTCTCACAGCCAGATGCACGGTCTCTTTCTTCTCCAATGCGTAGCGGTTGGCATGCTGATCCTGGCCAATGGTTTCTTTGTCGCTGCTGAGTTCGCATTAGTCTCCATTCGTGATACACGGGTTGAGCAGATGCTGCATGCGCGGATGCAGGGGGCTCGCGCGGTGCGGCGGCTACAGCATGACCTGGATGATTTTCTTCCTGCTGTGCAGCTAGGCGTGACGCTTTGCTCGCTGGCGCTGGGGTGGATCGGCGAGCCGCTGGCCGCACAGGCCGTTCTCGTGGTCTTTCACTGGTTTCCGAATCCGCCGATGAATGCCGTGTTTTACGCGCATTCGGTGGCCATTATTGCGGTTGTTCTGGGCTTTTGCCTCATCACGTACTTTCACGTTGTGCTTGGCGAGCTTGTGCCGAAGTCTCTGGCTCTGCGCAGGGCTGAGGCGCTGGCTGTGGCCGTGGCTCCGCCGATGCTGTTTTTTATGGCAATTGTGCGGCCTGGGGTGCGGCTGCTGAGTCGATCTGCGGCCGTGGTTCTTCGCGGTTTTGACGTGGAAATGACGGAACGCGCAAGCGCACACTCGCCGGAGGAGCTGAAGCTGATCGCGACGGCTGCGCGAAGGACCGGGGTGCTCCCGCGGTTTCAGGAGACGCTAGTTCATCGCGCGCTCGAACTGAACGACGTGATTGTGCGCGAGATCATGACGC
Source organism: uncultured Acidobacteriaceae bacterium (assembly GCA_963792495.1). Lineage (GTDB taxonomy): Bacteria > Acidobacteriota > Terriglobia > Terriglobales > Acidobacteriaceae > Telmatobacter. The sequence goes on along the minus strand of CAWBWB010000014.1, from coordinate 1,482,012 downwards.
CGCGACAGAAGATTCTTTCACTGCCTGCGAATATGTCGGTCGAAGAGGCTTCAGCCCGGGTGATCGATCTGGCGCACTCGCGGGTTCCTGTATACGACGAGACTCAGGGACCGGAGCACATTATTGGTGTGGTCTACGCCAAGGATTTGGCGCGGCTTATCTACTTTCGGCCCACTGCGAGGGTCTCCGATCCGGGCGCGCCGATGCCACGGCTAAATCTTCGGCTTCGGCAGGTGATGCGGGAGTTGCTGGTGGTTCCGGAGACCAAGACGGTTCTGGACCTGCTGCGTGATTTTCAGCGCCGGCGGCGGCACATGGCGATTGTGGTGGACGAGTTTGGTTCCATTGTTGGGCTGGTCACATCAGAGGACGCGATTGAGCAGCTTACCGGTGAAATTGAAGATGAGTTTGACGATCCGGCGCGACTGCTGTTGGCCGGCGTGGACGGCGAGCTCTTTCTGGATGGCGGTGTGAATCTGCGCGACCTTGAAACGCAGGTGCAGTGGAAGCTGCCGCGCGATGGGGGCGTGGAGACGCTTGCGGGCTTTCTGCTAAATCAGCTTGGCCATATTCCCCGTGCGGGAGAGAGTGTGGATTATGGCACGCGCCGATTTACGGTGATGGAGATGGAAGGCCGGCGGATCGGAAGGGTTCAGGTGGAGACGATTTCGGCCGAACCGAGTACCGCGGAACACGCCAAGGCCGAAGAATCAGTAAAAAATGACTGAACAACTGTCCGCCTGAGGGAGCATACTGTTGCGGGGGTTTTATGCGGCTTCTTCTTGCTTGTACCATTCTTGCGGGCGCGGCGATGATTTCGATAGCACAACAGGCGGCTCCTTCTTCCTCAGATGCTTCCTCTAATCAACCTGCGCTTCGGGTTACCTCACGCGCCGTGCTGATTGATGTTATCGTCAGCGATCACGGAAAGCCGGTTACCGGGCTGAAGAAAGATGCATTCACGGTGACGGAATCCGGTAAGCCGCAGACAATTTCGTTCTTTGAAGAAAGTGCTCCGGCGGCGTTGCATTCCACGCAGATTCCCAAGATGCCCACGGATGTATTTACGAATTTCTCGCCGTTCCCTGAACCGCCTGCCGTGAATATTCTATTGCTGGACACGCTCAATACAGGGACGGAGAACCAGAGCATCGTTCACAAGCAGGCTCTGCAGTTTCTTAAAACAGCCAAGCCGGGCAACCGCATGGCTATTTTCACCATGGGGCTTGGGCTGCACTTCATCCAGGGATTTAATGACGATCCCTCTGTGCTGATGGCGGCGATGAACAACAAGAAGAACCGCGAGATTGAGAATGTCGGGGCGATTAAGAGCCAGACGGAGACTGTGAATGAGCAAAATCTCATTGGAATGATGGCTGCTGTTACGCCTAACAGCACTTCAGCTTCACCTGAGATGATTGCCGCCTTGCAGAACTTTATCAACGAGAACGATACTTCCCGGAATTTCGACCGGATGTACGTGACGCTTGAAAATCTTCAGCGGCTGGCGAGCTTTCTGCAGGGTTTTCCTGGACGAAAGAATATCATCTGGTTTGCGGAGAAACCGCCTGCGATATTTGTCACCGGTTCGGGCGGCATGGGCGACGTTCAGAGTGGCAACCCGTCCATGGACGGAGAGATCAAACGAACCCTGGCGATGTTTGCCGCCGCACGCGCTGCAATCTATCCAGTGGACGCGCGCGGCACATCCGTTAACAGCATCTATACGGCCGAGAATACAGCATCGAAAGCGAATTCCACGCCGCAGGAACAAGTTGGTGCCCAGGGCGCCGCACTGCAGCAGATGAATGCTGAAGACGAGGCCCGCAACAATGATCAGCTCAGCGCGCAGATTATGGCAGATCAATCGGGCGGACGCGCCTTTGCCAATTCGAACGGTCTGGCTGACATCATCGATAAGATTTCCTCGACCAGCAGCAACTTCTACACCATCTCCTACACGCCCACCAATGCAAGCATGGACGGAACTTTCCGTAACATTGATGTGAAAGTGGCAGGCGCGAAGTACCAGCTCTCGTATCGGCGAGGTTACTTTGCCGTGGATGATGCGCTACCAGGCAGCTCGCTCGAGGTTCGCGATGAACAGATTCACAAGCTGAACCAGAAGAGCCCCGGCGCGGTGGACCCGCTTCTGCCCTATATGGATCTCGGAATGCCGCAAAGCCAGCAGGTGCTCTATAAGCTGCGAGTGTATCCAGCACCGGTTGGCGTGGCTACGGCTGCACAGAATGGAACGCCGGGCGCGCAGCCAAATCCTCAACCAAGCCCACAGCAGGACAAGTCGCCGGGCAAGGATAAGGCTGCTTACAGGATCGATTTTGCGGTGGACGCCGGAGATATTCGCCTTGTTCCTGACGCCGGCGGCACGCGTAAAGGCAAGCTGAATATCGCCCTGATTGTTTACGACCGCTATGGCAATGTGGTGAGCCGCGAAGATCATGCGGTTGATCTCAGCTTCCCGGCGCAGGCATGGTCTGCCATACAAAATGCCGGAGTGCAGCTTCATGCGCAGCTCACAATGCCAGCGAAAGGAAACTTCTGGCTTCGCACCGGCGTTTTTGATCCTGGATCGCGCAAGGTGGGTACGATGGAGATTCCGCTGAGCGCGGTGGTGCCGCTGGAACAGGCGTCAAAGTAAGCTTCTTTGTTTTTCTGTCGTCGTCATCGGGTACCATGCGTGTAGGTCATGGCGACGACAACCCCATCTTCAGTGGGCACATCGCTTAGCGGCTCTGTGCTTGTGCTGATCCAGTTTGATGTCTGTGAGGAGTTGCGCCTGGATGTGCTGCAGCATGCTCTCAAACAGGAAGACGACGCACGCCCGGTTCGCCAGCCGAACCTGAAACACTCTGCGCCGTCCTATGTCAGTTATCAGCGTCCGCCTGTAAGGGGGCGGCTTGATCCGCTGGTGCTTGAATCGGGAGAGCGGCTGGAAGGCGAGATCAAGTACTACGACTACGGCGTGGTGAGCATTCTTTATCAGCTTCCGTTCACGGGCGACTGGGAGAGCCTTGTGCATCTCTCCAGCCGGTGGGTGTGGGACGTGGACTTTGCTTCGCGTGTGGAGCCCATCGTTCGCCAGAAGCTGGAGCGCATTCCACAGGTGATGGAGAATCCTTATACGCGCTGGCTGAGCGAGGATTACTTCATCTTTCACGTCCGCGAGGCTACTGGTTCGCCGACAGCCGTCGATTTAACCACGAGGTTCGGCTCTCAGATTGCTCAGATTGTTCGCGGGGATCGGCTTACGCTTTCCGGCAGGGAGACGGCAGAGGTTCTTCAGTCGCAGATTTCCTACTACGCGGAGGACCTGGCCGTGATTACGTGGAACGCGGCGTTTTTGTACGACTCGACTGCGGGAGCGGAGACTGCGATTCAGTTGTTGGAGTATGCCAATTCGCAACTGCTGGAATTTCGTCATTATGACGAACTGCTGACCGAGATTCTTGACCGCGTGTATGACGAATTAGAGAAGAAGAACAGCTTCTTCAGCCGGTGGGGGATGGCGCGTAACGCAAACGGGCTTCATTCGGTGCTGCTGGAAGTGTCAGAGCTGACAGAGCACGCCGATAATGCGATTAAATTCCTAAGCGATATGTTTGCCGCACGGTTGTACAAAGTAGCTGCGGCGAGGGTGGGCGTGCCGGATTATCGCGACCTGGTGGAACAAAAGCTCAAGACTGCCGAGGAGCTCTACAACTTCATGGTTGAGCAATTCAACCAGAGCCGCGCGTTTTTTCTTGAGGTTATGGTAGTGCTTATTTTGCTGATTGAGCTGGTGTATGTGTTTCGGGGAAGGCCGATATAAGGAAGGGATCAGCAGGCCGATAACAGTTGCGCCTGCTGACCTGGTGAATCTGCTTAGCTCTCTTTGCGATAGAGCATATCGCGCATGGTTTTGCGACGGGCGGCATTCAACTCGGGATCGGAACTGGACAGGCTGTCTTTGGAAGATTCCTCTTCCTCGATTTCAGTACAAGATGGGCAACGATTGGCGAAGCCGGGTTTGTCTGGCTTCAGCTCAAATTCTTCACCACAGATGGCGCAGGTACGGATAGGGAATGGCATAACAGCTCTATTTTAATGCGGATCGTGGACGAATTCGAGGCCGAATCTCTTGCTCCTTTAGTTTGAAACAGATACTCTGCACGCACCCAGGTCAGAACGTAGCGACTTCATCATAAGAACCGGCAGGACAATCATGCAGCAGGTGAAAGATAACAGAGCCAATCTTCCTGAGCGATTTCGCGAGACACTTCCGGAGTCATTTTTAACGAACCTGAGCATTGCGGAAGAACGACTGCTTCACGCGACGGCGAATGGCGTGCGCGCCGTCGGGGGAAGCAGCGATCTGGATGGCGATCCGACGAATCATGCAGAAACAGCGCAGGCATGGCCGGACGCGCGACGGGTGCGCTCCTCGCTTATTCGCTGGCTGTGCACGGAGGCAGCGAGCAAGATCAGCTCCCACGGTATTCAACTTTATGGAGCGCGCATTGCAGGACAAATCGACCTGGCGAATCTCAAGCTTTCATTTCCGATTCAGCTGCTGCGATGCCAGATAACAGATGGCGCGGATCTCTCCTATATTCAGTTGCCCTCCATTGCTTTTACAGGCTCCGCTGTGGGCTGGATCAATCTTTCATACGTGCGCACTCGCGGCGATCTGGCGCTCGACGGGGGATTTTCCTGTTCCGATGGTGCCACGTTCTACACGGCGAGGATCGGCGGAGATCTTTATTGCGCGAATGGCCATTTTCGCTCGGCAAGCGGATTTGCTCTGAACGCTGAACAGGTCACGATTGAGGGCTCCATGGTTTTTTCCGACGGCTTTCTCGCGCAGGGCGGGATCATCATGAGGGCCGCTCATATCAAGAATGACGTGAGCTGCCGCCAAGGTCGTTTTGTTGCCAATCATGACCAGGCTGATCCAAAGGTGATTCTTGCGGCGCTCAATGCCGAATCGGCGATTGTGGGCGGACGCATTTTTCTGGACAACGGATTTTCCGCAGAGGGAGCGGTCAGTTTTATCGGCATCCAGATTGACACCGATCTGATTTGCGATGGAGGTTCTTTTAAGAACCCGGAGGGTGATGCTCTTAACGCCGCCGGTGCCGTAGTGAAGGGAAGTGTGTTTCTCGATCAGAAGTTCTCTGCCCATGGGATTGTGAACCTGGCAAGTGCACAGATTGGCGGAAATCTGGATTGCGAGGGCGGCCAGTTCAGTGCTCCGTCGGGCTGGGCGCTTGACGTGGAGGTGGCGTCGATTGGCGGCTCACTGCTGATGAACAGCTGCACCGTGCAGGGTGGCGTCCATCTGAGGGCAATTCACATCCGGAATGAGCTCGATTGCGGCAACGGCCACTTTACGGCGAATCGAGGAAAGCAGCAGACTGCTGCACTCCAGGCCATGTCCGCGGGAATTGGCAGCGGGGTTCTTTTGACCCAGGGATTTTCAGCAGACGGCAGTGTCAATTTTGACCTGGCCCAGATTGGAGGAGACCTCGACTGCGAAGGCGGAAGATTTAAGAACACTACCGACGACGCACTTTCCGCTGGAGGCGCGGGGATTAAAGGAAGTGTTCTTCTCCGTGGCAAGTTTTCCTCCGAGGGGCGGGTGTTCCTGATGAACATGCAGGTTGAAGGGGATCTTGATTGTGAAGGGGGCCAGTTCAGCGCCGCGAAAGGCGAATCATTAAACGCGGAACGCGCTACGGTTGGCGGCTCTGTCTACCTCCGTAAGGGTTTCAAGGCGCAGGGTGAGGTGAATGTAAGGGCGATCCATGTGAGGACAGATCTGGATTGCAGCGACGCGCATTTTGCCTGGAACAACGAAGACGCTCATTGTTTGAATGCGGCGTATGCGGTGATTGGCGGCAATGGATTTTTCTTTGGCAAGTTTCTCGCGGAGGGAACACTCTCGCTGGACCTCGCGCAGATTGCGGGAGACCTGGATTGCGGCGGTGGCGGAGTCTTCAGGAGTGACAACGGGGTAGCGCTGTCAGCGGAAACAATTGTGGTGAAGGGCGGGATCTTCTTCAATCGAAAATTCACATCCTATGGCCGGGTGAGCCTGATCGGCGCGCAGGTGTCAGGAGATTTCGATTGCCATGGCAGCGAGTTCCACGCTTCGAGCGGCACAGCTCTCGATGCAGAGCGGATTACGGTTGGCGGCTCAGTGTTTCTTTTTGGAACCGACGGGACTTGCACGGCGGATGCGACTCTGGATTTCAGCGGAGCACAGATCAGCAGAGACATGAACTGCACGGGGGGCAGTTTTAAGAATGTGAGTTTTTATGGAGCCACGATCAAGCAGACGCTCTACTGGAAGGACATCCGGGCGATATCCAACCTGAAGCTGAGCGATCTGAAGGTGGATTTGTTGGACTCGGATGCGAATAGCTGGCCGAAGAAGGGGCATCTCTGGCTGGATGGCTTTACCTATCGATCGGTCACAGGGCCTTTTGAAAATTCTGATTTTCGCGAGAGATGGCTGCGGCTTTCCTCTCCTTTTTCAGAGCAGCCTTATACGCAACTGGCCAGGTTTCTGCAGGACATCGGGGACAGCGAAGGGGCCAAAGAGGTGTTGTCGCAGATGGAGGGCGATTCGCGAGAGAATGCGCGCCAGAGATTCGGCACATTTCGCAAGATGGAGGATTACGGGCAGGACCTGCTGGTGCGCTCCACTACGGGATACGGTATTTATCCGCTGCGTGCTGTGTATGGGCTTGGCTTGCTGGCCGGCGTGGGGTGGATCATTCATCGCCGGGCCAAGGTTCAAAATGCAATGGCTCCTTCAGAGAAGGAGGCCTATGAGATTTACCACAAAACAGGCAAATTGCCGGAGCATTATCCGCCGTTTCATCCGCTGATTTACTCGCTTGAAAATTGCATACCACTGGTGAAGCTGGGCCAGGACGAGAAATGGCAGCCGGATTCAACTCCGCTGGCGAAAACGAGTGTAACTGCAGTGCCCGCTGCTATGAACTGGAGGGGCAGAACGCGGGAACGCGCGAAGCTTGGGTGGGAGTGGGTGGCTCAACGCACGATTGACCCAATGTTTATTCGAGCGGAGCGGCTGCGCTGGGTGCGATGGATTCTGATTATGCTGGGCTGGATTCTGGCTACGTTCTTCGCTGCCGGCATAGCCGGAATCGTCAAAGGTGGATGAGGTCAGCGCGTTTCTGCGTCGAAGGGCAGAAACATTGTAAAGACGGTGCCGTGATGCGAGGGGGATTTGTTGGAACGTACGCGAAGCTTGCCGCGATGCCGCTCGACAATGTCCTTGCTGATCCAGAGGCCAAGGCCGACCCCGACGGTCCCCTTCGTGGTGAAGAAGGGCTCGAAGACACGCTTCATTGCTCTTGGTTCAATGCCGGAGCCGGAATCGGCAACGGTAATGACGATGCCGCGCTCGCCGGAGGGCCAGTGTGTGGCCTCGCGTGTGCGAATGAGGAGGCGTCCGGGTGAGGAACTCATTGCGTCAAGCGCGTTGGCAATAAGATTGGCCAGGACCTGGCGAATCTCACCGTCAAAGCAGAGCAGAGTATGCCGCGCACGCAGGCGCATCGAGACTTGAATGTGGGACTTGTGAAGCCGGCCAAGGAAGACATTGAAGGTTTCATTGACCAGGGCCGTGGTATCCACGGCCTGCGGCGTGCTGGATTGGCGATAGAAGCGAAGAGTCTGAGATGTGATAGCGGAGACGCGACGTAGTTCGGTGTCCGCTGTACGTAGCAGGCCGCGGATCTGCTCGATATTTTCACTGGAAGATGCAAGGTAAAGAAGATTTGTGATGGCTTCCAGCGGGTTGTTGATCTCGTGAGAGATGGTGGCGGCCAGGCGGCCTACTGCGGCCAGCTTTTCTGTTTCGATGAGCGCTTTTTCAGCCTTTTTCTGTTTCGTAATCTCCTGCGAGGCCGCGGTGATGCCCTGGATTTCGCCGTCGGCACCGTAGACAGGGAAGTAGCTGACGTTCCAGTAGCGGTATTCGGTTGGATCTGTGACGAGAGTACCTTCCAGTGGATGGTTCACAACAGGTTCGCCGCGTACAACCTGGTCGAAGAGTTCGCGGAGGCCTTCGATGGGCGCCATCTCGGTGAGGGTTTTGCCGACCATCTGACTGGGTTTGAGGCCGAAGAAGTCTGCCTGCCGATCGTTCAGGCGGAGGTAGTGATAGTCGTCGAGATCGAAGTAGGCAAGGCCGATGGGAGCTGTGTCATAAATGGTTTTGAGCTCCGCATGCTGCCGCTCGCTTTCTATAGACTTGCTGCGAAGCAGTTCGCGATCGGCCTCGAGTGCGCGCATGACGCTGGCCCGCTCCAGCGATTCCCAGCACCTGGCTGCGACGGAGGCGACCAGCGCCACATCTTGATCGTGCCATTGGCGCTGCTGAATTGCGTGTATGGCGAGAATGGCCGTGAGCCGCCCCTCTTTCATGAGCGGATACGAAATGGTGGCTCTGACGCCTGCATCGCGGAAGGTTTGAATGCCAGCGGCGCAGCGTGGATCCGTTTCTGAATCATTCACGATAAACGGCAGTCCGATTGTGAGCAGGTCAAATGCTGAGCTTGAGAACTGGCGGAGCGTGTAGCGGCCGATCATAGAAGGCAGACCATGGTTGAAGTCGCCGACGACCTCAAGGCTGTTCTGATCACTTTCCACGGCGGCGTAGGCGCAGCGATTGATGCTGAGGTGGCGGCCGAGGAGTCGTGCGGCCTGATAAATGATTTCCTTCGGATCAGTGGCTGCACGCGTGGCCGCGTCGATCTGCATTAATAAGTCTTCCCGCTCACGCATGTATTCAAGTTCGCGGCGAAGTGCAGTGATCTCTTCCAGAGTGTCCACAGCCATATCAGTTATTTAGATGCAGAACGCAAACGGATTATGGGTATGGCAAGAAAAATTAGGCAGTTTGCCGGTTTTCCGGGTTTCAGGCAGTGATGAATTTCGCATGATTCAATTCAGTGGCCTTTAACAGTCTGCACTCCCTGCAGCGGGGATATTTTTCGACGACATTGTGCCTATATTTTCCTTGAATCCAACCCGCGGATGGCGCGATCGGACTCTTGTTTTGGGATCTGATTCGTTAGATGACTCCGCCCATCGCCGGATCGCTTTTACTCGCGCGTCCTGTTTCTACGCGGCCGGCGAAACGTGCTGCGGAATTAGATCCATCGGATGTTATTGAGAAGTCATACCAGCCGTGGCTTTTTTCAAGCGGCAGGATGACAGTAACCTCCTGAGCCGGGTCCACTGTCTTTGTAACAGGCTTCGTGTGATAGGCGTTGTCAGCTATTTCGATTTTGGCAGCACTTGCAGAACGATTGCGAAGGCGCACGAGGAGGTTTCCTGTGAGTTCCCCGCCTTTCGATTCATATTCTGCGCGCGCCTCAACCGGCGAAGGTATGCTGTCGCCTGCCAGCCTGCGATAGAAGCCGTTGGGGCCGTGAATCTCGATTGTGAAGTGCGAATCGGTGAAGAGCGATAGAGGATATGGAATGGTGAGAGTGTCGCCGGCCTTGACGGTGTAGGTGGCTGCTCTCATGCTGTTCTCTTTGAGATTGCGCAGATAGACATTGAAGGGCGCGCCAGCGGAGCGTGGGCCATGTGTGTGGCTGGCTGCGGTCAGCCTTACTTCGCAATGGGTGCCGTCGTCACTGAGGCGGCAGTCTGCGTATAGCTCATAAGGAAGCGCGCATGAGGGGCGGATGCCTTTCTCCTGCTGGGGCATGGACGCGGAATTGTGCGGCGCGTGATTGATCTTATCAATTTGCGCGGTCGTCAGTTTTGTAAAGTTGGACGGAAGCCCGCGGTAGCGCGCCTCTGCGATGCTGACAACATGCTTGTCGCGATTAAGGTAATCGAGCTTTGCATCCTGCGTATCAAAGGGACGGAAGACTGAGGTGAGATCTCCAGCAACTGTGCGGCGCCACGCGCTGATGTTCTCTTCATGAACTGTTTTGCCGTACTTCTGCTGAATGAAGCGTTCGAGAAACATCAGTGTCGACGTGTGATCGAAGAGTTGTGAGTTGATCCATCCGCCGCGGCTCCACGGAGAAGCAACGATCATCGGTACACGGAACCCCATGCCGATGGGCGCGGTTCTTGCGTCCTGCTCTGACACACCCATCCGGAGTTCGTCCTGCTTGTAGCAGTATTCAAGGCCTGTATCGATGCCTTCGGATGCGTTGCCTGTCTCGGGACGCTTAGGATCAGCTGCCACGTAAGACGGCGCGTGATCGAAGTAGCCATCGTTCTCGTCATAGGTGACGATGAAGATGGTTTTCTTCCACACCTCAGGGTTTTTGGTGAGGATATCCATGATCTCCGAGATATACCAGGCTCCGTACCATGGCGAACTCGGATGATCGGAGAATCTTTCAGAGGCTGTGAGCCAGGAAATAGTGGGCAGTTTGCCTTCGTTCACGTCTTTGCGGAACTGGTAGAGCACGTCGCCTTTGGGGGCCTGGATGTTTTTCTGCTGTCCATCAAACTCAAACGAAAGTGATTCGAGCGAATGATAATGAGGGTCGGCTGAGTTGGTTACAAAGGCTGCGTGATGCAAGGCCTTCTGATCTTCAGTGAGCTGGTTGTAGCGGACATCGCCGCCCAGCGCTGCTGCTGCATTCACCGCTTGCATGTGCTTATTCATGTCATCAAACTGCTCGCGGAGATCCTTCTTTGTGGCATCATCCTGTGTCGCGGCAATCTTTTTTTCGAGCCCGTCTGCACGGATTACAAGCTCCGCATGCAACTGCTTTGCAGCAGCTAAAAAGCCGGGGTAGGCTTCCACATTGTATGCAGCAAAGCACTCGAGGACATTGTCGCCATAGTTCGACAGCCATGAATCCTGTTCACCGCTGAGACCGGAGCGGGTGAGTTCGTTCTGATATGACTTCCAACTGATTCCCGCTTCATGCAAGCGTTCCGGAAAGGTCTTCCAGGTCATGCCGCCATCATCGATCTGCCCGTTGCGAATATGAATCTTCGCGTCTGGACTTTGCTGCTCGCGGATGGTTCCTGTCCAGAAATAGCTTCGGTTCGGCGAGGTGCTTGTCATCACGGAGCAATAGTTCTGATCGCAGATGGTGAAGGCATCGGCAAGCGCGTAGTAAAACGGGAGATCTTCGCGGGTGTAATGGCCCATGGTGAGCGGTAGATGGGCATAATCTTTTTCGCCGGAGCGCTTGGCTTCGAGCCATCCATCATGAAGGCCTTCATTCCATGCGTCTACCTGGCTTTCACGTGAATGCGGCAGCGAACCCATCCAGGTGACCTTTGTGTCGTGGATGTTCAGCCGCCAGGGCGCGTAGGAATTTCCAGCCGCATCTGTTTGCACAAAAACCGAGTTGCCATTCGCCAGCCGCATCGCCCGCGGATCGTTGAATCCGCGCACGCCCTGCAGTGTCCCGAAAGCATGGTCGAAGGAGCGATTTTCCTGCATCAGAATGACGATGTGTTCAGCGTCGAGATAAGTGGAGTCGTGGTCCGGCTCGATGGCGTAAGCGCGTTGAATTGCCTCTGGTGCGAGTTCGGAGAGTCCAGCCGCGCCTGACATCATCGCAATGTATTTAAGAAAATTCCGCCTGGTGTGCATGTCTTATCTATTTCACAACTGTGTTGGTTTTTAGTGAAGAGGATGGCCGCAAATGAAATGGAGGCGAGCCATGATAGCTCGCCTCCGATTATGGCTTCAGGTTGATGCTTACATGCCCGACTTGGGCGCGGCTTCTGCGGCTTTCGGATTGGAAAGAATCTTCGCAAGAGCCTTGAGACGATCCGCATCGGCTGGCGTCTTCGCGGTGGCAGCTGCTTTCTCAGCTGTCTTGGCGTCGGCCTTCAGCTTCTTGCCGTTCTTCGCGTCGATGTTGGCCTTGATCGAAGCAATCTTGTCTGCTGCGAGGCTGTCGCCGCGGGCAAGCTGATCGAGATAAGCCTTCGCCGTAACAAAATTTTCCGGATAGTCGATGTGTGGCTGGTTCTGGACGTTCAGCTCAGATAGCCAGACCTGAGATGCAGCGTCAATTTCAGCTTGCGAGATGTACTTGGTTGGGACGAGCTTAAGAACGTCAGTACCGCGGGCGATCTCCGAGCCATAGATGTAGCCGTTGTAGTAGTAGGTGGACCACTGGCCGCCCATGGCGGGACGGCTGTCATCGACCGGGCCGCGATCAAAGTATCCGATCTCGAATGGGTGCGCGGGATCCGTGTAATCCATGATGGAAATGCCGCCTTGATACCAGGACTGGACTTCGATGTTGCGTCCGGGGATGGGAATCATGGAGCCGTTGTGCGCAACACAGTTTTCCTTGTCGGTCTGCGGCGCGGGCATCTTGTAGTAGGAGGTTAGCTTCAGCTTCTTGTCCGGCGAGATGGAGAAGATGGCGTCCGCCCCCCAGGCCATGGGATCGCTGGCACGGCAACGCGGCTGGCCGCCGCCACCCCACTCATCGGTGAAGAGGACGGTCTTGCCATCGTTAGAGAAGTTAGCTGAATGCCAGAACGCGTAGTTGGGATCGGTGACGGCGTCGAGGCGCTTGGGATGAACAACGTCAGAGATGTCGAGCAGGATGCCGTTACCGGAGCAAGCGCCGCCTGCTACGCCAAGCCATGAGTAAGCAGTGATGTCATGGCAGCCGCGAGTTGCAGAGGTGCTCTGCGTTCCATCACCGTGGTTACCGCCCTTCCAGAGACCGTTCGCATTGCCGGAGTCGTCCATGAAGATACGGGGGCTGTTGACCACCTTGGCCTGCTCAGGATGCGCCAGCGGAACCTGGATGACGACAATGGTGAAGAGCGCGGTGTTGGGATCCTTATCAGGATCGCCGCCAGAGCAGCCGCCGAGCTCTTCTGCGGGACGAACGCCTGCGGAACCGGAAACGTAGATGTAGACGTTGTCCTTATCCTTGGGATCAATGACGAGGGTATGTGTGTGCGAGCCGCGGCAGGTTTGTACATCGACGATCTGCTTTGGATTTTTAATGTCGGAGATGTCGAAGATGCGAACGCCCTTCACGCGATCCTTGCTGGCCGGGGGCTGGCGCATGAAAAAGGCCATGCGGGCTTCCGCATCTTTCTTGGCGTCGCCGGTGGGAGCTGGTGGCTGCGGCGCAGGCTCAGCAGTAGGGAAGCCCTGTGTGCCGCAATCCATGCGGCCATTGGCAGCTTCCACTGACATGAAGAGGAGATTCTTGTAAACAGAGACATCGCCCTGTCCGCCGGGGCAGATGATGGACGTGACGAGTGACATCTTTGTGGGGTCGGAGATGTCATAGATATTCACGCCGCTGTAATTGCCATTGAAAAGATATTTGGCGTTAAAGGCCAGGTCGGAGTTGGTTCCACCATAGTTCGCGCGTGGACCCGTGGCCTGTGGCTGCATGCCGCGCTGGCGCGGAGCATCGGGATCGACGGGCGCTGGTGGCGGAGTGGCGTCAACTGCCTTGATAGAATCTACATCGGGCGCGAAGCCAGCAGGCTTGGGGGTTGTGAGGACGAGCTCCATGCCGGAGATGGCGGTGGCTGCGTCATAAAGGCCGCCCTTGAGGCCGACGCGTGGATCGCTATTGTCCGAGCGCGGATTGACGTAAACGCTAGGAGGCGGTGGAGGGGTTTTAACCGCCGGTGGAGCGGATGGGCTCGGGCCCTGTGCGGTTGCAAGACTAGCGGCAGCCAGGGCAACTAGAGTGAGTTTGCGTGCGGCGAATTGGGAAGCAGTACGGCTCATTGTCTCTCCTTCAGCATGTGACGCATGATGTCGATTTCGGCTTGCTGGGTGTTGTCGACGTCATTGGCGAAATCGAATAACTGTGGGTCCTGACCCGCGCCAGGATTAGCGAAAAGGTCTTTCACCATCTGCAGCGCACCGGAGTGGTGCTGGATCATTCCGGTGAGGAAGAGATGGTCGAACTCGGGGCCGGAGGCTTTGCGCAGCGCCTCCATCTGCGCTTTGGTCAGCATGCCCGGCATCATCGGCATATCCATGTTCATGTCCTTCATGTCCATGCCGGCCATAGGATCAATAGGAAGGCCGCGATCCGTAAGCCACTGTTTCATCCAGCGCATTTCGTCGGTCTGGGAGACATCAATTTTGTGACCGAGCTCCTGGACGGCGGGGTCTTTTGTGCGGGTCTTGAGCAGCTCAGTCATCTCAACGGCCTGGTTATGATGCATGATCATGCCTTGCATAAAATCGGCGTCCGCTTTGGAGGGAGCTTTGGGCTTTTCGCTGGCGTTTGCCGCGTTGGGTGAGAGAGATTTGTTGGAGGCTCCGGGTGCTCCGGGCTGAACAATAGCAGGCGGAGGCGCTGACTGCGCGAGCAAAGCAAGACTACCAGACGCGAAAGCAATTGCTGCAAAAGCAGAACAAAGTATGCGGGACAACGGTGATTCTCCATGGGTAAGACTGTGTATTGGGGGCCGTGCGGACGAGCTGCGGGCCGAGGGTCGTTCTCAAAACGAATGTTGCAGCTTCAAGGGAGCGGTCGTACAGGTCGTACAAAGAGTATTTGGATGAATATATTACCGAGTGGCAGGGAATGGCAATGGAGATGCAATAAGGAAGTGGCCTGAGAGATTTTTTATTTCCTGCTTGATCCCGACACAAATTTTCATCATCATACTGAGCAGGTGATTGTGGCCGATGTAAGTTACACCGATCAGGAGGGAATCATGTCAGAGATTCATGACGGGCAATGCGGACTCTGTACCCACTTTGGTGAAGGTGAAACGAGCGAAAAGCTGGTTTCGATTCGTTCTTCCCATGAGGCACCCGAGAACCTGGTTGAGGTTTGCGGCCATCCCCAGCTGATTCCACTGCATTTAATGGTGACGCCGATCAGCGGTTGCAGCGGTTTCCACGCAGCGGCGGCCTAGGCCCATTAGGATTTAGAACAGAAATCCCCAACAGGGCGTTGGTAATAATCCTGCTGGGGATTTTTGCTTTTATGAAGAACTCAGACCTATTTGGTCTTGGTTTTGTTGGATAATTTTTCCACGGCTAGCTTATGCGCTGTGGTCAGCTTGGGCTCTGACTGATCCACCGTGAACGATTGAACTTGCACGGAACCGCCGAGGAACTTCGTGGCGTAATTGAAGATCGCGTAGCGGTAGCCCATGAAGAATGGCCAATCCGTGGAGAGCGTGAAGGGCGTACCGATCGAGTGGAAGATGGTTCCATCTGCGCTCCAGGAGAAGTTGGCCGTGTGACCGGGGCCGGGATGAATGTCTGTTGAAGCACGGAGCCAGATCTTGTTCGAGGTAATCGGATGGCTTTCAACCTCAGCGCCGATGCTCGTTGTCTGCCATTTCTTATTCATGGCGAGATCGGTTTTCATCACCACATTGAGCTTGCCGTTTTCGCGCTGCACGCCGATCCATGCGGAAGAGTCGCGGAAGATGGCGAGACCCGCGCGATCTCCGTCCTTCATAGCAGCGGTATCAATCACAATGGTGGCCGTAGACTGCGGGCCGGGAATGCGGCGAGTGAGCGTGTTTCGGGCCTGATAGAGATCGTCGGTAACTGTTGCCGTTTGCAGTCGGAGGCAGTGATGCAGAGACCACTTTGAATTGTCGGGATTGTGATTCCACTCCCACTGCGCGCTTAAAGTGCTGCCGTTGAAGTTGTCTGTGCCGGTGAGAGGCGCGAGCGGGTGAGGCGGCAGCGGATACAGTGAAGATGCTGGCCAGGTGTTGTCTTTGAGATTGAGATCAGGCCAGCCGTCAGCATCCCACTTGAGCGGTGCGAGGACAGGGATGCGTCCACCGGGATAGGCGTCAATGAAGGCCATGTAAAAGTAATCTCCGCGCTGCGTCTGCACAATGCCGCCTTGATGCGGCGATCCCGCGCCGGGAATGGGTGGAGTAGCGCGGACGACGAGCGGGTGCAACGCATATGGGCCGAAGGGACCAGTGGTGGATTTAAGTACATACTCGCCGTCCGGAGGATGCGTGGTGAAAATGTAGTAATTGCCATTCACCTTGTAGAAACGGGAGCCTTCGAGGACCTTTACGTCCGCCGGAGCTGTAAAGACAGTTTCAGTTTTGACCTCGCTGGTGGCATCGGGCGAAAGCTGCGCCACATAAAGCGTGGTGTTTCCATAAGCAATGTACATGGTGCCGTCGTCGTCAACCAGAAAGCCGGCATCGTAGTAGCACTTGGGCAGTATGGCGTGACGGCTCCATGGCCCTTCAGCTGACGGCGCGGTATAGATGTAGGTTTTTGAAAACTGAATGCAGCCGCCCCAGTAGTAGGTATGATCGGTCTTGCGATAGCCGAGGAAGGATGCCCAGGTTCCTTTCACATAGGCATTGCCACCAGTGAGATCGTAGGCAGGCCCGAAGTCGAGAACAGGAACAGAGTGTGAAAGATATTCCCAGTGCACAAGATCGTAAGAGCGAAGGATCGGTGCGCCAGGAGAGTAATGCATGTTCGATGCTGAGTAATAGTAGGTGTCCCCTACGCGGAGGATGTCTGTGTCGGCGAGATCTTCCCATAGGATTGGGTTCTTAAACTCGGGAGTGCGTTGTGCAGAAGTTGCTGATTGCGCATGGAACGGGGCAGTACAGCAGGAACCGAGGAAGAGCCCAATCACGCAGAAAAATTTCATTCCTTTTGATCCTCTGTTATCTGGGTCCGTCTATTTTGGTCCGTCGAGTGAGCCGCTGAGCGATGATACCTTCTCTACGTGATGACTGCGACACCAGGATTCCATGCCTTTGGCGATGCGTTCGGTGGCGCGGGGGTCGGCGTAACTGGCGGTGCCTACCTGCACTGCCGTTGCTCCGGCAAGCATGAATTCCACTGCATCTTCCGGAGTCATGATTCCGCCCATTCCGATGACAGGGACATTCACGGCGCGCGCTGCCTCGTAGACCATGCGGACGGCGATGGGTTTGATGGATGGGCCTGAGAGGCCGCCGGTGGTGTTGGTGAGGCGCGGCTTGCGGGTTTCGATATCGATAGAGAGCGCCAGGAAGGTGTTGACGAGCGAGATGGCGTCGGCCCCGGAGTTGGCGGCTATGCGTGCCATTTCTGCAATGGAGGTTACGTTGGGCGAGAGCTTGACGATGAGCGGACGCTTGGTGACGGAGCGTGCAGAAGAGACGAGGTATTCGAGCGAGCCGGGATCGGCTCCGAAGCTCATGCCCCCTGCATGCACGTTGGGGCAGGAGACATTCAGCTCGTAAGCGGCGATTTTGTCGGCTTCATTGAGTTTCTGGATGACTTTGATGTAGTCGCCAACGGTATAGCCGAAGACGTTTACGAAGATATTGCAGGCCGGGTAGCGAGCCAGGGCCGGAAGCTTCTCCGCGATGAAGGCGTCGACGCCGATGTTCTGCAGGCCGATGGCATTCATCATGCCGGCGGCAGTTTGGATAATGCGAGGAGCGGCGTGACCCGTCATGGGCTCAAGCGAAATGCCTTTAGTGACAAAGCCGCCAAGGCGCTCGAGCGAGACCATCTCTTCGAACTCAATGCCGTAACCAAAGGTCCCGCTGGCGGCGATAACGGGATTGGCCAGCTCAATGCCGGCCAACTGAACTTTCATGTCTGGCTTCATAGGGCGCTGTCAACGGCGAGTGGTTCGTGGTTAGCAAAAACAAGAGCGCAATGTGACCGCACAAGTTTCTGCTGTTTCCAACAACTAACCACTAACAACGAATCACTGTCCTTAGTTTACCGGACCTGAATCGGCTTGATGGCCTCCGTCAGCACACGACCAACTGCTGCCGATGGTCGGTTAACGCCGGCGAGCGAGGCGAAGGTGACAGCCAGATCCACGGGAGCAACGAGGTTGTGGTATTCGCCGGGCATGAACGGCGCGCCGTAGAGCGCGAGTGGCACGTGGCGATCATAAGACCAGGGTGCGAAGTGCGTGGTGCCGGCGTTCGAGCTGTAGCCTTCAATCTGGTAAGCATTGAAGACCGCCATGACAAACCAATTGCCGTGCTCTGCGTAACTATGCGAGAGCAGGCGTCCCCATTCCGAGGGCGGAACCTGGCCGTTTGCAAGCTGAAGGCGCGTGTAAACATACTGTAGACGCGGCGTGGGCGCGAGGCGATGCTGTGCGGGAAGCAGGCCATCGTCTTCCGGACGCGGCAGGTTTTCGACTGCCTCTTTCAGTGCGCTGGAGACCGCTTCTTCGGCGGTTTGTTCGTCGATTTTTGCGCTCTCAAAAGCCTTGCGATTCAGCACGATGTAGGGCAGGTCCGGGCCGGGCATGAGGAATTCGGTCTTCGTGCCCGGGGAGTAACGGGCGTTCAGCTTTTCGTTGACGGTCTCATAGACTTTTTCCATGTTGACTGAAGTAGCGTTGATGCCAAGCTGCGCGGCTTCGGCGGGAACCGGCGCAACACCGTGATCGGCGGTAAGCGCGAGCCAGACATTGTCAAGGCCAACGGTCTTGTCGAGCCACGAGAAGAAGCCGTCGAGGTCGCTATCGAGTGAGAGAACCATCTGCTTCTCGAAGTCCGAGTCGGGCCCGAACTGGTGGCCTTGAATATCATTCGCGGAGAGTGAGACGGTGATGAGATCGGTGACGCCATTCTGGCCAAGCTTTTCGCCTGTGATGGCTGCCTTGGCGAAATCAAGCTCGTAGCGATTAGCTGCAGGAGTGCGGCCTACAAGATCATAAAACTGGGTCGTGTTTTCAACGAAAGCTTCCTTTTCAGCCTTCAGACGGCGGTCTGATGCGTTGAAAGCGGCGGCCCAGTCCGGCAGATGCGCCATGTAATAGGTGGAGGTGGTGAAAATGCCGCTCGACTGGTCGATCCAGAAGGCTCCGTTAGCAGACTGGCCGGATGGCAGAATGGAGGCGCGGTCTTTCAGCGAGATGCCGTAGACCTTCGATTTGCCTTGTGTGGCGAGGCGCAGCTCATCGCCAAGGGTGGTGGCGCGGAGATTGCGCGGCGAGGAGCCGACGAGGAACTTTGCGGCTGTTGGAGGCGCACCTGGAGCGTTCGCGGGAATCGAGCTGGCCGGCAGATCGACCAGTTGATAGCGCTCGTCTTCAACGGAGCTCACCTTGTGCGCGTCCGAGCGCGAAGCATCCCACCATTCATTGGTTTCAATGCCATGACCATCTGTGTAAGCCCCCGTGCCGATGGTGGCATGACCCGGTGCAGTCTTGGTGTTCGCGTAATCGTAGTAGCAATCGGTGAACCAGGCGCCTTCATTCATAAACAGGCGAAAGCCGCGACCCTTGAACTCGCTACGCCAGCGGTTGAGGTAATCGCCGCGAAACTGATCAATGACGACGATGACGATCAACTTCGGTTTGCCTGCATAGGCCTGCGCATGTGTTTGCCGTGGCACAAGCACAACAAGCAGGGAAAGCGAAATACACCAGAATGCGCGAAGAAAGCGGGAACTGAATAGCATGCTTCTGATGATAAAGAGTTAGGCTTCGAGACTGAATGTATTCAAGAATTTTTCATGCATAAAAAATGGGCGGCCTCACAGGCCGCCCATTTTTTGCTTGGTGAAGATTTGCAGTTACGCAGTAACCGGTTCCTGCGCAGCCACCTTGACCGGTGTGAGCCAACCGAAACGATCAGGCTTAAGGCCATTTGCGATGCCGAAAAATTCATCTGCAATCCGCTTTGTGATCTCGCCGGGCTCTCCATTGCCGATCACGATGCGATCAATCGAGCGAATAGGCGAAACCTCAGCGGCGGTGCCAGTGAAGAAGACTTCGTCGGCAATGTAGAGCAGCTCGCGTGGAATAGACTGCTCCGTGACGGAGTAGCCCAGGTGGCGAGCGATCGTGAGAATCGAGTCGCGCGTGATGCCCGAGAGCGCGGAGTTGGCCAGCGGCGGGGTATACAGCACGCCGTTACGCACGAGAAAAATATTCTCCCCGGAGCCTTCGCTGACAAGGCCATTCACATCCAGGCCGATGCCTTCCGCGTAGCCGTTGATATCGGCTTCCATACGGATAAGCTGCGAGTTCATATAGTTCGCGCCAGCCTTTGCAAGAGCGGGCATAGTGTTTGGTGCAAGCCGGTTCCAGCTCGAGACGCAAACGTCCGCGCCGCCATGGCCGGGCATGTATTTGCCCCACGGAAAGTTGGCGACGTAAACATCAATGGGCGATCCCTTGGGATTGACGCCGATTTCGCCGTAGCCGCGCAAGACGATGGGGCGGATGTAGCAGGGAGCCACATTGTTGGCCTCTATCACATCCACTACGGACGCGCAAAGCTCGTCGAGTGTGTAGGGAATCTCCATGCGATAAATCTTCGCGGAGTCGATAAGTCGCTGCATGTGCTCGGGCAGGCGAAATACCGCCGCGCCCTGTGGCTGCGTATAGCAACGAATACCTTCAAAAACGCTCGAGCCATAGTGAACAACATGGCTCATGACGTGAATTGTGGCCTGCTCCCATGGAATGAGCTTGCCGTTATGCCAGATTTTACTGGTAGTTTGGATAGGCATGGAGGGACATTGCTCCTTGCATCGCGCAATGGTGCGGATACCTCCCAAGGGTACCGCGCTTAGGGCATAAATGTCACTTTGTTCTTCAAGGGAGAGGAACAATTGCGGCAATATGCCCATGGCGAACCGTGTAGATTCCCGTTACCGGAAAGTGATTCGTGGGTGCGTAACTATACGGGCTGGACAGGGTCAACAGGTGCCGCAATGCTTTCCGTCGCACCGCACCCGGCGTGGCCACAGGTGCACATCAGCTCCACTCTCTCTCCCATGCCTTCGCAATGAGCGCTGCAATACTTCGACTTGCTGTCCGGCAACGCACAGCTACAGGCGGCATTTCCGCATTTCTTGGCTGACATAATATCCTCCCTTACTTACGTGACGAATAGATGCCTTGGGTGTATTCGCTGGTTGTTTCCATCTGGCAAACAGCTTTGGATGGATACAATGCAGGAAGTTTTGCTGCGGGAAAGGCTTGCAAAAATTGAGTTTGGTGGAAAGATCAAAGCGCGGGCCGCGGCTCTACGGTCTCAATAAGAAAGATGGCTTCCTGTCGCATCCCTTCGATCTGGAATGGGGAGTTCGCACAAGCGGGCTCGTGGCGGGGAGGTACCTGAAAACGGGCAGCCCGCATGATCGGCATACCACCGCTTACTACGGAATTGCGCCATCTGTGTTTGAAGAAATGATCCGTCGATGGCGCAAAATGCGGCCTGCCTTTCCACTGGAGGAAATTACTTTCATCGACATTGGGGCGGGCATGGGTAGAGCACTCTTGCTGGCCGCCGAGATGCCATTTCGAGCGGTCATTGGCGTGGAGATGCATCCGGCGCTGGTGCGGATCGCAAGGCAGAATCTGACGGTATGGCGCAAAGCAGGCCGCATGCGCACTTCTGTGCACATAACTCAGCAGGATGCGGCAACCTTTTCGTTTTCGCCCGGTCCCTGTGTCGCGTTTCTCTTTAACCCATTTGGTGCGGTGGTCATGCAGCGATTTTTACGTCATGCCGCACATGACTTTCAGAAAAGGCCACGCGAACTGGACCTGCTCTATGTGAACCACGAGCAGGAGCACGTTCTGGAGCATCAAAAGGGATTTGTTCGCTATTTCCAGGGGCCGGTAAAGCGGTCGCTAGCCGACTCCAAGGCCGATCACGCTATCCTTACGAATCAGCCGGATGGCGAGTATGCCTCAGAGAATTATGAGGATTGCTCAATCTGGCGATGGCATGGCAAGGACTGGAAGGCGAAAGCATGAAACCACCCCTGATTTTAGGTATTGGAGAGCTGCTTTGGGATTTGCTCCCGGAAGGTCCGCAGCTGGGAGGTGCCCCCGCAAACTTTACGGTTATGGCGGCAAGGCTGGGAAATCATGCAGCCATCCTGAGCCGCATTGGGCGCGACAATCTTGGCTCCCGGGCCGTAGCGGCACTCAATGAACTGGGCGCGGATACGGAGTTCCTTCAAATTGATTCCGAGCGTGAGACGGGCCGAGTATCGGTAGCGCTGAAAGAAGGCCAGCCGGAGTACACCATCCATGAACCGGCTGCGTGGGACTTCCTGTCGCTTTCCGATGATTGGATTCGATTAGCGGAACGAGCCGACGCGGTTTGTTTCGGATCGCTGGCGCAAAGAAACTTGGCCTCCAGGCAGACGATTCAGCAGTTGATTGCACAGACTCGTACGCAGTGCATTCGCATCTTCGACGTGAACCTGCGCACCCCGTTCTATACGAGCGAAGCGGTGGAGGAGTCTTTAGAATTGGCGACCGTTTTGAAGATGAACGATGCAGAGGTTCCGTTACTTCTGGAACTGCTTGGCCTCAGCGCGGAGAACAATTTTCTCAACGCGGCGGAGCGCCTGCTGGTTGAGTTTTCAAACCTGCGCATGGTAGCCATCACACGAGGCGGGAAAGGAAGTCTGCTGGTAACCCGTGACGGCTGGCATGAGCATGCGGGAATCTCCGTAAAAGTGGCCGATACCATCGGCGCAGGGGATGCATTTACTGCTGCCACGGCGCATTATCTTCTGCGCGGAGCAAGCCTGCCAGTGCTGAATGAGGCCGGCAATCGCTGGGGCGCGTGGGTGGCTTCGCAGTCGGGCGCCATGCCTTCGTTGAGCAATTCCGCGAAAGAGAGTATCGAGCAGGCAATTGGATCGAGCAGGTACTGATCCTTCAAGTTATGCATTCCATGCTCTGCAGGTTTAGAATCTGTGTGGTTATAAATAGCTTTCTTGTGAATCGTTGTGTTGTTTACCTTTTTTATGGAATAGATGAGTTTTCCAGGCTTCCCAAAATCCGATTCGACAGGGGATTTCTATGCGGCGTAGTCTCGGCGCGTTCTTTGCGTTGCTGTCTTTCTCCATGATGGTGTATGCGCAAGCTGTGCCTGCTGTTCGTGAATCCGGCGGATCTGAGCGCTATCAGCTGTATGGTGGATATTCGTATCAATCGAATTCCTTCAATGGACTTCCAGGATATACACAGTCGCTGAACGGCTGGGAAGTCTCATTTGCTTTTCCCCAGATGTGGCACGGCGTGCGCTTCAAGGTAGACACGACGCAATACAGGGGAGATAACTACGGCGCGCCGCAACATGCGTATTACATTCTGGGCGGCTTTCAATACGGCCACAAAATTGGCCATGAAACGCTCTTTGGCGAGTTGCTTGCAGGCGATATAGGCATTAACCAGAACTGGGGACCGAACGCACATCCCGGCATGACAGCTTCATTCGCTACTGTCATGGGCGGTGGGTTGGATACGCCTGTCAGTCGCAGATTTGCCGTACGCGTGGGCGGCGACTTTATCTGGGAGAATCTTGCACTGATTCAATCCGTGAACCAAACAGTCCCTTATAGAGTTCCCGGATTGCCGAACTTCTTCGGCAAAGCCAACGCCGGAGTGGTCTGGAAGTTCTAGTGTCCTCTGAAACAACAAAAGCCCCGGTTTGCGCCGGGGCTTTTGCTCCTGGAGACAGCAAAATCAAGCTACGCGTTCGATGGTGACCGACTCAAGCACAACCGGTTTGTGCGGTTTGTCCTGCGAGTTGCGTGGCACCAGCGAAATCTTGTTCGCAATGTCCTGGCCTTCCACAACTTCTCCAAAGATAGTGTGGTTGCCCGTAAGCCAAGGAGTAGGCGCCACAGTAATGAATATCTGGCAGCCGTTCGTGTTTGGGCCGCTATTGGCCATCGCCAGCTTACCTGCCTTGTCGAAGCTATGCTTCGATCCCTTGGTTTCGTCCTGGAAGCGGTACCCGGGACCACCCATGCCGGTGCCAGTCGGATCGCCTCCCTGGATCATGAAATCGGGAATCACGCGATGGAAGACGGTGCCGTCATAGAGCTTGTCAGTAGATTTTTCCCGCGTGCCGGGATGCGTCCACTCTTTGCCGCCTTCCGCCAGTTCGATGAAGTTTTTGACCGTAACAGGCGCGTCGTCTTCGAAGAGGCGTACTACGATCTTACCTTCCGATGTATTGAAGTTCGCATAAGTTCCAGGGGATTGAGACATAGGTATTGTCCTCTCTGGGGGATATTTAGTTCGTGAATGATATGCCGCTTATTGCTTTCCTGCAGGTTCAGATGCAGGATTCGGATTTGGCGGCAGTGGCTGGCCTTCAGGAACAATGGTCACCTTTTGCAAGACCACCGCTTCAAGAGGCTTATCTCTGTTATCGCGTTGCACGCGGGCAATAGTTTTCACCACCAGAACGCTGGACTCATCGCACTGACCAAAGATTGTGTAGTGCTGGTTAAGCGAGTCGTACGCGCCTTCGGTGATAAAGAACTGGCCGCCATTGGTGTTTGGGCCCGAGTTGGCCATAGCAAGCCGTCCGGGAACATCAAAGTTCAGGTTCGGGTCCAGCTCATCGTTAAAGGTGTAGCCGGGGTCTCCCATTCCTGTGCCAGTCGGATCGCCGCCCTGGATCATGAATTCAGGAATTACACGATGAAACGTGGTGCCGTCATAGTAGCGCTTGTTGTGTTGCTTCTTTTGCGTCGTGGGATCAACCCAGTCCTTGGTTCCTTTAGCCAGCCCGATGAAGTTGGCAACGGCGTTCGGCGCCTGACGTTCGAAGAACTGGCAGGTAAGGCGGCCCATGGAGGTGTCCATCACCACGGTGGGACCGCTTGGTCGAACGAGCACAGCCGCCGTAGGCTGCGGGCCGTCGGGAAGGTCGTCCGCAGCGGCCGGCTTGGATGCTGGCGGAGGAGTGGTGGGCGTGGACTGCTGCGCGAAAGCCGGGGCTGCAAAGGCCGCGGCGAGAGCCGGAATGATGAGGGTAAATCTAAGTTTCATGCCGTTTTTGAGGGTAAATCATCGGGCGCGGGCTGTGCCACCGCCTCGCAAACCTCAGGCAGCGTGAAACTTGTATTTGTCCGGACGCAGCAGATAGCTTCCCGTGAGAAAAGCCAGCACAAGCACTGGAGCCAACGCTGTAGTGATCGGATCATGGGAACAGATATGCGAGATAAACGCGCCAATGAGTTCAAACGTAAGCCCGGCATAAGCCCATTCCCGCAGCAGCCAGCTTCGAGGGAAGAGAATTGCCGCAATCGCCAGCAATTTTGCCGCGCCGAGGATGTACGCCATATAAGCTGGATAGCCGAGATGAGCAAGAATCTTTACGGCGAACGGGCTACCCATAACATCGACAATGCCGCTGGGCAAAAGCCAAAGCACCATAAGTACGGTCAGAACCCAGTAACCAACCTTTTTCGCCATGCGAAAAGCTCTCCGTCGTCGGGATCAAGGAATCTGAAGCTAGGGATTCAGCGTGCGATATGGTAGTTGCATGAATATTTCCAGATTTCAGTGGAACGCCAGCCGTGCAACCATGCTCGCATGCGTCCTTAGCCTAGGTTTTTGCGGCGCCGCACCAGCGCAAGGGCCCGGTGGTCCCGGAGATAAGCCGGCAGAGAAGCCAGCCGGCGATAAGCCCACGCTCCCGCCCTTGCCGCCCCCCGCCCACACCGAGCAGACTATCCAGCTCAACGGAAAGCCTCTGAAGTACACCGTCACCGTCGGCGCGCTACCGGTTCGTGACAAAGACGGCAATGTAGCAGGCCAGGTGGTGGTGACCGCGTTCACGGTGCCGGGCGAGAACCGGCCCGTAACATTTGCCATGAACGGCGGCCCCGGAGCGTCAAGCGTCTATCTGAATCTGGGAGCCATCGGACCCAAGCACATGAGTGCAGGGAATGAGGGCGACAGCCCATCAGACCCTGTGGCGATGACCGATAACCAGGGAACATGGCTCGACTTCACGGACCTGGTCTTCATCGATCCAATCGGCACCGGTTTTAGCCGCTCAGAGGTTCCGGAGGACCAGGCAAAGAAGCTCTTCTACTCCACCACGCCCGATATTCAATATCTTTCGCGGATCATCTATGACTGGCTCGTCCTGAACGACCGCCTTGGTTCTCGCAAGTACTTCGTTGGCGAAAGCTACGGCGGCTTCCGCGGCCCGCGCGTCACGCATTATCTCCAATCGCAGCTCGGGGTGGCGCTGAACGGCGTCATTCTGGTCTCGCCCTATCTCAACCCCGGGCAGGATGACTATGAAGACATGTCGCCGCTGCCATGGATGATGACGCTGCCTTCCATCACTGCGGCTCATCTGGAACGCGAGAACAAGCTCACGCCAGAAGCAATGGCCGATGTAATTGCCTACACGCGCGGCGAATACGCGACGACGTTGCTGAAGGGCCGCTCCGATGAAGCCGGACAACAACGCATGATTCAAAAAGTCACGGAGATGACCGGGCTCGACCCCTCGTTCGTGAAATATTCGGGAGGACGCATCGAAACTGGCGCGTATCTCCGCGAAGCACACCGGGAGCAGGGAAAACTCGGTTCTGTATACGATTCCAACGTGACCTCCTTCGATCCTTTCCCGTTTGCCCCGGAACAGCGCGGAAACGATCCAATCCTTGCCAGCATCATTGCTCCTCTAACCACCGCGATGGTGGACTTTGACACACGCATCGTCGGCTGGAAGGTGGATGCGCGCTACAACGCGCTTTCCTACGAAGTGGGCCGGCTTTGGGACCGTGGCGACGATCTGCGGCGCGGCTCCGTGCCCGATCTTCGTGAGGCAGTCGCTGCCGATCCCAAGCTGCATGTGCTGATTGTGCATGGATGGAACGATCTCTCCTGCCCGTTCATGGGCTCCGTGCTCACAGTGGACCAGATGCCCGTCATGGGCGATCCGTCACGTGTATCTGTGAAAGAGTATCCCGGCGGACATATGTTCTATACCCGCGAATCCAGCCGTATGGCACTGCGCAAAGATGTGATGGATTTAATGCAGAAACACTAATCTGGAAACAGGTGACAGGTCACACTGAACAAACAGCCCTGAGGCCATTGGCTTCAGGGCTGTTTTCTTTTCCCTGTCATCTGCAAGCGGCGGTCTCTTTCTGGCCTTGACTTTCTATCCATAGATAATCTATATATTGCCGCATGGCAAAAAAATCAGACATCCTTCCGGGCACACTTGACATGCTGATCCTGAAAACGCTGGCTCGCGGTCCCTTGCACGGTTATGGCATTGCCCTTTCCATCAAGCGTCTCTCAGAGGATGTGCTGACTGTCGAAGAGGGTTCTCTGTATCCCGCACTGCAGCGTTTGCTGCTCGCCGGATGGCTCAAGGCCGAGTGGAAGATGAGCGAAACAAACCGCCGCGCGCGCTACTACACGCTCACTCGCACAGGCAGAAAGCAGTTGGGCATAGAGGTCTCCGAGTTTGAGCAGATGATTGCCGCAATCGGGCGAGTGTTGGCCGCGCCGGAGGAGGCATGACCCAATGCTGAGCAGACTTTTGAAGAAGCTGTCACTGCTTATGCGGCGCAGTCGCTTCCGCAGCGAACTCGATGAAGAGATGGAGTTTCATCGCATGCAGGCGGAGCGTGAATTTGTCGGAGGCGGCATGGCTCCGCAAGACGCGCATTATGCGGCGATAAGGCAATTCGGCAATACAACTCGATTGAAAGAGCAGAGCGAGGAGGTCGTAGGATTCCGTATGGAGACAGTGATACAGGATCTTGGTTTTGCACTGCGGCAGCTAAAGAAGAATCCGGGCTTTGGCGTAATGTCAGTTTTGATCCTTGCTCTCGGCATCGGTGTGAGTGTAGCCATCTTCGGCTTTGTCGATGCAGCGTTGATTCAACCACTGCCCTTCATGCAACCCGACCGTCTGCTTGACATCACGGAAAGCGCTGCAGCCATTCCGCACGCCGATCTTTCGCGCGATGACTATGACGACTGGAAGCGAATGAACACCACGCTCAGCTCGCTTGATGTCTATACCGGTCAGGGCTATCTGCTTCGCGTAGGCGGCGTAACGAACTCCGTCGCCGGCATGCGCGTCAGCGACGGCTTCTTTCGAAACCTCGGCGTCAAACCCATACTTGGCCGCGGTTTTCTTCCCGGCGAGGACAAGCCCGGCGGCGCAAAAATCGTGTTGCTGACCTATGCGACGTGGCAAAAGCGCTTCGGCAGCCGCTCCGATGTAATCGGGCAATCGGTCAATATCAGCGGAGACAATTACACGGTCATCGGTGTGCTTCCGCGTGAATTCATCTTTGCTCCGCGTCCCAACGCTGAATTCATAGCACCCTTGCTCGACAAGACAGGTTGTGAGAAGCGCAGGGGTTGTCACAATTTAGTCGCTGTAGGGCGTATGCGTGATGGAGTCTCGCTGGAATCCGCACGAGCTGATTTTCAACGCATTGCAAAGCAGTTGGAAGCACAGTATCCCGGCACAAACAAAGGGCAGGGCGCCTATGTGGCTCCGCTCACGCAACTCATCATTGGCGAAATAGAACCCATTCTGCTTACGCTGCTCGCCGGAGCCGGGCTTCTGCTAATCATCGCGTGCGTGAATGTGGCAAGCCTGTTGCTTGTGCGTTCGGAGAGTCGCCGCCGCGAGATTGCTGTGCGTGGCGCACTCGGTGCAACAAAGGCGCGTCTCACGCGGCAGTTTGTTACAGAGGGCTTGCTGCTCACCATCCTTGGCTCTGCGGCAGGCTTGTTGATTGCCGTATTCACCATGACACTGCTCGCCAGGATGGTTCCAAAGCAGATGGCCGATGGCATGCCGTTCCTGCATAACGTAAACCTCAATACGCACACCGGAGCTTTCGCTGCCCTGGTTGCATTAATGGCAGCGCTGGTGTTGTCTGTTACGCCGGCATTGCGGCTTGCCGGCAGTGACATGCGTAACGCATTGAGTGAAGGAGGCCGCGGCACAGCGGGCAGATTCTGGCAGCGTCTCGGCGCAAATCTGGTTGTGGTCGAGCTCACTGTCGCCGTCATTCTTCTTGCTGGCGCAGGACTACTCGGTCGCAGTTTCTATAAGCTCCTCCATGTAGAAACGGGCTTTGATCCGACACATCTCGCTACGGTGAATGTCATCGCCCCCGATGCGAAATACTCCAAAGACCCGGAGGTCATGGAACTCCATCGTCAAATTACCAGCAAGCTACTAGCGCTTCCCGGAGTGGCTTCCGTAGGCATGGCCTCTGACCTTCCCGTGCAATGCTTCTGCGATACCGATTGGATTCGCATTGCAGGAAAACCCTTTCATGGCGAGCACAATGAAGTGGCCGAGCGCGATATAACCCCGAGCTATCTCTCCACTCTCAAAGCGCATCTCATTGCCGGCCGCACGATTACCGAGCAGGATGACCCGTCGCACCCGCATGTCATGCTCATCAACGAATCTCTGGCAAAGAAATATTTTCCCGGTGAAAATCCCATCGGTCAAAAAGTAGGAAACACCGATCTTGCGCCGGATTCCATGCGCGAGATAGTCGGAGTCATTGCGGATGTCCGCGAAGCAGGCCTTGAGCAGGATATGGTGCCCGCTGAATATTTGCCCATGTTCGGCGACACCTATTTCTCGATCGCGGTGCGCACATCGAGCGATGAGAACGCTCTGCTGCCAACCATCGTAAGCGCCGTCCGGCAGGTAGATCCCAGCCTGGGCGTGTACGGCGAAGAAACCATGCAACAGCAGATCGACTCCACGCAATCCGCAATGATGCATCGTTTCGCCACATGGCTCGTCGCAGTCTTCGCTGCACTTGCACTCGTCCTCGGCGTCATAGGCTTGTACGGAGTCATCGCCTATTCCGTAAGCCAGCGCACGCGCGAGATCGGCGTTCGAATGGCCCTCGGGGCGCAGCGCAGCGCAGTCTACAAGATGGTGATGCGCCAGGCTGTCTGGTTGACAGCCATCGGATTAGCCCTCGGGCTAGCCTGTTCCATAGGCGCGTCCATATTGATGCAGAAGCTGCTTTTCGGAGTGGAGGCATGGGATGCACCGACGCTGTTGTCTGTCGCATTAGTGTTGGGTATCGCCGCGCTGTCTGCAAGCTTTGTGCCTGCATGGCGCGCAGCATCCGTGAATCCGACGGATGCTCTCCGGGCTGAGTAGTAATCAAGCTTTCTGAGTGCGAGGGAGAAAGCAATGCAATATCTAATTCGCAAACTTTCGCTGTTGTTCAAACGCCGCCGATTTCGCAGTGATCTGGATGAAGAGATGGCGTTTCATCGCGAGCAGGCTGAGCACGAGTTCGTCAAGGATGGCATGGCTCCCAAAGAGGCACACTACGCAGCCATGCGGCAGTTCGGCAACACAACGCGGTTAAGAGAGCAGAGCGAGGAGGTCGTAGGATTTCGCATGGAGACCATCATTCAGGACTTGCACTTTGCATTACGGCAGTGGAAGAAGAACCCCGGCTTCGCCTTCACTGCGATACTGATTCTTTCGCTCGGCATTGCATCCAGCGTTGCTATCTTTGCGTTTGTCGATGCCGCGCTCATCAAGCCTTTGCCGTATGCGGATCCGAATCGCCTGGTCATGCTCTTCGAGAGCATTCCACTCGGACCGCGCTTCCATCTCTCCTATCCCGATTACCTGGATTGGAAAAGCCACAACTCAGTATTCAGTTCACTCGACGTCTATGATGCCGGCCCAATGATGATGAAGACCGCTGACGGGTTGCGCCAGGTAAGCGGCTCTGCAGTGAGCGCCGGATTCTTTCGCACGCTTGGCGTCAAGCCCGCTCTGGGCCGCGATTTTGTGGATGGAGATGAGAAGCAGGAGACTCCGCGCACCGCATTACTCAGTTATTCCGCCTGGCAGCAACGTTATGGAAGCAATCCGAATGTGCTTGGACAATCGGTGACTCTCGATGGAGAAACCTACACCATCGTCGGTGTGCTGCCTCGCGAATTCAGCTTTTCACCTGCTGAGCCGGCAGAGTTTTGGCCCATCAAAAAAGCAGGCAATAACTGCCGTGGCTGCCACTCTCTCTTCGGTGTCGCACGGCTCAAGGATGGCGTAACCTTTTCGGCAGCCTTCGCGAACATCAAAACCATTGCCGACAATCTTCAGAAGCTATATCCGGACTCTAACCGCGAACAAAATGCATTCATGCTGCCGCTCACAGAGGTTATCGTGGGCGACATCCGTCCAATTCTTCTGACAGTGTTGAGCGGCGCGGGAATTCTACTGCTCATCGCAAGCGTGAACGTAGCCAGCCTCCTGCTCGTGCGCGCTGAAAGCCGCAAGCGCGAGATGGCAGTACGCGGCGCACTCGGCGCATCTCCGCGCCGGCTCGTGGTGCAATTCATCACAGAGGGCCTTCTTCTCGCTCTTATCGGCGGAGCATTCGGTTTAGTGCTTGCTCAGCAGGGAATGCAGGTGCTGGCACTCCTGATCCCAAAAGACATGCTGGCTTCCATGCCGTTTCTTAGTAGTCTCGGACTGAATGGACACGTGCTCGTATTCGCCATCGCGCTCATAGCGTTCTCCGGTCTTCTCTTTGCTTTCACACCGCTTGTCCTCTTCCGCTTCAGCGCAATTCGCGAAGGACTAAGTGAAGGTGGCAGAACTGCTGCAGGACTCATGTGGCGTCGATTTGGTGCAAACATGGTAATTGCAGAACTGGCGATGGCGATGGTTTTACTGGCCGGAGCGGGTTTGCTGGGCAAGAGTTTCTATCAACTGCTGCACACCGACATTGGGATGGAACCGGACCATATCGCAACGGCCCACATCAACGCGCCACCGGAGAAATACTCGAAGGATGAGCAGAAAGCTGCGCTGGCGCGCGAAGTGACAGCACGCGTCGCTGCATTGCCCGGCGTGAAATCCGTGGGCATTACAACTAAGATGCCAATCGAAGATGCGGATTGGACTTCGACCTTTTATATTCTCGGCCGGCCGAATGACGGCGTGAACAAGGAAGTCGCAGTTCGCTATGTGACTGCGGGTTATATGACGACGCTGCGCACACGCTTAATCAGCGGACGTTACTTCACAGACGATGAAGATAGTTCAAAACCGAAAGTCATCCTCGTGAATCAGACGATCGCAAAGAAATATTTTCCGGGTGAAGATCCCGTAGGTAAACGGATTTCTTTCGGCGAAGACAAAGACGCCATGTTGATTGTCGGGGTCATCAATGACATTCAGGAAGGCCAGCTCGACGCGGATCCGAGAAGCGCCACCTATGCGCCGTTTTATCAGCACCCATTTGATTTCTTTGCCGTACTTGCGCGTACTTCGCAGGATGATACGGCCATGCTTTCGTCACTCACATCCACTCTTCACAGCGTAGATGGCAGCATGGCCATCTACAAACCAATGACCATGAATCAGAAGATCCACGACGCGCCATCGACATATCTGCGTCGCTCTTCTGCGTGGCTGGTTGCTGGCTTCGCTCTTGTAGCTCTAGTGCTCAGTGTCGTCGGCTTATACGGCGTCATCGCTTACTCCGTAAGCCAACGCACACGCGAGATTGGCGTCCGCATGGCTCTCGGCGCACAACGCGGCACTGTATATGGAATGGTGATGCGACAGGCAGCCGTTCTCACGATTGCAGGTCTGGGGTTAGGGTTGGTGTGCTCGATAGGCGCATCTCTGTTAATGCGCAAACTGCTGTTCGGCGTAAAGGCATGGGACGCATCAACGCTGGCTGGTGTAATGGCAGTGCTTGCATTTGCAGCATTAGCAGCAAGCTTTCTGCCGGCGCGCAAAGCAGCATCTGTGAATCCGACTGAGGCTCTGCGAGCAGAATAACTACACCAGCTTCAAAAAGCTGTTCGGCTGCAACCGCGCACCGGGAAAGACCAGGTCAAGGTTGCTCGCGCCAAGCGAGTGCGTCACCATCTCGCTGAGAACCTGGCGATAGTCCGTCGTCAACGCCAGGTCTCTGCCTTCGTTCAGTTGCTCTGGTTCAAGCCCGGGCCATTTACCGTGGACTTTTCCGCCCTTTATATCCGCGCCCAGAACGAACATTACATTCGCATGACCATGGTCCGTGCCGCCTGTACCGTTCTCCTTGGCGGTGCGTCCAAATTCCGACATTGTCACGACGGTCACGTTCTCGGCCTGATCGCCCATGTCATGCCAGAAGGCAGCAATGGAATTTGAAAACTCACGCAGACGATCCGAGAGCTGTCCGCTCACCGAACCCTGATTCTGATGTGTATCCCAGCCGTTGATGTCCGTAAACGCAGCCTCTACTCCAAGATTCGCCTTCAGCAGCTGCGCAATCTGCTTCATGCTGTTGCCGAATTCCGTGTTCGGATAATCCGCTGCAGGCTTGTAGGAACCCGGATTTGTCGCACGCAGCATCTTCACCGCGTCGAATGTCTCTGCACCCGTAGCGTGCAGAATCTGGTCACCACTTGAGCCATACATCGCTTCAAAAGCAGAAGCCGCGGGCGAAGGCTTTTGGCCTGCAACAGTAAAGTTGTTTACATTGTTAAGCGCAATGGCCGGAACCCGGCCAGCAAGGGTACGCGGCACATCCGAGCCAAGCGCAAGCGCGCGAAATGCCGTGTGCTCACACGTGCCCGCGCAACGGCGGCTTATGTCTTCCGCCTGCAATGCACGATTCAACCAGCCATCGTCCGTACCTTTCACGCCAGGAGTGCCAGACTCCATAAAATCCTGTGCATCAAAATGAGAGCGCGTCACATCCGGCGAGCCCACGGCATGCACAATCGCCAGATGGCCTTGATCGTAAAGCGGCTTGAATGCACCCATCGAGGGATGCAGTCCAAACGCTCCATCGAGATCGATCACATTGTCCTGCGGCACTGCAATCGAAGGCCGCATCGCATAGTAGTTGCGTTCGCGATAAGGCACAACAATATTCAAGCCATCAGCGGCGCCGCGCTGAAAGATCACCACCAGCCGCTTATTCGGCGCCGTTGCCGTCTGCGCCATCATTGTGCGAACAAGAAACTGCGGAATGGCCGTAGTTCCGGCCAGAGCCAGCGCACCTTTATGAAGGAAGAAGCGACGATTCATCTGCATGGAAAGTGACTCCTATCGACGTTGAAACTCAGGTGATCCCAGGAGAAGCCCCGCGAGAAGCTGATCCTGTTTTTCAATCGGCTGCGGTGGAGGCAGATGATTCGGCTGTGCCTTAAAGACGTTCGGCATTGCTACAACCTGTTTGCCGCCTGTCTTAAGCCTGTCAGCCTGCATCGTCATATCGGGCAACGCTTGCGGAGCCTGCCCAGCCTGACCTTGCTGCGCAGATTGCTCTGCAAACTGCTGCAGTACTGCAGTCCGTGTTGTTTCACTCACTCCGCCACCCACCAGCAGCGATTCAAGGCGTGCCTCCTCAGACTCAGGCGACATTCCTCGAGCATCGGTCTGCGGAACAGCACTCGCAGGCTCAGGCCATTTTGTAGTCACACCATTGAGCCGATTTGCAGTGAGTGAAAGCGCAAAGTTCATCCGATTGACCAGCGCACCGGTTGAAACCCAATCCGCCGCATCCCACTTGTAGCCAGTCGGCGGAATCGATCCATACAGTGGCATACCCATATCGCGCAGCGCAGTCATGAGCGGCTGCATATTCGCAATATTCGCATCCGAAGCACGCGCCGCCGAAACGACATACTCAAGCGGTGTTTTAATCTTCGCGCGATACGTCGCGGAAGACCAGAACTCCGGCGAGCGATACAGCGTCTCCATCACAGCCGCAATATCGCCATTCGAGTGCAGGAACGTCTTCGCCATGCGATCCACAAGCGGTTGCGGCGGATCATCCGAAACAAACCGAACCGCAAGCTTGCGCGAGATGAACTTCGCGGTAGCAGGCCGCGTCGCCAGAAAGTGCAGAAGCTCTCGACCTTCTTCTTCGCCCTTGTCCTTGAACTTTTTGCCCATCACCTTGTTTGTGCCGGGCTCATGACGGTTCTCGTCAAACTTGAATCCACCGCCGCGCTGCGGCTTGTCTACCGTCCAGCCAGTCAGTATGCGCGCCGCCTGAATCACATCCGCCTGACTATATCCGCCATTCACGCCAAGCGTATGCAGTTCCATCAGCTCGCGCGCATAGTTTTCATTCAGGCCCTCAGGTTTGGGTTTCTTATTGCCCTTCTTCGCAGCGGCCTGCATGGCCTTTTCAGCGGCCATCGAATCCGGCCCCGTGCTCTGCGAGTTATCCAGGTAAAGCATCATCGCCGGGCTGTGAGCCACGGCTTCCAGCAGATCCTCAAACCTGCCCAGCGAGTTGGGTCGAATCACATCTCGCTCATACGAAACGATGTAATACGGCATCGCCTCATCTTTACGCAGATACACATTGAAGTGATTGAACCAGAAATCCGTCATCACTTCCTGCAATTGCGCTTCGGAATAGATATCGCGCGCCAGACGCTGCGAAAGCAATTCGTCTACAACCGTCTTCTCCGGATTCTCAAGCCCCCCCACAGTCTCTTTCAGCTCTGGCGAAAGCCCAGTCAGCAGTGCCGCCCTCTGAGGCCCTTTCAATGACTTCAGGAACGCATCAAACTTCGGCTGAGGCAGCGCAACAAGAGCCTGCACTCGCTGGCTTGGAGGTAACGCAAGAACAGAGTCTACAAACCCGGGTTCCATCTGAGGTTCAACAGGCTGAGCTGCAGGAGCCGCCATAGCATTCATCTGCGTCTGCGTCGGCGCTGCAGTCATTGCGTTGGGAGCCGCCACAGCATTCTGCGCAGCAGGCGGCTGTTGCTTCTGCTTATCCTGCTCCCGCTTGTAGGTAACGCGAGCCACCTGGTTCGCATAGACACTGTGAATAGCCCCGGCAGAAGGCATCGTCGCTTTGCCGTCAATCACCTGGCGAATGATCGCACCGCTCGGCAGCCGCGCCAGAATGTCCTCGCTGCTCCATTGCATCGCTGGGTAATCAGCCAGCCGGGCCTGTAGTGCAGAGTTATCAATGGAGGCCGGATGAAGCTGCTGAGCAAACCATCTGTCCAGCCCCTCGGCCTTGACTGCATCCAGGTCGCCCGGCCGCGGTCCAAAAGTAAAGCGGTTCAGCGCATGAAGAATCCGTTCATCCGGATTCAGGTCGCCGGCATGGGGCGGGGAGCGGTCAAATGCCACTGGAGCAGCAGCCAGTGCAGGCTGCGGCATCGTAGACGCGCAGAAACAAAGGCACATTGAGGCGGCCATTGAGCGGGTAAGAAAGCGATTCGGGGACTGCATTCCACTACTCCGCAACGAGATAAGCCGGGTAACATCGGCTCCACTTACCAATTATGGTGACGCGATTATCAGCTGGAAGTTGCGCAAAGCAATACAAATTGGGGGATTTATTTGTAACCTCCGGCAATGTATGCTTTTGAGGCATTCTTCCCCGGGTAATTTTTCGCTTCGATGGGGCAATGAGGATTCTCAATCTGCCCATCGCGTCCGCACTACAAGGAGATTCCAATGCGTCGATTGCTCTCAATTCTGGCTGCACTCTACCTGAGTCTGTTCACCGCCTCCATTCCTGCGGTGGCAGCGCCGGATGCAGCTCCCGAAATCAAGTACGAACGATACAAGCTGGCCAACGGCCTTGAAGTCATCCTGCATGAGGATCACAAGCTTCCCATCGTGTCGTTGGATCTCTGGTATCACGTAGGCCCCGTAAAAGAGCGCGCCGGCAGAACCGGCTTCGCCCATCTCTTTGAACACATGATGTTTGAAGGCTCCAAGCACGTTGGCGAAAAAGCCCACTTCAAGTATCTGGAATCCGCCGGCGCAACCGACATCAACGGAACCACCTCGTTCGATCGCACCAACTACTTTGAAACCCTGCCCTCCAATGAGTTGGAGCTGGGCCTGTGGCTCGAAAGCGACCGCATGGGCTTCCTGCTGGATACGCTGGACCGCGCCAAGCTTACCAATCAGCGCGATGTGGTGCGGAATGAACGCCGCCAGAGCGTGGAGGGCCGTCCCTACGGAATCGTAGATGAGACCGTCTTTCATCTGCTCTATCCGCCCACGCATCCTTATTACGCTGATGTGATCGGCTCGCATGCCGACGTCGAGGCAGCGCGACTGACCGATGTCCGCGAGTTCTTCGCGCAGTATTACACGCCAAACAATTGCACCATCGCCATCGCAGGAGACTACGATCCGGCAACCATCAAGCAGCTGCTTGAAAAGTACTTCGGCCCCATTCCCACCGGCCCTAAAGTCGATCTGACTCCCGTCACCACGCCGCCCATTACATCAGAGCGGCGCGCCACCGTAGCCGATGCTGTGCAACTGCCCAAGGTGACACTGGCGTGGCTCGCACCGCCCGCGTTTACTCCCGGCGATGCGGATGCCAGCATTGCCGCTCAAATCCTCGGTTCAGGCAAGGCAAGCCGCCTGTATCGAGAGCTGGTTCTGAAACAACAGATTGCACAATCCATCAACTGCTATGACGATTCTGAAGCCTTGGCCTCCAACTTCATGTGCGAGATGATCGCCAAGCAAAATGTGACTCCGGAAAAGCTGGAAGCAGAAGCGGAAAAGATCGTCGATGCGTTTGTAAAAGAAGGCCCCACCGCAGAAGAAGTCACCTGGGCGCGCAATATCACTGAGACGCAGATGATCTCTGGACTGCAACGTCTGGGCGGCTTCGGCGGCATTGCGGACATGCTTAACCAGTACAACCAGTACACCGGTGACCCGGGCTATCTGCCCAAGGATCTCGCGCGCTACGACGCAGTAACTCCGGCCAGCGTGCTCAATCTCGCCAGCAAAACGCTCGGCAAAAATCAGCGCGTTGTCGTTTACGGAATCCCCGGCAAAAAAGTGCTCAATGACGTGCCCCGCAGCCCGGACGATACCGATGCCAGCGTAAAGATCACACCATCGCACACGGCAGAATTTGAACAGGCGCAGGCATGGCGCGCTGCCGCTCCCAAGCCCGGCCCGGAGCGCGCACTCGTCCTGCCCAAACCAAATGTATTCAAGCTCAATAACGGCCTGACGGTCTACCTCGTCGAGCGCCATGAGCTTCCTATCGTCAGCACTCGCTTCGTCACGCTCGCCGGAGCATCCGGGAATCCCGCAGACCATCCGGGACTAGCCGGAATGACCGCAGCCATGCTTACCGAGGGAACAGCCAAACACACCGCAGACGAAATCG
Organism: uncultured Acidobacteriaceae bacterium; assembly: GCA_963792495.1. GTDB lineage: Bacteria > Acidobacteriota > Terriglobia > Terriglobales > Acidobacteriaceae > Telmatobacter. The sequence goes on along the minus strand of CAWBWB010000014.1, from coordinate 1,444,115 downwards.
CTATACGCGCCGCCACGCTGGGCTCGGAGCTTACTTCAGCAAGTGATTCCGACACCGCGCAACTCTATATATCGCTGTTAAAGCGCAATGTCTCCGGCGGGCTGGAGTTGATGGCGGAATCAGCCCAACGCCCCGCGTTCCTTGCCAAGGATCTGGAACGAATTCGCGCACGCCGCATCACCTCTTTGCTCGAGCAGGAAGACAGCCCCGTCCAGCTTGCACTACGTGCAGGCACACTAAACCTCTTCGGCACATCGAACCCCTACGCCTACGACTCGCTCGGAACAGCATCCTCACTCAAATCCATGACCCGAGACGATGTAGCCGGCTACTACACAAGCCACTACGGCCCCAAAAGCAGCCTGCTTGAGATCACAGGGGATGTAACCCCCGCAGAGGCTCGCGGCATGGCAGAAGCAGCCTTCGGCAAGTGGATCTCCGAGTCCGTACAGCCCAAGCTTCCGCCTCCTCCGGCGCAGCCGCAGCGAAAAATCCTCATCGTGGACAAACCAGGCTCACCGCAAACAGCGCTTCTCAGTGTCGGCGTAGGCATGGAGAGAAATTCACCCGATTATCCAGCCGTCTCGGTCATGAACAACATGCTCGGCGGCCTCTTCTCCTCGCGTATCAACATGAACCTGCGTGAAGCCCACGGTTACACCTACGGCGCATTCTCGTTCTACTGGTTCTATCGCGGAGTCGGCCCTTTCATCGCCGGTGCTGAGGTCCGCACAGACGTCACAGCCCCGGCAGCAAACGAGCTATTCAAGGAACTCGACGGCATTCACACCACCCCGCTCACTGACGCCGAGCTGCGATTAGCGAAGGACTCCATCATCCGCTCGCTGCCAGGCAGCTTTGAAAGCGCCGACGGCGTCAATGGCCAGTTGCAGGACATCTGGACCTTCGGCCTGCCGCTCGATTACTACGAAAAACTCCCCGCGCGAATCGAAGCCGTCACCTCATCGGATGCGCAGCAGGCCGCGACAAAGTACGTCAAGCCCGCAAACATGCTTGTCATCGCAGTAGGCGACAAGTCCAAGATCGAAGGTGGATTGAAAGACCTGAAGCTCGCCCCCGTAGAAACCTGGAGCGAGAAGTAGGGAACGAATTGTCGTGGAAAAAGCTGAAGCATCCAGCCAGGTGCTTCAGCAGCCCTTCTTACACCGAGCCATAATCGCCGCGTGCAGCCGCTCCCTTAAACTGGGCGGCATCTCATACAACTCATGCGAGCGATAAATCTGGATCGTCTTGCGAGTGGTCGACAGCGTTACCTCACAGTGATCGCACCCGCGCAGATGCTCCTGTAGTTCGGCGCGCAGATCGCTGGACACTGCGTCGTCGATCAAATCATCGAGCTTGGCGAGAAACTCAGAGCACGTCACTTACTGCCTCCACTATTAGAAGATGCTTTCCGCCGCTTAAAGTAGCGGCTTAACCGCTCGCGGAGTTGCAGCCGTGCCCGCAAAAGGCGCGATTTCACCGCAGGAACGCTCAAGCCGAGCGTCTCGGCCGTCTCTTCTGTTGAAAGTCCATCCACGTCGCGCAACGTAAACACTACGCGAAACCCGGGGGGAAGCCCCTGGATTGTCTTGCGAAGTATCTCGGCCAGCTCGGTCTGCGAGTAATTCTGCTCCGGATCGGGATCCCAGTCGGCCAGGTCTCGCGGAACGGAACCCTCCTCCGTCTCGACATCCTCGTCCAGAGAAACCATCCTGCCGGATCGCCGCTTCCTCAGCCGCATCAAGCTCTCGTTTACTGCAATTCGAACCAGCCATGTATAAAACTTCGAGTTTCCCTGGAATTGATCCAGCTTCTCGTACGCCTTGAGAAACGCGTCCTGCATTACGTCTTCGGCATCTTCGCGGTTTTGCGTTATATGCTGCGCAATGCGAAAAAGCTGCCGCTCGTACTTGCGGACAAGTTCATCATAGGCAGCCACATCCCCCCCTCGCACCCTCTCGACAAGGGCTACGTCCGGGTGAGGCGGCTCGAGTTCTCCTGTAATTGGTTGGATGGTCGCCATGCGAATCGGTTGCGGAAATCCTTATGTGAGGAATCTGGTAGGCCGCAAAGATCCAGTGTAAAGGACTAGCCCACCTGTTCCCAAGCCTTCGTTTCCAATTGCACCCTTACCCATTCTAGGTCTCTCAGCCCGCAAAGTCGCGTAGTCAATTCAACCACGTTAGCCCCTGTTTTTTCTGTAACCTGTAACCCGCCGCCTGTAATCTAATTCCCGTGATCGTCAACATATCCCGCCGCGCGCACGACCATAACTGGGAACTCGATCCCATCACCCGGTCGCTCCTCGATACCGACTTCTACAAGCTGCTCATGTTGCAGTTCATCTGGAAGCACTTTCCCCGCACCCGCGCAACCTTCGCCCTGCAGAACCGCACATCCTCCGTCCGGCTTGGCGAAATCATCGTCCTCGACGAACTCCGCGAGCAACTCGAAAACACCCGCAAACTCCGCTTCCACAAGTCTGAGCTCATCTGGCTGGCCGGCAACACCTTCTACGGCAAGCGTGGAATCTTCGAGCCGGAATTCATCGAATGGCTCGACAAAGACTTCCGCCTCTCCGACTACGAGCTCTCCCTGCAGGACGGCCAGCTCTCCCTCCGCTTTGAAGGCCTCTGGACCGAAACCACGCTCTGGGAAATCTACGCACTCTCCACCATTGACGAGCTGAAGACCCGCGCCGCCCTGAAAAAGCTAAGCGAGTTCGAGCTGGACATTCTCTACGCTCGTGCCAAAACCCGCCTCTGGGAAAAAATGGAGCGCTTCCGCGGCGTACCCTCGCTCAGCGTCAGCGACTTCGGCACCCGCCGCCGCCACAGCTTCCTCTGGCATGAGTATGTCGTCATCGCCATGCAGGACGTTCTCGGCTCCAGCTTCTCCGGCAGCTCCAACACCTATCTCGCCTACAAGCATGACCTCGAAGCCATCGGCACCAACGCGCATGAGCTGCCCATGGCCCTTGCCGCGCTCGCTGACTCAGATGATGAGCTCCGCACCGCGCAGTATCGCCTCCTCGATCTCTGGCAGCGCACCTACCAGGGCGAGCTCATGATCCTCCTGCCAGACACCTTCGGTACCACGCAGTTCCTCCGCAACGCTCCAGACTGGGTAGCCGACTGGACCGGCCAGCGTATCGACAGCAAAGACCCCTTCATCGCCGGCGACGAATACATCGCATGGCTCGAGCAGCGCAACCGCGACCCACGGCGCAAGCGCCTCATCGCATCGGACGCTCTAGACGTGGACAAGATCCTCGACCTACACGCCTATTTCTCAGGCAGAATCCGCTTCAGCGCAGGCTGGGGCACGCTCCTCACCAATGACTTCCGCAACTGTGACCCGCAGGGCGGCGAGGGCTTCGACCCCATCAGCCTCGTCTGCAAGCTAGTTGAAGTCGATGGCCGCCACGCCGTCAAGCTCTCAGACAACTACCGCAAAGCCATGGGCCCGCCGGAAGAAATCGAACGCTACCGCCGCGTCTTCGGCCTCGAAGGCATCGCAGACATCCCCGTCGAAGCATAAATCCAAGCATATAAAACACAGCCTCGGAGAACCTTATGAAGCTATCCCTGCTCGCAGCATCTCTGCTCCTCGCTCCCACAGCCCTCGCGCAAAATTCGGATGCGCATCTCGACTTCCTCAATCACAACCAGCCCATCCTCGACGCGCACAACTGCTACCCGTATGAAGGCAATTGGACTGACCGCGTCATGCGCGCACTCAACTCAGGCTATCCAGTCTCCATCGAGCAAGACCTCGCCTGGTACGTCGATCCCGCCACCGGCGCAGGTCGCGTGGTAGTCTCGCACACGGCAAAGCCAACAGGCACAGAGCCCACTCTCAAGGAGTCCTTCTTCCATCAGGCACGCCCCGTCATCGAGAAAGCCATCAAAGAAAATCATCAGGACCGCTGGCCGTTAATCGTCCTCCATTTTGATTTCAAAGACAATCGCCCTGAAATCGTCACAGCAGTGTGGAAGCTCCTCGGCGAGTATGAACCCTGGCTTTCGACAGCCGTCAAAACGCAGGACCCCAACACGCTCTCACCGCTCGACCGCAAGCCGATCCTCGTCGTCACAGAAGAATCGGACGACCAGCAGAAAATCTTCTTTGATGATCTTCCAGTAGGTGCCAGGCTACGCGTCTTCGGCTCAGCTCACACTAAGGCTTCTCCCGCAGGCCTCATCGGAAAAGAAGTTCAACACTGGCAGGCAACAGCGCCGGTAGAAGACCTCTTCAGTGAACGCCCAACCAACTACCGCCGCTGGTGGAACAGCAGCTGGTACACGGTCGAAGAAGGCGGCCAACACGGCAACGCCATATGGACCGACGCAGCCGACAAACGCCTCCATGCACTCGTCGATCACGCCCATCAACTCGGCTACTGGATTCGCTTCTACACCCTTGACGGCTTCGCTCCAGCAGAAGACCGCGGCTGGACAAACTACTATAACTTCGGCAGCAGGGAAGCCGTCATCCCGCGCTGGAAAGCCGCCATCGCCGCAGGTGTAAACTTTGTAGCCAGCGATCAGTATGAAGATCTCGCCGAGTACATGAAGCAGAACTCCCAGAACCTACGCCCCGCCGGGAAATAAGGAGCACGAATGAAAGATAAACTTGCAGCGCTGGTTTTCATCGCCACATCCATCACCATCCCGGTCTCGGCGCAATCCTTCCTCAGCCAATACAAAGGCCAGCCGTATCATGACAGCCACTATCAGAGCGGCCCACAAAAAATCCCAGGCAAAGTCTTTTGCGCCTACTACGATCTGGGCGGCGAAGGCGTAGCCTATCACGACACCGATCCAGCCAATCACGGCAGCGGAGAGCTCAACCCTGCAGACGGAACCTACCTGCACGAATTCCGCCTGCATGAAGGCGTAGACACATCCTTCACCAAGTTCGATCGCAAGCCCGACCTCATCGATGACAATCCATTCGACAAGATTCGTCCCCCGCGCGACATGCTCTATGTAGGCTGGACCGAGCCCGGCGAATGGTTCAACATCACAGTCGACGTTGTGCAGGCCGGAACCTACTCCGCCGACTTCCTTTACACATCCAATCGTGGCGCAACCATCTCCATCGACGTCAACGGACAGCCCGCCACCAAACCTCTCGGCATCGCCTCCACCTATGACGCAGCCGACCCCGTAGCCTTCCGCCAGTGGCACCACTGGAACCTCGCCCCGAATCTATTCAAGCTCCATCTCGACAAGGGCAGGAACGTCCTCACCATCCACACCGTAAGCACCGGCCAAATGAACTTCGCCTACTTCGACTTCAAGCAGATCGCGGACTGAAATCAGCACAAATCGCATCACGAGGGTTCAGGAAATGAAGTTCTCTCGGTCGAACAGCTGCTCTTCCAAAATCGTTTCCACCATCGTTCTCTCACTTGCTCCGCACTTCGCCTCCGCCCAGGTAGCCATCCAGCCGAAGACCATGCCAAAGATCGCAGAGGTTAGCCCGCGATATCTTGGCTTCAATGTAGAGGCTGTTGAAGTCACAGGAGGCCGTTTCTGGAAGCCTTTTCCTAAACCCGGCAAAGACGCGCCTGCTGCTACTGACACCGCAAAGCCCGCCACCGGCCCACTTGGCGGCTCAGACCCATATCAATATCGAGCTCCAATTGACCTGGCCAATCCAAAGCTGCGAAAGCTAGCCGCAGCTCTCGCACCCTCGCATCTTCGCGTCAGCGGCACATGGCGCAACAGCACCTACTTTCAGGACGATGATGCTCCCGCCTTGAAAGAAGCCCCCAAGGGCTTCAAAAGCGTGATGACTCGGTCGCAATGGAAGGGTGTGATTGATTTTTCACACGCTGTAGGCGCAGACCTCGTTGTCTCCGTCGCAATCAGTGATGGAGCGCGAGACGCAAACGGAGTCTGGACCACCGATCAGGCAAAGCGCTTCTTCGATTACACCCGCGCGGCAGGCGGTCAGATCGTTGCCACGGAATTCATGAATGAGCCATCGTTCGCAGCGATGGGCGCAGCCCCAGCCGGCTATAACGCTGCGGGATTCGCCAGAGACCTTGCCATCTTTTCGCGTTTTCTCAAAACCGAATCTCCCCAGACAAAGCTCGTTGGCCCCGGAAGCGTCGGTGAGGGTGTTCACCTCATCCAATCTTTTGACCCCAAAGATATCGCCACAGACGATCTGCTGAAGGCCACCGGCCCAGCCTTCGACATCTTCTCCTATCACTTCTACACAACGCTCTCCACGCGCTGCGTAGGCAAGAGGGGCCTGTCGTGGGACAAGGTACTGACTCCCGAGTATCTTGATCGAAACCCCAATGCAGAAGCCTTTTACGCCGGTCTGCGAGACAAATACGTTCCCGGCAAGCCGGTCTGGAACACCGAAACCGGCGAAGCAGCCTGCGGTGGGGATCTATGGGCCTCCACCTTCGTGGATACCTTTCGCTTCGCCGATCAACTCGGTGCGCTGGCCCGGAATAATGTTCAGGCAATCATGGTCAACACGCTTGCCGCCAGTGATTACGGCCTGCTTCAGGAAGACACCTACAACACCCGGCCCGACTACTGGCTCGCCGTTCTTTGGAAGCGCCTGATGGGCACTCGCGTTCTCGACCCACAGGTTTCCCCCGCGCCCGGCCTGAGAATCTACGCCCACTGTTCAAAGGATAGGCGCGGCGGTGTCACTCTTCTCGCCCTCAACATCGATCAGAAGGCGCCGCTGTCGCTTACCATCCCGGCAAAGAGCGAGAAGTACACGCTCACCTCGAATGAGCTTCTGTCTCCAGACATCTCACTGAATGGCAAAGTTCTCAAAGAGTCTCCAGACGGAACCCTTCCAGTCATCAAAGGCGAGAAAGCCGCGCCTGGAGCCATAACCCTTCCGCCAGCAAGCATCACTTTCATCGCAGTAGACGCAAACAACTCCGCGTGCCAATAAAAATACACTCCTTCTCCCAACCATCCTGCACAGGAGCAACAGATGAAGACCTACGTTGTTGAAGCGCGAAACGGTCCTTTTCAAGCGGTCGAAATCCCCACGCGGGAACCGGCCGCCGGACAGGTCCTCGTCCGCATCCACGCCAGCGGCGTGAACCCCCTCGACACAAAAATCCGCGCAGGTCAGGCCGACCACGCCAGGCAGCCGCTACCAGCCGTCCTCGGCCTCGACATGGCGGGAACAGTCGAAGTCGTCGGTCCTGGCATCACTGCATTCCAACCCGGAGACGAAGTCTATGGCATGGTAGGCGGAGTGGGTGGCCATCAGGGAACACTCGCGGAATACGTCCTCGCTGACGCCGCCCTCCTCGCTCCCAAACCAAAGCCGCTCACCATGCGTCAGGCCGCGGTACTTCCGCTGGCCATCATCACCGCATGGGAAGGCCTCGTCGATCGCGCCCGCATACACGCCGGACAAACAGTGCTTGTGCAAGCCGGAGCGGGAGGAGTCGGCTACGTAGCAGTGCAAATTGCCCTGGCATACGGCGCCAAAGTCTTCGCCACCATCTCGCAGGACAAGCGTTCGATAGTCGAAGCCCTGGGTGCAACTCCCATCGATAGAAATGCCGCAGTCAATGATTACCTCGCCGAGCACACCGGCAGCGAAGGCTTCGACATAGTCTATGACACACTGGGCGGCCCAGTGCTCGACGCTTCATTCCTCGCCGTCAAGCGTTACACCGGCCACGTAGTAAGCTGCCTTGGCTGGGGAACTCACGCACTCGCTCCGCTCTCATTACGCAGTGCCACATACTCCGGCGTCTTCACGCTGTACCCGCTCCTGACCGGAAAAAATCGCGCGCATCACGGGGAAATCCTTCGTGAAGCCACAAAGCTGGCCGAACAAAATCAACTCAAACCGCTGCTGGCCGAGCAACACTATGGACCAGACAACATCGCAAGCGCCTATGAAGCAGTAGCAAAAGGCAGCAAAGGCAAGGTGGTAGTTGAGTTCTAATGCAAGCCTCAATCGCCGCCGCTTCATTGCATCAGCCGCAGCCTTAAGTGTCCTGAATCACAAGAGCTTCGCGTCCCATCTCAACCGGCAATCTGACACATCGAGGAAGCACATGGCAGACACACCCAACATCCCGCTGACATCGCATCATTACATTCAAGCTGACGGAGTCAACGTCTTTTATCGCCAGGCCGGCCCCGCCAACGCGCCAGTTGTCCTGCTCCTCCACGGCTTCCCCACATCCTCTTTCCAATATCGCGAACTCATCCCGCGCCTCGCCGACCGCTATCACGTTATCGCACCAGACCTTCCCGGCTTCGGCTTTACTGAAGTACCCGCACAACGCAACTACACCTACAACTTCGAGTCCCTCGCAAAAACAATCCTCGCCTTCACCAACGCACTCAAGCTCACCCGCTACGCTCTCTACGTCTTCGACTACGGCGCGCCAACCGGCTTCCGTCTCGCATTAGCGGCGCCAGAGCGCATCACCGCCATCGTCTCCCAGAATGGCAATGCTTATGAAGAAGGCCTCGGCGATGCATGGCAGCCCATCCAGCGTTACTGGCGCGAGCCAACACTGGAGCATAGAAACTCCATCCGCGCCGGCCTCAACCTTGAAGGCATGCGCCAGGAATACTCAGTCGGCATCCCCGATCCCTCTCTCATCAAGCCCGAAAGCTACACTCTCGACGCCACGCTCCTCGCCCGTCCCGGCAACGTCGATATTCAACTCGATCTCTTCCTCGACTACGCAAACAACGTAAAGCTCTACCCAAAGTTCCAGGAGTATTTCCGCACAGCCGAGCCCCCGCTCCTCGCCGTATGGGGCAAGTTCGATCCCTACTTCATCCCCGCCGGAGCTGAAGCATTCAAGCGCGATATCCCAGACGCCACAGTGCAGCTACTACCCACCGGCCACTTCGCTCTCGAAACCCATCTGCAGGAAATCGTCACCAGCATGCGCAGCTTCCTCGCAGATCACATCACAACCTAACCCCAACGCACGAAGCCAATCAACATGCGGGTCAATCGAAAACTGAGCCGCATTGATCAAATTTCTCTAGCCGGCTTCAAGAAGAACAAACATCGCAGCCGTCACAAAAAAACTCTTGGCTTAAGCCTCCGCATTCACTATCGTCATTTCCACGGAGTGAATCGGAGGCGACAGCATGAAGTCGGCAATCCTCTTTCGCATAGTGGCGTTTCTCTTTCTTCTCTTCACCGCAGGCCACACCTTCGGCTTCCTCACCTTCAGGCCGCCCAATCCTGAGGCCGCAGCAGTTCTTGACGCCATGAACACTGTGCACTTTGCAGTCGGCAGCCACCAAACCTCAAGCTACGGCAACTTCTACCGCGGCTTCGGCCTCACGATCTCGGCCGCACAGCTCTTCTCGGCATTCCTTGCCTGGCAACTCGGCGCCATGGCAAAGCGGCGTTCAAAAGAAGTCAGGCCTCTGGGCTGGGCCTTTTTTCTTTGGCAGCTACCCGGCCTCGTGCTCAGCTTCCTCTATTTCGGCATCGCTCCCATGGTCCTCGGCTCACTTGTCACCATTCTGATCGCATGGGCCACAGCCGCCGCAGAGGTAAGCTGAAACATCAACTCATAGCCAGCTTTCCTGGGCAGAATCGTTTCTTCAGGATGTCTTCATGGTCTTCATTCGATAATCGTATCCATGCGTGTCCTGGTCATCGAAGACGAAACCGGCCTGGCAGAGAACATCTCCACAGCTTTGCGGGAAGGCCCCGGTTATGCGGTCGATTGCGCTGAAGACGGAGACGAAGGACTGGCCTACGCGAGCAATCGCTGTTACGACCTCATCCTGCTTGACCTCATGCTCCCCATTGTCGAAGGCCCTGAAGTCCTGCGCCGCATCCGCGCTACGGGCGACCACACGCCAATCCTCATCCTTACCGCAATTGATGAGGTAGACTCCATAATCAGCCTGCTCAACTCCGGCGCCGATGACTACCTCACCAAGCCCTTTGATCTCGGCGAGCTTCTGGCCCGCGCCAAATCTCTCATCCGCCGCGGCAAAGGCACATCGCATCCCACCATCCAGGCAGGCGGCGTCATACTGAACACCATTGAACAATCCGTCACCCGCGCCGGTCGCCTCATCACGCTCTCACCCACGGAATACCGCATTCTCGAGTACCTCATTCATCGCCCGCGCGCGGTCATCTCCAAAGAAGAGCTTCTCGAGCATCTCTATGACTTCAACTGGGAGCATCACTCCAACGTCATTGAAGTCCATGTATCCAATCTCCGCAAGAAACTCAGCAGGCGGGACGAAGAACCGCTCATTGAAACCTTGCGCGGACGCGGCTACCGTTTCCTCACCGTCTAGAACTTATCCATGAGCGCAAAATCCTACTCCATTACGCGCCGCATCGTCTTTCTCGTTCTCGCCATCGAGTTCGCCGCCGCTCTCTGCGTCACAGGCATGGCCGTTCTCTATGAGCGCCAGGCACACTTTCGCGCATTTGACGTCATGCTGCGCGGCCACGCAGATTCACTCCTCGGCGCCGTGCACGATGCGGAAGATCCCGGGGACAACATCATGCTTGACGGGGCGTCTGTTCACGCGTCGCACGATGACGTCTACCAGGTTAATGATGCCTCTGGAGCACTTCTCGGCCGTTCTCCAAACTGGGACGGTCCATCACCCTCCGATCTCGCAGTTAAGCCGGAACGGTATTCGCATGGTCCCGGCGACGCCGAATATTTCACCATCCATCTGCATGGCCGCACCTATCGACTCATCCGTATGGAAGGCACGCGCATCGTCGATTCAGAGGACAAAGGTGGCATCCCGCGCCGCGCCATTATTTTTTACGGCATGGGTACACACCGCGTCTGGGGAGCAGTATGGCAGGCCGCGGGCTTTTACGCGGCCTCCAGCGCTGCCGTACTCGCAGTTACAGGCACGGTCCTGCTCCTCTTGCTTAGCCGCGGCCTCGCGCCACTGCGCCAACTTGCCGCAGCGGCGGGCAGCGTCTCTGCATCGCGCTGGGATTTTGCTCCGCCGCCCCATGCCCGCTCCATACAGGAGCTATCACCACTCGTTGAAGCCCTGGAGAGCTTGCTTGCCGGTCTTGAGCGCTCCTTCATGCAACAGCGCCGCTTCGTAGGCGACGCCGCGCACGAGCTCAAGACAGGCGTAGCACTGGTCAAATCCTCTCTGCAATTGCTCATCCTGCGCGAGCGAAACATCGACGAATACAAAATTGGCATCATGCGCAGCCTCGCTCATTGCGAGCGCATGGAAACCCTCGTGGCGCAAATGCTGACCCTGGCCCGGCTCGAAGAGCATCGCGATGCCGAGGCCGCCGCTTACAACGGTTCGTCCTCAGATCGTGCCCCGCTCTTATATCTGCTCCGTGAAACCGCTGCAGATCTGGCCAGTCTCGCAGAAGAGCACAATATCGCCATTCATCTGCGCGGTGAAGAAGAGATCATTGCGGTCATCGGCAAACAGCAACTCAGGCTGCTCGCCACCAACCTGCTTCAAAATGCCATCCAGCACAGCCCCGTCGGATCGGAAGTCACCATCTCCGCTACGAAGAACGGCGAGATGGCTATCTTCCAGATCGAAGACCACGGAGAAGGTATCGCAGCCGAAGATCTTCCAAATGTTTTCAATCGCTTCTATCGCGGCGACCCCTCACGCAGCCGCAAAACCGGCGGCACAGGCCTGGGTCTCGCCATTGCAAAAGCCATTGTCGAACAGCATCACGGCGCAATCACGCTTGAAAGCCACGTAGGAAAGGGAACAATCGCCACCGTCACGCTTCCCACCGCAAGCACATCGCTATAAATCGCAGCCGCTGATCTTTTACCAATCCTGCGGATTCAAGGCCCTCGGTCCAGTGAAAACCCGCTTCGGCGAAGGTCTCTCCATGAGACTCGATCTGGAGGAAGAACCGCTCTCAAATCCGCCTGCCTGAGGCCTGAAATGAGACCTGATTTTTAGGTTGTGGAAATCTTGTCAAGCCCTTTGCCTGAAAATATTTTGTAACCCCTTTATCATCAACACCAAAAAGATCGCGAAATTTGCATGGAATTATTGGCCATTATGCGACACTAAGAATGAGCAGAAAAACCACGGCCCGAATCCAATCCGATTCGGGCCGTTTTTATTTCTACGGGAAAGGAGAGCAGCAAATCGATGACTCAGTTTCCACTGTCACCGGTAAACTGTCACCTGTCCGCTCCGCGACTGTGGAGAACTGTGCTCCACAGTCCTCCACAGTTTGGGTATGAGGATCGTATAAAGATTTCCCCAAAAACTGTGGAAGCAGCCGCAATGGAAACAAACCAAAGCATTTGGAAAACTGTGGAGCACAGTCTAACTAAAGCCATCGTCCGAAAACGAACAGTAGATTTACTGTGGAGCTTGCTGCGGAGCAGGCGGAGGAGTCGGTCTGTTCTTCGAGCGGAGAAAAGCAATCAGTTGCTGAATCTCCTCATCGGAAAGCGATTCGCGAAAAGGCGGCATCTTGGTCCCGCCATCCAGAATCTGCGCGGAAATCTTCTCGTTGGTCCACGCCTTCTGCTTACGAATTTCCGCCAGCGCCGGAGCCTTCTTGGTTCCATCCAGGCTCGCACCATGACAGAACCCGCAGCCCTTGTCGCGGTAAAGAACAGCACCAGCCATTTCGGCCGATTTCGTATCCGAGCCGTAAACCAAACTAGCCGAGCCCAGCAAAAAAACACTAACGAATGCAATAAAAATTCTCTGGAATCTCACGAAAATATTTTCGCATGGCGAAGCCATCACGCATTCAACCCGAAGGAGGATAATGCAGGCTGATTTCAAACGAGGTAGGGAATTGAACTCAGGTTTCTATGCGAATCAGCTTCGACAGGAAATCGCCGAGCGCAATCACCGCTACGCCTCAGGCCGCTGTCATGTCGAAAGCCTCGGCAGCCAGCCAGTCGTGGTCTATGCTCCTCAGTCAGACGCAAACGGAGCCCAGACCCACGGAAATTTCCTCGACGAAACCTACCAGGCAATCCTCGCGCAACCCGATTGGAAAAAGCGCCTGAACAAAATTCATACCGGCAGCCGCACCCTCCCAAAGCTCCTTGATGAGCCAGGCCGCAAATGGTGCGAACTGGATTCCTCCATGAGTTCAGACGCACTGCTGATGAATATCTTCTGCGCACCCGGAGTAGCCACCAACCACGCAGTCCAGCAAATATTAGGCATAGACACAAACGACAAACCCACATTTGGCTGGAAGGCCCGCGTGCCACTGAAAAGCGGCCTGACAGACCGCACAGAAGTCGACATGCGATGGGACAACCTGCTCATCGAAGCAAAGCTCACCGAATTGGATTTTCAAACACGAGCAGCAACATTCGTCGAAGCCTACAGAGACTTCGACACCGTCTTTGACCGCGAACTGCTGCCTCGCATAGAGATTCGCCAGGCCCGGCGCAAACTGGCAGCGGAGATGCCCGAAGAGTTTACACAGGAGTGGGAGCCAGTCAATGAGAATGCAGATGAAATCGCCCGCGAGTATCAAGCAGAAATCGCGCAGCGCGCCTGGCAAGCCTCTCCGTCGGAGCCAGGCTATGCGGGTTATCAGTTGATCCGCAACGCACTCGCAGCCTATGCAACAGGGAGCAGCTTCTGCCTCATCCACGACGACCGCCGGCCTGACCTGCGCGAAGCCTGGTTTGAAGTGCTTTCAGCCGTAAAAACCGCAGAGATGCGAACGCGCCTGAAGGTGCTCACATGGCAGGAACTGTCAGCAGTACTACCATGTAATCTTCAGGCATTCCTTGAAGTGAAATACGGAATCGCCGCATCAGGACGCCAGCTTTAGCGTCCTGCCCCGGGAATGTAAGTATATTCAATCTTCGCAGGCTTCTTGACAGGGTCACCCGTGAGATCGTGCGTGTGCCACACAACGCTTTCCGCCGCCACCTCAGAGTGTTTACCAAGATACTCGAGCGCATAAGTTGAAGCCGTAGGATCATCCTTCTGATCGGCAAACTTGGCTGACTCAATCGCAGCGCGTTCCTTGTCGCCAAGACGCCGGTAGAGAATCGCAAGTTGGTAATGCGCCGCCAGGTCATCGGGATCGACAGTCTGCAAGCGCTCATAAGTTTCGCGTGACTTCACATAGTCATGCTGCTGGTAATAACTGAAGCCAAGCTCACGCAGAGCATCGCGAGCGCGAGGATACTTCACCAGAACAGCTTCAAGATCAGCGATAGCTTCCTTCACCTGACCCGCATTGCGCTCAACAATTGCCCGATAGTAAAGAGCACGCGGATCGCCGGGAAGAAGCGTAAGCGCCTTGGCAAGATTCCCCTTGGCATCGTCGTAGCGCTGCCAGGAAATCTGCACAATCGCCATATTGGTGAAAGCATCCGCATAGTCAGGCCGCAGAGTAGCCACATGCTCAAAGGCATGAACTGAAGCCTGATACTGCTGGGCATCCAGAAGAGCGATGCCATAGTTGTTCCAGCGCATCCACTCAGGATTCTCACCCGGCATGGGCTTGGCAGGCTCGTTGTCGCCAACGGAGATAGTCCGCGTCTGCGAAGCCATTTCGATAACAGGCTGCGGATAATGCTTCTCGCCCATTGCGAAGTCGATCCAATGCTGGTTGAACCGCCGGTACTTCACAGTCGCAGTAACAGTGAACTGCCCCGTAATTTCCTTAGGCAAGCGGAACCGGTAGCGCACCAGTTGTGAGCGGCCAGACTGAATAGTGTTGTTATAGGCAAGAACGCGATTGTGCCAGATCTGATGCAGGTCGTTAAGCGTGCCCTTATCGTTAATCAGCCGGTTCGTAAAGGAGTGTGCAGAAGGATCAAGATAGCCATCGGGCTGAAGGAATCCGCTTTCCACGATGGTCTTGCCGGAACCATCCTTTACAGTGAAGTTGACCCATGACTCATAGAAGTCGCGCTGCTCGGGAACATGCGAGTGAGCGATACCTTTGTTCTGGATCACAACATCAGCGGTAAGAGCCTCACCTGCAGCAATGGCATAATGCGTAAGACCGAGCGGAGCCACGACCACGTTGCTCGTATCCGTCGCCGCCGCATTCTCTTTTTCAATCGCAAAGATGTCGATGTTAAAAACACCCTTGCCGTCATAGCTGTTCTTCAGGAAGTCCGCGGTCTTTTGAGCCTGCTCATCGTACTTGTAGTACTGCGGTATGAGGGTGTTCGCGCCGAGCCAGCGATGAGAGGCAAACTTGCCTTCCTTGGCTCCTGGATCGTCAGAGCCCGTGGGCAGCGCCTCACGGTTCATGTGACAGGTCTGGCATGTCGAGACGGAATCCTTGCGATAGAAGGGAAGCGGCGATTGCTTGGTGAAACTCGCAGCCTGCCATTCGTCATATAAGGAGATAGCGCGGAGCCACTTATAGTTATCCAGCGAAGCCGGAATGGCAGCCTTATGACATGCGGCGCAGAATTCCGCCGTCTTATAGAGCGGCTTCATTACCGCCTTGGAATGCCGGTCAAGGTGTGCCAGAACTTCGGCATCCGTGACAGGCCTTGTGATCGGCGCGCCGTTTTCATCTACCATCACGGCAGGAATTCCCATTACATAACTACCCGTTCCAGTCGCATCCGTTGACTGAATGGAGTGACACGTAGAGCAGGTAACGCCTTCATCTTCGAATGGCCGTTTCTTTGGCATCCCTTGCGAAAGATCGCCTGAAAGCAGCGCAACCGGGTTATGACACCCCTCGCAATGGCGGGAGAATTGCACGCCCTTTTCGTCAATCAGCATGTTCACACTTTTCAGATACCAGGGAGCGCGAAAGCTGTTCGCATGCACCGACTGCCGCCACTGATGGTAAGCCTCTTTGTGGCAATGGCCGCAATAGTCAGCGGTGTAGAAAGCTTTGGGGCTCACAAACTGCCCATTGGCGCTCACGGCATTCGAGGGTAGAAAAGGAGATTCCTTGCCGAAGGCGTAGTTATAGCGGCCGGCAACGGAGTTATGGAATGACGTTGTAGGCCCGGTAACCTTGATTGCAGCGGTATAAGCTGCGCCGGCGGTCGCAGGAGTGTCAGAAGTCGCAGGAGCAGAAGTCGCCGCAGGTGCTGGCCCATCAGCAGCGCGGACGGCCCATGTTGCGGTAAGACAGGCGGCAATAGTCAGTAAAGCCAGCAACATGCGGCGCAATGCAGTCTTTGACATTGTGCGACGATCTCCCGGAGAAACTTGCGTTCCCGCGGAACGGATGACAGGTCATTGTCCACTGGAACTGGATGAAAGGTAACAGAGTGGATATGTGAGGTGTCCTCCATCCAAAGGTGGAGAGGGAAGCAGGCTGCCAATGTGCCACGGGCAGCTTGCAGCGAGTGGTTCACAGAGTGGGATGAGTGGGCGCAAAATCGGGTTGAACGGTGTGATTCCAGGCACATCGGCTTAGCCAAAGAAGGGGCCAAACTGGTAGCTTGATAGAGAAGGATTTCACACGCCCGCAATGACCTCAAGTCCTTATTTTTCTCTGGCGATTTTGTTTTTTGGCGCACTCGGATTCGGACTTGCGCCGCTAGGGTTGGCGTGGCTCTGGGCTCACACCTTCGCTCCGTCCAAACCGAACGCCATCAAAAACGCCATCTATGAGTGCGGGCTGGAGTCCAAGGGCGACGCGTGGGTTCAGTTCCGCTCCGCCTACTACCTGTATGCCATCATCTTTCTCATCTTTGACGTGGAAGCAGTCTTTTTGCTGCCTTTTGCGGTTGCATTTACCGGTCTCACCGCCGGAGCCTGCCTCGCCATGCTGGTGTTTGTTCTGCTGCTGGTGGAAGGGCTTGCGTGGGCCTGGGCGAAGGGAGTTTTAACGTGGCAATAGATCAGGAACTCAAGATCGAACTCGGCAAGCAGGGTGTGTTTGTTACCACCATTGAAGAGCTCTACAACTGGGGCCGCAAAAGCTCGGTTTGGCCCATGCAGTTTGGCCTCGCATGCTGCGCCATCGAGATGATCGCCACCACCATGGCCCGCTATGACATGGCGCGATTCGGAGCAGAAGTCTTCCGCCCCTCACCACGCCAGGCGGACTTGATGATCGTTTCCGGAACAGTGACAAAAAAGATGGCCCCACAGGTGGTTCGCCTCTATAACCAGATGGCTGAGCCAAAGTACGTGATCGCAATGGGAGCCTGCGCCATCTCCGGCGGCCCATTCAAGCAGGGCTATAACGTCCTAAAGGGGATTGACCGCTATATTCCAGTGGATGTGCACATCCCAGGTTGCCCACCACGCCCCGAAGCACTGCTGCAGGCATTCATGACCCTGCAGAAGAAGATCGACGAGCAAAGCCTGACAGGCGAGAATCGACCACGTTACGTGAATGCCGAAGCATCAGGCGAATTTCCGGTGCCCGAGCAAGGCGAGCATGATCTTGTACCGCCGTCAAACCCAAATGTCTGGACCGTGCCGGTGGTGATTCGCTGATGAAAACGGTTGAGGAGATCAAGTCGGCAATCGAAGCGGCTGTGCCGGGCGCACACGTAGAAGTTGTGTCCAATCCCAGCCCCAGCGCGGAGCATTCTCTCCTTCTGGACTCTGCGCACGCCTTTGCCGCGGCTAAATTCCTCCGCGATGACGCAGAACTCAAGCTAGATTTTCTCTCCAATGTCACCGGTGTCGACTGGCTCGACAAAGAAACCGTTGAAAAGGTGAAGGTCACTCGTCCCGTCGAAAAAGAAGTAGATGGCGTCAAGACCACGGTGGAGGAAATCGTCGAGGAAACGAAGAAGACCATCACGCCAGGCTATCTTGAAGCCGTCTATCACCTCTACTCAATGGAGAAAAAGCATGGTCCGGTCATTGTGCGCATGCGCACAGTGAATCGCAGCGATAAAACCGACCTGCCATCGCTCACACCCATCTGGCGCGCAGCAGAGTTTCAAGAGCGCGAGGTATTCGATCTGTACGGAATCGTCTTCACCGGTCATCCGGATCTGCGCCGCATTTTGATGTGGGATGAATTCAAGGACTTTCCCATGCGTCGTGATTACGTAGAGCCGGATGACTATGAATACGAGCCCACTCCGCATGATGAAGTGTTGAAACGTGCACAGGCGCATCAAGCAGCGAATGCAACAGCAACGGAGGCAGCACAGTGAGCGAAAGCTTATTGGAAGCATGGAATCGGCCTCCGGTAGTTGAGGCCGAGGGCGAAGGCGAACTCCTCGAAGTCTCGATGGGCCCCCATCATCCCTCAACGCACGGCGTTTTTCGCATGGACGTATCGCTTGATGGTGAGCGTGTCATTAAACTGAAGCCCGTCTTCGGCTATCTGCACCGCAACCATGAACAAATCGGCGAGACAGCCGGCTATCTGCAGATGATGCCGTACACCGATCGCCTCGACTACTTCTGCTCGCTGACCAATAATTGGGCATACGCACTCGCAGTCGAGAAGCTGGTTGGTCAGGCAGTTCCAGAGCGCGCAGAGTACATCCGGGTAATCCTCGCTGAGCTTACGCGCATCCAGAATCACGCATCGACGATTGGTTTCTTGACACAGGAGATGGGAGCCAGCGGAACACCGCTCATGTACGCCTTCCGCGAGCGCGAGAAGATTCTCGATCTCTTCGAAAGCCTCACTGGCTCGCGCATGATGTGCAACTACATGCGTTTCGGCGGCTGCCGCGTTGACATGTCGGAAGCGCATTTGAACGCAGCACGCAAAATCGTAGCGGAGCAGCCGCGATTCATCGATGAGTTTGAAAACCTGCTCACATCAAATGAAATTCTCATGGCCCGCTCTCAAGGCATGGGCGTTCTCAAGCCGGAACTGGCCATCAACGCCGGCATAACGGGACCGATGCTCCGTGCCACCGGTGTCAACTACGACATCCGCAAAGTGGACCACTACGGTATCTACGATCGCTTCAGCTTCCGCGTACCGCTCGGCGAGCACGGCGACATCTACGATCGCTACATGGTGCGCATCCTTGAAATG
The DNA here is from genome assembly GCA_963792495.1 of uncultured Acidobacteriaceae bacterium. GTDB lineage: Bacteria > Acidobacteriota > Terriglobia > Terriglobales > Acidobacteriaceae > Telmatobacter. The sequence continues at coordinate 1,425,197 of CAWBWB010000014.1, read as the reverse complement.
CGCGAGTCATTGAAGATTCTCGAGCAGGCTCTTAAAGACATTCCCGCTGGCCCGTTCGTAGATCCCAAGGCTAAGATTCGCAACTTCAAGCCGAAGCCGGGCGAAGCATACGGCCGCATTGAAGCACCAAAGGGCGAGCTTGGCTTTTACCTGATCAGCGACGGCGGCTCATCACCGTATCGCTTCCGCATCCGCCCACCAAGCTTCATCAATCTCACCGTTCTGGAAGATATGTGCCTGGGCCAGAACGTAGCAGACGTCGTAGTGATCTTTGGCAGTGTAGACATTGTGCTTGGCGAAGTAGACCGATAGGAGAGGCAACGTGCTCGGTGAAGGCTTATTGAAAGGGCTGGCGGAAACGGCAAGAAACTTTGCCGGAAGCTTTGTCTCAAAAGATCGGCTGACAACAGTTCAGTATCCCGAGGAGCGGCTCCAGCTTCCAGAAGCCTCCCGTAACTTCCCGTTCCTTGTCTACGACGGCACAGACTGGGAGGCCGGCCTTCGCTGTGTGGCCTGTCAAATCTGCGAAAAAGAGTGTCCGCCAAAGTGCATCTACATCGAAAAGAGTAAAGACAAAAAGCTGGACTACGTCGGCAAGCCTCAGATTTATCCTGCCAAATTCGACATCGACATATCGGTCTGCATGAGTTGCCAGATCTGCGTCGAAGTCTGCCCTTTTGAAGCAATCAAGATGGATACCGAGTTCGAGCTTGCGACGGATGACCGTTTCGGCGGCCTGCTATACGACCGCAAGCAACTCGCGAAATCAAATGAGCATTACCACAAGATTCACCCAACAGAAGCTTCTGAAGTAGACGCGCGCCTCGCAGAAGAAAAAGCCAAGGTAGAGGAGAAGGCTAGAGCAGCAGCGGCCGCTGCCGCCGCAAAAGCTGCCGCTGCGGCAGCCCCTAAGCCGGCAGAGGGAGCGCAGCCAGAATGATCAACACCCTCGATCAGATATTCGTGCTGCTGAAGCATTGGGTGCTCGGGTTTCTACCGCCATCGCTGCAACCCATTGTCGGCGCGCTTCTGAGTGTCGTGGCAATTCTCGCAGTCTTTCCAGGCCTCTTCGCCATTTCAGTGCTGCTCGAGCGCAAAGGCCTGGGCCGCATGCAGAACCGCATCGGACCCAACCGCGTTGGCCCGCTCGGTGTGCTTCAACCAGTGGCCGACGGCATCAAAGCGCTGATCAAAGAAGATGTAGTCCCATACAGCGCCGACCACATCGTCCATTTCCTCGCGCCGGTGGTTCTCGTCGTCGTAGTCTTCATGGGGTATGCCGTCCTCCCCATGGGTCGCAACATGACCTTTGTCCCCATGGATGCCGGGTTGCTCTTTTACTTCGCCATGGGCGCATCCGCCGAACTGTCAGTCTTCATGGCCGGCTGGTCCAGCCGAAATAAATATTCGCTCCTCGGCGCCATGCGCGCCGTAGCACAAATGATCAGCTATGAAGTCCCACTACTCATGTCCAGCGTCGTCATCGTCATGATGACCGGCTCGCTATCACTCGACAAGATCGTGGAATTGCAGAACCAATACACACGGGGCCTGCCCCACTGGTTCATCTTCACTCCCATGGGCTTCGCTGCGTTCGTAATGTTCGCCATCGCGGCCACAGCCGAGACAAATCGTTCTCCGTTTGACCTCCCTGAAGGGGAATCAGAGCTGGTTGCGGGATACTTCACCGAATACTCAGGCTTTAAGTTCGCTGAATTCTTTCTGGGTGAATACGTCGCCATGCTTTCCATCTCAGGCCTCGGCGCAACTCTCTTCCTGGGTGGATGGAGCGCACCGCTCGAAATCCTGAATTTCGTCCCGTCATGGTTCTGGTTCTTCGCTAAGATCATGACCTGGATCTGCTTCTACATCTGGATGCGCGGAACTTTCCCGCGCCTGCGCCAGGATCAGTTGATGAACTTCGCATGGAAGTTCGTGCTTCCCATGACGCTGCTCAACCTATTGGTCACCGGCCTTTGGCACTTCATGGGTGAAGGCTGGCTGCGCTGGATCGTCTGCTCGGCAATTCTCCTCGGCGCATACCTAATCGGAGGCCGCATCGGAATGCGAAGCAAGAAGTTTGGCCCACGGAGTTACCGCTATGCAGAGTAGCTCAGAGAGGGTGGGCCTCAAATGTTAGTCTTCGCAATTCTTACAGCGCTCACTGTAGCCGGCGGCCTGGCAGCAGTCATGCTGCGCAACACCGTGCATTGCGCACTCGCAGTAGCGGTGGCCTTTGCAGGCCTCGCGCTCATGTTCCTTGCACTCGATGCGCAGTTCGCAGGCTTCGCACAGATTCTCGTCTACGTAGGCGCGGTAGCAATACTCGTAGTCTTCGCAATTCTACTGACGCGCAGTTCTGAAACACCCGCAACAGGCGTCTTCAGCAAAACATGGTTGACAGGTCTGGTGATTGCAGCAGCGGTCTTTGCGGTCCTCGCATGGGCAGTCATGCAAAGTCAGGCTGCGTTGCCTCACTCACAGGCAGAACCTCAGATATCAGTCCTGCAAATAGGCCACGCACTCATGGGGCCCTATGTGCTGCCTCTCGAGATCATTGCCGTGCTTCTGACAGCATCCATGATAGGTGCAGTCATCGTAGCGATGCATGAGAAAGGGGCAACGAAATGACGCCTCTTTCCTGTTATCTGCTCGTAGCTGCACTGATCTTCGCCATCGGTCTCGCCGGCGCACTCACGCGCCGCAACGCAATTCTTGTACTCATCGGCATTGAACTGATGCTGAACGCCGCCAACCTGAATCTCATTGCCTTCTGGCGCTACGGACCGCATCCTGAAGCGCTCACCGGCGTAATATTTGCCGTATTTTCAATCGCTGTCGCCGCCGCAGAAGCGGCTGTAGGACTGGGCCTTGTGATCTCCATCTATCGACATTTGCGCACAACCGATCTCGACGAGATCAACCGGATGAAGGGGTGAGCCGATGATGCAGGAATCAAGCGGCTTCACTCTTCAGACCGCGGCATCTGGAATCACGCAGTTTCTATGGTTGATTCCCGCATTGCCAATGGTAGCCGCGGGCGTAATCTCGCTTTTAAAACAGCCAATGCGCAAGCTTTCAGCAGCGCTCGCCATTGGCTCTCTCGCGTTCTCATTGTTGATCGCGCTTATCGCATTAGCGCACGTACTTGCAGGCTGGGCCAGCGGCCACGCAGTTCGCGAAACATCCAATTTCACCTGGCTCCAATTCGGTACATCAACAGTCGATCTGGGCTGGGTCCTCGATCCGCTCTCCGCAGTCATGTTGGTGATGGTCACCTTCGTTGGCCTGCTCATCTTCATCTACTCCACCGGTTACATGGCGCATGATGAGAACTTCACGCGCTTCTTCTGCTTCCTCTCGCTTTTCGCCGGAGCCATGCTCGGCGTCATCATCGCCAACAGCCTGCTATTGCTATTCATGTGCTGGGAGCTCGTTGGACTCACATCGTATCTGCTCATCGGCTTCTGGTACCAAAAACCGTCCGCAGCAGCCGCTGCCAAAAAAGCATTCCTCACCACCCGCGTCGGTGACATCTTCTTTCTGCTCGGCATCGTCTGGCTCTTCGCGCAGACAGGCACGCTGCTCTTCTACAACAACGGCACAGGTAGCATGGAGCCCACAGCCTTAAGCGGCCTGCTAGCATCCCCTGCGGCGTTAGGCTTGAGCGCAGCCACTGCCATCGGTCTTCTTCTCTTCGCGGGAGCAGCAGGCAAGAGCGGCCAGCTTCCGCTACACGTCTGGCTCCCCGACGCCATGGAAGGTCCAACACCAGTCTCCGCGCTCATTCACGCAGCGACCATGGTGGCCGCAGGTGTCTATCTGATGGCGCGTGTTTACCCCCTCCTGCAATCCGGCATGCCAACAGGCGGCGGCACCACCACCGCACTCACTGTCATTACCTGGGTAGGCGCTGCCACAGCAGTCTTCGCCGCACTCATCGCCGTAGCGCAGGATGACATCAAGCGCATCCTCGCGTATTCAACGGTTTCGCAACTCGGCTACATGATGGCCGGCCTCGGCCTCGGCGGCGTTGCAGTAGGCATGTTTCATCTCATCGCGCATGCTTTCTTCAAGGCGCTGCTCTTCATGGGTGCAGGCTCAGTGATTCACGGTTGCCATGAAGAGCAGGACATTCGCAAAATGGGCGGCCTCAGATCGGCAATGCCACTCACCTTCGGAACATACGCTATCGGCATGTTAGCCCTCAGCGGAGTCCCAATCTTCTTCTCCGGCTTCTGGAGCAAAGATGCAATCCTTGAGTCAGCTAAGAATGCGCACTTCAGCAAGGGCCCCTTCTGGTTGCTGGTCTTCGGCGCGGTCCTCACAGCCTTCTATATGACCCGCCAAATGAGCTACGTCTTCTTTGGCAAGTGGCGCGGACACGGTCATGCGCACGAAAGCCCGAAGGTGATGACAACGCCGCTGGCCATCCTCGCCTTCTTCGCCATCGCACTCGGAGCAATCGGAACACCTGCATGGCCGTGGTTCCGCAGCTTCCTCGAGGGCCACGCAGCCATAATCGAGTTCGGCAAATTCGCCGAATCTGAGTTTCTCGGCCTGCTACTCACATCCACAGTGATCGTTGCCGTGGGCCTGGGCCTAGGCTGGCTCCTATACGGCTCCAGGTCCCCTGCGCCGCAAGAGCGCGATGTGCTGGAGAAAGCTGTCCCGCCAATTTGGCTCACACTACGCAATCGCCTGTATGTTGACGAGTTCTACAGCGCAACATTCATCGCCTTTTACAAATGGTGGGCAAAGGTCGCCGACTGGCAGGACCGGCGCGTCTGGGGCGGAATTGTAGCTCTCATAACCCGGGCATTCGGCTTACTCGCTCAATTCAATCGCTTCTTTGACAACGAATGGGTAAACGGCAGCTTCGACAAAGGCTGTGAGGAGCTTTATTCAGGCGGCGGCCTCCTGGCGCGCGTGCAGTCCGGCCGCTCGCAAACCTATCTTCGCCTGCTTGCCGTTGCCGTTGTTGTGTTGGCAGTGATTCTGATCTGGAGCAGCCGCCCATGATCGGATCGCAGACGAACGGAATTCCCATGTTGACATTGTTGACCGCCCTGCCGATCCTCGGAGCCGTGATTGCGCTCTTCGCCGGCAAGTCTGCGCGTCTCGTAGCGATGCTCGCCGCAGTAGCCAGCCTCGCAGTCTCATTAGTGATCTGGACGCACCTGCCGTCCGACGGAAGCATGGGCTTCGTTGAGCGCATTGCATGGGCGCCATCGCTCGGTATCGAGTATCATCTCGGCGCAGACGGTCTAAGCGCTCTCATGTTGGTGCTCTCCGCTATCGTAGCGCTCATGTCCATTGACGCCGCGCATCGCGTACACCGCCAGCCAAATCTCTATTTCGCGCTGGTTCTCCTGCTCGAATCAGGCCTCTTCGGTGCCTTCACCGCGCAGAACTTCTTCCATTGGTTTCTCTTTTGGGAGCTCAGTCTCATCCCCGCCTTCTTCCTCATCAAGCTATGGGGCGGACCCAGGCGCGGACCGGCAGCAACGCAGTTCTTCGTCTACACAATGGCCGGTTCCGTAGTGCTGCTGATCGCATTCCTGGGCATATTCCTCGCCACAGGCAGCATGGACTTCGAACATCTCACGCTCCTCGCCTCCACCGGAGAACTCGAACAAATCGTCACGGTGCATCTGGGCCCAGTCATGCCGTGGCTTGCTGTCGGAGTGCTCGCAGGATTCGCCGTGAAAGTGCCGCTCATGCCATTTCACACCTGGCTGCCCGCGGCATATAGTGAAGCACCATCGCCAGTAACCATGCTACTCACAGGCACCATGTCCAAGATGGGCGTCTATGGCGTACTCCGCATCGCGCTTCCGCTCTTCGGCGTTCAAATCGCCGCCATGCGCACACCGCTGCTTGTCCTGGCCGTAGCAACCGTAGTCATGGGCGCATGGGCCGCGGCCGCACAAAAAGATCTCAAGCGCGTCTTTGCATACTCCTCCGTAAATCATCTGGGCTACTGTATGCTCGGCATCTTTGCATTAGCAGTCCCAGCTACAAGCGCGGCAACACAGGCCAGCCAGGCCGCAGCACTCAACGGCGTCATTCTGCAAATGTTCAATCACGGCATCACCGCAGCCGCACTCTTCTGGTTCATCGCGTTAATGCAGGAGCGTAGCGGAGGCATCCGCGGAATAGATGACTTCGGCGGTCTTCGCAAGCCCGCCCCAGTCTTCGCAGGCTTGATGGGAATAGCACTCTTCTCCTCACTCGGTCTTCCCGGCCTCAACGGCTTCGTAGGCGAGTTCCTCATCTTCCGCGGCGTCTTCCCGCTCTCATGGGTTACAGCCACGGTAAGCGTACTCGGTCTGCTTGTAACAGCTGCAGTCATCCTCACCGTAATTCAGAAAGTGTTTGCAGGCCCTGTACCTGAGCGTTGGTCGCACTTCCCGGATCTGCACACCGGAGAGCGGCTCGCACTGGCTCCCGTAATCGCGCTCATGATGCTCATAGGCCTGCTGCCGCAGTTGATCGTGGACAATATCAATCCCACAGTAGTCAACCTGCTGGCGCATTGGAGATTTTAAGAAACGATGCTTGCCTGGACGATTTATCTCTCATTTGCCGGCGCTCTCATTGAGGCATTGTTGCCCAAGGGCAAGCCTGCGCTCGCGCGAGCCGTAGCGCTCACAATAGCGCTGACCGGCCTCGTCATTGCGATCGCCGCCTTCGCCGGCAGCGCTACGCAAGACCGTGTCGTGTTAGTCGATGCACCGTGGGTTCCCGCCATGGGCATCCATTACACACTAGCCGCAGATGGAATCAGCCGCGTACTTGTGCTGCTCACGGGCCTCGCCGCAGTAGCAGGCGTACTCTTCAGCTGGAACATCGAACTCCGCACCAACGAGTTCTTCGCCTTTTTCCTCGCACTCATCGGCGGCGTCTACGGCGTCTTTCTCAGCTTCGATCTCTTCCTGCTCTTCGTCTTCTACGAAATCGCAATCGTTCCCAAATATTTCCTCATCGCCATCTGGGGATCCACGCGCCGCGAATACGCAGCCATGAAGCTGGCGCTCTACTCCTTCGTCGGCTCAGCCATGGTACTCATCGGCCTGCTGGCCGCATACGCCGCCACAGGCAGCCACTCCACCGGAATAGTGGAGCTAAGCCACGCCGCTCTTCCAGTAAGTTTTCAGATGTGGGCCTTCCCATTAGTCTTTGTAGGCTTCGCAATCCTCGCCGGCATGTGGCCCTTCCACACATGGGCGCCCACGGGCCACGTAGCCGCACCCACCGCAGCCTCCATGCTCCTCGCCGGAGTAGTCATGAAGCTCGGTGCATACGGCTGCCTTCGCGTAGCCATGGGCCTGTTCCCGCACGGCATGGACCCATGGGGATGGTCGCTTCTCGGCATCGGTTCCTGGCGCGATGTCTTTGCAGTGCTCGCAGTCATCGGCATCATCTACGGCGCCCTCGTAGCACTCGTACAGACAGACTTCAAATTTGTCATCGGCTACTCAAGCGTCAGCCACATGGGCTTTGTTCTACTCGGCCTCATGACGCTCAATCAGATCGGTGTCACAGGCGCAGTGCTGCAGATGTTCTCACACGGCGTCCTCGCCGGCCTGCTCTTCGGTATCGTCGGTCGCATCATGTATGACCGCACGCACACACGCCAACTCGCTGAACTTGAGACTATGCATCTCTCCAAGCGCCTTCCATTCGCCGCATGGGGATTCGCCATTGCAGGCATAGCCTCCATGGGTCTACCGGGATTCTCTGGCTTCGTGGCAGAGCTTCAGGTTCTCGTGGGTTCGTGGAAAGCCGACCCATGGTGGACCGCAGCCGCCGGAGTGGGGATCGTAGTCGGCGTAGCCTACACATGGCGAGCCCTGCAGAAAGCCTTCTTCAGCGACACACCTCCAGCAACCCATCAGCATGATCACAACCACGAGTTCGCCGCGATCACCTGGCCTGAAGTGACAGGCTTTACACTTCTCGCCACAGCAAGTCTGTTCGTAGGCCTCTGGCCACGCGTCTTGCTCGATGCCATTGAGCCCGCAGTGAAAGCGTTGCTCGCAGGAGGTGCGCAGTGAATTACAGCGACCTCTTCCGCGTAACCCTCCCCGAGACAGCGCTCGATCTGGCAGCCTTGCTCGTCCTGCTCGTAGACCTCGCATTCCTCCGCAAAGCCGCACTGAGCGTCCGCGCAGCCGTAGCGGCAGTGCTCGGTGTCATCGGCTGCGGAGCAGCCATGTATGCCATCGGTATCCAGACAGGCTCTGGGTTCTACATTGGCGACTCGCTCGTGCTTGCCAACGGCGGCATCTCCGCCGTAGCGCAAATGGGAGTGCTCGCTCTAACAGCAATCACTCTTTTGTTGCTAATCGATTCCAGCTTCACAAAGCACCCAGGCGAGTTCGTTTCAGTAATCCTGATGGCCGCATCCGGTGGCCTCATCATCTCCGCCGCGCGCGATCTGCTTGTCATCTTCATTGGCCTAGAACTCCTCAGCATCGGCCTCTACATCCTCACAGCCTTCGGCAAAACCTCTGCCAAAAGCGCCGAATCAGCCCTCAAATACTACCTCTTCGGCGGCATGTCAGCCGCATTCCTGCTTTTCGGATTCAGTTATTTATACGGTCTAACAGGTTCAACAGATCTGCAACAAATCGCTCAAATCGCTTACTTTCAACATGTCTTTGGCGGTGGACCATTGCTTATCATTGCGCTGGTCTTGATCGCTACGGGTTTGGGGTTTAAGGTAGCAGCTGTTCCGTTCCATTTTTGGGCGCCCGATACCTACGAAGGAGCACCCGCCCCGGCAGCAGCATACGTTGCGTCTGTCTCGAAGATCGCTAGCTTCGCACTCATACTGTCCTTTACCGCCGCAATGTTGCACATCTCTGGCTGGTATAAGATTGGACAATTTACCGCTCATATCACAGAGCATTCAGCTAGACATTTAGGGATATTGGGTTCATGGGGATTAGTCCTGACCTTGATTTCTGTCGCATCAATGATCGTAGGAAATCTTGCGGCACTGGCACAGACAAGCGTAAGAAGACTGCTTGCTTACTCTGCAATTGCTCATGCGGGCTATTTACTGCTAGGTCTTGCATTCTTTTCGTGGGGGCCGAGTAGCGGCCAGGCAATCCTCTACTACATCCTCACCTATGGCCTAACCACCATAGGAGCCTTCGCCGCGATCGGCGTAGTAGAACGCGCCACCGGCAGCGATAAACTCGACGCATTCCTCGGCCTTCATAAACGCAATCCCATCCTTGCCGCTGTCCTGCTGATTCTCTTCCTGTCACTCGCAGGAATTCCCCCGCTGGTCGGTTTCTGGGCGAAGTTCAATCTCTTCGCAGCAGTTCTCAGCGTAGGCGGCGGCGCATGGCCCTTCGCACTGGTAGCACTCGCAATAGCCATGTCCGCAGTCTCGCTCTATTACTATCTCCAGGTGCTCAAGCGCGCCTACGTAATGCCCGCAATCGACGAAACGCCCATCAAAGTTCATCCGGTAACGCTGATCGTGCTGTTAGCAATCGCAGCAGCAGTGGTGCTCTCAGGATGCTTCCCGGCCGTACTCCAAAACTGGATCGCAAGCTTCTAAAAGCAAAACCTCAATCACGAAAATGCGTTGCAGTCTTTATAGATTGCAACGCATTTCTTATGCTCGCTAAAGGAAACATAAAGCCGCATTTTCAACTTCCTTGCAAAGCTCTTATACGTTACTTCGCCAGTGTTTACGCAGGTCTTAGCGCTTCTGCCGAATAATCCTTAAGGCTGGTGTTTCATCAGCCCGGAAAGTGAGGCAACATTCGGTGAACACCGAAGGGTTTCTTACGCAATTCTTGCAATCAGAAAGAAAAATATTCATCGCAGTAATTCTGGCTTTAACAGCATTATCAGCAAAAGCACAGGAGAGCAGTTCAACGGCAACCATCGCAGCACCCGATGCCCCAACAAAACCGCAGGAGAACCCAGGCTTCTTCACCCGCTGGGGTAAAGCGTATGTCGCAGATTGGACAGGAGTGACCGCTTCCGGTCCGGCTCCCCAACGGCGCGCAACACCCGCACCCATCTCTTCTCCACCATTTCCAGCAGCAGATTGGCCCATCGGCGGCACACAGACAATCGGCGCGCCCGATACGCAAACCTATCCCTTGCAGACAGCGATTGACGGCGGCGACGCTACAAAGCCGGATTCAGTTCATCTCAGTCGAGAAAAGTGGTACGGCTGGATCTCAGTCGGCGCAAACGGTTCCACAAACAATCGCGGCAATGCACAAAAGGGAATCGCCGCAAATCTGCCTTCAGGCTATGACGAGTTCCCCAACACAATCGTGCTTGATCAGGCGGCGTTGTACTACGAGCGTCTCGCGGACACCGTACAGCACGATCACTTCGACTACGGTTTCCGCTTTGCAGGGCTCTACGGTCAGGATTACCGCTTCACCACTGCAAAGGGAATGCTAAGCCAGCAGTTGCTGGTCAAGAACTCGCAATACGGCTTCGATCCAGTGATGTTTTACGTGGACATGTACTTCCCAAAGCTGGCTGAAGGCGCAGATCTGCGGATCGGACGCTACATTTCACTACCAGACATCGAGGCCCAACTCGCGCCGAACAACTATTCCTACTCCCACTCAATCCTCTACACTTACGACTGCTACACCCAGACCGGTGCAAATCTAACAGTCAAGGTGAACAAGCACTGGACGCTTCAAGGCGGAGTAAGTGCAGGTTGCGACGTGATGCCCTGGACAACCGACGCAAAGGCCACCGGCAATGCATGCGTCGTTTACACATGGCACAATGGCGGCGACGCGCTCAACACCTGCGACAACACCATGAATGACGGCAGGTACGCATACAACAATCTGACAGCGTTCTACGAAACCTGGTATCACCGCATCAGTCCGCACTGGCACACGGACACAGAAGGTTGGTATCAGTACATGAAAGACACTCCGAATATGTGGTGGTACAATACGGGTGTTCCATATAGCCCCGTAACATCACCCTGGCCTGAAACAACAAACAGAAGGCCCGGCGCTGCCACGCTCAACTTCGGCGCAGTCTGTGAGAATCCCAATTCAAGCTACACGGGCACACGCGCCACGCGTTGTTTCGCCCCGGAATGGGCAATCACAAATTACATCGAGCACAACTTCCGTCATGACACAGCCTCACTGAACATCCGCAATGAAGTAGTCGATGACATCAAAGGGCAGAGAACAGGCACGCCAGGCATTTTTGAAGAGCACATGGTAGGTTTCAACTTCTGGATAGGATCAACGATAACCTTCCGTCCAGAACTGAGCTACGTGCACAGCTACAGCCCTTACGGCCTCCGCGCACTCGATATCGCTCCGGGCTCTGCCGTCTCAGCCTTGTCCAATGCGCCGGCAGGACAACTCTCTGAAGACACAATGAAAGCTCTCGGTGCAAAGACACAATCGTTAACCTTGGCTGCAGATGTAATCTGGCACTTCTGAGAACACGCACCAAACACAAAGGGCGCAGCATCAAGCCGCGCCCTTTTGTTTTTCCACAACCAGACTAACTACGGAAGAAATCCTTAGCCTTTTGCAGCAGCACATCGCGGCTCACATCCGAAATGGCATCGGTCAGCGGAATCGCCTTGGGGCAAACCTCAACGCAATTCTGCGCGAAGCCGCACTCCTGCACGCCACCATCGCCAGCCAGCGCCCGTAGCCGATCCTCGGCAAGCACCTTGCCAGTTGGATGGCTATTGAAAAGCTTCACCTGCGCAATCGTAGCCGCACCCACAAAGCCGGTCTCTACATTGAACTGCGGACAGACCTCCATGCAGCAAGTGCATGAAATGCAATTCGAAAGCGGATAACGAACCTCCTGCTCCTGTGGAAACATACGTGGCCCTGAGCCAAGGTCATATGTACCATCCACAGGAACCCAGGCCTTCACTGCCTTCAGGTTTTCAAAAAGAACAGACCGGTCCACCTGCAAATCACGCACCAGCGGAAACTTCGAAAGCGGCTCAACCTTGATCGGCTGCTCAAAGTTATCCACCAGGGCAGAGCAAGCCATACGCGCCTTGCCATTGATGCGCATCGCGCACGATCCGCAAATCTCCTCCAGACAATTCGAGTCATACGCAATCGGCGTAGTCTCGCGTCCATCCGTAGTGACCGGATTCGTAGCGATCTCCATCATCGCGGAGATCACATTCATGCCCGGACGCCACGGAAGCTCGAACCTCTCCCATACCGCAGGCGAATCCGGACTTGCCTGGCGCTTGATTTCAAGTGTTACGGTTTTAGTTGCCATGTTCCCTCAGTACGAAACCTGCAGTTCAATCTTTCAGAAAATGGTTGCGCAGCACTATTTCGCCGCGTCATAGCGACGTGGCCGCGGCTTGATGAATTGCGTATCCACATCTTCAAACTCAAACTTCGGACCTTCCGTAGTGCCTGTATAGCTGGCCTTCGTCGTCTTCAAAAACTTCTCGTCGTTGCGCTCCGGGAAGTCGGGCTTGTAATGCGCCCCGCGCGATTCATCGCGAAGCAGCGCACCTTGCGCAATCACTCGTGCCAACTCCAGCATGTTTCCAAGTTGCCGCGTAAACGCAAAGCTCGTGTTCGCCCACTGGCTCTTGTCGCTCAGGTTCACCTTGGTAAAGCGATCGATCAACTCAACAATCTTTTCATCCGCCTGCTGCAATCCCTTGTTATAGCGGATCACCGTAGCATGCTCAGTCATCGTATTGCCAAGCTCACGCCACAGCTTAAACGGATTCTCATTGCCTTGATTCGTAATGAGAGCCTTATTGATCTCTTTTTGCCGTTGAACCTCAGCAGCCGCGCCACCATCGCCCTCAGCAGCAGTAATACTCTTCGCATACTTCATTGCAATCGGCCCGGTAAGAAATCCGCCATGAATACAGCTCATCAGCGAATTAGCACCAAGCCGATTCGCCCCATGATACTGATACTCACATTCACCCACCGCAAAGAGCCCCGGAATATTCGTCATTTGGTTGAAGTCTACCCAAAGGCCGCCCATCGTGTAGTGCATGCCCGGAAAGATCTTCATAGGCACTTCACGCGGGTCGTCGCCCACAAACTTCTCGTAAATCTCCAGTATGCCTTCAAGCTTGCGATTCAGCGTTTCGCGATCGATGTGCGTAAGGTCAAGGTAGACCATGGGCTGGCCGTCGATGCCAAGGCCAAATTCGTAAACCGCCCTGAAGATGGCGCGGGTGGCCACGTTGCGCGGAACGAGATTGCCGTACTTCGGATACCACTCTTCCAGGAAGTACCAGCGGTCGGAGTCAGGAATCTGATTGAAGGGGCGCTTATCACCGGCTTTGCGTGGCACCCAGACGCGCCCGCCCTCACCACGCGCAGACTCAGACATCAGCCGCAGCTTGTCATCCCCAGGAATCGCTGTAGGATGCACCTGAATGAATTCGCCGTTAGCGTAATACGCCCCCTGCTGAAACACCGCAGACTGCGCCGACCCCGTGCACACCACCGAGTTGGTCGACTTACCGAAGATTGCCCCGTTGCCACCCGTAGCAAGAATCACAGCATCAGCAGGGAAGGCGCGTACTTCCATCGAGCGCAGGTCCATCGCCGTAATGCCGCGCGTCACGCCCTGCCCGTCGATCACAGCGGAAAGAAACTCCCAGCCTTCGTACTTCTTTACTTTGCCGTCGGCCTCATATCTCCGCACCTGCTCATCCAGCGCGTAGAGCAGCTGCTGCCCCGTAGTAGCGCCGGCAAACGCCGTGCGGTGATACAGCGTTCCGCCAAACCGCCGAAAATCAAGCAGCCCCTCAGGAGTGCGATTGAACGGCACACCCATGCGATCCAGAAGATCGATGATGCCCGGCGCAGCCTCGCACATCGCTTTCACGGGCGTCTGGTTGGCAAGAAAATCGCCGCCATAAATCGTGTCATCAAAGTGCTGCGCGGTCGTGTCGCCTTCGCCCTTTAGATTCTTCGCGGCATTGATGCCGCCCTGCGCGCAAACTGAGTGCGAGCGCTTCACAGGGACGATAGAGAAGAGGTCGACGCTGCCGCCTGCTTCGGCAATCTTGATCACAGCGGCAAGTCCCGCCAGTCCTCCGCCCACAACGATAATTCTGGGTGATGCCATCTTTGATTGAATCCTTTCCTTGCACCACTACACTTGCATCACTTAAATAGAGGAATTCGGGATCGGCGGCTCGAATCGTAAAGGCGCCGCAATCCGGTTCCAAAAATTGATCTGGCCAGTAGCCGTGGTGATAAACGCGATTTCACGCTCAGAAAAATGTGCGGAGAGCGCAGCGTAAGCATCATCATCAACATGCTGCAGCGCAATATGCGTAAGCCGCTCAGCCCAGGCCAGCGCAGCTTGTTCGCGCTCGCTGAAGATGCCCGCATCACGCCATGCTGCCAGCAGATCGAGCTTCGCAGCAGGAATATTCAACTTCCGCGCATCGTTCAGATGAAATTGCACGCAGAATGCGCAGCCATTGATCTGCGAAACGCGAATCTTGATCAACTCAAACAGTTCTGGCTCCACGCCAGACTTCCTCAGCGCGTGACTCACAGCAGCCATGCCGGTAGCCATCTCAGGCACAATCTCCTGAAACACTTTCCAGTCAATGCGCGGTCCATTTGCTGTCAGAGTCGTCATCTTCAGTCGCGTCCTAAACGTGCGCCGTAAAAAGAGAAGTAATCAACTGTGCAGTCGGCGCCACATTTTCCGGCGCAGTCGGTGCCATCACAAAAGCGAGAATGCTCCAGATGCCCATCACCGCAAGCACCAGCCCAAGCGCAGCGCAAACATAACCAAACCGCTGCCGCGACTTCACACCCGGCGTAATACCCCACTTCGCCGCAAAGAGCCAGATGCCGTAAGCAAAGTGCCAGCACACAGCAATCATCGCCACAACATAAAACGCCAGGATGAGCGGATTGCCAAGTTCAGCTTGCACCTTGTGAAAGCTCGCACCAGGATTCTCCGGCAAGCTCACACCCATGAAGCGCTGCGTCGCCACGTGGTAGCCGATATAAACAAACGCAACCAGTCCCGTCCAGCGCTGCGCCACATACATCCAGTTACCCGCCCACGGGTAATACACCACATTCGATTTGCCACGGAACCAGATATACACGCCATAAAGCGCGTGGTAAGCAATCGGCAAAAAGATAAAAGTCCACTCAAGCACCCGCACCAGCGGCAGGGAGTTAAGGAACTTCACCTGCGCAGCATAAGCAGCAGGGCCTTTCAGCGCTTCAAAATTGGAGAGAATATGCTCCACAAGAAATGCGCCGATCGGAATCACGCCAAGAAGGGAGTGCAACTTGCGCCAGAGGAAGGAACTCCCCTGGCCAGCGCGGAGAGGCTGAACGCCTTGCGTCAGTTTTGGCGCGGCAGGATGATTAGCAGTGGCCATTGAGATGCAGCTCCAGAAGTGCTGAGGGCAGGTTGCGAATGAGCCTCGCGCCCTGCGTACCGGATTGAAAGACAGGTTTCCGCCTGAAAGTACAGAAAAGATTATTGGAAACGTGACTTACCGTAGTCAAGCATTGCGAGTAATACGGATCACCGTGCGTATCAGCTTGTGAATCAGCAAGGTAACAAATGGATCAGAGCAGCTTGAGAAGTGCCTGGAGCGCCCGCCCCCGATGACTTAAACCCATCTTGGTTTCAAGATCGATCTCCGCCATCGTTTTCTCCAGCTCTGGCAGATAAAACAAGGGGTCATACCCAAAACCGCCAGTTCCGCGCGGCCCTTCAAGGATCACGCCCTCAACGGAACCCTCCGCAGTATGCAACACCTCGCCATTGCGAGCGGCCGCCAGCACGCAGCGATACCGTCCAGCGCGTTTACCCTCTGAAACTCCCGCCAGTCGTTTCAGCAGCAGAATGTTATTCCACACATCGGTGTTATCAAGCGGCGCATCCGGGGAGTCGCCTACTCCAGCATCGGCAGCAAACCGAGCTGAGCGCACACCGGGTGCGCCATTCAAGGCATCCACTTCAAGACCGGAGTCATCCGCGATAACAATCTCAGCCGGAGCGAAGCGGGAGTAATAAACAGCCTTGAGCACAGCGTTTTCTTGAAACGTAGCGCCCGTTTCCTCAGGCGCAGCAATCGTCGCCAGAATCGTAAGAGGCTCAATTTCCACGCCGAATATCTCCGCGGCGGTCGAAAAGTCGCGAAGCTTGCCCTGATTGGTAGTCGCTGCGTAAAGAACTGCGCACATAGTTACAGGTTACAAGCTGCAGATGGCGCGAATCCCAATTGCCATCTGGAACCTGTAACCTGTTTGTCCTAATTCACAGTGGTATGGAGCCGCAAATCCCGTGAAGAAGCACCAACGCTAAGCTCGCGAGAGCCCACAGGCTTCTTCCAGCTCGTATCCGCAGAAGACCAGTACTGAAGCTGCCGCAAAGCCACATGCAGAGTCACAGTCCTGGACTCGCCGGCCCCCAGGTGAATGCGATCGAACGCGACCAGTGACCGGACAGGGAACTGGATCCCGCTCGGAACCTTATCGGGCGCGCCAATATACACCTGCGGCACCTCGTCTGAAGCCATTGAGCCGGTGTTCTTGATCTTCACCGTCACATCCAATCCGCCGTCAGCGTTGGTCGCCGCCTTCAGGTTGGAGTACTCGAAGCTGGTGTAGCTCAACCCATGACCAAAGGCGAAGAGAGGATCGATCTTCTCCTTATCGAACCATCGGTACCCAACATTCACGCCTTCAGAATAGGTAGTCTTTCCATCCACACCTTTCTTTGAGCGCTCAGGATACTTCGGATCGGTCGCCGGATAATCCGTAAGCTGCTTGCCCCAGGTCACCGGAAGCCGCCCGGCAGGCGAAACCTTGCCCAGCAGCAGATTTGCCGTAGACCATCCGCCCTCATCGCCAGGCCACCACATCTCCAGCACGGCCTTCACCTTGTCCACCCATGGCAAAGCCACAGGCTGAGAGGTATTCAGCACCACAATCGTGTTCGGATTCACTGCAGCAATCTCTTCTACCAGCTTGTTCTGATCACCCGGCAATCCAAACACCGGCTGCAGGCGAGTCCAAAGGAAGACCACAGCAGTCTTGGCGCTCTTGGCCGCGGCAATCGCCGCATCGTGATCGGCCACACGCTGCTCCGGCGTATACCAGTTCAGCCGCAACTGCACAGGCGAATGCGAAGTATCCGGCGTGATCCTGATCTCGATCTCATGCGGACCGGCAGCAAGCTGAATGCTCCGCCGAACATTATCCAGCCCATCCGGCGTAGGAACCACGTTGTCCTGGTTCGCCTGCAGAATATCGCCGTGCACGCCGCCTTGCATCACGCCAGTCTGCGCCAGTTTCTTGCCATCAATCAAAAGCGCAGCATTCGTTCCGAGCGCCTGCAGGTAGATCCAGTACTCGCCCTCATGTGAAGGAGTCAGCGTGCCCTTCCACACCATCCGCGCATCCGCCGGCAGTGTGTTCCCATTCTTCTTCGTGAAATCAATCACTGCATCGGTGCGGAAATCCCGCTGAGCCGCCCCGCTCGTACCAATCAGCGTAGTCCGCACCAGCCCCGGCTGCCCATCATGCGTCAACAGGCTTCCCGGAACCAACGTCCCGGTGAAGTCATCATTCACGGCAAACTGAATATTGTTATTACCGGAAATCTTCTTCATCGCCGCCAGCGGTCCCACCTGGCGCTCTGGCAATCCAACCGACCGCTCGCCGTTAATGCCAATCGAATCCACCTGCGCAGCCGTAGGGCCAATCAGCACAACCGAGCCCAGGTCAGCAGCCTTCAGCGGCAGCGCCTGATTCTCGTTCTTCAGCAGCACCGCAGCCTCTTCGCCGGTCCTTTCAATCACCTTGGCGTTCTCTTCAATCGACTGCGTCGTCACATCATGCTTCTGTTGCCCGTCAAGATAGCCAAACTTCGCAATCTGCAGCAGCACGCGTCCCGCTGCAAGAGTCACTGCCGCTTCACTGACAGTGCCGTCCTTGAGCGCCTCGCTCATCTTCTTCGGGCTTTCCTTAAAGCCAAAGTCGCCAATGTTCATCCCGCCAGGCTTGGGCTCCTCAGGAATATGACCGCCAAACATATCCATAATGTCGCCCATCGCACCCGGCGGCGGAGGAGGCGGCACAGGCTTCAGATCAAAAAATGATGGAATTGAAAACACTGCAGCCGCGCCATCCGCAGGCTCACCGGGCATCTCCATATCCAGACCGTTATTGATATAGCCCACACCATGCACTGCGCCCCAGTCTGAAGTCACAAAGCCCTTAAATCCAATCTGGTCCCGCAAAATCGTATTCAACGTGGTCTTGTTCCCGCACGCAAATACACCATTCACGCGGTTATAAGAGCACATGACCGAAGACACGCCCACCTTCGAGGCCGCATCAAACGGAGCCACATAAATCTCGTGCAGCGTCTGGTCATCCACAAAAATATTTCCGGAATCAGAGTCGTACGCAACATAATGCTTGATCTGTGCCATCACATGCTGCGACTGAATTCCCTTGATCTCCGCTACGCCCATCACAGAGGTAAGAAATGGATCCTCACCAAATGTGTTGTACCCACGCCCAAACTCCAGGTCCCGGTCGATATTCACAAAAGGCTGCAGCGCCACATCAATGCCAAGCGCGCGTTCCTCGCGACCAATCACCAGCCCATTCGCTTCCGCCGTCTTCGCGCTGAAGGTGGCCGCCACGCCCATTGTCGCCGTCTCGCTCTGCGAAGGATGCCGCGTAAGCACTCCCGGAGGCCCGTCTGCAAAACGCAATCCCGGAATCCCCAGCCGCGGAATACCAGCCAGGTATCCAGCCTGCCCCTGGTACACCTTCGGGTCTTCCTGCGTTCCATGAATCAGCGTAAGCTTCTCCTGAATCGTCATCTGCGAGAGCAGCTTGTCCACTCGCGCATCCCCGGTAACCGTCGGTACAGACTGCCCGAAAGCAACAACCGCGCCGAGCAAAATTGTGGAAGCTGTCATGAGCGAGCGAGAACGTAAGAGGCTACGAGAGGTCCCGTAAAAAGTGTTCATTCTTTCTCCATATATGGAAACGACGGCTGAGTGTATCACCCACAATGCAACGCTGGCTTCAGGAGATTTCGCCCATAACCTGAAGATTTGTAAAGCCGTCTTCCCGCCGCTGCCGCTCCGCAACTGCCTAACCTAAGTGCTTCCAGCTATAATGGGCTGTCATTTGAATAGACCCCTATCGGTAATATTTTTGATCGTTTATCTCTAGCTCTTCACAAGGAATCTTCCATTACAGCGCACCCGACCGCCGCAGGAGAACCTGATGTCCAATAACCCATACAGTGCTTTCTTGTGCATAAAAAGGCATCTGGTCCTCTTCGCCGTAGCCGCGTTCCTGCTCTGCCACCTCGCATTCAGCCAAACGGAATCCGCATCGGCAGTAGCCCCGGACGACAGCGCCTCAGGCGCAGCAGCCGGTCAGCCCGCTCCATCCCCAACCGGCGGCCCAGAAAGCGAACTCGTCTTCATGGGCCAGGGCTCCTTCGGCCACTTCCACTTCTTCGCCAACTCCTGGTGGAGCTATCTCGATTTCGCCAGCATCGAGTACGACCGCCACTCCTGGGGCCGTGGACTGGGAGCACGCCTCGATTACTCGGCAGAATTCCAGCCCATCGTCGTCCTCCGCCAACCCACAAAGCAAACCGTATGGGGAACGCCGCAGAGCAAGGAGCACGAAACCATCTACGGCGTCGGCATCATGCCCATCGGCACCCGCCTGCTATGGCGTGACGGCAAGAAAATCAAGCCGTTCCTCAACGCCAAGGGCGGAGTCCTCGGCTTCAATCAGAAGGCGCTCTCCTCGCAGTCCTCGTACATGGAATTCAGCCTGAAGATCGGCGTTGGAACGCAATTCCGTCTGTCACCGCGATGGGATGGCCAGGTCGGCTTTAGCTTCTTCCATTTTTCCAATGCCTTCATCGTGCCCAGCAACCCCGGCCTCGACTCCGCCATGTACAGTGCCGGCCTCGCCTATCACCTCGGCCACAGCCCCCGCTAGAGACGGTTACGCTATCTGGACTCCGCAAACTAAGGCAGCGGCAACTCCGCATCCAACCCCGCGGCAATCAGCTCCTGCCGCAGCGCGTCTGCATTCGTAAACTGAATCCCCAGGATTCCAAGCTCCCGCGCAGCCTCAATATTCACCAGCCTGTCATCCAGAAACAGCGTCTCTTCCGGCTTCGTCCCCAGCTTTTCGAGCGTATGCCGATAGATAGCCGGATCAGGCTTGGCAATCCGCAGCTGATAGCTCCACACATGCACATCGAAGTTTGCAATCCACGCATGTGTCGCCAGCAAAACCTCCAGCACCGTGTCGCCCATGTTCGACAGAATGCCCGTAAGCAAGCCTCTCTTCTTCAGCTCAGCCTGCCATGCCACCATGCGCTCATTCACCGTTGACCACATCTGCCCGTCGAGAAAGTTAAGCTGCTGAATCTCCGTTTCAGAACGAATCAGCCCGCCGTCGCGCACCAGCTTCCGCCAGAACTCTATCCCGGAAAGCTTGCCCTCATCGTAGGCATGCCGGTCGGCCCAGTAAAGCTCCTCAAACCGGTCGAACGGAAGACCCGTAAGGCGAATCAGCTCGGCATGTGCCGCGGCATCCTGTAGATCACTCAGAACCATTCCGTAGTCAAACACCACCGCGCGCAAAGCCAATCGAATCTCCTCTACATCTCGAATTGCACCCGTGTATCGTCAAAGGGATGCCTGTTTCTATTGTGCCCGATAGGCATGAGATGCGAAATTCTCCGGGCTTTAGCCCATGCGACTTGATGAGGTTTCCCGAAGGATGAAGTTCTCAAAGCGCACAGACTGGAACACCGAAGAGAGCGCCCTGGCGCAGGCACATCGCGAGCGTATCGCTGCCGGTCTGCCCACAGCCGACCTCACCGCCTCCAATCCCACCCGATGCGGCTTCGATTACGGCGCAGATTTTCTGGATGCGCTCAAAGATACCCGCGCCCTTGACTACGATCCGCACCCTCTAGGCCTGCACGCCGCCAGGGAAGCCGTCAGCAACTATTACGCCAGCCACGGCGCACACATCGCACCCGAGCAGATCGTCCTGACCACCAGCACCAGTGAAGCCTACAGCTATCTCTTCCGTCTCCTCTGCGATCCCGGAACAGAAATTCTCGTCCCGCAGCCCGGCTATCCGCTCTTCGACTTTCTCGCCGTCCTCGACGACGTGCGCCTCAAAAACGTCTCCCTCATTTACGATCACGGCTGGCAGATAGACCCGGAAGCCTTTCGCCGCGCCATCACCCCGCAGACCCGAGCCATCGTCCTTGTCCATCCCAACAATCCCACCGGCCACTTCACCAAGCCCTGGGAGTCAGAAGCCCTCGCCCGTCTCTGCCGCGAATTTCAACTCAGCCTCATCGTCGATGAAGTCTTCCTCGACTACGCCTTCCCACGCGGCTCGGCTGCCAAACCATCCAGCTTCGTCCACGGCCTTGAAGGCGTGCCGGTCTTCGTAGTCAGCGGCCTCAGCAAAGTTGCCGGTCTCCCGCAGATGAAATCTGCCTGGATCGTAACTACAGGCCCGCAGCAAAAAGAAGCCATGCAGCGCCTCGAAGTCATAGCCGACACTTTCCTGTCCATGAACGCACCCATCCAGTGGGCCATGATCCACTGGCTGCAGGACCGAAAGGGAATTCAGAATCAGATCTGCACGCGAGTCCGTGCCAACCTCGTGGAACTGGACCGTCAGCTCTCCACGGAGCCAGTAGTCCGCCGGCTCGCTGTCGAGGGCGGCTGGTACGCCATCCTCCGCATTGCAGCCTTAAAGCCCGACGAGCAGACCGTCCACGAATTGCTCGACGAAGGGGTCTGGGTCCATCCCGGTTACTTTTTCGGCATGCAGGAGTCCGGATGGCTGGTAGTAAGCCTGCTAGCCCCGGAGCCCGAATTCAGTACCGGAGTAACCAGGGTACTTAACTACTTAAGCAAGAATCAGCAGGATTAAAAAATTGCCCATCTGCCTGAAGTTTTACTTCAATAAATACAAGTAAATTACTCAAATGAAATAAATTTCATTCCCGGTAAATTACCGGGGCCACTGTTGCAGAAAAGGGTTCCTCTCCCGCTCTGCTCCAATCGTCGTATCCGCCCCATGCCCTGCGATCACCCGGGTCTCATCCGGTAAAACCAGCAATTCTCTCCGAATCGAATCCAGAAGCTGCCGTCCATTTCCACCCGGCAAATCCGTCCGCCCAATCGACCCGGCAAAGAGCGTATCCCCCGCAAAAACCATCTTGAGAGGCGCAAAATGCAGGCACACCGAACCCTGCGTATGCCCCGGCGTATGAATCACCTGAGCCGGATAACGCTCCAGTCCCACCTTCAGCCCATCTTTCAGGCTTTCATCCGGCGCAGCCACTTCCGGCGTAGGCATTCCAAGCCACCCCGCCTGCTGATCCATAATTCCCAGCAGCGGCATGTCGTTTTCATTCATCAGAATCGGCGCACCCGTCAGCCGCTTCAGCTTCAGCGCGCCGCCCACATGGTCAATGTGTGCGTGCGTAATAAGAATCTGCTTCAACTTCAGCCCAAGCGTAGTCAGCCGCTCATGGATCCAGCCAATCTCATCGCCCGGATCGATCACAATTGCCTCGCCGGCATCCTCGTCACCAAGGATCGTGCAGTTGCACTGCAAAGGCCCAACAGGAAAAGTCTCAAGAATCATCGCATTCACTCCGCTTAAACCCGCCGTTCACCGGCAAAAGCAAAAGGCCGCGTCAATCGCGGCCTCTGATCAAAAAAACGAACTGCATCTACTTCTTTGCAGGAGCACTCTGGGTGGTTCCATCCAGAACCGAACGCGAATGCGTCGAACGCACATAGAGAACCGTCAGGCTCAGCGAAGTGATCATGAAGATGATCGCCGCAATGGTCGTCAGACGG
Organism: uncultured Acidobacteriaceae bacterium; assembly: GCA_963792495.1. Lineage (GTDB taxonomy): Bacteria > Acidobacteriota > Terriglobia > Terriglobales > Acidobacteriaceae > Telmatobacter. The sequence continues at coordinate 1,402,270 of CAWBWB010000014.1, read as the reverse complement.
GTAAAAATGTTCGCCGCAGCGCGAGGACCGAAGGCCGTCTGCGAGCCCTGCCCGCCGAAGGCACCGGCAAGGTCAGCCGAGCGTCCCTGCTGCAGCAGAACAACGCCAATCAGGAAGAGACAAACAATCACATGGATTGCAATGACGAAGTAAAGAAGAATCTGCATTGGAAGGGGTGCTTTCTCTCGAATCAGCGCCATAAGCGCCGTGGAATCTTGGTGCGGAGGAGGGGACTTGAACCCCTATGGAGTTACCCGCTAGCACCTCAAGCTAGTGCGTCTGCCAATTTCGCCACCTCCGCAGGTGACTTCATGAGTATATCAAACAGATTGACTTAGCGGAGCCTCCGCCGGTGACAATTGCGGTGCCGCCGCACCTGTTTTCCAAAGCCAATAATGGAAGCCATCCAGGATCGCATTCAACGCCGCCTGGTTCATGTCGCTGGAGACTCCAGCCGTCACCCAGGGTTCGTGTCCATCCGCAGTAAAACTCACCGTAACCCGCACCCGCGCCGCCGAATCATGCGCCGAAACATCTATCGCCATCACCGAAAACCGCCCCAGCCGCATCCGCTGCAGGTCGGGATACCACTTATCCAGCTCCTGCCGCATCGCCCGGGTCAGCGCATCCACCGGCCCCTCGCCCTCGGCCCGCGATGCAAAAATCGTTTCGCCAATCGCCAGCGAAATCGAAGCCTGCACGTACCGCTTCCCACTCTCATCCGACTCATCGAAGACCCGCCACGTCCGCACCGCGAACAAATCCGGCATGGTCCCAAGAATCTTCATGCAGGCCAGCTGGAACGAGGTCTCGCTGGCAGTAAATCCGCCCCCGTCAATCATTGCCGCATTCGCCTCAAGAAACTCCTGCGCCTGCGCCCCGTTCAGTCCCACACCAAGCTGCTCGGAAAGCAGCAGCACATTCGCCTTACCCGAATGTGCATTCACCCCAATGGCCGGAGTAGCGCCCACCAGCGCCGGATCGCACCATAAATAAGCACCCGGATGCTTCCGCTCGCTGCTGCCGTGCATCCCGGCCCAGGTCCCAAACGCTCCATGCCCCACAATCGGCGCCCCATGCGGAACATCCAGCGCAAACGCATCGAAGCCCGCATGAGCCAGCCCCGTCAGCCCCGTCAGTGCTGCCGCCGGCACAAACTCCGCCTCCCCACGCAACTGCATCCCGCCAATCACTGTGGTTAGATTCACATTCCCGCACCGCTCACCGGTCCCCAGCAGCGTCCCCTGCACCTGCACTGCGCCGGCCAGCACCGCTGCCCGCGCATTCGCTACACCCAGGCCTCGATCCGTATGCCCATGAAACCCAAATCCCGCCCCAGGCCACCGCGCCGTCAACTCCCCAAACAGCGCCGCAACCTCCTCGGGACTGGCCCCGCCGTTCGTATCGCAAACTACAATCCGCGAAACCCCCATCCTCACGCACGCATCCACCAGCGCATACAGATGCTCCAGCGTCTTCCGCGCAAAATCCGCCGTCGAAGGGCGGCCAAACTCCTCGCGCCCGCAAAAGGCATCCATCGCATGCTCCAGGTCCACAATCACCTCAAGCCCATGCTCCCTGAGATACGCAATAGTCTCCCGCGCCATCTTCAAATTTTCGTCAGCTGTAGTCTCCAGTGACCGCTCTACATCCAGCAGCCGCGACTTCACCACCACAACCGCCGTCCGCACCCGCTCCTTGTGCGCCACCATGAACTTCAGATCAGGCCACTCCGCCGCCCGAACTCCGCGCCCCCGGGTCCGCCCAAACAACGCCAGCCTCATCGCGCCGGTATCCGCATCCTTGAGCGCATCCACCAGCTGCGAAACAAACTCATTCGCTCCCGCAAAACCAATCTCCGCGTAGTGCACGCCAAACGCGCCCATCCGCTCCAGCAGATGCACCGCCGCCGGCACCGAAATCTCCAGATTCGGCTGCTGCAGCCCATCGCGTAGGCTCGTATCGAAAATCTCCACCCGTCCCGCCATAGCTTTCTCCGTCACCCCAGCAGCCTTTTCATCCATCGCGCCAACTCCCGCTGATCGTCGCTCCCTGCCGCATGAGCAGCCTTCACATTTGCGCGTTCCCCGGCATTCCGGTTCTGGCTGATCTTGAACTTCCCCTCAATCCGCGCAATCGGCATCCGAAAGCCCACAATCCCCGCCAGCATCGTCCGCCGATACCCCTCCGGCTGCACCCGCCAATGCTCCAGCACCGGCGCATCATGCTTCGCAATCAACTCCTCCACCAGCCGGTTCTTCCCATCCGCATCCTCAATCAACTCAGGCGTCCCGTAAGCATGAATCGCGATGTAATTCCACGTAGGCACGGAAAGCTCCTCCGTATACAAAGACGGCGTCACGTAACTATGCGGCCCCGGAAACACCACCAGCGTCTCCCGCCCCGCCAGCCTGGCCCAATGCGGATTCGCCCGCGCAAAATGCCCCTCAATCAGCCCATGCTCGCCCTCGTCCTTGACCAGCAGCGGCAAGTGAGTAGCCGTCATTGCATTGTCAGCCGCGCTGTTGGGGCCAAACAAAATCGCAAATGAATAAGCCTGCATCGCCTCCAGCAGAACACCGCGATCCTCTACGCGATTGAATTTCGGACTATACATAGCGCTCCGTCATAAGGTCTTCTACCGGGCAAAACAAAAAAACCACCGGCGGCGGTTGCTCGCGAGTGGCTTTTGAAAACTTACTGAATCTGTGTATGCAGGCTCAGTTTTCCACGCGCGCCATGTATCCGCTAATTCGAATAGCGGTAATTGCGCGCGAAATGAAAATGGTCTGCATAACGTTGAAACCGAGTATAGCAGAGCTTCTGTCTCCGCCTCTCACACGCAACAAATCATGGCGGCTTCAGCCCCTGAGGGAGGATGTCTCAGCATACAATCGTCTGGCACAAGATCAGCCGCCCAGAGAGCATGCCCATGCCAGCCACCAGAAGAGAATTCCTGCGCAACACACTCGGCCTTGCCGTAGCCAGCCAGCTCCCCATCCATCTCCACGGCGCGGCCGCTCAGCAGCAACCGCCCGCCCCCTACGGCTCCGGCAACTTCGGCCTCTGGACCACTGACGAATTCAATCTCCCCGCCTACCGCTACACGGCAAACCAGATCACCGACCCCCACGCCGTAACCGATCTCCAACCCGGCATCCTGAGCCCCACCGAACACATCCACCAGGTGGGCAATGACCGCATCATCGCCCTCGCCTCCAACTACGGCCATGTCCGCGTGCGTCAGGATGAAGGCTGCCCCAAATTCCTCAACGACTACGATCCCGATTTCAGCCAGTTCTCCGGCGGCCTCGGCTACCTGACCGACGGCAATCAGACCTTGAGCACGTACTACGACGCGACCAACCCATCTTTCGAGCGCATCTTCGGCATCGGCTACTTCCGCAAAAAAATCGCCAGCAGCCACTACGCCATCGACCAGGTCATTCACGCCCCTTTCGGCGACGATCCCGTATTGCTCTCGCAGGTCACCATCACCAATCAAAGCGCCACGGCGGCCACCCTCCGCTGGGTGGAGTACTGGGGCACTCAGCCTTTCCAGTTCTCCTTCCGCTCCGCCCTTGAAAGCACATTCGGCAAGCGTACTCAAACCGAAATCCGCCGCGAGATGGCCCGCCGCTTTCAGCACCACGTGACAAAAACCGCCGGCAACCGCGGCCTTCTCGACTCAAAGACCTTCCCCGGCCGCACCCCGGAAGAAGAAGCCGCATGGGCGCACGCCAAAGCCATCCTCAAAGCCTCACCTCTCGGCTTCGACGCACCCGTACACGATCTCCAACCCGGCACCGACTTCGAATCCCTCGATATTCCACAAACATTCCTCGTCTCGCTGGACGGTTCACCCACGGGCGTGAGCTCCAACGCAGCATCCTTCTTCGGCAGCGGCGGCCCGGCAAATCCCACCGGCCTCAAGCAGCCTTTGGGCGACAATCTCGCCGCTACCCCGCACACCGGCCTGTTGATCGAGCGCACCCTCCATCTCGCACCCGGCCAATCGCAAACCCTCAGCTTCCTCTACGGCTATCTCACGCAGGGCTTCACACTTCCCGCGCTGATCACAAAGTACGAGCGCTCCAGGGACACATCCCTCCGCACCACCACCGCCGCATGGAAGCAAAACGGCATGCGCTTCGACGTACCCAGTCAGCCATGGATCAAGCGCGAGGCGACATGGAACCACTACTACCTGCGCAGCAGCCTCACCTATGACGATTTCTTTCAAGAGCACCTGCTCAACCAGAACGGCTTCTATCAATATGTAATGGGATTTCAGGGCGCACCTCGCGACCCGCTCCAGCACAGCCTCCCATTCCTCTTCAGCAATCCTGAGATCGTAAAAAGCGTTCTGCGCTACACCCTGAAAGAAGTCCGCGACGACGGCTCCATCCCCTACGGCATCGTCGGCCACGGCGTAGTCGCGCCCATGCAGTCCGACAACGCGAGCGATCTGCCCCTATGGCTCCTCTGGGCTGTGAGCGAATATATTCTCGCCACCCGCGACCTCGACTTCCTCCACGAGCAGATCCCATCGCTGCTCTCATCGCAACCCAACCGCACCGCCACCGTCAGCCAGCTGCTCGAGCGCTGCTATCGCCATCAGGTTAAGGACGTAGGCACGGGCCAGCACGGCATCATGCGCATGCTGGTGGACGACTGGAACGACGGCCTCATCTACACCTGGGCCTACGCCTCCATGCAGGAGTGTATCGACCAGAGCGAAAGCGTGCTCAACTCCGCCATGGCCGCCTGGGTCTTCGATGAATACGCTCGACTGCTCGACTACGCAGGCAATCACTCGCCACTCATTCAGGAAGCGCGCGCCAGCGCAAAGCAGCACCGCGAAGCCACAAGCGCCCAATGGAACGGCAAATGGTTTCGCCGCGCATGGCTGGGCCCCAAGGCGGGCTGGCTGGGCGAAAGCACCTTATGGATCGAGCCCCAACCGTGGGCCATCCTCTCCGGCGCAACCACGCCAGACCAGACCCGGAGCCTGATCGGCACCATGAACGATCTCCTGCGCAAAGGCCCATTAGGAGCAGCCCAGATGAGCCAGGGCCCCGACATGCGCACCAGCGCCGGCAATGGCGCAGGCACGCTCGAGATGGGAGCCATCTGGCCCTCGCTGAACCAGACGCTGGTCTGGGCGCTTGCCGCCACGGATCCCGCAATGGCCTGGCAGGAGTGGAAGCGCAACACGCTGGCCGTCCATGCCGAAAGCTACCCAAACATCTGGTACGGAATCTGGAGCGGCAACGACTCCTGGAACTCCCCGATTGCAAAGCACCCCGGCGGCGCGGCTGACGAGCAATACTTCCGCGGGACGGACTTTCCCGTCTTGAACCTCCACGCCCACGCCTGCATGCTCTACTCCTCCAGCAAGCTTCTCGGCATTGAATTCACCCCGGCAGGAATGAAGCTGAACCTCAACCTTCCGGAAGCCACCTACCGCTTCGACTCATCCCTGGTAGGCGTAGTGAAGTCGGCCAGCCGCTACGAAGGCTGGTACATGCCTTCCAGAGCAGGGAACTGGACGATAGAAATCACCCTGCCAGCCGAGTCCGCTCAGACCATCAAGCGCTCCGAGATCAACGGCAATCCATCCCCTATAAAAAAGCAGCCCGGCGGGACCATCCACCTGAGCGGTGCCAGTTCCCCGGGCAAACCTCTCCGCTGGACTCTGAGCTGAGTTTGAGCGAAGCCGAGGGATCTTGGAGCTGCTATTAAGATAATTAGTATCAGTTATTTGAGATGGATTAGTCTTGGAAAAACGGGCAAAAATGGCCGCTCACGACTTTGCATCGACTTTGGATCGACTTTTCATCGATGATTTTTGGGGATTTTCCTCTTGTAAATAATTGAAAATATTATGTTTAAGTGCCACTCATCGGGCGGTTTTGCGGGGAGGGGGGTGGGGGGTGCTGTATTTGTGCTGGAAAATGGAGATGGAAAGGCCCGAATCGGTTGGATTCGGGCCTTGTTTTTTCTCTGCTGATTATGAGTAAAGCATATTTGGGGTTAATTATGTGAAAAGTATCTTGGGGGTGGATTCGGTACGAAAGTAATGTGTGGGTGGCGGGCATTGCGCTGCGGGATTTTGTGAATCCTCGGTCTCGACTCCGAGACCTGGGATACCGCCAAAGCCAGCCATAAGCTTTGAAAGGGCACGGCTGAAGCCGTGCCATATCTGTGGCAAAAAAAGTCCGGCTTTAGCCGCTGAGGGATGTCTTTCTGAGGCGCCAAATTTCACAACGACGAACTCTGCGAAGGTCCCAGCCCTTCATGCCTGTGCTGCTGTTTCTCCCTGGCAATGCGACAGAGATGGAACTGGAAATAGACGAATGAAAACATAAGGGTCATCAGACCATTCAGTACCAGTCCAACGGGCTCCTGCTCGTTATAGTGCTTCTCCAGGTCGCCCTTGATCAGCCAAATCGTTGCGATCACGAGGACGAAGGAAGCCAGCCCAAGCGCCGCCACAAGCACCTGTATGAATAGAGGAGGATTTTGCCACACGCCAAGGCCGGCGAAGATAAGCTCAACGACGACAAATATATCGCACCAAAGGGGACTTCTAGCCTCCGGATTCACCGACCGAATCCAGCGGCAGAGATAAAAAGCCCAAGCATCTACAACCAGGCTGCTCAACAGATCCTGATAAGCAAGCGGTGCAAATTCCGCTATGAGAAACTCGAAACACCAGTAAGCAACCAGAAGCACAATCCAATGCACCTTAGGCGGCGCTGGATAAGCCGGATCATAACCACTGGGACGGTCTGGAGAGAGAGCGAGCGTTTGCGTCATGCCCAGCCTTTTTATTTTCAGGAACCTCAAAAATGTAGCATGCCAGAGCGCCCGTAAAAGCCAACGTCAGAAAATCTCCACCAGCCGGGCAAACCCATCCAGCTCGATCAACCGTTGCCCCTCAGCCGGGAGAGCCAGCTCGGCATGCTCCAGCATCCACGTATTCTCATGAAACAGAAACACAGCGTGAAGCCCTGCCGCCAGCGCCGGGTTGATATCCGACTTGGGACTATTCCCAATCATCCAGCTCCGCTCAGCCGCCAGCCCATATTTCTCGCGAACAGCCCGGTAAGTTGCCGGATCCTTCTCCGCAACAATCTCAACCGCAGAAAAGTAATCCGCCAGCCCGGACCGCTCCAGCTTCCCGGTCTGCTCTGCCAAATCACCCTTGGTCATCAGGATCAGCCGGTGCCGCTGCGCCAGCGATGCCAGCGTCTCCGCCACCCCCGGCAGCAGCTCAATAGGATGCTCATGAATGATGTTCGTAAATCCATGAATGCAGGTCACGTGCTCCTCTGTAACCGGATGCACCGCCAGGCGGCAATAGCACTCCACCAGCGACTTCTGAAAACTGGCCAGCCCATACCCATGCGTCGCAATCGTCTCATGCTCGCACGCATTCAGCACTCCGCGAACCTCATCCGGCGTATGCGTGGCATGATCGAGGTAGCTGACAAACGCAGCAATCGCCCGCTCAAAATACACGTTGTTTTCCCAAAGCGTATCGTCCGCATCAATCAGCAGTGTCTGTCCGGCAGGGAACTGTGGCATAACAAATATCGTACCCAATGGCAGCGCTTGCTCACACTGGCCGTTTCTCGGCTAAACTGAAGTTCCCACTCTCGGAGGTCCATCTATGAAATCGCTCTTTCGTCTGCTCTCTCTCGCAGCCCTCGTATGCCTCGCTCTACCCGCAGCTCATGCAGCTGACCTCTCAGGCGTCTGGAAGGGAACCTTCAACTTCAACGACGCAGACGTTCCCACGACTCTGAACATCAAAGTCACCGGCACGGATGTAACAGGCACCGTAGAAGGCCTGCCCACCTCACCAGTGGATATCCACGATGGCAAAGTAGTCGGCGACCTCATCAGCTTCTGGGTCAACACCGAATATCAGGGCGAAACCTACAAGCTCGTCTTCAAAGGCCAGATCAAAGGCGAGCAGATCGACTTCGCCTTTGGCACAGAAGACGGCAGCTGGGGTACTTCCATGAGCGTTAAGCATGGCGGCCCCGCAGATACTCCCGCTACCGCTCCAACTCCTGCACTCGACGTGACCGGCACCTATAAAGGGGACTGGGACATGATGGGCACGCAGGTCACTTCAGTGGTTACGCTGAAAAGCGCAGGCGGCGTAGTGACAGGCACGCTGCAGAATGGCGACCAGGCTCCAATCGAAATCCACGACGGCAAGATCGAAGGCGATACCGTCACCTTCTGGATCAACACCGAGTACCAGGGCCAGCAATACGTTCTGCAATACAAAGGAAAGATCACCGCGGGCCAGATCAGCTTCGACTTCGGCCTGGCCGACGGAAGCTGGGGCTCTGCACTCACCGCAAAGAAAAGCTGATCCCCATCAGCGGGCAATCACCAGACAGGCTGCGCATCGCGCAGCCTGTTTTACTTTAGCTCAGGCAGCGTGTAATCCAGGGAGTAGGAGTGTTGACCTGCGTTGTTGGTGATGGCAAGTGTTCCCGCAATGCCGTCCAACTCACCCAGCCCCGATCCCGGAACAATCTCAACCCTCAGCTCAAACTTGCCCGCCTGCATCGTTCCCCAATGCTGCAGTGCAAACGAGCCCTTGCGCCCATCCAGCGAACCCGAAACCTCTTCAATGGCCACATAGCCCGCCGCACCCGTTGCAGGTGAGCCGGAAGAGAGCATCTCCCCCTTCGCCGCTGCCTCCAGTGCGCCGTGATACTGCTTGATCAGCGAAAAGCGGCCCACACTCGTTCCATCGGTGAAATCGTCGGGAGCCATGGGCGTAGTCTTTACATCGAACGGACCTTCAGCATGGTGACTCATGGCATCCACGTTAGCACGAAGAACGATGACTCAAAAAGAAGAGGCTGCGAATTCGCAGCCTCCTGTTTACACCCGTCACCAACCACGAATCACTGACCGATATGTTGCGCAGCCAGCCATTTGTTCAGGTTGTCTTCCTGCAGTGACCGCAACTCGATGCATCCATTGATCCGCTCAATCACATGCTTGGCCGTCTGGTCCGCAGATGCCACCTTATGATCGGCAAACCACTGCTGCACATCATCGCGATCCGCCTTTGAGCAGAAGCTGGCAGTGGAACCAACAAGAATGCCTCCAAGCTCCGGCGTAAGCAGGCTATGAATCGCATCCCAGTGATCCTTGATGTACTGCCACGCCATCGGCCGATCCTTATCCGTCTGCATCACAATCGCAAACTGCACCGCAGCATCCTGGCTCTTCACCTTGGGCGTCAGCGCATAATCAAGCGCGCGACGCGCCAGCGCCGGATCCTCAAACGCAGCCATCAACTGCAGCGCCACGCCCTTCAATTCCGGATTGGTCGATGTCTCATAGACATTCAGCATCTTGTCATAGAGCGCCGCATCGCCATTCACTGCGGCAATGGCAAGCGCAGTCTGCCCCAGCGTGGGATCAACCGATGCAGGATTCGCCAGATATTGCTCTGCAATCTCGCGTGACTTCGCCAGAATCGCAGGATCCTTAGCCGTACCAAGCGTGCCAAACAGCGTTGACCGCAGCTCAATCGTCGCAGGCGTGTCATTTGCCGACGGCGCGGGCAGCTTTGCGTAAATGGGACCGAAGGTAGCACGAACCCACGCTGCCAGCGCATCGCGCTCCGCCTGAGTTGCAGCAATGCGAGTATGAATCGTGCTCACCCCTTCCAGCCCGGCACCCACAACAGCAGCGTTCTCGTCGGACTTCACTGCGGAAACAAGATTCAGATAATCCCCGACAGAAGCTTTGTTCGCACGAACCTGCGCCCACTCATTGCCAATCAAAGTGATGCGCTCGGTAGGCTTCAGCCCGGTCTCTACCTGCGAAACAATCGCGGCATACTGCGCCGGAGTGTAGCTAGTGCGGTAGTAGCCGGTTCCGCCTGCGTTGCCGAAGACAAACGAATTTTTCGGCAGATCGAGGCTCGTGCTCTCCGGCGTAAGAACCGGGCACGCAGCGCTCTCCGCCATCTTGAAGCACACAGGAACGGTCCATTTCTGGGCAGCATCCGGCTTAATGCTCGCGCTCAAAAAGAAGCGCTGCTGCGCAACAGGAATTTTTCCCGCGGCCTGTTCTCCAAAGGTAAGAATCGGCACGCCAGGCTGAGCGATGAAGCTCTCCATAATCTTGTCGATAGGCTTGCCGCTCGTTTTGGTCTGCGCGCCCCAGAAGTCTTCCGCGGTAGCATTCGAATACTCATGCGCCGCAAGATAGTTGTGAACACCTCGGCGGAAGGTCTCTTCGCCAAGGTAGTTCTCCACCATGTGCAGCACCGCGCCGCCCTTCTGGTAGCTGATGCCGTCAAACATCTGCTCAATTTCTTCGCGCGTTTCTGCCTTCGCGCGAATCGGCCGCGTCGTAGGCTGCGCATCCAGGTTCAGCACGCCATCCAGCTGCGCCGCCTCTTCCTGGTCGATATGCCACTCCGGATGCATCGCCTTCACAGGCTTGGTTTCCATCCACGTAGCAAAGCCTTCATTGAGCCAGATGTTGTCCCACCACTGCATCGTCACCAGGTCGCCAAACCACTGGTGCGCCATCTCGTGCGCAATCACTTCGGCAACATTCTTCCGCGCGCCAATCGTCGCGCTCTTCTCGTCCAGCAGGAGATCCGTCTCGCGATACGTAATCGCGCCAAAGTTCTCCATCGCTCCCGCTTCAAAGTCGGGAATGCCAATGAGGTCAAGCTTCTTCAGCGGGAAGTGAATGCCGAAGTAGTTGTCGTAGTAATGCAGAACATACTTCGCAACATCCAATCCATAGCGCGTGTACTCCACCTTGCCGGGCGTCGCGCACACGCGAATCGCCACACCATCGGCCTCACCGGAAGAGCATTCAAAGTCGCCCACAAGAAAAGCCACCAGGTACGTGGACATCTTCACAGTCGGTGCAAACTTGAGCGTGTGTTTCTGCGCGGCAGGCCCCGGAGTATCCGACTCAATCGCCGAATTCGAAATCGCCGTATCCGCCTTATCGATAATCAGCGTGATGGAAAACGTAGCCTTGAAGGCAGGCTCATCAAAGCTCGGGAAAGCGCGCCGCGCATCCGTCGATTCAAACTGCGTCACAGCATAATTCCGCTTTTCTGTCTTGGACAGATAAAACCCGCGCAGCTTGTCATTCAAAATGCCGGTGTAATGAACCGTCAGCACCGCCGGCCCGGCAGGCAGCGTATCCGGAAAAGTAAATGTTGTCTGCTCTTTCGTGTTGTCCGTAGCAACCGTCGCAGAAAGCTCCTTGCCGCCAGCCTTCACGGTCACTGACTTGAATTCAATCTCAGCCGAGTTCAGCGTAATTGTCTTCGAAGGTTCCTTGAGCTCGACATCAATCGTCTCAAGCCCCGTAAACGTGGCCGCCTTCAGATCGGGAGTGAACGTAAGCGAGTAGTGCATCGGAATCACAGTCTTTGGCAAACGCTGAGCGCGTGCAGCCGGTGCAATGGCGATAAGCAGAAAAGCGACAGCGCAGAATGCGCGCAGGGAAAGAGAAGAACGAAAATTCATGGATACCTCAAAGGCGGGTTTTCACGCTGCTATAGATACAACGAACCGTCTGCATGTTAGTTTACGCAACGAAGGATAGGAAAGTTCAGGCAGCCGGTGCTTCCGCAACAGAATGCTTCCGGGGAAAGAGCGAATCGAGAAGGAGCAGGCAGGCCCCGACAACCACAGCCGAGTCAGCAACATTAAAGTCCGGCCAGTGATAGCTGAAGATATGCACCTCAAGAAAATCAACCACTGAGCCCATCAGAATGCGGTCATGAAGATTGCCCAGCGCACCGCCAAGAATCAACGCCAGCGCCACCGTCGTAGCCGAAATCCTATGGCTCATACGAATCATCACAATCAACACGGCAAGCGACGCAAGCACAGTGAAGGCCACCAGTCCCCAGCGCACAACATGCGGCGAAGCGGAATCGGCAAAAAGCGAAAACGCCGCGCCCTCATTCGTCCAGTGACTGATGCGAAAAAAACCATCGATGACAGGAATCGACCCGCCAAGACGGACGCGCGAAACAACCAGAGATTTGGTCAACTGGTCGGCCGCATAGATAAGAGCGGAGATCAATAGCAGCCAGGGTAAACGGCGCGGATTTTGCATCTTCAATGGCATGGGGTTTTAGTAACTAAGCTTCCTTGTCTTCGGCGGTAATAGTGCAAAGCTCAAACATTGCACTATTCCAATACGTTGAGGAGTAAACAGATTGGGAAAACTTAAGCCGCGGCCCCTTCCGGTTGCGGCGGACGAATCCCCATCTCACCAAGCGCGCCCTGGCACCGGTCGCACACATTCTCCCAGATACCATACTCAGAAACATGCGGCATGTAATTCCAGCAGCGAGCGCATTTATACCCACTCGCAGGCAGCGCCTTCACACTAAGCTCAGCTCCTGCAACCACCACCACACGCGAAACATTCAGAATTTCTTTCAATCCCGCAGCGTGTCGTTGCAACAGCACAAGGTCATTGCCTGAAGCGGCAATCTCCAGCTCAGCTTCCAGTCCCTTGCCAATCCTCTTCGCCTGCCGCTCTTCTTCCAGCACGCGCAGCGCAGCATCGCGAATCTCGAATACCTGCTTCCACTCCTCCAGCAGAGCCGCAGGCTCCTCTGAGAAAATCTCTTCCGGCCGTGGAAACAGCGCAAGATGCACACTGGCCTCACGCCCGGCCACAGCAGGCAGATACTCCCATACCTCATCCGCAGTAAAGCTTAGAATCGGCGCAACCAGGCGCACCAGCGCCTCCGCAATCCGCCAGAGAACCGTCTGCGCCGACCGCCGCGCCGCCGATGTAGGCGCAAAGGTATACATGCGGTCCTTCAGCACATCCAGATAAAACGCACTCAAGTCCACAATCGCAAACTCATTCACCGCGTGATAAATCCGATGAAACTCAAAATCGGCATACCACCCAAGAATCTTCTCGGTAAGGTCACGCGTCTTCGCCAGCATGTAGCGATCCAGCGGCAACAGCTCCGCCTCAGCCACAGCATCCGTAGCCGGCACAAATCCGCTCAGATTTCCCAGCAAAAACCGAAATGTATTCCTGAGCTTGCGATAAATATCCGCACACCGGGCCATCAGGTTTTCGCTCGCGGCCATGTCCTCGCGAAAATCCACGCTGGCAACCCAGAGCCGCACAATTTCCCCGCCCATGCGATTCGCAATATCCACCGGATCCACGCCATTGCCAAGCGACTTCGACATCGCCCGGCCCTGCTCATCGAGCGTCCATCCCGCCGTAGCCACATGCGAGTACGGCGCACGCCCGCGAAGCGCCACGGAAGTCAGCAGCGAGGAATGAAACCACCCGCGATGTTGATCTCCGCCTTCGAGATACAACACTTCCACCGGCTTGCCATGCTCAAAATCCGCATACTGCCGCTTCAAATCCGCATCGGACTCAGAGACCGCCAGCCAGCTGGTCCCGGAATCAAACCACACATCCAGAATGTCGGTCTCTTTACGGAACGTCCCACCGCCGCACTGCGCACACTTCGCGCCTGCAGGCGTAAGCGAAGCCACATCCGTGGTATGCCACGCCTCCGCGCCCTCGCTCTGAAACAGCGCAACAATCTTCTTATTCAGCGCCGCATCAATCAGCGGCGTCTGGCACCCGGCGCACATCAGCACTGCAATCGGCACGCCCCAGATGCGCTGCCGGCTGATGCACCAATCCGGCCGCGTCGCAATCATGTTGGTGATCCGCTCCTTGCCCCAGGCCGGATCCCACTTCACCTTGTCGATCTCTTCAATCGCAAGCTGCCGATACGTAACCTCCGAGCCATCCGCACGCTTCATCGGAGTCTCTAGCGAGATAAACCACTGCTCCGTAGCGCGAAAGATCACCGGATTATGACAGCGCCAGCAATGCGGATACGAGTGCTGCAGATTCGCCTGCGCCATCAGCGCGCCGCGCTCCTTCAACAGCTCAATGATGAGCGGATTCGCCGCCCACACCTTCTTGCCGTCATACGGCGGCGGAACATCCCCCGGCCAATCCACAGCATGAATCCGGCCCGCATCATCCACGCGGCACGTCAGGTCGAGCCCATAGCGTTGCCCGGTATAAAAGTCATCCGCACCGTGCGAAGGCGCAGTATGCACCGCACCCGTACCGGCGTCTGCGGTGACGTAACTCGCCAGCACACCAAGAATCGACCGATTCAGAAACGGATGCTGATACGTAGTCTGTTCCAGCGCGCGTCCCTTGAAACGGGCAATCTCCGTGGCGTCAACCAGGCCACAGGCCGCAATCACCGCCGCTGCAAGCTCAGCCGCAACAATGTAAACCTCGCCTGTTTCCACCTGCAGCGCCACATACTCAAAATCCGGATGAAAGGCCACCGCCAGGGACGCAGGCAGCGTCCAGGGGGTAGTCGTCCAGATGATCGTATAAACGTCCTTGCCGCGCAGCGCCGCATCCACAGCCGCGGCATCCGAAGTCATCCTATACCGCACATAGACTGAGGGACTCGTATGCTGCTCATACTCAATCTCGGCATCCGCCAGCGCCGTCCGGTCATGGATGCACCAGTAAACCGGCTTCAGCCCGCGATACACAAAATCTTTTTCGAGAAAGCCATACAACGCCTCAAGCGTCTTGGCCTCGTACTCGCGAGACATGGTCTTGTACGAGTTCTCCCACCGCCCGAAAACGCCAATCCGCTCAAACTGCGTCGTCTGCAGATCCACATATTTCTGCGCGTACGCCCGGCAGGCTTCCAGCACCGCCGGAACCGGCATCTCCAGCTTCTTCCGGCCAAGCTGCTCATCCACCTTGATCTCAATCGGTAGCCCGTGGCAGTCAAATCCCGGCACATAGGGCGAGTCAAACCCCGCCATCGTCTTCGACTTGACCACAAAATCCTTGAGGCCCTTGTTCAGGGCGTGACCCAGGTGGATCGGCCCGTTTGCATACGGCGGCCCGTCGTGAAGAATATAGGCAGGCCGGCCCTCGCCAGCCTTGCGAAGCTCAGTCCAAAGGCGCATTTCCGCCCATTTCTTCAGGCGAAGCGGCTCATTTTGTGGGAGATTCGCCTTCATCGGGAAGGCGGTCTGCGGCAACTGAAGCGTCGCCTTGAGTTCAGGCGCTGGGGACATGATTTTTCCGGGTCCGTTTCTGCGGAGATTGTGCAAACTTGTACATCTCCCAGTGTAACGTCCTTTCCACGATATTTTTCAGTAACAAGCTGCACGGTACCTCGTCTATTGTGTATGGGAGACCGCGCAGCCACACAAATGGAGCAGGAGACGGAGCCTGTCGAGAGGGACTTGTCGCCAGGTGAAACCTCGCCCGGGTATCAGGCAATACACCCGGCCGGGGGAGAGACAGAGCCCGGCGCTCTCGCGCATAATGTGGAAATGGAGAATGGAAGCAACGCCGCGCGTGTGCAACCCTTCTCAGAGCAACAAAGGGGTACCAGATCCATCGCTCTCGATGGCAGTGAATTTATGACTGAAACCGCCACGCAAACACGCACCGAAGCGGAAGATCACGAGTTGGAATCCTTCCTCGGGGGCAATGCCTTTGAAGAAAAGCCCATCTGGACAGATCTGTACGAAAACATCCGCGACGTTTTCTTCCCCAAGAAGCTACCCCCGCTGGAACTGACCTCAAAGCCGATTCCCGTCGCCGACCCCATGGCCGTAAAGACCAATCCATGGTCCTTCGGTTCGGCCACCGCAATTCAGCTTGCGGTTCTCGGCCTGCTCATCTGGATAAGCCTCAAAACGGTCGTTCCCAAGCTCATCGCCCCGCATGTAGATGCAACGCCGGTAGACATCAGCGACTTCAAGATCAACATGCCCAAGAAGGCCGTTCAGGCCGGCGGCGGTGGTGGCGGCGGTTCCAACAGCATTGTCGATCCCATCAAGGGAAAGCTGCCGAAGCTTGAAAAGCAGCCCATCACTCCTCCGCAGGTCCCAGTTGTCGAGAAGCCCAAGCTGGAAGAGCCCTCTGCAATCGCCGTACAAAAAGACATCAAGCTGCCCGATAACCCCAACATGGTCAACATCGGGGTCAAGAACTCAGCCAACGTAACTCTGGCCTCCAATGGACAGGGAAGCGGCGCAGGCATGGGAACCGGTTCCGGCGGCGGCCTGGGCTCCGGTAAAGGCAACGGCTACGGCCCCGGTGAGGGCGGCAACTACGGCGGCGGCGTGGAGCGCATCGGCGGCGGAGTCAAGGCTCCTGTGCCGACCTACACCATCGATCCGGAATTCAGCGAAGAGGCCAGGCGCGCAAAATACCAGGGTGAAGTGATGCTGCAGATCATCGTAGACGCCCAGGGTAACGTGCAGAGCCCCCGCGTAGTCAGGCCGTTAGGCATGGGCCTCGACGAAAAAGCCATCGAAGCGGTCATGAAGTACAAGTTCAAGCCCGGCACCAAAGACGGCAAGCCGGTTCCTGTCTACATGACCATCGCAATTAATTTCAGGCTCTACTAAAGACAGCTTTCACAGAAGAGTCAAAGAAAGGCCCGGTTCAATCGACCGGGCCTTTCGCATTTTCCGCCAGCCTGCTAATCGCACTTCCGCGCAAAGGCCCTGCAAAACGCGCGGGCCACATGCGCCGCAATATCATCCCGCGAGCGGCCGGAACCCTTCTCAAAAATATGCTGGTAGAGCATTGGTCCAAGCAGCAGCGCTACAGAAGCATCCAGATCCAGATTCGAATCAAGCAGTCCTCGGCTCTGCGCCCGCCGCAGCACCCGCTTGATGCACTGCCGCCCCGGCTCCATCACGCGGTCGCGCCATGTCTGTCCAAATTCACTGTGAGTGGCAGAGTAAGCAATCAGGGAGGGTGTAATGCGCTTGCGGGCTTCTTCAAACTGATCCGGCGGGCGCCGGCTCAAGATAATCGTAAGGTCCCGCTCCAGCGACCCGGAATCAGGATCGGCTTTTTCAAGCTCAACCTCCGGGCCAAGGCCATTCACCCAGAGCATCACCTCAAGCAGCAGGGCTTCCTTGTCCGGCCAGTGGTTATAGATAGTAGCCTTGCTCACCTGGGCAGCGCGGGCAATCGCATCCATGCTTGCGCCCTCAATGCCGCGCTCACCAAACAGCGAGAGCGCGGCATGAAGAACCTTTTCGTGAGCTTCAGGACTTCGAGGGCGAACCATAGAGTCAGATTTCTATCTTCGAGAACCGCCATGCCCCGAAGACGATAAAGACAAGCCCAAAGCCGACAAGCACGGCCAGGTCTTGCACAGGGTTGAAAGCGACATTCGGTGAGCCAAGAACGTTTCGCATCCCGTCCACCCCATAAGAAAGCGGGTCAAGCCGGGTAAGGAAGGTGAGTGCAATGCCCTGGTTGGTAAGCGGAAAGATGGCTCCGGAAAGAAAGTAAATCGGCATCACGAGAAAGTTCATGATCAGCTGAAATCCCTGCATATCCTGCAGCCCGGAACCAATCGCAGTCCCCAGCGCAGCAAAGCAAAGCGCAATCAGCACCATGAACCCAATCGCCGCCGGAACGGCAAACCAGCTCGTTGGCCGAAATCCAAAAAGAACAGAAAGGACCATCACAATCAGGCCCTGAATCACCGCAACCGTAGCCCCGCCCATCGTGCGCCCGATCATGATCTGCAGGCGTGAAACAGGCGCAACCAGCGTCTCCTTGAGAAACCCGAACTGGCGATCCCAAAGCAGCCCCAGCCCCGAAAAAATCGACGAGAAAAGCACCATCATGCCAATCACTCCCGGCGAAATGAACTGGAAGTAATTGCCCATGTTGGCCTTCGCAAAGACATGACCGAAGCCCGACCCCAGTACCAGCAGATACAGCAGAGGCTGGCCAAGCGAAACAACCATCTGCGCCCGTGAGCGCGTATAGCGGCGCAATTCGCGCCACCACAGGATGTAAATTGCAGACATCAGCGGCCTCCTTTTTGCCACATCTTGGCGAACTGGCGAAGCTGATCGGCAGCACTGGCAGACTCATCCCGAATCGTGTCGCCAGTAAGTTTCAGAAATGCGTCTTCCAGAGTCTCCGTACCGGTGGAATCCTTGATTTCGCGAGGCGTGCCTTGCGCAACAAGCTTGCCGTGATCGATCACGCCAATGCGATGAGCCACACGGTCAGCCTCATCCATATAGTGCGTTGTCAGAAACACGGTCACTTTTTCGGTTTCGTTCACGTTCTTGACATGCGTCCAAAGCTGGTTACGGCTCTGCGGATCCAGTCCGAGAGTCGGCTCATCGAGAAACAGAATGCGAGGAGTATGCAGAAAACCGCGGGCAATTTCGAGCCGCCGCTTCATGCCGCCCGAAAACTTCTTTGCCTGCTCATCCTTGCGCTCCCAAAGTTCGAACCGCTTCAGCAGCTCTTCGCTCCGCTGCCGGCGAATCTTGGTCGGAACATGGTAAAGAACACCGTGCAGCTCCATGTTTTCCCACGCCGTAAGTTCGCCGTCCAGGCTGGGATCTTGAAACACAATGCCGAACCGTTGCCGCACCTGGTTATGGTGCGTCTTCGGGCTCAGGCCATCCAGAGTAATGCTGCCGCTTGTAGGCTGCAGCAGGGTAGTAAGCATTTTGATGGTGGTGGTTTTTCCGGCTCCGTTAGGTCCGAGGAAGGCAAAGATCTCGCCCTCTGCAACGTCGAAAGAGACGTCGTTTACGGCAGTGAAGGAGCCGAAGGTCTTAACGAGATTCTGAACACGGATCACGCAGACGACCTCCTGGGATGAGATCAATACTGAACTGAACCGTTTAGTTTTGTCAAGGCACTGCGTGCAGCAACTGCACGCTTCGCGTGCCGTCGAGAATTGTGGGGCTCCCGGTGGTCGCTAGTGAGATTTGCCGGATGGCTATTTAACGGATGGAACTGGTTACCAGGTCGACGAAGAACTTGTGGACGCGCCGGTCGCTCGAAAGCTCAGGATGGAAGGTCGCAGCCAGGATCCGCCCCTGCCGAACTAGAACAGGGAACTCCTCCCGCCGCGCCAGCACCTCAACCTCCGGCCCAACCTCCACCAGCCGCGGCGCGCGAATGAAAACCATCTCCAGCGGCTCCCCACCCAGCGAAGTAGGTGCACTCAGAATCGAAGAATCAATCTGCCGCCCATAAGCATTTCGCTCCACCACAGCATCCAGCAGCCCCAGGCTCACCTGCGCCGGATGCCGCACCTCCCGCGCCAGCAGAATCGAACCGGCACAAGTCCCAAATACAGGCTTCTCAGCAGCAAATTCTTTCAGCGCGTTCAGAAAATTCCCACGCTCAAGAAACTTGAGCATCGTGGTGGATTCGCCACCCGGCAAAATAAGCCCGTCCAACCCGACCAGCTCCTCAGGCTTACGAATCTCTGGAGCCTCCGCACCGCACTCCGCAAGCGCCTCGGCATGCGCAGAGAAATCCCCTTGAATCGCAAGAACGCCAATTTTCTTCTTAGTCTCGGACAAATCTTTGCCTTACTTGAAAAGGAATGGATTGAGAACCTCGACATCGAAGCCCTCAAAATCTTTTGTATTACGCGTAACAACCGTGAGTTTGTGCACCCGTGCTGTAGCAGCAATCATCGCGTCTTCAAACAGTGACCGGTTGCGAATCGAGAAGAAATTTCACGGATCAATCTTCAAACTTGAAAGGCGGGCGCAGCTTAAATCTTCCACGCGGAGGAACGTAGATGTCGTGCGGTCCATTTGGATCGAGAAGGATGTCCTTTAGGCTTTCCCTGGGAGGATCGCTTGGCAGTCTCCATGACTTATGTGCCTTGATCGTTCTCCAGTCGTCGATAGAGACCAGCACAGCCGCTTCTGCACCATCTTTTGTAATAACCTGGGGCCCTTCCTTGAAGGTGCTTTCGAGGAGATCGCTCAACGGGGTAGCAATGTCGTGTGCCGGCGAAGCCATAGCGCTCTCCAAATATTCAGAATTCACGCCCATTTTACATCAGAGGCAAAAACATTTCGGGGACGCATAGCGTCCCCGAAGCTACCCAGTCAGCGAATCCAGCAAAGCTTACCAACCCCGCGTCTGCAGCAGTTCCCGCTCCTCGAGTGCTGCGGCAGCCAGTCCCTTCATCGTTCCAGTCACCTGCTCCGAAACTTCCGCCAAGATCTTGGGATCGTTATAGCGCGTCGTCGCAGTAACAATCGCCCTGGCACGCGAAACCGCCTCGGCACGCTCCTTCGGATCGTTCTCCACATCCAGCGGCGTAGCCCGCTCCTTCATAAAGATGCCCGAGCCGACAAAAACCGCCTCCGCACCAAGCTGCATCATCAGGGCCGAGTCCGCCGGAGTAGCAATCCCGCCCGCCGAGAAGTTCGGCACAGGCAGCTTGCCCGTCTGCGCAACCATCCGGATCAGCTCGTAAGGAGCCTGATGCTCCTTGGCAGCGTGGTAAAGCTCCTGCTCGCTGAGCACCGTCAGCGCCTTCATTTCCTTCACAATCTGCCGCATGTGCTGCACCGCATGAACTACGTCGCCCGTGCCGGCCTCGCCCTTCGTGCGAATCATCGCAGCACCTTCGGCAATACGCCGCAGCGCCTCACCAAGATTGCGCGCCCCGCAGACAAACGGCGTCTTGAAAGCATGCTTGTCAATATGGTGGGTCTCGTCCGCCGGAGTCAGAACCTCCGACTCGTCAATGAAATCCACACCAAGCTCCTGCAAAATCTGCGCCTCGGCAAAGTGGCCAATGCGCGCCTTCGCCATCACAGGAATCGTCACCGCACCCATGATCTCCTTGATCAGCTTCGGGCTCGCCATGCGAGCCACGCCGCCCTCTGCGCGAATCATCGCAGGCACGCGCTCCAGCGCCATCACCGAAGTCGCACCGGCCTCTTCTGCAATGCGGGCCTGTTCAACATTCATGACATCCATAATGACGCCACCCTTGAGCATCTCAGCCAGGCCGATCTTGAGACGAAGACTCGTGGAAGTAAACGCTTTGTTTCCGTTCTGTTCAGACATAGTTTTCCAACCTCTGCGGGGCATTGCGGGTAAGAATCTCGCAATGAAATTGCACTTACCAGTGTAGCAGCGAATGAAGTGCGAGTGGCCCGGGACGCAAGTCTTAGACCTTTCTAATCTTTCTGTCCCGCAATTGGTCACCTTTTTGCACAAACCCCGGCGTGGCTACACAAACCAATTCGCAAAGCTTCTTGAAGAGTCCGGCGCAGATTCCCGGCTCTTTAAAAGATTTTCCGTCCGCCGCTCAGCTGGACGCCGCCGCTCTGAGGGCAGGCGTAAAGGCCGTAATGGGACGCGATGCTGCCCCGGAGCCTGCCTCGATACCGGCAGAAGCCTCTGCTGCCGCAGAAGGCGAGGAGACATCGAGCGCTCTCGTCTCTGCCTCCGTGGCCGTGGAAGCAGTGGAAGAAACGGGTCTGATTGAGCGCCAGAGCGTGGAAGCGCGCCTTCCGGTGCAGCTCAACGTGGCGATTCCCATCCGCGATTTCCGCGTGAAAAACCTGCTGGTTCTCGAGCCGGGATCGCTTGTCGGGTCAGGCTGGATTCCCGGCGACGATGTGCCGGTATCCAGTGGGGATGTGCAGCTGGCCTGGAGTGAGTTCGAGGTCGTCGATACGCAGTTGGCAGTCCGGCTGACTCGCCTGACCTGATCGAAGCAGAAGAGCTGCACGGAAGGGAATTCACTGACCCGTACGACAAACCCTGCCAATCAAGAGCAGGAGAGAAGCGGAGCAGAGTGTGAACTGGAATCATGTGAGAACAACAAAATCATCCGAGCCCGGCGGACTGGCAGTATGGCTGCTCGAGAGATGGCGCAGCCTCCGCAGCGGTATGGCTCTACGCGGCGCCGGTAAGCAAACGCCAAAGCTGGCAATGCTGGAGCGGATCTCGCTGGCGCCGCGGCAGACGCTCACATTGGTGGAAGCCGAGGGCAAAAAATTTCTCATCGCAAGCTCCGCAGAGGGAGCACCGGCTTTTTATCCGCTGGAAAGCGCGCGCAGCCTGACCAGAACCCGCATCGCGAAAGCGAGGGTTTCATGGTAGCGAGCCTTGCCTTCCATCATGTTGTTCTGAATCTGGCATCGGCCGCTGCGCCGGTTGCGCCCATCCTTCCGGATCTCAACGCCAAACTGCATCCCTCGGATTCGACGCCCTGGACCATCGTCTTCGTCCTCACGCTGATCACCCTCCTGCCGGCCATTCTCATGGCCATGACGCCGCTGGTGCGGCTGCTGGTGGTCTTTCATTTTCTGCGCCAGGCGCTTGGCACGCAGACAGCTCCATCCAACCCGACACTGCTGGGGCTTGGACTGATGATGACCTGGTTTCTCATGACGCCGGTTCTCATGCAGATCGATCAGCAGGCAGTCGAGCCGTACCGCAACGGCCAGATTACCGGCCTCGATGCCATCGACAAAGGCTCGCAGCCCGTCAAGCACTTCATGCTCAAGTACGCGCGCGAGAAAGACCTGGCGCTCTTTACTGCGGCGGGACAGGTAGGCAGGCCGAATACCGCGGACGATCTGCCCATGCGCATTGTTGTGCCGGCCTACATCCTCTCGGAGCTGAAGGCAGGCTTTGCCATCGGCGCGGTGCTCTTTCTGCCATTTCTGCTGATCGACATGGTGACGGCAGCCATCACCACGTCCATCGGCATGTTCCAGCTGCCGCCCGTCGTCGTCTCAACGCCGCTCAAGATTCTGCTCTTCGTCATGGTCGATGGGTGGAACCTTCTGGCGGGCTCGCTGCTCAAGAGTTTTTAAGAAAGGAGAAAACAGATGACGCCCGACATGGTCTCCGAACTGATGCGGCACCTGCTGCGGGAAGCGATGGTTCTCGCCGCGCCGATCCTGCTTGCCGCTGCGTTGCTGAGCTTTCTGCTCAGCCTGGTACAGACGCTCACAAGCCTGCAGGATCAGTCGCTGACCTCGGTGCCGCGATTGTTGGCAGTCACGCTGATTCTCCTGGTGGGTATGCCTTGGTTTGTCGAACGGCTGGTGACGTACACGCGGACGCTGCTCGGTGACTTTCACCGTTTTGTTGGATGAAAAAAAGCTAGGAGCTGATTTGCAGGATTGGGCACATTTTCTGAGCGCGCTGGTGCTGGCGCTGGTGCGGGTGAGCGGGATGGTGGCCTTTGCGCCATTCTTCTCCTCGAATGCACTCCCGGCGCGAACGAAGGCGGTCTTCGTGCTGGCGGTCAGCTACCTGCTGGCGCCTCTGGTCGCCGCTCTGCCCAACGCGAAGGTCGAGCTCAGCTATGAAGGCCTGATCGGCGAGGTGGGAGTGGGAATCCTGTACGGGCTCACGCTGGCGCTGTTGAACGAGATGCTGCTCTTTGCCGGGCAGATCATGGGCGCGCAGCTGAGCTTCTCGCTGGTGAACCTGCTGGACCCCACAACCTCGATTCAGACGCCTCTCTTTGGCGATCTCTTCGGATTAATGGGCACGCTGGTGCTGATTACCGCGGGCCTGGACCGGATTCTGCTGGCCAGCATGGTGCGGAGCTTCCACGCGGTGCCACTAGGCACATTCGCGTTGACTCAGGCTGGCGCTCTCGGAGTCGTCAAGGCGGCGGGCGGCATCTTCCTTGCCGCAGTGGAGCTGGCCGCGCCGGTGATTGCGGCAACATTGCTGGTCGAAGTCACGGTGGCGCTTCTCGGCAAACTGAGCCCGCAGCTTCCCGTCATGTCGCTGACGGTTCCCATCAAAACGCTGGCAGGCTTTCTGGTGCTGACCGGTTCGCTGGCCGTGTGGCCTCGATTCATAGGAGCGCGCTTTGCGGGCTTGCTCGATCTGGCGCAAGGCCTCATTGCGAACGGAGGGAAAGGTTAGCGATGGCCGGAGAGCGCACAGAACAGGCAACACAGCATCGCCGGGAGAAGGCACGGCAGCAGGGCGACATCCTGCACAGCCGCGAGCTGACCGGAGCGGCTGCGACGCTGGCCGGAGCGATGGTTCTGGGCGTGATGGGGTTGCGCTCGATGGCGATATGGCGCGGAGCCTTTGCGGGTTTTCTCGAACTGGGTCAGGCGCGTCACTGGGAGCCGGCCGAGATGCTTCCCACGCTGATCGCAGCACGCAGAATCACTCTGAATGTGCTTACGCCCATCGGGCTGTTAATGTTTGCCGTGGCCGCGGCGGCGCTGGGAGTGGCCGTGTTGCAGACGGGCGGAATCCAGGTGCATCCGCAGGTGCTGAGCTTCAAGCCGGAGCGGCTGAATCCTGCGGCCAACGTGAAGAATCTCTTTTCGCTGCGCGCGGTGGCGCGGTTAGGCAAGTCTCTGATTCCCGCAGCGCTCTTGACGGTCTTTGCCGTACAGCGAATCGCGCACGAGACGCAGATGCCTCCCTTTTCGCTCGGACGCATCGAGGCGCTGGGCGGCGATGTCTATGGGCTGCTGCTGGCTGCAGCCTGGCTGCTGTTTGGATGGGCGGCAGTGGATTACGCCGTGGAATGGCAGAGCCGCGAGAGCCGCCTCAAGATGTCCAAGCAGGATCTGCGCGAAGAGCACAAGGAGACCGAAGGCTCTCCGCAGGTGCGCTCGCGCATCCGCAGCCTGCAGCGCCAGATGCGCCGCAAGCGCGTGAAAGAGGATGTGCGGCGCGCCGCGGTGGTGCTGGTGAATCCGACGCACTATGCCGTGGCACTAGGCTTCGATTTCGCCACCATGGAAGCCCCGAAGGTGCTGGCCAAGGGAAGAAATCTGCTTGCTGAGGAGATCAAGGCCGAGGCGCGATGGGCCGGCGTTCCCATCATCGAGAATCCGCCGCTGGCCCGCAGCCTCTACCGCGCGGTCGAGATCGGCCAGTCGATTCCGGTGGATCTCTATCAGGCAGTGGCCTCGATTCTTGCCTGGCTTTACCGGCAGAGGGTCGAGCAGGAGTTGCGAGAGAAGAAGCATCGCGAAGAAAAAGCCAAAGCAGCCAGGGTCGCGACACAGCAGGCATGGCAGGCTGCGCGGACGGCAAGAGATACGCGAGCCAACCTTGACGGGAGAGAGATGCGATGAGCACGAATGTAATGGCGGGAACGCAGGCCAAGGGTTCCGGCGTAACGGTGACCAATCCGGCGCTGGCTCTGGCCGGCTTTCTGGGCCGCTTCAAAGACTACCTGCTGCCACTGGCAGCCATCAGCGTCATCTTCGTCATGCTGGTGCCGCTGCCCGCGGTCGTGCTCGATCTGCTGCTGGCGCTCTCGATGGCAGCATCGATGATTGTCTTTCTCTCGGCCGTGCAGATTCGCCGAGCCGTCGAGATGAGCGTCTTCCCCACGCTGCTTCTGCTGCTGACGCTCTTCCGCCTCTCCCTGAATATCGCCTCAAGCCGCCGCATCCTGCTGCATGGCTCCGAAGGCACAGCCGCCGCGGGCAATGTCATTGAAGCCTTCGGACAGTTTGTCGTCGGCGGCAATTACGTCGTGGGCTTCGTGCTCTTTCTCGCACTCATCGCGATTCAGTTTCTGGTTGTCTCGCACGGCGCGGTGAGAACCGCCGAAGTCACAGCCAGGTTCACCCTCGATGCGTTACCCGGCAAGCAGATGGCCATTGACGCCGACATGAATGCCGGCCTCATCGACGAAGCCGAAGCGCGCAGACGCAGACAGGCCATCGCGCGCGAGGCCGAATTCTACGGAGCCATGGACGGCGCAGCACGCTTCAATCAGCGCGATTCGCTCGCCACCATCCTCATCACGGCAATCAATATCATTGCGGGCCTTCTTATCGGCACGCTGCAGCAGGGCGTAAGCCTGAGCGATGCCGTCAAGACCTACACCATCCTCACCGTCGGCGACGGCCTTGTGACCATGATCCCGTCGCTGCTGGTCTCGGTCGCAGGCGGCATCGTTCTCACGAGGGCAAACTCCGCCGGCATGCTCGGCGGCGAGATTCGCGAGCAGCTATTCGCCCGCCCCTCCACCCTGTATCTGGCGGGGTTGGTGACAGCCATTCTCTGCCTCATTCCCGGACTGCCCAAGCTGGCCTTCCTGCTGGTTTCGGCCACGCTTTTCACCGCCGGGCGAATGGTCTCGAAGCAGGCAGCGAAGGCCGTTGCTCCGGCAGGTGCGCCCTCGGAGGCCCGGAAGAGCACGCAGACCGCGGAGATTGCCTCGCTTCTCAAGCTCGAAGAGCTAACCCTCGAGATCGGCTTCCAACTCATCCCTCTGGTCGACGAGAAACAGGGCGGTCAGCTTCTCAATCGCGTTCGAACCCTGCGGCGTCATCTCTCCGCCGAACTCGGCTTCATGATTCCTCCCGTCCATATCTCGGACAATCTGCGTCTCAAGCCGCGCGAGTATGTCGTCTCGCTGCGCGGCATGGAGATCGGCCGCTGGCAGACCGAGGGCCCGCAGCTGTTGGCCGTTTCCGGCGAAGCGAACCGCAGGCCTCTGCCCGGCCGCGAGACACGCGAACCGGCCTTCGGGGTTCCCGCCATCTGGATCGCGCCGCAGATCGAAGAGCAGGCCATCGCAGCGGGGTATTCGGTAGTCAATGCCGCCACGGTGATGACCACCCACCTGGGCGAGCTGATACGCGGACACGCCTGGGAGCTGCTGGGCAGAGCCGAGATCAAGCGCCTCACCGACGGACTCAATGACTCGCATCCACGATTGATGGAAGAGCTGGTGCCGAAGCTCCTGACCCTGGGCGAAGTAGGCCGCGTCCTCGAGCAGCTTCTCCGCGAGCGCGTCTCCATCCGCGACCTGGGCTCCATTCTGGAAGCTTTAATCGAGACCGCGCCCATCAACAAATCCACCGAGGCGCTGGTCGAAGCAGCCCGGCAGAAGATGGGCCGCAGACTGGTGCAGCCTCTGCTCGATGCGGATGGCCAACTGCCGGTCCTGCTCCTCGACGGC
Source organism: uncultured Acidobacteriaceae bacterium (assembly GCA_963792495.1). Lineage (GTDB taxonomy): Bacteria > Acidobacteriota > Terriglobia > Terriglobales > Acidobacteriaceae > Telmatobacter. Next base: position 1,375,449 of record CAWBWB010000014.1, on the reverse strand, counting down.
CAGCTCGAAGACGAGATTCTGGGAACCGTAACGCCGGACCCCTCCGGGCGCATGCTCGCCGCCTCCGGCGCTCCGGGAACCCCGCTCGTCCGGCGATTGGCCGATTCTGTGAAATCGCTTATCGGAGGGTCCTCTCCTTCGGCCCCTCCGGTGCTGTTATGTCCTTCACCGGCGCGCTACTACGTCCGGCGTTGGCTGGAACCGCTCTTCCCGCGCCTGCCGGTCATTGCAGCAGCGGAGATTCCACCCGAGATCCGATTGAGACCCGTGGGCACAGTTCGTTAAGGCAAGTCCGTTAAGGCAGGTTCGTGAAAGCACGTTCATCAGCACAGGTTACGTAAGGCGGGTTCGTAACAGGCCTGCAGGCAGGGAATCAGCAGCGCATTTTCTGGAAGAGGTAAGGCGGAGCAGATGCTGGAAACAGCGGGAACGACGTCAGGCACGGTTGAGAGCCGCAAGCAACAGGAAGAGCATGCGCCGGGAGGCTGGTATCCGATGGCGGGTATCGGCGCCAATGGCGCGGCAATGACGCCGGAGCAGGAGCGTGTGCTTCTCGAACACCTTCCAGTGGTCCGGTTTCTGGCAAGGCGGATTCATGAGCGTCTGCCGCAGCACGTCGAGATTGAAGACCTCATCTCGGCCGGTGTGGTGGGGCTCATGGATGCCTTCGCCAAGTTCGACCCGGACAAAAAGGTACAGTTCCGCAGCTATGCGCAGTTCCGCATTCGCGGGGCGATCCTCGACAGCCTTCGCACACTCGACTGGAGCCCGCGCGAGTTGCGGCGCAAGGGCCGTGCGGTCGAAGAAGCCATCCGGGTACTGACCAGCCGTCTGGGCCATGCCCCAAGCGAGACCGAGGTTGCAGCCGAGATGGCGATCTCGCTCGACGACTACCAGCAGCTGCTCGGAGATCTGAAGGGCCTGGAGATCGGCACGCTGCACGTCGAGCGGAATGAAGACTCGGGCGATGAGGAACTGGCGTATGTGCCGGGCAGGCCGGACGAAGATCCTCTCTTCCGCTGCCTGCGCGGCGAACTGGAGGAGCGGTTGACGGAGGCCATCTCCAAGCTTCCCGAGCGGGAGCGGCTGGTGATGACTCTCTACTACTACGAGGAGATGACGATGCGCGAAATCGGCCTGGCGCTCGGCGTCGTCGAGTCACGGGTCTCGCAGGTACACGCCTCGGCGGTAGCAAGGTTGCGCGCCTCGCTCAAGGACCTGGCCACCCGCGGCGTCTTTGAGAAGAAACGAAAGAAATCGAGATCGACGGAAAAGTAACGGTCAGAAAGGAATAGCTGGCGATGGAGAAGATACTCAAGCAGGATGAGATCGATGCGCTCTTTGAGGCCGCGCGGGCGCAGGCGAAGGCCGAATCGGAGGGCGCAACCGCACAGCCCGAGGTCAAGGCGCGCGTGGTTCCGTACAGTTTTTCAACGGCAGGGCAGATTTCAAACGAACAGCTTCGCGCGATCAGTATGTTGAACGACCTGTTCGCGCGCAATCTCACGCATAACCTTGCAGCCTGGCTGCGCACGCGCTTTCACGTCAATCTGGTCTCCGCCGAGCAGATTCCCTTCAACGACTTTCTGCTTCGCATCCCCGAGATCAACTACATGTCCGCTGTCCGGCTGGAGCCGTTGGGTGTGCTCAGCGTCCTGCAGCTGGAGATGAGCCTGGTTCCGCCCATCATCGATCTTCTCCTGGGCGGAGAGGGCCGCGAGGGCGCGCTGCGCGAGTTGACCGATATCGAGGAGTCGATCCTGGCCTCTGTCGTCGAGATTGTCTGCCGCGAGCTTTCGATGGCATGGCAGCCGGTAGGCCTGAGCTTCAACTTCGAGCGCCGTCAGATGCAGACGCAGGCCGCGCGCATCATGCCGGTGAACGAGAAGACTCTCTGCCTGAGCTTCGAGATTCGCATGCCGCATGGGTCGGGTCTCCTGAACCTGGCATTTCCAGCCATGGTCGCGAACACGGTTCTGCGCAGGCTGACTTCGGACTGGGGGAAAAGCCGGCGGCACGCAGCGGAGGTCCGCACGCGGATGGAGGCCTCTTCCAAAAAAATTGCCTTCGGGGCGTCACTGCAACTGCCTTCGGTGCGCGTGCCGCTCAAGACCATTGAAACCATGGAGCCGGGAACGGTGATCCGCTTCAACATTCCCTCCGGCACGCTGCCGGAGTGGCGTGTTGGAGGGCAGATGCTGGCCTCGGCTGAGGCCATTCGGCAGGGTATACGGCGCGCGGCGCGCATGGAACGCCGCAGGGAGGAAGTGGAGGCATGAAGAGCTTTTTTGATTTCTGGATGGTAGCTGCAGGCGCGCTGTTGACCCAGGCGCTGGCCGGGGAATCGGAGTTTGCCGAGTCGCTGCCCAAGCCGCTCGTCAGTGGATCCTTCGGATTTGCCGTAACGATTACAGGAGGGCATGAGGGACGCTTTGCCGTCGTGCTCGACTCGGGCATTCTCGACTCACCGCTGCTCGGCGAAGGGGTCGATCAAAAGAATGCATGGGGTGAGCTTCTGCGCGAGATCGCAGAGTCTGCCGCCGGCGAACTGCTCTCGCAGACCGGACAGAAAGTGACGGTAGGCAAGCTCGAGGAGATCGTGGCGGAGAGCAAGATCTCGCACGCCTTCCAGTTGAATACAGCTTCCGGAAGCTGGACCGTGCTGGTGCGCGACGACGTTCGCGTGGCAAAGAAGGCTGAGGCTGCGAAAAAGCCCGCAAAAGCAGCCGCGGAGCGAAGCCCACATGCGCAAGTGGACGCGGCGGTGGCTGCCGGGATTACGCCGGGAATCGACCTGCTTCTGGATGTGGAGCTCGAAGCCACACTCCGTTTTGGAAGCCGCGAGTTGCCGCTGGGAGAACTGCTCGAACTGGGCCCCGGCGATGTAGTGCAGCTCGACCGGCATATCTCCGATCCGGTGGACCTGATCATCGCCGACAAGATCGTAGCGCGCGGCGACGTGGTGCTGGTCAACGGGAACTTCGGCCTGCGGGTCACGGAAGTAGCAGAGCCGCGGCGGCGGCTGGAGACGATTCGATGCCTCTTCTAAATCGCCAGGATGTGTGGGACAACGACCCGGAGCGTAGGCTGCAAACGGGTGCAAGCGGGGCAGGGAATCTCGATCCCCATGCGGCAGAGCAGATTCTGCGCCGCACCGTGGATCGCGAGGCCCCGGGCAAGCGAACCATCTCTCCCGGAGAGGGAAAACGCGGCGGACTGACGCAGACCTGCGCCAATCCGCAGTGCCGCACCGGCTGGATGCAGCTCTGGCGCAGCCGTACCGGGCCGGTCTTCGAGGGCGGCTGGAGCTGTTCCCCGGCCTGCACCGAGGCACGCGTGCGCGCCGCGCTCTCGCGGGAAAACAAGGGGCGCACCGCGGCCCGCGAGCCTTACCGCCACCGCATTCCACTCGGACTTCTGATGCTGGAGAAGGGGTGGATTACCGAGACTCAGCTGCGCGGAGCCGTCGCCAGCCAGAAGCAGCATGGCGGCCGCCTGGGTGGCTGGCTCGTCCGGCAGCAGGGGGTAAGCGAGGACCTGGTGACACGCGCCATCGCCCTCCAGTGGTCCTGCCCGGTGCTGTCGGCCTCGGCGCAGGATCCGGAAAGACTTGCACCGCTGGTGCCACGGCTTTTTGTGGATGCCTTTGGTGCCGTTCCCCTGCGTCTGGCAGCGGGGAAGCTGCTCTACCTGGGCTTTGAGGACCGGCTGGACTCGGTGCTGGCGCGGGCAATTGAACGCATGACGGACCTCCGCGTGGAGTGCGGCGTGGTCTCCGATGCCGATTTTGGTCCTTCGCATGAGCGGGCACTCCGCGCCGCATATCCGCCGGTAGAGCTGGTGGAGGCCGCGAGCGCAGAGATGCTGGCCAGGGCCATGGCAAAGACCATTGAACGGGTCGGGCCGGCCGAAGCGAAGCTGGTGCGGGTCCATGACTTTCTCTGGCTGCGCATGGTGCGCAATGCCGAGGCGGGAACAGGAATTCTCGCCGAGCCGGGAAGCATTGAAGATGTGATCGGAACGGTGGCGGGCTGATCGGGCAACGCCGTATTGCTGGATGAGACGTCCTGTTGTTCAGGTATCGGAACAGCGTTCAAGAAGCTGCGCCGGGAGCCGATAAAAGGTCAGGATGGGGAAGGGAACCTGGGAATGACCGAGATACGCACGCTGATTGTGGATGACTCTTCCGTGATGCGGAAGATTGTGGAGAGAGCGCTGCGGCAGGCAGGGCTCGATTCGCTGGTGGTGCATGAGGCTGCCAGCGGAGCCGAGGGGCTGGAAGTGCTGAAGGAGCAGCAGGTGGACATCATTCTCTCCGATATCAACATGCCGGTGATGGATGGCCTGGAGTTCGTGCGCCAGTTAAAAGCGCAGAACCTTGCCGCGGGTGTGCCGGTGATCATGATCACCACGGAATCGAGCGAGGAGCATGTAAGGCAGGCAATCCTCGCCGGCGCCGTTGGCTATATTCGCAAGCCATTTACGGCGGACCAGGTGAAGGAACGCGTTCTGCCGTTGCTGAGCGCAGCCTGAGAGAAACGGGCACACGGCGGCAGGACGATCTGCGGGAGCGCGGACGGCCGGAGCCTCCAGATGCGAGAGCAGGAAAGGGCAGAGAGGATATGGGCGTTTCGTTGCGTGAGTCCGTGGAACTGATTGCGGATCCGAGAAATCTGGATGCCAGCGTGGAAGAAGTCTTTCATACGATGATGGGCGGCACATGCCTGCGCGAGAAAGATGTGGAGTTGCCCTACGTGCCGGAATCGGTCACGGCGGTGGTGGGATTCGGCGGGCTCTTCAGCGGCGCCTGCGTGCTGCGTTCGAATGCGAAAACAGCACAGATGCTGGCCGGCCGCATGACGGGCATGGAGTTCACCGAGCTCGACGACACGGTAAAGGATGCCTTCGGAGAGATCTGCAACATGCTGGCCGGAACCTGGAAGGGCCGCGTGCCCAACCTGGCCGGCCATTGCGGGCTTTCGGTCCCGGCGGTCATCACCGGCCGCGACTACAACATTCACGTGCAGTCTCCGGAGTTCCGGGTGCACCACTATTTCACACTGGATGGCGCACGCTTTGACGTGACCATCATCTGCGATGGATTGAGATAAGTGATTTCCCAAAAGCAGTAACAATCTTGCAGTTCCTTCACACCCCGGCGTGCACTCACACGCGTCGGGGCATTTTTTAGAAGCAGAAACTCCAACGCAAAGAAACTCGTTCCCTCGTTTCCTACTCCCTAATCCCTACTCCCTATTCCCTGGTCTCTATTCCCTATTCCCTATTCCCTAGTCCCTAATCCCTATTCCCTAGCCTTTTCTAATCTTCCCACCCCACCTTCGGTCCTCCATCTGCTCCATCTCATCGCGAACAGGAGAACCAAACCATGGGCAGCGGGTATTACGCGGCATTGACGGGTCTGGTAGCGCGCACACAGGCGCTCGATACAGCAGCAGGCAATCTGGCCAATGCACAGACGCCCGGCTATCGTGCCGAGCGCGAGTATTTCCGTTCCGTTCTGCTGGGCCAGGATGCTGTCGATTCCCAGCTGGGCCACACGGTCAACAACTTCGGTCTGCTGGGCGGCGACATGCTGAACATGGGCCAGGGAGCCATCGACCAGACCGGCAACCCGCTCGATGTTGCCATTGATGGACAGGGCTTCTTCGAAATTCAGACTGCCAACGGCGTGCGCTTCACGCGCGATGGCAGCTTTCATCGCTCCGGCAACGGCACGCTGGTCACCGGCCGCGGCGAGCCGGTACTCGATGCAAACGGAAAGCCCATCGTGATGCCTCCGGGCGAGGTCTCGATCGGAGCCAACGGAGCCGTCTCGATCGCCGGCGGCACAGTCGCCACGCTCGGTGTCGTCACCTTTGCTCCCGGCGTGCAACTCAAGGCGGAAGGCACCAACCGCTACACCGCACCCGACGGCACAAAGCCAGTCCAGGCGAAGGATGCCACCGTGCATCAGGGCGCGATTGAAGCCGCGAATCAGGATGTGATTCAGGGAACGCTGGATCTGATTGTCATGCAGCGCCAGGCCGAGATGATGCAGAAGGCGCTGACAACCTTCCACACGGAGTTCAACAAGTTTGCCAGCGAAGACCTGCCCAAGGTGTAACGGCAGGCGGCTGGCAGGGAGTGGTTCGCGGTGAGAAGCGGGCCAGGCGAATGAATTCGGAAACAGGTCACGGATCCGGCACAAGTGATTCCTGACCATTCAAGGAGAGATATGATTCGGGCACTCTACACAGCAGCCAGCGGCATGAGCGCACAGCAGTTGAATCTCGACACGATTGCCAACAACCTGGCGAACTCCGCAACCACCGGTTTCCGGCAGCTTCGGCTTCAGTTTCAGGACATGGTCTATCAGAACCTGGTCACGCCGGGCGCGGCGCAGAGCCAGTCCACGGTTTCCGCCGGACTGCAGATCGGCCTCGGCACCAAGTCCGCGGCCACTGAGGTCATCAACACGCAGGGATCGCTGAACGAGACGGACAATCCGCTCGACATGGCGATTGAAGGCAATGGCTTCTTCCAGGTGCAGCGTCCCGATGGAACCATTGCCTACACCCGCGCGGGCCAGTTTCAACTCAACAGCCAGGGCACCATCGTGACGGCAGAAGGCGACCCCATCATTCCCACCATCACCGTCCCGGCCACCGCTACCGCCATCACCATCACGCAGTACGGCGTGGTGAATGCCACCATGCCCGGGCAGAGCAATCCCTCGCAGCTCGGCCAGATTCAACTCGCCACCTTCCCCAATCCCGGCGGTCTTGAAAACATGGGCGGCAACTACCTGACGCAGACACTGAGCTCGGGCGATCCCGTCCTCGGCAATCCCGGCGGGGCTGAGGGCGTGGGCACGCTGCAACAGGGCTATCTCGAAAACTCGAATGTCGATGTCGTCACCGAGTTTGTACAAATGGTGCTCGCGCAGCGCGCCTATGAGTCGAACTCCAAGGTCATCAAGGCGGCCGACGATATGTATTCGCAGGTCAACAACATGACGCGGTAGGCAAGAGGAAACGCATGCGCCTTTCCACGCGAACGCGCCGGTGGCTTCGAGTAACAGGGCTCATCGCCATCGCGGTGATCCTCATCTGCGGACTCGCCGCGCAGGATGCGAGTACCGCCGGACGAATCGCCAGCGAGCGTCGCGATCCATCCACCGGCGCGCGCTGGTTGCTGATGCGCGATGCGGCGCATCCAGCAGCGCCGGCGCGCTGGGTGCTGGTCGAGGCGGGCAGGGAAGAGAAGCTGCAAGCGGACAAAAAGGCAGCGGAAGAAGATCTTGAGATTCGCGCCGGGGACAGAATCGTAGTGGAAGAGCAGACGGCAGTCATGAGCATGCAACTGGAAGCAACGGCGCTCACCAGCGCAGAGAGCGGCGGAGAGCTGCGGGCCAGGCTGGCGATTGGCGGCAAAGTCATCGCGGTTCGAGCCATCGGGCCGGGCAGGGCAGAGATCGAAGAGGAGAAACGGCAATGAGCAGAGAGAGAGTCAGGGCGTTCCGGCGATTTGCTGCGGTGATCTTCTTCTGGAGTCTCTGCGGCGCTTTGCTGGTCTTTGGCGGCGTCAAGAAGAATCCCCTTTCGCAGGATACGAAGACCAGCCTGCCCGAGGCCACGCTGAAGACCTATGTGGAGCATGTGCGGGCGCAACAGGCCGCAGAGACGCATGAGCCGGGATCGCTCTGGTCGCCGGTCGGCCAGCTGGTGCGGCTGGGCACCGATGTCAAGGCCTACCGGCTGCACGATGTGCTTTCGGTGGTAGTGGTCGAGAGCCTCACGGCCGAGACCGATGGCGGCGTGAAGAATGCGCGCGCCTCCAATGCGAACTCCGCACTGACATCACTCTTTGGCGCGTTGAAAGCCAGCAATGCGCTGCAGCACCTGGTCGGCATGAACGCCTCTTCCGGGTTGACCGCCTCCGGGCAGAGCACCACGGATTCAAGCCTCCTGACGACCTTTGGCGCAGAGGTAGTCGACGTGCTGCCCAACGGAATGCTGGTCGTACAGGCCACGCGCGAGATCACCTTCTCGCAGCAGACGCAGTTGATCAAGCTGCGCGGCCTGGTGCGTCCGGAGGATGTGAGCGCGCAGAACCAGGTGCTTTCGACGGCCATGACCGATCTGGAACTCGAAGTCACCGGCAAGGGAATTGTGAACGATACCACGTACCGCCAGAATCCGATCGTACGGTGGCTGGAGAAGCTGTTGATCTTCTAGCCCTTCATGGAGTGAAGTGGGCGATTCGGAAATGGCGATTCAGGACCGGTTAAGAGGGAGCGCGTGATGAAACGGAAACAAAGGCTGAAGCTGGTTCTGTTGGGCCTGTTGTGCGGTGCAGCGGCATGGGCTCAGGCAGAGCCGCAGCAGGCGCGGATCAAGGACATTGCCTCCATTGAAGGCATCCGGGACAACCAGCTTGTGGGCTATGGACTGGTGGTGGGTCTGCGGGGCAGCGGCGATTCGCAGCAGACCGTCTTTCCGGCGCAGACCCTGATCTCGACCCTGCAAAAGATGGGTGTGACGGTGCCGCTTTCGGGTGGCACGCAGTCCGCGCAGAATATGCAGATCCGCAACATGGCAGCGGTCTTCGTCGTTGCCACCATGCCGCCCTTCAGCAGGTCGGGCTCGAAGATCGACGTGACCATCTCTTCGGCCGGCGATGCACGCTCGCTGGAGGGCGGCGTGCTGCTGATGACGCCGCTCTACGGGCCGGACGGGCAGATCTATGCGCAGGCCCAGGGCCCCTTGGTGCTCGGCGGCTACGTAGTGACAGCAGCGGGCAATACCAAGCAGATGAATCATCCCACCACGGCGCGGATTCCATCCGGAGCGCTCGTCGAACGCGCGGTGCCGTTTGAGTTGAATCAGCTGAAGACCGTCGACGTGGTGTTGAATGACGCGGATTTCCATACCGCCGAACGCATGGCCGCTGCCATCAACAAGTCTCTCGGTTCGCCGCGGGCGCGCGCCATCGATAGCCGGCAGGTGGAGATTACGCCTAAGCCGGAAGAGGATCGCGCCGCTCTGCTCGATGCCGTCGAGGCCGTCGAAGTGGATGTATCTCCCAAGGCGCGGGTGGTGGTGAACGAGCGCACCGGCACTGTCGTGATTGGAGGCACGGTGAAGCTGCAGCCTGTCTCGATTCTGCACGGAGGACTGGCAGTGAATGTCATCTCCGAGCCCATGGTTTCGCAGCCCAATCCCTTCGGCCAGGGGTCGACTCAAGTGGTCAATATGACCACGGTGCAGGCACAGGACAAGCCGGTGAATCATATCGATCTGAAGCAGGGCGCAACCGTCGAAGACCTTGTGCAGGAGCTGCAGAGAACGGGAGCCGGAGCGCGCGACGTCATCTCGATCCTGCAGGCCATGAAGCAGGCCGGCGCACTCGAAGCGGACCTGGAGGTGCTCTGATGCGCATCGCAACGCCGTCTCATCTTGCACCTCTGCATCCTCCGCTGCAGGCCGCCGCACAGCTTGCGGGAGCGCATGCAGGCGTGGCTCAACCCCGTCTGGTCAAAGCAGCGCATGAGTTTGAAGCGCAGCTGATGAAGGAGCTGATGAAGCCCCTCACCAGCGGCGCCGCGCCGGGCGATGACGAGGACGAAGATGCGCAGGAGGGCAGCGGGCTGGGCTCTGCCGGGGCTCTCGGCGAGTATGCATCCGAGGCTCTCGCGCAGGCGCTCAGCGAGCAGGGCGGCTTCGGCATTGCCAACGGGATTATCAAGCAGCTCTCCAGCCGCAGTGCTTCCCATGACGGGAATGAAACCGAAGCGGCGCGCGCTGCCGGGAATGAGCGGGAGAAGACAAAGATAAAGCCGCTGAAATGACTTCAGTGATTAGCTCGTAAGCCGATGAGTGAGGCGAGGGAGACCGAATGGTGTTAAGCAACAACAGCAGCCTGAGTGCGGGTTTAAATCCGGGAGTCGCAGAGCCCCGGTCGACGCAGTCCTACGGACGGTTCACCCTGGATCGCGCCACGGAGACATCGGCTCTCGATCCGGACTGGGCCACGCTGAGCACGGCGGGCAGCCAGGCCGCACAGGGCGAGGACGGAGGCAGCGTGCGCGAGGACAAAGTTGCCGCGGTACGGGCAGCGCTCACCGCCGGCACCTATGTGGTGCCAGCTTCTCTGGTGGCAGAGCGCGCGGTTGGCGCCATGCTGGGTCTCGGCGCGTAAGCGGGAACGCAGATTGAGCAGATCGGAAACACTCAAAAGCAAGCGGGCGGCAAACGCCTGCGGGAAAGCGACAGAGGCCAAAATGGGGGCGCAAAGAGGGCAGGGGAAGGCAAAGGGAGAGCTTCAGCGGGAGGCTGCTCCGGAGATGAAAGAGCTTGTTCGAGAGGCATCGGCAGCGCTGGCGCGGCTCGATGCGGAGCGGCTCGAAGAACTGGCTCGATGCTGCCAGGCGCTGAACCGCGATCTCGGCAATACACCGGATGCAAGCGACAGGGCGATGCTGATCACGCAGGTGCGTGAGGCAGCAGGGGAGTTCGTGGTTTTTACGCGGGTGCTGGAGGCGACGCGGACCAATCTTGAGGTCATGATGCGTCTGCGGGCCTTTCAGCAGGAACAACTGGAGTACGGAGGACAGGCGCGGGCACATCACTGGGCCCGGCCGGAGGCGACCGATGGGAACAATTAATACTGCATTCAGCATCATTTCCGGCGCGCTCGATGCGGACCAGTCCGCATTGAGCATCGTGGCCAACAACGTAGCCAATGCCAACACGACGGGATACACCGAGGAGCGGCCAGTCTTCGAGGAAAACTCTCCCGTCACCATCAATGGTACCGGCTACGGCAATGGAGTCACCGAGACCGGCGCCGAATCCATACGCGACCGCGTGCTAGAAGGCCGAATCGATCAGCAGCAGCAATTGGAGTCCTCCTCCGCGACGCGTCTTGCGGCTCTCAACACCATGCAGTCGCTCTTTACACCCGATTCCGGCTCCTCCACCTCCGAGGCCGGCGATATCGGCAACGACATCACCAATTTCTACGACTCTTTTTCCAGCCTCGAATCGAACGCAACAAGCAATTCTTTGCGGCAGGAGGTCATCAGCTCCGCGCAGACCCTCAGCGCCGATATTTCGAACGCCGCCAGCGGGCTCGACCAGCAGCAACAGGCCCTCGACCAGGAGGCCTCCGCTGTCGTCGATCAGGTCAACTCGCTTTCCACCGCCATCGCGCAGCTCAATCAGCAGATCATGTCCACCTCGCCCAACGCCGACGCCGGCACGCTCGAAGATCAGCGCCAATCCGATCTGAGCCAGCTTTCGCAATTAGTCGGTATCAACCAGATCACCACGGCGAACAACGGCCTCACCATCACCACCACCTCCGGACAGGTTCTGGTCTCGCAGAACCAGAGCAACCAGATCACCACCGGCAAGGTAAACGGCGTGACGCACTTCTTCATCGGCACAACGGACGCAACAAGCGATCTGGCTACCGGCGGCGGAGAACTCGGCGGCTATCTCACCGCGCGCGACCAGGACATTCCCGCGGCACTCTCCGATCTCGACAACCTGGCCTACACCATCGCCACCACGGTGAACGCGCAGCAGGCTCAGGGAACCGACCTCAATGGCAACACCGGCGCAGACATCTTCGCCGAGCCAACGCAGGTCGCAGGCTCCGCCCAATCGATGGCGGTTACCATCACCGATCCCAACGGAATCGCAGCAGCCGCAGCAGGAGCCGTGGCAGACTCCGGAGACAACTCCAACGCAGTGGCATTATCGGCGTTGCAGACCACCGCGCAGGCCCAGCTTAACGGCCTCGATCCCAACAGCTATTACTCGAACTTCGTCACCGAGCTAGGCTCCACCATCTCCGAGGTTCAAACCGAAAACACCGCGCAGAGCGCATCGGTAACGCAGCTCACCACGCAGCGAAATTCGCTCTCCCAGGTGAATCTCAACGACGAGGCATCTTCGCTCACCAACATGGAGCGAAGCTATCAGGCCGCCAGCCAGTTCTTCACCATTCTCGACGCCATCATGGCCTCGGCATTGAACCTCGGCGAACAGACAGCAGTCTCCTAACCGAACCGGTAACAGATCGAAGCACAAAGAGAAGAGGAGAGAAACCATGCGGGTGGATCCGAGCTACATCACAAACCTTGTCAGCGCACTCGATCAGGCGCAGGGCAATGAGCAGCAGTATTCATCGGAGTTGTCGAGCGGCACGCGGGTCACCTCGCTGAGCACCGACCCCGTGGCAGCAGGGGAGAACGTACTCCTGCTCAATCAGATCGAGCAGGATGACTCCTATTCGAGCACCACAAGCCAGGTCACAGGCCAGTTGCAGGTCGCGGACTCCGCACTCGGCTCCGTGATCACGCAGCTCACGCAGGCCATCTCGCTCGCCACCAACGCGAACAACGGCACCATGAACACCAGCCAGGTCAACTCCATCTCCAGCGAGCTGCAGGGCATTCTCGGTGAAGTCATCCAGCTCGCCAACACCTCGTATCAGGGCCAGTACATCTTCGCCGGCGCCGCAACCTCCACCACGCCCTTCGACGCCACAGGCAACTACACCGTCACCGCGGCGCAGGGTGGCCAGACCGTCAACTACCTCACCACGCCCAACAATCAGAAGATTCAGCTCAACGTACCCGGCTCGCAGATCTTCACGGGAGGCGGCAACAGCGCCGTCAGTGTCATGGGAGCGCTGAATGCACTCATCTCGGACTACTCCGGAAGCACGGTGAATGAAGCACAGGCCACGGCAGACACCAACACCCTGAACTCTGCTCTGAACTGGGTCTCCGAGCAGCGCGTCACCCTGGACAACTCCATCAATCAGCTTTCAGCGTCCTCCTCCTCGGCATCCACTGAGGCCACGCAGCTCACCTCCGCGCAGACCAACCTCATGCAGGCCGATATCGCCGCCGTCTCAACGCAGCTTTCTACCGCGGAGACGCAGGCAACCGCGCTCGAAGACACCATTGCGCAGCTTGGCTCTGGCAGCCTCTTCGACAAGCTCCAATACTAAAATCAACATCACGCACCAACCTCGTGGGCGGCAGGCGCAATGCCTCGCCGCCCATGATGTTTCTACATCTCTTTGCACGCCGGTATACTTTCAAGCGAAGGGACTTTCATGTTCGAGCCGCTTCGTTTTCTCTGGAATGCAACACGCGGCGCGCGCCTCACGCCATGGCGCAGCCCCTATCTCCGCTGGCGCATGGAGACCTACTCCGGCGCATGGGCAGAAGAGATCACCGCCGGCAAAATGATTGCCTTTCTATGGGCAGAGCGGTGGGAACTGCTAAGGTTTCTCTTCTGGACCGGAAGTGTGCAGCGGGAAGCACAAAAGAAGCACTGAAAACTCCGGCACGCAACGATAAGGGAGCAGAGAATGAGCCTTAGGAGCGCCAGGCAGTGGACACGGAGGCAGGCAGGCAAGGCCGCTCTCAGCCTCGCAGCAACAGCAGCACTTCCGAAGTGGCTGCATGCCGCGCAGAATGGCAGCAACGACGCCGGCCCAGACTCCCTCCGCGCACACGCCGCCGCCCACGGACTTCTGTATGGCGCAGCCGTAGTTCCCAATCTGCTTGATGTCGAGGGCTTCGCCGCAGGCACCACCTCCGATGCCTACACCCGCCTGGTAGCCGAGCAGGCAAACATCGTCGTCGCCGAAAACTCCATGAAGTGGCGCGCCCTGCGTCCCACGGCAACCACCTTCGACTTTACCCAGGCCGACAAGCTCATCCGCTTCGCCGGCATCGCAGGTCAGCGAGTACGCGGCCACAATCTCTGCTGGCATGAAAGCATCCCGGACTGGTTCAAGACGACCGCAACAAAAGACAACGCAAAGCAGCTTCTCGTCGACCACATCCGCACCGTCGCCGGCCGCTACCGTGGCCGCATTCACAGCTGGGATGTAGTCAATGAAGCCATCAACCCGAAAGACGCACGCGGCGATGGCCTGAGAAAGTCGCCCTGGCTCGAGCTCATCGGCCCCGAGTATCTCGAAATCGCCTTTACTACCGCAGCCGAAGCCGACCCCGAAGCCAAGCTTACCTACAACGAATACGGAATCGAGCTCGATACACCGGAGGACACCTCCAAGCGCGCCTACCTGCTCATGCTTTTAAGAAGATTCAAGGCCCGCAATATTCCCATCCACGCCGTCGGGATTCAAAGCCATCTCCAGGCAAGCGGACCCCAGCCCGGCCCAGGTCTCGTCGCCTTCATTCGCGAAGCCCGTTCCATGGGCCTCGAGGCCTATATCACCGAGCTAGACGTGAACACGCACAAGCTGCCCGGCGGTCCCGAGCTTCAGGATGCCGCAGTCGCTGAAGTCTACAAAAACTATCTGGGCATGGTGCTGGCAGAGCCAAACGTGCTCGCAGCGCTCACTTGGGGAATCACCAGCGCCCACTCCTGGATCAGCCAGAGCAGGGAACCGTGGGCAGTTCGTCCTGATGGCGCCCGCCAGCGTCCTCTGCCCTTCGACGACGACCTTCGCCCCACGCCGGCCTTTTTCGCCCTCCGCAATGCCATCGACACATCCAAGCCACTAGCGGCCCAGCCAATCGCTCCACCCACATCGCCCGCGGCCAAACCGCAGGACCTCTACAAGCCCTTCACCGTTCCCGGCAGCCCAACGGCTCCCGCAAAGCCGCAGGGCGCGTCTTAGCACTGAGCGTCTATCCTCAGTACAGAGGTCTTTTACTTTTTGATCAAAGCCGCCCATCTCCTCCACTGCACAATTCTTTGCGCGGCCATCTCTCCATTCCATCTTGCCGCGCAGCAGACTCCCGCGCAGCCACAGCAGCAGATTCCCCCTCCCGAACCGCCGCTGCCCATGCCACGAGCCCAGCAGAGCGACCAGGTGCTCCGAGTCACCACCAAGGAAGTCCTCGTTCCCACGCTCGTCGAAAAACACGATGGCGGCGTAGTCTACGGCCTCACCACGCAGGACTTCGTCGTCGAAGACAACGGCGTCCCGCAGAAGATCCATGTGCAGGAGGAGATGGACACGGCCCCGGTCGCTCTCGTCGTCGCCGTCGAGCAGGGCGGAATTAGCGTGCTTGAATTCGACAAAATCGCCAAACTCGGTCCGCTGCTCGATACCTTCCTCAGCGACGATCGCAGTCACGCCGCGCTGGTGGGCTTCGATTCCGAGCCGCATCTCATCAAGGACTTCACCCACTCCAGTGAAGATCTCAACGAAAGCCTCAAGCGCCTGGAGCCCGGCGATGGCGGTGACGCCATCATGGACACCATCAGCTACGCCGTCGATCTGCTCGATACCGAACCGCGCGAATACCGGCGCGTCCTTCTCCTCATCAGCGAGGCCCGCGATCATGGCAGCAAGCACACCAAAACTGAAGCGCTGATCCGCAAGATAGGCCGGAGCGATGTGCTGGTCCTCACCGTCTCCTTTTCCCCGGCTCGGGCGGAACTTCTGCATGACATGAAAGACAGCGGGGAAGAACGCACCATGAATATGGTCTCCGCGCTCGTCATGCTCGCCCAGGCCATGCGCAAGAACGTCACCAAAGAGATCGCCAACATGAGCGGCGGAGAGTACACCACCTTCACCGGCGACAAGAAGTTCGAGCAGCGCGTTCTCGATGCGGCCAAACACACGCGGAACCGCTATCTGCTCACCTTCAGCCCCTCTGATCCGACTCCGGGCCTGCATACGCTCAAGGTGCATCTGGCAAATGACTACGGCGCCCGCATCGTCGCACGGGCAGACTACTGGGTAGAGCCTCCGGCTGATACCTCGCCCTAATGCAAGACAGATCCACCAAGCGGCGCGTTACGAAAGTCCATTGAACCTTCGTAACCGGCGCACCCAAAGATAGTTTTCACATAATTAGCCCCGGATATGCCACAATCATCCATAGAACTGAAAAAGGCCCGATTCCATAGGAGTCGGGCCTTCTGTTTTTTAAGGATCTTTTGAGGACGAAATATGGTGCAACCCGTTCAAATCAAAGAATTATTCCCCGCAAATTCCCCGCAAATTCCCCGAAAATTCCGCCCTTTTTTTCGAAGAAAAGTCGCTGCATCCTAGTGATATAAAACAACCTATGGATCACGCAAAGCCGAAAATAAACAAAATTTTTCCGCGCGGCGTACGAATTCTTTACATCTGTACTTCTGTACGCGCCTCAGAGCTCCGCATCCAGCCGCTCTCGTCATGCAGTACGGCAACCCTCAGTCGCCACGGACTCACTTGAATCGCTGGCACTTGAGCACCATCTCAGGCACCTTCCAGGGTTCCCGTCAGTGGCTTTTCATGGTAATCTCACATTAGACACTTGAGAGTGGACACAAGACGACAAGAGGAGTAACACACGCCGTGCTGGCGACTGCAAAGAAAACCGACCTGATTGAAAGCTTCCGCACCCACGCAACGGACACGGGCTCGCCCGAGGTTCAGATTGCGATTCTGAGCGCGCGGATCACTGAGCTGACGGAACACTTCAAAACCCATAAGAAGGATCACGCGTCACGTCGTGGCCTCCTCATGCTCGTCAGCAAGCGCCGCCGCCTGCTGGATTACCTGAAGACCCACGACACAGATCGCTATCGCGACGTGATCGGCAAGCTCGGAATCCGCAAGTAACTTTCAGAAAGCCCCTATTGACCTGGAAGCGCCCAGACCGTGGATTGGTCCCGGCCCTGGTTTCCTCGAGAGACCCGGGCCGTGGTGCATCCCACGCGCATTTTGCGCCCGCCGAGACGCCCAAAGCGTCTCGCGCATGCCCTCCCATCCGCTACTCCCTCCAACAGATTTCGGATAGAGCCTTCGGCGCGCTTCAGGCACAAATTTCCCAAGAACAAATGAAAACAAACAGGTTTCCATTCGGAACCGAAAAGAGGACTCTATGTCGACAAAGCAAGAAGTAGCCGTCGAACTCGCCGGCGGCAAGCGGCTGGTCTTTGAGACCGGACGCATCGCCAAGCAGGCATCCGGCGCAGCCTTTGTAACTCTGGGCGAAACGGTGGTTCTCTCCACCGCAGTCGCATCTCCTGACCCGCGCGAGGGCATCGATTTCTTCCCGCTCACGGTCGATTACCGCGAATACACATACGCCGGCGGACGCATCCCCGGTGGCTTCATCAAGCGCGAAGGCCGCCCCAGCGAGAAGGAAATTCTCACCTCCCGTCAGATTGACCGCCCCATCCGCCCGCTCTTTCCCGACGGTTTCCGCAACGAGACTCAGGTCATCGCCCTGGTCTTCTCTGCGGACAAGGAAAACGATCCCGACGTAGTGGCCATCAACGCCGCCGCCGCCGCAGTAGCTCTGTCAGACATTCCCTTCGGCGCCACGGTAGGCGCTGTTCGCGTAGGCCGGGTAAATGGCGAACTGGTGATTAACCCCACCTACGCCGAGCGGCAGACCTCCACCCTCAACATCATGGTCGTCGGACACAAAGACGGCATCGTGATGATTGAAGCCGGCGCGAAGGAAGAGAGCGAAGAGGCCATTCTGGCCGCCATCGAGTTCGCTCATGGCGAGATCAAGAAGATCGTTGCCGCCATCGAAGAGCTCGTTGCCAAGGCAGGAAAGCCCAAGCGCGCCTTCTCCGCACCGGAGTATGACGAGGCCTACTACAACGAGCTGCAGAGCAAGATCGGTGACAAGCTGAAGGACGCCCTGGACACCAAGGCGCACGACAAGACCGAGAGCTATGCGCTTGTAAAGCAGATCAAGGACGAGCTGGCCAAGGAGTTGCCGGCTGACGATCCGGCTGCGAAGAAGAAGCTCAGCCACTACTACGAACTGCTGCGTGAGCGCACCTTCCGCGAGCAGGTGACGAAGGATCGCATTCGCCCGGACCGCCGCGCATTCGATGAGATCCGTGCGATCAGCATTGAAACCAGCGTTCTGCCCCGCACCCACGGCTCAGCGCTCTTCACCCGCGGTGAGACCCAGGCCCTCGTTACGGCTACGCTCGGCACCGCCGATGATGGTCAGCGCCTCGAGAGCTACGAAGGGGAGCAGAAGAAAAACTTCATGCTTCACTACAACTTCCCGCCGTTCAGCGTTGGTGAAACAGGCCGTATGACAGGCGTTGGACGCCGCGAAGTGGGTCACGGAGCGCTGGCAGAACGCGCCATTGCTCCGGTACTTCCGGATCCGGCAGATTCCCCGTATGCCTATCGCATCGTCTCCGACATTCTGGAGTCGAATGGCTCTTCCTCGATGGCTTCAGTCTGCGGCGCGAGCCTCGCGTTGTATGACGCCGGCATCGCACTGAAGGGTTCCGTGGCTGGTGTGGCCATGGGCCTGGTGAAGGAAGGCGACAATTACGCCATCCTGACCGACATCGCCGGCGCAGAAGACCACTACGGCGATATGGACTTCAAGGTTGCCGGTACCCGGAAGGGCATCACTGCTCTTCAGATGGACATCAAGATCTCCGGCCTCACGCGCCAGATCCTTCAGGAAGCCATGGAGCAGGCTCGCCAGGGCCGTGTTTTCCTGCTGGACAAGATGGATGTCGAAATCGACGGACCGCGCACGGAACGCTCGAAGTATGCACCTCGCATTGAAACCGTTCAGATCCCGGTCGACAAGATCCGCGACCTGATCGGCAAGGGCGGCGCAACCATCCGCGGCCTTGTGGAGCAGACGGGCGCGAAGATCGATGTCGATGACACCGGTCGCGTCTCCGTTGCATCCAGCGATGCGGACGGCTTGAAGCGCGCTTTGGCCATGATCAACGACATCACCGCAGTGCCCGAGATAGGCAAGATCTACCTCGGAAAGGTTGTCAGGCTTGCAGAGTTCGGCGCATTCGTGGAACTCTTCCCGGGCACGGACGGCCTGCTGCACATCTCCGAAATCGCCGAGCATCGTGTGAAGGACGTTAAGGACGAGCTTCGTGAAGGCGATCAGGTGATGGTCAAGGTTCTTGCCATCGAAGGGAACCGCATCAAGCTCAGCCGTAAGGCGCTCATCAAGGAGCAAAAGGCGAAGCTGGCTGCTGCGCAAGGTCTTCCCGCAGAGGAAGAAGGCTCGGAAGCACCCGCGGCTCCGGCTGCACCTCGTGCACAGCGCAACGAGTTCGACGACCGCCAGCCGCGCTCCAACCAGAGCACGATCCTGATTGAGGGTGGCGACGACTTCGACGAAGAAGAAGGCGAAGAGTTCGACGAAGAAAACGAGCCGAACTTCAATCGTGCGGATGGAACGGCCGTACCGGCTGCACAGAACCAGCCTGGCGGACGCGGCCCCGGTGGTCCTGGCGGTCCTGGCGGTGACAACCGGCGTCGGCGTCGGCGTCGCGGCGGACGCGGCCCCGGTCAAGGTGGCGGCGGAAGCCGTCAGTAGCAGAAAATAAAAAGCCCGGACGAAATGTCCGGGCTTTTTACATGCATGGAAATCTCAGGATGCGCGAGCCGGGGTGGCTTCCTGAATGGGATCGGTGGAAAGTCTACGCAAGCCGACACCTTTATCGAAGGTCACTCCACGTTTTTCCTCATACATGCGCATGTCTGCCTGGATGCAGAGAGATTTCAGATCGCTTGCATCATCGGGAAAGAGAGCGATGCCGACGCTGGCGCCTGCGCGCACAATGTTGTCGTTCAACTTAAGCGGTTCTTCGAGCATCCCTAAAAGTGCACGGCTGACAACTGCCGCTTCTTCATGGCTTGTGGGTGGTTCAAGAATGACGGCAAATTCGTCTCCACCCGTGCGGGCAACCGTATCGGAGTGACGAATTCTCCCCTGGAAAAGCTTGGAGACACGCTGCAGAAGCAGGTCTCCCGTGTGATGACCGTATGTGTCATTCACGAATTTGAATCCATCGAGATCAACGGTAAGCAAAGCCGCCTGAGTGCCGGAACGGCGGGCGCGTTCCAGGGCGCCAGCAAGACGGTCCTGAAAGAGACGGCGGTTCGGAAGGCCCGTCAGCTCATCATGCAGTGCAAGGTGCTTGTTGTGCTCAATCTGCTCTTCGAGCATCAGCAAGATCATGCCGACGGCAACAATGTATTTGGGCAGGTTCCATATTTCAGGTTCGACTTTCCAGGAAGGCAGGAAAGCTTCGAGCGTAGGTCCGATGACGAAGACCGCAGCCCAGAACCAGAAGCCAACGATTCCGATCAGGGCTCCCGTGGTGGCCTTTCTATTGTGGTACCAGAAGTGAATGGCGCAGCCGAAATATACGGTGAAGAGAATGCCGTTCAGTGCGAGTGATGCGCCGTCAGGCAAACTCTGGACGCGCAGCAGGAAGATACCCAGCGTGCCATGAAGAATCGACATGCTCCAGCGGAGCAGGGGAATGGACCAGCGGCGAAAGAAGATGGTCATGAAGAGCGGGAAGAAGCCGAGCAGGACTTCGGAAAGCGTCAGAAGCCAGCGCGGGGAGTCCAGCACAAGGTTACATATCACAAACAGAAAAGCTACTGACATGACCGGCATCATGATCTTGCCAATGCGCTCCTGGGAGAGGAGTTCGGCGACGGAAGAGCGCATGAACTGCATGGCAGCCATGATGAGGCTCATGATGCTGACGATCGATACGAACTGGCCGAGGGGTCCGTCAAACTGGCCGAAGAGAGTTGCGGTGAAGTGCAGGACGATGTAATACCAGCCGAAGAGCCAGTCACTGGAGGAGACGGTGCGGCAGCGGCGGGCAGCCGAAGCAAATGCCCATGCGAGAAGGCCGACTGCAATGATGTCTGGTAGCTTGCTCCAGTCCACTGTCTGCTCCGTTGGTTTACTCAATGCAATGGGCGCGCCGATTTGCGCGTGCTTACGATTGAGTTTTTCCCAGTAGAAGAATTATAGGTTGGGATAGTGCAAGGAAACGCAATTTTTTGACACTACAGTAATGTGTGAAATCTAACGTTTCCTGTTTAGAGAGAGCTTGCTTCTTCTGCTGGATCGGTTGCGTTGCTCACGCGCTCGATCTGTGCTCCAACGCCCTGCAGCTTCTCTTCGATGCGTTCATATCCCCGGTCCATGTGATAGACGCGGTCGAGGACCGATTGTCCTTTGGCTACGAGTGCGGCGAGGACGAGGCTTGCTGAGGCGCGAAGGTCAGAGCACATGACGTATGCGCCGGTGAGATTGGCCTGGCCTCGGATTGTTGCGGTGCGGCCATCGACCTTGATGGCGGCTCCCATGCGGATGAGTTCCTGGACGTGCATGAAGCGGTTCTCGAAGATGTTTTCCGTGATCTGACTGACGCCGTCGGCTTGAGTGACGAGGGCCATGAACTGGGCCTGCATGTCCGTGGGGAAGCCGGGGTATTCTTCTGTCGAGATGTCGGCGGCGCGGAGTGTGCCGTTGGACTTTACCCGGATGGAGTCCGGAGCTATCACTTCCACGGTGGCTCCGGCTTCCTGGATTTTGGCTATCACTGCGCCGAGGTGGGTTGGATTGCAGTTGGAGACGGTCAGGTCGCCCGCGGTGATGGCTCCGGCTACCAGGAAGGTTCCGGCTTCTATGCGGTCGGGGATGATGGTATGGCCTTTGCCGGGGCCTGTACCATGTAGACGTTCTACTCCCTGCACGCGGATGGTGGAGGTGCCTGCACCTTCGATCTTCGCGCCCATCCGGGTGAGGAGGGCTGCGAGGTCGGTGACTTCGGGTTCGCGGGCGCAGTTCTCCATCAGCGTTTCGCCTTCGGCCAGCGTGGCGGCCATCAAAAGGTCTTCAGTGCCGGTGACGGTGATCTTGTCGAAGACAATGTGAGCGCCTTTCAGGCGCTCGGCGCGGGCTTCGATGTAGCCGTGGGCCTGGACGATTTCGGCGCCCATTTTTTCGAGGCCCTTGATGTGGAGATCGATGGGACGGCCTCCAATGGCGCAACCGCCGGGCATGGCCACGCGGGCGAGGCCGGCCCGGGCTACGAGCGGGCCCAGAACGAGCGAGCTGGCACGCATGGTCTTGACGATCTCGTACTTTGCGACGGGATCGGAGAGCACGGCGCAGCGGATGCGGGTGCAATGATCTTCAGGCAAGTCAACTTCCGCGCCCATGGAGGAGAGCAGCTTGCGCTCTGTGTTGATGTCGCGGACGTGGGGGATGTTTTCGAGGACGACTTCGTCCTCGGTGAGGATGGCGGCGGCCATGCAGGGCAGGGCGGAGTTCTTTGCGCCGGATACGCGGATGGTGCCTTGGAGCGGTGTGCCGCCGGTGATTTGGAATTTGTCCATGGAGTTGATGAGCCTCGAAAAAGCCTGAAGTCTAAGTGTAATTTCAGAGGTTGGGAGCGTCCGTTATTAACGATGTACGTGTTCAAAGAACATCCCTCAGGGGCTAAAGCCCGGATGTTTTTTTTGATTGTGTTGGCACGGCTAAAGCCGTGCCCTTTCAAAGCTTGTGCCTCCGATTTTTGTGGATGCTTTTCGTGAAGTTGCGAGGCCCGGGGCTAAAGCCCCCTCCCGTCCCTAAGCTTCTTTCAGTGGCCTGAAGGCCACTGCTCCCTCCTAAGAGCTTTTCATGGCAGATTCTTTTCGGCTTTGGTTTGCGCGGCTGAACAGTTTGTTGAAAAAGTCGGTTTTTGAATTCGGAAGCTGCAAGACCATCCCTCAGGGGCTAAAGCCCGGATGCTTTTTGATCGTATTGGCACGGCTAAAGCCGTGCCCTTTCAAAGCTTGTGCTGCAGGGCCGGGGCTAAAGCCCGGATGCTTTTTGGGTCGTGTTGGCACGGCTGAAGCCGTGCCCTTTCAAAGCTTGTGACTTCGATTTTTGTGGATGATTTTCGAGAAATTGTAAGGGCCGGGGCTAAAGCCCCCTCCAATCCCTAAGCTTCTTTCAGTGGCCTGAAGGCCACTGCTCCCTCCTTGCTTATGCCTCCGGGTGTAAAGGCGGCGGAGGGCTGCGAAGTTTTTGAGCAACTACTGGGCGAGGGCTGGGTTCCAATTACCATCCGGCTGGTCAGGGACTTTACTAGACGAGCCCGATGGAGACGATGAACATGACGATTTCGCGTAAGGCTACCCTCTTTCTTGGCGTGCTGCTCTCAACCGGCGCTGTGTTTGCACAGGCGCAGGCTGCTCCCGCCGATCAACAGCCTGCTCCTCAAATGCAGGCACCCGCAACGCGTCCTCCGGCGAATCCTGCGAAGGAGGCTAAGCGGCTTGGTAAGGAGCTTGGCCTGAGCCCGGACCAGGTGGCGCAGATCCAGCCGATTCTTGCCGACCGGCAGAGCCAGATGCAGGCGCTGCGGACGGATACTTCCGTTGCTCCCGCCGATCGCCGGACGAAGGCGAAGGGCATCATGAGCGACTCCAAGAACAAGATTGAAGCGGTGCTGAACGACCAGCAGAAGCAGCAGTACGAACAGATGCTGGCGAATCGCAAGGCGAAACATCAGCAGAAGACTCAGCAGCAGACCGGCGCGTAAGGCTCAGGCCATCTCCCCACGATGTGCAGGCGGCATGGTGGGGAGACTGCCGCAGCGGTACAGAAGTAAAGAAGATTTACCGGATGACGAATTTTTTTGTGTTTTTGTGGTTCGATGTGATTCGTAAAGTATTTTATATGAATGACTTACGGGCGAATATTTCTCAGAAAAAAGGCGGAATTTTTGGGGAATTTTCGGGGAATTAGCGGGGAATAATTCTCTGATTTCAAAGGGTTTCGCCATATTTCGTCCTCACAAGATACTTAAAAAAGAGAAGGCCCGACTCCTATGGAATCGGGCCTTTTTCAGTTCTATTGATGATTGTGGCATATTCGGGGCTAATTATGTGAAAACTATCTTTGGGTGCGCCGGTTACGAAGGTTCCATGGACTTTCGTAATGGGGCAGGTGGCGGGTTACAGGCTGGCGGATGGATTGTTCGACTTATTGTGGGGTTGTTGCGTCCAGTAAGTAACGCGGCGCTTTAGACTTGGCAATGCAGGAGAATACTTTGCTTATCGATATGGGAGGAATGAGGATGTTTTCTGGACGTGGGTTCCGGCTGGCAGTGGTTGCGGCAGCGGCTATGGCGATGGGTGGTGCGGCGTGGGCTGATCCGATTCACGATGCTGCGGCCAAGGGTGATGTGAAGAAGATTCAGTCGATTCTGCAGGCCGACCCGAAGGCGGTGGGCGCGCAGGATAAGAATGGCGATACTCCGCTGCATCTTGCGGCGCTGCATGGGCAGGACAAGGCGGTGCAGGTTCTGCTGGATGCGGGTGCCGATCCGAATAAAAAGAACAACTACGGCTCGTTTGGGCCCAGCGAGCTGGGGCAGGAGTTTGCCGGGGCGAATACGCATCGCGACCCTGTGGTGCTGCTGAATGTGCACGGCGACCAGGTTTCCGGCGCGACGAATGGATATACGCCGCTGCACCTGGCGGTGTTCTCGATCAACCACAAGAAGGTGGTGCAGATGCTGGTGGCCAAGGGCGCGGATGTGAATGCGCGAGCGGGCAGCGGGGCTACTCCGCTGTACTTTGCAGTGATGCGCGGCCAGAAAGACGATGTGGAATTTCTGCTGGATCATGGCGCGAATCCGAACCTGCCGGATGCTTATACAAACTCGATTCTGGATGTGGCTCTGCATATGCAGTACACCAGCCTGGTGGAACCGCTGGTGAATAAGGGCGCGGATGTGAATTACCAGGACAATGGTCCGCATCGGCCGCTGACGTATGCGCTGCAGATGGATGATCATCATGCGGCGGATATTCTGAAGGCGCATGGGGCGCATGAGTGAGGCAGGGAACTAGGGAGCGAGGGAGCGAGGGAACGAGGGGTTGTAGATAAAAGGCAAAACCTGTAAACGGCAAAAGATGTAAAAGGCAAGGGCTGTAAACGGCAAAAGCTTGTAAACGGCTGTGAAAAGCCCGCATTCCTTGGTTTGGGATGCGGGCTTTTTGATTTTGGGGCTGGGCTTCCGATTAGAGTTCGAGGACGTTGTCTTCTATGGCCAGGCGGACGTTGCCGTCGGATTTGGCCAGGCGGCGGACTGCTTCCGGCTTGTCTACGCGGGCTTTTAGCATCACGAGGGCTACGGGGACGCTGCGGCCGGCGGACTTGATGGTGTCGACTGCAGTGGGGCGGTCGATATTGCAGGCGCGCATGAGGATGCGGATGCCGCGCTCGACGAGCTTGGAGTTCTGCATGTGCACGTTGACCATGAGGTTCTCGTACACGTAGCCCAGGCGGGTCATGGCCCCAGTGGTGATCATGTTGAGGATCATTTTCTGGGCGGAGCCGGCCTTGAGGCGGGTGGACCCGGAGACTACTTCAGGGCCAACTTCGGCGATCATGGCGATTTCAGCGGCTTCCGCGAGCGGGGTGCCGTGATTGCAGGAGACTGCGGCGGTAAATGCGCCGCGTGCGCGCGCGTATGCCGTGGCGGAGACGACGTATGGCGTGCGGCCGGATGCGGAGACGCCGATGACTACATCTTTCCGCGTGGGACGGCGGCGGGCGATGTCGCGCTGGCCTAGCTCTTCGGAGTCTTCGTTGACTTCAACGGCAGAGGCGAGGGCTTTGGGGCCGCCGGCCATGATGTATTGAATCTGACCGGGCGCGGTGGAGTAGGTGGGTGGGCACTCGGAGGCGTCAAGCGCGGCGATGCGGCCGCTGGAGCCTGCGCCGACATAGATGAGGCGGCCTCCATCGCGGAGAGCGCGTGCGACGCGATCAATGACCAGAGCTATTTCCGGAATGGCTTTTTTGACCGCAGCGGCGACCTTGGAGTCCTCATGATTAATGATGCGAGCGATCTCGAGAGCGGATTTGGTGTCGAAGCCCTGGGAGGCTTCATTCATGCTCTCGGTGATGAGCTGCTGGAGGAAGGAAGTGGGGTCTTGCTTCGCTGCGGACGTGGTCGATGCGTTTGGTGCGGTGTCCGTCTCAGGCGTCAATGTGGTGGTTGCCATCGATTATGTCCCTGAGATTGGATTGTACTCCTATTCTTGGCTACTTAGGAATGTATGGAGGTTACTTAGGTATTTAGAAGGGAACTAGGGAATAGGGAATAGGGAATAGGGAATAGGGAGTAGGGAATAGGAACCAGGGACTAGGGACTGGGGAACTTGGGAACGATAAAAACTATACGGGCAGAGTTCCGGTGTTTAAAGAGATTTGCGGATAGCGTTGTGGAAGGCTGGGCGGACGGTTCTGATGAGCTGAGATTGGCGGTCGGGCCAGGTGCGGTTGGTTAGAAGGACTATGGCTATGCTGGCTTCGAGGTCTATCCAGAGGGATGTGCCTGCGTAGCCTAGATGGCCTATGGAGTGGGGGGAGAAGTGTGAGCCTGAGGAGGAGTTTTGCGATGGTGTGTCCCAACCTAACGCGCGGGAGCTGCCTTGCGGCGGTTGGCGTTGGGAGAATTTGGCAATGGTTTCTGCGGTGAAGAGCTTGTTGGGGGTGAGGATTTCGGCGGCGAAGCGCAGGAGGTCAGGGACGTTGGAGAAGAGGCCGGCGTGGCCTGCGGCGCCGTTGAGGACAAAGGCGTTTTCATCCTGGACTTCGCCCTGAATGATGCGATGGCGGAACCATGTGTCCCGCTCGGTGGGAGGAATGGCGGCACGCTGCGTGGGAAGTGGGCAGAAGCATGAGGCCGACATGGAGAGCGGGGCGAGGATTTCGCGATATGCCCATTGGGTGAGGGGTTCGTGGATGAGGACTTCGAGAGCTTTGCCTAGGAGGATGAAGCCGGGATCTGAGTATTCGGCGCGGGTGCCGGGCGGGGCTTGTATGTCGAGCTCGAGGCAGGCGCGGAGCAGGGAAGCTGGTGTGGAGTGCTGCTCGAATAAGCGGACGTAGCCGGGCAGGCCGGAGGAGTGTGCGAGGAGATGATGGATGCGGACGTGGCGGGCCGGTGAGCCGGGTTCGCGGCCTATGACGAAGCCGGGGAGGATCTCGCCGAGTGGCGTTTCGAGATCGAGGAGGCCGCGCTGGTAAAGGAGCATGGCTGCGGCTGTGGTGATGGCGACTTTGGTGATGCTGGCAATGTCGTAGAGGGTATCGGCAGTGATGGAGGGGCTGGCGGGATCGTAGGTCTGGTGGCCCAGTGCGGACTGGAGGAGGATCTGATTCTGGGCGAGAACTCCGAAGGCGCATCCTGGAAAGGCGTTGGCGCTAATGGCTTCTTCCAGTACTTGCAGAGCCGGTGTGAAGCGCGCGTTGGGAGCGGCGGCGGATTGGGGCGCGGGCATCATTGTCTTTGCATCGTAACGCGAATTGAGGCGGAATGGGGCTATCCTTGATTGCAAGACTGGCGTCTATCGATATGGAGGGGCTGGAATGCGGGGGATTGCGGCGGGATTGAGTGCGGCGCTTTGGGTGGCGCTTTGCGGCGGAATGGCTGAGGGACAGGAGGTGCCGGCTTCGGCGGGTCCGGCCCCGACTGCTCCAGCTACGACCGCTCCGGCCACGTCTGCGCCAGGCACGACTGCTGCAGCCACGACTGCGCAGCCCGCTCCGGTGGCTGCGGCGGCTGCGCCGGCTACGCCTGCTGTGAGCCAGCCTAAGACTTATATTGTGCCGGCGGGGACGAAGGTGTTGCTGCAACTGAGGAACTCGCTGAATACGAAGAGCGCGCGGCCGGGCGATGGAGTTTACCTGGTTTCGACGTTTCCGGTGGTGGTGGGGAGCCGGGTGATGATTCCTTCGGGCGTGTATGTGCAGGGTACGGTGGATCGCGTGCAGCGCGCAGGGCATGTGAAGGGCAAGGCGCAGCTGGATATGCACTTTACTTCGATCATCTTTCCGAATGGGAGCGTGGTGGAGATTCCGGGAATTGTGAACAGTGTTCCGGGAGCGAAGAAGCAGACCGTGAAGGATGACGGCGAAGGCACGATTGAGCAGGATGCGGACAAGACGCGGAATATGGGCAAGGTGGCTGCGGTGGCGATTCCTACGGGCGGAACGGTGGGTTCGATTGCGGGGCTGGACTCGGGGCATCCACTGGCGGGAGGACTGTACGGGATTGCCGGAGGCGTGGCGGCTGCCGGGATTGTGTCGCTGTTTACGCGCGGTGCGGATGTGAATATCGATGCGGGGACGCAGGTGGAGATGCTGCTGCAGCGGCCGCTGACGCTGGAGGAAGCGAACCTGGGCAATGGTGGCGGGCCGGGAACTGCGACTGCGCTGGTACCGGCGGCGAACCAGGCCAGGCCGATGGACAAGCCGCGGGTGCTGTGTCCGCCGGGCGGACTGGGATGCCAATAAGGGATTCCGTGTAGAGTTAAGGTAGTAATGGCTTCTCTGAACACTCCGCAACACGATCATGCTCCCGCGCCCCAGGATGAGTTGGCGGGATTGAACCCGGCGCCGATTGCTGCCGAGGAAGCTACGCCGCAACGGAAGCAGTCGAGTGAAGTTTTGCCGACGCTGCGGGATTTGCTGATTGTGATCACGGTGGTGGTGGTGAGCATGGTGTTTCTCTACCAGCCGGTGCGGGTGGAAGGCACGAGCATGCTGCCGCGACTGGAAGACAGCGACCGGTTGTTCATCAATAAATTTGTGTACCACTTTGCCGCGATTCAGCGCGGGGATGTCGTGGTGTTTCGCTATCCGAGAGACCCGGAGAAGAGCTACATCAAGCGGGTGATTGCGGTGCCGGGAGACCGGTTGCGGATCGATCGCGGAGATGTGATTTTGAACGGACGGCGGCTGGCAGAGCCGTATGTGCCGGATGAGTATCGGGACAGCAGATCCATTCCGGAGATGGTGATCCCTGAGGGTTTTTACTACATGATGGGGGATCATCGATCGATCTCGTCTGACAGCCGTGAGTTTGGGCCGGTGGGGCGAGATTTGATTTATGGAAAAGCTGCGTTTGTGTACTGGCCGCGGCGCGATGCCGGCGTGGTGAATTAGCGGGCGTAGTACCCGGTGCGTGCGCGTACCGTATACGTGGGATCAGTGGTGGTAACTACTACGCGGCGGAATGTTCCGTCGCGTTTTTTGTTTGCCGTGTAATAGCCGATGGAATAGAGAGAGCGAAGCTCTTCGGCAATCTGCTCAAAGGCCCGGGAGATGTTGGTGTGGAGCGCATCGTAGTCTGAGCCGCCTGTTTCGGATGAGAGATGATGGAGGGCTGCGATTCCCTGATGCGAATGCGCGGTCATTTCCTTTTCGTCTGTGTAGCGAATTGCGTAAATGAGAGTGTCGTTTTCGCGTGCTGCATCGATGGCGTCGAGGAGATCGTGGGCACTGGAGTTTTCTTCGCCGTCAGTGAAGAGAATGAGAGCGCGGCGGCGGCCTGAGGCCTGCGCGAGCTTTTCTCCGACACCGTAATAGATGGCGTCGTAGAGCGCTGTTCCGCCTCCGGATTGTTTGTCGCGTTGATCTTCTGACCCAAGCTCGGGGTAATTGCGCTCGCCTTTGTCGAAGCGCTCGAGTTGCTCCATTACAGAGGGGATGGAGGATGTTTTGTCGCTGGTGACGCGGAGATGGTTTCCGAAGCAAATGGTGAAGACTTCGTCTTGCGGCTTCATCACGGTGTTGAGGAATTTTTCGATGTCCTTGTGATGGCGCTTGAAGAATTTGCTTTGGCTGTCGCTTACATCGACGATGAGGCCGAGGGTGAGCGGGAGGTCGTCATCTTTGCCGAAGAATGCTGACTTTTGCGGCAGGCCATCTTCGGTGATGGTGAAGTCTTCGCGCTGGAGGCCTTTTACGAGTGTGCCGTCCGGGCGACGCACGCTGAAGGTGAAATCGACCAGATGCGTTTCTGTGCGGAAGATGGGGGTTTGCGGCTCCTGAGCGGGAATCGCGATGGCGCTTAGGAGCAAAGCTGTGGCGCAAATCTGGATCGAGCGCAAATTGAACATTATGCAGGTTTGTACGCAGCGCGATGCTGGTGAGTTCCTGAATTTTTGAGGGGATTTAATGGCAGGTCCTCTTGTGATACTTCGCTGTTCACCAGAATGCAACAATGCGTCGGTTATACGAACTAAAAACCTGATAAAATCGATTGAATCCACTCCTTTGGAGAGGCGATGCAGGCTATACTTGCGCTCGAAGACGGGCGCGTCTTCCGCGGTGAAGGCTATGGGGCTCCTGGAGAATGCCAGGGCGAGGTAGTTTTCAATACTTCACTTACCGGTTACCAGGAGATCGCTACCGATCCTTCCTACGCCGGACAGATAGTTGTTCTTACCAACCCGCAGATCGGGAATTACGGTACAAACCAGGCGGATAACGAGGCGGCCAAGCCGTACATCGAGGGCCTGATTGTGCGCGAGTTCTCGCGCGTGAGCTCGAATTGGCGCTCTGAACAGGTTGCCGACGAGTACATGGAGCGCTTTGCGGTTCCGGTGCTGGCGGAGATCGATACGCGAGCGCTGGTGCGGCATCTGCGCGATAACGGCGCGATGCGCGGCGTGATTTCCACGAAGACGGACGATGTGGACGCGCTGGTGAAACGGGCGCGAGCGCTGCCCATCATGGTGGGAACCGATCTGGCGAAGGTGGTTTCGACGAAGGTGGTTTATAACTTCGACGAAGCAGATCCGCGAAACCAGACGGGGGATCCGCTATTGCCGGCGACGTTTGAGGGGCCGAAGCTGCATGTGGTGGCTTACGACTTTGGCATCAAGAAGAACATTCTGCGGATGCTGACTCGCGAGGGCTGCAATGTGACGGTTGTGCCGGCGCAGACTTCTGCCGAAGACGTGTTGGCGATGAAGCCGGATGGCGTGTTTCTGTCGAATGGGCCTGGCGATCCGGAGCCTGTTGACTATGCCGTGAAGTCGATTCGCGGAATGATGGGGCGTGTGCCGGTGTTCGGGATTTGCCTGGGGCATCAGCTATGCGGACTGGCGCTGGGCGGCAAGACCTACAAGCTGAAGTTCGGGCATCATGGCGGGAATCATCCGGTGAAGAACCATGTGACCGGTAAGGTTGAGATTACCGCGCACAACCATAACTTTGCGGTTGATCCGGACAGCGTGAATGCGAATGAAGTCGAGCTGACGCATGTGGATTTGAATGACAATACGCTGGAGGGCTTGCGGCACAAGACGCTGCCGCTTTTCAGCGTGCAGTATCATCCGGAGGCTGCTCCGGGGCCGCATGATTCGCACTATCTGTTTCGGGATTTCCGGAATTTGATGGAGGAGTGGAAGGGATGACAAAGAACTTCCTAATCCCGGTGGTTTTGTTGGGATTGGGGAGTTTTATTTCTTCCGCTCAGGGCGCTGGTTTCCAATCTCCTTTGGACAAATACATCGAGGAAGTCCGAGCTGGGAAAATCGATTCCGCAGCCATCCAGCTTGCCTCTGCATGTGGAGTGAAGCTGGACGGCGTGCGCGCGCATTTCGGATTTGCCAATGACGATGCATGGACCTGGCACGTAGTGAATGATCTTCCCGTAGCCTATGACAGCCTGGGAATGGATTTAGTTGGGACGATAGAGGTCTGGAAGGTGGGTAAACAATTTGTAGTTGAGCGATGGAATGCGGAGCTGGACACTGGCGGGTTTTCGCGAACGCTCTATTGCTTTAACAACGATGTGAAATTGCAAATGCTGGATGCGGCGAATTTTCAGATTCCAGTGGATGGTGGCCCAATGTGGGGAATGCACGAGCGCTGGCGAAGACAAGCGGATGGCCAGTTTGAGGCGCAAGTACCATTTCACTTTATCAACATGAAAGAGAAATCGACTTCCGAACCTAAGTTGGGCGAAGACGACAAGGAATTTGCCAAGCACTGGGGAAAGAAGCCGCCAACTTCAATTGCGTTTAGCGATCTTGAACCAAAGATTTTGTTTCAGTAAAACCATCCCGCAGCGGCTAAAGCCGTGATGTGGTCAGAGCGTATATGGCACGACTGAAGTCGTGCCCTTTCAAAGCAAGAAATGGTTTGCAGGCTGTCTTATTTTTTCCGATCTGTGATTTGAAACTATTGGGCTTTAGCCCCGAGGGACGGGTTTGAAACCAGAACGTGAGCACGCGACGAACAATGGGCAGACGTACTTTGTTACGGCTGATACGTGGGAGCGACGTTCTTTATTTCATGCTGAGCCCTGGGCCAGGCTCTTCTTTCAAAATCTTCTGTCTCATCGCGGGGATGCGTATTTATTGCATGAGTTCGTTTTGATGCCGGATCATTTTCATTTGCTCATTACGCCATTGACGGCTCTGGAGCGTGCGATGCAGTTTGTGAAGGGCGGTTTTTCCTATCTGGCGAAGAGAGAATTTGGGTCCAATGCGGAGATATGGCGGCGTGGGTTTGCGGATCATCGCGTTCGGGATGATGAAGATTATGACAGGCATGTGCATTACATTCATTTGAATCCGGTGAAGAAACGTTTGTGTGAGCAGCCGTCCGAGTACAGGTATTCCTCGGCATTTCCGGGATGGAAGTTGGACCCCATCCCTCAGGGGCTAAAGCCCCAGGACTTTATTGATGGCTTTAGTGGCACGGCTAAAGCCGTGCCCTTTCAAAACAAAAGCAAGGATATAGATGGCAAGGTTGAAGCCGTGCTCTTTCAAAACAAAAGCAAGGATGCTGCTGGTGTGTCAGACGTACGGGCTGAAGCCCGTACCCTTCGGTCTTTGTTGATTGCGGTGTTGGCTATTGCGGCGTTTTGTGGTGTGGCGCGTGGGCAGCAGTTGGAGAAGGATGGGCCGATTCGGTTGACGCATGTTGAGGGGGTTGTGGTGAATACGCGTGGGACGCCGGCGGCGAATGTTGAGATTACGCTTTCGCAGGATGATAAGGTTCGGGCGAGTACGCGGACGGATGCTTCTGGTAAGTTTCGCATTGACCATGTGGATGGGGATTTTATGTTCCGCGTGGCGCGTACGCAGAATGCTCCGGCGGCTCATGCGATTGTGGTTCGGGCGGAGATTGCTACTTATCTTGAACGGAAGAAGCTTTATGTTGTGCTTGGGCCAGGGGCTTGCGAGGATGAGTGCTCGCTGGTTGTGACAAGCAAGGATGAATTTGAACATGCTATTCGGAAGAATGGCGGACGTTAGGGTTGGAACAAAGATTTCCCTCAGGGGCTAAAGCCCCCTATGATTTCAGGGCGGTTGATGGCACGGCTGAAGCGGTGCGCTTTCAAAGCAGCGATCCACAAACGGCGCAGATTCAAGCTGCGCTGCCAAAGCAGCAACGATTGAAACGAAGAGATACGACGAACTATGCCACGCAGAAATGACATTCAGAAGATACTTGTGATCGGCTCGGGGCCGATTGTGATTGGGCAGTCCGCGGAGTTTGATTACTCCGGTACGCAGGCGTGCAAGGCGCTGAAGCAGGAGGGTTATGAGGTGGTGCTGGTGAATTCGAACCCGGCCACGATCATGACGGACCCGGAGCTGGCGGACCGCACATATATTGAGCCGTTGACGACTGCTTATGTGGAAGAGGTGATTCGGCGCGAAGTGGAGATGCTTGGGCCGGGAGCGGGCAAGTTTGCGTTGTTGCCTACGGTGGGCGGGCAGACGGCGCTGAATCTTGCTGTGGACCTGGCGGACTCCGGGATTCTGGACAAGTATGGCGTGGAGTTGATTGGCGCGAAGCTGGGTGCGATCAAGAAGGCGGAGGACCGGCTGCTGTTCAAGGATGCGATGATTCGCATTGGGCTGGAGGTTTCGAAGTCGGCGCTGGTGAATAATCTGCGCGATGGGTTGGACTTTGCGGGCAAGATTGGATTTCCGATTCTGATTCGGCCTTCGTTTACGCTGGGTGGATCGGGCGGCGGTATTGCGTACAACCGTGAAGAGTTGATGGAGATTCTGGCGCGCGGACTGGATCTGTCTCCGGTGCATGAGTGCCTGATTGAAGAGAGCGTGCTGGGCTGGAAGGAATATGAGCTCGAAGTAGTGCGCGACCTTGCGGACAACGTGATCATCATCTGCTCGATTGAGAATTTCGATCCGATGGGTGTGCATACGGGCGACTCGATTACTGTTGCGCCGGCGCAGACTTTGAGCGATCGAGAATACCAGAAGATGCGTGACGCGGCGATTGCGGTGATGCGTGAGATTGGCGTGGAGACGGGCGGATCGAACGTGCAGTTTGCGGTGAACCCTGCGAACGGGCGCATGACGGTGATTGAGATGAATCCGCGTGTCTCGCGGTCGTCCGCGCTGGCATCGAAGGCTACGGGATTTCCGATTGCGAAGATTGCGGCCAAGCTGGCGGTGGGTTACACGCTGGATGAGATTCCGAACGACATTACTCGCAAGACGCCGGCGTGTTTTGAGCCGACGATTGATTATGTTGTGACGAAGATTCCGAAGTGGCAGTTTGAGAAGTTTCCCGGCGCGGATGACGTGCTGGGGCCGCAGATGAAGTCTGTAGGCGAAGTGATGGCGATGGGGCGTACCTTCAAGGAATCGCTCATGAAGGCATGGCGCGCGCTGGAGACTGGCAAGAAAACCGGTGCTGAAGTGCTGGAGCCGCGCAGGCTTACGCAGATGCTGGTGACGCCGCGGCCGGAGCGGTTGGGATACATCCGGTTTGCGTTTGAGCGCGGGATGAGCGTGCGCGAAGTTGCGCGATTGACGGGTATGGATCCGTGGTTCCTGCACCAGATTCATGAGATTACGCTGGAGCAGCAGAAGATTGCCGGGACTACTCCTGAAGAAATTACCGAGGAGGCGCTGCGCAGATTGAAGCGTATGGGTCTGAGCGATGAGCGCATTGCTACGGAATGGAAGCTCGAGGGGCATGACGGCATCAAGCGCGTAAGAGAACTGCGTGAGTCGAAGGGGATTCGGCCGGTGTTCAAACTGGTGGATACCTGTGCGGCGGAGTTTGAATCGATGACGCCTTATCTTTACTCGACGTATGACGAGGAAGACGAGGCTGCGCCAACGGATAAGGACAAGATCATCATTCTTGGATCGGGGCCGAACAGAATCGGGCAGGGAATTGAGTTCGATTACTGCTGCTGCCATGCGGCGTTTGCGCTGAAGGAAGACGGCTACGAGACGATCATGGTGAATTGCAACCCGGAGACGGTTTCAACGGACTACGACACGAGCGACCGTTTGTACTTTGAGCCGCTGGTGCTGGAGGACGTGCTGGCGATTTATAACCATGAGGCATCGAGCGGCGCGAAGATTGGCATGATTGTGCAGTATGGCGGGCAGACTCCGCTGAACCTGGCGCAGAGATTGCGGGCTGCCGGTGTGCCGATTATTGGAACGCAGCCGGAGTCGATCGACCTGGCAGAGGACCGGAAGCAGTTTGGGAAGCTGCTGGTGGATCTTGGGATTCCGCAGCCTGCAGGTGGCACGGCGACAAGCGTGGATCAGGCTCTGGAGATTGGCGAGCGGATTGGGTATCCCGTGCTGGTGAGACCGAGCTACGTGCTGGGTGGGCGCGCGATGGTGATTGCTTATGATGCCGAGGCTGTGGCGAAGTATATGCGCGAGGCTGTGGAGTACTCGCAGGAGCGGCCTGTACTGATCGATCACTTTCTGGAGAGCGCGGTGGAAGTGGATGTGGACGCGCTGTGCGACTCAGAGGATGTGGTGATTGCCGGCATTATGCAGCATATTGAAGAAGCTGGAATTCACTCTGGTGATTCTTCGTGCGTGCTGCCTGCTGTTGGGATTGCAGAGGAGACGCTGGAGACGATTCGGCAGCACACGCGGAAGCTGGCGCTGGCGCTGAAGGTTGTGGGACTGGTGAATCTGCAGTTTGCGATTCAGAAGGATGCGAACGGCAAGGACCATGTGTATGTGATCGAGGTGAATCCTCGTGCTTCGCGTACGGTTCCTTATGTATCGAAGGCTACAGGCGTGCCACTGGCGAAGGTGGCGGCGCGGCTGATGACGGGACGGAAGCTGAAGGAACTGCTGCCGGAGCAGGTGGCTTCAGGAAAAGATCTTGAAGTTGGCGATCATTATTATGTGAAGTCGCCGGTATTTCCCTGGAGCAAGTTTGCGGGCGTGGATACGGTGCTTGGTCCGGAGATGAAGTCTACGGGCGAGGTGATGGGAGTTGCGGCCACGTTTGGTGAGGCGTTTGCCAAGGCGCAGCTTTCTGCGGGGCAGTTGCTGCCGCAGGGCGGAACGGTGTTTTTAAGCGTGACCGATGCGGACAAGCCCGGTGCTGTAGAGCTGGCGCAGCGGTTTGTGAGCCTGGGGTTCAAGCTGGTGGCGACTGAAGGTACGGCCAATGCGCTGGAGAAGGCCGGCTTGATTGTGGAGCGGGTGTTCAAGGTGAAGGAAGGCCGGCCGAACGTGGTGGACCTCATCAAGGGCGACCGGATTCAACTGATTGTGAACACGCCGCATGGACAGGATCCTTTCTTTGATGAGAAGGCGATTCGGAGAGCGGCGGTACTGGCGCGGATTCCCACGATTACTACGATTGCGGCAGCGCAGGCGGCAGTGGAGGGAATTGCTTCCACGCAGCGCAAGCAGGTTACGGTGAATGCTCTGCAGGAGCTGCACCAGGCACGAGCCATCAGGGCGAAGTAGATTTACCTGTTGGATGGAATGCGGATGGCCGGAGAGAGATCTCCGGCCTTTTGCTTTTAGGATTGCTTTTTTCTACGGGCTTGCAGGATGCCTGCGCCGATGCCGTATCCGATGGTGGCGATGGCGGGCCAGGTGCCGAAGAAGGGGCCGTTGTCATCGATGAGGCCGCTTGGAGAGGGATAGCTGAAGAAGGAACGCACAATCTTTTCCGTGGCAGCACACTGATCGCAGGCGTTGGGGCCGGTGGGCAGATCGAGAAGCCAGAGGCTGAGGAAGAGCATCCAGATGATGCCGGCAAGCCAGATGTGCGGAGCGATTTCGCTGGGGCGGGTGCTGACTACGACGGCTCCGG
Organism: uncultured Acidobacteriaceae bacterium; assembly: GCA_963792495.1. Classification (GTDB taxonomy): domain Bacteria; phylum Acidobacteriota; class Terriglobia; order Terriglobales; family Acidobacteriaceae; genus Telmatobacter. Next base: position 1,338,740 of record CAWBWB010000014.1, on the reverse strand, counting down.
CGATACACGGAATCACGAAGGAAAGAACGGAGATGGCGACCTGCGGCACGTATGCGGGATTGACGATGTATCCGACCAGCATGACAGCGGCCCAGACTGCCAGCGCTATCAAGGTGTGCCCGAAAAATGCGAAGACCTGACGCGTAAGCGTTTCGCTGCCGTCATCGGCGTCGATGGCTGTGGAGATTAGCTTGGCCATAGGGGACTCCAGGTGGTTTTCATTATTTTCAAATGACGGAGCAGGCGGCGGCAATGGCACGGACGGGTAAGTGAGGTGACGGATTCGGAGGCGTTCCGTTTTCGAACTTTACGGGATCACCGAGGCTGTTTTTGAACCTTACAATGGTCGTATGTATATCGAGGGTATTTTCACGGCGGCGACGACTCCGTTTTACGCGGATGAGCGGGTTTATTTCCGTAAGCTGGAGGCCAACGTGGCCCGCTATTCGCGGAGCCTTCTGGCAGGAATTGTGGTGCTTGGGTCGACCGGCGAGGCTGTGGAGTTGAACGATGCGGAGTCGCGCGAGGTGCTGAAGGTGGCGGCGGATGCGGCGACGGCGGAGAAGGTGCTGATTGCCGGTGTGGCCCGGGAGAGCGTGCGCGCTACTGTGGAGCTGGCAGAGGCTGCGGCCGATTTCAGCTATGACGCTGTGCTGGTGAGGACGCCGACATACTATGCGCCTGCGATGAGCGAGGCTGCAGTTCTGAATTATTTTCGCAGCGTGGCGGACAGGTCGCCACTGCCGGTGATTCTGTATAACATTCCGCGATTTGCTCCTTACAACATTCCTGTGGCTGTGGTGGCGGAGCTGGCGCAGCATCCGAACATTATCGGGATCAAGGATTCCGGGGGGAGCCTGGGGCATATACAGGCGCTGATGGAAGCGACGCGCAATGCGCCGAAGCGAACTGTTCCGGTGACTACGGTTTTTGAGCCTGTGACGGGACGGATGCTGGCTCCGAAGCTGGAGCCGGAGAGTGGATTTGTTCCGCTGGGCGACCTGAGCGGTGGTACGGCACTGACGGTGGTGCAGTCGCCGACGCTGCTGAAGACGCGAACGAAGGAAGTGGGCTTTCAGGTTCTGGCGGGGTCGGCTGGGATTTTGCTGGAGTCGTTACAGGCTGGTGCGGCGGGTGCTGTGCTGGCGTTTGCTGCGTGTGCTCCGCAGGCCTGCCAGGAGGTTTACTTTGCGTGGAAGGATCATGACGTGGAGCTTGCGCGGGAGAAGCAGGAGAGAATTGCAGGACCGAGCCAGAGAATTGTGGGCCAGCTTGGGATCAGCGGTGTGAAGTATGCTTGCGACTTTAATGGATACTTCGGCGGGAAGGCTAGAACGCCGCTGCTTCCGCTCACTGCAGAGCAGAAGGCGGAGATTGAAGGCCTGCTGGCGGAGATTCGAAACTAGGGAGTTGGCTGGGACAAAAACAATGCGCTTCTTCGGCTGATGTCCTGGCCGAAGAAGCGCGTTTCTTTTTGGAGCGCAGTTGATGAGCCTCGTTTAGGGGTATGTGACCACCTGGTACACGAGAGTTGTGCCCTGATAGTAGGGGCGATAGTAGACGTTGCTGCAGTTGTAGAACTGAGCGGCGCCTGTATTCACGATTGCGCATCCCCCTGGCAAGGCGGGAACGACTGTTCCTATAGCCGGGGCGGCAACAACTACCGTGGTGGATGGACGTGTTGCAGCCGCGACGACCGCTGTTGTGGCAACACCAACGGCTGCGCCGGCAGCGAACGAGCCCCAGTTCCAATCATTGTCGTGATAATAACCGCCGCAGTTATAGCAGCCACCGCCGTGATAGCTATTGTTGACGTTCACGTTGACGTTACGATTGACATTCACATTGGCATTGCGGTTGACGTTGGTATTGCGGTTGATATTGTTATTGCGATTCATGTTGGCAGAACGGTTCTGGACCTGGGCACGTTGTCCACCGCCGTGACGCCCCAACTGCGCCGGGCAGGTTGCAGAAGCCAGACAAATTGAGAGAACAAGCGCGATACAGGCTTTCATCTTATTTACCTCCCGAATTCGACATCAACGTGATCTCGTGCGCATCCGCAGGCTTGGAGAAGGTGAATTCACTGGCATCCAGAGTCGGGCTGAGATCCCAGTCGAGAAATTGAATGGTTGTGCGAGGCTTTCCTTCCAGTTTCTTGTCGACGACCTCAGAGCGTACAAAGCGCGGATTGTCTCCACCAGTGACCCAGATTTGATAGTCCGAGTCAGGAGCTGTGAATATGACCTGATGAACGTCCTGATCATAGAGTTTGACCCTGCCAATTACATATGCAGTGAGGACTGCCTTATCGACGAGCTGGTAGAGGTCAGAACGCAGGAAAGGTGCGATCGGCATGTCGATGTCTTTTGCTTTCAAACTGGTAAGATTTTCATCCATTGTGCCCTTGGCGGGAATGGTGGTGTAGAGCTTGGCGTCAGGAGACCACATGGTGGTTTGTCCGTTGGCAGTATAGAAATCGACGCGCTGGCCGCGCCCTTTAATCACCAGGTGAATTTTGTCCGGGCGCTGCACTGTTACATCCACGGTGTGAAAGAAGGTCACAATCTGGCCATCGGTGGCTAGCTCTTCTTCGCTTACCAGTGCTTTGAATCGAAAGGTCTGAGCGCTTTGGAGAGGATCTGCGACGGCCTTCAAGACTCGCATTGCCAGTGGGTCAATGTCCTTGGTGGGAGCAGCAGGAGCGGTTTTCTTTTGCGGGGCTGGAGATACCTGGGCTGGAGATACGGCTGCCAGCAATGCCAGAACAACGACAAGCGACATAGACTTAACGCGATACATCTTCCCTCCTTGGGAGTGGCCAGATACCGGGAAATCAGTCCTGTTTGCGGATGCTGTTGCGTTCCATGGCGATCCAACAAGCGCGATTGCAGCCCAGGGACAGCCACGCTGCTGCTACTTGTTAAATGTTTGGTAGCCACCTCGACGAACTGCAGCGCGCAAGGCTTCGCGGTCGAGGCTCAGGTCAGCTACAAGTTGCTTGAGCCGCTGGTTCTCTTCTTCGATCTGCCGTAAGCGCTGGGCCTCGCTGGCATGCAATACGATGTATCTCGATCTCCACCTGTAGACGGTGGCGGGGCTAACGTTGTGTTCTTTGCATAAATCTTCCATGCTCGCTCCTGCCTCGCGCTGTTCAAGAATTGCAAGGATCTGTTCTTCACTGAATCTTTGTTTCCGCATACCAGATCCTTTCGTCGACGATTCGAAGAGATCCATTTCTGCCGAGATTTATGGTTATTGACTCTTTGCAAGAGAGCCAACCTCGACTCAACCTCTGCTTCAGCCTAAAAACGGAAGCCGTAACGGCAAGGTGATTCAGTTCGGCAGTTGATGCAAGTAGAGACTGCAAAAAAAATCAAATCCAGATTAGTCAGATTGCAATATCCCGCAACTGTTACAACTAACAGGGGCGGGGAATATCCTTGCAGGCGCGCCTTTTTGCCAGGCAGGGCTCAGGCAAGAAGGTCTGCGGTGGCGGTGACCAGCGTGCCGGAACCCAGCTCGGATTCGATTACTAACGTTCCTCCGATTGCGGCCATGCGTTCCTTCATGGTCGTGAGGCCCAGCCCCTCGTGCACGAAGCCTTTCTCGAATCCGACTCCGAAGTCCTGCACGTGCATGGCAAGCATGCCTTCATGAACTGAGAGGTCAACCTGGATGCTTGTTGCGCCGCCATGCCGGATTGCGTTGTTGATGGATTCCTGGGCGATGCGGAAAAAGCATAAGTCGAAGCCGGCGGGGAGCTTATCGGGGAGGTTCTTCTGGAAGAAATCTATATGTGTCCCGTAGCTTTCGAGGAAGCGGCCAAAGCACTCGCGCAGGGCAGGGACGAGTCCGAGATGCTCGATTCTGGAGGAGTGCAGGCTGTGGGAGAGATAGTGTACGTCCGAGATCAGTGCATCGAGGTCGCGTAGAGACTCGCCCAGGTTGTCGTGGGGGTCATCGACTGCATGGGACTGCTGCAAGAGGGCAAGCCTGATGGACAACAGGGAGAGGCGCTGTCCGATGTCGTCATGCAGCTCACGCGCTATGTGGCGACGTATGCTCTCACCGGCTTCAATCATTTGCCGGGCGTGCTGCATGCGTGCTGCGTCTCCACTGGAGCGCGAGGTTTTGTGACGGTGCGATACGACCTCTGCAGGAACGGATTGCAGGAATGAGAAGTCTTCAAGAGATGGTGCGTTGTCTGGAACAGCAGAAATTGTCGTCATAGAACTACCTTCCCTGGTGCGCTTGAGTTCTCCAGAAAAGCCATAGTCACAGTGCAGGTGATCCTTGTCCGCCTCGGATGTAATCTCCGATGACGATGCTTGCTAATCTCTCAATGGAAGGACCATCCGATTGAGGTGGTGGTGCCGAAGTTATTGGCTGGAGCGCCGGTCACCGGCTGGTTATCGTAGTTGTCGTAGAAGCTCATGCTGACGTAGAGATCATTTCGGAATTTGTAGTAGATGTCCTGGTTCATAGTCAGCCGGAAATGGCCGGGGGAAGTAAGGCTGGGATAGGCCCAAACTGCTGTATCGAACGACGTGGTTTTGAAGCGAAACATGGAGAACTGAATGGCAGTTGCGGCGTCGATAGAATTTTTGGGCTTGTTGCTCTCAACGTCTGAATCGAATCGCTCGTGGGTATAGCCGATGCCGCCGATGGCGGTCAGATTTGTACGATTGGTGAAGAGAAGCCGCCGGGCGAAGGCCGCTCCCAGAGTGGATTCGAGGTTGATCTGCTGTTCCGAGCTAGATAGAAAGTTAGCGATTCCGCCTCCGTACCATCGGGACTCATTGATCTGATGGAAGTAGGCGGTCTTGACTGTTGTCTCACTGGTATTTGCGGCTTTCTCCTGAGTAGCGAACTGTGAGCTTGAGCTGAGGGTTGCGATATCCTTTTTGGATTGATACTGCAGACCGCTCTGGACTGTGAGTGTTGCCTGGGAACTGGAGGCAGTGAAGCTGGTTCCGACAGCAATATTTCCGCTCATTTTGTTCCAGAGATTGTTTCCCAGCTCACTGATTTCGATTACCGCGTCACTGGAAAGAGTGTGGGTCTGGCGTCCGACAATGGTGATGGTGCTTGGCTGAATACCTGGGGTTAACTGGCCCGAATAGGTTTTTCCGTCCGGGTCAGTAATCACGAAAAGCTGGGAACTTTCGAGCCTGGCAACTTTTGACCAGTCGACTGCAATTGCGCTGCTTGTGTAATCCGGGTTGACGGTGAGCTGGCCTTTTTGCAGTGACTGAATCTCACAGGTGATTTTGTCTCCATTTTTCATGTAGACGATGTCAGTCTTGTTGTGCGAAGAAGCGAATGCGGGATTGCTGTACATCATCAGCAGGAGGCAGATCAGCATTGCTTTCGATGTTGCCGACCTAAGCGACATGGGCGTACCCCACTGGCTTCACACGGCCGCCTGGCGTATGAAACTTTCCTTTGTGAAAGCAAACCAAGGGTTGGGCAAATGGACTATCGAGTTGAAACAAGGTGCTCACGGATCGCAAGCTTCAATAAGTCCAGATTGGTGTGAAGGTCAAATTGTTCCATGATGGAGTACTTGTGATAGGCCACCGTTCTCGCGGTCAGGCTTAACACATTCGCGGCTTGCTTCATGGTCATTCCTTCAGCGAGCAGTTGAAGAACCTCGCGCTGACGGTGGCTTAAGGCCTTGTTGCATTGCACATCGGGGTCACGGATGAACTCGCGCTCAATTTGATGGGCAGTGCGCGGTGTTACGTAGGTTTTGCCGGCGAGAACTTCATGAATGGCTGTTACGAGTTCCGTGCCGGCACACTTTTTAAGCAGAAACCCGGATGCCCATGTTCGCAAAGCATGAACGGCGACCTCGACATCTTCATTCATGGTTACGACTATCAGGCGTACTTTGGGCATGAGCGCCTTGAGATGCGCACCTGCGTCCATTCCGTTGAGGAGGGGAAGACCCAGATCGATGATGACAAGGTCCGGCATTAACTCGGATGCGAGGCGAATGAGAGTTTTACCGTCTGAAGCAGTTCCTACAACTTCAAACTCCGGCTCGAGGAGTCTTCGGTATGCATCCAGCAGCAGATTGTGATCGTCTGCCAGAAATATACGCGGTCGTTTCATCAGACATCCTCCTCGTCAGACCTCATATTTCACAATCGTTCGAATTATGAATCATGCAACGCGACGGGAAAGAGTCTCTCAGAATCAGATGATAAAAAACAGGTCTGATGTGAGATATTCGGAGTCCACTCTCAGCGCAAGAAAGTTAGCATCACTCTCCAGGAACGTCAAGCAAGATTGTATCGGGGCCCGCGATTTTGTGATCTGCTGAAAAGAGCTTAACTGCCTGTTACGAGTGAGGATATACGATTTCCGGGGATATTCCTATTAAAGATCGGATGATATTTTCTGGAAGTCGAAAGACGGCCTGAATGATGGAACGTACTTTCAGCGCGGAAATGGCGAATCTCTGCTTGAATTGAGAAATTTCTCGTTAAACTCTCATATCGGCGCGTGGCTGCCTATCGAGCCATAAAACTGTTTTTCTGAATGACCAGTCAATATCAAGCGGGGTGGATCGCCGGGACAATATAGACGGAGTCAAGGTGCTGTCACAAGTTACAGTGTCCTACGATTCCGTGAGGGGCTAGGCTAGTGGTTGTCCGCTACTTCTATAGTGGGCTATCTCGATTTATCGATACGGATTTTCTTCGGAGATGCCCGTGCAGGCAGATTTGCAATTATTTCCGCTTCGTTTCAGGGTTCTATTCCATGATGCAATGCAGCTTTATGTACTCAAGTTTACGATGCGACTTCTTCATGCGGCTTTTCCAGCTGCGGTATTGATGCTGTTTGTTTGCTCACTGCACGGCCAGCAAGCATCTGCTTCTTCTCAGCAGACTCAGCCACCTCATACGGATAATGCTGGTCTCTTTGGGACAACCGTAAATTTTGAAAGCGGCAGCGCAAACAAGGGAACGACTCTTGGAGATGCCGCCAATCCTGAAGAGAAGACGAGTGGAGAGACACCTAAACGCGGTGAGTGGGCATTTGCTCCGATTCCATTGATCAATCCTTCGATCGGTAATGGCGGCGGAGCAGCTGTGATGTATATGAGGCGGCTGGGGAAGGACCGATTGTCTCCTCCTTCCACTTTTGCGGTGTCAGCATTTGGCACAGCGGCGGGGAGCTGGGGCGGAGGTCTTGGGGCAAAACTGTATCTTCATGACGATCGATATCGGATTACTTTCGGAGGTGGTGGAGGCGAATTCAACTATAACTTTTTCGGCGTAGGAAGCGACTCCGGGATCAATGACATCAGCATCCCGTTGTCGCAGCAATCTCGCGCTTTTCTGGTTGAATTCAAGGTTCGCGTGATTGGACGATGGTATGTTGGACCGCGCTACCATCTGATCACAAATAAAATCTCTCTGAATTCCGATAAGTTTAATCCGGGCGATCTTCCCATTCCGCTGCCTTCCGACCTTCGCTTTCGAACTGCAGCCCTGGGAGTGCGGGTTCAGCGCGATACCAGTGACAGTGCGTTTTATCCGCGTAAAGGATCGCTGATCGATATGACGGCAGATTTCTTTGGCCCGGCTGTTGGCGCAGACAGGAGTTACCAGAGCGTAACCACGAGCTACAACAAATACATCAGCGCAGGGGACAAGAGTGTTTTCGCCATTCATGGCTCGGTTTGCGCGGTAAGCGATCAGGCACCGTTTTTCGATGTCTGCCAACTGGGAATGTCGAAGGATGTTCGGGGTTATCAGATGGGTCAGTTTCGCGACGACCGCATGCTTGTGGGTCAAGCTGAGTACCGGCGCGACCTGTTCTGGCGCCTGGGTGTGGTGGCGTTTGCCGGCGCTGGAGCTGTGGGTAAAACGTTCACCCAGTTTGGAAACGCTGAACCGGGCGGCGGGTTTGGTGCGCGGTTTGCGCTGGCGCCCAAGAACCATTTGAATCTGCGAGTGGACTTTGCGTGGGGCGACAATAGCAGGGCTACTTATGTGAGTCTTGGAGAGGCTTTTTGAGATGGGTTGAAAGACTGAGATGTTCTGCCTGACAAACGATCGGTTGATCCTGGTTTGTTGATAGGGAAGTACAGGAGGAAAGTATGGACAGCATCGATTCATTCGCACGCTATGCAGCAAGGCGCGGAGCGAGGCAGCATGCACGTTTGCTGGCGATTGTTCTGGCCGGCCTGGTGGCGTGTGTGACCGGCAGGTTTGCTGCTGCGCAACAGAACGGTCATTACGTGGGCGGTATCACAGGCCTTGGTAATGGCTCGACGCTTCCTCCTGGCACTTACGCGTCGTATCTTCCTTATCTGAACCATATCGATTCGATCAAAGGGCCGAATGGCAATACTCTTCTCAATCTGGATCTAACTGTTGCGGCGCATAACATTGTGTTTGCTCAGACAACGCCGAAGAAGTTTTTAGGTGGAAGTTATGGCTGGAGCTTTATCATGCCGGTCGTGAATACGCGCTTTACTTCCGATACATTTAATATTTCATCGGAGAGCGGCGGACTTTCCGATGTGTATTTCGCGCCAATTGTGCTGGGCTGGGAAAAGGGCAGAGCCGGATTCACGGTGAACTATGGTTTTTATGCGCCTACCGGCGACTTTGATCCGAACAGTCCGTTGAATGCCGGACTGGGATTCTGGGAACACCAGATTCAAGCGGGGGCTGCCTATTCGCTGGACAAGAAAAAGCTTTGGAACACTTCGGGTCTTACGACATGGGAGATCAACATGAGTAAGACGGGCCTGGATATTAAACCGGGGCCGATGTTTACCGGGGAGTATAGCTTTGGGCGGCGGTTCTTCAAGTACCAGATGAACGGGGGAGTTGCAGGCTATGCATACCATAAGCTTTCACCAGATTCGGGACAGCAGATCAATCCGCTGATTCGCGGGCTGCTGGATCGGAACTTTGGCATTGGTCCGGAACTGCAATATACCGCCATGAAAATACGGACTGCTTTCGACTTCCGCTACGAACAGCAGTTTGGCGGGGAGGCCAAAACTTCGGGGCCGGTGTATGTGATCGGCATTACATATATCACCCCGTATATTCCCCATCACAAGTAAATGGATGGCCTCGATTTAATCAGAATATTTAACAAATGGAGTATTCAATGAAAGCGCTCTGGATAGTAACTCTATTGGCTGTATCCGTCAGCATTCAAGCTCAGACGGCACAGGCACCCGCGCCTCAGGCGACTGGACCTTCCCAGCAGATTGCAGCTCTTAAGCAAGCCATGCAGGCTAACCAACAGAAATTGGCAAAGTACCAGTGGATTCAGTCTACCGAGGTCAGTGTAAAAGGTAAGGTTCGGAAAGATTCCCAGGCGATGTGCCGCTACGGGGTCGACGGTAAGGTGATCAAGACTCCGATGGGAAGCCCCGCGCAGCCCCAGCAAGCGCCGCAAGGTGGAATCCGAGGAAGAATTATTGCGAAAAAGACGGCTGAAATGAAAGACGAGGCTGCTGATCTTAAGGAACTGGTGAGTCATTATGCGCCTCCTAATCCCGCGTTGCTGAAGGCGGCGAAGGAAGATGGCAATGCAAGCGCTACTGCTGCCAACGGTATTGTGACACTCAACTTCGCCAACTATTACAAGCAAGGAGACACGGTGTCTATCGGCTTTGATACGCACGCTAAGAAACTTGTCAGCTACAATGTAGCAACGTTTACCACGAATTCGAAAACTGACGTTGTCACACTGACAAATACTTTTGCCAGCCTTCCTGACGGCACAAACTACCTGGAAAAGACGGTGCTTGACGCCAAGTCAAAAGAGATTGTAGTAACGATTACAAATGCAGGTTATACGCCACTTGGTCAGTAGCTATCAACTTTCCGACTGAAAGGACGCACGAAGATAAGAATGAATCGATCCATGAAGATTGGAATTGCTGCCTTATTTCTCATCTGCTCGTTGCGGTTGAGCGCTCAAGAGCCGGTTGATAAAGCATGGTCTGTGCTGGAAGCCGGCCAAGAGAAGAAGAATGATGAGAAAGTGATTGCAGTACAGGTGCTGGGGCTTGCGCAAAAGAATCAGAAGGCGATCGGCCTGGCCCTGGCGGCACTGAAGGATAGTAACTCCGATGTGCGTGCTGCCGCCGCGAAGGCGCTGGGTGTGATGGGCGCGAAATCGGCGATTCCGCAGCTCAAGGCCACTTTGCGAGATGAAAAAGAAGCGTCGGTAGTGGTGTCGTGCGCGTGGTCTCTGGTTACGCTTGGTGATCCTCAAGGATACAACGTGTACTACGCGGTTCTGACAGGCGAAAAGAAAAGCGGTGCGGGGCTGCTGGCAGATCAGAAAAAAATGCTGCATGATCCTAAGAAGATGGCTCAGTTCGGGTTCGATGAGGGGATTGGTTTTGTTCCGTTTGGCAGCCTTGGTCTGGGCGCCTACAAGATGTTGACCAAGGACGATGCTTCTCCCGTTCGAGCTGCCTCGGCCAGAATGCTCGAAAAGGATTCGGATCCGAAGACTCGCAAGGCTCTCATTCATGCGGCTACAGACGATACGTGGCAGGTGCGCCAAGCGGCACTTGAAGCTTTAGCTCATCGCGGAGATGCTTCTGTGATACTCGACATTGAGCCGCTTCTCTACGACAAAAAAGATGAGGTGCGATACACTGCTGCCGCGGCAATCGTGCATCTAGCGGATATTCAAGCGCATAAGCCGCCGCATAAATAATTGAGCCTGAGCACGCGGTTAATTGCCGGATAAGATCATCACGACGGTTGCGAGCACTCCAAGAGCCATCACTAATAGCGAGGCAAATAAGGATGGCTGTAAGCGCGTGGGAGGCTTTGGAAGCATCTCCCCTACTGTGCGGAGATCTCTTAGATAGCCCCAGATGGCTACTGCGATGAGCACGGTGCCGGCTGCGGAGACGGTAATACCGATGGCATGGCTGCTGTTGACGAATGCTGTTCCTGCCTGAACGCGCGCCTCATGGAAGAGACGTGCACCTTTATCGAAGGCAACGCCTGCGGCCATGAGTGAGATGGCGGTTCGCGCCCACGCTAGAAGAGTTCGGTCCAGCGCGAGTACAGTACGGATCGCTGCTAGATGGGTGCGTTCGTCAGGGACCTGGTGATCAGGGGCGTCTATTGGAGTGCTCCCTTGGAGTAAGATCAAGCACGCTTGATGATAAAACAGTATCGACATTGGACCGCGACTGTCAGTTGTAACAGTTTGTATGTGCGGCGGAATGAATATGCTGCATCGTAAGGCGACGGTTTCTTGCTTCTCGATTTCAAGAGCAAGCTATCTCAGATGAGGAAGGTGTATGACTCCAAGGGAAGCAATCCTCGAACTGGAGACACAGGTGGGCAAGACCGTGCTGGGCCAGGAGGCGATGATTGAACGCCTGCTGATTGGACTGCTTGCGAATGGAAACCTTCTGGTGGAAGGGTTGCCAGGGTTGGCGAAGACGCGAGCTATCAAGATGCTGAGCAAATTTCTGGATGCTGGACTTTCGCGTATCCAGTTCACTCCGGATCTGCTGCCTTCAGACATTACGGGGTCAGAGATTTATTACTCGGCTGAGGGCAAGAGCGAGTTTCGGTTTCAGCAAGGGCCCGTGTTTAACAATCTGATTCTGGCGGATGAGATTAATCGCGCACCTGCGAAGGTGCAGGCGGCGCTGCTGGAAGCAATGGAAGAGCGGCAGGTTACTGTTGCGGGTAAGACTCACGGACTGCCGAAGTTATTCCTGGTGATGGCAACACAGAACCCGATTGAGCAGGAAGGCACGTATCCACTTCCCGAGGCGCAGCTGGATCGTTTTCTGATGCATGTCAATGTGGGCTATCCCGACAAGAATGCTGAGCGCGATATTATGCAACTGGTTCGCGGCGAAGAGAGTGAGAGTGCGGGCGGGGGCAAGGCTGTCGAGCGTGTTTCTCAGGATGTTATTTTTGCTGCACGGGAAGAGATTCACACGATTCATGTGGCCGATGCTGTTGCGGATTACATGGTGGCCCTCATTGAGGCGACACGGTATCCGGAAAAATACGACAAGGATCTGCGTAAGTGGATTCAAGTGGGAGCGAGCCCCCGCGGAACTATCGGCCTGGATAAGTGCTCGCGGGCTTATGCATGGCTGAAGGGGCGAGACCATGTGCGGCCGGATGATGTGCAGGCAATTGTGCATGATGTGCTGAGGCATCGCCTCATACTGAGCTATGACGCGCAGGCTGAAAATATTATTTCCAACAAGGTTATCGACCGAATGGTGCAGCTGGTTGCAGTGGCTTGATGGAGGCATGATGCATGGGCGCTTATGTTGAACTGGAATCACTGATGGCGCTTCAGTATCAAGCGGGCGGGTTCTCTCTGCAGCATAGTCAGCCGGTGCATAGCCTGTTGTTCGGACGGCGAGCTTCCCGTGTGCGCGGGAGAGGTCTAGATTTCGAAGAACTGCGCGGATATGTTGCCGGAGACGATGTGCGGAGCATCGATTGGCGAGTAACGGCGCGGGCTCGGAAGCCGTATGTACGTGTGTACTCGGAGGAGCGTGATCGTCCGACGATGTTGGTTGTAGACCAACGGATGAATATGTTCTTTGGCAGCCGCTTATCCATGAAATCCGTGGCGGCAGCCGAGGTGGCAGCTCTTGCGGCGTGGAGGTCTCTGCGGCAGGGAGACCGCATTGGCGCATTTGTGTTCAACGACAACTCCGTTGAACAAGTTGTGGCGAAGCGAAGCCGCATTACTGTGACGCGGGTATTGCAACAGATTTCTCAGTTCAATCGCATGCTGCGCGCGGATTCGCCGGCGCAGCCGAATGCCGGACAACTGAATCATGTGCTCGAAAGTGTGGCGCGTGTATGTCGTCACGACGCTCTCATTGTGATTGCCAGCGACTTTGATGGAGCCGATGAACAGACCCGCGAGCTTCTACTGCATCTTTCCAGGGCGAATGATGTGGTTTGCTGCTTAATTTATGATCCGCTTGCGATCCACTTACCGGCGGCTGATCAACTTGTGGTGAGCAACGGAGAGTTGCAGGTTGAGCTGCAGCTGGGGCAGGAGAAGGTACGTAAAAACATTGTGGAGGCTTCTGACAAAAGGATACGGCCTATCCTCGCATGGCAACATGAGCTGGGCATTGCTGTGCTTCCGCTGAGTACTACGGAGGATGTTTCGATTCAGATGCGACATTTGCTGGGCAACGTAGTGCAGAGACGGCGGACCGTATGACGAATCCACTCGATCCGTTGCATGGTTTTAGTGAGCCTGCACTTCCGTCATGGATGCCGCAGACGATGGGATGGTATTGCGTATTTGGCATCGTGGCGATTGCAGCGATATGGGCCCTGGTGCACATGATTCGCAGATGGATATTCAATCGCTATCGTCGCGAGGCTCTGAAAGAACTTGAAACACTTAAGGTAGCGGAGTATTCGGCGCTTTTGAAGAGAACGGCGCTGTCTGTGTGGCCTCGCGAGAAAGTGGCTTCGCTTAGTGGTGTTGATTGGGTGAGATTTCTCGACAGATCGGCTCGTGGAGGCGGGTTTCTTGCTACACCCGGAAACCAGATTGAAGATGTGGCGATGAGTAACGAGAGCGTTTCGCCAGAGGACGAAAGGCAATTGAGAGAGTTAACTGCGAAGTGGATTCGGAGCCACCGTGTACGCGCTTAAGTTTCCATGGATGCTGGCGATGCTGCCGCTACCGCTTGTTGTGTACTGGGTGATGCCGCCTTACCGGGAAGAGCAAGACTCTCTGCGGCTGACATTTTTTCATTACATTACAAAGCGGCTTGGTTTGCAGCCTCAATCAGGCGCGGTGATTCCCAGGAGAAACTGGCTGCAGAAGATTGTGGCTCCTGTGTGCTGGGCTCTGATGGTGTTGGCTTTGGCGCGTCCGCAGTTTATTGAGCCTCCTATTCAGAAGATCCAACCGGGGCGCGATCTTATGCTGGCCCTGGATATTTCGCAGTCGATGGAGACGCGGGATTTTCTCACACCAGACGGCAAGCGCATGCGGCGCGTGGATGCGGTGAAGCAGGTGGTGGACAGTTTTATTCAAAAACGCGAACACGATCGCATTGGGTTGATTGTGTTTGGGCAGGCCGCCTATCCGGTGACTCCGTTCACGCTGGACCATGATGCCGGACTGAAAATGCTCAGCCAAATAGATGCGGGGATGGCTGGACCGCAAACGATGATTGGGGATGCGATTGGGCTTGCTATCAAGGAGTTTCAAGCGAGCGATGCTAAAGACCGGGTGCTGATTTTGCTGACGGACGGGAATGATACCGGGAGCCGTATGCCGCCGCGTAAAGCCGCGGAAATTGCAAAGCAGAATGGCATCACAATCCACGTAGTGGGGCTGGGCGATCCGAAGAATACAACAGGCTCCGACAAAGTGGACTATGCGGCGCTTGCAGGTATTGCGCAGGCAACGGGCGGACAGGTGTTTCATGGAGAAAATCAGGCGGAGCTGGAAAAGGCATACGCAACGCTCGACCGGATTACGCCGCAGAATTTCAAGACACTCAGTTACCAGCCGAGGCGAGAGATGTTCGTGTTTCCGCTTGGGGCTGCTCTTGTGCTGCTGACCGGATATCACCTGTTCATGAGTCTGGCCGGCCTCTTGATGCGGCTCATTGCACGAAGGCGCGCGAAGACTGAGGAGCCGGTTACATCGAGCGTACTGCAGGTGCATATATGAGCGAATGGTGGAGTGCGCTGCATTTTCTGCGGCCGCTGTGGCTATGGCTGCTTGTGGCGGTGCCTGCCATCTATTTTTTGCATTACGTGCGAGATGATATGCGAGCTCGATGGAGCAGGTATATTGAACCTTCTCTGCTGGATCACTTGATTGTAAAGCGGAAGAACCTCTTGCGAGTTCGGCCGATTCACATGGTGTGCACGTTGATTGCGGTTGGAGCGATTGCGGCAGCGGGACCTGCGTGGAGCAGGGAACAGCCGCCATTTACGGAGGACAAGGCTCCGCTTGTGATTGTGCTGGATCTCTCGCCGACGATGGACGCTATTGACCTTGTTCCTACAAGGCTTGAGCGAGCCAAGATGAAGTTGCGGGATTTATTGAAGGTTCGCAATGGCGGCCGCACGGCATTGTTTGTTTACGCGGGAACGTCTCACATGGTTCTTCCGTTTACGACGGATTTTTCATTGTTCGATTTATATCTCAGCTCGCTTTCTACCGGATTGATGCCGGACCACGACAAAGACTCTGCAAAGGCGTTACGAGCAGTGGAAGATTTTCTGCACGATGAGCCTGTGCCGGGAACGATTTTGTTTGTGACAGATGGAATTGAGCCGCGATCTGTGGCTGCCTTTCAACAGTTTGCGGGGCAGGCGGAGAATAAGAGCGAGATCCTTGTGCTGGGCGTTGGAACATCGAAGGGAGGTCCGGTACGCACAGGAGAGAATCGGTTTCTCACGGACAGTGCGGGACGGCGTGTTTACAGCAGGCTCGATGTGGATCAGTTGCGCGCTTTGAACCGAGGAGGGATTTCGTCGGCGACGATCACGCTGAACGATGATGATATTCAGTGGACGCAGCGGCATGTTCAGCATCACCTGGAGATGCTGCAGCAACGTGATAGCAAGATGCGTTGGATTGACGAAGGATATTGGTTGACGATACCGATCTGCGCAATCGCAATGTTCTGGTTCCGAAAAGGATGGGTTGTGCGATGGATCTCTGCCGGGATTGCTTTGTTTTTTGTGATGCAGCCTTGCCATGCGCAGGAGCGATTCTCGTGGATGGATCTATGGCTTACTCACGACCAACAAGGACGCTATTACTACGAGCATGGAGATTTCAAAAAGGCGGCGGAACGATTTGATGATCCTATGTGGCGGGGAGTGGCGCTGGCTCACGCTGGAGACTATGAGGCGGCCTTGAATGCGTTTGCGCTGAGCGACTCAGCAGAGGCCTGGTTTAATCAGGGCGATGCTTTGGCGCACCTGGGGCGATATCCAGATGCAGTGAAGGCGTTTGAAGAGTCGCTGTCGCGACGACCTTCGTGGACTGAGGCGCGAGAGAACCTTGCGCTTGTGAAATCACTTATACCGAAGCCTCCGCCGAAGAAGAAAAAGAACGACGACGAAGAGACCGATGATGATCCTCCGGATCAGGTGAAGTTCGACGAGCAGGGAAAACAGGGCAAGAAGGTGGGGCAAGTAAAGCTCGATCCCAAGAAGATGGAAGAGATCTGGATGCGAAATATCCAGACTACTCCCGCGGATTTTCTAAAGCGGCGCTTTGCAATGCAGGCAGCCAAGGAGCATCAGCCTTGAGGCGTTTTGTTTTACTGGCGGTGCTTGCACTTAGTGCGGCTGCGGCTGCACAGACGCCGGTGATTCGTGCGCACCTGGAGCCTGCGGGAACTGTTACGGTTGGTGAGCCGGTCAAGCTTGTTGTCACTGTGCTGGTTCCGAATTACTTTACGGGCAGCCCTGATCTTCCTGAGTTTGAACTGGAGAATGCGATTGTTGTGCTGCCGCAGGAGACGCCGCAGAACAGCTCAGAGCGCGTGAATGGCTTGACCTATGCAGCCATCACTGAGGTCTATACACTCTACCCGCAACAACAGGGCACTTTTGCGTTGCCGCCTGCGCAGGTGTCCGTGTCGTATGCGAATGCTCCTCCTAAGTCGATGGTGGCTCACCTTGCGCTGCCGCCTCTCACATTTCATGCGGAGGTGCCTGCGGCGGCCAGAGGGCTGGATTACTTTCTGCCTACTACGAGGTTGACTATCGCGCAGAAATGGACACCTGCGCCGAAAGGTCTGCGTGTTGGCGATACGGTGGAACGTACGATTACTGTGACGGCGGCGAAGATGCAGGCTATGTTGATTCCGCCTATGCCTTTTGCGGCTCCAGATGGGATTCGCATTTATGAAGAGGAGCCGGTGGTGAAGGACACCAAGTCCAACCGCAATGAATTTCTTTTCGGTGAGCGCACACAGTCTGCAAAATACCTTATGCAGAAAGAGGGGAGTTACACGCTTCCGGCGATTGAGCTGAAGTGGTGGAATCTTTCGACTCGACGTCTTATGACTGCGGTGTTGCCGGCTGTTTCCTTTGAGGTTGCAGCAAATCCTAATGCGGCCAGTGAGCTTGCGCCTGAACTGCCGCAGGCTGTACCAGTTCAACAACCCAAGGTGAGCTTCTGGGCGGAATATAAGAGACAGCTCTGGATGGGAGCTGCAGGACTTCTTGTTGGAGTAGTACTGCTATGGCTGGCGTGGCGTTTCTTGCCGCTTCTGTATCGTTCTTTTCAACGCTGGAGGACGCGTAGAAGGGAACTGGAGCAGACGTATTTTCGAGTTGTAGTGAAGGCCTGCAAGGAAAACAATCCGGCGGAGAGTTATGCGGCGCTGCTGCGCTGGATGAGCAAGCGTTGTCCGGGAAAATCATTGGATGAGGTTTATTCTTCGAGCAGCGATTCGGCGCTTGGCGATGAAATCAATCGCGAGATCAAGCGTGAGATCAATCGGCTGGGCGGCATACTGTTTGCTGCTGCGGACGCAAGCGCAGCGTGGAACGGGAAGAGGCTGGCGGAGCTTTTGAAAGCATGGCGAAAACAGGACGTTGGAGCTCATAAGGAAAAGGCAGCGTTGGTGGAACTGAATCCTTAGGCGGCCTTGAGAGCGAGCCTCGACCTCTACATGCTTTTGGCCATGGTCTTGTCTTTCGACTGCCCGTATCGCGCCTCCCACTCCTGCGGGGTCATAATGCAGCGAAAGCTGAGGTGGTTGGTGCCAGTATCAATGTCGCCTTTACCGCGGGTGCCTACCATGTAGCGTGAGCAGTATTGATCGGTGCACAGGAATGAGCCTCCGCGCTGGACTTTCTTTGCATTGCCGGGTTCGGCGGGATCGTAAGCCGACGTAGGGCCCTGGGGGTTGTAGGCTGTTCCTTGCGCGGCAAGCTGCTTGTAATAGTCAGGACGATACCAATCACTGGTCCACTGCCAGACGTTGCCTGCCATGTCATAGAGGCCATATCCATTGGCGGGAAATTTTGCAACGGGTGAGGTGGAAGCATAGCCATCGTCTGCGCTGTTGCTGTTGGGGAAATGGCCTTCGAAGGTGTTGGCCATCCATTTCCCTTTAGGGCGGAAATCATCTCCCCACGAGTAGAGCTTGCCTGAGAGACCACCGCGTGCGGCGAACTCCCATTCGGCTTCTGTCGGGATGCGCTTGCCGGCCCACTTGGCATACGCTTCAGCATCTTCATAGGCCACATGCACGACGGGATAGTTATCCTTTCCGACGATGCTGGATTTAGGACCATCGGGATGACGCCAGCTTGCGCCCGGCACGTAGGTCCACCACTGGAAATAATCGTCGAGCGATACTGCGTGATCGGGCGGAGCGAAGACTACTGAGCCTGCGACGAGATTTTCCGGCGCCGCATCGGGATAATCTTTTGCAGTAGGTGTGCGTTCGGCCACTGTCACATAACCGGTGGCCTTCACGAACTTTGCAAACTCGGCATTCGTGACATCTGTTTTATCCATGTAAAAGCCGTCCACATAGGTGCGATGGATTGGACGGGAATCGATGGTGGCTTTCATGCCAACGTCGTTCATGCCGGCCATCTCTTGCGCGCCCATGGAGAACTCGCCGCCGGGAATCCATGCCATGCCTGCAGGAGGATTGCCGGGTGCAGGCTTGTTAGCTGGGACGGTTGGCGCAAATGAGACCTGCTGAGCAGGCATGGAAGTCTTTGTGCTTGAGTCCGGCTTGTTTCGTGAGTCTGTTGCGGGGTTAGCGGAATCTACTGCCGGTGGCGAGCCGGCTAAAGCTGTGCCCGAACCAGGCTCGCGATAGATGACGATGCAGGCCAGGGCTGCAAGCACGATGACGCCTGTTACGATCCAGACTGTTTTTGCAGTGCGCTTCTTTGCTTGCTTTTCCGGGGCTTGCTTTTCGTGGCGTGCCATTTTTTCCTCCGCTATGCAAGCTACTGACTTCCAGCCAGCCAATTGTAATAAGGGTTATGTTTATCGGCGGTCATGACCTTCTGTATTGCATTTGACCATGTATCTCTGTCACCGTTATACGCCGCGATACTGGCGGCATAGAACTCCGTTAGAACGTTGCGCTCAGCACGTATCTGAAGACGAAGGTCATCGCTTGCGTTCTGAATGGGAGGCTCCGTTTGCAGAGCCAGCATGTGCGGGAGTGTCCGGGTGATCTCGTTCGGATGAGTCCATGGGCCGTATTCAATGCTGGGGCGATCATCGGTGACCGGATTAATTTTGCCTGCGTAGGTTTCGAGACCCTCACGACCGGTGACCCAGGTGGCAAGCAATGCTGCCGGGGATGAGATACCTACTGCACCAAGAGCGGCAGTGACATTCGGCTGCTGGAAACGCTTCTGAATGCGTGAGGCATCCAACTCAATCGGGGAGAAGGATCCGATGAGCAGCATCTCGTGCGCTTCTGTGGTCCAGAGAGTTGCGTAGGGGAAGACATCCAGGAAGCTGCGAACGAGTGCGCGCGTGTCTTCTTCATTTTGCGTGGCTATCGGCAGCCATTGTGCGAATAGACCGTCTTGCCTGAGACGCTTTGCGGCCAGACGATAGAAATCCGTCGAATAGAGATTTACTACGCCGTCTGCGCTGGGCGGTGGCGGCTCGAGAGTGATCATGTCGTATTGGGCAGAGTTGCCGAGTAATTCATGACGACCATCTGTGATGCGGACTTTGAGGTTCGGGTCGGTTGCGGCGCCGTAGTTTTCCGGGAAGAGTGAACTTGCATCGATCACTGCAGGCAGTAGTTCTACGCATGAGCGCTGGGTAAGACCTGTATAGCGGAGCGTTGCTCCAGCGGTGATTCCGGTTCCAAAGCCGATGACGAGGGAGGACTGTGGATCACCGCGGTGAATGAGGAGCGGCAAAAGAGCCTGCAGGCGCATGTAGCGCATGGAGGGCAGAGTGTCACCGGAGTTGGAGACTCCCTGAATGTAAAGGCGGCGAAAGACGTGATCCGCGTTTTGCTGCTGTGTCACGGCGACGGTTCCGCCTCGGCTCTCGCGATAGAAGACAAGTTCTCCGCCGCCGCGTGTGAGAGCTAAAAGCTTTGCGAGCTTGTCTTGCGGAGTGCTGATGCCGGCGACGACTGCTGCCACGGCCAGCAATGCGACGATTGCCTTCCATCGGGTGAGCACGTTGGAGCCAAGCAGGACTGCAATCATGCCGACTGTTGCTGCGATGATGGCGAGAATGCCTAAAGTGCGAACGATTCCGAGCGAAGGGATGAGGAGGAAGCCTGTCAGCAGGGAGCCGGCGATGCCTCCGGCGGTGTTGATTGCAAGGATAGTGCCTGTACTGCGGCCGATGCGAGCATGTTGCGATGCGATCTGCAACACTGCCGGAAACGCTGCACCGAGCAGGAGGGTGGGAAGAAAGACGATACCGAAAGATGCGACCGCGAAGGATGCACACATGCGTGCAAATTCGCTGCCTGTGGCCGTGAGAACGAAGTGGGCAACGGAATACTGAATGCGAAGCTGACCCGTTGCCAGTGCGGTGATTTCCAGTAAGGCAATGAGTCCCGCGCCTGCGATCAAGAAGGCGAAGACACCCCATACGTCGCGTACTCTTCGGCCAAAACGTGCGTAGAGTGCGCTTCCAATCGCGAGGCCTGCAAGATATGTTGCGAGGACAACTGAGAAGGCAAAGACGCGGGTGCTTGTGAACTGCGCCAGTGCTTGCGACCATACGACTTCATATCCGAGAGCGACTGCTCCGGCTAGGGCGTAGAGCGTCAGTGCTAATTTGGCCTCGCCCGAGGATGGGATCGATACTTCTTCTGTTGTTGATGGGCGAGGATCATTCTGTTGCGTGAGGGAACGATCGGAAAACAATGCAATGGCTGCCGCTATGCAGTTGAAAAGAGCGGCAATCAGCGAGGTATTGTGAACTCCTGTCCATCGCAGGAATACGAAGGTGCTGAGGAGTGCGCCGACGATGCCGCCGGCGGTGTTCACTGCATAGATCCAGCCGCCGGAGGATGAAATGGCGGATTGATCTTGCGTAACGTGGCGGATCATGACCGGCAACGTTCCGCCCATGAGGAATGCGGGAGTGCCTACCAGGAGAAAGGGAAGCAACCACGCAGCGGGGCCGATGTTTGCCTGAAGTGCGACGAATAAGGATGCGGCATGCGGAAGCAGGAATGTGATGGCAACGGCTGAAAGCGCGACGCCTGTTTCGAGGAGACCGTATAAGCGCAGCGGGCGCTGCCAACGATCTGCGATGCGGCCGAATACGAGGCTGCCGGCTGCGAGGCCGGCGAAGAACGCGCTCACCGCAATTGTGATCGAGTAGACTTCTACGCCGACGACAAGGGAAAGCTGTCGAATCCAGAGAATTTGATAGATGAGGGCGGCAGCGCCGGAGAGAAAGAGCGCGACCGAGAGGCGAGTGCCCACTCCGGGCATTGGACTCATCCGTTTGTGAGGGGCGGTTTTAGGAGTTGCAGGTTTTGATCGGCGGACTTCCGGCATGCTGGTTGTCATAGTACCGGACATAGAGAGTATCCACGAAATAGGGAAGCGGCCTCCCGGGAAATCGGAGAAGCCGCTTCATGGTTCACTTCTTGCCAGCTTTAGCCTTGATCTGTTCCTCAATAGCCTTCTCGATCTGGTCGACTGCGAAGCTGGGTGGGTACTGGCTTGGGGGATAGTCGACGAATGTTTGCAGGAATTCCGCGCTTATCGTAACTCCGTAAGAAACCAGGTACACGTTCTTCGTTGTCCAGTCGTAGTACTGATTGGATACGATGTCCGCACGTTCATACGGGTCCATGCGCAGGTTAAAGGTCTTGGGTACACGCAGACAGGTTAGCGGATTGCTCCATACGGCGAAGCCACCTGGGGCACGCTGCTCGCACCAGACGAACTTCCAGTTATCGATGCGTGTGGCCACCAGATCCCCGTCGTCATCGAAGTAGAAGAAGCTATGGCGCCGGCTATGCTGCTCCTGTCCGGTAAGGTAGGGCAACTGATTGTAGCCGTCGAGATGTACCTTGAAGGTCTTGGAACCGATGCTTGCGCCCTTGAGCAGACGCTCCTTGATGTCTGTGTCACCGGCGGCGGCCAGCAGGGTGGGGAACCAATCGAGACCGGAGAACATTTCTGAAGACCAGGTGTTGGCCTTGATATGTCCCGGCCAGCGGGCCAGCGCCGGCACACGGAAGGCGCCTTCCCAGTTTGAGTCCTTTTCATTACGGAATGGAGTGGTAGCGGCATCCGGCCAGGAGAACTGGTTGGGGCCGTTATCGGTGGTGTAGACCACGATGGTGTTGTCAGAGATTTTCAATTGATCGAGTAGATCGAGAAGCTTGCCTACGTCCTTGTCGTGCTGGACCATGCCGTCGGCGTATTCGTTGCCGGGCATACCGCTCTGGCCGCGCTCGGCATCGGTGATGTGGGTGTAGACATGCATGTGCGTGAAGCACATCCAGACGAAGAAGGGTGTATTCGAGGAAACTTGCTTCTTGATGAAGCCTTCCGCGGCATTCTCGAAGTCCTCGTCGGCGGTCTCCATACGTTTCGATGTCAGAGGGCCGGTATCCTCGATTTTTCCATCCGCAAAGGAGTGAATTACTCCGCGAGGGTTATAGGCCTTCAGGAATTCCGGGCTTGCCTTTGTGACGGAATCCCAGTAGGGCCGCTCCGGCTCTTCTTCCGCATTGAGGTGGTAGAGATTGCCGTAGAACTCGTCGAAGCCGTGGTTGGTGGGAAGAAACTCATCGCGGTCGCCGAGGTGGTTTTTGCCGAACTGGCCAGTGGCGTAGCCAAGCGGCTTAAGCGCCTGGGCGATGGTAATGTCGCGTGGCTGCAGGCCTGCAGGAGCGCCGGGGATGCCGACCTTCGACAGGCCGGTGCGCTTGGGGGATTGACCTGTGATAAAGGACGACCGGCCGGCGGTGCAACTGTTTTCGGCATAGTAGTCGGTGAAGGTGATGCCTTGCTCCCCGATGCGGTCTATGTTGGGCGTTGAATATCCCACCACGCCATGGGAGTAGCGGCTGATGTTGGTTTGTCCGATATCGTCACCGAAAATGACGAGGATATTGGGCTTGTCTGCTGCATGTGCCTGAGCCTGGCTTATCAGCAACAGACAGGCTGCAGCGCTAAAGGCCCTTAACCACCGGCCACTGGCACTCATTTTCATTGCTCCTCCTTGATGCCGCTTTTGTTGTTCGCCACTGTTCGCCCCATGACGGTTACGAAACCGCACTATAGTTCGTCGCAGGTAGGTTAGCCGTTTATTTTTAGGCTGGCCACTGTCAGTTCATGAAATAGGGAAGAGATGTGTCAGGGTGAGGGGGTGGAATTACGATGTTAATTTTCGCCGCATGGCGCGGCGAACCAACAAGAGGTGGTGCGGCTGCATCTTATAGAGGTACGAATCTGTATTGGGAGAAAAATTAGATGGCACAGAAGAAGAACGAGAAAGTGGATCAGGAAAAGAACCTGGATGTACAGCAGCTTATTGATGCGTTGAACGAGGATCTCTCGCGGGAATACCAGGCGATTATTGCGTATACGGTTTACAGCAATGTATTGCGAGGCGCGCAGTGGATGAATATTGCCGCCGAGCTGAAGGTGCATGCTGCTGAGGAGCTGCAGCACGCGCTCATTATTGCGGACCAGATTGATTACCTGGGGGGCATGCCGACGGCTACGGCGAAGCCCGTGAAGCTGTCTGACAAGGCGGAAGATATGATCCGCTTTGATCTGGACAACGAAACCGAAACGATCCGCAACTATCGCCAGCGAGTGCAGCAGGCGGAGAAGCTTGGGCACTATGCTTTGGCCGAGCAGCTTAGAAAGATCATTTCTCAGGAACAAGAGCACCAGCATGATCTGGCTACGGCTCTGGGGATTGATATTCCAAACGTGTTGCCGCAGGGCGTTTGAGCTTGGCAGGGGAGCGCAAAGGATGCGCTCCTCGCTATCAAAGACTGGGGCTGATTTATCTAACCCTATTCCGTGGCTATATTTGCCTTTGGTATACAGAATATCTGTTATCGGACATAAGTGATAACTGCAGATTACACGGGATTCTGGGTGGGTTTTGGGTGGTGGCTACATTTTGTAGCGGCCAAGGTCTTCATCATTCAGGCCGTGGAGCCAGCCGCGCAGCTGCTCGGCTGATGGACTGTCAGCCGGACCTCCGGGATTGAGGCGGGCGGCGTGCATGACGCGTTCGTCTACATATATAGGACAGTCATAGCGCAGAGCGAGGGCGATGGCGTCTGAGGGACGCGCGTCCACCATGACCTGCTCGCCGTGTTGCGTGAGCCAGAGGGTGGCAAAGAAGGTGCTGTCCTTAAGATCACTGATTACTACACGATCCAGCTCGGCATTCAAGTTCTGGATTAGGTTGCGCAGCAGGTCGTGCGTCATAGGGCGCGATGCGGTGGATTTGTCGATCTCGTTGAAGATCGCGTTGAACTCGAAGATGCCTACCCAGATAGGCATGACGGAGTCAGAGGCTACGTCTTTGAGGACGACAATCGGCATGTTTGTTGCCGGGTCCATCATGAGGCCGCGGATTTTGACTTCGAGGTCCATCAGTTCCCTTTTACTCTACCCCTGTTCAGGCATTCTGGCTAGACCGCTTCGCCGACCAGGCTGTTTGGGTGCGTGGCTGTGATGCGGACTTGCATGTAGCTGCCGGGAGCCGGGGCGATGGGTGAGCCGATGGTGAAGTTCACGGATTTGTTCTGGCTGCTTCTCCCCATGATCTGGCCGCGCGATGTGTTCTGGCCTTCAACCATCACTTCCATGATTTCGCCTAAGTGATTGGAATACGTGACTCTTTGGATTTCGCGTTGACGGTCAAGTAATACTTGAAGTCTTTGCGATTTCTCGGCTTCGGCGATGGAGTCGATCATTACGAGTGCGGGGGTGTTGGGTTGCGCGGAGTATTTGAAGCCGAAGACGCAGTCGTATTGCACCTCTGCGAGGAGGTCCATGGTTTCGATGAAGTCGTCGGGGGTTTCGCCTGGGAAGCCGACGATGATGTCCGTCGAGAGCGAGATTTTTCGTTTGGCGGCTTTGATCCAGGAGATGCGCTCGAGGTACCAGTCACGGGTGTATTCGCGGGCCATGGCTTTCAGGACGCGGCTGGAGCCGGACTGGACCGGGAGATGGACGTGGTCACAGAGAGTGGGGTAAGCGTCAATGGCTTCTACGATGTCTTTGGTGAAGTGGCGGGGGTGCGAGGTGGTGAAGCGGACTCGGCGGATGCCGGGGACCTGGCCTACGGCGGCGAGGAGTTCGGCGAAGGACAACTTCCCTTCTGGGTCGCGGTAGCTGTTTACGTTCTGGCCGAGGAGCTGGATCTCGGTGTAGCCGAGGTCGGCGATGCGTTTTGCTTCGTCCAGGACGGAGGCTGAGGTGCGGCTGCGTTCTTTGCCGCGGGTGTATGGGACTACACAGTAGGCGCAGAATTTGTCACAGCCTTCGATGATGGTGATGTAGCCGCGGTAGGGGTTCTGGCGGGAGGTGAACTCGGTTTCGAAGGTTTCGTCGGTCTGGCGGTCGTCGAGGCCTGTGATGCGATTTTCGCCGGCTTCGAGGCGATGGAGCATTTCGGGGAGCTTGCGGTAGGATGCGGAGCCGGAGACGAGCGAGACGTAGGGGGCGCGATCGAAGATATTTTCGCCTTCCTGCTGGGCTACGCAGCCTAGTACGCCGAAGCGCTTGCCGGATTTGTAGAGCTTTTTGTAGTCGTTGAGGCGGTTGAAGACCTTTTGTTCGGCTTTGTCGCGGATGGAGCAGGTGTTGTAGAGGATCAGACCGGCTTCGAGCTCGGTTTCAACCTGGACGTAGCCCTCGCGCTGGAGAGTGCCGATGACTTTTTCGGAGTCGTGGGCGTTCATCTGGCAGCCGAAGGTCTCGAGATAGAAGGTTTTTTCTAACGACATGACAAGTCTCAGTATACGGGAACATAGGGACGTAGGGACTAGGGACTAGGGACATAGGGACTAGATGCAATGTGGTATTGACCGCCTACAGGGTCCCGGGTAGGATGAGCGCATTCGTACAAATCTGCTGACGGGATTGAACTATGTTCACAGGATTGAAGTGGGCTCGGTTTGCCCCACTTGCTGTACCTCTCTCTGCCTCTTTCTGCTACGCCCAGCGGGGCGGCGATGATGTTGCCAGCACGCTTGCCGGTTGCGGCTGCTGCGGGACGTTCCTTTTCATCCCGATTATCATCCTTGTACTGAATATTGCGCTGCTGATCTGGGTGGCGCGGGATGCGAAGGCGCGCGGGATGGACAGCGCCGTGCTGTGGATGCTGCTGGTCTTCTTTTTTCCGTTTATTGGCTTTATCGTGTATTACTTTTCGCGTCCGCAGGGTGAGCTGGTTCCCTGCCCGAACTGCGGAAATAAACGGCTCCAGGCGAGCGTGAAATGCCCGCATTGCGGAATCGGATACTAAAGGCCGGGCTTTGGACGCTGGCGCTTTTGGTGCCGGCGCTGCTGCTGTTGACCGGGCTGGATGCTTTGCGGCCTCCTGCGCGACAAGTCAGCGTGCCGGTTTTTGCCGCTGCCGTGGATGGATACCATCACTATCTGCACCCGATGACTGCGCGGTTTATCCGCTGCCGATATAAACCTACCTGCTCGAATTACGCGGTGCAGGCGGTGAAGAAATATGGGATCGGCAAGGGCGGATGGATGGCGGTGCGGCGGATTGCGTCGTGCCGGTCCGGTGTGCCACTGGGTACCGTCGATGAGGTGCCGTAGTTCCCTTTCCTGATTCGGCGGAGTTGCAGGTTGCGGCTTGCCTGGCGATTGAAGGGACGGGAGTTGCGCCGCTGGTTCAGGTCTTTCATATGCCTACGTCGATCATATGCCTACGTCGATCCGGTTTTACCGGGACAAGCTGGGGTTCAGGGTGACCGGGAGCTCCGATCCCATGTCCGAGGACCCGGACGATGTGAACTGGGTGATGCTGGAGCTTGGCGGGGCGACGGTGATGCTGAATACGGCTTACGATCCGGATGATGTTCCGGAGAAGCCGGAAGCGGCGCGATGGAGTGGACACAAGGATACCTGCATGTACCTGGGATGCCCGGATGTGGATGGGGCTTACCGGGAGCTATTGGAGCGAGGCATAAAGGTGGCCTGGTATGGGATGAAGCAGCTTTATTTAAAGGACCCGGATGGGTTTGGGATTTGTTTTCAGTGGAAGGCGAGTTAGGACTTGCTACATCGCGGGCTGTATACCCAGATCTTGAGTCAGGTTCCTATCCATCCAACCGCCGCTGTTTGGGACGTCATAGTACATCTCGTGGAGATTTAAATTCTGATCCACGTAGAAAACGTGCATTGTGCTCTCGAGGAGCGATCCGTCATTTCCATGCACAATGAACGAATGAGCGGCCACGGGAGTTGTTTTCGCTGCCGAGCCAGAGAAGGTCGGGACTATGAATAGCGGGGCGGCTGCCGTCGGGAGCGCATGATCCACCCAGCCCGGAGTGCCGGAAATGACGTTGTACAGTTCGCGAAGGCTGCCGTCACTACCGATATAAATTACGTGCTCACTAATCTCCTGAATGTCAAAAGCCGTGCCCTCTACATTGCCATCAGCGGTGGTAGTCAATATGTTCGCGCTGAACAGAGAAAACCCAGCCAGCGGAGTTATCTGAACCGCAGAGATCAGAGGCGGGACATGGGTGTAAAGCACCACATCGAGCCATCCGCTTTGATACGGCTGCCGAACGTTATATAGCTCATGCAGAGCATTGTCGCTTCCAACGTAGATGACGTGCTCGCTGACCTCAGTCAGGATGCCATTGCCGTCCACCGCAAAGAGAGTGTAGGCGGATAGAGGTGTCACAAGGTCATCCAAAACAAGGGGATTTCCAGGAAGCACATTGTCGGACCAAAATGCTGAACCGGTGGGCTTCCAAAGCTCATGTAGCAGGTGATTCGTATCAATGTAGATGATATGCTCGGTCGCTTCTATAGGTGCGTCTGGATAATATGCCACGAACGGGTATGCAGCGATGGGGGTTGCTACTGCATTGTTCAAAAGTGGATGGACGAGAATGTCAGGCCTCTCGTCAGACCATGTTTCTCCGGGAGTAAATTGCAAATTGTGGATCGTTCCCGAAGTGTCCAAGTAAATCACGTGCTCGGTACTTTCACGAGCTGAACCATCCTTGTTGTAGACCACAAATGCATAGCCGCCAAGGGGGGAAGTCGGACTCGCTTCAAACGTTGCCAAGCCAAGAGGTTGCGAGGCCGCCGTTAACGCATGATCATTCCAGGCGAGCGAGGATGTGTTTCCTTCCGCGTATGCTTCATGAATAAAACCATCCTCTCCGAGATAAATCATGTGCACAGTGTCTTCAATGGTTTGACCGTGCTTGTCTAACACCGTAAAGCCATATCCCGCGAGCGATTGCGCATTTGCGGGGACTGGAAAAGAAGGGTTAGTGGATGCGGGGGCTGCAGTGGTGATATCAAATGGCAGCCAGTCGCTTGATCCTGGTCTGGTCATGAGCAGCGTATACGCGTGGCCGTTGGAACCGAGGAAACTTAGACATTGGGTATTTGTTCCCCACGTAAATGACCGAATCGGTGAAGACATAGTCCATTCTCCTTTGCCGCTATGAGCGGACGGAAGGATCGAATCTGGACTGAATCAGCCAGAAACCGGAATTGGACGGGGCGCAACCTATATCGCCGTTGCCTGTTTGTCAGGTCGAATCAATTGTGGTTATGGCGGGTCCCAAGCCGCTCCGCTGGGATGGCACTTAATAGTGAGGCGAGCCGTCTTTTCGTTGCTGGCTTTTCCAGTAACGTGAACAGGTAACTTAGCGGGCTGTTACAGAGCAATAAATGCACGGTTGGAAATTTTTACCTATTGGCTCCCTTGGCTTTCTTCTGCATCTTACTGAAGTAATAGAACTTCGGATTTTCCGGGTTTGGCATATTACGTGCTCATGTAGAGGGTGAGAAAAGCTGTCCGATCACGTATTGCGGTTCCGTAAAGAAGAAGAAGCAGCCGAAGCCAAGGGGGAGTTTAATGAATAGTCCAGCGCCTTTCGCACTGAATCAGATTTTGGAGCTCACGCTGCTGATTGTGGCTCGTTATATTCCGCAGTCGGCGAAGTAGATATATAGAGATGGTGAAAACGGTCCATCCCCTCCGGGGATGGACCGTTTTTTGTTGCGCGAAATTAAGGAAGGCCCGGGGCTAAAGCCCCGCTCGGTTCCGGAAGCCTTTTCAGTGGCCTGAAGGCCACTGCTCCCTCCGATTCGAAGCTTTCAGTGGCCTAAACAGTTTGCTGAAAAAGTCAGTTTTTGCATTTGGTAGCTGCAAAACCATCCCTCAGCGGCTAAAGCCGTCATTGATTTTGCCGGACTTATGGCACAGCTAAAGCTGTGCCCTTTCAAAACATCGAGTTTTTCCGCAAGCTGTAAAGGCCACTGCTCCCTCCGAAAAGAGATGCTGGCTACTGCTGGATTACGCCGCAGGCTATCCGGTCGCCGGAGTTGCCGGAGGGGTCGCTCATTAGGTCGTCGGATTTGGCGTGGATTACGAGGGCTGTTCCGCCGTCATGAAAGAGCGAGTTGGGGCCGGGATCGAGAGTGGCGCCTTCAACCGTGAAGGCTAGCTTGCCTTTACCTTTGGCGTCGATGGCGATATTGGGAAGATCGCCGAGGTGGGGGTGGGGATCTGCGGTGTTGCGGACACCGTGGTGGGCGTTGGTGGGATTGAAGTGGCCGCCGGCGGTGGTGAAGGCGGGGCCATCGCACTTGCCTACGGTGTGGATGTGGATGCCGTGGTCGCCGGGGGTGAGATTCATGACGGTGACGGCGATTTTGACTCCGCCGGCGGCGGCAGTGATTTTGGCGTGACCTACCGTGGCGCCTTTGGAGTCGACGAGGTCGGCGTGGGCGGATTTCGTGGCGGCGGAAGCGGTGCCAACTGCGGCGAAGCAGAGGAGCGCGGATGCTAGGGCGAGAAGTCGGGGATGCATGTGAGTCTCCCTGGATGAGTTAGATAGCGTGTACGGCGTGGATGGTATCACAGGCGCATCACGGCTGTTTTATTGGATGCCGGTATGGAGGTATGCGAGGAGGGCGTCCATCTGTTCCTGCGTGAAGCGGCCGGCGAAGGAGGGCATGTTGCCTTTGCCGCCGAGGACGGTTTTGATGATCTGGGGGTCTGTGGCGGGGGCTCCGCTGGGAAGCGTGGAGCGGCGGAAGAGATGGTTGAGGCTGGGTGGGGCTGGTTTGAGGGCGAGATCGTTTTCTTCGTGGCAGTGGGAGCAGCGTTCCTGATAGAGATGCTGGCCGGCGGCTTGCTGCGGGGTGAGCTGGGATTGCGAGTGGCAGGCGGTGAGGATGAGGGCGGGAATGAACAGGATGGTCGCGTAGAATCGGGAACGATGGTGGGCTTGGCTCATCTCTTTTTATCTTCAACTATGACAGCTACGAATGAAAATCTGACTCCGATGGCTCATGCGGCGCAGAACCGGTGCTTTGGCTGCGGCGAGGCGAATCCGGTGGGACTGCACCTGAAGTTTTTTCTGGCGGATGACGGGACAGTGGTGTGCGATGCGGTGGTTCCTGACACGTATGAGGGTCCGCCGGGATATGCGCATGGCGGGATTATTGCGACGCTGCTGGATGAGGCGATGAGCAAGGCTGTGCGAGCCCATGGCGTGGTGGCGATGACGGCGAAGCTGGAGGTGGAGTATAAGCGGCCGATTCCCTCTTCTGCTCCCGGTGAGGCGAAGGCGGTGCGGCTGGAGGGGCGGCTGGCGAAGAGCGAGGGGCGCAAGCACTGGGTGGAGGCGCGGATTCTGGATGCTGGCGGCGTTGAGGTGGCTGCGGGTAAGGGGTTGTTTATTGCGATTCGGCCGCGTGCGAGTGCGGTTAAGGAAGCTTCTGGAGCCAGGTGAGGATGGTGGCTTCGAGGAAGATGCGGTGATCGCTCCATCCGTGGTCGGTGTCGGCGTGGGTTACGGTGACGTTTGAGTTCCCTGCTCCGGTGACGGCTTTGGCGAGGGCGTTGGCGTTGGGGGCGAGTCCATCGTTTGAAGTGAGGACGAGGAGCGGGAGCTTAGCGAGGCCGGGGGCTGCGCTCGAAAAGTTGTGGGCGCGGACTTTAGCTATGGCTTCATCGGCTATGCCTTCGGCGGTACCGTTGAGGGACTCCATATTTTCTTTCATGAGAGAGACGACTTTGTCGCGGGGCTGGCTGGCGGCGCTTGCCATGTCGGCGGCGGAGATGAGGATGGCTCCGATGAGCTCGGGATGATGTGCGGCTGTTTGCGTGGTGACCCAGCCGCCGAGGCTGTGGCCGGCGAGGACGATGTGCTTGGTGTCGATGCCGAGTTTGGCGGCGTGTGCGGGGTCTTCAATGTAGGCGAGAACGGCGTCGGCGTCTTCGAGGTCGTTGGCGAAGCTGTAGTGGCCGGGGCTGCCCCAGGAGCCGCGATAGTTGAAGGTAACGGCGTTCCATCCGGCGCGGCGTGCGGCTTGGGCGAGGTCAAGGTTCTTCTCGTTGCCGGGGAGGCCGTGGCAGATGACGATGGTGCGATGCGGGCCTGCGCCTGAGGCTGTGTAGACGATGCCGTTGATTTCGACTCCATGCGAGGGAATGTGCAGCACGGCCATGGATGCGGGGTGGGCTGCGTCTGCCGGAGGGTCCGTAAAGATGGCGGCGGGGACGGATTGGGCGTGTGCTGCGATGGAGAGGAGAGATGCGAGAGCTAGAGCGGCGAGGCGCATGATGGGCTCCGAGTGGTGATGGATTAAGGCGATGGTATCAGGCTGGGATCAGGCAGGCTGAGGATGGCGGCGGGCGTGCCAGGCGCAGATGAGGAGGAAGATGGAGGCTGCGGCGTAGGAGAGCGCGAATTGAGGCGCGGCGTTCCAGCCGATGCGGCCTTCGATGCCGGTTGCGGTGAGTCTGTAGGCGTGGAGGATGCCGAAGCAGGAGAGGATGGCTGCGGCGGCGAGCCATGCGGCGGCCTGGAGGAATTTGCGTTCGATGGAGAGCGAGAGCGCGGCGGCCCAGAGCATGGAGGTGAGGAGTGCTCCCTGGCCGAGGGCTAAGAGGCCGCTGAGCGCAAGCTCCGAGCCGAGCCGTGGCAGGACGATGGCGAGAGAGCTGCCTGCTGCCAGCGCGATGGAGCTTGCGATGCCGGCGACCCACTGGGCGAGCATGGGAATGAGACCGAGAGCGACGGCGACGGATTGGGAGCGCGGTGCTTCTTCGAATGCCTGAGCCACGGTGACGAGGCCGAACCAGACGATGACGGGGGCTGTGACTTCAAGCGGGACGATGCGGAGAACCCACGGAAGCAGGCCGGTGGTGCAGAGGATGAGCGTGACGAGGCCGTTGAGGACCGAATAGCCGGAGCGGGCTCCATTGGCCTTGTGCGCGGCGTGGCCAATATAGAGCGTGGTGGGAAACGGACTGCCGAGAGCGGCTGCGGCGAGAGTGCCGAGTCCGTTCATGAGGAGCGATGGCGTGGTGCGGTAGTCGTCGCCGGCTAGCTTTACGGATTCGAGTATCTGCAGCGAGGCGAGAGTGTCGAGCGAGGCAAGTGGGAGGATGATGGCGAGGTAGCTTAGCCACTCGCGATGGCTGAAGAGTTGGAAGAGATTGGCGGGATGCGGGAGATAGAGGCCGGGTGCGGCTGCTGCGGGCAGTGGCGTGGTATCGATGCCGAGCCAGCGCAGTATGGCTGCGAGGATGGCTCCGAGAGCGATGGCGAATAAGGCGGGCGGAATGCGGCCGAGGAGTTTGAAGCCGGAGTGCCTGAGGTTCGCGCCGTAGAGCGTGAAGAGAATGAGCATGGGCACGAGCGCGATGGAGGCGCGGCTGAAGACTCCGAAGATGAAGCCGAGGCAGAGGTAAGCGAGGGCGAGTCCTGCAAGAGGACAGAGCAAGGCTGCGCGCGGGGTGTGGCGGCGGAGCCAGTCGGTGCCGAAGGCTCCGGCGGTCTGGACGAGGCCGCTGATGAGCGAGGCGAAGACTCCGGCCTGCCAAGCGAGCGCGCTGGAATGGGTGCGGGTATGGACCGGCGCCATGATGAGGTAGACATAGGCGAAGATGGTGGGCGTGTTGATGCCGAAGGGTATGGCTGTGACATCGGTGCGGCCGGTTCGATGCGCGAGACGGCGGGCCTGCCAGGCGTAAAAGAGATTGCCGGCGAGGACGGAGATGGCTGCGCCGGGAAGAATGGTTTGCGTGACGAACTCCGCCGAGAAGCCGCAGAGGGGAGCAAGGCCGACGAGGAGAAGCAGATCGGGAAAGCCGGAAAAGAAGAGGCCGAAGAAGCCATCGATATCGCCAGAGGTGAAGAATGGCTGTCGCGGCGGTGCGGCGATGGTGGAGGCATGGCTCATGCGGTTCCGTAACTGATGCCGAGAGTGCGGAGCCACTTGCGATAGGCGATGGCCATGCGGTCGGAGCGCAGGTGAAGCTCGGCCTGGAGATCGAGCGGAAGCAGCTCGGGGCGCTGGGATTCGACAACGGCGCGGTCTTGTTCGGTGACGAGATCCTGGAAGCGGACCAGCTCGGAGTCAGGAACTTCGTGGCCGTAGTTCATGCACATGAGGAGACGGGATTCGGTGTGCTCGGCATCGATGGGAGCGGCCTGAATGAGAATGCCGAAGCGCTGCGAGCCGTGGGATTTGACGAAGGCGGCGGTGAGCGGAGCGGGAACCTGATAGTGATAGTGAACGAGTGCTGCCCCGCCGGTGCCATCGGGGTTGGGCTGCCAGATGGGAATGTCGAGGGCCTCGGGGCCGCGTGCCGGGCCGTCGCCGGGCGTGACTTCATAGTCGTCGATCTGGCCGCGGGCGGGGTCGCCGAGCAGGCCTGCGTGGACGAAGCCGAGATGCGCTACGTCGAGGAAGTTTTCGATGACGCGTGGACCGAGAGCGCGGAAGCGATACGGGCCGGCGGGAACGATGCGGATTCCAGGCTCTTCGGCTAAAGGAAATGTGGGCGGGTCAGAGACAGGGTTGCCAAGCGAAACCCAGACGAGTCCATTGCGCTCGCGGACAGCGAAGGTTTCTGCGCGGGCTTTCGATGGCGGGGAGATGCCGGGTTGCGCCGGAATATGGCGGCATTGGCCGCTGGGCGCGTACTCCCATGCGTGATAGGGGCAGACGAGGCAATCGGATTGTGCTGTATTGGGTGGTGCTGAGCGAATGATGCCGAGCGAGAGACGCGCGCCGCGATGGATGCAGAGATCGCGCCAGCAGTGCAGGCCTTCGGAAGAGCGCCAGAGGACGAGATCGACGCCGAGCAGACGGCGGGGGATGAGCTGGCCTCGGGAGATTTCGCTCGACCACGCAACTACGAACCATTCTGCGCGGAGAATGGGGTCGGCGAGCGGATCAGAAGAGGTGGGGACTGCCGGCTCAGGGACGTTGGCCATGCTGGTATGAGCTAGTGTACATGGCATAGGAAAAGGCCCCGCTCTGAAAAGAGCAGGGCCTTTTGTTGCTGAGCGCTGATTGGCGCGCAGGGTGAAGAATTAGTGGATCATCTGGATGGTTTCCTGAGTGACCGTGTCGAAGGTGGTGATGGCCTTGGAGTTGGCCTCAAAGGCGCGCTGCGCGATGATGAGGTCGCTGAACTCCTGGGAGATGTTGACGTTGGAGGCTTCGAGCGCGCCGTCTTCCATGGCTCCAAGACCGGCTGAGCCGGAGACGCCGATGGTAGCCGTGCCGCTGGCCTGCGTGGTGGAGTAGTCGCCGTCGCCGTTGGCCTGAAGGCCCTGCAGATTGGCGACGTTGCCGAGTGCGAGCTGACCGACGGTGAGGTTCTGGCCGTTGGAGAAGCTGGCCGAGACCGTGCCGTCTGAGGCGATGGTGAAGCCGGTGTAGTTGCCTGCGGCGTATCCGTTGGTGAGAGCCGTGGAGGATACGGCCGAGGTTTGATCGACCTGCGAGAGGGTGCCGGTGCCGTTCGAGTTGAAGAGATCCCATGTGACGTTGAGCGCCGAGGCACCGTCTGAGAGACCGGCAAAGGAGATGCCGCTGACGTTTGCCGAGGGGCTGACGAGGTTGCCGTTCGAGTCGAAGTTCAGCACGCCGGTGTTGTTGGTGGCAACGGGGTCCTGAATGACCTTGCCGGAGACTGCGACGCTGGGGCCTGAGATGGAGAGCTGGCCGGTGGCAGAGGCAGTGACCGTGACTCCGGTGATGTTGGCTGCGGTAAGCGCGTTCTGCAGATCCGTGGCATAGGAGGAAACAGATTCGCCGGCAGTGATGGTGGGCGCGGTGATGGTGGTGGAGATGCCGCTGGTGTTGAGCGCCGTGATGGTCATGTTGGTGCCGGTATCGACGGTAGCGAGTGTGCCGCCGCTGGAACCGAAATCGTAGTTGACGGTGGTGACACCGGCGGCAGTGGAGGTGTTGGCTGTGAGCGTGTCTGGCACCGAGATGGAGTACGACCACTGATTGGTGGCGGTCTTGGTGTAGTTGATGGTGGCCTGGTAGGAGTTGCCGAGCGAGTCGTACATGGTCATGGGGGCGGAGAAGCTTCCACCGACGGCAGTTTCGGAGTCGAGCGTGGCGGTCATGCCGATGGTGGTGGTGGCCGAAGGCGCTTCCGTCTGCCCGACTGGAATGGTGATGCCCGAGAGTGCGCCGTTTGTGTTGACGACGCCACCCATTGCTTCGTATCCCATCACGTCGAGGCCGTTGGCGGTGACAAGCTGACCGCTCGAATTGAGCGAGAAGTTGCCGTCGCGGGTGAGGTACTGCTGACTGCCGTTGGAGACGACGAAGAAGCCGTTGCCCTGAAGGGCTACATCGGTATCGAGGCTGGTGACGTTGGATGTGCCGGCGGAAAAATCGCTTTCGATGTTCGACACTTGTGTGCCGGCGCCGGCCTGGATGGGATCGCCGGAACCGGTGGAACCGATCTGCTGATAGAAGAGATCAGAGAAGTTGACCGTCTGATTTTTGAAGCCGGTGGTGTTCATGTTTGATAAATCGTTGGCGATGGTATTCAGCGCTGTCGAGTCAGCGTTCAGCCCGGTCAGCGGAATGTAAAAACTTGGCATGGTGCATCTCCTGTGATGTTCAGCGTGGTGAGATCATCGCTGGTTGCGGTTGTGCAAGTGGCTCCCCGCTCAAGAGTGGAGAGCCCATTCGCTGGTTGCCGGGAGATCAGCGCGTAATGTGCTGACCGTCGAGAGAGCGCGCTACACGAAGAGCGGAAGGCCTGGTGGCTGTCGAGCTCAGATTGCCCTGCGCGAGCTTGACCGGCTGGCCGCCCACCACGGGTATGGGATGACCCACTGGATGTATGCCGCCGATGTGAATGCCGCCCATGCCGCTGGTGGGAGGCGTGGCCGCGGATGTAGCGCTGGCCGCTTTGGCCTGCGAAGTTGCCGCTGTTGCGGCCGATGCCGCGGAGGAACCTGCTGCCGGGGTGGAGTCCGACGTGGGTACGGTGAAGGCCGTGGTGAGCGTCTGGTTGATGTTGATGAGCTGCTCGAGGCTGTTCACGTTGACGAGCTGATTGATGTACTCGTTGGGATCCGTGTCCGCGGTGGGGTCCTGATTCTGCATCTCGGTGACGAGAAGCGTAAGGAAGTCGTTGGCGGAGATGGTGGTGTCACTGCCGCTGCTGGTGTTGGTACCAGAACCGCTCGAAGTGTCCTCCGCTGCCTTGGTATTCATGAGCGGGTCTGCCTGCGCCGACGCGGCTCGATTCCAGATTCCTGAGATTGCTGACATATCTCCTCCTTGGGGGTGTGTTGATCTATGCGAGGACCGAAATCCGTCCGTTGTGCGTGGGCGTAAAGAGTGCCGGCTCGGAGTGCTGCTGGATGCTGGTTCCGAGTGCGGTGGATGTCTGCGCGGAGAGCGGCTCCGCGGAGGATTGCGAGGACTGGTCATGGCGCGGGCCGGATTGCGTGTTTGAGTCCATGGCCGATTGCTGGCCGGAGTTCTGTCCGGAGCGGTCTTCCGGCGAGGCGAGGGATGCGGTGATGGAGCTGCCGTGATGTTCCGAGAGATAGGCATTCAGACCGGCGAGATGACTGCCCAATGCCTGCGCGGCTTCCGGTGAGTTGGGTACGACAGAGGCATGCAGGCCACCTGAGGTTAGGTCGGCGCGGACGCTTACCCAGCCGAGCGCCGGATCCTGATAGCCTGCTTCGACCTGGCGCGGGCTGCTGTGCGTCCAGGTTGTGGCGGGCTGGCCGGGGTCGGCGTCGAGCGCGGCGAAGGTGTCGCGCGTGGTGGAGGAAGAAGATGTCGTTTGCGCCTGTGCGGTAGTAGTTGCGCTGGCTCCGCGCTCGGCGGAGGGATTGGAGATTCCGGCTGCATCGCGTGCCAGCGGAGTGTGTGCCCCTGCGAAGTTTTGTACTGCGGCATCGCTGGTGGTGGAGTGCTGGAGCGTGGCGCGATCGTGGACTGCCGAGGTGTGCGCGGAAGCTGCGTGGGCCTGCTGGGCTGCAGTGCTTTCGACCGCAACGGCTGTGTTGCTGGAGGCTGGTTGCCCGGAGAGATTCCTCATCTGAGATTGCAGCGCGAGGTCATCGGAGGATGGCTGGGGCGATGTGCTCGTGTGAGCTGAGGTGGTCTGTGTTGCAGCCTCAGTGATGATGGTCGCTGTATGCGCGGCTTGAGTCTTCGTTGTGGAGATAGATGCCGGCTCCTCCATCGATGGCGCGGCGGGCGCATTTTTTAGAGCTGGCTCGGATTCTGTTGCGAGAGAGGTCGAGAGCGCAGAGGAGGACTTTGCAGTCGCTGCAGAACAGGATGCTGCTGCTGTAGGCACTGTATGCGGTTGTGGCTGCGAGGCGGGCACAGCGGCGAGGTTGATTGCCGAGAGAGGAACTGGAGCCAGTGCAACACCGTCATGGGATGTAGGGCTGGTTGGCGCGGAGGGCTTCCCGGTATCGTGCGCTGATTTTGTCTGTGTTGCGTGATTGCTGCCGGCGGATTTGTTGGTAGGACTGCCAACCGCAGGCGCGGCTGCAAGTGAATCTGAGGTCTTATCGAATGCGGGCTGCTGCGGGGCCGAGGCGGCGACGGTTGACTGGATGGAGCGAAGAGAAGGAGAGGCCTGCAATGTTTGCGTTGCGGGCGGCGCTGCTGGTTTCGATAAAGTGGCGATTGCGCCCGGGAGATTTGCTTTCGCACTGGTTTCGACGCTTGGGCCGGCCTTTGCCAACTCATCCTTGACGGCATCGGAAGATACGGGATCTGCGGCGCTGCTCTGGGCTGTTTTTACGAGGGCTTCGAGACCTGCACGGAAGCTGGGGATGATGGAAGCAGTCGCGCTTTTTGCCGAGGGCGCAGTGAGCGTGCTGGACTGACCTGGATTCTTCTGTCCGAGGTGAATGAGGGATGCGATCGGAATTCCTGCAGCTGCTGTCATGCCTGGAGAGATTGCAGATCACGTGCCAAAGTTTTGAGCGGCGTTGTTAGAAGACTGTTACGTTTGCGAGTCAAAACAGGGGAGAGACGGCAAATTCTCTTGGATGATTTTTATTCAGACTGCGATGGATTGGAGAAATCTTCGGACACTTCTTCGACGAGCGCGACAGAATCGCGGCGATCACTGCGCGTGCGTGCGAGAAACCAGTCATCGAGATGTTTCTGGCTCTGCCGTGTGGCTTCGACGGCGTCGGCGGCCTCGGCGTCGCGGATGAGTGTCTCGGCCTGGCGGTGTTCGACGCGCTTCAAGAGAAACTCCTGCCGGCGCTGTGCTACCTGCACGGCTGCGCGGGAGATGCGTGGCGCAAGTGCCTGTGCGTGGCTCTGACCGATGGCCGTTTCGACGAGAGCCGACTGCAGCGCGAGTGGCTTTGCATGCGGCTCCTGGTGAGGATTGTGATCGAGGACGTTTGCAGTGAAGTCGGTGCGGCCGCCGCGCTCGCGGGCGGAGGCGCGCTCGAGTGCTTCTTCCAACCGGCGCAGTTCGGATACTGCGGACTCGAATGTGCGGCGATGCTGCTCCTGTTCGAGATCGCGGATGCGAAGAAGGCGCTTGAGTGCGTTGGAGACCGGCATGATCTACACCTCGGCGGAAAGCGACTGAAGCCGCGCGAGAGCAGCATCGAAGCGCACCTGTTCGCGCGCGTCCTGCATGAGAAAGCTGCGGATGGCTGCGCGGGCGCGCAGGGCGCGGTCGAGATCGGGATCGGAGCCGGGACGGTAGGCGCCAATCCGCACGAGATCTTCAGAGCGCGCGTAGACGGCCATGAGACGGCGGATGAGCGCGGCCTGTTCGCGATGCGCCGTGGAGGCGACGGCCGGCATGAGACGGCTGATGGAGTCGAGCACTTCAATCGGCGGATACCAGCCTTCTGAGGCCAGGGCGCGGGAGAGAACGATGTGGCCGTCGAGCAGCGAGCGCACGGCGTCGACGAGCGGGTCCTGCTGATCGTCACCTTCCATGAGCACGGTATAGAAAGCTGTGATGGAGCCGGTCCGGAACTGGCCCGTTCGCTCGACGAGCTTGGCCAGCCGCGTGAAGACCGAAGGTGTGTAGCCCTTCGCGGTGGGTGGTTCGCCCGCGGCAAGACCGATCTCGCGCGCGGCCATGGCGAAGCGTGTGAGGGAGTCGAGGACGAGAAGCACGTGACGGCCTTCGGCGGCGAAGGACTCTGCGACGGTGGTGGCGGCGAGCGCGGCGCGCATTCTCAGCAACGGCGACTCGTCCGATGTGGAGACGACGACGACGGAGCGCTTGCGGCCTTCCGCGCCGAGTGCGTCTTCCAGAAACTCGCCTACTTCCCTGCCGCGCTCGCCCACCAGGCCGACTACCGTGACATCGGCTTCCGTATTGCGGGTCATCATGCCGATGAGCGTGCTTTTGCCGACGCCCGATCCACCAAAGATGCCGACGCGCTGGCCGCGTCCTACGGTGAGCAATGCGTCAATGGAGCGAATGCCTGTACCGAGCGGACGCTTGATCGGCACGCGGTCGAGGGGCGAACGTACGCGACCATCGAGCGGCGCTGTTCCGGTCGCGATGGGTGGGCGATCGTGATCGATGGGTTCGCCCAGCGCGTTGAGAACGCGGCCCATCAATGCGGAACCGATCTCGATCTCCGGGTGCGTGCCCGAGGCAAGCACCTCATCGCCGTAGCGAATGCCCTCCGTGCTCTCGACCGGCATGGAAAGTACATTAGAACCGCGAAAGCCGATGACCTCGGCGCGATGCGCGCAACCGTGACGATCCACGATTTCGCAGCACTCACCGACGGAGGCCAATGGCCCAGCGGATTCGATGGTCTGACCGACGGATTCCAGTACCTGTCCGCGCCAGCGCCAGGGTTGGCTGCGCTTGAGGCGGTTGAAATATCCATCGAGGGAAGTTGAGAATTTGAGGGCCGTCACGCGGTCTCCTCTGCAGAATCCCGCGCGGCTGCCTGCCTGGCCGGAAACATGCCGGGGCGATCGAAGAAGCCGCGTTCAATTTCGCTCAACTGGGCGCGAACGCCAAGATCCACCGAGCCGAGCTCCGTTTCAATCATGCAGTCTCCCAGACGCATGCCATTGCCTGCGGTGATCTCCGGACGCGTGCCGGGATTGGGCAGCAGCGCGATGGCCTCCTGCCATAATTCAAGATCGCTCTCCGGTACCTTGAGCTTGACGCGGGTGGAGGAGGCAAGCTGCCCCAGCGCTACGCGCACTGCGCCGGAGAGCAGGAGCGGATCCATCTGCGCCTCGCGGCGGAGAATGCGCGCGGCAACGGCCAGGGCGAGACGCACGACCTCCGGCTCGATGTCATGCACATACTGCTGACGGGCTGCATCTAGGCTCTCCATCAGATGCAGACGCTCTTCTTTGCGGCGGGATTCGACCGCGTGATGGAGCGAGGCCTGTTCCCCGCGATTCCGTTCGCGCTCCTCGGCGCGGCCTTCCTCGCGTCCCTGCTCGCGGCCTTCTTCAAAGCCACGCTGCTCCGCCTCATGAAGGGACTCGTTCTCTGGTGCATCCTCATCCGGGTCCTGCGATGCGGATGCCTGCTGAGCTTCCAGTGCGTCGTCCTCTGCGGAAGCATCCTCGTCGAAGGCCCAGCGCGGCTCAATCGCCGCCGGCCCTGCCGGGTATGCAAACTCTTCCACGACCCAAGCGTTTTTCATCGCCGCCTCTCGACCGTACCTTCCAGTTTTTCCGTCCTCGTTGAGGCGGAGGATCAGACCAGCATCTCGTCGCCGGTTTCGAGTTTGAGAATGACCTTGCCCTCGGCCTCGAGCTTCCTGGCCAGGCTGAGGATCTCCTGCTGTGCCTGCGCGACTTCACGCGAACGCACGGGCCCGAGCACTTCCATGTCTTCCTGAAGCATTTCGACGGCGCGCGCGCTCATGGCCTTGAATACCTGGGCGCGGAGGTCTTCCTTGGCCCCACGCAGCGCGAGTGCCAGCTGCCGCTTGTCGATTCCGGAGACGATCTCGCGCATGGTGGCGCTCGGAACCGTGACCAGATCCTCGAAGGTGAACATCAGGTTGCGGATGCCGAGAGCGAGCTCCGGCTGCCCCTCTTCAATGTTTTCGAGAATGTGCCGCGACTCTTCGACGTGCAGACGGTTGAGCAGATCGGCGACGGCCTTGAAGCCGGAGTAACTCTTCCGCTTGGTATCGCCCACATTTTCAAGACGGCGATGCAGGATCAGGGCTACCTTCTGCGCCATCTCCGGCGAGAACTGCCGCATCTCTGCAAGGCGGCGAATGGCAACGACCCTGTGTTCGGGGTTCAGGTTATCGAGAACCATGGCTGCGCGCCGCGGATCGAGGTGCGCGAGTACCAGTGCGATGGTCTGCGGATGTTCGCTGTCGAGCAGCTTGCCGAGCTGGATCGGATCGGTGCGCTGGAGCTTTGCCAGATCGCTGTGCGAGGCCTCCTGCGTTTGCCGGATCAGGTGCATGAGGTCATCGGCGCGTTCTTTGCCGAAGGCTTCGACAAGCAGTCGGTTGGCGTATTCGAAGCCGCCGTGCATGACGAAGTTCTGAGTCTCGAGAAGCTCCCAGAACTCCTCGAGAATCTGCGAGGAAACTGCGGGCGGGACACCGCGCAGATCCGCAAGCTCCTCCGTGATGCGCTGCACATCCGGCTCGGGAAGGGCGCGCAGAATTTCCTTGGATATTTCTTCGCCCACGGCGATGAGAAGAATCGCTGCCTTGCGCGCGCCTTTGATCTGCGCGGTCATCCGGCGTCGCGCCTCACGGGTTTCCAAATCCAGCTGCGTAGTCAAGTGTGCCTTCCTCTGTGCGTCATGTGGTGGTTAAAAATCAACGGACATACAGGTATGTACGCGTCCTCATTCGGAGTGAATCCAACTCTGCAACAGGCGCGAGCTCTGCGCTGGCTCGCGCTTCAATGCGTCGCTTACCTGCGTGAAGATCTCCTGTGCACGCGCCATCTCCGGCGTCAGCATGTGTGTGTCATGCGCATCCAGTGCGGCAAGCTCGGAGTCTGCGGGCGCCGGAAGCTCGGCGACGACAGGCTCAACCGGCTTCTGTTTGCCGATGCCTGCGCGGCGCAGTGCAGGCCGGACGCCGAGGGCCAGGATAAGAAGAATGGCGGCAACCAGTGCGCCGTACTTGATGAGAACGGGCGAGTTCTCTGCCCCTTTCAGCACGCGTTCGAAGGGTGAGACCGGCGCCTGGCCGCGGTTGTCGTCAAAGGCCAGGTCTTCGACTGCGACCATGTCTCCACGCGCGTTGTCATAGCCTACGGCGGCCTGTGCCAGCGCGGTTAAGTTGCGAAGTTCTTCAGGCGACCGCGTCTGCCAGACTGGCGGCTTTGTGCCGGAGGCCGGCTGCGTCAGGCGATCGTTGACCACGATGGCCGCCGTGAGACGCCGGACCTTGCCGGGGTTCTCGACTGTGTGACGTACGGTCTTGGAGACTCCGTAGGTGGCTGTTTCGCTCTTGGCCGACTGCGGAGGCGTGTTGACCTGGGGATAGACCGGCAGCGCCTGCGCATTGGGAGCGTTGGAGGCGGTACCGGGAATTCCCGAGGGGACGGGCTGCGATCCTGCCGTTTGTTCGGTACGCTGCATCGTAAGCGGCGCGCTCTTCTCCGGATCGTAGGACTCGGCTGTGACCTCGGTGGCGGATGGATCGTAGTCCAGCGTGACAGAGGCGCGTACATTGCCTGCGCCTGTGACCGGCTCCAGCGTGGCGATGATTTTTTCCTCGAGTGCCTGC
Organism: uncultured Acidobacteriaceae bacterium; assembly: GCA_963792495.1. GTDB lineage: Bacteria > Acidobacteriota > Terriglobia > Terriglobales > Acidobacteriaceae > Telmatobacter. Next base: position 1,295,527 of record CAWBWB010000014.1, on the reverse strand, counting down.
TCGGCGGTGAGACGCGCTGCTTCGGCTGTCTTGGGGCCGAGGGGAAGATGGCCGGCGGCATCGACCAGTGCGACGTGATCGGGAGTCAGTCCATCGACGGCTGAGGAGACCATGTTGCGGATTGCATCCGCTTCCCCATCGGCCAGATTGGGATGACGCAGCTTGAGCACTACGGCGGCTTTCGCCGGGCGCTCCTGTTCGCGGAAGAGCGAATCGTGCATCATGACCAGATTCACGCGCGCGGACTCCACGTCGGCGAGGGTGCCGATGGTGTGTTCGAGCTCGCCTTCGAGAGCGCGCTGATAGTTCACCTGCTCGTCGAACTCCGAGCCGACCCAGTTGGGCTTGTCGAAGATCTCAAAGCCCATGCGGCCGCTCTTAACGCCGCCCTTGGCTGCTGTGGCCAGCCGGGCTTTATCGAGCTGCGCGGCCGGGACGCGAATAGAACCATCCTTGGCGCCGACTTCGAAGGGAATCTGCGCGGCGGCTAGGGTCTGCTCCATCTGACGGGCATCGTCCGCATCGAGGCCTGTATAGAGCACCCGCCAGTCCGTGTGCAGTCCGTACCAGGCGAGAAAGCCCACCACTGCCACGAGCAGGCCTGCGGCGGCGATTGCCCAGAAGCGCTGCCGCGGCTCCATCTCTGCCCAGCGCAGCTGCGCGCTCGTCTTCAGCGCAGTGAGCCGGTCTGCCCATTGCCCGCCGCCGGGCGGGGTGCCGATGGGCGGCGTATTCATCTCCAGCTGTGTTCCCGTTGCCATGCGTATATGCCTTTATCTTCTGGTTCGTCTGGTTTGTCGGGGTAGTCCAAATCAGGGCAGCTTTGCCGCGATGCTGCCTAGAACTGCATGCTCATCACCTGTTGATAGGCCTGCACAGCCTTGTTGCGAACGGCGAGCGCAAGCTCAAAACCCATCGATGCTTTCTGAGTGGCAATCATTGCCTGATGCACATCCACGCCTGTGCCCGTCATGAGGCCTTTGACCGTGGTGCGAGCCGTATCCTCAAGCCGGTTGACCTCACCCACGGCGTCGGTGAGCAGATCGCCGAAAGGCATCGAGTTGGAGGTGTCCAACCCGGATGCGTCCGCTGTGGTGGAAAATGCAGGAAGCTGTGCGGGCGCCTGCGACTGCATCTGTGTCTGCAAGCCGTTGATTACGGAGGATGCGCTGGTACTGGTGATTGCGCTGATTGCTGGCAACATGAGGATTCTCCTTCCCTGGAGTCGTGGTTAGGCCTTGCCGATTTCGAGCGCGGAGCCAATCATGCTTTTTTCTGCCTGGACGGCGGAACCGTTCAGGCCGTAAGCGCGCGTGGCTCCCATCAGATCCACCATTTCGGTGAGCGGGTTAATGTCGGGATATTCAACGTATCCATCGGGACCGGCATCGGGGTGACCGGGATCGTAGCGGCGCAGCGGCGCAGCGGGATCCTGGACGACCTGCGCGATGCGTACGCCGCCGGCTGGTTCGTTCTCCGAGCCTGGAGAGAGAAGCGAGGGCATTTGAGGAGCCGGGATCAGGCTTTGCGGCGCACCGATGGCCCCATTCATCGCCAGGGAAAAGTCGTTCATCACGCCTGTGTCCCCGGGATTGGCTGCGAAGATCACGTGCTGGCGGTGATATGCACCTCCGTCGGCGGTACGCGTGGTCTCAGCGTTGGCCATATTGGCTGCTACGACTTCGGCCCGCATCCGCTCGGCCTGCATCGCGCTGCCCGAGGTCTCCATTAATCCAAAAAGATTCATGATCTTCTCCTGATTACGTGCTTAAACCCGATAAACCGTACTGTTCTTAAAACGGGCACATTATTTGCTGTCCGCGTGAATGGCATCCATCTCGGTCTGGTACTCCTGCTTGAGCAGGCTGATGCCGGTCTTGAACTTCAACTGAGCCTCGGCGAGATGCAGGCTTTCGCGATCCATCGAGACGTTATTTCCATCGGGCCGCGTGACCAGATTCTCTTCGGGACGAAGCCGCACTTTCTGGTCAGGCAGGCCGCCTTCGACATCGAACATCGCCGAACGCATCTCCGACTCGAAGTCCATGCCCATGGCGCGAAAGCCGGGCGTATCGACGTTGGCCATGTTCTCGGCTGTCAGCTTTACCTGGTCATTGGCGAGGTCCAGGTAACGCGCCAGCTGATCGCTCATCATTGTTTCGACTCGCATCGTGCTCTCCATTCCCTTCCCGCGTTACGCGTGAGCAATCTGCCCAAATTCGATTTCGGCTGCGCCGATGACCGGTGACTCGCCGGCGAGAATGGCCGCGCGCTCGAGCACATGTTCAAGCTCGCGTACGTTGCCAGGCCAGCTATGCGCCATGAGCCGCGCAATCGCCGATGTGTCGATGCGCTTCACCGGCTCCGTCCGGCCCATCTTGTCCAGGAAGTGCTGGATGAGAAGCGAGAGATCTTCGCCACGCTCTGCCAGCGAGGGGGTCCGAATGAGAAAGACGGCCAGCCGGTAATAGAGATCCGAGCGGAAGTTGCCTTCCGAGGCGTTTCTGGCGAGATGCTGGTGCGTGGCGGCGATAATCCGCACGTCCACACGGACGGATTCGTTCTCCCCGACGCGCTGCAACTCGCCGCACTCTACAAAGCGCAGAAGCTTTGCCTGCAAGGCGAGCGGCATCTCGCCGATCTCGTCCAGAAAGAGCGTGCCGCCGTCCGCTGCTTCGATGCGGCCGGTTCTGCCGTGCGTGGCACCGGTAAAGGCTCCGCGCGTGTGACCGAAAAGCTCAGCTTCGAGCAGCGCTTCCGGTATGGCTGCGCAGTTGATGGCGACGAAAGGTTTGCGCGCGCGCGGCGAGAGGCGATGCAGGGCCTGGGCGACGAGCTCTTTGCCGGAGCCGGTGGGCCCCTCGATCAGTACCGGGGTGGAGCGCGGTGCGACGAGCCGGACGCGGCGGCTGACCTCAAGCATGGAGGGCGCATTGCCGATCAACTCCGGGAGGCGATGATCGGTGAGGCGGTGATCTGCGCAGCGCTGGTCGAGAGGACGCGCTTCAGGCCGGGCTTCAGTCCTGGCTTCAGACCGGGCTTCGAGGAGGACTTCCGGCTTCGTAATGGAAAAGGGAGCAGGCACTTCCGGAGCGGATGACTCGAAGGTCTCCGTCAGCTCGGGCGCGGTATTCCACGCGGCAGTATCGGTGCGGACTTCGCTTTGAGGAGTGCCATCCTGGCTGATACGGAGAGCGTAGAGCAGCTCCTGGCGATAGGGACTGCGCGGGCCTTCGGAGTTGACGGCACCTTCCATTGTCATCAGATCGACGCCGGCAAACGAGCGCTGAAACTCCGCGATAAACTCTCCGAGATCGAGATCCGGAAGCCAGGAATCGACGATGGCTGCTTCTACGGCGACTCCATCGGCGGCTGCCCATGCCTGCGCGCCGGAGGATGCCTCGCGCACCTGCCAGCGCAGGCCGGCAAGCGTCTCCCGTAACCGCTCGCGAAGGCTTGCATCGGCGCTGATGAGAAGCGCAATGCGCTGCCGGACGCGCGAGACCGGAATGGAGGCCGGGGGAGGGCCGAACGAAAGAGGGCCGAAGGTGGAGTGCGATGCGGGTGAGGCCACGGGTCCTTCTCCTTTGAGGTTTCAGTCCTGCAACTCTTAGAGCATCTCGGCGCGTGCCGAGGCCGGTAAGGGAACAGCATGGGTTTGAGCAAGAGCCGGCGCAAAGACGACGGCCAGCTCCACATCGGAGGGAATCTTGTATCCCTGGCCGCGCACGGTGCGAATCATGTGTCCCGGCGCGGGATCCTTCAATTTGCGGCGGAGATAATTCACGTACACGTCGACGATGTTGGTGGTCTGGGCGGGTTCCATCTTCCAGACCGTGTCCAGCAGTTCAACACGCGAGACACACTGGCCGCGGTTGAGCATCAGCTGTTCGAGCAGAGCAAATTCTTTATTGGTGAGTTGCACCGACTCACCGGCGCGGCGGACAGTATGCTCCATGCGGTCGATCTCGAGATCGCCCGCGCGCAGAAGCAGACGTGCTTCACGCTTGCGACGCATGAGAGCGCGGCAGCGTGCGCGCAGCTCATGCAGGCTGAAAGGCTTGGTCATCAGGTCGTCCGCGCCGAGATCGAGGCAGCGCACGCGCGTCTCGACTTCGTTGCGCCCGGTCAGAATCAACACGGGAAGATCGGCATCGAGGCCCCGTAACTCTTCCAGTACCTGTTCGCCGTCCTTCACCGGCATGTTCAGATCGAGAATCGTAAGGTCGGGCATCTCCTCACGGAAGGCTTCTACGGCTGCTGCGCCATTCTGTGCGAGGCGCACCCTGTGGCCATCGGATTCAAGGCCGCGTGTAAGGAACAATCCCAAGGCCGGGTCGTCTTCGGCAATTAGCAATCTCATGAATGCTTGCTCTCCTGCTGTCCCGATCTGTTGCAGAATGCCGTCCAGATTTGAGTCGTCTGAATTAGAAGAACCAAATGTGGTGCATCTCCAAGATTGCGTGAGAGGGTTTGAAGGGCAAGATGAGAAAGAAGAAAGACGGGGTGGGGATTCCTAAAGCGGGATTAGAGAAAGTGAAGTGTCAAAATGGGGGACTGCTTTACTCGGGACGCTTATGCCGGTACATGGCGGCATCGGCGCGCTGGAGGAGCTGCTGCATGGTCTCGCCGGGCGCGTATTCGGCTGCGCCGATGGAGGCGGTGACGCAGATGCGCATTGCGCCGACAATATAGTGGCCGCAGACCCATGTGCTGACGCGTTCGACGAGTTTCTGTGCCGCGGGGAGCGCGCAATCGAGAACGATCATCCATTCATCTCCGCCCCAGCGGCCGGCGACATCGGTGGCGCGAAGAGAGGCGCGGAGCTCTGCGCCGAACTGGCGCAGAATCTCATCGCCGACGAGATGGCCGTTGCTGTCGTTGATGCTTTTGAAGTTGTCGATATCGAGGAGGCCGATGCTGAAGGGGCGTCCCTGCTCCATGCGCCGGGCAATTTCTTTTTCGATGGTGAAACGGTTGGGCAGCTGCGTGAGAGAGTCGAGCGATGCGATGCGCTCGGCCTCCTGCAGGCGAGTTTTCGAGTCGGCCATCTGTGCGCGCAGTTCGGCGAGTTCGGCGTTGCTCTCATCGAGAATATTTCCGATGGATTTCCGGATCTCCGCGGCCATGTTCACGATGGATTCGCGCATGCGGGGGATGTCTTCATACCGCGCGATGGCCTGCAGCTTGGTGGAGATGGATTCGATGTGGCGTGCGCAGCGCTGATCGCGCTCACCGGCACGCTGGGCGGTGCGGGCCAGCACGAGGAGCATCTCTTTGATCTCGCTGGTCCTGTGTTCGAGATGCCTGGACATGCCGCGGCTCCAGGCGGTCAGCCGCTCATGTACTTTTTTGCGGGCGCTCGAGACGGCTTCTTCGGACCGATCCTGGTCGAGGTCGGCGGAGACGGATTCCATGACCTGGAGAAGATCAGCGCCCTCGGCGGTGGAGATCTCCAGACCACAGCGGCCCATGGTTTCGATGGCATCGCGATACGCGTCGAGAAGAACGGATGACTCCTCCGCCGCATGGTTGCGGTCGTGTTCGGAGACGAGGGAGCTAAACGGCTTTCGTCCACGTAGAAATTCGCCGATCGAGATCATTCCGCTTTCGTGCATGTTCATGGTCCAGTGGGAAGGTGCTCTTGCTATTGAATCGGCGGCAGATGGCGGAATCCTGAGGAGAAATCTATTTCTTTTGAGGAAAATACAGTACCTCAGGAAGTTACCTGGCGACTGAAGCGGAAAATGGCACATCCAAAGCAATTTTTATTGCGATTCGCTTTTTATTCGCTATAATGCGCGCAGGGCTGGTTCTGAGCGTTCACTGGCACCATGGAGCCGATGGCCGGAAGAATTGTGGCAGGGAGTGTAAGCGGATGGCAGTAACACGGCGGCAAAAGGAAATTCTCGATTTTCTCGAAGGCTTTGTGGGGCGCAATGGTTATTCGCCTTCTTTTGAGGAGATTGCGCGTGGGATGGGGCTGAAGAGCCTGGCGACGGTGCATAAGCACATTACCAATCTCGAGAACAAAGGCATGCTGGATCGCGTTCATAATCGCAGCCGCTCGATTGATGTGCTTCCTCCCGGTACGCGGACAAGGACGAGCGATAAGCTGCCGCTGGCGGGCAGGATTGCCGCGGGAAGGCCGGTGGAGACGAGCGAATCCATTGAGTCGATTTCGCTTTTTGACGTGGTGGGCAACCGCGATGTCTTTGCACTGGAAGTTCGCGGCGATTCCATGCGCGATGAGCACATCATCAGTGGAGATTATGTTCTTGTGGAGCGCACTCGAACGGCACGGCAGGGAGAGATTGTGGTGGCGCTGGTGCACGGAGCGGAGACGACCTTGAAACGGTTCTACTCCGAGGGGAGCGTGGTGCGGCTGCAACCGGCCAATATCGAGATGGAGCCGATCTATGTGCCTGCCTCGCAGGTTTCCATCCAGGGGCGGGTGCTGGGAGTGCTGCGGAAATATCAATAAGTTCCGCGAAAAGGCACAAAAAATCCCGGCAAATGCCGGGATTTTTTGCTCCGCATCAGGGGATGCGCTTAAGCGACTGCCTTTTCGGCTATCAGCTTTTCGACCTTCTCCGCGATCGCTTCCTGGGGAACGTAGCCGATGATCTGATCGACGGCCTTGCCACCCTTGAAGAAAAGCAGCGCTGGAATGCCACGGATTCCGTACCGTGACGGCGTTGCGCCGTTCTGATCCACGTTGACTTTTCCTACCTTGATTTTGCCCTCGTATTTTGCAGCAATGCCGTCTACAAAGGGGCCAATCATCTTACAGGGGCCGCACCAGCCAGCCCAGAAGTCCACCAGGACAGGCTGCTCGCTCTTGAGCACCTCCTGGTCAAAGTTTGCGTCGGTAAATTCGAAAACACCCGCTCCCGCCATGATTCTCTCGCTCCTCCTTGTTACAGGTCCGGCTGGGCCGGATTCACTGCAATCAGTCTCTCATGGGATGCTTGAAACCGGCAGAAAGTCGCACGGCAGGAATCTCAGGCAATAGCAGCGAAGGCAGGGTTGCGCGCAAATTAAAGCGCCCGGATTCCTTTCAAGGAATCTCGGGCGCTAGAGCAGCCCTCCCCCAGAACTGCCCACGATGCGTAGAGTATGGTTTCCGTGACTGATAAGCAAGCAATCTTAGGTAACGCGAAGGTAATCGAAGTTTCACAATGTGAAACGATCTGTTGAAAACCAGAATGTTTTTAAGTCATAGACCAAGAAGGAAATAGCCCCGGATGGGGGTGTTTCCTTCCGGGCCGTTTTCTAACAACTTTTTTAGAGCTGTTTTCCAGTTAGTTCAAAAGTTGTACCGGCGGTGGAAAAGCGGGTTTCGAGCACCTCCGCTGTGGGAAGTCCCTGAAGCGCTGCATGAACCATTTCCTTTGCGGCTGGAATGCAGTGTTCGTTTTCAAGAATGACGAGCACCGCCGGGCCAGCGCCGCTGAGCGAAACACCGAGAATTCCCTGCTCTCCGGCCAATGGGAGCAGAGGGGGCAATAGATGGCAGATTTGTCCGCGATAAGGCTGGTGGATGCGATCCCGCATGGCATGTGAGAGGAGATCACCTCTTCCCTGCGCAAAGGCTGCGGAAAGCAGGGCGGCTGACTGAATGTTGATCACGACATCCGCACGCTTGTAGTTTTCCGGCAGAACCGCCCGGGCCTTACTGGTGGCCAGCGGCTCAGAGGGCAGAACCACGAGAGCACGCCATGCTGCCGGCGGCTCTATTTTTGCGAAGACGACGCGGCTGCCGGATTGCGCCGCGGAGACGTAGCCTCCGTGCCAACACGCAGCCACATTGTCCGGGTGGCCTTCGAGGAGCACCGCCTCCTCGAGAATGCGTTCACCGGACCAGCCCAGGTCACCGAAATGGACGGCCAGAGAGAGAGCCGCAAGCCTGCCGGCGGCTGATGAACCACACCCCATGCCGAGAGGAATCTCATTTTTCATCCGGATGGCGAGCGGGGGTACGGGCCGGCCTTCTTTGAGCAGTACAGCGTGGTAGAGATCGAGCACCAGATTGTCGTGGAGACGTGCGCAACGCTCGGCATCGCGACCGGTGGCCTGGATGGAAAACTTCTCTGCGGGCGTGGCCTCGATTTCAAGATAGAAATCGAGCGCTACACCGACAGCGTCAAAACCGGGTCCCAGATTCGCTGAAGTTGCAGGAAGCCGGATCGAGAAGGGCGCGCTCATGCACGGGCGTCCTTCATGGCTGTGAGGACTGCTGCCGCATCCGCCTCTACAGAAACAGCATTGCGGCGGAGAGGCTCGATCAATGCCTCATTGCCGGTTTTTTCTTCTTCTGTGAGGAGGGTCCCGCGATGGAAGTCGATGGTGTAGTCGGCATCCTTGAGTGTGTGGCCGGTCAGCACCAATACCACGACATCGCTGGTACTGATGAGGCCTTTGGCGCGCAGTTTTTTCAGGCCTGCAAGTGTGACGGCCGAGGCTGGCTCGCATCCCAGTCCTTCGGCTCCAAGCTGGGCCTTGGCGATGGCAATCTCCGCCTCGCTGACATCGATACACCAGCCGCCCGTTTCCTGGATGACTTTGGCGGCTTTGCGCCAGGAGGCGGGGTTTCCGATACGTATGGCGGTGGCGCGGGTATGAGCCTCCACCGGTTGCAGGTCTGCAGAGTAGCCGTGGGCAAGCGTACGCACGAGCGGATTGGCGCCTTCGGCCTGAATGATGGAGATGCGCGGAACACGGGCGACGAGGCCAAGGTCCTTCAGCTCTTTGAAGCCTTTGCCGAGTGCAGAGCTATTGCCGAGATTGCCGCCGGGAACGATGAGGTGATCGGGCACATTCCAATCGAGCGCTTCCGCGATCTCAAAGGCTGGGGTCTTCTGGCCTTCCAGACGATATGGATTTACGGAGTTAAGGAGGTAGATGGGCTCTGTCTTGACGATCTCTGTGAGCAGACGCAGGCAGCCGTCGAAGTCCGTTTTCAGCTGGCATGTCACTGCGCCGTAATCCATGGCCTGGGAAAGCTTTCCCCATGCGATTTTGCCTTCGGGAATGAGCACAAGACTGCGCAGGCCGGCGCGCGCTGCGTAAGCTGCCATTGCTGCGGATGTGTTGCCAGTGGAAGCGCAGGCTACCCATTCGAAGCCGCGTTCGCTGGCTACGCTGAGAGCTGCGGTCATGCCGGTGTCTTTGAAGGAGCCGGTGGGGTTCATCCCCTGATGTTTGGCGAAGAGCTGATCGATGCCTAGAGATTTGGCGGCACGAAAAAGCGGATAGAGCGGCGTGTTGCCTTCGCGGAGTGTTACGGCGTTGCCATAGTTATCGAGAAATGGGAGTAGCTCGCGGAAGCGCCAAACGCCGGAATGATCGAGAGTTTCTGAGGAGCAGCGACGCTCACGCCAGAGCCATTTGAGTGCGCCGGGATTGGGTCGATTTGAGGAGCCCTTTTGCGCCCAACCGGGATATTCCACTTCAAAAAGATCGCCGCAGGCTTCACAGCGGAAGTCCGGACGGGCGTCTACGCCCGCAATGCGCGCATTGCAACTGAAGCAACGTAACTGATGCAGGTTGTCGTTCATCTCTGGTGTTAGCCTAACAGCGCGAGGCCGCGTTTGCCTTTACTGGGAGATGGACGAGTGAAGCCAATTACCCGAATTGCACTGATTTTCATCGCGGGAATAACGGCCATATGGAGCGCGGCGGCACAGACACCGCTGCGTGTGGCTGCGGCGGCGGATCTGGAGCCTGTGCTGCCGCCTATTCTGAGCGCGTTTCAGCAGGCGACGGGGATTCATGCCGAGGCTACGTACCAGGCGTCGGCTGCATTGACGACGCAGATTGAAAATGGCGCTCCCTTTGATCTCTTTCTCTCGGCGGACCTGGGTTATCCGAAACGGCTTATTGATGCCGGGCTTGCAGATGCGGCAGGAACGGCGGATTCCTCGACGCCGATTACTTATGCCAAGGGAACGCTGGTGCTGTGGACTCGCAAGGGCGGTGGCTTGCCTTCGCCTTCGCTGGATCTTTTGAAGAACCCGGCGCTGAAGAGGCTGGCGATTGCGAACCCGGAACGCGCGCCTTATGGACGGGCTGCGGTGGCATCGCTTAAGAGCCTGAATCTCTACGACGCTCTGAAGGCGAAGATTGTGACTGCTGAGAATATTGCGCAGGCGGCGCAGTTTGCGGACTCCGGGAACGCCGACGCCGGGCTGATTTCGCTTACTTCTGCGCTGACGCCGCGGATGCTGGCTGCGGGAAGCTACTTTGTGGTTCCGCGCGATCTGTATCCGCCGATTGAACAGGGTGCGGTGATTGTGAGCAAGAGCGCTCAGCGCGAGGCTGTGCACAAGCTGCTGGACTATCTTCTCTCGCCTGCGGTACAGGCGCAGCTGGCGAAGAGTGGATTGACGCCTGTTAAGTAGCCGCTGAGGCCGTATTCTGTTTGCTACATGGATTGGCAGGCACTTTTACTCACGCTGCGTCTGGCGACACTGACTACTGCGATTCTGCTTGTGATTGCTGTGCCGCTTGCGGGGCTGCTTACGCTTGGGCGCGGGCGGTGGCTGGCGCTGGTGGAGGCTTTCACTGCGCTGCCGCTGGTTCTGCCGCCGACTGTGCTCGGATTCTTTCTGCTGATATTGCTGGGGCCGCGGACTGCGGCGGGTCGCGGAATCATTGCTGTGCTGGGTCATCCGCTGGCGTTTTCTTTTTCCGGACTTGTGGCTGGATCAGTGATTTACAGTTTGCCGTTTGCGGTGCAGCCGGTTGTGGCGGGTTTTGCTGCTGTGAATCCTGCATTGGTGGATGCGGCGCGGCTGCTGGGAGCCGATGCGCCGAGGTTGGTGTGGAGCGTGCTGCTGCCGCTGGCGCGGCGATCGATTCTGGTTGGGGCAGTGCTGAGCTTTCTGCATACTGTGGGCGAGTTTGGCGTGGTGTTGATGCTGGGCGGAGATATTCCCGGCGCTACGCGAACGCTCTCGATTGTGCTTTACGACCAGGTGGAGAGTTTTGATTATGCAGCGGCCACACGGACTGCGCTGCTGCTGCTGAGCATGAGCATTGTGGCGCTTGTGGCTATTTATGCGAGCGGCGCCGGGCGAGGATTTGCGCGAGGTGATCGACGTGGTTGATTGCTCGCTCGACCTCAGGCACGGCGGATTTCATTTGCGGGTTACGTGTGAATTTGCGGCGGAATGGACTGTTGTTTTTGGACCTTCGGGCGCGGGCAAAAGCACCTTATTGCGTGCTGTTGCCGGCCTTGAGCGGATCGGTGTGGGACGGGTTGCTGTGAATGGCGATGATGTGACGGGCTTGCCGCCAGGCAGAAGGGGCATCGGGCTGGTGATGCAGGAGGCTGCGCTCTTCCCTCACCTAAGCGTAGACGCGAATATCGGTTATGGGCTTCATGGCGTGGCGAGTGGACTGCGTGATGTGCGTGTGCGGGAGATGCTAGCACTGCTTGAGGCTAACCACTTATCGGATCGCGGCGTGCAACAACTGTCGGGGGGAGAGGCGCAGCGTGTTGCGTTGGCTCGCGCGCTGGCACCCCTGCCGCGATTGCTGCTGCTGGATGAACCTTTCTCCGCACTGGATGGCAAGGCCGGCGATGTATTGCTTGCGCGACTACAACCGTGGTTGCGGGAGCGCAATGTTCAGGTGATTCAGGCGACGCATGATGCTACGGATGCTTTTCTGACGGATGCAGAGGTGGCGCTGCTGCATAACGGGCAAATTACGGCGCGGGGGACTGCTTTCGAAATATTGTGGGAGGAGCGGGAGAGGCTTAGCCGTCATCTTGGGAAGACGCCGGGAGCGCCGCAATGAGGCGAATCGTCTCCGTCATTATTTTCTGCTTGATCGTATTTCTTGTTGGACGAGCCGTATTGCTCACTTTGCGTTTTCACGAAGTAGAAAGAAACTTTGAGCGCGTATCCAGCGGCATGCCGAGTTCCGATGTGTTGAAAATTCTGGGAAATCCAACTTACCACAAAGGAAATTGTCTGACTGACCTGAAGATGTCGAATGGCTGTAGTAAAGAGTTCGTATATGGACCGTTCTTAGCCCCATTGGTCGCCGATTACTACGTGGTAGATTTTTCTTCCAATGATCGTGTGATAAGCACAGCGCATCTGGTGTCGCCTTGAGCTCCGAGATTAGAATCCGATGAGGACTGGCTCCAGCTCAAGCATCACGTTAAATCGGATGGCGACAGCCGTTCGAATTTCTTTCGCAAGGACCAGAATTTCGGCGGCTGTTGCGTTGCCGTTATTCACTAGTGCGAGTGTGTGGCGAGTGGAGATTCCAGCTGCGCCTCGCGTGTAGCCTTTCCTGAATCCTGCTTGTTCAATCAGCCATGCTGCGGGGATTTTTTTGTGTGCGGGGCCTGAGTCGTAAGTTGGCACGGGGGCGCCGGCGGCTTGTTGGATCGATTTGATCGATTCGGCCGGCACGATGGGATTTTTGAAGAAGCTGCCTGCACTGCGGCAGTCCGGGTCGCCTTCCGTCAGCAGCATTCCTTTGCTTTGACGGATGCGACGTACTGCTGCGGCTGCTTCGACGAGTGTGGGCCTTGCATCTGGCTTAAAGGCGCGTTCGAGGTCGGCGTACTTTAGTGTTGGTGCTCCGTTGTGCTGAAGCCTGAAATCGACTCGCGTTACGATGTAGCGGCCTTTGTCTGAGGAATTGAAACGGCTGCGGCGGTAGGCAAAGTCACACTCCGCTGCTGAAAACTCAGCGAAAACACGGTCCTGCAGGTTGAAAGCCCGCACATTCTGGATGCTTGTGGAGACTTCCTGCCCGTATGCGCCGACATTTTGTACGGGTGTGCCGCCGACGGTGCCGGGAATGCCTGCGAGACACTCGAGGCCAGCACAGTTGGCCTCGATGGTGTGCTGCACAAAGGTATCCCAGTTCTCTCCGGCGGCTGCCCGGAAGATGACCTGATCGGCGTCCTCGCTTTGGATTGATTCCATTCCGTTTAGCGCGACGTGAAGAACCAGGCCGTCGAAGCCTTTGTCTGAGACAACGAGATTGCTTCCGCCACCGAGGACGAAGAGCGGAATTCCCTGATTCCGAGCCCATGCGCTGGCTTCAAGAATCTCCTCTTCTGCGTGGGCCTCAAGGAAGTAGCGTGCCGGGCCGCCTACTCCGAGCGTTGTGAGTGGGGCTAAGAGCTTGTTTTCGATCAGATGCATCGTTTCAAGGCTACACCGGGAAAGTTGGTAAGATAGATACAGGCAATTTCCCTTGCCCGGAGGCGGTAATGTACCCAGAGATTATGGTGATTCCCATGCGCGAGGAAATGGTTCGTGCTGGGATTGAGGAAACGAAGACGGCTGAAGATGTGGACACTGCCCTGGCCAAGCCCGGAACCACGATGGTTGTGGTGAATTCGATCTGCGGTTGTGCCGCAGGTAAGATGCGTCCCGGTGTGCGACTTGCCCTGGGGAATGCCACTACGCAGCCCGATCACAAGATTACCGTTTTCGCAGGCCAGGACCGTGAAGCGACCGATCGCGCTCGCGGCTACTTTGAAGGCCAGCCGCCTTCTTCGCCTTCGATTGCGATTATGCGTGATGGCAAGCTGGTCTACATGATGCCGCGCTATGTCATCGAGCAGGCGACTGCGCAGCAGATTGCCGGTGAGCTGATTCGTGCGTTTGATGAGCATTGCGCGAAGACCACTGCTTAATCTGTTCGAGTGAGCAAAGTAAACGGCCTCCCTTACGGGAGGCCGTTGCTGTTTGTACTGCAATGATTTTCAGTCGCCTTCCTGAGCTGCGGGCAATGCCTGCACCTTACTGTGCTTGACCGAGTAAGTGAAGTAGATCAACAGGCCAACGATCAGCCACGCGATCATCACTATCCAGGTAAGTGCCGAGAGACGCGACATGAGGTACAGCGCCGAAGCGATGCCGAGGAAAGGCACCAGCGGCACCAGCGGCGTCTTGAATGGACGATGCATGTTCGGATGGCGCACACGCAGGATCCAAACGCCCGCACAGACGATGGTGAAGGCCAGCAGGGTGCCGATATTCACCAGCGCTGACAGCTCGTCGATGGGAAGGAATGCGGGCATGATGGCTGCGAACGAACCGAAGATGATGGTCGTGATCCATGGAGTGCGGAACTTCGGATGGATTGCAGAGAATGCTTTGGGGAGCAGGCCATCCTTCGACATGGAATAAAAGACGCGTGTCTGGCCCAGCAGCATGACCAGCATTACCGTGGCGAGGCCAAAGACTGCGCCGATCTTTACCAGCATCGAACCCCAACCCACGCCGGTTGCATCAATCGCCAACGCCACTGGAGCGGAAACATTCAGTGTCTTGTAGCTGACCAGGCCGGTGAGTACCAGCGAGACGACGATGTAGAGAATGGTGCAGATGACCAACGATCCCAGGATGCCGATGGGCATATCGCGCTGGGGATTCTTGGCTTCCTGCGCTGCTGTGGATACGGCGTCAAAGCCGATGTAGGCGAAGAAGATGGATGCAGCCGCGACGGGAATGCCTCCCCATCCAAAATTTCCATGTCCATCTGGCGGAGGAACGAAAGGATGCCAGTTCGCCTGGGCGACCTGAGGGTGATGGAAGAGGAAGAGGCCGCCTACCACAATGAAGACGCCTACAATGGCCAGCTTGACGATGACGATGGCCGAATTGAAGTTAGCCGATTCTTTGATTCCGATTACGAGAATTGTCGTGACTACGAAGACAATGCAGACGGCGACAAGATTGAAGAGTCCCGTTACGTGCGGCAAGCCGACATCGGTTATCCCCGGAGGGAGAGACATCTTGTCAATCCAAATGCCGTTGTACTGCACGAGAATATTGCCGGTGGTGGTGGTGAGTGCGGGAGGTATGGTGATGCCGAGTTGCTGCATGAGGCTGGTGAAATAACCGGCCCAGCCGGAAGCCACTGTCGAGGCGCCAAATGCATACTCCAGTGTCAGATCCCAGCCGATAATCCACGCAACCAGCTCACCGAGCGTGGCGTATCCGTAGGTATAGGCTGAGCCGGCGATGGGGATGATCGAAGCAAATTCGGCATAGCAAAGACCGGCGAATGCACAGGTGAGTCCTGCCACAACGAAGCTCAATGCCACGGCTGGTCCTGCGTGGAGCGCCGCGGCCTGGCCTGTGAGCGTGAAGATGCCTGCACCGATGACAGCACCAATGCCCAGGGTAACCAGGTTGAGCGCGCCAAGCGAGCGCTTGAGCGTATGTTCTCCCTGTTCGCCTGCCTCCTGCGTGAGCAATGACAAGGGCTTAATACGAAGCAATTTAGACATGGATGAGGGTCATCCTCCAAAGTGATTTATTCGGATCTTGAAACACGCTGGCCGGAAGAGCTTAAGGACCAGAGAAAATAAACAGGTATGCCGAGCAGGACTATAACCAAACCGGGCCATGTATATTGCGGCTTAAACCGCAATAATACGATACAGACCCATGCAGCCATCAAAATGTATATTGCTGGCAGGACTGGGTAGCCCAGAGCTTTGTACGGCCGCTCGGCGTTGGGCCGTTTTACTCGCAGCACAAAGATGCCTGCGATGGTGAGGATGTAGAAGACGAGCTCGGCGAAGATGATGTAGTCAAGCAACTGACCGTACGAGCCTGAGATACAGAGGACAGCAGTCCACACAGCCTGTACTACGATGCCTGCCACGGGGGTGCGCCATTTGGGGTGCAGCTTGCCGACAGCTTTGAAGAAGAGGCCATCCTGGCTCATGGCGTAGTAGACACGAGCGCCCGCCATGGTGAGGCCATTTGCACATCCAAAGGTGGAGATAAGAACTGCCGCGGCCATGAGCTGCGCGCCGCTGGATTGGAAGATCTGTTCCAGAGCCGCGGTGCCTACGCGGTCTTCGGTTGCGTGTTGAATTCCGCGAGCAAGAACCGTTGTGCCTGTGGGATCGCCATGCATGGGAAGCACCACGAGGTACGCCAGCGAGGCCAGGAAATAGGCTACAACCACGAATCCTGTGCCCAGAATGAGTGAGAGAGGGATGTTACGCTTCGGATTTTTTGTTTCTCCGGCGGTGAAGGTGACGTTGTTCCAGGAGTCCGCAGAGAAGAGTGAGCCGACCTGGACTACGGCGAGGACGACGAAGAGACTGACCATCGCAGTGGGTCCGCCGACGCCTACCTGCACGGGATGGAGATCGTGCCAGCCCGCGTTTTGCCAGAAATTGTGCCAGTTTGCGCCGAAGTTGGAGGAGACTGCCGTGGTGTTGAGGCCAACGGTGAATGCCAGCACGATCAGACCAGCGAGAGAGATTGCCTTGGCAGAGGTAAAGATGTTCTGCACCATGGCGCCGAGGCGGATGCCGAAGAGATTGACCAGTGCGAGCAGAAAAACAACAACAATGCCTGCAAGATTTGCGGTGCTGACGCCGATATCCATGTTGCCGAGCACCATGGGACCAACGGTGATGGCTGGGACATGAGCGATCTTCCAAAGCCAGTGCGTGGTGGAGACTGACGGGAAGAAGACGCCTAGAAATTTGCCGAATGCAACGCAAACGGCGGCTATGGTTCCTGTCTGGATGACCATGAACAAGGTCCAGCCGTAGAGAAATCCCCAGACCGGGCCGAGTGACTCGCGGAGATAGACGTACTGACCGCCTGCTTTGGGCATCATGGCGGCGAGTTCGCCATAGCTGAGGGCGGCTATGACGGTCATGACGGCTGTGACAATCCATGCACCGAGATAAAGCGCCGGCGAGTTGGTTACTCGTGCAATGTCGGCATCGACCAGGAAGATGCCTGACCCGATCATGGTGCCGACTACGATGGCGGTGGCGCTGAAAAGGCCCAGGCTCTGTACGAGCTTATTGGACTGCTCCTGTGGCGGAGCTGCTTCTGTGGACTGCGCGAGGGTTGGGCCCGGGGTTGGAGTTATCACTTGGAAGATTTTTACCTGATTTTGCCAAGGTTTGTCTTCCAGATTTTATCTGGTGATGCATGAGTGCCGCATAAGCAAACGCTCGATAAAGATTTGCTTGTAGTCATCGCGCTATTACGTGAGGGTTTTGCGCCAGCGAGAAAACTCGGCAGCGGGATCTGCGGCCCGGAAGATGGCGGCCGCGACGGCGACCATGGTGGCACCGGCCTCGATTACGAAAGGCGCTGTCTCCAGCGTGATCCCTGCCGCAGCGCTCAGGATAGCGTCTGGTCCTGCTTCTTGACGCAGTTTACGCACGCCTTCGAGGCCGATGGGGGGCTTTTCCGTCTGCTTTGTGGTGGTGGAGAAGACGGGGCCAATGGCAAAGTAATCCGCAGGCTGGGCGAGGATGCCGGGAATCAAAAAATCACTTCCTGCAAATGTGCCGATGATGCGATCCGCTCCGAGAACTGTGCGAGCTTCTGCCGGAGAGACGTCCCCCGCATCGACGTGGACACCGTCGAAGTCTACTTGAGCGATAAGGTTGGCGCGGTCATCGAGGATGAGTCGCGTGTCCGGCATTGCCCGGCGAAGAATTTCAGCGTCTGCAATCAGCTCCGCATCGGAACCTGTCTTGTTGCGATACTCCAATAACTCAACCCCTGCATTTGCCAGGGAACTACCGAGCGACTGAAGATACTCGGCGCGAGTGGACGCTGGAATCACGGACGAATCGAGGATTGGATAAACACGAGGGAACGAGAAGACCATGTATTCAGCTTAGTGCGCTGCAATGCTCCGCGTCTCTCGGCGTGAAATGCTGATCTTGGCGCTTACATTCCGTCCGCAGAGGGCCCGTAGCAGCCTGGAAGCGTGGCGCCAAGCAAACGTAAATACACTGTCAACTGGCCGCGGTGGTGAGATCCATGGTTTATGACAAAGCTGCGCCAGACCTGGTATTTGGGCTGATCGATAAAGACCTGCCCATTGGCGGCAAATATCCAATGTTTGTCCCAATCGGCGGGATTGAAGCTGGAGAGAGCAGCTCTGGCTCCCGCCGAACTTTTCTCGAAATGTCCGAGAAGTTGAGCCTTGGTGGAGGTGTCGGGTTTCTTGTCCGTTGGATCCCAGTCCAGCCGGTCCTTGGTGAGAGTCATCGTGGCCCAGTCGCCGCTCATTTCAGCAACATGGCTGGCAAGACGTCCGAGGGTCATTGATTTTTCGTGGGGCTTCCATGCGAAATCGGCAGATTCCGGGATGGCATTGAGCAGTTTGCGCGTGCGCTCGGTTTCAAGATCGAATTCAGCGATGATTTCTTTTTGGATGTCCATTCAGCGGCCTCCTTCGGGCGGGAAAAGCATACTGTGCGTTGACTACCTTAAGCGAAGGGAAAGCGCGAAAGTTTCGAGAATAGTGTCAGCGCTGTTTCGGAAGTGCGAAAGCTACGTAGATTCCGCCTTGAGGCTCATTTGGAGTGCGGGCGTTGCTGGTGGCGATTACGACGTATTGCCGGCCGTCAATCATGTAGGTCGCTGGTGTGGCTACTCCTGAATATGGCAGATCGGCGCGCCACAAGAGCTTGCCTGTTGCGGTGTCGAAGGCGCGAAATGTGTGGTCGTAGACGGTTGCGCCAATGAAGAGGACGCCGCTCGCAGTGATGACTGGGCCGCCGTAGTTCTCTGAACCGGTGTTGGTGAGTCCCTGCTTGGCCAGAGCTGGATATTCGCCGAGGTTGACCTTCCATAGATATTTGCCGGTGGTGAGATCAATTGCGCTGAGTGTGCCCCATGGAGGGGTGAAAGCCGGGTAGCCATCCGGATCGAGGAATTTGCGATAACCGCTGAAGATATAGTCCGGAGGCGAGTTCTTTGCTTCGCTGCTCTTTGCTCCGACGCCGAGGTATCGCAGCAGAGATTCCAGCTGCTGGCCTTCGATCGGCATGGGTGGCATGCGGCCTTTGCCCCTGTGGATGAGATCAACGGTTTGAGTGGCGGAGAGGCGGCTTCCGAGGCCGATCAACATGGGGAACGAAGGAGGAATTCCTTCACGTTTTTCTCCGTGACAGATGGCGCAGCGTTCCTGATAGACCGCCTGGCCTGCGGCATCTGTAGATGCTTCGGCGCCCAGGGCTGCGGCCATTTCTTTCTTGTCTTCCTTGTTGGGCTTGGTCCGAAGAAATGCGATCAGGTCCGTTAGTCCGCTGCCATCGAGATTCGGAAACGACGGCATACGGCCGGTTCCCCGCTGTATGGTCTGGCGAACCTTATCTTCGCCGAGGCGAGGCACTGCGTCGACCAACGTGGGAAATGCCGGCGGTGAACCTGAACGATCCAGTCCGTGGCAGATGGCGCACTGTGAGCGATAGGTGCGCTCGCCGGGGCTTCCAGACTGCCCTGCCGATGCTAGGCCGCCTGTCCATACCATCTCATTCGCATTTACGTAGAGAATTTTGTGGACCGGATCGATTGCGGGACCTCCCCACTCTGCGCCGCCGTCAAAGCCGGGGAAGATGACTGTCTGCTTTTCGACGGTGAAGGGAATAAACTGGCCGTCGCTTTTGAACTCACGAAAGGTTTTCAATGCCCATTCGTGAGCGGCGGGAGTGCGGGTGGTGAGATCGGCTTCCGTCAGGCGCTGGCGCGCGAATGGCTCTGGCCAGTCTGGCAGAGGCTGTGTCTTCGATGCCTGCTCGCCGGGGATATCGCTTGCTGGAAACTCATGCTCGTGGATGGGAAAGAGCGGTTCTCCGGTTAGACGGTTGAAGAGAAAGAGGTAGCCCTGTTTGGTGGTCTGCGCCAGTGCGGGGATGGTTTTTCCATCCCGCACCACTGTGAAGAGTGCCGGCGGGGAAGGAAAATCGCGATCCCATATGTCGTGATGCACTCCCTGGAAGTGCCAAAGGCGCTTGCCCGTGTTGGCATCAAGGGCCAGCAGTGTGTTGGCGTAGAGATCGTCGCCGAGCCTGTCGCCGCCATAGAAATCCATGACTGCTGAGCCGGTTGGAACGTAGAGGATTCCGTGCTCTTCATCCAGAGCCATGCCGGACCAGTTGTTGGCTGCGCCGGTGCGCTTCCAGGCGTCTGCCGGCCAGGTTTCATAGCCAGCTTCACCGGGATGCGGAATGGTGTGAAAGGCCCAGCGCAGTGTGCCGGTATGCACATCGAAGGCTCGCACATCGCCCGGAGGCGCAGGATGTGCCTCTGGATTGCGTCCGCCGACGATGATTGTGTCCTTCCACAAAACGCCCGGCGTAGTGAGAACGATTGACTGCTTCTCCCATGGTTCCCGCAGGCCCTTGCGAAGATCGAGGCGCCCGTTTTCTGCGAAGCTTGCAATCGGCTTACCTGTGGCGGGATCGAGGCAGTAGAGAAAGTTCATGATGCCGACGAAGAGCCGGCTTTCTTTGCCGTCTGTCCAGTAACTCATTCCGCGGGCGGGCTGCGTGCCGACTACGCCAGAATCGAACTTCCACTTGAGCTTGCCTGTAGCCGCGTCCAGAGCGACGATCTTTTCCGTGGGTGTGTAGGCGTAGAGTGTGCGCTCGATGACCAGCGGATTGTCCTGCATTCCGCCTGGCTCCCCTGTGTCGAAGGTCCATGCTACCTGGAGCTGATGAACGTTTGTGCGATTGATCTGCGTCAGCTTTGAGTAGTGATCGCCATCGCGGCCGCCGTTGTACACGGGCCAGGAAACGTCTTTCTGCGCCGTGCAAGCCGTGGCTGCGAGCGCAGTGACCAGGAAGGTTGTCACGAACGGGCGATTCATTTGGCGCTTATCCCACATATTTGATCAACTGCATAAAGCCCAGATCCATGTGCAACTGCTGATGGCAATGCCAGAGTGTATCGCCGGGATTGTCTGCCACAAAATCAATGGCTACCGTGTCGAGGGGCATTACGTTGATGGTGTCCTTGTGAAGGCCGCTCATCTGTTGCTTGCCAATTTGTGTCACTTCGAATGTGTGGCGATGCAAATGAATCGGATGTTGATCGCCGCTTCCGTTGCGCAGAAGAAGGCGATAGCGCTTCCCTGCTCTGACTTCAATTGGATCGATCTTCGGCCAGGACTGGTTGTTGATCGTCCAGTAGTCGAACTGGCTTCCGTTTACCGGGCCAATGTCGCGAAAGGTCAGCGTAATGGTCTCATCTGGTGCTGTGGCGGGAGCCAGGTTTGCGAATTTCGCGTAATCCCACTGCGCAGGAGCCGGTTCGCGCCATACGGGCGTGCCCTTACTCCCTGCGTATTCCACTACGACGCCAAGCCCCATCTGGCGTGAGTCCTCAAGCGTTGAGCCAAGCACCAATGTGCCGGGCGAATTCATTTCGACGACGGCGTCGATTCGCTCTGCTACAGCTATGCTCAACCGTTCTACGGATTGCGGACGAGGGACGGGGTTGCCGTCCATTGCAAGCACCTTGAACGTGTGGCCTGGAAGGGCAAGCTCTACATTTTCTGTCGCACTTGCGTTGAGAATATGCATTAACACGCGCTGCCCGGGTTTTACGCGAATGGGCTCACCTGCTCCGAGCTTGTGTGCATTGATGGTGGCATGGAGGTAGCCAACATCTGAGCCCGTAGTGAGCGGGGCGTTTGCGCTCGACTGCCGCATTGTCTCGGCCATCGGCACAAAGTGCGGTTCCCAGTGGTGAATCGCCAGAAAAATCTCCTGATCGAACTTCCCTTCCGCCTGGAAACCGTTGCGGCCCTCCACCATGAGAAAGCCGAACTGGCCGCTGTAGGTTCCCTGAGTCAGGTCAGTGCCTGCGCCGGCGTGCGTGTGATACCAGCGTGTGCCTGCGGGCTTTGGAGTAAATGCATAGCGCCGTTGGCCGCCAGGCGCGATCATGGGCGAGCCTTCTTCCATTGCGCCGTCATTGAGTGAATCAATCGCCAATCCATGCCAGTGGACGAGGTCTGGATTCGTGCTTGCATTGGTTACATCGATGGTGACGGGAAGACCTTCGCGAAGACGGAGGATGGGGCCCGGGACCTGGCCGTTATAGGCGGTTGTTTTCACCGTGATGCCGGGAGCAATTTCCAGCGTGCAGGGCTCAATGCGAAGTGTATAGTCCGCTTTGCCGTTAACAGCCTTGGGAGCGGCTCGCAAAGGCAGTGCTGTGGCGGCAAGCGACAAGCCTGCGGTCTGAAGAAAGTGACGGCGTGTAAGCATCGGCGCTCAACAGAGTATCAGCTTACGGCTACTGTTGAGCATTGGAGATGCGGCTACCCTCTCTTAGCCAGGAAGCGCTCCATGAATTTCGTATCGAAGTCGCCTTTGCGGAAATCCTCATCCTCGAAGATGGCCTGATGTAAAGGTATCGATGTTTCGATTCCCTGCACCACAAACTGGCTCAGCGCGCGCTGCATCTTGTTCATGGCTTCCTCGCGTGTGGCGCCATGCACAATCAGTTTGGCTATCAGTGAGTCGTAATACGGCGGTACAACACCTTCAGCATATTGCGCTGTGTCTACACGGACGCCGTTGCCGCCGGGAACATTGAATGCAGTAATGCGGCCTGCTGAGGGTGTGAACTTGACAGGATTCTCTGCATTGATGCGGCATTCGATTGCGTGGCCGCGGATTTCGATCTTGGGAGGAAGAATGTCGCTGAGCTTCTCGCCGGATGCGATGCGAAGCTGCGCTTTGACGAGGTCAATGCCGGTGATGAACTCTGTTACCGGGTGCTCCACCTGGATGCGGGTATTCATCTCGATAAAGTAAATCTGCCCGTCCTCATCCATGAGGAACTCGACGGTCCCAGCGTTCTGGTATCCGATCTCCGAGAGGCAGCGACGCAGTGTTGCGTCGATTTCCTGCCGGATCTTTGGCGTTACCTGCAGTGATGGTGCTTCTTCAATCAGCTTTTGGTGACGGCGCTGAATGGAACACTCGCGCTCAAAGAGCGTGGTGACGTTGCCGTGTTCGTCGGCCAGCACCTGAAACTCAATGTGCCGCGGCCGCTCAATGAACTTCTCCATGTACATCTCGCCGTTCCCGAAGGCATTTGCGGCCTCTGTCGACGCGGCGTGGTAGAGATTGGGCAGTTCTTCGGCGGTGCGAACGATTCTCATGCCGCGGCCGCCACCGCCTGCCTTGGCTTTCAGGATGATGGGAAAGCCGACCTTCTCAGCCCACTCCAGCGCGTCTTCTGCAGAAGCTACGACTCCGTCAGAGCCGGGCAGAATCGGCACCCTGGCTTTTTTCATTGCCTGGCGTGCTTTTTCCTTTTCGCCCATAAGACGGGTTACTTCGGGAGGCGGTCCGATGAATTTGATATTGGATGCGCGGCAGACTTCCGCGAAGTTCGCGTTCTCGCTCAGCAGACCATAGCCTGGATGAATGGCGTCTACATTCGCGATTTCTGCGGCGGATATGACGGCGGGTACATTCAGATAGCTGTCGGCAGGGCGTGGCGGGCCAATGCAGATGGCCTCATCCGCGAAACGCACGTGGAGTGAGTTGCGGTCTGCCTCACTGTAGACAGCGACCGTGCGAACGCCGAGTTCACGGCAGGCGTTGATGACGCGCAGCGCAATTTCGCCGCGATTGGCAATCAGAACCTTGTGGAACATTCCCATCCTTCAAGAACAAAAGGCGCGGTTACGCCGTGCGAACCGAAAATAGTGGCTGGCCGTATTCGACGGCCTGGCCGTTCGTTACGAGCATCTTGACGATCTCGCCGGCCGCGTCTGCTTCAATTTCATTCATCAGCTTCATGGCTTCAACAATGCAGACCACCTGTCCTTTTTCCACGCGTTCTCCGGGTGAAACGAAGGAAGCGGCACCGGGCGAGGGTGAGCCATAGAAAGTTCCTACGATCGGCGACTTGATGATGTGCAGATTTTCTTCTGCGGCAGGAGCCGGTGCTGTGGCAGGCGCAGGCGCTGTTAAAGGAATGGGAGCGGACTGGGCAGGGGGAAGCACAGCCGCAGACGCAACAGACGGAGTAAATGCAACCACCGGGGACACTGGCTGCACAAACTTGAGCCGGACCTTTACATCTTCGCGCTCAAGATCGAACTCGGCGACGCCATGTTCCTTGAGAAACCCGATCAGTTGCTGTAGATCCTGAATATCTTCTTGTTTCATTCTTTCCTTCTGTATCAGAGGCCCGTAGTGGGCAAAAATCTCTGTTAAAGCTCAATCAGGGCCTTGGGCGCGGGGGTAAGAACTTCACCGCCCGTGCGGGTCACGGCCACCATATCTTCAATACGGATGCCGAACTGCCCCGGCAGATAGACACCCGGCTCGATTGTTACTACCATGCCTGCTTCAAGGCGGGTGGTTTGCCCTGAAGCCACTCGTGGCTGCTCGTGAATTTCTATACCCACGCCATGGCCAGTTGAGTGCGAAAACGCTTCTGCAAGTCCGGCGCTGCGCAACACGCTTCTTGCAGCTTCATCCACGTCACCACAGCGTACTCCATCCGCAACGGCGTCTACCGCAGCCTGCTGGGCTTCAAGAACCGCCTCATAGGTGGCGCGCTCGTTCGACCTTGGCTTGCCGAAGTACACCGTTCGGGTCATATCGCTGCAGTAACCCTTGTGGATTATACCGAAGTCGAGGGTTAAAAAACCTCTCCGAGGCAGGCGCGCTTCGGTCGCCCGGCCGTGCGGCAGAGCCGACCTGACGCCGGAGGCCACGATGGTCTCAAAGGACATTCCATCTGCCCCTGCCATGCGCGCTGCATATTCCAGCTCTGCAGCTACTTCCACTTCGCGCAGGCCGGGCCGCAAAAGGCCGAGAATATGGTCGAAAAGACCGGAACCGATGAGCGCTGCCTCGCGCATGATTTCCAGTTCGTCTTCATCCTTCACCAGGCGTAACTGTTCCACCGGCGGATTTGGAAGAGGAGCAAGAAATGTTCGCCGCAGGCGCGCCGGGAGGGCTTCCCGCCAACGGGAGAGCTCCGCAACAGTTGTACGTGTGGCGTCGAAGCCTGCTGACTCTGCATTGGGCTGAGCGGCCAGCCATTCCACGGCTGCAACGGCAGGAGCGCGGGCAATGATTTCAACGTTGGCAACCTGCACTTCTTCGGCAGCTTGCGTGCGGTAACGCCCATCTGTAAACAAACGAGCTCTATGGCGAGTGATTGCCAGTGCAGCGCTCGACCCGGTAAAGCCGCATAGATAGCACACATCCGGAAGATGTGTTACGAGGAGACCAGAAAGCCCGGTGCGCGTTAGTTTACGACGCAGATTTCCAATACGGCGCGAGTAATCCACCCGGTCAGTTGTATCACGCGGGGGTTCTTTTACAATCGCTCCCATGCGCGCAGACAACACAGGCCTGGCCGAAACCGAGCAGCCGGATGGTTCTCCTCAACTGCAAAGGAAGCTGACGCTGTTGCCCGCCACTGCTCTCAACATGATCGACATGGTTGGTGTGGGGCCGTTTGCGACGCTGCCGCTGATGGTAAAAGCGATGGGTGGCTCGCTGGCTCTTGCGGGTTGGATTGCAGGCGCGATTGTAGCAATTGCTGACGGGCTGATCTGGGCTGAGCTTGGCGCAGCGTTGCCTAAGGCCGGCGGCACTTATGAGTATGTGAAGGAGATCTACGGGCGTGAAAAGCTGGGCAGGCTGCTGGCTTTTCTTTTTACCTTTCAGCTCATATTTACCGCACCGGTTTCGATTGCTACTGGTTGCGTGGGTCTGGCTGGCTACGCCTCTTATATTTTTCCTTCGCTCCAGCATGTATTTTTCAGCCGCTCGATGGCGATGCACTTTCTGGGTGATGTGACGCTTAAGTTCGAGATCTCAGGAGCGACCCTGGCTGCAATCGGAGCGGCGCTTCTGGCAACGGTGCTGGTAGCGCGGGGCATCGATGGCATTGCCCGTATTTCCAAGTACCTTTGGATTGGCGTGCTGGGCACGCTGCTCTTTGTCATTTTTACAGGACTCACGCATTTTAATGCAGGGCTTGCTTTTCCACGGGGATGGTTGAACCAGGTACCGCCCAATGGATTTTTGATCGGCTTCTCCGGCGCACTGCTTGTTGCCCTTTATGACTATTGGGGCTACTACAACATTTGCTTCCTGGCTGAAGAGGTTGTCGATCCGCCGCGCACTATTCCGCGTTCCATGATTCTTTCGATCCTGATCGTGGGTGTGCTCTACCTGCTGATGAATGTTGGCATTCTGGGTCAATTGCCTGTTGCGGAAATGATTCGCATGACGGATGCTACCGCCGGCAATTATCCCGCTGCGCGAGCTGCACAATTAGCATGGGGAAACTGGGGCGGCAATCTGGTGGCTCTCGCAGTGGTGTGGACGGCGTTCGCTTCCGTCTTTGCGCTGCTCACCGGATATTCGCGAATTCCGTTTGCTGCAGCGCGCGATCACAACTTTTTCTCTGCTTTCAAGCGACTGCACAAGACGAAAGGCTTTCCCGTTGTCAGTGTCGTTTTTATTGGAGTGCTTGCTGCTGTTCTTTGTGTCTTTCAACTCGGGAGTCTTATATCTGCACTTGTCATTGTGCGCATTCTGATGGTTTTTCTTGTACAGGCTCTTGGAGTTGTGTACTGGCGTATCACCAAGCCGGCTGCCGAAAGACCATTTCGTATGTGGCTTTATCCCTTGCCTGTGATCGTCACACTGATCGGATTTGCGTTTGTTTTCACCGATCCGGAGCGGCAAAAGATTATGGCGCGTGGTCTTGCGCTCGGACTCATTGGCGTGATTCTCTTTCTCGTCCGTGCGTTTCTTCGTAAACAATGGCCGTTTGCGCCCAAGCAAACGACGACCGCGGAATAGTCTATCGCTCCGCCGCGTAAAGGCGGATGCGGTATATGCGAACTTCGTTTGAGTCCAGCGTGAGTTGTCGCCCTTGGTTGCTCTGGTCACCGTTCAAGCGCTTGAGGACCTTCCAATCGCTGCCGGATTTCGTTACTTCTTCCATGCTTGCTATCCCTGCTACTTTAGCGTCTGTGTCCGGATCGCGGCTGATCTTCACTGTCAGTCCGGTGCCAATGGCGAGAAATTCATTTGGGCCATTCGCCATCAGCAGCATGGCGCCATTCTGTGACTCCAGTGCGCCGGTATTCCATGCCCGCGACAGGCTTGCCTGAAAGAGATAGCCGTTCAGGGCAACCGCCTGTGTTCCGCGAGCGCTGTTTGCGTAGAGCACGATGCCGCGTGTCCGATTTGTGCGCTGCGCTTCCGTCAGCGAAGGGCCCAGGCTTTCGAGCGCTGCATATACCTGCGCGATCATCGGGTTTTCTGCTTTCAATGAGTCGATGCCGAAGGGACAGAAGCCGAAGGAGTTGGCTGCTCCGTATGCGTAGAGCGCATTGTAGGCTGCAACTTCGAGCCGCGCTTCCGGAATAAAGACCGGCAGGCCGGCGTTACGATAACGATTCACCCAATATGCGAATTCGGGCCAGTAAATATCCGGTGAGTAAAAGTCGATATGCTGAGCGGTGGCACGATAAACATCGAGGAAGAGTGGATGCGGGCCGCCGCTGGGATAATCTCCAGCACGTTCCATGTACGCGGGAAGCTGTGCATTCATATACAGCGGTAAGTCGTACTGCTTCTTCCCTGCTTCTCCAACTGCATCCATGTATGTCGCGTAGCGCCATGCCATGAAGACTTCATTTGCTGCTTCGCCGAAGACTTCACGCCACGTTTTGCCTTTCGGATGGAATTGAGCGGCAAGCTCCGGCGAGAGATGGTCTCCACGCTTGGTGAGCTTCTCAAGCAATTGTGGTGGAACGGCGCCGGCGAAGGCGCGGTTCGATTCTTCTGAACGGTCGCGCTCAGAACCGAGCATTCCTACTTCGTTCTCAACCTGAACCATCAGTACGGTCTGCTGTGTTCCATCTTTTTCTTTCAGATGAGCCATCAGAGCAGCGAATGCACGACTATCCAGGCGCTGGGTCTCGGCTCCGAATGTTGAGAGAATTTCTGTCGGGGCTCCGTCTGCTGTTCGCGCGCGGGGGAAACGTTTTGTATCTGCCTTTACCCAGGATGGCGCGTACTCCGAGAAGGCGTTCTTCCAGCTGCCAAACCATAGCGGCACCAGGTGCATGTTTTGTGCGCGGGCTATGTCAATCCAGTGATCGAGGATTGCGAAATCGAAGTTCCCTTCTGTGGGCTCAATTTGCTCCCATGCGACTGGCATCAGCACGGTATTCAGGTGCATGTGTGCCATGCGCGGCAAAATCTCATCTGCCTGCGCGGCTGTGCCTGCCGACGAGTTACCCAACTCGCCGCCAAAGATGATGTACGGCTTGCCGCCGACCATGAGCTGGCCGGAAGCCGTGTCGACGCGAACGTGTGGAGGCTGCGCTGCTGCAATGGAAGCCGCTGCAGCGCAGACAAGAGCCAGAAAGAATCCCCGAAAACTTCGCATGATCTTCAGATTATTGCGCGGAGTACCCCATGAACTTATCCGCCCACTGGATGAACCACTTCATATTTGGCGCATCCGTGTGGCCGCCATCATGCTGTCGCCAGGCTAGCTGTCCGTCGAGCCAACCGGTATTTACTGGCGGCATTTTTGCCGTGTGGTAATCCTCAGTTACTGGCAGGCCTTTGGCTCCGAGTAGTGTAAATACTCGGCTTGCGTCCACCGTTGCCATAAAGCTGCCCTGGTGGTCCAGCCAGTGGGCGTCGCCTTTTTCCGGAATGCCGTAGCTGATGAAGGTGAGCCGCGGGGCACATAGCGCGATCAGTTCGTTTGAGTCCACCGGCAACTGGCCCGGATTGCCAGAGCCAAAGCTTGCCTCAGAGGCTCCATATTTCAGGAAATTGCCCGCCATCCAGTGATATTCGCCGCCGGTCAGGCTCTCTACGGCCTCGCCATAGTTGCGCCGGAGCAGTGTTGCGCCGCCCTTGCCGGAGGAACCGACCAGCACCATGTAAAAGCGCTGATCGAAAGCCATTGTGATGAGTGCGGCCTTGCCGTAGCGGGATACGCCGTCGATGCCTACGTGCTTCGCATCGACTGCCGGATCGGTCTCCAGATAATCCAGCATGCGGCCTGCTCCCCAGGCCCATGCGCGGAGAGCACCCCAGTCTTCCGGCTTGCGCGGCTGGCCCTTGTTGACGAGGCCGATGATGCCACGGGTCAGGCCGGCGCCGTTGTCAGCCTGCACCGATGATGGATCGAGAAGAACAAAGCCCCATCCTGCTGCTACAAGCTGCCAGGTATTCGGCGGATCGCCGTCTTCATTCAGTTGCGGAAAGGCGAAGGGCGTATTTTTGAAAGGCATCCATGCGGGGTGTTCGTCGAAGACCTTTTGAAGGCGCGGATCCTGTTGAATGAGCAGCGTCTTCATGGCTGCGTTCATCTCCGTCAGGGCTTCGCCGCGCGGCTCGTTCGGGTTCGGAAAGCCTGCAGGTCCAAACATGATCAATGTTGGGACCGGGCCTTTTGCGTTGGCGGGCAATACGAGCGTTGCGTGAATCTTCACGCTGATATCCGGATACGACGAGTTGTCCACCGTGCCAATGAGGTCTTTGGCAATCACCGGCGTGAAGCCGAGCATCTCGTGATCCACGGTCGATGACCAGGTCACCTTTGGCACATTGTTCGGGACCCGGCCATAAATGTACTTCGAATACATCTCCACGATCTCCGGGCGACGCTTCTCCGTCCATTGCTGCGGCGTGGTCACCTTTTCGCCGTTGTTCATGATCAGCGGATCGGGGATATTTGGGTATGGATTCGCCTTCGACTCATCGTAGTTGGCGTGGTTGGGAGCTTTCTCGTTTCCACTCGGACCGGGACGCAGGGCTTTGATGCCGAGCTGATCCATCATGTTCTTCTGGTCTTGATCCTGCGTGAAGGTGACCGGTGCCGGATTACTCTGCGTAAACGCAGCAGTGGCAAAAACCAGCATCAGCAAAACGGGTATCGATTTCAGCTCCAGACGCACAACGGCCTCCGCGAATGATATTCTTTCTGCGCTTTCAGAAAAGCGATTTATTCAGGCGATTCATCGTACACGGTCTTACATGAAAATTGCACATCGAGTGAACTACTTATTGGCTACAGTGCTGCTGTTGGCGTGCTGTTCAGCCAGCGGGAAAGCGCAAACCGGCAACTGGATCGTGTCCTGGGGTGCTTCGCAACAGATTCCTGAGCCGGCAAATGCGCTGCAGCCGGAGGATCTACGAGATGCCACGGTGAGGCAGATTGTGCATCTCTCGGTTGGCGGCGCTGCGCTGCGCGTACACATTTCAAATGCCTTTGGAACTGAGGCTTTGCACCTTACTTCCGTGCACATTGCGCATCCGGTTTCGCCGTCTTCTTCTTCGATTGATCCGGCCACCGATAAGGCGCTTACTTTTGCCGGTAGGAACGACGTGATTGTGCCGCCTGGAGCCGAATTTGTTTCTGATCCGGTCAATTATCCCGTTGCGCCGCTAAGCGACATTGCTGTGAGCTTTCATCTCGATACGCCGCCGGCGAGGCAGACCGGTCA
The DNA here is from genome assembly GCA_963792495.1 of uncultured Acidobacteriaceae bacterium. Classification (GTDB taxonomy): domain Bacteria; phylum Acidobacteriota; class Terriglobia; order Terriglobales; family Acidobacteriaceae; genus Telmatobacter. The sequence continues at coordinate 1,265,224 of CAWBWB010000014.1, read as the reverse complement.
TCCTGGATCGCGGGCGACTACGTATTATGTCCATGGCGATGCGGTGGCGGCTGCGAACTTCGCGGAGGCGAAGCATGCGGATCACTGGTACATGCTTTCGGATATCGATGTGCTTTCCTCCGCTAAAGATGCTGCGGCTGTTGTTGCGCTTGGGGATTCGATCACCGACGGACATGGCGCTACGACGAATGGCAATGACCGGTGGACCGATATTTTTGCGGCACGGCTTCAAGCGGAAAAGAAGACGCGCGACATTGGCGTCACCAATCAGGGCATCGGCGGCAACCATCTGCTCACGGATGGGCTGGGGCCCAATGCGCTGGCTCGATTTGATCGCGACGTGATTGTTCAGGCTGGCGTGAAATGGGTCATTGTCTTTGAAGGAGTCAATGATCTTGGCGGTCTGACCATCCAGCATCCGGTTTCACAGCAGGAGCACGATGCTTTTGTTGCACGCATTCTTGCTGCCTATCAGCAGATGATCGCTCGCGCTCATGCGCATGGAATTCGTGTGATTGGTGCGACGATTACTCCTTTCGTTGGGTCGGGTTATTACCATCCGGATGCTGCGAATGAGGCTGACCGGCAGGCTGTGAATGCCTGGATTCGTGAGGCGGGCCATTTCGATGCGGTTGTCGATTTTGATGCTGTGATTCGTGATCCGAAAAACCCGGAACGCATGCTGCCTTCATTCGATGGCGGAGATCATCTGCATCCCGGGCCGGCGGGCTATAGGGCCATGGGAGAGGCGATTCCGTTGAGCCTGTTTCGCAAATAACTCTTCGTTGAGAGACGCCGGACTCGAAGATTTGTTCGTTTTCGGACAGCGTGGTCTGCCAGCGGACAGTTACGGAATGTAACACTTATCTAAGCTACTGATTTTAAGCAGCAACTCTCTTCTTCTTTGTGGAACTTTGGTTGCATCTCCAGCGTATGTACCGCTGTGCTTCCGGAGGAGATGGATGAGAGTTCTCATGCAGGACGTGATTTACGCGCTGAGGCAGCTTCGCAAAACGCCGGGCTTTACCGCCACGATTCTTTTAACCCTGGCTCTCGGCATTGGCGCCAACTCTGCCATCTTTACGCTGGTCAACGCTATCCTGATGCACAACCTGCCGGTCACCGATCCCAAAACGCTGGTCCGCATTGGCGACCAGGACGATTGCTGCGTGAACGGCGGCTGGGATGATAAAGGCGACTATTCGCTCTTCTCCACCGAAACCTATTACATGTTCAAGAAGAGCCTGCCCGAGTTCGAGGAACTGGCTGCCATGGAATCAGGCTATGCCTGGCGTCCGGTTACGGTTCGGCGCGCGGGACCGCAGACTGTCGCGAAATCTGTGACAGGCACTTTCGTGTCCGGCAATTACTTCCGGGTTTTCGGGCTGGCTCCTGCTGCGGGCCGTCTCTTCATGGACTCCGACGATCAGAAAGGAGCGCCGGTTACCGCGGTGATGAGCTATGACGCCTGGCAGCAGGATTATGCCGGCGACCCAAGCGTGGTGGGCAGCGCGTTTTTCATCAACACCAAGCCTGCCACTATCATCGGCATTGCTCCAAAGGGCTTTTACGGCGACCGCATCGATACCAATCCTCCCAAGTATTACCTTCCGATGAATTCGATGGACTTCGTAATTGGTGCGCCGTACTTTAACGAGCCCGACAGCCGGTGGGCTTATGTGATTGGGCGCATTAAGCCCGGAATCTCGCTTCCTTCGTTGCAAGCCAAGGCCAGTGCGCTGCTGAAACAGGACTTTACGCCTATGAAGACCTTTGCCGATCAGCGCGCGAAGAAGGTTCTTCCGAACACTCATGTGGTGCTTACGCCCGGCGGCGGCGGTATTCAAAACATGCAGGACGGCTACAAGGAGCATCTCAGGCTGCTGCAGTGGATTGCCGCGATGGTGCTGCTTGTTGCCTGCGCCAATATTGCCAACCTGCTACTGGTACGCGGCATGAGCCGGCGCGCAGAGCTCTCGATTCGTTCTGCGCTTGGAGCGCAGCGTGTCCGCATTGTTCGCCAGTTGCTTACGGAAAGCGTGTTGCTTTCCGGTCTCGGCGGCATGCTTGGTTTGCTGGTTTCCTACTTAGGTGCGCGGGCGCTTCTTATGCTCGCTTTTCCCGATCAGCACAATATGCCGGTGAATGCATCACCTTCGCCGCTGGTCATTGGCTTCTCCTTTGCGTTGTCGCTCGTTACGGGCATCCTCTTCGGCCTGGCGCCTGCGCTGATGGCGGCACGCACCCAGCCTGCTGAGGCGCTGCGTTCCAATGCGCGCACTACGGCGCAGGGTGCATCGTGGCTGCAACGTGGCCTTGTTGTTCTGCAGGCTGCGCTCTCGCTTGTACTGCTTGTGGTGGCTGGACTGTTTGCGCAAAGCCTGAGCAAAGCGGAAAACGTGGACATGAGGCTGGATGCCACCAACCGCTATATTGCCCACATCAATCCGCAGGCGGCGGGCTACAAGAATACCGAGGTGGAACCTCTCTACCAGACGATCGAAGATCGCTTCCATGAGATTCCGGGAGTTCTCAAGGTGGGCCTTGCTACCTACACGCCTATGGAAGAAAACAACTGGGGTTCCGGAGTAAAAGTTCAGGGCGATAACAACCTCAATAAGGGTGCTTCGTGGGTGAAAGGCACGCCGGAGTACTTCGATTCGGTGGGAACCCATGTGGTTCAAGGCCGCGGCTTTCTTCCTTCCGATACCATGGCTGCGCCATCGGTGGCGGTTGTCAACCAGGAGTTCGTCAAGCAGTTCTTCGGCAAACGCAATCCTATTGGGCATCGCTTCGGCTTTGATGATCCCCAGCACCCCGGCACGGATGGCGCGCATGAGATTGTGGGCGTGGTGGAGGACACTACCTACACGAGCATTTACTGGAAGGATCACGCCATGTACTTCCTGTCGCTCACTCAACCGGCCGGCAACTCTGCCGACCCCGACTACAAGCTCAGTGAAGACCAATCGATGTATGCCGGTGCGATTGTGATCCAGACGGCGCGGCCCATTCCCGGTTTTGAAAAGATCGTTGGCGACACGCTCTCCAGCATCAACCCGAACCTCAGCATTGTGAAGTTTCAGACCTTCCAGCAGCAGATTGACGACCGCTTTATTGAGGAGCGGCTGATTGCGCGGCTTACTTCCCTCTTTGGCCTGCTTGCTTTGCTGCTTGCTGCCATTGGGCTGTATGGCGTTACGTCTTACACGGTTGTTCGGCGTACGCCGGAGATCGGCATTCGGATGGCTCTTGGCGCGGCGCGTACGCGGGTGATCGGAATGGTGATGCGGGGAGCGATGCTGCAGGCGCTTATCGGGCTGGCGATTGGTATTCCCGTTGCGGTGTTCTGCGTGCGCTTCGTCAAATCGCAGCTTTACGAGATTACCAGCGTGAATGTGCCGGTGATGGCGGGTGCGATTGGGGTGCTGATCCTGGCGGCGGCGATTGCGGGGCTGATTCCGGCGCGGCGTGCGGCTTCGATTGATCCGGTGAAGGCGCTTCGGGTGGACTAGGCAGATGGCCCACAGAACCACAGATTCTGGGGGGTATGGGGGGGTGGGTCACGCGGATGGCCCACAGAACCACAGAATCTGTAGGAAAACCGTGAAATTTGCAATTCGTGCTCGTAAGCAGTTTGTTATGAGCACGATAAGCCGGGAATTGAGTGTGTCTAATTGCTCCGCGGCTAAAGCCGCGTTTTGTTTGTGGCGTTTATGGCACGACTGAAGTCGTGCCCTTTCAAAGCATTGAGGAAAGGCCCGGGGCTAAAGCCCCTCCTGGTGCTTTCGGCTTGTCAGTGGCCTGAAGGCCACTGCTCCCTCCGAAAGACGAATTTGTCGGTGGCTTGAACAGTTTGCTGTTTTTGCATTTGGAAGCTGCAAAACCATCCCTCAGCGGCTAAAGCCGCGTTTTATTGGCGGGGTTTATGGCACGACTGAAGTCGTGCCCTTTCAAAACATCGAGTTTTTTCGCATAGTGTGAAGTTGTGCCCTTTCAAAGCCAAAACAGCGTGTGTTCGAAACCTGAGATTCGATTTCGAATTGATGAAGAAAGAAAACCATCCCTCGGCGGCTAAAGCCGGGTTTTATTTGCTGCATTGATGGCACGACTGAAGTCGTGCCCTTTCAAAGCATCGAGTTTTTCCGCACGGTGTGAAGTTGTGCCCTTTCAAAGCCAAAACGGTGTGTGTGGTGCCGGGTTACAGAGCATTTGAAATGCAAACGGCCCGAATCTTTTCGATTCGGGCCGTGGTTTTTTCTGCTCATTCTTAGTAAAGCACAAACGGGGTTAATTGGGTGCAAACTATCTTTGATCCCGCTGGTTACGAAGGTCCAATGGACCAAAGTAATGTGCGACTTTTAGACCGGCAACTCACCGGCAACTCGCCGGGCATTGGCTGAGATTGAATTGAGGGCACTCCCCCAGGGCTGAAGCCCGTATCCTTCCGGCTGGCCGGCTATCGTTCGTCAGAATGTTTGAAGGAAGCGGCTACACTGAATGTCTCAAGCGAAAGATACGTTTCGGGATGGAAGAGCACGTCTAACGTTTCGCTGCTTTTCAATGGAAATGGAGAGATTCATGAAGATGGACAGGACCGCAAAGCTGCTTTTATTGATCATCGCGATCGCAACCTCAGTCATTGCTCTGCGGCCGTACTTTGCACCGCCGGCGGTGAAGGCGCAGGATGGCACTGCTCCCTATCCGTTCTACATTGAGCCGGGCACTTATATGCTGCGTGCGCCGGACGCGAGCAAGCAGGTGCTGGGCAGGGTTGTGGTGGATATGCGTAATGGCAATGTCTGGGGATTTCCCACGACCAGCTCAGATCCGTATCCCTCAAGCCCGGCGACCAGCAATCCGGTGACGTCTCATCCGTTTCTGCTGGGCAAGTTTGCGTGGTCGGATGTGGACAAGATGAACCAGCCCGGCCGGTAAACGAGAACTGTTTACAGGATGGACTTTACCGGCTTCTTGAGTTCCGGATCGACAGCCCCGCTGACGTTCAGGCTGGACTGTTGATCCATCCATTCGTCGAGGCGTGAGCGCTTGAAGCGCCAGCGATTGCCGAGCTTGAAGGCAGGCACGAAGCCCTCAGAGGCGTACTTGTAGAGGGTGTCAGGCGAGATGCCGAGGTAGTCGGAGGCCTGGCGGATGTCCATGACCTCACGGATTTCAGGAACCAGAAGATTGGAACGACGTACAGCCGCGCTATTCATGGCATTCCTCCAGATCAGGGTCGTACCAGGCGGCGAATCAGTCCGCTTTTGGCCGGTGTTCTTGTATATAACGCGGTTTCAACTGGCGTTTCAAGGCTTTTTCCGGTTTTTACCGTATATTTTCGTCCGACGGTAAGGCGGGCAGACGGCCTGCATTCGGCAAAATCCTGCGGAAGTGGCCTATCTTGAGCTTGCGGGCGGGACCACGCCCAAGATATGGGGCTGTTATGCCGGATGGTGCGAATTTGCCGGGGGCTAAACGACGTTGCGCCACCAGGCGGACGGCTCGCTGCTGAGGTAGCGCGTCTTTTCGCCGCGGGAGAGATAGAAGTCCAGATACTGATCGGGGTGATAGGTGGAGCAGTCTGGCCAGCTCTCATCCTTTTCGAGGTGGGTGCGGTCATTATGCCGGTCCACCAGGGTTATCTCCGCGGGGGAGCACTGGGTGACGCGCTGCGCTTTGAGGGAAAATGCCGTTCCCGGCGGGGGCGCGGGAGGCACCTGATTGGCAATTTTTGTGAGTAGCAGGATAAAGGCAAATACTGCCACCAGAATGGCGATTCTCTTCATAACCAAGGTCCAACGGTCTCGCAGTGTCCCGTTACAGCCTCTTTTCGGCTGTTTTTCTCATGACTTCAGGTCAGAACGGGGAGACAGTTTATGGTAGCGCATTCTAGCGGATACGGAAGGGGTAGGGGGTTAACACGACGGTGTTAGGGATTGGAGGCCCGGGGCTTTCGGCTTGTCAGTGGCTTGAACAGTTTGCTGAAAAAGTCAGTTTTGTAAAACCATCCCTCAGCGGCTAAAGCCGCGTTTTATTTGTGGCATTTATGGCACGACTGAAGTCGTGCCCTTTCAAAGCCAAAACAGTGTGTGTTCGAAACTTGAGATTCGATTTTGAATTGATAGAGACAGCAAGTTAGCGCCCGTAGCGAGTTAGCAGGTTAGCGGCTTGATGGGAGGCGGTAGTAGCGGCGTTTATGGCACGACTGAAGTCGTGCCCTTTCAAAACATCGATTTTTCCGCAAGCTCTGAAGGCCAATGCTCGCTGCGGGAAGACGATCTGGATGTTCTTAGTTTTGTTGGTTTGGTTGCTGGGTGCTGCCGGTTCCGTTACTGCTGCCATTGCCGCTTCCCTGCTGCTGGCCGGAATCTTCGCGGCGCTTGAGGGTTGGGCGGTCATCGCCACTGCTGCTGGAACCATCACTGGCAGTGGAGTTGGGATCGGAGCCCGAACCGGTGCTGGCGCGGCGAAGGGAGGGCTTCTTGTCTTTGGTATCGGTCAAGCGGTGCTTGCTCTCGATGCGAGCAAGGCGGGCCTTGACGTCGTCAAACTCGGACGTGGTGACGGTGTACTCGTTGCGCGGGGGGAGAATGCGTGCGATCTCCTCCTGAGAGTGCAGGATGCGGTCGGGCGTCTGAGGATGGTCAGAGAATGCCTTGGCGACCAGGCCGGGCTTGCGCTTTTCGAGTGCCTGAACCTTTTCAAAGAAGCTGATGAAGGCCTGAGGATCGTATCCGGCGCGATACATATATTGCACGCCGAGGTAGTCTGCCTGGGCTTCAAACTCGCGGAAGAAATGCAGGAATGTCATGGGGATGGCGATGTTGGCGGCTTCGTAGATGCCGTAGCCGGTCCATCCACCGATGAAGATGAGAGGGATGGTGCTGAGCTGGGCATACTGCGCGCGGGTCATTTCGCGGGCGGTGTGATGGGCGCATACGTGTGCTGTTTCATGGGCCATGACGCCGGCCAGTTCGGCCTCTTCGTCGGCATTGAGGATGAGGCCGGAGTTGACGTAGAAGAAGCCGCCGGGGAGGGCCATGGCGTTGATCTCGTCCGAATCAATGACCTTGATGGTGAAGGGCACCTTGCAGTCAGAGTTTTTTACGATGTTCTGGCCGATGCGATTGACGTACTCGGTGACGACCGGATCGGTGATAAACCTGGTGCTCTTCTCGATTTCAGAGGCCTCAGATTTGCCCATCTTGATCTCGGTGTCGGTGGAGTACCAGTTCCCCAGGCCGCGTCCGCCGATTTCGCGATTGCCGACGGCGCTTACGTCATCGATGCTGCCGGGCTTCACGTTGATTTTCTGGCTGCCGGGTTCGACTACCTTATTTGGATCGACGTTGACTGCCGGAGCGGTGTCGCCTGCTACGGGCGCGGTGCCGGGGGCGGGATTCTGCTTGTCCTTGCTCTGGCTGTCCTTGCTCTGGTCGGGGGTCTGGCTTTGAGCCTTGGGATCGGTGCTTTGAGCGGCTGCCGGAGCGGCAGGCTTGCTGTCTCCTGCGACCGGGGCTGTGCCCGGGTCGGGCGCCGTGGAGGCTGGAGTATTCTGTGATTGCGCGGTGGGTTGCGTCTGAGGTGCCTGCTGCGCGTATGCCGTTGTAGCCAGCAAAACAGCCAGCGATAAGATGCTTTTATCGAATGCCCCGTGCTTCATGGCGCCCTCCCCTTGAGAATACACCCGCTCCGCTCACTGTGTTAGACGCCAGTATGTGCCTGTTTGGCAACAACGGGGTGGAATATTTTGTGGCTGACAGGGGGTGTTGATCCTGTGAAACGAAATCGGGATCAATTTCGTTGTAGTTTGTGAGGGGAAAATGGCTGCGCGATCTGTGCGGAGGAGATGAACCCACTTGCTCACCCCGAGAGCGTTCCGGCGCTGCAACCCTTCTGTTAAAGTGGAGTCCACAAAGGATAATGAAGCGAAAGCCTTTTCTGAACCTTAGCTTGCTCGCCCTGGCGCTTCTGGCCCTGTGCACGGGTAGTCGCGCGGCGACGCAGGCAGCTCCGGATTCTCCGCAGGCTCCTCCGCATCCACATCACCATGGTGGTCCGCCGGACCCGATTCATGCACTGGATCATGTGCTGGGACCGCAGCCGGGACAGCATTCCAGAGATAAAAACGCCGCGGATGCGACTGCCAGCGAGCCGCTCTATATGGATGGAACCCATATCGGGGCTCCTGTAGCGCTGACGAAAGGGTGGCGCGTGGGTGTTTCGGGGGAAGAGGCTTCCGCGCCGGATTTTGATGATTCCAACTGGGCAGTGCGGGATGCGTCTGAATCGATTGCGGATGTGGATGACGACTCGGACTCTGACAAAAACAAGGATGAAGGGCCACAAAGGCAGGGTCCGCATGACTTTGTGTGGTTTCGCCTGCATGTAAAGCTTGCGCCGAACCATGCGCCGCTTGCGCTGCTGATCGAGGTGCCTGTGAAGGGCAGCGCGTCGCTGAGCGGGGTGGGCACGCTGAGCTCCGATGCGGTGGTCTTTGCCAATGGCCGGGAGATTCGCCCGGATGGCCCGAACAACACTGCGCCGGAGCGGTACCAGTCCATCTCGCGGATCTATTACCTGCAGGTGCCGCCGGAAGAGACCAGCCTTACACTGGCGATTCGCACGTTTCATATTCCATTTGGGCTTACGGCTTATACGCACTTCTTTGCTGCGCGCACGCTCCTGCTGGGGAGTCCCGAGCCGCTGACGCGCTCCGTGGAGCTATGGCGGGATCACAGCCTGTTTGAGCGAATGCCCAAGCTGATGAACTCGATTCTGCTGGTGGTGCTGGCGGGATTTCTCTTTGCGCTTTATTTTACGCAGAAGGGACACCGGGAGTATCTCTGGCTGGGGCTGTATGAGCTGGTGCAGGCGCCGATCAGCCTGATCGACACGGCGGGAAGCTTTGCCTACATGGAAACGCTGCTGTATGCGGCGATCTTTCTGCAACTGGTGGCGATTTCTGCCTACCTTTACTTTGAGTTTCTGGTGGCTTTTCTCGATCTGGGGCAACGCTGGGCGGGTAAGTTCAAGCGCTGGTTTATTTTTCTGCTCCGCATCACTGCGCCGGTTCTGCTGGGCGTTGGGCCGCTGCTGTTTTTTGTCGGGCATAACCGGGCCATTGGGGTTCTGCTGGGGCTGGATCTGACGGTCAGTGTTTTCTGGATGCTGGTCTGGCTGGTCTTCTGCCTGGTGGTGCTGATTGCTGCTACCATGCGGCGCAACTACGAGGCCGGCCTGCTCCTGGTTCCGCTGCTGCTCTCGTTTGTGGGGCTGCTGGAGCCGATCTTTACTTCCGGAATGATGGATACGGCGGGGCATCCGTATCACTCGCCGCTTACCGTCTTTGCGGGGCCGGTGCCGATTCACTTTGCTTCCATTGCGGATTTTGTGGGGCTGCTGACGATTGTGCTGATCATCTTTGGGCGGTTCCTTCGTATTCACCGCGATCAGGAGAGAGCCTCAAGTGAGCTGGCGGCCGCACGCAGCGTGCAGGAGTTGATGATTCCGCAGGAGAAGGTGAAGACTCCCGGCTTTGAGGTTGAGTCGGTTTACAATCCTGCGGCTGAGGTGGGTGGCGATTTCTTTCACGTGGAGAACACTCCGGACGGCGGCATGCTGGTGGTGATTGGCGATGTGGCTGGGAAGGGCCTGAAGGCCGCCATGAATGTGTCGATGCTGGTGGGTGCTCTTCGCGGCGTGGATGTGTATAGTCCTGCGAAGATTTTGCAGTCGCTGAATAAAGCTATGGTGGGCAGCGACAGCTTTACCACTTGCCAGGCGGCGTGGTTTGGACCCAATGGCGAGCTTGCCATGGCGAATGCGGGGCATTTGCCGCCGTATATCAACAGCCAGGAGATCGCTATTCCCGGCGGGCTGCCGCTTGGGTTTGTGCCTAATATTATTTACGACGAGATACGGCTCTTTTTACATCCCGGCGACCGCGTGTTGTTTTTGTCGGATGGCGTTGTGGAGGCGCGGCAGCCTTCCGGGGAGCTGTTTGGGTTTGATCGCGTGCATAACCTCAGTAATCAGTCTGCTTTTTATATTGCCGATGCTGCCAAGGAGTTTGGGCAGGAGGATGACATTACTGTGCTGACGGTGCGGCGTCTTGCGCCGACTACCGCGGTTGCAGCGTAGCTCATCCTCTGCGCAAAACAAAGGCCCCATTCACGTGGATGGGGCCTTTGTTTTCATATTGCGCGTCGCGTATTAGTCGTAGTATTCGAGCCCGAGGTGTGTGATGAGGCCTTCGCCCTTGATGTGGCGCAGGGTGTTCTTCAGCTTCATGGACTGGATGAAGAGATCGTGCTCTGGGTAGAGGCCTTCCGCAGTTTGCGGAGACTTCAGGTAGAAGCTCAGCCACTCCTGAATACCGAGCGAAGCCAGTTCCGGCGTGCGCTTTGCGAGGTCGAGGAAGAGAACCAGGTCGAGCGCGATGGGTGCGGCGAGGATGGAGTCGCGGCAGAGGAAGTCCACTTTGATCTGCATGGGATAACCGAGCCATCCGAAGATGTCGATGTTGTCCCAGGCTTCCTTGTCATCGCCAGCCGGCGGATAGTAGTTGATGCGAATCTTGTGGTAGATCTCTTTGTAGAGATCGGGGTAGAGATCGGGCTGGAAGATGTATTCGAGCGAGCCGAGCTTCGATTCTTCCTTTGTCTTGAAGCTCTGTGGCTCGTCGAGCACTTCCCCGTCGCGGTTGCCGAGGATGTTGGTGGAGAACCATCCGCGAACGCCCAACATGCGGGCCTTGAAGGCCGGTGCCAGAACGGTCTTCATAAATGTCTGGCCGGTCTTGAAGTCCTTGCCGCAGATGGGAGCGGAATTCTTCTTCGACAGCTCAATCATTGCCGGGGTATCGACGGTGAGGTTCGGCGCGCCATTGGCAAACGGCACTCCTTCGCTCAGCGCGGCATAGGCATAAATCTGGGAAGGCGCGATGCCCTCGTCGCTATTATCTAGACCCTTTTCAAATGCCTCAATCGACTGATGCACTGCTGACGGCTCAAGGAAGATTTCTGTGGAACCGGCCCAGATCATCACTACGCGATCGACGGTCTTTTTGAAGTTGCGAATGTCTTCAATGACCTGATTGGCGAGATCGCGCTTGTTTTTGCCCTTCTTGATGTGTGTGCCGTTGAGACGCTTCACGTAGTGCTGATCGAAGACCGCGGGCAGCGGCTTGATGGTTTCAAGATAGGGCTTGAGTTGAAGAAGGAGATCCTTATCGAGCACGGCCGCGTGGGATGCGGCTTCGTATACGTTGTCCTCGAAGATGTCCCAGCCGGTGAAGACCACATCGTTGAGGTCTGCAATGGGAACGAAGTCCTTAATGAGCGGGCTGGTGCCGTCTGTACGCTTGCCGAGGCGGATGGTGCCCATCTGTGTGAGAGAACCGATGGGCTTCGCGATTCCGCGCCGCACCGCTTCAACACCTGCAATCATTGTGGTGGCTACGGCGCCCAGGCCGACTACCATTACTCCCAGCTTGCCCGTCGCGGGCGCAATGCTCTGCACTTCCTTGCTCGACATCGTTACTCCCTGTCCTTCCCTATGTTCGGGCGCATCTGTCACGCGCTCCGCATTGTTGTAATTCAAATGCATGGCCAAACACGTTAGTGTATCGTGCCGGACCCCTTGCTTTCTCTGCGGGCGCGCTGCACGTGCGTCCATACAAACCACACACCGGCAACCAGAATGAGCGCGATGATTGCCGTGTGAAATTTATGAAAGTATTCGTGGAATGGCGAATGGGGATCGTCCCACTGCTCACCCAGCTTCATGCCGGCATACGCAAGCGCAAGGCACCACGGCCATGAGCCAATAAATGTGTAGAGATGAAACTTTCCCTGCGGCATTTTGGCGATTCCGGCGGGAAAGGCGATGAATGTCCGTACTACGGGCAGGAGCCTGCCAAGTAATACCGTGATGGAACCGTATTTCTCGAAAAACTGTGTCATGAGATCCAGATCGTGCCGGCTCATGAGCACCCAGCGACCATATTTTTCCACCAGCGGACGGCCGCCTTTGGCACCGATCCAGTAGGCAATGACGGAGCCCAGGTTGCAGCCGATTGCGCCTGCGGTTGCTGTCCACCAGAGGTTGAGGTGCTTGAGATAAACCAGGTAGCCCGCAAAGGGCATGATGATCTCAGAAGGCAGAGGAATGCAGGCCGATTCGATTCCCATCAGCGCCGCAATTCCGGCATAGCCGCCGGCGTCAATCACACTGGTTACAAAGTGGACTAGAAAGGCAACGATCTTATCGCTCATGCGTAGCTTTCATTATAAAGGTCCGTCGCGGCAGGCGATCTCGTGTTGATTGCCAGGCTTTTGTGTCCGCTGTCACGCATTGCCTGTGACCGTTTTTGTTACTCTGAACAGTCATCCATTCATTTTGCCGAGGTGCCCGTTGTCCGACTTCCCTCCTGTTCCGCTGACGCTTGAAGGCTCCGCTGTTTTGCATCAGTTCTTTCGCTTTGATTGGAAGGCCCTTCGGGCCGTGGATCTTTCGGAGGGATTTTCTGCTGAAGCGGCGCGGAAAGAGATCGTGGATGAGTTTGCGGAGGTGTTTGCCGGGCTGGAAAAATCGGCGGACGGCAAGGTGCAGTCGGCTATCTACTCGCAGCTTGGGCATAAGGGCGATTTAATCTTTATTCATTTTCGCGAGTCGCTGGAGGCGCTGAACCAGGTTGAGCTGACGCTGGCGCAGACGCGCTTCTACGATTTTCTGATTCCTACACATTCTTATGTGTCGGTGGTTGAGTTGGGCCTGTATGAATCGACGCGCAAGACGTATGAGGCGGCTGCGGCTAAAGGGCTCGTGCAACATTCGCCGGAGTGGAATGCGGAGATTGCTGAGGCGTTGGAGAGAAGCAAGGCGGCGATGGCTCCGCGGCTCTTTCCTGCTGTGCCTGAGGCGAAGTATCTCTGCTTTTATCCCATGGACCGCAAGCGGGATGAGGTGAAGAACTGGTACACGATTCCTTTTGCTGACCGGCAGAGGATGATGCATGACCACGGGATGATTGGGCGGCGGTACGCTGAGCAGGTTAAGCAGATCATTAGTGGGTCCATTGGTATGGATGACTGGGAGTGGGGCGTTACCCTGTTTGCGGAAGAGCCTGTTGTCTTCAAGAAGCTTATTTATGAGATGCGGTTTGATGAGGTTAGTGCGGAGTATGCGTTGTTTGGGCAGTTTTATATTGGGTTGAGGTTGGGGGTGGAGAGGCTGACGGCTTGGTTGCATGGGACGCTTTGAGCAACGCTTTTTCTGTGGGAGCGGGAGCCTTCAGGCCCCTGAATTCGAGACGCTATATCTGACGCGGCTTTAGCCGCGGACCTTTCGTTTATGCTTCCTCCATGCGCCGCGCGCCGCAAGAAATCCGAACCTATCTCATCACTTCTGTTACCGCTCAGCGCCGCTCTCTCTTCCAAGTCACAGTCAATGCCGAGCTTTTGCTACAAACCATCTTCGACTACCGCGAGCAGGGCAAGTTCCTGCTGCATGCATTTGTCGTTATGCCGGATCATTTCCACGTCCTCATCACGCCTGCGCCAGAGGTTTCTCTTGAGAAGGCAGTGCAATTCATCAAGGGCGGCTTTTCTTTTCGGTACAAAAGCAAGCTGGATGTGTGGATGCGAGGCTTCAATGAATGTCAGATTCTGACCGAAGATAGGTTTCGCAATGCTGTGCGTTACATTGAGCAGAATCCTGTGCGACGAGGGCTTGTATTGAGTGCGGAGGAGTATCCGTATAGTTCGGTTTCGTTTGGCGAGGTTGATCCGATGCCTATGCAGCTTAAGGCCCGGGCCTAAAGGCCCGACATTGCTGATTGACCTTGATTCAGGGGCCTGAAGGCCCCTGCTCCCTCCGCTGCGATAGCATGAACTCAATCGAGACGATCATGCCTGTGACCAAAACTGCTCCCAAGAAGACTGCTGCGAAGAAAACCACTGTCGGCCGGGGGGATCTTGCGCCGGAGCGGGTGGCGGCGATTTTGCGGGGGTTGGATGAGGCTTATCCTGAGGCGGTTTGTGCGCTGGATCATCGGTCGCCCTGGGAGCTGCTGGTGGCTACTATTCTTTCGGCGCAGTGTACGGATGTGCGGGTGAATATGGTTACGCCGGCGTTGTTCAAGCGATTTCCTACTCCGCAGGCTATGGCTAAGGCTTCGTTGCCGGAACTGGAAGAGTTGATTCGGACTACCGGGTTTTATCGGAACAAGGCCAAGTCGTTGCAGGGTGCGGGAAAGACAATCAGCGAGAAGTTTGGCGGGAAGGTTCCGGAGACGCTGGATGAGTTGATTACGGTTCCGGGGGCGGCGCGGAAGACTGCGAATGTGGTGCTGGGTGTCAGCTTTGGTAAGGCTGAGGGCGTGGTGGTGGATACGCATGTCTTTCGGATTTCGCGGCGGCTTGGGCTGGCTAAGGGCGATACGCCGGGGAAGGTTGAGCAGGAGCTGATGAAGGTGATTCCGCAGGACCGCTGGATTAGCTATTCGCACCAGGTTATTCATCATGGGCGGAAGGTTTGCATTGCGCGGAAGCCGAAATGCCATGAGTGCAACCTGGAGCAGCTTTGTCACTCGAAGGATAAGACGTGGCATTCGTAAAACCGTGGTTAGTGATTAGTGGTTAGTGATTAGTGATTAGTGGTTAGTGATTAGTGGTTAGTGATTAGTGGTTAGTGATTAGTGGTTAGTGATTAGTGGTTCGTAGGCAGCGGACGGGGATCAGCTGCCTAGTAAAGCAGCGACGGCGGCTATCAGGCCGGGGATGTCGTGTGGGTTGGCTTCGATAGCTGGGGGCCAATGGTAAGCGCGGAGAGTCTGGCTTGTTATGGGGCCGATTGAAATGGCGGGGATATGAGTCAGCGGGAATGGGATTCCGGCTTTGGCGGCGGCTTCGGCCAGATGCGTGACGCTGGAGGAGCTGGTGAAGGTTGCGGCGTCGATTTTTTGAAGCAGAGCTGCGCGTAATTTTTCTGGAGCGTCGTCTGGGAGAACGTTGCGGTAGGCGTCTATTACGTCTACGGTGGCACCTGCTGTTCGCAGTGCGTCTGGGATGATGTCGCGGGCCTGGGCTGCGCGGGCCAGAAGGACTCGCTGGCCGGGCCAATAGACTGCCAGACCTTCGACTAGGCTTTCTGCGATGTAGCTTGCGGGGATGAAGTCTACCGGGAAGCCTGCGTTGTGGAGGGCTTCGGCTGTGGATGGGCCGATAGCAGCGACTTTGGCTTCAGGCGGCAACGCAAGGGACAGGTGTAGCGCTTTCGCACGATCCAGAAGAGCTTGCACGGTGTTGGCGCTGGTGAAGATCAGCCAGTCGTAGGAGGCGAGCGCGGTTAAGACTTTGTCGAGTGGCGTTGGGTCTTCTGGTGGGCGGATTTCGAGGACTGGGACTTCGATGGGCTCAGCTCCGAGGGCGCGGAGGCCTTCTGAGAGCTTGCTGGCCTGATGGGCGGCGCGGGTTATGAGGATGCGGCGGTTTGTGAGGGGGCCATTGGTGGACATTTGAGTTTGAGACGCTTCCTCGGTTTGCTTTTGTGGTATCCCAGGTCTCCAAAAGCGGGAGACCTGGGGCACCCGGGTTTGCTGGTAGAACGGACGAAAAGCAAAAGCGGGTCCTTCACTCCTTCTCCACCCCAGCGACGAAGACCTGTCGCCGGGGACCCCGGGGCTGAAAAGCGCCTACGGTCAGGATGACGGCCGATCGTGGGTGGGCGAAAGACCAACTCAGGATAACGGTCGATTGTGGGTAACGAAAGACCGACTCAGGAGGACACGTTGATTTTAGTTTGAGGTGGTCAGGAGGCGGGCTGCGCCCTTCTGGCGGAGGAGTTCGGCGGCGAGGAGGCCGAGGGACTGAGGGTCGGTTTCTTCGCGGGGTTGGCGTTGGTGGATGCGAATGGATTCGCCGGTGGCGGGGTCGGCTACTATGGCGAAGATTTCTGCGTTGTCTACGTCCGGGAAGCGGCAGTGGACGCCTATAGGGACCTGGCAGCCTCCGCCCAGATCGGCTAAGCAGGCGCGTTCGGCGGTGACTGCGTAGCGGGTGTCGGAGTCGTTGAGGAAGCTTAGTGCGGCTATGGTGGAAGCATCGCCTATGCGAGTCTCAATGCCTAATGCGCCCTGGCCTGCTGCCGGGCAGAAATCGCTGGGATCGAGGCGCTGGCGGAGCCATTCCGTTTTTTCGAGGCGGTCGAGGCCGGCGGCGGCCAGGAGGATGGCGTCTACCTGGCCTTCAGATAGTTTGCGCAGACGGGTGTCTACGTTGCCGCGGAATTCTACTGTTTCTAAATCTGGACGGAGGGCTTTTAGCTGTGCGCGGCGGCGCTGGCTGCTGGTGCCTATCTTTGCTCCCTGGGGAATGGCTGCGAGGCTTTGGTAATTTACCGAGACGAGTACATCGCGCGGATCTACCCGGCGTGGTGTGGCGGCTAGTTCGAAGCCTTCCGGGAGTACTGTGGGCAGGTCTTTGAGAGAGTGGACAGCGAGGTCGACTTTGTTTGCGGCGAGGGCTTCTTCAATCTCCTTGGTGAACATGCCCTTGGTGGTGCCGGATTGCTCGGCTACCTGGGCGAAGGTGATGGACTGGAGGCGGTCGCCGGTGGTTTTGATGATTTCGATTTCGACGGAATGGCCCTGGGCGCGGAGAAGAGCGGCGATGTGATTGGCTTGCCAGAGGGCCAGCTGGGAGCCGCGGCTGCCGATGCGAAGATTCATTTGCGCTCCACTGTGGCTGGGTCTACATCGAATGCGTGTTCTGCTGGTTCGGGTGCGGTTGCGGTGATTTCCGGGCCGTTTTCTTTGATGACGGGGAGCGAGTATGTCTCGCAGATGGAGTCCATGCGGGCGGCGTCGTTGTCGCGCGCGGCCTGCTTGAGGGCCTGCATGGGTGGGTGAAGGAATTTATTGACGAGACCGCGTGTCAAGGCTTCGACGGCTTCCTGCTGATCGGGTGTGAGTGTGCCGAGGCGTGCCAGGGCGCGCTTGATTTCGGATTGGCGGAGTTCTTCTGCCTGCTTTTGCAGGGCGACGATGGCGGGTGCTGCGGAGACGGCTCGCTGGCGCTCGTGGAAGCGCTCGACTTCGTGAGCGATCAAGGCTTCGGCGTCGTCTGCTTCCCTGCTGCGCTCGGCGAGGTGCGATGCGGCGACCTGCTGGAGGTCGTCGATGTCGTATACGAAGAGGCCTTCGAGCTTGTTGACTGCGGGATCGACGTCGCGGGGGACGGCGATATCGATGAAGAACATGGGGCGGTTGCGGCGTTTGTGCAGGAACGCCTGGCCGTGTTCGCGGCGGAAGATGGGATGCGGCGCGCCGGTGGATGTAATGACTATGTCGGCTTCGGCGGCGGCTTCATGCAGGCTGTCGAACGGGATGACGCGGGCGTTGAAGGGCTCGGCCATTTTATGGGCGCGCTCCGCGGTGCGATTGGTGACGAGGACGGTGCCTGCTCCCTGCTGCACGAGATGGCGGGCGGCGAGCTCTGACATTTTGCCTGCGCCTACGAGGAAGACGGTGCGGCCATTGAGTGAGCCGAAGATGCGACGTGCTAACTCTACCGCTACAGAGGCGACGGAGACGGACGAGGAGCCGATCTCCGTTTCGGTGCGCACTTTTTTCGCGGCGGAGAAGGTGGCCTGGAGGAGATGTTCGAGGTGGCCGCCTACGGTACCGGCTTCACGGGCTACGGAGAAGGCTTCTTTGACCTGGCCGAGGATCTGTGGCTCGCCTACGACCATGGAATCGAGCGAGGAAGCGACGCGGAAGAGATGGCGGACGGCTTGCTTGCCGCTGTGCTGATAGACGTGGCCTTCGAGGGAGTTTGGGCCGAGGTTGAATTGACTGCGCAGGAAGGCGGTGAGATCGGGGGTGCTTTGGCCGTCGAGCGCGGTGACGAACTCGACGCGATTGCAGGTGGAGACGATGATGCACTCGGCGACGCCGGGGACGGAGGCGAGGGCCCGGGTGACTTCGGCGAGATCGTCGCGGGAGATGGCGATGCGCTCGCGCAGCTCAATGGGCGCGGTTTTGTGATTGACGCCGAAGACGCCGAGCACGGTTTTGCGGTTCTGGTCCGGATTCACAGGCTTCATGGAGCACCGTACCTGTGGACCACGCTGAACTGGTTGGCTGCCCAGACGGCGAGCATGACCAGCAGAACGGCTCCGGAGAGATATGCGGCGCGGCGGCCGCGGAGGCCGGCGGTGTTGCGGACAAAGAGCAGCAGGACGTAGACGGCCCACATGATGAAGGAGGCGATGACCTTGGGATCGCGGAAGTAGGCTGCGCCGAGGGCGGAATCCTGCGCGAGGACGGCGCCGATGATGAGGCCGACGGTCATGCAGGGGAAGCCGAAGAGCAGCGTGGAGTGGGCGATGCGCTCAAGGTTGTCCAGGGGTGGGAGCCAGTTGAGGGCCGGGGTACCGGTGCTGGAGGGCTTGGCTTTGATACGGCGCTCCTGTACGAGATAGAGCATGGAGGCGAGGACGCTGAAACCGAGAGCTGTATATGCGGCGAGCAGGGCCGCGATGTGCGCGACGAGCCAGCTGATGCGGACGCCGGCGGAGGGAAAGATGTAGCGATCGACGCCGAGCGCGGGGATGAAGATGATGAAAAAGGTGACCGGCAGGGCGAAGATGCCGAGCGAGACGGCTCCGTAAAGCCACCAGACGAGGAAGAAGGCTCCTGCGATGAGGAGGGCGAGGAGGGATTCTGCATCGCGGACGCCGACCGGGAGCCAGCTATGGGCGGCGGCGAGCATTTCGACTACCGAGACGAAGTGGAAGAAGAAGGCGAGGCCGCCGAGGTGGACGGTGGCTTTGCGCCAGCGCTCGCGGGCAAAGAGCACGGCGGGAAAGATTGCGATTCCCGCTGCTGCGTATAAGACCGCCGCTACTCTGAGCCAAAGCAAATACATTCAACCGACCTCGATGAGACGTAATTATCAGTATAGTTTGCGCCTCGGTTGCGCTGACCGGAATGCTGAGGTTCGTGGTATCCCAGGTCTCCAAAAGAGGGAGACCCGGGGCACCCAGTTTGGGAATTTCGTCTTCTTAGTATGACTTTGGGGAGTGAAGCGCAACATCCACAATATGGTTGATTTGGGGGTGCTGGGTCAGTGTCTGGCGTCACAGTGCGAAGGATGGTTCGCTTTGCGGGGCGGGAGTGCGCGGGCGCGATACTCTTGTAATCAATTGTGATCCAAGATGACGGTCAATCCGTGGTGGAGGCGTTTGCGCTGACCAGCCCTGATGTGGAGGCTGCGGCGGAGCCTGTGGTGCAGAGCGCTGCGGGCAAGACGGCTGAGCTTACGCCGTTTATGCGGCAGTGGACTGCGGCCAAGACGGAGAACCCTGATGCGCTGCTGTTTTTTCGCATGGGGGATTTCTACGAGCTGTTTTATGACGATGCGGTGGTGGCTAGTCGCGAGCTGCAACTGACGCTGACGGCGCGGGATCGCGAGCGGCTGGTGCCGATGTGCGGGGTTCCGTATCACTCGGTGGATGGGTATTTGACGCGGCTGCTGAGGCGGGGGTTCCGGATTGCGATCTGCGACCAGATGGAAGACCCGAAGCTGACGAAGAAGATTGTGCGGCGCGAGGTGACGCGGGTGCTTTCGCCGGGAACGGCTCTGGATGGGTCACTGGCGGCGGAGCAGAATAATTTTCTGGCGGCTTACTTTGAGTCTGGGTCCGTGAAAGAACGCGGGCTGGTTTGTGCCGTGGCGCTGCTGGATGTTTCTACCGGGGAGTTTCGGACGGCGGAGTTTGCCGGCGCGATTGCGCGGGCGCAGGCGGCGGATGCGATTGTGATGGCTGGCGCGAATGAGGTTTTGCTGGCTACGAGTGCGGAGGTTCCGGCGGGGCTTGAGGGCGTGAAGGCAAAGACTCGCGTGGAGGATTGGGTTTTTACGCGGGATTTTGCTGTGCCTCTGGTGGAGCGGCAATTGCATGTGAGGTCGCTGGAGGGCTTTGGGCTGGTGGGCCATGAGGCGGCGGCGATTGCGGCGGGGGCGGTGCTGCATTATGTGCGAACGACGCAGAAGAATGAGGCGCTGCATATTGATTCGCTGCGGTTCCAGGAGCACTCGACCGCGCTGGAACTGGACCAGGTTTCTGTGCGGAATCTGGAACTGATTGAGCCGCTTTTTCAGGGGCAGAATTCGCGGGTGACGCTGTTTCATACGCTGGATGAGTGCCTGACTCCGATGGGTAAGCGGATGCTGCGGGCTGCGATTCTGCGGCCGCTGATTGATGCTGCGGAGATTGATGCGCGGTATGAGGCTGTGGGCGAGGCTGCGGGCGATTTGATGCGGCGGGAGGAGTTGCGGCGGGCGTTTGCGGGGATTCTGGATCTGGAGCGGCTGCTGGCGAAGCTTTCGCTGGACTCGGCGGGGCCGCGGGATGTGCGGGCGCTGGCGGCCAGTTTGGCGAAGCTGCCGGGGTTGCGGACGGCGGTGGCTGCGATGCGCGCGCCGTTGTGGAGAGCAGTTGCGGCGAAGCTTGATCCGCTGGAGGATGTGACTGCGCGGGCTGTGGCGACGCTGGTGGCTGAGCCGCCGCTGACGATGGCGGATGGCGGGGCGATTGCCGCTGGTGTGGATGCGGAGCTGGATGAGCTGCGGACGATTTCTACAAGCGGGCGGCAGTCGATTGCAGCGATTGAGGAGCGCGAGCGGCAGCGGACGGGGATTGGATCGCTGAAGGTTCGGTATAACTCGGTTTTTGGGTATTACATCGAGATTACGAAGGCGAATCTTTCGCTTGTGCCGGTGGATTATGAGCGCAAGCAGACGCTGGTGAATGCGGAGCGGTTTACTACGCCGGAGCTGAAGGCGTATGAGGTGAAGATTCTTACTGCGCACGATCGGTCGATTGAGATTGAGAAGCGGATTTTTGCGGAGCTGAGACGGTTTGTGCTGGAGGCTGCGGGGCGGATCAAGCGGAGTTCGGCGGCTGTGGCTGAGGCGGATCTGCTGGCGAACTTTGCGCATCTGGCTGCGGCGCGGCGGTATGTAAGGCCGCAACTCAGTGAGGAGTGTGTGCTGGAGGCTGTGGGGGCGCGGCATCCGGTGATTGAGCAGTGGATGGAGGAGACGCGCGAGGGACGGTTTATTCCGAATGATGTTTTTCTGAATGCTAGCGATGCGGGACCTAGTCTGCTGTTGATTACCGGGCCGAATATGGGCGGTAAGAGCACGTATCTGCGGATGGCGGCGATGCTGGTGTTGATGGCGCAGATGGGTTCGTTTGTGCCGGCGACGAGTTTGCGGCTTGGGCTGACGGATCGAATTTATACGCGTATTGGCGCCAGCGATAATGTGGCGCGCGGGCGGTCTACCTTCATGGTGGAGATGACGGAGACTGCAACGATTCTGAATACGGCTACGGAGCGATCACTGATTCTGCTGGACGAGATGGGCCGCGGCACAGCTACGTTTGATGGGTTGAGCCTGGCGTGGGCTACTGTGGAATATCTTCATGCGGAGACTGGGGCGCGGACGCTTTTTGCTACGCATTATCACGAGTTGACTCTGCTGGCGGAGAAATTGCCACGTGTGCGGAACCTTCGTGTAGGCGTGAAGGAAGCAGCGAGTGGGATTGTGTTTCTGCATACGATTGAGCCGGGGGCCGCGAGTAAAAGCTATGGCATTGAAGTGGCAAAGCTGGCTGGGCTGCCGCCTGCGGTGATTGAACGCGCGCGGCATGTGTTGAAGCAGCATGAGAAGCAGGAGCGGCAGAGTGTGCAGGTGGAGACGGAGCACGAGCCGATGCAGTTGACGATATTTACTCCGCTTTCGCAGCGGATTGTGGATCGGCTGGCGGAGGTGGATGTGAATTCGTTGACGCCGCTGCAGGCTTTGAATCTGCTGGAAGAGCTGAAGCATGAGTTACAGGGCAAAGACTGATGGATAGGACAGTGTTTTGTGAATCATTGCTGTTTCACAAATTGAAACGCAAGACCTCAGGGGCTAAAGCCCGACAACATTTCGGTGTTTTTTCGGCACGACTAAAGTCGCGCCCTGTTACAAAGCTCTTCAAAGCTTGAAGGATTGCGATGGCTACAGAGATTCGGCACGCGGCTGGAAGTTTGATTGTGGTGGGGTTGAGCGGGAGTGAGCTTACTGGTCTGGAGCGCGCGTGGCTGAAGCTGGTGCGGCCGGGTGGGACGATTCTCTTTCGTAGAAATATTACGGATGCGGCGCAGACGCGGGCGCTGCTGGAGGAGATTACTTCGCATTGTGCGGCGCGTGCGTTGCGGTGCGTAGATCTCGAGGGTGGGATTGTGGATCGTTTGCGCGATGCGCTTGCGCCTATGCCTGCGGCGCAACTGGTGGCGCGGGCAGATGCACTCAAGCCCCGCGGAACTTTTGCCTACAATCATGGAGGCCTCACGGCGCGTTCCATTCGCGCATTCGGCTTCAACGTAACCTTGGCCCCGGTAATCGATCTAGCGCTATCCGAGTCCAGCGATGTGATGGGGACTCGCTCAAGCGGCACAACGGGCACCGAGGTAGTTGCCTTTGCTCGACAATATCTCTTTGGCCTCAGTGCACACGGTGCTGCGGGATGTGGGAAGCATTTTCCTGGGCTTGGCGGAGGCACGAAGGATTCGCACTTTGAGACGCCGGAGGTTGAGCGCACGTGGGAAGAACTGTGGCAGCAGGATATTGCGCCGTATCGTGAGTTGCGGAATGAGCTGCCGATGGTGATGGTGAATCATGCGGCTTATCCGCATACGAAAAGCAAAGATATGCCGGCGACTGCTTCTTCTTTCTGGGTGACTGAGGTGCTGCGTAAGCGGGTTGGGTATCGCGGGTTGATCTTCTCCGACGATCTGGAGATGGGCGGGATTCTGAAGTTCATGCCGATGGAAGAGGCTGCTGTGGCTGCGATTCGCGCGGGGATGGACATGATTGAGATTTGTCATAGTCCTGAGCTGATTCTGCGTGCGTATGAGGCGTTGATTGCGGAGGCGGAGCGGTCGGCTGCGTTTCGGACGCTGCTGCTGGCTCGCGCGAAAGAGGCTGCTCAGAAGCGGGCGAAGATTGTTCCGGCGCAGGTTGCGAAGGCGCTGACTGCGAGGCAGTATGAGGCGTTGCGAGCCAGGATTCATGCGTTTCACGACAAGGTGATTGCGCTGGCGGGAGAGAATGCTACAGCTTCAGGCGGCAGTGCGTTGAAGCCTTTGGTGGAGACGGCATGAGTGCTAAAGCAATGACCGTAGCTGGAGTGATGAGCGGCACATCTGCCGATGGGATTGATGTGGCGCTGGTGCGGATTGAGTCTGCGAAGGGCCGCGCGAAGTTGACGCTGATTGCGCATGAGGGATTTCCCTACCCTCCTGCGCTGCGCGGTGCGATTCTTGCGGCGATGAATGCGGCGTCGATTTCTACGGCGGAGTTGGCGCGGCTGAACTGGCGGCTGGGGCTGGAGTATGCGGGTGCTGTTCGCAGGACGGTTGCGAAGCATGACGTGAAAATTGACTTGGTTGGTTGCCACGGGCAGACGTTGTATCACCAGGCGAAGGCGGAGCGTTATACGGGGCGCAATTTTGCCTGCACGTGGCAGCTTGGCGAGCCCGCGGCGATTGCGCAAGGACTTGGCGTGCCGGTGGTTTCTAATTTTCGTCCTGCGGATATGGTTGCTGGAGGACAGGGCGCGCCGCTTGTTTCGCTGCTGGACTATGTGCTGTTTGCGGATGCGAAGCGTGGGCGTGTGCTGCAGAATATTGGCGGCATTGCGAACCTGACTGCGATTCCTGCAGGCGCTGATGCCGATGCGCTGATCGCATTTGATACCGGGCCGGGCAATATGGTGATGGATGCACTTACGCAGAAGCTATTCGATAAGCCATACGACCGTAATGGTGCGATCGCTGCGCGGGGGCGTGTGATTGAGACTGTGCTGCGTGCTGAGTTGAAAGATCGCTATTACAGGCTTGCTCCGCCTCGTACTGCGGGACGCGAGGAGTTTGGGCGGGAGTATGCGGAGAGGTTTCTTGCTTCCTGCAAGAAGCACGGCAAAGTTGCGGAGGATGTCATCGCAACTGCAACCGCTTTGACTGCGGAATCGATTGCGCGGAGTTATGAGCGCTTTGTTGCGCCGCACATGCAGGGCAAGGCTGTGGACTACATTGTTTCGGGTGGCGGTGCGCGGAATCGTACGTTGATGACTATGCTTGAGGCGCGGCTTGGGGCGATGGGATGCACGCTGGCTTCGATTGAAGGATTTGGTTTGCCGGCAGAGGCCAAGGAGGCTGCTGCGTTTGCGTTGCTGGCGTGGCAGACGTGGCATCGGCTGCCGGGGAATGTGCCTGCTGCTACGGGGGCGGAGCGTGCTGTTGTGCTTGGGCAGGTTACGTATGTTTAGGTGGATTGGCCTTCCGTTATCCCACCCTTTCGCAAAGGGCGCGAAAGGATGGGGCACCCAGTGTTTTCGTTGGCGTAGGCAAAAAACAGAAGCGGGTCCTTCCCTCCGGCTGAAAAACGCCTACGGTCAGGATGACGGGGCTTTTTTGAGGTGCGGATGGATACTGCTTTCCGCAGCTCTTCTACTGGTTGGATGTAAGTCTGCTCAGCGTGATCCGCGGACGGTTGTGTTTCTGATTGAGAGCAGTCCTACGAGCCTTGATCCTCGTGTGGGGACGGATGCGCAGTCGGAGCATATTGATGAGTTGCTCTTTGATGGGCTGGTGCAGAAGGATGCCAGCTTTCATTTCACTCCGGCGCTGGCGGAGCGGTGGGAGCAGCCTGATCCGCGGACGGATATTTTTCACCTGCGCGCGGGTGTGCATTTCCATGATGGGCGCGCGTTGACGAGCCGTGATGTGAAATGGACGCTGAACTCGATGCGGGATGGGACGGTGATTACTGCCAGGGCTGCGTCGTATGCGTCGATTGACACGATTGAGACGCCGGATGCGCGGACGGTGATTTTGCATTTGAAGCAGCCGGATAATTTTCTGCTGGCGAATCTATCGACGGGCGCTATGGGGATTGTGCCGGAGGGCGCGGGCAAGGATTTCTGGCGGAATCCTGTGGGGACGGGCCCATTCAAGTTTGTGAGTCAGCAGATTGATCAGGATGTTGTGGTGGAGCGGAATGCGCAGAGCTGGGCGGCTGTGCCCAAGATTGAGCGCGTGCGGTTTGCGGTGGTGCCGGATTCGATCACGATGTCACTGGAGCTGGAGAAGGGTTCGGCGGATGTGGAGAGCAACGCGGTGCCGATGGATGCGCTGCCGGTGCTGGCAAGCCGCGCCGATCTTGAAGTGTCGGATGCGCCGGGGACGCAGGTGCAGTACCTCGGATTTAATTTGCGCGATCCCCTGCTGAAAGACGTGCGCGTGCGGCAGGCGATTGCTTGTGCTATCGATCGCGATTTGTTGATTCGTACCTTGATGAGTGGGCGGGCGCGGCCGGCGAAGAGCCTGCTGCCGACGACGCACTGGGCGTGGAACGGTGGCGGGCCGTCGTATAACTATGATCCAGCGCGTGCGGAGCAACTGCTGGAGGATGCGGGATACAAGCGTGACACCCATGGCGTGCGGCTGCACCTGACGATGAAGACGAGCACGGTGGAGGATGTGCGGCTGCTTTCGGCGGTGTTTCAACAGCAGCTTGCACGAGTGGGGATTGCGCTGGAGATTCGCAGCTATGAGTTTGCGACGTTTTATGCGGACGTGGTGCATGGGGCGTTTCAGATGTATTCGCTCAGATGGATTGGCGGCAATGAGCAGCCGGATATTTTTACGTATGCGTTTTCGAGCGCGCGGTTTCCGCCGAAGGGTGCGAATCGCGGACGTTACTCGAATGCGCAGCTGGATGCGCTGCTGGATGATGCGTGGCAGAGTCCGGACCAGGAGAAGCGGCGTGCGGATTATGCGCAGGCGCAACAGATTCTGGCGAGTGAGTTGCCGGCGATCAATTTGTGGTATCGCGACACGGTTGTGGTGCACAACAAGCGACTGAGGGACGTTCAACCGACGCCTTCGGGGAGCTTTACCTTCCTGGAAACGGCAGAATTGACGCGATAGTCTTCATATATCCTTCATATAAGGCCATTTCAACGCATTGTGTCGTCTTTTTTGCGATCTGCTGCGTCTACCCAAATGAGCAATGAATCTTTTAGTAGCAAAAATTCACGAGCGGTGACGAATGAAACGTACGACCCCAATTCGGATTCGCATGGCAGCGATGGCTGCACTTGTTCTCTGTTTTGCACTCTCTCTTGGCGCGCAGGCGACTAAGTCACTGCGTGGCGCGATCACGGCTATTAACGGCAACACGCTTACGGTTAAGACGGATACCGGGGAGTCGCACCAGGTAGCGATTGCGGCGGACACGGATCTGAAGCGGATTGAGCCCGGGCAGACGAGCCTGGCGAACGCGGCGGCGATTACGATTTCTGACCTTGCGGTGGGTGATCGCATTCTGGTGCGCGGGTTAGAGGATGCGACGGCTGATCCGTTGGCGCCGAAGCAGATTGTCGCGATCAAGGCTGCGGATGTGGCGCAGAAGCAGCAGAAGGATCTGGCGGACTGGCAGAAGCGCGGGATTTCGGGCCTGGTGAAGAGTGTGGATGCTGCCGGTGGGGTCATTACTGTATCGACTGGCGCGGGGCCGACTGCCAAGACCGTTACGGTGAAGACGACGAAGGCTACTGTCCTGAGGCGTTATGCTCCGGGGTCAGTGCGCTTTGACCAGGCGCAGCCCGCGACGATGGACACGATTCATGCTGGTGATCAGCTTCGAGCGCGCGGCGATAAGAATGCCGATGGCACGGAGATCGCGGCTGAGGAAGTTGTGTCGGGAACGTTCCTGAATGTTTCGGGCACGATTCTTACGGTGGATGCTGCAGCTTCTACTGTGACATTGAAAGACCTGACGACGAAGAAGCAGATGACGATTCATATTGGGCCGGATGCGCAGATGCATCGCATTCCTGACCAGATGGCACAGTTCATAGCGGCTCGGCTTAAGGGCACTGCCGGTGCGAGCGCTGGTGCTGCTGGCGGACAGCGGCCTGCGGGACAGGGTGCTCCAGGTGCCGGCGCTGGACGCGGGCCGGGCGCAGGTGGAGGCGATCCAGCGCAGTTTTTGAGCCGCACACCGGTGATTGAAATTAAGGATCTGCAAAAGGGTCAGGCCATTATGGTGGTCGCCACGGATGGGGCTGGAGGCAGCTCCGGGGATGTAAATGCAGTTATGCTCCTGGCCGGTGTTGAGCCGCTGCTGGAAGCGCCTGCCGCGCGTGACCTGCTCTCCAGCTGGAGCATGGGCGGCGGTGGCGGAGAAGCGGCTGCTGCAACACAGTAACTTCCGGCCGATTGGCAGATCAAAAAAACTTTTTGTACGAACTCATTGACTGAACAAATTCAGATCACGAAGAGGATTACTTTGCATTTCGCAATTCATCGATCTTACTGTCTCTTGTTGGCTTTTGGCGCGGGCTCTGCTGTGATGCTCTCGGCGCAGGCTGCGCCTCCGGCGGCTTCGCCGGCGTCAACGGCGGTTCAGGCTGCGCCTGCCGCATCCACCGTTACGATTCGCGGGCGTGTGGCCGATCCAGATGGCGCTTTGATTCCGGGCGCGAAGGTTACGATCAACGGACCGGATGGCAAGGCTGTTGCGACGACAGCGGCGGACTCCGGGGGCAACTTTGAGGTTCACGGCCTAAAGCCAGGCACCTATGTTGTGATGGCGAGCTATGCGGGCTTTGCGCCGTTTCAGTCGCAGCCGATTACGATTGCAGCGGGTGCGGCCAAGCGCGTCGACATTGCGATGGCGATCCAGGTGGAGCAGCAGAATGTGGTTGTGACCGATGATGCGCCGACGGTAAACGTAGAAGCCAGCGGGAACTCCAACGCTATTGTGCTCAAGGGCAAGGATCTTGAGGCTCTCTCGGATGACCCGGATGAGCTTTCGAATGAACTTCAGGCACTGGCCGGACCTTCGGCGGGCCCCAATGGCGGACAGATCTATATTGATGGATTCTCCGGCGGCCAGCTTCCTCCGAAGTCGGCGATTCGCGAAATTCGTATCAACCAAAATCCGTTTTCAGCCGAGTATGACCGTCTTGGTTATGGGCGCATTGAGATTTTGACCAAGCCAGGTACGGACAAGCTGCATGGACAGGCCTTTATCCAGGGCAATGACAGCGCATTTAACACGAGTAATCCATTCAATAGCAGCCTGCCCTCCTATTACAGCTATCAGTACAACGGAACGGTGAGCGGTGCGATCAATAAGAACACTTCGTTCTTTGCGAGTGCAGAGCGGAGAAACATTGGTGACGTTCACTCGTTTCTGCTGGGTGAAACGGTTATTCCCAATGCGGACGGCGTGTATCAGGTGATTACGAACTACCCTGTTTCGCTGCCGACACAACATGATCGAACGAATGTATCGGGACGCATTGACTGGCAGGTGGGACAGAAGAATACGCTGACGGCACGCTACAGCTTTTACGATGACTCGCAGCAGAACAATCTGAATTCTGCGGCCATGCCGAGCGCTGCTTACAATTCCTCATCGACCGATCATACGGTGCAGATCAGCGATGCCTATGTGATCAACGATCACATAGTGAACGAGACGCGCTTTCAATACGAACGCGAGAATGAGTACATCACTCCGAACTCGACGGACCGTACTGTGTCGGGAGTCGGCGAGTTTACAACGGGCGGCTATTCGGCGCAGTCGAGCTCAGACCATACGACGCACCTGGAGTTTCAGAACCTGACGACATGGAGTCACGGCAATCATGCAATCAAGTTCGGAACCCGGCTGCGCGACGGACGCGATGCGAATTTTACCGATTCGAATTTTCAGGGCGGGCTGGGTTTCAGCGCGAGCTCGCAGATCAACCCGGCTACCGGCAAACCGTACACCGCCGGCGACGTTTACGCTAACTTTGCCAATGGTCTTGCAGCCGGGCAGAGCTATCAGCAGCTAGAGGCTGAAGGATGGGCTCCGACGACCGCGAGCTACACCACGGGCAACCAGCATGCGCTTGCGAATGTGTTCGACGCCGCGCTCTTCTTTCAAGATGACTGGAAGGTGAATCCGCGGTTGACGCTTTCCGGCGGCGTGCGCTGGGAGGCACAGAATCATGTGCAGGATCATAACGACTGGGCTCCGCGATTTGCGCTTGCGTATGCGCTGGATGGCGGTAAGGGAAAGCAGGCCAAGACGGTTGTACGCGCGGGATGGGGCTTCTTTTACGACCGATTTGCGGTGAGCAATCTGCTGGGAATTCAACATGCGGATTCGCAGGACAGGTATGTGCTGAACGAACCTGTCTGCGGGGAGAACTCGCCGTCGAATCAATACTCCTGCTCGGCAACTGGCGTGACGGTCAATAATCTGGATCTGAGCACGCTGGTGAGCACAGCGGGCGCAACGACGGGCAACAACATCCCGCTGCGGTATCGCGTCTCTTCCAGCTATCGTTCGCCCTATACCAGCCAGGCCGGCGGGAGCATTGAGCGACAGCTTACCAAGACCACGACGGCAACGGTGACCTACCTGCACTCGTTTGGCGCGCATCAGCTTGTGACTACAAATGCGAACCAGATTAACTCAGACGGCGAATACCCCGTGAACCCTGAAGGCGGCTATGTGTATCAATACACGCCTGAGGCTGTCTTCAAGCAGGATCAGCTGATTACGAGCGTGAATGCGCGGATCAGCCCGAAGTTGAGCCTGGTCGGGTTCTATACGCTTGGCTTCTCGCACAGCGATGGCGGCGCGGGATCGAATGCTTCGAATGCTTATGACATCAGCCAGGATTATGGCCCGGCAACATTTGTTTCCCGGCACCAGATTTTTGCCATGGGCAACTATACGGGACCTTTCGCAATCCGCTTCAATCCCTTCATGATTGCGCAGGCGGGCAAGCCATACAACATTGTGTTGCAGAATGACTTTCTGAACGGATTTGGAAACCAGCGTCCGGGAGAAGCGACGAGTGCACAGTGCTCGGCTGACACCACGGGACGGTATATTTCGACCGCATACGGCTGCCTGGATTCGCAGCCTGTGGCGGGTGAAGCGCTGATTCCGGCCAACATTGGTAAGGGCCCGGCGGCTGTGGCCTTCAATCTGCGCATCAGCCGGAGCTGGGGCTTTGGGCCTGAGACGGGCGGAAGCGGCGGCAATAACCAAGGCGGGCCTCCGGGAGGCGGCCCCGGTGGACCGGGTGGTGGACGCGGACCTGGTGGCGGTGGGCCGGGCGGTGGACTGGGACCCGGCGGTATGGGCGGTGGCGGCGGACGCGGTGGCTTTGGCGGCGGTGCAACCACGAATCGCCGGTATTCGCTGACCTTCAGTGTGCAGGCTCTGAACCTGTTCAACAATGTGAACTATGGTGGGCCGAACGGAACGCTTGGCTCGACGGACTTTGGCCATTCGACGACATTGGCGGGGGGCATCTTCAACAGTCCCACAGGTTCGGCAGTGCGGCGCATCTTTGGGCAGCTGATCTTCCAGTTCTAACGGACTGGCAGTGTGAAGCGGAGGCCGGAGCGATTGCTTCGGCCTTTGTTTTTATCGCTGCACGGAATGGTAGATCGCTTCCCATTCCTGAACTTTGGCTTCCATGCTGAAGTGAGTGAGGATGCGGGTGCGTGCGGCGGCGCCGATTTGGATTCGGTCTGCATTACTGAGGTTCATGATTGCGGACATCTTCTCCGCAAGGGCGCTGGAGTCTTCTGCCGGGACGAGGTACTTATCTTCGCTGATCATTTCGCGTACACCGCCAACGTCTGTGGCGACGACTGGTTTTGCCATTGCCATTGCTTCGCCCAGTGCGAGCGGCATTCCCTCCCAGGCGGAAGCGAGTACAAATGCGTCGGCGGCGTCGAGGAGAGGCGCTACGTTTTGCTGGGCGCCGAGCCAGCGGATGCTGTTTTCGATACGTAGTTCGCGAGCTAAAGTTTTTAGACCATCTGTGTAAGCAGGCTCGCCGGAGCCGACGATCCATAATTTTGCGGCTGGGACTTTGCGGAGAGTGGAAAAAGCGCCGAGCAGGTTGGGGTAATTCTTGGCTGGAGCTAGCCTGCCTACTGCTATCCAGACAAAGTCGTTCTCGCGGAGGCCGGTTTCTGTTCGTGTTGCGTTGCGCCGGGATGGATCCGGGAGGAAATTGTCAGTTTCGATGCCGTTGGTTACGACGCCACATTTGCTGCCCGGGACGGATTTGATCTGGACGTACCGAGCGCGCGCTGCTTCGCTTACTGCTATGGTGCGGACGCTGAGTGGATCCGTGATGCGATAGGCAAACATGCGGAGCGGTCCACCTTCGTAAACATTGTGGATTGTGGAGATCACGGAGGTATTACCGGTGAGCCAGCCCAGCATGCGACCGGCGAGATTGCCGTGAAAATTGTGGGCGTGGATGATGTCTGGGTGAAATTTGCGAAGGGCTGCGGCTCCGTGACGGAAGGCTTGCAACGCGCTCCAAGGATGTTTTGTCATGCCGAGATAGATCACTTCCAGGTTGGCTGGATCGCTCTCCGAGGCCGATTTTACGAGTAGATCATCGACGCCTTGCGGCAGCAGAACCATTAACTGGACGGTATGTCCTGCACGTGCCATGCGGCGTGCAAGCCAAATGACCTGCCGCTCCGCGCCCCCGACGCCGAGGGAGGTAAGGATATAGGTGACACGCATCGAAACTTAAATCTTACAAAAAAACTACAAAAAGGGTGGTAAAGTTGGCAGTACCAGTACGAGGAGTCTCATGGCCGGCGATATTCAACTCACTTGCAGCGACTGCGGGCAGGATTTTACCTTCACCGCTGCTGATCAGGCATTTTTCCAAGAACGCGGTTTTTCAACACCCAAGCGCTGCAAACCCTGTCGTATGGCAAAGAAGGGGGACCAGGGCGGTGGAGGTGGTGGTTACCGCTCATCATCGCAGGCATCGCACGGGACTCCGGTCATCTGCTCCGGATGCGGGCAACCTACGACGGTTCCTTTCGAACCGCGTGGCGACCGTCCCGTTTTCTGCCGCGACTGCTATACGGCCCGCAAGGGTTCCGGTGGAGGCGGTGGACGCGGACGCTACTAAGCTGCCGCGGTCTCGTCGAATCCACCCGGACTACACGCATCCTGAAGGTCTTATTTGCAGCCGCCGTTCTTTGCGCGAATGGCGGAGTTTTGGCGGCTGCGAAATAGGCTGCATTCAGTGTGCGATTTTCCTGCTGATAATTCCGATTATTTCTTTTCGCCTGCGGTGAATTCTGTCCACGGGCCGGAAGGCATGTCCTTGAGGATGGGCTTGAGATAGCTGTATTCGGGATGTGCGGCGAGGAATGGCGCGGCGATGAAGTCTTCTCCGCAAGGGTGGCCTGCATGGCCGATGAGGCCAATTTTGGCTGCGAGGTCGGAGTCCGTGACCTTGCCGGTTACTGCGCCGTCTGGATAATACGGGCCGTCTCCCCACTCGGGAACTCCGCGGGGATCGCGGTCAATGTGTCCGCAGAGTGAGCGACTGTCCGGATTCACCTTTCCGGTATAGCTGTCTTCATGCGCTGCGAGAAATTGCTCTGCAATGGCGACGTCGATGCGTCCGCGAGCGTCTTCAATGCGTTTTTCAGCGCTGACGCGACGGGCGTTGGGAGAGCTCTGCATATTTTTCGTGTCGAATTCAGGGGCTTCCGTGCGAAGCAACTGCGGATCTCGAGCGAAGTTCGAGCTGACGAAATAACCGTCCTTTGTGCGCCAGAGTGGTGTGTTCTTCAGACCGAGTTCGAGATAGGCGACTTCCCCGCTCTTGCGATCGCCAATGAGCCAGTCGTTGGCATAGCCGCCGTTGTTGCCGTCCTTAATGATGGAGACGTATTCGTCGATGGAGCCGGCGTATTGCATGGCTTTGCGGGAGCGGACAAACTCGGGCTTGCCGTCGGGGTTCCAGCCTTCAAACTGGGTGATCGTGGTCTCGGTGACCATGAGTCCGGCATCGTTGACGCCGAAATCATCCTGGCTGGTGATCACGCCAGGGGCGCCGTCCATCAGCATGCGATGGCCTTGCGTGGGCTGGATATCGAACATGATTGTCCAGCGCGCGCCGTCGGCATATGTGGACCAGTTGTTGTGGGCGATGACGATTTTACCGCCCCGGGTATAGCTGCCAGTGGCGATGAAAGCTGAGCAGCGTCCGCGCGGGAGAATGGTTGGCTGGTTAGAGGCCTTTTGCCGTTTGTTCAGCCAGGGAACGTAGTACTGCGGGAGTTCTATGCTGCCGTTGAGCGCGACTACATCCCATAGATCGAGTTTGCTGCCTTTGGACTGGAGACCTTTAGCGATGCCCTCGAGCTCGTGCTGGTATTCCGCGTCAATGTGCGGCCAGAGCTGGTTTTTTGAGGCGTCACGATAGAAAGCCCAGTTGCGGCTGGTGTCGTGGCTGGTTTCTACCTGGATGACATGGATCATGTCTTCGATTTCGTCTTTGAGCAGGCTGCCGTGCTGGAAGCCGATCTCTTCCGGCGCGCCCTGGAGATGGACGTAGGTCCAACCGCCGGAGCGGAATTTGTAACCGGCACCGGAGTTTTCGGCGGCACGGGCGAAGCCGGCGGCCAGAAGAAGGAGCAGGCAGAGCAGCGAAATGCGAGAGGCGCGAATCATTACGGCATGGCTCCTCGAATTGCAGGGATTGAAGACGAAGATAACACGCCAGAAAAGCCAACCCCATTCTGAAAACAGAATGGGGTTGAGAATATGCCCGATTTGGCGCTGCCGTCAGCGTTTCTTTGCGTGATTCTTTGCCGGTTTAGCGCTCTTGTGAGGTTTCGGCTTTGCGGCTTTGGGCTTGTGGTGCGGCACCACTTTCTTTGGCTTGGCAGGGGCGACCCTGGCTGCGGCTTTTTTCACCGGAGCCTTCTTTGCCGGAAGTTTGGGCGCCGGTTTTGCTGCGGCCTTCTTCGCCGGAGCTTTTGCGTGCGGCTTGGCAGGCGGTGCCGGGTGGGATTTCTTTGCTGCCGGTGCAGGTTTGGTTACTTTCGCTGCGACCTTTGCAGGCGCGGGAGCTGGTTTTGCTGCCTTTACGGGAGCTTTTACCGGCACCTCAGCCTTCTTTGCAGCGGGCGCTGGTGCTTTTTCCGCCGCGGCCGGAGCCGGAGCAGGTTTCACCGGCGCGGGAGGCGTTTTCACTGCTTTTGGTGGCGGAGCAGACTTGCCGCGCTTCTTTGGGGCAGGCGGTTCGTCTTCTGAATCTTCTTCTTCGTCTTCTTCCGCTTCGTCCTGCTCTTCTTCGCCCTCGCTCATATCCATCTTGGGCAGGCCCAGACCAATCTCGTCCTCGCCGCCCATATCATCGAGATCGTCGTCGGAAGACTCAGGAACCGACTCTTCCTCATCCTCATCTTCAAAGTCTCGGGAGCGCGCTTCGGCTGCTTTTCTGCCACGCGGGCGCTTGATGGTAACGGGCGGCGGCGGCGGCGGCGGGGAGTGCGGCTCGAGGTAGGCCTTCATCTCCTCCGGCGTAGCCAGCTTTCCGTCAATCATCTGGAGAAAGATGGACTGAAGAAGATCGTTGTAACCGGGCAGCTCCGGACGAATGCGCATCTCCTGGAGCAGAGCAAAGGGAATCTGCTTGCGGATCTCCGGCCATACCTTCAGGAACTGGTTATAGCGCTCTTTGACGGCTGTGGAGTTGCTGGTAAATCCAAGCCAGAGAACTGCTTCCGGGTCGTAACTCGTAAAAAGTTTGTACGCGGCCGAAGGAGTCTGATTCTCTTTGGATTGCAGGACCTTGGCAAAAGCAGCAGCGGCAGCATCGAGGCCGTTCCACTCCTCTACAAATCCCGGACGCAGCAGCGTCTTTTTGAGGGCGGAGAGATCCTTGGGTTGAAGCTTGGCGGTCAGAAGCTGCATCTGCGCGGCTGAGGTGTCCGCGTGGACGCCCTGCATCAACAGTTCCACGCGCAAGTCATGCAGAGCATGGAGTTTGGCAGCATCGACCTTGGCGTGGGTCCATTGCGGAAAGAGGACCTTCATCCAGCCTTCGGCCTCAAAGGCTTCGAGAACTTTCAGGCCGTCATCTTCGTGACCAATCTGTTCGAGTTCGCGGCTGCGGGCGAGTTTGGAAAGGTACTCTATGGCTCCGTCGGCTTTTGCGTTCTCGTAGCGCTGCTGAGAGCGAGGATCGAGCTCCCAGCCCAGGCGAACCTTGAAGCGTGTGGCCCGAATCAACAGGGATGGATCTTCAATAAAGCCATAATTTGAGACCAGACGAAGCACACGGGCTTCAATATCTGCCGCACCATTCAACGGGTCCATGAGAAGGCCGTAAGAGCCCTCATTGAGCGAAATGGCCATGGCATTGACGGTAAAGTCACGGCGGCGCAGATCGTCCTGGATGCTGGCGGCGGAATAAACCGGGTGGCCTAGCTTGGGATACTCGACGCGATGCGTGCTGACCAGATCGACGCGAACCGTGCCCGGAAAACTGAGGTAGAGAGTGCGGGTGGCCTCGTCTTCGCCCCAGATTTTGGCACCGGATTTCTCTATTCTTTTCTTAAGCTTGAGAGCATTTCCCTGAACTGTTACTTCAAGATCGCGAACGGCGTGTCCACTGGTCAGATCACGCACTGCATCGCCAGTGAGGAAGAGGATCAGTTCAGAGTCCCGCGCTATCTCTCGAAGGGCGCGGAGGGCATGTTGCTGGTCGGCTGAAAGCCGGTTTTCCAGCAGGTAGACGTAATCGGGCATCGAGTTTTCCTGCTTCTGCTCCAAGTGGCTGATGTACTTACTCTTACACCGCACGGGAGACAGATTTCAAAGCTGTACATTAACACAACCTGCCGTACTTGGCTAGCTATCTTTTGCACTGGAAGCTGTTCAAAACGCGCTGCCGGGCTTCGAAGTTGCGGGGAATCTACCGCACTATCCCCAATGCGCCTGGTTTGTGCGAAGATTCCTTCGATGCCCTCCCAGCGCAAACCCGTGATTGTACGCAGGTTCGCTGAGGATTGGTTTGCCGGGTATGCGGCTGCGAATCCTGCCGGGGTAGCCGAAGAGATGGAGATTCTCGATCCGGGCGGAAAGGTGCTGCGGTTTCCGTGGGAAGAGCTAAAGTGGGTCTGCTACGTAAGGGATTTACCGGGATTGCTTGCCGCCGATCCGAACCCGGAACGGCTGCTGCATAAGCGGTTCACCGTACGGCCCAGGGCGGCCGGACTGTGGCTCCGGATGACGCTGACCGATGGCGATGAGCTGGAGGGGCTGGCTGCCAACGACCGCAGCCTGGTGGACGGTGCGGGATTGCTGCTGACACCGCCTGATCAGAGGTCGAACACACAGCGCATTTATCTCCCGCGAACCGCGATTGAGACCCTGGAAGTGGTCAGCCTGATCGGCGCCGGCAAGCGTGGACGGCGGGAACCACAGCCGGAATTGTTTGCGGGCAACGAAGACTAAAAAGCCTGCCTTATGGAACCTGCATCCAAAGGAATTGCAGAGGCCGCTATTCCGTGCGAAGATTCATGCGTCTAAATTCTTGTGCGGGTTCCCCGCCTCAGCTGAGGCCCAGCCATGCCAGTCACTTTCACGCGCACACCCACGGAGATTGAACGCAAGGAGCCGGGAATCGGCGGGAAACCGCCTGTTGACCGGCGGCCTACCGGGGGCGGCGGGGGCGGCGGCGATGACGATTGGCATGGGCCGCGAGGCAATGCCCGGGACCGGCTGCATCGCTTCCGCTTTTTCGTTTTCTTCGGGCTGGCAGCAGACATGATGGCTTTTGCCGTGCTGGTGGTTTTCTTTTTCGCACGGCAAGCAAGCAGGCACATTGATCCGCGTACTTCAGAGATGATTGGAGACTGGCGGCCTATTCTGCTGCCTCCGATTGTGTATCTCAATACAGCCGTGCTGCTGCTGAGCAGCCTGACGATGGAGATGGCACGGCGTGGAATTTTCCACCAGATAGATGCGCTGGAAGAGTGGTTTGGGCTTGGCAAGCCGGCCGTGAGGCGGGCACGACCGTGGCTGGCGGGAACGCTGATTCTGGGCGGTCTTTTTGTGGCCGGTCAGATGGAGGCCTGGCGGCAGCTTACGGCCGAAGGCTTTGCATTTGATCGATGGGCGACGCCGGCAAGCTATTTCTTTTACCTTATTACCGGGTTACATGCGCTGCACCTGATGCTTGGCGTGGGATTTCTGGTGTTTTGCCTTTGCGCGCTGAGCTTTTTGAAACAGGTGCAGGCACGGCAGATTGCCGTGGATGCTACGGCCTGGTACTGGCATACGATGGGGCTGGCGTGGCTGCTTCTTCTGGGTGTTCTGGCGGCAGGACAATAACTCAGATCAGAATTTTTGCCCTTCCGCGTTGAGTTTCTTTAATCCAACACACGGCGCAGGAAGTTTACGCAGCGCTCTTCCAATGTGGGAATCTCAGGGCAGGAAGCATAAATGCTGCGGTTGGCAGCCATGAGGATCTGCATGGCCTGAACCTGGCCGTCACTGCCTTTGAGCTGACCGCCATGATGTACGTATTCATCGGCAAGGTATTCGATAGCGTGGGCCAGGATCTCAAGGGCTCGCCCGGAGTTTTGATCGATGCGCCGGCGACGGTTTGCACGGGCAGGACTGGCCGGCACGGCTGGTGCTGCGGCTTGAAGCAGGAAGCTGGAAGTCGTGGTCGCGGCCATGATGAGATTCTCCTCATGCAATTCTTCGACTTGACTAAGTTTTTCTTCATATGACGGAAGTACCGTTCCATTGTGAAAAAGACGCGACGCGAGCGAGTCAACCTGGGAAATTTGCAGTGCGTGCATGGCAAAGACGGAGATGATTGAGGAGTGACTCGATGAGATGTGGCGGCGATCACTGCCTTGACGTATGGAGCCTGAAAACCTAATCTCAAATCAGCACCTTATCGCACAGGGACTCCGACACACACTCCTGTGCTCACCGAATTTTCACCTTCTATTTTTCGGGCGGATGCGATGATTCCCTATCACTGGCAGTACCTGCCGCTTTTGCTGCAGATTTTGGTCGCGTTCGGGTTGGGCGTGGGCATGGTTACCGGTTCGTGGTTTATTGGCCGGCACAGGAACTCAAAGACGAAGCTGGCCGTCTATGAGTGCGGCGTGGAAGCCGTTGGCGATGCACGCGGGCGGTTCAGCGTGCGCTTCTACATGGTGGCGATGCTGTTCATCCTCTTCGACGTGGAAGCTGTGTTCATGATGCCGTGGGCTGTGATCTATAAAAAGCTGCCCGCCATTACCGGATCGCAATTCTTTGGCTTCTGGGAGATGATTGTGTACCTGGGCTTTGTGGCTGTGGGAATCTTCTATATCGTTCGCAAAGGCATCCTGGACTGGAGCCTGGACAAGGCGGACCTTTAATGGCAGAGACGCTGCTTGGCAAAGCCGCCGTGCTGGAAAAACTGCCGGAACATCCGGCGGTGAAGGCAATGGGCGAGTTGATTGCCGATGCGAAGTTTGACCGTGGCGAACTGACGCTGACGGTTAAGAGCGACGATATTGTTGCTGCGTTGAAGGCGGTGCAGGCTGCCGGGTACAACGCATTTCAGGATATGACGGCGGTGGACTGGTATCCATCGACGCCGCGGTTTCAATTGAGCTATCACATACAGTCGCACTCGCTGAAAGAAGTGCTGCGCGTTCGCGTGCTGGTGGATGAGGCAGACGCTTCGGTGGATACGATTACGCATCTCTGGCCTGGCGCTAACTATTACGAGCGTGAAGTCTTCGATCTATTCGGGATTCGTTTTGAAGGTCATCCAAATCTGCGGCGTATTCTGATGCCGGATGACTGGGTTGGGCATCCGCTGCGCAAGGACTATCCGGTGGAGGGGTACCGCTAATGGCTGATTTTGACGTGGGTACTCCGATCCTGGAAGCTCCGATTGCGGAGGGTTCAAGCGATCAGCACATGGTGCTGAATATGGGCCCGCAGCACCCTTCGACGCATGGCGTTTTGAGACTGGTGCTGGAGATTGACGGCGAGATTGTTGTTCGGCTCTACCCGGAGATAGGCTACCTGCATACGGGCATTGAGAAGACCTGCGAGGCGAAGTTTTATCAGCAGGTGGTTCCCATGACGGACCGCGTGGACTACCTGGGGCCGATGGCGAATAACCTTTGCTATTGCCTGGCGGTCGAGAAGCTGCTTGAGCTGGAGATTCCGGATAAGGCGCAGTGGATTCGCGTACTGCTGACGGAGCTGACGCGCATTAATTCGCACCTGATCTGGCTGGGCACGCATGCCATGGATATTGGCGCGCTGACGGTCTTCCTTTATACCTTCCGCGAGCGCGAAGAGATTCTGAAGATCTTTGAGATGGTGGCTGGGCAGCGCATGATGACCAGCTATTTCCGCATCGGTGGGCTTTCGATGGAGCCGCCGCTGGGGATGTTTGAGCGGATTCGCGAATTTATCAAGACGTTTCCGGAGAAGATTGACGAGTACTCGAATCTGCTGACGGGCAATCCGATCTTTGTAAATCGGTTGAAGGATATCGGGCACCTTTCAAAGGAAGATGCGATTGCTCTGGCAATCACCGGGCCGATTGCGCGTGCTTCTGGAATTGATTTCGACGTGCGGCGCGACATGCCGTATTCGAGCTACGAGAAATTCCAATTTAATGTGCCTGTTTCAGACAGATGCGACGTGTGGGCGCGGTACATTGTGCGGCTGGAAGAGATGCGCGAGAGCGTGAAGATCATTCAGCAGGCACTGGATGGAATGCCCGAAGGCCACTTTAAAGCCGATGCGCCGAAGATTGTTCTGCCTGATCGCGAAGTGATGAAGACGCAGATGGAAGCGCTGATTCATCATTTCAAGATTGTGACCGAAGGCTTTGCCGTTCCGGCGGGCGAGGTGTATCAGCAGATTGAATCGGGCCATGGCTCGATGGGATATTACGTGGTTTCCGATGGCACGGCCAAGCCGTATCGCGTGCACATGCGGTATCCGGGATTTGCTTCTCTGCAGGCGCTGGAAACGATGTGCAAGGGGCGGATGCTGGCCGATGTGGTGGCTGTGATCGGTTCGATTGATATTGTGCTGGGGGAGATTGACCGATGAAACGCAGGCGGCCCGAGCCAATTCTGATGAAAAGAATTCGAGCCGCTGCTTATATCGGCGAGGTAATTCCTCCACGTTCGATTGTGAAGTTAGTTGCACCATGGGGTGAAGACCGAGGCAGAGTTTTTCGGATTGGGTACTACCGGCGTCAGGATGGATTGAATTGCGTTTGGCTAGTAAATGAATCAGGCGCGTACGAACAAACGACGGACCAGAAATCGATTCTGCAAGATTTTGAAATTTTGAAACATAGCAACGAGACAGACTGGTACGGAATTGAGCGTGAGATTCTCGAACCAGTTTCAAATGCTGAGCTTTTGAAGTTGGCAGAGGTGTGATTCATCTGGACGACAAGCTCTATGTGGAACTCTGGGTATCGCTCGCTTCCCTGCTTCGTAGTTACACCGCGGCGCATGGATTAAATGGAAACCGGCAGGCGACGGTGGAGTTGGGCGAGGAAGAGATTACGGTTCGGCATGGCGATAAATGGCTTCGCTTGTTGCGCAGCGGAACGGAAGTAAACTGGCAGCGCGAAGATGGAAGTAGTGGGACGCTGGAATTGACGGAAGCTGGACGATTACGATCGCGGAATCCCAGGTCTCAGGATCGAGACCTGGGGCACCCAGAGGAAGAAGAGATGGATTTGGCAGCAGAGAGCTGGGCACGGGAGTTGATGCAATGAGCACGGAGACAATGTCCATCTTTTCGCCGCAGCTTGCTTCGAGGTTCGATGCGCTGGTGGCCAAGTACCCCGTGAAACGCTCGGCGTTGATTCCCATGTTGCTCTACGCGCAGGATGAGATTGGCTACCTTTCTGACGCTGTGATTGCCGAGGTGGCGGAACGTATTGGAATTACACAGCTGGATGTGCGTAATGTGGCGACGTACTACTCCATGCTGCGCTTCAAGCCTGCGGGCAAATTCAATATTCAGGTTTGCACCAATATCAGCTGTATGCTGCGCGGTGCGTACGAGTTGTATGAGCGCTTTCAGGATGAACTGCACATTGGTCACAAGGGCGTGACGCCGGATGGGATTTTTTCACTGGAAGAAGTTGAATGCATTGGTGCCTGCTGCTGGGCGCCTGCCATTCAGGTGAACTATACGTTTCATGATGAGCTGACTCCGAACGATGTACCGAAGATTCTGGATGAATACAAAGCAAAAGCGAACGGGAGCGTGAAGAATGCCTAGGCTGGTTTCGCATCCCGATGAAGTGAAGATTGTGACGAAGCGCTTTGGTATGGGCGCTGCGAATATCGATAAGTACATTGAGCTGGGTGGGTACGAATCGCTGAAGAAGTGCATTGCCGAGGGGCCCGAGTGGATCATCAATGAGATGAAGGCCAGCGGCTTGCGAGGCCGTGGCGGCGCGGGATTTCCTACGGGACTGAAATGGTCGTTTGTTCCCAAGCAGAGCGCGAAGCCGAAGTATGTGCTGGTGAATGGCGATGAGAGCGAGCCGGCGACCTGCAAGGACCACTTGATTTTCCTTCACGATCCTCATGCGGTGATTGAAGGCACGATGATTGCCGGCTTGGCGATTGGCGCGAAGACTGGTTTCATCTATCTACGCGGCGAGTATCGCTATCTGTTGGAGATCATGGAGAAGGCCGTTGCCGATGCCTATGCGAAGGGCATCCTGGGCAAGAACGTGATGGGCTCGGACTTCGAGTTCAACGTGATCACGCAGAGTGGTGCGGGCGCTTATGAAGTGGGCGAAGAATCGGCGCTGATGGAGTCGCTCGAAGGCAAGCGTGGAGTTCCCCGCATCAAGCCTCCCTTCCCTGCCGTGGTTGGTTTGTACGGCGGTCCGACGGTGATCAACAACGCGGAGACGATTGCCTCTGTTCCGCATGTGATTGCGATGGGCGGCCCGGCGTACGCGGCTGTGGGCTCGGAGCGCAATGGCGGCACGCGGTTGTTTGGTTTAAGCGGACACGTGGAGCGGCCTGGGATTTATGAGCTGCCGATGGGCTACAACCTGAAGAAGATGATTTATGAGGTTGGCGGCGGTGTGCGCGGCGGGCGCAAGTTGAAGGCTGTTGTGCCGGGTGGATCTTCGACGCCGGTTTTGTTGCCGGAAGAGATTGAAAACCTCGGCATGGATTTTGACCAGGTGGGTAAGGCTGGTTCGATGCTTGGCTCGGGCGGCGTTGTGGTCATTGACGACCAGACGTGCATCGTGGAATTTGCGCTGCGTACGATCAGCTTCTATCAGCATGAGAGCTGCGGATGGTGCATTCCCTGCCGTGAGGGAACGGACTGGTTGAAGAAGTCACTGACGCGTTTCCATGCTGGCTTTGGAACTGAAAAAGACATCGACAATATTCAGTATCTGGCCGAGAACATGATGGGGCGCACTTTCTGCCCGCTTGGGGATGCTGCGGCGATGCCAACTCTGGGATTTGTGAAGAAGTTCCGCAAGGAATTTGAGGATCATTTGAACGGGAAGCCTTGCCCGTTTGCAAAGCATGTAGAGCTGGCGGTGGTGTAGTGGTACGCCACGATGGGAAAGTCGATTGAAGGCGCGAGAGGTTATTCGGATTCTTGAAGAAGATGGTTGGAAGCTGGCACGGCAGAAAGGCAGCCACATGCAATTTCACCATCCGGACAAAAAGGGCACGGTAACAGTCCCCTTTCATGGCTCCAAGGACTTATCCAAAGGGGATGTAGCAAGTATCCTCAAACAAGCGGGGTTGAAATGACGAGAACCTATCTGGTCGTTTTCGCAAAATGCACTGGCAGCAACTTCTCGGGCCATGCCCCAGACGTTCCCGGCTGCGTTGCCGCCGGAGATACGCTGGACGAAATGACCGTTCAGATGCGCGAGGCCCTGGAGTTTCATCTCGAAGGAATGGCCGAAGACGGCGAGATGGCTCCCGAAGCGTTAACGATGAGAGTCGAGTTCGAGCCAGAGGACTTTGAAGGCGTAGAGTACTTTGTCGTGCAGAAACTCGCCGTCGCTCTCCCGGATCAAAAACAGGCCGCATCACCGACGACGCATCAGGCTGCATAAGGACAAGAATGGCTGACGTAACTTTCACTGTCGATGGAAAGAAGCTGACGGCTCCCGCGGGGATGCTGCTGATCGATGCCTGCCGCAAGGCCGGTATTGAGATTCCGGCTTTCTGTTATTACCCCGGACTGAGTCTGCAGGCCGCGTGCCGTATGTGCGTGGTGCGCCAGGAAAAAGTTCCCAAACTGCAGACAGCTTGCACCACGACAGTTGCTGAAGGACAGGTTTTTGTTACCGAGTCGCCGGAGATTGCGCAGGCGCGCAAGGCTACGATTCAGTTGCTTCTTGGAAATCATCCGCTGGACTGCCCTGTGTGCGATGCAGGCGGCGAGTGTGAACTGCAGGATATGACCTTCAAGTACGGTGCCGGTGAGAGCCTCTATGTTGAGGCCAAGCAGCACCGCGAAGAGCAGCAGTGGTCGCCTGCGGTTTTCTTTGACAGGCCGCGCTGCATTCTCTGCTATCGCTGCGTGCGCATGTGCGGTGAAGGCATGGACGTGTGGGCGCTGGGCATTCAGAATCGCGGCGTGAGCGCTGTGATTGCTCCGAATGGCGGCGATCATCTGGATTGCGAGCAGTGCGGCATGTGCATAGATGCCTGCCCGGTAGGCGCGCTGACTTCTGGTTCGTACCGCTACAAAACACGGCCGTGGGAGATGAATCATGTCTCCACTGTTTGCACACACTGCGGCGATGGATGCAAGGTTACGCTTGGTGTAAAGCAATCGAACGATGGTACGGCGATTGTTCGCGCAGATAATCGCGATAAGAGCGGTATTAACGGCGATTTTCTCTGCGCCAAGGGGAGGTTTGGATTTGATTTTGTGGAGTCAAAGGAGCGCCTGACAAAGCCGTTGGTTCGCAATGCTGCAGGTAAGCTCGAACCGGCGACGTGGGAACACGCGCTTCGCGTAGCTGGCACAAAGCTCAAAGAGATTCGTGACGCGAAGGGTGGCGATGCCATCGCTGTCATCGGCTCCAACCAGACCACGAACGAAGAGAATTATCTGCTGCAAAAATTCGCGCGTACGGTTCTGGGCACGAACAATATCGATCACGATCGCACCACCGACTACGCGAGCTTTGTACAGGCGCTCTCTGGCCACGAAGGCAAGATTGCTACATTGCGCGAGACGGCTACGGCTCCTGCGATTCTGCTCATCGGTGGTAATCCCACCGAAGAGCATCCGCTGCTGGCTTGGAACTTGCGTACAAACGTGCGGTTGAATCATGCGCGGCTGTATGTGGTGAATCACGAGACGATCAAGCTGGAGCGGCAGGCGAAGGCCTCGCAGGGCGTTCCTCCAAATGGCTACAAAGATGTAACGGCGCTGCTTGATCAACAGCAGAGCGATCTCGCCAAGGCAGTGATGGCTGAGGAATCGCTTCTGGTGATCTTTGGGCAGGAGTTCCGCGGCGCACAGCTGAAGTCTCTTGTGGCCTGGGGCCTGAACCGCGGCAACGTGCGCTTTGCGTATCTCGGTGATTACGCAAACTCACGCGGCGCGGCGGACATGGGTTTGCTGCCCGATCTGCTTCCGGGCTACGTGCCTGTCACCGAACCAGGAGCATTTGCGCAGGAGTATCCGGGACTTTCTGCGAAGTCCGGCAAATCGCAGGCTGAGATATTCGATGCGGCTCGGCAGGGCAAGCTTGGCGCATTGCTTGTCGTGGGCGCAAATCCGGCAAAACGGCCGGGC
The DNA here is from genome assembly GCA_963792495.1 of uncultured Acidobacteriaceae bacterium. Taxonomy (GTDB): domain Bacteria; phylum Acidobacteriota; class Terriglobia; order Terriglobales; family Acidobacteriaceae; genus Telmatobacter. The sequence goes on along the minus strand of CAWBWB010000014.1, from coordinate 1,220,432 downwards.
GTAGATCCTGCGAATTTGAATGGCGCATTTGTGATTGCGCTCGATCTCTTCTCCACAGAGACCACTGCGCTTGCGGATGTTGTCTTTCCCGCAGCCAGCCTCTATGAAAAGACCGGCACAGTGACGAACACTTTTGGCGATGTGCAGCTGGTAAAGAAAGCCGCCGATTATGCCGGAACGAAGCCGGAGTTTGAGATTCTGGTGCGACTGGCCGGCAGCATGGGCGTGGATGTAAAAACGCTAGTTCCCTTTGGCAAGAGCAGCGTGGTTGGAGATTTCGGACAATCGCGCGGCGCGCAGGCAGGCGAGGCTGATCAGCATGCAGTGTGGCTTACGGCCAACGGGCTTGAGCCGAAGGTCAGCCCGTTTGATCCGCTGGCAGTGCTCGATGAGATCGAACGGCTTGTGCCCTCATACAAGCTGGACCGCTTGAATCTCTTTGCGGGAAATGACGTTTCCACGGAGCCGGGATTTGTGCCGGTTTCGGCAATTGCCTCGAATGGCAGCGACCTGATTACGCCTGTGCATAATGGTCTATTCACTTCTGGCGAGTTGGGCCGGCACAGTGTGTATTTGAACGAGCTGAATCAATTTGAATCCCGCGAGCTGGCTGAGACCGCAGCGGACTGAACTGTAACTACACGTTTTTTTGAGGAACGAAAGGCTGAAGTCAAGTGACGATCTGGTGGTTTGTTCTTTGGAGCATTCTTAAGGTGCTGGTAGTCACGGTGGTGTTGTTGACCGCCGTGGCTTACACGGTGCTTCTGGAGCGCAAGGTCGTCGGCCGCATCCAGAACCGCTGGGGGCCCAGCCGCGTGGGGCCTTTTGGCCTGCTGCAGCCGCTGGTGGATGGAGCAAAGCTGTTTCTGAAGGAAGACATCACTCCCACGGGTGTGTACCGGCCACTGTATCTGCTGGCGCCGATTCTTGCGCTGGGCTGCGCGTTGATTTCGATTGCCGTGGTTCCGTTCGGCAACCCGGAGATTGCGCCGCAGGGTTTTCATCTCTTTCAGATCTCCGATGTCAACATTGGCCTCCTCGTCATTCTCGGCATTACATCCGTTGGCGTATACGGCATTGCGCTGGCCGGATGGTCCTCGAACAACAAGTACTCGCTGCTGGGCTCGCTGCGTTCTTCCGCACAACTGATCAGTTATGAGCTGGCGCTTGGGCTCTCGCTCGTGGGCGTTGTGCTGCTGGCCGGATCACTGAATCTGCGTGTGATTGTAGAAAGCCAGGCTGCGCACGGCATTTTCTCGTGGAATGTCTTTGGCGGATTTCAGTTCATTGCTTTCTTCATTTATCTGATGGCTGCATATGCTGAAACCAATCGTGCGCCGTTCGACCTTCCGGAAGCTGAGAGCGAACTTACCGCCGGCTACCATACGGAATACAGCTCAATGAAGTTTGCTACCTTCTTCATGGCAGAGTACGCAAACATGATTACCGTGAGTTGCGTGGCTACGCTGATGTTTTTCGGCGGATGGACGAGCCCGTTTGGTAATTTGATAGGTCCCTTCCAAAACCAGATCGTCAATGCGGTCCTGCCGATCCTCTGGTTTGTCCTCAAGGTTTTTCTCTTCCTGTTTCTTTACATCTGGGTGCGCGGCACACTGCCTCGTTTCCGCTATGACCAACTGATGAACTTCGGGTGGCGTTTTCTCTTGCCGCTTGCAATTTTGAACATTGTAGGAACAAGCCTCTGGCTTGCGTTGAAGCAGTAGCCTTGCACGCGAAGGAAGCACTTTTTGCGCGCAACGCTCATTTACAATCGGAGAGGATTTTTACCGCGACGGAGTCACTTCGCTACCTCTCTTCATCGACCGGCTCAGTCTTGGAGCCGCTGCAGCAGTTGCACCATGCGATGGAACGATGCACCTGATTCTCTTTATCGTTTTTGCCGGATTGTGCCTGGCGGGAGCACTGAATCTCCTGCTCCAGAAGCATCCCATTAACAGCGCGCTCTCGCTGGTGGTGGTCATGACTTCGCTGGCGGTTCTGTATCTTCTGCTTGGCGCGGAGTTCCTGGCCGCGGCACAGATTATTGTGTATGCAGGCGCCATCATGGTGCTCTTTACCTTTGTGATTATGCTGCTGAACGCTGGGCGGGAAGAGCGAACGCTCGGAAGCAAGGCAGCCATTGCGCTCGGCTTCCCTGCTGTGACCGCGATTCTGGCGGTGATCGCCACGGTGATTCTGAAAGCGCAAAGCCTTGGCGGGGCTTCACTGAGCGATGGCGTAACAAGCACGGAAGACTTGAGCCGTGTGCTCTTCCATGAGTTGCTGCTACCCTTCGAAGTCACATCCGTACTCATTCTCATCGCCATCCTTGGCGCTGTGGCCCTGGCACGCAAGGGACACGGAGATCAGGAGGCAGGCAAGTGAACCAGATCTCGCTTTCCGTGGTTCCCTTATCGTGGTATCTGCTGCTGAGCGCGATGCTCTTTTCGCTTGGCATTGTGGGATTTCTGATTCGGCGCAATCTCATCACCATTTTCATGTCGATTGAGCTTATGCTCAACGGCGTCAATCTCTCCTTTGTTACCTTTGCGCATCAATGGCACATGGTGAAGGGACAGATCTTCGTCTTCTTTGTGATGGTGGTTGCCGCGGCAGAAGCTGCCGTCGGCCTGGCCATCATTATTGCCATCTTCCGCGCTCGCGCCACGCTGGCCGTCGACAGAATCGACTTGATGAAACTATGAACGGACCGATGCTATTTCTGCCGTTAATTCCGTTGCTGCCTTTCGCAGGCTTTCTGCTGAATGGGCTCTTTGGCAGCCGCCTGCCCAAGGCCCTGGTGACACTGATCGCGCTTGCCGCTCCACTGGCATCCTTCGTGATCGTTGCGCATGACGCCTTCCTGCTTTATTCCGGCGCAATTACGTTTCCAGTCGTCGAGCACAACGCTCCTGCCTGGATCTCCGTTGGCTCTCTTCATGTTGACTTCGGCTTCGTTCTCGACCAGCTTTCGCTCACGATGCTGCTCATCATCACGGGCGTGGGATTTCTAATTCATATTTACTCCGCCGGTTACATGGCGCATGAAAAGGGCTACTGGCGCTACTTTGCTTACCTGAACCTGTTCCTGTTCTTCATGACGGTTCTCGTACTCGCCGGCAATGCGCTGCTCATGTTCGTCGGCTGGGAGGGTGTCGGTCTCGCGTCGTATCTGCTCATCGGCTTCTGGTTTCAAAAGACATCGGCTGCCGATGCGGGCAAGAAGGCGTTCGTCGTCAATCGCATTGGCGACTTCGGCTTCCTCATTGGAATGTTTCTTCTGCTGGCGAATTTTGGCACGCTGACTTTCGCTGAGATCGCCGCGAAGATTGCTGCAAACCCCGGATGGACGGGCGGTGTGCTTACCTGCATCGCGCTCTGTCTCTTCGTAGGCGCAACGGGCAAGAGCGCACAGATTCCGCTCTATGTCTGGCTGCCCGACGCGATGGAAGGCCCCACGCCGGTTTCGGCACTCATTCACGCGGCAACGATGGTGACTGCAGGCGTTTATATGATTGCCCGCACGCATGCGATCTTTGATCGCTCCCCTGCGGCGCTTGCGGTGGTAGCAATTATCGGCGCGGCTACTGCGTTGTTTGCATCGACAATCGCGCTTGTGCAAACGGACATCAAGCGCGTGCTGGCGTACTCCACTGTCTCGCAACTTGGTTACATGTTCCTCGGCTGCGGCGTGATGGCGTACTCGGCGGGCATCTTCCACCTGATGACGCATGCCTTCTTTAAAGCGCTGCTCTTTCTTGCAGCGGGCTCAGTGATTCATGGACTAGGCGGCGAGCAGGATCTGCGCAAGATGGGCGGGTTGCGGAAGAAACTTCCCTTTACCTTCTGGACCATGACGATGGGCGTCATTGCGATTGCCGGCATTCCTCCGCTCGCAGGATTCTTCTCGAAGGACGCAATCCTCTATGCGGCGTTCCAGCAGGGAACGTTGGGCAAGGTACTTTGGGCAGTCGGGCTCTTTACTGCCCTGCTGACCTCTTTCTATATGTTCCGGCTCTGGTACCTGGCCTTCTTCGGAAAGCAGCGTGCACCGGAATTGCATCCACATGAAAGTCCGTGGTCAATGCTGGGCCCGCTGGTAATTCTTGCGCTGCTCTCCATCGGCGGCGGCTGGATCGGCATTGAAAAGTTCGGCGCATGGCTTGAACCAGTGGTGGGCTCTCATCCGGTGGAAGCTACTGGCGGCATTCCTGAGTGGGCTTTCAGTGCAATGGCTGTTGCCGTTGGGCTGATCGGATGGTTCATCGCACACAGCATGTATAAGCCCGGATCAAAGGCAATCGAGAACATCAACGCCGAGCCAACAGGTTTTGCGGGTGTTCTTGAACACAAATACTACGTCGATGAAATCTACAACGCGATCATCGTAAGACCGCTGCTGATGATTTCGCGCTTCCTGCTTGAGTGGGTTGTGGAGTTTGCCGTTATCGGCGGCATTGTGTGGTTGCTTGCCGGCATTGCCACGCTGACAGGAGCGATTTTGCAGAAGTGGCAGTCGGGAAATCTGCGCTCCTATGCTGCATGGCTTGCGGCTGGGGCGGCAGCGCTGCTGCTGTTTGCGCTGGTGCCGTGGAGCAGCGTGCTGGCAAACGTGGGCATTCACATGAACTGGGCGGGGCGGTGAACATGATCGACATCAATCAATCCATCCTCACGCTCATTCTGCTTGTTCCACTTGCCGGAGCACTGCTTATCGCACTCCTGCCGGATCGCGGCAAACTCTCAGCATCCATTGCGCTGTTGACTGCTCTGGTCAGCTTTGGTCTTACTCTGCATCTGCCGGCACACTTCCATGCCGGTCTGCCGGGCTTCCAGTTTGAAGTGAATCTGCCGTGGATCTCGAACCCCGCAATCAGCTATCACGTAGGCATCGATGGCTTGAGCCTCTGGCTTGTGGTGCTGACTGGGCTGCTTGCGCCCATCGGCGTGCTGGCAAGCTGGAATACGATTCAAACGCGCAGTAAGGTCTATTACGCGCTGTTCCTCGTGCAGCAGACGGCAATGTTCGGCGTATTTGTGGCGCTGGACCTGATGCTTTACTACGGCTTCTGGGAGCTTTCGCTTGTGCCCATGGCAATCCTTATCGCCATGTACGGTCGCAAGGAAGGCCCGAAGGCTGCAACCAAGTTTTTCCTGTTCACGTTCATTCCCTCTGCGCCGCTGCTGGTTGCCATTCTGTGGCTCTATGCGCGCACGGGAACCTTCAACTTCGTCGAGCTTCAGTCTGCGATTGCGAGCGGCTCCTTGCCCGCTGGCGCGCTTTGCTGGGTCGCACTGGCCTTCCTCTTCGCGTTCGCGGTCAAGGTGCCGGTATTTCCGCTGCACGGCTGGCTGGCGGATGCATTCAGTGAGGCTCCTGTAGCGCTTGCCATGGTGATCGCCGGCAAGCTCGGTCTGTATTCCATGCTGCGCTTTCACGTCGCGCTCTTCCCTGCTCAGGCCACGGCAATTGCGCCGGTCATGGTCGCGCTTACCGTCATCGGCGTTCTGTATGGCTCGTGCCTGGCGCTGGTGCAGAGAGATTTCTGGCGGCTGATTGCATTTGGCACTGTAGGCCACTTCAGCCTCACAACGCTGGGCATCTACGGGCTTTCTCTTACCGGCCGCACCGGCGCTGCCTACCAGATGCTGAACCAGGGCGTCATGGAAGGCGCGCTGTTTGTGCTGCTCGGCGTAATTTACTCGCGGTATGAGTCCAGCCAGATTGCCGCATTTGGTGGCGTGGCTTCAAAGCTTCCGCGCACGGCAGTGTTCTTCGTCATCACATCGCTCGCCATGGTGGGGCTGCCCATGCTGAATGGCTTCGTCGGCGAGTTTCTCATTCTTTCCAGCACCTTCACCAATGTCAGCAGAGGCTGGGCGACAGCGGCGACGATCAGCGTGATTCTTGGCGCAGCATATACGCTCTGGCTTGTGCAACGTGTCTTCTACGGCCCGGAGAGTGCGCTGACGACAGAGAAACCTGCTGTGGATCTACGCTGGAATGAGTGGATCGCATTAGCGCCATTAGCAGTGCTGATGCTCATCATGGGGCTTGCGCCCGGAATCTGGTTGCCTACAATTGAAAGCTCTATGAAGCCCGCTGAAACAAGTCAGCACGCAGATCGCCTCTATATTCTCAGCACTCCGGCAGCAACACAGGAGGCCGCACAATGAACACCGACCTCCTTCGTATTCTGCCGGAAGTGATCCTCGTCATCGCAGGCATTCTGGTAATGCTTGTCGATGCAGCTCTGCCGCCGCGCACGCTCCGTCGCGGGCTCATCTGGATCGCGGCCCCGGGAACCATTCTTGCGCTCTGGGCAAGCCTGATTCAGCTTCGGCTCGATCCCGGCACGGCATTCTTTGGCGCAGTTGAGACGAATGCCTTTACGGTCTTCTTCCACGTGCTCATCTGCGGCATCGTGCTTGTTGCGCTGCTCGTGTCGTATGACACTCTGCCCCGCGACGGCCATCATATGGGCGAGTACTACGCGCTTGTTCTCTTTGGCGCATCCGGCATGTGTCTGCTCACAGGTGCAGTCGAACTACTCGTTGTCTTCATTGCGCTCGAAATCTCTTCGATCTCCACTTACATTCTTGCGGGCTACCGCAAGCACACAGGCAAAGGGCCGGAAGCCGCGATCAAGTACTTCCTGCTTGGCTCTTTCGCTACGGGATTTTTGCTTTACGGAATTGCACTGATCTTTGGCGCTACGGGCACCACGCAGATTTACGAAGTTGCGCAAAAAGCGGCCACCGCACAGAATCACACGTTCATCGTTCTGGCGTTGATGATGATGCTGGTCGGTATGCTTTTCAAGGTCTCCGCTGCGCCATTCCATGTATGGACCCCGGATGTATATGAAGGTGCGCCTTCGCCTGTGGTCGCACTGCTCTCCACCGCACCCAAGGCTGCCGTCTTCGCATTGCTGCTGCGCGTGCTGTATGAAATGCTGCCCGATCTGCGCTCACTCTGGATGCCTTTGCTATGGGTCGTTGCCGCTGCCTCCATGACCATCGGCAACCTGGCCGCACTGCGCCAGCAAAACGTGAAGCGCATGCTCGCCTACTCTTCCATTGCACATGCGGGCTATCTGCTTGCGGCCTTCACCGGGCTTGCCGGCAGCGGCATTGCAGCCGCAGCTTTCTACACCGCAGCCTACGCGGCCATGAATGTGGGCATCTTCGCCGTGGTTACGCTCATCAGCGGATACGATGAGCACCTGCCGCTGGTTGCCGACTTTCGAGGTGTGCTGTATCGCACTCCGCTGCTCGGTTCGCTGCTGATCTTCTTCCTGATTTCACTGATCGGCATACCATTCACCGGCGGATTCTTTGGAAAGTTCTATTCCTTCTCGGCTGCTGTAAGCGGGGGCGCAGTGGTACTGGCCATCATTGGTCTGCTCAACTCCGGCGTGGCGGCGGCGTACTATCTGCGCCTGGCAGTCGCAGTGGCACAGAAGCCGGAGAACGGAACAAGCCAGACGCTTCCAGTGCCGCAGATAGGCATTGCCGTCGGTGCAGCTCTTCTGTTCACCGTGGGAGCAACTTTATGGCTGGGTATTGCGCCTGAGCCGATCCTGCGCGCCGCCGAAAACGCAGCGCACGCACTACGGTAGAAGCGGAGCAGCGAAAGCTACTCCGCCTCTGCAAGAGCGGCCTCTGCAGGCGCCATTTCGGTTGCCCCGCTCATAAGTTCGCGATAGAGCGCCACCGTCAGGCTCATCACGCGCTCTTCAGAGAATCGATCGACTACCCATTGCCGTGCAGCCGCTCCCATCTTGTGCCGGCGCACTTGATCGCCAAGTAACTGAAGTATGGCTTCGCTGATCGCTTCCGGATACCCGGGTGGGACCAGCAGTCCAGTCACTTCTGGAATGACGGCATCGCGCGCGCCCGTAGCGAGAGTAGTGATCACCGGCAATCCGGAAGAAGCAGCTTCAAGCGCAGCATTTGGAAAGCCTTCGCGCCGGGTAGGCAGAACCATCATGTCCATGGCGCGGTACCATGGCGCGGCGTCTGCCACAAACCCTGTACAGAAGATGTTGGGATGCAGTTCGATGGAACGCCGCATCTCTGGAGCAAGCGCATCCTCGGATGTATCGAACCAGCCCACCAGCAATAGCCGCGCAAACGGCTCTGCCTGCAGCACCTTTTCAAATGCCTCAACCAGTTCGGGAATCCCCTTGTCGCGTGTAAGGCGGCCCACGAAACCGATCACAGGCGCATCCGGCGAAAGTTTCACCCTTTCCCGAAGGGTGCCTGGTCCCGGTGCGAACCGGCGCGTGTCAACGCCGTTGCTGCTGCCGTCTCCAATGCGCCGGAATTTATCTTCTGAAGCCAGAGCGATGTCGATGGCTTTCGATTCCAGGCTCGGGCTGTTGCAGAGAACATGATGCGCGCTCCACGCCGCCACACGCTCTGCTGCCAGCAGAATACTCCGCCGCATTCCCATGGAGGTTTCCAGCTTCAGGCCACGGAGAAAATAGATTCTTACCGGTACGCCTGCCAGCATGGCGGCCAGGTTACCCAGCAGACCGGCCTTAGGCGTACTGAATTCCGTGATGTCCGGACGCAATCGGGTGAGCAGCCACCATAAGCGAACCAGCGCAATCAGATCGAGAAGAGGAGAGATGCCACGCCGCATCGCAACGGCATCCATCTCGACTCCCTCGATGGCTGCAAAGCGTTCCAGCATGTGTCCGGGACTGGAGACGACACGTACCCGAAAACCGGCTTTTAGCAATCCGCGCACGCGCCCGGAGAGCAACAGACAGGATTGTGGATGAGTAACACCAAGGACGATAAGTGGCTGTCTCGAAGACGCAGCCTCATTCCCACCGGAGATTTCCATTGACCCTCATTGGCCCTGAAAAGTGAACCAACAGACAGGCGGGGATGAATAGGCAATTTCAGTACAACAAGCAGCAAATCTTGCCGCAGAAAGTTACTTCAGCTTTCAACTTCTTATTACTGTGGTGTATTTTGGTCATAGCATATCATGACAACTCAAAGAACTGTGCTTTTCCTCATTCCGCATCTTGGAGGAGGAGGAGCCGAACGGGTTACGGCCCATCTTGCCTGCGGCCTCCCGGAAAACCGCTTTCGGGTGCACCTCGGTCTGGTGACTGGGCCCGCAGCCGGCACAGAGCAGCTCCCGGCGCGTGTGAAAGTTCACGCATTGGGGGCAAGCCGTGTCCGCTCAGCTATTTGGCCGCTCCTCAAGCTTGTCTGGCAGCTTAAGCCTGACCTGGTCTTCTCAAGTATGTTCCATCTGAATTTCCTGGTACTTCTGCTGCGGGCATTCTTTCCGCCGCGCACCCGCTGCGTGATCCGACAGAATCAGATGACCTCGCCGAAGACCGGCACGGGAGATTTCACGCGCACTTTATATCGAGCCTTGTATCCACACGCCGACAAGGTAGTGTGCCAAAGTGAGGCAATGGCAGAGGAGCTGACTGTCCTGATTGGGACAGCACGCAATCTCCGGGTTTTGCCCAATCCAGTTCTTTCCATTTCCACAACCATGGCGATGGAATCGCGTGATTCTATCGCCAGATCTCTCTGGCGTAGCTCCGGGCCACGGCTACTTGCTGTAGGCCGGCTGACGCATCAAAAAGGCTTCGATCTGCTCCTTCCGGCATTTCAACGTATCCTTCGCAACTTTCCTGCGGCAGAGCTGACAATTCTGGGCCAGGGGCCGGAAGAGATAGCTATGAAAACGCTAAGTCACGAACTGGGCCTTGAAGAAAAGGTGCATTTCGCAGGCTATGTCGCGAATCCGCATCTTTGGTTCGCAGACGCAAGCGTTTTCGTAATGTCCTCACGCCATGAGGGCATCTCCAATGCGCTGCTGGAAGCTGCGGCAGCCGGATTACCCATTGTGACAACGCCCGCATTGGGCGGCGTGGCCGAGCTTCTAAGCAGCCAGCGCGGTACATGGGTGACCCGCGAGATTACTGCCGAAGCATTATCCGAAACGCTCCACACCGCGCTCGAATCCCTCACCCCGCACGAACGCTTTCCGCATCCCTGGCTTCAGGACTACCGCATGGAGAATGCTATTCCACGTTTCGAAAGACTCATCGACGAAGTTCTGGCAGGCGCACACGCATGAAACGAATTGCATTTCTTCTTCCCACACTGAACCGTATCGGAGGAGCCGAGCGCCAGGTTGTTCTGCTTGCCACAGGCCTTGCCGCGCGCGGCTGGAGGGTCTCCGTCGTAGCCCTGTCAGGCACCGCAGGAGAAGCTTGCGGAGGACTGCGATCGGCTGGAGTGGAATTTCTAAGTCTGCACATGCGCAAGGGCCTTGCTGACCCGCAGGGCTGGCTGCGCCTGAATGCATGGCTGCGACAGACGCGCCCGGATATCCTTCATGCACATTTGCCGCATGCCGCATGGCTGTCGCGCTGGTCGCGGCTGGCCGCCCCTGTTCGCGTGCTCGTTGATACCATCCACACCGCTGGCACAGGCACTCGCGGGCGCAAAGTTGGATACAGGCTTAGCAACTGGTTTTCGGACCAGATCACAGCAGTTAGCGAAGGCGCAGCACAGGCCTGGACCGCAGCGCGCATGGTCAGCGCCAGCCGTGTCCAGATTGTGCCGAACGGCATCGACACGGAGGCGTGGAAGCCGGACCCCGCAGCCCGCGCAGCTCTCCGCGCCGAGCTTGGCCTGCGCAATGAATTCCTGTGGCTTGCCGCTGGACGCCTGGAAGCAGTCAAGAACTTCCCTGCTCTGCTCAACGCCATCGCAACGCTTCCACAGCATGCGCGTCTGGTGATTGCAGGCAGTGGCTCGCAGGCTGAGGCGTTATGGTCCCAGGCGCGAGCCTTGGGCATTGAGAGCCAAGTGCGCTTCCCGGGTCATCAATCGAATCTGTTGCGATGGATGCAAGCCGCGGACGGCTTCGCGCTCTCTTCTCACTGGGAGGGCCTGCCCTTGAGCCTGCTTGAAGCCGGCGCGTGCGGCTTGCCCTGTGTCTCTACCGCGGTTGCCGGTACTACAGAGATTGTTCTCGAGGAACGAACCGGCTTTCTGGTTCCCCGGGGAAACCAGATCGAGCTGAACGAAGCGATGCATCGCATGATGGCAACCGATGCGAGCGTGCGGCGGGCGATGAGTGAAGCCGCGCGGGAAAGCATCCTTGCGCGATACAGCGTCCATTCCGTGATAAGCCAGTGGGAAGACCTTTACAGGAGATTGCTGGACTCACACCCCGTTGCGTCGCGGTGGTCTCGCCATGCCGTACGCAACAGCCGCCCCGTCTTTCCCGCTACGATTGGCGAAGCCGCCTCTTCAGCGAGCGGCGCAGCAACAGATGCCCCATAGCAGCAGCTTCGTAGACTCGCTCAGGAGTACTCATTCGACGCACCGCATAGTCCTGTATGACGCGGTCAAACGAAGTGAAATGCGCAGCGTGGCGTGTGAGAAAGCTGCGTAGTTCCTGTGCGGCCGGAAGAATCATGCTGCCGGGATGTAAACAGATGGTCCACAGTCCTTTCCTTCGTTCCACGGGTGCCCATAACTGTTGCGGAATCCACACCACACCGCCGCGAAGAAAAGGCCTGTGCGCTATGCCGTCCGATAAATATCCGATGCCTTCTTCCCGCAGCGCCGTCAGAGTATTCCAGTCAAAGCCATGACGGGGCGCAACCCATAGACGCGGATTCAATCCTTCAGCCCGCAGCATTTCCAGTCCTGCGCGCAGCATCTCGCGCTGTTCTTCCAGCGGCCTGCCGGAAAATTCGGTACGGCTGTGAAATGGAAGAATGCTTCTTCCCCGATGCACACACTCATGCGTGAAACCGTGAATCGCAATGACCGCTCCAGCCTCCTGCATGGCCCTCATCCGCGCCCAGAACGATGGATCATGCGGGGAACTGCGCAATTCGGCGTCTTGATTGTCCGGCACTACTGCGAGAATTGGCCGAATCCCAAACTCGCTTATCATGGCTGCCAGCCGCTGCCATCGCCGCTCGTGCACTGTGGGGCAGAGATCGTCAACACGAAGCAGATATTGAGCGTTTTGTGTACTGTTTCCCACGCTTAGCTCTCCTCCCCGTCCCTGCGTATCGGTGTACTGGCAAGCGTGCGCTCTTTCAGTAGTCGATAGGACCAGAACCACAGGAATGCCAGCGTCGCAGCCGTCCACAACGAGGTAGCGAGAGCAATTCCGGCAAGTCCCATCCAACGCATCAGCACAATGTTCAACGCAATATCGAGCACCAGGTTGATCACGCCGCAATAGAGAATCAGATCGGTTCTCCGCATCGCAAGCACAAAGCGGTAGTACACGCGGCTCACAGCGAAGAACGGAATCTGCAGGGCGTACATCGCCATCACCGGAGCCACAACAGCGCTATCATGCGCGGTAAACGCTCCATGCTGCAGGGTGAGCCGAACCAGAAGCGGCGCACCGGCAATCAGCACAATTGCAACAGGAACAGAAACAAGCGCCGTGATGCCGGCCCAATGACGCAGGGATCTTCTGCAGCCGTCCCAGTCCGCATTGGCAACAAGTACGGAGAAGTGCGGGGTAAGCGCCGAGGCCAGCGCGCCTGCCAGCAGCGTCCCCACCACGGAAATGTATCGGCCTGCATAGACGAGCGCGGATACGCTGCCCGCAGGAAGCATTGCGGCCATTGCCTGGTCTGCAAGCAAGCCGCCGGATGCCACGACGGAGCTGAGGATGACTGGCCCGTACTGCTGGGCCACCTCGCGCGCCGCCGCGGATGTACCACCCCACCTTAGAGCGAAGCGGTAGCCATGCCTGTTCATCATCCATGCCATGAGCGCGGCATAGGCCGCCACTCCAAGCAGATTTCCGCAGACAACGGCCCAAACGCCGTACTGCCGTCCAAAGAGCAGCGCAGCCATCACGATGCCCAGTGGCATCAGCGTGGGCGCCAGCGCTGGAAGGGCAAAGCGATCCATCGTATTGAGAACTGCCGTGCAATTGCTGGCAACACCCGCCAGTAACACCACAGGCAGCAGCGCCCAGAAGATATGGACCGAGAACTGAAGCTTGGGCGCGGCAAAGTTGGAAGCAATCAGCGGAAACGCCACCGGGGCCAGCACGGCCATGACAATGGAAGCGCAAATCAGCAGCAAAACCAGCCGCATCATGCTGTGTGACAGCAGTTTCTGCGCCTGAGCGGCACCCTCCTGTATCCGCACGCGAATAAGCGTAGGAATCAGCGCCTGGTTCATGGATTCAGCAAAGAGATTGACCAGAAGATTGGGAATCAGCGCCGCTGCCAGATACGCATCCATGGCGTCAGAGCGGCCGTAGACGCCCGCCAGCACAAACTCTTTTGCTGTTGCCGTGACCTTAACCGCAATGCTGAAGACCGCGACCGTGGTGGCAGCATGAAAGACGCGGCCAAATGTGCCGCTCCGGTGCTGTGCCGCAATCATCGTCTTGCTCACGCCGCTTCCGCCATCGTATGAGCGGCATCCAATCCGCTATTCGCGGAAAAACAGCGCGCCGTCTCCTCCGGAGCCTCTACGGCGAGCCGTCCGGCACACGCCGTCAGCCCAAGCAGAATCCAGGTAGTGCGGTTCTGCTCTACTGTTGCGGCAAGCAGCGTAAGACACCACACCGCAAGCGCCGTTCCCATTCCAATTCGCAACGCGCCTGTCATGCGTCGCACACATAACCAGCAGGCCGCGACAATTCCTGAGCAGATTCCTACTTCCACAATGCCGCCTTCCACCACCAGCGAAAGCAGCGTGTTGTGTGCCGTATCAATGGGCGCAAGCCCCGCAGCGGCAACAAAGGTTCCCGCACCCGACCCAAACAATGGCCTGCGCACAAACGCCTGCCATCCCGCCGTCCAGATATTCAGCCGCTGGTTCAGATCACCGCCCTGCATTTGCTCGGGAATAGTAGCCAGCCGCTCGAATGTTGCCGCCGGCACCACACCCCACATCATCGCAATAAGCAAAGGCACAAGAAACAATGCAGGAGCCAGCCTCTCCGGTCTGCGCCGAAAGAGCAGCACAGCACCGCCCGCCAATGCCAGCAAGCCCGCCAACAACCCCTCGCGCGAGCCGGTCAACAGCACACTCAAAAATCCCAGCGGCAGATAACCCAACGCAAGCAGTCTTGGCCACCAGCGCCGTTCTGAGTTCAGCAGCAGCGCAGCGATGGGCAAACCCAGATCGAGAAACCGCGCTACATCGTTCGGGTCTTGCCCTTCGGCCACAAAACGGGTCTGATCCGCTGCATCGGGCGACGCAAAATTCGCCAGGGTCAGTGCAGCCAGAACGCACGCCCCGGCCACATACGCGCGTAACATCACACGCATATCCTCAGGCGTCTCCACCAGCTCCCATAGCAGCCAAACGGACATGACCACCTGAAAGGCGCCGCGAAGACGATCGAGCGTCGCATCGGCATCAATGCTCCACATCGCCGAGCAGCTCCACCAGAGAAACAACGCCATCACCAGCCACTGCACTGCTTTCGGTGTCCGTACGTGCCCCGCCTGCATGGCCGCGGGAATCATGAAAAGCAGCAGCAGAACTCCGGCAACGCGCGCCACATTCCCAATGGGCTCGCCAAAATCGAGGGAATACTCCCACGGAACAGCAAAGACGAAGATCACCATCAACGCCCACGCCGCTCTGCGCATAGCTAGAACCTCTGCGAGTACACCATACCCGCATAAATGCTGACGCCAACAGCCGATTGCACCATCGCTTCCAGTGACCGGTTCAGGATATTCTTCGCCATCGAATCGGGAACATAAAGGATATCGCGCTCATGCACCGGCTGATCCGGGTCCTGCCCATGCAGCATGCGCTTCAGATTCAGTTCTGTTACCGTGCGGCCTCCGCCTGCCTGCTCGCGAATCAACAGCGCCTTCTGCGTCGAAGCATTCTGCGTTGGCCCCCACGCCAGCGAAAGCGCCTGCAGCACCGTGAGCTGCTGCGCCGGATCCACGGTAAAGCCACCCGGCCGAATCACATCACCCACCACGTACACCAGCTGCGCACGGCTCACCTGGATCGTATCTCCCGGCTCCAACTCAGGATTGCGCTCCGCACTCTGCGCAGCATCTTCGCCTTCCGCCTTCGGACCAAGTTCCACCAGCTTCGGCGTATCCGGCGCATTCCGCTTGTAAATAGCCACCACGCTCCCGGCAGTCTGGCTTACACCCGATGCCGCCGCAATCAAATCCAGCATCCGGTGGTGCGCCGTGTACGGATACACGCCCGGATGCGTCACCTCGCCCAGCACGCTCACATCCTGCGCGGCATATTGCGTCACCAGGATGAAGACCTGCGGATGAAGCAGCACTCCCTTTTCAACCAGCGCCGCAGCAATCGCCTTCGAGGCGCCTGCCTCGTCCAGCCCGCTCAGTTGAATCTCGCCAATCATCGGCAACATCACCGTGCCCGCCTGCGAAACACGCACTGTCGAATGAAATTCAGGGCTGTGAAATTCGCTGATCTCAAGCAGATCGCCTGTAGTGAGCTTTCCCGGCACAGGTGCCGCGCTTGCTCCAACCGGCGTTGCCAGCCCACTCGCGTTCGCGTTTCCCTGACCCCACACGGCTGGCGCCTCTTTCGGATTCGGAGTAATTCTCGTGTCGGAGCTCTGTGGAATCTTTGTCACGCCCTGCGGCAAGCCGGAAGTAGTCGGAGTAGGCGCTTGTGCCCGCGCAGCAAAACATGCCATCCACAGTATCAGCATTGCAGCCACTCGCAACGCATCGCTTGTTTTCCAAGACTCCATCAGGAATGCGCCTCCAAACGCCAGCCATAGCGCGACGAAAAGCGTAATGGCCATATACAGCGGCAGATTCGGCGCAGCAGGCTTTGCTGGTTGCCGTGCCGGATCCACCACCCAAATCTTTGGCGGATGCGCGCCCGCTTCCAGGCCCGCCTGCCGCACCTTCTGCTCCGTGCTGATGTAAAGCTCACGCGTCGCGTCTGCCTCATGCCGCATCGCCTGGTATTGCGCCGTCGCCGCAGCCGCAGAGAATCCCTCTCCGGTCTGCGCATCCAGTCTGCGCTTCACCATCTGCTCGCGATCGAGAGCAGTCTGCCATGCAGAGCGCAGGCTTTCACGCAGCCGTGCGTTCTCAGCCTGTAGTTGCTTATCCAGGTCCGCAAGCTGCTGACGAATCTCCGCAACACGTCCATAGTTGGGCCCATGCTCCAGGCTCAGCTGCGCCGCCTCCTGCTCCAGATCGCTGCGTCGCGCGCGAATCTGCCGAAAGATGGAAGCGGAAAGATTGCTGCTTTCATTCTCCAGGCGCGGATTGGAAGAAAGCACCATCTCCGGATCGCCCTGCATTGCCGCGCGATATTCCGCCTCACGCAGAATTCGCTCGGAAGTTGCCGCCACCAGCTCCTTCGAAAGCTCATCCACCTGGGTCATTGCCGAAAGATGTTGCCCAGACTGCTCTTTGCCAGGATCCTCCGGCGCAATCAAAATGCCGTTCTTCTTTTCAAACTCCGCCACCTTGCGATCCTGCTCATCGGCCTTCGCCTTCAGCTCCGCAAGCTGGTCCTTCAGCCACCCCGTCGCCTGCCCCGTATCAGACTGCCGAGATTCCGAGTCTTCCTCAACAAACGCGCGAATCAGCCCATTCACCACATCCGCCGAGACTCGAGCGCTGTGCGTGCGAAAACGAATCTCCACCAGCAACGTGCGTGGTACCGTGCCCACGTGCAGCCTGCGCTGAAAGCGCTCCAGCAGATAAGCCTGCGCTTCCGGATCCGGTGCGGCCGGGTTGAAGCGGGGAAATTTCTCAGCAAAGGAACCATAAAACGGCGGCTCGGCATACAGCTTGCGCTCCAGAATCACCCGCCATGCAAGTTGATCGCTGCGAAACACCTGGGCCAGCGTCTCCACCTCGGCCTGCCCCATCAGCGCTGAAGTGGACGGGCCCTGTTCTCTGCCGCCGGCATTCATGACCGCGCTCTGGTCCACGCGCAGCGCCACGCGAGCCTTCGCTTCATATTGATTCGGAGCAATCAGGCAATACAGCAGGCATAGCAAAAGCAGCCCGCCCACCACGCTCAGCACAAATCGCCGGTGCGTCTTCACCGTCCTCGCAGCCGCGCGCAGAGACATCGAGTGGCTCGCGCGGTTGGCATCCAGCTGCGGAGCACCCTGTGGCTGTGCTGTCTCAGGCAATCCCAAATCCTCGGTACTTCTCTAAGCTAAAAAATCAATTCACCGCAATCCGGGACCGCTACTCACGCCAATGCCGGAACTACACTCGCCGCTCTTCGCACACGCTCAACAGGATGTACGAAGTTCTTCTCCTCAACCGCGCTGCCGCGGTACCAATCCACTGTCCGCCGCAGCCCTTCGCGAAAATCGACCACCGGCGCATATCCCAGCCACTCCATGGCGCGGCTGATATCGGCCTGCGAATCGCGAATGTCCCCCGAACGTGCCGGTGCGTACGCCGGCTCACCGCGATAACCGGTCAGTTCCCGCAAAATCCGGAAGGTTTCATTCAGCGTGATGCGAACTCCGGTAGCCGTATTGATAACCTGCCCGGAGACGCGCTCCGCCGGCGCCTCTGCAGCCAGCAGATTCGCATGCACAACATTGTCGATGTAGGTAAAATCCCGGCTCTGCTCACCGTCGCCAAAAATCATGGGCTGCTCACCGGCCAGCATCTTGCGGCAAAACACTGCCAGCACACCGGAGTAATGCGAAGTCGGGTCCTGGTAAGGTCCAAAGACATTGAAGTACCGCAGCACCACAGTCTCCAGCCCGTACACCCGCGTGAACGACCGCACGTAGTGTTCCCCAGCCAGCTTTGCCACACCGTAGGGAGAAAGCGGATGCTCCGGCATCTCTTCCTGCTTGGGCAGCGTAGGCGTATCGCCGTAAGCAGAAGACGATCCCGCGTACACCAGCCGCCGAACCCCAGACTCGCGCGCCGCTTCCAGCAGATTCACCGTTGCATCCACGCAGTTACGGTTCGTGCCCACCGGGTCCGCCACCGACCGTGGAACAGAAGCCAGCGCCGCTTCGTGGAACACAATCTCCACTCCCGCGCAGGCCCGCATGCACATAAACGGGTCCGTCAGGTCGCCTTCAAGGAACTCCATCCGTTCCAGGCCGACCAGGTTTTCCCGTTTTCCAGTTAGAAAATTATCAATGCCGCGCACTGTTTCGCCGCGCCGCAACAATTCCGCCGCGATGGACCGGCCAATAAAGCCAGCCACCCCCGTCACAAGAAAACGCGCCAAGACGTAAATCCCCTCCCATCGGGGTAATGAAACAATGCTGCACTGGGGTAATGGAAAGATATTACTCGAAAATGTCCCAAATTGGCACGTTTTGATTTGGCGGCTCTAATTCAGCAACACCCAAGGCTCTAAAATCAAAAGAGTATGGCTACAACAGTGGTCGGTTCGCTTGCCGATATCAAGCAGCGCATTACCTCCCGGGAAGCCCGCGTCGGGATCGTTGGAATGGGTTACGTTGGTCTTCCGCTAGCCCTTCTCTTCTCCGCGGAACGCTTCCGCGTGACCGGCTTTGACATCGCCACGGACAAGGTGGAAACCCTCAACGCCGGCGGCTCCTACATCGTCCGCATCCTGCCGGAATCCATCCAGGAAGCTCAGAAAGCCGGCTTCTGCGCCACCTCCGACTACTCGCACATCGCCGAGATGGACGCCGTCATCATCTGCGTCCCCACGCCTCTGAATGAGTACCATGAGCCCGATCTGAGTTACGTCACAGGCACCGTTCAGTCCATCGCTCCCTGGATTCACGAGGGCCAGCTCATCGTCCTCGAAAGTACCACCTACCCCGGCACCACCGAAGAGATCCTCGTTCCGCTCCTCGAAAAAGGCAATCCGCATGGCATCAAGGTGGCCTGCGCCGAAGGCTCCGGCGTACACGTGGCTTTCTCACCCGAGCGCGAAGATCCCGGCAACGACACCGTCGCCCGCCACGATATTCCCAAGGTCGTAGGCGGCTGCGGCCCTGCCGCCGTTGAGCTTGCTACTTCGCTGTACGGCTCCATCTTCCGCCGCGTCGTCCCCGTCTCCAGTCCTGCCGTAGCAGAGATGACCAAGCTCCTCGAAAACATCTACCGCTGCGTCAACATCGCGCTCGTCAATGAGCTCAAGCAGCTCTGCATGCGCATGGGCATCGACATCCACGAAGTCATCGACGCCGCCAAAACCAAGCCCTTCGGCTTCCAGGCCTTCTATCCCGGCCCCGGCCTCGGCGGCCATTGCATTCCCATCGATCCCTTTTATCTCTCGTGGAAGGCCAAGGAATTCGACTTCCGCACCCGCTTCATCGAACTGGCCGGCGAAGTCAACACCAAGATGCCGTACTTCGTCATTGAGCAGACGGCAGACGCGCTCAACGAGCACTCAAAATCCATCAAGGGATCAAAAATCCTCGTCCTCGGCCTCGCCTACAAGCGCGATATTGACGATCTGCGCGAGTCGCCTTCGCTCACCATCATCGAGCTGCTGCGCGAAAAAGGCGCCAAAGTCAGCTACAACGATCCTTACTTCGCAAAAGTGGGCCGCGGTCGCCACTACGACCTCAACATGACCAACACGCCTCTCGATCATCTCGATCAATACGACGCCGTCCTCATCGTGACGGACCACACCACCTACGACTACAAGGCCATCGTCGAGAAATCCAGGCTCGTCATCGACACCCGCAACGCAACCAAAGGCATCGATTCGCCAAAGATCGTGCGTTGCTGACACGCAACCTGAAATTGGCATGACCGGAAATCCGCGCTACCATGGCTCGAAAGGCGAGGCATGGTGCGGATTTCCCGATCCTTACTGTGTGCCGTTCTTCTTGCTATTCGAGTTCAGGCGCAATCTTCCGCACCTGACCCGGCACAGCAAGCGCCTGTCCTTCGTGTCAATTCCAACCTCGTCTTCCTCGATGTCACCGTCCTCGATAAGCACGGCGTGCCCGTGGTGGCCGGGCTCACTAAAGATGACTTTGTGATTACGGAGGACAAGCAGCCGCAACGCATCTTTTCCTTCTAGCCGCCCGACGCACACCTGCTTGATGCCGATGAGTCCAACAGCGAAGGCAAAGCTCCGGCAAACATCTACGTATTAGACGATCTCAATTCCAGGCCGGAAGACTTCGCTTACTATCTTTACTCTTTCCGCAAGTATCTCGAAAGCCAGCCAGAGCGCCTATCCGCGCCCGCCGAGATCTTCCTCGTTGGCAATACATCGCTCGAACTGGAGCAGAGCTTCACGCTCAATCGCGAGGATCTCCTCGATGCCGTTCGGCATTTGCCTCTTGCTTACCCGTTCAAAGCCATGAACCCTTCTTTCGCGGATGAGCGTTTTAATCAGTCCTACAGCGCGCTGGAGCAAATAGCTCTTGAAGGAAAGGGCATCCCTGGGCGAAAAAATATCTTCTGGATGGGCGTGGGTGGTCCCGCATTCGCGGTCAGCGCTATCGACTCTTCGAACCTGAACAGCGTTCAGCGCTATGTACACTCCATCACCAATATGTTGTCGGACAGCCGCGCGAGCCTCTTTGTCATTTATCCATCGCTTAAGGTGTCTCGCTCCTCATCCGGCAGTGTGCCAAGACCAGGTATGGACGTCACCGAGACTAATCCTTTCCAGGCGGAATTCAGCTTCGCCATGGCAGCCAACGAAACCGGCGGAAAGTTCTACGACAATCACAACGATATCGACCACGAGCTTCAGGAGTCGCGCTTCATTGGCTCGCAGTACTACACCCTCACGTATCAACCGCATGACGTGCCTCCTGACGGCAAATTCCGCCATATCCGTGTCACTGTGCGCAATCACGACTATCGAATCATCGCCAAGACGGGATACTTCGCTCCAGACGCAAAGGCACCGACAGATCCCGATCGGCAGGCGCGCGAAGATCTTGTAGTGGCTCTACACGCGAACATTCCTTTTCCTGCCGTTTCGCTGAAAATTGATTCCATCGCCCGTCATTCGGATGCACAGACCGTTGAGTTGATCCTGTGGACGCAGGCACAGAACCTGAGTTGGAGTACAAGCGAACTGGGTGCAGCGCCAAAAGCCCAGATCCTTCTTGCCGCCGCCACCCGCAGCAAAAGCGGCTCCATCCTTTCCAGCAAGCTGCAATCCTTGAAAATTACTGCCGCAACCAGTCCCCTTCCGCCGCCCAATCGTCCCATTGGCCCGTTCAAGCTCACCCTCCGCCTTCCTGCGAAAGCGCAGAACATCCGTGTAGTTCTTGCAACGGAGGGCGGTAGCCGCATCGGCACGGTGGATATTTCACGTAGTACCATCGACGCCGCACCTGACCAGCCCACGCCCGATCCGCAACTGATCCATGCTGCCCACGTTGCCGAAGCCAAACAGAGAGCCGCATCACACCCCTGACGGCGGGACGAGCCTGCCCTTCATCCTGTATCGTGGTCACGGACGCTTATGTTCTCTCTTCACGCCACTCTGGCCGAGCCTCAGCACTTCTCACTCCTCGAAAAACTTCTATTCGCCGCACTGGTCCTCACCAGCGCCGGGCTTTTTTTCCAGCGCTTCGACCCCATCCTCCGCAAGATACTCAAATCGAAGAAAGACCCCGGCTTTGATCTGGCCCCGCTGGGTCGCCGCATCTGGGAATTCTTTTCCGAAGTCCTGCTCCAATCCAAAGTCATCGCACAGCGCCCACTCCCCGGCATCGCGCACGCTTTCGTCTTCTGGAGCTTCCTCGCCTTCGCGCTCGTCACACTCAATCACGCAGCCGTAGGCTTCGGCATCGGCTTCCTTGAGTCGGACGGCTTCTTCGGTCGCTTCTACTTCTACTTCGCAGCAGCCTTCGCACTCACCTGCGCCGTCTCCATCGCTGGCCTCTTCATCCGCCGCTTCTTCGTCCGTCCGCGCTGGCTCGGACAGAAAGTATCCTACGAGTCAGGCTTCATCGCCTTCCTCATCTTCGCGCTCATGGTCACATACCTCGGCGCATTCTTCACCTCAGACGCATCCCCCACAGCACGCGCTCTCTGGTGGCTGCACTCGCTGTCCCTGCTCATCTTTCTTCCGCTCATTCCTCACACCAAGCACCTGCATCTCGTGCTGAGCCCGGTTACAGTCTTCCTCTCGCGCGGAAAATTCAGCGACATTCCGCCGCTCGCCAACGATGACGATTTCGGCCTCGTCGCAGGCCAGGACCTCACGAAGATCGTCAGCCTGCAGGCATACTCCTGCGTGGAGTGCGGCCGCTGCACCGAACACTGCCCCGCCAACAACACCGGCAAAGTTCTCAACCCGAAAGAAATCATCCTCGGCCTGCGTTCGTATCTCAACGAGATTGGCCCCGCAACGGAAGAGCCATTGCTCAACTCAAAAAGCGGCGGCCAATATCTCACGCAGGAAGCCGTCTTCGAGTGCACCACCTGCGGCGCATGTGAGTTTCAGTGTCCCGTCGGCATCGAACATCTTCCCATCATCGTCGGCCTGCGTCGCGGCGCAGTGAACACAGGCGCATGGGAAGACGACTACGGTGGCAAGCTCTTCAACCAGCTCGAACGCGGGAGCAATGCGTTAGGCATCTCCGCACTCGAGCGCGACAAATTCATCCAGGCCCAGGCATTTCCTATCTTCGACGGCACACAGGAATACTGCCTCTGGCTGGGCTGCATGGGCGGCTACGATCCCAAAGGCCGCGAGATCATCTCCGCATTTGCCCGCGTCATGAACCATCTCGGCACAAGCTACGGCGTAATGAAAAAAGAGAAGTGCACGGGCGATCCCGTTCGCCGCCTCGGCAACGATCTCGTCTTTCAGCAACTGGCCGAAGCCAATCTCGAAGCCCTCGCGCAAAACAACGTCAAAAAGATCGTAGCCATCTGCCCGCACTGCGTTCGCACCATCCAGTCCGACTGGGCCGCATACGGTACACCGCCTGAAGTCGAGCATCACAGCGAATTCATGGCACGCCACGCCCATCTTCTGCCGCAGCAGCCCAGCGAAGAAAAAATCGTCTACCACGATCCCTGCTACCTGGGCCGTTACCGCAACATCTACGAAGAACCGCGCCAGCTGATACAAATCACTGGCACACTAGTCGAAGCCCCGCGACACAAGGAACGCAGCTTCTGTTGTGGTGCAGGCGGCGGCCTCGCATTCTTAGGCGAAGAATCCGGCGAGCGAGTCAGTCACGTTCGCGCACAGGAGCTCGTAGCCACCGGCGCAATGACTGTAGGCACCGCCTGCCCCTTCTGCAACACCATGTTCCGCGACGCGCTTGCGGCAAGCGAAACACCCGCTCCGCAGTTGCTCGACATAGCTCAACTCATTGCCCGCAACCTGCCACAAAGGCAAGAACACGCATCCTAAAAGAGTCTGTATGCGAGAAGATACGATTGCAAAGCTTTGTGTAAGAGAGCTGGATGCTCACACTCTCGATGCGGAAACGTTTGCAGCCGTCGAAAAGCGGGATGCGATAGTAAGTCGAATTCATATCAGAGATATGGAGCAATCGTTCCCTCTGAAGAGAGAGCATATCCTTCGATTGTGTGAGGCTGGAATCACTGGAACTATAAGTCCTTCTTCGCTTACTACGATTGCATTCGCTTTACTCGCCTCTGACCGGTTCGAATGGGACGATGAAATTATCAGTGAGGTTCTTTATGACTGGTCAGCTCCCGAAATCAACTATCCGCTCAACCGTGAAACATTAACTATGAACAAAGAATGGCTGACAGGCGTGGCTGCTCCTCTAGCCAAGCCAGCTTTGTCACCGCGTACGGGAAAAGAGCAGCTAATCTTCCTAAGAACAAAGGAACATATTGAATGAAGATCATAGTAGCCATCAAACAAGTCCCCGATCGTGACGCCGCCGTCCGCATCGATGCATCCGGCAAGTGGATCGATGAATCCGGCCTGCAGTTCGCCATGAATGAGCCTGACGCCTACGCGCTTGAGGAAGCACTTCGCCTCAAGGAAGCCAACGGCGGCGAAGTCATCGTGCTCTCAGCAGGCCCTGAGCGCGTCGGCACCACCATCCGCGAAGCCCTCGCCAAGGGCGCAGACCGCGCCATCCACATCACAGCTGATGACCTCGGTTCACGCGATGCTCTCGGCGTAGCAAAGCTTCTCGCCGAAGCCATCAAGCCCGAGTCACCCGACCTGATCCTCACCGGCCTGCAGTCCGAAGACCTCGGCCTCGGCCAAACCGGCGTCATCCTCGCCGAGTTGCTCAACCTGCCCCATGCCTCGCTCATCCTGCACGTGGAAGCCACAGGCTCCGGCCTCAAGGTCAAGCGCGAGCTCGAAGCTGGCTGGTTCCAGGAGATCGAGCTGCCGACACCCGCAGTCCTCACCATTCAATCCGGCGGCAACAAGCTCCGCTACGCCACACTCATGGGCATCAAAAAAGCCAAGACCAAGGAACTTCGCGCCGTAAGCGCTACGCCCGCAACCGCATCCACAGTAGTCCTCGAACAAATCGCGCTCCCCAGCAAGCAGCGCTCCACCCAGATTCTGCCCGGCACTCCCAAAGAAGCTGCCGCGGCGCTGGTAGAAAAACTCAAGTTCGAGGTGCGCGTCATATGAGCACGATTTTTGTAGTTCTGGAAGAAACAAACGGCCAGATCAGCCGCATCAGTTGGGAAGCCCTCGCAGCAGGCCAAGCGCTCGCCGGGCAAACCAGCCTTCCGCTTCACGCCATCGTCATCGGCGCAACCACAGAATCTCTCGCCGCAGAAGCCGCCGCAAAGCAAGTCACATCCATCACCCGCATTGAGCACGCACTTCTAGCGCAATACACGCCCGACGGCTGGACCACCGCTCTGCATCAGTTCCTCTCCGCTAATCCCGCGGCATACGTCGTCTTCCCGCACACCTATCAGGTACGCGATTACGCCCCTGCGCTCGCAGCGCGAATGAATCAGGTCCTCATCGGCGATGTCACCGGCATCACCCCCGGCCCCGTCTTCACGCGTCAGCTTTTGCAGGGCCGCCTGAGCGGCAGCTACAAGCCATCCGGCGCAACTCCCTGCTTCGTCTCAGTACAAGCCGGAGCCTTCCGTGCCGATGCCATCGCCTCAGGCTCAGCATCCGTCACAACCTTCACGCCCACCATTGAACCATCGCAGATCCGCACCAAACCCGGCGCACCCTTCCGCGCATCCGCACAAACCGTAGACCTCGGCTCAGCTCCGCTCATCGTCAGCGTAGGCCGCGGCATCAAAGAAGCCGACAACCTGCCACTGGTACAAGACCTCGCCGCAGCGCTCGGTGCAGAGCTGGCCGCCTCACGCCCCATCTGCGACAACGGCTGGCTGCCAATGGAACGCCAGGTCGGAAGCAGCGGCCAGACCGTCGCGCCTAAGCTCTACCTGGCTGTCGGCATCTCCGGCGCTATCCAGCACCTCGTCGGGATGAAAGCCTCGCAGTGCATCGTAGCCATCAACAAAGATCCGGACGCGCCCATCTTCGAGGTAGCAGACTATGGTATCGTTGGCGATCTCTTTGAAGTAGTCCCCGCACTCACGGAAGCCGTCAAATCAGCAAAGTAAGCAAACCATGTTCATCCCGCAAACCTACCAGGCCGCGCTGCTCCTCATGTTCCTCAGCATGATCTGCTGGGGATCATGGGCCAACACGCTCAAGCTGGCGCCCGGCTTCCGCTTCCAGCTCTTCTACTGGGATTACGTCCTCGGCCTCGCCGCGGGAGCCATCCTGTGGGGCCTCACAGCAGGCAGTGCTGGCCGCACGGGCCTTCCCTTTCTGACAGATATCCGTCAAACATCACTTTCCCCCATCCTCTGGGCCGCAGCCGGCGGAGCCATCTTCAACATCGCCAACCTGCTTCTCGTCGCCGCTATTGATGTCACGGGACTCGCCGTAGCCTTTCCCGTCGGCATCGGCCTCGCGCTCATCGTCGGAGCCGTCTCAAGCTACCTCGTCCGTCCCGCAGCCAATCCTATACTGCTCTTCGGCGGAGTAGCACTCGTCATCATTGCCATCCTCTTCGACGCGGCCGCCTATCGCCGCCGTGAGCAAAGCGCGAAAGCCGCAACCACACGCGGCATTGTTCTCTCGCTCGTAGCCGGCCTGCTCATGGGCAGCTTTTACCCGCTGGTAGCCCACGCCATGAGCGCGCCAGAGTCCGGCCTCAGCCCCGGCCCCTACGCCACCGCCCTCTTCTTCGCCATCGGCGTACTCCTCAGCACCATCCCCGCCAACCTCGCTCTCATGGCCCGCCCGCTCGACGGCAAACCACCCGTCTCCCTCAGCGGATATTGGTCGGCACCCATCGGCTGGCACGCCGCAGGCTGGATCGGCGGAGCCATCTGGGCCACCGGCGCGATCGCCAACTTCGTAGCCTCGCAAACACATTTCGTAGGCCCCGCCGTCTCGTACTCCATCGGCCAGGGAGCCACCATGGTCTCCGCCTTCTGGGGCGTCTTCATCTGGCGCGAGTTCGCAGGCTCACCGCCCGGAGCCAAACTTCTACTCTTCTTCATGTTCGTCTTTTTCCTGCTCGGCCTCGGCTCCATCGCGCTCGCGCCACTCCACTAAAATGGTGCTCAGATGTTCACGAAACCCATCGTCGTCATCGGCAGCATCAACATGGACCTCGTCGCCCGCACGCCGCGCATCGCGCTCGCAGGCCAAACCCTCACCGGCACAGACTTCGCCACTACTCCCGGCGGCAAGGGAGCCAATCAGGCCGTCGCCGCCGCACGCCTCGATGCGCACGTACAGATGATCGGAGCCATCGGCAGCGACGTCTTCGGCGAATCTCTGCTTGGCAATCTCGCAAACAATGGCATCGACACCTCCGCCATCACCCGCGCCCAGGGCCCATCCGGAGTGGCGCAGATTCAAGTCGCTGACAACGGCCAGAACAGCATCATCGTAGTCCCCGGAGCCAACGCGCAGGTCACTCCCGCGCTTCTCCATCAGCACAGGAAGAAAATCCAGGCCGCAGGCATCGTTCTCCTGCAGCTCGAAATCCCACTCGAATCAGTCCTGGCTGCCTGCAAGCTATGCGCCGAGGCCGACGTGCCCGTCATCCTCGACCCCGCTCCCGCAGTTTCCTTGTCGGACTCCATCTTTCCGCAGCTAACATGGTTCACACCCAATGAAACCGAGCTGGGCCTCTACGCCGGTAACGGATTCCCGCCCGAAACCGCAGCCAAACAACTGCTGGCTCGCGGCATACACGGAGTTGCTCTCAAGCGCGGCGCAGAAGGCGTCTATATCGCCGCATCCGGCACAGAGCCAGCATGGATTCCCGCCTTCCAAGTCGAAGCCATCGATACCGTAGGCGCAGGCGACTGCTTCAACGGAGCCTTCGCTGTCTCGCTACTCGAAGGCAACTCGCCCGCATCCGCAGCCCGCTTCGCCTCAGCCGCAGCAGCCATCTCCGTCACGCGCCGAGGCGCTCAAGCCGCCATGCCCACCCGCAAAGAAGTCGACACCTTCCTCGCATCGCACAAATAACAATTCCGGGTGCCCCATATCTCCCGGTTTTGGAGATGTGGGATCACTTCACTTACCACTCAGCAAACTTCCCATCTCGCACCGCCCGCGCCATAGCATCCATATCGCCGGCCAGCACTCGATCCTCACCCAGCCGCACTACCACAGCCCGCACCGCCTCATACGCACCCTCAACAGCCGCGCTCGACTGCAGCGGCCGCCGAAACTCCAGCGCCTGCGCCCCGCACATCAGCTCAATGCCCACCACGCGCTCCGCATTCTCCACAATCTGCCGCAACTTCAGCGCGCCCGTCATGCCCATCGAAACATGATCTTCCTTGCCGCCGTCCGTAGGAATGCTCCCCGTAGACGAAGGCGTAGCCAGCACCTGGCATTCATTAATCAGAGCTGCAGCCACAATCTGCGCCATCATGAAGCCCGACGACAATCCCGGATCCCCCGCAAGAAACGCCGGCAACCCCTCGTTGATATCGGGATTCAGCAGCCGGTCAATACGCCGCTCCGTAATACTCGCAAGATCCGTCATCGCCACAGCGGCATAATCAAACGCATAGGCCAGCGGCGCACCATGAAAATTCCCGCCCGGGATCACGCTCTCTTCAAGTTGGGATCCATCAGGAAAAACCAGCGGATTATCCGTAGCCGAACCCGCCTCAGTCTCCAGCACACCCGTCACATGATCCAGCACGCCGCGCACCGCGCCATGCACCTGCGGCATGCAGCGCAGGCAGTATGCATCCTGCACCCGCGTATCGCCTGTACGGTGCGACTCACGAATCTCCGACCCCGCCAGCAGCCCCATCAAATGCGCCGCAGCAGCAATCTGCCCCGCATGAGGCCGAGCCGTATGAATCCGCGCATCAAAAGCCGCCGGCGTGCCCATTAGCGCCTCCAGGCTCATCGCACCCGCTACATCCGCCAGCCGCGCCAGCCGCTGCGCCCGCGCCACAGCCAGCGCGCCCACCGCAGTCATAGCCTGCGTGCCATTCAGCAGTGCCAGGCCCTCCTTCGCAGCCAGTTGCACCGGCTTCAATCCCGCACGGCCCAGCGCCTCACCACCCGCAATCCGCGAGCCCTCGTAAAACGCCTCACCCTCACCAATCACCACCAGCGCCAAATGCGCCAATGGAGCCAGGTCGCCGCTCGCACCAACAGATCCACGTTCCGGAATCACCGGCGTCACACCAGCATTCAGCATGGCCGCAAGCAGCTCAACCACCTCCAGCCGATTCCCGCTGAATCCCTTGGCCAGCACATTCGCGCGCAACAGCAACATCGCGCGCGCCTCACCCTCGCTCAGCGGATTTCCCACTCCGCCCGCATGACTCCGCACCAGGTTCGTCTGCAACTGCGCCAGCTTGTCCGCCGGTACGCTCACATCCGCCAGCTTGCCAAACCCGGTGTTCACTCCATACACCGTTTGCCCCGCTGCCAGAATCTCTTCAATCAGCGCGCGCCCCGCAGCCATGCGCTCCCGCGCCGCCGCAGCAATCTCCACGCGACATCCATCCAGCGCCACAGCCTCAATCTCAGCCAGGCTCAGCGCCTGCCCATCCAACTCCAATACGTTCATAAAATCCGATCATTTCACTACAATTTGGGTGCCCCAGGTCTCGATTTTGAGACCTGGGATAACGAATCCAGCATCTTAAGATATGCCCAGAATTTTGAGATTCTTTTCTCGATCCGAACCCGCGCCTGCAAAATCATCAAACGCCTTCTCCGTCACGCGAATAATATGGCTCTCAATAAACGGCGCACCCTCAGCGGCTCCCTGTTCGGGATGCTTGATGCAGCACTCCCACTCCAGCACCGCCCAGCCTGGATAGTCATATTGCGCCAGCTTCGAGAAAATCCCGCCGAAATCCACCTGCCCATCGCCCAGCGAACGAAACCGTCCCGGCCTCTCAATCCAAGGCAGGTAGCCGCCATACACACCAGACTTCCCCGTAGGATTAAACTCCGCATCCTTCACATGGAAAGCCCGCACCCGCTCGTGATACAGGTCCAGAAACTCCAGGTAATCCATCTGCTGCAACACCATGTGGCTCGGGTCGTAAAGAATATTCGCCCGCTTATGCCCGCCAACCTCTTCCAGAAAGCGCTCAAACGTAGCGCCATCGTGCAGGTCCTCACCCGGATGCAGTTCAAAGCAGGCATCCACACCCGACTCATCAAAGGCATTCAGAATCGGCAACCATCGCCGCCCCAGCTCCGCAAAGGCCTCTTCCATCAACCCCGCAGGCCGCTGCGGCCAGGGATAAAAGAACGGCCACGCCAGCGCGCCAGAGAAAGTCGCATGAGCCGTCAGCCCCATCCTCCAGCTAGCCTTGGCCGCCCAGTGCAACTGCTGCACCGCCCAGCTCTGCCGCTCCCCCAAACTCAAGCCAGCCGGAGCAAATCCCTCCAGCATCGTGTCATAAGCCGGATGACTCGCCACCAACTGCCCCTGCAGATGCGTAGAAAGCTCCGTAACTTCCAATCCCGCAGCGCGAACCACGCCTAGAATCTCGTCGCAGTAATCCTGGCTCTCAGCCGCCCGCTGCAAATCAAACAGCCGCTTATCCCACGTAGGAATCTGCACGCCCACAAAGCCCAGTTTCGCCGCCCAACCCGAAAGATTCGCCAGCGAATTAAACGGCGCCTCATCCCCCGCAAACTGCGCCAGAAAAATCCCTGGCCCCTTAATGGTTTTCATCTAATTTCCTCACAAAAAAAATCGAGCGTCATCCTGACCGTAGGCGCTTTTCAGCCGGAGGGAAGGACCCGCTTCTGTCTTTGTAGTTGCATTTGCTTTTACTATGTCCCTAGTCCCTACTTCCCTATGTCCCTGCCTCTAAAACTCCACCCAACCACCGCTAGCATTACTCTCAATCGCCCGCTCAATAAACCGCATCCCCCGCACCCCTGCACGAATCCCCGGCAGCGTAGCCGGAATCTCTGCCTTCGTCTTACGCCAATCCTCAAGCCAATCCGCAAACTCCCGATACAGCACCGCAAAGGCCTCCAGATACCCCTCAGGATGCCCACCCGGCAGCCGAGTCACAGCCCGCGCATCCGCACTCAAATATCCACCAGCAGCATGAAGCACCTGCTCCGGCCCACTCGCCGAACGAATCCGCAGATGATTCGGATCCTCCTGCTCCCACGAGAGCGAAGCCTTCTCGCCATACACCCGCAGTCGAGGATTATTCCCTTCACCCGTAGCAACTTGCGAAACCAGCATCACGCCTTCCGCGCCATTGCTCAATTTGAACAGCGCCGTGCAATCATCATCCACTTTACGCGTCGGAACCACGCTCCGCAGCGTGGCACTCAGCCCTGTCACATCCAGCCCCGTCACATATTCGACCAGATGAAACGCATGAGTTCCAATATCGCCAATCGCACCACCCGGCCCGCTGAGCTTCGGGTCCACGCGCCACTCCGCCTGCTTCTGTCCACTCTCCTCAATCGGCGCGCTCAGCCACCCCTGCAGATACTCCACAGCAACCTTGCGAATCGTCCCCAGTGCGCCGCTCGCACAGATCGCCCGCGCCTCCCGCACCAGCGAGTAACCCGCGTAGGTATGCGTAAGCGCATACGGCAACCCCGCCGCCGCAACCACCCGCTCCAGTTCCAGCGCCTCATCATAGGTAGCCGTAGCAGGCTTATCGCTCACCACCGGAAACCCCGCCTGCAGCGCACCCCGCGCAATCGGCAGATGCAGATGATTCGGCGTAGCAATCACCACAAAGTCGATGCCATCCTCACGCTGCTTCTCGCTCGCCAGCATCTCCTCCCAGCTCGCATACGCCCGCGCCTCATCAATTCGATACATCGCCGCCGCAGCCCGCGACTTCTGCGCCGAAGAGGAAAACGCCCCCGCAACAAGCTCAATCCGCCCATCCAACTCCGCAGCCATCCGGTGCACCGGTCCAATAAAAGCACCCGGCCCACCGCCAACCATTCCCATCCGCAACTTCCGCAATTCCGTCATCTCTTCCCCGCGTCACTCACTTGAATCATCAGCTTTGAAAGGGCACGGCTTCAGCCGTGCCAATAGACATCCTAAATATATGTGGGCTTTAGCCCCCCAGGGATGTTTTGAATTCCGTGCCTCACCAATCCGTCAACGTTCCATCCAGCTTCCGATTCACCGGCAAATATGCCCGCTGATACGGATACTTCGCCGCCAGTGTTTCATCCAGATCCACACCCAGCCCCGGCTTCTCCCCCGGATGCATATACCCATCCGCATACGTGTACTCATGCGGAAACACCGTATCCGTCTCCTCCGTATGTGGCATGTGCTCCTGGATCCCAAAGTTATGAATCGCCAGCCCAAAATGCAGCGCCGCCGCCATCGTCACCGGCGAAAGATCCGTAGCCCCATGGCATCCCGTCCGCACATGATACAGCTCTGCAAAATCCGCCAGCTTCTTCATCGCCGTCAATCCGCCGCCATGCACAATCGTCGTGCGAATGTAATCAATCCACTGGTTGCGAATAAGATCATGCGAATCCCAAATCGAATTCAGCACCTCACCCACCGCAATCGGCGTCACCGTATGCTCGCGAATCACCTTAAAGCCTTCTTGCAACTCTGCCGGCGTAGGATCTTCCATCCAGAAGAGATGATACGGCTCTAGCTCCTTACCCAGCCGCGCCGCCTCAATAGGAGTCAACCGGTGATGACAGTCATGCAACAGATGCAGATCCTCCCCAAACTTCTCCCGCACTTTTTGAAATAACTTCGGGGTCGAACGCAGATAAGGCTCAGTAGCCCACTCGTATTCACTCGGCAATCCACGCTCCGCAGGCTCATACCGCCCGCCGCCCTTCGCCACGCCATAGGTACTCTTCAGCCCAGCCACGCCGCTCTGTACACGAATCGCCTTATACCCAAGCTCCTGGTGCGCGGCCACATCCTCCAGCGCCGCCTCCGTCTCCTTGCCAAAGGCATGGCAATACACCATCACGCCATCGCGACTCTTCCCACCCAGCAGGTTATAGACCGGAGTATTCAGCGCCTTGCCCTTGATATCCCACAGCGCCACATCCACCGCGGCAATCGCGCTCATCGTCACCGGGCCACGCCGCCAGTACACGCCGCGATACAGATACTGCCAGATGTCTTCGGTCTGAAACGGATCGCGCCCAATCAAACAGGGAATCACGTGGTCCGTCAGGTAGCTCGCAACCGAAAGCTCCCGCCCATTCAGCGTCCCATCGCCCAGCCCGTAGATCCCCTCGTCCGTCTCAATCTTCAGCGTGACAAAATTCCGCCCCGGCGAGGTGATATTCACATACGCATTCGTAATCTTCAAAACCGTTCTCCCAATTTAACCGGAAGTGTCATCCTGAGCGTAGGCGCTTTTCAGCGGAAGCGAAGGACCTGCTTTTGCAGTTTTTCCTGCTTTTCCTACTCCCTACTCCCTGGTCCCTATTCCCTGCATTTACTGGTTCACCGCACTAGCCAGAAATCCACCATCCACCGCAATAATCTCCCCCGTAACAAACCCCGCCGCCTCTGAAGCAAGATACACCGCCGTACCCGCCACTTCCCTCGCCTCGCCAAACCTTCCCATAGGCGTCCGCATCTTCAGCTCCGCGCCGCGCGCCGTTCCCTCCACAATCGCGCGATTCAAGGGCGTTGGAAACACCCCCGGCGCAATCGCATTCACATTCACCCCATGCGCCGCCAGCTCAATCGCCAACACCTGCGTCAGCGACCCGATCCCAGCCTTACTCGCGCAATACGCCGCCACTTCCTTGAATCCGGCAAACGTACTCAGCGACGCAATATTGATAATCCGCCCATACCCGGCCTTCACCATCTCCGGCGCAAACACCTGGCAGCTCCGCAGCGTTCCCGTCAGGTTCGTATCCAGCACCCGCGCCCACTCCTCCTCCGTCTCTTCCAGCGTTGGAGCCTTGTGCGTCACACCCTGCGCATTCACCAGAATGTCCACCCTGCCGAACTCCGCCATCACAGCATCCCGCAATGCCTCCAGCGAGCCACGATCCCCCACATCGCTAGCCACGCGCAGCGTCTTCCGTCCCAGCCCGTCAATCTCGCCAGCCACCCGCTCCACCTGCTCCAGCCGCCGCGAGCTGGCCACCACATCCGCACCAGCCTCAGCCAGCCCAATCGAAATCGCATAGCCCAGGCCGGTCGTTCCGCCCACCACCACAGCCACTCTTCCGCCTAAATCGAAGAGGCTCTTCGTCATCATCCCTCATTTCTCACGAAACCCAACTTTACAGGATCATCCGTTCGTCCCGCACTCATGTACTCACCCCTCCCGGCTGCGTTACAGTGGTTCACGTATCCTGAAAAGGCGATTTAATATGCATCCCATACTAATTCCTTCTCCCCGCCGCTGGGACCTGCTTTCGCTCGGCGAAGTCATGCTCCGCCTCGACCCCGGCGCCTCCCGAGTCCACACCGCGCGCCAGTTCACAGCCTGGGAGGGTGGCGGCGAGTACAACGTAGCCCGTGGCCTCCGCCGCTGCTTCGGCCTACGCACCGCCATCGCCACCGCGCTGGCAGACAACTCCGTAGGCCGCCTCGTCGAGGACTTCATCTTCCAGGGCGGCGTCGACGCCAGCCTCCTCAAATGGTTCCCCTATGACGGCGTAGGCCGCGCCGCCCGCAATGGCCTAAACTTCACGGAGCGTGGCTTCGGCATCCGCGCCGCCGCCGGCACATCAGACCGCGGCCACACCGCCATCAGCCAGGTAAAATCCGGCGACTGGGACTGGACCGCCATCGCCACCGAAACCCGCGCCCTGCACACCGGCGGAATCTTCGCCGCCCTCTCGCCATCCACAGCAGAAGTCGCCCTTGAGGCCATGACCGCAGCCCAAGCCGCCGGCACCGTAGTCTCTTTCGATCTCAACTACCGCGACTCCCTCTGGAAAGCCATCGGCGGCAAAGCCAAAGCGCAGGAAGTCAACCGGAATCTGGTCAGCAAAGTCGACATCCTCCTCGGCAATGAAGAAGACTTCTCCGCCATGCTCGGCGTGCACCTGCAGGGCATATCAGACGACTTCGCCGAACTGCACATTCCGGCCTACGAAGCGATGCTCCGCGAAGTAGCCACTCTCTACCCCAACCTCAAGCTCATCGCCAGCACCCTGCGCACCGCCACCACCGCCACCGTCAACTCCTGGGGAGCCATCGCGCTGTACGAAGACAAAATCATCCACGTCCCCCAGCGTGAAATCGAAATCTACGACCGCGTAGGCGGCGGCGACAGCTTTGCCTCCGGCCTGCTCTACGGCTTCCTCACCGGCAAATCCCCCGAGTACGCCATCCAATGCGGAGTAGCCCACGGCGCACTAGCCATGACCACCCCCGGCGACACCTCCATGGCCACACTAGCCGAAGTAGAGCGCGCCATGAAAGGCGGCAGCGCAAGAATCGCCCGTTAGATCTCCCACAATTTGGGTGCCCCATCCATTTCACGGCTTTATCGTGAAATGGATGGGAAATCACCACTGCTGGGTGCCGGGTGCCCCAGGTCTCCCGATTTTGGAGACCTGGGATACCACACAAGCCAACCCTGAGCTTTGAAAGGGCACGGCTTCAGCCGTGCCGCAAAGGTCATAAAATCAAATTCGGCTTTAGCCGCTGAGGGATGACTTTGCTGATACTGGCTAGATAATAGGTTTTCCATTACACAAAAATCGGCACTGTCATCCCGAGCGAAGCCGAGGGACCTGCGGTTGTTCTTGCTTTTGCTTTTCGCTCAAACAACCACAACACCGGGTGCCCCAGGTCTCCCGATTTTGGAGACCCGGGATACCACACAAGCTGACGAAGGAACCCCATGCCCACCACCGCCCAACTCATAGAATCCGCCGGCCTCATCCCCGTCCTCCGCGCCAAAACCGAAAAACAGGCCCACGCCGTAGTCCAGGCCATGATCAAAGGCGGCATCACAGTGGTAGAAGTCACCATGACCGTCCCCGGCGCGGTGGACTTACTGAAACTACTCCAAAAGGAATACGGAGCGAAGCTCTTGCTAGGCTCAGGCACAGTCACCACCGCCAAAGAAGCCGAAGAAACCATCGCAGCCGGCGCAGAATTCGTAGTCTCCCCCAGCCTGCATGAAGAAGTCATCTTCGCAACCAAAAATGCAGGCAAGCTAAGCATTCCCGGCGCACTCACACCCACTGAAGTCCTCACAGCCCACCGCGCCGGCGCAGACTACGTAAAAATCTTCCCCTGCTCAGCAATGGGCGGCGCACCGTATCTCAAAGCACTCCTCGCGCCTTTCCCTTTTCTAAAGCTGATCCCCACCGGCGGGGTCACCCTCCACACCGCAGCCAGCTTTTTAGAAGCCGGAGCAAGAGCCTTAGGCGTAGGCAGCGACTTAGTGAACCTCGCCGCAATCGACGAAGGCAAACCCGAAATCATCACCGGCGCAGCAGAAGCATATCTACAGGTTCTCGCTAAATTCCGCAGCTAACGAAATTCGGAGAAGGTACCCTTTGATACGCCGTGTTGCAATTGGCTACGCATGGCTGCTCTTTTCACTGGAAGCTATGCTTTTAGTTTGTACTCTACTGCTCCATGTCGGCGTCCTCCTTGGCTTCGAAGACCCATATCGCAAAATGCAGAATGCTTTGTATATTGCAATGCTCACCCTCTTCGTTCCTATAGCCGCATTTGTTGGAGAGTCCAGGAGGTGGCTACAGCAGGTCAAGACATGCCCTGACTGGATGTGGAAGTTGGCTTTGATACTGGCAGGATACGGAATCTTCGCCTTTTGCCTTCAAATGTTCTTCTTTGCAAATGGACCAAATCTGCAAGACCAAACACTTGCTACATCCGGCTTCATTTTGGGCTTCGAAGCCATTTCCGCCTGCATCATGTTCTCTTCTCTTCGCACTGAAAAGATTGAAATTTCGGAATTCATGCGACGCAGCAGGAACTCCGTATTGTTTATTGCCGCCTGTTTACTATTTCTGATTGTTCGCCACGTTATCCCCACCAGCTAGAATGTCTCTGACATGGAACTCCACGGCCTCTCCTACCTCGGCACGCAGCGCGGCTCACGCGATACCCTAACCTTCCACGCCGTAAACCCCCAAACCGGCCAGGCCATCCCGCCCGCATATCACTCCGCCTCACTAGCCGAGCTGAACGCAGCAGTCCAGGCCGCCGCTGAAGCCTTCCCCATCTACAGCCAACTCCCCGGCAAAGCCCGCGCAGCATTTTTACGCCGCATCGCCGACTCCATCGACACCCACGCCGCCGTCCTCATCGAGCGCGCCCACCTCGAATCCGCACTCCCCGCCACCCCGCGCCTCGCCGGAGAAACCGCCCGCACCTCCAATCAGCTCCGCGCCTTCGCCACGCTCATTGAAGAAGGCTCCTGGGTCCAGGCCCGCATCGACCCCGCACTCCCTGACCGCAAGCCGCTCCCGCGCCCCGACCTCCGCTCCATGCTGCGCCCGCTCGGCCCCGTAGCCGTCTTCGGAGCCTCCAACTTCCCGCTGGCCTTCTCCGTAGCCGGCGGAGACACCGCATCCGCACTCGCCGCAGGCTGCCCGGTCGTCGTCAAAGCGCACCCCGCCCATCCCGGCACCAGCGAGCTGGTCGCAGAAATCATCTCCC
This sequence comes from uncultured Acidobacteriaceae bacterium, assembly GCA_963792495.1. GTDB lineage: Bacteria > Acidobacteriota > Terriglobia > Terriglobales > Acidobacteriaceae > Telmatobacter. The sequence goes on along the minus strand of CAWBWB010000014.1, from coordinate 1,183,372 downwards.
AGGCCGTAGCCGCTGAATCCCTCCCCGCCGGTGTCTTCACCATGGTCTTCGATTCCGGCATCGACATCGCCACCGCCTTAGTCCAGCACCCCGCCATCCAGGCCGTAGCCTTCACCGGCTCCCTCCGCGGCGGCCGCGCACTCATGGACCTCTGTGCCGCCCGCCCGCAGCCCATCCCATGCTTCGCAGAAATGTCCAGCGGCAACCCCGTCTTCGTCCTGCCCTCAGCCCTCCGCAAAGGCCCAGCCGAGCTGGCCAAAAATCTCTTCGGCTCCGTCACTCTCGGAGCAGGCCAGATGTGTACCAAACCCGGCATCGTCCTCGTCCCCGAAAGCCCCGAAAGCCCAGCATTCTTTGAGGAGCTCAAGTCCCTCGTAGAAAAATCCCAGCCCTTTACCCTGCTCACCGCCGGCATCGCCCGCGAGTACGCCCGCGCCACAGTAGCCCGCTCCGGCCAGGCCCCACTCGCCGCCTCCGGCCCCGTCGTAGAGCACGCCCATCAAGCCGAATCCAAGCTCTTCACCGTCCCGCTCGATCAGCTTCTTGGCCAACCCGAGCTAACCGACGAAATCTTCGGCCCCGACACGCTTCTCGTCTCCTGCGACACAACCTCCGACTACATCCGCGCCGCCCAGTCCCTCGAAGGCCACCTCACCGCCACCATCCTCGGCGACGAAGCCGATCTCCTCGCCCATCGCGAACTCGTCCACATCCTCGAGCAGAAAGCCGGCCGGCTCATCGTCAACGGCTTCCCCACCGGCGTAGAAGTCGCCCACGCCATGATTCACGGCGGCCCCTACCCTTCCACCTCCGACCCGCGCTTTACATCCGTAGGCACGCAAGCCATCTATCGCTTCGCCAAACCAATCTGCTACCAGAATTTCCCAGACGCATTGCTTCCCGCAGAACTCCAGGCATCCAACCCGCTAGGCATTTCCCGCTTCGTCGAGGGAAAGTCTGAGCAATAGCTGCCGATAAACAAATTCACAAGGGGAACAAATGCTCGAATGGCTGAAAGAAATCTTCCACGCGAAAGAGATACAGGACCCGCACACCTTCTATCTCGATCCGCCCATCTCCTTCGCCGATCATTTTCCTGAAATCCCGCCGCCCGACGGCGACCTCGCCCCGCAGATGCTTGCCGCGCGCTGGGCCTCGCGTGACCTCTGGGGCAGCGAAATGCCTCAGATCGCCGCCAATCTCCTCGCCGCCGGCTATGATTCCCCCGCGCTCCACCGCCTCGCCGAAGAACCCAACATCGCTCAATCGGGCAACCTGGAAGAATTAGTCACGCAACTCTTCCATGAGCTTTCGGCAGAGTACCCGCTCACAGAAGACGAAATCAATCGCATCTTCATCCGGCAAATCGCAAGAGAAGTCATCGCAGGAAAGAAAAACCCCTGGGCCGCAGCCAATCACGTAGCAGCCATGCTCCGCGGCCACCTGGCCAACGATCCCGATATCGTTTTAATTACCGGACTCCTCGACCCCATGATCTGGGAAGATCTGGGCTACGAAGAACTCCCCGCCATGACACAAGAACTGGTAGAGGCATTCGCCCGCCTCGCCGCAAAAACAGACCGCGAAAAACAACCCGCATCCGTCAGCTAAAGCACCTTCGCCAGCCACTGCCCCGTATGCGAATGAAGATTCGCTGCGATCTCCTCAGGCGTGCCTACAGCCACCACCTGTCCGCCGCCCTCACCGCCTTCAGGGCCCATATCAATCACCCAGTCGGCACTCTTGATCACATCCAGGTTGTGCTCAATCACCACCAGCGAACCCCCGCCATCAATCAGCTTCTTGAACGCCGTCAGCAGCTTCGACACATCATCAAAGTGCAGCCCCGTCGTCGGCTCATCCAGAATGTAAAGCACCCTGCTCGCCTGCGATGGCTTGGCATTTGCATTCGCACTCCGCACCTGCGCCAGGTGCGCCGCCAGCTTCACACGCTGCGCCTCACCGCCTGAAAGCGTAGTAGCACTCTGCCCCAGCCGCAGATACCCCAGGCCAACCTCATCCAGCACCGCCAGCTTTTCCAGCAGCCGCGTCTGTCCCACAAAGAACCGCAGCGCCTCCTTCACCGTCATCTGCAGCACTTCATGAATGTTCTTGCCCTTGTACTGCACTTCCAGCACCTTCGCCTGGTAACGCGTGCCTCCGCACTCCTCACACGGCAGCTCCACATCGGCCAGAAACTGCATCTCCACCGTAACGGTCCCATCGCCCTCACACACATTGCATCGCCCGCCCGGCACGTTGAAGGAAAAGTGCCCCGGCGTAAGCCCTTTGCGCTTCGCCTCAGGCTGTGACGCAAACAGCTCGCGAACCAAATCGAATCCCTTGATATACGTCACCGGGTTGGATCGCGGCGTCCGTCCAATCGGCGTCTGGTCCACCAGCACCACATCGTTCAGCCGCTCCACGCCCGTCAGCGATTTGAACGTCCCCGTAGGATCCACGGAATCCGTCTGCCCCAGCGCCCTCGCAATCGCGCGATACAAAACATGATGCACCAGCGTGGATTTCCCCGAGCCCGAAACACCCGTAATCGCCACCAGCATCCCCAGAGGAATCTCCACATCCACACCGCGAAGATTATTTGCAAACGCCCCGCGCAGCACCAGCTTCTCGCGTCCCGGCTCTCTGCGCCGCGTCGGCACGGGAATCGCAATCTGTCCCGATAAATACCGCCCGGTCAGCGATTGCGGATTCGCCTCGATCTCGGCAAGCACACCCTCTGCCAACAGCTTGCCGCCAAACTCCCCGGCGCCCGGCCCCAGGTCAAGCAAGTGGTCTGCCGCACGCAGCACATCCGGGTCATGCTCCACCACCACAATCGTGTTCCCCAGATCGCGCAGCTTTTTCAAAATCGAAATCAGCCGATCCGTATCCCGCGTATGCAATCCAATCGAAGGCTCATCCAGCACATACAGCGCACCCACAAGCTGCGAACCCAAAGAGGTAGCCAACTGAATTCGTTGCGCCTCGCCACCGGAAAGCGTTGAGGCCAACCTATCCAGCGTCAGATACTCCAGCCCCACGGCATCCAGAAACACCAGCCGCTGCCGCACTTCTTCAAGAACAGATCCCGCAATCTCCTGCTGCATCTCCGTCAGTTTCAAACCAGCAAAGAAACCCTTGGCCTTCGCAATGGTCAGCGCCGTAGCCTGGCAAATATTCAACCCATTCAGCCGCACCGCGCGCGCCTCCGCACGCAGACGCTGTCCTCTGCACTCCGGGCACTCCGCATATCCGCGATACTTGCTCAGCATCACCCGAACATGCAGCTTGTACTTCTTCTTCTCCATCTCGCGAAAGAATCCATACACGCCAACAAACTCGCCCTTGCCATGCAGCACAATCTCGCGAGCATCATTGCTCATCTCGCGCCACGGCACATCCATCGGCACACCAAGCCCCGCCGCCAGCCTCTTCAGCTCGGTAAACCACGGCCGGTACTTCGGCCTGTTCCACGGATCAATCGCTCCATCGCTCAAGCTCAGCGTCTTATCAGGAATCACCAGGTTCAAATCAAAATCAACCGTGTTTCCAAAGCCCTGGCATCGCGGGCACGCGCCAAAGGGATTGTTAAAGCTGAACAGTCTCGGCTCCGGCTCACGTCCCGGCCTGTGGCAATCCACGCACTCAAACGCCGATGAGTATCGATAGTGCTTCCGCTCCGCACCGTCCTCTTCTCGCGGAACCGTCTCGAAGATCACCTCTTCCGCCTCGCGGTACGCAACCTCAGCCGCATCCACAATGCGCGCACGATTCTCATCATCCACAACAATGCGATCCACCAGCACAAACACCGGCAGCGTGAAATCAATCTCCAGCAAACTCTCCGGTGTAGAAAACTCAAAGATGCGACCCAGCTGATAAAGCCTGTTGAATCCACCTCCGCGCAGCTCCGCAAGCCGCGCCTTCAAAGCCTCACTCATCAGCGCATCGGCATCCGCAGCCTTTGCAGCCGCTGCCTTCGCGCCGCCGCGAGTCTTCTTCGCAGGCTGGGCCGCGGCTGCCTCAATCGATACAGTCTTCACCGGAAACAAAGCATGAAGCCGCGTTCCCTCACCCAGCGCCATCACCGCATCGGCAATCTCATCCACACTGTCGCGCCGCACCAGCCCATCGCAATGAATGCAATGCACAGTTCCGCATCGCGCATACAGCAGGCGCAGATAGTCATAGATCTCCGTAGCCGTTGCCACAGTAGACCGCGGATTCCGCGTAGTATTTTTCTGCTTGATCGCAATCGCCGGCGCCAGCCCGTCAATCTCATCCACATCGGGCTTCTCAATGCGCTCCAGAAACTGCCGCGCATACGCAGAGAGCGACTCCACATACCGCCGCTGCCCTTCAGCATAAATCGTGTCGAAAGCAAGCGACGACTTCCCCGATCCCGACACGCCGCTCACCACCGTAAGCTTGCCGTGCGGTATATCGCAGGAAATGTTTTTCAAATTGTGTGTCCGCGCCCCGCGGATCACGATTGCTTCATTTGGATTCGTCAACGAAAAGACACCGGCACAGAAAATTCGGCGCACTCACACAGTCGCAATTGCTTGCTGAAGCGTAAAGCTACCCATTCTTATTATACGAACGCCGGAAATGGCGATGCGCCAACGAAAGTTTGGCGCATCCCTCCTGCAGCCGGTGAGGCTGCAACACATTGACGTTACGCGGCTACTTCGTGCAGCTGCCGCATCCGGGTCGAAGCCGGAACAAACTCATACTCGTACTCGCGCTCGATCTCTTCCACAACCGTCTCCACCTTGCGATCGAGTACCGTCGAGAGATTCATCAGCGCAGTAGAAGCGCACGCAGGGCAGCTCATCGAGCTGTTGCCCACGCTATTGCAGTCCTGGCAAAGATATGCAGAAGTCAAAAGGAAATGCGCCGGCTCTGTACACGGAGTCACGTCCTGCTCGTCGTTATGTCTTTTATTCATGAGTGAAAGCATCGTCTCACCTAAGGTCGGTTGTTGAATTTGAGTAAAGAACTGCCAGCAGGTCCCCCGACTTGGCATAGCAGCTCATACGAAGTTCATATATAGAAATGGATGCTTCAGGGATAGCCCAAGTTGCTTGCACTTTCGGGGCATCAGCGTGTACACTCTTGCGACATTCTGCGCTAATGCTATTCAATCGTGAGCTTTGCGCCGCAATCGTTTCATGTGGGTAACCCTTTTTTGATGATCTTTTTCTTGTTTTGCCTCCCACAAGACACCCCATTCCGTCCAACTTCCGTACAGCTTCCAACCTATAAACTTGTACTTGAGGTATTTCGTGTTTCGTTTTCTTTCTCTGCTTCTTTGCATTGCTTCTTCTGCCGCGCTTCCCCTTTCCATCCAGGCACAGCAGCAGGTCGTGCCCGTTCCTCCCGTTCAAGCAGCGACACCCTCGCCGGAAGTTCAGGAAGCAGAAGCTCTCCTCTCCCAATCCAACTGGAAGTCAGCAAGCGATAAGCTCAACACCTATCTCGCAGCGCATCCATCCGACGCACGTGCTCTCTTCGATGCAGGCTACGCCGCCGACGCGCAGAATCGTTCAGACGATGCAGCCGCCTTCTATCGCCGCGCCATCGCCTCGGACAATTCCCTGCTCGAAGCCCATCTCTCCTTAGGCCTCCTTCTTGCGCGCCAGAACAAACCCGACGAAGCACGCAAAGAACTCAAGGCCGCCACACAACTCAGCGCCGCAGAAAACGGTCCCGCCTTCCGCGCACGCGCCTGGCGAGCTCTCGCACAAATCGATCGCACCACCGATCCCGCCTCCGCCTCCAACGATCTCATCGAAGCACTCAAGCTCACTCCCGAAACACCGGAAGACACACTCCTCGCCGCCGACCTCGCCAGCTCCGCCGGCGAGTGGGACGCCGCCGAAAAAGCCTATCGCAGTGTCCTCGCAAAAGATCCAAAATCCACCGCCGCATCCTCCGGCCTCGCTCACGTTCTCATCGCTAAAAAGAACTACCCTGAAGCCGAGACCTTCCTCCGCACCGCCCTCGAGTCCTCCCCCAACAATCCCGCCCTCACCGCGCAGTTAGCTCTCGTCCTCGCCGCGCAGGATAAAGGCGAAGCTCTCCCGGTCCTCGAGAAACTCCACACCGATCACCCCAATGACACCGCCATCACCCGCATGCTCGCGGAGATTCGTGCAGAAGCCGGTGACACCGCCGGTTCCGATCAGCTCTATACCGCGCTCCTCGCCACCAGCCCGCGCGATCCCGAGCTGCTCATCGGCCACGGCCAGAACCTCATCCGCAACCTGCATTTCGCTGAGGCGTACCTCGTCTTCAAGCAGGCCTCAGAAGCCGCCCCCACCAACCCCGACGCATGGAGCGGCCTCGCCTTCGCCGCTTCCAAAACCAGCCGCCCCTCTGAGGCCATCCGCGCCCTCACCGCGCGCGCGCAGTTCCTCCCCGAATCCGCGTCGACCTATTTCCTCTGGGCCACTTCCTACGATGCACTGCACAACCGAGCCTCGGCAGCCACCTACTACCACCACTTTCTGGATGCAGCTCAAGGAAAATTCCCGGATCAGGAATGGCAGGCCCGCCAGCGCCTCGCACTGCTCGAGAAGAAATAACAAACTTCCGATAATCCAATCACGCGAAACGGCGCGAGGGCAGTGACCCACGTGTAAGAAAATTGTCATTCCTCGCACTATGTATTGCGCTTCAACAAAAAAAGGCCTATAGTTCCGGCCAGATAAAGTTTTCCGTGTCTTCGCCTTCCCAGGCATCACGCGGAAAGGCGCAATCTACTTCACACTCGGTCGTCAGCGCGGAGGTTCGTTATGCGTGCTTTCCCGGCTGTACTCGTTCTCGTTTGCTGCTGCTCGCTCCCGGCTCTAGCCGCTTCACCGGACGACAAGCCCATCGACCAGCAGAGCATCGCCGCTCTTGAAGCCCGCGCATCCGTCGCTTCCCCGCGCGAGCAATGCTTCCTCTACGCGCAGCTAGTCCATGAAATGATCGAGTTCAGCGCGCACCAGTACGCCGCGGGTGAATTCGATCAGGCCGCAAACCTCCTCAAGCGCGCCCAGGAAATCACCCACAAGCTTCACACCGCCGTAGCCATGGACGACAAAAAACTCAAGGACGCGCAGATCCTCCTGCGCCACACCGCGTTTCGATTATCCGAGCTGATCCACTCCGCCGGCTCCGACGACCGCCCGCTCATGAGCGAAACGCTAGCCCAGCTAAACGCCGCCCAAACCGAAACCATGCTAGCCGTCTTCAAAAAGTAGCAACCCCCATCAGCGCCTCTCCCCTCACACCGGACCTTCGTCGCCGGGATAGAGAAGGAGCGAAGGACCCGCTTCTGTCTTAGATTTTGCTTTTCTCCCGCGCCACCACCAAACTGGGTGCCCCAGGTCTCGATTTTGAGACCTGGGATAACTCCCCCGTGCACCCCCACAAAAAGCCCGTCATCCTGACCGTAGGCGCCTTTCAGCCGGAGGGAAGGACCCGCTTCTGTCTTTGCTCTTGCCGTTGCTCTTGCCTTTGCCTTACCCCCCGCACAACCACCCCAGCTCTAAACCACCCACTAATCACTAATCACTAACCACTAATCACTAACCACGAACCCCCGCCTTCTGGAATAATGACCCCGGAGGAAACTCCCATGCGCTCTCTCGTCATCTTTCTGCTGGCACTCATCGCCATCCCTGCATCCGCCCAAAAAGAAAAACGCGAGCCCCTCACCGAAGCCCAGATCGACGCCATCCGCGAAGCCGGCGTCGACCCCAACCTCCGCATCAGCCTCTACACCAAGTACGCCAACGAGCATGCCGACACCATCAAAGGCCTCATCTCCCGCGGCAAATCCCGCAACCGCTCCCAGCGCATCGATGACGAGCTCCAGGACTTCACCGCCCTCATGGACGAACTCGGCTCCAATCTCGACCAATACGGTGACCGCAAAGCCGACCTCCGCGACGCCCTCAAAATCCTCAATCAGGATTGCCCCAAATGGGTCTCCATCCTCAAGTCGCTACCCGGCGAACCCGAGTTCGATGTAGCCCGCAAAGAGTCCATTGAAAGCGGCGAAGACCTGGCCGACCAGGCCAGCCGCCTGCTCAACGAGCAAACCGCCTACTTCCTCGCCCACAAAGACGAGAAAAACCAGCAGCGCGCCGAACCCAAGCCCCCACCCGAGTAGAGCCAGAAAATCGCTGCAAGATCAGATTGCGGAGACCTGGGATAACTTCCCCCCGCACAACCACCAAAATGGGTGCCCCAGGTCTCGATTTTGAGACCTGGGATAACCTCCCACTCGCACCCCACAAATCCCGTCATCCTGACCGTAGGCGCTTTTCAGCCGGAGGGAAGGACCCGCTTCTGTCTTTGCCTTTGCCGTTGCCCTTCCCCAGCACAACCACAAAACCGGGTGCCCCAGGTCTCCCGGTTTTGGAGACCTGGGATATCCAAAACCCTGTGCCCCACACATGCGCAGTAGTACGCGCATGGGTGGGATTCCCTCAAAACCAGTTACCAAAGTCCAATGGACCTTCGTACCCAATCCACCCGAAAATAGTTTGCACAAGATTATGGGGTTTTATGTCAAACTCATAATTGAGCAAGCAAAATCACGGCCCGAGCCCACCAGGACTCGGGCCGTATTCTTTCACGGGTACAATGAAAAGCGCAGAAAAGGCGAACACATCGGTGCACACCAAAAATCGCTCTTAACCAACACGGAATGAATAGCTTAGAAAGCGATGTGCAGATTTATTTAGGGGCTGTCCTAGATAACTAGCGCAGATGTTGTTTAACCCATTGATTTAGTTGATTTAACTGATCTTGCGGGTTTGGGGTATTAAAACGCCATTCGCATTCCTTGAGAAAGAGGTGGAAATGCTCCCTGGGAATGCCGTTGAAACGGCGCATATGTCTTTTGGCCTGGTTCCAGAAATTCTCGATGCCGTTGATGTGGTTCTTGCGATCGGCAAACAGTTTTGCATGGTTGATGCGGGAGTGCCTGAAGGCCGAAACATCGAGCACATTGTAAGCGGGAAAGGTGTCGGAATACACGATGCTATCCGGCACGATTTTCTCCTCCATGATGGCTTGTAAGGTCGAGCTTTTAATATCGCTGATCATCTTGGCGTAAACCTTGCCGCCACGCTTTAAAAGACCAAAGACAGGCACTTTGCCGGCCGCTCCACGGCCACGCAGACCCTTGCGCCGACCGCCAAAATAGCTCTCGTCCACTTCCACTTCTCCAGAGAAGGGCGTGGCATCTTCACTGGCCTGATAAATGAGCTGGCGAAGGCGATGGAAATAATACGCCGCAGTGCTCTTGTTGACCCCTACCAGAATGGCTGCGGTACGAGCTGTCGTGCCCGCCACGAAGTGCTCCAACAAGCGTTCCTGCTGGGGCAGGCTCAAGCGGCTTTTGCGGATCCTAGCCATCCTCAAAACTCTAGCTCTGCGCTAGTTATCTAGGACAGCCCCTTTATTTATTTATTTGGTAACCAGGTGTCAGTATTTAAGTGATAAACAGTAGAAAATCTATAAATTATAGTAAATAAATACGTTACACTCCAAATACATCCTCATGCGACCTTAACCCGCGGGTGCCGGGTGCCCCAGGTCTCCCGGTTTTGGAGACCTGGGATGACTTCCCCCCTCGCACCCCCACAAAATCCCGTCATCCTGACCGTAGGCGCCTTTCAGCCGGAGGGAAGGACCCGCTTCTGTCTTTGCCTTTGCCCTTCGCCAGCACAACCACAAAACCGGGTGCCCAGGTCTCGATTTTGAGACCTGGGATAACTCCCACTCCATCTTCACCATAGCCTTACAAACCAGCCCTAAGGTATTCCCCAGTATTAGCCCCCACCACCCGCTTGAACGCCTTACTGAAAGCAGCATCCGACTCATAACCCACCATCCTGGCCACGTCAATAAGCTTCTTGTCCCGCTGTTGCAGTAGCTGCATCGCCTTCTGCATCCGCCACTCGGTCACATATTCCAGCGGTGTCTGTCCCAGCAGCTCTTTAAAACGCGCCGCAAAGGCCGAGCGGGACATCCCCGCCGCCGCAGCCAGCGATTCCACCGTCCACGGCGAATTCACACTGCCGTGAATGGCGCTCAGAGCCGTGCCAATCTGGGGATCGAAAATCGCCCGCAGCCATCCCTTGTATTTCCAATCCTTGTTGCGTTCCAGTCCCGAAGCAATATGCACCCTCAGCGCCTGGATAAACAGAACCTCGGCCAGCCGCGTCGCCACCACCTCCGATCCCGGCGCCTGTTCCGCCATCTCCAGAGCCAGCGCGCGCATCGTCGTGTGCAGTGCAAGCGTCTGGGCCTCCTCCGCCTTGATCAAAATGAAACTGGGCAGCAATTGCGTGATCGGCTTCAAACTGGCGCGATCAAAACTCAAAGAACCACAGACGATCGTCGTCGGTGCCCCGCCGCCTCCATAACAAGCCACATTGCCGTTGGCCGTGGCTCCCACCTCGCTGAAACTCCATTTCGGCCGCGTTCGCGGGCTGTCGCGCAAAACAATGGAAGTTCCCTTGGCCAGCAAAAAGCAATCCCCGCCCGTAAGAGGAATCGGCTCCGCAATCCCTTCCACACTCAGCCAGCAGTTGCCGCGCGAAAGCATGGCAAAGTGCGCCAGATCCGTGGGCAAAATCCTCTTTCCATCAGGCGTGACTTTTTCCCCGGCCTGATTTTCCTGCTTCACGCCCCACGGGGCCGTGGCTTCCAGCCGGTGCAGGCCGAAAGCAGTGACATGCATCGTGCGGAAAATATCTGTGATCGGGTCCAATCTGGCCTCCATGTATGGACGAATAGACAAAAGATCAGGACGTTAAGGCAGTTCCTGTCCACCACCAGCGAAATCTACTCCTCTGTAGGGAATGTTACACAACCGCCGATCCAAATTCGGCAAAAGGAGCAGTCATGGGAGAGCTGGAAGGTAAAGTTGCAGTCATCACAGGTGGATCGAGCGGCATGGCGCTAGCCACCGCGAAGCGTTTCGTAGAAGAAGGAGCCTACGTATTCATCACCGGCCGCAGGCAGCAGCAGCTCGATGAGGCCGTCAAGCAGATCGGCCGCAACGTCACCGGCGTACGCGGAGACGCAGCAAATCTCGACGACCTCGACCGCCTCTTCGACACCGTCAAACGGGAAAAAGGAAAAATCGACATCCTCTTCGCAAGCGCTGGCAGAGGCGAAGCCCTGCCGCTGGGCCAGATCACCGAGCAGCACTTCGATGCCGCCTTCGGCCTCAATACGCGCGGAACCCTCTTCACGGTTCAAAAGGCGTTGCCGCTCTTCAACGACGGCGGATCGATCATCATGACCGGATCAGTCGCCTCCATCAAGGGCTTTCCGGGCTTCAGCGTCTACGCAGCCAGCAAGGCCGCCCTGCGCTCCTTCGCACGCACGTGGCTCAACGAGCTGAAGGGCAGAAACATCCGTGTGAACGTCCTCGGCCCGGGGCCAATCGCCACCCCCATGCAGGAAGAAGTCCTCACCAAGGAAGCAAAGGAGATGTTCGAATCCCTCATCCCGCGCGGAAAGATGGGCCAGCCGGAAGAAATCGCTACAGCCGCGCTCTTTCTTGCCTCCGACGATTCGAGCTTCGTAAATGGTGTGGAGTTAAACGTGGACGGCGGCTTCTCAGCCATCTGATATCAGCCGATCCCGGGGAGTGCAGCATCGAAAGCACCCCCGGGATCCCATCGAATCGCAACCACCCGGAATTCCTGTCAACCCCCCGGCTTCTGCAAGGCAGGTAACCAACTTGTATCAAAAAGTAAACACCTGAAAGCTCACAGAAAGCGTCATATCTTACTGTTTCTAAAAATATTACAAGCACTAAAGGCAACATTCACCGGCTCGCCCATTTCCCAGCCCCGCCAACCCACTTCACTTTTCTGCTACGCTCAAATTCGGTGGCATCCGAACTCATCCCCATCTTCCAGGAAGAATACCGAGCACTCCGCCCGCGAGCGCCCATGCCGCCATTTCACATCCGTTTCCGCAAATTTGTCTCCCTCAACACCACCATCCGCCTCCGCGAAAACCAGCTCCACGTCAGCCTCTCTGACCTGCTCGAAGGCGCACCCGAACCCGTCCTCCGCGCCATCGCGCACATCCTCATCGCCAAGCTCTACAAAAAGCCCATTGACGCCGCGCAAAACCACCGCTACAAGCGCTTCGCCACCTCCGCCGCCGTCATGCAGCAAACCGAGCTCATCCGCAGCCGCCGCGGCTCCAAGCGCTATCTCGGCCCCCATGGCCGCTACTACAACCTCGAAGAAGTCTTCGACACGCTCAACACCAGCTTCTTCAACGGCCTCATGGGTCGCCCCCAGCTCACATGGAGCGAATCCATGGCCAAGCGATCCCTGGGCCACTACGACCCCGCACACAACACCATCGTAGTAAGCCAGGTCTTCGACCGTCCCTCCAGCCCCCGTTACGCCATCGAATACCTGCTCTACCACGAGATGCTCCACCTCAAGCACCCGGTAAAAATGAAGGGAACCCGCCGCTGCGTCCACTCCGCCGCCTTCAAAGCCGACGAGCGCCAGTTCCCCCAGTTAAAAGAAGCACTGGCCTTCCTGAAACGCCTATAAAATCGCATCCAGGAAATAAGAATGTCTGAGAAAGAAATCATCCGCTGCAAATGGCCCGGCGCCGACCCACTCTATCTCCAGTACCACGACGAAGAATGGGGCGTCCCGCAGCACGACAGCCGCATGCTCTGGGAAACGCTCATGCTGGAAGGATTCCAGGCCGGCCTCTCCTGGATCACAATCCTCCGCAAGCGCGAAGCCTTCCGCAAAGCCTTCAAAAACTTCGACCCGAAAAAAGTAGCTCGCTTCACGGAAGCGGACATCACGCGCCTCTTGGCAGACCCCGGCATCATCCGCTCCCGAGCCAAGATAGAAGCCACCATCACCGGCGCAAAAATCTACCTCGACATGCAGAAAGCCGGAGAAGATTTCTCGAAATTTGCATGGAGTTTCGTAGGCAACAAGCCCATCCAGAACACCGGCCCGGTCCCGGCACAAACGCCGCTCTCAGAAGAAATCTCGAAAGCACTCAAGAAGCGCGGCTTCAAATTCACCGGCCCCACCATCGTCTACGCCTGGATGCAGGCAGTAGGCATGGTCAACGACCACACCCCGGATTGCTTCCGCCGCAAGGCAGTCGCTCGCAAGTGAAGCTTAGACCGTAGGCTCAGCAGCAACAACCTCATGCGTGGCCTCAACCTCCGCAGCCCTCCGCCGCGAAACAAACAGCAGCAGCAACACACCCGCCACTACACTCCCCAAACTGGCAAGCTGCGCATTGGTCAATCCCCACAGCACATGCGGATTCCGCCGCAAAAACTCCACCAGAAACCGCGCCGCCCCTGTAAGAATCAGGTACTCCGCCAGAATCGCCCCGGTAGGCCGCTGCTTCCCGCCCCGCACCCAGAGCCACGCACCAATCAGCAGCGCACTCCCCAGCTCATACAGCGGCGTAGGATGCACGCGCTCATACGTAGGCACAATACCTTTTGGAAAGCTCATTCCCCACGGCACAGTCGTAGGCTTGCCGTAGCATCCATCACCGGAGAGAAAGCACCCGATCCGCCCAATGCCATAACCAATCGCCGCCGCCGGTGAAGCCAGATCAAGCGTACGCAGAGCGCCAATCTTGGCCGCAATTCCCTGCCCCACCAGCGCGCTGATACCAAGCACCAGCCCGCCAAACCACGCAAAGCCGGCCGTATCCCAGAGCACGCGCCAGCCCTGCTCGCGGAACTCCTCAGGCGTATCCAGAACATGCCACAGCTTGGCGCCAATAATGCCGGCAACCACGGTAATCATCACCATGCCAATCGCGTCAGCAGAAATCTTCGCACGGCGAAAACTGCGCTCCAGCACCAGGCCGCCAATCACGGCAGCCAGCCAGAGCATCAGGCCGAAAGTAGGTATGGCATGAGGCCAAAAAGGAAGTGGAATCTCAGGCAGCATCGTCTATCAGTATAGACCCCGCACAACTGGCTCTGTTGCGCCAGCGCAAAACTTCACTTGGCATGCGCCGCGAGAAACTTCTGATACTGGCGCTGCAAGGATTCCATCAGGTTGTCCACCAGCATAAGCTGCCCGTACAAAACCTGAATCTTCTGCTTGATATCCGCTGCCTCCGCTGGACTCGGATCAGGATCGTTATCATTGGTAGTCACAAAAGGAGCCAGGCTGATAATTGCATCCCGCGCAGCCTGCAACTCCGCCGCATTCAACTCTGCCTGCGTATTGTAAATTTCCGAATACTCCTGCGCCTGCATATAAGGCATATAAGAAAGCGCGCCGGTCGACTGCGCAGTCTTCCAGTTCACATCTTCCACAGTTTTGATATGAAAGCCTATGTTCAGAGACTTATCCGCCGGCTTTTGCTTCTTGTGGATGAAATAGTCGAGCACCGCGAGATCGCTCTTCAGCTCGGCCTGCCTCTGATGCACATCCTGCATCGCATCGCGGATATCCTTGGAGTTCCTCTCGATTTCGCTGCGAAGGCTGGCTTCCGCTTCATGCACAAGATGCCGGTGATGCATCCATTCCACGCTGCCCTCAAGCGCCAGCGCAATCAACAATCCAATCGTGATCGTGAACAGGTGAATAAAGAAGTCGCGCCAATCGTGCACAGCATTATGAGGGGCATGAACATCAAGCACGGGATTCGCCTCAACCAAATTTAGTTGAAATAAGCCTAACAGCCTCCAGGTCAATTTTTGATTCCCCACTTGCATCCCTACCCGTCTCGCGCTACATACTGGAGCCATGACCATCGTGGCCGAAGGTACACATCCCCATCAGCAGGGGCTTCAAGTCCTCTATACCCGTCAGCAGATTGCCGAACGCGTAGCGGAACTCGGCGCCCGTATCACGCGCGACCTCAATGGCGAACCGCTCATCATGGTCGGCGTGCTCAAAGGAGCCGCGCTGTTTTTGTCAGACCTCGCCCGCGCCGTTCAGGCCGACGCCACCTTCGATTTCATCGCCGTCTCCAGCTACGGCCAGGGCCAGCGATCCTCCGGCGCAGTCAAGCTCATCAAAGATCTCGATCATCCCATCGAAGGTAAAAATGTCCTCCTCGTCGAAGACATACTCGATACCGGCATCACGCTCACGTATCTCCGTAAAATCCTCCTCGAACACCGTCCCAGAACCCTGCGCATCGCCGCTCTGCTCGACAAGCCCGCCCGGCGCATCGAAAAGATCGAGGCCGACTACGTTGGCTTCTCCATTCCCAACCTCTTCGTCATCGGCTACGGCATGGACTACGCCGAACGCTACCGCAACCTGCCCGACATCTGCCTCATGACAGCCGACCATCCCGAATAGCCGGGAGTGGAAGAGAGTGCAATGGAAAAGGAACGCCACATCCTCGAAGAAGCCTATCGCAACTTCAACGCGCGCAACCTCGAAGCCGTGCTCGCGCTCATGGCCGCCAATGTGCAGTGGCCTAATGGTTGGGAAGGCGGCTACGTCTATGGGCATGAAGGCATACGCGACTACTGGACCCGCCAATGGGCCGCCATCAATCCAAAGGTCGAACCGGAAGAGATTCACAAGTTGGAAGATGGCCGCTTTGCCGTCAAGGTCCATCAGGTGGTGCACGATCATGATGGCAAGCTGCTGGCCGACGTATACGTGCAGCATCTGTATCGCTTCCGCGACGGCCTCATTGAAAAGATGGACATACAGGAATCCACTCTCTAGCCGGCAAACAAATCGTCCAGCCTCTGTGAAAGGCTCAATTCCCGTGCAACTTTCTCGGGATTTGTTGCACCGCTCGCAAGGGTTCTATACTCAAACTCCGGAGTAAGCAATTCGGGCCGTACTCCGGGCAAAAGGAGCACCCCCATGGCTGCAGGAGCGTCGATTTCCACCAACGAGCTTGAGTTCGATAACGGCTACTTTGACGCCGCCGCATTCACCGCGCAGACTCTCGCCAACGCCCGCTCCCTCGCCTCCGTCTTCGATCACACGCTCCTCAAGCCGGAAGCTACACGAGATCAGGTAGAAAAGCTCTGCACAGAGGCCGCCGACTACGGCTTCGCCTGTGCCATGGTCAACCCCGTCTGGGCCGCAACTGCAGCCTCCGTGCTCGCCGGAACCCCAATTCCCGTAGGCGTAGTCATAGGCTTCCCGCTCGGCGCATCGCTCGTCTCCACGCTCCGGCAAGAAGTCGCAACACTCGCCCGCCTCGGCGCAAAAGAAATTGACATGGTCCTGCCCATCGGCCAGCTCAAAAGCGGCAATCATCAGGCAGTCGAGCACACCATCCGCTCCGTAGCATCCGCCACGCATCATCATGGCGCCATTCTCAAAGTCATTCTCGAAACCTGCCTGCTCACGGTAGAAGAAAAACTCCGCGCGGCAGAGATCGCCATTCAGGCCGGCACGGACTTCCTCAAGACCTCCACCGGCTTCTCCACCAGCGGAGCCACACCCGCCGACGTAGCGCTCCTGCGCGGAGTAGCCGGCGCACGCTGCGGCGTCAAAGCATCCGGCGGCATCCGCACCCTCGCAGACGCACGCTCCATGCTGGAAGCAGGCGCCAATCGCATCGGAGCCTCGGCCAGCGTAGCCATCGTTCACGAGCTCGGTCAGCAATCCGGCGACTGATGAATTATCATTCGCTTCGACACGGATGACCGACTCTCCCAAGCTATTACCGCCGCCACACGACTTCGAAGGTGACTACCGCCCCGCCGAACCCTCGCGCATTGACTCCAACAACATTCGCGTCGAGCCCGCCGATCTCGCCTACCTCGTGCACATGGCGGACACGCTCAACACCACGCTCGACCTCCAGACCCTGCTCAGCCGCACCGCCGAGATGGTCCGCGCCATCATCCCTTACAAAATCTTCGCCATCCTCCTGCTCAACGAGCGCGCGCAGGACCTCCGCATCCGCTTCCAGATCGGCCACACCCCTGAGGCCGAGCGCATGAAGCTTCCCCTCGGCAAAGGCGTAGCCGGCCAGGTCGCGCTCACTCGCAAGCCAATCTTGCTCAATGACGTCACCAAGGCCCCGTATTACATCAGCACCAACCCTGAAGTTCGCTCTGAACTCGCCGTGCCGCTCATCGCCAAGAACCGTCTCATCGGCGTCATGGACATCGAGAGCGAGCAGCCGGACTTCTTCCGCGACGAGCACCTGCACCTGCTCACGCTCACAGCTTCCCGCATCGCTCAGGCCATTGAGAACGCCCGCCTCTACACCCGCGCCTCGCGCCAGGCACAACAACTTACCGTTCTGAATGAAATCGCGGCAGAGCTGACCTCCATCCTCGATCTCGATCCCCTCTTCGAGCGCATCGGCCTGCTTCTCCGCCGCCTCATCGACTATCAGATGTTCACCATCATGCTCCTCGATGACAAAGGCGAAGTGCTCATCACGCGTTACGCATGGCGCTTCGGTTACTCGCACGCGCCCAAGCGCCGCATCCCCATCACCGGCGGCCTCGTCGGCGCATCCGTCCGCGAGTGGCGCGTCATCAACGTCCCCGATGTACGCAAAGATCCCCGCTACATCGAAATGAATCCTGAAACACGCTCTGAAATGATCGTGCCGCTCTTCCACAAAGGCCGCATCATCGGCGTCCTCGATCTCGAGCACACAAAGACCGGCTTCTTCAATGAAGAACACGAGCGCGTCCTCACCACACTAGCCGCACAAATCGCCATCGCCATCGAGAACGCGCGTCTCTATCAGGCAGTCCGCCGTCAGGAGCAGCAGCTTGAGCGCGACATCGCCATGGCCCGCGAAGTCCAGTTGCGCCTCCTGCCTTCGCAGCCTCCAGTGCACGCCAATGCCGACCTCGCCGTCCGCTTCCTTCCCGCGCGAACCATCGGCGGCGATCTCTACGACTTCCTCGATTACGGCCCCAACCAGAGCGCCATCATCCTCGGCGACGTAAGCGGCAAAGCCGCCCCCGCCGCGCTCTTCTCCGCGCTCGTCAGCGGCATCATGCGCTCCGAATCCACACTGCATCCGGATCCCGCCAAAATGCTCGCTACCCTCAACGACGCCCTTCAGGTCCGCAAACTCGATTCGCAATACGTAGTCATGCTCTTCGCACTCTGGAACGACGAAAACCGCACTCTCCAGGTCGCAAACTCCGGCGCTACCCAGCCCATCTTCTGCCGCGGCGGCAAGTCCACAGTAGTGCGCGCCGAAGGCTTCCCCCTCGGCATGTTCCCGGATGTCTCCTATGAAGAATTCACGTTAGCCACGCAGCCCGGCGACGCACTCCTCTTCGTCTCCGACGGCATCACCGACGCCGAAAACGCGCAGGGCGAAATGTACGGCGATGAACGCCTCGCCAACATGCTCTGCGCCAATCGCAAGCGCTCCGCCGCATCCATCGCAGAGGCCATACTCTCGGACGTAACGCACTTCCAGGGCGGCCACGATCGCTTCGACGACGAAACCATCATCGTCCTGCGCGTGCGCTGACGCATTCCGCCACGCGCCGGAACACTGTATATTTTTTCCTGATGAAAACTTTGCTTCGCACTCTGCTCTATCTTGCTCTCATTGTCTGGCTCGGCGCGGAAGTTTTCTTCCCCATCATTGCCGCGGTCACCTTCACCACCGTGCCGGATACACACATCGCCGGCTCCATCGTCGGCCAGCTTCTCCGCACGCTTCACTGGATGGGCCTCATCGCAGGCGCAGTAGCGCTGTTGCTCCTCGCCATTGCCCCCACGTGGAACATCTATAAATCCCGCTCCGTGCTCATCCCCATGATCCTGCTCGTACTCATGATCGGCGCCACTGCGTACTCGCAATTCGGCATCATCCCCTCCATGGAACGCGACCGCATCGCAGCAGGCGGCGCAATCAACACCGAGGACACCACCAGCCCGCAGACAATCCACTTCAATAAGCTGCACCGCCGCAGCACATGGGTAGAAGAATTCGTGCTCATCCTCGGCGTAGCCACAGTAGTCTTCATCGCCCGCGCCGAAACCATCCGCGCCTGAGGTTTGTTATGAGCAGGGTGCCCCCGGTCTCTAGCTTTTGGAGACCGGGGATGACCAAAGCCAGCCTTACGCTCCGTAACAGGGCACAACTTCACTGCTCGCGGAAAAACTCCATGTTTTGAAAGGGCACGACTTCAGTCGTGCCATAAATGCCGCAAATAAAACGCGGCTTTAGCCGCTGAGGGATGGTTTTCTGTCTTCATCAATTCGAAATCGAATCTCAGGTTTCGGACACACGCCGTTTTGGCTTTGAAAGGGCACGACTTCAGTCGTGCCATAAATGCCGCAATAAAGCGCGGCTTTAGCCGCTGAGGGATGGTTTTGCAGCTTCCGAATGCAAAAACTGACTTTTCAGCAAACTGTTCCGTCGTGCCAAATCAACTGCAAATGAGATTGGGCTTGAGCCCTTGGGGAAAGATGACGTACTCACCAGCCACCTGAGGCCCACGCAGCCCCCATCAGCTAAAATCATAGAGGCCCTTCACGCTTTATCACTCATACCGGGCCTCACGGAATCTGCATGAAAACTGGCATCATCGGCCTGCCGCAGGTGGGCAAGACATCGCTGTTCAAAATCCTCACCAAGGCCAAAGTCGAAGACCGCGGCTACTCGCGCGAAGCCCACATCGGCATCGCCCGCGTCCCCGACGAGCGTCTCGACAAGCTCTCCGCGCTCTACTCGCCCAAGAAAACCACCTACGCCACAGTCGAATACGTAGACGTAGCCGCCATCGGCCAGGAAGCCCTCAAGGAAACCAATTTCCTCACCAGCCTCCGCAACAACGATGCGCTCATCCACGTCCTCCGCGCCTTCGAAGACGACTCGATCCCTCACGTCGGCGCGATCGATCCGCTCCGCGACATCAAGAACGTCGAATTCGACCTCATGGTCAGCGATCTCACCCAGATTGAAAAGCGTCTGGAGCGCGTCGAAAAAGACCTCAAGCGCGCCCGCACCGGCGACCTAGAACGCGAGCAGGCCCTGCTCATCCGCTCCAAAGAAGCACTCGAGCAGGAGCAGCCTCTCCGCGAACTCGAAATGACCGCCGACGAAAAGAAGCTCATCAAGGGCTTCATGTTCCTCTCGCAGAAGCCCATCCTCTACGTGCTCAACATCGGTGAAAGCGCCACACTGGGCGATGATCTTGAAGCCGCAGTCGCAAAATACAAGCTTGAAGAAGTAGCCTCACGCCCCAACGCCGGCGCAACCGCCATCTGCGGCAAGGTAGAAGCCGAGCTGGCCGAAATGGACGACGCCGAAGCCGCCGACTTTCTCTCCAGCTACGGCCTCAAAGACAGCGGCCTCACACGCCTCATCCGCAAAAGCTACGAGCTGCTCGGCCTCATCAGCTTCTTCACCGCCGGTGAAGATGAGTGCCGCGCATGGACCATTCCCGCAGGCTCCAAGGCCCCGCAGGGAGCCGGTGCCATCCACTCCGATCTCGAGCATCACTTCATCCGCGCAGAAACCATTCGCTGGGATGCACTCCTCGATGCAGGTTCTGAAGCCAACGCGCGCTCCCGCGGAACGCTGCGTCTTGAAGGCAAAGAGTACATCGTGCAGGATGGCGACGTGATGCACATCCGGCACAGCGGCTGACGCAATCATGATCCGCTTATCCATACTGCTCGGGCTGCTCGCCGCGCTGGCGGATGTAGCCGGCGGAGTCGTACTCGTCCGCGCGCGCGGCGTCGAGCGGTACCTGCGCTACTTTGTAGCCCTCGGCGCAGGCTTCCTCATGGCCACGGCTCTCCTTGAGATGGCGCCGGAGAGCATCCGGCTCAGCCCGTCCATGGGCCCCATCCTCATCATGGCCGGCTACTGCCTCATGCATTTGCTTGAGCACACCATCAACTCGCACTTCCACTTCGGCCGGGAGACGCATCATCACGAATTCGTCTCCCGCCACACCAGCTACTCCGTCCTCGCAGGCCTCAGCGTACACGCACTCTTTGACGGCGTAGCCATCGGCTCCGGCTTCGTCGTCAACAGCCGCCTCGGCTGGCTCATCTTCCTCGCCATCCTGCTGCACAAAATGCCGGAAGGCTTCACCATGGCCTCCATCATGATGGCCAGCGGCCGCAGCCGCGCCGCAGCATTCTATTCCGCAGTAGCCTTAGCCATCGCCACACTCGTCGGAGTCCTGGTCATAGAACTCGTGCCCAACTGGCTCCCCTACGGCCTGCCCATCTCCGCAGGCGTAGCGCTGTACGTAGGCGCAAGCGACCTGGTACCTGAAGTCAACCGCGAACCGGGCATCCGCATGGCACTGGTCTTCTTCCTGGGCGTAGCAGGCTTTCTCTTGCTAAGGCAATTGTTTCCTGTCTAATTTAATCCCCCGAAGCAACCCGGACGACACGCTTGCCACCCAAACGAACGGCATAAAGCCGGATCAGAAGCAAAAAGTACTCCCACGCGACCTTGAGACTTGCCTTGCTGCTGCCAGCCCAGCGTCGGCCAAAGACGAAAGGAACCTCGCACGTAGAATCAATTCGCCCGCAAACGAGAATCTCCAGCAGAAGTTTGAAACCGGCCTGCTGAAAGAGAATGTTTTCCACGCAGCGGCGGCGAACCAGGAAGAAGCCGGACATGGGGTCCTTGATGCGAAGGTTGCGGCGTTGCAGCGGCAGGGTTACCCAAACCGCTGCAGCCGAGATGAGCTTGCGAAACGGGTTCCAACTGCCCAGATGACCACCACGGGCATAACGGCTGCCTATCACAACGTCGGTGCCGCTAAGCGATTCCGAAATCAACTCCGGCAGCAGTTCCGGTGGATGCTGGAGATCCGCATCCATCACGCCGAGAATTGTGGCATCGGTATTTTGCCACCCATGGAGTACGGCTCCTGAAAGCCCGCGTTCTCCCTTGCGCACCAGCAGGCGAATTCGCGAGTCCACCGCGGCTGCAGCCTGAACCAACTGTTCCGTGCCATCGCAACTATCATCGTCCACAATAAGGATATCTATTGGAATGGAAATCTCTCTCAGAGCGGCGCAGATACGGGCCAGAAGAGTTTCAAGGTTTTGGCCCTCGCGAAGGGTCGGTATAACCAGCGCGAATTTATGAATTGATTCCACTAAGAATCCCACATCTTTCAAAAACTTCTACTTCTCACGCACGTCCATGATATGTAGACTTCAATTAACTTAATGGTTTAGACGAGAAATTTGGATTCAATGTTGACTCGCTTTCGAAAGGCTATTCTACACTCAGGCCTCCTGGCCGCCCTGATATGTACTCTCACTGGATTTCTGGCAATGGGCTACCACCCCGGAGCAGAGGACGACGGAGTATATCTGGCTGCGGTAAAGGCAGCGGTCAACCCCGCTCTTTATCCCCATGATGCGGACTTCTTTCAATTACAGATGCGCGTCAGCGTTTTTGACTCCTGGATGGGTCATTTCATTCACCTCACCGGCATGCCCATTGCCGTAGCTGAAATCGCATGGCAGTTTGTATCGCTTTTCCTGATTATATGGGCCTGTTGGCTCATTCTCAGTCATCTCTATGAGGAGCAAAGTGCGCGCTGGGGCGGCGTGGCCATGGTGTCGGCCATGCTCACTTTGCCCGTCGCCGGAACGGCGCTCTATCTTGCCGACCAGTACCTCCATCCGCGCAACCCGGCCACCGCGCTGATTTTGCTTGCTGTCACTCGCATTCTCGCCAGACGCAGGTGGCAGGCCTTCCCATTATTGCTTCTGGCTTTCGTGCTGCACCCGCTCATGGGTGCCATGGGAGTCTCTTTCTGCTTCGTACTCACGCTGACGCTCTCGGAGCCGGTGCGTGCGCGCGTTCTCTCCTGGCGGGCGCGGTTGGTTCCCCAACCCGCACATGGAGCCACCCCGCTCGCGGCGGTCGTTCCCTTCGCGTGGCTCATGGATAAGCCAACTCCCGCGTATATGGACGCAATTCATTCGCGCCACTCCTACATGCTGTTTCAGTGGACGTGGTATGAGTGGCTCGGCGCGATTGGTCCGTTGATCATCTTTTGGTTGGTTGCGAAAATAGCGCGCAAGCAGAGCCACGAAACGCTCTCCCGTTTCGCAATGGCTGTCTTTCTCTACGGCGCCTTCCAGCAGATTCTGGCAATTCTGATTCTCGGCCCCAGACGGCTGGAAGCCCTGGCCACGCTCGAACCAATGCGCTACCTTCAGCTCGTCTACGTCTTCATGATGATGATCTTCGGCGCATATCTCGGCAAATATCTGCTCAAGACCGCGGTATGGCGCTGGGCGGCCTTTCTGCTGCTGGCCAATGGTGGCATGTGTTACGCCCAGCGCCAGCTGTTTCCGGCTACGGATCATATCGAACTCCCCGGCATCGCCTCGTCCAACCCATGGGTGCAGGCATTTGAATGGATCCGCACCAACACACCTCAGAACGCATACTTTGCCGTGGACCCGAATTACATGGCGGCTCCCGGCAACGACAACCACAGCTTCCGCGCACTGGCCGAGCGCAGCGTGCTGGCGGATGCAGTGAAAGATACGGCCGTCGTAACCAAGTCTCCCGGAATTGGCATGGAATGGGCGCGCCAGGTCCATGCGGCCGCCGGCTGGAGCCACTTCCAGCCCGCCGACTTTGAGCGGCTGAAGGCCGAGTTCGGCGTCGACTGGATCCTCGTCAACAACCAGCAGTCCGCCGGAATGAGCTGCCCCTGGCACAATGACACCCTCAGCGTCTGCCGCATTCCATAACCGCCCACGCACTCGCTCCGCATACTATAGAGACTGAGATTTGCGGATGATGCCAGGCGTAACACAACGATTGATCCTCGGATGCGCGGCCCTCGCCGGCCTCACGCTATGGCTCGCCATAGCCGCGCGCACCGCGATGATCGCGGCAGGCCACGCGACGCTGGCCCTCGCGCTACCCATCGCCGCCATCGCCGTCGCCATCCTCACCGTCATCGCAGTCCTCACCCCGCTTCGCACGCTCGCCCGCGACGCCCGCAAAATTGCCCAGGGCAATCTCGATCACCGCTCCACCTGGACAGGTCGCGACAGCGCCGGCATCCTCGCCGCCGAAATCAATCGCCTCGCAGTCCGCCTCCGCGAGCTGCGCGAGTCCGAATCCGGCCGCCGCCAGATGGAATTCCAACTCTCCGATGCTGTTCTCCAATCCATCTTCGAGCCCGTGATCGTCACTGACTCCAAAGGCCACATCCTCAAGCTCAATCCCTCCGCCGCCGAGCTCCTCGGCCCCTCCGCCACCGATCGCATGGCCCTCACCAACACCCCCGGCGGCGACAAAATCCTCTCCGCCATCCGCGACGCCATCGCCATGCAAAAGCCCATCGCCGCCGAAGGCGACTCCGCCGTGCTCCCCATGCGCATCGGCCAGCATGATCGCAGCTACCGCCTGCGAGCCACCCCCATGCGCGACACTGAAGGCCGCCTTCTCGGCGCCGTCACCACCCTCGAAGACGTCACCACCGTGCAGAATACGGACCGCTTCAAGTCGCAGTTCATCGCCGTTGCCAGCCGCAAGCTCCGCGACCCGCTCCTGCAGCTCCGCCGCGGCCTTTACGCCATCGGCCAGGGCTTTGCTGGCGATCTCTCCTCGCTCCAGACCGAGCTCGTGGCCGAAGCCAGCCGCGAAGCACAGATCCTAGACGACCTCATGGCCGACCTTATTGAAGTGGCTGAAATCGACAGCGGCAAGCGCGAAATGCTCCTCGAAAACCTGCGCCCCATCGGCATCCTCCAGGAAGCCGCCGACCGATACGCCGACCAGGCCGCGCAGAAAAAAGTTCATATCGAAATCCAGGCCTACGCCGACCTCTCCTTCATCCGCGCAGACCGCCGCGCCGTCCGCTCCATATTTGACAATCTCCTCGTCAACGCCATCCGCTTCACGCCGCCTGAAGGCGAAATCCTCCTCGCCGCCGAAGAAGTCAAAAACTTCGTCCAGTTCACCGTCCGGGACTCCGGCCGCGGTATCGAGCCCGACCGCCTCGCCACCATCTTCGACCGCTTCAACGCCTCATCGGAAACCGGCACCGGCATGGGCCTCGCCCTCGTGCGCCGCCTCGTCGAGTCGCTCGGCGGCCTGGTCGCGGTAGAAAGCCGCATCGGCCAGGGCACCACATTTCGCTTCACGCTTCCCGTGGCAACGGTAGAAGCCGTCCGTCATCCTGTGGAGATTGGCTGATGGCAGAGCTCGAACTCGAACGCAAACCCGAGCAGGGCAAACTCCGCATATACATCGGCGCAGCTCCCGGCGTAGGCAAAACTTACACCATGCTCAACGACGCCCACCTGCTCAAGGAGCAAGGCAGCGACGTCGTCATCGGCCTGGTCGAAACCCACGGCCGCAAAGAAACCGAAGAGCGCATCCGCGACCTCGAAATCATCCCCCAACGCGTCATTCCATATCGCGGTGTCGAGCTCAAGGAGATGGATCTCGACGCCATCCTCGCCCGCCATCCCGCCACCGTCGTCGTCGATGAGCTGGCACACACCAACGTCCCGGGGAGCAAAAACCGCAAGCGCTATGAAGACGTAATCGACCTGCTCAACGCCGGCATTGACGTCATGACCGCGGTCAACATCCAGCACCTGGAAACGCTGAACGACGCCGTCAACAGCTCCGCCAACACCATCATCCGCGAAACCGTCCCCGACAACTTCCTCAAGCGCGCCGATGAAGTCGTCAACGTAGACGTCACCGTAAACGAGCTGCGCAACCGCCTCCGCCAGGGCAAAATCTACGCGCCGGAAAAGGTAGAGCAATCGCTCGCCAATTTCTTCCGCATCGGCAACCTGAACCTGCTCCGCGAGCTGGCCCTGCGCACCACCGCCGAGCAGGTCTCCAACCGCGAGGCCGAATTCCGCCGTTCGCAAGGCTGGGAGCAAGCCTCCGTCCCGGAAAAAGTCATGGTCTGCCTGACACCGCGTCCCGGCGGCGAAAAACTCCTGCGCGTAGGCGCCCGCATCGCAGGCCGCCTGTCAACCAACTGGTACGCGGTCTACGTCTCCCGTCCCACAGACGACAAAGGCCACGGCGACCCCGAAGCCCACCAGCGCCTGGAAGAGTACGAGCGCATGGCCCGCGACCTCGGCGCCAAGGTAGTCAACCTCGTGGATAAAAACGTCTCCAACGCCCTCATCCGCTACGCCCAGCAGGAGAGCATCACGCACGTCGTCTTCGGCCAGTCAGCCCGCTCGCGCCTGGACATTCTCCTGCGCGGCTCCGTCCTCAACCGCTTCCTGTCAGAAGTCCGCGACGTAACCGTACAAGTAGTCCCGACAAGCAAATCCCTGAAGCGCCCCTGATCCCGAAGCGATGGCGGGAATACTCCACATCCCCCATCCATGTCATCTAGAAGCGATGGTTGGATGACTCTGCATCCCAGGAGCCATGTCATCCCGAGCGAAGCCGAGGGACCTGCGGTTGTTCTTGCTGTTGCCTTCCCCTCGCACCCCCACAAAACCCCCGTCATCCTGACCGTAGGCGTTGTTCAGCCGGAGGGAAGGACCTGCTTCTGTCTTTGCTTTTGCCGTTGCCTTCCCCCGCACAACCCCAAACTGGGTGCCCCATCCATGGCGCAGCACCATCGCGCCATGGGTGGGATCACATTCCCGCTAAATCTCGAGAGCTTTTGAATTTCTTCCTCTTCCACCCAGCAATTACCTTCGTACCCAACCCTCCCCAGATACTTTGCACAGGATTACCCCCATTTCTGCTACCGTAAAAATCAGCAAGGAAAAACCTGGCCCGAATCCCAATGGGATTCGGGCCAATTTCGTGAACCGAAAAACCGGGCGGCAAAAAATCAATGCGCAGAAGCGTAAGCCAGCATCTCGTTTAGAATCAGCAAGCAGCAAACGAAAAGCGAACACTCGAAAACACACCAAAAACCGCTTTCAAGCATTTGATTCAAAGCGCGTTACAAGCCAAGTGTCGAATTTTATTTAGGGGCTGTCCTAGATAACTAGCGCAGAGCTAGAGTTTTGAGGATGGCTAGGATCCGCAAAAGCCGCTTGAGCCTGCCCCAGCAGGAACGCTTGTTGGAGCACTTCGTGGCGGGCACGACAGCTCGTACCGCAGCCATTCTGGTAGGGGTCAACAAGAGCACTGCGGCGTATTATTTCCATCGCCTTCGCCAGCTCATTTATCAGGCCAGTGAAGATGCCACGCCCTTCTCTGGAGAAGTGGAAGTGGACGAGAGCTATTTTGGCGGTCGGCGCAAGGGTCTGCGTGGCCGTGGAGCGGCCGGCAAAGTGCCTGTCTTTGGTCTTTTAAAGCGTGGCGGCAAGGTTTACGCCAAGATGATCAGCGATATTAAAAGCTCGACCTTACAAGCCATCATGGAGGAGAAAATCGTGCCGGATAGCATCGTGTATTCCGACACCTTTCCCGCTTACAATGTGCTCGATGTTTCGGCCTTCAGGCACTCCCGCATCAACCATGCAAAACTGTTTGCCGATCGCAAGAACCACATCAACGGCATCGAGAATTTCTGGAACCAGGCCAAAAGACATATGCGCCGTTTCAACGGCATTCCCAGGGAGCATTTCCACCTCTTTCTCAAGGAATGCGAATGGCGTTTTAATACCCCAAACCCGCAAGATCAGTTAAATCAACTAAATCAATGGGTTAAACAACATCTGCGCTAGTTATCTAGGACAGCCCCTTTATTTATTTATTTCGGTAACCACGTATGTTATTTAAGTAGTAAACAATTTGATCCCACCCATGGCGCGATGGTGCTGCGCCATGGATGGGGCACCCAGTTTGGGGTTGTGCGGGGGAAGGCAACGGCAAAAGCAAAGACAGAAGCAGGTCCTTCCCTCCGGCTGAACAACGCCTACGGTCAGGATGACGGGGGTTTTGTGGGGGTGCGGGAGAAAGGCAAAAGCAAGAACAACCGCAGGTCCCTCGGCTTCGCTCGGGATGACATGGTTGTGGGGATAGGAGTTAGCTAAAGCCCCAACTCCCGCGCAGCCAACTCCGTACCCTCCACCCGCGCCCGGATCTTCGCAAAAGCAATCTCCCGCGCCGTAGAAGTATCATCCGCAAACGGCGAAAACCCGCAATCATCCGCACTCCCCAGCCGCTCCACGGGCAAAATCGCCGCGGCCTCCAGCACGCGATCCCGCACCTCATCCGGCGTCTCAATACGCGGAGAAATGGGATCAATTACCCCCACAAAAATCTTGTGCTCGTCCTTTGCGGCATCGGCAATCAAACTCAGCACACGCCGGCGATTGCTCTCACTCGCAAGCTGCAGGTAGAACCGCCCCACATGCATCTCAAACAGCGCCGGTATCAGCCCCGCATAATCCACATCTGCCGAATGCGTCGAATCATGATCCCCACCCGGACAAACATGCACACCGATCCGCGCCCGCTCAGCATCCGGGAATCGATCCAGCACCTGGTTGTTCAACGCAACAAAACTCTTCAGCAATCCGCCGCTGGGGTCCAGCTTCAGTGAAAGCCGTCCCTCGGTAAAGTCAATCTGAACCGTCTCCGCCCCGGCAGAAAACGCAGACGCAATATCCGCAACAGCCTCGTTGATCAAGTCCTCGAGGAACTCCTCACGGGAATACCCAAAAATTCCATCCGCCGGATAGAGCAGGCTCAACGCCGAGGCCGCAATCACCGCCTGCTTCATCGGCCGCGTAGCAAGCGGCATGGCCTGTCGCAGATACTCCCCGGCATACCGGCCATAACGAAACGGCCCCTGCGCCAGCCTTGGCAACTGCCGCGTATGTCCATCGGCAAACGGAATCACCGCACCATCCGGCGCAAGATTTGTAAGCCCCTCGAGCGGATAAGTAGCAAAGCTCGACTTCCGCTGCTCTCCGTCTGTAACTACCGGCGAACCCGTCGCCTCAAGCCGCAGCAGCGTATCGCGCACTGCATCGTTATAAGCCGCTTCCAGCTCAACACTGGTAATACGTCCGTCAGCCTGGGCCTGAATCGCTTTCAAAAGCTCAGGCGAACGAGGAATGCTTCCAATCGGTTCCGTAGGTATGCTCATGGCCGCAAGTCTATTGCCCAGACGACAAGCCATCCTCCACCAAACGATGGAGAAGCCTGGGTGCCCGCGGTCTCTCGCTTTTTGAGACCGGGGATAGAACTCCAGCCAGCCTTAAACTTCTCAAAGGAAGAAATTCAAAAACTCTCGAAATTTAGCGGGAATGCGATCCCACCCATGGCGCGATACTGATGCGCCATGGATGGGGCACAGAGTTTGGTGGTTGTACGGGCGAAAGGCAAAAGCAAGAACAACCGCAGGTCCCTCGACTTCGCTCGGGATGACATTACTTTTGTGGAATCCCAGGTCTCAAAATCGAGACCTGGGGCACCCAGTTTGATGGCTGTGCTGGCGAAAGGCAAAGGCAAAGACATAAGCAGGTCCTTCCCTTCGGCTGAAAAACGCCTACGGTCAGGATGACGGGGTTTTGTGGGGGTGCGAGGGGAAGGCAACGGGAAGAACAACCGCCCAGCACATCATTCAGCCCCAGATGCACTACTCACAGAACACCCGCACCTTAGCCTTATTCCCGTCGCCGTCCATCTCCACTGTTAGATCCTCGAGGTGATCCACCAGTTCTTCAAGATTCTCCGGCTTGATCTGCGAAAGCGTCAGCGGAACACCGTGCCTGTTGAATGCCTCGTCCAGCTGATCGTGAGCCTGCTGCGGAATCAACGCCGCCAGCCGCACACCCGCACGCAACAGCTGCATCGGCACACGGACATTCACCGTCGTCAACCCCTTCTTGCCGGTCATCGACTCGTCCGCTTCTACCAGCACCCGCAGATACTTCGCGCGCGTCTTCACGGTCGCAGCAGGCGCTCCGGCCGTTCCGCCAACAGTACCCACATATTCTCCCGACGGCGTTGCCCCGCGCTCAGGTTCAATCGCCGCAAGCAGCTTCTCCGCCTGCTCAGGAGTAAGCTTGCCAGCCGCCAGCATCTCCAGAATCTGTCTACGATGTTCGTTCATAAAAATCTCCTCGCTCCATCCCGGTGCCCCCGGTCTCGATGCTGATACCGGGGATCACAACCTCATCCCCGCCACAACATGGGTAAATGAACCGCCGCCCACTGCGAGACAGCTGTTACCGTAGGCCAGCACCCCGCAAGCATTGCGACAACCGCCACACAAAAAACCCAACGGTTCTCACTCCGCGCCAACCGTTCCTCGCGGCCAACAGCCAGCCATCGCTCCGCCTCGGCAGAAGTCATCCGCCCCGCCGCCACCAGCTTCAGCAAACTACGCGCATCCCGATTCATACCCACCTCTACACAATGCGAACCGTCACATGCTTTCCGTCATGCGCCGCCACACGAACATCCGTGCCGCGCAACCCAACGAAAATATCCCAGAAAGTCTTGATGGCGACGAAGAAGTCGACGCCGCCAACCATGCAGCAAGCCAGCAGCACCAGCAGAATCAGCGGCGAAAGCAGCAACACCGGGATCCACAGCAGAAAAAGCGGAATCCAGAGATGCAGGTTGCGCCAATAGGGGTTACGAATGCTGACAACAGCAGCGGTTGGAATCATTGCAGTCCCTCCAGGGCCTCAATAGCCTCATCCGGCGACAGCTCGCCTCGGTTCAAACGATCCAGCACATCGGCCCGAATCTCGGTCCGCGCCGGAGCGGGGTTCGTATCCACAAATTCAAACTGCCCGGCAATCCGGTTCAGCCGAGCCTTGATGGTGGGATAACTTACGCCGAAAACCTGCTCCATCTCCTTGATGGAGCCATGCGACCGAAGAAAGGCAACAATGAAAACCTGGTCCTCCAGGCTCAACCGTGCAAGCTGCGGGAGCGTAAAGGCGCCCTCAACAGCAATCCCCTTCTCCGGAACCCGCACCCGCTCAATCACCAGCGGGCTCCCCTGCGCGATCCGCAGCAGTTCCTGCCACTCAGCATCCGTTTTATCGTGATTCGCCATAAAGATTCTTGATCGACAAGACGACTGTAGTAAATTTTCCTCAACAATGCAATAGATATTTTTAAGTTTATTTATTATCTGCTGGACGAAAATCAATTTTTAGTCGAACTGGACCCGTTTTTATGAAATTATCCACCCGCCTAATAGGCTTACTCGTGATTGGGCAGAAAAACCAAAGGCCCGAATCCTGAGGATTCGGGCCTTTTTCTTTTCAATCAGCGCTTTCGCCGAGCATAGAGAAACACTCTAAGGCACGCTGAAGGGCCGCAAACCATCGGTCGGGAACAATCCCGTAGGCGTAGTCACCGTAGAAGGCTGCGCCCGGAAGAGGTAATGCACCGAGAAGCCAGCCGACACAGCGTTGTAGTTGGAAGTATTGTTCGCGCTCAGGAACCCGCCCACAAACCAGTGCTGCCCAAGCTGATGAGCCACCGCCGCGCGGAAGCTATAGTTAGCCCCCACCGTAGTAAGCGCCGGCAACGCAGCATTATTCAAGGAAACCAGCAGTGGCTTTTGATCCGCCAGCGGGAACAGCGGAGTCTTGTCTTCCTGGAAGGCCTGAATCCCAATCCCGCCATTGATCTCGTAGTGCAGCCGCGTCCCGTAATGTCCGGTCCAAGTGAAGGGAATATTCGCCAGGAAATAGAACTGCGGGCTGAAGTAGCCACCCATCCCGTACGTATAGGCAGATTGGTTATGCGCATAGTGCATCCCAAAGAAGTTAGCCCCCAGCGAAAGCGAACCATACTCCGGCAGCGTATAAACCCGCCAGTAAGCCCCACCGGTCCCATCAAAGCGCGTATTCGACTGCGTGTGATACCCGTTCAGGTATCGCCCGCCCAGGCTCACGTAATACCCGGAAATCGAGTCGCCCCTGGAATACTGAATATTCCCTTCATTGGACATCACAGCGCCCCAGATATTGCCCGGATAACCGAGCGAAGCCGACCCCGGATCCCGCAATCCGCCATAGGAAAGCTGGGTCTCCTTGACCGGATCGCGGCTCGCAGTAATCGTGAACGGCCCGCCACCCGGCTTCCACAACCCGCGCGCAGTCCAGTTGCTCACCAGAAACCCGTAAGGCGAGTACCCCGCCGCAATCGACCAGTGCGGATAGGCAAGCTGCACCTCGCCGCCAACACCCGAAGCATTCTGCTGCGGAGGCGGCGTTCCCGTAGCGCCAGTAGTACCGTTCGGCCCCGTATTGATATCTGTACCGAGCGGCTCAGGAATATTGACCAGTTGCGTACCGGAATTGGTGGACTCCTGCACCCGAATCACAGCCGTGCCGTCAGCCTGACCCGAATCCAGGAAAACCGGCTTCGCAATAAATGTAAGGCGCCCGGTGTATCCAAAAGCCACCGAAGCCTCAAATGGCGCTTCCAGAGCCGTCAGGCGGTCATATCCAAGGTTGCCGCTGCGATAGTTCACAAGCCCGGTGCCGCCCAGCCACGCCGAATAGCTGCTTTCAAGCGATTGAAGCTGCCGTTCCACCTCCGTCCGCGGATCCACAGGCTGAGGCTGACGCTGCACACGAATCCACGGCCCACGCAGCGGCGGAAGATTCTGCTGCTGCAATTCCTGATCGCTGATTCCCGGCGAGGTGCCTTGCTGTGCCGGAGCAGCCGCAGGCATTTGCTGCGAAGCCTCAGCTGGAGCGGTAGCAAGCGTTGGAACCGTCTGAGTCGCAGGCGCGGCCGCAGGAGTTTTCTTGTGCTTCTTTTTGGGCGCAGGCTGCTGAGCAGGTTCAGTCGTTGCCGGAGCTGGTTTCGGAGTCTGAGTCTGGCGCGGAGCGGAGTAAGCACCGGTAGCCGCATCCTGCGCCGACGGCGTGTACTGCACAGGCTCCATGGATGCTGCATTCGTAGCAACGGCATCCTGCGTAACCGGCTTTACCGGCAGCGCAACCGAAGGAAGCGTAAGCGGCACGTTCTCAATCGGACGTATCGGCGCTTCAATCTGCGCGTCCACTTGAGCCACAGAGGTGGTCTGCGGCATCTTCAGCCGCTCAGCCGCCTGCTGCTCAGGATCAGATAGCTTCAGCCCGGTCTGCAGATCATAGTCACGCGGCGTAGGCCCCATCGCCTGCGGAATAAGCGGAGCGCTGGCAGGCTGACTCGGCGGCGCGGATTGCCCCGGAAGATAAAGAGGCTGCGAGGGCTGAGCCGGCGCAGTTGAAGGCGGCATAATCGGCGCAGAAGGAGCGCCGGACGGAGGCACCGTCTGCATGGGAGCCGCAACAGGAGCCGAGGGTGCATACGTGCCAAGAGTCTGCCCGGAAGATGGCGGAGTCGACTGCCCCTGATACGCAGAAGGAGCAGGCAGCGAGGAAGTGGCAAACTTCTGCCGATGCTTGCGAACCGTCTGGCTTGAATCAGGCGTAGTCGCCGGAGACTGAGTCGGAGCAGTTGCCGCGGGAACCGGCACCTGCGTCACAGCCGGCACACCGGTTCCCTGCGCAGCCTGATAGGCCGAATCCGGAAGCACAACGGGAGCTTTGCCAAGGTAGGGATCAGCGCCATAGGAAGGCAGCGGCGGAAGCTGAATGGTCCTGGCGAATTGCTCGTCATCGGGATTGAGCAGTCGCGCAAGGTCCGTAGCGGTGCTTGCCTTGCGCGCCTTTGTGTCGGCATCGGGATACGCCAGTTCGTGTGCCAGCCGATCCGTGGGCGAGCCCGGCGGCAGCGAAGCAAGCGCAGCGCGCCAATACTCCGCGGCACGTTGATTATCGCCACGAGCCTGCTCAAACCGTGCTGCTGCGCCAAGAACACGATAATCATTGGGATAACGCTCAAGCGCCTGCCGCAGCCACTCCTCGGCCTGTGCCTTGTCATTGGCTGCAAGAGCGGCAGAGACAGCTCCCTGGAAATCAGCAGCGCTGGCATCCTCGTTCGACAGCGATTTGTAGATAGCCAGCGAAGCTTTCGAGTTTCCGACGCGAAGATACCCACCCGCCAGCACACGCTTGACGGTGACATTATCCGGGAAAGCCGCCGAAGCAGCTTCAAGAATCGCCACTGCGCGCTCATTGTTGCCGGCATCGAAAGCCGTTCCCGCGCGCTGCACGCTCCAGCTCGCCCAGATCGTCTGCACCTGCTCGCGTTGCGCCACGGTGAGGTCGGAGCGGCCGCCAAGCCTCATCAGCGCCGGGTAAAGCGCGCGTTCATTCTTCGTGTTGTAAAGCACCCACGCATTCTGAATCGCAAGATCGGCAGGCATCGGCTGGCCGAGCCTGGCATAGTAGGCTGCCAACCGGTTCATATTGTCCGTAGCTCGGGCAGCATCGCCGGTAGCCGCATACAGGCTGGCCTCAGTCTGCACAAACTGCGGGTCGGCCTCAAGCTTCACGCGAACAGCGGGAGGAATATAAGAGATCTGCTGCAAAGCCTCGTTCGTGTGCCCGGTAACCTGCAGCGCGGCAATCAGCCCCTTCCATGCATCAGCATTTTCCGGGTGAGCCAATAGAATTTGCCGGTAAATCGCATAAGCCTGATCGGTATTGTTGCGTTGCAGATAAATTGCGGCAAGCTGCATCTGCATCTGAATGCTGGCCTGAGTTCCGGATACCGCCTGAAGCTTCCCTGCGCGTTCCAGAAGCTGTTGTGCAATATCGTTTCGACCAGCCTGCTGATAAATAGAGCCAAGCATGGAGAGGAAGCCGGCATCGTTGAGCGCCTGCTCATAGACCACCGGCGGCATCTTCTCAACATCGGCAATCGCCGTCTCATCCTGCCCCAGGGTGTGATGCGCACTCACCAAACCCATCCATGCAGAAAGATTGGTCGCATTCTCCTGAAGAATCTGCGTATAGAGCGCTGCAGCCTGGCTATAGCGTTTGGCGCTCATTAAAATACCGGCGTACTGCAAGAGCGTATCGGCTTTGAAATTTGCTCCCTGTGCCGGGAATGGCAATTGAAGAGCCTGGTTCAACACGCGCTCCGCATCCGCAGGCCGTCCGGAAGCGTTATAGAGAGCAGCCAGTGTGCTCAGATAATCAGGATCGCGATCGAGCGAAGTTTTTACAGCCGGCGGAAACTGGCCGGCAAGCGAGAGCGCCTTGTCGTTCTGGCCATCGCGCGCATAGGAGAGAAAGAGCCCGCGCCAGGCATCTGTATTCTTAGGTTGCACCTTGAGAAGACTGGAGTAAATCTCCGCAGCCTGCCCGTACTGCTCCTCTTTCATATAGAGTCCGGCGAGCCCGTTCAGCGCCTCGGGACTGTTTGCCCGCATCGAGAGTGCCTGCTTGTATTTCGAGTCCGCAAGCTCAAGCTGGTTTTCATCCACAGCCTGCGAAGCCTCACCCATGGTGAACCAGAAACGCGAAGTAGCCAGGGCATCGGTTACAGTTTTGTCGCGAAATCCGTTTTGCTCCGCCTGCGAAAGGTAGCTGACAGCTCCGCCAAAGTTGCTCTGCTGCATTCGCAGAAAGCCCATGCCGGCGGCAGCGCGGCCGTTCTTCGGGTCTTTCTGGAGAATCGCGTTGAAACGCTGTTCCGCTTCCGGAAGCTTTTTGGCATTCAGGGCGGCAAATGCAGCCCGCTCTTCCGGTGTGCGCGCGATACCCGAATTCATCTGGGCCAGCTTCTGCTCGTTATCCTTCAGCTTTGCTGCAAGCTCGGTGTCATTGGGATGCGTCTTCAGGTAGTCGCGTAATTGCCCGGCCGAGTTCGGATTATCGGACTCCCACACCAGAGCCTGCCGCAGCGCTTCGGCAGCATCCGGATCGGACTGACGCGACATGAGGATGCGAACGCCCTCGGCGCGCGTCCCGGGGTCGTAGGTAAGCATCTTCCCCAGGGCAATCGCGTAGCGCGGATCGCCGGGATTGCGCTGCATCAGTCCGCGCATACCGGTAATCGCCGGCTGCTTGCCGCCCGTAGCCCCATAGAGCGTCTGGTAATACGCCATGGCAATGTCGCCATCCGGTGGATGATCGCCGTAAAGCGCACGATAAGCACGCATGGCATCATCGTTCTTCCCTGCCCTCGCCAGATCTCCGGCCTGCCGGAGCTGATCGCTCTGCGCGCTGACACTCGAGAGCGCCTGAATCCTGGCGATATTCGGATCGTTGGGATAGGCACTGCGCAGACGGTCCAGCGCTGCATTCGCCTCATCCGTTTTGCCAAGCAGTTTGTAGTCACGGGCCAGTCCGGCAAGCGCTTCCGCATTCTTTGCATCGGAGAAAAGAACCTGCTGCCACACCTGCACGGCCATGTCGGGCCGTCCGCGATTTTCAAGCGCGTGGGCATTGCCGATCAGAGCCTGGCGCGTCTTTTCCGGCCCTGTTTGCGGAGCGGGACGCTGCTGCGCAAACGCCGATGGCGCCGCCAGCAGCACCACCGCGCAGAACCCTGCGGAGAGAAGACGGGAGCCGATTGCAGGTTTGCACCGAAGTGTCGTCAATATGTCCACTCTACCTTTAATTCACCATTCGGGCCAAAGCTGAATTTCTTCTGATCGAATCCCAAAGCGAAAAGAATCAGGTTTTGATCGTAATACGTTGGGACTTTGCCGTAGAGGCCGGTGGCCGGATCAAACTGCGCATCGATTCGCCGCTTTTGCTGCGCCGCACTCTTGCTCCTTTGCGGCAGCGCACGAAGATACGGTAACACCGCGGCAGAAAAGCCCACTGGTCCATCTTCAAGGATCGGCTTGCCTTCGTCACTCACCTTTTCAGGCGGCGCACCATGATCAGCAAGATCATTCGCCATGGAAGGCACTGCTGCCAGCAACTGCCCGCGAACCGGGCCTTCCGGGCTTTCCAGGCCCACCCAGAGATAGACCCGAATGGCATCGTAGCTGCCAAATGCGGGGGGGGCGGGCTTGGACGGATCCTCCGGCGCAGGACCGGCTGCCGGCTTGAAGCCCGCACCAGCCGTGTAGGTAGCCCAATCCATGGCATAGCCGCCGCGTGCGCTCTGCTTCAGCAGCTTGGGAATATTGGCAGCAATGGCAGCCCACGGCCCCGCAGGATCAACAGCAGCAAAGCGCGCAATCAGGAAGTGCGGCACATAGCTCGGATTGAGCGTATACGTCTGGCCATGAATAAAATTCAGGCTCGGACCAGGCAAGAGCATCTCTCCGAAGCCCGGAATATCCTCCACTTCCGTTTCGGCAATCCGGCCTATCATCGCCTGCCCAAGGTGGGTGTAGGATTGGTTCTTCCACAGCCTTCCAGCTTCAATCAGCGAATAAGCGATCCAGCAATCCGAATCCGCCGCCGGGCCTTTATCCAGAAGCTTCCACTGCCCATCGGGCGCCTTACCCCACATCCAGCCCGGCAGATGAGCGCTGAGATCTCCAGCGGCAAGATTGCTCTGAGTCCATTTCAGCAGCAGATCAAAGCGCGCCTGATCGTTGCTCACCAGCGCAAAGAAAAGCGCGTAGCTCTGCCCTTCTGAAGTTGTAATATCGCCCCGCATGGGATCGACCACGCGGCCATCGGCACTGATGAAGCGCCCCGCGTACTTCTCCCAAAGCGGCCAGGATTGCACGGAGGCAGATTTGCACCCGTCGGCAGCCATCAGGAAAGAGAAAACCGACAGCAGAATCCGCAGTTGCGACCGCGCCCACCACGCACTCATTGATCTGAATCTCCGCGAAAGGATTGCAGCTCTGTCTGCATAGGGTGCCGCTGACGGTACTATTGTAAGTTACTCGCGTCGGCTTCCGGCGGAAGAAGTCAGCCTCACAGCCGACCTCTCCTGCATTCTGCCACCGCAACTTACACGCTACTCCATCTTCAAGCGCCGGCGCGCCCGGTGGCGGAGCCATTGCCTGACCCAGATCGCCATCAGAAACGCAAAGATCAGCACAATGATTCCGGCCAGCCACGGAACCTCCGAAAACCACACTTCGAGGCGAGTCCACAGAGGCAGCTCGCCCACGTAATAGGCTGAAGACCCCACCCGGAAGGACTGGAAGCGCGTCCCAAGCAGGAAGGAAACCGATCCCTGGATATCGCTCGCCTGCTGCACGTATAGGAAGGTCGACATGAAGGGCTCGAAGTTCGATGCGTCTTTCATGCGAATTGCAACAATGCTCTTGCTGCCGCCGGAGTCAAACGGAGACTCGATTCCTTCGATCACGCCATCCGGCGAACCACTCGCCACCAGCTCGCCCGACTCCGTCTGAGCCGCCGGCTGTTTCCACCACGCGCGATGCAGCGGCGCCAGGAAGCCCTGCGTATCGTGTACCTGCACCTTGCCATTCGCCAGGGAAACCGGTAGATACCGCGAAAGCCTGTCGAAGGCCGGCTGGTCCTCTCCCGTCCCAATCACCAGGAAATCGCTCTTCGCGCCGGAAGCCAGGCTCTCCGGCCCCGAGACATTCACACGCAGGCCAGGGTAGCCAGTCTGGCGCGCCCAGTGGCCCATGAGCGTGACAAACATCTCGATCTCCTGCTCGGTGGGCTGCTGCGGCAGAACAACAGTGGTGTTATTCAAATCGGCATAGCGCGTGAACGGGAAGCCAGCGTTGGCAAAAATCTCCAGATTCGGCATCGGAGCGTAATGCGGATAACCGCGCAGGTCCAGGAACGAGTCGCGCAGGATCGCTCCCTGCATATTGATCGGCGTGGTATCTCGGCAGTTGCTGCTCTTCTGCAACTGGAAGGTAAAGTCAAACGAAAGTGAGTTCGAGAACGGCCTCAGGTTCACCACCGGCACCGGCACGTCGATCTTCGTCGTCCGCGCCGACTGATCCCCGGGCACCAGCGGCACCGAGCCGAGAAACGCATTATTCACGCGCATCTGCAGGCTCGAAATCGGCCCGATCGGAATGGAGTTATACCGGTACGCAAGCCGCAGAATCGCATTCGGCCGCCCTGAGTAAAAGATATCCGGCGCCAGCCGGAAGTACACATTCAGCGGCACAGAGCCATCGCCCTGCATCGTGTCCACATTCGAGTAATCCCAGAGAGAAACCGTCTGGTCCGTACGGGCCCAGCGCGGCGCCTTATCCGCAAGCTGTTTGCCGGGCAGCTTGAGATCATCAATCGAAACAGTCGGCCCGTTCAGCACTCCGCTGCGCAGCGCAATCGACTGAGCTGCCGCCACCAGCTCTTCGTCGTTGGAGCCTGCAATCACCAGAACCTTCCCATAAGGGTCGTTCGGGTTCGTTCGCATAGCCACCAGCGGAGAATGAATCTCGGGCAAGCCAAGCCCCGCCGGTATATTTCCGGGATCATTCGCAATCACGATGACATCGCCCTTGGGAATCGCGCCGATATGCACCGGGAACCGCACCGGACGATTCTCCGAGATCATGCCGAAATAGCTCGTCGCAATACCCGCGGCCTGAATTGCCTTCGGCGCAGGCGAAGAAGGAAACACAACCGGCAAATTCAAGGGCTGCACCACTGCCGGATCGAGAAACGGCAGCGGCAGCTGCTTCAGGTCATCACTCACCGGCAGCATGTCGCCCTGGATATCAAGGTAGGTGGAGTGATGCACCTTCGCCCACAACGTCGTGTTGGCTGGGTCCTCGCACGTCATCGTGTAGTGGCCGATGAACTGAAAGCTCAGCGCGTTATTGTGCACCAGCAGCTCTGTAGGAATATCAAAGACCTGCTCGGCACTCTCATTCGCAGTGTTGCTTCCCGGCTGCTTGGGTTCTATCGTCGCAAAGACCGTGCCGTTGATCGCCACACGAATGTGGCTGAGCTGCGGCAGAAGGCTCGGCGAAAAGATGTAGAAGAGATGAATCTTCGCCGAGCGCGGCACATGCGTTTGCGGCAGGGTGAAATAAACAGTGTGACTGCTGTCGATTCCGTGCAGCTCAATCGGCGGCGTTCCCGTATCTTCCAGGCTGAACACATCGCGAAACTGCCCGGCAGGCACCGGCTGCTGTTTGATCTGGTCGCGCTCCTGCGAGCCGAGATACACCTGCCGCCCATCTCCCTGCGCGGCAACGTGCCGGCCGCCTGCAAGGACAAAAGCAGTAAGCGCAAAAAGGATCAGCGAGGAAACCGCCGGAAGGCGCCCGGCCCGCTTCTCAGCACTCTCTGAGCCTGCAAAGACACCCTTGAATGCCGTCACCAGCCCACGCATGGAGATGGCAAGAATACGCAGAAAGCTGCGGCCAATATCGTCCCGCTCGCGCGTTTCTCCCCAGCCAAGCCACGAATCGGCGCGTGTGTACAGCACAGTCGTAAGAAGCTCCTGCTCCGCAATCGTCACAGCCTCAAAACGCGCACGCAGCAGCTCGCCATCGGAGCTGATCGTCTCCGCGCGGAGTTCGTTTGCTGTAGAAGGCACCGGGAAAATCACATGAACCTGCGCATCGGCGGCAAGGCTCACCGTCTCCTGTAAGCGAATGCTCAATCCGCCCGAAGACATATCCGCAGTCTCCCCGGCAATCACGCGTCCATCCGGCAGCCGCACCATCACCGGCACCTTCAGATCGATGCGCACCGATCCTCGATGCTGCTTCAGTTCGCGAGCCACAGCCGTGGTAACACCCAGAACGACAATGTTCAGCACGCACCAGATCGCGTTCATGATCACCGTGCCC
Organism: uncultured Acidobacteriaceae bacterium; assembly: GCA_963792495.1. Lineage (GTDB taxonomy): Bacteria > Acidobacteriota > Terriglobia > Terriglobales > Acidobacteriaceae > Telmatobacter. The sequence continues at coordinate 1,142,925 of CAWBWB010000014.1, read as the reverse complement.
GGATGCTGCGCATCCCAGATGAAGTAGCGCGGAATCGCAACCAGCAATCCCAGAAAGTTCAGTCCCAGCAGCACCAGGAAGGGCCACGCAATCTTCTTATCGAAATATGTCTCCTCCACAACGCCGCCCTTCGCCGTCACGTTGAACTTGCCCAGCTTCGGATTGAAGAGAGCAAAGATAGTCGGCATCAGGATGTAAGGCGAAAGCACTGTCTCGTAAATTTCGTTCCAGAAGGAATGGCGGTGCTCTCCCTGGATGCGCGAATTCGTCAGGTTCGCCATCACCAGGTGAGGCACGGCATAGGCCAGAATCGCCGCCCAGTAGCCCGGCAGATTACTGCGGTTGAGCAGCAGATAAGCCAGCGGCGCAGTCAGAAAAATCAACCGCGGCGCGGCATACAAGAAATGCAGCATCGCGTTGAAGTAACAAAGCCGCTGCGGAAGCTTCAACCCGCGTGCAAACAACGGATTGTCCGTCCGCAGAATCTGAATCATCCCGCGCGCCCAGCGAATACGCTGCCCCACATGCGCGGAAAGCCGCTCCGTCGCAAGCCCCGCAGCCTGCGGAATGTTGATGTACGCAGTGTTCCAGCCATTCATCTGCATGCGCAGCGAAGTATGCGCGTCTTCGGTCACCGTCTCCACCGCGATGCCGCCAATCTCATCCAGCGCAGTCCGGCGTATCACAGCACACGACCCGCAAAAGAAGGTCGCATTCCAGAAATCATTGCCGTCCTGCACAATGCCGTAAAACAGTTCGCCCTCATTGGGAATAATCCGGAACTGCTCGAGGTTCCGCTCAAACGGATCCGGCGAATAAAAATGGTGCGGCGTCTGCAGCATGGCAAGATTGGCTTCATTCAGAAACCAGCCCACCGTCATCTGCAGAAAGCTGCGCGTCGGCACATGGTCGCAGTCAAAGATCGCCACGTACGGCGAGTCCAGGCTCTTCAGCGCAGTGTTAATGTTGCCGGCCTTGGCATGGCGATTGTTATCGCGAATCTTGTACCCGACACCAGCCTCGCGCGCAAACTCTTCAAACTCTTTACGGCGGCCATCATCCAGCAGGTACACATGCAGCTTGTCAGCCGGCCAATCCAGATTCAGTGCGCCTAAAACCGTATAGCGAACCACCTCCAGCGGCTCGTTGTAGGTCGGCACCAGCACATCCACATGCGGCCACTCGACTTCCGCATCCGGTAGCGAGACCGGCGCGCGGCGCAGCGGCCAGATCGTCTGAAAGTACCCCAGCCCCATCACAACAAAGGCATAGATCTCAGCCGAGAGAAGCAGCATCATGAAGATGACATCGATGACGCCCCACTTGTTCGACGGATCGTGAAAGAACTCCACCATCGTCGAGAGCCGCCAGTAGCCATAGCGGAAGGTGCAGAAGATCGACATGATCATCAGCGTCAGCGTGACGATGTAAGAGTCTGAGCTGCGCGCAACAGCAATACCAATCAGCAGAAAAAGCAGTCCGCAAACCACCTGCTGCGGCCACGTGAGCGGAAGCACCGCGAAGAAATAAAACACCACCGCCGTTGCAGCCAGAAAGGCCACGCGAATCAAACCGGTAAGAAGGTTGTCACCGCGGCCGATGCTCTGCCAGAAACCCGTTACGCTCATCGCTCGCTCCAGCGCGCCCCGCGCGAGGCTTGCGCAAACGGCGCCACCAGGCTCCGCACCCACCCGGTCAATCGCGTGTAATCCTCCGCAATCGGTGAACCCGGCGCATAATCCATCACGGTCATTCCCTCGGCCAGCGCTTCTCCCACCTGCGGCGAGCTCCGCAGAGCAAATGGCAGCAGCCTGTCGCCAAGCCGGTTGCGCAAAAGCTCGCGCACATCGCGATGCAGGCGCTGATTCTCATCAAACTGGTTGAGCAGGTAGTAAGGCTGAATCGCCTCTCCGGTACCGCTGCTGTTGCGCTGAAAAATCTCTTCAATCCTCCCCACGCTGGCCACCGAACCCACATCCGGCAGCACTGGAATCAGCACAAGAGGAGACATCCGCAGAATGCGGCGGACGATCATGCTGGAAGCTGTCGCCAGGTCGATGATGATCCGGCTCGCTCCGCCCGCATGGCGCAAAATCTCCTTCGTAAACGGCTCAGGAATGTTTCCTTCCGGCCCGAATCGATCGATCTCCAGCGCAAGAATCTCCACGCGCGATTCCGCGCCCGCATCCGGAGCGACAAAAGTGCGCACCACATCCGGACGCTGATCCTTGGCACCGTAAAAGAACGGCAACATGCCGAATGCAGCCGTATCCACAAGCAACACCCGCTCCCCATTCACGGAAAGCGCACGCCCCAGCGCCGCCACAATGCTCGATTTGCCTACACCGCCTGCAAGCGAAAATACCGCCATCGCCGGAACCCGCCCGCGCTCCTGCGCCGGCGCGGGAATATTCGCGGGAAAGATGCTGTTCAGCGCAAACCAGCGGGCCGAGATGGATTCCGGTACAGTTACAGCGCCAACCGCCGCAGAGACCGGCGAAACAGAAGCCGGTACAGGCTCCTCAACCACACTCGGCGCTGCATGAGCAGTAGAAGGCTGACTGAGCGGACGCGGCGTGAGCTTCACCGCCGCAAGAGGCTCAGCAGCAACCACAGGAGCCGCCGCAATGGGCTTCAGCTCCATCGCAGTCTGTTCAATCACACTCGCAGAAGCGGGCGTCCGCACCGCCGATTCCACAGCCACGCGCGGCGCAGGCTGCGTTTCAATCACACCTTCCGTCTCAATGCGCGTCAGCGACGTATCGTTCTGGGCAGCCGCGTCGTTGCGATGACGTTCTGCCTCCATCGCCTCCTGCACACGCTTGCGCGCTTCTTCCCTCACCTGCGCGCGGCTGGCGGAAAAATCTCTGTACTTGGCGCCATGCAAATTGGCCCACGAATACAGTGCAGCCACATCATTCGGAGTCTGATCGAAAACGGTAAGCGGTTCGCTTCCCACACTTCCCCCCAAAAACAGTCATCCATTCAGCGCGGTCACGCGTCGCTGAATGAGGTTAATCCGCGGCTTCGCCGGGCTGCTGTGTGCGCACGCACACTTAGGCCACCTTGCGGCACACCTGAGCCGCAACATCCGCGCGGTCAAAAAGGTATCTCTGAATTGAAATTCTATTTCCATGGTGTTAACCGGACAATGACCAAGGCATGGTTACGATCATGGCACTTTCGGGTTAAGATGAGCCTCAATTCTCAAGGAATCGAAACCCTCTTTCCCAATTCACAATTCTGATTCGTAAGTGTGTCAAAGTGGGCGGATAAGGTGAGATGCAACCGCAAGCTGTGGTAGCTTAGAGATGAGAGCAATTTAGCGAGCTCGTAGCTCAGTCGGTAGAGCAACGCACTTTTAATGCGTGGGTCCTGGGTTCGATTCCCAGCGAGCTCACCACCTCCCAAGTGGTCCTCAAATCAGCACACATCCAAAAGCACATAAGGTTACGGTGCTGGTTCTGTGTGCTGAAACTCGCCTGCTGATCCAGAAAAATAAAAAGCCATATACGGGTTGCCGCCCGCATATGGCCTGTGAAACTTTACGGTTCGCCTCATTCTGAATGAGGCATGACTACTTCTGCGGATGCTTCCCCGGCTGATCCGCCACGTGCGACTCATCTCCGGCGACAATCGTGGCATGACCGCCCTCATGGTCAGGAGCATTTCCCGGCGGGCAATTGTCGTTCTCAGGCAGTGCGGACCCCGCATCGCGCGGCACAGCGGCCGCCACACTGCCCATGGGTTCATCCTTCGCAGCTGCCTGCTCGGCTTCTTCGTCCAGCTTCTTCTTCGCGTCTTCCATGATCAACTTCCCTTCTGTGTCTCTAGACTTCCAGCTTGTTTGGATGCACCTTCCGCCGGTGCCGTCTTCTTCCCGTCCCGCGTTGTGCAAAATTTCATCCGCAATCGCCTGCTCAGTCCCGAGGCCAGAAATGCTCCTCCGAGCAATTCCTCAGCCGCTCCGCCGCAATCTCCGGAGTAATATCCCGCTGCGGCATCCCCAGCATCTCAAAACCCACCATGAACTTCCGCACAGTGGCAGAGCGCAGCAACGGCGGATAAAAGTGCAGATGAAAATGCCATTCAGGATGCTCCCGGCCATCCGTGGGCGATTGATGCAACCCCATCGTATAAGGAAAGAGCGTTTCAAAAAGATTGTCATAGCGCGTGGTCACACGCTTCAATACATCGGCCAGCCCATCGCGCTCCTCAGGCGTCAGCTCCGGCAGCGCACCCAGATGCCGGCGGCTCAGAATCATCACCTCAAACGGCCACACAGCCCACCACGGAACCACCGCAATAAAATGATCGTTCTCAAAGAGAATGCGCTCACCCGCCTTGCGCTCCGTCTCCACGTACTGGCAAAGCAGGCAGTGCCCGGTTTTGTGCAGATGCTCCCGTTGCGCCTCGGTCTCCAGCGCAGGCTCATCGGGAACAAACCCCGTAGCCCAGATCTGCCCATGCGGATGCGGATTGCTCGCGCCCATCATCGCACCGCGGTTTTCAAAGATCTGAACGTACTCAATCCAGCCAAGGCCGCCCAGTTCCTCATATTGCTCCGTCCACGCGTCAATCACCGGACGAATCTCTTCCCGCGTCATGCGGGCGAGCGTGAGGCTGTGATCCGGATGAAAACACAAAACCTTGCACAGACCGCGAACCGCCTCACCCGTAAGCAGCGATCCCACCTCCGGCGCACTCACTGCAGCCGGCAACTCCGGCAAAAGCGCGGCGTAATCGTTTACAAATTCAAACACGCTTTCATAGTTTGGATTCACCTCTCCGCCGGCCCGCGAATTTCCAGGGCACAAATAGCACTGTGGATCGTGATGAATCGCCGCAGGCAGCGTCTTTTCCGCCACCTCGCCCTGCCACGGCCGCTGTGTGCGATGCGGCGAGACCATCACCCAGCTCTTGCGAAGTGGATTCCAGCGGCGGTGCGGATATTGCCAGTTATTGGACATGCTTTCCCTCGCGACAATTCTATCCGCGCCGGCCATCCCTGGCGCTTCTTCTATTTGTTGCGAATGGTAAAGCTATACACCACGCCATAGGAAAAAATGGGATAGAACGTCACAGTGCTCAGGGAGTGGCGCCATTTTGTCACCGCCTGCTGCAGTGACTGGTTAAACGCCGCTCCAACCGGGTTGGAAGTGTCGCCCACATCACTGCAGGTAGCCGACGTTTCAACCGGCCCGATGCACGCCGTTCCGCCCACCTGCACTTTCAGGGACGGCGCTCCCATAAACACCACGCCAAACTCGGATGGAAATGACCAGTGCCGGTTGGATCGCGGCACGTAGCGCCCAAAGCCGAAGCTGGCCGTAAACGACGGCTCATTCGTATGCAGACCCACCACGCCCGATCCCATCACAGGGTCCGTATGAGACGAGTAGTATGTCTGGCCATTCAGCGTGAAGCTCGATCCACCTGCCTCCGTTGCCTGCGCAGAAATCTGATTCCCATTCCACAGCAGGGCACCGCCGCTGAGCCGCCAGATGCTGTTACGCGGATAAAAATCCACGGCCGTCTGCAGCGATGCAAGATGGAGTGATCCAGTACCCCTGCTTCCTTCAATATCGAAGTTGGGGCTGTTGTAATTAAAGAAATTCCCCATAACCCGCAGGTCGATCTTCTCCGTCAAAATCACCGCTCCCTTGATGCCAATCCCCAGCGGCGAAATATCGGCTCCAATGCCCACCCGCGAGAGCGGACCCCAGTGAACCTCACCCTCCCACGGTGCGTGGTATTTTTCACCGCGCATCAGCGGCGGTGGATTCGGCGCGGGCACAGGATAAGGATTCTGGTCGACAGGCGCGGCAGACTGTGGAGCATTCGGCACAGCCTGCTGTGAGCTGCTGTCAGGCGCGGCTTGCTGTGGCTGTGTGGGAGCATCCTGCGCAGGCTGAGGAACGGGAGGCTGAGGATTCGCCGGCGATGGTTTTTGCGGAGTTGAAGGCGGTGGAGCGTCCTGCCCGAAGGCCGTGAACTTGTTTGAAAAAATAAATAAAAATGCACACAGAACAATCAGCAGAGGCGCAAGGCGAAGCAGTTTCATTGCACAGTCTCCGTGGGCGAAGGAATTCCGAAATGAAATTCCAAGCCTGCAATTGATAAAGCGATCAAGAAGCACAAACGTACATACTGCGCTGGCTCAGGCGTACAAATCCTTCGGCCCTGGTGACCTTCGGCGCGGGTGCGCCGTAGTTGTCGGACTCATTGCAGTCCGCTTTTGAGCGTCAGTTGTGTCAGCCTGCGAATTTACATAATTACAACTATGCTGTGGGCTTTTCCGGGGCTGGCATCGATGCCAGAAATAAACGCGCAAACTCTGCGCTATAGGTATCAACTAGTTCTTCCACGCGGTTGGGCTCGGTCGAACGAACGATGATCCCCGCGTGGTGGTGCTTTTGCATACGATGAACAATCTCCGGTGCGTCGAACGTGCTTGTATCGGGTTGCGCGGTCTGCGCAAGGCAGAGCACGCTTCCCGCATATTCTCCATAGTGCGCCGGAGGCTGGTATGGCTTTCCGCGCAGTTGTGCCACTTCAATGCGTGCCCATTCGCGCCATAGATTCACGCCGGTCGCGTTCTCAACCAGGTCTGCAATAAAAGCTCCTCCAACGCGCGCCGCAACTTCAAGAAAGTAGAAGCGCCCATCGGCATGAGCTTTTATGTACTCCGCGTGCGTAACGCCGCGAATCAGGCCAAGTGCAGGTACAAGACGAGAGTTTAACTCAGTCAGCTCCGCCCAGTCGCTGCTGCCGCGATCCAGTGTTCGTGTGGTAAACACACCGCCCTCATGCATCACCTGCATCGGCGGCTTGCCGTACTTGTGAGCTGCGGAAAAAACAATCTGCCGTTCACTCACAATCGAGTCCACGTGAAAAATATCGCCCGGAACAAATTGTTCCAGTACAAAGTAACTCTGCTTGTCTCCCAGTTCATCCAGCGTGCGCCACAACTGCTCCTCGTCGGCAATTTTACGAATACCAATCGCCGAGGCATTCGCGCGCGGCTTCAGCAGCCACGGCGCCTCAACGCTCGCCATGTAACCGCGCAGATCGTCGTAGTTGATCACCCGCGTAAATTCGGGCACCAGGAAGCCGGCCTCGCGGGCCCGTGTCCGCATCGCCAGCTTGTCGCGAAAATTATTTGCCAGCGTAATCCCCATGCCGGAAATCTGCATATGCTCCCGCAAATGCGCAGCCAGCTCCTGGTCGAACTCATCCAGGGCCACAATGCGATCGAAGTTATGCCCCCGAGCCATCCAGCAGACCGTGTAGGTCACCTGCTCTTTGCTCAGTTCGTCCGGCATCGTAACCAGGTCTTCCAGTGCCTCATGAGGCCAGTCCCCGTTACGATGCTTCTCCAGCGTGAGAAGCGTAACCTTCACGCCCATCTCCGCGCACTGGCGTAGAAAATCCTGTCCCTTTTCGTACGTCGAGATGCAGAGAATTCGATCCGTGTTATCTCTCATGGTTTCCTCGCCGGGCATCACCCCTTGGGTGAGATAGTTCTACCATAGTGAATGCAATTCAAAATTTGATCAAAAAACAATGAGCAGGGTGGCGAGTTGAATTTCTCCGTATCACAAGTGATTACGATGCACGATGAACTGATCGTCATCTGGCACATGGCGCCCAATGCCTACACAGCCCTCGAAGACAAACTCGGCCAGCTCATCGCCGATCAGCATCGCGCCAACTTCGACCTCTGGCATACCGAAGACGAAGCGCGCGCTCCAGGCGCCACCGAAGCCCAGATCGTCGACGTAAAAAAGCGTATCGATACAACAAACCAGGTGCGCAATGATCTCGCCGAACAGATCGACTCGCTTCTACTCGAAGCTCTCTCCGCACAGGGATTGCCCGCGGAGAATGCTCCCTTGAATTCAGAATCTCCAGGACTCATCATTGATCGGCTTTCCATTCTCGCGCTGAAGATTTATCACACGCGCGAGCAGACCGAGCGCACCGATGCCCCCGAAGGCCACGTTGAACGGAATCTCGCCCGGCTCGCTATTCTCGAAGAGCAGCGCACCGACCTCGCCTCATGCCTGGACGCATTGTGGAAAGAGACCATGGCCGGATCGCGGCGCTTCAAGCTCTACCGGCAATTGAAGATGTATAACGATCCCAATCTCAATCCCGCGATTTACATGAAACGCACTTAACCAGCCCTGTAGCAAGCAAGACCCGGAGTGCCTGTCTTGACTCACGACGGCATTCTGCGTATAAAAGGTTGCTGAGCAAAGGACAACCAGGCAAGCACGCACTTATGCCGCATCAGGACACGCGGCGCGTAGTTGGATTGCACCTCGAATCGGATAAACGATGACGCAACAGGCCAGAAATGTGGTACCAAGCCGCAAAAAAACTCCCTCGGAGCCTGCAAAAGCGCAAGCGGCAAAAGCCGCCGCGAACAGCGCTGCGTACCAGCACTATCAGGCTGCCGTACAGTTAGTGCAGCAGGGCAAGTACGAGAAAGCACTCGCTGCTCTCGAAAAGCTGCTGCCCGAGGCTCCGCGCGAAATCGCGGAACGTATCCGCATGTACATCGCCACCTGCCGCAGGCAGTTGGAACATGCGCGCATTACCTTCCAATCCTCTGAAGAACGCTACAACTACGCCGTGCTGCAGCTCAACAACGGGCTGTATGAAGATGCGCGCGAGCATCTTCAGGGCGTACTCGGCGACGAACCCAAGGCGGACTACGCCTGGTATGGACTCGCAGTCCTCGAGTGCATTACAAATCGCCCCGAGGATTGTCTGGAGGCGCTCCACAAGGCCATCCATCTGAATCCGCGCAACCGCCTGCAGGCCCGCACAGACAACGACTTCCAGGCCATGGCCGACGACCCGCGCTTTACCGAGCTGCTGTATCCTGAGCCGTAGGAATCATCGCAAATCTTTGCGAAATCCTGAAGAAGCGATTCGGTAGCAGCGAATCTGGAGAAGCTCTTGGCGGCAGTTTCCGCTGTTGAACAAAGTACCCCTTCCGCCACGCGTCCTCTGCGTGTAGTCGCCATTGGCGGAGGCACCGGCCTGTCTACCCTGCTGCGCGGTCTCTGCAGCCACGTCACCGCGCCAGGCGCAAGCGAGCCCGGCCAGATCTCAGACCTCGCCGCCGTGGTCACTGTCACAGACGATGGAGGCTCCTCAGGCCGCCTCCGCAAAGACTTCAACATGCTTCCCCCCGGCGACCTCCGCAACTGCATGGTCGCTCTCAGTGAAGAACATGATCTGCTCGCCAAGCTCTTCGACTACCGTTTCCGCTCCGGCACAAGTCTCGAAGGCCACAACTTCGGAAATCTCTTCGTAGCCGCACTCGCGGACATCACCGGCGACTTCGGCCATGCCATTCAACTCGCATCGAAAATCCTCGCCACACGCGGCAGAATCTATCCCGTCACCACGGCCAACGCCACGCTCATCGCGCGCATGGATGACGGCTCCCTCGTCCGCGGCGAAACCAGCATCACCGCCAGCAAACGCCGCATCGAAGAGTTGATCCTCGATCCACCCGATGCCGCCGCGCTTCCGGAAACCCTCGAAGCAATCGCCAACGCAGACCTGATCACAGTTGGCCCCGGATCGCTCTATACCTCGCTCATTACCAACCTTCTCGTCCAGGGTATTCCCACCGCGCTGGCATCGGCACGTGGCCTCCGCGTCTACATCTGCAATCTCATGACCCAGGCCAATGAAAGCCTCGGCCTCACCGCCTCGCAGCATATTGAACGCATCTACGAGCACACCCACGCACCCATCTTCGATTACGCGCTGGTAAACACCAGTCCGCTGACACCCGAAATGCTGGCTCGCTACGCCGCAGAAGACGCCTCACCCATCGAGGCCGACATCGAGCGCGTAGAAGCCCTCGGCGTAAAGTGCATCGCCGGCGACTTCTCCAACGAAGACATCTTCGTGCGCCACGCCCCCTCGCGCGTCACCGGAGCGCTCCTCGCTCTCGGCCGGGCCGCAGCCGCTCGAAGAAGCTAAAAATCTCTTTGCCGCCGTTCGCGTGCTCGCGTACAGTGGGTACGCGCCGGGCACCCTCCGCTACCGCTCCGTCCGCGTACATCTCTGGCAATCAGGAGAACATCATGCGTTCCATCTTTCGCGCCGCGACTCTCTGTTGCGCCGTTGCGATTCTCTCTACCACTGCAACTCTGCTCCACGCTCAGGACGCCCATCAATCTCCGGGCCTCTATGAAGTGACCACCACCATGAAGTGGCAGCAGTCGCCTTTTCCGCAAGGCATGACCGCGCCCCCCTTCAGCGGAGCCCCGCACACCTCGCAGATTTGCCTGACTCAGGCACAGATCGACAAGTATGCCGGCCCGCCACCGCAAACCCGCGGCGACTGCCAGATGACCGACGTGAATAAAACCGCCACAGGAATGTCCGGAACTCTCGTCTGCACCGGCCAAATGAGCGGCAAGGGCGACTTTGAAGCCCACTGGAATCCCGCAGAAGGCAAAGGCACCACCAAGATCCATTTCACCGGCACCATGTCCATGGGCCAGCGCTCAGCCCCCATCGATTGGAACCTGGAATCCACCTCAGTCTTCAAAAGCCCAGACTGCGGCAGCGTAAAACCAATCCAGTCCCCCGGCGGCAGATAAGCGAACGTCTACCCTTCCACCGTCCGCTTCAACTGCCCGCAAGCCGCATAAATATCCCGTCCCCTCGGCCTGCGCAAATAAGCCGTAATCCCCTCCGCGGCAAGGGCGCTTTTGAAAGCTTCAACAGCGCCCTCGCGCGGCATCTCATACGGAATCCCCGGCCCGGGATTCCACGCGATCAAATTCACCTTGGCCGCCAGCCCGGTTCGCCTTACCAGCCGAGCCACCTCGTGAGCATCCTCCACGCCATCGGTCACGCCACCCAGCAGCACATACTCAAACGTCAGGCGCTCACGCGGCCGCAACTTGACCAACCGCGTCGCATCCATTACCGCCTCAATCGGCCACTTCCGATTGATCGGCATGATCTCACTGCGCACCTCGTCATTGGGTGCATTCAAACTGATCGCCAGCTTGGGCCGAACCGCATCCGGCTCCTGCGCAAACCGCTCAATTCCCGGCACAATTCCGGAAGTGGAAACCGTCATTCTCTGCGCACTTAGCCCAGCTTGTTCCACCAGTAGTTTCACTGCGCCCATAAAGCTGTCGTAATTCAGAAACGGCTCGCCCATACCCATGAACACAAGGTTGATCCGGTCGCGCCCAACCTGCACGCCCTGGCGATCCAGCACGCTGATGACCTGCCCTGCAATCTCCCCAGCCGTCAGGTTCCGCTGCAGTCCCAGCTTCGCGGTAAGGCAGAACTGGCAGTTCACCGCACACCCCACCTGGCTGGAAACACAGATCGTCGCTCGGCCCCAACCCTTCCCAGCCTCGCTCCCATCGCCAGCCTCTCCGCCATCCCCTTCCGGCATCCACACCGTCTCAACCGTGTCACCCTTCTGAGTCTCAACAAGGTAGCGCTCCGTGCCATCCACCGACTGAAAAACCTGCGCGATTGCCGGCCGGCCAACAAAAAATCCCTCCGCAGCAAGCTTTTCCCGCAATCCCTTGGGCAGCGTAGTAATCCCGTCCAGATCAGTAACCCGCTGACGATACAGCGCTTCCGCAAGCTGTCGTCCCCGCCAGACAGGTTCGCCGGCAGCCGTCATGACCTCAGCCAGCGCAGCCGCATCTAACCCAAAAAGCGGCCTCCGAACCGCTTCCTCGCCGGAAATTTGCACCAGTTTTGCGTCTTTTTCGCTCACCCTCGCACCCAACTAGCCGATAAATCAGCCACTTACCTCAATCGGCCCCGCAGTCCCCCGTGTCTTTTAGAATAAAGGAAGACATGATGATCGAACGTAATCTTCGCCGCACCGTACTCCCCAATGGGCTCATTGTTCTCACCGAGCGTATGGAGCACCTCCGCTCCGTCGCCATGGGCGTCTGGATCAAATCCGGCTCGCGCGCTGAAGAGGCCGAGATTAACGGCATCTCGCACTTCGTGGAGCACATGGTCTTCAAGGGTACACGCAGCCGCTCCGCGCAGCACATCGCCCGCGAAATGGATTCGATAGGCGGCAACCTCGACGCCTTCACCGGCAAGGAGACGATCTGTTTCAACGTAAAGTCGCTGGCTGACCACGTTCCCATCGCCCTCGACGTTCTCTCCGACCTCGTGCTGAACCCCGTATTCGCCAACAACGACATCGAGCGCGAGCGCGGCGTCATTCTCGAAGAGATCAAGATCGACGAAGACAATCCCGACATCCTCGTCCACGAGCTCTTTACCCAAAACTTTTGGAAAGATCATCCGCTCGGCAAGCCCATCCTCGGCACAACGAAGACCGTATCCGGTTTCGACCAGCAGCGCCTGCTCGATTACCACACAGGCCGCTTCCACGCCGGCAACATGGTCTTCTCCGCCGCAGGCAATCTGCACCACGATGATTTCGTCCAGGCAGTCACAGACAAGTTCGCCAGCCTTCATCCCGGTTCGGCAACCTCAGAGTTACCCGCGCCACTCTCGACTGCGAAGATTCTTCTCAAGAACAAAAAGTCCCTGGAGCAGGTGCAGATCTGCCTCGGTGTTCCCTCCCCTCCAGTAGCCGATGAAAGCCGCTTCGCCACGCTGATTCTCAACACGGTGCTGGGCGGCGGCATGAGCTCTCGTCTCTTCCAGACCATCCGGGAAGAGCGCGGCATGGCCTACTCCGTCTACTCCGATATCACTCCCTACCGCGACACGGGTTCCTTCTGCGTCTACGCCGGCACCTCCGCAGGCAAGGCATTGGAGTGCATCGACCTCATCATGGCCGAGTTCGCCAAGCTCAAACAGGAACCGCTCAGCGAAGAAGAGTTGAAGCGCGCCAAGGACCAGCTCAAGGGCAACATTCTCATGGGTCTCGAAAGCTCAAACTCCCGCATGGCGAATCTGGCAAGGCAGGAAATCTACTTCGGCCAGTTCTTCTCAAGCGACGAAATCATCGCCCGCGTAGAAGCCGTCCAAGCCGACCAGGTGCAGCAAATGGCGCAGCAGCTCTTCAATCCCGAGCGCATAGCAGTCACCCTGCTAGGCCGCCTCGACGGCATCAAACTGACTCGCTCCCGGCTGGTCTGCTAAGGTGTCGGTAATCACGAAAGACATCTGGAATCATCGCTGATTCCGCAGTAGAATTCACGCATGGGTCACTCAGTAACCATTACGACGCCGATTCCGACTTTGGATGAAGTCGCAAGGAGCCTCCGTCTGAGCAAGAAAGACCAGAAGGAGCTGCTTGAAATCGCTCATGGCACTGCGCAGAAACCGCGCACCAGCAGCCGGCGTAAGGCCTCAAAGGTACGGCGCACAAACACAACTGCCTCCAAATCTTCCGCGTAGAGATCGGAGGCAGATTGCGCGTTCCTGAAGTTCAGCCCAAAAGCGTCTTCCTCAACATCCCCTACGATCCTCGGTTCACGCAACTCTATCTGGCGTACATCGCAGGCCTCACTCAGCTAGGTCTTCGCCCGCGAGCAACCCTCGAAATCCCAGGCGGAGAACGACGCCTCGACCGCATCCTCAGCCTCATCCAAAGCTGCCGGTATTCCATTCACGACCTGTCGCGCGTTGAATTGGATCGCAATTTGCCTCCAACTCCACGTTTCAACATGCCATTTGAACTTGGCATGACTATTACCTGGCAAAAGATGGACAAGCGCCGGCATACATGGTTTGTCTTTGAGACTCAAAATCGACGCATCGACAAATCTCTCAGCGATCTAAAGGGCACAGACGCCAACATTCATGACGGGACAGTGGAAGGCGTAATGCGGGAACTCTGCAATGCTTTTGTACGCCGCCGTCAAAGACCGGATGTTCCAGAAATGCTGCATACGTATGAGCAAATGCGCCGCAGAGTAAAGCAGGTTCTTCAGCGAACCGGAACAGAGGATCTCTTTCAGGCCCGCGTTTTTTCGGAACTGTACTTCATAGCCCGCGCACTCGTACAAAAACCGTAAGTGCGGTCGGCATAACAGAAATGAACTAGCAATCCCCCTTGCATCCCCCCACCCCGGCGTAGCATCCTTGCCCTTGATATGAAAGCAATCCAGATTCGTGCAACCGGCGGCCCGGAGGTTCTTGAACTCACAGACCTCCCCATCCCGCAACCCGGCCCCGGCCAGGTCCTCCTCCGCATTGAAGCCATCGGCGTCAACTTCATCGAGGCCTACTTCCGACGCGGCCAGTACAAAGCCACCCTACCCATGACTCCCGGCAGTGAAGCCTCCGGCGTCATCGAGGAACTGGGCCCCGGCGTATCCGGTTTCGCCGTCGGAGACACGGTAGTCTCCGTAGCCGTCATGGGCAGCTACGCCGAATACGCTCTCGTCCCCGCCGCGCAGCTCGTCAAAGTCCCCGCCGGCCTGTCGCCGGAAAAAGCAGCAGCAGTCATGCTCCAGGGAATGACCGCGCACTACCTCGCCTACTCCACATGGCCGCTCAAATCCGGCGAGACGGCCCTCATCCACGCAGGCGCAGGCGGCGTGGGCCTCCTCCTCACGCAGATGGCCGTTCGCATCGGCGCAAAAGTCATCACCACCGTCTCCACCGCGGAAAAAGAAGAGCTCTCCCGCGAAGCCGGAGCCTCCGAAGTCATCCGTTACACCGAACAGGACTTCGTAGCAGAAATCAAGCGCCTCACAACCAATCGCGGCGTCGATGTCGTCTATGACTCCGTGGGCAAAACCACCTTCGAAGGCAGTCTCAACTGCCTCCGCCCCCGCGGAATGCTCGCACTCTTCGGCGGCTCCAGCGGCGCAGTCCCGCCCTTCGACCCCATCCAGCTCAGCACCAAGGGATCGCTCTTCCTCACCCGCCCCACCCTCTGGCATTACGTCGCCACACGAGAGGAACTCGAGTGGCGAGCCAACGACGTCCTCAACTGGGCCGCCAGCGGCGAACTCAAGCTGCGAACCGAACACATCTACTCGCTCGAAGACGCACCCAAGGCCCACACCGACATGGAAAGCCGCAAAACCACCGGCAAACTCCTCCTCGAACCATAGAGAAGTAGCTGCCAGCCTCTAGCTTCCAGGAAGCCATCCATGCAGATCCCCATCACCCCCACCGACCGCATCTTCGTCCTCACCGGCGCTGGCATCAGCGCGGAAAGCGGCCTGCCCACCTTCCGCGCCTCTGACGGCCTCTGGGCGGGTCATCGCGTCGAAGAAATCTGCACTCCTGAAGCCCTTGAAGAAAACCCCGCCTTAGTCTGGGAGTTCTACTCCAAGCGACGCGCCGACTGCGCCAAAGCCGCACCAAACGCCGCCCACAAGGCCCTCGCCCATCTCGAATCCCAGATCACCGACCGCTTCTTCCTCTGCACCCAGAACGTAGACGACCTGCACGAACGCGCCGGCTCGACTCGCCTCATCCACATGCACGGCGAGCTATCCAAATCCCGCTGCTCAGAAGACTGCGGCGCACCACCCATTGAAGACCACACCGTCTACGCCAGCCTGAGCGAAGTGGGCAAATGCATCTGCGGCGCACGCCTCCGTCCCCACATCGTCTTCTTCGGAGAAATGCCTCTCGAAATGCGCCGCATCCAGCAGGAGATGAACCGCTCCACAAAAATGCTCGTCGTCGGCACCTCCGGCTCCGTCTATCCGGCCGCCAACTTCGTCCACTGGGCACGTCAGGCCGGCGCCAAAACCATCTACATCGGTCCCGAGCGCCCGCTCAACGCCGATGCCTTCGACACCATCCTCGAAGGCAAC
The DNA here is from genome assembly GCA_963792495.1 of uncultured Acidobacteriaceae bacterium. GTDB lineage: Bacteria > Acidobacteriota > Terriglobia > Terriglobales > Acidobacteriaceae > Telmatobacter. The sequence continues at coordinate 1,127,143 of CAWBWB010000014.1, read as the reverse complement.
GCCGGCACAGTCCTCCCCGGTCTCTTCGCAATCGAACCCAACTAGCTCCGATCAGAAATGAAACCGGTACCGCAACTCCGCAGTAATCATCCGCGGATCGTTGTAATGAAACCCGCCAATCGTCACCGAGTTATCCAGCAGCACGCGATGATTCGTCACATTCACCACATTCACCGCAGCCCGCCAGCGCTCTCCAAAGTTATGCCCCGCCGAAACATCGAACGTCGTGTGCGCCGGCAGATACTCGCCCTGGTAAGGCCCTTCGCCCGAACCAGCAAGTCCATTCGCGAATCCCGAGCCATAGTAAACATTGCTCGAAAACCAGGTCCGATACGGCAGCCGCGCCGTAAATCCCGTATTCAGCGTATGTCTCTGGTCATGATCCACCGGCTCATAATCCGGCCCGTCATCACACGCCGGGTCTCCCGGAATGCTGCACGTATACCCACCCACAATCGGCCCGCGCTGCTCCGCAATCTGGTTGGAATACGTCACGTGAAACTCGCCCCACTTCGCCGTCGCCGGTGACCGCAACGCCATCTCCCAGGCCCGCACCAGCGCCCCCTGCACAGCAATCGGAAAATACAAATTCGATTCGCCCAGGCTCGCATGATCCAGAAAATTATTCACGCGATTCCTGAACGTATCCACATCCAGCGTCCAGCCCTTCCACGGAATCTGCACGCCAAACTGATGCTCCTCGTCGCGCTCTGACGGTATTGGCGTAAACGTGTTCTCTCCACCCGGTTGACCGTTCACATAATTCAGCGCAGCCTGTGAAACCGTCTGCACCGGCGCGGGCTGAAAAAAGTGCCCATAAAATCCGCGAAAGACCCAGTGCAGATACGGCACCATCACCGTCGCCCCAATACGCGGATAAATCGCCGTCTCATTCAACCCGGCGCGATAAATCGAGAACCGCTCCCCGCCCAGCAGCGTCACATACCTGCCCAAGCGCAGATGGTCCGCGACATAAAACTCCACAATCCCCGCATTCTCACTCGACGAAGTGTTCGCCAGCGAGGGCCCGCTATCGTCATTCACCTGGATTCCGAACAGATCATCTTCCTTCTGATAAAAGCTGTAGAGCCCGCCGGAAAACACATTCCACCCAGCCTCCAGCCGCGTATCCCCCTGCGCTCCAACGTAGTTCGAAGTCTGATGCCACGTCGTAGCCACCGGCTGGTCCGTCTCCGGCGAATCATAGTTAGCCTGGTTGAAGTGATAAAACGGCGCAACACTCACCATCGACTTGGGCGAAATCGTATGCACCCAGTTCGCAATCGCAAACGCATCGCGCTCCTTCTGCACATCGCGCAATCCATACGATTCGTAATAATCGCTCTGCTGCTCCCAGTCATCCGGATTCGGATCATACGGCACTTGAAAAAAATCCTGCCGGTACTGCCCATCAATCCGTATCTGGTCCTTCGCCGTCTCATTGCGAATCACAGACACCAGCGCGCTCTCGGAATTCGTAGCATCATGCAAAATCTGCGGCACCGGCGTAGCCAGCCCATAGTTCGACCGCGATCCCGTCCCACTCGCATACCACGCCGTCTTCTCCGAGTGATCGCCCAAGGAAAGCTGCACCTCTCCGCTGTAAGGGCTGCCGCCAGACACATACAGTTCGCCATCGCGATTCGCGCTCAAACCCATTTCGCGGCAGCACATTGAAAACGCCATACGTGCGATCTCCCACATCGGCCGCATAGCTTCCCCGCTGCGTCTCCAGCGAATCAATATCACCGGGATCAATCTGCGGTCCCACATTCGAAGCGATCTTCGTATTCGGAATCGCCACGCCGTCAATCAACCAGGTCGTCTGGTGCCCGCCGCGCATGTGCAGCATGTCGTGTGTCATATACGACCCCGGCACGTAATTCGTAATCATGGCCATGCTCAGCGTATGGCTCGCGCCGGGCGTCTCTTCAATCTGTGCGCGGGTAATCAGCGTCGTAGGCGTTGCCGTATCCACAGCGGCATCCGCGCTTCCCTGCACCACAACGGTCTCCGCCGCCCCACCCACAGCCAGTTCCACATGCACCGCAGGATTGGTCCCGGAAACCAGCGTCACTGGCTCACTCCATGCAGCAAATCCCGGCGCACTTACCTCCAGCCGGTACACACCAATCGGCGCCTCAGGCAGCGCAAACGCGCCATCCTGCCCGGAAACACCATGCACAGCAAAATCGGAATTCGTAGCGTGCAGCGTAATCGCCGCGCCGGCAACAGGTCTATGCTGCGTGTCGTGCACCACACCGCGCACCACCGCAAAAACAGAAGCAAAAGCAGGAACAGCCGTGCAAATCAATGCAGCAGCCAGCAAGCGAAAAACTCGCATGGATGAAAAGCCTCCCAAAAATCCTGTAAAAGTTCTCGTTGTCTAGGTAGAAATCAGGCGAGAACTACAGCAGGAGGCCCGCGCACAGCATGCGCGCCAGAGGAGGAAGAATCGGTGTAAGAAGCCGAGAAGCCGTAGACTCGCTCAGCACTCTGCAGCGAAACAGGAACGACGTCCTGCGCCACAGTCGCGAAGACAGTCGCAAGCCTGGCATGAAGAGCATTGGGAAAATGCGGGCAGCGCGATAGCGCGCCAATCGTCGCCGTCGAACCGGAACTGGCCGCCACAATCCGAGCCGTAGCGTCCCCGTCCATCCCCGAGCAATGATGCATTCCATGCCGCCGGCAGCAAACCGGCAACTGCGAAGTATGACTGCTCTCAGCCAGCGACCCGAAAGTCGTAAAGCCAAAAACAGCAATCAGCAGAATGGAAAGAAAACGCCGCATCAGTCCTTTCATAGTAGCCCATCCTCCCAACCACCCACTACCGCACGGACTGTCCTCCCGAGCAGAGCGCCAATCCCAAGAAGTTGTCATCCCGAGCGAAGCCGAGGGACCTGCGGTTGCCTTTGCCGTTGCCTTTCACCCGCACAACCACCACACCGTGTGCCCACCCATGGCGCAGCACGATCGCGTCATGGGTGGGATCACAACCAGCCCGAACCTGACCAAACAGGGTGCCCCCGGTCCCTCGCACCTGGGGACCGGGGATCACACTACCATCCACCCCCCCACAAATGCCCGTCATCCTGACCGTAGGCGTTTTTCAGCCGGAGGGAAGGACCTGCTTCTGTCTTTGCTTTTGCCATTGCCTTTCTCCCGCACAACCACCCCACCGGGTGCCCCATCCATGGCGCAGCACTATCGCGTCATGGGTGGGATCACAAACAGCCCAAACCTGACCAAACCGGGTGCCCCCGGTCCCTCGCACCTGGGGACCGGGGATCACACTACCATCCACCCCCCCACAAATGCCCGTCATCCTGACCGTAGGCGTTTTTCAGCCGGAGGGAAGGACCTGCTTCTGTCTTTGCTTTTGCCATTGCCTTTCTCCCGCACAACCACCCCACCGGGTGCCCCATCCATGGCGCAGCACTATCGCGTCATGGGTGGGATCACAAACAGCCCAAACCTGACCAAACCGGGTGCCCCCGGTCCCTCGCACCTGGGGACCGGGGATCACACTACCATCCACCACCCACAAAATCCCGTCATCCTGACCGTAGGCGTTTTTCAGCCGGAGGGAAGGACCTGCTTCTGTCTTTGCTTTTGCCTTTGCCTTTCGCCAGCACAACCACCAAACCGGGTGCCCCATCCATGGCGCAGCCCCATCGCGCCATGGGTGGGATCACAAACACCCCGAACCTGACCAATCCAACCTGAGCTTTGAAAGGGCACGGCTTCAGCCGTGCCATAAAGGTCACAGGTTTTCTAACAACGCCGCGAACCGGGGTCACACAACCCTGTGGAAATCTTTTGTCAAGCCCCTCCCCTCAAAAAAAGTTTGTAACCTCATCAATCTACACAAGATAAAAATTCAGCAAGTTTGCACATCATTTCCACCCTTTGTGAAACAATAAGAACAAGCAGAAAAAACACCACCGCCAGCCCACATCAGGGCTGGCGGTTTTGCTTTTAACGTCATCTGTAACCGGAGCAGAAAGGAACAACCCTGGGATGGGATCACAAACAGCCCGCACAACACCCCCCTCCCCCCCATACCCCCCAGATTCTGTGGTTCTGTGGGCCAGAGCATCCCCCAATTCACAGTAGCCATTCAACCCCTCAGGTATCATCGGGGCATAGCATCACATCCCTTCCCTGAGGAACCCGCCGTGCCTGAAGTCCTTGCCGCTCCGCAAGCCTCCGCCGCTTCCACCCGTCCGCTCCGCATCGCTCTCTTCGGTTTCGGAACGGTAGGCAGCTCAGTAGCCCGCATCCTCACGGAATCGCAGCCGAAGCAGCTTCAGTTGACCCACATCTTCAATCGCAACGTAGCCCGCAAAAAAGCGCCCTGGGTAGCAGACAGCGTCACCTGGTCAGAAGACGCCGAAGCAGTGCTCGCCTCAGACGCCGACGTAATCGTGGAGCTGGCAGGCGGCCTCGACCCCGCAGGCGCATGGGTCCGCAAATCTCTTGAGGCAGGCAAATCCGTAGTCACCGCCAACAAAAAGCTGATCGCCTTCCACGGCGTCGAACTCGAAAAGCTGGCGGCAGCAAAGGGCGGCCACCTCAAGTACGGAGCAGCAGTAGCCGGCGGCATCCCCGTAATCCCCGGCATCGAGCACGGCCTCGCCGGCGACAGCATTGAACGCATCGAAGGCATCCTCAACGGCACCTGCAATTTCATCCTGAGCAAGATGGAAGAAGGCGCCGACTACGCCGAAGTATTGAAAGACGCGCAAGCCAAAGGCTACGCCGAAGCCGACCCGACAGAAGACGTAGGCGGCTTTGACGCCCGCGCCAAGCTCTCCATCCTCATGCGTCTTGCCCTGCGCGTAGAGGTCGATCCCGAGCAGATCAACCCCGCCCCCATCACGGCAGTCTCAGCCATCGACTTCACCTACGCCCGCGAGCTTGGCTGTACCATCCGCCAGATCGCCCGCGCCGACAAGGCCAACGGCCTCCTGGCAGCCAGCGTAGGCCCCACGTTGGTCGGACTCCGCTCGCCGCTGGCCTGGTCCCGCGGAACCGAAAACATGGTGGTCCTGAGCGGCAAATACGGCGGCGACGTAGTCTTCTCCGGCCATGGAGCCGGCGGCCATCCAACAGCAGTGGCTGTAGTCAGCGATCTGTTAGCCCTCGCGGCAGGCTCCCGCCGCGTTCAGCTTCCCACCGAGAAAGCCCAGATCGCCGGCGAGCTCGAAACAGCCCATTACATCCGCTTCCTGGTCAAGGACCGCGCAGGCATAGTGGCCGAAATTACCGCAGGTCTCGCGCGCGAACAGATCAACATCCGCGCCATAGCGCAAAAACCCGGCTTCCCCGCCGATGCCCTGCCCTTCGTAGTGACCGTAGAACCATGCAAACCGTCAGCCCTGAAGCGCGCACTCGAAGGAATCCGCTGCATCGACTGCATGATTGAGCCGCCACTCGATCTGCAAATGTTAGAGTAGTCCCAGAAATCGAAACCCATCCGCCGTGGAGGCTTTTCCGAATGATAGATACGATATTTCGATGTGAGATCTGCGGCACCGAAAGCGATAACCCCGTTCGCTGGGTAGTGATCGACTGCAGCAGCACGCACCTGACCGTCTACCGCTGGTCGAACGATGCAGCTCTCTCGCCCGGCGCGCGTCACTACTGCGGTGAAGCCCATGCGCAGGTATACATCAGCCGCTGGTTCCAGAACTACTGCGGATAAAGCCGGACCACGCGAGCTACTTCCTCGCAGCTCCCGTCGACTCGCGCACAATCAGCTCCGGAGCCATCGTAATCTCCACCGCGTACTCGCGTTCCTTGTGCGCAATCCGCTCCAGCAGCAGTTGCGCGCCGCGCCGGCCCATCTCGGTAAGCGGCTGGCGCACCGTAGTCAGTGATGGCGTAGAAAACGCCGCCGACTGAATATCGTCAAACCCCACCACCGATACATCCTCCGGCACCCGCAGTCCCGCATCCCTCAGCGCACGAATAGCGCCGATAGCTGCAATATCGTTAAAGCAGAAAACAGCCGTAAATTCACGGCTTCTCTCAAGCAGCGCCTTCATGGGCCGGTATCCAATCTCCGGCGCCATCGTGTGATGCCCGGCCTTCATGGACCAGCCCTCAGCATCCATCCGGATCACATGCGCCGGATCGATCTTGAGTCCCATGCCCCGCGCAACCTTCTGAATGCTTTCCCAACGGAACTCCGAATCCGGAATCGCCCGCGGCCCGCGCATGAATGCAATATCGCGATGCCCCAGGCTGTAAAGATGAGTCAGCGCCTGCTTCGCCGCCGATTCATGATCCAGAACAATGTTCGTCACATTCGTCCCCGTTGAATGAGCCGAAATAGCCACTACCGGTACCGGAACCTGGATCGTATCCGCCGTAGTGTTCAGCAGCAGGAACCCATCCACGGCGCGCTCCACCAGCATCCGCGGATACTGCTCGATAAGCTCCTTGTTCCAGTCGTGGCAGGCAGTGAAGTAGAAATAATGCGCCGCAGTCAGCTCCGCTACCACGCCGCTCATCACGCGCGTAAAGTAGCCCTCGCTCAAATCGGGCGCCAGCACTCCTACGCTCATCGATCGGCTTTGACGCAAAGACCGCGCAAAATAGTTGGGCCTGTAGTTCAGCTCAAGCGCCGCAGCCCGCACCCGCTCGCGAGTCTCGGTAGGAATCGAACGTGCTGACGGCGAGTTATTCAGCACCAGCGAAACGGTAGTCTGCGAAAGTCCAAGGTGCTCGGCCAGTGTGCGAAGATTCACGTGGCCCTTCTCATTTGCGCCGTTCCCTGCTGCCTTCTCGTCTCCGGCGCTCTTACCCTTTGCCATGCGCAAGTTGTATCACGTCACGGCAAAACCAGAGAAGATATGTCATTTCAGAACATTACTTATAAGCTGCCTGAAACAACATGGGCCGAAGCGCTCACCACGCCTCGGCCCCGGATGTTGTGTTGCAGTTCAGCTCAATCTGCCGCGATCGGCTCCGCCTCGATTTCAAAGTCGTCGTGCCTCTGAGTCAGGTCAAAGCGATCCAGATTCATCACCTTGGTCCACGCTGCGCCAAAGTCCTCGATGAATTTCTCCAGAGAATCGCTGGAGCCATAAACCTCAGCCAGCGCACGAAGCTGCGAGTTCGAACCGAACACGAGATCCACCACCGTCGCCTTCCACTTCAGCTCACCGGTCGCGCGATCCTGTCCTTCCAGCACGCCCTCAGTCGCAGACTTCTGCCACTTCGTGTTCATGTCGAGCAGATTCACGAAGAAGTCGTTCGTCAGAACCTCAGGCCGGTCCGTAAAGACGCCATAATCGGTGTGACCGAAATTGACGCCAAGAACGCGCAGGCCGCCAATCAGCACCGTCATCTCCGGCGCAGTCAGCGTCAGTAGCTGCGCCTTGTCGATGAGCAGATTTGCAGCGTAGTCCTCGCAGCCCTCAACGATGTAGTTGCGGAAACCATCCGCCTTCGGTTCAAGCGGAGCAAACGATGCCACATCCGTCTGTTCCTGCGAAGCATCGGTACGCCCCGGATCGAAGCCGACGAGGATCTCGTAGCCGGCCTTCTCCGCAGCGGCCTCAACCGCAACCGAACCTGCCAGCACAATCAGATCGGCAAGCGAAATCTTCTTGCTCTCGTTCGCCTCGTTGAACTCCTTCTGAATGCCTTCCAGTGTCTCCAGAACCTTCGCCAGTTCAGCCGGCTGGTTTACCGTCCAGTCTTTCTGCGGAGCCAGGCGAATGCGCGCGCCATTCGCGCCGCCACGCTTGTCGCCGCCACGGAAGGTCGAAGCAGAAGCCCACGCCGTGCTCACCAGCTGCGAGATCGATAAGCCGGAAGCAAGAACCTTTTCCTTCAACACTTCAACATCGGCCTCTTCAATCAGCTCATGATCCAACGCAGGAATCGGATCCTGCCAGATCAGCACTTCCTCAGGAACCAGCTTGCCAAGATAACGTGAGCGGGGACCCATATCGCGATGCGTGAGCTTGAACCACGCCCGCGCAAAGGCATCTGCAAATTCCTGCGGATTCTCCTTGAACCGCCGCGAAATTTTTTCGTACTCAGGATCGAACCGCAACGCGAGATCGGTGGTCAGCATCGTAGGCAGACGCTTCTTCGCAGCATCAAACGGGTCCGGCACCATATCCATCAGATCAACCTGCCCCTTAGGCTGCCACTGATTCGCGCCAGCCGGGCTCTTCGTCAGCTCCCACTCGTAGCTGAAGAGGTTGTCAAAGAAATCCGAATTCCACTTCGTCGGAGTCGAAGTCCAGATCACTTCCAGACCGCTGGTAATCGCATCCTTGCCGACGCCAGTGCCGTACTTGCTCGCCCAGCCCAGGCCCTGAGACTCAATCGACGCTGCCTCAGGCTCAAATCCCACGTTGTCGGCAGGTGCAGCTCCATGTGTCTTGCCAAAGGTATGACCACCGGCAATCAGCGCCACGGTCTCTTCATCGTTCATCGCCATGCGAGCAAAGGTCTCGCGAATATCACGCGCCGCAGCCACGGGATCGGGATTGCCATTCGGTCCTTCCGGGTTCACGTAAATCAGACCCATCTGCACCGCACCCAGGGGATTGTCGAGTTGGCGATCACCCTTGTAACGCTCGTCCCCGAGCCACGTCTTTTCCGGGCCCCAATCCACATCCACCTCAGGCTCCCAGATATCCTCTCGGCCGCCCGCGAATCCAAACGTCTTAAAGCCCATCGACTCAAGCGCCACATTGCCGGTGAGAATCATCAAGTCAGCCCACGAGAGCTTGCTACCGTACTTCTGCTTGATCGGCCAAAGCAACCGGCGCGCCTTATCCAGGCTCACGTTATCCGGCCAGCTGTTCAATGGCGCAAACCGCTGCGACCCACGTCCGCCGCCGCCGCGTCCGTCGTAAATACGGTAAGTGCCAGCCGAGTGCCATGCCATGCGGATGAAGAGGGGCCCGTAATGTCCAAAGTCCGCAGGCCACCAATCCTGCGAATCGGTCATAAGCGCATGCAGGTCCGCAACAACAGCATCAAGATCGAGTGTTTTGAATTCCTCAGCGTAATCAAAATCCTCGCCCATGGGATTGGACAACGAAGAGCGCTGGTGCAGGATGGATAGGTTCAGCTGATTCGGCCACCACTGTTCGTTGGTCTGGCCTGCGGACGTTGTGTGCTTGATAATCCCACCCGAAAAAGGGCATTTGGATCCATTCGACTGCGACATGATCTTCTCCTGTGGCCCTGTGCATCACGGGAAAGTTGTGCACGGCCAGCTTGTTCATTATCCTACCGAGCCTATTACCCTACGGTAAATAAATCCAATCGATTGTTCTGAACGTAGCGATTGATTTTGACTATCATGGAATCAGATGAACCTTCAGGATCTCCGCTACCTCGTCGCAGTCGCCGAACACCGTCACTTTGGCCGCGCGGCAGAGGCCTGCAACGTAAGTCAGCCCACACTCAGCAGCCAGATTCGCAAGCTGGAAGAGGGCCTTGGCGTAAAGCTGCTGGAACGAACCAACAAGCGCGTCGATCTCACCCCGGTAGGCAGTCAGATCGTTCAGCACGCCAGGCAGGCACTCGCCGCAGCGCGCGAGATGGAAACAGTCGCATCGGCTTCACGCGACCCACTCGTGGGCCCCTTGCGCTTAGGCATCATTCCCACCCTCGCGCCGTATCTCATGCCACTCATTCTCCAGCCGCTCCGTACTGCATATCCGGAACTCGCCATCGAATTATGGGAAGACCAGACCCGCGCGTTAATTGAAGGACTCCGCAGCCACAGGCTCGATGCGGCACTGCTCGCCACATCCACCGGAGCCCCGGAGATCACTGAAATCGAGCTCTTTCAGGAACCATTGCTCGCCGCCCTGCCCCCAAACCACAAACTGGCCAAGGCAAAAACCATCAAAGAAGAATCGATCACCTCCGAACTGATGGTCCTCGCAGAAGGCCACTGCCTGGCCAACCAGGCCCTCGCCGCATGCGGTCAAAAGTCGAATGCGCCCCGCAGCCCGTTACAAAACAGCATGCAGGCTGCCACTCTCGAAACGCTCGTAAATCTCGTCGCCGCCGGGTACGGCGCAACCCTCATCCCCGCACTCGCCATAAGCTCTCTCAGCCGCCGCGAAATCGCAATTCGCCCCCTCGTCGGCAATTCCTCGCGAACCATCCGCCTCGTCAGCCGACCGGGCTATTCGCGCCCGCAAGCCTTGCGTGCCATCGAAAAAGTGATCCGCATCGCCGTCGATCCCATCCTTTCCCCGTTACCAAACAGGCACCCGTGAAGTGGAGCCGGAGAGGCCCAAATCTGTTGAAAAACAGGCCGAAATTTCTGGCCAAAACCAGAAAATAACAGGAATATCCTCCTATTTTTACCTGAGTGGAATTACGGCCTCCCTTATCCACAAAAACCCGCGCCGCAGCCGTTGACCCCACCCCTCCTCTACGTACAGTCTGTAAAAAGGAATCGCCATCACCGCGCCAGGAGTTGACATGCTCAAACTGAAAAAGATCCACATCCTCGGCTTTAAGAGCTTCTGTGACCGGACGGAAATCTCCGTCACCGGGCAAGGCCTAGCCGTAGTCGTGGGTCCCAACGGATGCGGCAAGTCCAACATCCTTGACGGCGTCAGCTGGGTGCTCGGCGAACAGAGCGCCAAGAGCCTCCGCGGCACGCATATGTCCGACGTAATCTTCGCAGGCACACGCGATCGCAAGCCGCTGGGCATGGCTGAAGTCACACTCACACTCGTCGACCCCGAAGCTTACGAAGGCCCGATCCCAGTCGAGCCGCACGTCGAAATCGATCCCGAAGGCCCCGAAGACTGGGACGAAGACGCGCTCCGCAAGCAGCGCGCCGAAGAAGCCGAAGAGATCATCGCCTCGGAACAGCCTGGTCAGGCAATCGAAGGCGAAGCTGGAGCCGAGCCACAAGCCGCAGAATCCGCATCGGAAGCGCAGCCAGTCCAGCCGCAAACTGCCGAAGACACTCACGGCGGCCCGGTTCCTGTAGTGCTGAAAATCCGCCGCCGCAAGTTCCAGCGTACCTTCCAGAAGGGCGAAATCGTCATCACCCGCCGCCTCTTCCGCACCGGCGAAAGCGAGTATCTTCTCAACGGCAAGCTCTGCCGTCTGCGGGACATCCAGGATATCTTCATGGGCACCGGCCTCGGCCCTGAGAGCTACGCCATCATCGGCCAGGAGCGCATCGGACAGCTCCTCAGTTCCAAGCCCCACGACCGCCGCTCCATCATCGAAGAAGCCGCCGGCATCACCCGCTTCAAAACCAAGAAGCGCCTGGCCGAGCTACGCCTTGAAGCTGCAAAGCAGAACCTCGCCCGCGTAGACGACATCTTTGAAGAAGTCACGCGTCAGATGAACTCGCTCAAGCGCCAGGCCGCCAAGGCCGAGCGCTACGCCGAGGTTCGCAATGACCTCCGCACCCGCCTACGCGTCGTCCTCGCCAGCCGCATGGCGCTCATGGATGCTGAACAAGCCGGCCTGAACACCGAAATCAACACTCTCTCCGAGCACATCAACGAATCCGCCGCCAAAATCGGCACCATGGAAGCCAGCCAGCATTCACTCACTGAGCGCGGCTACGATCTTGATCGCGCACAGAAGGAAGCACAGACACAAGCCAACACCTCCACTGTCGAGCTGGAGCGCGCAGCAGCCCGCGAGCGCGGCAACACCGAGCGCGTAGCAGAGCTCGAAGCCCGCATCGCCGCAACCGCAGCCGAAATCGAGCAGACCCGCACCCAGCTCTCGGGCATCGCAGAAGAGCGCACCCAGCAAAAGAGCTTCCTGGAAACTGCAGCAGGCGAAGCGCGCGAGTTCCGCCAAAAGGTAGAAGCCCGTCAGCAGCAGGCCCGCGCCGCACAGGAAGAAGTTTTCACGGCCGAGCGCAATCTCGAATCACAACGCCGCTCCGCAATGCAGCTTCTCACGCAGGCCGGCAACGCGCGCAACTCCACGGCGCAGGCAGAAGAAAGCCTTGCCGCTCTCGAACGCGAAGCCGAGCGGCTCGAATCCGAGATGCGCCAGTCGCGCAACGAGCTTGAAGAGCTAGGCGTCCGTCAGGGCCAGGCACGCCTCAGCTTTGAGTCCGCCACAGAATCGCTCAAGAGCCTTGAATCAGAAATCGCCACCCTCCGCGCAAGCCTGCAGACAAAGCGCGCAGAAGAAGCCGAACTTCGAAAAACAGCCAACCAGCTTCGCGCTGAAGTGGCCACGCTCACCGGCCGCCGCGATTCGCTGCAATCCCTCATCCGCAATCACAGCTACTCGACGGAAACCGTTCGCCGGCTGCTCAAACCCGGCGCACTCAGCAACGGCATGCAGCCCGTAGGCACACTTGCCGACTTCGTAGAAGTCAGCGGCGAGCACGAAGGGGTGGTCGACGAATTCCTCCGTGAAGAACTGAACTATCTAGTAGTACACAGCTGGTCAGCCGCAGAACACGGCGTCAATCTGCTCAAATCCGGCGTAGATGGCCGCGCAACCTTCCTCATTCACGACGAAGCCCAGCGCAACCTCTTCGCGTCCGGAGAGGACCAGATCGCAGGCGACGGCATCATTCCGCTCAAGGACACGATCAAAGTCCTCAATGGTTTTGGCCGCTCCCTTGAGGCCATCCTGCCCAAGTTACGTGACGGCTATATCGTCGAAGATCCGACCGTTGCGCAAAAGCTCGCCGAACAGCATGTACACGCGTACTTTCTCACCCCAACCGGCGAGTGTTTCCACAACACCACAGTCACCGGCGGCAAGCCGGCCAGCGAAGGCCCGCTCGCACTCAAGCGCGATCTGCGCGAGACGGAGCGCAAGCTCGACGCGCTGGAATCGAAGCTCTCCGGAGCCGAGACCCAGGCCGCGTCCCTCGCGCGCAGCATTGAGGAAATGGCCGCACAGCTCGAAGCCCGCAGTGAAGAACGCCGTCAGGCCGAGCGTGACACCGCCAACCAGGGCGCAGCGCTGAAGCAGATGGAAGCCGAAGTCCAGCGCATTGATCGCCGTGTGCAGGAATGGACCGTCCAGGCCGCACGCAACAAGGATGCACGCGAGATAAAGCGCTCCACCATCGAGCAGAAGCGTGCCGAAGCCGAAAAACTGGAAGCCGAGCACAAGACCGCCGAAATCGCGCTCGAAACAAAACAGAACGAACTGGCCGAGATGCGTCGCAACCGCGAAAGCATCCAGCAGGAAGCCGCTCAGCTCACCGCCGAGCTCGCCGGCCTCGAAGAGCGTCGCCGCGGTGCAGAAGCCGCATTCCAGCGTATCGACCGCCTGCATGCCGACCTCGAACGCCGCATCCTCGCCATCGAGCAGCAGCGCGCATCCGCAGAAGCCGAGCGCACCCAGCGCCAGAACGAGAACACGGTTCTCGCAGCGCAGCAAACAGAGCTAACCGTTGCACGCGATGCAGCGCTCGCACAGGTGCATCACCTCACAGCAGAGGCTAAAACAATCCGTGAAGAGTTAGCCGTCCTGGAAACGGACCTCAAAACAAACCGCGCCACCCTCGATCAACTTCGCGAAGACCGCACCGGCAAGCTGAGCACCGTAGCCAAGCTGCGCTCGGATCTCGAACACATTGAAGCCGGCACGCTGACAGAAGTTAACGAAGAAGCCGCAGCTCTGCGCGCCGACGAATCCATCATCCGCATCGCAGACGAACCGCTGGCCGCAGAAGAAGAGACCTGCCGTACCCTTCGTCAAAAGATGGAGCAGATGGGCCCCGTCAACATGATGGCGCTGGAGGAATACAAGGAAACCGCCGACCGGCACACCTTCCTTGAAGCCCAGCGCAAGGATCTCGTCGAGTCCATAGAAAATACGCAGGAAACCATCAAGGAAATCGATCATATCTCGCGTACCAAGTTCGACGAAGCCTTCGCACGCATCAACGAAAACTTCGGCCAGGTCTTCACCCGCCTCTTCAACGGCGGCCAGGCCTTCCTGCGCCTCACAGACGCGGAGAACCAGGCAGAAAGCGGCCTCGACATCGTGGCCTCGCCGCCGGGCAAAAAGTTGCAGAACGTATTGCTTCTCTCGGGTGGAGAAAAGGCCCTCACCGCCATCTCACTTCTCGTCGGCATCTTCCAGTACCAGCCCAGTCCCTTCTGCGTGCTGGATGAAGTGGACGCCGCCCTCGATGAAACCAACGTCGGCCGTCTCGCCGACCTGCTCCACTCACTCGGTAAAGAAACACAATTCCTGATCGTCACCCACTCCAAGCGCATGATGCACAACGCCGACATGATCTACGGCGTCACCATGCAAGAGCCAGGCGTATCCAAGGTAGTCAGCGTGAAGCTAGGTGCGGGAGCAAATCAGGAGATGCAGCGAGCCACTGCGTAGGCAGCCGAATCCAATTCTGCGGGTGCCGGCAGACAGCACTGGAGGTCGTTAGTGCGCATCCGCCGGCGGTTACCCGCATCCTAACGAGATCTGCAGCGGCTTCCCCGTCCACCGCAGCCTCGTATCAACGGTTCGCAGCGGGGTTCCGGTTCCGCACAAACCGTGTTGACGAACTCAGTCTCGCGCAACTCAACAATGGCATCCGTGACGCGCATCACACCTGCATCACATCCTGGCTCGAATTGACACCACCCCGCCCGCGCCGCGAAAATTTATCTTTTGATCCCCCGCTGGAAGGCCCCCTGTGACTGCACTTCTCACCACGAATCTCGGCTCCATTCCGCTGATCGGCCGCGGCAAAGTGCGCGACCTTTACGCCATCGGCGATAACCTTCTGCTCGTCGCCACTGACCGCATCTCAGCCTTCGATCACGTGCTGGCCACAGGCATTCCCGGCAAGGGCAAAATCCTCACGCAGATCTCGCTCTTCTGGTTCGATCTGCTTTGCGACATCGTACCGAACCACCTCATCACAGCGAATGTCCACGAGTTCCCAGCCGAACTGCAGCCCTATGCGGATCAGCTGGAAGGCCGTTCCATGCTGGTCAAGCGCGCCAACATGTTCCCGGTTGAATGTGTTGCACGCGGTTATCTGGCCGGCTCCGGCTGGAAAGATTATCAAGCCACGCAAAGCCTCTGCGGCATTCCGCTTCCCCCCGGTCTGCAGGATGGTTCCCGCTTGCCCGAACCCATCTTCACGCCTGCCACCAAGAGCCAGGACGGCGCGCATGATGAAAACATCTCGTACGCTCACACCGAAGATGTCATTGGCACACCCGATGCGGCCGAATTGAAGCGTCTCACGCTGGCCATTTATGCCAGAGCCTCAGCACACGCCGAATCCAAAGGCCTCATCCTCGCCGACACCAAGTTCGAGTTCGGCCGCATCGGCAATGGAGTAGGCAACGGCATCATTCTCGCCGACGAAGTCCTTACTCCGGACTCATCACGCTTCTGGGACGCAGCCAGCTGGAAGCCCGGCGGCGCACAACCCTCTTTTGACAAGCAATTTGTACGCGATTATCTCGAGTCCATTCGCTGGAACAAACAAGCCCCCGCTCCGGCACTGCCGGATGAAGTTGTAGAACGCACACAAGCAAAATATCTTGAAGCATTCCGTCTGCTCACAGGACGCATCTTAGAGCTATAGGCGTAAATATTTTCATGCATTGGAGAGCTGGTATATGACTCTTACACCCGTTGACTGGGGCGTAATTATTATCCTTATTGTTTCCGTGATCAGCGGCTTCGCGCAGGGATTTTTCCGCTCCGCCTGCGGCCTCTTTGGTTTGCTCATAGGCCTCTCCATAGCCTCCTGGAACTACCATCGCCTGGCCGGCTCGCTTTTAAGCATCATCCGCGTGGAATCGGCAGCAAACATCATCGCGTTTCTGCTCATTTTCATCCTCGTCGTTGCCATTGCAGGCCTCATCGGCCATCTGCTCGCCAAAGCCTTTCGTCTTATCGGCCTTGGCTGGCTGGACGGTCTTGCAGGCGGCGCATTCGGCCTCATTCAAGGCGCAATCATCATCACCATCATCATTTATGTGTGCGTCGCATTCTTCCCGCAGCAGTCACAGTGGATTGCCGACTCTCAGCTTCCCCGGCAGTTCTTTTCCTTCACGCACCTGAACAGCAACATCACACCAACGGAGCTGGGTGATCGCGTTCGTTCGGGCCTTCACGAGTGGGAAAACAATTCATCCGAATGGCTCCATAAGGCTGATCATTAAAGATAAAAAACTGCATCCCGTCAATACCCCTTAAAGCACGAAAAAAATTGCCCGCGCACCCTGCCGGGATGTGTCAATCTAGTGAGAACGCAATATTCCGTAAGAGGTGGTAAGTTGAAACGAGAACTGGACAGCCTGGTGACGCAAATGCATTCCAGCGGCATTCGCTATGAAGATGCCGTCAGGGAATTTAAAAGGCAGTACCTTCGTGAGGTGCTTATTGCGAACCGTGGCAACCAGTGTAAGGCGGCAGAAGAACTTGGAATGCACAGGAACACGCTCAGCCGGTGCATGGCTGAGCTGGGACTGAGCCTGACAGAAGTTCGCGCCGGCCTCAAGCGTCCGCCCCGCAATGAACGTCCTGTATTTAGCGCCATCCGTCAGGGTTATCGCCAGGGTTAAGGTGGATCTTCCGGCGGGGCGCGCTTAAGCATGCGCCAAATCACGTTATCGCGTTTTACGGTTTTGCTGCTGGCCGCCACCTTTGCGGCCGCGCAGCAGCCCCAACCTGCGCCCGTAAATACCAGTTCCGCCTCAGTTCAGTCTCCAAATACTCCCGTCACGCCGGATCAAAGACCCGCACCCCTACCCGTTTCTTCAAAAAACGTCCGTCGCGCAGCCAAACTCTATCTCTCCGCAGCAAAGCTGTACGAAGCCGCGCAATTCGAGCCTGCGATGAACCAGTACCAGGAAGCCGCGGCACTCGACCCATCCAATCAAAATTACCCGGCCGCTGTGGAACTGGCCCGCAGTCACGCCATCACCGCGCTCATTCAGGACGCCGCAAAATCCCGCGCGCAGAATAACCCGGCGGCAGCACGCGTCGCTCTGGCTCACGCCCTTGAGCTCGATCCGAAAAACGCCTCTGTCGTCGAACGAATGCGTCTACTCGCCGATGACACGGTAGCCGAGAATACTCCGCGAGGCCCCGTACATGCCCCACGCTATGAATTCGCTCCGCCCGTGGATCTCGAGCCCAAAGCAGGCACGCAAACCTTTCATCTTCACATCGCCGCGCAGCAGCTCATCAAGCAGGTCTATCAGGCATACGGCATCACTGCCGCGCTTGATTCCACCGTTCCCAATACCGTTGTTCGCTTCGATCTCGACGACGCCAGCTTTACAGAAGCAACGCACGCGCTGTCTATGGTTACCAACTCCTTTGCGGAGCCCATTGATCCGCATCGCGTGATTGTCGCGCGGGACACACCGCAGATGCGTACGCAATACCAGCGCTATGCCTACGAAAGCATTTCTCTGGCAGGCCTCTCTCTGGGCGGTGCAGCAGGCGGCGGCTCGTCCAATGCAATGACCGATGTTCAGGCCATTGCCAAAAATATTTTTGATATTCAAAGAATGAATCTCGACAGCGGTGAAGCCACACTCTCCCTGCGAGCCGCACCCAGCACACTCACTGCTTTCAACAACACCTGGAACGGTCTCTCTCAAGGCCGTCCCGAGGCCGTCGTCGATGTCAAAGTGATCCAGTTGGCGCACATCAACGCGCGCAATACGGGCATTCAAACCCCGCAGCAGATGAGCGTTTTCAACGTGCTCGCCGAGGCAGACTCCGTCCTGCAGGCCAACCAGGCGCTCGTGCAGGAGATCATCGCTTCCGGGCTTGCCAGCCCCAATGACATCGCCACCATTCTCGCCATTTTGCTTGCCTCCGGCCAGGCCAACAGCTCGGTCTTCAACAACGGATTCGCCATCTTCGGAGGCAACTGCAGTCTTTCGAGCGGCACCTGCAGCCCCACGGCATTCGGCGTCTCTCCGGGCCCAATCACGCTCAACCTCAACGTCAACTCTTCAGACACGCATCAGCTGGACAACTACCAGTTTCGCCTTCAGGACGGTGAGGAAGGCACACTCAAGAGCGGCACGCGCTATCCCATCACAACTTCCACATACACCAGCTCTCTATCCAGCTCGTTAAATATCGCCGGACTCAATTCCGCTGGCAACTCCGGTTCTCTCACCGGCATTCTCTCCCAGCTCAGCAGCACGCCTACCGTTCCGCAAATTCAGTACGAAGATCTCGGTCTAACCTTCAAAGCTACAGCGCATATTCTTCGTTCCGGCGACGTGGCCTTAAGCGTGGATATGAAGATTCTCTCTCTGGCCGGCGGCACGGTGAATGGCATCCCCGTACTCACGAACCGTGGCTATACCGGCACGGCCACACTGCGCGAAGGCGAAGCCGCCGTAGTTGCAGGCGAAGTCGATAGCTCCGAGATGCGCGCCGTCAGCGGCATGCCCGGCCTCAGCGAGGTTCCCGGCCTCAACGACATCACCGATAAAAGCACCAACAAAAATGAGGCCACGCTACTCATTGTTATAACGCCGCACATAGTGCGCTTTCCTTACGGCAGAGACTGGACTCCTATGCAGATGCTCGAGCGCACAGCTCAGGCTCGTTGAAGCGGCACAGAAACAACAAGGCCTTCGCATTCCAATGCGAAGGCCTGATTTGCTCGAACCGCGCTTACTTTTGAATCCCATCCATCTTCATCTGGAACTCGACAATCTTCTTCAGCGTTTCGTAAGGAATGTTGGCTGGAACCTGGCGTCCGTTGATTACCAGCGTCGGCGTCTCATTCACGTTTGCATCGCGCGCAAGCTTGGCTGAAGCCTCCACCGTCGCAGCCGTCGCTGGCAGAGCCGCGCAAGCCGCAATCTTCGCCGGATCCTGGCCGGCCTTCGTCACTGCCGCATTCAGCGTCAGCGTCGCACCATCAGGCGTAGCTAAACCATCCTGCCCGTCAAAAACGGATGCCGCATAGGTAAAGAAAGCGCTGCTTCCACCCTGCTTCGTCACACACACGCCAAACTCTGCCGCGCGCTTGGCCTCAGAGTGCTGTGGCAGCGGATAGTGCTGGAAAACAATCCTGGCCTTCGGGAAATCCGCCGCCAGCTGATCCATATTCGCCTGCGCAGCCTTGCAGTGAGGGCACTGCAAATCGGCGAACTCCACAATCTCCAGCTCCTTCGTCGCCGAGCCGCGATAAGGACCATCCGCACGCTCCTGCATGGTAGTCCGCAGCTCAGAGTAAGGGTGATCGCCAAACGGATAAATCTCTTCCTGGTACATCATGTACTTGCCGTTCGGCAGCACAATAAACGGGAAACGAAACGGCTTGTCCTTACCGCCCTTATCGCCCACAAACACAATGACCTTGCTGTAGCCGTCCACCTGCGTCTTCAGGATGGCTTCGGTCTGCCAGATGCGATTGTCGTCATAACCCCAGCTGGCATTCAAAAACGCCTCAACCTGTTCTTTGGTAGGAGAAGCCGCCGTAAAATTCTCTTTCTGCGGCGGAGGAAATACTGGCGCGGCGGCAGGAGCAGGCGCTGCAGGTGCCTGCTCAGCTTGTGCAGGGGGAACCTGCTGCTGAGCAGAAACAATAACGGCAGAGGAAGAAAGAACAACCAGCGAGGCAAGGCTGGCGAAACGGCCAATGGAACGAGTCAAACGAATTCTCCTTAATCCTGTAAATACAGACGCTATCAATCCGATTCGGTCAGGCTGTACAGTCATTATCACTGCTCGCCCCTCTCTTCGTCTTGCGCCATTCTGTAAACAGCGGCAGGCAGCAAGCCTCTTCAGCCTCTTTCAAACCTGCACCTTCACCGCAATTGGAAATCTGCGGCCCATCCCAAACGACTTCGCCGTAATCTTCAGCACCGGCGCAGCCTGTTGGCGCTTGTACTCGGATCGCTCTACAAGCTTCACCACCTTCCGCACAACTTCGCGCGGCACACCCTGCGACTGCTCAATCTCTTCCGGAGTCTCATAGCGTTCCACATAAGCTTCCAGAATCGGATCCAGCACATCGTAAGGCGGTAAGGAATCCGTATCCTTTTGATCCGGCCGTAGCTCCGCCGAAGGCGGCTTCTCCAGAATCTCCGCAGGAATCACTTCCCTATCGCGGTTAAGCCAGTGGCAGATCGCATACACGCGCGTCTTCATCAGGTCGCCAATCACCGCCAGCGCCCCCACCATATCGCCATACATGGTGCAGTACCCAACCGCCATCTCGGATTTGTTGCCCGTAGTCAGCACCAGCGATCCGAATTTATTCGACAGCGCCATCAGCAGATTCCCACGAATGCGGGATTGAATATTCTCTTCCGTAATATCCGCTGCGCGTCCCGCAAACAGCGGTTCAAGCGCCTTATTGAACTCAGCAAAGAGCCCGCTGATACCGATCGTCTCGAACCGTATGCCTAAATTCGCCGCAAGCCTACGGCTGTCGTCAATCGATCCCTGCGAGGAGTAAGGGCTGGGCATACCCACCGCCAGCACATTCTCCGCACCTAGCGCCTCCGCCGCAATCGCAGCCACCAGCGCTGAATCAATGCCCCCACTCAGTCCAATGACTACCTGCCGGAAACCGCACTTGCGCACATAATCTCGCGTCCCGAGCACCAGGGCCTGGTAGGCAGCCTCTGTCTCATCGTCAGAAGGCTCCGGGAGTGCCTCCGTGCTGAAAGGATCGACAACAACCAGGTCTTCCGCAAACGAAGCTGCCTGGGCAATCAATGCTCCTCGCCCATTCACCGCCAGCGAGGATCCATCAAAAAGAATGCTGTCGTTGCCGCCCACCTGGTTGCACATCAGCACAGGGATCCCGTCGCGCTTCGCAATCGCCGTAAGCATCTCCCGGCGCACCCCGCGCTTCCCGTGCCAAAACGGCGAAGAGGAGAGATTCACGTGCAGGTGCGGCCGCTGCTGCATCAACTCTTCCATGGGATCAATGGAGTAGAGCCGCCTAGGCCAATAGTTCTTGTCGTTCCACGCATCCTCGCAGATGCTTATCGCCAGCCGAACGCCATCCAACTCCACCACTTGCTGCGATTTAGCCGGTTGAAAATAGCGCTGCTCATCAAAGATGTCGTAGAACGGCAATAGACGCTTATGCTGTTCCAGCAGCACCTCGCCGCCATCCAGCAGAACTGCCGCATTCACCGCAGGCTTGCCGCTGCCCGCAGGCGCAACCAATGCTGTGCCCACCAGAACCGCCGCAGGCAGTTCGCGAGTGGCTGCTGCCAGTTCCTCTACTGCGCTTTTGCAACGAGCCAGAAAACTCGGCTTCTCCAAAAAATCAGCCGGAGGATAGCCGCAGATACACAGCTCTGAAAACACCACAAGCCGCGCACCCTGTTCGGCGGCGCGGCGGCTTGCGGCAATAATTTTTGCGAGATTTCCGGTGAAATCCCCCACTGTGGGGTCTATCTGAGCCAGCGCGATCTTCACAGGATTAGTGTAATTCGGCGGACGGCTTAAGTGCCCGTGCCCGCAAAGACCACCGCAACTGTGCGAAGGATGATCTTGATATCCAGCCAGATGCTCCAGTTTTCAATGTAGGTCACATCGAGCGAAACATAGCTGTCAAACGAGGGATCCTGACGGCCCTGCACCTGCCACAGACCAGTAATACCGGGCGTCACATCCAGGCGGCGCAGATGGCTCAGCTTGTACTCACGAACCTCACTGGCAATCGGAGGACGCGGACCCACCACGCTCATGTCGCCCTTCAACACATTGAAGAACTGCGGCAGTTCGTCCAGCGAATATTTGCGCAACAGGCGTCCCACCTTGGTGATGCGCGGATCGTTGCTGATCTTGAACAGCACGCCGTCGCGCTCATTCATGTGCATAATCTCGGCACGCCGCTTTTCAGCGTCCTGAACCATCGTGCGGAACTTGAGGCACTTGAAGACGCGCGCCTTCTTACCAATGCGCTCCGATGCGTAGAAAACCGGTCCCTTGGAATTGAGCTTGATAGCAATCGCAATCGTCAAAAGAACCGGCGATAGCATTGCCAGGGCGGTCGCTGCGAAAACAATATCCAGAAGGCGCTTGAACATCAGGGCTACTTCCGGCACCCTGCCACAATGCAGAGGAATCGTCGGGAACTGCCCGATATATTCAATCGGGCTGTTCCACGCCAGTCCGTCGTACATATCCGGCACCACGCGCAGATCAATGCAATTCGCACGCGCCTTCTCCAGCACTTCCTGCACCATGCCGCGCTCACATGGCATGGTGAAGAAGATTTCGTCCACAAACTGTTGCCGTGCACACTCGAAGAGCGATCCAAGGCTGCCCACCACATCGCCAGAACTGGATGCAAAGCGCGACCGCGAACCAGGCAGTTCGATAAAACCCTTGAATGTGTATCCCAGGTGCCGAATGCTCTCAAGATGATGCCGCAGCGCGTGAGCCTCGGGTCCCGTACCTACAATGAGAACGTTGCGCGTGCCCATGCCGTGCTCATAGCGTCGATAAAGAAGCATGCGATAGGCAAACCGGCGAATACTCTGCGCCACCAGCACCAGGCCCAGCGTAATAAACACAATGCTGCGCGGAATATTGACAGCCTGAATCACATAGATCGCGCCGGTCAAAAGAAGACCCGCGGTGAAACAAGCCTGCAGCGTAAGCCGCTGCTCATGCAGAAAACCATTCAGCCTGGCTGGCGTATACAAATGCAATTGGTGGCTGATCAGAAGCAGCGCGACAATAAACCCGCCAAGGAGTGTGATCAGGATTCCCATGGAACGGCCCTCAATCAGGGTTCCGTGCCAAAACTCCTTCATTCCTGCAATCGGGCCAATTCCAAAATAAATAAGTGTCGAAATGCTTGCTGCCAGCAGGACCGTCACCACATCCAGCACCATCCACAGACGCGAGGTGCCGCCGGAATAGTGATGCCCGGGATCAGTCGATCCGGTGCTCCACTCAGGAGCTGAGACCGAAGACGAGACTTTTTGCCAGAAATCCGATGTCGCCATAAAGCGTCCGCCTGTCCTCAGGAGTTTCGACCCTGATCAATGAATGGCTCTCCCGGCCCATATCAAGGATCGGAGATGAAGATCATGAATTCGGTTCCATCGGGCCCGTTGCCTATCGCAGAGCTGATTGCAGGGCCTGGGCATCAATGACAGGAATGATAGTCACAATACCCGGTTATTTTTAGCGGTGCGTGCCGTGGAATGAGGCTGCACCATCCGTTGTTCAGCGCAATTGCAACGAGAGGCAACAAAAAGTTAAGCTCGGGCCGCTCACCCGAAAAAATAAATACAATACAGCATCGCAGGTCTTGTAGAGTGTTCATAAACCAGCGATTACAAGAGAATTATACCAAAAAAACAGCACTCGTCACAGAAGGGATTAAGTCAATCAAGTTAAAGATAACTAACGACAGCCTTGCGTATCTGGCGTCTTACGCAACTAACAATTCAACCAACTCCAGCATCGCTCGAATGCCCGTGGATTGCAAGTTAAAACTTACGAAATTCCAGTTATGACTCTATAACTCGTTCAACCAACAGGTAATAGGTACTCATCCAGTGTCAGAAACTGCACAATCTCTTCTTCCTTGGATGCAAGAAACTCCTCAAGCGGACCGAAAAACTGCGCACGTCCCTGATGAAGAAATAAAACGCTATCTGCAAGGCTCTTGGCGAACCGCATATCGTGCGTCACCACGATGCTGGTAAATCCAAGCTGCTTCTTCAGCCGCTGAATGATGCCGCCCAGCCTGCGGGCAATAATCGGGTCCACCATCGTAGTAGGTTCGTCATACAAAACCACCTCCGGCTGGGAAGCCAGAGCGCGCGCAATCGCCACAGCCCGCCGTCGTCCCGTCGAAAGGCTCGCCGGCAGCAACTCCGCCACATCCTCAGCACCCACCAGGCTCAGCAGCCTGTCCACTGTTCCATTCAGGTGCGACTCATCCATCTCACCGCGTTCCCGCAGCGGAAACGCCACATTTTCATGCACTGAGAGAGAGTCAAAAAGCGCGCCATTCTGAAAAACCATCGTGACGCGTTTGCGAATCTCCTGCATCCCCGCCTCGTCGAGAGCGGTAATCTCCTGCCCCATCACCCGGATCGACCCGGAATCCGGTCTCAGAAACCCCATCAGCATCCGCAATGAGACTGACTTACCCACACCGCTTCGGCCCAGAATACAAAGCGTCTTACCGCGCTCGACGTAAAAGTTCACATCTTCCAGCGTCGGCCGCTCGCCAAAGGAAATCGAAATATTCGAAAAAGAGATAATCGGCTCTTCATCCGCCGTATCTGTCTCACCCGTCGGCCCCGCGCCGCACGCGGAATCCGGCCCCGGCTCAGCGCACAAATCCGCATTCAAACCTGGATTCAGGTTCGCATCCAGATTCAGGCCCAGTTCTCTAAGCGGCTCATCCTCGGATTGGGAAAGGTCATTCCGCATCACGTTCCCTTCAGCTTACGCGATTCTGCTATTTCTTTCCCAACGGCAGCTATCTTCCCGCCTCTTCCAAGAAACCGATAATCGATCGAATCCCCAGTCGGAAGTTCTCCAGGTTGAACTTTTCATTCGGCGCGTGCAGATTATCGTCCGGCAGCCCGAACCCCATCATCACGCTGGGCAATCCAAGATGCCGGTCCAGGTCACCCACAATAGGAATCGAGCCCCCGCTGCGAATAAACACCGTCTCCTTGCCCCAAACCGCGTGAAGCGCCTTCGTCGCCGCCTGAATGTAGGGATTATCCACAGGAATCAAGCAAGGATCCCCCTGGTGAATCAGCCTGACGCTCACATCCACACCGCGCGGCGCAATCTTCTCCACATAGGCTTTGTACTGCGCAAAAGCCTTCGCCGGCGTCATGTTCGGAACCAGCCGCATGGAAATCTTCGCAGTCGCTTTCGCCGGAATCACCGTCTTGGCTCCTGCGCCAACAAAGCCGCCCGGCATTCCATGAACCTCCAGCGTCGGCCTTGCCCATGTTCGTTCCAGTACGCTGTAACCCGCCTCGCCCACTAGCTCTTTCGATCCCACTTCCGTCTCGCGATAGTGCTCCTCATCAAACGGGAGGCTCTTCCACGCTGCCAACTCTTCAGCGCCAGGCGCCTCCACATCGTCATAGAAGCCCGGAATCAGAATCTTTCCCTCGCGGTCCTTCAGCCCTGCAATCATTTGCGCCAGCGCCACAAAGGGATTCGGTGCAGCTCCGCCATACATGCCGGAGTGCAGATCCGTCTTCGCCCCACGCACCTCCAGCTCCGTATAGATCATTCCCCGCAGCCCCACACAAAGCGTCGGCAAACCCGGCGCAAAAAGCTCCGTATCTGAGATCAAGGCAAAATCCGCCTTCAGGTCAGCAGGCTTCCTAGCCACATAAGCGGCAATTCCCTCCCCGCCAACCTCTTCTTCACCCTCCAGCAGCACCCGCACGTTCAGCGGCAGTTTCCCATCCGCTGCCAGCAGGCTCTCCAGAGCCTTCACATGCATGTACATCTGGCCCTTGTCGTCCACCGCACCGCGCGCATACAGGTTCCCATTGCGCTCCGTCGGCTCAAAGGGCGGAGTGTGCCACTCATCCAGCGGATCTGCCGGCTGTACATCGTAGTGCCCATACATCAGCACCGTAGGCTTACCCGCCGCATGAAGCCAGTCGCCATACACCAGCGGATGCCCTGCAGTCTCAATCAGGTGCACGTGCTCCAGGCCAATCCGCTTCAGCTCGCCGGCCAGCAATTCAGCAGTCTTCCGGCAGTCTCCCGCATGTTCCGGCAGGGTGGAAATAGAAGGAATTCGCAGCAGCTCCTTGAGCTCATCCAGAAAGCGCGAATGGTTTTCTTGTGCAAAGGCAACAGCCGGTGACGCCGCAGTGGCAGCCATAAAAATACTCCCGAGTGAAAAGAGCAGTATAAGTGGTTAAGCCTGAGTCAGATCGACCGGCCCGGATCGAATTAATAGCGTGGCACCTTGGGATCAACCTCTGCAGACCATGCGTCGATTCCGCCACGCAGGCTTTGCACCTGCTCAAAACCCTGGTTCCGCAGCCATACCGTGGTATTTAGGCTACGGACGCCATGATGGCACATCACCACCAGCCGCTCCTCAGGGTCCAGCTCCTGGTGCGCGCGAGAAGGCACCTCGCCCATCGGCATCAGCACCGATTCGTCAACCTTCGCGGTAGCAAACTCCCACGGCTCGCGCACATCGATCAAGCGCGCCTTCTTTTCCTTCAGCAACTCCGCAGCCTCAGCAGCAGAAATCTCGTAATCCAGCATGAATTCAGTGTAGAGTGTCAGACTGGTCTTTGTTGAGTGTTGTCCCTCGCCCTCACCGCCCATGCATAATAGAGGGAACATTGAGTCGTAAATTATGAGTAATGCAGTAAAAGTATTGATTGTCGAAGACGAGCCCCACGCCCTCACGGGGCTGGCAGAACTGATCTCCGGATGGGGATACCGCACCGAGACTGCCGTGGATGGTATGGAGGGCTGGGAGAAGGTTCTAGCCTGGGAACCGGCCATCGTCGTCACCGACCTCAAGATGCCGCGCCTCGACGGACTGGGCCTGCTCTCCCGCATAGCCGACGCCAGCGCCGGCAATGACTCCAGCATCGCCGTCGTACTCCTCACCGCTCAGGGCACCATCCAGACCGCCGTGGATGCCATGAAACTCGGCGCATATGACTTCGTCCTCAAGCCAGTGGACGCAACGCGCCTCCGCGCCATCCTCGCCAATGCCACTCGTCAGCGCGAAACCGACATACAGCTTGAAGTCGCCCGCCGCCGCCTGCGCGAGTCCGGCGTCCTCGGCTCCATGGTTGGCAGTTCCAAAACCATGCGCGAAATCTTCACGCTCATCGAGCAGATTGCCCCATCCAACGTCTCCGTGCTCATCACCGGAGAAAGCGGCACAGGCAAAGAACTCGTAGCACGCACCCTTCACGATCTCAGCCCGCGCAAGCAGCGTCCATTCGTCGCCGTCAATTGCGCCGCTATTCCTGAAACACTCATTGAAAGCGAGATCTTCGGCCACGAAAAAGGCTCCTTTACAGGAGCACTCGAACGCCGCGTCGGTTGCTTTGAGTTAGCCTCCAACGGCACTCTCCTCCTCGATGAGCTGGCCGAAATGCCCATCGGCACCCAGGCCAAACTGCTCCGGGTTCTCGAAGAGCGCAAACTCCGCCGCCTCGGCGCAAAATCTGAAATCGACGTCGACGTCCGCGTCCTGGCAGCAACCAATCGTAGCCCCGAGCAAGCTATCGAGCAGAACAACCTTCGCTCCGATCTGTATTACCGCCTCAACGTCTTTCATATCCACCTGCCGCCGCTCCGCTCCCACATGGACGATCTTCCTTCCATGGCCCAGTCCATGCTTGAGGAAATGAATCAGAAGCACGGGCGCAAGGTCGCAGGTTTGGCTCCTTCCATCGTGGATCGCATGATGGCGTGGTCCTGGCCCGGCAATGCCCGCGAGCTGCGCAACACCATCGAACGCGCCGTCATCCTCTGCCCTGATGGCGCTCCCCTCGATGCCGGTCACCTGCCGCCCACATTCGGAAAATCCTCCCTCGGCTCGCCGCCAGTCAATGATGCAAGCCTCGTGCCTGTTCGCGTTGGCACCACCGTCGACGAAGCCGAACGACTGCTCATCCTCCGCACCCTCGAAGCCACCGGGCAAAACAAGACCCGTGCTGCAGAAATCCTTGGCGTAAGCCTTAAAACGTTGCACAATAAACTCAAGGAATACAGCCAAACCCGCGAGGCACAATCCGCCTGACGGCCTTCTAGATGCGTCTGAAGACCAAACTCGTGCTGGCCATTACGGCCCTGGTGATGTGTATCGCCGGGACGCTGTCGCTCGTCTATGTCAGTCAGCTCCTGCACACCTCCATCCAGCAGTCCTATGACAACAACCGGATGGTCGCCAACCAGGTGCGCTTCGCCCTTCAGAGCGCGCTGGAAGCAGGCCTGAAAGACCGCACTCTCGATCCGGCCCACCCTGAGCAGCTTCATGATCTCGCGCTCGAGGCCGTGCGCAATAATCAGTCCCTCAAAGCCGTTATTGATTCCGTAAACCTCTATTCCCTCACCGTCTACGACATCAATATCAACGACTACACCGGGCAGATCCTCCTCAGCACGAATCCGCTCAACCTGGACAAGCCGCTGCCTGCCCGCCCCGGCTACGATCAACTCCTCAACGCGGGCCCCGTCACGCTCGCGCAGATTGTCTTCGGCAACTCGCAAATCTACGACATCGCCGTTCCTCTCGAACGCAACAACAAGCCTTTCGTCACAGTTCACGTAGGTATCAGCACCACCTTCCTGCGCGCCGTGTACAAGCCCTGGCTCGTCGAATCCCGCAATCTCATGGGGCTCGTCCTGGGCGCAGCCCTCGTTGTTGCCCTGATTCTCGGCAACTTCGCCCTTCGTCCCATCGAAGAAATCTCCATGCAGCTCGACT
Organism: uncultured Acidobacteriaceae bacterium; assembly: GCA_963792495.1. GTDB lineage: Bacteria > Acidobacteriota > Terriglobia > Terriglobales > Acidobacteriaceae > Telmatobacter. The sequence continues at coordinate 1,098,747 of CAWBWB010000014.1, read as the reverse complement.
ACTGGGTCTCGCCATCCGAGGGAGAGGATCAGGCTCAGGCGATCGCCCCCGCCGATCCCGCCATCCGTGTCACCCGGCAAATCGAGCGCATTGGCCAGCGCATGCGGGATGTCCAGGAGGTCTTCTCTAACCTCAAGGGCAATCTCGACCAGCTCCTCAGCAATCTCCAGGACGGCCTGCTTCTCTTCACCGCCGACAACCGCGTAGTCCTCATCTCGGACGCAGCCCGCCGCTTCCTTCATATCGATCCCGATCTCATCCACGGCCTGCACGCCTCCGAGATCTTCGATCGCTCTACCGTTCTCGGCAAAACCCTCCGCGATGCCTTCGATTCCCGCATCGCCCTCATCCAGGAGGAAGTGCTCACGGAAACCGGCGGGCGCATCCAGGCCTCCGTCCACTTCATTCATGACGACGAAACTTCACAAGGTATTGGCGCTCTTGTAACGCTTCGCGATCTGGAATCCGTCGAAGCGATTGAATCGGGCATCGAGCTATCCAGCCGCATGTCGGCCATCGGCCGTCTAACCTCGGGCGTAGCTCATGAGGTCAAGAACCCCATCAATGCCATCGTCGTGCACCTGGAACTGCTCAAGAACAAACTCGGAGACACCAGCCTTCCGGCCATGCGCCATCTCGATATCATCGAGTCGGAAATCCATCGTCTCGATCGCGTCGTCCAGTCGCTCATCGACTTCTCCCGTCCCGTCGAGCTGCATCTCCAGGAAAATGATCTCCGCGTCGTCGTAGCGCAGGTCGGCGCTCTCGCAGCAGACGAGTTATCTACCCGCGGTGTCATCCTTCGCAATCACCTGCCCGCCAAATCCGTCGTCGTCAACAGCGATCCCGACCTGCTCAAGCAGGCTCTCCTCAACGTCATCCTCAACGGCGCGCAAGCCATGCCGGAAGGCGGCAGGCTCGACGTCGTAGTCGAATCCGACAGAAAACTCGCCCTCGTCCGCGTTCAGGATGAAGGCGTCGGAATCCCCGACGATATCCGCGAAAAAATCTTCGATCTCTACTTCACCACCAAAAACGGAGGCAGCGGCATTGGTCTTGCAATGACTTACCGCATTCTCCAACTACATCACGGCAGCGTAGAGGTACAATCCAGAGAAGTACGGGGGACGGAGTTTTGCCTTTGCATTCCGCTGGCCTACCCTGAACGAACCGGCCGATACCGCATTCAGCAACCAGTCGGTGTAGAGCCTCACAAGGGGACGGAATGAAGTTGCATCTCACACGCTATGCGTGCTTGTTGTCCTTGGTCCTCACCGCCTGTTCCCATAAGAATCAGGCATCGAGGCAGCCCGCTCTTGCGCCTCCGGTAGAAGACCCGGCACCCGCAAAGCCTGACACCGTAGCCGCGGACAAACTGCCTCCGCCGGTCATCACCCCATCTGTGCCCGTACAGCCCACAACCACGGCACAGACCGATCAGCCCAAAGCCCCGCCCAAGCGTAAAAAACCATCTCCGGCCAAGCCGGCAACTCCCACCACGTCCGCACAAACCACCACTCCCGGCGGCACTCCATCCCAGCCGGCGCCAACCCCCGCGCCCCCCACGCAGCAGGCTGCAAACGGCACGCCAGACGAAGTCTCCGCCATCGGCAAGCTCTCTTCCGGCGAGCCAGCCGACCTCCGCGCACAGACCGTTTCTTCCCTCAATGACACCGAGCGCGGCCTTAACACGCTGGGCCGCAAGCTCAACGATCAGGAAACAAAAACCTCCGCGCAGATTCGCGAATACATCAAGCAGGCCCGCACCGCCCTGGCCTCCAATGACCTCGACGGCGCGCACACCCTCGCCACCAAGGCCAAGCTCCTGCTCAACGAACTCAGCCAGTAGCAAAAATCAGCTTTCCCCCAGCCGCCTACTTAGCCGCCGCCTTCGCATCCAGCCGCAGAAACCGGGCCGCATTGTTATACAAAATATCCCGCTTCTGCTGCGGCGTAAGGTAATCCGCATTCTGTATCAGGCTGATCGAATACGCCATCAGCCCCGGCCACTCCATCTGGTCCGTCCCAAACATCACGCGATCCTCAAACCCCGCATCCACCAGCCGCTCAATATACCGGTTCACTTCCTTCACCGGATAACTCCAGATCAGTCCCGCCACATCCACATACACATGCGAGTTCGCTCCCAGCAGCGTCAGCATGTTGTCAATCATCGGATACCCCGCATGCATCACCTGCACCCGTAGCTTCGGATGCCGCGCCAGCAGATCTTCCAGCAGCAGCGGATTCCCCATCGACCCGCGATACTTCGGCGTCGTCACATTCGCCCGTCCTGACCCGCCCGTCCCCATATGAATCGCAATGGGAATGTCCAGCTCCTCCGCCAGCGCAAAATACTTATCCACCGATAGGTCGCTCGGAGAAATCCCCTGATACTGCAGCCCGATCTCGCCCATCACCTTAAAGCCGCCCGTCGTAAAATCTTTCCGCAGCTCATCCAGCTCCACGCGCTTCGAGTCCGACCCATCATCCCTGCCAAACCCCGTCCCCGGAATCACGCGGTCTCCACCAGCCTCCTTCCACTTCGCCACGGTCGCCGGATCGCCAAACACCACAGCCGTCACATTCAGCCGCTTCATCTCAGCCACAACGTCTTTAACGTACTCACCCTTAGCCGCCGGATAAAGCTTCGGCGTACACTCCTCCTGAACCCACCCAATCGGCCCCTCTTTAGTCTTAGGATCAGAAGCCGTAAAAGCAGAAGTATTAGGACAAGTCCCCCCACCCGGCCACGACTCCAGCATCGAGTGAACATGCACATCAATCACCGGCGGCACATCGCTGGAAGTGTTCTGCTGTCCCCAAGCGCCAGCAGCCCCCAACACAACAGAAAAACAAACAACCGCAGCTTTCCTAACAGGCAATCCCATAAAGCCCCCAATTTTGGATGATCTCTTCTGCCCTGCGAAGATACACCATCCCACCCAACCCATAGCAGTGGCTGCCCGCGGTCCCTGGCACTTAGGGACCGGGAGTTCCCTGTGCAATGAAGCGGTAAACCTGTGGGAACTGGCTTCGGAAAAACGCACGACTTCAAACACGCGGAAGAAATCGTTCAGAGGGAGCAGTAACCTTCGGGCGGCTGACACGGAGGGAGCAGTGGCCTTCAGGCCACTGACAAGCCGCACGAAAACAAGAGGGGGCTTTAGCCGCTGAGGGATGGTTTAATCTGTTCGTCTATGAACGACTTGGCGACAGCTCATATCCCAGTTGAGAAAAACTAGAGGGTCTTCAGGAAAGCGATCAAAGCCATGCGATCTTCAGCCGACAGATCAAGTCCATACTCGTGCCCTTTGACAGCATATGTCGTCGTTCCACCGGGCTTGAAGCCAGTCGGAACATAGTCTGCCTGGAGCCGCCGGGAATCGAACCAGTCTTCGAGGGTGGCACACCAGCCGCTGTGTCCAAACATGCTGCGATACCATACGCCTTTGAGTGATGGGACCTTGTAATAGCCGGTACCGCGTCTGGTCTCCATGGTCAGATTTGGGTCCGTGCCTACAGACGCATTCATGATGTCGTACCTGGATCGGTGATCTGGTGGGACACTAAAACCGGCGGCAGGCGACAGCTTGTTATTGGAATAAAGAGGCGGGGTATGACACTTCACACAACCTTCAGAAGCGAAAACTTGCTTTCCCCGGGCGGCAAGCTTATCTGGCTTGTTCGGATTTGCCGGCGGCTTGAGCGAATACACATACTGCGTAAGAGCATATAACTCTTCGTCACTGTAGCGACCTCCGACCAGGATCGGATCGGCTGGGTCTGGCAGTGTCTTGAAGTGGTCGCCTACCGGAATAAATCCGTCAAAGCTGGACAGGCCATCACCACCTTGATTCATCGCAACATAGCGCATGAAATCGACAGAAGAGCGCTGCGGCTGCAGACCGGTTCGGTCCAGGTAGTGACGGTCTCTCACGCCTATCAAATCAGGAATTTGAACTGGATCGAGGAGGCTGGTTCGATGACGAGCATTCACCCCCGCAGGAATTGCTGCAGAGAGTCGACGCTGCTCACCGTCGGTCATCGATCCAACCTTTTCAAAGGGATCCGGATGGAGCCAGGGAACTGAGTACAGGGCCCGGTTGAGCGGAGGTGGGACCGGTGAAGACTGTGCCAGAGCTGCACCAAACGGTATATTGCCCTGAGCGCCTCTGACCACTTTGCCATCGGGCATAACCCGAGTGTGGCACATCGCACAGGAGAAAGTTCCCAGTTCTACCTTTCCCTTTTCACGGATAACGTAAAACATAAACGGCATGACGCCGTCGGGGGTGATAGGCATGCCGCTCTTCTGCCACCATGCTTTGTTGCGGATATCCGTGAGATTGAAAACCGGACCCGCCTCCCCGTTAAAGAAAGCCGAGGCGCCAAAGACCAGCGCTCCCGCTCTGATAAAGTCTTCTTCGGTCTCCAGCTTCGGGTGGTGTGTTCCCCCATCCCAAAGGATCACTGGGGCAAGTTGCTTGAGGCGATCCATGTAGCCCACGGGTTCGCGGCCAGGTGCATAGACCGGATACTGCTTGTAGATCGGCCTCACTGGGATCTTGTAGTAGTACTCAGCGGAAACCGCCTTCGGCGAACCGACGGGATTCGCCATTGGAACCTCAAGCCCGGCCATGGCTTGATCTTCCCAGGTTTTTGGAACTACTGGCCGCGGATCCTGTTTTGGCACCTGACCAGATGCAACAGCCAGTGAGCAAGCCACAATAAGGGTCAAGAAAGCTGCAGCGAGAGGACGACTAGCGCGCGAAGATGGCATAACTGTCCACAAAAACGTCGCGCTCGAAAGCTACTCGGATGCTTTTTAGAGGCTTACCGATGGAAAAACTATGGACTTCGCGAGAGGATTTTGCCTAGTAGAAAAGCGACATTCCACAAGGAATGGTTAGATTTCGCCAATAAAAGGACTTGCCAGCCCGAAATCCTCGCCAATCGTGCGATGTGGACGCCTCGCTTGGCTGCTCGACCCCGACCCCGCCGGGTGCCCCATCCATCGAGCGCATTTTGCTCGATGGGTGGGATAGCACGAACCTTCGCTGGATGTGCTTGGTAACAGGGCACGACGGACCGGGGTCCCAACGACAGGCAGAGCTCCCGGCAAGCCATTTTTGCTTGCAGGGAGGCTCAAGTCTTCGTCGTTGGGATGGTAATCATGCCCCATCAGCCAAAAAAACCGGGCTTCAGCCCCTGCATTCAAACGGAAGCACCACTCAGAATGCAAAGACACAACCGCACTCTCAGTCCCTCCGATATCCACTGATATAAAAATGCCGCAGCTTGATCGATATGGCTCGAAAGATACAAAACGCCACCTCACGCTCCTAAATCAAGGCTCAACACAAGCCGACTTCACAGTGTCGATCTCAATCAAGGTGGAAGAACCAATCGCATTGAGGCGCGCCAGCGCGACTTCAAACTCATTGGGAGTTCGCAGAGCATCATCGGGGCGCACGCGCTGCGCCGAGCGACATCCAGATGAGCAGCGAAAGGTTGATGAGGGTAAATAGAGCTGGGCCGTAAGTCTGGCCGGGGTTGTGGATGAGAATACCGGTAACCGTATCGAGGAGCTGGACAATGGTCATGGCAGTAGCCATCGCAGCGACTCCGCCCCACGAGCGGCGTCCGGCGGCAAATGCTGCCGCAAGGAGCAAAGCAACACTGCGCGAGGCGGCGTAAAGCGCGTACTCATGCTGATGTCCGATGCCTACCATGCCGAGAGCGAGCATGGAGAACGTGGCGCTGACCAAGGCGCTGAAAAGTGTGAAGCCTGCACAACTCCAGAACGCTTTACCACTAGCTGGCTGAGTGTTCATCATTGCCGCTTTCCCCCCAGAAGATGTTTGCGCAAACAGTATGTCACAGAGCGGAGACTACACTCTCCGGGGCGCTACGCCCGAAGAGTCTGATGTATAGATACTGATCGCTAAAGACGGTCGACGGCTTTATCACGTAATCTTTTGAGACGATGAACCAGCTTGAGCGTAGGTTCTGATAACCGCAGTTGTCGACAGAAGTGGATCACTGGCGATTAGCCAAGTTGATATTACCTGAAGAACTTCTGCTGCCCATATACGAGAGCTTCGATTCTTCTAGCGTCGATGGGGGTCGCTGGAAGGTACACGACCATGCTGAGACCGGGTTGTCCATCGACTGCAAAGGACGAATACTCCACCGTGATCGGATCGCCTGTAATGGGCTGAATGCGCTTGATACCCTCGCCCAACCTTCGCACGTCGTGCCCAGTCCAGAAGTTCGCAAACTCTGGACTGGTATGCTTCAGCGATTCGATCAAGGCTTGTGTCTGGTGCGATATCCCTATACGGGCAAGCTCTGCTCGGAATGTCGCAACAGTGAAGCGAGCAGTCTGTTCCCAATCAGGCATGTTTGCCCGGATGCGAGGATGACAGAACACCAGGCGCAGGACGTTGCGCTCTTCCGGTGCGAGCGTGGCGTAATCGATCAGAACCGCAGCGGCAGCCGCGTTCCATGCTACGACATTCCAGGCGGCGTCCTTTACGAGAGCCGGGCTGGTCGTCATGGAGTCCAGCAAACGCTGAAGACTCGGTGAGACTGCGGCGGTCAACTCGGAAGCACTCACCTCAGGCGGCCGACCCTGCGCGAGCAAAAATAAGTGCTCACGCTCCGTGTCTCCAAGAGAGAGTGCGCGGGCTAACCGGTCAAGTACATCTGTTGACGGCGCGCCACCGCGACCTTGTTCAAGCCAGGTGTACCAAGTGACACTCACGTGAGCACGTTGTGCGACTTCTTCGCGACGCAGGCCGGGTGTACGTCGGCGCTGAGAAGGCAGATCCAGTCCTGCCGGATCAAGCTTGGTGCGACGATCTTTGAGGAAACTGCCAAGCGGGTTTTTATCTGGTGTTTTCATCGCGAACGCTTAGCCTGTTAGTCGGTTTACCGGTATAACGCCACGTCTTTTCAACGAGGGGTCTGGGACTGATGATAGAGCAGTCCCTCTAGGGGAAGTTTAGAACACAGTCAAAGGAACTTACCATGAAGGCAGTTGTGATTCACGAGTATGGAAACAACGATGTCGTTCAGTTTGTTGATAGGGAGCTTCCCGAACCGGAAGCTGGAGAAGTCCTGGTGAAGATCCATGCAGCCGGAGTCAACCCGGTCGATTGGAAGATCCGAGACGGTGCGGGCCAGCGTATGGGTATGACTTTGCCTATCTACCTTGGCGGCGAGATCGCTGGGACGGTAGAGAAGGTAGGTGAAGGCGTTGAACAGTTCAAAGTGGGCGAAGCTGTGTTTGGCATGACCAGGTCGGGCGGCTTTGCCGAGTACACGGTCACCAAAGCCGAAAGCCTGGCAGCTAAGCCAGCCGGCTTGGACTTCACCACTGCGGCAGCCGTCCCGCTCGGTGCGCTCACGGCGTGGCAGGCCATGTTCGATACGGCTCACTTGGGAAGTGGACAAAAAGTCCTGATCACCAGCGCCTCCGGAGGTGTCGGCTCTCTTGCAGTGCAGCTTGCCAAGAGCAAAGGCGCGCACGTAACGGGCATGGCTTCCGGGCAAAACGAAGAATTTGTACGCAGCCTGGGTGTCGATGAGTTCGTAGATTACAAGAAACAGCCCTTCGAAGAAGTCGTTAAGGATATGGACGTCGTCTTTGATAACGTCGGCGGTGAAACCTTTCAGAAGGCATTCCGCACGCTGAAGAAAGGCGGATTCCTGGCAACGGTGGTCGCTTTTCCGAAGGACGAGGCGCAGCAATACGGCGTCGGGGTCGCGCGTGTCCAATGCAAGCCGAATGCCGAGGAATTGCTTACCATTCGTGGATTGGTCGATGCGGGCAAGCTGAAAGCGCACGTCGCCACCGTCCTTCCGCTCGAAGAGGTCAAACAGGCGTTGGAACTCTCTGCGACAGGCCGCACTCGTGGCAAGATCGTTCTGGAAATCACAACAAACTCTTGAATTATCACAAGACCCTAAGCGCACGGCAACGTAACACGATGAGGTTTAAGCGCTCCTGCGCTTAGGAGTCTCTTTGGTGTTAGTAACGACAAACGCGCTTCTCGCCATCCCATATTGCCTCTGCACAGCACCGAATCAAGAAGTGCATCCCATCCGCTAAGATAACCCCGTGGACGCTCTCGCCTGGCTGCTCGACTCCGACCCTGCCATCCGCTGGCAGGCAATGCGCGATCTCACAGACACACCACCCTCCATCATCGCCGCCGAGCGAGCGCGAGTCGCCCGTGAAGGCCTCGGCAGAGAAATCCTCTTGAGCCAGCAGCCCGATGGCGCATGGTCCGCACCCGATGAACCGCTCTGGGCCACAACCCTCTTCACTCTTCAGCTCCTGCGCGCCACCGGCATCGATCCCGCCTCGCCCGCAGTCCACTCCGCCATGACACGCCTGCAGCAGGGTCAGCGCTGGAACGATCTCGACAACTGCTGGGAACTCCGCCCGCCCGAAACTGGCGGCAACACCTTCTTCGAGGGCGAAGTCGAACCCTGCATCAACGGCGGCGCGCTCGCCATCGGGGCATACTTCGGCTTGCCCTCTGAAACCCTCCTCCACCGCCTGCTAAGCGAGCAGCTCAAAGACGGCGGCTGGAACTGTGAAGCCCCCAAAAGCACAGTCTCATCCTTCAACACCAACATCTGCGTCCTCGAAGGCCTCCTCGAATACGAGCACGCAGCCGGCCCCAGTCCCGAAATCGCAGAAGCCCGGCATCGCGCCGAAGAATACCTCCTCGCACGCAGCCTCTTCCGCCGGCTCTCCACCGGCGAACTAGTCAAACCCGAATTTCTGGAACTAGCCTTCCCGCCCCGCTACCGCTATGACATCCTCCGAGCCCTCGACTACTTCCGCGCCGCTAGTTCCCCACCCGACCCGCGCATGAAAAACGCCATCCTGCTGATAGAAGGCCGCCAGCTCTCCGACGGCCGCTGGCCATTAGACCGCGCCGACGAAGAAACCCTCACCGTCCATACCGGCGAACAGATAGGCGAGCCAAGCCGCTGGAATACCCTGCGCGCCATCCGGGTCCTCCGCTGGTATAACGCCTGAAACCCACCTGTGAAAAACTTGTCAAGCCCCAAATAGCAAATTATTTTGTAAACAACACATTCCAAGCAAGATAAAAATCAAGCAAGTTTGCACATCATTTCCAGTGTTTATGAAACAATAGAAATGCGCACAAAAAACCACGGCCCGAATCCCCAAGGATTCGGGCCCTTTTCATTTCCAGCCAGCCTTAAAGGAACTAAGGAATATCTATGGCTCCAATATCTACAGCTTTCCTGCCCTGTGTTTCCAGACCTGTTCCCTCCCGAAATTTACTCCACAGGATTCCACAGTTCGGGCATGAAGATCGCATAAAGATTTCCCGAAAAACTGTGGAGATTGTCTCAAATACCACATTCAAATCAAGTTGGAAAACTGTGGACCACAGGATAACTACCGCTCACCCCAGCTCAGCTTATTGCGAAGCGCCTCAAAAAAACCACCTTCGGTCAACCGGACAAGGTTCACAGTGTACCCGGACTTCCGGCACCGAACCTCATCATCGCGCTCCAGCTCCACAGCCGTCTGCCCATCCACAGTCAAGAGCGTCCGCGCCGGAACCCCCTCAATCCGCACCAGCAACTCAGCATCCCCCCGCACCACAATCGGGCGCAAGGTCAAGAGATGAGGACAAATCGGCGTGACAACCATGGCATCCACATCCGGAGTAAGAATCGGGCCATTAGCAGCCAGCGTATACGCAGTAGATCCCGTAGGAGTAGAAACAATCACCCCATCCGCCCGAAAGCGAGCCACAAAGCGCCGATCAAGCTCCACGGCAAAATCGCCCATACGAGCAATCTCACCCTTGGTAACCACGATGTCATTCAGCGCCTCAAAACTGGAACAAATCTCACCATTGCGAACCAGGTCAGCATGCAGCATGGCCCGCGCTTCAATAATGTGGCACCGCGCACACCACCCCTCAATCGTGGCGTACAGCTCACCCAGTCTCACCTCGGTAAGAAAACCAAGATGCCCAAGATTCACACTAAGAATAGGAGTGCCGGAAGCCGCAAAAATACGAGCCACAGAGAGCAGCGTCCCATCACCACCCAACACAATGACAAGTTCCGGCTCAAACTTCGGAAGCTCAGATCGATCCACCGCTGGAGCGGACTGCGTATAGCGGCCCGCCTCACTATCCAGCACCGGTTCAAAATCCCGCTCCCGCAACCAGGCGATCAAACCCGGCAGCAGACGGCTAAGCTCGTCCTTCTGCGGCTTGCAAACAATAGCAATGCGCTTCATGCGGTATTCAGTTTAATCGACCGGAACAGAATTTCTTCTAGCCATTCCAACCGCAGCATTGGAGTGCACCTTGGCCTTAAAGAAATCCAAAGACTTCTCAAGTCCCTGCTTGAGAGAAATCTTAGGCTCCCAACCCAGAATCGTCTGAGCCTTGGTAATATCCGGCTTACGGCGAGTAGGATCGTCCGTCGGCAGAGGCTCAAACCGCAGTTCACTCTTCGATCCTGTAACTTCAAGTACCGTCTGCGCGCACTCAAGAATAGTGAACTCATGAGGATTGCCAATGTTCACCGGCAACGCCTCATTAGAACGCGACAGACGCACAATCCCATCGATCAAGTCCGACACATAGCAGAAACTACGCGTCTGGCTGCCGTCGCCATACACGGTCAATGGTTCCCCACGCAACGCCTGCATAACAAAGTTAGAAATCACACGCCCATCATCCGGATGCAGTCGCGGACCATAAGTATTGAAGATACGCACCATATGCGTATTCACACCGCGATAGCGATGATAGGCCATCACTAAGGCCTCAGCATAACGCTTGGATTCGTCATATACAGAACGTGGACCCACCGGATTTACATTACCCCAGTAGCTTTCAGACTGAGGATGCTGAAGCGGATCGCCATAGCATTCAGAGGTAGAGGCATGAAGAAAACCAGCGTTATAGCGCGATGCGATTTCTAACGCATTCTCCGCTCCAATCGATCCCACCCGAAGCGTTTCAATTCCAAGTTTGAGATATCCGGGAGGGCTCGCCGGAGAAGCAAAATTGAATACGTAGTCGACAGGACCCAGATCAAAAGGCTTGCAGATATCCCACTCTTCAAAGCGAAAGCGAGGCTCATTCGAAAGATGGGCTAGATTACCGGCATTGCCTGTAGAGAAATTATCGACGCCAATAACTGTGTGACCTTCGCTCAGCAGACGGTCAGTAAGATGGGAACCAAGAAACCCCGCAGCTCCTGTGATAAGTATGTGCATACTCAAGTATTCATCCTCCGGAGTTCATAAATAATAGAAATCAACATATGAAGATAACTGCGAGGCAGTGGCCGTTTTTTTACCGCAAAGACTCAGATATCTCTGTTACTGAGAAGATGCCTTTCGCTTTTCAAATATCTTCGCATCCACCAAAAAACGGAACCAGAAGGTTTGAAGAGTCCAAAAGATAAAACCTTCCGTTCCATCCAGAAAACCCAGTCGGAAAAAATATCGGTAAAAAAACAACGCAAACGGGCGAACGAACAATGGAAGTTGATTATATCGTTTTCGCCAATATCTTTTACGCTGCGCAGGATTTCCCTGCTTATCCGCTTCAACCCTCTTTCCATCGTCAGCAGCATACATCTCGGCAACTTCGCCATCGGCCCATCGGTTATGCCGGGCTGTCCATTCGGTCAATGGCATCCGAATGTCGTCAATCATTGAGCCACTCAGTTGTGCGGATTCGCCACTTTGCAAAAGAAAATGCTGATCATATCTACGCTCTTCGCAACGTCCCACCCCACTGCGAAATAAACGCAGGTGCCAGGTCGGGCTCATTGCTCCATGCCGCATCACGCGCCCCAGGAAACGCACATAGCGCGCGATGAAATAACCTGAAACAGTAGTATCTTCCGGCAATTTTCGGATCACATCTACTAACTTGTCATCCATCACCTCATCGGCATCCAGATGCAATTGCCAGGGACGCGTAACTTCGAGGTTATCAATTGCCCAGTTTCTCTGCGCGCCGTAGTGCTCGAAGGAATGCTGAACTACCTTTGCGCCGAACGATTCGGCCAAGGCCACAGTACCATCCTTGGAAAACGAATCCACTACAAAAATCTCATTCGATATTTCCCGTGCCTTGCTCAGGGTAGCGCCAAGCGTATCCTCTGAATTAAAGGAAAGCACAATGATTGCAGGTTGCATGAAATATCCGATTCCGCAGAATTATGGTTCGCTGTCGCGGCATCTGTAATGATGCCGGTGATCGGGACAACAATGTGAGTTGTATTTAGTGTGCAGGAAAAGTTACGTGTCTTGGTGCCAGCCTATCACACTCGAAATGCCTGCTCAATCATCGACGCGTGCATCATTGATGCGTCATTGATCTGGCGTGTTTTTTATGCTAGTCTTGCGCCAGAGTTATTAATTGATAGTTGGAAGTGTTTGTTTCATTCCGGATAGTTGATTTAATTTTTTGATATTTGTTTGTATTATTTTTGATTTCTTCTGGTTCCGGAATTGCATCTTAGTATTCATCTCAGTAGCAGTTGTCATAGTAGCGAACCCATATACAAGGAGCAGAGCCGATGCAGATACGCGGGGCACACGTGTTGGTATGCGGAGCGGGCGGTTTTATTGGTGGTCACCTGGTAAACAAGCTGTATGCCGATGGCGCGGCGAGCGTCAGGGCGGTGGACATCAAGCCGTTTGATCAGTGGTATCAGAAGAACTCGTCAGCCGATAACCTGGTTCTGGATCTGAAGAAGATCGAAGCCTGCCATGAGGCCGTGGAAGGCATTGATGGCGTCTTCCAGCTTGCCGCGGATATGGGTGGCATGGGCTTCATCGAGCACAACAAGGCTCTGTGCATGCTGAGCGTTCTGACCAACACGCATATGCTTCTGGCCGCGCGGGATGCCGGCGTAAAGGGCTTCTTCTACTCTTCCTCGGCCTGCGTTTACAACGGCGACAAGCAGAAGGAAGCCAACCTGACTCCGCTGAAGGAAGAAGACGCGTATCCGGCATTGCCGGAAGATGGCTACGGCTGGGAGAAGCTCTTCAGCGAGCGCATGTGCCGCCACTTCCGCGAGGACTTTGGCCTGGAAACCCGCGTGGCGCGCTTTCACAACGTCTACGGCCCGCAGGGCACCTGGACGGGCGGCCGCGAAAAGGCGCCTGCCGCAGTGAGCCGCAAGGTGCTCGAAGCCAAGCACTCCGGCAAGCATGAGATCGAGATCTGGGGCGACGGCCATCAGACGCGCAGCTTTATGTATGTGGATGACTGCACGCAGGGCGTGGCGTCGATCTACGAGAGCAACATCCTGGAGCCGATCAACCTGGGTTCCAGCGAGATGGTGACCATTAACCAGCTGGTGGATGTGGCCGAAGAGATTGCCGGCGTGAAGCTGAAGCGCAACTACAAGCTGGACGCGCCCAAGGGCGTCAACGGGCGCAACAGCGACAACACGCTGATCCAGAAGTATCTCGGCTGGGAGCCTTCCATTCGTCTGCGGGACGGCATGGCGAAGACCATGGCGTGGATCGAAGAGCAGATGCTGGCCGGCGTAGCGGTCAAGTAAGCGCGGCGCCGGTGATTCCGGCGCCTTACCCTCCGAAGATTTCGCCCACAAGGAGAGCAGGCCATTAACCGACCTGTCCATTTCCAGCGCATTCTTGGGATACGCTTCATTGTGGCCGATGCCCAGCAGGCTATCGATCAGCTTCGCCAGAGCGGCGGGCTTGTGGTGGTCCCTGCGGCACCGGCGCTGAAGAACCTGGCCCACGATCTTCGTTACCGCGAGGCCCTGCTGGGGGCCGACTTCGCCATCGCTGACAGCACCCTCATGGTGCTGCTGTGGAACCTTATCCAGCGCAACCGCATCCCCAAGCTCTCCGGCCTGAAGTACCTGCGGGTGCTGCTGGAGCAGCCGGAGTTTCAGCAGCCAGGCGCCAGCTTCTGGATCATGCCCACACCGGCCGCGGCGCAGCGCAACATCGCGTGGCTGCAGGCCAGCGGCATCGCCGTCACAGAAGACGATGTCTATCTGGCGCCGATGTACGACCGCATCATCGACGACCCGGAGCTGCTGCGCCGGCTCAACGAGCGCAAGCCACAGCACATCGTGCTCGGCATCGGCGGAGGAACCCAGGAACCGCTAGGCTTCTACCTCAAGCAGAAGCTCGCTTACAAGCCCTCCATCCACGGCATCGGCGCCGCCATCAGCTTCCTCTCCGGAGAACAGGTCCGCATCCCCGCATGGGCCGACGACTTCGGACTCGGATGGCTGTGGAGAAGCCTCTCCAGCCCAACAAGATACGGCGCTAGATACTGGGACGCCAGGAAACTTGTCCCCCTGATGCTCAGATATAAAGACAAACTGCCTAACCCGGCGATGTAATCCTAGTTACGAAGTTAGCTGTTCGGATTATTCCGAGAGTTATTCTGCGCTCCAACGTTTTCCAAGTAGTTTTGTTTGAGTAGCTTAAGGGCGATTTTTTGCTGGAAAAAAGGCGGAATTTTCGGGGAATTTTGTGGGAATTTCCGGGGAATTTTGGTGCGTTTCTGCTGTGATTGCCAGCTTGTCCGACTGTTTACTACTTGTACATCAAGGTGGTTACCTGGCTCTCAAAAACCGGGGGGAGGGGGTAATGCCCACCCAAACGGTACGGCCCAAATCCCGGGGGATTTGGGCCGTGTTTTTGCTGCTCATTCTTAGTACAGCATAAAAGGGGTTAATTGGGTGCAAACTATCTTTGATCCGGCGGGTTACGAAGGTCCATTGGACCAAAGTAATGAGCCGGACCCGCCGACTTTACTGCGCTGTGTAGGTGTAGTTCGTAGTTTGCCAGACGCCATTGATTTGATACCGAAGCGTGACGTATACAGGCTTGCTGTTTGTGGGGACATTGGGCAGCGTGAACGAAGTGGTTGTGAGGGTTGGCGAACTACCAATATTGAAGTAGCCGGGGCCGTAGGTTCCGGCAAAGAGCGAGTAGGCAGTCACGCCGGTGCCCGGTGTCCAGTTGAAGGTGACGGTGGAGCCCGAGAGCTGGCTGCCTGGGGCTGGACTGATCATTACCGGCGGAGCGGTTGTGCCGTCTGCGGTGTAGGTGTAGTTGAGTGCGGTCCAGACGCCATTGAATTCATAGCGCAGCTGCACGTAGACATTGACGCCGTTGGTGGGCAGATTTGGGACTGTGGCTGAGGTTGCTGTTGTTACGCCTGTGCCATAGATGTCGGAGGAGCCGGGCCATTTGGTGCCGACCGTCAGCAGGTACGCGCTCGGTCCGCTGCCGGGGGACCATTGGAAGGTGGCTGTGGGACTGGTGAGATGACTGCCCGGGGCCGGTGTTGTCAGGGCTGGAGGGGTGAGTGAGCCGGAGGCTGTGTAGGTGTAATAGAGGTCGGTCCAGACGCCGTTGATCTCATAGCGCAGCAGGACATAGACGGTAACACCGTTGGTGGGAATGCCGGATACTGTGGCTGACGTTGCCGTTATCACTCCCGATCCATAGATGTCGTCCGAGCCCGGCCACCTGGTTCCTGCGTTGATCAAATATCTGGAGACGCCGCTGCCGGGTGTCCACGTGAATGTGACTGTTGCGCCGGAAAGTTGGCTGCCGGGTGTGGGGCTGGTGAGAATGGGAGGCGCAGGAGTATCGATGGTGATGGTTGGTGAGAGGCTTGGATTGAAATTGCTGTCGCCCGAGTAACTGGCCTGGATCACATGTGTGCCGGTTGCAAGAGCCGGTGTGATGATCGAAGCTGTGCTCCCCTGGACGTTTGTCAGCCCGACAAAAATATTGGCTGGAGGTGAAGGAAGGACCCAACTGACTAAATCGGAGATTCCATCTCCGTTGAAATCTGCCGCCGAAATATAGAGGCCGTAATTTATGGACGATTGCACTTTTACTGTTGTGAAGGTACCGTCGCCATTCCCTAAAAAGTACACGAATCCGGGAGGCTGGTTGCTGACATAATTTTCTGCTGCAATATCAGGGATTCCATCGCCGTTGAAATCTCCGACTGCCGGGGCTATCAGCGAGGTGGACGGATTCAGGACCTTTCCCTGGCTGAAATTTCCATTCCCTGTTCCCAGAAATAGAACAAGACCAAGAACCTCGGATGAAGATGAAGATCCGGTTTCGTAGTTCGCTACTACGTCTGGAATTCCGTCGCCGTTGAAATCCGCTACCTGAATTCCAGGTATGCTTGGAACTCCGTCGAATGCTAATTGAGCTCCAGGTGTAAAAGTGCCATCTCCATTGCCGAGCGCAATGTTCACATAACAAGGTGTCCCGGCGGAAACGCAATTAAAGTAAGCAAGGTCAGCGAAACCGTCGCCATTGAAATCAGCTATAACGGGGTCATATCCACCTATTTGTGTAACGGACGATAGGCTCGAAAAGGTTCCGTCTCCGTTGCCAAAGAGGACTCCAAAATTTTCTACGTTGTTGTTATCAAACTCGACATAAACATCTGGAATTCCGTCGTTGTTGAAGTCGCCTATGCTGAATCCTACTAAACCTTGATCAAAGCTCAGGATGGGCATAAGCGTAAACGTGCCGTCTCCCTTACCCAGCAGAATTGCAAGCTCGACAACACCGTTTGTTGTGTCCGGTGGGTATACAGAGGCTGCCAGATCCGGAATTCCGTCACTATTGAAGTCCCCTGCGACTAATTGCCCGACAGGGGGGACTGTTGTCGAAGCTGAAGAAGGCGTGAAGGTGCCATCGCCATTACCGAAATAGACTGTTATGCCGGAGCCAAGGTAAACCGCTATGTCGGGAATGCCATCGCCGTTGAAATCTGCGATGGCATAGGCCTGATCGTAGGCAGGCAGGTCAGCAGACGCTAACAGAGATGCCTGTGGTGAGGAAGGAACAAGAGGCGCCGTGCCCAGAACGGAATTGCCATTGCTTGTATCGATGAAAGAGACCGTTCCTGCGACACTCTGACTGGGGTTAGCGCTACCTACCGCGCTGGACAAAGTTGGTTTTGCGGGTGAACCAGTCCAGGATAGGGTTGTGTTGGTGGGATAAGTACCGGTAACAGCGAGCGTTGATGCTGCGGTAGTGCTGGTGGCGTTTGTTTTGGTTCCGACGAAGACCGCTTTGTAACTATGGCTTCCAATCGCGGGACGGAACTTGAAGACGGCAGTGCCAGCGGAGGTGAGTTGGGCAGTGCCGACAATGTGGAAGTCTTCGCAATAGGTGGCCGTTGCATCACAGAAGTTGACCAGGCCCTGAGTAACCGGGGTTGATCCGGCAATGACCGTCGCTGTGAGCGTGACAACTGTTCCAGAAGCGACAGATGTAACGGCGCTGCCGCTACTGGTGATCGACAACGTCGTGGTTGTGGCTGTCTGCGCCACCGCCGGAAGACTTATACCAAGAAAGCCAAGAAGCACCCAGCTCACAGGCCAGCAGAGCAAGCTCCGTAAGCGATTGAAAGACTCACAACGATTCCGGAGCAAGGATATGTTCTGCATGCGATCCTCTCGAACGAGTGCGTGGCTCAGCTGAGTTGGATTTCTTCAGGGTTGCCGGTTGAGTGGGGGCGTACGAGTGATCTCGGCTTGCAGCAAAAGTATACGCGGAGATGTTCTTTGCACAATGACTGAGGCTGGAGGATGAGTTGCTGGCGTGACAAGCGATGAGAGTGGATAACAATCGCCATAAACCAATTGTCCGGGTTTATGGCGGCGACGAAGGTTCCCGCCGCCAAGCCCGGAGATTCGAAGTGAAGACGAAATCGCAGGACGACAAGCCAATTCAAGGCGAGAATGAGCTTGCCGCAAGAGGGCCGTTGGACATTTGCCCAAGTTCGACCCTCGTGGCTCTTTCGCCGTTTTTATTTTTCTCCGAAGACTACGGCTCAAGAATCTTGAATGGGGAGAGATTTTGCTGAATCGCGGACCGGCGTGAAAGGGATTCGCGAAAACTTCTCCACTTCTTGCCCACTCGATCTGATGCCATAAAGATCTGACCGGCTGTGAGTCGGCCTGCCACGCGGTAATGGCCCACCGCGGCTAACCCCATGGACGCAATGCAGCCACATCGTTCGCAATCAGGAGCTCCGCCAAACTGGCAGGGGGTGATTTGCGTTGTGAGATCCGCAGAAATAATTTCCGTGGTTCTTGCAAAGATGCATTCGCTCGGGCTCTTCGGAGGAGCCTGCATCTCCCGAATCACTGCCTCCGGCAAGTCAAGCTTGGGGTATCTCAGCCGCAAGTCATGCAGCTCAGCGATGATGGATGCCCTTTGCGAAGCCGTCAGGATCTCTGGGTCGGCGGCACCGAGCTGGGGAGTGAAAATGCTGAACCACACCTTGGCAACTTGCACGCGGCTGGTCCAGAAGTGAAGGAATTCGTCGAGATAACCGGGACGCTCCGCTATCTGCGACGTGATGGTGCAGTGAATGGTTACCCTGGCCTCTTCGATGTTCTGAAGGATGCGCTCGTAGGTGGCTGGCTTGCGTTGCGCGTCATGCTCCGGCTGAAGGCCATCGACCGATACCACGACATTGAGTTTGCTGAATTCCTTCCATGCGCCCGGAATCTTTCTAAATGCGCTGGTAACGACCTGCGTATGCACACCTCGGCTCTCGATCTGTGGTAACAGTGCCTCCAGTTCGCGATACCGCACGAGCGGGTCGCCGCCTACAAGAGAAACATGGAGCGGCTTGCGTTCATCGATCAACGCAAGCACCTTTGCGACAAGTTCATCGCCCTTGTAGTCAGAGAGCTGACGTAGCTGCGTGACTCCTCCGAGATGCGCAGCATCGAAGGCATAGCACCCGGGGCACCGCAAAGGACATTCTTTCGTGATTTCGATTGAAAGCGAAGGCGCACGGCCTGTCAGTATTCTGGCCCAGGCGTGAATGACTTCTAATTTTTTCATGACCTCTCCACATCAGACGTAACGAAGGTTGAATCGATACCAATGGGTCGCAGGCAGTTCTGCGATGAACCGCCCTACTAAGTTGCATGGAGAGGAATGGATCAAATTTGAAGGGGAAGACCGAATTGCTCTAAACCCGGACTAGCCCCACATTCTGAAGACAAGGTCCAGAGCACTCCGGCGAGCGCAATCGGAGCCAACGAGGCACGGGAAAGAAATGAAGACTGGCGCCGTGCTGCAAATAACAGATCCAGGCTCTGCTTGCGATGCTGAGCCAGTACCAGCACCAGGCTGAGAAACGCCAGCACCATGAGCGTGCTTAATTCATAATCCTGACCACCGTGCAGAAAGTGATCCCAGGTCCAGATGTACTGCGTCAGCGGCGTAGTCACCAGCAGAATGGCGGTTAACATCAACAGAACACGGCCGATCCAGGCGAATGCCCGTGCGGCACGCGTGAAGACATTAGGGTTTGAATGGTTCGTGTTGGAAGTGCGATTCAATAGGCCCTCACCTGCTTTGAGTCGACTCTCTTGCATGGGGTTGCGTTGCTACTCGCTGAACGGTACTCCGAACGACAGCAGCGCGGTATGCGCTGGACGATGCTGCATGCCTACGATCTTCGGCTGCTTGCCCATGTCTTTCCAAATGCGAAGCGCCGTGGCATTCATATATAACGTCCGCACCTGCTCCCGACTGTTGCCGCGCAGGCTATAGACGCTGAGAGTGGTCAGTAACCGCGTCTGTTCAGACGCTATCAGGTACGGTCCCATACTCAGGGATGGAGCATTCTGAGTGTCCTGCACATCTGCAGCGCTTTGCGCAATTACGGTGTAGTTCATCGCCTCTTGTGGGCGGTCTGATGTAAGGCGGTGCAAAAGATCGTTCGACGTCGGGTTAGACGCATATTCCATTCAACATTCTCTCCATTCGATCACTCAGACTATTTCTCGATATAGACATGCGAAGGCATCAGGCCGGGTTCTCAGCATGGAAGGCGAACCAGTAATATCGCCTCCAGCAGAACATGCAACGAACCGGCCGTATTGCAAACATACTGAGCAGGCTGTCGAACGGGTTTAATTCGGCCGATTTGAATTTGACTGAGTTGCAACTGGGACATTCGTGCCTGGTCCAGATCATGTGAGGTAACCACCTGGGTCGCTGCCGGCTTGCTGAACGCATGTTTCTCCTCCATCCGATTCGTTACAACCGGCGTATGTTTTCTGAATCCGAGTGCTGGTCGAGCCACGCGAGCAGAGCGCTTATGCTGCCCGTTGCCATCGCCATGCATGAATCCGCGGCACCATAGTAGAGACGGATCGTATCTCCATCGGCGCAGATGATTTGACCGCAGGGAAACACAACGTCCTTGACATCGCCGCTGCGCTCATAGGGAGCTTCCGGCCCGAACATCCAGGAGTCTCCACGTTGCAGGCAGATCTCCGGATTTTCCAGGTCAAAGAGTGCGAGCCCGAGGCGATAAATGCTGCCTGCGGCGGTTTGCCGGACTCCGTGGTAGATGGTCAGCCATCCCTTCGATGTCTCAATCGGCGGCGAGCAGAGTCCGATTTTGTTCGCATCCCACCATCCGCCGCGGCGTGCTTCGAGCATGACTTTGTGGTTCCCCCAATGGCGCAGATCTGGCGAATAGGAGATCCACATGTGCGCGCCCGTAGGCCTTACCGGGCGGTGAATCATGGCCCAATAGCCATTGATCCTGCGCGGCAGCAGAGCCGCGTCCTTATCTTCGGGCGGCATGATTACACCGAGTCGTTCAAAGGTCTTGAAGTCCCTGGTTAGTGCGAGTGATACGCCAGGACCGCCGCGCGCGAAGGAGGTATAAGCAATCGCATATTGATCGAGCTCGGGAACGTAGGTGATCCGCGGATCTTCGATCCCCCAGATTTCTTCGGGGTATTCGCGCGGATTGGCCAGCAGCGTGGGTTCGGGATCGATGCGCCATCCATCGATTCCGTTTGCAGAGCGGGCCGCGCACAGATGCGACAAGCCGGTCCGCTCCTCCACTCTGCAGAGCAAAAGGGTGTCTCCATCGGGCAACTGTACAGCACCCGCATTGAAGACGCTGTTCGCCGGATAAGGCCAGTCCTGCCGGGTGAGGATCGGATTTCCGGTATAGCGGACAAACAGGGAAAGGTCCGTGCCTTGCCCAGTCTTCTGCAGGTCTACGGTGATAGATGTATTGAGGCTCAAAGGGAAACACTCATTTCCTGATGAAGTTGGTTTACGTTGGTCACTTTCTCCTCTTGCAATTCGAGGAGAGCCATCAGGAACGACAGTGTTGATTCCGCGCCCTGGTTTTCATTGACGCGATCCGGATGAAGCCCATCCCTGCACCCGCCCGTTGCGGCATCGTAAAGCGGAACCTGCAGATCGTTCTCGCCAAGAAACCAGCGGAAAACCTGCTGCGCTCGTTCAAGCCAGTGCCGTTCGTGCGTCAGCCTGTAGGTTTCAAGACAGGCGGAAATGGTGGCACAGGCTTCGACAGGCTGTTGATCGAAGCGGGCCTTCTCTTTGCCCTCGGTAAAGAATCCATTTGAGCCGATGGGCACGAATATCTGTTCGTCGTCCTGATGTTGCACTGCCAAGAGCCATTCGAGGGACTCGATACCCGTTGCGATCATTTTTCTGTTCTCACTTTTCCATCCAGCCAGAATAAGAGCCTGCGACAACCTGGCATTCGAATAAGCGAGACTCTTCTCAAACCATTGCCAGGTCCCGGTGCAACTCTGCTCGTAGATGGTTAGCAGCCGGTTGGCAAGTGTGTTTCGCGCACCCTGAACGGCCCTGTCGCCGGGAAACCAATCCAGATACGCCTGAATCCCGAGAATGCTGAATGCCCATGCGCGCGGACTGGTGAAGGTCAGCGCGGCCGGTAGAGCAGCTTCGAAGAGCCTGCCTGCCGCGCCGCGCAATCCTACATCCTGCGAGCGGCTCAATACGGTTCCTAAACTCCACAGCGCCCTGCCGTGGCTGTCTTCCGAGCCTATGTCTTCTCGCCATCTCCGACCGTAGCCGAGGAAGTTTCTGAACCGCCCACTATCTGAATGAAATGCCAGCCAGAGAAAAGCAAGATACCGTCGCGCGAGTTTGAGGGATTCATTCGTGTGCGTGAATTCATCCATCTCATCCAAATGCATAGACACGATGAGGGCGCGCGCGTTGTCGTCCGTCGTGTAGCCCTCGCGCGTGTTCGGCACTGAAAAGATGGCGTGTTGCAACATGCCCGTGTCATCGGTCATGTTCAGCATGTGTGCAATATTCAACTCCGGCAGATCCACTGGAGCGTTTAGCGGAAGTTCATCCCATTGAGCAGGTCTTGGCCGCAGACTGCGCTCGAAGCGAGCGCGCTGGAAGGTCGCCATATAAGCCCGCGCTGTCTTGGGCCATGTCGTCTCACGAGAATGCAGATACGCTCGCTTTCGCATCGCATGACGTTCCGCATCATTCTCCAATAAATTGAGCACAGCTTTTGTAATGGATTCGGGATCATCAAAGGGGACGATCACGCCTCGTCTATCTGCGAGCAGTTCCCTGGCATGCCAGTATGGCGTGGAGATAATTGCTTTACCCGCGCCGAGCGCTATGGCGAGCGTTCCAGAGACGACCTGCGCCTCCTGCCGGTAGGGCGTCACATAGATGTCCGCCGCGCCGACCTGCTCCACCAGTTCCTCGGTGCTCACAAAGCGGTTGTTGAAGATCAACTGCGAGGCAACGCCGAGTTGTTCCGCCAACGCTGTCAGTTCTTCGCGGTAGTGCTCACCCTCTCGCCGCCTGATGTGAGGATGAGTGACTCCGGAGACGAGGTACACCACATTCGGGTATCTCGCCAATATCGCCGGTAGCGCGCGTATGACGTTCTCGATGCCCTTGTTGGGAGAGAGCAGGCCGAAGGTCAGCAAGACCGACTTCCCTTCTGTGCCGAATTTGTCCTTGAAATAGTTAGGATCCACAAACGGCATTTCCGGCACTCCATGTGAAATCACATCGATGTTTTCACCGGGAACTGCGTAAACGTCGCGCAGAAGCTCAGCCGCCAACTCGCTCATGACGACCAGCCGATCGGAAAGTCTTGCAATCTCTTCGAGCACCGACCGCTGATCCTTATCTGGGTTTCGCAAAACCGTATGCAGCGTTGTCACCAACGGCATTCTCAGTTTGCGAAGCAACGTCAGGATGTGGCTGCCGGCACTTCCACCATAGATGCCATATTCATGCTGCAGACATACCAGATCGTTTCCGTTGAAGTTGAGAAAATCGGCCGCACGTTCATACGACGCCAGGTCGTCCTGCTCGATCTCCAAACGCACCTGTTCCGGATAGTCATAATTTGAGCCGGGATCGTTGACAGGAATGGCAAACAGCCGCTCTGAGCCATACTCGGAGGCGAGTGCTGTGCAGAGGTCGGTGGTGAACGTTGCGATGCCGCACTCCCGTGGAAGATAGTTTCCAACAAAAGCAATGCGCGTTGGCAATGGTGCATGTGGGGTCTCTAACCCATCGGGGCGCGGCTCTGTTGAAACACGTTTCCGAGCCGCTTTCGCTGGATGCATCATTTCGTGGAACGGCATTTTGTCCTGCTTTCGTGTATAAGCGCCGATTGCGTTGACGATCGCTGTAATCTACCGAGAAGTGTCCAGAGAAGGCGCATGGAGCAAGTACACCGGGAATCTTCCGGGAAAAGTATCGTGCTGGATTTAGTGGGGCTGCACGATCACTGCCGCGATATGGAAGCCGAATACTTTGCGGCATGAAAAGAATCAAGCACGGCAGCGTTGGGCCGTTTCGCAATCCCTGTAGCGCACGCTCCAAAATTCGATCAGTAGCGTCTCTCCGCGCGTCTTGCACAGGAAATAGAAGTGCGGGTTCCAGCTCGCGCGTTTCTCGACACTGCTGTCCCCTGCGGACTGATGGAACGGGTTACGGGGCCGTCGATACGGGGACTTCGCCAGACGACGAATGTTCCGTAAGGAAATCCTCAGCGAAACCCAACGGAACTGGCTTGATCGCGTCTGGCTCAGGCACAGAGAGGCCGCTTGTGCCGGATACCGGCGGGCAAAGATATATTTTGGTAGTGTAGCGGAAAGATAGGTGGTTCTTTACGTCGCCTTGCTTATGCAGACTCATGGCAATCCAGTCGATCGGTTGCGTGCTTGAAAAGTGCTCGTCTGAAGCGAAGCCTGGAATGCCTGAGGCGAGAAATCTAATACTGCTTACTTGAGCATACGCCCGAATCCGTTTGCGTGCGGAGCATTCGCGATGACTCGTCCTAAAGGAGAATTAGAGCGGAATCCGAATGGAGGGGCTATGCCGCAGGCGCGCAAGCACCCTTGTCAGCATGCTAAAAGGATGATTTGGATTTCATCAATCGCCATAAAGCCTTTAATTTCTCAGGTTTTATGGCGGGGACGACGGGGCTCGAACCCGCGACCTCCGCCGTGACAGGGCGGCGCTCTAACCAACTGAGCTACGTCCCCACTGGACCACTGCATTTTTATCTCTGGAACCGGTTACGAAGAAAGCCGGGAGACGTGCGATGCAGAGTGTGGGTGGGCGGCAATGGGTATCTCAAGGATGAGAGTTCTCATTGCCGCAACATGATCAAGTGTATCAGAAGCCGAGGGCTTTGCGACGTTTGATGACCGGGTGAGATCAAAAAAACAAGCCCTCTTTGCTGCACATATATGCGGCGATGGATTGCCGATACACCGTTATTTTTACTTCTGCGCAGACTTGGTGGAAACTGCTCCGCTGCTGTTGGCCTGCTCTCCGGCTGATTCCACCAGGATTCCATCTGTGCGCGACGCTGCAACCAGGTGGCCGGAGGCAGAGCGCACCATATAGATGGGAAAGCCGGTCTTCTGCCATGTCCAGGAGAGAGACTTGGCATCGATGGAATAGAGGAAGTCGCTGGTGCGCGAACTGGCCAGAATCCTGTCCTGGCGCGCATCGTAAGTAAGACCGTTTACATCCACCAGCGGTAGATGTTCCAGCCACATCCACGACCTGCCCTGATCGTGCGAAAAGTACACTCCCTGGCGTGCTCCAAGCCAGATGGTTCCATCCGCGGAAAAGACGACGCGGTAGATGCGCGTTATCGCGGACGGAATGGACACCGGCATCCACGACTGCCCCGCATCTGTAGAGACGGCTAAGGCGCTCGGCTGCGCGGCGGCCATAGTAGAACCATGCGCGGCCACAACGCGATAGTCGCCTGCACCGGCTACGGGGCCACCTTGCCAGGTGATGCCCTGGTCGTGGCTGGTGAAAAGGCCGCCATCGGCAGCAGCTACCCATACATCGGTGGAGAGATCGAGCGCATAGATGCGGCTCGACAGGTCATGCTTGTCCGGTACATCCATCACTGTGGTTACGCGCTTGCCGCGTACTACTTTCGTGACCGGCTGCTGAACAGTATTTACGATCGCGTTGCGCGGCTCCCATGTGCTGGATGCCTGATCGAGAGCGAAGATGCCGCTGTTGGTGCCGGCCAGAATCGTCCCATCCTTCGCCTGGCTCAGCGCAAAGACATCGCGTCCGGCCAGCCCGTTGGCTATCTGCTTCCATTCTTCGCCGCCATCTGTGGAGATGAAGGCTCCGCCGTAGGTTTTGTCGTTTGCCACCCCGGCATAGATCTTTGCCGGATCGCTTGAATCCACCAGCATGGCTTCGACCTTGCGTGCTGTAAAGCCGCGGTTGGCCGATGTAAAGGTCACGGCAGCATCCGTGCTTGCGAGCACGCCGCTGCGATCGGTCGCCAACAGCACGTGGCTCGGATTATCGGGATCGATCCAAACATCGTTGACGATGACATCCGGGCCTGTCATACGCTGGAAGGTCTTGCCTGCGTCGGTGGTCTTGTAAAGGCCTTCCGTAGTGCCGGCATAGACCGTATCGCGATGCGCGGGGTCCTGCTTCAGCTTGCGCGTGCGCCGCGCCGTGGCTGGAATGCCCTGAATCTTATGGAAGAGACTGCCTGCGGTTTCGCTCTTGTAAATGCCGCTGCAGGCGCTGGCATAGACCGTGTTGGGATTGGTCGGGTCAATGATGATCGAGAAAACATCGGAATCGTCAATCACGCCCTGCTTGATGTTTTCCCATGTTTTGCCGCCATCGCTGGTCTTCCACGGCAAATGCCATGTGCCGGCATAGATGATGTCGGGATTCAGAGGATGAACCGCAAGCGATTCCACTTCGTGAATCTCCCGGCTTGCAGGCGGGCTGATTTGCGTCCAACTGGCACCGGCATCGGTGGAACGGTAAACACCTTGGAGCGTGCCAGCAACAAAGATTTTCGGATCGGCAGCGGCTTGTACGAGCGCAAAAACCGACTGATTTTTGAGATCGGAAGTCTCGCTCCAGGTGTGGCCTGCATCGCGGCTCACGTAAAGACCGCCTTCCGGCTTATCGAAGCGCCATCCGGCAACGAGGATATGCGAGGGGTCTGCCCGATCGATGACCATGTGAGCAATCACCAGGTCATCTGCGGGATCCAGACGAGCCAGCTTCTTCCAGGACGCGCCGCCGTTCACTGACTCGTAAAGGGTGCTAAGCGCAGTTCCAAGATAGAGATGCTCCGGGTGGCCCGGAACCGAAGCGAGAGAACGAGCATCTCCGCCATCCGGCCCTACCGATCGCCATAGGCCCTGTTGTGCTCCACCAAAGTTTGCGTGGAATGCGACAAATGCAAGAAAGAGAACCAGGCTGGAGTAACGAGAGAATTTCAGGCAAGTCTTCAAAATTTCCATCCAAAGTGAAAATGCGTCAGCTTAACGAGTCCGCTATAACCATTGAAAAACATTTCCCTAAAAGAGTCGAGGCTGACCGGAAATTCCAGTCAGCCCCGATGGTTACTAAGAAGGTGCTTTTACATTGCCTTCTTATGCGTTTTCTTGGTACCCAGCGGTACGCGCTTGATCGGCTTCACGGTTGACTCGTCCACCGGTGTGGTGCCCGAGATATCCGTGCCGAAGGTTGCGCCGGCCGGTACCAGGTAGTTCTCCACTGCCTGCGAGTCCGAGGTGCCCGTCGCCACGCTGATCCGCGAAGCATCGATACCCTTTTCTTCCACAAGGTACGCCTTCGTGTTCACTGCGCGCTGCGCCGCAAAGTCGGCTTCCATCTTGGCGTGCTTGCCCTTCTTCGGGGTCTTCTCCGCTGAAGTTTCCTCGCCCACCACGACCGCCTTCGCATCGCTCTGGCTCTGCAAGCTCAGCGCTACCTGATCCAGGCAGGCCTTCGCTTCGTTATCCACGCGCGTCGGACGCTTCATGTCCTTCGTGAACGTGATCGAGCACAGGGTCTGCGTGTGCGGCGTCGCCGGTACTACCACCGACTCGATCGTCAGGCCCGTCGTGCCAGAGGCCGTCTGACCCTTGTCGTCCGCCACAGAGCAGGTGATCGTCACAGGTCCCGTCGGTGCGCCCGTCGACGAGTACGTCGCCGTCGTGCCCGAACCGGATACCGTGCCCGCCGAGGCCGCGTAGGTGTACGTCAACGGGCGGTTCTGCGGGCTCATGCCCGTCGCCGTCACCGTTGCCGAATCACCCGGCTTGATCGTCGATGGCGTCACCGAGCAGCTCACCGTCGGAGGCTCATACGCCTTCACCGTAAACGTAGCCGAGCAGGTGCCCGTCTCCCACGGCTTGTCGCCCTTGCCTTCCTTCACCGTGCCGTTCACCGTGTACGTGCCCGGTGCAAGACCCGCCGTCGCTACCGTCGCCGTCTCCGCCGTGCCCGTCACACCCGTGCCGGTCCACGTGTAGCTCGGCGTCATCTTCGGCAACACCGCGCCCGCCGTGCCCGTAATCGTCACAGGATCGCCAGGGAACACCGCTGCCGGGTTCGCCGAGCAGGCCAGCGTAATCGGAGGAGGAGGAAGAATCGAGCCGATGTGGAACACAAGACCCGCGCTCGCACGCACCGAATCGATGTTCGCGCGACCACCATAAACTCCAGGTCCAAAGTTCACATGCGTGTAGTTGTAATCCACCTGGAACAGGCGGATCGCAAGCTTGTGGTTCAGCAACGGCGTCTGGTAATCAAGACCGCCGCCCGCCGTCAAGCTCGCGCCCCACGTCAGGGGCTCATGCTCAGGACCGCCCACCAGAGCACCGCCCACAAGGCCATGCACAAACGGCGTCACTTCATCGCTCGGAAAGCGGAATATCAAGCCGCCCTGGTAAAAGCTGAAATCGTCGTTGTTCGAGTTGATGCCAAAATGATGCTGGCTCGTCTCGCCCTGGATACCTACGTACTTGTTAAAGTAACGCGCCGCGCTGACAATCGCGCCCATGTCGATCGCCTTGTACGACACATCCACGTACGTCACCCGATCCGGCTGCAACACCGTCACCGTGTCGTGCGGCCCCAAATAGCTATAGCCCGCAAATATATCCCACCGCGACGGCGCATCCCCGTACGACGGCATCTTTGCAGTCCCCTGACCAATCATCGCACTCGGCGCGATTGCGAATAGCGCTAAACTGGCTACTTTGATGAGATATGAGCGCATGCTCTTTATCCTCCTGCAATTAAATTTGATGACGGCGCTCGAAATTGCCTTGAAAACGCCTTCGCTGTGAGATCGAAACGCTGTCCGTAAGCGGACCCCGTCAAATGGCAATACCACCCTACCATAGGAAAGCGGAAATCGAGCACTTTTTTACGTTTACTGCCAATATGCGACTGGGAGAATTGACAGGCGCTTAAAGAGCAGCAAGCACGGCAATGAGAACCACGACGGCGCCAATCAGCAGGCTCATGCGATCCGTCACGGCAAAAATAATGGGGTCCTCATTCAGCTCACCGCGAGAGGCAAGCAGCCATACCCAGCTGACCCAAAGCAGCATGAGAGGTGCGGCCAGCCAGAGACGGCCCGGGTGATGATACAGAACCGTAACGTCCCGGCCATTAATGTACATTGCGAAGACAACTACGGCAGCATACGCGCTGGCAGTGCCGAAGCTGCGCAACTGCTCGATGTCTACGGAAAGATAGCCGCGGCCGTGTGCAAATTTCGTTCCCCGCTCCAAAGCATTCCGCAGTTCACTGAAGCGCTTGACCATGGCAAGGCTCAAAAAGAGAAAGACTGAAAACGCCGAGAGCCAGTGCGAGATGGGTACGCCTGTAGCAGCACCGCCGGCCTGAACACGAATTGTGTACAGGCCTGAAAGCAGAATCACGTCTACCAGCGCGATGCGTTTGAGATAGAGCGAGTAGGCCAGCGTGGCGATAATGTACAGCAGAAGCCAGAGCAGAAACCCCTGCGGAAGCAGCAAACAGGAGCCGATGAGCGCAGCGGCCACAAACAGCACCGCGATAAGCGCGCCCGTCCATGCGGGCATGTCTCCTGAAGCAAAGGGCCGGAAGCGCTTGCGCGGGTGCTTTCTGTCGGCATCGATATCCAGCATGTCGTTGACGATGTAGGTAGCCGATGCGCAAAGACTGAAGGAGAAAAAAGCGGTGATGGCGGCAGCAATATGCAGGCGGGTCAGCGAGTGTGAGAGCAGAAAGGGCACCAGCACGAGCACGTTCTTTGCCCACTGATGTATGCGGATTGCCTTGAGAAAAGTTTTAAGAGCTCCCGCCCTGTCATCAAACTCTCTCTCGATTACGATCCCGCTTCGTTGAAGCCGTGAAGCCAGTCCACGCTCGGGATTGGCAATCATTGCCGAGCCGGCATGGCGCAACAATGGAATATCCACCGAAGCATTTCCGATGTAGTCGTAGCCTTCTTCGCCAAAGCGGCTCCGCATGCTATCCAACTTGTTGCCGCCGGTGAGATTGGTCTTGCCATCGCTGGCCAGGATGCCGTCAAAGAAATCAAAATGAGCAGCGACGCGCTCCGCCGTCTCACTATCGGCGCCCGTGGCCAGATAGATCCTGCGGCCCGACGCCTTTTGCTCTTCAAGATAAGTAACCAGAGGGCGGTTGTAGGGCAGATGCGCCACATCGAGAGTAACGCGCGAAGAGACCTCTCTCTTAAGCGCTGCCTTGCCGCGCAGAGCCCATACGGGGCTCTGCAGTGCCTGCAAAGGATGCATACGAACCAGCAACAGCAACGAGTCAAGCAGCGTGTCACTCTTCACGAGAGTGCCATCCAGGTCCACGCAAAGCGGCCGCGCGGTGGTCCCGGAGGTCTCTTTCATACTCGTTGTCTGAAGCACGCTCATATCCATTCAGACCCGGTTATACGCCATAAAACTCGCGATACCAGCGCACAAATCTGGGAATCCCCTCGTCGATTGCCGTGGATGGCTCAAAGCCCACATCCCGGCGCAACGCCTCAATGTCGGCGAAGGTTTCCTTTACGTCGCCGGGCTGCATGGGCTCAAAGGTAATCTCTGCCTTCTTGCCGAGGGCGTCTTCGATCAGTCCAATCATCCGCATGAGCGGCTCGGAACGATGATTGCCGATGTTATAAACGCGATAGGGCGGTCCATCTCCGCCGGGAATGTGATCGGATACAGCCACAACGCCGCTGACAATGTCATCCACGTAGGTGAAATCGCGGCGCATATCGCCGTTGTTGAAGACATTGATCGGCTTGCCCGCAAGAATTGCCTTCACGAACAGAAAGGCGGACATATCGGGTCTTCCCCACGGACCGTAGACGGTGAAGAAGCGCAGCCCGGTTGTCGGAATCGAATAGAGATGGCTGTAGGAGTGCGCCATCAGCTCGCAGGCTTTCTTGGTAGCGGCGTACAGTGAAACCGGATTATCGACGCGATCTTCTACCGAGAAGGGCAGCTTCTTGTTCGCTCCGTAAACCGACGACGAACTGGCATAGACAAAGTGCTGACAGTTTTTCAGATGCCGTGCCATCTCCAGCATCGCAATCTGCCCATCGATATTGGAATGCGTGTAGGCGTATGGGTTGACCAGCGAGTACCGGACGCCGGCCTGCGCTGCCAGATGGATAATGCGAGTGATCTCCGGATGCCGCGCGGCCAGTGCTTCCACTGCGATGTGGTCCGCAATATCTGTGCGATAGAACTGAAAGCCCGGTTTGCCGGTCAACTGCGCCAGGCGTGCTTCCTTCAGAGATGGATCGTAGTAGTCGTTGACGTTATCCACGCCGATTACGGTTTCACCGCGCTGGAGCAGGCGCTGGCAGACATGAAAGCCGATAAAACCTGCCGCTCCGGTTACAAGATAAGACATATATTTTCCCGAATTCAGATAATCCTTAGTATAAATGGCCGCTGAATCGCGCATGCAGCAGAAATTCCACGTTGCCCTCTGCTCCTGTGATCGGCGACTCCATCACAGCGGCTACTTCCCCACCCTGCTCGCGAACACATTGCGCCACACGATCAATAGCAATCTGCCGGGCAGCGGGATCGCGAACGATGCCGCCCTTGCCTACATGCTCGCGTCCGGCTTCAAATTGCGGCTTCACGAGGATTACAGCCTCTGCAAGAGACGGCGCTGCTGCAAGCACCGCGGGCAGCACCAGGGTTGCTGAAATAAACGAAACGTCCATGACGAGCAGTGTCGGAAATGGCTCTGCCATGAGCGAACGCGCTTCCAGCAAACGCGCATTGGTGCGCTCCATCAGGCGGACGCGAGAGTCATTGCGAAGCTGCATGGCGATCTGGCCGAAGCCGGTATCAATGGCTGTGACCTGGGACGCGCCGTGCTTGAGAAGGCAGTCTGTAAAGCCGCCGGTGGATGCGCCTACGTCGAGGCAGACGCGACCCGTGACTTCGATCTTCCATGTATCCAGTGCGCCGGCTAACTTGAGCCCTCCACGGCTGACATAGGGCTGATCGTCGCCAAGAAGGCGCAGCGCTGCATCGCCTGCAACCGATGCGCCGGGCTTGTCGATCTTCTGCTCGTTCACCAGAACGCGCCCGGCCAGAATCAGCGCGCGGGCCCGTTCGCGGCTCTGCACAAGACCGCGCTCCACGAGCAAGGTGTCGATGCGGGCTTTGATCTGCGCGGCCATCTCTTTACTCTATCTCTTAAAAAGAAGAAGGCCACTTCCGCATTGGAAATGGCCTTCACTGTTAGCCTGCTGAAGCAACTCCTACTGGAGCGTCTGTGCCTGGCAGAGCAACAACGTAGTTGGCGTAACGCCTGCCTGGGAATATTGCTGCGCGGACAAATTGCAGGGCACGCCGTAACCGGGTTGGCGGCTGGTAATGTTTGAGTTGCCGCTGGCGCCGTTCTGCGATGAGACACGCACATCGACAACCTTTCCCTGTACCAGAACAGTCGTGTCCACAATGTCCTCATCTGTTCGGATGATGGTCAGATATTCGCTGTCTGGCGAGGCCACGTAAACCTTGCCATATTGCGAGTTCTGCGTGGAAACCACCGTGCGCGGGTGACCGTTGACTTGAAGGGTCTTCTCCACAGTATGGCTGGAGATATTCACAATCGTCACCGTGCCATTGCCTGTGCCGTTGCCAGTCGAGTCATCGTTCTGGTTGGCTGTATAGGCGCGACTGCCGCCGTTAAGAACCGTAACGCTGGTGGGGTTGGGCGTGGAACCGTTGCCCACCTTCACCGTGTAAGTGGTTCCAAAGGTCTGGCTGTCGTTGCCGTAAGAGTCCAGGCTCACGTCGATAATGCTGACGGTGCCGCCGGCATAATCGGCCACCACAAGCTGCTGGGTAGCAACGTTGTATTCGGCATACACAGGCTCGGCGGTTGTCGTCATACCTGTCGTGCCATTGGGCGGCGTGATCCCGGTGGCCGAAACAGCGGATGTGGAGAGCGGCAACGTGGGATGCGAGAAGTATGTCTGTCCAGCCTTATTGACGCAGCCCGTAGGCGGCGGGCATTGATCATCCAGCGTATTGGTCTGGCTATTGATCACGGTAATGGTGTCATCGCCGCGGTTCAGGACATACACGCGCTGTGCGTCCGGAGTTTGCACGGCATAAACCGGGCACCGGCCCAGGGGCAGCTTCGCGGAGATCGAATCGCTGGCCACTTCAATGGCATCCGCAACGCCTTTCGGTCCCGAAGAGGGTGCTGTATTGCAGGTGGTGGGCCCGGCAACTGCGCCCTGGGTAATGGCATAGTTGCGCTGCGCTGTAGTTGTAGGCCCGATTACCATCACGGGCGTCGGATCCACGGGAATTGCAATTTTAAAGACGGCCGGCTGCGTCCCGCTAAAGACATCCACATCGTTCGAGGTCAGATCCGTAGTCCAGAGCTGAGCCGTCGGCGCTGAAAACCCGAAAGGATAGGCATTGGCAGGGAGCGTGGTGACGTACACCTTGTTCGCCTGCAGGGAACTGTTCGCGGGAAAATCGCTGACTGTGCCGTCGCTGTTAAAGGTAAAACCATTCACGCCGGTCTGATCGAGCGTGAATGCAATGGGTCCTGGTCCCAGGGGCGCCTGCGCCAGCACTGTGTCACCGGAATAATCGATCACATTGACCATGCCGGGGGAGGTTAAAGAAGGAGACGACACAACCGTCGCATAAGCAGTGGGCTGGGCCGCCGGTCCGCTTGGATTCGTGGGCGTAACGACGGGACGATAGCCCGCACCGCATCCGGCTAGAAATGCCAACCCAAAAGCCGCGCCTGCAAGGGCAATCTTCCGCTCAAAAGACATACAAAAAAGACTCATTCGTATTTATGTTCCTGCTTACTAGGCCATTGTAAATGAGGCAGTGGGGGCATAGGGACTGCTGGTATAAATCCGGACCAACCCTGCCAACGCGAAGGCTCAAGGTTAGACTCGCCAAAACTCCGTCCGTTTGGAAGGACGGAGTTCTGGGGGCCTTATTTGCCTACGATTTCCAGGGCTGCACCGGCTGGACCCTCAGAAAGCTTGCGCGCAGAGTCGTTCCAGCGCAGGTGCGTAATGCTTCCGCCCCCCTGCTCGTAGGCGTAGCTGGTTCCATCGTCATTGAAGAGCGTGAACTCCGCGTCGGCTCCGGGGTACACCTTGATTCTGGTAATCGTCTGCTTTTCTTTGGTGTTTTCAATCGCCGATCCAAGCGGCAGAATCGATCCCGCGCGAACAAAAAGCGGAATCGTATCAATCGGGGCTGACACCGTAATTTTCTGGCCTCCGTGAAAGTGCTCATTGGTCCAGTAGTTGTACCAATCAGCGCCGGCGGGCAGATAGACTTCCCTGCTCGTTGCGCCCTGGTCCGTGACTGGTGCGACGAGAAATGCCGGGCCGAACATGTATTCATCGCGCATATCGGCAACCTGCGGATCATTGGGAAAATCGAGCGGAAGCGCGCGCATGAAGGGCGCGCCGGTCATCCATGTTTTGTAGCCGAGCGAGTAGATGTACGGCAGAAGCTCATAACGCAGATTGAGGTATTTGATCAGGATCGGCTCAGCCTGTTTGCCGTAGGACCAGACCTCATTGGCGGTGCGGCTGCCATGCGTGCGCATGATCGGCAAAAATGTAGCGTACTCAAACCAGCGCGTGTAAAGCTCCGGGTAATCATCGTAATGACCAACCACGGCACGCGCGTCGGAGGGGTCGAGCAGCGGCGGATGCTCGGGCTTATGCACCTGCGGCAGATACTGCCAGCCGCCGGTGTCATTCGACCAGTACGCGAAACCCGACGCCGTGAAATCCAGCCCTGTAGGAACCTGGCGCTTCAACGTGTCCCATGTTCCATGAATGTCGCTGGACCAGAAGATGGTGCCGTTCGCCTGTGCGCCAAGATACGCATCGCGGGAAAGAACCAGCGCGCGCTTCTGCGGCAGGTCCGCGCGGAAACCGTCATACAGCGCCTTTGTATGGAAGTAAGGATAGACGTTGAAGAACTCCGTGCCGGGGCCAATATGGTAAAAAGCGCCGTTCGGCGGCAAATCAGGCTCGGTCTCGTCTGCCCATAGCGAATCAAAGCCAAGCGAAAGTATATTGTCCCGCGAAATCTGCCAGAAGAACTTTGCCGCAGCGGGATTCGTCGTATCAATATCCGCGCCGGCTTTGTCGTAAGGCAGCCCGTTCTCCGGCGTGCCGTCAGCGAGAGATTCAAACCAGCCATTCTTCAAAATCTGATCGTAGTAGCGGTCTTCTTTCACAAAGCGCGGCCAGACCGAGATCATCGTCTCAAAGCCCATCTTGTGCAGCTCGTCGTTCATCGCTTTTGGATCCGGCCAGGATTTGGGATCCATGTCGAACTGGCCCATCTTGGTGTAATAAAACCAGTCCACCACAAGCACATCGGCAGGCAGCTTGCGGTCGCGATAGCCCTTCGCCACCGACATCAGTTCTTCCTGTGTTGAATAGCGCTGCTTGCACTGGATGTATCCGTAGGCAGCCTTCGGCAGCATCGGAGTGGGGCCGGCCAGCAGCTTATAACCGGCATAAATCTCATCCGCTGTGTCGCCGGCGATCACAAAGTACGAGACACGGCTGCCGGACTCCGACTGCCAGCGCGTGACTTCATTGAAGCCGGGAATGATCGTAGTCTTTGAAGCGTTATCCCACAGCAGTCCGTAGCCTTTATTCGTAATGGCAAACGGCACGCAGGAACTCGCGCCCGCTGGAGCGTTGTAATCGTGCCAGCAACGCACCGGGTGACCACGGTGATCGAGAAAACCTTCCTGATTCTGTCCCAGCCCGTAATAGTGCTCATCGCTGGGAGAACGGAAGGTTGCGCCGACCACATAACTTGGTCCATCGCTGGGCCGGCGGTCGTTCGCAAGCTGGGCCGTGCCATCCTTGTGGTTGTAATCGGCCTGCTCCCACCCAACCATGTCCAGAACGGTCTTCCCATCAGGTGATTTCACCGTCACATTTGCCCACGGAGCCGAGCCGGAAAAGTACTTTGCCGTATCCGGCAACTTCCCTTGCCTGGCGTTCGGGTTCGGGTTCGGATGCGGACGATGCACCGTCACCACGAGCCGCGCCGAACGATACTCGTCCTCGCCCGCACTCTGCTTCAGCGTCCACCCGGACGCATCGGGCTTGCCCACAATGCCGTAACCGGGCGCGGCCTTGGCCGCTGCATCATCCTTGCTGATGGTCACGCGCAAAATATTCGGCGCATACGGCTCAAGAACAATCGTCTCGCCGGGACTGTTGAGAACAGCTCGCGGCTCGGCGGTCTGCGCTTGAGAAACGGCGGTGAGACAACCCAGAACGGCAGATAGACAAACTCCGCTTGCAAACCTTTTCATTCAAACTCCGCACAGTAGTGCAACAGGATGGAAATCGCTGGCCAAGCGAGTGTAAATCGTTTCACCCGTCAGCTACCATACAGTCGTGACCTCGAAAACCGATCAGCAAAAGCTCGCATGGCAGTCGAAGCTGATTCTCTTGATTGTCATAGCGCCAATCGCAGTGGGCGTGGCGTGGGAGATACGCTTCTGGATGGCTCACGAGACGCGCGTGGCTCTCTGGAGCCTCGGACTGAGCATGCTTCTCGGACTCGTTGCCTGGAAGTCACGATCGGCCACTCCCGCAGCGGCAGCAACCGGCGCTCTGCTCTGTGCAGGCATGATGTTTTCTACCTTTGTGTTCCCGTATGAGCCGTGGAGAACGGCCATTGTGCCGGTGCTGGCGGTGCTGCTGCTCACCTCGCTGGCTACACGCTTTGGACGCAAACGAAAAGAGCATCTCGGCACGGCGGAAGAAAAGCGAGGCCGCGGCGCAGCGCAGGTCTGCGCGAATCTCGGCTTTGCGGCACTGGCCTGCAGTCCCGGAGCCCTATCCATATTTCCGGGCGGCAGACTTACCAGTCCTGATAACAATCCTCTCGAACTTCTGCTCATCCTCGCAGCCTACTCCGCGCTTGCGGAAGCAGCTGCAGACACCCTCTCCTCTGAGATCGGCCAGGTGCTCGGCGGCCAGCCGTTCTTGCTGACGACTTTCCGCCGCGTTGAACCCGGCACAGACGGTGCCATCAGCGCGCCAGGCACGCTCGCCGGTGTGCTCGCGGCCTGCATCATTGGAGCGATTGGCGCATGGGTGTTACGAGGCAGCATGGTGACGGGATGCGTCATCTCCGCAGGCGGAATCCTTGGCCTGCTCTTCGACAGCCTGCTCGGCGCAACCCTTGAACGAAAAAACTGGCTGAACAACGACGCAGTGAACTTTCTCTCAACCGCCAGCGCGGCTCTGTCGGCTTTGCTCATTGTCCTGTGGTCAATGCGAAATGCTGTGATTTAGTCCGGGTGAACCTTTGTAATGCAAAATTACATTACAATCAAATACAATCTCTGGAGACGAATATGTATCCGCAAAAAATTACAGCCCGGGGGCAGGTAACGCTTCGCAAAGAGGTTTTAGAAAAGCTCGGGGTTCAACCTGGCCAGAAGATTGAATTTGATTTCGATGATTCCAACAATGTGATCATTCGGCCGATCCGGCAGACCGGACGCATCGAAGATTTTTTCGGAATCCTGGCAGGCAAGACCAAAGTCAAAGCCACCCTTGAGGAAATTAAAGAAGCCACTGAGCGAGCGTGGGCGGGAGAACGATGAAGGTCGCCGCGGATACAAACGTTCTTTTGCGCGCCGCCGTGCAGGACGATTTGAAACAGGCGCGCGCTGCCAGGCATCTTATGGCGAATGCGGAGTTAATTGCTGTTTCGCTTCCATGCGTTTGCGAATTTGCATGGGTATTGGAAACCGTCTACAAGTTTCATCGATCCGCAATTGCAATAGCGATTGAATCCTTAATTCAAGCCCGAAATGTTGTGGCAGATTTCACCGCTATCGAAGCGGGCTTGGAAGTTCTTCGTCGCGGCGGCGACTTTGCAGATGGCGTACTCGCATTTGAAGGTCGCCGCCTCGGCGCGGATACTTTCATTTCGTTTGATAAAGAGGCGATAAAACTTCTCACGCAACAGGGCCATTCCGCGAAATTGCTCTCGTAGTTCTTCAGTCCAGCCTTAAGCGCCACAATGTATACGCAATAATCTCGTGAGCATACCGCTCAAAGTCACGAGGCCGGTCTGCAATCACTGCCTGCGGCCTTGGCGAAGTAAACACATTGAGCCCGTTGGCAGCGCATATTTCGTGAATACGAAACAGGTGTGTATTGTCACTCACAATCACCAGGCGCCGCAGGTTGTTAGTTCGTGCAATCACAGCCACACGGCGTGACGATTCCAGGGTCGAACGGCTTTCTGTCTCGGCAATCATTGCGGAATCCGGCACGCCACGTGATTCGAGATAGCTGCGCCCAACGCCACCCTCGCTGTATGCATCTCCGCCGTTGCCGCCCAAGGTAATCACCAGCGGCGCAATGCCATGCCGGTAGAGTGTGAGCGCGTGATCCAGCCTCGCGCGAAGAACCGGCGAGGGTCTCCCATCCCATTCCGCCGCGCCAAAGACCACAATGGCGTCGGAAGGTACCGCCTGGTCCATGTGTGCAAAGTAGACAATCTGCGAATACACCCACCACGTCCATGCGGCAGCGGCAAGCACGACGACCAGCAGCGCAATCGCGCAGAAACGCAGCGCGCCATGGCGCTTCGTACGGCCGGCCTTGATTGGGGGAGTGCCCATCAGCGGAGCCCCTTATCGCTGCAATACCATTGCAATTTCGTGTGTTGGAATCGCGCCCTCGCGCAGAATCATCCACCGCCCCGGCCCCAGGCTCAAGTCCACAATCGTCGTTGGCTGCGAGCGCCCCGTCGGCCCACCGTCGATAATCAGCGGAATGCGATCGCCTATCTGGTCCCGCACGCACGCAGCATGTGTGCACTCGTTTGCGCCCTGCAGATTGGCGGAGGTGGCCGTGATCGGCAGCCCAAAGCGTTCCACAACGGCGCGAGCAATCGCAGCATCTGGTACGCGCAGGGCCACGTTCCCCGTGTAAGCGGTCGAGCGCAGCGGCAGCTTCGTTCCGGCTTTCACAATAACCGTCAGTGGTCCCGGCCAGAATTTATCGGCAAGCCGGTCAAGCATCGGATCGTTCTCGCGCGCCAGTTCGTACGCTTGTGCAAGACTCGAAATCAGCAGCGAGAGCGGCTTATGCTTCTGCCGCATCTTGATCTGATAAATCTGCTCTACGGCATGCAGATTCACCGGGTCAACGGCAAGGCCGTAAAAAGTGTCGGTAGGCAGGGCAACAACGCTGCCCTGGCGCAGGCAGGAGACGATGTAATCGATCCTGTCTGGCTGTGGTTCGTCGGGATGGACGCGCAAAATCTCGGCGGACAAGAAGCTCTACCTCGGTGTGTACGTATGGCTAGGCTACAAGTTCGGAAACTAACACAGCACCAATCGCGGTGCAAGTGATGGCGTCACGAAAGCAGCATCCACCACCTGCTGCGAATACAATCGAACAAAGTAAGAAGCGATCTCCGATGCCTGTGCGCCTTGTTCAGAGTAAACAAAATGCCCGCCTGAAGGAACTCCGCCGCGTACTAAGTAAGACGCCGCGTCCCGGTGACTTGCTGGCAGGCATCGAGGGACCCAACCTGATCGAGGAGGCTCTCCGGGCAAAGCTCAGCATCGAAACTGTTTTCGTAGCGCAGGATGCGGAGCGGCTGTTGGACGGTCTGACGCTGCCGCAGGAAACAGAAGTGTTGCTCATGCCTCGCGAACTGCTCACCTCAGCTCTGACCACGGAAGCCCCGCAGCCAATCGCGGCACTGATCAAGCAGCCGGACTGGATTTGGAGAGATTTGCTGGAAGGACTGGCAGAATACGGCAACCCCCTGATCCTGGTGCTTGCCGGCTTGCAGGATCCGGGCAACGTCGGCACGATTCTCCGCTCCGCTGAGGCTTTTGGAGCATCCGGTGTTGTGAGCCTTCCGGGAACCGTAAGCGCATGGAATCCAAAAGCAGTACGTGCCTCTGCAGGAAGCGTCTTTCGTGTTCCAGTGATTGCCTCGGATCCCGAGCAAATGATCGAGCAATTTCGTGAATTTCAGGTTTCCCTTTGGACAACAGCGCTCAACGAGGCGACTTCCATCAGCAATGTGGATTTTACGGCTCCCGTCGCGGTGTTGATCGGCAACGAAGGCAATGGCGTGCCTGACGAACTTGCAGCAAAGGCAGACGGCGCACTCACCATCCCCTGCCCCGGCCCCGTCGAAAGCCTCAACGCAGCCGTCGCCGCAAGCGTGCTGCTCTATGAAGCCGCGCAGCAGCGCACATCGAAAGCCGGTGCACGATGAGCCTGTTTGATGGCGAACCGGACGGCGCGCAAAGCTCCTACAAAAAGTCGGTCTCTCCAGGAGCACCACTTGCGGAGCGCATGCGCCCGCGCACGTTAGATGAATACGTAGGCCAGGAGCACTTACTCGGCCCAGGCAAGCCGCTTCGCGTGCAGATCGAGCGCGACAGCCAGGGCACCGGCGAATTAGGTTCCATGATTTTCTGGGGACCGCCAGGCGTGGGGAAAACGACGCTCGCAAAGATCATCGCGGAAACCACACGCGCCAACTTTGTCGAGTTCTCTGCCGTGATGAGCGGCATTAAAGAGATCAAGCAGGTGATGGTGGACGCCGCGCGCGCGGCGGAGATGCATGCGCGTACCATTCTCTTCGTCGATGAGATTCATCGCTTCAATAAGGCGCAGCAGGATGCCTTCCTACCTTACGTGGAGCGCGGCGCCATCCGTCTCATCGGCGCCACAACTGAAAATCCATCCTTCGAAATCGTCTCCGCTCTTCTCTCGCGCTGCCGCGTTTATGTACTGCAGGCGCTCAGTGAAGATCGCATTGCACAGCTCCTGCGAAGAGCACTTGAAGACAAGGATCGCGGCCTGGGCAACATGAACCTAAGCGCAAACGAGGGCGCGCTGGAGTTGATCGCAAGCTACTCAAACGGTGATTGCCGCGCGGCATACAACACGCTGGAAGTTGCCGCGCAACTGGCCGCCGCGGGCTCACAGCACATTGAAAAAGCGCTTGCCACTGAAGCTGTGCAGCAGCGCGTGCTCATCTACGACAAAAGCGGTGAAGAGCACTATAACCTCATTTCCGCCCTGCACAAGAGCGTGCGCAATTCTGACCCCGATGCCGCGCTTTACTGGCTCGCGCGCATGTTTGCCGCCGGTGAAGATCCGCTGTATTTAGCGCGCCGTGTCGTGCGCATGGCTGTGGAAGACATCGGCCTCGCCGCTCCGGAAGCGCTCAACTTATGTCTCTCCGCAAAAGAGACTATCGATTTTCTCGGCTCACCCGAAGGCGACCTTGCGCTCGCTGAGGCCGTCGTCTATCTCTGCCTCGCGCCAAAATCTAACTCCGTTTACACGGCATACGCCGCCGCGCAGGCTGAGGTCGAACATACTCGCCAGGAGCCTGTTCCATTCCATATCCGCAACGCCCCCACAAAGCTCATGAAAGAACTCGGCTATTCGAAGGGTTATCGCTACGCGCATGATGAAGAGGATAAGATCGCGGATATGGACTGCCTGCCTGACTCACTCAAGGGACGCACCTACTATCATCCTACTCAGGAAGGCCGCGAAAAGCTGCTTGCACAGCGGCTCGATGATATACGCAGAATAAGAGCCAACAAACGCGCCACTTAGAGTTCGCCTGAGTTGTCTTAGTGTATGATGAAGGTGCGTATCTACTCCGCTTGATATTTTAATGCTCCACATACAAGGAAACTCATATTATGCCAGCAGAGGTTACATCCATAACCGCGTCTGGACGGCCGCGATACTTTGTCGTGAATTCCAGGAGCGATGGCGCTATCCGAGACTGGGACCTGTCTTACTGGGATAAGACATGGCCTGTAGATTGCAGGTTTTATGCACAGGTCTTTCGGCACATGGAGCAATTTCTCAACGTGCCGGATCTTCGCGTCTATCTCACATGGGATATGGATTCGCTACCTGAGTATGGACCGAATGTTGTCGTCATTCTCTTCGGCGACGAGTTCGGACGTATGCCTCGCTACGCGCGATTTGTAAATACTATTTTGAAAGCGCCGCGCGGCACCGAACCTCTTCTGGGAATCCGTCGCTGGTTTCCGTTCGACAGGCTTCGGCGCAACATGCTTTTCAAATACCTCCGCAACACGGGGCTGTATTGGAAGTCACGCTGGCGCGAATCCCAGGCAAGCTATCCTCTTGCGCCCGTGCTCAAAGAGCCGCATATTCTTCATACGCACTGCGGCACCTGCATGCTGGATGAACTGCCGGTAAAGCCCATGAGTGAGCGGCCATATCACTGCTTCTTCGCGGGCCAGATAGACATGACGCCTGCGCGCGGAGTTGCCGCACTCAATGAATCTCCCAAGCAGATTGCGCGTCGTGACATGGTCAAGTACATGCTCGCGCTGAAGGAAAGTAATCCGCGCTTCCGTCTGGATCATCGTGTGCTGCAGAAAGGCTCGTTCGGCGGCGTGGATGCCAACGATAATCGCACCTACTCCGAGCGCATGATGGATTCGAAGATATGCCTTACGCCACGCGGCACTGTCATTGATACATGGCGCTTCTTTGAAGGCCTGAAGAGTGGATGCCTCGTAATCTGCGAGCCGCTTCCCGATGAGTATTTCTATCGCGGGGCGCCGGTAATCCAGATTGATTCATGGGATGAGCTTGAAAAAGTCGTAACGCCTTTGCTTGACGACGATGCTGCACTTCAGCAGTGGAGCAATCGCAGTCTCGAGTTCTGGAAAAATGTCTGCGGCGAAGAAGCCATGGGCCGCCGTATCGCCGACTTCATCACAGCTTCCCCGGCATCTCAGCAATTGCTCAGCGCAGTAGCTGTAACAGCGTAGTTCAACCCGAAGCTCAAAACCAAGGAGACTCCTCTGCAACTTGACGTTCTGGTAGTTGGCGCAGGATTCGCGGGCAGCGTGGTGGCGGAGCAATTCGCCTCTGCAGGCCGCGACGTGCTGGTAATCGACAAGCGGGAACATATCGCAGGCAATGCCTTCGACGAATACGACGCGAACGGCGTCCTGATTCACCGTTATGGACCGCATCTGTTTCATACAAATGCGAAGTCAGTCTTCGATTACCTCTCACGCTTCACAGAATGGCGGCAATACGAGCATCGCGTTCGCACATGGGTTGAGGGACAGTGGCTACCCATGCCCATCAACCAGGACACCATTAATCGCCTCTACAATCTCAACCTCGATGAGGCTGGCGTTGCAGAGTTCTTTGAACGTGTGCGCGAAGAACGTTCTCCCATCCTCACCAGCGAAGATGTGGTGCTGAACAGTGTTGGTCCCGATCTCTGCGATAAATTCTTTCGCAATTACACACGCAAACAATGGGGTCTGGATCTCTCGGAACTCAGCGCGGGCGTTGCAGCACGCATTCCAGTGCGCACCAACCGCGATGACCGCTATTTCTCTGACACCTACCAGGCCATGCCGCTCGCAGGCTACACAGCAATGTTCCGCAACATCCTCGATCATCCGCGCATTCGCATTGATCTCGGCGTCGACTATGTGGAGCTGCGCAAGCGCGTACAACCGAAGCTCACGGTATATACCGGCCAGATCGATGAGTATTTTGGCTTCCGCTTCGGTAAGTTGCCGTACAGATCACTGCGCTTTGAGCATCAGCACATTCCGAACGTTGAGTTCACGCAGCCTGTGTGCACGCTCAACTATCCCAACGATCACGACTACACACGGATCACGGAATTCAAGCACTGCACCGGGCAGCAGCACACCGGCACATCGGTTGTACGGGAGTACCCAACCGATGAAGGGGATCCGTATTATCCAGTGCCGCGTGCAGAAAATCAGGCTCTCTATAAACAATATGAAGCGGCAGCAGCCGAGGAGCGCGACACTATTTTTGTCGGCCGCCTGGCGCAGTATCGCTATTACAACATGGACCAGGCCGTTGCCGCTGCCCTCAAGACAGCGCAGGAGCGCCTGGAAAATGCCGCAGTGTAGGAATGCAACTCCGTTGTAACAATCTGGGAAGAAATAGATAAGTCAGAAGGAATTACTTGAGCGCTCTGCTGATGGAGCGCTCAATCTTCATGCGTTGGAAAGTTATATGCTT
Organism: uncultured Acidobacteriaceae bacterium; assembly: GCA_963792495.1. Taxonomy (GTDB): domain Bacteria; phylum Acidobacteriota; class Terriglobia; order Terriglobales; family Acidobacteriaceae; genus Telmatobacter. The sequence continues at coordinate 1,054,915 of CAWBWB010000014.1, read as the reverse complement.
TCGCGTCGCCGGTCTCCATATCTTCATCCATGCCGGTTGAGTCGGCCAGATGAATGGATCCCATCGAGTCGTTGAAGAGAACCTCTTCACTTGTCTCTCGGGCATCGGCAAATTGCCAGTTAGGCCGATAAGGCTGCTTGTATTCAATCTTCATGCGCACCCTCCTGCGTGTCTTATGGGATGCCGTGCGCGGCCACCGGGTTGGGGCAGCCGCACGCCGGAATGTGAATTTTTTGCGAAGCGCTCCCTACTCGGCGTACTTTACTGCGCAGCCATAGGGACGAGTCGAAGGCGTCTGCACAGGTTTACCGGCCATGGAAGAGGAAAGCGCGTCGGAAACATAATTGTCCGCGCCCTTCACATCGTCAGGATCGGAGGTTGCGCGGTTATCGATAGCGCCGGAATAAATCAGATTCCCATTCGGGTCGATGACATACATATCCGGCGTAGTTTTCGCGTTATAAAGATGGCCCAGCTTGCCTGAAGGATCCAGCAAAACCGCGGTCGGCGCGGCATTCACCTTCATCAGATACGCATTCTCCTGCTCGCCCGTCAGGTAGCCTTGCTCACCCTGCGCGGAAGAAATAACCGTGAGCCACACAACGCCCTTTCCGGTCCATTCCTTCTGCAGATTCTGCATATTGCCGGAAGCGTAATGCTTCTTTGTGAACGGGCAACCCTGGTTGTGCCACTCCAGCACCACGTACTTGCCTTTGTACTGATCGAGTGTCTGCGTCTTTCCGTGAGAATCGGTAACGTTGAAATCCGGGGCCGGCGTCCCGACGCGTACCTGCGCCGCCATGATGCCTGCGGACAGCAGAGAAACCATCGCTGCAACGCCCGTGCGGGAGAGGAGAGTCATAAGAACTAACCTCCTGAGCTGAAAATCAGACGATCAACCGGAATGACTTGCTTTCGGCCTTGCCGATGACCTAGCTATACACCTATTTCGACGCCGATGCAGAAGTTTTTGGTAACCCATTGAGAGAATCCAGCACAATTCCCGGCGTCAGCGCTTCCGGCAGAAGCTTCGGAGTCGCCTGCCCCGGCGTATAAAGCGCGTATGCTGGAACGCCGCTACGTCCCAGCTTTTCCAGAGCCTGCGCGATCGCCTCATCATGCTGCGTCCAGTCAGCGCGCAGCAGAGCCACGTTGGAATCCGCAAATGCTTTCTGCACTTCAGGCCGGCTCAGCGCAACACGCTCATTCACCTGGCAGCTCAGGCACCAGCTTGCGGTAAAGTCCACAAACACAGGCCTGCCAGCGGAGAGATTCTTTTGAACAACATCTTCAGACCACGGCTGCCAACCTGTTTTTTGCGCGCTCGGCGCGGCCGCAACGGCAAAAGAATTGGAAGCATACACGCCAAGCCCGATTACACCGAGCAGAAAGAGCGCAGCCACTCCGGTCGCCCAGCCCTTCGCCGGCCAGCGTCCCAGAAACCATCCCGCAATGGCGAGAAGTAGAAATGACACGAGCAATGCGGCGACCAGTATGTCACCGTAGCTGTGTGCGATCTGCCATGCAAGCCAGACAACCGTAGCGAAGATAGGGACTGAAACGGCCTGCTTCAGAACTTCCATCCATGCGCCAGGCCTAGGCAAAAGGCGCGTCCATGCGGGCTGCAGTGTAAGCGCGACATACGGCGCGGAGAGGCCCAGGGCTAGCACGGTAAATACAGCGAATGTGACCAGCGCAGGCGCAGCGAGAGCGTAGCCAATCGCTGCACCCATGAACGGCGCAGTGCACGGCGTAGCTACAATCACTGCCAGCACTCCGGTAAAGAAGCTTCCCGTATAGCCTTGCTTTGCGGCCAGCGAGCCGCCTGCGCTAGTGAGTGTGAGCCCGATCTCGAATTGCCCCGCGAGCGAGAGTGCAAGAAAGAAGAGCAGGCTCGCCATCAGCATGAGCACGACAGGCGATTGAAACTGGAACCCCCACCCAAGCCGCGAACCCGCCGCACGCAGCACCAGCAGCGCCGCCACAAGCGCCCAGAAGGAAACCAGAATCCCAAGCGTATAAACAGCCCCATGCAGCCGCATCCTGCCGCGCTCTTCGCCGCTGGACTGCACCAGCCCCAGCCCCTTTAAAAACAGCACCGGGAAGACGCACGGCATCAGGTTCAGAATCAACCCACCCACAAACGCGAGTCCAATGCTCTGCCACAATCCATTCTTCGGCGGCGCAGCGGGAACGGAACTGATCGTCATCCGCCCCTGCGGAGCACTCGCAGCCGGCGCACTCGCAGCCGGCGCACTCACAACCGGAGCAGCTTGTTGCGCCTGAGCCACCGGCGCAGCAGCCGGAGCCGTTGCGGACGCAGCCGGCTGCACATCCACAGGAGCCGCAGCCCCACCAGCACTCGCAGCAATCTCATACGACCGCCCGCCAGCCAGCGTAATCACGCCACGCAGCTGGGACGGATTCGCCGTAAGGTTGACATCCTTCTTCAGCTCCAGCGTCAAGCCCTTCGCCGTCGGCGTCACCTTTTGCGGCGCAGGATTATCCACCACATCCTGGTCCGCCGGAAAGAACGCAGCCTCAGTCTCGCGCTTCCCTGTCTCGAGAGTCAGCTTGAAACCCGTCGCCGTCGCTTGAAAACTCGCCTTCGCGCCCGCAGGCAAAGGCCTGGGCAGCTTGTTTCCAAGTCGAGCAAACAGGCTCGCATCGGGCTCGACATTGCTCCCGCCCGATCCCACGGCCCGCACCACTTCCAGCTCAGCCTTACCCGGAATGCACTCCTCGCGGCAGACCAGCCAGTCTACCTTCGCATGCAGAATGGCGTCTCCCGGCTTCGCGCCGGCCGCGGTCTTAATCTCAAATGGATACAGCACTTCGTTCTCGTACCCGTAATCCATCAGCGTGGCAACCGGCAGCCTCTGCGGCACAGGAAATTGGAGCGGCCCCGCCGTAATCCCATCCGGCAGCGTCCATTTAATATGCGGCGGCTCCCCCGCATCTCCCGCGTTCTTCCAGTAAACGTGCCAGCCGGGCTCCAGCTTGAAATAAAGCCCGCCCTTCGACGTTTCGCCGGGCGTAAGATTCGACGCCGGCACCACAAGCTGAACGTGCAGGTGCGTCACGTCCGCCGAACCCGGAGCAGCAAATGCAAACATGCCCGCCCCGAACAGGAAAACAAGCGCCAATATATGCCGAAGTTTCTTCATCTTGCTGCACCTTGGACGCGATTCAACTCACGTTGGTCGCTAAAAACTACGCTGTTAATCAATCACCTTCTCCGCATGTCTGCGGAAAATACAATCATTCTGCACGCACTTCACGCCGGCTGCTTCCGCGCGCGCCACCGCCTCATCGTGAATCACATCGTCCTGCAACCACAGGTACGGAATCCCCAGCCGGATCACGTCGTCCACAATCGGCGGCACATTCTCTGAAGCCCTGAAAACATTCACCAGGTCAATTCCCCTTCCGCCAGCCGTCCGGGCCGCAGCCTGTGCCGCGTCCAGGTCGGCATAGCTCGGCAAACCCAGCACGCTCTCAATCGCGGGATTGACCGGCAGCACCCTATACCCGTGTTCCTGCAGATACTTGCCAATGTTGTAGCTCGCCCTGAAGCTCTTATCGCTCATGCCAACCACGGCAATGGTGCGCGCCTCTTGCAGCATCTCGTCAATCGTTGCCGGCTCGTTTGCCAATCGATTCTCCTTTTCCCTTCGCATAGGATACGATGAGCTTCCACGATATTTGTCGCCCGCAGCCCAACCCCGTAGAATCTCTGGAGGGCCTCAAGCTTCTGGCCCAAAAGGTATCGATGAGCGAAGAGCAGGCAGGCAAGCCCCTTCCCGCAGCAGTTGCTGCGGCCTGGGAGAGAGTAGAGAGGGCACGGCATCCACAGCGGCCCTACCCCATGGACCTGATTGACCGGATCTTTACGGATTTCAGCGAGATTCACGGGGACCGGCGCTTTGGCGACGATCAAGCCGTGGTCTGCGGCATGGCGCGTCTTTCCATGCCGGACGAAACCACGCAGGAAGTCCTTGTCATCGGCATTCGCAAGGGCGGAACCACCAAAGAAAAGATTCGCCGCAACTTCGGCATGCCGCACCCCGAGGGCTACCGTAAAGCCTTGCGCGCCATGAAGCTGGCGGAAAAATTCAACCGCCCCGTCATCGCCCTCATTGACGTTACCGCCGCCTATCCCGGCCTTGGCGCAGAAGAGCGCGGCCAGGCGGAAGCCATCGCCCGCAATATCCTGGAAATGTCGCGCCTCAAGGTACCCACCATCGCCGTAATCACCGGCGAGGGCGGTTCCGGCGGAGCGCTTGGCCTTGCCGTGGCCGATCGCGTCCTCATTCTGGAGTCCGCCATGTACTCCGTCATTCCCCCGGAAGGCGCCGCCGCCATCATGTGGCGTGACGCCACCCAGAAGCAATTTGCCGCCGCCGCCCTGCGCATCACTGCCCCGGATGTCGCCGACCTCGGTTGCGTCGATGGTGTCGTGCCGGAGCCTGCAGGCGGCATCTATGCCGATCCCGAAGCCGGCGCTGCCGTGCTCGGCGATACCCTCCGCATGCATCTGGTGGAGCTCAAAACCCTGCCGGTCGACAAGCTGATCGCAACTCGCCGCGACAAGTTCCGCCACGTCGCCCAGTTCTATACGGAAACTCAGCCGCGCCAGGCCAGCCCCGAAGAAGCTAGTGCCTCCATCTAAGGGCTATGACCGAACTGCGTAAACATGACAGCCGAATCCGCGCTTATCTCGAGTTTGTGGTCGCGCTGTTTTACTTCCTCGCAGCGCGGGTTCTGGCTGCTCGCGCGGCCAACGGCCTAGCCTCGCCCGCCTGGGAACCCCTCGTGGAGCAGGCCATGCTCGCCTTTCTGCTGCTGGCCGGCTACACAGGCATGGGCTTCTCGCTCGCACGCCAACCTCAACCCATCCAAGCCCAGGGCCTGCCTCTTCGGCCAGGCTGGCGTGGAGAAATCGGCCTTGGTCTCGCCACCGGCTGGGGCATCGCGGCCATTTGCGCCGCTGCCATGGCGATTTTCGGCGGCATTCTCATCCGTTTTCATCCCGAACCCGCAGCCTGGGGCTGGCTGTTCGCGGACATAGCATACTTCCTACTGCTCGCATTCGTAGAAGAAGTAGCCTTTCGCGGCTATGGATTCCAGCGGCTTCGCCGCGCTCTCGGCTCCGGCGTAGCAGTCATCGGTTACGCGCTCCTTTATGCGCTGCTGCAGCGTCTCCAGCCCGGCGCGAACACCGCCAGCATCTTTGTCGCCATTGCCTTCAGCCTGATGCTCTCCACGGCATACCTGCGCACCAAAGCTCTCTGGCTGAGCTGGGGTCTCAACTTCGGCTGGAAAGCCAGTCGCGCCCTGCTCTTTGGCCTCGCCATCAGCGGCAACGGCTCGCATTCCAATGTAGTCGAGGGCAATCCGATGGGCTCTTTCTGGCTTACCGGATCCGGCTTCGGGCTGGACGGAAGCTGGTTCGCCTTCCTGATTCTGCTCGCCGCCATTCCGATCATCTTCCGCATCACCCGCGATCTCGACTTCCGCCATAACGCACCCGAGATCATCCCCGGCGGCATCCCCGTCGATCTCGACGCCGCCGCACGCCGCCAGCATGAAGCCGCAATGGGTGCAGCCACTCCCGCCGCGCCCGCACTCGTGCAGATTATCCCGCTGGCTGGCACCCCCTTCCCGCCCACAGCCCCCGCCGCAGAACAAAACCCCGGCACGCCGGACGATCTCTCCTGATTGCATCCCGATTCGTTACCGGATCAAATCGAATTTGACCTTTTCACTTGCATGAGACTAAAGTGTGCGCCATGCTGTTGTGAGGGAGAGCGCCCATGCTCAGGACCTCCTGGAATCCGATCCAGTTCCCCGCTCTATGCCGCGTAACCCTCGCAGGCGCAGCGTTTCTGTCGCTCGCACCAGCCGCGCTCTTCTCCCAGGCCATCACGGTTGATTCGTCGGGACGTATCAAGGACGGCTCAACTGCCGTTGTCGACCGCCGATTCGGGCCAATCGTCCCCACCAATGTCTCCCTGGACAACTCGGTTCTGGATGCCAAGACCCGTATCGAGATCATCCGCGTCCTCGAAGCGGAACAGGGCTTTGCCATGCGGCCTATCCCACGCGGCCATAAAGGGCTCACCATCGTAGCCAACGGGAAAGTAGAGCCTACCGGCGAAGGGTGGCTCAACATGGTGACGGAATACGGCCTCTGCTCCAAGCCCGGCGACCGCGTTGTGCTCACAGACATCAAAATTGAGCAGAACAAAATCATCCTGCTGCTCAACGGCGGACCCGACCAGAAGCACCGCTTCCTGCGCCACATCCAGGTTGGCGGCGGCACCCAGATGACCCCCATCGTGCAGGACGACGGCGAGGAACCCGTAGGTGCACGCCTCACCTTGGTCTTTCCAAAACAGATTCCCGAGCTGACCGGCGCACAGGTCAAAGCGCTTCTCTCTCCGCTGATCTCCTTCGACGTCAAGACCCCCATTCAGGCCTTCACCGATACGCTGCCTCCTGTCCTAAAAGCCGCCATCCTCAATCACCAGGTCATGGTCGGCATGAGCACGGAGATGGTGGTCTACGCCATGGGCGCGCCGCCAAGAAAAATCCGTGAAATGGATGGGCAGATGCCCTTCGAGGAGTGGATTTATGGCGAGCCGCCGAAGCCTGTCGAGTTCGTCCGCATCAATGGCAACCGCGTGATACAACTGGAAATCGCCAAAGTCGGCGAGCCGGTAGCCGTCTTCAATAAAGACGAAGTCTCGGGCCTCATGCGCACCGACGGCACCCCCATCACGCCCACCAGAACGCGCACCATCGCCATGGGAGACGCCGAGCCGGATCTCGACACACAGGCTGCTCCCGCTCCGCCCAGTCTCAAGCGCCCCGGAGACAAATCAGCGGATACCATCCCGGGGAATCCAGTCGGCAATGGGGAAATGGGCCCCGTACAGTTCCCGCAGCAGAAGCCCAATGACCTCGAAATCCATCGCCCGCCGAAGCCAGCTCAGCCGGCGCCCGACTCGACAGATCCGGCCCAGCCACCCCCAGCCCAGACACCCGCGGCCCAGGCACCCGCGCAGCCAGCACAGCCCGGCGCCACTCCGCAGCAGCAGCCAGCACCGAATCCGCCGCCTGCTCAATCGCCGTCTCCGCAGTCAGACCAGCAGCCGGCTCCATAGCAGCACTCAAAATCCCGATTCGTGTAAACTTAAGGGAGCGAGTTCCGCTCCCTTCTGCCCTGTCCTCTTGAGACAAGCCGAGTTGAGCAACCGCGCCGTTGAAGCCGGGCGTGTTTCCATGCCTGTGAGCAGAGACAATTTTCAAAAGGAGATTCATCCTCAATGGCAAAGATTGCAAAAACAGGCGACCGCAAGAAGGTCATGGACACCACCAAGTCCACCGACTGCCCCAAGTGCTCCAAACCCACGCGCATCGTCAAGCGCGTCAAGGATCGTGAGCGCAACATCCCCGGCGGCATCTACATTTCCTGCTCAGCCTGCGATTTCTTCGAAAAGCTCTAACCCCCTTCAGTTCCACTGACAGAAAAGCCCGGCTCCATGCCGGGCTTCTCTCTCCTGCATCCCCATCAGCTTTTGAAAAACTCCAGCAGATCCGCGTTAATCACGTCCGCGTGAGTCGTAGCCATTCCATGCGGAAATCCCGGATAGATCTTCAGCTTCGCGCCCTTCACAATCTTCGCGGAAAGCAGCGCGGCATCGGCATACGGCACAATCTGGTCATCATCCCCATGCAGAATCAGCGTCGGCACGTTGAACTTCTCCAGATCTTCCGTAAAGTCAGTCTCGGAGAATGCCTTGATGCAGTCATACTGCGCCTTGATGCCGCCAATCATCCCCTGGCGCCACCAGTTGCCCACAATGCCTTCGGAAACCTTCGCGCCAGGCCGGTTAAATCCATAGAACGGCCCTGACGGAACCTCGCGATAAAACTGCGCCCGATTCGCCGCCAGCGCCGCGCGAAATCCGTCGAAAATCTCCATCGGCAGCCCGCCCGGATTCTTATCCGACTTCAACATGATCGGCGGCACCGCGCCCATCAGCACAGCCTTGCCCACACGTCCGGCATCCGCGCGCGCCACATAATGCGCCACCTCGCCGCCACCCGTCGAGTGCCCAACGTGGAATGCATTCTTCAGGTCCAGCGCACTCGCCAGCGCAATAAAATCTGCGGCGTACGTATCCATATCGTTGCCGGTATCGGTCTGCGTGGACCGCCCATGACCACGCCGGTCATGCGCAATCACGCGATACCCCTGCGCCAGAAAAAACATCATCTGGTTATCCCAGTCATCGCTCGCCAGCGGCCAACCGTGGTGAAACACAATAGGCTGAGCATCCTTGGGACCCCAGTCCTTATAAAAAATCTGCACTCCGTCGCTTAACGTAATCATCGGCATGGAACTGTCTCCTTTGCTTCTGAATCTCTGGTGGGAAAGTCATTGAATATGGCAGGTCTGCAAACCTGCTTGATATATACACAGCCTTCAAAGAATACACACAACCGTCAGACTTTATATTTCCACCTCATGAAAGCCACTTTTGCGCGAATCACACATTTCTCAGAATTCCTTTCAATCAAACGTTTGATCTAGCCACCTCTTCTCATCGTCAGGTACCATGACCCTGTCGTATTGAGCCGCATTTCTTCCCATGCATGCGCACCCCTCGGAGGTCCCTGTCTTGAGACGCATCCTCGCCGCCGCATCGCTCTTCCCCACTCTGCTCGTCGCAACTTTGTCGGCTCAGAACGTCGTCACCACGTGGCAGGGATCCATCCAGACCGGCTCCGAAACCCGTCGCGCCGTTCTGCAAATGTGGAAGACCGAAAAAGGCCAGTGGCAGCCGAAGAACCTCTACGTTGAATTTGTCCCCGACTATCACACCAGCATCGAGTCTCCAACCTCCAGCGCCAACCATCTCCACTTCTCCATCAACAACGGCAAGGGCGCATTCGACGGCATCCTTTCACCCGATGGCAGCACCATCAACGGAACCCTCAACTACCATGACGCCGTCTCCAAAATAGAGCTGCATCAGACCGGCACCGCGCAGGCATGGCACGTGCCGTTTCTCTACCAGTACCACTATCAAAACGCCACCTACTATCGCCCTGCGCCCGACGAGCCGGTCATCCCCTTATCTCCAAAACTCGCGCTCACCTACATCGAGCAAGGCGCCACCGCCTGGACCAACGAGAGCCACTGCGTAGCCTGCCACACCAACGGCACCTACATGGTCATCCGCCCCATGCTCACCTCGCAATTCGGTGCTCCGCAAAAAGAACTGCACGATTTCTTCGTCTCCGCACTCCGCGAGCAACTCACGCCCGACCCTGATGATCCCAAGTGGGAACCCGCAGTCTCACAAGTCGTCTATATCGCCGCAGGCCTCGCCATCTGGGATGCCAACGTCACCCACAAGCTCTCGCCGGAGACCGCGCAGGCTCTCGACCTTATGTTCAAGCTACAGCGCCCCGCCGGCGACTGGTACATCGACGATCCCAACAATCCCCCGCTCGAATCGAACGAGTATCAACTGGCCACAGTAGCCGCACGGGCCGTCGCCAACGCACCGGGCTGGCTCGCCGCACAGCGTGGAACCCCCAACGAACCCCACATCCATCTGCTCGAAAGCCTCCTTCGCTCCAAGGCCAAAATGCAGGGCGACTACGACCGCACCGATCTACTCTGGACCGCCGCAGAGTACCCCGGCCTGCTCGATGCAGCCAGGATGCGCGAACTCACAGCCATGGTCTTCAGCCATCAGCAATCCGACGGCGGCTGGTCCATACGCACCTTCGCACAACCCGAAGAATGGGGAACCGGCAACCGTGCCGACAAACTCCGCGCCGAACCCGAGTTCCACAATCCACCCAGCGACGGCCACATGACCGGCCTCGCCATCATCGCGTTGAGAAAAGCTGGCATTCCCGCCAGCGATCCCCGCATCCAGCGCGGCATCGCATGGCTCGAACGCAATCAGCGCGCCTCAGGCCGCTGGTACACTCGCTCCCTCAGCCGCGACGGCTGGCAGTTCATCACCTACAGCGGCACAGCCTATCCGCTGCTCGCGCTCTCCATGTGCAACGCCTTACCCGCAGAGACAACGCCTCACACCGCTGGCAGCCTCGGCGGAAAATAAATTCCGCCGAGGCTGCTCATCGGCCGCTTATGCCGCATGCTTCTCTGCATGCTTGCCCAGCGATTCAATAATCGCGCGACTGAACGCCGGCAGATCATCCGGCTTGCGGCTGAAGATAAACTGCCCGTCCACAACCACCTCCTGATCCACCCAGTGAGCACCCGCATTTTTGAGATCGGTCTTCAGGCTCGGCCATGAAGTCACGGTTTTATCCTTCAGCACACCTGCTTCTAACAACGTCCATGGCCCATGACAAATCGCGGCCGTAGTCTTCCCCATCGCCGCAAACTGCTTCACAAAATTCACTACCGCCGCATCCATCCGCAGATGGTCAGGATTAATCACGCCTCCCGGCAGCACCAGCGCATCGTAGTCATTCGGATTGGCATCGGCCACGGTCTTATCCACCTTCACCATGTCACCCCAGTCTTTATCCTTCCATCCCTTGATCTCACCGCTCTTCTGCGAAATCACTACCGTCGTAGCGCCCGCTTCCTCCAGCGCCTTCTTCGGTTCCATCAACTCCGATTGCTCAAATCCATCCGTGGCAAGAATGGCAATCTTCTTTCCCTTCAACGATGCAGAACCCATATTTCCTCCGCTTTGCTATGTATGCGTACTTCGTACTCGCGCACATAGGACGCAAAGCAGATCAACCGGGTTGCCGCCAGTGTCAACCATCGGCATACCTTCATAATTCTGTTTGTCTCTACCAGCTCGTAACGATATAAAGAAAGGGGCTGTCCTAGATAACTAGCGCAGAGCTAGAGTTTTGAGGATGGCTAGGATCCGCAAAAGCCGCTTGAGCCTGCCCCAGCAGGAACGCTTGTTGGAGCACTTCGTGGCGGGCACGACAGCTCGTACCGCAGCCATTCTGGTAGGGGTCAACAAGAGCACTGCGGCGTATTATTTCCATCGCCTTCGCCAGCTCATTTATCAGGCCAGTGAAGATGCCACGCCCTTCTCTGGAGAAGTGGAAGTGGACGAGAGCTATTTTGGCGGTCGGCGCAAGGGTCTGCGTGGCCGTGGAGCGGCCGGCAAAGTGCCTGTCTTTGGTCTTTTAAAGCGTGGCGGCAAGGTTTACGCCAAGATGATCAGCGATATTAAAAGCTCGACCTTACAAGCCATCATGGAGGAGAAAATCGTGCCGGATAGCATCGTGTATTCCGACACCTTTCCCGCTTACAATGTGCTCGATGTTTCGGCCTTCAGGCACTCCCGCATCAACCATGCAAAACTGTTTGCCGATCGCAAGAACCACATCAACGGCATCGAGAATTTCTGGAACCAGGCCAAAAGACATATGCGCCGTTTCAACGGCATTCCCAGGGAGCATTTCCACCTCTTTCTCAAGGAATGCGAATGGCGTTTTAATACCCCAAACCCGCAAGATCAGTTAAATCAACTAAATCAATGGGTTAAACAACATCTGCGCTAGTTATCTAGGACAGCCCCTAAAGAAATTCATCTTGTCTCGCCCGGAAGGCTCCCCTGGATGGCATTTCTCTCCGATCTTCGTTACGCTCTGCGCCAGTTAAGACTCGCCCCGGTCTTCACCGCAACCGTTGTCTTCACACTCGCGCTCGGCATCGGCGCATGCACCGCCATCTTCTCGCTCATTGACGCCGTCATGCTCAAGTCCCTTCCGGTAAAGGACCCCTCGGGCCTCTACCAGATCGGCATCGGCAAAGCCTGCTGCCTCATGAACGGCCTGCAGGACGACTGGGATCTCTATTCCGTCAAGCTCTACAAGCAGCTCGCCGTCGCAGCTCAGCCTGAGTTCGAGCAGGTAGCAGCCTTTCAAGCCCAGCCCGGCGTGCTCAGTGTCCGCTACGGTTCCGATACAGATCGCGCCCAGGCCCGCGCCCTCATGGGCGAGTACGTCAGCGGCAACTACTTCCAGACCCTCGGCCTGAACGCAATCCTCGGCCGCATGCTCACACCCGCAGACGACCAGCGCGGCGCGCCGCCAGTCGCTGTCATGAGCTACCGCACTTGGAAGAACGTCTACGGCGGCGATCCGAAGATCGTCGGAGCAACCTTCCAGATCGAAACCTTCTCCTTCACCATCGTAGGCATCGCACCGCCCGGCTTCTTCGGAGACACACTCACCAGCAATCCCATGGATCTCTGGGTACCCATCACCACCGAGTACCTCACAGACGCTGAAGCTCCCTACAGCGATGTACCTTCCATGGCCTGGCTGCGCGTCATCGGCCGCCTCAAGCCGGGAGCCAGCACTGCAGGCGTCTCCGATCGCCTCACCGCCTATCTCCAGCATTGGCTCACCTCCAGCGGCGCCCTCGCGCCACAATTCGAATCGCAGCTCAAAGATCAGCTCTCACACCAGATCATCCGCATCGGTCCCGGCGGCCAGGGCATCGGCGATATGCGCGATGCCTACCGCAGCAGTCTCCGCATTCTTCTGGCCATCTGCGCCGCAGTGCTGCTCGTAGCCTGCGCCAACGTAGCCAATCTGCTGCTCGCCCGCGGAATGGCACGCCGTCCTCAAACAGCACTCCAGCGCGCACTAGGCGCATCCACCCGCCGCATCCTTCTGCAATCTTTCACAGAAAGTCTGCTGCTCTCCGCAGTGGGTGGCGTGCTGGGCGTAATCATCGCGTGGTCCGGCGCAGGGCTCATTCTCCGGCTGGCCTTCCGTCACGCCGTAGTGGTTCCAGTGCATGTCACACCATCGCTTCCCGTGCTCGCCTTCTGCCTCGCGCTCTCCATCCTCACCGGCCTCATCGCCGGCATGGTGCCCGCATGGCTCGCCTCACGCACAGACCCCATGGTCTCCATCCGCGGAGCCGGCCGCACCTTGGGCACTGGCGCCGGTCTTCCACAAAAACCATGGTCGTCGTCCAGACCGCCATCTCACTCGCTCTCGTCGCCATCGCGGGCATGCTCGCGCACAGCATCTACAACCTGCGCAATCAGGACTTCGGCTTTCACGCGGAAAATCGCCTCATCGTCACCATAGAGCCGCCTCTCGCAAAATACACCGTAGCCGATCTCGACAGAATCTATCGCCAGTTGAAGATCCGCCTTGAAGCTCTCCCCGGCGTTCGCAGCGCCAGCATGGCTCTCGGCAGTCCCATGGGCGATCACTGGTTCAACTACGTCATCAAGCCCGGTGAAAGCACGCCGCCCAATGACGAGGCTCACAAAATCGAATACGATCGCGTCGGCCCCGATTACTTCGCCACCATCGGCCAACCGCTCGTGGAAGGCCGCGAGATCCGCCTCTCCGATCAGGAAGACACGCAGCACGTAGCCGTCGTCAATCAAGCCTTCGTGCGCCAGTTCTTCCCCAGTGGAAATCCCATAGGCCGCCACTTCGGCTTCAACCTTCCCGCCAATGCTGACAGCTTCGAGATCGTAGGCGTAGCCCGCGATGCCAAATACACTGACCCCGCTCTGCCAGCCGGCCCCATGGTCTTTGGCGCACTCTCGCAAAGCATTCACTACACCGATGAAGCGCTCAAGGAAAACGAAAAGTGGTCGCACTTCATCAACGGCGCGCAGATATGGATCGACGGAGACATGGGCCGCCTCGAGCCGCAGGTCCGCAACGTCTTCGCACAGGTCGATCCCAACCTCGCCATCATGAACATGCATCCGCTGCAACAGCAGATCGACGTCCTCTACGATCAGCAGCGCACCGTTGCCGAGCTCAGCACACTCTTCGGCGGTCTCGCCATCCTGCTCGCATCCATCGGCCTCTACGGCGTCATGGCCTACGCAGTCGAGCGCCGCACAGTAGAAATCGGAGTCCGCATGGCCGTCGGAGCCACACGCACCAACGTAGTTCTGCTCGTACTGCGCTCAGCCTTCGAGCAGGTCATCGTCGGAATCGCATTAGGCCTCACACTCTCCTTCGTCGCAGGCCGCATGCTCCATTCAAGCCTCTATCTCGTAGCAGAACTCGACCTCTGGGCATTAGCCATCGCAACTGCCGCCCTGCTCTTCAGTGCCTTGATCGCCGGCTTCATTCCAGCACAGCGCGCAGCAGGTGTAGAACCCGTCATCGCTTTGCGAGCGGACTAAAGAGCCGCGCCGCAAATCGCACTGCATCCCATCCTCAGCGCGTTAGTTCTTGACGCAAACTAATGCGCTACCTATCATCATCGCGAATTCGAAGAATCATAATGAAAATCCCCATAGCGTTTCTCGCCTGCACCCTCCTCGCCGCATCGCTCCACGCGCAGCCTCCCGCGCCCACAGTAAAAACGCAGCAAGGCGAAGCCAAAGGCAAATGGATTCACGACGGCAAAGAGAAAGCCTTCCTCGGCCTTCCCTATGCCAAACCGCCCGTCGGCAATCTCCGCTGGAAAGCCCCTGAACCACCAGCCCAATGGAGCGGCCTTCGCGATGCAACGCAGTTCGGCAACCGCTGCCAGCAATGGCATGTATGGAACGACTACATCTTCACCGACGCCGGCCCATCCGAAGATTGCCTCTACCTCAACGTCTACGCACCCGCATCCGCCAGGCAAAGCAGCAAACTCCCCGTCATGCTCTGGATACACGGCGGAGGCTTCCTCGCAGGCGCAGCCTCAGAGCCGCGCTACACCAACCCTGCACTGGTAGCGAAAGGCGTGATCGTAGTCACCATCAACTACCGCCTCAATATCTTCGGCTTCCTCGCCAGTCAAGACCTCGCCAAAGAACAAGGCGGCCACGCCGGCAACTACGGCCTCATGGATCAGGTAGCCGCGCTGCAATGGGTCAAAGCTAACATCGCATCCTTCGGCGGCGATACAAACAACGTCACCATCTTCGGCGAAAGCGCAGGCTCCTTCGCCGTCAGCGCACTCACCGTAGCCCCAGCGGCACGCGGTCTCTTCCACAAAGTTATCGGTGAAAGCGGAGCCTTCTTCGGCAGCGTCATCCCCATGACCAGCGCCACAGAACGCGCCAAACACGATCAGGACTTCGTCACATCTCTCGGCGCAAAAAACCTCGCAGAACTCCGCGCCATCCCCGCAGACAAGATCATCGCAGCCGTACAGAACCAGAAAGGCATCGCCTTCTCCGCAGTAGTCGACGGAGCCTTTCTCCCTGAATCTCTGCCGGATGCCTACGCAGCAGGCCATCAGGCGCAAGTGCCTTCCATCATCGGCTGGAATCGCGACGAACGCGCCGGCACACTCTCCAAAGACATGACTGCCGCCAAATGGAAGAGCTACGCAGAAACCAACTACGGCGCACACGCCGCCGCATTCCTCGCAGCCTTTCCCGCCAACACTGACGAACAAGCCATCCGCTCCGCAGACGACTTCACCACCAACGGCTTCATCGCTCTTGGCGCATGGAAGTGGGCACAAGCACAAAGCAAATCAGGCCAACCCCCCGTCTATCGCTATCGCTTCGACCGCCCCGCGCCGGCAGAGCCTCTGCATCCCACGGGCAAGTACGCCTTCCACTCCACCGAGCTGGAATATGTCTTCGGCACTCTCGACGTTCGCCAGGGTGCAACATGGCAGCCGGCCGATCGCAAGCTAAGCGATGAAGTCATCACCTACTGGACCAACTTCGCGCGCACCGGCGACCCCAACGGAAGCGGCCTTCCCAGGTGGCCGCGCTATGACAAAGAGCAAAAGATCATCCACCTCGACGACCCCATCACCATCACGCCCGACAGCACTCGCGCAGAATTCGAATTCCTCGCGAACGAACCACCGCCGGCTGCTCATTAGTCTCTATTTCGCGTCAGCAGCCTTGTACACAATCTTGCCGCCCACCATCGTCAGCACAGAAACCGTCTTCGGCAACTCAGGCGCAGGTACAGTGAAAATATCCTGCGAGAGCACAGCAATATCCGCCAGCTTTCCCGGCTCAATCGTGCCCTTCTGCCTCTCCTCAAACTCCGCATACGCTGAAGTAAGCGTGTAAGCAGTCACAGCCTGCTCGCGCGTAATCCCTTCCGATGGCCGGTTCCCCGGATTCGTAGCAAACATAATATCGAGGTAAGGATTCACCGGCGCATCCGAGCCAAACGCCACCGGAATCCCCGCATCCAGCAACGATTTCAAAGGCTGAGCCTTTTCAAACGCCACCACTCCCGGCGGCAGCACAGGCGCCAGGTGAATCGGATTCTGCACCACAATAATGCCGTCCGCCTTCACGCGCGCAAACTGGTCCGGAAAGATTCCATCGCCATGCTCAAAGCGCATACGCCGCCCATCCCACACATCTTTCCCACCCGTCGCATCCATGGCATCCAGCAACGTCGCGACAGATTGATTCCCCGAAACATGGAACAGCAGTTGATCGTTCCGGCTGATCGACTCCTGCAGGATCGTCTTGTACTCCGGCACAGAAAATTGCAGCGGCAAATCAGCCATGATGGCATCCATCGGCGGCTTTGCAGGTAGCGGCCACGCTCCACGCGGCGTCAGCGTGCCCTCCACGCCCACACCGTCCGCCAGCCACTTCGATCCGCTCACCGTAATCAAACTCGACGGACGCGCAGGCACTCCCTGTCCTTCCGCAACATCCCTGCCCGCAGGCGTAGTCCCAGGCATCCGCACCACGCGAACGCGAATCTGCGCCGGTACAGCCTTCAGCAGCGCAACAGCCCGCGCCGGAGCCATCACGGCAGAAAGCTCCTGGATCGAAGTCACGCCATACTTCGCCTCATCCTCCAGTTGCTTCTTCAATTGGGCAACAGCCTCGGCATCTGGAACCCGATCCGCCGCCGCGCGTTCCACATTCAGCAGCGCATACTCCCGCACGGTCCCATTCAGCCGTCCCTTCGCATCACGCTCAAAGCGGCCGCCCACAGGGTCTTTCTGGTCCTCTGCAATGTGATAAAACCGCAGCCCCGCCGAATTCAGAATCACGGCATGGCCAGTAAACGTGCCCAGCGCAACAGGATTATTCGGCGCAATCTTATTCAGCGCATCCCGATCGATCTTCGGATCACCGAAGACCTGGAACCCAATCGTCACCGAAATCAACCGGTCGCCAGGATTCTTAGCAATAGCAGCCTTGATCCCATCCTTCACCTGCTCCCACGACGGGTCCATCGTCCCGAGGTCAACATCCACCTCCGGCGCCCCAAGCGAGAAATGATGATGAGCGTCATTGATCCCCGGAATAGCGGTGCCGCCATGCAGATCAATCGCAACCGTATTCGGCCCAGCCATCGCTTGAATGGTCTTCGTATCGCCCGTAGCCACAATCCGCTCGCCACGAATCGCCACCGCCTCTACGTAAAGCCGCGACGCCACGCCGGTAAAGATCTTTCCATTGAGCAGAACAGTATCCGCTTTAGCATCCTGCGCCGAGGCACAGCAGCAGGCAGACACAATACACACAACCGCGATCACATTTCTCACGCCGAACAGAATCATGAATGTCGATTTCCTTGTAGAGCGCAGCTTCCCGCGCCGTTTTTTATCTAGCTATCTATTGTGACCAAAACTCATCTTGCATTACTTGCAATCAAGTCCCAGCCTGCCCGCCTCACACCACCTGCGCCATCTCCTCGAGAATCGCCTCAGCCGCCTGCGCCGGATCCGCCGCCTGCGTAATCGGCCGCCCCACCACAAGGTAGCTGGCTCCCTGCAGCAGCGCCTCCGTCGGCGTAGCAATCCGCTTCTGATCCCCCGCCGCCCCATCCGCAGGCCGAATTCCCGGCGTCACCAGCACTCCATCCTGCCCGGTAATCTGCCGCAGCGCAGCCACCTCCAGCGGCGAGCACACAAACCCATGAATCCCCGCATCCAGCCCAAGCTTGGCCATCAGCTCCACCTGGTTCGCCAGCGACCGATGCACTCCAATCGCCTTCAGCTGCAAGTCATCCATGCTCGTCAGCACAGTCACCGCCAGCAGCTTCGGCGGATTCACCACTCCAGCCAGCGCATCCTGTGCCGCAGCCAGCATCGCCGGCCCTCCCGCAGCATGAACCGTAAGCAGCTTCACTCCCAGCGCCGCCGCAGACTTCACAGCCCCAGCCACCGTATTCGGAATATCATGCAGCTTCAGGTCCAGAAAGATCTGGTGGCCCTCTTTCAGCAGCGGCTCAAGCACCGCCGGCCCAGCGGCCACAAACAGCTCCAGGCCAACCTTGAACCATGCGCACCGCCTCTCCAGCCGATCCACCATCGCCTGTGCCGAAGCAGCATCCGGCGCGTCAAGTGCCACAATGAGCCGCTGTCGGGCTCGCTCGCGGGCCTCATCCTGAGGAGCCGCATGGTGCAGAAAGGAATGAACTCCAGGCACGGCCATACCTCTATCGTAGGCCAGTTTTCAAAATTATCCGCGTTCAAAGCAAACATTTGCCGGTGATTTCACAGATTCCACACCCCACCCCAGGCAAAGCCTCACCGCCACGTCCCTTAAAATCAAACCTGTGCGGCTCAATCACACTCGTCCAGGCATGAAAGCATCGCGTTTCGCAATGGCTATAGCAGTCCTCCTCGCCCTATGGAACGCCGCTCCACCCCTCCGCGCCGCCAACCCGGCCCACACCAATCCGCTCAACCTCGACCCCCTGGTCCGCGAAGCCTTCGAGCACTTTTACCTCCTCGACTACCCCGGCGCAGTCTCCCGCTTCGAGCATTTTCACGAGCTCCATCCCGGCGACCCCCAGGCCACAGCCCTGCTGCTCGATGCCGTTGTTTTTCAGGAGCTCTACCGGCAAGACCTCCTCGACACCACCTTTTACTCCAACGATGGCTTTCTCTCCGGCAAGCACGCCACCCAGGAAGACCCGAAAATCCGGGACCGCATCTTCTCCCTCGCCGATGAAGCAGTCAAGGAAGCAGACTGGCGCATCCAGAAGAACCCCAATGACGTCGACGCTCTCTTCGCCCGCGGCTGGTCCCGCGCTCTCCGCGTCGCCTACATGGCCATGGTCGAGCGCGCCTACGGTGCCGGATTCAAGCTCGCCACAAAAGCCCGCGAAGACCACGAAAAAGTCCTCCAGCTCGATCCCAACTACGCGGACGCCAAGCTCGTCACCGGCGTCTATGAGTACGTAGTCGGCGCACTGCCCTTTCCATTCAAAATCCTCATCGGTTTCGCCGGCATCACCGGCACCAAATCCAAAGGCCTCGCCATGCTCCACGATGCCGGCGAGCGCGGCACCATCACCAGCATTGAAGCCCGCACCGTAATCGCCCTCTTCCTACGCCGCGAATCCAGGTACAAGGAAGCCATCGAAGTCGTTCGCGGCCTCAAAACCCTCTACCCGCGCGATTTCCTCTTCTGCCTCGAAGAAGCAAACCTCCGCAAAGATGATGGCGAAGGAATGGCCGCAGTGAACGTCTATCGCGAGCTGCTCGCCGACGCTCAAAAGCCCGGCTATTTCGCCTCGGCACGGCTAGAGCTGGCCTACTTCGGCCTCGGCGAAGCCCTCCGCGGCCAGCGCCTCTACAAGGATGCAGCCGACGCCTACGAGAAGGCTGCCGCATCGCAAGGCGTCTCGCCCGAACTCAAGATCCGCACCCTGCTCGCCGCCGGCCAATGCCACGATCTCATGAACGAGCGCCAACTCGCCGTCCACTACTACCAGGCAGCCATCGACGCCGGTCCCGAAACCACACGCGCAGACGCCGCCCGCAAATATCTGCGCTCTCCCTACCACGGAAACTGAACCTCTCAGGGAACCGCATAGCCCATTCCAGCGTATGCTTGAGTGAACTTGAGAAGGAGGCAGAAGTGGGCATTTTCTGCACACATTGCGGCACAGGACTTCCCCCCGGAGCGCGATTCTGCTCAAGCTGCGGCACCCCCATCGCAGCTCCCTACGCAGCTGCACGCCCACTGGTGCGCCCGCTCCTCGGCCGCCAGATCGGCGGCGTCTGCATCGGTCTCTCGCAGGCCTATGGCTGGGACCTCAGCGTCATCCGCGTCCTTGCCGTCATCGGCCTCATCTTTTCCGGCGGCGCCGTGCTCATTGCATATATCGCCTGCTGGGTAGGCATTCCCGAGGAACCCGTAGCCATGCCACAGCCGGTGCCCGGCCCATACGCGCCGCCTCCGCCAACCGCATGAAGTCGGAATACACTTCAGCAGGCGCGCGCTTAAGCTACTGGATTCAGGGCTCAGGCATCCCAGTCGTCTTTCTCCATCCCACGCCACTCGATCACGACTACTGGCGCCCGCTCCTCAAGCATCTTCCAACCATCCAGGCCGTCAGCCCCGATCTCCGCGCACACGGCCTGTCGGAACTCGGTGCAGGCTTAGCTACAGGCGCCTTCCCACTGGTGCCGGACGCGCCCGTACTCTCCATGTCGGACTACGCAGCAGACATCGTTACTCTTCTCGATCATCTCGAGCTCGACCGCGCAATCTTCACCGGCTGCTCCATCGGGGGATACATTCTGCTGGAGCTCTGGCGTCAAATTCCGCAACGAATCCAGGCCTTGGCCTTCATCTGCTCAAAGCCGCAACCGGACACGCCGCAAGGCCTCATAAAGCGCAAGGAAACAATCACCAAAGCGCAAACATCAGGCGTAAACGAAATCTTCGACAGCATGGCCCACTCGCTCGTCGGCAAAACAGCACAGGCAGCGCATCCCGAGATCGTCGCTGAAGTCCGGAATCAAATGACACTCACCCCGGAAGCACTGGTAGCCGTGCAGGCCGGTCTAGCCACACGTCCTGATTCCCTTCCCACCGTTGCAACCATCACCGTGCCAGTCCTCGCAATCGCCGGCGGAGAAGACCCCGCAGTCACAGCCGCAGAGATGGAAGCCTTCAAAACAGCCCCCGGCGGATGCGACTACCATCTCCTCTCAGACGCAGGCCACTTCTCCGCATATGAGCAGCCCGGGCCAGTCGCAGAAATCTTCACCGCATGGCTCCGTCAAAACAATCTGACGCGCTAGCTTCCGTCATACACCCAACGGCCGGATACGATACGCTCAAGAGAGAAATTTCTCATGGGAATCCGCCGTTGACACTCCTCCGCACCACCGATCAGACCTCCGCTGCACGCCCCTTCTCCTATCCCCTCCCAGACGCCTCGCTGCACTGCGGCGCAGTCTCGCTCGAATCCCTCGCCAGAAAATTCGGCACCCCGCTCTACGTCTACTCAGCCGATCAGATCATCCAACGCCTGCATCTCTTTCAGTCGGCCTTCGCCACCCGCGACCATCTCGTCTGCTACGCCGTAAAAGCCAACTCCGCGCTGGCAATCCTAAAGCTGCTGGCCAGCCACGGCGCGGGCTTTGACATCGTCTCCGGCGGCGAACTGCAGCGCGTTCTCGCCGCAGCGCCAGAAGCCGCCAGCCGCGTAGTCTTCTCCGGTGTCGGCAAAACAGCCGCCGAAATCGATCTCGCACTCAACTCAGAAATCCTCTCCTTCAACGTCGAAAGCGAAGGCGAACTCGAACTCCTCGCCCAGCGTGCCCGCAAGCTCCGCAAAAAAGCCCGCTTCTCAATCCGCGTCAACCCGGACGTCTTCGCCGAAACCCATCCCTACATCTCCACCGGCCTGCACGAACACAAATTCGGCGTCTCCATGAACTCCGCGCTCGCCATGTACAAGCGCATCGCCTCCAACAAATGGCTTGAGGCCCACGGAATCAGCGTCCACATCGGCTCACAAATCGCCTCGGCAGACCCATTCGGCGCAGCCCTCGAGCGTGTCCACGCATTAGTCTGCCAACTCCACCGCAGCGGCATCGCCATCCACACCATCGACGCCGGTGGCGGTCTCGGCATTGATTATCACGGCCGCTCCTTCGATCCCGAAAAACGCGTGCAGGCCTACGCCAAGGCCATCAACACAGCTCTCGACGGATTCACCGGCCGCCTTCTCATCGAACCCGGACGCTTCCTCGTCGCGCAGGCCGGCGCCCTCCTCACACGCGTAGTCAACGTAAAGCGCAACGGCAAAAAAACCTTCGTCGTAACCGATGCCGCAATGAACGACCTCATCCGCCCCGCGCTCTATCAGGCCTACCACGAGATCGTTCCCGTGAAGCCGCGTCCAGGCAAACCCCGCGCAGTAGACGTAGTCGGTCCCGTCTGCGAAACCGGAGACTTCTTCGCCCGCGACCGCGCCCTCAGCCCCATTCAGCCCGGCGACCTGGTAGCACTCCTTGACGCAGGCGCATACGGCATGGCGCAAACGTCGAACTACAACACCCGGCCACGCCCCGCGGAAGTCCTCATCGAAGGCCGCAAAGCCCGCCTCATCCGCCGCCGCGAAACCATAGCCGATCTGCTCGCCCCGGAGACGGTTTGAATGGAGATATGATGTTTCTTGAGGAAAATGCAATGGTAGATCGAATCACAATCGAGCAAGGCAAACGCTCCGGTCAGCCTTGCATTCGCGGTCTGCGCATCACGGTGTGGGACGTGCTTGGTTGGCTCGCAGCCGGGATGAACCAGGAGCAGATCCTCTCCGACTATCCCGAGCTTGAGCCTGCGGACTTTCCTGCGGTCTTCGATTTTGCCGCGCGGGTTGGGCGCCGCATCGCACTGTGAAACTTCTTTTTGACGAGAACCTCTCCCGCAAGCTGGTGCGCCGGCTCAGTGATCTGTACCCAGGCTCAGTACATGTCAGTTCCGTCGGCCTGCTTGAAGCACCGGACAAAGTGATCTGGGAATTCGCGCGTGAAGGCGGATTCTGTATCGTCTCCGCGGATTCGGACTTCTACGAGCTGGCCGTGTTACTCAACTCACCTCCCAAGGTGATTTGGCTACAAGGCTGCAATTATCCAAACGCCATCGCGGAAAATCTCATTCGCAGCCAGTCCATACGTATCGTCGACTTCCTCAAGGATGAGGAACGTTCTGTTTTAGTGCTTCGGCCGCGGCACTGAACATTTCTTAAGTTTCCTTAACCTGCTCACTTTTCTTCTTTCAGGTACTCCCGCCCCCTTGCTCCGTGCTGTTACCGTGTTGCCGGAGGAATTCTCAATGCAATTTGGTTCTCGAATGTTGCGCGTCTCTGCAGCCGCAGCATTGCTTACGCTCGCTTCCCTCGCCCATGCTGACTCGTTGACTATCAAGACGGAGCAGGGCAAGGTCCATGGAAAGACCATCAATGACGGCAAAGTCAACGCATGGCTCGGCCTTCCCTACGCCGCCCCGCCCGTCGGCGATATGCGCTGGAAAGCCCCGCAGCCGCCGGGAAAATGGCCTGCCGAGCGCGATGCCACCAAGTTCGGCGCCCACTGCGCCCAGAATCACGTCTTCGACGACATGATCTTCCAGGATGACGGCGGCAGCGAGGATTGCCTCTTCCTCAACGTTTACGCGCCCGCAACCGCGTCGTCCAAAACCAAGCTCCCCGTCATGTTCTGGATTCACGGCGGCGGCTTCTCCGGTGGCGGCAGCAACGAGCCGCGCCACAACGGCGACTTCCTCCCGCTCAAGGGCGTAATTCTCGTCACCATCAACTATCGCCTCGGCGTCTTCGGCTTCCTCGCCACCTCTGACCTCGCCAAGGAGACAAACGGCACCGCCGGCAACTACGGCCTCATGGACATGGTCGCCGCCTTGCACTGGGTCAAGTCCAACATCAAGGAATTTGGCGGCGACCCCGACAACGTCACCATCTTCGGTGAGAGCGCAGGCTCCTTCGCCGTCAGCACGCTCATGGCATCGCCCATGGCCAAAGGACTCTTCCACAAAGCCATCGGCGAAAGCGGCGGCGCACTCGGCGCAGGCGCACTCACCTATGAGCCGCTCACCGTCCGCACCGCAAAAGACGACAAGTGGGTAGCCAGCCTCAACGTCACCACGCTCGCCGATCTGCGCGCCCTGCCAACCGCCACCATCCTCGCAGCCGCCAAGCCCGGCGTAAACTTCCCGCCCAACATCGACGGCAAAGCAGTCGTCGAGGCCATCGCCGAAACCTACGCCGTCGGCAACCAGGCACACGTGCCGCTGCTCGCCGGCTGGAACTCCGACGAAGGCAGCTTCATGGGCATGCGTGGCATGACCCTCGATCAGTACAAGGGCATGGCAACCGGCATGTTCAAAGACAAGTCAGCCGATTTCCTCAAGCTATACCCTGCTGAAAATGATGCGCAGGCCCTGCGTGCAGCCATCGATTACGGCAGTGACGCCTTCATCGCTCTCGGCACCTGGCGCTGGCTTGAAGCGCATCGCAAAACCGGCCAGTCACCCGTCTATCGGTATCACTTCGAGCTGGCAGCGCTCCCCAGCAAGTTCCATCCCGGAACCTACGCCTTCCACTCCGATGACATCGAATACGTCTTCGGCACCCTCGACACACGCCCCGGCGAAACCGTCCGCCCCGAAGACCGCACCCTCAGCGATCAGATGATGACCTACTGGTCGAACTTCGCCAAAACAGGCGATCCCAATGGTGCCGGCCTTCCAGTATGGCCCAAATACAACGACCCCACCTTCCCGCTCATCCACCTCAACACCACCATCACCTCAGGGCCAGACCAGCTTCGCGCTCGCTACGAATTCCTCGAAGCCAACCCGGTCCCACCAACCTTCCGCTAAATCCACGCACCGCAAACAACAAAGCCCTCGCGCAAGCGAGGGCTTTTACTTGCCTGAATCATCAGCTTACTGATGCACACCGGAAGCAGCAGTAAAGCCCGCCGTCTGCGCAGCAGGAATCGTGTTCGCCGGAGCCGGAGGAGCAAACGAAGCACCCTTGGCATTAATCGCGTTCGAATAATCCGCACCCAGCCCAAGCTTCTTCAGCGCCCGCGAATCCGGCATGAGCTTCGTCTGCCAGCCCTGGTCCGCCTGCAGCTTCTGCATCGCAGCCACCGTAGTGTCATCCCACGCGCCGTTCGCCGGGCCGGAAAGATAATGCTCCCGAATCAAAGCCTGCTGAATCTCCGTCACTCGCTCCGGAGCAATCGCCTGCTGACCATGCAATTTGTGCGAACTGGCAGCCGCCTTAGTCGACTTGCTCGACTTATGTCCCGTCTTCACATGCGAAGCGCTACGCGCAGTAGTCGATCCCTCATGTTGTGTACGCACGGCAACCGCGGGTACCACTGCCGCTGCCGCAAAAACTACCAGGCCTAGATTACGAAAAAAAGACACCAGAAATTACCTCCGCTGATACAGCGCAAAAATTACAAGGCGGATAAATCGGGACAAGTCTATATGAGGCCCCAATAAATGCTGCATAAAACTTTTTCTGCGAACCATCCCTTGTATCAAAACGGGACAAAGCGCTGTGCAAGCCGCACAGCGCCTCACCCGTCAAACCATCTCTAGAGCGTTCCCGCAATATAGTTAATCCCATCATTGGGACGCCGTGGGTCAATCACCTCGAACACCACGTCGTCGCCCGTCTTCAACTTGCTGACAACCGCGTTGAACTGCTCGCGATTCTCCGTAGCCTGCCGGTTGATGCGAAGTATCACCAACCCCGGCTCCATTCCCTGCAAATCCGCAAACGATCCATTCAGCACCGACTGCACAATCACGCCAGGATGATGAATCTTGGCCACAGTCTCCGCCGAAGCATCCCGAACCACAATGCCCAGCTTGCTCTCGCCCGGATTCGCACTGTTATCCGGCGCCGGCCCTTCCTGCGCCGAAGCCTGCTCCGCAAACACCTTGTCGCGATCGCCAATCGTCACCGTGGCGTCCGCCTGTTTGCCCTCGCGCATATATCCAAGCCGCGCGCTCGACCCCGGCCTGCGAGCCGCAATATCGCTCACCAGGTCGTCGCCATCCTTCACCGGCCGGCCATCAATCGTGATAATAATGTCGCCCGGCTTCAGACCAGCCTTCTCCGCCGGCCCGCCCGGCTGCACATACTGCACCAGCACGCCGTTCTTGAATCCATAAACGCGATTCACCGCGCCCGGCAGCCCTTGCCGGAAGCTGATTCCAATCGAGCCGCGCACCACCTTGTGCGATGGGCTGATCAGATCGTTATAAATATCCACCACGGTGTTGGAAGGCATCGCGAAACCAATGCCCTGGTAGCCCGCGCTCTGCGTGTAAATGGCCGTATTCATGCCAATCACTTCGCCGTTCATGTTCAACAGCGGCCCACCGGAGTTCCCCGGATTGATCGCGGCATCGGTCTGAATAAAGTGCTGAAACTGCCCCTGCTGCCCCGGCTCAATCGTCCGGTTCTTCGCGGAAATAATGCCCGCCGTAACCGTCTGAGCCAGCGCAAACGGGCTGCCAATCGCCTCAACCCAGTCACCCACCTGCGAGTTATCGCTGTTGCCCATCTTCACCGTCGGCAGCGGTGTCGTCACATCGATCTTGATCACCGCCACATCGGTAGCCTTATCCACGCCAATCACGCGCGCCGGCCGCCCAAGATCCTGGTTATCCGGATCCGTCGAAAGCTTCACGAAAATCTTGTCAGCCTTCTCAATCACGTGGTTGTTCGTAATGATGTAGCCCTTGGAATCCACAATGAACCCGGACCCAAGCGACTCGCGCACCTGGCCGTCGTCGCCCTCGCCATCCTGACCCTGCCCGCCAAAAAAGTGGTCGAAGAAATTCTGAATGCCACCCTGATCGCCATCCTGGTTATCCTGGTCATCGGGATTCTGCGGATTGGGTGCCGTGCGTCCATGCGGCGGCATCTTCCGCGGCGTCCGGCTGGTCGACTGCTTCGGCAGCGTCTGCGTATTGATATTCACCACCGCCGGCCCCAC
This sequence comes from uncultured Acidobacteriaceae bacterium, assembly GCA_963792495.1. Lineage (GTDB taxonomy): Bacteria > Acidobacteriota > Terriglobia > Terriglobales > Acidobacteriaceae > Telmatobacter. The sequence continues at coordinate 1,028,172 of CAWBWB010000014.1, read as the reverse complement.
CTGCTTGGCAATCTTCACAAACTCATTAGGCGCAGCAGCAGGGGTATTCGCCACCTTCAGCGGTGTCGCATCCACGCTCGCATTCTGCATCTCCTGCCCGTTCACACTGTGCGCGGCGTAGGAAAGTCCAAGAATCGCAGCAGAAAGAGCTGCCAACACCACAAATGCAGTTGCCAGACGGCGTGTGCGCAGCCGGTCAAAGAATGAATTCATTACAGTTAGATCCTCGTTCGATCGCCAGCCATCAGCCCGGCAGTCATCTTTTCAGTATAGTCAAACGCGCCTTTACTGTCCGGCACACGCCTGTCTATATAGACGCATCAGGCGCCAATCAGGACGGACGAATTTCTCCGTAAGTGCCGAGAAAGGCTACATCCCCGCACGAAAAGCCGTCCGGCGGCACGAGCCGCATCCCTCTCCGCCGGCAACGTGAAATCCTCATCCTGCCAGAGTGCCTTTACACTGCTCAATCGATTTTGTGCTATATTTGGGCGCCGAAAACATGCGGCCCTTCTCCCCACGGAAACCGCTTACCCCACGCAAGACATAAGCCTAAAAATGAGGTTCCTCATGTTCACTCATTCCAACGGGCCCCGAATCCCCCTCCTGGCTGCATTTCTCCTCGCAGCTCTTGCGTTGGTGCTGACACCAGGCGCCGCAGCCCAGACCGCCACCACCACCACTCTGGCCGTCACCGGCAGCGGCAGCACAGTAACATCCGTCTCTTCCGGAACCGTAGTCACCCTCACGGCAACAGTCATCGCGGGATCAGTCCCGGTAACGCCCGGCCAGGTGGCATTCTGCGATGCCTCGGCAACCTACTGCACCGACATTCATCAGCTCGCCGTTGCCCAGCTCATGACAAATGGAACCGCCATCTATAAATTCCGTCCCGGCGCTGGCACCCATAGCTATAAGGCCGTCTTCCTCGGCACGCAAATCTATAAGAAAAGCTCGTCCGCGGCCTCCTCGCTCGCAGTAAGCGGCCCCGTCCCCAGCACGACCACCATCATCCCCTCCGGAACTGTTGGCGACTGGACCCTGACAGCAACAGTCTCCGGCCCATCTACCTCTGGCTCGTCTTCGCCCACCGGCAACGTCTCTTTCATTGACACCAGCAACTCCAACGCGGTGCTGGCCACCGAGTCGCTGAGTCCGGCCACGCCGGGCTTGAGTTTTGTCAACAAGGTCACTCTCCCTTCCGGCTTGGTCGCGGATTTCAACCAGGACGGAATCCCGGATGTCACCGGGGAAAAAACCCTGTTGGGGAATGGAGACGGAACATTCACCGAAGTACCGAATTCGGGTGTCCTCGGCACGGCAGTCGCGGACTTTAACAACGATGGATTCCCGGATGTAGCGTCGCCGGGCGGATGGACAAACATCGGCATCGACCTGGGAAATGGAAACGGCACGTTTACCGGGGTCCTGCCAGGGCCGCAAGCCTGCGACGACTCCGAACAGATGCTGGGCTGCAACATTACCTTTGTGGCCACCGGCGACTTCAATGGGGATGGCAATGCGGATATTGTTTACATCGATGGCGGCTATGAGTTCCTTGCCACCTACATTGTGTCCGTGATGCTGGGCGTCGGCGACGGAACCTTCAACGGCGGAAACGATGTCGAGGACACCGCCGATTTTGGCACCACTCCAGTTTTCGTTGCCGTGGGAGATTTCAACGGAGATGGTTTTCAGGACATGGCCATTGCGCACCAGGGTGGAAACGTCACGGTGTTCCTCAGCAGAGGAGATGGGAGATTTACTGCCGCCGCCGCATTAACGCCGGGTAATTCTCCCTCCTCAATTGCAGTTGCCGATCTGAATGGAGATGGAATTCTGGATCTGGCCGTAACCAACTACGCCAGCAACGATGTATCCATCTTCCTGGGCAAAGGGGATGGCACATTTATTCCCATTTCTCCCACATTCCCGGCTGGCACCAACCCTTGGGCAATTACCCCAATTGACTTCAACGGGGACGGTATTCCGGATCTCGCCGTCGGCGACACAACCGGCTACCTGTCCATTCTTCTGGGCAAGGGCGACGGCACATTCACTGCCCTTCCGAATTATTTCGGCCCCGGTCCCGCAGGGTCGATAGAGGCGGCCGATTTCAATGGAGATGGCATTCCTGACCTCAACTTTGGCGGCGCAGTGCTTTTGACTCAGTATGGGCCCATGTCGACTGCATCTGCCCCCGGCATAAGCCTGCAGACCGGAACCCATACGATCGTCGCCAGCTATGCCGGGGACACGAACTTCAATCCGAGCAGCTCAGGCGTAATTAGTCTCACCGCCCCGCCGCCCGCCATGGTGAGTCCCACGCCAGGCAGCACGTTCACCGGCAGCACTGTCACCTTTCAGTGGTCCAAGGGCACGGGGCCCAATCTGTTTCTGCTCACCGTAGGAGTCAAACGCGCCGGCTCATCCGACATCTACGGAACAGGCGTCACGACAGCAACCTCAGCCACTGTTTCAGGCCTCCCCACCAACGGCGCCACGGTTTACGTTCAGCTCCGCTACTACCTCAACGGCGTCTGGTCATACTTCGACTACACCTACACCGCGGAGACGTTAGCGCCGCCCGCACTGGTCACACCCACGCCCGGCAGCCAGCTTCCCGGTTCCAATGTCACATTTCAGTGGACCCCCGGCTCAGGTGTCACCCAGTACCTGATCAACGTAGGCACCCGGTGGCCGGGCTCCGATGACCTCTACGGCTCAGGCGTCACAACAAAAACATCCGCCACAGTTGCAGGTCTTCCCACAGACGGTGCCACCATCTATGTCCTGCTGCGCTATGAGGTCAACGGCGTCTGGACCGACCTCTATTACACCTACACAGCCTCCGGCTCGTTAACCCCTCCAGCCCTGACCACACCCGCCCCGGGCAGCCATCTCACCAGTCCCACAGCCACCTTCCAGTGGTCCCCCGGCAGCGGACCCAGCGCATATCTCCTGACGGTAGGCACCAAATGGCCCGGCTCCTCCGATATCTATGGCACCGGCGTAACGACCGCCACCTCTGCAAACGTCTCCGGCCTGCCCACCAACGGCGTCAACGTCTACGTGCAGCTGCGCTATCAATACAACGGCGTCTGGACCGTACTCAACTACACCTACACCGCAGACGGCACAGCGGCTCCGCCGGTGATGATCAGTCCGGCCCCAGGCAGCGTGCTCTCCGGCTCCAGTGTCACCTTCCAGTGGACACCCGGAACCGGCGTCACAACCTACGCGCTCTCCGCAGGAACCTACGGCCCCGGCTACTTCAACCTCTACAGCTCGCCGCAGCTCTCCACCACCTCGGGCACAGTGCCGAACCTGCCCACAAACGGTAAGCCCGTCTACATCAATCTCAGATACCAGATCAACGGCGTCTGGCAGCAGACGTCCTATACCTACACGGCAGTGACCCCGCCTCCGCAACCGGGATTTCTGACTCCCCCGCCGGGCAGTACGCTGACGGGTCCGGGCGCCACCTTCACATGGACGCTTGGTATCTATGAGACCCAGGTATGGTGGGTTTCGGTCCAGGTCACAGACGCGAATTTCGATCAACTCTACAGTCAAACAACTTTTAATGATCCCGGAGGTGTTTCAGTGGGAGATCTTCCCACCGACGGCCAGCCTGTGTATGTGTACGTCCAATGGTTGACCGTGGATGGTTCAGGAAATGGCGCAATTTCCGCCACTTACACTTCCGTAAACTGGTCTCAATCCCAAAAGAAAGTAACTCCATCTCCATAGCGCTGGTGACAGTAATCTGACACCATCCTGGCGGCGCTTTCGATCAGGCCTTCGCGGAGCTCTTCTCGAGGAGCTGGAAAACTGGGAAGCAAAAAATAAATCAGGCATCTCTACCGAAAACGAAAATCCGCCTTATCCTCCGGCAGCAGCACAATCTCAAGTTTGCCTTCCTGCTTCTCCTGGAGCCCCGGCCCGGTAATCTGCGCCTGGTGCCGATCCAGACCCGTGTACTGTATCTTCACCTCGCCCGATCCCTGCACCTGGATGCTCGAACGCACAGTCTGACCCGCCTCCACCGAATTGGCCCCGAAGCTCGCATTCGGGTAATCCACCTCCAGCAGCCGAACCTCCGCCCCGGTCCGGTTCTCGACAGAAATCTCAACATGATGCGACTTGCAACCGGCCACCCACATCACGAAAACCAGAGAAGCCGCAGCCGGCAAAGCCTTTACAGAAATCCTCAATCTTTCCTCCCCAGCTTCTTCTCCAGCCGATCGAGCCTTTTCAGCAACTCCGGCAACCGCTGGAAGACCGTAACCGCCCGCAGCCACACCCGGTTATCGAACGCAGGCGAACCGGAAATCATCTTGCCCGCCGGCACATCATGTGAAACTCCCGACTGCGCCGTCAGAATCACTCCATCACCCAGCTCGCAATGGCCCGCCACTCCGGCCTGCCCAGCCAGTATCGCTCTCGATCCCACCACAGACGACCCCGCAAGACCAGCCTGCGCACACAGGAGCGTATCCTCGCCAACCTTCGATCCATGCCCAATCTGCACCAGGTTATCGACCTTCGTTCCCGCGCCAATCTCCGTCGCACCCACCGTCGCCCGGTCGATACAGGCATTCGCCTGCACATCCACCCGGTCGCCAATTCTCACCGGCCCGGACTGCGGAATCTTCTCCCACTGGCCTAGATCGTTCTTGGCAAATCCAAAACCGTCGGCTCCAATAATCACTCCGTTTTCAAGCGTCACATGATCGCCCAGCACGCATCCCTCGCGCACCACCGCATGAGCATGAGCAAAGAAGTGGCTCCCAGCCTGCACTCCCGGATATAGCACAACATGAGGAAGCAGCGTCGCATGCGCCCCAAGCCTCACACCGGCGCCCACAACGGCATACGCCCCGATGTGTGCCCCTTCACCCACTTCTGCCGTAGGATCAATCACCGCAGTAGCGTGAATTCCCGGCGGATAAGCCGGAGGCTGGTAAAAGATGCCCAGCGCCCGCGAAAAAGCATAGTAAGGATTCTTAATCCGGAGCGTAGCAGTCGGAACCTCCGGAAACTCCGGTTCTACCAGAACTGCTGCAGCCTTCGTCGTCCTGGCCAGTCCCCCATAACGTGGGTTGGCCACAAACGTAATCTCCGAAGGCCCAGCCTCTTCGATTCCGCGCACTCCTGTCACTTCAATTTCAGGATTGCCGCGCAGTTCCGCCCCGAGCCGATTTGCAAGTTCGCCTAATTGCATCGTGCTCGATTGTAAATGCCCGGCTGGAATTCAAGGGAGCGCAGTCGCTCGACCAGTCGTTAGTCGTATTCAATTTGCAGGACGCTCTGGCACGTCTCCACCCGGTTGCGTCCCGCGCGTTTCGCTGCATAGAGCGCCCTGTCCGCAAGCTGGATGAGATCGGTTTCGTCACCCGTCGCAACATCCGGCACCATGGCGGCCACGCCAATACTCACCGTAACAATTCCAGGAGTGTAAGGCATATGGGGAATCTGTGCGTCAGCCACAATCTGCCGAATCCGCTCCCCCAGCGTGATTGCTCCCTGCACCGTGACGCGCGGCAAAACTATCGCAAACTCTTCACCGCCATAGCGAGCCACCATGTCACTGGATCGCAGGGACGTATTCGCCAGAATTGCCGCAATGCGCCTGAGGCAGTCATCGCCGGCCAGGTGTCCGTAGTGGTCGTTGTACAGCTTGAAATGATCGATATCCACCATCATCAGCGCCAGGCTCTCTTTCTGACGCGCCGCGCTTTGCCATTCCAGTGCAAGCATGCGATCAAAGCTGAATCGGTTGGCAAGCCCCGTCGAGTAATCCTGCGTTGCCAGTGCATCTGCTTCCTGGAACGCTGCCGCCATCTCACGATGCATCTTGTCTCGCACTCCGAGAGCGGCGTTGACCGTATAGACAATCACCAGATTCACGCACAGAAAGAGTTGCAGGATAAGAAATCCGTGCTGCTCCAGTGTCGCTCCGGAGAGCATGAACACACCATGCGAGCGCTCCGTCATGTACACGGCTGGAGCCGCCATCAGCAGGATCCCAATCGCCGCCCCACTGGCGCGCAACCGGAAGATTGCCACCAGCAATACAGGAATCACCAGGAAATCGATCGGCAGACCGGTTTGAGTAAAAACAATGACGGAGACCAGAGTAATCGCGGCCAGAATCCCGCCGGTTTCCCATCGCTTCCCAGGTGCAAAAAGCGCGGCCACCTCCGCACGATCAATGGCCAGAATTAATGGCGTCATCAGCGCCATTCCCATCACATCGCCGGTAAACCAGTTCGCCAGTAACTCCGGATGCCGCGGATAGGTCCATACCGCCATGACCATCTCCACAAAGCCCGTCGAAGCAAGCGGAGACAGCAACACGCCAAAGAACAGGAACCGGGCAAGCGTACGAAGATTCGTAAGGTCCGGCTTACGTTGGTCTTTGGTTGCCAGCAACGATGCCGCAATCACAACCTCAACCGTATTTGCCAGCGTATACAGAATCGCGCGGCCAGGCGAAAAGCCAAATGCCAGGTGCACGGAGATGTTTACGATGATGCTGGCGGTCAGGTAGACAGTCCAGTAGCGTTTGGCGATTGGCAATAAGAACGCAAGCAGCAGCCCATTCGCCGGCCAGATCAGGTCCGCCACTGCCGGCGTGCGTGTGAGCGCATTGCCGCCCCAGGAGGCGCCAATATAGAGCAGCAGCACAATCCCAAAACGTGTAATGGAGTCAGGGCGCACAATTTCAAAGGTGCGCACAAGCAATGGCGGATCGGAGGGTCTGCCGGATTCCGCACTCACGGCGGGGGAGAGTGCCTTCATCAAAGCTGTCAGCCTCCGCAGTAAGATACGCTCGCCTCAAAGTGCTCTTGAATACACGAGGAGGAGAGCGCGCCCGACCGGCAATACCGGTCATCCGATCTCAGAGTTCAAACAGAGCGAAGAAAATCAACATCGGAAGCGCTGACTTCGCTGTGTTCCCAGTTATCAAGTCCTGGATTTGAATTCAGAATAGCCCGAATTCGTCTCGAGTGGAAGGCAAATCTGCGAAACGGCGGCCTTCGAAAGCCGCCGTAGCAAAACGCTGTCATCCGAAAATAGCCTTGGCTCGCTTCGGAATGAAAAAACTACCGTGGCGCCGGCTCGGCAGAGTCAGCCAATGCGTATGCCAGCACCGTCATGACAGCAGCATTCTGGTTCAGGTGGGTAAAGTCGATCTTGTCAAAGGTGTCCGCGGGCGTGTGGTGGTAATTGAAGTAAAACCGGCTGTCCTGAATCGGCGCGAAGCTGGGAACAGCATTCTCAGTGAGCCCGCTGATGTCCTCGCCGGTTTCGGGCGAATCCTTCAGAACTTCGGCTCCAATAGGCTCCAGGATTGCCGAGAGCGGACGCAGATACGTCCCCAGCGCCGGTTTGCCCGCATAGTAAATACCCGTCGGATGGTCAGCGCCCAGGTCGCTCTCAATTGCTCCCATATGATTCGCAAACTCAGCCTTATGCTCTGCCATGTACGCAGCAGCACCCTGCGATCCCTCTTCCTCACACATCCACGCTACAAAGCGAACGGTGCGTTTCGGACGAATCCTGAGCTCCTTCAGCATATGAATCGCCTGCATCGAAACCGCAACACCTGCTCCATCGTCGATTGCGCCCGTGCCCAGATCCCAGGAATCCAGATGTCCGGAGACAATGACCACCTGTTCAGGATGTTCGGTTCCCTTCCAGTCGGCAATGACGTTATAGCTTTGCGCATCCGGTAATGTCTGCGGCGTCAGCGTCAGATGAAGCTTGATCGGCCCCTGGCTCGCAAGATTGTTCAGCAGCTCTGCGTCCTCTGCCGTCACAGCGGCCGCAGGAATCTTTGTCACGCCCGGCGCATACTGCGTCATGCCTGTGTGCGGCAGGCGAAAATCAGCGCCGCCAACCGAACGTACCAGCACGGCTGCTGCTCCCGCAGTGGCTGCAAAAATGGGTCCCGCACCGCGATATACCACCCCGTTGCCATACGCATTCAAACCGTCGCCGTTCGCGGCAAGCTCCTTGTCGAACTTATGGTTAAAGAGCAGAATCTTGCCTTTAACCGCTCCGGCAGGCAAGGCCTGAAGCTGTTTGAAGTTCTCTACCACTACCACTTCCGCCGTGATTCCCTCCGCAGGCGTTGCCACGCTGCCGCCAAGCGCGGTCAAAACCACCTTCTGCCTGGTGCCGGCAGCCTGTCCCGGCCAGCTCACAAGCTCGGCAGTCTCCGCTCCGCGAACCCAGTGAGGAACCATGGCCTTCTCCAGCGTCACTTCTGCGCCCAGTGCGCGCATCTCTGCCGCAACGTACTCAACTGCCTGCTGTGCCTGGGGCGAACCGCTCAGACGCGGCCCGATATTATCCGTCAGGTGGCGCAATTCGTTATAGGCGTACGCGTCTTTCATCGAAGCATCGCGCAGCTTTTCCATCGTAGCCAGCTGTTCCGGTGTCCATGCACTTTTCCCGCCCGCGCCTAGAAACGCATTCAAGCGGTCCATCATCGACGTAGGGGCTGGGGCGGGCGTTTGCTGCTGAGCAGATGCCGGAAAAGATGCAAACATAGCGGCCGCGCACACGGATGCAACGACAGATGCAGATGTCAGGAATCGGAAGGTCATGACGGATGTTATCACGCAGCGCCGGGTGATTGTGTCGCGAGTGAGAGAGGCGCTTGTTGTATGCGTCCTTGTTCCTGCTTAAAGAATGGAGCGAAGAAGAAAGTCGTTGGTAAACTTTCCGCCGGCATCGTACGTTGCAGCTAACTTGCGGAAATCACTGGAGCGAACGTAAGTGCGCTGAAGTTGATCTTTGGGTATGGTGAAGACCTTCGCCCAGTGCGGACGCGGATCGAATGGAGCAAGCTTGGCTTCAATCTGCGGAAGCAGTTCCTGCACGGCTGCCTCTTCCGGCTTCCATGTGAAATGAATCGCCAGCGAGGGCCGCTGATAGGCCATACTGAGCCAGAGATCATCTGCGGCAATGGTGCGAAGCTCGGTGACTGCCAGGTGCGGAGTGATGCGGTCACGAAGTGTTTCAACAGCGCGGATGGCTTGATATCCCTTGTCGAGCGGGACAAAGTATTCGGTCTGGATTTCATGGCCCACAGAGGGCGTGAAAGCGAGCTTGAAGTGTGGAAGGCGCTCGTACCATGGGCCCGGTGAGCCTTGCTGCTCCGTGCAAGAGGTGGCGTCCACTTCCCTTCCCACCGGATGCAGCTTTTTATCCGCCAGCGTTGCACCATGAAATGTCGCGGGCATGGGCGGCTTCATTCCCTGCGTCACACGATGCTTGAGCCACACCTGGTCTGCCTTGTTCCCTTGCCAGTGAGTAAAGAGCGAAACGGAGTAGGCAGCTCCCATAATGTCGGCAAGGTGCGACTCCAGCGTGTCAAAAGAGAGGTTCTCGTAGAGCACCTGCGCCACTTCAAACCGGGGCTGCACATCCACGGTGAGATGCGTGATCACGCCAATGGCTCCCAGCGCCACCACCGCACCGGGAAAGATCGCAGGATCGTGCGCGCGGGAGAGCTTCTGGAGCTTCCCATCCGCGGCGACGAATTCGATTTCACGCACAGCGGTGGAGATGTTGCCGTTATGAATGCCTGAGCCGTGTGTTCCGGTAGAGATGCAGCCGGCAAGCGAGATATGCGGCAGCGACGGAAGATTGTGCAATGCCCAGCCCTGCTTGTCGATCTCGATGGCAAGATCACCCAGCCGGATGCCCGCGCCTGCGCGAACCGTACGAGCCGCAGCGTTCACCTCGACTGTTTTCAATCCAAGCATCGAAATCTGCGCGGAGTTGGAATCCGCAATCGCATTGAAGGAATGTCGAGTCCCGAGAGCCCGCAAATGCGCAGTGGAATTGACGTCTCTGACCACGGCAGCAACGTCGTCCGGTTGAAATACATGGTCGGTATGATAGCGATAGGTGCTGCTCCAGTTTTCGCGGGGAATCATGGTTGCCTGTCCATATGCAGGATGCTGTTCGAATGCGGAAGCCGCTGCGGCAGCTGCGCTGAGACGCAGGAAGCTCCTGCGATCGAGTGAGGAGTGATCTTCACTGGCTTGCTCGTTGGGCTGGTTCTGAAAGCTGTCGGACATATTGTTCACAGGAACCTTTCCTGACTCTTCAGTATGCACCTTTACCAGCCAGGCATTCTGCACGAGCAAGGGGAACTATTCGGAGATTTTTCCAAGGTATTTGTTCAGCCACGCAATCACAGTACGAACAAGTAATGGATGGTTTTCGGTCACGTCGTGCGGCGTGTCCATCACCACATGGCTTTTATCCGCAGCAGGCGTGCCGATCATGTTGAAGAGAGGATCCTGGGAGGTAGTCACGGGAAACGTGTAATCGTAGCGGCCATTCACCATGAGCACGGGCTTCTTCATGCGCGGAGCAAAATCGGCCTGGTCTCCACCCGCGGGTGTGCGCTCCAGGAAATACCCTCCGTCAAGCCAGATGACAACTTTAAGACGGTCCTGGAGAAGCGTAGCGAGAATGACACCATCGGCCGCACCCATGCTGACGCCGAGATAGGCAAAGCGGCTGGAGTCAATATCCTTGCGCGTTTCGAGATAATCCAGAGTGCGCGCCGCGTCCTTATACAACTCGGTGGTCATGGTAACGGACTGATCGCCACCGGGCATGGAGTATTTAAGGCGCCGCTCATACGTGTCCTGATACACCGGATAAGCGACAGCACGGCCGCTCTGCACAACGTAATCGAAGAACTGCGTGTCTCCTAGCTCGGCCGAATCCGGCGGCTGACCGTAGACCCGCGCGCTGGGAAAGAAGAGCACCGTCTGGTAGGGCGGCTGGACTCGTTTGGGCAGGAAGAGGTAGACAGCCATGCGATCGCCGTTATACGCCGCATCGATGACGACTTTCTCCTCGCGCCAATCGGCAGTCTCCTTGACGACGCCCATCTCCTTCGCATGGAGCGGCGTCTTCTCATAGTCGTACATCACTTTGTACGCCCGGAAGACATCGTCCGAGGCAGGCTTGTAGTGCGAGAAATCACGCAACACGCGATGAAAAGATTGGGTCGCGGAATCGGGGACTAGACCCACGCTCTTGACACACCGGAAGCCTGTGTCAGGTGCTCGCTCCAGTGGCGAAATCGCTTCGGGATAGAGCGCCATGTAATTCGCCGAACGCCACGATCCGCCGAGAACGAAGCGGAGCTTGTCATCTACCGTATTGGAGATCCACTCGCGAACATTACCCGCCATATCGACCGTACCGTAAGGACCAAGCCCCTGGAATGTTCCCACCTTGGCCACGGATGCGCCGTCGAGATTGCTCATGGCAGCAGTGGTTCCAGCCAGGTCCGGCGAGGAAGCGAGGTAATACTGGCCCAGTACAGGCAGGCTTTTGCCGGCCCATGCGGCGTAGGCCGCTGCCTCATACCAGCTGACTCCGGCGACGGGATCATCGGCGTGTCCTTCAGGGTAGTGACCGGCGGCCCATGCCACTGGACCGGGACGGCCGGTCGAATCGGTGAACTCAGCCACAACAGCGCTCCACGGCAGGTTGCGGCCATCCTTTTCGATCTCTGCGGGCCAGTATTTCGCGTTGGAGTAGCCGCCCGCATCGAGGAATTGCTGATAATCGCGATTCGTCACTTCGGTGCGATCGATATAGAAGGCCGGCAACGGGATCGGCTTGATCCAGCCGAGAAATGCCACATAGTCGCCAAACTTTCCAGGCGGCACGTAAACCATGCCGGCAGGCGCGGAGGCCATGCTGCCAAGCGGGAACCGCATATGCACGTCGGTTTGGGGTGCGACGATGATTTCTTCCCCGCCAGGCGCGGTCAGCTTCCAGCGAAAATGCCCTTTGGGAATGCGAACGGAGGCGATCGGAGTGGTGCCAAGAATCTTCCACGGAGTCTGCGGAAGGGTGTAGTCCTGGATGGCAACAGTAGCTCCCGGAGGATCGGATGTGACGGAGACAGTAAGAGTGTTGTTCTCTTCAATCTGCTGGAGCACAGGATCGGATGGCAGAGCCTGCTGTGCGCGCGTAAGCAGGGCCTGGGCCTCAAGCGCATGCCAGTTTGAGAACCGAGTCTCGATCTGCTCGGGAGCTTCGCCGCGAGCCCAGCGGCGCTCGGCAACATGACGCCAGACAGCCCACCCGGCCAGGCTCGCTGCAAACAAAATCAATCCAAAACCGGCAAGCATCCACTTCGTCTGCTGCCACGGCGGACGCGGTTGAGCATTCGGCGGTTTTACCAGGGGCGCCAGGTCACGGTGCATCTCTTCCGCGGACTGGTAGCGCTTGTCGGGATCTTTCTCAAGGGCGCGCGTAACAATGGCATCCGCAATCGGCGGCAGGTCAGGACGCAGCTGACTGGCGCGTGTCAAAGGGGATTGCGTGATCGCACGCAGCAGGTCCAGCGTGCTCTTGGAACGGAAAGGCGTCTGGCCGGTGAGAATTTCATAGAAGATCACACCAAGGCTCCACAGATCGGTGCGAGCATCCACCGCTGCGCCGAGCGCCTGCTCCGGCGACATATACATCGGCGTACCGGCAATGCCCTGCGTCTGCGTGGCCGCGGGTTCTGCCTGCAGCATGCGCGCAAGGCCGAAGTCGAGCACCTTCGCATGGCCGCGAGTGGTGATCATGATGTTGAGCGGTTTGAGATCACGATGCACAACGCCCTGCGCGTGAGCTTCGCGAAGCGCATCCAGCACTTCAAGAACAATCTGATATGCGGTGAGAACTTCGAGCGGGCCGTGATTCCGAAGCCGATTGGAAAGCGGCTCGCCGGCAACAAGCTCCATGACGATGTAGTCCAGCCCATCCTGCTCCCCGGCGTCATACACGGCCGCAATGTTCGGATGGTTGAGACGAGCAAGCGCCAGAGCTTCAATGCGAAAGTGCCGGCGGGCTTCGCTGTTCGAGAGCACGCCGGAAGAAAGCATTTTGATCGCGACTTCGCGCTCGAGCTTTTCATCGCGAGCACGATAGACAACGCCCATGCCGCCCATCCCCAGCGGCTCGAGAATGGTGTAACGGCCAACGCGGCTGCCGGCGGCAAGAAAATCAACCGGCGGCGCAGTCGCATCACGATCCAGCAGCGGAGTAGCGGCAGTGCTGTTCCGCAAATCGTTTTCAGCCAGAAGACCTTCCACGACGCTGCGAAGCGCGGGATTTCCTTCGCACGCGGAGGCTAGAAGCTCGGCGCGCTGCTCAGGCGACAAATGAACAGCCTGGCTGAAAAGTTGCTCCGCGGGTGGGCTCATGCTTAAAGTATCGAAGTTCCGGGTTCCGAACTAGTTTTGCTTACGACTTTCTAAGCAATCACACTAACATGCGGCCCGGAAATAGTCAGACGGCATCGAGACAAAAGGTGACCGGCAGCTCTTGGCTATCGATCACCTTCAGGTATTGCAAAAAACGAACGCCAGAACCAGCAGCCCTAGCGAACCATGCTCTGGAAGAGCGAAGACTTCAGCAGGCTTGCAAAGTCCGAGTCCGAGGCTGAAAACTTTACCAGCAGCTTGCCTGCGCTGGAGCTGACGTCGGTATCCGTGAGCGCAACCTTTTCCGTGTTGTCGCCCGTTGTCTTTTTGTAGATGACAGCGGCGTTCAGCAGCGAGGAGATCGTGGCTGCGGCAAAGTTGTCACCTGTAACGATCGTGAGATCGAACTTGACGCCGTGGGTGAAGTCCATGCCGTACCACGAGACCTGCAGACGCTTCCGGACGGAATCGTAGTCGGCAACAGAGCCGGCTTCGCCCAGAACCTGCTTCATCATGTTCTGCGTTCCCGCAGCGTCGAGCACGCTCCACAAGGCCTCCGAATCCGTAGAACGCATAGCGTCCATCAGGGTGGAATTCGCGAGCAGGCTCTGCTGGTTACCGTCGCGTGCATCCAGGGACGCCTTGATAGCATCAATGCCGCCAAAGATCATGGTGGACTGATCGAGGAAGCAGAGCATCATGCCGGACTTGGCCATCGGGTACACCTTGCTGGTGCGGATGACCTGCGGCTTGACGCCGCGCTTCTTGAAGCCCGCGAGAATGGTGTCCGTGTCGAACTGCCCCTGCGCAATGCCGAGTGTGACCATTTCATCGCCGGTGCCGCTCGGATGAAAGAGCGCAAAGGCCAGCTGATCGACATCGTGATTATCATTCAGGCCGGACTTACGCAGCGCCTCGTCGAACTGCTTAAGCTCAGGAGGCATGACGCGATCACGAAGCTGCATAGCAGTATCGGAGTTCTGCATCGCGCGATAGTCAATCACGACAAGCTGGCGAACATCACGGGGAATGGCTGCGCGCGCATCAGACGAGAGCTGAGCGGCATGGGAGCCCGCGGCACACAGAGCGAGGACCAGGGCGGGAATCAATTTGAAAGAGTTACGCAAGAGCATGTTCCTTTTGATTTCTATTGTACCGTTCCATGAAATAAGACGCGATAGGCAGGTGAACCGCTCACGGAGATCATCGCGGAAGCGTTTATTTGGAGCTACTTGGCTGAATTGGGCCACGGAAGCGGGTTTTCCAGTCGGCGCTCAAGGATTTTTCCCGCCGAATCGAAGTGACCAAGTTGATTCATCCAGTCAGATCCGTGCTCGCATGCGGCGCTAGGCACAAGACCTATGATCTCCCCCTCCGCAAGCGCAGTTTTATGGCGGGCAGCAAGAGCGGCAACGCGCGCGTGAAGCCGCGAGATCGGTGTAATTTCAAAGTCCGTGATGTTCATCGTGAGCTGAGCGCGGCCATGAACAAGCACGCCGAGCGCCTTAATGGCTTTCAGGCCGCCCGCAGAGGCACGGATCTCTTTGGCGATGGCCCGAGCGATGGCAACGTCGGAGGTATTCAGGAAAATGTTGTAGGCTACGAGAAATTTGCGCGCGCCTACGGCAGAGGCTCCGGCAGTGGGATGCAATGTAGGACCGCCTACATCGGGACGGCGCGAGGAGTCTTTGCGCACAACATCGCGCAAGCCCTCGAACTGGCCCTTGCGGACATCTTCAAGATTGGAGCGGTCGGGCCGAGAGGCTGCAGCTTCGTAGAAATAAACCGGCACACCGAAGCGGCGCCATATCTCATTGCCAGCCTGCCGTGCGAGCACAGCACATTGATCGAGTTTGATACCGGAGATGGGGACGAAGGGAATAACGTCTGCCGCACCGATGCGTGGATGAACGCCCTGCTGCACGGTCAGGTCAATCAGCTCAGCTGCCTTCCCTGCTCCGCGAACGGCAGCTTCCACAACTGCCGCAGGCGGCCCGGCAATGGTGACCACCGAGCGGTTGTGATCCGGGTCCATCGACCAGTCGAGCAGATGCACGCCATCCACACGCATGGCGGAGACAATGGCCTCGACCTTGCGCGCGTCCGCGCCCTCTGAGAAGTTAGGGACGCATTCGATGATTGAGTTCGCTTCGCTCATCAACAGTGCCTAGTGGTTAGTGATTAGTAGTTAGTGATGCATGGTTAGTGCTGACATCGGTGCTCTTACTGACCACGAAGAACTAACCACTAACCACGAATCACTAACCACTGTCTTTTCATTTCCAGAAGGTATAACCAACCTGCAGTTGGATGCTCGCATTGACGCCGGGGTTCTTATCGCCCAGCGAAGAGGAGGAGATATGGACTGCGTTGAAGCCGAAATCGATGGAACGGCGCGAGCGCGTAAAGTAACGGAGACCAACGCCGCCTTGCGGAGAGAAGTTCCAGACCGATGTCCCGCCGGGTGTGCCGTGAGGGACAAGAACATCCGGAGGAAACTTGTGCGTAGTGTAGATAACGCCTGCTGAGGCCTGAAACCACGGCTGCCAGCGGGAGGAACGAGTAAGAAAATCCCAACGGAAGATGACCGGAACAACACTGAAGCCAGTGTAGTGTCCGCCGCCGTAAGCGTTTGGGCAGGAACTGTTCGTCGAAGGAGGCGGGCAAGGCAAAGGTACGATGTGCGGCGCCGGAGTAAAAGCCTGCCACAGCGGAATGATGCTGCCGCCGAACTCGAACTGGCCGCTGAGCGGGCCTGCATGAACCACAGGCGTGAGTGGCTTGGTAAGCTCGACGCCACCGATAAGAAAGCGGAAATCGGAGCGATCGCCGACGCCGTTGCCGTAGTTGAGAAACGGCGTGATGCCCCAGGGCTTTAGATCACGCACTTCGGCCACGGGGTTCACCGGACCTGCAGCCTGGGCGAAGAGATTCAGTGGAAGCAGCACAACAGTCAGCAGGAACAGATTTCGGATTAGTTTCAACATAGTTCTCCGCAAGATCGGAACTTCAGCATCTCATGAAAAAGGCCGCCCGGAGCTTCAGGCGGCCTGTTCCCGATTTCAGGTAGTGGCTAGCCTGCGACTTCGACCTCATCCATGTCGAAGTTCGAGTAGACGTTTTGAGTGTCGTCGAAGTCTTCGATGGCATCCAGGAGGCGGATCATCGCGTTGGCCTGCGAGCCTTCGAGCTTCGTGTAGGTGGAGGCGATCATGGTGACTTCGCTCGCGACCGTTGGAATACCCGCAGCCTTGACAGCGCCGGAGACAGCTTCAAAGGAACCGGGATCGGTGAGGATCTCCCAGGTATCGCCTTCGTCGTTCAGGTCTTCGCCGCCATGCTCCAGGACGATATTCATCAGCGTGTCTTCGTCGGCCGCTGACTTTTCAATGGCAATAAGGCCCTTCTTCGAGAACATGTGCAGAACCGAGCCGGTGCTGCCCAGATTGCCGCCCTGCTTGGAGAACATGTGGCGGATTTCGGAGACAGTGCGGTTGCGGTTATCCGTCAGGGTTTCCACAACAATAGCGACGCCGCCGGGACCGTAGCCCTCGAAAGTAATTTCCTCGTAGTTGACGCCTTCAAGCTCGCCGGTGCCGCGCTGGATGGCGCGCTTGATGTTATCGGCGGGCATGTTTTCGGCCTTGGCAGCAAGGACGGCGGTGCGGAGGCGCGGGTTGCCGTCAGGATCACCTCCGCCGGATTTAGCGGCGATGCTGATTTCCTTAATCAGGCGGGTGAAGATCTTGCCGCGCTTGGCATCCAGCGCGCCCTTTTTGTGCTTGATTGTGGCCCATTTGGAATGGCCGGACATGGGAAAACCTCGAATGCGTATTGAAGATTGTAAGCTGGCGCTGGTAGGCACCGACGTTCAAAGTATACCACCGCAGGATGTTAGAAATATGGAGCAGGGGCGGAGCTGAATTTGTGACAGGCATGCACATTCTGTTTGCGAGTCTCGGCTCGCTCGGCGACCTGCATCCTGTAATGGGGATGGCCGTAGAGCTGAAGCGGCGCGGCCACCGTGTCCGCATTGCCAGCACTCCGTTTTAT
Source organism: uncultured Acidobacteriaceae bacterium (assembly GCA_963792495.1). Lineage (GTDB taxonomy): Bacteria > Acidobacteriota > Terriglobia > Terriglobales > Acidobacteriaceae > Telmatobacter. The sequence continues at coordinate 1,010,866 of CAWBWB010000014.1, read as the reverse complement.
CGCGAAAAGGTAGAAGGACTGGGATTGGAGTTCAGTCCGGTGCGGCCTGCATGGGATCCCACCGACACGTCGCTGATCGCGCAGTGCCAGGACATGCGTCGGGGAACGGAGATACTGCTGCGCAGGCTGGTGCTGCCGCATCTACGCGATACCTATGACGATCTGCTGGCCGCCGCGGATGGAATCGACATCATGATTGCAGGCGAGCTGCTCTATGCCGCTCCCCTCGTTGCAGAGAAGCTGCGGCTCAAGTGGGCTTCCGCAATTTTGTCCCCATGCACGTTCTTCTCTTCGTATGATCCGCCGGTGCTCCCGAATGTCCCCGAACTTCAATATCTGCGCTGGGCCGGCCCGGGCTTTCATCACGCGCTGCAGCGTATGAGCGCAAGGGCCATCCATCACTGGTGGAAACCAGTTCGCGAACTGCGCAGTCAAGAGGGACTTGGGCCGGGAAAAAATCCGCTGCTCGCGGATAAATACTCTCCCCATCTCGTGCTGGCATTGTTTTCGCGGCAGCTGGCAAAGCCCCAGCCAGACTGGCCAGCAAACACCCTGCAGACGGGTTTTGTCTTTCACGACCAGTCGAATGCAGCGGAAGCGCTTTCAGGCGAGTTGGAGACCTTTCTCGCCAATGGCACGCCGCCCCTTGTTTTTACCCTGGGATCAACAGCCGTTCATAACCCCGGAGTTTTCTATGCAGAGAGCGTCAAGGCCGCACGAAAGCTCAATCAGCGGGCACTCCTGATTGGAGCCGATGCAGCAGAATATACCTCCGGGCCGAATTTGTTTGTGACCAAATACGCACCGTACTCGCAAGTCTTTCCGCGCTGCGCAGTCATTGTGCATCAGGGCGGCGTGGGCACAACCGCCATGGCGATGCGCGCGGGAAAGCCGCAGCTCATCGTGCCCTATGGCTGGGACCAGCCGGATCAGGCAGCAAGAATTGTGCGCATGGGAACCGGCCTTACCATTGCTCGAAAAAAGTATTCAGCAGAGCGCGCCGCAAAGACGCTCCATAAGTTGATTACTGACGAGGCATTTACGCAGCGCTCAGCCGAGGCCCAAAAAGCGATGCAGGCAGAAGATGGACTCTCTTCCGCCTGCAATGCCATTGAAGCCCTGCTCACGCTCCAAAATTACTGAGAGTCGCTACTGTCGTCGTATACGCCGCCATCGTCATCGATCTGCACATCAGAGACGCTGTTGTCATAAGCGGCAGAGTCGTCATTCAGGCTGCTGTCAGCAAAGTTTTGTTCACTGCCGCGATCATCGCCCCGCCCGTAGTCGCCGAAAGAGTCGAGCCCGGCATCGTGCAGGCTATCGCCGCCTTCATGCCGTTCGCCTTCGAAACGATCACGATCACCGCCGGACTCATGGTGCTCGCGCTCAGGCGAGTCGCCGTAATAATTATTGACGACCTCCTCAACGGGACGCTGGCCACCAAATCCACCACCGCCAAAACCACCAAAGCCTTCGCCGTAGCCTCCATAACCGCCGTGCCCGCCATGAAAGAGGGATTCAATGCCCTCAACAGCAAGCGTCCCGGCAGCAACGCCCGCGGCCGTCTGCATGGCAGAGCGAAGAAAGCTGGGCTGGCCACCCATCATCCCCGGACCACCCATCATTGGCCCACCCATCATGCCCCCACCCATCGGCATACCTCCGGGCACATATTGTTGCTGAGGAGGAATGTACTGCGGCTGCGCAAACTGTGGCTGCTGCGGAGCATACTGCACCGGCTGATAAGCCGGCCCAGGCTGCGGTGACTGCGGAACAGGCTGATACTGGGCCTGGGAAACCGTCTGCCCGGCAGGCTGCGGATCCCCAAAAAGCCGTCCAAGAAAGCTTGTTGGCTTCGCAGGCTGCTGACGCTGCTGCGCCTGCTCCAACTGATCGATCTGCTGCTCGTCCGCTTCCAGCTGCTGCTGCAGTTCCTGGATCTGCTTTTCAAGATCGGCAACGTGCGTATTGGCCTGTTGCAGCGCCATGTCCTGTATCAGGGCAGTCTGCGCAAGAATGTAAATTGCATCGGGGTTCGCGCCCAGCTCCTTGCCAAGAAGATTCTCGGCGTCCTGGTCTTTCTGCTGGAGCTGTGTCTGGTTAATGCGCTGGGTAAGCTGAGTCAGGAGTTGCTGTTCCTGGGATGTCACTGAGAGTTTTCCTCCGGCAGATGCTGACTTGCTGCACAATCTGCCTCTCCGGATTGAGACGCAGATTCGCGGCGTAAGTTGCCCTGCCGGGGATAAAGTACGCGAATCCGGAACTATCAGTTCCCTTTCGCTAAACGGTGACTAAGCTACGCACGACTTCCTTGCGCACAGTAAGCCTCTCAATAAGGTCATACCGCACCTCATACCCACGCCCCGGCGTATCCGGCAGCACAATCTCGCCCTGCGGCGTAACCGTAACCTCAGGCTCAATAATGTCTTCCTTCCAGTACCGCGCAGAAGCAGAAACATCACCCGGCAGCGAGTAGTTTTCCAGAGAAGAGATCGCAATATTATGCGAGCGTCCAATCCCTGATTCCAGCATCCCTCCGCACCACACCGGCACGCCGCGCTCCAGGCAGGCGTTGTGTACAGCAATAGCCTCAGAGAATCCGCCCACCCGTCCAAGCTTGATGTTGATAATGCGGCAGGACTCGTTCTCAATCGCAGCCAGAGCATCGCGCCGGTTGTTGATCGACTCATCCAGGCAAATAGGCGTATTCAGGCGCTTCTGCAAAATGGAGTGAAAGTAGAAATCATCATGCCAAAGGGGCTGCTCAATCATGAGCAGCTCAAAGGCATCCCAGCTGGCTACATGATCGGCATCGCGCAGACGATACGCCGAGTTGGCATCGCAGGAAAGCGTAATACCGGGGAAGCGCTCGCGGACAGCTTCAAACACCTGCACATCCCACCCGGGCTTGCACTTCAGCTTGATGCGCTGATAACCAGCCGCGAGCTCTTTCTCAATGATCGCGAGCAGCTCCGGAATGGACTTCTGAATACCAAGCGACACGCCGCAGGGAATGATGTCGCGAACGCCGCCAAGCAGGCGCGAGAGCGGCAGGCCTTCACGCTGCGCTTCCAGATCCCAGATGGCGTTTTCTAAAGTCGCCTTCGCCATGCGATGACCGCGAACCAGCTTGAAAAGCGAAGGCACCTGGCCGCCATGCTCAATCGAATCGGAAGCGGCGAGAGAAGGACCAAGTTCACTCAGAAGAACTTGCCAAGCCGTATCGGTCGATTCATACGAGAAGTGCGGATGCTCTCCGGCAGTACACTCCCCCCAGCCGGTCAGGCCTTCCGAGTGGACTTCCGCAAGGAGAACACGGCGATCGCGCGTGACCCCGAAGCTCGTTTCAAAAGGACGAAGAAGAGGAATGTGTAGTTCGCGGAGAACAATGCCGTCTATTTTCATGATCTGGGTGAGTCCTTATACAGATGGAATGCGTGATTTGACGTCGGCCAATTGCGCAAGCTGGTAGATCCCGTTCCCTTCGGCGTCGCGTTCAAAGCCAATAACGGCCAGTCCGCGCTCAAATGCCTGCTGAAACCTGCCACGGTTTTCCAGCTGAACCGCCGCGGCGCGTTCCCGGTCCTTTTCCGATGCCTTCCACTGGTAAATGGAAGCCGGAACGGTAATGCGTTCCTCAGTTCTGTACTCGGCACCGGCATTGCCCTCAACAACTGCCATCACATGAGGCGAATCCAGATACCATTCGGCCACCAGGCGGTCGGTTGGAAGGCCACCCTGGAGACGAGATGAGGATACACCATAAAAATCTGGATAATAACGACGAATTATGGCCCCCAGCTTGTGGATATTGAGGAAAGCGTTCTTAATCTCGAGTGGATCGAAGGTCCATTCCATCCGCCGGATACCGCGGGAAAGGGCCTCCTCGCGTTGAGCCTGCTTGAGTTTGGCTCCGAGACCAAGGTTCCGGTACGCGGCGCTCACAGCCAGCATGTGGGAGTGGAGGTAGGCGCTCGGTGCGCCCGTATCGTCCGATTTGATTCCCGGTATCGCATACGCGTAGCCAACCAGCGAGGCGGCATTCCCCTCTCCGGGCGTGTCGGGGCGACTGAGATCGAAGGCGCCCATCACCTGGCCGCCGATCTTCTGCGCCAGCATAAAGGAGCGGTTAGGGATCAGGTCGGCCGGGTCGTAGCCCCAGATTTCGATCTGGAGCTGAACGCAGGCCTCAAATTCGTCACGGCCCGTGCAGGATCGGATGAGGATGGAATCACGTTGCGGAATCATGGCTCGATATGGACTTCAGTTAGTCTTTTCTTGGCGTTAGACCACAAATCTTCAAGTTCTGCAGGAGATAGCTCTTCGAGAGGTTTCGCAGCTCTCCGCTCCATTTCGGCAAACCGCTGGCGGAAGCGAAGATTGCAGCCCCGAAGAGCCATCTCCGCATCCACGCCCAGATGACGGGCCAGATTGACGGCAGTAAAGAGCAGATCACCAAGCTCCGCTTCCACTCTTCGCTTGTCAGACGGATTAGCGGCAGCTTCTGCCTCCAGCTCCGCAGTTTCCTCGGCAAGTTTAGGAAGCAAGCCGCGCCAGTCTGGCCAGTCGAAGCCGGATTTCGCAGCTTTGGAGCCAAGCTTGGCAGCCTCTGACAGAGCCGGAAGGGCGCGAGAGACTTCATTCAGTCGGGATTCCGGGCTGGCATCCGTGTTGAGTTTGCCGGCCTTCTCCGCAGCTTTGATCTCCTCCCAGTTCCGCAGCACCGCCGAGGCATCAGGCGCATTCGGGTCCACCGCAGCCTGATTCCCCGCCGCGCGGGAGGCTTCCTCGCCAAAAACATGCGGATGCCGCCGGATGAGCTTGCGGTTCAGGTGATCGAGAACCTCAGCAATCGTGAATCGCCCCTCGTTTGCAGCCATCTCGGCATAAAAAAGCACCTGCAGCAGCAAATCGCCAAGCTCTTCGGCCAGGTGCGGAAAGTCGCGGCGCTCAATCGCATCGAAGACCTCGTAGGTCTCCTCCAACGTGTACTTGCGAATGCTATCGAAGCTCTGCTCGCGGTCCCAGGGACAGCCGCCCGGAGCACGCAGACGCGCCATAATCTCAACGGATTGAGCGAAGAGCCCTGCGGCAGAGACTGGGTCAGATTTCAGTTCCACAAGCTTCGCGTCGTCCATGCTGATTCCAGTCTACCGCCTCGTCAAACAAAGCCGTCTCACACCGCGTAAGCCGCTCGCAACAAGCCCGCAGGCCAGTCACAAAATTATCTTCAAAATAGTTTGCACCCAATTAACCCCTTTTGTGCTTTACTAAGAATAAGCAGCCAAAAGGCCCGGTCAACCAGACCGGGCCTTTTCCTATTTCAGCCATCCAAAGGAGAAAAACGTGCTCAAAATTCCCCGCAAATTCCCCGCAAATTCCCCGAAAATTCCGCCTTTTTTTCGCAAACAAATCGTCCGTAAGTGCATCGATTGAAATGAGTTAAAAAATCAGAAGCCGCTAAAAAATCAAAAAATTTTTTCCCGCACGTAAAGAATCTCTACTTCTGCACGCAAATCAAACACTCTTACGGATCAAAGATACCGCTTTCCATATCCACAATTCTGTTTTATAAAGCCACTTTTTCATTTTCAGTAGTAGAAATACAAACTCTCACAGAACACCGCTCGTCAAGCTTATGACCCATCTGATCGCCGTATACTCGACAGGCAAAGAATGCAGATTTTCTGGACAATTTTTGCCGGCCTTCTCGGCCTGGCCTTCGGAAGCTTTCTCAATGTCTGTCTGAGCCGTTGGCCTGAGGGCGAAAGCGTAGTAAAGCCGCGCTCGCGCTGCCGCGCCTGCGGCCGGACTCTGACATGGTGGGAAAATGTGCCGGTGCTGAGCTGGCTGGCCCTGCGCGGGCGCTGTCGCACCTGCGGTTCTCGTATAGGCATACGCTATGTGCTTGTGGAGCTAGTGGTAGGAGGGCTATGGGCGTATGTTACGTGGAATGAAATTGGCACTCCGACTTCGCCCATTGTTCCGTTGCACCACTTGTATATTGCACTGCCCATTTTTGCCTTGAACCTTGTATTTTTGTGGATTCTCGTCGCCCTTGCTGCCCTCGATACTGAGAATCTGTGGCTTCCTGACTTTCTTACCCTTGGTGGCCTCGGACTCGGCTTTCTTTTTGACCTCTTGCTATACGTGGCAGTCTTGCCGTATTCGGCGTGGGGCGGGGGATTTCTTCTTTGGGTTGGCAAGTGCATCGGCAGCGTAATTGCAGCCGCAGCGCTAGTGCTTCTCATCCGCTGGCTCTACTGGCTGATCCGCCGCAAAGAAGGCCTCGGCCTGGGCGATGCAAAGTTAATGGCCATGTTAGCCGCATGGCTGGGCCTGCCTGGAGCCTTGCTGGCCTTCTTCATCGGCGTAGTAACAGCAGCACTGGTAGCAGTCGGAATGTTAGCCATCCCAAAGCGCGATAGCGAATCATGGGCCACCCGCAAACTGCCCCTCGGCACCTTCCTATGCATCGGCGGAATCATAAGCAGCCTGTGGGGCCAGCAGATTCTCGACCTGTATCTGAAATGGGCCGGATTCTAACTACTTCGGCGGCGCTGCATTCGCTATATCCGGTTCTTTGAGCAGCTTCCGCGCATCCTTGGCGTGCTTGTTTTCAGGATCGTAGTCAAGAAGCTTCTGATAGTTCGCCTTGGCTGAAGTGAAATCCTTGAGATTCCGCTCGGCCTCAGCCAGGCCCCAGTAAACATCGGGGTTTTCAGGGTCGAGAATCAGCGCCGACTGATAGCGCGAGAGGGCAGCCTTCCAGTTCTTGCTGGTCAGGTAATAGCTGCCTACGTCGATGTCTTCTTTGGCTGTCTCTTTGTGCTCGGCTGGCTCGGGAGCGGCATTCTTACCTCGGCGGCGTTTGCCAGGATCGACATCCGGCAGAGCGATGTCGTCGTCCGGCGGATTGAGAGCGCGGCCCAGACCCGAGAGGCTGCTGGAGCTGGAAGAATCTCCAGTCGAAGCTGGTCCCACGGGATCATCCGGCGAACGAACGGGATCGGCATCATCACCGGGCAATGCGGATGGTGGAACCACCGGCGGCGGAGCAGTGGCAGAGCCGGGAGGCGCGGAGTTCGACGCGTTGCCTGCAGGATTGATGCCGTTGGATGTCACGACGGGGATGTTGTTGGTGTCTTCAGGAAAGTCGTTATTGCCGGCAGGCTTTGCGGGCGGCTGCTGCTGTTGGGGCTGTTGCGCGGGTTGTTGCTGGGCGCCAATTCCCTGCCCTGCGGCCAGCATCAAGAGCGCCGCAGCCGACAAAACTACGCAATGTGTATGCCGCTGATTCATATCTACTGCAACTATTCCTTTACAACAGGCAGATCAATGTTAGGATGCCATCCATACGGTCCCAACCGGAACCGGAAAAACACCCTGAGGAAAGCATCGCACAAACGCATGGCACTTATCGTCCGCTCATCCGCTATTCACGCCGCCGGCTGCTACACCACCACACGCATTGGCAAGGGCAGACGCATTGCCGAGTACACGGGCCCGCGCATCAGCAAGGACGAAGCGGACGAGATGTATCAGGACGCGCCGCTTACCTATCTATTTGGACTCGGAAATGGCGATGTGGTTATAGACGGGCACTGCACGGCGATGTTCATCAATCATAGCTGCGAGCCGAATTGCGAGACGGAAGTGGTGCAGGGCCGCGTCTGGATCAAGGCGCTCAAGGAAATTGCCGCGGGCTCCGAAATTACCTACGACTACCACCTCTACGACGGCGATGAGGATGAACAGCGTTGCAACTGCGGCACGGCAAAGTGCCGGGGAACCATGTTTTCCGTGGCAGAAGTCCGCAAGCGGAAGAAAGCAAAAAGACAGGAATAGAGACCGGAAACGGACGATGCAGATGTGAAAATCTGCTGAGGCCGGAACGATACAATCGCTTGAGAACGAAACGGGGAGTGTGGGAGCGATGGGGTATCAGGTTCTGGCCAGAAAGTATCGTCCGCAGCGATTTGCCGATGTGGCGGGCCAGGATCACGTCACGCGAACGCTCCTCAACGCACTCAGCCAGGGCCGCATTGCGCATGGCTACATCTTCAGCGGGCATCGCGGCATCGGCAAGACGACCATTGCGAGAATTCTGGCCTGTGCGCTGAACTGCCGCCGCGAGATCGGAAGCCCAGAAAGGCCGACTCCGGAGCCCTGCGGAACCTGCGACTCCTGCATCGAGATTCGACAGGGCAATGCAGTGGACGTGATCGAAATCGACGCGGCCACCAATCGCGGCATTGATGAGATTCGCGAACTGCGGGATGCGGCACGCTACTCGCCGGCACGCGACAAGTACAAGATCTACATTCTCGATGAGGCACACCAGATTACGGAAGCTGCGTTCAATGCACTGCTGAAGACGCTCGAAGAGCCGCCGTCGCATGTGATCTTCATGATGGCGACGACGGAGCCGGAGAATATTCCGCAGACCATTCGGTCGCGGTGCCAGCATTTCAGCTTCCACGCAGTGAAGTTTGAGGACATTCTCACCCAGCTCAAGAGCATCGCCACGGCCGAGAGCGTAGATGCTGAAGAGGCTGCGCTTGCGCTGCTGGCCGAGGCGGGCGATGGGTCGATGCGCGATGCGCTTTCCATCATGGATCAGGCCATTGCGTCGGCCCCCGTCGAGAATGGAAAGCCGAAGTTGGCGGCGGACCAGATTCGCGATCTGATGGGATCGGTTCCGAATGCGGTCTTTGAGCGGCTGCTGGAAGCGGTTTCCGAGGGACAGGCTGCGGTGTTGATGGAGCAGCTGCATGTGTTGCTGAATGCGGGGCATAGTCCGCTCTCGCTGGCGCGGCAAATGGTGCGTTACCTGCGCAATGCGCTGATGGCGAAGCTGGGCGGCGCGGAGACGGAGCTGTTGCAGATTTCTGCCGATGAGCGCGGGCGTGCAGCGCGGACGGCGGCGCTGTTTACCGAAGAAGAGATTACGCGGAACCTCCAGATCTTGCTGCGGACGTTCGACGACTTGAATTTTCGGCAGGAGCAGCGCTTTCACTTGGAGCTGGGGCTGCTGAAGCTGGTTCATGCGCAGAGGCTATTGCCGCTTGAGGAGTTTTTGAGTGGAGTAGCCGCAGGCGTGCCTGTGAAAGGCTCCGCGCCGAGTTCGCCGGCGAGACCTGCTCCCGCTGCCAGACCCGCCTCTGCGGCCCCGAGTCCTACTCCTGCGCCAAGTACCGCGCCTTCGCTTTCGCCCTTTGGTGGGAGTGGCAATTGGGGCAGTGGGCCTTCGATGAAGCAGAGTGCGGCGACGGCTGTTGTTACTGCGCCGAAAGAGCCTGCGACGGAGCCGGCTAAAGCGCCGATGCCGTTTCTTGTGGGTGCAGCGGTGCCGGAAGAGGCCCCCGTGCCAGATCCGGTTCCAGAGCCTGTTCTGGCGGTCCGGCAAGAGGTTGCAAGCACGCCGGGCGAGATGCCGAGTGTGGATGCGCTGCGCGGGGCGGTGATCCAGGCGCTGGCTGACGGCGGGCATCTTTCGGCTTCTACGCTGCTGGGTGCGGCGAACTGGGTGCTGGATGCGGGGAACCTGCGTATGGAAGCGCCGGGCATGGGAAAGAAAATGCTTGCGCTTACGGTGAATGCAGCCGCGGAGAAGATTATTCGCGGAGAGCTGCAGAGGCTGAATGGCCCTGCGCGGTTTATGGTGGTGCCGGGTGAAGGCAGCGGAGCTGTTGCTGCTGTTTCGGCTGCGCCGCTGGCGGGGAGCGTGCAGGAAGAGGCGATGAATCATCCGCTGGTGCAGAAAGCGAAAGAGATTTTCAACGCTGAGGTTCGCAGCGTGGTGGATTTGCGGACGAAGTAGGAGCGTGGTCATGTTTAATCCGCTGAAGATGGCTGAGATGATGTCGCAGGCCAACAAGATGAAGGACGAGATGCAGCAGAAGCTCGAGGCCACCATCGTGGAGGGCTCGAGCGGCGGCGGCGCGGTCTCGGCGACGATGAATGGCAAGAAGCAGCTGCTGAAGCTTCGGATCGATCCGGCGGCGGTGATGAGTCTGAGCGGTTCGAAGGCTGATGTTGAAATGCTGGAAGACCTGGTGGTGGCGGCGGTGAATGATGCCGGGCGGCGCGCCGAGGATGCAATGCAGGCTAGTGCCAAGAGCATGCTGGGCGGGTTGAATATACCGGGTCTTACCTAGATAGGGGCTTGCGCGGTGTCACGTTATGCGGAGCCGATGGCGCGGCTCATTGAGGAACTGAAGAAGCTGCCCGGCGTGGGCACCAAGAGCGCGCAGCGGTTTGCGTTTCATTTGCTGCGCGGCTCGGATGCGGATGCTAAGGCGCTGGCTGAGGCGGTCGAGGGGCTGAAGGCCAGCTTGCGGCTCTGCTCCATCTGCAACAACGTTACCGATGTGGATCCTTGCATCTATTGCGCGAGTCCTTCCCGAAATCAGCGATTGATCTGCGTGGTGGAGGAGCCTACCAGCATTGCGGCAATTGAGCGGACGCGCGGATACATGGGTGTGTATCACGTGCTGCATGGGACGCTTTCTCCTTTGCACGGCGTTGGGCCGGATCAGCTGCGGGCTGCCGGGCTGGTGAAGCGTGTTGAGGCTGGCGATATTGACGAGGTGATTCTGGCTACCAGTCCTACGCTGGAGGGTGAGGCCACGGCTTCGTGGCTGGCTGGAGCGCTTAAAGGGACTTCGGTGCGGATTACTCGGATTGCTACCGGTGTTCCGGCCGGCAGCGATATTGAATATGCCGATGAGGTGACGATGGCGCGCGCGATGGAAGGCCGGCGAGAGCTTTAGCTTGTCAGGCAGGCTCGTCGGTCCAGTCACATTCAACTTCGCAGCGTTCTTTGGAGCTTTGGGCCGCCCACTCGAGGATGCGGGTAGTTCGCCAGGCTTCGGTCGGTGTGGCCGGTGGTGGGGCACCATTGTTGATGGCTTCGCGGAGTTGGATGTAGAACTGGCGGTAGTCGCCGGGGCAGGATTCTACGGTTTCGGTGTCGATGCCTCCGTCAAGGTCGATGTGTTTGACGCCCCAGTCGTGCATTGGTTCCTGGCCCCAGGTGGGGCTGATGATGTGGGTGGTCTTGCCTAATGCGGCTTCCTGCGGGTCGATGCCGTGCTTCAAGAAGCCTCCCTTGGTGCCGCGGAGGCTGTAGCGGAAGCTGGGGACCGCTGTCAGCAGGTTGCAGCCCAGGGTTACGTACAGGCCGGGGTAGCGGAGGCGGATGGTGAAGGAGTCGTTGGGTGCTTCTTCGGCTGGGCCGTCCCAGTTGCGCTCGCGCTCTACTTCGGCGGAGACTCCAAGAGGCTTGCCGAAGAGGACTAAAGCCTGATCGACGAGATGCGTACCGAGGTCGTAGAGCATGCCGCCTTGGGAGAGATCGTTCTTCCAGGCAACGCGTGGGGCTCCCGGGGTCCAGCGGTCCATACGGGATTCCAGGCTCACCAGGCGGCCCAGATGATCTTCACGTATCACTTTCAGAAGCGTCAGAAAATCGCTGTCCCAGCGGCGGTTCTGGAACGGGACAGCCAGCAGCTTGCGTGAGGCGGCCAATGCCTGTATCTCCGCGATTTCTGCCGAATGCATGGCCATGGGTTTGTCGACGACTACGTGTTTGCCGGCCTTCAGGGCCTGTACGGCAAAGCTGGAATGCGTATTGCTTGGGGTGGCTACGATGATCAGGTTCAGCGATGGGTCGCTGAGCAGCTCGTCCAGGGTGCGGACGGTCTGGATGCCGGGGTAACGGGTTTCGGCCTGGTTGGTGGTGCGCTCGACTACGGAGACCAGTTCGTAACCCTCTACGGAGGAGATCAGCGGTGCATGGAAGACTCGGCCTGCGAGACCGAAGCCTACTAATCCGGCTCGAATCATAAGGACTACAGGTTACAGGGTTGCGGGTTACAGGTGCCAGTGGAGCTTTGGTGGTGCGGGCGAAAGGCAAAAGTAACAACAACCGCAGATCCCTCGGCTTCGCCCGGGATGACAATCCATTTGGGCTTGGCTAGCGTAACTTCTTTGGCTTTGAGAGCGTATATATGAGGGAGTGGTGGAGGTTTCGGATGACTGGTTCGGTTTCGATTCGTTGGGCTCTTTTGATTGTTGTGCTGGTGCTGGCTGTGGGTACATGGATGCGGGCGCAGACTCGGGCGGGAATTCCGGCTCCGCAGCAGGATGATTCGCTGGCCAGCTCGCCCAGGAAAGAGACTGCGATTTTTGCGGGTGGGTGCTTCTGGGGGATTCAGTCGGTTTTTGAGCGGGTGAAGGGTGTAACGGCTACGACTGCGGGATATTCGGGCGGCACGGCGAGCACGGCGACCTACGACCAGGTGACTACGGAGACAACCGGGCACGCGGAGTCTGTGAAGGTGGTTTATGACCCTTCGAAGATTACGTATGGGAAGCTGCTGCAGATCTTCTTTTCGGTGGCGCATGATCCCACGCAGATGAATCGGCAGGGGCCGGATGTGGGGACGTCGTATCGTTCCGCGATTTTCTATACGAATGACGAGCAGAAGAAGCTGGCTATGGCGTATGTTGCGCAGCTCGATGCGGCGCATGTGTTTGCGAAGCCGATTGTGACGCAGATTGTGCCGCTGAAGGGTTTTTATGATGCGGAGTCGTATCACCAGGATTATGCGCTGCATAATCCCTCCAATCCTTACATTCTGGTTTGTGACCGTCCCAAGATTGACGCTTTGAAGAAGGAGTTTCCGGAGCTGTTTTATGACTATAAGGGCCGGTAGAACCCGTTTACTCCAGACGGTAGCGGGTTTCGGCCAGGCGGTAGAGCCGGCGCCATACCAGCCGGTTCATGGTGACCACCATGAGCGAGATCAGGATGGTGGCCAGCAGGATGATGGGGAATTTGCCGTTGATCCGTGGCGGAGCTGATCTCTGCGCCGAGGCCGATGGTCTGGATGATGCCGGTTTTTACGTGGGAGTATTCGGCCATGACGGAGGCGTTCCATGCGCCGCCGGAGGCGGTGACCATGCCGGTGATGAGGTAAGGGAAGATGCCGGGCAGGATGAGGCGGGTCCAGCGCTGGTAGCGGGTGAAGTGGAAGAGGCGCGTGACCTCTTTCAGGTCGGAGGGGATGGACATGGCTCCGGCGATGACGTTGAAGAGGATGTACCACTGCGTGCCCAGGAGCATGAGGGCTACGGAGCCGATGCCGAGTCCGCCGCCGATTTTCATGAGGCCCAACAATAGCACCGGATAGAAGGCTGAGGCCGGGACGGAGGCCATGACCTGCGCGATGGGCTGGACTATGCGGGCGAGCTTCTGGTTGAAGCCGATGGCGACGCCGACGGGGATGGTCCAGAGAGCGGAGATGAGCAGGGCGGCGTTGACGCGCAGGAAGGTGGCGCAGCGCGCCGGCCAGGAGCCCGCGGAGATCGGCCCAGGTAACAGTGCGGAGCAGCACCAGGGCCTGCATGACTCCCCATGCGCCTGCGATGAGGATCACGACGACGAGGGACCAGAAGACCGCTGCGCCTTTGCGTTTGTTGCTGTCATCATCGATGGGGTGGACGATCTGGTTGTCGCGGCTGTGGGCCAGGCGGCGGAAGATGGGCTCTTCGATGCGGGTCCAGAGCTGGGCCGGGAGCGTGGAGAGGCGCGAGCGGCGGAGAAGCTCGAGGATGGGCGAGGTGACGCGGTCGGCGGACTCGACCTGCTCGAATTTGAATTTGTCGCTCCAGGCGATGAGCGGACGCCAGAGGAGCTGGTCGGTGGCGACGACGATGAGGATGACGACGGCGATGCCGGCTGAAGAGGGCTCTGATGTCGCCGGAGTCGGCGGCGGTCTGCATGTAGCTGCCGAGGCCGGGGAGCTGGAAGTTGCGGTCGCCCATGGTGAACATTTCGCAGAGCATGAGGGCGAACCAGCCGCCGGCGACGGAGACGATGGAGTTCCAGACGAGGCCGATGGCGGCGTAGGGCATTTCAAGCTGCCAGAAGCGCTGCCAGGCGGAGTAGCGGTAGATGCGCGAGGCTTCGAGCATCTCTTTGGGGATGGATTTGAGGGAGGAATAGAAGCTGAAGGCCAGGTTCCAGACCTGGCCGGTGAAGATGAGGAAGATGACGGCGAGCTCGATGCCGAGCTGGTGGCCGGGGATGAGCGCGACCATGGCGAGGACGACGGGCGGAAGGAAGCTGAGGACGGGGATGGACTGGAGGATGTCGAGGACGGCGACCATCCAGCCTTCGATGCGGGGATTGTAGGCGGCGATGTAGCCGTAGGTGATGGCGAAGACCAGGCTGAAGCAGGTAGGCGATGCCGATGCGAACGATGGAGTACAAGGCGTAGACAGGCAGGGCGCTGACGGAGTGCGAGATGGGGACGACGGGTGTCGGCGCGGTCATCCAGTAGCGGGCCGGTGTTGAGGACGGCGAAAAAGAGCGCGAGGCCGCAGGCGGCGACGCCGAGGTCGATGAAGAAGGGCCAGGTGCGGGCGGTGACGAGCGTGCGGGCGAAGGGTGCGGATAGATCTTCACTCAGATGCCTCCGGCGGCTTCGGCTTCTTCTTCTTCGGGCTTCCGGCAGGATGAAGCGGCGGCGGGCGGCGTCGAAGTCGAAGAGCTCGGCGTAGCGGCCCCAGGTGACGGCGGTTTCGACCTGGCGCTGGCTTTCTTCGTCGCTGAACTGCTCGTCGAGCATGTCGAGGAAGAACTCTTCGGGGACGGTGTGGTCGCTTTTGGTTTCGAGGGCGCGGCGAATCTGGCGGAGGAGCAGGACGTTGGCGGTGGCGGCGTGCGCGGAAGAGCTCTTTCTGGCGGAGGATTTCGGAGTTGGCGAATTCGGCGCCGGTTTCGGTGATGGCGGCGTCGCCTTCTTCGATTTTGAGGAAGCCGAGGAGCTGGGCGGCGTCGACGATGGGGAGCAGGTCGTCGATTTCGAAGGCGAGATCGTCGGCGAGGCGGTAGATGTCGTCGCGGCCGCCTTTGTCGAGGAGCAATTCCAGCAGGCCGGCTACGCCGCCGGGGCGGGCGTGGGGCAGCATCTGGTAGTGCATCTGGCGCTGGTCGCGGACTGGTTTGCCGGTCGGCCTGGTCGGGGGCTTCGGCGGGATCGACGTCGGGGCGGGTGAGGACCTTGTAGATGTAGTCGACGAGCTGGGTGAAGGGCTCGGATTTGCGGTCGCGGGGCTGCGGGAGCTGGACGCGGAAATCGGTGCGGATGTGGCCGGGATTGCGGCCGAGGACGATGATGCGGTCGGCGAGCAGGACGGCTTCTTCAATGTTGTGGGTGACGATGAAGACGGCCTTGGTGGGCATGGTCTTCTTGGCCCAGAGCTCGAGGAGTTCGGAGCGGAGGTTTTCTGCGGTGAGGACGTCGAGGGCGGAGAACGGCTCGTCCATGAAGAGGACTTCCGGCTCGACGACGAGGGCGCGGGCGAAGCCGACGCGCTGGCGCATGCCGCCGGAGAGTTCCTTGGGGTATGCGGCTTCGAAGCCGTCGAGGCCGACGGTGTCGAGCATTTTCATGCTGCGTTCGTGGCGCTCTTCTGGGGGCGACGCCGCGGGCCTGGAGCGGGGCCTCTACGTTTTCGAGGACGGTGAGCCAGGGAAAGAGCGCGAAGCTCTGGAAGACGATGGAGACGTTGATCTCGGCGTCTGCGATGGGTTTCCCGTGCCAGTAGACCTGGCCCGCGGAGGGGCGCGAGAGGCCGGTCATCATGCGGAGCATGGTAGATTTGCCGGAGCCGGAGGGGCCGAGGAGGGCGAGGATTTCGCCGGGGACGATTTCGAGATCGGTGGCAGAGATGACCTGGATGCGGTTTTCGCTGGGCTGGGAGTAATACTTCTCGATTTTTTCGGCGCGGATGATGGCTTCGCCGGCGGGGACCTGGTTCAGCGTGGGGGCAGTAACTGAGCTCATTCGCGAATCTCCATTTGCAGGGCCCGGAACAGGGTGGTCGAGGTAAAAGATGAAAATTCAACTGTAAGTGATTGCGCGAGTGTAGAATGACAGAGTTGCCGACGAGTGATTGACCATCACGCGGGAAACACCACGGATGGAATAGCGTTTGTTTGATTTTGAAGTTGTGTTGCCGAGCCGTTGCTTTGCTTTCCCTGAATCAGCGTAACATTGGGTTTACCGTCTCATTCGCTGCGCGGTTTTGTCAAAGCAAGACATATGCCCTGGTTCGACTTGCGATTTCAATGCTTTGATGTGTTCTGGAAATCGACCCCGAAAAACAGGAGACTATGCCCGAATCATCCCCCAAACCCAAAGTTCTTGTCGCCGATGATGAACGAGTTATCGCCGATACGCTGGCCATGATTCTGAACCAGAGCGGCTTTGAAGCTCGCGCGGTGTATACCGGCGAGAAAGCCGTGGAGCTAGTGCCGGAGTTTCAGCCTGACATGCTGATTTCGGATGTGATCATGGCGGATTTGAATGGCATTGATGCTGCGATCAAGATTCGTGGAATTTTGCCAAATATTAAAATTCTGCTCTTCTCAGGACAGGCGGCTACGGCCGATCTTCTGGAAAAGGCCCGGTCCCAGGGATACGACTTTGAGATTCTTGCCAAGCCTGTGCATCCCCAGGATCTGCTGAACAGATTGCGGAGTGTGAAGTAACGGCTGCGACGCTTTAGTTCCCTGTTCTCTTTTGTTCGCTGTTTATCTTCAGGCATAAAAAATCGGCCCGTCCTTCGCGGACGGGCCGATTTGCGTTTGGGGTTAGTTGACGGTGAGGGTGATGGTTGCGGTCTGCGATGCACCCGATGCGGTGGCTGTGACTGTGTATGTGTAGGCACCGGTTGTCGTTCCGCCGCCGCCGCCACCACCTCCGCTGCCGCTTGTGCCGCCGCAACCGGAGAGAGCGCCGAACGCGACGATCATCAAGAACACTCCGACGATGGCGCGCCAGGCGCGGCGCCGTGCGGGAATGCCGAAGAAGACGAGTACGGCAAGGAGCGAGGCCGCGCCTGCCTTTGTCCAGTTCGACTTGCCTGAGCCGGAGCTTGCCAGATGGCCGGGAGCCGCTGTGGCCGCGGTGGAGGAGAAGCTGATCTCCTGTGTGACGCTCAGAATGGAAGAAGTGAGGCTGACGGAGGTTGGCATTGTGCATGTAGGTGCATGCACCGCGCCGGATGGAGAGCTGGTGAGGGCACATGCAAGAGAAACACTGCCCGTATAGCCGTTGGTGGAGGCGATGGTCACGCTGGAGGTGGTTGTGCCTCCCGGACTGCTGATCGTGGGTTGGCTGGAAGGCCCGGTGAGCGTGAAGGTTGAGGCGGCAACGCTCAGTGGAGAGGTACCGGTCGCCGTTGCATAGGTGGAGTCTCCGCTATAAGCAACGGAGAGCGTGTACGAACCAACGGACAAGGTGTTGGCGGGGATGGTGATGGTAGCAGCTCCCGAGGAGAGCGTAGCCGCAGAGGAGGTGTAGCTGCCGGCGGTGAGCGTGACTGTGCCGGTGGGCGTTGCTCCAGTGCCTGCAACCTTGACAGCGACCGCCAGAGACTGGCCAGTATCGACCGTGGTGGATGCAGGCGTTACTGTGACAGTGGGCGTGAGCAGAGCGAACAGGGTGACAGTGACCGTGGACGAACCTGAGCCTGCGCTGTAATTGGAGTCACCCGAGTAACTGACGCTGATGGTATTGGCGCCGGCGGTGGTGAAAGCTCCAGCCGGAATGGTAAAGCTGGCCCCGCCTGAAGAGAGCGTAGTGGCGCTGGAGGTGTAGCTTCCAGCTTTCAGTGTGACGGTGCCTGTGGGTGTTGCGCCCGTGCCTGCAACCTTGACGGCGACCGCCAGAGATTGATTGGAAACTATGCTGCTGGTGCCGGGAGTGACGGTGACGGTGGGCGTGAGCGGAGTAAAGATGGTAACAGTCACGCTGCCGGTACCGGAGGCTGAAGCATAGTTGGAGTCACCGGAGTAGTTGACGGTGATGGTGTTGGCCCCGGCAGTAGTAAAGGTGTTGGCCGGGATGGTGATGGTGGCTGAGCCCGAGGAGAGCGTGGTTGCGCTGGAGGTGTAGCTGCCGGCTTTGAGTGTAACCGTGCCGGTGGGCGTTGCACCGGTTCCCGCGACCGTTACGGTGACTGAGAGCGTCTGATTGGAGACGAGGGTGGCCGATGCAGGTGTAACGGTGACGGTGGGCGTGAGCGCATTTACAGTCACGCTGCCAGTTCCGGTAGCCATGGCGTATGTGGAATCGCCGGTATAACTGACCTTGAGCGCGTTGCTGCCAACCTTCAATGAGCCGGCAGGAACAGTGATGCTGTATTTGCCGCTGCCGTCGAGCGTGGCTGCGGAGGAGGTGTAGCTGCCGGAGGTGAGCGTTACGGAACCAGTCGGGGTTCCCGAAGCGCCGGTGACCGTGCCCGTGACCGTCAGAGATTGAGCGGTGGTGATGGGGGACGCGGAAGGCGTCACGGAGACTGTGGCCGTAGCACTGCCGATGGCCGAGCCCCAATAGTTGATGAGGTTGGTTACGTTGACGCTGCCGAGGCCGGTGGCAAGATCGTATCCGGTCGTGGTGTTGTATCCGGTCAGGAAGTAGTTTCCTGCGGTGTTCTTGCTGCAATTGGGCGTGCCAGATGCGCAGAGAACGGAGATGTTGCCGGTGGTGATGTCGTGAAAGACCGAGGCGGAGTGCGATCCATTGTAGAGATCGTAGAGATTTTTGGCGGCCTGACCCAGACGGCTGCCGGTCTTCTGCTGGACGAGAGCGAGCATGCCGGCGAAGGCAGGCGCGGAGGTTGAGGTTCCGCCGAAGCCGTAAAAGTAGAAGTTGCCATCGGCCTGCGTGGTGCAGTTGGTGGTTACCGTGATGCTGCCGTTGCTGCCGGTATCGTCCGTGCAGACAAGCCATGAGGCATCGTCAAAACCGTTTCCCGCGAGGAGCGAGATATCGGGCAGATCACGCACACTATCTGCGGGAACACCCGTGCCGCGCTGCCACGAGGGTTTGGCGTAACCGCTGGTGCAGCCACTAAGACTACCCGCATTCGTATTGGTGGAGCAGGAGCTTGCGCCGCCGCTGCCGCCTACGATATTGGTCTTGTTCGTCTTGGGGTTTACATAAGGAACATTGGCGCTGATGGTGGTATCGGTTTCCGAAGAGTCGTTCCAGGTGGACTCCGGAATATAACCGAGCGCCGTGCGGAAGTAGGGGCTGGAGGTGTTTGAAAGGCTCACATAGGTGGTGAAGGAGCCGAGCAAGCCGGAGTAATCTGTGCCGCCCACTGCGATGTTGTAGGGCGTGGAAGCGAAGCCACTCACCTGCAATCCATATATTGCAGTCTGCTGGGTATTGTCGTTGTCGCAGCCGGCGGAGCCGTTGTCACCGCTGGAGACAGTAATGGCGATGCCTTGTGTAGCCGCCTGCTGCCACCAGCTGTTGATGAGCCCGTTGTCAGAGGTGGTGAGACCAGCTTCGCACTCGCCGAAGCTGAGGCTGAAGATATCCACCGTATTGTCATTGATGGCCTGCTCAATGGCCAGATCGAGATTCGCCGAAGTGTAGAAGTGAATCGTGGCACCAGGTGCGAGTCCGCCTGCGATTTCGTTGTCGAGATAAGCTTCGTCCTGGTCGCAAGTGTTTGAGTTTGCGTCGGTGCAGGTGGCGGGATCGGAGGCGACATTGGTGATGATGGGTTGGTTGGTATCGCCCTGGAACGCGTTGCGATAAGCCGCCACCGTGCTGCCTTGAATGGTTGCGTCGCCGCCGATGCCGATAGTCACGCCGGTTCCGGTATAGCTGGTACCCGAAGAGAATGCGGCATTGAAGATATTGGGAGAGTTGTAGATGGTTGCCGCATCGCCGGGAACTACGTAGAGGTTATAGGGATCAGTTGAAGTGCCGCTGCCGATTGTCAGCAGTGGCGACAGACCGGAGGCGGAAGAGCCTGGCGCGTGGACGAGGCGCTTCTGTTCCGAATCGTATTTGCCCATGTTACCGGGAATATAGTGGGGGCGGGGCTTGATGGTATTGAGCTGGCCGATGCCGGTAACGACCGTTGCGATTGCAGCCGGGATGCTGGGGCTGGACACGTTTGAGAGGAACTCGACGCCGTTGGCATTGAAGGAGTGAATCTCGGTGTGAAAGGCTGCTTCAATCTGGCTGACGGAGCCTGAGAAGGCGATGCTGGTGTGTCCGGGAGCAACAGGCTGCACGGTGAAGCCGCGGGTCTCGAGCCAGGTGACGAGGGTCGCCATGTCGGAGTCGGCCGGGCCGTAGAGCTGCCCGAACTGCTGGGGGGTAAGCCAATGGTGATAGTTGGGAGATGAGGGATCCAACTGCTCACCCATGAACTTATCCAGCGCGGCCTCCTGCTGGGCAGAGCGCGAGAGGACGAGGCGAACGGAAGTCATCTGCGTACTTGCGGGCGTGCGGCCGAGATCGAACTCTGAGCGAGCAAGCAGCGGAACTCCACCCTGAAAGGTGACGAGCTTTGACTCATCGATGGATGCAACGATGCGCGGACGGACGGGGTTCGAATTGATGGCGGGCTGCTGTGCATGAATCTGCATGGAGGCCAGGAGCACAGTAGCGACTGCAGATAGAGAGACAAAGCGTGAGCGAAGCATAGGGAATGCCTTGAACCTTTCGCTTGGGGGAATAGTGAGACTCTGCAACGTTCCGCCGGCGGCGAGTTCTCGGAGGCAAGCCCTCGGCGCGGACAGTATCTCACGTTTCTGCAAATGCGCCGAAGAACGAAAGTGTTAGAGAATTGTCATCCAACGATCTGAATAGTTCCTTTGCCTGTGAGCTCCTCGACGCGCTCGATCCAGCCTTTATCTGCGGCGACGGACATTTGATCGGGCTCTAGGATGACGGCGTACTCGCCCTTCTTTTCGAGATGGAGCATGACTTTGCCCGGGCCGGGTGCGGCGTCGGCTGCGGAGCGGAGGGTGGAGAACATTTCCTCGGTGGCGCGGTCAAGGCTGATGCGAATGCGGATGCCGGCGGGGAGCTTGATCTGTACGCCGTCGAGCGGCTGGATGGAGATGAGGGAGAGCTTGGGGGCGGAGTCTTCTTCGCCCATGAGGGTGCCGCGGAGGAGGACGGGGGCTTCGATTTTCAGCTGCTCGGAGAGGCGCTCGTAGTCGCGGCTGAAGGCGATGATTTCGATTTTACCGGTGGAGTCTTCGAGCGTGGCCTGGGCGTAGAGCTTCTGGTCGCGTTTGCTTTTCTGGACGCGGAGGCCGTGGATCATGCCGGCGATCTGCAGTTCGTCGGCTGGGTCGGAGTCCCTGCCCCAGCGGCGCTCGGCGGGCTTGCGCTCGAGGGCTTCCGCGACGGAAATGACGCCGGAAAGATTGCGGATTTTTTCCGCGTACTTGTCGAGCGGATGGCCGGAGACGAAGAAGCCGAGAACTTCTTTTTCATTGGCGAGGCGCTCGGATTCTTCCCAGTCGGGGGCTTTGGGGAGGTCATCGGCTTTGCTGGCCGCGGGGGTGTCGTCGAAGAGGCCGAAGAGGCCGGCCTGGCCTTGTGCTGCGTCCTTCTGAGATTTCTGGGCGCGCTCGATGGCTTTGTCAACGGCAGCGAAGAGCTGGCCGCGCTTGCCGAGCGAGTCAAGCGCGCCGGCTTTGATGAGGGACTCGAGGACGCGCTTGTTCATGACGCGGAGGTCAACTTTTTCGCAGAATTCCCAGAGAGATTTGAAACGGCCGCCTGCGGCTTCGCGGGCGGTGGTGATGGATTCGATGGCGTTGCCGCCTACGTTTTTAACCGCGGCGAGACCGAAGCGGATGGCGTCTCCGTTCGGCGTGAACTGCGCGCCTGAGATTTGTACATCGGGCGGTTCGACGGCGATGCCCATCTCTTTGCATTCGGCAATGTACTTGACTACGTTTTCGGGCTTTGAGGTTTCCGATGTGAGTAGTGCGGCCATGAATTCGACTGGATATTTTGTTTTGAGATACGCGGTCTGGTAGGAGACCAGGCCGTAGGCTGCGGAGTGCGACTTGTTGAAGCCGTAGCCTGCGAACTTCTCCATCTGATCGAAGAGCTCTTCTGAGGTTTTCTGCGGATGCTTGTTGGCTACGGCGCCAGACATAAAACGCTCGCGCTGCTTGGCCATTTCCGCCGGGATTTTTTTGCCCATCGCTCGACGGAGCAGATCGGCTTCGCCGAGCGAGTAGCTGGCGATGACGTTGGCGATCTGCATGACCTGTTCCTGGTAGACGATGACGCCGAGGGTTTCTTTCAGGATGCCTTCGAGCTCGGGGAGCATGTATTCGACCTTGCGGCGGCCCCACTTGCGCTCGATGAAATCATCGGTCATGCCGCCCTGGATTGGGCCAGGACGGAAGAGCGCTGTGAGTGCGGTCAGGTCTTCGAGCTTGTCGGGCTTGTAGCGGCGGAGGATGTCGCGCATGCCGTTGGATTCGAACTGGAAGATGCCACTGGTGAGCGCGGTCTGGAAGATTTTTTTGTAGGTCTCTTCGTCGTCGAGCGGGATAGTGTCGATGTCGATGTCGACGCCGCGATTCTGCTTGATGAGCGCGAGGCAATCTGTGATGACGGTGAGGGTCGTCAGGCCGAGGAAGTCCATCTTGAGAAGGCCCATCTTTTCAATGGCCTTCATGTCATAGGCGGTGACGATTTCGTCGTTTTTGGTTTTTGCGATGGGGACCAGATCGATGAGCGGGCGGGGTGCGATCACGACTGCGGATGCGTGCACGCCCTGGCCGCGGACCAGGCCTTCGAGTTTTTTGGCGGTGTCTATGAGCTCGCGGACCTGCGATTCGGAGTTGTAGATTTTGGCCAGGTCGGGGACTTCTTCGAGAGCTTTGTCAATGCTCATGCCGACGGTGGCGGGGATGAGCTTGGCGATGCGATCGACGTCGCCGTAGGGCATGTCAAGGGCGCGGCCGCAGTCTTTGATGGCGGCTTTGGCGGCCATGGTGTTGAAGGTGATGATCTGTGCTACCTGGTCTCGGCCGTACTTGCGGGTCACGTAATCGATGACTTCGCCGCGGCGATTCATGCAGAAGTCCACGTCGATATCGGGCATGGATACGCGCTCGGGATTGAGGAAGCGCTCGAAGAGGAGCACATTCTGCATGGGATCGATGTTGGTGATCTCCATGCAGTAGGCTACTAGCGAACCAGCACCGGAGCCGCGGCCCGGGCCTACGGGAATGCCGTGGTCGCGGGCATACTTGATGAAGTCCCAGACGATGAGGAAGTAGCCGGAGTACTTCATCTGGTGGATGATGCCGATTTCGTAGTTGAGGCGGCCTTCGTATTCGGCGATGGATTTGTGGAGCTGGCCGCGATCCTGGAGTTGGCGGATTGCGGTGTCGATGCGCTTCTGGAAGCCCTGACGACAGATGTATTCGAAGAAGCTGTCGATGGTGTGGCCATCGGGGACGTCGAATTGCGGAAAGGGATTGTCGACGGCGTGGAGCTTGAGGTTGCAGCGCTCTGCGATT
Organism: uncultured Acidobacteriaceae bacterium; assembly: GCA_963792495.1. GTDB lineage: Bacteria > Acidobacteriota > Terriglobia > Terriglobales > Acidobacteriaceae > Telmatobacter. Next base: position 987,480 of record CAWBWB010000014.1, on the reverse strand, counting down.
TCCATGGTTCGCGAGAGGACGCCCGGATGATCCGGGAAGACTCGCGCCATTTCATCAGCGCTCTTGACGAAGAACTGATCGGAGTCGAATTTGAAGCGGTTAGCGTCGTGGACCTTTGCTCCGGTCTGCACGCAGAGCATGACGTCATGGGCGTGGGAGTCGTCGCCGCAGAGATAATGCGAGTCGTTGGTGGCGAGCATGGGGATATCCAGCTCTTTTTCGAGACGAAAGAGGTCCTTGTGGAGCTTGCGCTCAGCTTCGAGGCCCTGGTCCTGGATTTCGATGTAAAAGTTGCCGCGACCAAAGATGTCCTGATATTGCTGCGCCACGGCTTTGGCTTTTTCGTAGTTATTTTCTTCGCCGAGAAGTTCGCAGACCTCTCCGCTGAGACAACCGGTTGTGGCTATGAGACCTTTGCAATTTTCGGCCAGGAAGCGCTTGCTGATGCGGGGCTTGCGGTAGAAGCCGTGCAGCGAAGACTCTGACGTGAGGCGGATGAGATTGCGGTAACCTTCTTCGTTTTCTGCCAGTACGAGTAAGTGGTTGTACTCTTTTTCTCCGCGCTCAATCTGCACCGGCGCGCGGTGGTCCTCGTTTTTCGTTATGTAAAACTCGCAGCCGAGGATGGGCTTGATGCCTTTCGCCTTGGCGGCGTTGAAAAAATGGACTGCGCCGTAGATGTTGCCGTGGTCAGTCATAGCGACGGACTTCTGGCCGAGCGATGCGACGCGATCAATGAGCTTGGTGATATCGCAGGCGCCGTCGAGGAGGGAGTATTCGGTGTGCAGATGGAGATGAGTGAACTCGGACATGGCTATAGCTCAATTTTAGTTCCAATGGAGATTGTGCGATGGCGAGCGATGAGGAAAAGGCGGGACGGAATTCAGGTTTGCAGGTGAATCCGGAGTGGGAGGCGCAGAGGATTTCACATCGATTCGTGAAGGGCGGGTTGCTTGACTTTGGATATTTGCTGTGGGAGGATTCCGCTGATTTTGAAGGTTTGTGCCGGAATGAGCTGTAATTCTGACCGATGGTCGGGCCTGGCTGGAGGATATTGCAATGGATGAGATTGCGTGGAGAGCCGTTCCGGAAGAGCCTCCTCCGGGCGTTGAGCCGTGGGTGGAATATGCGCTGCGAGATGTCCGGCTCGAGCGGCGGATTGTGCTGGCTTATTTATGGGCGAATTGGCTGCTCAAGAAGCTGAGTGACTCTCCCTCACTCATCGACACCGCCATAGAGGGCGCCGTGGTGGGAGATTACGAGATAGCCGATATCAGTGCGGGTTTCATATCGCTGGAAACCAGCTATGACTTGCTGCAGCCTAACCGCGGACGCTATCTGGAGAGCGTTTCCAACACGCGCTACTGGGTACTTTCAAGCGATGGCGCGCTTGTGTGGACATTTGGCGTGGTGTTGGGCGTGCGGCCGCGTTTTCCGCTGGATGCACGCGAGGGCCGACTCACTGTGTTGCCAAGGCTGCGGGATTATGTCGATCTGGAAGGGTTTCCAGTGATCTGCGATGTGCGCCTAGAGGAGCCGGGCGGTGAGGGCGCGATTGTGGAGTATCACGCGCCGGTGAATCCCGCAGGGGCTGCGACTTCCGCCTGTTATGTGAAGCCGAGGGCGGGAAAACGATTTTATGGACCGGCCTGGTCTGAAGGAATTCTGATTGCGCGGCATGTGCTGGGCGGCTCGCCAACCATGGGAACACTGGTAAGGATGCAGACGGGCCACACGATGAGCGTGGCGGATGTGGATTCCGCCACGACGATTGATGCTGCCGTTCTGGATGCGGGAGCTGGCGCGATCTCCGCGGGAGCAAGCCCGATGCCGATTTATCCGGCGATTGCGCCGGGGATTACGGTGCATGTGGCGGGCTCGCACACCACGTTTACGGCAACTGTACTGCGGGTGATGGACGATCCTAAGTATTTTGGCAACGCATCAGCGCACCGCGCGTTTCTGGATGGCTATGGGGTCTCAGGCGATAGCGGCGCACTGGTGACAGAGCAGACAACGGGCGATGCGGTTGGTGTGTACATTGCGCGGATCCCTGGGCCTCCGGATGAGGGTATGGTGCAACTGATGCGGCAGGTGACGAAGTACTTTGAAATTGAGCTGTACTAAATGGATAAGAACTTAATGGAGGGCGAAATGGCAGAGAACACGCTGGTGAACGAAGACACGTTCAAGATTATTATTCCAAGGAAACCGCAAACGGCGGTGCAACCGCCGGTGGTGGTTGTGGACCGTGAAGGAGCGATTGAGCATGGTCAGGCGGATATTATTTCGCTGAACCTGAATGGGTATGAGGCAGTACCTGACGACTCCTTTCTGGATAAGTTGATGACTCCGATTACCAAGGCGATGAATGCGGTGGAGCATACCTTTAAGGATTTCAGCCTGGACGAGATTACGATCAGCCTGGCTGTGACGGCTGAGGGGGATATCGGCATTGCTTCGGTGGGCGTGGAGTCGTCGATTGAGGTGACCTTCAAGCGCAATGAGGCGGGGAAGGTGGTTACGGCTTGAGCGTTGCCAATTTGGGCCGAACAGGGTTTCGATTCCTTGTTTGATGCCGCGCGTGATTTCTAAATTGCCATCGCCGACGTTTTCGTCCATCGTAGAAGAATGAGGGAAGCAAAACTTTTGCCGGCAAAGGGAGTTGTTACCGGGAGATGATGGCTTTCAGGCACAGGTGGGCTGTCGGGGCTGTCGTGATGATTGCAGCGGCAGCTGTGATTGCTTCAGCGCAATACCTGCCGTCGTATCAGAACCCTCCTTCTACGCACCCGCAGAGTCCGGCGCAGAATCCTCCTGTTCCGGCGCCCGCAATTCCAGTTACAAATCAGGACCCGGTCAAGGCTCCCCCTCAGGCTCCGGCAAACATCCCGGCACAGATTGCAAAGACCACGGCGCAGGTGGCTAAGGCTTCTCCCGATGTGGATCGGCTGCTGGCGTTTCGTGAAGCGGATTTGAAATTCCGTGTCGAGGAGTTGATGGAGATATTGCGGGACAAGCGGCATGAGGGCTGGGTGCTGACGGCTTATCCCGATCCGAAGACGGCGCAGCCGCTGATTGGAGCTGGATTCAGCCTGGACCTGCCGGCGCGGGAGCATCTGCAGCGCGATCCGCTGAATCCGAATACGTTTCTTGAGCCATCTTCCGCAGATCTCTGGCAGGCGGCGGGACTTCCGCCGGAGAAGCTGCAAGGTGTTCTTGGGGAGTTTCGTTCGCGGCTGGGCACGCTGTCGAAGTATGGGTTTCGCTCACAGATGCTCTCGATGGAGCCGCAGATTACGCCCGAAGATGCCAATGCCCTGCTTCGCATAGGCATTATCCAGGCGGCAATTAACGCGAAAGCGTACTGCCGATACTTCGACGGACTCACGGCTTCACAGCAAATGGGCATGACGCAGCTTGTGTACCAGATGGGCGTAAATCTGGAGGAGTTCAGCACGTTTCTTGGATTGATTAACCGGCAGAATACCGACGAGCTGGGGAATACGGTCACGGTGAGGCCGAGTGCGGAGTACTGGCACGATGTGCAGATGAGCCTGACGCAGAGCCAGTGGGCGCGGTTGTATCGCGAGCGCGCTACGGCGGTGATTGCGATGTTCGATCCTCATTATGCGGCAAGTCCGATGGGGGCTGAGCGCAAGGTGAGCGCGGTATTGCGGCCGGCGAGACGGCGCGGGCGTGGGGCTGCAGGCGCTTCATTGCATCAGGCGAGCCTGAAAAAGGGGCATGCGAGGACTACGCATTCGACCACTGCGACCCACAGTGCGGCGCATAAGAAGCCGGCGAAGAAGAAGTAGGATTCGGCCGGGCGCTGCGCGGCGGCGGGCTATACTTACGCCAAGCCTATGCGCAACCGAGTACTCACTCTTACATTGTTTGCCGTTTTACCGGGCATGATGATGGCCCAGGATGCCGCGAAGACTGCTTCCCAATCCCCTAACCCCACTCCTCTGAAGAAAATGACGACAAAACTTACGCCGGAAGAAGTACACCGCTCTGCGATTGTGATTGACACGCATGCCGATACTCCGCAGCGCTTTGTGGATGAGAACTACGACCTGGGCGATGCGCTCAAGGGCGGCAACTGGAACCTTGAGTCCGCGAAGAAGGGCAACCTGGGCGCGGAGTTTTTTTCGATCTGGGTGGAGCCCTCGCTTTATAAGGGGCAGTATGCGCGGCGCACTCTGGTGCTGATTGATGCGGTGAAGCAGCAGGTGGCGAAGCATCCGGATCAGCTGATGTTTGCAACTTCTGCCGAAGATATTGAGAAGGCGCATCGCGAGCATAAGACTGCGATCCTGATGGGGATTGAGGGTGGTCACTCGATTGAGGACTCGGTTGCGCTGCTGCGGCAGTATTATGCGCTGGGCGTTCGGTATATGACGCTGACCTGGTCGAACTCGACGAGCTGGGCGGATAGCTCGGGCGATTATGACGATCCGAAGGTTCCACATACGGATTCCGGGCTAAGTGAACTGGGCAAAGATGTGGTGTACGAGATGAATCGCCTGGGCATGATGGTGGACATTTCGCACGTGGCGGACAAGACGTTTTTTCGCACGCTGGTGATTTCGCGCGCGCCGGTGATTGCTTCGCACTCGGGGTCTCGCGTGTTGAGCGATGCGCCGCGCAATATGACGGACGAGATGCTGCGGCAGGTGGCGATTAACGGCGGCGTGGTGCAGGTGAACTTCTTCTCGGCGTTTGTTTCGCAAGCTTACCGCGATGCGCAGAAGGCGCAGAAGCCTGAGGTAGATAAGGCCATTCAGGATTTCAAGGACAAGGCGAAAGCCGATGGCAAGGAAGTTACCTACGAACAGATTTCGAAGATTCAACGCGAGTATGCGGACAGGATTCCGAGGCCGCCGTTGTCGGCGCTGATTGACCAGATTGATCACATTGCGAAGGTTGCGGGTGTGGATCATGTGGGCATTGGATCGGATTTTGACGGCGTGGATGGGCAGCTTCCGGAGGGAATGGATTCCGTAGCGGACCTGCCGAAGATTACTGTCGAGCTGATGAAGCGGGGATATTCTGCGGAGGATTGCCGGAAGATTCTTGGCGGGAATTTGATTCGCGTGTTCAAGCAGGTTGAGGCGGTTTCAAAGCAGCTGCAGGCTGAAGACCGACCTAAAATTACTGATAAACAGCCGTTTGATAAGCCGGTGAAGAAGTAGTTCGACTTTTATTTGTGGAGGCAATTTTGATACGTTTGGATCGCTCTTTTCTGGCGGCGGCAATTGCCGCTTCCCTGCTCACTGTACCTGCGCTGCTTGGCGCGCAGGATGATAAATCGAAATCTGAGAAGGCTGCTGAGAAGACTGCGCCTACTGAATCCACTTCAACTGGCACCATTAGCGTGGGTGGGCAGCAGATAGGCTACAACGCTATTGCGGGCACCATTACTGTGGGCGCTACGGATGGCGAGGACGCGCAGCTTGGGATGGACGGCAAGCCTGAGCCGGGAAGCCAGCTTGCACTGAATGAGCCGGAGAAGGCAAAGGATGCTCCGCCGACTGCGCGGATGTTTTATGTGGCGTACTTCAAGAAGGATGCGAAGGCTGAGGATCGGCCGATCACGTTCTTCTACAACGGTGGGCCTGGCAGCTCTACTGTGTGGCTCCATATGGGTTCGCTGGGGCCAAAGCACGTGGCGACGCCGGGAGATCAGCATTTGCCGGCAGCGCCTTACAAGCTGACGGATAATCCTTACACGCTGCTGGATACCAGCGACCTGGTGTTTATCGACATGCCGGGGACGGGCTTCGGCCGGCTGCTGGGCAAGGATCCGGAGAAGGCCTTCTGGGGCATTGATGAAGACGGCAATGCGTTTGCGCGGTTCATTCAGCGGTTTATTACAAAGTACAACCGGTGGAACTCGCCGAAGTTTATTTTTGGCGAGAGCTATGGAACGACGCGGTCGTCGGTGCTGGTGGACATTCTGGAGAATGGGCACTCGCTGGATATTAACGGCGTGATTCTGCTCTCGCAAATTTTCAATTTCACCACGGATATTGATGGTCCTTCAGGGAACCCGGGTGTGGACCTGCCTTATACGCTGGGACTGCCTACGTATGCGGCGACGGCGTGGTATCACAAGAAGGTTCCTTCGCAGCCTGCGGCGCTGGAGCCGTTTTTGAAGGAAGTGGAAGAGTTTGCAGTGGGGCCGTATGCTCAGGCGCTGGCGCTGGGTACGGATATTACTCCGGAACAGAAGCAGGCTGTGGCTGAGAAGCTGCACAGCTATACCGGGCTGCCGACGGTGTACTGGATGAAGGCGAATCTACGCGTGAGCGGCGGTCAGTTTGAGAAGACGCTGCAGGACGATGAGAACCTGACGACGGGGCGGCTGGATACGCGCTACTCGGGACCGAATTTGAATCCACTGAGCGAGGGTGCGGAGTATGATCCACAGAGCTCTGCTATTTCTTCGGCCTATGTATCGCTGTTCAACGATTATGTCCGGCGTGATTTGAAGTATGGCGAGGGGCAGACGTATCTTCCGCAGGCGCTGTTTGGCGGCGCGCAGTGGGACTTCAAGCATAACGGCAACCCTGTGGCCGTGAATGTGGCGAACGATCTGGCTGAGGCAATGAAGACGAATCCGCGGCTGAAGGTGATGGTGAATGGCGGCTATTATGACCTGGCTACGCCGTTCTTTATTGCGCAGTACGAGGATAAGCATCTGCCGATTCCGCAGAACCTGGCGAAGAACATTGAGTACTCATGGTACGAGTCAGGACACATGGTGTACGTGAACGATGCGAGTCTGAAGCAGCTGCATGATCGCGTGTCTGACTTTATTCGCCGTACGGTGGCGGAGACGAAGTAAAAGCTGAAGCGGATGGGCCCGCGTTGTGTATAGTAGCGAGCATGAATCGCATAACACTGGCCCTGATGCTTTTGGTTGCGCCCCTTGTTGCCTCGGCGCAGACGTTCACTGTGACATTTCCTAAAGAAGCAAGTGCGCAGCCGCTCGATGGGCGGCTGCTTTTATTGCTTTCCAATGACGCGAGCGCCGAGCCGCGATATCAGATTGACGATACACCGCGATCGCAGATGGTGTTTGGGCTAACGATGGATGGGTGGAAGCCGGGTGAGGCGGCAACGGTGGATGCTGCGGCGTTTGGCTATCCGGTGCGCAGCCTGAAGGATGTGCCGCCGGGTGATTACACGGTGCAGGCTGTACTGAACAAGTATGAGACCTTTCATCGCGCCGATGGAAAAACCGTTAAGCTGCACATGGACCAGGGCGAAGGGCAGCACTGGAATATTTCGCCGGGAAATCTCTACTCAAAGCCGGTGAAGGTGCACGTGGGGCGGGATGGTGCGCCGATTTCTGTTGCGCTGACGGAAGTGATTCCGCCGATCAAGGATGAGCCTGACACGAAATACATTCGGCATATTCGCATTCAGAGCGAGGCGTTGACGAAGTTCTGGGGCAGGCCCATGTTTTTGAGCGCGATTGTGCTGGTGCCGGAAGGATTTGACGAGCATGCCGACGCGCGTTTTCCGCTGATCATTTTCCACGATCACTTTGTGGATGGGTTTGATGATTTTCGCACTACGCCGCCTGATCCCAACCTGAAGCCAGACTATAGCCAGCGATTTCATCTTGCCGGGTACAACCGGATTCAGCAGGAGGAGGCTTACAAGTTCTATCAGCAATGGATTTCGCCGAAGTTTCCGCGTGTGTTGATTGTGAAGATTCAACATGCGAATCCGTTTTATGACGACTCGTATGCGGTGAATTCAGCGAATGTGGGGCCGTATGGCGATGCGATTGAGAATGAGCTGATCCCCGCGATTGAGAAGAAGTTTCGCGGGCTTGGGCAGGGCTGGGCGCGGTTTGTGTATGGCGGATCGACGGGCGGATGGGAGTCGCTGGCGGTGCAGGTGTTTTATCCGGACCACTACAACGGCGCGTTTGCGGCCTGCCCGGACCCGATTGATTTTCATGAGTACATGAATATCGATCTCTACAACGACAAGAATGCGTTCTACATTCAGGGAGCGAACAAGCGAGTGCAGCAGCCTGCGATGCGCGACTACCTGGGGCATACATTGATTACGACGGAAGACAACAATGCCTACGAGCTGGCGCTGGGCGATCATGGTCGCAGCGGTGAGCAGTTCGATATATGGCAGGCGGTGTATGGGCCTGTGGGCGAGGATGGGTATCCGCAGCCGATCTTTGACAAGAAAACGGGTGAGATTGACCACAAGGTGGCTGAGTACTGGCGCGAGCACTACGATCTGGAAGCCAAGTTGGAGCGGGAGTGGCCTACGAATGGCCCGAAGCTTGCGGGGAAGATTCACATCTACGTGGGTTCGGACGACACGTATTTTCTGAACAATGCGGTGTATCGGATGGAGGATTTTCTGAATACGACGAAGAATCCTCCGTATGGCGGCGAAGTGACCTATGGGCCGCGAGCGGAACACTGCTGGAATGGTGATCCGACGCTGCCAAATGCTTACTCACGGCTGCATTACAACACAATGTATCTGCCGAAAATATTGGAGCAGATTCAGAAGACGGCTCCGGCGGGAGCGGATTTGACGAGCTGGAGATACTGACGTCGAGATAAGAGTGCGGTGCGGCAGGTAGAATGCTTTGCAGGAGTTTTTTGAGCTGATGAAAGTAGCTTCCCCTGCCCGCCCTCGTTCTTTTGGAACAAAAATTCTTACAACCAACAAGCATCTGATCCGCTGGGTGGACAAGATGGCGGAGCTGTGCCGGCCTGACGCGATTCACTGGGTGGATGGCTCGCAGGCTGAGTACGAGTTTCTGTGCGACCGGCTTGTGGAAGCGGGGACCTTTCGGCGGCTGAATCAGAAGCTGTGGCCGGGATGCTTTCTGGCGCGCTCTGCGCCGAGTGATGTGGCGCGTGTGGAAGATCGCACCTTCATTTGCTCGCTTTCCAAAGATGCGGCGGGGCCTACGAACAATTGGGAAGACCCGTACACGATGCGGCGCAAGCTGAAGCAGCTCTTCAAGGGCTGCATGCGCGGGCGAACGATGTATGTGCTGCCGTTCAGCATGGGGCCGGTGGGTTCGCCCATGTCGGGGATTGGCGTGCAGCTTACGGATTCACCGTATGTAGTGGTGAGCATGCGGATCATGGCCCGGATTGGCGCGCCGGTCTTTGCGGAGATTGATAAGGACGTTCAGCGCGTGGTGCCTTGCATGCATAGCGTGGGCGCGCCGTTGGATGAGGGCGAGGGAGATGTGGCCTGGCCGTGCAATGACGAAAAGTACATTGCTCATTTTCCTGAGACCCGCGAGATATGGTCGTATGGTTCAGGCTATGGCGGCAATGCGCTGCTGAGTAAGAAGTGTTTTGCGCTGCGGATTGCATCGAACATTGCTCGCGACGAGGGCTGGATGGCGGAGCACATGCTGATTCTTGGCGTGGAGAGTCCGCAAGGTGAGAAGACGTATGTTGCGGCCGCATTTCCGTCAGCCTGTGGGAAGACGAACTTTGCGATGATGATTCCGCCAAAGGCAATGAAGGGCTGGAAGGTTTCAACGCTTGGCGATGATATTGCGTGGATTCGACCGGATGCGAAGGGGCAGCTGAGGGCGATCAATCCTGAGGCGGGATTCTTTGGCGTGGCTGCGGGAACGAGTGCGAAGACGAATCCTGCGGCGATGGCAACGCTGAGTAAGAACTCTATCTTTACGAATGTTGCGCTAACGCCTGAAGGCGGCGTGTGGTGGGAGGGCATGACGGATCAGCCTCCTGCGGAGTGCGAGGACTGGCGCGGCGAAAAGTGGACGCCTGAGATTGGTAAGGAGACGGGACGCACTGCGGCACATCCGAATGGAAGATTTACTGCGCCTGCTTCGCAATGCCCGACGATGGATAAGGATTGGGAATCGCCTGTAGGCGTGCCCATCAGCGCGATTATCTTTGGTGGGCGCAGAAGCACGACGCTGCCGCTGGTGTACCAGGCGTTTAACTGGAGCAGTGGCGTGTACATTGGCGCGACGATGGGATCGGAGACCACTGCTGCTGCTACAGGCGCTGTGGGGCGTGTGCGGCGCGATCCTATGGCGATGCTTCCCTTCTGCGGATATCACATGGGCGACTATTTTCGGCATTGGCTGAAGATGCAGCGCGGGCTGGATACGACGCCGCGCATCTTTCATGTGAACTGGTTCCGCAAGGATGAGAATGGGAAGTTTCTGTGGCCTGGGTTCAGCGAGAACATGCGCGTGCTGCGCTGGATTGTGGATCGCGTGCAGGGGCATACGCATGGGCGCGAAACTGCAATTGGATGGACTCCGCGCTATGAGGACATTGACTGGAGCGGCTTGAAGTTTGAGCGCGCAACCTTCGATGCGCTGATGGAAGTGGATCGCGCGGCGTGGCGCAAGGAAGTGATGGAGCATGAGGGATTGCTTCTCGAGCTGCATGACCATCTGCCGCCGGAGATGATTTACGAGCGTGAGCTGCTGATCTGCAGGCTGTGAGCTTTGACTGACTAGGAGAAAGATGGGTTCACCGACTGCTGCGGTTCTGGGAGAGATTGGCCTGCCTGTGCCAGTGCGCGAACTGGCTGCGAAGACATGGGATGTGATCGTGGTTGGTGCGGGGCACAACGGGCTGGCGTGCGCTGCGTACCTGGCACGTGCCGGACAGCGTGTGCTGGTGATTGAGAGCCGCAAGCGTGTGGGTGGGGCCTGCACCATTGAAGAGCCTTTTCCCGGTGTGAGGATGTCGCCGTGTGCGTATTTAGCAGGGTTGCTGCATCCGCGCGTGGTGGATGAGTTGGAGTTGGCGCGGCGTGGATTCCACTGGACGCCTGCAGTCAATGGATTGTTTGTGCCGTTTCTGGATGGGACGAGCATTCAGCTTTGGGATGAGGATGCGCGTTGTGAAGAGGAAGTGCGCGCACTTGCGCCGGGCGATGTGGACGGCTGGAAGGCGATGAACGATGTGATTCGCCGGTTGAGGGATTCACTGCGGCCCGCGGGGGATAGGGATCTCTGGCTCACAGATGCGCCGACACTTGAGGAAATTGAAGAGCGGCTGGGTGCGGATGACGAAGCGCGCGGGATGCTCTTTGATTGGTCGATGGCGGAGCTGGTGGAGCGCTATCTGCGTGATGAGCGATTGCAGACAGCCTATCTTGGGCAGGGCGTGATTGGTACGAATGCGAGCCCGTTTGATAAGGGCACGGCTTCGATTCGGTTTCATCATTCGTCCGGGCGATTGGGTGGAATGCCGGGGATGTGGGGCTATGTGAAGGGCGGCATGGGGATGGTGTCGTTCTACTTTTGCGATGCAGCGCGGGAGGCCGGCGCTACTGTGGTTTCTGGCGTAAGTGTTGCGGAGATCGTGCCCGGGGAAGGTGTGCGGCTGGAAGGCGGCGAGTGGATTGCGGCGCGTGTTGTTGTGTCGAATGCAGATCCTGTGAGGACGCTGGCGCTGCTGGGTGATGAGGCCGATGGTGCATGGCGCTCGCGTATTGAACAAGTGCCGATTGAGGGATGCACGGTGAAGTTGAATGTGCATCTGCGGGAGTTGCCGAACTTTACTGCGAGGCCGGGGACGAATGAGGCGCACCACTACGGGCAGATGAATGCTCCACTGACGAAGGATGAGTGGAAGGCGGGATTTGCTGCGGCAAAGCGTGGCGAGTTGCCGGAACATTTGTGGTGTGAGCTTTATTTTCAGAGTGTGCATGATGCCAGCGTTGCGCCAGAGGGTACTCATACGATGAGCGTCTTTGCGCAGTATGTTCCGTATACCTTTGCGCGTGGTGATTGGAATGCGCGGCGTGATGAGGTTCGGGAGCTGGCGCTGAAGTCGCTGGGACGGTTCTGCTCGAATATCGATATTGCTGTGATCGATGCGCAGGTATTGGGTCCGCCGGATATTGAAGAGAAGGTTGGACTGACTGGCGGGCATATTTTTCAGGGCGAGTGCCTGCCTGCGTACATGTGGCATAAGCGGCTGACGGCGCGGACGCCCATGCGCGGATTCTATCTGTGCGGGGCCTGTACCCATCCGGGTGGTAGCGTGATTGGCGTGAATGGGCGCAATGCTGCGATGGCTGTTTTGAAGGATCTTCATGCCATCTAGATTCGTGCCGTAAGCACGCTCTGCTATGCTGCGCTGAACATGGCCACGGCTCCTACTTTGAAACGCGGCATTCGCTTCCGCGATCTTGTGCTGTTTTATGTGATGAGCGGACTGAGCATCCGCTGGACTGCGACTGCGGCGGCTGCGGGGCCAAGCATTCTGCTGATCTGGGTAGCGGCGCTGTTGGGATTTTTTGTGCCGCTGGCTGCAAGCGTAATGGAGCTTTCTTCGCGTTATCCCGAAGAGGGCGGAATTTATATCTGGTCGCGTGAGGCCTTTGGGGACTTTGCGGGCTTCATTACGGCGTGGACTTACTGGATGAGTAACCTGCCGTACTTTTCCGGCGTGCTGTACTTTGGCGCTGCAAGCGTGCTGTTTGCGTTTGGGGCGCGGGCTGAGGGACTGCGCACGAATGCGATCTATTACCTGTGCTTTGCGGCTGTATGGCTGGCGGTAATTACGCTGCTGAATATTCGCGGATTGAATGCGGGTAAGTGGCTGAACAATATTGCGGCAATTGGAACGATGATTCCGATGGTGGTTCTGCTGGTGCTGGGTGTGCTGGCTTATTTTCGGTTTGGTACGGTGACGCACTTTAGTGGCGCTGCGCTGATGCCGCACTGGACGCTGAATAATGCGATCTTCTGGTCCAGTGTGTTTTTTGCGTTTGGCGGTTTCGAGTCGGGATCGTCGATGGGCGATGAGATTGTGAATCCACGCAAGACCATACCGATTGCGATTCTGGTGGGCGGAAGCATTCTGGCGTTTGCTTATATGGCTGGCACTGCTGCTCTGTTGGTGGCTTTGCCCGGCGATGCCGTGGGCGGCCCGGATGGATTTGTGCATGGGATTCATATGCTGAGCGGGAAGCTTGGCATGGCTTGGATTGTGGCGCCAATCGCACTGCTTGTGGCGCTGAATGCGGTGGGTGGCGCTGCGGCGTATCTTTCTTCGACATCGCGGTTGCCGTTTGTGGCGGGGATCGATCGCTATCTGCCGGAGGCGTTTGGGAAAATTCATCCGCGATACCGGACGCCGTGGGTGGCGATTGGCGTGTATGGGCTGGCGGGGATTGTGGTGGCGCTGCTGGGGCAGGCGGGGACCAGCGTGCGTGGGGCTTATGAAGTGCTGGTGGCGATGGGATTTCTTTCTTACTTTGTGCCGTACCTGTTTTTGTTTGGCGCGATGATTCGGCTGCAGGCGAGACCTGCCGGGCCGGAGGTTCGGCGGGTGCCGGGTGGGAGGCCGGTGGCGATCGTGCTGGCTGGGCTTGGGCTGCTGAGCACTGCGGCTACGATTGTGCTCTCGGCGATTCCTGCGGAGGATGAGCCGAACAAGCTGCTGGCTGTGGTGAAGGTGCTGGGCGGATGTGCTGTGTTGATGGGCGCGGGCGTGGTGGTGTTTCTACTGGAGCGCCGGAAGCACAGGCGGGCTTCGGCTGCGTTGTGATTACTCGCGAGTGATGAGAGTGCGCAGCGTTGCTGTCCATTCTTCAAGTTCTGCGATGGGGACGCATTCACGCTCGGAATGAGCGGTGTGCATGTCTCCGGGGCCGATGACTATGACTTCCTGTGCAATGCGCGCGAGGCGTGTGGCTTCTGAGCCGAAGCTGATGCCTGTGGCGGGGCGTGGATGGATTGCTTCCAGGCGTTGACGAAGAGAGCCGGATTTGTCTGGAGCAAAGCCGGGCTCTGCGCGCTGGGCTTCTACTTTGATCTTGACGCGCGGGTCCGCTGATTCCGCTTCTTTTGCCAGCGATTGAAGCGCTTCTAACGTGGCTTGTGGCGGATCGCTGGGGATGGGACGCCATTCCACTAAAAATGTGCATTCGCCGGCAACGATGTTTTTGGCGGTGCCACCTTGAATGGTGCCTATGTTGATGGTGGTGCGGGGTGGATCGAAGAGACGGTCATTAGATTCAGAGCTGGCGTTAAGGCGCTCTTGAATTTTGACGATGAGTTGCGCTGCGGCGGCAATGGCAGAGGTGCCTTCCGAGGGAAATGCGGAGTGCGCTTCGGCTCCGCGCACGGTGATGCGGGCGAGGCCATAGCCTTTGCCGGCGATGCCGGGGCGGAGGGAGGTTGGCTCGCTGACGATGGCTGAGCGAATGCTTAGGTTTGTTTGTGCCAGCAGGCGGTCCATGCCTTTACAGCCGATTTCTTCATCGGCTGTAAGGATAAGCGCGATGTTGGGATGTGTTTGTGCTTCGGTCATGGAATCAATGGCTGCGAGGAAGCAGGCCAGGGAGCCTTTTACATCGCAGGAGCCGCAGCCGTGAAGGAATTGGTCCTGCTGACGAAGTTGGAGAGCTTCAGTCCAGGATGCTGCGTAGGGCACGGTGTCAGTGTGGCAGATGAATGCGAGATCGATGTTGGCTTGTGGTGAGGCGGCTGATGGCCGGGCGATGAGATTGGCTTTGTCTATGCCGTTTTCATCGGTGTATGGGAGGATGCTGGTTTGCCAGCTGTGCTTTCGCAGAAAGCTCTCTACCCAATGGATGAGTGAGAGATTCGAAACTGCGGAGGGAGTGGGAATGGCTACGAGTTCGCGGAGGATTTCTGCGGCGTTCATGCGGTCACTTCCCTGCCTGCGATGAAGACGCGGGGCTGCGCGGGTGCGGCGATGAAGTAGGCCAGCTCGCGGTAGTCATGGAATTCGTGGATGAGCAGGTCAGCCTGTTTGCCGGGTTCGAGTGAGCCGATTTGTGCGCCCAGGCCAAGTGAGTGTGCGGCGTTGATGGTGGCGGCGGTGAGGGCTTCGGCGGGTGAGAGACGCATTTGAAGACACGCGAGCGAGAGCATGAATGGCATGGATGTGACTGGGGATGAGCCGGGATTGAAGTCGGTGGCCAGGACGATGGGGAGGCCGAGATCGACCATTTGGCGCGCGGGTGGGTACTGCGTGCGGCTGAGTGCGAAGACGGAGCCGGGTAACAGAACCGGCTGTGTGCCTGCTGCCTTGAGCTGCTTCAGTGTGTCTTCGGTGACAGTTTCGAGATGATCGGCAGTAGCTGCGCCGAGTTCGGCGGCCAGCGCGGCGCCGGTGTTGGGGCGGAACTGTTCGGCATGAATGCGGAGGCTGAGGCCGTGATGCTTTGCCGCTTCGAGAATGGCGCGGGATTCTTCGACAGTGAAGGCGTGGTCGTCGCAGAAGACGTCGCAGTAGCGTGCGAGATTTTGGTTTGCGGCTGCGGGGATGATTTCTTCGATTACAAGGCGAATGTATCCGGTGCGGTTCTGTGCAAACTCCGGTGGCACGGTGTGTGCGGCTAGAAGTGTAGGCAGAATGCGTGTGGGGCCTTCTTCGTTCAGGCGCTTGATGGCGCGGAGGATGCGGAGTTCGGTTTCGAGGTCGAGACCATAGCCGGATTTGGCTTCTAGGGTCGTAGTGCCGGTGCGTAGCATCCAGTTGCGATGCTTACAGGCGATAGTTAGAAGCTCATCTTCGCTGGCTGCGCGGGTTTGGCGGACTGTTGAGAGGATGCCGCCGCCTGCTGCTGCAATCTCCTGATAGGTCGCGCCGGCAATGCGCTGTTCGTACTCTGCGGCGCGATTGCCGGCGAAGACGAGATGGGTGTGTGCGTCGATGAAGCCGGGGGTGACGCAGCGATTTTCTGCATCGATGACGGTTGTTTGCTGCGTGATTTGTGGCTTGAGGTCAGCGTATGGGCCTGCGGCTGTGATGCGGCCATCTTCGATGAGCAACGCGGTATTGGGAATGATGTTGAGTTCGCTTAGTTCCCGACCCGTACGCGCGCGTGGCGGGCCAGCAAGCGTGACGAGCTGGCCGATGTTGAAGATAGCAATCACCTTCTATTGCTCCGATTCGGCAAGCAGCCATTTACTAGAAGGGTACTTGCGATTAGCGTATGGCAATAGCCCTTTGTGTTTCTGAGCAAAAGCCATCAGCATAATTGCTTCGGCTTTCTTAGGTAGATCCGCACATGACCAATAGATAACAAGTTGCCCACTCAGAAGGAGAACGGCTTGTCCACCACGGTGCGGAGAAGAACGTCCGTATACATGGTTGTAGTATTGGTTGATCCGTTTTCGTAGTGACTGCTTTGTGGTTTGTCCGATGTAGATGATCTCTTCATTAGAAATCCAACGCTCCTTCTCAAGCCTTTCAGAAATTAGTGGTTGAAATTGCGCGCTCTTAGTTTTACATAGAGGCCATTTTTCGTTTGTGCCTTGCATGGCGACCAAATAAACACCTGCCTTCTTTTCGTCGATCGAGTCTTCCCACAGAACAGGCCCGTTGGCTGTTAGCCCGGCTTCTTTGAAAAGTTGATCAATGAACATTTTGGAATTGTCTCCGATCATCTTTTATTCCTTCTCTGCCATCGGAATGTGAATGCCCTTCTCGCGGGCCGTTTCTTTGGCCAGGTCATAGCCTGCGTCGACGTGGCGGGCGACACCGATGCCGGGGTCGTTATTGAGGACGCGGGCGATGCGTTTGGCTGCGTTGTCTGTGCCGTCCGCGACAGTGACCTGACCGGCGTGGAGCGAGTAGCCCATGCCGACTCCACCACCGTGATGGAAGCTGACCCATGTGGCTCCGGAGGCTGTGTTGAGGAGCGCGTTGAGCAGCGGCCAGTCAGCGATGGCGTCGGAGCCGTCGAGCATCTTTTCTGTTTCGCGATAGGGGCTGGCCACGGAGCCGGTGTCGAGGTGATCGCGGCCAATGGCAACGGGCGCGGAGAGCTCGCCTTTGCGCACGAGATCGTTCATAGCTTCGCCCATCTTCTGGCGTTCACCGTAGCCGAGCCAGCAGATGCGCGCGGGCAGGCCCTGGAAGGCGAAGCGGCCACGGGCTAGGCGCAGCCAGCGGGTGAGGATTTCGTTCTCGGGGAAAAGCTCGAGAGCAAGGCGGTCGGTGCGGTCAATATCTTTGGGATCGCCTGAGAGCGCGACCCAGCGAAAGGGGCCAGCGCCCTGGCAGAAGAGCGGGCGGATGTACTCGGGGACGAAACCGGGGATGAGGAAGGCATCCGTGCAGCCGGCGTCAAAGGCGAAGCGGCGGATGTTGTTGCCGTAATCGAAGGCAATGGCTCCGGAGCGCTGGAGAGCGAGCATGGCGTTGACGTGGACGACCATGGATTCAGTGGAGCGCTGGACGTATTCTTCGGGATTGCTGGTGCGGAGTTCTGCTGCTTTTTCGAGTGAGAAGCCCAGCGGCACGTAGCCGTTGAGCGGGTCGTGGGCGCTGGTCTGGTCTGTGACTACATCGACGACGACGCCGCGGCGGACGATTTCGGGCAGGACTTCGGCGCAGTTACCTACGAGGCCTACGGAGAGTGCGCGACCTTCGCTGCGGGCAGCTTCGCACAGGGCTAGCGCTTCGTCGAGGTCTTCGGTGAGAGTGTCGCAGTAGCGTGTGTCTACTCGGCGCTGGATGCGGGTGCGGTCTACGTCGATGGCGAGGACTACGCCGTCATTGAGCGTGACGGAGAGGGGCTGCGCGCCGCCCATTCCGCCGACTCCGCCGGTGACTACGAGACGGCCTTTGAGTGTGCCGCCGAAGTGTTTGTCTGCGAGTGCGGCGAAGGTTTGAAATGTGCCCTGCAGGATGCCTTGCGTGCCGATGTAGATCCAGCTTCCGGCAGTCATCTGGCCGTACATGATGAGGCCCTTGCGGTCGAGCTCGTGGAAGTGCTCCCATGTGGCCCATTTGCCGACGAGGTTGGAGTTGGCGATTAGGACGCGCGGCGCGAGGTCGTGCGTGGGGAAGACGGCCACGGGCTTGCCGGATTGCACCAGCAAAGTTTCTTCGTTGCCCAGGTTTTCTAGTTCGCGGACGATGGCGTGGAATGCGGGCCAGTTGCGGGCGGCGCGGCCAATGCCGCCGTAGACGACGAGGTCGGAGGGACGCTCAGCGACTTCAGGGTCGAGATTGTTCATGAGGCAGCGGAGGGCTGCTTCCTGCTGCCAGCCTTTACAACGTAACTGAGTCCCGCGAGGGGCGCGGATGACGGGAGCTTCGGTGAGATTCATGGGGTCTCCTGCGCGAAGTGGCGCTGAGTGGACTGATAGCGGGTGCGGATGGATTCTTCTTCTGGATGATGGCCGTCGATGAGGATCGGCTTACCGGAGACGGCTACATCCCGAATGGCGGCGCGGTCTAACAAGAAGGCGGCTTGTGTGGCCAGCGAATGCTTGTCTGCGCCTAGGAGTGCCAGATCGTTGAGGTCGGCGGTGAAGAAGTCTGCGGGTTGGCCGGGATGGAGCGAGCCTGCGTTGAGGCCGAGTGCGCTGTAGCCTGCGGCGGTTGCGCCGTGCAACAGGTAGGAGCCGATGTTCGGGTGGTCATCGAGAATGCTGCGCTGGCGATGGATGAGTCGAAGATGATATTCGGTCTGGCGTGCGTCTTCCAGGATGTCGATCTGCGCCTGGCTGTCAGTGCCATGGCAGACTGGGATGCCGAGGCTGGCGGCAATGTCGGCGGGAAAGATGCCGTCTCCTAAATTGCGCTCGGTGGTAGGACACGAACAGATATGCGCGCCCGCGTGGGCGGTCTGCTCGAACTCGGCATGCGTCATGTGGATGGCATGGACGAGCGTAATGTGGTGCAAGATGCCGTTCTCGGCAAGCAGCGTGAGCGGTGTGTGGCCGTATTCAGCGAGGCTGGCTTCGTTCTCGCCGACTTGCTCGGAGAGGTGGATGTGGACAGGCAGATTGCGCTCGCGGGCAAAGGCGTGTATGCGTTTCAGCGTATCGAGTGGCACGGCTCGGATACTGTGCGGGGCTGCGCCTACCGTGATTTGAGGCTGGTTGGCTGCTGCTGAGAGAAGCGCCTCGAGATTGCGGAGGTATGTGTCTTCGGTTTCGTAAAAGCGGCGCTGGCCGTGGTGCGGTGGGAGACTGAAGCCCGCGCGGAGATAGGCTGAGCGCAGAAGAACGATGCGGATTCCTACGGATTGCGCGGCGCGGATGAGGGTGATGGCCAGCTCGTTGGGGTCGCCGTAAGGCGCGCCGTCGGGAGCGTTGTGCAGATAGTGGAACTCGCCTACTACGGTGATGCCGGAGGCCAGCATTTCGAGGTAGACGGCGCGGGCTACGTCATACATGGATTCCGGTGTGACGTGTGCGGCGGCGCGATACATCTGCTCACGCCAGGTCCAGAAGGTGTCGGCTCCGGCGGCGCGGCCTTGTTCGGTGCGGCTTTCCGCGCGGGCGCGGAAGAGGCGCTGGAAAGCGTGAGAATGGGCGTTGGCCAGACCGGGAAACAGGGCTTTCCCGGACAGACGGACGAGTTCGGCCTCGGGCGCCGACTCCGGCGTGGCTAACGCGGCTACGGTGCCGCCCTCATTGACGAGCAGGCCTGTGTTTTCGCGGGCTGTGCCTGCGTAGAGAAGGTCCGGTAGATAGAGCGTTTGTTTCATGATTCGCTTACCCTCATCCTAAACGCCGTCGCCCGCAGGGGCTGATAACCTAAATGTATGAAATTCGGCGTAATCGTCTTTCCTGGCTCCAACTGCGACCATGACACCTACAATGTGATTGCGGAGATCGCGCATCAGCCCGTGGAGTTTCTCTGGCATGACTCCGAGGACCTGAAGAACGTGGATGCGGTACTGGTTCCCGGCGGGTTTGCGTATGGAGACTACCTGCGTACGGGTGCGATTGCGCGCTTTTCGCCGGTGATGGGCGCGGTGAAGAAATTTGCCGATGGCGGCGGGCTGGTGCTGGGTATCTGCAACGGATTTCAGATTCTGACAGAGAGTGGTTTGCTACCGGGCGCGCTGATGCGGAATGCCGGGCTGAAGTACATCTGCAAGCAGGTGCATCTGCGGACGGAGACTGCAGATTCAGCGTTTACGAACTCGCTGAAGAAGGGCGATGTGCTGCAGATTCCGATTGGTCATGCGGAGGGCAACTACTTCTGCACGCCGGAGGAATTGAAACGGCTTGAGGCTGAAGACCGGATTGCTTTCCGGTATGCGACGGCTGAGGGTGCGGTGACTGCCGAGGCGAATCCGAATGGCTCGTTGTCGAACATTGCGGGGATTCTGAATGAAGGGCGCAATGTGCTGGGTATGATGCCGCATCCGGACCGGTCCAGCGAGAAGCTGCTGGGCTCGGTGGATGGATGGAAGGTGTTTGAGTCGATGGTTTCGGCGTTGGCGGCTAAGTAACCTTCCGGACACATCCACTTTGCAGCAAGCGCCCTTTCAGAAACTTCGACCTATCGCGCCTGCGCATGAAAGCGGAACAATAGCCTTGGCGCGCCATGCATTTCCACGCTGACAGCCTCGATGCGCTCACCGGTATACTCTGCGATCGCGTGGGCCCAGAAGCTCACGGCTGGCCTATTGGAATCAATCACCCGGACCTCCCATGCTCCGGGGAAGCGGGTCCAGATTGCTTGCGCAGCACCGCTCCCGATAGTGCGGCGCCGAAACCCTCGGGCAATGAAGAAATCGCCCATGTCCCACACATTCGGGTCGCCGGATATCTGGGACCCGCGCCGGATCAGCGCAAAACCTGCCAGTTGCGCATGCGCTTTAATTAAGAACGCGTAGCGGTCGCTGTATTCCCAGTATTCCGGAAGCGGATTGTGAAGAAATCTTCCGTCGTCGCCGAGTTCGACGGGCGTGAAGGAAGTGAAATCGTGAATGTACAACTGCAACAGGTTGGCTAGAACCGGGCTATCCGCCTCGTATGCCTGTACGAGTTCTATTTGCGACCTGATTCCTGTGTCATCGGTGTCCGGATTCGGCATGTGTCGTTCTCACGTTCGCTCACAGACTACAGGCCGAGGCCGCCATCGACCGGAAGAATCTGCCCGGTGATGAAGCTGGCTGACGTGGCGAAGTAAAGGACAGCTTCGGCTATGTCTTCCGGGTTGCCGCTGCGCTGCATGGGGGTTTTGCAGATGATGCGTTTGGTCTGCTCCGTTGGTTCGGGATCCATGTCGATCCAGCCGGGGGCCACTGCGTTGACTGCTATTTCCGGGCCGAAGGCTTTGGCCATCGTCTTCGTCAGCATGTGTACGGCGGCTTTTGAGGAGCAGTAGTGGGCGTGCGTGGTCCAGGGATGCAAGCCGCCTAACGAGCCTAGCTGGATGATGCGGCCTTTGGTTTCGCGGAGGGCGGGCAGGCACTCGCGAGCGAAGAGAAATGGGCCGCGGACATTGGTTTCGAAGACTCGATCCCATTGCTCGATGGTGATTTTTTCCAGATCGACTGTTTCAAAGACTGCGGCGTTGTTGACCAGGATGTTCAGCTTGCCGTGCTGCTTCAGCGTCTCCGCTACTGCTTGCTTTACTTCGGCTTCACTGCGGACGTTGCACTGAATGGCCTGGGCTTTGCGGCCCAGCTTTTCGATGGCTTCGACTACTTCTTCGGCTTCTGTTTTGCTGGTGTTGTAGGTGATGGTGATGTCGGCGCCGGCTTCGGCTAGCGTGAGAGCTATGGCTCGGCCGAGACGCTTGGCTGCGCCGGTTACTAAAGCGGATTGTCCAGTGAGTGGCGGCATGTTGGCTTGCGATAGTTGACTTCCACATCTACAAAGCGAGATGTGGGGCACCCGGCTTTTCCACTTATGGGAACCCAGATTTGTGGTTGGTTGGTTTTGAAAATCCGGAACTACCGCTGCGGCTTCTGTTCGTCGGGCTTTTTGTCCTGATCGGGTGCGTTTTCAGGGTGCTTGTAGGTGGAGTACTGCTCGCCGGGGCGCTTCATGCGGATTTCGAAGGTCATCTCGGACTTTTCGATTTTGTAATCGTTGCCGTAGGTCTGAAAGCCCTTGGCGATGATCTGCAGGCGCATGGTCTTGCCGGTCTCAATCACGTCGATCACGGTCTTGCCGTCTTCGTTGGTCTTGAGTTCCATGTTGCCGGCGTTTTTGCCGTTCTCGTCGAGCTCGTGAAAGATGACCGAGGCATTCTCGATAGGCTTTCCGGTGGTGTCGCGGAGAACGGTGACCTCGATTTTTGAGGTGGCCGGCGCGGGCTTGTACTTGCGGCCACGCTTGCTGTCAGAGTCCTGGGCGTGAAGGCTGTGGAAGCAAAGAGCGGCGAGAGCAAGGATTGCTAGGATACGAAGTGGCTTGCGAAACATGATCTTCATTGTATCGGTTTGGACGGCTGCGGTGAAGAAATGGGGAGTTATCCCGTGCAAGCCCGATTTCAAAGCGACTTAGATTGTGCGAGTTGCGGGAGATTCCGCGCTTCTTACAGAAATCCTTAAGCGCTTTTAATTGCGAAACTGCGCAGCTTCCCTGCCCGGTTTCGAGGGACAAGGAAATAGCGGCGGGCCAAAGTAAAACCGCAGCCGCTCAGTGAACCTCCTCATTGCGCCGTGTAGGTGTAGCCCGTGGTTAGCCAGACGCCGCTGACGAGATAGCGAAGCGTGACATAGACGGGCTTTCCATTTGTGGGGATGTTGGGCACAGTTCCAGAAGTCGTTGAGAGCTGCGGCGAACTGTAAATGTTGTAGTAGCCGGGTCCGTAGGTTCCCACAGAGAGCGCGTATGCTGTAACGCCAGCGCCCGGTGTCCAGTTGAACGTGACGGTGGAACCTGGAAGCACGCTGCCCGGTGCAGGCGAGATCATCACCGGTGGATCGGCCAGAGGCGCTGCGGTATAGGTGTAGTTCGTAGTTTGCCAGACGCCATTGATTTGATACCGAAGCGTGACATAGACAGGCTTACTGTTTGTGGGGATGTTAGGCAGTGTAAACGAAGTCGTTGTGAGGGTGGGCGAAGATCCAATGTTGTAGTAGCCGGGCCTGTAGGTTCCCGCAAAGAGCGAGTACGCCGTTACGCCTGTGCCTGGTGTCCAGTTGAACGTGACGTTGGAGCCGGAAAGCACACTTCCCGGCGCGGGACTGATCATTACCGGCGGAGTGATAGTGCCAGCTGCCGTGTAGGTGTAGTTGAGTGCGGTCCAGGCGCCGTTGTATTGGTAGCGCAGCTGCACGTAAACGTTGACGCCGTTGGTGGGCAGATTTGTGACTGTGGCTGAGGTTGCTGTGGTTACGCCTGTGCCATAGATGTCGGATGAGCCGGGCCATTTGGTGCCGACCGTCAGCAAGTACGCGCTGGGTCCGTTGCCGGGGGACCACTGGAAGGTGGCTGTGGGACTGGTGAGATGGCTGCCCGGAGCCGGTGCTGTCAGGGCTGGAGGAGTCAACGAGCCGGAGGCTGTGTAGGTGTAATAGTTCGTATACGAGATCCCGTTGATCACGGAACGCAGCCCCACATAAATGGTCACCCCGTTTGTGGGCAAATTCTGCACAGTGATCGGAGAATACGTATTGCCTCCCGATGAAAAAATGTCACTTGAACCCGGCCATTTGGTTCCAACCGTCAGCTCATATGAGGTTACGCCGGTACCCGCCGTCCACTGGAAGGTAGCGGATGAACCCGACAGCTTAGACCCAGGAACCGGTAATGTGATCACCCCAAGTTGAGGTTCAGTATAGGTGTAGTGAGTGGCTACCCAGGTTCCGTCAATCTTAGAATCAAGTGTCGCGTAAATGGTACTCCCGTTGAAAGGGAGTCCTGTTAACGGAACATCGAGGGAAGTGGCGGTTGTGGGAGAACCTTTGTATAGATCGCCAGAATATGTTCCTGTGGTTCCGAGATAGAGCTGGTATTGCGAGGCGCCCGTGCCAGTGGTCCACGAAAAGGTGGTGGTACCGCCAGTCAAAGCGCTTCCCGGCGCTGGAGAGGTGAGCGTTGCAGCAGTTGCGGTCAGCGTGACGCCTGCCGAAGTGCTTGCCGCATAATTACTATCGCCAGAGTAAGAGGCTGCGACCAGATGTGTGCCGACACTTGGCGTAACACCAGTGATTTCCGCAGAAGCACTCCAGCCCGACTGCGCGAGTAAGGACGCTAAAGTCTGGTCAGTGTTATAGGGAATTCCACCACGTGTGGTGATCACATCCGTGAGCCCGTCTCCGTTCAGGTCGGCTGTGATCCCAGATGTGGACGAAAATCCGGGAACTGATAACAGTGTCGTTGTAAAGGTTCCGTCGCCCTTTCCCAGGTAGACTTTGAAGGAATTGGTATTGTTGAAGGCGTCTGGATCGCCGTAATAGTCCTGGAAGATAAAGGAAACGAGGTCCGGAATTCCGTCGCCGTTGAAATCCCCGAGCGAAAAGCTATACTCCGCCGAATCGGAATACGACCTGGACAGCGCGGTGAAAGTGCCGTCCCCGTTTCCTTTAAACATCGAGATGTATACACCGTCTGAAGGAGAACCTTCCATTATGGCCAGATCGTATTTGCCGTCACCGGTAAAATCAGCGATCACGGCTGACTCGATCGATCCGCCCGACGAAAAACTTGATTTAGGCGCAAACGTTCCATCGCCGTTGCCTAGGAAAACGTCCACTTTACTGCCAACTTCGACCAGATCGAGAATACCGTCCCCATCGATATCCACGGCTTTAGACAAGGCCGGATAGCCGGACAATGTCAGGCTGGCTGCTTGCTGAGTGAACGTTCCGTCTCCCTTGCCGAGCCAGATAGACATATTGTTATTGGCAGTTAACAGGGCCAGATCTGGAATCCCATCTCCATTGAAGTCGCCAATCGCTACTGGTCCGTTGGCTCCCTGGGGGTTTTCGAGGAGGGGGGCCTGCGTGAAAGAGCCATCAGCATTGCCAAGGAAAATCAATTGATTGCCGGAGATATCCGCAACAAGCAGATCCGGTATTCCATCGCTGTTGAGGTCGGCTGTTGCCAGGCCCCACCCCTGGCCGGATTCCAGTGTTATGACGGTGCCATTCGTAAACGATCCATCCCGATTTCCGTAATAGGTGGCCACACAAGTTGGGGCGCCCGTCGGACATGGCGCGCTTATAGCAGCGACATCGGGTATTCCGTCTCCGTTCAGATCCGTCGTCGCCATGGTGAGGTATAAAACGCCCGTATTTCCTGGTGCAGGCAGATCCCCTCGATAGGCAAAGTTGGTAATGGAGTTGCTCCCGGAGAGATTGGCAGAGCCCAGAATTTTGTTTGAGTTGCTTGTATCGATGAATGACACGGAGCCTGAAGGAGCAGTGGGGGAGGGCGTTGAAAGCCCCCCGGCGACAACAGCATTGAGGGTCCACGAAGCACTGCTGGTCTGGTAAGTCTCTGCGGCCTGAGTGGTAGACAACAAAGGCCCTGATACGTTGAGTGAAGAGGCGCTCGATGAGCTTTTCGCGTAGGCGAGGGTGCCTAAAAAGACGGCTTTGTAGCTGTGGGTCCCCCCGCCGGGGCGGAACTTGTACACAGCTGTCCCGTTTGTTGTGAGTTGGGCGATGCCAAGCTGATGAATGTCGGTGCAGGCCACCGCCGATGCATCACAAAATGCCACCTGACCCGGCGTAATGGGGGTTGTCCCGGAGACGACTGTTGCGGTGAGCGTGACTAATGCTCCGGCTTGGACGGACGTGACCGCACTCCCACCACTGCTGATGCTGAGCGTGGTAGTCGTGGCGGATTGGCCGAAGGCTGAGCAGCAGAAAAACATGCTCCCTGCGAAAGTGGCGACAACGGAAGCGGGGGAGAGAAAACGCCGAAGGAGGCGATTTATGGGGCCCATGGAACAAGCGGACATATAAGCCTCAAAATTCTGGTCTGCGACTTCAAAGAGGTTGGAGGTAGGCGGCGTACAAGAAGAGGATGGCGGCTTTCAAAGAGCGGGCCAATAGTAGCATGAGACAGACCGAAGTGCCGTAAAAATCTGAAATCAGTTTTTGCGCCATCAATCCGGTATTCAGTATTGCGTCTGATTGCGCGAGGCGATACGTGCAGCTGACCTTTCTCCTGGCGACAATCGAACCGTTACCGCAAGGGTGCGTTGACGATAGCTCACCCGACAATTGTGGCAACCGCCTAAAAACCCATTGATTCCCTGCTCTTCGGGTTAAATGTGAGTGAATTGCGCTCAGGTTTAGCCAGGGTAACTTGACAACCGTTGGTATAGTTACCTACATTTAGCAATCAGTAGGACAGAGTGCTAGCACCGATTGTGAGTGATTGCTTCCATCCGGTGCGGGCTCAGCCAATTGAGGATTTCTGCAGTATCTGTTTCAAAAACCAAACAATCGCGCGGAGGGGCGTCCCCCGCTCCGTGTGCGAAGGAGAACGAAGCAATGGCAGCAACATCTGTGACGACGACCTTCACTCCGCTTCACGATCGCATCCTGGTTCGCCGTGTTGAAGAGACGGAGACGGTGCGCGGCGGAATCATCATTCCTGACAGCGCGAAGGAAAAGCCCCAGGAAGGCGAAGTGATCGCTGTGGGCAAGGGCAAGTCGAACGACGAAGGCAAGGTCTTCCCGCTCGATGTGAAGGCGGGCGACCGCGTGCTCTTCGGCAAGTACTCTGGCACCGAGATCAAGATCGAGGGCGAGGAGTATCTGATCATGCGCGAAGAAGAAGTTCTGGGAATTGTGAAGAAGTAGCTAGGGAGAGATCAGGGGTCAGAGATCAGCAAAGACATTGGTTACCGACGCTGATTCCCTTCCTGGCTTCTCTGATTTGCTTCATTGCCTGCTCCTCGAATCAGCTCTGAATTAACGATACAAACTGATCTCTGATCTCTGATCACGGATCACTGGAGAAGAAAAATGGCAAAGCAGATTCTGCACGGTGAAGAGTCCCGTCAGGCAATCTTGCGGGGTGTGAATACCCTTGCAGATGCCGTGAAGGCGACGCTCGGTCCCAAGGGCCGCAATGTTGTGATTGAGAAGAAGTTCGGTTCGCCGACGATTACCAAGGACGGCGTGACCGTTGCCAAGGAAATCGAGCTGAAGGACGCGCTGGAGAATGTGGGCGCGCAGCTGGTGAAGGAAGTTGCATCGAAGACGAGCGACGTGGCCGGCGACGGCACCACGACGGCGACGGTTCTAGCGCAGGCCATCTTCCGCGAAGGCGTGAAGACGGTGGCTGCAGGCGCGAACCCGACGGCTCTGAAGCGCGGCATCGACAAGGCTGTGATTGCAGTGATCGGCAAGCGCGACGCGAATGGCGTTTACACCGAAGGCGGCGCACTCGGCACGCTCTCCAAGCCCGTGGATGAGGGCTCGGTGGCGCAGGTGGGCACGATTTCAGCCAACGGCGACGCGGAGATCGGCGGCATTATTGCCGAGGCCGTGAAGGTTGTGGGCAAGGACGGCGTCATCACCATTGAAGAGTCGAAGACGATGCACACCGGACTCGAGACCGTGGACGGCATGCAGTTTGACCGCGGCTACCTCTCGCCTTACTTCGTCACGGATGCAGAGCGCCTGGAAGTGGTTCTGGACGATCCATACATTCTCATCTACGAGAAGAAGATCTCCGCGATGAAGGATCTGCTTCCCTTGCTCGAGCAGGTTGCTCGTGGCGGCAAGCCGCTCCTGATCATTGCCGAAGACGTTGAGGGCGAAGCGCTCGCAACTCTCGTCGTGAACAAGCTGCGCGGCACGCTGAATGTGGCTGCTGTGAAGGCTCCCGGCTTCGGCGATCGCCGCAAGGCCATCCTGGGCGACATTGCCATCCTGACGGGCGGCAAGGCCATCACGGAAGACCTAGGCATCAAGCTGGAAGGCGTGAAGATCGAGGATCTGGGCCGTGCCAAGCGCGTGACAATCGACAAGGACAACTCGACGATCGTTGACGGCGCCGGCAAGGCCACCGATATCGATGGCCGCGTGAAGGAAATCCGTTCGCAGATTGAGAAGACGACCAGCGACTATGACCGCGAGAAGCTGCAGGAGCGGTTGGCGAAGCTCGTCGGCGGTGTGGCCATCATCAAGGTGGGCGCTGCAACTGAGACCGAGCTGAAGGAGAAGAAGGCTCGCGTGGAAGATGCGCTCCATGCAACTCGTGCGGCTGTGGAAGAAGGCATTGTCCCCGGCGGCGGCGTGGCCCTGGTTCGTGCAGTTCCCGCAGTTCAGGCGCTCATCAAGACGCTCGAAGGCGACGAGAAGATCGGCGCCCAGATTGTTCTGCGCTCGCTCGAAGAGCCGCTGCGGCAGATTGTTGCCAACGCCGGCGAAGAAGGCGCAGTGGTGGTGGCAAAGGTGCTTGAGAGCAAGAAAGAGCACTTCGGCTACAACGCTGCCACGGGCGAGTTCGAGGACCTGGTGAAGGCCGGCGTCATCGATCCGACCAAGGTGACCCGGACTGCTCTGCAGAATGCGGCTTCGATTGCGGGACTGCTTCTGACGACCGAAGCTCTGGTTGTCGAGCTGCCTGAGCCGAAGGCTGCTGCACCTGCAGGCGGCCACGGCGGCGGCATGGACGGAATGTACTAAGAATCAATCCGGCTTGCCGGACTGATTCAGGGACCGAGGGAAAAGAGACCAAGATAGACTCTTTGGACTGAGGCTCTGGTTAGCAGCAAGAATGAAAGGCCTCCGGCGATTGCCGGGGGCCTTTTTGTTTGACTTTCAGGCTTCGCGGTGTCCATAATCTATGGACACCAAACTTTATGGAAGGATTTCGGGACATCATGTTTCAGAAGGGGCAGAAGTTTTTCGCAGACTGGCGAGACCAGGAAGGCAGGCGAAAGCGGAAATCGTTTCCTTCCGCCCGAGTTGCGCTGAAGTATGAGACGGAACAAAAGGCGACGGTACAATCTGACGGACGCCTGACAGAGCCTGCGCCAGTTAAGCCGGCTGTCCCGATTCGTTGGGAGGATGATCCGCTGATTCGGCTGATTGGCTCGGGCAAACACATCTGGGCCGATGAACATGCGGATGAATATGTTGAGAACCTGCGGCGAGAGAACATATGAGCCGCGTCTTCTTCGATACAAATCTGTTCATTTATATGTTTGAGGGTGCAGAGCCGTACCGCAGCCGAATGCTTGAGATTCGCAAACGGATCATCGCGCGTGGCGACAGGATTGTTACTTCGGCCATGACATTGGGCGAGGTATTGGTGAAGCCCACAAAGCTGGGGCAGACCAGTTTGATTGAGCAATACGATCAGGCGATCCGGGCAACATCAGAGGTCGTGAGCTTCGATACTCGGATTGCGTGGAGATATGCGTCATTACGCGCGACGCACCAGTTACGCAGTGCAGATGCGATTCAGTTGGCATGTGCGGCACATCGGGGTGTGGATTTATTCATTACAAATGACAAACAACTTCATGCGCTCAATGTGCCGGGAATAGAATTTATTGCGCCGCTCGATAAAGTGCCGCTTTGAGCGAGTGCATGTCGCAAATAAAAGGCCCCCGGCGATTGCCGGGGGCCTTTTATTTGCGACATGCTATGCAGGTGTTCTGGATATAAGTTCGCGCGAGTTCCCTTGCCCGGCGGCAGCGCCGGATGCGACGGGCGGTGTAACGCTAAGCTGAAAGCGCGGCGACTGGGATGGGGCGCAGTGCGGGCTTGAGCGTTTGGGGTTCGGCGCGTCTTGCCTGAGGCTTGAGCCAGGCGGAGATCCACGTGGGCGGAATCACAAACTCGCTCCAGCCGCACTCCATGCAGATCTGAATATCGGGCGAGGGTGAGACGGGTGGATGACTCTGCGTGCGCGGTGCGTTGCGATAGAGGCGAATCTCGGCGGGCACGGTAGAGCAGGATTCGGAGTTGCACTTTGGACAATTCACGGTAAACACCTCGGACAGCATGCTTTCGCTCGCGACAGCGAAAGATGAGTGCAGAAATTTCCACACTAATTTCTAACTCGTCGGCAGACAAGCAGGAAACATGAGATTCATCATGAAAATTTGCTGAATCTGCAAGGGCTTGGGACCCATTTGTCCGGTTTTGAATCACCTCGATGGTTTGGCCGTTGAAAGCAGGCAAAAGAAGAGCGAGACCCTTGCGGGCCTCGCTTCTCTTTGCCGGTGATTGCAGGTTAGAAGGTGACGTGCAGCGCCATGGTGACGATGCGGTTGCTCCCGATGGTGTTGTAGACCGATCCGAAGTTGGCGGCGTTGTTGGGGCAGTAGCTGGTGCCGCCGTTAGTACCGGGGATCACGTTGGAACCGCCGGCGTTGCAGTTGGTTCCCGGCGTGCCGACAGGAATGGTGGTTTGGACCTGTGTGTTCCTGCCAGTACCGGTGCGATACGGCAGCTCGTCAAGGTTTTGAAGAGCGGTCTGCTGGTCGACTGGATCATTGCTGGCGACGATCTGTCCATAGTTGACGTAGTAGTAGGCGGGATCGCAGTTATTGCCGGCTTTGATGGCGCTGCTGGAGCAGGCAGAGTTCTGGCGAATCTGGCCTTGGTTCATCGGCACGTCAAAGCTGGGCGTGTTGGTGATGTTGTAGACGTTGAAGTCGTAGCGCAGATCGAATTTCTCGTGGATATGGAAGTTCTTGCGCGCTGAGATATCCAGGCGATTCTGAGCGGATTGACGGAAGATATTGCGCTGCGGCGGAGCGAAGTCCGTCTGGTAGATATCCGCAGGATTGGAGCCCACCTGCGTGGGAATGCCCATGGTTCCCGGCTGCAGATATTGAATGGATAGCTGGCCGGGATCGACCGCGGGGATGTAAGCGCCACCCTGGGTGCGCATATTGCCCTTGTTACCGGTGAGCGCCGAATTAGGGTTGCCCGGATTCTTGATGCCGATAACCGGGTTCATGAGGGTCGGGTAGTCGCCGAACTTGATGCTGCCGGATGCGCCATAGAACTCATAGAGCGAGTAAGGCTCGCCGCTCTGGGCGATGGCGATGCCGGTAAGTTCCCAGCCATTGGCAACGTAGCCGAGCAGTGAGTTGTCACGAGCCTTGCTGGGCACTTTGACATTGAAGTTGGCAGTGAAGACATGCTTGCGGTCGAAGTCGGCCGACGCCCATGAGTTGCGCAGATTCGAGGGATCGTTGCCGGTGAAGAAGAGACCTAGATCGCTCTGTTCGTCCAGAGCGTGGCTCCAGGTGTAGGACGCGCCGAGCTGGAAGTTGTGCGAGAGGCGCTTCTGGAACTGCGTCTGCAGCGCATCGTAGGCAGAGTTGCCAACGGTCTTGAAGAGCGCAGCGTTGGGGCTGAAGCCGATGTAGGGAGTACGGAAGTCGGTGTTACCGCCGTCTTCTGTGTTCCAGGGCTCGCCGGGGATGGGGTCGTAGTCGTAGCCGTCAGACATGGAGTTCTGATTGAGAACTTCAAAGCCATAGCTGTTGGTTTCGCCCCAGATGGGGTTAGTGGCGGTGGCAATGCCGGGCGCGTTGAAGGGGATGGGAATAACGGAGTGGCGTCCACGGTTGCCGACATAACCGAGAGTGAAGACCATATCGCCGGTGGGCTGCCACTGCGTGTCGAACGAATAGTTCATGGTGTAAGGCAACACATTGTTGCGGGCATATGCGCCGAAGTTAAGAGCATCCGGGCAGGCGGTATAGGCTTCCTGGTTCTGGACGCCGGAACAGTTCTTGCCGTAGGACTCCTGTGATCCGGTGTAGCCGTCGAGGGTTTGCTGCAGTGCCACGTTGATGGTGGCAGGATCTGAGCTGGGCTGAATGTACGTGCCGGGATGGGGGCAGCTCGGATCCGATGCCGGGCATGGAAGGTTGAGCGCGGTTCCCATCGGGTTCGCGAGGGTCTTGCCGTTGCCTACAACGTAGCTGGCAAGAGGAGCCGACTCGGTGACGCCGAATGGACCACCGTTACCGCTGCCCGCAGGCTGCGAGAGGTACTGGAAGTTTTCACCGCGGTCATAATAGATGCCCCAGGCTCCGCGGAAGACGATTTTGTTGCCGGAGTTTGCCGGAGTCCAGGCGAAGCCGAGACGCGGCGAGAGTCCCCACTGGCGACCGGTGAGAGTAGAGTCGCTGACGCCTGAGGTGGGGTGATACTTGTTGTTTCCGGCAACGATGAAGCCGGCGTTGGCGACGGTGAAGCCTGTATCGGTGGTGCCAGTGACGTCGTAGAGCGACGGCTCAAAGTTGAACATGTCGCCGTACTTCTCGGTGAGGCCGCCGTGGTAGTCATAGCGCAGACCGATGGTGAGGCTGAGGTTGGACTTGATCTGCCACTTGTCCTGCAGGTAGCCGTCGAATTCGTTATTGCGATAGTAGCGGTCGGCGGTGTTGCGGTTGGCCACCGGATCAGTGGTTTCCAGAACGTTGGAGCTGCTGACCTGGCCTTCAAGAAAGGTCTCAAAGTTCTTGGTCGCGATCTGCGCGACGCCCTGGCGATTGTTGGTGATGTTGAGCTGCGTGTAGCTGTAACCGCCGCCAGCCACGATGGTGTGCGGTCCCTTGACCCAGATGAGGTTGGTAGAGGGGTTCAGGCGGTTCTGATAAAAGCCGGTGTTGGCAAAGGAGCTATAAGGGCCTACCTTCACTGCCGGCGAATCATTCTGAGAGTAGGGGAAATCCTTGAGGAGCAGACCAGGCAAGCCATCAATAAGCGTGCCGGTGTTGCCGACCATCGCCGATCCGATGCCAAAGTTGGGGTCGCCGCCGGCGTTGGTGAGCGTCTGGTTATAAGCGCTGTATGCGGACATGCGAACGAAGCCGAGGCGCTGTTCCCAGTTGAGGTGCGGGCTCACGATGATGGTGTTGTCGATGGTTGCCACCTGGCCGCCGTTGTATTGCGTAACGGGAAATCCTCCGACTGCGGAGAAGCGATAGGGCGAAGTGATGGGATCGTTCTGGTAGTAGTACTTTGCGCCAAGGCGATCCCGGTCGCTGATCTGGTAATCGACCGAAGCATTGGCCTGATCGCCGGTCATGATGGAGTGACCGATGAGCGTGACGTTGGGCACACCGTACTGATAGCTTGCGCTGGTTTGCGCGGAAGGAATGAGATAGCTTCCGTCCGGGAGCTTGGCATTCATCAGGGCGTTGGCGATGGGATCAATGCCAGTAAATGCCGACTTACCGGTGGTGGCAACCGGCTTATTGTCGTTCCAGCTCGTCAGGGCATTCATCAGGCCATCAGTGCTGCGGTCATCCGTGAGGCCGCTGGGGACTGTGAGCTGCGAGAGACCGGTAGCTGTATCCGACGAACCAAGGTGCTGGTAGCCGAGGAAGAAGAAGATCTTGTTCCTGTGAATGGGGCCGCCGAGAGTGCCGCCTGAAGTCCAGCGCTGAAGATAGGGATTCTGAAGCTGTTTTGGAAATGCGCCGACGCCGTTGAGCCCGAGCTGATACTGCTGATTGAAGAAGTACGGCGAGGCGTTGAGGGAGTTGTTGGCAAAGGTGCCGTAGACGCCGCCATGCCAGTTGTTGCTGCCGGACTTGGTGCTGACGTCGATCTGCGCGCCAGAGGTAGCTCCCTGCTGTGCGTCGTACATGGAGGTGTTGACGCGAAGCTCGTCGATAAAGGCTGTCGGAGGAGACGGAAGTGCGTTGCCCACCGATCCGTACACTGAGGTGCTCGTACCGTTCGCGCCCGCAACTGTTGCTCCGCCGGCGGAGGAGGTGGCCGATGTACTGCCGCCGCCGATGTTGAAGTTGTAACGCTGCGACGTCAGACCCGACGAGGTCATGCCGTTAAAGAGATTGGAAACATCCGCGCCGTTCACCTGCATGGTATTGGAGGTGCTACGCATGCCGTTGGCATTGATGTTCTGATTGCCGAGACCGGCGTTGGAATCGATGCCGCTGATCAATTCCGCGTTGACGCCGGGAGAGAGCACGGCGAGCTGCGTGAAGCTGTCTGTCGCAAGCGGGGTGATGGAGATCTGCTGCGCATCCAGGATGTAGCCGTTGGTGGCATCCGTGGCGTTGAGTAGAGGATTCGCGGTGACTTCCACCGATTCCGACGTCTGGCCCACTTTGAGCGCAACGCTCACCGTTGTCGCTGCGGCCTCGTGTACGCCGATGCCCTTGATCTCAGTAACTTCAAAACCGTTCTGCTCCGCCCGGACGACATAGGTGCCGATGGGAAGGTTGAATATCTGGAAGAAGCCGGAACCCTGCGTGGTGGTGGTGCGGGTGACACCGATATCGGCAGCGGTAACGGTGATCTTCGCTCCCTGGATGGCTGCGCCGGAAGGATCAAGAACGGTGCCGTTAATAGAGCCGAGGGTTTGCTGTGCGGAAAGATTACGGGAAACAACAAGGATGCTGAGCAGTGCGAAGCCCAAAAGGGCAAGACGCCTGAAAAAACTACACTTCATGTTTGGCCTCACAAGTGAGTTGAAGATTGGCTTGCAGCGTGCACGGGAGCGTTCCCGAGAAATGGCTTTCTATTCTCTTGTTTTAGAGTGAACGCTCGTACGAAGGTACAGGGTTAAAAACCTGCAAAAATACTCACGTAATTCATTTGGTAGCAACAAATTAGATGCGAATGGCTGCACCGGGGACAGGCGTGCCGGTTTCCGCTGCGGAAATCTGGCCGGTAGGGTGCTTTCCTATGAAGTTTAGCGGGAAAGTTGTAAGGAATTTATATGGGCTGAAGGCCGAAGAGATGAGCAAGGAGCAGTCACAAATGAGAAATTGACCGCCCGCGCGATAACTTGAACTGCGCGGGCGGTCAATTGGCTGATGAGAATTACTTGCTGGTATCTTTGCCCCACACAAAGCGCAGGCCTGCACGGAAGTTGAACGGCAGGCTGGGATAGCCTATCGGGGCAATGTGCTGATTGCTGGTGAGATTTTCTACTTGGCCGTAGACGCTGAGCCAGCTGATGAGCTGGTAGATGCCGCCGGCGTCCAGCTTGGCATAACCGTGGTCGAGATTGCGGTTAGGCAGCAGGAGGCTGTTGCCGCCAACCTGGTCATCGTATTCAAGGTAGGTGGAGTCGTCACTGCGGCTGGCGAAGGCCGAAGTGAAGATGGCTGAGAGCCTTTTGCCGGAGTATGTAGCGGTAAAGAAGGCGGAGTTGGGTGGACGGCGGAAGGGTCGCGCACCGACAAGCGGCGAGTAGGCCCCGATGGGAATACCGTCGTAAGTAGGGGCATAACCGCCGATGAGGGCTTCATTATCGCTGCTGAAGGAGCGCTGCACCTGAGCCTGCATCCAGGTGTAGCCGCCACGGAGGAAGATACTGCGGCCGATGCCGCCTTCGACCGTGGACTCGATTCCCTGCGCGTGGAAGGCTTCGGAGTTGACTGATAGGCCGTAGTCATAGGTGTAGTAGTAGCCGAGCGCGTTGATGAAGTCCTGGCGATCCTGCCCTGTGAGGCCGAGAATATTTGGTAGAAGCTGCGCACCTACCGATTCGATCTGGCGCCCGAACTCATTGTGAAAGTAGCTGGCGCGGAAAAGAATGTGCTGCGAAAGGAAGGTTTGCTCCACGCCGCCGTCATACATGCGTTGTGTGGGCGGGGCGAGCGGGCCAATGTTGAGTTCCTTCGCAGTGGATGCGTAGCCGTTATCGATGAGGAAACTGTAAAGCGATCCGAATTCGTCCGTGAGTGCGGGCTCGCGGATCCCGTCACCGAAGTTGAAGAGCACGCGTGTGCCGGAGAATACGCCACCGCGAGGCTTGAGCGCGAAGAGTGAGAATCCGGCGCGTGGCGAAGTGTAGGTTCCAAAAAGCGCGTAGTGTTCGAGTGAACCGCCGAGATTGTAGAAGAAGCGATTCTTGAAGTCGCCGTGAACGCTGGCGAGGTAATCGTAGTTGGTGGGTGAGACGGACTCGTTGGTGAAGTACGTTGGAATAACTTCAGAGCCGCGCTCATCTTCATAGTGGAAACCGATCATGGCGACGAGATGCGGCGTAATGGTGAAGTCACCCTGGTAGAGAAGCTGATCGCGGTTGGAGACGAGCCGTGAGCTGTAAGGATACTGCGCATAGGTGCAGTTCTCTTGTTCGCTGTCATCGCTATCGGTGCAACTGCCCACATAGTCAAGCATGGCGCGTCCGGTGGCGGAGTAGCCGTTGGCGCCCTTGATGGTAACGGTTCTGCCGAAGGTGGCGATGTCTCCAAAGCCATCGTAGTTATCCACGACTTCGCCGGAAATCTGCCAAAGGGAATACTGCTCCCGCTTGCGTGTAGCACCGTAGCGAATGGTGTTGTGGAAGCTGGCGGTGGTCTGGTTATCCAGCGTGGCAGAGATGTAAAGATCCTGATCCTTCTGCGTAGCGTTATCGACGACGTTATAGAAGTCCCATGCGTTAGGCGAGCCGACGGCAGCGACGTTGTAATGAACGGTGCCTCGGAGCTGCGTAGAGCCGTTCACCTGGTAGCCGAAGTTGCCGGCCGCCGCGCCCAGATGGTGCTCATCATCAGGCAGAGCGTTGCCCGTCTGGAACCAGCTATAGCTGCCGAGGTAATCGATCTTGTTGTGCGCGCCGGCAAGCTGGGCTTCTTCGTGCGAGGTATTGAAGTTGCCTGCATCGGCGGAGAGAAAGATCGAAGGAAAGCTGGTCGTTCCGTGTGGAGTGGTGAAGCTGACGACGCCTGATTCCGCGCCTGCGCCGAAGAGATCGGAATTGGTGCCGCGATAAATTTCGCCGCGCTCAATGGCTGAGGTGGAGAGTGATCCGAAGTCGAAGCGTCCGCCGATGTCGCCGGCGCTGATGCCATCCAGCAGAACCTTGTTGTTGTCGGAGTCGCCGCCGCGGATGAAGAGCGAGCCTTGCGCACCGCGCTGGCCGGTCTGTACGGAAGCAGTGCCGGGCATGAGACGGAGGAGACTGACGAAGTCGCTGCTCTGGCCTATTTCCGTAGGCGACAACACAGCGGTGGCAGAGCTGGTTTGTGGCTGCGGAGTTGGCATTCCGTTGGCTGTGACCACAATGGACTGACGGACCCATTCCGGTTCGAGGACAATGGAGCGCTCGATGGAGTCGAGGCTGCCCGCGTAGAAGGACGGCGTTTCAAGCTGGCGGAAGCTTCTGGCAGAGACGACGAGGAAGAAGCGGCCGCTCTGACCGGTGCTCATGGTAAAGCTGCCATCTGAGCCGGATTGCGTGGTGGTGACAACTTTGTTGCCCTGCAGCAGCGCAACGGATGCATTGGAGACACGCGCGCCGGAAGAGTCCGTGACACGGCCACGAATCGACGCGGCGTGAGCGGAGATGGATGCGAACAAGATAGCGATAACTGACAGAGTTCGGCGCAGGATTGAGCCTCTGAAAAATGACAACAGCATGATTACTCCTCTTGCCCTCCCACGGGGCAGAAGCGATGGAATGCGCCTAAAGACCGGTCTCCTGACTCTGCGCCTTGCCAGTTCCCTTCCCAAAGCCTCAACGGCCTCAGTGGCTTTCGACTGACGGACTGCCTGCCGTTATGGACGACGCGGCGGCGAGTGGCGCTCACAGTTGCGGGGCAGTGGCGGATTTACACCGCCTTCCCGAACATCCCTGGCGATTGCAGTTATGGGTTACGCGTGAGCTCACATCTTGAAAATCAAGATAAAAAGCACTCGCAGCAGCATCCGTGTGGAACTACACGGAGAGTTGTGTAGTGATACTTATTGTTTCCGCGTGACTGCAAACCTACTATCAGGTCACTGCAGCATTTTCGGGCGTCGATGGTTCGATTCAACGCAGCGTATCTGCACAGTATAACGTCAGCGATTGTTTTCGGGTT
Organism: uncultured Acidobacteriaceae bacterium; assembly: GCA_963792495.1. Lineage (GTDB taxonomy): Bacteria > Acidobacteriota > Terriglobia > Terriglobales > Acidobacteriaceae > Telmatobacter. Next base: position 949,990 of record CAWBWB010000014.1, on the reverse strand, counting down.
GCAAAACGCTGGCAACAACCCGCACAACTCAGGGCGAGCGGAGCTGTGGAAACAGCTCCTCAGGACAAGCGCGCTCTAAATCGAACACGCTAACACTCAATTGCTTGAAAGGCAGGAGACTTTGTGATGCTTACGTTAAAAAATCAAAGGGCATATGGGTTGCTGTTTCGCGCGGGGTTGCTGGCGGCGGGATTGATATTCCCCGGCCTGCTTCATAGCCAGGCTTCAAACCAGATTGCCACGGGGGACCCGTCGAAAGCACAGCATCCGTCCATGACGATTACTGTGTTGCCGGCGAGTTCGCTCGATTCACGCAAGATCGAGATTGAAATGCCGTCGTCTGTGGACTCGTCTTCCTTGATGATTTCGCTCAACGGCAAAGATGTGGCCTCTGAGTTTACGCAGACGCCATGCAGCAATGGCAGTGGCCAGTGCGAGACAGGAACCGTAGCAGCAACGCATGGCCTTCGCGATGGCAAGAACGTGCTGTACGCCGCGGCAAAGAGTGACTCCGGCGTTGTGAGCTCGCGTGTGCGCTTTGATGGCGTGGAGTCATCGAAGGCGCTGGGGCCGCAAGGTGTGAAGTCGCACGGCATGCTGGGCGCAAGCAGCAATGCAACGGCGCTTCCGACTGGCAGCGACTTTCTCCCTCCGACAATCAGTTTCAACACTCTGGGCAGCGGTGGTGTCAGCGGTGGCCAGCCGTGGATTCAACTCGGCGACCAGGTACAGCTACCCACTGCAAGCGGCTGCAACAGTATCTATAGCATCGTCGTTCTCGACCGGCAGACGCTGCAGCAAGTGACCACTGCTCCTGAGTCGTCTCCGCAGTGCATTAGCGACGGAGCAACTCTCAACAGCAAGCTCAAGCAGATGACGGCGCAGGATCTGGTGATTGTTGGAACAAATCTTTTCTTCAATTCCGATGCAGGTGCGGCAGCGAAAAAGCTCGATACCACTCCGATAGGAGGCCGGGTTTACAACTGCGACCCGACGAACGCCTGCAAGGGGATAACTGGAGCCACTACCGATGTTCCTCAGGGCTACCTCGTCATCGGTGCAGGCGGCGCTACTCCAGGCACCGCGTTTGAGAATTACTACACGACCAGCGATATCCCCGTGACGGTGCCGAATGCGAAGGGCATGCTGGAAGAAGATCCGTGGGGTAATTACAACTTTCAGCCTGCCGGTTCTGTTGAGTACACGGTGAGCCCGGCGCCTCAGTCCGGCGGAGGCACTGCGAGCATAACCATGTCTCAGTTGTTCGGGGCAAACTATCTCGGTTACAAGGGAGTGTTTCAGCCTCCTGCTACGAATGGCAGCGGCGGTTACTGGCTTATCAAGGTGGATCGCGACACACTGGTTCCTGTAACGTACACCAGTGCAACTGTTGACTCAGCTACCGGGATCGCAACGTTTGCCAATGTCGGGTATTTTTATCCAACGGCAAACTCGAACGAGGCAGTTGCAACACCGGTCTACTCAGCTCTCGCGGCCGATTTGAATGCCACAGCCCGCAACCAGCTTGTCATCATGACGACGATTGGAACGCCGATCATCGGAACCAGCGAGCAGTCTGCGGCGTGGATCTCCTCGGGCAATGTCGCCGCCTACTACAACAACTTTGCTCCGGCCATTGAAGCCTTCGGTGTGCCCGCGCCGAGCACGCTGTACCTCTTCAACGACACAGACGCCATGAGCCTGGTGAGCTGCATTGGCTGCGGCAACGCCGTTACCGGAAACTCCGTCTTTTCCACGACGAAAAACTCACAGCAGGGCCAGACGGGCTTTCTGCACGGCCTTTTGCAGCCTGACATGCACGGCCTCTACTGGCCTGTGCGCACCGATCAAATCTCACCCGGCGGCAGCCTTGTGGATTATTCGCTCAACGAAATTCTCTCGCAGCAGCCAGGCGAATGGCCTGAGCTGAGCGGGAGCCTGATGTCAGGCGCTTCCACCGTGACCGGGCAGGTGGCTGCATATCGCTACCTCAGCTACATGTCGATTACGCAGCACTACATCGTTGGCGCACAGGGTAATTATCTTGACGATATTCACTACTACTTTGCGGGAACCAACAACACATTCCTCGACTACCACACCTTTGATCCATCCACACTGGCCTTCCCCGGCGCTCCCAACACCTGCTATACGTGGACCGATCCGGTAACGAATACTCCCTTGTCCTGCTTTACACAGCAGGATATGCAGGCAGTGGCAGGCCAGCTCAAGGCAGAGCTTGTCGATCTGGGCAACGTGATGCAGTTCATGGTGAACGGCTCAGCCAACATGAAAGATATTGTGGCCTCAGGCAACAGTAGCGCGGCCACTGCACTGATTGGTGCCGCGGCCACGGTGATGGGAAGCACGCTTCAGCCGCCTCCGGCCACTCCGGTCACTGCGAATGTATCGAATATTCTCAGCCTGGTTGGCAACGTGGTGAACCTCGGAGCCACGATTGCAACCGGCGGCCTTGTTCCTCCCGATCTGTCGAGCATCGTCTCCTCTTCAGGAAACATGATCAGTGCGGTATTTGGAGGCGCTGGAGCATACGCCGGCGGTTTTCAGAATTCCGGCGCTACATATCTTCCAAGTCCACAATACAATCTTTCCACTACCATCGGAGACCTGGCGAACTCACAGCTTCAGCAGCAGTTCTCCATCGGCTTCGATACTCAACTGGACACGATTCTTGGAGATTGGAACAAGCTCTCGCAGCTGGGGCCGAAGATCACTAATTCGAACCTGCCTATCTATAGCTCGCCGAACCAGGTAGCGCAGAATGTCTCTGTCACCCTGCTGGGACAGGCCTCGCAACGGGCGTTCTACATGGCGCTGGTGCCCACAGCGTACTCAGTGGAGTACTACAAGGCCTGGGGAGATCCGTTTCCGGACATGGGCATTCGTGAATCGACTAGCGACTGCAACCGGTGGTATGCCGCGAGCGATCTGGTCCCTGGCACCTATGTTCATTACCCGACATACGTAGGCATCGGAATCCCCTGGTATGTGTGGCAGATCAACTCACCGGCGTTTCCAGTCGATGTCTACGTCCTTGCATCTCCAAACGCGCACAATCCTGGCAAGTCAGATCAGTCCTTCCAGGTGATTGACTCGCAATTAGCAAGCACTTTGTTCACTACAGGTAACGGCGGACTGAATCTGCCAGTCGACCAGGTATTCGGTAGGACGGGACCGTTGTCGTCAGTCTTCCTGGATGCCACTGTCAGCAAATTCGACAACTACAACGAAACATGGCTCGCGGTGTGCAATAACGGCGATGGGCTTGATCTATCGGGAACTCCGCTGTACACCTCAACCACAATGACAGCAACCCCCAGCACAGCAACCGCTGGACAGAGTGTTGTGCTGAAGGCAGCAGTAAAAGCCAACAGCGGCACCGCAACAGGGTCTGTGGACTTCCGCGAAGGAAACACGATTCTGGGCACAGCAACAGTGGATACAACTGGAAGCGCAACTCTCACGCTCAATACGCTTGCGGCTGGAACGCATTCGATTGCAGCGTATTACTCAGATGGCAATGGAGCATCGAACTTTCTGCCATCGACCTCGCCAGCGGTTAAGATAACGATCAACGTACCCGTTCCGGATATGTCGCTGTCGCTTTCGAGCACCAGCTTGTCTGTAACCTCCAGCGGACCCTCTTCCCCGGTGACGTTGACGGTTAGCTCCGTAGCAGGAATGACTGGGCAGGTAAGCTTTGCCTGCAGTGGACTTCCGTTAGGACTGGCCTGCAACTTCACCCCGGCGCAGGGCACTCTGCCATCCAACGGCTCAGTGACCAGCAGCTTTACGGTAAGCGAGACGTCAGCAGCAAAGACTGCCAGTGCAATGGGTTCGTTCAAAAGCTATGGCGGTATCGGGTTGTTCGTAGTCTCCATCGCGCTGCTCTATCAGATCGCCAAAGGCCGCAAGCACATACGGACCTTTGCATGGGTGCTGGCACTGGTTGGCTTGAGCTCGGTGGTTGCGCTTACGGGCTGCGGCAGCAATAACAACTCGAACCACCCCACAGGCTCGGCCACAGTACTCGTGAGCGCGACGAGCGGTGGAACAACAAGAAGCATTCCGATGACGGTGAATGTGCAGTAACCGGTAATGCTTCGATGAACCATAGAAATGAAAAAGGTCCGGCTCAATGCCGGACCTTTTTCATTCATAAGTTCGACAGTGATTACGGCTCATCAATATGGATCTGCACCGAGTCCTCGGCTACCACGGGCAGGTAAATGATCAGCCTCCGGCCGCTTAAATCCTCCACCACTCCCTGACGTATAAGCCCATCCGGTGCAGCTCCCCGAATCACAGTAACCTTCGCCTCTCTTGTCCAGCCCTCAAGCACAAATGCAGGATGATAGACCGGATGCTCCGCGCTGCCCTTGAGTGTCAGTTGCAGCGGCGCGGCAACGGGGGCCGGAACAATATAAGCACGCTGAGCAGTATCGTAATTGAGCATTACGCCATCTTGTGTTTGTAATGGCGGAGGACTGCGCCATGACTTCGCCAGCGGCACCAGTTGCCCGGCTGACAGTGTTGTCAAACCTGTCATCAACACCTTCGTGAGTGTAGCGTCTGTCTTTTGATAGGCTGGCCAGTACAAATGCGAAACGGATGTATGCCCCGCCCGGTCTGCCGCAAGGGCAGGCCTTCCACTGGATGGAATCTGCGCGACGGGCCAATGATTCCACCACTCAAAGCTTGATAAGGAAGGCTCTCCGTTATAAGAATCCGAAGAAACGTCGTCTCCCCAAAGCACTTCAAACGGTTTCCATTCCGATTTAAGGTTCACGCGCTGAACTACAGCTTTGTTCGGTTCCGGAAAACCTGACGGCCCTTTTGGCATTTCCAATCCCGGGGAGTTTTTCTGCTCCCATCTGTAGTCCTTCGTCTCGCCGGCGATATTTGCAAAACTCAGAGCATCCAGGTTGAGGCAATCTTCCGGTGTCTTACCCGGAGGAATAATGATGATGGACTCCTGGAATTCAGTTTTATCGCGATCTTCGGCTGTGCTCCACAAAACTGACTTACGCACGGCAGTGTGATCCGGATAGATCGTCCAATACTCATCTGCCCAATCGCCCCACGCTGTTGCAGAAGGCGCATTGCCGATTGCATACTGCTCAACTTCAGAGAGTGCGTAACGCCAATGCACGACGGCTCGCGCCGGAGTGCTCTCTAAAATTCTTACGTGCGAGTAACGCGACTGCTTATCCGACATCGGCTCACAGTCTTCACCATACGGGCAGCGTGGATGCCCATAGATCTCCATAAACTCGTCGGTGTACCAGTTATCGTTCTCCGTAACCCATGCCGGAACATAATTCGTGCCCTGCCAGAAGACCAGTTGCACGGGTGAGTCATCAAAACGCACCACAACATCGGAATCCGGAGCAATGCGCCGAGTCCAGTCCCAGAGCGGATCGAAATGCAGCGTTGTATAGAATGCGCCAAAGCTCCCTGGCCCACCACTCCATCGCGGCAGCTGCGGCCAAGGCATGGGCTTCAGAATATCCGGCGCGGCGGAATGTAGCAGTTCCGACACTGCCTTGGCGGATAACTGAGAGCGATATAGTGTAAGGTCGCTCAAAGCTCCTTCAAGCGAATAACGCACCCGGAGATTCGGATGAATTCGATTCTCCGGCGCAGGCAGCAGCGCAGTGCGCACATAGCCAATGAGCAAGTTGTTTTCAGAAGATTTGTCTTGAGCCGATTTGTCTGGAGCGTGCACAGGCGGCTCGGCCATCGTGGCCGTGGGAGAGCCATCCACGGTAAAACTTATCTTGTCATCTTCGATTCCGAGCGTAATCAGTGTCCATTTGCGGAGCGGGATCGACTGCTCTGAAACTGCACTCGCCGTAGTTGTCCTCGCCGTAAGGTGACCGGTTGCATCCACACCGAAGAAAAAGGATCCAGCCTGCGTTTGCTGGTCAAGAACAGGAACCAGATTCCACGGATAGGCATTCAGTTCCATCCAGACCGAAACGCCGAGTTCTCGCGGATGATCCAGTGCAGCCACGGGCGGCGCGATGATCTCCGCAGTGTATCCGTCGAATTGAAGAGCCGCAGCTGTTGGTCCACTTGCGGGATAGACATTTCCTTTTACCTGAGCGCCTCTCCCGCTCACCGTTTCCATGACTTGTCCATTGGAAACATGCAGATTCCACCTGGCTATGACCCGATCCTCGCGTGAATTCTGAGCCAACGCGTACGTGCCCGCAGCCAGAAGCATAGACACCGTCGCGCCCGCCAACCCGGCAGACCGAGAACCACGTTTTAGCCACACTCGAAAATGATTCACGCACATAGGTTGAACTGGCTGACTCGACGCCGAGATTCGCCACTCTTGCCGCCTCGTTTCCGTGCAGAAAAATGCCCAGCGTCGGTCTCGTAAATCTTATAACCGAACAGAGATGTGGCTTGACTGACAAACCGGCTGCGGTCTGCTACGCGGCTCCATGAATTCTGAAAAATTCACTACAGGCGGAAGGAATTGCCCTCAAAAGGCATCATAATGCGTTCTTTAAAGCACATCACATCGCCATTTTTGAGTAGATATCTTTTGCGCAGCTGAATAATTGTATGGTGACCCTGGGAAGATTCGAACTTCCGACCTGCGGTTTAGGAAACCGTCGCTCTATCCATCTGAGCTACAGGGCCATGATCCCTATTCTACCTTGTTGTAATTTGTTCAGTCGCGAATCTCAACAGCCCCCGGCAATGGAAGGAATGATGGAGAGCGTATCAGCCGGTTTGATAGCAGTACCTTCTTTTTCCGGAAGATAGCGAATGTCTTCATCATTCAGGTAGAGGTTGACGAAGGCGCGGATTTTGCCCTCCGCCGTGAAAAGATGCTTGCGGAGCTCAGGATGAGCCGCGGTCAGGGCATCAAGAGCCTCTGAAACAGTGGCGCCGGGCGCCTCCACGGTGTTTTGGCCGCCGGTAAACTGGCGCAGCGGCGTGGGAATGAAGATGGTCATATAAGGTGCGTCCTCCACCCCATGATATTGCACGCTCTAGTAAACTAGAGGTGAGGATTCTATGCCAGAGATTCAGCGCAGAAAAACACCCACCGTCAAAATCGGCAACGTCCGCGTCGGCTGGGAAGTTCCGGTTGTAGTGCAGTCGATGACGAACACCGATACCGCCGATGTTGCAGGCACCATTGAGCAGGTTGCCGCACTGGCGGTTGCCGGCTCGGAGCTTGTTCGCGTGACGGTGAATAACGACGAGGCGGCCGCTGCCGTTCCGGCGATTGTCGAGGGCCTGGATAAGCGCGGAATCCGTGTGCCCATTGTGGGCGACTTTCACTACAACGGGCATCTGCTCCTCAAGAAGTTTCCTGAAACGGCCAGGGCGCTGGCCAAATACCGCATCAACCCAGGCAATGTGTCGATTGGCCGCCAGAATGACGACAACTTCCGCACCATGGTGGAGTGCGCCGTTGAGAACCAGAAGCCGGTGCGCATCGGCGTCAACTGGGGTTCACTGGACCAGGCGCTGCTGACGCGCATGATGGATGCAAATTCGAAGTCGGCCAATCCCCTTCCCGCTCGTGACGTGATGATGGAAGCCATGGTAGTGAGCGCGCTCGATTCCGCCAAAGCTGCCGAACAGTATGGTCTGCGCAACGATCAGATTATTTTGTCGGCGAAGGTGAGCGGTGTTCGCGATCTGATCGACGTCTATACCAACCTTGCAGCCCGCTGCAATTATGCGCTGCATCTGGGACTGACCGAGGCCGGCATGGGCGCAAAGGGCCTGATTGCTTCCGCCGCGGGCCTCGCTCCCCTGCTGCTGGCGGGCATTGGCGATACCATCCGCGTGAGCCTGACGCCGAAGCCGAATGGCGACCGCACGGAAGAAGTGCAGGCTGCACAGCAGATTCTGCAGTCGCTTTCGATTCGCAGCTTTATGCCGCAGGTCACCAGCTGCCCCGGTTGCGGACGCACCACCAGCACATATTTTCAGGAGCTGGCGGAACAGATTCAAGGCTACCTGCGCGCCTCCATGCCAGATTGGCGCAAAAAGTATCCGGGCGTGGAAGAGCTGAAGCTTGCAGTCATGGGCTGCGTAGTAAACGGGCCCGGCGAATCGAAGCACGCGAATTTGGGCATCAGCCTGCCCGGCACATTTGAAGAGCCGAAGGCCCCGGTGTACGTAGATGGAAAGCTCTATACAACGCTGCGCGGCGATACGATCGTCGCGGAGTTCAAAGAGATTCTGGACCGGTACGTCGAAAGCCACTACGGAACTGCGAAGAGTGAAGAGTTGGTGGGAGCGCATTAAACTCCTCAAGATTCTCTGACGATAAAGAGCTGCTAAGCATGGGCGCCGCTGAACAGGAATTGTTCAGCGGCTCTTTTGTTTTGCCGGGCATCGCGATAGTATGATTGGCAATCTTCCTTTTCATTCGAGGCATCTATGCTCCCCCGCTGGTTTCTCGCGCCCGTTTGCGCTCTGATGCTGCCGGTCACCGCCTTTGCCGGTAAGCAGAAGCCGTGTGTCTCAACCGAGGACGCCACCAAACACCTCAACAAAGACATCTGCGTTCAGGCGCATGTCTATGACGTGGTAGAGCTTCCGGATGGGACGCGCTTTCTGGATGTCTGCGCGCCTGAAACCTCCGACGACAAGTGCCGTTTTACGATCGTGAGCCTCCGCGAGGATCGCGACACGGTGGGCGATCTCGAAAAGATGCGCGACGCAAATATCGAAGTCCGCGGAATCGTGCAGTCCATGCGTGGCCGGGCTGGCCTGGTACTGAGCCATGCACGGCAGTTCTATGGCGGCCCGCCAAAGTTCCGACCGAATCCCGCGCTGGCACATGGCTTCACCGGAGACCGCGAAAAGCCGGCTGTCAACGATCCGAATCTGCGCCCACAGGGCAGCGGACGGGCATGGATGAATAGCAAGGAAGTAGAAACACGTCCGGCGAAATAGCTCGGTTCATGCCGGAATATCCGGGCCGGGTTATACGTGCTGCCCGCTCGAGATCAAAGGAGCGGAATCCGGCCCAATCACCGGCGCAAAGCGGGAACCGGCTCGCAGAATCACTGCAGAAACAGCCAGCGAGACCAGCGTCAAACCAAGCGCAAGAGACAGGCTGCCCGTGCGGTCTGAAACAGCGCCGATGATCTGCGGAGAGAAGGTATCGCCGAGCGCGTGAATGCAGAAAAGGTTGACGGAGATGGCGGTAGCACGCACCGGAGCGGAAACGGAGTTGACGATGGCTGCGTTCAGCGGGCCGGTGTTGAGAAAGAGAAAGAACTCCGCCAGAAAAAGCGCAGGAATCGCAGTGGCATGTGGCCCAAAGAAGACCAGCGCGCCAAAGGGCAGCGTAAGCACCACGCTGAGCGCAGAAAAGAGATAAAGCGCGCGATCATTCACGCGCAGCCAGCGTTGCGCCAGCCATCCACCAAGAGCGGTCGCCACAATTCCGTCAACCGCCGTGATGGCGGAGACAATGAAGCTGGCTTTATCCACGGGATAATTCAGCGAGCGATGCAGAAACGTAGGTACCCACGTGGAGATTCCGCCCATGGCAAAGGTGAGCGCGGCCAGGCCCAGCGTAGCCGTGAGAAAACCTCCGTTGGTGAACAGACCAAAGAAGCTCGACCGGGAGTGATCGATGTGGATGTGGTCCTGCGCGCCACGCTGTGGCTCACGGCCAAGCCACCAGTAAAGCGCAGCAATCAGAAGACCGGGAAAGGCGCAGAGAAAAAACGGCGCGCGCCAGCCATAGCGGGTGCCCAGGGTTCCCCCTGCAAGATAGCCAAGGGCCGCACCCAGTGGAATCGCGGTATAGAAAATGGAAAGAATGCGATTGCGCTCACGCTCAGGATAGAAATCGGCGAGCACTGCGGGAGCAAAGATCGAAAAGGTAGCTTCCCCCACACCCACAATGGCGTGCCGCAAATAGAGCGTCCAGTAGGCCGTGTGTGGATCGGAGCTGACCCATGCAGTGCCTAGCGTTGCAATCGACCACAGGATCGCGCCCATGATGATAAGCGGCTTGCGGGCAAAACGATCCCCCAGCCAGCCCGTGAGCGGCGCAATGAGCATGTAGGTAATGAAGAAGCCCGTCGTGAGCCCGCCCATCTGCTGGTCGCTCCAGTTGTATTCCTTCTGGATGAGCGATTGCGCACCGGGCAGAATGTAGCGATCGATATAGTTGAGCAGGTTGAGCGCAATCAGTAGAAGCAGCGTGGCGACTGCGGGACTGACGCGTGGGTGTGCGGGCTGAGCAGTGGTTGACACTGCAAATCAGAATAGCGGATGCGCGCCAGAAAAATGCCGCCCCGGCACTTGTTTGTGCATCGAGGCGGCAACTAAAGCACAGGCTTTACTAGGATGCCGGGGATGGCGGAACGTAATGGATCAAGGTTCCCTTCTTCAGATCGACGGTAACAAAATCATCCGGTGTTTTTGTGTCCACGCCATCCCCTTCAGGATGAAATTCAATCCGCAACTGCAGCGGATCGACGATGATGCGCAGATAGCCGTACGATGTGAAGTCATAATTATCCAGCGTGACGGTATCCTTCCGCTCCTTCTGAGTAAAGGAAGGCATGGAGATAGGCGTGCGGAGCGTGCCATCAATGGACAGCTTCTGCAGTGGTGGATGGCCACCATTCCCGCACACCACGTAAGGAATCTGCCGATTACCAATGGTGCGTGTGTAGCGCTGGTAGTTATGCGCATGGCCGGAAAGAAACGCATGCGGCCAAACCCCCACCTTTTCGCAGACAGCGTCGATTTCCTTCAGCATCACCATGGAAGTGATGTGCTTCCCGAAGGTGTAAGGCGGATGGTGAACGGCAAGAAGGACAGCGCCCTTGAATTTTTCTTTCTTGATCCGTTTCAGAGCCGCTTCAAGATACGCTATCTGCGCGTCGGGAATCTCAGGGAAAGCTGGCTTGTTGTGTTTCGTCGGGTCAGGCGTCGAAGAGATCACGCCCGGGTCCTCAAGCGTGTTGGAGTAAATGCCCAGAATACGAACAAACGGCGCTTCCAGCGTGAAGTACACACCCGGCTGGGTCATGGTGGTGCGCGCCAGGCCTACCGCATCGCTGCTGTGCTTCACGTCCGTGGCGCAGAAGTTGGCATAAAAGGCTGAGAGCGAAAGGGAGGAATCCCCGGGTGTGGGATTGCCGCCGGCAGTTAACGGTGCAACGGGCGCAACCACGCCATCGTGGTTGCCGGCTACCGCGAAGATCGGTGCGGGATAGTTGCGGAATGCGTCGTAAAACTGGTCGTAATAGTAAATATGCTCGCCAAAGTTGTAGACAATGTCGCCAAGATGAAAGAAGAACTGCGGAACATCGGCAGGAGTGTTCTCATCAAAGTCCGCAACCAGCTTGTCGATCACACTGTATTCGTTCGGCAGGCCGAGCTGCGCAGTGATGGCGCCGGTATCTCCGGAAGAATGAAAAACGATCTGCCCGTTTTTCGCAATCGCCTGTTCGACCTCGGCCCCCTTCGAACCATACGCCTGCGCCAGTGTCATTACTGGCTCCACAACTCCCTCCACAACACGAAACGGGAGCGGGTTCAGTTCATTCAGCGCCTGAAGTTTATCCAGTTCAGCGTATGCCTCGTCATCTGAGGCGTGGCCCTGCTTGTACTGAGTAGGATCCTGCATGTAGTTGGGCTGGTTGAAAATCGGATTGGAAGTGGATGCAAGCGCGGACGTGGTTTCTTGCGGAGAAGACTTCTTCTTCGAAGCATGTTTGCTGGGGGGCATAGCGAACTCCTCTTTCAAACGAAGATTGTTCGGAGTGGCGCAATGCTAGCACGCAATTTTACGCAAAGTCGAATGAATATCTGTTCAACGAAGCTAGTAAGAGGCGTTGGTTTTACAGCAGGAAAAGAGAGCGGCGCAAAAAAGAACACGCACTCGAAGTGCGTGTTCCAGTCAGTTCGAATGGAATGACGATTAGACGCCCGGACGTGGCCAGCGAGCTTCTACAGTCGTCGCAATTCCTCCACGCGGCCGAAAAACGCCTTTGACAACCGCCCACACAGGATTGCTCGCCTTCACCACATCGTTCAGCACCTGGTTGACAATGTTTTCCTGAAAGATGCCAAGGTTGCGATAAGTATAAAGATATTCCTTGAGCGATTTGAGTTCCAGGCAGCGCTCGCGGGGCATGTAGCGAATCGTAAGGACGCCAAAGTCCGGCAATCCTGTCTTGGGGCAGACGCTGGTCAACTCCGGGTCGTCGATTTCAATCTCATAGCCGGGAAACTGGTTGCGCCAGGTCTCAATCTCAGGAAACTGGAAGTCGAGGCCGGCTTTTGCGTGATCATCTGTATAACGAGGTTCTGCGGACATAGATCCATTGTATCGGGATTCCGGATAAAAAAGCGCCCTGCAAAGCTCACTGGCAGGGTCCAAGTTATGCAGGGATAAGGATTTTTCCGCTCCCTTTAACCGCAGAATGAGTCAGATATACTGACTCAGGTTAGGTGCATGGTACAGGAAAGAAGGCAATTAAACTGGCGCTTGCTTTGGATAGGCGCGGCTGTATTGGTAATCCTGGTTTTCTTTGCCGTGCGTTCGCTCACACGGGAGAGGCTTCAGATTCGCGCAATGCAGGTAAGCCGCCAGGAACTGGTGAGCGTACTGAGCACAAACGGGCGTGTTGAGCCGGAAGAAAACCACGAGATTCACGCCCCCGCTGCCACCACAGTACGCAGTGTCTACGTGCGGGCCGGCGACGTAGTGGAAGCCGGCAAAATACTGGCCGTGCTGGACGATGTAGATGCCCGGGCACGCGTCGCTGCAGCCGAGAGCGGTGTGCGTTCGGCGCAGGCGTCACTGGAAGCGGCCACGCATAACGGGACCCAGGAGCAGCAGCAGGCCGCCGCCGCAGACATCGCCCGTGCCAAGCTTGACCGCGACCAGGCGGAGCGCGACCTGAATTCGTTAGTCAAGCTGCAGGCCACAGGCGCTGCCAGCGCCAGCGAAGTCGCCGGTGCAAAGCAGCGGCTGGCAAGCGCCACAGCCACGCTCGATGCAGCACAATCGAGTTCGCGCAACCGCTATTCCCCTGCCGAAGTGGAGCGGGCTCGCGCAGCGCTGGTTGAAGCTCAAGCCAATCTTGCCGCAGCACAGGGCACTGAAGAGAAGATGACCGTGCGCGCGCCTGTAGCCGGAACGGTATACACCATGGATGTCCAACCCACCTCGTTCGTAGATGCCGGCAAGCTCATGATGCAGATTGCCGACCTGCGTAAGATGCGCGTGCGCGCATTCTTTGACGAGCCGGACCTCGGGCACCTGGCCAATGGGCAGCACGTCCTGGTGAAGTGGGATGCACGGCAAGGCAAAACATGGTCCGGCCATATCTGGCGCGTGCCTTCTTCCGTCACAAGCTTTGGAACACGCAATGTCGGTGAAGTGCTCATCGCTCTGGACAACACCGATGACGAGCTGTTACCGGACACCAATGTCACAGTGACTGTAACAACCTCGAGCCAGGCCAACATGCTGAGCATTCCCCGGGAAGCGCTGCGCATGGAGCAGGGTCAGCAGTTTGTCTATCGCGTAGTGGGCGATGAGCTGAAGCGCACACCGGTAGTCACAGGCACCATTACGCAGACCGCAGTTGCCGTGCTTTCCGGCTTGAACGCAGGAGACCAGGTGGCTACGGGAACCATCAACGGACAGCCGCTTCAGGAAGGCGTTCCAGTAAAGGAAGTGCGGTGAGAACGCCGGCAGCAGTAGCGCTGGCCTTCTCGCTGTGCACAATCGCGCAGGCGCAACATGGCGCGCTGGACGCAGTAAACACTGCTCTGCAGCAGGGTCAGGCAGACCAGGCATTGTCCTTGCTTGCAGCTCTGCCCGCCGCTGACGCTGCAAGCGCACAGGCCGGCAACCTGCATTGCCGCATTGATCTCACACTTGAAAACTGGGACGCCGCGGTGAAAGAGTGCCAGCAGGCCGTGCAACTCGAAGGGCAGAACTCGGACTACCATCTTTGGCTGGGACGCGCATTGGGAGAAAAGGCCAGCCGTGCTTCTTTCGTGAGCGCCTATGGTATCGCCAAGCACACCCGCGAAGAGTTTGAGCAGGCTGTGCAACTGAACCCGCGCAATGCAGCCGCACTCGCCGACCTAGGTGAGTTTTACAGCTCGGCTCCCGGCGTAGTGGGCGGCGGCATGGACAAAGCGCAAAGCGTAGCCGAGAAGCTGGACAAAGTGGACCAGGCCCGCGCACATGAGCTGCGCGCCCGCATTGCAGAGGGAAACAAGGATTACTCGACGGCAGAACGCGAGCTTCGAGCAGCAATTACAGCCAGCGCGCATCCTGCCTTTCAGTGGATGACGCTGGCCAGCTTCATGCGCCGCCGCCAGCAATGGGACGAGATGGACACGGCGATCCAGAAAGGCTGGGGCCTGGCACAGCAGGACAAGCATGCCGCAGGCGCAATGACGGACGGAGTTTCCGTGCTGATCAAGGCCAGCCGCGACCTGCCGCTGGCTGCAAAGATGCTGGACGCCTACCTCGCCAGCCCGATGAAGACAGAGGATGCGCCTGCATTTGCAGCGCACGTAGATCGTGCACGCATTGCGGTGAAGCTCAATGACAAAGCAACGGCGCAACGCGAGCGCGATGCCGCATTGGCCCTGGCAAAGGAATACAAGCCCGCACTGGATCTGAAATTTTGACGGAAAGACCGCGAGTGAAGAAAAAGTACGATACAGCGCTGGCCGCATGCCTGCTCATAGCAGCAGGATGGCTCTCGTCCGCCCACGGCGCGGCGCAGGTTTCCCTGCGCACGGTAGTGGATCTGGCGCAGAAGAACAGCGATGCAGTAAAGATTGCCGCAGCAGATGCGGAAAGGGGCCGGGCGGCATTAGCGGAAACAAAAGATGCCGTGATCCCCACACTTCAGTTCAGCACCGGCATCCCCGTTTTCCCGGAGGTCGGCTTCACCGGACAGCCACCCTCCATCTTTTCTGTCACAGTTCAATCGCTCATCTTCAGCTTTCCTCAAAAGCATTACATCGATTCCGCGCGTTCGGGCCTGAATGCCGCAATCGCGCGGCTGAAGGATGCGCGGGAACAGGCAGCGCTGGATGCCTCTGCGGCATATATCGAGATGGACGCTGTCAATCAGGAGCTCGATGCGGCACGGCAGCAGCAGTCACTCGCAGACCGGCTTGTTGAAATTGAACAGCAGCGCGCAGAAGCCGGCGTCGACCCACAGAGCGAATGGTTGCAGGCAAAGCTGACAGCAGCCACTTTGAGACTCGCGCGGCTGCATCTGGAAACACGCAAGGCAACGCTCGCCAAGCAACTGGCTACGCTGACAGGCCTCCCTGTCGGATCCATCACTCCCGATCATGCAAGCATCCCGGAGATTCCGGCAGTCCATGGCGACATGCCGGCACGAACCCTGCAGGGCATCGAGGCAGCACGGCAATCGGCGCTCTCGAAAGAGCGGCAGGCAAAGGGCGATAAAGAGGCAAATTATTATCCTCAGCTCAGCTTCTTCGCCCAGTACAACCGCAATACTTCGCTCCTGAACGATGTGAACTATTACTTCCTGCATGATCTGCCCGCAAATAACTTCGCGTCGGGAATCAACATATCCGTGCCGCTTCTGGATATGGTGCATCGCGCCAAGTCACGCGAGACCGCCTCAGAAGCGTTGCGCGCCCGGGTCGAAGCCGAGCAGGCCGATCATCAGAACGATATTCAGATCGCCCAGCTCACAGGAACGCTGCGCGAACTGGATGCACAAGCCGAAATCGCCAGCCTGAAACAACAGATTTCAGCTGACCAATTGAAGACCGTAGAAACGCAGCTCGAAAACGGCAACGGCTCTGGGAACCAGCCGCAATTATCGCCAAAAGCCGGCCAGCAGGCCCGCATTGACGAGCGGCAAAAATATCAGGATTCGCTCGAATCGGAGTTCGAACTAGCCAAGGCCCGGCTGGAACTGCTGCGGGCTCTTGGACATATGGAAGATTGGCTCAGCGAGGTGCATGCGAAGTAACCCGAATTGCTTCGATTTGGGAGTCCCGCTGCACCTCAAAAAAGTCACAAAATGTTAAAATGAAGGAATGTCTATGCCTTTGAAGACACTGTTATTGAATCCGCCGTCATTCGAGAATTTCGATGGCGGTGCCAGCTCGCGTTGGCCGGCGACGCGCGAGATTGAGTCGTATTGGTACCCGGTTTGGCTGGCGTACCCCGCCGGAATGTTGGAGGGCTCGCGTCTGCTGGACGCGCCGCCGCATCACATCTCCGCAGCAGAAACGATTGAGATCGCCAAGGGCTACGAGTTCCTTGTCCTCTTCACCTCGACCGTGGGCTGGGAAGGCGATCAGCGCCTCGCCGAAGCCATCAAGGCTGCCAACCCCTCCATCAAGGTTGCCTTTGTTGGCCCACCGGTCACTACCGATCCCGATCGCGCGCTCAACGAGTGCTCCGCCCTCGACTTCATCTGCCGCCGCGAGTTCGACTACTCCGTAGTCGAGTACGCCAACGGTAAGCCGCTCAACGAAATCCTCGGCATCAGCTACAAGCTCGACGGCAAGGTGGTGCATAACCCCGACCGTCCGCAGGTGGAAGACCTGGACGCGATGCCCTGGGCGACGAAGATCTACAAGCGCGACATGGATGTGACACGCTACAACGTGCCCTTTCTGCTGCATCCGTATATCTCGCTCTACTCCACGCGCGGCTGCCCGGCACAGTGCACCTTCTGCCTCTGGCCTCAGACGCTCAGCGGACACGCATGGCGCAAGCGCTCCAGCGATGACGTGGCTGCAGAGATGAAGTGGGCCAAGGAAAACTTCCCTGAAGTGAAAGAGTTTTTCTTTGACGATGACACCTTCAATATTCAAAAGCAGCGCACCATCGAGCTTTGCGCAAAGCTCAAGCCTCTTGGCCTTACCTGGAGCTGCACCAGCCGTGTCACCACCGATCGTGAAACGCTGAAGGCGATGAAGGATGCCGGTTGCCGTTTGCTCATCGTAGGCTTTGAATCCGGCGATCCGCAGATTCTCAAGAACATCAAGAAGGGCGCAACGGTTGAGCGCGCACGGGCCTTTGCAAAGGATTGCAACGACCTCGGCCTCGTCGTTCATGGCGACTTCATTCTTGGCCTGCCCGGCGAAACCAAGGAGTCGATTCGCAACACGATCAACTTCGCCAAGACGCTCGATTGCGAAACCATCCAGGTCTCCATCGCCCACGCCTACCCGGGCACGGAGTTCTACGAGTTCGCCAAGAGCAACGGCTTCATCACCAATGAGCGCATGGAAGACGGCGGCGGCCACCAGATGGCGCACATCGAATACCCCGGTCTGCCCGTCGATTACGTCATGGAGATGGTGCATCGCTTCTACGACGAGTACTACTTCCGTCCCAAGGCAGCCTTCCGCGTCATCTGGAAAGCCATCATCAACCGCGACGTGCCCCGCCTGTACGTGGAGGCAAAGGCCTTCCTCAAGCTGCGCTCGCAGCGCAACAAGATGGTGAAGGAGGCGCGCTCGCGCCAGCCCGAACCCACTGCCACCGCCGGAGCAGGGGCGTAAGCCGGCACTGGAACCTCCATGGAGGGCAGCGCGCAAGCGTCTGCCCTCCGTGTCATTTTGTAATGGGCCCCCTTCTTTCCAAGTGAATTGAACGCATCAGGACTGTTGACTTCGTAGATGACTCAGGCAAAGCTCACTCCGCACCAATGGACAATTCTGGGACTGGTAGCAGTGTGTGCGCCGCTTGGAGATGCCTGCCTCTCACGCGGCATGAGCAATCTGCCCGCTATCTCTCTGGCACATCCGGGAACCCTGATTGCGGCAGTCTTCACGCCGTGGATAGCCGCGGGAATCGCCTTGCTGATTGGATTTTTCGCCAGCTATCTCACTGCTCTCTCCTGGGCCGATCTCACCTTCGTGCTGCCGGCCACCGCCTTCGGCAATGTAGTCGTCGCACTCTTATCGAAGTACTGGCTGCATGAGTCCGTCTCCTGGGAGCGGTGGGCAGGCATCGCCCTCATCACAGTGGGCGTGGGATTTGTAGCACAGGGGCCCGCGGTAACCGAGCGGCCCGCAGCCACCGTACCCAAAGTGGCAGAAGAGGAGGCAGTGCGATGATGATTGCCTCCACGCCGGGACCATGGCAAACAACCGGCATGATCGCCGCCATCGTGCTCGCATCCACCACCGGTGAAGTGCTGACCGCTGCCGCCATGAAGTCCATCGGAGATCTGGACGAGATTCGCGCAAAGTCAGGAATGGGCGGAGCAATCCGTGCCGTCGTCACTTGCCCGTTATTCTTTGCCGGCGTAGGTTTTCTAGCCCTGGCCTTCTTCTCCCTGTTGTTCGCGCTCAATCATCTCAACCTGAGTCTCGTGGCCCCGGCCTCGGCCTCCCTCACGCTGGTTACAAACGCCATCGCCGGAAAATTCTTCCTCCACGAGAACGTGGACAGGCGCAGATGGACCGCCGCTGTGCTCGTCTGCATCGGAATGTATTTCCTGGCGCACTGAATTTTCCTCAAAATAGTTTTCACATAATAAGGGCCATTTGTGCTCTACTCATAGTTGAGAGAGAAAAAGCCCGGCTTCGAGCCGGGCTTTCAGCTTCAGAGAGGGTACCCCCTCCCCCCTCTCAAATTACACTGGAACAGTGAAGATCGAAATATTTCGAAACTAAATATCTTCAACTCGTAACTATTTCGAAGAATTAAAAACTAAAACGAAAGAATCCTTAAAAAGATATCCCGCTTTTAGCATTCTCATTTCTGTTTTTCGTAGCGAAATCTGGTTTTTTATAGCCGAAATCCAGAAAATCAAAGCCGCATTTACCGCCTGGGAAACAGAGCCATCAGCCCGCGAGGCTTCAGATCCGGCTCAAAACATACCACCGGCTTCCCTGCCTCCACGGCCAGCTCTTCAGCAGCCATATGCCCGGCCCGCGCCGCACTCTCCATCGTGGAGGGCCAGCCGGTAGAAATCCAATCGCCCGCAAGAAAGCAGTTCCGCCACGGCGAGCGCACACACGGACGCGCCGCATCAATTCCCGGCGGAACACCAAAGGTAGCGCGAACCTCTTTAATCAGCGCTGCCTTTTTCAGCTTCGCCTCACGCACCGCAGGAAAGAATTCCTTCAATTCGCTCACAGCAAGATCAATCGCCGCATTACGCTCAAGCGCCGCAAACCTGTGCGACGCACTGATCACCAGCTCAATGTAACTTCCCTTCACCTTGCGCCACGGCTGCATCAGGCCCTTGTTGTAAAGCCAGTGAATCTCGCGATCGAGCAGCACAGCGCTCTCAAGCTCCGTGATCTCGCGATCAAACCACAGATGCACGCTGCAGATCGGCCAATGCACCTGTTGCGCAATCTGATTGGTAAGAACCTCCACGCCTTGCACAGCAGGCATATGCGGCAGCAGCTTATCAAGCGCCTCAAACGGCAGCGCAAGAATCACGTAATCTGCCACAACTGGCTCGTTGCGTGTATCAATCGTCCAGCTCAAAGTATCTTCGTTCCACCGCAACGCCTCAACATTGGTGTTGTAAAGAACGCCGGATCCTCGCGCAGCAAGAAACTGCTCAGCAGGTTGATGAAGATCGCTCAGCGGCACCGTGCTAGCACCCATCATGCCCGCTTCCGGCGAATCCATAAACAGCCCGCGAATCACCATCGCCGCATACTGCACGGAAATCTTGTCGAGATCGGAGTTCAGCGCGCTTGCAATCACCAGCCTCCAGAACCGCTCCACTGCACCGGGAGTCTGCTTATACCGAACAAGCCATTCCGCAAGATTCTCCGAAGAGTCCGCAAAGGATCCCCACAGAATGGCATTAAAGGCCCGCGCCAGCGCAATCTTGTCCGCAAAGGAAAACGCATGCGCCGCAAGCAGCTTGGGCAAACCATGCATGGGCGCCGGCAGCGGCGATGATCCAAGAACCGTACGATGCCCATCCGGCTCAATCATCGTAATATCCGTCGACCACTTGATCATGTCTTCAACGCCAATACGCTTATAGAAGCCGCGTAGATTGGTATAAGCACCGATCAACGCATGCTCGCAGTTATCAATAACTTCATTCACGCCGGGATGCAGATACGACGAAGCCCGCCCGCCGAGATACCCTCTGCGTTCGATCAACTTCACCTGGAATCCGCCCGCAGCAAGCGCACACGCCGCACTCATGCCGGCAACACCACCGCCAATCACGGCCACGGTCTTCGAATTTGCAGGCGGAGAAGAAGTCATCAAGAGATAGGATTACAGACCGAGCCTCGCAATGCCCATACGAGCCATGCCGAGCCCCAGAATGCCAAGCTTTTGCGCCGTTGGCACGCTCGCGCGCTGCGAAAAAACATCATAGTCAGCCGCTTCAATGCGCCGCAGCAGGGAGTGATAGATGTTGACCAGGACCCACAGCGCAGGCCGGCTTTCGCGGTCGATAAGCGGCAATAGCTCTTGTGAAGACTTGTAGTAATCTTCAGCGCGCTGAGCAATTTCAGCCAGCAGCGCGCGTTCATTCGCTGTAGGCGCACCACCATTGCGATGAAGAAGAGATTCGAGCGCAACACCATGGCGAGTGAGATCTTCAACAGGCAGATACACACGCTTACGCTCAGCATCTTCCTGCACATCACGCAGGATGTTCGTGAGCTGGAACGCAATGCCGGTCTCTTCAGCAAGTTTCTCAGCACGCGGATCGCTGTAACCAAAGATGCGAATACACACCAGTCCTACAACGGACGCGACGAGATAGCAATAATGATAAAGATCGCGGAACGTCGCATACGTGTCCGGTGTATCGCTCTCGGCATTTTCAAGATCCATCGTGGTCCCGGCCACGAGCTCATCCAGCAGCGAAAGCGGAATATGGAATCGCTGCACAGCATCGCGAACAGCAAAGAATACCGGGTCGTTTGTGGGCTCGCCTTTCGCGGCACTATGCCAGCCGGCAAGCCATACATCGAGGTTGCGCCGCCGCTCATCGCGAGGAAGAGACTCATCGTCAGAAAGATCGTCAGCCTTGCGCATGAAAGCATAAATAGCGCAGATGGCGTTGCGCCGCGGAGCAGGCAGCGCGACAAAAGAGTAATAGAAATTCTTTGCTTCACGCTTTGCAATGGCGCGGCAGATGGTATACGCCCTCTCAAGTGTGAGCGTCTCAGTTGAGGCCGCAGCGTTCAAGCAGCCTTCCCCAGCCGCAGGAACGGTAAGAGTTTCACGCTGACTGCCCGCAGCGCAAGCTGCAGCTTAGTGCCTTTGCTGATGGCAGGCCGTACGCTGAGCACATCGTAGTTGCGCTGTTCAATAGCACGGAGAATCTCAAGTCCACCGCGGCTGAAGAGATCGAGATCGAGCGCAAGATCACGATTCACCTTGCCGATCAGCGGCATGCCCTGCTCAAACAGACCGCGCGCGTAATCCACTTCATACTTCAGCAGCGCACGAAACTCAGGCGTGGCAACTCCCTTCTCAATGACCGCATCCGAAACGCCAAACTTCTGCATGTCAGCCTGCGGAAGATAAACGCGGCCTTTGAGGCAGTCCACGCTTACATCCTGCCAGAAATTCGCAAGCTGCAGCGCAGTGCATGTGGCATCTGAGAGACGAAAGAACTCCTCTTGCGTCGCCGGTGTCACTTCGCCGCAGGCATACAGCACAAGCCGTCCAACAGGATTGGCCGAATAGCGGCAATAAGCATGCACCTGATCCATAGTCGCGAACCGCTTGACCGTCTGGTCCTGGCGAAACGCAACCAGAAGATCCGCAAACGGCTCTTTGGGAATCGAGCAAACGCGAATCGTCTCCGCAAGCGCAACAAAGACAGGATGACGCGCGCGCCCTTCGTAGCAGGCATCCAGCTCGCGGCCCCAGAGATCAAGTAGCGCAAGCGCCTGCGCCGCATCGGGCACCTCGTCGCCAAGATCATCCGAAATACGGCAATAAGCATAAATGGAATGAAAATGCGGGCGCAGAGCCTTGGGCAAGAACCAGGACGCAACGTGGAAGTTTTCGTAGTGTGACTCCGCCAGCGCCTTGCAATAGGCCTGCGCCTCGGCAAGCGTTGGCGCAACCTCTGGAATGCGGTACGAAGGCGGAAGCGTAGCCCAGCCCTGCTCAATCAGAGCGTCGTTATCGGCGGTGTGTGTGACTGTGCTCATTTCGGCGGCCATTCGACTCACGGAACGATGACGGTTTTAATTTCGCCATTGCGGTTCATGAGCTTTTCAAAGACGCGGTTGAGCTCGTAGAGATGCGCGTGGCCCGTAATGAAAGCTCCCGCCTGAAAGCGTCCGCCGGCAATCAGTTCAAGCGCGCGACGGCAGATGGCTGGAGTGTGGTGGAAGGTAGCGCGCATCGTGATGTCGTTGTAATGGATGCGATTGGTATCGAGTGAAACGTGCGAATCCGCCGGCGGACCGCCAAAGAAATTGACGATGCCACCCTTACGCACCAGCTCGATCGCCTCTTCCCAGGCCTCCGGAACGCCAACCGCTTCAATCGCAATATCCACTCCGCGATTATTCGGCGTCAGAGCGCGAGTCTGCTTAATCGCCTGCCGAATGCTGCGAGCCTGTACAACGTGCGCCGCGCCAAGCTGCTTTGCTGCCTCCGCCTGTCCGGGATGACGGACGATGGCAATCGTTTCACAACCGGAGAGCGCAGCAACATGCAGAATCATCAGTCCGAGCGGCCCTCCGCCGATCACCGCAACCGTATCTCCGGCCCGAGCCTGCGAATCCACAAAGCCATGCACCGCGCATGCCAGCGGCTCCGTAAGCGCAGCGTGCTCGAAGGGCACATGATCCGGGATGAGGAGGGTATTCTTTTCCACAATGCGAGCGGGAATACGAATGTATTCGGCATACGCCCCATTGTTGAAAAGCAGATCGTCGCAGAGATTATCCTGGCTGCGCTGACAGAAGTAGCATTGGCCGCACGGC
Organism: uncultured Acidobacteriaceae bacterium; assembly: GCA_963792495.1. Classification (GTDB taxonomy): domain Bacteria; phylum Acidobacteriota; class Terriglobia; order Terriglobales; family Acidobacteriaceae; genus Telmatobacter. The sequence goes on along the minus strand of CAWBWB010000014.1, from coordinate 927,031 downwards.
GCAGAGTTAAGCGCGACAACGCGGTCACCTGCCTTGAAATCCGATACGCCCGGACCGGCCTCAACAACAGTTCCCGCAAGCTCGTGCCCAAACAGTGCCGGCGGCTGAATCATGCGCGCGTGATAGCCGCGGCGAAAAACCTTCAGATCCGTACCGCAGGTAAGAGCCGCGCCCACACGCAAAATCAGCTCGCCCGGGGCTGCACTGGGGACAGGCACTTCTTCGATGCGAATGTCTTCGCGCCCGTGAAGAACCGCGGCTTGCATGGTGGAGGCCATGATGCGACTACTCTCCTCCTCTTCCCGGTGCAGGCTCAATCATAATCTTCATTGAGTCGGCTTTGGGGTGCGAGGCAATATCGATTGCCTGAACTGCATCTTCAAGCGAAAAGCGATGCGAGATGAGCCGGGTAAGATCGAACCCGCTGCGGTAGCCGTTGAAAACAAGATCGGCAACCTCATCGGCAAGGTCGAACGAAGACGAATAAGAACCCAGAAGCGTTTTTTCATCCACGCATACCGCTCCGGGATCAAACGTAGCTTCCCCATGCTGAGTCTGCGCAAAGAGCATCACGCGACCGCCCATGCGACAGGCATCCATCGCAGTTTTGATAAGCGCGTTGCCGCCAACAGCCAGGATGACAGCATCCGCTCCCCGGCCTTCGGTCTCAGCTTTGACTCGATCCACAACGTCTTCCTGGCCGGCATGAATGGGATTCGTCAAACCATAGCTCGCTGCAATTGCGTGCCGCTCGGGATAAAGATCCGAAGTAAGAACACGCGCGCCAGCGCGATGCGCCAGAACCGCATGCATCAGTCCAATCGGTCCCTGGCCGATGACGAGAACAGTATCGTCCGACCGGAGATTGAGCAACTTGAGCCCCTTGAGCACAGTATTGACGGGCTCGATAAAAGCAGCCTGCTCAAATGGAACTCCGTCAGGAATAGCGACAACGCCGCCACCCGCGACGATCCAGTCCATGACGCGAATGTACTCGGCAAAGCCTCCGCCCGAAGCCTCAAAACCCGCAGTAGCGCCGGTCTTCTTGTAGAGCGGGCACTGCGCAGGCGTGTTCTTGCGGCAGTAGTAGCAATCGCCGCACGGAACATGGTGGTACACCATGACGCGCTGCCCGGGAGCAAACTTGGTCACACCTTCACCGGCCGCAACTATGGTTCCAGCCATCTCATGACCAAAGATGCGCGGCGCAGAGTGCGAACCAAGATGAATCTTCTTCAGATCGGTGCCGCATACCCCACAAGTGGTTATGCGTACAAGCAGCTCGCCGCGACCGATAGCCGGTACAGGAACCGTTTCGAGACGAACATCATTGATGCCGCGATACACAGCGGCGCGCATGGTGTCAGGCACCACAGCAGTGGCGAAAGATTCGGAAGTAGCGACTTGAGTGGCCATCAGGTGACTTGGCTATTGTCCTGTTCAGCAAGGAAGCTGTGCAATGTTTCAGCCATGCTCCTCGCAGCTTTCTTACTATTTTCTCCCATCTGGAGGAGTGAAGGCCAGTACCAGGGGCGCGGAAGCACATGAAGAATCAATTTACCGATAAGCATACGCCCGCCGGGTGTAATAAAGCGGTTGAAATCCGGGAGTTTTGCATGCAGCGAATCGCTGATGCCCTTGATGGCGTAAAACGGGATGCCGCGCATGGTCGCCAGGCGCGCAACAGCCGCAGCCTCCATATCCACCAGCGCGGCGTTATACGTGGAAGCAAGACGAAGCTTTTCTCTTTCATCCGCAACGCGAGGACTGGTGACGAGCCACAGACTGCCTGCCTCAGCATCGCAGCGAATGCGCTCCCCGGTACGGCTATCGATGACGCCTCCAACGTTGTACGCAGCGCCCGGAGTGAGGTCTTCGCGAAGTGCACCTGCCCAGCCAATCGAGAAGACCAGGTCGATTGGTCCGCCGTCTTCCAGTGCTGCAAAAGCACGCGTCACTGCCGGCTGACCTGCCCCCGCGCATGCCGCAATCCATTCTTCTTCTTCATTGCGCTGCGCCCAGAAATGAATACCCGCGCGGACACTGTGCGGCCAGCCCTTGACCAGAGGCTTCAGTTCATCGGGAAAGGCAGCGAGGATGGCTACGCGTGTCATGCTTTAGCCCCCTCCGATTCTGCCGGCGCATAACCATTGGCGCGAAACCACTCAATGGCAGCCCGCATGGCAGGATAAACCGGCACGATGCGAAAGCCCAGCTCCTGTTGAGCACGAGCGGAGGAGGCAAACATCTTCTTGCGGCCCATGCGAACTTCTTCCAGCGTAGCGCGAGGCTCTTTCCCACGAATTTTTCCCGTGATGAGCTCTTCAAAGAATGCGTAAGTTGCCGCAACGCCAAAAGGAATCTTGATCGTAGGCGAAGGAATGCCGGTAATGACAGACATCTTGTCGAGAATCTGTTTCAGTGTGAGGTTCTCGCCTCCAAGAATGTAGCGCCGTCCCGGCCTGCCCATGCTGAGCGCATCAACATGAGTTCTGGCGACTTCCGATACATCCACAAGGTTCAGTCCCGTATCCATGTATGCGGGAAACTTGCGATTCAAAAAATCCACGAAGATGCGCCCGGTAGGCGTGGGCTTCGAGTCGTTAGGACCAATCGGCGTTGTCGGATTCAGGATCATGACTTCCTGACCATCCTGCGCCGCTGCAATGGCCTGCTGTTCGGCAAGAAACTTCGATCGCTTGTAGTGGCCCACCATGTCATCGATCGAAACGGGAGTGTCTTCATTGATGACCACACCGTCGGTACGAAAGTGCATCGTCGCAACAGAAGACGTGTAGACCACGCGCCGCACGCGTGCTTCACGCGCGGCACGAAGCAAATCGCGAGTTCCATCCACATTGGCGCGATACATAGATTCCGGATCGCGAATCCACAGCCGATAATCGGCTGCTACATGCATGACAGCGTCGCAGCCGGTCAATGCAGGCGCGTAACTGGAAGCATTCTGAAGATCGCCAACAACCGTGCTGCCGGGAATACCTTCAAGATTCGCAAGGCTGCTGGATTTGCGGACGAGAAAAAGAAGATCGGCGCCCTGCGCTGCCAAGGCCTTCGCTACGTGATGGCCTACGAAGCCAGTGGCGCCGGTAAGGAATATCTTCATGGTCGTGCGGGTCAGTGCAGCTAATCCAGTTTCTCCGGATGCAGTGCAATATCTTTTTCACCGGCAGCTTTGCGCTCGTTGTAAGCTGCAACCCAGTCTTCCCAGCGCTTGCCGGCAGCCGTATCGCGGCCGGAAAATTCCAGGCGTGCAATCTCGGCGTAGCTCACCTTCCGCTTATCCGGTGCCGTAGGAACAAAGTACTGAACGTAGGAGTCAGCCAGCGTGGCGCCCGTAATACGGTTGAAGATAAAAGCGTCAATGCGCTCGCCCGATTTGAGCGTGATCGCAACATCGCCGCGATAATCAAATGCCTTTTCAAGCGCATTGCGAAGGTCTTCGTCGCTGGCGAGTTCCGGAATCCAGCCTTCGAGCCTTTCGTGCTCCGTACCCGGAGCCACTTCCATGGTCTCGATCTGATCCATGGTGTACTTGAGAACTTCCGCGCTCATGCGTTGGTCTCCTCGAACGCTTTGGAGGTCTCGATCTGCACCAGCGGAGCGTGATTATGTGGCGTGAACTCATCCAGCAGCTTCGCCGCATGGGCATCTTTGTAGGTCGAGAAAGTGCCGCGAACCATACCAAGGAAGCCCTTGAGCGAACCGAAGCCATCCATCACAGCAGTTGGCTCGTAGCCGCAGCTCACCATGCAGTTGGCGCACTTGGGATTGCCGGAAGCCACACCATACTCTTCAAACTTGGTGCTCTCCATCATCTCTTGGAAGGTTTCCGCGTAGCCATCCTGCAGCAGATAGCAAGGCTTCTGCCAGCCGAAGATGTTATACGCAGGCGATCCCCAGGGAGTGCACTCATATTTGCGGTCGCCCATGAGGAACTCAAGAAAGAGAGGCGACATATTGAACTTCCACGACTTCTTGCGATTCGAAAGAATGGCGCGGAAGAGGCGGCGCACGCGGGCACGTCCCAGAAAGCGATGCTGGTCGGGCGCCATCTCGTAGCTATAGCCCGGCGAAAGCACAATGCCCTCGACACCCATATCCATCACTTCATCAAAGAAGCCCCGCACGGAGTTGGGATCGGTCCCATCAAAGAAGGTGGCATTGGTGGTCACGCGGAAGCCGCGCTTGACGGCCTCCTTGATGCCTTCCACCGCCAGGTCCCATCCACCTTCACGGCAGACGGAAAAGTCATGGTGCTCGCGCTGACCATCAAGGTGCACCGAAAAGGTGAGGTACTTGGATGGCGTGAACTCCGGCAGACGCTTCTTAAGCTCAAGCGCGTTGGTGCAGAGGTAAATGTACTTCTTGCGTGCAATCAGTCCATTCACAATCTCGACAATATTCGGGTGCAGCAGCGGCTCGCCGCCAGGAATGGAAACCATGGGCGCACCGCATTCATCCACCGCGCGGAAGCACTCTTCAGGTGTGAGCTGCTTCTTCAGAATGTGCGGCGGATATTGCACCTTGCCGCAGCCGGCACATGCCAGGTTGCAGCGGAAGAGCGGCTCCAGCATCAGAATCAGCGGATACCGCTTGTTACCGGCAAAACGCTGCTTGAGCACATAACTTGCAACCGTCCACATTTGGGAAATCGGAACTGCCATTGTCTAAAAATCCCTCCGAGAGCTACTGGCTATTCGCAATTAGCTTTCAGCTCTTATTTCAAAAAACAAAAACTCAAAATCGTCTGACTACGGACGACCATCGCTAGCCTGAAGGATGGCCTTTTTCCATAGCCCGCTTGTAGGCGGTCAGCGCCATCAGCGGAAAGTACTGGCGATACATGTGATACGCGAGGTAAAAGACGCGCGGGAAGCCTGTTCCCGTAATGATAGCTTGCTTGAGTTTTCCCTCACCCATCGATTCGTCCCAGCCGCCATCCTGTTCCTGACGAGTTAACAGCCAGCGAATACCCTTCGCGATGGAGTCAGAGCGATCATCCCCCGCAGCCAGCAAACCAAGCAGCGCCCACGCAGTCTGCGACGGAGTACTCACACCAGAGCCGCGCAGATTGGGATCATCGTAGCTGCCGCACGTCTCGCCCCATCCACCATCCGGGTTCTGCACCATGCGAATCCACTCCGCGGCCTGTTGAATCTGCGGCTCGTGCTGATCGATTCCAATCGCCTCAAGCCCGCGCAAAACAAGAAACGTGCCGTAGAGATAATTCACGCCCCAGCGGCCAAACCAGCTTCCATCCGATTCCTGCTCTTTGAAGATGAAATTGATCGCCTTCTGCACACGCTTGTCGGCGCGGGTATATCCGTAGCTCGCAAGCATCTCCAGCATGCGGCCGGTGATGTCGGCCGTCGGCGGATCGAGCATCGCGTTGTGATCCGCAAACGGAATGTACTGGAAGATCATCTTCGTGTTGTCTTTATCGAAGCTGCCCCAGCCGCCGTTTTTGCACTGCATGGCGAACTCCCATGCAATAGCGCGCTCGGCAACCTGGATCTGGTAGCGCTCTCGCGGATTGTCCACCTTGTTGAGCGCCAGCAGCACCTGCGCAGTGTCGTCCGTGTCGGGATAAAACTCGTTGTTAAATTCGAAGTACCAGCCACCCGGCTCGGCATTGCGAACCTTCACAGCCCAGTCGCCCTTGTGCCGCACTTCCTTCGAGAGCAGCCAGTCAGCGGCCTTCAGCAGCCGCGGATCGGTGCGTGAGACGCCGGCTTCGCCAAGAGCATAGAGACTCTGCGCCGTATCCCACACAGGCGAAACACAAGGCTGCATGCGGAATGTCTCCGGCAGCACTTCGCTCGCCGGCTCTTCAATGCCCAGCTTCTCAAACTCATCGCGCGCGCGAATCACCTGCGGATCATCTTCGGAGTAACCCAGGCAGCGCAGCGCAATGATGGCATTCATCATCGCGGGATAAATCGCGCCGAGCCCGTCCGTCATTTCAAGCCGCTCCAGCATCCATTTCTCCGCGCGCTTAATGGCAAGCGAGCGCAGCGGACGAATATGCACGGCTTCAGCCAGATGCATCAGGCGATCGAGCACCAGGAAGAAATTGCGCCAAGAGATGGGGCGCTTGCGATCCATGCGCAGCCGCATCGTGGAGTTGGCGCGTCCGCCTACGAACAGCTCATCAATCCCCTGCTCCGGCGCAATCTTCTTGAACGGCTTCTTCGCATACATAATGGCCAGAGGCACAAGAATCGACCGCGACCACGAAGAGATTTCATAGATGTTGAAGTAAAACCAGTTGGGAAAAAGAACAATCTCTGGCGGAATAGCAGGCACGGCATCGTAGTCGTACTGACCAAGCGCACAGAGATACATCTTGGTAAACGTGTTGCACTCCGTCACGCCGCCGTGCTCAAGAATCCACTCGCGAGCCTTCACAAGCTCAGGAGCATCCGCGCTCATTCCCATCAGCTTCGCCGAAAGGTAACACTTCACCGCAAGAGAAATGTTCCCCGGGCCGCCGGGATAGATGCTCCAGCTTCCATCCTCGTTCTGGTAGCGCATCATCTCGGTAAAGGCGCGCTTCAGGCGTCCGGGATCGCCGGATTCGAGCAGCACATGGAGAAAGATGTAGTCGGCCTCGAGCATGGAATCCGCTTCAAGCTCGCCACACCAGTAGCCATCCGGATGCTGCTTCGAGAGAAGATAGTCTGTAGAGCGGCCAATTGCCGTTTCCACATCAGCGAGGTCCGCATCCAGGCGCCCGAATTTTGGCACTACAGGCGCGGCGGACTGCTGTTTCCCTTGCTGTATGCTCATGCGGTCTTCAATACCCTCTCTGGGGAGGTTGCGGCTCTATCCAAAACTCAGCCGCGGCTTTCGATCGCTTCAGGAAATCATAAAACGCTGCAACTGAAAGCGCGCCGGAAAATACTTACGGCGCGCCGAAAGCTCTCAAAATCTGTCAACAGGCGAATCCCCACTGTTTTCGGCTGTCGGGTGTAGTGCAACTTAGTGTTGAACCGGGATAGGCTGCCCTCCGCCCGCTCCGCCGATGGCTTGCACAATCTCCGGCGGAAGGCCGAAACGAACATTTTCCGGCATTACCTCTATTTCTTCGACGCTCCCGTAGCCGTTTTGACGCAAATAATTCACCACGTCCTCAACCAGGATCTCCGGTGCGGAAGCTCCAGCCGTAACTGCAACATTCTGCACGCCCGCCAGCCACTTCGGATCGATAGCGGCAGAGTTATCAATCAGGTAACCGATCGTTCCGAGATTCCGCGAAACCTCAACCAGTCGGTTGGAGTTGGAACTGTTGGTTGAGCCCACAACCAGCACCAGGTCAGCCTGATGAGCAACGTTCCGTACCGCCGTCTGCCTGTTTTCAGTGGCGTAGCAGATGTCCTGCGAGTGCGGTCCAACGATATTCGGAAACTTGATCTTGAGCGCCTGAATAATGTCGCGCGCTTCGTCCAGCGAAAGCGTAGTCTGCGTCAGATACGCAACACGATCTGGATCGGGAACCTCAAGGGTCGCCACTTCTTCCGGGCTGGAGACAATCTGGGTCACATCCGGCGCCTCGCCAAAGGTGCCTTCGATCTCGTCGTGATCGCGATGGCCAACTAGGACTAGCGAATACCCTTGCTTGGCAAACTTCACGGCCTCAATGTGGACCTTCGTCACAAGCGGGCATGTGGCATCGATGACCCGGAGATTGCGGCCCTTGCTGCGCTCGCGAACCGCCGGCGATACACCATGCGCGGAGTAAATCACGCGCTGGCCATCAGGAACATCGTCAATCTCATGAACAAAAATCGCACCTTTTTCCGCCAATTCATTCACAACATAGCGGTTATGGACAATCTCGCGGCGAACATAGATCGGTGCGCCGAAGGTCTCCAGGGCAATTTTCACAATATCGATGGCACGAACAACGCCGGCGCAGAAGCCACGGGGCTTGAGCAGCAGAACGCGCTTTTCAGCAGCGCTATCAGCGTTACGGTCGCTGATCAAAGTGGAGTCGAGGACGGTAGAAGTCACGTTACTAGTATACCAATGATGGAGTAACGCCGCAGCTTATGAGTCAGATTCCCGCATGGTTCTCGATCCTTGAACAGGCTCGTTTCTCCACGGCGTCAGTACGCGATAAAAAGGGGTGGCCGTAACGCTGGCGCGCCTAGCTTCCAGCAATTTCCGCCGGAGCAGCCAGCCTATAGAGGTTTGCGCAGAACTGCGCGAAACTCCCATGCATTCAGCAAGCTCCTGGTAGCTAATCTGAACCGGCCCGCCACGCCTCTGCTCTTCCGCCGCGAGCCAGAGATACGCCAGAAACGCGACAGGGCGCTTGTCATGCCCGACAAGGTCACGCATCAGCACGTTCGTCACGTATTCGTCGAGCAGACTCATCGCCGCCGGCTCCCTATATCAACCGTAACTATAGCAATATCTACCCGATTGCATTGGCATAAGTTACCGGCTATGTTCTTCCGAAGAGTCAGGAGGATAAATATGATTCGTGGGCTCAAGATTGTCAGCATTCCCGTTAGCGACCAGGATCGCGCACTGAAGTTCTATACAGAAAAGCTCGGGTTCAAAGTAGCAACGGACCAGGCAATGGGACCGGGGCAACGATGGATCGAACTCTCGATTCCCGGCTCTGGAACCTCCAATTCAGCCACCAGCATTGCGCTGTTCACGCCACCCGGGCAGGAAAGCCGCATTGGCGGATTTCAGCCAATGACTTTCTGGTGTGACGACGTATTTGCCACCGCGGCAACACTAAAAAGTAATGGCGTGGAATTGGACGAGGAACCAAGGAAAGAAATCTGGGGCACAATGGCGAAGTTCAAAGATCCGGACGGGAATATCTTCGTCTTCTCCAGCCGGTGATCTGTCCTACCGGCTCGCCGCAATCATCTGCGCGGCATGCTGCAGGCTGGTATCCGTCACCTTCGCCCCACTTAACATGCGCGCCACCTCATGAGTACTGGCGCGCTGATCCAGCAGGCGGACGTTCGTTTTGGTACGCCCATCAGCCTCCTTCTTCTCAATAAGAAAGTGTTGATCGGCGAAAGCAGCAATCTGAGGCAGATGCGTAATGCACAGGATCTGCTGGCCGCGGCTCAGCGCCTTGAGCTTGTGCCCAACAGCCTCGGCAGCACGGCCTCCAATACCAATATCAATCTCGTCAAAAACCAGCGTGCGCGGCGTCGGAATCTTTCGATTCGCTTTGGAAGAATGTTCCTCCACTGCCACCTTCAGCGCAAGCATAACGCGGCTCATTTCGCCGCCAGAGGCGATCTCGTGCAATGGCTTCACCGGCTCGCCGGCGTTCGTGGCAATGCGATACTCCACCTCATCCCAGCCGCTCGCAGACCACTGAGCCTCGTCCTGCAAATCAAGAACAGCAATCTCGAACTTGACCTTCATGGCCAGCGAATTGATCTGCGCCTCTGCCTGTTTCGAAAGCTTTTCAGCAGCAGCCTTACGCGCCGCCGTAAGCGTAGAAGCCGCCTGCATATATTCGCCCGATGAGCGCTGCACCGCTGTGCGCAGCGCTTTAAGGGCCTCGTCTCGATTCTCCACTTCCGCCAACTTACGGCCGATCTCTTCGCCATAAGCCATCACTTCAGCCACAGACTTACCGTACTTTCTCTTGAGCCGATCAAGCACCACCAGCCGGTCCTCAATCTCCGCCAGCCGGTCCGGGCTGGCATTGATGCCTTCCGCGTAATCCCGCAGCGTCGAGGCCACATCGCCCACAGTTGCACGAGCAGATTCCAGTTGCTGAGCAGATTCCGTAAACTTGCCGTCATAACGGGCCAGTTCTTCAACATGGCGAATCGCAGCGCGCAGATTGACCTCAGCCGAGATTCCTCCCTCATAAAGCTCCTCAAAAGCGCCCATAGCCGCGGCGTATAGCTTCTCGGCGTTGCCCAGGACGCGCTTCTCCGTCTCCAGCGCCTCATCTTCGCCGGCCTCAAGCCGCGCAGCTTCAATCTCTTTAGCCTGGTAGCTCCAAAGGTCCACCATCTTCAGCCTGTCTGCTTCACCTTGTAGCAAATCGGTAAGCCGTTCAGAAGCTTCCTTCCATGCCGCGTAAGCGGCTTCCACAGCGTCTGTAGAAATTCCGCCAAACCGATCCAGCAGATGCTTCTGCTGTCCTTGATCAAAGCTCGAAAGCGTCTCGCTCTGCGCGTGGACAAGCGCCAGCTCCGGCGCAAGCTGTTTGAGCACACTCACCGTGGCCGCCTGGTTATTCACAAAAACACGGCCTTTGCCGTTGGAAAGAACTTCACGGCGAAGAATAATGTCGTGCCCCTCGGAATCAATCCCGTTTTCTTCCAGAATCGCTTCGGCCGTTGACGTGGATTCAAAGACGCAGGCAACGACAGCTTTTTCAGCCCCATGGCGCACAATCTCCGCCGAGGCCTTGCCTCCCATCAGCAGCGCAAGCGCATCCACAAGAATGGATTTACCCGCGCCCGTCTCGCCGGTGAGCAGGTTGAGCCCCGGCCCAAAGACAGCAATGGCGTGATCGATTACAGCGTAGTTTTCTGCGCGCAGCTCGATGAGCATTTTTGATCGAATCCGTGCGCAGCATAGCATGTGCGGCGACCTCATCGCTCGTTCCCGAGCAACGAATCACTCAGGTGGCACCATCTCGATAACTTGGAGTACCTGTCCGCGTCTGATACCGTGAAATTCAGAGGTAAAAGCCGATTTTTATAGCAGCGTTTCTCCTTATATTCCAGGCTGAGAGTGATTCCACGGCTGCCCCGGCAGGCGGCGGCCTTTCGCACGGCGCAGGTGCGCTGACTGAGATGGCAAGCAATATGGGTCCCATCGCCATGGGCGTGCTCATCATATTGCTCATTGCAAGTCTTTATTCCTGGACAATCATTCTGGGCAAGCTCTCCACTTTTAAGCGCGTAACCGACCAGAGCCGCAGGTTTATTCGCTCCTTCCGCAAGGCATCCAGGTTGCAGGAGATTTCCACACTCGCGGCAGACTTCAAGGCAAGCCCGCTCGCTCAGGTCTTTGAGGATGTCTACGAGACCTACAAGCGCCAGACCGGGGGCAGCGGCCCGCCGCGCAATATGGCTCCGCTAGAGCGCTCCGCACAGACCGCAGCAAGCGAAGCAGTAACGGGCCTGGAGCGCCGCCTCACGTGGCTTGCAACAATAGCCGCCGTAAGCCCGTTCGTCGGACTCTTCGGCACGGTCATGGGCGTAGTCGATGCCTTCCACGGCCTCGGAACCGCGGGCGCAGCCACCTTGCGCGCAGTGGCTCCCGGCATCAGCGAAGCCCTTGTCACAACCGCTGCCGGCCTCTTTGTAGCCGTACCCGCACTCGTGGCCTATAACCAGTTCGCCGCACGGCTACGCGTCTTTGCAGCAACCATCGATGACTTCAGCCGCGAGCTGTTGAATTCCATGGAAGAGATTCCCATGCGCTCTGCCGCTCCTGTTCCCAGCGCAATGTCTGGCTCCATGTCACGCTCTATTCCTGAAGGCGGACGCGAGCTGCCAACGCGAGGTTAATTAACGTGGCATTTACCGCTGCAAATGGACGGACACAGACTTCGCTTGCGGAGATCAATATCACTCCGCTCGTAGACGTGGTATTGGTGCTGCTGGTGATCTTCATGATCACGGCGCCGGTGCTGCAGTCGGGCATTGAGGTGGCCGTGCCCAAAACGCGCACAGTGAAAGAGATCACGGAACAGCGCGTAGTGCTGACCATCGACCGCGATGGCTCGCTCTTTCTGGGCGACAAGCCTGTCAACATTCACGCGCTGCCGGCAATGCTTCGCTCCAGCACCGATTCCTCAAAGCAGGTGATTTATCTGCGCGCCGATGAGCGCGTGGAGTTCGGAGTCTTCGCCAGTGCAATGGACGCCGTGAAGCAGGCCGGCATTACAAATATCTCGATTGTTACGCAGCCAATGGAAGGCAAGACAGCAGGCCGATAGAACGATGAGCAATCTTCTGGAAGGCGAGGAACACCTCGAGCAGGAGCTCGCGGGAGAGCCTTTTGCCGCTCCGGCGACAGGTTCGCTGTTGCTGCATCTGGGCCTTGCCGGGCTGGCGATTGTGTACGCGGTTGCCGGAGGCTTCTTCCACTCCAACAACTGGGGTGGCGCGACAGTGGGCAGTTCCATCCAGGTCAATATCACCAGCACCATTCCGCTGCCGAGCACTCAACCGCCAAATGAAAATGTGCTCGCTACAGAAAAACCCAGCCCGGCGCCCGCCCCTCCCGCGCCAAAGGCTGCGCCACAGCCCGTCGAAGAGAAAGCGATTCCGATTCAGGGCAAGCCAGAGAAGCCTAAGCTGCAGAAGCCCGCACCCAAGGCCACCCCCAGCAAACAGCCTCCGCCGCCGCCAACCAACCGCGCGCAGTATGGCGAGCAGGCAGCAAACAATCTTCCTCGCGCCATACAAGGCCAGCAGACAGTAAACGGGCCTGTCAACGTGAAAGGCAGCGACTTTGGCAGCATGTTTCCCTACTACATTCAAGGCATTCAACGAAAAATGGCGGCCAACTCAAGCATGCAGCTTGTAGACTCCCGCACTCCCAGGGGAACCAAGGCCTTCATTCTGTTCACCATCCACAAGGATGGCACGCTGAGTGATATTCAGATGGATAAATCCAGTGGCAGCCCATCGCTGGATCGAGAGTGCCTTCGGGCGGCGCAGCGCGTCGATTCCTTTGGTCCTTTGCCACCCGCATACAACGGCAGCACTGTGCTCACATCGTATTACTGTGAGTTTTGAATCAGATGTATAACCGGCTCACCCGCAACAGCCGAGCGTATAAGACGGTCTGCCCGGCACGATGACGAGGAGGGATAACAAATAGAATGAAGCCATATTTCCGATTTACTTTTCCCGCTCTATTGATGTCTGCCTGTTTCATTACGCAGGCCCTGCATGCGCAGGACTGGATTCACACCGGCTCGAACCTCGGCAATGCCCGCATCCGTATCGCCGCAGCAGATTTCAAGTCCGCAAATGAAGATCCGCAGACGCCATCGTTGAAGGCAACCTTCGACACCACGCTCTACAGCGATCTCGCAAGCGCAGGCATCTTCGATCTGGTTTCAAAAAGCCTGGTTCCACAGGGCCAGCCAGGAACCCCTCAGGAGATTCACCTGCAGGATTGGGCGGCCGCGCCCGCAAGCGCGCAAATGGTAGCCTTCGGCGCACTCTCCGTCTCCGGCGGCAAGGTAATCGTCAACGGCTGGCTCTTTGACACCGCAAACACGGCCACATCGCAAATCCTCATGCGCCAGTACAACGAATCCGCAAGCCAGGAGATGGCGCGCACCATCGCACATCGTTTCGCAGATGAAATCATTCTGCGCCTAGGCGGCGGCATCAATGGCATTGCCGAAACAAAGATTTATTTCGTCAGCTCGCGCTCCGGCTCCAAAGAAATCTGGGCCATGGACTATGACGGCCAGAACCAGCACCCAATCACCCATCTCGGCTCCATCTCTCTCTCTCCCCGTATTTCGCCGGATAACAGCAGATTAGCCTTTGCCTCTCTCGGCAAAGATGGATGGTCCATCCGCATGTTCTCCCTCGACCTGGGCAGAATGGTGAGCTTCACAGGCGGAACAACAGGCGGCAACAACTTCACGCCCGCCTGGTCTGCCGACGGAAATAAGATTGCCTTTTCCTCCGGCCGCACCGGGGCGCCGGAGATATGGATCTCCGATGCCAACGGCGGAAGCCCGCGCCAGATCACCTCTTTCCGCAAGGCCGACGTCTCTCCCACCTGGAACCCAAAAACCAATGCGCAACTGGCCTTCGTAAGCGGCCGCACGGGTGAGCCGCAGATCTACACCATGGATCAGGATGGATCGAACGTGCAGCGGCTCACAGATAGCGGATACGCCATCTCCCCTTCGTGGTCTCCCAACGGGCAGTTCATCGCCTTCAGCTGGAACCGTAAATACGGCCCCGGCGATCCCGGCGGACAGGATATTTACGTAATGGACATCGCCAGCAAGCGCTGGATGCAGCTCACCCATGAGTCCGGCAGTAACGACTTCCCTTTCTGGGCTCCGGATGGGCGTCACATTGTTTTTGAACGCACCACCGGCGGCCGCAGCGATCTCTGGACCATGCTGGCCGATGGCACAGAGCAGCATGCACTTACCCGCACCGGCAATAACTTTATGCCCAACTGGAGCTGGAAATAGGCGGGCAAACCAAACCAAACATGCGGCATCCTATCAGTTAAGTACAACCATTTAAGCCACATTACGGGAATCTGCACCGCTGGAAGGTCTAAAATTTTATGGAACGATTTATCACGATTCCTTTAACCCGCAAAAGGAGATGCGCTTTGAAATCTTTTTCTCGCTTGCTCGTTCCTGTTTTGCTGTTGGCATCCCTGGCCGTTGTATCCGGATGTAAGAAGAAAGAAAAGCCCGCTCCCCCGCCGGCAGAAACTGCGCCAGTGGCCACAGGGCCGGCTCCAACAGCACAGATCACGGCTACTCCCACGTCGATCTCCGCAGGCGATCAGGTAGTCCTCTCCTGGCGCACAACGGATGCGGACAGCATCACCATTGAAGGCATCGGAACGGTTCCCTCTGCAGGTGTCAAGAATGTGCAGCCCACCAGCTCCACCAGCTATCACCTCATCGCGCGCGGCCCCGGCGGCGTGGCAGACTCAACCGCGCGAGTGACCGTCAGCTCTGCTCCGGCTGTTTCAGCACCCACAACCGGAATGACCGACGAACAGGCCTTCCACGCCAATGTGCAGGACATCTTCTACGACTACGACGCTGCCGATCTTCGCTCCGATGCGCAAGCCACTCTATCCAGAGATGCTGCGTATCTCAACAGCCATCCCGATATTCATTTCGTCATCGGCGGCTATTGCGACGAGCGCGGCTCGAATGAGTACAACCTGGGCCTAGGCCAGAACCGCGCCGAGTCGGCAAAGAATGCGCTGATCAATGCGGGTGTTTCAGCTTCGCGCATCCGTGTCATCAGCTATGGCAAGGAGAAGCCCTTCTGCTCGCAATCCACTGAGGACTGCTGGCAGCAGAATCGCCGCGCAGGCTTTGCTCTTGATAAGTAAAACCGGATGATTAAATCTAAAATGAAATGAAACGCTGTGGTCCACGTCTTTTAAGTCAGATGTGGGCCACAACGTTTGAAGCGGGTGAATATATGAAGAGATTCCATACAAGCCGTCCCCACCTAGTTGCCGCGCTGATTGCCGCTGCCTTGTTCGTCTTTACGCCTGTATCAAGCTATGCCGGCACCAAGGAAGACATGCAGGCCCTGAAGGACCGCGTAGATCAGCTCGTGGATATGATGCAGCGGCTTCAGTCCACTGTGGATTCCAAGATGGGCGTGCTGCAGCATCTTGTCGAGCAGACAGCGGACAATTCCAACCGGGTTTCAGCGGCAATGGATGATCTGCAGCGCAAGCTTGCCACGCAGAATGAGGCTCTGAGCGGCAAGATCGAGACCTCTTCCGGCCAGATGCAGTCGGTAAATGATTCGGTGGACGAGGTAAAGGCGCGGCTTGCCAAGCTGGAGCATTCCATCCAGGATTTGCAGACGCAGATTCAGAATTCCCAGCAACAGCAGCCTGCCGCACAGAGCGGTGGTGCTCCGGGACCGAATCCAGGCGGAGGTGGCGGTGCAGCGAGCAATGGCGGCGGCGCACCGGCGCCCGCTGCCAACCCTGCTCCTCCGCTTCAGGAGACGTATCAGGCCGGCGTCCGAGACTACAACAGCGGCAAGTATCAGGTAGCGCAGGGCGAGTTCCAGGACATCGTGAACTACTACCCGCAGGATGACATGTCCGGCGGCGCACAGTTCTACCTTGGTGAAATTGCCTACAAAGGGCAGGATTACGCCGGTGCCGTAAAGGCATATAACGCGGTACTCGAGACCTTTCCCAACAGCTCAAAAGCCCCGGCAGCGCAGCTGCACAAGGGGTACGCGCTGCTGTTGCAGAACAAGCGTGACGCGGGAATTCATGAGCTACGCGCACTCATCCAGAAGCACCCCGATAAACCCGAGGCCATGCAGGCGCGGAGCAAGCTGAACGGCATGGGCGTGAAGATCACGCCCACCACACCAACAAGGCCGACCGAGTAATCCTGTGCGACTATGCATCTGAAGTAACTTAGTTTATTGCAGTTGCCGACGGTTTTACAGTTCCTGCGAAAATCTCTGTGCGGTCTTCATTCTGAGACTGTGTAATCCGGATTTATAGAACTTCGCTGTGCAGTGAAAGGCGATGGCTAGGGTTTGCTGCCCTCCTTTAACGACCGCGGCCCGAATCTACGTTGGATTCGGGCCGTCTTTTTCTGCTGATTATTGGTAAAGCACAAATGGGGTTAATTCTGCGCAAACTATCTGAAGGGGTAAGACGATACGAAAGGACAATGGGCTTTTGTAATGGGTAACAGTGCTTTGGTTAGTTCAGCATGCGGAAAATTCGCCAAAGAGAGGCACTAAATCAACGCTGTTCTGACCGGATGCTGGCCCTGCAAAAGCCCGGACAAGAGAGTGGCCCACTTCTACAAATTTCCCCTGTACCGGATCATATTTGTAGGTGAAAACTGCCATGTGGCTGGGACCGTTTATGTGGGCATCTTTTGTTGAGTAGCGCTCGCTTCTGACGATGAGCTTCGATTCGCCCGATGCTGAGTTGCGTGCTAACTCGACTCCGCCACGAAATAAATGATCAGGGAGGTCGGGAGTCAGTTCCTGCAATTGCCCACGGACTTCGCCGAAGAGAGCCGTGTTGTATCTACAATCGGAGGCACCAGCGTCCATGGCGAGTGCGACGATCAGCGGTTCGGGAAGGCCTGGACGGTGAAGGACGATAAGGCCAAGCTTCTCATGAATATAATTCGGCTCATTGGCGTTCGTGAATTCTTTCCAATCGTTTGTCTTTCCGACGATTGCATTCAACAACAGTTTTCCGTCGCTGGCTGAACGAAACAAGATGTGCGGATGCTCTCCCTGCTTGACGATTGCTTCGATAGCCACCCGGCCTTCGACCGGGAAATTGACTTTGGCTGAGTTAAGAACCTTTGGTGAATCTCCCGAAGGCGGTATTGCGAGGCTCAATAGGCAGGCAATCGACCAGAGAATTTTTTGCATGAAGCGAGTATGGCATATAGTCGGAAATCAGCCGACCTCTTTCCTCGATTATGTACATATCATTTTTCCGCACAAAAACCCCGCCGAAGCGGGGCTTTTTGTTGGGTACTGATTCACTCGCCCTACTGCAGGCTGGTCATAAGCTGCGCAAGAACTTCCTTGGAAGGACGTGTGACCGATTCCGGAAGCTGGCCGAGAGGCTCATCCACCAGGTTAAGCAAATCCGTAAAAGAGGCCTTCTGCGTGTCGATGTAGAAGACACCCGTGAGAACTTCACCCTTAGCGTGCGAGTCCATCAGGAGCTGCACGGCCTTGATCTTGTCCGTCGGGTCGTAGTCCTCGCGCAGCTTACGCAGGCGAAGGCTTGAGCCATCGTGCATCTCGACATCGTAAGTAGTACCGGGATCGTAATCGACCTGGATATCTTCGAAGCTGGCGACAAAACCAAGCTCGTTAATAGGCTCGTCGTGCTCCTGCATGAACTTGTAGCTCTTGGTAGAGCCTTCATGATCGTTGAATGTAACGCAGGGGCTGATGACATCAAGCATCACCGTACCCTTGTGCGCAATGGCCGCCTTGAGCATGGCGAGCAGCTGCTTTTTGTCACCCGAGAAGGAGCGACCAACAAAGGTCGCGCCAAGCTGGATCGCAAGCGAGCAGGTGTCAATCGCCGGAAGATCGTTGACGACGCCGGTCTTAAGCTTGGAACCGATGTCGGCAGTGGCGGAGAACTGTCCCTTGGTGAGGCCGTACACGCCGTTGTCTTCAATGATGTAAATCATGGGAAGATTGCGGCGAAGAAGATGAACAAACTGCCCCATGCCAATCGATGCTGTGTCCCCGTCGCCGGAGACGCCGAGAGTGGTCATGGTGTGATTGGCCAGAATAGCGCCCGTGGAGACAGACGGCATACGGCCATGCACCGAGTTGAAGCTGTGCGAGCGGGACATGAAGTAAGCCGGTGACTTCGAAGAGCAGCCAATGCCGCTCATCTTCATCACGCGCTCAGGCTCCACGCCCATCTCATACATAGCGTCGATAATGCGCTCGGAGATGGCATTGTGGCCGCATCCCGCGCAAAGTGTGGACTTGCCTCCGCGATATTCCAGGATGGGCAGGCCAATGTGATTGGTTTTAGGTGCGGGTGTTGACGTCGCCATGATTTAGAGGCCCTCCCGTGTAGCAAATTCTTCCGTGATGCTGAGGGCATCGATCGGCAGACCGTTGTAATGCAGAATGGAGCGGAGCTTGACGGCCTGGTCGGCGGGCAGATCAAGCTTGAGCAGGCTCAGAAGCTGCGCATCGCGGTTCTGCTCCACGATGTAGACGCGCTCATGCGAGGCGACGAAGTCGTGAATCTCATGCGCAAAAGGATAAGCGCGAACGCGGAGGTAATCGACATCCACGTTGTAGCGCTTCTTGATTCCATCCAGGCTTTCCTTCAAAGCAAAGTCCGTAGTGCCGAAGGCGATGACGCCAACCTTCGAGCCAACGTTCCTCTCAAGAATCGGAGCGGGAACAAACTTGCGCGCGTTCTCAAACTTGCGCGAGAGGCGGTCCATGACGACCAGGTACTCTTCAGGCTTTTCGGTATAACCGGCCGACTCATTGTGGCCGGACCCGCGCGTGAAGTACGCCGCCTTGTTGTGGCGCGTACCAGGCAGCGTACGCCAGCCAATGCCGTCACCATCAACATCCTTATAGCGGGCAAAACCGCCCAGCTTCTCAAGATCCTCGGCGCTGAGCACCTTGCCACGATCAAGCGGAGCCTCAGGATAATCGAACTGCTCAGACATCCAGTTGTTCATACCCAGGTCGAGATCGGTGAGAACAAAGATCGGTGTCTGCAGGCGTTCCGCCAGATCGAAGGCATCATGCCCCATCTCGAAGCACTCCTTCACAGACCCGGGAAGCAGAAGAATGTGCTTCGTATCGCCGTGCGAGAGAAACGCAGTCGAAAGCAGATCAGCCTGTGAGGTACGCGTCGGCATGCCCGTTGAGGGACCGGTACGCTGCACATCAAAGATGACGCCGGGAATCTCAGCAAAGTATCCGAGACCGGCAAACTCCGCCATGAGCGAAATACCAGGCCCTGAAGTTGAAGTCATGGAGCGAGCGCCCGCCCAGCCGGCGCCAAGCACCATGCCGACTGCAGCAAGCTCATCCTCTGCCTGCACTACGGCGAAGGTAGCCTTGCCTTCCGGTGTAACGCGGAACTTCTTGAGCAGATCCGTTGTGGCTTCGATCAGCGAAGTGGAAGGCGTAATCGGATACCACGCAACCACGGTCACGCCAGCGAATACCGCACCCATGCCGCAGGCCGCATTGCCGTCAATGATGATCTTGCCGGCGGTCTGGTTCATCGGCTCGATCACAAAGGGATCCTGCTTGACGAGCTTTTCGGCAGCGAAATCGAAGCCGGCCTTGACCGCACCATAGTTCAGATCGAAAACTTTTTGCTTCTTCGCAAACTGCCTCTTGACGGCCTTCTCCACAACGGTGAGGTCAATCGAGAGCAGTTGCACCACGACGCCCACGTAGACCATGTTCCTGACCAGCTTGCGGAGCTTGGCCTCAGGGCAGACTGCGGCGGTGATTTTGTCGAAAGGGATCGGATAACAGACGACGTCATCGCGGTATTGCTTGAGATTGAGATTTTCTTCGTAGATGGCGACTGCGCCGGCGGGGAGAGCGAGAATGTCACTCTTGGCCGTCTCAGGGTTCATGGCCACCAGTACTTCCGAAACACGCTTGCGGGCTACGTAGCCGTCCTTGCTTGCGCGAATGGTGTACCAGGTGGGTAGTCCGGCAATGTTCGACGGGAAGAGATTTTTTCCGCTGACGGGAACTCCCATTCCGAAGATGCTCTTCAGCAGCACGCTATTGGCGGATTGAGAGCCGGATCCGTTTACCGTTGCTACGTTGATGCTGAAGTCGTTCACCACGCGCTGCTGCGCGTTGAATTCGCCCTGCGCTTGACCCAGGGCCAGGTCTCCAGTCGCCATTTGGCGGGATTCCCCTCAAAAGAAAGTCTGCGCTGCAGAAATCACTTGCTGCGCTAGCTGTACATCGATTATAGCCGCGCAGAAGGTGCCATGTCCCATGATGAGGATCATTTGTAATGGGGTATTGACAAGCCTGAGTCCCGAATGAGGACTACGAGATGGCGTGGACGTTTTTTGAATCCCGATTCCAGCGATAAAGCAGGATCACCGAGATGATCACCAGCGCGATCGTAAGGCCGATCCACAGGCCGTAAATGCCCCAGTGCAGCAGGAAGCAGGAAGCAATGCCGAACGGCAATCCGACCACCCAGTACCCCACAAAATTGGCCCACATGGGCGTGCGAGTCTCTCCCAGGCCGCGCAGAGCCCCGGTCGAAACGGTCTGAATGCCGTCGAAAACCTGAAAAATGGCGGCAAGCCCCAGCAGACTCGGTCCAACAGCCATCACTGCGGCATCCCGCGTATAAAGCTCAATCAGCGGCCCTGGAGCGACAAAGAAAGCAATTGCCGCAAGGAGCATGAAGCCAACTCCAAGGGCCAGCGCGAGCCAGCCTGCGCGGCGCGCTTTCGCCGCATCCCCCGCGCCAATTGCGTGGCCAACGGAGACAGCCGCTGCCGACGAGAGCCCCAGCGGCACCATATATGTGAAAGAAGCGTAGTTAAGGGCAATCTGGTGGGTTGCCAGTTGCTCGGGTGCAAGCCAGCCGGCAGCCAGCGTAGCCACATTCCAGGCACCCACTTCAAGTACGATCTGCCCCGCAGCAGGAGCACCTAAACGGCTGAGCTGGCGTATTTTAAGCAGGCTCAGGCGAGCCCAGTGCCGAAAAAGCGGATGACCGCGGCGAGCCTCGTAGCGCCACGCATAGAAAAAGAGAATAGCCGCCATGGAGACGCGAGCCACACAGGTCGAAACTGCCGAGCCGGGCACTCCCAGCCGCGGAAAACCCAGTTTGCCGTAAATCAGAACCCAGTTTCCAAACCAGTTGAGAACATTAGCAAAGACAAAGGCCACAGTAATGACCCGAACCTGCCCCACACCCTGCAGATACCGGCGGGCGGCAGCATACAGCAGCAGGGGAAGGGTCCCGAAGGTGAGAATGCGCAAATAAGAACCAGCCGGAACAGCCACAGACGATGCGATCCCGACATGGGTAAACCCAAAGCTGGCAGCAATGCCAAACAGCATCAGCGGCGGAGTGATGATACAGGCAAGATAAACCCCCTGCGCCAGCCAGTGATGGCAGGCCTCATGGTCGCCGCGGCCATAAGCCTGCGAGACGAGTGTATCGAGCCCGAGAAGCAAGCCAAACCCAAACATCGACGGCGTGTAATAGACCGCGTTGCCCAGCGCCACAGCTCCAATAGCAGATGGACCCAGGCCGCCAACCATGATGGTGTCCACAATGGACTGCAGCATCCACCCGATCTCACTGAGAACAACGGGAAGCGCAAGCGCAATCATGGCGCGCAGTTCCCTTCTCCAGCCGGAAGAAACATGGTCGGATTGGATGGCCTGAGGCATACTTCCAATGTAACGGCTGGCATGCGGAATTTGCAGTGTTGACGCGGACACTTCGCTGCGATACTTTGATTCCAGCGCGAAGGGCGCATCCAGTCCGCGGAAAGGGCCGTGCCCACCTTGATGCAACAAAATTGAAGCGAAACTTCTTTCCTGCCTGATCAGTGCGGACTCCGGGCGCATCTTGAAAGGAGCTTCGTATGTCTATTCAGAGCCTTCCCGCTCGTCCAAACCTCGAACAATACAAGAAACAAGCCAAAGAGCTGCTGCGCGCCTGGCGCAACAGCGAGAGTGACGCGCTTGCCCGCGTCGAAGAACATGCGCATGAAAGTGCAGCATCCCTCACCACCGCGCAACTCATCATCGCGCGCGAACACGGCTTCGCAAGCTGGCAAAAATTCGCGGACGAAATCGAGTCCATACGAGTAGCGCGCGTCGTCGCAGAAACCGATGATCCAGTAGCCGCATTTACCAGAGCCGCCACCGTGCCTACCGACGGCAGCGATCACGCAGGCGGAACTCTGGAAGAAGCCGATGCAATCCTCGCAAAGTATCCCCATGCCGCAGGCGCCAACATCTATACGGCCGCTGTTCTGGGAGATGAGGCAGCAGTACAACGCTTTCTCGCAGCAGACGCAACCCTGGCAACCACGAAGGGCGGAACACATGGCTGGGACGCGCTGACTTATCTCTGCTTCTCACGGTATCTGCGGCTCGATACGGCGAGAAGCGATGCCTTCGTGCGGACAGCGCGAACCCTGCTCGAGGCCGGCGCAAATCCCAACACAGGATGGCATCAGTTATACGTCTACGACATCGGTCCGAAAGAGGAGTTCGAAGCTGCGATATACGCCGCCTCATCCATTGCGCGGAACCTGGAGTTGACAAAGCTTCTGCTGGAGTTTGGCGCCGACATTAACGACGGAGAGACTGCCTATCACGCATCGGAAGGCTATGACAACACGATCCTCGAACTTCTACTCAAAAGCGGAAAGTTCAAACCCCAGGCAATGACCATAGTTCTGGTCCGCAAGGCCGATTGGCATGACCTCGATGGATTGAACCTGGCGCTGAGTTATGGCGCAGATCCCAATGGCATGGAGGTTTGGGGACATTCCGGTCTGCACCATGCCGTAAAGCGCAACAACGGGGCCGAAGCGATCACTGCACTTCTGGATCACGGCGGTGACATAACCATCAAAAACAAGTACGGATTTTCAGCAGCAATGATTGCTGCAAGGCGTGGGCGCAGCGATCTATTACGACTCTTTGCGGACCGCAGACTCGATACCAAACTCGAAGGTGTACATCGGTTGGAAGCCGCATGCGCATTGGCGGATGACGAAGCCATTCATGCCTTACTTGCGGAAGAGCCAGATTTGCAGGCGCAGTTGATTGCCAACGGATCAAAGCTACTCGCGGAATACGCCGGCAACGGAAACGTGGACGGCCTGAAACGGCTTCTTGATCTGGGCATTTCAGTAGATGCCCGCTACGAAGGCGATGGCTACTTTGAAATCGCAAAAGATTCCACAGCCCTGCACGTAGCAGCCTGGCGCGGACAACCCGAAGCAATGAAGTTGCTCATCGAGCGCGGCGCACCAGTGAATGTTCCGGACGGCGCAGGGCGAACACCATTGCAACAGGCAGTCAAAGCCTGTGTAAGCTCCTACTGGAGACGCCGTCGCACACCAGAGTGGGTAGAGCCTTTACTGAAAGCCGGCGCAACCGCCGAAAGAATCGAAATTCCCTGCGGGTATGCGGAGGTGGATGCGCTGCTGAAGGAGTATGCAGAAAAGAGGTCTTAGTTCCCTACTTTGTGCATCAGATCGGGCCCGGTGCAAGCCGGGTCCGGTTTGGTGGGTGCGGAGAGCAT
Source organism: uncultured Acidobacteriaceae bacterium (assembly GCA_963792495.1). Taxonomy (GTDB): domain Bacteria; phylum Acidobacteriota; class Terriglobia; order Terriglobales; family Acidobacteriaceae; genus Telmatobacter. The sequence continues at coordinate 903,487 of CAWBWB010000014.1, read as the reverse complement.
GGTGTAACCGTCTTTTCCTTCGCGAATGTGAAAATAGTGGCTTGGAAGCGGCTTTGAGTCGCCTCCTGGCTTACCGGGAACGATAGTTTCCAAAGATGAGTTCATCTCTACTTGAAAGACACCGGAGGCAGTGCAGGCTCGGACGGGGCCGGAAGCGTGTGAAAGAAATTGCTTATCGTCTGGTTTGATAGGCGGGCTAAATTCTTTGTGGACCTTTTCCAGATCGGAGATATTTTCCGATGCCGTGAGGTTGCGTGACTCCTCCCAGGGCGCTGAAATCCACTCTTCGACAAAGCCGCGCGCGTGATTGGCCATCGGACCGATGCGTTTGACATTATTTTCCCAGACTTGATAGCGATAGATGACGCGGCGCTCAAAGCCTGATTCAACAAATTCCATCTCGTCGGCATTCAGGCGTAGATCGAACGTGTTGTCAGTAGCTTTCAATGTAATCTCGCCATCACCGCGCGAGTAATCTCTTCTTGTGTGCCACACAATGCGAGGAGTATCTGCATTGGCGCTGGGCGCCAGGACATCGATATCGAAAGCACTCATTCGAGACGCACACCAAGGGGTGCCATGTGCGACCACAGCACGCCATTCTCCGTTTTGACCTGAAAGAAATGCCGTGAGAAAGAAGTCCCCAAAGGCGTCTGGTATTTGATCGAGTCTGTTCGCCTGCCAGCGAAGCTGGCGCTTCCACGAGCCATCGCGCAGAGCGTAGACCAGAAGCATATTGTCGTCGCCACATTCAATGTTGATGGAGAATTGAACTGTGAGAAGTCCGGAAACATTGATAGGACGGCTTACTTGCACTAACAGATTGTGACCGTAGGAGCCAAGAACTTCCGTGTAACGAGGATCGTTGTTGCTGATGCTTGTACCGGACGGAGGCTGTGGCGGGTTGGCGTGAAGGGCCTTTGCGAGATCATCCTGTAACATCACAGGATTTGCACTCTGCGATGCGCAGGCGAGGGCCGCATCCGCTGTACGAGCTAAAGCGTCTTTCAGCGCCCTCATCCGGTCATCCACACCATTGGGAATGCTCCAATCCCCTTCCCTGGAAGAAGCCTTCTTTTGTAACTCAGCCTGAGATGTGGCTGCTACTTTGGCAGCTCTGGCAATGTCCTCGCGCACGCAGGAGGATTGCGCTCCACAAACGGACGCGAGAACCAGCAGAAGGAAGAAAAGAGCGACTTTCACGGCGCGGTTATAGCTTGAAATTGCAGTGGAAATCAGGGAGCACCGGGCATGTAGTAACACAGTTTGCGGCACCAAAAAGATCACTTTACGCGCGAGGTTTGGGGCTGCGGCTTTTGCCGGGCGCGCGAGGATCTGGAAGTCCGCGCAAGAGAGGATTCGCAGAACTCGATGAAGGTTGCGGCGGGAACTCGCCTGACTGCTTCGCCGATGACTTCCAGTGGCAGTTCTTCCAGCTTTTTGAACCGGATACAGGATTTGCCCATATCCAGTTTCTTTCCGGTCTTTGCCCATGCCTGGCGAAACCACTCGGCATGCTCACCGGCAGCGCCCTCACCCATGGATCCACAATAGACGGACATGAGATAGAGAGACATGTAATTCTTCTGCGAAGCAAGCGCAGCGAAAGGAAGAGGTTGTTTGGGGTCGCAGTGATAGCCCTTCGGATATACGCGATGGGGCACATAATAACCAATCATTCCGTACTGCATGCCCTCCTCATAATCCTCATCGAGATTTTCGAGGATGAGATCGCGAACAGCCCCGATGACGGCATTGCGCTCAGGAGGCAGAGAGCTCAGATAGGCTTCGACACTCGGAGATTTACTTTGCACGCTGCGGATTGTATCAGCTTCCCGCCTTTCCATCATGGAACGCGGAACATGAAATTGTGCGCAATTGTGCGGGTGGTGGCGGTAGGAATAAGATCCTCCACGGTGAATTGCGCCTTGCCCAACCCGTTCTGGCGATGGCCGCTGCGCTGGCTGGCGATATGAATCCACTCATGCAGAATCACCCGCGAGATGGCCTCGGACATCGCGGCAGTACGCTGCTCGCGACTCATGGTTTCAGACTGCACCGAGAGAGCCTGCGCAATACGGGTGCAATCAACGTGAATGTATGGCTGAATTTCGCCTCTTTGCTGGTACACCCAGCCGAGCGCCTTGCCTTGCGGAAAAGCTGTAGTCCGCGGGTAGAGAGTGCAGTCTCCATGAAGAAACACCACGATGGCCGCATCCACATTCATGCCGGGAACGATTGCATCGCCGCGGATGAGGCTCGGATCCGCATCCACCGATGGCGCGGTCGCAGTGGCTTCCGGTAGATTCTTGCGCAGCGTAGCGAAAACAGAATCCCATGATTCGACATGCGAAGGATTGTCCGCAAAAATGGCTACCGTGGTATGAGGAGCAGGCGGCGCTGTCTGCGCGGGAGCACGGCTTGCTACTGTGAAAATCAGCATGGCAGCAGACAGCCATACTCGAAACGCATTGGCTATGATTCTCATCGAATGAATCTTCGCTGGAAACGAGACCCCCGAGCCATCCGTTTCTTGCGCGCAATTTCCACCTCGTCCCGAAAACCGAGCTGCGCCTTCTACGTGGAATCTTCCGCCGCCGGACTTCTCTGCTATGTCACAGACAAGGTGTTCCATGCTGCGAGTCTGAGCTTAGTTGTTACATCCGTCCAATAGATTGATAGAATGGTTTCCATCTGTTCAGGAGATGGAACGATGGAAGTGCGCCAGCTGCAGATTTTCCGAGTCCTCACCGAAGAGCTGAACTTCACCCGCACAGCGGAACGCGTGCACACTGTGCAATCGAATGTGACTGCGCAGATCAAAGCCCTCGAAGAAGAGCTCGGCGTCCCGCTCTTTGATCGGCTCGGACGGCGCGTTGCGCTTACCGATGCGGGCCGTAGATTTCTCCCCTTTGCAGATCAGGCGCTATGCGCAATGGAACAAGGCCAGCGTGCCGTACAGGCTGACGCAGAACCAAGCGGGCCGCTGCGTATTGGCGCGCCGGAGAGCGTGCTCACATATCGGCTGCCAAAGATTCTCCGCACCTTTCGGCGTCGCTTTCCGCATGTGGAACTGATCTTTCGTCCATACACCGACATGACGCTGCCGGAGCTGGAGACAGGCAAGTTCGATATGGCCATCCTCATGGCAGATTGCGTTCCTGATGCGCCGATTGAAGCCAGGCGGCTGCGCATGGAGCGCGTCTTTCTGCTCTGCAATCAGGATCACCCACTGGCAAAGCGGCAGACCGTAAAACTTGCCGACCTTGCCGGGCAAACACTTCTGCTCACTGAGGCAGGCTGCGGTTATCGCGCCAAACTCGACCGCGCCTTGGCAATGCAGAATATTCGCCCCGGTCATGTCACAGAGTTTTCGAGCGTTGAAGCCATCAAGCAATGCGTCGCAAATGGAATGGGTCTCGGACTACTGCCTGCAATTGTTGTGGCGCGCGAGCTGCGGCAGCGTCAACTCAAAGCCCTGCACTGGGCAGGTCCTTCGCTGGACATCGCGACGCACATATTGTGGCATCGCGACAAATGGATATCCCCGGCCATGGCTGCATTCCGCGACCTTGTACACGACACTCTGGAAGACGCGGAAGCAGACGAGCATCAATGGATGTTGACCGGCACACTTGCCAGGTAATACAAAGCGGAGCACCCAGGCCCCGCTTTGCTTCTAAGCGACGGAAGGCCTCAGGTCTACTTTTTTCGTTTTAATCGTGATCTTTGCCGGCTTGAGATTAGGCCCATCCCAGCCATCCTTCGTCGCTTCAATCACAATCTCACCTGGCGTCTTTGTGCTCTGAAGAATCACCTGGGCAAGCCCATTAAAGAGTGAGCGCTTCGGTGCCTTGTCGCTTTCCTGGCAGTTAGGATCGCCGTTCCCAACGCCGATCAGCGCACCCGCTCCGGTAACTTTGAATGCGATCTTGTTGTCGGCAACAGGCACAAGGCGGCCTTCCGCATCCACTCCCTCCACCGTGAGAATGGCCAGGTCTTCGCCGTCAGCGTCAATCTCGCTTCTGTCCGCAGTGAGCCGGATCGAGACGGTGTCGCCCGTAGTTTCACGCTTTTCCGTGAGGATAACCTTGCCGTCTTTGCTCGCACGCGCCTCAATCACTCCCGGCTCATAGCGAACCTTCCATTCCACGTGCCCAAGGTGAGGAACCTTCTGCGAGCCGGCGCTCTTGCCGTTCACAAACAGCTCAACTTCATCCGCGTTCGAGTAAGCCCAGACAGAAATCTCATCGCCCTCGCGCCCATGCCAGTTCCAGTGCGGAAAAACATGCAGCGCGGGCTTCGTTCCCCACCACGCCTTGTAGTAGAAGTTGTAGTCCTTGGGAAACCCACACATATCGAGAATGCCGAATTGCGAGTTGATCGACGGCCAGCCGTACGGCGTAGGTTCACCGCGATAGTCAAAGCCCGTCCACGCAAATCCGCCCGCCATCCACTCACGCGTGCCGTAGAACTTCCACCATTCCTCAGGCGTCTCTCCCCACGGAACAACACCATCATAGGAATTGACAGTGTTCCGCAGCTTATTCGTAGAGTATTCGCCGCGCGTGCTGATTGCAGAAGACGTCTCCGAACCATAAACAGGCCTCGAAGGATTGTTCTTATGGAATTCATCCGGAAACTTGAGGTTGTAATTAAAACCGATGATGTCAAAAGCCTCCGAGACACCGGCTTTGTTGTCGCCGTTGACAGCAGCCGAAACCACGCGCGTGGGATCGAGCTCGTGGCACAGCCGCACCATCGTGCCCGCAATTTTTGCGCCAATATCAGGCTGTTGGCTTTGCAAAACCCATTCCTCATTCCCAACAGACCAGAGAATAATCGACGGCGAATTGCGATAGCGCTTGATCATCGCCGTCAGTTGCGCCAGGCCTTCCGGGTTGGAACTCATCATGCGCGTCTCGCACATCATCATCATGCCCATGCGGTCGCACGCGTTCACCCACTCCGGCGTAGGCATGTTGTGTGAGGTGCGCACTGCATTGCCACCCATCTCCTTGAGCGCAGCCAGGCGGAACCACTGCAGCCGATCCGGAAGCGCAGCGCCAACACCGGCATGATCCTGATGATTGCAAGTGCCCATGATCTTGACCGGCTGACCATTGAGCAGAAAGCCCTTGTCTGCCGTGAAAAGCGCCGTCCGAACACCAAACTGAATACGCTCCGCATCCAGCGGCTTGCCCGACTGCTCCACCGTAACCACAGCCGAGTAAAGATTCGGCGTATCCGGTGACCAGAGCGCGGGATTCGAAATCTTCGCCGTCGCCGTGTAAGTTGCCGAGCCATCCGCAGCAATGGTCTGTGCAGGCGCTTCCGCAGTGGCTACGGTTCCGCCTTTAGCATCCACTATCTTCCACGTCACGCGAGCCGATGCAGAATCCTTCGATTGGTTCTCCACCATCGCGCTGAGCGCAAGCGAAGCCATTCCGCCTTTGTGTTCCGTACGAACATAGCTTTCCCACGGGGCAAGATGAACGGGATGAAACTTCGTGAGCCACACATGGCGATAAACGCCTGCGCCTTCGTAAAACCATCCGTCGCCAAAAGAAGCATCCACGCGCAGGACAATCGCATTCTTGTCGCCATAGTGAAGAAAGTCGGTCAGATCGAAGCGAAAAGGCGCGTAACCATTGTCATTGCGCCCGATAAAGCAGCCGTTGAGAAAGACCAGCACGCTGCGAAAAGCCCCATCGAATTCGATGGCGATACGCTTGCCCTTATCGGCTGCAGGAACGTCAAATATGCGGCGATACCAGCCGATACTCGTATCAGGATAGCGGCGCCCAAGCGGCTTAAAGCCATGCGAGTTCTGTTCATTATCCCGGACGAAAGGTAGCTCAACGGCCCAGTCGTGTGGGAAGTTTACCGTGTGCCACTTGGACTCATCGTACTTCCACTTCGAAGTATCAAATTTGAACCGGGAAAATTCAAACTCACCGGTCTTGGAGAAATCACCTTGGCCTATGCCGAAGCCCTGATCCTTTGCCGGATCAGTACCGTGGCCGAAAGTGAACTTCCAGTCAAAATCGAATAGCAACTGCTCGCGCGGCGAGATGGCGGCAGCGGCAGCAGAGGGATCCTCAAGGCTGATGGCCGCAGCCGTGCGCGCCCACGCATTGCGGGCCAGAATGGAAGATGCAGATAGAGCGAGACCGCCAGAGAGCACGTCCCGACGCGAGATAGCAGCCATAGATTCCCTCACAGGTTCAAGTAGTAAACACGTATACGTGCAGAATGCGCACGGAATGCAAGATTGCAGGCAACGCGAACTATAAATGAGTAGGCAAAAGAAAGTAAACGGTTTCATGAACAGGAAGGCGAAGGCCTCACTGTGTTAAATTCATAGAGACGAATCCTTTCCTGGAGAGGTGGCCGAGTGGTTGAAGGCGCACGCTTGGAAAGCGTGTTTAGGGGAAACTCTAACGTGGGTTCGAATCCCACCCTCTCCGCCATAGAGTCTGCGATCTGCAGCTTAAAGTATTTAAGACGGCTAGCTTATGCAGCATTCCCCGCAAATTCTCAAATTCTGCTCCGCTAGTACGACTAGAGAATTCTCTCCATCCGCTTAGCCCCCGCCCACGTTTCGTCTAATTCTCTAATGGCAATTTTGCCAGTCGTTCTATGAATGGAAGTACAACGGGAGAGAATTTTTCTCAGCCAAGTCTGACGACTCCTGCGCTCAGCAGCGCTCATTGCTGACCAAATTAAGAAGTCTGTTCGGCATTGGTGGTCTTTTTACAGCGCCAGACCCTATTATCAGGAATGAGCTAACTCCGGCAATATCTGAACTGGGACAAGGATGACGAGGAAAGAAGTTTTTCGCGCTCTGACGCGAAACCCTATTTAACTCTTCTGTCAAATTATTGATAAAAATTAACTTAAATCCAATTTAATCAGTGCTTCAATCACGATTCCGACAAAAAGTGGTGCTTAGGAAGAATACGCGATGTCGGGCAGGTGAGGTGCGCGAAAAGCTCTTCAGGCTGTCCCGCGAAGAACATATCGTCTTCTGCGTTCAGCACAAGCGTTGGACAGGAGATCTGTTCGGCGATGCCGTTGCGCAGGCTGAAGGTAAGAACCTTTGCGATGGTCTCGTGCGGCGTGGCCTGCCCCATGACCCAACCGCCGTGATCGCCGAGCCACTTGGTGATCGGCGACTTCATCTTATCCGCGAGAATCTTTTGATCAAGCTCAGGTGCTTCTTTTTGATGCACAGCCGCGATGAAGCTCTCCCGTTCAGCTTCGGGGATAGAGCGCAAAATCGCATCACCGCAGTCGTATACACCGTCATCGCAAACAAGAGCAGAGATCCGCTTTTCAAAGGCAGCAGCGCGCGGTGCCAGATAGCCTCCCATGCTGACGCCCCAGAGAGCAATCTTTGCGGGATCAACGCCCGGAAGCTGCAGCGCGAAGTCGACAACCGGTGTCACAGCCTTTTCCCAGTCATAGCGGAACGCAAGGCGCTCACGATGCATGGGCCCGAACTGTCCTGGGCCATCAAAGGCGAGCACGTTCCATCCACGCTCAACGCCCGCGCGTGCGGCCTCGCTGTGCATCTCTTCTGCTGAGCCATCGAAGCCTGTATGAAGAATCAACAGCGGACGCTTGGTGCCTGAGCCATCCACGCGATGAAAGTACCCGGGCAGAGTCGTATTCTCATACGGAATCTCAACCGGCAGAATTGGAGTGTCATACAGGCTGCAGCACAGCTTGTACGCCGCAATGGATCTTTCGTAGGCACTGTTGATGCGCGGATCGTTGTGGTTGCTGTGGAGGAAGAACTCCGACTCGCGAAAGTAGGTGGTCGCGCGCAGATAGTTATCGCGTGCACTGACTCGGTGACCCTCGGCGCGTTGCTTTTCCGCTTCTTCGAAGACACGTTCGGCTGTGGCGGTCCATTCTTCGTACCAACTGTTGTCATCGCCAGACTTGATGCGTTCGACAGTGGCCATTACTTCGCCGAATTCGCTGGCGCCGTAGCTGCTGGCGCCAAAGGCGCGTTTGGTCTCGTACCAGTACTGAATGTTGTCGGGGAAAAATGGAAATCGCTCGGGAGCGGTGGCATTGGCTGCGGTGGTGTTCGTTTCCTGCGGCATTGGAGTATTCCTTTCGATGGGGGTTGGTGAGATGTATTGCGATGGGCCCGAATGTCTGTGGTCGATGCGTTTTACAACTCAGGTGCGATGAGCGCTCCGTATGCGATGGAACGCGTAATTGCGCGCACATCTGCCACCGGATACGGTCGGCCCGTCATGGGGTTTCCGCCGTCCTCCTGTTGAAACATCCCCACGATGATGAGGTCGTTGACCGGATCGACTGTGAACCATGTGCCATGCACACCGCCCCAATAGAAAGTGCCAATCCCCACAGCGCCGCCGTTGAAGTCGGCGTGAGAGGGGTCAAGCACAATGCCGACGTTCATGCCATAGCCCACGCCGGCGAACGATTGCGTGAAGTGCATCGGCACTCCTGGCGGCAGAAGGTTGCTCGTCATCAACTTGACGGAAGAAGGCGACAGGATTCGTACGCCATCCAGGCTGCCACGATTCGCGAGCATCTGCGCGAAGCGCATGTAGTCGTGTGCAGTCGAGTAAAGCCCGGCAATCGAAAGCATGAACTTCGGCTTCACTCCCGGAGGCGTACCGGCCACGGCTGGGAATGCCGATTGGTCCTGCGCGAGAACAAGCTTCAGGTTTTCATCGAGAGAGTAGCGCGGCGGAATGCGATCGCGTTGGTCAGCGGGCACCTCAAAGCCGGTGTCCTTCATACCCAACGGCTGGAATATTTCCCGCTCCAAAAACGTGTCGAGCTGCTCGCCCGTAATGCGCCGCAGGATCGCGCCCTGCACCTCTTGCTGCAGCCCGTAGCGGAACTCCGTGCCCGGCTGCGATTCCAGAGGCAGCTTCGCCAGCTTGGCAATAATGTCGTCATTGGTGCCGCTCCAGAGATCCGCCTTTGCATACACCCCGTCCACCACAAGGTTGGTGGTGCCCACTGGCGGACCGAATGCGAAGCCTGCCGAGGACGCCATTAGATGGCGCATCGTTATGGGTCTCTTCAGAGGTACGAGCGTCCCATCCGGTTGCATAACCTTGAGGTCTGCGAATTCAGGAATGAACTTCGTAACGTAATCGTCGAGCTGCCACTTGCCTTGTTCATACAACAAGAGCATGGCGACTGCGATGATCGGCTTCGTCATCGAGGCGATGCGGTAAATGGCATCTTCGCGCAGCGGTTCGCTGCTTCCAAGCCTTTGGAATCCATACTGTGTGGACTTCACAACTTTGCCGTGACGGGCAATCATGACGCTGATGCCCGCATAGTGACCTGCGTCTATCTCGGCCTGAATTGCGCCATCGAGACGGTTGAGGCGTTGAGCGGAAAAACCTACCGACTCAGGCGAGGTGAGCGGCAAAGGAACTGCGGTAGAGACTTCGTTTGACATGTCTTTCAATCCTTTCTGATGGAACTGAATCATTTACGGAACTTCTTCACCGATGTCTAGGAGCGAATCCAACCTCCGGAGCTGATCGGTTACGTTCCCTTGAATTCACATAAAATACGATTACTCGCTCTTTATATATCAAATAAAAAACGAGCAATCAATCTTTTTGATATGATTTTCTGAGGATATCTCTGGATTCCAATTTTTTCAGTGAGGGTAAATGCCGAAAATCTCCGAGGAAAAGCGCCAGGCCCGCCGCGATCAGATTCTCGCCGCCAGCTGGAGGTGTTTCTCAAGGCGCGGAATTCATTCAACGTCGATGGATGACATCGTTCGCGAAGCAAACCTCTCTTTTGGAGCGGTTTATCTCTATTACAAGAGCAAGGAGGAACTCATTCTTGCTGCTTTCACCTCGGCATTTCAGGAGATGCGTGCACTACTGGCTCCGATGTTCATCGCAGATGAGCCTTACCCTCCTTCCGTTTTTGTCCGCGAGATCACAAAAGTCATCAGCATGTATGCTCACCGAGACGGGCTTAACTTCGGCGTCGCTTTCCTCATGGGCTGGAGCGAAGCTCAGTCCAATCCGAAATTGAAAGAAATTATTGTTTCCGGGCAAATGGCTTATCGTGAGGCAGCAGCCGTAGTAATACGCAAGTGGCAAAAACGCGGAGACCTTCCAGCGAAGGGTAAGCCGGAAGATATCTCCAAGGTCTTGCTGTCTTTCTTTCTGGGCTTCATTGTTCAGTCTGCGTTGATTGGAGCTATTGATCCACAGACGGCAGTCAAAGGTTATGAGGGCCTGTTCTTGGGAGCAGCTGGTCCACGACAAGCCGGAAAATAGACACCTTCAACTCGATCAATCTGCCAGAGGGATCGCCGCTAACTGGCCAGCCCTCTTAGCCGCGCGACTAATTCTTCGGGATGAATGGGCTTCGGAAGCAGTTCGAAGACGTTTCCTTCCTCCTGGGCTTTCTGCAGGAGATCGGCCGTCGATGCCTGTCCGGAGATCAGAATAATTTGCGTCCCTGGCAATTCCTGGCGGATACGAACCCCGAGATCAACTCCAGACATTCTGGGCATAAGGACGTCGGTCAACACGATATCGGGACGCATACGGAGAGCAATCTCAATTGCCTCCTCCGCGCTGTTCGCCTTCCTCGCCTCGAACCCGTGCTCGTAGAGTATGTCGGCGAGCGTGTCCGTGATGAGTGTCTCATCGTCGACAACGAGTATTGAAATCTTGTTGCGATCATTTTCAGCACCCATGTGGATACCTCCCGCAGGGGGAATCTGCGGAGGTTGATCGCCTAAATAATAAGAAAACCTGTCTAGCATTGAATTCCTTTCGTCCTCACATTAAATGTTGCGAGGATCGATCTGTTTTTTGTGACGGGGAGAGAAACGCCAGGGGAAGACTTATTGTAATACTGGTTCCGTGGCTTGTTTCTTCCGTGCTGCTTGAAATTTCAAGGGTGCCGCCCCAGCCTTTTACAAATTGATTGACAATCCACAAACCTAATCCAGTCCCCGATCCCCGTTTCGTCGTGAAAAAAGGTTCGCCTGCTCTGCCTTGATATTCCTTCGGGATTCCTCTGCCAGTATCGGCCAGGGTGATACATACTTGCTCACGGGTCTCTACGACAGAGATATGGAGCGTACCTCCCGACGGCATTGCATCGATGGAATTCGAAATAAGATTCGAGAATACTTGGTGAAATTCCCCTTTGAGGCCTTCGATCGGCCGAACGTCAGAGAACGACCTTACCACATCGATTGCAGAGGCCCGAAGCCTGGTTTCATACACAACTAAAACCTCATCGATCAACGATGGCAAGCTGATCAGGACCGGCCGCGAAGTGTCCCTGTAGAACCCGAGAGTATGACGTGCTATGTGCGATACGCGAGCGATTTCTTTCTCTGCGGTAGCAAGATAGTCACGAATTTTATCAATACTCCCACGCGAAATTCTGGCCAGGTAAACGAGGTTCAGTACCGATTCTAGCGGGTTATTAATCTCATGAGCGATTGTTGCGGCCAGGCGCCCCGTGGCCGCCAGCTTCTCCGTCAAAAGAAGCTGCTGTTCCTTTTCTTTACGGCTTGTCACATCCATCAGGAAGATGGAGAGTCCGTCTGCCGACGGATAGGCGTTGACCAGGAACCATTTTTCAAGCGGTGCGTAGTAGTCTTCCAGCCGCTTGACCTTGCCCTCTCGCATTGCAAGTCGGTACATGTGCGCAAAACCGGTGTCAGTGGCTTCAGGAAAGACCTCCCAAAGACTCTTCCCCAGCAGGGGTGGGATATCGGCCCCGAAAAGTGCAGAGTATTGGGAGTTAGCGTAGCAAATACGCCAATCGCGATCGACGAAGATGAATGCCTCTGAGATACTCTCCAACATCGTACGGTATCTATATTCGGCGTCCTCCGCCTTCCGACGGAGTTCCTGCTCACGCACCGTTAGCTCTGTGCGAAGCTGATGCATATTCACATGGGTTTGCACTCTGGCCAACACTTCTCGAGCGGTGAACGGTTTCACCAGATAATCGTCGGCACCTGCTTCCAACCCTTCGGCTTCTGCTTCCTCGCCTGCTCGCGCTGACAGCATCACAATCGGAATTGCCGCTGTTTTGGCATCCGTACGGAGCGCGCGCAAAAGCCCGAAACCATCCAGGCGCGGCATCATAACGTCGGTCAAAACCAGATCTGGCAGCTGGTTCAGCGCTGCCTCAAGCGCTTGCTGGCCGTCTGAAACCGCTGTTACGTCGAAGCGGCGCGAAAGAAGCCGCTGGAGGTACTCCAGCATGTCGCGATTGTCGTCCGCCAACAAGATCCGCGGTCTCGTCAGGCTCCGGTCATCTGCGAAAGAGGATGCCGGAAACTCGTCCGTCCCCGCCAGATCACTCTCCGCCTCTAGCTCCTGTGCCTCACCAGGCAGCCATCGGAGCGCCTCCTGCACAAATGCAGCCGATCCTTGCCTCTGCGAGAATTCACCTTCATCTTCCGCGATCTTATCGGCAGCCAAATGCTGGCGTCCAACCGGAATAGAAACTGTAAACGTCGATCCCGATCCCAGCTTGCTCTTCACCCGCACTTCCCCGCCGTGCAGTCGCGCCAGCTCGCTTACCAGCGCCAGACCAATGCCCGTCCCTTCATGGGTTCGGCCGATAGCCCCTTCCACGCGATGAAACCGATCAAAAATTCGCGGCAGCTCTTGTTCAGGAATCCCTGCTCCTGAATCCGCAACACGAAACTCTGCTTGTCCGTCGCGGTATTCCAGTTGAACACGCACTTCTCCCGACAGCGTGTATTTGAACGCATTCGAAATCAGATTGAGGACAATCTTCTCCCACATCGCCGGATCTACGTATGTTGCCTCATCGGACAAGTCACATTCGACCCTGTAATCCAGGCCTGCCTTTTCCATGGCAGAACGGAAGATGCTCGCTAACTCGGCGGTATATTTTCCAAGGTTCACACGGCGATAACACACGCTGATCCGCCCCGCCTCAATGCGCGAGAAATCAAGCAGTGTGTTCACCAGCTTCAGCAAACGTGTCCCGTTTCGATGGGTCGTCTCGATATTTGCCGCATCGCCGGGTTCCAGGACCGCCCTGCGTGCCAGCAGATCCTCCAGCGGCGCAAGCATCAGGGTTAAAGGAGTGCGGAATTCGTGGCTCACATTGCTGAAAAAGATAGTCTTCGCCCGATCGAGCTCAGAGAGAGCTTCCGCGCGACGCCGCTCCTGCTCGTAGGCCTCGGCATTCGCGATGCTCGCACCTATCTGGCTCGCCAGCATCTTCAGAAAGCCCTGGTAATTATCGTCGGGTAGGCGAAACGGATTGAGGCCGACAATAAGCACGCCGTTATGCGCCGTATTTCCCACCTGTGAGATGGGGACTACAGCCGCGTATTTTACGGCCTCCTCTGCATCGCTTTCGGTGTTTTGAGGAAAGAGATATTGATCGCTTGAAACAATGCGGATATCGTTGCCGCGGATGACTTCGGCAATCGGCCACCGATTCGCTTCTTCGCGCCGGATCTTCGCCGGCACGGTTGCATCTCCTTCCAGCGTCCGCACGGTTCCTGCCAACTCCAGATCGCCTTGGTTCTCGTCAGAGATGTAAATCAGCCCGAACCGCACATCCCGGCTGCTGCAGAGGCTTTCCGCCGTGAGCTTGCAAACCTCGCGCCAGTTCCGCGCATCTGCCGTCCGAAAGGCAACATCCCGTAATGCTGCAATCTGCCGCTGGCTAATGATGCGATCTGTGTCATCGGTGTTGGCGCAGATGATTCCGCCCGTCCCGCCATGATCGTTTGGAACGGGACTATACGAAAAGGTGTAATAGGTCTCCTCACGGTACCCATTTCTTTCCATCATCAGCAGAAGGGATTCGTCGTAGGTTCCTTCGTTGGTCCGCAACGCGGATTCGGCGCGTGGGCCCACCTGGTCCCAGATTTCGTGCCATACCAGTCGAGCCGGCTGACCTAGGGCGGCTGGATGCTTGCCGCCCAGAATGCTTTTGTATGCATCGTTATGGAGGTTGATGAGGTCGTCACCCCACCAGATGAACATCGGCTGACGCGAAGTCAGGATGATGCGCACACATGTTCTGAGGCTCTGCGGCCACTGGTCCACTGGCCCGAGCGTTGTCGACGCCCAGTCCATCTGCCGCATTCGAGCTCCCAGCTCTCCGCCGCCGGAAAAGAGTTGTGACGCTTCCACGAATGAATTGGATTTTTCAACGAATGGCAGGTTGCCGATCGCTCCATCGATCTCCACCAGAAGCTCCGAAACATTGATCTGTGATTCCCGTAAGCTGACCGTAGTCACGCACGCTTACGGCCGTACTCAACTAATCTCCGCCTTGAAAAGTCTTTGAGGTACGTTGCATATCTCAAACGGCCTTGAAGGCCGCTGTGTATCACAAGATGCAGGTAATTTCCGTACGCGGAGGGCACGCCCAATCGACTTCTAGCGTTGTATCACGGCACACGCCGGATTATCCAGTCCCCGTATTCGTAGCTTGAGTTCGCTGTTAACTGCTTCGCGACTGCCAGGAATTCATGCTTTGACCTTCCAAAAACGCTGGTAGTCTGAAAACTTGTGGTGCGAAAGACCAAATTGAGAATTCTCCTGGTAAGCGTCACGCCCTTTAAAGGCGGTGGCGAAACGCATCTTGCCAAGCTCGCCAGGCTCCTGGCCGGCCGATACCAGTTACATGCGATCGTGTGCAATCCATGGCTCCAGGAGCAGATGGAGGGTCTTGGTCTACCCGTGACCCGCATACCCGCGGGGGGCCTCATCCTTCGCTACCTCCTCGTCGCTTTTGCTGTCATCAAACAGTGCCTCTTCTTCCGTCCGGACGTTGCCCATCTCAATGGTCAGGGTGAGGCTTATTTCTCCCCGCTCTTTCTGCTCATGGGAATAAAAACTGTCATCACGCGGCATAGTATCCTCGATTTCACGAATAAGAGCCTCCCGCAAAGAATCGTTCATCGTTGTCATAAATTTGCCGCCAGGATCGTGTGCGTGTCGTCCCTCGTGCGTCGCGATATGGAAAACATTGTCAGCCATGACCGTCTTGTCACCATTCCCAATTGGCTCATGGAAGACCAGCTTTCCCAGCCCCGGCGGTTTCATTTCAGCGAGGAGCCGTTTCGACTCTTGTTTGTCGGCCGCCTCATCCAATTAAAAGGCCTGCGGGAACTCATTGCGGCAATGAAATGCCTCGACCAATGTACGCTTGAAGTCTTAGGCGAGGGACCGGAGCACGACGATCTCGTGAGTCGTGCGCAGGGGCTTCCAGTCGTTTTTCGAGGCGTGGTCAATGATTGCAATCCGTATTATGATCACGCGGATCTTCTTGTCTTTCCCTCATACCCCCTCGAGGGCCAGGGGCAGACTCCGCTGGAGGCTATGGGGCGAGGTCTTCCCTGCCTGATGAGTGATATCGAAGTGTCGCTGGAAACAAGTGATGGGGGAAGGGCGGCCGCCCTTTTTCATTCCCGTGACGTCGAAGATCTGGTCCGGAAAATAGAGCAGCTCAGAGATGCCGATCAGTTGACGAAACTAAGTCAGGCGGGCTTCGAGCGCGTTCAACGGCACTATTCTGCCTCCGTCATCCAGCCGCTCTATTTCAGACTTTTCGATGAATTGGCGGCGCCATAGCATCGTTGCCAACTCCCAACTCGGGAATTTAGCCGTAGACAATTCTCTATCGAAGGTCGACGAACAACTGAGGCGCACGGTAAGCTGTAGCAGGGCCAGACGATTGATCGGATTGATCTTTCAGGATTCGCTGTAATAGATACAGGGTAATGACAATGCAGGGAAATGATTCCACGCTCCATTTCACTGATACAGACGCGCTCCATAATCCCAATCCTCCAAACGGAGGCTTGCAGTTGATCCTGCTCGACATCTCCACCCTGCTGCTTCGAAAAAAGCTGAGAATAGCCCAGGTGACCGCCGCATTCCTTCTCGTTGGCGTGATCGTGTGCCTCGTTTTGCCATGGCGCTACACGGGCACCGTCAAGATCATGCCCCCGCAACAGTCTCCGTCCGGCGTCTCCGTTTTGGCCAATCAGCTTTTGTCGTCGGGAGGCGCGAGCTCACTGAGCGCATTAGCGGGCGGCGGTCTCGGGCTGAAGAATCCGAATGATATTTACATCGGCATCCTGCAGTCGCGCCTTATCGCCGATCACATTATTCAGAAATACAGCCTTCAGTCCGTCTATCACTCCAAAGACATGACGGCTGCGCGAAAGAAGCTGAAAGCCAATACCGACATTGTGTCGGAAAAGAGCGGAGTCATCTCCGTCGCCGTAACGGACACGGATAAACAGCGAGCCGCTGCAATCGCCAATTCCTACATCGACGAAGCGCGCAGCCTCACCAACTCGCTGGCGGAAACGGAAGCAGATCGTCGGCTGGAGTTCTACGCGAAACTTCTGGATGAAAAGAAAGAGGCGCTCGAGGTCGCGCAAGAGAAATTCAAGGAAGTAGAGCAGAATAAAACCATCCTCCAGCCCGATGCGCAGGGCCGCGCCACGGTGGACCAGATTTCCGCACTCGAAAAACAGATCTCGGCCAAAGAAGTGCAGTTGAAGGTACTGGAAAACTATTCCACAGCCAGCAGCCCACAGGTTCAACTCGTCTCTTCTGAGCTGGCTTCACTGCGTCAGCAACTATCACGATTGCAGCAGCAGAGCTTTGGAAAGAACGCTTCCGGCGGCCCGGACTCCGGGAATCTGCCCGATGCAAACCTTGCATACCTGAACGCCGAACACGAGCTTCGCTATCGGCAAACAATGTTCGATCTTCTCTCCAGGCAATATGACGCCGCAATGCTCGATGCCTCAAAGGATGCGGCAATCATTCAGGTGCTGGAACCGGCAGTCGTTCCCGATCGCAGGACTTCCCCGCACATCGGGCTCATCCTTGCCCTGTTCACCTTTATCGGGCTGCTCTGCGGTTGCGGCTGGGTGATCCTGGTCTGGAAAACAACAGAGCTTCGAGCCTCCCCGATTTTTCAACAGAAGCTATCAGGTCTGCGCGCCGCAATAGGCAACAAGCCATTTCCCGCGGCTGATCGTCCATAGGCTGGAGCATGTCCGAAACTTCCTTCAGGATGATATCCAGAATCAAATCTATAGCCGGCGTTGACAGGCCCATATTTCTGTCCGTCTTTGGGCGCATCTACACCGCTTTAACCAGCGTAGTCAACTTGATCATGGTTTCGCGCCTGATGTCGCCCGTCGAGCAGGGATACTACTACGCGATCTGGAGTCTCTGGGCGCTGCAGGTCGTCTTCGAATTAGGATTCTCTTTCGTCATTCTGCAAACGGCAGCGCATGAGTCCGCGCATCTCACCTTCGACGAAGAAGGGCGTGCCCACGGCGATTCCCGCTCCATCAAGAGGCTCGCGCATCTGCTCAGAACGGTTCAGCGCTGGTATCTCACCGCGGCCGTCCTCATGATTGTCCTGCTCTATCTGTGGGGATATCATTTTTTCTCAACCAGGCCGGCCGTCGGCATTCATTGGCAGTTGCCCTGGATGCTGACTGTATTGGCCGCCGGCCTCATGTTCCAGATTGATCCGACCATCTCCTTCCTGGAAGGATGCGGATACGTCTCTCAAGCGGCCATGCAAAAGGTAATTCAATCCGTAGTTGGCAGCCTCATCGCGTGGCTCTGCATAGGCACGCGGCACGGCCTGTATGCGCCAGGTCTGTTAATCATGGCGCAGGCATCTACGGGCCTTGTCTTCTTCTATCGCCGCCGCCGTTTGCTCCTGCAGCTGTGGCATGTCGATAGCGGCGAAGATACCATCAGCTGGCGCCATGAGATCCTGCCCTTTCAATGGAGAGTGGCTCTTTCATGGCTCAGCAACTATGCTCCCGCAACCGTCTTTACGCCCGTGTTGTTTTCCGTCTGCGGACCTGTCATAGCCGGCCAGATGGGCTTGTCCATCAACATCAATCTTTCTCTGGGCATGATTGCCTTATCATGGATGAGCACCAAGGCCGCGCCATTCGGCAACATGGTAGCCAGAAACAAGATCAAAGAACTGGACCATCTCTTCTTCAAGACGCTGCGGCAATCAACTGTACTTGTTGTCTCCGGAGCCGCTGCGGCATTTGTGGTAGTTGTGCTGCTCGACCGCTATATCCCTTCGATTGGGCACCGCATGGTCAGCAAGCCGGTCTTTCTTATACTTCTTCTCACCACAGTCTGTAATCACGTCGTGCAGTCTGAAGCGCTCTACCTCCGGTCTTACAAGAAAGAACCGTTTCTGTACATGGCGGTTTCCATCGCTATCGTAATGTCTCTCTGCAGTTGGTACGGTGCGCGCATGTGGGGCGAGCTTGGCGTGGCCGTATCGTATTTCATCTTCTCCGGTCTTATTGCATTGTTCTGCGGCAGCGCAATCTTCCTCGTGAGTCGGCGGCAATGGCGTCAGAGCCAGGAGAGAGCAGCGTGACAACAAGCTTCGTCGGCGTCGCAGAAGATTCCGCCAAACTGGCGGAATTCTTCGTATTTTCCCTTCTCTTTGCGGGCGCCTGCGGCTTATGGTTACTCGGGCTTCTTACGCTTCCTGTCGCAATCTGGCTCACTGTCTTATTGCTCTGTGCGCTGATCTTTCTTTGCTGGCGTCACTTCAATGGCGGCCTGCATCCAGTGTTCCTGTTCATGATGCTTCTCCTTGTCTTTCAAGGCGGAAGACTCATCGGCTACATGACCGGAATCCTGGAAGATCCGTTTCAAATTGAAGTACAGACCTGGATACCCTTTGATGTTCATCCGTCAACGAAGATCATTTCTCTTCTCGTACTGGCGCTTTCGGCGCTCGCAATCTATCTGCCGTGCCGCTTCTTTTATCGGCTCGCCCCCCAGGAAGACGGCGAGAAGTACCGCCCATACCTCGGATGCCTGTACTTTTTTTTCATTCTCACGTTTCCGTTCCTGATCATCAAGGACGTCTTGTACCTGCGTTACATGATGGCGCACGGTGGATACTATGCCATCTACACCGATTTCGAGGGAGTCGTCTCCAGCGCGGGCGTTGTGGTGCGTTCCCTCGGCGTTCTTGCCAGCGCCGCATTCATGCTCATTTTCCTCATTGAGACAAAGCCGCGGAGATTGGCCATCATTACAACGGTCTATCTGCTCGGATCCATCGGCGATCTGTTGATGGGCTATCGAGGCAAGGTCTATACGCTGATCCTGGTGTTGTGGTATCTGCGGAACCTCAAGCGTGGAAAGCCCTTCCCGTTGTGGACCATGCTCACCGCGGGCATATTGATGGCCTCGCTGGGTGTCATCATCGTAGCCTTTCGAGAACAGCATCAGGTTCAATACCTGAATCCGGTTGCGTTTCTATCACAGCAGGGTGTCTCCTTCAATGCGACCGAATGTGCCATCGAATTCCGGCATGAGTTTCAACGCTACGGCGCCTCCTATCTGCTGCACGACCTCACCTCAGCCTTTGTGCCTGTCATGGAAGCAGGCGAAGGCGAATTCATCGCCCGCGATCTCAGCCTTTTTCTCAATCCAGTCACCTTTGAGCAGGGTAACGCCACCGGATCAGACTATCTGGCACAACTCTACGTGGCGGGCGCCACCTGGGGAGTCTTTATCGGCTCACTCTTCGTAGGCTTTGTATTTGTCTGGCTCCAGCGCATGGGCAGAGGTCTCTGGGGCGGAATCGCCATGGTCTGCATTGGTCAGTCGCTCATCTACATCCCTCGCAGCGGTTTGCTTGAGCCGTTCTCGCAGGCTATAAGAATCGGCCTGCCAATGATCGCCATGCTCTGGATCGCCGGCCTCTGGGCAAACCGTCATGGCCGCGAACATCCCCCGCAACCATCCGTGCTTGAGGCATACCCGGAGACCTGATACATTGCGGCGAACACACGAAAGAATCGCGATTGACAACACCGCGCGCCGGCACACCACAATACGGGAAAGCCGCATCTGAGAGACAATGGCTGAAATTGCTTACAGCATTTTTGATGGCCAGCAATGGAACAGCCGCCGCGGGCTGGCTCGTTTTGCGCGCCAGTTGCGCCGTCATCTTCAAGCTGTGGGATGGCAGGATCAGCCGGTTCCCTTCCCCGCGTGGTCTTCCTCTGTCGGCCGAATTCTGATTAGTGAATTCGTCGAGCCGTATCAACATCGCCGCCTGCAGCCTGACATCGCGTTTTATCCATTTAATGTGCTTCCATCATGGCTGCCTGCGGGGCGCAGCCTGCGCGTCCTCGTGCTGCATGATGTCTTATTTCTGGCGCCTGAAAACAAGGGGATGGGAAATCGTTACAGGCGATTGAAGCTCAATCATTCCCTTGCCAACACGGACCTGATCCTCACCGTCTCTGAAGCTTCTCGCGCCGCCATTCAGAACCTGCTTTCACGCGACATACCGATTCTCATCATTCCCAATTGCCTTGCGGAATCCTTTGCGAATCTTTCACCCGTGCCAAAGCAGCCCGGCGCAGGCCCCATCAGCATCCTGCACTTTGGAGGACACGTTTCTTCCAAGAACACCTTCGCGCTGATGGAAGCCGTTGCCCAGCTTGTCAAAGATGGCGTGCCTGTTCGTCTCGATATTGCGGCGATGGCAGGCCACGCGCCGCTTATGGAACGATGGAGGAGCGCGGTCAATCTGCCGCATGGCTCGCTACAAATCCTGCCGGTGCTGAATGACGCTCAGCTCATTGAAGCGTATACACAGTCCACCCTGCATGCCATGCCTTCCACCGGCGAAGGTTTCGGGATTCCAGTCATTGAAGCTGCCCGCACTGGAACCTTGAATGTGCTCACCCCGCTCCCGGTCTTTCAAGAGATGATGGGTCCTGGAGCCATCTATGCAGAAGGATTTGATGCGAGGGCGATTGCAGCCGCGATCCAATCAGCGTTGGCCACCGATCCGCGAACACTGACCGAGCATGCATATTTGCAGACTCATCGTTATACCTTCGAATCTATCCATGAAAACTACGCGGTGCCAGCGTTGGAAAAGATCGCCATGCTCGCATCTACAAAAACAAATTCGGTTTCCATGACGCCAGTCTCAAAAGCCGCACCAAAGACCGGACCCTCTTCCATCGCGGCGCTCTGGTCGCGCGATGTCGCTACAGACCGGCTCGCGGGCCGCCCCCGCATCATTCAGGCAGTTCGCCAGGTAATGAGTGATATGGGTCCGGTTGAGCACCTGCGCCTCGCGAACCTGATAGAGCAGCATAACATCGGCGCAATCGCGTGGACTCTCCGCACCGCTCTCGGCGACCTTCTCCGTGGCCGTCTTCCATCCATGCAGTGCCTGCTCTTTGCTGACGGCGTGAACCATCGCCAGCTCCGCGAACAGCTTCGAGATTCAGGACCCGCAACGCTCTATTGCGACGGGGTGCGCAGTTATTACTTTCTCCGCAGACTCGGCACAACCGGAAAGCAAATGCGCATCGTCGTCGATCTGGATGATCTGATGTCACGACGCATGGACCTCCTCCGCACGTCGGGACTCGGATTGTCCCTCGGTTATCTTCAGGGCCGCGCTCCTGCATGGGCGGTCCAATTGCTCCAGAAGCCATTCTTTGCTTATGTCATCGCAAGCTGGGAGCACGCCGCGTTACTTCGCGTAGAAAATGAGCTCGGAAACCTGGCGAACGCCGTTGTTCTTCTCTCTCCCATGGAAGGAAAAGAACTTGCCGATCGCTACAGGAACCTCGGCACCAAAGCCAGGGTTGCGGTCATCCCCCCACCGAGCGAAATCGCGGCATCTCCGCAAGTGTATCGCCGGTTTGAACGGTTCATCTTCATCGGCACAGATACCTTGCCGCAAAACCACTCCACCATCGCCAGCCTCATTCAAATCTGGAGCAGGCTAAAGCCTTCTGCCGCGCTTCATATTTACGGCAGCATGAGCCATAGCTGGCCGCAGACTGAAGGCGTCAAGTTCCAGGGCTATGCGCCAAGCCTTTCCGATGTGTACAGCGAGGGATCGGTACTTCTGGCGCCGGGCATTTTGCGGGGCGGCGTGAAGACCAAAGTCATTGAGGCCTTCGCCAACGGCTGTGCCGTGATTGGCAACTCGGTAACCTTCGAGGGTCTGAATCTAACGGGCTACCCGTTCCTCCTCGACAACGAGAAGCAGATGGAGAGCATAGTTCAGAACCCGGAAGCTTATCTTGAAGCCTTTCGCAACGCTGCCGTCACCGGACAGGAATGTATCGCGAGCGGCTTCCAGTGGAATGATTTCGCAAAAGCATGGCGAGACATCCTTGAGCCGCAGGACGATGTCCGTCGAAAAGCTAGCAGCTAAGCTCGAAAATCAGCAATGCTTCGGGTATCCAATGCCACATCACTGCGCACACTACTGGCGCAGCACTTCCACCGCCGCGGCACCAAGCGCTAATTGCGAGAAGATCTGCGTCCAGTCCAGTAATCCGCGCAATGCAGTTGGCCGAATCGTCTTGTCCGGAACGACGATCGTGTCACCAGGATTAAGTCCAAGCGATTTGAAATTGTTTCCCCACGCACCTTTTACCGCATCGCGGCTGACCACGGATCCATCCGCGCGTATCACAAATGCGTGCTTATAGTCGGCATTGCGGTCCGGCCCGCCTGCCATCTGCAAATACTCACCGGCTGAAGCGCCTTGTTGAAACAAAAATGTATTTTGGTCATAGACTGCGCCGACAATGTTGACCGTGGATGGAGTCGATGGAACGATGAACCGGTCACCATTCTCAAGCGCAACCGGCGGTACATCTTCCACATTCGCGCTTGTCGGGGTGAACTTGAGCACAATGCGCCCAGTTGCGCGAATCTGTTTCAGCCGCGCCACCAGTTGAGCCTCGGCCGCCGTCGCCATGTTCGTGCTGGTCACTGTTCCCGAAGACGAAGACGGGTTTGCCATCAACGCCAGGCTACCCCGCTCAGAATCCAGATCCGTCCGTCGAACATATTCGTCGATGCGCTCCTGCTGCAGCTTGCGCGTGGACTCACGATCAAATTCCGAGCCATACAAATACGCGTGCGGAGTAAAACCGCCCGCTCGTCGAATCAGATCGCGCAGCGTCTCGCCGGGGTTCACGCTATAAATGCCGGAATGGAGGAACTCGCCTTCAAGGCGCACATACTTGGTCTGCTTCTCCAGAGACACACGAATATCCGACTGCGAAAAAATGGTGATCGTGTCGCCAGGTTCAATAATCAGATTCTGGCTTGCATCATGATCCAGCACTAATTTGCCCAGGTCGAACGCAATCAGCGATGTCTTCAGCGTCTGCGCATCCACGCGTTCAATCACCGCGTAGTCCCAGTTAAGCTCGCCCTCCGTGAGGCGTACATCAACGCGATTTCCCTGTTTCGGCGCGTCCTGCAGCCGCAGAGCGGTGCCCACGGTCTGATTGCCCGTCATCGAGTCCTCAGACTGCCCCGCGTTCGCATCTTTGTCCGTTGGCTGATTGGCTTGCGTCAGTGCATTGTTAAGCGCCTTCTGCGTTGACGGTGTGATCGCGTCATTTGCCGAAGAACCCGGTTCGGTGTCCGTGGTGCATTGCACAGTCGCACTCTGCGAGCCCATCGCGGGATCGACAGAATCCGTTGCAGTCTTCCCCGTCGTGGTCGTCACGCAGTGCCGATATCGTCTCTGCTGATCGACCTCGAAATCCGTGAGAAACGGCTCGAATTCCGGTGAGGGCAGACCAAGATGGCTGCGGTTCCACCAGTAGTCGCGTCTCAACAATGAATCCTTATCAGGAATCAGATCGCTCAGATGCATCCCGGCATGCCAGGCAAAGCGTCCCGGATTCGCTACATTTCCTCGCAGCGTTACAGTCTGACGATAGACCGGTTGCGTAGCATAAATGCGCACGATATCCCCATTGCGAAGAGGCGTGGCCAGACCCGTCGAATCAAATGCAATCTCAAACGCCTGCCGGAACTCGCGATCTCCAATCCTGTCCACAGAGAGGCGGGCACTGGAAGCCAACGCCGATGTCTCCCCGGCGTAAGCAAGCACGGTAGCGATCGTCTCGCCGTCCGTCAATTCATAGATACCCGGCATGCGTATGCTGCCCGTGATCGCCACCTGCGGCCCCACCGGCGGAATGAAAAGCACATCCTCCGGCAGCAGCTTTATATCTTTTGACTTGTCGCCATGAATGAGCAGTGCATAGAGGTCGAAGACGCCCACGGTCTTTCCCTCCCGATGCACTTCGATATGACGCAGCGAGCCCTGCGCCGAAGGACCGCCGCTGGCGAACAGCGCGTCTACAAGCGAACTCAGGGAGCTGACAGTGTACGCGCCGGGCCGTCTTGCCTGGCCGGTAACGTAAATCTGGATGGACCGGATGCGGCCCATATCGACAGAAAGATCGAAGTTACGGTAGATTCTGCCAAAGGCCGAGCGTAGATGCTGATCGAGCGCCGCGAAAGTTAATCCGGCAACATGCACTGTCCCTGCCTCGGGCAGGTAGATATCCCCCGAGCGATTCACCAGAAGATTGCCCGAATAATTTACCTGCCCCCAGATCCGCAAGCGCAGCTCATCATCCGGCCCGATCACATAATCTGAGGTCACCGGAGAAAGATCGCTCGGAGCAAAGGTCGTTGGCACATCGCGAAAGAGTGTCGCGCCGTAGATCGGCAGAAGCTGCCCTGTCGTAGCGGCTGCAAATTTTTGAAATTCCGTCAAAGGCTCCGGCGGCAGTGGTTTCCGCTGCTGCGTGACTCCACGCGGGTTTTGATTGATCCGCGCACTCTCCTGCGGACCGGCATTCATCCGTGGCCCATTGGGTAATTGCGTGTTTTGTGACGAAGGAGCATTTGCCTGTGGGTTATTGGAAGGACAATCATGAATGCCATCGCATTGGCTTTGAGAAGGCTCCTGGCTTCCGTCCGGGTTGATGATTGGCGAAGGAGTGAGCGGGTCATTTTGTGCGGAAGCTGCAGAAAAAATACCAAAACCAAGAGCGGTTGAAACCGCGAGATTGCGAATAAACTTCTTGATCATCGTTGTTTCAGCTTTCGATCCTCGAGCTGTGAGAGATTTCCCGACCGCTGGCGCACGCCCAGATTACCTTAACCACCCATCCCACGGGTAACCGCGCAGCTAATCATCTCAAAGATGTTGCAGTTCCATCAATTACCGCGCCCCGGTGCGACGATACACAGCCGGCATCGTCTTCCATAAAATCTTGCAGTCCGCCCACAGACTCCAGTTCTCCACATAAGTCACGTCCAGCTTCACTCGGGAGTTGAAGTTAAGGTCGCTTCGGCCCGATACCTGCCACAGCCCCGATAATCCCGGCGTTGCTGCATAGTAGTAATGGCGCATGGTGCCGTAGAGTGGTATCTCTTCCTCCACCACCGGGCGAGGCCCGACCAGCGACATATCCCCGAGCAGCACATTGATGAGTTGTGGCAACTCATCCAGGCTCCATTGCCGCAGAAACTTGCCCACGCGGGTCACGCGCGGATCGCAACCATCCTTGTTCGTCCTCCACCTTAGCTGGTCAGCGTTCTCACTTGCTCTGTCGTTCGCCGATTCAGGGCGGCAACTCATGGAGCGAAACTTCAGAATGCGAAACCGGCGGCCTCCGCGGCCTACACGGAACTCCTGGTAAAAGATTGGCTCGCCTTTCGCAGCCAGCACCGTCGCGATGACCAGGCATGGCACCAGGCTCACACTCATCAGCCCGAGAGCTCCACAGATGTCCACGGTCCGCTTCAAAAAGCTGTACCTCCAGGATTCCGTCGGAGGATTGAAGAAAGCTATTGCGGACTGCCGGAGCCTGAGGTGAGAACTCGTTGCATTATCTTCAAATGAAAGCGTCTCCGAACCGAGGGGGGAAGGATAATCGCTCATTATTCCTCTCTACTTAAGCGGTTACTCGGGAATTGGACCAGGTCACCCATCTCGCATGGAGACAAGTAAGCTGAACAGGTTTCAGACGTATATTCCATGTATTTAGTTACTCACTCCGCTGAGGAAAAGCGCGAGTATGGACCTCTCGCGTCAACAAAAGCAATTGCATATTTTTTTTGAGTTCCCAGTGGCCCTTAATTCGTTCATCACCCTTGGATGCCAACATGCTTGAATGGTTTGCTGAGTAAGTTACACAGAGAATAACGTCACTTTCTGTGATTTCTTTACTTGAAATCCACTGTGCGTGGATCGTAACGATTCAGAATGGGCCCGGATATGACATTAGTGCCAGTTAGGAATGGATTGGGTATCTCGACCCTTGATGGATCTTCCCAGCGCAAGCTCCGTTCCTCAATCTCCTGCCGGCAGCTTCAGAGCCGAATGGCCCTCGGCATTACTTGCATTCACCGGACACGCTTCGTTCAGCCTCTTCCCATCGTTTAGTTTTGCGTCTAACCTTTTCTCGATTGCCGCCGCCCCCGCTTTGCCATAGATATCTTCTATAAGTACCACGAATCGCTTATCGGCACGCAAGCTGTCATACATCGGATTCACAGCGATAACCAGCGAGCCCGCTTCCTTCTTTTCCACGATCTGCTGTAACAGCCGGATCGCAGATTCCCGATCTCCGGAGCAACTGTACCACTCGGGCTCGAAGAAATCATGATACGAATGTTTCCAGCTCATCGCCTCCGGCGCAGCCTTCACCCGAAGATGAATGTAAGCCGTGGCCCCTCCACGGTCCAGCGCCTTCAGTCCCTGTTCTTCAAGATCGATGCGCTGCCGGTCATGGTCAAGCTGGGCCATTGCAAGCCACTGCTGAGCCGCCATTTTCGGTAGTCCGGCATACCAGTAAATCCACGCCATTTCGTCATGAGATACAGACCAGTCAGGCTCCATCTTCAGCAGCCGGTTGCCCGCTTCCACCATGCGATCGGTATCCCGCGCACTTGAGGCTATAAAAGCCTCCGGAATCGATATGATCGGCCAGAATGGGTCAGCCGCGCGAGCGAGGTCGATCTGATGATACCCCTCATCGAATCGCGCCTCTTCTCCGAAAAGGACGGCCAGCCACAGGTGATACCGCGCAGAATTCGGTTCCAGTTCAATGGCGCGGCGTATCTCCTGCTCGGCAAATTTCACGTTGGAGCCAGGGAGCAGCGAAGTATAGCCGAGCAGCGCGTGGCCTTCTGCGCTTGCCGGGTCCATCTCCACGGCCTTCCGGGCCAGCACCATGGCACGTTGATACCCCTCCTCCACAGGCAGTCCGTCATGGTCGGCCAGGGTCACATACGCATTCGCCATCCCGCTATAAGCCTTGGCAAAATGCGGATCGATGCTTGTCACCGTCGTGAATTCATCGATGGCCCGTGTTAGGGATTCATTGGTCTGTTGGAGCAGGTCGAAGCGGCCGCGCAGGTACAGCTCATAGGCCCGCGGATCGGTAGACGCCGCAGACACCGGATGCGTCACATAGCGCACCAGGTCAAGCCGCTCAAATACCTCGCGCTGCACCCTGTCCCGGATCGAAGAAAGATCGTCCACGCGGCCGGCATAGTGAAATGAGCCCAGGTGGACGGCATCTCTGGCGCGAACCAGCTCGAATTCCAGCGTACAGGCCTGCTCCTGCACCGAGAACTTGGTCAGCAGAATAATGTCCAGGTGCGCATCCTGCCCCAGTTTGCGAATTGCCGCCTCGTCCAGCCGCCCTTCCGGAAACGAATGTGCCGCCGAAACCCGCACCCCCGGCAGCAGGGAGAGCGCATCCGCAAGATCGAGCCGGAAGCTGTCCGCCAACGTCCGATCCCCTTGCAAAACGACAAAAGGAGCCACACCCAGGTAAATGTCCGGAGGAGTCTGTTGCTTCTGGTGCCAGACCTTGAACCCCCATCCGCCCATTGCCAACACCGCAACAAGCAGAACAGCGGCAGCAGCCACGCCATAGCGGCGCAGGAAAGATCGCCCACCACCGGCAATCTGCGGCGGAAGCGCAGTTGCCATCATCGGCATTGCATCGGGTGCCGGGTCCGCGGCAGACTCCTCAGCGAGGACAGTTTCGACAGCCGAATCATGAACCTCTTCAGCTCGCTCCGGCACATCGGGAACAACGGACTCCACCGGGGCAATAAACCGGTATCCCCGTTTTGCAATCGTCGCAATATAGACCGGAGAGCGAAGATCATCCCGCAGAATCGCGCGCAGGCGGCTGATGCTGTTGCTGATCGAGTGATCGTAATCGACGTGCTCGCCATCCGGCCACAGAAACGCCCGCAACTCCTCGCGGGTCACAATCGCCCCCGCATGTTCCAGCAGAAGTCCCAGAACACGCGATGCCTGCTCGGGCATTCTCAATGGGTAGCCGTTGCGCCACAGTTCACCCGTCGAGACGTCATAGCGGAAGACGTCGAAGGTGTAAATTTGCTCCGTGGCGGATGGCATACTTCATCGTAAATGCGCCCCCGGCAACAATCCAAAGACCAGGCGGAAAGATTTGTGGACGTTTCTGCGCCCCGCAAAAGCCCTTTCTCTCGCAACATGGTTTTCGTATCTTATTGGTATCATTACACTTCCTCGGGGAGAAAAAGAGGGAATGCAAATGAAATCCCATTTCCAATTTCCGCAGGTAAATTGGCGGTAGCATCATTTTCCTATCCCAATTTTCACCAATCGAGGACTGAATGATTTCAGCCGCTTCCTGCCTTCGGACCCTGTTGACAGCCGCCGCCCTTGTACCTCTGGCGGGAACGGTCTTCACTTCTTCTGCGCAGACGCCATCGACTCCCCGCACTCCGCAGCTTCACAATTTGCAGCCGGGCACTCCAGCCACTCTGGCCGCCAATAGCGCCCACCCGCGCAAAATGCTCGGGAATCCGGCATCGGCCGTTCTGCAGCAGATCAGGAAGAAGCAAACCCCCGGCGCCGGAGCTCTTTCTCTGGCCCATCCCAGACCTGCGGATGCCGGGCAGAGCGCAAGCTTTCCGGGATTCGTCCAGGCTCCCTGGGCTTCGATCGGCGCAAGCGGAGATTCCTCGAACGCACACAGCGCCGTCACAGCCGACTTCAATGGCGATGGCAAACCCGATCTCGCCACCATCCAGGATGATGGCACCCTCAATGTCCTGTTGTCGTCCTCCACAGGAAACCTCGCGACCACCGGCGTTCTCTCATCCACTCCGCTTGGCCAGAGCACCGATGCCACCTCATGGCTTATCGCCGCGGATATGAATCACGATGGCAAGCCGGACCTTGTAGCCATGACCACCTTCTATGGCGGCGGCATCGGGTTTGCAACTCCCGGAAAGCGCCGCAGCGCGGTTCGCCCCGCCCCATCCGACAGCATCGATCAACCGGGAAGCTATCTGTTGATCTACCTCAACGATGGCACCGGAAAATTCGCCGCACCCGCCATCGTCAGCCTGCAAACCACAAGCTATAGCGATTCGTCCCCCTGGAACATGGCCATTGGCGACGTAAACGGAGACGGCATCAATGACGTCGTGATCCTCTCCAACGAGCTTGTCTTTCAGTACGGACAAGACGGCTCCGTATCGACGCAGGACATCACCATCGAGCAGACCTATCTGAACAACGGCGATGGAACCCTGGCTGCTCCCATGCCGGAGTATGACTACACCTACAACGACTTCCTGCAGCCGTCCATCTTTCAGGAGCAGCTTGCAGATATGAATCACGACGGCAAGCTGGACCTGGTCAGTGTGATTGCCCCCGACGGAGCCTCGGTTTTCACCACCATCCAGGTCCAGCTCGGCAACGGAGACGGCACCTTCGCGCCGCTTCCCGCCGATGCACTCACCAATCCAAAGACCTCGATCCCCTTATACAACGGCGGCAACGGTCTGATAGCCACCGACCTCAATGGCGATGGCTATCCCGACGTAGTCATGGCATCGAATATAGGCTCCGCTCCCGGCCAGATATACGTTGCCATGAACAACGGCGATGGCACGCTCGGCGCCATGAACGTGGTCGTCCAGGGCATCGATTATCCCTACCTGTCAGCCATCAATGTGGCCGACCTCAACGCCGATGGCAAGCCTGATCTGCTTGTCTATTCCTACGGCCAGGTAGCGGTCTATCAGGGCAACGGAGATGGAACCTTCGCCGCCGCTCCCGCGTCGCAGTACCTCACCGGATTTTCTGACAGCAGCCTGCACCCCATCCCGGCCGATTTCAATGGCGATGGAAAGCTCGACATTGCCGATGTGGACGGAAGCATGCTCCGGGCCGGCCTCTATTTCGGCAATGGCGATCTCACCTTTCAGGGCGCGCCCGCGCTCGCTCCATCCACAGAAAATGCAAGCAATGTCCAGGCCATAGCGTCCGGCGACGTGATGGGGCTTTCCCAGACCTCGTTCCTCGTGCAGGACTACGCGCACATGAATGCGGATTATTACCCCGACCTCTATTCCGCCTCTCCCAATGGAAAGGGCGGCCTCACCTACGTGAAGGCCCTCAGCGCAGACTCGCTCGATGCAGCCTACGCGCAATATGTGCAGCCCATCACCGCCGACCTGAACGGCGACGGCGCAAGCGACCTGATCCTTGCCGTCTCCGGTGGCGTCGCCGTTTCCTACAGCAACAGGGACGGCACATTCACAGCGCCCACGGCCATCGATCTCGGCATGCAGCTCGGTTGCTCCATGAGCTTCGTCGATGCCGGAGACATCAACAACGACGGCTTCACAGACATCGTCATCGCCTATCCGGGAGATTCCTACTGCTACTCGGGCAGCACAGTCCCGTCTGGCTACTTTGTTCTGCTCAACAACGGCAACGGCAGCTTCACCTCTTCGTTTACGCCCACAGGAACCTATCTGTACCAGCCCAAACTGACCGACCTGAACGGCGACGGCAAGCTGGACCTGGTGCTTGCAGACGACGATGCCAATGACCTGCGCTTTACCGTGTCAGTTCTTCCCGGCAAGGGCGATGGAACATTCGATAACTCCGCCGCCTCGGTCGTTCTTTCCAACTATTCCGTCACAACCCTCATCGCCGGCGATTTCAACGGCGACGGCAAGCAGGATCTCACCATTGCCACCGCCGGCGAAACGGATGGAAACGGCAATATTCTGCCGGGCTACACGGGCGTCGCGCTGCTGGCCGGGCATGGCGACTTCACCTTCGATAACCCCGTCTTTGTGGATGCAGGTCACCTCGCAACCTGGGGCTCTTATGTCGATCTGAATGGCGATGCCTCTCCGGATCTGGTGCTGGCCGAAGCAGACTCGACCACGGGCACGCCGGTTGCCAATCTGATGACCCTCATCAATAGCGGTACCGGCACATTGACCCCTCAGCCAGAGGTGTATCTTGCCGCTGCCAGCAACATTTTTCCGCTGGAATCCTACACATCCTACGTCTTCTCCGGCGACGTCAACCAGGACGGAAGCCCCGACATCGTCAATACCGGAAGCTTCGGGTCGGGACTCTTTATCAACTCCGGCGGCGTGAAAATGACGGTGTCGGCCAGCCCAGCACAACTCGTGGTTGGAAATACCATCACCCTGACCGCTTCCCTCACCTCCACGGTCAGCGCCAGCATCCCGGGCGGCGACATCACCTTCCTCTCCGATGGAACTTCCGTCGGCACGGCAACTGCCAGCAGCGGTACTGCCAGCCTCAATGTCTCCACACTCACCGCAGGTACCCACACCATCGAGGCACGGTACGCGGGCGACTCCGCACATAATCATGCCATCGCGGATATTCCAATCACCGTCCTCGCAGAAGCGCCCGACTTCTCGTTGACCACGACAGCGGCCAGCCTGACCATAGCGAAGGGCTCATCAGGCGTCGTGCTCATGTCGCTTGCAGCAAATGGAACCTTCTCTGGAACGGTCCAATTCGCCTGCAGCGGCGCGCCGGCAGGCGTCACCTGCACTCCGAATCAGCCAAGCCTCAACCTGGTTTCGGGTCAAACAGGCACCGTGACCATCAACATCTCTACCGCCGCAACAACAGCCGACAGTCGCGGCAACCACATCGGGGTGAAGGGTGCAGCAGGATATGCGCTTGGTCTGGCTGTCCTGATCCTGCTTCCTCTCCGCCGCCGGTCTCGCCTCTTCATGCTGCTGGCATGCGTGGCGCTGCTCGGTTCAGCCGGCCTGATGACAGGCTGCGGCAGCAGTTCGAACAAAGTCATCAGCCAATCCAACCTGACAGTTACGGCAACAGCCGGAACCATCACGAAAACTCAAACCATAGCACTCACCATTACGCGCAACTAAGTCAACAGAGGCCGGCCTGATCGATCAGGCCGGCCTCTGTTGGACAGTAAATCTACCCTCATCTTCCTCGCATTACTTCCGCATCTTTTCCCTGCCCAGCCCCGAAAAAATCCTCCTCCGTTAATATGAGTACTCGAGAGTAGAGAACGGGCTGCTCCGTATCGGAGGATCCATGACAACAACGCACTCGGACGCGTTGGTATTTTTCGGCGCAACAGGCGACCTGGCATATAAAAAGGTTTTCCCGGCACTGCAAGCCATGATCAAGCGTGGCTCACTGCACGTTCCGGTCATAGGCGTTGCCAAGGCAGGTTGGACGCTCGATCAACTCAAAGACCGTGCACACGACAGCCTTGAGAAGCATGGTGGAGTCGATCAGGATGCGTGGCCAAAGCTCAGAGACCTGCTTCGCTACGTCGATGGAGACTACGCCGACGCAGCTACATTTACTGAAGTAAAGAAGCAGCTAGGCGATGCGAAAGCCCCCGCGTTCTATCTCGCCATCCCTCCATCCATGTTTGAAACGGTAGTCAAGCAGCTCGCCACGGCCCAGTGCTCCCAGGGCAGCCGCATCATCGTCGAAAAACCCTTCGGCCATGATCTCGACTCGGCAAAAGAACTCAACCGCATTCTGCTCAGCGAATTTCCGGAAGACGCCATCTTCCGCATCGATCACTACCTCGCCAAGGGCCCCGTCCATAACCTCGTCTCGTTCCGCTTCGCCAACACCTTCTTTGAGCCCCTCTGGAATCGAAACTACATCCAGAGTGTTCAGATCACCATGGCCGAGGACTTCGGCGTGCAAGGCCGCGGCGCATTCTACGATCAAACGGGAACCATTCGCGATGTCGTCCAGAATCACCTCTTTCAGGTGATGTGCAATCTCGCAATGGAAGAGCCCTCGGACCATGGCAGCGAATCCATCCGCAATGAGAAAGTGAAGGTCCTAAAGTCCATCCCGGATATTCGCGCAGAAGACGTCGTCCGCGGACAATTCAAGGGCTATCTCGATGAGAAAGGCGTAGCGCCCGACTCGCAGGTGGAAACATTTGCAGCGCTGAAACTCTCCATCAACTCCTGGCGCTGGAGCGGCGTGCCGTTTTACATCCGGGCCGGAAAAAATCTGCCCATCACATGCACTGAGGTGATGGCGCATCTTCGCTGTCCGCCCAGCACCAACTTTAATACGGACCGCGGCCCGCAGAACTATCTGCGCATGCGCATTAGCCCTGAAATGACCATTGCAATGTCCGTCAGTGTCACCGATCCGGATGGTGTTGCACAGCGTCGCGCCGTGGAGCTGATCGCAACACGCCATCCCGCGGCGGAAGAAATGGATGCCTACGAGCGAGTGCTCACGGACGCCATGGCCGGAGATCCCACGCTCTTCGCGCGGCAGGATTACGTGGAAGAAGCGTGGCGAATCGTGGATCCAATGCTCAAAAACCTTCCGCCAGTGACGGAGTACGATCCCCACACCTGGGGACCCAGCGACCAGGGCATTCAGCCGCCCGGCGGATGGGACGATCCAAAACCCGAGCAGGCAGATGACTTCCGTCTGGTCTGATCCTGTTTGAAATTTGCTTGCGGGCTAGCGCTTAAAGCGAAGCCCGCAAGATTGCCCAAACTACGCCATCTCCACTTCGATGGTCTTGCTCGCCGCATCCAGCTTGGTGATCTTGAAGCTGCGAACCTGCCCTGACTGCAGTGGCTCGGGTTGATTGCTGACAGCCGGCGCACTTCCCTTCCAGCGAGCCTGCAGCATCGAACTCAGCGAAGACAAGTCCGCCTTGGCCGGCGCAGCAGAAGCAGCAGCGTTCGCAGCCGGCGCAGCAGCCGCACCGGACCTGCACGCAGCGCGAATGCCTTCGCCCAGCTCAATCACAGCCGGCGATTCCGTAACCACGCGCCCGGAAACCTTATCTCCCACCGTGTGCTCCGCAATGTACTCGTCAAGCCCTGTGGGAATAAGCTGCTTCATACTCAGCTTGATCTGCCGTTTGCCTGTATCAATCGCAAGCACCTGCGCCTGCACGGTCTGTCCAGCGTGCAGCACTTCTGAAGGATGATTCAGCCTGCGGTCCACCACGATCTCGCTGATATGAACAAGACCCTCGACACCCTCTGCAATCTGCACAAATGCGCCAAACGCCATCAGCCTTGTAACCGGACCCTGAACCTGCGATCCCACAGGAAACTTCTGCGCCACCTCAGCCCACGGATCGGTAAGAGTCTGCTTGAGGCCAAGCGAAATGCGCCGCTGTTCCGGCTGAATCCCCAGGATCACAGCATCCACGCGCTCGCCGGGTTTCACAATATCGCTGGCAATGCGCACCTTCTTGCCCCACGACATCTCGGAAACATGGATCAGCCCTTCAATCCCCGGCTCCAGTTCCACAAAGGCCCCAAAGTCCGTCACGCGCGTAACAGCGCCGCTGATGCGCTGGTCAATCTTGTAGCGCTCCGTAACGGTTTCCCACGGCTCAGGCTGCAGTTGTTTCAGTCCGAGTGAAATTTTTCGCGTGTCAGGATCAATCTTCAGAATCTTGACTTCGAGCTTCTGCCCCACCGTCACCGCATCTTCCGGCTTGGTAATCCGCGACCACGCAATGTCGCTCACGTGCAGCAAGCCGTCAACGCCGCCCATGTCCACGAATGCGCCGTAAGGCATCAGCGTGCGCACAGTGCCGCTCACCGTATCGCCTTCCTTCAATGCTGCGTAGCGTCCATCGGCCTCGACACGCGACTGTTCCTCGAGCACCACGCGCCTATCCACCACCACATCTTCATCCGCAACATCAAGCTTGGTAATGCGGCACGTAATCTGCTGGCCGACAAGAGCCTCCAGCGCAGCCGCATCGTGCGTTCCACTGCGGCTAGCAGGCATAAAGGCGCGCACGCCCACATCCACACTGGCTCCGCCCTTCACCACCGCGGTCACCGTGCCCACCACCGCTAGCTTCTGCGCAAACGCTTCTTCCAGCCCAGACCAGTCCTTAGGCTGAGCAACCTTAAACCGCGAGAGGTCGTAATACCCCTCCTCGTTGCGGCCCGTAATGGAGACGGGATACGTCTGACCCGGCACAACATCCGCGCCATTGCGCTCAAAGGAAGAACGCGGCAGCACGCCTTCAATCTTGTAGCCAATATCAAGAAAAACCTGCTCCGCCGAAACGGAGATCACCGTTCCCTGCAGTTGCCGCGGCCCCGCCTGCGACGCATGCGAATGGGACTTCTCGAATTGAGCAAGAAGATCCCCGAAGTTTTCTTCCGGCTCTGTAACCGGCTCTGCAACAGGTTCAGGAGCGGTTTCTACAGTGGCTTCAGCACTGGGTTCGGCAGCGACTTCAACAACCGGCTCTGCAATCACTTCAGCAACCGGCTGGCTTTCATGCGTAGTATCTGGAGTCGTAATTTCGTGCGATGTGATTTCGTTACTCATGGCGAATGCATATATTGTTTCATGCCTTCGCCCGGCAAGTCTCACGGAGCCGCTTCTTCCACAATCGCCAGATCCCATCCGCCAAGCGAAATCGTCTGACCGGATGCAACCGGTTTTCCGCTAAGAAGATCACTGCCCGCTCCATACGAATACGGCACCGCAACCTCCCCGCCGGAGTAGTTGAAGTAATAATGTACGCGATTGCCTAGCTTGTTCACCCCATGTTGCGCATGAATCGCCGCAGGCAATTTCTGATCGGCACTCGTAAGGCCCGCATCGCCCACCGCCTTCTTCAACAAGGCAGTCTGCAAATCATCCGAAAGATAAGTCCCCTCATACAACAACGAACCGGAGCCAAACTGATTCTCCGTAATCGCAGGCCACTGCCCAAAGAACGGATGATCGTAGTAAGCCAGCGCCTTCGCATGGTCCAGCATAAGAAACTCCGCCCAGTAGTTCACCTTGTTCCCATCCCCTGCGCCAAACGGATCGCCCTTGAGCGCTAGCGAGTGTTCCAGGTTCGAGAACTCCTGGTAGCTGAATCCCGCAGCCTGCCTCAGCGGCCCCGGCGCACGCACCCACCGCACCGCCGAGTTCTCATTTGCAAAGCCGCTCTTGAATGTCATCACCACATGGCCGCCATGCTGCACATAATCAGAAATGCGCTGCAGCAGCGCATCGTCCGAGATATAAAGCGCCGGCACAATCAGCAGATTGTACGCCGAGAAATCCTGCGTAGTGGGAAAAACAAAATCGCAACCGACATTCAGCTTGTACAACGACCGATGCATCTGCTGCACAAGCGAGTCGTAGCCATTCGACCCCTGGTGGAATAATCCATCTTCCCGAGGACCACCAAAGGGCATGAACGAAATAGCATTCGATGAGTCGCGGCTCCATAGAATCGCCACCTGGTTCTGTATCTTCATGCCCACAACATGCGTCCCCACCTTTTCCAGCTCATGCGCAGTCTTGCTCACCTCGACATAAGCACGGTTCGGCTCAAGATCATGCGAGAGCACGCCCTTCCAGTACGTCTCCTGGTTGCCCGCAATAGAAGCCCAGTGCCAGTACTCCACCATGTTTGCGCCGTTCGCCAGATGCGTATAAACATCCTCCCGCAACTGCCCGTCGTACGGAGGAAACTGCGAAGACGAATCCCACCCAATCGTCTGCGCATTCGTCTCCGTGATTAAAAAGTTTCCATGCTTCAGTGATCGCGTAAAGTCTTCCTGGATCGATTGCGTGCTGCCATCGAAATGATCCTGCCACCCGTGGTAAACATTGTTCGCAACAATATCCAGCGCCGTCGATACATCTTCCTCATTCACATCCGCGCGCATCACGCCGCCAAAATCCGTAGTGATAAACTGCCCCGCCCCCGCACTCTCCCGCACCAGCTGCGCCTGCCAGTGCAGAAAATCCGTCACACGCATCTGGCTCCAGCGCGTCCACTCCAGCTTGTATCCGGTAGAGATCGTTCCATCACGCCTCGGCAGATCCTCCCACGTATGCAGATTCTCTCCCCAGTAGTTAAGAAACCACGCCTTGCTCAACGCCTCAGGCGTAACAAATTTCTTCTCCAGGTAGTGCTGAAATCCGATGAACACATCCGGATTCGCAGCCCCATAGCTTGAAGTCTCATTGTCAATCTGCCAGCCAATCACATATGGATTGTCCCGGTAATGACTCGCAATGTGACGAATCAGCCGCTCGGCATAAAAACGAAATGCCGGTGAATCCGTATCCATGTTCTGCCGAATCCCATAAGCACTCGCAACAGGCTGGCCTCCAAACGGCCCACCCGGAATGCGGTCCGCAAGAATCTCAGGATGCTGATGCGCCATCCACGCAGGAATGGAGTAAGTAGGCGTTCCAAGAATCACCTTGATCCCCGCCTTGCCCATCGCATCCACAATCTTGTCCATCCACGCGTATTCAAAACGGCCGTCTTCCGGCTCCCACAAGCTCCACGTGGATTCCCCCATGCGAACCACAGTAATCCCCGCAGCCTTCATCATCTTCACGTCTGTCTCCAGACGCGCAGCCTGATCCCCCGGCATGTACTCGTTGTAATACGCAACGCCGTACAGCGCGTTTGGAAAATTGAGGGTCGCATTCACAGCCGCGGAGCCAGAACCTGCCGCGGAACTCGATCCAGCCGCATTCTGCTGGGCTGAGGCAGAGCCGAATGTCAGAATCAATAACGCCGGAAGCAGAGAAAGAAGGTTGCCGCGCAAGCTCATCTTGCGTCCTTTCGAAAATCACAATTGCCGCACAAAGCCGCAGCCCCATTACCGCGCACGCCGCAGCCTGAGCTGGATGCAATGCGTTTGTATATCAAACGCATTGCCTTCGCCTAGCAAAAAATTAAACGTTTACATGCCCAGAATATCGGGATGTGTACGCGCCACAGTAAGAATCAGCTCTCCAAAGAGAGTATTAGCCCACGCGAACCACGGGCGCGTAAAGTTCTTCGGGTCGTCCTTGAAGTAGCTCTCGTGAATAAAGCCCGTTCCGGCGGATGAAAGTTGAATCATCCGCAGCGCAGCACGAATCTCCGCAGCGGAGTCGCTCGTGAGCGCATACATCGTCTGCGACATCGGCCAGATCATATTCGCGCCTTCATGCGGCCCGCCAATTCCCTCACCCGCCGTTCCGCGAAAGAACCACGGATTCCGCTCCGACCACACAAACGCGCGCGTACGAGCATACAGCGCAGCATCCGGCGAGCTGTTGAGATACGGCAGCGCCAGCAGGCTCGGAACATTCGCATCGTCCATCAGCACCTGGCCGCCAAATCCATCCACCTCATAGGCCCAAACAGTACCCTGCGGCGTATTCGCAGTAGCATATCTGCGAAGCGCACCCTCCACCTCATCCGCCAGCGAGGCCGCACTCTGCGCCAGCGCACCGTCATGCAGAATCGCATTCGACATCTCCGCAAGCTGCCGCAAGGAAGTCACAGCAAAGAGATTCGATGGAACAAGAAACGGAAAGATGCACGCATCATCCGAAGGCCGAAATCCTGAAGCGATAAGACCAACAGGCTTGATCGGATTCCCATAGCCCTTTTCGCCAAGAGTCTCCGTGGGCGATTGCGCAGACCGCTGAAAGTGATATGGACCCGGCGAGTTCTTGCGCTGCTGCACGCGCATCGTCTCCAACGCAATCCCCATCGCCTTGCGCCACTGCGCATCAAAAGGCCGCGTATCGCCCGTCTGCTTCCAATACCCATGCGCCAGGCGAATCGGATAGCAGAGCGAATCAAGCTCGTACTTGCGCTCGCCCACACCCGGCTTCATATCCGTCTGGTCCGTGCGGCTCCACTCCAGCGGAGGCGCATTCAAGTCCGCCATGAAAGCATTCGCATACGGATCAATAAGAATATGCCGCGCCTGCCGTCGAATCACGCCTTCAATCAGCGCGCGCAGCGGCTCATCCCGCTTCGCCAGCGGCAGATAAGGCCACACCTGCGCAGAAGAATCCCGCTGCCACATCGCGGCAATATCGCCGGTAATCACCACCGTGTCAGGCTTGCCTTCGTAGCTTCCCTGCGTAACAGTAGTGTCCAGCGTATTCGGAAAACAATTGATAAAGAGCCGCTTCAATTCCGCATCGGCAATGCGCGCGCTGATCTCCTGGATCGTCTGCTCCACCGCTTCCGAGTGAAAACGCCGCTCGCCAGGCGCAGGCCGGCCCGTCGCGTGCGAAGGCGTGTATTGCAAAGCAGCAGCCCGCGCAACACCAGGCATGAAGGATGCAAGCGCAGCCACGCCACCGCGCTCAAGAAGATCTCTGCGAGAAAGATTGCCAGGCAGCGTTTTCATCTTCGCTCTATCCCAGCTTCAGGGATGGAGGCACAAGCCCCTCCGCCGCGCCAAAGCTCTTGTTAGGCTCAGGCCCCATCTCAAACACCATCCGGCCTCCCTGCGCAATATCCGAGTGATGAAACCACGCGCGCTCCTGCGGCTTGCCGTTCAGCGTAAACGCCTGCACGTAAGCATGCGATGGATCGCTGCGCTTCACTTCAATCGTGAGCCGCTTGCCTCCGCCCACTTCAACCACGGCGCGATCCACAATCGGCGAACCCAGAACGTACGTGCCGCTCACCGGATCGACAGCATAGAAGCCCAGCGCCGACAAAAGGAACCACGCCGACATCTGTCCCACATCTTCATTGCCCGCCATGCCATCAGGATCGTTGTGATACATCGTATCCAGCAGCGATCGCACACGAGCCTGCGTCTTCCACGGCGCACCCGCATACGCAAACAGATACGCAATATGATGCGATGGCTCATTGCCATGCGCGTACTGGCCCACCATCCCCGCAATATCCGGCGGCGCATCCGGCGGCAGCGTCGATGGAACCGTAAAGAGCGAATCAAGCTTCGTAAGAAAAGGCTCGCGTCCGCCAAAGAGCGCAATGAGCCCCGATGCATCATGCATCACGCCAAACGTCGTCTGCCACGCATTCGATTCCGTGTAATCGCGCCACTTCTTGCTGTGCCCCATCTCAATCGGATCGAACGGCCGCGCCCACTCGCCATTCTCCAGCTTCGGTTCCATAAACTCGCTTGCAGGATTGAAGTAGTGGCGATAGTTTGTAGAGCGCTTCCGCAGCAGCGCCGCATCGTCCGCATGACCAAGCTTCTCCGCAACATGCGAAATCGCCCAGTCGTTATAGCAATACTCAAACGTCTTTGAGACAGACTCTTCCTCGCGGTCCGCAGGAATATATCCAAGCTTGCGATAGTACCCAAGCCCGCGATAATCATCCAACATCGCGCGCTTCATCATCACGCGATAAGCCGCGTCCGTATCGATACCCGTAAAGCCCTTGGCGATAATCTCGCTGATCACGCTGGCCGAGTGATAGCCGGTCATCGTGCCCGTCTCGCAACCCTGCAGCGGCCACACAGGCATGCCCGCAGGGCTCTCCTCCGCCATGCGAATCAGCGTGTTCGCAAAGTCCGGAATACGATCGGTCTGAATCAGCGTGTAAGCCGGATGCGCCGCGCGGAAAGTATCCCACAGTGAGAACGCAGTGTAGTTATGCTTCCCCGCAGGCAGTTGATGAACCTTGTTATCCATCCCGCGATACTGGCCATCCACGTCATCAAAGAGCGCCGGCCCAAGCGTCATATGGTAAAGCGCGCTATAGAAAATGTGCTTCTGCACAGGCGAAGCAAACTCCGCCTGTATCCGCGATAGCTGCTGACGCCACGCCCGCTGCGCCGCGGCGCGAGTCTTGTCGAAGTTCCAGTCCGCCTGCTCAGCGCGAAGATTTTTCGCAGCGCCTTCCGCGCTCACGCCTGAAATTCCAGTGCGAACATAGATCGCTTCATTCGCATGAGTCTTGAAGTG
Source organism: uncultured Acidobacteriaceae bacterium (assembly GCA_963792495.1). Lineage (GTDB taxonomy): Bacteria > Acidobacteriota > Terriglobia > Terriglobales > Acidobacteriaceae > Telmatobacter. The sequence goes on along the minus strand of CAWBWB010000014.1, from coordinate 862,525 downwards.
AAGCACAGCCTTGAGATTCGCACCCTCCAGCTTCCCGCTCGCCGCCACAGCCTTGTCATCCGAATAGAAAACAATCTTCTCCGGCTTCTTCGATACCTGCAGCGTAAAGTAGCAGTGCCGCCCATCACCCCACGCCTTGGTAATGTGCCCGCCCGCAAGAGTGTCCGGAGCCGTCTGGCTCAGCTCCGCCGAAACAACCGAAGATTTGTCGTTCGTCAGATAGCTGTGATCCAGGTCCACAATGAGCCACGCATCTTCGCTCGCCGGAAACGTGTATTTGTGCAGGCCCGTCCGTTCCGTTGATGTCAACTCAACGCGAACATTCGGATCTTTCAGCAGCACGGAATAGTAGCCCGGCTCTGAGACCTCATCCTCATGCGAGAACCGCGAGCGATAGCCCTCGTCAGGATTCGAACGCGGCCCCGGAACAAGCTTCACCGGCCCTGTGCCCGCCATCACCAGAAAATCCAGCAAATCACCGCAACCCGTCCCACTCAAATGCGTGTGGCTGAAGCCCATAATCGACGTATCGGAGACGTGATACCCCGAGCACCAGTCCCAATCGGTGTTGTACGTATCCGGGCTCAGTTGCACCGCGCCAAAAGGCATGCTCGCGCCGGGAAAGCAATGCCCATGCCCGCCGGTTCCAACGCGGGTATTCACCCAGCGAAGCAGATCGGCAGCCTCAGCTCCTTCAGGAATTGCGAATGCTGGTAGTGGAAGTACGGTGGAAGCGCAGAGTGCTCCAGTGGACTGCAAAAAGCTACGGCGAGAGAAAGGTGACATACAAACTCGTTTCCGAAATATCGACTGAGATTTATATACAGGATCAGGGGGCAGGTGTGCGAAAGTCGATGCTTTCCCTTCCCGGCTTCTCGCCGCCTTCGCCTGCAGCTTTAAGCCAGCGCCGCAGCACCTTCTGCGCCGGCTTCTCCACAAAATGCAGCGCCAAAAGCGCCAGCGCAATCAGCGTCACATAGCTGATCCACGGGTCCATCCACGCTATGCCAAGTCGGTCCAGCACATGCGTATCGTGAATCAGGTTCCAGAAGTTGAAGTGCAGCAGGTACAGGCAATAACTCGATTCGCCGACAAACACAAACGGCCGCCAGCCCAGCACACGCGAAAGAACATTCTGCCCCGAAAGCCCAAGAATCACGCAGCCAAAAAACGGCATCAGCAGCCCGTCATGAATCAGCGCGTAAGGAATCCCCGGCCCCAGCCACAGCAGAAAAAAGATCGCCGCAAAACCAAACACTCCCAGGAAAAATCTCATCCGCGCCTCACGCGGAATCAGCTCATCCAGCCCCGCAATCACCACGCCAAAAACAAAGCTGGCCAGGTGCGGAATCGGCGTATCCTTCAGCGCCTGCAGCCACGGCCCCTCGCTGTAGCGGTCCACATGCACCAAGTGGTCAGGATTGAAAAGAATGTACAGCGCACCCGGCACAAGCCCCAGCAACCAGATGCCCATCAACCGGCCAACAATCGGTGCCGCACGATCCGGCCTCTTCCACCGCGCCATCCACGGAAAGATGAGATAGAAGAACCACTCCGCAGACATCGTCCACGCCGGCGTATTCAAAAACGTGGCAATCTCCGGCACCCATCCCTGCAGCAGCAGCGGCGCCAGCACCACCGCAAGCCAGAACATGTGGTGCGTGTGCTGCCCATATTCCACCGGAATATTACGCCAGGCAAGAATCAGGCTCAGCAGATAGATCGGATAAATCCGCGTGAACCGCGCCTTCCAGAACCGCACGCTGTCCATCTCGCCGCGCCGCGCCCGCCCGGCATAGTTATAAGCCAGCACATAACCGGAAAGCAGGATGAAGAAGCTGACCGAAGCGTAGCCCGCATTCACCACCGGCGCAAAAACGCCGAACCACTGGGGATTCGAGAAGTGAAAGAGAACGATGTTGACGGCCGCAAAGGCGCGCAGCCCGGTCAACGCATTCAGCCGGTCTGGCTTACGCATCTCCACTAGCAATTAGACGGCTCCGACGAATGCCACGATACAACCACGCAGCAGGGAAAAGAAAGCTACTCGGAAGATTCCCGAATTCAGGCAGTCACCAGCGATCCCACTTTTTCACCCATCACCACGCGCTTGATGTTACCCGGCTGGTTCATGTTGAAAATCACCATGGGAAGGTTATTGTCTTTGCACAGGCTCACCGCCGTCAGGTCCATCACCTTCAGGCCCTGGCCCAGAATCTCCATATAAGTGATCTCGTCGTATTTCACGGCAGTCGTATCCAGCTTCGGGTCGGCCGAATACACGCCATCCACCTTCGTGCCCTTCAGCAGCACATCCGCCTTGATCTCCATCGCGCGCAGACTCGCCGCCGTATCCGTAGAGAAAAAAGGATTCCCAATGCCGGCAGCAAAAATCACCACCCGCTTCTTTTCCAGATGCCGCACAGCACGCCGCCGAAGATACGGCTCCGCAATCTGGTTCATGAAAACAGCCGTCATCACGCGGCACTGCACACCCGCCTGCTCCAACGCATCCTGCAGCGCAATGGCGTTGATAATGGTAGCCAGCATGCCCATGTTGTCCGCGCTTACGCGATCCATGCCCTTGGCATGTTCCTGCACGCCGCGAAAGATATTCCCGCCGCCAACCACAATGGCAACTTCGACGCCGAGCGCATGAATTTCAGCAATTTCGGCAGTAGTTTCGGCGACTTTTTCGGCGTTGAGCCCAAAGCCGCGTTCACCGGCAAGAGCTTCTCCTGAGAGCTTGAGGACGATCCGCTTATACATGCTCGTATGAGTATCGCATAGTGCTGCGCGCACGGCGAACTGCACCCCGAATGCTTTGCAGTCCTCCCGCTGGTCGGGAAATAGAGTCGTGTTTCCTCCATCGATTCCGGGTTCAAATCCGGACTATCGTATGATGAATCCACCGCCGGAGAATCCACATGCCGAGGCTTGTCTTCCTGTCGTTGGTTGCCATGATCCTTCTTGCCCCCTTCGCTATCTGGGCAGGCGTTTATGCCGCTTTAAGACAGGGCCAATTCACTCCGGAATCGATGTTTCGCGTTCTGCGTGCATGGCGGTGGATCGCATGGATTGCGGCAGTCCTGCTTGCCCTATCTTCCCTCCCGCCTTTTCATCTGCTGCCCTGGCTATATTTCGCAGGCGCGAGCACATTCTCTCTCGGACTGTCGTTTCCGGAAGCTTGGTTGAAGAAACGGCTCACTTCCTAGTACCCATGGGAGTTAGTTGATCCTCGGTTGTCTGGTTGACCAGACCGTTTTCGTCATTGAAGCAAAAAAAAGACCCGAAGCTCTCACTCCGGGCCTTTCGCGACTTATAAGAAATCCACCCCGACCAGCGGGAGGACATCCGAAGCCTCCCCGCGGCCAAAGGCCGCAGTAGCTCCATGCAATGGTTACTCGGCTTCGCCTTCCACAACCTTGGTCTGCGCAACGGTCCAGTCCGGCGCGCCCACCTTGAACCGCGCAAAGCGCCGCACAGTGATGTTCTCGCCCAGCTTGCCCACCTTCTGCGCAATCAGTTCCTTGATGCTCACGGACTGTTCCTTGATAAAGGGCTGCTCAATCAGGCAAACCTCCTCGTAGAACTTCGCCATCTTGCCATCCACAATCTTCTCCACCACCGCAGCCGGCTTGCCCGTGGCCGCAGCCTGCGCGCGGTAGATTTCCTTCTCGCGCTCCAGGTCCTCGATCGTCACATCTTCCTGGCGAACATAACGCGGATCCGTCGCCGCAATGTGCATCGAGATATCCTTCATCAGGTCCTGGAAGTCCTCGGTGCGCGCCACAAAATCGCTCTCGCAGTTGATCTCGAGAAGCACGCCAATCTTGCCGCCCGCATGAATGTAGGTGCCGATAGCTCCCTCGTTCGTCGAGCGGGCAGCCTTCTTCTGCGCTGAAGCCATACCGCGCTTGCGAAGAACCACCACAGCATCCTCAACATTGCCGCCGGCCTCTTCCAGGGCCTTCTTGCAGTCGCCCATCGGAGCACCGGTCATATCCCGCAGTTCTTTTACCAGCTTCGCATCAATCTTTTTCTCGCTCACAGTCGTCATCTCGCTTCCTTTGTGTCCTGTTCCCAATCTTTCGTTGTGTTTTGCGCTCAAAGCGCAGTTGCCCGGACGGCAAGTCCCGCAGAGAAAAGAAAAGCGTGGCACTTGTTGCTGGTGGCCACGCTCTCAGTATGCGCGCCGAAGCGCGCAAAAAGATTAAAAGCCGCCTTCAGCTGCCTCGGCTTCTTCCAGCAGTGCCGCAACAGCCGCGGGGGCCTTGCGGATGCCGCCGCCAAGGGCCGCTTCCAGGTTGAAGTCTTCGCCCGTAGCAGTCTCCACAGCGCCGTCTTCCACCGGGGTCACGTCTGCAATCTCTTCCGAGAATGCCTTGTCGCCCACCAGGTTCACGCCCTCCGCAGCAGAGTCGGCAATCTTGGAAGTAAACAGGCGAATGGCGCGCAGAGCGTCATCGTTGCCCGGGATCACGTAATCCACCACGGTCGGATCGCAGTTCGTATCCACCACGGCAACCACCGGGATGCCCAGCTTGCGGGCTTCCTTCACGGCAATGGCCTCGTTGTTCGAGTCGACGATGAACAAGGCATCCGGCAGCCGCTTCATCGTCTTGATGCCGGCCAGGTTGGCCTGCAGGTGCTTGCGCTCGCGCTCAAGACGAATCACTTCCTTCTTGGTGAGCAGTTCATAGCGGCCATCGGTAGCCATGTCATCCAGTTCCTGAAGGCGCTTCACCGACTTTTGCACCGTCACCCAGTTGGTGAGCAGTCCGCCCAGCCAGCGCTGGTTGATGTACGGCTGAGAGGCGCGCGTAGCTTCTTCGGCAATCGCATCCTGGGCCTGGCGCTTGGTGCCGACGAAGAGAATCGTCTTGCCGCTTGCGGTCAGGTCGGTAACAAACTTGGATGCGTCCTTGAAGAGCTTCAGCGTCTTCTGCAGGTCGATGATGTAAATACCATTACGCTCGCCAAAGATGTATTCCTTCATCTTCGGGTTCCAGCGCTTGGTCTGATGCCCGAAGTGAACACCCGCTTCGAGCAGCTCCTTCATTGTGATCGTGGCCATTGGCCTCCTTCGTAGATTGCATCCGGGCTTACATTTCTGTTACCCGGATTTAAACCGCTCTCGCGGGAAATTGAAAAACCCAGGGATCAGGGACTAGGGAGTAGGGAGTAGAAAGCAAAAACGCGATAACGAGTTTTCTATTCCCTACTCCCTTTTCCCTACTCCCTTGAAGCGCTTTAGCGCTTCGAGAACTGGAACCGCTTACGGGCGCCCTTCTGTCCGTACTTCTTGCGTTCCTTAACGCGAGCATCACGGGTCAGCAGGCCTTCCGACTTCAGGGTCTTGCGCAGGTCGGCGTTGAACTCAACCAGGGCGCGCGCGCAACCCATCTTCACGGCATCGGCCTGGGAGGCAACGCCGCCCGAGCTCACCGTCACAAGCACGTCGAAGGTCGATGCATGCTCGGCAACAACGAGGGAACGCTTCGCCGCAACACGCTGCTGCTCGGTCACAAAGTACTCCTCAAATGCCTTGCCGTTTACCTTCCACTCGCCCGTGCCGGGACGCAGAAAGACGCGGGCGATCGCCGACTTGCGGCGGCCCGTACCGTAATACTGAACCAGATCTGCCATTCTTCTCTCGTATCTCTCTCTGCCGGCCTTCCGCAGGACGGCTTTCACTTAGTCGTTAAGCAACCGGCATCGCAACAGGCGTCTGCGACTGATGCGGATGCGTGTCACCGCGGTACACCTTGAGCTTCGAGCCCATGGCGCGCCCGAGCTTGCTCTTCGGGAGCATGCCCTTGATGGCTTCTTCAAGAATCTTTTCCGGCTTGCGGGCCAGCAGGCGCGTGAACGACTCTTCACGCAGGCCGCCCGGGAATCCCGTGTAACGGCGGTACACCTTGGTCTGGGACTTCAAACCGGTCAGGCGAACCTTATCGGCGTTGATCACAATCACGTGATCGCCCATGTCGATGTACGGAACATACTGCGGGTTCAGCTTGCCGCTCAGAACATTGGCAGCCTTGGTGGCCAGACGTCCGAGCGTCTGCCCTTCGGCATCCAGCACATACCACTTGCGAGCAATATTTTTGCCGCTTGGAACAAAGGTAGACATTTCTCTTCTTCCCTCAAAAACTTCTGGCCGAATCACTTGCCGGCCGCAAAATCAATGCACAAAGCGCGATACCCCATGCAAAGCGCATGGGAAAGAATTCCACCCACTACCAAACATCGCTGTTGGGGTGAGACTGCGGCATTTGCCCTCAAGAGGGCTCCTGGCTCCATCCAATTCGCTCTGGAAAGCCGAACCTGACAGAAGGCGGCCCGAAAATCGCTGCTATACACAGACCCCGGGCGCAACACCGCACAAGGACTCCAGAATACGGGATTTTAAGTTCTGAGTCAAGAAAATCAACGTCAGAGGAGGGTCAGGAATCAAGATGGTTTCTGCCCTGGCTACTGCCCGGCACCCTCCCCGGAAGCGAAACGGGAGAGTGAGTCCGGGGAGGCACCATCGTTGCGACGAGCGACACAACCCGCTCACCGATAGTTACCAGCTCTTCCTCGTTCCCCGCAGAGAGCCAAAGCTCATAAGCCGTGAAGAATGTTTGAAGTCCCACGCGGGCTGCGAGTTGCGCAATATCCGCGTCCACTCCCCGTTCCCGCAGAGCCTCCGCGAAACTCGCCGCAACGTTGTGGTGCTTCATCAAATCGCGTTCCAACAGCTCCGGATTCGCTGCAATCACTGCCTGCCGCTGGCGTTGAATTTCACGAGATCCCAGGCTCTTCCAGTTGAACTCCATCAGGATACGCGTAACTGCCTCCAGCGGCTCCGCAACGTCGGGCAACTGGTGAATTTTATCCACCAGCGCCGCGCGTATCTTGTCTGACCCGCCGAACAGTACCTCCCGCTTGTCCGTAAAGTACCGAAAGAACGTGCGATTCGTAACCCGTGCGCGCTCTGCAATCTCCCCGACGCTCGTCTTCTCAAATCCCTGCTCCTCGAACAACTCCATCGCGGCCTTCCTCAACCGCTCTTCGCTGCCATGTTCCCAACGGGGCATATACATATCCTCGGACGGCCTCGTGGCGTCCCATCGCTAAGAACGCACACAAACCTTCAAACCATGATGACACAGAATGACATCAGTGCTATAAATGATGTCACGGAGTGAAATCAGATGATGACCAGACGCAATCTGCCGGGCGGCACAAGAAACAGCAATCGAGCTCAACAAACAGCTCTGATCCTCTGGAGCCATTCCTCATGAAAAGCGTCCAATATCACCATTTCGGCGGACCAGAGGAACTGCGCCTGGAAGAGGTCACCCTCCCCGAACCGGGGCGCGGTCAGGTTCGCGTCCGGATCAAGGCGGCTGCCGCGAACCCGATGGACTGGAAGATCCGCAAAGGCGAGATGAAGATGTTCACGGGTGGAAAGTTTCCACGCGGTCTGGGCCATGATTTTGCCGGTGTTGTAGAAGCACTGGGCCCACAGGTCACGCGGCTGAAAGTCGGTGACGAGGTCTTCGGCGCTGCAGGAATCAAGGAATCGGGGGCATTCGCTGAAGCACTCGTCGCCGATGAAAAGACTGTTTTCTTGAAACCACGCTCCCTGTCCTTCGACGCGGCTGCGGCCTTGCCCATTGTGAGCGCCTCGGCCTGGACAGCGTTGATCGATAAGGCGAAGCTGCAAAGCGGCCAGAGGGTCTTCATCAACGGCTGTCTGGGCGGGGTCGGCCGCGTCGCGGTGCAAATCGCTAAGATGCGCAACGCAGAGATTGTCGGCAGTTGCAGCGCGCCCGGATTCGCCGAAGCACGGGCGCTGGGCGTAGGAGAAGTCGTCGACTATCGCGCCTTCAATGCGAATCCGTATCAGGGCAGCTTCAACGTGATATTCGATACATCCGGCACGTTGTCAGTGAGCCAGTGCGAAAAGATGCTCAAGCGGGGCGGAGTGGCGCTGCATCTCGTTCCAACACCTCAAAAAATCATCTGGAGCATCTTCTCCTCCCGGCATAAAGCGATCTTCGCCAAACTCACGCAGGAATCCATGCACGCCATTGTTGAGGCAGTGGATCAGGGTGAAATCAAGCCAATGATCGGCAGCACCGTGCCGCTCTCGGAAGCGATTCCAGCCATCATCGCACTGGAGAAAACCAGCTTACCGAAGGGGAAGCTAGTGATTTCTCCCATGCAATGAACCTCGCCCATCCAGAAATGACGGAGAGTGCCAGTCAGGTATCGTGACCAACGCCGGGCACCCCCGGTCCCTAGCCTTTGGGGACCGGAAATCGTGCTCATGGAATAGTTTCCGCTTAGGCGGTAATACACCCGCAAGGGGTCGCTGAGTGCATTGGCCTGAAGTCGGTAAAGCAAAATCCATGCTTCTATTGACTGTCTATAAGAATCGGAATATTGTCTTATAGACAGTCAATAGGAGCATCTATGGCGGCCATTGAGTCAGATCTGTTGCAAGGCACACTCGATGTTTTGATTCTGAAGGCCCTTGCTCTTCAGGAATTGCACGGCATGGGAATCTCCCGCCGAATCGGGCAAATGACGAACGGAGCATTCGATGTGAAACCGGGCTCGCTGTTTCCCGCACTTCACCGAATGGAAGAGGCGGGCTGGCTCACGTCCAATTGGGGCCAGGCGGAAACGAATCGACGTGCAAAGTTCTATGCGTTAACCAGGACTGGAAGAAAGCAGCTACGTGCTGAAACCGAACGCTGGGCTCGCATCTCTTTCGCTATGGCGGCAGCGCTCGGGATCGGCCAGGAGGCCTTATGATCAGCCGGCTCCGCGCGCTTTGGAATAGTGTGTTCCGCAGAAAACAACTTGATCGCGACCTCGATGAGGAACTTGAGGCCTATTTGAAGCTCGTAGAGGCCGAGAAGTTGCGGGAAGGTATGGACCCTGAAGAGGCGCACGCCTTTGCTCGCCGCCAGACGGGGGCAACAGAGCGGGTAGTACAGAATGTCCGTGATGTTCGTACAGGCGTATGGATTGACAGGGTGGTACAGGATGTGCAGTACGGCATTCGGACACTCGCGAACAACCCGACTTTCTTCCTGGTCTCTGTTGGAACTCTCGCGCTTGGGATCGGTGCAAACACCGCGATGTTCAGCCTGCTCGACCAGGTGGTTCTGCGGCTCTTGCCGGTCAGACATCCCGAGCAACTGGTAATTGTGAAAGAGACCGGCAATCATTACGGCAATAGTTTCGGCCCAAACACGATGTCCTGGCCGCTGTTTGAAGATTTGCGAAGCAACAATCAAGTTTTCTCCGAGATGTTCTGCCGGTTTCCGACGCACGTGACGATCGGATACAGCGATCACACGGTGCAAATCTATGCAGAGCTGGTCTCCAGCACTTACTTTCAGACATTGGGCGTTGAAGCGGTACTGGGGCGCACGATAGGCCATGACGACGACTCCGTTCCCGACAGCAAGCCGGTTGTCGTCCTCAGCTACAGCTTCTGGCAGAGCTACTTCAACGGGGACCACAACATTATTGGGCGGACCATAGCACTGAATGGTCAGGCGATGACCGTTATCGGAGTTGCGCAGCCAGGCTTCGACGGGGTGGAAATGGGAGAACCCGCGAAGGTCTTCGTTCCCATCATGATGAAGACCGCGATGACGCCGCACTCGGACGGACTCAAAGACCGCCGCCGCCGGCTGAGCTGGGTGACCACATACGGCCGCCTCAAGCCCGGTATGAGCACCCAGCAGGCGCAGGCTTCACTTCAGCCGCTTCTGCACAGCATTCTTGAAATGGAAGTTCAGCAACCGGAGTTCACCAGATCAGCGACGGCTGCGGATCGAGAACCGTTTCTCCGTAATCGCATTGAACTTTTGCCGGGCTCCGACAACGATCTCCGCGAATATATGCGCAAGCCGCTATGGATATTGCTCGCGCTCACTGCAGCGGTGCTTCTGCTGGCCTGTGCGAACCTGGCGAATTTGTTGCTTGCACGCGCCACAACACGAGAAAAAGAATTTGCCGTGCGGCTGGCCATCGGCGCCGGACGCCCTCGCATCTTTCGCCAACTGCTGGTCGAAAGTCTGCTTCTCTCCGGCGCAGGTGCCGTTGTGGGACTGATGCTGGCCTACGCGGCGGATCGCATTCTTCTGCGCATCTATCTGCCTGCGGATGCGGCAGCCGAGTTTGTGGTCTCGCCCATTCCGGATGGGCGCATGCTCGCGTTTACTTTTGGAGTTATGCTCCTGACCTCACTCGTCTTCGGACTCTTGCCCGCCATGCGTGCCTCGCGCACCGAAATCACACTCGCGCTCAAAGACAGATCAGGAGTTGCTTCAGCCGGCGGCATGTCTCTTCGCAGATTGCTAGTCTCGGTTCAAATGGCTCTTTCTCTACTGCTGCTTGTTGGCGCAGGACTGTTCGTACGTACTTTGCGCAACCTCGAGAACGTGGGACCCGGTTTCCCAACCGACCATCTGCTTACATTCACAACTGCACCTACGCTCAGCGGATACTCTTTCGCAGAAACGAAGTCATACTACGACCGCCTCAAAGTCGATCTCGAAACGATGCCCGGAGTTACTTCGGTTGGATTCTCCACTATGCCGATTCTGAGGGGTTACGCGTGGCAGAATGCGATCGTGGGCAAGGACTTTCAAGATACTCCGATTGAACAGCAGCCGGTTCTTAGCCAGGTCGACCCGAACTACTTTGCCACGCTCGGTATTCCTGTTATTGCAGGCCGCGCATTCAGCGCTCAGGACGTTGCGCCGACCGATTACGCTGTGGTGAATGAGAGCTTCGCCAGGGAATATTTCCCGGGCCGCAATCCGCTCGGACAGCGATTCGGATTAGTCAGCGACACGGAGTCAGTGATACCGAAGACGGAAGTGATCGGTGTAATCCCAGACAGGAAATACCGAGATCTGAGGGAGACGCCCCCGCCGCAAGCCTATTTTCCCTATCTCGCGGTATCCAACGTCCGCGGCATGACTGTTTATGTGCGCACGCAGGGTGATCCACGCCAATTCGAAGATTCACTACGCGAACGGATGAACCGGTTCGACCCGCATGTTCCGGCAGTCGATCTCCAGACTGTGAACGAACAGATAGGATTCTCCCTCAGGACCGAGCGACTTGTCGCCGGTCTTTCCGCGGTTTTCGGTGGCTTCGCCATGGTGCTTGCTGTGATCGGGCTGTATGGCGTTATGGCCTACACCGTATTGCGAAGGACGCGTGAAATTGGCATTCGCATTGCGCTCGGGGCGCTGCGGAGCAATGTAATTGCGATGATCATGCGCGAAGTGCTCCTTCTAATCGGATCCGGCCTCGTAGCCGGTGTCGCGCTCGCGCTGGTCCTCGTCAATCTGATCCGCAGCGAACTCTATGGACTGAATGCGCGCGATCCTTTGACCTTCATTGGCTCCGCAATCGTTCTTGCTTCAGCCGCCGGCTTAGCAGGTTTCATTCCCGCTTTGCGCGCGAGCGGGGTCGATCCGACAACTGCATTACGGCAGGAATGATATCGTTCTAGATTTGCGCGGGCCTGCAGCGTGGGCGTCTCGGTTGTTGCCAAATCGCCAATGCGCTCATCGAGGAGATTAGTAACGAGAAGTCGTCTTCTCGTCAGCGATCTACTGCTACCGAGAACGGCATGTATCGCGACCAACACGGACCTAGCCCCCCGAGCCAGCACGGAAGGACCTGTTTCACACCAAACCAGTTGCCCCTTTTAGCTACTCGCCCGAGCACTTAAACCCGGCGTCTCAACAAACGGTTTGCTGTACAAATTGACGTAAAGCCGTCTTGCGATGCGATAGCAATCGCATGCCGAGGACTCCAGGCTCTCGCGATCTCGTATCCTCACCACGCCCTGCTTGTATTCAATCAGGCCGCTCCGTTGCAGTACGCCGGCCACGGTAGTAACCGTGGTGCGTTGAGCTCCCAGCATCTCGGCAAGAAACTCCTGGGTCAGATGCAGAACCTCCGACTGAGTTCGATCCTGTGCCATCAGCAACCAGCGGGAAAGCCGCGCCTCTGCCTCATGCAAACGGTTGCAACCCGCCATCTGGCTCACGGTGAGAGCCTGTTGTTGAATCAGTTCCAAAATCCGCACGCGAATCTCTTCGGAATTGTGAAATGCTCTACGCAATTCCGTGAAGCCGATGCGGAGAGCGGTTCCGGCCAACTGCATGAAGCAATTGGTAGGTGCCGCTGCCGCCCCCAGCAAATGGAAGCTGCCCACAAGGCCCTCATGGCCGATGACCTCTACCTCAGCCGTTCCTCCGTCCGCCATGGGCGTCACCACAGAGGCAATTCCTGAAGTGATGAAGAACGCGTAACGAGGAAATCGCTCCGGCTCATAGAGCGGCGTGCGGAGCGGAAGGTCCACGGCAGAAAAGTATGGAGTCAATAACTCCAGGGCTCTGGGAGATAAAGAGGACAACAATCGATTTTGGGGAACTTCGGACACGTGAGGCTCCTTGCGTCAGTTCGAAAAGGGTCAGCGATTCAGAAGGAACAGCTGCAGGTCACGTCTCTGAAGAGAGTTGGTGGTTGTGTATCCCAACGATTCTGATTCTACGCCTCGAACCTAAGCCAGGTTGTCGGTTGGACGACAGCTTTTCCAAGATCACGGGATTAGCCTTGCTCAAGACTCGCTCGTGAACGCAAGGTGTTTCGTTGACTCCTCCTCTCAGAATCCTCATCTACGGTCAAGACTCCACTTTGCTTGAGACTCGCGGCATGGTTCTTCAGCGTGAAGGATATGAGGTGGTAGCTTCATCGGAGCTGCCAGTCATCACCGAACTCCTAATCTCTCAGACAATCCATATCTTCATAATCTGTCACTCTCTAACCCAGGCAAATCGCGAAAGCGCCCTGTGCGCATCGCATTCATTTGCCGCCCACACGACAAACCTCATTCTCAGCCCCCATGCTTCCTACTCCTCAGACAACAGCAGCGATGCCGTCTTAAATGAGTTCGTCAATCCACGCACCCTCATCGACAGCCTGAGTCAGTTAGCGTGCAGACCCCGCCGCACGACAGAACCTCGCAGGACAGAAAATGACCAGCAACTCCAGTCACTCTCCGCCTCCATCCCAAACGATGTACTTTCATCTTGACGATCCCTGACGATCATCCCTTCCCCCTCCCTCCGCACTCCCTCGCAATCTTCTCTGTCATCTAATCCCCGCCCGACAACCTGAGAGTACCGGGACATCCTTTACGTTTTAGACCGGGGACATGGTTTACAAGCCCCTTGCGGTGAGAGTGGCTCTGATTGCGGGTTTTCGGCGGGCTTTGCCGGTCTTCAAATACATGATAGTCGTCGCCGTAGCCGTGGGAATGTGGGAATCCCCGCAGGGATTTCCAAGGGGTGTGGGAAGGGTGGAAAGCCGGCTTTATGGCTTTCCATGCTTTCCATACCCCGGCATTTCCATGGCTTGTTTTTTGCCGCGTCTTCGTTCAGCTTCCGTGCGTCCCACAGACGGTCCATTCGCCTGTGGGACGCACCTTCGTGGCAGGTCCTTGGCATGTGACACACTATTGTGGTGATTCTCAACAGCGATGGGACGAAGGCAGTGTCCACTCTAGGCTGGGTCGATAGGGGCTCGCTATGGGTAACTTCGGTTGAAGATAGATCTCCGCAAAAGGTCGTCGTCAGTGACGCGAAGTACCTTTCGATACTTGGGGGTGAGAAGGACTTCTTTGCAGTCCTCCATCATTGGGATGGGAAAAGGCTTGAAATTACGGCTCACGCTCATTCGAATCCACAGCAGATCATCTCCCGTCTATCACTCCGAGAGGCTATTTCGGGGTTTCCGTCGAGGATCGAAATTCTGAGAGAGGGCGACCTTCGTGTTTGGGATGGTTTGCCGGCAGCATTCACTGGATATGTATTCGGGGACTATCGACTCATTCTGACTCGCCATCCTGGTGAGGATGATGTTCAAACACTGTCTTGGTTTGACGACGACTACGATAAAGGGTATCAGGGGATCGTTGGAGCTTTCGAAGTCCCAGACAGTTCGTTCCTGATAATTTCCGTTCAGCGAGACTCCCACCCCGTCCTGTATGACCCGGAGAGCCGAAAGGCCATCCGAAAATTGAGCCTTGCTGACAGGGGCGGAAACCCTGCATTCCAGTTCCGCGCTACGGGTCATGAGATCTGGACAGCCGACTACGACGCAATTGTGAAGCTGGATGGGAAGACGCTTGAAGTCTTAGGCATTAAAACTGTTCAAGTTGCCCATCAGGGGACGCGGCAGTTTATCGGAAACTTCTGTTTTAACCCATGCCAGCACCTCTGCTTTATCGCGCGGCCCTTTAGCGAGGATGCCATGATCCTCGATGCGAATTCGATGGCCGAGATCTCTCGAATCAAACTCGGGCGGCAGCCACTTGATATTGGCATCTTGGCCAACGGAACACTAGTCGCACGAGATTGGAAGACCGGTGATTTTCTCTTCCACCAGCTTGAGGCATGATTCGCATTCTTGATCCGTTGCACGTTCCGCCGAGGGTCTGGCCGTTCCAGCGTGGCTCAAAGCTCAGGACGCTCAGATTCAGAACGATTATGCTGCGGGAACGGTGCTACATGAGCTGTTAACACCGCTCCCAGCAGTAACTGGAACCGTGCTTGCTGCCGGCCAGCTTACGTTCGGGTTCATGCGCTCCAGTCGTGCCTGGAGCTTCCTTGCTCCCCAGGACGGAAACCGCGTCCGTAGCGCAAGCACTTCGTTCTCCACCTATGACGACGTTGCGTATGGGGAACTGTGCGGCGTCCGCGTCAGATCGAGTAGGCCCCAGGCCCAACCTCGTCGTAGCGCTTTATCCACTTGCAAGCAGTTGGACGCGAGATGCCGTACTCGTGACACAGATCAGTCACGGACATTTCTTCCTTCTGATAGCTCGATAAAAACTGCAGGCGTTGATCCACGGTTCGAGTCTCTTTCCAAGGCATAAACGCATCTTCATGCGCCAAGCCAAAGCTGGGAAAGCCAACTGTTCTCCGCCATGGTGTAAACCATGTCTCCGGTCTGTTTTGTAAAGCATCTCCCCGGTATGCTCAAACCATCCTCCCCGCAAATCCGCACCTCATTCCGCCCACCCCCTCTGTAACGCTGCCTCATTTCCGCACACTATCCCCGCAGAATCGCTTCGCAGACCCGCTCAAAGCGTTTCCCTCCGAAACACCTCCCCGAAAGGAAACACGAGTCATGAAAAGCATCTCCTCCACACTGGCGACGTTCCTGATCCTCGCCACGCCTATGGCCATCGTTGCGCAAAGCGCTTCTCTTCTCAACACGGTCGCCCCCAAGCGCCCTCTGCAGGCCAATGAGCACGCCCTCAACCTCCCCGGCTCCACAACCATTGAGGCGCCGCCGGCTGGATTCAACCCCCTCATCGCCACCGACTCGGAGCTCGCCTACTACGGCTTTGCTCCCCGTCCCGATCAGGGCAACCAGTCCAAAGCCTATGCAGCATGGGCCAAGGCCATGAGCCATTCTCAGACCCGCGTCACGCCCGTTCTCGAGCAGACCAATCTCTTCCACGGCCCAGCCCAGATCAAGAAGAACACCGCCGCCCCCATGGCACTCGAATCCAACGCCATGCTCGCGCAGCAGCCCAGCAACACTCTCTATTCGGGCAACTGGAGCGGCTACGTGGACTTCAGCGGCGCCACCACCTACGGCAGCACTTCCTACTACTTCACCGTGAATGACATGGTCGTTCCCATCGCCAAGCAGAGCGGCTGCTCCGGCGGCTGGGCTTACGGCTCGGCATGGAACGGCATTGACGGCTACAACTCCAGCGACGTCCTCCAGGCCGGCTTCGAGTTCGACGCCTATTGCTCCGGTTCCACCACCGCCACCTACTACTCAGCATGGTACGAGTGGTACCCCTACGGTGAAGTCCGCATTCCCAGCCTGCCCATCGTTCCCGGCGACGACATGTTCGTCGAAGTCTGGCACACCTCTGCAACCCAGGGTTATGCCTACATCGTGAACGAGAACACCAACCAGTACGTCGAAATCGGCTTCACCGCCCCCGCCGGAACCACCCTCAAGGGCAACTCCGCCGAGTGGATCGTCGAAGCCCCGACAGTCAACGGCAGCCTCGCCACCATCGTCGACTACACCGAAGTTCCCTTCTGGGATGCCTATGCCTACACCGAGAGCAGCGTCTTCTATGACATGGCAAACGGCTACCAGGTCGATATGGAGCCGGGCTCCTCAGTCCTCTCCTATCCCGAGTACATCGGACCGGAAGCCTTCGTAGCTCACTGGCTCTAAACACTTCCCTCCCCCAACTGCAATCAATCCAATGGCGACGGCCAACCAGCCGTCGCCATTTTTCATTTCCTCGAAAGTTTCCCACAGAATACTTCATATTTCACTTGACTATTTTCTCCACCACACTTAAGTTATTGCTTAAGTGATTCGCGACCAGATCGCCATCACAAATGAGGGGGAGATCATGGCAGAGCCAAAAGTAGTCCACAACACATTCGTACTCGAAAGAAAATTCAACCAACCCGTAGCCACCGTCTTCGAAGTATTCTCAGACCCCGAAAAAGCCAGGCAGTGGTACGTAGCCGACCGCTCCAGTGAGATCGTCGAGTTCACCCGCGACTTCCGCGAAGGCGGCACCGAGCGCATGATCTACAAAATGGGCCCGCAAACCCCCTTCCCCGGAACCCCGCTCGAAAACGAAGGCCGCTTCCAGGAGATCGTGCCCAACGAGCGCATCGTAATGGCCTCCAGCATGAAGATCGGCGGCCACCGCATCTCCGTCACCCAGGTCACCTTCGAGCTGCTGCCCACCGTCGAGGGCTCCGAGCTGATCCTCACCCACCAGGGAGCCTTCCTTCCCGGCTCGGACGGCCCCAAAATGCGGCAAGACGGCTGGAACACGCTCCTCGACCGGATCACCGCCGTTGTCACAGGCACCGCCGAATGACAGCCGGCCCGGCCATCAACACAGACCGTTTATTCTTCGCCCTGGGCGACAAAACGCGGCGCCATCTGCTCGGCCAGCTGGCGCTGCGTCCCATGACCGTAACGGAGCTGGCCCGCGCCGCCGAAATCTCCCTCGCCGCAGCCGTTCAGCATCTAGAAATCCTCGAAGAAGTCAGCCTCGCCGCCACTGAAAAAGTAGGCCGCGTCCGCACCTGCCGCATAGAAAACCGCGGCTTCGACGCACTCGAGCAATGGATCCGCAACCACCGCACCCTATGGGAAACACGCCTCGACATCCTCAGCGAAATGCTGCAAAGGAGCGATTCTCCCTCCACTGAACCTGAGGGAACTGCCTGAATCCCGCTCTCTCAATCAAAATCAAGGACAGCCAATCCGGGAATTTTCCTGAAGTGCCGAGGATTGGCGGTAAGCATTGAGAAGCCAAGAGAAAGCGCAGTTGCGCCAATCAGCAGGTCAATCATCGGAATCATATTGCCCGATGCCGTTTGTTCGCCGTCAATCCGGCCTGCAAGAATCGCCGTCTCCATGTTGTATGGATAAACGGTGATAGCAGCGCAAAGCTCTTCGATAAAACTGCGGCGAGTTGCCTGCTTTTGTGGAGACGAAGCGCGATAGATGCCGTGTACTAGCTCCGTAAGCCCAATCGAAGAAAGCGCAGCTTCTTGATTCCCGGTCAACTCAATAACACGGGAAATAAGCGCCTCGGGCGTTTCCCGTCGCCGTTCCGCCGCAATAACAACGCTTGAATCGAGGATCAGTCCCATACGGGCGGATTGAGCGGTTCATGCCGGGCGGAAATAACCTCTTCAATATCACGCCCAAAATCACCATCAAGCGTCACGGAAGACCCGCGCTTTTTTAAAATCTCGAGTGATTCGGAGAGAAGCTTCGGTCGCACCGGGTCACCCGGCAAAAGCCGGGCCACGACTCTCGCGTCGGATTCAATCAGAATCTCATCGCCATTGGCAGCGCGCGCAAGCATGCCGTCAAAGTTCCCTGCTGCCTCACTCCGCGAAATATGAATCACCGCCATGCAACGATCATACTGTGTCTCAAGCTGTATTCCTCAGAAAAATGCCTCTCCATCACCAGGCAGAAATTCAAGCAGCCCACTGCGATACACTGGCCAAAATGCGCGTCTTCGGCATCGATTGCGGCACAGAGATTACCGGCTTCGGCGTAGTCGAAACCGACGAGAGCGCGCGTCAGGCCCGGCTCGTCTGCTGCACCCTCGGCGGCATCCGTCTCTCCAAAACCAGGCCCCTCCCCGAGCGCCTCGCCCAGGTGCATCGCGAACTCATGATCGAGCTCGCCCGCTGGCAACCCGACGTAGTCGCCGTCGAAGAAGTCTTCTACTCCGTCAACGCCAAAAGCGCGCTCAAGCTCGGCCAGGTCCGCGGCGTAGCCCTGCTCGCCGCCGCCACCGCAGGCGTGCCCGTAGCCGAATACGCCCCGCTCAAAATCAAATCCAGCGTCGTAGGCTATGGCCTCGCCAAAAAAGAACAGGTACAGTTCATGGTGGCCCGTCTGCTCGATCTCAAAGAGCTGCCCGAACCCGCAGATGCCGCCGACGCACTCGCCATCGCCATCTGCCACATTCACACCGCACAAACGCTTGCAGGGCTGGGAGCACGATGAAGAAGCAAGCATTGGCATTCGCCGCCTTGACAATCGCGGCTCTCGCAGTCGCCGCCGTCGCACCAGCGCAGACGGACCGCACCCTCCGCCTCGAATACTCCAACCCCGGCCTCATCCCCGCCACCTGGACCCTCGAGCTCCACCCCGACGGCTCCGGCCACTTCCACTCCGAGCGCGGCAGCGCACCCCGCATCGGCAACGGATGGATGGAGCCTCCCGATCTCGATCAGGAGATCCACGTCAGCACAGCCTTCGCCACCCAGGCCTTTGAAACCGCCGCAGCCCAGCACCACTTCCAGAAAGAGTGCGCCAGCAAGGTCAAAGTAGCCTTCCAGGGAGACAAGCACCTCAGCTACTCCGGCCCCGATGCCAGCGGCGCGTGCAGCTTCAACTACGCCAAGGAAAAATCCATCCAGGATCTCTCCGACTCGCTCATCGCCACAGCCACCACCATCATTGAAGGCGGCCGCCTCGAGCGACTGCGCCAGCACGACCGCCTCGGCCTCGATCAGGAGATGCAATCCTTCAGCGAAATGGCCGCCGACGGACGAGCCATGGAATTTGGCGCCATCCGCGAAGAACTCGAGCGCATAGCAGAAGACGAAGCCCTCATGGACCGCGTCCGCCGCAAAGCCCGCGACCTCCTGGCCAAAGCCTCGCACTAAACGGCCCCGGAAAGCGGCCCCGAAAACCCCCAACCCACCCACCTGTGGAAAACTTGTCAAGTCCCCGCCCTGAGGAAAAGCGATCTAAGTATTTGATTCAAAAAGAGAAAAAATTTCCGAAAAGTTTGCACATCATTACCACCCAATATGCCAAACTAAAAACAAGCAGAAAAAGGCCCGATTCCAAAAGGAATCGGGCCTTTTGTTTTTACTAACCACGAACCACTAATCACTATCCACTGACCACTATCCACTATCCACTATCCACTAATCACTAACCACTAAGAAAGGATTCCCAATGTCCATCACCCTCCCCAGCCAGCCGTCCACAGCCGAGGCCATCGCCAACGAAGCCGTAGAATTCTGCCTCCTCGCCTGGAATGAAGCCTTCAATGAGCACCTCGCCCGCGGTAAAGATGACTATTCCGCCACCCGCTACGCCCACAAGGCATTCCGTCAGGCGCTGCCCGACCTCACCGGCCCCGAAAAAATTCAGGCATTTATCGCCTGCGTCAGCCGCGGCGTCCTCAAGGGAGCCATCGAACCGCAGCACGCCTCGCGCCTTCTCTACGCCGCCCAGGTAGCCCGCCAGTCCCTCGTCTCCCCGTCCAAACCGCGCTCACAAAGCTCCGCAAAAAAGCCAGTCCAGGCCGAAATTCCAGAAGAAAACGAGCAGGCAATTGCATGACCCCCTCCCCCCTCCCCGGAATTTCACGCAAAAAACCTCTATAAGTCGAAGCAAAAAAACGACTTACAAGCCAAAACAGCCGAAAAATTGTCGATGAAAAGTCGAAGGAAAGTCGATGAAAAGTCGTGAGCAGCCATTTTTCACGGAGCAGGAGGTATAACTCTATGTTTTACAACAACTTAAAATCCAGCGGTCCCTAGTCCCTAAGTCCCTGTTCTCTACTCCCTACTCCCTACTCCCTATTCCCTAGCCACTAACAACACTCCTCTTAGCCGCCCCCAATTGCACCAGCTGCGCCGGAGCAATCCCCGGCACAGCATCCACCGGATACCCCAGGCTTTTCCACGCATCGTAGCCACCCTTGAGCGGTCGAACCCGCTCGACGCCGTACTTCTGCAGCTCGAGCGCAGCCTTGGCAGCACTGATCTCTCCGGGGCACGCACAGAAGACCACCACATCCATATCCGTAGGAATCCCCGCAGCCCACTGCCGCACCGCCGCAGCCGCCACCGAGCGCGCACCCGGCAGAGTGTAGGGGTCTTCGGCCAGCTCCAGCGGATGCCGCAGATCGATAATGCAAACCGGTTCGCCGGAATCGAGCTGCCGCTTCAGCTCTTCCGGATCGAGCCGCGAAGCAGCCAGCCGGCGAAGCGTGCGGTGGCGCCTCCACAGCCGAACCAGGAAGAACCCAACGATGCCGGCAAACAGCAGCGCTCCGGAAAACCGCCCGGCAGTATTCAGCAGGCTGGGATCGCGCTTCAGCGCATCTCCGAAAACCCGGCCAAGGATCAGGAGCGTAGCCAGCCAGATCCCCGAACCAATGCCATCCAGAGTCAGAAACTCCAGGTACGGCATATTGCTGCGACCCGCCAGCGGCGGCATCACCGTCGCCACTCCCGGCACAAATTTCGCAAACATAATCGTCAGCCGCCGCTGCCCACCCAGCGAGCTCTCCGTCTTCCGCACGCAAACCATCGGCTCCAGTGACAGCTTGCACAGCAGCCGCACCACGCGAGGACCATAACGCCGCCCGATAAAAAACCAGCAGCTATCCGCAATCACGCACGCAAAGATTCCCAGTATCAGAACCACCCAGAAGCTCATCTGATGCTGAGCCGACAGCGCCCCGGCAGCCAGAATCACGGGAGTCGACGGCAAAGGAACCCCAAGCTGCTCAATCAGCACCCAGGCGAAGACGACAACGTAGCCATAAACGAGCAGAATGTGTGTGGGTAGTTCCATGAACGCGCCGGAAGACCTCTTATGAAAAATGTAAACTACGCCGCCGCTTCAAACACGGAACAAACACATCGAACCATCCAGCCTGAATCTGCCCGCATGACGCCGTTTGCCTATTCGATGAGCATTTTCGCGATTCGGTTCACTGGCGTTTCCACAAGCAAATAAATAAGGCCACCCTTTTGGGTGGCCTCGGTACAAACAGCGTCCGTTCCTTACTTGTTAGAGGTTGCCAGCGAAGCCGGCAAAGCGCCGATCGTCGCCTGCACGCCCTTGTTCACAAAGTAGCTGTGATCCCAGAGCGCGCGATAAAAAGCTCCGGTAAGCTCCGCAGCGCGAGGTCCAAAGGTAGGCCGTCCACCTTCCAGGAGAAACACCGTAACCAGTCCGCCCTGCGGAGTCTGCGAGAAGGCCGCAAACCATCCCAGCCGCGTACCCAGGTTGGAGCAGGTGCCGGTCTTTCCAAAGACAGGAAACTCCGTAAAATTGGCCCGCAGCCGGCGAGCCGTCCCCGACTCCACCGCACCGGACATACCTTCCTGAAGCTCAGGAATAAACTTCGCAATATCAAGCTGACGCTTCACCCGGGGAGTAAAAGCAGCCTCGTCTTCCGGCGTCGTCGGATGCTGCAGGTAATACAGCGTACCGCCGTTGGCCAGCGCGGCAACATAAGCCCCAAGCTGCAGCGGAGTCAGCGAAACACCCTGCCCAAAGCTGCACATCCGGCCCACACCGCCCTCGGAAGCAGGCAGCGGCTGATCAGGATAGGTGCCAAGCTGTTCGCCCGGAATGTTATAACCGGCAAGCTCGCCCAGGCCGAACTCGCGCGCATAATGCTCCACGCGCTCAAATCCGAGCTGACGTCCAAGCGCTTCAAAGTAGAGATTATTGCTGTGCGTAATCGCCTGGGTCATGTTCATGCGGAACCCGGGAAGCTGCACCATGGTATCCCGCGTGACAATGCCCTCGGAGAGCGCCGCCATCCCGACAGTGATCTTGATGGTTGAGCAGGGCTCAGCACCCGGCGAGAGCGCCAGTTTCTGGTTCACCATCGCAAGAATGCGCCCGTTGGAGGGATTAATCACCACCGCCGTGCCATTCATGCCGCCCAGGGCTTCAATCGCCGCCTGGCGAACCACGGGATCTTCCCCGGCAGTCACATCGCCGGCAAAAATATCCGAACTCGCAAAGGAGTTCCCGGTAAAACGCTCATAGCTGCGACGAGTGGAACGCAAACTAGCAGTACGAACACTGGCGCCATGCGCCGAATGAACCGAGGTACGAGCCGCCGCATGAGCCGTGTTTTTTGCACCGGCAGCAGGAGCATGCGCAGCCGCATGATGCGTCGTGCTTTTAGGCTCCACAAGATGAGGAGTCTTGGTGCTGTGATGCAGCGTGTGCGGCGTATTGAGCGCAGGCGCCGCTGCTGCGCCGCATACTGCCAATGCCAGTGAAAACGTGGCGTGAGAAATTCTCATCCGGAGCAACCTCTGAAAAATAGAGTTCCGAACCGCCCAGCGCTACTCACATGCGCCGGCTTGTTACAGCTATCGGCTTGCGCCGGACTTTATTGAGAGTCCACATCGCAAACTCGTTCAGTCGTACTGCCAGATAGTGAGAACGGCAGCAAAAACGTTCCCTGAATCAAACACACTTCACGCCGTAAAGTTCTCCGCAAACACACACTTGACGGAAAGCAGGCGCAAAGGCTTTCAGCCCTCTTGCGTTTTTCTTGCTCTGGCTCTCAAAAATCAGTCACTTGCGTTGATAGAAGCACTATACATTGCACCGGCTTCCTGGCAAGCCCGAAAATCAAAAAAACGCGCCGAACTTCTCTTGTTAGTATCATCTGCGCGTTCTGTCCCAGCCGTACACTCGTGACCGGAAATGATTCAGGCGTTCTTCCCATTATCGAACATAAAGCGATTTTTTCCAACTTCTTCCGGTGCCGAAAAAGGTCCGCGCCGCCGCTAAAACAGCGGCGACCGGCGCATAAATGTAGGCACCTCAAGATCGCGGTCACGCTCCGCATTCTCTTCAAAAAGCGCGCCCGTAGGCAGCGGACGGCGGTCTTCCAGGGAATGGCTCAGGCCATTGCCCTGCGCGTAGCCGGCAGGCTCCGCCAATTCGGCAAACTTCGGTGCCGCCGGCTCGTGAAATACCTCCTCGTCCCGATGCATGGAGATCGCCGGCTCCGCCTCAAAAGCCTCATGAACCACCGTCGTATGCATCGCAGGAACCAGCTCTTCGTCCTCTTCCTCGCTCATAAACCGCGGACGCGCTGGCTCGGCAACCATCGCGTGCGCCATCACCAGTTCCGGCTCAGGCTCAGGAACCACCACAGGCTCGGCAACCGGAGCCGCCTTCTCCGCCCGTGCAGGCGCAATCGGCTCACGAAGCCACGCATCCGATGAAACCACAGGCACAGAAAGAATCGGAGTCTCATCCACGCTCAACATCCGCGCCCGCCGCTCCGGCATCTGGTCCTTGAAGCCCGTCGCAATCACGGTAATCTTCACCTCGTCGCCCATGCGCTCATCCAGCACCGCGCCAAAGATGATATTCGCGTCCTCATGCGCCGAAGTCTGAATCAGCGAAGAAGCCGCATTCACCTCCGAAAGCTTCAGCGCGCTCGATCCCGTGATGTTAATGAGAATGCCGCGCGCTCCATCAATCGCACCAGCCTCCAGCATCGGCGAAGCCATCGCAGCCTGCGCTGCCTCCACCGCGCGATTCTCACCCGAGCGCACCGCCGTACCCATCACCGCGTGTCCCATGCCGGCCATCGTCGTCTTCACGTCCGCAAAGTCGCGGTTGATGATACCCGGAATCGTAATAATGTCCGAAATCCCCTGCACTCCCTGCCGCAGCACATCATCCGCAATGCGGAAGCTCTCGAAGAACCCGGCATCCTTCGCCACCGCAAGCAGCTTTTCATTCGGAATCACGATCATCGTGTCCACGCTCTCAAGCAGTTCCTTGAGTCCGCGCTCCGCCTGCTGCAAACGCCGCTTGCCCTCAAAGCCAAACGGCTGCGTAATCACCGCAACAGTCAAAATTCCCATCTCGCTCGCCAGCGAAGCAATCACCGGAGCCGCGCCGGTACCCGTTCCGCCGCCAAGCCCGGCAGTCACAAAGACCATATCCGCGCCCTCGAGCGCCTCAATAATCTTCTCCGAGTCTTCGAGCGCCGCACGCCGCCCCACATCCGGATTCGCGCCCGCGCCCAGCCCGGCCGTCAGCCGCACGCCAAGCTGCAGCTTCACCGGCGCCTGGCAAAGCTTCAGCGCCTGCACATCCGTGTTCGCGGCGATAAACTCAACGCCTTCCATCTTGGCCTGGATCATGCGATTAACAGCATTGCCGCCGCCGCCGCCCACGCCAATGACCTTGATGCGAGCGCCGCGCGGCGACTCATCGTGATACTGAATCCGCATTTCGCCTGCTTCGTTTCTAAGTTGATCCATAGCCGCTGTGCCTCCGTGATGCATAAATTCGATACTCAAATCCCTAATAGCTTGCTGCAAAGATCGATCGCAGCCTGGCTCGTAAACCGTTCTTCTCCGCCGCGCGGGAAACGCGCGTTCGGTGCGCATATAAAAGTAGCCCAATCGCCGTGGCGTAACTCGGACTAGCCAGCTCACCCGGCATATTCGAGAGCCGCACCGGCAAACCCGTACGCGCCGGAACGCGCAACTGGCTCTCCGTCACATCCAGCATTCCCGGCAGCTTCGCTCCTCCGCCCGTCAGCACGCATCCGGCTCCCAGGGCGTCAAAAACGCCGCCCTGCCGCAAGCCTTCCTTCACGAAATACATCAGCTCCCGTGCCCTCGGCTCCAGGATCTCCGCAATCGTGCGCAAACGCAGCAGCTGCGGCTGCGGATTCGCAATCTCAATCTCCGCCGTCTGCGGAACAGCCGTCACAACCGCATGTCCATACTGCCGCTTCAGCTCCTCCGCATGAGCCACCGGCATCTGCAGTCCCACCGCAAGATCGTTCGTAAAGTGCGCCCCGCCCACCGGAACCGAACCTGTATGAGCCACCGCACCTTCAAAGAAAACAATCAGGTCCGTCGAATGTGCGCCAATATCAATCAGGCAAACGCCAAGCTCGCGCTCATCCACGGAAAGCGTAGACTCAGCCGCAGCAATCGACTCGAGCACTGCTTCAGTCACCTCAAGCCCCGCGCGATTCGCGCATGTAACCGTGCTCTGCAGCGCAGACCCCGAGCAGGTCGCAATATGCAGATCAACCTCAAGCCGCGCACCGATCATGCCAATGGGATCGAAAATGCCCGGCTGGTCGTCCACAATAAATTGACGCGGCAGCAGGTGAAGAATCTCGCGATCCGGCGGACGCTCCACCGCACGCGCACGCTCCACAGCCGTACGTACATCTTCGCGAGTAATCTCCCGCATCCGCCCGGCCAGGTCAAAGCCGCCATTCGAATTCACGCCGCGAATATGCGGTCCACCAACACCCACAACACACGAATCAATATTCGCGCGAGCCGCAATCTCAGCCTTCTCCACTGCGGACTTCACAACCTTCGCCGCAGGTCCAAGGTCAGAGATCATCCCTTTCCGCATCCCCGCAGACGGCAGCGTCGCATGTCCGCGATACCGGAGCGCCCCTTCGTTCAGGTCACCAGCCAGCACACGCGTCTCCGCGCTGCCCACGTCGAGCACTACGATCAGGTTTTCTTCTGACTGGCTCATCGTTGGCTCACTCGTCCCATGCGTGTGCTTTGTGATTTACGGTCTGAGGCGGCGTATTGCTGGCCACCCGTCTGGTTTGCGGATGTTTCTTCGTATCTTTCCTGGCCGCAGGATTCGCAGCCTTCGGCTGAGGCTTCTTTGCGGGTGCCTGCGCCGACTCTGTTGCCGCAGGAGCAGCCGCGGCCGTTTTATCGCCGGCTGCCACATCATTCGCCGGCGAGTCCGCCGTAGCACCGGACGCCATCTGCAGCACTACCTGCTGGTCATAGCGCAAATCCACCGTAGCCAGGTGCGGATATTGCGTCCGCCACTCGCCAATATGCGACTTGTACCGCTGGTACCGGTCCAGAAAATGATCCTCGCCGAAGTGCGCAAGAATGTCCCTGCCCTGCTCCGGCATCAGAATCCTGGCATCCTGCGGATCGGTCAGATCAACCTCTGAAATCTGATCGGAGAGATGCTGCCCACTCGCATCCAGCTCGCGCACAAGCCGCTGGTACACAGCCATGCGCTCCTTGCGTGAAGCTTGCGAATCCGCCGCATCGATCCCCGTCACCACGGGAAACGAGTAGTGATGCTGCGTCATCGTCGCCGCAGGCATCGTCAGCAGCACACCGTCCGCATCCACCAGCCCAATCTGCTGACCCTCGCGAACAAAAGCAATCGGCGTGCGCTCCACCACGTTAATGCGAATCCGGTCGGGCAGCAGACGCATCACAGAGGCGCGTTGAATCCAGGGAATCTGTTCCAGCTTCTTGCGGCGGTCGCTCAAATTCACAAAGAAAATATTCCTGCCCATGTCTTCCCCGAAGACAGGCAGCACATCGGTCCGCGTCACCTGGTTCAAACCGGCAGCTTCAATATTGGCGCTTCCGGCAATGCGAAACCGCGCATCGCGTTCCAGGTATCGCTTCGCCGTAAGCCAGCAGGCCACGCCGCCCACCACAACGGCTAACGCACCTAACGCAAGAAATACCCGTCCAGTCGTGCTCGCGGGCCGCCACCAGGGACGAGACTGACTCTTGAAACGCTGGCGCGGACGCGGCGACTCATAATCGTCGCCATCCTCAGCATCAGGAGCGCGACGAGTGCGCCCCGCGGAAGCCGCCGTCTGACGACCGCGTCGAAAGCGCGAGTCGTTCGGCTTTTCGTCTTCCCAGGGGAGAGTGCCGGTTTGGTTCGTCCGATCTATAGTCACGCCTCGATGCTGGCTCGTCAGTCTGCCAGCCTCAATTATGGGGCGCGTGGCAGCGTAAAACTGCTGCCGCATCGGTGAGAGGAACCTGTGCGGTTAATGGAGAAATCACATCGGCACGCCGCGTTTCCATGAAGTAAGCTGGCCGCATGACAAAAGTCATTTGTAAGTGCCTCGCGGCGCTGCTTCTGCTGGCCGCTGTGCTTCCCTGCTCCGCGCAGACCTCAACAACATACAAATATTTTCGTGTCGGCAACGCAGCCGATGTGCAGGTAAAACCGCAGGCCGGATACGCGCTGATGGGCGGCGGCGAAGATCTCGATGATGCCTTCAAATGGCTTTGCGAAAAAGCCCATGGCGGTGATCTGCTGGTGCTTCGCGCCACCGGAACCGATGCCTACAACGACTACATCCAGAAGCTTTGCCATCTGAATTCGGTGGCAACCGTGGTGATTCCCGATCGCGAAGCCGCGAAGGATCCTTTTGTCGAGAAGAAGATTCGCAGCGCAAGCGCCATCTTCATCTCCGGCGGCGATCAGGCCAACTACATCAACTTCTGGCAGGGCACGCGCGTGCAGATAGCCATGAATGATGCCATCGCGCGAGGCATTCCCATGGGCGGAACAAGTGCCGGGCTTGCCATTCTCGGCGAGTACGCCTACTCCGCGCAGGGAGACAAGCCGAACGATCATGATCTGGATACGAAGCTGGCGATGAGCGATCCATACGGTCCGCGGATCACCCTGGTCCAAGGCTTTCTCAACATCCCCCTGCTGAAAGGCATCATTACCGATACGCATTTTGCCAGGCGCGACCGCATGGGCCGTCTGCTCGTCTTTCTAGCCCGCTTGGCTGAGCCGGAGGGCAAACCGCTTCCTCCACCCGGAAAGCAGATTCGCGGCATAGGCGTGGAGCAGGGAGTCGCACTGCTGCTGGAACCGGATGGACATGCAACCGTTACCGGTCGCGGCTCCGTATATCTGATCGATCCTCAAGGCGCCAGCGGCGTTCTTTCCTCGCACACGCCGCTCAGCTTTGGACCCTTCAAGGTGCAGAAGGTCGAATCCGGTCACACTCTCGATCTCAAGAGCTGGACGGGCACCTCGATCACCTATTCCTTTACGGTCCGCGACGGAATCATTGCATCCACACAGGCAGGCGGCGCAATTTACTGATCAAAGCAAAGAGGCCGGCTTGAAAGCCGGCCTCTTTTGAATTCGTACGCTGATCTCTGTTACCGCGAACGAAGCGAGCGGATCGTATCGGGAAGGCGCCCTTCGATGGATTTGACGCGCTCCGTGAGATAGGTAGGCACCGGTGTCGCCGTAAGCACAAGCAGCAGCGCAATCAGCGAGAAGCAGACGCCGGCAATGCCTGCGGAGACAAACATCTGGTACATGGAAACAATGTCGAGGCCAAGAATATTGATGGCCACATGCTCCATCGGCTTGATGTGCAGGATGGTGGCCAGCGCGAAGAGAAAGAACATCACCGCCAGCGAGGTCAGCACGGCAAGCGATACATCCAGCGAGCGATGGAACTTGAGCCGCGCGCGACAGTGGCTGCACTCTACAAAGTGCTGCTCATAATCGCGGCGCATTTCGGGCGAGATTCCCGAGATGTCATATCGCCAGCTGGCTAAGATCGCGCCAACTACAGGATCGCTGCATCGGGTTCGTGCCATAATTGTTACCCACTTTACAAGAAATTCAACAGTTTCAATGGTCCATTCTGCATTCACAGAACCTGAACAGTACATTCCAGGTATTAGACGCAGTTTCAGGCCACAAGATTCTTTTGCAAGTGACTCAAATCACAAGGGCAAAACAGCAGATGACAGAATTTACCGTGAAATTCCCGGACTGCATTGAGATGACTATGCTTACGATTGTAACGTAACTATCCTGTAAACGATACGAAAATCCACATCAAATCGCCCAGAGTGCTTCGTGATAAATGACATGGAGGCCTTGCGCGCACTGCTGAGAGCTGGCGCCGATCCTACATTGGCCCATGCGAAAGGCAAGACTGCGGGGGAGAGATTTCGGGGGATGGTATTTAAGGAGCAGCGCTGACAGACGGAGCAAGAATCGTCTGAACGGGCGCGAGAATTGTGTCGATAACGCTGACACTAAGCCGTTACACGCAGCACACAAGCTAAAAGGAGAATGTTCATGCGTCACGTGAAGATCAACTGCATTTACTGTCCACCTGCGGAGCAGAAGCCGCCCCAGGGGAAGCGCAACTGGGAGATGCATCCCTCGTGGATTACGGGAGTAGAAGCTCTGAATGCCTATGGGGACTGGGTGGCTTCCGTAGTGCTGCCGGTTGCGTTTCAGTGGATTGAAGAGCACAAAGCGGAGGTTTACGCTACTGTGCCGGAAGAACTGAAGGATGATGTGGGCGTGGTGATGGAAGCGGCGTTCAAGCTGATCAAGGAGCTGCCGGCTTACAAGAACGGCATGGAGAGGAGCGCTGACTCCGAGGCAGTTGAAAAGCTGGATCACTCGAAGATCAATCCGGTGTGGGCGGGGATCACGAAGAAGGTTCGGGCTTGCACGGAAGAGGCTTTTGCGGAGCAGGCCGGGCTGATTGGGCCTTCTGAATAGCGCTGCGATGCGGGCTCAACTGCTGCCGGCGATTCTGTTGGGATTGCCGGCGGCGGGATGCTAGTTTTGACGGAGTGATTCGATCCTTTCAGCCTGCACGATGCAATTGCGTCCGTTGTTTTTGGCCTGATAGAGAGCTGTGTCGATGGCTCGGATGACGGCTTCTGTTTCATCTTGAAACGGGAAGGCTGAGGCCACACCGAAGCTTGCGGTGACCTGCAGGATGTTTTCGCCATCTGCGACGCGCGCCTGTTCTATGGCGAGCCGGAGTTGCTCGGCGCGATGGAGCGCGTTTTCGATGGCGCAGTTGGAGAGGATGAGCAGGAATTCCTCACCGCCGTAGCGGCCTGCGTAGTCATACGGACGAAGAGAACGGGTGAAGATGGCGCCGATCTCTTTCAATACGAGGTCGCCGGCAAGGTGGCCGAAGCTGTCGTTGATGCTCTTGAAGTGATCGACATCGACGAGAATTACGCTGAGCGGGGTCTTCTCGCGTAAGGAGCGGCTGATCTCTTCGCCCAGGCGCTCCACGATGGCGCGGTGATTCCACAGGCCGGTGAGTCCGTCATGCTCGGCGCGATGACGCATGCGATTGCTTTCGTGTTGAAGCTCCAGCTTTTCTCGCTCCAGGGCGTCCTGGCGACGCTGATCGTCGCGAATGCTGTTGTAGACCGCGTAGGCGATGGCGATGAGGAGAAGCGCGCCGGCCAGCGTGGAGAGAGAGATTCCGTTGCCATCGATCGTGAAGAGTGGTGAGTCGATGCGGGTGGCGATGGGCCAGTCAGTGAATTGACGGCCCTGCTTCACGACATTGGTGAAGACGATCATCATTTCGTCCAGGAAGGCGAAGGTGGCTACAAACCAGCGGGCTGGATTGAATTTTTTGCGCTGAAGAAGCGCACTGGCAACCAGGAACAGAGGAAATGCCTCCAGCGCGACGGTGATGACTGTCGACAAAGCATCGGCGATCTGGGCTTCTCCGGCCCACTGAGGATTCCAGATGAGGGCCACGATGATCCCATCGAGGGTGGCATTTACGAGGTAAATGATGGCCAGGATGCGGGTGAGACGGCATAAGGCGTGATTGTCGCGGAGGGAAAGAAGCCAAAGGAGGAGAAACCAGAGGGAAATATCCTGTACGGCGCCCACGGGTTGCGAGGCTCCCATCGCGAGAGGGTAGGGCCAGCCCATGTGGGCTCTCAGCAGCAGAAGAGTGACAGGCTGTACTACGGCGAATCCCGCAGTCCACAAGAGAACCCAGCGGGAAGGAACACGCAGCCAAAGCAGAAAACTGAGCAGGGCGAGGACGGCGCAAAGGAGATTGGCGGCGAAGTGAAGCTGCCGGTTGCGTAGCCACTGGAATTCGGATGCCGATTTTGTGACGGCGATGGATTCGGGGCTTCCGATGAGCGGAGCTCCGGTAAAGCCTCCCATATCGCTGGAATCGTCGGAGAGTAGTGGAGCTTTCCAGACACGCACTGCGAGGACGCCGCGCTGGACCTGTCCGAGATCGAAGGTCTGGACCGGTTGCGAGAGATACCAGACGGCTCCCGGAGGCAGCTTTCCATTACGGCCGATGAGCGCGCCATTCCAGTAGATTTCGTAGGCATCGGTAATTCCGGGCACCAGAAGCGCAAAATGCGGCGATATGCCGGGGGCGGGAGAGAGCGCGACGGTGCAGCGATACCAGGCGAAACCTGTGAGATTTGCATGGCCCTGAGCGCCCCAGGGTCGATCCGCTTTGATTTGCTCCCAGGCTGAGCTGTCGAATGCGGGGTTTGCCCATTCGGGATTGTCTCCGGGATGGAATTGCCAGGGGCCGCTGAGGGTGACTGTTCCCTTGCCGAGGCCTTCTACGACGATGGGTTTGACAGGCTCGATTGTTCGGCCCGGCTCTTCGGCCCGCAGGGCTGCGAAAGCGAAGGTAAGCATTGCAAAGACGGCTATCCGGCGGAAGGCTCGACGGAATGAGGGCATATTGCTCAGCATACAAATTCATGATCGGCCAGGCGCGAAATTTTGAGATAAGCAGGAGGGTGCAGGATGACTATCGGGTGGTTATCTTTGGGATGGATGGAGGGGGCTTCGTTGGGAAATTTGTGCTACCTGCGCGAAAAGCCAGAGCAAAAGCTACCGCATCTCCGTTGCCCGAGCTCGGGATGACACGTTCTTCACGTTGGAATGTCGTGCTTAGCTGGCGACGAGGGTGCGGCGCTTGCGGGTGGCGAGGAGTGGGACCAGTTGCGTCCAGGCTTCTTCTACGCTTACGCCGTGCTTTTTGCGGAGGTCGTCGACTTTGCCATGTTCGATGAACTGGTCAGGCCAGCCGATGCGGACAACCGGGACATGAGAGTCTATCTCTTCCAGGGCTTCCATCACGCCGGTGCCAAAGCCGCCGGTTTTAGCATGGTCCTCAAACGTTACAAAGGCAGCTACGCGGTTGGCGTATTTGGCCAGCACGTCGCGGTCGAGCGGTTTTACGAAGCGCGGATTGATTACGGCCGCGGAGAAGCCTTCGCGGCTGAGACGTGCCGCCAACTCTTCTGCGAGGGGCAGCATGTTGCCGAGACCGAGGATGGCTACGTCAGAGCCGTCGGAGAGAATCTGGGCCTTGCCTACTGGAATGGCCTGCGGGGTGGGCTTGCGCTCGATGCCTGCGGCTACGGCTCCGCGCGGGTAACGGATGGCGGAGGGACCGGGGAGTTCCAGCGATGTCTTCATCATGTCTGCCAGCTCGTCTTCATTGCTGGGGGCCATGAGGGTCATGTTGGGAATGCTGCGCAGGTAAGCGATGTCGAAGAGGCCGTGATGCGTGGGGCCGTCGTCTCCGGAGAGGCCGGCGCGGTCCATGCAGAACAGGACCGGAAGCTCCTGCAGCGCTACATCGTGGACGATCGGGTCAAAGGCGCGCTGGAGGAAGGTGGAGTAGATGGCGCAGACGGGGCGGAAGCCGCGTGTGGCCATTCCGGCGGCGAAGATCACGGCGTGCTCTTCTGCGATCCCCACATCGAAGTAGCGATTGGGGTGATGCGGGCGGAAGTGATCGAGGCCGGTGCCGTTGGGCATGGCGGCGGTGATGGCTACTACGCGGGGGTCGTTGTTTGCGAGGTCGACCAGCGTGTTGGCGAAGGCTTCTGAGTAGGTCTTCTGGCCGGCCGTTGTCACGCCGGTTTCCGGATCGTAGGGGCCCAGGCCGTGGAACTTCTTGGTGAGGTCCATGGCGGGCTGGAAACCGCGGCCTTTTTGCGTCAGCACGTGGAGGATGACGGGACGCTGCAAGTTCTTGAGGAACTTGAAAGATTCCACCAGCTGCGGGAGACTGTGGCCGTCAATGGGGCCATAGTAGTCCAGGCCGAATTCTTCAAATAGAACTGAGGGCCAGAGCATGCTCTTGGCGGCCTCTTCTGCGCGGCGCAGGACGTTGACGGCAGTGTTGCCGCCGATCTTTTTTACGATCTTCTGCGCGGAGTTGTGCAGGTTCTGATAGTGCGGGTTGGTGACGATCTTGTGGAAGTAGCGGGCGATGGCGCCTACGTTGCGGTCGATGGACCACTCGTTGTCATTGAGGACGATGATCAGGCGCTTTGTCTGCTCGGCGATGTTGTTAAGGGCTTCGAAAGAGATGCCGTTGGTAAAGGCGGCGTCTCCGGCTACTGCGACAACGTGCTCATTGCCGCCTGCGAGATCGCGGGCCACGGCCATGCCGAGAGCTGCGGAGAGCGCGGTCCCCGCATGGCCTGCGCCGTAGGAGTCATGCTCGGATTCGGTGCGGAGCATGAAGCCGTTCAGGCCGTTTGGCTGGCGGATGGTGTCGAAGCGGTCACGGCGGCCTGTGAGCAGCTTGTGGGTGTAAACCTGGTGGCTTACGTCGTAAACGAATTTGTCCTGCGGCGTATTAAACACGTAGTGCATGGCGAGCGTGAGCTCCACTACGCCGAGGTTGGGACCGAGATGGCCGCCGGTTTTGGCCAGGGATTGGATGAGGAAGGCGCGAATTTCTTCCGCCAAGGTCTCCATTTGTGCAAAGCTGAGGCGCTTGAGATCTTCTGGAGACTGGATTTCGGCAAGCAGAGATTCCATGTAATTCCTTAACACCGGCGAACGGCATAGGTTGCAGGTAAGGTGGTTCCCTGCCCTGTTTTGCCAAGCCCAAGGCTATCTCGCAGTATATCAATGCGGAGATTTTCAAAATCTGCCCTGAGGGGCTGAGGTTATGAAGTCTTTATGACTTTTTTATCCGGCCTGCGGATCGGTTAGAAAACCACTTCAGCGATTAGACGTCATCCTCAGAAGATTGGATTTACGATGAGGGCGGGGAGATACAGGAAATGATGCGGAGATTTTTTGGGGTGCTGGTTCTGGCACTGGCAGCGCTTGGGTCGGCGGCTTGGGGGCAAATGTTGACGCCGAAGGCTCCGCCAGATGTGGCGGCGAATCCTCTGGACCCGACGATGCGGCCGGGAAAGGCCCTGCTGATAGACCTGGAGGCGCGATTTGCCGCAGACGTGGCCAAGCGCGGCGGGGAGGCCTTTGCCTCGTGGTTTGCCGAGGATGGGGTTTCGATGAGCAATGGGGCTGCTCCGCTCATTGGGAAGGTGGCAATTGCGAAATCGGCGAAGTGGGACCCCAAGGTGTATCAGCTCACGTGGACGCCGACCGATGCGGTGATGGGACCCAGCGGCGATATGGGATATACGTGGGGGCACTACGAGGGGCGGAGCAAGGATGCGAATGGGAATCCCGTGGCGACAGCGGGCCGCTATATGACCATTTGGCGCAAGGGGAGCGATGGAAGCTGGAAGGTGGTGCTGGATGCGGGAGCGAACGATGTGCCGGAGGGCGGGGATTGCTGTAAGCTGCCGGGAAATTGAGGTTAGTGATTCGTAGTGAGCGGTTCGTGGTCAGGGGCGGTTGACAGCAGACGGAATCAAAGATGGAGCGCCTTCGCATCGTGGTATTCGGCAGGTTCTGTGTAAGGGATTTTTACGTATAGACAATAGAGGCGCGTGAGAGAATGCGTGGACGGCGCTTAGCGTATATCGGTTTACATTTCAAAACGCCGCGGAGTTGATGAAACTCTTATGTCCCTTACCGGCAATGCACTGAATTTTCTGTTTGGCCGTCCGCTGGCAACCAGCGAGGAGCGCGCCGAAGCGATTGGCCCGATGGCGGGCATTCCAATCTTTGGCCTTGACGCATTGACCTCTGCGGCCTACGGGCCGGAGGCTGCGCTCTCCCTGCTGATTCCGCTGGGGCTGGGTGGAGTGCATTACATTGTGCCGATCAGCGCAGCCATCATCACCCTGATGATCATTGTGTTTTTCAGCTACCGGCAGACGATCGAGGCGTATCCGAATGGCGGCGGTTCGTACACAGTAGCCTCAGAGAATCTGGGCCCGAATGCTGGTCTGCTGGCCGCGGCCGCTCTGATGATCGACTACATCCTCACCGCTGCGGTGGGTATTTCAGCCGGCATAGGCGCGCTGATCTCCGCTGTGCCGCACCTGCAGCCTTACACCCTGGAAATGTGCCTGGGAATGCTCTTTATTCTGACGATCATCAACATGCGCGGAGTGCATGACACGGGCCTTGTCTTCATGATTCCCACGCTGATGTTTACGGGCACGCTGCTGATCGTGGTGGTGGTGGGAGTGGTGCACGTGGCGGTTACAGGAGGAAATCCGCACCCGCTGCAGCCGATCCCCGTGCCTCCAGCGGCAACTGAGGCACTGAGCTTGTGGTTGCTGCTGAAGGTGTTCTCTTCCGGCTGTGCAGCCATGACGGGCGTGGAGGCGGTAAGCAACGGCGTAATGGCCTTCCGCGATCCGCGGCCTAAGAACGCGAAGATCACCCTGACCATCATCATTGCGATTCTGGCCGTTCTGCTCGCTGGAATGGCC
This sequence comes from uncultured Acidobacteriaceae bacterium, assembly GCA_963792495.1. GTDB lineage: Bacteria > Acidobacteriota > Terriglobia > Terriglobales > Acidobacteriaceae > Telmatobacter. Next base: position 826,877 of record CAWBWB010000014.1, on the reverse strand, counting down.
TGGCTGTGCAGCAGCTACGGCATAGCGGCCATGGATCCGGAGAAGCAGGGTTATCAAAGCGTGCTCTCGATATTGACGCGGGCGGTAATGGGGCAAGGCTGGTTTTATTATGTGACGATTGGCTCCGTACTGCTGGCGCTGGGACTTTCAGCGAATACGGCGTTTGCCGATTTTCCGCGGCTGACACGGGCGATTGCCTTCAACGACTACATGCCGCACGTCTTTCTGCTGCGCGGGCGGCGGCTACTCTTCTCGTGGGGCATTTACGTACTGGTGGGATTGACGGCGGTGCTGCTGATTATTTTTGGCGGCGTGACGGACCGGCTGATTCCGCTTTACGCAATTGGAGCGTTCCTGGCCTTTACGCTTTCGCAATCGGGCATGGTGGTGCATTGGTGGAAGCACAGGAGCAAGGTGCGCGGCGCTCAACTCAAGATGGCGGTCAACGGGTTGGGCGCGTTTGCTACGGGCATCACCACGCTGGTGGTGCTGGTAGCGAAATTCATGGACGGCGCGTGGATTACGGTGCTGCTCGTGGCTCTGCTCATTGTCATGATGAAGTCCGTTCGGCGGCACTATGACGAGGTAGACGAGGAGTCAGTGCTGACGCGCCCATTTGCGCGCGCCGAGCGGGGTCACCCAATCATGATTGTGCCGGTAGACAAGTGGAACCGGATCACCGAGAAGGCGCTGTCGTTCGCGCTATCCATGTCGGACGATATTCGCTGCGTGCACGTGCAGGTGGGCGATGAACCGGACGACATTTGCCGGACATGGGACGAGTATGTAACGGCACCCTTGAAGGCTGAGGGCAGAACGGTGCCGCAGCTCAAGGTGATCAAGTCACCCTATCGAACGATTCTGCAACCGATTCTGGATTACATCCACGAGGTTGAGCGTGAGACGGATCACCAGAAGATCTGTGTGCTGGTTCCGGAGATGATGGTGAAGCACTGGTGGGAGAGTTTGATGCATAACCATCGCGCCAGCCTGCTGAAGGTTCTGCTGCTGGTAAAGGGCAATCCCCGGACCTTTGTGATCAATATTCCCTGGTACCTCGAAGTACATTCGCACTGAGGACGGTTGCAAATAAGCACCCGGCTTTCGTTTTGCTGTGGGCGGCGTCCGAATCCCTGTCCGGTTGCGGCTTCATGGAAGCGGGGGTAACGGGATAGTCTATAGAGGTACCGGACCACGCCCAAGGCAGCGGCTCCACGGGGAGCGGCGAGCGTGTGCCGATTGAGGAGAATTGCCCTTTGAAGAGCAAGTGGTTGATTTTGTTGTTGGCCGCGGGAATGCCGCTGGCCGCTTTAGCCCAGATCCAACCGGACAAGGCAGCACCCGCAGTGGATCCCGAGGCGGGACTGAAGTGGAAGGCGTTTGTCGGCGGAGGTTACACGAGTCTTAACCAGGTGAACCAGTTGCGCTATGGATTGATCGGCGTGGATTTTGGCGTGAATCGCGACTTTGGCCGTTTCTTTGCCGTAACTGTGGATGGATCGTACTATCCGGGTTCGTACGCTTCGGGAAATCCCGGAGACCCGAAGGTGAGCATGGTGCTGGCCGGCCCCGAAGTGCACGGACCGATCTTCGAGAAGTGGAGCGTGTTTGCGCGCGGACTCATTGGCGGTGCGCATACAGGCGGGACCGGACAGACCCCGGATATCTCGTTTGCCGGCGGAATCGGTGCCGGTGTGGAATATGCGTTCAAGCCGCGTTGGTCGATCCGGTTGTCAGGAGATGACATTGGGTCATCTTTCTCAGTAACCGATAACTCTTCAGAGCAAGGAAATTCCCCGCATCGGCGGTTTAACGCCCGAGCGCAGGTGAATGTAGCGTACCGGTTCTAAGCGCTTGCTTAAAGTTGGAGCGGCCCGAGTCCGTAAGGATTCGGGCCGTTTTGCGTCTGGTGAGGAACCGATGGGTCAGCGAGTGCGGAACCGTGCAGCAAAAGCCCTGTTACCTGGGTTTTGGAGACAGGAACCAACCATATTGGCGATTTCCTTCACTAAGTAAGAGTTAGATGAATAGAGACAGGCCCCGATGGAGGTTATTTAGATGTTGATTCGCTGGAAAACATTAGCTTTTGTCGCTCTTACCGCTGTCATGGTAAGCAGCTCGCCCAAATCCCACGCCGCAAGTGCAGCTCAGGTATCTGTGAGCATTGGTGCGGCGCCGGTGTGTCCTTATGGGTATTTCGATTACCCGCCGTATGATTGCGCTCCTTATGGATACTACGGTCCTGACTGGTTTACTGGCGGCGTTTTCATTGGTGCCGGGCCATGGTTTCATGGGCCGCATGGATTTTACGGTCACGTAGACAACCGGTACGATCCGCATCACGGCTACCATGGACCAATGCCGGAACGTGGGTCGCATCCATTTACGCACTTCCAGGGCAATGAGGCCCGCGATGGAAATGGGCACGTAGGCCATGCTGCACATGAACCTACCAACGAACATAGCGCTGGATTTTCGGGCGGCGGCCATCCGGGTGGGGGACACCCCGGCGGTGGGCATCCTCGCTAATAGCATGTTGTGGAAGGATAAAGGCCCGCTCGAAAGAGCGGGCCTTTTGATTTTGGCGCAGACCGTCTTGTCAGCCTTCTTCGGCTTCGCGCAGCTTGGCGATTACCGAGAAATCCTCCAGCGTCGTCGTGTCGCCTTTGATTTCACCGTGGGTGGCCAGGTCACGCAGAAGGCGGCGCATGATTTTGCCGGAGCGGGTCTTAGGCAGCATTTCGGTAAAGCGGATGTCGTCAGGACGGGCCAGCGAGCCGATCTCTTTCGAGACCCACTTGCGAAGCTCGTCTTTCAGTTCTTCTGAGGGCTTGTTGCCGGATTCAAGCGAGACGAAGGCGGCAATGGCCTGGCCTTTGAGGTCGTCGGGACGGCCTACTACCGCGGCTTCGGCGACTTTGGGGTGGGCGACGAGGGCAGATTCGACTTCCATGGTGCCAAGGCGGTGGCCGGAAACGTTGATGACGTCATCGACGCGACCCATGAGCCAGAAGTAGCCGTCTGCATCCTGACGTGCGCCATCGCCCGTGAAGTAGCATCCGGGGACGTCAGACCAGTAGGTCTTTTGATACCGTTCGGGGTCGCCGTAGACGGTGCGGGCCATTGAGGGCCAGGGCTTGCGAATGACGAGCAGGCCCCCGGAGCCGGCGGGAACCTTTTCGAATTTGCCTTCGGCATCCGGCTTGGTGACGACCTCCGGCTGAATGCCGAAGAAGGGGCGCGTGGCAGAGCCGGGCTTGGTGGCGATGGCACCGGGGATCGGCGAGATCATGATGGCTCCGGTTTCGGTTTGCCACCAGGTATCGACAATGGGGCAGCGGTTGTGGCCGATCTTCTCGCGATACCACATCCATGCTTCAGGGTTGATGGGTTCGCCAACAGTGCCCAGAAGACGGAGCGAGCTGAGGTCGTGCTTTTCTACGTGCTCGTTGCCCCACTTGATGAAGGCGCGGATCGCTGTGGGTGCGGTATAGAAGATGGTGACCTTGTGGTCGTCGATAATCTTCCAGAAGCGGGAGAAATCAGGGTGATTGGGCGCGCCTTCATACATAAGGACGGTAGCGCCGTTCTGGAGCGGGCCGTAGACGACGTAGGAGTGGCCTGTGACCCAGCCGATGTCAGCTGTGCACCAGTAGACGTCGTGGTCCTGGATATCGAAGACGTACTTGGTGGTGAGGTATGTGCCTACCGCGTAGCCGCCCGTGGTGTGGACGAGGCCCTTGGGCTTACCCGTGGTGCCGGAGGTGTAAAGGATATAAAGCGGATCTTCGGAATCGAGCGGCTCGGCGGGGCAAACTGAGGGCGCGTTATCGACCAGCGAGTGCCACCACCAGTCGCGGCCGGTGACCATATTGATGGGGGATCCTGAGCGCTTATAGACGACCACGTTGCGCACAGTGGGGCAGAGTTTTACGGCTTCGTCTACCGTAGCCTTCAACTTGATTTCGGTGCCGCGGCGGAAGGAGGTGTCCTGGGTGAGGATGGCTACGCAGGAGGAGTCGTTGACGCGGTCTGCGATGGCCTGTGCGGCGAAGCCTCCGAATATGACGGAGTGGACCGCCCCGATGCGGGCGCAGGCCAGCAATGCGATGGCGAGCTCGGGCGTCATGCCCATGTAGACGGCTACGCGATCCCCTTTCTTGATGCCGAGGGACTTGAGCGCGTTGGCGAACTTCTGGACTTCTGCGTGGAGCTCGGCGTAGGTCAGGCGACGGACTTCACCGGGTTCGCCTTCCCAGAGGATGGCGGTTTTATTGGCGCGCTCCGAGAGGGCGTGGCGGTCGACGCAGTTGTAGCTGAGATTGATTTGGCCGCCTACGAACCACTTGGCCCAGGGGAGGTTCCAGTCGAGGACCTTGTCCCATTTCTTGAACCAGTGGAGTTCGCTGGCTGCGTTGGCCCAGAAGGTCTCGGGATCGTCGATGGACTGCTTGTAGAGCTCTTCATATTGCTCGAGGGACTGGATGCGTGCGTGGGCGCTGAACTCAGGCGGCGGCGGAAAGAGACGGTTTTCGCGGAGTGTGGAGTCGAGGGCCTGACTTGCAGCGGAAGGCGTGGAAGACATCGATCGGTCCTTTTTTCTTTTATAAGCAGCGTTGCAATGGATCGCGGCGGTTGATTGCGGCGCGCATTTCGCGCGCAAAATATGTGTGGGAAAACTTTATCGGGCTGGAGGCACGAAGGGCAAATCAGGGACCGGGGATCAGTAATTAAGCATCAAAAATACAACAGATTGCCGGCACGACTGAAGTCGTTCCCTTTCAAAACACTTCGGCTTTTTGAAATCTATTCAATCCTCGCTTTTCCTGCGCGAATTTTTACATGCTTGTGGAGGATTGGGAGTAGGATGGGCGCATTCTTTGCGGTGAGGAGAAGATATGGGTCATCCAGTGGTGCATTTTGAGATCGGGTGCAAGAATAAAGAGGCTACCAGCGCGTTTTATGAGGCGGCGTTTGGATGGAAGATTGATGCGGGGCCGATGGGCCTAGTCGATACCGCTTCTGGCGAAGGCATTGCAGGGCATGTGGCGGCTCTGGGACATGAGCCGCACCAGTTCACTCACTTTTATGTGCAGACGGAGGATGTGGCGGCGCACCTGAAGAAGATCGAGGAGCTTGGTGGGAAGACGATTGTGCCGCCGGTTCCGATTCCTACGGGGACATTTGCCTGGTTTGCGGATCTGGAGGGTAACGTGGTCGGGCTGTGGAAGCCGAACGCGTGAAGGCGGGTTCTCTTGGTGCATCCCACCCTGGACACAAAGAACGCGCCAGGGATGGGGCACCCGATTGTGTGGGAAGCGGCTTCGCTCGGGATGACAACCCTTATCTTTCAGGGTGGGTTATCCCACCCTGCCCGTCGCCGCGCTACTTCCCTGCCGCTTCTTCCCAGATGAGGGTATTGTGGGTTTCTTTTAGCCAGAAGACCCCGCAGAGGAAACAGATGGATGCGACGGCTATGGGGTAGTAGAGGCCGGCGTAGATATTTCCTGTTGAGGCGCAGACGTAGAGTCCGATGAGAGGCAGCAGGCCTCCGAAGACTCCGTTGCCCAGGTGATACGGAAGCGATACCGAAGAGTAGCGCACCTTTGCCGGGAAGGCTTCGACGAGATAAGCGGCGATGGGCCCGTAGATTCCGCAGACCAGGAAAACCTGCAGCCAGATGAGAAAGACCATCAGTGGCTTGTTCACCTCTGTGGCTGCCTTTGCCGGGATGAGATTGCCTGTGGCGTCGAGCGTCATGGGGGTGAGTTTGGGCGCGCCAGTGACTTTGTCGACTACTGAGGAAACGTGAACCACATTGTTTCCCGCGGCAGCGACCATGCCGTGGTAAATGGGAATGTAGGAAAGCGCGGATAGCAGGAGCGCGGCCATCATAAGCTTCTTGCGTCCGATGCGATCGGACAGAGCGCCGACGATGGTGAAGAACGGCATGCCAAGCAGCAGCGCGATGGCGACAAGGATGTTGGCGTCTCTGCCGGGAACTTTCAGAATGGTTTGCAGATAAAAGAGCGCGTAGAACTGGCCCGTATACCAGACGACTCCCTGCCCCATGGTGGCGCCCAGAAGCGAGATGAGGATGCGCTTGAGATTGGGCCATTGCGTGAGCGCGTCCGTGAGGGGCTTCGTGGATTGCATTCCAGAAGCCTTGAGGTGCTGGAAGATGGGCGACTCTTTCATGCGAATTCGGATGGCAAGCGAGATGCCGACGAGAATGAGCGAGAGAAGAAATGGCAGGCGCCATCCCCAGCTTTCAAAGGCTGCCTTGTCCATGGATTGCTGGGTGATGACGATGACGCCGAGGGAAACGAAGAGGCCGAGGGTGGCGGTGATCTGGATGAAGGAGGTGTAGAAGCCGCGCTTGTTATCGGGAACATGCTCGGCTACGTAAACGGCGGCTCCGCCGTATTCTCCGCCAAGGGCCAGGCCCTGCAGGATGCGGATGACGATCAGTGCGATGGGAGCGAACCAGCCGGCGGTCTTAAAGGTGGGCAGCATGCCGATGGCGGCGGTGGAGAAGCCCATGATGGTGAGGGTAATGATGAAGGCAATGCGGCGTCCTGTGAGGTCGCCGATGCGGCCGAAGAAGAGAGCCCCGAAGGGACGGACAAGAAAGCCGACGGCAAAGGTGGCCAGGTAAGCGACGAGCTGGAAGACTTCATTGCCAGGGGGATAGAACTTGGAGGCGAGAACCGTCGTGAGGGACCCGAAGATATAGAAGTCGTACCACTCGATCATGGTTCCTGTAGCGGAACCTATGAGGACCTGGGGAATGGAGTATTGCGCTTTGGGTGCTGAGCCGGTGGCCATGCGGGCTGCTTTCTCAGATTGCACACACCGCCGCGCTTGCTCAACGAGCCTTCCCTTAACAGTTTCTCCAAGGCAGATGGTGGGCAGAGACGCGGCGCGGTGACAGATTTGGTTTCAGCAGCCCACTTTGCGGGGCAGGGTGTATGAAAGTCAAGTTAATTTCTGTGCGGAAAGGAAACCTGTCAAAGGCATCTTCCCCGTTGCTCTTTAACTTGCGCTATTTTGCATAGCGCTTCTGGTGCCACGTCCAAGCGGTGCGCAGGATTTCATCGAGTTGTGCGTACCGGGGCTTCCACTTGAGGTCGTGGATGGCCTTTTCTGAGCTGGCTACGAGTACTGCGGGGTCCCCAGTGCGCCGGGGGTGGAGCTGAGTCGGGATTGCGTGGCCGGTAACGCGGCGGGCGGATTCGATGACTTCGCGGACGGAGAAGCCTTGTCCGTTGCCGAGGTTGTAGATGAGGCGACCGCCAAGGTCTTCACGATCCAGGCCCGCGAAGGCGAGGATGTGCGCTTCGGCGAGATCGGAAACGTGGACGTAATCGCGGATGCAGGTGCCGTCGAGGGTGGGGTAATCGTCACCGTAGATGCTGATGGACTCGCGGCGGCCGAGAGCGACATCGAGAATGATGGGAATCAGGTGGGATTCGGGCTCGTGTGCTTCGCCGCGGACGATTCCCTGCGCGGATTCCGGCGCGCCGGCTACGTTGAAGTAACGCAATGAGGCATAGCGGAAGCCGTGAATCTGATGAAACCAGCGAAGGATGTGTTCGACGAGCAATTTGGATTCGCCGTAGGCGTTGGTAGGGGCCAGACGGGCATCTTCGCGGATGGGAACCACTTCGGGTTCTCCATAGACGGCGGCCGTGGAAGAGAAGACGAGTTTGTTGACCTGCTGCGCGTGCATGGCCTCAAGCAGACTGAGCGTTGCGGCGGTATTGTTGCGGAAGTAAATCTCGGGCTTCTTCATGGACTCGCCCGCCTCAATGAGTGCGGCGAAGTGCATGACGCCATCGAATGGATGGCCGGCGGCGCGAGCGTCAGAGAAGATGCCTTCCAGCAGAGACCTGTCGGCTAAATTGCCTTCTATCAGCGGAAGACCGGCTGGAAGCATCTCGCGCTGCGCGTGGCAGAAGTTGTCAAAAATGATGGGTTCATGGCCTCGCTCGAGGAGCAGCTCTGCAACAGTTCCACCTACGTATCCGGCTCCGCCTGTGACGAGTATCTTCACGATTTCTTTCCCTTTCTCGACCGCTTTTCCATTAAGCTGAGTCTATTACACATAAGAATGTTCCGCGCTTACGCGGTGCCTCTTGCAGGCGGCGCGGGTCGCTTCGCAAGGCAGATTTTCTTCGAGGGAAGAAATTTTTTCTCGCCATGCGACGCACGGAGAGTCAATTGCAACCGAAGGTTGCATCTAAGTATCTGGAGGTCTATTCGGCTAGAGGTTTTCACAAAGGATGGGGTTACTCATCATTTACTCCCTCTGGCGAGAATGGGACTACCGAAAGTCACAATTTGCAGTTACCATTGATTTCATTGGAAGGATTGCATTAGTCATTGCACTACTTGATTTGGGCTGGTTGCACTGGTTGCTCTGAGAGGTGAATGCGGTGCGGTTTGTTAGGGAAGGGCCTCCGGCTTTTCCGCAACTGGTACAGCTTCACTCAGATCAATTCATAACGGACCTGTATGGCCAAGAGTAATTCGACCCCGGCTTGTCCGCTTTAAAGTAAGGGCGATATAGGAAGAAGTGCCGTAGAGTTTTAGAAACGCGATTGACGGGATGCATCCTGTCGCTGCAGTGCCTGACACGATACAAAAGGCGACGACACCAGATAGAGAAATGAAGCCGTGAACCGCACGCAACCGAACAAACGAGGATAGAGCAGCTATGCCCGCCAGTCCGCCCCCGATCCGAGCAAACTTTGGCCTTCTTCCAGAAGGGAAGAGCAGCCCTGCATCTTTTGTCACCGCCGCGGCCATTAATGCGCTGGTCCTGGCACTCGCAATTTATCTCGGAATGACGGCCAAGAAGGTTTTAGAAACACATAAATACGAGCAGACGGAGCTGATTTTTCCGGTTGAGCCTCCACCGCCGCCGAAAATCAAGATTACTCCGCCGAAGCTTCCTCCTCCGACAAAGCCGCCGGAGGTGAAGCTGGAGCCGCCGAAGATCAATCTTCCCAAGCCAGTTCCTCAACCTGAGGTGAAACCGCTGCACCTGGAAGAGAAGATCAAGACTCCTGAGCTCAAGGCTGCCAAGCCGCAGGTTGTATTGGCCCCGCAGCCAAAGGCCGCACTGGCTACCGCAGCGGCGCCGGCTGTGACTCCGCAGGATCATCCCAAAGTGGAGCAGGTGCACATGGGCGATCTGCAGGGGGTTACGCCGAATCCCAATGCGACGAAGGCGGCTACGGTTGCAGCCATTGGCAATCCGTATGGCGGGATGACCGGTCAGGCCAAAGCTCCCCAGGGTGTTGTGGGATCGACTGGAATTGGAAATGGAACCAAATCGGGCTCGAACGCCGGTGTGCAAGGCCGTGTGGCGTCGGCGGGACTCCCCGGCGGCACTGGAACGGGGCCTGGCGGAAATGTCTACGGAACGGGCAAAGTGACGTCGGCGGGGATTCCTGCCGTGCAGAAAGCAACGGTGGCGACGCCTCAACCGACGGATACTCCCAAGTCAACGAATCTTGAGGTGTTGTCGAAGCCTCCATCGCGCTATACGGAAGAGGCACGGGCGCTCAAGATCCAGGGTGATGTTGTGCTGCGCGTGACCTTTACCGCCAATGGACAAGTGCTGGTGCAGGGAGTGGTGCACGGGCTTGGACACGGGTTGGATGAGGAAGCGCGACGCGTGGCCGAACAGATTCGTTTTCGTCCGGCAACAAAGAACGGACAGGCAGTGGATCTGACAACAAATATTACGATCAGCTTTCAGCTGGCATAAGATCAAGGATGGAGTATTAGCGGGCCTGACTGAAGCAGGCCGCAGCCAAGGTTCAATCCGCGGAGAACATACATAGGAGCTCACATGCGTTTAGGTAAGATTTGCCCCGCTATCCTGCTGCTCATTCTGGCAGCGATGCCGGCGATGGCCAAAAAAGAGCCAAAGTACGAGCAGGCGCACCAGTTGACGCCGGAGCAGGCGGCACTTGTTCAGAGGGCCATAGCACGCGAAAAGATTTTGATTCAGAACATCCAGAAGCGTACTCCGCTGGTGGAAACCTATATACAAGACACACGGCCGGATCAGAAGCTGTACCAGGTTCCGGTAGCCGATACTTATATGCTGAGCCGCGTCGATTTCGGCAAGGGATTCTTCGACAAGAGCTACAACGGGCGCTCCAATCCGGCAGAAAAGAAGGGCTTCTTCAAGAGTTCACTGGCTTCCATTGCCGGACTGAGCAAGGCACTTGGGCTGGATTCGAAGTTTACTTATAATCCGCTGGGCTTTACGCAGATGATGTTCCTGGATCCTTATGGGTTCGACCAGAACCGTTACGAATTCAACTACGTACGACGCGAGTTTCTGGGCACGGTAAGGACGTGGGTTTTCGACGTACATCCCAAGGAGGCCAAGACAGGCCTGTTTTACGGCCGCTTGTGGATTGAGGATCAGGACGCCAACATTGTGCGTTTCAACGGCACGTTTACGCCGCCGAGCAATGAGGACTCTTCCAAGTACTACTTCCACTTCGACAGCTGGCGCATGAATGTGCAGCCGGATCTCTGGTTGCCTGTTGCGGTATATGTGGAAGAATCGCAGCGGTCAGAAAGCTCGAAGAGCGTGGGCCTGAAGGCTCAAACGCATTTCTGGGGATACTCCCTGCGCCTCCCTACGCGGGAGAGCGAGAACGTAAATATTTCAGTACAGGACGCCGAGGACAAAAGTGCGGACTCGCAGGATGTGAGCCCGTTGCAGGCGTCACGGCAGTGGGTAACGCAGGCCGAGGATAACGTGATCGACCGCCTGGTGCAGGCCGGACTGGTGGCTCCCATCGGACAAGACGGCTTCGAGCAGAAGGTTCTGGACCAGATTGTGACCAACCTGATTGTGCCGAACAATCTCGCATTCAGCTCACCGGTGCACTGCCGGGTTCTGCTGACGAGCACGGTGGAAGCGACGACGGTAGGCAACACGATTCTGCTGAGCAAGGGTCTGATTGACACGATGCCGCTGCATGAGGCGACGATTGCCTCGGTGGTTTCAGTGGAGCTGGCGCACATCGCGCTGGGACATCACATTGACACGCGGTATGCATTTAACGATCGACTTCTCTTCCCCGATGAGTCGACCTTCCAGCGGATCAACATGTATCACACGGACCATGACAACGAAGAGGCAGTCAAGACGGCGATGGTCTATCTTGAAGCTTCCATGTACAAGGACGAACTGCCGAAGGCGGGACTCTACTGGACGCAGCTTGCGGACCGCGGCAAGGTGCTGAAGGCTCTCAATTCGCCGCGACTGGGCGATTCTCTGCTGCGGCCGGACGGGACGCCCTGGATGACGCAGCTTGCCCACTCGTCTCCGAAGCTCAACTGGGATGATCTGACACAGATTCCAGCGCAGCCGCTGGGAAGCTGGCTGAAGACGGACCCGTGGGATGATCGCGTACACCAGTTGAATGCGAAGGCATACGCACCGATGAATGCACGTGACAAGATGCCGCTGGAAGTGACACCGATCTACTTCCGGTTGCAGCGCTATACTGCATCGGATACCGCTCAGCCCGCGGATCAGAATGGAGCGCCGGCACCTGGGCAGAATCCTCCGGCTCCTGCGCCTGCTCCCGGTCAGGGTCAGGCAGCACCAGTGGATGGCGGGCAGCAACAGGCTGCGCCTGCCAATCCAACACCGCAAGCTCAATAGCAATTCGCTGCCATTTCAAAATGGCTGGGACCCAAAATGAGTCCCGGCCATTTTTATGTTTCAGTTTTGTAAGTCAGGATGGATTTTTTCCCCGTCTAAACCGGTGATTGCCTGGAGAATATAAGAGTGATGAAGAAGATCTTTGCGTGGTTTCTTGTGTGCCTGGCGTCCTGCGCGGCCATTCCAGCCGGTGCGCAGGCTGTGGAAGCGGCTCGAGGACGGCAATGGACTCTAACGGCTGGGGCGATCGCTTCAGGGTTCAATCCGAATTATGCGACGAATTATCCGTTGATTGGACCGGGCGTGTATGTAGACATGCGCTTTACGCACTGGATTCAGATCGAGGCAGAAGGGCGCTGGATGCGGTTTAACGACTTTTACGGCGAGAACCAGAGCAACTACCTGATTGGACCGCGCGTGCTGATCAAGCGGTTTGGCAAGTTTCAGAGTTATGGAAAGGTGCTGATTGGAGAGGCGAGGATGACCTTTCCCGAGGGCGATTACTATTCCAATGGACACTTCACCGACCTGGCATTTGGCGCGACCATTGATTACAAGCTGAACCGGAGGTGGACCATTCGCGCAGTCGATTTTGAATACCAGGATTGGCCGAAGTTTATTCCGAAGGATCCTGCGATGCCAAACGGTTCGACGCTTTCCCTGCAGCCTTTCGGGCTTAGCGCAGGTATCGGGTACCGCGTATTTTGAGTTTGGATTTTCTGCTGAAGAAGGCCGCTCTTTGAGCGGCCTTTCTTATTTGCGTGATCGAAGTTCAGCTTGCGGCCAGGGTAATTTTGCCTGCGGGAGTCTTCGTGAAGGCGTGAACGGTACGCCCTTCGCTGTCGAGGTGGCGAAGCGTGAGCTGACTTGGCGTAACGGAGAGATGGCTGAAGCCGTAGACCTTTTGCCCGTAAGGGCCACGCTGCGCGGGATCGGTTTTGAAGTTGTAGAGATCGGCTCCGCCGCCGCCGGAAAGGAAGAAGCTGGTGGGATGGCTCTCGAATTCCAGGTGCTGCAGGTCGTGATCATGACCGGCAAGATAGAGCGTGACATTGTGCTTGCGGAAGAGCGGATCCCAGTCGGCGATGAGGGTGGCATGGTCGCCGTGCGGGCCATTGGAGTAGACGGGATGATGCGCAATGACGGCGAGATAGGGCGTTGTGCGGGGACGCGCGAGCTCGGCAGTGAGCCAGGCTAGCTGCTGATCCTTTTCTTCCGGCGTGAGGGTGAAGTCGCGGGGAGGCTTGTCTGAATTTGACGCGGACGCCTTGCCATGTGGCATGTTGCTATCGAGTGCGATGAAGGTGATGAGAGGATTCCTGCTGGGGAAGTTGAATGTGTACCAGCGCGCGGGCATCGTCCAACGTGTGCCGGGCGTGTGGGCGTAGGCCAGCTCAGATTGGACTTTGCTTTCTGGAAAATTTTGGTAATCGTGGTTGCCGAGGACAGCGTATGCGGGGCAGTTGTAGAGCTCGCGCGGATACATGTCTTCGAAGTTCGTCTTCCAGCGGGTGGAGTTGACGCCACCTTCGAGCGCGCCATACCAGTTGTCGCCGAGAAGAAAGAACGCCTCTGGCTGAATGGAGTTTTTGCGGGCGTAGGCGGACATGCCGGCAGCCACGCGGGTTTGCGCTTCAGCGTTTTCATAACCCCAGTCGCCAATCATGAGGATCTCGTGCGCGCCCGAGCTTGTGGGAGGAACGTGGGCGAACGCCAAGTCAGAGCCAAGCGCGGCGAGAGCGCTGAAGGCGAAGCTCTGGCGGAGAAAGCCGCGGCGGGAGATGGGGAACGATAGCTGATCAGTGAGAGCCATAAAGGAGTTATATCAAGGGGAGTTGAAAGAAAAGTTACAGGAGCGCCTGCCTGAAGCGCATGGGGGCGAAGGGGGAACTCGTAATATGGATTCCGAAATGGAGTGACGATGAAAGAGGAACTGCTGCGATTTGATGGAACCGTTGAGCACGACCCTGCCATTGATGCGTGGATGAAAAAACATGACGGCGCATTGGGCGCGATTGCGCGTGCGTGGTTCGAGGTGATGCGTGGGTGTGGCGACGAGGTTCGGGAAGTGTTTCATGATGGATGTGCGAATGCGTGCCTGGGCGATGTGCCCTTTGGCTATGTGAATGTGTTTACTGCGCACGTGAATGTGGGATTTTTTCAGGGAGCGTCCCTGCCTGATCCGGCGGGGTTGTTGCAAGGCAGTGGCAAGCGGATGCGGCACGTGAAGCTCAGGCCGGGTATTACGGCTGATTCAGAGGCGCTAAGGCGATTGATTGAGGCGGCTTATGCGGATATCAAGGAGCGTGTTGAGAACGGGTAGCAATGGGAAAGACCAAATACGATTTCATTCAATCATTTTGAGAATTTTATTTAACTCGTATTCGCGGTCCGTTCCTCGCGGAAGTCTATTCCAAAACATGCGCAGCCGTTCTTTCACCTCAAGCTGAATATTGGAAGCTGTTGTGACTACATGGCTTAAGGCCTGAAGACCCCAATATTGTCCAAAGGCGGTATCTTCTCGCGAGGTGATCGTGCTAACAAGAATTCCGAGATAATCCTGACCCGGCCAAATATAAATGTACGCGTAGGCATAGAGACGCTTCCCGGCACTTCCTACTTCGAGAAATTTATATACGTCCAGCATCTTGAGACGCCGGGCGAGTTCCATCATATCTCTAACAATAGAGGTCATTTCAGCGGTTCTGACGTTACCGGAACGCTGTGTGGCTCGAATATGTTCATAGTTTTTCGCGAGCTCTTCAATGGCTGCTTCACCTGCAGATAACTCCATGTCAGCGCTCGGAAAACCGCCTGAAGAAGGCTCAACCGCAGATACAGCAAAACTGGCCTGGCGGGAGGCACTTGCTGCAGCTCCCTTGGCTTCATCAATTTGCTTCTTCAACTCCTGCAGTTCAATCTTGACCCCGAGGAGCTCTACAGTCTTAATCAAAGGCTGCATCCAAGGAAGGGCACAAAGGACCAGAAGAATTATTGTGATCGAATCTACTTGGACTTCTGGTTTCCACACGTGAATGACAGCGAGGATCGCGGCTAAAAGCGAAATAAAGATTCGGAGAGAAATATTGCTCTTCATATTTGATTCGATCCCTATGCTCGTTTGTGAATGAATCATATCCGATCTTTTGCGCCGCAACAGAAAGCGTAGGTGATAAAAGAAAAAGGCCGCGGCGGTTGCCGCGGCCTTTGTTGTTGTGGCTGTTGTGTGAATGCCTAGAACTCGAAGCGGCCGGAGAACTGTGCGAGACGTTTGTTGGTTAACAATGTGGACGCCTGGCCAAAGTTCGTTGGGTTATCAAGCGTGGCGTCGATGGAGTGCGAATCGAAGCGGACGCTGTTGGTGATGTTGAACATTTCCCAGCGGAGCTGGAAGTTGAAACGATCGGTGAATTTGAAGGTTTTGTCGAGGCCGGCATCCCAGGCGAAGTAGCCATCGCCGCGGAGCGGGTTACGCGTACCGGAATCTCCTGGCAGCGCATGGTCGAAGGATGCGAAGACCGCCTGCGGATCAGCAAAACGCTGCGTGAGATGGCCCTTCTTGAGTGCGCCGGAAGGAATTTTCGAGATCTGAGATGCCCAGCCCTCAATGTCCCAGTTGGTGGGGTAGTAGGCTCCGTTGTCCACGGTGAGCGGGAATCCGCTTGTCCAGCGAACGATGCCGGTAGTCTCCCAGCCACCGAGGAAGAGATCGGCAAGACGGCTTTCGTTGGCGAGGAAGCGCTTGCCGCGGCCTACGGGTAGAGTCCAGATGTAGTTGCCGTTGATCTGATGCGTTACGTCATAGTCGGACACGCCATAGAGCTGATTAGGCGCCCAGCTATTCATGATCTGGGCGTAATTGGTGCCGCCCGAGGTATTGAGGCGCTCTGATTGCGATGTTATGTCCATCGATTTCGAATAGGTGTAGTTGAGGTCGGCTTCAAGGCCGGCTCCGAAGCGCTGGCGATAAACAGCTTCAAGGGCGTTGTAGTTGGAGTTGCCGATGGAACGCCATGCGTAAAGGGCTGAGTACTGATCGTGATAGAAGCGGTAGGACGGATAGGTCTGGTTTGGGTTGATGCCTGCCCCACTAAGCGAGTCCGGCACATCAAGCTCATAGAGCGCGTAGGTCTCGTTATATTGATTTTGCTGGAAGAGGTAATAAACGTTTTGAGTTGCAGAGACAGGTCCGGCACCGAGATCGACACCATCGAGCGCACCGAAGAGCTGCTCTATATAAGGTATGGGTTGAATATTACCGATCTGCGTTCCAGCACGGACCTGCTGAGCAAGCTGGCGAGCGACGGCGAAGTACGATGTGCCGCCATTCATGAGGTTGATAGGCATCGCCACATCTTCCTGCGAGAGGAGACGATGAGCGAGCCGGGCAACATAGGAGACTTCAAACGAAGAGCCGTTACGCAGCTCGCGAGCAATGGAGAAGTCGATGGAATGCGAATATGGGGTTTTGATGTCGGAATCAAGGCCCCAGCTGATGGCGAACTGATCCGTCGATGGAACGGCGGGGAAGCCGCCTGCGGGCGCTGCGGGAAGCAGGCCTGCAGGAATATCGTTGAGGCCGGTGAAGCGCGGCGCGGTGCCGATATAAACCGAGCCCGGGGGGTTGGACAGATCGGTTGAGAGACCGTAGGAGCCGTTGTAGTCAAAAGTGTTGATAGTTCCGGCGCCGAAGTGATCATAAACAAGTGAGTATCCGCCGCGAATGCTGGTCTTGCCCTGGCCGAGAAGCTTGTTCCATATGCCGTCGGTTGGACTGGGGGAATAGGCGAAGGCCACGCGCGGACCAATGTTGTACTTCTGCGGAGTCCAGAAATCGGAGCGGCCGTTGTAGCGGCCATTCAGGTCGAAAGCGAGCTCACCGACGGCATTGGCGGCCCCTCCCTGTGCTGCCTGCTGAGCGCTGCCGTTGTAGTAATCAGAGAGAGCGTAAGGCTTGCAGACGGAGCCCGAAAACATACAGGATCCGACCTGTGTTCCGGATTTCTCCGCGGGCGACTGAAGGTACGAATAGCGCACGCCATAGGTAAGGGTGAGATCCGGTCGAGCCTTCCACGAGTCCTGGAAGTAAAACTCAGATTCCTTCCATCCGTAGTCGCGCTTTACAGGCGAGCCGGTAGCAAGCGGAGTTCCCTGCTTGTCGTAGTTGTAGATGGCATCGCCTTCTGTGACGATGCCGGTGATGCCGAGAAGCGCACTGTTGTAAATGTTGCCGTAGTTGGCAAAATCAACGGCGGGAAAGCCGTAGACTTCCGGATCAAACGGGCCACCGCTGTTGGCGACAGTGGAACTGTTCGTCAGCCAGCCCTGGTTCATCTGGCCATCCGGGAAAGAGTTGGCGTTGCTGACGCGACGATCGTCGATGAGTCGGAGATTGACGCCGAACTGGAAATTGTGGGTGCGCTTGGTCCACGAGACATCATCCACGATGTTCTGCACAGGAATGATGTACTGAATGGTACGGGTGGTGGCTACCGGCATGGATACTGCGGCGAGATACACGAAAGGCTCATTCGCCAGGCCTGCATCTGAAACACCCTGGCGCGTAAAACCGTAGCGGAAGTTATTGATCAGGTTGTTGGTGATGAGGAAGGTGTAGCCGGCTGCAAAGCCTTTGTTGTTGGTGAGCGTGGTGCTCGATGGAGGCTGACCGGGGAATACCGGCGCGGTGGGCTCATTGTCATTCTGCAGGTTGCCGCGCCAGAAAACAGAGTGCTTGCTATTGATGTTCCAATCGAGACGCGCGATGTAGGTGTTATAAGAGCGCTGAAGATTATAGGGAAAGCGGTAACCAATGGTATTCAAGCCATCGCCCTGCGTGGTGTCATTGCCAGTGGGATAGGCGTTGTAAATCTGTAATATGTTCTGGTTTTCGCCTATGCCCTGC
Source organism: uncultured Acidobacteriaceae bacterium (assembly GCA_963792495.1). Classification (GTDB taxonomy): domain Bacteria; phylum Acidobacteriota; class Terriglobia; order Terriglobales; family Acidobacteriaceae; genus Telmatobacter. Next base: position 809,268 of record CAWBWB010000014.1, on the reverse strand, counting down.
GGGTCCATGCTCTGGATATCCTGCGGCGTGAGCGTGTATATGGAGTCGCTGCCGTTTTTGACGTAGTAGTACTGCAGATTGCCCGCACGGAAGCCAGTGGTGGGCACCGTTCCTGAATTGCTGGAGCCTTCATCGTCGCGACGGCCTTCGTAATTGGCGAAAAAGAAGACCTTGTCATGCAGGATGGGACCGGAGATAGCACCGCCAAAGACGTTACGGATAAGTTTGGGCGGAGTGTTAGGCTCACCGGCGATGACCTGCTGCTGCTTGATGAAGAAGTCGTTGGCTTCAAAGAGATTGCTGCGGTTGTACTCGTAGACTGCTCCGTGAAACTTGTTTTCGCCGCTGCGTGTGACGAGGGCGACCTGCGCGCCGGAAGAGCGGCCTTCTGAGGCATTCGGGTTGCTGGTGGTAACACGGAATTCCGCCACGGAGTCCTGTGTGACGCGAAGGACGCTGGTGAAGGCGTAGCCGTTATTGACATCGTTTACATCGACGCCATCAAGGGTGATATTGGACTGGTCGCTGCGGCCGCCATTAACTGCGCCACTGCGCGAGTCGCTTCCATTGTTGCCGACGGCATTGGTGCCGTTATTGTCATCCGTGCGACCCATGTACGTGACACCGGGCTGAAGGCTCAGCAGGTCAGGAACGTTGCGGCCCTCAATAGGAAGGGATGCGACCTGCTGGCTGTTGAAGGCGTTGCCCATCGTGGCATCGGTGGTGTTGAGGACAGGCTCGATATCACTAGTGACGGTGACCTGCGCTGTGACACTGGCTATGGTAAGGGAGATATTCACCGTGGCCGGCTGGCTCACGAGAATATCCATGTCCTTACGCTCCGCACTGGTGAAACCGGAGGCAGAAGCAGTGAGGTCATATCGGCCTGGAGGAAGCTGCGAGAACTGAAATTCACCGCTGCTGTTGGTAATGTTGGTGCGGGTGGCGCCAGTCGACTCAAGGGTTATCGTGACCGTGGCCCCCGGTATGACGGCGCCGGTCTTATCGGTGACTCGCCCGCCGAGAGAAGTTGTATTTTGCGCGTGGATAACGAGAGTGCATGACAGGCACAACATGGCCCAGAACAGAAGGAACTTCTTCATCTCCAGATGACCTCACAGAAATAGATAGCGAGCTAAACTTGTATAGCCTGATCTAACGCCGGCTAAGTGTGTTACCTGAAATCGAGACATTCTAGCACTGAAACGACTGCAGATAACAGGCTATTGTTGCGCCGATAAGGGAGGCGTAAGGATCGCCGCTAACGCATGAGGATCAAACAAAAAGGCCGCTCGGATGAGCGGCCTTTTGGGTGATGAATTCAGTTGAGGCTTATGCCGGAGAAGGTGAGCCCTCAGGGAAGCCGGAGCCGCCTGCGCGGCCTTCGGGTTTGAAGACCTGCTGCGGTGTGCCGGAGCCGCCGTCAGAAGGTGCGGCAAGCGAGGAGCGGGCCGGAGGCAGTTCTTTGCCTTCGATGAGCATCCTCACTTCTTCGGCGTCGATAGTTTCGCGGTCCAGAAGAGCGGCTGCAAGACGATGCATCGCGTCCTGGTGGGCGTTGATGATCGTGTTGGCCGTCTGATACGCCTCGTCAATAATCCGGCGAACCTCGAGGTCGATCTGACGTGCTGTCTCCTCCGAGAAATCGCGGTGCTGCGCGATCTCGCGACCAAGGAATATTTGCTCCTCTTTTTTGCCGAATGTGAGCGGGCCAAGGCGGCTCATACCGTACTCGCAGACCATGGACCGGGCCATCTCGGTGGCTTTCTCGATGTCATTGCCGGCACCGGTGGACATGCGGCCGAAGAAAATCTCCTCCGCTACACGACCTCCGTAAGCCATAGCAAGACGCGCTTCAAAATACTCCCGTGTATAACTGTGGCGATCTTCCGGCAGGTACACCGTGAGACCAAGCGCCATACCGCGCGGAATAATGGTGACCTTGTGGAGCGGATCCGAGTGGTCAAGGAAGAAAGCTACAAGAGCGTGACCAGCCTCATGGTACGCAGTATCTTTCTTCTCCTCTTCGGTCAGGATCATCGACTTGCGCTCGGCGCCCATGATGACCTTGTCCTTTGCCAACTCCATGTCATACATGGTGACCTGCTTGCGGTTGATGCGGGCTGCGTTGAGAGCCGCTTCATTGACCATGTTGGCGAGATCGGCTCCGCTGAAGCCCGGTGTGCCACGAGCGAGAACGTTGAGGTTCACATCGTCAGCAACGGGAACCTTCTTAACGTGAACGCGAAGCACTTCTTCGCGGCCACGGATGTCCGGGAGACCTACGACAACGCGGCGGTCAAAACGGCCCGGGCGAAGGAGTGCAGGGTCAAGCACGTCTGGGCGATTGGTAGCCGCAACGAGGATGACGCCGTCGTTTGATTCGAAGCCGTCCATTTCCACGAGAAGCTGATTGAGAGTCTGCTCACGTTCATCGTGTCCGCCGCCGAGGCCAGCGCCACGATGGCGGCCAACCGCGTCGATTTCATCAATGAAGATGATGCAGGGAGCGTTCTTCTTGCCCTGCTCGAAGAGATCGCGGACGCGGCTTGCACCAACGCCTACGAACATTTCGACGAAGTCAGAGCCGGAGATGGAGAAGAACGGGACATTGGCTTCGCCGGCTACAGCGCGGGCGAGAAGAGTCTTACCGGTTCCTGGAGGTCCGACTAGAAGCACGCCCTTGGGGATGCGGCCACCGAGCTTCTGGAACTTCTGCGGCTCGCGGAGGTACTCGATGATTTCCTTCAGTTCTTCCTTGGCTTCATCGACACCGGCCACATCCTTGAAGGTGACCTTCTTCTGCTGCATGGAAAGCAGGCGGGCGCGGCTCTTGCCGAAGCTGAGCGCCTTGTTTCCGCCAGATTGCATCTGGCGCATCATGAAGAAGTAGAAGGCGCCAATAAGGATGAAGGGGCCGATGTTGAGGAGCAGCTGGAGCGGAAGACCGCTGGACTCAGGCTTGATGGTGAGCTTGACGTTGGCCGCGACCATGGCGCGCTTGAGGTCTTCGTAGTTGGTGCCGACGTAGGTGTGGAATTGGTCCTTGGAGCCCTTGAGATGGCCGTGGAGATCGGAGCCCTGGATAACGGCGTTATCCACCTGGTTCTGCTGGACATTGCTATAGAGCTCAGAATATGTCTTCTCGATGTCCTTGCTGCCGAGACCGGTGCTACGCGAAACAACGCCGTAGAGCAGCACGAGACAGATAAGGATAAAAATCCAGAACATTATGGTCTTAACAGTTGAATTCACCAGGACCCTCATTTCCGGGCGGGGAGGAGAAACTTCACACCGGCCGACTGCATATCCATAGGACGCCGCATTGCCATTTTGGGTCACAAGAAATTCTCATTCCTGTGACACGACGGTGTTGCGCTGCCTGGATAGACAGTATCTAAGAATTGTACTCCCAAGCGAAGACATGGAAAAGGGTACGCACGGGTTATACGACCAGCTGGTTCGGGGATTAGGGCAGCGGTGAGAGACGAACTTCGATTCCGGAATAGGAATCTACTGCTACTCCCTGCATCCACAGGATGTTTCCCTGCCATTCGATCACCGGCCAGAGGGCTCGCTCCGGGCCGGAGACCTTGAGACGTTCCAGTATCTCTTTTATTTTCTTAGGCCCAGAGGAATGTCGTAGAGTAACGCGATCCCCGGGCTTCCAGGGGCGGAGGGTTGCCGCGAGTGCGGGGCTGGTGGAAGGGGCGGTGAGTCGAACTTCGATGTGGAGACCGTAGGCGGGGGCGTCGACGGAACCTGGAACGGGGATTGAGAAGGGCTGCCGGGTCTCGGAGGCTTCCTGCACATTCGCGGGGGGCTGAATGGTGAGATGCAGCTCGCGGTGGGAACGCTCGGCGCGGAGCCCGGAGGCCAGCTCGGCTTTTTGACCGGCGCGTCCTGCAATGGCGAGGTTGCGGAGGGATTCTGTTGCGAGAAAGTCAGGAGCAGCGCCCAGCTGCGCGGCTGCGTGACGGAGAATGCGGCGCTGGAGCGCTACGGGCTGGGCGGCAAGGGCTGCGATGTCGAGGGCGAGGCCTTCCGCCCCGGGACCGGAGCTGGCTCGGCCTCCGCCTCGGACGGGCCGGCCGGGAATGATGAGCTTGGCAGTTTGGCGGGCCGTTTCGAGTGTCCAGAAGGTTTCTTCGTCGCGGGCGAGTGCGGCCATATGGACGAGGTGGTGGCGGAGCTGGGGATTGAATGACTCCAGCGCGGGAAGAAGCTCGTGGCGGATACGGTTGCGAGTGAAGGTGGTGTCGGCGTTGGATGAGTCCGTACGCCAGGGCTGGCGGAGCGTGCGGAGATAGATTTCGATTTCTGAACGTGCAGTAGTCAGCAGCGGGCGCAGGATTTTTGTTTCGCTTTGGATTACGGGGTGAATGCCGGAGAGGCCTTCAGTCCATGCGCCGCGAAGGAATTTGGCGAGGACGGTCTCGGCCTGGTCGTCGAAGGTGTGAGCGGTGGCCACGGCGTGAAGCTGCTCTTCGCGCAGGAGATGGCTGAACCAGGCGTAACGGAGGCGGCGGGCGGCTTCTTCGATGCTCTCGGCGGGTTTGCCGGGCTTTGCGGCAGCTTCGGCCGCGGTATCGACCTGGTGCGAGTGAAAGGGCAGGTTTAACTCGACGGCGAGAGTACGGACGAATTCGAGGTCAGCATCGGCTTCGGCTCCGCGAAGACCGTGGTGAAGGTGCGCGACATGGAGAACCAGCCCCAGTTCCCTGCTCTGCTGATGGAGTGCGCGGAGAAGCGCGACCGAATCGGCTCCGCCTGAGACGCCTACGGCCAGACGGATGCCCGGGGTGAGATGCGTGGTGTCGAGCGCGAGTGTCGGTACGGAGGGCACGAGACTGATAATAAGGCCTGGATGCTGCGGCCTTCGTATACTTCGAAAATGGAAATTCGGATGGCGAATGCAGAGGATGCGAAGTTGATTGCGGCGCATCGGAGAGCAATGTTTGCAGCCATGCGCACTGCGAATGACGCAGTTCTGGCGACGGTGGAGAGTGCTTCGATTGCATGGACGGAGCGCATGATTCGAGACGGCAAATACCTGGGCTGGATTGCGAACGATGGAGAACAGGCCGTTGCTTCGGCGGGAGTCTTGCTGCTGGATTGGCCGCCCCATCCATTAGATCCTCAGGGTGAGATACGCGCTTACCTGCTGAATGTGTTCGTCGAGGAGGCGTACCGTGGACGCGGGCTGGCCAAAGAGCTGGTTCAAATGAGCCTGGCGGAGACCAAGCGCCGCGGGATTGGTGTAATGAGCCTTCATGCATCGAATGCGGGCAGGCCGGTGTATGAAGGCCTGGGGTTCACTGCAACGAACGAGATGCTCCTGGCGTTGATGTAGGCCAAGTCCTGCTATACTCGGCGAGTTATGCAGGTCTTCGTGATTCTTCCTGCTGCGGGACTGGGAACCCGGATGTCCGGGCCGCAGCCGAAACAGTTTCTTTCTCTGGACGGAGTGCCGATCCTGATTCACTCGCTGCGCGCGTTTGCGGCAGTGAAACAGGTGACGGCGATTTATGTTGCTGTGCGCAAGCCGGAGATTGAGCGCGTAGAGGCGCAGATTGCCGAGCATGGGGCCGGGTATGATTTTGCGGGCCGCGTGCATGTGGTTGAGGGTGGCGATACCCGGCAGGAGAGCGTGGCAAATGCGCTGGCGGTAGTCGCTGCTGCAGATGAGGACGTGGTGCTCGTGCATGACGCAGTGCGGCCTCTGATTGATGCCGCCACGATTGAACGCACCATTGACGCGGTGGTGAAGCATGGGGCAGCCATTGTAGGGCTGCCGGCTGTGGATACCATCAAGCAGGTAGAGCGCACGGCGCACGGAGCGCTGGTTACGGCGACGATTCCCCGGGAGTTTGTGGTGCTGGCGCAGACACCGCAGGGATTCCGTTTCGGGCTGCTTCAAGCGGCCTTTGCCGGAGCGATAGAAGACGGCTTTATGGGCACGGATGAGGCGAGCGTGGTGGAACGCGCGGGGCATGCAGTTGCAGTGGTGCCCGGATCGGCGGTCAATTTGAAGATCACGCAGCCGGGGGATCTGGAGCTCGCGGAGTTTTATTTGAAGCAGCGGCATCGGCACTCCGTGCTCTAAAGTTTTGGTCTAGTTTATTCGGGAGAACACGCAGACAAATGGACACACGGATTGGATTTGGCTGGGACTCGCACGCGTTTAGGCCGGGTGTTCCGCTACGGATTGGCGGTTTAACCCTGGACCATCCCGAGGGGCTGGCCGGGCACTCGGACGGCGACGTGCTGCTGCATGCGGTGACGGATGCGCTATTAGGCGCGGTTGCGGCAGGCGATATCGGGAGCTTCTTTCCGCCGGGCGATGCGCGGTGGAAGGATGCTGATTCGGCGATCTTTTTGAAGCTGGGGCTGGAGGAGCTTTCGCACGCCGGCTACCGGCTTGTGAATGTGGACATCACCTTGGTGCTGGCTGCGCCGAAGATTTCGCCGATTGCCGGGGAAATGCGTGCGCACGTGGCTGAGTTGCTGGGTGTGGAGATGAGCCAGGTGAGCATCAAGGCCAAGACACCTGAGGGACTGGGCCTGGATCATGTGGCGCAATGCCACGCGGTAGCGCTGGTGGAGCGGGATGCCGAAACAGAGGATCTGAAGAGCATGAGCGCCGTGATTGAGAGCCAGCGGCAGCTTGAAGATGTTGTGGATGATCTCCTGGCGAGTGTACATGGGGTGCCGAAGAAGCGGATTGAGCTGCCGGTGTATGACACGGAAGATCTGACGTAATCAGGGCAGCAACTCAAGGCAAAGCCGTGAGGTGTTTTTGTAGCAATCCTTGTTTTTCCCCTGCGAGGAGATTCCACGATGCATTCTCTTGCGCTGTTTCTGCAGCCGAACACACTGGACCCTACTATGGTGACCGGTGTGATTGCCGCTTACCTGGCTATTTTCGCGGTCTTTTACATCATTGGCGTGACCCTGATCATCATTCCCACTTGGCTTATCTGCAAAAAGGCGGGCTTCTCGCCGTGGCTGTCGCTTCTATGCCTGTTGCCGTCTGTGGGGATGCTGATTGCGCTTTATGTGCTGGCCCTTGCGGAGTGGCCGTCGCAACGAGTTGCTGCGCCGCTTGCATATGTGCCGCCCACGCCGCCATTGCCACCGCAGTTATAAAGCCCAAGCTGATAGCATCGAGATGGAAAACTATCAATCATGTCTGATTTAACTCCCTCACTGGAAAAACCTGTTCGCGTTCGATTTGCGCCTTCACCTACCGGCTATCTGCATGTAGGTGGAGCGCGCACTGCACTCTTTAACTGGCTCTTTGCCCGGCACACGGGCGGCACGCTGATTCTCCGCATCGAGGATACGGATTTTGAGCGTTCGAGCGAGGAGATGGTGGAAGGCATCCTGGTGGGGATGCGCTGGCTGGGGTTGAACTGGGACGAGGGTCCGTTCTATCAATCGAAGCGGCTGGATCTGTACAAGGCCACAGCGCAGAAGATAATGGACGCGGGGCATGCGTATCCCTGCTTCTGCACGAAGGAAGAGCTGGAGCAGCGGCGCGCGGAAGCGACCGCCGCCGGCAGGCCTCCGATGTATGATCGGCGCTGCCGGAAGATCGCGAAGGAAGAAGCGGAGCAGCGTCAGGCAGCGGGCGAGGCTGCGGCGATTCGGTTTGCTGTGCCGGAGGGTGGCTCAACGACCTTTGACGATGCAGTCTTTGGCAAGGTTGAGTTTGCGAATGTCGAGCTCGAGGACTTTGTTCTGCTGCGATCCGATGGGATTCCGACATACCATCTGAGCGTGGTGGCAGATGACATTGATATGCGCCTGACGCATATTATTCGCGGGGCAGATCATATTTCCAATACGCCGAAGCAGGTGTTGCAATATCGCGCGCTGGGCGCGGAGCTGCCGGTATTCGCGCATGTGCCATTGATTCTGGGACCGGATAAGACGCGGCTTTCCAAGCGGCATGGTGCGACCAGCGTAATCAGCTACAAGGACCTGGGGATTGTGCCGGAGGCATTTCGGAATTTTCTTTCCCTGCTGGGATGGACGCCGGGCGGAATCAAAGATGAGAACGGCAAGGACCGTGAGATCTTTTCTTCCGACGAGTTGATCAAGCTGTTTTCACTTGGCGGAATTTCGAAGTCGAATGCGGTATTTGATAACGACAAGCTCGCATGGTTTAACACCGAATACATTCGCGCTTATCCTGCTGAGCTGCTGAAGCCGCTGATTGAAGAGGAATGGAAGCAGGCAGAGTTTACGGCTACTCGAAATGAAGCGGAGATCATGCAGGCGATTGAGCTGCTGAAGCCGCGAGCGCGAAATCTGAAGGATTTTGCTACGGCGTTTCGTGCGTATTTTTCTGATGAGTATCCGATCGATGCAGCAGCGGCTGAGAAGTTTTTGACGGGCGATGTGCCTGCGCTATTGAAGGAGCTGAGCGCACGGTATGCTGATGCGACGGAGTTCACTGAGGCTTCTACCGAGGCTATACTACGCGGCTTTGCCGAGGAAAAAGGCATGAAGGCAGGCGCGCTGATTAATGGCGCGCGCGTGGCGCTGACGGGGCAGGGCGTGGCTCCGAGCCTGTTTGCGGTGATGGTTGCCCTGGGGCAGGAGCGGGTGGTGAAGCGGCTGGCTGCCTGCTAGCTATTTTCCGATGATGTCGATGGCGACGGTTGCCGTCTTGGGCGGCATGCATTGGGATTGGTCGCAAGCCTGGTAGCGGAGCTTTGCTTCGACCAGGTGATCGCCGGGTGCAGCGGTGATATGGGCCAGGATAGTGAAGTCGCCGGTATAGACGTTCAGCTTGTTCTGCGGCTCTGAGGGCAGGGTGAAATCGGCTCCCTGCGGGTATGTGGCAGCGTCGAGCTTGACGCCGGATTCGGCGGGAATACTGAAGGCGGTGGGAATCAGCGTGTCGTCTTTGGGCGAATGCGAGTTGATGTGCAGGCCGGGCGCTACCCGGAAGTGAAGCGTGACGATAGAAGACTTGCTCGCGGGAATAGAGATTTGTTCAGGAAAGAGATACTGAACTGCTTCCTGCTTGAGCTGGAGGCGGTCTGGTTTATCGAATTGCAGCGACTGGCTGCTTCCCTGCACTGCCGCACAACACAAGACCGCACAAAAAAATGCGCGACATGTGATTTGCGATAAAGGCAGCATTACTTCCCTGCCTGGTCTGTTGTTTCTGCGAGTAACTTCTTAATTTTGCCTTCGATTTCATCTTTGGAGACGATGCCCGTCTGGGCGGCTACGACGATGCCGTTGCGATCCACATAAAAAGACGAGGGCATCGCATCCAGGCCACCGTAATCCTTGGCAATGCTGTCTCCGTTAATCAGCACTGGATAGGGCATATGCTGCTGCTGGACAAATTTACTGATGTCCGCCTTGTCCTTCGCCCAGCCTGCAGTGTCATTCTTTTCAAGGTCGTCTGCTTCCGCAGAGATGCCCAGGATTTCAAAGCCTTTGGAAGCATATTGCTGGCGCAGTTCTACCAGCCACGGGGTTTCGATCTTGCAGGGACCGCACCAGGTGGCCCAGAAGTTGATGAGCACGGCTTTGCCCTTGTAGTCGGCGAGCGAGACTTTTTTGCCGCTGAGGTCTTCGAGTGTGAAGGCGGGAGCGGGCTTGTTGAGCAGTGGCGAGGGTGGGCCGTCGTCTCCGCCAATGACGAGTTCGGGCGGCATGGTGGCGGCCATCACTTTATCGGAGGCCTGACGGCGGTACTCGAAGTTGGCCCAGCCTGCCCATCCCAGGCAGGCCAGGACGAAGAGAGTGATGCCGAGGACGATGGTATTGCGCTTCACGGGATTGAACCTCTCCATTTCATTGTAAGACGGGAGAGATTGGGAACGGTAGAATGGATAACCGATGCAACAAAAGAATGACAGGAATTGTGCGGACGAGCAGATGACACCAGCTGCGCTGGTACGGACCGAGGCAGCGGCATTAACGGCGCTTGCCGAGCGGCTGGATGGGCCGATGGCGGAGTTGTTTGCGCGGGCGGTGGAGCTGGTTTTGCGCTGTGGAACGGCGAATGGGCGCGTGATTGTGACGGGCATGGGCAAAAGCGGAATTATTGCGCAGAAAATTGCTGCGACGCTCAGCTCGACTGGATCGCCGGCGCTGTTTCTACACCCGGCTGAGGCGGTTCACGGCGACCTTGGCGTGCTGATGCCGGGGGATGTGGTGATTGCGCTTTCTGCGAGCGGTGAGACCGAAGAGATTCTGCGGCTGCTGCCGGTGCTGAAGCGTAAAGGCGATGCGCTGGTGAGTTTTTGCTGCAATTTGGATTCGACGCTGGCTGGTGCGAGCGATCTGGTGCTGGATTGTGGAGTGGAACGCGAGGCTTGCGGGATGAATCTTGCACCTACGGCGAGCACCACGGCAATGCTGGCGCTGGGAGATGCGCTGGCGATCGCGGTGAGTCTGCGCAAGGGATTCAAGCCGGAGGATTTTGCTGATCTACATCCGGGCGGCAAGCTGGGTAAGAAGCTGGCGAAGGTTCGCGAGTTGATGCATTCAGGGAATGCTGTGCCTGTAGTGACGCCTCGGACACCTATGACGGAGGTGATCTATGAGATGTCGTCAAAGAAGCTGGGCATTGCGACGGTGCAGGAGGACGGGAAGCTACGCGGGGTGATCAGCGACGGTGATTTGCGGCGATTGCTGGAACGCGAAGGCGGTGCCGCATTGAGCCGGACGGCGGGCGAGGCGATGCATGAGAAGCCGGCAACCATTGCGGCGGACGAGCTTGCGGCGAGGGCGCTGGCCATTCTGGAGGAGCGGAAGATTACTTCGCTGATTGTGGTGGATGATGCGGGGCATGTGGAAGGCGTAGTGCATCTGCATGATCTTTGGGGAATGGAATTGATTTAGCCCCCGTTGACACGCAGCCGCAACCGTCCTACGCTTGCACTATGCGAATCGAGCTTACCCAAGCCGAGTTGATGGCGCGCCGCTCCTCCAAAGTGCGACCTCCCTGCCCCTGCGCCCTTGCCCAGTAACGCCCGGTAAAATAATCCCTGACTCATTTGTTTCTACGCGCCATACAATTGGCGGGAAAGTTTGCGCGTTTTTATGCATCGTTGGTCTAAGCTTTTTGTTCCTACTCTTCGCGAGGCTCCGTCGGATGCCGAAGTGGCAAGCCATAAATTTCTTCTGCGTGCCGGCTATGTACGGCAGCTTGGCGCGGGAATTTACAACTATCTTTTTCTTGGGCAGCGGTCGCTGAACAAGATCATTGCCATTGTGCGCAGTGAGATGGACAAGATTGGGCAGGAGTTTCTTCTGCCGGGAATTTTGCCGAAGGATCCGTGGGTAGAAAGCGGGCGCTGGACGGGCATGGGCGATAACATGTTCCGCCTGAAGGACCGCAAGGGCGCTGACCTGTGCCTGGGCATGACGCATGAAGAGATCATGACCGTGATTGCGCGCAATGAACTGCGCAGCTATAAGCAATTGCCGCAGATCTGGTATCAGATTCAGACGAAGTATCGCGATGAGCCGCGGCCGAAGAGTGGCTTGCTGCGCGTGCGGCAGTTCACGATGAAGGATTCGTATTCGTTTGATCTGAATGCGGCAGGACTGGACAAGAGCTACGACCTGCATGAAGCGACATATCGGCGGATTTTTACGCGCAGCGGGCTGAAGTTTGTCGTGGTGGATGCGGATTCCGGCGCCATGGGCGGGTCGCAATCGCAGGAATTTATGGTGTACACAGATGCGGGCGAAGATCTGATTGCAAGCTGCCCGGTGTGCGGCTACGCGGCGAATCTCGAGAAGGCGACCTCGCGGCTGGAGCCGGTAAAGGAGATGGAATCGACGGGCGATGGAATGCCGGAACTGGTGCATACGCCGGGCTGCGCGGCGATTTCGGATGTGGCGGAGTTCTTCAAGATTTCTCCGGCCAGCGACATCAAGTGCGTGGCGTATATGGCGATGAAGCGCGGTGAGAAGGGTAAGCCGGATACATGGCATGGCGTGGCTGCGTTTCTGCGCGGCGACCACCAGGTAAATGAAACGAAGCTGCTTGGCGCGGTTGGCGGCGCGGAGCTGCGCACAATGCAGGCCGAGGAACTGGAAAAGTATCTGCATGGTCCGGCTGGATACCTTGGGCCGGTGGGACTGCAGCATGACGCGAAGGCTTTGGGTGATGGTCTGACAGTGATTGTTGATTCCTCGCTGGAAGGCCGAAAGAACCTCGTTTGCGGCGCAAATAAGCAGGATTATCACCTGCGTAATGTTGCGCCGGGACGGGACTTTACCTGGACGCTGAGCGCCGATATTCGCAGCGTGAATGAAGGCGAGGCGTGCCCGATAGACAACTGCGGCGGCAAGCTTGTTGTGGGCAAGGCTGTGGAGGTTGGACACATCTTCAAGCTCGGATACAAGTATTCGGAGAGCATGGGAACACGCGTGCTGGATGAGAACGGCAAGGAAGTGCCTCCGATCATGGGCAGCTATGGGATCGGCATCGAGCGCATTCTAACGGCGGCGATTGAGCAATCGAACGATGCCAATGGCTTCTGGCTGCCGAGTTCGATTGCTCCGTTTCAGGTAGTGGTGACGATTACGAACGTGGCTGACGCGGCGCTGAAAGAGACCGGTGAGAAGGTGGCTGTTGCCTTGGAAGATGCCGGAATCGATGTGCTGCTGGATGACCGCGACGAGCGTGCCGGCGTCAAATTTAAAGATGCTGACCTGGTTGGGATCCCATACCGCATTAACGTAGGTAAGAAGGCTGCAAGCGGAGTGGTGGAACTGGTGTCGCGTGCGAAGGCGCAGAGCACGGATGTGGCGCTGGATACGGTTGTGCATGAAGTAAAAACGCGGATTCAGGAAGAGCAGCTCCTGGGTGCCGGCGCATAGATTAGTTTTCGAGGAGCAGCGATGGCGTTCAAAATAAAAATCAGATCCGCGGCGGGCAAAGGCTCGCTGCCATCGCTGCTTCTACGCATATTGCTGATTAGTGTGGCAGTCGTTGCGATTATCGTGCTGACGATAGGCGGAGTTGTTTACTTCAAGTACGGCCGCATTGTGGATGCGCGTTTGCAACAGCCTTTGTTTACCGTGACGGCGAAGATTTTCGCGGCTCCGCGTGAGGTGCGCGTTGGGCAGAAGTTAAGCGTCAAGCTGATTACCGATGAATTGCGGCAGGCAGGCTATTCGATACAAGGCTCGCAGAAGGATTCGCCGCTGGGGACGTATCGCGAGGCAAACGGATCCGTCACTGTCTATCCCGGACCTCTGTCCTATCATGCGCCGGACAGCGCAACGATTCATGTGAGCAGTGGCGCGGTTGTCTCCATGACGGACGAACACGGCGAGGAACTGAGCAGCTACGAGCTGGAGCCGCTGCTGATTACAGGACTTAGCGAGGATGCAAACCGCACCAAGCGGCGGTTGATTACGTACGATGAGATTCCGCAGAACCTGGTACACGCCGTTCTGGCGATTGAGGACCGGCGTTTTTTTGAGCATAGCGGCGTCAACTACATCAGTATGGCGGGGTGGGCTTGGCATGACCTGATCGGTGATCGAAAGCATCGAGGCGGCGCTTCTACGATTACGATGCAATTGGCAAAGCTGCTGTTCGTCTCCGATACGGGAACCATCCGGTACAAGATTACACAGATCATGGTGGCGTTCCACCTGGAACATCACTTTACCAAGCAGCAGATTTTTGAAGCATATGCGAACCAGGTGAATCTGGGTCAGCGCGGAAGCTTTTCCATCGACGGCGTTGGCGAAGCGGCACAGGCGTACTTCGGTAAGGACCTGCAGCAACTGGATCTTGCGCAATGCGCAATGCTGGCGGGAATCATTCAGCGGCCGAACTACTTTAATCCGTGGCGTCATGCGGATCGAACGATTGAGCGGCGCAACCTGGTGCTGGACTCAATGGTGGAAACCGGCGCCATCACGAAAGATCAGGCCGAGCACGCCAAGGCAGAGTCTCTGAAACTTGCCAATGGAAGCGTGGATGCGAGCGAAGCTCCCTACTTTGTAGACTTGGTGCATGAGCAGCTTTTGGAAAAGCTGGGGGACCGCGGAGCGAACCTGAATGGACTGCGAATTTATACGACGCTCGACCCTGACCTGCAGCGCGCCGCGACTACGGCTGTCGAGGGCACAATTCATGAAGTGGACGAACAGGTAGATAAGAGGCACGCCAAGGACAAGAAGGCGGGCATATCGTACCCGTATCCCCAGGTGGCGCTGGTGGCGCTGAATCCGCATACGGGCCAGGTGCTGGCACTCGTAGGCGGAAGAAGCTATGGCACATCGCAGCTGAACCACGCGACGGCGAAACGGCCGACTGGCTCGATCTTCAAACCTTTTGTATATGCAAGCGCTTTTGCAACTGCGGTGGAAGGCACAAAGCTGCCCGGGCAGGATAAGTTGTTTTCGCCCGTAACCATGCTGAATGATGCGCAATCGACTTACAACATGGGCGGACAGGAATACACGCCACGCAACTTTGAAGGCGAATACTACGGAGAGATTACGGCCCGCTTCGCGCTGATGCGGTCAGACAATAACGCGACAATCAGCCTGGCGTCCATGGTGGGATTCGATCGCGTAGCAGCCCTGGCGCGCGCGGCGGGCGTTAAGAGTGCACGAGGAACGCCGTCGATGGCGATTGGCACTTACGATGCAACGCCGCTCGACATGGCTGGAGCGTATACGACATTTGCGAACCGGGGATTGCATATTGATCCGTGGATGCTGGCCAGCGTGCGGGCGTCTTCCGGCGATGTGATTACGGACTATACACCGACTTCAAAACAGATTCTTGATCCACGTGCGGCTTTTCTAATTACAAGCATGATGCAAGATGTGTTGCGCGGCAAAGGCACCGGAGCAGCGGTGCGCAGCATGGGCTTTACTGCGCCGGCTGCGGGCAAGACAGGAACGGATCATGATGCGTGGTTTGCGGGTTACACAAGCAATCTGATCTGCGTTGTGTGGGTCGGCAACGACGATTACACGGATATCAAGCTGCAGGGCGCGCAGGCCGCTGCGCCTATCTGGGCAGCGTTTATGAAGAAGGCTGTGCAACTACCGCAATACTCGGATGCGAAAGAGTTTTCTCCTCCAGATGGCGTGCAGCTTGTGAGCCTCGATAAGAACACCAATCTGCTGGCCGATGAAGCCTGCCCGGATGATTACTCCGCTGCATTTCTCGATGGCACCGCGCCGATGGAAACCTGCGACCATCCGCAGGATAAGCGGAATATCTTTCAGAAGATATTCGGGCTGGGCAACAAGCCGTAAAGCTGAGTCAAATTTACTGAACTTCTTCCGTGACTTGACCGGCCTGCGTATGAGAGTGCGCTGCGAGTGAGGGAATACGCCGGATATTCATGCCGAGCGGGCCGGAGTGAAAGCCGGCATCCAGGAGAAAACTCGCGAACGTGTGTGATCCCACAGGCACGCCGTTTACGGTGGAGATCAACATTGCCGAACGCTCTCCCGCCTGCAGCCGCTGCTGGCCGCGTGCAAAGAGAAAATGCGCAAGACTGGCGGCCACGTGTGTGCGGTCGGGTTCCTCTACGGGAAGAAAGAGGAGCGCATTCGGATTATCGCGGCGTAACCACGCGACCAGCTCACCGTTGCGAAGAATGACTTCTGCGTAGGACGCACGGGTGAGGATGCGTGGGGCGGATTCAGAATCTTGTGACTCGGCTGGAGGCGCAGACCAGGGCAGGACCGAGCCATAGGGGTTAGCGGGATCGGCCGCGGCGATTTGTACAAACTCGTCCTTGTCAGCGTTTGGTGTGCTGCGGAGACGCCGCAGAAGATCCAGTGCTGCGGGAAGAGCAAACTGCGTTGCACCGAGACCTGCGACGAAGTAGCCACGGCGAATGCGCCCGCTCTCTTCCAGAGCCTTGAGAACATCGTAGACTGCACTGAATCCGCCCGGGATGTTCTCCGCGGATGCGTGCTCTCGCATCAGGACACCGTAGCGATGGAGTAGCTGCAAGGCGAGAGCGTGGCTACGCTCCGTGGCGGAGTATTGCGTGGCTGTACGCAACACAAGGGACCAGCGTCCTTGCGCTTCCGGCGGAGTGGTGCGGCGGGAGCGAAATACAACGCCCGTGTGGGTCACGCGATGCGGACGCGAACTTTCCGGCGGAGCGATGTAGGCGCGAAGGGCGTGTAAGGAATCGTTGGTGACGAGACCGCGCCAGACAAGGCTCCAGAGCGCTTCAATGGAATCTCCGGGAAAGCCCGATCCGACGGCCTGATGCAATGGCTCGAAGAAGCTGGCGCCGGACGCTCCGAGGAATGCGAGGATTGTTTCTTCGCGTTCGGAAAGCGGCTCGGATTGTGGACGCGGATTGCTGAGCAGAGAAGCTTTATCGGCGAGATAAAGCGCGACGCGACCATCGCGTGAGCCGAGCGGTTCTACTCCGGTCCAGATGACTTCTCCGGCGGCGATGAGTGTATCCAGCTGGGATGGATCGTAACCTGCGACGCGAACAGGCAGGATAGAGGATTCCATCAGAGATGCAGCAAGCGGAGCGCCTTGCAGGCTTTCGATCGCATCGAGAAGCGCATCGAGATTGCGGCGCGCCGGTACGGGACTGGAATGAATCAGTCCCTGCCAGTGCGTGAGGAAGCGGGCAAGCGTGGCCTGTGAGACGGGCTCGACTTCTTTGCGGAGACGAGCGAGAGATTTCTGGCGGATATGGCGAAGGATTTCGGCATCGCACCACTCGCGATGAATTCCGGAAGGACGAAATGAGCCTTCAAGGATGCGGCCTTCCTGCGCGAGCGGATGCAATATGGCTTCAACGAGAGCCGCATTGAGACCGAAGCGGGCTGCGGCGTCCTGCGTTGTGAATGGTCCGTGGGTGCGAGCGTAGCGTCGCAGGAGTTCAAGCAAAGGCTGTGCAACAGGAACAAGTAATGAAGCCGGAAGACCCTTAGGCAGTCGAATGTCCAGGGCGTCACGATAGCGGGCTGCGTCTTCAACAGCGATGAGGCGCGGCTGGCCGGCGATGGTTGGCTCGACCAGGCGGCGCGCGCGGAGAAGCTTATCCACGTGAAGCAACAGCTCAGGCGCGGCGATGCGCTCTGCGAGCTCATCCCGGGAGAGGTCGCCGAGCTTGAGCAGCAGATCGTGAATGCCATCGGCAGAGCGGGCTTGCGTGGTTTCCGTGAGGCACTGCGCTGAAGATTCAACATCGCGGATGGCGGCGGGATCGAGGAGTTCACGCAGGTCTGTATCACCGAGCAACTCGCGAAGCTGATCCTGATCGATGGTGAGAGCCTGTGCGCAACGCTCGGCAATCGGTGCATCGAGATCATAGAGAAAATTGGCGACGTAACTGAAGAGAAGAGAGGAAGCAAAGGGTGAAGGCTTGAGCGTGTTGATGACGTGAACGCTGGTGTGGCGTTGTTCGATGGAGCGCAGCGTTTCAAGCAGCGCCGGCATGTCGAAGACATCGCGGAGACACTCACGATACGCCTCAAGGAGAAGCGGAAAGGATGGATAGCGTGAGGCGACGCTGAGCAGATCGTAGGATCGCTTGCGAAGCTGCCATAGCGGTGAGCGGCGGTCGATGCGTTTGCGAGGCAAAAGAAGGGCGCGACCTGCGGCTTCACGGAATCGACCCGCGAAAAGTGCGGTTGCTCCCAGTTGATTGAGGACCAACTGCATGGCATCAGCCGATGGAACAAGGAACCAATCTGCGTCTGGCGGCTCATCTGTGTCAGGGAAACGCAGGACGAAGCCATCGTCGCCCCAGATCGTTTCCACGTCTGTACGACCTGCGGCGCGGATGCGTGCTGCGACAGCCATCGCCCAGGGAATGTGGATGCGGCGGCCGAAGGGTGTGAGAACGCAGACCCGCCAGTCTCCCAGCTCGTCGCGAGTACGCTCGATAAGAATGGTGCGATCATCGGGGACCACCCCGGTAGCAGAGTGCTGGTCGTCGAGAAAGGTGAGAAGATTTTCTGCGGCGACAGGATCAAGATCGTGTTCTGTAACAAGACGCGTGAGAGCAGCCGGGCGTGGCATTTCTCGCAGCTCACGAATCAGCGCGCCAATACGGAGCCCAAATTCAAGCGGCCGGCCCGCACTATCTCCTTTCCAGAAAGGCATTTTGCCGGGTTCGCCCGGAGCGGGCTCCACGAGCACGCGATCGTGGGTGATCTCAGCGATGCGCCAGGTGGATGCGCCAAGGATAAACGTCTCGTTCGTGCGGGTCTCGAAGACCATTTCTTCATCAAGTTCGCCCACACGAACAGGCTTGCCCTCGTTGTGCGCCAGGAAGACGCCGTAGAGGCCGCGGTCAGGAATGGTTCCAGCATTCAGAATGGCGATGCGCGCAGCGCCTTCGCGCGGCGTGAGGATATCGCGCGTGCGATCCCACGTGATGCGGGGGCGAAGATCGGCAAATTCGTCCGATGGGTACCGGCCGCTGAGAAGATCAAGCACGCCTTCAAAGGAGGCTTGTGTGAGACCGGCGAAAGGCGCTGCACGCCGCACAAGATTGTAGAGAGCATCCACGCTGATTTCGGGTTCTGCCGGCGCATGGCCGCGCGAGCGAGGCTGCGCGAGCATGGGCGGGTAGGCGACGGTGGCGACCACCTGCTGCGCGAGGACATCGAGAGGATTGCGCGGATAGCGGGTTGATTCAATGTGACCTTCATGCATGGCGCGTGTGACGGCAGCGCAGGCAACCAGGTCGGCGCGGAATTTGGGAATGAGGATGCCCTCACTCACGGCATCCACCTGATGGCCGGCGCGGCCGATGCGCTGCATGCCGCTGGCAACGGAGGGTGGGGATTCGACCTGGATGACGAGATCGACTGCGCCCATGTCGATGCCGAGTTCCAGAGTGGACGTGGCGCAGAGGGCTTTAATGCGCCCGGCCTTGAGATCCTCTTCAATTTCAGAACGTTGGTTGGCGGCGAGAGAACCGTGATGCGCGCGGACGATGGGCTCGCCTGCAAGGTCGTTGAGTGCGCCCGCAAGACGCTCCGCTATCTGACGGCTGTTGACGAAGAGAATGGTGGATTTGCGTGGGCGAATCAGTTCGAGAAGCCGCGGATGGATGGCGTTCCAGATGGAGATGCGGCGTGGAGGGTTGGGTTTTGTGCCATCGGCGATGATTTCCGTTTCTGCAAGGCGTGCCATGTCTTCGACAGGAACTTCAATGCGAAGCTTGAGACGCTTGGGCGCGCTGGCGTTGACGATGGTGACGGGACGATAACGGAGTGCGATGGGATCGGAGTTGTCTGCGGACCAGTCGGATGTGCTGAGAACGGATTCCGTGACGGTGGGCTGGGCGACTTCTACGCCGCCGAGAAAGCGAGCAACCTCTTCCAGCGGACGTTGTGTAGCAGAAAGTCCGATGCGCTGGAGGGGCTTCCGCACGATAGCCTCGAGTCGTTCCAGCGAGAGAGCGAGATGTGCGCCGCGCTTCGTGGGGACGAGTGCGTGAATCTCATCGATGATAACGGTGTCGATTGTTCTGAGCGCCTCGGCGGTTTGCGAGGTGAGCATGAGATAGAGCGATTCAGGCGTGGTGATGAGAATGTCAGCGGGGTGGCGGCGGAATTTTGCGCGCTCGCTGGATGAAGTGTCTCCGGTACGGACTGCGATGGATGGCTCGTGAAATGGAACGGCGGCGCGGCGGGCGGCTTCGGTGATTCCAGCCAGAGGCACCCGGAGATTGCGCTCGACATCGACGGCCAGAGCCTTGAGTGGAGAGATGTAAAGAACGCGCGCACCCGGAGCGGGATTCTCCGGGCGCGGATGCAGCATCAGGCGATCGAGACACCAGAGGAAGGCTGTGAGGGTTTTACCGCTGCCTGTGGGCGCCAGGATGAGAGCGCTCTCGCCGCGCGCAATTACAGGCCAGCCTACGCGCTGAGGCGCTGTGGGCTGGCCGTAGGCGCGCTGAAACCATTGCGCGGTGAGCGGATGAAAGCCAGCGAAGGGATCAGCGATTGGTTCGGCGCTGGGGCCTGCTGAAGAATTGCGCGGACGACGAGCCATGCCCGTTCAGGATACGCCCTGCATCCGGCACTATTCGTCGTAGTGCAGCAGGCTGAAGACGTCGTGCTCAGGAAAGCGCTCACGGCCCTTGAGAAAGTCGAGTTCGACGGCAAAGGCGAGGCCGGCGATCTCGCCGCCGAGTTGCTGAACCAGTTTCACTGTGGCTTCCATGGTGCCGCCTGTGGCCAGCAGATCGTCCACCAGGACGACGCGTTGACCCGGCTGGATGGCGTCGAGATGGATCTCCAGCGAGTCCGTGCCGTATTCAAGATCGTAGGTGACGCGAGCCACTGGAGCGGGCAGCTTGCGCGGTTTGCGAACGGGGACGAAGCCGGCATTCAGCCTGTAGGCGAGCGCGGGGCCGAAGATAAATCCGCGAGCTTCAATGCCGAGCACGAGATCGATTTTGCGCTCGAGATAATGCGCGGCGAGTGCGTCAATGAGCTGCGCAAAGCCGGTCTTGTCTTTGAGCAGAGTGGTGATGTCGTAAAAGAGAATGCCGGGCTTTGGAAAATCGGGGACGGTGCGGACGAGGGACTTGAGTGCCTCTAGATTGATGGACTTCGATGGGTCAGACATAATGCGCCGGCTACTCCTGAACAAATTTGTGGAAGAGACGGATGGGGACTAGGCCGGCTTCCCTTTCGATTATAAAAGCTGAGACAGGGTTACCATGCGCCCTGGATGCGGAAGGCATCGAGTGAGGCAGCTTCGCTTTCGTCAAGCGCGTGCTCCTGGATACCATCGACGCGGCTGCCGCGTGGACCGCGGCGAAGACTGGTCCGCAGTTCCTCGAGATCCTCGGGCTCGCCGGCAACGACGATTTCAACGTGGCCCTCTTCTGTGTTGCGAACCCAGCCGCGAAGATTGAGTTCACTCGCTTCACGGTGAACAAACCAGCGGAACCCTACGCCCTGAACTCGACCGCTTACAAGAAAGTGAAGCACCATACGGCGAGTTTGGCAGACGCGGCGGAAAGCACGCAAGCGCGGCGTTAAAAGGAAAAAGAATGCTTGACACAGGCGCGGATTCAGTCTACTTTGCAATATAAAGTGAGTCGGCATGGATGATCTGAATAAAGCACTGGCGGAAATCGGTACCATTCGCAGGCAACTTGCGCGCACTACGGAGTTTCGCGGATATGGGCCTGCTACGTTAGCTGCGACGGCCGCGATTGCGCTGGCCGCGGCCTGCATCCAGTCGCAATGGGCTATAGAGCCTGCGCGTCATCTGGACCGCTATCTAATCATCTGGCTGACAACTGCAGCGGTGTCCGCCGCGTTGATTGGCACACAGATGATGACGCGTGCGCAGCGCGTCCACTCCGGCATGGCAGATGAGATGATTCGCATCGCCGTAGAGCAATTTCTGCCTTCGCTGGGTGCGGGAGTTCTGCTGACCATTGTGCTGGCCCGGTTTGTGCCGTCGGCTTTGTGGATGTTGCCGGGACTGTGGCAGATTTGCTCTGGCATCGGCATTTTCTCTTCCTGCAGATTTTTGCCACGGCCCATGCTGGCTGCAGGCGCATGGTATCTGCTTTGCGGATTGCTCTGCATTTCGCTGGGAGGGGAGCGCGCATTTTCTCCCTGGACGATGGGCATTGGGTATGGCGCCGGCCAGCTCATTGCAGCCGGTGCGTTGTGCCGCAAGGCGCGGGAGGATGCAGATGAAAACTAAGCCGGCGCGTACGCAGGAACAGAAGAATGAAGCTCCGTTTGCTTACGAAGGGCTGGACCGCGTGATTCATGAGCGGGCCCGGCTTGGTATCTTGACTTCCCTGATGACGCATCCAAAGGGGCTTACCTTCAGCGATCTGAAACAGCTATGCGCACTGACGGATGGCAATCTGAGCCGGCATCTGAGCGTGCTTGAAGCGGAAGGCATTGTTGAGACGACAAAAGGCATGGAGAAGAATCGGCCCCTTACGCTTTGCCGCATTACCGCACCGGGGCGCAAGAGGTATGTGGAATATCTGACAACCCTGGAGCAAGTGGTGCGCGATGCGGCGGCCATCAGCACTGAGCAACAGGCGGGAGCGCGCGATTTGACGCTTTCGAGAGCGTAAAAAAAATTGCTTTATCACTTTGCATTACAAAGCACATGCCATAGGAGGCACTCTTGAGCACACTGATCGAAGATGCGTTGAACCCGCAGTACCTTCCCAAGCCTCGCCCCATGGGGTCTTTTTCAATGGGCATTAAGCTGCTTGTGATTTGCGTGCTGGCGCTGTTGATGAATATTCCCGGGCTGTTTGTGCAGGGGCTTGTGGATGATCGCATCACTCATAATTCGCCGGTGATTCATAATGCGGACGGCAGCACTACCTTTATGACTGTCGACTCTTACCAATCGGTGGATCGGTCTCTGAAATACATACTGTTGTTTGAAGGGCTTGTGTTTCTTACCTACTTTATCTTCGAGGTGACGAGTCGAAAGCGCATGCATGCTGCGCAGTATGTTCTTGTTGGCGTGGCGCAGGTGATTTTCTATTTGCTGCTACTTTCCTTTGCGGAAAAGACCGGGTTTGATTCCGCATTTCTCATTGCGGGAGGAGCTACCGTAGTGCTGCTTTCCACGAATGCCGGATGGGTGTTTGCGAGCCGGATGCAGGCGGTGAAGGCCTTTCTTGTTTTCTCTCCTCTTTATGGGCTGATTTACGTTCTGCTGCGGCTTAAGGATTACGCGCTGCTGGTTGGTTCCCTTGCAAGCTTCGCTGCGGTGGCGGCGGCTATGTACTTTACGCGGCGGATTGACTGGGATAACGCATTGCCTATTCCGGTCAGCGGGGCGCCGGCACAGAGTTCGCCTGTTCCGAAGAGCGCTTCAGTGTAGCGGCGGGCCGCGTTACACTTTAGGCAATGATCTTTGTGCTTGATAACTACGACTCGTTTACTTACAACCTCGTTCAGTACCTGGGGGAACTCGGTGCCAAAACTGAGGTGCGGCGGAACGACGAGTTGACGGTGGATGAGGTGGAGGCGCTCAAGCCGGAGCGGATTCTGCTTTCGCCGGGGCCCTGTACGCCGCGTGAGGCGGGGATACTGGTGCCGCTGATCCAGAGGATGGCGGGCAAGGCTCCGATCTTTGGGGTTTGCCTGGGGCACCAGGCGATTGGTGAAGCATTTGGTGGTGACGTGGTGCGTGCTCGCAAGCTGATGCATGGCAAGACGAGCGATGTTACGCATGATGGGCATGGAATCTTTGCAGGGCTGCCTACGCCGCTTACCTGCACCCGGTATCACTCGCTGGTGGTGGCGGAAGATTCGCTGCCTGCCGAGCTTGAAGTGACGGCCCGGACGGGTGAGAGTGACGGAAACGGTACCGTGATTATGGGGTTGCGGCATCGTTCGCTGCCTATCGAAGGGGTTCAGTTTCATCCGGAGAGCGTGCTCACCGAGGGCGGTCGACAGATGATTCGTAACTTCCTGGGGATGTAAGACGACGTGCGATTCCCTGCCCTTGCGCTGCTTCCTTTTGGTCTGACGGTTTTGTGCGTGGCGCAGCAGGCTGCCAGTTCTACGCCGATTGCCATTGTTCCGGTTGACTCCTCTACGAATGTGACGGGTGCGCTGCAGATTACTGCCGGCAAGGCGTTGATTGGAGCCAGCGGCAGCGTGACTGCGGGTGCGAAGACTACTGAGGTGGTTCTGCCGCATCGCGGGGTGCTTCGTGTTTGTGCTTCTACTACTGTGAAATTGACTTCGGATACCAGTGTGCCCGCGGGTGAGACGGCGGGGCTGGTGATGGGGCTCGATCGCGGGGCGTTGGAGGCAAGTTTCGCTACAGGGCAAAATGCGGACGTATTACTGACGCCGGATTTCCGGATCCTGATTGGTGGACCGGGGGCTGCGGATGTAAAGGTTCGGCTGGGCGAGCATGGCGACACCTGCGTGGATAACGCCGGCGTCGATGCTCCGTATGTGCTGGTGAGCAGCGTCTTTGAGGGTGGTGCTTACCGGGTGCAGGCTGGTGAGCGGGTAATGTTTCAGCACGGCAGCGTGCACGAGGTTGTGGCCAATGAGAAGGAATCCTGTGGCTGCCCTCCTGAGGCGCAGCCGGGTGCGAATGAGTTTCCGCTGGCGCAGAGCGAAGGACTGACAAAGACGGCGCCTCCGGTGGTGACTGCGCCTGAGGGCTCTCAGGACAAGGCTCCGGATGCGGCTACCACTACGATGGAGCATCATGCCGCATCGGTTACGCCGGAGCAGCCGACGCAGGTTGAGCAGGCGCAGGCTGCCGCGACGCCAGTCGCTGCCGCCGAACAGGCTCCGGCTCCGCAGCAGAAGCCGGCTAAGAAATCGAAGCCGGGATTCTCCTCCCGGATATGGAACTTCTTCCGGCGGATCTTCGGGGCGGAATAAGACTCGCTTTTCGCCAGTTCGCGACCAAAATGGGTGGGATAACCAAAGCCTGCGATAGCAGCCATGTTTTGCCTTTCGCCAGCACAACCAGGATGCGTGTGACCCACTCCACAACGTCCGTCATCCTGACCGTAGCCGTTTTTCAGGCGGAGGGAAGGACCTGCTTTTGCTTTTCGCCCATTCGCGACCAAATGGCCGGGATAACTAAAACCTCGATAGCAGCCATGTTTTGCCTTTCGCCAGCACAACCAGGATGCGTGTGACCCACCCCACAACGTCCGTCATCCTGACCGAAGTTTGGCCGCTTGGCGGCCAAACGAGCGGAGGAATCCGCGGTTGTTTTTGCTTTTGCCTTTCCCCCGCACCCCCACAAAAATGGGTGCCCCATCCATGCGCAGAAGTACCGCGCATGGGTGGGATAACCAAAGCCTGCGATAGCAGCCATGTTTTGCCTTTCGCCAGCACAACCAGGATGCGTGTGACCCACCCCACAAAGTCCGTCATCCTGACCGTAGCCGTTTTTCAGGCGGAGGGAAGGACCCGCTTCTGCTTTTCGCCAGTTCGCGACCACAATGGATGGGATAACACAATCCCGAATCAAGCACTATCTCGTTTCTTGCAGTTTTACCGCAAACTCGGAGTCCGCCTTCTGGGACGAACGCTCTGACAACATTCGACTAACTCAACCGAAGGGCGTTTATGAGGACTAATCCGCTGTAGTTGCCGAAAAGGCGACTTTGCAGGAGTTGGGCATTCCACTAACCTGTGGCCATGGACCATCCTTACGCTGAACTTGAAAAGACCCGCCTTTGGGCAGCCGTGGAAGCGGCGATAAAGGATTTGGTATCGAACAACGATTTGGTCGAGAGCACCACTCGGCCTTACATTGTCGGTTATCTCAGCCAAAAGTTACTGAAGGAACGCCAGGGCGTAGTCGAGGGAATGTCCGTGAGATCAGAAACGATAACCTCGGACAATCATGATGAGATGGAGTGGAACGAAAGCTACTTCAAGTATTGCAACTTCGAGGAATTTTCGGAATACGGGTTTGTCTCCTCTGATTTTCACGCATGTTCATTCAAGAAAGTTGACTGGTACTCGAATCTGTTTTCCGGTTGCAATTTCATAAAGTGCAGCTTTGTGGACTGTACGTTCGCGGGTACTAGTTTTCCAGAGTGTAGATTCATTGATTGCGAATTGGTGAACTGCAAGTTCATACAAGACAATCTCGGAGGTGAGTGCAATTTCTCGAATTCCTGGTCACATGGTTGCTCAATAGAGAACAGCCCGGGATTTCGACCTGAAAATAGCAGCGACATTCCGTGTGTCCGGTTCTGGCGAGCGGTCCGTGCGGCTGGGTGACGAATCTTGTCATCGGGCGTAGTTATTCGCGAAGAACGGCGTCATCGGGAACTTCGGTACCGATAAGTCCGCTTGTAGAAAGTAACTTGGGAACCAGAACTCGCCCGTCCACTGATTCACGAAGCGCGCAGCGCACAGGCCCGCTAAAATTCCCATTACCTTCGTACCGAATCACCCCCAGATACTTTGCACCCAATTAACCCCATCTGTGCCAAACTCATAATCAGCAGAGAAAAAACCACGGCCCGAATCGAGCAGATTCGGGCCGTTTTGCTTCCTTTTTCAAAGGAAAAAAGCACCCCCCCACCCCCTCCCCCGATTTTTGAGTGAATTTATCAAAGTAAACTATTTATTATCAATAACTTACAAAGCAAAATGAGAAGAAAGTGATCGATAAAAAGTCGATGAAAAGTCGAGAAGTGAATTTGGCGCACCCCGGCAAGAATTTCCTTCAGCCTCCGCGCCTCATTCCAGTATGATTCCCTGAATTCATCAGGGGGCATCGAATGAAGTTCCTCCACTGGCTCGGCTTCATACTCATCGGCGTCGTACTCATCATCCTCGCTGCCAACGGCTTCATCTTCATGTGGTCCACCAAGGCAACGGATCCCGGCGTCTTCATCGCCATCACGCTCACCAGCCTCTTCGTCCTGGCCACAACCACCACCTTCGCCATCATCCTCCTGTGGGGCTCAGGCCAGCTCACGCTGGATGTGGCATTCGTCAAATGGCTCGGCGCAGCCACCGTCGCGGAAGTAGCGGGCATATTAACCATCATCGTCAACTTTTATTTCGCGAAGCCAGCACAGGCCCCAGCCCAGCCCGCACCGGCGGCCATCCAGCAGCAGTCGCAGAGCGAATCGCCACAGCCCGCCACACAGGTACAAGCCCCACCAAAAGCAAAGCCCGCGCAATAAAAGCAAAGCAGGTCCTTCCCTCCGGCTGAAAAGCGCCTACGGTCAGGATGACGGGCTTTTATAGTTAGCACTCCCACAAAATATGTGCCCCATCCATGCGCAGTCGTATCGCGCATGGGTGGGATAACCAGAGCATCGGTAAGGGCCTTGTTTTTGCCTTTCGCCAGCAAAACAAAGATGCGGGTGTCCGGCTGAAAAGCGCCTACGGTCAGGATGACGGGATTCTATAGTTAGTACCCGCAAAATGGGTGCCCCATCCATGCGCAGTCGTATCGCGCATGGGTGGGATAACCAGAGCGTCGGTAAGGGCCTTGTTTTTGCCTTTCGTCAGCAAAACAAAGATGCGGGTGTCCGGCTGAAAAGCGCCTACGGTCGTCCTCAGAGATTGCGGGCGCGTTCTATGGCTCGGATTACTGCCTGGGATTTGTTGATGGATTCTTCGTACTCCAGTTCCGGGACGGAGTCGGCTACTATGCCTGCGCCGGCCTGGACGTAGCCTTTGCCGTCTTTTACCGTCAGCGAGCGGATGGCTATGCAGGAGTCGAGATTGCCGGAGAAGTCGGCGTAGAGGACTGCGCCGCCGTAGACTCCGCGGCGGGCCGGTTCCAGCTCTTCGATGACTTCCATGGCGCGGACCTTGGGTGCGCCGGAGAGGGTGCCGGCCGGGAAGCAGGCGCGGAGAGCGTCTACGGCGGTGAGATCGGGCCGGAGTTTTCCGTCGATTTTGCTGACGATGTGCATGACGTGCGAGTAGCGCTCGACGTACATGAGCTTGTCCACTTTGACGGAGCCGAAGTCGGAGACGCGGCCTACGTCATTGCGGCCAAGATCGACGAGCATGACGTGCTCGGCGCGCTCTTTTTCGTCGGCCATCATTTCGCGGGCCAGCTCGTCGTCGGCTTCTTCTGTGGCTCCGCGTGGGCGAGTGCCGGCGATGGGGCGGTATTCGATTTTGCCGTTGTTTACTTTGACCAACAGCTCGGGTGAGGAGCCTGCGATTTCGAGCGCTTCATTTCCTTCGAGAGCAAACCGCAGGAAGTAGAGATACGGGCTGGGGTTTACGGTGCGGAGGGCGCGGTAGACCTGGAAGGTGTTGACGCCGGGGTCAATATCGAAGCGCTGCGACAGGACCGTTTGGAAGACGTCACCGGCGACGATGTACTCGCGGATTTTTTCTACGGCGGAGAGGAAATCCTGCTTGCGGGTGCGGTGTTTGACCTTCAGCTTCTTTCCGTCTTTAGATGGGCGGAGTTTGGGCAGCGGCTGCTGGAGGCTCTTTTCCAGGCGCTTGAGGCGCTTTACTGTTTTGTCGTAGGCTTCGGCGGGGGTTGAGAGCGTTACGTCGGCGGTGACTACGAGCCAGATTTCTTTGCGGACGTGATCGAAGGCGAGGACTTCATCGAAGAAGAGGAGGCAGGCGTCGGGGACGCCTAGTTCGTCTTTGGCTGTTTCCGGGAGGCGTTCGATCATGCGGACGGCATCGTAGGCGAAGAAGCCTACGGCTCCGGCGGTGAAGGGCGGAAGGTCTTTGAGGCGCGCGGGCTTGTGGCCGCTGAGGGCGTCGCGGAGGACGGTGAAGATGTCGCCTTCGATGTGGGTGGTGCGCTTGCCTTCTGTGATGGCGATTTTGCGGCCACGGGCGACGATGCGCTTGTAGGGCGAAAGGCCGATGAAGGTGTAGCGGCCTACGGTGTCGCCGCCTTCTACGGATTCGAGGAGGAAGCACTCGGGTTGTTGCCAGGCGGTGCGGAGGAAGGCGGAGACGGGGGTTTCGAGGTCTGCGATGAGGCGGCGGCAGACGGGGACCAGCGTGTGCTCTTTGGCCAGAGCCAGGAATTCCTTGCGGGAGGGTTGGATGGTGGGGCTTTCGGGCTTCACGAGAGACAGTGTAAGGGACTGAGGGAGCGGGGGACAAAGGGGATGAAGGGACTAGGGGACTAGGTGTGATGTTGCAATAGGTTGTCCATTCGATCTGAACGAGAGAAGCTGGTTGTGACGAGCAATCAGAACTTCCGAGGAGACCGAATGGACTATCACCAGAATGCCCGAACAGTGGTTCGGAGTCGAGAGCAGATGGCGAGAATGGTGATTTACGAGGGCGCGACGTTGCAGGCAGCGGCGGCTCGGTTCGAGGTCTGCTCGAAGACTGCGGCCAAGTGGGTTGGCCGTTATCGCGAGCATGGCCGGGCTGGGCTGGCGGATCTAAGTTCCAGGCCACATCGGTCGCCCCGCCAGACACCTTCCACCTTATTGGAAAAGGTTTTTGCTTTTCGCCGGTTGCGCTGGAACGGCTGGCGCATCGCTCGCGAGCTCGGTCTCAGCCGGGCAACGGTTAGTCGAAGCCTTCGCCGCGCGGGCATGAACCGGTTGCCCTCGCTCGATCCGCCCCCACCGGTCGTGCGCTACGAACACGAACGGCCCGGCGACATGATCCACTTCGATATCAAGTGCCTGGCCTGCATCCGAGAGCCGGGCAGCCGCGTTACCCACCAGCCGCAGAAACGCTCGCGCGGTGCCGGATGGGAGTATCTGCATATCGCCATCGACGACCACTCACGGATCAGCTTCGCCGCCATGCTGCCCGATCAGACCAGCCACTCGGCCACCCTGTTCTTCCATCAGGCACAGGCCCACTTCGCCCGCTTCGGCTTCTCCATCCAGCGCGTGCTCACCGATAACGGCCCTTGCTACCGCAGCATCCCGTTCGGTCAGGCAATGCGACGGCACAACATCAAGCACCGCTTCACACGGCCCTACACGCCGCGCACCAACGGCAAGGCAGAGCGCTTCATCCAGACCGCCATCCGAGAATGGGCCTACGCCCGCACCTACCAAAACTCCCAGGAAAGAAAAAATCAACTCCACCTATGGCTGCATGACTACAACTTCCACAGACCCCATACCAGCCTTAACCTCAACACTCCCGCTTCAAGAGCACCCTGGAATCGGAACAACCTCTTGACACTACACAACTAGGGACCTAGGGAACTAGGGAGAAGCAAGTGCAACTGCAACAGCAAAGACAGAAGCGGGTCCTTCCCTCCGCCGGAAAAACGGCTACGGTCAGGATGACGGGTGTTGGTGGGGGTACCCGCAACTTGATCGTGCTGGCGAAAGAGAAAAACATGGCTCTTACCGAGGCTTTGGTTATCCCACCCATACGCGATACCGCTGCGCATGGATGGGGCACAGGGTTTTGCCTGCCCATGAAGCGCTTCGTGCCGCATAACACTATCTGGTCAGGGAGGGTACCAAGGCGGTACTGCGGCTTGACTGAGGTATATCCGGGGACTAGACTCAGCAGGGTTTGGGCCGATTTGAGTTGATTGTGGGGTCAAGGCCTGGAATTTGGTGATTTTTTAGAAACAACCGGGGTGGATGGGTGTTTGTACCCCTTAGCAAGCCTTGTTGCGACAGCAGTTTGCGGCGGGCGAAAGGATTTGAAGAAGGATTATGGCAACTCTTACAGAAACCGTGACGCTGGACCGGGAGATTAATCCCTGGGAAGCACAGACGGCGCGGTTTGAATTTGCGGCGCGGAAGCTCAACCTGGATGAAGGCATATGGAAGGTTTTGAGTTCCCCGTCGCGCGAGGTGATTGTTCACTTTCCGGTGATGATGGATAACGGAAAGATTGATATGTTTACCGGCTACCGTGTGCAGCACTCGCAGGCGCGCGGGCCGGCGAAGGGCGGGATTCGCTATGCGCCGGATGTGACGCTGGATGAGGTGCGCGCGCTGGCGAGCTGGATGACATGGAAGTGCGCGGTGGTGAATATTCCCTTTGGCGGGGCGAAGGGCGGAGTGATCTGCGACCCGCACAAGATGAGCCGCGGCGAGCTGGAGCGCATGACGCGGCGGTATACGTCAGAGATTATCGATTTCATCGGGCCTGAGAAGGATGTTCCCGCGCCGGATATCAATACGAATGAGCAGACGATGGCGTGGATTATGGACACGTATTCGATGCACATGCGGCAGACGGTGACGAGCGTGGTGACGGGTAAGCCGATCAATATTGGCGGCAGCCGTGGACGCACAGAGGCGACGGGACGCGGCGTGATGGTGGCGTGCAATGAGGCTTTGCGCTACCTGAACATGACTCGCGAAGGCTGCCGGGTGATTGTGCAGGGATTCGGGAATGTGGGTTCGAATGCCGCGCGGTTGCTGATGGAGAACGGGTACAAGATTATCGGCATTGCGGAGAAGGATGGCGGACTTTACAACCCGAACGGGATCGACATTCACCAGTTGACGGAGTTCAAGTATCGCAACGGGACTACGCTGGGCTTTAAGAATGCCGAAGCGGTGCCGAGTGATGAGCTGATTACGCGCGAGTGCGAGATTCTGGTTCCGGCGGCGATGGAGAACGTGATTACCAGCCGGAATGCTGAGCAGCTGCGGGCGAAGATCATTGTGGAAGGCGCGAACGGGCCTACTACTGCTGTGGCGGATGAGATTCTGGCGGACAAGCGGATCTTTGTGGTGCCGGATATCCTGGCGAACTCGGGTGGCGTGACTGCGAGCTACTTTGAGTGGGTGCAGGATCGGCAGGGGTACTTCTGGCCGGAGTCTCGCGTGAATGAAGAGCTGGAGACGATTTTGCGCGCGAGCTTTGAGGATGTGCTGCGGTATGCGGAAGCGCATAACGTGAACAATCGCATTGCGGCTTATATGCTGGCGATGGATCGCGTGGCGTTTACGATTCGGCAGCGCGGTATCTACGCTTGAAGTTGCTGGTGTGATCAAACGGGCAACCCTCTGGGTTGCCCGTTTTGTTTTGGGGCGTCAGGCGATGTCGATTCGCCAGCAATCCATGCCGGAGAGGCGGAGGATGCGGGACTTTCCTTCGAATGGCTGCAGAAATTCTGCGGTATCGGGGGCCCAGGGTTCGTCGCCGGTGCGAAAGAGGCCTTCGCCGAGTGGGCTGAGTGGGCCTCCTTCGAGGACGAGGCGGTCTTTGTGGATGTAGACTTCGAAGTCGCCGCCCCAGGGGCTTTCGGCGTGATAGGTGCCGACGTAGCTGGCCCAGGTTGGCGGGGTGTGGAAGCTGCGCGGGCCGTCGTTGGCGCGGGCGGGAAACCACTCCGGGCCATAGGAGACCTCGAGTACCGGCTGCGGTGGTGCGGTTTCCGGAGTTGCCGGCGGCTGGGGCTTTCTTTCGAAGAGGAAGGGATAGGCTGCACGGGAGCCGGAGATGGTGGAGAGAAAGGCGTCGCCACCGGCGTGTTCGAGGGGGATGCTGTTTGCGCCGTCGATCAGGAAGAGGCGGGTGTCCTTGGCTTCGAAGGTGAGCTTGCTGCCGTTTGGGGCGGTGAAGGTGCCGGCGTAGTCCTGGGCATTTTTCACGTCGAGCGGATTGTCGAGGTCGGGGTTGGCCGGCAGCGGCTTCGATTCGGCCTGGGCGCGAAGAAGGCGGACGGCGTACTCGGTGACTGCGGTGGGACGATAGCCCTGCATGGCGTTGATGGAGGCGAAGGCTGCTACGCCGCCGTCGAGATCGACGTGGATGGATGAGGCGAAGGCGATCATTCCTCCGGTATGGCGGAGAATTTTGTGGCCGTCGAGGGTGTCGACGGCTATGCCGTAGCCGTAGCTGGCGGTGGGGCTGAATTCCTCGGCTTTGATGTGCGGCGTGGAGAAGAGGGTAAAGCTTTCTTCCGAGACGATGCGGCCCTTGGGGCCTTTGCCGCCATTGAGCAACATGCGTGCGTAGAGGGCCATGTCGCCGGGAGTGGAGGCGATGCAGCCGGCGGTGTCATCCATGGAGATGAAGGGCGCGGGAGCGAGCTTGCCCTGGCGCGGATAGACTTCGTCGATGCGGAAGGGCTGATACCCGACGGCGCTGCGGGAGCGGATGGCTCCGGAGATGACGGGCGCGGTCTGATCCATGCCGAGGGGCTTGAGGATGCGCTCGGAGACGGCGACGCGCCAGGGGCGGCCATCGAGTTTGGCGGCGAGCAGGCCGAGGATATCGAAGGCTGCGTTGCAGTAGTGGAAGTGCTCGCCGGGGGTGAAGCCCTGGATGAGACGCGCGGAGGGATCGGCCTGGAATGGGCCGATATTATCCGGCAGGCCGGAGGTGTGGGTGAGCAGGTGATGCGTGGTGATGGTGCCGAAGGGAGTGGAGAGCGGGAGGCCAGGGAGGTAATCGAGGATGGGCGCGTGGAGGTCCAGCTTGCCTTCGTCATGAAGCTGCAGGATGACGAGGGCTACGAAGGACTTGGTGATGGAGCCGATCTGGTAGAGGTGATCGGGATTGACCGGCAGGCGCTGATCTACGTCTGCGAAACCGTAGCCTTGGGTGTGTAGGGGCTTCTCTTTGCTTGCCAGAGCGAGGGTGAGGCCGGGGGCGTTTCTCGACTTCATGTATGCGGCGATGTAGTTGTCGAGATTGGTTTGCAGCGAGCCTTCACTGCTCTGCGCGGTGGGGAGGGAGACGGCTGCCTCGGATTTCGGCGGCAACAGGATGGCAGGGCCGGTGGCAGCGGCTGCGGCTGCGGTAGACAGGAATGTGCGGCGCGAAAAGAGAGGCTGGGGCATAGGTAGAGCGAGTGTAGCAGGAGGGTCAATTTGCGCCGGTGAAATCGCAGATGACTACTGTCAGGTCATCGTCCTGGAGCTTTGCCCACTTCTGCACACTTGCGATGATTTGTTCGGCGGCTTTTTCCGGCGATAGATTTGCGGTGTCGAGCAGGGTTGCGGTCAGGGATTTTTCTCCGAACATTTCTCCGGCGTCGTTTCTTGCTTCGATGAGGCCGTCTGTGTAGAGCAGAAGACGATCTCCTGATTGCATGGGCAGATTGATTTCGCTGTATGTGGAGGCTTGGGATGCTGCGAGCAGCAGGCCGTTCTCTACGATCTCATCTACCTTCCCTTCGCGTAAGCGCAGCATTGCGGGGTGTCCTGCGGCTGAGTAGCGCAGTTGCCGTGTCTCGGCGTCCACGTGGACGTATGCGGCGGTAACATATTGGCCCTGGGTGTTGCCGCATAGCGCTTCATTCATGCCTGTGAGAACCTGTGCCGGCGACTCGGCGTGCTTGCGCTGGGCAATGGCTGCCATTTTTCCCATGGATGCGATGAGAGCCGCGGGCACGCCGTGGCCGGAGACGTCTGCTATCAGCAGTCCGGCTCTGTGCGAGTCCACTGCGAGAAATTCATAGAAGTCTCCAGCGACTGAGGACATGGGCACATATCGCGCGGCTACCTGGAATGCTGCGGAATGAGGGAAGCCGGCGGGAAGGATGGAGAGTTGAATCCGCTGGGCGAGTTCGAGCTCCTGTTGTATTTCCCCTAATTGTTGATCGCGCTGGAGGGTCTGCTTCGCTGCTACGTATCCAAGAGAGGCGAGCAGCACGGCAAAGCCATAGGGCTCGAGACTGAAATGGAGCAAGGCTGCGCCCATTGTGTTGTCCCAAATGGCCAGCAACACGAAACAACCGAGCCCCCAGCGAATGATGACAAAATTGCGGTCGAAGCGGGCCATGAGGAAGGTGCGGACCATCACCCAGGGCAGCGCGACGATGACCAGAATGTTGTTGATGGTATGCAGAAGCGGCAACCGCCCGACGACAAAGACCAACAGGGCAAGGCTTGTGAAGAGAGTGAGCAGGATGGCAGTTACGATGGACCGGCGGCGCTCGAGGAGCCCTGCTGCACGAAAGAAGAGGAATGCCGGAATGGGAACCAGGAAATTGACTGCCCACCGCAACCGTGCAACGGGCTCATTGTCTGCAATTGCGAGATGCAGCATGCCGGTGTCAAACCACATTCTGAGGCCGTAGAGGATGGCGAATACACCGAGCCAGACGAGGAGGGCATCGAAGCGGCGGCGCAGGAGACAAAATGCCTCAGTCATGATGCCGACAGTGATGAAGGCCGACCCCATAAACAGGTACGGGGCATCCTGATGAAAAATCCGCAGAAGGCCGGTTGCGGAGAGTTGCTCTTCGATCAGCACCATGACAGTTCATCGTACTTGATTGCATGGTCACTGCCCGTATCGGCCTCGGCATATCTTTGCTTACGGTGCAATAATGAAGTCACTAGGCTTTTTGCCGGTTGAGCTGTGATTCTAAGTGAATTTGCCTAACTCCATCACGATGAGCCGGATTGTTATGATCCCGCTGCTGCTGTGGATACTTTCTCCGCACTTTCCGTGGCAGGGCGACGGTTGGCAGGAGGCCAGCGCGGCGATTCTGTTCATTCTGGCTTCGATTACTGACGGGGTGGATGGGTACCTGGCGCGGAAGTGGGGGCAGATTACCACGATTGGAATGCTGCTGGATCCGCTGGCGGACAAGATCATGGTGACGGCGGCGCTGATTGCGCTGGTGGCCTATACGCCCGATGTGGTGAAGGTGTGGATTGCGGTGGTGATCATTGGGCGCGAGTTTCTGATCTCGGGGTTGAGGTCGATTGCGGCGTCTGAGGGATTTACGATTCAGGCGAGCGACCTGGGCAAGCTGAAGACTGTGCTTCAGATTGTTTCCGTGGTGGCGGCGATTCTTTCGCATCGCTGGTATGAGTGGAAGTTCGGGCTGATTGTGATTCCGGTGATGTGGACGGCGATTACCGGGATGTACTTTACGGTGGTCGTTTCGACGATTTCGGCTATTGATTATTTTGTGGGATTCTGGAAGCAGATCGATCGGGCATCGAAGGACCGGCGGAGCTCGTTTGTGCTTTCGCGCAGCAACAAAGAAACAACAGCGAACTAAATCATTTCACCGGCAGCATCCATTAAAAATTTAGAACCATAAAGGAAACAGCTGATGAACAGGCTCCAGCGGAAGCGCGAGATATCTCAAGCCGCATGATGCAGGGGGAGAACGACAAAGGCCGCGAGAAGCTCGCGGCCTTTGTGGTTTATGACGATGGAATCAAGCCATTGCGGGGACTACTTCCGGGGCCCTGGGAGCGGCGGGCGTGGCTGCGGGAGTGTGGGCCGCAGGTGCGTGGTTGCCGCGTGTGAGGCGGTGGACAAAGTGATATGGAGGCCACGGGCCGGAGATCTGCATGTGGCACTCTTTCATGGTGGCGGCCGTGGTGGCGAACTTGTTCTGGTAGCGCTCGACGTACTTGCGATCGATGAGATGGGAGATGTCGAGGACCATTTTGCCGTGTTCTGTAAGGCGGCAGGTAACTTCTTCGTCTAACGGGTTGAAGAGGCGGCGCATCTGGAAGCTGACGGCGCGGGCGCGGGTCTGGCGCTCACGCTGACGGGTGGCATTTTCGCGGAGGTTGGAGAGGTACTCGCGGCCTACGCCTTCTGCCGGATGGCTGCCGATGAGAGTGCCTGAGCAGCAGTCATCGACGAGGATCTTGACGTGCATCTCGGTTTTGCCGCGAAGCTGATCGATGTTGGTGAGGAACTGGCGCTGATTGGAACGAATGGACTTACGAAGGAGCTCGTCGGAATCAAAGACGGTGCCAAATCGGAAGGGAAGAACGGTGGAGTGCTGGAAACAGTCTGCTATGACGCGAGCATGATCGATTCCGGATTTCTGATTGAAGCTTTCTGCCGGATTGTGCTCGCTGACAACAATTGCGAGATCACTGGCCGGGTAAAGGAAGACCTGATTGCCGCTAACCCCGTGAACCTGCTCAAGGGGAACTGGTTTGCGATGCCTAGCCAACTCTGGAAATGCTTGCTTCTCACCTATGCAGTAGGCATACCATGCCATATTTGAAACACTCCCCGCGACTCAGGACTTGGCCGCGCTAGATCTGAACTGTGGGAACAAGCTGCATACAGCACACACGGATTGCCGGGTCCAACGTCAACGATCTGCTATCCCGGTCGAAACTATGCGAATACTAGCCCTTCCGAAATACAACTGGCAATGTCGGAAATACCCACTTTGGAATTGGTAGCGATAAAAAGCTAAATCGTATTGATGATACGAATAATTTGTTTTGCTTTACAGAAAAACAACTACTAAACCGTCCATAGTAAGGGGGTTTAGCAGATTTTTTTGTGGATATCTTTATGTTACTTAAGGGTGGTTGCTTTCGGGAATGTGCATGGGCCGGGTGAGAGCAGAGGCAGGATTTTCACTTTATGTGCAAGCGGCAAACGTATACTGTCGGCATGTCTGGTTCAGGATTTCTGCCTCGGTTTGCCTTCCCTGCCCTTGTCACTTTAGCCACTTTTACTTCCGCCATTGTTGCTCCGCCGGCGGCTCATGCGTGGGGCGATGAGGGCCACCGGATGATTAACCGGCTGGCTGCCTCTTCCCTGCCCTCGGATGTGCCGGAGTTTTTGCGCTCGAAGGAGGCTGTGGCGGAGATCGAATACCTGGGACCGGAGCCGGATCGGTGGCGGTCGCCTGCCGAGCCGGAGCTGAGCAGCGCGCAGGCGCCGGAGCACTTTATCGACCTGGAACCGGCGGATGCGCTGGGTGCGCTGCCGCATAAGCGCTTTGATTTTCTGGCGAAGGTGTATGCCGCCGGGCAGAATCCGACGAGGATCGGACTGCAGCCTTGGGAGGCTACGGAGGTCTGGGAGAGACTGAAGGCTGCGCTGCGGGCATATCGGCAGCTTTCGGCGGAGCACAAGTCGACGCGCGAGGTGGAGGCGGCGGCACTGTTTTATGCGGGCTGGCTGGGTCACTACGTGGGCGATGCTTCACAGCCGCTGCATACGACGATTCAGTACAACGGATGGACTGGGCCGAATCCGAACGGGTATACAACGGAACACAAGATTCATGCGCAGTTTGAGACGCTGTTTGTTCGCGATAACCTGGCGGCGCTGGATGCCAGCGCGCCTGCGAAGATGACCGCCGCTCATGCGATTGAGGGCGATATCTTCGACCAGTACATGGTTTATGTCCGGCATACGGCTACTTACATTGAGAAGGTGTATCAGCTGGAGAAGGCGGGCGGGTTTACGGGCGCGGGGAGTGCGGAGTCGCGGGATTTTACGGCGGAGCGGCTGGCGGCGGGGGCCAGTATGTTGCGGGATATGATTTATTCCGCGTGGGTGGATAGCGCGAAGCCGGTGCCGCAGCCCAATTATTGAGCTCCGGTTTCTGATTGGGATTTTGGCGAAAACCATCCCTCAGCGGCTAAAGCAGCGTTGGTATTGGGGCTTTTATGGCACGACTGAAGTCGTGCCCTTTCAAAACATCGAGTTTTTCCGCAAGCTGTGAAGTCGTGCCCTTTCAAAACATTGCGTCTTTCGCAGTTGATGGCACGGCTGAAGTCGTGTTCATTCAAAACATCGCCTGCTTTCGCGGATTTATGGCACGGCTGATGCCGTGCCCTTTCAGAACATCCTGTTCTTTCGCGGCTTGTCCGGGCCTGGAGCGCAGCGTTATGGATTGAGCTGGCCTGAGTAGCCTGCTGCGACGATGTTTTTCTGGACTGACTCCAGGAGGGCGGCGCTGGGCATTCCTGCGGTCATTACGCCTTCAAAGAAATAGCCGGTGGCCCAGTTGCTGTTGTCGCCGCCGATGCCGAGGAGGATGGCTCCCTCCTGCTGCATGGGTTGATAGCCGTTTGGAAGCGGGATTACGCCGGTGGTGGTGAGTGAACCGGAGGCCGCATTGCCCTGATAGATGGCGTAGCTGTGCTGGCCGTCGCTGACTCCCATGTCTGTGACGAAGGTGGCGGCGGGAACCTTGAGATGGCCGTAGATGCCGTCTTCCATATCGAGACCTGCGTCGGGCGTGCAGGGATTTCCATTGCACATGATGTTGATGGCGTCCATGTGGCCGGGTTTGTTGTCGAGATTATTGGTCTCGGCGTTGCCGAAGTCGAAGCAGCACTTGTCCCCGTTTAGATGAAGGGTTGAGGTGACCATGTAGACGCCCTCGGGCTGTCCGTGGACGGCTGTGTGCGCGGGGGTGTCATTGCGGTAGCCCATGCCGGCGTCAATGGCGATGCCGTAGACCTTGTGGCCGCCCAGGGTTGCGGGGAGAGCATTGGCGATGGCCGGAATGTCATAGCCATTTGGGCCGGGGCCTTTCGCGGCACCGCCGGGAGGGGCCGGCGTGAGGTCGTTGTGGTTGGGCGACTGGTCATACAGCTTGGTGATGGTGCAGGTGGTGCCGGCGCAGAAGGTGTCCTGTGTGGCGGCGTTGGCGTAGCCGTCGCTCAGCAGGCCGATGTCTTTGGGGGTGTGATCGGATTTGCGGGTGACCTGGTAGAGCGGGCCTTTGTAGCTCTTGTAGAGGGCGCGGGTGGTGCTGATGGCTGCTACACAGGGCGAGGCGGAGGCGAGGATGTCACAGGGGCGCGAGGCAGCAGCCTGCGGCGATGTGCCTGTTCCTGCACATGCCAGCGGCAAGGCGGCAAGAGCGAGTGCGGGAGCAGAAGCAATTGGAAGAGGGGGCGTGATTGGAATTGCATGATGTTCTTTGATTCCTTTGGCTGATTGGATTCGTTCTTCTGCGGGATGGTGGCCACGCGGAAGAATATCGCGGCGGAACGGCTTATATCCCGCGATGGCTGCGATGAGGTTATTCGACGTAGCCGGCGAGTTGTGCGGGGACCCGTGCGGTGATGCGGCGGATGACTCGGGTGAGGGCGGCGGTAAGAAGCAGAACGGCGGGGACGGCAATGATGAGCCAGGCTGCTACGGCCTGACCGGCTATTATGCCTAACTGTTCCAGCAGATGGACGGATGAGTGACGCAGCAGCTTAAGCGGCGAGTGCGCGATCATGTCGATGTCCAGCTCATGATGGCGG
Source organism: uncultured Acidobacteriaceae bacterium (assembly GCA_963792495.1). GTDB lineage: Bacteria > Acidobacteriota > Terriglobia > Terriglobales > Acidobacteriaceae > Telmatobacter. Next base: position 769,918 of record CAWBWB010000014.1, on the reverse strand, counting down.
GTGAAGGGGTCCATCCATGCGCCGAGGCGTGCGAAGGGCACGATGAGCAGTAGCTGGAATGGCATTGCGAGGTAGTTTGCGACCTGGATGGCGGGCTGACTGAGACCGAACGAGTATGCCACGATGGCGCAGAGCGCCGTGGGGATGCCGATGAGCGGGATGCAGCCGAGCGCAAAGCCTAGAGACAGAGCCAAGGCCAGACTACGCGGGGTGATTCCCCGCTGCAGTTCGCGTACGGCATATGCCTTGATGGTTTGCCAGTTGGGCCAGCGAATACTCATCTCTTGCCAACTTACCCACTTCCCTATGAATTGCGCTGCAGAGAGGGATGAATCTTTCCTGAACGGAATCAAGTTGGGTACAGACTAGATGCGCTCTCCATGCGGGAAGGTTGCAAAAAGCTCGCGCTGACGAAGCCAGGATACGACCCGCTCGACTTTGAAGTCGAGGTCTTCGGCGCCGTCCAGGGTGAGGTCGGCGTGGGCTGCCGAGGGGCGAACCCAGGTGAGGGCTGCCGGGTGGACGGTTGCGGCGTACTGGCGGCGGACGGATTCTTCGGTGCGTCCGCGCTCGACGATGTCACGGCGGAGGCGGCGCTGGAAGCAGAGATCCTCTTTTGTTTCCACGTAGATGCGCAGGTGATAAAGCGGAAGCAGGCCGGGGTAGACGAGGGCGAAGAGGCCTTCCACGATGAGAAGCGGAGCGGGGTGGATGGTTTCTGTCTGGCCGAGGATGCGGGTGTGGGTGGGGAAATCGTAGAGCGGGCGCTCAATGGTTTCTCCGCGGGCGAGGGCGGCTACGTGGGCTATGAGCAAGGCGCTTTCGATCAGGTCTGGGTCGTCGAAGTTTTGCCGGGTGCGCTCGGCTGGAGAGAGGTGTGAGAGGTCGAGGTAGTAGTTGTCGAGCGGGAAGTGGATGCCGTGGAAGGCACGGGCGAGCTCGCGGGCGAGGGTGGTTTTGCCGGAGCCGGAGAAGCCGGCGATGCCTATGACGATGGGCTTGATGGTGGAGTCGGATTGCGGGGCTGATTGGCTCACTATTGCTGTGCGGTTCCTGTGGCGATTTGTGGGACCAGGCGTTTGAGGAGGTTTGCGAGACGGTGTTGCGCCTTGTGGCCGGCTTCAAAGACTTCTTCATGACTGAGCGGCGTGGGGCTGATGCCGGCGGCGAGGTTGGTGACGCAGGAGATGCCGAGGACGGCGATGCCCATGTGACGGGCTACGATGGTTTCCGGCACGGTGGACATGCCTACAAGCGTGGCTCCGAGGGTGCGGAAGGCGCGGATTTCTGCGGGTGTTTCAAAGCTGGGGCCGGTTGTGGCCAGATAGATGCCTTCGTCGAGGGTCCAGCCTTCCTGCTGGGCGGAGTGCCGGGCCAGCTCGCGGAGGGATTTTGAATAGGCTTCGGTCATGTCGAAGAAGCGGAGGCCGGAGTTGGGTGTGAGGGCGAAGCGGGGCTCGTTGGGGCCGATGAGCGGGTTGAAGCCTAACGCGTTGATGTGATCAGAGAGTGCGACGAGCTGGCCGATGCTGAGGCCGGGAGCGATTCCGCCTGCAGCGTTCGTGAGGATGGCGGCACAGATGCCGGCCATGCCCAGGACGCGCATGGGGAAGGTTACCTGTTGCGGTGTGTAGCCTTCATAAAAGTGCACGCGGCCCTGCATGATGATGACCGGCGTGCTGTTGAGTGTGCCGGCTACGATGCGGCCGGAGTGGCCCTCTACTGTGGATTGCGGGAAGTGCGGGATTTCGGCGTAGGGAATGAGGATGGGGTTCTCGACGGCGTCTGCTACGGCACCGAGGCCGGAGCCGAGGACGATGGCTACGCGCGGAGTGAGGGCGCCGAGTTTGGATTGCAGGTATGCGGCGGCTTCTGCGACTTGATCGAAGTAAGTGGAACTCATTGTTTATAAATGTATCGCCTTGAGCGGCGGAGAGCGAGATGGGCTACTGCGGCGAGGTGTGGGAGCCTGGCGCGGTGGCTTTGGCGGTGCGGAGATTTTCGTCCGTGCGGCTTGGGCTGCGTGGTGCTTTCGCTCCGCAGGCTGCCGGGGCGTTGGCCATCTGCTCTGCGAAGACGTGGTAACTGTGGGTACCGGGGCGCAGGGTGGACCAGTAGCTTTTATGAGTGAGCAGGGGCTCATGGAGATCGACGAGCTGGTTTTTCATGATCCGAATGCCGCAGAGAAGATTGTTTTTGGGCTGGAGGATGGTCCTGGCGGTGTCGTGCGCGGGGAGGGACTTGTCGTGATTCCAGTCAAAGTCGCAGCCGTAGCGGTCGGAATCTTCATAGGTGAGCTGAAGGAGGCCTTCACTCCGGACCATACGGTGGCTGACCTTGTCGGGCACGGCTACGGCGGGATCGGTGTGGCGAACGTTGGTGGTGGGCTTGAGGCCGGCTTCTGCACCGGAGAGGGCCTGGAAGAGATATGCCCAGAAGGCTCGCTTGTCAACGTCAGGCAGCGAGGAAAAACGTGGGCACCAGGCTCCGACTGCTTTGCCCATGCCGGGGGAGAGCATCTCTGGGGGAAGGTTTTCTTCGATGAGGACGTCCCACTGGGGATTCCAGTTGCTGTCTTCGTTCAGATGGTCTTTTTGCTCGGCAATCGGGGTGGGCGGGGCGGGCTTGATTCCCTTTGCGGGGACGGGTCCGCCGGGCGGCACGGGTACAGCGGGCTGCGTGGCGGCGTCTTTTTTGCCGGGAGCGCCGGGCTGCGATGTCTGCGCGGGATTCTGCGCGTAGAATGCGGGAGCGGCTGAGAGCATTGCGGCTATCGCTAACGGAATCATTGCGTAATGTGCTTTGCGCCGCATAGTACATGGATGCGTTCTGCATTTTGAAAAGTTGGTTCTGAAGGTGGGATTATTGAGGAAGAGAGCGAGAGGGACGAGTGCGCGAGATTATTACGGTGATTTTTGGGCTGGGGCTGGTGTGCAATGCGCTGCTGTTTGTGCCGCAGGTGATTGCGGTGTGGCGCAAGAAGACAGATGAGGGTGTGTCGCTGATTACGTTTGGCGGCTTTAGTCTGTTGCAGGTGATTGGGATTGTGCATGGAGTGTTTGAGCACGACTGGTCACTGATTCTGGGTATGAGCGCGAGTTTGCTGAGTTGTGGAACGGTGACGCTGTTGACGGCGTTTTATCGGATGAAGCGGCTGCAGCGCGAGGGGAAAGGATAAATACATCCCTCAGGGGCTAAAGCCCCGGGGTTTTGCGCAGTGATTATGGCACGGCTAAAGCCGTGCCCTTTCAAAACGGCTCCATGTACCGCAAGCGGCGAAATGAGGACTGAGAGATGTGCCGAAATATCAAGATGCTGTTCAACTTTGATCCGCCGGTGACGGAGGGTGAGATTCGTGCGGCTTCGCTACAGTTTGTGCGGAAGATCAGTGGGTTTGCTAAGCCGTCGAAGATGAATGAGGCTGCGTTTGATGCGGCGGTGGAGGAGATTGCTGCGGCTTCTGCGCGGTTGCTTGGGTCGTTGGAGACTACGGCTCCGCTGAGGAATCGGGAGGAGGAAGCGGCTAAGGCTAAGGCTCGGGGGATGGCGCGGTTTGGGGCGTAATATCTCATTTGCTCGTCTTGACATGAGTCCGATTCCGAAACATACTCCCCTCAATATCCGCTTAGCGCTTCGCCGGAGGGCGCTTCATGAGATACCGCCGATTCGTTCCCGTTCTTTTTCTTGCCCTGTCGATGCCTGTATTTGCAGGCAATTCAAGCAGTGGTGCCAAGTATCCGGCGAAGGTTTCGTTACCTCAACGAAAGACTGTGAGCATTCCTTCACCGAATGGAAGATGGAATCTGGTGGCGACCCCCGTTCGTTCAGAAAGTGATCGACAGCTCTTTCTTGTAAACCGGAGTAGCGGCGAGCGCAGCCTGATAAAAACTTACCAACGCGATCTCACAGTAGGCTGGGGTCCTGACAGCCACGCATTTTTTCTAAATGACGGCCTAGGGAGCAATATAGAAGAAGCTTATATCCACTGGATCAGCAAAGATCAGCCATTGCTATTGGACGATCTGATTCTGCGCAGCGATCCCGAAGCACGCGCTTTGAATGCGGATCACACATACTTTCATGTGTATCGCTGGCGCAATGCGCACTCGGTTGATGTGGAATACTGCGGCCATACAAGCGAGACGCCTGTTCGCCAGTTCTACTTTCTTTACCGTGTAGATTTGTCTGGCAGCAATGGAACCGATGCGGACATTCACCGGTTTCAAGGAAAGGTCTCGCCAGCTACAACGCTGGATTGCCTGCATAGTTAAACACCCTCTAGCCCAGAAAAATTCCTGCGATTGAGGCACTGATCAGGTTCGCCATGGTGCCGGCCAGCATGGCGCGGACGCCTAGCTTGGCTAAGTCATTGCGGCGTTCGGGGACCAGCGCGCCTATGCCGCCTATCTGCATTCCAATTGAACCCAGGTTTGCGAAACCGCAGAGGGCGAAGGTGGCGATGGTGAAGGCGCGGGGGGAGAGTGTGGATTTTTCTGCGCCTAATGCGATGTAGGCGATGACCTCATTGAGGGCCATGCGCGTGCCGAGAAGATTGCCGATGGCGAGGCAGTCGTGCCAGGGAACGCCGATGAGCCATGCTACGGGGGCGAAGAGGAAGCCGAGGATCTGGCCGAGGCTGGATGGGAACCAGCCGATATGCATGTGAATCCAGTTGAGGAGCATGTCCAGCAGGGCTACGAGCGCCAGGAAGCTGATGAGCATGATGGCTACGTTGAGGGCCAGCTTGCCGCCGTCGATGGTGCCGCGGGCGATGGCTCCGATGAGGTTTTCGTCCTTGTGCTGCTCGTCTTTGGGGATGACGACTTTGCCTTCGGTTGCGGGGAGTTCGGTTTCCGGCACGAGCATCTTGGCCATGAGGATGGTTCCGGGCGAGGTCATGATGACGGCGGAGAGAAGATGGCGTGCTTCAACGCCCTGCGAGATGTACATGGCCATGATGCCGCCTGAGACGTGGGCCATGCCACTGGTCATGATGGTCATGAGCTCGGAGCGCGTGGCTTTGGAGAGGAATGGGCGGATGGTGAGCGGAGCTTCAGTCTGGCCCATGAAGATGGAGGCCGCGACGTTCATGCTTTCTGCGCCGGAGATGCGCATGGTTTTAAGCATGATCCATGCAAGGGCGCGGATGATGATCTGCATGAGGCCGATGTGGTAGAGGACGGCGAAGAAGGCCGAGATGAAGATGATGGTGGGCAGGACCTGGAAGGCAAAGATGGAGCCGGATGCGGGCGCGATGAGGTTGCCGAAGGCTCCGGCATTGGGGAGGCCGAGCTCGCCGAAGAGAATGCGGGTGCCCGCGGTGGTGGCGGAGAGCATGTTGCTGACTAAGCCGCCTGCCCAGGCCATGAACTGCTGGCCGAAGGTGAACTTGAGCACGAAGAAGGCGAAGAGCACTTGCAGACCGAGGCCCCAGGCTACGGTGCGCCAACGGATCTTGCTGCGATTGGTGGAACCAAGCCAGGCCGCAAGCAATACGGCCAGAATGCCTAAAATGCCCGTAAATCGATCCAAAAGAAGCTCCTTCGGAGCAGGTTTTGTGATTACCTTACAGCATTGTGCCGCATTTACTGCCATCTATTTCGAGCGAGCAGCGATAGAGTGGAGGCTGCGGTGTGGAACCCGGCTGACTCCGGAGCGAGGGAATGAATCGGAACGATGTTTACTCCTTTATGTCGCAGTTTCGTTATGGCGTGCTGTCGAGCGTCTCTGCATCCGGTGCGCCACAGTCGGCGCTGATGGGCATTGCGGTCGGTCCGGGTTTGGAGATTATCTTCGACACCGTCAAGTCTTCGCGCAAGTTTGCCAATCTGACTGAGCGGCCGGAGTGCTCGTTTGTTGTGGGCTGGGGAAGCGAGCAGACGGTTCAGTATGAGGGCATCGCTATTGAGCTTGCTGGCGAGGAACGCGAGCGGTACCTGGAAATATATTTCGCGGGCTGGCCGGAGTGCAGAGCGCATCTGAAATGGCCGGGCATCTCCCACTTTGCTGTGCGGCCCAGTTGGGTTCGATACAGCGATTTTGCGCAGACGCCGCCATTGATTGCGGAGTTTACATTTCCGGCGGAAGAGCCGGCGGATTCCTGATTTTACTTACTGCCCTGGACTGCGGCCAGATGAGACTGAGCAATTTCTTTGGTGATGATGCGGCTGATTAGTGGCGGCGCGGCTGGCGGCTGCTCTTTGGAGATGTGTATTGCGGAGCGGAGAAGACTCTCTGCTTCCGCAAGATGTGCTTCGCTTGTGCCGTAGAGCGTGGCCAGTGGCTGGCCTTTTTCGATGTGCGCGCCGCGTTTGGCGTGGAATTCGATGCCGGCGTGGGGGTCTACTGGCTCGCCTGCTTTCTCGCGGCCTGCGCCGGTGCGCTGTACGGCCCAGCCTATGGCTGTAGTGTCCATCTCGGCGATGTAGCCGGATTCCCATGATGCGAGGATGGTGGTTGCGGCGGGTTTGTGTGAGGCTTTGGGATCGTTGAAGACGCTGAGGTCTCCGCCCTGGGCCTCAATCATTTTGAAAAATGCTTCGAGAGCTATGCCATTGGATAGGGCGCTTTCTGCTAGTGCAGTTCCGTCTTCCGGGGTTGCCGCTTTGCCTCCGAGATGAATCATCCAGCCTGCGAGTATGAGCGAAAGCTCGCGGAGGTCTTCGCTTGTTGAGGGGCGTTCGCCGCACAAGAGTGTGATGCATTCGGAGATTTCGATCCAGTTGCCTGCGGTGTGACCGAGTGGCTGGCTCATGTCGGTGAGGAGCGCTACGGTGCGTGTGCCGGCGGCTTCTGCAGTTGCCACCATGAGTGCTGCGAGGAATTCAGCGTCTTCGTATTTGCGGAGGAATGCGCCGGAGCCGGTTTTTACATCGAGCACGAGTGCGTTGAGGCCGGCGGCTAGTTTTTTGCTGAGGATGGAGGCGCAGATGAGGCCGGAGTTTTCTACGGTAGCGGTGCGGTCGCGGAGGGCGTAGAGGATACGATCGGCGGGGACGAGCCTGGGTGTCTGGCTGACGATGGATGCGCCGCATTTCCGGATGACGGCTTCGAATTCGGCGAGTGTGAGCGCGGTGCGGAAGCCGGGGATGGATTCCAATTTGTCCAGGGTGCCGCCGGTGTGGCCTAGTGCGCGGCCGCTGATCATGGGAACGGCTACTCCGCAAGCGGCTGCGAGGGGTGCTACGAGGAAGCTGGTCTTGTCGCCTACGCCGCCGGTGGAGTGCTTGTCGACGGCGACTTTGCCGAGATTGCGTGGATCGAATTTTTCGCCGGAGTTGCGCATGGAGAGCGTGAGGGAGCGGACTTCATCGAGCGAGAGGCCGCGGAGCCAGGTGGCCATGAGCCATGCTGCCAGCTGCTCCTGAGGGATGGAGCCAGTTGCTGCGCCGGTTACGAGGAATTCGATTTCGCGAGAGGTGAGAGTTTCGGCATCGCGTTTTTTGCGGATGATGTCTACGGCGTGGAGGGGAGTGTCGGTGGCGCTCATCAAAGAATTTGCCTCACTTCAATTTCATCTCGAATCCGCAGGGGAGTATTTCGGCGAAGGTCATGGTTCGGGTGCCTTCCGCTGACGGGAAAGATACGGGAGCATCCGGTTCGGCGAATTCGGAGAGCATTTGGCGGCAGGCGCCACAGGGCGGGCTGGCTGCGTTGTTGAGATTGGTAACGGCAACGGCTTGAATGCGGATTGTGGGACCGAACTCTGCGATGGCACGCACCAGTGCTGCGCGCTCTGCGCAGAGGGTGAGGCCATAGCTTACGTTTTCAACGTTTGTGCCGGTGACGATGGTGCCGTTCGAGAGTAGAAGAGCGGCGCCTACCTTGAAGTTGGAGTAAGGCGAGTAGGAGTTTGCGGCTACACGGCGCGCGGCCTTCACCAGCATTTCCATTTGGGTGTCGTCTGCTTGTGTGTGCTCAGTGCTTCTCATGAGAATTTGAGGCTAGCACAGGAGGAGGAGGCTTCACATGAGCGGCTTCTAATCTGCGCATACTGCTTTCTCATATGCTGATTTGCGTCTGCTCAAGTTGCCCAGTAACTCACCGATAAACGGCAATGAGCCCACCCTTGCGCGAAGGCAGACGACGAAATCATGGATGAGTTGACGCGGGAGTTTTTGATTGAAAGCCAGGAAGGCCTGGATCGCATGGAGCGATGCCTGACTGAGCTGGAGAGCAGGCCGGAGGATACGGCGCTGCTGGCGGACATTTTTCGCTCGGTGCATACGATTAAAGGCACAACGGGTTTTCTGGGGTTCAAGCGGCTGGAGAAGCTGGCTCATGCGGGTGAGAATCTGCTGGGGTTGTTGCGTGATGGAAAGCTTGCTGCCGAGCCGCACATTATTACAGGACTGCTGGAATTGCTGGACGGGTTGCGGTCGATTCTGAGATGCATCGAAGCCGATGGCAGCGAAGGCGATGGCGGGGATGCGGAGCTGATTGCCAAGCTGGAGGAGCTGCAGGAAGCGGATGCTGAACCAGAGGCTGCGTTGACGGCATCGCATGTGCAGAATCCGCTCCTGATGGCAATGGCGGAGGAGCGGAAGCAAGCTGAGGATCCGAAAAAAGCTGCTGTTGAGGCCGGAGAAAAAGCGAAGAGTGCTGAGGATGTTCCTGTATCTCTCGAGAGTGCCAAGGCTGTGGCTGCGGCGAGTTCCTCCTCTGCGGCGGAGAGCACGCTGCGTGTGGATGTGGCTCTGCTGAACAGGATGATGAACCTGGTGGGCGAGCTGGTGCTGACACGCAACCAGGTGTTGCAGGCTACTGCTTCCGATCCGAAGATGACGCTGCTCTCGCGCCGGCTGGATATGGTGACGGCGGATTTGCGCGAGAGTGTGATGAAGGCTCGCATGCAGCCTGTGTCGAATATCTTTTCGAAGATGCCGCGCATTGTGCGGGATGTTTCGCAACTGCTGGGCCGCAAGGTTCGCCTGGAGATGGAAGGGCAGGAGACGGAGCTGGACAAGAGCCTGCTGGAGGCGATCAAGGATCCGCTGACACATGCGGTGCGGAATTCGCTGGATCACGGCATTGAGCCGCCTGAAGTTCGCATTGCTGCCGGGAAGAACCCTGAAGGCACGCTGAAGCTGCGGGCAGCGCAGGAAGGCAGCCACGTGATTGTGGAAGTAGGCGATGATGGCGCGGGGATTTCTGCTGAAAAGATTCTGAAGAAGGCGATTGAGCGGGGACTGATGAGCGCAGATGCTGCGGGACAGCTGCCAGAACGCGAGATGTTGAACCTGATTTTTCTTCCCGGGTTTTCGACTGCTGCTGCAGTGACCAGCGTGAGCGGGCGCGGCGTAGGCATGGATGTGGTGAAGACCAATGTGGAGAAGATTGGCGGCAAGGTGGAGATTGAGTCGCGACTGGGCAAGGGCACGACGCTGCGTCTGCGGATTCCATTGACACTCGCGATTATTCCCGCACTGATTGTGCGCAGCCTGGATAAGAGTTTTGCGGTGCCGCAGGGCGCGCTTTCAGAGCTGGTGCATTTAAGCGCGGGACAGGCTGCAGAAGCGATTGAGTGGATTGAAAATGCGCCGCTGTACAGGCTGCGCGGGCAGCTTTTGCCGCTGGTGTTTCTGGATCGGATGCTGACGGCGGAGAAGAGAGAACGGTTCTACGAGCAGCGCGATATTTTTGTTGCGGTGCTGGATGCGGATGGCCGGCGCTATGGGCTGGTGGTGGATGGGTTGGCTGATCCGGAAGAGATTGTGGTGAAGCCATTGAGCCATGTGCTGAAAGATATTGGGCTCTATTCCGGCGCAACTGTGCTGGGCAATGGCGATCTGGCGCTGATTCTGGATCCCGGTGCGATTGCAGCGAAGGCCGGCGTCTCGATGCGCGCTGAAGAGCAGATCAAGATGGGTGAGGCGACGGTGGAAGCTGAGGAGATGCAGGGCAATGAGTATCTGCTGGTGGAAGTGGCCGGACGACGCGCTGCGGTGCGGCTTGCGGATGTGCTTCGCATTGAGCAGGTGGCGGCATCGCGAGTGGAATACATTGGTCGGCGGCCTGTGCTGCACTTTGATGGGCAGCTGCTGGCAGTGGAAGATGCGGGCGGCCTGCTGGCAGAGGCACGCGGCGATATGCATGTGATTATCGTGGTGTGCCGCGAGGCCGGACGACAGGTGGGCGTGGCTGTCTCGCATGTTCTGGATGTGGCTGCCGGCAGTGACTTGTTTGAGGCAGGCACGACTCTGGCTGCGAGCGGCGTGACGCTGCTCAAGGATCGCGTTACTGGTGTTGTCGATCTGGGCAGCGTTGCGAGTGTGCCCGAAGCGGCTGGTTATATGGAGAACGCACAATGAGCACAACGGCCGGTAGTGTTCGCTTAAGCAAGAAAGAGGCGGCCGCAGAGATGGCCGAGGTTTGCTCGATTCATCTTGGCGATGGCCTGTATGGTCTGCCGATATCGCACATCCTGGAAATTGTGGGCGAGACGAAGCCTGAGACAGTGCCGCTTGCGCCCGCGTTTGTAGGCGGGCTGGTGCATTACCGTGGCGAAGTGTTGACGACGGTTTCAGCGCGTCAGCTTCTTGGGATGCCGCCGCTTGAGGGGAAGCTTCCGGATCTGCTGGTGGTGGAGAGCGCGACTGGCTGCTTTGGATTGATTGTGGATTCAGTGCGCGAGGTGCTTACTGTTTCGCAGGAGGATTTTGAGGCGAATCCATCGACGATTCACGAACGCTCCAAAACATTTTTTGCGGGCACCTACAAGCTGAAAGACAAACTGATGGTGATGCTGGATCCTGCGCGGATTAACCCGCTTGAGCTGGCGAGAACAAACTGAGCAGCATTTTAGAAAACGGAGAGACTATGCGAGCGCTCATTGTTGACGACTCACGCTTTGTTCGCAATCATCTGCGCGGGCTGCTGGCTCCGCTTGGCGTTGAGTGCGAGGAGGCTGCCAATGGCGCGGATGGATTGGCGGTGCTTCATTCTTCTGCGCCGTTTGACCTGGCTCTGCTGGACTGGAATATGCCTGTCATGACTGGCTTTGAGCTGCTATGCCGGATGCGGGCCGAGGGATATACCGCGGTGAAAGTTCTGATGGTGACGATGGAGTCAGAGAACGAGAAGATTCTGCGCGCACTGGAGGCCGGCGCGGACGAGTATCTGATGAAGCCCTTTGAGGCGGAAGCGCTCTGCGGCAAACTGGCGATGATGGGCCTAGTGGAGGCGTAGCGCATGCTGGAGTTACAGTCTGACGCTCGCCTGGCGTCTCGCATACGTGTCCTTATTGTGGATGACTCCGCGGTGATGCGCAGTTTGCTTCGCTCTGTGATCTCGACAGATGCTGCGCTCGAGGTGGCGGGAACGGCACCGGATGGGCTTTCCGCGCTGAACGCGCTTTCTGTTGTGCGGCCCGATATTGTGCTACTGGATGTGGAGATGCCTGTGATGGACGGGCTTGAAACGCTGAAGCAGCTGCGCGAGCGCTCTCCGCGTTTGCCGATTATCATGTGCAGCGCGCTGACGCAGCGAGGCGCGCAGGTAACGATTGAGTCACTTGCAAGCGGTGCTTCAGATTATGTAGCAAAGCCCGCGGGCCAGGTGAGCCGCGAGACTGCTACGCAAGCGCTTGCTGCTGAATTGATTCCGAAGATTCGCGCGATGACGATGCGGCGGCCTCTGGCGTTTGCAACGCGCAATGCGAGTCTATTCCCTGCCTCGGCCACGCCGCGTACTTCACCGCGACACGCATCTTCCGCTACGCCTGCTGCTGTGGTGATTGGGGTATCGACGGGTGGGCCTGCGGCGCTGGATGTGATTCTGCCCGCGCTGCCTGCATCGTTTCCTCTACCGGTATTCGTGGTGCAGCACATGCCGGATCTTTTTACGCGGCAGCTTGCCGAGAGGCTGAATTCGCGATGCGCACTTGAAGTGTGCGAAGCGGCGGAGGGGATGCCTGTGCGTGCGGGACGAGTTTACATTGCTCGCGGGGGATGGCACTTGAAACTGGTGGCCGCGGCGGGTCATCAGCATACGCTGCATCTGGACCAGGCTCCGCTTGAGAATCATTGCCGGCCTTCTGTGGATGTTCTGTTCCGGTCTGCCGCGCAGGTTTACGGCGGAAGTCTTCTTGCGGTGATGCTGACTGGCATGGGCCATGACGGACTTGCCGGAACGCGCACCCTGTCTGCGCTTGGCGCAACTGTTCTTGCCCAGGATGAAGCCAGCAGTGCGGTGTGGGGCATGCCCGGAGCGATTGTTCATGAGAACCTTGCTCACTCTGTGCTTCCTCTTCGACGCATTGCGGCGGAGATACAGCGTCTTTGCACAAAACCGGATAGTGAAGCTGTGACGCTTCAGGAATCGGCGGGGTGAAGATGGAGGCCGATTTCAATTATCTGCGCGAAATGGTGCACTCCCTTTCACACAATGTGCTTGATCCCTCGCGCGATTATCTTTTTGAGACGCGGCTGGTGGGGCTTTTGCGCGATCGTGAGATGAACCACATTGGCGAACTGGTGAAGCAGCTTCGCACGGGGCGCGATGCGGAACTGGAACGTGCCGTGGCCGAAGCAATGACGATTAATGAGACGAGCTTCTTTCGCGATGGGCGGCCATTTGAGTTGCTGCGCACGGAACTGCTGCCGGGCCTGATTGAGAGGCGAATGCACACGCGTAAATTGCGGTTGTGGTCCGCGGCATGTTCGACAGGACAAGAGGCGTACTCGCTGGCGATGCTGCTGCGCGAACATTTTCCTTTGCTTGCCGGGTGGGATATTCGCATTGAGGGAACGGACTTTGCGGCAGAGATGGTTTCCCGCGCGAGTGCGGGCCGTTATCACCGCATTGAGATCAATCGCGGGCTGCCTGCGCGCAGTATTGTTCGCTTCTTCGAGCACCGAGGCGAGGAATGGACGATCAAGCCGGAGATTCGGCAGATGTGTAACTTCAGACAGGCCGATCTCTGGCAGACGCCGCTGCCATTTGCGGAGCGATTCGATGTGATCTTTCTGCGAAATGTAATGCTTTACTTTTCGCATGAGTCGCGCAAAAAGGTGATGGCTGAAGCGCACAGGCTGCTTGCGCCGGATGGGATTCTCTTTCTTGGATCGAGCGAGCAGCCAGTGGATATGGCGATGTGGAGTCCGGTGCTTGCGGGTGGAACCTGCCACTATGTGCCGAAGGCGCGGTGCTGAAAACAGGCGTTATTTTTCAGGCAGAGAAGATACAAATTCAATGGCTGCGGTGATGAGCTTGCGGCGTAACGCATCGTTACCGCATATCTTGATATCCGCCCGCACCCAGCCGCGCATGCGCCTCTCGCGCATGATCATGGGGATGACGCCTGGAATGCTGAGTGCCCATGATTCATTTTCTTCGCCGATGCGCGCCAGCATGCCTCTATCGCGCGCGCCGAGCAACAACTTGCCGTGGAGCAGCCAGGCCCATCCGCCGAACATGGCTTTTTCTGTGAGGCCTGATTGTTCGCTGAGGTCTTCGCTAATAAGTGTTTCGAGGCCTTTGTCTCGAACCATTGCGCTCTCCTTACTGCGTTAGAAGACGCTTGATCTCTGCATGCAACTGTTCCGTAATTTGTGCTTCTGTGATGTCGCGGTCGAAGCTAACAGGTTGGCCTACGCGGATTTCGATTTTGCCGGAGCGGAACCAGCCGGTGCCTCTTTGTTTCAATTCGCCGAGTCCGAGTATTGCAACTGGAAGCACTGGCACATTTGATTGCTTCACAAGCAGGCCGATTCCCTGCCGGAATGGGGCGAGGCTGCCTGCTTCAGAGCGTGTGCCTTCCGGGAAAACCAGCACGTTGTAGCCGCGATCGAGAGCGTGGCCGGCATGTGTGAAGCTGCGCTGGAAGTCGCGTGTGCGTGGAAGCGGGAAGACGTTGTAGAGCGCTGTGATGAGGAACCAGGCGATGGGGCCGAAGGGCGAAAATTTGCCGTAGCGCCGGCCACGCTCCGGATTGCGGAAGTGAAGCATGTCGTAGAGCATTTCACCGGACATAGCCGATGTTATGTGACGCCGCAGCGAGCCGGGCAGCGCGTATTGCACGAGCGGACCATCGTAGGTGGTGATGTGGTTGGCGATGATGAGCATGGGGCCGAAGTTGCGGAGGGATTGCTGCAGTTCTGCCGGAGCAATGACACGCGGGTTTGCGAGGAACCAGGTCAGCGGCCTTGCAATTGCTTCCTGAAATATGGATCGCAGGGTTTGTATGGGCCAGCTCCAGGGCCAGTGTGGATAGAAGTAGTTGCGCGATGCTGCTGGAGCGGTGAGTGCGGCCGCAGCGGGTACAGTTCCGCCTACAAGTGAAGTGGGATGAGCCTGAGAGGTAGTGGATGCGGTGGGAGTGCTGCCGACAAGGGCGCGCAGTTCTCCTAATGTACGGATCTCTTCGAGAAAGCCGGATTCAGGCGGCATGCCCAGCTTTTGCTCGATGGCGGCGGCTAGTTGTACGCGGCCTAAACTATCGAGATGGAGGTCTTCGTCGAGACGCAGGTCGTTGCCTGTGCTGTGCGGTGTTTCGCCAGTAATACCGGCGATGAGTTGAAGCAGCCAATCGGATGATGGCGCGAATGCTGCATCGGAGCGAAGGCCGAGACGGGCTGCTTCTACACTGCGCACCCATTCGGCAACTGCTTTGCGGCGAACTTTTCCTGTGGTGGTACGCGGCAGGTCCGGTTCAGGCCAAAGAAGCCAACGGCGGACTCGCTGAAAGTCTGCCAGACGCGTGTTGGCTTGCTCGATTGCGGCGGCTGCGGTTTCTACTCCGCTACGCATGGCGAGTACGGCGCATGGCTCGGGGCCTGTTGGGGTTTCAAGAGCTACTACTGCGCAGGCTGCTACGTTTGCCTGCTGCTCGATGACTGCTTCGAGGTCTTCAGGATGGATGTTGACGCCGGATGCGGTGACGATGACTTCGCTTTTGCGCCCGAGGAATTTCAGCTCGCCGGTCTCCTGGGCTTCAGCGAGATCGCCTGTGGCGAGCCACTCGTCTGCGCGCTGGTGCAACTCGCCGCCGGACCATGTGGCGCTGGAGATCATGGGGCCGCGCACGAGAACTTCGCCGTCTGCGCCGATTTTTACTTCGCGGCCTGGGAGTGGTTTGCCAATGGTTCCCTTCGCTACACGAAAGGGATGGTTGAGCGTGATGAGCGCGGTGGTTTCGGTCATGCCGTAGCCCTGCACAAGCACGAATCCGAGCGCGTTCCAGAATTCTTCAACACTGGGAGAGAGTGCGCCGCCGCCGGAGATAAGCGCCCAGAACTTGAGGCCGAATGCACGATGGACATCACGGAACCACCACCAACGCTTCCAACCTAGTTTGCCTGCCGGTTTGGTGCGTGATTCTGCTACGCGCACTGAGAGGTCGGGGATGGTGGATTCGAGGTGCGTTTTGATGAGTGCGAAGACGCGTGGCACTGCGGCGAGGACGGAGATGCGTTCTCGCTTGATGGTTTCAATGAGACGTGGAGCTACTAACTTGCTTTCGAAGTGGACTTCTGCGCGGAAAATGGGCGGAATCCAGAGGCCCATGGTTTGACCGAAGACGTGGCTGAGCGGCAGCGTGTGGAGAAAGCGCAGCGGGTGCACGTATTTTTCGTAACGCATGTAGCTCTGCGCGGCCTTCTCAATGGGGCCGATGCTGGCGAGCACGTTGCCGTGGGTGTGGACGATGCCTTTGGGGTCGCCGGTGGTGCCGGAGGTGAAGAGAATCTGGAGGGGGGTTTCGCGATTGAGGCCTTGTACCGGGCCTTGCTCCTGCTGCGGCAGGATCGCCGGCCAATCTTCAAAGGCTATGCGAGGAAAATGGCAATTGGCATCGGAGGGAAGACGGTTGAGCAGACTGGCATCGCCGACTGCGATTCTGGGCTGCGTGTCTGCGGCTATGCGAGCGGCGAACTCGGCAGAGCCGAAGGCGTCAAGGGGGACGGCAAGTGCGCCGCGCAGGATGCAGCCGTGAAATGCGGAGACCCACTCGGCTGAGTTTTCACCCCAGATGAGGACCCGGTCGCCGGGTTCTACATGATGCTCTGTGAGTAACGCGGCGAATCGTCCGGCGAGGGTTGCGATTTCGCCATACGTAGTAGCGCGACGGCGATTGCCTTCCGTGCGCACGACTGCAATCTCGCGCCCGGCCCGGCGAAAATCCTCAACTAGTGTACCCAGGTGCTCGCGCATAGCTTAGAAGCATCATGGTAGCAAGCGACGCCACGTCGCTTTGCAGCGATTGGGACAGTTTGCGAAGTGCATTATTCCTGCGCTGCGGCGGCAGGCACGATTGCATCTGAGGAGCCAGCCTCCCGGGTGGTCTGTGCTTCCTCAAGCATCTGCTGATCGGCAAAGCGATAGCCTACGTAAATATCAGTCAGCAGATAGGCTGGTTGCGCGGGATCGTCTTCAATCTTTTTGCGAAGCTGGCGCACGAAGGTACGCAGATATTCGACTTCTTCGCGGCAGTCCGCACCCCACACTGCTGTGAGCAGGCGGGCGTAAGTGACGACGCGTCCGGCGCGGCTCATGAGGCAGTGGAGAATGTCGAATTCCTTGCGCGTAAGGTGAATGGGCTGGCCGCGCCTTGTGACCAGGCGGCGTGGTGGATTGAGCCGAATCTCGCCGATTTCAATGGGGGCGTCGTCTGGACGCTGCGGCTGCTGCACACGGCGCACGGTGGCGCGAATGCGGGCTACGAGCTCGCGCACGCTGAAGGGCTTGGTGACGTAATCGTCTGCACCTGCTTCCAGGGCGTGCACCTTTTCGTCTTCCGTATCTCGAACCGTAAGCATGAGCACGGGCAGGCGAGGCGTGGCTGCGCGAATGCGGCGCAGCGTTTCCAGGCCGCCAATGCCGGGCATATTTACATCGAGAAGCACCACGTCATACGGCTCGGCACGGAGCATCTCGAGCGCAATTTCGCCACGCGAGGCCTCGGCTACTTCAAAGCCCAACTCTGTGAGCGGAGGGCGAAGCGCGCGTCGAATAGCCGGTTCATCATCCACAATCAAAACGCGCAGTGCAGTCTGCGTCTGGGTCATATAGCCGTGCTCCTAATTTGATTGGCGGCCGCAGGAGCCGCTTCCGTGCTGTTTGCCGGAGCAAGCGGAATTGCTGCGAAGAAAGTTGTCCCTTCTTCCGCGCCGCTTGCTGCCCAGACCGACCCACCGTGAGCCAGCGCTACACGCTTGGCGACGGAAAGCCCGATGCCCGTACCCGCGGCATGCGCAACGCCTGAGGCCGAGCGGTAAAAACGATCGAAGATGCGTTCGCGGTCCGATTGGGGAATGAGCGGACCGAAGTTACGCACCGAGAAAATGGCTTCATTACCAGCAAGCTCTGCGCGGAGGATAATCGGCGTACCTGCCTCTGAGTACTTGCAGGCGTTCTCAACGTATTGCGCGAGCAGCAGCGAGATCATCTGGCGGTCGCAGCGCAGTATCAGCTCTTCCTCCGGCAGTTCCAGCGTCGTGTCGGCAGTGCGCTCGCCGAGGAGAGTCCATGCCTCTTCCATGAGGGCGGCGGCGGAGACCGAGGAAATCTGCAGATTAAAGGCTATCTGGCCGTTCTCTCCGTCACTGCCGGCGAGGCGCGCGGTTTTGAGCAGGCGCGTAGTTAGATCACTCAGAAGGCGGGCCTGATCATCGATGAGCTCCACGAGGTCAGCCTGTGAGGGGCTGAGCTTCTGCATCTCCTGCAGGCCGCTGGCTGCTGCGCGAATGGCGGTAAGCGGCGTTTTGTAGGCGTGTGCAAGGCCATCCAGAACTGCAGTGCGCATGCGCTCCGCTTCCCGCTCGGACTCAATGCGGCTCTCGTTGGCAGTTGCGCGATAACGGTCAAAGGTCATGGACGCGACATCGGCAATGGCGTCATTTACGAGCGAAGATGTTTCGCCGCGCAGCACCAGGCTGCCGATGGGCACCGTACCCAGGCGCAATACGCGTCTGCTGATGCCGGTGGCAGCATCGTCGGAGGATGTCTCAAAGTGATAGACATTCTGCGCGAGCTCGGTGGGATCAATGCTCCACTCGCCTGCCTGATAGACGGCGTGGAGATCGCGGTCAAAGATGGCTACTGCTTCCGGCTCGAAAATTTCGTATATGAGTTCGA
Source organism: uncultured Acidobacteriaceae bacterium (assembly GCA_963792495.1). Lineage (GTDB taxonomy): Bacteria > Acidobacteriota > Terriglobia > Terriglobales > Acidobacteriaceae > Telmatobacter. The sequence continues at coordinate 751,846 of CAWBWB010000014.1, read as the reverse complement.
CGAGGCGCGGGCCTGGCTCGAGGTGCAAATCGAGGTGCAGAGTGCAGCGGGTGAGCTCGTGCAGGCTGCTCATCTCCCACTCCGCCGAACGGGATTCTGCAGTGGATTTACTAGCGGATTTGCGGGCCTGTTTCTGCTCCTGACGCGGGGAGGCTGCTGCGCGCAACCCGGCGACGATGCGGCGAATACCGCTCTTTGCCTCTGCGCGTTTCTGGGCCCGGTCAGCCGGGTCACGCATTGGTACGGAAAACCCTGCCAAAAGTGCCCCCTGAAATTCTCCCCTGCAGATTGAACTCTGCGCTGGGGCAAAACGTTGTTCTTCTTATTTCAACTGGGCCAAGCTTTTAGTCGTTCCGGCAACATATCCATAAGGAAGTAAATGACTATTGGGTGGATTCTAACAGATTCCTTATCGCGTCTTTACAGTAATGTGCCAATCTGCCCTCTTCTCTGATGCCACCTGCATTGCATCTTTACGGCGGCGGCAGTTGATGAGAACAACATTTGCCGCTGAGCGCCTGCTGATTTGCTTGCCTTCTCCCCGTTTCTGGTTGCTATTCTGTCTTTGACAATCCATTCACGCCGGGCGCGGCGGAGAGCATAGGCTCGCATCTTGATGCCATCCTTATGCGCCGAACTCTAGACTGAGTAGTTTGCACAATCCTTGATTTGCACTAGAAGGAGATTCATGCCCACTGAGTACCGCGATTTTCTAGCTCTTTCCTATGACGAGCTTGAAGAACTGAACCTGGCAGCCAAGGCCGACCGCATCAACCGTGTATCCATAGACGAAATCCGCGAGAAGCGCCTGAAGTACCTGGCCGATGAAAAGCGCATTAAGGCTGTTACAGTTCTGTTCTCCGATCTCGAAGGCCGTCTTCACCTGCTGGATTACGACAAGAAGTTTCTTCTTGGAAGCTATGAGAATTTGACTTTCGACGGCTCGTCTATCCGTGGCTTTACAGCGCAGAAAGAAAGCGACCTGCGGCTGGGTATTGACTGGAGTGCCTTTTACTGGGTGCCGGCGGATGTGTTCGGCACAGGCAAGGTGCTGGTTTTCGGCGAGGTGATTGATAAGGACGGCAGCCCTTATTCCGGCGACCTGCGTGGCGTGCTGAAGAGCTATTCCAGCAAGCTTCACAAGGAAAAAGGCTATACGCTGAACGCGGCGAATGAGATTGAAGGCTTTCTGTTTGCCGGCAAGGATGCGGAAAAGAACTTCCACCTCACGGGCCGGTTCGAATATGTGAACACGGGTGGCTACTACCACTCGCTTCCGCTCGATCCGCTGCGCCAGTTCATTGATACGGCTGCCGAAGTGCAGCGCGCAATGGGCTTCCAGAACGAGAAGGATCATCCGGAGGTTGCGCCGAGCCAGTTTGAGATCAATTACGGTTACGGCGAAGTGGTGGCGGCTGCGGACCAGATTCAGCTCTACAAGCTGCTGGCTCGCCAGATTGCCAACAACATGGGCTACACGGCGAGCTTTCTGCCGAAGCCTGTTGTGGGCGTGAACGGCTCCGGCATGCACACGAATCTTTCGGTCTCGCACAACAAGACCAACCTGATGTGGGATGCGAACGGGCAGGAGAAGCTTTCGGAGTTTGGTTGGGATTTCATCGACCGCATTCTTTCGCGTGCGCTTGATATCTGCCTGATTCTGAACCCCAGCGTGAATGCGTATCGCCGCCTGGACCCGCACTTCGAGGCGCCGAACCAGATCAAGGCTTCGGCCACGGATCGCGGATCGATGGTGCGCGTGCCGATTGGCAACTCGAAGTCCATGCGCGTGGAAGTACGCTCGGTGGCTCCGGATGCGAATCCGTATCTTGCGCTCTATACCATCTTCAAGACGGGTATCGACGGCACCAAGGCGGATATCAAGAATCTGCGCCAGGCGAATCGTTATCTGCCAGACAACATTCAGCAGGCCATTGAGGATTTCAAGAAGTCGAAGTGGATTGCCGAGATTCTGGGATCGGATGTGCAGGGCCGCTTTACGGAACTGAAGTCGGCTGCCGCGGATCGCTGCCCGAAGGCTCTTGGAACTTTCGTCAAGGGACCCGAGGTGCAGTTCCACCACGAGATTTACAACCAGTCGCTTTGGAACCAGTTCTAAACTTCACTCAGCTGCAAAGAAAACCGGCGTGGCCTTGCGGCTGCGCCGGTTTTTTGTTTTCGCTTTTGACGCATGCGAATCGTCTGATGAAAATCTTGTGACTCTGCTGACAGTTATTAAGATTCTGGCGGTTCTGGAGCTTATTCTGGACTGGATTAAGAGCATCTAAACATCACATCGGAGACGATTCGTGGCCAATATTCAAAAAACGATCAAAGAAGGAATCAAGGCGGTGACGCCTCTTTCTGTGAAAAGTCTTGTGCGTAGAATCCGTGCCCGAAAATATAAGAATATGCAGCCTCAGGAGGCTTTCTCTCTTATTTATGAAACGGGAGGGTGGGGTAAATCAAGCGACCCGTCGCAGCCGTTCTATTCCGGCAGCGGCACTCATAACGATCAGGCTGTTGCTGCTTATATCCAGAGCGTGCAGGAGTTCGTCGGCGCTCTCGGCTATAAGCCGAATATTGTGGATCTCGGCTGCGGGGATTTCCACGTGGGATCGCAGATACGCCCGCTTTGCGGTGGTTATATTGCCTGCGACGTTGTTCCGAAGCTAATCGCATTCAACAAGGAAAAGTTTCGTTCGCTGGATGTGGACTTTCGGGCGTTGGATTTCACTCGAGATGAGCTTCCGAAAGGTGACATCGTCTTTATCCGGGAGGTGCTGCAGCATCTTTCTAACGAGCATATCTCGCGGGCACTGCCAAAGATTTGTGCGACATACAAATATCTTGTACTGACAGAACATTTACCTCGTTTGGCCCGTTTCCGGCACAATCTGGATAAGCCCGTTGGCCCTACCGTGCGCCGAGAGAGACATAGCGGAGTTGTACTCACGAGCCCTCCTTTTAATCTCAAGCCTAAAAGTCAAAAAGAACTTTGCCGGTGCAAGGGCAACGAGGGCGTAATTGTTACTACGCTCTACGAACTCTGAGTTTGATTTCATTCCTCAGAGTTCGTAGATTCCCATTGCAAGTGCCGGTCCTCAATGATGAAAGCCCGCGCCGGCTTCAGAGGCTTTGAATCCGGGCTGCGAGGCGAACCAGCGGAGATGACGCTGGATGTCATTGATGAGCATGGCTGCGAGATCGTGTGTGAAGCCGTTGCGAATTACTGCGCGCTGCAAGATGACTCCTCCGCGATTGGCTGGGAGGCGATAACTTGGTACCTGCCAGCCACGGTCACGCAGCCGGTCTGACAGATCGTATAGAGACCAGGTGGTTGGCTCCTTCAACTTCCACGCGACCACTGGGAGATCGCGGCCGGTGGAGAGCACTTCGAATGGACCAAGTTCACCGATTTTGTGCGCTAGCTCAGTGGCTACTTCACGGCAGGCTTCGTGAACCGCGCGATAACCGGCACGACCAAGCCGGATGAGGTTGTAATACTGTGCGACGATCTGGCTGGCGGGGCGCGAGAAGTTGATTGCCAGTGTTGGCATTTCTCCGCCCAGATAGTCCACGTTGAAGATGAGCTCGGGATGGAGATCTTCTTTGGTGCGCCAGATGATCCAGCCTACGCCGGGATAGACGAGCCCATATTTATGGCCGGAGGTGTTGATGGATTTTACGCGTGGAAGGCGGAAGTCCCATTGCAGCTCGGGTTGCAGGAACGGCGCGACGAAGCCGCCGCTCGCTCCATCGACGTGAATGGGAATGTCGAGGCCGGTGGTCTCCTGTAGACGATCGAGTGCGTCGCTTAGCGCCTGCACATCTTCATAGTGGCCGGTGAAGGTGCTGCCCAGAACGGAAACGACACCGATGGTGTTTTCATCGCAGGCGGCTGCGGCCTTCTCCGGGCAGGTGACTACTTCATCGCCTTCGAGTGGCACTTCACGCGGCTCCACATCCCAGTAGCGGGCGAACTTGTGCCAGCAGACCTGAGTGTTCGATCCCATGACAAGATTCGGCTTTTCCGTAGGTTTGCCGAGCTTGCGCATCTTCTCGCGCCATGCCCACTTGAGAGCAAGGCCGCCGAGCATACATGCCTCGCTGGAGCCGATGGTGGAGGTGCCGATGGTGTGGCGCGGGTCGGGCGCGTTCCAGAGATCGGCGAGCATGTGCACGCAGCGCATTTCGAGTTCGGCGGTCTGCGGATACTCATCCTTGTCGATCATGTTCTTGTCGAATGTCTCCGACATGAGCTTGTGCGCTTCGGGCTCCATCCACGTGCTGCAGAAGGTGGCGAGGTTGAAGCGCGAGCTGCCGTCCATAATGAGTTCGTCGTGGATGAGGTGGTAGGCCGTGCTTGGAGCCATGCCATGCTCAGGAACGGCGTGCAGCGGCGCGGGGCCGAGCAACGCGTGGCGCGCATACATTGGCCTTACGGACTCAAGGCTGTGATGTTTTCGCTCGAAATGATTTGCGGGATGCCCGCTGGTTTCGGGAGTTGTGGACATGCGTAACCTCCAGGAGACTCATCGTATCTGCAACGGCTCGCCTGACACGTCAATACTGTGCGAAAGTTGGACAGGGGTGCGAAAGAGGCAGGCGAGCCTCTCCAAGGCACGGGACTGGCGGCTATGCCGAGGTGTCTCAACCGCCAGGTTTGCCTTGCACGGAGAACCTGCTGCTGCTAATATCCAGTGAAGTTTCTACAACCTTCTCCCCCCGCTTCATATCCTGCTTCCCCGGAAAGACCTGCTTGCGTCCAGAACTGGTTGTCCGTCGCTTTTCGGCTTTGTTTCTGCTAGGGCTCTCTTTTGCCTCAGTTTCTTCTGAGCAGACCGGTCAGACTGTTCAGCCTGCTCAGAAAACCGCCGGCTCAAGCCATGCCGAAATGGGCATTCCGGTCTCCGAGTCTCATTCCTACAAGGAATTTAATGACTTCGGGCAGATATGGCAGATTCTGCAGGACAAGCGCGGTGTCTTCTACTTCAGCCATGGCGGTCCTACGCTGCTGGAGTACGACGGAGTCAGCTGGCGCAAGATCGATATGCCTGGAACGCAGTCCCGGTCGATGGATATTGATTCCTCGGGCAAGATCTGGGTTGGGTCTATCGGCGATATCGGATATCTTGCGCCCGATGCCTCGGGAACTCTGAAGTATGTTTCTATCAACGACAAGATTCCTGAAAAAGACCGGGATTTTACTGTAGTCATTCAGACGCTTGTCACTCAAAAGGGCATATTCTTCCGTTCCTTTGAAAAGCTCTTCCGTTGGGACGGAACTACGATGCATGTCTGGACCGCGGCGCCGGACCAGAGATTCCAGGCGCTTTCACTGGTGAACGGCCGCATCTATACGTCACAAAATGGCATTGGCCTTGAGGAGATTGTGGGCGATGAGCTTCGCCCTCTTCCCGGCGGCGATGCTTACAAGAAATCGACGAAGCTGTTTCTCTACCCCTATGACGGCAACCGGATGCTGATCTCGGAGCGTAGAGGATTACTCTCGCTTTACGATGGGCAGAAGTCGGTTCCCTTCCCCACCCAGGCGGATGATTACTTCCGCACGCATGAGGTCTACAACTCGAATCTGCTTCCGGACGGCTCCATCTGCGTCACGATGATCTCCGGCGGTGTTGTGATTCTTGAGCACGACGGAAAGTTGCGCCGGCTGCTTGATAAAGAAGAAGGGCTGCTGGATTCCGACGGGTTGGGCGTCTTCATGGATCGTGATGGCGCGCTATGGATTGGCAATACAAATGGTGTAACCCGCCTGGAAGTGAATTCGCCTGTTTCATTTCTTTCCAGGGTTTTTGCCGACGACGGGATTCGCTTTAACAACGATTTGTATTCCATCTCGGAAGGCACAAACTCTCCGGTAACCCGGTTTAGTTTCGACCCACGCACCAATCGGATATTTCACACTCCAATTAAAGGGCCGTCGCAGGATTTTTCGTTTGCACTTTTCAAAGATCCGAGCGGCAAGACTCCTACGCAATTGCTGGTTGGGAGTAACGACGGCGTATATAAGCTGCAGGGAGAGACATTAGTTCCAGCCATGCCGGGCACCCGAGGTCCGGCGGAACAGACCTACATTCTCATGGTTTCCAAGAAGAATCCCAATCGCGTGATTATTGGGCATGGGAACGGCGTGGGATCGATGCGATGGGATGGGCGGCAGTGGATTGACGAAGGGCGGATTCCCAATACGATCTATGAGTCCCGCACGTTGGCCGAGGATGCGGAGGGATGCGTGTGGGTGGGAGGCCTTGACGGGCACGTACTACGCATTCCCGTGGCAGATGAAGGCATGCGGGCATCCAAGGCTGAGGTGATTGGAACCCGCGAGGGACTGCCACCGGGCACGACTGCAGTTGGATCGCTGGCGGGGAATCTCTATGCCGCGGCCTACCGTACGAATGCATTGTTTCGCTGGGACGCGAAGAATCACAAATTTGTGGAAGACAATCAACTGCTGCTCTCGATTGACGGGCCCAATGTGAGCCCTCAGATTTTTGAGCTGCCGGATGGAAGCGCGTGGACTCTGAATGGCAACTACGATCAGCGCCGACTTGCACGATTGAACCGCAAGCCGGATGGAAGCTGGGCGATTGACGAAGCGACCTACAAACCTCTGACACACTTTAAAGTCGTTCCATCCTTTGTTGACCCTGACGGTACCGCCTGGTTTGGCGGCGAATACCTGATGCGCTTTGCTCCCAATGCTCAGACCTCTGCTTCGGCACAATTTCGCACCCTGGTTCGTCAGGTGCAGTCAGGCAAGAAAACAATTTTTGGAGGGATGCTTGTTCCTGGGTCATCCGAGCTGCGCCTGCCTGCCGGAACCAGCGCGTTAAGCTTTCAGTTTGCGGCACTGAACTTGCAGAATCCCGAAGACAACCGCTACCAATACATACTGGAAGGCGCGGACAAGGATTGGTCCGATTGGAGTGCACGGACTGAGGCCAACTACAGCGCTCTTGGTCCGGGCAGTTACCGCTTCCGCGTACGGTCGCGAGCAGGTGACGGCCGCATGGGCGAAGAAGATTCCTACGGCTTTATCATTCTTCCGCCGTGGTACCGGAGCAACGCAGCTTATATAGCGTACGCACTTCTGCTTGTTCTTCTCTGCATCATCGGCTGGCTGCTTATCAGTCGCTATGAGCGCGCGAAGGCTCGCAGAAAGAACCTGGAGCTTGAGGCACAGGCTCGTGCATTGGAAGCCACTGTTACGGAGCGCACGGAGGAGATTCGCGCACAGGCGGCGGAGATAGCGGAGCAGAAAGAATCGATTGAGTTGTTGAGTGAGATCGGTAAAGAGATTACGGCTTCGCTTGATCTCAATACGATCCTGTTTAAGCTCTACGAGCGTGTCAATCAGATTGTCGATGCGAGTATCTTCGGGGTTGGGCTTTATCACCCGGAGAAGCGCCTGATCCAGTACAGTCTTGCGATTGAAAACGGCAAGCGTTATGCACCCTACACGCGCAGCACTGACGACAAGAATCAGTTCGCGGTGTGGTGCATAGATCATCGCCAGTCGATCCTGCTGAACGATGTTGAGGCAGAGTCGGCGAAATACATTCCCGACTATGAGCACGGAAACATCAAGCTTGAAGATGGAAGCGAGGCACAACCGCCTGCGTCCATGATTTATCTGCCGCTGATTGCGCAGGAGCGTGTGCTTGGCGTGCTCAGTATTCAGAGCTTCAAGAAGAATGCATACACGGAACAACATCTCAGGCTGCTGGAAAATCTTGCCGCGTACACAACCATTGCACTGGATAACGCCAACGCATATCTGGTGATCAATGAGCAGGAGAAGTCAGTACGCGAGCGCGCGGCTGAGCTTGTCACCATCAACCGCATTACCCAGGCACTTGCTACGCAGCTCGATACCGATGGCCTGATTCAGCTTGTCGGCGAGCAGATCCGCGAACTCTTCCACGCTCCCATTGCTTATGTGGCGCTGCTCGATCGCGGCACGATGATGCTTCACTTCCCTTACACCTATGGCGAAGACGCGCCATCGCGCCCCTTTGGACAGGGACTGACCTCGCAGATTATCCGTTCCGCGCAGCCGTTGCTGATCAATGAAGATATGGACCGCAACCGGGCCAAGCTAGGCGTGGAACACATTGGGCGACACACCGCTTCCTATCTGGGTGTTCCTATTCCCTCCGGCGGGCAGGTGGTTGGCGTTATCAGCGTCCAATCCACAGAGCAGGAAGGTCGATTTACTGAGAGCGATCAACGCTTGCTCTCGACCATCGCTTCCGCTGTTGGTGTGGCGTTCCATAACACGAAACTTTTTGAAGATGCACGACTGGCGCGCGCGGCTGCCGAAGAAGCGGATGCTGCCAAGAGCTCCTTCCTTTCCACAGTGAGCCATGAGCTGCGCACGCCGCTTACATCTGTTCTGGGCTTCGCGAAGATTATTCGGCGCAGGCTGGAAGAACGGCTCTTTCCGCAGATCCCTGAGGATGACAAGCGTGTGCAACAGGCCAAGGTTCAGGTGCTTCAAAATCTGACCGTTGTCGTAAGCGAGGGCGAACGACTTACCAAGCTCATCGATGATGTTCTCGATCTCGCCAAGATTGAGGCCGGCAAATTTACTTGGAACATGACGAGCATTTCGGTGCCGGATATTATTGACCGCGCGGTCTCTGCAACGGCGTCTTTGTTCGAAACCAAGAAGCTGCAACTGATCCGCGACATAGAACCCAATCTACCGAACGTTAGTGGAGATCAGGACCGGCTGATCCAGGTTGTGATCAATCTCATTTCAAATGCCGTGAAATTTACGGATGCTGGAGCGATTACCTGCTCCGTGCGAATGGAAAACGGTGAGATTGTCGTCAGCGTCAAGGATTCCGGCATTGGCATTGCTGCCGCCGATCAGCCCAAGGTCTTTGAGAAATTTAAACAGGTTGGCGACACGCTGACGGACAAGCCCAAAGGCACCGGGCTAGGCCTGCCCATCTGCAAAGAGATTGTGGAATATCATGGCGGCAGAATCTGGGTTGAAAGCGAGCCTGGACAAGGAAGCACATTCTCGTTCACGCTGCCAACATCGGCGGAGACTGCACAGATGGAGTTGCAACTTCCAAAGATTGCCCCGGCTCGCGGACGAGTCGATATCGAGGCCCTTGTGCGCCAGTTGCGCGAGAAAGTCGCCACACATCAGCCGCGCAGCAAGTCGGTGCTGGTGGTGGATGATGATGCCAACATACGCTCGCTGCTGAGCCAAGAACTGGTTGAAGCAGGCTATACCGTTCGCCTGGCGGAAGATGGCCGAAAGGCTCTCACGCTGATTCGAGAAGAGATTCCCGGTCTCGTGATTCTCGATGTGATGATGCCGGAGATGAATGGTTTCGATGTAGCCGCAGTGCTCAAGAACGATCCTTCCACCATGGACATTCCCATCATCATTCTCTCCATTGTGGAAGACAAGGAACGCGGATTCCGTCTGGGAGTGGATCGCTATTTGACCAAGCCCATCGACACGGCTTCATTGTTCCATGAGGTGGATACACTCCTTGGCCAGGGCAAGTCGCGAAAGAAGGTCATGGTCGTGGATGAAGATGCTTCCACGATACGAAGCATCACCGATGTGCTTGAAACACGGGGTTACCAGGTAGTTGAATCGAACGGCGCCGAACTGCTTTCGCGTGCTGTGGATTCCAAGCCTGACATCATCATCCTTAATTCTGTCCTCTCCGGCGAAGAGGCTGTTCGCGCACTACGATTCGAGAAAGGGATGGAGAACGTTCTGTTCCTCATCTACCAATAAAGCAATGAAAATTTTGATCGTTGATGACGAACCACATTTACGGATGCTGATCCAGCAAACGCTCGAAGAGCTCGAAGAAGAAGGCGTCGAGTTGCTTGCAGCGGGAAATGGTGAAGAAGCTCTCGACACGATTCGCGCGGAAGAGCCGAACCTTGTTTTTCTCGACGTGATGATGCCAAGAAAGAATGGCTTTGATGTATGTGATGCGGTAAAGAATGAGTTGGGACTGTCGAACGTGTACGTCATTCTTCTCACAGCCAAGGGACAGGAATTTGATCGACGGCGCGGCCAGGAAGTAGGCGCAGACCTTTACATGACGAAGCCTTTCGATCCCGACGCCCTGTTAGCTAAAGCTCGCGAAGTTCTGGGTCTGACTGCGTCCGGGGCATAAACAATCATGCCAAGCTTGAGCCTCAAGACTCTCCTCAATCGTCGATCCAGCAGCTTTGCTGCAATTCAGGCGATGCGGGAAGCATTGGGAGGACATCTTTGCATCGTCGATGTTGACAACAAAGCTCTCTTAGGGCAGATTTCCGCAGAGACAGCCCTGGCGCAAGTTCCGGTGCAATTGGGTGAAGCGACAATCGGATTCGTAGTTGGTCCGAGCGAAGCTGCATCCGCTCTTGGCTCTCTTCTCGGCCATCTGATGCAGCGCGAATCGGAGAGCCGCGCGTTCAGTGCTGAAGTGCTGCAGCTTTATCGCGAAATTAATGTCATTGAACGGCTGTCAGAACAGCTCGCTCCTCTCATTGATCTTGGCGAAATCTGCGATGCTGCCCTTGAGCAGGCACACTTCGTCATTCCCGCAACGTATGGGAGTATCTTCATCTCGCCTGCAGAAGGCGCGCCTCTTGAGACGGCAGCTTCTTTCGCTGACTTTCGCGACGAGTCTTCGGTACAGACCAGTCCGCTTCTGCCCGGCTCGCGCTTCGCCGCTTCCATCGTAGAGCGCGACGTTGCAGAGATCATCAACGACTGCGCAACTGACCCGCGTCTTGTCGGCTCAGAGCGAGCCTTGCATGCTCTGATATGCGCTCCCTTAAGGGCAGGACAGCGATCTGTTGGCGTGATCGCGCTGGCCAGCGCCGAGGACGGTGTTACATACTCTGCCGCTAATTTGAAGTTGATGAACACAATTGCATTACAGACTGCGGCCGCCATTGAGAACGCCCTTCTGTGTACAAAGATGATAGACACAGCACGCGATCACGCGGCCCTTGAATCAGAGTTGCGCGCCGCCAGCACTGTACAACAACTGCTGTTACAGAATGCGTCGAGCGCTACTCCCGGGTTCTGCGTGGAGTCAGTCTATCTGCCGGCAAGCGAGGTTGGAGGAGATTTCTTTCTTGTTTCGACTACGCCTGACGGCTCTTTGACGGCGATTGTCGGCGATGTCTCGGGCAAAGGGCTTACTGCCGCGATGCGAGTCGCAATGATTCTCGGAGCGCTTCGTCATGTGCTGCCTAGCGACCCCGCAACCATTCTCTCCACGCTCAATAACGCGCTCATCAGTCGCGAACATTTCGGATTCACTACGGCGTGTTGCGTTCGCCTCTCTCTTTCCGGCGAATACACACTCGCAAATGCGGGCCATATCGCACCGTATCTCTCCGGCTGCGAAATTGCCACTCCGAATGCATTGCCGCTTGGCCTGTTGCCGAACCAGGCTTACGAATTGGTGAGCGGGGTGCTCGGTGCGGAAGACCGGCTCGTTCTCCTGTCCGATGGAGTCCCTGAGGCACGATCACAGTCCGGGGAGCTTTACGGCTTCGAGCGACTCCCTGAACTCACCCTCCTGTCGGCGCAGAAGATTGCCGAGACGGCTAGCGCATTTGGCCAGGAAGACGATATTACTGTGCTCACACTGAGTCTGGGTACTCATCCGGAATAGCTGGGCTACACGAACTCTTCACTGGAACAAAACACCGGGCAGATCACCTGCAGTCTGTCAGTTAACAGAACAATTTCCAACGCTTGAGGGAGAGTGGCTTCAGCGCTTGACGCCGACCCACACGCCTGAAGTGCGCCAGCCGGGCGGAAGTGATTCCATAAAGATCACCGTACCCCACTTGCAGCGAGAATCGACCTAGCCCGTTGAAGGAATGGGGCGTCAATCATCTTGCCTTGATACTCCGTGATTGCACTACCTTGCCCACTGGCTTGTTCAGCGGCATGCAAAACGCCTTTTGCGTATTGAATTTCCTCATCTGTCGGAGCAAAGACGTGATTTGCCGGGCCTATCTGTGATGGATGAATGCAGCTTGCACCTGCAAAACCTAAGGAACGAGCATCTTTGAGTTGAGCGAAAAAGCCTGCTTCATCGCGAAATAGCGGATACGCTGATTCATAACAGTCGATACCGGCCTCAGCAGCGGCAAGACGCAGCATGATACGGACATGGTTCCGCGCGGAGGCATTTGTAGAAGATATTCCAAGCGGCTCCAGGAGGTCAGCGAAGCCTAGCTGCAGCCCGAGGATTCGCGGCGAACTCTGAGCGAGTTCCACGGCACGTCGAAGCCCGCGCGGGGATTCTATCGTGACTAGAAGCTCAATGGGAATTTTGAGGCCACGCTCTTTTTCCACCTGTATCAGAAGCTTATCGACCAGAGATATTTCCTCAACGGTCTCAACTTTAGGCAAAGCGATTGCTGCCAGACCTGGCCCTGCAACAGCTTCAATATCAGACGGCAGGTGCTCAGAGTGCGCAGGATTCACACGGACCAGCAACGCGGGATGATCGGAAGACCCGAACTTACCCAAAAAGGCAGAGAGGTTTTCACGGGCTTCAGCCTTGCGATCTTCCGGAACGCCTTCTTCCAGGTCGAAGCAGACAGCATCCGCTCCGCTAATCAGTGCTTTCGTAAATAAATCCAGCCGGGTAGCGGGCACGAATAGCTTACTCCGCATCAACCTGCGGACTTTCTGAATCGTCACTACAGATCACCCCTTTCTTCTTTAAACACTCGATATCGGAAGCTGGAAAGCCCAACTCTTCGAGAATTGCTTCACTGTCCTGGCCGAGACGCGGCGCGGAGTTACGAAAGACCCCTGGAGTATTGGAGAGACGCGGAGAGATGGAGTGAACAGGAACCGTTCCCATTTCGTCATCTGGTAGTTCGACAACGATTTCGCGTTGAATGAAATGAGGATCGGCTTCAATCTCCCACATGTCATACACTGGCGCGATGGTGACGCCTGCACCTTGAAAATGATTGAGGCACTTTTCGCGCGTCATGGTAGCAATGTGCTTGCCAAGAATGCGATTGAGTTCGGCGACGTTCCGCAGCCTCGCTTCATTATTGAAAAAGCGCGGATCCGAGATAAGCTCTGCGCGACCGATAGCGCGAAACAAGGTCTCCGTCATGGCCTGTGTGGATGCAGAGAGGCTAACCCAATGTTCGTCGCTTGTCTTATATATATTTCGCGGCGCGCTGTTGGTGGAGCAGCTTCCAGTTCTTGGCTTCACCTTACCGGTAAGCCGAAAATTCGCTGCCTGCGGCCCAAGGATCGAGAAGACAGAATCCAGGAGCGAGACATCAATGACCTGCCCGCTCCCGGATCCGTTCTCAACTGCTCGGAGCGCAGTGAGAACGCCAATTGCTCCATATAGCCCAGCTGTCATGTCAGCAAGATAGATAGGTGGAAGCACGGGTTCGCGATCTGCAAAGCCATTCATGGCGGCGAAACCCGACATGCCTTCCACGAGCGTACCGAAGCCGGGACGGTCCGCGTAAGGGCCGCTCTGCCCCCACCCAGAGATGCGCGCAATGATGAGATTGGGATGGACGGCTAACAGATCAGCGGGCGCGAGTCCGATCTGCTCGAGCGTTCCGGGACGAAAACTTTCTACAAAGATGTGCGCGCTTGCCAGCAGTTTCAGAAGAACCTCAATGCCTTCCGGCTGGCGGAGATTCAAACAGATGCTGCGCTTATTCCTGGAGTAGGCTTTCCAGGCCGTGCTGATGCCTTGCACACGCCACTCGCGCAGGCTGTCTCCGCGTGGCGGCTCGACCTTAATTACGTCAGCACCGAGGTCGGCGAGCGCCATAGTCAATGTATTGCCGGCCACCAGGCGCGAGAGATCGACAACACGAACGCCTTTGAGCGCCCCGGGATTATCGCTATGAAATTCCTGAAGTGCAAACATGAAAACCTACCAGATGCCGAACCATCGCGCGGCGAAAAACGCAGAGGCAACGGTGATTGCTCCACCTACACGCGTAGCAATCTGAGCAAAGGACATTAGCTCCATTCGATCGGAAGCAGTGAGAATTGCCACAGCCCCGGTTCCACCCGATCCGCTATGACATGCGTTGATGAGCGCTGTCTCAATGGGATAAAGCCCCATCAGACGGCCCAGAAAAAAGCCAGAAATGACCAGCGTGGAGACAACCAGGATCACTATGATCAGATTCTGCGGGCGCAATGCAGCGACGATTGAGTTCCACCGAGTCATGGCGACGGCCACTGCAAAAAGAAGCGGATACGTTACAGCTGTCGAGAAAAAGCGTCCCACTGCACCGGCTGCATTATCGATGTGTGAAGGGAGGATTCCGGAGAGCTTCAATAGCACTGCGAGAATCAGCGTCGCAACGGGCCCCGGAAACAATGTGAGGGATTGGCAAATCTGCCCGGCCATATAAAGCAAGATACAAACCAGGATGGCAATGATGATGGCACGTAGATCGAGGGTGTCAGGAGGCGAATCGTCCGGCGGAAGTGTTGTCCGTTGCAATGCATCTGCCCGTGCGGGCTCAAGAATTCCGTTGCCGGTCAGATATGGAAAGCGGCGGCCAAGAGAGTTCAAGACACCGGCGAAGACGATTGAAACGAGATTCCCAAAGAGTACGACAGGAAGAAGCTGGCCTATAAGTACCCCGGCGCTCATATGCCGAAGCTGTGCATAGCCGGTAGATAGCGGGAGAACGCCCTCACCGACGCCGCCGGCCATTACAGGAATGGCAATCATGAAGAGAGCGTCCGATGGCTGAACGTGAATGGCCATCCCGCCCAGAGTCGCGGCGACAAGGGCCAGTACGGATGCAACGATAAGCGGGACAAATATTTTCAGCATACCGCCAATCAGCTGGCGACGAGGCATGCGGAGAATGCTTCCTACAACAATAGCGGTGATAAACAAATAGATGAACTGCGTGGATGAAGTGAATTTTGTAACGCAGTCCACAATATTGTCTGGCACCCAATGCCGCGATACTGCATAAGACGGAAGAAATGCCGCAGTAAGTGCTGGTCCTCCCACTCGTTTGATCCAGGGAACGATGCCGCCAATTTCAGCGCATGTGAATCCGCCAACAGCGAGCACTCCGATCATTGTGGGTAAGTTGGGAGTGACAGCACCCCTGACGGATAACACGACAACCGCGGCTGCAAGTAGGAGCAGGAGCTGCAGTGGAATGACACGCTCCTGCTTGAACCAACGAATTGCGGGCTCCGCTACGCTGTTCACCCTTGCCTCATTCTGCGTCTTTCACGCAGCGAAAACCAACCGTGCCGGAACGGTCGTAGCCAGGGGCCATGAGCAGCAGTTTTCCGTGCTGACTGTTTTTGTACGCCTGAGGAAAGTACCAGATGGATCCATTTGGACGATAGTGGCTGCCGCCGCGCAAAATTGCGGCGCGCGTATGGTCATCCACATACTCATCCGTCCATTGCCAGACGTTCCCAACCATGTCCATTACACCAAATGGGCTTGCTCCGTTCGGGTGCGCGTCAACATTGCTGGGCAATGTAAGAATGCGGCCGTGGTCAGTAATCGGTGCGGGTGCATTTGCCGGGTCAGGTCTCCAGTTACAAGGGTGAACCGGCGACGGTATCGACGGAGTCAGGCTCCTTGCTGGATTCGGTCCTGGTGGCGCAACAGGAGCCGGCACCACCGGCGCAGCAGCGCCCGCTGTCAGATCAACCTTTGGCTGCCAATCGCAATCACCCCACGGATACAAGCGACCGTCTGTTCCCTGCGCCGCATATTGCCACTCCCACTCGTGTGGCAGCCGCTTGCCGGCCCACTTTGCATACTCCCGCGCGTCTTCAATCGATATCCAGGTGACAGGCTTATTTGCCGCGCCATCCGGATAGGAGCCTTTGCTCCAGTCTTTCAGAAAATCCTGGTCGTCTTTCGGATGGTAGTGCGAAGCGTCAAGGAACTTCTTGAACTCAGCATTGGTGACAGGAAACTTGTCGATGTAAAACGGCTTGATTTGCATTGGGTGTTCATGAAAGCGCCGCGGACTGTTTTCCCATGGGTACTGCACATCCACCCCAATGTCATCTGAGCCTTCGATCTCGATACCTTCTACTTTGAAAACGTAGTCACCCCCATCAATGCGAATCATTCCTTCCGGCGTGGAGTGCGCGGGCGCAGTGGCGGCAATTTCGACGACCTTCTGCGGTATCGACGTCCATTCGTGCGAGTAAGAGGATAACGGCTTTGCTGTCATGCCAGCCATTGTTGTCATGAGCTCTTTTATGCGCGCACTCGGTTCACTCTTGGTTGCCAGCACCGCGCCATAGCCGTGCGCTTCAATGTCGAATTGCAAGACCGTGTCGCTGCCCTGCTTCACAGGTTTCAGCTCAACACCGCGATAGAGATCAAAGTAACGCATGCCATTCTGCACGGGCACTGAGATTTGTGCGCCATTTGTGTCGTATTCATTGCGATTCACAATGGTCCAGACTGTTTCCGTGCCGAGCGGCCAGCGACTGGCATAGACGCCGTAGCGGAGCATCGGATAGAACGGCTCCCACTCCTGACTAGCAAGGAAAGGCACCACCGCGCGCTCGATGGTCGCAATCCGGCGCGTCGCTTCCCCGTCACGCGGTGTCACGCCGTTCCATATACCCCAGACATTTTCCCAGCTTTCCCAACCTTCGCCGTTGAAGAAGGCAAACTGCAGATCGTCGGTCTTGTCGCGAACCCAGCGGCCTTGAATGTTGACCTGGTGGCGCGGCTCCAGCCAGCGGTACTTGTCCACTGTGGGCACAAACTGAAATGTATATTGCCCCCAGGTCATTACATCCCATGCCAGCGCCTCGTCATGCGGGCTGCCTTCCGGCTCAAACACCAGCGGATGATTGATCTTCTCTGCGGCCAGTGAAAATGCCAGCGGGACGCCATCCTGCGTATCTCCATTGATGCCGTCTGCGCCAATCTGTTTCATCAGTTCAGCAATGGCATCAGGCCACGGCTTGCCTGGATCATGCGTACCCTGATCCCACATCATCATCGGGAATAGAACGTGAACGCCGCGATGATGGAACTCTTCGATCATCTTCTCTAGACCTTCCACACCGCCTGGCATGGAGCGGACCATGTCGAGTTGGTTACGATCATCGATACCCATGTTCGGGTACGTTGGCCAGAGGAGCACGGCATCGATGCCGCCATAACGAGCCTTGAGATCGTCAAGATAGCGATCGACCGTGTATTGATGCGCAACGGGATCGTAGAAGTAGCGATCGTGCACCATCATCTGTGGCTGCATGAAAGCTGACTGCGCCCATTTCAGCTCAGGCATCTCGTAGCGTGCGGGGTCGAAACCGACGCGGATTCGCCGCTCCATACGCCAGTGCGTGATGTCTGCAAGCCATTCTGAATGGCTTGCAGGCGTACATGGAACGTATCCGCCTTCCCATGCACCGCGAATGGTGAAGCATGCGGGCGGAGGAATCTGCTGCCCACGGGGCGCGTTAAAGGTGTCCTGTGCAGCGGCCGCAACCACAAAAAGCGCCGCGATGAGAGCAAGTGCCATGGAACCTGTAATGCTGCGAAACTTCGAACTCATCGATTCTCCTCTGTTCCCAATGTCTGCCGATATTCGACAAGAAAAATTTTGTGGCCGTATCCAGGCAGCTCCAGCTTTATTCCTGCCGAGCAAGCCTGCTTCACAATGAGTCTTTGCGTGAGGTGCATCATACCGCTGCGCCCCGAGTTTGCTGTGCCAGGAATTGTTCGACTTCCTGTATGGTTGGCATGGAAGACTGCGCACCGCGGCGAGTGACTGAGATGGCCGCCACTGCCGATGCAAAGCGGGCACTCTCTATCGGACTCATTCCTTTTGCAAGGCCCACGGCAAAACCACCGTTGAAGGCATCTCCCGCTGCTGTTGTATCAACGGCGTGTACTGCGCACGCAGGTATGGATTGCAGACCACCTTCGCCGTTCGATAGAGAAACACCGTCGGCCCCCATTTTGAGCACTACTCCGCGAACACCTTTGCGCAGAAGCTCATCGGCCACGGCAGAGGAGTTGAGTTGTGCTCCGCCAGTGTGGCCGTTCAAATAGAAAGCCGCTTCCATCTGGTTGGGCGTGAACCATGTCACATGCGGAAACAAGCTGTCAGGCAGAACGGCAGCAGGCGCGGGATCAAGCAAAAACGGTACGCCTTCCTGTGCGCAAAGCTCGCCGAGGCGTTCGACTGTTTCAATTGGAATTTCAAGTTGTGCCAGTACAGCGCTGGCGCCGCGAATCACCGAGATATGCTCGTCGATATCCGATGGAGTGAGAGTCGCATTTGCACCCGGCGTGACAATGATGCTGTTTTCCCCCTTGGCGGAAACGCATATCACGGCAATTCCTGACGGCCCGTCGCTTGTACCAACAAGCCCCGCATCCACGCCGACAGTTTTCAAATGCCGAATCGCATCGCTTCCAAAAGAGTCGGTGCCAACGCGGCCAATCATCTTCACCGGATAGCCGAGCCGCGCGATTGCGACCGCTTGATTGGCTCCTTTTCCGCCGGGGTAAATTTTAAAATCACTGCCCAGCACAGTTTCACCGGCAAGCGGAATCTTTTCGGTCAATGAGACCAGGTCAGTGTTGATGCTGCCGACGACGACAATAGGCTTGAGCCCCAACAATGGCATCTCCTCTTTGCAATACAGAATGGTCTAGAAAAGCGGAACAACGGCGATTGTTCCGAGCCCACACAGAAACAACAGAAACATGAAAGCAAGAAATATCCTGGCTCTTCTTGGAGCTGCAGAAAATTCATGCCAGATAAAAACTCCCCATGCCGCGGAGATCATCGTGGCTCCCTGCCCAATGGAATACGAGACAGCGGGACCGACGATGTTCGCTTTGGACGCAAGAAAGTTGGCCAGCGCTCCGGTACACCATATCGCCCCTCCCAGAACACCCGCCAGATGCCAGCGCATGGGAGCAATACGATAACCACGCAATGCAACGGGAGAGTTTCCATCGATAGGAAAACGCATGAGAAGGTAATTTACCGGCACAGCGCAAATAGCCACTCCAATGGCGAAGAAGAAAGCAGCCGCATAGGGACCGGTAGCGTCTTTGCCGCTCATCGCGCCTGACACCATGGGATAAAAGCTGCCCATAAGAAGGCCGGAGAGGAGACTGATGAATAGCCCTCTACGAGTAGAGCGGGATTGTCCTACCTCTCGCTGACCATAAGCCAGTGCGTCAAAGATGATGGCCGCAACAACAAGCCCCACACCGCAGAACAGGAGGACCGGATTGCCTCTGGGAGAAAGGATGTAGTTACTGACCGCTCCTACAACCAATGCAAGTCCAATTCCGACCGGAAAGGCAACAGCAAGGCCGGCCATCTCAATGGCCGCAACCAGAAGCAGGTTTGCGACGTTGAAGACTGCGCCACCCGCGGCAGCCAGCAGCATCGCATGATGTGAAGCGCTCGCAAGATCATTTAGAAATGGTTCACCACTGGAACCGTAGCTTCCGAAGGTGAGTCCCCAGACGATAGCAGCCACAAGCAGGCCGATCACGTAATCCCAGTAGAAGAGTTGAAAGCGGTAACCAGGGCATAGTTTGATTGTGTTCGCCCAAGATCCCCAGCAGAACATAGTAAGTATCATGAACGCGAGCGTTATGGCGTACGATTCCGGCTGATACATGGGCGGGCTTACTCCTCAACAGCAATTCTGCACAACGAGAAATAGTACGGGCGGCGCTTCAAACGTCGCCCGTACTTGCAGCTAAAAGACAAAGCGCATGTTGATCTGCATCCTGCGCCCTGGACGGGCTCCGGTTACCCATCCAAACTGGCTTTCGTCGTTGATCGCACGATCATCGTACGTATTGATGTACGACCACTGGGTATGGTTGAAGGCGTTGAATGCGTCAGCACGTACGACGATTTTCGTTCCCTCACCGACCAGGGAAAATGTCTTCTGCAAGCCCAGATCAAAGTTTTCGATTCCCGGTCCGGTAAGATTATTACGCCGTTCATTGCCACGGTGTACGGCAAAGTTCGTAATGCCTTGATTCAGGAGATTGGGGTCCGTGCTGGCCGCAGGCTCTGTATAGCAATCTGTGTTGAAGTAGTGCGTAAAGCTTCGCTTGCCGCGGTCCAGACTTCCACTGCAGGTGCGGTCAGGCACATCTCCCATGTAGTCATAGGAGCTTGTGTAGCCGTTCCATATCGTCACAGGAGCGCCCGACTCAAAGGTAGCCACTGTGCTCGCCTGCCATGCGCCCAACAGAGTACGAAGCATATAGTTCTGCAGTCTCTGTCCCGGCAGCGTATAGGTAATGCCGGCCGCCAAGCGGTTTGTATGATTGGCGTCCGATGGGCCGTAGGACCATTCCGGATGCCACTGGCCGCCAAGCGCGTGCGTGCCGCTCTCGCCGTTGGCGCCGAAGAAGTCATCCATCTGCTTGGACCACGTGTAGGAGACTTGCCCGGTCATCGAGTGCCACTGCCGTATGCGGAGTTCAGCATTCATCGCGTTGTAGTTGTTGCCACGATTCATGCGTACCGTGTTGATGGCTCCCCAGCGTTCCGGTGCAACAGAGCTAAGGGGGCGCGCTTCATAGTATTGCTCGCTGTTGAGAAAAACGCCCTGGGCGGGCAGATTCAGGTCGTATTGAATCGCCATGTGAGTACCCTTTGAACCTACATATCCCAGAGAAGCCACCATCGCCGAGCCAAGCTGATGCTCCACATCCAGACTCCAGCGCTGCAAGTAAGTTGGCTGCCAGCTTTTGGCGTCAGTAGTTGCGGTATCGCAGCGCGGGCAAAGAGTTCCACCATCTGTTCCCAACGGCAGGGGCCACGTTCCGCGATCCACTGTCTGTGCAGCAGGCCATACATCATCAAGCGTGTAGTAGGTTTGCGCCGGATCAGACACCATGTACGTAGAGTTGTAGTCTGCGCCGCCGTAGCCCGGCGAATTCCAGAACATCTGATCGAGATATTTAAACCGCCCTGTCTCGTAGAACAGCCCGTATCCGCTGCGAATCACAGTCTTGTTGTCAAGCCGGTACGCCAGACCGATGCGCGGTGCAAGGTCTGTTTTCACTGCCGAAAACGGATGCGCACTCGTCCCTGGTGTCAGCCCCGGCATCACCATGCGCCAGCCTGGATATGTCTGATCCAGAACGCCCCAATAGTGGTTCGTTGAGTAAGCCGGAATCGGCAAGTCATAACGAAGACCAACACTCAGCGTAAGCTTGGGAAGCGCCTGCCACGAATCATTGATAAACATGGCGTATTCCGGCATATTGAACCACAGGCTTGCATCTCCGCTGGATACAGGCGTGCGCTGCCCCATATCTGTCACAAAGCCCGTTTCAAACTCCGCCAGAGTGTTGAAACCCGAGCCATCGCCGATGTTCGGCCCCTTGCTCGTGTAGTTGCCGTCAATGGTCACGGAACGGATGACATCGTTATCGCGTTCGCTGCGCCGCGCCATGTAGTAGCCAACCTTAAGCGAGTGGCGCCCAATCACCTTCTCGACATTATCGGTGAGTTGAAAGATGGGAACATACTGATACCAGAACTCGGTCGAGCCGGTGCTCAGTCCATTGGCGAAGTACGAACTATCCGCACCAATGTTGACGCTGAACGTGGCATCGTTGCTGATGCCGAACAGACTTTTGTCATACGAGGTGAATCCGGCCATGTTCGTAGACGAGTTTTGGAAGAGGTCGTGGATCCACTGAGTCGAGGAGAACGTATTCGCCTGTGCGGGATTCGCGCTGAAGTTGTAGCCGCGCGTCCAGCTCACATTGAATTCGTTGCTGAAGGATGAGCTGAAGGAGTGAACATAATGAGCCTGGTAGGTGTTTACGCGATGCAGTGGCCCATCTCCCATGGATAGCTCTGGAATCAGACCTCCTTCATTAATAACTGTGCCGTCATCGCGCAGCCAGCGGAAATATAGGCTGTCGCGGCTTGATAGCTGATAGTCCATGCGCACGCTGTAGTTATTGTTATCCAGGCCTGATGTTCTCGTACCGGAGAAATTATCAAAGTTGCCTTGCGCAGGCGAGGTATAACCGTTCGGCTCAGGAAAATGCGAGAGGTAAGAGAGTGCCGTAGCCGAAGGATTCGAGATGACATTGTTTGGATAAGGCGTACGCAACTGCGTCTCGGTGTTATAGGTAGTTGGGTCGTAAATCACATACCTGCAGTTGGCGGGCGCGTTGGATGAGCCATCGCACATCGACGGATCTACTGGAAATTTTGCCAGCCACGCGCTGAAGTCACCCGTGCGCTCCGCATCTGTTGGCACATAGGTGGTGTACTGCGCCTCGCCGCGATTGCGTAGTTGTTCAAATGAGCCAAAGAAGAAAAGCTTATTGCGTCCGTCGAAAATCTTCGGGATCCAGACGGGACCGCCTACTGTAAATCCATATTGATTCTGGTGATATGCGCTCCGTGGAATTCCCTGGTACTTGCTGTATGGATCGACAGCGTTCATGCCGGCGTTCTGGAACGCGTCATACGCCGTCCCATGTAGACGGTTGGTACCGGACTTCGTGGTCACATTCAACTGACCTACATCGCGGCCGTACTCGGCGGAGTAATCCGAAACTTCAGCTTTGACTTCCTGGATCGTGTCCTGGTTGACGTTCATCACCGGACCCTCAACCCAGTTATCGTTGTTATTCAACCCGTCCACATAGTAGCCAACACCATACTCGGTGCCACCAATATTCAATTGCATGGCTCCGGGCATCGTCGCCGAGGCCAGTCCATACGCCATGCGGGTGTTATCCCCTGTGCCGCTGTTGAAATCGGGCAGAATCTGCGCATAGTTCAGGTAGTTGCGGCCCTCCATTGGCAGTTCCTGCGCAAAATTGTTGTCAATCACAGCGGAAATATCCGCAGTTTCCGTATCCACCAGCGGAGCCGCGCTGGTCACCTGAACAATCTCTTCCTTGGTGCCGACCCTGAGTGCAATGTTGACGCGCTGCGTGGTGCCATTTTCAAGCGACACGGTTGTGGATACCGCGGGGGCAAACCCCGCGCTCGTGACATTCACCTGGTAGCGTCCCGCAATCAGGTTGGGGAAACGGTAGCCCCCCGCCGCGTCTGTCGCGGCCCTGGTAGTCACACCCGTGTCAAGATTCGTTAGAGTTACCTGTGCGCCCGGAACAACAGCCTGCTGGACGTCTGTGACTGTGCCCACGATATTACTTGTAATCAATACCTGCGCGTGAAGCAGAGCACCTGTGAGCAGCATGGCGAATACCACGGCCAAACAAGCAAACCTGGACGAATAAATCCGGTCTGTCATGGAACCTCCCAACCATTTTGAAAGCTTTCAAAATTGACGGGAGAAGATTACGGCTTGCGCGACTTTTCTGTCAAGATTTTTTTTAGACGCCTTTCCAGCGGCGCAAATTTGATAAGTCCATTATGAAAAATAAAGCGATTTGTCGCATAATACAGCCATTGCAGAGATTCTCTCTCTTCGATATACCGCGGGGAGCCAAGCGCCGAAGCAAGCCGCAGGAATGCCATCGGTATTATTTTGAGACAGGCATCGAATGAAAGGTTTTATTTTTTCTATATTCGCAGGTAGACAGACACAATGAACTCCTCCGCATTGCCGCCCCTTGTGCGAGTCAGGAAAACGACATGGCCAATATGAAGGAGATTGCCAAGCAGGCTGGCGTCTCTCTCGGAACTGTTTCCCATGTGCTAAACAATACAGCCCGTGTACGGGAATCGATCCGGCAACGAGTGCTGGATGCGGTTCGGACTTCTGGCTATCAGCGCAGCGAACTGGCACGTGGTCTCAGACGTGACAAAACCAACATGATCGGTATGATCATTCCCGACATCACAAACCCATTTTTCCCTGCAGTGGTGCGGGGCGCCGAAGACCTCGCATTTTCAAACGGCTATCGGCTGATTCTGTGTAATACGGATAATGACCACTCCAAGGAACTGGCGCACCTCAATGAACTGCGAACCTTTCTTCCTGCAGGCCTGATCGTCATCCCCTCGAATTTCAGTGATCTGACCGCGCAGGCACAGTCATATCGTGCAGCCGGCGCCGGTGTTGTGTGCATTGACCGTCTGCCCAAGGGATGGGATGGAGACAGTGTTACCGCCAATAATCAGTCCGGGGCTTACCGGGCCACGCAACACCTGATCAAGATGGGGCACAAACGGCTGGCGGTAATTACCGGGCCTCTGCATCTGACCAATGCCGAAGAACGATTGAATGGTTTCAAGCAGGCGGTTGACGAGGCTGGGCTGGAGCTTGCGCCCGAGTATGTGCAGGAAACCACCTTCGATAAACAGGGCGGCTTTTCCAAGACCAAGCTGTTGCTGCGGTTGATTCCTCCACCCACGGCAATCTTCGCCGGCAATGACATGATCGCTCTCGGCGTGCTGACCGCGATTCGCGACGCTGGCCTGCACTGCCCCGACGACGTATCAGTGATGGGATTCGATGACCTGGACATTGCAGAAACCACGAATCCGGCGCTCTCTTCTGTTTCTCAGTCGGGCTATCAGCTTGGAATGACAGCTGCTCGCATCCTGCTTGAGCGAATCGGCGGCGATTCGGCAAAAGCGAAGCACGTTGTGATTGAGACTTCTCTGAAGATCCGCGACTCCGTCTCAGTTCCAGCGTCTTTGATTTCTGCAAAGCGCGCCCGGAGCAAGAAAAGCAAATCCCAACGCTAGCCTGCACGCACAATCCCGGGAAAGCATGTCTGTTTTGAGGAAGGACCTCGATTGAGAATGGCCGAGAAACTTCGGACCGTGATTCTGGCGATCGCCTCTGCCGTCCTTGCGGCATCCGCAGCCGCGCAGATCCAGACTGTGCCTTTCAGCCACAATGGCTATGATCGGCCCTACGTGCTATATCGTCCGGCACATCTTGCAGCTCACCCTGCAATCGTATTCATGCTTGGAGGCATCACCAGCACAGCCGAGTCGGCATCTCAGGAATACGGATGGAAAAACGAAGCAGACCGGCATGGATTCCTCGTCGTCTTTCCCGAACCCATGCGAACGAATCTGACTCTGCCATCCAGTGAAAAAGAGAACATCACTTTCTGGGAGATGAAAGGATCGCGCACGCACATTCTCGCTCCGGGTATGCCTTCCGTCGACGATGACGGTTATCTCTGCGCCGTCCTTAAAGACGTGCTGCATCGCGAGCACCCGAACCCAAAGAGAGTTTTCTTCGCAGGCTTTTCCAGCGGCTCAGGGATGGTACAGCTATTCGCATCGAAGCATCCGCAATTTGTAAGCGGCGTTGTTGCAGTAGCCACACCTCTTATGGACCCACCTTCAAAGCTCTCATCTCCAGTGCCCATTCTTTATATTCACGGAGATGAAGACGAGCAGTTCACGGCATTCGAAGCCAATAGCCCGCACTTCGCAACCACGCCGCATGGAAACTGGGTCACCTGGGGCTATCTCAACGGATGTCAAAGGCAGACTGCAGAGAAAAAGGATTGGGGCATTAAGCTCACTTGGCTGGGATGCAAACAAAACGTTCCAGTGGAGGCATACTTTCTCAAAGATATCGGCCACGAATGGGAAGGCAGCGCAGATTGGAACAGGAATCGGAAGCGCAACCCTGCGGTTGACCTGAACTTCACAACTCTGGCCTGGCAGTTCTTTGCCTCTATCTACCCGTAACAATCACAGGGATCGAATCGAATCCGCAGGTCAGCAGTCTCACACACGGGTCTCCGCTGAGGAGAAGTTCTGCCGTTTTCCTTTTGAGTTTTTAAGTTTCTGGTGGACGCGGTAGGAATCGAATCCGCGTCTAAACGTAGTTTCAATGACTTACAACGCGGCAGACGGCATGGAATACAGTCTTTTCGATCCAATTCAGCGTGAGCGGCACGGGATTCGGCACGGGGCTTTTTGTAAAATTTCGGACCCCGGCTCTGTTTGGGGAATCCGAGGTCACATTGCCGCCGCTGTCATAAGTTAACCCACTCGGCAACGAGTATGAAATCGGCGTGCCTTGCGAGAGACGTAAGCTGATTCGACGCCTTGCAACTGACCGTGGTCTGCGCGAAGCAGTCTATGGATGTTATGAATTTGGCCAGCGTTCGGTTGCCGAAGGCGTCGTAGTCCAATAGCCAGCTATCAGCCGGTTCAGGGTGTGGTACTGGAAAGCCCAGTCACAGATCACCGAATCAGGATAGCCCGAGATGTTGCCGTTCGGTTCAGGCTTTGTGGGTTATTCAGATTTGCGTATGGAACCGGCATTGCAACCATAGCCCAGTCAGGACTCAGCCAGCGTCCCATCGTAGAGGCATAGTACCTGGCCCCGAAGTAGTCGTTACCGGACTCGGAGTCCCGTTCTTTGCCGGTAAAGTGATGCTCAGTAGCATCATCCGCTGTAGCCAGCGCAGTCGTAGAGCAGTTCAAATTCTCCCCAAACGGCAGCGACTGGCATGTCTCCTCGATCTTCCCATTCATATCGGTCTGCACCCGCCGCGTCCCCAGCGGGTCGGAGATGTGGAAGTGCAGAGCGCCTCCGTTGGCCTTGTCATACGTTGCGCTCAGATGCGCCCCAGACCACACATTGGTGTGCAACCAGCTCACCGTGCCGCCGCTGACGGTCAGCTCCGTCACCTGCTCCCCCGCCAGATTCAGCAGATACAGATTCGAATAACTCTGACCCGCAGCAGGCGCAGCGCAAACGGCATTGGTAGCCGGAAACGAACCCGAAAGCGCTCCTTTAGCTACCCGCCGCCCAGAGGCGTCATAGAAGTATTGCGTAACCGATCCGCCGCTGTTCTGCTTCGACGCACAGAGCCGTCCTTCGCCGTCATAAGCATAGCTCACGCCAGTGGTACTCCCCCCCGCTGTGTTGGACGAATCCAGAACCACATTGCCGCCGCTGTCATAAGTTAACCCACTCGGCAAAGAGTACGAAATCGGCGTACTCTGCGAGAGAAACGTGATTCGATTTGATGCGTTGTAGGTCCCCGTAGCGGTAGTCTGCGCCGTGCAATCGGTAGAGGCAGTAAACGCCGCCAGCGTCCGATTGCCGAAGGCATCATACCCCCAGCAGCCAGTGTGACTGGCGTAGGCCGAAGGCGCATTCGTCGCCGGAGATGCCACCGAAAGCCGGTTCAGCGTGTCGTACTGGAACGCCCAATCCCCCATCACCGTGTCAGAATACCCCCGGATATTGCTGTTCTCCCTCTCATACACAAAAACGGGGATATCGGACACCAAAATGATGCGGTAGGGTAGGCTTCCTAAAAGACCTAGGCCACTCGCTCAAAGTCAAATGCTGTACACCTATTCGCAGCTTTTCGGCTGTTCAGTTGCTACTACATTCAAAAGAATCTGCTTGTTGTCTTGTGAAACTCCAGATAGACACCAAACATTCGTGCGGTCAGTTATTGGGACGAGTTCTCCGTCACTAATAGCTGTCACTAAATCGTCATGCTTCAAATTCCAGTTGACGAGGTCAGCATCAGAAAGGGCATTGGCCCATTTGAGCAGAGCATCTTTGGGTTTTACACACATCACCTGACCAATGTATGTTCCCTCTCCAAATTCCAGAAGAATCGTATACAGAATCTGACTACTCATTACTGTTGTCCTTTATTCTTTTGCGAATGGTTTTCTGACGATCTCATTCGGTCTTGTTGACGTCTGATCTGATTGTCCAACTTCTTAATCGCTTCTTTGTCGGCTGGAGTTTTGTTAGGCTGTCGCGAAAGCTTGTTTCGTTCTCCTTTGAGATCGTCGATTTTTCCCTTCGCACTCGCCACGCGATCAGGATTTGTCTTCTGCGCATTGCGCCCGCCGCCCTTTCCGAATGCATCGCGGGCATCTCTCCCGCGATTCCTTGCCTGTATTGCTTCGAATTCCGTTTTTGTGGGAGGGCCAATACGCGAGACTCCATTTGCATCGTCATAACCGCTCGCATTTTCTTTTTTGAATTGCTCATACTCACTTTGTTGGCGTGCTGCGTCTTCTGCGGCGTCTTTTCGATTAAGTGCCTCCTTAGCGTTTTCTACCTCCTTTTCGAATTCTTTGTCGTCTCGAATTTCCTCCTCAGGGTCTTCCTCACATTCTGGACAATGTCCATCCGCATCAACACCAGCTAATGGGTTATTTCGCATGTAGTCGTATAGATTCAGCGTCTGCGGATCATCGAGTTTGCTGTACGGCACAGGTTCGACCTTTGCGCTCCAGTCCGGGCTGAGGAAGCGTCCCATCGTAGATGCATAGTACCTTGCCCCGAAGTAGTCGTTACCTGATTCGGTATCTCGTTCTTTGCCGGTATAACAGGATGCACAAGCGGCGGCCCGCATCGTACCTGTATGGACCTCCTTTCATAAGCTAAGACTGGGACAAAACAGGCTCGCTGCTTGCTAATTTCCAACGTCGTAAGAGTAGCGTACCGACGAACGTACAGATGAAAACTACGACCGCACCGGCAATTCGAATACGGAATCTGTCCGCAGGTTCAAACGCACCTCCTAGCCCCACATTCATGATCTCGAAGTGAAGGAAAAAGAGGGCGACTGCAATACATGGATACAACCACAGATTCTTCCCTTTCCAAAAGGCTCTAGCGATGATGGTTGTAAGTAAATAGCCCGTGGTGAAGAACAGCAGGAGTATTCCGGAACTGTATATAACCACATCTTTCGCGAAGGCATTTTGGTCGTGCCCCAACAACACCGCCAGAACCAATCCAATCAAGATCACCTCTAACGCAGTCTCAGATGTCCAAATAGTCAGTCGCTTTATCATTAGCAGCCTCCCTGCTTCTTACCATTGACATCGCAACCGCCGGTTTGCCTGATGTGTTTGATGAGTGCGTTTCCGATGGCCTCGCGATCACCCTGATTTGAGAAGTCGATATTGCGGCCGAGATCCTTACGAACTCCCGCCAAAACACCTGCATAGGCTCTATCCGTCCCTGTGAGCTGTTCAAGTCCTTTGGTCACCATCGAATTCAGTGATCCATTGATATCACTAATGGTTTTGCTATACCCGGAAGGGTCAGATTGCTGTAGGTTGTTGAGTTGGCCTTGTACCGTGCTCTGCTCGATGTGGACCAATTGCTGATCCAAATTTGGGCCGCTTAGTGAGCCGTTTTGGATTCCTGGTATCAACTGGGTTTCATTTAGTTTTTGCAGCGTCTGCCCTATACCTTCTAGGAAGTTTGCGGTCTTCCCCGACACGAGCAATCCGCTCACAGGAGTAGCAACATCAGCAAGCGCCTGCGATACAGCATTTGTGGCAGCAAAGAATCGTGTTTGGGATCGAATTTCTGGCCTCGCATCTACTTGGCCGTATTCAGTCGCTCGTTGGCAGAAACCACTGCTGGTATTGAAGTACAGCGCTTCGCAGGCGTGACCATCAGTATCGATGTTGCTGAGAGGATTGTTACCAACGTAGCTGTACAGATTCAGCGATTGTGGACTGTCCAGTTTCGAATATGGAACCGGTTCGATTTTGGCCGACCAATCAGGGCTCATGAACCGGCCCATCGACGAACCGTAGTATCTGGCCCCGAAATAGTCGAGTCCCGATTCTCCGTCTCTTTCTTTGCCGGTAAAGTGATGCTCAGTAGCATCATCCGCTGTAGCCAGCGCAGTCGTAGAGCAGTTCAAATTCTCCCCAAACGGCAGCGACTGGCATGTCTCCTCGATCTTCCCATTCATATCGGTCTGCACCCGCCGCGTCCCCAGCGGGTCGGAGATGTGGAAGTGCAGAGCGCCTCCGTTGGCCTTGTCATACGTTGCGCTCAGATGCGCCCCAGACCACACATTGGTGTGCAACCAGCTCACCGTGCCGCCGCTGACGGTCAGCTCCGTCACCTGCTCCCCCGCCAGATTCAGCAGATACAGATTCGAATAACTCTGACCCGCAGCAGGCGCAGCGCAAACGGCATTGGTAGCCGGAAACGAACCCGAAAGCGCTCCTTTAGCTACCCGCCGCCCAGAGGCGTCATAGAAGTATTGCGTAACCGATCCGCCGCTGTTCTGCTTCGACGCACAGAGCCGTCCTTCGCCGTCATAAGCATAGCTCACGCCAGTGGTACTCCCCCCCGCTGTGTTGGACGAATCCAGAACCACATTGCCGCCGCTGTCATAAGTTAACCCACTCGGCAAAGAGTACGAAATCGGCGTACTCTGCGAGAGAAACGTGATTCGATTTGATGCGTTGTAGGTCCCCGTAGCGGTAGTCTGCGCCGTGCAATCGGTAGAGGCAGTAAACGCCGCCAGCGTGCGATTGCCGAAGGCATCATACCCCCAGCAGCCTGTGTGACTGGCGTAGGCCGAAGGCGCATTCGTGGCCGGAGATGCCACCGTGAGACGGTTCAGCGTGTCGTACTGGAAGGCCCAATCCCCCATCACCGAATCAGAATAGCCCCGAAGATTGCTGTTCGGCGCGTAATCGCCCTCGGGGACCATGTACAGGTAGGTCAGCGCATAGTTGGTCGAGGTATTCCCATTGGAGCCATCGCCCAGGCTGCTCGCGTCAAACTGGAAACCCTGGGGAGGCAGGTAGGAAACCGGAACTCCCGGATTGTTGGACGACGTAGTGTCCGTGATGGTGAGGTTGATGCCGTAATTAGCCGAGCTACCGTCGGAACCCTTGCTGGTGAGGTTGATCGAGCTGCCAGAAGCGTCAACCGAAGCGGTAACATAGCTGCTCGCGGCGGAGTTGATGGCGCTGACCAGCGCGCTGACCAGGCTGGTGTTTGTGCTGCTGCTCGTCCAGCTTACGGGCGAGGATGTGGCCAGGACACTGCCATAGCTGTCCGTTCCGCTGGCTCCCGTCAGGGCTACCGTCACCGTTCCCGTATCGTACTTGGTGCCGCCGCCCGTGAAGGTGGACCCGGAGGCAACTGCGTTGAACGAGGGCGAAGAGAAAAGACCGGCGGGTGAGGTGTCACCCTACTTCCGATGCCGTAGGCAGCGTGCTTTTTGGTCGGGGCTGAACGGCCCTCGTTGGAGGCCCCAGACGCAGCAAGGCTGACCCGAAGAGACGGCCCGTGGATGCTTCAGGGATGGTTCGCTGGGACGGTCAGGGGGTATGTGGAGCCTGAGCCGGTGCCAAGTCTACCGCCATCACGTGTTGGTAGTCTTTTTGGAACGACGACAACGGGATCATTGTTCGGTAGGCAGTCTTACCCTTCGTGTACAGAACCATAACCGCGTCGGAGGTCAAGAGCTTTTCCAGCAGGTTGATCCGCTTGCCCGTGTAAGGCTTGACATCGAAGCCTCCTCCGGGAATACGCGCCTGGCAGCTCAATTTATCGCAACGCGCAATCGGGATCTCCATCGTGCCGTCTTCGTCGAGCGCCGCTTTCCAAGCGTTCCCGCTCCTCATCGTCTTGATAAATGCAATGAAGATCGGCCGATCCGATGTCGCTCGCGGGTCAACTTCAAATGCGATGTATGCAGGCTGCCGAGTCTTTCGCGCCAGCGCAATATCCACGCCGATGTATTCGCGGAAGTCCTTTGGGTTGGCGGGACTGCCGGAGTCTCCCCGCAGCACGTCTGCATGCAACAGGCATCCGCGCGGTGCGCAATCGGTCTTCCACCTCACTGGAGGGGCGCTCAAGTCAGCATGATCGGCATTGCTCTGAGCAAAAAGTTGTCCGCAGAAGAGGGCTAAGGCGAACACTATCAACATTTCGCAACGACGCATGGCCATCGAAAGTCCTCGTAGGGGAAGCGAAGAACCGATGCTGTAGGCAGCGCGTTCATCGGATGCTGGCTCTGATATGGAATGGTGGCTTGCCGCACTTACTTCTGCGGCTTGCCTTCTTGAGCAGGCTCAGGCGCAGCTCGAAAAGCGCACACATCGCCCTCCTCAGGATTCAGCATGTGCTTGAGTTCGTTAGTTCGCTCAACGGTCAATTGGGTCAGCGCTCGCGATCTACAGGTCGGGTAAACCGACCCATACGCTGCAAGCTTGTCTTTTTGGTAGTAGAAGCAAGTCACGTCCGCATCACGGAACTTCAGCCAGCTTTCTTGAGCAAGCCTGAGCTTCTCCACGAACGCGGCATCAGCCTTGTACTTAGCGATCAACTGCTTGTAAACGAAATTGAGTTCTGCGTCCGCTTTCGCGTACTGATCGACTTCGCAGGCATTCATTTCGGCTTGAGCCTGCATCCGGAGACATGGATCGCTCTCCTGAGCTGATACACACCGTGCAATGAGAAGACCAAAAATCACAACACCCAACGCAAACATTTTTCTCGTATTAATCATCAGTCCTCCACAGCAAATAGGGTACGGGGCCTGCTACCGGCTCGATCCAGCCCGGCCACTAATACTCACCCGTGTTGAACAGCGTGTACTCCCTTTCACGCCGCGCGTAAAGGCCAGGTGAAGAGGCTCCGCCCGTCCTGCTGAATCGAGTGAATAAATCGGGCTGTTCAACAACCCCGCCGCTGTTGTATCGCTTAACCAGAGTTGAACTCGCGAATGCCCCGCCGCCAATGTTGTACGCAAGAGACACCATGGCATCGAATTCGTTCTGGAAGCTGCCTGTCGGATATCTGAGCGCTCCGTTTACTGCATTTACAGCCGTTTGGACATCAGCGCTGAGCAGACCAGCAGCCTGATCCGCAGTGATGCCCTTCGAGAAGTCCTCACCCGGCTTGATCTTATGACCGTATCCGATGGTCCAGTCGCCCGAATGCTTCTTCCCGCTAGCATCATAAGGCGTAAGATTCGGCACGCCGCCAACAGTCTCTTGTTGTTCGAGAAATTTAAGCCCTGCAGGGCTGAGGCTCTGTTGTTGGGCCAACGTTTTCGAGACGCAAGATCAGTTTTCCCTCTCAAGGGAGATAACTACGAGGCCTTGGCATAGGACTCCTCCAGGCTTACTTCCCACGCTCATGTCATCTACGCGAACCGCCTTTCGTCTCAGCCCGTATTCGTGCAAGACAGCATCGAACCCTTTGAAGGCCTCAACAGATGACAGAAAATGGTTGGCCGCAATCTCCGCTTTATAGCAATACTTGCGTCCTAGGCAGGACTTCCAATTTACAGATTCGGACACCGCGTGTTCAACGCCGTCTTGAAATTCTGAGTTCTGAAGCCATGTACTGATCATCAACAGTTTACCTGAATCATAACCATGTTCTGTCATGTCATGCAGAACCTGCCGAAGCAGAGCTTCTTCTTCGCCTGTCGTAGGCTTAGCGTCGCCAAACGGCTCCACGGACAATACCGTGCGTGTGTCGCTTCCGCTTGGGACACTTGATAGCTTAAGTCTCACATCCCCGTGTGGAGTGCTCAGACGCCACTGTTTAATTTCCCCCAGTGTCTTGGTTCCCTCATTTTGCGCTAGGCCGAATGAAGAGCAGAAAACGAGCATGGAAACGATCACGAAGGCCTTCATTTTATCCCCCAGAATAGAGTGCTCGTTGGTGCGGGCCATGAGCCGTAAGGTTCCTTCGGATCGGCGACGCCGCTTCCATTCCAAAGCGTGAAATGGCCGGTCGCATCTCGGAACGGTATATTGAACGAAATGACCCCCGTGGAACCAGCCGGTCCCGCAAACGATCCACCGGCAAGACGCTGTGGTTGACCGAGAGCGCCAGTGAGGAACTTCTGAAGATCAGCAACCCTCAGAAAGTATTGCTTTCCGTCTGCTCCAGATACGGTTCCTTTTCCCTTTGGGATTATCAATCCACTCTGGTTCAGGTCATAGCTCATTCGAATAGCGCAAGTGTTGTTCGGGACTTGGTTTCCGTCCGCATCCGTCGTCCATGCGTTCATCGCTACATGGCCCCCGATGAGTGACCAGATGGAATTTGGCGCATTTGGGTCAGTCGGATAGGTATCGTGTCCAGGGTAGTTCGCGGCAAGCGTACTGAAGCTGACCTGTTGTTGGGCCGGTGAGGGAGGAGGCGGCGGTGGCTTTTTGTCCCATAGGCTTGGGTCAAGCGGTCCAGCATTTTGAGCGGACATTGCCAGCCCGCCTATGGCTCCATCTGAATAATGCCCATCAGTGTCGATGCTCCTCAGAGGATTGTTTGTGACATAGGCGTAGAGATTCAGCGTCTGTGGATCATCAAGCTTGGAGTACGGCACTGGCTCGACTTGCGCGCTCCAGTCAGGGCTGAGGAAGCGTCCCATCGTAGATGCATAGTATCTAGCCCCGAAGTAATCGTTGCCGGATTCGGTGTCGCGTTCTTTGCCGGTAAAGTGATGCTCAGTAGCATCATCCGCTGTAGCCAGCGCAGTCGTAGAGCAGTTCAAATTCTCCCCAAACGGCAGCGACTGGCATGTCTCCTCGATCTTCCCATTCATATCGGTCTGCACCCGCCGCGTCCCCAGCGGGTCGGAGATGTGGAAGTGCAGAGCGCCTCCGTTGGCCTTGTCATACGTTGCGCTCAGATGCGCCCCAGACCACACATTGGTGTGCAACCAGCTCACCGTGCCGCCGCTGACGGTCAGCTCCGTCACCTGCTCCCCCGCCAGATTCAGCAGATACAGATTCGAATAACTCTGACCCGCAGCAGGCGCAGCGCAAACGGCATTGGTAGCCGGAAACGAACCCGAAAGCGCTCCTTTAGCTACCCGCCGCCCAGAGGCGTCATAGAAGTATTGCGTAACCGATCCGCCGCTGTTCTGCTTCGACGCACAGAGCCGTCCTTCGCCGTCATAAGCATAGCTCACGCCAGTGGTACTCCCCCCCGCTGTGTTGGACGAATCCAGAACCACATTGCCGCCGCTGTCATAAGTTAACCCACTCGGCAAAGAGTACGAAATCGGCGTACTCTGCGAGAGAAACGTGATTCGATTTGATGCGTTGTAGGTCCCCGTAGCGGTAGTCTGCGCCGTGCAATCGGTAGAGGCAGTAAACGCCGCCAGCGTGCGATTGCCGAAGGCATCATACCCCCAGCAGCCTGTGTGACTGGCGTAGGCCGAAGGTGCATTCGTGGCCGGAGATGCCACCGTGAGACGGTTCAGCGTGTCGTACTGGAAGGCCCAATCCCCCATCACCGAATCAGAATAGCCCCGAAGATTGCTGTTCGGCGCGTAATCGCCCTCGGGGACCATGTACAGGTAGGTCAGCGCATAGTTGGTCGAGGTATTCCCATTGGAGCCATCGCCCAGGCTGCTCGCGTCAAACTGGAAACCCTGGGGAGGCAGGTAGGAAACCGGAATTCCCGGATTGTTGGACGAAGTAGTGTCTGTGATGTTGAGCTTCAGACCATAGTTGGCCGAGCTGCTGTCTGTCCCTTTGCTGACCAGGTTGATCGAGCTGCCCGAAGCGTCCACCGACGCGGTGACATAGGTGCTGGCGGCAGAGTTGATGGCACTCACTAGCGCGCTGATTAGGCTGGTGTTTGTACTGCTGCTTGTCCAGCTCACGGGCGCTGAAGTGGCCAGCACGCTGCCATAGCTGTCTGTTCCATTGGCACCCGTCAAGGCTACTGTCACCGTCCCAGTATCGTACTTGGTGCCGCCGCCCGTGAAGGTTGAGCCGGAGACTGTGGCTCCGAACGATGGCGAGGAGAAAAGCCCAGCTGGAGAGCCGTCCGTAGAGGAACTGCTGAGCGTGATGGAACTGCCCAGTGTACTGGCATTGTCACAGATGATTTGAATAGCGGAACCATTCGCTATCGCCGTGTAGCTGGAGCCATTGATGGTCCCGGCCAGATGCGAAGCTACAGTCGCGGCAGTATCTACTTGCCCCCAGCCAACACTATATGCTGTGCCGTTGATAGTAACCGTGAGCGTCCCCGTGTCGTACATCTGCTGCGCAGAGCAGTGCGCCGGGCTTCCGCACGGATACCAGCTAACCGGCCCCTGTTCGTTTCCGCCGACGGTGACGGTGGCAGTGGCGGGAACCAAACCCGATTGCTCCGCTCCGTTAACGGAGATAACGCCAAAGCTGCCGGTTGGAATGGCTGTGGCTTGATGACCTCCGGCTATCTCATTCTGAATACGTCCGCGATTGTCGTAATTGCTGATGAGTTCAAGCCCTGCCGCGCCGGTTTGAGAGCCCGCAACTCCTACCTGCTCCGCTGCCAGATGGCCCCAGACGTCATACGCAGGCGTTTGCAGGGCCGAGAGCGTATTCGTCGTGTCGGCTTGCAGAAGAATGTTCGGCGTGGACCACGGCGGACTGGCGACCGTAAGCGAGCGAATCTTCTCGCTGGGATCGAGCGTAGCAGTGAACACTAAAGATGGGCCACCGGTGGAGTTTGTAGCTGGAAGCCCGTTATTGAAACTGGTCATGCCGTTAGCTAGATCGTAGGTGTAATTGAAGGTGTACGCCGTAGAGCAGGAAGCACCCGTGGGACACTGGGTTTCTGATGTGACATGCCCCCACACATCATGCGAGAGAATCACAGAACTGTTATAAGCCGTAGGAGGAATAACCATGACAGGCAGGTTGCAGCTTCCACTAGATGGCATCATCCATTCGGCGGTGAGCTGATTGATAGCCTCGGAATCACTCGAAAGCGATTTGTCATACTGATGGCAGGCAGTAGCTTCACCGCTACTGTAACTGCGAGAGACTTCCCGGTTCAGTGCGTCATAGCTATACGTCACTGTAATGTTGCGCGCATCGGTCTTGGTATTCAGATTGCTATTCGCGTCATAGACGTAGCCTATTGTGCCAGCCACATAACCTGAATGCACTGTGGGACATGCCGCTGTCGCATTCTCCGGATTTGAGGAGCATAGTAGGCGCGAAAGCGAATCATAGTTAAATGTGCGCTTTCTCGGAGAGTCTCCCGAAGCGCCCTTCTGTGTAACTACTTGCAAGTCATTGAGCAAATCGTAGGCATAGTCGGTCTCAAGCGATGGCGTTGTTGTTTTGCCATTCGGTTCTTCCACTTGGATTAAGCGTCCGAACGAGTCAGAGGTCCGCTGCCAATCATTGCCGTTTTCATCCGCCTCATCAACAAACATGCCTGTTCCGGTACCGCCGATGTGGCTGTGGCAGTTGGTCTGACCTGCTGCGGAGGCAACTCCATCGTAGCACCATTGCTGAATGCTGTTGTCCTGCTCCAGCGCAGTAACTTTTCGTCCGAAAGCATCATAAGCATAGGTGGTCGTGCCGTTAGAGGAACTCCAATACGGATTGCTGACCGTGTGAGGATGCCCCTCGCCGTCATAAGATGTCACAACTGTGTTTGTTCCACCCGAAGTATTATCAAGATCAGTCGTGATTGTTTTCGTGACATGGGCCATACCGTCAAAGATCTGCGTGGTCGTTTCCGTAGTTACGCTATCAAATCCGCTTCCTGCTGTTGTGAGCGTCGTTGTGGTGATCTGTGGATCCGGCGCTGTGTCGATATAAGTGATTTTCTTGTATGCCTGCACGTTATTGTTATTTGGATCTGCAGGGTACAAAACTTCGGTTAGCCTATACGACGTGTCATAGAAATACGTTGTTAGGTTTCCGTTTTCATCCTTGGACGTCTCAAGCAATCCAGGCAGATAGGAATATTGAAAATGAGAAATGTGTTGCACACCGTTTGTAGTGGGCCGCGTGATCTGCGTCAGATATGTATTTGTGGTTACTCCACCCGTCGGTGTGCTCCCAGTGTACTGATCTACAAATGAATATTTTGTTTGATTGCCATTCGGATCAGTCATTGAAAACGGCTGACCGGAATAGTCATACACATATTTTGTAGTCGGATTCGTAGTGCTGGAACATGTACCCCCTGCGCTCGAAGGCAATGTCAGACATTTCGTCACTGAGGTAAGATTCGCTCGTGGCGTAGTCGTCTGATTGTTGTAATTTGTATCCCATTGCGTCGGTGTTGCCGGAACCGTGGTTAATGAACTTGATTGATCATACTGATAATTTGTCGAAGCAATAATAGTTCCGCTCCCATTCTCCACAGTCACGCTCGCAACTTGAGGAGGAATCGTGATGCCAGGAAATGAACCGGTTCCGTTGCCGAAGCTCGCAAGCGTCGAGACAGTCTGGGGACCGGGGCAATAGTGCGTATAGACCGTTTTCTTTGTCGGAGGAGCCGATGGCGGTGTAATCGCAACTCCTGGAGCGGTCGCAGCTTGAACCGATGACAGTAACCCGAAATCCCAGTCATCCTCTTCTTGGAGGTAAACAAGAGAGTTGTTTGCGGCAGTCAATGGCGGACCTGAAGAACAGACCGCTGGCCCATATTTATAAACTTTTTCAGTAATTTGATTTGTAGCATTGATCAGTGTCGTCTCACTAGACATATTGAACTGATCGAGCCACGTCTTGGTAACCGTTTTAGTGGGTGTCGCTGCGCCCCAGTCATAGTATGCAACCGTGCTCTCCTGCGGGATTGCAGGAGCAACGGAACCATTCGAATATGGCGTAGGAGGAACCCAATAGGGAAGATATGTATAGACGGTTGAAGACGTTAGGCCGGTTACATTGTCAGTCGTTTGCACGGTTGTCGTTTTACTGCTCCAGCCATCACCGGATGACCAGTTCGTGACGTAGCTGAAGTTCTGTGTCTGAACTACATTTGTTCCATCAAAGCTGACCTCGCGCTCGGAAAGGACTGGAGTCTGGTACAGCCAATAGCAGCCATTCACCACAGGGAAATTCTGGTAGGTTCCAGTTGCTACGTTGTCCTCGCCAACAAAGCCTTGAATCTCAGAAAATTCGTTGTATCCGGAAGGAAGTGTCCATTTGTACTTCACCCATCCGCCGTCGGGGTAGATGATCTCATTGATCAGCCCATAGGAATTTTCGACGGATGAGTCAGTTGGATTGTTCGACCCGTAATACATTGTGTAAGACTGCCCGTTGGGCAGAGCCAGACTGTTCAGTGTCGGGCGCGGGTGAGTGGTCGTTGCCGTTGAAGTAACTTGTGTGGGAATCGGTGAGCAACCAACTGTCTCGCCATTGTTTGTTGCTGCGGTCAGCTGCGGTGCCAGCGATTGAGGGTAGTTTACTGAGGTCGTCCCATACTGGGGCGTATAGGGTCCGGTGCCACCTATTGTAAGTTGACCTTGTGCACTAAGAATACCTGCTGTTGAGTTGAAATTACTAATTGTCCGTCCCGCCGTATCTATCCAAGCACCTGCACCATTCCAGGTAATCTTATTGCCATTCCGGTCTTCGATCGATGACGGAATGATTGATAATCCCGGAGAACTACTACTGTTCCCCCCCGAAAACAGATATGTAGTTCCCTCTTTGTCAATCACAACAAATGGGGCGGTTTGGGGAGAACTGCTGCCGAGGTAATTTGTTCCTGAAGCAGTTGGAAGCAGAGTTGCCACAACTTGGCCGTCGCCTCCAGGCGACATTGTTGCAGAAGTGCCGCAAGTCATCTGATAGCCTGAGGAACCTTGATACATCTGCGCCAGTGCGCCGGTATCTAAATTATGAGTAACGCCATTCATATCTCTAAAGGTCATTCCTGACTGGAAATTGCAGGGCGCGAAGGGGATACCAGGTCCACTTGAGCTCGTGGGAGCGCTCGCTTGAACGCTCCAGATTGATACGCTGGCAGCCGGAGTAACGTCTGTCCATCCGTCGATGTTTGCGCCTCCGAGGGCGATTGGGTAGTCCCATACCGGTTCATATCCGGCTTCCACGCCAAGCGCATTGACTGAAGCGGAGTTATAGGACCACTTCGTCGGCATTGTGATTCCTCTCCCCTTAGGTACTGGGAAGTTGATGTCGAGGGTCACCGAGCCATTGGAGAAATTTACGGTTTCGCCAAGCAGGTGCTGATAATCGTGTCCGGCTCCAGCAATCGGAGCTTGTGTAGCATTACTGACGCTGTCCAGCTGCGGGGAAAGATTCTGCGCTGATGCCGCGACAGGAAGCAGACTCGGGATGCCCACCATGCAAAGCAAAACAATAGACCGAAACACGGCCTTGGTTATGGCGTCCATATTCAGGCGCATACAGGTCAAAGCAGCGTTCGAAAACGGAATGCCATACTAGCATCACCTGTCCTTTTGTTGTCGATTCATAACAGCACACAGAAATCTACTTCGAGCTTTGATTCGCCGAAGCAAAAGCTCAAATTAGCTTGGAATGTGAGGGCCGTATTCGAAGAGAATGATGTTTGAGCCAAAAGGTTTTGTCAAGCGCTAAATCGCTAGTGGTTGGCAACTTCGATTGAAAGTAGTGATTGCGGTTTAGACCAATCGAACGCTTCTCGTTTAGCCTCAGGCCTAACATATGTCGGAATCAGTCATGCCTTGGGATTCGGTCAGTAAAGATTTCAATGATTACCGTCGTAAAGCCGAACCCGGATTTCGTGCAGATTGCTCGCGGCCAGCCTCAGACCTTCTGTCCATAATCCATTGAAAGGCCTCTTCTGGGTGCAGCTTTAGATAGTCGTAAAGTCTGTCCTCTGTCGAGGTCTTGGCCATCACTTCCCTCACCTGCTCAAGAGACTTTGCTCTCATCAGTTCTCTTAGCCGAATCGGAAAATTACGGCGTAGATGATCACGCCATGCAGCAAGGTGCGGAAGTTGCTTTGTAGGGTTCTTCTGCGAAATGTCAAGAGACCGTCTCCAACTCAATTCCGGCAATCCTGCCATAGCGCCCGCCAGGTTCACTGGATTGCCACAAAACTTTCCGCTCTTCAGGAACTCCCAGAGTTGTTCCTTGTACTTGCCGGGATCGGTATAAAAGGGCGGGTCTGGGTCCCCAACTATTCCCACCAGATCGCGATTGATAAGTATCTCTACAGCCTCTTTTGCGGTTTTTGGATTACGCAGTTTTTTGGATAAGCTGGCCCAGTTCTGTTCAAGCCACCATGCCAGCCAGTTGCGCCTCCTTAATACTTCCTTTTGAGGCAGTTTTGGCTTCCTGCCCATGCCTTGTTCTATTTCCTGCTTTGTTATAACAGGCGGCATGAGTAGCTCTTCACCCGATGCAACCCGTTCCAGATGCTCCACACGTTTTTGCAACTTCAGAACCAGTTTTGTAAGTTCAGGCAAAGATAATGTTTCCGCAGATGTTGCGTCATTCTTGGCCTTCTTCCGCATAAGTCTCCCCTGATAACCGTCTCTGCCGCATATGTGGAAATCGAGCGAAGCTGAGACCCGTTCTGTGCAATTTCTCTAGTCAGATTTCAAGCTACTATCCGCTCATGACGCAGTACCACCGAAGGCGTTGTAAGGATTCGCTATTCCATCCAGCAATGGTTAATTAGCAATCCTATTGCAACGTCCGGCCTGCGCTGAGAGGGAAATGGATGGCACGAAGAAAAAAGCCTGCAAGCGAAGGATACGCCTTCATGTTCCACGGTTCCTTTACGGACAAGGGCAAGGCGGAAACAAAAGCAAAGAAACGCGGTGGATTCATGATCAGCCGTATCCCTCGTGGGATGCGCAAGCGCCGTTACATCGTGCTTACGGAAAGGGTGCCATTCTAATGCGCTTCTTCAATCACCGTCGGCACGGGCACGTCATCGGTTCTGTGTATCTGGCTCACTTCGCACGGCCCTACAAAGGTGCACAACATTATCTGGGATTCAGCACGAACGTGCCAGCACGTGTCAAAGCGCATCGTGCGGGACGTGGTGCCCCTTTACTAGCTGCTGTATCGAAACGCGGCATCTCTTGGCGTGTCGTGCGTACGTGGAAGCGTAAGGACGGTCACTTCGAGAAATCTCTCAAGCGACGCTATGCGCTCAAGATGCTCTGCCCGATGTGCAGTGGTCCTCACGCGTATAAGAAAGGCCAAAAATGAGCACACGTGGAGGCACGTACACGTGCAGCAGCTTCGTGGACTGCAACGACAATCATAGCGGGCAACGGTTCCTGGACAGCTCCGACCCGCGACTTATACGGCACGTTGCAAGCTGCGAAACGGCGGGCGGGGAGAGTATTTCCCTGCCTGCCGGTAAGGACGAAAAGCTGTCCCGGGAGTTTGAGGGCGGAGCCCTCATCGGGCGCGAAGCGACCGTGTCTTCTTTACTTGACTCAATAACGAATAATCGACACACGACTCCGAGTTACTACGCGCGTCCGCTGGGGCGCGGCAAACACTGCGGGCGGTTTTGTATCCGTGGCAAAGACCCCAAAACAGGCCGCACGCAATACCGACGCGTAAACTGTGGAGCGTGGACGTGCAGCTATTGCGGAGCAAGAAAAGCACGACTTGCAAAGCGAAGCATCCGAGCACACGCGGAGCGTCTGGGCCTCTGCTATTTCTTGACGCTCACTCTTGCCGACCGTCATTTCAAAAGCCCCACGGATAGAGTTCGTCACATTCGAAAAGCATTCAACAAATTCCGCGAATATCTGAAGCGCAAGTATGGCGCGCCTCCCAACTTCATCTGCATTATGGAATTCACCCAAAGAGGCGTGCCACACTTCCATGTCCTGATTGATCGGTACATTCCGCACGCATGGATTAGCAAAACCTGGGACCGGTTAGGTGCGGGCAAAATCGTGTTCATCAGACGTGTCACGATCCACAACGTGTCCCACTACCTCTCAAAGTACCTGACCAAAGAACTGCTCGCGGGCGCACCTAAAGGAGCACGTAGGATCACCACATCCCGCACAATCAAACTCTTTCCAAAGTTTAAGAGCGGCATTACCTGGGAATTCCTGCGCGAATCCATTTGGAGTTTGTTAGTTGCACGACGTGCCGGCACGTGGAATCTGCAAGAAGACTTATTTCGATTCATCGTCCTCCATCCGGACGAGGAAGGCTACCTGAAGTGCTTTGAAGAAGTGGCAGACGG
This sequence comes from uncultured Acidobacteriaceae bacterium, assembly GCA_963792495.1. Lineage (GTDB taxonomy): Bacteria > Acidobacteriota > Terriglobia > Terriglobales > Acidobacteriaceae > Telmatobacter. The sequence continues at coordinate 709,143 of CAWBWB010000014.1, read as the reverse complement.
CTGACGTATCCCAGGCACTTACACGTGTGGCACGTTCACGGCTACGTGCTCCCTGATTCAGCGCACCACAGCCCTCTCAAACAAATAGGAAGAAAAACATGGCAATCGAATGGCTCACGGCGAACGAAGCCGCCGAATACCTCAAAGTCAAACCTCGCACCATTCTGTGCTGGGCAAAACATGGCCGCATCCCGGCACATCCGCTTTCGGGCGCGCAACGCATTACATGGCGGTTCCTTAAGGCCGAGCTGGATGCTATGCTGGCCGTGCCGTCTGCCGCAGAACCAGGGAGGGTTCATTGAGCGGCAGAATCAACACAGGAAGCGTAGTTCAGGACCGGCGCGATGGGTGCTGGTACTTTTACTGGTGGGAGAACGGCAGACGACGCTCTAAGTCGCTTGGAAATTTCAAGACCAAAGCAGCAGCATGGTCCGCTGCAAAACCCTTAAGGAACGGTCTGGAAGCATTAACCTCACCGGAAATAAAAACCTCAACCATGAACGAATTGGTGACGCTTTACATAAAGGAACGGATGCCAACACGCATCGACACCCGGCGAACCTATATGGCATGGATTTGTAATCACATCCTCCCGAAGTGGGGAGAATGTGCGATTACGGAGTTGCAGCCTCGTGCCGTCGAGTTGTGGCTCGGCACGTTGTCTTTATCTCCAAAAAGTAAAGCGCACATCCGGGGATTGCTCCGTAACTTTTGGGATTTCGCCGCGTGGAGCGGGGAGATTTCAACAGAGCAACGCAATCCAATGGAACTGGTAAGGGTTAAGGGCTCATCCAAAAGGATGGCAACGCCCCGAACTCTCACCGTGCAAGAGTTTCAGGAATTTGTGAGGCACCTTGAGGAGCCATTCCGTACTGTGGCATTGCTGTGCTGTTGTCTGGGCCTTCGCATTAGTGAGTGCCTTGCTTTGAAGTGGTCTGACGTTGATTGGCTCAACGGACGATTGCTGATAGAACGTGGCATCGTGGCTCAGAATGTGGACGAAGTAAAAACATCCGAGTCACGTAAGCGGCTGGTCGTTGCCGAGGAATTGCTCACTGCATTGCAGCACTGGAAGCAACGCACTGAATTCTCCGCACCGGAGGATTGGGTGTTTGCTTCTCCATTCCAAGTAGGGCGGCTGCCGTGGTCTTACAACCAGGTCTGGCGTGCCTATCAAAAGGCTGCAAAAGCAGGGAGCATCGGAGGACTTGGAACGCACACTCTCAGGCACACGTTCCGCACGTGGCTGGATTCCGTGGGCACGCCCGTGGGCGTACAGCAACGGCTCATGCGTCACAGTGATATTCGAACCACCATGAATATTTACGGGGATGCAGCCAGCGCAGATATGACCGAGGCACACGGCAAGATCGTGAGTCTCGCGCTCAACGGCACGGGAACGGCACGGATGTAGCTCTAAGTCCTTTGTATTGGTGGACGCGGTAGGAATCGAACCTACAACCTGTCGGTTAAGAGCCGAATGCTCTGCCAGTTGAGCTACGCGTCCAGAGGGTTTGTGCAGGGACTTTTTGCGCCGGAGAGACACAATCAAAGCAGGAAAACTGCTTCAGCCACCTCAATGAATATATCACAGAGTCTTGTCGCTTCAAAGGCTTGCGCAAAGCTCTTTAGAACGTAAACGCAAGCCCCGCGCTCAGGCTGCGCTGATCCTGCGCAAAGATCAGCAGCGACCCATCGTTGAGCACGTAAGATCTGTATCCCTGTGCCAGCAGGTTCCGTCCATCCACCATCGCGTCCACGCTGCGCGTATGCTCTCCGCCATGCATACGGTACATAGGCTGCCGCAGATGCAGATTCAAAAACGGCTCGGCAGCATCCAGTGCATAAGGCGCTACCTGTGTCAGCGTCTCCTCCGGCTGCCAGCGATAGCTCGCCCGCCACCGCGTGCCCGTGCCCTCAATCGTTCCTGAAAGCGAGAGCGAATACATTTGTGTCCTTCGCGGTCGGGCCGAAGCCGCCAGCGCGGCAAGCGATGCAGCTGCATGAACGTTGGAAATCACCAGCGCATCGCCATTGGCATAGCTCAGCCGCACGGAGTTGCCGCCAGGCAGGCGATGTTCAATCGAAGCCACCACACCAGCCGTAGAAAATCCTTCGCCAGCCGTACGCATCAAGCCGCTGCTCGAATCCATCAGCGCCTGTCCGGCAAAATTCACGCTATCCGCAGGCCGCGCACTCATCTCCAGCATCGGATTGCTGATCGAATCGGCGTACACCAGAACCTGGACACCGGTAGCATCCGTGCGGCGCTCCCATCCAATTTCCTGGTGCGTGCCCCTCTCCACAACCAGCTTTCCATTTACCATTTCCACCACCGGCATTACGCCTGCAGTCCCCAAGCCATCCACTCCAATAGCAGGCACAGCCGTCGCCATCCGGTAGTGAATCTCGTTATTTCCACTCCGCCAGCCCACCATCGCAAACGGCATTGCGGCCAGCACCGTATTCTGTCCGCCCTGATTGAAGCGCGCCATCACCTGCTGAGATCCAACCTCGGCTTCAGCCGAGTCGCCAAACTGCATCCGCTCGGTAGTCCGAATCGCGGCCTCTTCAAGCCCAGCCGCGGCTCCATCACCGCCCGCATCTTCTATTCCCGGATGCATCGCCACCGCGGCTACCGATTCCACCGATCCCGCAAATCCAAGATCCTGCCGGAAGCCAAGCATCGATTCCATGCCCGCATCCGTCGTCGGATCGAAGTCCACGCGGGCCAGTAGCTCTCTGCTTTTTGAGGGCGTGTCTTCCACTTCCATCGTGATTCGCTGGCCATCCTCGCCAAATGTGCCCTGCTGTCCGCTCGCAATCAGCCGCGCCTTCAGCTTCGGCTGCGAATTCGGCCCTTCTGAAACCACCACCAGCGGCCCATCTTCAAGCCAGCGCAACAGCGGGCGGTTCGCTGACGAGCGCAGCGTCCAGGTCCAGTCGTCCTTTTGCGTGCTCGCATTGCGTGGTTGCGCCGGCAGCCACTGCATCACTTCATAAAGCGTATTCAGTGTGAGATTGACGACCGTGGCCGACCGCACGCGCACATTTTCGCGTAGCGATGGAAGGAAGGAGCTCGCAATGGCTTTTACCCCGTAAGAGCCGGGTAGCACCGATGCAAATACAAAATGTCCCTTGTTATTCGTAAAAGCGCTGGCCACCACCGTCAAATCGGGCCTGACGAGCTGCACCTGGGCGCCAATCTGAGGCATCCCCGCCGAGTCGCGCACCATTCCCGATACCGACGTCTGCCCACCAGCTTCGACAGAAGCCGCGGCCAGACCGGCCAGCATTAGAAACAACGCGAGATGGAGCCTGCGTAAGATCACTCTTGGCATCTGTGACTGCGCGGCGTCTCTGGCTAATCCAAAATGCAAGCTCAACTACATCTTCTCCCGCACGGGTCTTCGGTCTGCCGCCGGATCACCGGGTTTGCGGGGGAATGTCTTCTATTCCACGACAAAAGGGGCCGATTGCGCAATCTCTTGTTTCGAAATTGTGTCGTTGACCTTGATCGTTACCTTGTATTTGCCCGGCTGAAGGCCCGCAATCGGTAGCAACTTTTCCACCGTCAGCTGGTTGCTGTGCGCTCCAAGATCCTTGGAGTCCATCTCTTTCTCAAAAATCACGTTGTTCGTAGCGGTATCAATAATCTGATAACTCACCTTGGCCAGGTTGCTCTTGCTCTGCTCATCAATGCCAAGGTTATACACCTGCATCCAGAAGGCCAGATTCTGGTTCCGCTTGTAGCTAACCGGAGTGGCCGGGCTCGACTGTACGCGCGGGCAAATCTTCGTGCCGCCAATCACGCAGGTACCCGTACCCACCGAATGCGAGTCCACTGCGGCCACGTTGTCGGAGAGAATCAGGGACGAGGTCGAGAGCTTCTCGTCATCGTAAGTCGGCACGTTAATGCCGCGACCATACAGGCCCACGTGATCTGGATTGTTCACGTCCTTGATCGCAATGTCGATGCGATACAGGCCCGGAAGCAGTGGCAACGCCTGCCAGTAAATCTTCTTGCTGTCCAGCGTCTTTTCCAGCAGTTCAGCCGGCTCCTGAACAGAAACAGTGTCCTCAAATGACTGCACTGTTTTGTGGGTGAGCGTCGTCACCTTGCCCAGAATGTTCACGCTGGCAGTCGAAACGCCATCCTTGGTTACAAAGGTCAGGTCGCGGTTCTTGAGCTGCACCGTTACAGGCACCAGAACTGTACTCGCCGTCACGCGGACAAAATCCGTGCGCACATCAAACGGCAGCGGCGGCCCGGTCAGAATTGTGTGCTCGGAGATGAATCCTTCCAGATCCTTGAACTTGATCGGTGGTGGCGCAAAGAGCTTCGCAGCCAGCTCGATACGATCGAATTCCTTGGTATTCTGACCGCTTGACTGCGGTCCAAGGCCCAGCGCCTCGCCGCCGCCCTTGAAGCGGTCGGCCTTTTTCGCCATGCCCATCTCTTCATACTGAGTCAGGCCCGCGCCCGGCACGCGAAGCAGTGCGTCCTTTTCGCTGCGGTCAATCGTGAAGTGGTAATCGCCGCACTGGCAGGTGTCCACAAACTCGATATCGATGTTGTCGCCGATGCCTTCGAGATACCGATAGTGCCATACCTCAAAGGGAAAGGTAGAGGTCTGGCCGCCGCCTTCTTCCATCGGGCGCTGGTATGCGCCGCCCGAAGGATGAGAGTCCGTAGAGTCGGGTTTGCCGAAGGCGATATAAATATGACCGCGATCGGTCTTCCAACCCGGCTTGCCCGCCGCAAAGTGATCGTTAGCGTACTGAATACGACGATAATGCTCGTCGCGGAACTCATTTTCCGGAGAATCAGGGCTAGGGTTGCGCCGCTGCCAGAAGGTTTCGATGAATGCCTCGCGCTCCTCGTCGTTCGACAGGCTCTTAAAGGCTTTCCGCTCTTCATCTGTAATGATGTAGGCCACATCCTGTTCGAGCCAGGTCTTGAAAGCGCCTTTCAACTCACCCTTGAGATCTTGACGCGCCTTGATCGTATCCTTGTCACTGCGCTTGCGCTTCAGAGGGTCCTGATCGTCGCCTTGTGTGGTCCCGGTGGTTGGAGCGGGAGCAGACTGCTGGGCTGCCATTTTGGCAACCGGTACCACAAACACACCGCAGAGTACTGCGGCGGCAAACAACGAACGGCGGCTGTACGTCATAACCCTCAAGAACTCCTGAATCCCCTACTGATCCTCGACGCTGATGCCTTATTCTACGGTCCGGAAGCACTGGCGGCAAGCGATCCCCGGTTCCTATCCTTATCCCCGCCTATGCCTTGTCCCTGCATCCCGCCCAATCTCGACACAGACAAGTCTGGCCGTTGGACGCCTCGCCGGCAGGAAAGTCACCAATTCGGGGTTCGATTTACCCCCTCTATCTCCTGAATACGTGCCGGTTACACAACAACTGCGCACATTTACATAACTCAAGGAACCACACTCGAAGTTTTTGCGTACACTGATACGGTACCCCTCGGGAGAGCAAAAGTCGCACATGAAAAAGATTCTTTTGATTGCACTCATTCTGCTAGTGGTCGCCGGCGCAGTGACCTTTTACGTCATTAAGCAGCAATCCGGCTTCACCAAGGTGCTCACTGCCAAGGTCGTCCGTCAGGACCTGACCACCGTTGTCAGCGGCACCGGCCAGATCAAGCCCAAGACCTACGCCAACATCGGCGCCACAGCCATGGGCCGCATTACGCACCTCTTCGTCAAAGAAGGCGACCACGTAAAGAAGGGCCAGCTCGTCGCCACCGTCGAAAACGTGCAGCAGACGGCCCAGGTTACTGGTCAACAGGCGGCTATTGAAGCCGCTAAAACCGACATTAACGGTTACATTGCCGCAGAAAAGACCGCCGAAGCCAACATCGAGCATGCCAAGGCCGATCTTGAGCAGAAAAAGCTCGACTGGGATCGCGCGCAGGGTCTCTATAAGGCAGGCATCCTGGCCAAGCAGGACTACGATGCCAAGAAGGCGGCCTACGACACCGATGTCGCCACACTCGACCAGAACATCGCCCAGCTTAACCAGGCCAAGGCCAACACCGCGTCGGCCCGCGCGCACCTCAATACTCAGGTAGCCACGCTGCAGGGCAACAAAAATGCCCTCGATCTGACGCAGGCCACCGCTCCGTTTGACGGCATCGTGACCAACCAGCCAGTCCGCCAGGGCGAGACAGTTGTCATCGGCATCCAGAACGCAGAAGGCTCCACCTTCATGACCATCGCGGATATGAGCGTAGTCACCGCCGAGGTCAAAGTCGATGAAACCGACATCGTGAACGTCCAGATCGGCCAGCCTGCGGACGTAACCGTCGATGCCATCCCCGGCCGCGTATTCAAGGGCCACGTCACTCTCGTGGGCGACCAGGCTCTCCTCCGCTCCACCGGCGTTGCCACATCGCAGTCCACCAGCGGCACTGAAGAAGCCAAGGACTTCAAGGTAGTCGTCACGCTCGATCAGCCTGACGATTCCCTCCGCCCCGGCCTCTCCACCACCGCCAAGATCACCACGGCACACAAGTCCGATGTGCTGGCGCTGCCCATACAGGCGCTCACCATCAAGACCATCGAGCCGCCCGCCTCCGGCAACGTACAGGCTGCCGCAACCAAGCCCGCCGGAACGCAGGAACCGCAAGGCGTCTACGTCGTCGATAAGGACAAGTCAGGCAATCTCCGCGTGCACTTCGTGCAGGTCACCACCGGCATCACCGGCGCCACGCAGATTGAAGTGCTCTCGGGCCTCACACCAGGCCAGGAGATCGTAGTCGGCCCGTTCAAGACACTGCGCGCGCTGAAAGAAAACGCACTCATCAAACGCGACACCGAAAAACCGGCAGCAGCACCGTCCTCAACCACATAAGCGGTAGAGGAACGAACCCGGCCAGAACTGCGTACTTCTTAACAGGTTACAGATGACAGGTGACAGTAAATAGCAAACGGCAAACAGGTCAGACGACTTTACTGTCACCTGTAACCTGCTATCTGTCCACTGAGGAAGAATGAACATGGCTCTCGACAGCGTCGGAACCGAAGAAAGCACTCTGCAGACCGCCCCACCCGCAGGCGACGTCATCGTCGTCGAAAATCTCTGGCGCACCTACGACATGGGCTCCGAGCAGCAGGTGCACGCCCTCCGGGGCGTTAACCTCCGCATCCGCCACAATGAATACGTCGCCATCATGGGCCCCTCCGGCTCCGGCAAATCCACGCTGATGAACCTCATCGGCTGCCTTGATACTCCATCGCAGGGCAAATACTGGCTCAACAACCAGCTCGTCAGCGATCTCGACGATGATCAGCTCGCGCGCATTCGCAACAAGGAAATCGGCTTCGTCTTCCAGACCTTCAACCTGCTTGCCCGCGCCACGTCGCTGCACAACGTCGAGCTGCCGCTCATCTACAACGGCACCCCCGCCGCCGAACGCATCGAGCGCGCCAGGGCCGCACTCGCCAACGTCAATCTTGAAGAGCGCATGATGCACCGGCCCAACGAGCTCTCCGGCGGTCAGCGCCAGCGCGTCGCCATCGCCCGTGCACTCATCAACAATCCGGCGATTCTTCTCGCCGACGAGCCCACCGGTAACCTCGACTCAAAGACCGGCGTAGAAATTATGGCCCTCTTTGAATCACTCCACGCCAAAGGCAACACCATCGTCCTCGTCACCCACGAGCCCGACATTGCGGAATACGCGCACCGCGTAGTCATGATCCGCGATGGCCAGATCTTCTCCGACACCCCGAGCAAGCGCTTCCAGAAGTAGCGGAGACAACATAACCCCAGAACCGCGCCGATCCTCCGGCGCGGTTTTGTCTGCCTCAAACCCGCAAGTCCTCCTGCCCAGCTCCATCCAAAGTTGCTCCCTTGGTCCTCGTAATTAACGTTCCTTCCCTGCCCGCCGATGAAACACCTGTTGGCCGTTTTACGGCCACTGGACCCCGTTTCGGCGCTCCATCTGTACCGGAGGCAGGCAAGTTGAGCACACTACAGAACGCAGTACCCTACCTTTCTCAGCTTTCTGCCCTTCCGGAAGATGCGGAGAACCATGTGTCGCAGAACGCACAGATCACCGGCATCAGCTCGGCTTGGCGCAAGCTCGTTCTGCAGGCTGAAATGGCCGCGCCGCACCTCCAGCTCGCTTCTATTGAGGGCGAACAGGGCTCCGGCAAGCAGACTCTCGCCCGCTATCTCCTCGGCCGTTCGCCGCTGGCCCGCGCCGCCTTTCAGCGCCATGACGCTCGCGAGTGGCTTCTCGGTGACCTGGACCCCGCCCGGCTCTCCGGCTTTCTCTATCTCGATCGCGTAGACCTGCTCACGCCTCCAGGACAGGCTCTGCTCCTCAACGCCCTAAAGGCCATTGAAAGCCGTCATCCCCAGCGCAACAGCTTTCCCGGCCACGCGCACAGTGGAGAAGATCGCGGCCCTCGTCTGCTGATCATCGCCTCTTCCCAGGCCTCACTTCGCCAGATGGCCGGCCAGGGCCAATTCCTGCCCGATCTCGCCTTCCGCCTCACCGCCTGCCGTTTCGCCGTTCCGCCGCTGCGCATGAGGAAAGAAGACATCGCCCCCATCTCGCAGGTCCTTCTCGACCGCCTCTGCTCCCGCTACCAGCAGCGCCCCGTCTCACTCGGTCCAGGAACGCTCGCCCGCCTCCTCCAGCACAACTGGCCCGGCAATGTGCGCGAACTGGCCAGCGTGCTTGAGGCAGCCATCCTTGAGTCCACCAGCGACACCATCCTTCCCGTCAACCTGGCCCTCCCCACTCCCGGCCAGATACCGCAGGAGGCATCGGCCATCACACAATCCGGCCCGCTCACACTCGATGACGTAATCCATCGCCACGTGCAATACGTCCTCGATCTCAACCGCGGCAATAAGCTCCGCGCCGCCCGGCAACTCGGCATCAGCCGCTCCACGCTCTACCGCCTTCTAGGCAACGAATCTGTACTCACACACTAAAAGCAACAATCAGAAATCAGAAAAACTTGGGTGCCTCATTCATGGCGCAGCAGTATCGCGCCATGGGTGGGATTCCACAAAGACAGGGTGCCCCACATCTCGATTTTGAGATGTGGGATAACCACTGCCCTCGCCTCACCGCTTTTCTACTCCCTGATTCCCTGTTCCCTGATCCCTGCCATTTTGCGACAATGTACCCATGCAAACCCTGCGGCTCACCAGCTCGCCGGCAGACCTCGCCCGCGCCGCCGAGATCCTTCGCTCCGGCGGCCTCGTAGCCTTCCCCACCGAGACCGTCTACGGCCTCGGAGCCAATGCGCTGGACCCCCTTGCCATAGCCCGCATCTTTGAAGCCAAGCAACGCCCCGCATGGGATCCAGTCATCGTTCATATCGCAGATCCCGCCATACTCCCGGAGATCACCGCGGAACTTCCCCCCCAAGCAGACAGCCTGATTCGTAAATTCTGGCCCGGCCCGCTAACCCTTCTACTGCCCCGCTCCGCAGCCATTCCAGATTCCGTCACCGCCGGCCGCCCACTCTTAGGCGTACGCATTCCCGCACATCCCGTAGCCTTCCAGCTGATCCGCCTCGCCGGCATCCCCATAGCCGCGCCCAGCGCCAACCGCTTCGGCCACACAAGCCCCACCACGGCGGAGCACGTACTCGCAGACCTCGACGGCCGCATCGACGCCATCCTGGACGCCGGCCCCACGCTCCACGGCGTCGAGTCCACCGTCCTCGACCCCACACAATCGCCTATGGTCATCTACCGCCCCGGCGCAGTCACGCTGGAGCAGATCCGCGAACTCGCAGGCCCAACAGTCCTGTACGAATCCCCTCTGAAAACTATGAGCCCGGAGAGTCTTCCGTCGCCGGGAGTGGGGATTCGCCACTACGCGCCGCGCGCACGCCTCATCCTCATCGAGGCATCCGACGAAGAGCTTCCCTCAGCCATCGCTCATGCCACGGCAACTCATGCACAGCAACACCTCGGCCTGATGCTCCCGCGCGAATTCGCAGAAGCCGTACCGCCATTCTCCACCATCTTTGACTGGGGAAGCTGGAGCGCACCGGAACAACTGGCCGCACGCCTCTACGCGGGTTTGCGCCAACTGGACGATGCAGGCTGCGACGTCATCCTCTGCCCTCTGCCCCCTGCAAAAGGCATAGGTGCCGCCCTCCGCGACCGCCTTCACAAAGCGGCCTGGAAAAACTAGAGCAGTTATCGTCCAACAACGCTAAGCGTGACGCTGGACTGGTATGCAGAAGAATGGTGCACCTGGTTATGCGCCACCACGCCCTGCACTTCGTCATAGTTGTTTCCACCCGTATTCAGATTGCGGTCAAAGCGAGGAAAGTCGCTGCTGCTCACCTCAATCCGAAGCTGATGCCCCGGCGGAAAGTAAATGCTGGTCTGGATCGGCTGAAAGGTAACCTTGTACACCTTGTCTTTTTCCATCCAGACGGGCGGCTTGTCGTAGCCCTCGCGATAACGCGCTCGCTGGATGTTGTCGTCGATGTTAAATGCGGTTCCATCGGGGAACACATCGACCAGCTTAACGGTGAAGTCGGTATCCTTCGCGTCGCTGGAGACATAAAGAGTCACATCGACGGGGCCACTGACTTCAAGACCCTGCTTCAATGGCTCAGTGCTATAGACAAGCACGTCGTTGCGAGCTTCGGTGCTGCGCTGATCCACCGCGCCCGCCTTCAGGTCCGCACCCATGCAGCAGAAGCCGCCTCCATGCGTAAGCACAGGGTTCATGGGGTCGTATGTAAAGCTGTCGGGAGCGTCTTTCGCGGGTGCAGCAGCGCCAAGCGAGCCATCGCCATTCAGCGAGTTGGCACGGCCCGCGCTGCCAAGGTAAAGCGTCATGGGCTTGGCTTTAGCCGGCGGCCACACCTCTGAGGACTGCCATTTGTTCAATCCCATCGTGTAGTACTGCACCTTCGGTGTCTTCGCCAGCGCACCGTCATTTACGCCCTTCAAAAAGCGATCAAACCATGCCCATGTAAGCGCGTCATAATCCAGCCGCGCATCGCCCATATCGCGCTCGCCCACCATCGTATGCTCGGTAGCACGCTTGTAGCTGCAATGCGGCACAGGCGCAATCACAGCATATTGTTCCTCTGCAATCGCCGGGTCTGCGGTCTTGCGAACTTGATTGTAAGCAGCAATGTTGGGACCAACACTGACGTCATACCAGGTCATCAGCCACAGGCCGGGAACATTGATCCTCTGGTTGTCGTGCCACAGTCCGCCCTTATACCAGGCAGGGTCATTCGGTGTGCGCTCAATCATGCCGGGTTGGCCGGAAGGTGTTTTGTCCGCATAGATGCCGCGCGGACTGCCTACTGCGGCCAGAATATCTTTTTCCGGAAGATGCCAGAGCGCCTTGGACCAATCAACAGCAGGCGGATGCGCATCCAGGTCCCATGATTTTGCAGCTGTAACTAACGCCTGCTGGGATGTGCCTGCAGGAAAGTTCGGCTTGGCATCATTGGTCTGCAACCCGTAATCGTGAAGCCAGGTGCCGAAGAGCATCTGCACCGCGCCGCCACGAAACCAGTTGCCCTGCTCGTAGTAAGGACCCACACGGCCAACGCCGGCGCCAAAGCTCTCCGGAATGATCGTGCTCAACGCCTTGTTCCCGCGGGAAGCCACGTTCAGCTGCCACTCAGCCGTAGAGGAGCATCCGATAAGGCCAACTTTTCCGGTAGTCCATGGCTGTGCGCTCATCCAGTCGAATTCGTCATCGGAGTCGGTCAGAGGAACGCCGAGAATATCGTAATCGCCTTCCGAAAAATAGCGGCCACGCTCGTTCATCTCAATCATCACGTACCCGCGCTTGACGGCCTCAAGCTCGGCAGACATATCGCGAGGCGCGCCCAGCTCGACATCCCAGTAATTGAAGTTATAAGGGGTACGGGAAAAGATAATCGGATACTTCTTCGATTCATCTTTAGGCCGGTAAATATCGGCCTGCATGCGCTTGCCATCTCGCATGGGCACCATCACCTTACGGTCGATAATGGCAATCGACTCAAGCTCTTTTTCAATCACATTCCGGCGCACAATCAGAGCGGCATCCTGCGGGCGAGCCTGCGCAAGCGCAAAATACGCCATGGCGCCGCTTCCAATAACCGCAACAGTAAAAATCAACTTTTTGGCTTGTTTCATCGGGCCTCTACAGCAACGGCTGACAAAGGGATATTTCGGCGCTTTTCATAGTAACGCGTGAAACCGAAAAGGGTCCGATGAAAAGAAGCTCGCACTCCCGACAGCCCATCTGCCGTAGCGCGACACGAGAGGAACATGAAATCTATCTGGAACCGGCTGACGCAATGCGCTTCAGCCGTTCTCGCCCTGCTTATACATAAACTTGATCGCCGATTTATAAATCAACATCCGGGTCCGCCCGCGCACCTTCAGCGCATTCCGGTCGTACCACTCAATGCAGCCCTCGATCGTCTCGCCGTCTTCCATCACGATCACCATCGGTGTCTGCGATTGAATCTGTTTCTGTAAGTAAAAAAGCTCCGCATGATGCAGCGGCGCATCCTGGTACTCCGGCAACCGAAATGAAACAGGTGCCGAGCTGCGTTGCTTGCGCGGAGCCGGCATATCCGGCTGGGCCACAACGCCATCTTCGACAAAACTGGGAAGAATAACTTGTCCGCTCATAGAGCTGATCCTTTCTTTAGCGGCCTTGTCGACGGGAAATCGCGCTCCCTTTTGCTGGCGCAGTCAGTACAAACTCGTGCATCGACAAAGCCCGCCCTCCCATACCGATAGCCAAACGGAAAAAACCTGCATCACCGCAAAGGCTCTTTCAGAACGCTCATCGATTTCTTGGAAAGCTTGTACTAAAAGAGATGCCCGTGCCCTGAGCCGGGTTGTGCGCTTTATGTGGAAAATCCCACACTGCGAACTAACGCTCGCTCAGGCTCAGCGCCATCGCATCCAGGCTGAGCGGCCGCAGAAGGTTCCTTCGCATCCCGCTCTGTACCTGTCCCAGCGCATAAGCCGCCCCATCCAGCCAATCCACGCTGATGCCCTGCGCCATCTGTCCCAGTTCAGCAGCCATGTCAATATTCCGCACCAGCTTCGGCGTCCCCGCATGCGTCAGCAGCAAATCCTCGAACAAGCTGCCTAGCGCGCGCAACAGGTTCATCGTCTTCTCCTGCCCGTCAGCCCCCGCCCGGTACGTCTCCGTAGCACGAAACAACGTCGAATAATCCGGCTCCTTCAGCGCCGTCCGCAACAGAATCAGCGCATCCTGCCGGCTCTTGAGCCAGCCATCCAGATCGAAGCCCAATGCACGCCCCACCGCTCCCTCAGCCAGCCGAGCCACCAGTCCCCGCTCCGCAGGCTTCAACGCCGGCCTTCGCGCAGCCAGCAGATTCTCCAGTTCGGCACTCGGCAAAGGCCCCAGCCGGTGCGTAATTGCCCGGGACCGGATCGTAGGCAGCAGTTCCTGCGGATTTTCCGCCAGCAAAATCAAAGCCGCGTACTCCGGCGGCTCCTCCAGCAGCTTCAGAAGACTGTTAGCCGCCTCCTTCATAAATGCCGCGCTGGTAAAGATGAAAAACGTCCTCCGCGCCTCCACAGGAGGCCGATAATACGCCGCATGAATCACCTGGCGAATCTGTCCCAGCTTGATCAGCAACTGCGGCGGGTCCGGCGGAATCACCAGCACATCCGGATGCGTCTGCACCAGGATGCGCGTCTCCTTCTTATCCACCTCGCGCAGGTCTTCGCGAGCCTCCACCGCCTCGGCAACCTTCTCTTCCAGGTTTGCCGCCTCGCCAATCTTCACGCAATTCGAACAACGTCCGCAGTAATCCGGCAGCCCATCGGTCTCGGCCCGTTCCAGGCAATTCACCGCCCGTGCCAGCATCAGCGCCAGCGTATACTTTCCCGCACCGCGCGGCCCGGCCAGAATCATCGATTGCGGCACACGCCCCGCCGCCACGCTCTCACGCAGCCGTGTCACCGTCGCCGTATTCCCGAGAAATTCGCGGAAGCTCACCCTCCGAGTCTAGCGGATGCAGGCGATGCAAGAATTATGTAAAGCACACTTGACACCATCTTCGACCAGATGTAAAGTGAACTTGACATTGCAACTCGGAGGTCAACGCTTATGAGTTGGGAAATGAAAAATTCGGCACAGCGTCGTTACGTCGTACGGTCAGCCATTTCAGCCGGTATGTTGATTGTGTTTTCCCTCGCGGGTAAATGGGCTCTCCATACGCTCCATCCCTCCACTCCAATCGCCTACCTCATCGGGTTTGCAGCCGCACTGCCCATCGTCGGCGCTGTAGGCGCAACGGCGTATTACCTCCTCGAGGAAAAAGACGAGTTCCAGATGAATATCTTTGTGCAGTCGCTGCTGGCGGGCATGGCCTGCACGCTGGCTCTTACCACCATCTGGGGCTATCTTGAAAACTTCGCGGCCGCACCGCATCTCGACTCCATCTGGCTCTACTCCATCTTCTGGCTCTTTGCAGGTGTTGCCACTCCGTTCCTCAGAGCGCGCTATAACACTCCTCGCCAGGAACCGAACCCCAGCCGATGAGAAACCGTCTCAAGGATCTTCGCGCCGAGCGCAGCTGGTCCCAGGCGGATCTCGCAACGCAGCTTCAGGTCTCACGCCAGTCGGTGATCGCCATCGAAACAGGCCGCTTCGATCCAAGCCTGCCCCTTGCATTCCGGCTGGCGCGCCTCTTTAACCTGCCCATCGAGGAAATCTTCAGCGACGAGACGTAAGCATCCTGATCCGGCACGTAGCCCCTCTTGATAAGAAGACCTTTCGCCATATCTCTTGCCAATCCACAGCGGTCAGCGATACTGTTCCTCCGTGCTAACTCCGGCTCCGCATAGCCGGAAAACACGGAGGAATTTTTATGGCTACTGTCGCAATAGACCCCCGAGTCAGCCACTCTACTGCTGGCTTCGTCTCCGCCGATCACAAGATGCTCATCGACGGACGCTTTGTCTCCGCCGCCTCCGGCAAGACCTTTCCCGTTTACAACCCCGCCACGGGCGAAGTCCTCACCCACGTCCCCGAAGCAGAAGCAGAAGACGTCAATCGTGCCGTCGCCGCCGCACGCCGTGCCTTCGATGACGGTCCATGGCCCCGCATGTCTCCCTCCGAGCGCGGACGCATCCTCTGGCGCGTAGCCGAGCTGCTCGAAAAGCACAATGACGAATTCGCCGAACTCGAATCGCTCGACAATGGCAAGCCTTTTGCCGTCGCCCGCATCGCAGACGTACCGCTCGCCACAGACATGTTCCGCTACATGGGCGGCTGGACCACCAAGATCGCCGGCAAGACCTTCCCCATCTCCTTCCCCGGCGACTTCCACTCCTACACCCTTCGCGAGCCCATTGGCGTCGTCGCGCAGATCATCCCGTGGAACTTCCCGCTGCTCATGGCAGCATGGAAGCTCGCGCCCGCACTGGCATGCGGCTGTTGCGTCGTCATCAAGCTCGCCGAGCAGACCCCGCTCTCCGGCCTGCGCCTCGCGCAGATATTCGATGAAGCCGGCCTGCCCGCAGGCGTCGTCAACGTACTCACCGGCTTCGGCGAAGGCGCAGGAGCGCCGCTCGCCGCACACGATGACGTAGACAAGGTAGCCTTCACCGGTTCCACTGAAGTCGGCAAGCTCATCGTCAAAGCCGCTGCCGGCAATCTAAAGAAAGTCACCCTCGAGCTCGGCGGAAAATCGCCCGCCATCGTCTTCCCCGACGCGCGCATCGACAACGCCATTCAGGGAACAGCCTCGGCCATCTTCTTCAATCACGGCCAATGCTGCTGCGCCGGCTCGCGCCTCTTCGTGCATGAAAAAATCTACGACGAAGTCGTCGAGGGCGTCAGCAAAGCAGCCTCCGGCATCAAGGTCGCGCCCGGCATGGACCCCGAGTGCCAGATGGGTCCGCTCGTCAGCGATGAGCAGTACCACAAGGTGCTCAACTACATCGAGTCTGGCGTCGATCAGGGCGCAAGAGTCACCGCCGGCGGAGCCAAGAGATCCAGTCACGGCTACTTCGTGCAGCCCACCGTTCTCACCAACACCCGTCCCGGAATGAAAGTCGTCGACGAAGAAATCTTCGGACCCGTCGTCTGCGCCACTCCTTTTTCAGACAAAGACATCGACGGAATCCTCAAAAAAGCAAATAACTCCATCTTCGGCCTCGCCGCCAGCGTCTGGACGGAAAACCTCTCCATCGCGCATAAAGTAGCTCGCGGCCTGCGCGCCGGAACCGTCTGGGTCAACTGCCACAACGTCTTCGACGCCTCGCTTCCCTTCGGCGGCTACAAGCAATCCGGCTGGGGCCGAGAAATGGGCGAAGAAGTCCTCAACAACTATCTGGAAACCAAAGCCGTCACCATCGCCCTCTAGCTCACTCTTCGGCTCGACACCCCAGGCGTTCCGTCTGCGCAAGCATTCGGAACGCCTTTTTCGTCGATGCCTGGAATGCCATGGCATTCAGTACATCCCTGAAAACAGGAATGTAACCAATAGCTGCCTTGTCGTCTAATTAATTAGTAGATACCGAAAACCTGGAGCAACTTCTGGATGCCAGCCCTCACCCGTCGCCGTTTTCTTTCCACTTCCCTCACCATTGCAACCGCATTGGAACTGCGCCGTGCCGCCTTCGCACTCGGCCTCTCGCAGAATTCCGCCGTCTGCACTCTCGCCCCCGAACAGGAAGTCGGCCCCTACTACGTAGCTGACGAGCTTCTCCGCTCCGAGATCGCAGAAAATAAGGCCGGCATCCCACTCACGCTGCGTCTCGCCATCCTCGATGCCAGAACCTGCAAGCCGCTACCCAACGCTGCAGTAGACATCTGGCACTGCGACGCCCTTGGCATCTACTCGGGCTACACCAAGTCCAGCATGGCGCCGGGTATGGGACCGGGTGGCCCCGGCGGGCCGCCCCCCGGTCCGCCGCCGGATTTCGGCAGCAGAGCAAACGGACCCATGGGGCCGCCGCCGCAAATGCACACCACGGACAAGCTGACCTTCCTCCGCGGCATCCAGATCTCCGGCCCGGACGGAGCCGTCTCCTTCCGCACCATCTTTCCCGGCGTCTATCCCGGCCGCACCAATCACATCCACTTCAAAGTGCGAATCGGCGGTCACCCCAGCCAATCCACCTACAAGGAAGGCCATATCTCGCACACCGGGCAGGTCTTCTTTCCCGAAGATATCTCGATCAACCTCATGCAGCATCCACCGTACGCCGCGCACAGAATTCACCGCACCACGCAGGCAGAAGATATGGTATTCAACGGCCAGCACGGCGCACAATCCATCTCCATCCTCAATCCCTTCGACCCCACCAATCCCTCCGCAGGCTTCCACGCCGAACTCATCGCCGCCGTCGATCCCACCGCCACACCAGCGCCAGCAGATCGAGGAGGCCCCGGCGGACCCCCGCGACCTCAGTTCTGAACCCAAAACCCAGCAAAGATGGGCAACCAATCTCTTCGCAACTACTTCGAAACCAAGGCCGCCACCATCGCGCTTGAACCTCTTCCAGAAACAAGCAATCCGAGTCCGCACGGACCCGGATTGCACCTTCCTCATCTTGCATGTGCTGATATACAGTGTTTGCCATGCCCCGCATCCTGCATTTCCTTGCCGCTATCTCTGTGGCCCTCTGCTCCACTTGCGCCCATTCGGAAGACATCGTAAAACGCGTTCAGAAGGCCGTCGCAACCAGCACCGTCGATCAGCAGGGCACGCATCCCTTCCATCTCAAAGCTGTCTTCGCACCCAGTCTCGCCCGCGATAAGGACTCAGGCCGCACCGGCTCAATTGAAATCTGGTGGAAGACTCCGAACGAATGGCGGCGTGAAGTAAGCAGTCCGCAATTTCATCAGGTACAGATCATTAGCGGCGGCCAGACCTGGCAAAAGAACGATGGCTATTACTTTCCCAACTGGCTGCGCGAGATCTCGGACGCACTCATCCGCCCCGTCCCGCTCACACCAGCTCTCTATGCCCAGATGGATAGCGGCGAAGTGAAAGACCTGGTCCGGTTTGGCATTACGCACGTAAGCTGGGCCATCATGAGCAGCAATGGCGAGGTACAAAAGGGCTTGGGTGCAGGAATCGAACTCAACGACAATACCGGTCTGCTCTTTACCGCCGACGGCATCGGATTCGATGGCCTCTTCCATGATTACAAGGGCTTTCACAATCGACAGGTGGCACGCACCGTTTCGAGCGGCACTCCGGAGGTCACCGCTGAGGTCGTCGCCCTCGAAGATCTCGGCTCAGTTCCAGCTGACTGGTTCGTTATTACAACCACTGGAGGCTCGCCACTCATCCAGACTGAATTTCTCGATAAGCTGAATCTACGAAAAAATCTGCTGCCGCAAGAGCCCGCGCCTTGGCCTCCCACAAAAGACGGTCCGCTCGAAGGCGTGCTTACTACCGAAGTCTCCATCGACAGAACCGGCGCGTTACGCGAAATCGGTCCCATCGTCTCTGACAACTCCAGCCTCGACAACGCAGCCCGCCAACGCATAGAAGCCATGCGCTTCAAGCCTTTCCTGCTTAACGGAGCACCTGTTCAGGTGCTCTCACGCATCACGCTGGCATTCAAAACCGTTCGTCCTGAGACGCCTACGGCGCAGTAGTCCATCCAATCTGCATTCACACATAAAAAATTCGCCGGAGCAGGACAAATTCACAAAGCCCGCCCCGGCGTTTTGCGCGTGCAACGCAAACTTGAAAATGTCGAACTCACGATCTCAGAGCCAGGAACACATCACGCGGAGCGCAGTCCGCCGCACCGCAGGTGCCTCAGTGAATCGCCTGCGCTACCTCGCCACGCGATGCGAGCGGCGCATTCAGCTTCTGCCGCAGTGTCCCGGCCAGATCCGCCAGCACCCGCAGCCGCTCCGCCACCGGCGAATCCGCATCCGACCCCGAAAGCGCCAGCTCGGAGTGCAGCAGCAGTCCGGCAACCGTCGACTTCAGCTCCGATTCAATTGCAGCAGTAGCCGCCTTCCGCGCCAGTGCCTGCTCGCGCTCGCGCCTGTTCAGTGCCGCCCGCAGCTCGCGAATCAGCCGCGCCGCGCCCGTCAGTGCAAAGTTCACCTGCACAGGAATCGCCAGGCCCGCACGCTCCCAGATTGCCTCCGCCGCAGCCGGATCGCACTCGGCAATCGTCTCATCCACCACGATGGCAGAGAACTCTCCCCGCCGCAGCGCGGCCAGCGCGCTCTTGCGCCCCTCCGCCACCTCCACTTCGGTTCCCAGGTTCTTGGCAATCACATCGGCGCAGTTCCGCGCCCCTTCAATTCCGGTCACGAGAAGAATGCTCATAAAAAGTCTCCTTGGAAGACAGCTTTCAGCTATCAGCTCTCAGCTTTTAGCTTCAAGGCGTTGTTCACAGAATTTGTCGTGGACAGCGGCACAACCGCAAGGTCCGAGTCCGCCATCCCAGCCGGTTGCAGCAAGCTCGAGCTAAAAGCCGAGAGCTAATAGCTGAGAGCTGCTGCCTCACTCACCCAGCGGGTCCGCGATGCCATATTCCTTCAGCTTGCGGTAGAGCGTCGTCTTGCCGATGCCGAGCAGCCTTGCCGCCTGCAGCTTGTCTCCATGCAGCGTGCGGATCGCCGAAAGAATCGCCTGCTTCTCAAGATCGGCCAGCGTCGTCACCGGAGCAGCTCCCGCGTGATTCCCGTTGCCATTCTCTGCCGCCTGCCCGGCTTCAAAGGTAGCCCGCCGCGCTTCCAGCTCGTTATTCTGCAGCTGCGTTGGCAGATCGCCCAGATGCAGAATCGGCCCGGAGGACAACGCGCACGCCCGCTCGACCGAATTCTCCAGCTCCCGAACATTGCCCGGCCAGTCGTAGCGCATCATCGTGCGCAGCGCCTCGTCGCTCAACGTGAATTTGCCTCCACGCTCGCGGCTGATGCGGTCCAGAAAGTGTGCCGCCAGCAGCGGAATATCCTCGCGCCGGTCCCGCAAGGAAGGCAGCCGCAGGTTCACCACGTTCAGCCGGTAAAAGAGATCCTTGCGGAAGCTTCCCTTCTCCACCATCTCGGCAAGGTTGCGATTCGTCGCCGCTACAATTCTCGCCTTGATCGGCACACGATGTGTCGCACCCACAGGCCGCACCTCGCGCTCCTGCAGTGCCCGCAGCAGCTTCGCCTGCAGGTCCAGCGGCAGCTCGCCAATCTCGTCCAGAAACACCGTTCCGCTCTCGGCGGAAACCAGCAATCCATCCTTCGAACGGTTCGCCCCGGTAAAGGCTCCCTTCACATAACCAAAGAGCTCGCTCTCAATCAACGTCGGCACAAGGGATCCGCAATCGACCGGCAGAAAAGGCTTCTGCCCGTTCGGCCCATACGCGTGAATCGTGCGCGCTACCAGCTCCTTGCCCGTGCCGCTCTCGCCCAGAATCAGCACTGGATGGGTGCTCTGTGCCACCTTCGAAAGAATGCGGTAGACCTTCTCCATCTCCGGCGAGCGCCCGATCATCGCGCCCAGTCCCTGGCTCGCGCGCAGTTGTTCCCGCAGCTGCCGCGACGCCGTATCGGTCAGGAAGGCCTGGCTCGCGCGCTCCAGCACTCCTGAGAAGTCGTCCATCGTAAAAGGCTTGGTCAGGTAATCGGCAGCTCCGCAGCGCATCGCCTCCACCGCCGTGTTCACCAGCCCAGAAGAAGTCATGGCAATAATCGAAATGCGCGGGTAGAGCAGTTTGACCTCGGCAATCAATTCAAGGCCCTGTCTGGATCCCCCCATGGGCAGGTTCACCAGCAGAATATCCGCGGCGCTTGAGCGCAGCAGGCTTCGCGCCTGTTGAAGATCGGCGGTGGATTCGACGGCATAGCCCAGTCCCGACGCGATCTCGGCACAGGCCGAGCGAATCGCCGGGTCGGCGTCAACGACCAGCAGGTGCAGACGCGCCGCGGGCTCTGCTGCTTGAGGGAAGAACTCCATGGATGGTGTCTGGAAGACTGTAGCTAACATTGTATTCGCCTCGCGTGGTTTTTTTGTTTGCTTGCTGTTGAACCTTCTGGTGCCTGCCCCGCCGTATTCGGCAGCAGCTCCCTAATGACTTCGTACCGGCAGTTCGATCTCGATCCGGGCGCCGCCTTCTTCCCGGTTTCCGGCCACCATTCGCCCGCCCGCGGCCTCCACAATCGACCGGCAGATAAAGAGCCCCAGCCCGCGATGCGCAGCAGGCCATGCCCCCGTCGCTCCGTTTACGTGAGTGTTCGTGGTAAAGCCCGGCTCGAAGATCGCCTCCAGCTGGCCCGCATCGATACCCGGCCCGGAATCCTCCACCGTCAGCAGTAGCGCAGCAGGAGCATCGGCGCTTCCCGCCCGCTCCCGCAGCCCGATCTCGATCCGGCCCGCTCGCGCCGCCCCGCTCCCGATTGCTTCAGAAGCATTCTTCACCAGGTTCACCAGCACCCGGGTCAGGTCTTCCGTCGTGAGCCAGACCGGAAGTCCCCCCTCGTAAGCCGAAACCGATACAGCCACAAGCGGACCGGCAAGCGCGTCCAGCAGATTCACCACCCCCAGCAGATCCTCGCGCAGATTCTCAATCGGCTGCTCAGGAACAGCCATCGCCAGCGCCACCGGCTTCGTCAGGAGAGGTCCGGTCCCGTTCGCAGCCTCCCGCTTACCCAGCAGCGCCAGCTTCTCCACCAGCCGCCGGCTTGAGGCGGCCACCAGCCGCAATTCGCCGGCATAATGCCGGCACGAGGGCGAAAGCACACCCGGCTCCTCCAGCAGATCGCAGTACAGCGAAATCGCCATCACCATATTGCGGGCGTCGTGTGCCAGTTCCGAGAGCGACTCCCCCTGCCTGCGCGACGATGCCAGGGTCTCGGCAAACGCCTGTGCCCTGCCGCGAATGCTCCCCCGGCTCTCCGGAACCTGCGCCGTTTCCGTAATCGTATGCATTTGCCTCATTCTCCCTTCCTGCATCCGCCTTCAGGTCCTGCGATCCGGCCCGTATCCTTCCCAGCCGCTCGTTCCGAATCCGTCCTGAGCCTCTGCTTCTGTCCCATCTATATACACGTCGCGTGCCAAACTCGAACGCATTCCCTAAGTGGTTCATTAGAAGAAACTTGATCTTCCTCACCACATTTTCCGGCCACCCCTCCCAACCCCGCCGCAAGTTCCATATTGAAACTATCGCCCGCCCTCCCCTTCTCCCAACCCATTGATTTTGAGCGCGTTACTAACAAATTCCCATTTCAATCCCCGCATCTCTCCCATTCCCGGAATGAAACTCAGCCCCTTCCGCCCGCTCCGCTCGTCCCGGCCAGGGAATCCCAGCCCCGGAAATTCCCTTCCTCTCCTCCGGATTCGGCCCAAACCCAGGCCGCATACACCCGCTACAATTGCCGTTATGAGTTCGTCCCCTTCCTTTTTCCGGCCCGGCGGCCGCGCCCAGTCCCAATTGCGGCCTTTCTCCCTGACTCCCGGTTACGTCCAGACCGCGGAAGGATCCGTCCTCGTCGCCTTCGGCAACACCCGCGTGCTCTGCAACGCCACCATCGAGAACGGCGTTCCCGGCTGGCTCCGTAACTCCGGCCGCGGCTGGGTCACCGCCGAGTACGCCATGCTGCCCCGCTCCACCGTCACCCGCACACCCAGAGAGAGCGAGCGCGGCAAGATCGGCGGCCGCACCCATGAGATCCAGCGCCTCATCGGCCGCAGCCTCCGCTCCGTCATCGACACGCACGCTCTGGGCGAACGCACCGTCATCCTCGACTGCGATGTCATCCAGGCCGACGGCGGCACGCGCACCGCAGCCATCACCGGCGCGGCAGTCGCGCTGGCTCTTGCCCTCAACGCCCTCGTAAAATCCGGCGCCCTCAAGCAATCGCCCATGAAACAGCTCGTCGCCGCGACGTCTGTCGGCATCGTCGAAGGCACACCCCTGCTCGACCTCTGTTATGAAGAGGACTCGCAAGCTGAAGTCGATATGAATGTCGTCATGACCGCCGATGGCGGACTGGTCGAAACCCAGGCCACGGCAGAAAAAGGCAGCTACTCACGCCAGCAGCTCAACGCTCTGCTCGATCTGGCCGAATCCGGCCTCAAAGAGATCTTCGCCGCGCAGCAGGCAATTTTAAGCCAGTAGCCTCTAGCTGTTTTCCCGCACGAAAGGGAGAAAGAACCGGAAGCTCTCCCCCTTTCCTTCCGCGCCCGAGTCAAAGTGCAGCGTGCCTCCATGCCGCGCCACAATTTCGGCCGAAATCGAGAGCCCCAGCCCCGTCCCATTCCGTCCCTTGGTGGTGAAAAAGGGCTCAAGAATCCGGCTCCGTAACTCAACGGGAATTCCACTCCCGGTATCGGCCACCTCAATTTCGAGCCCCTTTGCCTGCGGCTCTACTCCCAGCCGCAGCGTTCCGCCATCCGGCATGGCGTCAATCGCATTGCTGATCAGGTTCGCAATCACCTGCCGAATTTCCCCCTCAAGGCAAACAACAAGCGGCGTTTCCTCCGGCCACCGGCGTTCGACCCGGATCCTTTGTTCCGTAAGCTGCGTCTGAAAGAGCACCAGCGCCGACTCCAGCACCTCCGGAATCGACACCGCCACCGGCCCGCTCTGCTGGCGATAAAACCGCAGCGTATGGGTCGTAATCGAAGCAATCCGCTCCAGTTCCTTCTGAGCCATCGCCAGGTACTCTTGCTGCTTCTCGCCCAGATCCCCCATCTGTGCCAGAAATAGCAGGTTCATCACAGCCTCCAGCGGATTATTGATCTCATGCGCCACGCTGGCCGCAATCTTGCCCGCCGCTGCCAGGGCCTCCAGCTTGCGCGCGGCCTCCTCCTGCGCCACCCGCGCCGCGCTCGCCCTCTCAATCCATCGAGCCTTGTCCCGGTAAGAAGCCACCAGCAGCGCAAAGGTGAAGAGCATCGCATTGCCCACGCCCAGCCGCGCCAGCATCATCCCGCTGAAGCTTACCGGCAGATGCAGGCTCACCGCGTCCGGCTCCGGCATGAACGCCTGCATACCCGCGTAATGCATTCCGCAGATGGCCACCGCAATCCCCGCCGAAGCCATCAGCCGCGGAGCCAGGTTCTTCATCCCATCGCCGCCCCGCGCCAGCAGCGCCATCGCCACCCACGACGCCGTCACCGCAATCGCAAACGAGCACAGCACCCACGACGGATCCCACATCACCCGCCCGGAAAAACTCAGTGCAGACATGCCGATGTAGTGCATCGCGCAGATACCCGTACCCACCAGCAGCGCGCCCAGCCCCCGCCGCAGCATCGATTGACCGGCCAGATCGTCCGCCACCAGATAGATCGCCAGCCAGGAAGCACAGATCGCCGCCAGCACGGAAAGCACCGTATGATCCACCGCATAATAAAGAGGAAACGGAGGATGCCACGCCAGCATCCCCACAAAATGCATCGACCAGATGCCCAGCCCAAGCGTCAGGCCGCCAAAGAACACCCATCTCCGTCGGGACGCGCCAGAGCGCACATGATCCACCGACTCAAACGCGGCGAACCCGGCCAGAAACGCAATCACAAAAGAGCAGAAAACAGTCCAGAGATCGTAATATCCGAACAATTGAATTTCTCTTTGCATCCCTTTGGGGAAGGTAGGATGGAGAATCGTAGCTTCATTATCCATCACCGGCGCAAGGAGCAATCACCATGAGCAACGCAATCGAAAATCTCCAGCAGGCCATGCAGCGCGGAG
Source organism: uncultured Acidobacteriaceae bacterium (assembly GCA_963792495.1). Lineage (GTDB taxonomy): Bacteria > Acidobacteriota > Terriglobia > Terriglobales > Acidobacteriaceae > Telmatobacter. The sequence goes on along the minus strand of CAWBWB010000014.1, from coordinate 684,459 downwards.
AATCCATCCGCCCCAAAGCCGGTGGCTTTCCACATCTTGCCGAAACCATGCGCCAGGCAGGCATCACGCGCAACCTGTGGTATCTGCCGTCATGCCACTGTATCTTTCAAACAACGCAAGGTGCCGTTGCGTTACAGGCTCAGCCGCTTATCTCCGGCATGGCCGACATTCCATCCTTCGATAAGGAAGCATTTCTGAAAGCCCTGCGCGCGGACCAGGCAGGCCAGATTACATTCCCTGAATTCCTGGAAGCATCCTGGAAAGCCGGAATCGTCAGATACGACGTAGACTTCACCGCCCGCACCGTAACCTACTACGGCGTCCACGACGAAGTGTACATCGAAGAATATCCAGCCGTAGAACTGAACTTCTGAAACAGACCTCAATGCCTCTTACAGAGCGCCCGTTCCCTATTCCCTAGTCCCTGGTCTCTAGTCCCTATTCCCTACTCCCTATTCCCTGCCCTTTCATTCCGCCCTCAGCGCCTCAGCCGCATTCACCCGCGCCGCCCGCAGCGCAGGAATCGCCGAAGCCAGCACCGCCGCCGCCAGAATCACGCCCGCTGCCCCCGCAAAGGCCATCACACCCGGCTGATCAATCGCAGCCACCTTGCTCGCCACCACACGCGCCAGCACAAATCCCACCACAATTCCCGCTGCCACGCCGATCCCCGCCATCCACAATCCATCCTTCAGCACGCCGGCCAAAATCGTCGTAGGCTGCGCACCCAGCGCCATGCGAATACCAAACTCGCGCGTCCTGCTCGATACCGAGAAGGCCAGCACGCCGGCCACACCCACCACGCTGATCAGCAGCGCCACCGCCGCAAATCCGCCAAAGACAATCGCATTCAGCTTATCCGGCGAAAGCACCTCGGCGCGCACATCGCCCAGCGTCGAAGGCTTCTCCACCGGCTGATCGTTCGACATCTCACGAATCTTCTTCGTAATCGCCGGCAGCAGCGTATACGGATCGCCCTTCGCCCGTACAAACAGGCTTCCCGGGAAGCCCTCCTGCTCCGTCGGCTGATAAATCGTCATCGCCGGCTGAGGAATGATGTTCTCATCGTCGAAATCCGGCACCACCGCCACAATTCGCCGCGGCGTATCGCTCAGGCCGATAAACTTGATCACCGGATCCGTCCAGCGGAGCTTGCGATTTACCGCATTCTGTCCCGGATACAACATGTCGGCCAGGCTCTTCGAAATAATCACCACCTGCTCCGCGCCTTGCCTGTCCCCGAGATTGAAATCGCGCCCCACCAGAAGCGGCACGCCCAGCGTGTCAAAGAACCCCGGCCCGATCGCACGGAACTTCGCGCGATAATCCTGACCATCCGGTCTGCGAGCGCCGGACGCGGCAAACTGCAGCGAAATTCCCAAATTCTGATCGCCGCGCCACGGAACCGCCGAGCCCTCGGCAGCATGCTCCACACCCGGAATCGCCGCCACGTTCTGCACCACCTCGCGGCGGAACTCCGTAATCTGCTCCGGCGTTCTGCCATACGCCATCACCGGCAGATCGATTGCCATCACGCGCGATGTATCAAACGGCGGGCGCGTCTGCTCCAGCACATACAGCGTCCGCATCAGCACTCCGGCACCCACCAGCAACAGAAAGCTCGCTGCTATCTGCGTAATCGCAAAGATGCGCAGCCGCCTGCTGCTCCCGCCCGTCACCCGCACTCCGCGCCCCGCCAGTCCACCCTGCGCCGCATCCGGAGAAGGCAGCCGCGGCACAAACGCCAGAAACACCGCCGCCAGCACCGCCAGCGCAATCCCCGCCAGCACCAGCGTAAAGTCCAGATGAATCTCGCTGGCCCGCGGACTGAACCGCGCCGCATAACGAGCCAGTTCCTTCACCATCGGAATCGCCAGCGCCACCGCAGCAATGACGCCCGATCCGCACAGCACCAGGCTCTCAGCCAGCAGCGTCCGCCGCAGCGCGCCCGTCGTGGCGCCCAGCGCCGCGCGAGTCGCCAGCTCACTCTCGCGCCGCACCGTCCGCGCCAGCACAAGATTCGCCACATTCGAGCTCGCAATCACAAACAACAGCGCAGAGGCAGCGAACAAAATCCAAAGGATCGTATTCGCCTTGGAATTGATCTGGTCATGCATCCGCGTCACGTTGATCTGGTAATGATCCGTCGGGTGATATTCCTCCGTGTGCTGCTGCGTCATCGACGAGTACACCGTGCCCAGCTCAGACTTTGCCTGTTCCAGCGTCGCTCCCGGTGCAAGCCGCCCAAACACCTCCGTCATCCGGTGCGAGCGGCCCGTAACCATCGTCGCCGAAAGATGATGCGGACTCGTCACCAGGTTGGCAAAGATCTCCGTCGCCACCGGATACGGCACCGAAGGCTCCAGCACACCCACCACCACGCCCGAAGTAGGCCCGTTGTAAACCTCGATCCGCACCACCTTGCCCAGCACATTCGGATCGCTATGCAGAGACTCGCGCCAGAAGTTATACGTCAGCACAATCGCGCCCGGCGCATTGCGTCCGTCATCTCCCGGCCCCAGCAGCCGTCCTAGCACCGGCCGCAGCCCCATCACATGAAAGTAATTTCCATCCACCACGCCCGCCGTCACCGTGCGCGGCGTGCCCAGCCCCACAATCGTGAAGCCCACCTGCGAGAACGTGCCGACCTCGTTGATCGACTTCAGACCGGTACTGATGTCATGGATCTCCGGCACGGACCAATTCGCGTTCTCCTGCCCAATCCCCGGCGCGCTCTGTCGGATATACAGCAACCGGCTCTCATCCTGGTTGGCCAGCGGCTTCAGCAGCACCGCGCGAACCACGCTGAAGATCGCAGCATTCGCGCCAATGCCCAGCGCCAGCGTCAGCGCCACCGTAATCCACAACGCGGGAACCCGCGACAGAGAGCGAATGGCCTGTTTCAGATCACGCAGAAAGTTCATAGGATCACTCCAGGGAATAAATTCGGCAGGAATCGGATTAAAAATCTTGACAGATACGTTGGTATCAACGAGTCTATGCCGGTGTCAAGTTCTAAAATTGTTTAGCTAATGAAAAACTCTTCCAGCCCCGCACGACGCGCAAAACCTGCGCCCGAAGCAAATATCCTGCCCTACCAGACCACGCTTCTGGTACGCGATTGCTGCCTTTGCCTCCACGTTCAGCGCGCCGCCCGCTCCCTCGCGCGCCGCTTTGACGACGCGCTCCGCCCCTACGGCCTCACCAACGGCCAGTTCTCTCTTTTAATGAGCCTGAATCGACCTGAACCGCCCTCCATGGCCCCCGTCGCCTCACTTCTCGCCATGGACCGCACCACCCTCACCGCCGCCCTCAAGCCATTGGAGCGTCGCGGGCTCGTCAAAATCTCCCCCGATCCCACCGACCGCCGCAGCCGGATCCTCATCCTCACCACCAAAGGAAAAAAGACCATGGCCGCGGCCATGCCCACCTGGCAATCCACCCACAATGAAATCGAAGCGCAGCTCCCCGCCGGTTCCCCCGGCGACCTCCGCCGCAACCTCAACGCACTGGCCTGAGCATCGGAAATTTCAACCCGTATCTCCAGCCAGTCCATCCAACTGACAGCCGCCCGGCCTATAATTCGGTCACCATGAAAATTCTGGCGCTCTCCGTGCTCGCCCTAGCCTCCCTGTCCGCCATCGCTCAAATGGCAATGAATCACCCGGCCAAACCGGACCCCTCTGCCACCCCGGAGCGCCTCGGTACGGTCTCCTTTTCCATCTCCTGCACGGCCTCTGCGCAGCAGCCCTTCAATCGCGGCGTAGCCCTCCTGCACGACTTCGGCTATGAGGAAGCGCGGCAGCAATTTGAGGAGATCGTAAAGTCGAATCCCGACTGCGCAATGGCCCACTGGGGCGTGGCCATGAGCTACTTCCGCCAGATATGGAACCACCCGTCGGAAAGTGACAATGCGCATGGATGGGCAGCCATCCAGCTGGCGCAGTCCGCAAAGACGCCGCGCGAACGCGCCTACGTGGCAGCGCTAAGCGACTTCTACCGCCCGGGCAAAGCCCAGTTCCCGGAACGCGTTCAGGCTTACTCCGATGCCACGAAGAAGCTCTATGCGCAGTATCCTGACGACGTCGATGCAGGAGCCTTCTACGCGCTCGCGCTCCTGGCTGCCACAGCGCCGGACGACACCAGCCTCGCCGCCAATCGCAAGGCAATGTCGGTCCTCGCTCCCCTCTTCGCAAAATATCCTGACAATCCCGGTGTCGATCACTACATCACCCACGCCTGCGACAATCCCGAAATGGCCGCCGAAGGCCTCGCCGCAGCAGATCATTACGGCGAAATCGCGCAATCCAGCGCGCACGCCTACCACATGCCCGGACACATCTATGCCCGCCTCGGCATGTGGCCGCAGGACATCCACGCCAACCTGGGCTCCGTAGCAGCCGCCGAAGCCGCGCAGGCCAGATACGGCAACGGCATCATGTACGAGCCCCATGCCTACGACTTCCTGCTCTACGCCTACATCCAAAGCGGCCAGGACAATCGCTCCAGGTGGGTCCTCGACCAATCAGCCATCTTCCTGCCCAAAATCGCCGCCATGGCTGCAATGTCCGATCATAGCGACCCTCGCATGGACACAATGGCTCCCGCCTATCGCACCAAATACGCCGTCTTCTATGCGCTCGAAACACGCGATTGGAAATCTGCAGCAGCAATTCAGACTAGCTCTGACGCGCCTCACCAGACAGTCCTGCTCGCAACATGGGCTCACGCCATCGCCCACGGTCACCTGCATCAGCCGCAGGACGCACAATCTGACCTCGCGCACTTCGACGCCGTCCTCAGCGAGATCAAAAAAGGCAAGCATCCCTATCAGGCAGAAGACACAGCTACAAAGATTGAGCATCAGGAGATTCTCGCCTGGGCCGCCTTCGCCGAAAACAAGCAGGACGAAGCACTCGAAAACATGCGGACCGCTGCCGCCCTGCAGGACAAGGTAGGTCAGGGCGAAGTCGATATTCCAGCCCGCGAAATGCTGGCCGACATGCTTCTCGAATCCCATCAGCCGCAGCAGGCGCTCACTGAGTACGAGATCGCCCTAAAGCTCAGCCCCAACCGCTTCAACGGCCTTTACCACGCAGGCATCGCCGCTGAGGCAGTGGGCGACAAAGCAAAAGCGCAGCAATATTATGCCGCGCTCTTGAAATCCACCAGCAGCGGCGCCCAGTCAGCACGCCCGGAGCTGGCCCATGTAAAGGAATTCATCGCCTCAACGCAGTCAGCCTCGAAATAGCGCCAGCAATCATTCACACCGCAATGACACCATGGGATCGACCGCTGCCGCCCGGCGCGCCGGAAGCCATGCCGCCAGAATCGTAACCGCCGCTATGCCCGCCGTCGCCCCAATAAAAATCATGGGATCGAAGGGACTCATCTGGTAAAGCTGCGCGCGAATTAGGCGAGCGCCGCCAATCGCAATCGGAACTCCGAGAACCAGCCCCGCAACCAGCAGGCCAAGCGACTCCCGCAGCACCATCCACTGCACGCCGGCCCCGCTCGCGCCCAGCGCAATGCGGATGCCGATCTCGTTACTGCGCCGCACCACATTAAAGCTCATCACGCCATACAATCCAATCGCCGCCAGCAGCACGGCAAGCAATGCAAAGATAACCGTCAGCCGCGACACCAGCGTCTCCTGGCTCATGAACATCGCCAGATGATCCTGCATGGTCGTCACTTTAAGAATCGGCACATTCGGATCAATGCCCTGCATCGCACTTCGAAACGCACCAATCGTTGCAGCCGGATCGCCTTCCGTGCGCAGTAGAACGGCATTGGCAGAGCTATCCTGGATGCCCTCGCCATTCTTCCCCAGAATCTGCGCCACAGGCAGGTAAATCATGCGCGACGGCTCTTCCCGCGGGTTTCCGGACTTGGTGTCGCGCGCAACACCCACAATCTGCCATGGCCCTTCCACGGTGTCGATATCCATCTTCACCGTGTGCCCAATCGCATCTCCATTGGGAAAGAATTTACGCGCAACCGTCTCGTTGATGACAGCCACCTTCAGGCTGTTCGCGGTATCTGCAGGAGTAATCGGCCGCCCCGCGACAATCGAAATTCCAGCAGTTTCAAAGTAGCGGCCCGAAACCCGGTTGAGCGCCGAACCCATATCCTCCTTCGGCCCGGGCGTATATCCGGACAAGTGCATGCTGGAACTCCATGCACCGAAGCTGATCGGCGGCGCTGAAGCCAAAGCCACCGAACGCACACCCGGAATTGCCGACAGGCGATCCAGCACGCGCTGGTTGAATGCAGGAATCTGCTCCGGCTTGTACCCTGCAATGTCCGGACCCATCTCAGCAATCAACAGATGCGTGCGTTCAAAACCGAACTCCTGGTTCTGCAGGTTAAGAAGTGTGCGAAGAAAGAGTCCCGCACCCACCAGCAGCAAAAGACAAAACATAATCTGCCCAATCACCAGCGCCTTGGGCCACCAGCGGCTTGTACGTCCACCGCTGCTCGCAGCCGTCCTGGTACTGGCATTCATCGCCGGCATCGCGGAAGCGCGAGCTACATGCAGTGCCGGCGCCAGTCCGAAGAGCAATCCCGCCACAACCGAAACACCCAGCGTAAATAACAGAATCGCCGAATCAGGAGAAGCGCTGAGCGGCACATACGCCGCACCAGCCGCAACAAAAGCGATAAGGGCGCGCGTGGCGAGGAAAGCCAGTCCCAGCCCCAGCACGCAGCCTCCAAGCGACAGCAATAAAGCCTCCAGCATGCTCTGCATCACAATGCGTCCACGGCTCGATCCCAGCGCAAGCCGCGTAGCTGTCTCCCGTTGCCGCGCAATCGCCCGGGCCAGCAGAAAATTTGCAAGATTGGCGCATGCAATCAGCAGAACCACGCCGACAATCGCCATCAGCATCTCGAGAGAATCCCCATAATGAGAGCGAAGCCGGGAAACTCCATGCGCCCCGGGAGTCAGTTTCACACTCAGTCGCTCAATCTCCTGCTGCCGCGCTGCAGTAATATTCTGGCCCTCGCCCGCACGAGCATAATTACGAATCTGACGATCAAGCCATCCCTGCTCCGCCGCCGGCAGAGATTCAGCCTTTCGCCGCGCCACCATGTGCAGAAAATACATTGCTCGCGGATTCAGGAAACCGTCCTGCTGAAAGATCGCCTTGGCCATCGTGATTGGCACCCAGATCTCCGCCGGCTCCAGCTCCTGCTGAATGCCATGAAAGGCCGGACCCATCACGCCGACAACCGTGAATGGCGTGCCATTAAGCGTGACCGACCTGCCCAGCACACCACGATCGGACGAGAATGATTGCTGCCACAAGTGATAACTGATCACCGCAACTGCATTCCGGTCCGGAGCATCCGCATCCGACGGAATCACCGTGCGCCCAAGCAGCGGCTCCGCGCCGAGAACGCCGAAGAAATTTCCAGAGACAGGATTCGCGTGTATTTGAAGCGCTCCTGCAGTATTCGGGAAGCGAACATTCACCTGCGGCGAAAAGCTCACATAGGATGCGACACCTTGAAACGGTCCCGGATCGGTTTCGAGTTGCCGCGCCAGATCGTATGGAAACAAATCGCCGGTACCCACATCGACGCCACCCAGGATGCCTCCGCCGGTGGACTCGCCGAATGTGACAAGCTGCTGCGGATCGCGCACCGGCAACTCCTGCAAAAGAACCTGTCGGATCAGTGTAAAGATCGCAGTGTTCGCGCCAATCCCAAGTCCCAGGGACAGCACCGCAATCAGCGTAAAGCCGGGACTGCGCAGCAATCCGCGAACACAATGTTTAAGATCGCTCCAGAAAATTTCCATCTTCGACTCCCATGTGGCGGAAGAAATGCGGTGCTTCACTGCGTTGGAGCTGCCCATCTCCACGCGGGCAGCATAAGCAGCCTGCTCTGCCGGCATGCCTCTGCGAAGCTTCTCCGCAGTCGACGCTTCGACAAACTCGCGCAGCTCATCGTCCATTTCGCGCTCCATCTGGTCCCGGCGAAACAGTGCGCGCACACCCTGTGCAATATTGCTGAGCACTCCCATGCGAACTCCTTCAGGCTTCCATGATGCGAGCAATTGCCGAAGCCTGCCGGCTCCACGTCTCTGCTTCCTCAACAAGCGCCTTGCGTCCACGCGCAGTCAGCATGTAATACTTCGCGCGGCGATTATTCTCGCTGGCGCGCCACTCGCTCTTCACACGCCCCGCACGCTCCATCCGCGCCAGCGCCGGCAGCAGCGATCCCGGATTGACGCGGAAAACACCGTTGCTCACCTGCTCAATCCGTAACGCAACCCCATAGCCGTGCATCGGCTCCAGCGCCAGCGTCTTCAGAATCAGCATCTCCAGCGTGCCCTGCACAACATCCCGTCCACTCATCCGCGTCTAGCTCCTCTTGACTATCGAGAGGTTACCCAAGCTCCACTAGATTGTCAAGAGGAGAAAAGCGCAACATCGCACAAAGCCTTTAGCCGTTCGCCTAAAACACCCACCAATTGTCCTGATTGCAAAAAGGCACTTATATATCTAGACTTTCACCCATCAATAACAACGAATCTCTACTCCCTACTCCCTACTCCCTACTCCATATTCCCTAGTCCCTATTCCCTAGTTCATTCCCTTCCATAAATCACAAACGGAGCCCAGTAAAACGGTTCCCGGAACTTCGTACCCGAGTGCAGCATTGCCAGCTTCGACTCCCGCAGCGCCACAGCCGGCCGTTTGCCATCCACAATCCCCGCATACAAACCATCCATCAATCGCGGCGTCGACTCGTCCGTGACCTCCCACAGCGCCGCCACCACCTGCCGCGCTCCGGCATGCAGAAAGGCCCAGGAAAGCCCCACCAGTCCCTCGCCCGCATAAGCCCGCGTCCCCGTTCCATAGCAAGCCGAGATCGTCACCAGCCTGGCCGTCAGCTTATGCGTCACAATCTCCCGCGCATACAGCTTGTACGCGCTTACTCCATTTCCCGCGTCTTGAGGATTCGACAAAATCACCGCCGAATCCAGCGGACTCGTCGCGCTGGCCGTCGCGTGAGAAACAAAATGGATATAAGTAAACCTCTCCGGATTCGCCGTCTCATACGCCGCCGGCGTAGCCTTCGCCCCGGTAAAAACCGTCTCGTTGCCCGTAGCAAACCGCCCCGCAATGCGCGTCATCTCCACCCCAAACAGCGGCAATGGAGGAAAATCCGCATCCGCCGCGGCGGCATTTCCAATCAGCAGCAGATTACCCGCCGCCGTATCGCTCTTCGCCTTCCCCGCATCGTCACGAGCCAGCAGATCCAGCGACGGCGCAGACAGCAACGTGTAATCTTCCAGCAGGTAATGCTGCCCCCGCCCCGCAGCCGAGTCTTTTAAGTTGGCCGAGCCCTTAACCCCGGCAATCTCCCGCGCCGAATCACCAGAACGTTCAGGCCCTGAGGTTTCCTTCTCGCCATTCCCCGCACCCGGAGCCAGCAGTGTTTCAAAATTCAGCTGATCCAGCACTCCGTCAGCCAGCACAACCACCGGCCTGCGGGCATCCATCACCTTTCGCGCCGGAGCAATCAATGCCGCATACAACGTCACCCCATCCGCATTCGCCGCTTCCGCCAGGTCCGTATCCCGATCACCCGCATCCTGAATCGCCTTGTTGTAACGCTTCACCCACGTTGCAATCTGCTGGCTCGCAGGCAGCGTAGAGAACTCCGTCTTCTCCGGCCCCACCGCCCAAAGATAAGACTCCTTATCCCCCAGCCAGTAAAACAGCAGCGTAGTTCCCGTCTTCCGCGCAATCTCTTCCGGCCGCAAGATCGCCGATGCCACAACTGCACGGCCCTGTCCGGCTCCCAGCCCTTCCATCAGCGTCCGCGCCCGGCTCTGGTTCGCCAGCAGCAGCGCATCCGCCGTCCGGCCCCTTTCCACAAGAAACCGCACATAGTTGCCATAAATCCCGGTTGCATTCGCGCCGAAAGAAAGCGCCGACTCCTCGCGCCTTATCGCTGCACGCGCCTTTTCAAACGCAGCAACTGTCTCCCGATACTCCCGTTCCGCAGCCTCGTATTTCTTCTCATCCTCGTATGTCCGGCCCAGGTCGTTACCCGCATTCAATCGAACCGCAGTCGGGCACGCCGTATCTGTCAACAGCGCCCGAAAAAATCCCTCAGCATCCGCATAATGATGTTGCGCCGCCGCCAGCTCACCCTGTATCAGCACCAAAACAGGCTGCGGCTTCCGCCCGCCTCCAGTCGCAATTTGCAGCGCCTCCGTTAAGTGCGCTTCCGCTTCTTTCAAATCCTCTTTGGATATCTCCAGCATTGCCAGATCGCACAATGCACCCATAATCTGCTCTTGGTTCTTCGCCGCTCGCGCCAATCCCAGGGCTCTCTGCTCCAACTCCTCTGCACGCGTAAACTCACCACGGTCACGGTAGACATAAGACTTGTCGCTCAGCCAGCCAAATTGATCATCCTCGTCGCCCAAGAGCTCGGCATTCTTTTCCGCCTCCTCATAGCGCTCCAGTGCACGCTCGCCATCCCCAAGCCTGTACCACGCAAAACCGACATTGCCCGCTGCAGTCTCTGCTACACCGTCGTAACCATGCTGTAAAGAGATTTGATAAGACAATCGCGACCAGTCAATTGCCTCGTCCAGGCGGTCCGTCTGCAGACCTATATAACCCAGGTTGAGCGAGGTATTCGCCTGCCGCCACGTATCGTGATGGTTGAGCGCAAACTGGTATGCCTCAAGGTACTTCTGCCCGGCCTTCTTTAAGTCACCGGCGTTTAGAACATTGGAAGCCCGCTGCGCCATCACGCCGCCGCATGCCGTGATGTCTGCTCTTCGGCAAAGCTCCTCGGCCATCGCAAGCCGCTGATCCGCGGCGGACGGCTGACCCAGCTTTCTCAATGCGCTCGATTCATAGACATATCGCTGGACCGCTCCATCCGACGGTCCGGCATCCCGATAGGAAGCCAGAACCCGCAAAGCCTCTGACGGCTCACCGGAATCAAGCAGTGTTTTGGCGTACAGAATCTGATAACGGGCCGCCAGAACAGGTTCACTGTCGCGATATCGCGCCCATCCAGCCGACGCTTCGGCACGAGCGGCATTCGTCCGCTCATGTTCATACAGCCGCAGCGCATGCTGGTAAGCCAGCTGCTGGCTCTCCGCATCATCGTCGTTGTCCTGCAGTGGAATCAGGATGAGCAGAAGCAGTGGGCACAGCAGCCAAAGCCATTTGCTCCAGCGCGCCGGACCGCGCCCATGATTTAGCCGCCGCCCTTCGTTTTTCCGTTCGAGCTTCCCACTCCGATCGGAACGTCCCCATCCACCGCGCAACCCAGCTTCAGGCCGATCATCGTCAGCGTCACCGTCGTCTCCCCCGGCACGTCCGGATCCGGATTGTAATGTCCATCCCGCCCAAAGTCGTCGTGGTGCACACTCAGCTTCGCCAGCTCGATCGTTCCGAAATCCGGCACCCGGATGATGTGGCCAAAGCTGAAGCCGGGGTAATCCCCCCACGCTTTCTTGACCAGCGAACATTCCACATCCTCCGGAGAATCAATATTCGTGGAAAGTCGATTGTACTGCTCCATCACTTCCGCCGGAAGCTTGTCAGGCTTGCCAATCCCCTTCACCAGCTCCTTGACCTTATCCAGCACACCCTTGTGACGCGAATACGCATGATCCTTCACATGCCGCTCGCCCAGAATATTCAGGTCCCATTCCAGATGCACCGTATGTCCAGCAATCTTCAGGCCCTCAAACCGCGTCCCGAGAAACGAGATACGCGGCGTATACCCATCCAGCGGATGCTCCGTGATGATCTGTCCCACCACCTTGTCCGCCGTCAGAATCTCCAGCACATTCAGGCCTTCCACCACCGTCGTCGTCAGCGTGGACCACCCATGTCCCAGCTTCTTCCCAGGGTTTCCCGCCACCTGCGTGTACGCCTTGTCAAACGTCAGCACGCCTTCCACGCGAAACTCGCCGACATGCTGCGCCAGGTATCCGCCCTGGTGATAGAGGTGTGACTTCGCCTGCGGTTCAATCGTCTGCGGAAAAGGCAGATGCAGATTACCGGAGACAATCGTAGCCTCCGCATGAAATTCGTGAGTCCTGCCATCCACCGGTAAACTCTCCCGTACTCTAGCCATAGTTTTGATTTCACTCCCTTACAACTCGCTGGAATTGTACCCGACAAACTCCATATAGAGGACAAACATCAAACAGCAAGGACCATGAGAACGAAGGAACATCCGTCCCTCCTATCGCGTCATGGTCCCTGCCCAGTCTTTTCCGGTCAGCCCTTCGCCACTTGTCGTTTGCGGCTAATCCGTCACTACAACATCGAATACATACCGCTCCGTGTTCGTGCGTCCGCCATCGGCGCCCACACCCGCCACCGTCACCGTATACTTCCCGTTGTTCAGCAGCTTTCCCGGAATCCCCAGCGACATCTGCCGGCTCGCATCCGCGGGCGCAGGCACCGTCGCGCTCCACGCCACCTTGCCATCCGGCCCCGTCAGCGTAAACGCATAGGAAACAAAACTTCCCGCCGGCATATCCACCGGCAACAGATCCACCGGCAGCGCCAATCCCAGTTTGTGCGTCGTCGTCAGCGTCGGGTGCCCGTCTCCGCGAGTCGCTCCCCGCACCGGCGTCAGCGGAGCCAGCCGCGGCTCATTCGCCGCCTGCTCCAGCCCCGGCAACGTGACGATATTCTGATACGCCACCACCGCCAGCAACATCGCAAACGCAGGAGCCAGGTAAGCCGGCCGCAGCCACGCAAACCAGTCCCGCTTCTCCTTCACCGGCATGACAACCGCCGGGCGTTCCTTGACGGTTGACACATCTTCCGCAACCAGTGAGGGAAGCTGCGTCTTCATCTCGCGCAGAAACACATCCCCCGCTCGCACGTCCACCACGCACTCCGGACAATCGAACAAGTGCTCTTCGAACTCATCGCGAACGTCCGGGCCCAATTCGTCGAGCAGGTAACGCTCGGCGGCCATCTGTGTAACTGCTTCGCTATGATTCATCGTATTAACCCTCAACATTTTCCAAGGCAGATTCAATACTTCCAGCAATACTCCCAGCAAAACTTCAAAAAATCCGTGTCACCGAGCCGCTCAAGCCTCGGCTCCCATCGCCGCGGGCTTCCCAACCCGCTTGATATATTCCTGCTTGAATCCCTGCTTCGCTCTGTGCAGCAGAACCCGCAGATACTCGCGGTCCACTCCAAACTTCGCGCAAACCTCTTCCCGGTCGTGCTCATCCAGAAACACCGCCTTCAGCAGTGCCCGGTCACGCTCCGGCAACTCCAGCAGAATCTCCCGTACCTTCGTGGCAAGCTGCCGGCTGGAAGCAATCTCCAGCGCATCCTTACCCGGATCCACCGGCTCAATACTGTTTTCATCATCCAGGCTCTCGCCTCGTCCAGCCGAGCGGTACTGCTCAAACAGAACGTTGTTACAAACCGTGTTCACAAAGGCGCCCAGTCGCTCCGGCTGCCGCAGGCCGCCATCCCGCCTCAGCACCGTCAGTACCCTCGTAAACGTCTCCTGCCGCACGTCCTCCGCAGCCTGCGGAGAACGCAGGCGGGACCGTAGCTTGATCTGGAGAAGCGCCGAGAAATACGTAGTGAAATGCTCCTGTGTAGTCTGATCGCCCGCACAGAGTTTTTCCACGTAAACCGCGTCGAAAGAATGAAATTGCAAGCCCGTCTCCAACTTCTTTAAAGGAGACGAGTATAGCACCGGACCAATTGGCTCCCCATAAACGCCGCGCCCTTGGGAGCTATCCGAAGTCACACGCCGCTTACCGAAAGTTCCTCGTGGCGCAGCCAGGCTCACCGTGGCCGCCGAACAATTCATCGCACTTCGCATCCGTCCGCCCGGCTGAGGTTCACGAAACATGACGATCCCCTCTCTCTGCCTGGCCCCGGCTCCTGTTACGCAGATAGGCAGCCGCCGGCATCGCCTGGAACACAGCCAGTAATGCAATCCCGCTCATGCCCAGCCAAATCGCTATCGGAATCATTCGCGTCATCATTCCTGCACTCCGGTCCATCGCGCGTTCTCTCGCCTGCATCGCGTACTGGACTCCCGGCACGTTTCTCGAGTTTGGGGGCACAGACGGAACCCGCGCCTCCGAAACGCGGGACCCGTCTGTGTTCTGGGAAACTGATCAGGTGCGTGCGGTGCCTGAACAAGCCTTGGCCCAGAAACCTGCATGCCCTGCGGCTCAACCACGCAGAACACGCTGAAATGTAATCCGGCCCGGTACCTGCAATACATCGCGGATCTGGGGAATCTCCAAACGGAGAGCACCAGGCCTTGGCAACCCCATTCCATCGGGTTACGCAATGTAGTGCGTAACAACGCAAAAACGTTTCATCGGTATATGCGATATTTGAGGGGAAAAAGTGTCACGGCTGTTTCATGCAGGATGTAGGGAGGCTGCCCTGGGCCCCTCGCCTTCGGGAACTGGAAATTTAGCCCCAAGCCAAGCGCCGAGTCAACTCCCCAGCCGGAATCTCCGCACACCCGGAAGCATTCTCCCCGCTCCACAGCGGCGAAAAATCCCCCAACCCGATCCCTTCCGCCCTGCTCCGCAAAGGAGCCAACGCCAGCGAAGCCAGCGGAAACTCCGGAGCCACAGGATTCATCGGCCCCAGTTCGCGAATCAGCCGATTCACAATCCCCCGCGCCGGACGCCCCGAAAACAGCCGCGTCAAAACCGTATCCCGCGCTCCCGGGCTACTCAGCGCAGCACGATGCACCCGGCTGGTCGTCGCCTCAGGGCAAAGCAGATAAGCCGTCCCAACCTGTGCCGCAACCGCCCCCAGGGCCAGCGCCGCCCGCACGCCCCGCGCATCCGCAATGCCCCCGGCAGCAATCACCGGCACCCGCACAGCATCCACAATCTGGGGAACCAGCGCCAAAGTCCCAGCCTGCGCAGAAATATCCTCACTCAAAAACATCCCGCGATGCCCGCCCGCCTCGACGCCCTGCGCAATCACCGCATCCACGCCTCGCGCCTCAAGCCAGAGCGCCTCGGCCACCGTAGTAGCCGAAGAAAGCACCAGCGCACCCGCCGCCTTCACCCGCGCAAGCAGCTCCGCCGATGGCAACCCAAAGTGAAAGCTCACCACAGCGGGACGAAGCTCCTCCACCAACCCCGCAGCCTCGCTGTGAAATGGCGTCCGCCCCGGACCTGTAGGAATCGTCGACGGATCAACCCCAAGCTCTTCGTAATAGGGCAGCAACGCAGCCCGCCACACCGCCTCTCGCGCAGCATCCGCTTCCGGCGGCGTATGACAAAAGAAATTCAGATTGAAAGACTTGCTCGTTGCCGCCCGAACTGCGCCAACCTCCGCCCGAATCTGATCGAGCGTCAACATCGCACAGGGCAGCGATCCAAGCCCTCCGGCATCAGAAACAGCAATCGCCAGCGCACTCCCCTGCGACCCAGCCATAGGAGCCTGAATCACCGGCAGCTCAACCCCGACACGATCAAGAAAACTGCTCATCCTAATCCCAAAGTTGCCGCCTTGATTGGCCCTCGTTCCCTTGTTCCCTCGTTCCCTTGGTCCCTGCTTTTACTTATCCTCCAAATCAGGCCCATTCGAAGGATGCAGCAGCTCCTGGATCGCCCGCTTGTCACTCGGATAATTGATGTGCGCCTTCATCGGGTCTTCCAGCAGCCAGAACCAGTGGATCGCATTCTTCACGTACACATTCTGCACATCCACCGTCGTCAGTCGCGGCACACGCCAAGTCAGCAGATCGCTCGGGTCGCTCAGCGCCACAATCTTCGGCAGCTTGCATGGCGCATTGGGGTCCACTCCCGGCTGCGATTTCTCGTAATCGCATCGCAGCTTGCCCCAGTCCTCCAGGTGCGAAATGAAATTATCTTCCTGCGATGCCTCCAGGTTCGCCAGCTCCAGCAGTCGCACCTGGTTCGCAAAGAAGTACACCAGCGCCGTCTGTCGCAATACCTGCGCATACGCCACCGCTGCCTGCATCAGCACAGGAGCCGTTCTCTCTTTCGCATCCACATTCAGAGCCGAGAAAATCAGGTAACTCCCCAGCGAGTGCGAAACAATCACGAAATCCTGGTCCGGCACCGGCGAAAGCAGGGACATCGCCGGGGATTCCCTTTCCACAAACGGAGTATCGAGCACGGCCTTCAAAATAAGCTGCCGAATCCCCTGCACAATCAGTTCGTGCATCGGTCCCAGCGCCGTAATGGCATCGGCAAATCCCCAATCCGCCATCCCTGTCTTCAGCGACCGGTTGATCATCGCAGCCCGCTTCGGTTCCGCCATCAGCTGCTTTGCTTCCTCTGCCTTGATCCAGTCATAGGAAATAAACCGCCCCTGCACCTGCGGATCGGCCTCACGCGTCGAACACGTGCGGATCAGCTGCTCCACCGGCCCGGCCAGCCGCGCATCGGAGGCAATAATCTGCCGGCACTTCAGCGCCAGCATCAGCGGCCACCAGTTCAGCTCATCCACATAAATCGAGCGCCCGCTAGTCCGCTTCAGCTTGTAATGCACCACAAAGGGCGCTGACGCATGCCATTCTTCCTCATTGGTCCAGATCGGCCTGCCCATATAGCGCAGCGTCGGTGCCTTCTCTTCCATCCCGAATGTCGTGCCGTCCGCATAATCGTAGCCGCCCACCTGCTCACCCGCCGGCGACACGCAGTTCTTCACAAACGCGCAGATACTCTTCCGTAACAGCTCCGAGTCATGCGTATGTGGCCCCATCGACCCGATCCCGTGAATAAAAAAGACGTGGATATCGCGCCCGCTGATGGAATTCAGCTCCGCTCCAAGTGACGGACGCACCATCACCTGCTGCTTCGAACCCTTCTTCGCCTTCGCCGGAGCCTGCGGTGCCGCGGCCGGAGCAGCCTGTTGCGCCGCAGCAGCTCCCGCCGCATCCGTCTGCGCCGTTAAAGCAGTTGCACCAAACGCCAAAGCAGTGGCCATCCAAAGGCAGTTTAGAAGTGGTAGCTTACGCATCCTTCCATGCTCCCAACGCGTCTTCCCGGTGTCAAGACCCCAGCGCGCCCGCGACATCCTTTAGGAACCCCGCTCCAGCTTCATCCATGGAAGCAAACATCTCTCAAGCTCCGTCTCCATCAAGCGGGTGCGGGATTGTGCGCGCACTCACAATCCCGCACCCACCCTTTCCTGCTAACATGAAGACGATAGAAATACGCGCCGCAGGGCATGATCTTCCCACCCCCCCCGCTCGACGCGCTGAAACACCACTTATAAGGAGAATTCCTATGCCTCTTGTATCCATGCGGCAGCTCCTCGACGAAGCCGCCAAGGGCGGTTACGGCGTCGGCGCATTCAACGTCAACAACATGGAGCAGATTCAGGCCATCGTCAGCGCGGCCATCGAGACCAACTCCCCCGTCATCATCCAGGCCAGCCGCGGCGCACGCTCCTACGCTGAAGATCGCTACCTCTATCACCTCATCCTCGCCGCCAACGAACTCCATCCTGAAGTCATGATCGCCATGCACCAGGATCACGGCAACAGCTTTGAGACCTGCAAGTCCGCCATCGAGCTCGGCTTCACCTCCGTCATGATGGACGGCTCCCTCAAGGCCGACGGCAAGACCCCCAACACCTTTGAAGAAAACGTGGAAGTCACCCGCCGCACCGTCGAATACGCCCACGAGCGCGGCATCACCGTGGAAGGTGAAATCGGCGTCCTTGGCGGCGTCGAAGACGGCCACGGCGCAGGCGGAACCGGCCTCGAGCACCTCACCGATCCCGATCAGGCAGTAGAGTTCGCCGAGCGCACCGGCGTCGACGCCCTGGCCATCGCCATCGGCACCAGCCACGGCGCATACAAGTTCAACAAGAAGCCAGACGGCTCGGTTCTCAAGATGAACCTCCTCATCGAGATCCACAAGCGTCTCCCGCACACGCATCTCGTCATGCACGGCTCCAGCTCCGTGCCCAAGGACCTCCAGGACATCGTCAACCAGTACGGCGGCCACCTCAAGGAAACCTGGGGCGTCCCCGTCGAAGAGATCCAGCTGGGCATCAAGAACGGCGTCCGCAAAATCAACGTAGACACCGACAACCGCCTCGCCATGACCGGCGCCATCCGCAAAGTCTTCGGCGAATCCCCGGACAAGTTCGACCCCCGCGACTACCTCAAGCCAGCCCGAGAAGCCATGCAGAAGCTCGTAGCCCAGCGCATGCGCGAATTCGGCCAGGCCGGCCACGGCGCCGACTACAAACCCCTCTCCATCGAAGCGATGAAAGAAGGCTACGCCAACGGCACCCTCGACACCCGCCCCTCATTAGCAGCAAAGTAATCTTCACCATCACCAGAAACAAGAAGGCCGCTCCGACAGGAGCGGCCTTCAATTTACCCCACAATCAAATCAAAATAAAAAGCCCGTCATCCTGACCGTAGCCGTTTTTCAGGCGGAGGGAAGGACCCGCTTCTGCTTTTGCTTCTGCTTTTGCTTTTGCTTCTGCTTCTGCTTCTGCTTTTGCCTTTGCCTTTGCCTTTGCTTCTGCCTTTGCTTTTGCTTTTGCCGTTGCTTTTGCTTCTGCTTTTGCCCCCACAGCCACACCACCACCCCCCGTCCCTCCCACCAAATTAAACAGAACCGTCATCCTGACAGTAGCCGTTTTTCAGGCGGAGGGAAGGACCCGCTTCTGTTCTTGCATTTGCTTCTGCTTTTGCCTTTGCTTCTGCCTTTGCTTCTGCTTTTGCCCCCACAGCCACACCACCACCGCCCGTCCCACCACCAAATTAAATAGAACCGTCATCCTGACCGTAGCCGCTTTTCAGGCGGAGGGAAGGACCCGCTTCTGTTTTTGCATTAGCCTTTGCATTTCCCACCCCAATCCACTACCTTACCCACAATCCCCATGAGCAACACCTCCTACGCCACCTACATAGTGGCAAGCAAAAGCCGCACCATCTATATAGGCACCACCAGCAATCTCCTCCAGCGCATCTTCCAACACAAGCAAAAAACCTACCCCGGCTTCACCGCCAGATACAACTGCACCCGCCTCGTCTGGTTCGAGCGCCATAGCACCATGAAAGACGCCATCTACAGAGAAAAAGAACTAAAAGGCTGGCTCCGCGCAAAAAAGCTCGCCCTCATTGCAGAGAACAATCCCACCTGGGAAGACCTGAGCGAACCCTGGTACCCCCATCTCATCCCAACCACCCCGCTCACTCCCCACCAAACTAAATAGAACCGTCATCCTAACCGCAGCCCGCCCCCCACCAAAAGCCCGTCATCCTGACCGTAGCCGTTTTTCAGGCGGAGGGAAGGACCCGCTTTTGCCTTAACCCACTCCACCAAAAAATCTTGTCAAGCCCTCCACCGAAAAATATTTTCTAACCCCTTTATCATCAACACAAAAAACTTCGCGCAGTTTGCACATCATTATCCACCAATCTGTCATACTTATCTCAGCAGAGAAAAAAACAAGGCCCGGCGCATGCGTCGGGCCTTTTGCTTTTCTAACCACTAACCACCAACCACTATCTCCAAGGAGCCTTCCATGGCAAACATCACCTTTAAACTCTCAGACGAACTCCTCCAGCACACCCGCCTCGCCGCCGCCCACCGCAACATGACCGTCTCGGAGCTGCTCCGCGCCTTCCTCACCACCCTCGAAAAGGCTCCCGCCTCCAACGCTCCCGGCCTCAACCAAACCGACAGCCAGCTCTTCAATCGCTACTTTCCGCCACAGCAGGAAAGGAGCATGACCCTCGAAATCATGCGCCTAGCCCACCAGATCGAAAGCCGCCGTCGATGATCCGCCAGTGGACAAGTATTTCTTTACTTCTGTACGCCAACAGCCCAAAAACGTGAAATTCAGTGCGATTTAAACCCGCATTAGACCGCACTACGACCGCATTTTGACACCCTTCAAAAAATGAAATTTTTGCATGCAAACCATTACAAATCAAAGGTTTGAAAAAAATGAAAAAAGCAAAAAACACGAAATTCACGCGGTAATACTTCTTTACCTCTGTACTTCTGCACCCAGGCACCCCCAACTAGCCTCTCCGCCCCGCAAATATGGGATACTGAGACCCACACATGACAGCATCGGAACTCAATCAAAAATTCGGTCTCCCCGGCATAGCGGAGATCGTCGAAGGCGAAGGCAGCCTGCCCAAAATCCGCGTCACCACCCCAGCGGCAACAGCAGAAATCTACCTCCACGGCGCCCAGGTCACCTCCTGGATCCCCGCCCACAGTTCTGAAGTCCTCTTCCTCTCCGAGCAATCGCATTTTCAGGAAGGCAAAGCCATCCGCGGCGGCATTCCCGTCTGTTACCCGTGGTTCCGCTCCAAGGCCGATGACCCAACAGCTCCCTCCCACGGCGTCGTCCGCACCACAGCGTGGGAAATCACGTCCATCACCAGGCAGTCCGAAGACATCGTCATCTCCCTCCTGATCACCAGCAGTGACCTCACCAGAAAATTCTGGCCGCATGAATTCCGCCTCACCCATCGCATCACCGTAGGAGCCCAACTCAAGCTCGAACTCATCACCCGCAACACCGGCAACATCGCATTCCAGATCGAAGAAGCCCTGCACACCTACTTCCGCGTAGGCAATGCAGAACAAGTCTCCGTCTCCGGATTGGACGGCGTTGTCTATCTCGACAACGTCAACAACAACACCGAAAACACCCAGCACGGCGACCTCACCATGTCCGGCCCTACTGACAACGCCTACATAGACACCCGTTCCACCCTCACCATCGCCGATCCCGTACTCAAGCGCAAGCTCATCACAGACAAAACAAACTCCGCCACCACCATCACGTGGAACCCCTGGCAGCAAGGCGCAGCATTCCTCTCCGATCTGGGCAACGAAGAATGGCGAGAAATGATATGCGTAGAAGCCGCAAACATTCTGCGCGCCGCAGTCACGGTATCCCCCGCTGAAGAACACACCTTCGCCGCAACTCTGCGCGTAGCGAGCCTCTAACTATGTACTCCGGCCTTCGAGCCGCAAATGGTAAACTCCCGCGGTGACCAACATGCGATTTTTGCCGCTCTCAATCCTCGCTGCCTTCATCGCCGTAACCGCCTACACACAAGCGCCTGCCCCTGCCAGTCAGGTCAAGCCCAAGCCCGAAGAAACCGAAATCTGGAAGCCCGTTCCACCCGTAGTCACACCCGCATCAACCATCGGCGCAGCCCCGTCAGACGCCATCATCCTCTTCGACGGCAAGAACACAGACGAGTGGGTCAAGGTCAAGGACCAGACCCCCGTCACCTGGGCAGTCAATGACGGCATCATGACCGTCGTAAAAGACGGCACCGGCAACATCGAAACCAAGCGCCGCTTCAAGAACTACCAGCTCCATGTCGAGTGGCGCATTCCCACCAACATCACCGGCACCAGCCAGGCCCGCGGTAACTCCGGCGTCTTCCTCGCCTCCACCGGCCCCGGCGATGACGGTTACGAGCTCCAGGTCCTCGACTCGTATCAGAACCAGACATACGTCAACGGCATGGCAGGCAGCATCTACAAGCAAGCCATCCCGCTCGCCAACGCCGCGCGCAAGCCCGGCGAGTGGCAAACCTACGATGTAGTCTGGACCGCGCCCACATTCAACGACGACGGCTCGCTCAAAACGCCAGCCTACGCCACAGTCTTCTGGAATGGAGTGTTAGTGGAGAATCATTTCGAGCTGAAGGGTCAGACCCTCTACATCGGCAAGCCGTTCTATAAGAAGTACGACACGGCCCCCATCAAGCTGCAGGCTCACGGCGATAAGTCCGAGCCCATCAGTTACCGCAACATCTGGGTCCGCGAACTCCCTTAACCCACATGCGTTTCATGTTCCTTCTGGTCAGTCACGGATTCACCATCCGTAGCCTTCAACCCGACGAACACGAGCGTAGAAACCATCGTCATGCCACCCAGCCACAGAAACGCCTTGTGGATGCCACCCACCATCACGCCCGGATCGGTATAAGCCAGTCCGGGCACAAAAAACGCGGTCGTCAGTCCCGCTGCCGCAACACCAAAGCTGATTGACAATTGCTGGCCGGTGCTCGCAACCGAGCTCGCCATTGAAGTATCCTTCTCCTCCACATCCGCAAAAACCAGCGTATTCATTGCCGAATACTGCAGTGAAGTACAAGCTCCATACGCCACGCCAATCAGGATGATCACCCACACCGGCGTATGCAGCCCAATCACTGCAAAAAGCGCCAGCAGCGCACCGATCACCAGCGTATTCACCACCAGCACAGTCTTGTAACCCATCGCCCCAAGCAGCTTGCGCAGAATCGCCTTCATACCCATCGAAGCAATCGCCTGCGGCATAATCAGCAGTCCCGATTGCACCGGCGTAAACCCCAGCCCGGACTGGTACAGCAGTGGCAGCAGAAACGGCACGCCACCAATACCCAGTCGCGTAAAGAATCCCCCGCTCACCGCGGCGCGAAACGTTCGAATGTTAAACAGCGAAAGATTCAGCAGAGGAAACTCCAGCTTTTTCCCATGCACCCAGTAGGCCGCAATCAACGCTGTCGCTAGTCCCAGCAGTCCCGCAATCTCTCGCGAACTCAACTGGTGCTCACCAAACACTTCCAGAACATAAGACAGCAGCGCAATGCCCGAACCAAACAGTACCAGCCCCACAAAATCCAGAGGATGAGTCTTCTCTTCGCGATAATCCGGCAGATGCATATACACCAGCACCAGTCCCAGCAGCCCAATCGGAATATTCAGAAAGAAAATCACGCGCCAATGAAAGTAGGCGACTATCAATCCACCAGTCATCGGCCCCAACATGGGCGCAATCTGCGCCGGCAGGGCAATAAATGTCATCACCCGCAGCAGCTCATGCTTGGGAAACGCCCGCACCAGCGTCAGCCGTCCCACCGGCACCATCATCGCCCCGCCCATGCCCTGCAGCACGCGGCAAGCCACCAGCAGATGAATGTTGCTGCATAGTCCGCACAGCAGTGACCCCAGCGTAAACAACCCAATCGCCGAAGCAAACACGCGCCGCGTTCCAAACCGATCCGCCATCCATCCACTGATCGGAATAAAAACCGCAAGCGCCAGCGTGTAGCTGGCCAGCACGGCCTTCATTGCCAGCGGCGTCACCTTCAGCGCTTCACTCACGGCAGGAACCGCGGTATTCAGAATCGTAGTATCCAGCGACTCCATGAACAGCGCCACGGCCACCAGCCACGGCAGCAGTTGCTTCGCTGCCGCCGAAAGCTCCTGCGGTTCTGCCGTATCGATTGGACTTTCCGGTGTGCTCATGAGCCCCGTAACCGCGAAGATTCAGAACAAGAAACGTCTGCCTGTTGGATGCAGATTCCTTCGCCTCTTGCAGCGCCCGTTTAATTCACTGAAGAAGCCGGCAGAACCGCCATTGGCACCGAAGGCAAGGCCGCGTGCCCAGCCAGTCCTTCCTGGTCCTTGTACTGCAGTTGGTACAGCTTCCAGTACAACCCACGCAACGCCAGCAACTGCTGATGACTTCCCATCTCCCGCAGATGTCCCTTATGCATCACCAGGATCGTATCCGCACGCTGCACAGTAGAAAGCCGATGCGCGATCAGCACGCTCGTACGCCCTTCAACCATTCGCTCCAGCGCCCCGCGAATCCGCAGCTCCGTATCCGTATCAACGCTCGAAGTAGCCTCATCCAGAATCAGAATCCGCGGATTAAACGCCAGCGCTCGCGCAAAGTTGATGAGCTGCTTCTGTCCCGTCGAAAGCGAATTTCCGCGCTCCCGCACCGGCTCATCAAACTTGCCCGGCAAGCTCTCGATAAAGTCCAGCACATTCACATCCAGCGCAGCCTGCCGCAGACTCGCATCGTCAATCGCAGCATTCCCCAGCCGGATATTCTCTCCAATCGTCCCGGTAAACAGAAACGGATCCTGCAGCACAACAGCAAAGTGCCGCCGCAACTCATGCAGATCCTGTTCCCGCACATCCACGTCGTCCAGCAGAACCGCACCCGCAGTCACGTCATAGAAACGCATCATCAGGCTCGTCAGCGTTGTTTTACCCGCGCCTGTGTGACCAACAATCGCCACAGTCTGCCCCGGCTCAACCGTGAACGAAACATCGCGCAGTATCCACTCAATCTCTTTGAGGGCATCAAGCTCCGCCACGCTGGCCTCAGACCTCGCAGCCTTCGCTACCATCTCCTGCTGTTCCGCACTCAGTTGCTGATACGTAAACCAGACCCGCCGGAACTCAATCCGGTTCGATCCATCGCCCGCAACCGGATTCGCCGGGCTTACAATCTCCGGCTTCTCATCCAGCAACTTGAAGATGCGCTCGCACGCAGCCATCGCCGCCTGCAGAATATTGAACTTGTCGCTCAAATCCTGAATCGGCCGCCAGAACCGCTGCGAATACATATTGAACAGCGCCAGCATTCCAATCGTCACCCCGCCATGCCGCAGCACGCTGAAACCGCCGCCCCACAGCACCAGCGACACCGCCAGGATCGAAAGAAAATCCACCGCCGGATAATAAAGCGCGTAAGCAAAAACCGTATCCTTGAAGGCCACCATGTGCTGCCGGTTCACAGTTTCGAAATCACGGAACGCCCGCTCCTCGCGATTAAAGAGCTGCACCACGCTCATGCCGCCAATATGCTCTTGCGTAAATGAGTTGATCCGCGCAATCGCCGCGCGCACTCTCCGGTAGCTCTCCCGCACGGTCTTGCGAAAGATATTCGTCACAATGAAGATCACCGGCAACACAGCGAAAGCCAGCAGTGCCAGCCACCACTTCACGCTCAGCATCACAATGCCCATAAACGTGAGCGTGAAGAGATCATCCACAATCGCAAGAATGCCCGCAGTGAACATCTCGTTCACCGCATCCACATCCGATGTAAGCCGAGTCACCAGCCGCCCCACCGCATGCTTGTCAAAGAACCCCACATGCAGTTGCTGCATGTGCCGGAAAATCTCGCGCCGCAGATCGAACATCACCTTCTGTCCAACCCACTGCATCAGGTATGTCTGGATGAACTCAAATAAATAAGCCGAAACCAGCGCAATCAGGTAAAGCCACACCAGTTGCGTAATGCCAGTCCACGCATCAGGCGAAAGCCGCTTTCCCAGCCATACCGTATACGCACGGTTCTCATGCGTCATGTAGCGGTCAATGCCGACATTCACAAAGTAAGGTCCCGCCACATCGCTCAGCGCCTTCAACGTCACAGAAACCGATGAAATCGCCGCCTGCACCCAATACGGGCGCATGTAGCCGCCCAGCCTCCGCATCAGCGCAGAATCGTAGACTTTCCCTACGGGATCATCGTCCTGCTTGCGCGTCTGCTTCTTGTCGACTTTTTCGTCTTTGGATTTCGCTTGGTCCGTCATCGGCTGCCGGGGAGCTTTCTCTCTTTATTGTAAGGGTGCAGGCGCATTCATGCGGGCGCAGGCATGCTTACGCACACAACCCAACTCACTCTTACCGTGAATTAGTCCAACTCCAACCCTTCACCAGGCGCGAAAGATTTTTTCCGCGCCGTCTCGTGTCCACTCTCAGCCATCCCTTCCCCCCATTTCCCTCGTCTAAAAAACAGGCGTTTCCTGTCCTGCCAAAAACCACGCGAGGGTAAATACTGTTGGTTCCATTGCTGAAAGAGCTCCCCCTTTTTGCATTAGCCTGCGTTGTCTTCCTTTCCTCCGTCAGCCAGCCAGCTTCGTGTCAGGAAACTCCTGCTGCACCTCACGAGGAATCTTCGAGTTGGCTCCAGCAATTCGATCAGGACCTCTACGACAGCGAAGCCTACAATCTTCCCGAGTTGCTCCCCGCCACTGCCCCGCCAGCCAACGCAACCCGCTCCCGCTATAACTGGAGCGGCCTCCTCGTGCAATCCTTCGCCTTCAATTCCATTGAAAACGGCTTTCGTCTCGCGACAGACAACACCCTTCGCTCGCTGCTCGTCACCAAGCCTTACTGGCATGACTACATCGCCTCGCTCAAGCAGTTCAACATGCGCCGCTGGAACGACGGAGACAACTTCCTCGTCAACTATGTAGGACACCCGATGCAGGGTGGTGTATCTGCTTATCTTGAAATCCAGAACAGCCCCAGCCAGGCCCGTCTGCAGTGGGGAGATAACGGCTACTGGAACTCCCGCTTCAAAGCCACACTCTGGTCCACCGTCTACAGCACATACTCTGAGATAGGTCCCACCGGAGAGGCGGGCATCGGCAATGAAGGCGGATATACCTATGACACGCGCTGCATTCTTCATTGCAATCCAATCACTGCACCCGAAAGCGGCCGGGACACCAACAACACCGGCTGGGTCGACTTCATCATCACGCCCTCTGTAGGCATGCTCTGGGTCTTCGCAGAAGACTTCCTCGACAAGGACGTCAGCGAGCGCCTCATTCACCATGCCGGCCGCAACGCCGTCTACCCAAAAATCATCCGCGGCGCACTCAACCCCACACGCACCTTCGCCAACCTGATGCGCGGCCGCAAGCCCTGGTATCGTGACTGGGATTACCCCGAAATTCAGCGCCTCGATGAAGGCTACGGCATGCACTTCACCAACGCCTGGGAAGCAGCCAACGGAGAACTCGAAGCCTATCCTGACTGGAAGCGTATCGAAATCGCGCCGCACTCCTACAGCTTCGCCACCACCATCACCACTCAGCATTGCCAATACTGCGTCCGGATGACACAAGGCTACGGAGTCCAGGTCTCAGCACAACTCTGGAAGTATCTCTATGCCGACACCGACCTCAGCTATCAGCCCGGCGCAAGTCCCGAGCCCAGCGACCGCGCCGGCGGCAATCTTCTCGCCGGCTACTTCGGCGTACGCATCGGCAAACACTGGCCGCTCTACGCAGTTAATCTCTCCATCCGCCCCGGCTTCCTGCAGTGGCAAAATGCGTACCTCACCAGCATCCCGCTCAGCACTCCCACGCAACCCGCGCCGCCCAATCCACCCACGCCCCAGCTCGGAACCATCACGCATTTCGCCTGGAACTTCATGCTCGCAGGCGATTACAAATTCAACCAGCACATAGCCCTGCGAGCAGGCATTCAGGAGTCCCTCGTCCGCTATCGCAACGCCTGCCTTGACTCTTCCGGCATCGGCATCGACGGCAGCCTGCAATGGCTGAACTACGAAACTCCCTGCCAGGTAAGCGCCGGCGTAGGCAAACAGCCCTACCTCTCATTCCTCTCACACAAAGACTTCGTCAATCGCGGCAGTTGGGGAATCCAGTTCGGGCCAGTCTTCTCGTTCTAACGAAATCCCCTACTCTACAAGCGCATCCGCAATCGAAAGATGCCGGTCCAGCACATCAATCCCCAGGTCAAGCTCCTCTTTCGTCACAATCAGCGGCGGCGCAATCACAAAGTGACTCACCCACGCTTGTATCGTCACGCCATCCGCCATCGTCTTCGCCGCAATCTGGTCCACCACAAGGGGCTTGCCCTCGACTTTGTCGCGCATCGTGTTGAAAGGCTGTTTTGTCTTGCGATTCTTCACCAGCTCCACCGCAAAAAATAGCCCCAGCCCACGCACATCGCCAATCGAAGGATGCTTCTCCTTCAGCGCCAGCAGTTTCTCGCGCACGTACGGCTCCAGCTCCGCCGCCCGCTCCACCAGCTTCAGTCGTTGCATCTCCTCAATCGTCGCCACAGCAGGCCCCAGCGTCAGCGGATGCGCTTCATACGTATGCCCATGCGAGAAATAATGGTCCTCGAAGTATTCCGCAATCTTCGTCGTTGTCGCGCACAGCCCCAGCGGCACATACGCAGATGTAATTCCCTTCGCAGTAACAAGAATGTCCGGCTTCACTCCCCAGTGATCCACCGAGAACCACTTCCCGGTCCGTCCCCATCCCGCCATCACTTCATCGGCAATCAGCAGCACGCCATGCCGATCGCAAATCTCGCGCAGCTTCGGAAAATACTCGGGCGGTGGCACCAGCACACCATTCGTCCCCACCACCGGCTCCACAATGATCGCCGCCACATCGCTCTCATTGCGAATCATGTGCTCAATGTAGTCAGCGCACGCAATGCCACACGTCGGATACGTATGCTTGATCGGGCAGTCGTAACAATTCGTCTCCGGCGCAAATACCACGCCGCCGCCCTTACCCGCAGGCTCCATCGCCCACCGCCGCGGATCACCCGTAGCAGCAATCGATCCCATCGTCGAACCGTGATACGAACGATACCGCGAAATAATCTTCGTCTTCCCCGTCACCATGCGAGCAATCTTGAAAGCCGCCTCATTCGCCTCCGTGCCGCTCGTAGCAAAGAAGAACTTATCCAGTCCCTCCGGAAGCACCTCCAGCAGCTTTTGGCTCAACCGTGCCCGCGCCCGCGTCGCATACACCGGCCCCACAAACGCCAGCTCCCGCGCCTGCTCCGCAATCGCCTCCACCACCCGCGGATTCTTATGACCCAGGTTCACGCACATCAGCTGCGAAGAAAAATCCAGATACTTCTTCCCCGCCCCATCCGTAAACCAGCACCCCTCCGCATCCATCACCGGCAGCGGCTTCCACGTTTTCTGAAACCGCCACGTACCATAGTTCGTCTGTCGCGTCAGGCTCGAAATCTCATCAGCAGTCAATTCAGTAGAACCCAGCGTCTCGCTCATCAGGCACCTCGAAAGAAGTTGCTTCCCATGCTACGGCATCACGGCAGGTTTCTGTACACGCTTCGCTGACCGCAGTGCAACCGCCGCCAATACTGCCACCGCCGCAATCAAAGCAATCCACAACAGGACAGGATGCTTCTCGGTAAACGGCCGCATATCCGGCCTCGGTTCGTATGCCGCATTTCGAACTTCCGGACCCAGCCTCGCCACAGCAGAATCCGTCCGCTTCACAAACCACGTTTCGTAGTCATAGCGTGGAGCCCCAAGTTCCGAATCTCCGTAATACAGCGTATACGTGGCTCCAGCTACGGCCTCAAAACATACATCACGCTCCTGCATCTCAAGCCGCACCTCTTTGAAGGCAATCGGCGTATCGTCGCCATTCTCAACCGTAACCTTCCACTTCGCTGCTCGACGGAACGGAATCGAACGCCAATCGACCGCGAAGCGCTCTTCATCAATCTTGTGCCCGTTCTGCACACTGTGAATGCGCAGAATATTTCCTGTCGTATTTGTGGGCGCATCTCCCTGAGATGGATCCTCCGTGTTCGGCGGCACAGGTGCTGCGTCCACTTCTACATCACGGCTGAAGTTATTCGGCTGTGAAGCTGGCTCGAAAACAACTCGGTCAACCGGCACATTGCCCGGCACAGAAAACTCAAAGATCGTATCGCGACCCTTTAGCTGGGACTGGCCGGTAGCGGCAACGGTAAGAAAGGCCGGTACAGCCTTCTCTCGCCTCAAGACATGCAGGTTTCTCACCTCTCTCGAAGCGATCCCTCTTTCTATTTCAAAATGTAGAATCGGAAACTTGCTCGGCAGCAAATGAAGTACCGTACTGCGCCCCAATTTCTGTGTGGTGAAATCAAAGATCGTGTACGAGCCTATCCGCGTATCAACTCGATCAGAGCGCTGACCTCCATATACCGTCACAGTGGCAAGAAAATCGTTGCCAGCCACATCGAGTTCGAGATCGCTATATTGCCATTCAGGCATCTCCGCATCAAAGACTGTCTTCCCATCGTGCTTGCCCATATTGATGACGGATACGTCCTTCTCATTTTCCCAATGCGGCTGCACATCATGCAAAACATACGGAACTTCAGTCGTCCCTTGATACAACCGCAACAGGCGCAATCCATCCTGTCCGCTCGAAGACGGAGAGTGTTCATACATCGCAGCATCCACAGCCACGCATGTCTGCCCCTGCGTTCCCTGCGGCAACTCCAGAGCACGCTGATACGGAAAATACCGAATCTCCGCCGCCGGCACAGCAGCCGCCACCAGCAACACTGCAGCCATCAGCTTCATGCGCCCTCGCCATCTCGGTGCCGCAGGTTAAACAGATCGCGCTGATACACAAAGCTCACGCCCAGCAGCAAAGCACCCAGCCCCAGGAAGCTTAATATCCGGAAGCCCTGGCTAAGCTGGCTCACATCCATCAAAAACACCTTACCAATCGAGAGAGCCAGCAGAATCAATGCCTGCCATCGCAAAAACGCCGAGTGCCGCGAAAACCCCAGCGTCAGCAGCACCGCTCCAAAGGCCATAAAGAACGCCGAGTAACTGAACTGCGCATACATCTTGAATTGCTGCATCGCTTCAGAGCTGAACTGCACCTCCCAGCTCAACTTCGGGTCAGGATGCCAGCGCAGATGCCACCAGTAAGCATGAATCTCCAATCCCACCGCAATCAAAATCAACACATTGATCGCCAGTCCCGCAATCATCGCAATCCCCGGCCACCGTAACGCGTCCTGTCGCTCCTCCTCCTCCGCATGATTCGCAATCCACGCAACTGCAGCAAACGCTCCAATCGCCACAAGGTAGGTTGCGAATCTCTGATTGAAGATCGGTGTAAGCCCCGCAGTGACAGGATTCGTCACCAGAGCGACCAAAGCAATCAACAGGCAAAGGATCGCAAAGACGCGCAGCAACATACGCTGCGTACGCGCCGCAATCAGCATTAGCCCAACCGCCTCCGCAAACCATCCAATCGTGAGCCATCGCCCGGACGCCTTCAGCGGAATCGCAATCGTCAGAAACACCACTGCGGCCGCAAGATGCAGGTGCCCCAGCACCGCGTTTCCCGCATGCCACCTTCCCTGCGCAGGCAACCGCAGCAGCAGCAGATAAAACCCTGCAAACAGCACTGCCAGCCACGGCGCGGCCCAGTGCGCCTGCAGCGACTCCAGCAAACAGTAAAACGCCAGAAATCCAAGCAGGGCCGTAAACAACGGCATTGCCACGCTGACCAGCCCATCCCATGCTGGGCTGCTCTGCGAAACCTCTTCATGCAACAGCACAAGCCGCGGAGCCAGAGCAAAGATCAGAAAGAAAGCCGCTAGAAATGCGGCCGTAATTCCCGCCTGCTCTCGTGTGTAGAAGTCCAGTGACCATCCCGTTACGTACACCGCAGTTCCAACAAACGCGCAGAACAGCAGCCGCGACCATGGCCTAAGAGCCACCAGCATCAGGACTGCAATATCCAGCACCAGCATGTACCCAAAGAGCGTAATCTCGTGGTTCTCGCCCGTTGAAACCAGCACCGGCGTGGAGAACGCGCCCACAATCGCATAAAGAGCCAGAAGCTCCGATTCCTGTATCCATGAGAGATACGCATTGAACGCCGTCACCACAATCATGGCCCCAAATGCCGCAGCACCTGGGACCAGGTGAAAGACAGAGAATGCAGCCCACAGCGAAAGGTACAAAATCCCGCTGCCCGTAGCCTTCAGCGAATAACTAAAGGCCGTATATCCCTTCGCACGAAATCGCTCCGACCACGCAATAAGTCCGGCCCCCGCCGCAAGGCCAATCGCAACCCGGCCCATCGGACCAATCCAGTGATTGTCAAAAGCCAGCTTCAGAAACCACGCCACACCAATCAGCACAGCCAGAATGCCAATGCGGTTGAACCACTGCGATGCAATGCGATTCTCCAGCGAAGGCTGTGCTGCCTCGGTAGACGCACTTACCGAGGCAAACATCGGCGCCTGTTCCACTATTGAAATCGGCGCCGAAACAGGTTCTGCAACTTCCACCGCAGAATGAACAGGCACTTGAGGAGCAGACTCGGCAACCGGCTCCGGATGCAATGCGTGCAGCCACTCCGCATCAAGAATCTTCTGCCGCACCAACGCATTTTCCAGCTGCTCAACGCGCCACTGCAGCTCACGAATCTCGCTTTCAAAACTCAAATTTTCGTCGGAATTCATTGCGTCCAATGTACCGCAGCCGGATGCGCTCCGCTACATCAAACCAGCCTGCTGCTCGTACACTAATAAAGGAGGCTAACCATGAGCGATGGCCGCGAAGAACGCGAAGAACAAGAGTGGCGCCGCCAGCAGGAAGAGCGCCGCGACCGCGAGCAATATCAGGACCGATATCTCGATCGCATCCACCGCGATCAGCCCGACCAGTGGCAGCCCGAACGCAAAGAATCCTGACTCGCAAGCACTTTACAAAACACAAAAGGCGCCAAACGGCGCCCTTTGCATTTCCATCCAGTCCCGCCTTATTTTCCTTCAGCAGCCGTCA
Source organism: uncultured Acidobacteriaceae bacterium (assembly GCA_963792495.1). Lineage (GTDB taxonomy): Bacteria > Acidobacteriota > Terriglobia > Terriglobales > Acidobacteriaceae > Telmatobacter. Next base: position 652,288 of record CAWBWB010000014.1, on the reverse strand, counting down.
CACGGAAACTGATATAGCTCGCATTCCCCGGCGTATGCCAAACCCTCTGCGTAGCCTTCTGATAATCCTTCGCCTCTGCCTTGAAGATATTCGGCACAAAGGTCTGTGGATTGCGGTCATACAGCGGAAACAGCGTCGACTGCACCTGCACCATAATCCGATGCCCCGGCTCAAAGGTGTGGTTGATCATCGGCAACGCAAACGTGTACTCCAGCGGCACATTCGCCTCAATCGCCTGCGGATGCTCAAAGCTTGTCCGATAGCGTCCACGGAAGATATCCGTCGACAACGGAAGCTCATATCCATTCATCTCCGTCGGCGGAGCCACGCGCTCCGGCTGTACATCAATAATCTTCACCACCCAGTCCGAATCCGTCCCGCTGGTCGAAGCCACCAGGTGCATCATCGGCTCGCCAGAAAGCTTCATCGGCTCCGTCAGCGGCTCCGAGATATAAGTCACCACATCCGGCCGTCCATCCACAAAACGCTGGTCCGTCACCAGCCACGTCTGCCAGCCTGCCCTGTCCGCCCCGCTCACAGGCCGCGGGCGATAAGGCACCGGCTTTGCAGGATCGGAAACATACTCATCAAACTTCGCATCGCCGGCCGCCGGAGCCGCAAACGAAAGCTTCCCCCCTGCCCCCAGATACAAAGCCTTCGTCTTATCAGGGCAACCCTTCTCGCAGCTCACCGGAAACACCTTCAGCGTGTCCCACTTATCCAGCCCCGTGTCATAGATCCAGACATTCGGCGTCTCAGCATCCTTCGAACCCGGCTTCAAATATTGATTGAAGAACGGCAGCAGCACATCGCTCCGCCACTGCTCCGTCGTATCCGTAGCCCACGTCAGCGGCCCAATCGAGCGCCCCACCCGGTTCACCTGGCTATGAAACCACGGCCCCATCACCAGGTGGTTGAACTTGTCCTGCGTACCATTCGCCTTCAGCGCACGATAGCTATGGTTCGCGCCCCACATATCTTCCTGGTCCCACAAACCCTGCTCCCACATCGTCGGCACAGTCAGCTTCTGTTTCGCAATCAACTTATCCAGCGCCTGGCTCTGCCAGTACCCGTCATACGCCGGATGATCCACCACCACTTTCATAAAAGGCAGTTGATCCGCGCCCAGCACATGCATAAAATCCGCCGCGCTTCCTGCCTCTAGAAAACCGGTGTAATCATCCGTATTCGGATGCGAGACACGCGTACCCGCTCCACGCTTCGTAGTCTGTCCCACCGCGTAATCAATATTGGGCTGCCGGAACGCGCCATAGTGAAACCAGTCGTCTCCCATCCACCCGTCCACCATGGGGCTCTCCGGCGCAGCCACCTTCAGCGCAGGGTGAGGATTCAACAGCGCCATCACCACCGTAAAGCCCTCATAGCTTGAGCCAATCATGCCCACGCGCCCATTGGACTCGTGCACATTCTTCACCAGCCAGTCAATCGTGTCCCACGCATCCGTCGTATCGTCAGCGCCCGTCGGGTTGTAGCCGGAATTCACCGGCGGCGGCGTCATCACATACGGCCCTTCGGAGCCATACTTGCCGCGCACATCCTGGTACACGCGAATGTACCCCGCCTTCACAAACACCTCATCGCTCAGCGGCAGTGTCTCTATCATCTTCGGACTATCCGCCCGCTCCGCGCGCGCCGCAGCGTTGTAGCAGGTACGCGTCATCACAATCGGCGCGCCCTTCGCACCCTTCGGAATCACGATCACCGTATACAGTTTCACGCCGTCGCGCATCGGAATCATCTCCACGCGCTTCACATAATCGCGCTCCATCACAGGAGCCTTGAAATCCGGCATCAGTTGATCGGCAGGCAGGTTATTCTGTTGCGCAAAGGCAGCCGTGCCGCACACAGAAGCAATCGCTAAAAAAATCGCGTGTCGTTTCATTGTTCTCTCGAGCCGCCCTCATAGAACTGCACGGTCCGGCATGTTTGGATTACAAACAGCCTACAATATCCTGCTTATTCCCCAGCGGACGCAATCACTTTAGCTTCCAGTGGCTTGGATATAAAAAAGCCTGCTTGAGCGCGCAACTGTTCGATTACAGGACGCACTTCTGCAAGACTGCCGTTCTGCTTGGCCCGGAGCAGAATGCCAAGGACTCCCGTAACACGAAGGCCGGCACGTGCTGCGACCTGACGACCTTCCAGCTCGTCGATCACCACTATCTCGGCCTTGCGCACAAGGGCAAGCTCGATTGCTTCCGCTTCGCCGCGGTGTAGTTGTGAAAGCATCAGGAACAGTAGGCTGGAATTCTCGATTTCAGCTACTCGAAGCCAATTCGATTGAATTGCATCCTCAATGGCAACGCGGACATATTCTGCAGGATGTGCGGCGAGTTCTTCACGCACAGCGGAGGGAATCCAAAGTTCCCGGAATTGGGAACGAAGCAAGTCAAGTCGTCCGACTGAAGCAAGATTCGACAACGGCGAAGTATTACTGACCGCGAGCATACTGGAGGTCTTGCGAAAGGTCCTGTTCAGTGTAGTGGCGCGAAATCCCGCGCTGTGCGATCAAGTCGGAAAATGCGAAGCGGGATAGCTCGGCCAACTCGGCAGCCTTGCCCATCGACAAAATTCCTTGTGTATACAGCGCAATGGCAAGCTCACAGCGCAAACGCGGCTCCATCTCGGCCTCTGGAAGTCGGAGGCTGGAGGTGATCGACTCCGGGATTTCGAGATGGACAGTCATCTTGAAGATTCTACCTCAATATGCAAAAAGCCCCCGATCTTCCGGGGGCTTTTTATTGTTCTCGAATCAGCCTTACGCGCTATACAACAGCACGCCCGCCGACTTCTCCTCGCTGCCCGAATCATCCCGGCTAACCGGACGATAGTACAGCTGATTGGTATCCAGATAAACCTCCAGGAACGCAGGCCGGTCCGAAATCTGCCCGGCAATCAGCGCCTCTGAAAGCGGATCTTCAACGTACCGCTGCAGCGCCCGCCGCAAAGGCCGAGCCCCATAGCTGCGATCCGCCAGCGTCTTGTCCAGAATCCACTTCTTCGCTTCCTCGGTCACAGAGATCGTAATCGCCTTCTGCGCCAGGTTCGCGTTCAGCTGCTGCACCAGCAACTCCACAATCTGGATCAGGTCCGCATCGGAGAGCGACTGGAAGAGAATCACCTCGTCCAGACGGTTCAGGAACTCAGGATTGAAGGTCTTCTTCACCTCCTGCTTCACCAGTTCCTCAACCTTCTCCCTCACCAGGTCATCACGCTCGCTCTGGAAGCCCAGTCCCTGCTTCTTCTGCAGGTGCCGCGCGCCAATGTTCGAAGTCATGATGAGGATCGTGTTCTTGAAGTCGACCGTATTGCCAAGTCCATCCGTCAACTGCCCATCTTCAAACACCTGCAGCAGAAGATTGAAGACATCCGGATGCGCCTTCTCGATCTCGTCCAGCAACACCACCGAGTACGGCGAACGCTTCACGCGCTCCGTAAGCTGACCGCCTTCCTCGTAGCCCACATATCCCGGAGGCGAACCAATCAGCTTCGACACCGAATGCTTCTCCATAAACTCCGACATATCGAAGCGGATCAGCGCCTTGTCTGATCCAAACAGGAACTGCGCCAACGTGCGCGCCATCTCCGTCTTACCCACACCCGTCGGTCCCAGGAAGAGGAACGAACCAATCGGACGATGCGGAGACTTCAACCCCGCACGCGACCTGCGAATCGCCCGCGCCAGCGCCGAAATCGCCTTATCCTGCGAAATCACGCGCTTGTGCAGCTCTTCTTCCACGCGCAGCAGCTTCTGCGTCTCTTCTTCCTTGATGCTGGTAACCGGAACGCCCGTCCACCGGCGAAACCACATCCTCAATGTCCTCGCGGCCCACAATTCCAGCCGCAGAATCATCCAGGTGATACTTATCGCGCAGCGCGCGCAGATTCTCGCGCTCCTTGCGTTCCTCATCGGAGTAGAACCGCGCCTTCTCAAACTCGTGGTTCGCAATCGCCGAGTCCATGCGGTGCACAATAAACTTGATCCGCTTCTGAACCTCGGTAATCTCCTCCGGCAATGAAGTCTGACGCAGCTTCACCCGCGCACCGGCCTCATCAATCAGGTCAATCGCCTTATCCGGCAAAAACCGGTCCGGAATATAGCGATTCGAATGCGACACCGCGAACTCAATCGCCGCATCCGTATAGCTCACCGCATGAAACTTCTCATAGCGGTCCTTGATACCCATGATGATCTTGATCGCATCCGTCTCATTCGGTGGCGGAACCTTCACAGCCTGGAAGCGCCGCTCCAGCGAGCGATCCTTCTCAATCGATTTGCGATACTCAGCCGGCGTCGTCGCGCCAATGCACTGAATCTCGCCGCGGCTCAACGCCGGCTTCAGAATGTTCGCCGCATCCAGCGAACCCTCAGCCGAGCCCGCGCCCACCAGCGTATGCAGCTCATCGATGAAGATGATGGAATTCTGATTTTCCATCAGCTCCTTCATGATCGTCTTCAGCCGCTCTTCAAACTGGCCGCGATACTTGGTGCCCGCCACAATCAACGACAGATCCAGCGCCAGCACCCGCTTGTCAGCAAGGAATGTTGGCACTTCGCCGTCCGAAATACGCTGCGCCAGTCCTTCCACAATCGCCGTCTTACCCACACCAGGCTCGCCAATCAGAACCGGATTGTTCTTCGTTCTCCGGCACAGAATCTGAATCACGCGCTCCAGTTCGCCATCACGACCAACCAGCGGATCAAGCTGCCCATCCATTGCCGCCTGCGTCAAATCGCGGCTGAACTCTGCCAGCAGACTAGACTCCCGCTGCCTCTGCTGTGCCGGAGCCTTCTCCTGCGTCACCCGCGCCAGCTCATCGCGAATCTGCGCCAGCTTCAGCCCGCGCTCCTGCAGAATCTCTGACGCAAAGCACTTCTCCTCGCGCAGCAGACCCAGCAGCAGATGCTCCGTACCAATATGTTTATGACTCAGCCGCTCAGCTTCTTCAGCCGCATAAGCCAACACCCGCTTGCATTCGTTCGAAAGCGGCAAATCCACTGAAGTCGAAACCTTCTCCCGGATCGTCGTATGAGCTTCAATCTGTTTCCGGATCGATTCAACCGAAGCATGAGAACGTAAAAAACGATTCGTAAGCTGCTTGTCTTCGCGCAGCAGGCCCAGCAACAGGTGCTCGGTCTCGATATACGGCGAGCCGAACTGGCTGGCCTCATATCGCGCGAAGAAGATCACGCGTCGTGCCTTCTCCGTGTAGCGTTCGAACATGGTGTTCTCCCTTGTGCCGGGCTTATCGGCCCGTTGGCTGTCCGGTTCAGCGCCGGCCTCAGCCTCTTGCCTCAATCCCGATGAAAAACAGTGCCGCCCGAAGCCGCGAGCAAAAGGTTCCCTGCTCCGGAACAGCGAATAAAGATGGTGCGGAAGGTTTTCCGCCCGGCCTCGGACTCTGTGCCAGTCCTCAACCCCATCCACCCTATCGGAAACCGGCCCACTCTCTCGGCCTGTCTCCTGAGCGTTAATATTCAGACTCACTTACCAGCCTGAACGGTTCATTCTCCCTGCCGACCCGCTTTTCGTCTACTAGTTGCTTCTGTTGCTCGTGGATTCGTAGAGCCGGCCGCCCTCCAGGCGAAGCGTCCTGGTACATCGTGCCGCCAGCTCCATATTGTGGGTTACAAGGATTGAGGTAAGCCCATGCGAAGCATGAACCCGCTGTATTAAATCAAAAATCTGTCCCGCCGTCGCTTCATCCAGGTCGCCCGTCGGCTCATCCGCCAGCAGCAGGCGGGGATTATTCACCAACGCCCGCGCCAGCGCCACACGCTGCTGCTCTCCACCCGAGAGCTCTCCCGGCCGATGCGCCGCGCGCTCTTCCAGTCCAACTTCGCGAAGCCAGTTTGCCGCCTGCGCCATCGCATCCCGTTTCGCTAATCCGCGAGCCAAAAGCGGCATAGCCACGTTCTCCTGCGCCGAAAACTCCGGCAACAGATAGTGAAACTGCCACACATAACCAATCGAGCGATTTCGAAAGGCCGCTGCGTCTTTAGATTTCAATTCCCCAATATTGGTTGACGCGCAGTATACAGTCCCCGCGGAAGGCGCATCAAGCGCACCCAGAATATGCAGCAGCGTGCTCTTGCCAGCACCCGACTGGCCCACAATCGCAACCATCTCTCCGGTCGCAACTTCCAGGTCCAGCCCGCGAAAAAGCGTCAACGCCCCGCGAGCTGTCACATAAGTTTTTTCAAGATTGCGTACCAGGACAGCCGAAGATTCAACAACCCGCAACTCCTGCTCCCGCCCGGCGCGGGAAGCCTGAGTGGCATCCGCTGGAGAAGTCAGAGTCATCCGTACATCCAATTTTAACCTGACAGAAACGCCCCGCCAGCCGATACAAAAAATTCCAGTTGAAAACAGGACAGAAACTAGCCTTCATGCCAATTCGGGAGGCCAAAAATCAATACTCCACCTTATTCGGCAAAGCAATCCACTTGGCAAAGCTCTCCCAGGCCTCATCGCGCAACAACTGCACCGCAGGCAGCTCCCTCTCCGGCGCATCTTTCTTGAACTCCGCATATAAAAATGCGTCGTCAAATCCAGCCTTCGCAGCATCCTCTGCCGCAGCCCCGTAATACACCGCATCCAGCCGAGCCCAATGACTGGCCGCCAGGCACATCGGGCAAGGCTCGCAACTCGTATAAAGCTCGCACCCGGCCAGCGAAAACCCACCCAGAGCCTTCGCCGCCGCCCGAATCGCATTCACTTCTCCATGCGCCGTCGGATCATTCGTAGCAGTCACAGAGTTCGCGCCCTCACCCACAATCTTTCCGTCGCGCACAATCACCGCACCAAACGGCCCACCCCGCCCGCTCGTCACATTTTCAGTAGCCAGCGCAATCGCACGGCGCAAAAACTCAGGATTAGGCACACTCGGCATCAAGGCAATCCCCCCCATAAACCAGCTTTGAAAGGGCACGACTTCCATCGTGCCAGAACGAGCCTACTGACAAATCCGGATTCCTATAGCCAGAATCCAGTTTTGAAAGGGCACGACTTCCATCGTGCCAGAACGAGCTTACTGACAAATCCGGATTCCTATAGCCAGAATCCAGTTTTGAAAGGGCACGACTTCAGTCGTGCCATAAAGGCACAAAAAAGGGCCCGGGCTTTAGCCCCTGAGGGAAGCTTCCTTCCATCTACAACCCCAATTCTCTGCTACAAAAGTAAACACAGTATGGCACAAGCCTTCCGCTCAACCCGCGTAGTCCTCCCGGAAGGCCTCCGCCCCGCCACGGTCTTGGAAGACGCCGGCAAAATCACCGCCATACGCGAATGGGACACTCCCCTCAACAGCACAACCCTTCACGACTTCGGCAATCTAGCCCTGCTCCCCGGCCTCGTAGACACCCACGTCCACATCAACGACCCCGGCCGCGACTGGGAAGGCTTCGATACCGCCACCCGCGCCGCAGCCTCCGGCGGAGTCACCACGCTAGTAGACATGCCCCTCAACTGCATCCCCGAAACCATCACCGCTGCCGCCCTCGAAGAAAAGCGCGCCGCAGCTAAGGACCGGGTCTGGACAGACTGGGCAGCCTGGGGCGGCGTCGTTCAAGGCAACGCCGACCAGCTCCCGGCCCTCATCTCCTCCGGCGTCCCCGGCTTCAAATGCTTCCTCATCCATTCCGGCATCGAAGGCTTCTCCTGGGTAGACGAATCCGATCTCCGCACCGCCCTGGCCAAACTCAAAGGCACAAATCTCCCACTCTTAGCCCACGCAGAACTTAAAGCACCAGTTGAAGCATCCATCGCTAAACTCAACTCTACTAATGCCGACTGGCGCGAATACTCCACTTGGCTAACCTCCCGCCCGGACGCCTCAGAAGTAGAAGCGATCCGCCTTTTAATCCAGCTAGCCGAAGAGTTCCAGACCCCTATCCACATCGTCCATCTCTCCAGCGCCGCCGCCCTGCCGCTACTAGCCACTGCCCGTCAGCGCAACATCCCCATCACCGTAGAAACCTGCCCTCACTACCTCTGGTTCACCGCCGAAGAAATCCCCTCCGGCGCCACCGAATACAAATGCGCCCCGCCCATCCGCAGCGCCGCCAATCGCGAAGCCCTCTGGCAAGCCCTGCTCTCCGGCCAAATCGACCTCATCGCCACCGACCACTCCCCCTGTCCCCCTGCCATGAAGCCGAAAGGCCGCTTCGACGAAGCCTGGGGCGGAATCGCATCTCTGGGCTTAGCCGTATCAATCATTTACACCGCAATCCTAAACCGCAACATCAATCCCGAATCCGCACTTATCCACATCTCCCAATGGCTCTCCGCAGCCCCCGCCCACCTCGCCGGCCTCCACTCCAAAGGAGCCATCCACCCGGGCGCAGACGCAGACTTCGCCATCTTCGATCCCGACTCCATCTGGACCGTCACCGAATCCGACCTCCATTTCCGCCACAAAATCTCACCCTATCTAGGCGCAAACCTCCGCGGCCGCATCCACGAAACCTGGCTACGAGGTGAAAAAATCTACGCAAACGGCACATGCACCCCGCGCCCCCACGGGCAGGACCTCACCAAACCGGAATGAACCAGACCATAAAGACCCGCGCCGCCCGAGCCATCGCCGAGTGCCTCCACCTCGCCACCTTCACCGAGGAGCCAGGCCGCATCACCCGCCGCTTCCTCACCCCACCCACCCACCAGGTCCACGCGCATCTCTTCCGACGCATGATTACCCTCGGCATGTCCGTCCACACGGACGCCGCCGGCAACCTCCGCGGCCTCCACCAACCCGCCAACGCACGCAAGAAACGCCTCATCCTCGGCTCCCACATCGACACCGTCCCAGACGCGGGCCCCTTCGACGGCATCCTCGGCGTAACCCTCGCCCTCGAACTCGTAGAAATCGCAAACGAGCGCCAACTCCCGCTCGCCATCGAAGTCATAGCCTTCAGCGAAGAAGAAGGCGTCCGCTACGGCGTCCCCTTCCTCGGCAGCCGCGCAGTAGCAGGCACATTCGACACAAAACTCCTCGCCCTGGAAGACGCCGACCTCATCCCCATGCACCAGGCCATCCGCAACTTCGGCCTTGATCCCCAGCAGATCTCGGCAGCCGCAATCCACCCCGAAGAAATCTTCGGCTTCCTCGAAATCCACATCGAGCAAGGCCCGGTCCTTGAATCTGAAGACCTCCAGCTAGCCGCCGTCACCTCCATAGTCGGCCAGACCCGTGGAACGCTGACCTTCACAGGCCACGCCAACCACGCCGGAACCACCCCCATGAACCTCCGCCATGACGCCCTCGCCGCCGCCGCCGAGTGGATCACCACAATCGAAGCCCACGCCAACCAGACTCCCGGCCTCGTCGCCACCGTAGGCAAAATTCTCGCCGAACCCAACGCCGCCAACGTAATCCCCGGCACAGTCCAGGCAAGCCTCGACCTCCGCCACGCAAGCGACCCAATCCGCACCACCGCCGTAGAAACCCTTGTCGCTCGGGCGCAAGCCATAGCCCAGCGCCGCAACCTCACTGCCCAATTTGCGCAAACCATGAACGAGCCCGCTATCCCCATGAACCCCGCGCTCACCGCCCACCTCACCGCAGCGCTCGAATCCACCGGCCTCCCAACCCGCACGCTCACCAGCGGTGCAGGCCATGACGCCATGATCCTCGCCCACCGCGTCCCCACCACCATGCTCTTTCTCCGGAGCCCCGGCGGCATCAGCCACCACCCCTCCGAATCCGTCCGCGAGCAAGATGTAGAAGCAGCTCTTACCGTTGCCGCAAACTTCCTCGAACGCATCTCCGCTACAATCAACAAAATCTAAACGAGGTCACATGCAACATCTAGGCTTCACCCGCAGCAGCCTCAAACCCGACCATCTCCTCCAAACGCCGGACACCTTCATCCGCACCCCGCTCAACAGCGCCCCTGGCGTCGACTTCATAGTGCACACCGCCCCGCAGCTAGGCGCGGAATTCTCCCAGATGACCGCCGAGTTCGCCCCCAACGGCAAACTGGCACCCGCACCAGCGCAACGCTTTCTCTACGTCCTCGAAGGTGAACTTTCACTTGAAGTTTCTGGCGCAAACCACACACTCACTGAAGGCCACTACGCCTACATCCCCGAAGGGACACCCCACACCGTCACCGCCGTCACCAAATCCCGCACCGCCATCATCGAGAAGCCCTACGAGCTAACCAGCGCCTCCGAAGCCCCGCAGCCCATCATCGGCAACCAGGCTGACGTCCCGGCCGCCATAGCCGTCCCCGGCGACGACGCCCTACGCGTCCAGTTCCTCATCCCCGACGCACCCGCCCACGACTTCGCCGTCAACATCATGACCTACGATCCCGGAGCCGCCCTCCCCATGGTCGAAATCCACATTATGGAGCACGGTCTTCTCATGCTTCAGGGCAGCGGCATCTATCGTCTCGGTGATAACTGGTATCCGGTCCAGGCCGGCGATTTCATCTATATGGCGCCCTACTGCCCGCAGTGGTTCGGCGCACTCGGCAAGCAGCCCGCCAAATACCTCATCTACAAAGACTCCCGCCGCCATCCCCTCGGAGAGTGACCCATGGCCACCACGCAGCCCGACCTCACAACCGACAACCTCATCGCCGAGCTGCTCACCCTCGGCAAAATCTCTGAAGCCGAGCCGCCAGTCGTCACCCGAGTAGTCTTCAGTGAAGCCGATCTCCGCGGCCGCGCCTACGTCAAAGACCTCTGCACAGCCGCCGGCCTCACCATCCAGGAAGACCCCATCGGCAACACCTTCTTCCGCTGGCCCGGCTCCGATCCCTCGCTAGCCCCCATCGCCACCGGCTCGCACATTGACGCCATCCCCAACGCCGGCCTCTATGACGGCAGCGTAGGCGTCCTCGGCGGCCTCGAAGCCATCCGCGTTCTCAAAGCATTAGGCTTCACCCCACGCCGCTCCATCGAACTCATCCTCTTCACATCAGAAGAGCCCACACGCTTCGGCATAGGCTGCCTGGGCTCCCGCATGATCTCCGGCGCGCTCTCACCCGCCAAAGCCGCCACCCTCCGTGACAAGGAAGGCCGCAGCCTCGAGGAGCTCCGCACCGCCGCCAACTTCCCCAGTCTTTCCGGATCAGACACGTTAGAATCCGTAGCGCTTCCACCGGGCCGCTTCCACCAGTTCATCGAACTCCACATAGAACAAGGCCCCACCCTCGAAGCCGAAAACCTCGACATAGGCTTAGTCACCCACATCGCCGCCCCCGCCGGCCTCCGCATCCTCATCGAAGGCGAAGGCGGCCACGCCGGAGCCCTGCTCATGCCCTCACGCCGCGACGCGCTTACCGCAGCCTCCGAAATCGTCCTCGCCATAGAATCCGCCGCCAAATCCACCGGAGCCATCGACACCGTGGCCACCACGGGCGTCTGCGAAGTCTTCCCCGGCGCAGTCAACTCCGTCCCCTCGCGCGTCAAGCTTGAAGTAGACATCCGCGACATAGACGCAGCCCGCCGCGACCGCGTCCTCGCCGAAATCCAATCCTCCTGCAATCAAACCGCCGCCAGGCGAAACGTCCGCATCACCACAGAAATCATCAACTCTGACCCACCCGCCACCTGCGACGAAACCATCCTCGCCGCGCTGGAAGATTCCTGCAAAGCCGCCAACAAAACATATAAGCGCATGGTCAGCCGCGCCTATCACGACTCGCTCTTCATGGCCCGCATCGCACCCGTAGCCATGCTCTTCATCCCCTGCCGCAACGGCGTAAGTCATCGCCCCGACGAGTACGCGAGCCCCGAAGCAATAGGCTCCGGAGTCCACATCCTCGCCCGCACATTAGCCACTCTCGCCAGTTAAAGATTTGGAATCCATATGAACGCCAAACTCGCAGCCTGGAATACCGCATCTGAGCAAACCGCCATCGAGGCCCTGCTCGCCTGCTGCAGTTCCACGCGATGGGCTCGAGGCGTCGTTTCGGCGCGCCCATATCACAGGTTTGAAGACTTGGTAGAAACCGCCGAACGCATCTGGTTCGTGCTCGATGAAGCCGACTGGCTCGAAGCCTTCGCTGCCCATCCACGCATCGGCGACCGCAAACCGGCACATACCGCATCACACCAGTCCGCAACCTGGTCCAACCAGGAACAATCCTCCACGCAAATCGCCGCAGAACAAACCCTCGCGCGCCTTGCAGAACTCAACGCACAATACGAAGAGCAATTCGGCTTCACCTACATCGTCTGCGCCACCGGCAAATCCGCCGAAGAAATGCTTGCCATTCTCGAACGCCGCCTGAACAGCACCCGCAGCGAAGAACTCAAAGAAGCCGCAGAACAACAGCGCCAGATCACTCACATCCGTCTGGCAAAATGGATAAACCCATGAGCACCGTCTCCACCCACGTCCTCGACACTGCTCTCGGCAAACCCGCCGCCGGCATCCCCATCACGCTCGAATCCCACACCAACAACACATGGACCGCTATCGCCCAATCCACCACAGACGCCGACGGCCGCTGCCGCGACCTCATCACCAACGCAACTCCGGGCCTCTACCGCATCCGCTTCGACACAGCGGCCTACTTCGCACAACAAAACCGCACCACCATCTACCCTGAAATCACAATCACTTTCCACAACACCGGCGAACCCCACTACCACCTGCCGCTCCTGCTAAGCGACAACAGCTACACCACCTACAGAGGAAGCTGACACATGCCCAAACTCGGCCCCAACCGTTACGGAAAATCCCGCGTCCGCATCTCCCGCATCACCCGCAACGGTGACCGCCATGACTTCGCAGAATGGTCCGTCCGCATCCTCCTCGAAGGCGACTTTGCCGCCAGCTTCACCCACGCCGACAACAGCAGCCTCCTCCCCACAGACACCATGAAGAACACCGTCTACGCCCTCGCGCGCGTTTCCAAATCCGAAACCATCGAAGACTTTGCGATGGAGCTGGGCGACCACTTCCTCTCCAACAACGCGCACGTCTCCGCCGCCACCATCGAAATCTCCGCCAAATCCTGGGAACGCCTCACCATCCATGACGCCGAAGAGCCCACCACCTTCAAACTAGCCGGCCCCGAACTCGCGACCACCCAGGCCACACGCCAGCAAAACCAGCCCTGGCAAATCACCTCCGGCATCCAGGACCTCACCATCCTCAAGACCACCAAATCTGCCTTCACCGGTTACATCGTCGATAAGCTCACCACGCTCCAGCCCGCCACCGACCGCATCTTCGGCACATCCGCCACAGCCACGTGGAACTATACCTCCAGCAACATCGATTTCAACGAAGCCCGCACCCGCATCCTCAATGCACTGCTCAAAACCTTCGCCGCCCACAATAGTCAATCCGTCCAGCACACCCTCTTTGACATGGGCCAGGCCGCACTCACCGCCGCCCCCGAGATCACCAGCATCACCCTCACCATGCCCAATCTCCATCACCTTCTAGCCAACCTCGCCCCCTTCGGCCAGGACAATCCAAACCACATCTTCGTCCCCATCGACGAACCCCACGGCTACATAGAAGCCACCATCGAACGCTAGAGATTATTCTCGCAGAGATAAACATTCAATCGAATAAGGAACCGTCATCCTGAACGTAGCCGTCTTTCAGGCGGAGTGAAGGACCCGCTTTTGTTCTTCGCCACTCACAACTACTCAAGGCCATCCATATCCTCCGGAGTATCCACATCCAACTCCCCACCCGGAAACCCCACTCGCACCACACCATCCCCACTCAACAACGCCTTCGCTCCCTTATCCCCAGTCAGCCCATACAACTCCCCAAACATTCCCCGAGGAAAAACAGCCGGCACACCAGCCGCCCCCGCATACTCTGAAGCCGCAATCCCCGCCCCGTCCGTCATATCAAACGCCCCCACCAGCGCCAACAAATGCAAAACACTCAACCGCGGCTGATCACAAGTCAAAATCAAAACTCCATCCACGTCCGCATCCAACCCCCGCAACCCGGCATGAATCGACCCGGCAATCCCCGACTCCCAGTTCTCATTCCGCACCACCCGCACCCCACTCAAATCCACAGCCGCCATAATTTCCTCACCGCCCGCCCCCAACACCACAACCGTCTCCACCAATCCAGCCTCGCGAACCAGCCGCACCGCCCGCGCCAGCAGCATCTCCCCGCCAAACTCCACAAGCTGCTTGGCCCGCCCCAGCCTTCGACTAGCCCCCGCCGCCAAAATCACCGCGCCAACCTTCATCACCACCTCACCACGCCATCTTTAGATACAATTTGCAACACTAACGAAAGATAATCCCAAAGGAACTCAGTGGCCGAGTCAACCATCACATCCACACACGCAGACCAACCCGCCGCAAAAAATTACGGCCTCCACGTCGGCGTTCTCGGCCCCGTTGAAACCCTCGCGCAATCCATCTCTGCCGTCGCGCCCACCGCCACGCCTTCGCTCACCATTCCCATCGTCTTCGCGCTCGCCGGCAACGCAACATGGTTCGTCTATCTCCTCGCCACCATCGCCATCCTTCTCGTCGGCTTCTGCGTCAGCCGCTTCGCCCGCATCTCCGCATCGCCGGGCTCGCTTTACAGCTACACCTCCAGCACGCTCCCGCCCATCTTCGGAGCCACAGCTGCCTGGGCGCTGCTCATCTCATACATCGCCACCGGAGCCTCCGTAGCCGCAGGCGCACTCTACTACGCCGTCATCCTCGCACAGCAATTCCTCCATTGGTCCGCACCCGCATGGCTCATCCTCGCACTCGTCTGCGCCATCTCCGCATACATCGCCTGGCGAGACGTCAAGCTCTCCGCAGAAGTCATGCTCTGGATTGAAGCCATCAGCGTGTCTGTGATCCTCATCGTCCTCGCCGCTCTCGTCTTCCACTTCGGCCTACGCCTCGATTGGGACCAGATCCGCCTCAAAGGCATGGAGTTCCACTCCCTCGGCCCCGCGCTCGTGCTCGCCATCTTCAGCTTCGTCGGCTTTGAATCCGCCACATCGCTCGCCACGGAAGCCCGCGACCCCCTCCGCACCATCCCCCGCGCCGTGCTTCTCTGTGCCGTGCTCATCGGAGCATTCTTCATGCTCTGCTCGTACTCGCAGGTCCTCGGCTTCCATGCTATCGGCGGAAAACTCAGTGACTCCTCAAGCCCTCTGCATCAGCTCGCGGCCATCTCCGGTCTCTCACCGCTCGGCGTTGCCATTGACATCGGCGCCATGGTCAGCATGTTCGCATGCGTCCTCGCCTGCATCACGGCATCCTCGCGCTTGCTCATCAAAATGGCGCACGAGCGCCTCGTCCCTCGCGCACTCGAGCGCGCCAACAAGCGCCACGGCACACCCGGAGCAGCCATCACCACAGCAGCCGTGCTCATCTTCGTTCCCGCTGTAGTCCTAACGCTGCGCCATGTCGGCCCGCTCGATATCTACGACCTCGCAGGCTCGCTCGCCGTCTTCGGCTTCCTCACCGTCTACGCACTCATGGCAGCTGCACTGCCTTTCGCCCGCCGCGCCGCAGGCCAGCACTCACTCGGCATCGCAGCCGTCAGCAGCCTCACCGTCGTCGTCATGCTGCTCATCGCCTACTTCGACCTGCAATCCGCATCCGACGCAGTCCACAGCCGCACCATCCCGGAAATCTATCTCGGATACATAGTCCTCGGCCTGCTCGTCTATTCCTTCCGCCGCAAAGGCAATCACAAACCAATCATGTCATCCTGAGCGAAGTTTGGCGCGAACGCGCCAAACGAGTCGAAGCCGGGGCCCAGCGCGCGATTTTTGCGCGATAGGATGGGAAGGATCTGCGGTTGCTTTTGTAGTTGCTTTCCCTGGTCTCTAGTCCCTGGTCTCTAGTCCCTAGTCTCTAGTCCCTGGTCCCTGGTCCCTACCTCTATTCATCCTTCATCATCATCAACACCATCACAATCCCCACAACCACAAACATCCGGAACGCAGCCTCCTGCCCATTCCAGACCTTCGACTGCCACATCAGAAACCACTCCGCGCCCACGCACAAAAACGCCACCAGCCACATCAGCATCGAAAGCGTAAGCGCCCCGATCGCAAGCTGCTTCGCAAAAAGAAAGTCCTCCCCAGACCTGCCCATCGTGCGCAGCATCCTCCACGCACTCACCCACAGCAGCAGCATCGTCACCGTCTCCCACGCAATAATGCCCCAGTAAAACGCCAGATGCTCCGCAGGCAGCGGCAGCGCTCTCCACATTCCCTGGTTGCCGGGAAACGTAGTATCCATCGAGAGCACATGGTGCACAAACAGGTAGTTTGAGTTGAAGTCCGTAAGATTGTTAAACACCACCAGCGTATAGAACAGCGCAACGCCACACAGCAACAACAACTTCGCAACCCGCGTCATCATAGCCCGACATCTCCCAGGAAATTACAGTCCGTCACCCTGAACGCAGGCGCTTTTTGAGCTGGAGTGAAGCACCTGCTTTTGCCTTTGCTGTCACCTGTAACCTGTCACGAACCACGAATCACGAACCACTAATCACGAATCACCAGCCACAAGCCACAAGCCACAAGCCACTAACAACTAACCACGAATCACTGACCACTGCCTTTGGCAAACGTCCGAAAATAAGCCACCAGCGCATCCAGCGTTGCCCGATCATAGTGTGGCCGCCCCGGCATCCGCGCCCCATGCCGTACTGCTTCAGGATCGACAATGATCTCCCGAAACCGTTCCGGATCTTTTACCGCTTCCTCGGCAAGCTGCGGCCATGAGCTTTTGCCCATCGTACCGCCCATCTCGCCGGAGTTATGACACCGAAAGCAATCCTCGCGCGCAATCTTATATCCGTCCATCACCTGTTGGTTTTCACGCCACGCGGGAGCGGGAAGAATCGAAGCGTAAATATGCGCGCCGTTGCGAAACTCCAGCCGCGTCACTCCATAGGGAATCTGTTCCTCGTCATCATGCGCCAGCACTTTGAAAGATGGCTTGAATGCTGGATTCGCAATCACGTAAGGCGTCAGAGCATCGCCATTCGGCTCCTTCGGCCAGCCATCCCGTAGCTTCCCGTTCACACGCATCACCAGCAGTGGATCATGCGCCGCCAGATACTCCGGCGAGTAATCGCTCTCATAGCTGTCGTAACAGATCGCCACGATCATATCCGCATGCTCGCCCAGCATCTTCGCCAGGTCAGCCAACCCCACTCCACTCACCTCTACCGGTGCATGAAAATTGTCGTCCTTCACCGTAAAGGTCTTCTGCGGCAGCTTCAACAGATCGTCGTAGCGCAAATAGCGCGTGCCTCCGTGCGGAATCCCTGCGAGTTCGCCGCCGATCTCAAGGTCGCCTGGCGAAGTGCGTTCCGTATGGAGTTGAATTGGGGAAAGCCGAGTCGGTATCGCTGCTGCCACGAACAGCGCCGGCAACAGCGCCAAAAACAAGCGCATGGCACATCGTAACCTGTGCGATATAAAGATTTCAAAAAGCATCCATGCTATCGTCGAAGAACCATGGCAGCCACATCGCAAGCTGAAGAAAAGCTGAAAGAGTCCGGCCTTGCTCTCCCCGTCCCGCCAGCACCCGGCGGCAACTACGTATCCTTCAAGCGCGTCGGCTCCATCGGTTATCTCTCCGGAGTCATCTCCACTGGCCCCGGCGGCATCATCACCGGCCAGGCCGGCACAGACCGCACCATCGACGAGGGTTACGTCGCCGCCCGCGCCTGCGCCCTCACGCAACTCGCCGTCCTCAAGCGCGAACTCGGCACACTCGACGCCATCGCAGAGGTCCTCACCGTCAATGGCTACGTAAACGCCGCAACAGGCTTCCCCGATTCCCCCGCCATCATCAACGGCGCATCCGACCTCTTCATCGCTCTCTTCGGGGAAGCAGGCCGCCACGTCCGCGCCGCCGTCGGTGTAAGCGCTCTCCCCCGCAACGCCCTGGTCGAGCTGCAAATCACCGTCCGCATCCAGGACTAACCACCATGGCCCATCACACCCTCACCGCCTCACCCACGCACTCCGTCTGGGACAACTCACTCACCCCGCGCCTCCACATCACATCCGGCGATGAAGTTGCCATCCAGTGCGTAGACGCCAGCGGCGCACAAGTCCATCCCGGCATGACCGTCGAGCAATATCTCGCCATCGACCGCACCCGCATCCACGCCCTCACCGGCCCCATCTGGGTCGAAGACGCCGCCCCCGGCGACATCCTCCAGATCGACATCCTCTCCACCGAGCATCACGGCTGGGGCTGGTCCAGCATCGTAGAAGGCCTCGGCTTCCTCAAAGACCGCTTCCGCACCCCGTATCTCTTCCACTGGAATCTCGAAGCAGATCAGACCACCTCGCTCTTCCCAGCCACCGTACCCCTCCGTCCCTTTCTCGGAGTCATGGGAGTAGCCCGCGCCGACACCGGTAGCTTCCGCACCCGCCCACCCGGCCCCTTCGGCGGCAATCTCGACGTCCGCCAGCTCTCCGCCGGCGCCACACTCTATCTCCCCGTCTTCGTCCCCGGCGCGCTCTTCAGCTGCGGCGACGGCCACGCCGCACAAGGCGATGGCGAAGTCTGCATCAACGGCATCGAGTGCCCCACTCGACGCAACCCTCCGCTTCCGCCTCCACAAAAACCAGCCGCTAACCTCACCCATCGTCGAATCCGCACCCAATCCCACCCCACCATCTGGCGAATGGATCATCGTAGAAACCGGCCCCAGCCTTGAAGACGCCGCCCGCGCCGCCACCTCCCGCATGATCGATCTCCTCACCTCCCGCTGGAGCCTCGATCCCATCCACGCCTACATCCTCTGCTCCGTAGCCATGAACCTCCGCCTCGCGCAGGTAGTCAACGAACCCATCCACACCGTAACCGCCGCCATCTCAAAACAAATCCTCCCCACCCGCACACTCTTCCCAATCGGATAATCAACCAATGACCATCAACGACCCCGCAGTCATAGCCGAACTGGAAGCCCTCTATCCCCAATACGAGCAAGCCCTCGTCACCAATGACGTCGACACCCTCATCGCCCTCTTCTGGAACGCCCCGCAGGTCATGCGCTTCGGCGCAACAGAAAACCTCTACGGCATTGCCGAAATCGAATCCTTCCGCAAATCCCGCCCCGCCGCCAACCTCGCCCGCACCATCACCCGCCAGGACATCGTCTCCTTCGGCCGGGACTTCGCCAGCATCACTCTCGAGTTCGAGCGCATCACCCCCAATGGCCCCATCCGAGGCCGTCAATCCCAAACATGGGTCAGGCTCCCCGAAGGCTGGCGCATCGTCGCCGCCCACGTTTCCTTATTGCCATAAAGAACCGCGTAAGGAATCCATATAAAACCACATCACCGGTGACCTTCCTTAAAATTTCAATTGAAATTTCGAGTATGCTATTGCCAAACCCGTGGTCAAGCTGAACTCAACAAACACAAGCGACTCACTCGCGGCAGTTCAGCTTTTCTCCAACGTTTTCTGAGCAACTTAACAATCTGAGAACCACGATTCCCCTCACAGCTCGGGCGCATGACGCCAGGGCATGAGGCAATCTCTATTCCGAGGCCATCACTTGAGATACTCCGTCCGTTTTGTTGTTTCTCTGCTTCCCAGGCTGTTCGTCCTCACCGCAGCCATCGCGTTGTCCACCACGTTTACTCTGGCTCAGCAGACGTTAGGCGGCATCACCGGTTCGGTATCGGACGCCTCAGGCGGAGTCATTCCCAACGCCACCGTTACCGTCCTCAATGAGCAAACCGCCCTCACCCGCACCGTCAAGTCCAACGCGGAAGGCGAGTACAGCTTCGTCAACCTCCCCATCGGCCCCTATACCCTTACCTTCACCGCCGATGGCTATGACGTCCAGAAATCCGCCCACATCAACGTCCAGGCGGACCGCACCCTCACCATCACCGCCCAGCTCAAGGTCGCCGCAGCCAAGGGCGAAACCATTGAGGTCGACGCCACCCCGCTCATGAACGCCGTCGATACCACCGTCGGCTATGTCCTCGATACTGCGCAGATCGACGCCATCCCGCTGCCCACCGGCAGCTTCACCGGCGCAGCCATCCTCTCCCCCGGCGTCAACGCGGAACTCGCCGGCGGAACCGGCGCAAACTCCGGCCTCGGCAACCAGCCCATCTGGGCCAACGGCCAGCGCGATACCTCCAACAGCTTCTCCCTCAATGGCGTCGATGCCACCAACCTCTTCAACGGCAAGAGCACCAGCCAGGTAGGCTCCGCCCGCGTCATCAACTCCACTGGCGTCCTCCGGCAGCGGCGCAGCAGGCGTCATTCAGTCCGTTGCCTCGGTCTATCTCTCCATCGGCAACGCCATCCCCACCCCCGCGCCCGAGACCATCCAGGAAGTCAAAGTCAACGCCTCCATGTACGACGCCACCCAGGGCTCCACCTCCGGCGCGCACATCGATCTCAACACCGCATCCGGCACCAACAAGTACCACGGCAGCGTCTACTACACCCGCGGCACCAACTGGATCAACGCCGCTCCCTTCTTCTTCAAGCAGGATGCCGCCGTTCCCGCCGCATACAAGAATCCCGATCTCCATCGCTACCTCGTTGGCGGCACCTTCGGCGGACCCATCATCAAGGACAAGCTCTTCGGCTTCCTCTCCTACCAGCACCTCTCCGTCGCCGACCAGGAAATCGGCGATGGCTTCCTCCAGGTTCCCGTCGGCCTCAGCCAGTGCGGCGGCGTTCGTGACGCCTCCTGCCTCACCAGCATCCTCAACAATCAGTACTCCGGCGAAAACTGGGTCGGCGATCCCTATGAAGGCGCAGCCCCCTTCATCCCCACGCAGATCACCCCCATGGCCGTGCAGCTCTTTAATCTACCCTCGGTAGCCGGCGAGCCGGGAAACTTCCTCATCCCCGACGACACCGCGTCCTCCACCCTCGGCCCCAACCAGGCCTATAACGCCTTCCTCCCCGGCACCGGCCGCTTCAAGGCCGATCTCGCCTCAGCCAGCGTGGACTACAACGCCACTTCCAAAGACACCCTCGCGCTCAAGTACTTCTACCAGCACGATCCCACCCTCGCACCCTTCGCCTACTCCAGCGTCCCCGGCTTCACTGAGCATCTCGACTCCGGCGCGCAGGTCTTCTCCATCATCAACAGCTTCATCATCAAGTCCAACCTCTCCACCACGCAGACCCTCGGATTCATCCGCGAGAAAAACTACGCCACCAATGAGCAGCCCTGGGGCCCCAACAACATGCCCTCCACCCCCTACGGCACTCCGAACATCAATATGTTCGGCTCCGGCTATTTCCCCGGCGTCTCCATCGTCAACGTCCTCGGAGCTGCGGGCTACGCAGCCGGCACACCCGGTGAAGGCATCCTGAACATCGGCCCCAATGCGGAGGGTCAGGCCCCCAACACCGGCATGTTCCAGAACCGCATCGCCCCCTCCGCCAACGCCATCTGGATGCTCGGCAAGCACACCGTCAGCTTCGGTGCCGGCTACACCTACACCCAGCTCAACACCATCGACAAGCGCACCAACGCCGGAACCATCGCATCGGACGACTTCAGCGCCTTCGCGCAGGGCTTCGTCACTCCCGGCAGCGGCTCTACAGGCTTTTATGTCACCTCATTCCTGCAGGGCGACGCCAGCCGCTACTACCGCGCCAACCAGCTCGGCATGTATGTGCAGGACAAGTATCAGATAACGCCCACGCTCTCCCTCACCGCCGGCCTGCGCTATGACTGGGATGGTGGATTCACAGAGAAATACGGTCGCATCTTCAACTTCGACCCCAAATCCTACGAGTATGACGTCGCCTCGGACACCATTGAGAGCTCCGGCCTCATCATTGCCGGCAACAACGCCAACGGCACCAAGGGCGTAAGCAACACCACCCTCACCGGCCGTCAATATGGTTTCGCTCCCCGTCTCGGCGCGGCATGGGAACCGGGAATCTTCCACAACAAGCTCGTCGTTCGCGCCGGCGGTGGCTTCTACTATGACCGCGGCGAGCTCTTCAGCTACTTCTCGCCCGGCTACGCCCTCGGCACCGTCACCGGCGGTCCCTTCGGCGTCAACCAGCAGCTCCCCTTCGTCAACGTCTCGGAGTGCCCGGCCGGCTCGCAGTCACTCTACAACTACTACATCCCCACCTGCGGCGGCGAAAACGCATTCGGCCCGCCGCTCGCCGCGCCGACAGATCAGACCGGCAACCTTGCCAACCCCTACGGCACCTCGCTTCAATTCGCCGCGCCCAATAACCCCAAGGCTACTGACCTCGTAGCCCACCTGCCCAACGCCTGCTCCATCGCCAACACCGGCCTCTCCGGCATCCCCGGCATGTGCCCCAACACACCCAACAACGGCGAAATCATCAACAACGGCGTGCCCATCTCGCTTGGTGTCTATGACCGCGGCAACAAGCTGCCTTACACCATGAACTACACCCTCGACCTGCAGTGGCAGCCCACCAACACCCTCGCCATTGAACTCGGTTACATCGGCAATCTCAGCCGTCATGAGGTCATCCCGGTTCCCATGAACCAGGCTCAGATTGCCTCGCCCTCCAATCCCGTCCTCGGCGGCGGCAGCTGGCAGCAGAACTACTCCTACGGCTATACAGTCGGCTCCCCCGCCACGCTGCCTGACGGCAACGGCTACATGGCAAACGCCGAAGGCGGAAACGTCGATCTTCGCGTTCCCTACATCGGTTATGCCGCGGAATCCATCAAGTACGTCGCCGCCGGCATCGGCGCTTACAACGCCCTTCAGGCGCACATTGAAAAGCGCATGAGCAAGAGCTTTGAAGTCGGCGCTTCCTACACCTACTCACACTCCACGGACGAGCAGAGCGGTCTCGGCCTCTTCTACAACGGCAACAACGCCCTCAATCTCCGCTCCGGCTACGGCATGTCGGACTTCGACCGTACCCACGTCATCAACTTCAACTACATCTTCCAGATTCCCAACATGGCCCCGAAGAGCTCGCTCCTCGGCAAATTCATCGATGACTGGGCTTTCACCGGCATTACCGTCCTCCAGAGCGGCCAGCCCTACAGCATCATCGACTACTCCGGCGCCATCGGCAGCATCTATTACTCCACCTTCGACGGCATCACCAATCCCATCGTGCCTCTCGCCAAGGGCTGCACAGCCAAATCCGCCAAAACCAATCACTCCGGCGCCTTCTATCCCATCAACGGATTCACCGCCGTCAATCCCGCCTGCTTCACCCTTCCGCTCATCGCTCCCGGCGGTCTCAATCACGCAATTCCCACATCGGACCCCTATGAAACCGACTTCACCTACGGGCAGCGCAACATCTTCCGTCAGTCCTTCCAGAAGCGTGCCGATGCTTCTCTGAGCAAGGCCATCAACTTCAAGGAGCGTTACGACTTCAAGTTCACCCTGGATGTCTTCAACCTCTCCAACACGCCCAGCTTCGACATCCCCGGAAACGAAGTCTCGCAGAACGAGAACTACAACAACTTCCCGTCGTATCTCCCGCCGGGACAAAACCCGCTGCCCACCGGCTGCGGCAGTTCGAACGAGTCGTCTCCCGGCCCGGGCGGCCTCTACTACTGCCCCGCCGGCCTCGGCATCGTGGAACACACCATCGGCAGCGGACGCCAGGTCCAGATGTCCCTCGTCTTCAAGTTCTAACCATCCACGATCCAACAAAACGGGCGGCTCTGACGAGCCGCCCGTTCTCTTTGCATTTGCAGTTGCCTTTCTCCCGCACAACCACCAAACCGGGTGCCCCATCCATGGCGCAGCACTATCGCGCCATGGGTGGGATCACAAACGGCCGGCACCTGACAAAATCGGGTGCCCCCGGTCCCTCGCATGGCCGCAAATACGACATTGAAATCAAATTGGAAAACTGTGGGGCACAGGAGATAACTCAGGCAATCGTCCGCAATCGAACAACAACCTCTTCCACCGGAGCAGCCAGAAACGCCTCAGTAAGCTCCGCTGAAGAAGAAAACAGCTTCCCCTCAACCCGCCGCGCAGGAAACCGAAAAGTAAGCTCAGAAGCTTCAAACGGCCACGGCGACAACCCAAACTCCCGCACCCCAAGCGCCTCAACCCGGATCTCCTCCGCCCCACCGTCAAGCCGCGGCAGCGGATGCAGCAAATGCCCAGCCTTGTCATACGCCACACACGACAGCAGAGAAAGATTGTCGCAAGCCTGCAACAACCGAAAATGCTCCAGAACAGTCTGCTCCGATTTCTCCATTGCACTCAACGAAGCATCCGCAGCAATCGCCTCACGCAACTCACTCTGATACACCCGCTGCCGAGCCAGAAACTCATCCAGCAACACCAACCCATCCGGCGCAATCGTAGACCGGTCCGCATGTTCCGTCAGCAGATTGTAAGTATGCAAAGCCACCAGCAGCCCGGCATAAGGATCCCGCTCCGCAATGATCCTCACCGCCCGATCCCGCACAGCAAGGTAATCGGCAATGTCGATCTCTTCAAACGCCGAGTACTTCCCCACCAGCTCCGTAGAAAACGCCGAAGGCTTCCCCTGCCGCGTAATCGCAGGCGCAGCATCCCGCACCATCCATCCATCATCATGCGAAGCAATCCCATGCAACACACGATCTCTCGGCTCAGGCCTGCGAAAACGCGCATTCCCCCAAGCCGCGGCAAACGCCCCAGCCAGCCGCGCATGGTCAGGATGCGTAATCAACTGCCAGCCGTTCTCCGTCTCCATCCGCAGCATCGTTCACTCACCCGTACCTTCGCGCGTAGATTCATGCCAGTTGTGCAGCGCCAGCCACTCGAAGAACATCACCAGGAAAAAGAAAGCAAACCCCAGCAGTGTAGCCGCCGCAACAAGAGCAAACATATAACTGGTTTCCATCTGATTATTCGCATAGATAATCGAATAGCCGAGCCCGCCCTCACCCACACGAGTCGACCCGGCAAAAAGCTCACCGGTAATGCCACCAATCACCGCAATTCCCGCAGAAATTCGAACCCCGGTAAACAGGCCCGGCAATGCATGAGGCAGCTTCAGCCGGAACAATATCTGGGCCGGAGTAGCCTTATGCATCAGAAACAGATCGATCAGGTTCCGGTCTACACTGATAAGTCCCTGCGTAGTATTCGCAATAATCGGCGCAAGACAAATAATGAAAGTCACCAGCATCACCGCCGGAATCCCCGGCCCCACCCAGTTAATGATCAGCGGTGCAACCGCAACAATCGGCACGGTCTGTAACAGAATCGTATAGGGATACACAAGCCGCCGCACCCAGCGCCACTGCGCAAACAGCAACGCAGCGGCAATTCCAACAACAATGCTGGCACTCAGCCCGCCCGCTGCCTCCATCGTCGTAATGCCCAGCGAGTTCAGCAGCGAAGGAAAGCGTTCATAAGCAGCACCAAGAACAGCCCCCGGCCCAGGAAGCATGTAAGCCGGAATGTGAGCAATTGCTACAGCCGACGCCCACAATCCAATCAGCAGCGCCAGCAGAATCACGCTGTTCGTAACCAGCCAAGCCTGCTTCTTCATGCCTGCTGCGCTCCTCTCAGCAAGCGGGATACACGCGTGACAGTGGCTTCAAACGCATCCGATTCGCGAGTCTCCGCAGTTCGCGGCCACGGCAAATCAATAGCAATGTCATGCGCAACGCGTCCCGGATGCGGCGCAAGAATCACAATTCGTGAAGAAAGAAACACCGCCTCTGCCACCGAGTGCGTCACAAACAGAACAGTCCACTTCTGCTCACTGAAGAGCCGAAGAAGCTCTTCATTCATACGGTCGCGCGTCATCTCGTCCAGGGCAGCAAAGGGCTCATCCATCAATAGAATTCGCGGCCGGCTCACAAGCGCGCGAGCAATGGAGACGCGCATCTTCATACCCCCCGAAAGTTGTCGAGGGTAACTGCGCGCAACATTCTCCAGGCTCACAAGCTGCAACATTTGCTCAACTCGCTCCTGGCGCAGCTCACGTGCAACATGCTCCAGTTCCAGTCCCAGTCCGACGTTCTGCTCCACAGTCCGCCACGGCAACAGAGTTGCATCCTGAAAGATAAAGCTCATCATCTGCCGCGCATTTTCAGGAGTCATTCCGTTCACCTGGACCGATCCTCCAGTGAGAGGACTCAAGCCGGAGACAATCCGAAGCAACGTAGATTTCCCGCATCCAGAAGGACCGAGAATGCTCACGAATTCGCCGCGCTCGACGCTCAACGATATGCCCTGAAGCACTGGCGCACCATCACGAAAGCGTTTCTCAACGCCTTCCAGCGAAATCTCCGCAACCGCACCAGCAACTACCATCCCGGTTCTCCTTTCACAGGAAGATAGATCGCAGATGGATGCGTCGCATCATGCAAAACCTGCTGCGTTGAACGCGCCCAGGTCCAGTTGTCCGCAAACTGTGGAGGAGTATCGTTGGAAGGATTCCGATCATACAGCGGAGAAGCCGAGCTTGCTATCTCAATCCGCAACCGTTCCCCGGGCGAAAGCACAAAAGCGATTGGCTCCAGAGTGAACTCCCATCCATGCACCGCATCCGGCTCATAACCGCCATCGCGGAAGACCCACGAGCTCCGGGCGATGCCGATACACAAAAATTCAGCGCGTCCATTTGGCGTAACTCGCACAAGTTTGGCGGTAAAATCTGCACTCGACGCAGACGTTGTTGCATAAAGCCTTATGCGTGGCTGACCGAAGACTTCCGTTGTGCGAACAACAGGAGCGGAGGTATAGACAAGCAGATTGTTCCCCGCTTCCAGAGCCGACTGATCAAATGATCCGCTCATTGCCTGCGGCCCACCCGGAGCCATCACTACAACTTCAGGATCGTAGACAAACACATCGCGACGCTCATCCTCATCAGGTGTGTCAGTTGTCAGAATGCCATCGCCTTTGCGGGAGTTCGCGTTACCGCTGCTATGCAGATACAGCGGATAATCTGCTACCGCAGGCCAATCTTCCGCTGTGCGCCACTCATTCGGCCCGAGAGAAAAATAGCGGATGCGCGGCTCTTCATCCCATGTCTCAGTTTCCTTGAGCCAGTGATCGAACCAGCGCACCAAAATCTCATCCGTATTGAGGTTAGCTCCCTCACCCAGATTTGCTTCGCCAACACGGTCGCCCCAGGGGATATGCACCCACGGGCCGGCCAGCAGGTATTGGTTCTTCCTCGCGAACTCCGTACCCGCATGATCACGAAGCGCAACATAGCCAGCTATTGAGCCTTCCAGATAGGTGTCGAACCAGCCAGCGATGTGAAGTGCGGGAACTGTAATTTGGTCTAGCCGCGTGCTGATATCCAGATCAGTCCAATAGCTGCAAGGCTCGCGATTCGTCATCCAGTCGCGAACATAACCTGGAAGCATCGGATCGTTAAGCGCCGGATGCAAAGCATAAGGAGCAAACGCAGACTGAGAGCGGATGTTCAACCACGCTGCTTCAAGTTTGTCACTCGCCTCGCGCAGGCCCTTGCGTCGCGCATCCTCGCGCAGCATTTGCACACCCCAGCCAAGCGTAGAAGCCAGCCGCAGCGCGCCTTGATGGTAGAACCAGCCATGATAGAGATCCGTAGCCGTCATGTGCGGAGCTATGCATACCAATCCCTCAGGCTGCTCAGCAGCGGCAAGCAGTTGCGTCGCTCCCTGATAGGAAAACCCATACATGCCAATGCGCCCGTTGCAGGCCGCATGCTTCAACAACCATGCAATAGATTCCGCTCCATCCCGGCCTTCATTACGGAATGGATAAAACTCACCAGTTGAACCACC
This sequence comes from uncultured Acidobacteriaceae bacterium, assembly GCA_963792495.1. GTDB lineage: Bacteria > Acidobacteriota > Terriglobia > Terriglobales > Acidobacteriaceae > Telmatobacter. The sequence continues at coordinate 624,598 of CAWBWB010000014.1, read as the reverse complement.
TCTGCCGCGCACATCCTGAATCACCACGTGATAACCGTGACGAGCAAACCACACCGGATGCGCATAGACAACCGTCGAAGCAATATCACGCCCGTATGGCTGGCGCATGAAGAGCGTGGGCCACGGACCTGGACCATTGGGATAGTAATGATCGGAAACAAGGACCGTTCCATCACTCAAACGGCACTCAACGCCCCGCTCCAGACTCACCCCATTGCCGCAATCCACGAGCGCCATCGGTTATGCTCCATGCTTGGGAACGAAGTTGTACATGGCAACGAGAATGTCGGCCAGTCGTGCAGCAGCCTCTCCCGCCCACCTTGCACCATTCTCCCCGGTAGCACCAGAGGGATCGCCTAATACGCCGCTCGGTGCAATATCACGCGTGAGCCATGCAAAGTTCGCCGACGAGCCTTCAGGCTTTAGCAATTCCGGCTGATCGACACGAGCTATGTAATTCGAGGTGTACTCCGATTTGTGAACCAGTTCCGGCGTCGCATGCAGAAGATAGGCCGTTTCAATCTCGCCCGCATGAAAACCATAGGTGCGCTCCTGTGGGCTGACGCCGTCAAACGTCGCGCCGGGCGAACCAAAGAGTGAAAAGGTCCGCAGACCAAACTCCGCTCGAAGATCGCGAGCGAGTACATCGACAAGCGAAGTGTTTCCGCCGTGCGTGTTATATAGCACCACTTTTTTGAAACCGCCGGCCGCGACACTGGCGCCAAGATCGCGCACGACAGAAAGAAAGGTGGAAGCAGAAACAGAAAGCGTGCCGGGGAAACCAAGGTGCTCATTGCTCTTGCCATAGCAGACCGGCGGCAAAGCATAAATAGGCAAATCGGCCGCAACCAGCTCAAGTGCCTTGCCGAGAAGCAGATTGTTGATCAACGTATCCGTAGCCAGCGGTAAATGATGACCATGCTGTTCGATTGCGGCGGTGGGTAAAATCAGCAGCGTAGTTTCGCGTGGAAGAGCATCCACCTGCTTCCACGTAAGATATGCGAAGTTGCGTGTATCGGGAATCCAGGTCTTCATTTCGTGACCATATCTTCGGATTTCTGTTGCGTGTCTGCTTTGTGAAAACTGATCATCTTGCCCGGGTTGAGCAGGCCGCGCGGATCGTACTTCTGTTTTGCTCGCAGTTGTATATTGTCGGCTCGGAATCGCCCTGCGTCTTCAAGGTAATTTACATGAGGGTTCGCGACAAAGACACCGATCTCGCGGCAGTAGTCAATCATCTCCTGTAGCCGTTCAGGCGTGCTGAAGCGAACAACAGGGATCGCTCCCGGTATCACAATGCCCTGGCCGTTCTTCATGAACTCGATATGAAACAAAATATCTTCACCGAACCGCGCGCGAAGCTTACGGAACTGGTCTCGACATTCTGCAGGAGAGAATCCGCACTGCAGGTAAGTCCAGGTCGAATCAGCCTTCATAGCCCAGAGCGTTGTGTGGTTCCATGTATAGTCGCTCAGCAACGGCTGTGTGCGCGGGCCGTCATACGCGCCAACGAAAGTGATCTCGCCTCCTGCCTGTTGCCCGGCCGCACGAAACGACTCAAGCTGCTCCGATGCAATCATCACCAGAACAAGTGTCTTACTCTCCCGCACAACCTGTTTGATGGGCGTGAAGAAAGACGGAATCGGCCATTCGAACACTGTAACGAGACGCTTGACCCAATCGGCGCTATTCGCGATGGATTCAGCAAATGTGAATGCCGCATCATAGGTCTCAAAGGCAATCGTGACCTGAGACCAGGCCACGGCCGGCGTGAGCGCGAACCAGATGCGAGTAAGAATGCCGTTCGTTCCCCATGCGTGGAGAATTTCGTGCACCGCGGCTCCTTCATGCAACACAACGCGGGGCTCGCCTTCCATTGTGGCAACTTCAAAAGCCCGGACAGTGTCAAAGTCGCGCAGACCGCCATGGGCCACCGAGCCAATGCCTCCGGAACCACCGCCCAGGAAACCGCCAATGGACGCTTTGACCAGCGTTGAAGGGTACATTCGCAACTCCCAGCCACGAGCCCGCGCCTCCGTCTCCAACGCTCCAAGCCGCAGGCCTGGCTGGCACACTGCGACGCCATCCTCCGTAATGGCTTCAAGCTTGTCCATCAGCGATAGATCAAGAATGATCCCTCCTTGAAGCGGCACACATTGGCCATAGTTGCCCGTGCCTGCGCCGCGTGTAGTCACAGGAATCCCATGCGCGCCGGCGTAGCGAAGGACCGCAAGAATCTCATCCACGCTGATCGGTTGTACGGCAACGTCTCCGTGCTTGTCTGCAAGTTGCGGCCGCAGGATGGGTGAATACCAGTAGAAGTCATGCGAGAGACGATCCAGTACCGCCGCGACGGTGAGCACGCGATTCGAGTCGGCGATGAGTGCGCGCAGATCTGTGGCGAGCTGTTCTGTCATCATGATTTCTTCTTGCGTCGCGTTGCCCACTCGCGAAAAGCGCGAAGCATGTTGGGATGCGTGAAGAGAGCGTAGCACTGCTCGCGCAAGATTGGCCCATCCACGACGCAGATCATGTCGCTGCGCTGAGCCACTTCAGCAGCAGCGATGTGGATCTGCTGGACGTGGCGTTTGGCGTCTTCGATTGTGGCCCCGTAGACGACTCGATCCAGTTCAGCCCAGAGCGCACAGCTCATGCACATGGGGCATGGTTCGCAGGTGGTGTAAAGCGTGTAACCGGCAAGCGAAAGTGTTTTCAGGCGGCGCGTGGCAAGCCGGATAGCCCGAACCTCGGCATGCTGCGAAGGGTCAAATTGGCGGCGAGTGTCATTTAAAGCGCGCAGAAGCAGTTTGCCCGTACGCGTGTGCACAATGGCAGCGCCAAAGGGACGCGGTGCAGGCGTCTCAAGCGAGCGGGCCGTAAAGGCAGCCAGCGCCTCCATGCGCTGCTCGTCGAGCGCCAGCTTACGGCTGTCCAATGAGCTGGGTACCATAGGAAAACTTTGCACTAAAGCTGCATGAGGAAGCAATGAAGAAGCGCGGCGTGAGGCGCATGATAGCTTTCAATCACAAGCGGTTTTCCTTTTATCGAGGACTGGCATCATGCGATCGAATCTCCGTGTGCGTATGTGGATGGCTCTTTGTGCGGTTCTGTTGACCGCCGGCGTTATTATTCCGGGCTCAGGCTGCCGCAGCAGCGCCACCGGAGCGTCGAATGGATTGACGCCTGTGCGGCTGCAGCTGGACTGGTATCCCCAGCCGGAGCATGGCGGTTTTTTTGAGGCGCAACTCAACGGCTACTACAAAGCCGAGGGCCTGGATGTGACGCTTGTGCCGCTGCCGCAGTACGGCAGTGCCGGACAACTTGTGATGAGCGGCAAGGCCGAGTTTGGGTTGGGGTCGAGCGATCAGGTACTCGAATGGAATTCAAACGGGCTGCCTGTGGAAGCTGTCGCGGCAACAATGCAGCACGATCCGCAGGCGATTATGGTCCACAAGGATTCGCCGATTCATGATTTCAAAGATCTCGAAGGTCGCACCATTGCGGCGCAGACCGGTGCTACGTGGCTGAAATACGTGACTACGCGCTACAACCTGAAAAATGTAAAGCAGATTTCTTCTACGCGCTCGGTGGCTAACTTTCTGGCGGACCCGAATTACGTGCAACAGATCTTCATCACCAGCGAACCGTTCTTTGTGAAGCAGGCCGGCGCTGAGGCGCGGACAATTCCCATCAGCAACTCCGGATATGATCCCTACCGGGTACAGTTCACCACGCGCGATTATGCGACGCAGCATGCGGATGTGGTGCAGAAGTTTGTACGCGCCACGATTCGCGGTTGGCAGGATTACCTCAAAAATCCTGAGCCGGTGAACAAGTACCTGCTTACCATCAACAAGGCTCTGAATCCTGCGCAGGAAGCTTATACGGCGCAGGCACTGCGCGACGGTGGATTCATCGGTGAAGATGCGCAGGTTGGACAGATGACGGCTGCGCGCTGGCAGGCCAGCTACGACCAGCTTAAAGCGCTGGGAATTATCAAAAGCTCTTTTGATCCGGGTCAGGCCTATTCGCTGAAATTTGCTTCGCAATAACTCAGATTTGTGAGGCTGACAGCGGGCTCAGGTAGAGATTCGTGATGTTGCTTACGATGGCTTCGTAGGCGAAGCGTGGATCGGCGGAAAGTTTCTTCCAGTTGGGATCATTGCGGAAAGTGTTCCACTGGGATTCGAGCTGGGCTACGTCGTCGAAGGCGAGCATGTAAGTGAGGCTCGGCATGCGCGGGCCTACCAGCGTGTCTCCGAAGAAGACAGGGCGGAAGCCGGCGGCCTTGAAGAGGTCGAACTCGCCTGAGTGGAACATCTTCACCTTCACTTCGTGGGCGCGGAAGCTGGGGCTCTCGTAGGTGCGGAGCTGGAAGATGCGTTTGGGGCTTTTGGCGGGCGGGGTGAGTTTGGGCCAGCCTTCAAAGGAGACCAGCAGGCTAGATTCGGCGCGGAGGAAGGCTGTGGCTGTCGCCGGAGCGGACCAGAATGGCTCGGCGGCTTTCACAAATTCCGGGTCGGTGATGAGGTCCTGGTCGAGCATGGCGGCCTGGCTGGTGGTGCGGGTCGGGACAAGGACGTAATAGGCCGGCGTCTCCGGGCCTACGTCCAGGCGGAAAGCTCCTACCGGGCCGATGTTGCGGCGAGAGAGTGCCGGGATCAGGGCTTCTGAGAGAAATTTTTCAAGCAGCGCGGTCTGGGGGCCGGATTGCAGGTTGTAGCGGCGGAGAAGATAGAAATCGCGGGCGCTTGTGTGCATCTGGGCTTCCTGTGCGCCGGTGGCTGCGGCGGCGGCTGAGGCTGCCAGTGAGGTTGCGAGAAATTTGCGGCGGTCCATTAGCTATTCCTCTCCGATATCTTCGTTCCAGATTTCCGGCTTTTCTGCGATGAAGCGCTCCATCAGGTTGCGGCATTCGGCGTTGTCGAGATCGATGACTTTCACGCCGATCTCGCGGAGCCAGTCTACGCCACCGGCGAAGGTGCGGCTTTCGCCTACTACCAGGGTGCCTATGCCGAACTGGCGGATGAGGCCGGAGCAGTACCAGCAGGGGGCCAGGGTCGTCACCATGATCTTGTCGCGGTACCCGCGCTGGCGGCCTGCGTTGCGGAAGGCATCGGTTTCACCGTGGATGCTGGGGTCGTCCTGCTGAACCCGCTGGTTGTGGCCCCGGCCGAGGAGCTGGCCTTTTGCGTCAAAGAGTGCCGCGCCTACGGGGACGCCGCCTTCAGCGAAGCCCACTCTCGCTTCTTCAAGCGCCACTTGAAGCAGCGAGCTGTAATCTATTTGATTCATTTAGGCTTCCTATCTGTACAGGATGATCATAAACTGCGTGGTGCCTTGAGTTCGATTGGGATGACTGCCGGAGTTATCCTGTGGGTCGCAGTTTTCCAAGTAATTTTGTTTGTTTGGATTGCAGCCACTTCCACAGTTTTTTGTGCTGCCTTTCTCTCGCACAACCACAAAACTGGGTGCCCCATCCATGCGCGTTTTTTGCGCATGGGTGGGATCACCAACAGCCCAAACCTGACCAATCCAACCTGAGTTTTGTTTGTGGGTCTTGCAGCCACTTCCACAGTTTTTGTGCAACATCTTCCCTCGGCTTCGCTCGGGATGACAGCTTTTTGTTCTTGCCGTTGCCTTTCTCTCGCACAACCACCAAACTGGGCGCCCCATCCATGCGCGTTTTTTGCGCATGGGTGGGATCACCAACAGCCCAAACCTGACCAATCCAACCTGAGTTTTGAAAGGCACGGCTTAAGCCCTGCCATAAGTCTGTGGAAATCTTTTGTCAAGCCCCTCCCCTGGAAAAAGTTTGTAACCATCTCACTTTAAACAAGATAAAACTTCAGCCATTTTGCACATCATTTCCACCCTTTGTGAAACAATAGGAACAAGCAGAAAAAACACCACCGCCAGCCCCACATCAGGGCTGGCGGTTTTGCTTTTACTGCCATCTGTAACCGGACCAGAGAGGAACAACCATGAGCTCACAGCGGAGTGCGAACTCTACCCAAAGCACTGAAAACAGACCATATCGAGCGCAAAATTCCCACATAATTCCCCGAAAATTCCCGGAAAATTCCGCCCTTTTTTCGCAAATTTTGGCTCACAAACCACAAAGAATCAGCACCTTACAGAATCACCCTCCGCGAAAAAATGAAAAATTTTTCGCGCACTCGTATAGCTTCTTTAAATCTGTACGGGAGAAAGACAACGGCAAACGCAACCGCAGGTCCCTCGGCTTCGCTTCCCACCTACTGCCGCTGGAATACCATGACGCGGGGCTTGTTGCTATCGGCGAAGTGCATGGTCATGGTCAGCGTTTTCAGATCGTCTGAGAGGTTGATGTTCTCTGTGCCGATGAGCTTTTCATTGAGCATGTGGACGATGATCAGATTGTGCTTGTCCACTCGGCGGGCTGCGATGGTGGCGCCCTGCGCGGTGTTTGACGGATCTTCCGGATAGTTCCTGTTATCGAATTTCACGTTCTCTGTTCTCTGCTGCGAGCCCGTGATGAAGGAGAGGCCGTCGCCTTCATAGGCCTTTACTTCCATGGAGAGAGGAGTGTTCCTGGTCTCCTTGATGCTTTGCCAGTCTGCGGCGAATCCTGATCCCGGGCCAGTGCGCTGATAGACGTAATCGAGGCTGAGCGTGGAACCGTCCGGCTGGAACTGACGGTAGTAGTCAGTGAGCGTGCTGCCGTCTGAAGAGAGCTTCCATGTGGCTCTGAGCATGAGCTGGCCATCTTTCTTGCGCTCGATGATCCATGTGTCCGGCGCTTCCTGCTTTGCGGAAAGCTGGGTTCCACGATTGCCGGGCTGGTCAGTGCCGTCGGCGATGATGGTTTCCGCGCCGCCGCCGAAGTCGAAGCTGTATTTATTGTCGCCCTGACTCTGAATCTTCATTTCATCGGGGGTTCTGCTTTTGGACGAGTCGAGAGTCCACTGGCCTATGAATTGTTTTTGGGCTGAGGCCGTCATGGCTGTTGCGAGGCACACTGCAGGCAGGATTGCGAGAATTCGTTTGAGCACAGTTGTCTCCTTACGCTGAGCGATTGCAAATACATGGCCGTTTTGCTGCGTGCAAGGCTGGTGTTCGGCTGCGAACAGCGGTTTGCTGTTTCGCTGTTTTGTTTGTTGGGTTTTTTGGGAGTTGTTCCCAGAGGGTTGATGTGCGCTGCGCGCTTTGCTTCGCGCGGTTGTCTGTTCGGAATTGAGAATGGCGCTTCGGAAACGGACACCAGGGATATGGGGAGATGTGGAGAAAATGCAGTCCGGCGTCCCCTTTTTCTAAACGTTAAGAAATGTAAAGCGGATGAGGTGAGGGTTTAGGTTTCCCGAATAAGTCATTGATACAAAGCAAGTTTTGACAGTTATAAAAGAGTCATAAGAGCTGCCGGGTTCATTGACTTGGAGTGCGGTTTAAGGAGTACGGTGAAGGTATATGCGGAATGCTGGATATACCATTCGCACGATGGCGGAGCGCTGCGGTATGACGACGCACACTCTACGTTATTACGAACGAGTTGGACTGATTCAGCCGGTTGGGCGGGCCCGGAATGGGCACCGGCGCTACTCTGAGGCCGATGCAGTGTGGTTGAACTTTCTGCACTGCATGCGGGATACGAATATTCCCATCCGGGAGCTGCAGCGATATGCGGCGCTCCGGGAGCAGGGCGAAGTGACTTCGCTCGAACGGCGGAAGATTCTGGAAGATCACCAGGCGGTGGTGAAGATGCAGATTGAGGCGCTGGAAAAGGCCCACTCGATTCTGACGCACAAGATTGCCAACTACCGGAAGATTGAAGAGAAGCTGGGGCTGAGGACGGTTGAGGAGGCTCCGCCGATGGCGGTTCGGGAGCTTCTGGCCATCAGCTCTTAGATACAGGGTTCTGGAGTGAGCAGGGTGTCTCAGGCCTTGAAATGTTGTGGGCCCTGAGACACTCTGCGGTTAAATTATGGCATAGAGTGAAAGCTGTAGACCCGGAGGATGGGCACGGCGTAATATTCGGTAACAAACAGCACACTGACATTCGCCGTCATCTAACGGGTAGACGCTCGAGTTTCCATTTACGGGAAGCACGCGTTTCTATTTTTCCAGCTCGTACAGGAGGCCTCCTGTGGCAGACATACCCGGATTTCGTTTCAAGCACCTTGGGCCGCGGAATACTCCCGCGGCGGCGACGGCGGATGCTGAGCGGCAGACGATTGATCTTGAACCTTTAGCTCCGGAGCCGGTGCAGGGCGGGTTCTCGCGGCGAACCTTTCTTTCGGGGCTGGGTGCGGCCGGCGTTTTAGGCGCGGCTCCGCTGGCGCGGGCTGTGCCGGTGACGGAGCCTGCTGCGGATGCTCCGCCGGAAGCTGAGCACGTGGCGAATGTGACGCTGCGTGTGAACGGCAAGGAGTATGTGCTGAAGGGCATTGACACGCGGGCCACGCTGCTGGACACGCTGCGCGAGCGGATTTATCTGACCGGGACCAAGAAGGGTTGCGACCACGGGCAGTGCGGCGCCTGCACGGTGCATGTGAACGGTCGGCGCGTGAACAGCTGCCTCTCGTTTGCGGTAATGCATGAGGGCGATGAGGTTACGACGATTGAGGGACTGGGCGGTCCAACCCAGATGCATGCGATGCAGGCCGCGTTTGTGGAGCATGACGGATACCAGTGCGGCTACTGCACGAGCGGACAGATTATGAGCGCGGTGGCGCTGCTGAAGGAGCCGATTGGGCCTTCCAACGAAGATGTTAAGCACGCCATGGCGGGGAATATCTGCCGGTGCGGTGCGTACGGAAATATTCTGGCGGCAATCAAGTCGGTTCGCACGTAGCGCGAGGCGATAGGGGTCAGAGATCAGGGTGTCAGGGGTCAGTTATCCCAGGTCTCCAAAAGAAGGAGACCTGGGGCACCCGGCGGGGCTGAAAGAAAAGGGACAGTAAAAGAAGCAGGAGGGCCACGATGCAGAGTTTTGAGTTTGTGAAGGCAGCGGAGACGGATCGAGCACTGGCTGCGGTTGCGACGAATGCGAAGTTTATCGCCGGCGGCACTACGCTGGTGGACCTGATGAAGCTTGGTGTGGAGAAGCCTTCCGGGCTTGTCGATATCAATATGCTGCCGCTGGACAAGGTGGAGGCTACGCCTTCGGGCGGGTTGATGATTGGCGCGCTGGTGCGAAACTCCGACCTGGCGTGGAATGAGACGGTCAAGGCCAACTACGCCGTGCTGAGCCAGGCTATTCTCTCCGGCGCTTCTCCGCAATTGCGAAACATGGCGACCACTGGCGGGAATCTGCTGCAGCGGGTGCGGTGCGCGTATTTTCGCGAGCCAAGTGCCGGCCAGCCGGGCGGATATGGATGCAACAAGCGCGTGCCGGGGACGGGATGCGCGGCGATGGATGGGTTTCATCGCATGCATGCGGTGCTGGGCACGAGCGACCACTGTATTGCGACGCACCCGAGCGATATGTGCGTGGCGATGGCGGCGCTGGAGGCGGTGATTCACGTGGAGGGCCCCAAGGGCAAGCGGACGATTGCCTTTGCGGATTTTCATAAGCTGCCGGGGGATACTCCGCATATTGAAAATGCGCTGGAGGCGGGCGAGTTGGTGACGTATGTGGAGCTGCCGAAGCCTGTGGCCGGCGCGAAGAGCGCTTACCTGAAGCTGCGCGATCGTGCGAGCTATGAATTTGCGCTGGCCAGTGCTGCGGCGGTGGCTAGCGTGGAAGGCGGGCGGATCCGGTATGTTCGCGTGGCGATGGGCGGCGTGGGGACGAAGCCGTGGCGTTCGCCGGAAGCGGAAGCGGTGTTGATGGGCAAGGAAGCTACGGATGCGAATCTGCGCGCGGCGGCTGAGGCGGCGCTGAAACATGCGAAGCCGCGGCGGGATAATGAGTTCAAGGTGGAACTGGCGAAGCGGTGCGTGGTGCGGGCGTTGAAGGTTGCAACTACTGCGTAGTTGCAGGGACCCAGGGCACAGGGCTTGGCAGGAGCATGAATATGACTACGATGGCTGCGACGGATTCGGCGGTTGGAAGCGTGATTGTTGGCAAGGCTACGCCGCGCATTGACGGGCCGCTGAAGACTACCGGTTCAGCGGAGTACGCTGCGGACTTTCATTTCGCGGGGATGGTTCATGCGGTTCCCGTGATTGCCACGGTTGCCAGCGCGCGCGTGGTGAAGGTGGATAGCTCTGCCGCCGAAAAGATGCCGGGCGTGTTGCTGGTGATCGATCACGGGAATGTCGGCAAGCTGTATCGCACGGTTCCCGGGGACCGGGATGCTACGAACAGTGAAGTTCGCGCGGCGCTTGAGGATGATGTTGTGCGGCACTGGGGGCAGTATGTTGCCGTGGTTGTCGCGAATACCCTGGAGCAGGCCACTGCCGCGGCTGCTGCGGTGAAGATGGAGTATGAAAAGCTGCCGTCGAATGTGAAGGCGAGCCTGGCGGACTATGACGGCAAGCGGAAGTCGGTTTCCAAGCGCGGCGATCCGGATAAGGCCTTTGAAGCGGCCCCGGTGAAGGTTGACCAGACTTACATTACGCCTGTGGAAACGCATAATCCCATTGAGCTGCATGCCTCTGTCGTGGTCTGGGATGGGGATCGCGTGACGCTCTTTGAGACATCGCAGGGTGTGGTGAATCATCGCGTGGTGATGGCGCAGGTGCTGGGGCTGCCGGTTGAAAATGTGCGCGTGGTGACGCGGTTCCTGGGATCGGGATTTGGCGGCAAGCTGTTTCCCTGGCCTCATGCGGCGCTGGCGGCTGTGGCGGCTAAGAAGCTGGATCGTCCGGTGAAGCTGAGTGTGACGCGGCGGATGATGTTTTCAAGCGTGGGTTACAGGCCGCGCACCGAGCAGCACATGAAGCTGGGCGCTACGAAGGAAGGCAAGCTGCTGGCGCTGCGGCATGACTACCTGAACGACACTTCGATTCTGGATGAGTATGACGAGGGTTGCGGCGAGGCTACGCCGTATCTCTACAGCGTGGCGAACCTGGAAGTGACGAGCGGGCTGGTGAAACGCAATATGGGCGCGCCGATGTATATGCGCGGGCCGGGCGCCGTTCCGGGGCTCTATGCGATGGAAGCGGCGATGAATGAGCTTGCCGATGCGCTGGAGATGGACCCGGTAAAGCTGCGCGTGGTGAATGACACGGACAAGGATGAGAGTGAGGGCGGGATTCCCTTCTCCTCGCGGCATTATCGCGAGTGCCTGGAGACAGGCGCGCAGAAGTTTGGATGGGAGAAGCGAACGCCTGCTGTTGGTTCCATGAAGCGCGATGGAAAAATTCTGGGCTGGGGCATGGCCGGTGCTAGCTGGATTGCGCTGCGGCTGCCATGCACGGCGACTGTAGAGTTCTGCGATACGGGTCGCGTGTGTGTGCGGTGCGCTACGCAGGATATTGGCACGGGAACGTATACGGTGTTTGCGCAGGTGGCGCATGAGAAGACGGGCGTGCCGCTGGACCGGATCGATGTCTTCCTGGGCGACAGTTCCCTGCCGGATGGGCCGACGTCAGGCGGTTCGATGGTGACGGGATCGGTACTGAATGCGATTGCGCAGGGTGCGGATAACGCGATCAAGGCATTGCAGAGGCTGGCTGCGGAGACGGAGGGAACTTCGCTACATGGCGCGAAGACGGAGACGATTGCGTACACCGGCGGGCGGCTTCATGCGAAGGATACTTCGGCTGCGGGCGGGACAGCGTTTGCGGATCTGCTGAAGAAGGCGAATCTGGCGCGGATTACCGCCGAGGGCAAGACGCTGGCGACGTGGGAGGATCCCAAGTCGAAGGGCTTCTCGCTGCACTCGTATGGCGCGCAGTTTGTTGAGGTGGAGTGGGAGCCGGAGATTGCGCGGCTGCGGGTGAGCCGCGTGGTGAGCGTGATTGATGGCGGAAGGATCATCAATCCCAAGGCTGCGGCGAACCAGATTGCCGGCGCGGTAGTGATGGGCGTGGGCATGGGATTGATGGAAGAAACCATTTACGACGAGCGCACCGGTCAGCCGATCAACGGCAGCATGGCGGATTACCTGATGGCAACTTGCGCGGATGCTCCGGAGATTGATGTGACTTTCCTCAATTATCCCGATCCGGTGATGGGTGAGTATGGGGCGCGTGGGGTTGGAGAGATTGGGCTGGCGGGGATTGCGCCTGCGATTACTGCGGCGGTGTATCACGCTACTGGTGTGAGGGTCAGGGAATTACCCGTGAAGATTGAAGATTTGCTGGAGACAGAGATAAAGATTCACGGCCGAATTGAAAATCTAGCGAAGATCAACGTGGTCTAGCAATGACGGACTTGGAGCAGATATTGCCGCTGTGGCGAGAGCTTGAGGCTGCCGGGGCGGAGTATGTGCTGGCTACTGTGGTGCGCGTGGAAGGCTCAAGCTACCGCAAGCCGGGGGCGCGTATGCTGCTGGCTGCCGATGGGCGGCGCGCGGGAACTGTGAGCGGCGGGTGCCTTGAGGCTGAGGTCGCGAAGAAGGCTTTCTGGCATACAGAAGACGGGCCGGCGGTGCGGGATTACTCCACGTATGACGATGATGGCGAGATGCCGTATGGGTCGGGCTGCGGCGGTGTGGTGTGGATCCTGCTGGAGCGGCGCGGAACTGCGGATGCTGCGCTGCGGGCGCTTGAGAAGGCGTGGAAAGAGCGCGTTCCGCTGGTCATTGCAACGGTGATTGAGGGCGAGCGGCTTGGGGAGCGTGTCTTTCCGTATCGTGCCGGCGATGCGGAGCTGGCGGCGCTTGAGAAGTTTCAGGCGGATCTGCCGCTGTGGGTGGAGGAGCTTGGGGCGCGGCCGGGGCTGTGGGTCTTTGGCGCGGGCGATGATGCGAAGCCTCTGGTGACGATGGCGCGGATGCTGGGGTGGTATGTGGCTGTGGCGGACGGGCGGTCGCATCTGGCTACGGCTGTCCGGTTTGCTGAGGCGGATGCGGTGCATCTGCTGCCTGCGGATGGGCTCGACATTCGACGCAACGACGCTGCGGTGGTGATGACGCATAGCTTTGAGCAGGATTTGAATGTGCTCACTACATTGATGGCCCGGGGTGCGTGGCCAGCGTATCTTGGCGTGCTGGGGCCACAGCGGCGCACGCGGGAACTGCTGACTGAGGTGGCGCGGAAGCTTGATTTGGCTCCGAGCGAGCGCGTGATCGATGGCTGGCTTGCCGATCTGTATGCGCCAACCGGGCTTGATTTGAGTGCGGAGACGCCTGCGGCGATTGCGCTTTCGATTGTGGCGGAGATTCAGAAGGTGCTGACGGGTGGGACGGCGTTGCCGTTGAGGCAGGTGCGGGGAATGAAAGCTGTAGTCAGGGTTTAGCGCTCGTGATCCCACCCATCGCGCAAAGTACGCGCGATGGATGGGGCACAGATTTTGTGGGGATGCTGGCGACAAACAAAGACTAAAGACAAAAGCAGGTCCTTCCCTCCGGCTGAAAAACGCCTACGGTCAGGATGACGGTCTTTGGTGGTGGAACGGAAGTTGCGGTCAGGATGACACCTCATTGGTTAAGTGCTGCCTACGCGGATTTTGCTTCGGCCAGGTGTGCTTCCAGAACTTCGAGGAATTTGGCTAGCCATGCGGGGTGTGCGGTCCAGGCTGGGCCTGTGACGAGATTGCCGTCGACAAAGGCATCGGAGAAATCGAGTTTGACGAAGGTGCCACCGGCCAGCTCGACTTCAGGAGCGCAGGCCGGATACGCGTTGAGCTTGCGGCCTTTGAGGATGCCGGCTGCCGCCAGAAGCTGCGGGCCGTGGCAGAGGGCGGCGATGGGCTTGCCTGCTGCGTCGAAATGACGGACTATATCGAGGACTTTTTCGTTGACGCGTAGATATTCCGGCGCGCGGCCTCCGGGGACTACCAGGCCGAGATAGTCGGCGGGATTGATCTCGTCGAATGTAGCGTTCAGGGTGAAGTTGTGACCGCGTTTTTCGGAGTAGGTCTGGTCGCCTTCAAAGTCGTGAATAGCGGTGCGGACCTGTTCCCCGGCCTTCTTGCCGGGGCAGATGGCGTGGACGGTGTGGCCTACCATCTGCAGTGCCTGAAAAGGGACCATGATTTCGTAGTCTTCTACGAAGTCGCCGGCGAGGAGGAGGAGTTTTGCGAATTTCATGGTGGGTCTCCGTATATAAAGCAACGCAGACATTTTCGCGCGGTGAATTTTAGAGTGCAAGCGATGGTTGGAGTATGGGCCAGCTTTATCCCACCCATCCCGCAAAGAACGCGCGATGGATGGTGGTCCTAGAATTGAGTGATGGGCTCGATTACTTCCCTTTCGTCGCTTGCGGTCTTGAACGACCAGATTGTTGCGTGTAATCGCTGCACGCGGCTGCGGGAGTATTGCCTGGAAGTGGCTGCGACGAAGCGGCGTGCCTACATGGATTGGGAGTATTGGGGCAGGCCGGTGCCGGGATTTGGCGATTCGCGGGCCCGGGTGATGGCGCTGGGGCTTGCGCCGGGCGCGCATGGGTCGAATCGCACGGGCAGGCCGTTTACCGGGGATGGGTCGGGGAATTTTCTCTATCCCGTGCTGTATGAGGCGGGCTTTGCTTCGCAGCCGGAGGCAACAAGCCGCGAAGATGGCATGAAGCTGACCGATCTCTGGATCAGCTCGGTGGGGCGGTGCGCGCCGCCGGGGAACAAACCGACTCCTGAAGAGCTGAGGAACTGCCAGCCCTGGCTGGATGCCGAGATGCGGCTGCTGAAGCGGCTCAGGGTGGTGGTTTGCCTGGGGAAGATCGCGTTTGACGGGCTGCTGGGCTGGGCGGTGCGGACGGGAGTTGTGAGTTCCCGGAGCGGATATGTCTTTGGGCACGGGGTAAAGGCGGCGCTGCCGAACGGAATCCAGATCCTTGCGAGCTATCATCCTTCCCTGCAGAATACAAATACGGGAAAGCTGACGCGGGCCATGTTTCTGAGCGTCTTTGAGCGGGCGGAAGCGCTGGCGGACCAGGCTGATTCCCTGTAAGGACGCATCGTATGTGCGTATAGTGGTGGAAACGGTCGCATTGCACGCGGAGAGGCAGGCCAATGAGCAGAAGCCGCACGGGACATTTCATGAAGACAAATACCACTCTGAATGGAGACCAGGTGCGTGACCTGGGCACAGAGTTGAATGGCGTGGATGTAAGCGATCTGAGCGATGCGGGCAAGCAGGAAGCGGCAGGCAGAGGTGCCACGGTGGCGGCAGGCGCGCCCCTGGGCCGCAGCCTCAGCGGCGCTCCGCTTCCCGGCACGGCAGGCAAAGGCCTTGGACGCGCGGCTGCCGGCGGGCTGGGCCGTTCGCTGACCGCAACGGGCGATGAGCGGGAGGAGGCAGGCGGCGGGCACAAGGCGATGTCTGTGCTGCGGCAGGCGCTGCCCATCGTAAAGAATCTGCTGCCGCTGCTGGAAGGAAATTTGCTGGCGGCGGTAAGCAATATGCTGACCACGCGGCCGCAGGCTCCGGCAAAGGTGGACCTGGCGCCGATTGAGAATCAGCTCACGGAGATGCAGCTTCTTCAGCACGACGTTCGCAGCAAGGTGGCCGAACACCACATGACGTTAAAGCGTGTGGAAGATCAGCTGGAAATGGTGAAAGAAGCTACGGATCGCAACACGATGGAGCAGCAGGAGCTGATGGAAGACCTGCGCGCCATGGGCAGCAAGGTGAATCTTTTTGCGGCCATGCTGATCGGGCTGCTGGTGCTTTCCGTGCTGCTGAATTTCCTTTTGTTTATGCATATCAAGCAAGTACTTCCTTAGGCCTGGCCAGCGATGCCTTTCTGGAAAAAAGAAGAAAAAAACTCACGCAGTGCCGAGGAGCGCGAGTTTCGCGCGATTGTGGACTCCGCCGGGCCGATGGTGCTCGTGCTGGATCAGGATGGCGTGATTACGCATATGAATCCGGCGGCTGAACGGCTGCTGGGGTATTACGCCTCGGAACTGGTAGGGCAAAAACAAACGGTGGACATACTTGCGCCCGGAGAAGGCCGCCGCGTGGTGGGGGAACTGCTGCGGTTGCGCGGCGCTTCGATTGACCCGAATGCCGATCCGGGAAAGCGGCGGTCAGCCGTGATGAACGTCATCAGCGAGGTTCCTCCCAGCCAGGTTCCCACGATTGAAACCCGCTACCGGCGCAAGGATGGCACCACTTTTCCGGTGGTGGTGCATGTTTCCATTCTGCGCGACGAGGACGGCATCAAGCGGGGACTGGTGGTGGTGGCGGTGGACCAGTCTGCCACGCTGATACAGCAGCAGGCCACGCGGGAGTCGCAGGAGCGCTATCGCGATCTGTTTGAGAATTCGAGCGAAATGATTGCCACGCTCAGTCCCGGCGGACAGTTTCTGTATGCGAATCCCGCATGGAAGCGGAGTTTTGGCAAGGATCCTGAAGAGTTGATGGCGCATGGACTCTTTGCGGATGTCTTCCACGAAGAATGCCGGCCGATGGTACAGGAGTTGTTTCGCCAGGCGCTGGACGGTCACACGGCGGAGCGCGTGCCATTACGGAATCCCACCAGGGACGGGCGCGTGCTGGAGCTGGAGCTGAACCTGAGCCGGCGGCAGAAGGCGGGAAATCCGCTGGCGGTACGCTGCCTCATCCGCGATGTGACGCAGCAGAAACATCGCGAGCACCGTCTGGCGCTGCAGCTTGCCGTCAGCCAGATTGTGGCGGAGAATCCCGGCCTGGCCATAGCTGCGGAGCGCGTGCTGGAGGTGCTGTGCGTAACGCAGGAATGGGATATGGGCGTGTTGTGGGAGGTGGATCCGGCAGGAGACCGGCTGGCCTTCTCAGCCGCGTGGGGAGCGCCGGTGCTGCCTGCGGAGAGCATGATTCGGCAGAGCATGGGGCTCAAGACGGCGGCCAGCAGCGAGCTTGCCGGCAAGGCAATGGCCAAGGGCCGCCCGGTCTGGATTCGCGACCTGACGGAAGTATCGGGAGACGCGCGCATTGACACGGCTGTTCGACATGGAATGGCCTCGGGATGGGCGATCCCGGTGCGCGTGGGCAACAGCGTACTGGCGGTGCTGGAGTTTTATTGCAGGCGGCCGCTGCGCGAGGATGATGAGGCGCTGGCTTCCACAGAGGCCGTGGCGGCGTCACTGGGCCAGATGCTGGCACGCAAGCGCGAGCAGGGACGGGCGGACAACCTGACGCAGCAGCAGGAGGTGCTGCTGAACGCGGTGGCCGACGGCATCTGCGGAGTAAGCCGGGATGGGCTTGTGACCTTTGCCAACCCCGCCGCGGCGAGGCTGCTGGCGGTTTCTGCCAGCAGCATGACGGGCAGGCCGATTCATGAGCTGCTGCACCCCGCCGGAAAGTGCGGCGAGGATTGCCCGCTGCGCGAGATTGCCACGGGAAACGCGCCTCATGCCGGCGAGACGACGATGGCGCGCGAGGATGGCACGGAGTTTCCGGGCGAGTATGGCTTTACGCCGATCTTTGAGCGCGGACAGTTTTCAGGTTCCGTGCTGAGCTTTCGCGACATCAGCCAGCGATATGCTCTAGACCGCATGAAAGACGAATTTCTGGCCACTGCAGGGCATGAGCTGAGAACGCCGCTCACGGCGATTCGCGGGGCGCTGGGACTGCTCTCTTCGGGAATGCTGGGGGAGATCGGCGAGAAGCCGGCGAAGCTGCTCAAGATGGCGTTAAACAATGCGGAGAGATTGATTCGGCTGATTAACGACATGCTGGATATTGAAAAAATTCAGCACAGCCGCGATGAAGTGGAGTACGGGCAAGTGCAGCTAGCAGAAGTGGTGCGGCTGGCGATTGAAGGCGTGCAGCCGGTTGCCGACGCGGCAAAGATACAACTGATTCACGATGCCATGCAGGCGAAGATTTTCGGCGATGCGGACCGATTGACGCAGGTACTGACGAATCTGCTTGCCAATGCGATCAAGTTTTCGCCTGCCAATTCTTCAGTGAGCGTGATGATGCGCCTCGAAGACGCGGGCGTAATTCTCTCGGTGATTGACGAGGGGCGCGGCATTCCAGAGGAGATGCTGGAGACCATCTTCGACCGCTTTCGGCAGGTGGATGCATCGGATTCGCGGCAAAAAGGCGGCACCGGACTGGGGCTGGCGATCTGCAGAACGATTGTGGCACAACATGGCGGCCGCATCTGGGCTGAGCGCAACATGATGCGAGGCACAACATTTCGCGTCTTTCTGCCATGGCAGAGGGCTGATAGGAAATCCCCCATAGAAGCTATTGCCGCAACCGGAAAGTTGGACGACAATTAAGCGGAATGCCACACAGCATCTTGATCATTGACGACGAGGAGGACATCCGCGCCATCGCGGCTCTGAGCCTCGAGACCGTTGCAGGCTGGGAAGTGGCGACGGCCAACTCCGGCGCGCAGGGCGTGGAACGTGCGGAAAGCCTGCAGCCGGAGGCAATTCTGCTGGATGTAATGATGCCGGGAATGGACGGCCGCGCAACCTTTGCGGCGCTCAGGAAGAATCAGCAGACGACTGCGATTCCCGTAGTCTTTCTTACGGCGAAATCGGAAGCCAGCGAGCGAGAGCAACTGGCGGCGCTGGGCGTGGCCGGAGTGCTGACGAAACCCTTTGATCCGCTCACGCTGCCAACACAGATTGCGGCTGTACTGGGCTGGGAGAGTTAGACCAAACGCAGCCTGCATGCTGCAACAGTCTGGATTCTGCAACATCTGGTTGATGAAACTCCTGTACAGTGATTTCTGACGAAAGCCGCGCTGGATTTGCTGACGGCTGGAGCGAAGAACGATGACTTCAGAACATGTGGGACAGCTGGGAATGGCTGAAGCGCTGGACCGTCTGTGGAAGCAATATCTGCCAACCATGGAGGAACGCGCTGCGATCCTCAAAAGTGCGGCGCAGAAGCTGGCTCGGCGCGAGCTCTCGGACAACGAGCGCATACAAGCCAACAACGCCGCGCACAAGCTGGCGGGCGTGCTGGGCACATTCGGTCTCACGAAGGGCACCGTGCTGGCGCGCGAGGCGGAGATTCTCTACTCCGGCGACAACGGCACAGACCCGGCAAACGCGGAGCAGCTTGCAAAGATTGCGGAACAGCTCAAGGCCATGATCGCAGCGCGCAAGTAAGCAGGCGTCAACAATTACACTCGAACAGATGGCACTGCGCGAACCAGAGGCGGGACAGCTTTCCCTGATCTTTGAAGAGGCCGGATCGCGTCGCCGTATCTGGCCGGTGAGCGAGCTGGTGGGGCGCGCGCGTGAGCTGGTGGAACGCGAGTTTGCCGATGTATGGGTGGAGGGCGAGATATCGAACCTCAGGCCCGCAGCTTCCGGGCATCTCTATTTCACGCTCAAGGATGCAGAGGCACAGCTGCCGGTGGTGATGTTTCGACGGCAGGCAGCGTTGATGCGTTTTCGCGCCGAGGATGGCTTGCATGTGCTGGCACGCGGGCGCGTGAGCATCTACGACCAGCGCGGACAGATGCAGCTGGTAGCAGAGACGATGGAGCCGGTGGGCGCAGGCTCGCTGCAGGTGGCCTTTGAGCAGCTCAAAGAGAAGCTGAAGAAGGAAGGCCTGTTCAACACAGAGCGCAAGCGGCCTCTGCCGGCTTTTCCGCGCGCTGCGGGCATTGTGACTTCGCCAACGGGCGCGGT
Organism: uncultured Acidobacteriaceae bacterium; assembly: GCA_963792495.1. Taxonomy (GTDB): domain Bacteria; phylum Acidobacteriota; class Terriglobia; order Terriglobales; family Acidobacteriaceae; genus Telmatobacter. The sequence continues at coordinate 604,989 of CAWBWB010000014.1, read as the reverse complement.
GATTCGCGACATTCTCAACATTGTGGGCCGGCGTCATAGCGGGCTGCACATTCTGCTCTGTGCCGTTACGGTGCAGGGTGAGAGCGCGCCTGCGGAGATTGAAGCCGCAATTGAGTCTCTGAATGAATCGGGCCTGGTGGATGTGATTGTGATCGCGCGGGGCGGCGGATCGCTGGAAGACATGGCGGCCTTTAACAGCGAGCGCGTGGCGCGGGCGATTGCAGGCTCACGCGTGCCTGTTGTTTCCGCTGTGGGGCATGAGACGGATTTCACGATTGCGGATTTCGTCGCCGATCTGCGCGCGCCTACGCCTTCCGCTGCGGCAGAGCTGATTACCGAAGCGCAGCACAAAGTGGGCGAGCATGTGGAACGGCTTGAGAAGCGGCTGGAACGCGGCATGGAGTTTCAACTGCTGCATGCAAAGCAGCGCATGGCGCATGTGAGCGTAAGCAGCGCGGAGACGCGCATGACCATGCTGCTACACAGGCTGGAGCAGCGGCTGGATGATGCTACCTCGCTTGCGGATGAGACGATCCATGCGCAGATGCGCGAACGCCTGCGGCGCGTAGAGGCGCTGACGGCGAAGGTACTGCGGCATGATCCTCGACAGAGACTCACGCTGGCGCAACATAATCTTGCCGCCCGTCACGCGCGGCTTGAGCGCGTGGTGGAGCGCGCCATTGATGCACGGCGGGCGCGGCTGGATGGGCTGACGGCGCGGTTGCGGTCGCTTTCGCCACTGGCCGTGCTGGAGCGTGGTTATGCGCTGGTCACGAATGCCGAGGGAAAGCTGATCCGGTCTGCAACGCAGATAGCCACTGGAAACATAGTCAAGACGCGGCTGGGCGATGGAGACTTTACGAGCCGCGTGGAAGATGTAACGCAGGCAACGCAGAAATCGAGACGAAGAAAATGAGCACAGGCACACGCAAGCTGTTTGGGACGGATGGAATTCGCGCAGTGGCAGGTGAGGCGCCGCTCGATCCGGCAACGATTTATGCGACGGGAGTTGCGCTGGGCCACTCGCTGAGCGCGAAGTCGGCGAAGCCGCGAGTCATTCTGGGAAGCGACACGCGCGAGTCAGGCCCATGGATTGCCGCAACCATTGCCGCAGGCTTGAGCGAGGCAGGCGTTGCAGTAGAAAGCGCGGGAATTGTGCCTACCCCCGCAATTGCATTTCTCGCGCGCAAGCATGGCTTCGATGCGGGAGTGGTGATTTCGGCCTCGCACAATCCCTGGCGCGATAACGGCATCAAGCTCTTTGGCGGAGATGGATTCAAGCTTCCGGATGCAGTGGAGCTTGAGATGGAAAAAGAAATTCTCGAGCGCGTAGGTACTGTTACAGTCCCGGACCGCGCGACGATGCAACCCGTGCAAGAGAACTCCGCTTATAAGTTGGACTACATTGATTTCCTGCTGAAGCTGGTTCCGAATCTCAAGCTGGATGGAATGAAGATTGTGGCCGACTGCGCCAATGGAGCCTCTGCACCGATTGCGCCAAGCCTCTTTGGCCCGCTGGGCGGCGATGTAACGCTGCTGAATATTGCGCCGGATGGCCGCAACATCAACGATGGCTGCGGCGCGCTGCATCCGGAGTGGGTGGCGGCGCAGGTGAAGGAACGGGGTGCGGATCTGGGCCTGACCTTCGACGGCGATGCGGATCGCTGCATGCTCGCGGACTCACAGGGCAAAATCATCAACGGTGATGCGATTCTGCTGATGGCCGCTCGCGACATGAAACAGCGCGGGCTGCTTACGGGAGATATTGTGGTGGCCACGACGATGTCGAACATGGGCCTGGAAGCAGCGTTAAAGCGCTCCGGCATCAAGATGCTGCGCGCATCTGTGGGTGACCGCTATGTGCTGGAGATGATGCTGAAAGAAGATGCGGCGCTCGGCGGCGAGCAGTCTGGGCACATGCTGTTTCCGCATCTGGCAACGACAGGCGATGGACTGCTGACAGCGCTCGTAGCGTTGGACCTGATCCAACGCAGCGGCAAGAGCATCGAGGAGTTGACTGCGGATCTGAAGGTGTATCCGCAGGTGATTGTGAATGTGCGAGTGCGAGAGAAGAAGCCGCTTGAATCGATTCCTTCTGTCGCAGAAAAGATTCGCGCAGCCGAAGACGAGCTGCGCGATACCGGGCGCGTGGTCATTCGCTACTCCGGCACAGAGCCGCTGGCACGCGTAATGATTGAAGCCGAGAGCGAAGAGGCGATGCGGCGTAACGCGGATGCGATTGCGGATGCGATACGTGCGGAGTTGGGCGTTTGATCGCAACCCAACTCCACAAACAAACTTTATCCGCGCAGGCTCACCGGCGAATGACTGACTGCGGAGAGTTCCTCATAGACGCTCTGCGGAAGTTTAAGCGCCGCCGCGGCGATGTTCTCTTCCACGTGAGCGACAGAGGACGTGCCGGGAATTGGCAGGATCACCTTCGACCGCTTGAGCAGCCACGCCAGCGCAACCTGAAGTGGAGTTGCATTCAATTCTTTCGCGGCTTTCTCGATGGCATCATGAGCTTTCTTCGCCTGGCCCAGCGGAGCCCACGGCAGAAATGCAATGTTGTGCTGCTCGCAGTAATCGACAATGAAATCGGATTCGCGATCAGCGAAGCTATAACGATTCTGCACCGAAACAATCGGAACAATCTTCTGTGCGCGCTCAATGTGTTCGCGAGTGACGTTCGATAAGCCGACATGGCGCATCTTGCCTTGTTCACGCAGCTTTGCGAGCGCTTCCACTGAGGCTTCCCACGCTGTGGCGTTGTCAGGGGCATGAAGCTGATGCAGATCAATGCGATCAAGCCGCAGACGCTTGAGGCTGCCTTCAAGAGCTTCTGTCAGATGCTTAGGGCTGGCGTTGTGCGTCCACTGTCCGGGGCCGGGGCGCTCCCACCCACCTTTGGTAGCAATGACGAGATCTTTCGGATAGGGGTAGAGCGCTTCTGCAATCAGCTCTTCTGAAGTTCCAGGACCATACGAGTCAGCAGTGTCGATTAAGTTCACGCCTAGTTCCACAGCGCGCCTCAGGGTGCTCAGCGCTGCAGCCTTATCTGCCGGCGGACCCCAGACTCCTTTGCCTGTAATGCGCATGGCTCCATATCCCATCCGATGGACAGTGAGGTCTCCGCCAAGGGTGAAGGTGCCGGCTGCTGCTGCGGGAATCGACTGCGTTGTGCTCATACGGTTGCTCCAGTTTTAAAATCGCGATGCGCTGTCATTCGCTTGGATGGCAACATCGTTGCACAGGATTCATCGCGAATCTATGAGTTGAATCACAATTAAAGATCGCGCCAGTTGGGTCCGAAGCCGAGATCGGCAACGATGGGCACGCTAAGCTGAACCACGCCTTCCATCTCTGCGCGGACAAGTGTGGCGACTTCTTCGCGCTCCTCTGCCGGAACCTCAAAAATAAGCTCATCATGCACCTGCAAGACCATGCGCGTTTTGAGCTTGCGCTCCGCAAGCTTGCGGTCGAGCGAGATCATGGCGAGCTTGATGAGGTCAGCGGCCGTACCTTGCAACGGCGTGTTGATCGCAGTGCGCTCAGCAAATCCGCGCTGGTTTGGATTGCGGCTCTCAATATCAGGAATGGGACGCAGGCGGCCAAACATGGTGCGCACGCTTCCGGTGCGGCGCGTTTCTGCGAGCGTCTTTTCAATGAATTCACGCACGCCTTGATAGCGCGCGAAGTAGCGCTCAATATAGGCCTTGGCTTCTGACTGCGGAATGCCGAGTTGCGTGGCTAGGCCAAAGGGCGAAATGCCATAGACGATGCCGAAGTTGACGGCCTTCGCGCGATTGCGCGTCTCTTTATCCATCTGGTCTGCGGGCACGCCGAAGACTTCACTCGCAGTGAGCGTATGAATGTCCTGGTCTGTCTGATAGGCGCGTGTAAGCAGCGGATCGCCAGAGAAATGCGCGAGCAGGCGAAGCTCAATCTGCGAGTAATCGGCGGAAAGCAGTTCTGTGTCCGGAGCGGAGATAAAGGCCGCACGAATCTCGCGGCCAAGCTCCGTTTTGACAGGGATGTTCTGCAGATTCGGATTGATGGACGAGAGACGGCCAGTGGCAACAGCAGCAGACTGAAACGTAGTGTGTACGCGGGAATCCGCATCTGCAAGCTGCGGCAATGCGTCCACGTAAACAGACTTCAACTTGGAGAGATGACGGAATTCCAGTACGAGTCGCGGGACTTCATGCTTCTCTGCAAGCTGCTCCAGAACATCCTGCGCAGTGGAGATGGATTTGCTCTTGCCGCGTGCTGCCGGCGCGGGCAGCGCGAGATCGGTGAAGAGCACTACGCCAAGTTGCTTGGGTGAGTTGATGTTGAAGGTTTTGCCGGCAAGCTCAAAAATGCGTGAGCTTACGCGCTCCATCTCCGACGCGAAGCGCGTGGAGAGCGAGTTGAGTTTGGCCTTATCAATCCGGATACCTGTCTGCTCTACGCGATAGAGAACCGGAGCAAGGGGAAGGTCGATTTCATCGTAGACGCGGGCAAGCTCAAGTTCGTCCACAGATGCGCGCAGGAATGGAACCAGAGCATGGATGGCGGCTGCTGCGGCCGGCAGTGAACTGGGCGCGGGCTGGTTACTGCGCGCGGCAACATCGGCAAGCGTCTGCGTGGCATGCGTGGGATTCAACGCATACGAGAGCAGCATGGTGTCATCTGCTGGTCCGCGAAGCGTAACTCCCACGCCATTCAAAACATGCAAGGCGAGCTTGAGATCATGTGTGCGCTTGGGAACGGATGCGTCCTCAAGCAAGGCGCGCAATTCCGGCGTGAGCGGGAGAGCAAGAGCAGTTCCCTGCTCCGCGCAGACGCCTACGGTAAAGTGCTTCTTCTTTTCTGCTGCTTCTGCGGCCTCAAGCAGAGAAAGCGTGAGCGGCTCTTCCGGGTTGTCATCCTGCTCTGCGGACGCCGGCTCGGCGGCATCGAGCGCGAGCGCGAAGCCATGCTGCCGCGCGGCTGTGTAGAAGGCCGCGACCTGCTGGTCGTTTGGCTCGTCGATCAACTCTGTCGGATTCTGCTGCAGCGCAGGCGAAAGATCGCGCAGCATGGAAGTAAATTCGAGCTCCGTAAAAAGCTCGCGGCAGGCTTCCAGATCGGGGTCCTGCGTTTCCATCGCATGCAAGTCGAGAGCGAGCGGAACGTTGCAATGAATCGTGACGAGCTCTTTTGAGAGCAGCACCGCTTCGCGGTTTTGCTCCAGCGATTCGCGATAGCTCTTGCGCTTGACCTCTGCGGCGCGGTCGAGAACGGCTTCAACCGTGCCGAATTCCTTGATGAGATCGACGCTGCCCTTATCGCCGATGCCGGGCGCGCCGGGCACATTGTCGATAGCGTCACCCCGCAACGCCATCACATCAACGACTTTATTTGGCGGCACACCAAGGGTCTCAGTCACTTTTTCGATATCGAGAATGAGATTGTCTTTTTGCGGATTGAGAATCTTCACATGCTCGTTCACGAGCTGCATCATGTCCTTGTCGCCGGAGACGATCAGAACATCATGCCCCTGCTCAGCGGCGCGGCAGGAGAGAGTACCGATCACATCATCGGCTTCGAATCCTTCGGCCTCAAGGATGGGAATGCGGAAAGCCTCAAGTGTGCGACGGATATAAGGAATCTGGCGGCGCAGGTCCTCAGGCATGGCTTCGCGCTTGGCCTTGTAGCCGTCATAGCTGACTTCCTCAAAGCTTTGCGATTTGGCGCTCCATTTGCGGAGGGTGCCGATGGCAAGCGCGCGCTCGTCGCGGAAGACTTTGCCGCTGACATCGAAGACCGCTGCGAAGTAATGCGGCGAAAAATCCTGGCGCAGCTTCTTGATCATGTTTACGAAGACGAATGCGGCCGCAGTGGGCAGGCCGGAGCGCGTGGACATGGGCCGCGAGCGCTGCATGGCGTGGTAGGCGCGGAAGATAAACGCCATGGTATCGAGAAGGAAGACGGTGGGTTTGGGTTCAGCAGTCACGCTGATGAGTTTAGCAGCGAGAGCTATGCAAGGAACATACAGTCGCCGTAACTGAAGAAACGATAACCGGATGCGACGGCGTGATTGTAAGCGGCAAGCACGTGTTCCCTGCCCGCAAAGGCGCTCACCAGCATGAGCAGGCTTGATTGAGGAAGGTGGAAGTTGGTTAGCAATGCGTTGACGAGACGGAACTCGTAGCCAGGTGAAATAAAAATTTCCGTGCTGCCCGAATGAGGCTGAAGAGGCTCGCCGTTCGCCGTAAGAGCACAGTGCTCAAGCGTGCGGACCGTAGTGGTGCCTACGGCTACAATTCGGCGTGATTCGCTGCGCGCCTTGTTGATGGATGCTGCAGTTTCTGCGCTGAGGGTGTAGCGCTCGCGATGAAGATGGACTTCATCGACGCGCTCTACGCGCAGCGACGCGAATGTGCCAAGGCCGACATGAAGCGTGATACGTGCAACCTCAACGCCGCGCGCGCGGATGGATTCAAGAATCTGCGGAGTGAAGTGAAGACCGGCAGTGGGCGCTGCAACGGAACCGTGTTCCTGCGAGTAAACAGTCTGATAGCGTTCGTGATCGGTGGCTGCATCCTCGCGGTGAATGTATGGCGGCAGCGGCATGTGGCCGATGCGATCAAGCGCAGCGAAGAAATCATCACTAGGCGCGAATTGAAGCAGGCGTTCGCCGAACTCTCCGCGATCAAGCACTTCTGCTTCCAGTACGATGCTGTCGTCTGCTGCGGGAAACGCCAGAACCTCACCGATGGCGACTTTGCGTCCGGGCTTCACCAGCGCCCGCCAGCGATTTTCTCCCTGCGGCTCCGTGAGCATGACTTCAATGCGGCCTGTCGCTGCTTCGCGGTCACGAATGGTGATGCGACGAGCGTAAAGACGCGCCGGAATGACGCGGCTGTCGTTGAGCACCAGCAGATCGCCGGGCTGCAGGAGCGATGGGAAGTCCGCGAAATGTCGATCCCACAGCGCGCCTGTACCGCGGTCCACGACCAGCATGCGGCTTGCACCGCGCACCTCGGGCGGCTGCTGTGCAATCAGTTCCTGCGGCAGATGAAAGTCGAAGTCAGAGACGCGTAATTCGCTCATGCCTGCGCCTTTCCCAGATGAGCGAGCGCGCGCAGACGAGCGGACTCAATCGCGGCATTCAGCTCTTCGCGCTTTGCTTCCGATTGATCGGCTGCGAGGTTCGCCGGCACCAGCGTCCACGGCCCCCAGCTTACAACGATGCGCGTAAAAGGCATGGGAACAAGGAAGTGGTCCCAGGATTTCAACTTCCATGCTCGTTCCGGCTCAAGATGAAAAGCGCCAATGGGAGAGCCGCTCATCTGTGCGAGTTTGATGGGACCCATCTTGGTTTGATACATGGGGCCGCGCGGGCCGTCTGCTGTGAAGATCGCGGGCTTTCCGCTTTCAAGAACATCCAATAAACCAAGCAAGCCTTCACGGCCTCCGCGAGAACTGGAACCACGCACGGCATCGAAGCCAAAAAGCTGCAGAACGCGCGTAATCAACTCACCATCGAAGCTGCGGCTGATGAGAATGACAGCGCCGGTGCGGCGAAAGTAATGCGTGCAAGGCAGCACGCATTGGTGCCAGAAGCAGAAGATGCGCGAGCCCGCGTCCCGGCCTTCAATGAGCGGCGTAACGCCCTCCGGCGCAATGACCTCGTAACGCCATGTGAGTCCCACGAGCCAGAGCAACGCCTGAACGATGCGCGGAACAATGGCGAGGAGGATTCTCTGCGTGAAGGTGAAGGAACTTTTTGCGCCTGAGCTCACCTGTTCATTGTAGGTTCTGGCACGGCTAAAGCCGTGCCCTTTCAAAACGAAACTGATTTGCTGTTAGCTGTAGCGAAGCCAGCGCAGCAACTCAGGCAACGTGGCACGCTTACCATACATGAGAATGCCAACGCGGTAGAGGCGCGCGGAGACCCACAGGACGGCCCAGACGCTGACCACCATGATGGCGAGCGAAGCAGCAAACTGCCATGCCGGCGGCGTTTGCGCCCCCATGCGCAGCATCATCACGATGGGCGCAGTGGCGGGAAACAACGATGCCGCGATGGACCAGAAGGAGCTGGGGTTATTGATGATGAGCCAGATCAGCGAGAAGCTGAGCCAGATGGGCACCGCTGCAAGCGGCGTGTACATTTGCAGCTCCTGCTCGGTTTCGCAGCTTGCAGCAAGGCCCGCGAAGAGCGAAGCGTAAAGCAAATATCCAAGGATGAAGTACGCCGCGAAGAGAAGGCCTTCCGTGATGGACAAATGAATGGAAAGCTGGCCGCTGAGCACGGGAGCAGCGAAGGCAGAACCTGCGAGAAGAGCTGCGGCGACGATCCAGATGGCGAGCTGTGTGAGGCCGACAGCGCCAATGCCGATGAGCTTGCCGGCGAGAAGATCGCCGGCCTTCACTGAGGCCAGCATCACCTCAAAGATGCGCGAGGTCTTCTCCTGGATAATGGAGCGAGCCACGTTCATGCCGTAAATCATGGTGGTCATGGCAAGCATGATTCCCATGATGTAGCCCTTGAGATACGCACCTACTCCGCTGCTCTTAACTTCCTTGCCGCCCTTATCCACCTGCCGCGTATCCACGGAGACAGTCTTCATAACAAGATCAACGTCCGCTTTGCTCATGCCTCGCGCAGTGAGCCGCTCGGCCGCGAGCGCATGATTGAGCGCGGATTCCAGGCGGCTGCCGATGACGATGTCGCCTGAGGATGTGGAGATGTAGGTGGCGGTGATTTTGCTCGGTACGGCAGTGTCGATCCAGAAGAGGCCGTCTACTTCTTTGTCGCGCACTTTGGCAACAAGGCTGTCGCGCTCGCTTGGTGAGGATGGAACGAGCACGTCGACGGTGGTCTTCGAGTCTTTGTCATCAGTAAGCTGCGATTGGATGTCGGCAGCGAGCGTGCTGTCTGTGGTGGCGATGAGGACGTGCTTGCCGACGCCGGAGTTTTTACCCGCAAAGACCGCGACGCCGATGATGACTGCGAAGACGACAGGGACAAGAATGGTGGACATGCGGAAGGCGCGCCCACGAATTCCTTCAAGATACTCGCGCTTTGCAACCAGCAGAATATTACGCATCGGCTTTGCCTCCCACGGTCTGGATAAATATCTCTTCGAGCGACGGCTCAACCAGCTCAAAGCGATAGATGGTGGCCTTCGCGGCGGCCTCATGCAGCAGCTTCTGCGAGTCGCCGTTGGGCTTGAGCTGGATTTCGGCGTGGCCGGAGTAGTTATTGGCCTGGGCGATTTCGGGGCTTTGCAGGAAAGATGCATCGCCTTCAAACTCAATGATGACGCGGTCACGCTGGTAGCGGGATTTAATCTCGCGCACGCGGCCGGCAAGCACGGCCACTCCTTTATTGATGAGGCAGATGGAATCGCAAAGCTTCTCCACCTGGTCCATTCGGTGCGTGGAGAAGACGATTGCCTTGCCCTGGTCTTTCAGTTCCAGCAGCGTGCGCTCCAGCAGTGTAGCGTTCACGGGGTCGAGGCCGGAGAACGGCTCATCCATGACGATGAGGCCCGGATCATGGAGCAGCGCGGAGATGAACTGAATCTTTTGCTGCATGCCTTTGGAAAGCTCCTCTGTCTTCTTGGTCAGCGCGTCGGCAATTTCAAGTCGCTTGGCCCAGGCTACGGCGCGTGTCTGCGCGTCCGCCGCGCTCACACCGTGAAGCTCACCGAAGAAGACGAGCTGATCGATGACCTTCATCTTTTTGTAGAGGCCGCGCTCTTCCGGCAAGTAGCCCACGCGCTCCAGGCTTTTGCGCTCAAAGGGCTTGCCGAAGAGATTCACTTTGCCGGAGTCCGGCATAGTGATACCCATCATCATGCGGATGGAGCTGGTTTTTCCTGCGCCGTTGGGCCCGAGCAGGCCAAACATCTGACCGGCTTCAATGGACAGGCTCAGGTTGTTTACTGCGACCTTGCTTTCATAAGCTTTGGTCACACTCGCGAGTTCGACGACTGGCATGGATTCTCCCGAAGGGTGTCTTCCAGACAAACTGCGAGCAGTGTAGCAAAGCCCGGCAGGCGCAGACTTCCCCCATTGCCAGATACGCAAGGCAATGGGGAAAGTTCCGTGCGCTTAGAGCAGCTTCATCGCATCCGGGTCCCAGCGGACGATTTCGCCGCGGTCAATGCTGAGATTCGAGAGCAGCGCCGCACCTGCCGCGCGATAGCCGAAGACCGCATCTTCCACCACGGGCTGGCGTGAACGGACGGAAGCAAAGAAGTTTTTGAAGTGGTCATAGCTGTCGCTGTACCCCTTCGGCGGAGTGTACTTTTCTGCAGCCGCTAGAGATTGCTGCGCCAGGCCGGGCGGATATTTCGCGTCGTAGGCAGCGATGATCTCTTTCTGCATGGCTTCAGGGAAGGTTCCCACCATGTAGCCCGGCGCGGTTTGGCGCGGAACGTGATTGATGGTCAGACCGTCCCAGCCAATGGTCATGGTGCCTTCCGAGCCGGCAAACGTGAAGCCTTCCCCTTCTTCGCCACCATCCACAAAATTGACGTGCAGGCTCACGTTGAAGCCTTCGCGGTAATCGAAGAGGCCGAGCACGACGTCATTCGCGTCGCGGCCATCTTTCCAATAGCGAATGGCGCCGGTAGCCATGCCGCGCGTGGGGCCGTGGGAGCCGGTGATGTAGTGAATGCCGCTGAAGAGATGTACGAAGAGATCGCCCGCAACTCCTGAGCCGTAGGCCTTCCACTTGCGCCACTGAAAGAAGTGCTCCGCGTTGAAAGGAATCTTAGGCGCGGAGCCAAGCCATCGCGGCCAGTCGCATGTGGTTTCGCTGGCGTCCGGCGGAACGGTATAGTTCCATGCGCCGAGCGAGGAGTTGCGATCCCAGTAGGCTGTAACCATGTTGAGCTTGCCAATAGCGCCGGATGCCAGCACCTCTTTTGCCTTGGCGTAGACAATGTTGCTGACGCGCTGGCTGCCCACCTGCAGAATGCGATTGGTCTGCCGCGAGGCTTCAATCATCGCCGGGCCATCTTCGTACAGATGGATCATCGGCTTCTCGCAGTACACGTCTTTGCCTGCCTTCATGGAGTCTATCGAGGCCTGCTTGTGCCAATGGTCCGGCGTGCCGATGATGACGGCGTCTACATCACTGCGCGAGAGAATTTCTTTGTAGTTGCGCGTGGTCTGAATATCGCTGCCCCATACTTCCTTTGCGTGAACCAGGCGGCCATCGTAGCAATCGGCCACAGCGACCAGCTTCACACCGGGCACACGAATCGCAACGCTGGTGTCGCCCGAGCCCTGCCAGCCTGCTCCGATAAGCGCGATCTGGATGTGATCGTTGGCAGCGATGTTCTTCGCTTCGGGCTCTTCCGCTGCGAGTAAAGGGATTCCAGGCAGCGCAGTTGCGGCGGACATGGCTCCGGCTGCGCAGAGGAAATTACGACGGTTCCAGATGACCATGCAGTGTGCTCCAATGAACGAATTTCTTGCGTAAACAACGATAACGCATGGGATTCAGCTTCGGCTGAGAGATGGTGAAATGCTTTAGCATCCTCTTTGTGGCCAAACTTGAAGACAAGGTGATGTATGCACGAGGCGTAGGCCCGCGAGTGGCGGAATTGATCGCCGCCAAGGGCATCATCACCAACGAAGACCTGCTCTATCACCTTCCCTTTCGTTATGAAGACCGGCAGAATCCGCGCAGCCTGGATGAGTTGAAACCGGGCGAGATGGCAAGCATCATCGCCGAGGTGCGCGGCTCGGCATTACTGCGCACCCGACGCGCGCCCATCTTTGAAATCACCATCGGCCAGGGGCGCCTCTCCATGAAATGCCTGTGGTTCAACGGAACGTATCTGCAGGGCAAGTTCCAGCCCGGACAAACCGTCGCGGTCTTCGGCAGAGTGGAGCCTTCGCGTTCCACAACCAGCATGAAGATGATCAATCCGCAGTGGGAGCTGCTGCCGGACTCGAGCGACGACGCAGAAACGCTGCTGCTGGAAGTGGGCCGCATCACGCCGGTCTATGAATCGCTGGGCTCGCGGCTGGCCTCGCGCTGGCAGCGCAAGGTCATCTTTCATCTGCTGGAATCCCTGCGCGGCACCATGCCAGAATGCCTGCCTGCTGCAATGATTCAGCGGCTTGGCCTGCCCGATCGCGAGCGCGCCCTAAGCGAAGTACATTACCCGCCGGAAGGCACCGCGATGGCGGACCTGCAGGCGGCATCCACACCTGCGCACAAACGGCTAATCTTCGAGGAGCTGTTTTTTCTGGAGCTGGGCCTCGAGCTCAAGCGTCGCAGAATGCGCGAGCGCGCCGGCATTGCCTTTACTACGAACGACAAAGTGCGCGGAGCCATCCGCGAGGTGCTGCCGTTTCATCCCACAGCGGCACAGAAAAAAGCTCTCGGCGAGATTGTAAGCGACATGAGGCAGCCCAGTCCCATGCGGCGACTGCTGCAGGGCGATGTCGGTTCGGGCAAGACCATTGTGGCGCTGCAGGCCATGCTGGTGGCCATGGAAAACGGCTATCAGGCTGCCCTGATGGCGCCCACGGAAATCCTGGCAACACAGCATTACCTCGCGGCAAGAAAATTACTCGAAAAATCCTCTCGCAACTTCCGCATCGTGCTGCTCACCGGAGGCATCGAGGAAGACCGCAAGCGCTACAACCGCAGGCTGATCAACAGTGGCGAGGCGAACCTGGTCATCGGCACGCATGCGCTGATTGAAGAAAAAGTGGAGTTCGACCGCCTCGGCCTCATCGTCGTCGACGAGCAGCATCGCTTTGGCGTAATGCAGCGCTTCAAGCTCATGAAGAAGCCCAATCAGGGCGAGCCCGACGTGCTGGTGATGACCGCCACGCCCATTCCGCGCACGCTGGCACTTTCGCTCTACGGCGACCTCGATTCAAGCGTGCTGGACGAACTGCCTCCGGGCCGCACTCCCATTGTGACGCGCCGCGTACCAGATGAACGCGCCGGCGAAGTGTGGGAGTTCGTGCGCAAGCAGGTAAAGCTCGGCAGGCAGGCCTATATCGTCTATCCCGTGATTGAAGGCGCAAAAGACGATCAGCCCGAGCTGGACTTCAGCGCCGATGCGACCGAGGCTGGCGAAAAAACAGCAAAGCCTGCACCGCGAAAAACCGCTCCGAAAGGTAAAACGGCAAAGCTGTTTGCCAGCACCACGCAGGAAGCAAACCCGAATGCGAAGTCCGGTCTGAAATCGGCCGTTGAAATGTACGAGAAGCTCCGCACCGGCCCGCTGAACGGCCTGCGCCTCGGCCTGCTGCACGGACGGCTCGACGCCGACGAGAAGGAAGTCATCATGCGGCGCTTCCAGCGCGGCGAGATTGACGCGCTTGTTTCCACCACGGTGATTGAGGTAGGCGTAGACGTGCCCAATGCCAGCGTGATGGTGATTGAACACGCAGAGCGTTTCGGACTGGCGCAGATGCACCAGCTTCGCGGGCGCGTTGGACGCGGCGCGGCTAAGAGCTACTGCATTCTGATGACAGGCGCGCGCGTCAGCGAGCAGGCAGAGGAGCGGCTGAATGCAATGGTCGCCACGCAGGACGGCTTTGAACTAGCCGAACTGGACCTCGCCATGCGCGGCCCTGGCGAAGTCTTCGGCACGCGGCAAGCCGGTCTTCCGGATTTTCGCGTAGCCAACCTGGTGCGCGATCGCAAAATGCTGGAAGTGGCCAAGATGGAAGCCGCACGATTTGCCAACGCAAAACCGGAAGAGGCGGAAGGCACTGAGGCAGAGCGGGCCCGAGTGTGGGCGCGGCTCAAGGAAGCATGGCAGCGCAAGTACGGCCTGGTGGAAGCCGGTTAGACCCTACCGGCTCTGTTCCGGCGCGCTGCCGTCCGATGCACTATTGCCGGGAATCTTCAGCGTGCTCGTTTGCACCTCCAGCTCAATGCTGGCAATCTGCGCGCCGCACTCCTTCAAATAATTGCGCGTGCACAGGCAAAGCTCCGTCATGCGAATGTGCCCGTTGCGGCTCAGCTCGATTCCGCATGCAATCACGGCGGTATATATCTCCACGCATGCAGCGCGCTCAAATTCAAAGAGAACGCTCACGCGCCCGCTATCCGTAGTGGAGCGTGTCAATACCCATCCGCCGCAGCCCACAATCGCTCCGGTAAGCGTGCGCACCAGATTCGATGGCTCCACGGGAGAGACGCCCTGAATCTCCAGCGCCCATGGCAGCAGGGAGGGCTGAGCGGGAACGCGTTTTGGAGAACCCAGTTGCACAATGGGCTTATCGGGACTCAGCTTAGGCAACATGATGCGTGTGCGGGAGTTGCACGATGCCTGCCCGGCTTTGAAACAAGCCCCACGCCGCAGTGCGCGCCAGCCCGCATAATGCCAGCGTTAAAATCCATACACCCGCGGATGGAAGTCATTGGAAAACCTTCATCTGTTTGGCTGACGTGCGCAGATCGTGTACTTTCATATCCATGATCGTCGGTTCAGGAATTGATCTTGTGGAGATTGGCCGCATCCAGCATTCGCTCGATAAATTCGGTGAGCGCTTTCTCGATCGCGTGTATACCAAGGCGGAGCAGGCCTATTGCCTTCGCAAACACAACGCCGCAGAGAGCCTGGCGGCCCGATTTGCTGCCAAGGAAGCCGCAGCCAAGGCGCTTGGCACCGGCATCAGTCACGGCATCGCCTGGCGGGAGATTGAGGTGCAGCGCGCCCCCAGCGGGCGGCCTTCTTTGCAGTTCCACGGGCGGGCTGCGGAGTACGCAAAACAGATCGGCGTGCAGAACGCGGCACTCTCGCTAACGCACTCGCGCAGCACGGCCATGGCCTCAGTGGTACTGGAAGATGGACGCTGAATAGCCGCGTGTTCCGCCTTCGTCTGTTATTCTCAAGAAATTACGGTCGGGTAAACTTTCCCCAATAGGAGTATCGTGCCAAGCCGCAAAGAGGTTCAGTGGTCCCAACTGAAAGTAGGCTCGCTGGTTCTGGTTGGCGCCGCGATCCTCATCTTCCTGATCTTCCTTATGTCAGGATCGACCGGCGGCTTGTTTGCAAAAAAGCTCACGCTGCGAGCCTATTTTGCAAATGCCTCGGGATTAAAAGAAGGCGCGCCCGTCACCCTCGAAGGCGTCACCATTGGAAATGTGATTAAGATCCGCGTCGTGCCGGAGCGCAATCCCTTTCCCGTGGAAGTCCGAATGAAAGTATCGGACAAGGTGAAGCCGCTTCTGCACACGGATTCCGCGGCCTCCATTGCCTCCGCCGGCGTGCTCGGCGACAGCTACGTGGATATCACCTCCGCCCACGCTTCAGGTCCACCGCCCGGGGAAAATGCCGAGCTGCTTTCGCATAACGTCTCCGGCATTCAACAGGTGATGAACACCAGCCAGGACGCGCTGGTGGCAGCGAAGGACGTCATGAAGAAGACCGGCGTGCTGATTGACACGCTGAATTCCTCCGAGGGCTCTGCGGGACTGTTTCTTCATGATCGCCAGGTGTACACCCATCTGAACCAGGTGAGCGCAAACCTCGAAGCTTTAACGAAAAGCATCAATGAGGGCAATGGTACGCTGGGCAAGCTGACCAAGGACGATGAGTTGTACAACAAGCTCAACGCGACAGTCGACCAGTTGCATCAGATTGCCGCCAACCTGAACGCAGGCAAGGGCTCTGCGGGCAAACTGCTTACCGATGACTCGCTCTATAACAACCTGAATACCGCGGTGACCAATACCAATAAGCTTCTCGAAGGCGTGAACAGGGGCGAGGGCGCGATTGGCAAGTTCGCCAAGGATCCGGAGTTTGCCAAGAAGCTGGATGCTACTGTGACCAACCTCAATGGCATTCTCTCCGGCATCAACGAGGGCAAGGGAACGATCGGCCAGCTGGCGCAGAACCGCTCGGTGTATGACAACCTGGACAAGACGCTCGACGAGGCGCATAACCTGGTCAAGGCGATTCACGATAATCCCAAGCAGTATCTCGTGATTCATATGAAGATCTTTTGAGGCGTCAGCCCGGTATCTTTCGGTTGCTTTAACCGGATCTTGACAAAACAACTGAGATTGTACGGAACTTTCTCCCTTGCGCCTGCGTTCCTGCTGCAAGGGAGATTCCTGTGTATCGCTTTTTTGTTCTCGCAGCCATGGTTTGTCTGATAGCAGCCGGTGCGGCAGTCGTGCTGCGTCCTCAAAAGATTGCGCAGGCTGCTTCCGTCAACGCGCCGGTCTATCTGCCCAGCGGCGATATGGCATCGCTGCCGAATTATCGCGAGTGGATTTACCTGAGCTCAGGCGTGGACATGAGCTACTCGGAAAAGCCCGCCAACATGACCATGTTCGACAATGTCTTCGTGAATCCGGAGGCGTATCGCAGCTTTCTTGCGACTGGCACCTGGCCTGACAAGACGATGATGGTGCTGGAAGTGCGCGAGGCGCGCGACAAGGGCTCCATCAACCAGCACGGGCACTTTCAGGGCATGGATGTCATGGGACTTGAACTGCATGTGAAGGACGAAAAGCGCTTCCCGGGCAAATGGGCCTTCTTTGATTTCGACAATGCAAAGAGCAAAGGCACGCTGATTCCAACCGGCGCATCCTGCTACTCGTGCCATGCCGCGCATGGAGCCGTGGACACCACGTTTACGCAGTTTTACCCGACACTGCTGCCCATTGCGAAAGAAAAAGGCACGCTGAGCGCGGATTTTCTGAAGGAGGAGCAAGCCCACGCCGCGCCTGCGTCAAAGTAGATT
Source organism: uncultured Acidobacteriaceae bacterium (assembly GCA_963792495.1). GTDB lineage: Bacteria > Acidobacteriota > Terriglobia > Terriglobales > Acidobacteriaceae > Telmatobacter. The sequence goes on along the minus strand of CAWBWB010000014.1, from coordinate 588,270 downwards.
GCGTTAGTGGGATTGCGGATCGCGATAGGCGCGCCAGAACTCGATGAAGCCCTTCAAGCGAACCACCTGGAAGTAGTCGCTGGCGATGAAGTAGAAAATTGTCACCACGATCCACTCAAGATGCAGTGCGCTCGCGCCCACTTCCTCACTGAACGGAATCAGCACCGCGGAAAAAACCATTGCCAGAACAATCAGCATCAGCTTCACGATGCCCATCACAAGATTCATTTCCACGAGCTTGCCGGTGAACGGCTTCCCAAGCCGCAGACTTGCACCCAGTGACGAAAACGCAGAGCGCCCTTCCAGCAGCACCAGCATCGGCGCAATGGTCACAACCCAGCTCACCAGCGCCCACAGCGTGAAGAACCCAAGCGAAATAAAAACAGCCCAGATGGTGTAGCCCACCAGGTCCGGCTCGCCCGCGGCGTTGATGTGCGTCGCTCCCGCCCAACTGATGGAAGCCCACCACGCCCACCCCGTCAGCGCCAGTACAGCCAGCCATGCAGCCTGCAGAAAGATCATGGAAAAAATACGCATCGGCAGCGCTGGTTCCAGGCGCTTCAGCACCAGGCTGCGCCCAACGCCCGAGACCACAACCCACGCAAGCGCCGCGATAGGCGCAAGCCAGCTCAGCACCGCTGCGATATGCGGCTGATAGATCACCCACGCTTCCGCCAGCTTGATGGAAGCCACCCAGGGATTCTGCCAACTGATGGTGGTAAGGCCCGCACTCTCCGGCGGCACGGCTGCAAGAATTTTTTGCGCCTGCGTCCAGCAAACAACCAGCAGCGGCGCGCCGATCAGCCAGCGCCACGCCACCTCCAGCACAGTGAGCAAAGGCCGCGCAAGAACCCAGCCCATGAAACTCACCATGGACTGGGTTCCGCGTATTTGTTGTTCCGGTTGCATGCTACTTGACAACAAGATTCACCGTCTTGCCCGGCACCACGATGATCTTTGCCACAGTCTTGTCTGCAACGCGCGCCTGCACCTTGGGGTCAGCCAGCGCGGACGCTTCAATGGCCTTCGAATCCGCATCCGCAGGTACGCGAATCACAGTGATCAGCTTGCCGTTGGCCTGCACAGAGATTTCCACTTCATCTTCCTTGGCAAACTCCGGATTACTCACCGGCCACGAAGCGCGCAAAATCGCGCCCTCCCCGCCGAATTCCTCCCACAGCTCCGCCGAGAGATACGGTGCAAACGGCGCAAGCAGGCGAACCAGCGAAGTGAATATCTCGCGAATGACTGCCGGCGAAACTTCACCCGCGGTCAGCTGCACATCCGCAGCCTGAATCTCATTCACCAGTTCCATAATGGCAGCCACGCAGGTATTAAAGTGCCAGCGGCCCTGGAAATCCTGCGTGATCTTCGCAATAGTCTGATGCAGTTTGCGCAACAGCTTCAGCGAAGCGCCGCTCGGATCCGCAATCGTGCTTCCCTTCGCAGAGCGCACCGCCTCCGCATGCTTCGTCGCAAGCCGCCATACACGGCCCAGAAAGCGGCTCACGCCCGCAACGCCGTCCTCTTGCCAATCAAGATCACGATCCGGCGGAGCAGCGAACAGCGCATACATACGCGTCGAATCCGCGCCGTAGCGAGCCACCATGTCGTCAGGCGAAACAACATTGCCCTTCGACTTCGACATCTTTGCGCCGTCTTTAATGACCATGCCCTGCGTAAACAGCCGCTGCGCAGGTTCATCATTCAGAATCATCCCGAGATCGCGCATCACCTTCGTCCAGAAGCGTGAGTAAATCAGATGCAGAATCGCATGCTCCACGCCGCCGATGTATTGATCGATAGGAAACCAATGCTGGGCCTTCGCCGGAGCAAACGGTTCCACATCGTTCTTCGCGTCCACGTAGCGGTAGAAGTACCAGCTCGAATCGACGAACGTATCCATCGTGTCCGTCTCGCGCCGCGCCGGTCCGCCGCATTTCGGGCAGGTCACGTTCACAAACTCCGGCACACGCCCCAGCGGCGAGCCGCCAGACTGCGTAATCTCAATCTTCTCGGGCAAAATCACCGGCAGCTGATCATCCGGCACCGGCACAATCCCATCCTGCTCACAATGAATCATCGGGATCGGCGTGCCCCAGTAACGCTGGCGGCTCACGCCCCAATCCTTCAGGCGAAACGTAATCGTCGCCTCGCCAAATGCCTGCTCCGTCGCCCGATGCTGCAACCGTTCCTGCGCATCCTCGCAAGTCAGGCCGTTATATTCACCCGAGTTGATCAGCACGCCATCTTCCGAGAGATACGGCAGCTCCGGCTCCTCCGCCTGGGGATCAGCGGGAGCGATCACGCGCTTTACTGGAATGCCGTACTTCGAAGCGAACTCGAAATCGCGCGCGTCATGTCCCGGCACACTCATAATGGCGCCCGTGCCGTAATCGGCCAGGATGTAATTCGCCACCCAGATCGGCACCTTCTCGCCGTTATACGGATTGATCGCAAAGCGTCCCGTAGGCACGCCATGCTTTTCAATCGCGCCAATGTCACCCGCCTCGCGAGCCTTCTTTTGCTCATCAATCAACTCGTTGACCTTGGCTTTCAGGTCAGCATCGGCGGCCGCAAAAGACGCAGTGATCGCATGTTCCGGAGCAAGCTGCACACTGGTCGCGCCAAAAATGGTGTCCACGCGCGTAGTGAAAACACGAATCTTGTCTTCACTGCCTTCCACGGTGAAATCAACCTCAGTGCCTTCACTGCGGCCAATCCAGTTGCGCTGCATGGTGCGCACTTTTTCCGGCCAGCCATCCAGCTTGTCCAGCCCGTCGAGCAGCTCCTGGGCGTACGCCGTGATGCGAAAGAACCACTGCTCCAGATCGCGCTGCTCCACGATGGTGTCTTCATGCCGCCAGCAGCGTCCATCAATCACCTGCTCATTGGCCAGCACGGTGCAACACTCCGGGCACCAGTTCACTTTGCTCTTTTTGCGATACACCAGCCCGCGCTCATACATGCGCAGAAAGAACCACTGGTTCCAGCGGTAATAATCCGGCAGGCAGGTAGTCACTTCCGTAGCCCAGTCGTAGCCCAGGCCAAGCCGCTGCATCTGCCGCTTCATCGCAGCAATGTTCGAGAGCGTCCACTCGCGCGGAGGCGTATTGTTCTTCAGCGCAGCATTTTCCGCCGGAAGCCCAAAGGCATCCCAGCCCATGGGGTGCAGCACGTTGTAGCCACGCATCCACATGTGGCGCGCCAGCGCGTCGCCAATCGAGTAGTTGCGCACATGGCCCATGTGCAGCTGCCCGCTGGGATAGGGCAGCATCTCCAGCACGTAATACTTGGGCTTGTCGCTGTCATGCGGGTCAGCCGCATACAAATTGGGATCGCTGCCCCAGCGCTCCTGCCATTTCGGCTCAATGGTCGCAGGGTCGTACCGTAATTCTTTCTCGTCCGCCATAAGTATCTAGTGTAAATGGAGGCGGATGCTACTGAGTTGTCACTGGTTTTGACTGCGGTTTGATACCGCAGATGTAGGCCTGGCCTTCACGTTTGGTGATTTGACGGTCTGCAGGAATTTCGAAAAGCTTTGGATCAGGCTCACCCTTGGTAAATTCCACCAGTTCCTGCCTTGAACTTTCTCCTTGAGAAGTGGTGGACGTGGTAAGCACAACCAGCTTGTCGAGGCGCGGGTCGACAGCAGTCCATACTTCGTTGGTTCGCGTCGCGGGGGCTGACGATCCGGGTCGTATGAACGTGGATGTGAAGGTGATTTCACCACCGTGCGCTTCAAGTCCGCGGATCATTTTGGTTCCGAGGTCTTTGATAGGAATAACTTCTCCGCGCGATGACTCCGCGCTCACAGGATGTAATGCATCGATGGCTTTCATCTTTTTGGCGCAGTCGTTGTTGGGGTCGCCAAGATCAGGCATGTGAACCACTTGCGCAGTAGTACCCGGAACAGCCCAGGAACTCGATGTGAGATTGATCGCGTCGCGCACTTGCACGCGAGTTGACTTTTGGCCGCCCGTGCCTGAAGAGTCAGGCGTGTAGATGGTTACAAAATGACCCTTGGAGTCAAGTGCCTGCAGCATGGTATCCACCACGGTAGATGAGGAACCATTGGGCAGAACTTTCACTGTTGTAAACGTGTAGCGCGCCGTGTAGGGCAGTTTTGTTGCCTCAGAGTTTGTCTGAGCGTTTCCTATGGCGCAGGCCAGCACAAGTCCCGTTTGAAGCGCGATAAAGCATTTCGGCATGATTCACCTGTCAACCGTCGTGCTACTGCTTTGGCCGAGACTCCGGCGGAACCATCCCCAGCACGCGGTAATACACCACAAGCTGCCCATAATGCTCGCCGGAATGAACAACCCATCCCCAGGCGCTATCTCCAAAGTGCACCGGCTCGCCCGACTCCCCATCCGGCATCACGTCGTTCAAACCCTTGTCGCCTTTGGCCTTGATCAGCGCCGCTCCATCAGCGAAAGATTTCTTCACGTAGGCCACAATCTCAGCCTTCGACTTGAACTCAGAGCGATTCGGATCACCCGTCGGCGGCTTCATTCCCTTGGCAGGATTGATCAGGAAGTAGTTCCCGCCCGCCGCATGAAGCAGCTGCTCTGCAAAGGACCGCTGCAAGGGATTCGGCTTGTAGTCGTACTTCTTCTCCGGAAAATCCTCCGCCATGGCAATGAGCTTGTTGCCCTCATAATTCCACGCGCCCAGCAGCGCCTCCACATGGCTGTGCGGCTCTGTGGATTTGGCAGCCTGGGAACGAGCACTCGCAACACATAAGATCACTGCTAACGCAAATAAAGAAACTCGCCGGAGAGCATTCATGATGCATATCCTTTCTTTCCCGAAGATTTCGAAACAACTGCGCGCACCCGGAAGAAGCAAAATCATCTTACGCGCGCATCGAAAATTTACGCCACCAAACTCTTCAGCGCCTGCACATTCGTAACCTCATCGCCCGGCTCATCCACCGGCGTCTCCGCAATAAACGCCGCATGAGCAAACCGAGCATCATTCAGCAGTCTGCGGAACGGCTCAGTACCGATAGTTCCCTTCCCAATATGCTCATGACGATCCAGCTTCGATCCGCGAGCGGCCTTGGCGTCATTACAATGCCACACCTTCACGGAATCAAATCCAAATGCACTCGCCGCCTTCTTCATCGTCTCTTCGTAGCCTTCAGGCGTCACAATGTCGTAGCCGGAGACATGCGTATGGCAGGTATCCAGGCACACGCCCACAGGCGCATGATTGCGCAGCAACGTGACAAGCTCGCCCACCTGCTCAAAGTTTCCACCCAGCGAGAAATCCGCGCCGGCCGTGTTCTCAATCAGGATCGAAAACGGTGTCCCCTGCCACGGCAGCCCGTCAATCGCCTTCTCAATCGAGTCAGCCGCAAGCTTCAGCCCCTCTTCGCGCGTAAGCCCCTTCCACGATCCCGGATGCAGCACCAGGTACTCCGCACCCAGGTCCAGCGCGCGCTGAATCTCGCCACGAAACGCAACAATGCTCTTCTGCCGCACCTCGTCGTTCTGGCTGCACACGTTCACCAGGTAGCTCGTGTGAATCACCAGCGGGCCCACATCATGCTTCGCACGCAGCTCTTTCATGCGAGCAGCTTCCTCGGGCTTGATCTTCGGCGCACGCCACATGCGCGGGCTCGAGGAAAAAATCTGGAAGGTGTTTGCGCCAATCTCTTCCGCGCGCAACACAGCGTTGGACGCGCCGCCGGAAGTGCCAAGATGAATGCCAATCCGTTTTGTCATGGCGTAAGTCTACTCTGCGGGGTGCGCGTAAGTGCAAGCGGCATTCTTAATCATCGTCATCATCCTTGGTCCGCTTCACGCGCACCTTCAGCATGGCCGGCACAGGCCTGTCGCCCATCGTGTCCTTCCACAGAATCACATTCAGCTTCTGCGTATCTGCGTGATCGGCATGGCGGAAATCCATCTTCATGCTCTCCTGCGCGCCGGGAGCAGTCTTCTTGTTCGCTGTATAGATGAGATTGTTGTCGCGGTTGGAATAGTCCGCGTCATAAGCCGCGTGATCCCCGGCGCCCGTAAACAACGGCGCCATCACGGAAGCAAACGCATCATTGTTGTTCATCGGCGGCAGCCCGATCAGCATCTCCATCGTGCGAATCATGCTCACCGTCGTGTAAAAGCGGCTATCCACAAACGGCGCATTCGCAGCCCCATGCGGCGCGTACTTGCTGATCACCAGCGCCGTCGAGCGATGCGCATCCACATGATCGGCTCCAGCCTGCGCGTCATCTTCCACAATGAAGAAAGCCGTATCGTCCCAGAACGCCGAATGCGAAATCGCCTCCACCGCGCGGCCCACCGCAAGATCATTGTCCGCCACAGAGGACTTAGGCGTAGGCCCGCCCGGCCGCGTGCCCGCAGTGTGATCATTGCCCAGGCGCATCGTCACAAACTCCGGCATCGTGTCCTTGCCCTGCGCTCTGTCTGCAATCCATCCCTTGAGATGACGCTCGAAAATATCCACGCGAATCTGGTCCGGCACCATGAGATCAAAATCCGGAGCCTCCGGCGCATAATGCCCTGCCAGTTCCGGCTTCGTCGCAGTATTTGTAGCAATCAAGGGAATCGCCCACGGCCACTTATTCGTGCCGCCGCCCCACTCATCGGGAATCGCCTCACCCGGCGCAATCGATTTCTTCGTGCAATCGTGCCCGTGCAGCATGGGCCCTTCCTGCGGATTTGCAGAAAGTTGTTCTGCTCTCGCATCCGTGCAGAAAACCGTCGAGATGTACTCGCCAAAGTGAAGATACGTCTTATGGTGCGCCGCCAGGTTCGTCCACAAGTAGCCGCTCGCAGGCTCATTCACATCGGGAATCTTCTGCAGAATCGGATAGTCGTTCGCCACCACGCCTTCAAAGTCATACGTCCGCTCGGAATTGCGATAACTCTGCTGCCACGTCTTTTCCAGGTAGTCGCTGCCAATGGCCGCATTCGACCACACATGTCCATCGCCGGAAACCTCACCCGAATCGTAAAAATTATCCAGCACGCCAAACTGCAGCGCCAGCTTATGCATGTTCGGCGTCACATCCGCGCCAAACATCGTCAGGCTCGCATCGCCATTGCCCACAGGCTTGCCGTTGAATTTCAAATCGCCAAAGATCTGGTCGTACGTGCGGTTTTCTTTGATGATGTAAATCACATGCTTGATCCGGCTTTGCGACCCACCGGCAAACACAATCTTCTCTTCCGCACCATTCATGCGGTTCGATTCAATAACGGACGCCGTCCACTGCGGCAGATGAGCCGCTATCGCCCCCTCATCCACCACCGCCAGAGATCCATACAGCAGCGTGCCAATGTAAGTTGTGTTTCCCGGCTGATGGCTCACCTGCGGCCCACCGGCAACTCGCTGCGGCATGTTGTTCGGTCCCGTCCCGCGCCCCTTGCCGGTAGCAATGTAGAGCTTGCCGCCATTCTCCACCAGTGAAAACGGCAGCCATTCCGTAGGAATAAATCCCTCCGCAGCAATCGGCCGCGCAGCAAACTTCGGATTCAGCTTTGTATTCGCAGGAATCTTCGTAGTATCCAGCACAGCAATCGCATCGGCAGCCATGTTTGCTACATACAGGCGCGTGCCGTCCGCATTCAGCGCAAGCGCCACAGGCTCCGCCCCATAGTAGGCCTGGTGCGGCAACCGCGTAGCAAACATGCCGCGCAACGCCATCGCGCTCACATCCACTGCCGCCACGCTGTCCCGATTCTCCAGCGCCACATACAACGTTCGCTCATCCTGAGAAAACTCCAGCGCACAAGGGTGCGACCCCGGCGCAATTGGATTCTCAGCCTTGCTCAGCGCCAGCTTGCGGCCCACAGTCTGCTTCGCCAGATCCAGTTCCACAATCTCGGACGCATTCCACAGCGCCACAAAAGCACGCCTGCCGTCACGCGTCACCGCCAGCGCTATGGGATACACGCCCGGCACCGCGTCGCTCTCAGAAAGATCAAAGCGATGCTCAATCTTTCCGCTCGCAGCATCCACCAGCAGCACATCGTCTGAGAGATTCCCCGCCACAAGAATCTTCTCGCCGCCCTGGCCGCTCAGCACCGCAATCGCCGCCGGAAACGGAATCCCCTTGTCGCCTTCCTTCTCATCCACCACGCGAGTCTTGCGTCCCGGCGCAAGCTGCTGCAGCGGCAGCGCAATAAACCGCTCCTGTGTAATCTTCCCCACGCTGAAGCCATACACCGCTACGCCATTTCCCGTGTCGCCCGGCTTCTCGCCATTGGGATCGTTCAGCGAACCCATGCTGGCGTAAATGTGCTGTCCATCGCGGCTGAACGCAAGCCCCGAATACAGCGTCTGCCTGCCGCCCACACGCATCCGCAACTGCGTGCGGTCATCCGGAAAATCCGCCACCTTCCCCGTCTGCGTGTCGTACACCGCCAGCGACTGATCGTAGCGCGACTCATACGTTCCGTAGCCATCGTTCAGCGTCACCACGTAGCGCTTGTCCGGCGACACGGCCATTGACACCGGCAGCGAATTCAGGCGCTGCGGATGCCCCGGCACTTCCTCAATCAGCTGCTTGCTGGTAGATAAGTCAATTTTCTGTGTAGGCGTCTGCGTGGCGCTCTGCGCGGCCATCGCCGCACCGCCCGTCAACAGAACCGAATAAGCCAGCACCATCACTCTCTTCGGCATCATGCACACAACGTAGCAAAAACCAGCCTCACTTGGCGTTACAAAAATGTAACTTCCTTGCCGAGTGCCCTACCCCGCCGCCCTGCGATAATAACCAGTTATGCCTTCCGTGTTTACAGCAGACCGTCTATGGGACGGCCACTCTCTCATCGAATCCCCCGTCATCGTTGCCGAAGATGGCCGCATCGTCTCCATCACCAGCCGGAATGCAGCCCCAACGCCCGCCGGCGAACTCCACGCATTCCCCGGCCTCACCCTCGGCCCCGCATTCTTTGACGTGCACATCCACGGCTCCGCCGGGCATGACGTCATGGAAGCCACGCCGGACGCACTCCTCACCATCGGCAAATTCCTCGCCACCCGCGGCGTTGGCGCGTACCTCGCCACCACCGTCACCGCACCCATGGACACCACGCTCCGCTCGCTCAACGGCCTGGCGAAGCTCATCGACAAAGCCCCTGAAGGCGCCCAAACCTGGCCCATCGGCATTCACCTCGAAGGCCCATTCCTCTCCCACGCCAAACGCGGCGTTCATCCACCGGATCTTCTCCTCGCCCCACAGATCGACATCTTCGACAAGATGTATGAAGCAGCCGAAGGCCACGTCCGCCTCATGACTCTCGCGCCAGAGCTGCCCGGAGCCACCGAGCTCGCAGCCCACGCCACCGCCAAAGGCGTCCGCGTCTCCATCGGCCACTCCAACGCCACAGCCGCTGAAACCGCACCCGTCCTCGCCGCCGGAGCCACCAGCGCCACGCACACCTTCAACGCCATGCGTCCGCTCGATCACCGCGAGCCCGGTATCCTCGGCGTCGTCCTCACCCGCGACGATCTCTTCGCCGAGCTCATCTGCGACGGCATCCACACCGCACCGGAGCTGGTGCGCCTCTGGTGGAAAGCCAAAGGCCCCCAGCGCGCCATCCTCATCACAGACGGCATGGCCGCCGCCGGCATGCCCGATGGCGAGTACATGCTGGGCGGCTTTCCCGTACAGGTAGCCAACGGCAAAGCCACAGCCAACGGCGTCCTCGCCGGCAGCGTCCTCACACTCGATCGCGCCCTCGAAAACTTCATCCACTTCACCGGCGCATCTCTCGAAAACGGCCTGCGCCTGCTCACCGCAAACCCCGCGGCCATGACCGGATTCTCAGACCAGGCCGGCTCCGTAGCCGTAGGCCGCACCGCCAACCTCGTAGCCGTCGACGCAGCAGGCAAGCTCGTGCAATCCATTCACGCAGGCAAATTGATCTAGTTTCATCACAAAAAAAAGTTTCCTGTTGCTTTCCTAAAGGAAGAGTGTATGCTTCTTCCTGTAGGAAACCAAAAGGAGTCCTGCCGATGAAGCAAAAGCCCGACGTCCTGCAAGGCACTCTCGCTCTGATGGTCCTCAAAACTCTGGACCTCCTCGGCCCGCAGCATGGCTACGGCATCGCGCGCCGCATCGAGCAGATCAGCGGTGACCTCCTCGCCGTCAATCAGGGCACCCTCTATCCACTCCTGCTGAAGCTCGAGCACGAGGGCTCCATCTCCTCCGAGTATGGCGCGTCTGAAAACAACCGCAAAGCGCGCTTCTATCGCCTCACACCCCTCGGCCGCAAGCAGCTCCAGGCGGAAACCCGCGACTGGGAGCAGACCGCAGCCATCATCGCGCGCTTCTTCAGCGCCAAAGCGGAGGACCTCGCATGAAATTCCTGCGCCGCTTCTTCATTCGACTCTCCAATCTCGCCACCAGACAAAGCGCCCACCAGCGCCTCCAGGCAGAGCTCGCCGAACACCTCGCCTTCCTCACCGAGGCCAATCTCAAAGCCGGAATGTCGCCCAGCGAAGCCCGTCGGCAAGCCGCAATCAAGCTCGGCCCGGCACAATCCATCCGCGAGCATCATCACGCCGAGCAAAGCCTCCCTTTCGTCGAAAACCTGCTCTTCGATCTCCGCTACGCAACCCGCATGCTTCTCCGCTCTCCGGGATTCTCCTTCGTCGCCATCGCCACCATGGCGCTCGGTATCGGAGCCACCACCGCCATCTACAGTGTTCTTGACGCCACGCTGCTGCACCCTCTGCCCTATCCAAACCCCTCGCAGCTCGTTCACCTCGAGGACGATCTCTCCGGCATCGGCGTGCAGGACGCCGGCACCTCCGTGCCGGAATATCAGGACCTCCAGCGCTCCGGCATATTCCAGTCCATAGCCATTGCCGGCCATGGCGCAGACGTCAACCTCACCGGCGCCTCGCAGCCTGAGCGTCTTGGCTTCAAGGCCGTTACGCCAAACTACTTCGCACTCCTCGGCGTAGGCGCGCAGTTAGGCCGTACCTTCGATCCCAAAGACCCCACTCCCGGATACAACCTCGAAGTAGTGCTCAGTGACGGGCTTTGGAGAAGTGGCTTCGGCGCTGACCCGCAGATCGTCGGCAAAACCCTGCGCCTCGATAACGACGATTACCACGTCATCGGCGTCATGCCCCGCGGCTTTCGCGACCAAGGCTCCACCAGCGCCGAGCAGAATGTCGATCTCTGGCTGGGAGCAGGCTATTCAGGGCTGCCCTTTGCCACGCCGCAGCGCAACATACGCCTGCGCCGCGCCATCATCGCCCGCCTGCAGCCCGGCCTCTCCGTGGCCTCCGCGCAGCAGCGCATCGATGCGCTCGTCGAATCCCTCAAGAAGCAATATCCCGCCGAATATCCGCCGGAAGCGAAATGGACAATCCGCCTCATTCCCATGAGTGAAAGCGTAGTCGGCAACATTCGCCACTCGCTCATTCTGCTCTTCGGCGCAGTCGGCCTGGTCCTGCTCATCAGTTGCGTCAACGTAGCCAATCTGCTGCTCGCCAGGGCCAGCGGGCGTGGCCGTGAGATAGCCCTGCGCCAGGCTTTGGGAGCGCAAAAAACGCGCCTCATCCGCCAGTTGCTCACCGAAAGCCTGCTCCTCTTCTTTCTCGGCGGCGTTGCCGGCTTCGCCATCCTCTTCTGCGCCAGCCATTATCTTCTGCGCCTTGTGCCTCAGACTCTGCCCCACATGAACCAGATCGAAATCGGCTGGAGCGTATTCGCCTTTGCGCTCGCCGTCTCCATCGCCGCGGGAACCATCTTCGGCCTCGCCCCTGCATGGCTCATGAGCCGCGTCGATCTCATGGGCACACTCCGGCAGGAAGGCCGCAGCGCCACCGGCTCCTCGCACCGCTCCCGCGCGCGTCAGATTCTGGTCGTCAGTGAGCTGGCGCTCTCCCTGGTCCTCATGGTTGCCGCGGGCCTGCTGCTGCGCAGTTTCTGGGATCTCTTCAAGGTGCAGCCCGGCTTCAATCCCAGCCGCGCCATGGCCGTTCAAACATGGCTTCCCGGCCCCAACGATCCCACCCAGGACGTCTACCGCACCGCCACGCAGGAGGGTGGCCTGGTACGGGAGATTCTTCGCCGCGGCCACGCCCTGTCGGGTGTGGAAGAGATCGCCGCCGGCGACCTTTCCTCTCTGCCTCTCGGCCATGGCCGGGGCGCTCTCAATCCCATGCCCCTCGTCCGTGAGGGCCTGGAGTCCAACGAAAATCGCGCGCCGGTGATCGACAATTCCATCGTCTCGCCCGAATACTTCCACCTGCTCGGCATGCCGCTCGAGCGCGGGCGTCTCTTCAACAACCAGGACCTCGAAAACACTCCCCGCGTCGCCGTCATCAATCAAACTGCGGCCCGCGTCTTCTGGCCCAATCAGGACCCCATCGGCAAGCGTGTCCTTTTGCGCCCGCAATCCAATGGAAACCGCGAGCTGCTCAACGGCGCCACGCTCCCCTGGACCACCATCATCGGCATCGTTGCCGATGCCCGCATAGAATCCCTGTCAGACGCCGTAGTGCCGCAAATCTACAGCAGCATCTACCAGCGCCCCTCGAAAGATATCGTCCTCTTTCTTCGCGGACAACTCGATCCCGCCGCCATCCCCGAACAGATGCGCCAACAGATCCAGTCCATTGACGCCAACCTGCCCGTCTTCGGTGCCGCCACTCTCGATCAGGTGCTCTCCGACTCGCTTTCCGTCAGGCGCTTCTCCATGGAAATGGTGGCAGCTTTCGCAGGCACCGCCCTGCTGCTCGCCGGCCTGGGAATCTACGGAACCATCTCCTTCATCGTGAATGAGCAGAGACGGGAGATCGCCATCCGCCTCGCCCTCGGAGCGCAAAAGGGAAACATCCTCAAGATGGTGCTGCGCCGCGGACTCGGCCTCACCGCCGCAGGCGCCGCGCTGGGAGTCACCGGCGCTCTCATCGTCTCGCACCTCATGGCGGGGCTGCTCTACGGCGTCTCACCCAACGACCTGACCACCTTCGCCAGCGTCACCCTAGTGCTGACAGCAGTAGCCCTCGCCGCCAGCTACATCCCGGCAATACGAGCCATGCGCGTAGACCCCATCACCACACTCCACGCCGAGTGATCCCAGGAAACAACAAGCCGGATTGTCCCAGGAATGACCGAAGAATTCCGACTGTCCTTCAGCGGGAAGAACCAGCAGCCCAGATAGTCGCGCCAATAGAATCCCGGCTTTGATCGACCTGGGCCGGATGAAATGCAGCAAATTCTAAAAGCTGCCGAGCAGCAAGTTATTAGCTTGCAGATACAGCTTTCTCTTCTTTCTTGAGGAGATAACTAATAATTTCATGCATAATACTGAGGCCAATCTCGCCGTTCCACTGAAATGTAACATTGTTGTAGAAGGCTCCCTGCCCGTTTCCTGACACTTGGAACTGCTGAGGGTTGAAGCTAAACGCATTGGGATGCCTTGCTTTAAACTCCCAAACTCGGACCATTTCAGGGTCAGTGACGCCATTAAGAGTGATAGTGCCGTTCGGATTGATCATCGAAGTTTCTCCTTGGGCCCAAGCCCAGGCTGTACCACACTAGGACGCGGAGTGGCAGGGAGTCGAACCCGCAGCGTGTCGGCGCTGCCGTTCGGAGTTTATAAGGCTCCTACTCGTCCCAGCGAAAGTACCCCTCCAGATGAATAGCGCACCGACCATGACCCATTGCATAAATGCAATGGGTCATGGTGTTTCCACTGATTTCGCGAAGAAAAAGCGACGAAATATGGAGTCACATGAACACTATACACCTGATTGATCGAATACGTGTAACATAAACTAGCTTAATATACAGTTAAAATCAATCTTTTCTGTGTTGTTTATGTAACATTATTGTGTTACTTTGTGTTATGCGCCGATACGAGAAATCTCATCCTTGGATCAAGTTTTCTGCAGCAAAAATTGAAAATAAGCCAAGGCTTTGGGCTTTGCTCGGTGAATGTCAGTCCAAGTGCGAGCACATTGGTGGCGTTCCTCTACGTCCTGACGTTGCTATGAAAATGCACAAACTATATCTCGCCAAGGGCGCATTCGCTACGACGGCCATCGAAGGTAACACGCTTTCTGAAGAAGAAGTATTAAAGGTTCTCTCTGGAGAACTAACTCTTCCGCATTCTCGCGAATATTTACAGCAGGAAGTCGAAAACGTCGCATCGGCGTTCGATAGTATCTACCAGCAAATCAAAGACAATTCTCTTCCCGAAATGACCGTCAATGAGCTTAAGAATCTCAATAAGTGCGTGTTAAATGGGCTCGCTTTAGAACAAGGGGTTGTTCCTGGAGAAATCAGGACACATGAAGTAGGAGTATTTCGCTATCGCGGGGCGCCTGCTCAAGACTGCCAATATTTATTGGAAAGGACCATCACATGGTTACGTGAGTCTGCTGAATTTCAGCATGGAAGGGACATGACAATAATGGACGGTATTGTCAAGGCCATTATGGGCCACCTTTACCTGGCATGGATTCACCCATTCGGTGACGGTAACGGAAGAACAGCACGTCTTGTCGAATACAGAATTTTGCTAAAATGTGGTGTCCCATCGCCTGCCGTTCATTTGCTCAGCAACCATTACAATTTGACACGAGCGGAATATTATAGACAACTCGATCTAGCCAGTTCGTCCGGTGGAAACTATCTTCCTTTTGTCGAGTACGCGCTACAAGGATTCGTGGACGGTCTGCGTGAGCAAATTCGCTATATCCGCACTTTTCAACTTGAAGTAGTTTGGAGAAATTATGTCCACGAATTATTTGGTATCCGAAAATCGGATGTAGATCGAAGGAGAAGGGACTTAGTGCTCGCACTAGGCGATAAGCGCGAGCCTGTTCGCATGTCTAATGTGCATACCCTTAGCTCTCAGATGGGCATGCATTATGGAAACAGGAATAGGATGATCTTAAATCGGGATCTTAACGAATTAAAGACTATGGGTTTGGTTGAAAGGACCCCGAGTGGATCTAGGGCTAAACTTGAAATAGTGGAGGCCTTTCTTCCATTCAGGCTTTCATCCACAAACAAAGAGGTTTCCACGAACGAAAGTGGACAAGGATCAGTTCGACTTGCTGCTTCACAAGATGAAGCAATCTCCTCCAGAGCCAAAGAGTACGAGAGAGAGAAGCGGCAAGACGGGAAAGATAGTCCCGCCTATTCAGCCACCAGCTCCAAGTAAGGCATAGCGTCTTTGCCGAGCATCTGGCGTAGTACGGACTCGAAATGATCCTTTTCCTTGCGGCCATTGAAGCGCGTCTCAAACTCGCTCAAATAGCAGTGCAGGTTCTTTATCGAAACCTGATGGAAGCTGCCTATGATGCCACACCTGAAGAGTGAGAAAGCCGACTCAATAACATCATCGGTTTTGAACCGCTCGGTAACGTTTATCAGGTTCATGGGTTATGCCTCGACATGAACGGAATAACAGGATCATTCATCTGTGTTAAGTGCATAATTTCACTAACCTGCAACCTGCCGTTACTAAAGTCCAATGCCCTTTCGTACCCAGACCACCCTTAAGATAGTTTTCACATAATTAACCCCTTTTGTGCTTTACTAAGAATGGAGCAAAAAACCACGGCCCGAATCCTCTGGACTCGGGCCGTTTTGTTTTCGTTTTGACCTGCTCATGAGCGCGAAAAAAAGTGTTTTTTAGGGATTTTGCACAAAGGTAACCATATCTATATACAAGTAGTAAACAGCCCGGAAGCCTGAAAACGGGTGGAATAAAGTGGCATTAAGGTGGCATTTAGGCGGCATTAAGACGCCCTGTTTTTCGCATATAAAGCAATCATAATCAGCACTTTACATGCGATGACATAGCGAAAAAAATTCGGCCCGTTAAACCTCTTTACTTCTGTACCTCTCCATCGGCCCGCTACCGCGAGGCCAGAGCCACCGGCACGACATTGGGCTGCACCTGGTCGACAGGAATCTCCACCGCGCCCACCCGGTCGCTGCCCAGGTCGTGAACTCCCACCCGCAGAAAGTAGTTCCCTTTCACCGGCACGGCAATCTGCTGCTTGACAGGCAGCCCATCCGCCAGCATCTTGCGGTAGCCCGCATCCGTCAGGTCAAACGAGATGTTGCTCTCCATCGAGTTGATCATCTCCCCCTCCGCCGTATACAGCGCCGTCACAAACTTCAGCGATCCATGCCGCTTGCCATCCGGCGACCGCGTAACGTTCAGCGAATAGGGATTGGTCTTGATATCCACCTGGAAGTTACGGAACGGCTTGTCCTTGAACTCCGGCTTCAGGTAGTTATCCTTCGGCAGCGCGTCGCTCTTGGCCAGCTTCACCACGTTGTTGTCGATGGCAAGGCTTGCAGTAAGGACAATCTCCGTCGGCGGAACCGCACCCAGCACCATCGCATCGTCAAAGCCGCCTTTGGGCCTCGTGATCGTTGCGCCGTGATCGTCCACCTCAGGCGCATCCTGTGACTTCTCCGGAGCCGTAGCCGAAGGCTCCTGCCCGCTTGCCTTCCGCCCCTGCAGTGCTGCAAGCTGACGCTGCTCCTGCTGGCTGCGATCCACGGCATAGTATCCAGGCCGGTACTGCAGGGTGAGCCCGGGCCTGTTGATCGCAATCTTGATGTGCCGGAACTTGCCATCCCACGCCTGGTTGGTGGTGGAGTAAGCCAGCGTGTAGTAGTTGGAACCGTTATTCACAATCTCAGCCAGCGTCTCCTTAAGCCCGTTGGTGTTGTAGTAAGCCTTGCCGCCGGTAGCATCGGCAATCTGGCCCAGCTCCATGTGCCCAAAGGCCTGGTTGTTATAAAAGCGCGCATTCGAGACCGGCCCCGCACGGCCGCCGCCCTGACGCGAAGCATCGAAGCTTGGCAATGTCTGCAAGCCGCGCGCATCAATCGGATAAACCGCCACACGGCTCAGGCTCAAAGCATCGGTCAACCCGGTCAGCTGATCGTCAAAGACGTTGAAGCTGTCCCGGAAGGGATTGCCGGAACGCCGCTCCACCTCTTCCAGCGTCGGCGAACCGGCAGCCCACTGCGGAACGGAGCCAGTGAACCACACCAGGTTCTTGCGTCCGGGGAAACCGGCCAGGTACCGCCCGATGGATTGCAGCCCCTGGCCAAGAATTTCATTCCTGGTCCGAATGGTGTAATCCCGATCGCCGCGAATCGGCTTGTTCAGCGAAGGCATATCCCGTTTGCTGTCTGCCGCCGCCAGCAGCACCTTGGGGTCGGTGGAGAAGCCTTGTATCAAACGCATCTGCGTATCGAGCTGAAAGATCGCAATCGGCGTCCCCGGCTCCATGTGTTTCAGATAGGAAATGATCTGCGAGCGCAGTTCCATCTGCGCCTGGATAGGCGTATTCAGCGCATCCAGCAGAATCACCGTGTAGGCATTGCTGTTAACGATGGGAGTGAAGTTGGTAAACGTGTTCGCCGGCAAAGGCGGCGCAGCCTTGAGTTTCGCCACATCGGCTGCGCTCAGCGTGGCATGTTCCTCCATATGCCGAAGAGTCTGCGGCTGCTTCTCCTCGGTAATAGTAAAGTCCGCCTTGGTAAGGCCCGTGACGGGATGGTGCTGCTGGTCCGTGACCACAACATCCAGCAGAACTTCCCGGCTGGTAACAGTCAGCGAAGGCGCAGGCTGCGCCGCAAGACTTGCCGGATCATGAGCGGGTTGCTGTGCAACAACGCCGGAAGCAAGGAGGGTTACGGCAAGAACAACAATGCGAGAAGATTTCGCAGCAGCGGTGACGGAATACATAAACACACGTCTCCTTCAACTTCACTGATGGTGACACCAAACCGGGTAAGAAAGTTTCGTTTGAAGAAGATAAATCTATCCGCCGGTCTGAATCGACTCCCCAGCCAGCCGCTCAGCACGCCACACAGCTCCATCAATGCCATTCACTTCGCGCTCCAGCACCGGCATCTCCGGAGCTGCAGCACGCAAACCGGCAAAGAAGCCTTCACGCACAATGCGCGCTTTGCCCACAATACTGCCGATCCATGCCACAGGCACTTCCTCGCTCAGGTAGTGCTTACGCCGCAGCTTGGCACGCACCAGCAGCACCGATTCCACCAGGTCCGCAGCAGCCTGCTTCAACACGCCCAGGGCAACAGCATCCCCCTCCTCGGCAAGCTGGCTGATATGCGGCGCAAGAGCAGCAAAGTCCGGTCCCGGCGTAGCATCGCCGATGTTAATCAACTCATCGATGTCCTTTGCTCCCCAAAGGCCGCCGACCACATCCAGAATTCTCGTAGGCTGCTCATAGTCATAAGCACGCAACGCGCGGCGCACAGCATGAAGGCCAATCCAGTAACCGGAGCCTTCATCGCCCAGCCGCGAGCTCCATCCGCCGCAGCTTTCCCGGCCACCATCCGGAGCGCGGCCAATACAATTCGTACCCGTACCGGCAATCTGCAGTATTCCCGGGCCGCCCTTGAAGGCAGCGTCCAGCGCAATGACCTCGTCGCCGACGACCTCAGAGCGCGCGATCTTAAAATCGGCAAAAACCGCCTGGATCCATTCCTGAACTCCAGGCATTTTGGAGGAAGCCACACCCACACAAGCCGCGGCAAGCCCGGTAACTCCGGTCTGTTGATAAAGCTCGGTCAGCAGCGCCCTCAGATTCTCTTCAGCCGCAACCGCGCCCACGCGCAGCCGCTTGATCGACCCGTTTTCCGCAAAGGCCAGAATCCGGCCCCCCATGGAAATGGCCGCACGCGTCCGCGTTCCGCCACCATCCAGACCCAGAACCATCGCACTTCCGCTCATTCCCTGTCTGCTCCGCTGAACTTCTAATGATTGTAAGGGCCTGATGACCGACAACCACCAGACGCAAGATGCAGATCCCGCAAGCCGGCGCGCACAGGTGAGCTGCTCTTTTTAGCTCACAGTTTTTAGCGCCCGAAAAATTCACTTGCGCGCTCACCATATTCACGTGTTACAGTCAGTAACACTATGAAGCGTAACACTCACATTGTTCCTGATCCGGCCGTTCATGATCCGAGCGACCTGGGCGAACTGGAGCGCGAACTGCTCTCCATCGTCTGGCGGCTGGGCACGCTCACCGCAGAGCAGGCCCGTGAAGAACTCGCACGCCCGCTCAAAGATTCAACGGTACGCACCGTTCTACGGCGGCTGGAAGAAAAGGGCTATGTAACGCACTCGCTGGACAATCGAACCTTCCTTTACCGCCCCGCCGAGTCGCGTCAGCGCGTCGCCGCCCGCGCCGCCAAGCGAATCGTGGACTGGTTCTGTGAGGGATCTGTAGAGGCGCTATTGGTAGGCCTGGTAGACCAGAAGGTTCTCGACCGCGGTGAACTAGCCCGTCTGGCCGAGTGCATCGCAGAGGCTCAAAATCAATCCGGAGCAGCCAAGAAGCCCGCACAAAAGGAGGAGAAGCAATGATCGCCCTGGTTTCTTCAGCAATGGTTCCCGTGGTCTCTGCCGCCCTCCGCGACCTGGCCGCAGCGCTTGCCGTAGCGGGCGGAATTGCCATCCTCCGCTTGCGTCATATGGTGGCACAAAAGGCGGCCTGGACGCTGCTTCTGGCGGGCGCAATGCTCATGCCGCTGGCCTCGCCATGGCTCACTCCCTGGCTCGAGCAGCAGAACTGGCTACCCGCTCGGCTGCCAGGCTCATCTGCGCTTGCGGCAGTCCGAGCACAGTCGCAATCCTGGCTGAAGTCCTTCCGCTCGCGGAAGGAAACGCCGGCCGCAGCTCCCGTCGCAGCGCGTGCGGGCGAAACGTCAACACCTTCGTATGAGGACTTCACTGCCCCCACTCCAGCTTTTGCTGCATCTGCGTCCTCCGCGCCCGTCATAGTACGCAACCCGGCGCCGGAAGAGCTCATCGGTCCGCTCGGCCCGCAGTATCCACCCCGGGCAGTGGAAAATTACGCCGCACGCCACACCTCGCCGATCCTTGCCGCAGCCGCTGACGCCGCATGGGCTCTCTATCTGGTCGTCGCTGTTGCACTGATCGCCCGGCTCCTCTACGGCCTTGGCGCTGCCATGCGCCTGTGGCAATCCGCGTGGCCGGTCTCACTGGCCGACACAAGCATTCCCGTCCGTGTTCACGGCGAAATCACCTCGCCGGTCACCATCGGCTCCGGCATTTTGCTCCCCGCCGATTACGCCGAGTGGGATTCAGACAAGCTCGATATCGTTCTCGCGCACGAAAGCTCCCACGTACGCCAGCGCGACTTTTATCTTCAGCTCGCCGCCGGCCTCTACGCAGCCATCTTCTGGTTCAGCCCCCTCGGCTGGTGGCTCAAGCGCAAGCTTTCCAATCTCAGTGAGGCCATCAGCGACCACGCCGCTGTGGCTCACGCCACCAGTTGCGCGTCCTACGCACAAATCCTGCTGGAGTTTGCCAGCCAGCCCAATGCCACCCGCTTTGAAACACGACTGGGAGTCGCCATGGCGCGCAAAGAACGGATCTCCGAACGTATTGAGTGGCTCTTGAATGAGACTCGCTTCCGGCAGGCATTTGCCGGCGGCCGCTCGCGCATCTTCGCCGCTGCCATTCTCGCTCCGCTTGCCGTCTTCGGTGCCACGGCTCTTGTCCGCGTGCAAGCCAGAGCGCAGGCTCCAGCAACGCCGCAGAGCAAACCACCCCAGCAGACCGCGCCCGCTCAGGCTCCCGCCAGCGCACCTCAAGGCGCGGATGCTGCCGCGACGGGCGTATCCCATCCCGATGATGCCGACAATGCTCCGGTTCCGTTCCCGGCTGCACCAGCGGCACCACATGTAGCTCCAATCCCAGCTCCGGCTCCCTACGCGGCTCCCGTTATAGTTATCGCTCCTGTGCCGCCGGTTCCGCCAACTCCCTCGGACGTGAATGTTTCTATCCATCCTGATGTGCATATCGCCTCTAATGCGTACGCGAACGTGGACACCACCTCTTACGGACGCGGCTACTCATACGCTTATGCAAACCAGGACAAGGTCGATTCCTATGCCGTAATCACAAAGGACGGCAAGCACGTACGCTTCTCCGGCGATTACAGCAACAACACTCTCGATAAAGCTCGCCGTCAGGCGCATGGCGATTTTCTGTGGTTCACCCGCGATGGAAAAGAGTACATCGTGGAAGATCCCGACACGCTGAATCGCATCCACACCATCTATCAGCCCATGGAGCAACTCGGCGAGCAGATGAAGGCGCTCAGCAAGCAGCAGGAAGACTCCAAGGTGGAGCAGGCGGAGATCGACCGCGAGATGGCAACCTCCGGCTTGGACCAGGCGGAATTCAACAAAAATATGGCGGAGTTTCAAGCTCGCCAACCAGAGTTCCAGAAACAGATGGCCGAGCTGAATGCGCAGATGGCAAAGATGCAGATGCCGAAGGTCGCTCCAATCGATCAGAAACAGCTGGATGATCTAAAGCGCCAGATGGCGCAGCTTCAGGCCTCGCAGCCGGACTTCAATCAAAAGCTAAGCGATCTGATCAACAAGATGGTCAGCCTGGAAATGCCAAAGATGAATGCAATGGATCAGGAAAAGATTGCCCAGCTGGACGCAAAGATGGCCGAGCTGAGCAGACAGTTTTCTGACGATCAGGTACGCCTTGCCGCTAAGAATTCTGAATACTACAAGGGCTATGGTAAGCAGCACGCCGAGGCCTACAGCAAGATGGCAGACAAAATGAGCAAGATGGGTGCGGAACAGGGCAAGCTGGGTGGCGAGATGGGCCGTATGGCAGGCGAAGCCGACAAGCAAATGCGCTCCATCATCGACGAGAGCCTGAAGAACGGCAAAGCAAAGCAGGTTCAGTAAACCGGTTTCCGCTGACAGTAGGCGGCAGAGCGCATTGCTCTTGCCGTCTGCTGTTATCTGTGGCTGTTTACTTGAGTAGATTCTTCGCCAGGAACAGCACATTCGCAGGCCGCTCGGCCAGCCGACGCATGAAGTACGGATACCACTCGCGGCCAAAAGGAATGTAGATGCGCACGTTGTAGCCTTCGTGGATCAGCTGCCGTTGCAGGTCGCGCCTGACTCCAAAGAGCATCTGGAACTCAAAGCGGCTCGGCTCAATGCCATGCTGCGCTGCATAGGATTTTGCTGCTTCAATCATATTCGGATCGTGCGTTGCCAGGCCGTGGTACACCGGGCTGTCCAGTAACTTGCAGCTTAGCCGGATATAGTTGGCATCCACATCGGCCTTGTTCGGAAACGCCACATTTGCCTGCTCCTTGTACGCGCCCTTACACAACCGCACACGGATGCCATCAGCCAGAAGCTGATCGATATCCGCTTGAGAGCGATACAGGTACGATTGGATGACGATACCGATGGCGCCTCGCATGCCCGCTTCCGCGTGAATGCGCCGGACAATGTCCAGCGTAACCTGCGTCAGCGAGGAATCTTCCATGTCAATCCGAACAAAGGAACCAATAGAGCGCGCGTGCTGTGCGAGTTCACGGGCAATTGTCTCAGCCACATCGCGCGAGAGCTCCAGGCCCATTTGCGTCAGCTTCACGCTCACATTCGCGTTCAGCTTGCGCGCGGCAATCGCGTCCAGGAGCTGGTGATAAATCTCAGCTGCCCGATGCGCCTCTGCCTCTGTGGTGACGCTCTCGCCGAGCGCGTCGAGTGTCACCGCCATTCCCTGCCGGTTCACGGCTTCTGTTACACGCAGCGCATCATCAATCTCCATTCCTGCCACAAAACGGGAGCTGAGTTTGACGCCGATGCGGGAGCGCTCGCCAAAGCGGCGCAGGCTGCGATTACGGGAGAGGGCGATGAAAGTGGAACGCAAAAGAGGCATACGTCTATGACTCTATTTTCTCATGCCCTGCCTGTGCCATGCCGGGTTGCACCTAGTCCACTCGATACAGTGCGCAGGCGTGTGGCGCAAGTTCCACATGCAGAGTTTTCGAGACAGGAATATGCTTTCCCGCCCACACGTCATAAACCGCGTGCTGCTTATCGGGCAAATGGAAACTCAACCACGCAACATCTGTTTTCACCGGCTCATCGCTCACATTGAAGACAGCTGCGTATGTTTTGCCACCAACATGTGCATACCAGGCCCGCCATGGCAGCGAAGAACCGTCATTGATAGGCATAAGCGCCGGCCCGCTCTTGTCCGCCTTCTGATCAATTGCCATGACTTCTTTGTTGGTAAGCAGCGACCGCTCGAAGTCGTCCAGCTTCGTCAGGTTTCCGCCGTAAATAAGCGGCGAGCGCGAAATGGCCCATAACGTGATCTCCGTACGCGCCTCATCCTGCGTGTAGTTCGATTGGCGTGACTTACCCCAACCCGGTTGCGGCATCAACGAACCTTCAGGCAGCATGTCCGGATCGGGCCAGAAACCGGGTCGTGAATATTTGTTCCACGCCGCGATACGATCAAACTCCTCGCTCAATCCGAAGGGAAACTCTGACTTGCTGTTGGGGTTCTTCCACAGATCCCAATGATCGTCTGCGATGCGGGACATCTGGGCGTATTTCATGACTACGTCGGCGTTCGCAAGATTGGTCGGCCCGGGTGAGAGGCTCAGCACGATGGGCCGGCCGGTCTTGCGGATGGCTTCCGCAACCTGGCGGATCTCGGTCGGACGATACTTGTGGTCGGAGATGCAATCTACCTTGATGAAGTCAAGCCCCCACTCGGCATAGCGCTTCAACATCGAGTCGTAATAGGCCTGACCGGCCGCGTTGTCCTTCACACCGTAATTCGCATCATCCCAGGGGCAGGTTTCAGTAGTGTCAGCCGCATCGGCAGCGTGAAAGGTCGAGCCGCCGATAGGCAGGTTCGCCTGTACCACCTGCTTGGGAATGCCTCGCACAATGTGAATGCCGAATTTGAGGCCCTGGCTGTGCACCCAGTCGGCGAGAGGCTTGAAACCGGCGGCGTTCGATGCGGAAGGAAAACGCGACACGTCTGGCATCAGAAGACCGTTGGCATCGTAGAGGTAATTGCGCTCGGCCAGGTCATGCCCGGCCGGATTCCGCATATACCAGCCCTCATCGATGACCGCATATTGCCAGCCAAGCTGCCGCATCGATGCCAGTACCTGAACATTGGCTTTAAATTGTGCTTCGTCGATGGTGAAGCCGTAGGCGTCCCAGCTGTTCCAGCCCATCGGCGGTGTCATCGCGAGTTTCTGAGCATGGGACGAGGCGCAAAGCGCCAATACGAGAGACAAAACGCCTGCCGCACGCTTGAACGGAAGGAAAGCAGGATTCACGATGTATGCGCTCCGGTTAATTCTGGAAAATTATACCGATTCCTGCGCAGGCACAGAACTCTTTCGCTTGCGTTCCCCTCGGCTGCGGAACAAAGTTGTTCTCCTGCATTGCGCGCATTCCCATGGATACATGCCAAAGTGCGTCCAGAATTTGACTTGCCAAAAGCCCTCGCGCTTTACGCGGCGCAAATGGTGGCTACCGCAGCGTGGACACAGCAACCCGCTCGGGTTGCGCTCAGATCCGGGTTTATACGATCGTTCCTGCACGATTTCCCCACCTACCGCAGGCGCTTTTGGAGCACATCTGCCTGCAAGATTTCCAGCCCGATCTCCTCAAAATCCTCTCGTACGGACGTCCGTTACGAGCAATTTTTTTCATCTTGCGATCGTACTGTTCATCCTACTTTGAAGCAAAACAAGTGGATTGATTGCAGGCAATCTAAGAAATCAAAGGTAACAGGATTTCAACCTGGGAATGTTACGTCCGGTTTCATTACGGTCCAACGGTGCGGAGCCTTCTCAGCCCTCTTTCCGCCAAATCCGCCAATGCGTGCGCCAAGGTGGACGAAGTATTCAGAGATTCCGGGCGTCTCAGATCAATGCCCTTCCCGGCAGCGTATTCTCTGAACGCTATATCGACATCGTACAGTATTTCTACGTGATCGCACAGAAATCCTATGGGCTGCAGAATCAGATTCCTGACGGATTGTGCAGCCAGGGCGTCCAGCGTTTCTTCTACCGTGGGACCAATCCATGGCCCTCCGCTGGCACCCTGACTCTGGAAGGCGAAGTGCCACGCCGGAATCTCCGGCACGCGTGCAGCTACCAGTTCCGCTGTCTTACGGGCATCCTGTTCATAAGGATCCGCGCCCTCGCCCGGCCAATACCGCGGCTGGTTTGCGTCCGCAGACGACGGCTGAACCGTACGGGTAGGAACAGAATGAGCCGTAAACAGAACGGGAGCGTATGCGCCAGTCTCGGCTTTCCTTTGCGTCTGCGCCTCGCGCAAGCGCTCCGCGAAGGCGTCTGCAAGTAGCGGATGATCCGCCCAGCCATCTGTAAAATCGATCCGCATCGCGCCGGCCTCCGCCAGCGCCGCTCTCCTGTAAAGCCCCACGCTGGTGCGCGAGTTCTGCGGCGCCAGGCAGATCACAGCGGCTTCCTCCACGCCGTCAGCACGCATCTGCTTCACAACATCCGGTATATAAGGCCGCCAGTTGCGCATGCCGACATAGACGCGCACTGTCTCCCCGGCTCGCTCCAGTTCTGCCTCTGCCAGCCGTGCCTGTTCCAGCGTTAGCTCAGTCAGGGGGCTCCGGCCAATGAGTGAATAGCGATGCTGAATCTCTTCCACCACATGCTGTGGCATGGGCCGGCCGCTTACGACATTCCGCAGGTACTCGGGAATCTGTTCCACAGTCTCCGGAGTGCCATGCGCGAGCAACAAAACAGCCTGTTTAGGCATTTCGGCTCTCCAATCTAAATTCCCGAACCATCTTCGCCACCGCCTGTACGTGCTCTACCGGGGTTCCTGGCACAATTCCGTGCCCCAGGTTAAAAATGTGTCCCGGCCTTCCCCCCGCCGCGCGGAGAATTTCCTTGACCCGCTTTTCCAGAACCTCCAGCGGCGCAAAAAGCGTAATCGGATCCAGATTTCCCTGCACCGCTCGCGTATGCCCCACGGAAGCCCAGCCTTCATTGAGGGGCTGCCGCCAATCCAGGCCAATCACATCTGCGCCGGTCTCTGCCATGGCTCCCAGTAGTCCGGCCGTGTCCACACCAAAGTAGATCACCGGCACTCCCATCTGCTGCACGGCGCGGACCAGCCGCTTACTTGCCTCAAAGGCGTAATCGCGATAATCCGAAAGCGAAAGCGAGCCCACCCAGCTGTCAAAAATTTGTATAACATCGGCTCCAGCCTGCACCTGTTGGCGGCAATACTCCGTGAGCACGGTCACGATCTTGTCCAGCAACTCATTCCAAGCAAATGTGTCTTGATACATCAGCTGCTTGGTGAAAATGTAGTTTCTCGATCCGCCGCCTTCGATCATGTAACTGGCCAACGTATACGGCGCGCCGCAAAAGCCAATGATTCCCAGCCGATCCTGAAAATGTCCAGCCACCTTCTGGATCGCGGCAGCTACATACTCCAGTTCACTCGCGCGATCGATCCGGAGCGCATGTACATCCTCTGCGGTTCGCACCGGCCGGTGTACCACTGGTCCTTCCCCTGCCTGGAACTCAAAATCCAGCCCCATCGGCTCCAGCGGGAGCAGCAGATCGGCAAAGATAATCGCCGCATCTACGCCCAGCTTTTCCGCGGCGGTAATGGTCACTTCGGCGGCCAGTGACGGCTGCTTACAGATCTCCACGAGCGTGTGATGCTTTCGCACCTCACGGTACTCCTGCATGTAACGTCCGGCCTGGCGCAGAAACCACACCGGTGTGCGATCCACGGGCTTTCGCAGGCATGCCCGCACAAAGCGGCTGCCCTGCAGTAAAGAATCCGAACTCTGCTCAAAGGAAATTTTGTTGTCGGTACTCATCCATATCAATTTTAACGGGTGAGACGACGGCTCAGAAGTTCAGATCCACATGAGATGTGATGCCGGACACCGCTGCCGGCAGCGCCACGCCCTCTCGCACCACAGTCCGCAACACGCGCCCTTCCGTGCTGATTGCGTCCACTTCATAGCTCACCGTCGCGGATGGCTGGGGGTGACCGGAGTTCCACACGAACGGAACTTCCACCGCGCATCCGGCTTCGTTGCCCGAACCCTTCGCCGGCTCGGATGCATTTACGCCCGGCATGATTCGCGCCCGGCATACGTAAATCGCACCCGGCGGTAGAGTGTTTATCCCGGGATGAAAGGAAAGTGCGTAGACGCTACTCGCCATGCCGCTTGTATCCGCGCTCGACCCACTGAGACTCGGTTGCGCTGCATACGCCAGCACGCCGCACAGCAACATAGCGCATATCGTTTGCATTGGAGTCCTCCCTCTACCTGCATCGGACTCCAGCGCTGGATTCTTGAGCTTGGTTACGTTACAAAAGTGCCGTCAAGCGCGATGAGGGCAGGACTTCGCATTCAGACAAGCATCCGCAATCCGCAGCCGCTCCACTGGCCGCCCATGTACCAGATGCTCTTCCACAATCTCCGCAGCATCCGCAGCTGTCACCCCGCCGTACCACACAGCCTCTGGATACACCACAACGGTCGGCCCATGCTCGCATTGATCCAGGCATCCGGCCTTGTTGATTCGCACCGGCCCCTTCAGCAATCCCGCCTGGTTCGCTGCCTTCGCACGCTGTTGAAGTTCCGCAAACAGTTCACTCTTTCCATCCACAGTGCAAGACGGACGCGGTGCGCCTTCCGGCCTGCTGTTCTGGCACACAAACACATGATGCTCAAAAACTGGCAATCGAAATTCCCTCCATCCTCAGACTAAAGCACGTTTCTCATTTCTCGTCTTTTCGTGACTTTTGACAACCCGGCCCAATCTGCAACAATGAACGCTGTGAGTATGAGTAAGGACGATCTGATTTCGCTCAAAGACGATATGGTGGCCTTCATTGAAGGCCATGGAATGCAGCGCCTGCCCGGCTTCGTAACCGAAGATGTGCCCACCGTTCTCTGGGACGGCAAAGGCAATCCCGACTCGTGGAAAGATTTCGTCGAGATGGCCAAGCACGCCGGCGCCCCCTTTGTAACCTTCAGTGAGGTCACGCTCGAGCGTGAAGAGCTCGATGCCCTTGTTGAAGAAGCCAACGAAATGAACTACCCCGATGAGGAAGCCTCCGAACTTGTGGAAGCTGACTGGCTCCGCAAGTACACAGGCATGCTGGGTTATATCCAGCTCGGATTCGTCTATCAGGGACTGGTCTTTCTGCATGAAACCACAACAGAGTGGTATGAGCGCTATCAAGCCCTTCTTGAAGACATCGAGAGCTTTCACGACATCGTCATCGACGAACATCACGATCACGACGACGAGGATTAGTCTCCTGCGGTGCGGATGAACGCGACTGTAGCGTGAAAGAACAGATGACTGTCAAGCAACGCTGGCAAATCTCCTCACCGCACCCTGACACCGAAAAGCTGGCTCGCGATGCCCGCATTCCCCAGCCCCTTGCCGAGCTGCTTCTGGCCCGCGGCGTTTCCACAGCCGCGGAAGCCCACATCTTCCTCAATCCTGCTGCCGATCAACTTCACTCGCCCGCACTCATGCTCGGCATGGGTGTGGCAGTCGAACGCATCGAGAGAGCCATTGCGAATCACGAGCCCATACTCCTCTATGGCGACTACGACGTAGACGGGACCACTGCGGTGGTTCTGCTTAAAACTGCAATCGAGATGCTTGGCGGCATAGTCAGCTTCCATGTTCCGCATCGCCTCCGCGAGGGCTATGGTCTCCAGTCATCAGTCCTGGAAGAAGCCCACGCTTCCGGCGTCCGTCTCGTGGTTACAGTCGACACTGGTATGCGCGCCTGCGCTGAAGCCGAAACTGCGCGCCGTATCGGACTCGACCTGATCATTACCGATCATCACCTTCCATCTGCCTCTGATCCGCTGCCGCATTGTGTCGCCATCCTCAACCCTAACCAGCCGGGCTGCACATACCCTGAAAAATCTCTTTGCGGCGCTGCCATCGCGTTGAAGCTTGCGCAGGCATTGCTTGAAAACTCACCCCGATTCCGCGCCGATCCTCTCCGCATCCAGGAAAAGATACTGCCCAGCTTTCTCAAGATGGCGGCGATTGCAACCATCGCAGATGCCGTTCCTCTTCGCGGAGAAAACCGCGTCATCGCTGCGCTGGGCCTGCGCGAGCTTCGCCGTCCTGCGGCTGCCGGGCTGAGGGCGCTCTTTCAAGCTGCCAATCTCGATCCCGCATCGAAGGCAATCTCAGGTTTCGACGTCGCCTTTCGTATCGCCCCTCGCATCAATGCCGCCGGACGCATGGATATTGCATCCGAAGTCATTGAGCTCTTCACCACTCGCGACGTTCATCGTGCGCGCGACCTGGCTAACAAGCTCGAAGCCCTCAATCGTCAGCGCCGAGATACGGAAGCGGCGGCGCTGGCCCAGATTGAGCGACGGCTTCTAGAAGATGTTGAGCTGAAACAAGCGCCTATGCTCGTGGTGGATGGTGAAGGCTGGCACCGTGGAATCATCGGTATTCTCGCTTCGCGCGTGGTGGAACGCACTGCCAAACCTGCCATCGTCGTCAGCGTAGAGGACGGTGTGGCTCATGGCTCGGGCCGATCCGTGGATGGCTTTGCGTTGCTTGAAGCACTGGAAAGTTGTGCGCCACTGTTCACGCGCTTTGGTGGCCACGCTTTCGCTGTTGGCTTTGCATTGCCTGCCGAGCGACTTGCAGAACTCAAGCGCGGCCTTGTGGCTCATGCCTGCGAAAAACTTGCCGCCCGCGAGCCGGAGCATCTGGTTCGCATCCATGCCGAGCTACCGCTGGAGCGCATTACGCCGGTTCTGGCTGGGTGGCTCCGCCGCCTGGAACCCTTGGGCCACGGAAACCCCGAACCCATCTTCGTTGCTCGCGGTGTTCGCCTCCTTAGTGCACCCCGCGTGATGAAAGAGCGTCACATTCGGCTGGAACTCGCATCCGGCACTGCGACGATGCGCTGCGTCGGCTGGGACTGGGCTGCCCGCTGCGCTGCCTGCGGCTTGAAACAGGGCTCCGTGATCGACCTTGCCTACAAAATCCGCGAGAATGAGCATCCCGACTACGGTGGCATCGAAGTGGAGATCGCTGGAATTCAAGTGCCGCAGTAACAGCTCTCGCTGGCCCTGGTAACCATTTCTGTGCGATTACTGGGTGCCAATTCTCCACATGTCGGTATACACTTCTTTACGGGAGTTTTATAGAGTGGCCTCCGCAGTTGTGCGCTTCACCGCTGCCGCCTTGACGGATCGCGGTCGTAAGCGCCCCTCCAATGAAGACGCATTCGGGTATTCCGTCGAGGACGGCGTTTATGTTGTCTGTGACGGCATGGGCGGTGCTGCGGCTGGCGAAGTCGCCAGCTCGATTGCTGTCGATGAGGTGCTGCGCGTATTTCATGAACGTAACGGTTCTGCCGTACTGCCGAAGGATGCTGAAGAGGCTATTGGCATTGCGAATGAGGCTATTTATACCCGCGCGCGCCGCAACTACAAGCTCAGCGGGATGGGCACTACGCTTGTTGCCATTGTTGTACGCAACCAGCATGTCTGGGTGCTGAATATTGGGGACAGCCGCTGTTATCGTCTTCGCGGCGGAATTTTGGAGCAGGTTACGCTGGATCACTCGCTGGTGGAAGAACAGGTTCGCGTGGGGCGCATGACTCGTGCTGAGGCTGCACGGTCTCCGCTGCGGAACATGATTACTCGCGCGCTTGGGACCCAGGGGCAGGTTACTCCGGATTGCTTCCACTTCGATGCTCAGCCAGGTGATCTGCTGTTGCTTTGTTCGGACGGGCTTACTCGCGAGCTTTCTGATTCTTTGATCCAGTCACACCTTTCTTCCAGTTTGCCGCTTGAGCAACGCTGCTCGCGGCTGATTGAGGCTGCCAAGAAGGCCGGCGGGCATGACAACATCACCTGCGTGCTGGTGCAGGCGGATTAACAGCGCTGTCTCGGTACAGAAGTACAGAAGTATTACCGATGCGAATGATTTTCTGGCAATTTTTCATTGCGCGCTTCATGTAAATACATCATTCCATTTGACTTATCTCTCATTTTATCTCCAAAAACAGGGTGTCTTAATGCCACTTTATTGCCGCCTTAAGGCCGTTTTATTCCATGGGTTTGCGAGGATTTAAGCTGTTTTTCAAGGCTGATTCCGAACAAGAAGCGTGGTACACGCTCCAATAAAGACGGCCCGAATCCGTGGGGGATTCGGGCCGTTTTTCTCTGCTGATTATGAGTAGATCACAAATGGGGTTAATTGCATGCAAACTATTTGAAGGGACTGCACGGTACGAAAGGACAATGGACTAAAGTAACGTCTGGAATTTACGCTACAATACTTACAATAGTTACATGAGGAGCTTTCGAGATGCCTCAGTCTACGGTGATCAGCATGCGGCTCCCGATGGAGAGCGGAGACCGGCTAAAACGCATGGCGAAACGTCATGGATGGACGGCCAGCGACGCGAGTGCGCGGCTGGTGGAAGAAGGGCTGCGACGCTCCGAGTTTGCATTTATTGATTTTCGTGATTCCGCGGCAGGACGACAGGCATACGTGCAAGGGAGCAGTCTTGCCGTGTGGGAAGTCATGCTGTTGGTCAAGAGTTACAAGAATGACCTCACGGCGGTGGCTAAACATTTGCGCTGGCCGGTGACGAAGGTGCAGGCCGCCGCGAACTATGCCGCAGCGTTTCCCCAGGAGATAGTGGAGGCGCTTGCTGAGAATGACGCAAGCGATTTCAAGACACTGCAGCACATGTTGCCGCAGGTGACCGAGTTTGTGGCAGGGGAGGCATAAACCTTCCCTCAGGGGCTAAAGCCCCATCATTTTTTCAGCCATTTCTGGCACGGCTGAAGCCGTGCCCTTTCAAGGCAGCGCGCTTTTCCGGCAGTCCATAAAGCCATGCCCTTTCAAAAACAGCAGGGGATACTGACCTCCAAATGCTCAAAATTCTTCTGGATGAACATATCTCGCCGGATGTGGCAAAAGGCGTACACAGGCGGTTGCCCGGACTAACGATCTTGAGCATCGTCGAATGGGAGAATGGCGAGTTTTTAGGGCAGGAGGATTCGGCTGTTTTGCGGGAGGCGCTGGCACAGGGATTTGCGTTTGTGACATACGACCGGAGGACCATTCCGCCACTATTAAAGCAATGGGCGGAGGAGGGGGTTTCTCATGCGGGCGTGATCTTTGTGGACGAAAAGACGATTTCTCCGGCGGATATTGGCGGACTGGTAAGTGCGCTGGCGATGCTGGAGCGTGAGACCCGGTTGTGGGTATGGGTGGATCGGGTGGTTTATTTGCGGAAGGGCGTATAGAGTTTGCGCATGTAGTCTGACCACATAGCGGGAGCACGAATAAAAAATCCTGCGAAGGTTTGCCATGATGAGCGGGCTGCTGGGGATGGTATGGGGCTACCAAACATAAGCGTGCTATCCCAGACCCTCAAAAGGACCTGGGATAGCAAACGGTTTCTATGCGTCAACGAAAAAACGAGAGCCGTTAGACCTTGGCTTCGGCTACTCCCACCAGTTCCTCGAATGCGGGAGCTGTTGTGGTGCGGAGGGCGGAGTCCTGCTGTCCGCGTTCTTCGGGTCCGGCTACTCCGTCGATGAGATCGACTGACAATCCCTTGCCGCCGTTCATCTGTGACTGCACCACATGCAGGCCGTTCTTCGAATGCCATGGTCCGTGCATGTCAGTATCGCCCTCGTCTCCATCGCCTGTGGAACCGTTGAAGAATTCGTCCACGATTCCTGGCGTGGGCAGAAGCCGGCCTATCGAGAAAGGAGGCTTTTCCATGCTTTCGAGCGCGGCGGAGAAGGCCTTCATGTGCGTGATCTCGCGGGTCATTAAGAACTGCAGTGTGTCGATGGTTCCTGGGTCCTGGGTGTGATCGATGAGGCGCTCGTAGACGATTTTGGCGCGGGCCTCTGCTGCGATATTGCTACGCAGGTCCACGTCGAGCTCGCCGGTGATCTTGAGGTAATCCGCGGTCCATGGGTTTCCAGCGGAGTTGTAGAGACTGACTCCGCCGCCGCCGGCGATGGTGACGAGAGGATCGACCTCGGCGGCCTCGCTCTCTGTTTTGAGTGGCTTGAGGTGCATGCGGATCAGCGCGCCGACAATTTCGAGGTGGCTGAGTTCTTCGGTGCCGATGTCGAGGAGCAGGTCCCGGCGGCCGATGTCGTCCACGCAGTTCCAGCCCTGGATGGTGTACTGCATGGCTGCCGCGAGTTCGCCGTTTGCGCCGCCGAACTGTTCCAGCAACATTTTGCCGAAGCGGACGTCCGGCGTTCCGATATTGACGGTGTACATGAGCTTCTTTACGTGGTGATACATTTGCTGCTCCTTTTTGACTGAGAAAGGAGGGTGGAATCGGAAAACCCGAGCCGAACGTCCCCTCGATTAGGTGGGTAGGATGCCGGGGGTATTGAGGAGTTGTCTTTGGGAATTGTTGCTGTGGGGCGGGAGTGCTATGCCCTGGTTCCTGGTTTTGTGGGTGGGCTGAAGAAAGACAAAGACAAAGGCAAAGGCAAAAGCGGGTCCTTCCCTCCGCCTGAAAAGCGGCTACGGTCAGGATGACGGGTGGGGGAAGGGGTTGTGGGGAATGGGTGGGGGCGATCCCAGGTCTCCAAAACCGGGAGACCTGGGGCATCCTGTTTTGTGGGTGGGTTGAAGAAAGACAACGACAAAGGCAAAGGCAAAAGCGGGTCCTTCCCTCCGCCTGAAAAACGGCTACGGTCAGGATGACGGGCTGTGGGGAACGGGGGGGTGAAGTGCCATGACTGGCGGTGGGTGCGGTGCCGATCCCACCCATGACGCGATGAAACTGCGCCATGGATGGGGCACAGATTTTGGAGCTAGGACAGGGGCTGCTAGGACTCGAAGAATTTTTCGATTTCTTCTAATGTCTTGCCTTTTGTCTCCGGCAGGAAGAAGGCGGCGGTGATGAAGTAGACGAGTGTGAAGCCGGCGAAGAGGTAGAACATTGTCGAATAGCCATACTTGCCCACTACTGGCAGGAAGATGGCGGCCAGCGTGGTGGATACGGTCTGGTTGAGAACCAGCGCTATGGACATGCCGTTGGATCGGATGCGGGTGGGCATGAGCTCTGAGAGGGCGAGCCAGACGCAGACGCCGGGCCCCATGGCGTAGAAGCCTACGAAGAGATACAGACAGATGGCTACGAGCCAGCCGTTGGTGGACGACGGCACCGGTGTGATGTAGGCGTGCAGGATGCGGAGCGGAGCGGTCTGCGCGGCTTCAAGATTGGCGAAGGGATTCTGGAAGAAGGATGCTACGCGGGTCTCGGGGATGGAGGAGGCGCGGTCAATGGACGCGGGTTCCGTATCGCCGAGCAGGACCGGCTTGGTACTGGAGGTGTAGTCGCCGTAGGAGTAGATGATGGCAAGCGATTGCTGGCCGGTGGTGTCTGCCGGTGCGCCGAGTTGCCTGAGGGCTGCTTCGTCGAATTGGATGGTCAGCTTGTTGTCCGCGGTGACCTGCGACTGGACGGCTGTGACGGCGTCATAGCGATGGCCTTCCGACCGGAGGAACAAGGTGCCGACGGCGATCATGGAGAGCATGATGCCGGAGGTTCCGATGACGAGAAGGAATTTGCGGCCTTT
Source organism: uncultured Acidobacteriaceae bacterium (assembly GCA_963792495.1). GTDB lineage: Bacteria > Acidobacteriota > Terriglobia > Terriglobales > Acidobacteriaceae > Telmatobacter. The sequence goes on along the minus strand of CAWBWB010000014.1, from coordinate 553,789 downwards.
TTTATCGACCAGCTGCAGGCCCACGACGGTCATGCAGAAATTGGTGAAGGTAAAGAGGACGTAGCCCCAGTGGGCCATGACGTCTGAGAGGCCGCTCTGGATGAGGATGTCTACGTTGTAGCCGATGACGGAGTTGATGCCGGTGGCGGTGTTGCAGGCGAGGATGACACAGGCGAGGAAGAACGGGATGAGATAACGGCGGCTGAAGAGCGAATCTTTGTGGGTGAGGCCGGTGGTTCCCGCGACGGCGATCTGCTTCATCTCGTCGAGTTCAAGAGCGGCCTGCTCGGGCGTGCGCGAGCGGAGGAGCGCGGTGCGGGCGGCGTCTTCGCGGCCGCGACGGAAGAGCCAGCGCGGCGACTCCGAGATGAAGAAGGCGGTGATGACGAATAAGAGGCCGGGGGGCAGGGACATCCAGAAGATGCTGCGCCAAGCTACGTCTTTGGCGTGGTGGAGTGCTTCGGGTGAGGCGGTTTTGGCGATTTCTGCTACGTGATAGCTGAGGAATATGCCCATGACCGCGGCGATGCAGATGCCGAAGGTAAGCAGCCACTGGAAGATTCCGGTGCCTTTGCCGCGGGATTTGGCTCCGAGGCATTCTGCGAGATAGAGCGGTACGACTACGCCGACGAGGCCACCGCTGACTCCCTGGAGGAGACGGCCGGCGAAGAGCGCTGCGAAGCCCTGCGAGAGCGCAATGATGGGTACGGAGAGCGAGAAGGCGACGCCGGAGAGGAGCATGAGGGGCTTGCGGCCCATCCAATCCGCGAGCAGGCCGGCGAAGAGCGTGGAGAAGACGCTGCCGAGGAGCACGGCGGCGACGATGATGGAGATCTGGCCGCGATTGAGGCCGGAGGTGGCTTCGAGGTACGGCAGCGCGCCGCCGATGATGCCTACGTCAATGCCGTAGAGGAGTCCGCCGAGCCCGGCGACGATCAGAAGGAAGCGGTTGTAACGGCTGAGAGTGGATTCTACGGCTGTGGGCATTCGGGCTCCGACGGGGAATTGAATCGATATGTCAGCTTATCAAGCGGAGGGTTGGGTTGAGTGTCCTGATCCCACCCTTCCGCATAAAACGCGGAAGGATGGGGCACCCGCTTTGGTGAGGGGAGGGACGAAAGGCAAAAGCAGGTCCTTCACTCCGGCTGAAAAACGCCTACGTTCAGGATGACGGGCATGGGTGGGGGTGGGCTACGGTCAGGATGACACTCGCTTTCTATTGCGCGCTTTCTGCGAAGGTGGCCTGAAAGAACTGGCCCGCGCCGGCGAGTGGGGCGTGGTCGCCGAGGGTGGCGGTGACGATGGTGAAGTTGAGTCCCGAGATTTCGCGCTCGGCCGCGGGCAGGAAGAGATGCGCGGAGCGGGCGATGCCGCCGCCAATCATGACGCGATCGGGCTTGAAGGGCGCTACGACATCGCGGAGGACGCGGCCGAGGTTGGCGCCGAAGCCTTCAAAGACGATGCGGGCGTCGGGATCGGTGGCGGCGGAGGCGGCGAGGTCGGCTACTTCCCTTTCCTTGCTGGTGCGGGCGGCGTAAGCGGCTTTAATGGCGCGGGTGGAGATGAGGTCTTCCACGGTTCCTCCCTGGTAGGGAAAGTCCCATATTTCGCCGCCGGGAGGGACGCCCGGGCCGCTGGTGACGTGGTGGCCATCGACGACGAAGGCGCAGCCCACTCCGGTGCCGAGGGTGAGGCCGGCGGAGCGAGTGGTTCCTTTGAGGCTGCCTGCGCCTACTTCTCCGAGGACGTAGGCTGCGGCGTCATTGAGGAAGAGGACGCGATCGGGCGGGAGGCTGAAGCGGGTGGCGAGAGCGGCGCGGAGGTCTTTTTTATAGAGATAGAGGAGTTTGTGCTCCATCAGGCTCATGCCGGCTGCGTGATCGAAGGGGCCCGGTACGGCCAGCGATGCGCCGATGACAGGAGTGCCCGCGGCGGCTTGCGTACCGAGGGAATGGAGAAGATCGGCGAAGGCTTCGAAACTGGTGATTTCTGCGATGGAGCCGGAGACGGTGTGGATGAGGGCGAGATCGGGAAGACGGCAGAGGCCGGCCCCGATGTGGCTGCCGCCAACGTCAAAGGTGATAAGGAATTGGGAGTCTACTGCGGTCAAGATGGCTCCTATATAGGTAACGAACCTTTGTAGCATATAGAGCGCTGTGGCGGTTGGCGCTTGATTCGGTGGGAGATTTCAATAGAATGAAAACTCCCTTGGAGGAATTTCCGGATGGAGACACACCAGGCGCTGGCTGAGCAGTTGCCGCCGTTGAGCGCGCATGAGGCCGCGGTGGAGGCTGACCGCTGCTTGTACTGCTATGACGCGCCGTGTACGCATGCCTGCCCGACGCATATCGATATTCCAAAATTTATTAAGAAGATTGCTACGCGGAATCTGACGGGGTCGGCGCAGACGATTTATGCGTCGAATCTGCTGGGTGCCACGTGTGCCCGGGTTTGCCCGGTGCAGGAACTGTGTGAGGGCGCGTGTGTGCTTGGCGCGGAGCATAAGCCGATTGCGATTGGGCGGCTGCAGCGGTATGCAATGGATGCTGCGAAGGTGCGAGGGGTGAGGCCGCGGACTAAAGGTGCTGCGGATGTTGCGCGGAAGATTGCTGTGATTGGTGCCGGGCCTGCTGGTTTGAGTTGTGCTGGTGAGTTGGCGCTCCGCGGGCATGAGGTGACGGTCTTCGAGAAGCGCGAGTTGCCGGGTGGGCTTTCGACGTATGGAATTATTGCGCTGCGCGAGCCGGTGGATGTGGCGATTGATGAGGCTCGAATGGTTGAGAGCCTGGGTGTGAAGATTCGCACAGGCATGGAGTTTGGTGTCGATGTAACGATCGAGCAGGCGCGTGCAGAGTTTGATGCGATTGTGCTGAGCGTGGGATTAGGCGTGGTACCGGCGCTTGGCATTCCTGATGAAGAAGCGATTGTGGATGGGCTTGCTTACATTGAAGCGAGCAAGACGGGCGCGGAGAGTCTGCGCGTGGGACGGAATGTGGTGGTGATTGGCGCGGGGAATACGGCGATTGACTGCGCGACGATTGCGAAGCGGTTGGGTGCGGAGCGCGTGACGATGGTGTATCGGCGTACGGCGCACGAGATGACCTGCTACGAGCACGAGTATCAGTTTGCGTTGAGCGAGGGGATTGAGTTTCGCTTTCTGGCGCAGCCTGCGAGCGTGATGATGCGGGACGGAAGGGTTGCGGGGCTTGAGTGTTTGCGCGTCGAATTAGGCGCTGCGGATGCTTCGGGACGGCCTGCGCCTGTTGTCGTTGCGGAATCGGAGTTTGTGATTGAGGCCGATCAGATTGTGAAGGCTGTGGGGCAGGTGAAGCCTGCGCTGGCTGCTGCGCTTGGGCTTAAGACGGACAAGGGATACATTGCGGTGAGCGAAGACTTTGAAACCAGCGTTGCGGGTGTGTATGCAATTGGGGATTGCATTCGCGCGCGTGGCGCGGCTTCTACCGTGATGGCTGTGCAGGATGGGAAGCTTGCGGCAGAGGCGATTGCGGCGAAGCTTGACGCGTTTGCGGCGGAGGTGGGGTAGCGATGGCGGATATCAGAATTGACTTTGCTGGAATCAAATCGCCGAATCCGTTCTGGCTGGCGTCGGCTCCGCCGGCGAACTCAGGGGCGCAGATTCATCGCGCGTTTAAGGCGGGATGGGGCGGCGCTGTTTGGAAGACGATTGGCGCGCCGGTTCTGAATGTTTCGAATAGATATGGAGCATGGCGGCAGGGCCGGCGGATGATGGCGATTAATAATGTGGAGCTGATTTCAGACAGGCCGATTGAGGTGAATCTGCGGGAGATTGCCGAGGTGAAGCGGGCATGGCCGGACAGGGCTGTGATTGTTTCGGCGATGGTGGAGTCGAAGCCGGAGGCGTGGCATGAGATTGTGCGGCGGATTGAGGACACGGGCGCGGATGGGATTGAGCTGAACTACGGCTGCCCGCATGGGATGAGTGAGCGCGGGATGGGTTCGGCGGTGGGGCAGGTACCGGAGTACTGCGAGCAGATTACGGGCTGGGTGATGGAGACGGCGAAGATTCCGGTGATTGTAAAGCTGACGCCGAATATTACGAATATCGTGATGCCGGCACGTGCGGCTGTAGCTGCGGGTGCGAATGCGCTGTCGCTGATCAATACGTTGAATTCGATTGTGGGAGTGGATCTCGAATCGCTGGAGTTGACACCGAGTATTGGCGGCAAGGGCGGCCATGGCGGCTATGCGGGCGCGGCAGTGAAGCCGATTGCACTGAATATGCTGGCGTCACTCGGGACGGATGAGACTGTGAACGGCTCAGGGTTGCCAATCAGCGGCATGGGCGGAATCACTACGTGGGAAGATGCTGCACAGTTTCTGCTTCTGGGTGCAAGCAGCCTGCAGGTATGCACCGCGGTGATGCATTACGGCTACCGGATTATTGAAGACCTGTGCGATGGGCTTTCGAACTGGATGGACGAGAAGGGCTTTGCGAGCATTGCCGATGTGACCGGACGGAGTTTGCATCGAGTGTCGGAGTTCAAGAACTTCGATCTTTCATTTCGAGCAGTGGCTCGGATTGACGAGGCGAAGTGCATCAAGTGCAACCTTTGTTACGTGGCCTGCAACGATACTGCGCATCAGTGCATTGATCTGATTGCTGCGGATGGAAGCCTGGTGCAGCCATACGCCTACGATGTGCGCGCGAACGGCAAAGAAGAAGCGATTGAGGCGCGTCCGCAGCCGCAGGTGCGCGAGGAAGATTGCGTGGGATGCAGGCTCTGCTATAACGTTTGCCCGGTGGAAGAATGCATTGCGATGGTGGAGTTGCCTTCTGGCCGAGAGAGTGTAACGTGGCAGGAGTTAACCGAGAAGCAGACTGAGATAACGGAAGATTGGGAAGCGATGAAGGAGTATCGCGAGCAGGTTGGAATTCACATACATTAGAGACGAGAGGCAGCATGTATGGCTTTGCTGATTCAAGGCGGTGAGATTGTTACGGCGGAGGGTCGAAAGCGCGCCGACGTTCTGGTGGAAGGCGAGGCGATTGCTGCGATTGGTGTGGGGCTGAGCGCACCGCCGGATGCTGAAGTGATCGATGCAACGGGCAAGCTGGTGTTTCCGGGATTGATTGATCCGCACGTGCACATTCATCTGCCCTTCATGGCCACTTTTGCGAAGGACACTCATGCGACTGCAAGCCGCGCTGCGCTTGTAGGCGGAACGACTACGTATATCGAGATGGTTTGCCCGTCACGCGGTGAGGATGCGCTGGCCGGGTATGAGACATGGAAGCAGAAGGCGGAAGGAAACAGCGCGTGCGACTATGCCTTTCACATGGCGGTGACGCGGTGGGATGCACAGACAGAGGCGCAGTTGCGCGAGATTGTGCGCGATGGAACGGCGAGCTTCAAGATTTTTCTCTCGTACAAGAATTTCTTCGGCGTTACCGATGAGGAGATGTTTCATACGCTTCGACTGGCTTCAGAGTTAGGAGTCATCACAACGGCGCATTGCGAGAATGCTGAGCTCGTTGGACAGTTGCAACAGGAACTGCTGACCGCAGGCAAGACAGGGCCGGAGTGGCATGAGCCTTCGAGGCCGGAGTCTGTGGAGGCGGAGGGGACGACGCGCTTTGCGACATTTCTTGAAGCTACAGATGCGGCAGGGTATGTGGTGCATCTCTCATGCAGGCCGGCGCTGGAAGCTGCACTGGCAGCGAAGGAGCGCGGAGTTCGGTTGTGGGTGGAGTCGGTGCTGCCGCATTTCCTATTGGATAAGACGTATGCCGAGCGCGAAGGCGTGGAGGGGATGAAGTATGTGATGTCTCCGCCGCTGCGAGATAAGCGGAATCAGCCGGCGCTGTGGAATGCGCTTGAGGCAGGAATGATTGATACGGTGGGCACGGATCATTGCCCGTTTGATGTGGAGCAGAAGCTGCTTGGAGCGGAGGCGTTTACGCAGATCCCGAATGGGATTCCGGGGATTGAGGATCGTGTGAATCTGATGTAGACTTATGGCGTGAAACGCGGGCGGCTGAGTCAGCAGCGATTTGTGGATGCGCTGAGCACGCAGCCGGCGAAGCTGTTTGGGCTGTATCCGCGCAAGGGTGCGATTGAGGTTGGGCGCGATGCGGATATTGTTGTTTACGATCCGGAGTATCGGGGGACGATCTCGGCGCTGACGCAACTGACGAACAACGACTACAGCGGATTTGAAGGATGGGAGATTGAGGGGCGGCCTGCAGTGGTGATGGTGCGCGGCAAGGTGCAGGTGCGGGATGGAGAGTTTGTGGGTGAACAGGGACGCGGACGATGTTGCAGCGCGAAGCCGCAGTATGTTCGGAGCGAGATGCATGGCGTGAGTGCGGATGCGGAACTGGCGATTGAGCTGCTGAAGGAGTTGCGCACGCTGACTGCGGACGATGCAATGGCGCGCAGCGCGTGGCGTGGACTCCGATGTGGCTGAAGGCGCGGGAGTGGTTTCAGGCGAAGCTGAGGAGCTGCCGGTGGAGCATCATCTGGATGCGGCGGGGAATAGCTGGATACGCTGAAGGGCGACATCGGAGAAGACGCTGATCCTTGGGAGCCATCTGGATTCGGTGCCGAATGGCGGATGGCTGGATGGCGCGCTGGGTGTGCTCGCAGGGCGTAGTCGTGCTGCGAGCGATTGCGGATGAGTATAACGGCACAGCCGCCGGTGACGGTGCGGCTGGTGGATTGGGCAGATGAGGAGGGTGCGCGATTTGGGCGGAGCTTGTTTGGGTCGTCGGCGTTTGCGGGGACGCACTCGATTGCGGCGGACCGCGTGCGCACGGATCGCGATGGAATGCGACGCTGGAAGATGCGCTGGCAAGCAGTGTGGCGTTGATATGGACGCGATTGGCGAGGCGCAGAGGGAGCGCGAGAATGCTGCGGCCTATCTTGAACTGCACATCGAGCAGGGGCCGGTGCTGGAGCGGATGGATCTGCCGCTTGCGGTGGTGTCTGGGGACGAAAGGCGTGGAGCGGCATGCGATTACGTTTTATGGGCAGGAGGCGCATTCGGGGTCGACGCCGATGACGGATCGCGCGATGCGCTGGCGGCGGCGGCGAAGCTGGCGCTGGAGATTCGTCGCGATTGCGAAGAAGCATGCCGATGCGGTTTGCACGATGGGGTCGGTGAAGACTTTTCCGGGGATCGTGACGGCGGTGGTGGGGCGATGTGAGACTACGCTGGATCAGCGCGATCTGGATGCGGGTGTGCTGGCGCAGATGTATCGCGAGGCGGCGAGGCAAGAGCCGGCGTTTGCGCAATGAAGAAGGATGCACGGTGGAGTGGTCGCGGATTTGGAATATTGAGCCGGTGCCGTTTCATCCTGCGCTGATTGAGCTTTGCGAAGCTGCGATTGCGGAGACGGCGGGCACGGCTCGCACCAGATGCCGTCGGGGCCGCTGCATGATGCGGCGGAGGTGTCGCGGGCGGGGATTCCTACGGTGATGATGTTTGTGCAGTCGCTAAAGGGTATCAGCCACAACAAGATTGAAGATACGCTGTGAAGTCGCATCTTGAGCTGGCGGTCGAGGCTTTCGTAGGCTGGCGTCGTAAGACGATGGCTGGATTGAAGAGCAATAGCAGGCTTATGGCTGTAAGGCCTACACTGGTTATGAGGAGATAGCAATGACGGAGTTATTGGAAGAGCGTACTGGTGATTAGTCATTGGGTTGGCGGGCAGCTTGTGCGCTGCGGAGTCGGGACGCGCGTGGTGCGGTGTAGAATCCTGCGACTGGGCGAGTCAGTTGGCGAGGTTGAGCTTTGCGACCGTGTGAAGAGGTGGACCGATGCGGTGGCGGCGGCGAAGGAGGCGTTTGCGGAGTGGCGCAAGTCTCCGCTTTCGCGACGTGACGGAGGTGCTGTTTCAAGTCTGCGCGAGCCTGATCGATGCGAATCGCGAGCGGCTGGCTGACGATTATCTCGACCGAGAACGGCAAGACGCTGCGCCGATGCGCGTGGCGAGGTGGCGCGTGGGCTTGAGAATGTCGAGTTTGCGTGCGGGTTCCGACGCTGCTGAAGGGCGGCTACTCGGAGCAGGCGAGCAAGGGCGTGGATGTGTATCAGATTCGGCAGCCGCTGGGCGTGGTGGCGGGGATTACGCCGTTCAACTTTCCGGCGATGGTGCCGATGTGGATGTTTGCGAATGCGATTGCGTGCGGCAATGCATTTATGCTGAAGCCTTCGGAGAAGGTTCCTTCGGCGAGCCTGCTGTTGGCGGAGCTGGCGCAACAGGCCGGGCTGCCGGACGGCGTCTTCAACGTGGTGCAGGGCGATAAGGTTGCCGTCGACCGGCTGCTGGAGCATCCGGACATGAAGGCGGTGAGCTTTGTGGGCTCGACGCCGGTGGCGAAGGCAGATCTACGAGGCGGGGACGCGCAACGGCAAGCGCGTGCAGGCGCTGGGCGGCGCGAAGAATCACATGGTGGTGCTGCCGGATGCGGAGCTGGATGCGCGGCGGATGCGGCGGTCTCGGCGGCGTATGGCGCGGCGGGGCAGCGCTGCATGGCGATCTCGGTGGTGGTTGCGGTGGGCGATGTTGCCGATCCGCTGGTTGATGCGATCCGCAAGCGCATTGCGAAGATCAAGGTTGGGCCGGGACTGCGAGGCAGGGCAGCGAGATGGGGCCGCTGGTGACGCGCGAGCATCGCGATCGAGTGGCGTCTTATCTGGATGAGGCTATGGCGGATGGCGCGACCGTCGTGGTGGATGGGCGTGCGGATGGACTGCGAAGCCTGCGGATGGATTCTTTCTGGCGCTTCGCTGGTGGATCATGTGAGCCGGGAACGCGCTTGCTACGATCACGAGATCTTTGGGCCGGTGCTGAGCGTGGTGCGTGTGAACACATATGCTGAGGCGCTGAAGCTGATCAATGAGAATCCCTATGGCAACGGGACCGCAATCTTTACGCAGAACGGCGGCGCGGCACGGCAGTTTCAGTTCGATGTGGAAGTGGGCATGGTGGGCGTGAATGTGCCGATTCCTGTGCCGGTGGCGTACTACAGCTTTGGCGGATGGAAGTCATCGCTGTTTGGCGATCTGCACATGTACGGGCCGGAGGGCGTGCAGTTCTACACGCACGCAAAGGTGGTGACGAGCCGCTGGCCTGATCCTGGTGCGAGCAAAGTGGATCTGGGCTTCCCGCGGACCAGGGACTGAGACTGGCACGAAAGGCAAAAGCAGGTCCTTCACTCCGCCTGAAAAACGGCTACGTTCAGGATGACGGGGGAGTTTATATCAGGCAGTGAGTTTCATGAGCAGGAGATAGACGCCGCCTGCGAGGAAGAAGCCTACGAACCATGCGTAGTCGTAGAGCGGGCGCAGGCTGGGAACGAAGAGCCCTACCAGAGCTACGACAACTCCGAGAACAAGAGCAAGGATGGCGCGGGGATTGAAGCCCCTGCTGTAGTGATATGCGCCTTCGCGATGATAGAGCGAGTTGACGTCAAGTTCTGTGCGGCGAATGAAAAAGTAATCGGCGATCATGATGCCTGCGACAGGACCGAGCAGGCCGGAGTAGCCAACGAGCCAGCCGAAGATGTACGCATCCGGCGAGGCGAGGAGCTTCCAGGGACACATGGCGAGTCCGAGAAAGCCGGTTATGAGGCCGCCGGTGCGGAAGCTGATGAGTCGCGGGTAAAGGTTGGAGAAATCGTTCGAGGGTGAGACAACGTTAGCGCCAATGTTGACGTTGAGTGTGGCCACCAGAATGGCGATGAGCGCGATAAAGGCCACTACCGGCTGATGGAATGCGCCGATGAGCGTGATGGGGTTCCAGATAGGATGGCCGAAGAGCACAGTGGACGCCGATGTAACTGCAATGCCGACGAAGGTGTATAAAGCCATTGCTACTGGCAGGCCGAATGCTTGTCCCCATGCCTGCGCATTCTGCGATTTTGAATAACGAGTGAAGTCAGGGATATTGAGCGCGAGTGTGGCCCAGTAGCCGACCATTGCGGTGAGCGATGGGAAGAATACATCGAGAAATGCGTGAGTGGAATGGAACTGGCTGGGCGTGGAAAGCATGGAGCCGAAGCTGCCGGCTTGAATGCGAACCCAGATGAGCAACGCAGCGGCCATGAGAAACATGAATGGCGCGCCAAAGGCCTGAAGGTAGCGAATGGATTCGACACCGCGCCAGACGATGATCATGTTGAGCAGCCAGAAGCCGAGAAAGCAGGCCCAGCGAATGCCATCCATCGCCTCTGCTGCGGGCCAGATGACAGCGATCATGGAGTGAATGGCTGTACCGCCGATCCAGCATTGAATGCCGAACCAGCCGCAGGCAACGATAGCGCGGAGGATGGCGGGGATGTTGGCGCCTCGAACGCCAAAGGGAGCGCGAATAAAGACCGGGAAGGGGATGCCGTATTTTGCTCCGGCGTGAGCATTCAAAAGCATGGGAACAAGAACGATGAGATTGCCAAGGAGCACCGTGCCTACCGCTTGCTTCCAGTCCATGCCTTTGGCTATGAGAGAAGATGCAAGCTGGTAGGTGGTGATCTCCATGGACATGGAGAACCATAAGGCAATGTAGTTGTAAGTGGTCCAGGTGCGGGCTTCGGGCGGCGTGGGACGAAGATCCGTATTCGACAGAGTGGGGTCGATGGAACTCACTGGTTCTCCTTGGTTCTTAGCAGTATGCATGAAGCAAGCGATTTGCCAAAGGAGAAATACAGAAAGGATTCGGATCAGGTTTGCCTGTAACTGAAAGCTAGATACAGTCGCAACACTCTTAATATCGTTTAGCGGATGCTGCCTCTGAAGCTCGCCGCGCCTTGAGAGCGGGCACAGAGCCGTCCGTTAATTCCTTTGCCAGAAACGAGGCAACCAATGCATTCCCTTGCCTGTCGAGGTGGCCATCCACGGGGAAATAGTCCAGCTCCGGATTTGGAACAGACCGAAAATCCTGAAGGATATCGACGTAAGCCTCACCCTGACGCGTAACTGTGGAGCGCAATTCATGATCCAGCTTATAAGGGTCCCACCCATCCGGCCATGTGCCCGCTGAGATCATGGCCGCCTGGTCACGGCCTGGCACGTAGGCCACGGCAAGTGGAACACCTGCGGACCTGGCTTGTTGTGCAATGTCGGAGTCATCTTTTTCGAATTGACGCAGAAAGCCTTGCCATGCCTCCGGTGTCTCGGCTCGCAGATAACCTTCCTCCACATTCGATTCTTTGAATGCCGAATTCAACGTCTGGCTCTGGCTCAAACGGAGAATATGCCGAAGCATCACACTGGTTCGGGTATAGCTGAAAAGGCTGGCAGCCGCATCCTGAAGAGAGCGCCCAGCACGAGCATCCTGCAGTCTATGCCACTCCGTTGCCCACAAGGTTGATCCCGGTACGCGATCGGTATTCATCTCCGGCAGAACCTCTGCGCCTCGAGAAATATCGGTTGGAGTCACGATCCAGAGGACCATATCAGGCTTGGCGGCAAGAGCCTCTTTGAAACGTAACGCTGTGCTGTGGGAAAAGCCAAAGCCCATGCCCGCGTTATAGACTTCCACCTTGCGTGCGCCTTGCGCGGTAAGCTCTTTTGGAAGAAGCTCGGCAAAGGATTGATCCTGGCTCACGTATTGACCAAGAGCCATGGAAGAACCCACCACGACAATTCTGAATGTGCCGGCAGGCTTGGTACCGCACTCTTTGCTCGATCGATGACCGCAGCTATTGAACCGGTATTCGACCCAGGAGCTTTCCTCTGACTTTTCCCAACAGTGGGAGTTTGGAATCCCGCGCATGCCTGTTGCAGGATCGAGATACATGCAACGCTCATACCCGCTAGCCGAGGACCAGAAGTATTTTCGGGCAATCCACTCGGAAGATCCCAGAATCAGCACTACAGTCAGCAGGCCGATCAAAGGAAGAAGAATCCAATCGCGCCGTGGTATTGGTTTCTGACTGGGATTTTGTCTGTTTACTGAGGCGAACTTTCTCATACACGCAGCGCCTCTGAGATGGATATCTCAGGAGCGATTCTCATCGAAGTTGCGCCGAAAGCTTCAGAGAGATGGGCCCGTATGGAGGATTCATTCACTTCAATAATTCTATCTGAGCATAACGGAATAGTAGATTCACATATCTGCCTGCCCCTCAGAATTGAACGCTTTGGAACAAAAAACCAGAATGGTCATGGAGGAATGGAGTATTCCTTGTGTTTCAGCTTCTGAATCGACGCCCGGTTTGCGGAGCGCGCGAGGTCTGCTCCATTCCGCGGGCCAGAAGATAGGCGCGGAACGCTCCCGGATTGCCGTCGGGAACGGGACCTGCGGAATACGCGATGGAAAATTTGCGCGCGAGCTTGAGATCAGGCGTCCGTGCTACTTTCAAGGTTCCCAGCGCGAGATGATTTCGCGCGGCCCATTGTGAGACGAAGGTTACGCCCAGGCCCGCCTCTACTGCGCTTAGAAGGCTCTCCGTGGAATCAAACTCCATGCGGATGCTGAGCTGCTTTTTGCTGACGCCTGCAGAAGCAAACGATTTTTCTACCACGCGGCGCGACCCCGACCCGAATTCGCGCATAAGAAGCGGAGCTTTGATCAACGCAGATACATCCACGTCCTGGTCTGCCCACTCATGGCTGGAAGGCACGACGAGAACGATGTGGTCCTCCATGAAGGATTCCACATGCACGTCTTTCCGCAGGGCTGGACCTTCAATGAGAGCCAATTCGATACGATGTGCCGATAACGCCTGCAGTATTTCGTCTGTGTTCCCACTGATGGTGGAGATGGAGACGCGCGGATTCTCTCGCAGAAAGCCTGCGAGAAAAGCAGGCAGGAGATATTGCGCGATGGTCTGCGATGCGCCGATGGCGAGTTGGCCGGCGAGTTTTCCTGATGCGCGGGCTACTGCGGCATACGCTTCATCTGAGACCTCTTTGAGTCGATTTGCAAAGGGTAGTAATGTCAGGCCGCTTGGCGTGAGAGTAATTTTTCCGCCCGCGCGGTCGAAGAGAGGAACACCATATTCCTCTTCCAGTGCTTTGATCTGTTGAGTCACAGCAGGCTGGGTCAGGAGCAGTTCTTCCGCGGCGCGGCTGAAGTTGAGGTGCGATGCAACCACCCGAAAGACTTTCAAGCGGAAGTTCTCCATGAGTTCTCCTGAGGCTTGAGTGCTGCAGCGCAGCCGGAAACAGCGATTAGAAATCCAAATAGCTCATCATAACTTCTGCTTGGACCTGAGAGATACAAGCAGCTCATGCTTGAGGTGTGGCAAGAAACCTGTTTTTCCTTGGAATTATTTTCGCGGCCAGCGGTGTTGTGGGGCCGCCAATTGCTCTTGGGCTAGGGCTGGCGTTTGGCTTGTCGTTTTTACACCCATTCCCGCAGGATACGCGCCAGTTATCGAGGCTTCTGCTGCAGATTTCTGTGGTGGCGCTTGGCTTTGGCATGGATCTTCACCAGGTTCTCGAAGCGGGACGCGCAGGCTTTCTCTATACAGCGTTAAGCATCGGGTTTGTGCTGCTGGCAGGCACGGGGTTAGGGCGCGCGCTGGCTGTGCGAAGCCGCGTTTCCTTCCTGATCTCCACTGGTACTGCCATCTGCGGGGGCAGCGCCATTGCAGCTGTGTCGCCGATACTGAATGCGAACGAAGAAGAGATTGCGGTTTCGCTGGGCACAGTCTTTGTGCTCAATTCGATTGCCCTGCTTGTGTTTCCGCCCATTGGCGCTGCGCTTCATCTCACGCAACAGCAGTTTGGGCTGTGGGCGGCGCTGGCCATTCAGGACACGAGTTCCGTTGTGGGCGCTGCGGCTCGATATGGCGCGGTGGCGCTGAGCATTGCAACCACAGTGAAGCTTGTGCGAGCGCTGTGGATTGTGCCTGTATCGATTGGCGTTTCACTTACGCAAAAGAGCAAGGCTAAAGTTCAGTGGCCGTGGTTTATCGGGCTGTTTCTTGTCGCGGCCGCTTGCAATACTTTCCTTTCAAGCTATCGTCCGGTGTATGCCACGCTGCAGCACCTTGGCATCACTGGCCTCTGCGTAACGCTGTTTCTGATTGGCACCAGCCTGTCGAGAAGCACGCTGAAAGCAGTTGGATTTCGGCCCATGCTGCAGGGAATCGTTCTATGGATTATGGTTACGATTGGATCTTTGTGGATGATTCGAGCGGGTTGGATTCGCTGATGATCGCGGTTCTATTGAGGCTTCTGCGGGATGGAAGCCGCTTGCTGTGCGGGTCTATGCAGAACGACTTCCACCATGTCCCCAAGTTGTCCGGCGGAGAACTGATTCCCTTCCAGGTTTGCGGCGAGCCTTCCATCGCGATCAATGACTACCGTGTGGAAGCTATGCGTGAAGAATCCTTCATCGCTCCAGAAGTTCATGCCGAAGAAGGCCGCTACGTTCTGCACCTCTTGCATGGTTCCGGTAAGAAAATGCCACGCGGCGGGATCAGCTTTCCATGTGCCGGCATATTGCTCCAGAGCTTTGCCGCGATCCTGGTCGGGATCGATCACGATGGTGATGAGGATCAGATCTTTTCCTGCCTCTGCATGAAAGCGGCGCTCAAGCTGCGAAAGATTATTCGAAAGACGGAAGCAGTAGTTCGGGTTTGGGCAGCGCGAATAGGTGAAGGTGAGAGCTACTACCTTCCCTTTGAATTGCGTGAGGTGAGTTAGCTGCTGCGTTTGATCGGTGAGTGCGAAGTCGGGAACCGGCTGACCGACGGGCACGGCCTTTGCTGCGAGGCCCGGATCCATTGTCTTATGCAGGAGTGTCAGGCGGCCTGCTTCTGTAGGCTCGGCCTCAAAGTTGGTTACGTGCACCATCTGAAGGTGATCTGCGTAAGCCTCGTTGTTCGACTGCACCATGTTGAAGCGAACGGTTGCACCGGGAGCAAAGGTTCTCAGATTCTCCGGACCGCGAACGGTGAACGGCATCACCATTGCTTCCATGTAGCCGGGGATCGGATTGCATGAGACGACGATTCGATGCTCAGTTGGATTCACTTCAAGCAGGATGCCTTGCGCAGTATGCTGTTCAGCAGCCCATGCCTGAGCCGCGATGAGAATCCCTATGCCGGCTATAAGTGTGCTGCGCATAGCATTACGCCTACTCCAGAAAAACTAACACGAAACTAGATTGCCTACTTAGCGATTTGTGCGGTTGACGCGCCACCGGCCAGATGAAAGGACTTGCGATCCAGATGTGTGTAGGAGGTTGCAAACTCTTTCACTTCAATAAACTGATTCCTGGTGATGCCGGTAAAATGCTGCCGCGTATTCGAGGCGGGCCACCAGATATCGAGTGTTACTGCACCCGCATTGGGTCCGAGCCCGATGTGCTGCTCCATTGGGTTTGCGCCGAATGAGCTTGCCTGACCCACGGTTCGATAGATCGACCGCGGCTGCTGTTTTCCATCCTGAACGGTGACGTGGATTTGCGCGCCGAGGGCTTCACGATTGCTCTTTACGCCAACAAGCCGCACATTCAACCAATCGTTGGTGCTGCCCGGATTTTCAAAGACGCGCATTGCATGATGATCGGCTGGAATTGCGCCGCCGATCTCGGCGACTATGTCTTCGACGCCGCCCCTGCTGAGATCCGCGAAGGCAATGCCGTGCCCTTTGTGCAGTTCTCCTGTGCCGGAGGATTGTGTAATGTCCTCGAAAGATTTGCCGCCATTGTTTCTTAGCAGCACATGCGGAAGAAGAGCTGTCATGGAAGGATTACCCGAGCCAAGATAGATGTCCAGATATCCATCATTGTCCACATCGCCAAAGTTCGCGCCCATCGGCATGAAGACTTTGTCGAGGCCAATCTGCGCGGTGACATCTTCAAATGTTCCGTCATGCTTGTTGCGATAGAGCTTGAGTGTTTCTTCGTTGTGCTGGCCGCCGACGTAAGTCTTCAGGGTCTCGTCAATCGAAGTCATGAAATTGTTGACGAATAAGTCGGGCCAGCCGTCATTGTCGAAGTCGAAGAACCACGTGGCAAAGCCATAGGTGGGCGCCTGAACGCCGGCCTGGCGGCCAACTTCAGTAAAGGTGAGATTGCCATTGTTGTGGTAGAGAAAACCAACGCCGTTCTGATTGGTTACGTAGAAGTCGGGGAAGCCGTCTCCGTCATAGTCAGCAGCGGCGACTCCTTTACTGAAGGCCGTTTGATCAATGTGAGCTGCGTGGCCAATCTCCTCAAAAGTCCCGTCGCCCTTGTTGTGAAATAACTGCGAGGGCGAGTGTTCGTTTGCGATAAAGAGATCGAGATAGCCGTCGTTGTCGATATCGGCCCAGGCCGCGGCTTGCGTTGAGGTGACCGATATACCAAGCCCGCTCGCCTCTGTCACATCCGTAAATGTGCCGTCACAGTTGTTGCGAAGCAGAGACTTGCGCTGCGGAAACTCCCAGCCTCCGCGCAGCATCAGAATGTCCATGCAGCCATCGTTGTTGTAATCGGCCTGCACGATATTCAGCGCGCCAAGCTGATCCAGCAGGCCGGCCTGTGCAGTCCTGTCGCTGAAGGTGCCATCGCCGTTGTTATGAAAGAAGCGAATCGGCTCGCAAACATTCTGGCTGGAAACTACAACATCCAGAAGCCCATCATTGTCGAAATCATCGACGATAAGGCCTCCTGCATCCCGAAGGACATTCAGCCCTGTTGCAGACGCAACGTCTACAAAGCGGCCAATGTTTTGCTTCGACTGAAAGTCCTTCTCCGAAATCCGATATGCCGCCGGGACGCCTTCCGGATACTCGCCGAGCGTCATGTATGCCAGATTCAGCAGCCAGCGAACTTCCAGATCGTTGGGACGCTGCTCAAGATACTTCAGGAAGTATTCAATGGCTAACTTCGACTCGTCTTTTTTTTCGAAGCTGGCTTTGGGATGGAGTGGAGGAAAAATATCCAGGTCGCGCGATTTGCTATAGACGCCGTTTTCCATCTCAGACCAATGCAGGTAGGTGGCTCCAAGAGCTTCTTCTATATCGGGCAGCAATGCAGGCTCAATGGTCTTTGCCAGCTCGTAGTCGGCCTTCCACTCGGCTGCTGCTTTCTCCATCTCGCCGCTGTAATCGTATAGCTCTCCCAGCAGACCGTGCCCTTGAATCTGCTCCATCGGCGAGAGATGTACTTCGCTGGAGCCATTCGGAGTCATTGCGCCCTGCATGGCTTCTTCCGCGTTGAGGAGAGAGTTTTTTCGAATTTCGCAGACTTGCTTGAGGTTGCGATTCCAGCCATCCGGCTTGGGAAACTGTTGAAAGACCATGTTCGCTTCGCTGATACCGGAGACTGGAGTTCCTGCTCGAATTGCTCCGGAGCCAGTCAGCGCCGAAATCCGCTTCGGGTCTACGTCGCTGACAGGCGGTGCTGCCGGCAACACCTTGAGAATGGCGAAGCCGGAAGGAAGCTGAACTATCTCCGTGAGTTCACCCGCTTTGTGCCCGCGCAGTGCATTGCGAACCTCAACGCGAAGGTGATCGGGATCCAGCTTTCCCATGTAGCCACCATCGGAGGCTGTGGCATCCGTGGATTTTTCCTTCGCCAATACGGAGAAGTCGGCTCCCGCATGCAGCTGCTTGAGTATCGACTGAGCTTCTTCGCGGGTAGGCGCGACAATGATCCCGATGTCGATCTTTTGATCGGCTTCATTCTGCGCCTGCACGGTATATACGCTCATGACAGCGATGAAAAGCAGGAGAAATAGCTTCATGAGCGATGTACGCCTCAGGCTTCGACCAGCGTATTGCGCATAGCCGCGTTGGCCCGGGTGAACTGCATACGAATTCCCTGCTTAGGCCGCAGAATCACCATGGCGCGCGCTTCGACGTCCTGGCCTGGAATCAACTGGAAGTCGTAACGCCGCAGAATCGTGCTGAGGATCATAAGCATCTGGAGCATTGCATATTGATTGCCGATGCAGATGCGCGGTCCGCCTCCAAAAGGGAGGTACGTAAACGGCGCACGCGCCTTATCGTTTTCCCTGACGAAGCGTTCCGGGTGAAACTCCTCCGGCTTGTCCCACGCGCGCGCTGCATGATGCGCTCCATAGACGTACACAATCACCATGGAGCCTGCAGGGATCACGGTGTCGCCCACACGGTCGTCGTTGGTCGCAACGCGGTCAATCATCCAGAACGGTGGATAGAGCCTGAGAGCCTCATGGATGACCTGCGCCGTGAAGGGGAAACTCATCACGTCTCCCTGGTTCAGCGGCCTGTCTCCAAGCACGCTGTCAAACTCTTCCCTTACCCGCTCAAGAGCCTCCGGGTGCGTGCTGAGCAGATACAGCAGCCATGACAGACCATTCGAAGATGTCTCATGACCGGCAACCAGAAGCTGCATGCTCTCACTCAACACCATCTCATCGCTCATGCCTTCGCCGTCGGCGTAGCGGGCGTCCATAAGGCTTTGCAACATATCACTGGCGGGTGGCTGCTTGCGACGCTCCCGGATGTACTCCAACAGCACGTTATCGGCGCGTACACGCATGTCTTCGTGCTTCTTCAGTTCCCCTGACATGGCAAACCACGGGTTCATATAAGGCTGCAGCGTCTGGCGGACGATAAACTCCTGCACCGTGCAGATGGTATTGCTGACAAGGTCAATGTCTTCGCGCTTGAGATGCGCGCCGAACAGGGAGCGCGCCACCATGGCGAAGGTCATTTCCATCAGCTGTGGATAAATATCCACCGCGCCCTGCTCAATGCGACGATCAAACTCGCAGATCGATTCGGCAAGGGATTCCTGCATGATCGCGGAAAGCGCGTCGAGCTGTTTGCGATCAAAACCTTTCTGAATCAGGCGCCGCTGGTTCTTCCATGGCTCGCCGTGGGTGGTCAGCAGGCCTTTGCCCAGGAAGTGTCCCATCCGCTTCACCTGGATCTCGGACTTCTGGTAGTTGTCGGCGTTGGTCTTCAGCACATGTTGAATGACGGCGGGGTCCGTTGTGACGATGGCTTCCTTCAGGCCGCCAAGATAGAAGCGGAAGGTGTCTCCGTAAAGGTCGAGATATTTCGACAGGACGGGTACCGGATTTCGCGCCATGGCGGGCGAATCCTTGAAGGAGCGCAATCGCGAAACTGCGGGAATCGATGTCGACAATTTCATACCTCGCCGCAGATGCAAGGCCGGCAAGTACTGCGGTACTCTCGCCATCTGCGCAGCCATATCCGGCCAGGATCAGGGACGAACGTTCACGACCATGTGCCGTCGCCCAGTTGCTTCAAAAGTATCAGGTGATGCCATATCGCGCGCGTCATGGTGCGATGCTGGCGATAGGGTACACCAAATTCGTCGGCGGTCTGCTTCACAATCCGGGTGAGAGCGCCGTAGTGAGTGTGGCAGACGAACGGGCACAGGTGATGCGCGACGTGATGATTCAGCCCGCCAGTCAGCCAGCCAACCACCGGGTTCCCGGTTGCGTAGTCTGCCGTTGTGGCAAAGACGTGGTAGACGCTGTTGTCAAACTCATCCCGGCTCTCCGGGAAGTAGGTATCGTCCACCGTGTGCGTGGTCTGAAAGACCAGCGCTACACTGAGTCCCACAATGAGATGGACGAGCAGGAAGGCCCCGGCTACCAGCAGCACATGCATATGCAGCAGCAGAACAGGAAGCACCAGCATGTAGGTGAGGTAGAAGGCTTTCCCTGCAAAGAGGATTACATACTCACGCAACGGGTGCCGGGTACGCCGCAGGTAGTCGTGCATGGGCCGGAAAAAGCACTCAAAGTCCCGTACGAAGACGTAATCCAGGGAGAAAACTGCATAGAGAAACAGCGCATACACGTGCTGAAAGCGCTGCATGGGGCGCAGCGGCTCATGCGGCGTAAACCGGAGCAGACCGCGCCCTGTCAGGGCATCGTCCTCACCATGCACATTCACGCAGGAGTGATGGCCCCGATGGTGCAGGATACGCCACATATAGGAGCTGATCCCGCAGAGGTCGAAGACGTAGTTGAGCGTCTTGTTGACCGAAGGGTCAGACGAAATGGCGTTGTGGTTGCTGTCGTGGGCGATATTCAGCAACAGAAAGGTCTGCGCGAGGCCACCCAGAAGATAGAGGGCGAGAAAATCCCCGGCTCCGGGGCGGAGAACGTAGATGGCAGCCCAGCTTAGTGCGAGAACGCCTATGCCCACACCAATCTTGACCCACATGGTCCGATCGGCCTTGGGGGAAAGCTCATTCGCGACGAAGTACTGGTCCAGACGCCGGCGCAGCACCTTGGGAAAAGACGATCCATCGGGAATCCCGGCGGAGTCCGGTACCGGCATATTCGCAAGAAGATCATCGTCGGGGGCCAGAACCGCTCCCCCGGCCGGAGATGTTTCAGACTGAAAGCTCACCAGATTATCCTATCCGGTCTCAGATACGTGCCCCAAACGACGAGTTTTGCCAAACCGGCGAATTCCCCGCCAAGTTCAGCATGCCATTTGAAATATGCTGAGTTTTATCTAGTCTATGGTAGCATTGTGAGATCAACTCTGTGAATCGAGACGGCTTGATCTGGCCACTCAGAGGCTGCAATCATTCCTGTCGTCCGCTTCATCGTAGATCAGGTTCTCTTGCTGTAACCTGCGAAGGCACGGTGCATAATATCCTTGTAAATATCGTTTCATCTTCCGTTCATATTCGGAGCTCCCGCGAACGCCTCCGGATTGATTTTAAAAAGAAAAAACGGCATGAAACGTTGGCTTCTGGTTTCACCGTCCTCACTACCATTCAAAGGGGTGTTGCTCTTTCACTATGATGTCGATCGTTAATGAATTGGATCGGCTGGCCGAGGTACATCCACACAAACTCCTCTACGCCTACCTTGACCTGAATGGAAATACGCTCGAGAGCTATACCTACAGCTCTTTCCAGGAGCGTACAAAAGCGATCGCGGGACGCCTGCTGAAGGACGGCCGGTTCGCCGCCGAAGACCGCCTGCTGCTTGCCTACCCCGCTGGACTTGAGATGATCTGCGCGTTCTTTGGATGCGTGCGCGCCGGCCTCATCCCTGTGCCCGTTTACCCACCGAGTTCCCGCGGGTTTCAGAGCGCCATGTACAAGATGACCCACATCGCCCGGGATTGCCAGGCGGCAGGGGTGCTCACCAGCGGCGACTATCATGCCTCGTTGAAGACAAACCTCACCCGCACCGCCGTTGCTACCTCCGGCGTGGATGTGGATTACATTTCAGGGCTGCCGTGGATTGTGAGCGAGGAATTTACTGAGCCAGTGGAGGGTGTGGACTTCCCCGATCCCGGCAAGACGCTCTTTCTGCAGTACACTTCCGGTTCCACCAATGAGCCAAAGGGTGTCATCGTAACCCACGAGAACATCCTGCGCACCGCGCCTCTTGTGATCGACCACACATCCCCCGTGGTGGTCTCCTGGCTGCCGCAGTACCACGACATGGGGCTGATCGGGACGTACCTGTATCCCGCCCTGCGTGCTGGAACCACCTACGGCTTCTCGCCGACGGACTTCATTCAGCGGCCCGTGCTGTGGTTTGAAACCATGAGCCTCTACAAGGCCACCGCCACCGCTGCGCCCAACTTTGCCTACGAATACTGTCTCCGCGCGGGCCGTGTGCCGAAAGAAAGCCTTGAGCTTTGCGACCTGAGCGCGCTGCGCACCCTGATGGTTGCTGCTGAGCCGGTAAAGGCGGATACCTATACGCGGTTCCTTGAAGCGTTTCAGCCTTACGGGCTCAGGTCAGAGGCTTTCTATGCCGCCTACGGCCTGGCTGAAAACACTTTGGCTGTCTCCATGGGCGGACGCAACATCATCGCGGTGAATAAGAACGCCGTTGCCATGGGCCATGCACGCCTGGCCACGGAAGTCTCCGAGATCGGCGCATCTACCAAGGTAGTGAGCTGCGGCCGGGTACTGCCGGGCATGGACGTGAGGATCGTCGATCCGGAGCGTCACAACGTTCTGCAGGAAGGCAACATTGGCGAGATCTGGACGGCCGGCGTGGGTAAATGTGTCGGCTACTGGAACAATCCGCAGCTCACGCTCAAGCATTTTCGCGCCAGGCTGACAGACGATACGCCTTACGATGACGGATTCCTTCGCACCGGCGATATGGGCTTCTTCCATGAGGGAGAGCTTTTTGTGTGCGGCCGCATCAAGGACATGATTATTCTGCGCGGCCAGAATTACTATCCGCAGGACATTGAGGGCGTCGTGGAGCGCTCATCGCCGCTCATTCGCGCGCATTGCGTTGCAGCATTTCAGATTCACGAAGAGAGCGAGCCCGCGCTGGCGATTGTGGCGGAAGTGAAAAACCCAAGCCAGATTCCCGACGCGCGCCGGATTGCGCAGGCTGTGCGCAATTATCTCAACGTTGAAGTTGCGCTGATTTCGTTCATCGCTCCACGTTCCATTCCGCGCACCAGTTCGGGCAAGATCATGAGGCACAAGGCCCGGCAGATGTGGACCGCCGGCGAGTTCAAGGTGCTCAATGAATTCTCGCGCGAAAAGGATGCTGGCGGTTGCTCCGGTATGTCTGAGAAGCAGACTCCCTTTGACGAACTGAAGCTGCGCTACGGCCTTACCGGCAATGAGTCCTACAACCTGATTGAGGCTGGGCTGGACTCGCTTGACCTTGTGGTCTTCATGCATGAGATCAAGGAGTTGCTGAAGGACCGGGGCGCCGACGTGCTCGCGCGCCAGGTAGATATCGGCGTGATCCAGCGCGTCAGTGTGGCGGAGCTCTTCCAGCTTGCAGAGCATCTGGAAAGCGTTCCCGAAGAGGCGCTCGAGAACCTGCGTCAGTCGCTGCATATCTTCCGCGAAGAGCAGCGCGAAAGCGAACGGCAGATGATGCGCGAGGACCGGAAGTTGGTCTTCAATCCTCCTGTGCCCATGCCCACGCCTGAGATTCCCATTCCCCACCAGGTATTTCTCACAGGCGGCACCGGGTTTATCGGGCCGTTCCTGATTAAGAGCCTGCTGGAGCAGACGCATGCCACCATCCATGTGCTGGTGCGCGCTTCCGATGAAGAGCGAGGCCAGCAGCGCCTGCGGGCTGCCATGGACTCCATGGGACCATGCAGCGATCAGCTCATGAAGATGTTTGAAGAGCGCGTGAGGCCTGTCTGCGGCGATCTCGGCATGGCGAACCTCGGCCTTTCGGAGAGCGCGTGGGAGTTTCTCAAGAACGAGTGCGACACCATCTTCCACAACGGCGCGACCGTGAATTACCTCTTCAATTACGATCGCATGCGCGATGCGAACGTGATGGGCACAAATGAAGTGCTTCGGCTCGCTTTTGAAGGCCGTCCGAAGGAATTCAACTATGTTTCCACTACGTTTGTCTTCGGCTGGGCAGTGAAGGACGTGTTGTGGGAGACCGACTTCAATGAGGACCTCGATCTGCTCGACTTCGGCTACAGCCAGACCAAGTGGGTTGCCGAGCAGGTAGTGGCGGATGCCCGCAGCAAGGGCCTTTCGACACGCATCTTCCGGCCGGCGCTGGTCAGCCCCTCCATCACTGGCGGAGGCAATAACTTCGATATCGCGGTGCGGCTTGTAGCTTTCATGGTCAACCATGGAATAGGCGTGGACGCGCTGAACCAGGTCAGCTTTGTGCCGGCAGATATTGTTGCGAATAACATCGTGGCGATCTCAACCACCGCAGGCACGGCGAACCAGACCTACCATATTGTGCGCGACGACTATGCGAACATGATGGACATCACCAACCTCATCACCAAGTCCACGGGGCGGCAGTTCGATATCTTCTCTGTCGATGACTTCGTTCCGGAGCTCATCCGCCGCTGCCGCAAGGAAGACCTTCTCTTCCCGCTGCTGGACTTTCTGGTGGGCTCGGTGGACAACATCACGGCGATGGAGTTCAAGCGCTACGATAACTCCACCTACCAGGCAGCTCGCGATGCTACTGCATGGGGACAGCCTGACCCGTCTCTCGAAGACGTGGTGAACGGCATCCTCAAGTTCATGCACCGTAAGGGCATCATCGCGGTTGCCCCGCGGGAGATCGATTCGGCGGTCGCAGCAGACTAGCTGCGAACCGCCGTCCATCGGCTATTTACGGTCGTTATTTGCGCGTGCTATTTCCGCTCAAAGACCAGTTTCTCGGTGAACTTCTGGCCAGTCTCCAGCGTGCCGGTGCTGGTGAGCGTCATGGTCTTCCCATCGGGCGTCACAGTCCACTGGTCCTTCTGCGTTACCTGCTGATCGCGCCGGTAAGTCGCCTCCACAGTGTGCGCGTCCACCTGCGCCAGCTGCACGCTATCGTTGCGCGCATCATGCAGGTCATACTGCTTGCCATCAAAGTGGGCGGTATAGCTGTAGTCGTAGGTGAAGCGAACCCCATCTGCGCCAACAGCATCGATCTTCAGCGGCGTAGCCTGGCGCATGCGGCTCTTGCTCACGTCCTGGGTCCAGTTGCCGGCAAATGGATCGAAGGCCCCAGGCGCTTTCGCAGTTCGCGACCAGACGGAAACCTGGTCGGGGTGACCGGGCCGCAATGTGGTCAGCGTAAGTTCCTTGCCATCTTTCGACAGCGCGTTGCGAATCGTCGCCACAAGCGCGCCGTTCTTCTTTTCGGTCACTTCAACCTGCTTCTTATCGATGCGATGCAGCTGCACTTCATCGAACAGGGAGTTCGAAGGCACCGGGGTCTGCTTGCCATCGGACTTTGCAGTGAATTCCAGGCGGGTTTCTCCCGTCATGGAAACGCGGACCGTCCCGGCAGTGGAAGTGATCAGGAGCTTGTCGGGAGGATCGAGCGAGGACTGTGCGGAAACCAGCGTCCAGGAACCCGCGCGCGGGTCGGATGCCAGGGCGGAAGCAACTGACAGGAGACTCAGAAGCATCCAGACTATATGGCGATTTTTCATAAATTTAGAGATAAGTGCCTCCGGGGCATGGCAAGTCGTCAGAAACATCGATCCATCCGAGCTTCAGCCAGCCACGTCAGTGTATTCTGACTCGGAACCAGCCGTCACGGGTTGCTTCAGCCTGCGTAGCTAAGCTTCCCATACCCATGTAGCTTTGTATCACTCGAGCCGTTCTTTTAAAACCGGACGCACAATGATCTTCAAACAATCATGACCCTTCTCAAATCTCCGCGCTTCTGGTCTGCAGCCGTCGTCCTCATCGGCGTCCTTGCGCTGCTTCCGGCCTCTTTTCACTCCGAGCGGCACCTCGAGACCGGCACCCGCGTCGAGGGCAGCGATGCGCAAGTTGTCTCGGAAGAGCTGAAGACCAATTTCAACTCTCCATTTGTGGACCAGGTTGTGCTGGTAATCAAGGGTCTGCCCTCGGCAGACGGCGCAGAGGGTACGCAGGCTCTCTCGAGCATCGTGGAGGGGCTCAAGCAGCAGCCCGGCGTTTCGGGAGTGGTCTCGTATCTCGATCTTCATGACACGATCTTTCTCGGCAAAGGAGGCGGCACGTATGTCGTGATCGGCCTCAGTTCGCCGGACGACTCCGTCGAGCCGCTCATTCCCGGCCTGAAAGCCTATGCTCACACTCTGCAAGCCGAGTTGCGACAGAAATATTCCGGCGCCGACCTGAAACTGACAGGCGAGCTTCCACTCAACTTCGATATCCGCAAGGCCAGCGCCGATGAGGTGCATCACAGCGAAAGCATCGCGATTCCCGCCACCCTGGCGCTCCTGCTGCTGGCCTTTGGAAGCATCGCAGCCTCACTGACGCCGCTTGCCGTGGGACAGATGGCCATCGCCACCACGCTTGCCATCGCAGGCCTGCTTGCCACGCGCTTTCATCTTTCCATTCTGGTGCAGAACCTGGCCACAATGCTCGGCCTGGGGCTTGGCGTTGACTACACGCTTCTGATGGTCAGCCGCTTCCGAGAGGCGATGGCAGCAGGTCATGACGGTGCCACAGCTTGCACCATCGCGTCGAAGCGCGCCGGGCGCACGCTCCTTGTTTCCGCCACCACGGTGGCCATCGGTTTTGTCGCGCTGCTCGCAGTGCCCATCAGCGAGATCCGCTCCATCGGCGTGGCAGGCTGCCTGGTAGCAGCCATGAGCGTGCTGCTGGCAAATACTCTCGTGCCGCAGGTGCTGGGGCTTCTCGGCAAACGCATCGATTGGGGTCGAATGCCCTTCAGGGCAAAACTGGATGCGGATCAATCGGAGCTTTCTGGCATGCGCTGGCGTCGCTGGGGCCAGAAGATCGTCGCGCATCCGTGGCTTGCGCTTGTTCTTGCCGCCGCACCGCTGATGCTGCTGGCATGGCAGGGAACGCAACTGGACACGAGTCTGCCCAAGGGTGACTGGCTGCCGAAGGCCGCGGAGTCCGTGCAGGCGCTGCATGAGCTGGAACAGATGGACCGTGTCGGAGTCGTGCAGTCGATTCGCGTCCTGATTACGCTTCCGAATGATTCCATCGTCGACAGCGATGCGGGCTGGGCCGCCCTCGATCAAGCCAGCAAGAAGCTTGCGGCAGATCCGCGCTGCCAGCGCGTCCTCTCCCTCACCACGCTCGCAAATGGCGATCGTTCCTTCCTGACAAATATCTCGCGAGACTCCCGGCGCGCCTTCATCAGCCGTGACCGCCACGCCGCACTGATTGAGGTGATTCCCAACACCTCAGTTTCACTGCGCGGCCAGGTGGACTGGGTGCGAGACCTGCGCAAGACTGGAGCGCCTGCGCTCACCGGTGTTCCATCTGCCACCATGCTTGTCGGCGGAATCCCCGCACTCAATGCCGATTACCAGACGATCATCGACCAGCGCATGCTGCCGGTGGTGGCCATGGTGGTCCTCGGCACCCTCCTGGCACTCTTTGCCGGCTTCCGATCCGTGATCGTAGCCTTTAAAGCCATCGTGCTGAATCTGCTCTCGGTTGCGGCGTCCTTCGGTGCACTGGTACTGGTCTTTCAGAAAGGCTATGGAGGAGCTTTCTTCGGCTCCCCCGGTGGCACAGGCGGCATCTTTCCGCTGGTGCCCATTGTCACCTTCGCCATCGTCTTCGGGCTCAGCATGGACTACGAGGTATTTCTAGTAGCTCGCGTGCTGGAAGCCAGAAAGAGCGGCCTCTCCGAGAGCGAGGCCATTCCGGAAGCGATGGCGCGCACCTCAGGCCTCATCACCAGCGCGGCGGCAATCATGATCGTCGTCTTCGCCGCCTTTACTCTGGGAGACTTCCTGGTGATCAAGATGATCGGCCTCACGCTTTCGGTCGCTGTCCTGATCGATGCCACGCTGGTCCGCATGGTCATTGGGCCGGCGCTGTTATGCCTGGCCGGCGATTGGAACTGGTGGCCGCTTGGACTTCCAAAGCTGGATTGTGAAGTCGAGCCGAAAACAGAAAGAATCTAGAACACGCGCCGCGTGCATCTGCGGATCAGCAGATGAGCGGGCCCGCTGATTCTTACGCGTTCTCTGCTTCCGGCTTCCCTATTGCGGAACTTGTTGTGACAACTGCACCCCGTGCCAGGCCCGTAATCGATGAAGTGTATCTGCGATGCGCCTACCGATTCCCGACCAGCACTCAACTCAGTTGTTGATGAATGGTCGGGGCGGAGGGATTCGAACCCCCGATTAAGGCCCGCCTACGAAAACTCGCACTTTCTGTGATTTAGGTGCAAAGCGAGAGAGAATATAGACTTACGAGCCGTCTATACCGTCCCTGCCTTCTCCTTAGTCTACACAAGGAACAAGATTCCCCGGAATTTTCGTATCCTTCGTATCCATGAAAAATGAGCGAGAATCGGTGGAAGAATAGCTTTGAATCGAAGTTGATCCCGGCAAGCGTTCCGTCCTGAGGTCCAGGGAGATTCATTCCAATCACGGACTGGTTCGCGCCGAATCACCCCGTCTACAAAACCGAAGGCTGACGCCCTCGATTCAATCACGATACCGATCCGGTAATTAACTCGGGACCAGTGTCAATAAGCTACTCCTCTGTCTTCATCCCGAGGTTCAGTCCTCCCGCTGGTCGAAAACTGCAGTCAGGCACGGACGCGAGATGCTCTATGGCACATCGCCGTCTCCAAACGATTTCAGCTCGCCTGCTGCGCAGTAGAAGAGAGCATTCGCGGTCGGAGAACTGTTCGAGCACAGTCATGACAAACACGCAGCGCTCGAAAGCCTAAGTTGTTGGTGTATTTGGTGGACCTGGTCGGGATCGAACCGACGACCTCTTCCATGCCATGGAATGTGAGGAATCGCAAAATATAGACGGCACGGTACTTATGAACAGGCACGACCGGCAGAAACGGCCCACTGGGCACTACTTGCGGGCAAAATGCGGGCAAAACTTAACCAAGTGGCCAACGGGCTGGTCGTGTGGAATCAGCCCAAGTTCTTGTAGGCGCGCGAGCTCTAATCATGATTTCGGTTCCGTGAGTCGAAGTGCTCACGTAAGAGAATTTCCCGCCAATGCGTTCCGCTCGTCCTGCCATTCCACGAAGTCCGTAATGTCCGCCCTTACAAGCCTCTGCTCCACGGCTTTCATCGAATCCGCTGCCGTTGTCCTTGCAAATCACGGATAAACAACGTCGCTCATAGTTCAGCATTAGTATGATTGTGTTGGCGCCTGAGTGTTGGAATGCATTCGTCATAGCCTCTCTCGCGATGTTGAAGATCTCGTCGACGATGTGAGGTAGCAATTGCCGATCACGACCTGAGCGACGAACAGCAAAAGTGGCTCGCGTTTCTATGTTTCAGCTTTCCCCAACGGTTCGTAGATTTTCTACGAGTCAAAGTGTCCTCATTGTTATGAAGGGGTCTCCTCATTTATTCATGTTCACCGATCACAAATTGCAAGCTGTTTCGAGACATGCTAAAGAACTCACCGTTAACGGTGCCATCCTTTTCCCCGCGAACAGTCGGTCGTGACTGTATTTCTGGTCACTCTGCGACTGTCGTTTGTTGGAGTTCACAAAATGGGAGTCGCGGAGGTGTTTCACAGATGATTTCGACCCTTGACCGAATAGGAAGTAGCGCGGGCCGCAATTTGGCTGAACTCAATTCTCTCAAGGACTGCGGTACGCCAGTTTGCATCTAAATTGATGGGAAAGAGCGACCTTACTTCTTCAGGCTTCATCACAGCCACTCTGATTCCCAAGCATCATTAAGAGGAATGTCCGCTTTTCGACGCGGACATCCCCCTATAAGGCCTATCTCATTCGATTCATTCCCCAGGTGTCCCCACCAGCTGTATTTTTCAGCATCATTCCACCTAACGGAGCCACGTTGAAGAAAGTGACATACTGATCGGTCGCATCCGTGTTTGCCACACATGCTGCTTCTAACATCATCTTCACTTGTTCATTAGGAGCCGTCTGCACGTCCTGCGGCCGCAGCGACAGGATGTTGGTTATCGTTGGGTCGTCCGATTTGCGTCCGGGACCAAGCTGATATATGCCAGTGAGTTGCAGAATCTTCCATGTTCCGAAAGATACCTCTTCGCGGTAACTACCGTCGCCGCCAAAGTCAAAGACAAAATTCACCGTGAACGGCGTGCCGTTCATGGGGTTTCGACCTGTGCGGCTTCCCTGCCAGTGTCCGGCGATGGACTGGGCATGGAGCCCCTGCGTCGCCGCTATGCCCGTAACTACTGCGAGCGCTAAAAACCGTGCCACTTGACCGATTCCAAACCTGCTCATCTGAATGCTCCTTGTAATAGGTGTCCCCGTACGGGGAAAGCATATGCTTCACTCAGGAAAGCGAAACCGCGGCAGCCTCAGCGACAAGCTCTGGCAAATTATTTTGAAAGCATTCGATCCCTATGACCTATTACGGCATTGGATACGAATAAACAATCGTGGCCTGCCCCCGGCGATCGTCGCGGCGATAGTAAAGCCGCGGCGTCTGCAACCGGGGCGGTTCCGTAGCGGATTCGTGGACACCGTTCTGGGGCGCGGGCACACTCTCAAAGCTCAGCTTGCGGCCCGCAGCGTTAGGAGCCTGATTCAATGCTTCGCTCTGCATCTCAGGAACGCGTCGGGCTGCGTACTCAAACCACTCCACCACGCTTACATTACCGTCTCGCGGCGAGTTGTCAGCCTGCGGAGTCTTCAGCCCTTCATCCACGAGCGCATAGGTAAGATACCCGTGTCCGAGTCTGGAGCTCTCCAACGCTGCCTGAAAGGCCTGCGAAGCCGTCAGCACATACATTCCTTTTTCGTATGCCAGTTGGGCCAGGCCTTTGGTATTCATCGGCCCGTGCCATGCATCTTCCGCTCCCAATGCCTTGCCGGAGTTGCATGCGTCAATTACCAGCATGATGCTGGCGGCATCTAGCCCCTCGAATGCTTTTTCCAGTTCCAGGTCGGAAACTCCATGCTTCAGAACTTCGTCCAGTGATCCTGCGAGGTTCTCCCTGACGCCGTCAAAACCGATGTCGTGTGGAATGAGGTAGAAGTGATCGTTCCAGGCCAGCCCATGTCCGGCGAAATACAGCACAACCATGTCACCAGGGCGAGCGTGATCCAAACCGGTGAGTTCCTGCGGCAGCTCGGATGTAGATGTCCGGCCGCTCAAAACATCCAACGAGCGCAAAAGATTCTTCTTTGTCGCTCCGCTGTCGAGTAGAGTGACCTGTACAATTTTGCCAAATCCGCCTGCGCTACGGAGGCTTTCGAGCAGCGTCTGACTAAAATGCTGTGCATCCGGCGCGGCATAATTGAGATCGAACTCCTCGTTGCTGTAGTGGTTTACACCCACGGCAAGGATGTACGCGGTGCGTGGCTCAGCTGGAATGGTGCAGAGCACATCGAGCTCGGCATCCTGGCTTTTCACATTGTCATGATTGAACGCGTAGGCAACAAAATGGTTCTCGCCAGCAGTCAACGGCACCGTTGCGTCTAGCGATGCGGCGCCGCGCTCAAGCTGGATCTCATTGCGCCAGATATGGATGAGGACGCCATTGCGGAAGAGACGCACGTCGCGTATTCCTCCCGGAGGCCCGTTCTCCGTAGCTTCAGTCAGGGAAAGATGGAGAGTAACCGTTTTGTCCGTAGTCGTGACTGAGCTGCTTGAGATGTGCACTGAAGGTTGACGGCGATCAATCCGATCGATGCTCCTCGGAGGCTGCGGAACATGGCCTTCTAAAATCTCGGCTAAAAGCCCGGGTCGATAAAACTCACTGAAGAACGCCTCCCCGGACAATGTGGCGTTTCCTCGCGATGAATCACGCCACGCAATCATCTGCCAGCCGCGCGGCGAGCCATCGAAAAGACCTGAAGGGGTTGTCAACAACCATTCGCCCTCTTGGTAGGCATAAAGCGTTGCGAGACGCAGGCCGGTTTTTGAGTCCCAGAAACCGAGCGATTCAGCGCGATCAGCACCAACAAGAACCTTGCCGCCGGGAGTCAGCGTAAAAAAGGAGTCATCTCCTAGAATCTCGGGAATGTCATATAAGGCCTTATGGGTTGCGGCATCAGAAACTCGGACGCCATAGCCTACAGTTTCGTCCGCCTTCTCGGCCCTGTACTGCGGCGCACTTCTCGCAATCGGGTATTGAAACGACAGGCGTCCATCGGGCGACACCGCAAGTCCATCCGCGTTCTTATTCCAGGGCGGGGCAGGTCCACTCGACGCAGTCATGCCAAAGCTCTTTTCGATCTCAATGAGATCACCTCTGTCGAACAGCGCTTCCGCGAATTTAGACGTCTCGTCTGGCTTCTTGCTTTCAAGTGCCGTATCGAGACCGAGTTTTCCTTTGTGCACTGCGATGAGGTTGCCGGTTGCCACATCCCAAAGGTCCCAGGACCAGTCAGCGGATCGCACCGCCAGTAGGCGTCCGGAGTCGAGAAACGCAGCCATAGGCGGTAAGTAAACCGGGCCTCCGAATTTCAACATTGCCGCAATCATTTTTTGTTTCACTTGCTGCTGGGACTGCTGCTCGGTATCCTCATCCGCGTTGTTGTATTTTCTCTCCACTGCCTGAGTCTCGTTCTCATATTCTTCAAGCTTCTTTTGGTACTCCCTGGGGTGAAAGATAGAAGGCCGGGGAGCCTTGATCGCGTTCAACTCTTTCATCTCTTCCCTGGCTCTTGCTTTGACTTCTTTCTTGGTTTGCAGCGGCGAGATCTTATGCATCTGTGGGGTTACCATGCCTTGCAGGTCAGCATCAAGAGCAGCCATCTCTGCACTCCCGATCAAGCGGCTTTCGGATGGCTTCGAAAAGCGCGAAAGTACGATGCTTCCGGTCAGCACGAATGCCACCTGGTCGCTATCCTTCGCGAGGGCCGCCGTGGTCATCGCGGGATGACTCCCCCACACGGGATTTTCCACGGCACCGGATGCCGCATCGACGCGGGCCGCGCCTACAGGCGAGGGCAGCAGGAAGTATCTTCCATCCGCGCTGACTTGAGGCGCTCCCCCATACGGTTGTTGCAGCTCGATTAGTTTTGCTGAAGGGTTTATAACATCGATTATCTCTAAACTTGGAAGGGAGGTTTTCGTTGGGTCTATACCGGCAATGCTACGCACAACAGTGCCAAAATTTGCGTTGAGATATGCGGTTGTCATGCCGATTGCACTGTGTGTTCGAGCGGATATTGCCATCGGTATCATTGCAGAAAGGTGGCCGACAACTTGTCCTGTTTCTGTATCCAGCACGACATGGTTGGTCAATGACTTCATATATAAACGGGACTGTTCGAGTGACTTGAACATGCCTTGTTTTTTCTGGCCAGGGCTCGGGGGAGTGGCTCCCGAAATATCTGGAAGGGGTGTGCTGCCCAACACCCAGCGCCCGTCTTCGCTAAAGATGTGGCCTGCCTCATAACCTTCGGCAAGAGCCGGCATTTTGGCCTCAATGCCTGTTTCAGTCTGCCAGCCGATCAACACGCCCGTATCTTTCCGCCTGCCGCTCCATGAGCTGGGAGGAGGCGCCGTTGGTTCCGCTGGTGCGTCGGAAAGCTGGCAGACTCCCATCAGGCGCGAACCATCTGCGGAAAAATGCAGTGCGCCGCACGATCTGCTCACGGGCTGTTTCCAAAGCACAGTACCTTGATTCACGTCATACATGAGAAGAGAATTATCGGCGAGCACCGCAAGCCAATCCCGTGCCGGATGAACAGCGATGAGCGCTTTCCCAGAGACGTTGTCGAACCGATGACTCATACGGCCACCGACCAGGTCATAAATCAGAATATTTCCGTGATTGTCAGCAGTAGCAAGCCATTGTCCGCCCGGCCCAAAAAGCGAATCCGCTCCGGTACCCCACATCGATGGAGTTGACTGAGCAACAAGCTCGGGGCCGGACTCCTGCTGTTGAACGCCGTCAGAAGCCGGCGTCTGAGCCTTGATAGACATCGGGCCCGCAATCAGGCAGCAGAGGCAAAGCAGTCGCGTTCTAAAAAAAGCCTGATTTATCGTCATTACGTGTACCGTTTCTAAGAGCAGCAGGGGCATGGAGTAATCGTATGACCCGGGTTGACGGGCTCCTAGAAGAGCACCTCCAGAGGCATCATTCTCACTCTTAAACCGATGGTGCGCAACCACAATGTTCTGGAGACCGGCTCCCCGAGGATCAACTCACCGGCGAATGGGATGCGAGAACACCGTGCAGAAATCGCAGCGCTCGCATCCCTTACGAACAGTTCATGGATTTGTCTGAACCACACCGTTCACTCGCGCATCACCATTGACGAACGCAGTTATCTCAGTGCCTGCAGGAACCACCGCTTCTTTTCCGTGAATAAAAAGAAATAGAGGAGCACCTATCCCTGAGGTCAAGGCAACGGTTGCCACCATGCCTGCCGTCATGGCGCCAACGTGCCCACCGCCCCGGTTGTCACTTTCCGCGCGCAGGTTCACCTTGGTCCCGTCGTCCAGTCGCACATATTGCAGCGCAAGATTCAGCTTGCCGCCTCGGCCTGCCCATTTTTTGTGCTCGGCCTCCGCGATGATGCCAATGGCTTTTGCAGTGCGCGGAATAATGATTTGTCCGCCCACGATCACGTCGTCGAGCACGTCAAAATCGATCTGGTCTCCCGTTTTCGCCTGTGCTGAGGAAAGCGTGCGCGGCAACCGTAACCGAACAGGGGTGCCATCGCGCACCACGATTACCGGCGG
The DNA here is from genome assembly GCA_963792495.1 of uncultured Acidobacteriaceae bacterium. Taxonomy (GTDB): domain Bacteria; phylum Acidobacteriota; class Terriglobia; order Terriglobales; family Acidobacteriaceae; genus Telmatobacter. The sequence continues at coordinate 519,814 of CAWBWB010000014.1, read as the reverse complement.
CGAAAGAAGAGCCGGACTCTGCTGCTGCTCAATCTGTACGGGAACCTGCTGTGAGACGGGAGCCTGCATAGGCGTCTGCTGCGGAAGCGGCTCCTGCCAAACGGCTGTCGTTATCTTCCCCGTTGGGGCTGGCTGCAGATGATTTGCCTGCCCGTTGTTCTGTCGTACGCCTGGTAGCAGTCTAATGCGCACAACAATATCGTTGTTAGCACTGGAATCTGGCGCCTGGTAAGCTGGGTTTGAAGTTGTGTTTTGTGCCAAGGCGGCCGACGTAAGTGCCAGCGCCATCAATGCGTATTTTATTGTCGAGTTCATATTCGCCTCCTGGATTCTGGTTGGCGGGGAGTTATCTTCCGCCATTCACTCTGGAAAGCGCAGATACTCTCGGGAGACGACACGGTAGAGCGATTTTTTCAAAAAAACCCCTGCTTACCCGTCCCGGCCCTCAGAAAACGCTGCTACACTTGTGGCACCATGCCGTCAGGCGCCAGCAAGAACGTCACAGTCCTTCTGCACGAGGCCCAGGCAGGACGCGAAGAGGCTATCGGAGAACTGTTCAATGCGGTATACGGCGAGTTGCGCGCAGTTGCTGCCAACCGTATGCGTGGCTCTGCTCCCGGTCACATCCTTCAGCCAACAGCTCTCGTCAATGAGACCTATATGCGCCTGTTCGGAGCGCATCCTGTACAGTTTGCGGATCGCAAGCATTTTTTCAGCGTGGCCGCGACGGCTATGAGCCGGATACTCATTGACCTGGCACGCGCGGAAAGCGCCGCAAAGCGAGGCGTCCGGCCGCAGCAGATTACCGTCCGGAGCTTTATGCAGGTCACTTCTTCAACCGCTGAGGATCATATTCGGATTCAGGAAGCTATCGAAGGTCTGGGCCGCATCGACAAGCGTGCGGCCGAAGCTGTTCACCTCGCTTACTTTGCCGGGTGCGATACGGAACAGATCGCTGGATTTCTCCACATCTCGCAGCGAACTGCGCAGCGAGACCTGAACGTCGCCAAAGCATTTCTGGAACGCCAGCTTCGAGCCAATGCCCCTGAAGCCTGATCAGTGGGATCGAATCAAAGAGATCGTCGCCGACGCTCTCGAATTGCCAGCAGAAAAGCGCGAGAGCTTTGTCTTGAATGCCTGCAATGGAGACGCCGCTCTTTTGAGCGAGGTTTGTTCATTGGTTCCCTTCGAGCTGCATGGCACATCTGCTGAGCGTGGCCTTTCTGGCCTGACTCCCGGTACCGTGTTGAACAACCGATACTGCATTGAACGCGCTCTCGCCCAGGGAGGCTTTGCTACTACATGGCTGGCACTTGACCAGCAACTCCTCAACCGCCGAGTCGTTGTGAAGCTTCTTACCTCTACCGACCCCGATCCATACATTCGCAGCAAGTTTGCTGATGAGTTACATGCGCTTTCGGTTCTCGAACACCCAAATATCGTTGCTCCGCTCGACAGCGGCATCACCCCAGCTGGAGTTCCGTTCCTTGTCATGCAGTATGCCGAAGGTCGAACTCTCCGCGAGGTCCTTTCAGAAGGGCCAATGCCGCTCCATCGTGCTTCCCGCATTCTTGCGCAAACCGGACATGCCCTCTCCTTCATCCACGCCGCAGGTATAATCCACCGCGACGTGAAGCCGGAAAACATCGTCATACAAACCTTCGGAGATTCCCCCGATCATGTTCGTTTGATCGATTTCGGAATTTCCAGCATAGTTACCTCCGGCGACAAGCGCACTACCCGCATCATTGGAAGTCTTGCTTACATGGCGCCAGAACAATTGTTGGGAAAAGTCGAACCTGCAACTGACATCTATGCCCTAGGTGTTGTGGCATATGAAATGGTCACAGATACTCTGCCCTTTTCCGCCGCCACCCCGTCCGAACTCGCGAGTCTTCTGGGTAAAGGCAGCTATGCCCGGCCCTCCCAACTTCGTCCTGATCTTCCCCTGGCGGCTGAAGCACTTATCCGGCAGGCGTTGCAGAGCGATCCGGCGCGGCGACCTAACGATGCGGGGGTTTTTGGAGACAAGCTTGCAGAGTCGCTTGAATCAGCGCCGTCCCCGGCGCATAAGGCATCAAGGTCTGTTCTCTATGCAATGATTGCCATCCTTCTGGTGGTCGCGGGGGCTGTATTCTTCCGGTTCTTGTTGACCTCGACTCCGCGAAAGTCGGCTTTGCCTGCCCATTCTGATGAGCAGACTGTTTCAGTGCCGGCGGTCACACTGGAGATCCTGCGCCACATGCCTGCGGGTTCCGTTCGACCGGCCCCGTCAGGCCATGTCAACCTGCGGAATGGCGATGAGTTTCGCATACTCCTGCATAACTCTGCACCTGGGTACCTTTATGTATTTTCGGAAGACGCAGACCACCGCAGCCTGCATATTCTGTTTCCGTCTCCCACCAGCAATAACTCAAGATCATTCCTGGGCAGCTCTCAAATTATCAGCATTCCAGAGCAGAAATGGTTTCTTATAGACAGCCCGCCTCCTGTAAATCACCAGAAAACTCCGGCAACAGATACGATTGTTCTCGTTTGGGCTCTGTCAGCTCTGCCTGAATTCGATTCCGCTCTTCGCTTTGCTAACTCCCGCGACCGCGGCGAGCTCCCGGAGACCGGGGAAACTAGTAGGATCCGCACCGTCCTCGAACAGCAAAAGAAGCCGCTTCGATTCGATGGCTCCGCATGGCTCCTTTTCTCGTCCAGCTCCGAACCATTTGCCGTAGGCTTGCTGCGGATTGACCATGGAGAATGAGTTTTTCTCTCCTGTCGCGCCGCCAGTGTTATTTACGCTTTTGCATGTGAGGTGACCCCATAATGAAATCCCTTATCCTTGCATCATTATTCTGCGCCCCATTGCTCTCACAATCGAATGGTCCCGCCGTTGCCACACTGCCGACACCGGCACCAGCACCTCAGGTAAAAGCCGCTGCTTCGCAGGACTCGGCTGACACCGCACGGGAGATATGGGATACAGGCTTTCTGAAAAAACGCCCCTCCTCTTCTCAGAATGGAACCCATTCGCATCCCTCACCGCGCTATTCGTTAAATGCGCAGGATAGCGGCTCCGCCCCCGCAATTAGGAAACTCTCACAAGCTGCGATTGGACTTACCATCTGGCGCCTTCGTGCTCCAAAACCTGCAGACCGCGAAGGTTCACGTTTGTTGGTTCCAGAGCTGAACCGGAAGGGGAGTTCTGTCGAGCTGGTGCCTGAGCGAGTGGATTCTGCTACAGCTCTCCATGTGGGTGACCGCATCCGCCTCTCGATCGAGGTGCCTCATCCGGGCTTTCTCTACGTTATTGATCGTGAACGTTACAGCGATGGCACAACTGGCGAACCTACTCTCATCTTTCCGCTGCTCAGTATCAATCACGGCAATAATGAGGTTGCCGCTGGCCGGGTAATCGAAATTCCCCCGCAGAACAGTGACATTCGAGCCTTATATATCACCCGCAGCAGCGACCGGTATATCGGGGAAGATCTCATGCTTCTGGTAACACCGCAGCCGCTCCATGACATCTCTCTTTCGGAGGAAGCCCGTCCGCTCGACTCAGCACTCGTTGAGCGTTGGGATCGAGACTGGTCCAGCAACAGCTTGATCTTGAATCAGGACGGCGGCCAGCGCCAGGTCTGGAGTGCAGCCGAGCAGCATGCCGGAGAACAATCCGGCCCTTTGCTCACACAGGCCGACCCCCTGCCACAGACAATTGTCAGCACGGCTCCGCACAGCCCGGCTCGTCCCATCCTGGTCCGTTTACCCCTCTATGTTCAGTAAATAGAAGCGGCGACCCAAAATATCTTCCGGACGATAAACCGACTTTGCAGCGTCGGCGAAGAATTAGCCACCAAAGAACGAGGCGATCACACATCTCTGTCGCACAAGAAAAGCCGCCGCGCCACCCAGGCTGCTGAGAGTGATTAGAGGAAAGTATTGTGCGCGAGCAACACCGATACGCGCATTGGCCACTACGAGCTTCGCCTAAGCCTGCTGGGTATCATGGTGTGTTCATCAAAATCAAACAGCGCATCTTTACTGCGTTCCAGGTGCTTCCACAGCTTTCGTCGAGCGATACCGCATAGCCAGGTGGACAGGCTCCCGAGCGCGGCATCGAATTGATCGATCTGGGTCAGAAGCGCGAGGAAGACATCTTGTGTAATCTCCTCCGCGATCGAGGCATTTCCGCTCATACGCAACGTGAACCAGTACAGCATGCCGCCATGCCTCTTGTAGAGCACTGCACTCGCTTCTCCCCTGCAGGCGAGCACAGATTGGTGCAACTCCTCATCGGTCAACTCGCTCTCATGTGGCTTGCGTCTCAGCCGCTCAAACACAGATATTCATGATTACCAGCTGCTCGAGAAAAATTCCCGCGTGCGAGAGAAAACTTGAAACTTGGGCCAGAAGACTCTTTTTCCTTCCCTGGTCGGCGCGGCTCCCGAGTTAAGCACGGCTCTCGCGTAATTCGACATCCGACGGGTCTATCACGTGCAAATGAATATTCTTGACCAGCACACCCCAGATCTCTACAAACCACTCTTCGTACTCGCATGAACATTCGCAAATCCCACGAAGTCGAGGTAGGCAGGAAGCCTCCGAGCAAGTGTCGATCCCTTCTTTCTGCCAACCTCTATCGGTTGCGCGAAGCTTTTGGTGCTATGTCGATTAGGTCAAAATCAAGGGTCGTTCTTTCTGGATTGTTGTACTGCGTGACGGCAAAACCAACCATACAGAGAATTTTTTCTGTCTAAGCCGTCTCTTGATCAAGCTCCGTCAGCAAAGACACGTCCTATCTTATGGATCCGACGCGGGCAGCGATCGCGCGGGTGTGCTCCGTGATCTGAAGAGTAGCAGTCCGATTAGGTATTTTAGTCGAAACAGTCTCATTATTCAGTTGAGTTTTTACCCATTGCGGACTCCTTCAAATTGGCGTCACGGAGGTCGCGCAAGTGCTTCCAATGCACGTGCTGATCCGGGTCTTGGGGCATGGCCCGCTCGTACCCATGCAACCAGAAGCGGAACCAGTCAACATCACCTTGTTGTGATGCATAGACATCGGCAGGCATGGTCACGATGTGGGTGGCATATGGAAGCATGATCAGATCCACCGGCTTATTCAAGGAACGTAGGCCGGCATACGTCTCCCAGTCCGTAATTTGAACGGATCGCGCGCGGTAGCCGCCGAAAGCTTCTAATGACGTCTTCTTGTTGCGATTCTCTTATTGCAGGTTGGTCTTCACGATTAGTCCGGATAAGGGCGAACTTCGTATCCACGCAGACGCATGGGTACGAAGTTCTCTTTATCGCTATGCCGGCTTTCGGGCTCAGTAAGCGCTGTGCCTTTACTGAACTGTGAGCGTCACAGTGGTCGTAGCTGTTTGCGTGCCTGCGGTCGCGACGATCTGTAGGCTGTAGGTGCCCGCCGGTGTTTCGTTCGGATTCGTTGGACTTCCGCCGGAGCTGTTGCTTCCGCCACAGCCGATGAAGGCCGTCGCTACCAACAACAACACAAGCATACCGCCAGTCTTCCACATCCGCCCGCGGCGGAAAACGAGCAGTCCCGGCATAGCCGGAAGCAGGATCGCCCATGCGACTCCATTCCACTGGTGCTGCTGGCGAAGGTCCGCGGTTGAGGCTCCAGTGGTGGTGATTTGCAGCTGATCTCCACTGAACGCGCACGCCCCACCCCGTGGCAGACCGGTGCAGGTGAAGCTGACCTGCGTGGCCGTGAAGCCGGTGACCGCCAGGACGGTGCTTGCGCTTCCACCCGGAGCGGTAACGGTTAGTGACGACGGGGTTGCGGTAACAGAGGGAGATGTGGGCGGCGGAGTGATAACCGTCAGCGTCTGCGACGGCGCGATAGAGCCGCTGTTCTCCACATCGCCGCTGTACGATGCTTGGATGATGTACGTGCCTGTGTTCGGAACCGACTCGTTCGAGAGCGTCGCAATACCGCCGGTGAGCGCGACGGTGCCGAGGCTGATGCCGTTCGCTACAAAGGTCACGCTGCCTGTCGGCGTTGCCTGTCCAGCGGGGCCTTGCACGGTAGCCGTCAGGTTCGTGCTCTGGCCTGCGGTGATGGAGGCGGGCTGCAGAGTCAGCGTCGTGGTGGTCTGATTTTGCGCGGCGATCGTGATGGTCTGCGCGCTCGAAGTGGCGGCGTTGTAGTAGCTGTCTCCGGAGTACTGCACAGTCAGCGTGTACGTTCCTGCAGCGGCGAGCTTCAGGTTGAACACAGTTGAGCCCGAAGCATTGACAGCGGCAGGGGACAACAGAGCCTGTGATCCATTGAAGAGCTGCATGGTTCCGGTCGGCACTGGATTTCCTGCCGTGGGGGTGAGTGTCCCGGTGACCGTTATGCTCTGTCCGGTGTAGACCGCCGTGGGTGAGGCGACCACGGCAAAGGTAACGGGAAGCGCCGAGGCTGTGACGGGTACGATATTCGACTCTGCCGAAGCGTTATTGGCGTCGCCCTGGTAGATTGCCGCAAGATTGTGCACCCCTGCGGTTGTGACGATGTAGCCGGGATAGCTCGCCACTCCCTCTGCAACTGCTACGGGCGAGCCGATGTTGTTGATGCCGTCAGTGAATTGCACAGAGCCCGTCGGCGTCGAACCGTGCATGGATGAGACGGTGGCCGAGAGATCGATTGTCTTCTGCACCGTAACATTTGTGGCGCTGGAGGTAAGTGTCACGGACGTTTCAGGCAAGGACGGAGCAGCGAACGAAGTGACGATGTTCGCGATGTTCACCGAACCCCAACCGGTGGCGGCGTCGTAGCCATTGTTCACCGTGTAGCCGGCCAGGCCGCCAGTAAGCTCGAACGTTCCTGGGTTGCTGTTGTTGCACAGGCTGGGGACGGAGGCTGTGCAGTTGGTTACCCCGCTCGAGGTCACGGAGACATCGTGGAAGATACCAAGCGTTGGCATCGTCGCCAGCCGGTAAAGGTTCGGGTTGATGAGACCTTGCGTGGAGCCCATCGCCTGGTTGATCAGCGCCATCACGCCGGCCATTGAGGGCGACGAGGCCGAGGTTCCGCCGACAGCTATGAAGGTGAAGTCGCCATTGCTGTCCGGCACGCATCCTGCGCCCTCTGCGGCTGCGCAGGTCAGATAACCGTCATGGCCGGATGCCGAGAAGGCAACATCGGGCACATAGCGACCCTGTGTACCGGGCACGCCGATTCCAACCTGCCACGCGGGCGTGGGGATGTAGAGACTCACGCCACCGCCGGTTCCGGTGTCGGTGTAGCCGCTGGAGCTGCTGTAGGCGTCGTTCCATGCGCCTTCCGGGATGTAGCTCAGCGCAGAGCCATTGCCGGTGCCATTGGTCGTGCTCCAGTAGCCCGTGCCGTCGCCATCGTTGAACTCCGTGCCGCCGACGCATGTGACATAGCCACTGACGCACAATCCATTGACCGCGAGCATATTGCCTGCCGGTGCGGACTGGCCTGCGCTCGAGCAGCCACCGGCACCCGCGTCGCCAGAGGAATTGAAAACGGTCATGCCCTGCGCGGCGGCCTGCTCGTAGAGTGAGTCGAGCGCCTGCACCCCGGCCTGCCCAAAGTTCTGCTCACAGTTGCCAAAGCTGATGGTTAGGATGTTTGCGTTCGTGCCGGTTCCATAGGCATCCACTGCGTAGTTGAGCGCGATGTCTATGCCATCATCGGTAGCCGATGATGCACTGACAATGAGCTCGAGATTGGACCCGTAGGCTACGCTTCCTGAGCGCTGTACATCGAGGGTAGCCTCGATCTGGTCATCCAGGTACTCGCACGCGGTCTCGTTCGTGCTGCAGTCCGGCGTGCTTGAGAGTGCAGGTCCGGGATCGCTGCCGGTGGGGGGAATGATCACAGCAGGCACGGGCATGGTCAGATTCGCCACCTGCCCGTAATACGTGATATCGGGCGTGTAGACGCGCGCACGGCCTATGATGCCGATAGTCTGGCCCGTGCCAGTAATTCCCTTTTCGTAGACCGGCTGTGCGTTGTAGATGGTTGCGAAGTCGGCTGGAGTAAGGAAGTGCTCACAGCTTCCGTCAGAACAGATGGAGATATCCGGCTTGTGTTGTTTGACCTGCCAGCGGCTCTGTGGACGGAGATTTGGCGAGGAGAGCCCAATAACACTGCGCACCACCGGCGCGAGCGCGGACGGCACAGAGGGATTGCGGTTGGAGGAGATAAGCTGCCGGCCCTCGACGGTGTAAAGGTGAAATTCGATCCCGAAGGCCTTCTCTGCCGCATTGCTGTCACCGCTGAACTCGATGGACATCCGCGACTGGTTTACGCGCAGAATCTGGAATCCCTGCTGTTTCAGCCAGCCTTCGACGGCGGCAACATCGGCGACATCCGGACCAAACTGCGCGCCGAACTGCGCTGGGGTCAACCATTGGTGGAAGTGTGGAGACCCGGGTTCCTGCTGCTGCTGGACCAGAGTGTCGAGCTGAGTCTGGCGTGCTGCGGGACGCGAGAGCACCAGTGTCATGTGCGAAAGTGTCTGCCGGGGAGCGCGGCCCTGATCTGCGTCTGGCTGTGCCCAGGGGGGCAGATGGTCTTTCAACTCCACCGTGACCGAGGGGTCAATAGCTTGCGTCACGCGCCGCTGCGCCGAAATGCGCACAGGAAAACCTATGATCATGATTGCCACGGCCCAGACCACCAGCCACTGCAGCACTGCCCTCAACTTCATTGTTCCTCCAAATAGTTTCAGCCGGCGGCACACTCGCCGGAATGTGCTTAGTAGCGGCACAGCGAGGGCGCGAGGCCCTCGCTGTGCCGGATGTCAGTAGTGCAATCTTCCTGATTGGCGGCATTCCTGAACGGCATCAGAGCCGTTAGCCTGATCCGCACCCTCAGGAGAATTGCTTTAGTTCGCTTTCACGATCAGGGTGATCGCCTGGGTCTGCACAATGCTTCCCGAGGTGGCTGTGATCGTCAGTGTGCTGGAGCCCGCCGGCGTACCGGCGTATGTATTGCCGCCGCTGCCGCATCCGCTCAGGAACGTAAGTCCGCCAAGCGAGAGCAGAGCAACGACATTAAGGATGCTCGGAAGACGCAGCCTGCGACGGAAGAACAGCACCATCGCAGCCATCGTCAAGCCGCTAGCGGGCATCATCCACGGAGCGCGGTTACTGGAGTAGTGATTGTTAGGAGGCACAGTGGACACTGTGACCACCGCGGTTCCGCTGCTGTTCGGCGACACCATCACCTGGGACGGTGTCACCGTGCAGGTTGCCTCGGACGGCGCTCCGGAGCAGGTGAACTGCACGCCTCCGGAGAAGGTTCCATTGGCTGCGAGAGCGATGGTGACCGTACCGGTTGCGCCCTGCTGCAGAGTCAGTGTGGTGGAGGTCGGCGTCAGTGTGAAGTTCGGCGTCGCTGCTGTCACGGTTACCGTGGCTGTTGCGGTGGCGGGACGGTTGTTGGCGTCGCCGGCATAACTGGCCGTCACCACGTCCGTGCCGACAGGCAGCGCATCCGTGGTCAACACGGCAGTGCCATTGGAGAGTTCCGATATGCCGAGTGTCGTCTGGCCAGCGCTGAATATTACATTTCCTGAGGCCGAGTTGAGGTTCGATAAGCCGGAGTTCAGCGTTGCGGTGAGCGTAACGGGTAAGCCCTGGGCACTGGTGGACGCTCCAGTGGTCAGCGTGAGCGAAGTCACTCCGAGGTTGAGGAACTCCGCGGCACTGTAGCTGCCGTTGAGGATCAGGTCTGTCCCGCCGCTGTGGCTGAATTTACCGAGGAAGATCGAAGGAGCTTCAGCTCCGCCATCCAGCGCCAGAGGCGTGCCCGCGCTATAGCTAATAGGCTGACCGAAGTTGCCACCGCCAAGGTTTGGAAGCACTTGCAGGATCGGGGTCGTTATCAACGTGGTTCCGCTGATCTGCCAATTCTCTGCCAGTGCCAGATCAAGGGTTCCGTCACCATTAAAGTCTGCGTATGCACCTGCGCTGGCCAGGTAGCCTGCATCGACCAGTGACGGGAGACCGAAGGTGTAGTCACCGTTTCCTGGATACAGCAGAACTCCCCAGGTGTTAGGCAGCCCCGTGCCGGTTGCGGGATCATATTCACCACCGGAGATCAGGGTGAGGTCCTGTTTGCCGTCGCCGTTATAGTCGCCTGGAACGACCGCCGTCACCACTGTGCCGGAGACGGGCTCAGTCATAGCGGAGATATTGAAGGTGCCGTCGCCATTCCCAGGCAGAATATAGACGCCCGAGATTTGGTCGGTGGTATCTTCGTCGTTGGCTACAAGGTCAAGCTGGCCGGACTTGCCGGTGAGGTTGATGAGCTTCACATCGTAGAGTTCCGACCCTAGCGGTGTGAAGGTGCCAGTCTGGAAAGTACCGTCCGCGTTACCGAGGAAGACGAAGAAGCCCGACGTGGTGAGTCCGTTACCACTGCCGCCACCACCGCCCGGAGGCTGGCCAATGCCGCTGGGACTTGCTTCTTCCATACCGCCGCCGCAGGCCTTGGAGCCACCGTAAGCGACAACAATATCTGTTACACCGTCACCATTCAGGTCTCCGGCAGAGGCCAAACTCAGTGGGCAGCCTATCTGTTGGCCGAAGTTCAGAGGAGCAGGCGCACTGAAGGTCTGACCCGCCTGGCCTGAAGAGATGTACAGTCCATAGCTGCCGGTTGTCGTCCCATAGGACGGACTGAAGTTGATCAGCAGGTTATATCCCAGGGCACTCTTGAAGGTCAGAGGCTGAATGGCTCCCAGTGATCCGTTCGCCACGGTCAGCATGGATGCCGGAAGGACTTGCGTCAGCGAAAAGTTCTTCGTCTCGTTGACGCCGGCGCCAAGACCGTTATTGATGGCGAGATCGATTGCGAATCCTTCCGCGCCGTTCGTCGACGAGTCGCTAACGAAGGCATCGTCCAGGCCATCCCCGTTCACATCAGCAGTGGCAATCACGCGGCCGGCGGTGGCCAGCTGGTTATAGGCTCCCACCGGTGAGCTGGCAAGCGGCCCAGAGACCGGTGCCGCGGCGTAGAACGCTCCTGCCTCGCTCGCGCTCACGTCGCCGAGATTCTCGTTGTAGGCAAGCTCGAATGTCAAAAAGTCGCCGGTGAAGAAAGAATTGTAGCCGTTACCGGTATAGTCCGCAGGCAGCGCATTCACCTCGAGGTTGTTGCCGGCAACGATCTGCGCGGGAGCGCTGGAAAAACTGCCGCTTCCATTATTGGAGTAGACATACACGGCGGAATCGGCGTAGACAATCAGGTCCGGATAGCCGTCGCCATTCATGTCGGCCACAGAGAGGCCTACGGGAAATCGGAACGGAAACGGTGGGCTGAGGGTAAGCGCGAGTTCGGAGTTCGCGCCCACAAGCGTGGTCACAGTCTTGGGATTGCCGCTGCCGGCCACGAACGCTGCATCGTACACCGCGCCGTCATTGTCACTGTAGACGATGTCCGTTGTACCAACACCAGTACCGATCGATTCTTCGATTTGACGCTTCCGTGACTGGGCCAACGGGCCCTTGGACCGGAGGTTCGTCGCAAAGACCGATCCCGCGGCCGCGCCGAGATATCCGGGTACCAGCACCTGGGTTGGCTCAGTAGGCATAGTGAAACTGCCATTGCCCTGGCTGGTAAATGCAAGGATGTCTGTTCCCGCGTTGGCCGAGTTCGTTATTCCGCCGTCGTCGGTTAAGAGTGCGAAACCCGACGCCGTACTGCCGTCCGAGGTCGTAATTGCAGCCAGTCCGAAATCTCCGCCGTATGCGTCGTTAAATGTAGCGTCGGACTCTTTGGAAACCGAGAAGGTACCGTCTCCCTTTCCGCTGAGGGTCACCACGGAGAGGACGGTCGTCGCTGAGCCCGAAGAGCAGTCCGGTTGCCCCGGCGCACACGGTTGTCCGAAGGTCACATTCTGCAGAAACGCAATGTACGCGATATCAGGTTTCCCGTCGCCATCGAAGTCTGCTACTACCAGCGAGCCACCGTTGGTCCAGTCGGCGCCCGTCTGCGCAACCGCGGAGTAGACGGTGGGAGCGGCAAAGCTGCCGTCGCCGTTACCCAGCCACACAAGAATCTGGCTGACCGCCTTGTACGACGGAGTGTAATAAACGTCCTGGGCAATTAGGTCCGGCACGCCATCGCCGTTCACGTCCGCCGTCGTCACGTATTGGATATCGTGCTCGGCCGTGGATACGGTGACCACAGGCGTCAGCGAAGCAAGCGAGCGAAATCCGCTGCCGGGGTTCAGATACACGCTGATGGAGCCGTCACTCTGAATCACTCCGATATCGGGTTTGCCGTCGTGGTTGAAATCCGCCGTAATGGTCGCCGTCGTTGTAAGCGTAGAGTCCGAGCTGACTGCCGAAGTCTGATGGGTCAGAAACGTGGAAGGGGCAGCCACAAACCCGGGGAAGTTGATGCCTGCGTTCGCCGTAGCATTGGGACGCGCAGATGCAGACCGTGCGGAACCGCTGCCTTGATGCTGGGTCGCCGCCTTGATCCGGCGCAGGTACGCGCCAAAGGTACGCTCGTACGGCGTCATCGGCTGCTGCGCTGCCGGGACCTTGTGCGACAGGGGAAGGACCGCGTTGGAGGTTCCGGCTCCGATCCGCTGCGCCTGGGAAATGTGGACGAAGAAAAAGCAGAACAGGGCTGAGCACAAAAGCGTGAAGCGGGGCCGGTTACGTGACGACCATTGATTCATGGGAAGTCCCTTTCAGAGGTGCTGGGAAATCGCGAATATTAGGTAAACGACACCATCACTCAACTTGCGCGTCAACAAACTTCTTCTAAACAAATCTAAGCTGGGATCACATAATTCATAAGGTTCTTACAATCAGAGAGATAGAACGTAATCCGCAGTCGGCGGCAAGCACCTTATGTCATAATTGAAATAGAACTTTCCCTGATGGAAACTGTTTCATTCAGCAGCAAAATCCGCGATGCCTACCGCTTCGATAACTTCGAAGCCTCGGCGGCGGAGGGTTCTCTGTACCGCGACGGCGTACGCATCCGCATCCAGGACCTGCCCTTCCAGATGCTTCTGGTGCTGCTGGAACGAGCCGGGGATATGGTCACCAAAGAGGAGCTGCGCGACCGGCTCTGGGGCACCGACACGTTCGTCGAGGTCGACCAAAACCTTTACGTCATCGTGGGCAAGCTGCGCGAGACACTCGGAGACAGTGCGAGCGCTCCGCGCTATATTAAGACGGTCTCCGGCCGCGGCTACCGCTTCATTTGCAATGTGATTTCAATTCCTGCCGAGCTATTTTCGAAGGATGCCGAAGTGGCCGCGCTGGAGGAGACCGGTTGGTCACCAACCGGCCGCGATGCGACCGCTCTGGAAACGGCTCCCGACACGACCCGGCCGTCGGAGCGAACGCGCCGATGGACAATGCGTAGCCTGTCAGTCCTGGCTGTTTCCCTCGCGCTAATCGCTGTACTCTTCACGATAGCAGCCTGGTGGTATCGTCATCGCACGCTGTATCGCGACACTGACACCATCGCCGTCGGCCCGTTCTCGGGCAGCACAAGCTCCCAGGCGCTCGAGAAGACGCTATCGTTCACACTCCTGCTGAAACTGCAGGAATCACCCTATCTGAGACTACTTCCGCAACAGAAGATACAGGTTGCAGAAGGAAAAACCGCAGTGTCGCAGGATACGCAGGTAAGTTACTGCGCATCGAATGGTGGCCGTTTGCTGCTGAACGGCCGGCTCGTTCCGTTAGGATCAGGCTTTCGCGTCCAGTTGGCGGCATGGCGCTGCTCGGATGGCCATCTCCTGGCTACTGAGAGCGCTGACGCCGACTCCGAGACTTCGTTGTTGACAGCGCTTGACACCGCAAGCGAGAACATGAGGCGGCGGCTCGGCGAGCCGGAATCCTCGCTGCAGCGATATAACATGGCACTCGTTCAGGCCACAACCGGATCGCTTGCCGCACTCAAGTCCTTCGCCGACGGAGAGCAGAGACGCGCCAATGGCGATGACATCGGCGCGATCCCCTATTACAAGATTGCCACCGATCTCGATCCGCAGTTCGCGCTGGCGTTTGCTCGATTGGGCACCATCTCGCTCAATACAGGTGAAATGGGGCTGGGCAAGCAGTATTTAAGCAAGGCGTTCGCGCTGCGTGAGCGCACTACCGACCGCGAACGCTTGTACATCGCGGGAAGCTACTATTTGATAGTTACCGGCGAGATCGAGCGCTCCGTCGAGACTTACGAACTGTGGCACAACGTGTATCCGAACGACTGGATACCAGCCAACAATCTGGCTGCGCTGTACAGCCATGCACTGGGACAACCGGATAAAGGCATCGCGTTTGCACAAACGGCCATCCGCCAGAATCCCGGAGCCAAGTTGGCCTATGCCAGCCTGGCCATTGGTTATCTGGAACACGGAGATTACAAGCTGTTAGCGGCTATGTGCCATGACCCGGCTACGGCCAGCAGCGAGTTCGCAACCTTCCACATGACTTGTTATCGCGGTGCGGCCGTGCGCGGCGACAACGCCGACATGGAGCGTGAGATGCAATGGGCACACGGCCGTCCGCAGGAGAGTTACCTGCTGGCAGCTGCCGCCCAGACCTCGCTCATTCGAGGACAATGGCATACCGCACGGAAGCTTTTTGCTCAAGCCAAAGACAATGCCAAAAGCAACAAGCTACCGGAAGTAGCCGCATCAATCGAACTAGGCGAAACTCTATCGGAAGCAGAGATGGGCACAGGGAAAAATATTGCTCGTCGCGTGGCGGACGCGCTGTTGCTGACTCCGGAGACGCCTCAGCTTCTTGGATCCGCAGCGCTCGTGCTGGCGCGCGCCGGCGAGCAGCAGCAAGCGCTTGCCAAGGCAGGCGAGGCCTCAAAGCAGGCTAAGCTCGACACAATGCTCAACGACGGTCACCTTGCCTCAGTCCGGGCTTTAGTGGCCCTGGAGCGCCACGATCCAGGGGCTGCAATTGAGGCTCTCGAAGTCAGCCGTCCGGTGGAGTTCTCCACTGACCTGGGTCTCTCGCCGCTCTTCTATCGTGGCCTCGCTTATCAAGCCGAACACCAACCGGAGCGCGCCGCAGCCGAATTCCGACGGCTGCTGGACCATCGTGATCTGGCGCCGGATTCCCTCTACGTGGCATTGGCCCAGGTCAAGCTGGCGGAAGCTCTTAGGCTCTCCGGCGATGCGGCTGCCTCCGAGAACCCTTCGGCGGCGGCGAAGCATCAATGGCGGCTCGCCGACGCAGACTTCCCTCCACTGCAGTCACTAAATAGCCATCCATAGAAATGTCACCTGGAAATGTCTTGGCAGGCCGATTCTTATCGAGGGCGAGGATGGGTAATTTTTGCTACGGGGCTATCGTGGGGGTTAGAAGCTACTGTTGGATCACCACCTCGGTCGGCAAGCCCATGACGGGTTTCTAAGGCATCTGTCCGAGATGCCGACTACCCGTCAGGGTGGACCGCAGGACCGTCTGGACGAGCGCATTGGGCTGTTATCAACAGTTGTCAAAGACCCCGATAGGGTGCAACCAACAGAAAGCCAAAGTCGCACGAAGGCTCAAGAAAGGACACGCAGACGAAGCGAATGAGGTCGCCGTAAAGTGATGGCAGATGTTTTGCCAGAGGTCTTCTGCATGAACGGGCTCGCTCTCAGCATTTAGTGTCGTGATGCACTGCTCCGCCTAAAAAGCTCCGGTTCGGATCAGACGATCAAGTTCTTCGCGACAACGTAGGCTGAATTTCTTGAGCGGCTCGACATGATCTGCCAACGTGGTCTCACGAAGAACTTCGATGGTGACGTTCTCTTCCCCATAGTTTTTGGTCACGAGTTGAGCGAATTCTTCAGCAGCTTCAATCACAGGGGGCGATGCTAAGAGCCGCATTCGGCCAACATACGAGTGCAGCACGACAAGATCATCCAACTCCTTGAGATGCGAGGTGCGAGCCTGCACGTAGACCGTACCGGCAAAGCGAATGAACTCTGCATAAAGCGTCTGCCTCTCGTTCAATTCACGGCTAAGGAGTTCACGTCGCGTGATACTCCGCTGTGCAACATAGTTGCTTATAAGCGGCGTGATGCCGCCTATCGCGGAGCCGGCAAGAGCAGCAATTGCACTCACTTCTGGGGACGCTAAGGGCATGCGTGCCTCCTCGGGCTAGTGCGCCGCGCCGACGAAGACGAGCGCAACACCATTCCAGGTGACGTGGTCGCTGCCTTTCGCAGGTTGGCTTCCGAGACCTATCCCACCTACGGTCGTTGGCTCCAGGTGGTAGTGGTTTACAAGGTAGGCCCGAACCAGCAGGGCGCGCTTTTGGGACATCCCGACCTGTTCCGCTATTGAGGCTCCTGTGGCATAACCTTCAATCATGATCGGCATTCCCACTAGCAGGTCGGCGTGCTGGTTCAGAGCCGCATCTAGCATCGCTACCCCGGCCGGGCTCAGGTGCTCAATACCGTCGCGGTTGCGCATGAAGAGACCTGCATCAGGCAGCCAGATTCTGGGGTTCTTTGCATTGGCGAACGTAGCATTGTTGCGATATTCGCTGGGAGTCATTGCGGTCAAGCTGAAAAAGCCACGACGCCGAAAGAACCCTTTGGTAAGGAAGTTGTGCTTCAGGGCCTCAGTATCGTCTACAAGATTCCCGGAGGCTGTATTCAGGTTTGAGACAGTTTGACGGACGTCGGAGGTTACGGTCTCGCCTCGTTCGTCCGGCGCGACTATCTGGCTCACCATTGTCTCAACGTCCTTAGAAGTTCTGTCAAACCGCGAGCTCGCATCTCGAACCGAGTTGATTGTGTCATCCACCTTCTGTGGAAGTCCGCGCGCCTGAAGATCCGTGATCGTGCCATCGACTTGTAAAGACGCATGCTGGAGGTTTTGCGTCGCGGCTAGCGCATTCGCCACGCTCTGTCGCACGGATTCAGCAGTCCTAGGATCCCGGAGGAGCATACCGACTGTACCATCGCCGCGCTGAATACCGCGGACGATCTGATCAACGTCTGAGATGGAGCCACGGGCAGTTGTCAGTGTTGCGTTCAAATTGCCGCCGACTTTCGTTAAAAGTCCGTTTGCGTTCTTGACCGCCGAATCGATATCGCCGACAGTCACATTCGCCTGATTTACCAGGTCGGATAGCTGTACAGCTTCCTTCGTTGGCAGGATGGCGTTAGTCCGAGCGGCAGGAAGGTTAGAACTCCCTGGAGCAATCAACAGAAAGGTATCGCCCACAACTCCTTGGGTCGCCATGGTGGCGACCGAATCCGTACGGACTAGGCCGTGCGAACTTTCATCCAGCTTGAGCTTCAGTCGAAACTTTTCTGATGGGGTTTTCGGAACGTGAATCTCTTCCACTTCCCCTGCAGCGAGGCCCGCAACTTGCACCTTGGAACCTTTGGTGACACCCGAGAGATTCGTGAAGTCTGCGTAGACTGTGTAATGTTTCGAGAAGGCTTGATGGCGGGTGCCAATCATGAACAAGCCCGCCGTAAACAAAGCGAGACCAACGAGGCTGAAGATTCCAACGGCAAAGTTTCGATTCATAACGCTGTCTCCGAGATCAATTTCCTGGCTATTTCGCTATTGCTTCTGTCCACATCGCGTGCGGTTCCGAATGCGACGAGATATCCCTTGTCGAGAACGGCGAATCTATCGCCGACCCGTCGTGCGCCATGTACGTCGTGCGTGACGACCACGATGGTCGTGTTGTGTTCGGCACGGCGCTTGAGGAAGAGTTCGTCAATCTCAGCAGCAGTGATCCGATCCAAGCCGCTGCTGGGCTCATCTGCCAGCAGTATTTGTGGTTCGAGCACGAGCGCTCGCGCAAGTCCAGCACGCTTCCGCATGCCTCCAGAGAGTGCAGCCGGCAGTTTGGCTCCGTCGCTTCCTAAGCCCACCTGTTGAAGGGTGCGAGTCACCCTGGCATCGATCTCTTCACTCGAATAGTTGGTCAGCCGTTGCATGGGGAGTGATAGGTTCTCATAGAGAGTTAAGGAATCGAAGAGTGCGGCGTCTTGAAAGAGGAAGCCCATCTTCCGGCGCACAGAGGAGATCTCCGGTCCATGCATCGCAGTGATGTCGGATCCATCGACCCAGATGCGGCCATGATCCGGTCTCAGAAGTGCCATGAGAAGTTTGAGCGTGACGCTCTTGCCGGTCCCACTTCGCCCGAGAACACAGAGGATCTCCCCGGGCTTCACATCGAAAGACACATCCCGCAAGATCTGCTTCGGCCCAAAAGCCTTTGAGACGTGCTCAAACGCGATCGCTGTGCTGGAGGATGCATTCATAGCGCACTCTCCGGGAAGAGGAAGAAAATGCACTTCACGAGAAGAACGTCCGCAAGGATGATCAAGAGGGACGAGACGACCACACTGTTTGTCGCCGCCTTGCCGACCCCCTGCGCACCTTCATTGGTCGTATACCCGTAATACGACGAGACAGCTCCGATGATGAAGCCGAAGACGGCAGTCTTGAGCGTTGGTGCTAAGAAGTTCGACCACTCCATACTCATAAAAGCTCGTGCCAGATAAAGCGTGGGCGATATCCCTGAAGCAACGGACTCAGAAAGAAGGCCACCGAGCAAACCAGAGAAATCCATGAAGAGGGTGAGCAGCGGCATGGCGACAACGCAGGCTAGAACTCGTGGAATGACCAGAAACTTGAACGAGTCGATCGAGAGCGATTCGATGCCATCGATCTGTTCCGTGGCGCGCATGTTGGCGAGCACAGCGCCGATCCCCGATCCAACGCGCCCCGCCATGAGGAGCGCCGCGACAAGCGGGCCAATCTCGACGAAGAAGGCCAACGCCTGGACGGATGGAATCATCGCTGCCGCGCCGAAGGTGACCAGTGTGTTTCGGGTGTGCAGTGTCATCACCATACCTAACGCAAATCCAGATGCAACGATGAGCAACAGAGATTTCGTACCGATCTCCGCAATCTGGCGAAGAAGCTGCGCGGCCTCGAATGGCCGTTTGCCCGCATCCGCAAACACACGGGAGCTGAAGCGGTTGAGCTTGCCTACGAATTCAATTGGGTTCGACAATGTCTTTACCCCCAGCTTTCGCTTGAGTGCGTGACGGAGCAGGATTGAGCCGCACGCTGTTTACCTGTTTAGGAGAAGCGATCCTGCTTTGCTTTTGCAGTGAGTTGGCGAAGGATCACGGTGATGAGAGTTGAGCCGGGCAGATGTGATGGGCGAACCCAGATCGGGCTCCAATGCTGCTTCGAGTCCGGTGCTGCCAATAAAACGGGCTGAGCTAACGGCTGCTGTTCAGGAGACGAGCAGCAGCCAACACGCGGTCAGCTTCCCAAGAAGGAGTGAGCACACTCGCCATGAGCGTGCTCTATACGGAGTTTTCACCACGGCTCCTATTTCTTGTGTTGAATGAAGACAAATTGCAGCTGTGTCTGAAGCTGCCAGCTCGGGCCGTACGATGTCGTGCGTACATCGTTCAAGAACGCTGCACGAGCGTTGAGAGGCTGTTTGCCAATTTTGAAGACACGACCGGCCCCACCGCCTACAGGCACTGTCCACCGATGATCGCGCGGCTCCGTCCAATCTGCAGTAATGACCGGCGGTGTGAAGAGATACCAACCCCGCTTCATGTTGTAAAAGAGAAACGGGTTCAGTGTCATTTCGTTGACGTGCGTATGATTAATACCGGCAAAGGCATTACTGACAAGGGCTCCGCCAAGCCAAGGCCCTTTGTGGTAGAGACCGACAAGTGCCGGCCCACCACCCCACTTATTGGTGCCGAGCTCCTTGTCTGTTGCCGTCGGAAGGAACGCTTCCCCACCCAGGCCCCAGATGAAATTCCCGGGATGTGCCGGTGAAAGATACACCTGAGGTTGAATGTTGCCTAGACCGTAGTCAACTTCCTTCTCTGGTGAGAGGCGGGGTACCACTTCGACCGGAACGATAGTCCTGGTGATCATGATCCAGTTCGCCGAAATCTTGAAGGGCACCACAGGTTCCACGAGCAGAACGTTTTGCGCCCGCCGGTACGGACCAACTCCAAAGTATGTGTTGTTTTGGAAAGGCACGCTGATTGCCGCCGCAACGGGGTTCTGTGCAGCGTTCTTGACCGCAGCTTCAGGATCCTGTTCGCTGGCAGGTCTAGATGGGTTGGTATAGGTTTCAACCGCTGGAGCTGGTCGCTCCGGTGACTGTGCGTAGGCATCGAATACCGCTCCCAAGAGGAATGCGGAAAGAATAAGGATTGGCGAAGGGCTGAGCCGTCCTCGGCGGGCGACTGCTGTGTTCAGGAGATTTGACATAGGGATTCCTCTTCCAAAAGTGTGGTGGACGAGTGTCGTCTCCTCGTCCGGCTATGCGTTTCATCACACAAGATGGGAGCTGCCAGAAGCAGTGAGGAGAGGGCATGTCACGGTGAACCGCTATCTCTGTCTAAAGCCGGAGTGGTCGGACAACGTTCGATCTATGTCTCGAGCGAGCTTGGCTGGAGCGCAATGTCTGGGAGGCCGCGAAAGCAGCGTAATTCAAGCCAACGATCAACGGCTCACCCGAGACTTTGATTGCTGACCTGACAGGTTAGCTTCGGGCCGCTCTACTCACAGTGAGGTAACGGCACACCACTCTTATCCGCGGTTCCGATGGCGTTTGATCTCTCTAGAAGCACCAAGTCCTGCACATGATATACGGACAAATCGCGGCAGCTTCAGAAAAGGCGACGACATGGCGACAGACGCAACGAAGACAGTATGGGCAGCTACCTACGACTTGCTGAGATCGTTAGGATTGACAACGGTTTTCGGCAACCCTGGTTCCACCGAACAACCCTTCCTCAAGAACTTTCCCCCGGACTTTGAATACATTCTCGCTTTGCAAGAGGCGTCTGCTGTGGCGATGGCAGATGGGTTTGCACAAGCGACCGGCAAGCCCGCTCTCGTCAACCTCCATACCTCCGCAGGTACAGGCAACGGCATGGGCAACATCATGACGGCCTTTCAAAATAAGACGCCCCTGATCATCACGGCTGGGCAGCAGACCAGAGAGATGATCATCTGTGATCCGCTTCTCACAAATCGGGATGAAACCATGCTGCCCAGGCCCTACGTGAAGTGGGCGTATGAACCGAAACGGGCCGAGGATGTACCGCGAGCAATTATGCGCGCCTATGCGCTAGCGCTTCAACCGCCGGCGGGTCCGGTGTATGTTTCTATTCCTCTCGATGATTGGGATAAGCCAGCTTTGGGGCCAGCGGACGTACGGACAGTCAGCGATCGAATCGGCCCTGATCCTAGAAGGCTTGCGGAGTTTGCAGCCAAGATCAACGCCGCTAAGAGTCCTGTTCTTGTCTATGGCGCCGAAGTAGAAAAGTCCGGAGCTTGGAAGGTGGGCGTGCAACTGGCTGAAAAGCTGCGTGTCCCGGTTTACCGTGCGCCTGCGGCCGAACGTGCCTGCTTCCCCGAGACTCACCCTCTCTTTCAGGGTGAGTTGCCCGCCGCAATCGGTCCTCTCAGCTCTCGCTTAGAAGGACACGACCTCATCATCGTTGTCGGTGCACCAGTCTTCCGCTATTACCCATATGTTCCCGGGCCTATCCTGCCTGATGGCGCCGCCCTCTTGCAGATCACGACCGATCCCACGGATGCTGGCAGTGCGATGGTGGGCGATAGCCTACTTTCCGATGTGAAGTTGGCGATGGACGAACTGCTCCCCTTGCTTGATGAGAGCACACGCCATGCTCCGGCGGCGCGTCTCATTTCGAGAGATCTGCCTACCACTCCTGGATCTCCTCTGACCTCAAATGAAGTGTATGCAGCTCTCAGCGAGGTGCGTCCAGAAGGCGCAATCGTCGTTCAGGAATCGCCGTCAAACTACAACGAGTTTCTGCACTGGTGGCCTTCAACCGAAGAGGGTTCGTATTTCACGTACGCGAGCGGCGGGCTAGGACACAACGCGCCATCTTCTGTCGGTGTTGCATTGGCACAGCGAAAGCTTGGTACAAACCGGCCAGTGATCGTGCTGATCGGCGATGGCTCTTTGCAGTACTCGGTCCAGAGCCTCTCGGCCGCAGCCCAACACAAATTGAATATGGTCTACATCGTTCCATGCAATGGCGAATACGCGATCCTCAAGGAATTCGCCGTGCTGGAAAAGACTCCAAACGTGCCCTCTCTCGATCTGCCTTTTCTGGACATCGTTTCCCTGGCAAAGGGGTATGGATGCCATGCAACAAAAGCGGAGACGGGAGCCGAGATCCAAGCGGCTTTCAGAGAAGCCCTTGTCGCCGAAGGCCCTACAGTGATTGCAATTCCGATCAAGCGAGAGCTCAAGTCTCTCATCCCTCCAACGACCAAATAACAAAGAGCCCGCAAGTGCTTAGCGTCTCAGGCGTGCGGTGCTTGCGGGCTTGCCCTGTTTTAACGCTCTGAGTTTAGCCAATCACGGTTAGCTCACTTTACCTCACTCCAGAGTGGCACTCCGCGGCGCTGATCCTTGCTATCAGCAGCGGTGTTGATCAGAGCCCTGACAGCTCTCGAACCCAACTTACCTGAGCTTTTCGACGGAGGACAGATCATGCAGATCTTTCAAAGGCGCTTCAATAGCTTTATGCTCCTCGCACTTGTTCCGACGTTACTGGCCCTTGTGCCAAAGAGGACGTCGGCACAGGCGCTAACCATGGATGGTCAATCTGGTGTTTTCTTTCAGCCCTGGGCGAATGTCGTACCGTCCCCGCCTGGCAAGTTCAACCTTCCTACCCTTGCCTACCATGCCGTAACCGCCGGTCCAGTAGCTGGAGACTACTTCAATGCTTCCCTTGAGGAAGGCTTCGGAAACTGGCTCGAGTTTGGCTATACGCGCAACAGCCATACCGATGGCGGAGATCCCACATTCAGCCCGCTATTCAATCAGGCCGGCATGAACATCTTCAACATCAAAGCCAAAGTTCTCCCAGAAAACTTCCATCGACTGAACTGGGTCCCTGCCGTTGCCGTTGGGGGCGCTCTGAGAACAAACGTTCCCTACGTAAGCCAAGCTTCTGCGAAGACCAACGCGACAAACGGTGACATCTTCGGAGTTGCCACCAAATTTGTCGTCGTCGATAAGAAATTCCCGCTGCTGCTGAGTGGAGGCGTAAGAGGAACCAATGCGGAAGTCTACGGCTACGGAGGAAACGCCACGAACTGGCAAGCGCGGGCCTTCGGCGCCTTCGCTGTTCCCATCCCGGTAAAGCATGTGCTGATCGCTCCTACTGTCGAGATTGATCAGGAGCCGCATCATCTCAAATACGTCTCTTACGCCAACATTCCTACCACAGAAGTCTATGCCGTTCGCCTGTCTGATTATCCGAATCAGAAGTGGGCGGTCGATATCGGTACCGGTCATGTTGCTTCGAGCGTGTACCCGGGCATCGGGCTCAAAGTAAACAACGCGCTGGCACTCGCCTTCGATTACCGGTTTTAGAGAGGACTCCATCATGAATCAAAAACGTATAGCTGGCCTAGTGGATGTGATCGAGATAAGCGACAGGAGTGAGATCGATGCTGCAAACGCACGGCCGGAGATCGATCGGAAGCTTACGTTGACGTTCCCGCTGCTCAATGGACTCCTCCTCAGCAAGCTTACGGGGATACTCTCCCATCGAGACATACGCTTTCCGACTCTGTTGCCGAGACAGGACGCTGCGCGAGCAAGCGAGCAACGTGCACTCTGGGAACGGCTGAATGCCAAAGCATTGCAGTTTCGCGGTGGTCCAGCACTACTGGAAAGCGCAGCAGCCTGGGTAAAAGGGGTGGGTCAAGATCGGGAAGCCGGTATCCTTCTGCAGGAATTGATCGGCCGTGTCTTCGATCCGTTTTATGAGGCTGACGCGGAGAGTTGGGCGGCCGCTGTCACAATGGACGCTGCGATCCGCATGAAGAGCCCGCTTAGGCTTTTCGCTTGGAAGGTCTCGGGACGAATCCGGCGGGCCAAAAATTTGCTTGCGAGTAAGGTGGGGGGCGAGCGGGCCGCAATTCATGGTACGGGCATCGCCATCCACAACCTGGTCGCGGCGCTTCACGCCATGCGGGCTCTTTACAGTGATGTCGGCGTGCGCGACTCGCTCTCGCCTGAAGAGGCCACACATAAAGCTCTCTCTGCTCCGGCAGCCGTACTGCGTCAGGCGGACGTTGCTGGTGCCATATCCGGGTGTCCTTTTAGGAAGGGCACGCTCTTCGTGTTCAAGCTCGGCGAGGCCTTCAGGCGCTCGGGCGATGATGATGTGGTCTTTCAGCGCGGTAGTTGGAACCAATGCCCAGCTGAAGAATGGGTGCCGGCTCTTCTGGCAGGCATATGGATGCGAGCGACGAAGCCGTCGTGATGGATGTCTGTAGAGAGATATGCCGTTCGGATCAGGCGACTCTCGTCTGAGCTCCAGAGCCGCACTTAGATCGAACGGGATGGTCCGCGCATGGCCGCAAGTCAACCGGACCTTACAAGAAGCGAGCCGGGAGATGCTGCTCTACGAGGTGGTCTTCCTGCAACTTTATCAGCGTTGTTTCAACACCCAGGAGGAATAAATGGAAAGCCGAACCACAGATACCATTGTATTGATTCACGGATTATGGATGACGCCTCTGGCATGGGAGCATTGGGTAACCCATTATGAGAAGCGCGGATTTAAAGTCATCACTCCCGGTTATCCCGGGGTGAAGCAGGGAGTCGCTGGAGTCGAAGCCCTGCGCCGAGATCCATCGCCGTTGGCCGACCTTGGAGTTCGCGAGGTGTTCGACCACTTAGCCGAAGTGATCTCCGGGCTTGGAACCCGACCGATCCTCATGGGACATTCGTTCGGAGGAACCTTCGTTCAACTGCTTCTCGACGCCGGCTTTGGATCGGCGGGCGTTTCCATCAATGGAGCAGCGGTGAAAGGCGTATTAGCGCTGCCATTCAGCGAGATTAAGGCGACCTTCCCCGTACTTCATAATCCTGCAAACCTGCATCGTGCCGTTCCTATCACGGAGGAAGACTTCCACTACGCCTTTACCAACAATCTGAGCGACGAGGAATCGAAAGCCGTCTACGATCGGTATGCCGTTCCCGTGCCCGCGCGAATTCTCTTTCAGGGAGGATTTGCAAACTTCACGCCGCATGCGACCACCACTTATAACTTCGCCAACGACGATCGTGCTCCACTGCTATTCCTCTCAGGAGGTAACGATCACATCCTGCCGCCGGCTGTGCAGAGGGAGAACTTCGAAAAGAATGTAAAACACTCCGATGCAATCACTGCATACAAGCTATTCCCAGGCCGGAGCCACTATACATGTGGTGAGTCAGGTTGGCAGGACGTCGCAAATTTTGCAATCAATTGGGCGCAGGCTCCAGTTGCAGGCGAGCTTGAGTAGACCCAAGTGGAGGCGTGAGTTGGTCACGCTTCCTCGCTGAGAGTCTCCAAAAGCTAGCGACAGATCAAACATTCTCAATTAAGCTCAATCGTTTTTCATTAAGCGCCCTCATTGCATCGATGAAGGGCGCTTCTCATGCGCTCGAAACAGCTGAGAGACGTGCAGCCTTATAGTTGCGTCAGTTCGCACAATGCTTTTGAACCATCTCTCACTACGCGGTCATGGACGAACGGAACGCCTGATCTCTGCGGAGATGCGCTCCTGTGCTGAGATATTCCTTACCAGCCGATGCGACGGCGTCTACCCCGTAACTCCGGCGAGAAACCGATGTACTAGATGGACTGCCATGGAGCCTTCGCCAACTGCAGACGCCACGCGTTTGATGCTGTTCGCGCGGCTATCGCCGACAGCAAAGACGCCAGGCACGCTTGTCTCCAGCAGCATCGGGAGACGTCGCAATGGCCAGTGAACGCCGCCTGCTCCGCAGTCGATATCCGAGCCGGTCAACACAAACCCCTTACTGTCTAAAGCGATTGCATCTTCAAGCCAGTCGGTTCTCGGCGAAGCTCCTGCCATAACAAAGACGTGCCGGATTTTGGCTTCGGCTGATTCTCCGGTGAGATTGTTGTGCCACGTAACCCTATCGAGATGTGCCATCCCAACCAATCCCGTGATTGTTGCCTGATAGTGAATCTCGATACAAGGATTCGCCTCAATGCGGCCTATCAGGTATTGCGACATAGACTGGGATAACTTGTCTGCACGAACGAAGAGATGTACCCGAGACGAAGTCTGGCTCAAATAAACCGCCGCTTGACCGGCAGAGTTTCCTCCGCCAACTACGATGACCTCCTCTGATTCGCAGAGCTGTGCTTCCATATATGTCGCGTTATAGTAAATTCCCCTGCCTGCGAACATTTCCGCGTCCCTCACGGGCAGACGCGCATATTGAGCTCCCGTGGCGAGAACAATCGCTCGGGTACTGACTTTCAATCCCGATTCAAGAATCACCCGGTACGGTTGACGACTCGTATCAATATGGACCACGGATTGAGCGACCATAATTTGAGCACCAAATTTCTGCGCCTGTGCGAGGGATCGCATGGCTAGCTCTTGTCCTGTTACTCCAATGGGGAAGCCTAGATAATTTTCTATTCTTGAGCTAGACCCAGCTTGTCCGCCAGGCGCGGACTTTTCGATGACCAGCGTTCGTAATCCTTCTGAGGCAGCATACACAGCTGCGGCGAGCCCCGCTGGACCTGCTCCGATCACCACGACATCACGGATGCTTTTGTCCGTCTCGATATTCAAGTCAAGACATTGAGCGAGCTCGCTGATCGACGGATTGCGAAGCACATATCGATTGTTGCAATATACGACCGGGATCTCACTGTGGTTTACAGACAACTTCTGGACCAGTCCGCCTTGATTGGCCTCATTATCAATGTCAACGTAAGTAAAAGGGTGCGCATTCCTGATGAGGAATTCTCGTAGCGCCAACGTACGGGCGGAATTTTTCGCGCCTAAAAGGACGACATTGCCCTCGCCCAGCTGAATCAAGAGCAAACGCCTTGCAACAAATGCCTCCATGAACAATTCGCTCAATTCGACATCTTTGGCCATTAGGGCGAGAACTTTTTCTCGAGAGATCTCCAGCAGGGTGCCGCTGGCGGCAACGCGCGCTTTGATCAACGATCGTCTTCCCGAAATGAGTGACATCTCGCCGGTAAACTGTCCGGCTTCACGCACAGCGAGAATCGTCTCGTCATCGCCGGTTCGGACGTTCGTAACGACACCGCTCAAGACGACAAAAAGGGGGACATGAGCGTCAGATGGCTCGTAGAGTACATCTCCGGATGATGCCTCTCGCACGGTTGCGACTTCCTTGATGCGATCAATCTGGTCTCTGGTCAACGTCGGATTATCTCGCATCGTTCGGTTCCTTTAGCTATAAAGGTGACTACAGACGGTATGAATCCGGCGTTGGAGCGTCCGCAATCTCCCAGCATCGGTAATGCCTCAGGCTTCTGCTTTGAAGGGTGTAGCGTTGGAGCCTGAAAGCGTATCGGTAAAACTCTGGTCCGGGCCTTCGCGGTTAGTTCCGCAGCATTTGCATGTGTAGTCCGCTGCGATCGAAACGTATAGAAGAAGGGAAAAAGGCTTTGCAGACGGCACTTGCAATCTCCCCCGTGGCTTTTGTCAGCGAGCCACACAGGAAGCGCTCGGACCAAACAATCATTCCTTCGATGGTCGTCAGTTGCATCTGGGCCACGGGTCCTCCCGTGGACTGGCGAATAGAGCCACGGAGGGCATACTGCACTCCTGATTTGGTCCAGTAACACAATCTGTCTTCGGTGGAGGCGCGACCGTCGCCGAATATCCGGAATACCTTAAGGTCCCGGTTCTGTGCCAATTCGTGAGTCAGCTCTTCTTCGAGATCTTCTGCAAGTCCGCGGATATCTTCCTCCGTCCCTTTTCCGTTAAAGCCAACGATGGCAAGCGAGAGCGGGCCGGGCTCGGTTGTCACGGATCTGGCGTGAACGCTTTGAGAGTGCCTGCCTTGATGCCTATCTCCAACCGGCTCGATCACTGGCACATAACTGCCCGCCACGAGGTTGATGCGCCATCGTTGCTCAGCTGAGGGATCGGCATAGTAGTCTTTCAACTTAGCCCGAAGTCGACGAGCTTCGGTTCTGACAATGGTATCGGTGGTGGGGTCGTAGTCTCCCGATCGTCCATAGACTTCTGTTCCCACCGTGTACTCCTTAAAACAATCTGCTTTGCCAGCGAGCAGATATTCGACGGCTGTAGAGAGGAAGCATGAAAGCCTTGCGGATTTTATAAAAAAAGGGCTTCCGAGAATGCGCCTCAACTCGTCTCGTACATCGTCATGAGTCCAAGCATGGCCGCCTACCATAGAGTTATTTACTTGACTGTCGGCTCCGTACAGTTCAGATGTGATATTCATAGCAGTCTCCCGTGCTCTCAGCTAGAAACTGCACCCTGGCGACCTGCCCTGGTACAGTGACCGTGCTGGGTTCTTTGGTTCTCGTAGTCCGATTCCAACGTAAGCGGATGTAGTCCGAATGCGAAGGTAAGTGTTTATTCGCTTACCGATATATAAGTTATGCGGCCTCGAGGTCTGCTAAGTCTATCCCTAAAGGTAATCGCACTAAGTTCCCTATCTTTAGGGGGTAGAGATATCCCTGAAAACAGGGAGGGCGACCGCGCGGCTAGCTCGACTAATCGAGGTGGATGATACCTCGTCGAATACCGACCGTCACAGCCTCCGTACGATCATGCACTGAGAGCTTTGCCAGAATGTTTTTTAAGTGGCTTTGTGCGGTTTCTTCCGTGATGCCCAATTGGGCTGCGATTTCTTTGTTTCGGAATCCTCGGGCGACTAGATGGAGTACCTCGACTTCACGCTTGGTTAACACGGCTTCGAACATGCGATCAGCAAGTTTTTGACCCACCTCAGGCTGAACGGGTCGCTTTCCGGCAGCCACTTTGCGAATCGTATCGATCATTTTGTCCGACCGAACATTCTTAAGCAGGTAAGTCACCGCTCCTGCTTGCATGGCCCGATAGATGTCTTCGGTTCCTTCGTACGTCGACAGCACTACAATTCTCGCAAGAGGAAACTCCGCCAGGATGAGACGTATCGCTTCTACTCCGCCCATATCAGGCATCTTTAGATCCATTAATGTGACATCTGGTTGGTGCAGCCGATAAAGTTCTACTCCTTCCCGTCCAGTCTCACCAGACGCAATAATTTCCAATTCCGGCTCCGCACCTATCGTTGAAATCAGGCCCGCTCGGATCATAGGATGGTCATCAATCACCAAGACCCTTATCTTGTTAGCGGACATGGGGTAACCTCAAAAGTGTCGGCTTCCTAATGCAAACTTTAACAACAGTTCCATTACCGGCGGAGCTTGAAATGTTGTAGATCGCATGAATCTGCTCAGCACGCTCCCGCATGTTCTTAAGACCCCAATGATCGGATTTGCGCAACCCTTCCGATATATCAAATCCTCTTCCATCGTCGGACACGGTGACTGCAATCATTTTTTTCGTATATTCGACGACAACCTCGATAATGTGTGCCTGTGCGTGGCGCATCGCATTGTGAACGGCCTCTTGCGCAATACGTAGTAATTCTTCTTCAAGCTCTGAAGGCAGCGGATGCATGTCTCCGATGAGATAAAACTCGCATCTAGCGGTCGTCAAGGGACTGATTCGTTCGCAGAACTCTCGCAAAGTAGCCGTTAGGCCTGGACCTTCCAAAGAAGTAGAGCGCAGTGTCCAGACCTTAGCACGCGCCTCCACGAAACAGATATCTACCATCTCGCGCACTTGATTAACCAGTGATACGAACTTCTCTGGACGGGAACCAGCTTGCTTAGCGACTCCATCAAGCTGGAGTGAAACTCCGGCCAAACTTTGCAACAGGGTATCGTGCAGTTCTCGAGCAATTCTTGTTCGCTCGTTCAGGCGTTCCGAGTATCGAAGCTTCACACGGGCGGTAACTTGACGTAGGCGCAGCCGATACATCACCCAGATGAGGAAACCGCCAGACAGAATGTAGAAAATCTGGAACCAGCCGGTTTGGTAGAAGGCAGGCTGGATGCTGAAGGCCAAGGACATCGCACTGGGACTCCATAGGCCGTCGTTGTTGCATGCCAGTACTTGGAACGTGTATCGCCCCGGTTTAAGATCTTTGTAAGCGACGTCGACACGACTTCCCTCGTCCTGCCATTCCTTATCTGCTCCTATGAGCCGATATCGTGATCGCACCCTCCCGGGAACTGGAAAGCTCAGAACGGAGTAACGGATCTGCAGATTGGTTGTGCGGGGAGGAAGGATGATGGACGAATATAGGGAGTATGACTTTCCGTTTGCAGTCACGCTTCTCAACGCGACCTGCGGAAAGATCCGATTCCGATGAAGACGCGCCGGATCGACCCGAATCACTCCTCTCGGCGTAGCAAACCACAGAATACCGTCGGTTCCCACAACGGCCGGAGTATCTGAGGTGCCCGATGGTCGTTCGGCCAAGTCGCTTACTGGATCGAAGGACTCATATTGGATCCTGTGGTTTGGATCTCTAATGACCATAGAGACCTCGCGTTGAGGGATATGAATGACCTCAGCCGTTGTACTTAACCAAAGCCCTGACTCGGATGATCCAGCGACCCCGGCCACAAGACCGAACTTCTCTCCTACTGCGGGTGTTAGAGACCAAAATCTGCCGTCATTAAATACAGCTAACCCATCTTCACCGCTCGCCCATATTTCACCTTCTACATAAGCGATCTGCGTAATCGCCCCAATCTTTAAGCCCGTCTCCGGAGAGAATATCCGGATCGTTCCGCGGTCCCAGAGTGCAATCTTACTCTGCTCTGGAAAAGCCAAGAAGACACGGCCCTGGCCGTCCGCGACTGCGCTATAAGCAGTGAGATAGCGCTGTCCCGTTAGGATCTCCATTCGTTCCCATACACCATGATGCTGACGTAGAACTCCCTGACCCCTTACGGAAACCCACAGCTCCCCTGACCCATCTCTGGTGAGGGCTCGAACTGGCGCCTTCGTTGGCACCCATGTATCGAGATCACGCGTTCTTGGGAGTATGCGAGAGGGTGGCATCAATCTGGTAAATTTGCCGTCCCTCCACTGCCAGAGATCTCCGATTTCGCCCCGTTGCGCCCAGAAGAAAATCCCACCAAGCGGATCTCGAAAAGAAAACTGTATTCCCGCGGGACTATTTCGCACACGCATCCCGTTCCTTGCATTCCATAAACCCTGGGGCGAACTCGCCCAAACATCTCCTTTATCTCCGGCAACCAGTTGCATTCGCTGAGTTGCTACAGATTGCAATTGAGTCCACGCCGCATTTCTGGGGCGGAAGCGATCTAAGCCACCTAGAGTACCCACCCATATATCTCCCTCCCTGTCTTCCATCGTGCAGTAGACAGTGGCGTTCGTCAGTCCCTGGTTTTCGCCGAACCTCTCAATCGATGGGTTATCAGGAGAGATCAGACCACGCAGATTTCCTAAGGACGGAGCCCTCAGCACTCCATCGTGCCTCGTCATCATCCATCCGCCACCTTCTCGATCGACCAGGAACATTCCGTTTGAGTTTCGCACTGTCTGCGAGGCACGCTTCGCTCGATTCTGAAGCGGAAACTGCTGCAGCGAGAGTAGTTCGGGCACCCACAGCCATATCGCGTCTTCGGAAGCTTCAGAAAAGGTAGGCAAATATCCTGGAGCGGGCTGTGACGTTACTCGCTGAAGTTCATGGCTGCCCCTTAATCCGAAATAAATCCCATCGTGTGAGTCAGAGATCCAGAGCCCTTGGCTGTCTGTCGATACGCTAGAGGGTGATTTTATGTCGGAACTCGCAGACTTCTGATCTACTCCCCATTTCGGACGCTCCCACCTTTGTCCATTGAAATGCGCCAGCCCTCCCGATGTAGCGGCCCATATCGTTCCATCTACATCCTGCGCGAAATTGCGGAGACGCGCGCGCGGCAAGCCGTCCGTCTCATCGTAATTCCTAAGTTTTCCTTGATTGAGGTAGCTTGCCCCGCCGCTCAGGTAGCCGACCCACAGACCCCCGTCAGGTGTCGCGAGGAGCGCACTGACCCAACGGGGCTCCGGGAAAGATCCAATTTCAGGCTGATACCGCTCGAATACAGAACCATCGAAACGAAGCAAACCGCTCGTAGTGCCAATCCAGATGAAACCATCGGTGGTTTGAGCGATCGAGAGAACCTCTCCGATTACGCCTTCCTTCGCGCTCCAAGAAGTGTGTTGCATTTGTGTGATCGACTGATGAGAGTCGATAGCCCACAGGCGAGTAAAGCAAACGAAAAAAAAACTGGTATCCACGCGAACTGGCGGACCTTCGGAGAACGGAATGGGCGTGGAGCGGCCATATCCAAACATAATAATGCGCTAGATACTTGACGCATCCCTGAAATCAGGGACAGCTTAATACCCTAGTTCTGGCTTTCGCTAAAAATGGAATTTCCTGATACTTGGTACGTGGAAAGAACTAAAATCCGGATCCTCGTCGTTGATCACAATTTACTCATGCGGGAAGGCCTCCGCATCTTGGTCATGCGTCAGCCAGATATGGACCTCGTTGCTGTGACAGCATCAGCAAGTGAAGCATTCGAATCAGTCTGCGAGCGTCGTCCCGAGGTGGTGCTGATGGATTTAGATCTTCCGGACTCTTTGGGTATAAAAACGATTGTGAAGATGAGTAAACTCGATCCAACTCTATGCATTATCGGCCTTTTCACATTTCCGTGGGACAATTCCGCACGTGCTGCGTTAGAAGCAGGAGCACGAACTTGCATCGCCAAGGATCACGTTAATCAAGATCTCGTGAAGTTAATCCGCGAGTGCAGACGCCCAGATCCGACTACTTGAGAGTCTACTAATTTCACTGTCAAGGAACCTCCCAGCTCGGTGGGTTGGCCACACCACGCAGAGAGCTTGAAATATGACATTGCATACATGCTGACCTAGCTTACGCTGCAAGTGACCGCGGCAAGTTTCACATCTTGTCACAATCCGTTGATGGAATCCAGGATCAGCCTTTCGTATTGTGAGAATGTTGGCAGCGAATACCACCAGTTATCGGAGTTGAAGACATGAATAAAGTTGGCTGATTTATCGAGCGACTAGAGGTGTAAATCGGGGGGTACGTTTAGTCGGAGAAAGAGGGCTACCGGGTGTCAGCGATCAACTTATCACTTCGATTTCATCGGAGTTGACCGCCCTTCAAGTCACGAACACCCTCACAGCTCTAGCCGATTATTTCAGGGCATGTGGAGGAGCTGGGATGCCGGCCGAGGTCGAGTTCGAAAACTCTGATGTGCTCGGCTATACCTCAAGATCAAACTCACCTCGTTCGGGCCATTGCTCGACTGACACCGTGTAAGGAAGAAGACTGGTAATCTCAAGCCGGAGGCTGGTGGCGTCGGACCATTACCAGAATGCCCAAATATACCGCAGATTCCTGTGAATCGAGGAAAAAGCGGAACAGGTGGCAATGTGATCGATCCATAGAGCGCCATCGAGCGGCGCCATGCTGCCAACTGCAGATTGCTGCACGCCAGGTATTTCGTGCAGGCAGTCGCTTACCTGTTTCCAGACCAAGTAGGACTGCCACTGGGACGGAGGCGATGTGGACTCGAGCATGAGGAGGTTGTCGGGATCGAAGCCGAAGTCTCTTCTGGCAAGCCGCTGGAAGGTGATGACGAAGAGCCCGGCGTAGATGGCGACAAGCGTGCAGATGGCTACCTGCACGGCGATCATGACAAGCATGAGGCGCTTGCGCGCATAGGGCTGCACGGAGGAGGCGCGCAGAACGGGCATAAGTCCGAAGAGCAGCGTTACGGCAACGATGAGGGCCAGGGCGAAGAGGGTGACGCGTCCGTCGACTGGGAGGATGAGCCGGATGGGGGCATCAGCGGTGCTGATACGGCTGACGACGAAGGGAGTCGACCACCAGGCGAGGAATGCTCCGACGCATGCCGCGCAAGACGCTCCTCAAAGAGGCTGACGAGGCGGCTGACTTAGTGCTACTACCACGGCGCTCCTGAAGAGGTTATCGGAAATAATTCACTTAGCTTTGGGGTTCTGCAGCCGACTATATGTAAGAGTGCATCCACTCGCCGTTGAGTAGTGCGCTGGCGTCAACGAGTGATAAATTGCCGAGTCGCTCACCGACGGGGCTGACGCCGAAGATCGGCCATGACCCGGTCAAGTTGACGGAAAACGGGCTAGTCGGAAAAGTGATTGCCGCCAATCGACTCGTCGGCCTTTGCGAGTCCACTGACGCGTATGGATCAATGGAAATCTTCGAGAAACTCAGGCAAATTCGCGCTCTCAGGCGACAAAAGCAAAAACCCTGATAAGGAAAAACATTCACATCAGTAACCTGCTCATACAAAACGCGCTTCTCATCAATAACCTGAGCGGGTCCCGGCCCGCAATGGGGCACACAACCGGCACATTGGGCGTCGAGGAGATCAGGTTTTATCGGGGTTTGAAAGGGGTGTTATTGATCACCGCGTATCAACTTAGGATCTGGGTATCGATTGCTCAAGTAACAGGCATATTCCAAAAAAGCCTGCACGATTTACCTCGTTGTCCGGAGTGTCGTTTTTCTTATCGCGAGTCTCTTGTTGCACGCTCATGGACCTGCTCCAAAAGGCAATCAAAGCAGCGCCATAGCAAAATGTGCACATAAATAGACGGCCGCTGTGACGCGTGCCACTATGCCAGCGGGTGTATGGCATAATGGCATAAGAGGGTTTAAGCATATGGCGGCTCAAGTACAGCAGATCGCGGAGTGGCTTGGAGAAACACCCAAGAGCGATTTCGATTTGGCCCAGATTGTCCGTAAGGGGCTTCCGCTCACAGTGCAATCGGTATTCCTGTCGCACGGAATGACGAAAGACGAGTTTCACCTGATTGTGATCCCGCATCGCACATTTCGCCACCGTACGGAACGACGCAATAAGGGACTTGAGGAAGTTCTGACCCCGGACGAATCCGATAAGGCAGTTCGTGCAGCGCGTGTCCTGGCACTGGCTGAGCGTGTTTTCGCCAACCGAGACAAAGCCTTCTCATGGATGCGGAAGACAAAGAAGCGCTTCAATGGCGAGACACCGATGGAAATGTTGCAAACAGAGGCCGGTGCGAGACTCGTAGAGCAAATGCTTATCCAACTCGATGAGGGCATGATTGCCTGATGATTCTGTGGCGCATCAGCAACTATGCCGATCTGCTCGGAATCGGCGCCCTTTACGCATCAGCTCGTTGGCACACTGCCGGTCAACCGGTCGTCTATTTGGCGGAAAGCCCCTCGTCTGCCCTTCTTGAGGTATTTGTTCATCTCGAAACAGATGAGGACCACCGCCCGGACAGCTATCAGCTTCTAAAGGTTGAAGCAGACGACACCGTGCCCTTCGAAACGCTCGATCTAGCCTCACTCTCTCCGGCGTGGATGAGCAACGAGTTGGAAACGCAGTCGCGCGGAGATGAGTGGCTGGCCGGGAAACAGACAGCTCTCCTTCGTGTTCCTTCCGCCATCACGCCGGAGACCTGGAATTGGGTTCTGAACCCTCGCCACGTCGATGCTGGCAAAATACACATCATTCAGGCTGGAACGCACCTGTACGACACTAGATTTTTCCGGCAGTCCTCCCCGAAGTGAAGTGGTCTGATGCTGATAACGACAAGCGGTTCATCGCAGGCTCCTAGCCGCGAGATCACTTCCTATCGTGTGCAAGGGGCGTAGTCCTACGTACGATCGGGTCTTTCTGCGCAGACCGAATGAATACCAGAGTTTCGATCTATCACTGCGAAGATGAACCATGTCATTTTCATGGGGTATTCGCTCCCGCCGGACGATGTCACCTATCGTGCATTTTTCGGCGAGACAACAGCGGGCTGGAACCAAGGTTCGTTGCACGACCGTGATCAAGGACAACGGGAATCCCGGCTGGTACGGTCCAGTCGCTCTGAAATCGCGAACGTTCAAAGAGTCATCTCTCGTGAAGGCGGCATTCCGAGGTCTCTTTAGAACGACGGGAAAGTGACGGATGCCAAAGTGGACGAACTTCTCACTTGGCGTCAAGCCTAGATGCCTGTTACCCCAACGCGGATCAATACCACTTCCTACTACGTTTGCAAGCCATGCAAATTCGACCATATCCTCCTTGCCCGCCGGCAAGAGTTCTGTCGAAGAAGGCACTGTGCTCCTTCACCGTCCGACATTTGTTGCATTCCTTCGCAGTCTTATTCTGAAGTGCCTCAACCGTAGAGTTAATGGCATCGAGAGCAATAGCCCTCACTTGAACATCGGCAGAATTGACCAACTTATCCAGCCTTTGCAAAAGAGTCACTACCGGCGCTTCGCCGAGGTTAAATCGGTTAAGGCGCAGGAACTTGTAGCCGTAGCTCTCCAGGGTCTCTTTTGCCGTTCGACATCCGATTCCGTCATGTAATGGTCAAAGTTGCCCGCATGAACTTTATCGCGATCGTTGAAGTGGTGCTCGAATCCGTCGTACTCAATAATGATCTGGACCGCTCGGCCAGACTTCGTCGGAACGCGAAGGAGGAAATCAGTCTTCCATGCCGGATGCGTATATGTTGGATCAAGCTGTCGAAGATACTCCCCGATGGGGAATTGCGCGACCAACTCAAGCGAATCCCCGTGCTTCTGGAAAAGTCGAGTCGACTTCAGCCATTCCAACACTTGCCGCTACATCGGCGACGCCGCATCGGTCTCCGAGGCATCCGCAATGCTTTTATTGGTCAGTATGGCATGGTAATGGTGGAGCACTCGTCCAGAAGCAAGGTGGGGACTGGGACTTCCCGTTCCTTGTAGGCCTTCGGCACCCAATTGAAATGGGGTTTCCAGCGCATCTCGACGATGTTCGAGTTGAAGCGGATATTCTCCCATTGAACGTGCATGGTCTCCTGTTCGCGAAATCCGCTCATGAGATAGAAATCGTATTGGGTGCTGTGATAGAGCGAGCAGACCGAATGCAGTGTCACTAACTGCTGGTCTTCATAGATCTCGACCTCCTGATCGACGAAGCGAGGCCGGTCGTTCTTGCTGACCAGCTTCGGCACACCCTGCGCAGCCAGGAAGGTGAGCACCTCGGCGAACTTGTTGTGCACGGTGCGGGGCGCGAGTTCCTTCTCATCGCGCAGGAAAACGACGAAACGCAGGAGATCCTTTCGCTCGATCTCTTCGACGTAGGTCTTTGAACAGCACTGCGTGAAGTAGCTCAGAGAGAGGCAGTATCCCAGCCAGGTCTTTCTTTGGCGAGACAGTTGGATGTCTTCGAGAAAATCCGCTTTGGCTGCGCGCAGAACCAGACGGGTATTCTCATCTTCAATGGGATCAGTAACGACCAGACCTCGCGCGATCGCGTCGAGTTCCGATTGCTTCTTTTTCAGACTGTTGTAGGCGGCAGTCGCATCGGTTCCGACGGCCATGCGTTTGCGCTGACCGTCTTCGGTCCAGTCGAGGTAATAGGCGCCCTCGGGGTGCTTTTCCTGCCGCTCGTCGACTACAACCCAGTCGGGCTTGATGCGGCCGTTGGGGCTGAGGATGACAGCGCAGAAGCGCCGGCCTTCGGGGGTGTCGATACGCTTGGTGATATTCACTTCCATGGGGCTCTCCCATGCGAGTTTCGTATCCAAGTTCGTATCCCAACCCTGCGACTCAGTCAAACCGATTGAAAGGGAAGAGGTTATATGGTCGGGGCGGAGGGATTCGAACCCCCGACCCTCTGCTCCCAAAGCAGATGCGCTACCAGACTGCGCTACGCCCCGATACTTGTATTGATTGTAACGTGAAACACACCAATGGTCGAAGGCTCCAGGCTTTCGAAAAACAGCGCCAGCAACCACGCAATCAATACGATGGGAATAGCGAAGACAATGCCAAGCGCGCCCAGAAGCAGAAGCAGGAAGCACCAGTTGCGCCAGGTATGCCTCCTCGGCTCCAGCAGATGGCGCTGCAGCAGCAGATAGTTCCGCCGATTCGCCTTCCACGCAACATCGAAGATGTCTCCCAGCAGGGGGATTGCGCCCACAAGAACGCCAATGGCAATATTCACGCCCATGCGGAGCAGCGTCACATAAGGAACGCCACGCACCCATGCGGCAATCGGAATAATGAGCGAAAGCAGCCCCGCAAGAACATCGCCAAGGCCGGGAACAAGGCCGATAATGCCATCGATGCCAAAGCGGAAACCGGTGCCCGGAATCCGAAAGGCTTCATCCAGCAGCACTTCAAGCTGGCGAAGGGTCTCATCGCGAAAGAGCCACGCGCTTCTGCCCCAGCGCCCCGCTACTGGCGGCAGAATTACCGGGGTCCGCGACGGTTCAGGCAGATTGGAGGCAGGTTGCGGCATATCAGTTTCAGCACCAGTCAGGAATGTGATTGATGATACAATCATTAAGTTGCATGGCGGCCTTAGTTCAGCGGCAGAACGCCTGACTGTGGCTCAGGATGTCGCGGGTTCGATCCCCGCAGGCCGCCCCATCAGCTAACCCAAATCCCCCTAAATCCCCTGAAATAAGCCGGGCCATCGTTCCTCTCAAAGAGGTAGACGTCAAAGAGGTCTACGCAAGATTTCTCGCGCCTGCACCATCCGCATGGCGACCTCATCATCAACCCGTTCCACAATAACAGCAATTCAGCTGGCAGCCGCAAGCGCGTTCCCTTGGCGGCAAATTCTGATTATGATGGCAGAGCATTGCATTACCTTACTGACATAGACACCTGGAATGTTCCCATCCTTTCGTATGCATCCGCGCACCATCATCCTGCTGGTTCTCGCCGCATTGTGCTGCGCCGCCACTGCGCAGCAGAACCCTCTCTCACAGCGCATGGCAAGCTCAGCCATGAACCGCTGGCCGCAAGGCCGTTTCGCCGCAAATGGCGAAAAATGGAACCCTGAACTGGCCATCCTGCTGAACGGAATGGACGCGGTCTGGTATTCCACTGCCGATGGCGCATACTTCAACTACATCAAGCAATCAATGGACGTGCTGGTTTCACCCGACGGCTCGATTCCAAGCTACGATTCTGCCGCCAATGCGATGGACAATATCGCACTCGGTCGCGAGCTGCTGCTTCTCTATCGCGTAACCAGGGATGCCCGCTACTACAAGGCCGCAACTCTGCTCCGCAAACAGCTCTCGACACAGCCTCGAAATGCTTCCGTCGACCTCTATGCGGCTGAGCCTTTCTATGCCGAATATGCTCAAGTCTTTCAGGAACCGCAGGATTTCGCCGACATCACAGAGCAGTTCACATGGATGGAAGCGCACACACGCGATCCGAAAACAGGATTGTTGCAGCAAGCCTGGAACGCGAAAGCCACCGATGCTTCCAGCATCTTCCAGGCACGCAGCATGGGCTTGTACATGATGGCACTGGTCGATTCCCTTCCCTTCTATCCCCAGAACAATCCAGGACGCCTCAAACTGGTCGCCATGCTCTACCGCGCAGCTCAGGCCACCGTGCAACTGCAGGATCAACAAACCGGCCTCTGGCATCAGGTGCTCGATAAGCCCGGCGAAAAAGAAAACCCCTTCGACTCCTCCGCTTCATGCATGATTGCCTATGCCCTCGAAAAGGGCGTACGCATGGACTATCTGCCGCCGCAGTATGCGGCAAACGCAAGCCGAGCTTGGAGTGGAATTCAAAGCCACTTTGTCCAGACAGGAACAGGTGGGTCAATTACGTTCACTGGCGATACAAAGGCTTCGCCGTCTCACGACGAAATCAACGGCGACCCCGCAAGCATTGGCGTATTTCTACTGGCGGCCACAGAGATGGAACACGCTCCCAGAGTGCACTTCGAAGCACGCGGCCAGACTGTGCTCGTCGACGCATGGTTCAACAGCCAGAAGAGAAAAAACGCCGCAGGGCAAGACGAATCCTTCCATTACAAGTGGGATGACATGAGCGACAGCGGCTTCTCACTGCTCGGGCACATCTTTGCAAGCCACGGCGCAACACTCGGAACGCTCTACGCCGCGCCCACAACGGAGAATCTCGAAAAGGCGCAATACTACGTCATCGCCTCACCCGACAATCCTTCAAAAAATCCCGATCCACATTACGCCCAACCCCAGGACGGCGAACAGATTGCAGCATGGGTCAAGCAAGGCGGCATTCTTGTCCTGCTGGAAAACGATCCCGCCAACGCCGATATCGAGCACTTCAACAACATCGCCGATCGCTTTGGCATTCACTTCAATGCCGTGTTGAGCCATCACGTCATCGGCGATGATTTCGCGCCCGGCATGATTCCCGCACAACCTGACGGCAATCTATTTCACGCAGCGCACACGCTGTACATGAAAGACACCTGCACCATATCCGTCTCCGGCTCGGCCCGTCCGCTTCTTACCGATCGCGGAACCATCGTCATTGCCACAACGAAATACGGAAAGGGCACAGTGCTTGCCATCGTCGATCCCTGGCTCTACAACGAGTACACGGATGGACG
The DNA here is from genome assembly GCA_963792495.1 of uncultured Acidobacteriaceae bacterium. Classification (GTDB taxonomy): domain Bacteria; phylum Acidobacteriota; class Terriglobia; order Terriglobales; family Acidobacteriaceae; genus Telmatobacter. Next base: position 479,429 of record CAWBWB010000014.1, on the reverse strand, counting down.
CAAGCAGCAACCAGTCCACGATAACTTTGCCGCCGGCCAGGAAGTTGTGCGCTGGCTCATCGAACAGATGAAGCTCCAATAACGGATCACTAGATCGAGAGGCATCTGCAATGAAACTGATTCCATTTCTCACGCTGTTCACCGCATTCGCACTCTCTTCCGCAGCGCAATCGTCTTCCGCAGCGCAGGTCTTCCCCGCGAAAGATGTCACTGCACAGCTCGAAGCATTAGCAGCGCAGGCCAAAGCCTCCGGCAGCAGCGGCGCAACCCTCGGAGATTTCCAATCGCACGCAATCAAGCTTTCTGTGCGCGCCAGCAGCGGCGGTGCCGAGATTCACGCTCACTATGATGACATTTTCTTCGTCACCGAGGGCAGCGCCACACTCATCACCGGCGGACAGCTGCAGCACCCGCAGACAGCGGCCAACGGAGAATCCCAGGGAAGCGGCATTGAAGGCGGCACGCGCCAGGTTATCCATAAAGGCGATGTTGTCCACGTCCCCGCCGGCACGCCGCACCAATTAATCCTGGCGCCGGGAGAAACCTACAGCAGCATCGTCATCAAGGTGAAAGAATAGCCCGCAACTATCGCGCCATCCACCCGCCATCCACCACAAGCACTTCGCCCGTTACATAGTCGCTTGCCGCAGAGGCCAGAAAAACAACAGCGCCTGCAAGGTCTTCCGCCTCACCCCATCGTCCCGCGGGAATCCGTTCCAGAATCTGCCGGTTCCGCGTCTCATCCTGCTGCAGTTGAGCAGTATTCTCCGTGCGAAAATATCCCGGAGCAATCGCATTCACCTGCACATTGCGCGACGCCCATTCATTCGCAAGCGCCTTGGTGAGTTGCGCCACGCCGCCCTTGGAGGCCGCATAAGCAGGCACGCGAATGCCTCCCTGAAATGCAAGCAGCGAAGCAATATTGACGATCTTGCCCCGCCCACGCTCCAGCATCGCGCGCCCCGCAAGCTGGCTCAGCCGAAAGACACTATTCAGGTTCACCTGGATCACCTTCATCCACGCTTCCGTGTCATAACTCTCAGCCGCATCGCGGTAAATCATTCCAGCATTGTTGACCAGAATCTCCGGAGCACCCATGCTCTCCGCAACCGCCGCATAGAGCTTGTCCGCCCCATCCACAACACTCAGATCAGCGGAAAAACTCTCTGCTTTGCGCCCAATCAAGCGCACACGCTCAGCCGTATCATCCGCAGCGCGCCGGTTGCCATGGCAGGCAACATCCGCTCCCGCCTCAGCCAGAGCCACGGCAATCGCCGCACCCAACCCGCTCGCCGCCCCAGTCACAAGCGCCGTCTTCCCATCCAGCCGAAACCTGTCCAACACTCCCATGCCCACTCCCGCAAACTCATCTCAAACTTCGCCAAATAGCAACCACACAAGTGTATTCGGCGAAGTCGAAGATTCGTGTCGAGAGCCCATGCAAGCCATCGGCTAAAACGTAAAGCGCGAAGCGAACTGGAACTGCCGCGGCGAATTGACAGTACTGGTAATCTGTCCGAAAAGATTGGCGATAGACGTCTGTGCCTGTACGTCAAAGATGTCCGGAACATTCGGCTGGCCGAACTGCGCATGGTTGGCAATGTTGTAAGACGATACCTCGATGCGGACCGACTTCGACTCCCCAATCTTGAATGCCTTGTAGACGGATAGATCCACATTATTGGCGCCCATCGTGCGCACGCCATCAAGGTAGGCAGGCGCATTCCCCGGCACAAAGACCGACGAGGGAAGTGCGAAGCAATTCGGGTTAAACCAGTGCGCAAGGGTATGCTGAGCGCCCGCCGCAGGATCGCAGGTCATATTCGGGCGCTGATTAAAGTACGCATTCGGGTATCCGGCGATCGGTGCCGCAATAGGAACACCCGTGCTCCGATAGAAGATTCCATTCACCGTCCAGCCACCCAGGACCGCATTGCCAAAGCCGTTCAGCGCAACGGCACGATCCTTTCCGAAGGGCAGATCATACGACGCCTCTCCCGTGAACTGATACTTCACATCCTGCGGGCTCACGGAATGTTCAAGCGAAAGATTCCGCGTGTCCTGTGGAGATCCTGCATGGGAGCCCACAAAGCCAAGCGGTGGGTTGCCATCGTTCGTCATCAGCTTGGCCCATGTAAAGCTGCTCAGCAAAGTGAAGTGCTTGGTGAGGCGCTTCTGCACCTTCGACTGTAGCGAGCTGTAATCCGAGTCGCCGCCTGGGTAACCATGAATATTCACGCCATTGCCTGCGCCATAGCTGCCGTTACCGAACTGCGGAAAAGGCTGCAACGCGACGAAGAGCGGAACCGTGTCTGACCCATAGTTGGCATTCGTCGGATCCTGGATCGAGGCCCACTGATTCGGTACAGTGGTGTTTTGCAGCGCGTCCTGGTACTTTGCAATCGTTGCCAGGTCGAGCATGTTGATATCCACCACGCCCAGCGGCAGAAAAAGTCCGCGGCTGCCAACATAAGCGGCGCTCACCACAATCTCGTGCGGAAGCTCCACCTGGTAACCGAAGTTGAAGTTGTATGTCGTCGTCGTGCGCTGCGTGTGATACATGGCATTCAACGTTGTGCCAAGGTTGTTGGCATAGCCAGTGGGATTCGCAATCGGCTGCACAACGCCATTGGGAAACGGATTGTTCAGCGGACTCAGAATGGTTGTGTTCCCAAGGCTGCCGCAGGGAGGCGTCAGGCCTAAAGTAGTGCAGTCATAGTTGATCGTGTTGGGATCGTTATTCCACTGGGTTGCATTCCATGTGGTGCTTGTGGAGAAGCCATCGCTGTTCAGATTGGAATTGCCCACCATCTGTGCGCTGGGACCGTAGTAAATGCCGGCGCCGCCATGAAACACCATATGCTTGGAAGGCTGCCATGAGAAGCCAAGCCGCGGCCCAAAGTCTTTGAGGTTCGTGCTGAACGGAGAGCGATTGTTGTTCGAGACATAGACTTCCGCGCCGGTGTAGTTCACGCCACCGGCTGAAGCACTCACTCCCGGATCAAAGTATTCCAGGCGATTGTGCCGCTCGGTCTTGCCTCCGAAAATATCCCAGCGCAGCCCGGCAGTAATCGTAAAGTTTTGCGTCGGACGCCATGTGTCCTCCACGAACGCGGCGTAATACGGGCTGGCTTCCGCAGCAAAAAGGTCTTTGGTGAAGCTTGGATACCCGCCCGATTCGGTTCCCGGCGTAGTACCGATGCCGTAGAAGGCCGATGCAAAATCGCTGCCGCCCGACGCAGTCATGACCGTCTGGTCCGTGCCGGAGATATCAAAGGCATATGCGCCGGAAGCGGCCGGCGGCTGGCCCACATTCATGAAACGCTTCATGTATTCAAAGCCAGTGGAGAGCACGTGCTTGCCAAAGGTCTTGGTAAATGTCGCATTGGCATCTGAATTTTCGCTGGCAAATTGAAAGGTGTTGTAGTCCGCTGTGCCTCCCACGCCGCTCCCGCTGTCATTGAAAAGAAAGAATGGCAGCCCTTTGAAGTTCTGCTCCGCGGCAAGCGAAGAGGGGAAACCAAGCGTAGTGATATCAAAACCATCCTGGCGCGGATCGCCGCCTTGATTTTCATAGTGGCGCGTAAAAGAGTAGCGCAGACTCAGCGCCATCGTAGTGCCGAGCGTCAGATCGTCTCCGATAAGAATGTTGCGCGCATTGGTAACGTTCTGCGCATAGTTCAAATCCCACATATTGCCAAAGGAATTAAACGTCGCCTGCGTGTGACGGTCAAACGAGAAGCGTCCAAAGATGCGCTGGCCCTCGCTCTGAGCCCAGTCAATGCGAACGTCGAACTTCTTGAAATCGGTTGGATCAAGCCCAGGCAGGAAAAAGTTCGGCGTCAAGTCATCTGACATCGAATCGCAAGCCACGCCGGGAACATTGCTCAGGTTGCACTTGGGCATTTCAGAAAGAAACTGTGTGGCAGTCGCATTGGGGCTCGCAATAATATTGCTGCCATTGCCCACTCTCTGGCGCGTGCCATCGGGCTGATCGGGAAGCGTCGGATCGTAAATCGCAATCGGATTACCATTGGTATCCGTAAGGCCGGAGAAGTCGCCACTGCGCTCAGCAGTCGTAGGAACAACAAAGCGGTTGGAGAGATCGAGCTGCTCCTGCTGAGTGGCTTCAAAGTCGCCAAAGAAAAACAGGTGCTTCGAGCGCCATAGCGGGCCGCCAATGGAGCCGCCCTCCTGGTAGCGATGGAACTCAGGCGTAGTGCTGGGGTCCCCCATCTCAATCTGGCTCTGCTTGGTAAAGTATTCATTCGCAGCCAGCACGTTGGGCCGAAACACTCCGAAAGCAGATCCATGAAATTTCTCAGTGCCTGATTTGCTGGCGACGCTGATCACGCCCGCGCCGCCGCTCTGATATGAAGCGGGAGTATTCTGCGTTTCCACGCGAACCTCATCCACCGCGTCTTCAGGAATGTCGGTAGCCGGCATAATGGCGCCGGCGTTGTTTTCAGACACACCAATCGGGCTTCCATCCACCATGTAGTAAACCGATCCGACAATGGATCCGTTCACCGTGTAAGAAGAAACATCAATGTTAGGCCGTCCGCTGGAGATGTTATTGATGGCGTAAGAACTGGAGGAGTTTGGCGTGCCGTTTGCCGGCGTAACGCCGGAGCTAAGCTGAATGAGATCGTAAACATTGCGCGTAAGCAACGGCACGCGATCAATCGTCTCAGCATTAATCAGTTGGCCCACCGTGGAGTTACTCGTATCCATAAGCTCCGGAGCCTCGGTGACAGTAACCACCTGGGCAATCGAGCCCACCTTCAGCGAAATATTCATGGTCGTCGTCTGGTCCAGCGTGACGATCACATTCTTTTGCAGCAGGGTGTCGAACCCCTGCGCGCTGACCGAAATCTCGTACCGTCCGGGAGTAAGCGCGATAAACGAATACAGTCCCGAGCCGCTGGACTTGGTCACAAGCTGCGATCCGGTTGCAGTATCTTTCGCCGTGACAGAAGCTCCCGGAATGATGGCGCCCGTAGAATCCGTGACAAGTCCGCTGATGCCGCCTCGGCCGGCCTGGGCCGCGATAAGCACGGGAGAGAGAAGCAACAGGGCCAGACAGCACAACTTGCTCAGTGAAATCTTTGCTCCAAAAATTCTGATTCTCATCTCGGGCCTCCGGGATTATATTGATTGAAACGTTTGAACCGGCAATTAGCGGAACTATATGACCGATTCCCTAAGGTGTCAATAAAGAAAATTCACGGGCGCAAGACAGCGACAGGAGGACCGCAGGTGGGCCAGCGAAAGTCAGGGCACGTGACGCTGCTCGACATTGCACGCGCAAGCGGCTTCTCTGTCTCCACAGTGTCGATTGTGCTCAGTGAAGCGCCCCTCTCGCAGAACGTGGCGGAAACCACGCGCACGCACATCCGCGGAATTGCCCGGCAACTCGGCTACCACCCCGATGCCTATGCGCGAAGCCTCCGCCGCCGCAGCACCATGACCATCGGCGTTCTCGCCTTCGATCTTTCCGATCCCTTTTGTGTTCCATTGATGCGCGGCATTCAGGAAGGCGCAAACAAAGCCGGCTATATGCCCCTGGTGATGGACGCGCAGACCCAGCGCAAGCTCTTCGACAACTACCTGCACACCCTGCTGGAGCGGCGCGCTGAAGGAGTCATTGTTCTGGCCAGCTGGGTATTTGAAGAGACCAACCTGCTCGGAGACATTCTCAAGAACAAGGTTCCCATCGCCATCGTAGGCCGTGATCTCACCGCGCGCGAAATCAATTCGATTCTCGTAGACAATGAAGCCGGCGGAGCACTGGCGGCCCGGCATCTCTATGAGCTTGGGCACAGGCGCATCGCTGTGATTCGCGGACCCGAAGAGATGTGTGACAGCGAGCCCCGCTGGGCTGGCATTCAGCGCGTGATCGCAGAAACCGGCATGAAGCTCGACCCGAAACTGATCTTTCAGCTTCCCGGCATCGTTGGGCCGGCTTCCGGCTTTGAAGGCGGCCTGCGTTTCGCGCAGCAGATGCTTCAATCGCGTAAGCAATTTACAGCAGTCCTTGCCTTCGATGACCTCACAGCGCTGGGCGTCGTACGCGGACTCACCGAAGGCGGCCTGCGCGTGCCGCAGGACTGCTCAGTAACAGGATTTGACGACGTGTTGCCCGCAGAAGTGGCAACGCCGGCAATTACCACCATTCGGCAGCCTTTGCGCGAGATGGGCGTGGAAGCCGCCGAGCGCGTGCTGCACGACATTCAGTCCGGCTCAGTTTCGCCCACCAAAGCAAAGCTGCATAAGACACAACCAGAGCTGATTGTGCGAATGTCCACCGCACCGCCGGCAAAGCGAGAACGGAAGGAGACTTCTCTGTGATGAAGCAAGGATGGAGTTTGGCATTTTTAGCGGTGCTTGCATTGCCCGCAGCCATGGCGGAAAAAAACGCAACACCGCTGCACGATGGATGGCGTCTGCAATCGGCATGCACCACGCACGCAACCGGAGACGCCATCTCCGCTCCAGGCTTCGCCGTAGACGATTGGCAGAAAGTGCAAGTGCCAAGCACAGTGCTGGCCGCACAAGTGGCAAACAAGCTCGTGCCCGATCCATTCTTCGCAATGAATCTGCGCTCCATCCCCGGCACCACCTATCCCATCGGCCACAACTTCTCCAATCTCCCCATGCCGCAGGACAGCCCCTACAACTGCGGATGGTGGTATCGCACAGAGTTCGCCGCAACCGCAGGCAAGGAGCGCGATCAGCGCACCTGGATACACTTCGGCGGCATCAACTACCGCGGTGAAGTATGGGTAAACGGCCATAAAATTGCCGACGGAAAAACAATCGCAGGCGCATATCGCACCTATGACCTCGACGTAACCGATTACGTCAAACCCGGCGCCCGCAACATACTGGCCGTAGAAACATTCGCACCCACGGAAAAAGATCTCGGCATCAACTGGGTCGACTGGAGTCCCTGTCCTCCGGATAAAGACATGGGCCTTTGGGGCGAAGTAAGTCTCAACACATCCGGCCCCGTTACGCTGCGCTCTCCCATGGCCGTCACGCACTTTGAAGACGAAAGCCTCAAGGTCGCAGAGCTCACCGTATACGCAGAGCTGCACAACACCGCGGATCATCCGGTGAAAGCCACGCTCACCGGCACAGCATCGGGCGTGCACTTCGAGCAGCCCGTAGAACTCGCCGCACAGGAAGACAAAACCGTAGTCTTCACACCGGAGAAATTTTCTCAACTCAAGATTCACGACGCCACGCCCTGGTGGCCCGCGCAAATGGGAACTCCGCACCTCGAACAGCTTTCCATGAGCGTAGCCGTCAGCGGAGCAAAATCAGATGAGCAAAGCGTAAGCTTTGGCTTCCGCGAAATCACCTCCGAGCTGACCGCCAACGGCTCGCGCCTCTTCCGCGTCAACGGCAAACCAATCCTCATTCGCGGCGCAGGCTGGAGCCAGGACATGCTCCTCCGCACCGATGAACACAGGCTGAAAGAGCAATTCCAGCTCGTCCGCGAAATGCATCTCAACACCATTCGTCTCGAAGGAAAGCTCGAGACCGAAGAGTTCTTCCATCTCGCCGATGAACAAGGCATCCTCGTCATGCTCGGCTGGTGCTGCTGCGATCATTGGGAGCGCTGGAGCACGTGGACACCGGAAGATCTCACCATCGCCTCAGACTCGCTGCGCTCACAGATGCTGCGCCTGCGCCATCACGCAAGCCTGCTCGTATGGCTGAACGGCAGCGACAATCCCCCACCGGCAAACGTAGAAAAAGCGTATCTTGACATCGAAGCCGAAACGCATTGGCCCAACCCCATCCTCTCCTCCGCCACAGGCGCGCCAACCGTAAACGCAGGCCAGACCGGCGTAAAGATGAGCGGCCCGTATGACTACGTAGCTCCAAGCTATTGGTACGTCGACAAACAAAACGGCGGCGGTTTCGGCTTCAACACCGAGACAAGCCCCGGCCCCGCAATTCCCTCTCTCGCCAGCCGGGCAAAGTTTCTCGCAGACCCTGAAGCGTGGCCGCCCAGTGATGCATGGAGCTTCCACAACGGCGGCGGCGAGTTCAAAACACTCACCGTCTTTAATGAAGCCATGAGCGCGGTATACGCGCCGCCACACAACGCCGACGACTACGAGCGCATGGCGCAAACCATGGCCTATGACTCCGAGCGCGCCATGTTTGAAGCCTATACAAGAAACAAGTACAGCTCCACTGGCGTCATTCAATGGATGCTGAACAACGCGTGGCCATCCATGATCTGGCATCTCTACGACTACTACCTCAACGCCGACGCAGGATACTTTGCCGTGCGCAAAGCCTGCGAGCCGCTGCACATTCAATACTCGTACGACGATGCATCTGTCTCCGTAGTCAACAGCACCTACCAGCCCGCAGAGGGTCTGCACGCAAGTGTCTCCGTGCGCGGCGTCAAATGGAATGAGTTGTACAAGGAAGATGTCGCATTGAACTCCGCCGCAGACAGCGTTCAGCGAGTCTCTCTCATCCCCGAGTCACTCTTTGTCAGTGCAGAGCGCCTCTTCTTTGTCGACCTCACACTGAAGGATGCCGCAGGCCACATAGTCAGCCGCAACTTCTACTGGGTCCCCAGAACACTCACCAGCTTTGACTTCCCGCACACGGACTACACGCATACACCCGCGCAGCGTCATGAGGATCTGGGAGCGCTCTCAACCCTGCCGCAGGCAAGCGTGCAGGCCACCGCTTCCGTCACTAAAACCGAACACGGACGCATCCTGCACGTACATCTCAACAACTCACCGCAGGCACTCGCCTTCCAGGTACGCGCCATCGTCACCGCGCAGGATGGAGCCCTCGTCGCACCGGCCTTCTGGTCAGACAACTGGATTGAGCTTGCCCCCGGCGAAGCTCAGGAGCTGACAGCGCAACTGCCCGACGACGCACCCGATGCGCTTTCCGTCCAGGTGGAAGGCTGGAACATCGCTCCAGTCAAGCTGTCTCCTGAAAAAACAACGGCTGCAGCCAAAGGTGGCCGATGAGCACCGCAGCCCAGGAACCCGGACTGAAGCGCAGCCTGCGCTTCTGGGATCTCGTCCTCTATGGAATTGTGCTGATCCAGCCCACGGCGCCCATGCCAAGCTTCGGCGTCATCTATCAGGAAGCACGCGGGCACGTGATCACGGCAATTCTGCTGGCCATGGTGGCAATGCTGTTCACCTCCATCAGCTATGGACGCATGGCGCGAGTCTATCCACACGGCGGCTCCGCATTCCTCTACGTGGGCAAAGAGATTCACCCCAGCCTGGGCTACATCACCGGTTGGTGCCTGGTCATGGACTATGTTTTGAACCCGCTCATCTGCACCATCTGGTGCAGCCAGGCCGTTCGAAATTTTCTTCCCGGCGTGCCTTACTGGGCGGCAGCCATCTTCTTCGCCCTCTTCTTCACGCTGCTCAACTGCAATGGCGTCGAGACCTCCGCGCGCATTAATGCAGCCATGGCCGCCGCACTGGGACTCGTCATTGTGCTCGTGCTCATCGCAGCCGTACGTTGGCTCATGCAGCTCTCGCATCCCGGCACGGCATTCTTCTTAACTCCGTTTTATGATCCGGCAACATTCAATACCAGCGGCCTTCTGCGTGGAACATCCATCGCAGTGCTCACCTATATAGGCTTTGATGGAATCTCAACACTGACCGATGAAGCGAAAGATCCGGCACGAAGTGTGCCGCGTGCCATTGTCCTCACGTGCCTCATCACAGGCATCCTCGCCAGCGTAGAGGTCTATGTAGCGCAGCTCGTATGGCCGCGCGGACTCGCCTTCCCCGATCTCGACACAGCCTACGTGCATGTCTCAGGCCGCATGGGCGGACCTATTCTCTTCCTCATTGTCAACAGCGCGCTGCTCTTGGCAAACATCGGCTCCGGCATGGCCTCGCAGCTCGGCGCAGCGCGGCTGCTCTATGCCATGGGCCAGGATGGTGCATTGCCAAAACGCTTCTTCGGATCGGTCTCTCGCAAAAGCCGCATTCCTCTCAACAACGTGCTGCTCATCGGCGCCATCTGCCTCGTAGGCGCGTTGATCTTCAGTTATCAGCTCGGCACGGAACTGCTCAACTACGGCGCACTGCTCGCATTCATGGGCGTAAACATCGCCTCCATGCTGCGCCAGTGGCGGCACGGCGGCATCAGGCAATGGTTTGGAATCCTGCTTTCACTCGGCGGCTTCGCCACATGCCTCTGCCTCTGGTGGAACCTCGGAAGATATGCATGGATCGTAGGCTCATGCTGGGCCGCAACAGGCATTCTGCTCTGGCTTGTGCGCCGCGGATTCACCACTTTGCCGAGTGAAGCATAATTCACTATGTGATAACCTGAGACAGGTAAGTGAAGGGAATTGAGTTGCGAGTGTTTTGTTCGCGCTAGCATTGCCGATCCCGTGCTTCTTGCTTTTGACGAATGAATACCCAGGCCCACTCACTCCAACCCGCGTCTTCTGCAATCTCTGAAATTGCCGCGCCGCCTTCTCACACACTCTCTCATTGGCTAAGTGGATTCACGCCTCGCCGCGGACTGAAGAATGGTCACGCGCAGACCATCATCGGCGATGTCTATCCAAGGCCGGCATTTCGTCTCGCATCCGTTACAGAAGAAGTAATGGTCGATGCGAAAGATAACAGCCGCGTGCTCTGTCACTGCCACTGGCAGCCCGTCAGTGACGCAGGCAGCCGCATGACCGTTGTACTGGTGCACGGGCTTGAAGGTTCCTCGGACTCTCGCTACATCCAGGGCATCACGGAGCGCGCCTGGCACGCCGGATGGAATGTCGTGCGCATGAACATGCGTAACTGCGGCGGCACAGATGCACTCACGCCAACGCTGTATCACTCCGGCCTCTCCGGCGATGTCGCCGCCGTAGTGGAGCACTACGCGCAGCAGAAGAATCTCCAGCGCGTTGCACTCGTCGGTTACTCCATGGGCGGCAATCTCGTACTCAAGCTCGCCGGGGAATGGGGCGCTCGCGCGCCACTCAGCGCGGTAGCCACAGTCTGCCCCGCCATCGATCTCGCAGTAAGCTCTGACGCCCTGCACACACGCGGCAATCGTTTCTATGAGTGGCATTTCCTTCGCCGCCTTTTGCGGCGCTACAAGGTCAAGGCTGCTCTCTTTCCTGAAATTTACGCAACCAACCATCTGGAATCGATTCGTTCTCTCCGCGACTTCGACAACCAGATCGTAGCTCGCTACTGCGACTTCAAAGACGCCAGCGATTACTACTATCGCGCCGCCGCGGCACGTGTCATGGACCGCATCGCCGTGCCCACACTGGTGCTCCGCGCGCTCGACGATCCATTTATCCGCATGACACCTGAGACGCGCGAAACCATCCTCGCCAACAGCCATATCACGCTGGCGGAGACGCAACACGGCGGCCACTGTGCATTTCTCGCGCAGGGCGGCGAAACTCACTGGGCTGAAGCAGCAGTGATGCGCTTCCTCCAGGAAGTTGCTGCCTGAGCAATGGAAGCAGACTGGGAGTTCGAAGTCGGCCCGGATGCTCCCGTCATCGATGCACACTGGGACGGCCTTCTTGATCTGACAACACACCCGGAGCAGGCAGCCACACTGCCGGAGTCTGCCGGCATCCCGCAACTGGCCGGCGCCCTCATCCGTCTCAATCAATCCGGCGCACCCACCCAAACATCCAAGTGCGACACATGGCAAGTCGATCTCAACGAAGCTCATCTCGACCCCGATGAGCTCGGCGCACCAACCGGCACAATGCAGGCAGCCTGGGCCTGCTACATCGATCTGACAGCCCGCGAGCATCGTTGGGAAACACCCGAAGCAATCCAGCAGGACTGCGCCGCCCTCACCAGCCATCTCCGCGCCATCGCACTTCGCTGCTGCCGCGCAGATCTGGTCATCCGCCGCGCCATCTTCTCCGGCGACAAGAAAGAATTCGGCATCACCGCATACCTCACCGCCTGCGGCCCCTCAGAAGAATTAGCCAAAGAGATTCTTGGCAAAGCCCTTCAAGCCTTCACCGATTCTGTTTTAGTTACAATGGAGAAAGCCACGGGCGAGTAGCTCAATTGGATAGAGCACCGGCCTTCTAAGCCGGGGGTTGCAGGTTCAAGCCCTGCCTCGCCTACCATACACGTTACTTTGGTCCAATGCCCTTTCGTAACCACGGCCTGCAAAGATAATTTGCACATCATTATGGGGTTTTGTGCCACACTATAAATCAGCAGCAGAAAAAGGCCCGGTCCTCATCGACCGGGCCTTTCTTCTTTGCGCACTTTACGTTCAAACGGAGCTCTTCGATGCATGTACCCTCCCCCCATACCCACCAGAATCTGTGGTTCTGTGGCCCTTGGGAACAGGAAAAAGACACCCCCTCCCCCCTACACCCCGCAGAATCTGTGGTTCTGTGGAGCTTGGAGCAGGAACGGCCCCCCGATTTTCACCGGCACAGGGAAGCACACAGTTCCACAGTTCGGGTATAAAGATGCATAAAGAAACGGCACACAAACTGTGGAGATTGCCGCAAATCACACAAATATATATAACTTACAAAACTGTGGAGCACAGGATAAACCGCGCAACAACCCCAATTTGGAACTCAGGGAACTCGCCACATCAAAGATCGACTGTTCAAGAAGGGTTGCTCTTAGTAACCTCTAATTTTGCACGGACGTGCCGTGCAGCAGGTCAGGCTCACGCCGATAGATGCATTGAGGAGAAAGACCGTGGAAATTCGTAATTCCTTCAGTGGATTGAATCCCATCAGCAATCCCGCCCCAGTGAGCAACCAACCTAAAACAACGGCACAAAGTGCAGACAGCACTGCCCTAACTATGCAAAATACAGATAAAGCAACGGTAAGCGCCGCCGGCGCAGGAATCTCTCAGCCAGACGGCGACGTACGCTGGGAAAAGGTGGCTGCCATCAAGCAGGCCCTGGCAGATGGAAGCTATAACGTTCCAGCCTCAGCGGTAGCATCGAAGATGGTCGACTCGATGCTGGGAAAACGCTCGTAGAAATTAGCTCTCAACCCCGGCCCGTCCGCCTGTGGACGGGCCTCTGTTTTTCGCATCGGAACCGTATCCGGAAGAAACTCCGGCGTATACTTTCTGCATGATTGCGGTAGAAACTGAAGTCAAATTCCGCATTGCCGACGCGGAACAGCTTAACCTCCATCTTGCAGAAGCAGGATTCCAGTGCCAGACGCCGCGCGCGTTTGAGAGCAACACGCTCTACGACACCTCAGACCGGCAAATGCGCGCAAGAACTGAAATACTTCGCATCCGCACCTATGCCGGACGAACGGTACTGACGCATAAACGTCTGCCGGAATCCGGCCCGGGAGAAGACCGCCACAAGCATCGCATTGAAACGGAAACCGAAGTTGCCGATGGCGCAGCACTGGCAGAAGTCTTTCGTTCGCTCGGCCTCGTTCCCGCCTTTCGATATGAAAAGTGGCGCAGCGAGTGGAGCGACGGCAATGGCCATTGCGTCGTAGACGAAACCCCGATCGGCAATTTTGCTGAACTGGAAGGCGAAGCGGAATGGATTGATCGCGTAGCCGAGGCACTCGGAGTCTCGCCAAACAATTACATTACCGCCAGTTACGGCAGGCTCTTTGAGCAGTGGCGTGCAGAGAATCATTCCACCGCATCCGACCTGACCTTTGAAGCGATTCACGGCTCCCTCGCCGAGCGCTGAATTCCACGCTCGTCAAACTCTAAGAAGTGAAATTCCTCTCATGCGTAGCGGCATTCCGCCGATAAAGCGGATAGATGCGCCACCGCGCTTCGAGGACTCTAATGAGAAATCCATTCGCCTCTTCCCTGCCCCGCTTGCGGAAGAAACTGTGTAGCCAGTTAGCGTACGCTGCCATCCTGTGTCTTCTTGCCGCCTCAACCGTAACTGCCCGCGCCGACGACCGCCCCGTAAAGATGCGCGTACAACCTGTCTATCCGGAGCTGGCAAAACGCATGAAGATATCCGGATCCGTCAGCGTGCAAGCAACCATAGATGCCGAAGGCAAGGTCACTGACGCCAAGGCTACCACCGGAAATCGCCTGCTCGGCGGCGCAGCGGAAGACGCCGTGAAGAAATGGAAGTTTGCTCCCGGTGATGGCGTCGCGGTTGTTACCGTGGAGATCACTTTTACCATGCAGTAGACAGAACATGTTTGCAGCAATTGAAAAGGCGCGCCGGGGGCGCGCCTTCTTTTTTGCATCCTGTATAGCTTATGCTTCCGTGCCATGGCATTTTTTGTACTTCTTGCCTGAACCACATGGGCAAGGATCGTTGCGGCCAACCTTCTCGCCGGTACGGCGCTGGCTTGCCGCTGTCGCAGTAGAACCGCCCGCCATCTGCGCAGCGCGAAGCTCGCGCTCCTTCTTGCGGGCGAACTCTTTTTCGAGTGCATCGATAGTGGTTTGCGGAGCGCGTGTCGGAACGGGAACGGCCGCGGGCGGCGGAAGTTCGCGACGAACCGGCGCTGCATCAATAACAGCGCTGGCAACCGGTGGCGCAGCAGGAACAGCACGAACGGGCTGAGGCGCAGCCTGCACCGGCTGGCCGCTCTCATCAATAATCTGCATGCGGAACAAGAAGCGCACAGTGTCTTCCTGAAAGCGCTGCATCATGGCTTCAAACATATCGAAGGACTCGCGCTTGTAGGCGACAAGCGGATCCTGCTGCGCATAGCCACGAAGATTGATGCCTTCCTTCAGGTGATCCATGGAGAGGAGATGATCCTTCCATAAACCATCGATGACACTGAGCATGACCATGCGCTCGTGATACCGCATAGTTTCGGCGCCGAGAATTTTTTCCTTGGCCTCATACTCCTGCTTGAGCCTGTCGTAGATGGCATCGCCCAGCTCATGACGATTGTTGAGCGCAACAGGGTTGATACCGGCAGCGCTGAGGCTCAAACCGAACTGGCCAATGATTCTTTCTTCCAGGCCCTTCACGTTCCACTGATCAGGGTGCTTGTCTTCCGGCGCAAACTCATCCAGTGCATTGCTGAGAATGCTGCTGACGTAGTCATCGAGCACAAGCTCGCGCTGATCAGTGCCTTCGAGAAGCTGGCGGCGCAAGCCGTAGACGGCTTCGCGCTGCTTGTTCATCACGTCGTCGTACTCAAGCAGGTGCTTACGCGACTCAAAGTTCTGCGATTCAACGGCTTTCTGCGCGCCTTCAATGCGCTTGGTAATCATGCCCGATTCAATGGGCACGCCTTCCTCCATGCCGAGCCGTTCAAGCAGCACGGAGACCCACTGCTTGGCGAAGATGCGCATAAGGTCATCTTCCAGCGAGAGGAAGAAGCGCGATGCTCCGGGATCGCCCTGGCGGCCAGCGCGGCCGCGAAGCTGGTTATCAATGCGCCGCGACTCATGGCGCTCTGTGCCGAGAATGAAGAGGCCGCCTGCCTTGCGGACATTTTCGCGTTCGGCATCCGCAGCAGCAGCATGCGTGTTGTTGACTTCATTCCAATCGGGCTCTGAGACTTCAAACTCCTGGCCCGAATAGTAGAAGCGCGTGAAGCCCGCGGGAGCCATGGGATTGATGGTGCCTTCAGCAACACTGATCGCGCGTGCGTGGCCCTGCTTCACAAGCTGCTGGCGGGTCATAAAGTCGGCATTGCCGCCGAGAAGAATATCGGTACCGCGGCCCGCCATGTTCGTGGCGATAGTGACCATGCCCATGCGTCCGGCCTGCGCCACGATTTCCGCTTCGCGCTCATGGTACTTGGCGTTGAGCACAACGTGCCGCACGCCTTTGCGCTGAAGAATGTTAGACAGGCGCTCAGATTTTTCAATCGACGTAGTGCCGACAAGAACGGGCTGGCCTTTTTCATTCAACTCGGCAATGTTGTCGGCAACTGCCGTGTACTTCTCCTTCTCCGTGCGATAGACGACATCGGCATTTTCAACGCGGAGCATGGGCTTGTTTGTGGGAATGACCACAATCTCAAGCTTGTAGATCTTTTCGAATTCGGCAGCTTCAGTTTCTGCCGTGCCGGTCATGCCGCTGAGCTTTTGATAAAGGCGGAAGTAGTTTTGGAAGGTGATGGTGGCAAGGGTTTGATCCTCTTTGCGGATGCTGACGCCTTCCTTGGCCTCAACAGATTGATGCAGACCGTCAGACCAGCGGCGGCCGGGCATCAGGCGCCCGGTGAAGGTATCGACGATGATCACTTCGCCGTCTTTGACAACGTATTCCACATCGCGGCGATAGAGCGCTTCTGCACGGATGGCGTTTTCAACGTAGTGCTTGAGCTCCCAGCTTTCAGCATCCGCAATGTTGTCGATGCCGAGAAGCTTTTCAATCGTAAGCCAGCCTTCGTCTGTGACACCAATGCTGCGATGCTTTTCATCGACGACATAGTCGCCGCTGAAATATTTTTCGCCTTCAGCCAGGGAAATGCCGAGTTCCTGCTGACGCTTGCGGTCGTTCCACTCCACTTCTTCACCGCGCTTGAGCATCGGCATGATTTTGCGGACGCGCATGTATTGATCGGAGGTCTGGTCCGTGGGACCCGAAATGATGAGCGGTGTGCGGGCTTCATCAATGAGAATGGAGTCAACTTCGTCAACGATGGCATAGTAGTGCCCACGCTGCACGCAATCCTTGATGTCGAACTTCATGTTGTCGCGCAGGTAATCGAAGCCGAATTCGTTGTTGGTCCCGTACGTAATGTCGGCAGCATAGGCCGCGCGGCGTTCCTGATCGCTGAGATCGTGAACAATGACGCCGACGGTGAGGCCAAGGAACTCATAGATTTTGCCCATCCACTCCGCGTCGCGCTTGGCCAGGTAGTCGTTGACGGTGACCACGTGAACGCCTTTGCCGGCAAGCGCGTTGAGATAGCAGGAAAGCGTAGCAACGAGGGTTTTACCTTCGCCGGTCTTCATCTCTGAGATTTTGCCGGAGTGAAGTACCATGCCGCCGATGAGTTGCACATCGAAATGACGCATTTTCACGGAGCGCCAGCCAGCCTCACGGACAACGGCGAAAGCTTCGGGAAGAACTTCATCCAGGGCGGCGCACTCGGCGGTTTTGATGGCCTCGGGATCAGTAAGTCCGGCGACGCGGGCTGCAACGCGAGATTTGAATTCTTCCGTCTTTCCGCGAAGCTGCTCGTCGGAGAGCTTCTGAACGCTCTCTTCGAGCGCGTTGATCTGCGCGACGACGGGCAGAAGGCGTTTTACGACACGCTCGTTGGCTGTGCCGAAGATTTTTGTGAGTGCTTTATCGAAAATCACGGGATTCTCCGTATGTGAGTAGGTTCCGCGCTGTGAGGTGGCCGGCCGTGGATGCGTTGTGCAAATGCGAAAGACGCGACGAGGCCTGGCAAGATCGGGTGATTAGATCAGAGCGGGCGGAGGGCGCTGAAAGGAGCACGGAAGCGCTGGAGCTGCCAGCGGATTGCGGGAAAAATCAACTCGCAGGGCCAGAAAGCCCAGCGGCGCAATGATGCCGATGAAAAACACGGGCAGCATAGCCTGCAGCAGGCCCTGCCCGGAGTGGCGGACGGCGGCGCTCGCCTTGCGCGTGGACCAGTTTTTCAGCAGGCGCGGAACACTGCTCGGAGCAAATGCGCTGGAGCTTGAGTGCCCGGAGAAAAACTCGAAAACAGGCCGCGCAAAAGCAGCGGAATTAGCTGCTCCGGCTTCGGTTCGCGCAGCTGCAGCAACGGCCACCACAGCGACCGCTAGCCAGATCCACGCGCTTCTGTATCGAGTAGATTTCATGCCTGAGAAGTAGATGAGCCCAAAGGCCCATCTACTTATTGTGCCACATTTGGGGTTAGCGTCTCAGTGGCCGCCCGCTGGCCCGCCGCCAATGTGGAAGCGGCGCGTCAGAAGGACGAGCGGCGCTGCAATAAGAGTAAGAATGCCAATGACGTAGAAGCAATCCATGAAGGCGAGCATCTGCGTCTGATTGTGGAGTTCGGTGTAGATACGGCCGTATGCAGCGTTCAGTGCGTCAGCGTGGGAAAAGCCGTGGGATTCAAGGAACGCAGTCGATTGCTGCACCTGCTGTTGGAGCCACTGCGAGGAGGAAGCAATCGAGCCACCCGTAACGGATTGATGAAAATCCTGACGGCGCTCCGTGATCGTGCTCATAAAGGCGATGCCGAAACTTCCACCCCAGTTACGGAAGAAATTCGTAAGCGAAGATGCTTTGTTGTTTTCACTCGGCTTGAGCTCCGAGTACGCAATCACAGAAAGCGGGACAAAAAAGAAGGCATAACCGAGACCCTGCAGAGCACGGGCCCATGCATAATGTGCGTAGTCGGTCTCGAGCGTGAAATGGCTGTAGTGAAGAAAAGAGATTCCGACGACGATGACAGCGCCGAAGAGCAAAATGCGCGGCTGAATGATTTTGCGCTGAACAAGCTGCGCGCCCACGGGAGCAAGCAGTGTGATAACAAAGGCTCCTGGACCGAGAACGAGTCCGGCATCGATGGCCCGATAGCCATATAGGGACTGTAATATTTGCGGAATCATAGTGGTGGAAGCGAAAAGACCGACACCAAATACAAAATAGAAGACATTAGCCAGGGCGAAATTGCGAGATCGAGCCAGTAATCGGAATTCGATAACGGGGTCTTTCTGATTAAGTTCCCAGAACACTGCGGTTGCTAAACACGCTATGGCTATCACGAACATCCAGACGATAAACCGGGAGCCAAACCAATCATCGATCTGACCACGGTCGAGCAGGACTTCAAGCGCAGCGGAGCCGATTCCGATAAGCCCAATGCCGACGGCATCGACATGCAACTTGCCGTCTGCGCCGCGAACTGATTTGCGCTCCTCTTGAAATTGAGGCGAATCATGTACAAAGCGACTCGTCAGGACCATGGAAAGAATGCCAATGGGGATGTTGATGAGGAAGACCCAGCGCCAATTGTAGTTGTCTGTGATCCAGCCGCCGAGAACTGGGCCGATAGCCGGAGCAGTGACGATGGCGATGGTATAAAGCGCAAACGCTGAGGCGCGCTGGGCCGGCGGGAACGTATCTACAAGAATGGCCTGCTCGACAGGAGCCAGTCCGCCGCCACCGATGCCCTGCAGGACACGGGCCAGAAGCATGATTTCAAGGCTTGGTGCAATGCCGCAGAGAAACGAGGTCACAGTGAAGAGGGCTACGCAGAGCATGTAGTAGTTCTTGCGCCCGATAACGCGGGACAACCATGCGGACATAGGCAGCACTACAGCATTGGCAACCAGGTAAGTAGTCAGAATCCATGTAACTTCGTCATAAGAGCGGCCCAGACCACCTGCAATATAAGGAAGTGACACGTTCGCAATGGAAGTATCGAGCAATTCCATAAACGTGGCCAGCGTGACAGTCAGCGCGATGACCCATGGATTAATGGCAGGGCGCGCAACAGTCACGGGCGGGGGTGCTGGCGGGGCAAGCGTAGCTGTAGCGGCCATGTGAAATCCGAATGAGCTTGAAATTTGAGACTGTTCGGTCTCATAATGCATCAGATTCAAGAGAGCAGCCGTGGTTGCTACTTTTTGTAGCGACGGCTTGAGGGCGCGATATGGGCAGAAAAGGCGAGATGACGCGGCAAATGATTATTGCTGCGGCCGCGCCTATTTTTAACCAACGCGGCTATGAAGGAACATCCATGCAGGATGTGATGGAAGCCACCGGTCTTGAGAAGGGCGGCCTGTACCGGCATTTCTCCTGCAAAGAGGAGCTCGCGGCTGAAGCTTTTCGTTACGGGCTGGCGAAATCCTTCAAGATGCGGACCGAAGATGTGGATCGCGAGCACGGGCCGCTTGTGCTGCTGAAATCGTTGATTGAGCGCTTTGTGGAGTCGCCGTCGCGTATGCCGGGAGGCTGCCCGCTGATGAATACCGCGATTGATTCCGATGACGGCAACCAAACCCTGCGCGGCTTGGCTCAAGATGGTCTGAGGAACTGGAGAGAACGTCTGGCAAGGATTGTCAGCGATGGGGTTCGAAGCGGCGAAATCCGCAAAGGGACTGTTCCCCGCGAAATTGCGAATACGATGATCGCCGCGCTGGAGGGAGCTCTGATGATGAGTCGCCTCGACGGCAACAAAGTTGCGCTGCTGGATGCGCAAAAGTCGCTCGAGTCCCTCCTGGATGGGATTGCCGTGGAGTGAATGTGGCATAGTATTCTTTCATCGCAGATTCATGAAAGCCTGCTCTGACGAAAAGACCCGCTCCTTGCAACGGAGACGAGGTCTGCCGCACTCTCAATTCAGAAGCTTCCGGAGGCTTAATGCCCGTCTTATTCTCGCTTGCCCGAGTCGCAGCTCTTGCTGCTTTCTGCCTTGTTTCCACCAGTTTGACAATCGCCGAAATGGCTCCCGGCGCGGGGGCCGAACAAAGCCATCATGGCTACTATCGGTTTCCCGCCCTGCACGGAGAGACGATTGTCTTTACCTCAGAGGGCGACTTGTGGACCGTTAGCATGCACGGCGGCACAGCGCAGCGACTAACCACCGCACCAGGGACTGAACAAATGGCGACAATCTCGCCGGATGGCAGGACGGTCGCGTTTCTCGCAAATTACGAGGGGCCAAGCGAGATTTACACCATGCCGATTGGGGGCGGCCTGCCGGAGCGCCGCACATGGGAAGGCTCAGTCCAACCGGCTGGATGGTCACCAGATGGCAAGCTTCTGATTTCGACAGCACGCTACTCTACGCTGCCAGGTGACAAGCTCGCATTGATTGACTCGCAGGGCAGGCGCGAGATTCTTCCTCTGGCCGAGGCGGCTGAGGGAACCTATTCGGCTGACGGTAAGACTTTGTTCTTCACTCGCTGGACAAAGCAATGGAGCGAAACGAAGCGCTATAAGGGAGGATTTGCAGAGAACATCTGGCGCTTTGACGGCGAGCATGAGGCGACGCCTCTGACAGCGGACTACGAGGGCACATCGGCGCATCCGATGTTCTGGAAGGACCGCGTGTATTTTCTTTCGGACCGCGACGGCATTATGAACGTCTGGTCGATGGATACGGATGGCAAGCGCCTGAAGCAGGAGAGCCATCAAAAGGTCTTCGATGTACAGGCGGCGTCTGTTTCAGATGGACATATTGTGTATGCCTCTGGTGCTGATCTTTGGCTACTGGATCCCGCGACGGGCAGCGAGCAGGTGATTCCAATTACGCTGCAATCGGACTTCGATCAGATGCGTGAGCATTGGGTGAAGAAGCCGGTCGATTACCTGACGGAGGTTCACCTTTCTCCGGACGGCGGGAGCGCGGTGTTTACGGCGCGCGGTGAAGTTTTCGTGATTCCAGCCAAGCAGGGGCGCATTGTAAAGGTGGCTTCCAACTCGGCTGTGCGTTATCGCGAGGCTCGTTTT
Source organism: uncultured Acidobacteriaceae bacterium (assembly GCA_963792495.1). Taxonomy (GTDB): domain Bacteria; phylum Acidobacteriota; class Terriglobia; order Terriglobales; family Acidobacteriaceae; genus Telmatobacter. The sequence goes on along the minus strand of CAWBWB010000014.1, from coordinate 458,069 downwards.
CTGCCCGATGGAAAGTCCATTGTGACGCTTTCTACTGAAAGCGGCGAAACGGAATTCTGGAAGTATCCAGCAAACGGTGTGGGCGCCCCTGAGCAGTGGACGCGCGACGCGAAGGTGCTGAGGTGGGATGGAGTTCCCTCGCCGGATGGGCGCTGGCTGGCGCATTGGAACAAAGACCAGGAGTTGTGGCTGTACGACATTAAGGCGAAGCAGGAGAAGCGCATTGCGCAGTCAATGAATGGAGACTTTGGCGATTTAAGCTGGTCACCGGATTCAAAGTGGCTGGCTTTTGCGGAGACTGCTGATAACTCTTTTCAGCAGGTGAAGATTTGGAATGTGGATTCGGGAAAGATTGAAACGATCACTTCCGACCGCTACAACAGCGGCAACCCAGTATGGAGCAGCGATGGTAAGTGGCTTTACTTCCTGTCTGACCGCTCTTTGGAAACAAGCGTGCAAGCGCCTTGGGGACCACGTGAGCCGGAGCCACATTTTGATCGCACAGTGAAGATTTATCAGCTGGCATTAACAGCGGACCTGCGTTCGCCCTTCCTGCCGGATGATGAATTGCACAAAGATGGCAAGGAAATCGGGAAGGACGAGAAGGATAACGATAAAAAAGATACTGACAAAAAAGATAGTGACAAGAAAGACGGCGACAAAAAGGATTCAGATAAAAAGGACGGGGATAAGAAGGATTCAGACAAGAAAGACGAGAAGAAGGTCGAGGTCAAGATTGACTTCAATGATGTTGCCGCGCGAGTGACGGAGGTCCCTGTCCATGCCGGGAATTATGGCAGCCTGCAACTGACGGAGAAGCGACTTTGCTGGGTAAGCGCTGTCAATGAAGAATCTTCCGTCCAATGCCTGGAAATTGCGAATAAGGGTGATGAGCCGGATACGGTTTTGCATGGCGCAGGCAGTTTCGAGATTTCGCAAGACCGTAAGAAGATGCTGGTGGCACAAGGGCAGAACTTCTACATCTTCGATGCGGACATTAAAGATGGAAATGGGGCTAAGGCGAAATCAGGCATCGATCTGTCACGATGGAGCATTCAGACGAATCCGCGTGAAGAGTATCGCGGCTTATTTCTGGATGCGTGGCGTCTGGAGCGCGATTACTTCTACGACCGCAGTATGCACGGCGTAAATTGGCCTGCAATGCGTGATCGTTATCTACCACTGGTTGATCGTGTGGCAGATCGAGATGAGTTGAACGCTGTAATTGCGCAGATGGTTTCCGAGCTTTCAGCGTTGCACACGTTTGTGCAAGGCGGCGATGCGCGCAAGCCGGCCGATCATATTGATGTTGCCACCCTGGGAGCGCGGCTGAGGCGCGATGAGAAAGCGGGCGGCTATGTCGTGGAGCATGTGTATGTGCATGACCCTGACTTACCGAACCAGGCGCCGCCTCTGGCAAAGCCAGAAACGGCAGTGATGGAAGGTGAGGTGATCACGAACATTGATGGGACAGACGCTCTGAGTGTCCCTGATGAGCGTGTTCTGCTGCGCGGCAAAGCAGGTACGCAGGTACTACTGCATGTTAAAAACGAGAAGGGTGAAGGACGGGATGTAATTGCAGTGCCGATCTCCGCGCATGACGACTCGGTGATGCGGTATTCGGAATGGGAGTACACGCGGCGCACAACGGTGGACAAGCAGTCAAATGGGATGATCGGATACGTGCATCTGCAGGCGATGGGTCCTGACGACATTAACCAGTGGGCACGTGAGTTCTATCCAGTTTTCAATCGGCAGGGATTGATCATCGACGTGCGTCACAACCATGGCGGCAATATTGATTCGTGGCTGCTCGAGAAGTTGCTCAGGCAGGCATGGTTTTACTTTCAGGGCCGCGTTGGGAATCCCACCTGGAATATGCAGTATGCCTTCCGCGGTCATATCGTGGTGCTGTGCGATCACGAAACAGCATCGGACGGCGAGGCTTTCAGCGAAGGGTTCCGCAGGCTGAAGCTGGGCAAGGTGATTGGCACGCGCACCTGGGGCGGCGAGATTTGGCTGAGCGGAAGCAATGTGCAAGCCGATAATGGTGTGGCAACGGCAGCAGAAACCGGCGTTTATGCCGATGGCAAGTGGCTGATTGAGGGCCGCGGCGTGGAGCCGGATGTAGTCGTAGATAATCTGCCGCATGCGACAAACACTGGAGATGACGCGCAACTAAATGCTGCGTTACAGGAACTGGAGCAGGAGATCAAGGCTGATCCCAGACCGGTTCCGCCGCCTCCACCGCATCCGGACAAGTCGTTCCACAATAAGTAGAAGAAGAAAGCATCCTGAGTCTTTGGGACGGAATCTCTTGATCAGTGCGCCGGGCCTGGAGCGCCGGTGCCGAATCCAGTATCGGGGAAGGTTCCATGAGCAATGATGCGGCGTTACGGCAGCAATTGGTGAAACTGCTTTCAAGCGGTGAAGCCCATGCGGAGTTTGAAGATGCTGTCGACAAGTTCCCAGTAGAGTTGCGGGGCAAGCGACCAGAGGGCTGCCCACATTCGCCGTGGCAGCTTCTTGAGCATATGCGCATTACGCAGTCGGATATTTTGGAATTTTCTCGCGATGCGAATCATAAGTCTCCGGAGTGGCCGGAGGGATACTGGACGAAAAATCCCGAGCCTCCTGATCCGAACGCCTGGGATAATGCGGTGAAGGCCTTTCAGTCAGATCGAAACGCCCTTTGCGAACTCATTGCCGATGAATCGGTGGATCTATTTACGAAGATTCCACACGGCGACGGGCAGACGATTCTGCGTGAGGCGTTGTTGACGGCAGACCATAACGCATATCACCTCGGACAGTTGATGCTTTTGAAACGAACCTTCGGCGCTTAGATTGAGGGTGCCTGTTTCCTGCGGGCCTGGGATAACCGCATAGTGACCGCCTCGATGATTTGCTCTTGCACTTCATCGATGGAGAGATCGCCCTCGATAATCACAACGCGCTCAGAATCGCGAGACGCGATGGCCCGGTATTTCTCCCAGACGCGGCGGAAGAAGGCCTCCTGCTCGGATTCAAAGCGCCCCTCGTCCTTGCCTTCGTTGGCTTCACTGCGGTCGTTTCGACGGCGTGCTCGCTCGAGACTGCGCTCGAGTGAGGGCAGCAGGAGCAGCGTCAGGTCCGGCTGAAGATCTCCGCAAATCAGCTTATGCATTGAGAGAACAATGTCTGAGCCGAGTTCCCTGCCTCCGCCTTGATAGGCCTCGGTGGAATCGGTGAAGCGATCGCAGAGGATTGTTCTTCCTTCGGCCAGTGCGGGCTGAATCACTTCAGCAATAGCCTGCGCGCGATCGGCGAACATCAGGGCCATCTCTGCAAGGGGCGCAAGGCCATCTGTGCGGGAGTTAAGCAGCAATTCGCGGATGCGGTCTCCTATCTCGGTTCCGCCAGGCTGACGGGTCAGAACTGGATCCGCACCGCGCTTTCGCATCCATGCGGCGAGGCGCTTGATCTGGGTCGTCTTTCCGGAGCCGTCGAGTCCCTCAAACGTGATGAATAAGCCCTGTGGCATGGCGTGAGTCTACCATCCAAGATTCAACAAGACGACTTAGCAGCGATTGTGATAGAAGTGTGAAGATTTGATGATAGGACTAGCCGGTCCTTCGCCAGTCCTGTGGAGTCTGCGGTGCGAAAGATTCGAACCTCCCCCCTCGCGGCTATCTTTGCAGCCTCGGCATTTTTTTTTGGCGGTCTTCACCTTCAAGCTCAGAGCATGACCCTGGAGGGACAGACCGGAGGCTTTGTTACGCCGACGGCTTATGTTGTTCCTTCTGAGAAGAACCACTTCTTCTCCTATCCCGCAGTCGGTTACTACTTCATCAACGCGGATAAAGTAATCGGCGATATCCATACCTTCAGTATTTTGGAGGGTTTTGCGAATCGCGCCGAGGTCGGCTACACCCGCAGCGTACATCAGACCGGCGACAGTGCACTGTTCAGCGGGTTATGGCATTTTGCAGGCCTGAACGTATTTAACGGCAAGGTCGTGGTCATCAAGGATGGACAGGGATCCCCATTGGTCCCAGGTCTGGCGGCTGGATTCGTCGTGCGCACCGGCGACAAATTCGTCTCCGGTGCCATCGATGGGCTCATGGGTCTGCCGGTCAAGTCATATACCAATGGCGATATTTATGCAGTTGCTACCAAGACATGGGCGCATGCCCCGCTGCCTTTTATCGCCAATTTTGGCTTCAAGGGAACGAATGCTTCCATCCTGGGCATTGGTGGGCAGTCAACACGATTTCAGGGCAGACTGTTTGGAGGAATTGGAATTCCGATTCCGGGCCCATTTCACACTGCGATTATTCCAGCTGTGGGATTTCTGCAACAGCCTCCTCACTCCGTGAACCTGGATAAGGTTCTTGTTGTATATGAGGGCCGCCTGCCTACGACACTCGACTACGCGATTCGAATCACGCAGCGCGAAAACCCGCATTTCAGCTTTGGCATTGGAATTGGCCAGGTAGCCGGTCAGATTGGCGAAACGTATATTGCTCCGCCGTATGGCCCCGGGCCGGTTCCAGTTGATTTGCAAGCGCGGTCGGTTCTGGGGATCAATCTTGGCCTTAGGTATTGATTCGGCCTTCCGCGAATCAACAGTCAGCCACTGTATCTCCTGCGATATCTATGTTTTTCATAAAGCTTGCAACTTCTGGAAGATGACAGGGTTCTAAGCCTATAGTCTGTGCACGCACGCAGACCCTAGATAATCAGGAGGACCCTTATGAAGTCTATATACTCAGCCGCACGCTGGCTTTTGCTCGCGCTGCTGCTTCCCTTAGTTACAGCTTCACAGGCGCACGCAGGCGTTATTATCAGCGTTGGCTTTGCGCCTCCAGTACTACCGGTATATGTGCAGCCCATATGCCCTCAACCGAATTTAATGTGGACCCCCGGCTACTGGGCCTACGGTCCGGATGGTTACTACTGGGTTCCCGGTGCATGGGTTCCGGCACCTTATGTTGGTGCCCTTTGGACCCCGCCTTACTGGGGTTATGAAGGTAGCGCATATATCTTCCATGTTGGTTACTGGGGCCCGCACGTGGGCTATTACGGTGGCGTAAATTACGGCTTTGGATATATGGGCGTTGGATTCGCCGGCGGCGCATGGCGTGGCAACTCCTTTGCCTATAACACGGCTGTCATGCATGTAAATACAACGGTTGTGCGTAACGTATATGTCGATAGAACGGTCGTTCGTAATACAACGGTTGTGAATGACAGACGTGTTGCCTATAGTGGCGGCCCTGGCGGCATCAACCATCCGCCGACAACGCAAGAACGCTCTTATATGAACGAGCGCCATGTTCAGGCAACGAACTTCCAGACGCAGCATGAACAATCGGCCCGTGCCGATCGCACGGCTTATGCCAAGGCCAACGGTGGCCGTCCGCAGAACCTGGTTGCATCGCGTCCGCTGCAGAATGAAAATCGACCTGCGCCTGCTCCCCGGCCCGGTAACGAAGCCCGCCCCGCGGGTCCGGCAAACACAGCGCCGGGAGCGCGTCCGGCACCTGCGAATCGCCCAAATCCGGAACAACCTCGCCCAGCCTATAACCAGCCTTCAACCCGCCCGGCCCCAGAACCTCGCCCGGCTCAGCCTGTGACACGTCCGAACCAGCCTGCGCCTCGACCGGCACCCGAGACTCGCCCGAATCAGCCGGAAATGCGGCCCGCGCCTCAGCCCCGCCCAGCGCCAGAGCAACGGCCCGCGCCTCAGCCCCGCCCAGCTCCGCAGCAACGGCCTGCACCGGCACCGCGACCTGCTCCTCAGCCTCATCCACAGTCGCATCCGCAGCAGGAGCGTCCCAAGGAGCCTAAGGGACGGTAGTTATTCCACAACAACACACGACAGCCAAAGGAAAAGGCCCACGAGATTACGTGGGCCTTTTCTCTATTAGAAGCAAAAAAGCCCCGCAATCGCGGGGCTTTTTGGGGCTACTGGTGAATATCTACGACATGTGAGTGAAGGGCGTATCAGCAAGACGCCCGGGCAGGCGGGGTGGCTCAAGACCTGCGGTTGCGGGAGTTGACATCACCTGGGTGAATGCACTGCGGAAGGCCATCATTTCGTCATGCGTACCTACCGTAATGCGCACTTGAGTGGGCCATGCCGGCCAGATGCGGCCGATGTAGATATCCTTTGCAGCCATGCCGGCCATGACCTGACGGCCGGGACGACGAACATCGAGCATAAAGCAGTTGCTCTCAGAGGGCGTGACCGCATAGCCCTGGCTTTTGAGCCACGCCAGCGTATCCGTGCGCGTGTCACCGATGATCTTGCGGCGCGTGGGAATCAGGTCCTTGTCCGTAAGACTGGCCTTGGCAGCAACCAACGCTGTCACCGGCATGGAGTTCTGGCCAAAATACTGGTACTTGGCGATCAGATCTTTGCGTCCAATCGCGAAGCCCATGCGGACGCCTGCCATGCCGTAGAGCTTGGAGAAGGTTCGGAGAACGATGACATTCTTCCCTTCCTTCACGAAGTCCAGCGATTGCGGCTCCGTGCAGAGGTGAATGTACGCCTCGTCGATAAGGATGACCGTGTCCTTGGGAGCATTAGCCACCAAGTGCTCAATGTCAGCGCGCGGCGTACAGGTGCCGGTGGGATTGTTGGGATTGCAGATGTAGATGACACCTGGGCTGGGTGAGGCGGCGAGCATTGCCTTTATGTCATGCTTCGCTTCGCCCTTTGGATCAGCCAGGGGAACCTTGATGACCTCAGCGCCAGCGGCCTTTGCGGCCCACATCGGGGCCTCATATCCGGGATCCGCAACCACCAGGGGACGATCCTTGCCGGTGAACGCTACCACTGTGTAGTGCAGCGGGTCGCTGGAGCCAGCGAAGACCTTAACAGTCTCAGGATCAAGCCCTTCCTGCTTGGCAAAGGTTTCGGTCAGATCCATCTCGAGATTGAAAAGGTAACGGCCACTACGCGGGATGATCTCAATCATGGCCTGACGCGCGGCATCCGAAGGGCCGAGAGGATTCTCATTGGCATCAATGTGGATGCCTTTATTGGGATCGGCGAAGTGAGGGCGCTGGGCTAAAGCGAGGTGGGATTCGGTCAGGATCGGCATCGAGGCAAGCGCGGATGCGCCGGCGGCGAAGCGGAAGAAAGAACGGCGCGAAAAGGCGCTAGCTACAACAGAGTCGACAGAAGAATTCATGAGTGGCTCTCCTTGATGCAGCATTGTTTGGGCAAAGATATCGGGCACCGGACGCCTGCGCGACAGGAGGGAGGTCTCCGAGGTAGCGAAGTTGTGTGGATTTTCCCATATGCAAAGGTAGCTCCGAAAATCGCGAAATTCAATAGCCTGCACATAAGGATTCTTCATGCGCTGATTGCTCAAGGAACGGCGAAAGAGAATTGTGGCGCATGATCGGTCTGGAACGATACACTTTGGCGCACATGCTTCATGCTCCCAGTAACTTGTAGGCGCAGTTTGGGAAACGTTTACCGAACCGCTTGACAAACCACGCAGTAAACCCATTTACTTGAGGGCGAACGTCCATTTGAATATCGACTCGAATTCAGGACGGTAGCCTCTTCGTCAGGTGACACATGCTCACATTTGCAACAGCTTCTCTTGCATCAGGGATGCAGCTGCCGATCCCTCATCTGCTCGCGTTCAGCACGTCCGCGCTTGCCCATCTGGGCTTGCTCGATATTGCTGTGATCTCCATTTACTTCGTGATGGTGATCTGGATTGGCTTCTACCTTAAGGGCCAGGCCAACACCAGCGAAGAGTTTTTTATGGCCGGGCGCGAAATGACAGCCTGGATTGCCGGCCTCAGCTTTGTCTCCGCTAACCTTGGCTCGTTGGAGCTTATGGGATGGGCAGGCTCGGCTTACCAGTACGGCATTCTGGCCGCACACTGGTACTGGATCGGCGCGATTCCCGCCATGCTCTTCCTTGGCATGGTCATGATGCCCTTCTACTACGTGTGCAAAACGCACTCCGTGCCGGGCTACCTTAAGCTGCGCTACGGTCAGGGCGCCAGCGTGGTGGCGGCGTTCTCTTTCGCCTTTATGACCGTGTTGATGAGCGGCGTAAATATGTTTTCTATGGCAAAAGTGATGGAGATCGTTCTGGGTTGGAACCTGACCTTCTCGATAGTTGTCTCATCGCTTGCGGTGGCCGCGTATGTTGCGCTCGGCGGCTTGCGTTCGGCCATCTTCAACGAAGTGCTGCAGTTCATGCTGATCTGGGGCGGCGCATTACTGGTGCCGATTGTAGGCCTCTTTGAGACGGGCGGATGGGACGGATTCAAGGCCCGGCTTGCCGAGAACATCTCACAGCATCTGGTACCTGGAGGCGATTACACGCACATGTGGCGCTCCATGGGACACTTCAGTGACAACCCGATGGGCGTGCACTGGACGGGCATTGTCTTTGGTCTGGGATTCGCGATCAGCTTTGGTTACTGGACTACAGACTTCCTGGTGGTACAGCGCGTGCTGGCAGCAAACTCGCTTCGCTCGGCGCGTATGGCTCCGGTGATTGGCTCATTTTTCAAAATGGCGGTTCCTTTCATCGTGATCCTGCCGGGCCTGATTGGCCTGGTGGTTCTGCAGAATCCCGACGGGTCGCACATGCTGCTGCACGGCGAGAACTATGTTGCTGCACACGCAGGCGAGGGCCTGCACAGTTACAACGATGTGTTGCCGCTGATGATGGTGCGCTATCTTGGGCCAGGACTTCTCGGCCTGGGCATCACTGCTCTGATTGCCGGCTTTATGAGCGGCATGGCGGGTAACGTCAGCGCATTTGCGGCCGTGTGGACCTACGATATTTACCAGCCCATCATCCGGAAGAATGCTCGCGACGAACATTACGTTGCTGTGGGCCGCTGGGCCACGATCATTGGCGTGGTCATTTCGATTGCTGCGGCCTACTCTGTGCAACATGCGCCAGGCATTATGGACTATGTGCAGGCGCTCTTCAGCTTCTTTATTGCCCCGCTGCTTGGGGTGGTGCTGGTGGGTATGTTCTGGAAACGTGCCACCAAGCAAGGCGGATTCTGGGGACTGCTGCTGGGCACGCTTACTTCGATCGGGCTTTGGGCATGGGTTTACATCAATCCAGCGGCATTGCGTTACGTCGCACTCTCACCGGATGCGAAGGACATGGCGGAAAACATGTATCGCGCGCTGTGGTCCGTAATTGTTTCCGTGGGCGTGAACGTGATTGTAAGCATGGTTACCAAGCCGAGGCCCGCGGCGGAACTCGATGGGCTGACGTACGGGGCCACCAAGCTGCCGACGGAGGAGCCTGTGCCGTTCTTCAAGAACGAGTGGTTCTGGACGGTCATTGCGATTGTGGTCTTTGTCGCTCTTAACATCTACTTCTGGTAAGGAGGAGAGTTTATGCACTCGGGACATATTTCGATCTGGTTTTTTATCGGCGTACTTCTCACCATTTATGGTGCGCTCATCTTCGGCTACGGCATCTATGAATATGCAACAGGCACGCTGGCAAATGTGGTTCTGAAGGAGCTTCACACCCCCTTCTGGTGGGGCGCCTGCATGCTTGTCCTGGGACTCTTTTACAGCATCAAGTTCCGCCCAGGTAAGACCGCTTAACCTCTCAACAGCATTTCTGCAAGGAGTTTTATAGCTATGGCAGCGCAACGGACGATGACATTCGGAGTCGTGGTGGGCAACCGCGGCTTCTTCCCCGATCACCTGGCCAAGACCGGCCGTGAAGAAATTATTTCAGTTCTCGAGGGCGCGGGCGCAAAAGTGATTGTGCTTTCCCCCGAAGAGTCCAAGTACGGCGCGGTGGAAACCTACGATGAAAGCCTTCGTTGCGCTGAGCTATTCAAGAAGCACGCCGCTGAAATCGACGGCATCATAATCACGCTTCCGAACTTTGGCGAGGAACGCGGCATTGTGGACGCCATTCGTCTCTCAGGGCTGAAGGTGCCAGTGTTGATTCAGGCCACACCGGATCGCTCCGAAAACATGACGATTGCGGTACGCCGTGACAGCTTCTGCGGCAAGATGAGTGCGTGCAACAACATGATGCAGTACGGCATTGCATACTCTCTGACGACGCTGCATACGGAGGCTGTAACATCGCCCGAGTTCAAGGCAGATCTCGAGTGGTTTTCGGCGGTTTGCCGCATTGTGAAGGGACTCAAGAATCTCAAGATTGGCGCCCTCGGTGCTCGCCCCACGGCGTTTAATACCGTGCGCTATTCTGAGCGGATTCTTGAAACGAGCGGAATCTCTGTTGAAACACTTGATCTGTCTGAGGTCTTCGGGCGCATTGCAAAGCTTAAAGATAATGACGATCTGACGCAAGCCAAGCTTGCGGCGATCAAGGGTTACGTGTCGACGCACGGCATTCCAGAAGAAGCACTGCTGAAGATGGCGAAGCTGGGTGCGGTGATTGATCACTGGATGAAGCAGACTCATTGCACCATTAGTGCCGTACAGTGCTGGACCTCGATGGAAGAATTCTTCGGCGTGGTTCCCTGCACCGTGATGAGCATGATGAGCGACAACCTCATTCCCTCCGCCTGCGAAGTGGACGTGCCGGGCACGTTGAGCATGTACATGCTGGCGCTGGCCAGTGGCACACCTTCTGCGCTGCTGGACTGGAACAACAACTACGGCTCTGACCCGAACAAGTGCGTCTGCTTCCACTGCTCTAACCTGCCGAAGCACTTCTTCAAAGATGTGCGCATGGATTATCAGGAAATCATTGCCGGTACGGTTGGTAAGTTGAACACCTTTGGCACATGCGTGGGACGGGTGAAGGCCGGCGTGATGAGCTATGCGCGCTTCTCCACGGATGACCGTCGTGGTGTTGTTCGTGGATATACTGGCCCCGGCAAGTTTACCGACGATCCGCTGGAGACTTTTGGCGGAGCAGGCGTTGCTGAAATTCCGCAACTGCAGAAACTGCTCAAATACATTTGCCGTGAGGGCTTTGAGCATCATGTTGCGGCCAACTTCAGTGATGTATCGAAGGCTGTGCATGAGGCAGCAGTCCGCTATATGGGCTGGGAGAGCCACTACCATCCCGAGCTTGAGGACTAGCAGACAGCACGAGGAACCTGGGCGTTGGCGCATGCGTCAACGCCCTTTTACATGCAGGAGAGGATTGCGATGGGCAAGCGAATCAAGAAGGCATTGTCAGTGAGCGGCGCAACTTTGGCGACTGAGGCGGCATGGGACGAGGAACTGGAAGCGAAGCATGAGCGACTTGTGGAGTGGCTAGGCGCGCAGAAGCTTGCCGGCGTTCTGTTGCGGCGCAATGAGAACGTGGCGTGGGTGACCGGCGGTGCCGTGGAACTGCGTGTATTGACACCGGGTGAGACTGGTGTTGCTGCACTGCTGGTGACGGCTCAAGGCAAGCGCTACTACTTCACTACTGAAAATGAAGCGCCCCGCCTGCACGATGAAGAGTTCGGCGCACTGGACTTTGAGCCGGTTGTTTTCCCCTGGTATGCAAACGAAACGGTGACAGCAGCAAAAAAGCTTGCCGGAGGGACGCTTGGGTCAGACATGCCGGAAGCGGGCATGACCGCGGTGAATCTCTACCCGCTGCGCCAGTCGCTGAGCGAGACGGAAATTGCGCGTTACCGCTGGCTTGGAACGCAAACGGCGGATGCGACGGTCGAGTCGCTTCACCAGGTGGAACCGGGAATGAGTGAGTTCGACATGGAGGCCATTACGGCTGAGAATCTTCTGCGCCGTGGCATTCTGCCTTCTGTTGCTCTCTATGCTGTGGACGACCGCATCTACAAATACAAGCATGCTGTGCCGCGCGGGAAGCGTTTGCAGCAGTATGGAATGTTAAATCTATGCTCGCGCAAATGGGGACTTGCGATTTCGATCACGCGCTTTATTCATTTTGGGGATCTGCCGGCGGAGCTTGCTGCTCGATTTGAGGCAAGTGCGCAAGTAAACGCTGCTTTACTGGATGCGACGCGCGAAGGCTCAACGTCAGCGCAGTTATTCCGAGTTGCCAAGGATGCATACGCTGCGCAGGGGTTCGCTGGGGATGAAGAGTTGCACCACCAGGGCGGGTCTACGGGTTATGGCGAGCGCGAATGGGTGGCTACGCCGAACGGGACAGAGACCGTTGTGAATCATCAGGCCTTTGCGTGGAATCCGAGTATTCGCGGCGCGAAAGCGGAAGACACTGTGTTGCTAAAGGATGGAAAGATTGAGTGGCTCACTGCCACGCCGGAGCTCCCTGTGATTGAGGCAGTAGTGAACGGAACGAAATATCCTGCGGCCGGAGCGCTGGTGAAGTAAATCAGGAGACAGGCTCTAACGTCACTCGTGCCGTGAGCACTACGAGGGCCACCCATAGCAAATCTGCGCCGAGTAGATGCGCAATTTGTAGCCAGGTGGGAGCCAGCATAACTACATCGAGCACCCCCAACAGATATTGCGCTGCAAGCAACACCAGCACCAGCGCGGAGAGTGCTCGATTATCCCAATTCGCTGTCTTCTTTGAGGCGCGCATGAGCAGCCAGATGAGAAAGAAGCTTGAGGCGAAGGCAATGGTGGGATGTGTCCATCGCCAACGCACGAGCCAGCCGCTTGTGGCGGAGAAATCCTGTGCGAGAGCCGCACCAAATGAGGTGGCCGGAAACAACGTATCGCCTAAAGCCGCGAGAGAGCCCGTTACGCCAACAACCAGGACAATCAGAACTGCGAGAGCCGCGCCTACGGGAGCTGTAAGGCGTACCGTTGCACGGGTGTAGCCGTACTTACGGCCAAGCAGGTGCGCCACCAGCGTGAGCGCGGCCAGTAAGAGCAGCGTGTTGGTGAGATGCAGGGCCAGATATGGTGCGCGCAGCGGCGACTGGCTTTGCGCGGTAAGGCCAAGCTTGACGAGTAGTGCGCCGAGTATGGCTTCAACTAACGTAAATGCAACCGAGGCTACGGCCGCGGCGCGCGCCAGATGGCCACGCGCGGTTCCGATGAAGGTCCATATAAGCAGGCCTACGGCGGAGAAGAATGACAGGCCGCTGGTGATGCGATGCGTGAACTCGATGATGGTGTCGATGCGCGCCGAGTGCTGCATGACGGTGCCATTGCAGAGCGGCCAGTGATCGCCGCAGCCTGCTCCCGATCCGGTGGCACGCACCAGTGCTCCCCAGAGAATGACCGCGGTGAAGTACCACAAGACGGCCCATGCAAAGCGACGAAGGGCGGGTGACGGAAGTTTCTGTGCTTTCACGGGAATGACGGTGGTGGCTGGCATACGTAACTCTTCAGTATAGAACCGGTCAGTTCCCCATCAGCCGCACAACGTGGTTCACGATCATTAGATCTTCGGCAGGCGGGATCACGCGAACCTGAACGGGCGAGGCTGGTGTGCTGATCGTTGCCGGGCCGTGCACGGTGTTTCGAGCGGGATCAAGCACTATTCCAAGGGGCTCGAGTCCGGTGCAGATTTCTGCGCGAGTATCGATGTCGTTGACGCCAATACCACCGGTGAGCACCAACATGTCGAGGCCGCCCAGCTCGGCGATATACGCTCCGATGAATTTGCGAATGACGTGAACGAATTGATCGACTGCGAGGCGTGCCCGTGTGTTTCCGCTCTGAATGGCGCTGCGGAGATCGCGCATGTCGCTTGAGATTTCGCTGACGCCAAGGAGGCCGGCTTTTTTGCTTGCGATTGTTTCGAGCTGATCGGCGGCTTCTTTGGCGCCCGGTGTGGTTGTGGAGATCTTGCGAAGGATGAAGAGCAATACGCCGGGATCGATATCGCCGGTCCGAGTGGCGCTGATGATGCCACCTGTTGGCGTCAGGCCCATGGACGTATCCATACTTGAGCCGTTGCGAATGGCGGAGATGGAGGATCCATTGCCGAGGTGCGCGACGATGAGTTTCTCTGGCACGTGAGGCTGCAATTGGTACACGATGGACTCGTACGAGATGCCGTGTGCGCCGTATCGCCGCACTCCCATTGCGGCGTAGTCGTGAGGAATTGGCAGTTCACGGGCTACCTCCGGCATAGTGCGATGGAACCAGGTGTCGAGGCAGACGAAATTTGGCACTCCGGGAAAGAGCCGCAGGGACTCGCGCATGATGAAAACGGCGATGGGTGTGTGGAGAGGGGCAAAGTCCACATACCGTTCCATCTCATCGATCAGCTCTGGTGTGATGCGCTGATTTTCCTGCACGGTGGGACCGCCGGAGACCATGCGATGGCCGATGGCCTGAGGCGTGGGAAAGTCGCCGGAGCGTAGAGCTTCTGCGATTAGCGAAAATGCTTCAGAGGGAGTTGGCAACGGGCGCTGCTGATTTGCGAGATTGTCGCCACTGGAGTTTTTGATCCAGAATTTTCCCTGGTCCGTTCCTATTCCTTCGACGGCTCCTTCCAGAAGCAGGTCTCTCGAGCTGCCGCCAGCCTCATAGATGGAAAACTTGATGGACGATGAGCCGCTGTTTAAGACGAGAACAGGCAAAGACGCCATGAATTAAGCCTCGAAGAAAATATGTGGCTGAGAGAGCGCTGACTTCAGCGCTCTCCTGGCCAACGCCAGTTTTTCACTTCCGGCATATCGTCACCGTGTTCTGCGACATAGAGCTTGTGGCGCTGAATTTGTTCTGAATACCACTGTTGCGCAGCATCCGCGTGACTCGCAAGGCGCGGCGTGCGAACGATGGCATCCATGGTCAGCTGGAAGCGATCGATATTATTCAACACACACATGTCGAAGGGCGTGGTGGTAGTTCCCTCTTCCTTATAGCCGCGCACATGCAGATTGTCGTGATTGGTGCGGCGGTAGGTGAGGCGGTGAATCACGTATGGATAGCCGTGGAAGGCGAAAATGATTGGCTTGTCTTTGGTAAAGATAGCGTCGAAGTCTTCGTCGGGGAGACCGTGTGGATGCTCTGACTGCGGCTGCAGCGCCATAAGATCGACGACATTCACAACGCGAATCTTGATGTCGGGAATGCGCTCGCGGAGAATGGTTGCCGCAGCGAGCGTCTCCATGGTGGGAATGTCACCGCAGCACGCGAGGACTACATCCGGGTCGCCCTCGTCAGAGGCCCACTGCCAGGTTCCGAGACCGATGGTGCAGTGCTCTATGGCTTCCGACATCCGCATCCACTGGGGCGCAGGCTGTTTACCGGCAACAATAAGATTGATGTAATGCTTGCTGCGCAGGCAATGGTCGGCTACCGAGAGCAGGCTGTTGGCGTCGGGTGGAAGATAAATGCGAACTACATCTGCTTTCTTGTTCAGAAGATGATCGATGAAGCCGGGATCCTGGTGCGAGAAGCCGTTGTGATCCTGCCGCCAGACGAGCGAGCTGAGTAAGTAATTGAGTGAGGCGATGGGCTTGCGCCAGGGAATGCAACGCGTGGTCTTGAGCCATTTGGCGTGCTGGTTCACCATGGAATCGATGATGTGAATGAAGGCTTCATAGCAGGAGAAGAAGCCGTGACGGCCTGTGAGCAGATAGCCTTCAAGCCAACCCTGGCAAAGATGTTCGCTGAGCACTTCCATGACTCGGCCTGTGGGCGAGAGCTCCTCATCGACAGGCAGTGTTTCTGTCAGCCACCTTTTGCCGGTGCCGACGATTACATCCTGCAAACGGTTGGATGCGGTCTCATCGGGGCCGACTACGCGGAAGTTGCGCTGATCTAGGTTAGCCTGCATGACGCCGTGCAGAAATTTACCGAGGACGCGCGTGGACTCCACATCTGTGTCGCCACGCTTGTTAATCTTCACTTCATATTCACGGAAATTGGGAACCTTCAGTGGTTTGAGGAGCAAGCCGCCGTTTGAATGCGGATTCATACCCATGCGGCGACGGCCCATGGGAGCTAGTTCGGCGAGTTCGTCGCGGAATGTTCCCTTGCCGTCAAAGAGTTCTTCCGGCTTATAGCTCTTCATCCAGTCTTCGAGCAGCTTGAGGTGATCTGGCTTCTCGCGCAGCTCGCTGAAGGGAACCTGGTGGGCACGCCATGTGTTCTCGACCGGCTTGCCGTCTACGAATTTGGGGCCGGTCCAGCCCTTGGGGGTACGCATGATAAGCATTGGCCAGTGCGGGCGTTCCATTGAGCCTTCTTCGCGTGCGGCCTTTTGAATTGCGGCAATGCGATCGAAGATGGTGTCGAAGACAGTTGCAGCTTTCTGATGCATCGTCTCCGGATCGTCGCCTTCAAGCGTGTAGGGCTCGTAACCGTAGCCGCGCATCAGGTCTTCCAGCTCTTCATGAGGGATGCGCGCGAGAACTGTCGGATTGGCGATCTTGTAGCCGTTGAGGTGCAGGATGGGAAGCACTACGCCGTCGGTTACGGGATTGAGGAACTTGTTCGAGTGCCAGCTTGTAGCCAGAGGGCCTGTCTCGGCTTCGCCGTCGCCGACTACGCAGGCCACAACCAGATCAGGATTGTCGAAGGCTGCGCCGTAGGCGTGAACGAGCGAGTAGCCCAGCTCGCCGCCCTCGTGAATGGAACCGGGTGTCTCCGGCGCAACGTGGCTGGGTATGCCGTAGGGCCAGCTGAACTGGCGGAAGAGACGCTTGATGCCGTCGGTGTTGCGCTCAATGTGCGGATAAATTTCCGTGTACGAGCCTTCGAGATAAGTGTTGGCAACGAGCCCGGGACCGCCGTGTCCGGGGCCGATGATGTACAGCATGTTGAGGTCGCGCTGCTTGATGAGGCGGTTCCAGTGCACGTAGAGAAAGTTGAGGCCAGGCGTTGTGCCCCAGTGGCCCAGCAGACGCGGCTTTACGTCGTCCAGCGTGAGCGGGCGTTCGAGCAGCGGATTGTCCTTGAGATAAATCTGGCCGACGGAGAGATAATTCGCCGCGCGCCAGTAGGCGTTCATGCGATTCAGTTCATCCTGGCTCAGGGGGCCGACACTTGGAGATTCCGACGCATTGGCTGCAACAGTTGTGCTCATCATGCACCTCACAGGGATAGAGGAACCGCGTACCGGACAGGCCTATACAAATCAGCTTACGCTTATGTAATAGCTTCTGAGGTGATGGATGTCACCCGCATTCCAAAGGTGGCTCGAATTTGTTTCAATTCACTGAATCTTCGCGAAGCGGACGCGGACGCTCGGATTTCATCTTAAAAGTAGCGTTTCAGGCGCAGGATTCGCGACTCAAAGCCAAACCATAGCGCAGCGGCTACCGAGGTGCAAGCAATCAGGCGAACGCCGATTACGGCCATATTGCCTGCGATGCCATGAGCATCCATCTCAACGTCAAACCAGCCGCAGTAGATGAAGACAAAGATGTGCGTCATATACAGGCCGTAGCTGATTTTGCCGTAGAACGGCAGCAGGCCACGGCTGAGAAGCCAGTTAAACGGACTGCGTGAGCCTGTTGAGGCGAGGCAGATGAGAAGAACTCCGGCGAAGCCGATGGTGAGCGCGGAATCGAGAAAGGCTGTGCCGCCTGCGATGGAGGATGCTGCTGAGAAACCGATGCCCATACCGAAGCAGCCGAGTACCAGCCATTTGCGGCGATCGAGTGCGAGGGTGTGTAGGCCAAGGGCAATGAGACTGCCCATGGCGATGCCGTCGAGATGCGTGAGGGTGTGGGTGGGCGTGATCCATGCATGATGGTGCAGACGGAAGAGTGGGCTGGCTAGGAGTGCGGCGATGAGAACCATCGCGAGCATCCAGGGGCGCCTGAGAAAACGCACGAGGGGAGCCCATACGAAGTAATACTGCTCTTCAATGGCGAGCGACCATGTGGGGCCGATGGCTGCTGGCAGCGTGAAGTGAAAGAGGTTTTGTATGAGGAGTACATACGCCCACCAGGGAGTGTTCACTTCCGGCTTTACGAACCAATCTGCGATGCCATAGCAAACAATCAGCACCAGCACATAGACCGGCCAGATGCGAAGGGCGCGGCGGGCGTAGAAGTTGCGGAAGTAATGCGGATCGCTTTGCGTTTCGAGAAGAATGGATGTGATGAGGAAGCCGGAGAGGACGAAGAAGAGCGTTACACCGGACCATCCCCAGAGCGATGGGGTATAGAGCGGCGTACCTACCAGACGGGCCTTACAGTGATAGAAGAAGACGCCGAGGATGGCGAGGCCGCGCAGACCGTCGAGTTCGGGGACGCGCGCGGGGAGCCAGGTGGGGCGTTGCGGAGTTTGTTGCCGGGTTGGTTTTTGCGGACTTGATGTGCTCACGGATCTTTTTTAGCGAAGCCTTCGACGATCCAGCCGGAGAACCAGAGAACGGCTCCGATGATTGCTACCGGAATTAAGAGCGGAACAAACTCGAGAAGGCCGAGGTGAACATTCGAGCCGCCGGGGAGAGCGCTTATACCAAATGTGAGACCTACAGAAAGGGCCAGACCGATTAGAGCGATGATTACCATCCATCGCCCTACGCTTGTGAGCCGGTCTACGCCTTCTGCGATGCTCATTGGCACTCCCGTTGAATCTAGCCTGCTGCCAGTTGCTTGGCACGCTCGGTGGCGCGCATGACGGCTTTAATCAGCGTGACGCGCAGGCCGCCTTCTTCGAGTTCCAGGATGCCATCTACGGTGCAGCCTGCGGGCGTGGTTACGGCGTCTTTCAGCAGGGCTGGATGATAGCCGGTTTCGAGGACCATCTTCCCTGCTCCGAAGACGGTTTGCGCGGCGAGTTGCGTTGCGATGTCGCGGGGCAGGCCGACTTTGACGCCGGCTTCGGCCAGCGCCTCAATGATGATGTAGATGTACGCGGGGCCGGATGCGGAGAGGCCGGTTACGGCGTCCATGTGCTTTTCATCTACGACGACGGCGCGGCCTACCGTCTCGAAGATGCGCTGGGCCAGCTCCATCTGCTCGGGCTTGACGAAGCGGCCTGCACAGAGGCCGGCTGCTCCCGCGCCGAGAGCGGATGGCGTATTGGGCATGGCGCGGAGTACGGCGATTTCTATGCCTGCGGCTTTTTCGATGTCACTGGTTTTTACGCTGGCGGCGAAGGAAACGATGGTCTTGGACCTGGTGAGCGCGGGCTTAATCTGCTCGATGAGGTCCGGCACCTGGAAGGGCTTTACACCGATGAGGATCAGGTCGGCCTGGCGCGCTGCTTCGAGGTTGTCGGTGCTTACGTCTACACCCCACTGCGAGCCGAGGACGAGTGCGCGCTCGGCGTGGGCGACGGTGGCGTGAATCTGATCGGCGTCAAAGAGGTTCTGCTTGAGGAATGCCTGCAGGAGGATTCCACCCATTTTGCCTGCGCCCAGCACGGCTACTCGTATATTTGGGAATTGGGCCGGGATTGCCGCGGCCTCAACTGCGATCTCCGCCATTGTTTTCCTTGCTTTAGAAGAGAGTCGTGGTGCTTGTATCAGCATACGCCGGAGGGCCGCAGGGTATGTTTCCGGAGTAGCGAGTGAGTTTGAGTCATCCTCTTCCTAAAGCCTGTAAGCCTCCAACAGACCGCCATGCTTTCTCTCTTCTGCGGGTTGATGCAGGTGGGCGGCTGTGAAGGTATGAAAGTCAAAATTCTACCCGAGGATGAGAGCTTTCAATTTTTGCTCGGTTGAATTTTAAAACATTTAAAATCATAACCTTATCATTGATTTCTTCAGCAGAAACTGCTGCTTTATTGCGCTCGTTTTCAGGCTTCCGGGCTGTTTACTACTTGTATATAGATATGGTTACCTTTGTGCAAAATCCCTATAAAAACACTTTTTTTTCGCGCTTCTGAACAGGACAGAACGAAAACAAAACGGCCCGAGTCCAGAGGATTCGGGCCGTGGTTTTTTGTTCCATTCTTAGTAAAGCACAAAAGGGGTTAATTAGGTGAAAACTATTTTTGAAAAACTTTTGGGAGCGCGTGAAGCGGCACGGAATTTACTCCAGAATGACTTCCGGATCGTGACCGCGGAAGGTCATGGTGACGGCGGCGCCGAGAATCAGCGTTCCGCCCAGCCATGCGTAGGGGCCGAGATGCTCCCCCAGCAATTGAACGCCGAGGATGGAGCCGAGTACCGGCTCGACATTGAGAAAGACGCCGGCGCGGGAGGCGGGGACGTGATGGATTCCCCAGTTCCAGAGCAGCGTAGTGAGGGCTGTGCCGGCGACTCCGCTGACGGCGAGTGAAACCCATGCCGTAAGGCTGAGGTGGGCGAATGGCATGGGCTGGCTGGCGTTTGGAATCCATGGCTTTACGAGCAAGGAGGGAAAAATCCATGCCGCGAGCATGAGTGTGCCAGCGAGGATGGTGTACGCGGTGACGACCGGCGGGCTGTGGCTGAGCATGAGTTTTTTGCTGAGCAAGATCCAGCCGAGCGCGGTGACGAGCGAGGCGACTACGAGCAAGTCTCCGGCGAGGGTTGGAGTGTCGTGACCGGAGCCGCCGCGAGTTCCGCCGAGTACGACCAGGCCTGCTCCCAGGGTGGAAGCGACCAGCGCGAGCCAGCCTGTCCAATGGAGCCGCTCACCGGCGAAGATGGCAGCGCCGACTGCGAGCAGCACCGGCATGGAGCCGACCATAAGCGCGGCGTGGCTGACGGTGGTGCGCGCCAGGCCGTGGAACTGGAGCAGAAACTGTACGGGGATGCCAAGCGCGGCGGAGATGAGGAGCATTCGCAGCTCATTTGCCGAGAAGCGCACCCGGTTGCGGAGCAGGACGGGAAGCATGCCAAGCAGGGCAAACAGGAAGCGATAGAGCACCATATATTCCACGCTCATCTCATTGAGCGCGAGGCGGCCGAAGTAGAAACCGGTGCCCCATATGCATCCCGCGAGGGCGCAGGCTCCGTATCCCAGCCAGTGCGAGGGGGCTTGCTTTGGCGTCTCTGTCGCGTTCATTCCTGTTTCTACTCTCGCATAGATGTTTCGGGGGGATTTTGAGGGCCCATGTGAGAGACAATAGATGCGATGAGTTGTACGGCTCGGTCGAGAATGCTGCTCCGCTCCGCGGCTTTGCTGCCGGCAGCGATGATGTTTGTTTGCAGCGCGCCAGCTGCCAAACGCAAGCCCGCGGTTGATCCGCCTCCGGCACGATCGACGCAACCGCCGGCCTATACCATTCCGGCTGGAGCGCTGGGTTTTGCGTCGCCGGGAGAGATTTATCTCGGCTCCCGATTCTCGCTTGTATCGCTTGATTTTCTCGACGAAGACCGCCTGCTTTTCAGCTTTCGTGTGCCGGGATTGTTTCATCGCGATCCGTCGGGGATGGCGGGCGATACGGAACGTCATATTCGGGCCGTGGTGGTGCATATTCCCGATGGGGAGGTGCAGGCGGAGGCGTTATGGACGCTGCATGATTATGGGCGCTACCTCTTCATGCTGGATGGTGGAAAGTTTGCGCTGCGAGACCGCGACACGCTGGGGCTGGGGAACGGGGCGCTGGTGCTGACGCCGTGGCTGCATTTTCCCGGGCCGCTGCAGTATGTAGAACTCGACCCGTCGCGGCAGTTCCTGGTTACGGAGTCGAATGAACCGCATCTCAGCCAGGCTAAACCCGGTGATGTGCCGAGTCCCACGACTGCGCAGGCTTCAATCGACACGGATGCTGCACCGACGGTTCCGCGACAGGACAGCGTGTTGCGGATTCTGCGTGGTTCTTCAGGACAGGTGATGCTGGTGAGCCATGTGCGCAATGCAACGCATGTGCCGTTCAATGCGGATGGCTACCTGGAGGTACTGCGCTCCCGCGGTTCTTCGTGGCTGATCCAGTTCAACCCTTTCAGCGGAGGAAACGCGCGCGCGGGAGCGGTGGATTCCGTATGCGCTCCGCGGCTGGATTTTGTATCGCCGGTGGAATATGTGGCTACGGCTTGCGGCTCTTCCGGCGCGCCGTGGGTGGTGGCGATGACGCTGGATGGACACCTGCTATGGCAGCGCGCCGAGAGTGCAACGAGCATTTGGCCGCTGCTGACGGTAAGCCGGAGTGGAACGAGGCTGATTCGTGAGACGGTGCAGACGACGCATCCTGTGAATGCGATTTCGCCCCTCAGCCCGGACGATATTATGCGGCAGGATGTTCTGGTTCTGGATGCCGCGACGGGCAAGGAAGTTTTGAAGGCGCAGGCGAGCCCGGTGTTTGATGGGGGCGGCAATGTGGCGCTTTCGCCGTCAGGGCGGCGGGCTGCGATTCTGATGGACGGCGGGATTCAGATTTTTGAGCTGCCTGAGGCTCCCCCGCTTCCAGCTGCCAAGCCGTGAGAGCACTTGCATGGTGACGGAACAAAAGCGAAACCCCGCCTTGCGGCGGGGTTTCTGCTGTTTGGGGGAGGTAACCGTGGTGTTTAGAAGATGAGCTTGAGAGCGAACTGGGTGTTGTAGGGTTCACCGGCGCCGATTCCGGGCGCGCCGTTGAAGTTGCCGATGGTGGTGTAGAGGGTGAGCCCATTGTCATAGGCGTAGTTGGGGTTGAAGTCCGCCAGCGGCGGCGCGTAGTTGGTCCGGTTGAAGAGGTTGAACATTTCCACGCGGAACTGGGCTGTGACGCGCTCGCCGATCTTGGTGTTCTTGAAGACGGAGAGATCGACGTCGCCGAAGCCGGGTCCACGGAACTGATTGCGGCTTGTGGTGCCCCAGGTTGCTGCCGGTGCATCGACGAAGGACGCTGGGTTGAGCCAGTTGAGGCCCACGCCGCCCTTGGCGTAGCCGGAGTAGGGGTTTGCGCCGGGCACGAGGTTGGCGCGCTGATTGCCGTCATCGGTGCCTGAGGTGTCCTGCGAGCTGTAGACCGAGAACGGCGCGCCGCCACGGAAGGTCATGAGGCTGTTGACCTGCCAGCCCTTGGTGAGGGCAGGCATAACATGCGAACCGGGAACATCCCATGTGATGAGTCCCGTAAAGATGTGGCGTACGTCGAAGTCGCTTGGGCCGTAATCGCCCTTGAAGTTGGTGCTGTCCTGCGGCAACGCGCCACGGTAGGCGGTGACTTCGTCGAAGCTATGTGAGAAGGTGTAGGCCGCCTGCGCGGAGATGCTGTGGTAATTGGAGACGCGCAGAGTGGCTTGCAGCGAGTTGTAGTTGGAGGTGCCGATGCTTTCGATCTGGTTGATGAAGCTGTACGGGTTGCCGTTGTAGTCCTTGGCGATAAGGTCGTAGGGACGCGAGCCGCCTCCGAGGGTGGACTGGTTGATATCGAGAATGGAGAGCAGGTGACGGCCGCCGCTGCCTACGTAACCGAGCTGTGCCACTACCTTGGGGGAGAAGCTCTGCTCGATCTGCAGGTTGTAATTCAGGTTGTGCGAAGGCTTGAAGTTCTTATCGATGGAGAAGAGGCTGAACTGGCTGGCTCCCGCTCCGGAATCGAAGACGTTCTCGCCATCCTCAATGGTGATGCCGTTGTTGGTGACTGTACGAACTGATCTTGCGCTGGTTGGATTGCCTTCGACACCGTTGGGAGCGCCGTTGCCGGGGCGGTTATCGAGGAATGGATTGAGGTTCGGCGTGTCGTAGTAAAGACCGGCGCCGAGACGAACCACCGTGGTGGGTGTGACCTGGTACGAAAGGCCGGCGCGGGGGCTGAAGTTGGTGTATGTGGGGTTATAGAGATTGGAGATGTTGCCGCCCTGAATGCCGAGGCCGATGCCGCCGAGCTCGGGACGGAAGACGGAGAGATTCTGCCAGGGATTATGCAGTGGACCTTCGTAGTCCCAGCGCAGGCCGTAATTGATGTTCAGCTTGGGTGAGATTTGCCAGGAGTCCTGAGCGAAGACGTCCCAAGTGTTGACGAAGACCTGACGGGAAGGATCGCCGAGAGCGATGCTGGCTGTATAGATTCTGCCGGCAAGAAAATCGGCAAGCGCGTCGACGTTGATATTGCCGGTGTTCCAGGTGTCACCCTGAAGCTCGGGCTCGCTATCGGGGCCCTGCGATCCGTTAAACGAGAAGCTGCCGAGAGCGTGGCGATGATAGAACTCATCGAGCTGGGCCTGACGGAACTCGCCGCCGAATTTGAACTGATGCTTACCGACGATCCATGAGAAATCATCCGTAAGGTGGCCGGTGATGTCGTTACGTCCTTCTGGAGGTGTCTCGCCGACGGGGTCAAAGGCGCCAATGTTGATGTTGGGAGCGCCGGGCAGAGTTGAGCCGGTGATGAAGCCTAGTGAGGCTACATCGAAGTCGGTGTTGGCGTCATTGAAGACCTGGTTGAAGTAGTTCACGCCTGCGAGGATCTGGTTGGTCATGGAAGGCGAGAAGACGTGGTTGTAGACGATGGCGTAGTTCTGCACGTGGATGGGAGCAACCTCGTAGTACCACGCGAGTGACGAACCAACCGGAGCTACCTGATTGCCCTGGCCCACGAACCAGTGCGCGGTGAGCGAGTTTTTCTCGTTGATGGTGTAGTCGATCTTGGCGAGGCCGTTGTAGCTGTAACCATATTCCGGCACCGAGCTTACGTAGTTATTGAGCTGGGGAGCGCCGCTTCCGCCGCTGATGGCATCTGCGGGCCAGAGGGTTTGAAGGAGCTTCTGGGTTACGGGGTTGACTGGAACATCGTAGTTGGCAAGAGCCTGCAGAGCCGCAGTCTGCCAGGGTTGATTCGGTTCCGTGGCTGTTTGCGGGACTCCAATGGTGAAGCGTTGATGCTCATAGGTGGTGAACCAGAAGAGCTTGTTGCGAACGAAAGGACCGCCTGCGGAGAAGCCGTAGTTATAGTTACGGACCTCCTGCTTGTCTGGCGCGGTGAAGGGATTGGTAGCTCCGAAGAACTCGTTGCGGTTGTAGTAGTAGGCGCTGCCGTGTATGCCGTTGGAGCCGGATTTGAGCGAGAGATTGACGCTGCCGCCGGGGTTACGGCCGGATTCGGCTGAGGCCTGTGTCTGCGCGGAGAAGGTGTCGACCGCATCAATGGGCAGGATGATGCCGGCGATGCCGGAGACGCCGCCCTGGTTGACTGCGGGAATGTTGTGCCAGAGATCGTTGTTGTCGATGCCGTCAATCTGCCAGTTGATCTGGTTGGCGCGTGTGCCGTTGAGCGAGCCGTAGCCGCCTGCGCCGGAGTTGGAGAAGCCTGGCGAGAGAATGATGAGCTGCGTGAAGTCGCGTCCGTTGAGCGGCGTATCCTGCAGGACCTTTCCGCCAACCTCGGCAATCTGCGTGGTCGAGGTGGTGTCGAGTATGAGGGCGGATGCTTCGACTTCCACCGTGGTGGACGCCTTCTCAAGACCGAGCTTGACGGTGAGCGTGTAGATGGTTCCGGCGGTGACGGGAACCTTATCAATCTTTGTGATCTGGAAGCCGGTTGCCGATGCGGAGACCTCGTAGGATCCGAGAGGCAGTTCCTGGAAGGCGAACTCGCCGGCGCTTGATGAGATGGTTTTGTGAGCTACACCGGTTGCGGTATCAGTGGCTGTAACGGCGGCTCCTGGAACAACCGCGCCGGATTGATCGACGATGGTGCCGTTGATTCCGCCACGGAAGGTCTGTGCTGAGGCGGGTGTGGATTGAACCCATAATGCGGCGAGAGCGAAGAGCAGGAGAGCAAATACACTTCGGGTACGTCTGTGCTGCATACACTTACCTCCGAGTTGTTCAAAGACAGATGTGCGACTGCGCCGTGGCCGGAATCTGGCCCGGGCGCTTATCCGAACGCACTACAACACGCCGGAGAACTATGCGTTCTTCGAGGGGGTACAGCGACAACAGAGACTGCTATGGAATTTATATGTGGTGGATTCCATGCTCAAGGTTAGAGAGCATCAACATAAGGAAGCAATGAAGAAATTGAAATAACTTTAACGAAGCATTTGCAACTTTTCTATGAGTAGATGAACTCGCATGCGAAGATGCAACTTGTACGAGCGTGGTGGCGGCAGCTGTGTGCACGATGATGATGGGCACACGGCTGCCGAGATGGCATTCTTTTATCGCAGAGTCTTGAGTGCGGGATACAGCTTGCGCCAGTGCGCGTAGCCGCTCTTGTAGGCTGCAAGATCGGATGCATCGGGCTCAATGCGTTGTGCTACCTCAATGGCTTGGGCGCAGGCTTCATCGAGATTGGCCCAATGGCCTGCACCGACGCCGGCCATGAGTGCGCAACCGAATGCTCCGCCCTCTTCTGCGGTGAGGATTTCGACGGCGTGCCCATAGACGCCGGCCTGGATGCGCCGCCAGAGCGGGCCGCGCGCTCCGCCGCCGCCGAGGCGAATGCCGCGGACGGGGATGCCGAGTTCGGCGAAGAGCGAGAAAGTGTCCTGCAGTGAGTACGCCACACCTTCAAGCACGGAGCGGGTGAAATGCGCGGCAGTGTGTGTGGTGGAGATGCCGGTGAAGGCTGCGCGAACTTGGGGATCGAGATGCGGAGTGCGTTCGCCGAGAAGATAGGGCGCCCAGAGAAGACCGTCACTGCCTGCGGGAATTTTTTCTGCCGCGGCGGTGAGGGCATCGTAGCTTTGGCCCGCGAAGAAGGTGTTGCGCAGCCAGTTGAAGCTGAGGCCCGCAGACTGCGTTACACCCATGACGTGCCAGAGGCCTGGAACGGCATGACAGAAGGTGTGCAGGCGGCCTTTGGGATCTTTGGTTGGGTTGGCGGTGGCGGCGAAGACTACGCCTGAGGTGCCGATGGTGGCGGAGACTGAGCCGGGCTGAAGAATTCCCATGCCGACTGCGCCTGCACCCTGATCGCCTGCGCCTGCAACGACTGGCGTGCCGTCGGTGAGGCCGGTGAGCCCGGCGGCTTGCTTGCTGATGCGCGCGCAGACTTCTGGCGACTCGTAGACTTTTGGGAGCCATTCGAGAGGAATACCCGCCGCTTCGGCGACTTCCGTAGACCAGCGCCGGTGCGTTACATCGAGCAACAGAGTGCCGGATGCCTCCTGCACGTCGATGGCGAATTCGCCAGTGAGACGATAGCGGACGTAGTCCTTGGGGCACATGATGTGGCGAATCTTCGAGAAGATATCCGGCTGATGTGTCTTGACCCAGAGCAGCTTGGTGAGAGTGAAGTTGGGCAGCGCGGGGTTACAGGTGAGCTCGATGAGTTTTTCGTAGCCGATCTTTTCCGTGAGCCAATCGCACTCGGGCTGAGTGCGGGTATCGCACCAGATGAGGGCCGGGCGAAGGACTGCGCCGTTTTCATCGAGCATGACAGCGCCATGCATCTGGCCGGTGAGGCCGAGGGCGGCGATGGGCTGCTTTGGTTCCGGTGCGGCGGCGAGCGCGGCTATGATGGCTTCTTTTGCGGCGCGCCACCAGTCTTCGGGGTCCTGCTCGGCCCAGCCGGGGTGGTCTACGCGGAAGGGCGCGTGTTCGGCTGCCGCGCCGCTGATAAGTTTGCCGTTTTCATCCACCACAACGGCGCGCGTGCCGCCAGTACCTACATCCATTCCCAGAAACCACATAGTCTTGCGTACTCCCTTACGTAAATCGGTTTTCTTCGCGTTCGCAGCATATCATTCCGGTGGTTGGAAAGACCAACCCGGAGGCTGCATTCCCCTGTTCCGGGAATGCAATGCAGAGGAAGAAAAAGGTGCCTGGAAGATTGTTCGCGCGGTGCGCGAGGACCACCACCAGCGCTACTTCCCTTCTTACGGTGCTGCCTCTTCTTCGGATGGCTTCATATCTGTTTCTCGATACGGGCAGTGGCGGCAACCTGAGCCGCAGCAGTAGCCTCGCTTGAGGTGATATGCGGCTGTGAAAACCATCAGCTCATTTTCAAAATAGAAATCCTCTGCGGTAAGAGCCTGCAGAGCCGTGTTGTCGTCGCTGGCGGTCACAGTTGTATTGTCGCGCAGAAATACGCGGCTAGAATACAGTCATGACATTGAATGCTATCGAGCGTGCGCGGCGCATCAAAATCCTTCTCTTTGACGTAGACGGAGTGCTGACAGACGGCACGATCTGGCTTGTTCCCGGCAACCCTGCCGGCGGGAGCTCCGCAGTTGGAGAGCAGCTAAAAGAAAAAGACGGGCATGTGGGCTTTGCTGTGCAGTCGGCCAGCATGATGGAGGCCAAGGGATATAGCGCGCATGATGGCGCGGGGATTTCACTGGCGCGGCTTGGCGGCCTTAAATGCGGCATCATTACCAAGCGCATCAGCGAAACCGTGGCTACACGGGCGCGCGACCTGAAGCTTGAATTTGTCTACATGGGCCAGGCATACAAGATGCAGGCGGTGCGCGAGATCATGGCGAAGGAAGGCGTGACTGTAGACGAGATTGCTTACGTGGGCGATGACGTGATTGACCTGCCTGTGATGCGGCAGTGCGGGCTGGCTGTGGCTGTGGCGAATGCGCGGGAGCAGGTGAAGGCCGCGGCGCATTATGTGACTCCGCATGTGGGCGGCTATGGCGCGGGGCGCGATGCGGTGGACTTTATTCTTGAAGCCAAGGGTGTGCTGAAGAGCTGCATTGAAGCGTATATCGACGAAGAGAATCCGATCGCGCCTTCCATGGACATTGGCAACAGCGGAGACGCGGCTTAAGGTTTTCCGGCATAGGCAGGAAAAACCTTCTCGATAAGAATGGCGCGCAGGGTCTGACGCATGTCGGTCTGTGGATCGGGCTCGGTATTCGAAACTGCGTGTGTGGTGTCTGCAGGCGGTGTGCCGGTGTCGGTGGTATTGGACGCGAGGATGCTGGCGCTTTTGCCTGCGGGATCAATTATCAACTCAAGCGTGAAACCGCCCTGATCGCCATCGTGATAGATGTAGCGATGGCCTTTTACTTCAAGGACGAAGAAGCCAAGGCCCATCTTTGGGTGTGAGCCTTGCGGGCCTGAAGTATAGGCTGTTCCGGCCTGGCCGGGCTCTACTGCGGGAAGTACGCCCTGCCATGCTTCTTCGAGCGTGCTGCGCTTCAGCACCATCTCATAGCGGGCATTGCCCGGCTCGCCGATGAGGAAGCGCGCATACTTCTCCATGTCTTCGATGGGTGCTTTGAGGCCGCTATTCGATGTTGTGATGCCTGTGTCGTAGTTGAAGGGTTGCGGCGTGAGCTTTGTGCCGGAGCGCAGGAAGCTTTGTGAGAGATGCTCTTCAAGAAAATACGGTGCGCGATCAAAGTAGCTTTCCGTCATGCCGAGCGGCTTGAGGATGTTTTTGTCGATGTAGACTTCGAAGTCATCGCCGCTGATGCACTCGATGATCTGCCCGAGAAAGACGTAGCCGGGGTTTGAGTAGCTCCAGCGGCTGCCTGGCTTGAATGCAATGTGCGTGTAGGGCAACATGGCGGCGACCTGTGTCCACCTGGTGGGCTCAAATGGCTCCCAGTCGCAGTCCTTGCCGTCATCGCACTCCCAGGGCCAGGTGGGATTGCGAAAGCCTGCGGAGTGCGTGAGCAGATGGCGGATCGTGAGGTCGTCGATGGAGCCATAGGCATCATGCACCTGGCGTAGCTCGGGTATATATTTCACTGCCGGGTCATCGAGCGAAAGCAGCCCGCGGTCGCGAAGCTGAAGAATCGCAATCGCAGTCATGGTTTTGGTGATGGAGGCCCAGTTAAAGGCGGTGTGCGCGTCGATGGGGCGATGCGTATCCACGGTGGCTCTGCCGCCAAAGATTTCAAAGATCGTCTGCTGCTGATGCTCCAATGCCCATGCACCGCCGACAACTCCATGCTGGACGAGAACCTGATCGAAGCGTTCGTGAAGTGCGGGAGTGTCGATGGGTTGTTGTGCCGCGGCTATCAGCGGAAAAAGAAATGCGATGGACATCAGGAGACGCGAAAGCATGATGCCCATCTTACAGGTAGCGTCAGGCTGCCATTGCATGCGTGCCGGGGAGAGATTTCCTCCTAGTGCGGCATGGCGGCGAGGACTGGTTCGTGCTGCAGATTCTCGGCCAGGTCTGCCGGCGGCAGGCCCTGTTCCGCATGCCAGGTATGTATGAGCACGTCTGCCTGTGGGCGCCAGCGCGGCAGTTGTGAGAGCGCCATGTCGTCCCAATCGCGCAAGACGCTGCGGAGAAGGATCTTCAAGTCGGAGATGAGCGTGGCGCCGGCCATGTATTGTGCGTCGAGCCTGCTTTTATATGGCTTAACGACTGCCTGATAATAGGCATTCACCTGCGCGGGAGGAATTTTGGCCAGCGCCATTTCTTCATGCGCGAAAACAATTGTGGCAAGGCCGGTTAATCCCGGACGGCAAGCCAGATGCATGCTCTCATAACAGGCGAGCTTGGGACGCGGACCGACCAGGCTCATTTCACCGCACAGAATGTGGATTAATTGCGGTACTTCATCCAGCTTCCAACGTCTCAGAAACGGACCAATGGAGGTGAATTGCTGATTATTGGAGCTGGTGAGAGTTGGCCTGGAAGCGGGATCGGCGCATACAGGCATGGTGCGAAACTTGAGAATGGTGAAGGTCTTCCCGTTGCGGCCCATTCGCACCTGGCGAAAGAGTGCCGGACCCGGCGAAGTGAGGCGCACGGCCAGCCATACAAGAAGAAAGACCGGGAACGCCAACGGAATCGCGAACAGGACGCAGGCCACATCGAAGATGCGTTTGGCCGACGAACCAGACCACGAGCTGAGCCGCATCTCCAGATCCTCATCCGGGACCGAATAAGCGGGGGTGGAGTGTTGCAGGTGATAAAGTACATCAAAATCAGAAAACAGCGTTGTTTCCGGATTCCCGGAAAAAAGCGAACGAGTGACCATCCATCCCCCAAGGCAAGGAAAATGGCATAATCCAGAGAAGGCCGTTCGCGCAGAAGTAGTGTCTTTCTGGCGATACGGACCAGCAAAACAGGACCGCAGAGTGTCTGACTTTGAGTCAGTTTTATGATTTTGTAGTTCATATATAGCACAAAAAGAATTTAGGGCTGTGCAAAAGTAGTACGAAAGTAACTTTATTTCTCGATCTGATGCTTTGTAAGTTTCATATTGGGACGAAATGAGCCTGGAACGGACAGATCGCCCTGAATTGCTTAGAATTGATAAGGAAGCTTTGTATACGAAGTTCCCTCATACGCTTTATTAGTTCCGTTGGCTGATGGCGCATTCCTTACGTTGCATTCGAATCTCATCAGAAGCCTGATTTCAGGAATGCCTTACTCGCCGCATCCGGACGACACTTCTGTCGCCTCGTGGCCCTACATAACGCTTTCCCTATTTACGCGGAGAATAGACCTGGATGAGTCTGAAACGAATCCTGCAGTTGATGCTGACCTACTTCATCGGGCAGGGCGTAGCTGTGATTACGCAGCTGATTGTTCCGCCGTTGTTTTTGCATTTTTATGGCAACGGACTGGAAGTGTATGGCGAATGGGTGGCATTGAGCGCGGCCATCAGTTATCTTGGCACGCTGAATTACGGCATTCAGACGTACGCCAATAATCAGACGACGATTTTGTATAACCGAGGCCTGCTGGAAGAAGCAAAGTCAGTACAGGCGAGCGCGGTGAGGCTGGTGCTGATCGTCATCGGCATCTTCATGGCCATTGGATCTCTGGCGTTTTTTGTGCCGGTGGGCGAGTGGCTGAGACTGAAGCACACCACTCCTCATGACGCCGCGTGGACTGTATTTCTGATGGTGGGGCAGATGTGCATCATTATGCCGTGGAGCCTGTTCACCAACAGCTTTATGGTGGTGGGCAAGCTGGCGCGTGGAAACAACTGGGCGAACGCGCAGCGGCTCTGCACGGTATTTGCTACGGCCACTGCAATTCTGCTTCATGGCTCGTTTCCCGTCATTGCGGCAGCGCAGCTTGGCTCGTACCTGTTCTTTCTGATCCTGCTCATGATTGATATCCGGCGGACGGCGCCGTTTTTGCTTCCTTCCCTTCGTTATGGAAGCTGGAAAGAAGTTGGCAAGATTCTGAAGCCGAGCGGCCACTTCGTTCTGATCTCGCTGGCCGGCTTTCTTACGTGGCAGGGACCAGTGCTACTTACGCAAAGAGTGCTTGGCTCCGGCGCGGTGGCAACGTTTCAGCTGGTGCGCATGGTCTTTCAGTTTTCGCGCCAGGTTCTCTCGATTGCAAGCTTTTCTCTGGGCCAAGACATTACTATGCTGGTTGGAAAGCGCGACTGGCCGGGGCTGCGGCGGCTTTACGATCTCTCAGAGCGCGTGGTTATCTTTCTCATCCCGGTGGTCAGTATCGGCTGCCTGCTGATATGCCCATTCCTCTTTACGGTGTGGCTGCATAAACGCGATATCTACGATCCACTTCTCTGCCTGCTGATGGCTGTTGTTTCAGGTGTCCTGGCGATCAAGGAACACAAGACCCAGTTCCAGCAATCGAGCAACGAGCACGAGGAGCTATCCCTGTTTGCTATTGCGGGCTATTCCGTGATGCTGATTGTTTCATTTTTCACGATGCAGTCTTTTGGCTTGCAGGGATTTCTGTTTACGTGGCTGGCATGGGAGTTGATTCAGACGGCTTATATTGTGCGCTTAAATCTGAAGCTGTTCCCTGCCGAGATGCATATTTCCATTGGCCCGGTGGTGCGCCTGTTTGTATTCATGGCGGTTGCTTTCGGGCTGGCGATATGGCCTTCGTACGCGGATGCTCACTGGCCGCTCTGGCTGGGTGTGGCCGTTGCCGTGGGAGTCACACTGGTGCTGGCGGCGGCAGGTTATTTCTTCTTCGGACTGGCTGAGGTTCGCGAGCTGGTGCAGTCCAAACTTTCACGCCGGCTTTCGCCTACTGCATAACCAGTTTCTTTTCCGGCATGCGCCGCAACGTTCATTCGCTGCGGCGCGTGCCCTGATTTCTACGGAATGGTGAGCGCGACGGTGCTGGTGGTTGTAACACCTACGCTGGCGCCGGTGATGGTAATGCTGCCCGAGGAAACGGCGATTGTCTTTGCGACCGTGACTGTCAGCTTAGCGGTTGCACCGGGCTTGGCGGCAGATGGGCTCAGGGATACGGTTACGCCGGTTGGGGCCTTGGCCGTGAGCGTGACCGATTGCGTGTAGCCGGTGGTTGCTCCCACGGTGATGGTGACCGATCCGCTCAATCCTGGAGAGACCGACAGGGAGCTCGCGGATGGCGTGAGGGTGAGTGCTGGCTTCGCGACGGTCAGCGATACCTTCGCGGTATTGGTAACCGCTCCACTTGCGCCGGTGATGGTGATGTTGCCTGTGCCTGCCGTTGAGGTGCTGCTTGCGGTCACTGTTGCTGTAGCTGTTGCTCCAGCCTTAATGCTGGCCGGACTGAACGTTACAGTGACGCCGGTGGGTGCAGTTGCTTTCAGCGTGATGGCTTGCGTGTAGCCGCTGGTAGCGCCCGCGGTCACGGTAAATGTTGTGGCCTGTGTTTGAAATGCCGAAAGCGTGCTGACGCTGGGTGTGAGGCTGATGGTTGGCTGCGCAACTGTCAACGCTACGCTTCCCGTTGCGGTTGCCGCACCGCTTGTTCCGGTGATTGCAATGCTGTTGGTGCCGGCAGCGGATGTGCCGGATGCAAGCACGGTAGCTGTCGCCGTGGCTCCCGGCTTGATGCTTGCGGGACTGAATGTAACCGTTACGCCGGTTGGCGCGGTGGCTTTGAGCGTGATGGATTCCGAGTATCCGCTGGTAGCGGCCGCTGCCACGGTAAATGTTGTTGATTGCGTTTGAAAGGCTGAAAGCGATGTGACGCTCGGCGTAATACTGAGCGTTGGTTGTTTCACTGTCAGCGCGACGCTTCCAGTGGCTGTGGCTGCGCCGCTTGTTCCGGTGATGGTGATGTTACTCGTGCCTGTTGCAGCAGTGCTCGACGCGGTAACCGTTGCCGTAGCGGTTGCACCGCCTTTGATGCTTGCCGGACTGAAGGTGACGGTGACACCGGTTGGCGCGGTGGCCTTGAGAGTGATTGGTTCGACATAGCCGCTCGTCGCAGCCGCCGTTACTGTAAAGGTTGTTGGCTGCGTCTGGAAGGCCGAGAGAGCGCTTACGCCGGTTGTAATGCTCAATGTTGGTTTCACTACAGTCAGCGCGATGCTTGCAGTTGTTGAAGTGCCTGCGCTTGTGCCCGTAATCGTAATGTTGTTTGTGCCTGCGGTAGATGTGCTGGCCGCGGTTACTGTCGCTGTTGCGGTTGCGCCAGGCTTCACGCTCGCAGGGCTGAAGGTAACCGTGACGCCGGCGGGTGCGGTGGCTTTCAGCGCGATCAGCTGTGTGTAGCCGCTGGTTGCAGCCACAGCGACGGTGAAGGTGGCAGCCTGCGTTTGAAATGCCGAAAGCGTGCTCACGCTCGGCGTCACGGTCAGCGTTGGAGTCTGCACCGTGACTGACTCTGAGAGTGTGCGCGTATAGCTACCGCTCGTTCCGGCAATGGTCACTGTGCCTGTTGCTGCGGTTTCCGTCGATGTCGTGGTCACAGTCACTGTGGCAGACTTGCCCGTGGCAACAGTTGCGGGAGAGATGGTGGCGGTAAAGCCAGTGGGCGCGGTGGCCTTGAGCGTGACGTTGCCCGAGTATCCGCCTTCGCCTGTTACCTGCACGGTAAACGTTGCTGACTGCGTGCGCAGCACCGACATGGACGACTCCGAAGCAGCGAGCTGAATTCCCTTCGGCGTGACAGTACCCGCCGAGGCCCACTCTGTGACGAGCAGATTGCCGTCCACGGAGCCCAGGCCCGTGGCCATGTTGTAAGCCGCGCCCGTTGCTGTAAATCCTGCTACGCCGGGCACCGAATTATTTCCGGTGAGTGTGGGATGAAACGGACTCTCGCTTACATCGAGCAGCTTGTAGAGCGTGGTATTCGCATTGCCCTGCGGCGAGCCTTCCTGCTGCACGACCAGTGCCATGATGCCCGCAAACGATGGCGACGCTGCAGAGGTGCCTGAGACCACGTACATGCCGCCATTCTCGCAGATCATGTATCCGTCATGACCGGCGGCTGTCAGCGAAACATCCGGCACCGTGCGCATACCATTCGCGCTTGATGGCACTATGCCTGTCTGCCAGGTTGGCTGCGAAAAATATTTGCTTACGCCGCCGCCGCCAGCCCACAAGCCGGAGCCTCCATCGGATGCGCTCTCATTCCACACTTTCTCTGGAATGTACGAAAGTGCTGAGCTGTCGCCGGTGCCATTAGTAGTGCTCCAGTAGCTTCCGGTGCCTTCGTTAAATTCTGTTCCGCCAACGCAGGTGGAGTACGGAGAGGTGCACATGCCGTTCACCGCAGCGATTGTACCTTTGGTCGAGCTGCCCGAATCGCAGCCTGCTGCGCCTTCATCGCCCGAGGAGACAAATGAGCTGATGCCTTCACTGGCTGCCTGCTCCCAAAGGCTGTTGTAAAAGTCCAGCGCGCTCGATCCCAGGTATGCTTCGCACGAACCATAGCTAGTGCTCATGACAGGTGCTACATCGTTATCGACAATATATTCCGCAGAAAGATCCACACCATCTGTTGTGGCTGTCGATTCCGCGACGACAAACTTTACTGTAGCCCTAGGAGCTGTTGCGCCGGACCACTCCACATCGAGCGTGGCTTCATCGTGATCTCCGCCTGAGAGCACGCCCGGATTTGCGCCATCCACAATAATTGTGGGATTATTCACCGGCAGTCCTGCGTTCGAGCGGAAGGTTGTTACGTCACTCAAGGTGATGTTGCTGCGGCCTACGATGGCAATGGACACTCCGCTGCCGGTGACGCCGCTGTTGTAAAGCGGATTCAGATCGTAGATGGTGGCATAGTCGCCGGGCATCAGATAGTAGTAGCTGCCGTCTGTCCATTCAGGGCTGCTTGCCTGCGTACGTTTCGGCAATTCACGCTTCGATTGAATCTGCGGTGTATGGCGAAAATCGTGCAGCGAAAGAACGCCACCGACGACAGAGGCCAGCGCTCGCGGAATTTGTGGGTCCTGCACATTCGCGATGTGCTCTTGGCCGAGCGCGACAAAGCGGTGGATCTCCGTGTGAAAGGCCTCTGCGACCTGCGCTGCGGTGCCGGAGAAGATGACTACGCGACGACCGGCCTTCATGGGTTCTACTGTGAACCCATGGCTCTCAAGCCAATATGTAATTTGTGCCAGGTCGCTCTCTGCTGCGCCGAAGCGCTGTCCGTATTCCTGGGGGGTGAGCCAGTGTTGATACAGCGGAGACGTGGGATCATGCTGCGACTGAACCAAGGCATCGAGATCCTGCTGCTGTTCTGCGCCGCGGGTGAGCACGAGCATCATGCGCTCCATGCGTGTTCCCGGCGCTACGGCTCCGCGGTCAAACTCTGCGCGGGCAAGAGGATGCGTATTACCTTTGAGTGCGACTGTATCGAATTCATCCACTGGCTCGACGATTCGCGGAGTTGCAATGCGTGCTCGGGCATCGGAACTCTGCGCGGACGCTACAGCGAGCAAACATGCAGAAATGGCGGCAAGTTGAGTAAAACGGAAGAGGCGAGAGGATGTCATGGATTTCCTTTTGCGTCCGGCGGCGGCAGCGGAACGCACGATTCTCAGTCTTCTCTCATACATCGGCATGCGCGACGCGGCTGATTAGGGAATCCTCAAGTCCAGAAGTAATTTGCATTTCAGACAGGCAGAGCTAGAAGTCGGCCCTCGCATACGAGTGCATATAACCAGTTAACGGGGGCAGGCACCCACGAAGAGATGGCTTTTTATCAGCTAACTTACTTAAGCGTTCGAAGATAGGCGACAATGTCCGCGCGATCCTGCGTCTTTGGCACGGCAAAGCCCATGGCTGATTGCGGTAGCATGGCATCGCTGTCGCGAATCCATCGTTCGAGATTGATCGCATCCCAGACTACACCCGAATTTCGGAGGGCATCCGAATAGCTGAACCCTGAAACAGTGCCCGCTTTGCGACCATATACATCCCGCAAACGAGGCCCCTCGCGATTCGAATCGAGGCTATGGCAGCCGGTGCATTTGCGATCAAAGAGCGCTTTGCCGCGCTCCACATCGCCTGCTGTCAGCGCAGGCTGCGCGTGAGTGCTTTTTGGAGTTAAGGCCAGCGCGAGGCTCAGCGTTGCAACGACTCCAACGGCTAGAGCACGGATGATGCGAGCGGGCTTCACGCGCCCTCCGCCAGGGTGTGGTCTACGACTGCGAGGGCGCTTTGACCTCGAACAATCCTGACGTTCGTTACGCCAATGACGCTCTGCAGCTTTCCAGCTGGGACAATCATGGGGCCGGGATTCGGCGCTGATTCCGGCGCAGGCTGCGGGAATGCAGTTGACATTGCCGTATGGAAGGTCATATTGCCTTCCACCTTCTGAGCAACCTGGTGGATGTGGCCGTTCAGCACGGTGACCGAGCCGAAGCGTTTCAGCAGCGACAATGCTTCAGCGCCGTCGCGCGTGCCCCATCCCCACTTTTCGTAGACCATCCACAAAGGAATATGTGCGAAGACGACTATGGGCATCGAACTGCTTTGCGCTGCCAGATCCTTCCTGAGCCATGCAAGCTGATCGGCACCGAGATTGCCCATCGCATCCACCTGAACGCAGTTATTGAGTCCAATAAAATGAACGCCCTTGTGGTTGTAGCTGTAGTAGCCGTTCCCCGCCGTTCCTTTTCCGAAACGCTGCCTGTACTGCTCTCCATCGTCGACAAAGTCGTGCTCGCCGGGAACGTAGAAGACTTCGTTTTTGAAAGCCTTGATGATTTCGGTAGCCGTATCGAATTCCGCGGCCTTGGAGTTCTGCGTGATGTCGCCGGTGTGGATCATGAAATCGGGAGTGGTCATGCCGGGGGAAACAAGATTGGCCCGTTCAATCGCCTTCTGAAGAGTCCCTGTCACGTCAGGATTCGCGCCCTTGTTGAACCCAATGTGGCAATCGCTGATCTGCACAAAGGAAAACTCCTGTGCCCTGGTGGATGTGGAGAGGCTTTCTGCCCGCTTAGCTCCTAATGCCAGAAGCCGTGAGGATGGAACTCCACCCGCCATTGTCCAAAGCAGACCAGTTCCCGCCCATGCCATGCACTCCAGGAAATTTCTGCGATCGATTCCATCACTCTTTGCTGTTTCGTCGCGGCTTGTTTTGCGCTCGTCAGACATTGCACTCTCCTTGAAGCCGCTCTGCGGCCTCGCACTGGAGAACTGTGCATTCCTCTATTTATTCCCTGAGCATGGCAGCTTATTTCATTCGAGAAAAAATTGGAAAATACTGGAATAAAAATCGATGCTGCCAGTTAACGATGTAGATGAGAGAGCGATGGCGCCACGATGCAGGCAGAAGACCATTAACCGCTCGCACAGGCGGTTCGGCTAACATCATCAGCATGGTTGCGCCACCACCCAGACACGCTCCTTTCGACGAGCTCGCGTTGCCGCAGTTTGCGTCTCTGTACAACCATGCCCGCTGGCTCACCCGGGATGATTCAGAAGCGGAAGATCTGGTTCAGGAGACTTTAACGAAGGCGCTTCGGGCTTTTGATTCGTTCCAGCAGGGCACGAATTTTCGGGCGTGGATATTCCGAATTCAAAAGAATACATTTTTAACGTCGCGAACTGCTCTCGCGGCTTCCCTCACGGATTTTCTGGAAGATCAACCGGATGTCGCGGAAGTCTCCATTCACGGATTCACACCGGAAGCGGAGATGATTCAAATGAACCAGGCTGCGATCCTCGATGCCGCGCTCGGCGAACTGCCGATTCCGCTGCGTGAGGTCATCCTCTTAAGCGACATGGAGGAATTCAAGTATCGGGAGATCGCGGAGATTCTTGGCGTTCCCATTGGCACGGTCATGTCTCGTCTTTCGCGGGCACGCCAAACCTTGCGCACTCTTCTGGCGCCACATCTTGGAGGTCCTTATGAGCGCTGATCATCTTGCTAACGAAATCATTGGCGCTTTTGTGGATGGTGAGCTGACGAACGAAGAGCGGGCCAGAGTGCAGGCGCATCTTCATGAGTGCCACGCCTGCTCTCTTAAGGTTGTCGATGCTCATCAACTCAAGGGAACTTTACTGCACGCCGCCCATCGCTACGCTCCTTCGCCTGCGGCTCTGGCGCGCTTTACGTCGATTGCGAAATCGGCTCCATCGCGCAAGGTATCTGTCTTTCCAATTCGCCGGACGCTCTGGGCCGCGGCTGCTGCTGTTCTGCTGATCACAGTCACAGTAGGGATCTGGTGGAAGTCGAATCAACAGAGTGCGCTGACTGCGGAGTTGCTGGATCAGCATCTCGCTTCCCTTTCAGATGCCTCATCGCCTGAAGTCATCTCAACGGATCGGCATACGGTGAAGCCATGGTTTCAGGGAAAACTGCCCTTCAGCTTCAACCTTCCTGAGGCCAATGCTCTGCCGCCTGAAACAGTTCTGCAGGGAGCAGACTTTACTTATCTCGATGGCAAGCCTTGCGCCTTGCTCATCTTTTCAATTCGCAAGCATCATGCCTCAGTCTTCATCACACAGGCAGCCAGCGTGGGCATTGCGAAACTGGCTGCTTCGCGATCAGGCTTCAGTATCTTGAACACACGCGCTGGGGGCCTCGACTTTACTGGCGTCAGCGATGTGAATCGTTCCGATCTGGACGCGTTAATACGCGTTTTGGCAAGTGTTCAATAAAAATGAATTTCGTTGACATTCGTGCGCGCGAAGGTATGATTTTGCCGTCAAGAAGTTTTGTAGTGAAAGGAATTTTTATGGCGATCCTGCGTCCTCATCAGCTTCTCTCTCGCTGTGCCATAGCAGTTACTGCGCTTGTTCTTCCAACCGCTGCTGTTGCACAGAACTCGGTGGAGAAGGTCTTTGTCGGCGATGCAAAGGTGACGCCCGTTGCAGGATACAAGGGGACGGAAAAGCTCGCTATGCCGACAAACATCATCGTGCACGATTTCGATGTGCCAGGCGAGATTATCACCATCGATAAATCGCCGTTGGCGCACATCATGTCAAACGATCCGATTGCACACATGAAGCATGACGCGGGCCAGGCTCAGGACCCCGCAGCGGTGGCAAGGAAGGTTCAGGCAGCTTTCTCAAAGGCCTTGCTTGCTGATCTAAGCAAATCCACCATTCCCGCCACGCAGTCTCCGCTCGGAGCAAACTCGAATCCCCCGGCTGGCACGCTCATCATTCGCGGGAGCTTTACGACCATCAAGCAGGGTGACAAAACAAAACGTATGATGATTGGCCTCGGCGCCGGCGCAAGCGATGTGCAGGCGCACGTTGTCATTACCTTGCTTACCCCAGATGGTCCGCTATTGCTCAGCGAGTTTACCGTGGATTCGAAAAGCGGCAAGAAACCGGGCGCTGCTGAATCCATGGGATACGGTGCTGCTGCCGGAGCGGCGGCCGGCGCTGCAATGGATGGCAAAGCCTCAGTGGAAGGCGACACTGCCCGCATGGCACACGCTGTTTCCAAAGAACTGAAGAACATTATGGCGGCGCAGCAGTGGATTGCTGCAGATGCGCCTGAGAAGCAGGTGGACCCTGCTGCCCAGACGCCGTAGTTTTTCATGTTTACTTTTTCAGTGGGGCCGGTGTTTCAATGCGCGGCAACATCTCTGAGCGCGTGGCTGCGTTGTAAGCAAACCATGCCTCAACAAATGCGCCCTGCATCACATCGCCCTTCTGCACACGGTCGTACAAATCCATGTTGGAGTGGTGCGTGCGCGTACCGTATTCCAGTGGATCCTGCATGAAACCGATGCCATTCAGGCCAATCCACGAGAAGCTGGTGGAGTCTGTGCCGCCGGGTTGCGTTGTGGGACCAGCGCTCAAGCCAACGACGGCATCCAGGCCGAGGTCCTTGATGGGAGCAATCCAGGATTGAAAGATTGCCGCCAGCTCTGCATTGCCCAGCGCCGAAACACCACGGAACTTGCCCGAGCCGGAGTCGTCGTTGAAGTAGACATCCAGCTTGTCGTACTCAGGGGTCTTGATCATGGTGTCCCGTGGGGCAAAGTGCTTCTGCACATACGCCAGTGAACCGTAGAGACCTTCTTCTTCACCACCCCACAGCGCTACTCGCACAGTGCGCGCCATTGGCTTGTGCAGCGTGGCAAGAATGCGCACGGCTTCCATGGCAACAGCGGAGCCAGTGCCGTTGTCGGTGGCTCCCGTACCGCCCTGCCAGCTATCGAAGTGGCCGCCCACCATCACAACTTCATCGGCTTTCGTTGTACCGGGAATTTCACCGATCACGTTGAAGCCCATCTGGTCATCCTTCTGATATTCGGTGTCAATGTCGAAGGTGAGTTTTGGAGTGATGCCGTGCTGCAGCAGGCGGCAGATGCGGTTGTACTGCTCTGGTGTGATGGCCGCCATCGGCGGGCCTTGCGGATCGTTGGGATCCTGCGATCCGCCATACGACGCAAAGATGGTGCCACCATCCCCGTTGTAACCAGGCGTAAGCGCTACGGCCACGCCTTCTTCTTTGAGAAACGCGTTGACCTGGTTGCGCAGTACACGCCCTGTAGGTGCAGCAGTCGACAGCGTTGCAGGTGTGTATTCGCCCGGCCGCGGCGCTGCGGGTGCCGGCCTGCCTGCTGGAGGGCCGAATCCGTTACGCGAGGGATCTGGTGTCTTTGTGCGCTCTGCAATTTCCTCGTCCGTCAGACGATGGGCGTCGGCCTCTGTATGCAGCGACAGCTCGCGCGGGTCGAAGATCAGCACGATCTTCCCCTTCAGTTTGCCCTTGTACTGTGCGAAGTCGGCCTCTGAGTGCAGCGGCGCAAGCACGGCTTCCGCCGTGATGGGGCCATTGGTGCCCGGCGTCCATGCAAGAGGAAAGCCAATCAGGGAAGCATATGCAGGAGCTTCCAGCGCGCCGTAAAACTTCTTGATCTGCCATCCATTGCCGAAGGGTCCCCATGTTTCCAGGTGCACATTCTGCAAGCCCCATGCCTTCATCTGCTGCATGGCCCACTCGGCGGCTGCGCGATGATTGCGGCTGTTGTTCACGCGCGGGCCGTACACCTCAGAGATATAGAAAAGATTCTCCATGACTTGTGAGTGCTGAAAAGCCTCGCTCTTGATCCGGTTCAAAGCGCTGAGATCGACCTTATCGCTGCCCGGTTGCTGGGCGGATACGGTTGAGAGAAATGGCACGGTCATGATGCACGCAGCCGCAGCTAACCTGAAACAAAGTTGATTCATGGGTGTCTCGCTTTCAGAACTGATAGACGGGAATGACAAAATCCACTCGCGACGCAGTCGATGCGCGCGGCAGATTCTTTGATCTTTCAAGATGAAATTAAACTATACAATCTCACTTCCGGATGCAAGATGGTATCGGAATGGATTAGTTGCGCTGTCTACGATCCAATTGTCTATGAGACCACGTGACAGAGGCTGAAGTGTTACTTTTCGATCTCTTGAAAGGGTATCAGCGAATTGCTGACATTCGATCCCATGAGCAGTTAGCATGAGTATGGTGCATAAACAGTCCTCGATAAATAAGGTCGACCTGGTTGGCGTTGGTCTCAACGCAACGGATTCTGTCATTCCGCTGGCCACGTTCCCTACTCTCGGCTCAAAGACCGAGTACAGCGAGCGGAGTGTACTGCTCGGCGGCGAAATTTCAACGGCTGTGATCGCCTGCCGCCGATGGGGTTTGCGCACCCGATATATAGGCCGCCTGGGCGACGACTACGCCGCGCGCCTTCACTGTGCTGCGTTCGATGACGTTGGCGTTGAGACGCGCATCACCACGGTGCCAGACGCATCCAGTCCGCAATCGATTATCCTGGTGGACGGTTCCGGTGAGCGCACTGTTTTATGTCATCGTGATCCTCGCCTGACCATACAGCCGCAGGATATGGAGCGCGAATGGATTACCTCAGCGCGAGCACTGCTCGTGGATGGTTATCACACGACTGCGGCGATCACTGCAGCGGCATGGGCTCGCGAAGCCGGCATTCCCGTTATTGCCGATCTCGATGTTCTACGACCCGGTATCGACGACCTGATGCCGCTGGTGGATTACGCACTTGCCAGCCGTGAATTTCCAACGGCGCTGACGGGTGAGAAAGACTTGAAGAAAG
The DNA here is from genome assembly GCA_963792495.1 of uncultured Acidobacteriaceae bacterium. Classification (GTDB taxonomy): domain Bacteria; phylum Acidobacteriota; class Terriglobia; order Terriglobales; family Acidobacteriaceae; genus Telmatobacter. The sequence goes on along the minus strand of CAWBWB010000014.1, from coordinate 415,320 downwards.
CTCTGCAGAGCCTGCATGGCCAGTTTCACTGTCGGCTGGTGGGTGCGACACTTGGCCGGGATGGCATCATGGCATGGGATGGAAAGCGCTCGCTGCAACGCGCTGCCTACCGGGTGCCCACCGTGGATACCACGGGCGCCGGCGATCTCTTTCATGCCGGTTTTGTGTATGCGCTTCTTCAAGATTGGAAACTGGAACGGCAGCTTGACTACGCTTGCGCGGCTGCGGCTCTGAACTGTACCCGCAGCGGGGCGCGCGGCCGCATTGCAACCGTGGATGAGATCAAACAACTCATTGCCGGCAACGATCGATACAGCGCTGCTGATGCGCGCCAGGCATTCTAAACAGCGATTTGTATTACAGAAAGGCTTTTCATGCCTAAGCGGAGCGCAGGTCTGTTGATGTATCGCCGATTGTCTCAAGGGCTGGAGGTGTTTCTGGTGCATCCCGGCGGGCCATTGTGGGCGAAGAAAGACAAGGGCGCATGGACCATTCCAAAAGGCGAATATGAACCGGATGAAAATCCGCTTGCTGCTGCACGACGCGAGTTTCGAGAGGAGACCGGCTTTCCATCTGCGGGCGAATTCGTTGATCTGGGATCGATTAAACAGAAGAGCGGCAAGGTTGTGAACGCATGGGCATTCGAAGGCGATTGCGACCCGAATGAATTGACGAGCAATACCTGTGAGATTGAATGGCCTCCGCGCACGGGCCGTCGTATTGAGATTCCCGAGGTAGACCGTGGCCGCTGGTTTTCTATCAGCGAAGCGCATGAATACATTCGAGAAGAACAGGGTGTGCTTTTGCAGCGGCTTGTTGAGATGATCTGAAGCTCGATGAGCTATACCGCTTGTTCTGTGATGACCGCAGCCTCTTCCTTCTCGAAGAGTGGCGATTCCAGCTCAAGTTGAAAATTGCTGAGTCCCACGCCAACCAAGCGAAAGAGCTGTTGCGGCCCTAGTTGCACCCGCTCACGCAGAGCCAGCGCGATCGTCGTCAGTTCATCGCATGACGAAGGCGGAACGGCCAAAGTAGCGCTTCGTGTGAGCGAATTAAATTCCTTTGTCTTGAGCTTGAGGACAACCGTCCTGGCTGCGCGGGCATTTTCCCGGGACGAACGCCATACTTTTTCTGCCAGCCGTCGAATCGGCTGCTCGGTTTCCGCGAGAGGTACATCGTCTGGAAACGTATCTTCGGCAGAGATGGATTTGCTCACCCGATTCGCCACAACTGGATTGTGGTCGATGCCGCGTGCTAACTGATAAAGGCGTGCGCCGTAGCTGCCGAAGTGACTTTCCAGCTCAGGCAATTCCATGCGGTAAAGATCACCAACCGTCTTGACGCCGACTGCATTCATTCGGCTCTCGGTGACTTTGCCGACGCCGGGAATGCGGCCGACCGGCAGAGGAAGAAGGAAGTCTTGCACTTCATGAGGCTGAATGACAAAAAGGCCGTCCGGCTTGCGCCAGTCTGAGGCAATTTTTGCGAGGAATTTGTTGGGTGCGACGCCTGCGGATGCGGTCAGATTCAGTTCCTCACGAATCTGCTGACGAATGGCCTTCGCAACACGGGTGGCAGTGGGTAGACCGGTTTTATTCTCCGTTACATCCAGGTAGGCTTCATCGAGTGACAACGGTTCAATCAGGTCAGTATGCCGGTGAAAGATCTCTCGCGCTCCGCGAGACGCTTCTTTATAGCGAACGAAATCCGGAGCAACGAAGATGCCGTCCGGACAAAGCCGTTCTGCAGTGATTGCAGGCATAGCGGAGCGCACACCGAACTTCCTTGCTTCATAGGAGGCGGCGCAAACCACAGACCGTTTGCCTTTCCAGGCAACAATCACCGGTTTGCCGCGCAGATTTGGATCGTCGCGCTGCTCCACAGACGCATAAAACGCATCCATATCGATATGAACGATCTTTCGAGGCGCCGCTTGTTCGTCCATGATTTGCGCTCAGATGGCCGGTTGAATATTCGCCCATCCTTCGCCTATTGTAGGAGCAGTTCAAGGCGGCTGGCAATCGGTGCATACAGAATCCCGAGCTGATTTTTTGCAATGCTTCTGGCCTTGCTTCCCGTCTCTCTGTTAAGAGAGAGTGTCAGTTTTGTTTTCGCTTGTTTCTTCCGCGAAGCCTGCGGTAGCGCAGAGTCCAAGGCCTGCTGCGCCTGCATCGACTGCGCAAAAGCTCCCTCGAAGATCCAGGTTGGCCTCGTCAGTTTGCCAAAATGGCAGGACGTTCATCTGCTATCAGCCCCGAGAATGAGAGCGGGACTTACACTAACAATCGGCTTTAGAAATGCAGAACGACTCCCGCTGCGACTCTCACATTGTTCTGATGATCGTTGGCTCCGTTCGCGAATGTGGTGAGGAGGTAATCAGCCTCCGCAAGGCGAATCGAAAAGCGTCGTGTGGCGCGCAAGTCGAGGCCTCCGCCAAGGAGCGATGCGAAAGCCCAGCTTCCCGATTCTTTGACGATTGAGCCCGTTGCATAGGCGCCGCCGACCAGGACCTGTCCCCATGGCTGCACACGCGGCGCGCGGAGCGGCAAATAACGGATGCCGGCTGTGTAAGAGCTTAGCGTGAGGTCACCGCTATAGTCGCTGGAGCCTGAGCCGGAATGAGTTGCGCCTGCATCCCCGACGAGTGAGATGTGGCTGCGCTTAAACGGCCATGCAAAGCTGGCGCTGCCGCCATTCATGTTGATACATCCACAGTCTCCAGCAGGCGCGTTGCTGTGGACGTAGTTGTATTCCATGGCGAGTTCAGGACGTGGTGGCAGTTCAGCATGCGGGCCGGATTGTGCGTGAACAGATACTCCGGCGAAGGAGCCTGCTGCGGCCAGGAACAGAAAAATGAAGCTTGCTTTGATCCTGATATGCATGGGTCTCCTCTACTTCACCGTCAACTGAATGGTTGTGGTTTGCTGTTCCGAGCCACTAGTTCCGGTCACGGTGATGCTGTATGTTCTGCTGGCGATGCCGAAGCCGCCGCCGCATCCGGAAAGCGTTGTTATGGCACCGAATGATCCGAGCAGGAAGAGCAGGATCATGAAGAGCCGTTTTCTACGCCGGCCGATTGCGACCATTGCCAGGATTCCAGGAATGGTGAGCAGAATCCCGGGCCACGCCAGGCCAAAGACGCCTGCAGCACTGGCCGAAGATGAGGTTCGAATGCTGAGCTGTGAAGTTGCTGTTCCGCTTCCCGGGGACAGAGATGGTGGAGAGAAGGTAGCCGCTGCGCCGGGCGGAAGTCCGCTGGCCGACAGTGCCACTGATCCGGGGAATGTGCCGTTGTTTGCGGCGACTGTAATGGTGAACTGCGCTGTTCCTCCTGGCTGCACGATCTGTGCACCTGTGGGACCAGTCACAGTAAAGCTGGGAGGCGGCGTGCCGGTGCCGCTTAACGCGACCGTTTGCGGAGATCCGGAGGCATTGTCGGATACAGAGATGGTAGCTGAGTAGCTGCCAGTCGAGGCTGGAGTGAAGGTTACGGAAATCGCGCAGCTTGCACCGGCATTGAGCGAGCCTGGGCAGTTGTTGGTTTGAGCGAAGTCGGTTGGATTGGAGCCGCCGATGGTGATGCCACTGATGCTCAGCGATGCTGTGCCGGAGTTGGTGAGATTTACCGTTTGCGCGGCGGACTTGATGGCTTGCGGTTCATTACCGAAGCTAATGGATGTTTTGTCGAAGCTGACGCCGGGAATGGCGGGTGCAGTGACTGTAAGCGTGACAGCTGCTGTAGTGCCTCCGCCGGGGGCCGGGTTGGTGACGGTGATGGAATCGCTACCAGCTGATGCTACATCGGCTGCGGTGAGCGCTGCTGTGAGCTGAGTTGCGCTCACATAAGTGGTGGTCCTGGCGCTGCCATTCACGTTCACTACGGAAGTGGCGATGAAGTTCGTTCCGGTGAGCGTGAGCGTTTGCGCGCCTGAGCCTGCAGTGACACTCGTGGGCTGAATGGATGTCAGCGTTGGGACTGGATTGGATACTGCCGCGGTAATGATGAAGCTGGCGGCTGCAGATGTTCCTCCGCCATTGGGGTTTGTTACTGTCACAGGCACTGTTGCAGCTGTGCCGATGGCCGACGCGGGGATGATTGCGGTTAGCTGTGTTGTGCTGACCTCCGTTGTGACGATGGCCAAATTGTTGAAGCTGATCACCGAGCCACTTACAAAGTTGGCTCCGATTACCGTCAACGTGAAGGCAGGCGATCCCGCAGCGATGGAGGATGGCTGCAACTGAGTGATTGTGGGAGCGGCTGCGCTGACGGTAAGACTGACGGAATTCGACGTGCCGCCACCGGGTGTTGGATTGAAGACCGTGATGGCATCGCTTCCGGCTGAAGCTACATCGGCAGCAGTGAGTGCTGCGGTGAGTTGGGTCGCGCTCACATATGTGGTGGTCCTGGCGCTACCATTCACTTTCACCACCGAACCACTGATGAAGTTTGTTCCCAGTATCGCCAGGTTTTGAGCGCCGGAGCCGGCTGTAACAGTTGAAGGTTGAATGGACGCAATTGTTGGAACTGGATTTGACGCTGCGGTAATGGTGAAGTTTACCGCAGCTGATGTTCCGCCACCGTTGGGATTGGTGACCGTTACAGGCACAGTGCCCTGCGTTGTGATCGCTGAAGCAGGAATAGAAGAAGTCAGCTGAGTTGAGCTGACTTCTGTTGTGATCATGGCCGTGCCGTTGAAGCTCACCACGGAACCGCTGACAAAGTTTGTACCGGATACGGTGAGGGTGAAGGCTGCTGATCCGGCGGCTATTGTCGCGGGCTGCAATTGAGTGATGCCAGGCGTGGCGGCGCCCACTACCAGATTGATGGAGTTGGATGTGCCGCCTCCGGGGGAGGGATTGGTGACCGTGATCGCATCGCTTCCGGCTGAAGTGACATCCGCTGCTGTGAGCGCCACGGTGATTTTGGTCGCGCTAATGTATGTCGTGGTTCTGGCGTTTCCATTCACCTTCACTACGGAATTGCTGACGAAGTTTGTTCCATTGACCGTCACGCTCTGAGCACCTGAACCTGCAGTAACAGTCGTGGGTTGAATGGAGCTGATTGTCGGAACTGGATTGGAAGCAGCGCTGATGGTAAAGTTGACCGCGGTAGAGGTTCCTCCACCGTTGGGATTCGTCACCGTTACCGGCACTGTCCCTTGTGTCGTCACAGCTGAAGCCGGAATGGAAGCGGTCAACTGCGTTGCGCTGACCTCTGTTGTCGTCATGGCTGTGCCGTTGAAGTTGACAACAGATCCGCTGACAAAATTGGTGCCTGTCACCGTCAGAGTAAAGGCCGCTGATCCCGCAGCGATGGTCGCGGGTTGCAACTGAGTGATGGTTGGCGTCGCGGCGCTGACGGTCAGAGTAACCGAGTTAGAGGTACCGTCTCCGGGCGTTGGATTCAACACAGTGATCGCGTCGCTGCCGGCTGAAAGTACATCGGCTGCTGTAAGTGCAGCAGTAAGCTTGGTTGCGCTTACGTATGTCGTGGTCCTGGCGCTGCCATTCACTTTCACCACGGAACTACTGATGAAATTCGTGCCGGTGACGGTCAGATTTTGAGCACCGGAGCCTGCTGTAACGGTTGTGGGTTGAATTGAAGCGATTGTTGGAACTGGATTGGAAGCCTCAGTGATGGTGAAGTTGAGCGCCGTCGATGTTCCGCCGCCGTTTGGATTCGTGACCGTTACTGACACTGTCCCTTGTGTCGTGATGGCTGTGGCTGGAATGGAGGCCGTCAGTTGCGTGGCGCTGACCTCTGTTGTGGTCATCGCGTTGCCTGCAAAATTCACCACCGAACCGCTCACAAAGTTTGTACCGGTCACTGTCAGAGTGAATGCTGCTGAACCTGCTGCGATTGTGGATGGCTGTAGTTGAGTGATGCTTGGCGTTGCAACAACGGCAAGATTGATTGCATTCGACGTGCCGCCGCCAGGTGTGGGATTGGAAACGGTGATTGCATCATTTGCGGCAGAAGCGACATCGGCGGCAGCGAGTGCGGCGGTGAGCTGTGTCGCGCTCACATAGGTGGTGGTTCTGGCGGAGCCGTTGACATTGACCACGGACTTGCTGACAAAGCCGGTGCCGTTGACTGTCAGAGTCTGAGCGCTTGAGCCTGCGATGACAGTGGTGGGTTGAATGGATGTAACTGTCGGAACGGGATTGGAAGAAGATGTGATCGAGAAATTGACTGCTGCGGATGTGCCTCCGCCATTGGGATTCGTCACGGTAACGGGTGCGGTTCCTTGCGTGGTGATGGCAGATGCGGGAATTGCAGCGCTCAGTTCGGTGCCACCAAGCAGAGTTGTGGTCATGGCTTTGCCATTGAAGTTGACCACGGCACCGTTCACATAGTTTGTGCCGATCACATTCAGCGTGAAGGCCGGTGAACCCGCAGCGATGCTGGAGGGCTGCAGCAGTGTGATAGTCGGTGTTCCTGCGCCACTACCGACAATGAAGTCACCGGAGTTGGATGTGCCGCCTCCCGGAGCGGGATTAGTGACAACTACTGGGAAGGTGCCATTTGCTGTGAGCGCGCTTGCGGGTATAACGCCTGTCAGTACAGTTCCACTCAGGAAAGTGGTTGCGATGGGCTTCCCATTGAACGAGAGCGTGGAATCGGCGACATAGTTCAGGCCCTGAACCGAGAGGGTTAGCGCCGGGCCGTTCAACGGAGAGCTGCCCGGGAACATCGATTGGATTACCGGAACTGGATTGTTCGTTGCGGCCGTGATGGTGAGCGGCAGCGCGTTCGAAGTTCCTCCGCCGGGTGACGGGTTGGTCACGGCGACGTTATATGTGCCCTGCAGTGCGATATCGGTGGTTGTAACTGTCGCGGTCACCTGCGTCGCGCTGACGTAGGTGGTTGGAATGCCCACTCCGCTCAAGCCGATGGTTGCCCCAGGAGCAAAGTTCTTTCCTGTGACAGTGAGGGTAAAGCTCGGCGACGCTGCGGGCATTGTTGTTGGCGAGATGGCCGTGATGGTTGGCACAGGGGCTGATGCTGAAACGGCATCCTGCGTGATGGTGAATGTCTGGCAACCTGCCGTGATGGTCAGTGTGCGCGGTGCACCTGTGTCATTCTGCGCGACGCGATAGTACACCACACTTGAACCGCTGCCTGAGCCTGTGCCGGAGCCGTTGATGGTGAGGACGGATGGATCGCTGGATGTGGCGGTCCACTTGCAGAATTGTTGAGACCCTGTGATCTGAAAGTAAGTGGAGATTCCCTGCGAAGAGACATGATTTGTACTGGGAGTAAGGGTGAAGGTGCAGGTATACGGCGATGCTTCATTGGCCGTGAATACTGCATAGGCCGATGCATCTCCAATTGTGATGGTTGGAGAAACGGGTGCGCCTGTATTCGGAGCTACCGTGTAGTTCACCGTGCCATTGCCCGTGCCTGTCGCTCCGGAACTGATGGATATCTGAGAACTGCTGGGCCTGGCTGTCCATGCACACGTGGATGCGGATGCAGTTACATTTATCTTGCCCGTGGTGCCGGTGGCGGCAACCAAAGCAGAAGTTGTGTCGAGAGTGTAATAGCAGCCAGGGGCAGCCTGCGTTACGGTGTAGACTGCTCCGCCTGCGGTGATGGTTCCGGTTCTCGGTCCGCCGGTGTTCTGGTCCACGGTAAAGTTGGCGCTTGCATTGTCGGTCAGAAGACTTGTGTTTTGCGCAACGGTGATCCAGGGAGCATAGGATTGTACGTAATATCCGAAGCATCCGGATGTGACGGCAAATGAGCCTGAGCCACCTGCCACAGCGAACGACTGCGAAGTGGGAGCGATGGACTCGTCACAGCTTGAGGCGCCGGGTTGGGTGAAGGTAAAGGTTTGTCCGGCGACGGTAATAGAGCCAGTGCGCGAAGCAGAGCCGGTGTTAGCGGCAACTGCGAATTCGGCGGTTCCGCTGCCGGTGGCTGTGCCGGTGTCCGCTACATTTGTTTCGTTATCACCATAGCCCTGATGCGTATCGAGGAGAACAATCCACGGTACGGACGAGGTGGCTGTCCACGAGCAGCCTGGGACAGACGATGTTACATCGACGCTGGCTGGGATGAGATCGGTGCCGTCCTGGTCGATGAAGGAGAATGCGAAATCGCCGTCAGTCGTGAATGTGCAGCTCGATGCAATGGTGAACGAGGCGTCGCTGGGATAGTTTGATCCTCCGCTTGGGCCGGGATCGGGATCTGAGACTTCAATGGTTGCGGTGCCGGCGGTGGTGAGCAGAGAAGCCGGAACAAGAACCTGCAGAGCCGCGCAATACTCAGGGCTGTATTCATTGCAGGTCTGGTTATCGACAAAGCCCTTCACGACAACCGGCGTTCCGTTAAAGGTAACTGTTGAGCTCCGCAGGAAATCGAAACCGTAGATGTTCACGATGGTGTCCGAGCTGCCTGCCAATGCGGAATCAGGAACAATATTGGGGATGGTTCCACTGGTGCCAGTGTCGATGAACGGCTCCGGATAATAGGAATTCTTAGTGAGCGTAGAGGAATTATTTCCGGTGTTGGAGTCCGTTTGATCGGCAGACACGGTTGCAGTATCCGCAATGCTGCCAGAGCCAAAAGCCTGGAGCGGAATATTGATAATTGCTGATTGCCCAGGTGCGAGCGTGCCAATGGTGCAGGAAAGCGTGCCTCCGCTTCCGTTCGAGCTGACTCCGCTTATCGAACAGGTCCCAAGGGAAGTTGTGACTGGGGTCTGGCACGGGGCAACATCACAGTATGTGCTGCTGATGCCGAGCGTGGAAGGCAGCGTATCGAGCATCTTTACGCCGGTGGCAGTTGCCACGCCGTTATTGGTGACGGTTGCGGTGTAGACCTGGCCGCCGAAATCGGGCCCGATGCTGAGCTGATACACAGGCGTGGTCAGTGAGACGCTGACGTCAGCCTGCGTTGTGCTGACCGGCGCGCTGCCGAAGGTAGCATTGCAACTGCTGTCAGTCATCACAGATGCTGAACCAAGAAAGGTTTTTCCCTGGCCGAAACCGGAGCTGTCTTTCTCCGGACTGGAGAAGAACTCGATGGTATAGCTGGCGTTTGCTACACCGTTGTACGTTCCCGACAGGGAGAGTTGATCTCCGTTGAGGATGGCGGGAACTGCATTGGAGAAATCAGACGTATTGCCATTGGCATCGGTTGCCGTTGCGCTGATGTAAAACGATCCGCTCCCGCCGGTAGTCATCACCGGAGCGTTGAGCAGCATATTGGCGCCATTGTTTGTAGAGTTGCAGTTTGAGTTCGCAAGCTGTCCGGATGGACCGATATCGATACCCAGCGCAAGATTCTGATAGATGGAGTTGGCGCTGACACGCTCACCCGTTCCGCTGTTCACGCGAACTCCGGCGCCACCGTTGGACAGGATGGTGTTGCCGATGGTCTGGTTCCCAGTGCCCTGGCCTCCAGCGGTTCCTGGATCGATGAGCACGCCGTGACTGGAATTATTTGCAATCAGGTTGCCTGCACCTGGTCCTCTTCCTCCAACCATGTTGTTGGTGCCGTTGCTGCTGATGGTGACACCGGTGGCGCCATTGCCAATCGCCACAGTACCTGTAGCATCGGTGCCGATGTAGTTGCCTTGAATGATGCTGCCTTCGTAGATCGAATTGCTGTCAGCAACGGTTCCGGAAATCACAATGCCGTCTTCACCGTTGCCGGAGATGACATTGCCCGCACCGGAAACAGCTCCTCCTATGTAATTGCTGACCGCTGGCACCGTGGATGAAGAGCTTGCTCCGCTGGTATAGCCTTGCTGCGAATTGCCCAGTGCTTTGGTGCCCGTAACATCGGTCCCGATGTAATTTCCCTGGATGATATTGCTGCTCGTATCGTCGAAAATATAGACGCCGTTGTAATTGCCGGAGATGATGTTGCGCGCAGCGGGTGTTGTGCCTCCCGCTGTTTCGTTATTAGCGCCGGCTGTGACCGAAATGCCGTTGCTGGCAGGGGTGAAGATGATTTTGCCCGTCGAGTCTGTACCGAGATAGTTGCCCCATGCAAAGGAGTTTGCCGCTACGCCGCCGTTGGTGATGTCGTTGAAATCAATGTTGGTGCCGTTTTGCGAAATCACATTGCCGCTGTGCGGTGCAATACCGCCGATAACGATCGTTGGCCCGTTCGCGCCGACACCGTCGTCTGTATTTGGCATTGGAGTTGCGCCTGTGTGATCCAGGCCGATGAAGTTGCCCTGCGCCTGCCCCTCGTAACCAATGGAGAGAAATAGAATGCCGCCTACCTGATTATTCGAGAGGATGTTTCTGGCCTGCGTTGTGGTGCCGCCAATAATGTTGCCGCCATCGTTGTTCAAAGGGCCATTGTCGACAAAGACGCCGATGCGGTCGCCGTAGCTTGTAGAGGTTTTCGGATCGGTCTTGAGGGTAGCTGTCGGGTCGGTGCCGAAGAAATTGCCTTCTATGATGTCTCCAACGCCGGATGCTTCGATACCCATTCCACCGGAAGCCGTATTGCCGCTGATAGATGGGTTCGCCCAGCCTGTAATGTTCAGTCCGCGAAATACAGAGCCTACGTCATCGAATGGGACGAACCCGGAGCCACCAGGTGTAGAGGCCTTGGCTCCGTCAATGCGGATCAGGATTTTCGCGTTATCGCTTGTGGCCGAAGTGTTGGGGCTGGCCCCTGGCTGCGTGTAGCCATCGATGATGAGTGTTGCGTTGATTGGCGGCAATGCGAAGTTATCGTATGCATTCGGAACACTCTCTGAGAGCGGCTGGATCAGGAATGAGCCATCCGTTGGGTTATAGCCGGGATCCGAAGTGGGGATGTTGAAGTCGATTTCATATGAGCCACCGCTATTGTCCTGCCACGCTGCCGTTGCCTGCTCCATGGCTGCGCGCAGAGAGCCCGCAGGTGGTGCATCTTTTTGAAGGTAGGAGGTTATATCGGAAGTATTGGTGACCACAAAAACATTGCCTGGCGCCATATCCTGCGGTGTGACTGTGGGCAAGCCCATGCCGGCATGAAGCGTTACAAGCCCAGCGAGGCCATGCTTATTGAGACGCATCGGCAACACGGCAGCAGGCGCACTCTCAGCACTTAATGAAGTGAGCAGTTTCATTGCCGGACGGGTCGGAGTGATGGCAGCGGAAGTTCTGACGGCCATGGAAGATAGCGGGCGCGGCGTGCCTGCCGTAGAGAGAACATGAATCTGACGATTCCCGCTATCTGCGGCGAGAATGTCGTCTTGTAGAGAACCACTTACCCGCGCGGCAACCAGTCGCGGAGCGGATTGCGAAAAGCCGGAAGGCAGGTCCACTGCACTGCGCTCAGCCCAGGCCGAGGCTTTGGTATTGGCCTGCGCGCGCAATGCTGCAAGACGATTTGCTACTCCCGGAGTCAATTGACCTGGTGCTGCAGCAGGTTTGTCGTCGTTCCGCGATGCGGCGGTCTGAAATGAGGGAACATAATTGGGATCGCCGGCAAGCTTTTGAGCCAGCGCCGATTGACCTGCACTGTGTTCCAGAATGTGCACGCGGCCATCGGCAGAGAGAGCTGCTACAGACGGCCCGGTTCCCGTGAAGTCTCCGGTGACCAATGCCGTGATGGAATAAGAAAGCTGCTGAGACGAGACTCTGGCGGCGGCCACTTTCGCCTGCACATTCGCGTCGAGAGAAAGCTTGCGGTCTCGTCCTTCGATGAGTATCAGTTGATTTCCAGATCCGATGGCCAGGTCCATCATGCCGCTACCGCTGAAATGGCCGAGGGCAAGCGCGGTTGCAGGCGCGGGCAACTTGAATATCTCCGGCTGAGCATGTACCGCGCCGAGTGGCGATTCAAGCACTACCGCTCTTGCGCCTGCAGATGTGTTGACCGCGAGAATGATGTCAGTAAGACCGTCCGGGCGATTCATCTCGCCGGAGATCATCCCAGTAATGCTTCCTGGAACCGGGATGCGCTTGGCAACTGCAAAGCCTCCACGACCGTTTCCGCGAAGAAAATACAAAGAATCGCTGCCACGCTGGCCGGTGACGATGTCCCAGTGGCCGTCGGCGTCAAAATCGCCGGTGACAACGAAATCCGGAACTTCGGGGACGGTGAGAGTTCGCGCATCCGAAAAAAATGCCGAAGGAGCTTCTGCGCCTGCGAGTTGGCCGTAAGACCACAGCGCGGCCACATTCCCGCGATGAACGGTAATCTTTCCCCCGTTACCAGACTTGAATGCGCTGACAAGATCCGGCATGCCATCCTGGTCGAAGTCTCCGGAGGCCAGCGCCAGCGGTTCGGCACTATTCACGCCAGCGATGCCGCCGCCGATCATGTGCCCATCACAGAAATTCAAAATTGCGGAACGGCTTTGCGCTCCGTGCAGTGTCACGACGCTGGAGGCGTCACTGGTGTGACACAGGCTGGTAGCCCGATGATTCATCGAGTGGGTCTGCTGACTGAATGCTTCCGGTGCGAGACCGAAATGGCAGAGAACGAAAAGACAGAGAACTGTGGACAACAGCAAACGCTCACCGCGAAGCTTCATCAGTATTCACCTACTTCTTTCAGGCATAGCGCCGGCGTAACTACTAGCTGAGTCGCGCGCTCATGGTTCAGGAGGGAAAAAGCAGGCAACGCCGCAAGCTCATGCCCGAGGGCACGGAAGTGGGTTTGCGCCAGAGTAGATATGTAATTTCCAGATGGCCTATTAGTAACCAGGTAATGCACGAGTGGACTCCAGGTTTTCCCATGTCATCCTTGAACCCGCGCTTCGATCTCGCCGGCCCTAAGGAGGCAAATTCTCTGTACTGCACTGCGGGTAAAAGATAGGAAGCCAATCTCGGGCCCAATCCCGCCACGCTTTGAGCAGAGCAGATCGAGAGTATTTTTGAAACGGTCATCGTCGGGACATGACGGGACATGACAGGCTGTTCAGATCACATGCCTTCATGAATTCAGGCAATATTGCAAGCTTGATGTGGTGCGAACATGCCGACGTGTGACGCAATGGTTGTAAATCAACTTTTGATTTGCTCTGGTATAGTCCCTGTCATAGGCGCGATTGTTATCTTTCGCCAAAGACTTCATACCACTTAGGTAATCTCTGCTTTGAGTACGAGAGTCGATGCAATATCGCGTAGGCAGGCGCCCCCACCTGAGCGCAAGCGGCTGGACTCGTGGAAGGAAGTAGCCGCGTTTTTTGGGCGCGATGAGCGGACAGTAAAGCGCTGGGAAAAGAGTCGTGCGCTTCCGATTCATCGGATTCCCGGACAGCAGCGCAGCGGCATTTTCGCCTATGCCGATGAGTTGACCAGTTGGCTCAACTCCGCGTCGCAGGAACGCACAAGCGCTGATGGTTTGGCCCCTGGCGCAGATATTAACCTTGCGGAAATAACCGAGCCTGATCTCTTTTCGGAAGCTGAGCCCGAAGGCGAAACAACCGAAGACCTGCAGGCAGAAGCCCTTGCTCAATCAGGCGCGAGTTCTTCTTTTATTTCAGCTCGAACTCCTGGTTCCCATCATTGGGGAGCATTTGTCGTTGCCTGCCTGGTTCTTTTGCTGACAATCGGCGCTTTCGCGGTTCATCGGTTCCGAATTGCATTGCCTGCGCACGCTCAATCCTCAATTTCGATACATACTCCGCCTCGCCAAGACCTGCGAGCCGTTGAGTTTTACCTCAAAGGACGCTATTACTGGAACCGCCGCACGGCAGAAAGCCTCAATCGTGCCGTGGATGCATTTACTCAGGCAATCGTAATCGATCCATCGTATGCGGAAGCATATGCCGGCCTCGCCAACACCTACAATCTTCTGCGTCAGTACTCTGCCATGCCGGAGTCGGTGGCCTATCCACGCGCTCTGGACGCTGCCAACAAGGCCGTCGCGCTGAATGATTCTCTGTCGGAAGCTCATCGCGCACGCGCCTTCGTTCTCTTCTACTGGAAGTGGCAGATACCCGAAGCGCTGGATGAGTACAGGAAAGCTATTCAGTTGGATCCGAATAATGCGGACACCCACCACTGGTACGCCACCTCGTTGTTGAGCCTGGGAAGAATGAATGAAGCGCTCGCGGAGATTGAACGCGCGCGTGAGCTTAATCCTGACTCTCGATCGATCCTGGCGGACCGGGCAATCATTCTCTATAGCAGCGGAGAAAGAGATGCGGGCTTGAATGCTCTCAAAGAAATTGAGCAGGCAGAGCCGGATTTTCTTTCTCCTCCGCGCTATCTCTCGAATGTGTATTTCGACAACGGCGATTACGCAGACTATGTGAATGAAGTGCAGCGAGTAGCTTCGCTTTCACAGAATCCAGAGGATACGGCCCTGGCCAGTGTGGCAAAGCAGGCATGGGAACAAGGCGGACCCCACAAAACTCTTGAGGCATTAGCCGTCGTTCAACAAGAGACATTCCTGAATAACCGGTCGTCTGGTTTTGGACTCGCGAGTACCTGCCTTCGCCTGGGCAGGAAGAAGGATGCAATCCATTATCTGCAGGCTGCATTTGCTTCGCATGACGCAAACATGTTCTCTCTCCGGAGCGGACCACTGGTAGATCAGCTCAAGGGCGATCAGGAATTCGACAAGCTTCGTGAAAGTGTGTTGACGTATCTGAATCGAAAAACAGGGCAGCCCTTTCCCGCATAAGTGATTCCGAATAAGAGCTGCTTGTCATATTCGTCTGAATGACTCAGAACTCGATCCACAAAAAAGCAGAAGCACCTGCATGGCAGGTGCTTCTTTTCTTCGGAATTAGCTCCGGGCAGTCTTTCCGTTTCAGTCTGCGGCGAAGGGCTGATTGCATTCGCCGCAGACATGGGTTGTAGTTCTACAGCTCTGATTAGTTCACGGTGAGAGTAATTGTGGTGGAACTTGTAACCGCAGACTTCGCCGTATCCGTTCCAGTAATCGTGAGGTTGTAGGTGCCTTTCGGGGTTTCGGTTTTGGAACTGCTGCCGCAACCAGTTGCCAGCAAGCCTGCCGATGCCAGCAGGAGCACAGTGGCAAAAAGGCGGAGCTTCCGAGAGTGGCGTCCGATGAATCCGATGATCACGCCCGCCAGAATCATCAGCCCTGTGCCGGTTTTGCCTATGGGAGTTATAGGCCGTGGAGTGTTCACCCTAGCCACACCGGTCACGCTCTGTGCAGTGGTACAGGATGCCTGATTCGTGCTCACGGTCAGCGTGGTGGTTACCGCACTCGATCCCGTCACCGTGGCTTCGGGGAGTGAGAAGCAGGTATCGCTCAACGTGGAATTACCGGTGACCGAGAATGCAACGGAGCCGGTGTAGCCATTTGCCGGTGTGAGAGTGATGGATTCGGTAGCTGTGTCGCCCTGCTTCACAGTCACCGCTCCACCTGAAAGTGTGAAAGTGGGAGCCGGCACAGTGACCGTCGCCGAACCAGAGGAGGCAGCGAAGGCTGCGCTTCCCGAGTAGGCTGCCGAGACCGTATGCGCGCCAGCGGTGGAGAACGACGTGCTGTACGTGGCCGTGCCTCCGGTGAGTGTGAGCGAGTTGGGAACAACGGTGCCATCCACCGTCAGCGAAACAGTGCCATCAGGAGCTGTGCTGCCCGTGGCGGGAGTCACACTGATTGTGAAGCTTTCTGTAGCACCCACAGAAGGCGTGCTGCTGGATGGTGTGACCGTAGTTGTTGTGGCAACAGGGGCTGCAGCCGCCGTCACAGTGAGTTGAGAGCTGGATGCGCCGAATGTGCTGTCGCCTGCATAGCTGGTGGTGACGGTATGTGCGCCGACGGTGGCGAAGGTAGCTGTAAAGCTGGCTGCGCCATTTGTCAGGACCGGGGCCGGCGTGAGCGTCGAGCCATCAATGACGACTCGAAGTGTGCCGGAGGGCAGCGCGGAACCGGAAGCAGGTGCAACCTTGACGGTAAACGCATCTGCTATGCCTATAGCGGGGGTGAGAGTGGCCGGCGTCACTGTGAGTGTGGTGCTGGTGACAACGTTGACTGTCAGCGTAGACGAGGAAGCGGAAAATGAGTTGCTGCCTGAATAAGCACCGGTGACTGTGTGCTGCCCCATCGTCGAGAAGCTGGTGGTGTAGCTGGCCTGGCCGGAGGCTAGCGGCACCGCGGCGGCCACTATAGCACCATCGACCGAGATGTCGATTGTTCCAGTAGGACGATCGAGGCCGGCTTGAGGCTCGACGTCAAAGGTGAACGTGTCCTTTTGGTTTACAGCGGGGTTGGCGATGGAAGAAGCGATGCTGACCGTTGTTCCCGGCAGCGTGTTGAAGCTGAGCGTGCTGGTGGATGCAGCGAAGTTGTTATCGCCAGAGTATGTGGCTACGACGATATGATTTCCGCCGGTGGCGATGGTTGCGCTATAAGTAGCCGCACCATTGGCAAGCTGGACCGGGTTGGGGTCAGCTGTTCCGTCCACAGTCATGGACACGGAGCCGGTAGGAACTCCGGACCCGGAAGCCGCCGTAACAGCAATGCCAATGCTCACTGGAGCGGAGACGCTGGGCACAGCAGTTTTTAGCGTGAGCGCAGTGTTGGAGCCGGCAAGCGATGTGGTTGTTCCCCATGCCTGCACAAGATTGTTGAAATCAATCGAGCCGAGGCCGGTGGTTAGATCGTAGCCAGTGCCTGCGGAATAACCCGTTGGTCCGTTGAGACAGAACGTTGTTGTCTCACCGGTGTCGCATTTGTTGTCGCCGACTGTGATGTCATGGAAGGCGGTGCCGTAGGTGGTTGCATTCGAAGCCAGCGTGTAGAGCGTTGGGTTGATGAGCCCCTGTCCGGTAGAGTTCTGCTGCTCATTCAAGAGGGCCAGCATCCCGGCAAAGATAGGCGTGGCAAAGCTCGTGCCACCGGCCTCTGTCACCACGCCGGTTGCGGCATCGCGGAAGCCGCTGTTGCAGCTTGCCTGCTGCCCTTGCGGCCAGAAGGATGTATCGCTGGAGCAGAAGAGCAATCCGTCATGACCTCCCGCGGAGGCCAGTGCGATATCGGGAACGTCGCGCACACCGTCTGTTGGGATACCGGGAACACCTGCCTGCCAGGCGGGCTTGGAAAAGAGCGTGCTGACGCCGCCTCCGGAAGCGCCGAGGCCGTTCACTGGATCGTCTTCGTTCCAGACCTTCTCAGGAATATAGGAGAGCGCCGAGCTGATAATGTCCGTGCTCGGTGTATCAGCCCAGTAGGTGCCTGAGCCCTCGTTGAATTCCGTTCCGCCGACGGCTGTAACGTAAGCACTGCTGGCGGGGTAGCTCACGGCCAGCGATACGCGGTCCTGGTTGCTGAGGTTGGTGTCGCGGAAGCAGCCGGAAGCGCCGTCATCACCTGAGGCCACAAGAATGCTCTGGCCTTGTGCCACGCCCTGCTCATTGACGCTTTCGATGGAGCTGACCTCATCCGAGGGAAAGGCCATTTCACAGCCGCCGTAGCTGACGCTGATGATGGGAGCAATGCGCGTGTCTACTGCGTACGCAAGTGAGTCGAAGACACCTGCCGTGCCGCCGCCTGTATACACGAAATAAATGGTGGCGCCGGGAGCCATGGTGCTCGACCACTCAAGATCGAGATCCGACTCCGCTTCATCGCCCGCATAGGCAACGCCGTCCGAGCCTGTTCCCGGCACAAGGACCATCGCTGGATCTTTGGGTGTGCTCCAGCCGGAAGCGGTCTGGAAGTTTTCGATATCGGACATGAAGATGTAGCTTTGGCCGACGATGGCGATGGACTGACCGTTGCCATTGGTACCTGCGCTGTAAAGCGGATTCACGTCGTAGATCGTTGCTGCGTCTCCTGGAGAGACAAAATGATTCCCAGTCTGGCCGGAGGTGAACTGAGCGCGGACCTGCGAACGCGGAACAGTGTGCAGCATCGGCTTGGGACGGAAATCATCGAGATTGCCGACGTAGGAAACAACACCGGCAAATGCCCTGGGAATGCTGAGCGCGGTGGACGGCGCAAAATGCTTTTCACCCTCTACGGTGTAGTAGTGCAACTGAGTGGAGAAAGCTGTTTCAGCCTGTCCAGCCGTGCCGGAGAAATAGATTGCGTTGTGGCTCCGCGCTATGCGTTCCACGCGGAATCCCTGCTGCTCAATCCATTGTGTTGCAGCGTCCAGATCCGACTGGGCCATGCCAAAGCGCGCTGCAAATGCATCGGGTGTGAGCCACTTGTGATACAGCGGAGAAGAAGGATCCTGTTGGGCCTTGATGAGAGCCTTCAGGTCGGCTTCCTGTTGTGCGGAGCGGCTGAAGTGGAGGACCATCGAATCCAGCTTCGTGGAACTGGGGAGCCGGCCCGACTCAAAGCGGCTTTGCGCAAGCGGGTGCAGCGACCCGGCAAGTGTGACCTGCAAAGTATTGGAGATTTGAGCGGCGATACGCGCCGGCGGACCCTGGGGGGCCTGCGCCTGCGCCACTGCGACAGCGGAAGGCATGCAGGCGGTGAGCAACAACGCAATAAGCCTTTGGCGCCACGAACCTGGCCGTCGGCTGACAATATTAAGTGGAATCTTCATGGCTCTCCTCAAAGAAGCATTTCTTATAAAGTGCGCGGGGAAACCGCCCATGGATACAGGCGCGGAAGCTAAGGAAGCAAAGCCCGGAAGCCGGTCGGCCGGCTTCCGGGAATGCAGTTGAGACGCGCTCTCGATCACTGAACAGTCAGCGCGATGGTCTGGCTGGAGGTGACGCTTCCGGCTGTTGCTGTGACCGTCAGCGTGTAGTTTCCAGCGGGTGTTCCGGTTACGGTCTTCGTGGAGCTTCCTCCGCAACCCGTCATTGACACCGCACCGGCAAGTCCGGCAAGCAGCACCAGCGTTGCCAGCCATGTCTTGCGGAAGCGACGTGCGCGTCCGGGGAGAGCAAGCATGAGCAGGGCAGCCAGGCTGAGTCCTGCCGTACCGGCTTTCCAGGGCATCGACGGGCTTTCGGAAGATGCCTTGATTAGAGTGGGTGCGGTTGTCGTGACAACAATCGCCACGTTCGCGCTTTGGCTTGCCGCCAGCGTGACCGAAGCCGGAACCGCGGTGCAGGTGGCTTTATCCGGAGCGCCGGAGCAACTTACAGTCACGGCGCCCGTGAAGGTAGCGTTGCCGGAGAGATTCAGCGAAGTGGTGGCCGTGTCGCCGGCAGTTATCGTGAGCGACGATGGCGAGGGTTTGTCGAGAGCAATCGCCGGCGGCAATGCTGTGATGGATACAGCAACCGAGGTGCTTGCCGTTGCTCCGTTAAAGTTCTCATCGCCGGAGTAAGTGGCTGTGATCGCATTGCTGCCCACGGGCAGTGAGTCGATCGACAGAGTAGCTGTGCCGCCGGAGACCGAAACTGCCTGCAGCAACTGACCGTTGTCGTAGAAGCTGACCGTGCCGGAAGGCGAGGCCGTCGAGACGGTCGGCGTCAGTGTAGCAGTGAGCGTGACGGGAGAATCCTGCGCGGCCGTTGCGGCACTGGCCGTAAGGCCGAACTGAATGGCTCCGCTGTTCAGAAAGAGAGAAGAGGCGTAATGCTCTTCTTCGTCGTAGTCCACAACAGTCAGGACATCCGGTGCGCCGTCGCCGTTGAAATCAGCCACCATCAGGTTGCCGTAGTCGTTGAAATCGCCGAAGGTGAAGAATCCGCCTTCATCGAAGTCATTGCTGATTCCGGGCTGGAAGCCACTGAAAGCGCCGCCGCCCACATTCACCATGTAGCCGAAGTTGCCGAGGATTGGATTGCCGGGAACAAAGTAATTGAAGCCGACGTTAAGCGCCAGGTCAGGCCGCCCATCGCCATTGAAATCCGCATATACGCCGTCATAGGGATAGCCGCCGAAGGTGTACGACTGCGGAAGACCAAAGGTAAAGTCGCCATGACCAACCAGCGTCTGCAGTCCGGTGGTGTCCGGCAGAAACTCGTTGTTCACCACGCGCATCAGCACGCCTACTGTCAGGTCCTGCTTACCGTCTCCGTCAAAATCGCCGGGGATGATTGCTGTGACACCGGTTCCACTGGGCAGCGGATCGGTTGCAGCGGCGGCGTTGAAGGTTCCATTGCCGTTGCCGGGGACGATGTAGAAGTTGTAGGTGAACGAATAGGGCGGAATGTCGGAAAGCGCGAGATCCAGCTTGCCGTCGCCGTTGAAATCGATCAGCTTCGGCAGGTATGCCGATGTGCCGATGGGAGTGTAGATTTGCGCGAATGTGCCGTCGCCATTGTTCAGCATGGTTAGCACGCCGGATGGAATGGGACCACCGGAGCAATTGGAGTCGCCACCGTAGGCGATGACAATATCCTTCTTGCCATCCCCATTTATGTCGCCAAGGTCTGCTCGCGAGAAGGCACACTGATAACTCTGCGACATCGTAATTTTCTTGGGAGCGGCGTACGTGCCTGGGCCGGTACTCAGCACCACCCACAGACTGCCGTCTTCAGCGCCAACAATGAAATCGTCGATATTGTCGCCGTTGAAATCAGCCACCGTGGGCAGAACCAGTCCGGATTCCACATCGGCGGCATCGAAGGCGCGTAGCGCAGCGTTGCCCACCACAGTTGTGTAAGTGAAGTTGCCCTTACCGTCGTTGATGCCTACCTTGATATCCGGATAGGGATACGCATTCTGTTCATTCCGCCAGAAAGTGGCATAGTCGAGAGCCAAAACATCGGGGTAGTTATCACCGTTAAAGTTTCCGGTGGCAATTACCTGGAAGAGTGAAGCACTCTCATTCGCCGGGCTTAGAACCGGCGATGCGGCCAGTGTGCCCGCCGCTGTCTGCAGCTGCACAAAGGTCATGTCCGTCGCACCGTCGGTCGAAGCAATGTCGAGCTTGCCATCGCCGTCGAAGTCAGCCGGCGCGGGCTCAATCAACCCGCTAAGGCCACCCACGTAGTTCACGGGCGATCCATACACGCCCTTCCCCTGGCCGGGATAAACAGCCGTATAACCAATCCCGTAGGAGATTACGTCCACGATGCCGTCGCCGGTGACGTCCGCAAAGGCGATGAAGTTGGGATAGCCGAGACGGGTGATCGGAGTGGTGGAATTCTGGAAGGTGCCGTCCCCTTTGCCCAGCGCAAAGTAGAGGTTCTGGTCGGTGCAATTGGTAAAGAGCACATCCAGATTGCCATCTCCGTCGATATCCTGCACGGTAATACCACCAACCAGGCCGCCATTGCCGTCTACGGGCGCAATGGCGCCCGAGTCGGGGATGTTCACCGTTGGGGTCGTAAAGGTGCCGTCGCCCTTGCCGAAGATCGCATCGACCCACAATTCGCCGTTGATGTGACTACCGTTATCAAAGCCGCCGATCTCATAAACAATGTCGAGCTTGCCGTCGCCGTTCAGGTCTGTGACAACCACCTGGCCGGGCTGTGTGGTGGCGAAGGCATTAATCAGTGTGTACTGCTCCGGCAATGCCGCGCCAAACGTGCCATCTCCTTTGCCCGGAAGTACGCGCAACTCGAAGCCCGTCTGAGGTTGCTGGTCAGTCGAGTATCCGTAGACCGTCAGGAACTCAGCAATATCGATAATGCCGTCTCCATTGAAGTCGCCGAAGGCCAGCCCGCCGCCAGTGCCGAGCGTCTGCCCGCTGGAGAAGCTGATTGGAACCTGGACGGCGCTGCCCAATGTGCCCTTGTTGTTCGGAAAAATCAGCAGATAGGAGGTGTAGACGTCTGCCAGCACAAGCTCCGGATACCCATCGCCGTTGAGATCCACCGCCTGGGCATCGATGATGTAGCGCGAGCCTGCCCCTGTGGTGTTCACCGAGCTGACCGCCATCTGGCTCAGGTTGCCCTTGCCGGGATTCAGCAACACATTGACTGTGCCGTCCATCTGAACATTCACAATGTCCGGCATGCCGTCATGGTTCAGGTCCGTGGAGATGGCAATGGCGGCGTTATTCGGATCCTTCGGCGCAACCCCATGGGTGAAGACTGCCGCCTGGGAGAAGCCAGGGAAGTTAATACCAAGTGAGCTCGGTGAGGCCTGAGGCGCAGTTGTCAGCGCCAGCGGCTTGCCTCCCGCCACTCCGGCGTTCCGGAGCGCAGCGAGAAATTGATTGCGGCGGCTCAACTGCTTCTTGTCAGCCAGGCTGCCCGGCTGGCTGGTAGAGCGATGAGCGTGCGCGTAAGGCAGCATCGGCTTTTGACCGGAGACCGCGGGCAACGCGATTGCACTATGTGGAATCTGAGGAGCGGGAGGGTTGTTTTTTGCGTCAATGGAAACAGGCGAGGCAACTGCAGCCGGCGGATGGAACAGCGCCATCAAAACTGCAATTGCCGCCGAAATCATCAGGCGGTGAATCAGTCGCTTCATGGACTTCCTTCCTTCTGGATTGTTGCGAACTATGACGGAATAAAACAGCGGAGTCTGCTGGCCCGGCACAGGGATGAGGTTGATTGAAAGGCGCCGGGAGCAGGCGCAGCTTAGTGGTTCCCACAAGAATAAGAGAGGTCTAATACGCCGGCAATGCGTAGAATCTCAGCGTTATCTCCTGAATTTCTCCGCTAATAACTCTTTATTTTTCATATGTTTAACGGATCACTGGTACGTCGTTCTATGCTGCATTCGCAGCCCTTCTGCCAGGCTTCCATAGGCTTGTCTCGGCTGGCCTGCGGAAAATCATTCGTGATAACTTGGTCTATGGGGCGTCTCCGATACGCTTTCTCAGGGTTTATCTATGAATCCACGTCAGGCGTTCTCATGCGCAATGGCAAGCATGTGCGCACGCCTCGTCAGGTTTCGCTCCTGCTGGAGATTCTGCTAAGCAATGCCGGGTCGGTGGTCACCCGGGATCAGATTCAGAGCCTGCTCTGGCCGGATGGCGAAATCATCGACCACGAGCACGCGATTCACAGGACCATCAATAATCTCCGCTATGTCCTCGGAGACACCTCTCAGAAATCGAAGTTTATTCGTACCTTCCCCAAGAGCGGATACTGCTTTATCGCCCCGGTTCAAGTAATTTCCTCTGCAGGGGTGGAGGCTGTGCCTGAGGAGGCTTCGACCTCGACCAAAATTGAAGAGATTGCGCCGGAAGTGGAGATAGCAGCGGCTGCGGCGGCTCCAGAGGAACCTCCGTCTGCCTCACCGCCTGTTTCCGAGGCACCCCCTCCGTCCTTATGGAAGAAGTTCCGGAACCAACCGGTATTGTTGTATGCCGGGATCGCCGCCACTGTCATCCTGCTTTTGGCAGCAGGGCCTGTCATCAATAAAATGCGCCCTCGGAAGCTGCCACCGAGCACGATTGCCATCGGCGTAGCTCCATTCGAAGAGCAAAGCGATACACCCGAGCATCTGGGAGAAAGCTTCCGGCTGGATTTAATGGACGCTCTCTCGCAACTTCCCAACGTTCAGGTGCGAGCCTCGCACTCGCTGGATCATGTCAAGCTAGATCTTGCCAGCATCAGAAATCTCGAAGGCAGCCTGCATATCGATCTGCTTCTTCTGGGTAAAGTCACCCAGTTGAACAAGCGTTGCACCTTTGAGTTCGAACTTGTGCGCGTGCATGACGCCGCTCACCTGGCCTCGTTTCGATATGACGGCTCTAAGGATGAGCTGGCGACGGTGAGAGACAAGGTACAGCGGGATATCTTCACCAATCTCGCCGGCACAAGCAAGCCCGTTCAGGCAGTCCGAGGCAGCACCAATAATCCGCAGGCATACAGCGCTTATTTGAATGCGCGGGAACTGGCCTATCATCGAACCGTCGATTCGCTCAGTGGCGCAGAGCGGCAATATCAGGCAGCCATTGCGGAGGATCCCGGCTTTGCCCGCGCCTATGCAGGCCTGGCGACCACCTACCTGGGCGATTACGGATACAGTGGGTCCATCGCGGATCTGCGCAAAGCCGAGAGAGCAGCAGAAGCATCTCTTCGTCTCGATCCTGATCTGGCCGAAGCGCACGCCGTTCTGGGAATTGGCGCATTCCGCGAGCAATGGGATTTTGCGCGCGGCGAAGAGGAACTGCGCCACGCCGTCGACCTTGAGCCCCATCAATCTGCGTATCACGGCTGGCTGGCACAGCTTCTGGTAGCGGAAGGCCGCAATGATGAGGCTCTACACGAGATCGATGTCGCCCACGCAAACGATCCGCTCTGGCCTCAGATCTTCAGCATCGAGGTGAGCATCGCCGCGGAGGCACGCAGATTCCCGCGTTCGATAGAGGTCGCTCACAAAGTTGTTTCCTTCGCACCAGAGTCTTCCTATACCCACGACCGGCTCGCATGGGCGCTCTTTGAAGCCGGACAATACGATGAGGCGCTGGCGGAGTGGCGAACTACTGCCGAACTTGACCACGACCCGGAACGGATTGCACAGGAAAAGCGAGGCCTGGAGGCCTACCAGCAGGGCGGCATTATGGCCTACGCAAAACTTCGCCTTCAGGCAACCAAACATGGCTCAGGACCCTGGATGACGAGGCACCCGAATGACTTTGTCCTCGCTGAGTGGGACGCCTTCACAGGCGACAACGACGATGCAATCCGGGAATTACAAAAGATGGTGGACAGTCGGGATGCCGGCTCACTGGACCTGAGTATCAACACCATGTTCGACCGTCTCCATCAGGACCCAAGGTTCGTTGCTCTTTTGCAGCGGGTCGGGCTCAAGCTTCCCCAGGATGAGCCTCCGGGCGTACTCAACGCCTCTCTTCGCTAGTTTCTGTCCATTGAAGATCACACGGGAAAGGGATATGTACCCATAGCGCCGGACCAGTTGTATTGGACTGGCACGTTGTCTCCTGACTGAAACCGCCACTGCTGCGGTGTTGAGTTCTCAAGCCAGTCCTCGGCGCATCCGGTGGAATGCTGCACGAGGGAAAACGCATCCTTCAAAGCGGCGATTTGCTCTGGCCCTGTAGCTCCGCGTCCACGCGAAATGAAGAGCGAAGTGCCACTGCGCGAGACCACGTCAAGCCACTGACGTGTGTAGACCCAGTCGATATCGCTGGTCAATGGCACACAGTCAGGATCGACATGAAAGAAGGTCTTATGCTGAGGCATGCGAAAGGCGAGAGCGTTCACTCCCATCCGGCGAGTGCGTTCCCATTTCGTTCCGCTTGTATCGTCCCCGATGCGTTGCGACTCAAATATCCCGGCGCAGAGATGTCCGATTGTGTTGCATCCCAGTATCACGATGTTCTCGCCCGCAGCCTGACGCAATGACTGGTAAAAGCGAAGGACAATCTCAGCATTTGTGCGTGAGCGATCATTGAAGTGCCAATCTCCCTCCGTTGGCAGCGCGCCCATGGACGAGCCCCAGCGTCCGAATAACTCGAAGGTGGAAAAATCGTGTTTGAGGAATTCGTATCCCCAGGAAACCGGTAACTTCACTGAGTCGAGAGCGAGTTCCAACGCCTCGGGAATTGTTGGATCGAAGGCCGGGCTGGGCCGCTCCGCACTAAAGCGATTGTCAGGCAGCAGGAGAGAGGACTTCGTATTTTGTGGCGCGCGCAGTGGCCGAATCCAGATTCCGGGACGCAGCCTTCTGGAACGCACATCCTTGGCCAGGCCCGGCAGATCGGGAAAGTGTGCCTTATCCTGCCAGCCATCATCGATTACTACGAATGGTCTGCTTCCCGAGCCTGATGCAATCTGTGCGACCAGGTCAGCATCGCGAAGAGTACCCTCCGCAGTGTTATGCCCGTATGCGTAGTACCAGTCATTGCTTCCGCAGATTGCGCCTTTCGGCAGCCGCAGTACCGTGTTCATGCGCTTGCAGAAGTTTTGTGCGCCGATGAATGCCGGCTCATCCGCGTTTCCGGTATACATAACGACTGTTGCAATGTCGAGTTGCCGATCTCGCAATTCCGGTGCGGAGCCTCCATTGCGTATATCTGCCCACAACGAGATACCCTCCGTGTCCAACTGCCAGAAGCAGAAGGCTGACGGTTGTGTCCTGACGCCGTAACCGCGAAGTATTCTGTCTGAAAATGTGAAGCAGTACCATGGCATGACGCGGTTGGGCACAATTCCCTGCCACTCTAAATCGCCGTAACTGCGCTCCCATGCGTCCCCCATGCATCGAAGATCTCCGGAGACTCGGTGCTTCCATCGGAGATGCAAGTGCGTCACCGGGGAATCCGGGCTCACTAGCCGAACCTTCAACTCTTGAGCCCCGGAGTCAAGCTCCGTGCTGACGCGAATATTCTTCCAGGTCCATTGCTCCCTGTTGCGGGTCAGAGAGAGTGGAGCATTGAGTCCGCAATAGGCAGTCGAAAAATCGGGAGCACGGAGAATATCTGCATTGTATGAACCGGTGGAGCGGGCTAATTCCGGGCCGCGCTCATCCTTGAGCCGAGGCAAGGCAAGCGCCGCGCCGCCTAGGGCGGTTGCCTCCTGTAAAAATGTTCTTCGCGTCAATTGTTGATCAGCCAAGGATTGTGGTCTCGAATCTGGTTTCGTTCGCTTGCGAGCATCAGTATCCCATAGCGGGATTTCTTAGTGCTCTGGGTGGATTGCTTGCCTGCTTTGCGACTCATCGCGCGGAAGCGCAACAGTAAGTGATTGCAGCTCACTGGCGTGAGCGAGTAACTTGCCATCACAGAAAACCTGCAACCCTGCACCCCTGTGATAGCGCGATCCATCTCTGTCATAAACAATTGCCAGCAGATGACCGTGGTATGGGATTCCGTCCATGGCGAAGTAATTCCACTTGCCGGCGGGGACAAGGGGATGCACCACTAGTGAATGATCCGATGAAGGCCTTAGACCGATAAGCCCTGTGATGATCAAGTCGGCGAATCCCGAGTGGTTGTAATAGCGACCGCGATTGGGCGGCTGCTTGTGAAGGGAAATCAGGATGTTGCGCGCGATCCATTTTCCGGTGTCCGCATCAATGTCTTCATCGATCCACGGGATGAATCTTCCGCCCGGTAACTGAATGTGTTGCGAATACGCATAGGCCTGCAGAAGGCGGAGATAATCGCTGCTGCTTACGACGTTCTGGTTGGGGGTGCTGTTGAGCACGTTGGCGAGCGCCACCAGCGTCTGCGTTGTTGCATACGGCCACGAAGGGCCATTCCATAAGCATTCATGCGGGACCTGATATGCAAAGCGTGGATTTCGTCTTTCTGCAGTGGTTGGTCCGAACTTTCCCCAGAACCCGTCCGGATCAAAGAGAAACTTCCAGGCAGAATCGTATTTTTGCGCGGGCAGGTTGAAATACCAGGGGATATATCCAACCAGCTCCCGATCATTGCTCCATCCATCATGGTTGCCACGTGCCACGGTCTCATAAAAACTGTCGTGTGGATTCCAGAGGCGAGTGTCGATGAGTTCGCGAAGACGGTCGGCCTTTGCCTGGTATGCGGCTGCTATTTGTTGTTTACCGGCCATGCTGGCTATACGAGAGATTGAGACAGCATCTCCGTACATATAGCTGTTGATGGTTGGGCGGTATCCATTTCCGCTGATCGTGTCTTCCATTCCGTCGCGATCGTCAATCTGCCAGAACAGGCCATTCGGATCCTGATGCGTCTCTTCCCACCCTCTGTAATTCTCCACGAGCCTGGGCAGCAGGTTGATAGCAAGATTTCGATCTCCAGTGGCAATGGATAGCTGGTAGACAGAATCCGCGGCCCAGAAGCTGTATCTCCGCGGCTCCCCCTCGGGACCAAACCAGAATTTTGTGTAATCCACGGCATACTGCGGGTCGCGCAACCATCGGGCCTCCCGTATGTGATGCCCCGCCGCAGCATCGATCATGTTCCGGTGCCCTGCCCACGAAACATTGTCGAGAAACTCGCTGATGAGGTAGCCATCCGGGCCGCGCACGATATGCTTTTGAAACGCATACCAGCGAAAGTAGTAAATTCGCTCCATCTCCTTGTCGGGGATATCGAGCCAAGGAATATTGGCTACGAACCAGCTCCAAGGCAACAGTGGAGCAGTGCCCAGCATCTCTCGTTCGTCCTGAGCAAAGTCAGAAAAATAGTGCTGGTAATCGGACGCGTGAAGCACTGAAGCATCCGCCACATGCTTTACTTCACTGGAGGCTACGGCGCCGGGCAGAAGAAGCACTAGAGCAAAAGCGCAACTCCAGAGGAGAGTTGGGAATCGTGAATTCATTACAAGCCCGCCACGAATCCAAGATTTTCTCCAGAGTGCATCACAAGCCCGATCTGTTCCAGATGTTGATTTCGCCCGTTGTACCAAAGCTTCCAGCCTCCATCTGCATAAACGGCAAAGGGCTTGTAGCACGCATCCGCATCCCATCCTCCAGGAGTCGGGCGAACGATGGGATTGCCTGCGTGGCGGACCCAACCAGTGATTCCATCTTTGGATCGCGCAAGGCCTATCTGAGCATGGTCAACGTCACGGAAGCCGATATAAAACGCGTAATACCAGCCCTTCCAGAAAAGAACCTGGGCAGCAGTGACGCGGTTTTTTTCCCAGTCGAATCGAGCGTCGGGAGCTAGAACCGGATTAGACGCGTATTTGTCCCAGAGCAATCCATCCTTGCTCGTAGCGTAGCCAATCGCGTTCGGCTCGTATTGCTCACCGCCCGAGTACCACATTTTCCAAAGGTGGCGGGAGCTGTCCCACATCACATGCGGGCACATAACGGCAGCACCTTCCCATTTCGCCTGTGAGGCCAGCACAGGATGATCAGATTTTCTTGTCCATGTGAGGCCATCGGCGCTTGTTGCGTAGCCGATTGCCGATTTTCCTTTTGCCTGCCCCGTATACCACATGTGATATCCGTCGTCGCGGCGAACAACAATGGGACGGTTGATATCGTCTTCCCAACCTGTTTCGGGCCGGGGCCCTAGTGCGATTTCCGGAGGAGTCCAATGGATTCCGTCGCTGCTTGTGGTGATGGCAACGCTCTGCTTTGGGCGCCATGACACCCACATCCTGAATGTTCCCGATTCTTTAAGCACACATATGTCAAAACATGTTCCGTATTGCCCACCGAGAACAGGGCCTCCCACGTATTTCACCCAGCCGGCATCCTTTTCTGAGCCTGTTATGCCTAAGGCACGAGAAAGATAAGGTTCCGCAGCCAAACATCCAATCGCTATCATCAAATTTCTTCGCGTTAACATTGTTCCCTCAATGTCATTTGTTTTTTTCACTCGTACAGAGCCGGAATTTGCTCCGGCTCTGCACTCTGTAAACAGCCCTCACACGCGTTAAAAGATCACGTGGAAGGATAGCTGGATGTTTCTTGGGGCATACGCGCTGCTGATAATGCCGAAGCCCTGCGTATTGGGACCGACTGTGTTGTTGTAGCCGGGACCGTTGAGCACCGTATGATTCAGCACGTTAAACGCCTCAGCATGGAAATTGAGTTTCAGCGATTCCCAGATTCCAAAGTCCTTGTCGAGACTTGCATTGAAGTCTTGTATGCCCGAAGCAGGTCCTTTGTAGACACCGACTGCCGCATTGCCGAGGAATAGCCGTTGCCCCACGCCCGGCAGAGTGGTTGGTGTGCCGTTCTGAAGCACCTGATCTGCGCGAATGAACTTGCTCGGATCAAGCCAGCTGACGCCGATCATGGAGCCGCCCGCTGAGACGGCTTGTTTGCGGTTGGATAGCAGCGCGCCGCCCCCAGTGTAAGTGGCATAGCAGCCGGCTGAACTGAAGTTGAACTCGTTGCAGTTATAGTCGGAGACGCTGCCGTAACCACCCGTGCTTGCGGTTCCAGTTCCACTGATCGCCCAGCCATCAAAGATCTTGTCGGCCAAGGAGTGCGGGCGCAGGAATGACGGAATCGTGTACCGGACGGCCGCAGTCATCTGGTGGACGGTGCCAGGGCTGTAGTAATCAAGCGCGCAGTCAGCGAGATAACGGCAGCCCTGCTGAGCCGAGGCGCTGCTATACGTGTAACTTCCCAGAAGCGTCAGGCCATAGGAGTATCTTTTATTGACCTGGAACTGAAGGGAGTTGTACCAGGAGTTGTAATCGGAATAGATGGTGTTGATCTGGTTGAAGCCGTCAGGATAATACGGCTCGCGCGAAAGAATATTTGAGGCGTCATTGGTGCTGCCGCCCGGAACAAAGACCGGCCAGTTCTGATTATGCGTCTCGAAGAGATGCGTGCCGTGAGTCGCTACCCAGGCGGCTGAGAAGACATACGTATTGATCGGCTCGATTTCAAATTCGAAATGGAACTTATCATACAAACCATTGTTGAAGTTTTTCGCCAATGCCTGCTCACTGAGAGGATTGGGGAAAACAAGTGAATTGGCAGCAGGAGATCCTGCAGTTGGCGCCGTGAATGGGAAAGGCGTGCTGCCGTATTGAGCATAAGGTTTAGAAAGATCCAGTCCCGGTCCCTGGGTGGGGTAATAATCGACACCGTAGGGCGCAGCGGTCGTATATCCGTTAAAGTTCAACAGATACTCATAATCGGTATAGAGACCGTAGCCGCCTTTGAGCGCTGCCTTGTGGTTCCCGAACAGGTCCCAGGCGAATGACACTCGCGGCCCCACGTTGTAGACATTCCCTGAGAGGTTGGAGGGAATGCCGCGATCTCCCACAGTAACCAATCCAACGGGAGCCGTGGGAAAGACCGTAGATGGCTGGCCTGGGCGGAAGGTCACAAATCGGTTCTTCTGCTCAGACACTCCGAAATACGGCTGCAGCCGCACGCCGGCCATGATAGTGAAGCGAGGATTCAACTTGAAGGAGTCCTGAATGTAGCCTTCTCGAGCCGGATAGTTCACGATGAGATTCTGGCTGCTGTTTTGCGAGAAGCTGGCCCCAAACTGGCCAAGCGGACCGCCGTTAAGCAACATATCTGCGATCCCGTTGCCGGTTCCTCCGTAGACGCTATTAGAGTCCTGAAATGAAACCCCTGCTCCGGCACCCCAGGTCTGACTGAAAGTTTCATGATAGTTGCGGAATTCCAAGCCGGCTTTGATGGTGTGCCGCCCTTTGGTCCAGGTGAAGTTATCCGTGATGTCCCAGGTGTATTGCGTCATGGGATTGGTGTAGCCGTTGTAAATGCCCATGCCCATGCTGCGCGGAGTGGATATCTGCTGAACGGCCGGCGCGAGATAATCGCCGACAGAGTTGATTCCCGTATTGGATGGATTGACGAGCCCTGTGCAGGGTGCGCATGTGTTGGTGACTGAAATCTCAGACTGCGTGATGCCCAGCACAAAATTGTTCAGCATCGACGGTGAAATGGTGTAGGTGTCGTTCACCGCCCAGACTTTAGTTTGTACCGGCTCGCCCCATGTGGCCTGAGGATTGGGATATTGCGTGGCCCAGGAGGCTTCACTGAATTCGTCGTACATATCGTCGAATGTGGATGCATCGTTGTACCACCAGAGGCTTCCGAAGATACGGTTCTTGCTGCCGAGATTCTCATCAACACGGACGACCCAGGTCTGAATCACCGTATCGAGGCTCGGATTCCACGTAAAGGTATCGGTTCCGCTGGTCGGCGCGGGCATGATCGCCGTTCCACCGGAAGCGCTGAGAGCCTGCCCGAGGGGACCAAAGTCGGATGCAGGAATGACCGGCATCGGGGCTCCGTTCACGACTGGAATGCCGTCAGGCGAATCGGAGAAATCACCGTTGCGCTCCGCGTTGGTGATGGTTTGACCACTGGTTGTGGAGTTCTTCGACGTGGATGTGCGCTCGTAGGAGAGGAAGAAGAATGTCCGGTTTCTGCCGTCATAGAGTTTAGGTATCCAGATGGGGCCGCCTACATTGCCGCCGTACCATTCCTGGTGGAAAGGCTGGCGGGAGACACCTTGAAAATTGTTAGACCACGAGTTTGCATTCCAGGCGCCATTTTGCAGGTAAGTCCAGAACTGCCCGTGAAAGTTGTTGGTGCCGTTTTTCAGAGTTGCTTCAATCTGGCCCCCGGCGCCGCGGGCAACCGAAGCATCCGGCAGCGCAGATGCAACGCTGAATTCAGATATATTCTCCGATTGCGGAAAGTTTGAAGCAGCCGAGCCATGCATGTAGTCGTTCATGGCTGCGCCGTCCACGTCGTAATTGTTGGTCAGCTGCGAAACGCCGTTAAAGCTCGTTACCGGGATGAAGAAACTTGCTCCGGTTCCGGCGGCTGTCGCGCCCGGCATCAAGGTTTCCATGGATTCACGCGGGTCGCGCCCTGATACCGGAATTCCCTGCATGAGATCGGGATCGATTGTAGTGAGATTATTTGCCGTTTCGGTATCCACCATCGCGGTGGAACCGGAGACGGTAACCGTTTCGACGGCTTTGCCTATTTGAAGCGATACAGGCAGCGTGGCCGTTCCGCCAGCGTGAACAATTACATCGTTTGCTGTGAACGCCTTGAAACCCTGCATGGTGCAAGTCAAGACGTAATTGCCTGCGGCCAGTGAAACGAACTGGTAATAGCCGGTTCCGTTGCTGGAGATGCTCGATGAGACGCCTGTTGCCACATTGCGCACAGTGAGTTGGGCGCCGGGTACTACAGCTCCGCTCTGATCAGTCACTGTTCCTGCGAGCGAGCCGGAGATGTCAATCTGCGCCTGCAACGGCTGGCAAAACAGGCCGATCGCGAAGACCGAAACCAGCCAGGCCACTGCGCGCGTGCAGCGGCTCAAATGCGACCCCTTTTTGCTTTGGTCTCGATCGTGATGCATACTGCGGAATTCCATTTTGCCTCCATGCAAATATGTACACTTTTGCTGCATTGTGCTTTCCGGTGGTTCGGTCCTGTCTGATCCGCACTCTCTGCCGCCTGTAGGCCACCTGGTCGTGCCAAATGGCACGTCAGGATTTCTGCGACATCGAGAGCAGACTCCGGAAGTCCAGAAAACACTAAGCCTCTGCACACAGCGTCGTCATGATGGCGATGCACCATTTTTGGGTGGTGCATATGCACCATGCGGATGCTGCCAAGGTGAAGTGGGAAAAGGAGATATTGGCACGCTTCTATGGATAGGTAGGTATTTTGTGGGCTGTTCATGCAGGGGGATTGCTATTCCAACGGGGCTTTGGGTGCTGCATCCACGGATTGCGGCATCTTTGCTTCAGGTCCGAGCTTCATACTGCTAAAACTTCGCCTCATGCTTTCGTCTTCGGCCTTCAATTTGAGGAACTCGGCCATTTGGCTGTTTGCCGCATCCACATCTCCCAACCTTCTGCTAACCAGGCTCAGGTTGTAGTATGCGACTCTGTTTGTGGGATCAAGCTGTACTGCCCGGCTTAGATACGTTCGCGCTTCCACATAAGACTGCGATTGCATGAGAGCAATTCCGAGACCGTCATTTGCGTCCGCATTGTCGGGTTGAATTTGCAAAGCGCGTCTGTAATGTTCCGAGGCTTCTTCTGGCGCAGAGCGCTCCACCGCGAGATCTCCGAGCCTGGATTCGGCCCGCGCATCCGATGGATCGATCAGTAACGCTTTCTTGTATTGCTCTTCAGCGCCGGTACGATCGGATGCTGACGAAGATGCGCTGAGCACATCACCCAGGGCGGTATGAATTCCCGAAAGATCAGGGTCACGCTCAATTGCCTTGCGATAGGCCACAACGGCTCCACGCGCATCTCCCGCTAATTTCATGCGATCACCCCAGACCTGGTACATGCGCGCAGAGTCAGGCTCCTGATACGCGAGCTGCAGGAACGCCCGATTGGCGAGGAGAGAATACACGCGATGCGCAGCGTAGAGCAGATCCGGATTATTCGGCTGAAGCTGCTCGAGCTTCGTGACAATCTCAGAAGCACGATCCAGGTCTCCGGAGGTAGACAGGATGCTGAATAATTGCTTGCCCACTGCCAGGCGCAGAGAGGGATCTGCGACGTGATCAAATGCCTGCTCCAGATGGACGGCCGCATTAGCGTTCTTCTGGATTCGCGCTTCCGAAAGCCCGCAGAGAGCGGCGATGTTCCAAAGATCAGGCTTGGCGCGAAGCGCGATATTGAACTGCTCCGCTGCAGGAGCAAACTGCTGGCGAAGGTAATACGTCAGCCCCAGGTTCGAATGGGCATTCGTGTTTTCTGGATCAGAAGCCAGCAACTCACGAAACTCGGCTTCAGCAAGGTCCAACTTCTGATCGCGAAGATCCGCCTCCGCCTGTCTGCTAAGCCGATCGATTCTGCTTCTTTGCTCAGTCGCTGATTGTGCGAGCAAGGAGATACAGCGAAAGCTCAGAGCCGCCACTACGATCACGAGAGATTTGCGCAGGAAACCTGCTGTCATGTACACCCCCAGAGTGCCTGCTGCGATGGCGCTGTGTCCACGACTGCTCATTGCGCGCGCTTCCCCCTCCGGCCACAAAGGAATTCTAACCACTGTTGACAATTGGATTGTTGCGAAATACAACGTTGGGGGTGGCATGTACCAACGTGCAATAGTGCAGATGCACCATTACGCCGCCAGATTGTGGCACTACAATTTGTTGTTTGGGCTC
This sequence comes from uncultured Acidobacteriaceae bacterium, assembly GCA_963792495.1. Classification (GTDB taxonomy): domain Bacteria; phylum Acidobacteriota; class Terriglobia; order Terriglobales; family Acidobacteriaceae; genus Telmatobacter. The sequence goes on along the minus strand of CAWBWB010000014.1, from coordinate 381,070 downwards.
GATGCAGACACAAGCCGGATTGCTTCAACGATCATCGGACTGTTGAGCTCTATTGCAGATCGTGTGAATTCCATGGGAACAAAGTGAAGACATCAGGCGTTGGAATGACAGAAGTGGATGCGATTCGGGTGCTGGTAGTAGACGATCATCCTGTAGTTCGTCGAGGGTTACACAGCATGCTGGATGGCGAGTCCGGCATTCAAATTATCGGAATGGCGTCCTCCGGAAAAGAAGGAATTGCTTTTACGGAAAAACTGAATCCCGATGTGGTTCTGCTGGATTTGCGCATGCCGGACCTCGGCGGAGTAAAGGTAATATCCTCGCTTCGCTCCTCGCGCCCCGACAGGAAAATTCTCGTCTTAACCAATTACCAGCTTGATGAGGATATCTTCAACGCGCTCGATGCGGGTGCGCTCGGCTATCTTGCGAAAACCTGTAGTCAGGACGAAATGGTGAATGCCATTCGTGCCGTCAGCCAGGGAAAGCGCCATATTTCCAATGCCGTAGGAATGCGCCTTGCAGAACGCGTTGGTCGTTCGCCACTCAGCTCACGCGAACTCGAGGTATTGGAACTGGTTGTGGAGGGATTAACGAACAAGGAGATCGCTCAAAAGCTCTACATCAGCGATATCACAGCGAGAAACCATGTGATCAGTCTACTTTCTAAGCTCGATGCGAAAGATCGTACGGAGGCAGCAACCATTGCACTCCGCCGTGGACTGGTCAGACTGGGCGAGGGTTAAATGCGCGACAATCCTGGCGAGCGGAGCGGAATACTTTTTGCAGGCAGGCCGCATGAAATTTGATTTCCTTTCGATGATTCGTCCGGCAATCGCGATCTTGCTCGGAGGTTCGTCTGGAGGCGCGCTGGCTTATCTGCATTTTTATCAACCTGCACCTTCGTCACCTGTGATTGCGTTTATCCCGCGGACCACGGGAGCCAACTACGACGAAGACATGCGCCGCGGCGCGCAGATGGCGGCGCAAAGTCTTGGCTATCGCCTTTACTGGAACGGAGCATCAAGAGAAGACGATCTCGATCGCGAGATCCAACTCGCAGAGGCTGCGGTGCACCACGGAGCAAAAGCACTCATACTGGGACCAACCAATCCTGGCGGCGTCACCACCATGATCGACGAACTGATAGCTAAGAAATTTCCCGTGGTCGTGGTTCAGACTGAAGCTCCAGTGCCAACCGGTCCATTTCTAACATCAGTCACACCCAACCAGGAGGAGTTTGGCCGTATTGCCGCGGAGCGGATCAAGCGGGTGATCAGCGGTAAGGGCCAGGTGGCAATTGTTGGATTGGATCTTGGGACGCCTGAGACTCTGGTTCGCGCGAGAAGTTTTATTCACGCTGTTGGAACGGCTTCTGGAATCGAAGTGGTTGCACAGTTACCGGGCTCTGCCCAGACGCTCGAGGCAGAGGAGAGGACGAGAGAGATCATCAACGCCTTTCCCCATCTTCGAGCTATTTTTGCAGTGAATGCCGATGCGGCCCAGGGCGCTATGTCGGCGCTGCAGGAACTGGACCCAAAGCATTCCATCGCCCTGGTTGGTTGCGACCGCGACTGGTTTCTTGATCAAAGTCTTCGCCATGGCAAATTGGATTCACTCATAACAGCTAATCCGACTCGAATTGGCGAACTGGCCTTACGCGCAGCAGTGGCAGGCGCGGAAGGGAATCCGTTACCGTCCCCTCAAAAGGTGGGCGCTTTTTTAATCACGAGAGAAGATGTCGAGCGTGAGAGCAATCCGTGAGAGATGTGCCCTGTGAACGCCCATCAGACTCAGTGATGACATTGAAATCAACCCCAAACGGAAAGTTTATGCCGCGTGTAATTCGAGATCTGCTACTGTTTCTGGCCGCAGCGGCGGTTGGAGCATCCGCGGTAACTTTAGCTCTTCATGTACTTCGCTCACCGTATCGCGGACTTCCCTATCATGACTCCTTTGCGGCTGGCAGCAACACCGAGTGGGTAGCATACGATGGCAACTGGACAGCACATTCCGGAATCATGGTGAATGAATCGAATGAGCGTGGCGCCAAATTGATCACCGGGTCACCATACTGGACGGACTACGCCGTGGATGCCGAGATTGCGCTCAACAGCACTGGAGAAGCCGGCATTCTCACTCGTGTGTCGGATGCCGAACCGGGTGTAGATTCCTACAGCGGCATCTACGGAGGTCTGCGCGCTCGCGATGAAACTCTCGTACTGGGAGTTGCGGATCACGCCTGGAACGAGATTGCCGCCAAGCCGATGCCATACCCTATCCACCCCAACGTCTGGTATCACATCCGCATCGAAGTGCAGGGTTGCCAGGTGCACCTTTCCGCAAGCCAGAATGGAGCGGGTACAGCACAGCGGCTGGATGCTTCGGTGCCGCAATGTCCGGCTCGGGGAAAAATTGGCCTGCGGTCCTATAATTCGGGCGGCCAATGGAAGAATGTACAAGTAACATCACTTCCGCCGACCGGTCACTAAGGGTAGAGGCCTTAAAAAATGATGACGCGCCTCAAGATCGGCCTTCTTGTGTTTGCGGCTTTTGCAGCTACGTCTTTGATGGCCGAGAATTCTGCGCCGTATATCTCCATTGCCGCAATCCGCTCCGAGCCACGCGCGTTTTCCTCTCCAGTCACGGTGAGAGCCACTCTCACGCTTACAGGCAACCCCGCATATATTCAAGACCTGACGGGAGGCGCCGAAGTCGAAGGCGCTTCTCTCGAAAATCTGAAGATTGGTGATCAGCTGCTCGTTACAGGCCGCGCGGAGTTTACTGAGACGGGACTTTTGATCCACGCCAGCAAGTCCGTCCTGCTGTGGCATGGATCGCCTGTTCCACCGCTTTTAGTTACTGCGGACGAAGCCGCACTTGGTAAATTTGCCGCGCTGCTCATTGAAGTGAGTGGACGACTCGTCGGTACGGAAAAAAGAAATGGCGCTACCTGGCTGCGCCTCGAGAGCGGCCATCAGGTGTTCCTTGCCCGCCTGCAAACGGAACAAGGAAGCTCAATACTTTCGACCGTGGAAAACGGCTCGACGCTGCGCGTCCGCGGAATTTGTTCCCTTCAACCGCGGGACACCCTTTACCAGGGGGGCTTTGCGCTCCTCCTACGTTCCGCCGAAGATGTAACAACGATCGCCGGCCCACCTTGGTGGAACCTTGGCCACCTCATCGAGCTTGGTCTGCTCCTTGCGGGCATTGTGATTGCTGGTCACCTGACTCTTGTGCAGATATTGAAGGCTCGATATCGCGCCATTATGGCAGAACGCGCGAAGCTCGGACACGAGCTTCACGATACGTTGGCGCAGAGTTTTGCCGGTATCTCCTATCAGATCCAGGCTGCCAGAAAAATCGTCCCAATGGGTGATGAGTTGCTGACCGGCCATCTTGAACTCGCATTGGACATGGTGCGTCATAGCCATGCGGAAGCGCACCGCAGCATCATGATGCTACGCCCGCAGCGTCTTTCCGGCAGTGCTGATTTGCTTTCGGCAATACAGATGGTGCTGGAACAGAGCACCGCAGGTTGTCAGCTCGATGCACGCTTCTCAATCCGCGGCTCAGCTATCGAACTTCCGTTGGTGACAACAGACGCTCTTTACCGGATTGCGCAGGAATCAATCGCAAACGCTCTTCGCCACGGTCGTCCGAACTCCTTGGAGGTCAACCTCGAATACACTCCCGCAAGCGTCAGCCTGTCTGTTACAGACAATGGCGTAGGGTTTGACACAAAAGCAACGCACACCTTTGGCTTTGGACTCGCTGGAATGCGAGAGCGTATTCGCGCACTCAGGGGTGATTTTTTTCTTTCGAGCACCCCGGGCCATGGAACACAAATTCGCGCGGAAATTTATGTCCGGCAGAATGTGGGCGCGCGTCTTCTGCTTGCCTCGCGAAGGAAAGTCTCTGTCTATTGGGAGAGGGCCCGACAGATACTTCGCCATCTCTCACGAGTAGCGCCGTAAACCCCTGCTGATCCGCATCGCGAAGTCAACCACCGTGGGAAACTTCCTACACCGCCCCAACGCGCGGAATTTTCGGGAGTCTGGACGCCTGACGGCAGGAAGATGTGCCGCCTGAGACGTCCCTGGGGCAGAGAGAACGTGAACTCCAGTTCGCCGGCGTTTCAGGAAAAGATCTCTGGTGATTGCGGCTCGGCAGCGTCGGCGGAATCAGGAGATGCCAACAGCGCTCCGAGGCCTGCTGCACCAGAAGATATGAGAAACGTGCGACGATCCATGAGGTTTTCCTTGCTGAGGGAGACATCCTTCTTCACGGCCATCCATTGGATTTCCGAAAAAGGCCGCCAATCAAAACCATTCGTGCTTCAGAATACCGAGAGTCTTCCGCGTTCTCTTACCCAACCGTGATCTTGAGAGCGGCTGCGTAGTCTACTTTCGGACGATAACTCTTTGGAAGCTGTACCTGGAGAGCGTCAGCCAGCTGCTTCCAATCAAGCCTCACATCCGTTCCAATAAGTTCAACCCGCCCAATCTTACCGGGGGTAGTGGCTGCCGATAGTCCGAGCGACTTGACCGTGATTGGCTCGCTTGGCCAACCAAGTACGATTGCGTAGATGACAGTGTTGGTTTTGTTGCGAGTGAAGCGGATGTCCTTTTCTCCGAGCTTGTTGACGCTCTCGCCCTGGAACGAACCGGCCTTGACCATGTTGGGGCCTTCCCCGGAGATCTTCCACGGCCGCGTCTCGTAGATGGCTTCACCGTTGACCTCCATCCAGGAGGTAATGCCATCGAGCACTGCGACCTCTTTGCTGTCGATTGTTCCGTCCGGTCTACCGGGCACGTTGAGAATGAACGTGCCATTCTTGCTCACGGTGTCGATGAGCCAGTGAATCACTTCTCTTGGATTTTGATAGCCGCCATATTCGCCCGGCTTCTCATATAGAAAATGCAGATAGTGCCACGCGCCGATGCAGGTCTCCGACTGCCATGGGTACTTCATGATGTCAGCCGTTAAGCCGCGCTCATAGTCGGCAACAACCGCTTTGGCAAGACGGTCCGGAACATCCTTGACGTTCAGGACTGCTTCCATCTTGCCGCCATTTTTCTTGAGGCTGTTGTTGTACAGATACGCGCCGATATTCATTCCACCCCAGCCGAGCGGAAGTAGCGAATCATCGAAGTAGAGAAGATCGGGATTGTGTTGATCAATCAGATCGCGCGTTCGGTCGTAGAAGTTCTTCACGTAGGACACATCCGGTAATGCATCGCCTGGATGCTTCACACCGTAGAGACGCTGCGGGTCGAGCCCTTGCCACCACTGCCCTTTGCCCTGCGCCTCGGTAAGAGCGCCATCGTATGGAACGCCGGCTAACGGGCCGGATTTATCCGCACCATGAGAGGTCTGAAACCACCACCAATTTCGAGCCTGATGCACAGTTACTCCGAATCGCATTCCCTGCTTGCGGGCCGCGGATGCCCATGCGCCGACTACGTCCCGATGCGGACCGAGAGCTGCTGAATTCCACGGGTGGTGCTTAGAATCCCATGCATCGAAATTGCAATGATGATTGGCGAGCGCCACGAAGATTCGCGCGCCTGCCTTCTTATAGCGTCCAATTAACTCGTCGGGATCCCAATTGAGCAGCGTCCATTGCGCGCAAAGCTCTTTGTATCCGAAGCGCGATGCCGGCCCGTAATGATCGAGGTGATATTGATACTGCCGTTGCCCCTCGACATAGATATTGCGTGCGTACCAGTCTCCGGCTTCGGCCACGCACTGCGGGCTCCAATGAGCCCATATACCGAACTTGGCATCGCGATACCAATCAGGGGCTTCGTACTCGAGCAATGAATCCCACGTCGGCTTGAACGGACCGTCACCGGCAAGATTGGGAATCGGTGACTCCAGAGGCACATCGTCCCACATGCCTCCAGCGATCTGCGAAGGAGCCGGATTGTAGTTCCAGACCGGCTGCTGCCAGTTGGACTCGTCCAGTTTTGTCTCGACGATCTTGCCATCGGCTACTTTGTAAAAGACCCTCTTCTCCGGCGGCAGTGCACAGAAGGCAGCGTAGTCCTGTTTGTATCGATTAAACCCTGGCGGCAGGCCGGATTGACCGGCAAGGGAACTCCGGCCATAGGAAGGTAGCGCCGTCGATGCGGCTGCCACCGCAAGGGATTTGCAAAACTGTCTTCTCTGCATAGACTCCTTCGCTTTTCGTTGCACGATTCGGCGCCGTTATCGCCGATAGCGTAACCGGGCTCATCGCTGGTGGGCAATGAGCCTCGGGCTCGCTACCGGGAAGCTGTACCCGACTGAAAGAGCCGTGGTGCAAAGTCTTTCAGATCGCGCCGCCAGGTCTGCCATTCGTGGTCGGTGCCGGGCGACTCGTAAAAGACATGCTGGACGCCTCCCGCGTCAAGCGAAGTGTGCAGGCTCTCCAATCCCGACTTCATGCGCTCCGGCTCGTTCGTGCCTACGCCGATCCACAGCAGATGCACGCGCTTCGCGAATGCGGACGGGTCGGCCAAGGCTCCGTTATATGCGGTCTTGACGTCGAACTTGGTACCTGTCAGGAAAGGATTGCCCGCGCCGCTGAAGCCGCCGATGTAGGAGAAGAGATCCAGATGATTGAAGGTCACCTGGAACGTCTGCATGCCGCCCATGGAGAGTCCGGCCATGGCGCGGTGATCGCGATCGGGAATGGTGCGGAATGTCTTCTCGACAAATGGGATCAGCGCCTGGGTCATGTCGTCTTCGAAGGCACCCATCCGCTCCTGCATCACTTTCATAAACTCAGGAGAACCGAAGGGTTTTCCTGTGAGATCCGGTGCGACATAGCCGGCACGGGTAGCATAGCCGTTGGCCATGACGACGATCATCGGCTTGGTGTTTCCGCTGGCGATCAGGTTATCGAGGATGAAATTCGCCTTGCCCTGACGGATCCATCCAGTCTCGTCCTCGCCTCCGCCGTGCTGGAGGTAGAGGACTGGATAGCGCGCCTTCGACGTATCGTAATCAGGCGGCAGATACACGAAGGCGTCGCGCCATGTCCCGGTCACGCTCGAGTGGTACCAGATTTGGCGCACCTGACCGTGCGGCACGTCCTTGGGCAGATAGTAGTCGGCGCCCGCTTCCGGCACCTCAACAGCGCTTGCCCACCTGCTGCCGCCGAAGTAAGCGGTGCTCCCGGGATCGTTGACATCTGCGCCGTCTACGACGATGGAGTAGTAGTGAAGGCCGGGTGCCATGGACTTTGTTGTGAAAGTCCAGTAGCCGTCAGGCTGCTTCTCCATGTCGGCTTTCTCGCCGCTCCAGAAATTGACCCGCACCTTGGTCGCATCGGGCGCCTTAAAGCGAATCTGGACACGCGAGTTGCTATCGACCTGCGGAAACTGTGCGTCGAGAACGTTGGACGAAGCTGGCTTGAAATCACTCGAGCCCTGGGCACAGCAAAAGCTCGCACTCAACAACATGATGATTCCGATTTGTCGCATGGTTGACCTCGGTAAACGGTAAAGGTTTTCACATTCTATTTCTGGCGGCGAAGAGAGCAACCGGAATAGTACACCAACGAATTCTCAAAAATAAAGCGATTTATCGTCTTGTTTTTCTAATTCTTTTCCTTGTATATTCAGGTGGTTTCATTTTTGAAGATCGTTGAGGGCTCTCAGCATGGCCGACCAGGCGAAATGCAGAAAGCGTTTGCTCACGCGCAATGAGGATCCCATGTTTCGTTTGGTTCTTGTCCCATTCAAATTGCCAGGAGATGTTCAATGACTGCATGGGTGGCAGAGGGTTTCACGAAGACGGCTCTTTTCAAACGTGTCTACTCAGTTTGGGTAGCGCTTCTGCTCGGCGTGGCAGCAATGTCATTGCCCGCATGGTCCCAGCCGCATCCGGTAACCGCTACGATCGATGCGTCGAAGACGGGCGCACCTATTTCCAAGAACATCTATGGGCAGTTTCTGGAGCACGGTGGGGACATTGTCAACAACGGCATCTGGTCAGAGATGCTCGTCGATCGCAAGTTTTTCTATTCCGTTGCTGCGAGCGCGCCCACACCACCGCCGGTCGCGAGCAATGCAGGCGGCAACCCGCGATTCCGACGCACACCGACGCGCTGGTGGGCACCCGTGGGCGGCGACTCAATCGTCACGATGGATGCGAAGGCCCCCTATACTGGCGATCACACTCCGCTCATCAAGCTGGATGGGAAGGAAGTGCATGGTCTAACCGAGTCGGGAATCGCTGTTCGAAAAGGCAAAGCGTACACCGGACGCATCATTTTGGCGGGCGCTCCCAGCACAGTGGTCAAGGTCGCCCTCATCTGGGGCAAAGAATCTGCTGATCGCCAGGTGATTACCATCCGGCAGCTGGGCTCGGCGTACCGGAAGTTCCCACTGCACTTCACCGCGGGTGCTGACAGCGATGACGCGACGCTTGAAATCACGGGCACGGGCACCGGCTCATTCCATGTGGGGACAGTTTCGATGATGCCTGCGGATAACATCGACGGCTTCCGTCCCGAGGTCATCGCTGCGCTCAAGCAACTACGCTTTGGCGTGCTGCGTTTTCCAGGCGGAAATTTCGTTTCCTCGTACGAATGGCGCTATGGCGTCGGTGACATCGACAAGCGGCCGCCAATCTTCGATCCGGTCTGGTCAGCAGTACAGCCGAATGACGTAGGCACCGATGAATTTCTCACGCTTTGCCGCCTGCTTGGTGTCGATCCCTATATCACGGTGAACGCCGGCTTCGGCGATGCGTGGTCAGCGCGCGAGCTGGTGGAATACACGAACGGTGCTGCTACAACGCCCATGGGCAAATGGCGAGCAGAGAATGGACATCCTCAGCCGTATGGCGTGAAGCTTTGGGGCATAGGCAATGAACCGTGGGGCGACTACCAGATGGGTGCCATGTCGCTACCGCAATTCGAGCTTAAACATAATCTCTTTGCCAAAGAGATGCGCAAGGTGGATCCTTCCATCAAACTGATTGCCGGCGGCGCAATGCCCGATGTGATGGAGGGCGCAGATCAAGCGCGTCGCATCAACGGTCAGTATGTGCCTGACTATCTATCCTCGGCCGACTGGACCGGCCAACTGCTGCTTAATTGTCTCGACAACATCGATATGGTCAGCGAACACTACTATGCATCGGGCACACAGCACACTGATATGAAGCTGCAAAAGAAGGTGCCCATCGATCCGCCACTTTCGTTCATCGAGTGGCAGCGCGCCCCGGCAGTGCAGGTCCGAGCGAAGTATGAACATTACCAGGAGTATCTAAAGCGAATTCCCGCATTGCGCGCCAAGCCGGTCCCGATTGCCATTGATGAGTGGGCCTACTTCGGCGGCGGCCCCAACTCGTACAAGACTGTGCCGGCTTATGCATGGGCGTTCCACGAGATGTTTCGCCACTCCGACGTTTTTCAGATGGGTGCCTTGACCTTTGCGACTGCAACGATGAGTTCCAATCGCACCGAGGCAATCCTCAACCCCACGGGCATGCTTTTCAAGATGTACCGCGATCACTTCGGCACTATCCCTGTCGAGGTCACAGGCGACTCTCCACAACCGAAGCCGGCCTTCCCGGCCGGCGGCGACCAGCCGGCAGTCAATCCTGGCAGTCCGACCTATCCGCTCGATGTAGTCGCGGCTTTCAGTGAAGATCGAAAGTCTCTCTCCATTGCAGTGCTCAACCCTTCGGACTCCGAGCAGAGCATCCAGCTCAAAATCAACGGAACAAAACTTGCAAGTGGCGGAAAATTGTGGCGCATGGCTCCCGACAAGATCGACGCGACGGTGCAGGTGGACAAGACGCCCGAGGTGAAAGTTGAGGAGCAATCGCTCGGAGCGCTGCCCGAGACTATTTCCGTTCGCCCCTTCAGCGTGAACATTTACTCCTACCCGGTGCAATAGCCCGACGTGCTTTGAGAGAGACAGATATGAGAAGAACGAAATTGATCCTTGCCTTTGCAATCGCAACAGCAATTGCGCCCATCGCTCAGCTTCATGCTCAGGTGCAGACCATTGTCCCCGACCCGGTGCCGGGCGCAAAACCGCTGACCGTGGAACACATCAAGATCCACGGCGTGGCATTAGAAGGAAATCTTGAAGGCGAGGTTGTCGATCGCGATGCAATTGTCTTTCTGCCGCCGAGTTATGAGAAAGACAAGAAGCGCCGTTACCCGGTCGTGTATGCGCTGCACGGCTTTTTCATTGGGGCGGAGCAGTGGACGCATGAGATTCACGTTCCGCAGACCGCAGAAGGAGCGTTCGCGCAAGGAGCGAAGGAGATGATCGTCGTCCTGCCCGATTCCAAGACGATCTACAACGGCTCCATGTATTCAAGCTCTGCGACGACAGGCGATTTTGAGAACTATGTTGCGCGCGATGTTGTTGCCTACATGGACGCGCACTATCGCACCATTCCGGATAGGCAGAGCAGAGGATTGGTCGGCCACTCCATGGGCGGGTATGGCGCGTCGCGCATCGGCATGAAGCATCCTGATGTCTTCGGTGCTCTCTACATCATGAGCCCGTGCTGTCTCTCTTCGATGGCTGGCGGCGGACCAGGACCCGCGGATCAAATGAAAGAGCGGGCGATTGCGAGTGAGAAGAAGGTCGCGGCGGCCAAGTCTCCAGCCGACCTCGCAGCGCAATCTCCCGGTTTTCAATCGGCGCAATACGCGACGGCAGCGGCCTGGGCTCCCGATCCTAAGAACCCGCCGCTCTACTTCGATCTGCCGACCAAGGAGGGGGTACCCGTGCCGGAGATCGTGGCGAAATACACAGCCAACTCACCACTGGCATTTGTCGATCAGTACATCGGCAATCTCAAGCTGTACCGCGCCATTGCAATGGATGTGGGCGATCAGGATGGCCTTCGATTCGATGCCACGAAGCTGCACGAAATCCTTGATCACTACGGAATCGCAAACGGTTTCGAGATCTATTCCGGCACGCACACCAGCGCGGTGGCCGATCGCTTCCAGAACCATGTGATGCCGTTCTTCAGCAAGAATCTCTGCTTCACCGAGGGCTGCCGTTAGGACCCGGCAAGGGTCAAGACTGCGAATTCTGGCTGGCTCACACAGGAGATAGAAAATGAAGATGGGTAAGCGAATTCCCGGCAAGGTTGCAGTCTTCGCCGGATTATGTGTATCGCTCGTGGCGTTCGGTCAAGCGGCACAGCAGGTGCCGAACCGGCCGGCAATGCAGATGCCCGCACCCACGCCCAATGACACTCTCAAGTCCGTCGAAGTGCTGTCCGACCGTCATGTTCGATTCCGACTTTGGGCGCCAAACGCGACAGAAGTGAAACTACATGCCGAAGGGCCCGAGGCCACGCCCGGCATCACTCCTCAAGAGGCGAACAAGTACCAGGGTGGAGTGGCGATGGTGAAGGGGGATCAGGGCATTTGGGAAGCCGTCATAGGTCCCATCGAACCTGGAACCTATCGCTATACCTTCACCGTCGATGGCGTAAGCACCACGGATCCACGCAATCCACTCACGTCGCAATCGCTGACTCACTCTTCAAGCATCTACGAAGTTCCGGGCGCGGAGTTCATGGAGTACAAGGCCGGAGTACCGCACGGCGCGATTTCGGCAGTCTATTATGACTCCTCGGCCACAGGCGGCCAGCGCCGAATGCATGTCTACACGCCGCCCGGATACGAAAGCGGAACCGCGCGGCTGCCGGTGCTTTATCTGCTTCATGGAGGAGGCGACTCCGATGATTCCTGGGGCACCGTGGGGCGAGCCGGAGCCATTCTCGACAATCTGATTGCCGCCGGCAAGGCTGCTCCCATGCTGATCGTGATGCCGGCTGGCCACATCTCAACTGAATTCCGGCTCACGCCCGGAGTTCGCATGGGACATGATGCCTTCAACGATGATCTGACGAAGGTGGTTCTGCCGTTCATTGACGCGCACTACCGCACCATCGCCGATCGGGATCATCGGGCCATCGCCGGTCTCTCCATGGGCGGCCTGCAAGCACTGGACATTGCGCTCGACGATTCGGCGGACTTTGCCTATGTGGGCATCTTCAGTTCAGGCTGGTTTCCGAATTTGCAGAAGGAAGAAGAGGATACCGATGTGGCACAATACCGCGCCTCAGGGAAACCCTTCCATCTCTTCTGGGTAAATGCCGGCCAATACGATATTGCGTTGCAGAACAGCGATGCCACGGTTGCCATCCTCAAAAAAGCCGGGATCGACGTGGAGCAACATCAAAGCGCCGGCTTCCACGCGTGGAATAACTGGCGAGACTACCTGAATCAGTTTGCGCCGCTGCTCTTCAAGAAAAGCAGTGATCAATAGGATGCACGATCAGTAGCTGTCTTTGAAAATAAATGTCGTTCGACTCGAAGTCGAGACGAATCTGGAGACACTCTATGAAGCACCGCGTGAATACGAGTATTGGAGTTGCACTGTTACTTGCCTGGGAACGCTGCTCTTCGCTGTCGCCGCGAAGGATGGACTCGCGCAGGACTCAGCGAATCTGCCCTATATGAATCCGCAGCTATCGCCTGAGCAGCGCGCGACGGACCTGGTGCACCGCATGACGCTGGCGGAAAAGGCCACGCAGATGCAGAACAATTCCGCGGAGGTTCCAAGGCTGAAGATTCCTGCCTATCAGTGGTGGAGCGAGGCTCTGCACGGCGTTATCAACGACGGCGTCACCGAATATCCGGAGCCTGTCGGCCTGGCGGCTACGTTCGATGCGCCGGGCATTCACACGATGGCGGCGCAGATCGGCATTGAAGGCCGCATCAAGCACGTGCAGAATCTGCGCGAGGGGCACACCGGCATCATGGGCGGCCTCGACTTCTGGTCGCCCAATCTCAACATCTTCCGCGACCCGCGCTGGGGCCGGGGACAAGAGACCTATGGCGAGGATCCTTTCCTCACCGGCCGCATGGGTGTTGCTTACGTAACCGGTTTGCAGGGCGAAGACCCGAAATACTACCTCGCTATCGCAACGCCAAAGCACTATGCCGTGCATAGCGGACCGGAACCCACACGCCATTTCGCGGATGTAGACGTGAGCAAACACGATGAAGTGGATACCTATGAGCCTGCATTCCGCGCCGCTATTGTGGAGGGCAAAGCGGGATCGGTGATGTGCGCCTATAACGCGATCAATGGCCAGCCGGCGTGTGCGAATCAATATCTGCTGCAGGATCAGTTGCGCGGTAAGTGGGGATTTCAGGGGTATGTCGTCTCCGACTGCGACGCGGTGAGAGATGTAGCAGCGAATCATCGCTACGAGCCGACACAAGCACAAGGCGCGGCGATTTCGGTCATCCGCGGCATGGACAACGAGTGCGTTACGTTCACATCGCGCTTCGGCGACCCAGTGGAGAAAGCCTATATCGACGCGGTCCAGCAAGGCTATCTTCCGGAGAGCGTTCTCGACACTGCCCTCGTTCGCCTCTTCACCGCGCGGATCAAGCTCGGCATGTTCGATCCGCCGGATATGGTCCCTTACACGAAGATCGATGAAAAGGAACTGGACAGCACCGAGCACCGCCAGCACGCGCGCAGGCTCGCAAACGAGTCCATGGTTTTGCTGAAGAATGACGGCCTTCTTCCGCTGAAATCCGGAATCAAAAAGATCGCCGTTGTGGGACCGCTTGCCGACCAGACTCGGCCGCTCATCGGCAACTATGCCGGTCAGCCCACGCATATCGTTTCCATCATCGACGGGCTCAAGGCTGAGTTCCCTAATGCGACGATCACCTTTGTCCCCGGAACGCAATTCCTCCGTACTGATGGGACGGCAGTGCCCGACGCTCTCTTGACGACTCCCGACGGCAAGCCAGGTCTGAAAGCCGACTACAACGAAGGCATGCGTGGAGGACCAGGGTCCGAGACTAAGCCTGTGCCTATTGTGAGCCGCACCGAGCCCAATGTGAAGCTCACCAAGGAAAGCCTGCCGTCGCAGGTGGCTGAGAGGAAGACCTTCGGGGTGCAATGGTCGGGCTTCCTGACGCCAAATGAATCGGGTGACTTCCTGCTCGGCATTCGCTGCAAGGGTTTTTGCCGTCTCACCGCGGATGGCAAGCAGGTTACGCTTACATTCGGCGGCGGCAACGAACCTGTTTCCCAAGTCGGCCGCGTACACCTGGAGAAGGGCCGCAAAGTTGCGGTTGAGTTCACTTATGGAGCCAGAGAGGGCAGAGCGCAGGCAGAGTTGATCTGGACCAAGGCAAACAACGCTCCATCGCCTGAAGCGATCACAGCCGCAAAGAATGCGGATGTCGTAATTGCCGTTGTGGGCATCACGAGTCAACTCGAAGGCGAAGAGATGCCTGTCACCGAACCGGGCTTCCTCGGTGGAGACCGCACCAGCATCGACCTTCCGCAGCCGGAAGAGGACCTGGTGGAGGCGGTAGCCTCTACGGGCAAGCCTCTCGCCGTGGTTCTGATGAATGGCAGCGCTTTGGCCGTCAACTGGATCAACGAACACGCCAATGCCGTTCTCGAGGCGTGGTATCCGGGCGAAGAGGGCGGCGCAGCTGTGGCTGAGACGCTGAGCGGCAAGAACAATCCCGCCGGCAGACTGCCCGTTACGTTCTACAAGGGTGTCGATCAGTTACCGAACTTCGAAGACTACGGGATGGCGAACCGGACCTATCGCTACTTCAGCGGCAAGCCGCTCTATCCCTTCGGCTATGGGCTGAGCTATACGAAGTTTAGCTACAGCGATCTGAGTGTTCCACTGCGGCGATTGCCGCCGGACAACCGCTTGGCGCTGATGTCACGGTCACCAATACTGGCAAGGCCGCGGGTGATGAGGTTGTGCAGCTCTATCTCAAGTTTCCGTCAGTCAAGGGTGCCCCCCGCGTTGCTCTGCGTGGATTTCAACGCATCCATCTCGAAGCGGGCGCAAGCCAGAAAGTGCATTTTGATTTGAAGCCGCGCGATCTTGAGATGGTGACGGAAGATGGCAATCCCATCATTGCTCAAGGCGATTACACGCATCAGCATCGGCGGTGGTCAGCCCGACACAGCAGCGCCCGTTGCGACCGGCCACTTCCACATTGATGGCCAGTACGCATTGCCCGAGTAGCAAAGGAGAGATATTCATGTCTGAATTTTCAAAGCGCATGCTCACTCGCCGCGAGGCATTGCTTCTTTCGGCCACCGCGGGAATGGGCGTCGTTGCGGGCCAACCTGCACTCGCATCGGACAGCATCAAGACCGCCGCTCACCAGGAGCCCGGCAATGTCTCAACGCCGCGCTCGGCGATTGCGAAGACGCAATACGGCAAGGTGCGCGGGTTTGTCGATGGCGGTGTGATTACGTTCAAAGGTGTGCCCTATGGCGCAGACTACGGCCGGGGAGAATCGCTGGCTCCCAGCCAAGCCGCCCACGCCGTGGACGGACGAGTATCCAGCCCTGGTGTACGGAGCAAACTGCCCGCAAAATCTGCATACATGGACAGGCATCGAGCAGACTTTTCTCTTTGACTGGGACGACGGCTGGCAAAGCGAGGACATGCTGAAGTTGAACATCTGGACGCCGAGCCTCACAGGGAAGCGGCCGGTGATGTTCTACATGCATGGGGGCGGGTTCAGCTTCGGATCGTCGTACGAGCTGCCATCGCACGAGGGCGCACAGATGGCGCGTCATCATGATGTGGTGCAGGTGTCAGTGAATCATCGCCTGAACATTCTTGGATTCTTCGATGCTGCGGAGATTGGCGGCTCGGCGTATGAGGACTCGGCGAACGTGGGTATGACGGACCTGGTGGCGGCGCTGAAGTGGGTTCACGAAAATATCGAAAATTTCGGCGGTGACCCGGATCGCGTGATGATCTATGGGCAGTCGGGTGGCGGGTCGAAGGTGACTACCCTGATGGGCATGCCTTCGGCGGTGGGGTTGTTCCATCGTGCTTCGGCGCAGTCGGGCGGCGGCGGGAATATTCCCAGCAGGGATCAGCAGAAGGAACTAGCCCGGCAGGTAATGAAAGAGCTCGGGCTTGCGGCGAATGATATGGGAGCCCTGCAGAAGATGGAATGGGCGAAGCTGTTTGCGGCCGGTAATGCGGCAGCGGCGAAGATCAATCCGTCGGGGCCGCCGATGGCTGGACCGGGAGCGCCGGGCACACCGCGGGTAGGGTGGTCGCCTTGCGTTGATGGGAAGGTAATCAACATGCGCTCATTCTTCGACGCAGCTCCAGAGATCTCGAAGAACGTGCCGATGCTGATAGGCTCCGTAAGCGAAGAGGGCAACCGCATGTCCTCCAGGCCAACGGAAGAAGAATGGCATGCCAGCCTCGCCAAAGCTTATGGCGATGAAAAAGCGACGGCCATTATCGCCGCTCTGAAGAAGGCCTATCCGCAAAAGAAGATCCAGACCTTGTCGTACATCTGCAGCGGTACTCCCGGTCTGAATGGACTGGGCATGCGCAACAACGTAGTGAAGATGGCGCGATTGAAGCACGAACTGAACGCGGCGCCGGCGTATGCTTACTACTTCACATGGCAGACGCAGATTCTGGATGGCGTGGCTGGAGCGTGGCACACTGCCGAGCTTCAGTTCTGCTTCGACAACACCAAGAGGTGCGAGCAGGGGACGGGCAATACCCCGGAGGCGCAGGCGCTTGCAAAGAAGATGGCAGCATCCTGGGCCGCATTTGCCGCAACCGGAAACCCGAGCATACCGGGCTTGAAATGGACGCCTACCGATCCGGAAACGAACAAGACGATGATCTGGGATAACGAGTGCCGCATGGTAAATGACCCAGAGGGAGAAGCTCGCAAGATCATCCTGACCTGATTCTTAAAAAGGTTCTTGAGATGATGCTCCCAGGGGAGCAAGAGAAGTGGCAGGCTGCTTCCACGATGCATTCTTCAATTCAACAGCGCCATCCTAACGAACGAAGAGCGGCGAAAACATGTAGATGGCCTGAACCTGCGTCGCGGTTGTTGCGAAGGTCCGCGGAACTCTCGACTATACCGACTCCCCGCCTGCTCCAGCAACAGGAAATAAATCGCTTTATTCAGGAGCGGTAGGTCAATAGCCCCTCGCTGATACGGCTGCGCTTTCACGCAGCCGTTCAGAAGAATCGCATCTGTCTTTGCCACCCGCTTATGGGCGTGCCGGAAGCTTTGGCGCAGGTGCAGGAGCTGAGCTTGTTACGTATGCAGCCGTAACATCGAGCCTCGCTTTCGTGTGGATCTTTTTTTGCGACCGGACCGTTCTCAGTGAAATCCATCAGCATATCGGTTGCGGTTGAGTATCGCGGCCAGGCCGGTGTGTTGCCTGAACTCGGATCGCCGGTCTTAGCGAACGCCACCCAGTAACCCAGCATTGCCTGTGCGATCTTTTCATCCTCGGGCGCGAGGTCGCCTCCATACTTCGCCTGCACCGTATCGAAGACAAAAGGGATCTCTGTTGCATGGGGCGCACCCGGCCATTTGCTGCGCATGGACTTCGCGACATAAGAAAACCTGTATTCGTAAGCTGGGAGGCCTTCCGAAGCAAATATGCTCGCCACGAAGCGGGCGGGCTCGACCATGAATCGATCCATGGAGACCTGGTACTGCACGGCTCGCAGGTCACCCTTTCCCGTTGGATCGTACGCCGCCATCGCTTTCTCGCGATCAGCACCGAACGGCGCGAACAGCTCGTCCTTATCGTGCGCAAATCCAAAACCGATATCCATGCTGTTGGTGCCGATCATCACTGGGACATGCCAACCCGCGCCGGACAGATAGACGGATTGCGGATCGGACAGGACCACACGGCCGTCGATAAAGGGTCCTGCATATCCCGGTTGATTCATGGTTGCCATATTGAGATTGCCGAGCACCTTTTCAGCCGAGAGTTGCCGCAACTTGTCTAATGCGTCCTTATCCGTTCCATCCACTCCAACGCTGCGTGCGAACTCGATGCCAACTGATTCAGCGGAGGCGGGCCCGTTCGGCAGCGCGGTGTTGAGGTAACGCTCCCCGCCAAGGTTGGTGCGGCCGCCGCCGGATTCAATGATCGCTTTGGAGAACAAGCCCTTCGACAGAGGAGATGTGAGCAGCATGCTTACCGAGAATCCGCCAGCAGACTCGCCAAATACGGTCACATTGCCGGGGTCACCGCCGAACGCGCTGATGTTTTTTTGCACCCACTGCAACGCGGCGATCTGGTCCATGAAGCCGTAGTTGCCCACCATCCCGTCGGCATTCTGCTTTGTGAGCTCAGGAAACGCGAAGAACCCGAAGCGGCCCAGGCGATAGTTGGCGCTGACAAAGACCACCCCCTTTTCGGCGAACTTGCTGCCGGAATATACCTCGGGAGAGCTGCCTCCATTGACGAAGCCACCACCGTAGATCCAGAACATGACCGGCAGCTTCGCGTCCGCTCTGGTTCCGGCTGGACGCCACACGTTGAGATAGAGGCAATCTTCTGCCGGCTTGGTGCCGAGCGGAGCAGCGTCACTGGGGAACGGCACCTGCATGCAATCTGCGGAGTAGGCGTTGGCCTGCCGCACATCGGACCACGGCTGCGCAGGCTGCGGAGCGCGCCAGCGAAGTTCGCCAACCGGAGGCGCGGCAAACGGCACACCCTTGAAGGATTCGACAGATCCCTGCGTAACGCCCTGCAACTTGCCTGAATCGATGCCGACTACGCCGGGCTGTGAAAACAAGGGCGACACAGCCACTAAAGCGATTGCCGCCACGGCGAACTTCTTCAAACCGTTCATTTACAGCCTCCGGAACGCATAACTTTTTGCGATGCACGCGACTATAGCAGTGCCCGGATGCATGAGTACAATTCATTGATTCGAACGGAACAATCGGATTTGCCGATTACCTTTTTTCTTGCTTGAGCGCGCGGACGACGCGCCCTGGCTTTCACGCTTTCTTACACGAAGTTTGTGCAGAAGATGGCGCACCAGGCTCTCAGACGCAGGTGACAGGGTTGCATCTCTTCTCTGCAGCAACTCAATCTGGCGATTCGCAAAGCGATTGTCGAATGGAACTATCATGATGTCCGAAGTGTCGGTGCCGGCCGCCGTCTCCGGCAGAATGGCTATCCCCAATTTGGCCCGAACGAAGGCCAGGGCAGTGGGCATGAAATTTGCCTCATAGCGAATGTCGAGGAGCAACCGCTCGCGATGTGCGATAGCCTCGACAGCCTCTCTCACACTGCTAGCCCGCCCCGGCAAGATCAATCCGTGCGCTGAAGCCTCGCGAAGCGTGACGCTGTGCTTCTCCGCAAGCGGGTGCCCCGGCGGCGCAAAGACAACGAGACGATCCTGAAATAATGGAGTCGCATGGATCTCCGCATCGCGCCCGTGAAGGGTCCCGATGCCGAAGTCGACCTCTCGCTTGAGCACAGCTTCACGCACGCGTTCCGCGATCACGTCGGAGATTTGCACGCGGATGCCTGGATAACTCTCGAGGAAACTTCGTACCAGTTCCGGCAGCGGTCCCGCGCACACCGTGGGAAGAGCAGCGATTGATACAAAGCCTGTGGAGGCGGAGCTGAGGTCGCGTGCATGCTCAACAATGTTTTGCGCATCATTGAGTAATCGTTGCAGTGGACCGAATACGTCCTTGCCGGCGGCGGTGAGAGTCACTCCCCGCTTGTTTCTGTCGAAAAGACGGACGCCCAGGCTCTCCTCAAGTTGTTGCACCTGGACAGTCAACGCCGACTGCGAAACATGCAGTTCGCTGGCAGCGCGTGTGAAGTTGCGCGTCTCTGCAATTTTGAGAAAAGCACGAATGTAACGGAGCTCGTGTATCATCGGAAATTCCGATTATAGGCTTCTGATTTATGCAATGTACATATTGAGACATAGCTCTCTATACTCGCACTATTCGCGAAAGGGCTGCACAAACGGTCGCTGAGCATGCTTGCCATCTGGGGTCTGATCACTATCCTCGGCATGATCGTGGCAATTGCCAGCCGCCGCGTCTCGCCGCTGGTTGCACTCTTCGTGTTTCCGGTAACCGCATCTCTGGCGGCCGGCTTCGGTTTGAATACCGCCCAATTCGCGCTCTCCGGGCTGATATCGATCGCGCCTGTGGTGGCTATGTTCCTGTTCGCCATCCTGTTCTTCGGCGTTTTAACTGATGCGGGTACGATCGAACCTTTCGTCAGAATTCTTCTTCGCGGCATCGGCAAAAACCCCGTGCTCATTGTTCCGGGCACTGCTCTGCTTGCACTGGTGCTCCACCTCGACGGCTCCGGCGCAGTTGTATTTCTAGTTGCCATTCCCACCCTGCTGCCGCTGTATCAAGAACTCGGGATGGATCGCAGAATCCTGGCATGCGCGGTATCGCTGGCCGCAGGCGTGAACTTTCTGCCATGGACGGGACCCACAATTCGCGCCGCCAGTACGCTCCATACCACCCCCATAGCTTTGTTCAAGCCTCTCATTCCTGTTCAGATTGTTGGTCTGGTTTATGTTTTCGCTGTCGCCGGATATCTCGGACGCAAAGAAAGCAGGCGCATACGCCAAACGAATTCAGAGCCCATGCCGTCGAGCGCGATTGCGACGACCGCCTCGCGCAGTTCCCGTGTTCGCATTGGATGCAATTTAATTCTCGCCGTAGCTGTTCTCGGCTTCGTGATCAGCGGCAAGGTTGACCCGGCAATCGCGTTCATGCTGGGCACCACGCTGGCCCTTCTGCTCAACTTCAGAACAGTGCGCGAACAAACCGCGGCGATTGATCGTCACGCGAAAGCGGCGTTGTCTATGTGTGCCATTCTCTGCTCGGCCGGCGTGTTCACCGGAATTCTAAAAGGCAGCGGCATGCTCGCTGCCATGGCGCAAGCCTCAATCGCACACATACCGCCAGCGTTCGCCCCGCACATTCCCGTGATACTCGGCCTCATCGCCATGCCATTAAGTCTGCTGTTCGATCCTGACTCTTTCTATTTCGGAATTATCCCAGTGCTTGCCGCCGCCGTTCAGGGCTTCGGACTGCCTGCGACGAGCGTCGCGGAAGCTGCACTGCTGGGACAGATGACCACTGGCTTCCCCATAAGTCCGCTCACGCCGGCGACGTTTCTTGTGACCGGTTTGAGCGAAATCGAGTTGAGCACGCATCAACGATTCGCTGGCCCATTCCTTTTGGGAGCGTCTGTCGTAATGACGATTGCGGCTGTCTTGTTTCACGTCATACCGCTCTAGCGTCGCAGCATCGATGCACCCAAAAGCATCGATTTTTCATACTTCAGACGAAGCCGGTAAAGAGGGCTTGTTCAGGAGATTGCAGATGAAGAAGATCAGAATCGGCGCGGGAGCAGGTTTCTCCGGAGATCGCATCGAGCCTGCGGTAGAACTCGCCGAAAAGGGACATCTCGACTTCCTTATCTTCGAGTGCCTGGCAGAGAGAACAATCGCGCTGAGTCAACTGCGCAAGCGGGATGATCCTGACGCTGGCTTCGACCCGCTTCTCAGCGAACGCATGCATGCCGTGTTGCCGGCATGCCGCCGAAATGGCGTACGTGTAATCAGCAACATGGGCGCCTCCAATCCGCGTGCGGCCGCACGCGAGACAATCAAGATCGCTCGAAGCCTGGGTTTTCACGGTTTACGCGTCGCATGTATTGAGGGCGATGACGTTCTGCACCTCAAAGATGCCTTCATGCCTTTCGACGATCAGCCGCTTCCGGCTGACACGATGATCATTTCGGCGAATTCATATTTGGGCGCTGACGCCCTGGCTGAGGCGCTGGCTCGCGGTGCAGATGTTGTTCTGACAGGAAGAGTGGCTGACCCCTCGCTGTTCCTGGCAGCACTGATGCACGCGTTTGGATGGGAAAAGGAATCGTGGGACTTGATAGGCCAGGGCACCGCTGTGGGTCACTTATTGGAATGCGCCGGGCAACTTACAGGCGGTTACTTTGCCGATCCAGGATATAAAGATGTTCCGGATGTTGATCGGCTTGGCTTTCCTCTGGCGGAAGTGAGCGAAGACGGCTCCGCTCTCCTGACCAAGGTTGACGGTTCTGGCGGACTCATCACCCTGCAGACCTGCCGCGAGCAGATTCTGTACGAGGTTCTAAACCCGTCCTCGTACATAACGCCCGACATCATCGCCGACTTCACAGGGATCCGCTTCGAACAGCAGGGACCCGGCGCGATGCGTGTGTCGGGTGCAAAGGGGAAGCCGCGTCCACAGGACTACAAAGTCTCAATCGGAGTTGATGACGGATTGATCGCTGAAGGTCAGATTTCATACGCCGGACCGGGCGCGCTGGAGCGAGCCGAGTTAGCACGGCAGATCCTCGAAAAGCGCCTCGCGCGGACCGGCGCGGAGGATCTAAGGATCGACCTCATCGGCCTGAGCTCAATGCACGGCACGCCGCCGGATTGGCCCGCACCCTACGAAGTGCGGCTGCGCGCGACGGCACGATTCAGGCACGAGATGGATGCCAAGCGCCTGACACGTGAAGTTGAGAGCCTCTACCTCAACGGGCCTGCCGCAGGCGCGGGAGTCACATTCGCGGTGCGGGAGAACATCGCTATCGTGCCGGCCCTCATCGCGCGGGAACTGGTCAACCCAATCATCTCGATGGAGGTGGCATGATGAAGTTGCGAACCATTGCCCATACGCGCGCTGGCGATAAGGGCAACCTGGTCAACATTTCCGTGTTCGCATATCGCGATGAGGACTACACGAAGTTGATTGCGCGCGTGACGGAGGAGCGTGTGAGCGAACTATTTCGCGAACACATCACGAGGCCGGTCACGCGATATTGCGTCCCGAATCTTTGCGGACTCAATTTCGTGTTGCAGCGCCGGCCAACAGATAGCGTTACCCGCTCCTTGCGTCTCGACGCGCACGGGAAGAGTCTCAGCTCACTCATGCTTTCATTGGAGATCTGACCAGATGAGATCTGCCTACATCATCGCGTCCGCCGCGATTGCCGCATTGAGCGCAAGCGCCCTCGCGCAAACAGGACAAACTCCATGCGAACGTCTGCGCACTCTCCACAACGGCTCATCGCGCATCCTAAGTGCGGAGTACAGCGTGGCCGGCGAGTTTCGAGCACCTGCCGCAGGGTCATTCAATCCGCCGCCTATCACCCTGCCGGCGCGTTGCTCTGTGCGAGTCTTCACTCCCACCAGCCCTGATAGCGGGGTCACCTCAGAGATCTGGCTGCCTGATGCAACCGCATGGAACGGCAAGCTGCTTGCCACCGGTAACGGAGGCTACTCGAGCGCGCTCTCGTATCGCCAGATGGCTGAGGCACTGCAACGGGGATTTGCCGTCGCGGGCTCCGACACCGGACACGAAGGAGATGGACTTGCTTTCGGCACGGGCCATCCTGAGAAGATTCGCGACTGGGCTTATCGCAGTACGCACGTGCTTGCCGAAGATGCGAAAGCGGTGGTAGCCGCGTTCTACGGCAATGGTCCCGCACACGCCTATTTCGCCGGTTGCTCAACCGGGGGACAACAGGCCCTCAGCGAGGCGCAGCGCTACCCGCAAGACTTTGACGGTATTGTGGCGGGCGATCCTGGAAACGACCGAATTCTTCTCAACACAGACTTCGTAGCGAGCTGGCTCGTAACTCACCCGGCGAGTGGTCCTTCGTTCCCTGCTTCAAAACTCCCTATATTGTCGGAGGCCGTGCTCGCAGCGTGTGACAAACAGGATGGGCTGGCAGATGGAATCATCGGCGACCCAAGAAAGTGCTCGTTCAATCCACGCTCATTACTCTGTGGAGCCAGTGGGGACACAGAGTCGTGCCTCACAGACTCTGAAGCCAGCATGGTCCAAGCCCTGTATGACGGACCCCTGCGCAAAGCAGATGGGACGCCGATGTTTCCCGGCTGGTCGCGTGGAAGCGAAGCTGGATGGGGTTCCTATCTCATCCTGCCGGCAAAGCCGGTGCGTCTTGAGTTCTGGAGCGATTGGGTGTTCGCAGGGACCAGCTTTAATATGCGGACCTTCAATGCTTCGACAGCCGTGTCCAGTGCTAGAGCGAAGTTCCCATATGTCGAAGCCATCGATCCTGATCTGCACCCGTTCCAGCGAAGAGGCGGAAAGCTCTTGCTCTATCACGGGTGGGCCGACGCAGTGGTGCCTCCGCAAGACACGATCGATTACTACGAGCGAGTGAAGCGGTTATTGGGTTCTGATACCGCAATATCGGTTCGCCTGTTCATGGTTCCTGGAATGGGGCATTGCGCAGGAGGGCCAGGCGCAACAACCTTTGACGCTGTCGGAGCACTCGATCACTGGGTCACCGGAATCATGGTTCCCGACAGCATTCCTGCGTGGCACCAGTCTGGCGGAGCGACCCTGTTCGAACGGCCATTGTGTGCTTACCCAAAGTTCGCGCAGTGGGACGGCAAGAGCGACCCGGCCAAAGCTTCGAGCTTCCCCTGCATGGACGATCATACTCAATAACGCCGGGAGCAATATTTCTCGCACTGCTGCTTGAGCGCCTAAGTTTCTGGCAGATTGCCGCAAAACAGACTAGTCGGAAAAGTGATTGCTGCCCATCGACTCGTCCGCCTTTGCGAGGCCATCGACGCGTCTGGATCAATAACACCCCGCTTACGGCCCAATAAAAGGTGCGGCTCACGGCAAACAGTGTGCCGGCTGTGTGCCCAATTCCTTCATTGTTCACTACCTAAGCCGCATGGGCAGCAGGAGCGATGATCCTGAATCGACGATACCGCCGTGCTTATCCTGAGACACATTATGAGAATCAAGCGTCTGCTGTTGTTGCCATACTCCTCCCGCGATGAAAGGACTGAATCGATGGCGGTAATCTGAGTTCACAGTCGCGTTAGAAGTAGATTCGCTCCGGAACTTGTGGAACCGATTGAGACCGCGGCGATTTCTGGAGGCGCCCCCAAGGTTCCTGGAAGAGCGGCAGCGGGTTGTAGTTTTTGGTCAGCAGCAACTGAAAGTCGCTGATGTGACGCTCATGGAAGGCGCCCTCGCAGAAAGCCAGGTAGTAATCCCACATGCGGATGAACCTGTCGTCAAACCCCAGGGCCTTTACGCTGGCGATGGATTCGAGAAATCGTTCACGCCATGCGGCCAGCGTGCGCGCGTAGTGAGCGCCCATGTCTTCGGCATGGAAGAGCGAGAGCCGGGTTACGCGAGCAAGCGAGTCAAAAATTCCCCGCAATGAGGCCAATTGAGCACCGGGAAAGATGTACTTCTGGATCCAATCGCTTTGCTTCAAGTATCGAGCGAACCTTTGCTCGTTCATAGTAATTGTCTGCAGCAGCATGGAGCCATCCGGTTTAAGAAGCCTGTCGCAGGCGCGGAAGAACTCATCATAGTGCTCGAAACCGACGGCCTCGAACATCTCGATGCTTACGATCTTGTCGAAACTGCCGCTTAATTCCCGGTAATCTTTCAACAGAAGCTCGATGCGCCCATCCTGGTCAGCAGAATCGAACAGCGAGCGCGCGTATTTATACTGCTGCTCACTGATTGTCGTTGTCGTCACTTCGCAGCCATAATTGCGGGCGGCATGCAAGGCAAAGCCGCCCCACCCAGTTCCAATCTCCAGCACGCGATCCTGAGGCTGCAATTCTAGCTTTTTGCAGATGCGGTCCAGCTTCTGGAATTGTGCTGTTTCAAGTGAGTCCGCAGCGGTTTCGTACCAGGCGCAGGAGTAAACCATGCTTTGATCCAGGAATAACTGGAAAAACTCATTGCTCAGGTCATAATGCGCATGAATATTGCGGCGGCTGCCTTTTAGGGTGTTCTTCCTTGTCCACTGGCGGAAGCGATTGGCGAAACGGCTGAGCGAGGAGAGAAACGAGTTCGACTCTTCGAGTTGCGACAGATTGTGCACGGCTAGGCGCATGAGCGAGACCAGGTCGGGCGTGGACCAATCTCCATCCATGTAAGCTTCGCCGATAGCCGTGTCGCCCCCCACGAGAGCGCGCACGAAAAACCGCTCCCGGTGCACCACAAGCCGGCTGCGCAGTTCTGATCGCGTATCTCCAAAATTAAGCGTCCGGTCTCGCAGCACCAGTTCGAGCGAGCCGCCCTGCAGTCCTTCTAGCATGGAAACAAACTGCTTTTGCGCTACCGATCCTAAGATTCCTTTCATTGCTTCAAACCTCGTTTGTGTGCCGCGGATGCGGAAATACCGGGACTTTTTTCAGATAGAGCCGCAAGGCTTCCCAATGGATGGCGCTGATCACTTTCGCTGTCATCCAGGGATGAACGATCAGTGCGCTATGCAGTGAGCGTGCGCTCCAAGGCCTGCGCTCAAGGTTCAGGGTCGCGTCGAAAAACGGCTTTCCATTCTCGATCGTATCCATGTGAACAACAAGTCGCTTGTCCGGCGCCGTTAAGGTGAACGTGTAATCCAGCTTCATGCTCATAAAGGGAGACACGTGGAGCGCCTTGGCCCTGCGATACCGCTTGGCGTTGATTGAAGGCAACTCATGCTCCGGCGAAAGCCAGTAATTGTGACTCTCGCCAAAGGTGCTGTTCACCTCCGCAAGAACAAGCTGGAGGCGCTGTTGCGCGTCATAGCAATAGAAAAATGAAACCGGATTGAAGTTATAGCCGAGATACCGGAGGTGAGTCAGCAGGAAAACCTGCCCATCCGGAAATGAGAGTCCGTGAGCCTCAGCGTCCCGTTCCAGCCGCTCCCTCAGCGTAAGTCCCGGATCGCCGAAGTGATCGCTCTCGTGATAACTGGCCCAGTTGAACCGGTTGTAACTCAGTAACCGTGAGATTCCGGTGAGTTCCTTGATTCGATCGATATCTATAAATGCCATGAACACGCCGTAGTAAAAGTCGTGTGCTACGGGACGGAACCTGCGGTGTCTCACTTTGCCGAAGTAAATAGCCGAGTCCATCGCCTAACACTCCACCGAAAGAGCGCGCGCCACTCGCAAAGCTGAGTTCAAACCGTCCTCGTGAAAGCCGTAGAACCAGTACGCCCCGCAGTAATGCGTCCGGTTCCGGCCACTGATCTCGCTCCATCGGTGCTGCGCGTGAACCGCTTCGTGCGAGTAGAGCGGGTGATGATAAACGATCGTGCGTAACACCTTCGCCGGATCGATCGCTTCTTCCCCGTTCAGCGTGACGCAGTAGTTTTTATCTGTCTTCAGCGACTGCAGCCGGTTCATGTGATATGTGACCGACGTCCCGCTCTTTTCACTCAGTCCCAGGTTGTAGTTCCAGCTTGCCCGTGCCGGCGGGTGGCGGGGTAATAGCGAGGAGTCAGTGTGCAGCGTGGCTACGTTGCGGCTGGTCTTAAAGTTTCCCAGCACATCCCGTTCGGCCACGGTCGGCTGCTCCAGCAGCGGCAGCACCTGGTCGCCGTGGCAGGCAAATACAAGCTCGTCGAATTCCATCGCGGCACGGTCTTCGAAGTGCAAAGTCACTCTTCCCTGCTGCCGGTTGACTTTCTTGATGTTCGAATCACAATAAATCCGGTCCTTGAATGGCGCTGTGAGCAACGGAATGTATTTATGGCTGCCGCCCCGGATCACTTTCCACTTGGGATGAGTATTAATACCCAGCATGCCGTGGTTCTGAAAGAAGCGCAGCAGGGTCATCGCCGGGAAAGACCGGATAGCATCAAGCGACATCGACCACACGGCTGAGGCCATAGGCAGCAGATAGCGCTCTGCAAATACTCTGTGGAACCGGCCTTCATCAAGAATGTCTCCGATTGTGGCCGATTCGGCTCCGGGCTGGTCGATCAGTTTTGGCGCGATGCGGTTAAATCGCACGATTTCGGCAAACAGCAGGTAATGCGCGCGACGAAGTAAGTTAGAACGCTGCGCAAAGAAGCCTGCGAGGCCGCGGCTCGAATACTCGAAGCCCGTCTTTCGGCAGGCGACAGAAAACGACATGTCGCTGGGCTGCGTCTCCACTCCCAGCTCGGCCAGCAGCCTTACCAAGTTGGGGTACGTGCGATCGTTGTGGACAATGAAACCTGTGTCAACAGGCAGTGGATCGCCGCCGTTCTCAACCATGACGGTGTTGGTGTGTCCGCCCAGGCGCGGCTCCTTCTCGAAAAGAGAAACTTCGTGCCTGCCGCTCAGGTACCAGCCTGCAGCTAGCCCCGCGATTCCGCTGCCGATGATCGCGATGCGCATCAAGCGATTCTCCGCGACCGCTGGCCCGGAACCCGAAACGGCCGCAGGTCGCGGGCGATGCCCAGAAAGCTGAGAACCTTCAGCACCGCATAGGTGATATCCACCTCCCACCAGCTATAGCCCTGGCGGCAACTGGACATGGAAAAGTGATGGTTGTTGTGCCAGCCTTCCCCAAATGTGAGGAACGCCAGCAACCAGTTGTTGCGGCTCTGATCCGGCGTTTCAAAGCGGCGGCTGCCGAAGACGTGGGCAAGCGAGTTGATGCAGAAAGTGGCGTGATAAAGCGCTACGGTTGCAACCAGAAATCCCCACACAAAAGCGGCTGGTCCGCCGATCACAAGTACCATAAGCCCAAAGCCAACCACCGGAACCCAGTGATACCGGTCAAGCCAGCGCAATTCGGGATACTTTGCGAAATCTGCAATCTGCTTTTCGTCGTAATTGTCGTACTCGTTTGAAAGAATCCATCCCACGTGCGCCCACCAGAATCCCCGCAGCCCGGGCGAGTGAACATCGGGCTCCGCATCGGAATAGCGATGGTGCCAGCGATGATGCGCCGCCCACCACAGCACGCCCTTTTGTCCTGAGGTTTGCGCCAGAATCGCAAGGCAAAATTGGGCGGCGCGTCCCAGCTTGTAACTGCGGTGGCTGAAATAACGGTGATAACCGGCCGTAACTGCGAACATCCGGATGGCATAGCTTGCAGCCGCCCACAGCAGCAGGCGGGGGGACCACGGAACAAAGAATACGGCCAGCACACCGAGGTGTATCAGCACAAACAAAGAAACCATGCGGAACTCGTAGCGTCCCGTTCGCCTGTCCATTACCGTCTCCAATGCGCCCAAGGGCGGGCACGGTATTGCGAGATTAACTTAGCCTCTGGCCTTTGTCAATCATTTGTCATGGACAAATGATTGACAATATGCAGAGACCTCGGATATTTTTGCAGTGTGAGCGTGGAGAGTGTTGTTCAATATCCGATACGGGCGGCAGCCAATCTGACCGGTCTCAGCATTGATACGCTGCGGGCCTGGGAACGCCGTTATGGGGCGGTGACCCCTGACCGCGGTGAAAGAGGTCGGGTTTATACCGAGGGACACATTCGGCGACTGATCTTGTTACGCCAGGTGGTGGCGCGGGGACACGCAATCGGACAAGTAGCAGGACTGGGAGACGGGGAGCTGGAGAAACTGCTTCAGCTACCGGTTTCAGCCCTTAACATTCATCAGCCCGATAACATCCATCAACCGATAAGCGATACTCTGCTTCCCGTGGTGGCGGCCATTGAAGAATTCAACTATGCCGCCGCCAATTCTCACCTTGGAAGACTGGCGGCGCTGCTGCCCGTTGACGAGCTTGTGAGTGAAGTGGTGCTCCCCTTGATGCAGTTGGTGGGCGACCGCTGGCACGACGGCACCATGACGATCGCCCAGGAGCACATGACGTCGTCGATCTTGCGCAATCTGCTTGGCGGGCTCATGCGCCTTGGTAAATCCTCTGCTCCCTCGCGGCGGATTCTGTTTGCCACGCCGACAGGCGAGTTGCACGAATTCGGCATACTGGTGGCGGCCATGCTGGCGGTTGCAAACGGATTTGAGGCTCTCTACCTCGGACCGAGCCTTCCGGCTCATGAAATTGTGGCCTCTGCCGAACAGATATCCGCGCGCGCAATCGTTCTTGGAATTAAGGCAGCCGAGCCTACCCGGGAAACCATTGAACAACTGCGCACCGTGGCCGCAAAGCTGCCTGACACTCGAGAACTGTGGCTTGGCGGCAGCAGCGTGAAAACAATTTTGGCCTCCATCGGAAGCAGGCGCACTGTCGCGTTGGAAGACTTCTCGGATTTCGAAAAGCATTTGACCCGGCTGGGAAAAGAGGACCGATGAAGAAGCTCTTTCTGAAGCTCCTGTTCGGTGGCATCTTCGTTTTCATGGTGGTGATGACCACTCGTACCGGCCTTGCCGTCAGCCTGAGTGCCGCATGGCCAAGCTACGCCGCCAACCCCTGGGCGATGGCCACGCTCTACGACGCATACTTTGGTTTCATAACGTTCTACGCCTGGGTTTTCTACAAGGAACGCAGCATTTGGGCGAGAGGGTTGTGGTTTCTGCTCATCATGGGGCTGGGCAACATCGCCATGTCGTTCTACGTTTTGATTCAACTATTCCGCCTCAAGCCTGAAGAACCGGCCATGGCGATACTGCAGAGACGAGCGGCGTGACTGATACGGTGTGGCGCCGCAAGGTTGTGATGCCAGTGCTTGAGTTTCTGCGCCAGGGCCTCTCGCCGCAAAAGCTCTCCTTCACCATTGCCCTGGGAATCACGCTCGGAGTGATCCCGGTATTGGGTTCGACGATGCTGCTATGCACACTGGCTGCGATCGTGTTTCGGCTCAACCTGGCGGCAATTCAACTGGTCAATTGGCTGGTGTACCCGCTACAGCTCGCATTGCTGATTCCCTTCTACCGAATAGGCGGATGGATCTTCAGAGCACCCCCGTCTGAGCTGTCGGTGACTCATATCCTCACATTGTTGCGCACGAATGTTGTCCAGGCCATCACAACGCTCTGGACCGCGACCATTTATGCCGTGGCGGCGTGGTTCCTTTTGGGAAGCATTGCCACCGGACTGCTGTATCTGCTGCTGGCACCTGTGCTCAGCGGTATGCGCAATCAACTGCGTCCCGCGGCGGGAGAGTAAACCATGCTGACAATGATTCTGATCGGAACGGCAGCTGTCTGCGGAGTGATGCTCCTCCTGTGGCTGATTCACTTCCCGATGCGCAACGCGGCGATTGTGGATGCCGGCTGGGGTGGAGGATTGGCTTTGCTTGGTGTTCTCTACGCGTTCATGGGCGCCGGCTGGACGCCGCGCCGCATCGCGATTGCCTCAATGGCGTCTGTCTGGGGCCTGCGCCTTGCGCTGTACCTGCTATTTACCCGCGTCATCGGGCATCCCGAAGAAGGGCGCTACGTCGAACTCCGCAGACAGTGGCGCTCCAACATCCCCTTGAAGTTCCTCTTGTTCTACGAATTTCAGGCTGTGCTTTGCGTCGTGTTGGCGACGCCCTTCCTGCTTGCCTCACAAGACTCAACGCCGGGGTTCTCAGTGCTTGAATATGCCGCGGCCATTTTGTGGACAGTGGCGATTGTCGGCGAGATCACGGCAGACATGCAACTGCATGCCTTCAAATCTAACTCCGCCAACCGCGGAAAAACATGCCGCGTAGGTCTATGGAACTACTCGCGCCATCCCAATTACTTCTTCGAGTGGCTCATCTGGGTTGCCTTTTGCCTGTTCGCAATCGACTCCAAGTATGGCTACCTGTCGCTCATCCCGCCCGCACTCATGCTGTACTTCCTCTTCCGAGTTACCGGCATTCCTGCCACTGAAGCGCAGGCCCTGCGCACGCGGGGCGAAGACTACAGGCGTTATCAGGAAACGACGAGTGCATTTGTGCCGTGGTTTCCAAGGAACAAACACCATGCAAATTGAAACTCTCGCTGCCTCACCCGTGCTTGAAGCGGGTTACAACACCTGGCTCGAACGCGGCATCCTGCCCGACTGGCTCATCCGCATCGGCATCCGGCGTCTGGTATCCGCCCGCCTGCGCCAGGAACAACAGGGCTCTCCAGCCGAGCAAGCGGAACGCTTGATGGAGTTTATCGCGCAACTGCGCCAGAGTCCCATCGCAATTCGCCCCGACGCTGCCAACGCGCAACACTACGAAGTCCCCGCTGACTTTTTTCGTCATGTACTCGGCCCGCAGATGAAATACAGTTGCGCGCTTTGGAACGCCGGCACCAGGGATCTCGCTGAGGCCGAGGAGGCCATGCTCGATCTCACCTGCCGTCGCGCCTGTCTTGAAGATGGCCAGGACGTGCTCGAACTTGGCTGCGGCTGGGGTTCCCTCTCGCTTTTCATGGCGCGCCGCTTTCCCAACAGTCGAATTACGGCCGTCACGAATTCACGCTCGCAAAAACAGTTCATCGACGCTGAAGCTGTTCGCCGCGGAGTCACTAACCTCACCGTAATCAAAGCGGACATGAACGAGTTCAATACCGAATCCCGGTTCGATCGGATCGTTTCGGTCGAGATGTTTGAGCACATGCGGAACTACGCGGAACTGCTGCGGCGAATCGCATCCTGGTCCCGGCCCGGAGCATTGCTGTTTGTGCACATCTTCGCGCACAGCCGCTTTGCTTATTCCTACGAAGTGCGGGACGCTTCCGACTGGATTGCGCAGCACTTTTTCACAGGCGGCGTAATGCCCAGCAACGACCTGCTGCTTTTCTTCCAGCAACACTTCAACATTCGTCAGCACTGGCGGGTCAGCGGCGTTCACTATCAAAAAACCTCTGAGGCGTGGCTCCAGCGTCTCGACCGCCGCAAAAACGAAGTGCGATCCATCTTCTCCATCGTGTATGGCAAGAGCGAGGCGGAGCGCTGGCTCATGCGCTGGCGGGTCTTCTTCATGGCCTGCGCCGAGTTATTCGGATATGCAGACGGAAACGAGTGGATCGTTTCCCACTATCTCTTCGAGAACGTCGGAGACCGCGGCATTGGGGGACAAGTTTGATGACCACTCTGCCCATGATTCTGCTGGCGTCGGCGTTGATCCCGACGCTTCCATCCGGCCAGACGTTGCCGCCTTTGAAGGGCGAATATCTTACCGGACGCCAGGCTCAGCTTCCCGATGCGTCTACAGGCCGCGTGGCTTTGCTGGCGATCGGCTTTTCCTACAATTCGCGCTTCCCCGTCGAAGCCTGGATTGGCCGCTTCCGCAAAGACTTCGGCGCCAATCCTAACGTCACGTTTTATGAGATCCCGATGATTGGAGGCATGGCGCGCCTCGGAAAGTGGTTCATTGACAGCGGCATGCGCAATGGCACTCCGAAGAGCGATCAGGAAAATGTGATCACAGTCTACGGTGGCACAGATTCCTGGAAACAGCGCGTGGGCTACCAGTCGCCGGATGCTGCTTACCTGGTTCTGCTGGACAAGCACGGAGCGGTGCGCTGGCGCCACAGCGGCGTGTTCGACGAAAAAGCTTACCAGGCTCTCAGTACACAGGTGTCTGCCCTGCTTCTTGAGCCGTAGAAATACAAGAAAAACAGCGGGAGGAAACCAGCGTTGTGAGCTATACATTGCGCCGCGAGAGGTGTGATGAGACATACGCGGTTGGCAACGACGACCGACGTGTACATGCACCCGATTCCGGAGAGTGTGCGCGCGACAGTGGACTCGCTCGATCGTGAGCTTCAGCTCACGATGAAGAAGCTAACGGCCAACTCTGAGGTGCTGGCTTCGACGGCGATGGTGCAGTGACGGCAGGAAGAATCTGAGGAAAAGAACCAAGGTTTAGGCGCCCTAGAAAGGAGCTGAGGAGACAAATGGCATGGTCTGGCCGCACGCAAACTGACGAAATGCGGGCAAAATGCGGGCAAGCATTTTGCGGGGGTTCCGCTAAGTTATTGAGTGATTTGGTGGACCTGATCGGGATCGAACCGATGACCTCTTCCATGCCATGGAAGCGCGCTCCCAGCTGCGCCACAGGCCCACATAAGGAGGGATGCAACTTTTCTATTTTCGCCGTTTACGCTCGATTCGTCAATCCGCCTTGCCCGGCTTCTGCAACGCCGTTGCGATTCCCGCAACAATCAGCCTGACTCCCTCTTCAAAACGGGAATCGTGATTCGTAAACATCTCCGCTCCAGCCGCTGCCGCCAGCGGATAAAGCTCCCTGTTCACTCGCTGTTCCCGCATCTCCAGGGCATGTTGCTCATCCGGCATTCCAGGCATTGCTTTCACGGCCTGCTCCTCGATCACAAACCCCACCGTATAGCTATAAAGCGTCGTCAGCGCCACCGCGGCCTGCCGCAATGAGAAACCCGCCAAAGTAAATTTCCGCAGGCTCATCTCCATAGCCTCATACATCTTCGTATCGGTCAGATAGGTGCCGCTGACCATCTTCGCGCCGTCGCTGTAGCGCAGAAATACTTTCCGCAGAGTGGTGCAATATACAAACGCCAGCTCCCTCCAGCTCGGCAGCTCGCGCCACGCGGGTTCATCCTCAATCGCCTCCATCAAAACCTGCGTGCCCATCTCATCCAGCAATTCCTGCTTGTTTTTGAAATGCCAATAAATCGCCGGAGCCTGCACCTCAAGCCGCGCCGCCAGCTTTCTTAGCGTCAAACCCTCCAGGCCGGCCTCATTTAATACACCAAAGGCATGGCGCAAAATAAGCTGTCGATCCAGTGGCATAAAAAGAGTCTAGCATTTTTTATTTAACAATGTTAAATTCTAACTTAACGATGTTAAGGAGAGCGCACCATGAAAGCAGCCGTCGTAAACACCCCCGGTGAACTACCCAAATTTCAGGACTTCGAAGAACCCACCGTGCAGGAAGGCGAAGTTCTCGTCCACGTCCGCGCCGCAGGCCTGCACCCTGTCGTGAAGTCCATCGCTTCCGGCGCGCATTACTCTGCCAGCGGCTCCGGCCCCATGATTCCCGGCGTCGATGGCGTGGGCACGCTTGAAGACGGCACACGCGTCTACTTCGGCGGAGCACGCAAGCCCTGGGGAACCATGGCTGAGCGCGCCGCCGTTCCACGCTCCATGTACATTCCCGTTCCTGACGGAATCGATGACGCCACCGCCGCCGCCATCGCCAACCCGGGCATGTCCAGCTGGGTCGCGCTCAAAGACCGAGCCGGCATCGTCCCCGGCGAAAATGTGCTCATCCTCGGCGCAACCGGCGTTGCCGGCCAGCTTTCCATCCAGATCGCCCGCCAGCTCGGAGCCAAGCGCATCGTCGGCGCAGGCCGCAATGTGGATGCCCTCCGCGATGCAGGCCTCGACGAAATCATCGCGCTCACCCAGCCTGAAGACGATCTCCGCAAAGCCTTCGTTGCAGAGGCCGTCGCCGGCATCGATGTCGTCATCGATTACCTCTGGGGCCGTCCAACAGAGCTTCTGTTGGAAGCTCTGGCGAAAGGCTTTCGACCCGACGCCACCCACCGCACCCGTCTCGTCGAAGTAGGAGGAAGTGCTGGCCCCACCATCACCCTTCCCGCCGCTGTCCTTCGCAGCATCGACCTCACCCTCCTCGGCAGCGGATTCGGCGCAGCATCCATTGACCGCATCTTCGCGGCCATCCCGGAACTCTTCGCCCTCGCAGTAACTGGAGATCTGAAAATCGACGTCGAAACCATTCCGCTCTCCGATGTGGAATCCGCCTGGAACCGCTCTGACAAAGGCCGCCGCATCGTTTTCAATCTCTGAAACATTCCCCACGGTCCGCCGTCAAATTCGTACAAGGAACACTTTCCTCCGCTGCGGTGTCTAAAGAATCAGGAAGCAATGGAATGTGCCGCAGAGCACATGGATTGCATTAGGACACTCAGATTGCTGTAGTAATGTGGAGGAAACTGGATTTGCAGGCGGACCTCACTATGGGCAATCTTGCCAGCGCGTTGGCGCTCCAATCTGACGAAGCCGCTCTTGTCGCAGAGCTGCAGGCCGGTTCGGAAGAAGCCTTCGCATGGCTCATCGCGCGTTATCACCAGCCGATTTATTCTCTGCTGGCACGCACTGTTCAAAATCGCGCGGATGCCGCGGATCTCGCCCAGGAAGTCTTCGTCAAAGTCTTCCGCGGAGTCTCCAGCTTTCACGGCGAATCCTCGCTCCGCACATGGATTTACCGCATTGCCCTGCGTGAGGCCTCCAACCAGCGCCGCTGGTGGATGCGCCACAAGCAACAGGAAGTACCCATCGAGCAGGAGATTTACGAGAGCGATTCCTCTGCGCCCATTCGGCTCAAAGAAATGCTGGTCGACCCCTCGGAATCACCTTTTGACACCGCGCTGCACGCAGAGGTTCGTGCCCGAGTTGAAGCAGCGCTGGCCGAGGTCCCCGAGCCCTATCGAACCACGCTCATCCTGCGCGATATTGAAGGTTTTGTATACGAAGAAGTGGCCGAGATGCAGGGAGTCAATCTCGGTACCGTCAAATCCCGGCTGGTCCGCGGTCGAGCCTGTCTCAAGCAGATTCTTACCCGCTCCAACGCTCCAGCCCATACCGCAAGCCACGAGTTATTGACTCTAAGAGAGGAGGCGCAATGAACGGTTGCAAAGACATGCAGGCAAAGTTTTCCGAGTATCTGGATGGCCGTCTCACCGGTGTCGAAATGCATCGCCTCGCCTCTCATCTTGGGAAGTGCACCCACTGCACCGCCGAGTGGTCCTCATTGCGCAGTGTGCAAGCCTCCCTCGCCGCTCTCGGCCCCATACAGGAGCCAGACGACCTTCTGCTCCGCATCCGCGTAGCTGTCAGTCAAGAGCGCGCCCGTGTTCGTCAGGGCCACTTTCACTGGTTTTCGCTGGTCTGGAAAAACACCGTCGGACCTTTCCTGCTGCAAGCCTCGGCAGGCTTTGCCTCTGCCGTATTGCTGCTCGGCACGGTAGCCGTCATGGTGGGCATTGTCAGCAATCCACCAATGGCTCAGGCAGGGGACGAGCCTCTGGGCAACTCCACTGCGCCGCGCCTGCTCTACTCCATCGGCGGTACGGGAAACAACGATATCTCCGCGCTCTCCGGCCCCGTGGTGGTGGAAGCCTATGTCAACGGCGCGGGCGCCGTCTATGACTTCCGCATCGTCTCCGGCCCCAACGATTCCCAGACCCGCGCCGCCGTGCAGAACCTGCTGCTGGTCAGCAAATTCGAGCCCGCCCGCTTCTTCGGCCAGCCCGTCCGCGGCCTCGCAATCCTGTCCTTCTCCGGCGTCTCCGTCCGCGGATAGCGCCGACCGCGCCTCCAGCTCCGAATCAGGTTCAGCAGGAATCGTCAGAAGCGCCTCTACCTTCCCTGCATCATTGGCTGAATTCCTCAGCTGGTCGATGCAATTGTTCCCCGGAATCTCCCCTTTAACCCTGCAACAACGTCTAAAAATGTACACTTCAGGCAGGGTTTATTCATGGATTTTCGTCAGTTTCCGCTCTCCGTCGCTCTCGCCTGTGCTCTCTCTCTCGCCGCATCCCCCGCTGCCTCGCACGCGCAGTCGTCCAGTTCGCAGCAAGGCTCCTCCTCCGGTCAGTCCGCTCCGCGAGAGAAGGCTCCTTCGCTGATCGATCCAGCCGGCCCCACCGTCTCGCTCATCAGCTCTGAGCCGGTCTTCATCATGGCATCCGCGCTCAATGCCTGCGGTTATGACGAAGGCCTTGACGACAGCGCTCCCGTCCGCAAGAAAGTCCGCGACGAGATGAACGGCGCGCTCGCCATGAGTGAAGACGCTCGCAAAAAACGGGACGCCATCTGCCTTTACGTCGCACAGCATCGCCTGACCGGTTCTGAGCGCGACATCTCGCAATACATCTCTCTGGCGCTCTATCTAAGTCCGCCGCCCGATCTTGAAACCACAGTCGAGCTCACCGAGATGCCTCCCGACGCCACGCAGGTCGTCGAAATGGTGCCGCTCCTCAAGGCCTTCTCCGCTGCCGTCGATCTCCACGGAATCTGGCTCACCCTTCGCCGCTCCTACGATGACGAAATCGCCAGAATCCACGATCCGCTCTCGCAAATGATTGTCGGAACCAATCTCTATCTCAAAATGCCGGCCTCCACCTATGATGGCCACCGCTTCGTTGTCGTCATGGAGCCCATGCTCTCGCCCCACACCGTCAACGCGCGCATCTACGGCACGGATTATGTTGTCGTTACCTCAGCCGTAGACGGCAAAATTCGCATGGCTGATGTCCGCCATACCTACCTGCATTACCTCATCGAGCCGCTGCTTTACTCGCGCGCCAACGCCATCGATCGCGAACAACCCATCCTCAAAGTCATCCGTGATGCCCCTCTCCAGTTCCTCTACCGTTCTGACACCGTCGCCCTCACCGTCGAATGTCTCATCAAGGCCATCGAAGCCCGCACCATGGATACCGGCATTCCCGACTATAAGATTCCCGCGGGCGTCGATCGTTCCGACCTGCCAAAGTATGAAGGCGAGCGCCACCAGGTTGAGGTCAAACAGGAGGCCGCCCGTCAGAACACCGTGCGCCACGACATGACACAGGGCTTCGTCCTAACGCAGTATTTCTACGACGCGCTCATAAATTTCGAAAAAGACCCCGCCAGCCTCCGCGACACCATGGGCGAAATGGTCTACTCCATGGACATCGATCAGCAGGTAAGCCGCGCCAAGCGCATCCAGTTTGACGCCGAAGCGGACGCTGACGTGCTAAGCCGTCCCAAGCCGCGCAAGCTCGAAGGCCTCGATCTCGCCGAAGCCAAATTGCAGACAGGCGATGCCGCCGGTGCAGCCAATCTGGCCCGTCCCTTCCTCTCCGATAGCAACTCAGACAGCCTGCAGGCCACCGCCGACGCCGCTCGCGCCAACTTCGTTCTCGCGCGTGTTGCCCTCATCAACAAAAATCCTGAAGAAGCCGCAGGCCGCTTCAAAACCACCATCAACACCAGCAAGGATCCACGCCTCCTCGCCTGGTCGCATATCTACCTCGGCCGCATGCTCGATCTCTCCTGCAGGCGCGAAGACGCCATAGCCGAATACAAGGAAGCGCTGGAAAACCGCGACGGCCAGCAGGACACCCGCGTAGCCGCCGAGCGCGGCGTCAAAACCGCCTACGCACCCATCAAGGGCCACACCTGTGAGGATGACGACGCAAACGACGACCCAAAGGCCGACCCCAAAGCACCACCAACCAAACCGCAATAACCCCTGAACCGAATACCCGGCGCCCCACGTCTCGCTTTTGAGATGTGGGAGTCAATCCCGCCCCCAAAAACCTTCAATCCCCACACAAATTGGGGCCCTCTCCCATTTACCGCTAAGGTGTTACACGCCTCTTCCGCTCCACCGCGTCAAAAAAGGTACACTGACTCTCGCCGGGGAACAGTGATGGAACAAGCACACGTGAGCGAGCTGGAAGCCGCGCTGGGACATACATTTGCCCGGCCTGAGCTACTTCTCCGCGCCCTCACCCATCGCTCCGTTGCCCATGGCAAATCCAGCGCACCAGGCGAATCCGCACCCATCTCAGGCGACAACGAACGTCTCGAATTCCTCGGCGATGCCGTCCTCGGCCTCGTCGTCGCCGAAGCCCTTTTCCTTCTGCACCCTGACTGGACCGAAGGCGAGCTGACCCGCATGAGAGCCCAGCTCGTCAGCCGTCAGAACATGGCGCTCGTCGCAGAAGCAATCAACCTGGGCCGCCATATCCGCCTCAGCAAAGGCGAAGACCGCAGCGGTCTGCGCCGCAAAAGCACTGTCCTCTCAAACGCCATGGAAGCCGTCCTCGGCGCACTCTTCCTCGACGGTGCCCCGACCGGCGATCTGGCCCCCGTCCGCGCCTTCGTTCGCAAACACGTCATGGGAGAAGCCGCCGAGCAGCTGGCCCGCGAACTCCGCTCCGGCGCAGCCCTCGGCAACTACAAATCCGCCCTGCAGGAGTACCTGCAGTCCACGCACTCCGGCACTCCCGTCTACCGCGTCAAAAACGAGTCCGGCCCTGACCACCGCAAGCGCTTTCTGGTAGAAGTCCGCCTCAAACCCGCCGCCAAAAGCACAGGCAGCCCAGAGCCCTCCGGCCCCGGCAAGCCTCTGGCCCGCGGCCTCGGCAGCACCAAAAAACACGCTGAGCAGGACGCCGCCCGCCGCGCCCTCTCCCGCCTCACCGGGGAAAAAGCCGGCACACCTATCGACACTCCGCCCCTCGACACACCTGAGGAGGCAGCAGCAGAATGAGCGTGCCAGCCCCCCTCCGGATACAGGCCACGCCGCGCCACACGCATCGCCATCACCTGCCCACACCGGCTGAAGCACTGGCCATGCTGCTTCGCACACTCGTCGTCGCACTTTTTCTGCTCACCTTCCTTCTCCAGCCCTACCTCATCCCCTCCGAAAGCATGGAGCGCACTCTGCTCATCGGTGATTTCCTTCTAGTAAACAGGCAAATCCTGGCCCCCTCCGATGCCCTTACACGCGCCATTCTTCCCTATCGCGAAGTCCAGCGCGGTGACATCGTAGTCTTCCACCATCCCCGCCCGCCTCTACTCATCAAGCGTGTCGCTGGCATCCCCGGAGACCACATCCGCGTCGACGACGGTCATCTCTCCGTCAACGGTCTTCGCGTCTCCGAGCCCTACGCCGCCTTCGAGCCAACCTCCTACAATCCCTCCCGCGACGTCTTTCCCGGAACCGTCTACTCCGATCCCAACGTCAGCCCCGACTGGTGGCATAAGCTCCCCAGCCTCGTCGAAAACGGCGAGCTCGTCGTTCCGCCCGGCCAGTACTTCGTCCTCGGCGACAACCGCAACCACAGCGAAGATTCGCGCTTCTGGGGACTCGTCCCGCGAGACGCCATCATCGCCCGCCCCATGCTCATCTACTTCTCCGTTCGCCGCCCCTCCTCCACCGATGTTGAGCAGGCTCCGGATGATAGACTCGGACACGATAGAGAACTTACGGCAAAGCTGGCCGCATTCGCGCGCTGGGAGCGAATCTTCCGCGTAGTCCGTTAGAGATTGCTGTCAATAGAAGCTGTGCAGACTTTGAATTGGGCTTACGAGCCGGCATTGGAATAGTTTTGTAACAGGGCACGACTTGAGTCGTGCCGAAGGTAGCCGAAAAGCGATGGGGCTTTAGCCCCTGAGGAAATTGCACTCAAGCTAGAGCCACGAATGACGAAAACGAGCGCCGCAGACATCGCCCCCGCAGCCGACCAGAAAACCGGAGAAACCTTCCTTGAAGCCGTTGCCAGCTACGCGGCTGTCTTCGTAGTCGGTCTCTTCATCTTCAACTTCATCGGCCAGAACTTCGTCATCCCCTCCGGCTCCATGGAAAACACCCTCCTCGTAGGCGATCACCTCTTCGTCGACCGCCTCACCCTCGCGCCCGGCCACAACTGGTTCCCGCTCGTCCATTACCGCGAGCCACAGCGCAATGACATCATCGTCTTCTGGAAGCCTGTGGCAGACGATGTTCCCGGCTCCGACACGCGGCAGTATCTTCCCCTGGTTAAGCGCCTCATCGGCGTCCCCGGCGACCACATCCATCTGCATAACGGTGTCGTCTACATTAACGGCGAGCCGCAACCGTTCCCGAAAACCTACAGCGACACCCCCGCATTCGCCTCGGATCAGCAGTTCCTCGACGAGTTCCCCTCGTTTCCAGTCGTTCCCGAGCCCGGCAACTACAAAACCGAGCAGTGGGCCACCGAGATCAACTCGCACATCGTCAACGGTGATCTTGTCGTCCCCCCCGGCAAGTACTTCATGATGGGCGATCACCGTCACGACTCCGCCGACTCCCGCTTCTGGGGCTTCGTCCCGCGTGAAAACATCATAGGCCGCCCGCTCTTCAACTACTGGTCCTTCCAGACCCCCGACGGCCAGCTCGAGCAGCCCGGCATCGGCCCCAAAATCGCATGGATGGGCCACGTAGCCCTGCATTTCTTCACCGGCACCCGCTGGTCCCGCACTCTAAAAATCGTCCACTAAGCATTCAGCCAAATAAAAATCCCGGCGTCCTGGCTGTTGCCGTTTTTCAGGCGAAGGGAAAACCCTGCTTTTGTCTTTGCTTTTGTTTTTTGCCAGCACCCCCAACAAATCGGGTGCCCCATCCATGCGCAGCAGTACCGCGCATGGGTGGGATAACCAGAGCCCCGATAAGAGCCTTGTTTTTGCCTTTCGCCACCACAACACAAAATACGGGTGTCCCCCACAAAATCCCGTCATCCTGACCATTACCGTTTTTCAGCCGGAGGGAAGGACCCGCTT
This sequence comes from uncultured Acidobacteriaceae bacterium, assembly GCA_963792495.1. Classification (GTDB taxonomy): domain Bacteria; phylum Acidobacteriota; class Terriglobia; order Terriglobales; family Acidobacteriaceae; genus Telmatobacter. Next base: position 339,229 of record CAWBWB010000014.1, on the reverse strand, counting down.
CTGTCTTTCACCAATTACGATTAGAAACAATGACCTCCGTGCCCAAGCCAGACATCGAACCAGCCAGCAAATCCTGGCTCCGCCGGCACATCCGCCTCACTCTCGGCCTCAGCCTTCTCATTCTCATCCTGCTGCTCATCATCGTTCCGCCCTACGTCAGCATCAGCCGCTATAAAAGCCACATCACGCAGCTCGTCTCCAGCTCTCTCGGCCGCCCCGTGCGCCTCTCTGCCGTCGAGCTCCGCCTGCTTCCCCGCCCCGGCTTCGTCCTCACGGACCTCACCGTCGATGAAGACCCCGCATTCGGCGTAGAACCTGTCCTCCACGCCGAAACGGTAGTAGCCTCCATCCGTCTCTTTCCCCTCTGGGGCGGCCGCCTCGCACTCGACCGCATCAGCGCCGATCAGGCCAGCCTCAACCTCGTCCGCAACATGGACGGCCGCTGGAACGCCGACTCCCTCTTCCGCACCGCCGAGCCCACCTCCGGCTCCTCCAGCGCTCCCACGCCGCTGCCCTACATGGAAGCCACGAACTCCCGCATCAACGTAAAATTCGGCGCGGAAAAAATCCCCTTCTCGCTCACCAGCACAGACGCCTCGCTCTGGCGTGAAGACGACGGCTGGCACATCCGCCTCCGCGGCCAGCCCACGCGCACCGACATCCCGCTCGAAGCCGATACCGGCATCGTCCGTCTCGAAGCCACCATGCGCCCCAACTCTCGCCTCAGTCGCATGCCCCTGCACGTGGAAATGGATTGGCGCAAAGCCCAGCTAGGCCAGCTCTCGCGCCTCATCCTCGGCTCTGACCAGGACTGGCGCGGCGACCTCACCGGTGAGCTCCACGCAGACGGCTCCGTGGACGCCCTCACCGTCTCCACGCGCCTCCGCGCCACCAGCGTCCACCGCGCGGAGTTTGAGCCCCTCGCTCCACTCGACTTCGACGCCAACTGCAGCCTCATCTATCACTTCCCCACCCGCTCCATGGAAAAAATCGCGTGCAATTCCCCCGTCGGCGATGGCCGCGTTCATCTCACCGGCAATCTGCCCGCCGCGCCGCTCAACCCGCAGCTCACGTTGGAGCTGGACCGCATCCCCGCCCAGGCGCCACTCGATATCCTCCGGTCCATGCGCGGTAACTTCGATCAAAGCCTCGCCGCGCAAGGCACCTTCAGCGGCAAAATGACCTACGCACCCGCAACCGCACAGCCCGCCCGCCAAGTCCACCCCGCCCTGCATAGCGGGCGTTCCAGCAAAACCACGCAGCCCAACCCGGCTTTGCAGGGTAGCTTCACCGGCCAGGGCCTTCAGATCACCGGTCAGGGCCTCACCAATCCCATTTCGATCTCCACGCTCGTCCTCTCACCCGCCGCAGCCCCGCCCAGTCAGCCGCCCTCGCTCACCGCGGCCCTGACCATACCCGCAGGCGCCCCAAATCCACTCGCCATCACGGCGCTGCTTGGCCATCAGGGCTTTGATCTGGCCATTCGCGGCGCATCCTCTTTGCCGCGCCTCCGCGATCTCGCTCAGGCCACCGGCGTTGCGCAGGCAGACGCCTTCGCCCAGGTCACCAGCCCTGTCAGCGCGCCCGCCGCGCTCGACCTGCACATCTCCGGCCCATGGATCTCCTCCGCGTCTTTCAATTCCTCCACACCCGATCAGGACACCGACGCCAAAACCCTCTCCGGCTCCATCCTCCTGCGAAACACCTCCTGGAAGCCGGACTTCCTCTCCACGCCGCTCGATCTCGGCACCGCCTCACTTCGCTTCGTAAATGGCCTCGCCGTCTGGGATGGCATCAATTTCGCCTACGGCCCCACCGACCACCGCATCCGCGGAGCAGCCACCCTCGCCATGCCGCTCCCCTGCGCATCGGGCCAGCCCTGCACGCCGCACTTCACCGTCCGCCTCACCGCGCTCGATCTCGCCGCACTCCAGCAAGCCATCCTCGGCGCGCGTCAGCGCGGAACCCTCATCTCCTCGCTCATGGACCGCTTCCGCCCCGCCTCACAATCCGCCTGGCCAACCGCCGAAGGAACCATACAAGCCGAATCGCTCACGACCGGCCCCTTCACCTTCACTGGCGCATCCGCCCGGCTGCAGCTTGATTCGCACGGCGTAAAGCTCACCAACTTCGACGCCCGCACGCTCGGCGGCCAGATCCACGGCACAGCCTCGCTGGACATCCCAACAACCCAGAACGACTTGCCTTCCTATACAGTTGATGGTTCTTTTACGGGCTTGAATTCCACCCTGGTTGGCCAACTTGCCGGACAAAAATGGAAAGGCGGCCCGCTCAATGGCTCCGGGAATCTGGCATTTTCCGGCTTAACTCCAGCTCAAATTGCCGCCAGCATCAAAGGAAGCCTCCAGTTTGACTGGAAGCAAGGTGAAATTCTCACACCCACTGCGGACGCGGCTCTGGCAAATTTTGATCACTGGTCAGGCAAGGCCATCATTGGAGATTCCAATCTCGATCTCGCCGAAAACCAGCTTTCGCAAGGCAATCGAAAACAGAGAGTCTATGGCAAAATCACACTGACCACTCCTCCCGCAGTGCGATTTACTTCCATATCGGACCGCTAAAATCTCCATATGGACTCTGTCGCTTCCTTTCCCGTCACCCTCCACTGCCAGGGAATTCTCTTCGACATGGACGGCATCCTCATCTCGTCCCTCGCCTCCGTCGAGCGCAGTTGGACCAAGTGGGCCAACATGCGTGACCTCGATCCGGTCTACGTACTCAGCGTCATCCACGGCCGCCGTGCCATCGAGTCCGCAGCCGAACTCCGCCCGGACCTGGACGCCGAGGCCGAACTCAAACTGATTGAAGAGATCGAATGTTCTGACGGCGAAGGCATCGAAATCCTCCCCGGCGTAAAGGAGCTGCTCGCCGCCCTGCCCCCGCACCGTTGGACAGTAGTCACCTCAGCCACAGAAAAGCTGGCCCGCACACGCCTCGCCATGATCGGCCTGCCCGTCCCCGAGCGCCTCATCACAGCAGGCTCAGTGCCCCAGGGCAAGCCCCACCCCATGCCTTATCTTGAAGGCGCAAAAATCCTCGGTTTCCCACCCGAGCAATGCGTCGTCATCGAAGATTCCCACTCCGGCGTACTAGCCGGCGAAGCAGCAGGCTGCACCGTCATCGGCACCACCTTCTCGCACACACCCGAGGAACTGGCCGCAGCCCATTACCTCGTCCACGACCTAACAGGCATCGAAGTCAGCGAGACCAGCTCAGGTCTCGAGTTGCGTTTCTCCGCACTGGAGCGCTGAGTCTTTTCAATTTAAGTTTTTGGGGCGGCCCGTAAGCCGCCCGCAATGCCCGCTCGGCAACTCCTACTGGCTCGCCTCAATCTTCCGTCCATGCAGGTCCTGCAGCGGCCGCGAGCTCACCCGAAACATCGCCGTATACGCGCGTAGTTGTTCCCGGCTCAGCGGCATCTCCTGCTGCAGCACGAACCACTTCACTCCCTCCGTGCACGGCGGAATCGTCAGCGAGCCCGTGTAAGTCCAGTAAGCCCGATCCGCGGGAAGAAACCCGCCGGCATTCACCATATCGGCAATCTTCTCCGTCTGCCCCGCACTCTTCGGCAGGTTGGTCCACAGCGTGGACAACAGAGCATTCGGCTCACCGCGATTTTCAAGCAGCCGCACAGCCACCACAGCATATTTGCCGTCGGAGCTCTTATGCACCAGGTGCACCACCATGTCCGTCAGCTTGCCCTTGACCGCCTCTTCGCTTGGATGATGAAAGTGGAACTGCACCAGGTCATACCGCACGCCATCCGACACAATGTAACTGCCCGGCGGCACATTCACCTGGATGGTACGGCCCGTATTCACCACCTCCACAGCCCCCGCCAGGTAATGAAATTCAATCGGCTGCAGAGCCTTGTTCAGCTTCGCATTACGAATATCAACAGGCGATTGTTCTTTGCCCTCCGAGCAGGCCTTCCACGCCGGGTCCATTTTGCCCCAGTTGATCGGACCATACTTGCCCAGGTAATCCCACTTGGGCTCAGCCGTAGGCGAAGGGGTTTGTGCGGCCGCGACACACGCAAGACCGGCCAGAAGCAGTGCAACAGCACGAGAACGCATAGTTTGTACTCCGAAATAAATAAGCAACGGGAAGATTCTACAGCAGCGACAAGAGTTAGATAGCTGCAAACGAAAATGGGGAGCCGCCAGGGCTCCCCATACATCGTGCAAATCGCCGCTCTTACTTCGCAGCCGCCAGCAAAGCGTCAGCCTGCTCCTTGAGAGCCGCAGCCTTGTCGGTCGCTTCCCATGTGAACTCAGGCTCATTGCGGCCAAAGTGCCCATAAGCAGCCGTCTTCTGGTAGATCGGCCGGCGCAGATTCAGACTCTCGATAATGCCCTTCGGCGTCAGCGAGAAGTTCTTGCGAACCAACTCCGTGAGCTGCGGCCCGGTCAGCTTTCCAGTGCCAAAGGTATCCACCAGCACGGAAACCGGGTCCACCACGCCAATCGCGTAAGCAAGCTGAACCTCAACGCGATCCGCCAGCCCTGCAGCCACAATGTTCTTCGCAATGTGCCGCGCCATGTAAGCAGCCGAGCGGTCCACCTTTGTCGGATCCTTGCCCGAGAACGCGCCGCCGCCATGACGGCCCGCGCCGCCATAGGTGTCCACAATAATCTTGCGTCCCGTCAGGCCGGAGTCACCCATCGGTCCGCCGATCACAAAGCGGCCAGTCGGATTGATGTGGTACTTGGTGTGCTCATCAAGCAGCTCGGCAGGAAGCACAGCCTGGATCACATGCTTCAGAATGTCGGCGTGCAGCTCCTCATTCGAAACATTCTCAGCATGCTGCGTGCTCACCACCACGGCGTCGATGCGAACCGGCTTGCGGTTCTCGTCATACTCCACCGTCACCTGGCTCTTGCCGTCAGGCCGCAGGTAAGGCATTTTGCCGCTCTTGCGAACATCCGTAAGCCGCTTTGCCAGCTTGTGCGCCAGCGAAATCGGCGCCGGCATCAGCTCTTCCGTCTCATTCGATGCATAGCCGAACATCATGCCCTGGTCGCCGGCCCCGCCGGTATCCACGCCCTGGGCAATATCGCCAGACTGCTTGTTGATCGACGAGATCACCGCACAGGTGTTCGAGTCAAAGCCATACAGTGCGTTGTTGTAGCCAATCGAAGCCACAACCCCGCGCACCAGCGTCTGAAAGTCAACGTATGCCTTGGTCGTGATTTCGCCTGCAATGACAACAAAGCCGGTCGCGGTCAGCGTTTCCGCAGCCACACGGCTATAGGGGTCCTGCTCAAGACATGCGTCGAGAATGGCATCTGAGACCTGGTCGGCAATTTTGTCCGGATGACCTTCTGTCACGGACTCCGAGGTGAACAAAAAACGATCGCTCAATGGTTCCTCCCTTATAGGGATAGGTTGTGAAGTGGCCGGCGATTGAGAGAACGGGCAGAAAGCCCGAGCCGGAGGAAGGAAAACTTGCCGATACCGCTCCGTCAACTATGGTAATTGGATGCCCCGCCAAGGAGCAAAGCCTCTCACTCGACAGTCGATTCAAGTGCCTGAAAGGGGCAAAGTAGAGGTTAAGCGGGCAGGTTGCCGCCGGCTGCGGCAGGCTGGCCTTCATGGGATTCCGAAGGCGTGCCCTGCGCAGGCGCATGACGGAAAGGAAGCACCGTAGGCCACCAGCCCACGCGAAGCCCGTAATACCGCACCGCAAGAAAAGCACCCGCGGAAACAGCTACCAGCAGAAGCAGCGCGCCAAGCCACTTCACGCGCACCTCATGATGCTCATGCCGTTGCAGCCGCGCCCGGCCTACATTGGAAGCAAACTCGGTCCAGTTGCGGTCATCGTCCAGTATCTGCCCGGAAGACGAGTACGCCCGCATAAACCGCTGCGTCCAGTCCTCCTGGTCCAGCCCCACCGCGCCAGCATAACCGCGCACAATGCCTTTATTCAGGATTCCGCCCGGAAGCTGGCGAAAATGCTCCTGCTCCAGCGCCAGAAGATGGTGCCGGCTGATCTTGGTTACCGCCGTGATGTCCTCCAGCGCAACGCCACGAGATACTCGCTCCTTGCGCAGGTCGTCACCGAAGCTACCCATTCCCATCCTCGCGCGGCGCACTCTAAATCCGCCCGCTCAATCGAGGTATACCGCTCAAGTGGATTATCCTCCATCGATTTGCGGCGGTCTAGTTCCATACTTGGATACGTCAAGCAATTTTTTCGCCCGATACCAGTTCGGAACCAGACCATTCCCGCCCAACACGTACACCGGCCCGAACTGGCAACTGTACCCCGCACCCTGTACCCTGTATCTAGCAATGAATAAGCTTGTCTTCGCCAATCTGCTCCAGCGCCCCGTACGCTCCCTCATCAGCGTCCTCGCCGTCGCCATTGAAGTCATCATGATTCTCTCCATCGCCGGCGTCTTCATGGGCATGTTGAACGACCAGAAGACCCGCACCAACGGCACCGGCGCCGACCTCATGCTCTGGCCCTCAAACGCCAGCACCATGAACGGAGTAGGCGGAGCGCCCATGCCCGTCAAATTTGCGGACGTTCTGCGCAAGCTCCCACACGTAACCTCCGCCTCGCCGCTCATCAGCAAGCTCAGCACCAACGGCAAGATCGAAGTCCTCTACGGCATCGATTACGACAGCTTCAACGCCCTCAAGCCTTTCAAATTCCTCGCCGGCACGCCCTTTCAAGGCCCCAATGACGTCATCGTCGACGACATTCAGGCCAACTCCAAACCGGAGCTGCACGTTGGCGACACCATCCAGATCATGGATCACCCCTTCCGCATCTGTGGAATCGTCGAGCACGGCAAGGGTGGCCGCAAGCTCATCCCCATCGACACCATGGGCGAAATGACCGGCTCCGTAGGCCGCGCCTCGGTCTTCTATATCAAGGTCGATGACAAAGCCAACCTCGAAGCCGTGCGCAACGAGATTCACTCCACCAAGGGCCTGGAAGATTACCCCATCCAGAGCATCGATGAATGGCTGGCCACCATGACTCCTGACAAGCTCCCCGGCTTCAACATCGCCCTGGGCACCGTAACCGGAATCGCCGTCATCGTAGGCTTCCTCGTCATCTTCCAGTCCATGTACACAGCCATCCTGGAGCGCACCCGCGAAATCGGCATCCTCAAATCCATGGGCGCATCCAAAGGCGACATCGTCTCAGTCGTCCTCCGGGAAACAGCCGTCGTAGCCGTTGCCGGAGTCATCCTCGGCATCGCCGGAGTCTTCGGCGTCAAGCTGCTCCTGGGGCATCTCTTCCCCACCCTCAACTTTGAAATCACCGGCGGCTGGATCGGCCGCGGCATGATCATCGCCTTCGTCGGTTCTCTCTGCGGCGCACTCTACCCCGCATGGATGGCCGCCCGCAAAGACCCCATCGACGCCCTGGCATACGAGTAAGATAAACAGCCTTGACGCATGTAAAGCGTATCGATACACTTTATAGGTGATCAGGAGCTTCCGTCATGCCGGGCTTGAAAAATTTTTCAGAACCGGAAGCAAGGCGGGTATTCAACCAGTGCATGCGGAAAAGCTCAGCATTCAGCTTTTCGCTCTCGATCATGCAAAGTCTGCTTCCGATCTTTCTCGTCCAGGTTGGGGACTGCACCCGTTGAAGGGTGGTCTGGCTGGTCACTGGTCCATCAAGGTAAACGGAAACTGGCGCATGACATTTCGCTTTGACGGCGAAGATGCAGTCCTGGTGGACTATCAGGATTATCACGGGAGGTAACGATGGCAACGACAAGTGAAATGCACAATCCTCCGCATCCGGGTAAGGTTTTGCGCGAGTACATGGGAGAGATGGATGTAACCGGCATGGCCCGCCACCTGCAGGTATCGCGGGTTACGCTTTCTCGCATTCTCAATGGTTCGGCCGGCATCAGCGCCGAAATGTCGCTGCGATTAAGCGACGCTCTCGGCACGCATCCTTCCTTCTGGTATGACATGCAGAGCTCGTTCGACATGTGGCAGGCAAAGAAGAAAAAACGGCCGCGCATTGGGCGGCTGGATATGGCGGCATAGCAGCCTTCGCCCGTCTATTTTTCCTTGTCCGCGTTCGTTTACACTTACTTCGTCCCCACAACACTACTCAGGAGTAGTTAGATTTTGAGTCTTTCCCTCAAGCGCCTGGCACAGGCGGCGTGGATTCTATTCATCGTCGCATTCGCGCTGGTCCACTTCGTTCACTTAAGCGCAGATTTTCCCAACCACACACCGTGGTTTATGGACTGGGCCAAGTACACCGACGAAGGCTGGTACGGCAACGCAGCCATGCGCGCCCATCTCTACGGCAACTGGTACATGAAGGGCGAATTCAATCCCGCGCCCGCCGTGCCCGTCTGGCCATTCCTGGAGTGGATACTCTTCTTTTTCACCGGCGTAAATATTGAGGCCGCGCGCGCCCTCGCCGTCAGCTTCTTCATCCTCAACCTGTTGCTCAGCTACACGCTTCTCCGCGTCCGCAGCACACGCTGGGTCGCATTGCTCGCGCTAACGCTGATAGTCACCAGCCCGTTCCTTTACGCCTTCAGCCGCCTCGCCATCCTTGAGCCCATGCTCACCGCGTTCTTCCTCGCGGCATTGAACCTTGCAGTGCGTCTGCCGCGCCTCAGGCGTCCCATTGCAGCCTCCATCCTCATCGGCTTGCTCTTCACGCTTATGCTGCTCACCAAGACCTCCGCAGCATTTCTGCTTCCCGCCCTGGGCTGGGCCATCGTCGCCTCCTTCGGCAGAGGCCCAAGATGGTGGAACCCCCAACCGGAAGCCGGACGCTGCGCCACTGTCGCAGCTCTTTCGGCAGTAGTTTCCTTCGGCCTCTGGATGGCCATCGTCATCGCCAACGGCCTCCTCGCCGACTACCGCTATCTCTTCTTCATCAACAAGTACATCAAGCCCAGGGAATTTTACTGGCCCATCGTAAGTCTCTGGTGGTCCTTCCACGGCGGCCTCTGGATAGATCACATCCTCATCCCGCTCGCCGGCATTCTCTTTGTCGTGGTGCTCATTGCATGCCGCAGAGAATGGGCGCGCAAACTCCTCGCCGACCCCGTCTTCGGCGCATCCGTTCTCTCCGCTGCCGGCTACATCCTTTTCATGACCTATCAAAACCACCCGCAGCCGCGCTATTTCACCGTCGTGGGCATCTTCTCCATCTTCGTGCTCGCGCAGGGCGCAGAGGCCCTGGTCAATGCCGGCAAAGGCGGCTCGCATCGCTGGTCGCTATGGCTGGGCGGCGGCGCAATTGCACTCGCAACACTCGCCGCAGGCTCGAACGCTGCCACCACCATCACCTACGCCACCCACCCCGAATACACATGGGTCACTGCCGCCCGCAACCTCACCCGCTACGTAGACGAGCACCCCAACGGCAAGCGCCTCGTAGTCTCCATCAGCGGCGATGAAATGACCATGATCACGCACCTGCCCACGCTCTGCGACGACTTCGGCACCATGGAATTCGCCGACAGGCTGGGCGCATATCAACCCGGCTGGTGGGCCGGCTGGAACTCTCTCGACCCCGGCACCCTCGAAGACCTTCACACCCGCTACTCGCTCGAACAGGTAGCCAGCTTCCCCGCCTTCGACGACCCCGATCGCAACGTCCTCGTCCTCTTCAAACTCCACCGCCTGCCCGGCAATAAAATCCGCGAAAACGTCGGTCTAAGCCTCCGGGTAAAACTTCCCGACGACAAATTCACCGTTCCCGTCGATGCCGAAGATGAATAGCAGGCGAATAAGGGTATCGATTCCCACACCCGTCCACAACTTCAATCGCTGCTATCCTATGGAGGCATGACGAAGCACATTCCCAACCATGGCCAGAGGCCCGCGCTTTGAGCGGCTCTCGCTGGGGTGCGGGCTTTTCCGCCGTTGGCCGCTTCGTCTCTGAAATCGACGCAGCCGCAAAGAACACCGGCGCACTCAAACCCGGTTACGTGCTCGCCGGCGACGAAATCTTCCTGCAGGAACGCTGCCGCGCCGCAGTCCTCAGCGCCTTCGTCCCGCCCGATCTCAAAGACTTCTGCCTCTCCGACATCGATCTTGCCTCCACGTCTATCTTTGAAGCCCTCGATCGCGCACAGACCCCGTCACTCATGGCCCCATTCCAGGTCATCTTCATCCGCAACGTCCGCCAGCTCTACACCCGCGGCGCCAAAAAGGATGAATTCGCAGCACTGGACCGCTACTTCCGCTCACCCAACCCGCAGGCTCTGCTGCTCTTCGTAGCCGACTTCATCCGCATCCCCTCCGACACCCGCCGCATGGAGATGGAAGACAAAACCCGCTACGAGCGCCTCACTGAAACCCTGGGCGAGCACTGCGCCATGGTCGAGCTGACCCGCGTCTCGGACGAAGACGCCATGCGCTGGGCCGTAGCCACCGCCCTCGAAAACGAAACCAAACTGGACCCCGACGCCGCCCGCGAGCTCGTAGACGCCCTCGGCGCAGACATGATGCTCATCGCCTCCGAGCTCGAAAAACTTCTGCTCTACACACAGGGCCGCGGCCGCATCACGCTCGGCGATGTAGAAACCATGGTCCTCGGCGCAAAGCAGCGCTCCCTTTACGAGCTAACCGACGCCATCAGCGCTCGCCAGCCCAAGCGCGCGCTCGCGCTCCTGCACGGCCTGCTCAACTCCTCTGAAGCCGGCGAAGACGCAGCCATCGGCCACCTCTACATGCTGGCCCGCACCTTCCGCCAGATGCTCGTCATCCTCGAGAAAAACGTCCGCGACCAGCGCGCCATCTGGCAGGCTCTCTGGCAGGGCTTCCGCATCCCTCCCTTCGCCGCCGACGACCTCATCAAGCAGGCCCGCCGCTACAAATCCCGCCGCGACCTCACCCGCGCCCTCCGCCTCATCGCCCGCGCCGACCTCGAGCTCCGCTCCTCCCCCCCCGACAAGCGCCTCGTCCTCGAGCGCCTCGTCTACGACCTCGCCTCCGAGCCCAAACCAGCCTCCATCTGGTCCGCAGGCCAGCTCACCTTCGAGTCCTGAGCCGCACCGGTATCATGTTTCTGTGTACCAGGTCTCCAAATCCATCTGCGCCCCGGCCTTCGTCGCACTGGTCATAGCCTCCAGCGCATCCGCACAAAAGCCGCAGCCCCCACACACCGGCAATCAGGATGAGATGCGTCAGCACTACGACGCCGCCTACCGCCTGCAGGATTCCGGCAATCTCCCCGCCGCAGACCTCGAGCACAAAAGCTTCCTTGCCGCCGTCCTCCATCAGCTGGCCAACGGCTACGCCGAGGCAGGCGACTACGCCCATGCCGCCCCGCTCTACGACGAAGCCATCGCAGCCACCCCTACCGACTTGAAATTACGGCAGGACGCCGCCGAAGCCGCACTCGACGCAAAGAATTCGCAGAAGGCCCGCGATCTTCTCCAGGAAGCAGTCGATAACGCTCCCGCCACCCTTCCCAATAAGCTTCGCGCCGATGCCAGCCGCATCCTCGGCCGTGCCCTCCTGGTGCTAAGCCTCAACAAGGAAGCCGAAAAATATACGCAGGCCGCACTCACGCTCGACCCCACCTTCGAAAACCTATACGTCATGGGCTCCACCATGCTCGAAGCAGGCGAAGAAAACGGCGGCGCGCCATATTTCACGCAGCTCATCGCCCAGTACGGCGACACCGCAGCCAACCACATGGCCATCGGCCGCGCCTACTCCGTAGCAAATTACCCTGAAAAGGCACTCGCCGAGTACAAAAAGGCTCTCGCACTCAATGCATCCCTCCCCGGCCTGCACTACTCCTTAGGCGCAACCTACATGAGCGTCGAGCCACCCGACACTGCCAAAGCCGAGCAGGAGTTCCGCAAAGAAATCGCCATCAGCCCGCGCGATCCGCTGGCCTACCCCCAACTCGCCCACATCCTCGAACAGCAAAACAAATCCGCCGAAGCCATCACCAACCTGAAGCGCGTAACCGAGCTGGCCCCGCGCAACCCTGACAACGTCATGGAGCTCGGTCACCTCTATTTCCTCTCCGGACAAAAGCGCGAAGCCGAAGCAGCCCTCCGTCAGGCCATCGCCGTAACCCTCGACCCGGCGCACAACCGCTTCGCCATCCAGCGCGCGCACTACGACCTCGGCAAGCTCCTCATCTCCAATGGCCAGCAGGAGCCGGGCCGCCAGGAGATGGAAATCTCCGCAAAGATGCTCGACGAAAAACGCCAGCAGGACGAATCCATCATGAGCGGAGGCAAATACGCCGCCAGCCTCACCCTCACCAAAACACACGAGCCCACACTCGAGCAGATAAACGCCCTCAAGCGCTTCGAATCACAAATGGGTCCATTGTTAGCCGGCAGCTACAACAATCTAGGCGTTCACGCCGCCATGGCTGGAGACTTCCCCCGCGCCGAAGCCAACTTTCAGCAAGCCGCAAAGTGGAATCCATCATTACAAGGCGTAGACCGCAACTGGGGCCGCGCCGCATTCGCCGCGCATGACTACGCGCAGGCCATCGCTCCACTCGAACGCGCCTTCAAAGCGCATCCTGAAGACGAAGAAATCCGCGCAATGTTAGGCGAAAGCCGCACCCGCACAATAGAAGCACGACAACCCTGAAATCTGCCCGCCAGCCTAGAACAGATTCCCCGCCACCTGCTCTGACGCCGTATAGATCTTCGTCATGAGGGAAGAAGCATTCAGCACAGGATCGTCTTTCACCGTGGTCGATATCGTGATCGTAAAAATCTGATCCCGCACCCTGCCCACCACGCGCTCGCTCATCTGCTTCTTACGCGCATCCATCGCGCACACCGCAGCTTCATTGCCAATCGCCTGCAGCAGTTGGGAGCTCGCCCCACACGCCTGCATCATTCCCGCAAGCTTCGCATGCGCATCGCTGCTCACTTCCATCGTCACAGTAAGCTCACGCGTGCTCGTGCCTTCTTTATCAGTAAATACGCACGTCCCCGGCTGATCCTGTCGTACCGTGGGCCCTGCATCCGGAGTGATCGTAGCCGATGTCGAAGTAGTCACCGGCGTCCCCGCAGTGTAAGCTCCCACCGCTGTACCACCCAGCAGCCCACCCACCGTTGCCTCCGTAAGCCACGGGCAACTATTCGCCGCATGAGCCATAGAAGCCACCGCCATCACTCCCAGCCCGGCAAGCATTCGCACCACTTTACTTGCCGCCATTGTGCATCACTCCCGCTTCTTCCGCCATGTCAGAGTGCATATGCCACGGAATGCTCTCGTCGGAAATCTCCGGATGCATGCGCAAAAAGTTCAGCGAGAAAGTAGGCGCTCCCGGATCCACCTTCTTGTCGGCAAACATCGCCTGCTGCTCTCGTGCCTCCTGCATCTTGCCCTGCCGCCGATACAGGATCGACAGGTTGTAATGCGCAATCAAGTCATCCGGATCAATCGCCTGCAGCGCCTCAAACTGCTCCACCGCATCCGTATCGCGATTCTGCTGGTAATAGGTAATGCCCAGCTGCTGCCGCGCATCGCGCGATTGCGGAAACTTATCCACAACATATTGGAAGTCCGCAATCTCCTTGGCAGTATTCCCCGCGCGCCGCTGCAGCAGGCCATCGTAGTAGCGCGCACGCGCGCTCGCCGGGTCCAGCTTCAGTGCATGATTGATAGCCATACGCGCTGATTCATACTTCTCCCACACAATCTCTGTGAGACCAATATTGGTATAGCCCTCGGCATAATCAGGCCGCAGCTTTACCACTTCGTGGAAGGCATCCACGGCCTCCATGTACTGCGCCTGGTCAAGCAGCGCAATGCCAAGATTGTTCCACCGCATCCACTCTTCGTTATCGTTTGGCTCCGGCTTTTCAGGCCCATTCTCGCCAATCTTCAACACCCGCGTGCGCGAAGCAATCTCCACCACCGGATACGCAGGATGATCGCCCTTGCCAAAGATATTGTCCAGGTAGCTCTGCCGCAAATGGCGATAATTTACCTTCGCCGTCACACTCACCGCACCAGTAATATCCGCCGGCATGCGGAACTGATACCGCACCAGCACCGAGCGCCCCGCCTGCACAGAGTTGTCATAGGCAACCGAGTGAATGGTCCAGACCTTATGGTTATCGACAAAATTACCCTCGTCCGTCACAGGCCGATTCGTGAAGCTGTGCGCGCGCGGATCAATCGAACCATCCGGCTTCAAAAAGCCCGAATGATAAATCTCCTTGCCGTTCGCATCCTTCACGCTGAACTCGAGCCATCCCTCGTACAGATCGCGCACCTCAGGTACAAGCGAGTGGCCGATCCCGGTGTTCTGCACCACCACCCACGCCTCCACCACGTCGCTCGGCGCAAGCTTGTAGGAGACCTTGCCAAGCGGTGCAATCAGCTTCTCATCGTGATTGCGCTTGATGGCAAAGACATCCACCTTGAGGTAGTTTCCGGTCTTGAGAAACTCAATCGTCTTATCCAGCTGATCTTTAAAGCCGTAGTAAAACGGCACCGCAGTGTTGCCCGCCAGCCAGCGATGCGAAGCAAGCGTGCCATTCTTCGCGCCGTAATCCGGATGCGTAATCGTGTTGCGCATCATGTGGCATGTCTGGCAGCTCTTGAAATCCGCGGTATAAAACGTAAGCGGATTGCGCTGCGAGTACTTCGACTGCTGCCACTCGTCATACGCAGTAAATGCGCGCAGAAATTTATAGTCGTTCAACGGAGCCGGCAGATTGGCCTTGTGGCAGGCCGCGCAGAACTCAGGCTTATGCAGAAAGTCGTGCATCACAGCAGCGGAGTGCCGCTCCGGATGCTTGAGAATCATGTCGAAGGGAACCTGGCCCGGAATGCGATTGCCTTTTTCATCCACCATCACCGAAGGAACGCCCACGGTAACAGCCGCATTGCCATTCACAGATCCGCCAGGCATCGTATCGCTGATGCTCGTCACAGAGTGGCAAGTCATGCAGGTCAGGCCATCGGAATCAAACTTGGCGCGATCGACCCTGGAGTCCTCTGTCAGCGCCGCTCCGATCACGCCAATCGGATTGTGGCAGCTATCGCAAAAACGCGCGAACGCAATCCCACGCGTGTTATCGCGAATCAGCAGATTCACGCTGGTGCGATAAAACGGCGTGCGGAAAGCATTCGAATGTAGCGCCTGTCTCCACTGCGCATACGCTTCCTGGTGGCACGTCCCGCAATACTCCGCACTGGGATAAGCGCCAGGCTGCATAAAACCCTGGCCCGCAGGCGCAATGTTGCCCGGAGTATAAGGATTCCCCTTGCCGTAATGAAAGTTGTAAGCCGGCGAAACAGTCTCGTTATAGGCTTTGCGGTCCGCGGCAAATTTCTCTTCCGCGCGTGCCTTGAACCGCGCCATCGCGGCAAGCTGCGCATCCGTGTCAGCGGGAACAGGCGCGTCCTTTGCCTTGGGCGTATACGCTGGCGGCGGCGCAAGCTCGCTGGTGCCAGGGTCCGCAGGATTCACACTCTGCTGCGCCTGCACGCAAGCCGCGAACGCTGCCCCAGACACGACTGTGAACAGGATCATCTTCGATAAAAACTGTCCGGTCATCGGATTCGTGCTCCGTCTTTCATTGACCTTCGTCATGGCCCTGAAGCTCCCGCTCACATCTTCTTCCCGAATGCGTTGTACGTCGCAGGATTGTCATAAACACTGGGAACAATCCCCTTGCCTTCTTCCACCGTGAAGTAACGATCCACGGCTGGCAGAGTCAACGATTCTTTGTTTCCATCCGGCCAGTTGATCTCAACCTTATCCACGCTCACCGCCGAGCCGAGCCCGAAGTGCATCCGTAAATCGCTGGAAGACTCAAAGCTCCCACCGCTGGCCACATCGCTGCGCTGGCGTTGTCCGTTCACCGTCACAAAGACCTTGGCGCCAATCGCATCGCGTGGGCTCTTGGGGCCACCGATAAGTTGGAATCCCACCCAGTGGTTACTGTCTTTGTTCACATTCCGCAGCAGCACCGGCGTATGGTCAATGCAGTTAATCACCACATCGATCTTGCCGTCGTTAAAGAGATCGCCAAACGCAGCGCCGCGCGCGGGAATCACATCCGCAAGACCGGAGCCTTCCACCGGCGGCATCATCTCAAATTTCTTGCCTTGATTCACGTTATGGAAAAGCATCGGCCGCTCCGCCCAGGAGGTGCCCCAGTTGTGCTGGTCCACCTGCGGATACACATGGCCGCTCACAAACATCAGGTCCTTCCAGCCGTCGTTGTCGAAATCGAAGAAGGAATCACCCCAGCTGAGAAATGGATACGTGGGCTCGGCCATGCCCATCTGCGGAGTAATGTCCACAAAGTTCGCATCGCCGTCATTGCGATAAAGCGCCTTGTAATCGTCAGAGAACGTGGTCGTATAAATGTCCAGCAGGCCATTGTTCATGTAATCGCCTACAGCCACGCCCATGCCCGCGGTCTCGCGCGCATCCTGGTTCAGAGCAAAGCCCGAAAAGAAGCTCGAATCCTGAAACGTCCCATCGCCTTTGTTGATGTACAGGTAATTCGGCGAAGAGTCATCGGTGACGATCAGGTCTACCTTGCCATCGTTATTGATATCCACAAAAGTCGACGAGAAGCCGTAATACTTGCGTTTGTCGCTGACGCCCGCCTTCTCGCTCACGTCGGTAAAAGTGCCATCGCCGTTATTGTGGAAGAGATGATCCGGCTCACCAGGCAGCCCACGTGGCCCGCACATCGTAGTAGCGCCGCGGAACGAGCAGTTAGCAAAGCCCACAGCGGCAGTTCCTGCCAGCGGAAGCCGGTTCATATCCCAGTGAATATAGCCGGGCACAAAGATATCCAGCCGCCCATCGCCGTCGTAGTCGCCGAAACTCGGCCCCGTTGACCAGTTGCCCAGCGTGACTCCGGCCTTTTCGGCCACATCGGTAAATGTGCCGTCATGATTGTTGTGGTACAGCCGATTCTTGCCGTAATTCGCCACGTAAAGGTCGGGCCAGCCATCGTTGTCGTAGTCGCCTACAGCCACGCCAAAACCCCAGCGCTCGTTGGTCACACCAGCCTGCTCGGCAACATTGGTAAAAGTGCCGTCATGATTGTTATGAAACAGCGCAGCCTTCGGTGCAGGCTCTTTACCATCCAGCACATCGCGCGTAGATCCATTCACGATGTAAATATCCAGCCACCCATCATGGTCATAATCCAGCAGAGCCACACCGGAGCCAATCGACTCAAGAATGTAGGGCTTCTCCGGCGTTCCCATCCTGTGCTTCCAGGCAGTCAGGCCTGCCTTCTCTGAGATGTCCTGAAAGACAATCGGCCCCGTCTTCACAAATCCACCGGCAGTAATAGGCCGCTTCTCTGAATCCAGCACAGGAGCAAATACGCCCGCCGTCGCCGAACCGCCCTGCGGCGAAGCCGTAGTGTTAGCGCCTTTGCCACCATAAAGAGGTGGCTGAGCCGGAGGCTCATTCTGCTGAGCCACACCGCGCTGCGGCATCAGCGCTATCAGCGCTCCCATCACAACCAGAGCATGCAGAGAAAACCTAGGGGCGAACGACCTCATCCAGCTGACCTCTCCAAACGTGGAAATATCTCTATGACTTCGCATTCTTTCCGATGCGTTCCTCTTCTGTCTCCACCACTTTGACGGATTACAAACTCATCCGATGGTTGGAGAAGCCACAATCTCGACCCAGCCGTAACTGCGCCTAAAAACCCGGCAGAAAATACATGCTTTAAGTCGGCTTGGGCCAAATGCATTCTAACCCTTTTGACATACTGGCAGGAATACCCGAAACAGCAGGCCTGCATCGCCCAATCCAACCCCGGCTATGAATCCGTCTAATCAGGAGCATAGATAATCGCTATCCCCACTTTTTCCCCATAACCCCGATAGAAAATATTCATATTTACGCGATCCTTTTACCCATGTTGCTTAAGTAGATAAAGCAGTTCCCTACCAACAGCAACCCGTAGCCATCACGTGATACTTTTGTGCATTCATCCGTTCCCGAGTGGAGATCCCGCCGTATGCAGTTGTTGAAATCGCCTGCTTCCCAATCCCTCTGCCTACTGGCACTTGCAGCCTGCGCCATCAGCGCCGCCCAGGCGCCCGCGCCCGCCGGCCCACCGGCGCCCCACCCAGCCGCCACCGGTGTAAACAAGCCCGGCATCTCCCGCCCGCTCGCTGACCTGCACCCCGCCGCCATCATCCCCGTAGCCGGCAGCCCCGACTGGAAAGTCATCACCAGCGACGCCGTCTGGGTCGCCTCCGCCCGCCTCAATCACGTAGTCCAGCTCCTCCCCGCCACCAACACCGTAGGCCTCACCGCCGACATCAAGCGCCCCTGCGCGGGCCTCGCAGCCGGTTTCGGCTCCATCTGGGTACCCAGTTGCGGCGATCACGCCCTCATCCGTCTCGACCCCGCCACCGCCAAACCCACCGCCACCATTCCCGTCACCCCCGCCAATTCTGAAGGCGGCATCACCATCGGCGATGGCGCCGTCTGGATCGTGGCCAAACCTTCCACGCTCCTCCGCATCGATCCCGAAACCAACAAGATCTCCGCCTCCATCGACCTCCCCTCCGGCTCCGAAAACCCCTTCTTCTCCAACGGATTCGTCTGGGTCTCCTCCTTCGAGCACAGCTCGCTCCTCAAAGTCGACCCCAAATCCAACAAAGTCGCCGCCACCATCCCCACCGGCTCCAAACCCCGCTTCCTCACCGCCGGCGCAGGCTCCATCTGGACCCTCAATCAAGGCGACGGCACCATCACCCGCGTCGATGAAAAATCCGGCAAAGTCCTCGCCAACATCTCCTGCGGCCTCCAGGGCGAAGGCGGCGAAATCACCTTCGGCGCAGGCTACATCTGGGCCACCCTCTTCAATTTCCCCTTAACCCAGGTCGATCCCAAAACCAACACCGTCATCAAACAATGGGCCGGCAAAGGCGGAGACGGCGTGCAATTCGGCCTCGGCGCCATCTGGCTCTCCAACCTCATGCAGCAAACTGTATGGAGGATTCCACCCGACCAGAAATAGCTGTTACACTGCCATCTTTGCGCGGAGATTCGTCCCCGCCCCGCGCAGTTTCCCGATTCCCTTCCATCGAAGAAGGAGCACGTGCCTTGCCGAACCCCACAAGTCTCGCTACCACCGAATCCGTCGCCTCCCAGCAAGCCGAGCCCATCTTCCGCGCCATCGTCAACGCCGGCGACTACTTCTCACACGTCATCGAAAAAGGCCAGCGCGTCCGTATCGTCGATCTCGAAGGAAACCAGGCCGCCGACACCCTCTTTTACAACGCGCACGATCCCTCAGACCGTTACAGCGCTCAGGACACCATCCGCGAGCAGGCCAACATCTACCTCACCACCGGAACAAAGCTCATCTCCACCACCGGCAAAGTCCTGCTCACCATCGTCGATGACACCTGCGGCCGCCATGACACCCTCGGCGGAGCCTGCGCGCAGGAATCCAATCAGGTCCGCTACGCCATCGACAAAAAGCCCATGCACGCCTGCCGCCAGAGCTTCCTGGCAGGCGCATTCCACTGGGCCGAATCCTCCGGCCTCGAATTCGGCAAGCAGGACCTCGCCGCCAACATCAATTTCTTCATGAATGTCCCGGTCACGCCGGAAGGCGGCCTCACCTTCGAAGACGGCGTCTCCGAAGCCGGCAAATACGTCGAGCTCCGCGCAGAGATGGACGTACTCATGCTCATCTCCAACTGTCCCCAGCTCAACAACCCCTGCAACGCCTACAATCCCACCCCGATCGAAGTCATAATCTGGCCCGAATAAACGTCTCGAAGGAATGTCTGCCGCGACCATCTGTAACAGGCCACGATTCAGACTTCGCCCAGTCACTTGTTTTTGCCTTGTAAAAGGCCACGACTTCACAGCTTGCGCAAAAACTCGATGTTTTGAAAGGGCACGACTTCCACATGCTGTTTTGGCTTTGAAAGGGCACGACTTCAGTCGTGCCATAAACGCCGCAAATAAAACGCGGCTTTAGCCGCTGAGGGATGGTTTTCCGGCTTTATCAATTCAAAATCGAATCTCAGGTTTTTGTACACACGCTGTTTTGGCTTTGAAAGGGCACGACTTCAGTCGTGCCAAAAATGCCGCAAATAAAACGCGGCTTTAGCCGCTGAGGGATGGTTTTACGGTTTCCGAATGCAAAAACTGACTTTTTCAGCAAGCTGTTTAGTCGTGCCTTGAACACACCAGAACGAGCGTGGCTTTATCCCCTGAGGGATCTCATTCACCGAACCGGCATCCCAATTCCATCAGGCTCTTCCCGTGCAGCCTCAATCCCATACTCAGGAATCATCTCCCTCAACTTCTCCCGAATCGCACCGCCATCCCCAGCCAAAACGCGCTCCCGCAGCTCCTCAAGCTGCCCGGAAAGCCGCGTCCAATCCCCAAGCGCGCTCCTCACCCGCCGAATTCCGCGAACAGCAGTAGCCTCCGGAATCTCCGCCTCATAGAAAAGCGCCTCATGCAGCTTCTCCCCCGGCCTCACGCCAATGTACTCAATCTGCGCCCCGCGCCCGCCAAGTCTCCGCGCTAGCTCTACAATCCTTACCGGCTCACCCATCTCCAGCACAAGCACGTCCCCGTGCTCACCCACGCCAAACCCCTCGAGTACCAGGTAAGCCGCCTCGTCAACCGTCATAAAATAGCGAGTCATCTCCGCATGAGTCACCGTAACCGGCACGCCCCGCCGAATCTGCTCCTCAAAGATCGGAACCACGCTCCCCTGCGACCCCAGCACATTCCCAAATCGCACCGCCACACACCGCATTCGCGCAAACGGCCTCGCCGCCAGAATCATCTCGCCCAGCCGCTTCGTGCAGCCCATCACCCCGCCCGGCTTCACCGCCTTGTCGGATGAAATCAGCACAAAATCCGAGCAGTCGCAGTCGTCCGCAGCCTCAAGCAGCTCCATCAGTCCAAAAACATTGTTCTCAATCGCCGCACCGGGCTCAGCCTCGCACAGCGGAACATGCTTCTCCGCCGCCGCATGAAAAATCGCATTCACGCCGTGCGCCAGCAGCTCGCGCCGCATCGCCGCGCCATCGGCCACATCCGCCGCCACAAAAACCGCATGGCCCTCAAGCCTTTTCCGCAGCTCCACAAGAGCCGCCTCATCCCGGTCAACGCAAACCAGCTTCGCAGGTTCCAATCGCAGAATCTGCGCGCATATCTCCGATCCAATCGACCCCGCAGCCCCCGTCACCATCGCCACGCGTCCACGCAGCCCCGAGTGATCCCACTCCAATCCCGCAGCCACGGGCTCACGATTCAGCAGGTCAACCAGATTCTGCGCTCGCTGCACCAGGTCCGCATACCCCGGCTTCACCGCCCATCCCAGCACTTCCTCAACCGCATCGCAGATCCGCTCCACATGCCGCAGCTCCAGCGTAGGATGAACCAGAAACGCCAGGCTGCACTCCCCCAGCTCCCACGCCACAGGCAAACGCTCTGACGGTTTCCATTCAGGCGGAAAAGCCTTTTCGAGATACACTTCGCTGCAGCTTCCGCTCCCACACGGAATCCCACTCGCCGTAAGTTCCTCAAGAATCCTGTCGCGATCCCATCCCTCTGCAAGCATTCCTATGCGAACAAAAGCATAAAACCGGTAGTAAGCATGGCCCACACCCTCCGGCACAGCCGGAATCCGCAAAGCCGCAATCCTCCCCAGCCGATCCGCCATATAAGCCGCATTCGCCCGCCGCCGCTCCAGCCATCCCGCCAGCCTCTTGAGCGCCACCCGCCCAACAGCCGACTGCACCTCGGTCATCCGCAGGTTGCTGCCAAACGACTCATGCACCCATCGAAATCCGGCCGTTTTCTCCCCCGCAGGAACCAGGTCAAAATCTTTCCCATGATCGCGGTAAGCCCAGATCCGTTTCCACAGCAGCTCATCGTGAGTGCAAACCATGCCACCCTCGCCCGCCGTGGTCATCAGCTTGTCCTGGCAAAAAGAAAACGCCGCCACATCCCCAAACGATCCCACCATCCGGCCATCGAGCGTAGCCCCCTGCGCCTGCGCGCAGTCCTCCACCACTCGCAACCCATGGCGTCGGGCCACATCCAGAATCGCCGGCATATCGCACGGCCATCCACCCAGATGCACAGCCAGAATCGCCCGCGTAGCCTGAGTGACCGCATTCCCAATCGCCTCAACCAGAATCGTCCCCGTCCACGGATCCACGTCCACAAACACCGGTCGCGCTCCCACAGCCACAATCGCGCTGGCGCTGGCAATGAACGTCCGCGAGGGCAAAATCACCTCGTCCCCCGGCCCAATGCCCAGCGCCCGTAACCCCGCCTCCAGCGCAACCGTTCCATTCGCCACAGTCAGCGCATAAGGCACACCCACCCACGCAGCAAACTCCCGCTCAAACGCAACGCCTTCGCTGCCGGTCCAGTAATTCACCTTCCCGGAACGCAGCACAGCCTCAGCCGCGGCCACCATCTCGGCATCAATCTGCGGCCATGTAGGAAAAGAATCGGCGTCAAGCGCCCGGCTGGACTCCATCTTCACCACTCCCGGTAGTGAATTCCGTTCAGGCCAACACCATCCGATTTCGTATACACATCAAAAACATTCTGCCCGCCCCACGAGTCGGCCGTTGCATCATCCTGCATCGATCGCATGCCCCACTCCGCCTGGTGCGTAATCGGGTCAACGGGAATCTTCTTGAGGAACTTCACCTTCTTACCCTGAATCTCCACGCCACTCACCAGCGTGTCCAGGTCCGGCGGATAGCCGTATGTTTCGATCTTCACTTGAATCGCGCCCGCATCCGCCGCCCTCTTGTATTCATCAATCGCCGCCCGAATCTTCACCAGGTCGTACTTCAGCTCTTTTTCCTGCTGCCGCTTGATCGCATACCGGGCAATGGGCACCGCGCACGTAGCCAGAATCGCCAGGATCCCAGCCGTCACCACCAGCTCCACCAGGGTCAGGCCAGCCTCGCCCTTCGTTTTGTGCGCAAAATTCCGTCGCATCTCGATTCCTGTGCTGAAAAACCGGCAAACCATGAGCCGCCGCGAGCCGATTCATCCTTATATATAACTGACGAAGACCCGCTCGGTTCCGCTTTCTGCAACCCGAAGCGAAAGCTTTCCAGCCGCTCCCCAAAATCTTGTCAAGTCCCTTCCCTGTGAATATCTCCGTAACTCACTGATTCCAAATGACAAAAAAGATTCAGAAAC
Source organism: uncultured Acidobacteriaceae bacterium (assembly GCA_963792495.1). GTDB lineage: Bacteria > Acidobacteriota > Terriglobia > Terriglobales > Acidobacteriaceae > Telmatobacter. The sequence continues at coordinate 316,059 of CAWBWB010000014.1, read as the reverse complement.
TTTGCATATCATTATGGGGTTTTGTGAAACAATAAAAATGACCAGAAAAACAAAGGCCCGAATCACATCCGATTCGGGCCTTTCCGTCTTTCACCCTGAGGTGGAACGCGGCTTTTAGATATGTTTTGGCACCCCAAAAGGCGCACAAAAGGCGAACACATTGGGAACAGCCGAAAATCGTCTTTAACCCATTGAAATGAATACACTTATTTCGGAATGTGCAGATTTTTTTATTTATTTCGGTAACCACTTCACATATTTAAGTAGTAAACATCCCCAGGCAGGTCGAAGCACGAAAAAAAGCACCGCCTCCCCCTCCCGCAACAGAACCTGTCGGCGAGCTCAAGTAAGACTGTATATATATGTAACTAAAATAGATACAAGCGAAACACAAATGCCCCGACAAACGCAGGACATCCGATAGCGCCATTCAAAATAGCCTATCAAAATGCGAGCCCCGCCCGCTGCAGATCAACAGCCTGCAATACCTCCATAAAACAAAAGGCAGCCGATAACGGCCGCCTTCTATGTACGCTCGATCAATATTTACCTTCTTGCGTCTCAACAGATGAATTAGGAACAGAATCGTTGGAAATTTAGCTTGCGCCTCATGCCCCAAAGGTTGTACATCTGTTCTCAAGATTACCTATTGCTCCGTTTATCCTTTGCCGGCGCAGACCTGACAAGGCTTCGCCATGGTTCGCAAAAAAGCAGCAACGTCTAAAGATCATCGTCATAAACAGCAATTATTCAGCGACCTATTACCAGGCTTTAACGATCACTGTGCAAACATCCAAAAGATAACAACCGGTCATGATTCCAATCATTTTTCCTGATGTAACTTGTTGACGCGACGGAAGCTGAACATCCAGGCGAATTGTATAAAAGGGAATTATTCCTTCCTTGGTCTTCAAATTTAACTAATAAACCCTCCCCTGGGTTACCGAGGTTCTAGAGAAATAGCACCATAGTGCTACTCGCTATGGTACTATTGCGGTAATTCGTCACAAATATTCGATGACCGAAGTAACAAAAAGAAACTGATGGGCCCTGCCCAATCGTTCGATATGCCTTATAGCGCCGGAATTACCGTTTGCTGATTTGCCCTTGGTGGAAATCGTCATCAGGAGAAACTTATGTTAAAGAGATTTCTTTCCCTCTTTTCGGGCGGCAGTGTCTCCAATTTGCCTGCTTCTTATATTCGAGATTCCTCTGCATTGCGCGGCAATGCACGCATCTACCGTTCAAACATCCGCCCGAATCTATGGTCGAAAGCCATATTCTCAATCTTTTTGTGCGGTCTTATTCCGGCAAATATGACGGCAGTCGCCTGGGCGGCACCTCATGCGAGCGCCCCAGAGAACGCCAACCCCTCTGAAATCAGCATGTCCACTCTGGCTTTGCCTGTTCTGACGCTAAGCTCGACCAGCCTGAATTTTGGGTCGGTAGGCATCGGCGGAGGATCCGCTCAGCATGTCACGATCGGCGCGTCCGGTACTGGCAGCGTAACAATAACCGCCATATCGGTTAGCGGCCCATTCGTCTTTTCCGGGCCAAAGCTTCCTTTTACGCTAGCGGCAGGTCAATCAGCTCTCCTGGGTATCCAGTTCAGCCCCCGGAGCCTTGGCCCCACTACCGGAAAACTTACCATGACGAGTAATTCTTCAGCCGGGACGACCTCGACCATCGCGCTCAGCGGAACTGGCCTCTCTGCTCCCTTCCTGACGCTAAGTACAAACAGCATCAGCTTTGGAACGTTAAAGGTGGGGGGTGGCGTTGCTCAGCATGTCACTCTTACCTCGGCAGGAACAAGCCCGTTAACGGTAAACGGCATATCGATAAGTGGTACCGGCTTCATCTTCTCCGGCCCAAAGCTGCCTATAGTGTTGAATCCCGGTCAAACAGCAACGCTCGGCGTCGAATTTGCTCCGACCGTTGCCGGCGCCGCAAGTGGAGCGATCGCTGTCACCAGCAACTCCTCCGCCGGGACCTCCACCATCGCACTCAGCGGAACTGGCCAGGCGATATTAAGTAGCCTCAGCTGCGCAAGTGCTTCCGTGAAAGGTGCTGCAACCGACATCTGCACCGTCAACCTCAACGCTGCAGCTCCCAGCGGTGGCCAGGCAGTGACATTATCGAGCAACTCGGCTGCCTTCAAAGTGCCGTCTTCGGTTACCGTAGCCGCAGGCGCCACCAGCGCCAGCTTCACGGCCACAGCCTCCGCGGTGACCGCCGCACAGACTGCAACATTGACCGCCACCGACGGCACGGTACAGAGTTATTCGGTCAGTCTCGGCATACTCACGTCCCCGCTGACGTTAAGCACCACCAACATCGGCTTCGGAACATTAAAGGTTGGCGGTGGCGGCGTTCAGCATGTCACGTTAGGCACCTCGGGCGCAGGTACTGTAACCGTAACCAACATTTCGTCCAGCAATGCCAACTTCATCTTCTCCGCACCAAAGTTGCCATTCACCCTCAGCGCGGGACAGACAGTAATGGTGGGAGTTGAATTTGCTCCAACAACCGCCGGTGCAATCAGCGGGGCGCTAACTCTGACCAGTAACTCCTCGTCGGGAACAACCTCAACGATCTCTCTGACCGGAACAGGACAGGCGATCCTGAACAGTCTGAGTTGCGCCAGTGGATCTGCTTCCAGTGCAACAACTGACCTCTGCACGGTCAAGCTCAACGCCGCAGCTCCAACCGGCGGTCAAGCAGTCAGTCTGTCGAGCAACTCGTCGGCAGTAAAAGTCCCGGCCTCGGTTACGGTTGCTGCAGGCTCCACCAGCGCCAGCTTCTCCGCCACAATTTCAGCGGTAAGCTCCGCGCAGACAGCGACGATTTCTGCAAGCGAGGGGGCGGCGTTAAGTTACTCCATCAGTCTTGGCGCAGCTCCACCTACGCTGACAGTCAGCGCAACCAGCGTAGGCTTCGGAACAGTGAATGTCGGATCGACCGCTACCTCTCAATCGGTGACACTGACCTCATCAGGAACGGGTTCCGTAACAGTAAGCGCCGGCTCCATAAGCGGCACCGGCTTTACTCTCTCGGGGATAAGCTTCCCGCTGACACTCAATGCCGGGCAATCCGCCACCCTCACAATCGGCTTCAAGCCCACCGCCGCAGGCGCAACAAGCGGTTCGTTGACTCTGACCAGCAATTCTTCCACGGGAACAACTTCAACCGTCGCTCTCAGTGGAACGGGGCAGGCAATCCCGGTCGGCGTGAGCTGCACCACTGCTTCCATCACTGGCGCTGCCACCGACAGCTGCTCAGTAACACTCAATGCGGCAGCACCCGCGGGTGGCCAGGCGGTAGGCTTGTCGAGCAGTTCGACAGCAGTAACAGTGCCGTCTGCAGTCACAGTCGCCGCGGGCTCCACCAGCGCCAACTTCCAGGCGTCCATCACGGCCGTGACCACCGCGCAGACAGCTACTTTGTCTGCCACGGTCGCCGGCACAACGAAGAGCTATTCACTCAGCCTCGCAGCATCTGTACCAACGTTGACTGTAAGCGCCACCAGCCTGAGTTTCGGAACCATCAACGTAGCTTCGAGTCTGCTTCAATCCGTAACCCTTACATCCTCAGGCACGGCTGCGGTCACCGTAAGCTCTGCGTCCTTGAGCGGAACTGGATTTACCTTATCCGGAGCCACTTTCCCGCTGACGCTTAGTCCCGGTCAGACTTCGACCCTCACGATCCTGTTCAATCCTCTCGCCGCAGGAACCGCGAATGGATTGTTGACATTAACCAGCAACTCCTCTTCGGGGACAACCACAACGGTTGGTTTGACCGGAACAGGAAAGGTGGTTCCTTTCGAAGTGACCCTTACATGGGATCCGCCGACCACCACTTCTGCTTCAATCGTTGGCTATAACATCTACCGAGCTGCCTCCGGCGGTTCCGCGTACACCCTGCTGAATCCCTCGTTAAATGGCTCTACAGCGTACACGGACACCACGGTGGTTGATGGGAACTCTTACATGTATTACGTTGTGAGCGTCGATGGTTCGGGCAATCAAAGCGTGCCATCCACCACATACCTGGCATCCATCCCGTAAATTCGGCACAGCTTCACTCATGGCGGGGACGGTTCTCAGAATCGTCCCCGTCGTATTTTGGCGCCAAATACCCGAATGGCGATTTAGGCCCCGCATCGAGACTGCCTGCAGAACCTGAAAGTTCTTCAATGATTGAAATAATTGCTCATCAGGTAACCTGAGAGCCTAGTATCATCGCCTCAGCACAAAGTAGAGGAAAGGGACTCGCTGAATGCTCACCAAAGACCTGGCAAGTTTGGATAGACAGCTTCAAATACATTCACTACACCACCCTGTTGAAACCACAGATAGCCTCATTTTTGAGAGCGGAAACGGAATCTACGTCCGGGATACGGAGGGCCGGGAATATATCGACGGCCTTTCAGGTCTGTGGAATGTGAATGTTGGCCATGGCCGGGCTGAGTTGGCGGAGGTTGCCGCCGATCAGATGAAACGATTGGCATACTACTCAGGCTATGCAGGGTCCTCAACAATCCCTTCAATCGAACTGGCGGAACGCCTGATCGAATTGGCGCCAGGGATGGGAGCAGTATTCTTCAGCTCTGGAGGAGCCGAAGCAAACGAATCCGCGTTCAAAACAGTTCGCTATTACTGGAAGGTATGCGGCAAGCCTGAAAAGCTGAAGATCATCTCCCGCGTTCACGGCTATCACGGAGTCACCTTACAGGCAATGAGCGCGACGGGGATCGCAAGTTATTCAAAGATGTTCGGGCCCCGAGTGCCAGGATTTATTCACATCCCCACTTGCTATCCCTATCGATCCGAAGCAGGGGAAGGGGCTGGCGAGGCCGCAGCTCGTGAACTGGAAGAAGCCATCCTGCGGGAGGGACCCGACACAGTCGGAGCGTTTATCGGCGAGCCGATCCATGGCGCGGGCGGAGCAATCTACCCCACAGACGATTACTGGCCTCGGATACGGGAAATATGTACGCGCTATGACGTGCTGATGATCGCCGACGAAATCATTACCGGCTTCGGACGCACAGGCCGCTGGTTCGGGATGGAGCATTGGAATATCAAACCGGATATCCTGTCCTTCGCAAAAGGCGTCACCTCTGGATATCTGCCGCTCAGCGGAATCCTCGTCCACCAGAAGATTAAGGACGCGCTCGATGCGGTCGAGCCGGCAAACCGGTGGATGCATGGCTACACAAATTCCGGCCATCCGCCTTGCTGCGCGGTAGGTCTCCGGAATATCGAGATTATCGACCGGGAAGGGCTTCTCGAAAATGCAGAAAAAATGGGGGATATTCTCCTGAAGGCACTCAAGGATGCATTTGAGGATCATCCGAATGCAGGAGATATTCGAGGAGGGAAGGGACTGCTTGCTGCCGTAGAGTTTGTCGAAGACCGAAAAACTCGAAGGAATCTTCCAGCAGGAAAAGACTTCGGCGGGCAGCTACGAGCCGAGATGATAAAACGGGGTGTACTGACTCGCACCCGTCCAGTCATCGGCGAGCACCCATTGCCGGGCGACGAGGTGCTCTTTGCTCCTCCGCTGACAATCAACGAAGAGCAGATTTTACATATGGTGGCAGTGACGCAGGATTCGGTCGAAGCTGTGCTTCGCCGGTAAGTCGGTTTCGACGATTCGCACTACATCGGCAGCCTGAATGCACGCTCGGGGACATGCACAACGGGATGCAAAGTTGCCGTTCCGTTATGGACGCCGCCAAGGCTGCCGACAGTTCCCTGCTGGACGGCCTTGTTTTCGGTTTCTTCCAGTGCCATAACCGCGTATCCGGTGGCTGCATCGCTCATGAAATGCCCCATCTCGCTGGACGGATCGCGAAATCCGTTCATGGACGAAGCCCACCAACTACCTTTTTCCGATTGATGCGTTCGGAGCCATTCCAGTCCACGTTGCAACGGAGGATAAGTCGAACTGAATCCAGCTTTTTTCATGCCCAGCACTGCAAGCCCAGTGGCACATCCATCGCTGCCGTCCACTTGGTCCGCGTGCTTAAACATCCCAAGCACAGCGGGTTTCAACTCCACCTGCCTGTCAAGCGTAGACAAAGACCATCCGCCGTCGGCATTTTGCAAGCCAGCGATTTTCTGAACTAGACCTTTACTCTGGGTATCGTTGAGCAGGAGTGGCATCTCTGCTGAAGCCCACAAAACATACAGTTGATTCAAAGGAGGCTGAGCAGAATAGTTCCTAAGCAAATATTCGCGAAGGCGCTCAATGTGATCACGCACGCCAGCATCGCTGTCATTCTGCCCTGACACCAACCCCACCGCCACCGCCATCATCGCCGCGCCTTGATACACAGACTCAGATGACTCCCACGGCGCCTCGTGAAAATTCTGCCACTTCCAGGCCCCGGCGTTCGCACCAGCAGTTTCCTGAAGCATCCATGCATTGTTAAACGCACGCCGGGTAACTGGACTAAGCCGATCGTCATCAACGCGGTATGCCGCAAGCACCAGGGCATTTAAGACCGCTTCCGTGGAATGGGAGGGTATCTCATGAGCGGGATCTCTGTAATACGGTTTCATTTGTCCCCACTCATTTACGCGCGTTTCTATACTGCCAAGCATCTTCGCTTCAAAGGGCGTCAACTCCGTCTCACCTAGACGCCGACGGAGTGCCGGGCGCACAAACGCGTATGGCACTACAGTGTGACAAGAGATACAAACTGTCCCCTTCTCCAACTGCGCCGGCTGCCATTTCTGCCACCAGGCCTCTCGATAATCGAGATAATTCGCCGCAGCAGCCGGGCTCCAATCATGACGGCTAAGGCCGTCTGCATGCATGGAAGAAGCGCGGACACGAATGGCAGCCCAGAGGGCCAGTCCGGCTGCGCCAAGAACGAAAATCAAAGTCGCATAGAGGAGTATTTTTTTCATACGTTCCTCATTCGCTAATGAAGAAGACACCGTTTGCGCTCTCTGGCAACAGAGAGCGTTTAATTATTGCGAAATAAGTCCGGCCATATCCACCAACGTCTGGGACTGCTCACCAGGCTGCAGCTCAATCTTCTGACTCTTTTTCTGCATACATGTTTTCTTCTGAGCCGAGATATACTTCAGCCAATTCCCATAAAGAGTCGCGGCAATTGGTTGCCAGCTATTCTTTACCTCAGCGGATGCCAGGATCGCCGTCAGGCGCGATGAGACGTCATGATGGGATTCCACACCAGCGGCAAGTTGCAAATCCAATAGCGCTTGCTCGGTCTGAAGATCGAAGTAAGACCCGGGAACATTTGGATACTTGTTGCTTTCTCCTCTAAGGAAGCGAATTACATCGCGCCGATACTCCATCTGAAGAGTTTCCAGTTCATACTCAGGATGACTTTGAAAGAAAAGAAACAAGCTTTGCTCTTGTTTGACGAAGCTGTCCACACCCGCCTCGTCGGTCCTGACAAGCACTTGATATCCGGAACTTGAGAGGTCTGCCTCACTCAAACCGTTCCAACGCGAGTGCGGCAGTCGAAATCGCGCCGGAAGCGTTTCTATGATCGGATGCTCCCCAACTCGATCACTATCAAGAATTCCACTATGCTTTTGGCTGCTTCGTATGCGTTGAATGCCGTCCATGTGCAGAACAGCTGCATGAGCTGAAAGACAGGACCAAACAGTGGAATAAGTCTTCTCGCGAGCCCACTCTAAAAGACTCACGAAGCTCGGCCAATAGGGCTCGTCAGATAGCTTGGCCGCAATAGGTTCTCTTCCAGTGACAATGATTCCATCCAGTTCTGCATCCCATAGGGATTCGACGCTCCTGTAATGCTGGTCGATGTGATTCTGCGCCCATGAGCTACGAGGAATCCCCGGAAGAGAATAGAGGGAAAGGCTCACGGAAAAATCGCCAGAGGCCGCATTCAACAGGGAGAAAAACTGCTGCTCCGTAGCGAGAAGTGCGCCATCCGGCATGTTATTCACCAGGCCAATTTGCAGGTCTCTGCTCTTCCGTTCGATGCACTGAGCAGAAGGATTGGCACAGCCTGTGCTACATCGCGAAGGACTCGTGTTTGAGGACGGAAGAATTGTCGTAACGGACATGGCGTTCTCCTGTTGCGAAGAAACGTATGAACTAATTTTGCCGCGCCATAGCTTCAAGCGCCTGTTCCAGATCGGCAACAATATCGTCGATGTGCTCTATGCCGACACTAAGGCGAATCATCTCAGGCATAACACCTGCATTTCGCTGCTCTTCCGGTGACATCTGGCGATGTGTCGTGGAGGCCGGATGGCACGCGAGAGACTTCGCATCACCGAGATTCACGAGTCTGGTAACCAGGTTGAGCGCATCGTGAAATTTAACTGCGGCAGGAAAACCTCCCTTGATACCGAAGGAAATAAGCGAGCAAGCGCGCCCATTCAAATATTTTTTCGCAAGATCGTAGTATCGGCTTTCTGGGAAGCCCGCATAGTTCACCCAATCCACCAGCGGATGCTTATGCAGGAATTCCGCGACACGCCGCCCGTTTTCTACATGACGTTCTACCCTCAATGCGACCGTTTCAATCCCTTGCAGCAGCAAAAATGCACTAAACGGCGAAAGTACAGCCCCGGTGGTGCGTTGGTATACACTCTTGCAGCGCCCGACAAACGCTGCTCTTCCGTAGTGCTCGGTATAAACCAGACCATGATAGGAGGCATCGGGTTGAGTAAACATTGGAAATCGTTCCGCGTGCTTTTCCCACGGGAAGTTTCCGCTATCGACAATTGCTCCCCCAAGCGTGGTTCCGTGACCGCCAAGAAATTTGGTGAGCGAGTGCACTACAACGTCAGCGCCGTAGTCAATCGGACGAAATAGGATTGGTGTTGCAACCGTGTTGTCAACAATCAAAGGCACGCCATGCCGGTGAGCCACCTCTGCCAGAGCCTCGATGTCGCAGATGTTGCCTGCCGGATTACCGACGCTCTCGCAGTAGACCGCCCGCGTTTGCTCATCGATCAGAGATTCGATCGCGTCGGGTTGATCCGAAGCAGCAAAGCGCACACGGGTTCCCTGCTGCGGAAGGAGATGGGCGAGCAATGTGTGAGTAGTACCGTACAACTGGGGCACGGAGACAATATTGCTGCCGAGCGAACTGACATTAAATAGCGCATACGAGACGGCTGCCTGCCCGCTTGCCAGGCACTGTGCTGCCACACCTCCCTCAAGAGCAGTAATACGCCGTTCGAGGACATCTGTTGTCGGATTGCCTATTCTTGTATATCGATATCCTTCTGCTTCCAAATTAAAAAGCGCCGCAGCATGGTCGGCGCTGTCGAACGCATACGAAACAGTTTGATAAATCGGAACAGCGACAGATTTCGTCGTCGGATCTACCTGATATCCGCTATGAATAGCAATGGTCTCTGGTTTCATCTTTTTCCTGAGCAAAAAATAGTGTGGCCGTTTACGATGGGTTTCTGCTTGCTACCAGATGCGAGGAGTTAGCTTGAAATGCGGATACTCCGATTAGAACTGAGCTGGGTGATTTCTCGAACCACCTCATGAACCTCAGCCTCTGAGGTTTTGAAACTGGTAATGCACGCGCGCACGACGGAAGAGTCATGGATGTGGGCCTCCGACATCCACGCGATCTGTTCCTTGCGGAGATCTGCCAAAAAGTCCGTTACGTCAAGACCACTTCGTGTGAAGCATACAACTGGCAATGGCGTCTTGTTTACGATTCGCCACCCAGCCTCTAAAAGAGACTCTCTTAGAACGTCGCCCATACGGGCCTGGTGCTCAATCATGGCCGCCTGACCAGACTCTCCACGTTCCGCGAGACTCAAAAAGAGCTTCAATCCTGTAAACCTGCGCGACCATTGAACCGAATTTGTATACGGATCAAAAGTAGTGTCGCCTGCGCTTCCTGGCATATAGGATGCAGCAGCCCGAAAGGCGCGTGCGATTGTCTCCGGATAGCGGCAAAAGAACATTCCACAAGCCATCGAAACGGAGAACCACTTGTGAGCATCGCAAGTGATCGAATCGGCACATTCAATGCCAGCAAGATAATCCCGCAACGATGGCGCGAGGATCGCTGCACCACCCCAGGCAGCATCCACATGAAACCATATTTCTTCACTCCGGCATAACTCGGCCAGCCTTGGCAAGGGATCAATTGCGCCCGCGGCCGTCGTGCCAGCCGTGCCAACAACCATCAAGGGAGCACATCCATCCGCACGATCTCTTGCAATCGCGTTAGCAAGAGCATGGATATCCATCTTCAAATCAGCGTCTGTCGGAACAACGCGAAGAGAATTACGCCCTAAGCCAACCATGTGCGCAATTTTGCTGAAGGAATGATGCGCCTCGGCGGATAGATAAATGACGGGAGTTGCAGCTAAGCTTCTGAGGCCATCGTCGCCATATTCGGGGAACTTGTGGGTTAATGCGGCCACGACTGAAGAGAGGTTAGCTTCTGCTCCTCCACTGGTAAACGTGGACATTGCGTTGGCAGGCAGACCGAATTTCGCAGCAAGCCAGCCAAGTGTATGCCGTTCAATCTCGTTCGGGGCTGGAGCAGTTCGCCAAGCCGCAAGCTGCGGATTATAGGTGGCGACCAACGCGTCCGCGAGAACAGAAGCGAAAGAGACGCTGGGATTGAATAGACCGAAGTATCGAGGATGCGTGATTTGCACTTGCCACTGGCGCAGCATATTCTCCACATCGGAGGCAACATCCTCTAAAGGAACTGCGTGGCTGAAATCATACCGGGCTGCAAGATGCTTGCGGACTTCTTGTACAGTCACGTTCGGCCAAACATCCCCTTGATCAATAAGGGCTTGCGTTGCTTCAAACTCACGCCGAATTGGATCAATAAACATGGATGATCTAACCGATAAATGGTTATGGAGAACAGTCAAAGGCAAATACACAGCTTCTAGCGCGTTTGTCGAGTGCGATACCCACCCGCTCGAAGCCCCTAAAAGCCATCGGAATCCGACGAAAGCAAGCTTAAACCTTGGTCATAGACGAATCTCACCGGCCTGTATCCGTTCATACATTCTGCGATCCAGTGGGCTTAATGCCTGCGTCTCAGGATTGTTGAAAAAGATAGGGTCGGTTGTCATGTCCGGATTGTAACCTTGGCGTATCAATTCATTTTTCGAGTATTTAAATGTGCCCGTTGTCTCAAATCTTTCCTGGATACGAAGAAATGCAGGACAAGCGTAGGGCGGTAGGCACCGGACGCAATGTTGCCGTAATGCCTCAATATCAAAAACGTCATCGACGGTGAGAGCAGCCATGCCGATTCGACCCTCCGCGCCGGCAATTTTTACGCCATAAACGAGTGCGTGTTTAACTCCCGGAAATGCACGCAGGACTTCGGCAACTTCCGTTGTCGCGACATTCTCCCCCTTCCATCGAAATGTCTCACCGAGGCGATCTACAAAATAATAAAAACCCTTTTCGTTTTTTCGCATCAGATCGCCAGTTCGAAACCATACATCTCCAGGCTCGAAAGCATCTTTCAATAATTTGTTTTCAGAGGCTCCCTCATCCGTGTAGCCGTCGAAGCGGCTGCCTATCTGCGATGGATCATGAACCAGCCGTGCAAGAGCCTCACCTGCTTCGTTCGGTCCACATGGAATACAAAAGCCTTGCGTATCGCGCACAAGTTCCGCTCGTTCAGAATCGAACTTGGCCAATACAGGCGAGAATCGGTGGGCCAGATACGGAGGAACACGGCCAATTGCGCCTGGCTCTCCCTCTATATTGAATAACGAAAGCCCACCTTCAGTAGAAGCATAGAATTCTAGAATTCGCGGAACTTGAAACCGCTCTTGAAATGCGCGCCAGCTATCCGCTGACATGCCGTTGCCGCAAGCTATGCGAATTCGATGATTCAGGTCGTTCTGTCCCGTTGGCGCATGAAGAAGATACCTGCAGAATTCGCCAATGTATTGAAACATCGTGCAATCCCAACGCACCACATCATCCCAAAACCGGCTGACCGAAAAGGATTCGCGCAGCACAACGCTTGCTCCACTCGTCAGTGCGGCTCCTGGAACAAGCACACCACCAATGCTGTGATACATAGGAAGACAATCGTATATCCGGTCGTCTGGCCGAACATCGAGCATTCCAGCAAACCATTGGGCCCATTGCAGAATTCGCGCGTGAGTGACATTTGCAGCCTTAGGCAGCCCGGTTGTGCCGGATGTGTAGATATAAAGCGCTAGATCAGAGATAGAGAGCTCTGGACGTTCTGTATCTGTAAGATTGCCAGACGGCAACTGTTGAATATGGTCATCTATACGCGGAAATGAATTGTGAGAAGTTCCGTGAATCCAGATTTTTGGTTCACACGAAAGCGCAGCCACCGCTGAAGTTATCGAATCGATGAATTCTTCGGCAACAATCAAATGCGTGGGACGCACAACATTAATGCCGTGCGATAACGAGGAGCCAACGGCATTGGTGTTGAGCAATGCAACAATGCCACCTGCGGCGGCAATCCCAAGCCAACAGGCGAAGTACTCGGGTCTGTTAGTCATCAACAGGCCTACAACCTCACCTTTTTTCAAGCCGCTGTTCAACGCCCAGCGTGTGTACTGGTTTGTTCGCGCAAGGGTTTGCGAATAAGTAAAGGACTCTCGATCTGATAATAGAGCAGGTGCATCACCGAACTGTTCAGCAAGCCCCTCCAGGATCGAAGACAGCAGGCGGTTCGGATTACGAGAGATATCTGCGGTGCGTTCGAGAGCTCGCAGCCATGCCCGCGCTGGTTTTTCGATTTGTTCTGACGCAGCCAAAGCAGCTTGAATCACGCTGTACTCCCCGCATCCACTGTAATCACGGTGCCGGTAATGTTTTTTGCCTGATCGCTTAGAAGAAACTCTACCGCGCTCGCCACATCCTGCACTTCCGTTAAGCGATTAAGAGCGCTACGGCGCGCAATCTTGCTCCGGCTTTCTTCGTTAAGGCTGTGTGTCAATTCAGTGTCAACAAAGCCCGGCGCTACTAAATTGACGTTAATACCAAGGCTGCCAACCTCACGCGCCAATGATTTTGAAAACCCAACAAGCGAGGACTTTGTGGCGCCATAAACAGAAAGTCCTTTGTAACCAGTCGACGCGATAATCGACGACAGATTCACAATGCGCCCTTCGCCTTGGCTCATCATGCTTCTGACAACATACTTTGTGAGAATGATTGGAGAAAGTGTGTTGAGACGCACGAGCCGCTCTATCTGGTCAGTCGGCATCATGGCTAATGCTCCCTCAAAGCTTATACCTGCATTATTTACGAGGCCATATACCGGTCCATGATCCTTTCGTAACTGCGATACGAAGGATGGAATCTTCTCTATGTCGGAAAGGTCAAAGCCTCGAAAGATAAAGGAACCAGGGCTGATGGCTTCTGCTTGCGTTCGCGCTTCTGAAAACTGGCCGTTGTCATTGCGGGCAACGCCAATTACTCTGTAGCCCGCTGAAACAAGTTGACGAGCAATCCCAAGCCCCAACCCCCGGCTGGCCCCTGTGACAAGCACATTACGCATTCCGGCGCAATACCTTCCCAGCCCCGCCTACTCCCAACATCGGAACAATATTGATCGAGGCTGGCACCTTGTAAGCAGGTAGCTGTTCACGGCAAAGTTGCAGAATATCCGCCTGGATCAACGACTCATCATGCTCGATTGGCGTGCAATCTTTCCGCAAAACCACATCTGCGACGACCAATGCTCCAGTAATACGACTTTTCTGTGCACGAACTACACACATCTGGACATCAGGGTGTCTAGTGATGACCGCTTCTACTTGTTCAGGATGAACTTTTAGGCCACCAACGTTGATCACTCCATCCCGCCGACCGGCGAAATAGTATCTTCCATCCTTCAGTTCGAGAAGGTCGTTAGTGTCTACAAATCCATCTTGATCCTTAAGCACCGGCGCAGCGTCCCCGAGATAACAACTGGCGGTTCCTGCAGAGCGAATGCGCAACGTTCCATCTTTAACGTGCATATCCACGCCAGGGTTGGCCTCGAGAATATCTTCTGGAAATCCAGGACATCCATCCGTCACTTCAAAGGCAACTCCAGCCTCGGTGGACGCGAAGGCATGAACAATCCGCGCTTCGGGATACGCAGAACGCAAATTGTTGAGAATCGCCTGATCGATGGCCTCGCCTGAGAGACGGACGTATTTGGGCTTGAGCAAGTGGGCAGCAGGCGACATCAGCGCTCGCCGCCAATGTGAAGGAGTGCCGGAAATGTGTGTTACCCCGGCGGATGCAGCGCGGGCCAGAAAATCTGCAGTAGATTCAGCCGCCTCAGGAAGGACTAGCGACGCTCCCGTTCGAGCTGCTCGGAGCAATATCTGCATTCCACCATAACGGCGGATGTCATAGAACGTGCTCCAGACAACTTGCGTGCTCACCGCGCCTCTAGGCTGGATTGCAGCAGTCAGACTCGCTAGAGTGTGAGCAACAAGCTTTGGTAAGCCTGTCGTTCCGGATGTCATTAAAACCCATTCCGTCTGCTTCTCTTCCCTCTCATAATTTTCACGGGGCTGGATGTTCCTGCTGAGCGCACTGAAGAGCAACGAACGTGGCGTGCCAAGTTGTGCCATTACCTGGTCAGTCACTATTCCGTCCACCTGTGCGGTATCGATCACATATGGAAGATGTTCAAATTGGAGATCGGGAGGACATAACACAACTCGCTGCGCGATGCCATCCAATTCCATCAAAGCAGCAATGGTTGCAAGCTGGCTCTGGACAGCGATCAGAACAGACCGCCCCTGGAGCTCATCGCCACGGCTGTACAGAACAGACCCCTCAAGCAAGCTTAGCCATTCGATGCTCTGCTCAGCATCCTGAATGAAACTCCCGGGCGCACAGGGTGAATCGCGCAACAAGCCTGATAGACACGTAACATTGGATTGCGATGCGTTTACAGACATAACGTTCTCCGGAATCTGCAAATAGAGGAAATCAAATACAGGCTAATTGGCACATACTGCCGGGTGCTTCACGTTGTAGTGGTGAATTAGGCATTTTCCGTATCTTTCTGAGGAGCCTGTTTTGGCACAGTTAACGGCTTGAGATTCCTTGAAAACTTCTTTAAAGAGATATCCTGCCGGAACGGAACTCCGCAGCGGGCAATTGGTACTGCTGGATTTCCCTGAACAACAGTCATTGGGGGAACTGACTGAGACACTACACTTCCTGCAGTTACAACTGCTCCACGGCCGATCACAACATTAGGAAGAACGATTGCGCCGGGGCCAATAAATGCCTCTCGCTCAATCCTGACTCCGCGAAACTCTTTAAAGTGCGCAATGATTGTGGCTCGCATGCTGATTGCCACACCATCCTCGATTGTGATCAGATCCGGGCGTGCCGTATCCAGAATCACATCGTAGCCGATCCAAGCCCCTTTTCCGATTTTTACCCCACGCGCACGATGCAACATAACGCGCAGAGTCTTCGCCCCAGGCATACTTCTAGCCAGTAACTGGAAAACCCTTCCCCAAAAGCCTTTTAATGAACCCTCTTCCGGCTCCTGCCAATCACCGCTGATTTCCGGGAGTGCATCCAATTGGCCGGCAGTCTGACCATTATGATCCGTGCGAATGCCGATAGTTGATGTAGGCGCCGCACTCGCTTGCTTATCAATCTCGCTAACACGGATTTCCGGCAATAAGGATTCGCCAGTAGAGGTCTTCATGATGTTTACCTGGCAATTTCATAGAGCTGAACAAATTCACCAAATGTCACCGGGAAAAGAGTATCTTCAGCCGCAAATGGGTCTATGCCCAGTTTGTCTTCCAAACGCGTGACGATAATAGCAAAGCAAAGAGAGTCCAAACCACATCCCACCAGCGGCAGGTCGTCCTTCAAAGGAGGAATAGACCGGCTATGCTCTTGGGCCACTTTTTCAAACTGCTCAACAATTTCGGCGTGTATGCTCACGGGCAATTGTCCTCTTGGATTTCAGAAACCATCAGCACAAGAAGCATCAGGAGTATGAGAATTCCAGAACTCTTGTTGCAGATTTGAAGCAAAGGATGAATACACAAGTCGAGAAAGTCAGAATCCGGATCAAAACTACTGTCGAATCCTGCATTTTGTACTCATGCTAAAAGCAACGCATCATTATAAGCCGGAAATGTGCGCTGACTTCCATAAAAGAAAACGCGCAGACCGAGCACTCTACAAAGCAGGTGTTCCCTTGGCCTGCAAAGTACCCGATCAGCCGTTCGGAGGTCATTTTTAGCAGCGCTGGCACCATAATGCTGCATGTGTTGATAAAGCAGAAACCGGCGCTTAATTGGGATTGATCGTGCGCTCAATCAATGTGCGAAGAAGATAGACTCCCTCAAATACATCCGTTCCTGGGTCGGCCGGTCTGGCTGCCATTTCCAGGCCGAGTGCTCGGAAAAGGCCTGCGGTGTGCTCAATATCGCAAACTCCATGCACATCCGTATACTCCATTTCGGTCGATCCGTTCGCCGCTGCAAGGCTGGCGAGAAATGGCATGAATTTCTGGATAAACCCTTCGAAGAAGCCCATCGTCACCAGGGACTGAACCCCATTCAGGCGACCAAGGAAGACACGAACATCCATTAACTCCGCATTAACGGAGAGCGCATCCTGATCGGTTGGGAACGCATTAGCTGCAATGGCGAACTTCCGCAACATGTTCGGATGAGCATCGCGCACTTCTTCTAGAAGGTTGTCAAGAAGAATGGGACCAACCTCCGTAGCCTTCGCAGCCATGAGTGTAGCGGTCATCCAATATATGAAATTGCCTTCGAGAACCGAGCTGTAGCGAGCAATGATTCCACGCCGCTCAGCACTGGTTAGTTTGTGAACATCGGGCAGCGAGGCAATCATCTCATCGATAATGCCCTCAATTTTCTGCTGAATCTCAAGTTCAAGCCCCTGAACTTGCAATTGATCTGGTGTTGCAACGGTGCTCATACGCAAAACCCTCCGTGGTTTGGTTAAAGCTCATGAATGAAAAGCCAGTGCGATGGATCATGCAATAGCCAAGGCATACTTCCCCGCATCAAGTATCGCTACCACTGCAGAATCTCAACATAAACTGCAGCTAAGCCTGCGATTAGAGAGTGTACTAACTGAAATTTATTGAGAACAAATGATTTTCGTGCTCCCCAAACACACGACAACTAAGGAACTTTTATCATGCCAATTCGACATGGGTTCTTTGGGGGTACTATGAGTACATAATTCGGGGGATAGTAGCTTTTCGTAGCGGGTATAGGGATGTCGTGAATGCTGAGCATACTCTCAGAGAGTCGTCAGGCTATCTGGCATACTTCCTAATCACGAGATAGGGCAGCATTACCATTTCCGCTAGCCAGGGCATTGGATCATCCCAACTAAATACAGATTCACTGCGCGTATTGCGCAAGGATCGCACATACGCGCGTAGACTCAAATAGCCATGAGCGAGATCAGCGAATGCTGTTGGCACATCTGTAAGAATTCTTACCCAGCCGACCCCAGGCTTCGCACGTGCTGGTTTTATCGGCCAATTCATTTTATCTGCATACGCCAAGTACGGAAAATCTACCCCACACGCGGCTCCAATGCCATGAAATCCCCAGGCTCGAGCGTTTACGTCTAGCAACTTATACTTACCATCACGAGGATCGCGTTTATACTCGATCTCCACAAGACCGTGATATTGAATCGCTCCTAAGAACCGCTCAGAAAGCTCCTCGACTACTGGATTTTCAACAGTCTCTACATAGGTCGCTGCCCGTCCGAATTCACGCGGGTGCTGTCTTGCACGACGCGCAATTAGCGTGCTATGTGGACGGCCGTGCTGATAAAAAGCGCAATAGGAATACTGCTCTCTCCCATCGCCGGGGATGATCTCTTGAACCAGTATCTCTTCCGTCGGAATATGACGAATCGCATGCTGATAGAGCCGCTCAAGATCTTCTGTCGTATTTGCGCGCCATGCCTTTGCGCCTGTCGCGTAAAAAAAATTTTCTTTAATCGCCGGCTTTATCGCTAATGGCAATCGCAAATCGAGCGACTGCAATTCATCGACCCCATTCAAGACGAACGTCTGAGGGCACGGGATGCCGAGCTTTTCCGCTAGCTCGTAAGTCTTTGCCTTGTCCCATGCCCACTCCACACTCGCCCACTCTGCGGTAGTAACCCTATAAAACTCGGCGAGGACATCACGGTGCTTCGAAAATGCGGCCACCGTTTCATCGCGGGTAGGAAACAGAACCCAGTCATTAAGTTTAAATTTTCTTCCTAATTCCAATACTGCATCAAGAGTTTCTTGCTCGCTTACAATATCGCGTACTCTAATCGTACGCTTTGTATATTTCGACCACGATGCGATGCAGTACTGATCGTCCAAAATGTAAACAGGAATTCCACGCCGCCCAAGGCTACGTGCAATAGCCAATCCTGGGTGATCTCCACCAACAATAACGACGCCTGTGGCCGATCCCAAGCTGCTAACAGCAGCCTCAGACCGATTTGCAGTTTTCCCCGTTAAGATTTCCGTTGTGTCCGCGGTCTGAATGTGCGCTCCTCAGTTCGGCTTCCGCGCTAAATTGGAAACCAACTCTTTAGATGCAAATTCCGTCCCCGTAACAAAATTGAGTAGCGGGCCGAAACTCCGTGCCGCTGGGGCTCCCAGAAAATGTAGACCTGGTACTGAACTGCGAAGTCCTCGTGAAAGCCTGGGATAGCCATTGAACTGATCGATCCCCAGCATCAGATCTGGGCTAAGAAACTTATATTTTGTAATGTCGACGCTATACCCAGTACCTAGCAATAAGTGATCTACGCTCCTCTCGCTGCCGTCGTCGAGGGTCAGCTTCACATAACCCCTAGTCTCTTCCACCGACTTGATGCTGCGTCCCGTCGTGATCTTTACATTGCCAAGTCTTGGGCGCAGCCATGGAGCGCCGGCTGATCGCACTGCGCGAGTTCGAATGCGATCTCTCCATGCCCGAGGAGTGTGATAAAGCATATTTGGATAAGCAACAAGTCTACTGATCCCAATTGGACCAATGTCATGCTTTGAATAGAGTACCTTCGAGATCGGCCCGAGTTGATGTAGTTTTGGGTGCATTCCGATCCAGCGGAGCTCTGGTATTCTCGCAATCACTTCCACTTCAGCTCCAACCTCACTGAGCAAAGCTGCACATTCCAAAGCGCTCTGCCCTGCGCCAATGACTGCCACGCGCTTTCCGAGCCCAGCGAGCTCTCGTCCGTCATAGCAATGCGAGCAAACTTTTTCAGACAGACTCGCAAATGGCATGGGGATTCTGCGAAAGCTTCCAACTCCAGCCGCTACAACTATTCGACGCGCTGTAAGTTGGGTTCCGTCTTCCAGCATCACCTTAAATGCAGAATTATGTTTTTCAACCCTGCTAATGTCCCGCAAATCGAGATCGCTACTTATCTGTTGCACGAACCATTTTCCGTAGCCAACGAACGTATCGAGTGGCGTGCGCTTGACGGGAGTTATATCATTTGCAAGCTCATACGCTTCCAGAGTGAACTTAGACTTGGGATCTGAAATTGTTGAGGCGGGACGCGGTGATCGCAGAAGCATTCCTGCGGGCATCTTGTCAGCCCAGAATTCCATTGGTTTGCCAAAAATGCGTGCTTCTACACCTGCCTCGCGCAAATGTGCGGCAGCAGATAGCCCATACGGGCCCGCGCCAATAATAGCTATATCAATGTCTGATGAACCGCCCGCCATCTCTCCGCTTCCCTTCTCTTATTCTCTTCGCTGTGCGAGGTATATTGCTGAGACTTCATGCAAATAAAATTCTTTCATGCAATAGTATTATGCGCTCAGCTTAATTCTTTTCTTATTGATCGTAACTACCCCGAGAGTGCTTCCCCACTAAGATTGCGTGCTTTTAGAAACAGACTGCAAGCCCGCTTGATTTCTGCCTTCAAGGCTCATGACCAATCGACCGTTCGTTTCGCTTGCCCAAGCAAGAACGGCACGCTCTTTACCGGGCCCCTCAATACTCCAGTCGCCTTGTTTCTCTACCACACGCATCTCTGCCCTCTGCCTCCACCACCGATCAACCTCACCAGGCGTGGTGACCCACAGAGACTTCTCGTCGCGCACTGCCGCAAGATGCTTTAATAGCGACTGATACACTTCTCTCTCTCGTTGCCCTATCACATAGTCAGGATGAACGATAAAACTCATCAAACCATGTGATTCCGTAATTAGATCAATCTGTTGCTTCCATATATCTATTGAGTAGTCATGCAATATATTGAATAGTGTGTAATCCTGAATTACTGTTACTGGAATTTCCAAAATGTTACCCAAAAAATACGGCATCACCGTACAACACCCACCGCGTTGTGGATCCAGGTGGGCCACATTTGGAACTGACATATCATAGGAAAACTCAAAAGAGTCATACCACTGTTGCTTTCTATACAGCACTCCCGCGCGAAAACCTGAAGCACCGAATGCCTTACCGTAAGAATTAATTTTAGCCGCTCGCTGCAAAAATCGTTTGCGCTCTCCGAACAGCCGCCCATCATGGTTGAGATCATGAACAACCACTTCAAATCCACGATGCCAGATAGAATTCAAAAACTCTTGGCTGACAGTGTATCGCTCTTCCGGAATGACCTGAAAAGATGATTTGATTCCAAACGAGTCATCAATATCCATGAGTGTTGCACAAAAGTCTCTTCCTACTTTCGTTTCAACATCATGCGTCATAATAGCGCAGCTTGCTTTGCCTTCTGGCCAGAACCAAATGAAAGGAATACGCTCCGCCCCGCTAGCTCGCAATGACAACAACAGCAAGCGCTCAAGTAACTGGTCTATAGAAAAGTCCACCGGCCACTGAGGAAACGCTATTTTTTTCCAACGCCTTAAGTGGAACTTTTGTAGCTTGCTTCGTACCTGCACGGGGAGAAGCGGCCGAACAAGATAATAAGCATGCGCCAAAGTGGACGTCGAGTCTTTTTTCGCTTGAGTTGTATAGGCTTCCAGGCGAAGGTTTTCGATGACCTCATCTGGATTGAAGCACAACAGCACCGAATCTCCGTCAATCGCCGCGTCGTCGTAGCCATCGAGAAGAGTGCCTGAAACTTGCGGTGCCGGCTTTCGGCCATAATAGTCTCCGAAGCAAACTCCGCCCTCTCCAAAACGGAAATATCCACGTCCCCCGGGAGAGTTCTCCCTCAGCGTGAGACGCGCATATTGCTCCGGGCAGCGGTAATAATCAATCAAACATTTATTCATTTTTTTGGGGATAAAAGCTGCTTACTGGGCATGAACAGATAAGAACTTCGCGATGTCGGCATGAAACTTTCTGGTGGCTTTGCTGGCTTTTGGCACTCGCCATATGCAGTTGACAAATCTGGCAGATGCTATGGTAACGCGCTCCCTGCCCCTACCTTATCTGGCTGAATTTCAAAACCACATTTGCTCGTTTTGCGCTAACTGTGAAACATACTTCAAGAGGTTAAACTCACGATTCTGAGGCTCCGCTCTGCAGAGCGTTTCCGCTGTTATGCAACCGATCGAAAGCACAATCATAGGCTGCTAGCAAGGGTCCTATTGAGTAACTCCACGCCAGCTCCCTTTCGACCCTCCTACGCCCAAACTCGCCCATCTGCTGTCTTTCTTCAGGATGATCAACTAACCAGAGTATTTTTGCTGCAAAATCTGCAACGGTGTTTTGCTTGTCCGCATATAGAGAGGCCTGCTGTGCACTGATTCTGCCTTCCTTCAGATCAAATTGAACAATCGGCTTTCCAAGAGCCATATACTCCATAATCTTGATCATCGTAGACACGTCATTCATTCGACATGGCTTATCTGGGTTAACACAGATATCGGCAGTAGAAAGAATCTCAAGTAACTCTTCATCAGAAATTCTTCCCGTAAAATTTACAACATCTCCGATGTCTTTCTCAACAACTATTCGCTGAAGCTCGGCAAATGCCGGCCCTCCTCCAACGCACGTGAAGTGAATGTCACTTCGCCCTAATGTCTTGATATATTCAGCTACGTCTAATAAGATATCCAATCCATCTTGGATGCTCATTACACCAACATATCCTACAAGATAGGATTTTCCATACTTAAGCTTGTCGTTTGCAGACACCGGAATAAATTTTGTCAAATCCGGACCATTACGAACCACGAATACTCGTTCTGGCTCGAGACCTCCTCGAGAAACCGCGATTTCTTTGTAGCTTTCATTCGTCGCAATGACGACATCACTGCATCGAAAAGTGGCTTTTTCAAGAAAGACTAAAACGTGATACAAAAAATCCTTTCTTTCATATTTAGCCAGGTAAAGTTCGGGGTTTACATCATGATGATCGAAAATAAACTTTACACCAAGAAGCTTAAAGGGCAGCGCCACCAGAAAAATATCATCTGGCGGGTTGCATGCCTGAATCACATGAAAACCGTGTCGTAGCCAAATCCACCAAGAAAAAAGAGACTCCCAAAACAGAGCACAGAAGTACTCCCAAATATAAGCGATCGCACCATTGCCTTCTTTTGGCATAGGGTGCCGGTAGATATTAATTTCTTCGATCGCCTCGTGTGTTTTTTCGTATCCCTTTTGCTTTGGACACAAAACGGTAACTCCATACCCAGCCTTATTGAGTGCAAGTGCCTCTTTCCATACGCGTGGATCTGCGGGAACTGGAGCGTTTTCCACAATAATAAGTACCTTCCTACTCACAAGTACCTCACATAGTCGTTATGTCGTTTATCGATCCTGCACAGCCGCAGAATATGTATTTTTCTTATTGATTGATGGATACGTTCGAAGTTCATGTAGTTTGAGTGTAAATAAATATCGACAGTCAAACCATTGAAAGAGGAAGAGTAGCCACACACATTAGCATTGCTAGCCACGCTGATAGCGTATGTGGATTTCGGGCCTACTCTGAAGACTACGCTAAGACGCGCCGATGCCATGTTCATGGCATCGGCGCCTTTGCAACAACTCTCAAAATCAATTATCAGTCCAAGCCAGACGTGGAAACTGGTCTGGAGTCTGAGCTTAGACAGATATCTAAGGTTCCACGATCTATCACTGTGAAGCACTCGAGTTGGGATTTACCGATCCGTTCACATTTATCGGCGGCGGCAATGTCTCAGCCGCATCATTGGCATAGCAAGCTGCAGGATTGAATACAAGCATATTGCCTGTTCCATCCGGAGGCCCGCTCATTTGGTTTAAATAGCAGCGCATTGCCGGATTAGAGTTTCCGTAACCTGCATTAACTGAAGAGGAAAAACTTCCACCAGAGCACTGTGACGCAGAAAGCGCGCGTGACCATTTGTAAGTGCCACTCGTACACATGCCGATATCGCCATTATTAACATCTGGGCCTGTGCTCGGATACTGAGGGCAGGACTTCGATGTTGGGTTATACCAGAATGCTAGTCCTGTGCCACAACTCGGGAATGCGGCCGTTACCCCGTCGTAGAAACTAGACGGAAAAGTATTGCCGTTCGGGACGGAATTAGGAAAATTGGGATCGCTAGTTGGGACTTCGGAACTATTCCATTCTACGGCTTTATTTACAACATCATAGTTCCCATACCGGTAAAGAGACGTTGCCGTAAGTAAATCGTTCGGGGTTGCAGGGCTATTGTTGTAATCAACCTGAGCGACTGCGGAAAATCCTACATCCCAAATGTGAACATTCCCTGGAGATGAACCCGCATCCGTTGAGCAATAGTGCTGAGAAGAAGACGACGGAACGCACTGGTAAACAGTGTGACGCCCTGCGGTTCCCAAGACATTTCCAAGGAAATTGTTATACCTAGAAAAGGCTTGGAGAATCACGGGAATTGTCATATAGAGGGGCATTGTCCCGTTATTTGATTCATAACCATTCCAGTAATTACGGAACAGCGTATTCATAAAGTGTGGACCGTGGTTTGAATCTGCATCAAAGGATCCGCCGACGTTTCCTTCTTCTAAAATATAGTCCGTCGATCCGGAGTGCATTGGCGATGTCGCAAAGAGAAAGTTTGTAGAGCTGTCATACTGATTAACCGAAAAATTATAGGAAAAGACGCATCCGGCACAAGATCCGTCTGGATTTAATGGGTCCACAATGCCTTGCATAATGTTGTTCTCGTATAGAGTGTTCGAAACTGCTCCTGCCGAGCCAACACCATAGCTTTCTGTTCCAGCATATTTCGTTTTATAGAAGTAATTATTAGCGATGAGGTTATTACTTGCTACATACGTCAGGACGTGAAAAAAGTTTGCCGATGAACATGCCGTGCCCGTAACCCAAGTATTGTAAGCAGTCTGCATAACCACGCAGGAAGCAGAGACTTGGCTAACATCCATCATCAAATTCTCTACACCTGCGTTAGTGATAGTGGATGATCCCCACCAGGCTTGAGGGCCTTGTCCCGACGACCAGTTCGGATGCATTATCGGATGGTTTAGCGTGACAGTATAAGGCCCTGTTCCGGAAATTGCAGTTGCCACAACAACCTCTTGCTGACTCCTGGCTGGGCGACTCGTACCTGCATCCGACTCAATTGCGCAAATCATCTCTATCCCACAAGAGAAGATCGAATTATTGTCATACCCAGTTATGCCAGTGATATTTGCAAGAAAGCCAGTTCCGGAGCCAGATGTCGCGTGAGTGGCTGCACCTGAACCTTGAAAGCCCACATTCGAATAAGTATAACCAGAACCGCCGTTTGTGATGGTAAATCCAGTTACCGCTCCAGAAGAAACACTCGTTATTTGATAGGTTGCGTTGTTTCCCCCATAGCATCTTCCGTTGTTAAGTGAGCAAACAATAGTTCCCGTGTCTCCAACTGCATAACCCGAGCCTGCTCCACCAGTCCACACTGAGGCCGATTTAATGACTCCACTCACGCCGTTACAGTTTTCAACACCCTGCGAGCCTGAAAACCCAACATCGCACTGATCAAGCACAATAGGAGTCTGATTGACTGTAATACCCGCGACACTATCGAGAGTAATTTGGGTTGCGCCTTGCGAATAGCCTGCAGTCCAATTTGCTGAATTTTGATAGCCTGGCTTAAAAGCTCCGGCCGGGCATGACCACATATTGTATTGTGTTCCGCCAATGGTGGGCGTGCATAAACCCGAATAAGTATTCGAGCCCGTCATGCAGACAAGCGTATAAAATCCCGTGCAGCCGTTCACTCCGCTAATGTGGATACGAGTTAAATTTGCACCCGATCCCCTAAGGACTACATTGGACTTTAAAGTGACTCCACCACTGAGATAGAAGTCCCCGCTGTCAAGCAAGACAAATTGGTTTTTTCCACAGTTATTAATTGCTGTTTGGATAGTGGAGGGGCTCACATAGGAACTGCTCGTTCCATAAGGTTCGATTGTTCCTCCACATTGTGTCCAATTTCCATCCGGCGGCACATCAGGGGTAACAGAAGGCAACCCCGCGTGAGTCCAATCCGTCGCACGTGCTGTTGAGATGATCCCACTCCAGGGTTCTTGGGCATGCGAACGCATTGAAATTAAAAGAGATATACACAAAATAGTAGACACTAAATAACTATGAACGTGCTTAATCACAAGTTCCTCCAACCTTCTCAAAAGTCTTCGGCAACTCTAATAGGGACGTGAGTCCAAATCCGACAAAACGGTTACATGAGTAATCAATCACTCTGATTTTAGTAATTAGTCTAGAGAAATAGTACTACACATGCAACGGATTAATGTTGATTCACGAGCACATTCTTGAAGCCTGGTGTCCTCCCCGCAGATTAGAGTTTTATCCTGCTAGGCTACTATGCCGCATATTTGAATCACTTGATCCTCTGCTTACCGGCCTTGATCTAAAGCTCACCAACAGATGCCATCGTAATCGTCATCGCTTCTTTGGTCGCTGATGCGTACAAAATCTACTATTGTTTGTTCTGGCTGCACTCTATCTGCGATTCCATGGAATTCTTGATCTTTATTCCCGATAACAATCGTCCCTGCGAATTCCAGAACATCCTCAATTTTGTCGACCATTAGGCGGGACACATGAGGAATCTTGTTCAAAATGAAATCCCGATTGGCGCCTACCAGGCTTGCCACACTCACGTTTCTGTCATAAATACGCAAGTCGTAGCCTTTGCCTAAGAGACGTTCAATTATTTCGATCATCGGACTTTCACGCAAATCGTCTGTTCCGGCTTTGAAGCTGAATCCCAGTACTCCAACTTTCTTTTTTCCCTTTCCGAGGATTATCTGCAGGCCGCGATTTACCTGCATGTCGTTACTCGGCAGGATTGAGGAGATAATGGGGAGTTCCAGGTCGCTTACTTTTGCCTTATAGTTCAGCGCGCGCAGATCTTTTGGTAGACAAGAACCACCGAAAGCAAACCCAGGAGTAAGATACGCCGGGGAAATATTAAGCTTCAGATCCTGGCAAAATATCTTCATGACTTCATGGGCATCTAAGGATAAAGCCTTACTGAGATTGCCAATCTCATTTGCGAAGCCAATTTTTAGCGCATGCCAGCTATTATCTACATATTTCACCATCTCTGCAGTTTCCAAGTCCGTCCGGACAAGCGGTGCAGCCATTCCCTCATATAGACTGGCTAAAAGTTGTCCGCCTGTGGCATCAAGCTGTCCAATAACCGTCTTCGGTGGGTTGCGAAAATCTTTAACCGCAGAACCTTCCCTCAGGAACTCAGGGTTATTACAGACGTCGAAGTCAACACCCGCGCTCTTTCCCGAATATGCTTCAAGTGTGGGTATTACAATTTGACGCATGGTTCCTGGCAAGACAGTACTGCGAATAACCACGGTATGCCTTGATTGTTTGTTCTTCAATACCGTGCCGATCATTTCGCAAACGCGCCGGACATAAGTCAAATCAAGATTTCCGTTGGGTAAGCTCGGGGTCCCTACACACACAAACGACAATTCTGAATTATTAATTGCTTCGTATTCATCATCAGTTGCGCGAAGTAAACCGGATTTCACAGTCGATGCGATAATCTCCCCAATCTCTGTTTCAATGATAGGAGACTGTCCGGAATTTATAATATTGATCTTAGCTCGAACCGGATCGACACCGATTACTTCATGGCCCTCATGCGCAAGACAGCCGGCAGACACAGTACCTACATATCCCAAACCGAATATACTAATCCTCAAAGCAATTCCTTCCCACAATGAATGATAAAATCTCAGAATACTTCTACAAAATTACACTTACCTACTTAGCTTAGTATTTCATTTGGTGTATTAGTGCGGTTGTCATGTATCTTTCTGTCCGAAAAACGATTAGCGATATTCCAAATATAACTTTTCTTAAGGCAAGTATAGAGATCCCTCAATCAATAAACTCATGCAGGCGCATAGGCAGTTGCTACCAGATTGTCACGCCACCTGGGAAGAATATGCAAAGGATAGCCAAGCCATGCAAGAGGGCGATGGAGTGGATTGGTCGGCGTGTGATGCATCTGACAATATTCGACCTGGCATTGAGTAAACCCCGCCGTGTTCAGCTGCCATTCGAGGTGCTCACGGCTGTACTCGAGCACATGAGAGAGAGCAACATCCTCATCCGCGTATCTAAAATGATCAAAAATCTGATGCCCGGTAGCCATGTAGACTACATTCCTAAGCCTGTAGAGATTTGGTGTCGTGCAAATTAGCACGCCGCCAGGTTTAAGAACCTTCAGTAATTGTGCGAGAGCTATATAGCCAGGAATCGGCAAATGTTCTATTACCTCTGAAAAGAAAACCAGATCGAACTTGTCCGTAAAGGGCGGATCTGATTTGCATAGGTTCCAATGGATCGCCTCCACGCCGTGCCTTTCCATAAACTCCAGATGCGGACCGGGAAGATCCGCCACAACTCCGCGATCCCCCCAAAGTTTCATACACATGAGAGCCAATTGGCCTCCGCCAACATCCAACACATCTATTGGATTCGATGGCGCAACAGAGGCAAACTTTCGTATAGTCTCTTTGTAACGCGAACGATAGCGGACATAAAAGTCTCTTCCGCCAAAATTCATATCATCTTGACAAATGTACTGTTCATACACTGAATCGAAATCTCGCGGCTTCCAGCTGCGTGCCATACTGTTTATCCTCCTCAATTCACTTAACACACCTTCAAAAAGGTGATCGAACCGCAAATCTGGTAGCGCGCGTGTCTCTTGTTATTTGGTAATTGCACTACAGTAACACGTGCCAGGCGAGGCAGACATTCCTATTGCTTTGCCTTCATTTCGGAATAGGCCGTACGCGTCAATTCGGCTACGGCAGCCCAGGAATGACATTCGTCTGCATGACGTTTGATCTCCGTGCGTGTATGGGACAGGTTTCGGTAGAGATCACTAGAGAAGTAGTCGCTAATTGCTCTGGCTAAATCAGCTGGATCGCCCGGCCGGCACATGAAGCCCGTCTTACCTTCGACGATCTCTTCTTTAAATGATCCGACATCCGTTGCGACCACAGGTAAGCCGAAACTGTAGCCGAGGAAAAGCACCCCACTCTGAAAGATCTCGTTGTACGGCAAGACCATAGCATCTGCCGCCTTGAGATACAGTTCCATTTCCTCATCAGGGATAAACTGGGCTTTAAGCAGAACCCTCTGGTCTGCGCATGAGTTCATCCGGAATGATCCGCTTGATCTCTTCCAGATACCCTTCATTTCGTTTTTCGACTTCGCCTGCAATGATAAGGCGATAGTTTGTGTCCTGCTTAGCTAAGAACTGAAATGCATTTAGCAGGTGCTCGATGCCCTTATAGGGCTTGATCCTGCCGAAACAGAGAATTGCCTTTTCATGATCCTGCAATCCTAGACAACGCTTTGCTTCCGCGGGAGTCAAGCTAGTGTCCGGAAAAGCATCGTTGATGGGATGTCGGATCACAGTAATAGTGCGATCGCGAACGCCAAACTCTCCGATAAGTTCATCTTTCATCTTTTGCGTATGCACAAAGATGTGGTCAGTCAGTCTGTACTGAACTTTAAGTGTGAGGCGGTTAAGAACTGAGTCTTTCCCATCTCTTCTGGCTTCATTCACATTGTGAGCTGTGAGCGCGACCTTTTTTCCCAAGGCTTTGTAATAGAACATGAGAAGAGTACGGTCGAAAAACTGGACCCTACTATTCCAGAGGATATGAAATATTTTGGGTTTTGCTATAGCTGCGTATCGAATGAGACGCACATAGTGCTGAAATACTCTTGAAAACTTACCGACAGGCGTACGATTGGCAGACTGCGATGGCCAGAGGTTAAGAAACCGAAGCCCTGGGGTAGTATGCATCTCCGGACTATCGACATAATCACTACCAATGACATCAAGACGAACCCCCTTAGCGACCAAGGCCATCGATAGACCGTAGGCGTAAGGGCGATCGAATCCACCCGTCAGCAAGGATACGTCTAACAAGCTATCCCGGTTGAATGCGGTATCGGAAACCGGAAGCGCTTCTTCGAGCATAAAGGAGTCAGCCATAAACACGCACCAATTTGACGGACAAGCCGCCAATGCTTGATTTCAAAATATAATTAAGCACCCAAAAAGCTCTTGTCGAACTTGCGGCCTTCGATTTGAAAAAGAGCTTTATCGAGTTTCCGCACTAAAGACCACTTGATTCGGGGCAAAATCACTTGAATCCGCCTGGCTTGTTCTCGTCCAAAGAGCGAAGCAATCCAGGAATATTTCCATGAAAACTTAGGAGCATGCAGGTTTCCTCCCAGACTTGCGGCCATTTCTTCTGCCTGCTTGGCCAGATCCGGTCTGCCGTCATAAAACGCAGGCAGCCAGTTTTGAAGGAATACTACGCATGCTTCTCGGACTCTTTCGCTATCTTCGAGGGAACGGATATAGCGAATATGCAATTCCATGGATCGCCACTGAGCGACCATCTTTTTATCGGAGTGACCGATGTAACTCAAACTCGCGGTGCCAGAGGTACGATAATAAACCTTGGCCTCTGGAACAAATCGCACGCCGTTGCTTGCGAGAAGAACACGACAGAAATATTCTCCGTCGTCATCGCCCAATAATGAGGTATCCCACGGACCAGCAGCTTCGGCCAACTCGCGACTCACGAGCCACGAAGCAGTTTGCAAATAGGTGTTGAATCGCATTTTCCGCAGAAGCCATTCAATGGGAGAAAGATCACACCACAGCGGTGTAGGCACAAAACTCGTCCGATAGTACCTATACATGAATTTTCCCCAGGGACCGGCAACGAGGGTTCGTCTGTCTGGAGAAGCTCCCAGGGTCTCCATTTGGAGTCGGATTTTATCCGGGCCGATAAGGTCGTCCGCATCCAGATATTGAATGTATTCTCCTCGGCTCAGAGATAGAGCATTATTTCTGGTCGCAGCTGCGCCTTGATTCTTCTGAGTTACAACCCGGAACTGCTCTGACTCAAATTGCCGCGCTATCTCCAGAGTGCGATCAGTCGAACCGTCATCGACTACAATGATCTCCTTGGGCTCCCACGTCTGCGCAATCGCGCAGCGTAGAGTATCGGAGATCCACTCTTCTGCGTTATAGGCAGGAATGAGGATAGATACTAACGGCTTCACTGTGAAATCCTCCCTGATATTTCCTGTAGAACTCATGTAATAAAACCGGTGAAAAAGTGCTAAGCTGATGCGCTTCCAGCATATGCAGCGCCGTCCATAGACGATGATCCGTATCCGGGAGCTAAAGCCTTTACTGGCAGAAAATTCGGTTTATCACCGCGCCCGAGAACCCAGAGCAAAACCCTGGTCGTATCCTGTGCCTTCGCATCCCATGTGAGACGTTGCTGAGCGTATAACATGCCTTGCTGTCTTAAACGCTCAAGAAGTTTCCGGTCCCGGGCAAGCTCTTCTAAAACCCGTTCCATCTGGACCACGATGTCGTCTTCGTTAGTGAGAGCGATCTTGTATCCAACGCTTGGATGAACGATGTCTCCAGGTCCGCCAAAGTCCACAACCACCGGAACACAGCCACTCGCCAGAGTCTCAAAAACTACGCCGGCTCCATTATCACGGAGGGATGGGAAGACGAAAACGTCGGCAGAGCGCATATGCTGCAAAGCTTCAGCATGCGGCCGCCAGCCATGAAAGCTAACCTCTGACTCTACTCCCTGTGATCGGACCAGTTCCTCAAGACGGCTCCGTTCCGGGCCATCACCAATCACAGTGAAGCGGGCCATACGATTTCTAAGCAGAGGCATGGCTGCACGCAGGGCCAGATCACAGGCCTTCCGTGGGACAAGGCCGCCGACAAAAAGCAGCTCGAGTTTGGCTCCTTCTTCCGGAGTACGAGCATCACCAAAGCACAACGAACGAGCAATGCCAGGCTCAGGAACAAAGAAAAGCTTTTCGCGATATTTTGCAAATTCAGAGAATGTCTGAGAAGAAGCGGCAATGATCGCAGATGCGTGCTGGTAGGTCGAACGGGCAAAGGGCAAATGTCGATATATATGCCGCAAATTCGATACCCATTCTTTTTGATTTTGCAGCTGGCTGAAACCAGCAGGCCACGGCAATCCGCCATTGAGCGGCCCAATTACAAACGGAATCGGCCCTTTACGCAGGAAGAACGCGAACGGGCTTGGCAGAACTGGAGACATTGGCAGAACGCGCAGCACAACGTCAAACTCGTTCGCCATGATTCGACCACGCAACTGCCTCCAGGCATACCATTCAAACGCAAGCGCAAAGGGATACTCAAAAGCCGTCACGGCTTGAGAATCGAAATTCGACTTGAAGATATTGCGGAACGCCCATGCACGCATGCGATCAAGCGATGGCATGTGTACCACCTCGATAGCTCGAAATGGTCCGTCTGCCCGACGTACATTCTCTTCACTGCGTGCACCCACAACCAAGGTGACATCGTGGAGTTTGCCAAGCGCAGCTGCATGCGAGTAAGTCACATAGGGCATACTGACGCCCTCTGGATCGCAGAACGAGCCGAGCACCAACACGCGCAGCCGACTCATATTGTCTCTATCTGACGACATACTTATGAAATCCAAATACCTTGCTTTGATTTTGGGTGAACCTGATTGTACCTTGTCAGGCCTTTAGGCCACAGCCATGAAGCTGACTCGGAGCCATTCTTCAAGCACAACAAGACTGAAGAGGATCTTGTGATGGTCACTGGCACCGGAGCGGTGCTGATCCAGAAGGGTCCGAACGGCCGCGGGCTGCAGATAACTGAAGATGTGCGATTGCCCATCGAGCAACATCTCTTCCATCTTGCGGGACTGCGCGTTGCGGAACCATTCATCCACCACATTCATGGCGAAGCCCCGTTTTTTGCGCCGAAGAATAGAAGCAGGCAGGAAGGCTTTACAGACCTCTCGATGAAGCCATTTGCCGGTACCGTTGCGCACCTTGAATTCCCCAGATAGTCTTTCCCCGTATTCAACCACTTCCCGATCGAGATATGGCACGCGCGCTTCGAGACTGTGAGCCATTGACAGCTTATCTGCATACATCAATAGTTCGTCTGGAAGAGTAGAGCGCAGCTCGATAAATTGAAGCCCTCCGAGCTCATCGGTATTGTCCATCAAATCCGAGAACTCTTCCCACGATCTCAAGATCTCATCCCCAGGAGCAGACGGAAGCATGTCTGCTTTGAAAAGACCATCGACTTGGTTGCCCGGCAAAAGTGAAAGTACCTGCTGGTATCTTTGCAGACGATCTGGGATATCGAGCGAACGCACGCCGCGCTTCAACGTTTCATTTCTTGGCAACGCCTCAACCACGGATGACATCGGTCCGCGCACCCACCTGGGAAGTCCGCCCCAGATTTGGCTGTAACGAGTTCCCAGGTGGCGGCGATATCCGCCAAAAAGCTCATCGGGCCCTTGACCAATAAGTGCCACCTTTACTTCGCGGCGGGCGCGCTCGCAGACAAAAAACATTGGAAGAACTGACGGGGTCGCCACTGGCTCTTCCATGAATCCCACTACGCGCGGCAACGCTTCCTCGAAGATTTTCCGATCGAGCAAGACTTCCGTATGCATTGCGCCGAACTCTGCAGCAGTCTGTGCTGCATCCGAGAGTTCGTCATCCGCAAAGCTACTGCCATAACCTACTGTAAAAGTTCGCCAGGAATTTCCATGAAGATTCATAAGCGCCAGGAGAAGCGCAGAATCTATGCCGCCGCTCAGAAGCAATCCTACTGGCACATCGCTAAGCAAATGGCGCTTCATCGCGCGCTTGTAAATATCCAGCAGTTCCTCGCGTGCTTCATCGTCCGACTTTGCGGGGGTGAATGGCCGAGGGTGATTGTTATACCAGCGCCGCTGGGTGAACTTACCTTTTTCGAAGACCAGCATGGTGCCGGCCGCAAGCTTTCGCACACCCTTAAAGACCGTGTAAGGGGACGGGGTGAAACGGTATCGAAGAAAGAGATTGAGCGCCGTGGGATCTGGCTCAGGCCCGTGCTTCGCGACCGCAAGGATGGTGCGAATCTCCGAACCAAACCACACGCTACCGTCTTCAATCTTGTAATAGATTGGCTTAATGCCGAAGGCATCCCGCGCAACAATAAGCCGCTTCCTGCGCTCGTCCCAGATCGCCAGGCCAAACATCCCGTTGAGGTGATCAAAAACCTCATCGCCCCATTGCTTATAGCCGAGAACGATCACCTCAGTATCGGAGCGAGTACGAAAGGCGTGACCATAGCTTTCGAGTTCTCTGCGAAGTTCGGGGAAGTTATAGATCTCCCCGTTGAACACCACCCGAACCGACTCTTCAGCATCGGACATTGGCTGGTGCCCGCCCTCAATATCGATGATCGAAAGACGGCGGAAGCCTAATCCCAGAGGCCCACTGACGTAGTAACCCTCATCGTCTGGCCCACGATGGATGATGCTCCGTGCCATCTGCTGAACTTCGTGCAACAGTACAGGCACTTGCTTTTCGTAGTTAAATTGTCCACAAATTCCGCACATATCGCAGCTACGCTTTCAATTCAGAGATGTTTTCGGAACAACCACTTTGAAGCAAGAGCAAGCACAAGCTACGAAATAACTGCGCCTGTGCCCAACGATGCATTGGGACATTATCCCAACCAGCCAATAGTTGCCTCGAACGAAATGATCCGTTCGGTCTCTGCCAGATAGACAACACTTGATTGACAACGCCATCCACTCGCTCGTCCAATTTCTTGAAACGGCCTCTAAGGAGCATGCCCAGATTGATGCATTCGGCATAATCGTACAACTCACGGCGATACACAATCAGTCGAGGCGGTTTGGAAAACGGCTTCGGCACGCCATCTTCCTCAAACAGACTCCGGACATAAAATGCAACGCCGCGCTCGATTGCTTTGGTTATTTCTGCGTCACCAGTCAGCGCTTCGATTTTAGCGAGAGCCTTCATAACAAAACAGGTATGGAAATGATCAACGAAATGCCTCTGCCCATCATTCGCGTAATGCCATGAGCCGTCAGCGTTCTGAGATTCAAGCACAAATCGCAAATTACGATCCGCAACCTTTCGATAGCGATCGTCTGAGAAATCCTGGGCTGCCTGCGTAAGCAGAAATGCGCGGTAGGCATTAGCGTTGATGACACCAACCGATTGCTCAGGGAATGGACTATAGGAGCAGGACGCAGCGCGGTCTGAGGTGGGGAAGTCATGATAATCCAGCAACGCATGCTCCGCTGTGGACCGCATGATTTCTTTCCAGCGAGGATTGTTATCAATCGCGTGCACGTCTCTAAATGCCTCATACACGTAAGGCACCGTGGTAATAAGTGGCGTTCCCTGCCAGATTGTCCCGCGTAGCGTTCCCCAGTTAAAGGGGTACCCCCAGCAATACCGTTCGTTGCCGGGACAACGAGTCTCTTCCAGAACTTCTAAAAAGTGGACGGCACGATGATAGTGGCTTTCATCATTCAAATAACGCGATAGGAACGCAAACCCCATCGCATAGTGCGCATCGGCAATCGGAAACCGCTGACGCTTCCAGAAGAGGCTGCGCGCAGAAGGAATGAATGCTTCACAGAAGATAATAGGAGCGACAGCTACGGTTCCCAGAAGCGGTTGGCGGTAGTAAAGAGCTTTGATATTCCGGCACAGATCGCTGGCGTAAAAAGTCTGAAAATCCCATGAGGTTTCGCCATACAGATCAAGCCATGAAATGAAACGGCGAACGCCTCTAAGAACCTCTCCTGCCTGCAAAGAGTTCGCTTCTGCTATTGAATTTGAATCGATTGCCACGGGTACGGTCGTCATCATAAAGGGTCCATCAAGCTTATTGTTATCGAAGATATAGGAGATGTTTTACTTTGCGCGAATGGTTCGAGTCGAATTCGATTCGGCTGGAAGAAGCTCAAAATTGTTAATCTTCTTGAACCTGAAGAGAGATGAGAGTATGGTCCTCAATTTCTGCATTTGTTCGCTGCGATGAAAGGCCATAAGCTCGCGTGATACAGGCCTCTCGGCGCGACTTAAAAATCCGCTCACATAGCCAGCGAATAACGCAGCGCCCGCCACTAGATAGGGACGCTGCTTCATCCTATATATGCTGCGGAACATCTGCCAAAGCGGATGGCCGCCCAAGATATAGTCCTTCTTCCCATAAGCGAAAGCAGAACCGACTTTGCCGCGTTCGGCCGTGCCCAATGGCCGGTGATGAAAGAAAGATTTTTCTCGAAATGAACGTGTATTCCACCCAATCATGCGGGCCGTTGTAACAGCCATCCAATCAATTCCACCAGCTTTACTGGGTATATATCCGCCGATCTCCTCAAAACACTGCCTGCGGAAAATCTGGCACTGACCGGAGACATAAGACTGCCCTTCAAAGCTGTCCGTCCCAGAGTTATACCCGCCCGGCTCCCGAAACACTGTACCCGCGACACCCAGCCTTGGGTCTTGGCTGAATTTAGAAAGCAGGAAGGAGAAATGATCGGCATCCAATGTAACATCAGCATCCAGGTTGCCGATGATCTCGTATGGAAGATCTTTGACCCGCTCCATACCAGCCTTGAACGCCTCAACCTTCCCGGCAAAATGACGCTCCTTGCGTGCAGGCCTATTGACCAGCTCGATCCAGTCATACTTAGTGGTGTACTTTGCCACAATGTCCGCCGTGTCATCGGTCGAGCCATCGTTCACAATGACCCATTTCAGTGGACGAACCGTCTGCCCCACAACGGATCTGAGCGTCTCCTCAATAAAACGCGCCTCGTTTCGACTCGGTGAAATAAGTACGTATGCAAGATTGTTAGTTTCGTTGCTCATATGATTTTCTTACGGCCTTGACCTGTTAAACGGACTCGACAAATGTTCGGTGTGCAAGTTCCAATGTCAGAAGTCTGTGGATTTCATCTGTGTGATTACTATCTCCCCGCAAGTGCCCCTTCACGACTCGCTCGACTCCAGCACGGCTTACATAAGGCCGCGAAAGTGAGCGATCATCAAGAAGTATCTGACGCACATACTCATTCAGGTTATCCCGATACCACACGCGAAAATGGAAAGGCTTATGCCTGCCCAACCAAATGCGCTCGAGATGGAGAGGCTTGAGCATGTGATCGATGCGTGCCATCCATTGCGGCATACCCATGTCATAGGCGTATTCCGCTTTGAAAAAGAACTCGAGATACATATGAGTTAACGCGTTGTTCAATCCGCCAGAGCCCCGATCGGTTCGTATCTTGGCCAGTTCAGGATTGCCCTCACGAATCAACCGAGACCTCACTAGCTCATTCGCAGCCAGCGTATCCGGGCGAGGTGCCTGGTATGCAGTTCTGACAACTTCATTATCGAGAAACGGCGAACGAATGCCTACCTGAGTTTGTTCCAGTCCCAGCACGCCGTAGTGATGCCACGGAGATTGGCGAAAAGCCACAAATGAGATCGGATGAACCTGACGAGCTTTATCGTAAGTCTCAATTCCGCGTGCGACCTCGCCATCTAGAGGTGCGAAGAGCCCATCTACTGGCGCGATCGCCTTGAACATCACCGCCTGCAGAAGAATCTCGCTGCCATACGTGCCCACCATGCGTATCGGAGCAATCTGGCGAACCTTCTCCTGGACGTAGAGGTCTGGAGTACGGCTCAAATCCACGCAGGCGTCACTCAGATAAATTGTGCGCTCAGCGTAATGACCAAACTGTGATAGAAACTCAGGTCCTGCAGTAATCACCTGATGGGTTTGCTGGCAAACCTTAGCGACGCGACGCGCAAGCTTTACATCTTCATGATCGCGATAGGTACTACCCCACGTATAGCAGGGCAGAGTATTCGGTTCAGCCTTGTGCCACGCCATGATGATGCGCGTGTCCAGCCCACCCGTCGTAGATATTCCAATCTTCTCAGGCCCGCTGAAATAGCGTGGAAGACTTCCAACGAAGGCCTGCTGAAGACGGCGATAGTATTCTTCCTGACTAAGGGCTTCCTGCTCTTCCCACTCTTTTGGATCGAAATAGAAATCCTTTGTTTTGAGCTCGCCTTTTGCAAATTTCCATGCGGAGCCAGGGGGTAAAAGATAAACCTCGCGAAATAACGTCCGATTCTCCAGAACGCAACCGCAGGCAACGAATTCCCCCAGTCCACGCGGATCGATAGCCCGCAGCTTCGGGCGGACCTTCAGGATCGCTTTGGCCTCTGCTGCGAAATAGAATCCATCCTTGGATTCGTGGCAATAGAGGCGCTGCAAACCATAGCGGTCGTTGAATAGTGTGGTAATTCCTTGATGGCTGTCTGCCACCAAACCATGAAATCGTCCATTGAGACCTCTGGGAAAATCTGCTTCTTCTTCATATCGATGGACAAGATAAGAAGAGTCCCTTTCTGGGAATTGATGACCACGCTGCCGAAGAGCAGTCTTTAAATCTGGTTCAGGAAATTCCTCTCCCGAGATGAACAGTGTTATCTTGCCATCTTCATTGCGCACCGGCATCCCATCAGCAAAGCTTCCGCTTCGGGCTACCCATCCAACGTACAGGCCATTCTCAGGATCACTCCAGGTCCCGGAGTTGTAAAAGGTTTCGTGCTGAAGAGATTTCACCATAGCCCGCAACTGTTCTTCGGCAATGGCCTGAGGCAACTTTGTAATGAGGCCGACGATTCCCGGCAAAATAGTCTCCTAAAACGAATCTGCTTTTAGTTGAAATCTACGCGCGTACCAGCGTGAACGCAGTTCGCGCAATTTAGCTGCAACGGGTTCCGGCATCTGCTCAGATAGCCGGCGATGCAGACCTAAGCGGTAAGCAATCGCACCCCATCGAGTGAGGGGAATGTAATAGCGAGGCAAATCGACACGCTGAAAACCGTTCCGCTCTTTGAAATCGCTCAAACTGCTCTGCGCCTTCTTGCCATATGCAAAATTCGAATACACCAGGTGAACAACTCCGCGATCGGCACAGGAACGTACAGCCTGCACGACCAGTGCATTTGTGGGTGCCTTATCCCGATAACCGGCAAGCGAGAGGATATGCATCAGACCAGCTTGAGTCCGAGCGTCGTTCATGACGAGTTTGATGAAGCCGACCAGTTTGTCCCCGTCAAAAGCGCCAATAAAAATGCTGCTATCAAGAAAGGTTGCGCTCATTGCACGTACCGTCTCAAAGCTCTTGCCATAGTGCGGGAATCGCCGGCCCTGC
The DNA here is from genome assembly GCA_963792495.1 of uncultured Acidobacteriaceae bacterium. GTDB lineage: Bacteria > Acidobacteriota > Terriglobia > Terriglobales > Acidobacteriaceae > Telmatobacter. Next base: position 277,471 of record CAWBWB010000014.1, on the reverse strand, counting down.
CGAATGGGCACTTCGTTGTAGATCTCCCAGATACCATGGGCAAGTGCGTCATCAAAAGGAACCTCACGAATGACAATGCCCTTTTTCTCCGCCTGCTTAGCCTTGTTACGCGCCTTGAAGCCAAGCTGCTTTGACCACCACTGATCGAATGAGGAAATCGTCAGGACTGCCAGGTTGTCCATTTCAAACGGATAAGAATACTTCGGCGTCGTCTCGGGCAGCTCCTGTAAAAAAGTGAAGACATCTGCGCGAGTTGAATTCTGTAAGGCAGAAACCGCTGATTGTGGATCGGCAAGAAACTTATATCCTTCGCCTTCCACCTCGGCAACGCTGCATAAGCGGCCACGCAGCATTAGCTTTCTTCCTTCTATTCTGAATTTGTCTTTTTCCATATCTATCAACATCCAGTCCCGCAACCATTCGAGATACAACTTTCTCTGTCATACCTTGAATTGCGTAGTCTTAGGACTTGGTGCCGGCCTCATCATGTACGGCTACCAAGTCTGGCTGCAAGCTACCATCCGCAGACCATTTTGCAACTTGCTCAAAACTCTTTTCATCTGCGGAGGTTTTCTGAGCGGAAGTTACCTCGCGTTCAGGCAGCAAATCCCTGATCAGGCTGGCTGCCTCAGTCAATGGCTGAATGCTACGGTGAAGTACAATCACACAACCAATGAAAAGCGCGTAGAACAATGCGGTAGAAACAGTCATTCGAAGAAACGCAGTTGTGCTGTCCGGGGCCGCTCCATGTGCAAATAACATACGTACAATTAGAAATGTGGCCCCACCTGCAATAAAGGACGCAACAAAAAACTTCCAGATCACTCCGATAACTGTCCAAAGCCCAAGCCCAATTGGTTTACCCGCATACCAGAAGCCGGGAAACATGAGCAGAAAATAGGAAGCCGTCCATGCAAGAGCGATTCCAGATGGGCCAAAAGGTAGTGTCAGGAAAAACAGGCTCACCGTACAGACAAATTCCAGCAATCCCCATCGGAACCATCGCTCGGGTCTTCCAATCGAGAGATGAATCCAGCCGTGCGTGTTATATAACAACATTACTCCGATTCCAGGACCGAACAAGGCAAAGATACGTCCTGCCGGCTCCCACCCTGGTCCGAAGAGAAGGCGGATGAAGTCTTCTCCAACAAGTGCAAGATTAGCTCCGACTCCAATGCCTACGAGTGCCAGAACCGATATCATACGCAGGAAATACCGCTGGAACTGGGCACGATCATGATTCACGCGGCTCAAAGTGCTGACCGCCACCGCAGATAACGGAGCCAGTAACTGTGTCTCCGGAAGCACGAACAAGTCATAGGCGCGCTTGTAGAATCCTAACGCTTTGTCGCCAAACCGCCAGCCTACAAGAAGATTGTCCGTATTGCGCGTCGAATAACTGAAAGCGAAGTGCGAGTAAACGTTCATCGCAAACTTAAATCCGGATCCGGTGCCCTTGACCCTTCTCGGCCATCGCGGAATCCATTGGCAAAACAACATGGCGCCTACCGCTCCGGTAATTGACTGCGCCACGCTTCCCCATACCAACGCCCAATAGTGCCAGCCTGCGATAGCCAAACCAATGGTGACTATATATTGCAGCACCTGCCCAATAAAGTTGACTATCACAATTTCCCTGAAGCGCATGGCTCGCTGCAATAGGGCGGTATGCACATAACCCATACAGCTGATACCAATCGTCAGGGACATTGCCTGGGTAACTTGATATACCTCAGAATTGTGATAAAACAGCACCAGCAATGAACCCGAGCAGGCAAACAGTATCGTTAAAACGACCCCGCTAACAAAATTGATCCAGAAGAAATTGCTTGCCAGGCTATCAGTAAGTTCTTCACGCTGAACTATCAGCTCTGTAAATCCATTCACTCCGAAACTGCGAAGAAACAGACTGAACGTCGCCACCATTGTCACAATTCCGAAATCTGACGGCGTCAGCAGCCGGGCGAGTATGATAACGGAGCCCATCTGCACAACAAAATTGCTGGCTGAACCAGCAATCGCCACGCCGGCACCGCGGACCGCTCTCCTGCGGAGTCCTTTGCCCATTTCGATCGGGTAAAACGTGCCATCAGACTGAAACGGTTTCAAAACTTCTCCCACAGCAATAAGTCGATCAATCGAGCCATATCAACATTCGTGAAAATAATGCGCAACGAGTGCGTCAGGTCAGCCTCGCCCTGTGTCCGGCAGTGCGAGGAACGTTCGCCGCCGAAAGATGATCGCGAAAGGCCGGTGCCACTTTGCCACCGATTGGAACCCGCGCGGGCGTAGCCTTCTTCTCTTCCGTTTTAACAAGACCAATGATGACGCCACTTGCGCCGATCACTCCAAGCAATAAAGAAATCCAGGATGTCGTCATGATTCTAAAGCCTGCTTCACTTATGTTGTAAAAAGCGCACGTTATGATGAAAGCCAGTATCAGTCGGCCAAATTCTCGGTTCCTACGGAAAGCTTTGACGGCCCTAAGGTAACCGCTGACGAGGATGCTCAATAGCAGGATTAAACCTATCCATCCAAGATCCAAGTAGATTTGTAAATATCCATCATGAGCTGAATTGAGATTTGATATGTTTTGGTAGCTACTGAGGAGCGCCGCGACTTTGTGGGCATTTGCATTCCAGAAGCTTTCGAATCCAGTACCAAATAACACACTGTCAGCCGACGCAATCGAAGCTGCCCAGATTTCCGTGCGTCCGGAGAAGTCCGAGGTCTTGCCCATACTACTCGTAACTGACTGCCCTCCGAACACCATTCCGGCAGCACCTAAAAGGAGAATGCAAAGACAAAGAATATGAACCCTGTTAGGCTGCTTCCTAATGACCGGAAGACCTGTGGCGAACATAAGGCCACTTCCAAGCGCAAAACAAAAGACCGACGTTGCGCTCTGAGCAAAATGCAACAGAGCCATCCCAAAGACAAGAACAGTAGATTGCGCTATCAGACGTCGGGTACGATTAGGCGCTTTCTTATTAAAGATTAGGGTATGGAGATTCCATGCAACGCCAATCGATACAACATACAACATAAGACCGAAGGTATTTTTATTCGTCGTAACACCTGTGTAGTGAGGACCAGTTTCATCGTACTCAACTCCAAGATTTGTGCACTTGATCAATACGATTGAGACGGGTAGCAAAATAAAGCTGACCCGTGAAAACAAGCGGCGCAGAGCATCGACTGGATGTGCATCGGTAATAAGCACCAACACCATGACAAGATCACCTACACACTTAATCCAGCGCTTCAGAGAAGATTCTGGATATGGTGACCAGGAGGTACTGATCAGACAATAGGCGAAATAGATGAGAACTGGGCCTATCGCTCTCAGCAGCGCCGTTGTCCTTTTCCCCCGTCGAGCCAGAACAATGACGCCGGCGATAATAAGGACTTGAAAGATCGCCGCATCCATCGGGCTTCCTTCAAGAGTAGAGTTGAGAATGTCACCCGAGGAAGGGCCTGACATCCCAAGCCACATGGAAGCTGGCCTAGACCCCACTAACCAGAGCCAGATGACCGGGAGCCAGAGGGCCTTAGACGGCTTAACAGACTTATCTCGATCAAGATAAAAGAGCCCTATTATTCCGATACCAACAATCAGGAAGGCAAGGGGTGCCGGCACTTAACTTTTCTCCGCAAGATTTGTTGTTGACCGCCTGACGTTGCATCTTTGGCCCAGAGGTCTGTCCATAAAACTGGATTGGAGAGATCTCCAACCTGCGGCACTTCCCTGCTCAGGAAAAAACAGCTCTATAGAGTCCATTTACCGTCGTGGATTTTTTTCTCGCACGATCAGTCGCCTCGATGCTGACAATCGTAAGAACCAATGCTACGAGAAATGAGAAAGGTCTGGCAGCAGCACCAAGATTTATCCGCGCGAAACCCACACTAAGTACCTGAAGAATAAACACCTGAGAGAGATATCCAAGCAAAGAATATTTCCCCAGCAAAATAACTTCGTCTTTAATAGAGCCTGGCTTATCCATCCTAAAACCAATCGCGTAAAGAACCATCAAGCTCAGAAAGACTCCCGCAATAAGCAGGACAAAGGGCACATTCCAGATCGTTATTGCGACGACATAGAAGAGATACGCAATTAAAAGAGTAACTGGATGGCGAACGATTTGTTTTAGCACGCTTACTGGCGCGAATCCTGATAGTAAGCCAATTAACCCAATCGTTATGAACTCTAGATTGTAACTTTCCGCACCAAAGAATTTCAGCCCCGTGATGAAAAGCAATAGAGCCACGCACACTACATGGAATACATATTTATTTTGCCTGTAAGGAACCATCAACAGACCGGCGATCATAAGCAAATAGCTAATAGGAACAAGGATTGAGAATGATACGATCTTCGCTCCCGTAACAGGTAGGTTCCCAGATACGAAGATCGTAGAAATGTTCTCGATTGAAAATAACTTCAATGAAACAGCGCTGGTGCCGAGTACTGGAGCGATGAGAGCTCGGCCCACATTGAGCAGGATAAATATCATCAGAAGCTTAAAGCCCCTGGAAAATAATCTCCTCCATAGGCGCGGATCTTCTGGTGCATATTTCGAGAGATACACATGAGAAATCATGAACCCGCTGATAAAAATAAAGGAAGGGGTCAGGAACCTCAAATATGGATAGTATTTCCAGTCAGGTCCGATGAAATAGTTGATCCAGTGATAGATCACCATAATCAGAACCAGAGCCCCTTTTACAAAATCAAGCTCGGGGATACGCTGACTCTTCGGCTTGTTGACGATAGAGATCTGTGTCTCAGCCGTTAGGGCCGAAGCCAGATTATTTTGAGGTTGGATGCCGGTGGACATGCTTATCTACAAAACCTTTGAGATGCCGCGAAGTCAATACTAAAAAAACAAACTCAGTTCAGTTCACCTTTATTTACCAAGCCTTGGATTACGACAGAAGCCCCTGGCGCGCTCAGATGGTTGTCATCCCACATCAATGGATATTTATGATCCGGATCGGCGTACTCACGGCAATCGCTTGAACTACATATTTCACTGTAGAGCGAAATATAAGGTATATGCCATTTCGTAGCAGCCATTTCTTGCATCTCATTATCCAAAACTTTCTGAGCAGCCGCTAAATGTTGCTTGGCCAGTCCCGGCTTATTCCAGGCTATGGAATAGGCGAGCAATCGAGGCAGAGGTGCATCATACTCTGGCACGGGTCCAAGCACGATTACGGGCAATTGGCGCTGCTTGGCCCACAAGATAAGTTCATTAAGAGAGCTGAGATTCTTTTGTTCCCATCTTCCCGCGAGTAACAGGCCTTGAACTGGGTGGGTTGGTAAGAAATCGTGAAAAACGTAGTCCATCATCTTCTTACAGTCATCGCCAGCGTGCGGTGTCAATGATGGCTCGCAGGCTGCTGTACTTGCCTGCATAACATTAACGCCTTTAAGTTCAGCGGAAAGCGCAGGCCAAAGCATCGCGGAGTGACTATCGCCAAGTAGAAGATAGTTTTTCTTCGAATCGTCTACTCTTAAGCAAGCGGAGCGGTCATATTTTTCGAAATGAAAGTCTGTAGTGATAAAGCACGTTCCGATGCGTTCGGCCCGAACTCCTTCTTGGCCATTCAGTATGGAAGCTACTTGCAACGCCTTATCGGGAAAACGTCCTGTAAGTCCATGCGAGAGGATTAACCATGTTGCCGCCGCAAATAAACCAACCATGGCTCCTCCCGCAAGTGCAAAGAGAGGTCTTCCGCTCAGATGGAGAGCCCCACGCCGAAAAGGCGTTTCTACAAATCTCCACGACAATACCGCTAGCACAAACGAAAGAACAATTTCAACAAGCATGTCGAAGCGATGTGGAGAGAGTAAAGCCCAGTGCATTTTAGGATCAATTCCTGCTGATCCAATGAGCATCCCCATTTTTTGTAGCACGATGATCGGCCAATGCCACAGATATAAAGAGTATGAGATAAGACCGACAAATACGACCGGACGTAATGAAAGTGCCGATCCGACCAGGGAACCTCCGGCTTCACCAGCCCAGATAATCAATCCAGATCCAACGCATGGCAATAAAGCGCTAAAGCCAGGGAACAGTGTCTCTTCTGAATAAAAGAGCACCGACCAGAAGATCATTCCGATTCCGAGCATCGCGACAAGATTACGTAATACAGCCGATCTCGGGGCGGGGATTATTTTTAAGGAAAGAATAGTGCCTAGTAAAAGCTCCCATGCACGGGTATAGGGCATGTAGAAGGCCGTAGTCTGGTCATGTTGAACCACCACGCAGGAAATAATGAGAGATGCGAAGAACATCAGCACAACTGCTGCGCTGAGCCGTTTTGAAAATAACCGGCGCACTACGAGCAGAAACGGTGGAAAGGTAAGATAGAACTGTTCTTCTACTGCAAGCGACCACGTATGAAGTAAGGGTTTGGAGGTCGGCGCATCGAAGTAGCTGGAGTGCCGCCAGAAAAATATATTTGAAGCCGATCCTGTTGCGGCGAGCATCGATTTTGCATAATCGACAAGCTCATTGGGAAGCAGATAAATAATGGCAACAATGCTGGATACCAGTAACATTGCAAAAAGCGCTGGAAAAATTCGCCGGATACGTCGTTCATAAAATTCCACTACTGTAAATCGCCCGGCGCTGATTTCAGCAAAGATGATCGAGCTTATAAGATAGCCTGAGATAACAAAGAATATATCGACGCCGACGAAGCCTCCCTGAAACTGGCTAAGTCCAATGTGAAAAGCAAGCACACATAATACAGCGACTGCACGCAGCCCATCAATATCGGCACGATACTTCAGACCACTTTTTACGGCAGCCTGAGAGTTTTCACGCAAGCCTTTTGAGACTACGTTGTTTTTTTCTAAGATCGTTGCGGTGATTGACATGCTTCAACTATTGGTGAATCTTTGCGCTGAACTTATGCGCGGATCAATTATTGAACAAGGTGGCGGAGAGGGGTAGGATTCGAACCTCCGGGTGGCTTTAGCCACCGCAGTCAGCAAGCCGACCGCTGCCTTACCAACGGCGACCTCTCCAAACTTACAAGCGACGATCAGCCGATGGAGACAGGCTCAGTCTCTTCTTTTTCTGAAAATGCCTGAACCGCATTCACCACAGCCTGAAGTTGATTTTCGGTCAGTTGAGGGAACATCGGCAGGGAGACTATTTCGGCCGATACTCGAGTTGCGACCGGAAACTCTTCCGGCCCATACTTGAGGCCCGAATAGGCCTTTTGTAAGTGCAACGGAACAGGGTAATGAATTCCAGTCCCAATTCCAGCCTGCTTCAGGTGTTCCATGAATCCGTCTCGGTCCGACGTGCGAATCACATAGAGGTGATACACAGAGCGAGACCATGATGGCTCCCACGGACAAACAATAGAATTATTGTTCGCAAGAAGCCGACCATATTCCATGGCTAGCCCTCGGCGCCGTGCATTCCATTCCGCCAGATGAGCTAGCTTTACGCTCAGCAATCCAGCTTGGATCGCATCCAGTCTGCCGTTATACCCCTCGATGTCGTGATAATACTTTTTAGCTTGGCCGTGATCGCGCAGCATTCTGATCTTGCCAGCAATGCTGCTGTCGTTAGTAGTTGCAGCGCCCGCTTCTCCACACGCGCCAAGATTCTTTCCAGGGTAGAAACTGAATGCTGCCGCTTTCCCGACAGATCCCGCTTTCATCCAACGATTGAATTTCTTGGAAAAGTACTCGGCGCCATGCGCCTGGCATGCATCTTCAATCACGACCAAGCCATATGCTTCAGCGAGATCCAGAATCGGGTCCATATCTGCCATTTGTCCATACAGATGCACTGGCACAACTGCAGTGACATGGCAGTTGCTTCTCTTGCTGACAAGCTTCCCTGTTTGGTCTCGTGAGCACTCTTGCTCCAAATACTGACGCAAGCTCTCAACGGACATGTTGTAAGAACGCTCATCAATGTCAACGAACTCCGGCTGCGCGCCAGCCTGCGAAATTGCTTCTGTGGTGGCAATAAACGTATGCGGCACAGTCAGGACAACTTCTCCAGGCTGTACTCCACTCGCCATGATTGCAAACCGTAGCGCGTCGGTTCCGCTGCTGACCGCAATGGAATCAGCCGTGTCGCAGAATGCCGCGAATGATTTCTCGAATTCCTCAACCATCGGCCCACCAATAAAGCCGGCAGTACGGAGGGCACGCCGAAATACTTCCGTGAGTTCTTCCTCGAGTTCTACGTGAGGAGTCACAAGATCCAGAAAGGGAACATTCTGATGGCTATTCATAATTAATCTCCGAATTATCTTTGATGTAGCGCAGAACCCTGGCAGGGTTTCCAGCCACAACCGAATGGGGCGGAACGTCTTTTGTGACTACGCTTCCCGCTCCCACAACAGCGTTCTCACCTATGCTAATGTTGCATAGCAGCGTGACGCCTGAGCCAATCGATGCTCCCTTGCGTACTACGGTCGGCTCGACCTTCCAGTCCGCTTCGGTTTGAAGATTGCCATCGCTTGTTGTAGCGCGAGGGTAAATATCATTTGTGAATGTCACGCCATGACCAATAAAGACGTTGTCTTCAATAATCACGCCTTCACAGATAAAAGTATGGCTTGAAATCTTGCATCGCTTTCCCACGCGAGCGTTTTTCTGGATCTCGACAAAAGCGCCTATCTTGGACTCATCGCCGATCTCACACCCGTACAAGTTGATAAATCGCGACAGCCTGACATCAGATCCCATTTTTACATCATCGGATATTGCGTTCCAGGAGTTCACAGGCTAACCAATGTGCCTCTCTTATTCAAAGATTGAGTAGCCGCCTCCAGCATCTTCACCACGCGCAGCCCTGCGTGTCCATCATTGTGTGGGCTTCGTCCGTGGGAAACGCAGTCAACAAAGTACGACAGTTCTTCCCGTAGTGCTTCCACCTGCTCAAGCTGAGGAGCCCACATATCGCCGGAACGATAGCTCACAAGCAGATCGTAAACTCCTTCGCGGCTGTCGAATTTGACGCCTTTGTCATATACCCTTAGCTTTTCATCGGCTTCTAAGTCATTCCACACTAACATCCGCTTCTCGCCGCCGATCAAGGTAGTCCGAACCTTAACTGGGGATAGCCAGTTCACATTAATGTGGGCGATCACATCGTCCGGAAAATAAAGCGTCATGAAGGCGACGTCTTCATGTCCGTTCAGATGTTTTTGACCTGTCGCCACAATGGCTTCAGGGCTCGCGTGAAGTAGGTGATCCATAATCGACAGGTCATGCGGCGCCAGGTCCCATAACACGTTGATATCGTGCTGAAAAAGACCGAGATTAACACGAGTCGAGTCGTAATAATACAGTTTTCCCAGGGTGCCTTCATTTAAGAGCTGAGATATCTTCTTGACAGCTCCTGTAAAAAGGAAGGTATGATCCACCATGATCTGCAAGTTCTTCTTCGCAGCCAGTTCGATCAGTTTTTCGCCCTGCTCTGTCGTACTCGTAAACGGTTTTTCCACAAATACGTGCTTCCCGTTTTCGAGCGCCGCCTTTGCAAGTTCGTAATGCGTCCAGACGGGAGTAATAATCGCTATCGCGTCGGTCTCGGGGGAAGAAATAACTTCCGCTGCATCCGCCGAAACATGAATAGAAGGATACGCCTTCCGCGCGCGCTGACGAGCCTTTTCGCTGAGTTCTGCGATGGCTACGACCTGTGATCCATCCAAACTGCTGAGGTTCCTCACAACGTTCGGTCCCCAGTATCCGAAACCAATTACACCAAAATTCACGACTGTCTTACCGTCCTCCCCAATGGCCGCCTCGGCCATTTGGCATTCAGAACATCCGAGCTAAACCATCAAAAACTAAGTGGTACTTGTACAGAACGCGCCATGAGCGCAGCTCAATAAGCGCCTTTAATCACAGCAGCGGGCGTACGCATCAGTATCTTGCAATCAAGCCATGGGGACCAGAAGCTTGCATAATGCAGGTCAAGTCGAACCATCTCATCAAAGCTCACCCGGCTTCTTCCAGTCACCTGCCATAACCCCGTGATTCCGGGCTTAACGGCCAAAACGCGACGGCGATGCCAGGTTTGATACGCAGCAAACTCATAGGGAATCGGAGGTCGCGGCCCGACCAGAGACATATCACCGCTGAGCACGTTCAAAAATTGTGGCAATTCATCCAGGCTGGTTCTCCGGAGAAACTTCCCCAGCGGAGTAATTCTTGGGTCGTCAACCAGCTTATACACGCCCTCGCCTTCGCCCTTCGCCGACATGCGATCAGCGTTCCCGGCAATCATCTTCTTCACATATTGCATGTGCGCGCTGTGATCGTTACGGTCCCGCATCGACCGAAACTTGAGGAAGGTGAAGCATCGGCCATATTGGCCCACCCGCTGCTGCCGAAAAAATATTGGCCCACGAGAGCTTGCTTTGACCGCGATAGCAATCACCGCCAACACAGGCAGAAGTACGATCAGCAAAAGCAAGCTGCCGAGAACATCCATCGTCCGCTTGAGCACCAGCATTCCGCGCTTCGTCGTATCTGCCTGGCGCAGTTCCGGGTAAAGAGTTGGATTGCTCGGTCCTCCCGAACCATCGCTGCCCCAGTCATCCGGGAACAAATGCAGCGTAATCGACAGTTGCACAAACTGCTCTGAGAAGAGCTTGTCTTGTAGCGCCGAGCTGACGCGGTTCAGAATAGCTCCCACGCATGCGCTCTTGCTCTCAGCCGCAAGTCCGGTAAAAAGAATCGCAATTGCTCGATTCTCTTGATACCACCCGACCACGTCGGTTTCTCGCGTTGCAGCCAGCAGTACGTTAACAAGGTTATCTAAGCCGTGAGTGCATTTCCCAGGTTCCCGACACTCCACGCACTGCAGAAGCATCAGCAGGAAGGGTTCATTGGTCCGTTCAGTCCGCTTCTTCTCTACAGCAATCATTCGCCGGAGAGATTTCTCGTCCAGAACTTCGCGAATGACCCCTGATTGTGAGCGGGAAAGAAGGTCATCTAAACGCGCGGAATTTTCCACTTGAAGACAGATCATGGCTTACTCTTTGTGGTGGGCTGTATGCTCTTGGTCCGCACTCATGTGGGAACATCCATCAGTGGGATCATGACAATCATTGAGGAAACCAGCTAAGAGCCGGTTATTGGTCTTCGTCGGTCGAAGATTTCGATGGACTGAGGTAGGAATAATAGTCGTTATCATTTGCACTCTTCGATGCGTTTAGCAGTGCTCCGATTAACTTATTGGGATCCAGTGCTTCGATTCCCTTTTGCAGTTTCTTTTTCTTCGTTGTCCCATGCCGTGCGACCAGAAGAATACCGTCCGCCAGCCGCATCCATACGCTGGTGTCGACCACCGGCAGAACTGGAGGAGAGTCGATCACGATCCAGTCAAACCACTGCGTCAAATTGGCCATCAACTTCGGCAATTCTGCCGATTGGATCAATTCCGCCGAGCCGCTTGAATTATCACCTGCCGGCATCAGCCAGATGCCAGCATCGGGCAGGTGATAAATACATGCAGTCAGGCTACGTTCGCCCTTCAGATAATTGATCACTCCCGGAACCTTGCCAAAGCCTAAGAGCTGCGACTGAGTTGGTCGTCTCAGATCTCCATCGAGCAGAAGCACCCTCTCCCGTTCTCCTGCCCCAAGAGCAATGGCCAGATTTGCAGCGACAACGCTCTTGCCCTCTCCAGGAACTGTGCTTGTAATCAGCAGGCTCTTAAGCTCTCGAGTTTGCTTCAGATTGTGCAGCCGAACCGCCAGCAAATGGAATGCTTCTGTTGCTGGTCCGTCAGTATTCGACAAACTTACCAGGCGGCTGTCCTTCGAGCGAGAGCATTGCAGAGCCTGAAAATGAGTGAATGTCTCTCTGCGTTCTTCATCCCGCAGTGCCTGGGCAATGATGGCCGGATCATCGCCTACTGCGCCTGCTCCAAGTCCTTCACCGCTGAACAATGGCCCCGGCTGATCAGGCTCCGCCTCAACTCCTGGCTCAACCGTGAGCTCCTTATGCTCAGAGTTCCACTGAGCCGCAGTCTCGCGCTCTGTGCGCTCCAGCAACTCAAGCGTCGCCATGGATTCCGTTTTATTTGCCTCTGCGCGCTCCGCTTGTGAGCGTTGCAAGGCGTCAAATATGTAGCTCATGCTCCCCTTGCTCCGTCAACTGACCCGGGCCAGAAGCCGAACTGTTTACTGCAGGGTCTCTCAGTCTGGAAAATATGTCCAACATTGCGTTCGTCTGTTGCCTGACTTCAACTTCACTGACTCGGGCTGCCGCTGCTTCGTCGCCCATCGGACTAATATCGAGCCGAAACTCACGGGCTACTTCATTGATGATCTCTGGTGTCACGGAATGCCCTTGACGAGCATAAGACGCGATCAATGCATTTTCACAAATTGTGTTAATTAATCGCGGCAACCCCTGTGAATACCAATACACAACTGAGACAGTTTCCTGAGGAAAGATTGGATCGCCCTGAAGCGGTGCACCGGCTATTTGCAACCGTTTATCGATATATTCCCGAGTCTCTTCTTGATCGAGTGGCGCCAATTGTGCGCGAAGGGCAATTCGCTGCTTCAGCTGTCTCAAACCGAGAGAATCCAGTTTTTCATCAAGTTCGGGCTGTCCAACCAGCACCACCTGCAAAAGCTTGTCGTCAGCGGTCTCCAGGTTCGAGAGTAGACGAATCTCCTCAAGAATTTCCTCGGAAAGAAGATGGGCTTCATCAACAATCAAAACCGTTGTTAGCTTCTTTGATCCGCGCGAAATTAGAAATTGGCCCAGCTCGATTAAGAGCTCACTTTTGTTCTTGCCTGAGGTGGGCAGCCCGTAGTCAGAGAGGATGTACTGCAGGAACTCCACCGGAGAAAGCCTGCCATTAAACACGTACGCATACGCTACGTCTTTACTTTCCTTTAAAAGCCTCAGCAAACAACGCAGCAAAAGCGTCTTGCCCGTACCTACCTCGCCTGTCACTACGACAAAGCCCTTGTGCCAGCGAACTCCATAGTACAGCGCCGCCAGCGCTTCATTGTGCCTTCTCGTGGACACGAAACAATTCGGGTCTGGAGTCAAGTCAAATGGATTGCGCGTGAGATGAAAGAATGATTTATACATTGAAATGCTTGGTCTACGAATGCAGATAACTAAATGCGGAACCGGAAAGAATCACACATAGCACTAAGGCCGCAACAGTCCACCCTAGTAATATCTTCTTCCGTTCGCGTTCTGCATCAGTTGGGTTTAGTATCGGCGGAATCTCAGAGATAATTCCCACCGGGATCATTTTGATAATCTCTCGATCGCTGTACATGCAGTCATCAAAAAATTCCTGCAGAATCACTATCAGTAATCCCAGCCCCGCTCCCACCCCCAGCCCGATGCCGCACATCTTTAGGCGATTTGGAGAATCGGGGCGCAGCGGCAGGCTCGGTGGATCAAGCATCATGAATCGTTCGCCTTCCTGCATCTGCTCCATGCTGGTGGCCATCTGAGAGTCACTTCCCTTTTTCAGCAACTCATTATAGTTCGTCTGAGATTGTTCATAGCCTCGCGTCAGATCTGCCAGTTGTTGGCTTACCGCAGGCTGGCTGTTCAACATTGCCTGGTACTGATTGATTCGCGACTCGAGACTGGTGACCGCCCGCTCGCGATTTGCAATCTCAGTACGATCGGCCTGTAACTGGCTCTGGAGCTGCAACAGCGGAGCATTTTGCGCAGGATCTTGAACCTCCTGAGCCTCACCGCCAGTCGGCTGCTTGCTATCCGCTCCCTTCTTGAGATTGGCAACAATTTGTGCTCTCTGCTTTTCTGCGTCGGCAATCTCCGCCTTAACTTGTTGTACTTCCGGATATTGATCTGTATACCGGGTGCTCAACTCCTGCAGCTTCGCTCGTAACTTATCGAGTTGCTGATCGATGCCTTCCAGCCCTGAAGGAGCGCCGCTCGCTGTCCGATGCTTCGAATCGAAGGAACGATACTGCTCAACCAGCGACTGATGGTAAACGCTCTGTTGCTTTGCAGCGTTGAGAGCATCCTGCTCGTTCTGCAGCTGTGATTGCAATCCGCTCAGAATTTGTAGATTGGCCGCCTCTTGCGAGGGCAACGCACCCTGATGCTCAGCCTGGAATTGCTTGACTCTGGCCTCCTGGTCCGCGAGGTTGGAACGGGCAGTTGCTAATTGGCTCTCAATGAACTGTGTGGTGTTTTGCGACTCCTGCTTACGAACCCTTAAATTCTCGTCGATAAATAAATTCGTCAATTCACCCGTCACCTGCTGGGCCATATGAGGATCTGGTGACACAAAGTAAATTTTGAATGCGGTAATCGAGTTTGTCTTTTCATCTTTAATAAGCTCGATGTTGATGTCTTTGCGCATTCTATCCACCTTTTGATCGGACGTCAGCGCATGACGCGCGCGGCCCTGATAGAGGTGGAGTTTATCGATGATCAGAAGAAGTCTTGTACGGCTCAATATCTGCTGAGTAATGCTTTGCAGCCGATCTTGCAGATTGTCGCTGATGTTTGGAAGCACATAGTTCTTCGGCATCGCAGGTTCTTCAACAAGAATCAGCGTGCTCGACTTATACTTGACCGGAAGAAGCCAGCTGGAGCCCCACACCGCCGCCCAGCCCACAAGCAGCAGGGTCAGGAAGATCAAATGGCGCCTCCGGACAACATCCAGATAGCGACTTATATCAAATGATTGCGGAGTACTCTCTTCAAACTCTTCAGACATGACTAATTACCTAACTGACGTTGGAAATTCCAGGTGAGTGAAACCGAAAAACGATCACTGTCCGGATTAGCTGATATGGCAGCGACCTGACTATAACTTTGATGGACGCGATCATAGCCGAACGCGAGCCCAAGCTGACTAAATATCTGATGCTGCAGCGTCGCGGAACCGGTTATAGTATGCCCATTTCCAGTTTGCGTCGGAAGTAATGCACTTACAGACTTATTAATGGAATACGCACCGGAAACACCGGTAGTCCACCTGCGGGCAAGTTGCCAACTCAGTGCGGCATTCGCGCTGTTCGTACTATAGGCGCCAATGAGCCCACCGGCTCCGGTTACTGAATGTGAGTAACTGGCCGCCGAACTCACTCGTCCGGTCCGCCAGCCCATACTCGCAGCGACGGCTGGCGCCCAAGAACTTACAGTCTGCAACGTCGTCTCAGTCACCCTGTAATACTGAGGACCGCCGGCCACTGACACCGAAATCCGAGCTTTGGGATAAATTGTATAAAATCCCATCACTGTCGAAGTTTGAGTAGAGCTTTTACCGTCTGTCGGAGTTGTCAACATATCAAGAAACTGATACGACACGCCTGCATACTGCGAATTGAAAAAGCGGTGATTATAAAAAGCTGTTCCACCGTATGAGCTTGAATCGTAAAGCCCGGGAGTCTGCGATGGATTGGGATAGTGCAGAATTGTGGATAAACCAGACGCGCCAATCATCTCATTCAACCCCGTCTGTGATGTTATTTCTCCGCTCACACCGTTCGTAAGACGCTTGGCAAAAGGGGGTACTACTCCGGGCGTAGTGGATACTGGCGTTCCGGATATGCCAGTACCTGCATCTGTCGGAGAAAACGGGGATGAACTGTCTTCAAACCGGTCGGTGACAGTGAGCGTTGTATGTCTGAATAACCTGAAAGAATAGTCCACCGCGGCAGCATTATCAAACTCATTCAACCCGCTTGACGGACGGTAAAATGTAAATCCAGGACTATATGTCATCACTACATGCTGCCTCTCCGTAGAAGCATCCAACGCAATCGTCGGCAAAATCGACATCGTTGTCTCAGAAACAGGTTCGCTTCCCGAGTTAGCAAAAAAATTGTCAATATAGGAGGTGCTGTAAGTGATTCCGCCCCGCAGATAGTTATGCCTTGCCTCGGATCCCACCTGAGCCGCATAGCTAAGCCCGCTCACAGGTGGCGGAGTAGCCATCTGAGTCGTCGACTCAGCTCCGGTTGCGCTCGGAGGTGCCTGGGCTATAACCGCTGAAGTCAGCAATGTCGAAATGAATAAAATCTGTCCGCGCATATGCGGTCTTAGGGTACGACGATCGTGTCGTTAGGCCTGAGTTGGATATTTTGTTCGGGATGGCTTCCCCGAATGACATCTTTATAGTTGAAGGCTATGCGCGTAACACCGCCTGCGGGGTTCTTGCGCAGAATATAGACGCCTTTTTGCTTTGCGAAGTCCAGAAACCCGCCGGCAGACGCAATCGCATCCAAAACAGTGGTGGTAGCCGAGAGCGGATAAGATCCTGGCTTTGAGACGCGCCCCAGAATATTAAACTTCTGGCTGTTCATCTGAGCCACCGTCACCGTAACATCTGGCGCCGACAGATAAGCACGCAGCTTAGTTGTTATATCGCTCTTAAGTTGAATCGGAGTTTTGCCACTTGCCTGAAGTTCCCCAATAAGTGGCAGCGATATCTTACCGTCCAGCCGCACAGGAATCGATCCTGTAAGCTCCTGCTCTTTCCAGACATTGATGGACAATACGTCGCCATCTCCAATGACGTAATTATCCTCAGGATGCTGCTGTGTTGCCGGAGCTGCAGGCGGTTCCGCCTTGCCTGAGCCTGGAGCCGCGGTCTGCGCAAAGCCGCCGGTGCTCATTTGCGCCTGGGCCAGTAAAACCCCTGACAGCGCAAATCCAAAGAATCTAGTTTTCATACTGCCTTTGATCAACATCTTCCTATTGGGTTAGCTCGCGAATGGACGAATCGGATACTGCTGCAACCGAGCCCCGGCGAGTTCGCCTGTTGAGAGCGGCACAGCAACCTTTGCTTCTACAGGCTCAACGTCTGCAGCATCAATTTCAACGGCTACGGCTTGTGCCAGCATCTGAACGGAAAGAACCAGACGAAACACATTCTTCTTACGGACCAGAATGCCTTCGACGCCACAAAGCGACCCACGCTTCACTCGGACGCGCTCGCCGCATTTCAGGAAAGGATGCGGTTCTACGTGGTAGTTTCCTTCCACCGTGTGCCGAATCGCCTGGATCTCGTCTTCAGGGATGAGCGCTACTCGATCTCCCTGGCTCAAGATCATGTGAACTCCGGGCGTCGTCATAACGTGGAGGCGTTGTGCAACTACGCCACGCACAAATACATATCCAGGAAAAAGAGGCATCTGCAACAGTTTGCTTCTATCTTTCCACTTACGTACCGACGAATACAGCGGCAGGAATACTTCAACTCCCTTTGTCCGTAAGACCTCTGCCACCGTCTTTTCGTGCTGATGCCGGGTATACAGAGCCCACCAGGGCATGACGGTTTCACTCGTTGTGAAATCGATTGCCGTCTCCATTCCAGCCTTCCTCTCGTCTATGGGATTCCCTGAAATTGACCCGAACTTCTATCACTATCTTCGAGTAGAGCTTCGCCCTGTGAGCTACAGAGCCCCTTTTCCTCATATTCAGTTATGGATCTGAGCACTCGCTCCTTGGAAAGGACGCCGTGATACCCAAAACCATAAAATTGTGAAAAGCTCTATTTCAACTACTGACAGCACCGTTGGAAAGATGCGCTGGCGAATCTTTTTCTAGGCTTTTCTTGCGTAGAAATCGCCAATGCTCAATCCGTGCTGCCACCATGGCAGCTTCGCCAAGCCCTTCACATTTCGAGGATCTAACGACTGAACCTCGGCATAAAACCTCTGCAGCGCTTTCGCCCCGCAGATGAACCGGAAGAAAGAACCGAACTTCAATCTCGGTTTCCGACTCCAGAAAAGTAGCGGCGTGGATAAGTACGCCGGAAATACTGATGTTCTTCACAACCCCTTCTCGCCACTGCTTTTCCCCCCGGACGCGATAGCGAGTTGTCGTGTTAATTTCGTACCGCTGAGCCCGAGGCACCCTTCTGCGAAAAACGACTTCAAGATGTCTACCACGATCCCCCCAGTCGTTTTCCATTCAGGCTGATCCTCGTGCCCAATCCATAGCGTGACCCAAGCCTAATGAACTCACCCCTACCCTTACAATGGCCCATCAGTATCATCCGAATAACACCGAATAGTGCCACCATTCATCAGACTTTAGATGGTTACCAAATCGCTTAAAAGATGCGATTTATACGTTACCCTCGGTATATCGGCCAACTACACCATAAGTTCATCAGGACATCAGGCTTCCAGGACTACATGCCCTAGTGTTTCTACTCATGAATCCGTATCAACAAGCCGATGATTAACGGCAAAAAGAGCAAGTTCCAGCCTGTTTGAAACACCAAGTTTGTCGAAAATATTGCTGATATGATGCTTCACCGTCTGCTCGCTGATTGAAAACTTCTGTGCAATTCCGGGATTTGAATAGCCCGCCACCACCAGAGTGATGATCTCTAACTCACGGGGTGTAAGACCGAACCTTTTCTGCTGCAAACCGCCTGCCGGGTGGCTCTCTTCCCGCAGTGCCTTGACCAAATCGGAAACGCTCTCCCTGCCAATCCAATATTGTCCGGATACAACGCAGCGGATGCTCTCATACAGGCGTTGACTGGTGGCCTCTTGCGGAATCACGCCGTACGCTCCCATCTTCAATGCCCGAATTGCCTCGCTTCTCTGAGTCGAAGAAATCATCAGCAACGTCCGTGCCGGTATCTCTGCAGCCGATAGTCTTCGAAGAATTTCAATGCCGTCCTGACGGGGCATGGCCAGGTCCAGAAGAATTACATCTGGCTGTGTTTTTTCAGCCAGAGAAACCACTGCTTCGCCATCTGCAGTCTCACCTACGACCTTAAAACCACCCACCTCAAGCAATCCCCGCAGACCATCTCGAAAAAGACCATGACCATTTGCGACTAAAACCCGAATCGGGGAATACGAAACTTCTGACAACGTTGCCACGCTGACCTCCCGCAGTTAGCAACTCACGGCGGCAGGAAAAGACTATCCGCACATGAGTGCCCCTGAACTTCATGCCATTCATTGGATAGACTGTTTGATTTTCCCCATCAATTCAGTCAGCCATTGGCAATTTCGTTCAGCGTCATAAGAATGCACAGTACTCATAACCCCTTCTCTTTGTGGTTGGAAGGTGCCCGATGCACATTCTCTTCCACTTCGAAGTAGATTCGGTCCTGTGTGAGAACCATGACAATTTTTCCGGGACCCTAACTCGGAGGGAACAGCTCGCGGATCCAAACAATCACTTAAATACACATTCCGCGAAACATTTACATCAACCCGGCAAGCAAATACATTCAAGGAAGACGAAAACTCGCCCTCCGCAATTGTTTCCAAAAAATATCCAAGATGCATACAAGCTCGTAAGCTTTTCACCGCTTTGAACCGTTCATTCAAGCAGTGATTGAAGGTTTAGCAGATCGGCTGACGGAAAAGATATTGCAATGCGCAAAATCACCCAACCAAGATAACCACGGGATGGTTACCAAGGGGGGAGAACCCCACTTTACACGCTTTTGGGTTCATGGAACTTAGCCGACGCATGAGCAAGAATTCGCCCATTCCCATTCTGGAGCTTGGGTTTACGCAAAATTCAAAAAACTCCGCCTCCGGAAGTACGAAGTTTCATTACGCGATAAAGAGTGAAGCGACCCAGAAGCACCTCCCAAAGAAGTGGGATTCATAGTATCGGACTAAGAAGATTAAGCTATGATTGGTCGTGGTTAAGTGGTCTCATGATTCAAGCAGGGTTGAGACTCTTTATAGGGGGCTATACTCCCCACGCACCAGGAGACATCAGTGACGCCGCATGCTGACATATCGTCATCGCTCTTTACACAGTCAATTCAGGAACACCTCCGGGTTATCTCTGATCTCCAATCGCTATGTCCTGTTCTGGAACAGATAGCGCAAGTGATGTCGACGTCTCTGAAGACTGGTGGCAAGATTCTCTGGTGTGGTAACGGCGGCAGCGCGGCAGATTCTCAGCACCTGGCGGCAGAGCTGGTTGGCCGTTTCCTGCGTGAGCGGAGAGGCCTGCCTTCTATCGCGCTCAGCACTAATACCTCCATTCTCACCGCAATTGGAAATGACTATGGCTATGAACGAGTCTTCTCAAGACAGGTCGAGGCCATAGCCAGCAGTGGTGACATTCTCGTCGGTATCTCCACGTCGGGAAATAGTCAGAATGTTTTAGCCGCATTTGAAACAGCACGGTTGATGGGCGTCGTGACAGTGGCTTTTACCGGAGCCGGTGGCGGCAAAATGGCTGGTGCAGCGGATTATGCCCTGCAAGTTCCATCCAACGAAACACCGCGCATTCAAGAGGGCCATATTCTCGCAGGCCATATGATATGCGACTGGGTTGAACTAGACTTCGTCAACTCCACATCTCAAAGCCAGGATGAGGTTGCCCAGACCGTCAAATAGCTGCGAGTAGATTGCCTTCAGCTGTAGGCTATCGCCCGGCCAGCTCATTCTCGGCGCGATCAAGGTCGGCAGGCACTCCAATGTCGAGAAAATAGCCTGTATGCAGAAATGCGAGCGGCCGGATATCTTCAACAAACGGAACCAGCACATCGTTCTCGAAAGAGAACCGCTCTGCCAACGCCTCAGGCCATGTAAACTCCCGATTCAACGTGTAGACGCCGGCATTGATCCATCCTCTGCCGCTTTGACCCTTCTCTTCGAACCCGGCAATATAGTCCGCGTCCCCCTCTCGCTCAAGGCGAACTCGTCCATAACGCCCGGAATCCTCTACCTGCACCGCAGCCATCGAAATCGAAGAACCGCCGTCGCGATGAAACTTCAGTAACGCCGTAACGTCGAGATCGACATAAGTGTCTCCATTAAATACAAGGCTGCAATCTTCGCGGCTTTCGCTGAGAGCCTTGCGTATCGCGCCTCCCGTGCCCAGAGGAGTCTCTTCAACAACGTAAGTAATCGGAATGCCGTAATAACTCTCACCAAAAGCATCCATGATCACAGAACGCAGATAGCCCACAGACAACAGCAGGTGCGTGCAGCCAGACTGCCGCAGCCGATCAAGCAATATAGCAAGAAACGGGCGCCCCGCAACTAAAGCCATCGATTTCGGACGATCCGTAAGCCGCGAGCTTAACCGCGTGCCAAGACCACCGGCGAGAATAATCGCCTCCATCTTCTCCCCTTAGCCAACAATTAACTTCGACTGACACTTATGCGGCTACGCGTCCGCCTTCCACACCATCGCGCCCGAAGTCGTAAAGTGGCATCGATAGACATTCCCGCACGTATCGAGAGTCCCCAGCGCCTCAGCCACGCGTTCTTTCCTCATCGGATCGGTCAGAAAGATCATGAAGCCTCCGCCACCCGCGCCGGAAATCTTCGCGCAATGCGCTCCTGCATCCAGTGCCTTGGAATATGCAGTCTCAATCTGCTCATTCACAATCTGCCGCGCCATGCGTTTCTTGGCTTCCCAGCTCCGGCGCATAACTTCATGAAGCTTCTTGAAGTCTCCGCGCAACAAGGATTCTTTCATCAGGAAAGCTTCCTTCTTCAGCTGATGCATCGCTTCAATGGCGTCTTCGTTGTTTTTCTCAACATTTTTCGCCTGTTCCGCGATAATCTCCTTCGACTCCCGCGATGCTCCCGTAAAAAACAGCAGCAAGGAAGCCTCAAGCTCGGCCAGCACACTCTCCTTAATCCGCAGTGGATTCACAAGAACGTGACCTTCTTTTCCAAATTCCATAAAATTCACGCCGCCAAAAGCCGCCGCAAACTGATCCTGCCGCCCTCCCTGAAGCCCGGCCTCCTCGCGTTCAATCACATACGCGACATGCGCAAGCGTGTAATCATCCAGGGGCGAGCCCAGCAACTCGGAGTACGCCTTCAACACTGCAACTACCAGGGTCGAAGATCCACCAAGTCCCGATCCTGAAGGCACATCAACGCGCGTCACAACCTTTACGTGCAGAGGTTTGCCGCCGTTAAAGTTCTTGATCGCATAATTGTGAATCGCCTTCAGAAGATCCAGCTTCCCATCCATCGGCAATTCGCTCGTCGATTCATATTCCGCTTGCTGATTACGATCGAATGACTGAAACGACACAACCGGATCGCTCACCGGCTCAATGGTCGCGTAGGCGTATAGCCCAATCGTTGCATTGAGAATTGCTCCACCGAATTCGTCGCAGTACGGCGAAACGTCCGTACCACCACCCGCCAACCCCAGTCGGAGGGGAGCCCTCGCTCTGATCAATTTCACAGTTTTCTCCCACGCCCAGGCTGCTTGTGCGGCACACTCTGATCTATCGGCAAACTACCGTAGCTAAACATACGCCTGACCGGCTTTCCTGCTCAAGTATCCAGTGCAACTTGCCGCGACTTCAATAACCCTTTGTTTGTATTCGAACCATCTTCAGGGAACAATCGCTTCAATAGCCTCTGCCAGCGAGGCAAAACTGGCATCCGCAAGATCGCGCGCCGCTTCCCACTCCGGCCTCCTGCCTTCCGAACTCGGCAGAATGAATACGGCTGCCATCCCAAAATTTCGACCCGCCTCAATATCGGACAAAGAATCCCCAATAACAACACTCGTCTCCGGAGTAATTGTCAGGAACTCCCGTGCAGCCTGCTGAAAAAGTCCCGGCTTAGGCTTACGGCAATCGCATGACTCCTTATCATGCGGGCAAAAATAAAACGCATCAATATGCGCCCCCCCAGCCTTGAGAAACCCCTGTAGCTGAGCATGAATCGCTTCCACAGCATCGCTCGTCATGCGCCCTAGAGCAATCCCGCGCTGGTTGCTCACCACTATCACGCGAATACCCTTCTTATTCAGAGTTCTGATCGCCTCGGTGATGCCCGGCAACGGCACAAACTCCTCCCACGAAGTAACGTAATGCCCCTCCGGCATCTTTTCATTCAACACGCCATCACGGTCGAGAAACACGGTCTCGATATGCTCTGGTATTCCCATTCTGGATTTGGTCATCGAGATATTTCTAACAGAAATCACCTGCCATCTGAACCCGCGCTGATCCCCACACATCTTGATACTCCACATCATCAGGCTGTTATGATTCCCAATCAGTATGCCGAACACCACTAATCCGAAGCTGCTGATTGCCGTTCTGCTTGCCGCGCTCAGCGCCGCTTGTGTCGCACAATCTCAGAGCCCGACCCCTCCCGCACCTACTGAACGCAATGCAGTAGGCGACGCCCCTGAGACCCCCGGCCCGCTGGCCACAGACCTCTCCGCTGATCTCACGCACGCAGCCGTTCGCAAGGCTGCAAAGAAAGTAGCCGACTGGCAGCTCGCGCGCGTCGAAACCACCTTCAGCCAGCAATGGACCTACGCCGCACTCTACGACGGAATGCTCGCCGCCTCGCGCGCCACCGGGGATCCGCGTTATCGCGACGC
The DNA here is from genome assembly GCA_963792495.1 of uncultured Acidobacteriaceae bacterium. Classification (GTDB taxonomy): domain Bacteria; phylum Acidobacteriota; class Terriglobia; order Terriglobales; family Acidobacteriaceae; genus Telmatobacter. Next base: position 254,148 of record CAWBWB010000014.1, on the reverse strand, counting down.
CATGGTGAAAATGTCCCAAAGCTTCGACTGGAAGCTTTTGAATGACCGCTTCCCGCACGCAGATGACATGGCACTGGGCCGCACCTATCTCGACCTTTACCGCGATCATCGCGATCCCGTCCGCCTCGCAGACACAAAGGCAATCATGGATCGCCTTATCGTCCGCCAGGACGATCCACAAAAACTTCTCTTGTGGTGGTGCGATGCCCTCTTCATGGCGCCGCCCGTCCTCGCTCGCCTGGCCACCATCACTGGCGACCGTCGTTATCTCGACTACATGGACAAAGAGTGGTGGGAAACTTCCTCCAGCCTCTACGATCCCGTAGAACATCTCTACTTTCGCGACAGCCGCTACTTTACGCAGAAGCAGCAGAACGGACAAAAAATCTTCTGGTCGCGCGGCAACGGCTGGGTTATGGGCGCGTTTGTTCAGGTGCTCAATGAAATGCCCTCAGATTATCCCACCCGCGAAAAATACATCGAACAATTCAAGCAGATGGCTGCACGCCTTGCCGCAATCCAAGGCAAAGATGGTTTATGGCGAAGCGGCCTCCTCGATCCTGAAGCCTACGACCTTCCCGAAATCTCCGGGAGCGCCTTCTACACTTATGCAATGGCCTGGGGAATGCGCAAAGGCATTTTGGACCGCAAGACCTTTGAGCCTGTCGTCCAACGCGCCTGGGCCGGCATCCTCGCCCACATCTACGCAGACGGCCGCCTGGGATCAATCCAGCCTATCGACGGCCAACCCGGTAAATTCAGCGCCTCCGCAAGCTACGTTTACGGGGTCGGCGGATTCCTGCTCGCCGCCTCGGAAGTCAATGCACTAATCTCGGCTAACGAAGCTCGGCGGTAGCCACCGCGTCCATGTCGCTATATTCCTGGTTCTCGCCGCCCATTCCCCAGCAGAACGCATAGTTCTTTGTGCCAACACCGGAATGAATCGACCACCCCGGCGAGATAGCCACCTGCTTATTCGCAACAACAAGGTTGCGAGTCTCATCACCCGGCCCCATCAAATGAATTACGCGCTGATCCGCATCCATATCAAAATAGAAATAAACCTCTGAACGTCGCATATGCGTATGGGCAGGCATCGTGTTCCAAACACTGCCCGGCTGCAGGCGAGTGAATCCCATCACCAGCTGCGAGCTTCTCACACCTTTGAGATGAATCAGCCGCGTAATCTCACGCAGATTCGCAGTCTCCTGCGAGCCGAGCGTATCGCTCTGCAGCTCACTTGCGCGGATCGGGCTCGTAGGATGAACCGCATGGGACGGATAGCTCAAAAGATAAAACTCCGCCGGGGCAGAAGCATTCTTACTCGCGAACACAACCTTGTCGTTGCCCCGCCCAATATACAAGGCGCCGAACTTGTCGAGCTCATAAGTCACATCCTGCACCTGAACCGTTCCGGCACCGCCAACATTCAAAACGCCAATCTCGCGCCGCTCAGTAAAGTAATTCGCCCGCAACGCATCATATGTCGCAAGCTCCAGTGGCTCTCCTAGCGGAACAGCCGACCCAATTACGGTGCGATCCAGATCGACATAGTAAAACGAAATCTCTCCCGGCTGAAAAAGATTGCTGATGAGAAACGTCTCTCGGAGCTCTTGCGTCGTCATCGTCCGAAACCGGACCAGATCAGCCATCTCGAGAATCTTCATGGTATCCATCCTAAACAGCGGTAATCTCAACTTCGCGCTTCTCAACTCGCGCCTTGTTGGCAGACACAACAGCCAGCGCAGACCCCAGGCCCACATGCTCATCCGCAATAGGCCGCTCCCCTGTTCGAACGCAGTAGACAAACGCCCGCGTGGCCGCGGTTGTGGGGTCTTCGGGCTCTTTCACATCCACAGCTTTTCCGGGTCCGCGATACGGCATCTCATTCGCAGGATTGTAGGAGGCACTCGTAACCACCGGCTCCGGCCCTTCGCCTGTTTTACTCACCTTACTCACCTGAACTCTTCGCGGCTCATAAAAAAACGTTGCGTCCTGCAGAGTCAGATTGAGCGAGCCCTTCGTACCGTAGAGCCAGATCTGATCACCAAGATTTGCGTTATCGGTCATTGAGGTGAAAACCATTCGGCGCCCCTCCGGGTAACTCAGAATCACCTGAACGTTATCATCCGTCTCACGCCCATCGCGATAGCAGCAGATGGAACCCGAAGCTTGCGCAGCAATCGGATACGATCCCATCGCCCAATTCGCAATATCCATATGGTGCGATCCCAATTCCGCAATCAGCCCGAGCGACCACTTGTGATACAACCGCCAGTTAATCAGCCGCTCCAGAGATGGGTCAGGCACAGGCCGCCGCCAGCTGTTATTGCGATTCCAATAGGCGAGCACATGAGTCACCTCGCCGATCTCACCCGCCTGCACTCGCGCCATCGCCGCGCGAATCCACGGCGAATAACGATACTGATGCCCCACCTGAAAAACCTGTTTGCTCGCAGCCACCTCGGCCACAATCTCCCGCCCTTGCTCAATGGTGTAAGCCATCGTCTTCTCGCCATAAACAGGCCGCCCGCTCTTCAGCGCGGCCAGCACATGCTCCGCATGCAGACCAAGCGGCGTCGCCACAACAATGGCATCGAGATCTTTTCGGTCAAGCAGCGCGCGATAGTCGGCGTGCGCTGCCACCTCATATCCGCATACCTTATTGAGCTGCGCAAATCGCAGCGGGTACACATCCGCAGACGCAGTCACCCTTACTCCGGGAACGCGCAAAAAGCTCCTTATAAGCTCCTGCCCACGGCTGCCGGCTCCAATAATCCCAAGTCGCAGTGGTGTGTTTACAGTGGTATGCGCAATCTGCCGCGCCGCTCGCGCATCGTCAGAAGACGCCGGCGCGGCAACCGCACCTGCAGCAGCCTGCAGTGCTGAACTCTTCAGCGAAGCAGAAGAAACCAATGCAAGAGCCGACAGACTTTGCGTAAATGAACGACGATCCATCAAGGATGAACTCCTTCTCTAAGAATAGGCGTATGACTGCCGCAGATGGATTTCGCGGCTCCAATCACAGCGCAGTCAGGTGCTCTGGCCGCCGAAAAAAACAGGATAGCCTCTGTATCCTTCAGCCCCTGCAGCACCTCTTGGCTCTGCTCTTTCGGCAACACAAAAACAATCGTCGAAAGCGCATCGCTGTCAGTCGCGCTTGGCGCAATTACGGTAGTCTGCAACACATCTTCAACCGGCATCAGCGTTCGCGGATCAAATATGTGGCAGTATCGATGCCCGTTCTGTACAAAAAACTTCTCCGTACAGGCGCCCGTCGAGAGAGACATATCGTGCAGGAGAAGCGCCGCTGCAACAGCGCCCGGCGTCCGCGGATCGGGAACTTCAACTGGCCACCCTGCTTCATCAGGCGGGGCTCCAAGCCCATATAACGTGCTGCCGCCTGCCGAAATAAATGCAGCATGAACCCCGTTTTCTCGCAGCAACGCTACCACACTATCCACCGCAAAGCCTTTCCCGATACTCCCGGGATCAAGCTCCGTTGCCTTATGCGTAGTAAAGCGAACAGTATGCGCTGCCGGGTCGAGTTGCATCTTTTCCCATCCAACCTGATCGCGCAGAGCCCTCTGCTCCTCTTGCGTTGGAACATGCCCATTGCGCGCCTTGAAGCCCCACGTTCGCAGCAAAGGTCCAACTGTGATGTCGAAGGCTCCATGCGAGCGCTCGCTCCAATAAGAAGAACGTGCAAGAAAGCCGAATGTCTCAGGGTCAGTCACAACAGGCCCATCGCCAGCCTCACGGCTGATCCGCGACAGCTCACTCGAGGATTGATAGTTGCTGAGCAGCGCTTCCAGCCGGGCAATCTCCTCAAAAGCCGCATCCAGAACACGTTCCGCGCTGTCCTCGTCCGGCATGTAGCACTTGATGGTGTACACCGTGCCCATCGCAGGACGCGACTCGGTATAAAGCATCTCGGAGGATTTCGTCGTTTGCGCCGGTGTCAAAGGCGCGAAAAGCAGCAACACTGCTCCCGCCAACCATAGCAACCACGTATCCGCTCGCAACTTCAGGATTCCCATAGCGAAAGACAGCTTTACTGCTGCTTTACATTCTAGGACCTCAAAATCGCGAACCACCTTGTACCGAACTATGCAGGCATTACTGCGAATACACCCGCGTGGCAATTACACGCGCTTCCGGTGCCGCTGCCCCAATGCTGGTAGTTTCCACCAGTAGCTCGAACGGACGCATCAGCCCGTCCCGCCGCGATGCCTCTGCAAGCACAGGCGCAATCGCTTTACCATCGAACAAGATGTTCGCCGCCGCCTGCGTCGCCGCCATATTCAATCCCTGAATCAGCAGCACATGCCCCGCACCGCCTGCATCCGGGAGATACACCACGGTGCCATACGTGCGATTCAGCGTGCCATTCGTTTCGTTGCGATAAACCGCTGCCTCACCGGCCAGCGGATGCTGATTCAAAATGAATGAGCGATCCACCTCCGGCGTATACGAAAGCTGAAAATTAAACCTGCTGCTGAACAAAGCAACCCACGGATTGCTATGCACCGAGCCAAGCAGAATCACATTCGAGTTATGAATGTCTTCAGCGGTAACAGCTCGCGCATAGCGAATCTGCGTGCGATCCGCCGTAAATTCCGGCAGGCGCTCCAGAGCAGCAGTAATGCCCAGATCTACCACACTCGTATAGTGCTGACTGCTCAAATCATTGAAGTTTCCCGCGTCTACCCCATCTGGCGAATGCATCTGCGCAAGATACGACCCATTTGCATAAGCATCGACATTGACCTGGCTGTGCGTCAGGTTTTCAAGAATTCCCAATCCACTATCCGCCGGAACAATCAGCGTATTCCGGTTTTGCTCAAACATCTGCGCCCACAGCGCATGAGCGGCCGAAGAATTCTGCCTCACCGTAAATGCATGCACGCCTTCCCAGGCCAGCAGCGTCAGCGCAACACCGGCAACCAGCCCAAGAATCGCCGAATACCAGTGAAATCGAACCCTTCGAACCGGAGCCGGCACATCCTCAGATGCCGCAGCCTCAATCTGTGCCGAACCTCCGTCAACAGAAAACAGAGTCGGAATCTCTGCTGCAACAGGCTTGCGCGCACCTGGCACTACTTCGAAGACCGGAACATATCCCCCGCGCGGAATCACCAAATGCAGGCTTTCGCCCGCACCTTCTTCCGCATAATAGGTTTCCAGCCGCTTACGCAACATGCGTGCATAGCTGCGAACAATATTGTCTTCTCCGGGATCGTACCCTTCCGGACGCCCAAAAATCCGAATCCCAATCCGCTGCTCAGTGATCTCCTGAACGTCGCCTGTCAACGACCGCTCACATACATACAGCAGAAAATTCTTCAGCAGCTCAGACTTGCTAAAGCCCCGGCTGGCAGCAATCCGCTGCACCAGCCGCCATTCCATCAATCCGGATAACGAGGTGAGTTCTCCCCCATCCCAAGACTGGAAAGCCTTGTGCGTCTCTTCCCCGGAAACTTTCTCTTCCGAAAGCATCCCGCCCTGCGACTTTCGCATGAACTAACCATACGACTGCCTCATGAATTTCTTGTGAATGGTAATCGCAATATGCTACAAATCGCTGCGAAAAATAGAGGGGTAAAACAGGGGTGAAGCTCCTTATTACAACGTGTTGTCTGCATTCACCCCTACAACACCGAAGGTCCAGCCCCCATGCTGAATCTATCCGCACTCAAAATCGAACGCGGCCGCACCTCCCCATCAACGCGGGATTGCAAAATATCTCCGGCGCAACTGCTAACACTTTTTGGAGCAAACATGATGAGACGCAGGTTTTTCTCACTCTTGGCTATAGCCGTATTTCTGGGATTGCAAGCTGCTATGGGTTTCGCGCAGTTTGAAACCTCCGCGGTACTTGGCTTCGTCCGCGACACCAGCGGCGCGCCCGTGGTCGGCAGCAAGGTCACTCTGACCAATGTCGCCACCGGGGTTGTCGTATCCCTTCAAACCGATGACCAGGGCCACTTCCAGTTTCCCGACGTGCACGTGGGCCGCTATAAGATCACGGCCGCCGCGGCTGGCTTTAACGATTCTGTAACAGACGCCTTCGCCGTGGACGTCAACACCCGCCAGCGCGTAGACCTCACTCTTAAACCCGGCAGCGTCTCTGAGACCGTCACCGTCTCCGGCGCCGCCTCGCAGCTTGAAACGGAAACAAGCAGCACCGGCACGGTAATCTCCCAAACCCAGGTGCAGGATCTGCCATTGAACGGACGCGCCTATGGCGACCTCATGGCCCTCATCCCCGGCGTGCGCCGCAACACCCTCGAAAACCAGTCCGTCACGAGCCGCGACGCCTCCTTCAACGTGAACGGCGAGCGCTCCGAGTTCAACAACTTCCTCCTGGACGGTCTCGACAACAACGCGTACGGAACCTCGAACCAGGGCTTCTCCAACCAGGCCATTCCTCCTTCGCCTGACGCCATCAACGAGTTCCGCGCAGAAACAGCCAACTACAGCGCCGAGTATGGCCGCGCCTCGGGAGCCGTTATCAACGTCTCCATCAACAGCGGAAGCAACCAGATTCACGGCAAAGTCTGGGAGTACAACCGCAACACCGTCTTCAACGCCATCGGACCCTTCGCCGCGCCGACCAATAAGCTCACCGGCCAGGCGCAGAAGCCCCTCCTGAACCGCAATCAGTTCGGCGGAGCCATTGGCGGACCCATCTTCAAAGACAAGCTCTTCTACTTCGCCGACTACGAAGGCAACCGCCAGGTACAGGCCACTTACACCACCGCAACCATTCCGAACGCCCAGCAGCAGCAAGGCATCTTTCTCACAAGCAAGGGTGCTCCCGTAATGCTGCGCAATCCCATCACGGGCGCTGTGTATGCAGATGGCATTGTGCCGCAGACTGACTGGACGCCGCTGGCAAAGCTGGTATTGGCGGCGCTTCCCGCTGCTAACGTTCCGGGGTTGGCCGCAGGCGCCTCGAACAACTACGCATCGTTTCCCCGCGCCACTCTGACCGACGATAAAGGCGATGGCCGCCTGGACTACACCAAGAGCGACAAGACCACTGTATTCGGCCGCTACAGCGAGCATCAGGGCAACATCGTCGACGCGACCACCATCCCCGGCGACGCCGGCGACGGAGGCAATGGCACAATCCATGCCTACAATCGTCAGATTGCTGCAGGCGTCACTCACTCCTTCACCCCCTCTATGGCCCTCGACGCACGTATCGGGTTCACATGGACCAAGGGCGGCAAAACGCCGTATCTCGCCGGCGAATCAAGCTTGAACACGGAAGCCGGCATCCCCGGCCTGCCGACTGATCCGACTGTCGTTCGCCGTCTCAGCAATGAGAGCATCAAGAACTTCAGCACCTTTGGCGCGCAGACCTCCAACCCGCAGTTCCAGAATCCCTTCGTCATCAATCCCAAGGTCAACTATTCGTGGCTCAAGGGCCGTCACAGCTTGAAGTTCGGCTGGGAATATCTCTCCATCAATACTGAAATCGATGACTTCAACCCGGTGTACGGCGGTGAAACCTTCAGCCAGGGCTTCAGCCAGTACGGTTCTGGAACCAGCGATGCCGGAGCAGGCCAGGCTGCTTACCTCACCGACTTCCTGACGGGCGCTCGCGATAGCTACCAGCTCAACAACTTCCGCATCGTCAACTATCACCAGATCATGAACTTCTTCTATGTTCAGGACGACTGGAAGCTGCTTCCGAACCTCACCGTTAACGCCGGTCTCCGTTACGAGTTGGTTACGCCGCAGTACGTAGATGGGAACCACCTCGCCAACTTCGACCCAGACAACAACACTCTTATCCAGGCGTCCGGTGGCTCGCTCTACAATCGCGCCCTGGTTCACACTCCCAAGCTCGATTTCGCGCCCCGTTTCGGTGCCGCCTATCAGGTCACTCCAAAGACGGTAATTCGCTCTGCCTATGGCATCAGCTTCGACCAGTACAACCGCGAAGGCGGCGAAAACCTGCTCGCCTACAACGGCCCGTACATCATTAACTCAGCGGTCAACCAGGTTGCTCCGTTTGCCTTCTCGGGTACGCCGCAGCAGCTTTGCACCGGAGACAATTACAGCGGTTGCTTCCGCACTGTGGCACAGGGCTATCCTGACAACTTTGTAGATGCCAGCAACTTCAAAACGCTCATTGCGCAAACCCGCTACATTCCCAAAAACATCTCTACCGGCTACGTTCAGTCATGGCATCTTGACGTGCAGCGCGAGCTGGCAAGAAACACGGTGCTGACTCTGTCGTACGTTGGCCAGCACGGTGTGCACATCTGGGTGCTCGCTGACTATAACCAGGCAGCAGCAAACGCGCCCGGCGCCAACCTCAGCGTGCAGGCTCGCCGTCCCATCTCCACCTTCACCACCATTGAAGAGTCGCTTCCCATCGGATTCCTCAGCTATAACGGCCTGCAGACGAAGCTTGAACATCGCTTCTCCGGCGGCCTCTATGTGCTGAACTCCTTCACATGGTCCCATGCCATTGACAATGCCTCGGGCCATCTTGATACGCCCAACGGCGATAACTCCCGCGTCAACCTCGCCAACCTCAACGGAGAGCGCGGCCAGTCCGCTTACAACCAGCCCATCAACAACACCCTCAGCGTTGTGTGGGATCTTCCCATCGGCAATGGCCGCCGCTATGGCAGCGGCATGCCAAGAGCACTGGATGCGGCGATTGGCGGCTGGCAGCTTACCGCCATCAACTCGGATACCAGCGGTCAGCCTGTCAATCTCACCTACAGCCCGTCTGCAGCGTTGCAGGTGAGCCCGTTGCTCGTACAGCGGCCTTATGTGACCGGCAAGGTGGTCAACTCGTCCAGCTCGTGGGTCAAGACTGCCACTTCGTTGAACGGTTACCTCAACCCCGCCTCTGTACACACACCTACCAGCACCGCCGTCGATCAGCCTTACGGCAACGCCGGCCGCAACAGCGTGCGTTCGCTATCCTTCAACCAGCTTGACCTCGGTCTGCACAAGAGTTTCCGCCTCTGGAGCGATCATTCTTCCTTCGAACTTCTCGGCGAAGCCTTCAACATCCTCAACAAGGTCAACTATTCGGCTCCTGCGTCCAACTCGAGCAGCAGCAGCTTTGGCAACATCACCAGCTACTTGCCCCCGCGCCAGCTTCAGGTGGCAGGCAAGTTCAACTTCTAGGAGGGATTCCCACCTATGTCGTTCCTCACGCGACGCCAGTTCGGATCGCTCACCGCCGCAGCAGCAACTGCCAGCCTCACGCGCTCTCTCTGGGCGCGTGAGGCTGCGGCGCATGTGGGCAGCCGCCGCTTTTATATTGCGCTCGTTGCAGACAGCCACATCATCGACAACTTCTACGTGAAGGGTAGTGAGAACGGTGTCGAGGACAATGAAAGCATCCTTGTGACCACGCCGCGCCTCATCGCCGCGCGCGATCTCATCAATTCCCTCTCGCCGGCCATTGAACAGGTCTTCCTGATTGGCGATTACTTTCATAACTACCCGTCAACCGATTACGACTTCTACTTCAAGAACACCACGCGGCTGGATAACGCCAAGGCCATCACCGACGGCTTCAAGATGCCCGTTCACTTAGGCTTCGGCAATCACGACTATGACGTGAAGATGGTGCCGCGCGAGATGAGCAATCGTCTCTTCAAAGCCAAGTTCAACGCGGAACCTTATTCTGTGCTCGATTACAAAGGCTGCAAGTTCATCCACCTGAATAATTTTCTTGGCAGCACGCAGGATCGGACTGCTTCCAACTTCAATCCCGGCATCGGTTCCCTGGGTGAGGAGCAACTGCACTGGTTCGAGGCGCAGCTGCAGCAGCACAAGCCGACATTTGTCTTCATCCACTATCCGCTCATCGCTGTGCAGCCCACTGAATTTCAGGAGTATGGTTTGCATCCGGTCCTTCGCAAGTACCAGGACACGATTCGGCTTGTCGTCTCCGGCCATGTGCACAGGTGGGTGGACTATGCGCATACTTATGGACCCCAGCACTACATCATGGCTGCTACGCGCTATGATCCCAACGCTTATATGCTTCTGGAAATCGATCCTGATCAGGGCTCGTGGCGCTTCATGAACTCAGATCTTGTGGAATGGTCAACGCATTACAGTAAGCCTTACCACTCTGCTTAGGCGGCGTGCGATGGCCCACAGAACCACAGAATCTGGGGGGTATGGGGGGGTGGGTCAGAAGCACCGCCCACAGAACCACAGAATCTGTAGGAAAATCGTGCAATTTGCAATTTGCGCTCATAAGAAGTTTGTTATGAGCACGATAAGCCGGGAATTGAGTGTGTTTCATCATGTCTGTAAACATTAGGACGCTGCAAAACCATCCCTTGGCGGCTAAAGCCGCGTTTTATTTGCTGCATTTTGGCACGACTAAAGTCGTGCCCTTTCAAAACATCGAGTTTTTCCACAAGGTGTGAAGGCCCCCTTGGTGCTTTCGGCTTGTCAGTGGCCTGAAGGCCACTGCTCCCTCCGAAAGACGAACTTGTCGGTGGCTTGAACAGTTTGCTGAAAAGTCAGTTTTTGCATTCGGAAGCCGCAAAACCATCCCTCAGCGGCTAAAGCCACGTTTTATTTGTGGCATGTTTGGCACGACTAAAGTCGTGCCCTTTCAAAGCAAACGGCATGTGTTTAGAAACCTGAGATTCGGTTTTGAATTGATCAAGACAGAAAACCATCCCTCAGCATTTTTGGCACGACTGAAGTCGTGCCCTTTCAAAACATCGAGTTTTTCCGCAAGCTGTGAATGCCCGGGGCTAAAGCCCCTCCTGGTGCTTTCGGCTTGTCAGTGGCCTAAAGGCCACTGCTCCCTCCGAAAGACGAACTTGTCGGTGGCTGAAGTTGTGCCCTTTCAAAGCCAAAACGGTGTGTGTGGTGACGGGTTATAAAGTATTTGAAATGCAAACGGCCCGAATCTTTTCGATTCGGGCCGTGGTTTTTCTCTGCTCATTCTTAGTAAAGCACAAACGGGGTTAATTGGGTGCAAACTATCTTTGATCCGGGCGGTTACGAAGGTCCAATGGACCAAAGTAATGTGCCGGATCTGGCGACTTTACTGCGCTGTGCAGGCGTAAGTGGCGACCCGCCAGACAGAAGCGGGGATGGGGGTGGAGTCAGCTGCCGACGACTTCAAAAGGAATGGTCTGCTGGGAGAGATCGCCGCTGATGGTCGTTGCGGTAATCGTCAGGTGATATTTTCCAGGCGGAGTGGTGAGGCGGCCCTTTTCTGAGAAGGAGTCCGTAGAGAGAGTGAGCGCGTCTTCCTGCGAGAGCGTTCCGGAGAAATCCAGAACTGACGTGGCGAGCGAGCACGATACGGACGGCGAATCTGTGGAGCAGGCCAGCCGGACTCGCCCTGCATATGCCGGAGCGTTGAGGGAGACGGTGCTGGCGATGGCCGAGCCTGCTTTGACCTGCACGCGCTGCCAGTTGATGGTGGGCGCGACGACCTTGGGAATGCGGTACATGCGAACGTAATCGATGAGCATGTCTGCGGGGTTTGGCGTGGTGGCGTCGGAGTCGCCGGCCCAGTCGCCGCCTTCACCGAGACTCATCTCGATGTTGAAGGGATGATCGAAGACCCAGGCGCCGCCCTCGGGGACATCGGAAGCGTCGTGAACGAGGTAGATGTTTGCGGGGTCATCCACGTAAAACTGCACCATGCCGGGTGACCAGATGATGCCGTATGTGTGGAAGCTGCCGTCATCGACGCGGCCACCGTTGGGCAGGCGGAAGTCATGCCAGAGGCCATTGGAACCGAAGTAGCGCGGACCGTGCAGCGTGGAGCGGATCATGGTGGGGCCGAGGCCGTTGGAGCTGGCGGCCATGGATACATTCTCTGCAATATCAATGGAGCCGGATGCGGGCCAGCCTACTGTATCTTTATTTGCGCCGACCATGATGAAGGAGGGCCAGAGACCTTTGCCGACGGGCATCTTGATGCGGGCTTCAATGCGACCGTACTCAAAGTTCTTGAGGCCTTTGGTGGTGATACGGGTGAGGGTCCATACATTGCTGCCGCTTTTCTGGGCGCGGAGGACGAGGTGGCCCGATCCATCAAGAAATGCATTCGGTCGGCGCGGGTCGCACTCGTGCAAGCCACCATGCGGGGAGCAATAGATCTGGCGATCGCCTGAGCCGGCGTTGTCGGTCTGCTCGATATCGTAGGTCCACCTGGCTGGGTCAGCGAGTTGCTGCGCGGGCCCATCAAACTCGTCGCTCCACTCTGGCGCTTCCCATTGAATGCCTTCATTGGCGGAACGCGGAGGCTGGGTGTTGCGACGGCCCAGCATGTATCCGCCAAGGAAGAGCATGGGCACAGCCACTGCGGCGGCGATTGGCTTCCATAGCTTTTTCCAGGATGGTGCGCGGCTGGGGACTGCCGCGGGGATGGGGATTTCGGGCAGAGGTTCTGCGATGGGCGGGACTTCTTCGGCTTCCGGTAGCAGGTCTTCGGGTTCTTCTGCGGCCAGCGCTGCGGCTTCCTGCCGCTCGACGAACTTGGGGACGTAATGGCCTACGGGCAGGACGATCTGCAGGCGGTGTGCCTGGCCGTCGGTCTGGTAGAGGGTTTCGAGCTTCTTGCGCAGGGTGCGCGCGGTGACGCGGACGATGGGGTCGGCGTGGGAATCAAAGCTGGAGAGCTTGCGGCCAAGCGCTTCGGTGGCGATGGTTTGCTCGCGGATATCGCGAGTGGCGCCTTCAAAGTATTTGTTGCAGATGAAGGTGAGGAAGCGGACGAGATTGTTGGAGCGGCTGAACTCCGGCTGCGAGAGTACCCACTCCAGCTCTGCTCTTTCGGCTGAGAAATCTGGACTGGCAGCGGTTGTGGGGCGATGGTCTGGCGGCGTCGTGGATTCCGACTGATTCGACCCTGGCCCGAAACTTCAAGACGCATGCTCGCCCACCGCGCAACAGCGGCAACGCCCAAATCCACGGTTCGAGTGACGGACCGGGTCTTGCTGCTCTGTCCGCGAAACTGGCATTGGTGACGATTGCCTGTAGTTTTTCTGTCCGCATGATAGCATTTGCGCCCTTTGCTTATGAAGAGCGGCCGACTTGCTTAGCGAGCTTGATGGCCGGAGTGAGCGATTGCAGGCGGGTCACCGTGCCGCTGGTAGATACGCACATAATCCACGAGCATGGTGGCTGGAAAGACCGTGGTCGAATCCGGCGGGCCGGGCCACTCGCCGCCTACCGCAAGATCAAAGAGCACGAAGAATGGATGATTGAAGACCCATTGCTTGCCCGGGACATCCTTTGGCGTGCGGGTTTCGTAGAGCGTGCCATCGATATAGAAGCGAATGGCGGCAGGTTCCCATTCGAGTGCATAGATATGGTAGTCATCGGAGACGCGTGCTCCGTTCGGGAGCGTGTAGGCACCGGTGAGCGGAGCATCGCCGGAGTAGCCGGGGCCATGCAGCGTGCCATGTACGATGGAGCGCTCATTGCCGATGTTCTCCATGATGTCGATCTCACCACAGTTGGGCCAGCCTACCTGATCGAAGTTGCCGCCGAGCATCCAGAATGCCGGCCAGATGCCTTGGCCGTAGGGGATCTTCATGCGCGCTTCCATGCGTCCATATTGAGGCTCAAAGAGACCGCGGGTTTCAATGCGGGCGGAGGTGTATTTGCGATGAACATTTTTGTCGCCTGTGTAGTCTTCGCGGCGCGCGGTAATGACGAGCCGGCCATCCTGCTGATAGATGTTTTGAGAACGTGCGGTGTAGTATTCCAGCTCGTTATTGCCAAAGCCGTCGCCGCCGGTGACGATCTTCCACTTTGCGGGATCAGGCTGGCTGCCGCTGGGGCCGTTGAACTCGTCACTCCATACGAGCTTCCATTCTCTGGCTCCGGCGGAGGCTTGCGCCTGGATCGTCATGGGCATCCACAAGGATGTTGCCGTCAACATTTTTGCCACGGCATGGCGCTTGAATTTGAACATCCCACTCCTCCAATGCTCTGTGCGAAGTTTTTGAGACAAACAATTCTTTGAGCGAAGCGCGAAGGCTTCGCGGCGAGGCGCGGGCTTGAGTCCTAACGCCCGCGCCGCTGAGTCTTTTGTCGTGCTACTTGCTGAGTTCGATGGTGGCGGTCAGTGACGTGTTCTCGCTGGAATCTCCTACGGCGATGACGAACTTGCCCGGATCCCAGTGCCAGCCATTGACTTCTGTGCTCCAGTACGAGAAGGCCCGTTCGTCCAGTTCGATCTTGACGTGCTGTGATTTACCGGGGGCGAGGCGCACCTTCTGGAATCCTTTCAGCTCGATGCGCGGACGCTCGACTTTAGCCGATGGATCACCGACATAGACTTGCGCAACATCTGCGCTGGCAACCTTGCCGGTGTTGGCGAGATCGAATTCCACTGTTGCTGATGGATGGCCGCCGTTTGCAGCCGGCGTTACCTTGAGTCCGGAGAAGGTAAACGTGGTGTAGGTTAAGCCGAAGCCGAAGGGAAAGAGCGGATGCTTGCCGGTAGTGACGAAGGAACGATAGCCAACGAAGACACCTTCTGCATAACGCACGTGCGGCGTGGCTCCAGTGGCGACAGGCGGCGCATAGTAGTTATCATGCACGGGATTTTCTTCCCAGCTATGCGGGAACGTGATGGGCAAACGGCCTTCCGGTGAGCGCGCACCGAAGAGAACTTCTGAGAGCGCCGTTGCGCCTTCCTGCCCGGAATACCACTGATGCAGCAGCGCCGGCACCTTGTTGATCCAGCGATGCGTGTCAACATCACCGCCTGCTGTAATGACCACGGCAGTGCGCGGGTTGATGGACTGCGCCACTTCGATCAGCTCGTCCTGGCCCCAGGGCAGCGCGTAGGTGCGATCGTAGCCTTCGCTCTCTGTGGATCCATCAAAGCCCACGTTGACGAGAATGACATCCGCAAGCGCTGCGACTGCGCGAGCTTCTTTCGTGACGAGATCATCCACGGAGCGGATGGCGAGACCGACCTGCGGATTGTTGCCGTTGGGAAGATAGTCGATATGTATTGCCGCGGTTTGATTCGCCTTGAGTGGAAGCTCGACCCACTGCGGCTCAATACCTTCGCGCGAAAGCTGATCGATTTCAAGCTTGCCATCCACATAGAGCTTGTAAGCGCCTCCGCCGCCGGCA
Organism: uncultured Acidobacteriaceae bacterium; assembly: GCA_963792495.1. Classification (GTDB taxonomy): domain Bacteria; phylum Acidobacteriota; class Terriglobia; order Terriglobales; family Acidobacteriaceae; genus Telmatobacter. The sequence goes on along the minus strand of CAWBWB010000014.1, from coordinate 239,025 downwards.
TTGGCGAGGAAGATGTACGTTCCATCTTTCGGTGCGTGAAACTCGGTGGTGTAGCGGAGTGCCTTGGGCTGCGGTGACTGCGCGGGTTCAGGATTCAGCACTGTATCCACGTGATCGACAAAGCGTGTGATGTAGGGAGCGCCGTGAAAGTCAACGTTGTCAAACTGCTCGACGAGAACGCTGTGGCCACGCGCGGCTGAGAGATCAGCGGCTGCGATGGGTGCGGGCAGATGGAACTCGGATTTCGACAGCATCTCATCCATGGGTGGAACGCCGCGTGAATAGAGCACCTTCACTTTGCCGCGAAGATAATCACTGATGCCAGTTAGCGTGCTTGCGGCTGCGAAAGGAGTGACCTGCGAGCTGCCTCCGCCGCCAGTGACTGCGGGCCATGCATCGGGGCCGAGGATTGCGATGGTTTTGATTTTGGATTCATCGAGCGGGAGAAGATTTTTATCGTTCTTGAGGAGAACGAGGCTCTCGCGTGCTTCCTGCAAAGCGACTTCGCGACTGGCCGGATTGTAGGTGGGAATGCTGTAGTCCTGGTTGTCGCGATCAAGAAAACCAAAACGAATGGAGGTGCGGAAGAGGCGACGGACCTTGTCGTCAATCACGGACTCAGGAACTTTGCCCGCCTTGACTGCGGGAATCAGCGTCTGGGCGTTCAGGAAATTGGGATCGGGCATTTCGAGATCGAGGCCGCCATTGGCTGCTGCCACTCCATCATAGGTAGCCCACCAGTCAGACATGAGGATGCCGTTGAAGCCCCATTCCTTCTTGAGGATTTCGTTATTGAGATGATTGCTTTGCGTGGTGTGCTCGCCGTTGAGCAGGTTGTAGGAATCCATCACCGCGCCTGTATCGCCTTCTTTCACGGCCGCTTCAAACGCGGGCAGATAGATTTCGCGCAGCGTGCGTTCATCGACGTCAGAGCTTACGTTGTGACGATCATATTCCTCATTATTGGCTGCGAAGTGCTTGACGGTAGCCATCACTCCGCGGCTTTGCAAACCACGAATGAAGCCAACAGCCATGCGGCCGGAGAGAAACGGATCTTCGCCGTAGTATTCAAAATTTCTTCCCGTCATGGGCGCGCGATAAATGTTGACGCCGGGGCCGAGGAGAACATTCACGCCACGAGAACGCGAGTCATCACCAATGGCAACGCCGACGCGATGTGCGAGATCTGTGTCCCACGTGGCTGCCATGGCAATGCCCGCTGTATACGCGGTGATGGGACCCCAGAAGCGCGCACCGATTGGGCCATCTGACATTTTCAGGCGCGGAAAGCCGACCGCCGGCTCGCCCTTCGAAAAGACGCTGTCTTCACCGCCGAGCAGGCGAACCTTTTGCTCAAGCGTGAGCTTCTTCACCATGGCATCGACGCGCTGCTCGATCTCCGGAGTGTCTGGCACAGGCGCCTGCGCATGGGACTGCATGCCTACTGTTAGAAGTGCTGCTGCAAGTGCTGCCCATTTCAATCTACGCATCTTCCGCTTCCCTTTCACTGTTTGCCCCTTGATGTATTTATGCCAGTCGAATTTCATGCCGCGGGCTCAGACCTTCAAGCGCAATGGTGAGCAACACGGCCGACATACCAAGATTTTTTACGCCCAGCGGCGCGCCTGATTGTGAATCGTAGTGTTCACTGATTCCCACTTTGAGCGCATCGTCGAGAAGACGTCCTGCAAGATCGCCCGCTACATCGCGATGCCCATAGCCCGCAAGCCCCTCGAGTGTTTGATAGACAGAGGACGGCCAGATGTCTCCGCGCCAGAATCCATCGCTGCGATATTCTTTGTCCTTTGAATCGACCGATGGCAGCGGGACAGGCGTGTTCCAATGCGGACTGGCTAGGGCTTGCGCCATTCTTGCTGCCTGTGGCGGCGTGGGGATGTGTCCCTGAAGCGGAACCATGCCGCCGATGGTTGCGGGCTTCACCTTCGCTAATTGCGGGCGGCGCACTGCGAGGAAACATCCTTCTTCTTCATCCCACATATGCTGGCGCATGGCTGCAATGCCTCTGGCGAGGATGGGACGGCGGCGCGCTGCGAGAGCTTCATTCCCTGCTGCCTCCGCGAGGTGAATCAGGCTCTGCTCGGAGAGCAATAGGTAGCCGGTGTTTGCGGGAATATAGATGTCGCTGTACCAGAGGCCGTTATCGGCACCGGGCTGTCGCCTGGGATGCGCGATCATGTTCATCGTGTCGAGATCGACTTCATTGTCGTAAGTCTCATAGCGCGTGTGCATCGGTGAGCCGTCGTATGAGCCAACCGATACGAGACCAACGTTATCGAGATCTCTTTCGCGCCAGTACCAATCGTGAAATGCCTCAAGGCCGGGCAGCGCTGCGCGCACGAGATCGAGGTCGTGGTTACGACGATAGACGCGTTCTACTCCCCAGGCGAGAAGCGGCGCTTGTGAGTAACCGGGAAACTTCAACCAATCCTTGCCAGTGAATCCCGGCGGACCGCTATCTGGCGCGATGAAGTTTGCGATCATTCCATGCGCGTAGTCAGGCTTTGCGCGGTTCCAACGTTGCTGAAAGTCCCAATAGTTTTGATAGATTCCGCGAATGTACTCGCGCTGATCCGGCACGATGGCCAGCAGATCGGTAAGAAATGTGGTGTCCCATATCCACTGGCCTACATAAATTCCGCCGGGCACGAGCCATGGGTGCTTCAATGGCGGCTCGGCGGGCTGCATGCGACCGAAGATGCAGTTCTCATATACGTCTACGGTGAAGCGCCACAGGTCTGCATTGTGCGTCACGAAAAGCGGCTTGAGCAGCTCTTCAATCGCGCCGCGTTTGAGTGACGGCGTCTGCGCAAAGATTGTGCGCGGCAATGCGAGCGATGTTGCCGCTGCGGCTAATCCTCCCAGGACTGCGCGACGTGTTGGCAGTGATGCTGTATGTATGTTCTGGTTCCGCTTGGCGTGCTTCATTTTTTCGTGCTCCCCTGTGCGGGTGTATTGTTTGCTGCGAGGCACGGAGCATTGCCGCATGTGACATCGGTTATGCCCTTGCCTTCTGTGATGATGTAGAAGCGATCGACGGCGGGTAGCGTTACGACTTCATTCGCGCCTGAAGGCCAGCGTATCCCTGCTTTGCGCACTGCTTCTTCTGTATCGAGGCCAAAGTGTACGCGACGATCGCTCGATGATTCATAGCTGCCTGCTGTGCTCACAGTGGCCCATTGCGATGACTTCGCGGTGGTGATGTGCACTTCTGCTCCAATGGCATCGCGGTTGCTTGCTTGTCCTACAAGCTTGAGCGTGAGCCAGTGATGCTTTGGTTCCGATTCGTTATGCAGCAGGTAAGCGCGACCATTGTTTGCCGTGATCACTACGTCCGTGCGGCCATCGTTATCGATGTCGCCTACTGCGAGGCCGCGGCCCGCGAAAGCTTCTGTTGAGATTTCACCGAGGCAGGATGATGCGTCTTCAAAGGTTCGGCCAGTGTTATGCAGCAACATGGGCGGTTCGAGATAGTTAAGCTGTGGGTTGTCCTTCTTGATATCGACGTTGACGTGGCCGCGTGCTGCAACGAGATCGCTCTGGCCGGTGTTGGCCGCATCCATGGTGGCTAGACCCCAACCCGAGTGCGCCATGGTGAGACGGCTGATGTTGCTGGCGGCGCTGTCGTAATCGAAAGTTCCGTCGCCGCGATTGCGATAGAACGCGAAGGATTGCAGCGCGAGATTATCGACGACGATATCCGGAAGACCATCATGATTGAGGTCTGCGAAGACAACGCCCATTCCGGCATAGTCACGCCCGTTATCGTCGGTGGCTACGTTGGCGCTTACGCCGGTCTCTTCAAATTTTCCGTTGCCCAGGTTGCGATACAGGAACTCATCCATGCCATCGTTGGCTACAAAAATATCGATCTTGCCGTCGCGGTTGTAATCGGCAATGGCGATGCCGAGGCCCTTGCCGGGTTTGTTCAAGCCTGTGCGCGCGGCAACTTCTGTGAAGTGGCCGTGACCGTCATTGTGGTAGACGAGCGGCGTAATAGCAGGAAAGATTTTTGGATCGCAGTAACTGCGCTTCCCGTCGGGAGTGGGGCAATCGCGATCATCGAAGTTCCACTGGAAATAGCGAAGCACTACGAGGTCCAGCAAGCCGTCCTGATCGAGATCGACCCAGGCTGCGCTTGTGGACCAGCCACCTTCGACCATGTTTGCTTGAGTGGTTACGTCGGAGAAGGTTCCGTTTCCGTTGTTGTGATAGAGATGGTTGCGTGGAAAGCCCGCCACGAAGAGGTCCTCGTAGCCATCGTTGTCGTAATCACCAACGGCCACGCCCATGGAGTAGTCTTCGCCCGCAAGCCCGGCCTTTGCAGTCACGTCCTCAAATGTTCCATCCGGCTTTTGATGGTAGAGGCGGTTCCAGTCAGCCGGGCCGGCTTTGTGCGGGGCTTGTTTATCCATGTTTGGATCAGGAAATGATGCGCCATTCGCGAAGAAGATATCGAGGCGATTGTCATTATCGATATCGAAGAGCGCTACGCCTGAGCCCATGACCTCTAATGGATAACTCATGGAGGAGTGATGAGCCTGATGCGTGAAATTGATGCCTTGCTGAAGAGCGCGTTCTGCGAAATGGATGCCGGACTGCGGGGCGCAGTTTTGCGCTTGCGCCGCAGCAGTGGCGCATATCAGCATGGCGGCTGCTGCTTTGCGCAGACTCATTGCGGCTCGCTCGCTTTCATTTCGGCATAACGCTGCTGCTCGGCTGCGGCCTTTGCTGTTTCGCCCGATGCGCGGTAGACACGCGCGAGCATCAGGTGCAGGCGGGCATTCTTTGTGTCCATGCGAATTGCAGTTTCCAATTCTCTTACAGCCTCTGCGTTGCGATTCGTTTTGGAGTATGCGAGGCCGAGCAGTTCGTGCGCTTCTTCCGTAGCCAAAGATGATTTTGCTGCCTGCTCCAGCAAGGGGATTGCGTCGGAGGTCTGATTGTTTGCCAATAACACGCGGCCTAAACCCAGATATGGAACCGGATCTTTGACGACGCCGCCCTGCCATGCAATTGCCGTGCGATATGCTTCCTCCGCTGCTTCCGGCTGCGCCAGGCGTTCCTGAGCAAGGCCGATCATGGTTTGCGATGCGACCGTGTGGGGCGCGAGTTGAAGAGCATGATTCAATGCTTCGATTGTGCCTTCGTAGTGCTGTTGCGCGAAGCGTACGTGACCGAGCGCTTCCCATGTTGCTGCGTCTTTTTCATTCTTCTCAAGTGAACGCATGAGCCAGCGCTCTGCCTCGGGAAGATCGGGAATGGCGGCGCAATCGAGCGCGAAGATTCGCAGATCAAATGCGGTTGGCTCTGCCAGCTCCGATGCGCGTAGATACTCTGCCATGGAAGCTCGCGGTTGATGTTCGCGATAGAGAACGAGGCCGAGAAGAGCATGGCCATCGGCGGAATCGGGATGAGTCTGCAGATAGCCTTTCAGCAGCGTCTCATCGTTGCGCCACTGCGGTGTGTCGAGCAATGCGCGCATGTGCTGCAGATCATCGGTCTGCGCAGTTACTGCATACGGAACGCAGAGCATGCAATAGATCGCTATGAAAATTGCTTTACGGCATGGCCCGGTCAGGACAGCCTTTTGCGAAGCTGTCCTGGCCGGAATGCCGTGATTACTGCGGGTTTCTATTACCACTCGAAGCGCGCACCCAGCTGGCCCTGACGGATGCCACTGACGCCAGTGACGTTGCCGAAGTATTCGGCGCCGATGTTGCTGGTGTTGGGGCCGCCGTAGTGATGACGGTTGAAGACGTTGAAGAATTCGGCTCGCAATGTGGCGCGATAACGCGAGTCATGAAAGGCAAACTTCTTCAGAATGCTGAGGTCTTCGTTGTAATACGCCCAGCCACGCCAATCACTGTAGTAGGCAAGCTGGTTGCCCAACGTGCCCAAGTACGAACCGTCGCCGGCGCTCGAGTACAGATCAGTGAAGCTCGAGGGGCTCACGAACTGGTTGCTCGGATCGCTCAGGTCTTTCAAGTCAAGATGCTTAAAATGATTGGTCAAGGCTCCCGGTGTTTTTACTACGTTGGCGAAGGTATTGTTCCAGTTCGGATAGCTCCAGAAGCTGGGCCGCACCGCGCCCATCGGCTGACCGGCGTGGTAATCCACTTCCGAAGCAACGTTCCATCCGCCTACCAGTTGCTGCACAAGCTCGTTTGAACCCGAAAGCCACTGGCGGCCGTGGCCGAAAGGTAAGGAATAGGATACGTATCCCTTCACTTCATGGCGCACGTCGTTGGGCGAGATCAGATCCTTCATCTGGTCTATGGCGTAGGGGTCCTGATAGGGATCGCCACCACCCCAGTTTTCAGCAAAGTTGCCGTTGGCGCGGTTTACGTTGCCGGCTTCATGCGAGAAGGTATAGCTGAGATCGGCGCTGAGTCCTTTGTCAGTGCGGCGCTTCACTTCAAAAACCATTGCGTCGTAACGGCTGCTCCCGATGGCTGAATCGGTGAAGTAGATTCCGCCGCTCTCGCCCGTTTGCGGGAAAGGCTTGATTGCATCGGTTGCAGTGTAGCCACCCGCGCCATTCGTCATGGTGGGAATGAACGGATACCACGGCACGCCCGCGGTCTGCGCATCGCCTTGCGAAGCGATCCACTGACCTGCGCACGAAGAGTAGCCGCCCGTGGCGCAATTCTTTTGCAGCAGCGGTTGATAGTTGGCCCATGTGGGCGAGTTGCGAGGATCATCCGCACCATCGTGCAGGCTTCCGCCGCGATTGCCGATGTAGTTCAGATCGATCACCGTGTTTCTGGCAACTTCATACTCTACGCCGAGGTTCCAGTTATTGGTGTGACCGAGGCTGAGTTTGTTTTTATCCACATAGATGCTGCACCACGGGCAGATGAGATTGGCATTGGAATCGCGCGTGGGCTGGGTTGGATTGCCGGGATAGGTTGAGCCGCCATCCCACTGGTAGATTGCATTGACCGGCGATGAGGGCGCAGGCATGATGTCCTGGCCTACGTAACCGAATGAGACCTCACCCGCAAACGGCGCGCCACCCCATTGGTTGATACCGAGCGGCACATAAAAGAGCCCATATGAGCCACGTGCAACCAGCTTCTTTGTGATTTGATATGAAGCGCCTACGTGCGGCGAGAAGAGCTTGAGGTCCTGGTTCTTTTCAAACGACTGGCTGCCGTTTGAAAGGAACTCATAGGCGCCAGGCAGGCCCGGCCAACTCGTGTTGGTTCCATCAATATCAAAGTTCGACCACTCGCCGTTGACTTCCTTCCAACTGGTGTTGAAGTCCCAGCGAAGACTTGCGTCCATTGTCAGCTTGGGCGTGAGTTTGATGGTGTCATCCCCATAAAAATTGAGGCCCTTACGGCGTCCGCGAAGGTGACCGCCGACCTGCTTGGATGCGGAACCCACTTCGCCGAGTTCAAAGTTGGCAAAGCCGAAACCGATGAACGGTGCAATGGGCGATGTGGAGACTGGAAGCGATTCACCAGTGTTGGAGTTGAAGCCGTAGTTGAGGTACCCATCGGCCTCAGTACTGTTGGCGCCATATGCAATGAATTCGCCGCCAAATTTCACTACATGGCGGCCATGCACCCACGAGAGCTCATCTTTGTAGTGGCCCTGATAGTAGGGCAGATGATCGGCTTTGTTGGAGCCAAGAGATGGTTCGCCATAATTTGCGTTGCCGCCGAAGCTCATGTTCGGGAAGTTGTTGGCGCCACTGCCGGTGGAAGGAAAGCCGAGCTCTGTATTGTCCACGGGATGCGAAGTGACGTCCCAGCGCAGCCAGTAGTTATAGTCGGCGGAGGCAAAGTTGACCAGATTGGCGGTGATGGTGTGGTAGTCCTGAATACGCACTTCCCAGCCGAGGGTCCCCTGTATGTAGTTCTGTGAGAATGGACCGCCATCGCTGGTGCCGTGTTGCCAAAGCGCTCCATTCGGCTCAACCGGCGTTTCCTGATAGCGGTTATAGGAGACGCTTGCGTGGTTGCGTTGAGAGAAATTGTGATCCACCTTTAGATCGAGGTGATAGGTATCGTCGATGGGATAGTTGCCGAAGGTGGCGAAACCCCAGTAATTGTTGGTCAGATTGTCGTTTTGCGGAGCGTAGTCCTGCTTGAAGATATTGATCACCTTCTGGGACTGCGGGCTGATGTAGCCGGAAGGAATGATGTTGCCGGGAAAGACATTTCCTGGAGACAAGGGATTGAAGATGGCTCCGAAGTAGATCGGATTGCCGGAAGCGTCTACCTGGCCTGTGGGGCATGGCGCTGTACACGGCGCGCCCGTGAGCGGATTGGTTGTAACTGCAGTCAGCAGCTGGCTGAAATCGCCGCCAAGCATTTGATTCGTGGGCACAGTCACGGCGTTCGGGCTGTAGGTCAGGTTGAGCTTATTGAATTTTTCGTAGGAGCCGAATACGAAAGTGTGGTTCTTCCAGATGGGTCCGCCCGCGCTGAAGCCCCAGTCGTGATAACGATTCTGCGCGCGCTTGTAGTTCTGCTTGTAATCTCCCGAGCACTGACTGCTGGTGTCACCGGCATTGCAATCGGCCAGCCAGTACTTGTTATCCCAGGTATTGCTGTTGAGAAATTCATTGGCTAAAAGACCGTAAGCACTGCCGTGAATGGTGTTGGTGCCGGACTTGAGCTCATACATCAGCTCGCCGCCGCCGGTCTGCGCAGATGCGGCGGAGATGCCGCTGGTCTGCACGCTGAACTGGCTAATGGCATCCATGCCGGGCGCATTTACGATTCCCATGATGCCGGCATCCGCGCTGGTGCCATCTACCTCCGTGGCGACGGAGACAATCTGCGAGCCGCCAATGCTGTTGTTATATCCAAGCTGAGGGCCCGTAACGGTGCTGACCGTTGCTACCACCGAACGGGCAAAGTTGCGGGCGTCGCGCCCGCCATCGGCTGTCAGCGGAAGGTCGGTGAGCACATTGCCGGAAACGGTACTGCCCAGAACAGCATCCTGCGAATCCAGAAGCGATGCATCGGCATTCACGGTGATGCTCTCAGACTGAGAGCCCACTTCAAGTTTGGCGTTGAGCGTTACGTTCTGAGACATGGATACCGACACGCCTGCACGCGAATATGTCTTGAAACCATCCCGTGTGAACTTCAACGCGTATTTGCCTACCGGCAGGTTCAGAACGCGATAGACACCGAGATCATTGGTTGTGTCTCCCTGGTATTGCACCCCTGTTTCGGTTTGGATCACCGTCACACTCACTCCAGGGATGACTGCTCCGGTCGGGTCCGTTACCGTTCCGGTAATCGATCCGCGATCCACCTGTGCCCAACCGAGCGCCGTGGCGCAGATCATCAACAAAAGCACCTTGCAAAGCGTGCGCATATAGCCTCCGATTTCCTTGTCCTGCATCCGCATCTCTGCTGGCAGCTTCCGCTTTCGGCAGCCGTCAGTCCGGCTCCCCAGCCGGAAGATGCTTTCTGTTCTGGTGTTCAGTCCCGCACACTGGCCTCGCCTGGTCTTCAAAGACCTTCAGCAAACCTGTTGGCGGCTTCCGATGAACATGAGGTATTCAACACACGCGATTGGACGACTGAATACGTAATCGATGGATAAATTAACCGCTCGCTGCCTTTAAGTGCCCGTGTCCGGGCCGGGTTGCGGGAATGATTTTTGCCTGCTGCTCCCTGTCGGCTCACTGGCGGCTGTGAAAAGCTTCGGCCTTGTGCGCAAATCTCGCTCTTCCATGCGGCCAACACAAATGTGTCGCTTTTTTCGAAAAATATGCCTTTCCATGCGAAATTTACCCCGTAAATCGAGACTAATGCAGTCGATTTACGGGGTAAATTCCAAGCTTGGAGTGGAAAATGATGGCCTGCGGCTTGGTCCGATCCTATTTGTAGATGCCAAAATAGAGGTGCCATATTCGTGAGAATTACGACTCCCGGGTGGCTGGGCGTGGCTGCAAAATCTCTGGCTGAGATGCGTGGCGCGGATACACATCCCGTGAACGTGGTACCTTACGGATATGCTTCTTCGTGATGTATGGCCGCGCGCAGTTTTGGGTGCGACCGAAGACAGGAAGCGAAAGTGATCTCCTGTTCCGCAGGATGAGATGAAATCAACGCGCGGCTGGATTTCAATGGCAAGCGGGAGTAGTTCAGTGGCAGAACGTCAGCTTCCCAAGCTGAATGTCGCCGGTTCGATCCCGGTCTCCCGCTCCAGAAATTTGGTTCTGCTCGTGCGATTGCAGCCTTAGATCAACGCTGCCGTTTTGGGCAGCCCCGGCTCGAAGCTGATACTCAGCCTCTTCAACCCACGAAGTCCCGCATTCGTTCTCCATTCCAGGCTGCTCTCCAGTAGCACCGGATTCGAAATCCTGCGCAGGAGTGTGTTGAAAGCGATTTGTCCCTCCATTCGCGCCAAGGGAGCGCCGAAGCAGAAATGAGCAGCCCATCCAAAGGCAAGATGCTTATTGTCAGGGCGTCGCAAATTCAAGTCTTCCGGATTCGCAAACCGAAGAGGATCACGGTTCGCTGCAGCAAGAACCGCTACCACCTTTGCTCCCTTCTGAATCGCTTTTCCGCCCAGCAGCATGTCATCCGGAGCAATCCTTGCAGTGTGCTGAACGGGCGCCACAAATCGAAGCAGCTCCTCGATAGCGGAGCGAGCAATTTCAGGGTGTTTTCGGAAATCTTCGAAATGCTGCGGCCTGTCCATCAGCGCGACGAATCCGCTCGCGATCAGGTTGGTCGTAGTCTCATGCCCCCCGATCAGCGTGATGATCGTATTCGCAATCACTTCATCCTCTGTGAGCTTTGTCCCGTTTACCTCAGCCCGCATCAGCGAACTGATAAATCCCTCCTGCGGAGAACGGCGCTGTTCTGCCATTTTCCCGGCGACATAGCTTTTGAATTTCTCAAGGCTCTGCACTCTTTGCGCCATACGTTCGGGATGATGCTGAACATTTCCAAGCATCTCGGCAATATCGAGAACCCACCCGCCGATTTCTCGATAGTCTTCAACAGGAAGGCCCATCATCTTGGCCGTTACAGTTGCAGGAAGCGGATTGGCGAAGTCTTCAACGATATCCATTCGACCCGACGCAATCACGGAATCTATGAGCGCATCGCAAACCGACTCGATTGCTTCGCGCATTTCCTGCACACGGCGCGGCGTAAACGCTGCAGCGCAAAGGCCACGGAGCCGCGTATGCATTTCTCCATCCATGAACATCATCTGGCGAAGCATGATCTCCGCGAAGGGAGTCATGAACGAAAGCCCCGCGCGCTCGAGATAGTCCGGCGAAGGAGTGCGATCGGCTGAATAGTCATTGAGTACGATAACGGTCTCAGCGTAGCTGGTAACCACCCACGCATGCACATAAGGATCCCAATGCACGGGCTCTCTCGCGCGCAACTCCCGATAAAAAGCGGCTGGGTCGGCTATCACCGATGGCGTCAGGAGCCGAAAAAGGCTGAGATTTTTATCCTCTTCCAGCGCGGTCTTGTTCATCAGGCCATCTTTCAACACTGTCTATTTTGAAACCAGACCGAAGATCTTTTGCACCGCAAAGCCATTCCTATCGGGTCCGGAAGATAACACCACATCGAGATTGGCAGGAATGGGCAAGGCATTGGATACATCTTCAAGGTTGGCAGTGATGACCTTTGCAATCTGCTGCACGTGAGGCTCTTTCATCAGGTCATCGTGATGGCAGTTGATATATTCACAACGCAAATCGCGAGAGATGAGCGCCTTCCACCCAGGGAGAAAATCGACGTGCGGCGGTTTCTCCGCCGCAAGCATCATGAGCACGCGCCCATCGTAACCGTCTCCCGAGTATGTTGAAGCCGCAGCTTCAAGAAGCTTTTGAATTGGCGCTTTTTTTGCTTCCTTAGAAGTCCCTATACCTAACTGAGAGAGATTTTCCCTCACGCGCAAGCGAATCTTGCGCAAAGTACCGCGCAGCCCCGCATGTTGAATTCGCCTGGCAAGATAGATCGGAGTGCTTAATGTAGCCCACATGTAATGGGGCGTTTTCAGATAGGAAGGCGTAGGCGGATCCAACAGCATCAAAAGATCGACAACGTACTCCGCTTTTCGAAGCTGAATGGCAATTTCATACGCAAGTATGGATCCAAGACAATAGCCGCCCAGTGTGTATGGACCCAGCGGCTGCGTCATCAGAATTTTTCTTACAAACAGCGCTGCCACCTCGCTTACAGTAGGCGCTTGACCCAGGGTACTGATATCTTCCGGCGCCAACATCAAAAAGGTGACATGCCTCTCCTGGCCCAGGGCCCTGTTCAGATTCACGCTTAAATAGTGGACCCAGAAGAGCGTCTTGCTCGACGGTGTTTTATGAGCCGAGATCACGCCTGGCGGTAAAGACGGCTTTGTCTCCGCCTGGGTATCCCCTTTCAGCAACTCCGGATGCATAGCTCCGGATCCTTTGTCCTGAACCAGACTCGCTTGCTTTTCGCGCTGCATCTCTTCGACAAGGCGAGCGAGGTCCCGCACTGTGCCCGCTTCGAAAATCTGGTCGAATCTGGGCTCTACCTTGAATTTATTCTTCAACTCAAGGATCAATTGCATGCCAAACAACGAATCGCCACCTACCAGGAAGACGTTATCGTCCATCCCAATCGACCTGCCACGAAGCAGATTCTGAATGACATCAAATAGCTGCCGCTCAATCGGAGTCACAGGTTTTTCTTTGGCATAGGATTGCAACAGGTTGGCGCCGGCTGGTGCAGGAAGAGCCGCATAATCAAGCTTGCCGTTGGCGGAAAGCGGCATTTGCTCCAGCCGTACAAAAACTGCCGGTATCATGAAATCGGGCAACTGCTCTGAAAGATGAGCGACTAACTCATTCTCGCTCGCCTCACATTCCGGTTTGAACACAACATAAGCAACAAGCCGCTTATCTTCTCCGGCAAGATCGCTCGAAGCAACAACCGTAGCGAGAGAGATACTCGAATGACGGCTCAGAACACTTGCTACTTCATCCAGTTCCAAGCGCTTACCACGAATCTTCACTTGCCTATCCAGACGCCCGAGAAACTGAATCTGGCCATCAGGCCGCAACAATGCGAGATCGCCAGTACGATAAAGGCGGCCACCCGAAGCCGGATCAAACGTATCCGCAACGAAGCGCTCCCTGGTCAACTCCGGAAGATTGCGATAGCCGCGCCCAACCCCATCGCCTCCGATATAAATCTCTCCAGGCGAGCCGACCGGTACTTCGTTACAGCTCTCGTCAAGCAGGTAAACAGTTGTGCCGGTAACAGGCCTGCCAATGGCGGGTAATCCGGAGTCTGCGACATCCAAAGTTGCGGACGTAGCCACCACTGTGCACTCAGTAGGACCGTAATTATTGACGACGGTGAACGGAAGCTGTTTGCGCGGACCCCGATGGAGCACATCTCCACCCGTTAAAAGAAAGCGAAGAGGCGTCGCCGCCGGCCATTCCATCTCCATCAGGGTTGCCGCATATATCGACGGAACAAAGCTGATCGTAATTTCCTCGCGAAGCATCCACTTGCGAGCTGAATCCGGCGAGGAGAGAACCGCTTCGTCTGGAATGCAGACCATCGCTCCCGCACACAACGATGGCCATATCTCCCACGCACTTGCATCAAATCCCAAGCCCGCAAGATGGCTCGCGCGATCCTGGGGCGATACGCGAAAGGCCTCCCGATGCCATCGCACCAGATGGGCCAGATTCGCATGAGTAATTTCAACGCCCTTCGGCGCGCCGGTAGACCCCGACGTATAGATCACATAAGCGAGACTTTCTGGAGAAACTACGCAATCTGCTATGCCAATGCACTTCTCAATTACCTGCGCATCGGAGTGAGGATCCATTCCCGGAAGATCGAGCTTGAGATGATCGAGTGCAGACCTTCGCGCCATAAGAGCACAGGCTCCCGAATCCTTCACGGCATGTCGAATCCGCGCCTCTGGCCATAGCGGCTCCAACGGCACATACGCTGCGCCGGCACGCATAATGGCGAATGCAGCAACGATCCAATCCACAGATCGCTCCAGGCATATAGCAACGGTTCCACCAGCCACGGGAGCTTGTTGCCGGAGATATTCCGCCAAATGATTCGCTCGAGATAGAAGCGCACCGTAACTAAGATGGATGCCACCGCAGCTAAGGGCCACGGCATCAGGCTGATGCTTTGCTTGTTCTGAAATCCGGTCAACAACGGTAGAGATGGAACCTGGCAGTAATTGCAGAGTCTGGAAATGATCAGGCTTGATCCAATCAATCGCGTCTTGATGCGCGTTACTCAAATTGCCACGAAACATGGTCATCATCTTTCGCCTCGTGAGAGTTTTCAAAAAGATAATAGCCCTGAATTTACTCGACGCTGAATCCGTGACTCACGAAACTGTCTTATTCACAGTCAATTTATCTCTAATCTGAAACCCGCTACCTATAAGTGCTATGTACAAACTTCCTGAATTGGAAGTGCAATAGCTCATTGCTGAAAATCAGAATAAAAACAGAAGAGCGCGCTATACGCTCACCTGCGTTCGCCAACTATAGATTTATGACTGCGCTTTTTACTGCGCTACATCGGGCGCATCCGCCGTTTTCAGCTTCTCGCCAGCCTGTTCGCTCTCTTCCGTCACGTTGCGCAGGTTCACGTTCTGCACTTGTGCCCAGATGAGGCCCACCGGAACAATGCCCAGGAAGGTCACCAGCAGCAGCGTTGCGGCGCAGGCCGTGGACGCCTCCGGCGAGGCCCCCAGGAACCCGCGAATCGCTGTGGCCACAATTCCAATCTGCGTAAACCAGCCAATGATGGGCAGTTGCACAACGCTCGCGCCGCCGCTCACGGCCATTAGAAGCACGCTCTTGCCTGGAGTCATGGCCGCCAGTTGCGGACTGCTCACAAAGGCCAGAGTGGTCAGCAGATAAGCGCCGGCAATCAGCAGCCACATCACAATCGACAGCGAAAGCAGCATGGTGAAATCGGTGAACGAGCGGATCGTATCGAGGCCAGTCTGAAAGGTGCGGATCCTGTCGCCAAGCGCGTGCGCAAGCTTGTGCGAGATTACACCAAGGCTGCGCTCAATGCCCGACGCCAGAACTCCACCAGCAAACCGGATGGCAACCAGAAACAACGCGCCGGCAACCGTAGCAGCCAATCCCCAGTAGCCGGCCTTGCGCACAATCTCCGGATGCACCAGCGATCCATGCGGCGAAAGCACAATAATCGCGGAAAAGATGAGCGCCATTGCGCCGGCATCGGAAAGCCGCTCCACAATATAGACCGCGATCTGCGTCCCGATGGCCGTCTGCGTCTTTTTGGCTACAAGGTAAGGCCTCACCAGATCAGCCACGCGGCCAATCAGGGCAATCGAAGTAAATCCAATCACCTGCGTGCTCAGCAGGGAAAGCAAGCCCACCTTGCGGTTATGCCGCATTAGCAAAGCCCAGCGAATCGAGCGGATAACGTAACCGGCATAGATGCATGCCAGAGCTTCGACAATTCTGGTCCAGTCCGCCTGTAAAAGCTGCGTGCGAAATGCGCCAAAATCAAAAGAAATCCGGTCGCGCACCAGGAAAATGAGCGCTATCAGCACAATGGCCACAATTCCGCTGAGAATCAGTTGCTTCTTCTTCAAGGAGTCTCCAGCAGGCACACGCCGCTACTCACAGACTAGCAGCGTGGATGCATGCTCCGCGTAAGAGTGCGATGAATGTCCTCTGGAATCAGTTCCCTGTGGAAGCAGGAGCCACCAGCGTGAGCCGGTCACTAAGCGTAAAGAGCAGCACCGAACCCGGCTGCAGCGTGGCCTGCGGATGATCCATTAACAGATGCACGGTCACAACACCCGCGCCTACCAATCCGCCCGTCACAGCGCCAACCGGGCCGCCGATAATCGCGCCCGCAACCACGCCTACACCCACGCCGCCGGCATACTCAATACCATCGCGCTTGTATCGCGGACCGGCCTGGATGGTTCCTTCGCTGTTGACCCGCGTGTGCGAGTCACGCGTATCGGTAACGCGCGCAACCAGCATGTATTGCGAGCCACCCGGCAGAATCACCATCTCCGGACGTAACCTGAGTGAACCGCGCCCGCCAAACTTTCCGCTTGAGGCCTCGACGACCTTGCCTTCAATCTCAGCGCCCGCAGGAATTAGCACCTGGCCATCCTGCATCACGTCCGCATCGATGCGTCCGCGAAAGGTATCTCCCTTTTCGCTGCGCGAAGAAGAAAGCTCCGTCTGCAACCGCACGCGAATCCGCGTACCCTCTTCCAGCGTGCCCGGAGGCAGCGGCGCAGGGCGCACAATATCGCCATCGGGATCAATGCCTGCACTCCGTTGCACCAGCCCCGGAACTGCAACCGTTGCGGGAGCTACCTGCACAATTCCGTTATCCGCATCCTGCGGAGGGACACTGGCCGGAGGCATTGGCTGAGCCGCCTGCGGTGCGGGAGCCACTGGCGCGGGCTGCATGGGCACGGCAGGCGAAGGCTTCTGCGGAACTGGCGCCTGCTCAGTCTGAATCGTATCGTCTGCCGGCGGATTTGACTGCCCTTCATACGAAGTCGGCTGCTGTGGGCTGCTTTGCGGTGTTTGAGCCGGTTGCTGTGCAGCAGCCAGGCCACCCGCCAATGCGAGCAGTAACAATCCACCCATCGAACTCACGGAAAGTATCCGGCTCTTCATCGCTTGAAAACCTCCGGGCGGCACACCACCCTGTAGGTATTGGACCCCATCCACCACCAACTGTCGCGAGCAATCGGCCGTTCGCGTACATCTTGCGGCAATATTCTTTTCATAAGCTCTAATCTGTGACTTGCGCTACGCAGGCACCGCAAGACCCGTTTGTTAAAATTCTCAAGGAATCATTCGCCAAAAATCGATACAGGGATGGTGACAAAAATGGCCCGCGGACCTGAGCTTCTGACTACGATTCAGAGCATCGCCGGTGAGTCCGTCGCTGTCGATCGCCGTCCTAAACTGAACGACCGGCTGCTGCACCGCATTGCGAGGACTGATATGACTGAAATTGCTGCCATCCGCGCCAGGGAAGTCCTGGATTCGCGTGGAAACCCCACCGTTGAGGCCGATGTAATTCTGGAATCCGGCGCACTGGGCCGCGCTATCGTGCCCTCTGGCGCTTCCACAGGCGAGCATGAGGCCGTTGAGCTGCGTGACGGCGATAAGAGCGTTTACCTGGGCAAAGGCGTCCTGCAGGCCGTCGATAATGTCGAAACCATCATTGCTCCGGAGCTGGAAGGAATGGACGCCGCGAACCAGCGGCTCATCGATCAGACCATGATCGCGCTGGACGGCACACCCAACAAGAGCAAGCTTGGCGCAAATGCAATCCTCGCCGTCTCGCTTGCCTCTGCCCGCGCCGTTGCGCAAACGCTTGAAATTCCGCTCTACCGCTATCTCGGCGGCGTCAACGCGTGCATTCTGCCCACGCCCATGCTCAATGTGCTCAACGGCGGCGCACATGCTGACTCCAACGTCGACTTCCAGGAATTCATGATCATGCCCGTGGGCGCGGAACGATTCTCCGATGCCCTCCGCTGGTCAGCCGAAACCTTTCACACCCTCAAGGGCGTGCTCAAAAAGAAGGGTTACAACACCGCCGTGGGTGACGAAGGCGGATTCGCTCCATCGCTGAAGTCCAACGACGAAGCCATCGAGCTGATTCTCGAAGCCATTGAGGCCGCCGGTTACAAGCCCGGCGAACAGATCTCCATTGCGCTCGACCCGGCTTCCTCTGAGTTCTACGACAAGGAAAAGAACAAGTACGTCTTCAAGAAGTCTGACAAGCGTGAGCTTTCGAGCGAAGAAATGGTCAACTTCTGGGACAACTGGGCACGGCAGTATCCCATTGTCTCGCTTGAAGACGGCCTTGCCGAAGACGACTGGGAAGGCTGGCGCATGCTCACGGACAAGATCGGCGGCCGCATCCAGCTTGTTGGCGACGATCTTTTCGTCACCAACGTCAACCGTCTGCAGCGCGGCATTGAAGAAGGCGTAGCCAACTCCATCCTGATCAAGGTGAACCAGATCGGCACGCTCACAGAAACACTGGAAGCCATTGAGCTGGGGCGGCGCTACGGCTACACCGCCGTGATGAGCCACCGTTCCGGCGAATCGGAAGACACCTTCATCGCCGACCTCGCCGTGGCCACAGGCGTAGGCCAGATCAAGACCGGCTCCGTCAGCCGTACGGACCGCATTGCCAAGTACAACCAGCTTCTCCGCATTGAAGAAGAGCTGGGCTCGGGCGCACAGTTCCTCGGCATCGAAAGCCTCAACTACAACGACTAACAAAGCTTTATGAATATGGTTCTCATGCAAAAGCCCTCTGTTAAAGGAGGGCTTTTGCCGCGTTAGAGTAGACGAACCATCAGATTCAGCGAAGCACCGCATACCACTAAAGTGGGTGCTGTACCAAAATGCACTCGCATGTAAATTATCCTTATCGTATGAGGAATGGCATGGCACTGTTTCAGCGTTATGTAAGCGCGATTACGCTCTTCATGTTGTCGATCGCGTGTGGCAATATTGCCGCCGCGCAGTCTGCATCGCCATCTCCTGCTTCGCCGCAATCTTCCGCACCCGCTGTTCCTCTCGATCCGCCCGTAACGCACACCATTCTTGAGGCATACCTCAAAGCGGCGGGCACGCTCGAAGGAAACAAGGTGCTCGCCAAGACCCAGCTCGACACATCGCGAAAAAAGCTTCCGCCCTGGTTCCCGCAATCGGTATGGAATGAAGTTGAGCGAAAAGTTCTCTCCGTCGATCTGGTGGATGTCTACCTGCCCGTCTATCAGAAATATGTAAACGCCGACACCATCAGCACGCTCACGCTCCTCTATGAGGGCCCCACCGGAGAAGAGCTCTCCCGCGTCTCCACCCAGCGCATGATGGACGCCATTCAAAAGGGATCGACAGGCTTTGCCGCCGACAACCATGCCGCCGATTCGATGACCGCCAACGGCGAAGATACGCTGTATGCAAAGCGCATCAAAGAGCTGACTCCCGAACAGCGTAGCCGCTTCGTTAAAGCAGAAGCAGCTTACAAAGCCGTATTGCAGCCGCTGGATAATGAGCAGAACGCGGCCTTCGCCAACAAGGTGGATGAGATCTGGCACGCTACGGTGAAGGAACACAATGCCGAGATCGCCGCTGCTCAGAATGCGGCAAAGCAGTGATGCGAGTAATCTGCGTAGACTCCGGCCTGGACCCGCTCGATTCCCGCTGCATCTCTAGGCACTGACGATTAAAAGCATATATTTTTATATCCATTCTGATATATTGTCTTCATGAAGCCCTGCTATTTCCTCGGCGATTCGCTTGAAAAACTGCGTGAGTTTCCAAAGGACGTTCAGCAGGATGCCGGGTATCAGTTGGAATTGGTACAGGACGGCAAGCAACCGGAAGACTTCAAGCCTATGCCTTCGATTGGCAAGGGAGTCGAAGAGATTCGCGTACGAGATGACTCCGGAGCATATCGTGTAATCTATACGGCCCGGCTTGCAAACGCAGTTTACGTCCTGCATGTTTTTCAGAAAAAGACTCAGGCCACATCCAAACATGACCTGGAACTGGCAAAGCAGAGATTCAAGCAGCTTGAAGGGAAACGCAAATGAAAAAGCCCACAAAATATCTAAGCGTCTGGGATGCGATTGCCGACACACCGGCCGAAGCCGCCAATCTTAGGGCGCGGGCAGACCTCATGCGCCAGATTGCCGAAATCGTGAAAGAAAGCGGCTGGACGCAAGCCGAAGCCGCTAAGCATTGCGGCATTACACAGCCACGCATGAACGATCTTTTGCGAGGACGCATCTCCCGTTTCTCACTCGACGCATTGGTAAACATCGCCACATCTATCGGGCGTCGCGTCCGCATAGAGCTTGATGCAGCGTAAAGCTCCCTCGTCACATTCGCCATTTATCCTGAATATTCAAATCGATTCAGGAGCACATTGTCCGTGTCCAAGCGTCCTCTCGTCCTAACCATCCTTGACGGATGGGGTTACCGCGCCGAAACCGCCAACAACGCCATCGCTCTGGCTCGCAAGCCTACCTATGACAAGCTTCTGCGCGAGTTCCCCAACACGCTCATCCGCGCCTCAGAGCACTTCGTAGGCTTGCCGGACGGTCAGATGGGCAACAGCGAAGTCGGCCATCTCAACATCGGTGCCGGCCGCGTTGTACGAATGGATATCACGCGCATTGATGCACTGATTGCCGCCGACGAATTCTCCAAAGATCCCGCCATCGCACAGGCTATGCAACACGCCCGCGAAAATGGGCGTCAGCTTCACATCTTCGGCCTGGTATCAGACGGGGGTGTCCACTCCCATCAGAACCATCTCTATGCCCTGCTCCGCGCAGCACGCGAGTACAAACTCGAGCGCGTTTACGTTCACGCCTTCATGGATGGCCGCGACACGCTGCCTACCTCCGGCGCAGGTTACATTGCAGCGCTTGAGCAGAAGATGCGCGAATACGGCATCGGCAAGCTGGCCTCAGTAAGCGGCCGCTACTATGCCATGGACCGCGACAAGCGCTGGGAGCGCGAGCGCAAAGCATTCGAAGCTATGGTTACAGGTCATGCCGAAGGCGGCGCAACAAGTGACGCCGTCGCCAAAATCAAAGAGAGCTACAACAACGGCGTCACCGACGAGTTCCTCATTCCCTTCGTCGTCACCGATGCCGCAGGCAAGCCCGTAGCGCAGATCCGCGATGAAGATGTCTGCATCAACTTCAACTACCGCGCCGACCGCGCCCGCCAGATCACCCGCGTCCTGGCCCGCGAGAGCGGCATCAACAAGAATGGTGGCCGCGATCTGGATGCCTGGGAATCACTCGACGAAATCATCCCGCGCAGTGAACTCCCAAAGAACCTGCACTACCTCTGCATGACGCAGTACGACAAGCTCTACTCGCTCCCGCTCGTCATCCTGCCGGAGTCCATGGACAACATCCTCGCCAACATTCTCTCCGCGCACTCGCTGCGTAATCTGCGCGTGGCGGAGACGGAGAAGTTCGCGCACGTAACGTACTTTTTCAACGGCGGCATCGAAACTCCCTTTCCCGGCGAAGATCGCAACCTCGTGCCCTCGCTCAAAGTGGCGACCTACGATCTGGCCCCGGAGATGAAGGCTGAAGCGATCGGCGACATCATCGTCAACGCCGTCAACGACACCGCCTTCGACCTCATCGTCGCCAACTTCGCTAACGCCGACATGGTCGGCCACAGCGGCAAACTGGAGCCAACCATTACCGCCTGCGAAGCCGTAGACGCGCAGCTAGGCCGCATCTATGAAGCCGTGCGCCGGCGCAACGGCAACTGGCTCATTACCGCAGACCACGGCAACGCCGAGCTCATGGTCGATCCCGTCAGCGGCGGCCCACACACTGCGCACACCACCAATCCCGTCCCCATGATCTATGTAGGCGAAGATGCCGAGCACTTCCGCCTTCGGACTGACGGCGCGCTGCGCGACATCTCTCCAACATTGCTATCGCTACTGGATCTAGGTCTGCCAAAAGAAATGACCGGCGGCGATCTGCGCGTTCCCATCACGAAATAGTTTTCCTGTATTTCCATGCTGCGCCAAACCCTATGTTGAGCGGATTTCGAATACATGCGTCCTGTATTTCGAAGCCGCTCAACACGCTGTCTAAAAGCCTGAGGCAAAGGCGACAGATGATTCAGGCTTCCATGAACTGCGCGTGGAGGGAGCGATTCGTCATGCCCGCGATCAGAGTTGTTGGATGTCTCATGTTCTTCATCGCTGCCTACTTCACATGCGGATTGCTTGTGGTTTACAAGTCTCCGATCTATTGGCATGAGATATCGCCGAACGGTGACAATCTCAGCTTGCTATTCAGAATGATGGCAGTCATGTGCCTTCCTTTTTGTCTTCTCGGAGTCGGTTTACTCTACGGGCGAAGGTCTGCAGCTATCATTGCGACACTCGGTTTCATCTCTGCCGCATTGCTTCTGATCATCGGATCGATCATCTCGGTTCCCCTGCCATGGACCTTGCTCAACATCATCTTTGGCGGCCTGATACTCATTCCCGCAGTCATTCTTCTCAAAAACTGGGGCAGTCTGAAGGGATGGTAGTCAGCAAGCCAGCGTGGAATCCCGCCTGCTAAACTCCACTGTGGCAGGAGAGACGATGGCAGAGATCAAGACAGTAGGCGTAATCGGCGCAGGCACAATGGGTTCCGGTATTGCACACGTCTTCGCCCGCTCAGGTTTCCAGGTGCTCCTCTGCGACGTGGCGCAACATCAACTCGACCACGCCATCGAATCCATCCGCGCCAATCTCGCCCGCGAGGCAGCAAAGGGCAAGCTCGCCGTCACCGATATTGAAACCGCGCTCGAACGCATCACCACCATAACCGACCGCACCGCGCTCGCCAAAGTAGACTTCGCCATCGAAGCCGCGACAGAGCGCTACGAACTCAAAGCCGAAATCTTCCGCTCGCTCGACGAAATCCTCCCCGCAGGCGTGATCCTCGCCACAAACACCTCCTCCATCTCTATCACCAAGCTCGCCGCGCTCACGCAACGCCCGGAGCGAGTGATTGGAATGCATTTCTTCAATCCGGTCCCGGTCATGGCACTGGTCGAAGTCATCCGCGGCCTGCAAACCAGCAACGAAACCTTCGCAGAAGTCCACGAGCTTTCCACGCAACTCGGCAAAACTCCGGTGGAAGTCAACGATGCCCCCGGCTTCGTCTCCAACCGCGTGCTGATGCCGCTCATCAATGAAGCCGCCTTCGCCGTGATGGAAGGCGTTGCCACACCGGAAGCCATCGACCAGGTATTCAAGCTCGGCATGGCGCACCCTATGGGTCCGCTGACACTGGCGGACTTCATCGGCCTCGACGTCTGCGTCGATATCCTCCGCGTACTCCACGAAGGCCACGGCGATCCCAAGTTCCGCCCCTGCCCGCTACTGATAAAGATGGTGGATGCGGGATGGAAGGGACGGAAGTCGGGACGAGGCTTCTACAAGTACGAGAAGTAAAGTCTTACAATAGCTGTGAGGTACTTCCATGCCGCCCCAGGTTCTCACATCTGAAGGCACAATCAGAATCCCAGTCGAAATTCAGAAGCAGATTGGGATCAAAGCCGGCGACAGCGTTGACTTTGTGGTCAACGAGCGGGGCGAAGCTGTGCTAAAGCCAGGACCTGTTCCACGGCCGAAGACGCGGTCGATTATGGATTTGATTGGAATTCTCAAATGGGATGGGCCGCCCGTCACCATTGAGGAGATCAACAAGACAATCGATGAGGGTTGGGCCAGCGGATTTAAGGAAGACGGTGCCAGCCAGGAATGACGGGACTAGATACGAATGTATTGCTCCGGGCTACTGTCGCAGATGATCCGATACAAACGCAGACTGTGACACAGTTCTTTTCTACATTGACCGTAGACACACCCGGTTATATCTCTCTAGTGTGCCTGGCGGAGTTTGTCTGGGTGCTTCGTCGCAGGTATGGCTATCCTAAGGATGCAGTTATCCAGGCAATACAGCTCTTTTTGGAGACACCCGAGTTTGTTTTTGAAAATCTACCGGCAGTGGAACAAGCCCTTCAGAGTTTTACAACGTCGAATGCAGGCTTCGCCGATTGCCTTATTGAACGCGCCTGCCGCGTTGCCGGATGCTCGGACACTGTGACCTTCGACAAAGGGGCGGCAAAAGCGGCCGGGATGCGGTTGCTATAATTTCGCAAAACTTATCTCATGAGCAAAGCAATCGACAATCTGATGCAGGCAATGGAGAAGGCGGCCGCGATCCGGCCAAAAGAGGGTGGCTTCCCTTACCTGGCCGAGGTTCTGCGGCGGACCGGGGTGATCCGCAACACCTGGTCGTTGCCTTCATGCCAGAGTCTGTTTCTCACGCACGACGGGCCGGTGGTGATGCAGGCTGCGCCACTTGTAACCGGCGTGGCAGACGTGCCCGCATTCAACCGCGATGCACTGATTACAGCGCTGCGCGCCGATCAAGCCGGCAAGAGCACATTTACGGAGTTTCTTGAAGCTAGCTGGCGCGCAGGCGTGGTTCGCTATGACGTAGACTTTGCCGCCCGCACCGTTACCTACTATGGCTGCAACGGCGAGGAATACATCGAAGCATACCCGGCCGTCGAAATCAGTTAATACAGCTATTGCGTGTTCCGCCGCTACTCGCTGCCGATGAAGTGAATGGATGCTCGACGGAAGCGGTGGAATCCGCATCCAAGCTTTTATAATTAGAGCAAATAGTTTCACGGGACCATATTTATAAAAATAGTGAACTGCACAAATCTTCAAAATCATCCAGAAATCTCCGACGGCAATTGCGGGCAACTCGTCGCCTGTCTCATGGACGATCCAGACGTCCGCCGTGCTTTGCCTTCTTTGCAAACTGTCAGAGAACCTTCCGATCCGGAACCTCTGGATGGAATCCCACCCCGTGAATACAATCCCGCTCACCCAAAAGATCCCACGCAGCAAAAAGGAGAAGATCTCATGAGCAAAGCAATTGATCACCTGATGACAGCCATGGAGCAGGCAGCCGCGACTCGTCCGCAGACAGGTGGATTCCCCTATCTGGCTGAGATTCTGCGGCGCGCCGGAGTCACCCGCAACCAGTGGTCTTTACCCGCATGCCAAAGTCTGTTTCTAACGAAGAATGGACCGGTGGTGATGCAGGGCACACCTCTTGTAAACGGCGCCGCAGAGGTGCCCGCGTTCGATCAGAATTCCCTGGTGAAAGCATTAAAGACCGATCAAGCCGGAAAGAGCACCTTCGCCGAGTTCCTGGAAGCGAGCTGGCGCGCCGGCGTAATTCGCTATGATGTGAATTTTGCAAAACGCACCGTCACGTACTTCGGCTGCAAGGGCGAGAAATATACCGAGTCGTATCCCGTGGTTGAGATTGTTTAGTGTGGGACTCCAAAATCCTCGATGTCCAAGTTTCCTTACCTATGGTAAGGAGTACAATGAATTACGAGGGTAAGAGCAATGGCTGCCGTTACATCCAAGGGACAGATCACCATCCCAGTCGAGGTTCGCAGAAGGCATGGTATTCACATCGGAGATATCGTCGATTTCGTTGAGAATGAGCAAGGCGAGCTGGTATTAAGGCAGAAGAAAGGCTCCATTATGGAGCTTGCCGGGGCCCTGAAGTGGAGTGGGCCGCCTCTCACGATCGAAGAGATGAATAAAGTCATCGAAGAAGGCTGGGCCTCCGGATTTAAGGAGCCGAAAGACTGATTCCGCCCATGACCGGTCTTGATACCAATGTGCTGATTCGGTTCTTTGTTGTCGATGATCCGTTGCAGAACCGCAAGGCCATTCAACTGGTTCAATCCTTTTCCACGCAGTCACAGGGATTTATAACCCTTGTCTGTTTGGCGGAGTTTGTCTGGGTGCTGCGAAATTACTATCGTCAGCCGAAAACGGTCGTTCTGCAGTGGCTAACCAGGCTTATCGAATCTGGCAACATCGCATTGGAAAATCAGCCGGCGATTGAAAAGGCGCTTCGCACATACTCCACAACTCCATGTGATTTCGCGGACTGCCTGATTGAGCAAGTGGGTCGTCTCGCCGGGTGCTCGGAGACTGTGACCTTCGATAAGGGAGCCGCCAAAGCTGCCGGAATGCGCCTGCTTTAATCCTTACCGCCACGGAACCGCACCACCCTCTTCTGCGTACCATCAGACAGACGCCGCGTAACTGCGTCTGTCCATCATGCAGAACTTCTCCGACACGCTCGGCCAGGTCTTTCGCGCCATCGCGGCCAATAAGCTGCGCAGCTTTCTGACCATGTTCGGCATTGCGTGGGGTGTTGGCTCGCTGCTCGTTCTGGTGGGTCTGGGTGAAGGCTTTCGCTCCGGCCAGCACCGCAACATGGCCACGCTCGGCGATGACCTGGTGATGATGTGGAACGGCACAATCCCCGCCGTAGCCAACCAGCACACCGGCATGCGCCCCTATCAACTGACATTGCGCGACGCCGAAGCGCTCCGCAGCCTCCCGGAGCTCCGCGGACTCACGATGGGTCTGCAGCGAAGCGATCTCTACGAAGTAAGCCAGTGGAGCAACATGTCCGGCCGCGTCATGGGCGTAGACGCCAGCTTCCCCCAGGTTCGCAACATCCCTCTCGCGCAGGGCCGATTCCTGAACGCCGAGGATCTGGCCCAGCGCCGGCGCGTGGCCATCCTCGGCTACAAGGCCGCGCATCTGCTCTTTCCAGGGCATCCCTTTCTGGGTGAAACCATCACAATCAACGGCACGGAGTTCCGCGTCATAGGCTCAGTGGCAACACTGGCGCGCGGCAACAACGACTCTGACGACCAGAAGATCTACGTGCCGGTAACAACCATGCACGAACTCTTCCCCATCAAGGGCGAAAACATACCGCAGGATGCGCTCAGCACAATTCAATACCAGCCGGCAAAGCCGGGCGACTCAACCGCAGCCGTGGCGGCAGTGCATCGCGTAATCGCTGCACGGCACGGCTTTGACCCGGACAATCTCGATGCGTTCGATGAGTGGGATACCATTCGCACGGGCAAGATGATCAGCGGAATCTTCACAGCAATGGACGTATTCCTCGGCGGCGTAGGAATTGTGACGCTCTCGCTCGGCGCGGTGGGAATCGTAAACATCATGCTGGTGTCAGTCACTGAGCGCACCCGCGAGATCGGCCTGCGCAAAGCACTAGGCGCAACGCAGCGAAGCATCCTTTCGCAGTTCTTCTGGGAAGGGCTGCTGCTGACGGGCGTAAGCGGTGCAGCGGGAATTGCCATCTCGGCAGGATTCATGGGGATATTGCAGGCGCTGTTCACAGGCGCAATCCCGGGCTTTGATCCGCCAAGACTCGTCCCGTGGTCAGCGGCTTTGGCGCTCGGATCACTTGTACTGTGCGGCGTAGTAGCTGGTCTCTATCCGGCAAGCAAGGCAGCACAACTGGACCCCATTGAAGCACTGCGGAGAGAGTAAGAGCCGATGTTCAAAGACATTCTCAACCAGGCATGGGAAGCGATGACTTATAACAGCCGCCGCACGCTCATTACCATCGCAGGCATGGCATGGGGCATTGCCACGGTAGTGCTGTTGCTGGCCTACGGCGCAGGCTTCGCAAATGCAATTCAGGCCATCTTTGCGCAGTGGAGCACGAATACCATCGGTGTCTTTCCCGGCAAAACAAGCGAGCAGGCCGGCGGTGAAAAGGCAGGCTCGCTGGTTCGGCTCACGCTCGATGATGTGGACCGGCTGATGGTTGCCGTGCCGGGACTCCAGCGCATTTCTCCCGCTGCATACAAGGATGTAACCGTGCAGAACGATCTGCACTCCTACACATGGAGCGTCACCGGCGTGCGGCCCGTTTTTCAGGACATCTGGAAGCTCGACATCGATCAGGGCCGCTTTTACAACGGCCAGGAAGAAGAACAGCGCGCGCATGTGTGCGTGATCGGATCGGAGTCGAAGACGAAGCTCTTCTCCGGCGGCTGGGCCATCGGCGAGACAATTCGCCTGAATGGCGTACACTTCATCATCATCGGCGTACTCAAGCCAAAGATGCAGGAGGGCGGCGAAGACAACGACGCCAATCGTCAGGTCTACGTGCCCTTCAGCACCATGAGCGACCTCGCCGATACCAAGTATCTTGGCGGCATCTGGTTTGACTACCAGGGCGACTACCAGGCGGTGGAGCAAACCACGCGCACAACACTCGGCGCAGCGCATCACTTTCGTCCCACAGATCATGAAGCAATTCAGGTGGCAAACCTGATGAGCCAGCTGCATCAGTTCAGCATTCTCTCGCTGGCGCTGCAGGTGCTGCTCTCCCTGGTAGGGGCGCTCACACTGGGCATCGCAGGCATTGGGCTCATGAACATCATGCTGGTAGCAGTACAGCAGCGCACCAAGGAGATAGGCGTAGAAAAGGCGCTCGGCGCGCAGAAGCGCCACATCCTCACACAGTTTCTCGCGGAAGCACTAGCCATCACCGCCGTCGGAGGCATCAGCGGCATCGCGCTGGCCTATCTCGTCTCACTCGCCGTGGGCAGAATCCCCTTCTACAGCAACATCGCGCTCCACGCAGAAAACGCCGACATCCGCCTCGCCATCTCACCCGCATCCGTCATCGTAGCCACAGTCATCCTCATGCTCACAGGGCTCGTAAGCGGAATGATCCCAGCCATCCGCGCCGCCAATCTCGATCCCATTGAAGCTCTGCGCTACGAGTAGGCCTCAGCTTGAATCTGCAGCTTCAAGCAAAAGAAATCACTTCCACAGATACCTCTCAAACCGGTACCGAAAAATCCGCATCTCATCTTTGATACACATTTTGAACAATTGAGGACAGACGACATGGCAAAGCCAGACAAACGCGACGAAGTAGATCTGAGCGAAAGCTCGATCTACGGAAATCAGGCCGAAACCGAGGAAACAACATTCGCTCCGGAGGATATTGCGACGGAGAGCACCATTGACCGGCTGGAAGAGATTACCGGCGGAGCCGACGAAGAGGTGCTACCTGTATCGGGCAAGCTGGCGCGCAACTTCGATGCGCTGGACGCCTCAACCGACGAGGAAATCGATGCCCTGGAACTAGACCTCACGCAGACAGACGAGCCGAGCAGCTCGCGCGACGGCACTGGTCTGATTACGGATGACGTAGCAGAGGAGCGGCTTGCAGAATTCACGGAGGTAGGCCCCGATTTGACGGATGAGGGAGTATTGGACGTAGTGCCGGGCCGCGATGACACAAGCAGAATCCTGCGCAAGCATCATCCCAAGGTCGATCGATCGGAAGCAATCGTCGAAGGAAATCTCGACGAGCCCCGAGACGAGGAAGTAGGCGATCGTATGGTAGACGAAGGAACCGCCGGTTGAGACATCTCAGCGAAAGATGGATCACCTACACCGGCGGCAGCGCGTCTGTAACGGGAACCCCGGCGGGCGGCGTGAAGTGGAATGCCCCATCAGGAATCGGCGCGTTGGTCTGCTCACCGCTGAACGTAAAGCGAGTGATCGCTCCGTCCGCCTCGGTAATTTCAATGCCGGTAATGGACCCTTCCGCAGTCACCGTGAGCGCAAGCCTGGGCACCCGATTGAGCGGCTCTCCATGAGGGCCTGTCGGCTGGCCCGTAAGCGTAAATCGGCCATCCGGCGCGGAAGTGATCTTGAGGTTTGTCAGTTCTTTTTCAAGCTGCGTATGCCCAAGCAGAAACCGCAGCGGTGACCGCAGATCATCCAGCTTCCTGGACTCAATGCGCTGCACCTGTGCAGCTCCGCGCGTATAAAACCAGGCATATTTGCCGTCCAGCAGAAAGATTTTGCCGGCAGGCGAAGAGTAATCCCAGCGCATTCGCCCCGGCTTCAGCAGCAGCAAGGTACCAGCCTCATCGCGCTTCATACCAAGGCCTTCATAGCTCTCAGTAAACTGCGACTTGAGCGAGTGAAGCTGGTTGTAGTGATGATCCACGCGCTGAGCGAGGTCATGAACCGATGGCTGCTGTGCTGAAACAGGCAGACATACAACCGCTGCCGCCAGGACGAAGAGGCGTAGTTTGGATTTCAGCGTAAACACTATTGTCCGAGCGACTGCGTGCAGTTGGTTCCGCCGGCGGGATCGAACTTGATCATGCCGGACTCATCGCTGCAGAAGGTGCGGTTGCCGGTCTTACCCACCGTAATCGGCTGCGCAATGATGGTGAAGCCCGTCACGCGATCCGTGCCATTCTGGCTGTTTTTAATGCAGTTGGAGATGGCGAACTGGTAGCCGGACTTGATGCCGCTGGCAAGATCGGGCGGCAGAATCTGCGCACTCTCAGCAGACGGAGGTCCGGATTTAAGATCGCCGCCAAGCCCCGTAAGCGCGCAGGCGTAGCCGTTCACCGGGTACTGCATGGAGTATTGCGTCTGCGCCTGGGAGATGGTCTGAATGGACTTGATGGCCGAGGTCTCATTGGCCAGGCGAACGTAGTTCAAATAGGAAGGGATGGCAATGAGCATCAGCACGGTGATGATGGCCATAACGATGAGAAGTTCCATCAGCGTAAAGCCGTTTACGCGCGCCCGGCGATTGCTGCCGTCACGGCGACCAAGATCATTCGTGCCCATCATTGTTTTTTGCGCCCTCCCAGGCCGGGGCGGACGAAAAGCAGACGCCGCCAAAGAGAATCCTACAACCTATGGACGCAGGAGGGAAAGACGGCGCTCAACTAAGATTGCGGCGATGGCTCCTGGTGGCTGCCGTCGCAGGTGGCGCGGCCAATACCGCGGCTGCTCCGCACCAGCTCGAGCAAGCGGATCAGCTCCTGCCGGTCGCTTTCCGTCAGCCTGGAAAACATCTCCTCCGGGCTGCGCTCAATCGTGGAATGCATCTGGTCCAGCAGTTGAAGTCCTTCCGCGGAGATATGGTTCCAAACCACGCGGCGATCCTGCTTATCCCGCACCTGGCGAACCAGCTTCATCGCCTTCAGACGGGCAGCCAGCCGCGTAACGTCGGGGTCGGCGGTAATCATGCGCTCGCCGATAGCGGTACAAGTAAGTCCCTGCGGTTGTGCTCCACGCAGAATTCGCAGCACGTTGTACTGCGTGGAGGTAATTCCCCACGGCTTGATGAGCAGGTGCATCTCGCGCTGCAAAGCATCGGCGGTACGCAGCAGATTCAGAAGTGCCTCCTCGGCAGCGCTGGCAAAAGGCTTCTGTTGTGCAATTTCCTGTCTCAGGCTCACCAAATGGAATCTCTCTCAAAGAAGAATGCGCGAAACGCACAAGGCATTTCGCGCACCGAGTCACCTTGCTTACTGCTTGATCGCTTCCAGGTCGATAGTCAGCTGCACGTCATCCCCAACGGCGGCGGTAGGAAAGCTCGCACCCACACCGAAGTCCGTACGCTTGATGGTGGTAGTGGCGGAAAAACCAGTGTGCGTCTTGTGATCCATGGGCGATTCCATCGGCGTAGTGGAAGCGTCCACGTCGAGCGTAACCGGCTTGGTCACACCATGCAGGGTCAGGTTTCCGGCTACCGTCAGGTGCGTGCCGCTCTTGCTCACCGCAGTGCTCGCAAAGGTCGCCGTAGGCATCTTGGTCACATCGAAAAACGCATCGGTCTTGAGATGCGTATCACGCGCGGAGTTTCCGGTATCCACAGTCGTCGTATCAATCGTTACATTTACGCTCGACTTCGAAATATCAGCAGCGTTGTACGTGATGGTGCCCTTTACATTGTTGAAATGCCCACGCACGGTGGAGAGCCCCATGTGCTTGATGCCAAAGCCTACTTCGCTGTGCGCAGGATCCACAGCCCACGTCGAGGTCTGTGCTCCGGCCAGAGATGCCGCCAGCCCCAGAACTCCGATTGCCAATGCAAAATGCTTCATAGTTGCCTCAATCCTTTCGCTCGCGGCCGGGCCGCCTTGGAGAATGCTATGTACAAAGGATGCACCGGCGGAGTTAGTCGTTGCAACAATTATTTTTCTGGCCTCGCCGGAAACTATTTGGGCCTTACCAGTTCCACTCTCTCATGCGTGCGCACCCAGGTGTTGCCCGCCATACGGCCTACGGCATCCAAACCCGCCGGATCAATGCGGAAATCATCAAAAATATCCTGGCGAATATGGAAGCGAACCACTTCTCCCAGCACAATCACCCCGGCGCCTGCCTGCTTGCCGGTATAAATCACCTGTTGCAGCCTGCACTCCATCTGCGCTGGTGACTCACCCACGCGCGGCGGCTTCACCACTTCGCTCGGCACAGCGGTAAGCCCGGCAAGTGCAAATTCGTCTACATCGGGCGGCACTTCTGCGGCCGTAGCGTTGGCAGCATCGGCAATGGCTGCACTCACCACGTTGATCACAAACTCGCCTGTTTCTTCCACGTTGCTCAGGGAGTCTTTCCGTACCGCAAGCCTTCCGCTGTCCCGTCGAAGAACAGTAGAAAACAACACCGTAGGGGGCAGAGATCCAACCCCATTAAAGAAGCTGAACGGCGCGACATTCGGAACGCCATTGCTATCCACGGTTGAAACCAACGCCACCGGCCGCGGAACAATGATGCCGGTCATAAGCTTGTAGATATTTCGCGGATCATGGTCGGCGGGATTCAACGTGACGACAGGTGCAATTTCGAATTTCGACATACCGTTTCCATGCTAAAACACCCTGTCCAGCCGCGTGAAACTACAAAAACTGAGCCAAACGACCCCGCCCGACTTGAAATGCTTCCCAAAAGAGGCTGAGGAATTTGACAGATATGGTGCATGACAGTTGTATTTGCAGATGTGTAACATAAAATGATGCACAATTATTGGAAGGAGAACCAGCCCTGTGCCGCGCATTCACTTCCAGCAGCAACTTGCTGAACTCAAGGACAAGATTCTCGCCATGGCTGCGCTTTCCCAGCAGGCGATGGAGTCTGCCCTGGATGCCTATCTCACGCGCGACCAGGGTCTCTGCCAATATGTGCGCCAGAACGAAACAGCCATCAACACGGCGCAGCGCGAGCTGGACGAGATGGCTTACGAGCTGCTGAGCCGCGAGCAGCCGATGGCGATTGACCTGCGTTTTATTCTTGCGGTCATCAAGATGAACGGCGACCTGGAGCGCATCGGCGACCAGTCGCTGGCCGTGGCGCGCCGGACACGCGATGGGCTTAACCTGGAGCCGATTGAGCTGCCGGTGGACTTTACCGCCATGGGCGAGTGCACAAGCCACATGATCCGGTCTGCTATTCAGTCACTGCTGGACGGCAACGCGCGCCTGGCTGACAGCGTGCGTGAAATGGACGACGAAGTAGACCGCATGAATCGCCGCGCGCACTCTGACCTGCTCACCATGATTCAAACGGAGCCGCATCACACGCAGCAGGCGATGAACGGCCTGTTTGTTTCGCGCTCGCTGGAGCGCATTGCGGACCATGCTTCGAACATTGCCACGGATGTGATCTTCTGGATTCGTGGGGCCGATGTTCGTCATCAGCTCAGCATGTCAGTCGACTGAAGTTTTCTTACCCTTTACATCAACGGCCTGATGGCGCTGCGCCAGCGGCTGGAGCTGCCGGTGCAGCGATGGCAGGCTCCTTGACCAGCACGGCGAAGCGTGGGAACGAGAAGCTGCCAGTCGCATCATCAATCACATTCAACTGGCAGACATACGAGCCAGGCTTGAGGCCTGCGAGCGGCACGTCGAGTTCCACGGCGACACCATCACGGCCATCGATGTTGGTCGCCCTGGCCTGTACCAGCGGAGTTTCGTACACCTTGGTTGAACCCTGAATGAGTTCCAGGCTGCTCAGCAGATTGATGCCGGCTTTTGTGCCTTTCGGCGCGTTGTCTGCGAGCTTCTCGCGGCCCGGCCCGTAGACCTCATAGAGCAGATAGAGATGTTGATCCTGCCGGAAGACGTGGCTGATATTCGGCACATACTCCTGGCCGGCGCGCACCAGCGGATTCTGCGCTTTACTGGGCTGCCGCGCCGAAGCGAGCACAATGGAGCTCATCTTCAGCGGCGACTTCTTCATATCCGGCAAGGTAACGTCTGCCACGAACGAACCCATGTGACCGGTCTGGTTTTCCCGCACCAGGAACTTGATCTGATATTTGCCCGGCGGCAGATTGAAGCTGGTGTTGTACTGGATATTCTTCTGCCGCGCCTGCTGTGCAGAGTCGAGGTTGAGCTTAACGGTCTCTCGCGCGCGGCCAATGGGACGCTTGGCCTCATCGATGACTGCGCCGATAATGTCCAGCGTGGCTTTGTCCTTGTCGCTGCCTTTTACGAATGGAATCTGCGATCCCGGCACGATGAGCGAAACCGGCACGTAGTAGCGGTTGTCATCGAGGCGGAAGTACATGGCGTCCATGTAGATGGCCATGTCGGTGGCAGGCAGATCGCTGCCAAGCTGCTCTTCCAGCTCACGCTCGCGGTCTTCTTTACCCGAGTGCTGGAAGTCGGCAGGGGCGTAGTAACCGGGACGATATTCAATCTTGATGCCCGGCTTGTTGATCTTGATGGTGAGCTTGCGATACTTGCCATCGCGAGCTGGATTCGTAGAGTGGAAACCGATCGCGTAGTAGGCCGAGGTGTCCTTCTGCACCTGCGCAAAGGCCGGCGCAAAATCGTTCGAGTCAAAGAAGGCCTTGCCGCCGGTGTCATTGCTGAGCGTCGCCATCACTTCCTGCGTGGCGAAGTTCTGCTGCATGCTGTTATTGAGCGACGCGCCGTTATATCCGCCCGTGCCGCGCAGATTGCCTGTGGACGCATCCCCCAGCGGCGAGACAGCCTGCAAACCGCGCGTATCCACGCTGTAGATAGCGAGGTTGGCGCGAACAGCGGCATTGATGGCCGCGCGCAACGATGCCTGATTTTCAATGCCGTCACGCGAGATGCCGCCGGAGAAATAAAGCAGCGACTTCTTCTCCGTAATGCGTTCCAATGATTTCGAAATAGCCCGCAGCGCGAAGAGTTCGCGGTCGGTGTTGAGATCGTTGTACTCGCTCTCATCGGGCGTATAGCCGGTGGTGTCTTCCACCTGATTGGAGTTGGCGTTTGCACCCTGCGCGAAGCCCTGGCTTTCTGTGCCGTTGTAGATGCCAACTTCCTGCATGAGCGCGTCTTTGTTGGCTGTGAAGTCCTGATCAACTTTCAGTGTGTCGCCAAGAGAAACGAGCGCCACAAGATCGGCAGCCTGCAGTTTGGTCTTGAGAAAGTCACGTGCAGCTTCCACACAGCGATCAATGTCTTCAGGCTGCATGGAGGTGAGATCGAAGAACATGACAATAAGACGGTGATTGCGCAGCTCCTCAGGCTTGGCGACGACAACGGCCTTGTTGCCGCTATTGCCCATGGCAAGGCCGCTTACTGTGGCCTCGCTAAGCGGAGTGGCCATGTCTACGCTCTGGAAATCGAAGCTCACAATCTGCTGTGACTTGCCGTTCTCGAGAACGGTAAAGTCACTCTGCTTGAGGCCGCGGACAACTTCTCCGGTCTTCGAGTCGCGGGCAACAACGTTGGTCAGCACAAGATCGGAGTTGATGCGCATGACGTAGCCGGCGTCAGGCTGATTCTGACTCTGCTGGCCTTGCTGCTGGGCTGCGGCGAAGGCAGAATCCATCTGCGAAACGAGCAGCGCTGCAACAGCCGCAGCTGCGGCGAATCTCTTCCTCGAGCTATGCTGCCTGTGCCGCATCAGAATCGGAACCTCGTTGTAAATTGAAACTGCCGCATCTGGCCGACGGAATTCACCTGTCCGAAGGTCTTCTCGTTGCTCCCGTTTGTATCCACGCCTGTGTATTGAACGGTGTTGAAGACGTTGCTGGCCGTAGCGCGGAATTCCCAACTGCGTGTGTCGCCCATCTGTAGAGTCTTCGAGAGCGACATATTGTTCTGCAGCGTGCCCGGACCCATCAGCACGTTGCGCGGCACATTGCCATAAATGGCGCATGGGTACGTGTTTGGATTCGGTGTTCCCGGCTGCGTAAATGCGGCGGGATTGAACCACTGCTGCGATGCGGTCGACGCAGAGGAAACGCCGGTATAGTCCGGACGCTGGTTGCCTAACGTGCCGCAGCTTGCACCAGAACTTAATGAACCATAGATCAAATTCAGCGGCGTACCGGTGGCAAAAGTAAACGAACCGGAGACCGAGAAGCCTTCCAGAATATGCGAGGCCGTGCCCGTGGTCACCCAGAACTTATCTTTGCCGAAAGGCAGCTCGTAAAGATAGGTGCCGGTAACTTTATGCCGCTGGTCAATGGTGGAATCGCTGACTTCGGCCCGCACATCCTGCCAGTTTTGCGCGGTAATTGGAGTGTTTCCGCCGACACCGCCCGCGTTGTCAATGGCGTGAGACCACTGATAATTTGCGCCGAGCGAGATGCCGTGCGTGAGGCGCTTGTTCACGCGCACCGTGCCGGCGTTGAAGTGATAGAAAGCTCCGTCTTCGAGATAGTAGAACGGAATGATGCCGGGATTTGTATCGGGACTCGACGGCGAGGCGCGCGGTGCGATCTTGATATCCATGTTGCCGCCGATGGAACCGTTGTAACCCACGTTGAGAACAATGCCCCACGGAAGCGTCTTCTGCACGTCAAGGTTGTAGACCTGCACATGCGGCAGCCTATAGTGCGGGTCCAGCGCATACGTTCCCTGCGGATTCGCCGTGCCAAATCCGTCTGCCAGCGAGTAGCAGGGCGTCGTCGACGACTGGCAACCGTTCGTCTGCTCATTCACAAACGGCGGCTGGTAAGCGAAGCTTGAAGCGAATGTGCCATATTCGCCGACGGTGTAATTAAGGCCGTAGCCTGCACGCACCACCATCTGCTTCACCTTGGGCACGCGCCATGCAATCCCCAAACGCGGCGAGAAGCCGGTGCGATAGGGGTAAACAAGGGAATCGGGAATCGGACCGTAGTTGGGACTGGTAGAGCCGGCAACAACCTGGCTCACATTGGTGAATCCCCCATCAGGGTTCGTATCCACCATCGCCATGCGGTTGTACTTCTCTGTATAGGGCGCGTAAAAGTCATAGCGAATGCCGTAATTGATGGTCAGGCTCGGGCGAGCGCGCCAATCGTCATTGGCGTAAACATCGAATACGTTGTCGCGCAGATAGCTCTTGCTCTCCGCTGCGGAGATCGAAGTCTGCTGTGGTTCGCCGGTGAGAAAGTCAGCCAACGCTGCAAGCGTGTAGTCATTGCCTTGTACCAATTGCGGGTGGTACTGGCCCGTAAACGTAAATGCGCCGGTAGCATTGCCACGGCCCAGAAAATCGCGATGCACACGCCGATAGTCGCCGCCGAACCGGTAGTTATGCTTGCCGTGAATCCACGAAAGCGTTTCGGAAAGCGAAATCGTCTGTGCGATGGAAAATGTCGGCTGTACCTCGCTGGGAAAGCCGTTGTATCCCGTGACTGAAATGTTCGGCACACCATAATTCAACGGATTCGAGTTCAACGCCTCGCCATCGGGACCAAGAATTCCGAGCTCTGTGGCCACATCCTCACCGCCGGTGAAGTAATTCATATTGTGGCTGTCGGCCCGATTCCAGTTGGCGTTGAAGATATTCGTCAGCTTCTTATAGCCAATTGTGTAGCCGGCTTGCACGGAATAAGAATCAGAAGCAGTTTTTCCACCCAGGATCGGCAGAATGCCCACTGTGTCTGAGGCCGAGTGCGCCCAGTTGTAATTCGCATTGATGCTCTGCCGCAGCCCTTGGTTTTGCTGCGAACGACGCCCACTCCCGCCGCCTCCACTGCGGCCGCCAAAGCCAAACGGCGTAGCGTTTGCGCCAATGCTTCGCATGTAACGCACACCGGCCTGCGTCGAGTTCGTCTGCGCTGTCGTGAGCAGATGGTAGTTATAGCCCTGCAAAGTGGCGGGAATGTTCGGCTCCGGCACATAGGCAAAGAGCGCCGTAGCCTGTGGAACCGGCGTCACCGTGAATCCATCGCCCAGGTTGCCCGCGCGCTCCGCATCCGTAGGAACCGTCGCGTAGTTATCCGACGGGCTGGAGCTGCGCGTGCCGGAGAGCGTCAGAAAGACCGTGTCCTTGTTGCTGGGCTTGGTCAGACCCGGAATATACGGCGCGGACATGAAGGTCAATCCAAAACGATTCGACCCATTCGCCGGTTGCTCCTGCGGCTGGCCGGTCAGGCTGTAAGGCTCTGCATTGAGCGCCGAGTTTGTCCCATACCAGAAGGCCGAGCCATGCGGCTGGCCGGGATTGAAATTGCGGAAGTTGCCACGGCCGCCGCCTCCGCCGCCAAAGCCGCCGGGACCACCGCCCCCAGGGCCTCCGCCACCGGGACCGGCAGTGGCAAAACCGCCGCCAAATGCGCCGCCAAAGCCACTTCCGCCACCACCGAACAATCCGCCTTCGCCGGCGATACCACCCTGCGCACGCATCGTCTCTATCGCATCGCGTACACGATCCATATCCACGCCAGCCATGGGACTTACCTGCCCGGTCTGTCCGGTAATCGAAACCGAATCGCCGCCGAAGTCGCCGCTGGCGGCAATGGAAGGAAGCGCAGTTCCGTTCCCGCCCGCTGTGGTGCTGCCCGCGCTCTGCGTATCTCCGCTGAGCGCGCTCATCAGGCTCAGGCTCTGCGCGCCGCTGCCGGCAAGCTGCCGGATGACCTGCGCAGCCTGTGCCTGATCGGCCTGCTGCGACTGCTGCGCCGCTCGAGAAGCAAGGGTCAGATCAAAATTCACAGCCTGATCGCGGCTGCTTGTGGCATTGAACAGCGCCTCCTGCGAGCCCTGTGCAAAGGCCGCAAACTGTGTGCGAATCACATAGCGGCCATTCTGCGGAATCGTCATGGACCAGGCGCCCGTTACATCGGAAGTCGTAGCGTAGCGCTTGCCCGTCAGCGTGTTTTGCGCTGTCACCGTAACGCCGGGTAGTGGAACGTTGCCGCTCTTGACCACGCCGTGCAGCTTGCCCCCCGCCACGGTGGAGTCCTGCGCTACCGGAACGGCAGGCGCAGCTGCGGGAGTTGCCGCGGCCGGCGGTACAGAGGGAGCCGGAGATGGCGCGGCAGCCTGCCCGGCACAGAGAGGCATGCTCGCGGCAAAGACACCCATGCCCACCAACCACATTGAAACTCTTAGCCGCATCCAGTCTCCCAGGTATGTTCAAGTTTCTTTAGAATTTTTCTGTATCTCTTACTGAGAGAGACGCTATAGCGGGCGCGAAGGTTTACCCAGGCCCGGCCGGATGCGAGGGTACACTTTTATCATGCAGCAAACACAAGCTCCGCGCCGCGTGGTGACCCTGGAGCAAGTATCCGCTGACTCGTCTGCTGAGACGCTTGCCGGTGCGCGTGCCCTGCTGCGCGAATACGGACAGTTTATTCGTGCCAGCGGACAGGTTGCAGGCTTTTGTTTTAGCGGACTGGAAGAGGAAATCGCGCGTGTTCCGCTGAAGTACACCGAGCGCGGAGGAGGCTGCCTGATTGCACGAGCCGATGGTGTGGACTCGGGCTTCGTCTGCTGGCTCGACATCTCCTCGGACACCAGGCCTTTCGCGTGGGAGCTGAAGCGCCTTTGGGTGCGGCCTGAAGCGCGCGGTTTAAGCCTTGGCCGTAAGCTAATGCAGGCTGTGCTGGACCGTGCGGCCGATGCCGGATGCCGTGCCGTATATCTCGATACGGTTCCTGCAGCAATGAAGGAAGCCCACAGGCTCTACCTCGACATGGGCTTTATTCCATGCCCGCATTTCAATTACAACGTTGTGACCGGAATCGAATATCTTGTAAAACATCTTTGACGCCGCGCGCCGTTTGCCGGTATAACGCTCAGGAACTGGAGAAACCATGAAAGCTCAACGGCTGCCGCTTTTCGCCCTGGCATTAATGATCCTTGCCGCCGCCATGCATGTATCCGCACAGCAGGCGGTCACCTTTCCCAGCGGCGGCGAGACAGCCAGCGGCTTTCTCTATCTGCCGCAAGGCTCCGGCCCGCATCCTGCCATCATCGTGATCCAGGAGTTCTGGGGTGTAAATGATTGGATCAAGCAACAGGCCGCGGGATTTGCGTCAAAGGGCTACGTCGCGCTGGCCGTCGATCTCTATCGCGGCAAAGTGGCCGACACGCCCGATATGGCGCACGAGCTGATGCGCGGACTCCCGCAGGATCAGGGCGTTCGCGACCTCACTGCGGGCTTTGATTTTCTGGCCGCGCGCAAAGATGTGAAGCGCGACCGCATTGGCGCCGTGGGTTGGTGCATGGGCGGTGGATACGCCGCGCAGCTCGCCATCGCCGAGCCCGGATTGCGCGCTGTGGCCATCAATTACGGAGCACTGCCAACGGACAAGTCTGCCCTGGGAAAGATCAGCGCCTCCGTAATGGGCAACTTCGGCGGGCAGGATCGCGGAATATCGCCGGAATCCGTACAGGCTTTTGCCGCAGCCATGCAATCGCTCGGCAAACCGGTGGATGCAAAGATCTACCCTGAGGCCGGCCATGCCTTTGAGAATCCCAACAATAAAACCGGCTACCGGGCAGACGATGCCAAGGACGCGCTGTGGCGTATTGACCGGTTCTTTACGGCAAATTTGCAGCGCTAACGGCCTTGCATAAATCCTAGACCGAAACAGGACTGCACCAAAGTAGTACCGGCAATGCGCTTTTGAAAGGCTGCGCGGGGGTTGCAATCCCGCTCGATGCATGTTTACCTTTGAGTAAATACCGCGCACAATACTTGCGACGGGTCAGGCTGGAACCGGGGAGGGTTGAATGGCAATGCAGATTGGCACCACGATTCGCGCACATCGCCTGCAGAAGGGCTTTTCGCAGGGAGATATTGAGAAAAAGACCGGTCTGCTGCGCTGCTACCTCTCGCGCGTGGAAAACGGACACACGGTTCCTTCGCTCGATACGCTTTCGAAGATCGCCTCCGCGCTCGACCTTCCGCTCGCGCAGTTCTTTGCGGAAGACTCCCTGAATAAGCAAATGAATGCGCCGAAGCTCTCGGATGAGGAATTGAAATTCCTGACGCAGGTACGGCGTTATTCGAGCAGCCTGAATAAGCCGGATCGGGAGATTCTGCTGACCATGGTGCGGAAGTTCGCGGCAACGGCTTCGCGCTAGCCGGCGGCTCAGATCACCCGCTGCGCGGCAACTGCATCAGAAAAAACGCGAAGAGTACCAGCACACCCGAGACAATTCCGACAGCTAAGCGCAGGCGCACGGAAAATATATTGCGTGGCGAGCCGATCCGCGGCACCATGGGTGCGGCAAAGAGCAGGCCGAAGGCGCAGCCGCCAATGTGCGCCATGTAGTCGATCTGCAGGCCTGCGTGCAGCGCATCGGCGCCGTAATTCACTGCAATCGGAATCACCAGATTGATGCCCGCAAAGGTAATCACGGAGCGGCGCAATTTCTTAAGCTCATCTACCGGCACTGGAAGCCGGGAACTCTTGAGCAGCACAATCAACGCACCCGCGATGCCGAAGACCGCGCCGGATGCCCCTGCCCCGACGGGAAAAATTGTGTAGCCATTCACATGGACCGGCAAGAGGTAATTGTGCGCAATCGAGGCCATATTCCCCGCTAAGCCAGTCAGTACGTAAACCGCGATCACGCCGAAAGAACCCATGAGTGGCTCTGCCAGCAAGCCAAGGTTCCAAAGGCACCACATATTCATGGCCAGGTGCACAATTCCCACGTGCACGAACATTGCAGTGAAGAGCCGCCACCATTCGCCGTCCACCAGAACTCTTCCTGCCTGGTCCGCGCCCCAGTAATTGAGCAGCTGCTCCGGATCTGGATTCCAGAAATTTACGCCTCGCAGCGTCATCAGCAGAAAGACGCCAACATTGATTCCGATGAGGATATAGGTCGCTGGCGCGGATGCCCACCAGCTGCGGCGCGGCCGCTGCGGCGGAGCTGAGCTCTCGGGAGGAAGAATCTCGGTCGAGTAACCGGGCTC
Source organism: uncultured Acidobacteriaceae bacterium (assembly GCA_963792495.1). Classification (GTDB taxonomy): domain Bacteria; phylum Acidobacteriota; class Terriglobia; order Terriglobales; family Acidobacteriaceae; genus Telmatobacter. Next base: position 197,590 of record CAWBWB010000014.1, on the reverse strand, counting down.
TTCGTAACCCGGACGCTCGGGCTGAAACGGTGGGGGATTGCTTCCCATAGCTCCACTCTAAATCAGATATCCGGGGGTGGAGATTCGGGGTTGGTTTCGACGCGCTGCGATACTCTAGAAAGTTGGCTTTCGATGATGCAGGATGCATAAAGGAGTTTGTTTTGAGCGTAGAGATCAATACCAGGAAAAAGATTCAGCGTGCTCTGTTGAGCGTTACCGATAAGACCGGCTTGGTCGAGTTTGCCAAAGCTCTTGCCGGCCATGGCGTGGAGCTGATCTCGACGGGCGGCACAGCGCGCACACTGCGCGAGGCCGGTCTTGAGGTCAAGGACATTAGTGACCTAACCGGCTTTCCCGAAATGCTCGATGGCCGCGTCAAGACCCTGCATCCCAAAGTGCACGGCGGCCTGCTTTACATTCGTGGAAATGCCGAGCATGAGGCAGCCGTGGCCGAGCATGGCATAGCCCCCATCGACATGGTTGTAGTGAATCTCTATGCATTCGAAAAGACCGCAGCACAGCCCGGCGTCGCGTTCGGCCACCTTATCGAAAACATCGATATCGGCGGTCCATCCATGGTGCGCTCGGCGGCAAAGAACTTTGAAGATGTAGCGATTGTGACCCGAGTTGCGGATTACTCGGCTCTGACCGAGGAGTTGAACGCCAACGACGGTGCTCTCAGCCGCGAAACACGCTGGAAACTTGCCCGCCAGGCCTTTGCAACCACTGCGGCATACGATACGGCGATCGCCAACACACTCGACCAGCTTGTCAACGCGCCGGAGGTTGCAAATCCAGCCGATCCGGACGCGAATCACTTCCCCGCAACGCTTCGCATCAACTATCCGCTGGCGCAGTCGCTTCGCTACGGAGAAAATCCACACCAGCGCGCAGCGCTCTACGCCGATGGCTCAGGTCTCGGCGTCGCAGGCGCAGCGCAGCTTCAGGGCAAGGAGCTGAGCTACAACAATCTCGTCGATCTCGACGCCTGCTGGGAACTGGCGATGGAGCTGAGCCCCGAGCCCACCGATCCGCCGGCCGTGGCAATCATCAAGCACACCAACCCCTGCGGCGCTGCCACCGGCGCAACCATCCTGGAGGCCTACCAGAAAGCTCTCGCTGCCGATCCGGTCTCCGCATTTGGCGGCGTCATCGGCATTAACCGCATGGTGGACAGCGCGGCAGCCGAGGAGATCGCAAAGCTTTTCGTCGAAGCCATTGCTGCTCCCGGCTTCACGGAAGAGGCCAAGGAACGCTTTGCAGCGAAGAAGAATCTTCGTCTGGTCGAAATCCGGCCGGCTCCGACCCGGCCCGTTGTGAAAAATGTCTCCGGCGGCCTGTTGCTGCAGGATGCCGACACGGGTCGTATCACTGCCTCGGAACTGAAAGTCGTGACCAAACGCGAGCCGACTCCAGAGGAGCTGAGCGCGCTGCTCTTCGCCTGGCGCGTCTGCAAACACGTGAAGTCGAACGCCATTGTCTACGCCCGCGACGGCCAGACCGTAGGCGTCGGCGCGGGACAGATGAGCCGCGTGGATGCGGCAAAGTTCGGCGCAATGAAGGCGGTTCTACCGCTCAAGGGCACCGTCGCCGCGTCGGATGCATTCTTTCCCTTCCCCGATGGCCTGGAAACCGTCGTCGAAGCCGGAGCCACCGCGGTGATCCAGCCCGGCGGCTCGGTAAAAGACGCTGATGTAATCGCGGCGGCCGACAAACTCGGCATCTCCATGGTCTTTACGGGAATTCGCCACTTCCGGCACTGATTCCGGGTAGCTTACCGACCGTTCAGCGGATGGAGAACGGAATTTTCCATCCGCCGGAGTATGCGACTGCGTCTAATCCCGCGTACAATCGTCTGATAAGAAGTAGGAGCCCGCCTCCTCTGGCGCGCATGGCTCCTGGAGTGAAATTTCACCCTGGAGATGGCGCAAAGAGTCTGGATTCCCCTTTTACATGATGATGATTTCTCAGCATCGTTTGCCTCTTCTCGGGCTGGCGCTAGTCGTCTCAGCCCCCGTCGCCATGCTTGCCCAGGCCCCAGCAACAGCTCCAGCATTGGCGCCTCCTACTTCATCCACTCCGGCTTCTGCCCAACCCCAGCCTCCCGCTTCCACAGATGCCCGCTCGCAGGCGTACTTCCACGCCGCTATGGCCGGTATGTACGAAGATGAGGCCATGAACACCGGCCGGCCTGAATTTGTACAGCACGCCATTGAGGAGTACAAGGCAGCCATCAATGCCGATCCCTCTTCGTCGCAGCTTTACAACGGCCTTGCGGATCTCTATTTCCGCACCGGGCGCACGCATGACGCCGAAACCACCGCGCGCCAGGTGCTCAAGACCGATGCCGACAACATCGATGCTCTGAAGCTGCTCGGGCGCATCTATCTGCGCCAGCTGAGCGAAGATCAGAACACGACGACACCGGCAGCGCAGCCAAACGCAGCCGCGGTTGCCCAGGCCGTAACCACCTATGAGAAGCTGGTCGAGCTTCAGCCTCGCAGCGTGGAAGACCGCATGGTGCTCGGCCAGCTTTACCTGATGAAGCATGACCAGGCAAAGGCGGAGCAGGAGTTTCAGACAGCGCGCTCCATTGAGCCGGAATCGGAAGAAGTCATCCTGAACCTGGCGCGGGTCTACGCAGAAAACAACAATCTCGCGCAGACCGCAAAGATCATCGAGTCCGTTCCGGAAGCGGATCGCACTCCACGTATGGAGTTCACGCTCGGCGCCACCTATGACCAGATGAAGCGCCCCAAGGACGCGATTGCGGCCTACAAGAGTGCCAACGACATGCAGCGCGGCGATCCTCAGACGCTGAATGCACTAGCCCAGGCGCTGCTGAACGACAATCAGCTGGAAGAAGCACTGAAGCAGTACAAGGATCTGGCCCAGGCCAACCCGGATGATGCCGACGCGTTTGTCCGCATTGCCGATATCGAGCGACGCCAGGGCAAGTACGAAGAGGCATTGGCAGCCGTTCGCAAGGCGCGCAAAAAGGACCCGGACAATCCGGAGGCCGGATACAACGAAGGCCTGCTGCTGGACGTTCTGGGCCGCTACGATGAGTCAGCCGCCGTCTTTGAAAAGATGGTCGACCAGACCTCGCACGCCAACGGTGCCTATACCGACAGCGAAAAGAACAATCGCGGCATCTTCCTGGAGCGGCTTGCCGCCGTCTATCACGAGCAGGGTAAAACCGATCAGGCCGTAGCCACATACCAGAAGATGATCGATCTGGGCGGCGACACCGCCGTTCGCGGCTACCAGGGCCAGATCGAGACCTATCGCGACTCCCGCATGTACGACAAGTCGGTGGAAGCCGCTCGCGCTGCCGTTGCTGCCAACCCCAAAAATCATGACCTGAAGCTGGCGCTGGCAGATGTGTTGGTATATGACGGCAAGGGCGATGAAGCCATCAGCACGGCAAAGAGCCTGCTGAACAACACCCCTGACGATCGCAGCGCGTGGCTTGAAATCGCGCAGATCAACGTCTCCCTTCGCCGCTGGAAAGACGCCGAAGACGCCGTAAACAAAGCCGATGCTCTGGCCACCAAGAAAGAGGAGCGCATCAACGTGCTCTTCCTCAAGGGTGAAATAGCCGACAAGCAGAAGCACTCGGAGCAGGCGGAAGGATTCTTCAAACAGGTACTCGACATGGATCCCAACAATGCGCTGGCGCTCAACTATATGGGCTACATGCTGGCCGATAAAGGCGTCCGCCTTCCTGAGGCCATCAAGTACATCCGTAAAGCTGTCGAGCTGGAGCCAACCAACGGCGCATTCCTCGATTCCCTCGGCTGGGCGTACTTCAAGCAGGGTGAGTACGAGCTTGCAGAAGAGAAGCTTCGCCAGGCTGTAGACCGCTCCCAAAGCGACCCTACCGTGCATGATCACCTCGGCGATCTCTACGAGAAGACAGGCCGCATCCGGTTGGCCGCAGCGCAGTGGGAACTCTCCGTTGCAGACTTCGCCAAGTCTTCTTCCGTGGATGTAGAGCCCGGCGATGCAGCCAAAGTGCAGAAGAAGCTGGATGGCGCGCACGTGAAGATGGCTAAACAGGACACCTCCGCAGGCAGTGACAAGCCGTAGTCCTAAGTACGATCAGCAACCACACTTCAGCCCGCGTTTTCCGACAGAAGACGTGGGCTGATGTATTTTTGTAACCTGTTTACGAATGAAGACCGATACATTCAGCCTGGCGTCCCTCTCGGTTCCACCCGGCGGCGAACTCACGCATCGCACGCACGCCCAGCCGCCGCACGCCTATCGCTCTCCCTTTGCGCGGGACGGCGCACGCGTGCTCCATGCCCGCGCCTTTCGCCGCCTTGCCGGCAAGACACAGGTCTTTACGCAGGCTCCCGGCAGCAAGCCCGGGGATCATTTTCGCAGCCGTCTCACGCACACACTGGAAGTCGCCCAGATTGCCCGCACCCTCGCCACCGCGCTCGACCTCAATATCGAACTGACCGAGACCCTCGCCCTCGTTCATGACATCGGCCATCCGCCCTTCGGCCACGCAGGAGAAAAGGCCCTCGACGAAGCACTCAAGCCATTCGGCCTCCGCTTCGATCACAATCTCCATGCTCTCCGCATCGTGACGTGGTTTGAGGAGCGCTATGCAGCCTTCCGCGGCCTCAATCTCACCCTGGGCGTTCGTGAAGGCATCATCAAACACTCGCGCGACTATGCAGAAAGCGATCACCCGGAGCTCTCAGAATATTTTCTCGGCCTGCGTCCGCCGCTCGAGGCCCAGCTCATCGACCTCGCCGACGAGATTGCCTACCTCACCGCCGATATCGAAGACGGCATCGATTCCGGCATCCTCGAAATCGACGCTGTCCACGCCGGTGTGCCGCTCTTTCGTGAATTTCACGGTGAAGCTGAGGCAAAGTTCCCCAACGCAGCGCCGCGCATACTAGCCGGAGAAGCCACGCGCCGCATGTTGAATGCCCTCGTCACCGATCTCCTGGAGGAAATCCCCCGGCGTGCAGAAGTCGATTCCATAGACACGCTCGACAAGCTGCGCCGTGGTCCGCGCATCGCTGCCTTCAGCCCCGCAATGGAAGGCCGGCGCAGTGCAGCCAAGAGCTTCCTCTATGCCAATCTTTACAATTCACCGGTGCTGGAAGAGAGCCGCGCGCACTCCGTGCGAGTCGTGGAAGGCCTCTTCGCGCAGCTGATCGCAGATCCGAACCTACTTCCGGAAGATCACCGCGCGCAGATTCCCAACGAGGGCCTTGCGCGCACCGTCACCGACTACATCGCCGGCATGACAGATAGCTTCATCGAGCAAACATGGGCGCGGCTCGCACTCTGATTCGCTATCGGATCGTGAACGGCTACTGCACCAGCCCCTGCGGTCTCAACCGCCGCAAATCCAACGCACAATCCACCGCATTCTGAGCGTTCAGCCGCAAATTATCGGACGCGGCCCAGAGCCAGAACCGGGATGCCTGCGAAGGATTCCGCCCTTCCACCACCGGACGCAGACGCACCAGCACATCGTTCTGTCCCGTTGCCGCCAGATTGGAGGGCGAATCCGTATCCTCAAGCACCAGGTCTACGTGATCGCCGCCGCCCAGCGCCTCTTCAATGGTTGAAATCGCCGTCGGCCGCTCCAGTTCCACTAAAATAGAGAACACGTGCCCATGAAAGACTGGCGCGGCAATTGTCTGAAGAGCCAGTGCCGGCCAGCGTCCGCCGCCCAACGCCGCATAGTCCCGCCGAATCCGATCTTCCAGCTTCTGCAAACTCACCTGCGCGTTTTCCCCTGTTCCGCAGAGCAGGTTGTAAGCGATCTGCGCATCATAAATAGCCCGCGGCAGCCCCTGAAAACTCAGCAGATTTACCGTCTGCTGATGCAGCTCATCCATCGCCAGGCGGCCAAACTCGCTTGCGGGAGCCATCAGCGTTGCCGCAACGCCACGCACCGGCGCGGCCTGCCCAATGCGTCCCAGCAACAGCCCCAGCGCCAACGCCGCCGGGTGCGCCGGAACCACAGCCTGCGTCAGCAAGTCCGCCGGGCCGGCTCCGCCACCCAGCCACGCCGCACGCACCAGCACGCCCGCCTCGCCCTCCAGCGCGCCCGAAAGATCCAGCACAGTCGATCCGGCCTGCAACGCGTTCTGCCAGTAAAGCCGCGTCATCGCATCCGAACCACAAAAGAAGGTGAAATCGGTCTTCTCAAAAGAATCCGGCTCAAACGCCTGGACAAAAGTGACCTCATCGCCCACCTGGTCGAGCTGCCCCTGGCCTTGCTCGTCGTCCAGCAGCGTAAAACTGGCCCCGGCCAGCGGGGATTCCGAGAGCGCGTCCTTCAATTCCTTACCCAGCAGCGTGGAAGCACCAGCTATCGCGATCTTGTACACGTATCGTCCTTGGTTTTCAGTTTCGGTTTGAGCCCGGTTGAGGAACTATATCCCTGAAATTTCGGCATTTCGATCATCCATTGGATGCCGCGCAAAGGGAAGAGAAAAGTTAGGGCCGCAGAGAGCCAGTCAGAGACTCCGGCGCAGTACCCGAAGCCGTATCCAGGCGCTTCCGTCTGCGCCAGCTCCACGAGTACGCCGCACGAGCCCACAGTCCGGAAAAAAGATAGAGCAGCCCTGCAGTGAACAGCACTCCCTGCGAAAAACGAACAATCAGGAACAAAACAATCGCCAGCACCAGCAGAATCTGGAACGGATGACTGCGGCCGAAGTTGATCTCTTTACCCGACCAGAAGCGCCACGTGCTCACCATCAGGAATCCGCACATACCCACCACGGCCAGCCATATCAGCGCCACCCACCATGCCTGGTTGGGATACGCGCCAAAAAAATGCACCGTGCTGGCCACAATCAATGCCGCCGCCGGAATCGGCATACCGACAAAATATTTCCGCCCCGGCCGGCCCGGGTTCCTCGGCTGCGCATCCGGACTGATATTAAAGCGCGCCAGCCTGGAAACCCCTCCGATCAAATACACAAAGCAGATAAATCCGCCCGCCCACATCAGATCCTGCCGCAGGTCCGGCCACCACACAGGCCGAATTGTGTCGGAAAGAAAATGCACGCCCCATATATACGCCAGCAGGCTCGGCGCAACTCCAAACGTAATCGCGTCGGCCAGCGAATCCAGCTCCTTGCCAAACTCGCTTGTCGTATTCGTCATGCGTGCAATGCGGCCATCCAGCGCGTCAAACGGAATTGCAAACAGAATCGCAATGGCCGCGTGATCCAGGTGCGTGTGCGCTTCGCCGCTGCCCACCAGCGCAGCAAGCATCTCCAGAATGGCGTAATATCCGGCAGCAATATTGCCCACGGTAAACAACGAGGGCAGTAGAAACATGCCGCGCCGCAGCCGTGCCTGGGCTTGAGCGCGTGCCGCTGCCTGGTCACGGTGCGGCATCAGATTGCCGCCTCTTCGCCAGCTGTTGCCACCTCGCCAAGCGGTGCCAGCGTCTGCCGGTTCAATTCGGCCTCAACGGTGGAAACAGCCGCTCCTTCTCCCATCGCCGCAAGCACACTTGAGCCGCCCTTAACCCGCTGGCCCACCTTCACCAGCAATTCGGCCTGGGCAGGCACCACCACGTCTACACGCGAGCCGAACTTGATCAACCCCACAAGCTGCCCTCGCTCCACCAGATCGCCTTCTTTGCAATCGAAGACAATCCGTCGTGCCAGCAAGCCCGCAATCTGCTTGAAGGTGACTTCCATACCCTCGCCGCGCACCGTCACAATATTCTGCTCGTTGCTTTCGGCGCTGGCCGGATTCATAGCATTCAGGTATTTGCCCTTCTGGTAGCGCACACTCGTCAAAATGCCTGAAATCGGCGAGCGATTCACGTGCACATCAAAGACGCTGAGAAAGATGCTGATCCGCTGACGCTCGCCCTGCGGCGTCTGAATGCGGATGGTCTCGGTCACCAGTCCATCACCGGGAGAGACGATAAGCCCATCGCCAGCAGGGATCAGCCGGTTCGGACTGCGGAAAAACCACAGAAAAAACGCCGCGAGAAGCACTGGAGCGATGCCCCAGGCCCACACACCTGTAAGCCACATTACAACTGCGGCCACAACCAGCAGACTCAAACCGTAGATGTAACCGTCGCGAACCATGTATCTCAACGATTATACGGTTCCATCGGCTTCGCTGTGCGTAATAGACACACACATCGTAGACTTGGCCCGCTGCATGCCACCAGCGCCACCCGCACCGCCTTCAGAAACCCGGTCCCTACACCGCGACAAACGACGCGCGGCGTTCCAGGGCGTAAATCAGGTCCTTGGCATGGAGTTTGAGCTTCTTCAGTCGTACCTCTTCCAGCTGTTCCTCGGCGGAAAGATACGGCTTCTCAATCAACTCATTCAGTCGCTGAGCGTAGCGGTGGTGTTCGGAGTGCAGGCGGTTCAATTCTTCGCTCAGCGAATCCTGAATTTCATCCATAGACACCTCCTCGGGTTACAGACACATTACATATAGCTCCGCCAGCCTGCTCCCTACAAGGGGAAACAGCAGGAAAAATGCTCCAGACCTGTGGATTTTCTCTCAAAAACAAGAGCCCTATGACCGGCATCACCGGAAACCTACTCTATCGACCGCCGCATCTGTATCGCATCCTCTTCCGGATGAGCGTAATAGCCCAGCCGGCGCCCGGTTTCCACAAATCCCAGACTTTGATACAGACTTAAAGCCGCAATATTCGAGGCGCGGACCTCCAGCAGTACTTCCGTAACGCCAGAGGCACTCAATTCCAGAACCAGGTGATCGAAAAGCTTCCGCGCTATCCCCATCCGCTGAAAATCTCGCTCCACAGCAATTGACTCAAGCTCAGATTCCGGCGGAATCACGGAAGCCACCGTAAATCCCGCCAGATTCAAATCCCGAGTCTCCGCAACCAGCGCAATCCGCTCAGGAGCCGCGCCAGGCGTCAAGGCCGCAAAATAAGCCTCCCTCAGCCATTGCGGAGCAGCCGGCAAACCAGATGCAAGAGCCACAACCCCATCCACATCAGAGGCTTCCATCCGCCGCACCCGCACTTCCATGCTCACGCCGATGCTCCGAAATGAATCTCAGCATCCGGCCGCCGCAGATAATTCCCGTCCAACAGCGCAATGTTTACAAACTCCCCAGCCAGCACATCCGGTACTGCCTGCCGCAGCGCATCGGCAGCCGTCGGTGCTTGGGATTCAATGAGTTCCATCTCGGTCCAGACTGTACGCAGCAATTTCGCAGCAGCCTCATCACACGCGGCAACGCGCTTCGGCGCAGCCATCTTCGCCAACTCCTCAGCGCCTGCCAGCACTTCCCTCTCGCCAACCCGCAAAAATACCTCGCCGCGATGCGCATCCAGCGCCGCCACATCCGCCTGGACACTCCCCTGCAAAACCGCAAGCCTTGAAATTGCCACCACCGGCATGCCCGCGCCCATAGCAAAGCCCTTCACCGCGCTCAGCCCCACCCGTACGCCGGTAAAGCTCCCCGGCCCATTCACCGCCACAATGCAGCCCACATCGCGCAGCCTGGCTCCGTAGCTGCCGAGAATATCCCCCACCAGCGCTACCAGGCGCTCGGAATAATTGCGCCCCTCCAGGGGAATCTGGCCCAGAATCTCAAGATTCTCTCCCTGCAGCCGCCCCAGCGCCACCGATCCCGCAGGCCCACAGGTATCGATTCCGAGTATTAACAAGGACTTGTTCGCAGACTCCGGCATAACCACCAGAATGCCACATCGTTTCTAGTAAGCTGATAGAGAACTACACACATCAGGAGCAGTTTTTTGGCCGCCACGGCGACAGCACCCGCCCTCTCGTTTCACGAAATCTGGCGCCCTCGCGCCAACCCGTGGGCCATTGCCTTTACGGTCACGCTGGCCACCTTCATGGAGGCCCTCGACAGCTCCATCGCCAACGTGGCCATGGCACACATTGCCGGTTCGCTCTCCGCCAGTCAGGATGAAGCCACCTGGGTCCTCACCAGCTACCTCGTCGCCAATGCCATGGTCCTGCCCATCTCAGGCTGGATCGCAAATCGCATCGGACGCAAGCGCTATTACATGAGCTGCGTCCTGGCCTTCACCGTCTGCTCCTTTCTCTGCGGCATCGCTCCCACGCTTGGCATTCTCGTACTCTGCCGCGTGCTTCAGGGTTTGGCAGGCGGCGGCCTGCAGCCCAGCGAGCAGGCCATCCTCGCCGACACCTTCCCTCCGGAAAAGCGGTCCATGGCCTTCGCAATGTACGGCGTTGCGGTCGTCATGGCGCCGGCCATCGGCCCCACCGTCGGCGGCTGGATCATCGACAACTATTCCTGGCGCTGGATCTTCTTCCTCAACATTCCCGTCGGCATCATCTCGCTCTATCTTTCCAACCGTCTCGTCGAAGACCCGCCATATCTGACCGAAAGCCGCAAGCGCAAGGAAGGCGTGGATTATTGGGGCCTTGGCCTGCTCGTCGTAGCCATCGGCGCGCTACAGATTCTGCTCGACAAGGGCCAGGAAGACGATTGGTTCTCGTCCGACCTCATCGTCATCTGTGCCATCGTTGCCGCCTTCGGCCTGGGCATTTTCATCTGGCGTGAGCTGGTCATCGAGCACCCCATTCTCGACCTGCGATTATTCAAGCGACGAAACACGGCCATGAGCCAGTTTGTACTGTTCATGGTCGGTGTAGCGCTCTATTCGAGTACCGTACTTATCCCGCAGTTTCTGCAGGAAATCATGGGTTACACCGCCCGCCAATCCGGCATGGCGGTCTCGAGCGGCGCCGTCGTTCTCATACTGCTCTTCCCCATCGCGGGCCGTTTTGCGCCCAAATTCGACCCCCGCTGGCTCGTAGCCATCGGTTTCTTTCTCACCAGCATGGGCATGATGCGCATGACCGAGCTCTCCCTCAGCACCAGCTTCTTAATGGCCGTAAGCTGGCGCGCCGGCATCGCCCTCGGCCTGCCGTTCCTCTTCATCCCCATCAACACGCTCAACTACGACGGCATTCCCCAGCACAAGAACAACGAGATCAGCGGCCTCTCCGCGCTCTCGCGTAACCTTGGCGGATCAGTAGGCATCAGCTTCGTCACCACCTATCTGGCACGCAGCACACAACGCCATCTCGCCATGCTCAACCAGCACGCCGCACCCGGCAATCCGCCCTTCGACCAGATGCGCAACGCACTCACCGGCGCATGGATGCAGCGCGGCCAACACGCGGTCGACGCCGCCCAGCACGCCGGTGCGCAAATCTACGGCATGGCCCAGATCCAGGCCCGCCTGCTGGCTTACGTGGATGTCACCTGGATCATGGTCTTCCTGCTGCTGCTCATGGTGCCCCTGCCCTTCCTGATGAGGCGGCCGAAAAAAGGCGGCGCAATCAGCATGGGTCACTAAACAACAAAGCCCTGCCGCAATGGCAGGGCCTTATCATTTGCAGCAAAACGGCCCTAAAAGCTGGCCAGCGCCTGCTCCAGATCGGCAATCAAATCTTCCTTATCCTCGATACCGATCGAAAGCCGGATCATTCCCTCAGTAATCCCCATCGCCTCGCGATCTTCCTGGGACACCGTAGCGTGCGTAGTCGTAGCTGAGTGCGAAGCCAGCGATTCCACCCCACCCAGCGACTCCGCATTCAGGAAAATCTTCAGCGCTGCAAGAAACTTGGCGCAGTTATCGCGCGTGCCCAGGTCCATGCTCAGCATGGAACCAAAGCCCTTCTGCTGCCGCACCGCAAGCTCGTATTGCGGATGCGTCTTCAGCCCCGGATAGTTCAGCTTCAGCACCTTGGGATGCGTCGAAAGATACTCCGCAATCGCCCGCCCATTCTCTTCATGCTGCTTAATGCGCAGCGGCATGGTGCGAATACCACGCAGCACCAGGAAGCACTCAAACGGAGACATCACTCCGCCAGCCGCCTTCTGCACCAGCAGAAAACGCTGCTTGTGCTCTTCAGTTGAGCCAATCAGCGCACCGCCAATGCCATCCGAGTGGCCGTTCATATACTTCGTCGTCGAGTGCATCACAATGTCCGCACCCAGCGCCAGCGGGCTCTGCAGGCAGGGCGACATGAACGTGTTGTCCACGCTCACCTCAATGCCATGTGCGTGCGCCACCTTCGCCACCGCGGCAATATCGGTCAGCACCATGCGCGGATTGCTCGGTGACTCCAGGTAAATCAGCTTTGTATTCGGCTTGATCGCCTTCTCCACGTTCGCAACATCCGTCGTATCCACGTAGTCGATCTCAATACCGTAACGAACAATAATCTCGTTGAAGAGCCGCACTGTGCCGCCATACACATCCAGCGTGCAGAGAATGTGGTCGCCGGCCTTCAGCATCGCCACCAGCGCCGCAATCGCAGCCATACCGCTGGTAAACGCGTGTCCACTATAGCCACCCTCCAGCTTGGCCAGCGCAAATTCCAGCCGGTCCCGCGTAGGGTTTCCTGCACGCGAGTAATCCCACCCGCGGTCGGTGCCAATGCCGGTCAGCTCAAAGGTGGAAGAAAGATAGAGAGGCACATTTACCGCGCCAGTCAGCGGATCAGGGTGCTGCCCCGCATGCACGGCAAGAGTCGAGTATTTATATTCGGCCATGAAAAGCAATAACTCCTGTCAGGTATCTATCCAAGTTTATCGTGCTGGAAAGAGACGGCCTCCGTCGCTGCATTCAACGGCAGCAATGTATCCCTGAACAGCGATATGCGCAATTTTATGGGCAGGCTAATTGCTTGACGGGGAACCCTTCTTAGCCGCCTTCACCATCGGAAAATACCCCGTCCGCGTCCGCACCGTCAGCTTGCCCTCACCCTTCTCCTGCGCCGTCACATCCACACGCCGAAACCCCGGCTGTGTACTCGGCTTCGAGGAGTGATACCCAATCGTGTACTGGCTGCGAATATCCCGCGCCACCTCGGCCGCAATCTGGTCAATCTGCTCAATCGACTTGGGAAAGAACGCCATCCCGCCCGTCTCCGCCGAAAGCATCTCCAGCGCCCGCCGCGCATGACGCACTTCGGCATGACTCATCTCATCGCCGAACAGCAGCCCAATCGTATACACCACCGGCCCTGACAACTCCTGCACGCGATGAATCGTCTGCTCCAGGTTCAGCGTGGAAGCATTATCCTCGCCATCCGTAATAATGATCAGCACCTGCTTGGGCCGCTTCGCATCCTGCGCCAGCTTGTCCGCAGAAGCCACCACAGCGTCATAGAGCGCCGTCCCGCCACGCGACTCGATATGTCCCAATCCATCGCGCAGCTTGTTCACATCGCTGGTAAACTCCTGATCGATAAACGCCTCGTCGGAAAAGTTCACCACAAACGCTTCGTCTTCAGGATTCGAAGCCTGAATCAGATCCAGCGCGCTCTTATTCACTGAGGGCCGTTTCTTGGCCATCGAGCCGGAGTTATCCACCACCAGCCCAATCGACACCGGCAGATCCGTGTGCTGAAAGCTGAGGATGTTCTGCTTCACCCCGTCCTCGAAAACCTGAAAATCCTCTTTCTTCAGATCCTGCACCATCTGGTTGCCGCGCAGCACGGTGGCATACATCACCACCTCTTCCACATCGGTGTGCATGATAAAGCCGCCGGAATTCTTTTCCACTTCGGCAACAGAAGGAGCAGTCGCCGCATTGCCATCCGGCGAACGCACAGGATCGCGATCCGTCGACAAAGGAGACTGCGCCGGATTCTGTGTGGATCCAGGTGCGGGAGCGTTCTGCGCCGCACAAAGAGCAACAGCGCCTGCAAGAAAAATGGTTGTAAATATTGCCTTATTGCAATGGCGCATAGTAGCCCGTACGTGCATGGACCGTCAGAGGCGGCAGCCCCTGGGGTGGAGTCAGCTTCACCTTCACTTTACGCCACTTGCCGTCACGATGCAGGTCCTGCGTCGTATATCCAATCACATACTGGTTCCGCAGCTCCGTGGAAATCTTCTCCGCAATGTCCCCCATCTCGGACAGATCGTCCACGCGAAACATTCTCCCGCCCGTCTCCTCGCAAAGTTCATTCAATAGAATCGGCCCGGTGCGCTCTTCCGGAGTCGACGCATACGCGTCAAAAATACCAATCGAATAAATTTCGGTATCGGATTCCCGCACCTGCGACTTCACTTCACCTTCCGTGTAGCGGGAGCGGTTATCGCCGCCATCGGAAACCACCAGCAGCGCCTTCCTCTCGTATCGCGCGTCCTTCATCTTCGCCACGCCGTAGTAAATCGCGTCCAGCAGCGCCGTTCTGTGCCCGCTCTTCAGCGTCGCCAGGCGTCCCTCAATGTCTTCCACGGAGCTTGTAAAGTCTTCAACCAGCTCCGGCCTGTCATTGAACCCGATCACGAAAAACTCATCCTGAGGATTGGCCGTCCGGATAAACTGCAGAATCGACTCCCGCGCCCGAATCAGCTTCGACGTCATCGAGCCCGAAAGATCGAAGATAATCCCGATCGAAACCGGCGCATCCTCAGCGGCAAAATTCTTGATCTTCTGTTCGGAGTTGTTCTCGTAAATTTTGAAGTCGTCCTTCTCTAATCCCGTAACCAGCCGGTTCAGCGGGTCCGTCACCGTCACTGGAACAAGCACCAGGTTCACATTCAGCCGGATCAGTCCGCCCGGACGCGCCTTCGTCGCATTAGCGCCCGTCGCAGCCGGGGCCTCGGCGCCAGTAGGCGTGCCGGTTGCAGGCGTCGCAGTTGCCGGCGGATTCACATGCACTTTGTTGAGAGGATCATCCTGCCCATGAGCTGCAGCGGCAAACACACACGCGGCCACCAGGGCGACGGTTCTCCCCGCACGTCCGCAGACGTGAAGCTTTGACAAGGAGAAGCACTGGCCAAAAATCGAATCCGAGCTCGTTATTGTTTTCATACCGCTGCCCCATCATGCAGGTGCGGGGATGTGTTCGTGATAGTAGCACGAAGCACACTATCCACACTTAGACGCCTGCAGAACGTCAAACGTAATCGGATTTCTGCTGAGATACAATCGAGCCTGAAATCAGAGTTATCTATTTCCTCATTTCTTTCGTTTTCTTGCGTCTGATGGCAAATTTCCAACTTCTTCGCGCACCGCGCCGCAATCGCAAGCCATCTGGTGGCTGCGCAGCCCTCATCGCGCTCCTCTGCGGAGCCGCCCGGCTCGCCGCTCAGTCCCCAGCCGCAGCGCCGGCCCAGCGCCAGTCCGAACACCCGCGCCTCCGGTTTCCGCCATTGCCGCCCCCGCGCCGCAACGTTATGTAGTTCTCCTCGATGCAGCCCACGGCGGCGACGATCTCGGCGGCAAGCTCATCGATGGCCAGGATGAAAAGAACGTCAACTTAGCCTTCAGCGTCCGCCTCCGCTCCCTGCTCGCCGCGCGCGGCATTCAAGTTGTCACCACCCGCGAGCAGGATCAAGCTCTCGCCCATCCAGCGCGCCGAAACCGCCAACCATGCCAACGCGCAGGCCTGCATCAGCCTACACGCCGCAGACTCCGGTTACGGCATCCACATCTTCACTTCGTCCCTCACGCCGTCCAGCGGCACACGCTTCGCCGCCTGGAAGACCGCTCAGTCCGTAGCCGTCTCGCGCTGGCTGGCCCTCACCGGCGTACTCAACTCCGCTTTTAATCAGGCCGGAATTAACGTCACCCTGAGCCGCACCACCCTGCCCGGCATCGACAGCATGACCTGCCCGGCCGTCGTCCTCGAACTCGCGCCCGAGCGCAACAGCAGCCACAAAATCGTCTCCGAGCCCGGCAAGGCCGACTACGGCCCGCCTCGCGCAGACCATCGCCGCCGCCATCCTGCAGTGGAAAACCTCCGACATGAAAACGGAGGCCGCACAGCCTTGATTCCCCGCTATCAAACCATCCTCTCGTCATCCTCGTTCTCGCCTCTCTGGGAATGGGAGCCCTGCTCTGGCACATGCGTGATCGCGCTCACCAGGAAATGATCCAGGGCCACGATGCCGCGCCCACCAAGGCTCCCGCCGTCGCCGCCAACGCGCAGGCCACCCTCGTCGTAGCCAATGACGACGACAACGGCCTCCGCGAACAGGTCTACTCTCTTCCACTTCCCGCAGAAGACGGCGCTCGCATTCGCGCCATCCTCGCCAAGCTGCTCGAAATCTACGCCACCCCGGACGCCAACCACCCCGTCCCCGCCGCCACCGGACCCGATAGGTCGCTCCTATCCAGCAAGTCTTCCTGCTGCCGGCCTCCGATCCGGCCAGCTCAGCATCCGCCGCAAACTCTGAAGCCAATGCCGCCGGAACTTCGCAGCTTGCCGTCGTCAATCTCTCCGGCAGCTTTGTCGCCAGCCACCCTTCCGGCCTGGAAACTGAAACCCTCACCGTTCTCTCCATCTGCCGCACCATCCACGCCAACCTGCCCCGCGTAACAGAGGTCCGCTTCTTAGTCGACGGCCAGCCGCGCCCCGACCTCGCCGGCCACGCCGATCTCACCCGCACGTACCTCATCGCCGACGCGGTCATCGCACAGCCCGCGCCCGCAGCCACACCCCTGCCATGAATCCCACAATCGGCGTTTTCGACTCCGGCTTCGGCGAACTCACGTCCTCCGCCGGCTCCTCATACGCATCCCGCACGCCAGCTATACATTTTTAGGCGACACCGCCCGCCTGCCCTACGGCTCCAAATCCCGCCGCACCATCGCCAAATACGCAGTCGAGTCCGCGCAATTCCTCGTCGAAAAGCAAGGCGCGCAATTCCTCGTCATCGCCTGCAACACAGCCTCCGCGCTCGCACTCGACGCCATTCAGGAAGCAGTTCCCTCCCCGTCCTCGGCATCATCGAACCCGGCGCGCAAGCCGCCCGCGCAGCCTCGCGTACCGGCAACGCTCTCGTCATCGCCACAGACGCCACCGTTCGCAGCCACGCTTACGCCAACGCCTGCCAGGCCCTCGGCCTCCGCGCCATCGAAAAAGCCTGCCCGCTCCTCGTCCCGCTGGTAGAAGAAGGCTGGACAAAAGACTCCCCGCACCACGCCGTAACCGAGCAGGTCATCCGCGTCTATCTCGACGAACTCCTCAGGGACGCCGCCGACGCCTATCTCCAACCCGACACGCTCGTCCTCGGCTGCACCCATTACCCGCTCCTGCGTCCGTTGATCGAAGAAGTCGTCCCCGTCGGCATGAAGGTCATCGACTCCGCCGAAGCCACCGCCGCAGAAGCCGCAATCCGCTTCGGCCTGAACAACGAGGGTGACCCCGGTCTCCCGGTTTTGGAGACTTGGGAAAACCGCGACCCGGGTGCCCCGGTCCTCGCATTTGGGGACCGGGGATAACTGCCCGGCCGAAGTCCAATGCTTCGCGACCGACTCCGTCGAAAAATTCGAGCGCCTCGGCTCCCGCTTCCTCGGCTGCCCCACCGGCAAAGTCGAACTAGTCGATTTAGGGGGCTAGAATTCTGAAATCAGACCTTTACTTATCTGAATCTTTGCATCGTCTGCAATGACGCATGTCGCTTCGGGAGAACTTTAGTGAAAACATTACATAGGTCACTCGCACAAGCCGCTATGTCATTAGTTTCTATCGCGGCAGTTGTCTGCGCCGTGCCCGCACAACAACAGTCAGCCCCGCCCTCCGATGCCTCGGCATCCGCCGCCGTGGATCCCAAAGTCCACGATGCAGCCATGCGTTTCGTCGCCACCTTCGGTCTCAAACAGAAGATGGCAGCGCAGATTGACACCTTGCTCGCGCAGGGTGCCGAAAATATGAAGTCGCAGTTCCCAAATCTTGTCCCGAGTTCACCGAAGAATGGAAATCGCAGATGAAGACCAGATTGAATCCTGACGATTTCATCGCTGTTTTCGCGCATGTCTACGAAAAATACTTCACCGCTGAAGAAATCGATCAACTCACCGACGCCGCAAGTCAATCTAAAGCAGGCAAAACGCCCGTTCTGTCGGATGCATTGAAGGAAAAATTCCAGAAGAATATGGTCGCCATACAAAGCGAGGTTGTTGGCGGCACCACTCAACTCGGTGCGAGAATCGGCGGTGAAGTGGGCCAGGAAATAGAAAAAGAACACCCTGAATGGACAACACCGGCACCCAAACCCGCCAAATAGCACTCCGCCGAATCCCGAAATCCGGCTGATAATCTTATGGATGGTTCACGCAGCAACGCCTGAACCTGCCTAGGAGACCTTCGCACAATGATCGATCTGCACGGAAAAACAGCCGTAGTCTTCGGCCTAGCCAACAAGCGCTCCATCGCCTGGGGAATCGCCCAGCAGCTTCACGCCGCCGGCGCAACCCTCGCCATCGGCTACCAGAACGAGCGCATGAAGCACGAAGCCCAGGGGCTCATCGACGATCTCCCCGGAGCCACCGGTTTTCAGTGCGATGTCTCCTCCGACGCCGAAATCGATCAGGTCTTTGCCGCCCTCAAAGAGCAGCACGGCAAAATCGACATCCTCGTCCACGCCGTAGCTTACGCGCCGCAAGCCGAGCTCAAAGGCGAGTTCCTCAACACCTCCCGCGAAGGCTTCCGCATCGCGCACGAAGTCAGCGTCTACTCGCTCATCGCCCTCGCCCGCGCCGCCGCCCCGCTCATGACGGAAGGCGGCTCCATCATGACCCTCACCTATCTCGCCTCCGAGCGCGTCGTCCCGCACTACAACGTCATGGCCCTCGCCAAGGCATCGCTTGAGGCCACCGTCCGCTATCTCGCTTATGAGCTGGGCGCAAAAAACATCCGCGTCAACGCCATCTCCGCCGGCCCCATCAACACGCTAGCCGCCCGCGGCGTCGGCGACCTCAGCACCATGCGCTCTGCGCAGGTCGAGCGCTCCCCCCTCCACCGCAACGTAGATCAATCCGAAGTCGGCGGCACAGCCTTGTTCCTCGCCAGCCCGCTAGCCTCCGCCGTCACCGGCGAAACCATCTACGTAGACTGCGGCTTCAACATCATGGGCTTCTAAACCCATGAAGGATGAGAGCAAACAAACCCCTCTGCATCTCCTCAACGGAGGGTTTGGCAACTCTGATCGATCTACTCTCGAACGCGCTGCGCGCGGCAATCGAAAAGCGCGAGCATGGGTTGTGCCCAAGTCGGCATCGATTGGCGATGAGGTGGTTATTAACATTGCCGGGCAAGGATTATTTGCTATCGGGCAGATCTCTTCTGCAACAAAGCCCCGCCCTGATTGGCACAATCGATATGGCGCTGACATCGATCTCATTACACTTATCGATCCGCCAATTCCTCTGGAGGAATTACGTCACAAGGTTCCTGACTTAGCTTGGGCTCGCTACCCGCGGACGTACACAACCCCATTGCCTAAGCTTACGAATCAAATCCGATCTCTAATTTCTCGGCATTTAGCCGCTCGATACTTTCAGATACGTTCTGATAAACACGCAGACGCGCTAATCGAGCCTTTGAACAGGGAAGAGTTAAGAGAAATTGCTCTTAGCAGATCTCGAAAAGTCGTCAGCGCACAGGCGCGAAAAATCCTCATTCGCCGACGCGATCAGGTGATTCGCGAATACGTCTTAGCGCGAGCCGAAGGAAAATGCGAAGGCTGTTTGAATCCGGCCCCATTTGCCGGTATGAACGGTGAGCCTTTCCTTGAAGCTCATCATGTCAGGCGGCTATCTCAACACGGCCCTGACAGCATCCGATATGTCATTGCGCTGTGCCCGAACTGCCATCGCAGAACTGAGTTTGGTCAGGACGCAAAAGCATTCAATAAAACCTTGCAGGAAAAGATGAGCAAGTTGGAGACGAGACTCAAAGCGTCACGATAATCTCCCCCGCTCCACCGCAACGTAGATCAATCCGAAGTCGGCGGCACAGCACTCTTCCTCGCCAGCCCGCTGGCCTCCGCCGTCACCGGCGAAACCATCTACGTAGACTGCGGCTTCAACATCATGGGCTTCTAAGTTTTTACATGCTTCTTAACAGGGCAGGGCTTTGACTCTAAAGTTTCAGCACACTGTTTACCATGCCCTGGTTGTTTTGAAAGGGCACGGCTTTAGCCGTGCCGAAAATGGCTTAAAAATAACGGGGCTTTAGCCCCTGAGGGATGCCTCATCCCCGCCCAACCCACTTAATCCCCACATCGCAAACCGCCCGCAGCCGCTCCCCAAGCTGCCCCGTATGCTGATGAATATGTCCAATGTTGTAAATATGCGCCTCAAGTTTGCTGAAAGGCAGCCAGTCAAAGCCTGAAGGCCCATCCAGTGGCGCCTTCGGAACCTTGTCTTCAATCTCCGCAAGGCAAATCTCCAGATACTCAAGCAGCTCTGCCTTGGAGTAAGACTCAATCGCCCCGGCCCCTTCCGTGTGTCCGCCCAGCATCCGGCACTCTGTCCGGTGCTTCGCCCAGGCCGTGAACTCCGCCTCTGTCTCGCACGCATACAGGTGCGCATAAAACATCGTGTGATATGCGATATGCCAGTAGCGGTTGCGGTACCCCGTCTCATGCCAAAGATCCTCGGGACACAACTCAATCGCCTGACGTAGCATGGCAAGCGCCGCGCGATACTGGCTCAAAATAGACGCAACAGCCTTCGCCTCATCCATGCACACCAGCATAGCGCCGAGTGAAGCATCATCCGATAAAATCCCTCCAGCACCGGAGGGATTTTTCATGCTCAAGCGCAGTCACGCTGCTCTTCTCATCCTGCTCTTCATCACCGCCGCATCCGCCCAGCAGCCCGCCACCTCCGGCACATTCCTGCTCCATAAATTCGCCAAGGAAATCGGCAAAGAAACCTACTCCATCGAGACAAGCGGCGACACCTACACCCTCACCTCGCACTTCCTCTTCACTGACCGAGGCAGCAAAGTCCCCCTTGAAACCACCTTTACCGCAAAATCCACCGGCATCGTACCCGTAAGCTACTCCGCCAAAGGCAATTCGTCGCGCTTGTCCGAGATGGCCGACCAGCTCGCCGTTGAAAACAACGCCATCCACATCACGCTCAGCGGCAAGTCGCAGACAGTCACCCCGCAAGGCAAATGGTTCATCACAGACGGCTACTCCCCCGTCTCCATGCAGGAACAGATGATGCGCTGGTGGCTCGCCCATGACAAGCCCGCCGAATTCACCGTCTACCCCGCCGCCACAAAAGTCCACATTCAGCCATCCAGCACGCTCACCGTCAACGGCACCGCAGCCCACGGTTACACAGTGGGCGGCCTCATCTGGGGCCAGGAGTCGCTCTTCCTCGACGACGCACAGAACCTCGTAGCCCTCATCTCCACCGATGCAGAATTCGATCACTTCGAAGCCGTCCGCGAGCCTTTCGAATCCGCTCTCGACCAGTTCATCTCCTCAGCCGTCCAGGCCAATCTAGCCGCGCTCGCCAGGCTCAGCGCCTCAGCCCGCGTAGCCCCCGCGCGCAGCCTCGCCATCACCGGCGCCACCCTCGAAAACACAAACGGCAACGCCCCCATCCCCAACTCCGTGATCCTCATCGAAGACGGACTCATCAAAGCCGCCGGCCCACGCAGCCAGGTCCGCATCCCCAAAGACGCCACCGTCCTCGACGCCTCCGGCAAATACTCCATCCCCGGCCTCTGGGACATGCACGCCCACTACGAGCAAGTCGAATGGGGCCCCATCTATCTCGCCTCCGGCGTAACCAGCGTCCGCGACGTCGGCAATGAATTCAACTTCATCACCACCCTCCACACGGAGCTCGACCGCAAAACCAACCCAGCCATCGGCCCGCACATTGAGTTCGCAGGCATCATCGACGGCCCCGGCCCCACCTCCCTTGGCGCAATCATCGCCACCACGCCAGCCGAAGGCATCGCTTTAGTCGATAAATACAAAGCCGCAGGCGCGCGCCAGATCAAAATCTACAGCTCCATGCAGCCTGACGTGCTCAAAGGCATCACCGCCCGCGCTCACGCCCTCGGCCTCACCGTCACCGGCCACATCCCCAACGGCATGACCGCCATAGACGGCGTGAACGATGGAATGGACCAGATCAATCACATCCAGTACCTTCTGCCCTACTTCACCCACCAGCCCATCGGCCCCGACGGCAAGCCCGACCGCACCAAGCCACCCGTACTCGACCTCGACAGCCCCCGCGCCCGCGACCTCATCGCCACGCTCAAGGCGCACTACACCGTCCTCGATCCCACCACGGCGCTCTTTGAAACCTTCATGCACACCGAGCCGCTCAATCAATTCGAACCCGGCATCGACCACGTCGCCCCGCAGCTCCGCGAAGCACTCGACTCCCCGCCCGCTCCGCCTGCACGGGCCGAATTAACCAAAGCCCGCTGGGCCGCCCTCATGGCCACACTGCGCGCACTCCACCAGGCCGGAATCCCCATCATCGCCGGCACCGACCAGGCCATCCCTGGCTACTCCCTCCACCGCGAAATCGAGCTATACGTAGAAGCCGGCTTCACCCCAATGGAAGCCCTTCAATCCGCAACCATCCAAGCCGCCAAAGCCCTCGGCGTAGAAAAGGAATCCGGCTCCATCGAACCCGGCAAGCGCGCCGACGTCCTCCTCCTGGACGCCGACCCCTTAGCCGACATCCACAACACCCGCAAAGTCTGGCGCACAGTAGCCGCCGGCTCCGTCTACTCCCCCGCCCCACTCTGGACCAGCGTCGACTTCAAGCCATAGCAACAACCGGAAGCCGATCCTCCATCCTGCAAGCCCTCAGCCGCTCCAGCACCCGGCAGCTGAGGCCCATAACACCGAATGAAACGCCTTCCCGCCCGCAGCGATCACAATGGCCCATCAACATCTCAAGCGCCTTCGAATCCATATAGGGCACCTCCGTCAGATCGATGAGATAAATATCCGATCCAGCTTCAAAGATTGCACGCACGGTATCCGGAGAAAGCCCCGCATACAAATCCCGTGCTGTAAACGGCCCCGACAACCGAAACACCGTCTCCTGCACCGCACTCGTTGTGCGTTCAATCGTCAATCTCGAGCTCTTCC
This sequence comes from uncultured Acidobacteriaceae bacterium, assembly GCA_963792495.1. Taxonomy (GTDB): domain Bacteria; phylum Acidobacteriota; class Terriglobia; order Terriglobales; family Acidobacteriaceae; genus Telmatobacter. The sequence continues at coordinate 174,694 of CAWBWB010000014.1, read as the reverse complement.
AAACCTGAGTTTCAGTCACCGGCATCGTCTTGTCCTCTCATGAAAATTCAATGGCTGCATAAACGCTCTACGCCACAGCTTCAACATCCACCGCAGCCCCACATCCGGCCGCCTTCCACGCGTCAAATCCGCCAATCAGATTCGCAACCCGGCCAAACCCGGCCCGCCGCAACACGCTCGTAGCCACCGAACTCCGATACCCACTCCGGCAATACACCACCAGCAGCTTTTCGCGATCCAACTCTTTCACCCGCGCGGCCAGCTTTCCCAGCGGAATATGTACCGAGCCCTCAATCGAGCCACTCTCCACCTCCGCCGCCTCCCGCACATCCAGCCACGCAATCTCGCCGTCCGCAATCAAAGCCTCAAGATCAGTCGCCACAATCTGCGGCACGGAATCAAGTTCATGTCCGCTCTGAGCCCAGCCAACCACGCCTTCCTTGAGGTATCCCGTCACCTTCTCAATCCCCACACGCGCCAGCCGCAGCCGCGATTCCCGCACATGCTCCGCATCCTCGCCCACAAGAATCAACGTCGTCCCCAGCCCCAGAATCCGCGCCGCCCACGAAGCGTACTGCCCCGTCAACGCAATATGGAGAGAACCAGGCACATGCCCCGCAGCAAACTCAGTTACAACGCGCGTATCCACTACCACAGCACCCTGGTCCTGCAGTCGCAGAACCTCTTTCGCTGAAAGCGCCTTCAAATCCGGCAGTTCCGCCAGCGAAACAGCACCAGCGCGATTCAGCGCCACATCCATCGCAAAATACTCCGGCGCAGCAGACAGGTTATCCGTCAGCAGATGAACAAACTCATCGCTGCTCTTCGCCAGCAACGCATAGTTCGTGCGCCGCTGCCTGCCAATCGTCGAAAAGCTCTCCGAGCTCATGCTCCGCCCGCAAAGCGAGCCGGCTCCATGCGCCGGATAAATCACCGTCTCATCCGGCAGCGTCAGCAGCTTCTCATGCAGGCTCTTGTAAAGCTCCCCTGCAAGCTCCTGCGGCGTGTAATTTCCCGAAAGGTCAGGCCGCCCCACATCCCCCACAAACAGCGTGTCGCCCGTAAACACTGTCAATGGCCGCTCCGGCGAGCCACAATCGCGCATCACAATGCAGATGCTCTCCATCGTATGTCCTGGCGTCTGCAAAATCCCCAGGCAGCACTGCCCAAAGCAAATCTGGTCCCCATCGCTCACAGCCTGATGAGCAAACTCCGCACCAGATCCGGCCCCAAGATAAATCCGCGCGCCGGTACGCTCCGCAAGCTCGCGATGCCCCGAGACAAAATCCGCATGAAGATGCGTCTCGAAGATGTGTTCAATCTTCCATCCGTGAGCGGCGGCAGCCTCAAGATAAATCTCCACATCACGCTGCGGATCGATCACCGCAGTCACACCGCCTGATGCAACCATGTACGACGCGTGCGCCAGGCATCCGAGATAAAACCGCTCCACCTGTACTGTTTCCATAACGCTGTCTCCTCAATGTTTTTCGTTGCTGTCAAAACTTCAGCAGGGCTGCGCAACCAACCGCAGATACGGCAGCACCGTCTTCCAGCCATTGGGATACTTCTGCCGTGCATCGTCATCGGAAACCGCGGGCACAATAATCACGTCCTCGCCGCTCTTCCAGTTCGCAGGCGTAGCCACCTGGTGCGCCGCCGTCAGTTGCATCGAATCCAGCACGCGCAGCACCTCGTCAAAGTTGCGTCCAGTCGTCATCGGATACGCCAGCATCAGCTTGACCTTCTTATCCGGCCCAATCACAAACACCGTGCGAACCGTAGCGTTGGTCGCCGCACTACGTCCCTCGCACGTCTCGCCCGCTTCAGCAGGCAGCATGTCGTAAAGCTTCGCCACCTTCAGATCGAAGTCCCCGATCATCGGATAATTCACCGCATATCCCTGCGACTGCTCAATCTCCACAGCCCACTTGCCATGGTTCTCCACCGGGTCCACACTCAGCCCGATGATCTTGCAGTTGCGCTTCGCAAACTCCGCCTCAAGCGACGCCAGATAGCCAAGCTCCGTCGTGCAAACCGGCGTAAAATCCTTCGGGTGTGAGAACAGCACGCCCCAGGAGCTGCCCAGCCATTCGTGAAAGCAGATGGGCCCCTGCGTGGTTGCGGCCTCAAAGTCGGGTGCGATATCGTTGATTTTCATTGCCAGCCTCCCTCTGTCATGTGTGTTTTCTGCGGCTGCCTGTCACCTCGGCAACCTCATGGATCACTTGTACCGGAGGTCAGAATTAGCCTCCATAGACGGCAGATGAGGAAGAGCTGAGTATTCGATGAGTGACTCTGCAAATATCCTTCGCTTCGACTCTTTCGAGCTCGATCCCGCAGCCGGCGAGCTTCGCCGCAAAGGCGATCGCATCAAGCTCGCTCCGCAACCCTTTCGCGTGCTCGAACTCCTCGTTCGCCGCAGCGGAGAAATCATCACCCGCAATGAAATCCGCGAGCGCGTCTGGAGTGAAGACACCTTCGTCGACTTCGAGCAGGGCCTCAACTTCTGCATCCGGCAAATCCGCGAAGCCGTAGGCGACACCGCCGGCACACCCCGCTTCATCGAAACCCTGCCCAAACGCGGCTACCGCTTCCTCATGCCCACCGAAGCTGCCACGCCGCCCGCACCCAAAGCCATCACGCGCCTCATCGTGCTTCCCTTCCGCATCCTTCGCCCTGATCCGGCAACGGACTTCTTAGCTTTCAGCCTTCCCGACGCGCTGACAACCTCACTATCTGCGCTCAAGTCGCTCACCGTACGCTCCAGCCTCGCCGCCGCACGCTATTCCGCTGCCGCTCTCGATCTCAAAACCATCGCCACAGAAGCCGACGTCGACCTCATCCTCACCGGTACGCTGCTCTCCGCAGGAAACGAAATCCGTGTTTCCGCGCAACTCACTGAAGCCGCCAGCGGAACCCTCCTCTGCTCGCACTCTCTGCAAGCGCCCACGGACAACATCTTTCGATTGCAGGACGAGATCACCGAGTGCCTCGTCAACACTCTCGAACTCCAGCTCACCGCAAGCGAGCAGCGTACGCTGCGCAAAGACGTTCCCTCTGATGCCAAGGCGTATGAATACTTTCTCCGCGCCAATCAGTTCAGCAGCGATCCCAGGCAGTGGCCCGCAGCCCGCGATCTCTATCTGCGCTGCGTGGAGATCGATCCCAATTACGCTCCAGCCTGGGCGCGTCTCGGCCGCATCCATCACGTCTCCGCAAAATATCTTCCCTCGGAAACACGCGAAGGCCTCAAGAAAGCCGAATTCGCCTTCCGCAAAGCCCTCGACCTCAATCCGGATCTGGCCATCGCGCACAAAGCCTACGCACAGCTTGAAGTCGATTTAGGCCGCGCCGCCGACGCCGTCGAACGCCTTATCCCGCGCGCACGCGGAGCCGCCGACGCCGAGCTCTTCGCCGGACTAGTCAGCCCGCTCCGCTACAGCGGCATGCTCGAAGCCTCAGCAGCCGCCCACCGCCGCGCTCTCGCCCTCGATCCAAAGATCCGCACCAGCGTGGCACACACCTGGTTCCTGCAGCACGACTACAGCCGCCTGACATCGCTCAAGATGGAAGAGTATCCCTACATCGCCGGCATCGCCCTCGCCGAAGTAGGCCAGCAGAAACAAGCCATCGCGGCCCTGCGCCAGCTCGAAGAAAAATCCACAAATCGCTTAGGCGACTTCGCCAGAACTGCCCGAACCCTGATCGAAAACGATCGCGAAGCCAGCATCGCCGCGGCCGAGCACATCGTCTCCTCCGAGTTCAGCGACCCCGAAGGTCTCTATTACCTGACCCGCCATCTAGCCCATCTCAACCAGGCCGACTCCGCTCTCAATCTCCTGGAGCGAGTGGTAGCCGGCGGATTCTTCTGCTACCCAGCCATGCAAACCGATCCGTGGTTGGACCCGGTTCGCAAAAATCCAAAGTTCCTCAAGCTCTTCAAAACCGTCGAGAAAAACCATCGCGCCGCGGAAGCCGCCTTCAGCCGTTTAGAAGGCGACCGCATCCTGAAGATGGCAACGTAAACCTGAAAGTCACGCCGGAGACAAAGGGTTCCGGCGTCCCCCAGTCCACCCCGGGCAGCGGCAGGTCCACCAAACCACGTGACGGCCAAAGGCCGAAATCGCCTGAACGACTAGTTCTTGTGATAATTCGGATAAGCCGGTCTCGCCGGATTCGTATCCACCGGATGCTTCGCTAGTTCCTCAAGCGCCAGCGCCACAGCCTTCTCCAACTGCGGATCATGCCCCTCGCTCACGGCCTTGGGATCCTGCTCCACCTCGTAATCCGGATCCACTCCATGGTTCTCCACATCCCACTCGCCCTTCGGCGAGAAGAACGCCACGCTCGGCGAAGTCACACGTCCTCCATCCATCAGCACCGGAATCCCGCCAATGCCCACCAGTCCGCCCCACGTGCGCTTGCCCACCAGCGGCCCCAGCTTCGCCTGCTTGAACAGCCACGGCAGCGCATCGCCGCCCGAGCCCGAAGACTCATTCGCAATCATCACCTTCGGCCCGTAAATCGCGGCATTCGGCGTATGCTCCACCACGCCATAGCGCGGAGCCCAATAGCTTTCAAGCTTCCGGCTCAACACTTCGATAAAGTAATCCGCCACCTGGCCGCCGCCGTTGAAACGCTCGTCAATCACAGCGCCCTTCTTGTCCGTCTGCGCAAAGTAGTAGCGGTTGAAATTCGTAAATCCGCCGCCGCCCGTATCCGGCAGATACACATACGCCAGCTTCCCATCGGAAAGCTTATCCACCTTCGCCTGGTTGCCCTCAATCCAGTCCACGTTTCGTAATGCATATTCACTGGCAATCGGCGTCACAGAAATATCCCGCGTCTTCGTCCCATCCGCTTGGCCAATCAGCAGGCTCACCACCTTGCCCGCAGTCCCCTCCAGCGGCTGCTGAATATCCATGCCTGCCGTAAGCTCCTGCCCATCAATCGCCAGAATGCACTCACCCACTGCCACATTCAGCCCAGGCTGCGCCAGCGGAGCCTTCTCGCTCGCATTGAACTGTCCACCCGTGTAGATCTTCGTAATGCACCAGCGGTTATCCTTCACCTCGTAATCGGCGCCAAGCAGCCCACCGGCCACATGCTTCGCCGCAGGAATATCCCCGCCAGACCCGCGTAGATGTCCCACAGAAAACGCACCCAGCATCTCCTGAAAGATGTAATTCAAGTCCGCACGCGAAGCAATCGAGCTCACATACGGGTCGAATCTCTTCTCATCCGCCACGGTATTCGTGCCGTGGAAATTCTTGTCGTAGAAGTACGCCCGCTCAATCCGCCAGACCTCGTGGTACATCTGCGCCCACTCGGCATGAGGCTCCACACGCGCCTTCAAATCCGCAAAGTTCAGCACACCATCACCCGGCTTCACCGGCGCACCGCTCGGCACAATCGCCCAGTGTATCGGTCCAAATTTCACCAGCATCTTCTCGCCATTGGCCGATAACTCAAAGCCCTCCACCTGCTCAGCCAGCTTTTCCGTCTTGCGATCCTCCAGCGTCCAGCGATTCAGCGTCAGTCCACGGTCCGAAAACCGCCCCGCAGCCGACGACTCCAGGAAGTACAAGCTCCCCTTCAGCCCGCCGGCAAGTCCGCCATACACACCCGTCGGCAGCGGCAACGCCACAATGCGCTTCTCAATTCCCGCCAGGTCCACCTTGGTCGGCTTCACCGCACCCTTGCTGCCCGGCTTCTCATCCGACTTCTTGTCCCCATCCTTTGCGTCTGAGTCAGCCTTCTTATCCGCATCCGGCTTCTTGTCGTCTTTCTTCTCCTCAGCCTTCTCATCCTCCAGCTCCGGCGCAATCGGAGAAGCCGTATCCGCAGCCAGCGTCACCGCGTAAATATTGTTCGTCACCTCATACAGGTCGCTCGTCATATCCAACCCGTCTGAAGTAGCGCCCGCATTCGTGCTCGCAGTAAAAAAGAGATACTTCCCCTCGCGATCAAATGCCGGGCCCGTAGAGTCCGCCATCTGGCTCGTCACCTGCGTCGACTGGCCCGTCTCCACGTTGTAAAGAAAAATCGCATGAAGATGATTCGGCATCGACTGCGGGTAAGCAATCCACTTCGAATCCGGCGACCACGCTACATCGTAGTTCGTGTTTGAGAAGCCACCAAAAGCATTCTTCCCGCCCACGGTAGTCAGCTTGCCCGTCGTCGTATCCAGCATGTAAATGTTCAGCCGGTTATCGTGGAAAGCAATCTTCTTCGAGTCCGGCGACCACACCGTCTGAAAGTAATACGCAGGCTCCGGCGCAAGCGCAAACTTCTTCACCGCCGGCCCGCCCGCAACGCTCGACCCCATCTGCCCCGCCACATGCAGCTGGTACAGCCCGCTCTCATCCGAGAAGTACGCAATCGACTGCCCATCCGGTGACCACGCCGGCTCGCGCTCCATCACACCCGGAGTATTCGTAATATCCCGCGTCGGCCCATGCTTCACGGCCACCGTAAAAATCTCGCCATGCGCCTCAATCGCCGCGCGCACACCCGTCGGCGAAATCGTCACATTCTCCACCTGGTCCGCCACGCTGGCAATCCGCGGCCTTACATCCGGCAAATCGGCATCCACCTCAATCGGCACCAGCGTCTTCTTTCCCGTCGCCGTATCAAAGAGATAAATCTCACCCAGCTGGTCGTAAACCAGCGTGTTGCCCTCGCCGCTCAGCGAGCGAATATCCGGCCCCTCATTCGCCAGCACTTCCTTCACGCTCTTCGATCCCGCATCATAAGCAAAGATCGCCGTATGCCCCTTGCGTCCGGAGAGAAAATACACCTTCCCACCCACATATACCGGGTAGAAATCCGAAGACTTCTCATGCGGAATTTCCACCGATTCCAGCCCCGGCAGCGTAGTAATCCAGATCGTGCTCGCCAGGCCGCCGTGATAGTTGCCCCACGACACAAACGACGTGTAATTGAACCCGAACGCAGGCCCAAGCGGCGAATACGCAATCGCCTTCCCATCCGGCGAAATCTGTCCCTGCGCGGCCATCGGCAGCGGCAGCGCCTTCGCCACTCCGCCCTTCGCCGGCACCGTGTACAGCTTCGTATAACGGCTGGCAGCATCCCTATTCGACCGGAAAACAATTTTCGATCCATCCGGCGTCCACGCCACCGCCGCATCCACCGCCGGGTGATACGTCACGCGAAACGGCACCCCGCCGCCCACCGGAATCGTAAACACATCCGTATTGCCGTCATACTCGCCCGTGAACGCAATCGTCTGCCCGTCCGGCGAAAAAATCGGCGAAGTCTCAACGCCCACACCCACCGTCAGCCGCGTCGCACGCCCACCCGCCCTCGGAACCGTCCAAAGATCGCCCGCATACGCAAACGCAATCAGATCCCTGCTAAGCGCAGGCCGTTGAAAAATGTGCGGAGTCGAAGCCGCATCGGCAACGCCCGCCGCCAGCACAACAGCCAAAAGAGCAATGACAAAACGAGACACTGCAGAGAAGCGGAAATAACGCACCGGAAGCCCCCACACGCAAATTTTTGATTGAGCACCATCTTACACGCCACCGCCAGCCTGCTAGACGCCGCACCATCCATCACCAAAGACCGTCATCCTGACAGTAGGCGTTTTTCAGCCGGAGGGAAGGACCCGCTTTGCCTTTGCCGTTGTTTTTCGCCAGCACAACCACAAAAAAGGGTGCCCCATCCATGCGCAGCAGTACCGCGCATGGGTGGGATGGCCAATCTAAATCCCTGAGCAGACCCATCATCCTGACCGTAGGCGTTTTTCAGCCGGAGGGAAGGACCTGCTGTTGTCTCTGCCTTTGCCTTCACCTATCCCACAAAAAAATCGGGTATCCCACACCACATTTACAATGCTCCCATCATGGAAAAAGCCATCCCACAGCTTCCCGTCGACGACCTGGCCACAGCAAAAGCCTTCTACATCGACCAACTGGGTTTTCGCATAGCCTGGGAAGTCTCAGAAGACGGCCACTCCGGCCTTCTAGGCATCGCACGCGGAGGAATCGAAATCACGCTCTTCAGCCCACAAGCCGAATCGGGCCACGGCCGCGATGCCTGCGTCGCCCTTCAAGTCGAAGACACCGACGCCTATTACAACGAATGGAGCCCAAAGGTAAAAGTCCTGCGCGCACCCAAAGACGAACCCTGGGGCAGCCGCACCTTCGATCTCCTCGACCCCTCCGGCAACACCCTCTTCGTAATGGGCCCACTCACCGGAAAATAATCCGGGCAATTCTTGATGCGGTCCTGGAATCAACGATGAATGACAATTGCGCCGTCATCCTGAACGTAGCCGTACTTCAGGCGGAGTGAAGGACCTGCTTTTGCCTTTCTATTCCCTACTCCCTATTCCCTACTCCCTAGTCTTTAAGCGTAACCACAATCTTCCGCCCATCCCCACCCGTAGCCTCAATCGCAATCTCGCCGGTAGCCCGCTTCCGGATGCTCTTGAACTTCTCACCCCACTCCACCAGCACCAGCGCGTCGTCGGTCAGCAGATCATCCAGCCCCAGCGTCTCAAGCTGCCGCTCACCCTCCAGCCGATACACATCCAGGTGATACAGCTTCACCGGCTTCCCATCCCGCACGCCCTCATACTCATGAATCAGCGTAAAAGTCGGGCTGGTAACCTCTTCCGGCTCCGCAGCGTCCAGCGCCTGGGCAATCCCCTTCACCAGCGTCGTCTTCCCCGTACCCAGGTCGCCCGTCAGCAACAGCAGTTGCGGCGGCTTCAACAGCTTCACCAGCTTGCGCCCCACTTCCACCGTGTCCGCGCCGCTCCGCGTGGTGAACTCATGCACCTGCCCAGCCGCCACCGTTGCCTCTGCCATCATCGCTTCCTCCCGCCGGTCGCTCTCCGGCCCCTCGGCCGTCCCTGCAACCAAACATAGCCTGAATCGTCTTCCTTGTTTGTACGAAATGCATGTGAATATTGTGCAAAACTGTCCGTCGCCAGCAGCGTATGCTCGTTTCCTTTACGCACAGCCATATCCGCGGCCAGCCCATGCAGATACACCGCGGCCTCCACCGCCCGCCCCGGATCCTCCGCATACTGGGCCATCATCCCGGCCACCATACCCGCCAGCACATCCCCGCTTCCACCCTTTGCCATCCCGGGATTCCCGGTAGTATTCACGCTGACCTGCCCGCCAGGATGCGCCACCAGCGTCCGCGCCCCCTTCAACACCACAATCACGCCATACTTCATCGCAAACCCGCGCGCCACATCCAACCGCTTCGCCTGCACCTCAGCCGTCGAAATCCCCGCCAGCCGCGCCATCTCTCCCGGATGCGGCGTAATCACCACCGTCCGCTCCTTCGCAATCTGCGCCAGCAGCGTGTCATGCTGCCTGGCAATCTGGTTCAACCCGTCCGCATCAATCACCACCGGCATCTTCGTCCGGCTCAAAAAGCTGTTCAGGAATTTCATCGTGTCCGCGCTCTGGCCCATCCCCGGCCCAATCGCCGCCACGGTAATCCCCTTCGTCAGCGCACCCAGCGCCTCGTCATCGGCCAGATTCTCCGCCGCAATCTGCCCCTCCGCATTCACCTTCAGCGGCCAGGTCATCAGTTCCGGAGCACACCCTGAAACCACCGCCAGCGCCGTCTCCGGAACCGCCGCCGTCACCAGGCCGGCACCCACCCGCAGCGCACCCAGCGAGCTCATCACCGGCGCGCCAGCCTTGCCGCCCGCCGCGCCAAACGTCCCGCCCACCACCAGCACATGCCCAAACTTGCCCTTGTTCGAGTCCGCCGCCCGAGGCCTCTGCACCATCTCCATCGCGGAGCCAGTCCACCCCAACCCCAGCGTAGAAACCATAGCCTCAGCCGGCGACCCAATCGGAGCCACAACCACCGGCTGATCCCACCCCCGCGTCAACTGTCCAAACACATGCGCCGGCTTAGGAGCCGTAAACGTCACCACCGCATCCGCCGGAAACACGCCTTCCTCCGCAGCAGCCCGAGTCTCATCCGCCGCCCACCCGGAAGGCAGATCCACAGCAAGTACCTGCGCCCTGCTCTCTTTGACCCGCTTCAAAACCTCAGCCGCCAACCCGCGCAACGGCGGCTGAAAACCAGTCCCCACCACCGCATCCAGAATCAGCTCCGCCTCAAACGCATCCCCGTGCAAAGCCAATTCATCGGCATTCGCAATAGCAAAAGTCTTGCAATCAGCAGCCTCCAGCTCACCCCAGGCCGTAGCCGCATCGCCCTTCAGCTCAGCAGGCGCACCAAGCAGCAGCACCGTAACCTGCAGGCCGCTCTCCGCCAGCAGCCGCGCCGCCATAGCCCCATCGCCGCCATTGTTGCCCTTACCGCACAGCACAGTAACCCGCCGCACCCGGGGAAACGCCCGCCGCGCAACATCCGCCACAGCCCGCGCCGCACTCCGCATCAAATCAATCGAAGCAATCCCAAACCGCTCAGTCGTCAAGCGATCGCAAGCCTGCATCTCCGCAGCCGAAAGAACCAACATAGCTCCAATAGTAGTGGACAGCCATTAGGCAACAGGGACAGCCCGCACCACCACAAAAAATGGGTGCCCCAGGTCTCCAGATTTTGGAGACCTGGGATGCCACAGAACCCCCTATCCCGGCACACAGCATCCAAGAACGTCAGGAGCGCAATATGCCTCAGATGCCCGAACCAGAAAACCAGCAGACCACCCCCGCGCAAGACGCCGCCAGAATCGCATTAGGCCTCGCCCTGACCTTCGCCGGAACCTCCCACCTGACCTTCGCCCGCGAAGAGTTCCAGGCCCAGGTCCCCGACTGGGTCCCATTAGACAAAGACACAGTAGTCCTTCAATCCGGCGTAGCCGAAATCGCGCTAGGCTCCGCGCTCATCCTCGCGCCAAAGCACAAACGCGCCCTCGTCGGCACCATCGCAGCCGCCTTCTTCACAGCAGTCTTCCCCGGCAACATCGCCCAATACACCCACCGCCGCAACGCCTTCGGCCTCGACACAGACAAAAAACGCCTCACCCGCCTCTTCTTCCAACCAGCACTAATAGCCTGGGCCCTCTGGTCAACACGCGCAACACGTCGTTAAGCATAAGGTGAAGTAAGTCGGCTCAGTCTGAAAGCGGAGAATGTATCATCTCTCCGATGGATATCAGGAGCGCAATCAAGAGGGGCGATGTAGTTCAGGTTCGCCGCTACCTTGAGTCCGGCGTAGAAGCCAATCTTGCCAATCGAAATGGCGCGAGTCTCTTAATGTATGCCGCTTTGCACGGGAATACCGCAATTGGGACGGAACTGATCACGCACGGTGCTTCATTAGATCTGCGAGATAAACACGGTTGGACTGCTCTCGCCCTCGCTGTCCATAGCGGGCATCCGAGCTTCGTTGAATTACTCTGCAGGTCTGGTGCGTCTTTGGATGGTCATCCGTTTGGCTCTTCATTCGAGAGCTTTCTGGATTGGGCATCGCAATATGGAACCGGCTCAGAAGCGGCGATGGCTAAGACCAGGTCCATAATTCAACTTACTCGAGAAGCGCGATTCACAATCGAATCCGCCGAGCCGTTGGCATAGCCCCAGACGAATACATCTGCCCAGCCTCTTAGCCCCTCAGTCCCTAGTTTCTTACCATCAACACCACAAACCACCCATTCAACCCCGCAATCACCACAGCCGCGACCCAGGCCAGCCCCTTCAACCACGGCGCATTCACAAACTCCCCCATCCGCTTCCGGCTTCCGGTAAAAATCACCAGCGGAACCACCGCGAAACTCAACTGCAATGACAAAATCACCTGGCTCAGCAGCAACAGCTTCTCCGTCCCATGCTCACCCCACAGCGCCACCACCACCACCGTCGGCGCAATCGCAATCGAGCGCGTAATCAGCCGTCGCAGCCACGGAGCCACCTTCAGCCGCACAAACCCCTCCATCACCACCTGCCCCGCCAGCGTGCCTGTAATCGAAGAATTCTGCCCGCTAGCCAGCAGCGCCACGGCAAACAGCGTGCTCGCAAATCCCGCGCCCACCAGCGGACTCAGCAGCTTGTAAGCATCCTCAATCGCCGCCACCTCGTAGTGCCCGCTCTTGTGAAATACCGCCGCCGCCACAATCAAAATCGCCGCATTCACAAACAGCGCCACCGTCAGCGCCGCCGCCGAATCAATATTCGCCAGCTTGATCGCCTCGCGCTTGCCCTTCGGCGTCCGCTCATAATTCCGGCTCTGCACCAGCGCCGAATGCAGATACAAGTTATGCGGCATCACCGTCGCGCCCAGAATCCCAATCGCAATGTAAAGCAGCGCCGGGTCCTTCACAATCTCCGCCGAAGGCACAAACAGGTTCCACAGCACCGGCCCAAACTCCGGCCGCGAAAGCACCATCTGTATCCCAAACAGCGCCACAATCGTCCCGATCAGCGCAATCACCACAGCCTCAAGCTTCCGAAAACCCCAATGCTGCAGAAACAGAATCAGCAGCACATCCAGGCCCGTAATCAACACACCCCACATCAGCGGAATATGAAACAAGAGATTCAGCGCAATCGCCGACCCAATCACCTCCGCCAGGTCGCACGCCGCAATCGCAATCTCCGCCATCAGCCACAACCCGGCGCCCGTCCACTTCCCCGTCGCCTCGCGGCACATCTGCGCCAGGTCGCGCTCCGTCGCAATCCCCAGCTTCAAACTCAAACTCTGCAGCAGCACCGCCATCAGATTCGACAACATCACCACGCTCAGCAGCGTGTACCCATACCGCGACCCGCCGGCAATATCCGTAGCCCAGTTGCCGGGATCCATATACCCCACCGCAATCAAAAATCCCGGCCCCAGAAACCCCAGCAACCGCCGCCAGCCAGTCAACCGGCCCAGCCGCACGCTCCCATGCACCTCTCCTAAAGAGGGCGCATTCCCAGCCGGTTTTGTTGTGGTTTCAGTAATCATGAACAGTTCGTAAGAGCCTTCAAAGGCCCGGCTTCAAAAGCTTGTTGAAATGGAGTGTTTTGAAAGGGCACGGCTTCAGCCGTGCCGAAAAACCGCAAATGGAGTGTGGGGCTTTAGCCCCCGAGGGGATGGTTTTGATTTACGAGCATTCCCTGCTAAACCAAGTATGCCACGAAATACTTAATCACAGTTAATATAATTTTTTATTTTACGTTACCTTACGTCATCCTCACGCAGCCAAACCGCCTCCGCCGCCGGCCTTCCGAGAATCTTTCCCCCCGTATCGAGCTCAATCGAAACAGTTTGGTCATAATTATGGCTCTTCACACCCAGCCGCGTCCCCGGCCCAATCCCGGCATGGTGCAGAAACAGCAAAAGCTGCGGATCGCGCTCCTGCAAACTCACCACCACATATTTCTTCCCCGGTTCTGCCTCAGAAAGCGGAGCCTCACCCCGCCGCTTCCGCTCCGCCGGATTCTCCGGCAGCACCGCATTCCCATGCGGACAAGCCCCATCCCCCAACTTCTCCTTCAGCTTCGCCTCAAAGGCCGGCGAAACCGCATGCTCCAGCCGCTCCGCCTCCTCATGAATCTCATACCACTCCATCCCGAAAACTTCGCTCAGCATCCGCTCCACCAGGTGGTGCCGCAGCGCCGTCCGCGAAGCCGTCTCCAGCCCCGCCTCCGTCAGCCGCACGATCCCATCCCCACCCACTGCCACAAACCCATCCCGTTTCAGCCGCTTCAGCGCCATCGTCACCGCCGGCGCAGACACCTTCAACCAATGCGCCAGCGTCGCAGGGATCACCTCATGACCCTCCGCCTCAGCCTCCAGAATGGCCTTCAGATAATTCTCTTTAGAAACCGTAATCGCTTCAGTCATGACGTTCCGACCAGTCTAAACCCGCACTCCCACAACGCTCGCACCCCCACCCCTCGAACTCCCACAACGCTCGAACTCCCCCAAAAGTCCGTCATCCTGACCGTAGGCGCTTTTCAGCCGGAGGGAAGGACCCGCTTCTGCTTTTGCAGTTGTTTTTGCCTTTCTCCCGCACCCCCACAAAACCCTGTGCCCCATCCATGCGCAGCAGTATCGCGCATGGGTGGGATAACCAAAGCCTCGACAGGAGCTGGGTGCCCCCGGTCTCTCGCTTTTGGAGACCGGGGATACCACTCCCGCTCACTCCCGTTGAAAACTGTCATCCCGAGCGAAGCCGAGGGACCTGCGGTTGTTCTTGCTTTTGCCTTCCACCAGCACAACCAAGATGCAGTCTCCCCAACAAAATCCGTCATCCTGACCGTAGGCGCTTTTCAGCCGGAGGGAAGGACCTGCTTTTGCCTTTCGTTTTCTCTAATGCGGATTTTCTGCGAAATGAAGGTCTTCAGCGATCAAAACAAGTTGTCCGTTCGGCTCAACATGAAGTCGCCCAGTGACCATTGCCACATCGGATTTTCGCGCGAAATTTAACAACTCCATATATGAGTGCTTCGAGTTGAAATCGTCGGAGTAACGTAGACTCAAGACGGCTTTGAACCCGCTGTCGAATAACATCGAACCTTCTTTGCCGCACCAGAAATGTCCTCGCACGAAAACTTGGTTATAACCTAAACGGCCGGCGTTTTCCTTAGCATCGAGAACGGTGTAGATATGCGAATTCTGCTGTGCAAATAGCGGCTGAACTATAGTCGAAAAGCAACACAATACAAAAACCACAGCTGTTCGACAGGATTTCACCGCAGCGTTTCCATCGGACTAACTCGCACAGCCTTTCACTTCGCCACCAGTATAGTCTCATCAAAGAATAATCTGGCTTGTCGCGCGCCAGCAGTTCCGCCCGGCTTTCTTCGCGTCGTAAAGAGCTGAATCCGCATCACGAAGCAAGCCTTCAGCAGTCGGGCCTATGCATGGGAAAGCAGTCGCCACGCCGATACTCAGTGTGGCAAAGCCTGTGCTGGTTGCGCTGTTTTCGATGTGCAGATCACTTACCTCCCGGCAGATCCTCTCGGCAACTTCCGCCGCCGCTGCCACGTCGGTGTTCGGCAAAATCACTGCAAATTCATCCCCGCCATAGCGCCCAATTGTATCGATGCTGCGTAATACTGCAACCTCCAGGGCTCTCGCAATGGCAATTAGGTAATCATCTCCCGCCTTATGGCCATACCTGTCGTTCACTTGCTTGAAAAAATCCACATCGATAAGCAGAAACGACAGTGGAGAACCGGACCGCACGCTGCGATCCCAATCCGCCTGGAGCGCAGCTCCTAGTGCTCGCCGATTCGCCACGCTAGTCAACTCATCGGTAAGGGAGAGATATTTCAACCGCACCTGGGCGTTTTCCAGGTCACTATGCAACCGTTCAAAGTTCCGTTGATAAAAAGTAGCTCTGGCAACAAAAAGAAAAAATGCCGTAAGTATGGCCCCGTGTCCCAGTGTTGGATGTGCGCCTTCCACAACAATCCCCAGAGCCAGCAGCACAGCAGGAGGGAACGCAGGGCTCGCGATATTGATCAAGTCGGCCAACAGCCCTCTGCCACGCTCCAGCCTCCCGGCAACGGCCTCGCCTCGGTAACGCAGAAGTATCTCAATATCCAAAAAACCAGTCAGCAAAACGGGTATCCCCGTCAAAGTTTCCTTTGGATTGTGAAGCAGGATAGCGTTGTGCAAAAAAGTCCCTGCAGTGCCCAGAACACCAAGAACAAAAAACAAGCGGAAGAAACCTTTTTCGTCGCCGTTCGCAGCGGCTATGGTATGTAAAAATGCGCCCATTATAAGGATGAGATCCCCAGCAAGAAAGAGATGAAAGAGTGTGACGCCGTCAAGGGCTACAGGAACGTCATGGGTAAACGGACGAGCGCGAAACAGAATTGCGTAACCGACGTACATCGCCAGCATTACCTGGACCAGATCGATCCATAAAAACTGGTGAAAATAGCGGCGCCCTGCCGGCAGCGAGATCAGCAGAAGCGGCGGAATGTAACCGCAAAACATGAAGAAGTTAGCAAAGTTGGCAATCAGCGGAACCGTCCGCATGACAAGAGCTGCAATCGCCACCACCACACTTGCGCCCATCGTGACGGCCAGCAGAGCCCAGTGCGCCTTCAGGTGCAGAGACTTCGCACCGAACCGGATACAGAGGTAGGTGCTGATCGCTGCATTTGCGAAATAAGCCAGGGTGAAGGGCACCGTCGCAACAAGCATGTTGCCGCGTAGCAAAATGAGCGGCAGACAGCCGAAGACAAAAGTGCAGATCGCAAGATAGTGAAGCCATCGCTCTTTGATCGACAGCACAACCATCACCGCAGCGTCTCCATCGGACTAACCCGAGTAGCCCTCCGCGCCGGCATCCACGCCGCCACCAGCGCCACCACCAGAAACACCATCGGTGCCACAGCAAACGTCACCAGATCATGCTCCCCAGTCTTATAAAGCATCGCCCCCATCAGCCGAGCCAGCGCAAATGCCGCCACCAACCCCACGCCCACGCCAGCAACAGCCAGCACAAATCCATGCCGCATCACCAGCCGCAAAATATCCGCGCGCCCCGCCCCCAGCGCCATGCGAATCCCAAACTCCTTCCGCCGCTCCGCCACCGCATAGCTCAGCATGCTGTAAATCCCAATCAGCGCCAGCACCAGCGCCGTGCCGGAGAAAACGCCCACCACCGCCAGCAAAAACTTTGGCTGCGCCCTCTGCTCACTCATCAACTGCATCACCGTCCGCACCTTCGTCACCGGCTGGTCCGCATCCACCGCCGCAATCTGCGCACGAACACTCTCCGCCATCGCCTCCGGCTTCACAGCCGTCCGCACCAGCAGATTCATCTTCCCCCACGGCAGTTGTGCAAACGGCAGATACACCTCGGCCTGCGTATCCTCAGCCAATCCCTTGTTCTTCACATCCGCCGCCACACCCACTACCTGGAACGGTTGCGCAACGCGCCCAATCACCATACTCTGCGTAAGCGGATCGACCCCCGAACCACCCCAGAACTGCCGCACAAACGCCTCATTCACCACCGCCACCGGCGGAGCGTCCTTGACATCCCCCGCCGTAAACCCACGTCCAGCCCTTAGCGGCACGCGCATCGTCTCAAACCACTCCGGACTCACCGCCTCAATATCCACAAACGGCCTCTGCCCCAGCGGAACATCCGGCTGCCCCTTCGCCAGCACAGGAGACATCCGCATCCACTGCATCGGCAGCGCCGCAGAAACCGCAGCATTCTTCACTCCCGGCAGCGCCCGCACCCTCCGCAGCACCTCGTCAAAAAACGCCGTCTGCTTCGCCGCATCCCCGTACCGCTGCGTCGAAAGCGACACTCCCATCGTCAGCACATTCTCCGCATCAAATCCCGTCTCCACCCTCATCAGCCGCACAAAGCTCCGCATCAGCAGCCCCGCACCAATCAGCAGCATCAGGCTGAGCGCCACCTGCCCCACCACAAGCGCATCCTTCATCCGCACCCGCCCGCGCCCCGCCGAACTCCCGCGCCCCTCTTCGCGCAGCGTCGCATTCAGATCCACCCGCGCCAGTTGCAGCGCCGGCACAATCCCAAACAAAATCCCCGCCATCCCGGAAACCACAAGCGTGAATACCAATACGCGCCAGTCCAAAGCGAGAGAAAATCCAGCAGGCAGCTCATCGCCACCCCAAACCGCAAGCGCCCGCGTTGCCGCCCATCCCAGCCCCGCTCCCAGCACGCCTGCAACCATTGCCAGCAGCAAGCTCTCCGTCAACAGTTGCGCCACAATCGTGCTACGTCGCGCCCCCAGCGCCGTCCGCACCGCCATCTCGCTCCTACGGGAAATCGCCCGCGACAGCATCAGCCCCGCCACATTCGCGCAGGCAATCAGCAGCACCACACCCACAGCGCCGGCCAGCATCAACACGTTCCCACGCATATCGCCCACAGCCTCATCCCGCAAACTCCTCGCCGCAAACACAATATTCGTATCCGCATCCGGCATCGTCGCGTTCTGCTTGCGATACTGCTCGTTCTCCACCGCCAGTTCCGCATTCGCGCCCTTCAGCGTCACCCCCTCGCGCAGCCGTCCAAGAATGTTCAAATACCCAACACCCTGCCGCAGCCGCGCCGGCGGAAACAGCGAAAACTCGAAGTACCGCGGCGTCCAAACCGCAGGATCATCCAGAATCGGAAACCGCACCCCCCGCGGCAACACACCCACCACCGTAGCCGCCGCCGAATCCAATTGAATCGTCTGCCCAATCACCCGCGGATCAGCATGAAAGCGCTCCCGCCAAAGCATATCGCTCAGCATCACCACGTTCGCGCCCTCAGGCCGAGCCTCTTCCTCGGTAAAGCCTCGTCCCAACTGCGGCTCCACTCCAAGCAGAGAGAAAAAATTCGCAGAAACCCGCGCCACCTGCACCTGCACCGGCTCGCGCACACCAGCCACCTCGCCAGACAAGTTCAGCGTATCCCCGGCCCAAACTGCCACATCTTCAAACGAGCCATGATGATCCCGCAGCATCTCCCATCGCGTCAGGTTAATCCCGCGATCCTGCGTCTCATCATGCGTCGAGACACTCACCAGCCTCTCCGGCTCGCGAAACGCAAACGGCCTCAGCAGCAGCGCATCCATCACCGTAAAAATCGCCGTATTCGCGCCAATCCCCAGCGCCAGCGTCAACACCACCGCCGCCGTAAAACCCTTGTTCCACCAAAACACGCGCACTGCAAAGCGAAGATTCCGAAGAAGCGTCTGCATAATGGCAAAATTATAGGGCTAACCTGCTAACTCGCTAATGTGCGAAGCGCAACTGACCCGCTAAAAACAAAACCCGCTCCGCAAGCGTCTAAGCTGAAAACGACCGCACCCGGCGAGGCCCTCTTGAACGCTCACTCCACTCTCGCGCGCATCGCCCTGGCCGCTCTCGCAGCCGCATCCCAGCTCGCCATCGCACAATCCCCCGCTCCACCCAATCCCCAGCTCACCGTACAAACCAACCTCGTCCTCGTCCCCGCCCTCGTACTCAATAAATCCGGCAAAAACGTCTACACCCTCACCGCTAACGATTTCGCCCTCACCGACGACGGCGCCGCGCAAAAACTCTCGCTCGTCGAAGACACCGACCACTCGCCACTCGCCCTCGTCATCGTCCTCGAAACCGGCGGCGCAGGCGCGCGCGAATTCCAGAACTACGCCACCCTCGCCCCACCGCTCGCCCCCATGCTCTCCTCCATCGTCGGCAACGTCTTCCATCAGATCGCCGTCGTCACCTTCGACAGCCAGCCGCATCTCTTGCAAAGCTTCACCGGCGACAACGATGAAGCCATCGATGCCCTCCGCAGCCTCCAGCCCGGCTGCACCCGCCAGGAGCATTACAGCAACTGCACCGGCCCAAACCCGGTCCACGACATCCCACTCGGCGACAACGGCGCAGCCATCCTCGACAGCCTCACCTACGCCGTCGATCTATTGCGCGATCAGCCGCCCATCTACCGCCGCACCATCCTGCTCATCAGTGAAACCAACGACCGCGGCAGCACCACCACCATCCAGCGCGCCGTCCGCGCCGTAGCCGACACCAACACCACCATCTACAGCATCGGCTTCTCGACAGGAAAATCGGAAGCCGCACACTACGCCGAACGCCAACTCCCGGAACATATCGACAGCCGCCAGAAGCTAGGCTGGCTCCGTCTCGAAAACCCCCACCCCAACCCACCGCACGGCTGCATGGGCAAACGTCCTGATCCAGACCCAGACGCCGACCCCGACGCCACCCACAACAAATGGATCCAGGCCTACGATTGCCTCACGCAGCTAGCGCCGCCCTTGGCCTTCGCCAAGATGGCCGCCATTGAAGCCGTAGACGGCATGAAGACCAACATCCCCGAAACCGTAGCCCGCATGACAGGCGGCGAATACTTCAAACTCTCCAAACCCAGAGAGCTCGAAGGCTATCTCTCCACCATCGCCAACCACGTCCCCAACCGCTACGTCCTAAGCTTCTACCCCCAAAACCCCCACCCCGGCCTGCACACCCTTACGCTTCACATCCCCAACTACACCGGCCTCGAAATCACCACCCGCACCACCTACTGGATCGACCCGCCACCCACCGCCCCACCCCAAAACTGACAGTGCCCGCTCAAATCGCACGCATGACTTTCCCCACTTCTTTTGCTACGCTCAATTCATGCAGGTGACCGTGGAAATTCCCGATCAGTTTGCCGCGCAGCTTGTACCTGCCGGACGAGACGCCGCTCGCCTGCTTCTCGAAGAATCCGCAGCCGGCGCATATCGAGATGGCCGCCTGACCATGGAGCAGGTCCGCCAGCTCCTCGGCCTCGCCACGCGCATGCAGGCAGACACTTTCCTCCAGCGCCACGCCATCTACGATTACACGGTCGAAGATCTCGACAAGGATATGGCCACGCTCGATCATCTGCTAGCGGCCAATAACCAATAGCCCAGACATGATCGTTGTCGCCGACACCAGCCCTCTCAACTACCTCATCCTTCTCGAACATTCTGAGATTCTTCCTCAAATCTACGGCCGCATTCTCGCGCCGCAAGCCGTGCTCACAGAAATGCAACATCCGGAAGCACCTCCGCAGGTGCGCGCATGGGCTGTTTCACCGCCCTCTTGGCTTGAAGCCAAACAGGTGTCTCAAATCGACGAGACCCTCAGCGCAGAGCTTGGCGCAGGAGAGCGCGAAGCCATCAGTCTCGCCCTTGAAGTGAATGCGAATGTTCTTTTGATCGATGAGCGCGCCGGCCGCCATGAAGCCGAGGAAAGAAAACTGCAGGTAGCAGGAACATTGGCTGTACTTTTACAAGCCTCTATGGTCGGGAATCTAGATTTTCCAGACATATTGAAAAGGCTTCGCAGTCATGGTTTTCGTCTCTCAAAAGCTGTCGAAACCGCCGTGCTGCTGAGATACAAGCAAGCCAAAGCGCAAAAACCATAACAGCCACCTCCTGAAATCCACTCCCCACTACTTCCGCACAGCCTTATGATCCTGCCCACCCTGGTGCAGAATCGCATATCCAATCTGCCCCTTATCATCCGCCACAAACTCCACCTCAGCATCCACCACAGTCAGAAAGAACTTATTCTCCGCCTCCGGATACACCGGAAACTTAGGCTGATGCGTAGCCTGCGTCATCAGCTGATTCCCCTCCAGCGTAAACACAATGCTGAAATCCGGTGAAAGCTCATACGTCCCCACATACTTCGCCAGCACCGCCGGATCCACCTTCACCATCGTGCGCTCCACAGGCTTGTGATCCGGCCAGTCATACGCCGCCGCAATCGCATGCATCACCTCATCGGCAAGCCGCGACCCACCCTGCGCATTCGTCATCACCACCGCGCCATCGCCATTCTTGTCGTATGCCACAAACAGGCTCTCGTACCCCGCATTCACGCCGCCATGCGAAAACCAGGGATTCCCCGCCGCGCCGCCAACCTGAACCCCCAGCCCCCAGCTACCAATTCCCGCCGTCAGCATCTTCTCCGTCATCCCCTGCGAAAGCACATGATTCGCCTTCCCCGCCAGCGAACCCTGCACCTCCAGAATGTACCGGCATAAATCCGAAGGCGTAGTCCACAATCCCGCCGCAGCCATCTCGGGATACGTATGCGGCCCACCCGGCACCGCCGTTCCATCCTCGTTATAAGGCATCGCCGCATTCTTCAGCCGCTCCGCCGGCAGCGGCTGCTCATACGTACTGTGGCTCATCCCCATCGGCCCCAGCACCGTGTCATGCAGCAGCTTCGGAAACGGCTCTTTCGCTGCATCCACCGCCGCCTGCTGCATAATCGTGAACCCGCCACCCGAGTACCGCCAGTTCTTCCCCGGCACACTATCCACACGAATCGCATCCGTATTCGCAGGCTTCTCGCCATTCAGCACCTGCACCAGCGTCGGCACCGGCGCGCCAGCCTCATATCCCGGAAACCCATGCACAGTAGTCCCCGCCGTATGCGTCAGCAGCTCGCGCAGCGTCACCGTCGCACCCGGAGCAGCATCACTCGGCGGCAACTTCCAGCTAGTCAATTCCGTATTGATATCCGCATCCAGCGAAAGCTTCCCCTGTTCCACAAGGTGCAGCGCAGCCATCGCCGCAACCGGCTTGCTGATCGACCCCGCCTGAAAAACCGTCTCAGCATTCACCGGCTCGCCGCCCGCCTGCCGAACCCCATATCCCTTAGCCCACTCAATTGCCCCGTTATGAACCACGGCAATGCTCACCCCATGCACATGCAGTTCCGCCATCCTCTTCGCCAGCGTAGGGCAAGCCTCCGGCCCATTCTTGATCAACACATTCGGCGGCACGCAGCTCTCCACCGCCGCAATCCGTTTCTGAACCTCCGGCGTCTCCTGGCCTGCTGCCATAGCAGCGCACCCTGAACAAACTCCCACCCCAAGCATCCACATCATCAAAGGTTTTCCGCGCACACGTCACCTCTCGCCCAATCCGCAATACGCCACAACCCTATCCACTGTTCCCCAAAAAATCAAAAGGGCCGGCAATCGCCGGCCCTCGTAGCTATCAGTCCCTTGGTCCCTCGTTCCCTTGTTCCCTCGTTCCCTAATCCTTAACCCGAACCTTAGGCTCCACACTCAACCCAGGCCGCAGAGAATGATTCGGATCCTCATTCTTCAGATCCGTAAAATCAAGCCGCACCGGCACACGTTGAACCACCTTCACATAGTTGCCGGTAGCATTTTCCGGAGGAAAAAGCGAAAGCACCGAACCCGTAGCGCCGCCAATCTGCGTCACTTTAGCCGAATACTTCTTCCCCGTAGCATCCACTGAAACCTCAACCGACTGCCCGGGGCGCATCGACTTCAGCTGCGTCTCCTTGAAGTTCGCCGTGATCCAGATATCGCTCAGGCTCACCAGAGTCATCAGGTTCTGTCCCGTCGAAACATTCTGGTTGATCTCAACGCTCTTCCGCGTCACAATCCCATCTTCAGGAGCCGTGATCTTCGTATAGCTCAGATTCAGTTCCGCCTGATCCAGCTGGGCCTGCGCGGCCTTCACCTGCGCCTCTGCCTGCTTGGCCTTCGCACTCTGCACCGCCACCTGCTGCGGACCCGTCTCGGCATATTTCAAAGCCGCATTCGCTGACGCCTGCCGCTGCTGCGCCACACCCACGGCATCCTTCGCCGCAGCCGCATTCGCCTGCGCGCTCACAAGTGTAGCCTGCGCCGCCGCAGCCGCAGCCACCGCCGCGTCATACTGCTGCTTGCTGATCACGTCCTTCTCAACCAGCGGCTTGTAGCGCTCCAGGTCCTGCTGCGCCTTCGTGTTGTTCGCCGCAGCCTGCAGCACCTGCGCCTGCGCGGCGTCATACTGACCCTTCGCCTGCTGCACGCTCGCGCTCGCGCCGCTCACATCCGCGCCCGCCGAACGCAGATTCGCGCCTGTATTGATATCCGTCAGCGGAACATTCACGCCCGCCGCGGCAGCCGCAGCCTGCGCGCTCGCCAGTGAGGCCTGCGCATTCTCCACCGCCACCTGAAAGTCGCGCGGATCCAGGTCCGCAATCGGATCACCCTTGTGGATCAGCTGATTCTCATCCACGTAGACCTTCGCCACAGTGCCCTGAATGCGCGAGCTCACCGAGATCAGGTGACCGCTCACCTGCGCATCGTCCGTGTCTTCAAAAAACGTGGAGTGCCACCAGAAGCCCAGTGCAGCCACGGCCAGAACCGCCAGCACAACAAAGATGATGCCCCTGCGGCTCTTCTTCGGCGGCGCTGACTCCGTCTGCTTCTGCTCTTCCGCGGGATTAGTCGTCGATTCCGCCACTTTACTTTCCTCCCTGCTTGCCATCCAGATAATTCTTGTACTGCCCAGCCGCACCCAGTGAGCGCGCCAAACTCAGCTTCGCCACATTATGCCGATACAGGCTGCTTACATATTGATCGTTTGCCTGCGCCAGGCTCTGCTCCGCCTGGCTCACCGGCAGATTGTCCGCCACGCCCGCCTTGTACCGCTGCTGTGCTTCGCTCAGTGCCTCGGTAGCCAGGTCCACATTGGACTTCGCCACTTCCACCTGCTTCTGCGCGCTCTGAATATCCAGGAGCGCGTCGCGAACATCGGCATCGATCTGTGCGTTCTTGTCGCTCAGTTGAGCCTTTGCCGTATCCAGCGTGCTCTGCGCCTGCTGCTCATCGCCGCGAATCTGGAACTCTTTAAACAACGGCACGCTGAAGTTGCCCGTAGCATCCACAGTCCCATGCGAGCTGCCAAAGTTCACGCCAATCAAACCGTAATCCGCATCCACCTTGATCGTCGGATAGCGCTCCGCAGTAGTCGCCTTACGCTGCAACTCCGCAGCCTGCGTCTGCTCCACCATCGCCGCCAGGTCCTTGCGATTCACATGCGCCTGCTTCAGCGCCGCATCCAGGTCAATCTCATCAAACGCCGCATACGGAGCCTTGTCCACCACTTCAAACTTCTGCGCCAGCGGCAATCCAATCGTCCGCGCCAGCGCCAGCCGATCCTTCTCCAGCGAATTCTGCGCACTGATCAACTGCTGCTGCAGCGACTGGTAATCCACCCGCGACCGCAGCTCATCAATCTTGGGAGCCGTGCCGGCCTCATGATTCGCCACAGCCTGGTCCAGTGAAACCTTTGAAGTAGTCACCTGCGCCTGCACGCTCGAAACCTCTGTCTCGTCGGCCACCACCAGCAGGTAAGCGTTCCCCACCGTCAGAATCACCATCTGCCGCGCATCATCCGCGCTCAGCTGCGATGCCGCAAAGTTATGCTTCGCCGCAACGTAGTTCCGCAGCGACTTGATATCCAGCACACTCCACGTCAGCGAAGCACGCAGGTCCACGTACCCATACGGCCCAATAATTGTCGGGAAGCCGGGAAACTTGATTCCCTCCGCCGCCAGGTCCACCTGCTGATAACTTTCCTTCAAGGACGCATCAATCGCCGGCAGCAGATTCTGCAGCTGGCTCAGCCGCTGCCCCTTGGCCGCTTGCGTCTGCGTCCCGCTCAGAATCACGCCCAGGTTCGTCCGCAATCCACGCTGAATTGCATCGTCCAGCGTCAGCTGCAACACATCCCCGGTAGCCGTACCTTCTGAAACGCTGCCCTGAAAGCTCTGCGCCGTCGGCCCGGCCGCAGTCGGCGCCGTTTGCGCCCCGGCAGAAGAGCCTCCCACCACCAGCGCCGCCAATACTGCGCAGGCACAGGGACCCACTCTAAACTTTCTTGATTTCTCTAACGGCTTCAATGATTTCGACCTGATTTGCGCGAAAGTCCGCAGGCTGAATTTGCTAAAAATCGTGTGCTTTACTACAGATGCACACAGGCAGCGCGAAGGTTCTGAAAATAGTGTAAGTGAAACGGGGACTACGGGTCTAAAGGGACTATCGGATTCCTCTGATGGAGGAACAGCGCTCCCCTCAACCCCGTCATCCTGACCGTAGCCGTTTTTCAGGCCGGGGTCCCCGGCGACAGGTCTTCGTCGCTGGGGTGGAGAAGGAGGGAAGGACCTGCTTTTGCCTTTCAGTCCCTTTATCCCTTGGTCCCTAATTCTTAATCCCCACCTGAATCAACTGCGAAGCCAGCCCGCAAAGCGCCTGCTGAAAAATCTCCCGCACCGCATCCGCAGTCCAGCCCCCGGCCTTCGGCCCACCATAAGCCGCCAGCAGCGCCGCCGTTTCGTTCGCAGGAATCCCCGCCACAGCCCGCAGCGCAAAAATCACCCGCATCCCGGTCGGCAGGCTTTCCAGCCACGTCCGCACGCGATCCCGATCCGGCCCCGCAATCGCTCGCTCAAACTCCTCGCCATGCTCGCTCGCCGCATCCAGGTCGTCGTCCTCAATGCAGGTCTGCGCATGAGCCAGATCCTCAGGAAACGCCAGTCCCTCGGCATCCCGCCCGGCAATATGCGTCAGAGCCTCGCGAGCCAGCACCCGCTTGCTGCTCAGCGCCGCCTGCGCCGCATTCTGGCAGGCAGTCACCTCGGAGTCGGCAATCGCCGTCTCCACCAGCTGAATGCTCTCCTCGCCCTCACCCACCAGCATCGAGGCAATGCTGTACAGCTTCGCAGCAATCAGGTCGAACATCCCGTCCTGACCCTCAAACGCCTGCTCCACCGTGGCCTCATCCTTCGCCTTGCCGTCCAGCAGGTTCGTGATCGTGCGCTTGAACTCCTCAGCGCCTTCCGGAACCGGCAACGAAAGATCGAGAATCGAATCGCCCTTCTGCGTTTCCTCGCTCATCTACATTGCTCCTCGTCAGCAGGATCAGGAGTGGGGCCTGTCTCCTCCATCCTCAACCCGCCAAGCCCCCAAGGTCAATCATCGACCCCACCCCACGTCCCACTTTCCCGCACCGCCGCACCCACCCACAGCCGTCATCCTGACCGTAGGTGTTTTTCAGCCGGAGGGAAGGACCTGCTTTTCCTTTTGCAGTTGTTTTTGCCTTTCACCTGCACAACCAAGATTGCGGGTACCCCAAAAATGCCCGTCATCCTGACCGTAGGCGTTTTTCAGCCGGAGGGAAGGACCTGCTTTTGCCTTTGCAGTTGTTTTTGCCTTTCGCCCGCACAACCACAAAATGGGTGCCCCATCCATGCGCAGCAGTACCGCGCATGGGTGGGATAACCAGAGCCTCGACAGGAGCCATGTTTTTGCCTTCCGCCACCACAACTTCGCCAGCACAACCAAGATGCGGGTCCCCCCACAACAGCCCGTCATCCTGACCGTAGGCGCTTTTCAGCCGGAGGGAAGGACCTGCTTCTGTCTTTGCCTTTGCCCTTACCTCTATTAGTCCCCCCCACACCAACTTTTCTCCCTCCCTTAACACCAACCCCCACCCCATCCTGCTTATCTAGTAAGTCAAGACCGGAACGCGATAGACTTTCACATCACCGAACAGGTGCTTCCTATGCCAAAGACCACCACCCGGCAATCCCACTTCAACGGCCGCGACGAATCATGGATGCAGTTCAACCGCCGCGTCCTCGAGGAAGCCTCCGACCCCGCCAATCCGCTCCTCGAGCGCGTAAAGTTCCTCGCCATCACCGGCTCCAATCTCGACGAGTACGTCGAAATCCGCCAGGCCGGCCTCATGCAGCGCATTGAAGACGGCGGCCGAGAGCTGGGCTTCGACGGCCTCAATCCCGAGGAATCCCTCACCGCCCTCACCACCGCCATCCACTCCTTCGTCGCCGATCAATACGCCTGCTGGAACCAGCACCTGCTCCCCGAAATGCGCAAGCACGGCATCCGCCTCCTCCAGTGGAGCGAGCTCGACGAAACCGCCCGCGCCTTCGCACAAAATTATTTCCAGCGTGAAGTCGATCCGCTCCTCACACCCATCTCCATCGACCCCTCGCATCCCTTCCCGCGCGTCCTGAACAAAGCCCTCTGCCTCGCGCTCCTTCTCCGCCTCAAGCGCAAAGCCTCCGGCCCGCAGGTCCTCGGCGTCGTCACCGTCCCGCGCGCCCTCCCGCGCTTCGTCCGCCTGCCCTCTGAGCAGGGCAAATTCGATTACCTGCTCCTCCAGGACCTCATCGAGCAGAATCTTTCCCGCATGTACCGCGGCTATGAAGTCCTCGCCCAGGCCGCCTTCCGCGTCACCCGCAACTCCAACCTCTACTTCGAAGAAGAAGAAACCCGCTCGCTCCTCGAAAGCATCCGCGGCGAGCTCCACAACCGCCGTAAAGGTGACGCCGTCCGTCTCGAAATCGAATCCGCCGCCCACCCTGAAATCGTGGAGCGCCTCCGCATCAACTTCGAGCTCGATGAAGACCAGGTCTTCCGCACTGACGGCCCCGTAAATCTCTCGCGCCTCTTCTTCCTCTACTCAGATATCCAGCGCCCCGACCTGAAGTACGCATCCTTCACGCCGCGCCCGCTCACGCTCTCCCGCAAATCCGCCAACATATTCGAGGAGCTCCGCCAGCGCGACATCCTCCTCCACCACCCCTACGATTCCTACGATCCCGTAGTCTCCTTCATCCAGCACGGCGCGCACGATGACCGCGTCCTCTCCATGAAGCAGACCCTCTATCGCACCAGCTCCGACTCACCCATGTTCCAGGCCCTCATTGAAGCCGCAGCCAACAAGGAAACCACGGTAGTCGTGGAACTCATGGCCCGCTTCGATGAAACCGCCAACATCCGCTGGGCACGCTCCATGGAAGACGCCGGCGTCCAGGTCTTCCACGGCGTAGTGGGCCTCAAAACCCATTGCAAATTAGCCATGCTCGTCCGCCATGATGAAGACGGAGTCACGCGCCGCTACTGCCATCTCGGCACCGGCAACTACAACCCCGTCACCGCGCGCTTCTACACCGATCTCTCGCTCCTCACCAGCAACTCCGAGATCACCGAGCGCGTCCACACCGTCTTCAACTACCTCACCGCGCACGCCGAAATCGACGACTACCGCCCGCTCCTCGTAGCCCCGCTCACCATGGCCGAATCCTTCCTCGGCCTCATCCGTCGCGAAGCCGATCATGCCCGCGCCGGCAAACCCGCCCGCATCATCGCCAAAATGAACGCCCTCCTCGAGCCCAGCGTCATTGAAGCGCTCTACGACGCCTCCGAAGCTGGCGTACAGATCGACCTCATCGTCCGCGGACTCTCCATCCTCAAGCCCGGCGTCAAAGGCCTCTCGGAAAACATCCGCGTCCGTTCCATCGTCGGCCGCTTCCTCGAGCACTCTCGCATCTTCACCTTCCTCAACGGAGGCGAAGGCAACGACGAAGTCTACATAGGCTCCGCCGACTGGATGCCCCGCAATCTCTTCGAGCGCTGCGAAGTCGTCTTCCCCATCCGCGAAGCCGCCGCCAAAGCCCGCATCCAGAAAGAAATCATCCCCGCCCTGCTCGCCGACACCTTGAAAAGCCGCCTCCAGCAGCCCGACGGCAGCTACATTCGCGCCCAACAGGTCTACAGCAACGCCCCCGATTTCTCCAGCCAGGACTTCCTCATGCAGTACGCCGAAGGCAAATCCGATCTGAGCGAAATCCCCGCATCCTTACCCCATATCCACACCCATCACCACACCCACACCAACGGCGAAGCCAAAATCGCCCCAGCAGAACCAACCCCCAAACCCCGCCGCACCCCCACCAAGCGCACCCCAAAACCAACAGCCACCGCAGCAGCCAACTAATCCCAATCCAAAAAACCGCGCACCCACATCTCAACTTTGAGATGTGGGACAACATCCCCACCAGACCCAACCACTCCCGTCATCCCGACCGAACCCAACCGCTCTCGTCATCCCGACCGAACCCAACCAAAGCCCGTCATCCTGACCGTAGGCGTTTTTCAGCCGGAGGGAAGGACCCGCTTTTGCCTTTCTCCCGCACAACCACCAAACCGGGTGCCCCAGGTCTCGCTTTTGAGACCTGGGACAACTCCCCCGCTCACACCCCCACCAACATCCGTCATCCCAGCCGAACCCAACCAAAGCCCGTCATCCTGACCGTAGGCGTTTTTCAGCCGGAGGGAAGGACCCGCTTTTGTCTTTGCTTTTGTCTTTCATGCTTTGAAAGGGCACGGCTTTAGCCGTGCCATAAGCACCAAAAAATGAATGCGGCTTTAGCCGCTGAGGGATGGTTTTCAGTGCGCCCAAATCTCGACTCTGAGATGTGGGATACCATCCCACCGCACCCAACCACAGCCCGTCATCCTGACCGTAGGCGTTTTTCAGCCGGAGGGAAGGACCTGCTTTTGCCTTGGTTTTTGTCTTTGCTTTGCCGGGTGCCCCACATCTCGATTTTGAGACCTGGGATAACTCCCCCTCCCACCGCACCAACACCCGTGACCTGCCAATCCCCCAATTGTCCTTTCGTAACCAATCCCCCAAAAATAGTTTTCACCGAATTAACCCCTGGTGTGCTGTACTGAGAATGAGCACCAAAAACCACGGCCCGAATCCCCCGGATTCGGGCCGTTTTGCGTTTCATGCAGCAAACAGAAGCCTGATCTATGCTGTAAAAGGAGAAAACCCGATGTCGATCCCCGCACCGCAACTCTTCAGCAACATCTCACCCGCACAATTCGCCACCCTCCAGGAAAAGGCCGCCGCCGCCGGAATCCCCATCTCCGGAAACTCAGGCTCCGCCTCCAAAATGGGTGTAGAAGTCGTCTGGAACTACGCTCCCGAATCCCAGCAGCTAAGCCTCCAGTGCCTCAAGACCCCCTTCTTCATCAGCGTGAGCGACGTCAACCAGAAGATCCACGACCTGGTCACCCAGACCCTAACCGCCTGATGTCGCGAAAGTAAACAAGCGAAGCCAAGGGACCCGCGGTCGCCGTTGCCGTTGCTTTTCTCCCGCACAACCACCAAACCGGGTGCCCCAGGTCTCGATTTTGAGACCTGGGATAACTCCCCCTCACACCCCCACCAACACCTGTCATCCCGACCGTACCCACCACACCCGTCATCCTGACCGTAGGCGTTTTTCAGCCCGGGGTCCCCAGCGACAGGTCTTCGTCGCTGGGGTGGAGAAGGAGGGAAGGACCTGCTTTTGTCTTTGCCGTTGTTTTTGCTTTTCGCCAATCCCCCCCCCCACCAAACCCTGTGCCCCATCCATGCGCAGCAGTATCGCGCATGGGTGGGATAACCCCCTCTCACCCCCGCAACCTCCACACCTCACTAAACAGCAGCCCAAACAAAAACTCCCTCCGCTCCCCCCGAACAAACCCAACCCCCTCAAGCACCGCAGCATGGTCCGGAAGCCGCCGAATCCGCAACCCCGTCAACACCCCAAAAGCCCGATACAAAAACCCAACCAGCACCCCACCCGCAAGCCGCCCCACCCAGCCCTCGGGCACAGCAAAATCGGAGACCACCCACCGCGCATCCTCCGTCAAGCCATGCTTCACAGAAGAAGCAAGCCTCCCAACCTCCTCAGTACTAAGACAATCCAGAAAAAAGTGGCTCACCACCAAGTCGAACTGACCATCCCCATCCGGCCCCCAGCCACGAATATCCGCCACAACCGCCCGCACCCGCCCGCCATCCGCACCCGCCCGCCGCACCAACGCCTGCAACATCGCGCCACTGGCATCCACAGCCTCCACCCGCACCAGGGAGTTCACCCCAAGCAGCTTCGCAGTAAACCGGCCATCGCCATCCCCCAGAACCAGCGCCCGCCGCGCCGTCTTCATCTCACTCAAAAACGCACACCGGCACCGCTGCAGCAGCGGCCCAAAACTGAACCACTCCATCCACCGGTAAGCCCCGGCCAACCGATCGAAATTTGGAGCCGTATAGGGCGCCACCCGGCAGCCTCTCACCTTGAATTGTTTTGTAACAGCGCACAACTTCACAGCTTGCGGAAAAACTCGATGTTTTGAAAGGGCACGGCTTTAGCCGTGCCATAAGCACCAAAAAATGAATGCGGCTTTAGCCGCTGAGGGATGGTTTTCAGTGCGCCCAAATCTCGACTCTGAGATGTGGGATACCATCCCACCGCATCCAACCACAGCCCGTCATCCTGACCGAACCCAACCACACCCCGTCATCCTGACCGTAGGCGTTTTTCAGCCGGAGGGAAGGACCCGCTTTTGTCTTTGCCGGGTGCCCCAGGTCTCGATTTTGAGACCTGGGATACCCCCTCGCACCCCCACTAACCCCCGTCATCCCGACCGAACCCAACAACAGCCCGTCATCCTGACCGTAGGCGTTTTTCAGCCGGAGGGAAGGACCCGCTTTTGTCTTTGCTTTTGTCTTTCCATGCTTTGAAAGGGCACGGCTTTAGCCGTGCCATAAGTGCCAAAAAATGAATGCGGCTTTAGCCGCTGAGGGATGGTCTTGCGGCTTCCGAATGCAAAAACTGACCTTTTCAGCAAACTGTTCAGCCGTGCCGCAAATGACCCAAAAAGGAACAGGGCCTTAGCCCCCGAGGTATGCCGTCCCCACCAACACCACCACCGGCGTAAGCAACACCAGATCCGCCGCAGTCCTCAAACTCAACGGCGCAATCCGCCCCCGCAAGCAATCCAGCAACACCAACATCAGCGCAGAACAAGCCGCAGCAATCAAAATCTCGCCACTACGCGCCGGCACAAAGACAGCAGCCCCCATCGCCACAAAAGCCAGGACTGCACCAGCCCATCGCACGCGCCCGCGCTCCGACTCCCACACCGCAATCGCATGAAGATTCAGCCAGGCCAACGCCGCATACACTGCAATCGCAGCCAGCGGAAGCCTCAGAAACTGCCCCACACTATGCGCAGCCCCAAGCTGCGAACAAACCGGCAGCGCACATCCAATCACAAACAGGCAGCCGACAATCATCCCCGCCAGCCGCCCGCGCCACCGCTCCAGAACCCCTGCAAACGCGGGCCAGCGCCCCGCATGAACGCCAGTAAGCCAAAGCAAAGTAGCCGCCGCCACAATCGAGTCCGGCCTCAGGCTCCTCGCAGGCAGCCGCGAAATCACCAGCGCCGCCGCCGCCAGCCCGGCCAACGCCGCCGCCGGCAACAGAACCCGCCTGTGCCGCCAATGAAAGTAGTGCCGCTCCCGCAACTCATGTTCCGGCGGAGTCCGCAAGCCGGCCCGCGCATCCAGCAGCCGGTCGCCAATGTAGATCGTCCACACAATCAGCGCCAGCGCCGCCGCCATCCACACCGACAGGCTCACATGCGCCGCCCACGCAAAGCCCCACGCCCACACCACCGCCACCGTAGGCGCATCCAGGCTGGCCAGATGCCACAAATGCAGCACCCCACCCAGCCCGCCAGCCCGCAAATCCACCGCCCGCGGAGACGAATTCAAAAGTGTCGCCACTACTCCATTGTAGGCCGTTGCTTTTCCACCCCCCGGCCAACACCAATGTTACAAAGATGTTAAAATTGCATCTTCGGCGAAGGCATTTCCGCTCCGCCCTGCACGAAACCACTTTCTATGATTCTTTATTTAATGCGCCACGCCAACGCCGGCCTCCGGCGGCCAAATCCCAAGCTCGACATGAAACGCGGCCTGGTAAAAGAAGGCAAGGAGCATTGCGTCCTCATGGCCCGCTGCCTGAGCGCTTTCAAGGTGCAGATCGACACCGTAGTCTCCAGCCCCCTCAAGCGGGCCCTCCAGACCGCCCAGTTCGTCGCCACCGAGCTAGGCCATGAAGCAAAGATCGAGATCAATCCCGCCCTTGCACCCGACGGCAAATTCGCCGACTTCCAGGCCCTGCTGACCAAATATTCCCGGTCAGAAGGTGTCCTCGTCGTAGGCCACAATCCCAATCTCTTTGAGTTCATGGGCAAGCTCGTCACCGGAAACGGCGGCGCCAGCCTCCGACTCCGCAAAGGCGCCATCGCCCGCATCGATCTCACGCGCCATCCGGCGCAGCTTCACTGGCTCATCGATCCGCGTCTCGTCCGAAGCATCTACGCCAGCGTCGGAAAGAGCTCCCGCCCAAAGACCTCGCGGAAGTAGTCCGCCTCTTTCCTCAGCGACCACAGCTCCAGCTCCGCACCCGTCCGTCCCGGCCGAATCTCCAGGTAAACCCGTTTCGGATACAGCTTCGCCGTCACCTTCAGCACATCGCTCGCCCGATCCTGATTCAGCGCCACCGCCAGCCGCAGCAGTACCACCGCCCGATGCACATTCCGGTGCTCGTCCGTGGGAATATTCCGCAGCGCCCGATCCTCAGGCCCCGGTCTGCTCTTGCCCTGGTACCGTGCAATCGCCGATATAATCGTCCGCTGCACCGGCGTATAGCCATACAGCTCCGAGCTCGAAATAATGTACTGCGTATGCCGGTGGTGTCCCTGGTGGTTAATGAACTTGCCCGTATCGCGCAGCAGCGCCGCCGCCGCCAGCCAGTGCTCGTAATCCCCCGGCAGCTCATGCAGCACCTTCAGGTCGCGATACAGCTGGATCGCATGCGCCCGCACCGGTTCCGCCTGCCGTGGATCCACGCCATACCGCTTCGCCGTACCCAGCACGCTCTCCCACCGCTCGTTCTCAAATTCCCGATGACCGCTGGCCCGCGTATCCTGCTCCGCCAGCATCTGCGCCAATACCCCATCCCGCAGCCCCTGAGGCGAGTAGCGAAATCCCGGCAGCCCAAAGTGCTCCAGCAGTTCCGCATACACCTGCGCGCCGGCAACAATAATCTCCGCCCGCCGAACTCCAATGCCCGGAGTAGCCTCGCGCTCCGTCAGCGGCATCTTCGCCAGCTTTGCCGCCAGCCTCCGCACCACAATCGTCGGAGTAATATTCGCAGCCAGATCCTTCGCCAGCTTCACTTTGCCGCTCTTCACCATCGCCGCGCTCGCCTCAGCAAGCGCAGCCGCAGTGCCGCTCGTCGCAATCACCAGTGAAACCCGCTCCACCGTAATCCGCCGCCGCGCCCGTCGCAGCTCGCGCCCGATCAGCTGCCGCATCTGCGCCAGCCCCTCCGTCGTCGGCGGATCGGCAGTCAGAAACCCCTCCGTCAGCCTCACCGCTCCCAGCGGAAGACTCACCGTCTCATGAATCCGCTTATGCTCGCTCAGCGTAATCTCGCAGCTCCCGCCGCCCAGGTCCACCAGCAGCACCCGCCCGCCCACACCAGGCTCCGAGTTCATAATCCCGCGATGAATCAGCCGCCCCTCTTCCAGGCCCGAGATAATCTCCAGCGTCCAGCCCGTCTCCGCCTTTACCCACGCCTGAAACGCCGCCCCATTCCGCGCATCCCGCAGCGCAGCCGTAGCCACCACGCGAATCTGGTCTGCCGCATGCGCCTGCACCGCCCTCTGAAATCGCTTCAGCGCGCGCAGCGTCAGCGCCATCGCTTCCGGCGAAATCAGCCCGGACTCAAACACGCTCGAACCCAGCCGCGTCACCTCGCGGTCCTCGTGCACCGTCTTCAACTGGTGCGCAACAACCCGGGCAATCTTCAACCGGCAGGAATTCGATCCAATGTCTATAGCAGCTAATACAGGCATGAGGTCAGTAAGGAGTTCTCGTCAAACACGAAGATACACGACCCATGTTGCAATCCTGCAACGTGCAAAACGCGGTACAAATCTCGCCCGCCATTCTGCCCATCCCCACTCGACAAACAGTAACGCGCACGTTACCATCGTTGACCAGAAACGGAAAATGGAGGAATCCCGTGGCTCTCACGCATAGCTTCAGAGAATCCGTGATGGAAGAATTGCGCGACAAAGAATATCGCCGCGCATTCCTCAGCGAAATTGTGGGCGATCTCTTCGCGGGCGACCTGGACTTCGCCAAAACGATGCTCCGCGAATACATCAACGGCACCGTAGGCTTCATCGCCGCCGGCAAAGCCCTCAATCGCTCCCCCAAGAGCCTCATGCGAATGTTAAGCGCCACCGGCAACCCGCAGGCCCGCAATCTTCTCGACCTGATCGCCTATCTCCAGAAGGCGGAAGGCATAACCTTCGAAATCCGCGCCGTCAAAGCAAAATCCGCCCGGCGCAAAGCTGCATAAATCTTTCATAAAGCTCGCACTTCCATCCACCATTGCGAAACCGTCACCCCTTCAGACTGGTATCCTGATAGGGCTGCACTGAACGCAATGACGACACAATCTCCGCAAGAAAATCGAACATACTCCGGGCCTTCCCCACTAATCGCCTGGCTCGTTCTGGCGCTCATCTTCGCCGCCGTCTATTTCGGCTCGCTTTTCTCCCCGCCGCTGCTCGATGACGTCGACGCAGGCCACGCCCAGGCCGCGCAATACATGGCCGAAACCGGCGACCTCGTCACCCTGCACATCAACGGCATCCGCTACCTCGAAAAGCCGCCGCTCCCCTACTGGCTCGCCGCCGGCTTCTATCGCGTCTTCGGCGAAAATGTCTTCGCCACGCACCTCGCCAACTCGCTCGCCATCCTCGGCTGTGCCTGGATCGCCTATCTCTGGGCCCTCCGCGCCTGGGGCCGTCGCGCAGGCTTTTACGCCGCTCTCGGCGTGCTCACCGCAGTCGGGCCGTTTCTCTATACACGCTTTTCCATTCCGGAAGCACTGCTCAGCTTCCTGCTCCTCTTCGCGCTCTACAGCTTACTCACCGGCATGGAAGCGACTCTGGAAAGCCAGCGCGCCATCCGTGCGTACGGCATGTGGGCCGCACTCGCTCTGGCCGTGCTCACTAAGGGCCTCATCGCGCCCGTCTTTTTCCTCGCCGCCGCCCTGCCGCTGCTCTTCCTCAGCGGCCAGTGGCGCCGCTGGAGAGACCTCCGGCCCGTCACCGGCATCCTGCTCTTCCTCGCCATCGCCGCGCCCTGGCACATCCTCGCCGGCCTCGCCAATCCCGATCAAGGAAATCCCGTCGGCAACCACCCCACGCCCGGCCACGTCCACGGCTTCTGGTACTTTTACTTCCTCAACGAGCACGTCTTCCGCTTCCTCGGCACCCGCTTCCCGCACGACTACAACCGGATGAACGTCTTCGTCTATCTGCTGGCGCATCTTGCGTGGCTCTTCCCCTGGAGCCTCTTCCTTCCGGCACTCCTCATCGTCGCCTTCAGAACCCGTCGTGCATGGCTGCAGCATCTTCGCCGTGACGCCGGTCAGACCGTCGATTTCTATCTCGACTACGCCGCCCGAGAAGACGTAGCCTCCTACGTCGCCCGCCTAAAATTCCGCGTCCGCACCAACTGGCTTCTCGGCCTCTACGCCGCCTTCATCCTCTTTTTCTTCGCGCTTTCCACCAACCAGGAGTACTACACCTTCCCAGCCTGGATTGCTCTCTTCATCCTCATTGCGGGTCTTCTAGCTAACACCGAAGAGCGCCGCGGAAACGACGAAGGACGCCCCTTGCTCTCCCTCGCCTGGCTCACCGGCACGCAGGCCTTCTTCGCCGTCATCGGCATCGCCATCGCCCTGCTCCTCGGCTGGGCTCTCTGGGAGTCGCGCAATCTCCCCTACGTCGCCGACATCGGCACACTCCTGGCGCACCGCGACGTGGGCGGTTACACGCTCTCCATGTCGCACTTCTTCGATCTCACAGGCCCATCCTTCGCCGCGCTCCGCCTGCCCGCCTCGCTGGCAGCAATCGCCTTGCTGATTGGCCCGGCCGTAAGCTGGCTGCTGCGCGTCAAGCGCAAACACCTCGCCGCCACCACAACCCTCGCCCTCACCTCGGCCGTCTTTCTCGTCGCAGCACACATCGCCTTCGCGCGCTTCGAGCCCATGCTCAGCTCCAAGCAGCTGGCCGACACCATCGTCGCCAAAGGCACACCGTCAGACACCCTCATCATCTACGGCGACCAATCCGACGCCTCTTCGGTCATCTTCTACACCCACAGCCTCTTCAAAAAGCCGGCGGAGCTGGTCCTCCAGCCCTGCTCACCCTTCGGCACAGGTTCCTCGCTCGTATGGGGCTCCTGCTGGCCAGACGCGCCAAAAATCTTCCTCACGGAAGATCAGCTCCGCCAGCAATGGGGCACCGGCGAGCGCAAATGGCTCTTCGCCCAGGACACCAACCAGTCCAAAGTCCAACAGCTATTAGCCGGCCACCTCTACCCAGTCCAGTCCATAGCCGACAAAGCCCTATGGACCGACCGCCCCCTCCAGTAACCACCCAAAAAAGAACCGCCGTCATCCCGACCGAAGTTTGGCCGCCAAGCGGCCAAACGACTGGAGGGACCTGCGGTTGTTCTTGCCGTTGCCTTCCCCCGCACAACCACAAAACCGGGTGCCCCACATCTCGCTTTTGAGATGTGGGATAAACCACTGCCTCAACAATCGCAGCACCCTACCCAACCAAATCCCGTCATCCTGACCGTAGGCGTCTTTCAGCCCCGGGGTCCCCGGCGACAGGTCTTCGTCGCTGGGGTGGAGAAGGAGGGAAGGACCTGCTTTTGTCTTTGCCGTTGTTTTTGCTTCTCGCCAATCCCACCACAAAACCAGGTGCCCCAGGTCTCGATTTTGAGACCTGGGATAAAGTCCCCCTCGCACCCCCACAAGAGCCCGTCATCCTGACCGTACGCGTTTTTCAGCCGCAGGGAAGGACCTGCTTTTGTCTTGGTCTTTGTCTTTCCATGCTTTGAAAGGGCACGGCTTTAGCCGTGCCATAAGTGCCAAAAAATGAATGCGGCTTTAGCCGCTGAGGGATGGTTTTCAGAGAAGTTTGTCGCGCGCACCCACATCTCACTTCTGAGATATGGAATACCATCCGCACCCGCCAGCACCTGTCATCCCGACCGAAGTTTGGCCGCTAAGCGGCCAAACAAGTGGAGGGACCTGCGGTTGCACTTGCCGTTGTTTTCCCCCGCACACCCAAAAAACCCCGCACCCCACATCTCGACCTACCCAATATTCCGAAACTGCCCCGCACCCCGCAACGGATAATCCCCAATAGCCGCCTCCCGGTTCAACCTCTGAAACAACGGCTCCCCAATCCGCGCCATATCCGCATTGCTCTGCCCAAACCCATTGCCCGACTTAGGAAAAACAATCGTAATCACCCCGGACGAAATCCCATTTCCCCCATGAATACCGTTAATCAAGTGGCCTCCATCCGCGTTTTCACGTCCGCTGATCGTTTCATTTCCCAGTTCGCGATGCAGTGAAACGGAGCCTTCTCCCAGAGAACTCACCGGTCCAACATCCCCGAAGATGGCAAACGCCTTGCGGATTCCGTAGATCACCACCGCAATATCTCCCTTCGCGATTCCCTGCTTCTCCCAGAAACCGCCGGGCAAGACGAAGTAGTTCACCATGTCCGCATCCAGAGCGCTCCCGTCGGAATTATGCGTAGCAGTATCCGGTTGTCCGAAAGGGTGACCGGGAGGTCCATCCTGATTCCAGTAAGGCGAGCCATCGGTATCCACCGCAAGTTTTGACTCGAAGTACAGTTGCCCGCCAGGAAACCTGCACAGGAAGGTTTTGCCTTCAAATGGAGTCGAAATCTCTTTGGTCTTGGGATGCAGGAACAGGGTCGGAATACTATCCAGAAGCAGGGCCGCCAGCCCCTGCGGTTTGTAGGTGATTGCCATAAAAGTCTCTCCTGCGCCATCGATTGCAGACGGAGGACCGGAATCGCGATACGCATTGAGATAGTGGCGAATTCAGGGCGCGCATTTCACAAAAGAGCAAGCCGGCAGGCAAACCGCTCTAGTCCCACAGTCCCCAGGTCCTTGCATGGAACCCATTACCTCCGTACCGAACCCACCCCCAGATAATTTGCATGGAATTAACCCCGAATATGCTCTACTCAAAATGAGCACAAAGAAAAACGGCCCGAATCCACAAGGATTCGGGCCGTTTTAGCATCCCGCAGGAAACAGAAAAAAAAGGAAAAAAACTATTTTTTTCGGCAAAGTAACCACTTTGACGAAAACTATTTGCAAATAAGTAAACAGCAAAAAACGCAATAAACTTGCTTCATATCAATAACTTAGATACGCCACACCACTAAAATCGTCCAGCCGTCGAAAGCAGCAAACAAAAAGCGAAGTCGATCAAACCGGCCGCCAGGAGCCTGTTTCCTCCTGGCTCTAGTACCATGGTCCCCATGTCCGCATATTTCCTCTTCAAAACCGAGCCCGAAGTCTATTCCTTCGACGATTTCCTCCGCGACCAGGAAACCATCTGGGACGGCGTCACCAACCCCACCGCCGTAAAGCACCTCCGCGAAATGAAGCCCGGAACCAAATGGATCTTCTACCACACCGGCGAAGAGCGCACCGCCGTAGGCACCGGCACAGTAGTCAGCGTCGACCCAACCGACCCGAAAGTCCCGGTAGTAAAAGTAAAAGCAGGCAAGCGCCTCAAGACACCCAAAACATTAGCCGTCATCAAAGCCGAGCCACTCTTCAAAGACTCCCCGCTCGTCCTGATAGGCCGCCTCTCAGTAGTCCCACTAACCAGAGACCAATGGGACTGGTTCGTGGATTAATTGTGATCTGAAAGCTTGTCTGCCTCTGTATTTCCGGTTATATTACCGGATAGACTCTCGATGACCAGGAGGTTGGCAGATGAAAGACTCCGCACAGGCACGCGCTGTAAGAAAGTACCGGGCCCGCCTGAATCATCAGGGGCTCTCCCGCTTTGAAGTTCTCGGGCTGCCCGGCGACCGCGAACTCATCCGCTCCCTGGCCCGCCATCTCGCGGAAAACGGGCCGGAGGCTGGAGCGATTCGCTCCTCTCTGCGGCACTCCATCACAACGGGGCCGCGCAAGACAGGCGGAATCCTCGCCGCACTTCGCCGGTCACCTCTCGTAGGAGCCGATCTCGCCCTGGATCGTCCCGTAAGCGAAAGACGAACCATCCTTCTGTGAGCCGCTACCTGCTCGATACCAACATCCTGAGCAACATCACCAAGCCTGCCCCCTCCACTCCGCTTTCCAATTGGCTGGCGGAGCAGGCAGACGAAGACCTCTTCATCGCTTCGCTCACGCTGGCCGAAATCTGGCGTGGAATCGAGGAAAAACCCGTTGGGGAAAAGCGCCGGGCTCTTGAAGAATGGTTCACCGGCCCCGAAGGTCCGCAATCCCTCTTCGCCGGTCGCATCCTGCCGCTGGATGACAAGGCAGCGTTGATATGGGGCAGGCTGATGGCCGAAGGAACCCGGCAAGGCAAGCCGCGCAGCGCATTCGACATGGTAATCGCAGCCATTGCAGAAGCAAACGCCTGCATCGTAGTGACTGACAACGAGAAGCACTTTCATGGGATTGAGTTCGTCAATCCCATGCGCTCCGTTTATTAAAGAACCGGTTCTATCCTAACCACCCCTTCGTACTCAGCAACTGCCGCTGATCCAGAGCCCAGACCTTCCCCGTCAGTTCATCGGCAGCCTTGCCCTCGCGCGCGCACTTCTCAAACTCCTGTTGCACCGCCATCATCTTGGCGTCAAAGTCATCGATAAAACTCAACGCCAGCGCCTCCGGAATCATCGGCAGCTTAGGCGAACCAAACTCCAGCTTCCCATGATGCGAAAGGATCATATGCAAAACCAGCGTCCGCAGCCGCGGCGGAAAATCCGGCAGCGCATCCATCGTCTTCGCCGCCATCTCATATCCCATCTGGATATGCCCGATCAGCACGCCTTCAACCGTGTACTCGAAACCCGACTCCCACGCCAGCTCCTGCGTCTTTCCAATGTCATGCAGAATCACGCCCGTCAGCACCAGGTCGCGGTTCAGCATCGGGTAATTCGGCACCACGCGATCCGCCAGCCTCAGCAGGCTCACCACATGCTCCAGCAAGCCGCCCAGCCACGCATGATGCAACTGCTTCGCAGCAGGAGCCTCGCGATACCTGCCGCCAATCCGCTCATCCTTCAGCAGCGTTTCCACCAGCAGTTTCAGATGCGGATCGATAAAGCTGGCCACAAAGCCCTCAAGCTCCGCCCACATCGTCGCCACATCGAAGGTCGTAGCCGGCAAATAGTCCGCCCTGTCAAACTCCTCCGGCTTCGCCACGCGCAGCTTGTCCACTTTAAGCTGCGGCTTGTCGTTGAACGGGCTGTACGCACCGCGTATCTTTACAATCTCGCCCTTGTCGAACTCTTTCACATCAGGGTCAGCAGGGCTCCAGATGCGCCCTTCCACGTCGCCGCTTTTATCCGCCAGCCGAATGGCGAAATAAGCGCTTCCGGTTTTACCCGTACGCTGCTGCTTTTCAACAACCAGAAAGAATCCCTCGACGGAATCCCCGTCGCGCATCGAACTCAGATCGGAAACAAACAATTTCTTCATGTTTACGAAAGAATAAAGCAGAAAGCCCACTCGAAGCACAGCGCCACAAAAGCAAAGGCCCTCAGCACACGCTGAGGGCCTTTACCGCAAGCAGGCGATTACTGCTGCGGAGCAGGAGTTGGTGTCGAAGCAGGCGCCGGAGCGGGCGTAGTAGCAGGCTGCGCCGGTGCCGGTGCGCCCTGTGCCTGAGGAATAGGCGTTGGCGCAGCAGGTTCGCTCTTCTGCGACTCATCCGGCTTCCGCTGACTATAGCGCGTCTTCTCGCCCGACGTCGTAGCATTGTCCTTTTTCTGCTTCTTGCTGGCCGTATCGCCATTCAAACCAAGCGACTGCGACTGCGTCTGGCGATCTGCCACCTCGCTGGCTTCCGGAGCAGCAGGAGCCTGCGCATCTCTCAGGGACGTCGTAGTCGTCTTAGGCTGCTTCGGTTCCTTTGCACGATCGCTAAAGCGCGTCTTCGGCTTCGGCGCAACTTGCTCCAGCGGATTATCCGGCTCGGCAGTCTGCGCTACCTGCGTGTTCGTTGCAGTGGCAGCCGTCGCACCCGTAGCTCCGTTGGCATCTTCCGTCGTAGTTGCTGTCGCAGTCGCAGGCAGCGTCTTGGTCGGAGCCTTGCCGTAACGAATCTTTTCCTTCTTGCCAGGCTTCTCGGCAGTCTGCGCCACCTTCTTCGCGTCCTTGGCCGAGGCTGCAGTGGCCGTCGTCGCGGAAGCTTCAACCACCTGCGGAGACTTCTGGCGGTAATGCGAGTTCTCCCGGAAACGCGTGCGTTCTACCTTCTTCTTTTTCTTCGGCGCCGGAGGAGCATACGCCGAGTAGGCAATCGGATTGATTCGCTTGTTCGCCGTCGCGCCCGTATCGTCGTAGCCCGTCTTGATGTTGATGTAAGCGTCCTCGCGCATCTTGGTCAGATAATCGCGCATGGCCGGCTCCATCTTGGTCATGTAATAGGCTTCTTCCACCTGGCCCTGGACGTCTTTATAGGCCGGCGCGCCGCCCATGTTGTGCTGCGTCACCTTCATGATGATGTAGCCCTGCCGCGTCCGGATCGGCTCTGTGAACTCGCCGGCCTTCAGGCCAAATGTCGCGTCTTCCAGAACTTTGGCCAGCGCACCGCGCTTGTACTCGCCCAGTTCGCCGCCTTGGCCCGCCGTTTGTCCATCGCTAGAAGTACGAGCCAGCTGAGCAAAATCAGCGCCGCCCTTCAGCTTGGTCTCAATACCCTCGGCCTTGGCTTTGGCCGACGCCAACTTCGCATCGTCCGGGTCGCCCGCACCGGTCGAAACCAGAATCTCGCTCAGGTGCACGCTCTCCGGCTGCACATAATCCTGCTTGTGGTCGTCGTAGTAGCGCTGCACTTCACCCGGCGTAATGTTGATGTGCCGACCCACCTCATCCCGCATCACCTGCTGCGTAATGATCTGGTTGCGGAT
This sequence comes from uncultured Acidobacteriaceae bacterium, assembly GCA_963792495.1. Taxonomy (GTDB): domain Bacteria; phylum Acidobacteriota; class Terriglobia; order Terriglobales; family Acidobacteriaceae; genus Telmatobacter. The sequence continues at coordinate 131,718 of CAWBWB010000014.1, read as the reverse complement.
ATTCGCCTTGAAGTCCTCAAACGAGACTCCCTGCTCCTGCGCCGCTTTCTCCAGGTCGTCCATCGAACCCAGGTTGTACTGCTTGCGGATCTCGTTGAGCTTATTGATCAGTTCCGTGTCGCCGTTGACTCCCAGTTCCTTGCCCTTGGAAAGCCAGAGCTGCTGGTCGATCAGGTTGCGCAGAAGATCCTTATGCGCCTCCGAGAGCTGCTGCATCGTCAACCCGCGCTGCCGCCCCTCGTCGTCCAGTTCCTTCATGGCGCGGTCGTAGTCCGCACGCGTAATGATCTGGTCATTCACGCGGGCAATAATCTCTTCCACGGTTACGCCGCCATAAGGACTGGCAGGCTCAGCAGCGGGCTTGGCCTGCGAAAAGGCCGGAACAGCGAGCAGCATGGCGCCAACCATGGAAAGCATGGACGCAGACACCGCGGGAGTACGAAGCAATCTCAATGTCATCATTCGGCACATAACAGGGGATAGAGAATCATCGCCTGGGTTATAGACGTCATTGTAAATGCCGGGATAGCCGTACGCGGAGCAGAATCGCCAACAGATACGCCTTGACTCCCATATCTCGTAAATCCTGCCTGAAACCTGAATTGCTCACCGTCGCACCTGCCGCGGCGTCCATAAAGCCAGTGCTATACTTTAGCTCACGGCTCATGCTGTGCCGGGCCCGAATGTGGCACGTGCCTCAGCTTGTCCCCGGAGGTTCAAGCCACATATGACTCCCCGCGCCCGCCGGGCTCTTTTCTTCCTCGTCCTCTTTTTTGCCGTCTGCGCCACATTGGGCACTGTCTTCCAGAGCCGCGTCGGCGCACAATCCTCTGAGGATGAAAGCCAGATACGCGATAGCTTGAAGACGTTCACAAATGTCTACACTCTCGTGGAGCAGAATTACGCCGAGCCCATCAAGGGCGACAAAGCCGATGCTGCCATCTACGACGGCGCTATTCCCGGCATGTTACGGACCCTCGATCCGCACTCCAATTTCTACGATCCCAAGTCTTACGCCAAGATGCGTGAAGATCAGCGCGGCCATTACTACGGCGTCGGCATGCTGATTCAGCAGCAGCGCGATCCCAAGACTGGCAAAGATCAGGTCATCGTTCGCACCGCCTACGAAAACACTCCATCCTTCCGCGCCGGCATCCGCCCCGCTGACATCATCGTCGCCGTCGATGGCAAGCCCGTCACCGTTGGCCCCGATAGCGGCGATCCGAACATCATTAACAACTCGGATTCGGTTGCCAAGAATCTCAAAGGACCCAAAGGCACGCATGTACAGGTCAGCATGTCACGCGCCGGCCAGCCCAAGCCCCTCGTCTTCGACCTGGTCCGCGACGAAATTCCGCACCCCTCCGTCGACCTCAAATACGAAATCCGTCCCGGCGTCGGTTACGTCCACCTCACCCAGTTCATGGAAACCAGCGCGCAGGAAGTGGATGACGCTGTAGACAGCTTCAGCGATTTGAAAGGTCTGGTTCTCGACCTGCGCGGAAACCCCGGCGGCCTGCTAAGCCAGGCAGTCGAAATCTGTGATCACCTTCTTGCGAAAGGTCAGACGATCGTCTCGCAGCGCGGACGCGCCTATCCCGATCAGAATTATGTTGCGACGCACGGCAACGGCGGCAAGGTATTCCCCATCGTCGTTCTTGTGAATCGCAACACAGCCTCAGCCGCGGAGATTGTCTCCGGCGCACTGCAGGATCATGACCGCGCTCTCATCGTCGGAGAAACAACCTTTGGCAAGGGCCTCGTGCAGACCGTTTACAACCTGAGCGAAAACACCGGCCTCGCGCTTACCACATATCACTACTACACGCCCTCCGGCCGCCTCATCCAGCGCAACTACGAAGGCGTTTCGCTCTACGATTACTACTACAATCACGCCGGAGCAGCCGACGGAAACAACCGCGAAGTGAAGATGACCGATTCCGGCCGCACCGTCTACGGTGGTGGCGGCATCACCCCGGACGAGAAGATCGAAACACCCAAGTCCAATCGCTTCCAGGACGAAATCTTGTATCGCGAGAGCTTCTTCCACTACGCGCCGGTCTACTTCTCCACGCACGCCTCAGTTGACCGCAGCTTTCAGGTAGACGACAACGTAATAGCCGGCTTCAAGCAGTACCTCACCAACGAAGGCGTGCAATATACCGATAAGGACATCGCCGACAATCTCGAATGGATCAAGGTCAACATCAAGGACTACGTTCTCGCCAGCCAGTTCGGCTCCGTTGCTGGTCTTCGCGTTCTCGCGGACTGGGACCCGATGATTCAGAAAGCGCTCACCTTCCTGCCCGAAGCACAGGCGCTGGAAGACAACGCCCACAAGGTGCAGACCCAGAAGGCCCAGGCACATAACGAACTCCCCGCCTCAACCGCCACGCAACGCTAAGCCCATTCAAGGCGCAAATAAAACGGACCGGCAATCGCCGGTCCGTTTTATTTGCCAGAGCGTTACGTCACTGCTCATCGTTATAAATCCCTACCGTAATCTTCCCGCCCTCCGCCAGCCGTGCACGAAACATTCCAGGCGTATTGAAACTGAACGCCGTCTGCCCATCCGGAGTCAACGCAATTACGCCGCCATCTCCATGCAGCGCCTCCAGCTCATGATGAATCACCTCATCCGCCGCATCCTGTATCTTCATTCCCTTGAACCTGACCAGGTTGCAAATCTCCCGCGCCACGCCCAGCCGGATGAAATATTCGCCTGTCCCCGTCGCTGAGACTGCACACGACTGATTCGACGCATACGTCCCCGCTCCGATAATTGGTGAGTCGCCCACACGTCCCGGCATCTTGCCCTGCAGCCCACCTGTTGAAGTCCCGGCAGCAACATTGCCCTTACGGTCAAGCGCAACAACACCCGTCGTCCCGTGGCTATGTGAATCCGCTCCTTCGTCATAGAACATCGCCACAGGCACCGTAGCTCCCGGAGCTGGCGGCACGCCCTCAGGCCGCGGCGGAACCGGCCGGCCTTCTTTCGTAAGCTGCTTCACCAGCGCCTGCCACCGTGACTCCGTGAAGAACCAGCTCGCGGGCTCCTGCTGAAGTCCCTGCTTCGCTCCAAAACTATCCGCTCCCGGGCCAACCATCATCACATACGGCGACTTATCCATCACCGCTCGTGCCAGGCTGATCGGATGCCGCGTCTTCGTTACTCCTGCCACTGCTCCCGCCTGCAAGGTCGAGCCATCCATGATCGAGGAGTCCATTTCATTCTTGCCTTCGGCAGTAAATACCGCTCCCCGTCCTGCGTTGAACAGCGGATCATCCTCCAGCACATGCAGCGTAGCCTCTACAGCATCCAGCGCCGTTCCACCCGCATCCAGAATCTTCGCGCCCGCCATTGTCGCCTCCGTGAGGCTCTTGCGATACGCCTTGTCTCCCTCGGGCCCCAACGCAACCCGCTCAATCACCCCCGCGCCGCCATGCACCACAATCGTCCACTTATGCGTAGCCGTCTGCTGCGCTTCCGCCGCTGCGCATACAGCCATCGTCGCCACTACCGCCCAGAATCGTTTCATCGGATCCACACCTCGTATTTGTTTTTACCCATCCTACTATCCCATTTACCATCGCAACCATGAATCACCTTCATCGCATGTTATTTGCCGGTGCTCTCTTCTCTGCCTGTAGCGTGGCCTTCGCTCAATCCGCTCCCATTCCAGTCAAAGTTGTCGTAGTAACCATGTTCGAACTCGGCGAAGACACAGGCGACAAACCCGGTGAGCTTCAGTACTGGGTAGAGCGCGACCATCTTGACCGCATCTACCCACTCCCCGCCGCGTACCACGCCGCCCGCATGAATGACCGCGGGGAAATGGCAATCCTCACCGGCCAGGGCACAGCCTCTGCGGCCTCCACCATCATGGCTCTCGGCCTCGATCCTCGCTTCGATCTCTCGCACGCCTACTGGATCATCGCAGGCATCGCAGGAGGCAGTCCGGACCGCATCTCGCTCGGCTCCGCAGCATGGGCGCGCTGGGTAGTCGATGGCGATCTCGCCTATGAGATCGATGCGCGCGAAATCCCGGCGGACTGGTCCACCGGTTTCATCCCGCTTCGCAAGGCACGTCCCTTTGAGCCACCCGCCGCTGCCCTTCCCGGCCAGGTGTATGAACTCAACGCCAACCTCACCAATTGGGCTTTCTCGCTCACGAAGGACATTCCACTGGCCGACTCCGACAAACTCAAACAAGTCCGCCTGAACTTCGACGGAGCCGCCGCGCAGAAGCCTCCCTTCGTCACCCTCGGGGATGAAGTCTCCTCCTCAACCTACTGGCATGGCAAACTCTTCGATACATGGGCCGCCGAGTGGACCCGGTACTTCACAGCGGGCAAAGGCGAATTCGCCACCACCGCCATGGAAGACACCGGCACGCTGCAATCGTTACGCTTCCTCGCCAACGCAGGCCGCATTGACTGGTCACACATTCTCGTCCTCCGCACCGTCAGCAACTTTGACCGTCAGCCCCGCGGCATGACCGCACCGGAAAGCCTCGCCGAGCAGCGCGTGGGAACATATAGCGCCTATCTCCCTTCGCTGGAAGCTGCATACGCCGTCGGCCACACAGTCGTGAATGAGTTGCTCATCAACTGGTCGAAATACGCCACCGCTTTTCCACAGCAATCCCATCCCTAATCGAAGCACTATCGCCATCGGCAAAAGAACTTGGCGAATCCAAGCCCAGCAGTAGAGAATCCTTGCGTTCCTGAATTCCAATCCTCAAAGCAACGGAAAAATCGCGCATGCATTCTGTCTGGTTCGGCGAATTCTTCGGCACGCTGGTTCTCATTCTGCTCGGTAATGGCGTCAACGCCGGCGTCACTCTCCGCAAGTCATACGCTGCCGACTCAGGCTGGATCGTCATCACCACCGGATGGGCCATCGCAGTACTCTGTGGCGTTCTCGTCGCACAGGCATTCGGCAGCGCCGGCGCACACCTCAATCCCGCCATTACGCTCGCCGTAGCCGTGCGCAGCGGCGATTACTCCCAGCTTCTCTCTCTTTGGTCCGCACAGATCCTTGGCGCCATCTCTGGCGCAGCACTCATGGCAGTTCACTACGGACCACACTGGAGCCAGACTCCCGATCAATCCGCCAAGCTCGGCGTCTTCTGTACCGCGCCCGCCATCCGTTCCACCTTCTTCAATCTCTTCAGTGAAATCGTTGGCACATTCCTGCTCATCATCGTCGCCTCAGCCATCGTCTCGCGTGGAGTCTCTGCAACAGGCCCTGCAGGAGGAGTGGGCCCATGGCTTGTTGCTTGCCTCATCTGGGGAATTGGTCTCTCACTTGGAGGCACCACGGGCTACGCCATCAACCCTGTACGCGATCTCGGCCCTCGCCTCGTTCACGCGCTCGCGCCTATTCCCGGCAAAGGCGGTTCTAACTGGAGCTATGCGCCCATTCCAGTCATCGGCCCGCTCATCGGTGGCGCACTGGCCGGCCTCTTCCTGCACTTCGCAAATTTGTAACGAGACTCAGCGGAACTCATTCCAGCAACGACCCAACCACCGCCAGCGCCGCAATCGCCGCTGTCTCAGCGCGCAGTATTCGTGGACCAAGCGAAGCCGGACGCCAGCCATTAGCATCGAACAGCGCCTCTTCCTCCGGAGCCCATCCGCCCTCGGGACCGAAAGCCAACTCCAGCTTTGGCATCTCGTCCTTCGCAGCAGTCATCGCCTCCTGCACCAGCTCGCGCAGTGTTACTCCGCGCTCCTGTTCAGCAAGCACGATGCGTACAACACCATCGCCATCAGCCTTCACCCGCGTAGCCAGCAGCTGCGGCTCCAGAACCTCCGGCACATCAGAACGCCGCGACTGCTTCGCAGCCTCATGCGCAATCCTCCGCCACCGCTCCACGCGTTTTGCAGCAGCCTGCGCCAGATGCTTCTCCGTTCTCCGCGCAATCACCGGAGCAATTGTTGTCACGCCCAGTTCCGTCGCCTTCTCAATGCCCCACTCCATGTGGTCGAACTTGAAGATCGAAACCACCAGCGTAATCGGCAGTGCCGGATCGGCCTCCAGTTCCGCAAGCAAATTGAAGCGAACCTCTTCGGGCGAGACAGCCGCAATCTCTGCCTTGAATACAAATCCGCCCGCCACCACATCCGCTTCCATTCCAGGCTGTGCACGCAGCACACGAGCCAGATGTTCGGCCTGCGCTCCAGTCAATGTGGCTGTCGCTTCATCCCAATGCTCTGCAATCCAACGGCGGCGCGTCATCTTGATACCCCTGCAAACATATTGATTCTAGCGGCCCGCATGCGCCTTGTTGCATTTCGTACAAAACGTCGAAGGGGACGCTCTAGAGCGTCCCCTTCACGTTGCCTTGTTGTTGGAATAGCCGTGACTACTTCTTCTTCGCGGCCTTCTTTGCGGCTTTCTTTGCAGGTGCCTTCTTGGCTGCCTTCTTCGTTGCCATTTGCCTATTCTCCCTTTTCGATGAGTTGCATCGATCCTGCAATATGAATTGCAGTTGAGGAATGTATAGATTTACTGAAAACAAGTGTCAAGAAAAAAACACATGATGAGTGGAAAAAGAGGCAACAATTTTTTCTTAAGGAACGCGGTGTCGATTTTGATTGAACCCATCTTCGCTTACGCCGATGAATAACACTTCGATTTTGCGACAAAGTTTCATCTCAAAAACAACGCGCCTCAACACTCAATCACATTCAATGCAAGCCCCGCGAGACTCGTCTCTTTGTAGCGTGACTGCATATCCATCCCCGTCAAATACATCGTGCGAATCACCTGGTCCAGCGACACCTTGTGCCCTTCATCCTCATCCATAGCCAGCCGCGCCGCATGAACAGCCTTCACCGCGCCCATTGCATTGCGCTCAATGCACGGTATCTGCACCAGCCCGCCAATCGGATCGCATGTCATGCCCAGGTTATGTTCCATCCCAATCTCCGCGGCATGTTCCACCTGTCCATTCGTTCCACCCAGCGCTGCAATCAAACCACCCGCAGCCATCGAGCAGGCAACACCCACCTCGCCCTGGCATCCAACCTCCGCGCCACTGATCGAAGCATTCTCTTTGTAAAGAATCCCAATCGCCGCAGACGTGAGAAAGTAGCGCAGAATTCCTTCATCATCCGCGCCGTCGATAAATTTTTCGTAATAGCGCGCTACCGCAGGCACTACACCAGCCGCGCCATTCGTCGGTGCTGTCACCACGCGTCCACCCGCGGCATTCTCCTCGTTCACGGCCATCGCAAACACTTTGACCCAATCCAGCGGAGCCAGCGGATCGCCGGCCTGTGCACTTTCGCGATCGCGCAGCTTCTTCGCCAGCCTGTGCGCCCGGCGGTTCACATTCAATCCGCCAGGCAAAATGCCTTCCGTCTCCATGCCGCGATCCATGCAGGCCTTCATCACATCCCAGATCCGCCCGATGCCCGCGTGTACCTCGGCTTCACTCCTTGAAGCACATTCATTCGCCAGCATCAGCTCATGAATTGCCAGCTTGTTTGCCGCCGCGATTTCCAGAAGTTCGGCAGCACTGTGAAATGGATATTTCTCAGCAGCGCAATGCTGCGCTTCAGCAGAAACACCATCCTCCACAATGAATCCTCCTCCAATGGAGAAATACTTCCGCTCTTCCACCATCGCGCCGTCCGCATCGAGAGCCGTCAGCCGCAACCCATTCGGATGCCGCATGCAGGCATCCGGAGGAAACATGGTTTCTTTATGAAACACAAGATCGTTGTTCTCATCGAACGCAATCTCACGCAGGCCATCCAGCGCAATACGCCCTTTCGCGCGAATCGCCTTCACCGTCGTCTCGATCGAATCGGGATCAATCGTCGCCGGCTCATTACCCGCAAGCCCCAGCAGCACCGCCCGGTCGGTAGCATGGCCCACACCCGTCAAAGCCAGCGACCCATAAAGCTCCGCCCGCACTCGCCAGACACGCTCCAGCAGTCCCCGCTCCGCCAACCCGCGCACAAACCGGAACGCCGCACGCATCGGCCCCATCGTATGCGAGCTCGAAGGACCTACGCCTATTTTGTAGAGATCGAAAAGACTTGTCGTCACGAAAGAGATTGTAGTCTCACCGCCACAACCGGGACACCCTACTTGCCGCGCACCTCGCGGCCGTTGCGCGCATGCTTGATGGAATACATCGCCTTGTCAGCCTTCGCGAGCATCGATTCAAGCGTAGTTTCAAGTGCGGGCTGGCAGAATTCCATCCCCATGCTCATCGAGAGCTTAATTTCCTTCTCATCACGCATGTTATGCAGCTCAATCGCCTGCTGAACGCGCTCCACCAGTCCTGAGGGTGCACCCTCCCCCGCTCCAAAGATGGCAAACTCGTCACCGCCAATGCGCGCCACAATATCCAGATCGCGAGACGAGGTCCGAAGCACATTAGCTGCCGCGCACAAAAGCCGGTCGCCCATATCGTGCCCATGCGTATCGTTCACCTGCTTCAAGCCATCCATATCCGCCAGCAGTACCCAGGCAGAACCAAGCGCGCGGCGTGCCACGCGAAGCTGCCGCGCCGCCAGCACCATAAAGCCGCGCCGATTAAACAAGCCCGTCAGGCCATCGGTGAGTGACAGCATGTGAATCCGGTCGTTCTCCGCCACCAGCGCAGCAGTTCTCTCGCGCACCCGCTTCTCCAGGCTGCCATAGAGCTGCACGTTTTCAAGGGCCACTGAAGTCGTATCGGCCAGCGCCTGCAAAATCCGCACCTGCTCGAGCGATGGCGTATAACAATATCCCCAATAGACGCCAATCGCGCCCACCGGATCGGCTGTGCGAATCGGCACCATCGCAAGGCTGCGCACAAACGTGGCGCGATAAGTATCCTGAGAAATCCGCGGGTCGGAAAAAACATCGTCGATCACCACCGGCGTCCGGTTGATCATCACCCAGCCGCTGATGCACACGCGCATCGGAAAGTGCAGTCCTTTCCACAGAGGGCCTATCGCTTCCTCGTCTGCGTAGAAACACTGATCGCCGTCACGGAGAACAAATGTTGCTCCATCCGCCCCAATCAGCATCCGCGCAGCATGACGCACAATCCGCATCACGTGATCCAGATCACGCGCCACCGAGAGATCCTGAACCACTTCGATCAGGTACTCCATCGCACGCGTATAGTCGAACGGAAATGTGTCCGCGTCTGGCGTCGTAATTACCCCCAAGGCCCAAAAGCATTCCCACGCATCTATTGCGGTAAATCCTGCCCGCGGGGGTATGCCGGAAAATTCATACATCGAACACCGCGCATACCTGGTCGACATGCGCTATCGCCATATTCAATTTTCAGGTAAATGCATATCACAATCCATCCCACACAAGTGATACACTCGCTCCAAACCCCCGACCATGCTCTTTAAATCTTTCAGTGCAGCCGTTTATGGAATTGATGCCAACCTCATCGACGTAGAAGTCGATTACAGCGGCGCGGTTTCCGACCAGGATCATTTTCACACCGTCGGTCTCCCGGATGCTGCCGTACGCGAAAGCCGCAATCGCGTCCGCTCCGCCATCAAGAACTCCGGCTATCAGATCCCACCTACGCACATCACCATCAATCTCGCACCCGCCGACATCCGTAAGGAGGGCTCCGGTTTCGACCTGCCCATCGCAATCGGCATCCTCGGCGCTTATGGTGCCCTGCGCCTCAGCAACCTCAACGGTTATTTGCTCGTCGGCGAACTGGGACTCGACGGCAGTGTTCGATCCGTTCCCGGCGTGCTGCCCATGGCCATCATGGCCCGCGAGAAGGGCATTCCCCACCTCCTCCTTCCGGCATCGAACGCCGCCGAAGCCGCCGTTGTCGAAGGCGTTCGCGTCTACGGCGTCACCTCGCTCCTCGATGTCATTGATCTGCTCAATTGCTCCGAGAACGGTGCTCCACAGCGCCTTCCCTTCTGCTCTTCGACGGAAAAGCTGCTCAGCGAGTTGCAACATTTCAATGTAGATTTCAAAGACGTGCGCGGTCAGCAAACCGCCAAGCGCGCACTCGAAGTCGCCGCCGCCGGCAGCCACAACATCCTCATGATCGGGCCGCCCGGCTCGGGCAAAACCATGCTCGCCAAGCGCCTCCCATCCATACTGGCGCCGCTCAGCTTTGACGAAGCCCTCGAGACCACCAAGATCCACTCCGTCGCCGGCGTACTGGACGCGGCCGCAGGCCTCGTCACCCAGCGCCCGTTCCGCTCACCGCACCACACCATCTCCGATGCCGGCCTCATCGGCGGCGGAGCCGTCCCGCGCCCCGGCGAAGTCTCCCTCGCGCACAACGGCCTGCTCTTCCTGGATGAGCTCCCAGAATTCCCGCGTAATGTACTCGAAGTCATGCGCCAGCCCCTTGAAGACCACACCGTCACAATTGCCCGCGCCAGCATGTCGCTCAGCTTTCCTGCACGCTTCATGCTCGCCGCCGCCATGAACCCATGCCCCTGCGGCTACTTCAATGACAAATCGCGCGAGTGCATGTGTACCCCGCCCATGATCCAGCGCTACGTCGCGAAAGTCTCCGGCCCATTGCTCGATCGCATCGATATCCATATAGAGGTGCCGGCCGTTCAATACAAGGAGCTTCGCGGAGGAGCCGCCGCCGAGGGCTCCGCCGAAATTCGCGACCGCGTCCTCACTGCGCGTGAGCGCCAGCGAGACCGCTTCCGCCAGCATGGAGAGAAAATCTACTCCAACGCGCAGATGACTACCCGCCAGATTCGCTCCTACTGTGAACTACCGCCCGATGCCGAGCGTCTCCTCGAGCGCGCCATGCAGCAGCAGGGCCTTACCGCCCGCGCCCACGACCGCATCCTCAAGGTAGCCCGCACCATCGCTGATCTCGAAGGCGCGGGCAATCTGGCCGTCTCGCATCTCGCAGAAGCCATCCAGTACCGCACCCTCGACCGAAGCTACTGGTCTTAAGCGCGTCCGGAATATCGGGATAGCTCCCCGGCTGTCCCGATTCCATGCCCGTCCATTACCTTGGTACGCAGTCCCTGTCGCTTCTTTCGCAATTCCCTTCACACCATTTCCGTTCCTGACGAAATGAAAAGTAGCTCTGATTCCCAAGCCGGAACAACTCCCAGAATGGAACCAGGCATCTGAACTTAGAGCAAAGAAAAACTCAGGACTCGTCCATGCACACTGCCCAGTTCAGCAACCTGCAAACCTTGATTACTGTTTCGCCCCTCTTGGTTCTTCTCGTCGCCAGCATCTTCAAGCTCGATGCCGCCGCGGCAAGCCGCAAAACCCGGCGCTCTTCCCGCATCCTCGTCCCCGTCAGCCAGACCGAACTCAAGACCGTCATGACCGACCCTGACGGACGTCCCTGGGACCAGAATTAATACCCCTTCCACACAGCATTCCTCAGCTTCGGCCAAAGCGTCTATAAATTTATAAAAATCATATATATACGCAACGGGTGTCCGCTTTGGCCGAGGAACTTTTCGCACGAAAAAACTATTGACCCGCATCTTTGCCGGGTATAAAGTCAATATTGTCACCCCTAGTGGAGAATGTGCAGTCTGGTTGGCGTGGCCATCCGCTCTTTGCCCGCATCTTACTAGTTCAAGAGTCTCGGCTCTGGCGTTGGTGAGGAGTGTGTTTCACCCCAACAGGCGCGGCCCATTCGCCGGTCCCAAAGGACTTTCGATCAAGCCGATTTTTGGGAATAACTCACAAATCCGGTTCCACATTGTGCCGAACCGCATCAAATATTTTGAACTCTGCGCCAGGGGAGTGCGTCTAAACCCTTGGAATGGAACAAAGGCAGCCAGATAAAAAGGCTGTCGGCTTCACTGATGGCAACGAAAGTTCGGTCCCACAGTGATGAGAAGGAGAAAACAAAATGCGTTCTGATTTGATATTTGGGGCACTCACTCATGTGTCCAACCGCTATCAGCTTTGTCAGCTGGCGAGCAAGGCGACCCGCAAGCTGCATAAGCCAAATTCTCGCTTGCAGGACACAACGAACGAAGTCTTTATTCGCTTCCATGGAACCAATCCAGCAGCTACCTCCCTCAACGCTGCCCCGGTAGCAGTACAGCCGGTGCAGCAGCGTCGCGCCGCGTAAACATACACCTTCACTTTGGTTGGCTTGTGGGCGGCCTGTTTCGGAACAATGCCGCCCCGGCCTTCAATCAATTTGCATAACTACTGCCAAGGCTCTGGCGCGAACGTTTTATACTGCATTAGTAATAAACCCCGCCTGACTTCCCGGAGCACTATCTCCTACCTCATTTCTTCCTCCAATCCATCCCTCCCTTTCGCAGGTGAACATGACCATCGCTGAACTGAAAGAAAAGAACATTACCGAACTGAGCCGCATTGCGCGCACCTTGGAAATCCCCGGCGCCAGCGGCCTTCGCAAGCAGGATCTGATCTTCAAGATCCTTCAGGCCCAGAGTGAAAAAGAGGGCCACATCTTTGCTGATGGTGTCCTCGAAATCCTCCCTGACGGTTACGGCTTCCTCCGCTCGCCGGACTACAACTATCTTCCCGGCCCCGACGATATTTACGTCTCCCCTTCGCAGATCCGCAAATTCGATCTCAAGACCGGCGATTCCATCAGCGGCAACGTCCGGCCGCCCCATGAAGGCGAAAAATACTTCGCCCTCGTCAAAATCGAGGCCATCAACTTCGAGTCGCCCGAGGAAACCCGCAACAAAATCCTCTTCGACAACCTCACCCCGCTCTATCCGCAGGAACGCATCAAGATGGAGACCGAGCGCTCCGCCACCAGCGGCCGCGTCATGGATCTCCTCACGCCCGTAGGCAAAGGCCAGCGCGGTCTCATCGTCGCTCCGCCGCGTACCGGCAAAACGATGCTCCTGCAGTCCATCGCGAACTCCATCACGGCGAACCATCCTGAAGTCGTCCTCATCGTTCTGCTCATCGATGAGCGGCCGGAAGAAGTCACCGACATGCAGCGCAGCGTGAAAGGCGAAGTCATCAGCTCTACCTTCGATGAACCAGCAGCCCGTCACGTCCAGGTTGCTGAAATGGTCATCGAGAAGGCCAAGCGCCTCGTCGAGCACAAGCGCGACGTCGTCATCCTCCTCGACTCCATCACCCGCCTCGCCCGCGCCTACAATACCATCGTCCCTCCCTCGGGTAAGGTGCTCTCAGGCGGCGTCGATTCCAACGCCCTTCAGCGCCCCAAGCGCTTCTTCGGTGCAGCGCGCAACATCGAGGAAGGCGGCTCGCTCACCATCATCGCCACAGCCCTCGTCGATACCGGCTCGCGTATGGACGAAGTCATCTTCGAAGAGTTCAAGGGCACCGGCAACATGGAAATCATCCTGGACCGCAAACTCGTCGACAAGCGCGTCTTCCCGGCCATCGACATCCAGCGCAGCGGCACCCGTAAGGAAGAGCTCCTCATCCCCAAGGAAGACCTGCAGCGCATCTGGGTTCTCCGCAAGGTACTCAACCCGCTCTCACCGGTTGAAGCTATGGAACTCCTCATCAGCCGTCTGGAAAAGGTCCGCAACAACGCCGAATTCCTCCAGAACATGAACCAGCTCTAGGTGGGTCTAGGTGGTCTAGTCACTTCACCATGAGGCAAAGGCCGGGGCTTAGCTCCGGCCTTCGTTGCAAATACACACGGGGGCAACCATGCAGAACCGATTCAAATCAGCAATAGCCATCTTTGCACTGGCCTGCTCACTGCCCGCCATCGCGCAGCAGTCGGATCACGGCTATTGGCGCGCCGCCAGCAATACCGCCACCAGCGTCACCGGCGATATCAGCATCTCCGAAACAAAGCTCGCCCTCGGATTCGTAAAGCCCTACGTCATCGCCCCCATCCGCATCCTGAAGCCGGAAGAAGTCAGCGCCGTCTTCGATGCCGACGTGAATACGGCAACCCCCGGCACCATCTACCGGCTCGAGATCCCAGCCGCTCAGCGCTTCGAGCATAAGAACACCCTCTGCGGCTCGGACGACACCCATTACATGGTCACCTGGGCCAACGGGAAAAACCTTCATCTTGCCTTCTTCTCCGGCGATGCCGCCCCGGTCTTCACCTTCGACGCCATTTCCCACTCCACCAACCTCTGCGGAACCTACCTTTACGCGCACTGAAGCGCCGATCCGGCCTATCTTGTGACCTTCTTCTCAGAAAATCGTCGAGGCGCTTAACAAGCTTGCAAAACCTCCCGATATAGAGGATATGCAACAGCGCCCTCGCACCTGGCAAGTTCCCCCCGTTGAAGGTCGAGATGCCGCCGCAACGCGCTATCTGGCCCGTCAGCCCATCCTTGATAGCTGCGGACAAGTAGTCGCCTACGAACTTCTCTTCAGAAGTGCAGCCGTCTCCGTCTTCGACGGCTCAGGCGACACCGCCTCCCAGACCATGATCGACAACGCAATGATCTATGGCCTCGAAAAACTCACCGCCGGACTGCCCGCATTCATCAACTGCACAGCCGCCACGCTCTCCAGCGAATACATCCTCCTGCTCCCCGCCTCATCCACCGTCCTCGAAGTCCTCGAAACCGTCGAAGTAACCGAAGACATTGTTCAAGCCTGTATCCGCCTCCAGCAAAAGGGCTACAAGATCGCGCTGGACGACTTCATCTATGACCCCTCGCTCGATCCCCTTATCGAGATTGCCGACTTCATCAAGATGGACTTCCGCAGCACTCCATCGGCAGATCGCCGCACACTCATCTCAAATCTCAGCCATTTCAAAGGCGAGTATCTGGCAGAAAAAGTCGAGACCCGCGAGGAATATGAAGAAGCCGCGCAGGAAGGCTTCACGCTCTTTCAGGGCTATTACTTCTGCAAGCCTGCGCTCATCCGTAAAAATGCCGTGCCATCCAACCACCTCGTCCATCTTCATCTCGTACGCCGCCTCCAGGAAGATCCACTGAACGTCAACGCGCTCGGCGAAATCATCAAGTCGGAGCCGGCCCTCGCCTATCGTATGTTTCAGTTCGTCAACTCCGCCGCCCGCGGACTCAGGCAGGAGGTTACCTCTATCACAACGGCCTTGCTGTTCATGGGCGAGGAGCAGTTCCGGCACATGGCCACTCTGGCAGTTTCCGTCGAACTCAACTCCGGCCCGTCCCCTGAAATTCTGCGCATGGCTCTTCTGCGAGCGCGTTTCTGTGAGACAACAGCCGCGCTCTTCAGTCTCGAACCAACAGGACAATATCTGCTGGGCCTCTTCAGCCTGCTCGATGCCATGCTTCAGATTCCCATGCACGAAGCAGTGGCCCCCCTTTCACTCCCCGCACCCATTCAAGCCGCGCTTCTGGGAGCAGAGAACAGCTATCGAGCCCCGCTTGCCTGGCTTGAAAGCCACGAGCACGGCGACTTCGCTCGTTGCGATGCCATTGCTGCCGCCTGCGGGCTCGACCCCACTCTCTTCGAGTACAACCTCAACGCAGCCACTCTCTGGACAGACGAACTGCTCGCCACAAAAAAATAATCGAGCCGGAAATCTCGCAGCGCGGCCCCCACTTGATTTCCTACGCCACTTGCCTCATTGTGGAACTGCCACCACCGTGCCGCGCCGCACTTCCATCGCCCACGATCTCGCCTTCGCCGCAGTCGCCATACTCTGCGCCTTCTGCATGCGTTCCGACGCGCTGCCTCGCTTTCATTCGCGTCTTTCCCCGCTTCCTCATATCACCCTCTGGGCATGGGAGCGCCGCGAAGACCTCCGCACCGTGGACATTCGCCATTACGCCGTCGCCTACCTTGATCGCACCCTCACCATCGGAGCCATGGTCACCAGCCAGCCCCGCCGCGATCCCGTAGCCTTCCCCGCCGCAGCCACGCGAATCCCAGTCGTCCGCATCGAAGCCCCGCGCTATGCCGACCTCAGCGACGCCAACCGCGCCGCAGTCGTAAGCCAGCTTCTCGATGCCGCCAGCGAACCCGACATCTCAGCCCTGCAAATCGACTTTGACGCCACTCGCTCCCAGCGCGACTTTTACCGCTCGGCCCTGATGGACCTGCGCCGCCAGCTTCCGAAACAAATCCCACTCTCCATCACAGCACTGGCCTCATGGTGCAGCGGAGATGACTGGCTCCGCACGCTGCCTCCTGAAGCCAAACCCGATGAAGCCGTTCCCATGTTCTTCCGCATGGAACCCGGCCGGCATCCCGGCGACCCAGAAACCTACGCCATCCGCGAACCGCTCTGCATGGGCTCCGCCGGCCTCTCCACCACCGAGCCCTGGCCCGGCAATCTGGCCGGCAAACGCCTCTACATCTTTCCCGACAACGGCTGGCACAAAGACCACATAGCCGACCTCGAACGGAGACTCCCGTGAAAGCCTCGCTCTCTCACCGCCAGACCATCGCCATCGCCGCCTTCACTCTAGCCGCGCTGCTTTCGCCCATTGGCAACGTAGAAGCCTGCGGTCCTTTCTTTCAAGACGACGTCTTCATCCGTAACACCATGCCCGACGACCTCGCCGCGTTTGCCAAGGGTCAATTAGGCATCATCCAGCCCGGCTTCGACTCCGATGAGTATGCCATCGCCTTCCGCTATCTCAATGGCGGCACGCTGAACGCCGCGGAACAAGCTGCAGTCCAACCGCTTGCATCAAACCCCGACTTCAAAACTCCCGAGCAGTGGAAAGCTGAAGAAAATGCGCGGAAAGCCGCTGAGTCCGCCTCGCCAAAGAACCAGTGGCTAGAGGCGCACGCCGAGTTTTTGGCGGGCCAGTCAACGGCAAAGACAAGCGACTTTGAACGGCCCACAATGGAACGGGATGAAAAAGGCAACTACATCTTTAATCCGGAATATCTCGATTGTCCCGATCCCGCTTTCACCAACGCCGTTCTCACCCTCCGCAAACGCGCCGCCAACTGGGGTAACTCCAGCCCAACTCTGCTCGACTGGATTCATGCGCAGGATGCCGTCTTCTCCAACTGCTCCGGCAAAAACGCGTCCATGCCCACGCCTGCGCCAGCCAACGCTCCCGCACTCCTCCGTTACGACCGCGCCTATCAAACAGCAGCCGCCAACCTCTACGCGAAAAAATTCGACGATGCCGCCCAGCAATTCACCGCCATAGCCGCCGATAAAGATTCCCCCTGGCAGGAATGGGGCACATACCTCGCCGGCCGAGCCACCGTTCGCAAAGCATTCGAGACCTCCAAGACCACCGACCCATACAGCGGCGATCTCGCCAACTTCGATCTCGCCACCATGTGGCAGGCCCAGCAAATGCTGGAATCGCTACTCGCATCACAGCACCCCGTCCCCTCACGCGAAGCCATCACATCCGAACTCAACTTCATCCGCATCCGCACCGAACCAGCGGAACGCATCGCTGAAATCTCCGCCGCGCTCACCGGACCCGCCCACGATCCACAATTCGCGCAAAACCTCGCCGATCTCAACTGGGTCCTCGTCAAAGGACTTCTCAATCCGCCGCAGAAGGACAAGACAAACTATCTCCAGATCGCCTCCGCCACTCAGCCCGCACTCATTCAGTGGATCGCCGCATGGCGCGGCACCGTGCCCACAGCCACCCTCCTCACCAACTGGCAGCAATCCCACGCACTCCCATGGCTCGTAGTCTCCATCGCTAAAGCCAACGCCAAATCTGACTCCGCCGCCATCCCCACACTGCTCGCTGCCGCAGCGGCCATCCCCGCAACTTCATCGGCCTATCAAACCGTCTTCTACCATCACGTCCGCCTACTCATCGAGCTCAATCGACTCGACGAAGCCCGCGCACTCCTCGATCCCGCCTTGGCAGCAACCAAATCCAGCAAGCCGGATTCCTGGCGCAACGCCCTCCTCGCCGAACGCCTCTCCACCGCACGCAACTTCAACGAATTTCTGACCTACGCCCCACGCACCGCACTCGAACTCGGCTCGCAGCCATCAGGCAATCTGCGCACATTCTGCGATCAGCGCGCGGGAGTAAAGGTCGATGGCAACTATAAGCCCGCTCCCTGCCCCGAACTGGACCATCCCGTCACTTTCGACACCGATGCCGCAACCATACTCAACGAGAGCACCCCTCTATCGCGTCTCATGGAAGCCGCAAACTCGCCCATCCTGCCCGCATCACTTCGTCAGAACATCGCCATCGTAGCCTGGACCCGCGCCGTCATGCTCGAAGACGCAAAATCCGCCGCCGCCCTCGCCCCACTCCTGCCCAAATCTCTAGGCGTCACAGCAAACACCGGAGTAGGCCTCCCCGCCACGCTCGCCATCCTCCGCAATGACGGCATCCGCCCCTATCTCGACCCCGGCATCGCCCGCGTCGCCAGTTACAGCGTCTTCGACAGCTATCACGACAACTGGTGGTGCCAGCCCACGAAGGACCCCACACAGACCAACATCTCTTCGCCAACGCCTTCCACCGCCACAGCCGCGTGGGTCGACCAGCGCGAGTGGGGACCCCGCACCATCGGCCTCACGCCGCCTCCCGTGCCCACCGGCATCCTCAGTCCACAGGATCAGCAACAAGCCGCAACCGAATCCGCCCGTCTAAAGCAGCTCCCGGATTCAGCAGACCTGCTCGGTCAGCGCGTCCTGGACTACGCCAAAACCAATCCCACTGACCCGAATCTACCGGAAGCGCTCCATCTCACCGTCCGCGCCACCCGCTACGGCTGCGCCAAAACCATTCCCAACCCAAACAGCACAACGCAGCAGCCCCACAGCCCCACCAGCAAAGCCGCCTTCCAGCTCCTGCACAAGAACTTCCCAAACTCACCCTGGACAGCAAAGACGCCGTACTATTTCTAGCCCGGCGTCTTTGCCTTCATCAGGCATCGCTGTTAAAATCAGATAAGTCTCGTGGGGCTGTAGCTCAGCTGGGAGAGCGCCTCGTTCGCAACGAGGAGGCCAGCGGTTCGATCCCGCTCAGCTCCACCAACAGACCAACCACCCTCATCATCCCCCATTCGCGCTACGGCGTAAGCATCCCCCTCGCGTACTCCAGAGAACGCAGCGAGAGCAAGTAATCGAAGCGCGCATTGACCGCTGCCACAGATGCCTGAGTGCTTTGAAGCTGAGCCTGGCTTAACTCCACGATCGAGCTGAGCCCAAGCTTGTAGCGGGTCTTTGCCAGATCAAGCGCCTGCGCGGTCTCTTTCTGAAAGTCTTCCGTTACGCCAATTCGCTGATACGCAGTCTGCGCTGCAAGCGCCGCAATCCGTACATCGCGAGAGATAGAGTTTCCCAGATCGTCTCGACGCTTCTCATCCGCCTGCTCGCGGAGCCGAGCCTCCTTTGCCTCAGCAGAAATGCGAAAGCCTGTAAAAATTGGCAGGCCAAGATTCACACCCGCTGCCGCATACCAGTTTTCCGTAAAAACGCCGTCAGGCCGCACAGGAGTTACACCTCCCATGGCTTGAGCAGAAATCGTTGGCAGATGCTGTTCCTGTTGAGCCTTCGCGAACTTCTGATCTGCCTGAACCTGCAATCGCAGCGCCTCAAGATCAGGCCGCTGCAACTGCGCTTCCTGGATCACAGCTGCTGTAAGCGACGGCGGCGAAACCACAGCCTCATCTGTTTGCGATGCACGGTAGTTCGTATCTGCAGGAGCCGCAAGCAATGCAGCCAGCTCCGCGCGCGCCGACGCAACCGAGTTCTCCGCATCCAGTTGCAACAACTGCGCCTGCGAAAAATCAGCAGCAGCAATGTTCAGATCCAACTGGCTCTTCAACGCACTTTTCGTAAGCGCCTTCGTGAGATTCAGCACATCGCTTCTGGCCTGCACCGTAGCTTTCGCAACATCCAGCAAAGATTGCGCATCAAGCAGCCGGTAAAAAGCGTGATCTGTTGCCAGCAAAATATCCTGCTCCGTGGCCAAAGCATTTTGCTGTTGCGCCTTCTCCAGCAGTTTCGCGTTTGCCACAAGATTCCCCGTATGTCCAAAGTCGGTAATCAGTTGCGAAAGCGTACCGCCTACTCCGGCATGCGTGTAGAGTGCGGAGGGATTCAACTGTCCGGCGCCAATTCTGCTTGCATCCTCCGCTTTAACTGCGCTGATGTTGCTGGCAATCTGTGGCAGTTCTGCAGATCGCGCTTCTCTCGTCACCTGGCCTTCTGCCAGCGCCACAAGCCGCGCCGCGGAGATACGCGGATTGTTCTTCAGTGCAAGCCGCTCCGCCTCGGTGCGAGTGATGTTTACAGAAGCAGCCGGAGCATCGAAAGCTTCCTGTGTATGCACGGAAATAGCAACGGTCAGCGCGATAACAAATGCAATCGTGTAACGCATTACGCCACCGCCTTTCCATGCTTCGCTTCCAGTCGCTTATGAATGAGCAGGTAAGCACACGGAACAAGAAACACCGTCACAATTCCCGAGACTGTAAGTCCGCCAAGAATCGCACGTGCCAGTGGCGCATACTGTTCACTGCCGGCCTCAAGCGCCAGCGCCATGGGAATGAGACCTAACACAGTAGCAAGCGTGGTCATGAGGATGGGCCGCAATCGCACCTTGCAGGCTGTAACGATAGCTCGCTCCAGGGGCTCACCGCTTTTGCGAAGCTGTCCGACAAATTCGACGATGAGAATGGAGTCCGACACAACAATGCCGGTCATCATAAGCACTCCCATCAGGCTCATGATGTTCAACGTGGTGCCTGTGGCAAGCAGGAAAAGAATCACGCCGGAAATTCCCGGAGGAATAGCCAGCAGAATAATAAACGGATCGAAAAACGATGCGAACTGCGCCATCAAAATCAGGAAGACAAGAACAATGGAAAGGATGAGTCCAATGCCGAAGGAGCGGAAGGACTCGTTCATACTGACGCTTGACCCGCGCACAGTAATGCGAATTCCTGCAGGTCGATGTGCGGAGGCCACAATCTCATGGACCGCTTTGCTCACAGATGTCAGATCTTCTTTTTCAGGCATTACATAAATGTCGAAGACGCGGCGCAGTTGATAGTGATCCACTTCCGTCGGCGTATTGATCGGCCGAATGTTCGCCACACTTTCCAGCGGCGTCGTGTTCGTTCCGTCTGCGGAGCGCAGTGGAATCTGCTTAAAGTCCTCCATCGTTTTCACCTGTGTTTCCGGGTACTGCACGGTCAGCATGTAGTTATTGCCTGTCTTGGGATCAACCCAGTAACTCGGCGCAACCATACCGTTCGATGTCATCGCGGTAATCACGTTATCGACGACGGTCTTTGGTGTAAGCCCCTGCAGGCTGGCGCGTTGACGGTCGATATCGAGAGATAATCCCGGGTAATCCACATCCTGGGGAATCAGAACATCGCTTACGCCTTTCAGGCTGCGAAGCTTCTGTCCAAGGCTCTCTGCCACAGCGTAGCCGTCGTTCATATCATTACTGCTCACCTGCACATCAAACGGCGCAGGCAGTCCCTGGTTGACAATAGAATCGACAAGACCACCGGATTGAAAATACGTCTGCACATCGGGAAGATCCTGGGTCAGTTTCTTTCTCACTCTCTGCATGTACTCATAGCTGCTCACGGAGTGATCTTCTTTCAAACTGACCTGTACAAAAGCTGTGTGCATGCCGGAATTGGTGGTGTAAATCGCGGAGAGATCCGGCGTGACACCAATGTTGGACACACTCATGTTCAGGTCTCTGGCCGGAATCACGGATCGCACCTCATCTTCCACGCGAGCGACGTAGCGATCCGTCAACTCGATGCGCGTACCCGAAGGTGCCTTCAAATTAATGACAAACTGCCCGGCGTCTGTTCGCGGAAAGTATGCCTGTCCTACGAACGGGAATAATCCAAAGCTGAGAACAACGAAGACCGCAAATACCGCAACAACTTTTCCAGGCCTTCCGAGGCAGAAGTTGATGGCGTGGTCATAGTGGTTCTGCAGCCACGCGAAGCCTTGATTAAATCGATAGATCACCAGCGCAAAGAGGCCTCTGCGTCTCTGCTCCGGTTGCATATGCTCCGGAACAGGGTCATCGGACTCCGCTGCAAGATGCGCAGCCTGGTGGCCTCCATGACCAGCGTCCCGTATGAACTGCGAGCAGAAAAGCGGCACCACAGTCATCGCAACAAAGTAGGAGCACATCAAGGCAATGACAACGGCCAACGCCAGTGAGCTGAAGAGGTATTTGCTCACGCCGGTAAGTAGCACAACAGGAAAGAAAACAATCGCTGTGCTGCAGCTGGCGGCCAGGACTGCGAGCTGTACCTCGCGTCCGCCAACCTGCGATGCCTTCACGCGATCCGGCGTCATCTCAAAATGGCGAAAGATGTTTTCGAGCACAACAACGGAGTTGTCGATAAGCCGCGATAACGCAAGTGCCAGGCCGCCGAGAACCATGGTGTTGATACTGCTTCCAAAAGCATCCAGTACAAGAAAAGTAGCCAGACAGGAGATCGGAATCGAGAGCATAACAGCAATCGTGGCCCGCATATTGCCAAGGAAAAGAAGAATCATTACGCCGGTCAGGAGCAACCCGAGGGTGCCTTCACTGATGACATTCTTGACAGCGGTTTTCACAAAAACTGACTGGTCAAAAACAACCTCGGCTTTGGCACCCTGCGGCATGTCCAGAAGATGCGCCACCGCGCTGCGAATACCATCGACGATGGTGATCGTATTTGAATTTCCGCCTTGCTTGAGAATCGGAATATAAACAGAGTGCTGCCCATCTACTCGCACAATATTGCTCTGTAACTGGCCGCCATCCACGGCATGACCAATATCGCCCACCATAATGGAAGCGTTACCCACACTGCGAAGGGGAATGCTGTTGGCGTCGTCAGGAGTGGCGACTTGGCTGTTGGTGTAGATGTTGTAATCCTTTGGCCCAATGCGCACATCGCCGGCAGGCAAAATCAGATTCGAATCATTGACTGCATGCACCACGTCCATCACGCTCAATTGCGCAGCCTGAAGCTTTACCGGATCGACATAGATCATGATCTGACGGTAGCGCCCACCATATGGCTGCGGAACAGAGGCGCCAGGCACATTTGCAATCTGGTTGCGAACCGTAAACTGCGCTGTGTCCTTGAGCTGCGTTTCATTCATGCCTTCACCTTTCAGCGTTACAAGGCACACGGGAAGATTGGCATCATCAAAGCTCAGCACCACAGGCGGCAAAGTACCGGGCGGAAGACGGCGCAAATTCGCCATGGCAAGGTTCGAGATATTGCTTACCGCAGCGGTTGGATCTGTGCCCGGTTGAAAATAAATCTTGATGAGACTTACGCCAGGCATGGAGCGCGACTCAATGTGATCGATATTGCTGCCCAGCGTGAAAAACCGCTCATCACTATCCGTGATGTCGGATTCAATCTGCTCAGGCGGCATACCGGAATAAAACGTGGCAACGACCACAACAGGGATGTTGATCTTCGGGAAAAGATCGACAGGCATACCAAGAACAGCCACCACGCCCACTACGACGACGATCATGCAGAGCATGAGAATGAAGAAGGGATAACGAATCGCAAAGAAGGACATTTACTTTGTCTCCTTTGCACTGCTGTCGTGATATTCCAGCAAATCCTGCGATGCCGGGCGAGCCTGCACGCGATCGCCGGGCCGCACCGCTGCCTGGCCTCCGACAATGATCTGATCGCCAGGCTCAATGCCTGAAATGATTTCCTGATGATTGGCGCCGGCAATACCAAGCCTCACACTTCGTTTCTCCACACGCCCACCTGCGTTCACAATCAACACATAAGGGGAATTACCCTGCACCACAGCGGCAGTCGGAACAATCAGTGCATCGTTCTTTTGCTGCAGGCCGAAGCTGACTTCGGCGTACATTCCGGGAGCCAATGTCAGTGCAGGGTTCGGCACATCCACTTCCGTCAGCATGGTGCGCGTCGCAGTGCTCACATCCCGCGTAAAGCGCACCACCTTGCCTGTAAACTGCTGACCGGTTGCCTGCACGCGGACCGTCACAGAAGCGCCCTCATGCACAAAGACAACGTCCTGCTCCGGTACAGGAACACGCAGCCTCAACACATCGCTTTGCGCCAGGCGAACCACGGCCTGCGCATTGCTTTCTGAAGTACCGGCAGGAACCAGCGCGCCAGTATCCGCATAACGCATGGTGACAACGCCGGAAAAAGGCGCAGTAATAGTGGCGTACTGTGCCATGCTGCCAACGCGCATCCGGTCGGCCTTGGCCACGCCCAGCTGCCCTTGGGCTACCGACACGGCAGACTTCGCCGCATCCACTTGAGCGCCTGCAGAGCGATCCTTGGCAAGTGCGTCATCCAGCTCCTGTGCCGCAATTAATCCAGGCTGTTGACCGGATGCCTCTTTGAGCCGCTCATAATTTGCATGGGAAGCAGCATAGAGCGCTTCATCGCGCGCTACCTCCCGTTGCATGCGAACGATCTCGTCTTGCGAGCGAGCCACACCGGCCTGAGCGCCTTCTACTTGCGCATCCAGCTCTGGAACCTCAAGAACCGCCAGAGTCTGCCCCTGATGAACACGATCTCCAATATCGACATAAATATGCCGCACATATCCGGAGACTTTTCCGTGAACATCAATTTCCTGAAACGGTTGAAAAACTCCAGCGAGCACAAGCTGCCGGGCAATCTCTCCGCGCTGGGCGGATACTACGGAGACAGTGCGAACAGTCTCCTCCGTTGTCTTTTTTTCAGCGGATTGAGAGCGAAAGAAAATAATAGCGATCGCCGCGATCGCCATCGCTACGCAAAATGCGTAGAGGAGTATGCGTTTGCCGCGCATGAGAACGAACCTCTTTCAATGGATGGAGACGGGAAGTAAGCGCCACCGGCAATGAGCCGGAGGCAGTCTATCCAAGAAGAGGAAATGGAGGAGGACGCAGGAAGAGTGCAGGCGGGAAGTGGAACGAGCAGAACCGGCGCTGTTTTTCTGTGGCCCCGTCAAAACGATATCCGGAGCACAGACTGAACACAACAATAGCCAGCGTTAGCTCAAGCAGTAAGGGAATTGCAGTAACATTACGCGGCGTTAAAGCAGCCTCGATCCGATCTTTGTGAGCACTGCTTGCCTGCGAAGAGAGCTTAGCAACTGGAACCTTGTTATGGATTGGCGACGACTCATAAAGGGACATCTTGTATGCCATGCCCCACAGAAACACGCCAAGCCCAAGAACAAGAATCGAAAGAACAAAACTTCGCCGCGCCCATTGAGCCACATTCATCCGCCGGCAAATTGAAGCACTTTTGTCCAAATCCGAATCCATTCGTGAGCCACAAAGCATTCCGAATGCTCTCGATACATTCTACACTTGCGACACATTTGATTCATTGCGACTGCAACAATCCCAACACAATCGCGCACTAGGAAGACGGCGTAGCCGCTCCCGCCAGCACAATCGGCAGCGTAGGCTTGGCAGAGCCATCAGCCTGTTCAATCGTCACGCCGAATGCCTTAGCCTCCACCCCTTTAGGCAGATCCGGCAAGGTCACAGAAGCATTCCCCGCCGCATCCGGCTTGAACAATCCCGCCGGAATAGGCGCAGTGCCATTCGCGGGAATCACCCACAGCTCGTACGTCTTGTTCTCCGCAACAGCCTTCAGATTGTGCGCCTGGAAGATCAAGCTTCCGCGGTCCGCAAGATACACAGCCGTCGCAGAAGGCTCAGGCTGCTTAGCTCCAACCGTCAGCAAAACATGCTGTGCCGAGCGCAACGTCAGCAGATCAAGCACTCTTTGCGCCTTTGCGGAACTCTCCGCCATCGAAGCGATTCGGCCCTTGGCATCCGCCAGTTCCGACTGCAGCGTGCCCACCCGCATCCCAAGCCCAATCGCCGCTACAATCAGCGCCGCCGTAGCCCACGCAAACGGATTCGTCCACAAACTCACCCGCGGCTTCCGGATAACCTGAACCACTTCCCGCGTGGTCACAGGCAACGAAGCAACAGGAGAAGTACCAGCAGCAGCAACAGCGTTGGACCCCGCGTCAGCAGCCATCCTGTCAAGGAACCGCCCACGTGCCCCATCCGGCACAGCATGCTGTTCCACCCCAAGCCCAATCAGCGCCACGTCACCCAGAACAGTAGCCATCTCCTCGCGGCATGCACTGCATTCGGCAAGATGAGCCTGCACAGCCGCAGCCTCAGTGTCGTTGAGACACTGCATGGCATACAAAGCCAGGTCTTCTTGCGAAATGTGTTCTTCGTTCATCATGCTGAAAGCGCCTGTCGCAAATTCACTAGAGCTGCTCTGATTCTCGTCTTCACCGTTCCCAGCGGGTCACCCGTTTTCGTTGCAATTTCCGTATGGCTTAATCCCTCAAAATACGCCATTTGCAGTAAATTCTGTTGCTGGGGAGGCATACCGTTAAGTATGCCGCGAACTTTCTCCATCGTCACCTGGCGCGTCGTCTCTGATTCCAAATCCAGGTGCGAAATCAGTACTACTTCATCCGCGGAATCCGTTGGTTTCCTGCGCCGGATCAAATCAATCGCGCGATTTCTAGCGACCACTAGCAGCCACGCACCCAGAGAACCTCTCTCCTGCGCATATAAGCCGGGTTTCTTCCATAACTGGAAGAAAATCTCCTGCATCACATCTTCTGCATCGCCCGTATCCTTCAGAACCCTGAGCGCAACGGAATACACCATCCCCGCATAACGATCGAAGATTGCTGCCATCGCATTTTGATCGTTTTCACGCACACGATCCAACAGCAGCGCATCCGCAGCTGCAACATCCGCGCTCACGTCCTTGTTATAAGAACGTTCCGGGCGCGCAATCGGATTGAGATCGTGTTCTGACATGAAAGACTAAATACTATTCGTGCGGTTTATATCATGACCGGCTATCAATTCGTCACAGTCTAATGTCATTAGATGCTGAATATCGTCCGCGAGTCCACTCGCGGCAAAATCTGCACAGCCTTGTTTTATACGCTCTGAGCCCGCCATCTGAACTTCTCCACTCAAAAAAATATCTTTTCACCACGTGCAATCCGTTCCCGCTCGCATCACGTACTCCGTGTGTAGCAGAAAAATCTCCACCAGCTACCAGAGGCGAACATGAAAGCAAAATACGGAATACTTCTCACGACAGTATTCATCTTCACGAGCTTCGCGGCACATGCGCAGAAAGATCCGGAAGTCGGCGGAGCAGCGATGTACGCAAACAAGAATATCGTCCAGAATGCAATGAACTCAAAAGACCACACCACGCTGGTCGCCGCAGTCAAAGCCGCCGGTCTGGTTCAAACCCTCGAGAGTCCCGGACCATTCACCGTCTTCGCGCCCACCAATGAAGCCTTCGACAAGCTGCCCGCCGGCACCGTTGATACGCTCCTCAAGCCTGAAAACAAAGACATGCTCACAAAGATCCTCACCTACCACGTAGTCGCCGGCAAAATGACAGCAAAAGACCTGATGAAGCAGATCAAGATGGGCAACGGCAAAGCCATGCTGAAGACCGTCTCCGGTGGAACCCTCACCGCATCCATGATGGACAACATGATCATGCTCACCGACGAAAAGGGCGGCATGTCACACGTCACCATCGCGGATGTCATTCAGTCGAACGGTGTCATTCACGTCGTAGACACAGTCCTCATGCCCAACTGACAGCGGATAAACCGCGGCTTTCAACGGCCGCGGCTTAAGCCTGTCATTTTTTTAAATCCGATTCTCTCTTCCATGCGTACTGCTAATGCCTGAGGAAGAGCTGAACAAAACGGCTCTCCCAGGCAGCCTTTAAAACAAATTTCGAACTTACATCTTGAGGTGCAAAGTGAAAACGCTCGACGCACTCGTAGACAAGGCACTCTCCCGCCGGACCTTTATTGCAGGCGCAGCGAGTGTCTCGGCAGTAGGCATGATGGCCGGCTGCGGAAGCTCCGGTTCCACATCTCCAAATCCCCCACCCAACAATACCTATACGGATGCCGACGTATTGAACTTCGCACTCAACCTCGAATATCTTGAAGCTCAGTTTTATCTTTACGCCGCAACAGGCAGCGGACTTCAATCCTCTGACACTCAGGCCCCAACCGGCTATACGGGCACTTACACAGCAGGCTCAGTGACAGCAGGCAGCGCCGCACAGGTTGCAGGCCTCACATCACAGCAACAGGAAATCATCAATGAAATCGCCTACGAGGAGCAGGAGCACGTTCGTTTCCTTCGCTCCGCGCTGGGCTCCGCGGCAGTCCCCATGCCTTCCATTGATCTCTCCTTCTTCGGGCCTCTCGCAGTAGCGGCTGGAATTCTCACCGCATCCCAGCCTGCATTCAACCCATTCGCCAGCTTCAACGCATTCCTCGTTGGCTCCTTCATCTTTGAAGATGTGGGCGTAACAGCCTACGCAGGCGCGGCTCCGCTCATCAGCGCGGCAGGCGTCTCAGCGGGTTACCTCACAGCAGCAGCCGGCATCATGGGAGTGGAAGCCTATCATGCCGCATACGTCCGCACTGCGCTGACAGCACAAGCCATTGCCGCAGGCTCGGCAACGGCATTCCCATACATCACCTATGCCAATCAGGTTGCCGCACTCCGCGCAACGTTAACAGTAGGCGCATCTGCTGCACCCGGCACAAGTGGCTCGGTGGAAACACCATTGACCCTGCCAACGGACAAAACCATGTCCAGTTCCATCGTTGCCGCCAGCCCAACCACGGCAGTTGGCTTCTCCCGCACAGTCGATCAGGTCCTTCACATCGTGTACGGCTCCACCACGGTCGGCGTCGCCAAAGGCGGCTTCTTTCCAAACGGAGTGAACAGCATTTTTGCCGCAACCACTGCCTGAGCAGCTACGAAGGAGAACCAGATGGCAACCCTTGAGACTCAAATCGTCGATAACGTAATCGCCAATAGCCGCCGCAAATTGATCGCGCTCGGCGGGGCCGCTCTGGGTGCTTTTGTACTCGGCGCGCCAAAATCTGCTCAAGCAGCCTCATATTCAGATGCAGACATTCTCAACTTCGCGCTGAATCTCGAGTACCTTGAGGCCAACTTCTACTATCTCGCCGCATTCGGCTGCACCATTGACAAGCCTAATGCCGCAGCCATGGCTGCAGGTGCGCCATCCGGTGGCATCCCCATCAGTGGATCGGTTGGCACAGCCGGTACGGTCTCAGGTGGAAGCCAGGTACCCTTCAGCACAATTCAAGTTGCCTCTTA
This sequence comes from uncultured Acidobacteriaceae bacterium, assembly GCA_963792495.1. Classification (GTDB taxonomy): domain Bacteria; phylum Acidobacteriota; class Terriglobia; order Terriglobales; family Acidobacteriaceae; genus Telmatobacter. The sequence goes on along the minus strand of CAWBWB010000014.1, from coordinate 102,687 downwards.
CGCCAATGAAACAGCCATTGAAGAAGGCAAGCATGTCTTGTTTCTGCAGTCGGCTCTTGGCTCCATGGCAGTCGCTCAGCCTGCCATAGATCTCGGCACATCCTGGCAAACTCTCGGCCAGGCCGCGCTCGGTGACGCCGGTTCAGGTTTCTCTCCCTACACCAGTGACGCCACCTTCCTCCTCGGAGCCTATGTATTTGAAGATGTCGGAGTAACCGCCTATCACGGTGCCGCTGCGCTCCTCACCTCGGCCTCCAACCTCTCCGCCGCCGCCGGCATCCTGTCAGTGGAGGCCTATCATGCTGGTCTGGTCCGCACCACCATCACAGCGCTCGATCCAACCGGCGCACTCGGCTTGGTTGCAGCCACAAATGCCATCTCGTCACTTCGGGCCACTCTCTCTGCTCAAGTCGCTCCCTCCCCCGCAAGCCCCTTTGATACCAACCCGGACGACTTCGGTCTCGCCACCTTCTCCGTCTCGCTGGGTGGTGGCTCCAACACTTCTGCCACACGCATCGTAGATGCTGACGCCACAAATGCAATTGCGTTCTCCCGTGACACCAGCCAGATTCTCAACATCGTCACCGGAGGCTCATCCTACAGTTCGTCCTCAAAGACCATTGCCAGCCCCGCAACAGGAGTCTTCTTTCCGAATGGCTTGAATGCAGGCGCAAACGGATTCAAATAACTAACGGATTCTCTCCTCCGAATTTCCCCCTCTGTGGCTAAGGTTCTAAGATGCTCCCGACCCAAGCCACAGGGGGACTTTTTTTGCCTCAGCACGCAGCTCGGTTCCGTCTCGCTGCTGTTTGGTCACATCCGCTATTTAGATTTCTTCTCGACTTCTTTCTTTTGCTCGGACCCATGCGGAACTTCGCCACCATAATTCTGCAGCTCTTTTTCTGAGGGCTCTTCCGGGGCGCCTTTCTTTTTCTCTCCATCTTTTTGACCCTTATCTTTCTGCTCCTCACTCTTCTGCTCGCCGCCAGATGCCTTTGCGCCGTTCGAAGGTTGCTGTTCTTTCTCCGCTGCCTTCTCCTGCTTCGGCTCTTGTTTCGGCTCCTGCTGCTTCAGCCCATCGCCGGCGGCCTTCTCTGCATCAGAACGATCTTTCTCTTTTTCCTTCTCCGCCTCTCGTTCCTGTCTCGCCTCTTCGCCGGCGATCAGATGATCCAGTCGCGCGCGAGCAGCACGCCATCTCACGCTGCTGGCTTTAGCCGCCTGGGTCAGATAAGGAGCAAAAGTCTCATCCGTAATCACGCCTTGATCTTTCAGAAACTGAATAAGCGCACCTTGCCGTGTCTCCAGGTCTTCCAGTGAAGATCCCAGTGCATCTACAAGTTCCTTAGCCAACTCGACATTCATAGGTCACACCTCTCCCGGTTGGATGCCAGCGAGCGGCAAACCGGAAAGCCCGCAAAACTACACCTTCTACGTAACCGCAACCTCGGGTTTCTCTTAGAACACCACGCTGACACGAACCATGCAGTAGCTGCGACACTGATTTTTCTCGAGATCCGCGAATCCGTATTTTCTTGTCAAGGGGTCTGGCGAAAAATAGTTTGTAAGCGCTTGATTCTAAAGCGTAAAAAACTTTGCGGACTTTGCACATCATTTATATGCTTTGTGAAATACTAAGAATGAGCAGAAAAAGAAGGCCCGAATCCACAAGGATTCGGGCCTTTTCATTTCCAGCCAATCTCAAATGCACTGAGGAATATCTATGGCTCCAATATCTAAAGCTTTCCAGCCTTGTATCGATAGACCTGTTCCCTTGGTCCCTCGTTCCCTTGGTCCCTCCCGAACTGTGCTCCACAGTCCAGCACAGTTCGGGTATAAAGATCGCATAAAGAAGGTGCACAGAAACTGTGGAACTGTCTGCAAACCACTTGAAACAAGCTACTTGGAAAACTGTGGAGCACAGGATAACTCATGCCATTGTTCGAAAACGAACACCAGATCAGATCTCGAATACCTCGCGATCCTCACCTTCAGTCGGTACCTGCAAGCCCTCTCCGGAAGAGGGCTTCCCAATCATCCCCCGTACAAGTTCAGCAATTCCGGCAGGCGTCTGCGCTTCAAAAATACCGCGCAGCGAAAGCGTGACGCCCAGGCGCTCACGAATCCGCGAGATCATCATCGTGCCCATCAGCGAGTGCCCACCCAGGTTGAAGAAATTATCCGTCGGCTCAATGGAATCGATACCCAGCAAATCCTTCCATATCGCAAGAACGACTTCCAGTTCATTGGAGTCAACAACCGCACCAGCCGCAGCCTCGACATCTCCAGGCGCTTCCACTGCAGAGACAGTCGTTCCAATCGAAGTATCAAGCTCCACAGTGCTGGTAAGAATATGCGATCCGCGCCACTGCCCCAGCACGCGCTCAATCACCTCAATGCCTTCGCTGTTCGTCATAGCGCGCTGCATAGTGCGCTCATAAAAGGATTCCATTCCCTCAGGAACCACAATGTCAGCCAGCATTCCAACTTCTCGCCACGCATCAAATCCAATAGCAACCGCAGGAATCTTCAGTGCCCCACGGCAATATTCAGCAAAGCTATTCATGTAAGCATTAGCAGAAGCATAAGCACTCAACGAAGGAAGAGGAAAATTAGCGCTGATAGAGGAGCAGAAAAGCAGAAAATCAATATCGCTGCCACGCAGCAACTCAGCAAGCACGCGGGACCCTTGCACCTTAGGCTTGCGAATCTCACGAGCGTCGTCCACAGACTGGGCCAGTATTCTAGCGCCGCCAGGAATGCCGGCAGCGTGAATCACACCATGAATCTGTCCAAATTTCTGCCGCGTCCGTTCAAGGATAGCCCGCATTGCATCGCGGTCAGCAACATCCCCTGCCATAAACAAAACTTCCCCACCGGCTCCTTCAAGCTCCTGCATCCTGCGAATACGAAGCGCTGTACCGTTGTCCTCTCCATGCGCGGCAATCCAGGATTCCCACTCGCTTCGATCCGGCAGAACAGTGCGTCCTGCGATAACTACACGTGCACCGTAATGTCGCAACAAGTGTTTTGCCACAACGTGGCCAATGCCGCCGCCTCCACCGGTAATCAGGTAAACGCCACCATCACGGAATGCCGATTTAGCGCCCTGCCTCAGAGCTATAGGCGTCCATACTTTCTGCCAGCGTCGCCCACGCCGATAAGCAATCGAGAGCCCCGGGCCCGTTGTAGACAACTCCTCCAGGACGGTCTGAAGCGATTGCTCAAGACTCCCCTCAACCGATTCAAAATCAATACAGCGACATTCCGCTCCATCCAGGTCCGTCCAAATCGCACGCGCCAGACCAGGCAATTCACCATCTTCACCATCCTCAACAGTCTCTCCGCTCACGCTCTCTAGCGAGGTCGTAATGAATTCAAACCGCCGTAGATATCGCTGTCGCTGACCAGCTGCCTGAAGAAGCTGAAGAATAAAATCATAGTAAGAAACTCTCTTACCCTCGATTCCAGGAACACACAAAAGCCCATCCGGCCATAATCCTGAAGTATTTATCTGTTCCCATAACAACTTAAAATCAATCGGATCAGACGGGTTGATGGTGGCGTTTCCGTCCACCAAGGTGAAGCCTTCACCGATACTTATACAAACTACATTTGCTCCCCCATGGCGAAGAGCAGCAATCAATGTATTGCTGAGCGGATCTCCGCCATCAATCACCAGCCAGCACTGAGTCACCTTGCTCCGCTGCCGCAGTGCGATGCCGGCAGGTGGTGTGCTTTGCCAGCAAGGCGAATAAAACCACGATGAAATTTCGTCGCGCCTGACTGAGCGACTATCAGATTCAGGCGAAAGAGATGGCGATGGTGTTGACGGTGCCGCGCCCTCAGCCACAGCAGGTGTGCGCTCGATCCAATAGCGTTGCCGTTCAAAAGGGTAAGTCGGAAGAGGAACACGCCGTGCTGCCGAATGGGGGTTTAGTTTTTCCCACTGAATGGGTACGCCGCATTCCCACGCAGTAGCCACCGCCTCATGAAAAGCCACCGTGTCATTTGTTCTGCGATTCTCCGCCCCCAAAACTGGAATCATCACACTGGTCGACAACTGTTGCCGAGCTATCCCAATCAAAGCTTCACCGGGTCCCACCTCAATCAGCAATCTGCGGCGTTCGGCCAAGGTAGCCAGGCATCGAGTAAAACGCACTGGCGAAAGAATCTGATTCGCCCAGTATTGGGGGTCCTGCGCCTCCGTAGAGCTGATCCATGTTCCACTCACATTAGAAACCCAGGGAATATTTGGGGCACAGCGAGTCACCGTAGATACGATTCCCCGAAATGCCTTTGCCGCATCAGCCATAAGAGGAGTATGGAAGGCATGCTTTGAGGCAAGACGAATGGTAGCCACTCTTTCGAGCGTCAATTTTTCTTCAAGCGCTTCCACTGCATCCACAGAACCCGACACAACTGACATTCTTGGACCATTTTCAGCTGCGAGCCAAAGGCTACGATCGAGATGGCGAGCCGCGTCCTCTGGAGGCAACATCACAGCAAGCATGATTCCAGGAGCAGCCTGTGCCATAAGACGGCCGCGCTCGACTGCGAGCCTAAGGCCATCTTCAAAGGAAAACACACCCGCAACGCAGGCCGCGGCGAGTTCGCCCAAACTATGCCCCAGTAAGCCAGCAGCTTCCACTCCAAGAGAGCGCAGTCGTTCAGCTAATGCGACTTCCACAAGCAAAAGTGCAGGCTGAGCAATCTGTGTATCGTGCAAACAAGTGGAAGACTCCGTCGCAATCTTCCCGTTTACAAGGAGCGCGTGCAGATCGAGTCCAGCATACTTCTTCAAGAAATCGCATCCGTCATCTACGATCTTCCGAAATCTGCTGTCTTGGCCATACAAACCTCCCGCCATACCCAAGAACTGCTGCCCTTGCCCAGGAAACATCAATATGACGTCGCGATCCAGGCGGCTCCCTAGATGAGGCCTTTTTGCCGGCTTAATTAAGAGATGCGCGGCGCCATCGCAATCGTTTGCGACCACTGCTCGTTTGAATTCGAATGCACGTCGCCCTAGTTGCAGAGTTTTTGCCACATCAGAGGCGGAAAGAGAAGTATCTGTGACGAGGTGTTGCGAAAGTTGCCCACAAGCTTTTTCCAGTGCTGAGGTGCTTTTTGCAGAGACTGGAAATATATATGGTCCCTCCTGCTGTACTTCCACACTTGTAGCTAACGGAGCTTCGCTCAGCACCATATGAACATTTGTGCCACCAATCCCAAAAGAGCTCACCCCTGCCCAGCGCTCACTGTCACTCGTCCAATCAACGGGAGAAGAACTGATTACAAAAGAGGTTTTCTCAATCCCAAGCGCTGGATTGGGAAGCTTGAATGTTGGAGTAGGAGGTACGATGCCGGATCGCACTGCAAGTGCAGCCTTAATCAAACCTGCTATGCCCGCCGCGGCATCAGCATGTCCCATATTTGCTTTGACGGCACCAAGCACAAGGGGTTTTTTGCGATTGGCGACAGTAAATACCTGAGCGAGAGCCGAAAACTCAATTGCATCTCCCAGTTCCGTAGCGGTACCATGTGCTTCCACGTACCCAACGCGCTCACCATCGATGGCCGCCGCGTTAAGTGCAGCTTCTATCACCTCTACTTGCCCGTCAATGCTAGGGGCCGTGTAACCTACCTTACTTGCGCCATCGTTATTCCATGCGGAACCTCGGATAACCGCAACTACCGAATCCCCATCCGAAATTGCCTCCGATAACCGCTTTAGGACGACGATACCGGCGCCGCGTCCAGGTACTGTTCCACGCGCATCCAAATCAAACGGTCGACAGTAGCCATCCGGCGAAAGAATCATGCCTGGAATGTAGGAGTAACCAACCCCCTGCGGGAAAGCTATTGATACGCCACCGGCCACAGCCATCGAGCATTCATAATTTAAGAGACTGCGGCAGGCAAGGTGGACAGCAGCGAGCGAAGTGGAACACGCTGTTTGCACTGTGACTGCCGGACCGCGCAGGTTAAGCTTGTACGCAACACGAGTTGCAAGGTAGTCTTTGTCATTGGCCAACATCATCTGGTATTCGCCAACGCTTGCCAACAACTCTGGATTTCCTATTAGCTGAAGAATGTAGGAATTCATGCCGACGCCAGCGAAAACGCCAACGCGCTCACCTTCCCCGGTATAGCCCGAGTTCTCCAGAGCTTCCCAGGCACACTCGAGAAATACTCTCTGCTGTGGATCGAGTATTTCTGCTTCGCGACGACTGAAGCCGAAGAAGCTCGCATCAAAATGGTCTGCATTCTCAATTGAATTACCACGTCTGATATAGCTCGGATCATTAAACATTGCGCGATCAATGCCGGCCCAACGAAGCTCATCCTCGTCAAGGTCTGCGATCAGCGAGTCGCCTGCAAGCAGGTGTTTCCAGAATTCCAGAACATTGCGCAACTGTGGAAACCGCGCACTCATACCTATAATGGCAATGCCATCAGACCATCTTCCCGATACTGCTGAGATATCCGAGATTACATCTTGCTTCACTACATCGATTTCATCAGGAGAACTCATCAGGCATTAGCTCCTACAGGCAATGGAGCTTGGGAGTTTTTATGATCTAGATAAGACGCAAGCATTTCGATCGTGGGATAGCGAAATAAGTCGACAATGGCAATGTTACTGTCGAATTCACGTTTCAGTTGTGCATGGAGTTGGATTAACAGAAGCGAGTGCCCTCCTAAATCGAAGAAATTCTCTTTAACGCCTGGCTTTTCAACATGCAGAAGACTAGACCACAGCTCGCTCAATCTCTGCTCGGTGCGATTTCGCGCCAGCATGAAGCCGGCGTTTTGATCACGCGATATCTGCTGCAATGCAGGTAGTCGCTTGCGGTCGATCTTGCCATTCGGCATCAAAGGAATTTCTTCAATTGGCACGATCATTGCGGGCATCATGTAATCCGGTAGTATCGAATGCAGCCACGCTCGCAGGTGCTCCGTATCAGCCGAGCCCTCCCTAAAGCGAACGTATGCAACCAATCGTTGCTCAGCACCTTCGCCATTTAGAGTTACTACCGCTTGCCGCACGGTTGAATCTCGCTCGATCGTCGCCTCAATTTCACCCGGCTCAATTCTGTGACCGCGCAATTTGATCTGATCGTCCGCTCGTCCCAGCAGCTGAATCTCACCGCTACGTCGATAGCGTGCAAGGTCGCCCGTTTTGTATATTCGACCAGTGCCCGTCGAATCGAAAGGATCGGTGATGAAACGGCTTGCAGTGAGTTCTGGACGCTTCCAATAGCCTCGCGCTACTCCATCCCCACCGATGTACAGCTCCCCGGCGACACCAATTGGAAGAGGCTCCAAGTTCTCATCCAAAATGTACATTTGAGTGTTTGCAATTGGACGCCCTATCAGGATTTGAGCTTCGCCATTGCGAACACGATGGACAGATGACCAGATCGTAGTTTCCGTAGGCCCATAGAGATTCCAGACTTCGCTGCCGCGTGCCAGCAAGCTCTCGGCAAGAATCAGCGATAGCGCCTCCCCTCCGCACCAGATGCGTAGCGTTGACTTGCCCATCCACCCTGATTCAATGAGCATGCGCCAAGTCGACGGTGTCGCCTGCATTACGGTGGCATTGCTCGAATCAAGCAGTTCGGAGAGCTGCTCCGGATCGATAGTCTGTTCCCGAGAAGCTAACACCAATTTTGCTCCGCTCACTAACGGACCGAATAATTCCAGTCCAGCAATATCGAACGAAATAGTAGTAATCGCAACGAATGTATCTTCTTTTCGCAGGCCAGGATCTTCAAGCATGGATCGCAGTAGATTGACCAACGCACTATGTTGAATCTCGGTTCCTTTCGGATTACCAGTTGATCCGGAGGTGTAGATGAGGTATGCCAAGTCCGAGCCGGCCACGTCATCCGGAACAAGCTCATTGCTTTCCTCGACAATTTCCTCAATCGGAAGAATTGTTGCGGCCACCAATGGCAAGGTTGCGCAAAGCTCGCGCTCGGTCAGAATAAGTTGAACCTGTGCGTCCGAAAGCATGAACTCGATTCTGTGAGAAGGGAGCGCCGGATCCAGCGGAAGGTAAGCCGCACCAGACTTGAGAATGCCTAGTAAACCGATCACTATATTAGGACTGCGTTGCATATAAATTCCAACTATGGATCCGCGCCCGATGCTCTCTGCGCGCAAACCGGTAGCAATCCGGTCAGATTCAATATCAAGATCCTGATATGTCAGCGATCGATTGCCCATCTGAAGAGCTATTGCCTCGGGAGTGCTGCGAGCTTGAGCCCTGAACCACGATGGCAGTGTGAGATGAGCAGGTGCAGGTAAGGTCTTCCCATTCCGACCTCTGGTGACTTGAAATCTTTCAACGTCATCAAGCAAATACAAGCTACCTATCTTTTGTTCTGAATCATCGCAAATCATTTCAAGAATACGAATGTAATGCGTAAGCATCGCCCGAATGCTCGCTTCTTCGAAAATGTCGGTGTTGAATTCGAAATTACAGCGCAGATGATCTTCATGTGGGTAAACATCGACTGCAAGATCGTAACGGGCACGAAATCCTTCGAACTCCATCGGCTTCATCACAAGCTCATCGAATCGAAGGCGAGGCATCGCAGTGTTCTGTAACGTAAAAAGAACTTGGAATATCGGGCTACGATCTAGATTTCGCGTCGGCTGTAACATTTCCACGAGTTGATCGAATGGAGTACTTTGATGCTCGAAAGCTTCAAGTGCCACACCGCGTACCCGATGGAGTAACTCCGAAAAGCTGGGATTGTCTGTCAGATTAATACGCAAAACAAGATTGTTCACGAAGAATCCGATCAGCCCTTCAAAGCTGCTCTCAGTGCGTCCGGCAGCCGGTGTGCCAATCAGAATATCTTCCTGCCGTGTGTAATATCGCAGCATCACACTGAAAGCGGCCAGCAGGACCATAAAGGATGTGGCGTTGTGTTTTAGCGCTATTCTTTGCAGTTTCTCCTCAAGCTCCGCATCAATATCTATGAAGACCCGCTTCCCCTGAAAAGTCTGCACAGCAGGCCGAGTATTATCCGCTGGTAATTCAAGAATCGGTAATTCACCACTGAGTTGATTTCGCCAATACGTCAAATCCTCGCCAGACGAAAGCTTCTCCTGCTGCAACTCCCACTGAACAAAGTCACGAAATTGAATTGGCAATGGCAGCAAAGGACACGGCAGCCTTCTAACCGTTGCCTCATAAAGAGACCCAAGTTCCTGTGCAAGAACTCCTATCGACCAGCCATCAGAGATGATGTGATGCATTCCTAGTAGGACTACATGCTCCCTACTGTTTATCCGATAAAGCGATACCCGAAAAAGCGGCCCCGTTTCGAGAACATAGGGCTGCTGAGACTCAGCTGAAATGAATCGGCTCAGCTTCTCTTCTTGAACCCTCCGAGGAAACGAGTCAAGATCAATGAAATTTACAGACAGCTTCCACGAATCATCCACGGCTGCATAAGGTAGTCCATCTTTTTGTAAGAACCGCGTGCGCAGAGACTCGTGTCTGTCAACTATCATCTGCACGGCTTCTTCAAAGGCAACGCGATCAAAAGTCCCCTCAAGATGCAAAGCAATCGCGATGTTATAAACCGGATTACCGGGCTCCATCTGATCGAGGAACCACAATCTTTTTTGTGCGCGAGAGAGGTTGTGCTGCTTACTGCTTGCACTATCTCTTCTTATTCTGTCCTTTGTGGGTGCATGGATCGAATATCCTCCAGCAGCCCTGATCCGGGCCGCTAATCCTTCTACGGTGGGAGTTTGAAAGATATCTATCACGGACAGATTCACACCGAATTTAGTAGCGATACGCGCAAGAAGCTGCATCGCAAGCAGAGAGTGCCCACCTAATGAAAAGAAATCATCTTCCACGGTCGCCATATCAGCGTGGAGCAATTCCTTAAATTCACTCAGAAGACTTTTTTCTACTTCATCGGCGGCTAAACGGACTTCTCTTCGCTCAAACATTGACTCAATAGGGAATGAATCAAGGGTCGCATAATCAATCTTCCCGTTTGTGGTTCGCGGAATCTCATCGATGAAAGAGAAGATCGTGGGGATTTGTGGACGCGGCAAAATCCGGCCAAGCTGAAATTGCAGATCGCGCGGAGATGCGATCAGTTCAGATTGTCTTACGATATATGCTGCCAGCTGCTTGTTGCCATCCAGCGCGGTACGTAATGAAACTACTGCGGCCCTGACGCTCTCAATCGAAAGCAGCGCTTCTTCCACTTCACGAGGATCAACGCGATAACCGTGCATCTTTATCTGCTTGTCAATTCTTCCAAGAAATTCAAGCGTTCCATCAGGCCGATATCGTGCTAAATCTCCAGTGCGATACGCCCGTACGCTTCCTGTTTCCTCAAAATTCAAAGTAATGAAAGTCCGTTCCGTCTCTTTTGGCGCATTTAAATAGCCAACCGCGAGTCCGTCTCCAGCAATATAAAGTTCACCTTTTGCGCCAACAGGAACTGGTTTCTGATTCTCATCCAACAAAAAGACGCGGGTGTTATGAATTGGCCGTCCGATGGGAACCGGGCGGCCGTCCATCTCGTCGAGGTTCACTGCATGAGCAGTCGCTATCGTGCCATTTTCTGTTGGGCCATAGGCATTTACTAAACGAAGCTGCGGTGCCTTAAGAAGCAATTGGGCTACGTGTATGGGCGAGAGAACATCTCCCCCGACAATTACCTGCCTCAGAGAAGTGATGGCGTCGAGATGATCAGTAACAAAATAATGAAAAAGCGCCGTGGTGGCGACCAAGGTAGTCACACCATAATCTTCAATCGCCTGGCAGATTTCTCTGGCGCTTGGCTTTTCCGACTCAATCACCACAAGACGAGCGCCATTTAGCAGCGCACCCCAGATCTCCGGCGTTGAAGCGTCAAAGGTAAGAGCCGATGCTTGCAGGAAAACTTCATCCGACGCAAAGCGCGCATAGTCAGTTCCTCGCACCAGTCGTGCAATGCTCCGGTGCGAAATCACAACTCCCTTGGGCTTGCCGGTCGACCCTGAAGTAAACAATAAGCATGCGGGATCATCAGAATGAATCGCAGGACCGGATAACGAATTATTAAGCCGGTCAGAGATTTCTTCAAGCACTCCAACGACTGGAACCGCAAGTGGAGCAACGCGATCACGAAGCGCAGAAGTCGTTAAAAGAACAACTGCCGCAGCATCTTGTAGCATCCATTTCAGTCGTTCCACGGGATCATTCGACGCGATCGGGAAATATGCGCAGCCCGCTTTAAGTATGCCAAGGAGCGCGGCAATCACCAATGGGCTTCCCTGCGCGCAGACAGCCACAAAAGATCCTTGCGGAAGATTGCGTTCGAGGAGCCATGCGGCGATCGCATTTGCTTGTCCATCTAACGCCTCATAGCTGAGCTCGCAACTGTCAGATGTCAAGGCTATCGCCTGCCCCTGCTCTTGAACAAACTCTTCAAAAATAGAATGCACGGGTAAAGAAGAATATGGGGAAGCCGTTGCATTCCAATCAATAAGTTGCTTCCATCTTTCAGCTTTCGTGCCCAAGGGAATATTCTCAATGTTCTGCGCCGGATCGTGCAGTATTTGCTGAAGAAGATTCAAGTAATGCTGTCGAAACGCATCAATGAACTCTGCTTCAAAAATGTCCGTCGAGTACTCTATATCCAATCGATACGCATTCCCATCCGGCCACACTCCAATCGAAAGATCGAGTGGAGAAATGCCAATGTCAAGCGGGTTCGCATCGATACACAAACCCTCGAGATGGATAGGCTGTAACGGTACATTCTGCATGACGAATGCGACCTGGAAAAGCGGATTTCTACCCAACTCCCGGTCTGGTTGCAGTTTCTCCATCAGCACACTGAATGGAAGCTCCTGATGAGCATAAGACTCATGAGTAGTTTGCCGAATGTGCCCCAAGAAATCTTGAAATCGTGGATTACCGCTTAGATCAGAGCGAAGAACAAGGTTATCTGTGAAAAATCCGACTACTGAGGAGAATTCCTCGTGTGATCGATTAGAGTTCGCGGTCCCGACCAGTAAGTCGGTCTGCCCTGCAAAGCGGAAAAGCAATACCTCAAACCCAGCGAGCAGGAACATAAATGGGGTAACGTTGTTATCTCGACAGAAGTTCTCAACTGACTCACGTAGAGATGCATCGATCAGCAGTGAAGAATGCCGCCCGCGAAAGCTTGGCACAGCAGGTCTGCGCCTGCCTGGAAGCTGTAAAAGGGGCAAAGCCCCCTTTAGACGCTCCTGCCAATATGGAAGATGAATTTCAGAGCTGTGCTCCACAGTGTCATTTTCCATCAACACAAAGTCCCGAAATTGCGCGGTCAACGGAGACAGCGATGGCTGCCTTCCTGAGCGAAGATCGGAATAAACTACTCCGATCTCGCGCGCAAGTATACCGAGGGACCAGCCATCGGAAATGATGTGGTGCATCACGAGTACCAGCAGATGATAATCAGATGCTATTCGATAGATAATTGCGCGAAATAGCGGCGCGAATTCCAGCTCAAAAGGAGCCCGAGCTTCTTCGATTGCATGCCGGGCGGATTCGCGTTCGCCTTCTTCTTTTGGCAGATGAGAAAGATCGATGAAGGTCGGATTCCAGGCACTCCCATCTATGGTTCGCGCAAATGGCTTGCCATCTTTTTCGTGGAAAGCGGTCCGAAGAGACTCATGTCGCTTTACCAGGACGCGCAGACTCTGCTCAAGAGCATCCAGTTGTAATTCACCAGACATCCGAATGGAAACTGCCATGTGATAGACCGGATTTTCTGGATCCATCTTCTGAATAAACCAAAGTCTGCTCTGAGAGCTCGACAACGGAAATTCAAATGTATCTGCTTCTGTTTGATGGAAGCTGTTTTCCACCGAAGCCTTTAAAAGCTTGAGAATCTCTTGTTTCCGGTTAGCCAGCTCATCGCGAATTTCAGGTGTGATCACTCCTTTAGGAGCATTGCAACGGAGTCTGTCTCCTTCCCCAGAGAGAACCACGCCACGTGAACGCAAATCGGAGAGCATTTGGATCAGAGAGGTCATAATGCTATGTCCTCATAGGTCGCAGAGCGAGACGACACATCCAGCTCATTCTGATTTAAGCCAATAGTTGCGTTCAAATATGTAGCAGCCAGTTGAATTGTGGGATATTCAAAAAGAAAATTGGCGGGTAAGGCGATCCCGGATGACTGTTGAAGGCGATGTTTTATCTCCAGCGCCATCAAAGAATCCATCCCCAGTTCTACTAAAGGTCTCCCTTCATCTAACTCAGCTGCTGCATTCAGTTCCAAAACTTTAGCAATCTCGTCCCGTAGAAAACAGTGAATGACTATGAATCGTTCGTCAGCTGGCGTATTCGCGAGGAGTAGTCGAAGATCCTTTAGGTCTATCGCGGCTTGTGCCAATCTAGGCGAAGCCGGACATGTCTCTTCACGGCTCGTATTTCGCTCCTCAAACCAATAATGTTCCCGCTCAAATGGATAGGACGGGAGCTCTGCCCTACGCAATCTTTTATTGCTTCTGTGTCTCTCCCAATGCGCAACACTTCCGTGCACGAAAAGCTTAGCTTTCCCCTCTGGAGTCAAATTTTCTTCTGGCTTAAACTCTCCGCGCTGTGCAGTTTTGGAATGACTGCGATAAACTCCATCGGCCGCTTTCGCCTTCAGCCAGTACACCAGTTTTTCTGCGGCTTCCTTTCGACTGCTCGCTACTACAGCTAACCGTTCTGTCAATATCGCGCGCCCGGCTAGAGCCGTTTGGCAGATATCGCACCAGGACCAATTGGTTTCTTTCAAATACAAAGAGTATCTTTCGGCCAATCGCCGCAATGAATTTTCAGTTCGCGCTGAAATAGTCAAAACGTCGAGGCATTCACGTTCTTCTTCCTGTTTCGCTTTCTGTGCCCATCTTTCCATCACTACATGAGCATTTGTGCCGCTGAACCCAAACGAGCTGACACCGCCTATACAGCGCCCAGTAATAGGCCTCCAGGCACTTGCTTCTGCCTGTAGTTTGAGAGGAAGGTCATCCCATCGAATGTATTCACTCAGCCTGTCTCCTAAAAGCTGCCCTGGAATCTCTCCGTGCATTAAGCTCAACACCACCTTGATGAGTCCAGCGACCCCTGCGGCGGATTCGAGATGCCCTACGTTGGCTTTTACAGAACCAACGGCAAGCTTTTCAGGTCTGCCCGCAAACACAGCACCGAGAGCTTCGCTCTCCACCGGGTCTCCGAGCTTTGTACCCGTGCCGTGAGCTTCAACATAACCGACTTCCAATGGCGTGACGCGCGCACGTCGATATGCTTCCTGCAACAACGACTGTTGAGCCAGACCATTCGGAGCCGTTAAGCCGCTCGACGCTCCATCCTGATTTACTGCGGATCCCAGGATGACGGCTAGTATCCGATCGCCGTCTGCTTCGGCATCCTCCAGGCGCTTCATAACGATCACACCGCATCCTTCGCCGCGCACAAATCCGTCTGCTGAACTGAGAAATGGTGAAGACCTGCCGCTAGTGGACAACATGCCTGCCTGTGCAAATGCTACGGATGCTTCTGCTGCAAGAATTAGATTCACGCCCCCTGCAAGAGCCAGCGAACACTCATGCCGTCTCAACGCATCACACGCCAGATGAATGGCAACCAATGATGAAGAGCACGCGGTATCCACTGAAATTGCCGGCCCATGTAGCCCTAACGTGTAGGCAATGCGTCCAGCCGCGATACTCGTCGCCACTCCCGCTGCGAAATGCGGATGAAGCTTCTTGAGATCCTTGTCTCTTGTCTGCAGCAGCGCATAATCGTGTGAAGTAATTCCTATGTAAACTCCAGCATTGGTCTGATACAGCGAGTTTGGATCGATGTTGGCATGTTCCAGCGCTTCCCAACTCACCTCAAGCAGAAGTCTTTGCTGCGGATCCATTACTGCCGCTTCGCGGGGAGAGATGCCGAAGTGCTGCGGGTCAAATAGATCGACGTTTTTCAGCAGTGCGGCGCATTGTGCAGAATCCGGAAGCAGCACATCGCCTGTAGTAAAACGCATCCGATCCCGCATTCCATCGGATATCGCGCAATTTCCATTACGAAGCAGACGCCAATACGAATCTGGTCCCTCTTCCGCGCCCGGCATACGGCAGCCCATTCCGACAATCGCAATCGGTTGCACTCGCCCTGATTCCAACTCGCGAATGCGCGCTTCAGCCTCCTGCAGCTTCAAAAACGCCAGCTTCAATGGAGAGAGTGGCTCTCGTAATGATTCCGAATTGCTCATCGTTGCGCTAATCGCTCCCTGAGAAGTTCCTCTACCTCGGCATCCGTAAGGCTTTGCAGTACTCCGGCGGTTATCGTCTTCGAATCAGTGGGATAAATTCTCTCCGGCGCTTTTGAAGAAGTGGCTCCTTTCAGTGACGACATAAGCTTCACTAGCCCATTTATCAGTTCCCCCACTGTGCCTGTGTCAAAAGCGACCGTAGCTGAGAGCTTGCCTTCCAAACCTAAAGCCTTACCTAATTCGTTACGAAGTTCCAGCGCGATTAGAGAGTCCATCCCGAGATCACCCAATCGATCGCGATCTCTGAGATCCTCCGGTGGGATTGTCAGCCGGCATGCGGTACAGATCACTTGCCGCACAATACCAGCAACCATTTCCGCGCATTCAGCCTCCGAACACTCTCCCGGATTCAGGGCATGAACTGTCGCGCTGACTGGTAATTCCTTCCTTGATGTCTCTCTGGTTTCGCCGCTCTCAGCGCCACTATGGAGATACTTGCGCGAAGATTCGAAGTCGTGTTGCGCCAGCACAACGTGCTGACCCACGATAAATGCAGGCGAATCCTTTTCAGGAAGGCTAATCGCATTCTTGAACCCACTTTCCCTCAGAACCTCGCACCATCTGCTCTCGGAAAGGAGAGGATCTTCAACACGCTCTGAATCTTTGAAGTGCTGCCAACCTTCAATCAATCCAATGGACATGTCAAAACACACCTGATGCACCGTCGTCTCGATGAGTGCAAGGATGCCTCCGGGCGCAAGCATCCGACGAATTCGGCTCAATGACAGTGGAAGATCGCGAGAAGTATGCAGAGCATTAGCTGCCACAACCACGTCGAAGTATTCCGTCGGAAAATCCTGATCCTCGGGTTCTGCGTCAAGGTCGAAACGCCTATAACGAATAAAGGGAAATTGTCCGAATTTCTTTCGTGCTCGACGCAAAAATAGCTCAGAGACATCGGTGAACCAATATTCCGTCTCGTTCTGCGGCAACAGAGGCGCCACGGCGGATGTTGTACCTCCCGTTCCCGCGCCTATCTCCAGAATGCGCACATTGCGCTTCTTTCCCCATCTCTTACATGCAGCCCTGACAGTATTCGCGACTATTGCGTTGTTGTATCGAGCCTCTGGAGATTCCTGATAGAGCGCTTCCGCGAGTTCAAATGACCCTGCGGGAAAAAGTGTTTCCAGAGCGCTGACTTTTCCGGTCAGCACATCTCCCAGAGCAACTCCACATCGCTTGAAATAAGCCAGCAAGCCCGGCTCAGTTTCAAGTATTTTCTCAGCATCGCGCCAAATACCTTCAACTGGGATAATGCATGGCTTTCCATTTGAAATGTATGACCCATCCGACTCAACGAGCATTCCAACAGCCGCCAAATTCCTCAGCCATCGGCCCACGAGCCTTTGGTAGATCGGCAGAAAGCTGCAGCGCTGCATTACATCACTTAATGTATTTGTAACTCTCTCAGGAAAAGCATTAGCGTGAAAAAGAGTATTATGCGCATACGCCAATGTGAGTCGTTCGAGCGCCGCCCAACGCTCGGGATAGCTTTCCGGCTTCCATCCAAGTGGGCCAAGCTGGCTCTGCCGCAAAGCTTCCGCGCAAACCTCTTGCCAGGTCTGCTCCCGCTGACGCTGCCACTGAATTTCCGGAAACTCTTCAAACCAGAACCGATGCTTCTGAAAAGGATAAGTTGGCAATGCAATTCGCTTAGGTTTCAAGACTTCAACCTGCAGCTTCTGACCGGCGAGAAACTCCGCCACCAACTTGGCTAGCGACTCTTCAGACGCAGCGCATTCCATCGCGCTTTCATCTCCTATCACAACCCCGCAAGCCTTATCCTCCCCAAGCCATTGCTCTAACCAACCGGCTGCACCCAATGCGTCGAATGCTCTCACAGCCAGCCGATGTGTTAACCGTGCGCGCGAATGCAGAGCATTGAGGCATATATCAGCAAAGCTCTCTTCCGTCTTTCGCAGGAATGCAATATAGTCAACAGCAAGCGACCGCAATGCCTGTACGCTCGCTGCGGAAATGCAGAGATAAGATTCTTTCGATGGCGTCGCCACTTTGCCCACAACTTCCGACACGTTCTCTACAGAACTAAGAATCACATGGGCATTCGTTCCGCTAAAACCGAAGGAACTGATGCCGGCAAAATGAATGTCGTCTTCTTTCGGCCAGGGAGTTAACGTATGAGCAACTTCAATTGGCCAACGCTTCCAGTTAATACGGAAACTCGGCGAGGAACAATGAAGATGCGGCGCAATGCAGTGGCCCCGTTGCAGCATGAGCGCTACTTTAATCAACCCGGCCAAACCCGCCGCTCCTTCGCAATGTCCCAGGTTAGTCTTCACCGAGCCTATATGAAGCGGATTTGACGCACTACGATGCGCGCCATAAACCATGCCGGTCGAGAGAAATTCCATTGGATCGCCGAGAGGCGTACCTGTCCCATGCGCTTCGACATAGCTCACCACACCGGGTTCGACTCCGGCGTTCTCTAATGCTGATCGCATTACCTTCTGCTGCGCCCTTATATTCGGCGATGTCAGCCGAGCGCTGCGTCCATCTTGATTTACCGCTGTCCCGCGAATCACCGCCAATATCGGATCGCCGTCACGCTCTGCATCAGCCAGCCGTTTCAACACGACTATGCAACAACCCTCGCTGCGCACGTACCCATCGGCGGCATTATCGAATGTGTGGCATCGCCCGCTACGCGACAACATACCGCTGCGTGAAAAACAAATGTGTAGATCCGGCGAGAGGATCAGATTCGCGCCTCCAACGATCGCGAGATTCGTCTCTCCACAACGCAGGCTTCGTACTGCGTGATGAAGAGCCACCAGCGATGAAGAGCACGCTGTATCGATCACCTCAGCCGGACCATGGGTACCTAGAAAGTGCGCAATACGCCCGGCCGCAACACCACCCGCACCTCCTACTCCCGTATATCCATCGATTTTTCGCGGATCCTCCACGAGCATGCGCGCCCAGTCGTTATTGGATATGCCGATCCATATTCCTGTCTGAGTGCCGGCCATACTCTGCGGATTAATCGAGGACCGCTCCAGCGCTTCCCATGTGAGTTCCAGCAGCAAGCGTTGCTGGGGATCAGCTTTTGAAGCCTCACGTGGGTGCATGCCAAACAAATCCGCGTCGAATGCGTCAACTTCTGAAATGAATCCGCCGTGAATGTCATAGGTCGTGCCAGCTTCGTCAGGGTCAGCACCCAGAAATGAAGAAGCATTCCAGCGCTCCGGTGGCACCGTACCAATTAGCTCTTCCCCTTTTTCAAGAGCCTCCCAGAACCGCTCAGGCGTTGAGACTCCACCTGGAAGCCGCAGAGCAGTTCCAAGAATCGCGATCGGTTCCCGTGAGTGCTCGCCGCGGATCACTGAAGACCTCCCGGGTGCGCCGCAGAAACCAGCAGAGACTGGCGCAACTGATGTAGAAGTACCTCGCGTGCACTCTGCAGATAAAGATGCCCCTCCTCAAGAAAGTAAGCGTGGAACTCTCCCGCAGTTTGCGCGCGCCATTCTTCTACTTGCCCTGAAGGCACAGTTGCATCTTTCCTGCCCGCAAAGGCCGTAATCGGACACTTCAGCGGCTGAGGCGCATCCTGTCGATACCCTTCGATCACACAAATGTCTGCGCGTAAGGTAGGAAGAGCCAACGCAAGAAATTCCTTGTCGGCCAGAACCGCCGCGGGGATTCCTCCATAGCGGACGTCAACTTCACGTATCAGCTCTTCATCTTCAAGATGCGCCATCGGAGGCAAAATAGACTGACAGTGCGGAGCGCCACAGGCCGATACAAAAAGGTGAAGGGCCTCACGTCCAGTCCGCCTGCGTATCTCGTGCAGCGTTTCAAATGCAATCACGCTGCCCATGCTGTTGCCGAAAAATGCAAATAGCTGATCATCAGCCAGGCAATCCAAAACCGCATCGGCGAGGTCATTCACTAGCGGCTTCATTTGCTGATAAGGCGCTTCATGAAAACGCGACTCTCGACCGGGTAACGCGACTACGATAGTTTCAATTTCAGGAGCCAGAGTCTCTGCCCATCCCCGAAACACAGCGGGGCCATTTCCGGCGTGCGGAACGCAGAATAGCCTAATAATCGCATCGTCCAGAAATCGAGTTCGCCTGAGCATACAAACCGCCGTTGACCGAGATAATCAGTACTGTGTTAACGTGCCTTCTTTTCTGCCTCTTCGAATGGTTGCAGCAAATATAAAAGCACTGAATGGCAAAATCACCACCGCTATGATCGCTAATGTGGTGACCGGCTTCGCCACAGCGGCCAGCGATGCCCCCTTAAGCATGGTGAGCCGTAATGCATTCAAGGAATACGTGACTGGAATCAGAAACGAGATCTTCTGCATCCAGGTCGGCATTACATCAATCGGAAAATAAGCCCCGCCCAGAATGCCGCCCAGGCCACCGAGAACCCATGTAATCGGATCGCCTTTTTTAAGCCAGACAATCGCCGCCGCCGAAAGGACTCCGAACGCCATAAAAATCGCAACCGAGACCAGCAGCACAAGCAAGGTCGCTGGCACATCTATATGCCCAAGATCCACACCGAACAGAAGCACACCTCCCAGAAGAATGAGCACCAACTGTATTCCCCCGGAGATGAGGCTATAGAGCGACGACAATATCACGATCGTGACGCAGTCCGTCTGGCTGCATAACATTGCTTCCAGGCAGCCTGTAACCTGAGCTGTGCGAATAGAATCCGAAAACATTCTCAACATCAGATCGAAGTAGCGAGCAAAAGCTACTCCAACCAGTGCAAAAGGAAAGTACGCTAATCCCGAATGGCTGAGTGTACCGGATGCCGTTGGAGAAACGAGTCGTCCCACAAAGCGCAAGATCACCAGGAGCATGAGCGACTCCATCAGACTCATCAAAAACGCAGCTTGGTAGCCGGACTCGATGAGAAAATCACGTCGAATGAATGCGAACGTCTTCCTCAGCAAAGACATCATGGATGTTCACCAGCGGTCATGAGCTGACGGTAATAATCGAGCACGCTAACGCTTCTAGCATGGAGCGTCTCCATCGATTCACTGCCAATGATCTTTCCGCCTCCAACAACCATAACTTTGTTGCAAAGCGAGGATGCTTCCTCCGCTCGATGTGTCGCAATGAGCAGCGTCTTGCGCGAATTGCGATGCATGGTCGACAAAATCAGTTCAACAAGCTGATCGCAGGCCACTGGGTCGAGTGCACGAGTAGGCTCGTCAAGAATGAATACATCTGGCTCTGCAATCAGCACTCGTGCAATTGCCAAACGTTGTTTCATGCCGCTGCTGTACGTGTAGACTGCCTTGTCTCCAGCATCCAGCAGACCTACCAGTTGGAGCACATATTCGATGCGCTCGCGCAGCGACCTTCCGTAAAGATTGTCAAGCGACGCAAAAAATTCAAGGTTCTGCGCGCCGGTCAATCTCCAGAAAAAGCTCCGCTCTTCATTGAATACAAAACCCACTGATCTTCGTGCAGCCGCGCTCTCTTCCAGTGTGCTGTGTCCGTTCACAAGCACCTTACCTTGAGTGGGCAGCAAAACTCCGGCAATCAGTTTGAGCAGGGTCGTCTTCCCAGCGCCGTTCGGTCCCATCACAGCTATGCGATCGCCGGCCTGCACCTCAAGATTCGCACCAGAGAGCGCTGTACATACACGCCGGCGACGAAATGGCGCCAACACCCATTCCCGATATCGTTTCGGGATGGGAAAACGCATCGTCACATCCTGAACCGAAATCAATGCGGCTTCGCATACAGAACTATCCATCGCAGTCATGGTAGAGGGTGCGCTGATCATTGCCACAGAACCTCTACCTCTCTCTGCTCAACCTGCCCTGCAGATTCACCAATAGCTTTGTCAATGCATTGGCCGATGATCTGAGCAACCTCTTTTCCGTGCACGCTCAGCATCGTTTCATGATCCCCAGGAACCGCGTGTACATTCACCGCGCGTGCTGAGAAGCCTGTCCAGCCAAAATCGTAACCATGCTTAAGTTCTTCTTCATTTCCAATAAGTGAAATTGGCCCTGACCAGCTCTTAAGCTTGTGTCTGTAAAGCAATCGCCGGTAGCGGTCTCTTCGCTTGTCAAAACGGTCCATCTCGCGGTCTTCCGCGGATTTCGCAATTCCCAGCTTCCGACTCGCCAGGTTGCGAACCATACGAATTCGGCCTTTACCTCTGGTTCGTGCAATCTCGAAAAGCACGTCTCTGATATGTTCCATTCTCTTTTGAAGGAAAAACATATCCAACTGCAGCACTCGGCGCGGAGAAGGCCGCACAGTGTCTAGCAGGACCACCAGTCTGACTTCCTCACCTTCCTCCTCAAGAAGCCTCGCCATCTCCAGAACTGCAATGCCATCCACACAATTACCGCCCAAGAGATACGGCCCGGCAGGTTGAACCTTGCGCAATTCAGTTACATATTCGCGCGCTAGTTCCTCCACGTGAGAATAGTCGGCTTCTCCATCCTCCATCCAACGTGGTTGAAATCCAAAGACCGGCTGATCCTTGCCAAAATGCGGAATCAAATGGGAGAGAACCAGCAGCGGACCATCTGGCCGATGAAACCCGGCAAGAAAGAAGAACGGCGTGCGGCTGCCGCGCGGCTGCGCGGGAACCAGGCGTTGCCATTGTGTCTGCTCGTTCGTGTAGCTATATCGACGAGTGGATGGCTCGAAAGAAATATGGCTCGCAAGTCCGGCGATGGTCGGATTTACAAAAATTGACCGCAGAGGCAAATCCATGTCTAACTCGGCCCGGATATCGGAAACTGCTCGTGCCGTAGTTAAAGAATCCCCTCCGAGTTCGAAAAAATTGTCATGCACCGAAATCTGCCCAATCTTCAGCACCCCGCGCCATATCTCTTCCAGAACAGCCTCAACATAATTGCTTGGCGCCGCACGCTCGGGCGCTACCCATCCTTCGGACGTCTGCTGGTCACTCAGTGACCATTTACTATGTGCACTTTCCTGCGGACCCGGTCTGAACTTCGAACCGGCAAGGGCTTTTCGATCAACCTTGTTGTTGGGAGTCAACGGGAAGCTCTCGAGCTTAATGAAGAATGAAGGAATCATCACCTCTGGTAACTGTCGACGCAAACTCTTGCGAAGTTCCGCAGACTCGATCTTTGCATTGCCGCGCATCGTCCAATATGCAATCAGCCTCTTATCTCCCGGCTTATCCTCGCGGACAATGACCACGGCCTGCGCCACATTTGGATGCCGCACAAGCGCAGCTTCCACCTCGCCCGGCTCAATTCGATGGCCGCGCAACTTCACCTGATCGTCGGTTCGAGTGATATATTCCACATTCCCGGCAGGTAGTCTTCGCACCATATCCCCTGTCCGATACAGACGCACTCCCAAACTGTGCTCTTGACCCGCGATGAACCGCTCCGCCGTCAGATCCTCGCGATTCCAGTACCCTCTTGCCAGGCCTTCTCCTCCAATGAAAAGCTCACCGGTCAAACCCGGTGGCAGCGGGCGACCGTTCTCATCAAGAACGTATATCTGCGTATTGGCAATCGGATGACCGATAGAAATTCGATCAACAGGAGACTCAATCCGCTGCAGTGTAGACCAGATTGTCGTCTCTGTCGGACCGTAAAGATTCCAGAGCTCTGCTCCCGTCTCCAGAAGTTGCTCCGCGAGATCACGCGAAAGTGGTTCCCCGCCGCAGAGTATCTTGAATCCAGCTTTTCCCTTCCAGCCGGATTCCAACAGCAGTCTCCACGTCACCGGCGTAGCCTGCATGACTGTAATGTTGAATTCTGTCAGCAGCCGGGCCAGGGCTGCCCCATCAGCAATCGCGCTCCTCGGTGCGATAACCACTTGAGCACCGCTCACGAGCGGTAGAAACAACTCCAGACCGGCAATGTCGAATGACAGAGTCGTCACCGCCAGCAACCTGTCCGAAGAGCCGACGCCTGGCTCCCGCATCATTGAGGCCAAATGATTGACCAGCGACCGGTGACGGATTTCGACACCTTTCGGATCCCCGGTCGATCCGGATGTGTAGATAAGGTACGCAGAGTCATCCGGCGTCGCAGAGACTGCGGGCAAGCTCTCAGCTTCATCTAGATGTGCATGCCGTTCCCGATCGAGACAGAGGAATGACGGCAGCGTACTGGGAAGCCGCTTGAGCAAATTGCTCTCCGTCACTAGCATGGATACACCGGCATCTTCAAGCATGTAGGCCAGTCTGCTTGCGGGATAGTCGGGATCAAGCGGAACATAGGCCGCACCCGCTTGCCAGACAGCTAGTGGCGCAACAGCCAGGTTCACTGTCCGACTCAGGCAAAGCGCAACGCGGCTTCCTGGCCCAACGCCTGAAAGTCGCAGTTCGCGAGCTAGCTTGCTTGCACGAGCACATAGATCTCGAAAACTCAGATGCTCTTTTCCGCAAACAACCGCGATCTTTTCTGGGGAGATTGCCGCTTGTCGCTGCACCCATTCATGAACAGTGCTGGCTGGCAACGGCATAGCCGGCCCATTATGTTTTGAAAACCACTCCTCAGCCTGATCGCCTGACACCAGAGCAAGATCCATGAGTTGTGTGTCCGGCTGAGAGGCCATCTGCAACGCCAAAGTTTGAAAACAGCCCGTGAAGCACGAAATGGTAGCTGGATCGAAGAGCGCACCATCGTATTCCAGCGAACCATGGAATCTGCCTTCCGCCTCCCACATATATAACGTCATGTCGAGATCCGTGCCGCCGCCTACGACTTCATATTCCTGAGCCTTCGGCGTATTTAGCAGAACGAATGCAATCTGAAAAAGCGGCGAACGGGAAAGATCGCGCTTCGTTAGAATCTCCCGAACCAGCACATCGAAAGGAACATCCGCATGGCTCAGAGATTCGAGCACGGTGCTGCGAACGCGATTGACCAATTCTCTTGCGGAAATGCTCTGTACTACGGACGTTCTAAGCAATTGCGTATTGATGAAGCACCCGATCAGCCCTTCCAGTTCCGGCACGGTCCGCGTAGATATTGGAGTGCCCACGACGATGTCACTCTGTTCTGTGTACCGAGCAAGCAGAGCTTTAAAAACCGCCAGCAAAACTATGAACGGTGTCGCCGCACTCTCTCGTGCCAGCCGCTTCAATGATTCGGAGATCGTCTCATCCAATAGGAATGCGCAATGCTGGGGCTTGTATTCGAGCGAACCCGTGCGCGGATGGTCCGGCGGGATTTCAAGTGAAGCCGGCGCTCCCTTCAGCCTGTCCTTCCAATATTGGAGCTGCGAGGCCAGTGAGGTCGAACTCATCCGCTCTCGTTCCCATAGCGTGTAATCGCTATATTGAACGGGAAGCCCGGTCAATCCGCTCTCCTCTCCGCGGTATTCCGCTTCATAGAATGAGCTGAGCTCCGCAAAGAAAATTCCCAACGACCAGCCATCACAGACAATGTGATGTGCGGTAATCACAACTTGGCAATCCGTGCTGGAAAGGCGAAGGAGCGCTACACGAAACAGACATCCGCTGGCAAAATTGAATCGGCGCGTCGAAAGCCTGTGTATCGTTGACTCAATCAACGCAGCCTGTTCAACTCCTGCACTGCCGGTCAGGTCGTAAGTTTCAATAATGGGTGAGACATGCTCTTGGAGTTCCTGTGCAGGAACCCCATTTACGTCTACGATTCGCATGCGCAGAATCTCGTGCCTCTGCACAAGACTGCGCACAGCGCGTTCAAGCGCGTCTACATTCACTGCACCTTGAAAATAACGTCTCGCAGTAATGTTGTAAGCCGTGCTCTCAGGCTTCAGGCTTTGCTGAAACCACAAGCGCTCCTGCGCAAAGGACAAAGGTATCCGCTTATTAGACTCCTTCGTTCGGGGCAGGAAGGATAATGCATGATTGACCCGAAGAGCTCGGATAATTTCAGCTTTGTTCTCGGTAAGAGCCTTTTCCAGATCCTTCGTGAGGCGACCTGCCGGAGCATTGCAGCGCAGCTTCTCCCCATCGACACTCACATGAATGTCCAACCGGCGAAGTTCCGAAAGAAACTGTAAGCTACTCAAATACTCCACAGGGCTGACCATGTAATCTTCTTGTGTCTCGACAGGAAATACATCGAGCAGAGAATCCTGTCGGGATCTTGCACATATCGTCAGCGGTGGTTGGCGTTGCTGCTATCTGAAGATTCCATAGGCAATTTGCTCTTACCGCTTAATAACTTCATCGGCCGATGGAAAGAAATTCAGAGCCGCGCCTTGCCAGCGAATCCACCCGGCAAAAGCTGCATTTGCCCTCTTGGCCTATGCAGACACCAGGAAAAATTGATTCATTCGTCAAACAACCACCAAGGCAATCATCATCTTAACAATCTTTCATTTAAGAGAGCTTTAGCACTCCAGAGCCATCTTCAATGGCCACTTAGTAACCTCCTCCTGCCCTCTCTGGCCCAGTTACTATGGTTCTATAGTGTTACTTGTCCGCTGACAGTTTCGGGGATCTTCCTGTATGGAAATGGAATTAAACCTCTGGTATACCCGTCCGGAGGATCTGCCCGCTCAGACAACCGCTAAAGACTGCGAGCACGTATTAAGTGAAGCAGAGCTCCAGCGCAGCAAAAGCTACCGGCTTGCAAAACACCGCATCGAATATTTCGCTACTAGGCTGCTGGTGCGTAATGCTCTCTCTCACTACCATCCCCTTCCACCACGCGCCTGGAACTTTCAGGCAAATCGTTACGGAAAGCCTTCCATAGACCCGGCCTGCAATCTCCGTTTCAATTTGTCCAATACTCAGGACCTTGTTGTTTGTCTTATTAGTGAGGGCATTGAGCTAGGCATCGATATTGAGCCGCTTGGCCGCGCCGCGGA
This sequence comes from uncultured Acidobacteriaceae bacterium, assembly GCA_963792495.1. Lineage (GTDB taxonomy): Bacteria > Acidobacteriota > Terriglobia > Terriglobales > Acidobacteriaceae > Telmatobacter. The sequence goes on along the minus strand of CAWBWB010000014.1, from coordinate 76,538 downwards.
AGTTGCAAAGGTTGCCGCGGATGTATTTTCACCTCGTGAGCTGTCACAGCTTGAGACATTGTCCGGCCCGCAAAAGCTCGACCGCGCATTATCCCTGTGGACACTCAAGGAGTCTTACATCAAAGCCCGAGGACTCGGTCTCTCTCTGCCACTTAAGAGCTTCTCCTTCGTCTTTGAGGAATCTAACGAGTTCCACATCGAGATGGAATCCAGGCTGAACGACAATCCCGCGAATTGGCAATTTTGCTTCTTCGATCTTGAAGGCCATCGAGTTGCTCTCACAGTGGAAAACAAAATCGATCCACTTCTGCGGATATGGGAGGCTCGGCCCCCAATGAACGCTCCTCTACAACGGCCTGACGCCCTGCCGTCGCAACCCATCTTCAGCCGGAATTTACAATAGAGATGGAATGCCTCCAATCCTTAACGCTCAATCTGTCTCCAAGTCCTTCGGCGCTGCGCCGCTGTTTCGCAGTATTTCGCTCACCGTAAATGAAGGCGACCGCATTGGCCTCATCGGCCCGAATGGCGCGGGAAAATCCACCCTGCTTTCAATCCTCGCGGGCATTCAGTCGCCCGACTCCGGCGAAGTAGCAGCACGAAAACGTTCTCGCGTCGCCTACGTCGCACAGGATTCGCTCTATCCCGCAGGACTTAGCGTCCGCGAAGTGCTCGAATGTGCACTGGTAGAAGCGCATGTTCTCGAAGAGGAGCGTGAGGGCCGTTTACGCGAGCTAGCTGGTCGCACCGGCTTCATCGAACTCACCCACGAAGCCGCATCGCTCTCTGGCGGCTGGCGCAAGCGTCTCGCCATCGCAGAAGCCCTCATCATTGCTCCCGATGTACTTCTCCTCGATGAGCCAACCAATCATCTCGACCTGGCGGGAATCCGCTGGCTCGAAGAATTGCTCGAAGAAGCCGCCTTCGCAACCGTCATCGTGAGTCATGACCGCTATTTCCTTGAAAACGTCGCGAATGAAATCGTGGAGTTGAACCGAATCTACGCGGATGGCCTGCTACGCGTAAGAGGAAAATTCAGTCGCTTCCTCGAAGAACGGCAGTCATATCTTGAATCGCAATCACGTGAGCAGGAGAGCCTTCGCAACCGCGTGCGCACAGAGATTGAATGGTTACGCCGTGGACCCAAAGCCCGCACCACGAAGAGCAAAGCCCGCATCGATACCGCAAATGAGATGATCCGCAAACTCGCTGACATGGATACCCGCTCCACTGTTAACAACGCAGGCATCGATTTCCAGGCCAGCGAACGCAAAACCAAGCGCCTCATCACGCTCGAAAACATCTCATACACAATCGGAGACCGCATACTCTTCGACAATCTCAACTTCATATTCACCGCAGGCACACGCGTTGGCCTCGTCGGTGAAAACGGCAGCGGCAAAACCACGTTGCTGCGCCTCTTGCGCGGAGAGCTCGATCCAAGCTCAGGCACTATCCAGCGCGCCGAGTTCCTCAGGATTGTTTACTTCAGCCAGCTTCGCGAAATCGATCCCACACTCACTCTCCGCCGCGCCCTGGCTCCTGACGGCGACGCCGTCATCTATCAGGGACGTCAGATTCACGTCGCAAGCTGGGCAGCGCGCTTCCTCTTCACCGGCGAGCAGTTAAATCAGCCCGTCGAGCGCCTCAGCGGCGGTGAGCGCGCCCGCGTGCTAATCGCTCGTCTCATGCTCGAGCCCGCCGATCTCCTCCTCCTCGACGAGCCCACGAACGACCTCGACATCCCCACGCTCGACATTCTCGAAGAAAGCCTCCTCGAGTTTCCCGGAGCGCTTGTTCTCGTCACGCATGATCGTTATCTCCTCGACCGCATCTCTACAACCGTGCTCGGCCTCGATGGCAAAGGCGGCGCAGCACAATTCGCCAGCTACTCTCAATGGGAAGACTGGCAAGCCGAATCCGAAACTTTGCAATCGACAACTGCCCCCAAAATAGATTCCGCATCCGCGACGAAGCAGGAACAAAAAAAGAAGCTCTCATATCTTGAAGCCCGCGAGTTTGCCAACATTGAGCAACGCGTCGAAGAAGCAGATGCACGCCTTGTCAGCGCACACGCACGCGTAGAGGATCCCGCCGTATCCATCAACGCCAAGGCACTCCAGGAAGCACTTGCCGAACTCGAAGCCGCGCAGGAGGCCATCGATACACTCTACGCACGTTGGGCAGAGCTGACGGAGAAAGCAGGCTGAGCATTCAAACAAATTCACGCTGCGCTGCAATCAAAGCGCTCTGAGGTATGCGCGTCGCCGCGGCAATCCAACGCATCGCCCTCGGCACAACGGGCAGAACGCCCATCGCCATCCTCTGCCCCACAGGATTCACCATTGCCGTTGAAACTGCACCCGCCAGCTTCATTCCTCGTTGCAACTGCCCTGCAAGCTTCCGCCGATACTGCGTCTCATTCGCTCCGGACAGATACATCTCCGCTGCGAGGGCGCCTGAATGTAACGCGATCGCCATTCCATCTCCAGTGCATGATGGAATCACCGCAGCCTGATCTCCCACCCGCCACAAGCCATCCGGCTCACGAGCCAGATACCCATACGGAATCCAACCCACAGCCAGCGGTCGCTCCCACAAGGACTTCGCGCCATGAAGTCGTTCGCGCAACAAACGATTGCGCGCACAAATCGCTTCTATTAATCCTGCCCATCCACCTGCTTTATGCAAGGATGCCCGCTTCACCACCAGGCACAGATTCGCCGCTCCGTCTTCGATCAACGAAATCCCGCCATATCCTCCAGGAAAGAGAAACAACTCCATTGCATCCCGCAACGTCTCCACAGCCGACGCAGTCACCTTCCAGTGCAACTTGAATCCCACAAAATCGCTCTGAGACGCGTCGGGTTCCTGCCTGCGATTCCATCCGCGTAAATCGTGCTTTCCCGTAGCAAGAAACACCTTCGCCGCCTGCACCAATGCCCCGCCCGCTAGCTCTGCCCGCCATCCGTCGCCATCCCGCGCCAGTCGCTCTACGGTCGCGCCCCGCCGAACCACGCAACCCGCATTTTCTGTCTTCTTGAGCAATGCTTTATCCAGCGTCTTGCGCGAAAGCGAGAGCGCCATAAACGGCAATGCCGCCTCTGCGACCATGTCACCCGCCGACAATCGCACGCTCCTCAGTCTTGCCGCTCCCAACTGAAGCGGGTCAACACAAGCCTCATGCAGATAAGCCACCGCCTCCGGGCTCAAAAATTCTCCGCAGACTTTATGTTGCGCAGCCCGCTCCTTTTCGATTAGCAGCACCTCGCGCTCCGCCTGCGCCAACCGCATAGCAGCCATCGCACCGGCCAATCCGCCACCTATCACCAGGCACTCAACTCTGCTCATCATTGCTTCTGTCTGCTCACACACAACCGCGCCGGCTTCCATCCGGCAATCGTCACATCGCGCCCACTTAGCCCCGCAGCATTTAACAACTCAAGCCACTCGCTCGCGATAAACGCGCGTCGAATTGAGATCGGCCCGTCATTCTGAACACCCGGATGCAACCCAGCCACACGCGCAAACCATTTGAATTGGTGATATGGATTCGCAGCCCGCGAGAGATCATTGATAAACCATCCCATCGTGCAGCTGTTTTCCATCCAGCGCACATATCGAACCACCTCTTCATCGCTCAAGTGATGCGTAAAAAGCGCACTCAACACAATGTCTACGCGCTGCTGGGGCACGTACTCAAATACATTCCCCGTCACCCACTCGATCCTGCTTTCAGCTCCCGTAGCCTCCGCCGCAATTGCTGTTGCATCGGGATTCAAATCCAGCCCCGTCAATTGCGCGCGAATCCCCCGCTCACGCGCCCACCGCTCAATACGCCGCAACCCATCGCCATATCCGCAGCCAACATCCAGAATCCGCACCGGCTCGCCATTCCGCGGCAACTGCAAACTGTCCAGCCATGCCAATGTTGGCCGCATCGCCAGAAGCCACCGGTTCACCCGCGCCAGGCTTTCGAGATACTCGCGCAGCATCTCGCGCTCGCACGGCTCATCCATGATCTCGCGCAACTGTGCCCTGTGGCTAAAGTCCAGCATGCGGGGCTGAAGCGGTATATCAGGCAGCATGAAACAGCATCGTTTCCGCCGTCACTCCCGGCCCAAAAGACATCGCGCATCCCTGCTGCCCTGCCTGCGCCTGCGCCAGCACATCCGCCAGCACAAACATCACAGTCGCAGACGACATATTCCCATACCGCGCTAACACGCTTCGCGAAAACCGCAGCGCATCCTCCGGAAGTTCCATCGCATGTTCCACGGCATCAAGCACCGTACGGCCACCCGGATGCACAGCCCACAAGTCCACATCCGCGATATCTCGTCCGCGCGTCACGTCGCGGCTCACATCTCTCAACCCGCGCTTGATCTCCCCCGGCACCTGTCCTGAAAGATGCATATCAAATCCACCATCGCGAATCTTCCATGTAATCAAACCGCTCGTCCGCGGCAGGTTCACCGCCAGAAAACTATCGATCGCCAATCCCTGCGGCTCCGCGCCGATCAGGCACGCTGCACATCCATCGGCAAATAGCAGGAACGAGAGCAACTGCTCAATATCTTCCGTCTCCTGTAAATGCAGCGTGCAAAGTTCAAGGTTCATCATGAGTACCTTCGCCGTCGGCTCGGATCGCACAATGTAGTGTGCCGCCTTCAGCGCATTGATCGCCGCATAGCATCCCATGAACCCAATCATCGTTCGCTCGACAGACGTGCTCAGCCCCAGATGTCGCACAATGTCGAAGTCCAGTCCCGGCGCATACAAGCCTGTGCATGAAGTCACAATCACATGCGTCACACCACGTCGTTCTTCCGCGCTCAATGCCAGCCTGTCCAACGCACTTTCGGCCAATCGTGGCGCAAACCTTTCAAAAGCATCCATCCGTCGTGCCGTCGTCGGAAACGACCCTGCCACATAGAGTTCATCGCGGTCGCGCCAAGTCGCATCTCCCGCTTCCACCGGCTCCACAAAGGAATATCTATGTTCAATCGCAGACATTCTTGTCATGCGCTTGAACAGGCTCCGCTTCGTTCCCTCCGGCAGCAGCGTCTCGGCAAACTCAACAAACGGCCGATGTATGTCGTGCGGAGGAACCGCCGTGGCAATGCGATGGATATGTGCTGTTGTCATCTTGCTCCTTCTCCTGAGAACTCCTGCACTGCAGATTGATCCTATTCCCAATCAGCGCAAAAAAGCCCGGCAGATACTCTGCCGGGCTGTAATTTCATTGTCAATAGTGCACTTCTGCTAACTGAATAGATCCTTCATCTTGTCCATAAACGATGGCGCAGCCGGTTTGTTGTCGATCTTCAGGGAATCCTCAAGCTGTCGCACCATCTCCCGTTGCACCTTGCTCAGCTTTTTCGGCACCTGCACCACCACCGTCACCAGCAAATCGCCATTGCCCTTGCCATTCAGCATCGGCACACCGCGTCCCCGCACCCGCAGTTCCCTGCTGCTCTGCGTGCCTTCAGGAATCTTCAGGCTTACCGGCCCATCAATGCCGTCAATCTCAATCTCCGCGCCCAGCGCCGCCTGCGGAAAGCTGATCGGCACCACGCACTTCAGGTCGTTGCCCTCGCGCTCAAACACCTCGTGGGCGCGAATCGATAGCACGATATACAAATCGCCCTTCGGTCCGCCGCTCCGTCCCACATCGCCTTCTTCCGAATAGCGTATCCGCGTGCCATCTTCCACACCCTTCGGAACCTTCACATTTAGCTTCAGCTCCCGGCTCACACGCGTTTCGCCGCGACACGTCGTGCAAGGGTCCGTTACCACGCTGCCAGTTCCTCCGCACGCCGAACATGCCCGTGCCACGGAGAAAAATCCCTGCTGGTACCGGATCTGTCCACGCCCCTGGCATTGCTGACAAGTTACCGGCCCACGACCGGATGCGCTCCCGCTGCCATGGCATGTCTCGCACATCTCCAGCCGGCGAATCTTCACTTCACTTTCATGGCCAAAGATCGCATCTTCAAACTTGATTGTCAGATCAAGGCGCAGATCGTCTCCGCGCTGAACGCGGCTGCGCCCATTTCCACGCCCTGCGCCGCCAACCCCGAACATCTCGCCAAACAAATCGCCAAAGATGTCGCCAAGATCGACAGCGCCTGAAAACCCTCCACCAAATGGACCCGCGCCCGCCCCATTCACACCGGCATGGCCATAGCGATCATAAGCCGCACGCTTATCCGGGTCGCACAGCACTTGGTAGGCTTCGCTGGCCTCTTTAAACTTCTCCTCGGCCACCTGATCCCCAGGATTGCGATCGGGATGATACTTCAGCGCCTGTTTCCGGTACGCGCTCTTCAACTCCTGCTCGCTCACGTCCCTGCTGACGCCCAACACCTCGTAGTAATCCGCTTTCGCCACCGTTGCCACTGTCTCTCTTTTCCGCTTATTTCGTTAATTTGTTCGAAAGTACCTGGGTGCCCACCCTCGCCACGCATTCGTTCTTGCAGCTACGGTGAGATCACTTCAACCTGAAACTATTCGTTAACTTGTTTCGGGTTCGATGCCACGCGCACCATCGCCGGCCTCAGCAGCTTCTCACGAATCTTGTATCCGCGCCGAATCTCTTCCGCCACATGCTCATCCGGCAGGTCTTCACGCTCCACATGACCCAGTGCCTCATGCACTCGCGGATCAAACGGCTCTCCCACCGCGGGAATTGCCGTCACCTGCAACTGCCGCAGAACCTCTTCCATCTGCTTCACAATCAGTTCCACGCCATTGCGCAGTTGTTCGGTTGATCCCGTCGCCTTCAGCGCCAGCTCAAAGTTATCCAGCACCGGCAAAAATTGTTCCACCACATTGCCTGTAGCAAAATCGCGAAACTCCGCCTTCTCGCGTTCCCCACGCTTGCGCGCATTTTCAAACTCCGCCTGCAGCCGAGCCAGCCTGTCGACCAGCTGGTCGCGCTCACCTTGCAGTTGCGCCAGCTCGGTCTTCATCTCTTCCAACTCAGCATGCGACACGCTCTCATCGCCAGCCTGCTGAATTGCATCCGCCTCTGCCATCGCGTCTAACCCCTCAGACCGTACGTCTCCGGTTCTTGCTTCTGATTCCTTCAATTCCACTTCCTGTTCAGGCATACGTTTCCACAATCTCTCAATCGTTTCACTAATTTTTTTTGGATGTTTCAAGAATAAATCCGATCTCGCTGCGCGCTGGATTTGTCTCTACTATCTCCTGGTTCTTATTTCCCGGTTCTCATTTCTAGTTCTTAGCTCCCACAATCCGCTCCGACAGCTGCGCTATATACCGCACTGCATGAATCATCTCCTGGTATTGGATGCGCGTCGGCGCAATTAGCGCCACAGTTCCCAAACTGGCATCTCCCAGCCCAGCCTGCGACCCAATAAGCACCAGGTCCTGCATAGCAGGCGAGGCCGTATCGAGCCCCACAACCACGCGCACCTCCTGCTGCCGTCCATCCACATACGCCGTCAGCAGCTCCACCAATCGCTGCTTGGCCTCAAGCGCTGCAAGCATCTGCCGCAGCCGCTCGCGATCCACTTCAGCCCCAATCAGATTGGCCATTCCCTCCACAAATAACGTCGGGCCCGAATCGCTCGCCAGCGCGCCCTTCCGGCAAAGCTCCTCCACGCTGGTCAGCAGTACGCGATACGCCTCGCGCTCCGCGTCCATCCGCTTCGTCACTTCTGTCCGAATCCGTTCCACCGGCCAGCCGCGAAAATTCTCGTTCAAATATCGCGCCGCCGTTTCCAGCTCCACATGCGCCAATTCGCGATCCAGCATCAGCACTCGATCATGCACCACGCCTGCCTGCGTCACCAGTACCGCCAGCACACGCCCAGCCGTCAGCCTGGAAAAATGAATATGCTCCAGCACCTGCGTTCCAGTCGTGCTCGCCAGCGCTACTCCAAGGCCGCTGGAAAGCAGCGCCAGCACCTGCGAAGTCCGCTGCAGATACTCGTTCGTGCTTGAAACTCCCGCAAAGCTGTCCTCGATCTGCTCCCGCCGCTCTGGACTCAGGATGCTTTGGCCCAACACACTCCGCTCAGGCTCAGTCGCCATCCGCCCTGTCTGCGTAATCTGCTCCACGTAGTAGCGGAAAGCCGCCGCAGTCGGCACCCGGCCCGCCGAGGTATGCGGCTGCTCCAGCAGTCGCGCATCCGCCAGAGATGCCATAACATTCCGAATCGTAGCCGAGCTCATTCCATCGCGATCGGCAAACGCGCGCGCAACCGCCTGCGAGGCCACAGGCTCACCGGTGGCAATATAGAGTTCGATGATGGTCGTTAGCACCAGCCGCTCCCGCGAACTGACGCGCGTCTCGCTCATCGCGACGCTCCCCCTTATCCCAACTTCCGGCTAAGCATCACAAAAGAATGAACTTGACCGGAATACGGGCAAGAATCCCTGTTTCAAGTGTAAAAATCTGCGCCTGTTACTGTCAAGTTGTGTATTAAGGGTAGCTTTTTTCCGTGTACGATGGGCCAATGCACGAGCGTGACCTCTATATTGACCGCCTGCGCGTCGTCATGACGGCCCTCGTCATCCTGCACCATACGGCCCTTACCTACGGAGCCATCGGCGGCTGGTTCTGGCGCGAGCTCCAGCCTTCCGCCGCTCTCTCAAGCCGTCTCCTGATTCTCTTCTGCACCACCAATCAGGCCTACTTCATGGGCTTTTTCTTCCTTCTCGCCGGATACTTCACGCCTCTCTCGCTCGAACGCAAAGGCTACGCCCGCTTTCTCTGCGACCGCTTACTCCGCCTTGGCATTCCCCTCCTCGCCTTCGGCCTTTTTCTCGGTCCGCTCACCGCCGCCATCGTCGAAGCATTTCAAGGCCACAGCTTCTGGGGAACCTTCGTCTGGCTGTGGGATCATAGGCAATTCATCAACGGCCCCCTCTGGTTCGCCCAGGCCCTCTTAATCTTCTCCCTCGCCTACTGTCTCTGGCGCAAACTCGCTGGCGCACCGCTCACAGAAGCCCAGCGCACCCCTAAACCAGTTCCCCCCAATCTCTGGTGGTTCCTCAGCGCACTCGCCGTCGGTGCCGGAGCGCTTCTCATTCGCCAGTTCGTTCCCACCGGCGTCAATGTCTGGGGCCTGCAGCTCGGCTACTTCTCCAGCTACATCTTCCTCTTCGCGCTCGGAATCACCGCATGGCGCTACGACTGGCTCCGCCAGCTCACCTGGAAGAACGCCCGCCTCCCCATCCTCCGCTCCATCCTCTTCTGGGCCGGCATGCTCGTTGCCAGCTACGTCGCCGCCGCCCAGAATGGCGCAGGCAAATCCAACTTCTCGGGCGGCATCTCCTGGACCGCCATCTTTTACGCTTTCTGGGAGCCCTTCGTCGCCTGGGGTTTTATCCCCGCATGGCTCTTGCTCTTCCGCAAATGGCAAAACCAGCCATCGAATCTTTGGTCCTGGCTAGGGCGCCGCGCTTATGCCGTCTACATCATTCATCCGGTCATTCTCGTGCTCATCTCGCTCCTGCTTCACGACTGGGTCGCACCCGCCCTCATCAAGTTCGTCGTCACTGGCTCACTTTCCATCGTCGCCTGTTGGCTTATCAGCGACCCCCTCGTCCGCATACCCGGCATCCGCCGTGTCATCTGAGGCGTCATAATAGAAGCGTCATGCTGAAGCGCTCCATTACCGCCGGCACTATCCTGCTCGTCAGCCTCTTCGCCTCCGCAGTCGCTCAAACTCCGGCCGCATCCAAAACCGCCGATGACGCAGCCGCCCAATGGAAGCAGCGCATTGCCTCCTGGCGCGCGCAGCGGGACAAAGAGCTCTCCGCACCCGACGGCTGGCTCACCCTTATCGGCCTCGAATGGCTCAAATCCGGCGGTAACAGCTTCGGCTCCGCAGCCGACAACTCCGTTGTAATCAAGACCAAGGCTCCCGAGCACTTCGGCATCCTCACCGTTTCCGGCAAGACCATCCAGCTTCTCTCCTTCCCCGGCGGTTTTCCTGCCGACTTTCAACTCAACGGCAAGCCAGCCCGCGAAGGTCAGATCAGCACGGATGGCGACAACCCTACCACCATGACCTGGCACGGAATCACCATGGTCGTCCTCCAGCGCGGCGACCGCTACGCCCTTCGCATCAAGGACGCCAACTCTCCCGCGCGCACCGGCTTCACAGGCCTCCACTGGTTTGCCCCCGATCTCAACTACGCCGTCGAAGCGAAATGGATCCCCTACCCGCCCGGGCACACCGAAAAAATCCCCACCATTATCGGCACCACGCTCAACCTGCCCGCGCCCGGTCTCGCCGAATTTACCCTGAACGGCAAAACCCTCCGTCTCGAACCCGTGATCGAAGACCCGCACGACTCCACCCTCTTCTTCATCCTCCGCGACGACACCAGCAAGACCACCACCTACGAGGCCGCACGCTTTCTGCGCACCCCATTCCCCGATCACGGCCTCGACAAACCCGGCTCGCTCATCCTCGATTTCAACCAGCTTTACAATCCTCCCTGCGCCTACACTCCGTACGCCACCTGCCCGCTCCCGCCCCCTCAAAACCGCCTCGCCATCCCCATTGAAGCCGGAGAACAGCGCTACTCGCACTAACTGTGCATCCCGTGAGATACACTCTCTCGCGGGAATTCTCCAACAAAAAACATGGCACGCACGCCCTTCGCTCAAAAGTCTCCTGCTCTCTTTGTCTGCCTGCTCGCACTTCTCACCTTCTCCACCGCGCGCGCAGACGACCTGACCTCCTCCTACCAGTGGAAGCCTGTACACATCGGCGGCGGCGGCTGGGTCGTCGGCATGGTCCTCCACCCGCTCGATCCCACAGTCCGCTACGCACGCACCGACGTCGGCAACGCCTATCGCTGGGACAACACCGCCCAGCAGTGGATTCCCATGCGCGTACTCAACGCGGACGGCTCCGGCATTCAGTCGAGCGCCGCAACAGCTGCTCCCTCCAGCTACGGCATTGAGTCCATCGCGGTCGACCCCGCCAATAAGAACATCGTCTGGATGGTCTTCCCCACCGTCACAAGCTGCGATGTGCAGTGCCCCACTAACAAGCTCGAGATTTACAAGAGCACCGATGGCGGCCAGAACTTCGCCCCCGGCAACATGACCGCCGCAGCCATCATTGGCAACCCGAACAACAACCATCGCTGGGCCGGGGAACGTCTCATCGTCGATCCTGCAAACTCCGCAGTCCTCTACTTCGCCAGCGAATCCCAGGGTATCTTCCACTCCACAGACGGCGGCCAGACCTGGTCCCAGGTCACAGGCGCAACCGCTCCGCCAACGAACGTCGAGTTCGTCAACATCCAGTTCGCGCACAACCCAGGCACAGTTGCGGTCAACGGCATCACCGTCAGCAAAACCCTGTACGCCGTCAGCATCAACAACTCTGACTCAGGCGGCGACGTCTACTCAAGCAACGACGGCGGCCAGACCTGGTCCGACATCTCCGCAGGCGTGACCGATACCGCCAGCGGCCAGAACCTCTCGCACCAGGCCCTGAGCTCATCCATCGATACCAATAACGCCCTCTACATCGCCGAAAATTCCTCCACCAACGGCTACAAGCGCGCCTACTGGCGTTACGCCGCGGGTGCATGGACCCGCTTCTCGCTGGAAAACGGAGCCATCAATCAGCCCCTAGTCAGTGTCGCCGTCGATCCCACTAACACCCAACGCATCTACGCTCTTGCCGCCGATACCAGCCTCGCCCGCTCCGACAACGCCGGCCAATCCTGGATCAATCTAGGCCCCGCGCTCTACGCCAACACCTTCGGCTGGCTCCCGCAGACCCTCGGCATGTCCGCCGGAGAATGGCACTCCAACGGAGGCCTGAAAATTGACGCCTCCGGCAATCTCTGGACGCCTACCGGCCAGGAGGGCCCGCTCACCATTGCCGCCTCGGCAGCCCGTTCCGCCACAGCCGCAGCGCCGCCCAGGTGGACCATCTCCACCTCCGGCATTGAAGAGCTTGTAGCCATGGACATCGCCATCCCGCCCGGCAGCGGTGACACCATGCTCGCCATCGCCATGGACACCACCGGCTTCGTCGTCACCAACCCGGACAACTTCAGCGCACCGCAGATCACTCTGCAGCAGGAAATCATCTCGCAGGGCAGCACCGTTGCCTACGCTCCAGACGCGCCAGCCTATATCGCCGTCAGCACCGGCAACGTCGGCACCGGCGGCCGCAACTATTCAGGCTACTCCGCCGACGGCGGTAAAACCTGGACTCAGTTCGCATCCCATCCCCAATACACATGCGGCGCAGCCCAGTGCGACATCCCTCCCGGCATGATCGCCGTCGGTCTTCGCGGCTCCCGCACCCTCGGCAATGACCATATAGTCTTCTATCCGCCCACGCAGTTTGCCCCGCAGTACTCCACTGACGGCGGAGCCACCTGGCACGTCACCCAATCCTTCCCTCTCAACACCGATGGCCTTACCATCAACAACGCAAACTTCAACAGCTTTCCCTATGCCGTACTCAACCAGCACCTGCTCCGCGCCGACCCCTTCGTAGCCGACAAGTTCTACCTCAAATTCACCCATGCTCCGGCCATGCTCTACATCTCCACCGATGGCGGCAAAACCTGGCAGCCACAATCCGGAGCCAACCTCCCCGATCAGGCCTGGCAAAGTCAGCTGGAAGTCAACCGCTTCGTGAAAAACGACCTCTGGTATGCGGATGGCTGGGAAGGCTCCAGCGCACACGGCCTCTTCCACTCCACCGACGGCGGCCAGACCTTCCAGCAGCTTTCCGGAATCGCTCACGCCATCACAGTCGCCATCGGAGCACCCAGCGGCAAATCCACTGACGCCGCCTATACCCTTTACTTTTATGGATTGCTCTCCACGGATTCCCAATGGGGTGTCTTCCGCTCCACAAATGCTGGCGCTAGCTGGGATCGCATCTCCTACTACCCCACCGGCACGTATGACCGCCCCACCGCCATGGCCGCCAGTCAGGACACCTTCGGCAAAATCTTTCTCGGCCTCAGCGGCGAATCCTACCTCTATGGAACCTTCACAGGCTCAGTAACTCCGCCGCCCACGCCCGCCATCTCACTCGGAGCTGCGCAGGGAGGTTCCACCAGCGCCACCATCTCGCAGGGTGGTTCAGCCTCCTACCAGCTCGCCCTGGCCTCCACAAACGTCAACGGCTCGGTCTCTTTCGCCTGCTCCGGCGCTCCCTCCGGCTACACCTGCTCCGTCCCCGCTCCTGTCGCACTAACCTCAGCCGTTACCTCTACAGCGATAGCCATCACCGTCAAGCCAACCTCCAGCAACGCCGCTCCTATGCGCGCAAATTCCTCGCATTCAGCCTCGCATTTCGCCCCGCTGGCCATAGCCCTCCTTTTACTCCCCCTGGGACTCATCCGCCGTCTCCGCACGCGCACCGCACTGCTTTCCCTCGCTCTGGCAGCTCTAACCGCGTTCGCCGGCTGCAACTCCAGCTCATCGGGAACCGGTGGCAGCGGAAACACAACCCAGCCAGTCACTTACACCCTCACCGTGACCGCCTCCGGAACAGGACTCACCTCAGCCACCCAGTCCCTGACACTGACAATCCAATAACCAGACAGGCGGGCCTTTCTAATCTCTGACCCCTGATCTCTGATTCCTGCCTTTCATTGCTGTTACATTAAAAGGCAGGAAACCAGTGCCCATGCAGCCCCTGATTGAAGATCTCCGGATTCTCTCCAACAAAGTCGTCCTCCCTCCTGTTTTCCTGGAGGAGGAGCGTCCTGTCTCGGAAAACGCCGCCGCCACCATCTTCAATTCCCGCATCGACATCACGCAGATCCTCGCCAAGCGAGACTCGCGCCTCCTCGTCCTCGTCGGCCCCTGCTCCATCCATGACACCAAAGCCGCCGTCGAATACGCCGGCCTCCTCCAATCCGCCATCAAGGAATTCGGGCGCGATCTGCGCATCGTCATGCGCGTCTACTTTGAGAAGCCCCGCACCACCGTCGGCTGGAAGGGCCTCATCAACGACCCGTTTCTCAACGAATCCTTCCAGATCAATGAGGGCCTGCGCCTCGCCCGCAACCTGCTGCTCGACCTCAACGAGCTGGGCGTCCCCTCCGGCACCGAGTTCCTCGACATGATCTCCCCGCAGTACCTCGCCGGCCTCGTCGCCTGGGGAGCCATCGGCGCCCGCACCACCGAGAGCCAGGGCCACCGTGAGCTGGTCAGCGGCATCTCCTGCCCCGTCGGATTCAAAAACGGTACGTCCGGCAACGTGCAGATAGCCATCGACGCCCTGCTCTCCGCCGCCATCTCGCATACCTTCCTCGGCCACACCAAAAACGGCCAGTCCGCCATCTTTCGCACCACCGGCAACCGCGACACCCACATCATCCTCCGCGGCGGCCGCAATACCACCAATTACGACGCCGCCAGCGTAAACGAAGTCAGCCGGCGCATGGTCGACGCCGGCCTCGACCCGCGCATCATGATCGATTGCAGCCACGCCAACAGCGGCAAGGATTACAACCGCCAGCCCATCGTCTGCCACGAAATCGCAGAACAGGTAGCAAAAGGCAACCGCGACATCCTCGGCGTCATGATCGAAAGCAATCTCGTCGCCGGAGCGCAAAAGCTCGAATCCGGCACGCCCCTCAACAAACTCGTATACGGCCAAAGCATCACGGACGGCTGCGTAGACTGGCCCACCACCCACGGCATGCTCTCCGAGCTGGCCGCCGCGGTCCGCGCCCGCCGCAAGTCAGCTCAGGCCTCCGAAGCTGCAGCGACGATCACAGCCCCAGCCGCAAAGTAACTTCTCCGCTTCGCAACGGGCGGGCAAACCTTCGAGTACTTGCGCGCCCGCTATCACCCGCACTCTGTAACCTGTCATCTGTAACCTGTAACCTGAATGCCCACCATTTTCATCTCGGCAGGCGAAGCCAGCGGCGAGCACTACGGCGCACTCCTGATGGAGTCCCTGCAACGCCAGTCCAAAGCGCAAGGGCACGGAGCGCTCAACTTCGTAGGCATGGGCGGCCCACGCATGGTCCAGGCAGGCCTCGACCGCATTGTCCGCGCAGAAGACGTAGCCGTCATGGGCATCACGGAAATCGTCCGCCACCTGCCGCGCATCTACGCCGAGTTCCGCAAGCTAAAAGCCTCCATCCGCCAGCGCAAGCCAGACCTGGCCATCCTCATCGACTTCCCCGACATCCACTTCGCCCTCGCCAAGGAATTCCACGCCCAAGGAATCCCCGTAATCTTCTTCGTCAGCCCCCAGCTCTGGGCCTGGAAGAAAGGCCGCATCAAAAAAGTCCAGAAATACATCGACAAGATGCTGGTCATCTTTCCCTTCGAAGAACCTTTCTACCGCGACCACAAAGTCAACGCCGAATTCGTAGGCCATCCGCTAGCCGACCTGCCCCTGCCCGCCGTCTCCCGCCAACAATTCGCCGCCGAAAACAATCTCAACCCCGCCAAACAGTGGATCAGTCTTCTCCCCGGCAGCCGCATCAAGGAAATCCGCGCCAATCTCCCGGAAATGTTGAAAGCCGCCTTCTTCCTCTATGACGACTACGCCGAAAACGCGCGCCTAGGTCTCCAGTATCCCGAGCCGGAATTCCTACTCCCGCTCGCCGCCACTCTCACCGCCGAACAAAAATCCGAAGTAGCAACCATCGTCGCCGCAAATACGCCCGGCCTCCCCGTCCATCTCCTGAATGACATAGGCGCCGAAGGCGCAGTCGCCCGCACGGCCAGTGCCGCCCGAGCCGCCCTCCACCACGCCCGCACCAGCATAGTCGCCAGCGGCACAGCCACAGTAGAGGCCGCCCTGATCGGCAATCCCTTCATAGTCGTCTACCGCGTCTCCCCGCTCACCTACGCCATCGCCAAACGCGTCGTAACCGTCCCTCACGTCGCCATGGCCAACCTCATCGCAGGCCGCCGCCTCGTCCCGGAACTCATCCAGCACGACTTCACCGCGTCCAATATCGTAGAGGCTATGCGTCCCTTGCTATCCGATGGCCCGGAAAGAGAGTCCATGATGAAGGGGTTAGCCGCTCTCAGGGGTGAGCTACAACCACACCACGGTCAGACAGCCATCGACCGGGTAGCTCAAATCGCGCTGCAGCAACTCTCTGTGGTTCCCGGCATCCAGGCAGTTTGAAAGGCGCCGGCTTTAGTTGAAGGGTACGGGCTTTAGCCCGTACATTTTGATCACCACATATTCCGGGGCTTCAGCCCCTGAGGGAATGGTTCCCCATAATCTGTACCGCCGGAATTAGGATCAGTGCTCAGTAAGGACTAAGTTCATGACAGGCTCGACAGTCGCCACGCCCCTTCCCATGTTTCCCATCCTCAGCAAACTCACCCGCGTCTTTGCTCGGTCCCTTGGTCTCTCGGTCCCTTGGTCCCTCGTCCTGCTTGTTCCATGGTCCCTCGCCCTGCAGGCCCAGCAGCGCATCGAGCGCCCCGTCCTCACCGTCTCCGCCTACAACATCGACGCAGAAATCGACCCCGCCGCGCACCACCTGAAGGCCCGCGCCACCGTCACCTTCACCGCGCCTGATAACTCCGACCTCATCACCTTCGGCTTCCACCCTGCCCTCAAAATCACCAAAATCACAGACGATGCCGGCAAGCTCCTCACCGGCGAGCGTACAGCCGACGGTTCCATCCGCATCCAGCCCAACTCGCCCGTCTCGCAGGCCACGCCCTCCCACTGGACCTTCGAATACGATGGCGTCATCACCGGCAACGAAGACGGCCCCATTGAAGGCCTCAAGCTCGCGGCCATCCAGGAGCCCATAACCTACCTTTTCTACCCATCCCGCTGGTTCCCTTCCACCGGCTATCTAACCAATCGCTTCACCGCGCAGATGCATATCCGCGTCCCGCAAGGCATGCGCGTCTTCGCCAGCGGCCAGACCGGCCAGCCGCACACCGCAAGCCTCGCCACCGGCAAGCCCGGCGACCAATACGACTTCAATTGGACCAAGCCCGGCTTCCCCGGCACCATCATCGCCGGCCGCTACGTCGACCCGGCCTCCGCCGGTCCCATCAAGGTCTATCTCACCGTCTCGCACCGCGCCTCCGCCGAGCAGCTGGCCCAGACCGCGGCCAAGGAATTCAATTTCTTCACAGACAGCTTTGGCGCTCCTGAAGTCACCCACGTCAACGTAGTCGAGCTACCCGACGACACGCTGCCCGCCGTCTGGGCACCGGAGTTAGCCGCAATCATGGGCTCGCGCACCGGCGACAAATCCGGCATCCGTCTTCTAGCCAACACCCTCGCCCGCCAGTGGTGGGGCTCTGAAGTCAGCCCCAAAACCCTCGCCGACGCCTGGATCACCAGCGGCATGAGCACCTACGCCGAGCTGATGTATGTCGAAGACGAGCAGGGCAAAAGCGCGATGCACACCGCCCTCCAGGATGTAGCCGCCGGCGCTCTCGCCTACGACACAACTCCGCTCTCCGCCTCAGGCCGCCTTAGCCCCTTCTCGCCCGAATTCCAGTCCCAAACCCAGTGGAAAGGCGCTATGATCTTCCACATGTTCCGCTGGGAAGTGGGCGACAAGGCCTTCCTCGCCTCGCTCAAAGGCGTTCTCTCCCAGTACACCGACCAGGGCATCCGTGGCTCAGATTTCACAAAAGTCTCTGAAGCTCAGACCGGCCAGAACCTGACGGCCTTCTTCGCCCAATGGGTGGATGGCACAGGCGCGCCAACCTTCGTCAACAAATACGCCGTCTACCGCCTCGGCAATAACAAAGGCTTCCGCACCATCGGCGAAATTAATCAGGATCTCGACCTCTTCCGCATGCCCGTCGAGCTGCGCGTAGAAACCGAAGGCAAAACCGAAATCAAGCGCGTGGATGTCGTCGGTCAGGAGTCTCAATACATCGTCGATACCTTCGGCCGCCCGCGCCGCATCACCATCGACCCGCAAAACTGGGTCCTCAAGTCGACCCCCGATCTCCTGGTCCGCATCGCCATCCTCAAGGGCCAGCAACTCGTAGCGCAAGGCGATCTCACCGGCGGCCTTAACGAGTACCAGAAGGCTCTCGAAGCCAATCCGCAAAGCTCCCTCGCCAGTTACCGCATCGGCGAAGTCCTCTTCACCCAGCGCAACTACCAGTCCGCCATCAACTCCTACCGGGATTCCCTCCGCGGCGACGACGAGCCCCGCTGGACCGAAGTGTGGGCACACATAGAAATCGGCAAAATTTTCGACCTCACGGGCCAGCGTGACCGCGCCGTCGAGCAATACCGCCTCGCCGTCCAAACCAACGACAACACCCAGGGTGCTCTCAATGAAGCGCGCCTCTACCTTCAGAAGCCCTACATTCGTCCGGAAACCGAATAGCCCTTAAGCCTCGCCCTTCACCGCGCACAAAAGCACATGCGACGAAGTCAGCAGTGGATGCAGCCAGTTTCCCCCATGCTTCACTTCGTTTTCGTGGGCCGGCACAAACCAGACCTTGCCCGCCCAGCTTGCCAGCTGCGCATACGAGTCATACACGCTATAGGAGTAATACAGCCCGTCACCCTCGGAGATGCTGTACATCTTGCCCTTGGTCTGAACGTAGCGCGCAGCATTCCATAGATTCGCCTTGTAAAGCGCCAGCTTGATGAGCCGCGCCAGCCCACTCCCCTGCCCAAAGCGGTTGCAGTCGGAGAGAAATACCGCCTTCCGTGCAACCCGCATCATCTCCGCAATCACCTTCTCCGGCCGCGCTACATGGTGCAGAACGCCGCACTCCAGTACCGCATCCACCGATGCATCCGCAAAAGGCAGATTCAATCCGCTGCCCTGCAGAATTGCTCCCTCGGGCACACCGCGCTGCACCCCGGCCGCAATCAGCTCAGCCACCGGCTCAACGCCCTTCACGTCCCTGCCTCGACTGGCAAGAAACTCCACGCCTCTGCCCGTGCCGGCGCCCACATCCAGAAATGTCTCCAGGTGATAGAGATTGCTCACGGCATCAATAAACGCAAGCGACACATTATGTTCATGATCTTCCTCTGAGTTATGCATCGCATCGTATCGGCCCGCAATGCGCTTGTAATACGCCGCTTGAATCTCCGAGGCCCCGTCATTGTTCTGTAGTTTTTCGACATCAAGCCCAGGGTTATGCGTGCTGGCTGAAGAACCATTTTGCGAGCGAAGCAATGGCATAAGGTCTCCCTGCTTTGGAGGTGGGCCCCTATTTATATGGCAGTCAGCTTACACAAATCGCTAAAGGAATGTCGATCCAAATTCGTGAATTCCCGCCAAATTCAAGCGGAGCATCTGCCGTTCACCCGCAAAAAACAAAGCGGCCATCGTATTGAAACGATGGCCGCTGCATTCTACGAAAGCGATTCTTCACGCTTTAGTTATTGGCCGGCGCCTTCTCCCTGTCACGCGAAGAAAGCACTTCCAGAACCACCGGTGCCAGCCCAGCATTCGTCATTGCCAGCTTCTCCGCCGCCGCATGAGACAGATCCAGAATCCTTCCGGCAGCCAGCGCTCCGCGGTCCGTGATCCGCACAATGACACTGCGCCCGTTCCGAAGATTCTTCACCTTCACCATCGACCCGAAAGGCAGCGTCGGATGGCAGGCCGTCATCTTGTCCTGATCGAAGGTTTCTCCGTTCGCCATCTGCTGGCCGTCAAAAGCATCCCCGTACCAGCTTGCAATCCCGCGCAACAGAGCCTTACGCTGCTCGGCTGGCGTCAGCTTCGGCTTCACAAACACCGTCTTTTGCTGCGCCACCAGGGGCGTCAGATTCTCCGCCGGCTTCAGCACTTCCACCTTCGCCTGAACCGGTACCAGCCACACATTCACAGCCACGGCGCTCAGCGCAATCGCTGCCACCCCAGCCAGAATCCAAATTCGGAGCGGAGTTATCAGATGAATCGAATTTTCTGATCTACGTCGAATTCCCATCAGATCATTTTATCGAAATGCAAACTGAAAGACACCCCTGGGCAACTCCAAATTGTCCGTTTCCGGCCAAAATGCCAGTTCCATATCGGCAAATCATTCAAATAACTTGAGTTATATAGTTACTTTTTGTGTAAGTTTTCTGCGCCATCTATCCTCGTTTTCCCCTTTTCATCGCCCAGTTTTTACTGCGGCAAACGAAACCTTCGACCCCCCAGCCGCGTCCTCAACAACGAAATCGAAAGAGGCTTTCCTGATGCGATTCTTATTCCTTGGTTCTGACATAGTGCAAAAATTTACATTCACGGCTGCCTGCATCTTCACCCCGCTGGCCTCAGCCCAGGCACCCCCTACCCCTCACGCTCCCATTCCGCAGTCCATTCTCTCCGCCCGAAAACTCTTCATCGCCAATGGCGGAGCCGACGCCGGCCTCTTTCCCAGCCCCTTCAGCGGCAGCACAGCCCGCGGCTATGATCAGTTCTACGCCGCTCTCAGCAGCATGAGCCAATACGATCTCGTCTCCAACCCATCCGAAGCTGATCTCGTCCTCGAATTTCAAATACAAGCTCCACTCGGACCCGCCAACGCCGACAAGCAGAAGGGTGCAGCCGACCCTCTGCCCACCGTCTCGCTGAAAATCTACGACCGGCCGACCCACTACGTCGTATGGGCATTCTCAGAAGAAGTGGATGTCGCGCTCTTGCAGAAGAGCCACGACCACAACCTCGACGAAGCCATCACCCGCCTCGCACAGGACTTCCAGGGTCTTACGCGGGCCCAAACCCCGCCACCGCCGCCCCGTAAATCCCGCTTGAGCGACCGCAATTGAAGCTTGTGCAGCGTCTCCAACTGCTTGCTCGCCGCAGAAAAGCGCTTCATCTTTTTGCTCCCCAACTCCCCGTCGCTCGCTGCAGTTCCGTCAGATCCAATCGCTCGCCAACCTTCAAATACCCCTTCCTCCGAAACCAATCCTCCATCGCCGCCGCCAGCCGGTCCACCGGAACCCGAAGCCCAACCTCCAGCAATCCATCGCCAGCCGGAAGCGTATCGTCAAAGGCCGCCTCGTTCGTAAAGTTCCGCATCGCAAAGCTGTCGATCCACTTCACCGGGCACACATCTCGCTTCCCATCTGCTTCCACCCGCTCCACCGCCAGCCTGCGAATAAACATAAATGGAGTCTACTCATCCACCATCTGGTTGAGTCACCAAAAGAATCATTGACATCTGTTTTTCTCTTACTGCAAACTCTCTCAATTCGTTTTGCCAGCGTCGTTCGCAAGTTGAAACTAAACGCGCAAAGTGATGGATTACAGTGTGGGTTCGTTCTCTGCTGCCCGCATTGCTTGGCGTCCTGTTCTTAAGCTGTCAAGGGCAACAGCCGTCTTCCCCGCCGGGCCAGACAGATACAGCCAGTCGTATGCAGCACCATTACGAGCTGGCATACCGCCTTCAGGACCAGGGTGATCTCGCCCAGGCCGATGCGGAGCATACTGCCTTTCTGCTCGCCGCGCTTGAAAGCATAGCCAACGGCTATGCCAACACCGGCGACTTCACCCATGCTGCGCCCGCATTTGAAGAAGCGCTTTCCCTCGCGCCCGGCGACTTCACGCTGACCCTCAACTACGCTCGGGCGGCCATGGACGACAACGAGCCGCGTAAAACGCTTGCGCTTCTTTCCCCGGCCATCGCCCCCGGCTCTCCCCCGCTAACCCGTACCCAGCGAGCGCGAGTACAAAAAGTCATCGCAGACGCGCTCTATGCCCTCGGCTATCACATGCCCGCGCTCGATGCTTATCTGGCCGCGGCATATTCTGATCCCAGCTACGACAACATGTACGCTCTTGCCAGCAACGTTCTCGCCATTCGTGGCAACATCCAGGCAAAACCAATCTTTGACGCCACACTGAGAACTTACGGAGACTCCGCCCGTCATCGCATGGACCTCGGCCGCGCCTATGGCCAGTGCAACCTACCGGATGAAGCCGTCTCTGAGTTTCAGCATGCTCTCGCACTCGGCCCATCCCTCCCCGGAGCGCATTCCTCACTTGGCGCCGCGTATATGAGCGGAACGCACGTGAACTACGCGCTCGCCGAAAAGGAGTTCCGCCAGGAGCTCGCCATCAATCCCGAAAATGCTCTCTCCTACCAGCAACTCGGCCTCATCGCCCAGGAGCGAAACGACGATCAGCAAGCCGAGTCCAATTTCCGCCGCGCCACCGAGCTTGATCCAGGCAACGCCTCCAACTTCCTCTATCTCGGCGTACTCTACTTCCACCTCGGCCGCCCGCAGGATGCAGAGCCTGCCCTTCGCAGGGCCATCGAACTCGCAGTCAATCCCGAACACAACCTCTGGGAGATTCAGCGCGCGCATCACCAGCTCGCCCGCATCCTCGCCGCGAAAGGTGACCCGGCCGGGGCAGCAGACGAGTTCGCCATCTCTCAGACCATGCTCGACCGCAAAAGAGAACAGCAGGAGCAGCGCGTCTCAGGCCACGAAGTTGCGGTCATTGCATTCGCCAAGACCCGCGCCGTCACGCCACAGGATGCCGCAGCCTTCCAGGACTTCCTGCAGCACGTAACGCCATTCATCGCTGCCGCCTACAACAACCTCGGCGTCCACGCCGCCATGGCTGGCAGCTTTGAGCGAGCATCAAGGCAATTCGCGCTCGCCGCACAATGGAACCCGTCGCTCCCCGGAGTCGATCGCAACTGGGCCCGCGCAGCCTTCGCAGCTCACGACTGCGCTCAGGCCATAGCACCGCTCCGCCGCGCAGTCCAACACGATCCAGCAGACACCGAACTCAGCTCCATGCTCACCACCTGCAACAACCACGCGACCGCAAAACAATAGTTGCTGAATCCGCGGTGATGATTCCCTCCTGCCGGGCCCCTGTTCCTACTCCTTTTTCACCTTCGCATCCTTCGCCTGTTCCGTCTCGACGGAAAATCGCTGATAGTTGTAAACCTTCTCCGTGAAATGCTGCCGCATAGTCTTAAGCAGCAGCACTCGAGCCTGCACTGTCGCCTCAGCGCCCGTAGGCAGCCACAGGGCATCCGCCACCGCCGCCTGGTCAAAGTGAAAGGTCGTTCCTTTCTGGATATTCGCCAGCAGTCCGCCCGCCACATGAAAGTTGTCGATGAACACAACCTCGAGGTGAGCCACCTGCCGGTCCGCCTCGTCAATCCAGATCGTTCCCTTCAGCTTCTTTGAAGCATCCTCCACCAGCCCATGCGTCTTCGCATCCTTGCGGCCCACAAAATCAAACACAATCGCAGGTCGTCCGCGATAGCTCTCTCTCCGCGGAGCGCTCACATCCATAATCTCCAGCATGTGGCTGATGCTGACGGTCTGCCCTTCAAGCGCCTGATCCGGCGGCGTCTTCTGCGCTTTCTCAACCAGCTTGGTCACGCGCTCGGTCTCTTTTTTCTCTTCCTCCGCGCTCAGCGGCTGCCCGTTCTTCTTCACCGCGCGCTCAATCACGTGACCGTTCACAAAGAAATCGTTATTCTCTGTCGACTCTGTCTTAGTCACCTTGCCATCGGCATCCAGGTTCTGCGTCGTCTGCAGCGATGTGTACGTGTAGTTCTCGCGAACCTTATCCAGCCGCTTCTGGTGCTCTGCCACCTCGCGCATCAGCTGGTGCGCGTCCGGCAGCGGCGCGTTGGCCTGCGCCACAATCCGTCCTGCAAGCAAAATAAATCCAATAGAAGCAGCGGCAAATCGACTCATCGGCATCCAAACACTCAAAGGCTGCTTCCAGAATAAACTCTGTTCAATTGAAGAAATTCAGTTAACATCACTTCGCAAGGGAGAGTGACCACTATGTTGAGGCTTCTCATTCACTGGCTGCTCAGCGCCATCGCACTCATCATCACCGCCGAATTCGTTCCCGGCTTTGAAGTCCACAGCCTCACCACAGCGCTTGTAGCCGCGCTCGTCATCGGCCTGCTCAACGCCACCGTCGGCCTCGTACTCAAGATCATTACCATACCCATCAGCATTCTCACCTTCGGCATCTTTCTGCTCGTCATCAACGCCCTGATGATCCTCGCAGCCTCCAGTCTGGTACGTGGCTTCCATGTCACAGGATTCCTGCCGGCCTTCATCGGTGCCATCATCCTCGCGCTTCTCGGAATGCTCATCCGCGCCCTCATCCGCGAGTCATGATCGGCGAATCGTAATCCTCGTTCCAAAAATCAAATCACCCCGGCGAAAGTCTTCCTCGCCGGGGTGATTCATTTGCACCGCACAATCATTTCAAAGCACTAAGGCGTCACACCCGCCGGAACACTTGTCCCTTGTCCCCTGTCCCTCTGTCCCTGCTTTTCTGATCCCTGTTTTTCTGACCCCTGGTCCCTGATCTCTGATCCCTGTTTCAGCACCGTATCCGGCGTCCGCATCGCACCCGCATTCGAGAATCCACCAGCCGACCGCACACGCACCGGAGCCGCAACCGCGCTTCCACCCGCTGCCGGCACATTCGCCGAGATCCACCACGCGCCGCCCGAAACAACGCACACAATCGCCGCCGCAGCCGCCCCGCGAAGCCAGACAAATCTCTCCCGCGCAGCCACCGGCCACGCCAACACCCGCCCGTTCTGCCGCGAAGCGCCCGCACGCAATCCATCCCGCATCCGCTCCGCCAGTCCCTCAGGCGCAGGCAGTTTCGCAATCAGCCGCAGTGTCGCATCAGCCTCACCGGCTTCCGTTCCACGCATCTTTTCCTCATCCCAATTCGTCATTGCCCACTCCTCGGACGATCATTTCTAGTCCGTTCCATCAACCCTGCCATCAGATTCCGAGCGCGAAACAGCCTTGACCTCACGCTCGACTCCGTAATTCCTAGCACCGCCGCAATCTCCACGCTCGAAAGCTCATCAAACGCCGACAGCACCAGCACCTCGCGCTCCTTGCCCGGCAGCGTCTCCACCAGTCCCAGCACATGCGCGTGATGCTGCGCCGCGGCCGCGCGATCCTCTGCGCTCAACCCTCCCGCAGGCAACACTCGCTCCATCTCGGCCACGTCATCGGTCTCGGGCCGCGTCTTCGCCCGGCGTTTGCGATCCAGCACAATATTCCAGACAATCCGGATCAGCCACACGCGATGATCGCGCACTTCGCCCAGCGTGTCCCGGTGCTTCAGCACCCGCAAAAACGCCTCCTGCACCGCATCCTCGGCATCCTCAGTGTTCCGCAGCACAGAGTACGCCACGCGATACAGCGTAGTGGCATATTGCTCCACCATTGCGGCAACCGCCTGCTCGCTCACCACCGCCTGCGAGCCCTGCTCCTTCGTCTCGTCCCTCACGACGCTCCCGGTCGTCCCTGCCCATCCAGGCAGAAATGCTGGTCCAATTGTCAGGCCGGCGCTGCTCATAAAAAACAGACGCAACAACCCACATACCTGCTCATATCTATCTAAAACACGAAAGGACTGCCTAAAGGCAGCCCCTCCGATTCTAACCAGCAAACCAGGCTCTAGCTTTCCCGGTCCCTATTCCCTATTCCCTAGTCCCTAGTTCTTTACTGTCCCGCCAGCTTCTGTCCCGCCAACTGGCCAGCCATGCCATCCTTATCGGAATCCTTGATCTTCGCCCACAAGGCGCGCGCCTGGTCCTTCTTGCCTTGGGCCACATACAGATCCGCCAGCGCCAGCTGCGCCGTTGGAGCCGACACCGTAGTAGAGGGCTTGGCAATCAGCTCGTTGTACAGGTCAATCGCCTGGCTGTCGCGGTTCGTCTCGTGATAAAGAGACGCCAGCGCCAGCTTCGCCAGATTCGCCGTGTTCTTGTCCCATGCGCCCGCAGCAGTCTTCAGCTCCGTCTCCGCCGAACCCGTCTGGTTCAGTTCCTGGAAGGTAATTCCCTCAAAGTAGTGAGCCTTCGCCCCCGTAGGAAGCCAGCCATATTGCTTCGCCACGTCGGCAAACTTCTGGTTCGCAGCCTTCGACCGCTCCGCAGCCGTGTTATAAAACGTTGGCTGCGCAGGCACGCCCGGCGTATTCAGCGGAGACGAATAGACATCCATCGCCGCGCCCAGCGCATTCTCTGCCGCCGTCGTCTGCATATTCCAGAAAACCAGCACGCCTACCACCAGCACGAGCGCCACCACAGCGGCAATCACCCAGCGCAGCACGCCAGAGCGGTGCTCGCCAATCCAGCTCACGCCACTGGCGGTAGCCTGGGCAAACTTATCTTGTTTCAGCGCATGACGGGTCTGTGTATCCACTGTTGGTCTCTGTTATTTCCTTCTCTGGATTTAGTGCAGGCGGGTCTCAATCGGGAGGAATCAATGCCACTGCAACCTCATTAGTCTATCAGCGCGCAATCGCCACCGTCTATCCGCTCCCACCGTCTATCCAATCCCTTGGTCCTCTAGTCCCTCACTCCCCCGAATTCTTTCCCAATTACCTCATTTCGATACTCAAAAATCCCCTCCACCTGCCGCCGCACAAACAACCAATGCACCATCCGGCCCAGCACCCCGAAAGGCAGCTCATAATCCACGCGATCCGTCATCCGCGTGCCACCCTCCACTTCCTCAAACGTATGCCGATGCCGCCAGACCTTATAAGGCCCCTTCAGCTGCAAATCCACAAAGTACTCGCCCTCAACAAACTCCTCAATCAGCGTCTTCCACCGCATCCTCACTCCATGCAGCGTCAGCTCATACTCAATCAACGTCCCGGCCCGCATAGGAATCGGCCCCGGCGTAAGTATGTGGAACTTCAAAAACGGCGGCGTAATCCGCTCCAGATTATGCGCCTCCGAAAAAAACGCAAACACCTCATCCCGCCGCCGCGGAACAAACGTCACTTTCTCCAGCCGATAGATCACAGGATCGCCTCAATAGCTTGGATGTTCGTAATCGCCAATGCAACACCTTCACTCAAAAGAAAACGCCCCTCTCGCCAGGCAAAGAAGGGCGTCTGTCTTTTCCGTTTGCAACTCTTTATTGACAGGTAAAGCTCATAAATAACCGCGCACCCTGGAAATCAGCCGCATTCGTGAAGCCGGTGAGATAGTCTTCAACGTATTCTCCCGGTGCCACAGGCGTTGCTATCGTGGCGCTACAGGAAATCGGCTGACCATTATTACCCGTGAGCGTGCACTGGCCACCCGAGCCCACGCTGTTGGCCAGCAGACTGGCAAGCGACCCCGCAATGCCGATGCCCGCGCTCGCGGTGGATGTTCCCTGTACGCCTATGGCAACAACGTTCAGGTTGCCAAGCGTACAGCTCTGTGGCACAGGAACCATGCTGGCCTCCGTACCCGGTTCAGAGTTAAACACTCCGGTAGTTGTGCCGATCGGCCCCGCAACGACGGATCCGACGCCGGCCAGGCTGGCTGGCACCGCAAAATTCGCCGTCCACACACCTGGCCCAGCCTTGCCAGCTGCTCCCTGAGGTCCTGTAGGACCGGTTGGTCCCTCGGGCCCAGCAGGACCAGTCGCACCGGTCATTCCCATAGGACCCGCAGGACCTTGCGGGCCAGTGGCTCCCTGAGGGCCAGTAGCTCCCATCGGCCCAGTCAGACCGGTTGGTCCCACCGGTCCAGCAGGTCCAGCAGGCCCAGCAGATCCAGCCGCACCGGTCATTCCCACGGGACCCGCAAGCCCCTGAGGGCCAGTAGCCCCCTGCGGTCCTGTCAGACCGATTGGTCCAGCAGGTCCCGCAGGCCCAGCAGGTCCAGCCGCGCCGGTCATTCCCATGGGACCCGCAGGGCCCTGAGGGCCGGTAGCTCCCATGGCTCCCATCGGACCCGCCGGCCCTTGCGGCCCAATCGCACCAATCGCCGCCTCAAAAATCGCCGTCGGAGCCGGCCCACGTCCCCAATCCTCGTTCTCAACCGTCACCAGGTACGCTCCGGCCGCAATCCCCGCCGGAAGCGTAGCCGTAACGCTCGTGTCCGTGGAACTCACCACTTTCAGCGCATTCAAATCAAGCGTAACTTTAGGAGTCTTCTTTCCAAACCCATTACCGTTAATGGTGATCTGCGTACCCGCAGTGTTCTCCGTAACATTCACAATGTACGGAAAAAGATCGTCCTCCGCGGCCGCCAGCCCGGGTACAGCAAGCAGCAGCGCAGCAACCATTGAAATACGACGAAACATAACCTACCTCCGATAGAGAAGTTGATGGTGGGTAACAAAACATATGGGTCGGCGCAGGAACTGGCGGAAAAAGTAGCGGAGAGTGCACACACATCCGTGTCTGGAAACGCTGGGCGATCCGCAACGCAAGTCAGCGGCAGGCAGCGATTCCTATTTTCTGGATAACCGGGAGAGTGGGCCCTGAGAAGCGACGCGATATTAGGACCCGCTAAAATGCACTGTCAAGCAAAATCATCCGGCAAAATCCTCTGCCGCCATGCGTAACCTTGCCGTGCCACCGCCCTCGGCTATAACCTTGATCTCATGTACGAAGACTTCCATGTTTCTGACCGCTGGACAGGCGAAGACCTGCATTGCCGCTGGAAGGCCAACATCGTCGCCATCGCCACGCGCCACGCCGACGCCATTGATGTCCGCTTCGATGTCAACGACCGCCCCATGTGGATCGCCATGCCCGCGACCGCCTGGGTCGAGCAGAAGAAACGTACAGGCAAAGTCATCACGGATCAGTTGGCCGCACAAATCGCCGGCCGCTACCTCAAGCAGATCATCAGCGAAGGCTACGACTCCCGCCGCGAAATCTACACCATGACCGTAGAAGAAGTCCTCGCCCATCTGGACTCCGTAGTAGACGAAGCCAAATCAGAAGGCAACATCCCGCAGCTCCCCGTCGGCATCAACGCCTAGCTTTCCGTAATTTCGATGTGCGAAGGCGCAAACGCATCCGCGCCGTCTCCGCTCTTCACAAATACTGCCTCCTTCTTCAAAACCGCCTGGCGTTCCTTGTCTGTCATGTGTGGAATCGAGACTGGCAACGGATGGATACGAACAAGCATTTTGCCATCTCAAACTTTCTCTACACTGGCACCGCCTCCGCAAATCAGACAGGCACGGCGACACCCAAAAAGTAAGCGGCCAACCATGTATACTCCGTTCGATACCGCGTTGCCGTTCTTTTGCAGCCGCTGCCAATTGCCCCTGGAGTAGAGATGAAAACCAAGCCCACGCCTCAGCCAGATGACGCTCGCTCAAACCGCCGTGACTTCCTCAAAACAGGAGCAGCGCTCGCAACCGGCCTCTCCACAGGCGTTCTCGCTTCAGCCGCTACAAGCCACGCCATCCCAACACATGCCGCAGACGAGAAAGGCCCAGTCCAGGGCCTCATGCCTACGCGCAACCTCGGCAAGACAGGCGCACGCGTAGCAATCTTCGGCATGGGCGGCCAGGGAGCGCTCGAGAAGCCTCACAACGAAGACCTCGCAGTAAAAATGATTCATCGCGCCCTTGAGCTGGGTGTCAATTACTTCGACACCTCAGCAATCTACGGCGGCCCCGAGCGCTGGAGCGAGCAGTACGTAGGCAAAGGCCTTAAAGGCAGCCGCGATCAGGTCTTCATCGCCACCAAAACCAAGGAACGCACCCGCGACGCCGCACTCAAAAACATTGAAGTCTCCCTCAAGCTCCTCGACACCGATCACGTCGACAGCTGGCAGCTTCATGACGTAGGCATCCAGGAAGACGTAGACCAGATATTCGCCAAAGGCGGAGCCATCGAAGCTCTCACGCAGATGCACAATCAAAAAGTCGTCCGCCATCTCGGCATCACAGGCCGCTTCCGCCCCGATGTGCTCATCGAATCCATCCGCCGCTTCCCCTTCGACACCGTTCTCTTCGGCGTCAACGCAGCCGACAAATACCATTACCCCTTTGAAAAGGATCTCCTCCCACTGGCAGTAGAAAAGCAAATGGGAATCGTGGGAATGAAGGTCATGGCACGCGGCCGCATCCTCTCCAGCTGGACACCACCGCCCGTCGAAGTACAGAAACATTCATGGGAAGGCCAAGGTGCCATCGCCACAACTCCCGGCACGCTCACCAAGCAGGAGACATTCTTCTACAACATGTCGCTCCCTCTCAGCACCGCCGTAATCGGCTGCGACTCAGTAGAGCAGGTAGAAGAATGTGCCGAGCTGGCCCGCATCTTCAATCCGCTGAGCCACGCACAGATGGAAGCACTCGAAGCCAAAGTAGAGCCCATCGCAAAGCAGGCGCTCTTCTTCCGCCTCATGCCGCGTTGACAACTTCTTTCACGTAAGACGAAAAAAACAAGTCGCAGTCGCACGATCATCCATTACGATTGCGTCTAAATGTCATTCCTAAAGCTTGCAGCCCGAATTGGCTTGGCGCTCATCCTCATCTGCGTGGTCGCCGCCATCGCCGGAGCAACATACAACTCGCTTAGCATCCGCCACTATCGCCGCGTCGCTGGCATCCCCGGCAAGCTATACAACATTGACGGCCATGCACTGCACATGTACTGCACCGGCGAAGGCTCGCCAACCATCCTGCTAAGCTCAGGCCTCGGCGATGACTTCACCAGTTGGGCAAAGATCCAGCCCGAGCTATCAAAGCAGACAAGAGTTTGCTCCTATGACCGCGCAGGCTTCGGCTGGAGCGACTCGCGCTCAGAAGCCCAGGACTCCAACGCCATCGTCTCGCAGCTCCACCAGCTCGTCGAAGCCGCCGCCATCCAGCGCCCCTTTCTGCTGGTAGGTCACTCCATCTCCGGCATCCACATGCGCCTGTATGCAGCGCGTTATCCAAACGATCTCGCCGGCATCGTCTTCGTCGACGGCTCTACTCCACTCCAAAATGACCGCTTCCCCAAAGACCTGCTGAAAATGGAGGACGATGGCCGTCGCCTGATGCCATTGCAAAAGCTGCGCATGACCATCGGCGGGGATCGCCTCCACGGCGACTGCGCCATAAATCCCGGCCTCGAAGCCTGGAGCACATGGGTTAAAGCCGACACATGCATCCCCTCACAGATCGACGCCACAGCCAACGAACTCGATGCCGTACACGCCTCCGGAGAAGAGACTGTCCACCTCGGCCCATTCGGCAATCTTCCTATACTCATCCTCTCGCACGACCCCGGCGTTATCGATCCCGATTATCCCGCCCCCCTCGCAAAAGAGGTGAACGTCATCTGGAACCAGATGCAGGAAGAGTCAAAATCGCTCTCCACGCAGAGCCGCCGTATCATCGCCAAAGGCAGCGGCCATTACATCCACATCGATCGCGCCGATCTCGTCAATCGTGAGCTCTCATCCTTCATCACAATGCTGAGGAGCCACGAGCCATTCCCGCAAAATCAAACCACAACCACGCAATGACCACTCTCAAACCGGAACAAACTTATCCCACAATTCCCGTAAAATCCAGTGCCAGCACCACCGCACCAAATAGAAGTATGAACACAGCAGTAGTCATCGCCCTGCCACGCCCTCTCTGCGCCGCGGCAGTCACCTCGCTCGCCGCTCTACAGTAGAGCCAGGCGCCAAGCACAACCAGCAAGGCCTCAATCGCAGCCGAAGCCACCGGAAACTGCCACAACCCAAATCCAAGCCTCGGCAGGTCCCCATAATTCCCCGGCAAAATCGGCATATCATGCCGATGCACAATCAGATCCAGCACCCAGTGCGAAAACGAAACCAGCCCCAGCACAACTGCACATCGCCGGCCCCAGAGCGGCGCAAAGATCATCCCAAACACCGCAGACACCACCAACGCACCCAACAGCGAATGTGTATAGTCCGCATAAATGATGTGCGCCCCATAGCCGCCAGTGGACCCGGGCACATTCTTGAATGTCTCAAGCTTCATCACCAGCAGCGGCACAAACAAAACATCCAGCCACACCGTAGCCAGCATCAGCGCCCACAGCGGAACGCGCGTCTCCCGCGATTTCACAACAGCCGCAAATCCAAAATGTCCAGCAATCATTGCTTAGGCTCCTTCGCCGCACAGCGCGGCCACGGAACCCCCGCATCCACCCATCCGACAACCACAACAAACAAAAGTACTCCGAGAATGAATTGCATTGCGCCTCCCTCAACGACTCAATGCATTCTCCAGAATGCTTCCTGCAAAAGCAAGATCAATCCGTTGCCATCCAATTCTGATTTGACACCGCCCCACGCATCTGGCCTAATCACTCAGTCAACGTTGCGCCCGCGCATGCATGTGCAAAAGAAAATGAAGCTCCAGCCAGATAACAACTCGCAGGAAGAACAAATCCGCGCAGCCCTCGATGCCCACTGGCTAGCCTCCGCATCCGGTGACGCAGACGCGGAGCACGATATCTACGATGACAATGCCATCTGTGATTATCCCCAGTCCGGCGAGCGCATCCTCGGCCGCAGCAATCTGCAAGCTCTGCGCAGCCATCATCCCGGCAAGCCATCCGGCTTCAACATCCGGCGCATGCAAGGTAGCGGCAATCTCTGGATCACCGAATACACCATTGACTACCAGCAGCGATCTTCATTCACCGTAAGCATCATGGAGTTCCAGGACGGCAAAGTCATCCACGAAACGCAATACTTCGCCGACCCCTTCGATGCTCCAGCGTGGCGCAGCCAATGGGTTCAGCCCATCGCATAGCAGCAACCCGCACTACTCATGCCGCAAAGCCTCCATAGGCTCAACTCCCGCGGCACGCCGCGCCGGAATCCAGCTCGCAAGAATCGCGACGCCCAGCATCACAGCCACAGCACAACCCAGCGTAACCGGATCATACGGCGCAATCCCATACAGCATCGACTTCACCAGCCGCACCAGCGCCAGCGCCCCCGCAATGCCCGTCGCCAGCCCTGCCGCCGTGATCCAGGTGCTCTCACGCAAGATCATCCCGCGAATCTGCCCACGTTCCGCACCCAGCGCCAGCCGTATCCCAATCTCATTCGTACGCTGTGACACCGTGTACGCCATAATCCCGTACACACCTACTGAAGCCAGCATCAGCGCCATCAGCCCAAACCCGGTCGTCAACGTCGCCAGTGCCCGCTCCATCTGCATCGTCGCGTCAATCTGCTCCCGCTCCGTGCGAACATCAATCACCGGCAGATCGGGATCAAGCCCCTGCACAATTCTCTGTATCGAAGGCATCAGCGCAACCGCTGAACTGCGCGTGCGAATCTGATACGTCATCCCGCCAACGTCCTTCTGCTGCACATAAGGCAGGTAATACACCGGCGGCGGTTCCATCTTCAATTGCGCATACCGCGTATTCGCGCAGATACCCACAACAGTGATCCAGTCATCTGCCGGCCCATCTGTATGAAAGCGCTTCCCAATCGGATTCCCATTAGCAAATCGCTTCTTCGCCAGCGCTTCATTAATCACTGCCACCTTCAGCGAACTCGCCGTATCCTGCGCACCAAAAGCTCGCCCCGCAATCATCGGTATCCGCATTGTATGGAAGTAATCCTTGCCTACTGTATTCGTAAACTCCGGCGGATTCTTCCCGTCAGCCGGTTTGTCTTCCGTCACAAAGTCTGAGTTCGTCATGCTGCCGCCCGCCAGCGGCATCCACGCCGGAGCTTCTGACTCCACACCCGGCAGAGCCGCAATCTTCTCCTCCAGTTGTTTGTGCAGCAGCACATCCTTGCCGTCCGCATACGTCTTCCTTGGCGGCTGAATATCAAACATCAGTACATGATTCGCATCAAATCCAAGATCCAACTGGCTCAGCCGCAGCACTGTGCGCAGAAACACACCCGCGCCAATCACCAGTACTGTGGAGAGAGCAATTTGCAGCGCCACAATGCCTTTGCCGCTCCATGCCTTCCGTCGTCGCGTCGCCTGATGACCGCTCTCCTTCAACTGGCTGCTCACATCGTTACGCGCCGCCAGCCACGCCGGCAGCAAACCAAAAATCGTAGCCGTGGCAAACGTCACCAGCACCGTAAATCCGAACGCGCGCCAATCAAACGGAATGCTGACATCTGTCCTCTCCCACGGATCGGTCATCAGTTGTGGCAGCAGATTGCGCCCCGCAATGCTCATCAGCAATCCACCCACGCCCGCAAGCCCTGCCAGCAGCAGGCTCTCCGTAAACAATTGCCGCACAATTCGTCCGCGCCTCGCACCCATAGCCATGCGAACGTTAATCTCGCGCTGCCTCTGCGTCGCGCGTGCCAACAGCAAGTTGGCAACATTGACGCACGC
This sequence comes from uncultured Acidobacteriaceae bacterium, assembly GCA_963792495.1. Taxonomy (GTDB): domain Bacteria; phylum Acidobacteriota; class Terriglobia; order Terriglobales; family Acidobacteriaceae; genus Telmatobacter. Next base: position 42,522 of record CAWBWB010000014.1, on the reverse strand, counting down.
CAGCAACAGCAGCAGGACCGTAAAGCCAAACAGCACATAAATCGGCTTCGACATCTGCTCATCCATCACATGCAGCCCGCGGCTTCCATCCTCCAGCCTGAGCTTCGGCACGGTCTCACCGTCTTTTAGCTTCACCATCCCGCGAAACGCGGCCTCATACTTCGCCCCCAGCGCCGCCTGCGCCGCTTCGTCCTTCACACCTGGCTTGGCGCGCGCCGCAACGTTCACCCACCAGTAGCTCGAATCGGTAAGCAGGTTCCTCGTTCCCTTCGGATCAATCGTCTGCAGCATCGTGATCGGCACAAACATATCCGGCGAATTCATCACGCCCTTCGGCCCCGTAAACCCGCGCGGATTCACACCCACAATCGTCATCGCCTGCTGATTCACCCGGATCGTCTGCCCGATCACCGCCGGCGACCGCCCATACTTCCGCGTCCACAATCCATCGCTGATCACCACAACTGGCTGTCCATCATCAGATGGCTCAAGCGGCCTGCCCGCCTGCACACGCACCTGCATCTGCTCGTAAAAATTCCCAGACACCAGGTAAACTTCTGCCTGCTGCGCATCCCCGTGCACAGTGGCATTCATCCGGTCATCCTTGAATGCCACAAGGTCGCCGAGCTCATGGTTTTCGGCCCTCAGTTGCTGATACATCGCGTAAGAAAAGATAGGCGCAATCGTTCCGCCGCCCGGCGCAGGATCCCATTCACCCCATCCACTGAAATCTGGCGCATGTTGATCGCCCAGCCAGTACAACATCCGCAGCTCCTCCGCATGAGGAACCGTCACACGCCCAAACAGCAATTGCTTGCCCACTGCAAAGATCGTCGAATTCGCACCAATCGCCAGCGCCAGCGATCCCGCCGCAATCAACGTAAACCCCGGACTCTTCCTCAGCAGCCGCAGCGCATACCGCAGATCACTCGCCATCTCATCCAGCCACTTCAATCCCAATGAAGCCCGCATCTCTTCCTTATGCATAAGCACCGGTCCCATCTCCACACGCGCCTGCCGCGCCGCCTCATCGCGATTCATCCCCGCCCGCATCAAATCTTCCGTCCGCTGAGCCACATGCTCTTGCAGCTCCGCATCCATCTCCGCCTCAAGCCGCCGCCGATCCCGCATCGCCCGCCACCACGATTTCAGTTGAGAAATCATCCGCCCCCCTCGCGATTGCCCGCTGTCCTTCTTTCCTATTCCCTGCTTTACTCATGCCGCAGCGCTTCCATAGGCTCCACGCCCGCAGCCCGCCGTGCCGGAACCCAACTGGCAGCCAGTGCCACAGCCACCAGCAACAGCGCGGCAATGCCCAGCGTGACCGGGTCCCACGGCTTCAGCCCGTACAGCATCGATGTAATCAGCCGTCCCATCGCCAGCGCCGCGCCCAATCCTGCCGTCACGCCGATCAAAGCCAGCCACCACGCCTCCCGCAGTACCATGCGCAGCACGCGGCCCGGCTGCGCACCCAGCGCCATACGGATGCCGATTTCATTCGTGCGCCTCGATATGGCGTACGCCATGATCCCGTAGATCCCGATACACGCCAGCACAAGCGCCAGCACGCCAAAGCCGCTGGTCAGCGAAGCAAAGATGCGCTCTTCCCTCGTCGTATCGTCAATCTGTTCCTGTTGCGTCCGCACATCGAGCAGCGGAACATCTTTGTCCAAGGACGCAACAGCCGCGCGCAGCGCGGGCACAATCGCCGCGGGCTTCATGCGAGTAGAGATTTCATAAGTCATGCTCTGCTCGCCCTCCAACTGCTGCCGGTAGGGCAGATAGAAGGTGGCCGGAGGATCGTTGCGCAGGCTGTCGTACTTCGCATCGCCGCAGATGCCCACGATTGTGATGTGCTTCTTGCCCTCCGTGAAAGTTCTGCCAAGAGGATTGATATTGGATGGGAAAAACTGCTGCACCAGTTTCTGGTTCACGATGGCCACCAGCGGCGAAGTCTCCGTGTCCGTCTCGGTGAAGGCGCGTCCCGCAACGATACGGATGCCCATCGTCGAGAAGAAATCCTGCCCCACAGACATCACGTTGGCAGACTGCTCCTCCTCGTTCGGCTTCTTCGGCAATCCATCTGGCGTAAAGTCTCTGTCGGAGTCGCTGTTGGAAATCGGCGTAACGTCTGAGAGCGTAACCGCGCTCACGCCAGGAACCGAGCGCAGCCGTTCTTCCACGCGATGATAGAAAGCAAGATCCTTCGGCTCGGAATAGCGCGTACGCGGCGGCTGAAGATCGAAGAGCAGAATCCCCTCCGGACGAAATCCCAGCTCGCTCCCGTTCAGGTTCATCAGCGTCCGAACAAAAAGTCCCGCGCCCACCAACAGCAACATCGAAAGCGCTACCTGCACCACAACAATCGTCTTCCCCGTCAGATTGCGGCTGCGCTGCGTAACGGAGAGCGCGTTATCCTTGAGCCCGCTCGACACCTGCGTGCGCGAAGCCCGCCACGCCGGCGCAAGACCAAACAGAATGCCGGTCAGGATCGAGATGGCAGCGGCAAAGCCAAATATCTTCCAGTCAAATTGAATATCGGTTGTGGAAGTCTCCCAGGAGGACGACAACAATCTCGGAATGGCGTTGCGCCCAAGGTAGCCAAGAGCAAGCCCCGCAATTCCCCCCGCAAGCGACAGCATCAGGCTCTCAGTAAACATCTGCCGCAGAATGCGCGAACGTCCAGCACCCATGGCAAGGCGCACGCTCATCTCGCGCTGCCTGCTGCTCGCCCGCGCAAGCAGCAGGTTGGCAAGGTTAGCGCAGGCAAGCAGAAGCACAAAACCCGCAAGCGCCATCAGCACATACGCAGGCTTTGAAAACATCTGGCTCGCCTGGTTCTCTCCCCGGCTGCCGTCCTGCAATATCAAGCCGGGAACCGCCTCGTCTTTGCCTACCGTCGCAGTGGCTCGCACAGCCGCGTTCAACACAACATCCAACGCAGCCCGCGCCTGCTCATCCGAAACACCCGGCTTCACGCGTCCCATCACTAGCACCCACCAGAGATCGGGGTCCGTCAGCAGCGATTTCTTCGACCAGACAGGTGTCGCAATGGATGCCATGCTGAACGGCATAATCACGTCCGGAGCACTCTGCGTGCTGGACGCCCCTGTAAATCCCTTCGGGTTCACTCCAATAATCGTGACCGGCGTCAGATTCAACTGAATTGTCTGACCCACAACCCCTGGCGACCGTCCAAACCTCCGCGCCCAGAACTCATCGCTGATCACCGCCACGGGCCCGCTGCCCGGCGTGCCGTCATCGGAATCCTGAATGACCCTGCCAAGCTCGGGCTGCACGCCGAGCACCTTGTAGAAGTTTCCCGAAACCAATTGCGCAGTCACCGCTTCAGCCTGTCCGCCAATCGTAGCCGTCAGACGCGGAAACTCCTTGAACGCAAACACATCCTCAAAAACGTGATTCTGTCGCCTCAACTGTTCGTAAACCGGATAGGTAAACGATGTGGAAAGCCTTTTGCCATCCGGCGTGCGGGAAGACATTCCCCACGAGCTATGCACCACACTCTTTTTCGCTGAAGTCCATGCAAACAACCGCAGATCTTCGGCCTTATACACCGCCAACCGGTCCAGCAGCATATGCTTCGTCACGCTGAAGATCGTAGTATTCGCACCAATCCCCAGTGCCAGCGAAATCACCGCAATCACCGTCAACCCCGGCGTCCGCGCAAATCCCCTCAGCGCATACCGAACATCCGCCCACAAGTCATCCCACATACGTGTCCCCCATCCAGCCCGCATCTTTTCCGTTTGCACCGTCACGCCGCCCAACTCCGCACGCGCCCGCCGTTCCGCCTCATCGCGCCTAAGCCCGCTCTTCATCAGGTCGCCCGCCCGCTGCTCCAGATGAAACGCAAGCTCCTCCCGCATCTCGCCATGCAACTGCTCCGCCCGGCTCACAGCCTTCCACCACGTAGCCCAGCGACTGCGCAAACTCATATCTGTTCCTCAGTCGTCTTCAGCACGCGCCCAATAATCCCCGCCATCCGAGCCCACTTCTCAGTCTCTTCCCCGAGCCGCGCGCGCCCCTGCTTCGTCAGCTGGTAGTACTTAGCCCTGCGATTGTTCTCACTCTCGCCCCACTCACTCGCAATCGCCCCCTGGTGCTCCAACCGATAAAGCGCCGGATACAGCGACCCCTGCTGAATCACCAGCTCCTCACCGGAAATCTGCTGAATCCGCAGCAACACCCCATACCCATGCAGCGGCCCCAGCGAGACAGCCTTAAGAATCAGCATGTCCAGCGTCCCCTGCAAAAAATCATTCGATTTATCCTGCTTAGCCGGCGTCATCCACTCTCCTCGTCAGTCTAGGAGAGCAGAATACAATCCCTCTCCTAGATCGTCAAGGAGAGAATCATCTCACGAGATACCAGCTGATCGGGTGCCCCCGGTCCCTCGCATTTGGGGACCGGGGACGAACAATTGCTTGAATCCTCACAGCATCAGAGAGAATATCGGTCCTCAAGCTGCCGAGTCTGTCCTAGTGCAGTAAGCGTCTCCAATATTTCAGCCACGCGCGCACGGCTCGCAGGTTTGAAGCCCGCTGCAATCTGCTGCGCACTCTGCATGGGCACAGCGCGCAGCGAATCTTTGACAGCCCGCACCTGATCTGGCAATGTAGCGGGCCAAGCTTGCTTGCGGCGAGCCGTAGCCGGACCAGCCGTAGGAGCCATACCAGCCAGCGCCGTCTGAACCGCAACCTCATGCGGAGCCTGATACTCAGGCCGAAGCCACCGAATCATGCCCGCATGTTCCTCGTCGCTGCGCTGAGCATTCAATGAGACAACACTGGCGAGAATATCCTCATCGCTAAGATCAACCGACCATCCATAAGCAGCAAACACCGCGGCGTCAAGTTCATCATGTAACCCGCGCAGAATGCCGACAAGACCGCGTTCGTAGATATTCCTGTCATCGTCGGTCAGTTCCTCGTCGGCACGTAGCTTCTCAAGCACGTTGTACATCTCGGTCAGCGTCAGATCAGGATGAAGCGCCTGCTGCCGCTTGCGATGAGCATCAAGCCGCTCGGCAATCTCGCGGATCGTTTCTTTCTCCGCATCAGCGCAGTCAGGAAACGGAAACGTGTCGAAGCAGCGTGTCTTGTTGTAGCGCGGACGATCCTCAAGTGTCCCTCCTGCTGCAAGCGCCCAACAAACATGAATGTGACTGGAGAGCACGCCAAGATGAAATGCATCTTGAAGTGCAATATTGACTAGCATGTTATCCGGTAGTACCCCAGCATCAAGAAACACAAAAACACGATGCTTGGCAGTCTCCACAGTTGAGATATAACGAGTCAACCCCTTTAGTCCTGCGCGTAGTTCGGTGTGCTTCCTACCAAACTGCCACCAAATCTCTCGCCTTGATTTCTCAGGATTTTGATCTCTTTCGGGTTTAACGCGGTCGTATACCCATTGATAGACTTCGGGAAAGTTTTCTCGGACCTGTTTTTCTGAAAGTCCGTCAAGGTCGATCACAAGCAGATTTCTTGACCGTCCGGTCAGATCGCGTCCGTTAAGATAAGGCCGAATATGCTGCTCCAAGCCATCAATTCTGCCATATCCTAAACTAAGGGCCTGCTCCTGAGTGACCATGAAGCCTGCCCCATGCAGAGCAACCCCGCGAGTTGCAAGTACATCATTCGATTGCAGCGGCTGAGCACTCGACACATCCACGCCAATCCGCAAATCCGCAAAGATGCGCCCGACCCGCTCCACAAGCTCTACCGCGGTTCCCTCCGACCCAGCATCGCCTTCGCTGATCACCCGATAAAGATGTCCCTGATGCTCGCCACGTTCACCAACCGTCATCGCAATCCGCACGGCAGCGTGCCGTGTCGCGGACTCTTCTTCGTCAGACAAAGCCTTCAGCCACGGATGGTCGGGAATAGCAAACACAATCGAAAGCGGGTCTTTGGTCGCGTTAAGATTTTGCGTAACCACGCGCCGGTTGAATACCTGCGTGATGCTATTGGTGGTAACAAAACCAAATCGGCGCACCTTGGAAGCCCGCGCAACTTCGGCGGCCTTCTGCCACCAGTACATAACAAAGTCCGCGCTCTCCGGCACATCTTTGTAGGCGTCACGAATCGCCTTGGCATAACCATCCCCATGCCACGCCCGAATATCCTTGCCGCCGATAAACGGTGGATTGCCAACAATAAATTCTGCTTCAGGCCATTTCGTCTTCTTAACGCCTGCGTATTCGTATACATCCACTCGCGCGGTATCGTCCGGAATCAATTCGCCAGTCGCGGGGTGCTCTTTTTTCGTGACTTGATCCCAGACTGTGACAGGTTTCCCGTCCGAATCAGTAGCAACTTCTCGCTTCGCCCAAGTAATAAGCGCATCGCCTTCCTGAACGTTATGAAAGTTGCGAATGACAGGTATCGGCGGCTGAACATTACCACGTGTGCGGAAGTGCCATTGTAGGTAGCCGATCCATAAGACAAGATCGGCAATAACGGCGGCCCTAGGATTCACCTCAATACCCAGCAACTGATGCGGATCTACAGTAAGACCCGTATGTTCGAGCGCCTGCTGTGACGATCCAAGTGCATGCAGAGTCTCCAGCACCTCGCCTTCAAGGCGTTTCATGTGCTCAAGAGCAACATAAAGAAAATTGCCGCTGCCGCAAGCTGGATCGAGCACGCGAGTGTTGCATAGCTGTCGATGGAACTGCTGAGCTGCCTCTACGGCTGCATCAGATTTGTCGGACGCCACAAGTTCGGTAATTACCGCCTGCATATTGCGCCAATCGTCACGCAACGGCTCAACAAGCGTCGGAAGTACAAGTCGTTCTACATACGCGCGTGGTGTGTAATGCGCGCCCAGAGCGTGCCGCTCCTTGGGGTTAAGCGCCCGCTCTAGCAATGTTCCGAAGATCGCCGGTTCAACATCGCGCCAGCGTGAATTTGCCGCTTCAATCAGCAGATAGATTTGATCGTGATTGAGAGGCAAAGCATGATTTGACTCGAATAATCCACCATTAAACTGAAGAACATCCTTCCGAAGTAACGGAGAATATCCTCCGTCGTTCATCGTTTTCCAGAGCGACTCGACCACAGGCGGGAAATTCTTTTCGTCCTCGCGCAGGCTTTCAAGCAGGTCGAGCCATGCGCGGTCGGGAAGGAGTCCAACATCTTCAGCGAACGAAGTGAAAATACAGCGGGTGAGAAACTCCGCGACCTCTTTAGGGGGATACTTAAGTTCAAGATTGCGGGCGAGAATGGCTAGCTTTCCAGCAACCTCACGGGTCACCTTGGCGCGCTCACGGGACGGGTCGAGCGAGTGCGGATCGAGCCAAACAGTGCGCAATCGCTCGCGAATCTCAGCGTGATCCAACTCCGGCAGCAGAATGCGGAAGTTGAGAGGTCCAGGGAACGGGAGATACGCCTTGCCAGTGAGGGAGAAGTCGGCAAAAAGCTCTATGGAGTGCCCAACGTCAATGGTGATGAGAAAGGGCGGCCAACCCTCCGAAGCCGGTAGAGCCTTGGCATAACGTTCTGCCTGACCGCGCGCAGCGAGCATCGCTGCATCCCATCCGCGCGTGCCGCGCACGGCAGTGCCCTTCTTCATTTTTCGGACTGGCTCTGGCGCCGCCAGTTCGAAAAGCTTTTCTTGTACAGGGTTACTGCCCTGTTTCGCTTCCAAAACAAAGCAGTTGCGGCGGTAGAGATCGATGTAATTGGTTGTGGTCGATCCGTCGAACTCTTTGTAGTGGACGGCCTTATCGATGACATAAATGTTCAGGCTCTCATCCGCCTGACTCGGCTCTGGTCGCGGCAATTCTAGATAGTCGCATAGCTCTGAAAGAAAAAGGGCATAGTTAGCGCGCTCGGACGCAGATGACTTTTGCCACCGTTGAATAAATTCTTCTTGAGGTGAAGATGATAACCGTGACATTTCGCGATTGGCCTATTGTAGACGGCTTGCCTAGCGTCTGAAAATGTTGCGTTAAGTATTCCCTATACTCTTCGGCATAGAAAACAATGTAGAAAAACCACTGCCCGAATCCAAAAGGATTCGGGCCTTTTCATTTCCAGCAAAAAAGGAGCGCGGCATTCCGTGCCCCAACCCAAACTGTCACCTGTAACCAGTCACCAGCCATCATTAAATAAAACTAGTCCGCCATACACTCGCAGGTGTATGCTCCGGCGCAAGATTACCTGCGAATCGCAGCGCTGTTCAAAATCTCAAAAAACATTGGAGGGTAAGATGGGGCATGGATTGATTGCATGGATCATCATCGGAGTTATAGCAGGCTGGCTCACCGGAAAACTCATGAAGGGCTCAGGCTTCGGCTTCTTCATGGACATGGTGGTCGGCCTCATCGGCGCACTGATCGGCGGTTTCCTCTCTAGCCACCTGGGCTTAGGAGGCGTAGGCCAACACGGCCTCATCATGAGCATTGTGATCGCAGTCATAGGCGCGGTGATCCTGACAGTCCTCTTACGCCTCATCACCGGCAACCGAAGCGCAAACCTCTGACAATCCCACGATAAGTCTGTTGCAAAATAGAAAGAGCCAGGCCAGAAGGCTTGGCTCTTTCTATTACGGGGGAGAAGCAATGGAGCAAATTCCAATGCCCACACAACTCGAAAAAGCACAGGCCTTTCGCGCCCTGCACCACCGTGATCGCGCCTTCATCCTCCCCAATCCCTGGGACGCCGGAACAGCGCGCCTGCTGGCGCAACTTGGTTTCGAAGCCCTCGCAACCACCAGCGCCGGCTACGCATTCTCCCGCGGCCTTCTCGACGGCCAGGTAGGCCGCGAAGCCATGCTCTCCCATATCAAAGAAATCGCAGCCGCCACACACCTGCCCTTGAGCGGCGATCTGGAAAACGGATTCGGCCATGAACCGCACACCTTAGCAGAAACCATCCGCCTCTCCGCGGCGCACGGTCTTGTTGGAGGCTCAATCGAAGACGCAACCGGAGACAAAGCCGATCCAGTCTATGAAATCAGCCACGCCAAAGAGCGCATCCAGGCAGCCGCAGAAGCCGCCCGCTCACTTCCTTTTCCATTCACCTTATGCGCCCGCGCAGAAAACTTCCTCTACGGACGCACGGATCTAAAGGACACAATCGCGAGATTGCAAAGCTACCAGGAAACAGGAGCCGATGTACTCTACGCCCCCGGACTCACAACAAAAGAACAGATCGCCACTGTTCTACAGGAAGTCGATCGTCCAATCAATGTACTCGCAGGGATCCCCGGTCTGAATATGAGCCTCGAAGAATTGTCCGCGTTAGGCGTACGACGCCTGAGTACAGGCAGTGCCCTCGCTCGCGCCGCATTCGGCGCATTCCTCCGCGCATCGAAGGAGATGGCAGAATCAGGCACCTTCCATTTCGTCAGTGAAGCCACAACAAACTCACGCGACCTCATCCCACTCCTGCAGAATTCCGCGCAGCCAAAGTAAAGCCGATATAGCGGCCCAGGCATGGATACATCTAAGTCATAGAAACGCGCAAAACGCAAAAAGCCAAGCCCGAAGGCTTGGCTTTTTACTTCAAAATATTGCCGGCGATCACCTAATCTCCCACATAGTCGCCCATGCAGTACCATCGGCCCAACGAGGCTTAACTTCCGTGTTCGGGATGGGAACGGGTGATCCCTCGCGGTATGGTCACCGGCAAACTTGGTAGCGCCTGGCGGGTGGTTGCCCACAGCCTTATGCGACATCTGCTTCGCCCCGGATTTTTTCTCCCGGGTCCGTCAGCAGGAACGCGTACTGCATTCTGGCGCCAACAAACTTACTCGTAATCGAGTTATTGCAACGAAATTGATTGGGTTTTCTTGCTTAACTTACAAGGCGTTTACCTAAGAAGTATCCGCGAATAACTTACTGCGCAGAGTTAATTCTATGGTAAAGCCGAACGGGCGATTAGTACTGGTAAGCTACACACATTACTGCGCTTCTACCTCCAGCCTATCAACCAGGTGGTCTTCCTGGGCCCTTCAGGGAAATCTCATCTTGGAGCGTGCTTCCCGCTTATATGCATTCAGCGGTTATCACAACCGAACTTCGCTACCCAGCCGTGCCCTTGGCAGGACAACTGGAACACAAGAGGTTCGTCCATCCCGGTCCTCTCGTACTAAGGACAGCCCTCCTCAAATTTCCTACGCCCACAGCAGATAGGGACCGAACTGTCTCGCGACGTTCTGAACCCAGCTCACGTACCGCTTTAATAGGCGAACAGCCTAACCCTTGGAAGCTTCTACACCTCCAGGATGCGATGAGCCGACATCGAGGTGCCAAACCATTGCGTCGCTGTGAACGCTTGGCAATGATCAGCCTGTTATCCCCGGCGTACCTTTTATCCGTTGAGCGATGGCCCTTCCATACAGAACCACCGGATCACTAAGGCCTGCTTTCGCATCTGCTCGACTTGTAGGTCTCGCAGTTAACCACTCTTATGCCTTTGCACTCGACGACTGATTTCCAAACAGTCTGAGAGTAGCTTCGCGCGCCTCCGTTACAATTTAGGAGGCGACCGCCCCAGTCAAACTACCCGCCTAACTATGTCCCTCACCCGGATCACGGGTGGAGGTTAGGATCACAGAACACGTAGAATGGTATCTCAACGACGGCTCCTCCAAGTCCGAGAACCTGGTCTCAAAGCCTCCCATCTATTCTGAGCAACGAATGCCATAACCCATAGTTAAGGTGTAGTAAAGGTGCACGGGGTCTTTCCGTCTAGCTGCGGGTAACCGGCATCTTCACCGGTACTACAAGTTCGCCGAGCAACTCGTTAAGACAGTCGTACGATCGTTACGCCATTCGTGCAGGTCGGAACTTACCCGACAAGGAATTTCGCTACCTTAGGACCGTTATAGTTACGGCCGCCGTTCACCGGGGCTTCAATTCAAAGCTTCGCTTGCGCTAACCTCTCCTTTTAACCTTCCGGCACCGGGCAGGCGTCAGCCCCTATACGTCGTTTTCGACTTAGCAGAGACCTGTGTTTTTGTTAAACAGTCGCCGTACGCGCTTCACTGCGGCCCACCAGAGGTGGGCGCTCCTTCTCCCGAAGTTACGGAGCCAATTTGCCGAGTTCCTTAACGAGCTTTCACTCGAGCGCCTTTGGATATTCTCCTCGTCTACCTGTGTCGGTTTGGGGTACGGTTCCCTTTGTTCTCCTTAGAGGTTTTTCTCGGCAGCGTGAAATCAGCATCTTAGCCCCATTCGGAACTGTGACTTGTCTCATGGTTGACCTGGTGGATTTGCCTGCCAGATCCCACTTACACAAGCCAAACGCAATAGCCATAGTGCGTCATGCTTATCCTTCTGCGTCACCCCATCGTCAAACGAACATTGGGAGGAACGGAATATTAACCGTCTGTCCATCGACTACGCCTTTCGGCCTCGCCTTAGGTACCGCCTAACCCTGAGCGGATTAACCTTCCTCAGGAAACCTTAGACTTTCGGCGCGGAGGGTTCTCACCTCCGTTATCGCTACTTATGCCGGCAGGGTCTCTTCGCAACGCTCCACCAGTCTTCTCAGTCTGGCTTCGACGCTGTTGAGAATGCTCTCCTACCACGCACACAAAGTGTGCATCCGCTGCTTCGGTGTACAGTTTTAGCCCCGTTGTATTGTCGGCACCGGACCGCTTGACCAGTGAGCTATTACGCTTTCTTTAAAGGATGGCTGCTTCTAAGCCAACCTCCTGGCTGTCTGAGCGTTCCGACTTCCTTTCCCACTTAACTGTAACTTTGGGACCTTAGCAGGCGATCTGGGCTGTTTCCCTCTCGACGATGAGGCTTAGCCCCCACCGTCTGACTCCCGGATATGTTGTCATTGGCATTCGCAGTTTGGTTGGATTCAGTAAGCCGGAAAGCCCCCTAGTCCATCCATATCTCTACCACCAATGCAATTCGTCCGAGGCTAGCCCTAAAGCTATTTCGGAGAGAACGAGCTATCACGGAATTTGATTAGCCTTTCACCCCTACCCACAGCTCATCCGAGCTTTTTTCAACAAACACCGGTTCGGTCCTCCAGTGGGTGTTACCCCACCTTCAACCTGGCCATGGGTAGATCATCCCGCTTCGCGTCTATTCCTGCCAACTCATTCGCCCTATTAAGACTCGCTTTCGCTGCGGCTCGCTTACGCTTAACCTTGCTGACAAGAATAACTAGCCGGCTCATTATGCAATAGGCACGCGGTCAGACATTCCCTTGCGGGCATAGTCCTCCCACTGCTTGTAGGCACACGGTTTCAGGTACTTTGCACTCCCCTCGACGGGGTTCTTTTCGCCTTTCCCTCACGGTACTGGTTCACTATCGGTCAGAGACTAGTATTTAGCCTTGCGGAATGGTCTCCGCGGATTCAAGCAGGGTTTCACGTGCCCCGCCTTACTCAGGTACCGGCTTCGAGTCTGGAGTATTTTTGTCTACACGTCTGTCACGCTCTATGGATCCCCTTTCCAGAGGATTCGACTAATACCCAGATTGGTAACTCTACTGTTGCCGGCCCTACAACCCCCGAAGCACCGAAATGCTACGGGTTTGGGCTGTTCCGATTTCGCTCGCCACTACTTTCGGAATCGAGGTTTCTTTCTTTTCCTTCAGGTACTGAGATGGTTCACTTCCCTGAGTTCGCTCTATCCCGCCTATGTATTCAGCGGGTAGTTCCTAGGGTTTGCCTAGGAGGGTTGCCCCATTCGGAAATCTCCGGTTATAACGCCTGTGTGCGGCTTACCGAAGCTTATCGCAGCTTGCCACGTCCTTCATCGCCTGTCTCTGCCAAGGCATCCACCGTGCGCCCTTAGTAGCTTGACCATAGAATTAACTCCATGCAGGGTCCGCATCACTGCGAGCCTGGTTAAGAATTAACCCCTGTTATTCGCCTTCTTTTGATCACTTCGATCAGAAGAAAATTTCTAAAGACACTTCTTAAGTTTTGAGCATTTGATCTTGCCGCGATACGATCACAGCAAGACAATTGCTCGGCCTTGTATGTATTTACGATTGAAACTTACAGCCGTCTCGCGCGCCTCACGGCGGACAGACAGGCACTTCAATCGCATTACCCAATCAATTTCGTTGTCAAACATCAAACCACTCAATCTTTCAGAAGTGGCGCGCCCTCAGGCGCTTGAAACCTGCCTACTACGTCCGGCGTAAAGACCAAACCGGACATTCAGCATGCTCCCAGATTGATTCCACCCGCAGGTGACTTCAATCTGGAAGCATTCAAACAAGACTTGGTGGAGCTGAACGGGATCGAACCGTTGACCCCCTGCTTGCAAAGCAGGTGCTCTCCCAACTGAGCTACAGCCCCATGCTAAGGTGCTTACAGCCAAGATGGTGGGCCTGGGTAGATTCGAACTACCGACCTCACCCTTATCAGGGGTGCGCTCTAACCAACTGAGCTACAGGCCCAAGTTGGCCGCCCCAACCGCCATACTTACAAAATGCAATGCGGCGGCTCGTACAAATCTCATTCGTTGCTTAAAAAGGTTTCGAGGACAAGGTTGAACATGCTGAGCAGCTAAGCCGCTCGTGACCATCGTATGAATCCATCAGCCAAAAAGAAGGCTTGATCTGAATTCCATTCCTGCTGCAGGTAACAGCTGAATGGTTGGATAGCACCTTTACTCTACGTCTCTCGACGCTCCGCATTCGCGGAAGGAGTAACTGTGCCACCTATTCTCTTTTAGAAAGGAGGTGATCCAGCCGCAGGTTCTCCTACGGCTACCTTGTTACGACTTCACCCCAATCATGAATTACACCTTGGACGGCTGCCTCCTTGCGGTTGGCTCACCGGCTTCTAGTGCAACCCACTTTCGTGATGTGACGGGCGGTGTGTACAAGGCCCGGGAACGTATTCACCGCGGCATTCTGATCCGCGATTACTAGCGATTCCAGCTTCACGTAGTCGAGTTGCAGACTACGATCCGAACTGAGGTCGGCTTTTTCCGATTAGCTCCCCCTCACGGGTTTGCGACGGTTTGTACCGACCATTGTAGCACGTGTGTAGCCCTGGACATAAAGGCCATGAGGACTTGACGTCATCCCCACCTTCCTCCCCGTTATCCGAGGCGGTTCTGCCAGAGTGCCCAACTGAATGATGGCAACTGGAAGTAAGGGTTGCGCTCGTTGCGGGACTTAACCCAACATCTCACGACACGAGCTGACGACAGCCATGCAGCACCTATATACAGGTCCCTTGCGGGACGCCGATGTTTCCACCGGATTCCTGTACATTTCGAGCCCAGGTAAGGTTCTTCGCGTTGCGTCGAATTAAACCACATGCTCCACCGCTTGTGCGGGCCCCCGTCAATTCCTTTGAGTTTCAGCCTTGCGACCGTACTCCCCAGGCGGACTGCTTAACGCGTTAGCTACGGCACGGCGGGATTGGGTACCCGTCACACCAAGCAGTCATCGTTTAGGGCTAGGACTACCAGGGTATCTAATCCTGTTTGCTCCCCTAGCTTTCGTGCATCAGCGTCAGTTATGGTCCAGTGAGCCGCTTTCGCCACAGGTGTTCCTTCCGATATCTACGCATTTCACCGCTACACCGGAAATTCCACTCACCTCTCCCATACTCAAGCCCGGCAGTTTCCGATGCAGACTATGAGTTGAGCCCATAGATTTCACATCAGACTTACCAAACCGCCTACGCACCCTTTACGCCCAATAATTCCGAACAACGCTCGCCCCCCTCGTATTACCGCGGCTGCTGGCACGAAGTTAGCCGGGGCTTCTTCTCTCGGTACCGTCATTATCGTCCCGATCGAAAGGAGTTTACGTCCCGAAGGACTTCATCCTCCACGCGGCGTTGCTGCGTCAGGGTTTCCCCCATTGCGCAAAATTCCCCACTGCTGCCTCCCGTAGGAGTCTGGACCGTGTTTCAGTTCCAGTGTGTCCGTGCGCCCTCTCAGGCCGGATACAGATCACTGTCTTGGTGGGCCATTACCCCGCCAACTAACTAATCTGCCGCGACCCCCTCCTTAAGCGAATTGCTCCTTTGACCCGTAGGTATTATGCGGTATTAGCCTCGGTTTCCCGAAGTTATCCCCCACTCAAGGGTAGGTTAGTCACGTGTTACTCACCCGTGCGCCACTGTACTCATGGATTGCTCCACTTTCTCGTTCGACTTGCATGTGTTAGGCACGCCGCCAGCGTTGATTCTGAGCCAGGATCAAACTCTCGTTTGAAACCTGTTGTCAATAGCGATTCAGGACGGAGGTCCGAATCCTATCGACCGCATCTCGGGTACTGCTTAAGTAACCCGGATGCCTTACCTTGTGAGATGATCAAGCCAAACCTGATCGATTCTCACGACTGGCACGTTCAACCTTATTGTCAAAGATCCTTAAGAGTGATTCCCCTGAGGGAGACCCTTGGATCGAGGCTCAAATCATAGACTTGAGTGTCCCCGAACTTGATGCGCACTGCCCGATTCTGCACTTGCTCAGTGCCCTCGGCGTTTTTGCGCGAACTTTTTAAGAATATCGAACTTTTAACCTTCTGTCAACCGTTTATTTTCTTTTCTTTGCCACTTCATTCTCTGAGGCCGCCCGGACACCATGCCGGCGGATCGTTCCTCAATCCCGAACGAAGCGCATCGAAGCTAACGGTTGATCGGCTAAATCCGCCTCTCAAAAAACGCGCTTGCGCAAAATCTTTTCAAACAGCGACCAGCTATGCTCACGCCGCTAGAGGCGCGCCAGAATTTCTCCATAGGAGAAGACCCTGGGGTCTAACATTGGGTTTGTTCTCTGCGGGATTCCCTACAGGGGTCTGGGGCTAACCGACTTACTTCCGGCTTGACTCACCCTACCCTACGAACCGGCTTTCCTCTTCCTATATCAGGCAGGCCCAACGGCCACCGGAAAGCTACCCTTCATTGCAACAACTTTTTGAGATTAGCACATGCTTCTCTCGTTTGCAACCCTTGTTCTTCGCTTTGCTTACTAACCGCGTGAACATCTCGTTGCGACTTGTTGAGAATAGCAATCTATCGGCCGCATTGCAAGCGTTTATGCTGTGTAAAACACGTTTTCTATGTGGAAATATGGAGCGCAATCAGAAAGCCTGCATAACTCCCATTCTTTGAACATAACTTCCCCTCTTGTATGTGCCGCCTTCTACTCGTGCTTCGGAATCACTCCCAGATCCGTAAGCCCGTTCACAAAGAACTGCATCGCCAGCGCCACCAGCAGCAGCCCCATAATGCGCACCAGGATCCGAATCCCCGTCTCCCCCAGCACGATCCGAATTCGCCCCGCCGCCGACAGCACAAAGTAGCTGATCACGCACGTGAGCAAGATCGAGCCCAGAATCAGCCCCATCTCATAGCCAAGAAACTTCGGCACCTGCCCCACCAGCACCATCACAGAAGAGATCGCACCCGGCCCCGCCAGCATCGGAATCCCCAGCGGAACAATCCCGGCATCCTCCTTGTGACTGGCCTCCTCGGTATCGCCGCTGGCCTCCTGCGTAGCCGAGCGCTTGGCCTCCAGCATATCCAGACCGATGAGCAGCAGAATCAGTCCGCCCGCCACCTCAAAGGCCGGCAGCGTAATCCCAAACATGCGAAAGATAATCTGCCCGCAGAGCGCAAAGCTCGTCAGCACAATAAAGCAGGTAATGCATGCCTTCCGCGCCATGCGATTCCGCTTCTCCGCGTCGGCCGTAGCCGTAATCGCCAGAAACGACCCAATCGCCGCAAACGGATCGACCAGAAAGAAGATCGAGCTCAGCGCCAGTGCCGCAAACCGCACCCACGGGGCAGTCTGCAACTCATGCAAAGCCGTAGCAGCTGGATTCTGAAGGTACACGCGTCCAGCCTATCGCATCAGCATTGACACGAAGACAAAATTTTTCGACACCGGTCAATATGCAACCGACACATTGCAAGTCGGTAATCAAGCTCAGAGATGAGCGCTTCCCTTCGCAGATCGGAGCAATGAATCCCTAATCCGGTCGCGGTAAATGGGACTGTAGATCCGCAAGGAACTTCGGGTCCAGATGGCCTCCGCTCGGTGTCGATTCCGCAAGCTTCACTTTTTGCCAAGCTTCGGAATATCTCCCGACGGCGGCCAAAGTAATAGCCCAGTTCTGCAGATTAAGCGTGTTATCTGGTGCCCGCTCATAATTGCGTTGAAACCGGTTATATGCGAATTTCAGCAACTGATCGTCTTTAAGAGCAGCACCTGCAAATCCAAGCGACCTTGCATAATCAACCGAGAAGTTGATGTTATCTCCAACGAGACGCTCTGCCTCCGTAAACAACTTCAACGATTCATCAAAGTTCCCAAGGCTACCCTCAGCTGCAGCCATACCCCAGATGGCAATGCCGTTGTTGTTATTAAGCAACCATGCTTGGTTGAATCGGCGCATGGCTGTCTCTACGTTTCGCTGGGACAAATATTGCCATCCACGTGCCGCAGCGTCTTCCGACGCTTTGCCTCGCTCACCATGGTACTGTTTGTCGATGTCGGCAAGAAATGCTGCGTCTGCTTCCTTGAGCGCATCTGACTTTGGCAAAGAGCCATATTTAGGTAATAGGCTCAGATCCTGACTCTGATCCTGCGCATAAGCGAAAGTGGCAGGGAAAGTAATTAAAACTTCCAAGACAATCAGTGCTAGCTTTTTCCACATAAGAATCAATCCTCCGCATCGCAGCATGTGTCAGGCTTGTTCAGCCTTATGACGCCGAAGCCGCGACCCGAGGCCGAATCCCTTCCCCAATCGGCCCACTATGATTCAGCCGAGCATTCAGCCACTCCGTCATCTGCCGCTCCCAATCCGGCACGCCCGGCAGCTTGTTCCATCCACCCGTGCCATGCTTCCCGCCGGGAATGGCGATAATATCGCAACGCACGTGAACCGCATGCAGCGCAGCCTGCAGGTTGGTCGCCTCCGACATCGGGATATATTCATCCTCCGTGCCTAGGATCTCCAGAAATGGCGGATCCTCCTTCGAGACATACGTAATAGGCGAAGCCTCGCGAATCGCCTCCTTCTCACCCTTCTGCGCAATGAAAGGGTCAAGGAAGCGATGCACATCCGCATTCAGCGGAACGAACTCGAAGCTGCTCTGCGCATACAGACTCACCACAGCCTGCGCCTTCGCGCTCACACGATCCACCGGATCGGCAGCGTGAGGGTCACCGGGCGCATTCAGCAACCCAACCATGTTGCTCAGATATCCGCCAGCCGAGCCGCCGACAAGCGCAATCTTGTCAGGATCAGCATTCCAGTCCCGGGCGTGATAGCGAATGTAGCGGACCGCCCGCTGAACGTCATACACCATGTACGGATAGGGATACTTCGGCGCAACGCGATAATTGAGAGAAAAAACCGCATAGCCCGCCGGAGCCAGAAAGTCAGCCACATAGGCTTCGCTGCCATTCTTGCTGTCGCCGCCATGATAGCCACCGCCGTGAATAATAATCGCAATCGGATGCACCCCGGCGCCCTTCGGCGCATAGTAGTCCATCGTCAAAGACTGGCCGTCCGCAGTTCCATACAGTATTCCGTCCTGCGTCGGCACGCGGGATTCAGCGGCAGGCGAGCCAATACTGACCAGGGAAAGCGCCACAAAAGCGAGCACATGCCGTACGCCAAGAAGCCTCATCCGCAGCCAAACTCCTAACCCAGATTTTCAAACGACTCAACCCGCTCATGCCCATTCGCATCCACCACCGGCGCATTCCCAGGCCGCACCACCAACCGAGTCCCACATCCAGCCGCCCGCGCCGCATCCAGCTCCGCCACCACATCGGAAAAAAACAAAATCTCCGGCGTCGTCACTTCCAGCTCCCGGGCAATCGCCGCATAGCTCGCACTCTCGCGCTTCGCCCCAACCCGCGTATCAAAATATCCCGAAATCAACCCCGACAAATCCCCAAAGCTCGAATACCGAACCAGCAGCCTCTGCGCCTCCACCGACCCCGAAGAATAGATCGCCACGCGAGCCTCCCGCGCCCACCGCGTCAAAGCCCCCGGCACATCCTCAAACAACTCGCCCTTCAACTCGCCCGACTCAAATCCTGCCTTCCATATCTTCCCCTGCAAACTCTTCAGCGCCGTAGACTTCCGATCCCGATCCATCAGCCAATACACATACGCCAGAATCCGCGGAATCGCACTCTCCGGGCTCATCGCAGCCCCGTCGTGCGGCAAAATCGAAGGCGCATCCGGATCAGCCTCAGCCTGGTCTTCGCGCATAAGATCGGCCACATCCAGCATGATCGTACCCGCAGGCGAATCCCCCGGCCTCAGGCCCTCCATCTCCCGCACCAGACCCTCGCGCAGAAACCCCTCAAAATGCTTCCGCGCATACGGAAAAAGCACCTCGCTGGTCAGCGTAAGCGGCGCAATCGTCCCTTCAATGTCCAGTAAATAAACCTTAGGCGTACTCATGCATCCAGCATTTTCTCAAACGGAGACGCCACCCGATCCCCCACATAAGCCGGCCCGAAACAAAGCGGCTGATACCCACGATCTACACCAGAATCGGTATAAGCAGGCGACCACCCCGTAGTCTCCTGAAACCACCGAATCGCCCGAATCCGCTTATCCTCGCAAAGCGTAAACCAGTGTGTAGTCCCCTTCGGCACCCGCAGCATATCCCCCGGATGCACCTCCACGGAAGCCACCTTCCCCGCAATATTCAGGAAAAAGATCCCACGCCCCGCCAGAATGAACCGCACCTCATCCTCCGAGTGCGTATGTTCCTTATCGAACCGAGCCAGCATCGCGTCCAGCCCGGGCGTCTCCGCCGTCACATCAATTACGTCCGCCGTCACATAACCGCCGCGCCGCTTCATCTCGCCGATCTCATCGGCGTACGCCTCCAGCACCGCATCGGCCGTAGCGTCTCCCGGCACTCGATCCAACTCCCAGCGCTCGTAATCAATCCCCAGCCGCGCCAGCTCCGCGCAAATCTCGCCCTCATCCTCAAACATCACGCCCGTCTCAGGAAACCGAAGCACCGCCATAATCCACTCCTCAGGCAATCGTGGGTGCCCCATCCTTGGCGCGTTTTTTGCGCCAAGGGTGGGATAACTCATCATCACATCCCAAAAATCCGTCTTCCCTCAACCTCAAACAAAAACTCCAGCGCCTCCAGGTGCCGCCGGGCATCCTCCACTGACTTACCCCATGTATACAGCCCATGCCCGCTCAGCAAAACCCCATGCACGCCCGCATCACTCCTCAATACCTCAGTCAACTCCGCTGCAAGCCCCACATACTCCTGCGAATTCCCCAGCACCGGAACCACCTCGGTATGCTCATGCGTCGTCACACCATCCAGCGCCTTCAGCAACTCATAGCCGGCAATCTTGAACATCCCAGCCCCCGCAAATCGCGTCCCAATCAGCGTGTTCCACACCGAATGCACATGCAGAATCGCATTCGCTTCTTTCCGCTCGCGATAAATCACCACATGCAGCGCCGTCTCCGCCGAAGGCTTTCCGCTCCCCGCAGATGCCGCACCCCGAACCGCATGTCCCGCCTCATCCAGCACCAGCAGATCGGCAACCGTCATCCGCCCCTTATCCAGCCCGCTCCGCGAAATCCAGAACTGCTGCGCATGTCTATCCCGCACGCTGAAGTTTCCGCTGGTCGCAGGAACCCACCCGCGCTCCGCACACCAGTGCGCCGCATCGCACAGCGACTCAGCCTCGCCTCTCAGCACTTCAGTCCGCATCATTCTGGAACCTCACGCTCGCTCTTCCAGTTTCATCAGCGCCTCTGGCCACGTAGTCACAACAGAAATCCCCGCATCGCGCAGAAACGCCGCGGTATTTGCCGCGCTGTGATCAATCAATACCACCAGCTTGTGTCCGGCGTCCTTCGCAACAATCTCCAGTGCAATCACATCTCCAGTAGCCAGCGTCAGCGATTCGTAAAATGCGCTGATATCCAGCAGAGTATCCGCTTCCTTCAGCGCCCGGGACAGCGCGGCGTTCACTCGCCGGTTGAGAGACGGGTTATATTGCCCTCCCTCCACTTTCACCATAATCAACGCCCGCTCTGCAAGCTGCGTGCTCTTCACCACAACACGATCTTGATAGAACACAGCCTTTACGCCGCGCCCAGCCACTGGCTGAAAATCATCGGCCAACTCGCTCGCCAGTACCAGCCCACGTCCGCGCGGGCTTTTCGGATCACCGCTCAGAGCAAACTGCCGTGCAGCCAGGGCCGGACTCACTTCAAACCGATGCTCCTTCGCATTTTCAACCGTCGCCGACACATACACATGCGAAACCTCAATCACAACCCGAATCGCCTGGCCCGCACTGCATCCATGTTCAAAGGCATTCCGGCACAACTCGGTGTAAGCCGTCTGAAATGCGCGAATCCCTTCACTCGGATACTTCAGGTTCTCGAGCTTCATCGCCGTCAGACCCGCCAGCAGAGCAGCCTGCTCCTGGTGCGAATGCTCAATCTTCGCCTCCAGCACGCAGATGTCCTTCTGCCACTCCGGCGACCGCTTGATGAAATCCACGATCGACGAAACACTCTTCCGCGCATCTTCCGATAACGCCAGCTTCGCCGCATTCAAAAGAATGTCGAACATAAGAACACAAGCATACCAGCGCCTCAGCCCGCACTCACCTGCATTCAACTACCTCTAAAATGAACTCTTGCTCACTCCCGACCAACGCGACCGCATAGACGTCGTCCTCGTCTCCCCGCGCAACCCGCTCAACATCGGCGCCGTAGCCCGCGCCATGGCCAACTTCGGCTTCCCGCATCTCTCCGTGGTTGAAGCTCACGACCCTCACTGGCGCGAAGCCCGCTCCGCCGTAGGCGCACCGGAACTCCTCGCCGCCGCCCGCGAACACGCCACGTTGAGCGAAGCCATCGCCCCAGACACCCTCGTCCTTGGCACCGGCACTCTCACCTACCGCAAACCCGATCAGCCCGTGATCCAGCTTCCGCAACTCGGCCCACTCATCCAGCAGGAACTCGCCCGCAATGGCCGCATCGCCATCCTCTTCGGCTCAGAAAAACGCGGCCTCTCCCGCGACGAGCTCTCCAGATGCCACGCCCTCGTCCAAATCCCCACCGACTCGCATCAGCCATCTATGAACCTCGGCCAGGCCGCCGCCGTCTGTCTCTACGAGCTCGCCTGCGGAAGCGCGCGAAACACGACCGAAACCATCAGCCAATCTCCCGCAATTACCTCCGAGATTCTCGAACGCCTCTCCGGTCTTATCGAAGAAACCATGCTGGCCGCGCAATACTCACCAGAGTCCATGCATGACGCCAACCGCCATGACCTCCGCGTCGTGCTCCGCCGCCTCAATCTCTCGCCGTTAGATTCCCGCCGCATCTTTGGTCTCTTCCGACGCATCCTGAATCGGCTAAACTCCATCAGAGGCAAGTCATCATGAGCCAGGCATTTTTCAAATTGATTCAATCCGGTTCCACTGCGGAAGTAGCAGACGCCGTGCAAAATGACCCATCGCTGGCACGCGCTCATGACGCCAATGGCGTCTCCGCGCTCACATGGTCCGTCTACACCGGCCAGACTCTCGTGCGTGACTTCCTTCTGGCCGAGCTTACCCACCAGCACGCCGATCTGGACATCTTCGAGGCCGCATCCGTCGGCGACACCAATCGTCTCGCCGACCTCCTCAACGCCGATCCTCAGGCCGTCAACAGCTACTCAACCGACGGTTGGACCCCGCTCCACCTGGCCGCAGCCTTCGGAACCCCAAAGGCAGTCCAGCTCCTGCTCCTGCACGGCGCAAAGGTCGACGCGATCTCAAGAAATCCGCA
The DNA here is from genome assembly GCA_963792495.1 of uncultured Acidobacteriaceae bacterium. Classification (GTDB taxonomy): domain Bacteria; phylum Acidobacteriota; class Terriglobia; order Terriglobales; family Acidobacteriaceae; genus Telmatobacter. The sequence goes on along the minus strand of CAWBWB010000014.1, from coordinate 19,753 downwards.
GGCCAATCAACCCCTGCACGCCGCTCTCGCCCTCAACCGCAGTGCGGAATCCATCCAGCTCTTATTAGCAGCGGGCGCAGACCCCAACGCGCTTCAGGCCGGCGGCTTCACGCCCATCTTCTCCGCCGCCACAGCCAACCGCCGCGATCTCGCTCAGCTTTTAATCGGCCACGGCGCCCACGTCCACCTGCGCAGCGATCAAAACAAGACGCCCGCCGACTTCGCCCGCGAGCGCGGCCACACCGAACTCGCCGACTGGCTCGTCGCCCGCGCCCTCGAAGAAGCGCCTGGCTCTTAGTCTTCGGCGGCGCGCGCCTGCCTGATACCCGCACAACGGACAGGGCGTTAGCCGCCCGAAACCTCGCCCCCGTTGTCTGCCTCCTGCGTCTCTTCCCAAAGCTCTACGCGATTGCCCTCGCCATCCCATATCCACGCAAACTTGCCGAAACCGGCATCGTCGCGCTTCGGGTCAATCTTCACCCCGGCAGCCTCAAGCTGCTTCAGCAGCGCCTCAAGGTCGTCCACGCGAAAGTTCACCATCGCCGGCTGAGCCTCGTCACCAAAGTGCTTCGTATCGGCAGGAAAAAGCGTAAATACCGTAGTGCCCGCCGAACTCGGCCCTTCAAAGATCAGCGCCCCATACTGCGACGTAATCCCGAGGTGCTCCGCATACCACGCAGAAAGCGCCTTCGGATCGCGCGCTTTCAAGAACACTCCACCAATGCCCACAGCCTTCGCCATGCCCTCACTCCTCGCTTTCCTGCGTTTACTCTGACCGGTCGATAACCTGTTCGAGAGTCTCTTTATGTTTAACCTTGCGGCCCGTCCGCGGAGTGTCATCCACCACGCGAGCAGGCTTAGGCTGCCCAACACGCTCCCGCGCATTCGCCTTCACAGCCTTCGCCGCCGAAAATCTTTCTTTCTTCTTTTTCACCATCACAACTCTACCAGCAAAAGAAATATCTCTGGCACCCAGCTTCGAGCTTCCTACTCCCTATTCCCTAGTCCCTACTCCCTAGTCCCTACTCCCTATTCCCTAGTCCCTAGTCCCTTGCCCTCACCACGCCTCAGGAACGAGTATGTATGAGTTCAGCTTCGACGGGAAGATCGTCGTCCACCAAACTGGAGCAGTCGCCATGGAAGAGCGGGAATTTTTCACAGAGTCCACCGAGCAGCGCACACACAACCTCACCTGCCCCAAGTGCGGCCAGTCTGCCGAATACAAAGTCACCTGGGTAGTCCGCCGCAAGCGCAACCAGCTCCCCCGCCACGCCGACGAGCGCGACCGGGCCCGCTTCGCCAAAGCCCAGTCTTACATGGTCCGCCGCGACGACAAGCTCTCCTGCCTCAATGTCCGCTGCCGCAAACCCTTCGAGATCACATCCCTGCAATCCCTGGCCTTCATCCAGGACTAAGCAAACCCGCCGAGCGTCATATCGAGCCCTCGTGGATGCGTGTCATCCCGAGCGAAGCCGAGGGACCTGCGGTTGTTCTTGCCGTTGCCTTTCGCCCGCCCAACCAGGATGTCCTGTGCCCCATTCATCGCGCATCCTCACCGCGCGATGAGTGGGATAAACAATCCATCGCGCCTGAGCCTTTGTTCTTGCCCTTGCATTTGTTCTTGCATTTGCCTTTCCCCAGCCCAACCAGGATTCGGGGAGTCCCCCACAAAATCCCGTCATCCTGACCGTAGGCGTCTTTCAGCCGGAGGGAAGGACCCGCTTCTGTCTTTGCTTTGTTTTTTTCCGGGTGCCTCAGGTCTCCGGATTTCGGAGACCTGGGGCACAACAAAACCCTGTGCCCCATTCATCGCGCAGCCTCACCGCGCGATGAGTGGGATTAACCAGAGCCTCGATAGCAGCCTTGCTTTTGCCTTTCCCCATCACAAAAAATTTTCAAAAATAGTTTTCACCTAATTAACCCCTTTTGTGAAACACTTATATTCAGCAGCAAAAGAGGCCCGATTCCAGTCCAGGAATCGGGCCATATTCTTTTCATCGGTAAAGTGAAAAAGCGCAGAAAAGGCGAACACATCGGTGCACGCCAAAAATCGCTCATAACCCACAAGGAATGAGTAGTTTAGAAAGCGATGTTCAAATTTTTTTTATTTATTTGGTAACCAGGTGTCAGTATTTAAGTGGTAAACAGTAAGAAAAGATATAAGTTATAGTAAATAAATAAGTTACATCAAAAACACATCATCATGCCCCAACAAAATCCCGTCATCCTGACCGTAGCCGCTTTTCAGGCCCGGGGTCCCCAGCGACAGGTCTTCGTCGCTGGGGTGGAGAAGGAGGCAAGGACCCGCTTCTGTCTTTGTCTTTGTTTTTGCCTTTCCCCAGCACCCCCACAAAACCGGGTGCCCCAGGTCTCCCGGTTTTGGAGACCTGGGATACCACAAAACACTGTGCCCCATTCATCGCGCAGCCTCACCGCGCGATGAGTGGGATAAACAATCCATCGCGTCCGAGCCCTTGTTCTTGCCTTATCCTTCCCCCGCACATCTCGATTTTGAGATATGGGACATCCCCGGAAACCGAAATTCAAATTGACCCCAACCCAGTAGCGCACCCCCACCCACATATGATTGAATCGATGCTATAAGCACCGTTCCGGAGAGATACAAATGGCCAATTCCCTGCTGCCCCCTGAAGAGCGCAATCTGACCCCCGACCAGGTAGAAGCCCTGGACAAGCGCCGCGAGCTGGGCCACACCTTCCTTGTGATCGCCGGACAATTTTCCGTCATCGCCACAGTGCTCCTCCTTTGGGTCGGTCAGGATCTCACCTACTCTCCCGGCTGGGCACACCCCATCGCCTATTACTTCGCCGTCGCCCTCACCATTGTCATCACCTTCGGCATCACCGGCATGGTTCTCCGCAAAGGCACCCCCCGCCTCGACTAAACACGTCGGCCCCCTCCAAATAGCTCTTCAAACGGTCATCAATGTATTCAGCCTGGTATAGCCTGAATACATTGATGGCCGTTTTAGCTTCCATCCCGACATCGGTACTCACAGACACCCACGGCCGCGTCATCCATGACCTGCGCGTCTCCATCACAGACCGCTGCAATTACAAATGCATCTACTGCCGCACCGGCAATGACGGCGCAAAATTCCCTGAGCTTGAAATCGGCGAATACCTCCGCCTGATCCGCATCTTCATCTCACTCGGCATCACCAAGGTCCGCTTAACCGGCGGCGAACCACTCCTCCGCCGCGGCCTCCTCGACCTCGTCCGCGAGCTCTCCCAGCTCCGCACCACAGCCGGCGAAAAACCAGACCTGGCCCTCACCACCAACGGCCATCTCCTCGAATCCCTTGCCCAGCCCCTCAAAGACGCCGGCCTCTCTCGCATCACCATCAGCCTGGACGCCGTGGAAGAATCCGTCTTCGAGCGCATCACCCGCGTCCCCGGCAGCTACAAAGCGGTCCTCCGCGGCATCCGCGCCGCCCGGCAAGCCTCCCTCGGCCCCATCAAAATCAACTGCGTTCTCCTCCGCGGCTTCAATGACCACCAGGTCGAAGCCTTCGCAGACTTCGCCCGCTCAGAAAACGTCATAGTCCGCTTCATCGAATTCATGCCGCTCGAAGAAGACCGCCTCTGGTCGCCGGAAATTGTCGTCAGCCAGCGCGAAATCCTCGCCCGCATCTCCGCCATCCACCCCATCCTCCCGCTCCAGCCGCAAGACCCCAGCGAAACAGCCCGTCGCTACACCTTCGCCGACAACCCAGCCGAATTCGGCATCATAGCTCCCGTCACCAACGCCTTCTGCGGCGCCTGCAGCCGGATCCGCCTCACCTCCGACGGCAAAATCCGCACCTGCCTCTTCTCGCAAACCGAGCACGATCTCTACACCCGCATGAAATCCGGCGCCACAGACGCCGAACTCAGCCAATACATCATCCGCACCGTCCAGCAAAAAGAGGCCCGCCATCACATCGGCGAACCCCAATTCCTCAAGCCCTCCCGCTCCATGGTGCACATCGGCGGATAGTCCCCCTTATAAATTCCTTGTGCAGCCGCGCCCATAGATGCGGTACGATCCAAGAACCCCCTGTTGGAATTGCTGATCCCCCGGAATTTGGTTGTTTTCAAATGACACCAGCCACTGAACAGCGCATCCCGCTAGACGACCTCCTCGTCTTCCACCGCCTTGCGCGTTCGCTCACATCCAGCCTCGACCTCCAGACCATCCTCCGCACCATCCTCGATCACATGGAGCGCCAGATTCAGGCCGAGCTCTGGACCCTCCTCATGCTTGACGCCCCGCGCCGCGAGCTCTATTACGCCATCGCCGCCGGCGGCGAAGAATCCGCCCTTCGCGACCTCCGCGTCAAAGTAGGTGAAGGCGTAGCCGGATGGGTAGCGCAGCACGGCGAAACCCTCATCATTCCGGAAACCGAAAGCGATCCCCGTCTCCGCGCGGAGCGTTCCTCGCACCTCAGTCCCGGCAGAACCCGCCGCGTCCATTCCGTCATCGCACTGCCGCTCAAAGGCCGCACCGGCACCCTCGGCGTCATTGAAATCCTCAATCCCCGCTCCGGCCAGATGGACGATTACACCATCGCCTTCCTGCACATCCTCGCCGATCACGCCGCCATCGCCATCGAGAACGCCAACGACCACGCCCGCATCCAGCAGCTCACCATCACGGACGACACCACCGGCCTCTACAACGTGCGTTATCTCTATGACGCCCTCGGCCGCGAGCTCGATGCCTGCCTTCGCTTCGGCCAGCCGCTCAGCCTCGCCTTCCTCGATCTCGACCGCTTCAAGCTCGTCAATGACGAACACGGCCATCTCATTGGCAGCGAGCTCCTCGCCCGCACCGGCAACCGTCTCCGCGAGCTAAGCCGCTCCCGCGATCTCTGCTTCCGCTACGGCGGCGACGAGTTCGCCATCCTCATGCCCGAGGCAGATGCAGCAGCCGCGCTGGCCCACATGAACACACTGAACAAAGCGCTCATGAGCACCCGCTTTCAAATGTCGAATGGAATCGAGCTCTGCGTGAAGGCCAGCGTAGGCATCTCCACCGCGCCAGCCGATGGCACCACCATGCACGAGGCCATCGCTGTGGCTGACGCCCGCATGTATCAGGTCAAATCCAACGGCCGCGGAGCAGTGCGCGGCGCTTAGATCACCAGACATCCGGAGCCGAGCCTTCACCGGGTCTTAGTTTTCGCAGCCAGCGTTGGATAACAATTGCAGCAGCACCTGCATCAACCGTTCCCTACTCCCTACTCCCTACTCCCTACTCCCTACTCCCTATTTCCTAGTCCCTATTCCCTATTTCCTACTCCCTACTCCCTAGTCCCTCGTCCGCCGCCTGATCCTCTGATATCCGCTCCAGCTGATTCCGCCAGTCCAGCTGCTCAATAAAGTTCTTCGATTCGCGCCAACCCGGCTCCACAATCACATGCAGTTCCAGGTAAACCCGCGTCCCCAGCAGCGACTCAATCTGCTTGCGCGCGCCAGTGCCAATCTCCTTCAGCTTCGCGCCGCCCTTGCCAATCAGAATCGCCTTCTGCCCCGCGCGCTCGCAGTAAATCGCCGCCGCAATCCGCGTCAGCGGCAACCTCGCAGACGCACCCTTCTTTTTCGGTGGCGCAACTGGCTCCGGTTCCTCGTATCGTTCAATCACGACTGCCGCAGCATACGGAACCTCTTCGCCCGTCTCCACCAGGATTCGCTCGCGAATCAGCTCCGCAACCATGAATCGCTGCGGCTGGTCCGTGTACTGGTCCTTCGGAAAATACCGTTCTCCCTGCGGAAGCACATCCACAATCTTCCGCACCAGCAGGTCGAGGTTGTCCTTCTTCCGCGCGCTGATCGGAATCACCTCGGCAAAGTTGTGCTGCTTCGTCAACCCTTCAATCATCGGCAGCAGCTTATCCTTCGCCACCAGGTCAATCTTCGTCAGCACCAGGAAGACCGGACAATCCACCTTCCGCACCAGCGAAAACAAAAACTCATCCTCACTAGCCCAGACACTGCTTCCCTTTTCCCTCGCGCCTTGTTCCACAGTGTCGGGTGCCCCCGGTTCCTCGCCTTTGGGAACCGGGGATGCCTCTGCGCTCTTATCCTCCAGCCCAACACGTCGCGAAGCATCCATCAGCACCAGCACCAGGTCCCGCGTCTCCAGCGCCTCATGAACCTCCTGCAACATCCGCCGATCCAGTTGCGAGCTGGGCTTATGCACTCCCGGCGTGTCCACAAAAACAATCTGCGCCGCCGGATGCACCTTCTTCCGCGCAGCCACCTCCACCACGCCCGCAATGCGGTTCCGCGTAGTCTGAGGCTTCGCAGTCACAATAGCGACCTTCTCGCCAGTGAGTGCATTCAACAATGTGCTTTTGCCGGCATTCGGCCGGCCCAGAATTGCAACAAATCCAGATCGCAAAGGCTTCAAAGCTCCTGCCCGAGTGTACGGCATTTCGCCATCACTGTCGCTGGCCGCGCATCGCTTATCTTCAGGAAGTCTTCGCCACCAAATCCAGCTCAGCAGCCTTCTCGGCAACCATCCGCTGCAACATCTGCGATCAAACGAACAGAACTGCTCTCATAGATCTATGTGCTCCTACGAAGCAGGAGAAGTCGCTTCCTCGTGAGCCTCGCCGTCTCTGCCCGCCGGCGGAAACACCCGCACCCGCTCCACACGCCTGTCCGTGGAAGACAGCACTTCCATCCGCAGCCCAGCCGGCTCAAGCAGCACAATCTCGCCCGGCAGCGGAATCCGTCCCTCGATCTCGCTCACCAGCCCGCCCACGGTCGTGGCCTCGTAATGCCCGTCAATTTCCACTGGAGCGTCAAACAAATCGTTCAGTTCGCCCACCGCAAAGCCCCCGGGAACCAACCATGCGCCGTCACTCTCCCGCTGCGGATCCTCCACCGGGGTCTCTTCCTCGTGCTCGTCGCGAATGTCTCCGACAATCTGCTCCAGCAGATCTTCAATCGTTACCAGCCCCGCCACGCCGCCGTATTCATCAATCACAATCCGCATGTGCTGCTGCTCGCGCTGCATCTCGCGCAGCAGTTCATACGCGTGCTTGGTCTCGGGCACAAACGCCGCGGGCCGTTGGATCGACTCCACAGTCCGCGTTCGCGCCTCCACATCGGTAATCTGCAGCAGATCATGCGCAAACGCGATACCCGTAATGTTGTCCAGCGAGCCCGCATACACCGGCACGCGTGAGAAATTTGCTTCCTTGAGTCGGACCAGAAACTCTTCCAGCGTCAGCGTCGAAGGAACAGCAAACACCCGTGGCCTCGGCGTCATGATCTCGCGCACCAGCGTATCGCCAAACTCCACCGCCGACCGCACCAGCTCGCGATCCGTCTCTTCGAGAATCCCCTCTTCCTCGCCCGCCTCGAGTAGAGCCTCCACATCCCCGGCAGACTCTTCCGCCAGGCTCACAGGCTCCTCGCTCAGCGCCACCAGTGAGTAAAAGAACCGCACCAGCACGCTGATCGGCGTCATTACCCAAAGCAGCAGCCGGATTGGCCAGATCGCCCATCGTACCCACTTGCCGCGAGTCCGCTCAAACAGCAGCCACGGAAACACCTGCCCGCAAAATACCGCCACCAGCACCACGCCCAGCACGGCCTGCACAATCTCCGCCGCTGTCGGCCTGCCCATACGGGGCCCGCGATCAAACAGCACCGCCCCAAACTCCAGCGCAATTCCACCCAGCGCCAGCAACTGCGCCAGTGAAGCACAAAGCGCCGCATGATCCCGCGTGAGCCCAAGCTGCGGCTCAACCATCTCCTCCCACGCGTCGAGATTCTCCTCCACTTCGCGCGAAAGAATCTTCCCGTACTCGGCATAAATGCGCACGATATACGAGGCCAGCGCCACCACAAGCGTCAGCACCGCCACCAGCAAAATCGCCAGCGCGCTCATCGTTTCGCTCCCGAAACAGCAGCACGCCGTGCTTTCCGGCTCCCCGGATCCCTCGGCCCACTGTTGCCTGCGTGCGTAACACGCTCAATCAGCCCCAGCGGCAACCCGAGCTTTCCCCGCAGCAACTTCTCCCGCCGCGCCATCTGCCCATGATCCCTCTCATGGTCATACCCGGCCAGGTGCAGCAACCCATGCAGCATCAGCACTTTAATCTCAACTCCCAGCGCATGCCCCTGCTCCCGCGCCTGCCTCCGCGCCGTCTCCACGCTGATCGCCAGATCGCCGGCCAAATCTCCACCCGCGCCGGCCACCATCTCCAGCGCAGGAAACGACAGCACATCCGTAGCCTTGTTTTTTCCGCGAAATTGCTTATTCAGCCGTCGAATCGCATCATCCGAGGTAAGCAGCACCGTCACCTCGCCTCGCAGGCGCACCGCCGCCCGCGCCTCGCTCAAAAAGCGGTTCAGCGTCCGCGCTGAGGGAACCCGCTCCGCCCGCGAAGCTATCGCCGATTGTCGATCGGGTACTGATTCCGAAGACAGTTCTGTATCGAAGAGGATCATCGTTGACCGGACCGCCCCTGCGGACAGTCCGGCTCACACTCATTCTACGCAAATTACCGGGTTATTGCGGTTTTTGTATCGGGACCGGGCGCATCTCCCGCCCATCCACACTCATCCCGTCGCCCATCGAAAGCGGCAGCTCCTGCTGTTGCGGCTTGACCGCGTCATACGCACGCACAATCCGCTGCACCAGCGCATGACGAACCACATCGCCGTCCTCAAAGTGGCAGAAAGTAATCCCCTCCACCCCATCCAGCACATTAATCGCATCCACCAGCCCGCTCTTCCGCGGATTCGGCAAATCGATCTGCGTAATGTCGCCCGTAATCACAGCCTTCGAGTTATTCCCAAGACGAGTCAGAAACATCTTCATCTGCTCAACCGTTGTGTTCTGCGCCTCGTCCATGATGATGAACGCATCATTCAGCGTGCGTCCGCGCATAAACGCCAGCGGAGCTACCTCGATGACGTTCTTTTCCAGCATCTTGTCCACGCGCTCCGGCTCCAGAAGATCGTACAGCGCGTCGTACAGCGGCCGCAGATACGGATCAACCTTCTCCTGCAGCGAACCCGGCAGAAAGCCCAGCTTCTCGCCCGCTTCCACCGCCGGCCGCACCAGGATAATCCGGCTCACCTTCTTGGCGTTCATCGCCGCCACAGCCATCGCCACGGCCAGGTACGTCTTACCCGTACCCGCCGGACCCACGCCAAAAGTCATGTCGTTGGCTTCAATCGCCTCAACATACTTCCGCTGGTTAATCGACCTCGGCTGCACCGTCCGCTTCGCGCCCGCCGAACGCTGCTTTCCGCTGTCCGCCAACCCCTTCAGCGTCACCGAAGGATCAGCCGTCACCATCCTCAGCATCCCGTTCAGCTCGCCGTTGTGCGGATGAACGCCCTGCTTTCGGAGCGCCTCAAAATCCTCGAAGATGCCCCGGACCCGCATCACGCTCTCTTCCGGTCCCTGTACCTGCACAGCGTCAGATCGCAAATCGATCCGCACTCCCAGCTTGTCTTCCATCAGCCTCAGGTTTTCATCGCGAGTCCCAAACAGCGGCTCAAGGTTCGGCGTGATATCCAATGCAATCTTCAATGGCTTCAGTGGCCTCCAGGGTTATGGATCAGCACGCGGCCTTCACCGCGCAACGCCGTTAGCTCCTTGCGGAATCTATCGGCAGACTTGGGGAACAGCACCAGCGCCCCGCCGTCAGGCAGAGTGCGGCAAACAGACAACAGCAAAATCTCGTATGTCTTTTCGGGAGAAAAAGAAAATCGGCTCGCGCAAACCATCCCTGAGCGTGTGCTCTTCCAGGCTGATCTGCCGAACCGCGGGTTGGCGTAAGTGACCAAACGTTATCTGCGCTGAGAGTAGCGCCGCCGGAGCAATCCGTCAATCCGCACTCTCTCTATTTTTTGATGAGAAAGTGACTCGAAAGGTTCCCCGCGCCTCTGTCGTTACTTGGTTGCCAGGCCTCAAATTATTTTCTCCCCTACGGCACTCGAGCTGCGCTACACTTCTCGTCGCTATCCCCATAAAGGAATCCTCAAAGGACTCACCTACATGCGCTCGACCCGTGTTCTGTCTTCACTCGTTGTTTTGGTTCTCCTTGCCTCTTCCGCCAGCCTCCACGCACAATTCCAGAAACCAACCGATCAGGAACTCAAGATGACCGCCGACCCGCAGTACCCTGACGTGGCCGCAGTCATCCTCAATCTCGAAGAAAAAACCGACGACACCGTCCACTACACCAGCACCTACAAGCGCATCAAGATCCTCAAGGACTCCGCCAAAGAGCTTGCCACCGTCCCTCTCGGCTACTTCCGCGGCGATGAAGAAATCGCCGCCATCCAGGGCCGCACCATTCACCCGGATGGCTCCATCACCGACCTCGGCGTCAAGCCCGCCGACCTCATGCGCGCCAAGCAGGGCGATTCGGAACTCCATGAAGTCGTCTTCAATCTTCCAGCCGTGGAGACCGGCTCCATCATCGAGTACTACTACCAGCTCCGCTACGCAGCCAAAGGCGGAACCGGCAGCGGCGGCCTCTGCTCCACCCCGGAATGGGAGATTCAGGGAGAGTATCCCGTCCGCAAGTCCCACTATTCCTTCGCCCCCTGCGCCGGCGTGCTGGACGAGACACCGGGCGTGGGTGGAGGCGGTGTCATGGACGAGCACGGCCAGATGCTCTACAACCTTTCCTGGTATACGCACCTCCCCGGAGGCAAGGCCCTCAAGCCCACCATTGCAAAGCGCTTCGATCTCGAATTCACCGACATCCCGCCCCTTCCCAATGAAGCATGGATGCCGCCCATCGAGAGCCAGAGATACGAAGTCCGCTTCTACTACACCGCCGGCAATACTCCGGAAGCCTACTGGACGCAGCAGGCTAAATTCTTTCTCGCCGATGTGAATCACTTCGCCGACCCTTCCGGCGCCATCAAGAGCGCCGCAGCAGGCATCGTTTCCCCCTCTGACTCCGAGCTCGATAAAGCCAAAAAACTCTACGCAGCCGTTCAGGCCCTCGATAACACAGACTTTTCCCGCGCCAAGGGCAAGGCCGAGCTCAGGGCCGAAGGCTTCCGCGTCGCCCGGCGCGCAGAAGACACCTGGAACCAGAAATCCGGCTCAGGTCAGGACATCGCCCTGCTCTATCTCGCCCTGCTGCGTGGCGCAGGCCTCACGGCCTATCCCATGAAGGTGGTCGACCGCAGGTACAACACCTTCAACCCCAACTATCTCAATGCCTACCAGCTCAACGCGCTGGTCATCATACTGGACTCCGGCGGCAAGGAGATCGTCCTCGACCCTGCCGAAAAAATGTGCCCCTTCGGTCTCGTTTCCTGGCGGCATTCCGGCGCGGGCGGCATTCGTCAGACAGCCGCGGGAGCCGGGCCCGGTATTACCCCGCTGCTGCCATACTCCGCCAACACGCTCACCCGCCGCGCCACCGTCATGGTGGCAGCAGATGGCTCCATCTCCGGTAAACTCAACTTCACCTTCACCGGTCAGCAGGCTCTCTACTGGCGCCAACTGGCCCTCCGGGTAGATGAGAATACCGTCCATAACGACTTCGACCGCTGGCTCCAGACCCAGGTTCCGGCTGGAACCCAGGCCCACGTAGAGAGCTTCTCCAACCTCGACAACACCTCCGCCGACCTCACCGCACAGGCCACCATCACCGGCACGCCCGGCTCCGTGGCCGGCAAGCGCATCCTGCTTCCGGCAGCCTTTTTCAGCAATGGAGAAACCCGCAACTTCACAACCGAAGCCAACCGCCAGCTCCCCGTCGATATGCAGTACGCCGCTCAGGTCAAGGACGGCGTTCTCTATCACCTGCCCGCCGGCTACACCGTGGAGGCCGCACCCGCCGCAGCCAACATCCCCTGGCCCAACCACGCCGTCTACGTCTTCAAACCCGCACAGTCCGAGAGCGGCGTGAACATCGGCACAGCCCTCACCCGCGCCTTCACCATACTCGACCCAAGCGAATACGCCCAACTCCGCGACTTCTACCAGAAAGTAGCCACCGCCACCCAGCAACAGGTAGTCCTAACAGCAGGAGACGCCGCCAAAGGCAACTAGCGGCTGCAACCACCAGATGCTTGTCATCCCGAGCGAAGCCGAGCGACCTGCGGCTGTTCTTTAGCCCCGGTCCCTTTCTCCTTGCCTAACAGCCACTTTTCCCGTAGACTAAGAAATTGCGAGGGGTGCGGCATTTTGTGCTATCTCATCCCGCATCATCTCCAACGACTTTAAGGATTTAGGTAATGGCAAATCACGTTTCATCGCTCAAGCGCGCCCGTCAGACCGAGAAGAAGACCGCCGTTAACCGCGCCAACCGCAGCCGCGTCCGCAACAGCCTCCGCGCCCTCCGTGAGGCGCTCGCCAAGGGCGATGTGAAGGTTGCTGCAGACCAGTTCCGTGCCACTGTCTCCGCTCTCGACAAGAGCGTTCAGAAGGGCATCTTCCACAAGAACACCGTTTCCCGGTACAAGAGCCGCCTCAACGCGCGCCTCAAGGCCCTGGCACTCGCCAAGGCGTAAAGCCGCTTTAGTCTCAAACAAAACAGCCGGGCAAAAGCCCGGCTGTTTTGTTTTGCTCTGATCCCTAATTCTGCGTCTTCGCCATATCCGGCCCGAGAAATTCTTCCACGCTGACTCCAGCCATGATCTCCGGATCGGGTGTTCGTGTATCCGATTGCTTCCCCGCCGCAGCTTCTGGCTTCAGGTGGATTTCGGTGAGCCCCTGCTTCAGCATCTCAAACGCCTGCTCCGGCGTGTCTGCCCACTGAAACAGCTCCAGGTCCGCCGGGGAAATCGCCCCTGAGTTCACCAGCGCGTCGATATTCAGCACCCGCTTCCAGTACTCCGAGCCATAGATGAGAACCGTAATCTTCTTGGCCAGCTTTTTTGTCTGCACCAGCGTAAGAATCTCGAACATCTCATCCAGCGTCCCAAAGCCGCCCGGAAACACCACCAGCGCCTTGGCGAGGTAGGCAAACCAGAGCTTACGCATGAAAAAGTAGTGGAATTCGAAGTTCAGCGCGGGCGTGATGTAAGGATTCGGCGCCTGTTCAAACGGCAGCCGTATATTCAACCCGATCGTCTTGCCGCCGGCCTCATGCGCTCCGCGGTTAGCCGCTTCCATAATCCCCGGGCCGCCGCCGGACGTCACCACAAACCGCGCGCGTCGTGAGGAAAGCGTCCTGGTCCAGTTCGTCAGCAGGAATGCCAGCCGCCGGGCATCCTCGTAGTAGCGAGCCATCTCGACAGCCGCCACCGCGCGCTTGCGTTGCAGATCAGTAGCCGTACCGGAAGCAATCTCCTCAGCGCTGGCAGGCTGCTCTGCGCTCGAGGCCGTCTTGGCAGCATAGCTGTTTTCCAGCAGTTCCAGCGCGCCTTCAGCCTCTTCAAGGCCGCGGAATCGGGCCGAACCAAAGAAGACCACCGTATCCTGGATCCGCTCCCGCCGAAAACGGGCCAGCGGCTCAGAATACTCCGCCATGACACGAATCAGCCGGCCATCCGGCCCATTCAGGAAGGTAGGATTCTCATACGCCAGGGGAGCCCGCTCCAACGGCGTCGGCTCGGGAACTGATCCCTGTTCCTTGCTTTCAGCTTCCTGCATTTAACCGTCCCTGTGCCGGATCGCATCACGAAAAGCAACCCAGAGATTCAGCAGCCCAACTCCTGTAACTAACCCGCGCACGGCCCCATGCGCCGCAATGACGGCCAGCTCAGGAAATCGTGCAAATAGCGGATTGTGATCCCAGAACAGAGGCAGCCACGGCGCGCAGGCTACCGCGATGCCGATATACATTCGCAGCAGGACGCGCAAAAACAACTCCGCGCGCTCCAGCCAGCGCGGAATCCGCTGCGGACCATGCCCGTGATGTGGGTTTTCAGGCGCACCGCCAGCGGTTCTCACCCTGGCCGGATCCGCCACAATCGGTCCCATAATGGGGGGAGCCATGGGCTCCGGAGAAATCGTCGTAACTTCAGGCTGCTGAGACATGCGTTCGGTGCAGGCCGCGCCACAAAGGTACGCCCGTACTGAAACACTAACATACGCCGCATATCCTCATCCCGAAGCCGTTGCGGACCCAAACCGCCCGGCGTATCGTAATCGTGTCCGCGATTTCACTCCGGAGGCCATGCATGAAAGCCGCCTTATTCGTGCCCGTTATCCTCCTTACGGCTGTCTGCGCAGCCGCCCAGTACACGCCGCCCAATCAAAGCCAGAGTCAGAGTTACGCTACCGGAGGCATAGGGCAGTTAGGCCCGGACGGCAAATCGACCGCACAGAAACCTGCAGCGGACCTTGCACACACGATAAGCCGGTGCCCTATCTCCATGTCCGCTCGTCAGGGCGGAGGGCTGCGCATTGAGCGCGCTCAGGAAGGCAAGGGGCCGTCCAGCCCTTTCCTGACGCCCAGCCTCACCCTCCAGAATCCGCAGGACAAACGCATCGTCTCCGCCTCCGTTACTGCTCTCGGCTCAGGGCCGAACCAAGGTGCCACGCCTCTCCGTACCGGCGATGCAGTCCTTCGCTCTGCTTCAAATCCGCAACAACCCAGGCTGAGCCGCAGCCTCACGATCCGCTTCACACCGGACGGCAGCAACACTGTGTCCGGGCAACTCTATCTTCCCGGCTTTGTGATTCTCGATTCGATTGCGCTGAACTCCGTCACCTTCGCGGATGGCTCGACGCAGAACTTTGCCACTGCGGCCGGCTGCAGTGTGCAGCCGAGTCCGTTCCTGCTGGTTAGCGCCTCGAAGTAACTGCGGAACCGTTTACATTTGCCCGGCTCGCCATTTACTCTGCGGCCCTATGGCAAATCTGGTTCGTCTGGCTTCTCTGGCTCTCCTCACCGCTGCGTCCATCCTCTACACCCAGTCTGCAACAGCCCAGTCTGACCCGCTTGCGCCTACGCGCGACACCAAATCTGCCGCGGAGATTGACCGCGAATGGCAGCAGTCCGTGGCGAAGTACGATGCCGCCCGCGCCAAGGTGCTGGCCGAGACAGAACACATTGCCAACCAGGGGCCTTACCGCGCCGACTGGGAAACCATCATCGGCCACTACCAGCAGCCGCAGTGGTACAAGGACGCCAAGTTCGGCATCTTTATCCACTGGGGCGTTTACTCCGTGCCTGCCGCGGAGAACGAGTGGTATCCGCGCAACATGTATTACCCGAAAGAGGGCGCTTACAAGAACTACCGCGAGCACTTTGCCAATGGCGACGAATCGAAGGGCTACAAGGACCTGATCCCGCTGTTCAAAGCCGAGAAGTTCGACGCCAACCAATGGGCCGAACTGTTCAAGGCCTCCGGCGCGCAGTATGTCATCCCGGTTGCCGAGCACCATGACGGCTTCGCCATGTATGACTCCGCGCTCTCCGACTGGACCGTCACCAAGATGGGGCCGAAGCGCGATACGCTTGGTGAGCTTTCCAAGGCCATTCGCGCGCAGGGACTGCACTTTGGCCTCAGCTACCATCGCGCCGAGCATGACTGGTTCCTGGATGGTGGCCGTGCGATCCGCTCGGATGTGAATGATCCCAAATATGCCTCCCTGTATGGACCTGCTCACCATCGCATTGATGGCGGCAACTCCGATTTCATGCAGCAGGACTTTACTTATGTCTCGCCCGAGTTTGCTCGCGACTGGCTGGCGCGCGCCTCAGAGCTGGTTCAGAAGTATCACCCTGAAGTTTTCTACTTCGACTGGTGGGCCGGGCAGCCGGGTTATCGCCGCGAGATGACTACCTTTGCGGCCTTCTACTACAACTTTGCTGCTGCGAATAAGTTTGGTGCGGCCATTGATATCAAGATCGACGACCTGCCGTGGAAGGCTGGGACGCGCGACTTTGAGCGCGGGGCGCAGGACAAGATTCAGCCCGAGCACTGGCAGACTGATACCTCCATTTCCAACGCCAGCTGGGGTTACGTGGAGCATGACACTTACAAGACTTCCGAAGAGATTGTTCATCAGCTTGTCGATATCGTGAGCAAGAACGGCAACCTGCTGCTGAACATCGGACCCAAGGCTGATGGGACGATTCCTGCCGAGGCACGCGAGCGGCTTGAGGCCATTGGCGCGTGGCTCAAGGTGAATGGCGATGCGATCTACTCCAGCACGCCGTGGGCTACGTTTGGCGAAGGGCCTACGCAGATCAAGGCCGGGACATTTACGGATACCGATACCAAGCCGTATACCTCGCAGGACTTCCGGTTTACCGCTAAGAACGGCGCGGTGTATGCCATCGGGATGGCTTGCCCGAAGGACGGTAAAGCTGTGATTCATGCGCTTGGCTCGGCGCATGAGGGGGCGAAGTTCGCTGTGGGTAATGCTGAGCTTTTGGGCTCTTCTGATAAAGTCCAGTGGACGCAAGGTGCGGATGCGCTCGAAGTGACGCTGCCCTCGGGTGCGAGTTGCCAGTATGCTTATACGCTTAAGTTGACGGCTGCGGCCTCGAAATAAAATCTCCAGGCACCCATCCTTGCGAAGTCTCTGCTTTTGTCGTAAGGATGGAATCAATTCTGACTTGGATACGATTGATTCCGATGAATCCGTATAGATTCTGGTTAAGTAGCAGTGGATGGAAGGCCCTATGGATTGCCCTGCGCCGTGCCGGCCGTGATCCGCAAGCGCGTTGGAATCTATTTCGGCTCACACTCTCACTGTTAGCTTTCGCGGCCTATTTGAGTTGGCTCTTCTTTTATTTCCGAGGCTTGACACTCGATTTCGGACGAACTGGAAATTTCATTATCGGAATCGTCTTCGGTGGGTTTGCATTGGTTGCGGCTGCAGGGTTCGTTCAGCAGAAGCTCGATAGGCGCTCCGTTGACCGCGATAATCCTGTCATTCCAATCTCAACCAGGCTTGGTATTTATCGAGAGGCCTGCCTTCTAGCTACGCTGCTTGAACGCCTCGGCAGCGAAATCGCCATGGAGAAAGAGCTGCCCGATGGCATCGAAGTCATCACGCGCCGCGTGCTTCTTGACCGGCTGCATCAGCTCAACCTTCGAGACGATCTCAAACCGCAGTTGCGCGACATTCTTCTCGCGCCCGATGGCCACTGGCCACAAGAGCTAAAGAATCGAGCCTTTCAAGCCTGGGAGTGCTTTACTGTTCTGCGCTGGGTTCTCGGGCTTGGCGCACTTACGCCACTTACCGATCAACCAAATTACAAACTGGCAGACATAAATGCGCTCTTCGCCATCAAGCAGATGGAAAAGCTGAACGTTCTGCCTGCATGGGATATTCGTCCCGCGCGCAACAACACAACGCTCTTTTTCAATCGCTGCTGGTCCGAGCTTACCGCTCGCGGCGCTATTCGGGATGCCACGGAAGAAACTGTTCAACATGCAATTGAAGCACGCGAGACAATTCAGTCCGAGGGATACACTGCCGATTTTCTTGTTGGTGTGCGAACAGTACCAGAATTGCAGGATCAGCAGTTGTGGCAAATCACAGTGCGCACCTATCACCGGATGCAAATGCTTGCACTTCTCGTGGACATTACGAGCGGTGATAAACCGACAAGCGAGATTCGCACCTTGTTTGCAGGCTTCTTTATCCTGCCAAAGGTAGAAGAACTCTCTGAGACTGCAGCAGCCCAATCCAATTCCTAATTCAACCGCTCGAAGATTCCTGCTGCGCCCATGCCGCCGCCTACGCACATCGTTACCATGCCGTAGCGGGCGTTGCGGCGTTCCATTTCATTCAGCAGTGTGGCGGTTAGTTTGGCGCCGGTGCAGCCTAGCGGGTGGCCCAGGGCGATTGCGCCGCCGTTTACGTTGACCTTTGCCGGGTCTATGCCTAGCTCGCGGATGACTGCCAGCGACTGAGCGGCGAAGGCTTCGTTCAGCTCGATCAGTTCGATCTGGTCCAAGGTCATGCCCGCCAGCTTGAGCACCTTGGGGATGGCGAAGATGGGACCTACACCCATCTCCTCTGGCAGGCAGCCTGCGGCGGCGTAGGCTACGAGGCGGGCCAGCGGCTTGAGGCCCAGCTCCCTGGCTCGCTGGGAATCCATCAGGATGGTTGCTGCTGCTCCGTCTGAGGTCTGGGAGGAGTTTCCTGCGGTTACGCTTCCCTTGGCGTGGAAGACAGGCTTGAGTTTGGCCAACGCTTCGGCTGAGGTGTCGGCTCTTGGGCCTTCGTCGGCGGTGAAGTCTGACTCTGTTACTACGGGCTTGCCGGGTTTGGTGCCGGGGATGGCTGTTGTTACCTTGACCGAAACCAGCTCATGGGTGAACTTGCCTGCGGACTGGGCGGCGAGGGCTTTTTTGTGGCTTTCGAGGGCGAAGGCGTCCTGGTCTTCGCGGCTGATGTTGTAATGCTTTGCTACTCGCTCTGCGGTGAGGCCCATGGTGAGCAGGCTGGCGGGATAGTTTTCTGCCAGCCAGGGATTGGGGCTTGGTTTGAGGCCGCCCATGGGGGTAAGGCTCATGGATTCGGCTCCGCCGGCTATGACTACTTTTTCCGAGCCGGTGCGAATGCGCATGTCGGCTTGCGCTATGGCTTCGAGGCCGGAGGCGCAGAGGCGGTTCACTGTGACTCCTGAGACTTGTACGGGGAGGCCGGCGCGGAGGGCTGCGAAGCGGGCCATGTTGAAGCCGGCTTCGCCTTCCGGCTGGGCGCAGCCGAGGATTACGTCGCCGACTTCCGACTTGTCGAGGCCGGGGAGCCTTTCGAGCGCGCCGGTGATGGCGATGGAGGCGAGATCATCGGGGCGAGTGGTGGCTAATGTGCCCTTGGGGGCTCGGCCTACGGGGGTGCGAACGGCGCTTACGATTACGGCTTCCGGCATGGGAACTCCAGGGTGCAGGTGACAGGTTACAGATGACAGTAAACGGCCGCTGGCTGCTGGGACATTGATAGTCGGCTGGCCGTGCCGGCGTCAAACTGCTGGGTACAGAAGTAAAGAATGTGTACGCGCGATGAAAAATTTTTTGCTTTTTTCATTCCTTCGCGTTTATAAGTCTTTTCGATTTCTATGTTTACAGCAATTTTTCGACGAAAAAAAGGTGGGAATTTTCCGGGAATTTTCGGGGAATTTGCTGGGAATTTTTCGCACTGTTTTTCTCTAAACGATTGAAATGAAAAGGCCCGGTCGATGAGGACCGGGCCTTTTTTCTGCTACTGATTGTGAGTATGGCACAAAACCCCTTAATTAGGTGAAAGGGTTTTCCACAGATTGGAAATTTATTTTTCGGGGAGCGGGAGTCTGGTCCAGGAGCCGGCGGTGAAGTAGCTGTAGACGACGGGGCCTTCGAGGATGGATTCGGCAATGGCGTCGTGGTCGGTGCCGGGTGGGCGGGGTTCGAGGCCTTGCTGGGCCTGGTGGACGCGCTGGGGTGAGGCGGGGTCGATGGCCAGGGCAAAGCCCAGTTCCCTGGGGTTGGAGAGTGGGCGGAGGAAGCTGTTTTCCGGCGCGCTGGAGGCGTGAATGGGCGTGGCGGGGTTGCTGGCGAAGAACACGTAGAGCGTGACTTTGTCTTGTTGTGTGCAGAGGACTGCCCAGTCGGAGGAGCCGGGTTTTTCAAAGCTGCCGTGGATGACGTTTTCGGGGTGGTGGGCCTCTGAGGATTGCGGAATGAGGCAGGCCAGGTTGGTGAGGGCTGCGGCGGTGGGGGCTGGGAGATCGGGGAAGGAGGTTGGGGGCAGGTGGTGGATGGTGTAGGGGAGGCTTGCGCCGTTGAAGGGGGCTGTGCCGGTGGTGAGTAATGGTTGCTGGGCGGATAGAGAGGCCGCGGCGAGGATTGCGGTCAGACAT
>CAWBWB010000013.1:0-88297 GCA_963792495.1 uncultured Acidobacteriaceae bacterium | reverse complement strand
CAGCGTTGGTATGACTATGAAACCTTTCTCTCGTGTGCGCGCAAGGATTACAGCTTCTTCGACACGTGGACGGCGCAGTATCCGCAAAACAACATGGCTGAGATTCAAGCTGTGAGCGCGATGCTCACTCTCTATCGTTTGACCAGGAAGACCGAATATCTTGAGAGCGGTACCAAGATGCTCGATTACCTTTTGCTCACGCAGCAGGTGTGGAACAATCCCATGTATACGCCCAAGCTGCTCGGCGGCTTTACCACGCAGAATACTGACCAGGAGTGGAGTGACGCTCGGCAAGGCTACGTAGCGATCGTGCTGGCGGACTACTACGACGCAACGGGCGACTTCGAATATCTTGAGCGGGCAATCTCGGCAGCGCGATCTACATTCGCAGTTGCACCGTCAGAGAATTGGGCGCACAGCGGGCATCCCGATGGACCCGGGGGCATATCAAGCTATCATTGGGGCACTGGCAGCGCGATGACTTCCGTGGAAATACTGGCGCCGGAATTCGGTGACGCCTTTATCGACTTGAAGGCAAAGCGCGGCGTAGGTTTCGACCAAAACACGATTACGGATGTCAGCCTCGCGGGAGATACGATCTCATTCAAAATCTCATCTTCCGCTCTTGACCGGAACTTCCTTGTACGATTCCGCGGTGTAGATTCAAATCACAAGTACCGCATTGTTTGGAATGGAAACGCAATTGAAGGAATAACAGGGGCCGAGCTCTTAAAAAATGGGCAGCTAGTGGGGCCGATCAAATAGGGGTTTGAATGAGTTGGGTCAGAAGCACGAGCTATGTGGCTCTTCTCGCTGCCTGTTCGAGCATAGCGACATGGGCCGTGCAGGCCTATCAATCGCAAAGCCTGGAATCGATTCTGGCTGCTGCAGGTGAGGCTCAGGCGAAGCACGATTTCGCCACAGCCGCCGGGTATTATCAGCAGGCTGTCAAGCTAAGCCCCAACACTGCGGAGCTATGGGCCAATCTTGGACTCATGCAAGACCTCGCGGGAAATATCCCGGACGCAATCAAGAGCTTCAGCGAGGCAGTGCATCTCAAACCATCGATGTATGTGCCTCAACTTTTTCTGGGCATTGAAAATCTTAAGTTGAATCATGCAGAAGCTGCGATTCCCTTTCTCCAGAAAGCCGAGCAGATTAACCCGAAAGATCCGCAGGTGCCTCTGGCGCTTGGTCGGGCGTTTGCTCTTTCCGGCAAAGGGGATCGCGCAAGCGATGCTTATTCGAGAGCAATCAGCCTTGTGCCGGATAACGGTGATGCGTGGCTCGGGCTCGGCATGGCCGAGATGCAGCAGTCCAGTGCAGATGATCGCGCGATGCTGGAGACGTACAAGGACTCGGCATACACCTTGCTTCATGCCGGCGAAACCTTCGCTGACGAGGGCAAGCTTGTTAGAGCTTCTAACGCATATGCCTCCGTAATCACGGCCAAAACAACGCCTCCTCCCTGCACCCATGCTGAATATGGCATTGTGCTGATGCGGCGTCAGGAGGTTTCCAAAGCAAGCTCAGAATTCGAACAGGAATTAAAACTCAATCCTGGATGCAGTCTGGCGAGACTTGGTCTCGTGGCCGTACGACTGACGCAAGGAGACACGGACGCAGCGCTGAAGGATCTGCTGGCACTCTGGCATGCGGATCAAGGCTTTCTGCAAGAAAACCTGCCACTGCTTCGTGACGTACTTCCGGACGATAAACGCGAACAACTCTTGCGGATGGTTGAAGAGCTGAAAGCGCGTGGAAGCGGTCCCGATTCTGAGCAGACAACGTCGCTACAAGCCCTGAAGGAACCCGAGAAACTATACCAGTCCGGTCAATACCAGAAATGCAGTGAAAGCCTGCGGCCTCATTTAAGCACACTGCCCGAGCCCTCTCTCTCGCTTCTAGCCACCTGCGCTTTCTACACGGGCGATTACAAAACTGCATCGTCAGCAGCGCGAAGGCTCAAATCAATTCCTGCAAGCCGCGTGAGTGGGCTTTACTGGGAAAACAAAGCCGATCAGAAGTTGGCAATTGCCGCGCTAACGCGTGCAAGTGAAACTGCTTCGAACTCTGCAGAGCTGCATGTTCTGTTAGGTGACATTTACCGGCAGAAAGAACTGTGGGGCGATGCAGAAAATGAATACCGAAAAGCTCTCACCCTGGAACCCCACAATGAAACCGCGAATCTTGGCCTGGCAATGTCGCTCTTTGCAGAAGGCAAAAGCGATGAAGCGCTGGCAATCGATAAGGCTTTGTTAGCGGAAGCACCCGACAATGAGGGAGAGAATCTTCTGGCGGGAGAGATCCTGGTGCGCAGCGGCAACTTTGCTGACGCTGAAACTTATCTCAAAAAACTTCGTGACACTGGGCAGAACTTTATGCCTCGCGTCCATACCTTATTAGGAGAAATTTACTTTGCAACAGATCGCTATCCTCAAGCTCTATCTGAGTTCAAGTTGACCGAGACCAACGACGATGATGGCAGTATTCATTATCAGCTCGGTCGCATTTATCAGAAGCTGGGCGATAAGGAAAAAGCGGAAGAAGCCTTTCGGATTTCGAAACAGTTACGCGAGCGATCAGATGATCGTTCAGATCAAGCCACACAATAGGCTTCGCGATTCTTCTCCCCAATCTCCTCGCATCTATATCTCAAACTAATAGAGCGCCGCGTAAGCGGCGCTCTATTAGGCATTTCATAGTCCCGCATCGTCGTTTGTCGTCAGAAGAATAATCGCAACCCTAGCTGCAGAGTTCTTGGACTGTTCTGTTGACCGAAAATCCCGCCGAAGGTTGAATCATTGATCGTTGTATCCGGTGGAGCAAATTGAACTCGATTGAAGGTGTTGAAAGCCTCCGCACGAAATTCCATTTTGAGTGCTTCGTGTATGTCGAACCTCTTGAACAGTGACATATTCCAGTTGTCTACCCCAGGTTGAAAGAGATCTGGCATCAATCGGGGCGCATTGCCGAAGGTGAAAGGCGCGTTGTAGGAGAACTGAGAGGTGTCAAAGTATCTATCGAGACGCTTTGTCACATCCCCGTGAAGAGTAGGGTTCCTCCCGCTCCAGTTAGGCCGTTGCTGGCCCGCGAAGGTTCCGCTGCTATTGCCTCCGTATACCTCAACAGGAGTTCCGCTCTGGAAGGTAGTCAGCCCGTTGATCTGCCAACCACCAATGATTGCATTCACAACTCCACCCGTGTTCGCGAAGCGTTTGCCTTTGCCAAACGGAAGCTCATATATGTACGAAACTACGAGCGTCTGAGGTATGTCGTAGCCGGAGAGCGACCGCTCGCCCTTCGGGTTCCAGTAATTCTGCGGGATGCCGATCTGGAATGATGAACCTGAGAAGCCTCCCCAATTCGGAGAAGGTATCAGGTTGTCGATCAGCTTGCTCCATGTGTAAGCACCCGAAACAGAGAAGCCATTCGCCAAACGCTTCTGCACTGTGATGAAGAGCGCGTTGTAACTGGATGAACCGTAAGTTGCCAATGCGCTGTTCACATCGGTGAATTGCGGGTAGGGGCGCAGAGATTGTCCGCGCGTAATGGTAGGTGCTGCCAATGCACCAGAGGTGATAACTCCGTAGTACGGGTTCGGAACCGGGTCATTCAGTGACGCCCCCAGGCTCATGTACTTGGGATCCAGCTGATCCTTATCCCACGTTCCAACAAGATGTGTCCCCTTGGAACCCGAGTAAGCTATCTCGACGGACATCTGCCCCGGCAATGCTCGCTGGATGTTGAAGTTCCACGCCTGCATATACGGCTGCTTGTAATCGCGATCGATATAGGTGATGGGGGCGCCAAGGTTCGTCAAGAGGCCTTCAGAGCTGCCGCTTGCCTGGCAGAAGTTTCCTCCCGGGAATGGATCCGAGTAAGTTGCATAGGGCGTCAAGCCGCCATCCAGCGAAGTGGGAGACGACGTCGTACAGAAGAACCCCTGTTGGGGCATCGCGCTGTTCGAAGTGGATCCACCATTACGTCCGTTGCCCCAGCTGTTACCGAAAAATATTCCGTATCCCGCACGCAGAACAGTTCTATCGTCAAGTGCGTACGCCAATCCTATACGAGGCGAAAAACTCAGCTCGCTGGTGTTCCATTGTCCTGATGGAACGCCATTGACGCCTGGGAATTCCAGACCTCCGGTAACAACCGTACCGTTTGAGAGAGTGGCACTATCGGTGTAGTCGAAGTTGGACATCATGTCATGAGCTTCTTGTCGAGGATCTTCATGGTCCCAGCGCAATCCCAGCGTCGCCGTCAGATTGTGCGTCACCTTAACGTCGTCTTCCGCGTACGCTCCGAAGTACGGCTGATTGTAGTGGCCTATGATTTCGGTCACGTTTTGCTGACCCGAACTCATTGTGCCAAGCATGAATGAAGCAAAGCCGAATCCAGATGTGGCGCTACCCTCCAGTGGATCTTCTTGTGTGAAGTTGAGGTTCGACCCATAAGCTCCGGTCGAGTTGTCGATCGTGTTCATGTGATATCTGCTCTTGGCCACGGTACCACCGAACTTCAACGTGTGCCTTGCCCACGTCTTTGTCATATTGCCTTCGGCTTCATAGCGATCCGACACATCGTTTTCGTTGTAATAACCACCGATACACGACATTTCTCCCGGGCAGATGGACGGGATCCCCAACGTAATGCTGTTGGCTGCCAGGTAAGCGGGAAAACCAAGTGTAGTGGGGTCAACTCCATTGGACAGGCCTTCTGACTGATAGAACCAGCGTGTCCACGAAACATGGAACTCTCCAAAGAAGGTGGGTGTAAATGACTGAATCACCTTCGCGAGCACATACGGATGATGCTGTGGCTTGGTTACATAACCGGGGCTCGCAATGTCGTCCATTCCAAATGTCGCCGGAACAATCCACGGGGAGAGATTCTCAAGTGAGTATCGACCCATGAGAGTGGTCTTCGGAGTGAGTTGATAGTCTACTCGCCCAGAAAAGTTGTTTACGCTTTGCTGGTTGGCTCCGCTGAAGAAGTAATTGTTGAGATCGGTTCCGGCGCTCCCTGGCTGATTGGGCTCGGGAAAATATTTCATTACGGCAGCTGCTACCGGATCAATTCTTTCCTGCGGAATCACATTGCCCGGAAATGGTGTTCGTGTGTATTGTCCCGGGTGGCTGGGATCAGGAACGGTCGACCATGGGTCGTATATCGTTATCCCCGCGTTATCTAGAAGCTGAGAGAAATCTCCCTTCTTCTCGAGATCCGTCGGCACGCTGGTAGTCACCACGTTTGGCGTCTTCTGCCTCAACCCCTCATAGGCGAAGAAGAAAAACAGACGCTTCTTGAGGATCGGACCGCCGACGGTTCCTCCGAACTGGTTATAGCGAAGCGTAGGCCTCGGAGAACCATACCTGTTGGAGAAGAAGTCGTTCGCCGAAAAATCATCGTTTCGCAAGTATTCAAACAAGCTGCCATGAAATTTGCTGGTGCCTGCTTTGGTGACAATATTCACAATGCCGCCAGCACTGTTGCCTGTCTCAGCGCCAAAGCTGCTTGTTTGAGTGCGGTATTCCTGCACCTCTTCCACTTGCGGCGTGTACTCCGGTCCGTTAAAGGCAACGTTCGTGTCGTTACCGCCGTCCAGAGTGAATTTGCTTTGATTTGGGCGGGAACCGTTCATGGAGAAGAACTGATAGTGGCTCTCCAGGACAGGATTATCTGTAGTCTGCCTCGTCGATACGACACCAGGTTCCAGGACCATCAAAGCGTTTGAGTTTCGCCCCAGCATGGGGAGGTTCTCCACCTGTGCCGGTTCAACTACGCCACCAATCGCGTCGCTGGAGGTGTTCAGAAGAGGGGTGCTGTCTGAAACGGTGAGCGTTTCAACATTACCGCCTACCTGCAGCTTGAAATTCAAGGCCGCAACCTGTGCCACCTCCAGCACGACACCAGCGCGGCTGAGCGGACGAAAGCCCGTGGCCGTGACGTCGATCCTGTAGGAACCAGGTTTCAGCAATGGCACCGTGTAAACGCCAAGATCATTCGTCTTGGCTGTCTGCGCGATTCCGGTGTCTGCACTCGTAACAACGACCTCGGCCCCCCTCACTGCAGCGTTTTGCGCATCCGTGATGGTTCCGGTGATTTGTGCTGTCGTCTGCGCATATAGTCGTCTGACCCCATTGCCGAACAGCAATAGAGCAACTAGGACACATAGCGTTACTCTCCGCATCATACTTTCCTCCCAAAAGGCATCATCTCGATACAACGTTGCGGTCTCGGCCTGTTCCAAAGGGCCATTTCTGCAGCCAGCGTGCACTGGAAGCTGCTTTTTTCCCGGGCGATATCTCATGAACTTGGTAACTACGTTAAGTCGGACGATGAAAGAAAAGCCGCATAAATAGCTTCGCGAAGAGTCGCTTCCGGTTCGCGAGGAGATGTCTTCGAGAAAAAATGGGCACATTTGAGTGGGCTCCGATTTAACGGCACGAAGTCTACTCGAAACAGAGAACGATTTGCAATAGGAACGTTACGAGAATTTTTTAGTACGTATTTAATGGGGTCTTGTGACCATCGTACAAACGATTCGTTTAGCAATTCTGGCAAGCTAAATCCTGTTCCAGCCACTCCGAAAGTAGAGGACCGAGCCGCCACGAATATCCTGCGTTGAAAAAGCCCGACATGAACTCAATAATTGTAATTATGTATATTTATTTTGTTTTACTTACGAACATTTATCGGTTTTATCTAATCCGCACCTGGAAGCTCGCCAATTCGCTTATGCTCCACGATTCGAGCCTTCTGGTCGTCCATCATCGGGTTCCACCAGTTGTGCTGAATTGGTCAGCTCAAGCGGTTCTTATGACTCCCTGATACGCCTTCCTAGGGTTTTTCAGAGGCCTTTTCGCCGTTCTCGTAACGTTTCGCAGGAAATGGCGAAAACCCGTTTTCCGCGTGATGAGGCTATTAATCAATATTGTTCAGGCATTTAGTAAGACCGGCACTCCGGGCCGACTTTTGAGCAAAGTGACCGCCTGGTTTTTCTACGCATCATTGCAAAACAAATAGCCTATTTTGAGTCTCGGGCGGGCCATGCGTTTCATACCGGCTCGCCGCCACTTCCCTCGCCAGATAGCAAATACAAAAGTCAGCGCTGCACAACAGCACAACTTCACGGGTATACATCCGCACCTCCAATGCGCTATTCTGAGCCTCACACAGATGATCTTTTCCCGCGATTACATTGGGTATCTGGGCCGCCGCACGGTCAAACACCTCACAGAAGCCAAGCTCATCACAACGAGCGACTTGCGTGTGACTGAGGAGCGCGTCTCTGCGGCTCTGGTAGAAGAGCTCTCTCTTGAAGACCGCATCAATGAAGAGGTGCGCGTAATCCTTGAGGCGTACTCTGACGAGATGCGGAAGTCCGGCGCGCAGTACGCGGAGATGTTCAAGAAAGTGAAGAACGAGCTGGCCCGCAAGTATAAAGCCGTTCTATAAGACTTCCCGGAGCCATGGTCCTGTCATGAGAATCAGCCGCGACAAACTCAACAAGCTGGCCCACACGGTCGCCGATACTCTCGCCGAGATGGACGAGATCGGCTTCAATGAAGATCGCAATACCATCCGCCAGGAAGCCCGCAAGGCCCTCGAAGCACTGCTGAATGAAGAGTCCAAGATTGACGCCGCTGCCCGCAACAAGATCAGCTCCCAGCGCAAAATCATTCTTGAAGGCACGCAGGAGTGGGAGATTCTATACCGCAAGTATTACAACGATGAAGTAAAGCGGTTGGGAATTTAGGCAAATACGCACAGGACACAGCCATCCGAACCCGGTTCAGGCCATTGGCTTAACGCCTGATCTTTGCTACATTAGATAAGTGGCCGCAACGGCCATCCCCCGCACAGTGTGGCGCTATCGTCTAGGGGTTAGGACGTGAGATTCTCAATCTTAAAACACGGGTTCGATTCCCGTTAGCGCTACCAAAATCCCTCCCAACCAATTCCGACAAAAGTCAAGCAAGCCAGATAACTCAAATATTTTCAATAAGCGCAGATGCGTTAAGGCCCGGCTGCATCCTATACTTGCTCCCGAATGTGCTTTGTACTTCGGACGCTGTCTTTCATGGAATGATGTCTTTCCAGCAGCGGCCTGCAGCAAATACCCTCCAAATAGGGACAGGTGCGGACGATGAGGAATTGGATTCTTTCCGGGGCGCTCGGCTTCGTTGCAATCGCAGGAACAGCCTTCAGCCAGGACAGCGGCGACGCCCTCAAAAAAGGCTTTCAGAATCCGCCCAACGGCGCGCGTCCACTGGTCTGGTGGCACTGGATGAACGGCAACGTCAGCAAAGAAGGTATCCGGCTCGATCTTGAGTGGATGAACCGGGTAGGAATTGCCGGTTTCCAGAACTTCGATGCGGCCATCGCCACTCCTCAGGTAGTACCCAAGCGGCTGGCCTATATGACGCCCGAGTGGAAGGATGCGTTCAAGTATGCCGTCACCCTGGGCGACCAGTACGGAATGGAGATGGCAATCGCAGGCTCCCCGGGCTGGAGTGAATCCGGTGGTCCCTGGGTGCCGGCATCGCACGCAATGAAGAAGTACGTATGGAGCGAAACGCTTGTTGAAGGCGGAAAGCCATTCAAGGGCCAACTCGCACATCCTCCCTTCGTGACAGGCCCATTTCAAAACATCCCGCTGTCGTCCTGGGAAGGAACTGCGAAATCGGAGTTTTACGCGGATGCCGCCGTGGTCGCTTTTCGGGTTCCCGCGGAAAGCCTCTCGCCCGCAACGGTCACCACAAGCAGCGGCCATATGAATGCAGCGATACTGAGCGATGGCGATCTGACCAAGACCGCGGAGTTGCCAATTCCGCCGGCTGGTTCCATCGCGTGGATTCAGTTTGAATACGCGGGGCCGCAGACCATTCGCTCCATCACCTGGGCATCGCAGGATCCCGGGGAACTGGAAGCTGCCTTTCACGGAGTAGCCGCACCGCAAAAGACTTTGGAAGCCAGTGACGATGGGCAGACGTTTCGCAAGATTCTGACTCTGACCGGAGGAGGAACAGCCGAACAGACTGTATCTTTCGCGCCAGTAAAGGCGAAGTTCTTCCGGGTAACATTCACTCCTTCACCACGGCCTCCGTTGCCGAGCTGGGCTGTAGGAGCTTCAGCTTCTTCCTTTGGAATTGATCCGAACAATCCGCCAAAAACTTACAAGATCTCCGAGTTGGCTCTGCATAACGACGCGCGGGTCAACCGCTTTGAAGAGAAGGCGGCCTTTGTGCCGGTTGGAGATCTATATTCACTGGCAACACCGAGCGCGGATGGAGCAAGCGTCATTGACAAGTCGGGCGTGATCGACCTGACCGCGAAAATGCGGCCGGATGGTTCGCTCGATTGGACTCCGCCCGCCGGACAATGGACTGTTTTGCGTGTGGGCTATTCCTTGCTTGGAATCACCAACCACCCGGCGACGCCTGAAGCGACAGGCCTGGAAGTGGACAAACTCGACCGGCGGTATGTGAAGGATTACTTCGACAAATATCTCGATAGCTACAAGGAAACAGTCGGCGCGGATTGGATGGGCAAGCGCGGCATTCAAAACGTGATCAATGACAGTTGGGAAGCAGGCTCACAAAACTGGACCGACAACATGCTTGCGCAATTCCGCACCCTGCGCGGCTACGACGCCACGCCATGGCTGCCGGTCTTGACCGGGCGTGTTGTGGAGAGCGCAGAAGCAAGCGACCGTTTCCTGTGGGACTTCCGCAAGACCATCGCCGACCTCATCGCTAACGAGCACTACGGCCAGCTTGAGGCCACGCTGCATGAGCGCGGCATGGGCCACTACGGTGAGTCGCATGAAGGCGGCCGGGCCTACGTCGCCGACGGCATGGAGGTAAAGAAATTCAACGAAGTCCCCATGAGCGCCATGTGGACGCAGCTTCCCGGCGTAAACAAGATTCAGTACACCGCCAACGCAGACGTCCGCGAATCCGCCTCAGTGGCTCATATCTATGGACAGAATCTCGTCGCCGCCGAGTCCATGACAGCGTCAGCGGCCGCGCCCTGGGCCTGGTCCCCGGCCACGCTGAAGCCCACTGCAGATGCAGAGATGCTCGCAGGCGTCAATCGCTTCGTCATTCACGAGTCGGCGCATCAGCCTCTCATCGGCAAGCCTCCCGGTCTCACGCTTGGGCCTTACGGACAATGGTTCAATCGCAATGAAACCTGGGCGGAGCAGGCGCGGCCATGGATCGATTATCTGGCGCGATCAGACTATCTCCTGCAGCAGGGACGCTTCGACGCCGATGTGCTTTACTTCTACGGCGAGGACTCGAATCTCACGGCAATCTTCGGTGACAAGTCACCGGATGTTCCCGCCGGGTATGGATTCGACTACATCAATGCCGATGGTCTCATCCACGAATTCAGTGTTGCGAATGGGCTCATTGCCGCAAAAAGCGGCATGCGATACAAAGTGCTGTATCTCGATCCATACAGCCGCCACATGTCGCTCCCGGTGCTGCGTGCGATTCATACACTGGTCAACGATGGAGCCAGTGTCGCAGGCCCCAAGCCCCTCGACGATCCCAGCCAGGCAGACAATCAAGACGAATTCCGCAAGCTCTCTCTGGAGATGTTCGGCGATGGATCAGGCGTGCACAAGGTGCGCAAAGGCACTGTCTACGCCGGGCAAAGCCTGAGCGATGTCTTCGCCGCGTTGCACGTGCAGCCGGATTTCAATTACAGCAAGAGCAGTGGCGATGACAGCCTGGAATTTGTCCACCGCAAGCTGCCTGCCGGAGACATCTATTTTGTCGACAATCGCAGCGACAATGAGTCGGTAGCCAATGCAAGCTTCCGGGTAGCCGGCAAAGAGCCTGAGTTGTGGCACGCTGAGACAGGCACTACGGAGCCGGTAAGTTTCCAGATCGCAGATGGCCGCACCACTGTGCCGCTCCACCTGGAACCATGGGGAACTGTTTTTGTAGTCTTTGCAAAGCCCACATCGAAGTCGTCAATCACTGTGCCCCAGCCAAAGGAAACAACGTTGACGACGGTAAACCAAACGTGGAAAGTCGGCTTCGAGCAGGGCCGAGGTGCTCCTTCTTCCATCACAATGGAGAATCTCTCTGACTTGAGCAATAACGCAGACCCCGGCGTGAAGTATTTCTCCGGGATTGCAAACTACTCAACAACCCTGCAGGCCTCCTCCGATTGGTTCGCCAAGGGTGCACATCTGCTGTTGGATCTCGGCGACGTAAAAAATTTAGCCGTGGTAAGCATAAACGGTCATGATGTGGGAGAAGTATGGCACGCGCCCTATCGCCTTGACGTCACCTCTGCATTGAAGCCAGGAGCAAACGAGATACAGGTAAAAGTTGTGAATGCGTGGGTGAATCGGCTCATCGGCGATGAGCAACCAGGCGCCACTAAAATAACGTTCACAGACGTTAAGCCCTACAAGGCCAATTCCCCGTTACAGGCCTCTGGTCTTCTCGGACCCGTGACTCTAATACGCGCCGACACTCGCTGAACCCAGTTTGCAGTCATCTCAAATCAAGCCAGATATCCCTGGATACAGCCGCGCATAAAAAAAAGGGGGCCGATCGCGCAGTGCATCGACCCCACCAAGGGACCCTTCGATTCGAAAACCTGCATTGCTGGCAAGGGCAGGGTTTATCCTGCACTGCCATTCAACTCACTTTTCTAATATACGACAAATATAGTCGTATATCTGCCAGTTCAAGAAGTGAAAACACAAAAAAAACGGCCCCCGTTTTAGCGGGGGCCAAGTTGCCTTGGTTCTCTCTTGCGAGAGCTTTTTTGGCGGCCGCCGGCGGGGTGAGCCGAAGGCGCGGTAATAGCCTCGGGGGCGTGGCTGAGCGGTTTAGGGCCGCTCCGCACCTGACGAGGAAGCTACACCCTGGGGTGATGCAGCATCCTGGGCCGCCAAACTGTTTTCCATCAACCGGACGCGTACCATGCTCGTGCGGACAGCCTCATCGCTGTCTTCACTATGAGCATTGCCCATTGCTACGGCATGCAGACGGTAGACGGGAATGTTGTGTTCCACCAGATAACGGTTCACTGCCTGGGCGAACTTCTGAGAGTTCTGAATGCCCGCGGCTCCGTGGACTGGCGATTGAGCTTCAATGTCAATGATGTATCCCTTGCGTCCGTTCACGCTCTGGATCACTTCATCCAGCTTGCTTTTTGCATCGGCCGAGAGAGTCGGTACGCCGCCCTTGAACCGAACCTCAGTTTCGGTCACAGGCTTGTACTGATCGAGGCCGTTTACAGTCGTGTTCACAGCATCCACATGAGTGGAAGCTCCCTGCGCAGCGGTCGAGGCCACCTGCGCCTGCTGACCAGCCGCCGTAGCGGTCTGATTGGCCTGATCCGCAGTGGATTGGGCCTGATGAATGCCTGCCTGCGCGCGGGTGTCTACATCTTTAATATCCGCGGCGTTCTTGGTATTCAGTTCGTCCAGCTCGGTGAGTCTATCGTTTATAGGGTCAAGGCGCTTATTAACCCATTTCTTGCGGGCAAAAGGCATCATGTGACCCCAGAAGCCTTCTTTATCCGCATTATTGAGTCGCTGCTGATTTATGTCCGGCTGCTGCTGTGTTGCCGGAGCTGCCTCCTGGGTGTTCCCGGAGGACTGCGTCTGCGCGCTCGCGGGGAAGGCGAGCGCCGACGCAAGCGCGGTGAGTGCTACTGCACCGCGCAGGGCGTTTCTATCATATTTAGAAATAAGTGCTGTCATTTTTATCCTCTGTGTAATTCCCCTCCCTGGCTCAAAACGGAGACAAGAAAGGTAATTGACAGTACGCTGCTATTAGAGCAATGCCCGTGCCAAACAGAGCAGAGAATGAAAGATTTCTCGAAGCGACTGAATATAATAGGCTTAAATCTTTAAAAAGGTTCAGACCCCCTCCAAAACGCACAATGTAAAGTGCGGCGGAAGGTATTTTTTACACACAAGAGGTAACTTCTACCCTGTAACTTTGGATAAAAAAGCAATTCTCGCGCCTGAAAACGCGGCAAGAACTGCGCCGAAATCGGTCATATCAGCGAGCCTGAACGTGCAGAATCCGAAGCTCCGGATAGGCCCCATCCCAGTCCGGCGTCACCGGATCAAAAATCAGCCGGAAGTCTCGTTCATCCCCAGGCTTGAGCGGCGCGTCGCTGACTCCCTGCAGATCGATATAGGGCTCTCGCGTGCGAATGAGCTTGAGCGGCTGAGTTTCGTTCTGCGCCACCTCATGAGCCGGATTGCGGAAAAGAATCTGCACTGAGATGCCGGTCACCGTCTGGTTTCCCTTGTTGGCAATGTGCCCATCGACATAAGTAACTTTGCCGCCGGCAAGATTCGCCGACTCGCTCAGCGCCAGATTCGTAATGGGCAGATTCGCAGCGTAAGGATCAGCGCCGGCGTTAATCGGCGCAATCGTCGGTTTGGAGCGGCCATGCTCCACGGCAATAACAGTAATGACAGCTATGACGAGTACAACTGCGGCGGCAATTGCCAAAGACAGCCAGTTGCGCTCGCGCGGTTCTGCAGTGCGGATGAGTTGCGGTCCCGTGCTCACGCTGCCATTTTAGAGCAAAACCGCAGAAGGCGCTCCCTCACCAATTTTGTCCCGGCCCGTCCCGGCATCCGTCAGCCGCCGGACATTACCAAAGGCAACGCCATCGCAGCGAAGATGAAAATTCTCACAGATGGATTTTGCCCCCGCGACGATAACAAAGTCATATTCCGAAGAACGGGCATTCAAGTTAGCGGGTGTTGTAACAGGATATTCACCGCAACAGATTGCATGTATGCGGGTCTTAGTCGCTAGGGCAACTTTTCGCATCCAAGATTGTAAGCAAGTAGAAACGCTTGAATATCTGGGAACACCATCTACAGGAATCCTGTATTTGGAATTCAGTGACTCACTCGCTCATCCAACAAAGAAAGGTTAGGACCGCGTGATGCAGCCCTCCCCCACCCAAATCACCTCGCGCATCCTTCGCGGCCGTAAAGCGGAAGACCTGGTCTATCAGGCCGTGGCAGCTGCGGCCATGGCCGCTACTCTGGTCAGCATCTGGCTCTTCTAGCGTTCGCCTAAATCAGAACCATCCAACGGACACGCACATGCGTGTCCGTTTTGCTTTTGGCGCTCTCCCAGCTCATCGCAAGTACCGGCGAAATCTCTCTGCAATAATGAATTCTCTTCGCTTTCAGAATCAAATTGAGATGGAGAGTCTTCCGTGAAGATTGCCGCCACAAGAATCCGCGCAGCACTTGCTGCCTCAATCGTCATGATTGCTGCCGGCCCTGCGCACCGCGCCTTCAGCCAGTCCGGTCCCTCGCCCGCCGAGCAGCCTGACAACTACACCTGGCTCGAAGACATCCACGGCGCAAAGCCCATGGACTGGGTAAACGCCGAGAACGCCAAAACCGAGTCATGGCTCAACGGCAATCCTCATTTTGCGCCGCTCGAGGCCGAAGCCCTCAAGGTTCTCGACTCGCCCGATCGCATCGCCTGGCCCTATTTCCTCCACGGAGCCATTTACAACTCCTGGAATGATGCGAACCATGTGCGCGGCATTGTGCGCCGCACCACGCTCGCCGATTATCTGACCACCGAGCCGCACTGGCAAACCGTCCTCGACTACGACGCGCTCGGCGCATCCGAAAAGCAGAGCTGGGTAGGCCGCGGCTTGAACTGCCTTCGCCCGGAGGAAGAGATCTGCCTGGCAAGCCTCTCCGCCGGCGGTGAAGACGCCGTGACCGTTCGCGAATTCAACCTGAAAGCAAATCAATTTGTGGAAGGCGGCTTCGTACTGCCACGCGGCAAGCAATCCGTCGCCTGGCTTGATAAAGACACAGTGCTTATCTCCCGGGACTGGGGTCCGGGCACCATGAGCCAGGCCGGCTATCCCATCACGGTGCGCGAATGGAAGCGCGGCACCCCGCTTGAAAGCGCCAAAGAAATCTTCCGCGGTGAAGTAACTGACAACGGCTACGGCGATCACGCAACAGTCTTCCGCGACGGCGAAGATCACGTGGCCGTAATCATGGAACGAAGCGCCTCCACCTTCGAGCACACTGCTTATCTCCTGTCGCCCAGCGGCCCGCGCAAGCTCGCGCTGCCACAGAAATCCAGCATCGTCGGCTTTCTCGCCAATCGTTTCATCGTGACGCTTCAGGAAGACTGGACCCCTGCCGGCCAGACCACGCACTATCCCTTAGGCACCGTGCTCTCCCTCGACTACAACGCAGCCAAAGCAGACCCCGAGCACCTCAAGCCAACCGTCATCTTCACTCCCACCGAACGCGAATTCGCGCAGGCAGTTCGCACCACAAAGAATCAGTTGCTGCTCACCACGCTGAACAATGTGCAAGGCCGCGCCTATATTTATTCGCTCGGCAAAAACGGCCAGTGGAGCCGCAAAGCGCTTCCTATTCCCGACAATCAAACAGTAAGCATCATGTGGAGCAACTCCACAGAGGATCGCTTCTTTCTTTCCCTCACCGGCTTCCTCAATCCGCCCTCGCTCTGGCTGGGCAACGCAGCCGACGGCTCGCTCAAGGAAATCAAATCCCAGAAACCGCAATTCGATACCTCCAACCTCGCCGTCCATCAGTATGAAGCCACCTCCAAGGACGGCACACGAGTCCCCTACTTCGTCGTCGGCAAAAAAGACATGAAGCTCGACGGCCAGAACCCCACTCTGCTCACGGCCTACGGCGGCTTCCAGATATCGGAGACGCCCTCCTACAGCCCCACCACCGGCAAGCTCTGGCTCGAACGCGGTGGCGTCTACGTACTCGCAAACATCCGCGGTGGCGGCGAGTTCGGCCCCGCATGGCATGACGCCGGACTCAAGACAAACCGCCAGCGCATCTACGACGACTTCTACGCCGTAGCGCAGGATCTTGAAACACGCAAAATCACATCACCATCACGCCTCGGCATCGAAGGCGGCTCCAACGGCGGCCTGCTCATGGGCGTTGAATTCACGCAACACCCTGAGGCATGGAAGGCCGTCATCATCTCCGTGCCGCTGCTCGACATGCTCGCCTTCGAACATCTCTCCGCCGGCGCATCCTGGGTAGGCGAATACGGCTCTGCTTCCGTGCCGGAAGAACGAAAGTTCCTCGCCTCCATCTCTCCCTACAATCAGCTCCGCAAAGATGTAAATTATCCCGAGCCGCTCATCTTCACCACCACCAAAGATGACCGCGTAGGTCCGGTACACGCACGCAAGTTCGCCGCCCGCATGGAAGAATTCGGCAAACCCTTCCACTACTTTGAAATCACAGAAGGCGGCCACGGAGCAGGCGCGGACAACAAGCAACGCGCCCGCACCGACGCAGCAATGTACACCTATCTATCCTCAAAATTGATGTACTGATCTTCGCACTCCGAACAAAATCGGGTGCCCCAGGTCTCGATTCTGAGACCTGGGACGACACAAATGCCAACGATAAGCCTTGTAAAAGGGCACTCCTTCCGCCCCTGAATAACTTTCTTGTTCAGGCGAACTAGCCGAACCGCGCCCGCTTCACCGTCTGCCGAAAATCATTCCCGGTCATCGTCACGCGAACGCACATCTCCGCCAGCCGCGACCGCATGCGGTCTCCAATCCGGTCGCCAAGCGTAGCCTCCCGGCCCGCACGTCCCGCATCACCCTGCTCTCCGCCACCCGCCGGCAGGTCAGAGTAATTCGTAGTCACAATCGTAGAAAGCTTGTCGTTGTAGCGCGTGTTCAAAATCAGCGCCACAATATCCCACGACCACTCATTCGGCTTCTGCGCGCCCAGGTCATCCAGCACAAGCACTTCCGCAGTAAACACCGGCCGCAGAAAATCCATCTCCGTAGCCGCCACCTGCGGATTGTAGCTATGCTGAATGTTCTTCAGCAGCTCACGATAATCGCAGAAAAGCCCGCGCACGCCACGCTCCCGCGCCAGCCGATGCAGAATCCCCGCTGCAAGATGCGTCTTACCCACGCCAATCGAGCCAACAAAAAGCAGCCCGCGGCCTGCAGTCTCGACAGGATAGCCATCCGCAAACCTGCGCGCCGTCATCAGCGCCGCACCCAGCGTATTATCCGCGCCGGCAAAACGCGTCTCAAAGGTGTCCAGCGTGCAATGGCGATAGCGCTCAGGAATCCGCGCCGAATTCAGCCGCCGTTCTTCGCGATCAACTTCCTGGCACTGGCAGGCGCGGGAAACCCAGCGGCCATCCTCCGAGACGACGCGCACCAGACCCACGCCACCGCAAATCGAACACACATTGCTCATAGCTCTCTATCCAGCCTAGCGCACAATGCACAACTGCGCCGATGTGTAAGCCGCGCCCGCCATGTGGAAATGCCGCAGAAGCACAGCGTAGAATCAAACCCGAAAAACTTTCGGCTGTATCGAGGAGACCAATCCGGTGAAACTCCGCGCAGTGTTGATCATGGCAACAGCGCTTTTAACCGCAACATCAGGCATCGCCGCACAGGCCCCCACACCAGCAGCCCCGGCTCAGACCCAGACCCCGGACGGCTATAAAGATGCCCACCAGAAACAGCTACTTACCGACTTCGGCTGGCTTGCACGCTACAGGGACGCCAACGCGCAGCTCCCCCCGGCCCAGCCCGACGACAAGCGCGTAGTCTTCATGGGCGACTCCATCACCGAGGGCTGGCATCTCGATCAATCCTTCCCCGGCAAGCCCTACATCAATCGTGGAATTAGCGGCCAGACCACCCCGCAGATGCTCGTGCGCTTCCGCCAGGACGTGCTGGACCTCAAGCCGAAAGTCGTAATCATCCTCGCCGGAACCAACGACGTAGCGGGAAACACCGGCCCCATGACCGCCGAGCAGACAGAAGGAAACATCCAGTCCATGGCGCAGCTCGCCGCCGCAAACGGCATCCGCGTCGTGCTTTGCTCCATCCTGCCGGCCGCGCACTTCAATTGGGCGCCCAGCGTGCAAGGCTCCGCTGACAAAATCCTCGCCATCAATACATGGATCAAGAACTACGCAGCCAGCCAGGGCTACGGATACGTCGATTACCACTCAGCCACACGCGACGCGCAGAATGGTCTACCGGAAAATCTGAGCAAAGATGGCGTTCACCCGCTGCCCGCAGGCTACGCCATCATGGCCCCGCTCGCAGAAGCCGCCATCGACAAGGCTCTCGCGAAATAGCCGCGAACTCAGTGCTTACCCGGCGGAGGCGCAGGAGCAGTAGCAGTCTGCGTTCCGCCGGATTGCCCCGCGGATTGCCCTTTCGACAAGCTCCGCACATACGCCACCAGCCCGCGAACCTCAGCATCCTTCGCGCGAACCGCATCCTCGGGCGGCATCTTGTCGCCCCTGCCCTTGCGAATGGCGTCAAAGAGTTCCTGGTCCGATTTACCAGCCAGCGATTTGGGATCGGTGTAATCCAGCAGCGTCAGCTTCATGCTCTCGGCAATCTCTGACTTTCCATTGCCGTTATCGCCGTGGCACAGCGCGCAATCGTTCTTGTAAATCTGCTTTACATGCGCAGTAATCTCCTGCGCTGCCGCAAGCTGCGCGGCAAACACAACACCGGCCAGCAATAAACCACAGTGAATCAAGTTCTTAGCGGACATACCTTGCCTCCCCAATTCATTCGGCAGCTTAGAGGCTGTCATGAAGTTTTTCGGCAGAAATTCTAGGCCCGCGAATCGGCTTTGGGAAGGGGTTTCATCGTTGCTCGTAAACAAAAATCGCCGTATAATAAACAGGATTGCAGGAAAGGTCCCTTTCAAGCCATGCCTAAGGAAAAGATTCACCCCAATTACGACGCTGTGCGCGTAGTCTGCGCCTGCGGAAACAACTTTGAGACCCGTTCGACCCACAAGGGCGACATTCACGTCGAAATCTGCTCGTCCTGCCACCCGTTCTTCACCGGCAAGCAGCGCCTTGTCGATACGGCTGGCCGCGTGGAGCGCTTCCGCCGCAAGTACGCGAAGGCCGAGACCAAGTAACGCGCCAGAACCGCGAGGATTCAGCGAAACAGGCCTCCGCCGCGGCGGGGGCTTCGTTTTGCTGAGACTCACGTAGAAGGACTGGAACAAGAAACTGCCATGGCGCCGCATCCCAAACGCCAACTCGGAGCAAAGGTCGAGATCGATGGCCACCATCTGATCTGGCGCTTGCATCGCGAGCAGCACACCAACGGTCTGGATGACTGGCACGCCGTAGCGATTCATGTTCAGAATGAAGACACGCGCGCCCGCAGAGACTTGTATCTGGAGTACCCTCTTGCGCCAGTGTTGAACAAGAACGGCATCACCCGCACTGACACCATGCGGGTGCCGATTCATGCGGCAAAGGTGGAAGCACACATCCGTCAGGCAATCGAGGCGGGCTGGGATCCGGAATCCCGCGGCAAGCCGTTTATATTCGATGTTCCTGAACTTCCGAGCTAACCGGGAGCACCCATGTCAGGCAAAGGATTCACCGTGAAAAAAGCGTGGGAAGAACCCGTCGAGCGAACCGGCTCAGCGCCGGTCCCAGCCGAGTTCCGCATCGGCAAGGTCGACGTGCGCCCAGCCACGGTCCTCGCCCCCATGGCCGGAGTCACCGACACCATCTTCCGCCGCTTCATCCGCCACGCCAGTCTCTTCACCACTCCATCGGGTGCCCCAGGTCTCCCGGTTTTGGAGACCTGGGATAGCAACACGGCTAACGTAGAATCCTCCGTCACCAACACCCAATCCGGTTGCGGCCTCCTCATGACCGAGTTCACCTCGGCAGACGGCCTCTCCCGCATGCGCGAATCCAAGCGCAAGCGTTACCTCACCTTCTTCGACGACGAGCACCCCATCTCCGCGCAGCTCTTCGGCTCCAACCCCGAAACCCTCGCTGAAGCTGCACGCATCTGCCAGGACACCGGCTTCGACATCGTCGATCTCAACCTCGGCTGCCCCGCCAAGCGCGTCGTAGGCTGCAACGGCGGCTCCGGCCTCCTGCGCGACCTGCCCAAAATCGGCGAAATCTTCCGCGCCGTGCGCAAGTCCGTCACAATTCCCTTCACCGTCAAGTTCCGCCTGGGCTGGAACGACGAAAACATCGTCTGCATCGAGCTCGCCAAAATGGCCGAAAGCGAAGGCCTCAACGCCCTCGCACTCCACGCCCGCACCCGCGAGCAGTCCTACACCGGCTACGCCCGCTGGGAGTGGATCGCCGCCGTCAAGCAAGCCGTAAAAATCCCCGTCATAGGCAACGGCGACATCCGCACTCCGGAAGACGCCGCCGCGATGGTCGCGCAGACCGGCTGCGATGCCGTCATGATTGGCCGTGGCGCACCCGCCAATCCTTGGATCTTCCGCCAGATCGCGCAGTTCACCGCCACAGGCCGCTACGACAAGCCCACCAGCGCCGACCGCCATCACATGATCCGCGCCTACTTCGAAATGCTCATGTCCGGCGGAGAAACCGGCAGCATTGCAGAAAAGCCAGAGAATTCAGTACGCGAAGCCGCAGGCAAAATGAAACAGTTCACCGCATGGTTCACCCACGGCGTCCCCGGCGGAGCCAAACTCCGCGCAGCGATCTACCAGGCTAAATCCTCAGCCGCGATTCTCGATCAGGTGGACGCCTTCTTCGAAGCACAAGCCTCCGCAGACACAACTCCCGAAGAATCTGCTGAAGCCAACGCTCCGCTGGATTTCAGTGACGCCGCGCTAGTCTGCGACTAGCTTTCCGCTCGACTCGTTCCGTCTATTTGCTTTCTCAATCTGCCAGGCAATCTGCAAGCAAATTGCAGCGAGGAGAAATGCCAGATTATAAGAATGATCAAGAGCTTTTAGCGCATCCCGCACCCCTGGATGAGCAATAGAACACTGCTTTCCGATGCATTCGTCCCAAAACACTCCGACAATCGCTCCACAATTCCCCAAGAACAGAAACCAGTAAGTAAGTATTCCGACCTTTCGCATAAATAAGCTCAAGAAAAAAACAGGAAGACTCATCAGAGGAAGCAGCCAAATACAGAGACGTGCAACAGAAGGCCATACTGTTCCGATCCACAGCATAATCCCTAGTCCGGCTAAGAAGGAGACTATACTAAGCAGCCATGCAGCGATGAGAAACAGAATTCGAATTAAGACCATTCCGCGCATTTAATTTCCCGATCTAATTAGCAGGAGTCTAACATTGGCTCATGGCTTGCAGGGTCATACGGCCTCCACAGCCATCGCCACAGCATTCCCCCCACCCAGACACAGCGCAGCAATCCCCCGCTTCCCGCCACACTCCTTCAAATCCGCCAGCAGCCTTACCAGCAGCCGCGCCCCGCTCGATCCAATCGGATGCCCCACCGCCACCGACCCGCCATGCACATTCACCTTCGCGGTATCCAACCCAAGCTCACGATTCACCGCAATCGCCTGCACCGCAAACGCCTCATTCAGCTCAAAGCGATCCACCGAATCAAGCTCCCACCCGGCCCGCTTCGCCACCTTGCGAACAGCATCAATCGGCGCCAGCCCAAACCACTCCGGCTCCCTGCCCGCCGTGCAATGCGCCCGAATCAAACCCATCGGCTTCAACCCCCGCTCCCGCGCCAGATGCGCGCTGGTAATCACAACAGCAGCCGCGCCATCGCTCACTCCCGGAGCATTCCCCGCGGTCACCGTACCGCCCTCCTTGAAAGCCGGCTTCAGCTTCGCCAGCGTCTCCACCGTCGTCTCCGGCCGAATCGCCTCATCCACAGCAAAGACACTCGCAGCCTCACCCTTCTTCGTCGCCGGAACCTCCACCGTCATCATCTCTTCGGCAAAGGCCTCCCCCCGCGTAGCCGCCGCAGCCCGCCGATGCGACTCCGCCGCAAAAGCATCCTGCTCCTCGCGGGTAATCCCGTGCTTCTCCGCAATCATCTCCGCGCCAATCCCCATATGAAAGCCGCGGTAAGCCTCCCACAGCCCATCATGAATCATCGCGTCCACCAGCGTTCCATTCCCCAGCCGATACCCGCCCCGCGCCTGCGGCAGCAGATACGGCGCATTCGTCATCGACTCCATGCCGCCCGCCACCATCACCTCCGCATCGCCTAGCGCAATCGCCTGCGCAGCCAGCGCCGCAGCCCGCAGCCCCGACCCGCAAACCTGGTTCACCGTAAGCGCAGCCGACTCCGGATCCATCCCGCCATAAATAGCCGCCTGCCGCGCCGGATTCTGCCCCAGCCCCGCCTGCAAGACGCAACCCATAATGCACTCATCGATATCCGTAACTGCAAAGCCAGACCTCGACACAGCCTCCCGCACCACCAGCGCCCCAAGTTTAGGCGCAGTAAACCCCGCCAGCGACCCCTGAAACTTCCCCACCGGCGTCCGCACCGCCGAAACAATCACCGCTTCCCGCATCCAAAACTCCTCCATCCAGCCAGCCGAGAATATCAACTCCGGCACATCCCACGCGAAGAGCCTTGGGGAATCCCTCACCGCCCGTTATCCTCATCCCATGCTCCACACCATGCTCAACAACATGTTCCACCTGCCGCTTCCCATCCTTGAGAAGCTGCTGCGTCCCATCATCGTCTACCTGGTATTGGTCATCCTGCTCCGCATCTTCGGCAAGCGCGAGCTGGCGCAGCTCAACCCCTTTGACCTCGTAGTCCTGCTCTCGCTCTCCAATACCGTGCAGAACGCCATCATCGGCGATGACAACTCCGTCAGCGGCGGCATCATCGGCGCACTGGGTCTCCTGGGCATCAACTGGCTCGTCGCACGATTCCTCTTCAACTCACCGCGCCTCACACGCATAGTGCAAGGCCGCTCCACCGTGCTCGTACGCGACGGCAAAATCGACCAGAAAGCCATGCAGCATGAGTCGCTCACGCACGAAGAACTGCTCGAAGCCATCCACAAACAGGGCTTCACAAGTATTCATCAGGTAGGCATGTGTGAGCTCGAGCCCAGCGGAACCTTTTATGTAGAAGGCCTCGAACCAAACTCTTACGAAAAACAGCACGCAGACATACTCGCGCGTCTCGAAGCACTTACAAAAGAAATCGCAGCGCTGCGAGCACAATCTGCATGAGAGTTTTCAGCGCAAAATTTTGATCGCAATATCGGTATTCAGACGCTGCCAGATTTTGTCCGTCGTCCACGCTGTCGCATTTCGCGTACGTGCAAGTGTGAGGCATGCTCTATCTCCCAGCGAGATAGAGCGGTCGATCCGGACAAGATCCGCGGTAAGGTCTGCCTCTGAAACGCCAAAAGAAACAATTTCCACTCCCTCCAGCAATCCGGCCAGTTCTGATGAGGTCATGGCGTCATGATTGCGATGAAGTCTGGAAAGAATCTCACACCACGTAATAGCGCTAAGGGCAACTTGCGCGTTCTCGCCGCGATCCAATTGAGTCAGCAGCGCATCTACCTGCTCTCCACCCGGCTCATTGAGAATGAGCGCCAGAACAGCGGAAGAGTCCAGAACAACATTACTCACCCACTGCCTCGCGCTCCGCTTCTTTGTGCTTTTCTGCGAGAAACTCGTCGAGGACTCCCTTGAGACTTCCCCGTTTCTTGATGATGCCGGCGCGGATACTTTCCAAAGCCATTTTGCGGCTCATGATGCGAATCTCGCCGCCTTGGCTGGTAACGGTCAAGCGCTCGCCCGGCTCAAGCCCATACTCCTTACGAATTGCTGCGGGAAGAACAATACGACCACTTTCTCCCAAAACGACAGTTTCGGTAGGCATATGACACCTCTTGTAAAGTATGGCAGAATATCGCATTTCTTGCCATATCCAAGGCGCAAGTGGCAAATTAAGCAGCATCATGCCTGCACAGTCAGAGGCCTGACGCAGAAGATCATTCCCATTCAATCGTCCCCGGCGGCTTCGACGTAATGTCATACACCACGCGGTTAATCCCGCGCACCTCATTCACAATCCGGCTGGAAATCGTCTTCAACACCTCATACGGCAATGGAGTCCAGTCCGCCGTCATGCCATCCTCGGAGTGAACCGCCCGCACAGCAGCCGTATAAGCGTAAGTCCTCTGATCGCCCATCACGCCCACACTCATCACCGGCAGCAGCACAGCAAAGCTCTGCCAGATCTTCGTGTAAAGCCCCGCTGCCTTGATCTCGCTGACAACAATCTCGTCCGCCTCCTGCAACAGCGCCACGCGATCTGCAGTCACCTCACCGAGAATGCGCACAGCAAGCCCCGGCCCGGGAAACGGCTGGCGGCCCAGAATATCCTCCGGCATGCCCATATCGCGCCCAATGCGCCGCACCTCGTCCTTGAACAGGTCCCTCAGCGGCTCAATCAACTTCAGCTTCATCCAATCCGGCAAGCCACCCACATTATGGTGGCTCTTGATCGTCTGGCTAGGCCCCTTCACGCTGCTCGACTCAATCACATCCGGATACAGCGTTCCCTGCACCAGCCAGTTCACTTCGCCCGTATCGCGAGCAATCCGAGCCGCCTCATCATCAAAAACCGCAATAAACTCCGCGCCAATAATCTTGCGCTTCTTCTCGGGATCGGTCACACCGGCCAGCTTGCTCAAAAACCTCTCGCTGGCATCCACAGCCACAAGATTCAACCCAAGCTTGTCGCGCAGATTCTTCTGCACATTCTGAAACTCGTTCTTGCGCAACACCCCATTGTCCACAAAGACGCACGTAAGCTGGCTGCCAATCGCCTTATGCACCAGCATCGCCGCAACAGACGAATCTACTCCGCCGGAAAGCGCGCAGATCACATGATCTTTGCCAACCTTCTCGCGAATCGAAGCCACCGTCGTCTCAACAAAATGTGACGGCGTCCAATCACCGCTGGCCCCGCAGATGCCAAAGACAAAGTTCTTCAAAAGCTCTGGTCCATGCGGCGTGTGGTGTACCTCCGGATGAAACTGCACAGCCCAAATACGGCGCTCTTCATTGGCAATACCCGCCAACGCATTGCTCGTTGCCGCCGTTCGCACAAACCCGGCAGGCAGCTCCTGCGCCTCATCGCCATGGCTCATCCACACCTGCAGATGCTCCGGTAACCCCGCAAACAGCCGCGTCGCGCCATGCTCAATCGTCACCTCGGCAT
The DNA here is from genome assembly GCA_963792495.1 of uncultured Acidobacteriaceae bacterium. GTDB lineage: Bacteria > Acidobacteriota > Terriglobia > Terriglobales > Acidobacteriaceae > Telmatobacter. The sequence continues at coordinate 63,250 of CAWBWB010000013.1, read as the reverse complement.
GACCATACTCGCGCTTCGACGCAGGCAGCACCTTGCCGCCCAGAGTATGCACAATGAACTGGAATCCATAGCAAATGCCGAGAATCGGCGCATGCTCTTCCAGAATCTTCGGGTCCGCCGCCGGAGCATCCGCGTCATATACAGACGAAGGCCCGCCCGAAAGAATAATCCCGAGCGGCTTGTAGCTCTGAATCTCCTTCAAAGGAACCGTGCAGGGCAGAACTACGCAAAAAACGTTCAGCTCGCGAATACGCCGCGCAATCAGCTGCGTGTACTGCGAGCCAAAATCAAGGATAACGATGGTTTGGGTGTCCACTATTCAGTGTGTCAGGCCACCGCATCGCCTGTAAAGAACTGCCTTGATTCTTTGACACAAAGAGTTGCCCCGCGCAGCGGGAAAACCGCGCCAGCACGCTCGCTATTTGCCTTCGTTCTTGTAAACCACGCCGCTCTTCATCACAAATTTCACATCCTGCAGCACCCGCACATCCTCTAGCGGATTCTTCACCACCGCAATGATGTCCGCCCACTTGCCCGCTTCCAGCGTCCCAGTCTTGTCGGACCAGTTCATCAGGTCAGCCGCATTGATCGTGGCAGTCTGCAGCGCAGTTAGAGGAGCCATGCCAAGCTGATTCACATACACATCCAGCTCGTGCGCATTCAGCCCATGCGGATACACCGCCGCATCCGTGCCCATCGCAATCTTCACGCCCGCATTCATTGCGCGCTTGATGTTACCTTTTGCCACCGCGCTCACATCTTTCATCTTCTGCTGATAGAACGCCGGCAAATTGCCATGCTCCAGCATCCAGTCTTCCAGGTACAGCGTAGGCACAAGATACGTCCCGTTCTTCTTCATCTCGGCAATCGCCGCATAGTCAATGTAGCTGCCGTGCTCAATCGAATCCACGCCCGCCTTCGATGCCCACAGAATTCCCTGTGACCCATGCGCATGCGCCGCCACCTTGCGTCCCAGCCGGTGCGCATCCGCCACAATCGCCTGCATCTCCTCCAGCGTGTACTGCGAAGCCTGCGGATCATCGCCCTTCGAGAGCACTCCGCCCGTCGCGCAAATCTTGATGACATCCGCGCCATACTTGATCGTCTCGCGCACCTTGTGCTGCACCGCGGCAATCCCATCCGCCACGCCATCGCTCGTCTGGTGATAGCGAAACGGCAGCAGATCATCATCACAATGTCCGCCCGTAATCCCCAGCGCCGGTCCGCTCACCTGCATATGCGGCCCCGGAACAAGCCCGCTGTTAATCGCATCGCGCAAATCCACATCGGTATACCCACCCGCACCCACATTGCGAACACTGGTAAAGCCCGCCAGCAGCGTGGTGCGCGCATTCGCCACGCCAATAATCGCTTCCTTGCCATCCGTCATCGTCACTTCATGAAACGGATCGAAATCCGTAGCGCCCGTAATGTGCGTATGCACATCGATCAACCCCGGTAGCACCGTCATGCCGCTCAGGTCAATCACCGTATCGCCGGGCTGCGCCGGTGTCTGCGCCGTCGCAGCAATCGACTGAATCGTCTCGCCACTCACCACAATCGTCTGCGCATCGGCCAGCTTGCCCGTCTTCACATCCAGCAGGTGCCCTGCGCGAACCAGCGTGCGTTTCGCCTGTGCCATCACAGCCGCGGGCAGTACAACCAGCGTCGCCGCCAGAACCAAAGCTGCCGTCCATCTACGCTTCAAAATCATAGAAATGCTCCAAGGGTGAAATCGATACACAGGTAAAGGAGAGTAGAAAGGAGTGTAGCAAATGATGGCAGCCAGCCCGATGCAACATGCTACATTGCTATCCATCTACGCACGCAGACCAAATCCTCAAGGGAAAATCGATGAACTGTTCTCGCATTGCATCCGCACTGCTCTTCGCAGCCGGAGCCGTTCTCACCGTTGGAGCTCAATCCAGTCCAGACAAGCCAGCGCCACCGCCCGAAGCAAAAAGCTTCGACCTCTCCGCCATCGACAAATCCGCGAACCCCTGCACCGACTTCTATCAATACGCATGCGGCAACTGGAACAAGGCCAACCCCATTCCATCCGACCAGGTCCGCTGGGCACGCAGCTTCTCGCTGGTCGGGGAGCGCAATCGTTACCTTCTCTGGCAGGAGCTTGAAGCGGCCTCAACATATCCTAAGACGCCGTTGCAAAAAAAATACGGCGACTATTACGCCGCCTGCATGAACACCGCTCTCGTAGAGCAAAAAGGACTTGAGCCAATCAAGCCTGCACTCGACCGCATCGCCACGCTCGACGATCCCAAAAAGCTGGCCACTCTCGTCGGCGAGCTCGCCGCACACGGCGAACCCGCACCCTTCTTCCGCTTCGGCGTCACGCAGGACGAGAAGGATTCCACCAAGCAGATCGCAAACATCGCCCAGGCCGGCATCTCACTCCCTGACCGCGACTACTACCTCAAGGACAGCTTCGAAAAAATCCGCGGCCAGTACAAAGATCACCTGACGAAGATGTTCACTCTCGCCGGGGATACACCAGACCAGGCAGCCAAAGAGGCCGACAACGTCCTGCGCATCGAAACCGCCCTGGCTAAGAATTCCATGAGCCGCGTAGCCATGCGCGACCCCGAAGCCCGCTACCACATTTACACCGTCGCCGACTTCCAGAAGCTCACACCCGACTTCGACTTCCCTGCCTATTTCAAAGACCTAAAGGTCGGCAGCTTTGAATCGCTCAACGTAGCCACGCCTGATTTCTTCAAGGGTCTCAACACGCTCATCGCCTCCGAACCCGCCGACGCATGGAAGTCCTATCTCCGCTGGAACACCATCCACTCCGTCGCAACCAATCTGCCCAGGCCTTACTTCGACGAAAACTTCGCCTTCTTCGGAAAAGTGCTCGCCGGCCAGAAAGAGCCCACCCCGCGCTGGAAGCAGTGCACTCAGCAGACTGACCTTGCGCTCGGCGAAGCAGTCGGCCAGGATTGGGTCCGGCAAAACTTCCCGCCCCAGGCCAAGGCCAAGATGGATCAGCTCGTAGCCGCCCTCGAAAAATCCCTCGGCGACGACATCAAGACCCTCCCCTGGATGAGCGAAGAAACCAAAAAGGCCGCGCTCGAAAAGCTCTCCATGATTCGCAACAAGATCGGCTACCCCGAACACTGGCGCAACTACAGCGCACTTGAAATCAAGCGTGACGACCTCATCGGCAACCTCCGCCGCGACGCCGTCTTCCAGCGCAACTACAACCTCTCCAAGCTCGGCAAGCCCGTCGACGAGAAAGAGTGGGGCATGACGCCCCCCACCGTCAACGCCTACTACAGCCCCTCCATGAACGACATCAACTTCCCCGCCGGCATCCTCCAGCCGCCGTTCTTTGACGCCTCCATCGATCCAGCCGTAAACTTCGGCGGCATCGGCGTCGTCATCGGCCATGAAATGACCCACGGCTTCGACGATCAGGGCTCCAAATATGACGGCAAAGGCAATCTCCGCGAGTGGCAAACCGCCGAAGACCGCAAAAAATTCGTCGAGCGCACCGATTGCGAAGTCGCAGAATACAGCGGCTTTGAAACCTCTCCCGCCCACGAAGGCATGCCCGCGCAAAACCTCAACGGCAAGCTCACCCTGGGCGAAAACACCGCCGACAACGGCGGCCTCCGCATCGCCTACCTAGCACTCCTCGACACCCTCGCCGCCGAACACAAGTCCATCGAGGACAAAATCGACGGCTACACCGAAAAACAGCGTTATTTCCTCGGCTTCGCGCAGGTATGGTGTGAAAACCAGACCGACCAGTCCGCCCGCCAGCGCGCTCTTACGGACCCCCACTCCACCGGCAGATGGCGCGTAAACGGCGCCGTGCAGAACTTCGACGAGTTCGGCAAAGCCTTCAGCTGCACCCAGGGCCAACCCATGCACCCCACCAACTCCTGCCGGGTCTGGTAGAAAAGCAGGGATAAGGAAACACGAACAAGGACCACGAAAACCAACCGCGCCGGCCTTCCGCCAAGGAAACCAGCGCGGTTTTCTTTTACCCCCAGCATCCCAGCCGTCTCTATTCCCTATTCCCTATTCCCTAGTCCTATTCCCTGCTTGATCCAGATAACTTCCCCCCACATACCGCGTCCAATTCGCAGTACTTACGCTGTCCCAAAACCGTAATTAGGCACAACGCACCCTTGGCTTTTACAATGCAGCAGGGACCCATCCCAACCCAGCTCTCCGCGGGGAACGACCACACTTGGCGCCGCACGCCTGACGAGCACGCCAGAGCAGGATGAAGGAATCGCATGAAGTTTAGGAAATTCGGCAAGGCCCTTTTGATGGGCGCACTTTCACTTAGCGCCATCCTCAGCGTTACGTCTTGCGTTCAGAGTTATACCGTTGGCTTTTTGTATGTAACCGGCACGCAGACCACCGGCACTTCCGGATCGGCCGGCCAGGGCATCCTCAGCGGTTTCAAAATTGACCACAACACCGGCAAGCTCACGCCTATTAACGGCCTGCCCATCAGCAGCGGAGGCTCTTACCCCATCCGCGCTTCTCTTATCCTCGGCAGCCGCTTCCTGTACGTACTCAACCAGGGCGGCTCTGACTGCACCACCACCGCCACCGATACAGGTTGCTCCGAAGCCAATATCACGCAGTTCTCCGTTGCCGGCAACGGCTCTCTCGTCCCCCAGCAGACCTTCTATACGCAGGGCAAGAATCCCTTCCGCATGGTCGCCGATGCCACAGGCTCGCACATTTACGTACTCGACCATGACGCTCCCGACAACAACTCCTGTGCTAAGGCGCTGGGAGCAGGCGTCACCACCTGCGCCGATATCACAGCCTTCAACGTGGACTCCAGCACCGGCCGCCTCAGCCTCCTGCTCAATGCGCAGGTTACAGCCGCAGACGGCTCGCAGCTGACCTACTTCCCGGTCCCGTCCAATCCCATCGACTTCCAGTTGATCTCCAATTACGTCTTCACCCTTTCGGGAACGCCCTCGACCGGCGACTTCGTTTTCCCATACGCCTACAACAGCTCCGGCCAGCTCACTCTGAGCCAGAACAGCCTGCAGACGATTAACGCCACACAGGCCACGGCCATTCAGTCCGGCAGCTCCTTCGTCTACATCCTGGATAACGAGCCCATCACATACGTTCCGCCGAACAGCACGACGCCCGTCACTGTTCCCGCCCAGATTCTGCCGTTCACCATTGGCTCAGGCGGATCGCTGCAGGCACAGACCGGCGGCGCTGTACCGGATGTCCCGGCCCAGAGCAACCCGCTCTTCCTGCTCACCGAGAGCAAGAACAAGTGGACCTACGTGGCCAATGCCGGCGATAACTCCAATGCCACCGTGACCAATACGCAGAGCGGCATTGCCGGCTATACCATTGACACCAACAGCCGCCAGTTGACCCCGCTCTCCGGCAGTCCCTTCGGCTCCGGCGCAGGTCCCTCGTGCCTGGTAGAAGACCCGTCAAACCAGTTCATCTATACGGCCAACTTCAACGACTCTTCCGTGACCGGAAAGGTTCTTGATCCCAACGTCGGCACGCTCAGCAGCCTGCCCGGCAATGCCAACAAGACCTATTCGTTGAACGGTCCGGCGACCTACTGTCTGGTCAACGGTCGCACCAGCTAGCTCCCTCCAGGGCGGGCGCGGACACAACGTCCCCCCGCTCCTGGAATCCGATTTCAGAATCGAAGCTTCGCATACGCCGCGCGCGCATTTTTTGAAGCTTCGATTCACAACAGGTTATGCAGGCCAAAACTGGCCAGCGGACGAAAGATGCGCATGAAGTTGAACAAATCGAGCCAGCTGGTGCTGGCCTCTGCGGTCAGCCTGGCAGCAGCCGGCTTTCTCTCTGCCTGCGCCACGCTCACGGCGGATTTTGTCTTTGTCTCCAGCGCCAAGGCGGCTGGCACCAATAACTACGGCGAAATTAACGTCTTCGAGGTCAACTCCGAATCAGGCACCATGCGCCAGATTCCTACCTCGCCCTTCCCTTCAGGCGGCCGCAACCCCGTCGCTGAAGCCGTCTCGTCGGACAACACCAATCTCTACGTCGTCAACCGTGACGACAACACCATCGTCCAGTTCATCATCGGCAATGACGGCAAGGTCTACCCCCAGAACACAGTAAACACGCCCGGCATCTTTCCCATTGCCACCGCCGTCTCCGGAACGAATCTCTTCGTGGCCGATACCTACCAGCCGCTGCCCATCTGTTCCACGGCTTCGCCCTGCACAGGATCCGTCGCCATGTATCCCATTCTGGTGACCAACAACAATACCGCCGGAAGCGAAAGCAGCACTCCTGTAAATGGCACGCTCGGCTCCCCGGCAGTCAACGCCGCTCTCGGCACCAACTACTGGCCCCTCACGCTGCCTTCGGCCCCCGGCGATATCATCCTCCCCACCGGCGTCGCAGCACCCTCCACTGGCAGCAACCTCTATGTAAGCGCCTATGACACAACATCAGGCGTGGGATACGTCTTCGCATTCGCCGTCGCCAACAGCACACTCACTCCCGTAAATAACGGAGTGCCCGTTGCAGCCGGTGTCTATCCTTCCGGAATTGCCTCGGATCCTACTGGCGCATACGTCTACGTCACGGATTCCTCCAGCAATGCCGTTCTCGGCTTTGCCGCAAGCTCCGGCATTCTTACGCCGCTCTCCGGCAGCCCCTTCCACACCGGCAGCCTGCCCTCCTCGGTCATCGTCGACCCCAAGGGACAATATGCCTACGTGGCCAACAGCCAGGACTCGAGCATCACCGCCTACACCATCTCCAGCGGCGCGCTCACCAGCATCGGAACCTACGCCACCAGCTCACAGCCCGTGGCCATGGGAATCGATCCCTCGCTTAACGAGTTCCTCTACACTGCAAACTTCCTTGGCAACTCGGTCTCTGGTTTCCAGGTACAGTCCAACGGCTCGCTCGTCAACTCCAAGGGCACGCCTTTCACCTCCAGCGCCAACCCCACCGCCGTGGCCGCCATTCCTCACGGAGCCACGTCCAAGAAGTAATCGGGCGGGTGGATCTTTGATATCGGGCATTGCTTTAGCCCTGCGGTAGAAATTCCTCCTCGTGGACTTTTACAATCCATAAGGAACAACTTGAATCAGATTGCCCGGGCGGTTCTCAGGTAAGCCCGGAATAAAAGGAAGCGCATGAAGTTACGCAAAATCAGCCAGCTCGCTCTGGCCTCCGGAATCGGACTGGCCGTAGCCGCTGCTCTCACCGCCTGCCAGCTCGTGACCGTCGACTACGTCTATATCGCCGGCACTGCGGATACCACCAGCGGCGGCTCGATTCAGACCTTCGCCGTGGACTCCCAGTCAGGCGCTCTGCGTTTTGCCAACGACACTGGTACCAAGTTCATCGACTCCGGCGGCAGCTCGCCCGTCGCCATGGCCGTCGATAGCAACTACCTCAATCTCTACGTGGCCAACCAGGGCAACAACTCCATCGTGCACTTCTCCATCGACGGATCAGGCAATCTCACGAACTCTGATTCCATCACCCTCAGTGACACGCCCGTATCCATCGCCGTGTCGGCCTCCAACCTCTTTGTCGTCTACGGCAGCAGCTCCGCCACTCTGGCCGAGTATTCGCTCTCCTCAGGCAAGATCGGTTCGGTCGTCGCGCAGCAGTCCCTCACCATCCCCGGCTATGAGGGAGACACTGTCCTCCCCACAGCCGTGACCGTGATGCAAAACGCCGCAGGCGTCTACGCCACCGTCTATGACAAGTCGGCCTACAACCCCGGCGGAACCACCACCAGCACTGCCAATCCTGGCTGGGTCTACGGCTTCGCGATCGGCTCCGGCGGAACGCTCACGCCCGTGACCAACAGCCCCTGGCGCGCCGGCGTCAAGCCCACCGCGCTCGTAGCCGATCCCGCAAACCGCTTCGTCTACGTCACCGACTATGCCTCGAACCAGATGATCGGCTTCGGCATCACCTCGGGAACCACGCTTAACTACCTCATCAGCGGCCCGTTCAAGACCGGCAACCAGCCCTCGGCCATAACCATTGACCCGCGCGGCAAGTTCATCTATGTCTCCAACGCGCTGGACTCCACGGTTTCCGCCTACGCCATCGATCTGACCACCGGCATCCCATCCGCCGCCATCGGAACTACCGGCGCAACCAACAACGCCTCTGACACACAGCCAAACGCCATCGTCGTTGAGCCGGCAGAAGCACGCTATGTCTACACTGCCAATACGCTCGGCAACTCGGTCTCCGGCTTCCGGCTCAACCCCAACACCGGCGTCATCACTCAGACTCAGGCCACTCCCTACCCCTCCGAGAAGAATCCCACTGCCATCGTCGCTATCCCGCATGGCAACCACTCCTCGCAGGTCGTAGTACAGTAGCCGAATCACACCAAAGCAAAAAGCCCAGCCAACCGGCTGGGCTTTTCGTTTCTGCGTCCGCATCACTTCCTGGCAGCCAGGTAAGCATCAATCGCCTTCTGCCACTCCGCGCCCGCCTGCTTATCTCCCTCGCTCATAGCCGCCACATGCGCATCGCCTTCCGCGGATACCGCCGTCCGCGCATACGTCACATGCACCTTCGTAGTCTTCGCATCTACCACCTCAAACCGCACATCGATCGTAGTCACCAGCAATCCGGCAATAAAGTACACATACTGAAAATGCCGCGCCTCCACATCATGCCGCGCAATGACCCACACAGCATTCAACTCCCCATGCCGAATCGTGAAGACACCGCCCTCTTCATCCCGCCCCGGCACAGGATGCACAAACTGCGGATCCCACTCCTTCCCCGCCCAAGGCCGCTCACCCTCCGGCCCAAACAACACCGCCGCCTCTGCATAACGCGCACGAACCGTCACATCGAAGCTCGTAACCTCATGCCTCCGCTCCGCAGCCTGCCCAGTGGCTCCGATCGTCCCAGCCGCACACACTCCCGCCATCACCGCCATCGCCATCCACCTCACTTCCGTCTCTCCTTCAGCTTGTGGCTGTCCTCCGCCCTCAGCGTCATCCCATACAGCGCCCGGAACTGCTCAATCTCCTTCAGCGTCTTCTCACTGAACGGAACCTTTCCCTCAAAAGCGTGAAGGATAATCCCCTCCAGCAAATCGCCAAGCGTCATATCCTTTTGCTCCGCCACCGCCTTCAACACCTTCAGCAGTCGCTTCTCCATGCGCACACCCGTCTGCACGCGCTCCACTTCCAAAGATTCCCGTTCCTGTTTCATTGCTGTCATTGTGTACCTATGTACAAATGTACCATGACAAATCGGATTCTGCTTTCTACTCCCTGTTCCCTATTCCCTGTTCCCTGCCGTCTGCTATGTTCAGTAAGGAACATGAACCCACCACCAGGAACCCGCGCGAATGCTCAAGCGATGGCGAACACGAATCTTGCTGTTTCTCGCCGTGCTCGGTCCGGGGTTCATCACCGCCAACGTCGATAACGACTCCGGCGGTATCTTCACCTACTCCCAGGCAGGCGCGCAGTACGGCTACAGCCTGCTCTGGACCATCCTCCCCATCACCATCGCGCTCATTGTCGTGCAGGAAATGTGCGCCCGCATGGGCGTCGTCACCGGCAAGGGCCTCAGCGATCTCATCCGCGAGGAATTCGGCCTCCGCCTCACCTTCGTGCTCATGGTGGCGCTGGTCTTCGTCAACTACACCAACGTAGTCACGGAATTCATCGGCATCGCAGGCTCGCTGCACCTCTTCCACGTCACCAAGTTCATCTCCGTGCCGCTCTGCGCCCTGCTCGTCTGGTTCATGGTCGTCCGAGGCGACTACAAAAGCACCGAGAAGATCTTCCTCATCGCCTCCGTCGTCTACATCGCCTACATCTTCACCGGCGTGCTCTCGCAGCCCAGCTGGCATGACGCCCTGCTAGCCACCGTGCAAATGCCAAAAGAATCCGTCTGGCGCAACAAAGATTACGTCTACATGGCCATCGGCATCGTCGGCACCACCATCGCACCGTGGATGCAGTTTTACCTGCAATCCTCCGTCGTCGAGAAAGGCATCCGCGTCAAGGACTACGCCGCCTCGCGCCTCGATGTCATCGTAGGCAGCTTCTTCACCGATCTCGTCGCCTGGTTCATCATCGTGGCCTGCGCCGCCACACTCTTCGTCCACGGCATGGGAGAGATCAAGGTCGCCTCCGATGCGGCAGAAGCCATGCGCCCCCTCGCCGGAGACTACGCCTTCGTCCTCTTCGCCTTCGGCCTCTTCAACGCCTCACTCTTCGCCGCATCCATCCTGCCGCTCTCCACGGCATATACGGTCTGCGAAGGCCTCGGCCTCGAATCCGGCGTCGACAAGTCCTTCCGCCAGGCGCCCTTCTTCTACTGGCTCTACACCGCGCTCATCACCGGCGGAGCCATCACCGTTCTCCTGCTGCCAGACTCCACACTGATCCAGTTCTCCGTAGCCTCGCAGGTCTTGAACGGCATCCTGCTCCCGGTAATCATCATCCTCATGCTGCTGCTGATCAACCGCACAGACCTGATGGGCCAGTACAAAAATTCCCGCCTCTGGAACCTGATAGCCTGGTCCACCAGCATAGTAGTAATCGCCCTGACATTAGTAATGCTATGGGGCATGATCCCCGGCAACTAGGCCAAGCGCACTCTCCGCAGCCAACGCCGCCATCTAAATCACAGATGTCATGCTGAAAGTATTCGCCTACCCCACCAATGACCGTCATCCTGAAACGCAGCCGCTTTTCAGGCGGAGTGAAGGACCCGCTTTTGCCTTTCGTCGACTCGATAACAACTCAGGGTGCCCCAGGTCTCCCGGTTTTGGAGACCTGACATACCACAAAAACCAACCCAAGCCAACCCGTCATCCTGACCATAGCCGGCCACTCCACCAATGACCGTCATCCTGACTGTAGCCGCTTTTCAGGCGGAGGGAAGGACCCGCTTTTGCCGTTTATCTATAGGTTTGCTTTTATAAGCTTTAGCTTTTTATAGCTTTTCCGCACTTTATCTATAACCCTATTCCCTATTCCCTAATCCCTATTCCCTGCCTTAAAGCAGTTTCCCCTGCGCCAGATCCCGAACCAACCCACGATCCGCAGGCAAAAAATCATACCCCGGCAGATCTTCCAGCTTTGCCCACACAAGCTGCGAAAAGATCCGATTCGTAATCTCCCCCGCAAACTCCCGCACCGCAAAGAACTGCAAATCCACAGCCCCGCCATTGCGATAGTTATGCCGAATCCGAGTCACCGGCGCGCCAATCGTGGCCTGAATGCCAAGTTCCTCATCCAGCTCACGCGCCAGCGCCTCTTCCGCGCTCTCGCCAGCCTCAATTTTGCCGCCGGGAAACTCCCACTGGAGCGCCATCGGCTGGTCGGGCCGCCTCTGGCAGATCAAAACCTCGCCTCCCCGAACAATCAGCGCCGCAACCACAAAGCGCAGAGCCGGGGAAGTCGGTCGTGTACTGGAGGAATCTTGCTGAGCGTTCTCCACGGCTCCAGTGTACCCGTAATGCGAAGCTGTACCAAATCGGCACTCGCAACACGGGTAACAACTTAAGCACCTTCAGGCACTTCCAATCGCCTGAGAAGCCAGCTATTTAAGGTCGCTGCTCGATGCAGGCCGCGGCGGAAAATAACCCCAGCCACGCCCGGAAATCACCTCAAGCAGCCCCTCGGAAGGGTTCACCGCAAATGGGTGCTGCGCCATCTCCAGCATCGCCAGGTCGTGGATCGAGTTGCCGAAAACAGCATCCGGACTCCCCACGCCCACACGCTTCAGCGCCTCAGCCTTACCAGGCCCCGTCGGCACATCCACCAGCTCGCTGGTAATCACGCCGTCCTTAACGGCCACTTCTGCAGCCAGCACACGGTTTTCCGGAATCCCGAACTCCCGCACGCCCTCAGCCACCACCCATTTATTGGTGGAGCTAACCGCCCAAAGCTCCACGCCACTCTCGCGCAGCCCAGCCACCAGCCTTTCCATCTCAGGAAAAACCACCGGCCGCACAAACTCCTGCACATACTCCGCCGCCGCCTTGCGAAGCTCATCCTCGCGCAGCCCGGCATAAATCTGTACCATTTCGCCGCAGATCTGCAGCTCGCTCACGTCGCCCGCCCGGTAACCCCGGTAGCGCGTATCAATCCAGTCGCTCGTGGACCGCGAAACCAGTCCGCGCTCAATCGACCACTCCATAAAGCCCACGCCGGAATCAATCGCCCACAGCGTCCCGTCGCAATCAAATACTGCAACTGCCGGCTTTATGCCCTCTATCTTCTTCTCTAACTCGCCGGCGCTCCAGCGCTCGGCCTCAAGCTGCGTTTCCATTCGGCTCGCTTTGTCCTACCAATTGAATTCATCTCTATTTTCCCCGATATCCATCGATTTTGCACGTTAAGGTTCGTTTACTAACCTCCACCGAAGCCCAGATGAAGCAGATATATAGCCCTTTATAGCTTTTGTTTCTTGTGGATAACCCTGGTCCCCGGTTCGCTTCCCTCGGTCTCTCGGTCCCTCGGTCCCTTTTTCTCCGTTCCCTCCGCCCCAACTCCCTCATTAATAAACGAGGTTCTCATTACTTCGAGAAACCTTCGCCACACCCCTCCCTGCGCAGATAATCATCCTGTGAACCCCGCAGCCAACCCCGGAGTAGGTAACTCCTCTCTCATGAAGGATTACCACGCCTATCTCCGTGTAGAAAAAGGCCTGCGCCCCCTCACCTGCGAGGCTTATCTCAGCGACCTCCGCACCTACGCCGAATTCCTCGAAACCCGCCACGGCGTGCTCCTCAACGCCACCCAGGAAGATGTCTCCGCCTTCCTCGAAAACCTCCGCACCCACAACATCGACTCCCGCTCCTCGGCCCGCAAGCTAAGCTGCCTCCGCGGCTTCTACAAGTGGCTCCTGCTCGACCGCCGCATCGACCACGATCCCACCATCAACATCGAGTCGCCCAAAACCTGGAAAGTCCTGCCCAAATCCCTGGCCGAGCCGGAAGTAGCCGAGATGCTGGAGCGCGCCACGCTAGCCGCCAGTCACCCCCAGGCCCGCGCCACAGCGTTAAGAGACCGCGCCATCCTGGAACTCCTCTACGCCGGCGGCCTTCGCGTCTCGGAAGTCACCACCCTCAGCGTCAGCGACCTGAGCCTCGATCAAGGCCGCGTATTAGTCCGCGGAAAAGGCGACAAGGAACGCATAGTCCCACTAGGCCGCACCGCCATAGAAGCCCTCGAAACCTGGCTCTCGCAAGGCCGCCCGCACCTGGCCCGCATCGGCACATCGCGCCGCAAAGCAGCCACACACGGCAAAGCCCAGTCCAGCGGCTCCAGCCTCTTTCTCTCGCTACGCGGAATGCCACTCACCCGCCAATGGATCTGGCACCTCGTAAAAATGGCCGACAACAACTCCAGCCCCCACATGCTCCGCCACAGCTGCGCCACACACATGGTCGAACACGGCGCAGACCTCCGCAGCGTGCAGACACTCCTCGGCCACGCCGACATCTCCACCACGCAGGTCTACACGCATCTGGCGCTAGGCCGCTTAAAAGAGGTACACCGCCAGCACCACCCCCGCGCCAAACGCACCACCGCAGAACCCACCAATCAGCCAGTAGAAGATCTGGATCAAGACCTGCTAGAGGAAACCGCATGACCCCCACAAAAGTGGGTGCCCCATCGATTGGGCCGGGTGCCCCCGGTCCCTCGCATTTGGGGACCGGGGATCACATCTCTCCCCACACGGGTGCCCCAGGTCTCCCGAATTCGGAGACCTGGGATCCCCCTCCCCTAAGCACCCTGGCAACAAACTACCTCCACGTCCTCACCAACGAATGCGCCGCCTCCCCCCACACCCTCCGCGCCTACGAACGCGAACTCTCCGGCTTCTGCACCTACATCCAGGAAATCTTCGGCCCCGGCACCGCCCCAGCCAGCATCGAGCACACCCACATCCGCGCCTACCTGGGCACCCTCTACGCCCGAGGCCTCTCCAAAGCCTCCGCCGCCCGCTCCCTCGCCGCCATCCGAAGCTGGTTCAAGTGGCTGGCCCGCACCGGCCACGTAGAAAAGAACGCCGCCTCACTCGTCTCCACACCCAAACTCCCCAAACACCTGCCACGCGTCCCATCCATCGAGCAGCTAAACCGCGTAGTCGACACCGTAAGCGAAGATGCCGCCACCTGGCCCACCCGCGACCGCGCCATCATGGAACTTCTCTACGGCTGCGGCATGAGAAACGCCGAACTCACCGGCCTCAACCTCAACGACATCCATTGGGCCAACGACGCCATCCTCGTCCGCGGCAAAGGCCAGAAGCAGCGCTACGTCCCACTAGGCGACTCCGCCGCACAAGCCCTCCGCGCCTATCTCGCCGAACGCTCCGCCCGCCTCAGCGCCAGCGAAACCGCCCGAAACACACCCGCCGTCTTCGTCAATCTCAAACTCCGCGGCCTCAACTCACCCGGCGGCCAGGCACGCCTCACCACGCGCTCCGTCGGCCGCATCGTCAAGCGCATCGCCATCCTGCGCGGCCTCTCCTCAGACGTGCACCCGCACACCCTCCGCCACGCCTTCGGAACCCATTTGTTGGAAGAAGGCGCAGACCTCCGCGCCATACAAGAACTACTAGGCCACGAGCGCCTATCAACAACCCAGCGCTACACCCAGCTAACAGCAACCCAACTATCCCGCGTCTACGACGACACCCACCCAAGAGCCAAATAACAAGGCCGCTTCCAGAATTGTCCACACAACAATAACGCCCGTCATCCCGACCGTAGCCGTTTTTCAGCCGGAGAGAAGGACCCGCTTCTGTCTTTGTCTTTGTTTTTGCCTTTCGCCAGCCCAACCAAGCTGCGGGTCTCCCCCAACAACGCCCGTCATCCTGACCGTAGGCGTTCTTCAGCCGGAGGGAAGGACCCGCTTCTGCCTTTGCTTTTGCCTTCCCCGAGCACACCCACAAACCCTGTGCCCCATCCATGCGCAGCCCCACCGCGCATGGGTGGGATAACCAGAGCCTCGATAGCAGCCATGTTTTTGCCTTTCGCCAGCCCAACCAAGCTGCGGGCCTCTCCCACCATCAAGCTAAAAGCTAGCAGCCAGAAGCCGCCTCACAACAACCCCTTGCCCCGCAAATACAATTCCATCCCCCCCACAGCATCCGCCTTCAACCGTTTCCCCTCAGGCTTAAACGGAATCCCCTCAATCCAGGTAGCCCCACGCCCCCGCCGAGCCCGGTCAATCGCCTCATGCGCCACGCGATACACCGCGACAACATCATGCGCATCCACGTGCATCCGCGGCAGATAACCCACCGCAGGCTCCACCTTCACCGGCTTGCGCTTCCTCGCATCTCTGCGAATCGCCCGCGCAGCCTCCTTCTCGTCAATCGCATGCGCGCGGCTCACAAACACCAGCGGCAGCGCAAACTGTTTCGCCGCCGCCATAGCATCCTGAAATGCCGCATCCTCCGCCTCGCCAAACACCACGCTCACCCTGCGGCTCTTATGCGTCTTCGCCAGCAGCGCCGCACCCACAGCGGCATCCAGCCCGGTCTCATCAGCAGCCAGCATATCGCCATCGGTGAGGTCCATCAGCACACCCGCCGGCAACGCATCATAAGCGCCGCCCTTCGCCGAGCGCCGGCTCTTCTTCAAATCCGCATAAAGCGCCATCAGCGTAGCGTTGGAAATAAGCGAGAATCCCTCTTCCTTCGCAGCCTTCGCGGACGCCTTCGCCTTCGGCTTACTGCTCTTCGTAGCCATTCACAAGCTTCCTATATATGAATTCAGTGCTGCGATTGTAACCCGCGCCAACGCCGCGCACTTTAATTTGAAGGGTACGGGCTTCAGCCCATACATCAAAATCTAAAAACGATCGGGCTTCAACCCCTGCACCAACTCCTACGTCGAATAATCCGCATTGATAGCCACATATTCCTTGGTAAGGTCCGTAGTCCAGAAAACACACTTCCCCTCACCCTGGTGCAGCTCAATCGAAATCACAAACTCGCTCTGCTTCAAATAAGCATGCGCCGCGTCGATATCAAACTCCTCAGCACGCCCGCCATCGCGGCAAATCCGCAAATCTCCAAACCAGATATCAATCCGTGAAGGATCAATCTCCGCACCCGAATACCCAATCGCGGCCATCAACCGTCCCCAGTTCGGATCGCACCCGGCCCATGCCGTCTTTATCAATGGCGAGTGAGCAATCGCCTTCGCAATCTTCAACGCATCCGCATCGCTCGCCGCGCCATCAATCCGCAGCTCCACCACATGCGTCACACCCTCGCCATCGGCCACCACCTGCTTCGCCATCGACGTACAAACCTGCTTCAGCGCCGACCCAAACTCCGCATCGCCGGCGCCAATCCTCACGCCGCTAGCCCCACTCGCCAGCAGCAACACCGTATCATTCGTCGAAGTATCCCCATCCACAGAGATACGATTGAAACTCACATCCACCGCGCCGCGCAGATATTCATCCAGCACCGCAGGCTCAATCTCCGCATCCGTCACCACATACATCAGCATCGTCGCGTGCGGTACCAGTTGCGGATGAATCATCCCCGAGCCCTTACCCACAGCCGCAATGCGAACCTCTTTGCCCCCGCGCTCAAACCGCGCAAAAGCCGTCTTCTCCACCAGGTCCGTAGTCAAAATCGCCTGCGCCACCTGCTGAAAATGATCCCCCTCAGCACCAATCTGCGCAGCCAGTCCCGGCATCGCAGCCACAAGCTTCTCCACCGGCAGCGGCACACCAATAATTCCCGTCGAAGAAGGAAACACCTCCGTAGCATGGCAGCCAAACACCAGCGCCGCCGCCGCGCACGTCTCACGCGCAGCATCAAGGCCAGCCTGCCCAGCCGCACAATTCGCATTGCCCGCGTTAATCGCCACCACGCGAACCCGCCCGCCAGTAGCCTGCAAGTGTTCCTTGTCCACAGCCAGCGGAGCAGCACTCACCTTGTTCGCAGTAAACACCGCCGCAGCGCTGGCAGGCTCATCGGCAACAATCAAAGCAAAATCCGTACGCCCGCTAGCCTTCAAACCAGCCTTCGTCGCGCCAAAACGAAAACCCTTCGGCATCAGATAAGAAGAAATATCGCTCATGGTCCCGTCTTGTGTTGGAAACGACCCTGTGGGTGCCCCAGGTCTCCCGGTTTTGGAGACCTGGGATTCCACAAAAGCCAATGCCCAAAGTCTTGTAACACGGCACGACTTCAGCCGTGCCGTTAATAAGGTTTAAAAGGTGGCGGGCTTCAGCCCCTGCAACAAGCCGCGTCCCACGCACGCCTGAATAAATCGAACCAACAATTTAATCTAGCAAATGAGGGGACAATGCCGAACAACGAATCCGCCGCCGCACAAATCACCAACCAAACCCGCTTCCTCGAACTCCAAAACGTCAACGTTGCCCGCGGCGAACGCATCGTCCTCCACGACATCAACCTCACCATTGAAGCCGGCGAACACGTAGCCATCCTCGGCCCCAACGGCTGCGGCAAGTCCACCCTCATCCTCACCATCAATTGCCAGATCTACCCACTCGTTCAACCCGGCATGCACGTCCGCATCTTCGGCCGCGATCGCTGGGACCTCACCGAACTCCGCAAGCACTTCGGCGTAGTAGGAATGGATCTCCCCGGCGAGCGCACCGCCGTCACCACAGGCTTAGATGCAGTCATAGCAGGCTTCTTCTCCGCCTCCACCCTCTGGCCCAACCTCCACGTCACAGAAGAAATGCGCAGCCGCGCCGCAGAAGCCCTCGAGCGCATAGACGCCTCGCGCCTCGCCAATCAATTAGTAGGAGAAATGTCCGCCGGAGAAAAGCGCCGCATCCTCATCGCCCGCGCACTGGTCCATCGCCCCCGCCAGCTCTTGTTAGACGAGCCATCCAACGCACTCGATCTAGCCGCCCAGCGAGAACTCCGCGAAACCATGCGCCGCCTCGCCCAGGAAGGCACCGGCCTCGTCCTCGTCACACATCATCTAGGCGACATCCTCCCCGAAATCAACCGCGTCATCTTAATGAAGCAAGGCCGCATCCTCGCCGACGGCCCCCGCACCGAGCTCTTAACAGAATCCCACCTAAGCCACCTCTTCAACGCCCCCATCCGCATAGGCCACGACGAAGAATGGCTCCACAGCTGGTAAAAACTCAAGGGCAATTCCACTTCACTAGGAACCAAACAAACTCCGTCATCCTGACCGTAGGCGTTTTTCAGCCGGAGGGAAGGACCCGCTTCTGCCTTTGCCTTTGCTTTTGTTTTTTACCAACACAACCACAAAACCCTGTGCCCCATCCATGCGACGTTCTTTGTCGCATGGGTGGGATATCACTCCCACCCGCGCTCCCCCCAAAACCCGTCATCCTGACCGTAGGC
This sequence comes from uncultured Acidobacteriaceae bacterium, assembly GCA_963792495.1. GTDB lineage: Bacteria > Acidobacteriota > Terriglobia > Terriglobales > Acidobacteriaceae > Telmatobacter. The sequence goes on along the minus strand of CAWBWB010000013.1, from coordinate 44,899 downwards.
GTTCTTCAGCCGCAGGGAAGGACCCGCTTCTGCCTTTGCTTTTCTGTCTTTGCTTTTGTCTTTCGTTAGCACTCCCACAAAAAAAGGGTGCCCCATCCATGCGACGTTCTTTGTCGCATGGGTGGGATATCACTCCCACCCGCGCCCCCACAAAACCCGTCATCCTGACCGTAGGCGCTTTTCAGCCGCAGGGAAGGACCCGCTTCTGTCTTTGTTTTTCCCTGGTTCCCCAGTTCCCTAGTTCCCTGTTTCTTGCTACCATTCCCTCATCCGCACGTCTCTACATAAACCTCACGCCCACGGAGGTACCCAAATGAGCTCTCATACCCGCCGGGATTTTCTAAAAACCGCCGCAGCCGCCAGCGCCGTCGTAGCCGCCACACCCGCCGCGCTCCACGCCGCACCCGTCACCACCAAAGCCACGGCATTCGATAAAGTCACCCTCGGCCGCTCCGGCGTAAAAGCCACGCGCCTGGCCTTCGGAACCGGCACCAACAACGGCTACACCCAGTCCGCCCTCGGCCAAAAGGAATTCAATCGTCTCGTAGCCTACGCCTACGAGCGCGGCATCCGCTTTTATGAAACCGCCGAATCCTACATGACACCCGCCATGCTCGGCGAAGCCCTCAAGCCCTACCCCCGCGATTCGTACGTGCTCATGCACAAGGTCACCACCAATGACGGCGACCCCAAAACGCGCTTCGACGCCATGCTCAAAAAATCGCAGACCGAATACTTCGACATCATGCTCCTCCACTGGCAGACCACCGCCGACTGGCCCACGCGCAGCAAGCGCTGGCAGGAAGGTATCGAAGAATTCCAGTCGCAAAAGAAGATCATCGCCCGCGGTGCCAGTTGCCACGGCCTTCCCGCCTTCCGCCAGGTCCCCGGCAACCAGTGGCTCCAGGTCTCACTCGTCCGCATCAATCACCAGGGCGCCCGCATGGACGGCGACACTTACATGGACAACAACAATCCCGAACACCGCGACGAAGTAGTCTCCCACATCCAGCAGATCAAAAAAGAAGGCATGGGCGTAATCGGCATGAAGTTAATCGGCGGCGGCCAGTTTGAAAACTCCAAGTCCGACCGTCAGGCCGCCATGCGCTTCGCCTTCCAGAACGCCGGCGTAGAGTGCGTCACCGTAGGCTGCAAAACCACCCAGGAAATCGACGAAACCATCGACAACCTCAACGCCGCCCTCGCGTAAGTCGCTTTGAAAGGGCACGACTTGAGTCGTGCCGCAATCGAGCAAAAACCCTGTGCCCCATCCATGCGACGTTCTTAGTCGCATGGGTGGGATATCATTCCCATCCGCGCCCCCACAAAAACCCGTCATCCTGACCGTAGGCGCTTTTCAGCCGGAGGGAAGGACCCGCTTCTGTCTTTGCTTTTGTTTTTGCTTTTGTTTTTTACCAACACTCCCACAAAAATCCGGTGCCCCATCCATGCGCAGCAGTACCGCGCATGGGTGGGATAACCACAGCCCCGATAAGAGCCTAGTTTTTGCCTTTCGCCAGCCCAACCAAGATTCAGGCGTCCCCACAAAAACCCGTCATCCCGCCTCGCTTCTGTTTTGAAAGGGCCCGGCTTCAGCCCCCGAGGGATATTCCCCCCAACTTGACTCCAAATCCCCCCAGTACTAATCTCTTCTTACACGGGAAAGGAGGATGATCCAGCCTATGAAATTTGATTTACCAAGTAGTCCGGTACGTGAGGTGACTGAGGCCTAGGGCATCGCGCTCTGGACCCCAAGTAAGCTCCCAGCGGATTCCTCCGCAGGGCCTTGGCTCTCGCGAGTAGCGATGGCCTTAGTCCAATCCCAACAGATCACCCGGCGGCCTGAGAGCAATCTCAGGCCGCTGTTGTTTTAGTTGTCGTGATGAAAGTAGTCATTAAGAAACTTCGTTCTTTCCTTCGTAAGGCCAACTTTGCAGAAAGTAACTTCCTCGTCTGCTATCGTTCCGCCCGCAGCCGAATCGCTTACAGCCCCACATGCGCTCACGCGATAAGCCAGCCATGCTCTTTGAGACGCCTGCAAACTGCGCCGCATTTTTTGGTTCCATGCAATCTGATCTTCGCGTTCAGACTTGGGAAATTGGTCTGTTTCCTTGCTTTTCCACGGAGCATCCACAAACTGGGCAAGCGCCCCATCAAATGCAATTTTCATTTCTGTCTCGGCCTTGTCCAGCAACTCATGTGCACAAGCTCGATTTTCAGGTATCGTCCGCCCCGCCGGGCAGTCAGGCTTATTCTGCGCAGAAACCTGTTGGGCAGACAATGATGCAAAAACCCCAAGGAGCAACAAAAAAGCAAAACGCGGAAGTGAGGACATAGCCCAAAGATTGATGCCAGGCTCACATGAAGTCAAGGCAATTCCCCGCAACCTGTGTCCACGCTTCCGCGCTTTTCTTATCCCTTACAGCGCGCTCCCCGACCGCCGCAGCCGCACCGTAACCACCAGAAACCCCGCAGCAACAACCAACCCAATCCAAAGCCCTGGCGCAGCCAGAAACTGCAGCGGCTCAATCTCCATCGAATCCATCTTCATCCCATGCACCATAGCGCCGGTAGACTCCGCCGTAAACCGATCCCGCAGCAGTTGAAAAACATAAGTAGTGTTGAAAGCAATCTTCTCCACCACCCCCGCCAGCACCGGCGGAACTACAGCCCAAAGAAACGGCGCCCTCTTCGACCACGCCGAAACCATCAGCATGTAAGCAAACAGCGGGGCATACCACAACACATGAATCGTCACCAGGTGGTATACCGTCATCAGCCACACCTGCGGCAATCCCGGCTGAGGCCACGCCAGCGATGCACTCACTCCCTGCGCCGCAAACGTTGCAGAAAAAATCAGCAATTCCACCAGGTGCGTCGCAATCACCAGCGCCATCAGGATCGCCGGAATCACCACAAACGGAATCGCAGCCTTAGCCATTACGGTCGTTGTGTCGGATACCGGCAGCGACTTCCAGAACAGGATGCTCCGGCTGCTGCGCTCGCCCTGCATCGTGCTCAGGCAATAAAACCCCGATACAATCAGCGCCACGCCCATAATCGCAGCCGACGCCACGTCATAAGCCGCCACTAGGTTGTGCCCCGTATCCGTGTTCATGTCGCCGCTGATGTGCAGCGCTCCGCGCGTCACCGCAATCAAGAGCCCCACAATCAGAAGCCCAGCCACAGCCGCAGGTGCGATATAAATCGACCGGTTCTCCCAGATCTCCCGCCGCACGCTCCAGTAAAACAGCCTGCCCGCCGAAATCGAAGCCGCCGCACTCGTGCGTCCAGCCATCGGTAGTTCATTCACTGCATTCGATTGCGTACTCATCGGCCAGCTCCTGCATAAGAATTCGCGTACCCAGGCGCCGCCGCGCCGCTCCCGCCAATCACCGCCACAAACACGTCCGCAATACTCGGCGTCCGCACATCGCCCAGCGCAGCAATCTTCACCCGCTCCACACCCTCATACAGCAGCGTGCTCCGTCCAAAACCCGCGCGCTCATAAATCGGCTTCAGCGCCTGAGCCTCCGCCAAATGCTCCGGCCCAACAGAAGCCTCGGTAAACAGCGTCTCGAACTCATCCATGCTGTGATTCAGCACAATCCGCCCGCCATTCAGAAACATCACATCGGTCAAAATGTTCTGGATCTCTTCCACCTGGTGCGTCGTCACAATAATCGTGCGGCTGCCGTCAAAATAATCATTCAGCAGCGAGTCATAAAACTGCTTCCGGTACAACAAGTCCAGCCCCAGCGTAGGCTCATCCAGCACCAGCAGCTTCGCATCAATCGCCATCACCAGCGCCAGGTGCAGTTGCGCCGTCATGCCCTTCGAAAGCTCCCGCACCCGGCTCTTCGGCTTGATCGTAGTCTTCGCCAGAAAGGCCTCAGCCTTCGCGCGATTGAACCTCGGATGCACGCCCTCCACATAATCCAGAGCCTGCGTCACCCGCATCCACCGCGGCAAAATCGCCACGTCCGCAATAAAGCAGACCTCCCGCATCAGCGCATCGCGCTCCGTCCACGGGTTCAGCCCCATCACCCGCAGCTCGCCCTCAAACGGAGCCAGCCCCAGAATCGCATTCAGCGCCGTAGTCTTCCCCGCGCCATTCGGCCCAATCAGCCCCAGAATCCGGCCTTCCTCCACGCGCAGGTTCACGCCATCCAGCGCCGTCGTCGCGCCATACCGTTTGCGCAGTCCATGTGCTTCAATCAATGCCATAGCTTTACCGCGCCTCCCCTTTTCCGCTTAATCCGTTAGTACCGTTTTGCCCCGTCAACAGTTCCCTGGCATTCAGTCCAAGCCGCTCAATCGTCGCGCGAACCCGCGGCCATTCCTCTTCCAGAAACTTCTTCCGCTCGGCCTCCAGCAGCAACCCCTTTGCGCCGTCCTTCACAAACATTCCCCGTCCGCGCATCGTCTCCACCAGACCCTCTCCCGTCAGTTCCTGGTAACCCTTCAGCACCGTCAGCGGATTCACACGATACTCCGCCGCTACATTCCGCACAGAAGGCAGCGGATCGCCCTCCTTCAGCGCGCCATCCAGAATCAACGCAACCACCCGGTCGCGAAGCTGGCGATAAATCGGCTGACTATTGTTCCACTCAATGTCCATAAGCCTTCCAGACGCCTTCCATTGATTTCACCCAACCGTTCGCGGAATCGCACAAGCCGCCACGCGCCGCCATGCACTCCACCGCCGCCCCCAACTCCGAAGCCATATTTCTGACCATAGGCCTCAAACGCGCCATCGCATGATTCGCAGCCCGCGCAGCACACTCCTCAGCCCGCTCCACAGTCTCCTCATTCGCCCCAACCATCGCCGTCACCCGCGCCACAGCCCTGTCCACCGAGTACTGCGCCGCCGACACCGCCGAAACCAACAACAATCCCGCAAGTAAACTCCGAACCATCATTTCCATCTCCCCCTCCCACACCCATAACGGTCGAGGTAGTTTCCCGTTTACACAGGCTCAATCCACCCGGATCACCCATGCACACTGTTATACATAACTAAAACACCAATACAATGTCAACCCTTTTCTAAAAAAAATTTCTCGAAGTAGATCAAAGTAGATTTGTCATCCCAAGCCAAGCCGAGGGACCTGCGGTTGTTCTTGCTTTTGCCTCTCGCCAGCACAACCAAGATGTGGGTCTACCCCCCCACAAAAAGCCCGTCATCCTGACCGTAGGCGCTTTTCAGCCGGAGGGAAAGACCCGCTTCTGTCTTTGCTTTTGCTTTTGTTCTTCCCCAACACCACCACCAAACCCTGTGCCCCATCCATGCGCAGCACCACCGCGCATGGGTGGGATAACCAGAGCCCCAGTAAGAGCCTTAGTTTTTGCCTTTCGCCAGCACAACCAAGATGTGGGTCTCCTTCCCCCAAAAACCCGTCATCCTGACCGTAGGCGCTTTTCAGCCGGAGGGAAGGACCCGCTTCTGTCTTTGCTTTTGCTTTTGTTCTTCCCCAACACCACCACCAAACCCTGTGCCCCATCCATGCGCAGCACTACCGCGCATGGGTGGGATAACCAGAGCACCGGTAAGAGCCTTCTTAGTTTTTGCCTTCCCCCCACACAACCACCAGACTCGGCACCCCATCCACTAAACTAAAAACGAGACCATCATGTCCTTCATCAGCCTCTTCGGCAACAAGCCCGAACCCGAAAAACCCGAGCCCGAAGCACCCGAGCAAAAGAAATCCGGCTTTTTCAACCGGATGCGAGAAGCCGTAACCCGCACCCGCGAATCCCTCGGCTCCAAAATCGAAGGCATAGTAGCCCTCACCCGCACGGTAGACGAGTCCTCCCTCGAAGACCTCGAGATGGCCCTCATCTCCAGCGACATAGGCGTCCAGACCACCACCGAAATCATCGAGGCCCTCCGTGACCGCGCCCGCCGCCAGGCCATCGAAGGCGGAGAAGAACTCCGCTCGCTACTCAAGGCCCAGATCCGCAGCATCCTCGAAGCCCCGCAGAAGCCGCTGGCCGACCCAGCCCAGCCACCCAAAGTCACCTTCCTGGTAGGCGTCAACGGCACGGGCAAAACCACAACCTCCGGCAAGCTGGCCGCCTGGTCCCGCTCTCAGAACCGCACTGCCATCCTCTGCGCCGCAGACACCTTCCGCGCCGCCGCCATCGAGCAGCTGGAAGTCTGGGCCACCCGCTCCGGCGTAGAAATCATCAAGACCCGCCAGGGTGCCGACCCCGCAGCCGTCCTCTACGACGCCGCCTCCGCCGCCAAAGCCCGCGGCATCTCCGATCTCTACGTAGACACCGCAGGCCGCCTCCACACCAAGTCCGGCCTCATGGACGAGCTCGAGAAAATGCGCCGCACCGCCGCCCGCTTGATACCTGAAGCACCACATGAAGTTTTGCTCGTAATGGACGCCACCACAGGACAAAACGGCCTCCAGCAAGCCCGCCTCTTCACCCAGTCCGCAGGCGTCACCGGCATCGTCCTCACCAAACTGGACGGCACCGCCAAAGGCGGCATAGCAGTAGCCATAGCCCGCGAGCTCAACCTCCCCGTCCGCTTCGTAGGAGTAGGAGAAAAGATGACCGACCTCCTCGAATTCTCCCCCGAAGCCTTCGTAGACTCACTCCTCGGCTAATCAATAACGCGCATCAAAACTTAAAGTGCAACTTCATAAACAGTTGCCAGCATACTGTTTTGAAACGGCCGAATCCCCTGTGCCCCATCCATGCGACGTTCTTTGTCGCATGGGTGGGATAACCAGAGCCCCGGTAAAAGCCGTGTTTTCGCCTTTCGCCAGCACAACCAAGATGCGGATGTCCCCCAAAAAACCCGTCATCCTGGCCGTAGCCGTTTTTCAGCCGCAGGGAAGGACCCGCTTCTACCTTTGCTTTTGCCTTTGTTTTTGCCAACACAACCACCACACAGGGTGCCCCAGGTCTCCCGGTTTTGGAGATCTGGGATAACTTCCCCCCACATCCTCGTTCTTCTCACCAAGGCCGACAACCAATAACCCGACCATATATCTTCTATTGCATAACGATTTCAGGAGTTCTTCATGCGCCTCCCCCGCCTGTTTCTAGCTGCACTCCTTGCTTTTCCCGCCCTCACCCCAGCCCAGCAGCCAGTAAATCTCACCATCGACGCGAAAGCCCCAACCACACCCTTCCCCCACTTCTGGGAGCAAACCTTCGGCTCCGGCCGAGCCATCCTGGCCCTCCGCGACAGCTACCGCCGCGACCTCCGCACCGTAAAACAAGCCACCAACTTCCAGTCCATCCGCTTCCACGGCATCCTCATGGACGAAGTCGGCCTCTACGACCCTGACCGCCAGACCAAGAATCCAGGCCTCGCCGCAGTAGCCGCCAACGACGCCTCCGTTTACAACTTCTCCTACATCGACCAGATCTACGACGGCCTCCTCGACGACGGCGTCCGCCCCTACGTCGAGCTAAGCTTCACACCCCGCAAGCTGGCCTCCGACCCCAACGCCCTCCACGCCTTCTGGTACCACCCCAACGTCTCCCCACCCGCCGACTACGCCAAGTGGGACGCCATGATCCGCGCCCTCGCCCAGCACCTCATCACCCGCTACGGCATAGAAGAAGTCTCCACCTGGAAGTTCGAAGTATGGAATGAGCCCAACCTCGACTTCTGGGGAGGCAATCCGAAACAAGCCAGCTACTTCGAGCTCTATGACCACACCGCCCGCGCCCTCAAAGCAGTCTCCCCGCGCCTTCAGGTAGGCGGACCCGCCACCGCGCAGGCAGCCTGGGTCACCCCATTCCTCGCTCATGTCCATGAAGTCAACGCCCCCGTAGACTTCGTCTCCACCCACGTCTACGCCAACGACCTCTCCAAAGACGTCTTCGGCACCAACGAGGACATCCCCCGCGACCAGATGGTCTATCGCTCCGTCAAAAAGGTCCACGACCAGATCGCCGCCAGCCCCTACCCAAAGCTCCCGCTCATCTTCTCCGAGTACAACGCCAGCTACGCCAACGAGCCCAACATCACCGACTCCATCTACATGGGCCCCTGGCTCGCCAACACCATCCGCCAATGCGACGGCATCGTCAGCAACATGGCCTACTGGGCATTCTCTGACGTATTTGAAGAGCAAGGCGTAGTCCGCACCCCGTTCTACGGCGGCTATGGCATCATCGCAGCAGACAACATCCCCAAGCCCGCCCTCAACATCTTCCGCGCCCTGCACAAACTAGGCGACCGCCGCATAGCCGTAGACTCCGACTCCGCGCTGGCCACCGAAACCGCAGACCACCACCTGGCCCTGGCCCTCTGGAACTACGCCCCGCCCGACGGCATCGGAGCCACCTACACCAAGCCCGGCCCCGCCGCCCCATCCAAAACCTTCCATCTCGAAATCAAAAACGCGCCCGATTCAGAAGTCACCATCTGGCGCATCGATGAAACCCACGGCAACGTCCTCAAGGCCTTCGACGCCATGGGACGCCCACCCGCTGACCTCACCCGCGACCAGATCAAACAGCTTCAGGCCGCCGGAGCCATGGCCCCGCCCGAGCACGCCCATCTCACCAACGGCAAACTCGAGCTGACCGTCCCCGCCCACGGCCTGGCCGTCCTCACCGTCGGCCGCTGAAACACGTGTGCCCTGCCTGCAATATCTCTTAAGCAGGCAGGGCACATAGATGGCAGCAGACTCTATAGCCGATCCGGCACAAACTCCTTGCCATCTTTCTCGGCCTTCACAGCCTTCTCTGCGCGATCCACAACAGCATCCCTGTACGCACGCGCATGCGGCCCGCCGCCGTTGTACGCCCGCGCAGCCTCCGCCCAGCTCTTCACACTCTTGTGCTTCTCAAACACCGCCCGAATCCCCACACGAATCCAGAAGTCATAATCCTCTTCGCGCTTCTTTCCGCCATCCTTGGTCTCCAGAAACTCCTTAACCGCATCCACAAATCCCGGATAATCCAAAAACCACGGCTGCCAGTTCTTCTGCGACTTCGCCCGCAGTTCGGTAAGCCGCGCCGTATCCGCAGCCTTCATCTTGCCGGCCTTCTCTTTCGCCACCAGCGTATCCAGTTCCGTCTCCGCCGCAATCAGGTCCGTCCGAACATTTTCCAGGTGATTCTTTTTGATCAAATCCGGCGCGGCTTCCTCCATCACCGGAAGCTGCTCCTCCGGCCACGAATCAATCGCCTGCAGCAGATTAAACCGGTTGAGAATTTTGTTCGTCGGGGGATCATCCATAAAATCCCCAAAGGTACCCATCTGCGACTCCTGGTAAACCATCGCCTTGATCAGGTTCGGATCCAGCGCATCCGTCCCTTTGAACTTGAACTCGCCGTTGTAATGATCCACCCACTTCTTGATGCTGTCGTCAAAGCGGTTCAGCATCTCCCCCTGGATCAGCCGCTGATTCAACACCGACTCCCGGCTCGATTGCAGCGTCTGCTTGTCATTCAGGTCTCTGGCAAACGATGCCTTCGACTTTGCGCTCTTGTACGTGGGTTCGGTCTTCTTGAACGCCTCAATATCCGCCGCGCCCTTCTCCACCGTCGATTCCAGCTTGCCCAGCCCCGCCCCATACGGTGAAACCCCTGCAACCTTCGCCTGCGCCGGCTCCAGCAGATACTTCGGCACACGGTAGGAGTCCTTCGCAGAGGGGCTCGTTACCTCGGCCGTGTTGCTTGCATTGTCCCAGCTCTTCACCGTCGCCACTTCGCCCTCGGGAATCGTTACAGTCCCGTCGCTGAACGCCTCTCGTATGCGGAACGGCTGCCCCACCATCTCCTTGCCAACATCCTCAGGCCGAATCTTCCGCTGCACCACACCCATTCGCCCGGCGCGCGGCGACCGCAAAGCCTGCGCGCCATCCGGAGCAGGCGGCTCTTTCATCCCCAGCACTCGATCCGCCATCGCATCGGCCTCATGCTCCAGCGGATCATCCACCGCTCCAAGAATCGCCTTCCGCTGCGGCTCAACAGCCTTGCTTCCCTGCTGTGGATCGGCAGCAGCCCCACTGCCCTGCTGCTCTTTTGCCTCCGCGTCTGCCTCAGCCTTGTCGAACTCTTCCTTGGCCTTGGCATTTTCTTCGTCCACCTTGGCCTGCGCCGGCGCCTTGGCATCATAAAACGGCTTGCCCAAACCGTAGCGGTCGTCAAAGTGCATCACATCGCCGCTCTGAGTGCCAAAATCGATCGCTCCCCACCTCGGCACCGTTTGCGAAAGCCCCAACACCACCTCGCGGGGAATGGTCAGAAAGCCTGCCCCCGGATCTCTTTGATTTCCATTCGGATCAAATGGACGGCTCACATCGGGTCGCAGCTTGAAGTCCGGCAATCCCGGTAGCCCGGTCTTTGGAATCGCCCCTCCCAGCTCCGCAAAGTCCTGCCACATCTGTTTCCGGATGTCATCGAACGCAGGCGCAGTTTCCTTCGGATGCAGCGTCACCCAGTCTTTCGCCAGAAAGTCCTTCAACGCGTTGTCATCCAGCATCAGCTTGAAGTACTTCTGCATCGCCTGGCTTTCCATCGTAAGGCGGTCATAATATTGCGCCACCCGGTCACGCCGCGACACGTTCTTCTGCCCCTTGGGCAAGGTGTCCCCGCTCTTAATCAACTTGGGAACAACCGACTGCTCCCCATCGATCGGACTGTTAAGCATGAACTGGGCAATGTGTTCGTAAACCTGGTTCAGTTCCAGGGTTAGCCGCTGTGGTGAGCCATCCTGATCTCCCTGGTGGCTGATATACGGATTCTCGCCGGCATCAATATCAATGGCCACGCCCGCACCATGCGGGCTCACCTGCCTCCGGTAACCCCCGATGGACTTGATCCCGAATCCAGCAGGAGCCGTAGTGCCTGACTTCTTGAACTCATCGTTCACCTTGGTTTCGGCAGCCGTAAGCAGCGCCTGAAACTCCGGCCGAATCCCCTTCACCGGCTCCGAGCCCCCGTCAATCGCATGTCCCAGAAACTTTCCCGGCTTGATCGTCTTTTCCCACGCCTCAACCCCCGTATAGGGACCGCCAAGTCCTCCCTTCATCTCTTTCACCACGTCATCGATGTCGAGAGGACGCCCTTTGAACTCCTTCTTCTTCTTTTTCTTGGGCTTCTTGGGTTCCCGTCGAATGCTCGCATCCGCCGCGCTCCCTCCATCCTGCTGCACCACGTGAGCCAGCTCATGCGCCAGCAGCCGCTTGCCCGGCTCTGTATCCGGCGCATACTCCCCGGAGCCAAAAACAACATCGCGCCCCAGCGTATAAGCGCGAGCCTGAATCGTCCGTGCTCCCCTGGCCGCATCCGCGCCGGCATGAACCCGAACCTTGCTGAAGTCGTAGTGAAACCGCGGTTCAAAGTAGCGCCGAGTCTCGTTCGGCAAAGGCTGACCCGTTCCCGCCGCAACCTGCACAGCACCATCCACATCCAGGCGCCTCACCGCCTGCTGTTCGGTCGCAGCCTCCGCCCGCTCACCCTCTTTGGGCTTTGCCTGCCGGGCCTGCGGTCGCTTTTGCGCAAAGGTATGCATATTCAAATCCAGCTCAACAGCGCGCCGGCTGCAACCTCCAGAAGGATTCACTCTCGCTCAGTAGTGTGCGCGGACTCGAATCGTATCACGCATATTCAGCCGGGAGAAACCAATAACTCCACTCCAGAAACCTCCCTCAGACTCTCTCGTTTCCTTCTTCATGATTCATGAATTCCACTCATGACCAATAGATATGCAGCCCATCTAGTCACATAAACATCTGCGGGCCTACACTAGCTCTGGTCGCTCAAAAGGAGCATTATGCAAAAGCGCACACTCGGTAAAAGCGGACTCGAAGTTTCAGCTTTAGGTTACGGCTGCATGGGCCTCAGCTTCGGCCTCGGCGTACCCACTGAAAAACCCGAAGCCATCAAAATCATTCGCGCCGCCGTCGAGCGCGGCGTCACCTTCTTTGACACCGCCGAAGTCTACGGCCCCTACGTCAATGAAGACGTCGTCGGTGAAGCCCTCCAGCCCCTCCGCAGCCAGGTCGTCATCGCCACCAAATTCGGCTTCAAGGCCAACCCCGACGACGGAGGCAAGTGGAGCGCCCGCGACAGCCACCCTGATCACATCAAAGAAGTCGTAGAAGCCTCACTGAAGCGCCTCCGCACCGATGTCATCGACCTCCTCTATCAGCACCGCGTCGACCCCAACGTCCCCATGGAAGAGGTAGCCGGCGCGGTCAAGGACCTCATCCAGGCCGGCAAGGTAAAACACTTCGGCCTCTCGGAAGCCGGCGCAAAAACCATCCGCAGCGCTCATGCCGTCCAGCCCGTCACCGCGCTTCAGAGCGAATACTCCCTCTGGTGGCGCGAGCCGGAAGAAGAGATCCTCCCCACCCTCGAAGAGCTCGGCATCGGCTTCGTCCCCTTCAGCCCGCTCGGCAAAGGCTTCCTCACCGGCGCCATCGACCAGAACACGGAATTCCCGCCCAACGACTTCCGCAACATCGTCCCGCGCTTCAGCTCCGACGCCCGTCAGGCCAATCAGCCGATCGTCGACGCCCTCGGAAAAATCGCAAAGGACAAAGGCGCCACCAACGCACAGATCGCCCTCGCATGGCTGCTCGCGCAAAAGCCCTGGATCGTACCCATCCCCGGCACCACCAAGCTGCATCGCCTGGAAGAAAACCTCGCCGCAGCCTCCATCACCCTCAGCGCAACGGACCTCGAAGAAATCCAAACCGCCCTCGGCAGTATCGAAGTCCACGGCGAGCGCTACCCCGCAACCCACCAAAAGATGATCAACCGTTAACCCCTTCCATCACAACATGGGTGCCCCAGGTCTCCCGATTTTGGAGACCTGGGATAACTTCCCCCTCGCACCCCCACAAAAACCCGTCATCCTGGACCGTAGGCGTTTTTCAGCCGGAGGGAAGGACCCGCTTCTGTCTTTGCCGTTGCCGTCGCCCTTCGCCAGCACAACCACAAAACCGGGTGCCCCAGGTCCCCCGATTTTGGAGACCTGGAATATCACAAAAGCAAGCCATATACTCCCGTGCGATACCTACAGTTGCATCCTGAGCCTCCCCATTTTTTTCTTCCCATCCTCAACCGGTCTCCCCGCATCTTGTAGAGTGGAGCCCGATATGGCCACGGTCGAACTCAATTTTCTCCACGATCAACTCCTCAAGCGCAAAGCACGCCTGCAGACCGCGCTCACGCACTCCCCATCCAGCTCCGAGCTGAACGGCCTCTTAAGCGAAGTAGATCAAGCCCTCGAGCGCATGGCCCAAGGCACCTACGGCATCTGCGAAGAATGTCACGACACCATCGAAGCCGATCGTCTCCTCTCCGACCCGCTCATTCGCTACTGCCTCGACCATCTCTCCCCCGCCGGCCGCGCCGCTCTCCAGCGCGATCTCGACCTCGCCTCGCAACTCCAGCGCCGCCTCCTGCCCATACCCGGCCTGCGCGTCGGCAATTGGGAAACCAGCTACCACTACGCCCCGGCCGGCCCCGTCAGCGGAGACTACTGCGATCTCATCCTCGCCGACGGCCATCTCTTCTTCGTCCTCGGCGATGTCTCCGGCAAGGGCGTAGCCGCATCCATGCTCATGGCGCAGCTCCACGCCCTCTTCCGCAGCCTCATCGGCATCGGCCTTCCCCTCTGCCAGATCATCGAACAGGTCAATCGCGTCTTCTGCGAAAGCGTCCTAGCCGGCCTCTACGCCACACTCGTCTTCGGCCAGGCCAGCCAGTCCGGTGACGTGGAAATCCACAACGCCGGCCATCTCCCCGTCATGCTCGCAGGCGGAGACGCCGTCCAGCGCCTCGACTCCACCGGCCTTCCCTTAGGCATGTTTCAGGAAATCGAATTCACCGCCACCCGCGTCAAGCTCAAAGCCGGCCAGACCTTAATGCTCTTCACCGACGGCCTCTCTGAAGCCCGCGACCACCTCCGCGACAACGAAGACGAGTACGGCGTAGAGCGCCTCGCCCATCTCCTGCATCAGCAATCGGCCCTCCCGCCCCTCGAGCTGATCACCGCCTGCCTCAACGACGTCCGCACCTTCACCAACGCCAGCCCCTACGCTGACGACCTGACACTGCTTGCAATCCGCCACGTCGGTACCGCGTAACCGGATCAGCCGCATTTATCGAGTATCATTTCGACGATCGGCAAAATTCGGCATGTGCCCCACACAAAAGGATTGCCATGAGCAGCGACCAGAACCCCGCGCCCAAACCGCCCTTTTTCCCCGACAACATCCAATTCTGGTTTGAAGCCAAGCGCGCTTTTGGTGCCTCCAGTTACGGCGGCTCCGAATTCGGTGAGGTCATGGCCACCGTCTCGCGCATCGTCTCCGGCGACTTCGATAGCTGGTACGAAGCCTGGAACGAAACCGCCGAGCGCGTAGCCACAGAAGCCGAAGCTCAGCTGGCCGCCGGCCATCACATCAGCGCCCGCGACGGCTTCCTCCGCGCATCCACCTACTACCGCACATCGGAGTTCTTCCTCCACGGCAATCCCTCCGATCCCCGCATCACCAGCGCCTACGAGAAATCCATCTGCGCCTACAAAGCCAGCGCCGCGCTCTTCACTCCCGCCATCCTGCCCGTAGAAATCCCCTACGAGAAAACCACGCTGCCCGGCTACTTCCATCGCGCAGACAGCTCAGGCCGCAAACGCCCGCTCCTCATCATCCACTCCGGCTTCGATGGCTCCGCCGAAGAAGTGCACATGGATGGCGCCCGCGCCGCCGTCGACCGCGGCTACAACGTCCTCGCCTTCGACGGCCCCGGCCAGTTCGGCCCCCTCCATCGCGAGCACCTCACCTTCCGTCCCGACTGGGAAAACGTCCTCAAGCCCGTAGTCGACTTCGCCCTCACCCTCCCTGAAGTCGATCCCGAAAAAATCGCGCTCATGGGCATCAGCCTCGGAGGCTACCTCGCTCCCCGCGCCGCAGCATTTGAAAAGCGCATCTCCGCCCTCATCGCCAATGACGGCGTATACGACTACGGCGTAGCCAACATGGGCCCCGTCCCACCCGACCAGCGCACCGCCGCCGCCATCGCCATCCGCGCCAAAGAAGCGCCTCAAATTGATCGCGGCCTCGAGCAAGCCATGAAGAACTCGCCCACAGCAGCATGGGCCATCACGCATGGCATGCACGCCTTCGGCGCTCCCACCCCACGCGCCTACGTCGCCGCCACCCTCGACTACAACCTTCGCGACGGCATCGCCGAACAAATCTCCTGCCCCACGCTCATCTGCGAAGCAGAAGATGACATCTTCTTCAAAGGCCAGCCCCAGGAGCTCTACGACCACCTCACCTGCCCCAAAACCCTCATCAAATTTACAGACCACGAAGGCGCA
Source organism: uncultured Acidobacteriaceae bacterium (assembly GCA_963792495.1). Taxonomy (GTDB): domain Bacteria; phylum Acidobacteriota; class Terriglobia; order Terriglobales; family Acidobacteriaceae; genus Telmatobacter. The sequence goes on along the minus strand of CAWBWB010000013.1, from coordinate 29,580 downwards.
GGCGCGCACTGCCAGGTAGGAGCCCATCGCCTCGCCTTCGCCCGCATCTATGACTGGCTCGACCAAACATTCCATCTGCCCCCCGCCTGACGCGCCAAAAAACATCCTGCGCCGTCTGAAAATAAGCCGCCTTCTGGACGTGATCCGAAGGCCGTCGCCGGCGACTGTGCATTTTGACAGGTGTTTTCATGGCACTGCCTGATTAACATTCCCCTGAAAAGCGAATAGCCGCTTCATCGGGGTCTTCCTTCGCAAAACACCTCGCATGGTTTCGTTGTGCGGCATCCTGGACGCTGCCCGATATCGAGGAGCAAAAGCGAGCATCCGGCGAAATTGATCGGAGATTCCAATGAACGACCATCCATACCGTGCTGCTACTCGCGTTGGGCAAGTGCTCTTCCTCCTGCTGGTCTCAGCTCTTGCAACTGCACAAAAGCCGTCGGCTGACGATGTGAACAAAGCCAACAATCCCTTAACACCGGCAATCACGGTGAACCTGCAGGATCAGGGCGAGCCGTCGCTATATGACCAGGATCAGGGAGCAAACTCGTTTCTTTTTCGCGGCGTTCTACCGCACAAACTTGGCGGGTTGCCGCAGATCATCCGGTTCACGCTGCCGACGGTGACGACGCCGAACGGCAAAGGTGGAATGGAGACCGGACTGGGCGATCTCAATCTCTTCGATCTCGCCATCTTCCCAGTGAAGAAGGCACGCATGGCTTTTGGCTTCGGTCCGCAGTTCACATTTCCCACTGCGACCGAGACCCTGACAGGCAGTGGGAAATGGCAGGCCGGGGTTGCAGGGGTTGCGGTGGCGCCGCGTAAGTGGGGCCTGGGGGGAGCGCTGCTCACGTGGCAGCACTCCTTTGCCGGCGACAGCACGCGTCCTGACCAGGACAGCCTGGTCTTTCAACCGCTGCTTATCATCAACCTTCCCAACGGATATTATCTGCGCTCGACCGCGGGCTGGAACTTCGACCTTGAGAAGAGCCACTATGTGATTCCGATTGGAACAGGCGCGGGTAAAGTGTGGCTGCTGCACGGCGGAACATCCATCAATGTCTTTGCGGAGCCGCAATGGACGGTAGCGTGGAACGGCGTTGGACAGCCCCATTTCCAGGTCTTTGGCGGAGTGAACATGCAGTTTCCGCTCAAAGCTAAGTGAAGCCGCGCCGTTCCCGGAGACATGCAAATGCCAAAGAACTTGTCCATCGCGGCGGCTGTTCTTGTCGTGCTGCTCTTCGGGTATGACAGACGACTCGAATCCCAAAACGCTCAGCAGAAGGAAGCCGGAACAATGTCATCCTTCTCACCGCGGGAACTCGCGCATCGCACAGTCGAGCGCCGCGCGGTCGAGGCCGTCATCTGGGGTGTGCCCGCCGTCAACTTCGACCGCATGTATCAGGCCATGGTGCATGATGCTCATGCCGGTGAGGGCAGCAACAAGGTGGTCTACTGGTCGCGCCTGTTCAACTGGAAAAATCAAACGCTGACGCCCAATCCCGACTCGATCTACGTGATGCCGTTCTTCAATACCAAGGACACGGGCCCGATGGTGCTTGAGATTCCCCCAGCCGGTGCGGACGGTTCCATTACCGGCTCCATTGACGATTGCTGGCAGACCGCTATCGCAGACGTTGGCCCCGCAGGCACCGATGCGGGCAAAGGCGGCAAGTATCTACTCCTGCCTCCCGGATACAAAGGTAAGGCTCCCTCCGGCTACATCCCCTTGGAAACGTACAACTATGAGGGTTACGCTCTGCTGCGCTCCATTCTGAAAAGCAACAGCCCGGCAGACGTTGCCAGCGCCGTTGCCTATGGCAAGCGCGTCAAACTCTATCCGCTCTCGCAGGCAGCGCAGCCGCCCGAGACACAGTTCGTCGATGCAATCGATGTGGTCTACGACGCTACGATTCCCTGGGACATGCGCTACTTCGAATCGCTCAACCGCATGGTGCAGATGGAGCCGTGGCTTACACGAGATAAGGCCATGATCGATCAGCTCCGATCCATTGGCATCGAAAAGGGCAAGCCGTTCCATCCTGACGCCGCGACGCAAGACACACTCGGATTAGCCATCACCGAAGCACATGCGTGGCTGGCGAACAACTATGAGGCCAATTACTTCCCGCCGCCCTTCTATCCCGGCGGCCACTGGTTTCTGCCTGCCTCGCGAGAGGTAGTGGAGGGTCTTTCCACCTTCTACGCCAATCCTGATACGTATCCCATCGACAGCCGCGGCACGGCTTACAGTCTCGGTTTCTTCAGTGCCAAACATTTCGGTGCTGGACAGGCGTACCTGATGACCTTCAAGGACAAAAACGGCAGCAAGTTGAGTGGCAGCGCGATCTACCGGCTCAACGTTCCCGCCAATGCGCCCGTCCGGCAGTACTGGTCGGCAACGGTCTACGACCGCGAGACCCATGCTCTTATTCGCAATGCACGCTGGCCCAGCCGCTCTTCTCAAACGCCCGGACTGCAAAAGAACAGTGACGGCTCGGTCGACATATACTTCGGCCCCAAAGCCCCGGATGGGAAGGAATCCAATTGGGTGCCTACCAACGCCAATAGTGGTTTCGAGGTGCTATTCCGTCTCTACGGTCCGGAGAAAGCATTCGCGGAAAAGACCTGGAAGCTATCCGACATCGAGAAGGTGAAGTAAACAGGCATTCGGCACGGGGAGATTTCTGATTTTTTGCAAACAAGTTTGTGCAAGCAACGAGGAGCAATGCAAAGGCGGCAGGCAGCATTGGCAGCAGTGGCAACGGTCGTGCTTATGGGTTCGCTCATCGGGTGCGAACAACAGAAGCAGGCTCCGGCAGGGCAGACCGCCGAGAGTTCCTACAGCTTCGAGCGCAGCTATCCATCCGGCGATACGGCGTCGAAGGCCTACGACGATACCGATCTCAACTCTGCTATCACCGCCTACAAATTCTTCTATCCCACCGTCTCCATTGCCGCCACCTGGAAAGGCAACGCCGCAGCGGGTCTCACCACCAACAATCAGTTCCTCATCATGGAGGGGAGCCCGAAGCAATTCGTCTTCACGCCCAACTCTGACACGCCATATGAGGGCGCGAACATCGACCTCAGCAACGGGCCCATGGTCGTCGAGCTTCCGCCGGGTCCGCTGATGTGCGTCCTGAATGACCTGAATCAACGCTACGTCATGGATATGGGTCTGCCCGGCCCAGACGCCGGCAAAGGCGGCAAGCACATCCTTCTGCCGCCCGGATACAAGGACAAGGTTCCCGCCGGATACTTCCCGGGAACGCCCACCACCAACCACGTTCTGCTGCTGGTGCGAGCCATTCCTCCCAAAGGCGACGTGCAGGCAGCCATCGCCATGTTAAAGACCGTCAAACTCTATCCCTTCGGTCACCCCGAGGCCGCCTCCAGGGTGACCTGGTTCGACATCGGCGACAAACACATCGACTTCACCCCCGTTCCGTGGGAGAAGAATCTCGACTACTGGAAGGAACTCGCAGAGACCATCAACAACGAGCCGCCCTTCGAGGCCTACCGCATGGAGTACGGCCTTCTCGCCTCACTCGGTATCGAGAAGGGCAAGCCCTTCAACCCCGACTCCCGCATGCAGGGCATTCTCGTCAAAGCCGCCCAGATCGCCAACGACCAGATGCGCGTGCAGTCCTTTGCAGACCGCCGCGCCGACCGTCTCGCGTGGCCGGACCGCAAGTGGGAGTGGGCAACGCTACGCCCGGAAAACGGAACCTTCGATACGCCTTCCTACAAAGACCTCGAAGCCCGCACCAAGTGGTTCTACCAGGCACAGATCGAATCCCCCGCCATGTTCCGCCGCACAGCAGCAGCCGGCTCACTCTACTGGCTCGGCACGCGCGACAGCACCGGAGCATTCCTGGACGGCGGCAAAACCTACAAGCTCACTATTCCGCAACCGGTTCCCGCCAAGCTCTTCTGGTCCATCACCATCTACGATCCCGATACCCGCAGCGAAATTGTCACCGATCAGGGGAAAGCCGCCCTGCGCTCTCTCTTCGAGCTGAAAGACCTCTCCACCAGCCAGCCCGCCGAGCTTTACTTTGGCCCCACCCCACCCGCCGGGCATGAAAACCAATGGATCAAGACCACCCCGGGCAAAGGCTGGTTCACCTACTTCCGCATCTACGGCCCCGGAGCACCAGCCTTCGACGGCTCATGGAAGCCCGGCGACTTTGAAGAAGTGAAGTGAAACAGGGAATAGGGACTAGTTGTGATGTTGCAATAGGTTGTCCATTCGATCTGAACGAGAGAAGCTGGTTGTGACGAGCAATCAGAACTTCCGAGGAGACCGAATGGACTATCACCAGAATGCCCGAACAGTGGTTCGGAGTCGAGAGCAGATGGCGAGAATGGTGATTTACGAGGGCGCGACGTTGCAGGCAGCGGCGGCTCGGTTCGAGGTCTGCTCGAAGACTGCGGCCAAGTGGGTTGGCCGTTATCGCGAGCATGGCCGGGCTGGGCTGGCGGATCTAAGTTCCAGGCCACATCGGTCGCCCCGCCAGACACCTTCCACCTTATTGGAAAAGGTTTTTGCTTTTCGCCGGTTGCGCTGGAACGGCTGGCGCATCGCTCGCGAGCTCGGTCTCAGCCGGGCAACGGTTAGTCGAAGCCTTCGCCGCGCGGGCATGAACCGGTTGCCCTCGCTCGATCCGCCCCCACCGGTCGTGCGCTACGAACACGAACGGCCCGGCGACATGATCCACTTCGATATCAAGTGCCTGGCCTGCATCCGAGAGCCGGGCAGCCGCGTTACCCACCAGCCGCAGAAACGCTCGCGCGGTGCCGGATGGGAGTATCTGCATATCGCCATCGACGACCACTCACGGATCAGCTTCGCCGCCATGCTGCCCGATCAGACCAGCCACTCGGCCACCCTGTTCTTCCATCAGGCACAGGCCCACTTCGCCCGCTTCGGCTTCTCCATCCAGCGCGTGCTCACCGATAACGGCCCTTGCTACCGCAGCATCCCGTTCGGTCAGGCAATGCGACGGCACAACATCAAGCACCGCTTCACACGGCCCTACACGCCGCGCACCAACGGCAAGGCAGAGCGCTTCATCCAGACCGCCATCCGAGAATGGGCCTACGCCCGCACCTACCAAAACTCCCAGGAAAGAAAAAATCAACTCCACCTATGGCTGCATGACTACAACTTCCACAGACCCCATACCAGCCTTAACCTCAACACTCCCGCTTCAAGAGCACCCTGGAATCGGAACAACCTCTTGACACTACACAACTAGAGACTAGGGACTCGGGAATAGGGATTAGGGATTAGGGATTAGGGATTAGGGACGAGGCGCTAGGGGCTAGGGAAGTTTTCCACATCACCCCAAAAATATTTTTCCAAACTGTGGAAAACCCGTTCACATAATTAAGGTGTTTTGTGAAACACTCAGAATCGAAGCAGAAAAAACAACGGCCCGAATCCACCAGGATTTCGGGCCGTTACCTTTTGAGGAGAAAAAGCTGTCAAGACCCAAACCCATGCCCAGCAGACAGGCGAACAATTTGTACCTCCTGTAAGCCACTGATTCCATTACATAGGGAGAATACAAGGCGAACACTCAAAAACACACCATTTTTCACCCGTAACCACAATTCAAATCATGGAGTTACAAGCCAATGTGTCAATTTTTTTTGGGGCTGTCCTAGATAACTAGCGCAGAGCTAGAGTTTTGAGGATGGCTAGGATCCGCAAAAGCCGCTTGAGCCTGCCCCAGCAGGAACGCTTGTTGGAGCACTTCGTGGCGGGCACGACAGCTCGTACCGCAGCCATTCTGGTAGGGGTCAACAAGAGCACTGCGGCGTATTATTTCCATCGCCTTCGCCAGCTCATTTATCAGGCCAGTGAAGATGCCACGCCCTTCTCTGGAGAAGTGGAAGTGGACGAGAGCTATTTTGGCGGTCGGCGCAAGGGTCTGCGTGGCCGTGGAGCGGCCGGCAAAGTGCCTGTCTTTGGTCTTTTAAAGCGTGGCGGCAAGGTTTACGCCAAGATGATCAGCGATATTAAAAGCTCGACCTTACAAGCCATCATGGAGGAGAAAATCGTGCCGGATAGCATCGTGTATTCCGACACCTTTCCCGCTTACAATGTGCTCGATGTTTCGGCCTTCAGGCACTCCCGCATCAACCATGCAAAACTGTTTGCCGATCGCAAGAACCACATCAACGGCATCGAGAATTTCTGGAACCAGGCCAAAAGACATATGCGCCGTTTCAACGGCATTCCCAGGGAGCATTTCCACCTCTTTCTCAAGGAATGCGAATGGCGTTTTAATACCCCAAACCCGCAAGATCAGTTAAATCAACTAAATCAATGGGTTAAACAACATCTGCGCTAGTTATCTAGGACAGCCCCTTTTTTTTTATTTATTTCAGTAACCACTTCACATAATTAAGTAGTAAACACCCTAGTCCCTAGTCTCTAGTCCCTATTCCCTCTGTGCTGCACTGAACTCCCTCAGAGGTTTAGTCTGTAACCGTCGCCCATGATCACTGAACACGACATCTACTGGATGAAGCGATGCCTCGAGCTCGCCGCGCGAGGCATCGCCGTTTCCTCTCCGAATCCCGCCGTAGGCTGCGTCATCCTCGACCGCGCCGGACAGGTAGCCGGCGAAGGCTGGCACGAATACGATCTCCGCGACCACGCCGAGGTAGTCGCGCTGAAAGAAGCAAAAGAGCACGCCCGCGACCGCCTCCACGGCGGCACAGCCTACGTAACTCTGGAGCCATGCAACCACGTAGGCCGCACCGGCCCCTGCACAGAAGCTCTCATCAACGCCGGCATCCAGCGCGTAGTAGCCGCCACCGGGGACCCCAATCCGAACGTAGCCGGCCACGGCATGGAACGCCTCCGCACCGCCGGCGTAGAAACCGTCCTCGGAGTCTGCGAGAAGGAAGCCCGCCGCCTCAACGAAGGCTTCGCCCGCTGGATTCAGTCCAAACGCCCCTTCGTGCTCATGAAGGTAGCCATGACCCTCGACGGCCGCATCGGCCCGCCACCCGCCCGGCAAACTCCGCGAGAGACTTTCTGGATCACTAGCGAAGAGTCCAGAAGAGCCGTCCAACCCCTCCGCTGGCAGGCGGACGCAGCCCTCACCGGCGTCGACACCGTCCTCTCCGACGACCCGTTATTGACCGATCGCAGTGGCCTTCGCCGCCGCCGCCCGCTGCTTCGAGTAATACTTGATTCCACCCTGCGCATGCCGTTGGATTCAAAGATAGTTAAGACCGCCCACGAAGACGTGTTGATCTACACGATTTCCACAGACGAAAAGCGCATCGCCGAGCTCCGCAGCCGCGGCCTCCGCGTAGAAGTTCTCCCCGCCGAAGCCGGCCGCGTCTCGCTGCCCACGGTCCTCGACCGCCTCGGCGCAGAAGGCATCCTGACCGTCCTGACCGAAACCGGCATGCGCCTCAACACCGCACTTCTGGCAGGCGGTCTGGTCGACCGAGTCCACCTCTTCGTCAGCCCACAAATCATGGGATCGGACGCCGTTCCGGCCTTCAAAAGCATGGCCAACCCCATCAAAATGGCAGCCGTCGAAGTGGAACGCTACGGAAATGACCTCAGCCTCAGTTCCCTCCTCCGCGACCCTTGGCCAGCAGCCGTTCCGCAGTAAACTGAAAGCATGTTCACCGGAATCATCGAGCAAACCGGCACCTTGGTCAGCATTCAGGACCGCGGCGGTATCCAGCGCATTACTGTCGAAGCTCCCGGAATCGCCTCCCGTCTCCGCGAAGGGGACTCGCTCGCAGTTTCCGGCATCTGCCTCACCGCCCTGGACGTGAATCCGGCGTACTTCCACGCCGACCTCGCCCAGGAAACGCTGGATAAAACATCGCTGGCCAAACTGACTTCCGGAGCCAAAGTCAACCTGGAACTTCCACTCTCTGCAGGCTCGCCGCTCGGCGGCCACATAGTGCAGGGCCACGTAGACGGAACAGGCACACTGACGCTCCTGAAGCCAGCCAGCGACGCATCCAGCCCAAATTTCCACAAGGAAAGCGCGGATTGGATTCTTGAAGTGCAAGTTCCGGAAGATCTTCGTAAGTGGATGATTCCGAAAGGATCGGTCGCCATCGAAGGAATCAGTCTCACGATAGCAGCCATAGAAGATCACAAGATCCGCATGGCCATCCTGCCCTTGACCTATGCGCGCACAAATCTGCACACCCTCGCGCCGGGCATGCCCGTCAACCTCGAGGCCGATGCGCTGATCAAGCTCGCCTGGCAGAACCAGTTCGCGCAGCAGAAACCGGACTTCGACCTGACCGAAAGCTGGCTCGTAGCCAACGGATTCTAACTCCGTCCCGCAATGGCTCAACTCCGAACGCTACCTCTCTTGTCTGCGTCTATCAGGCAACCAGGCGCTGTTACCCTTAAATGTGGAGAAGGTTGCGGATAAGCCGGATATTCCGGCTTCAACGTTATGGCAGAGTTCGTCATAAAATTGGCCGATGAACGCGGCCGCGTTCAGGAACAGGTGCAGACGGCTGCCACCGCGGAAGAACTGCGCGCACGCTTCGCCCACGCCGGTTATCACGTCTTCAGCATCAAAGCGCGAGGCGGATCGTCCCGGCGAAAGACCAAGCTCGAGCCATTTCTCATCTTCAACCAGCAATTTCTCACCCTGGTCCGCGCCGGTTTGCCCATTCTCGGTTCGCTGCAAATGCTGGCCAAGGCGCAGAAGAACCAGAACTTTGCCGCCCAGTTGGATGATGTAGCCGCGCGCGTAAAGACAGGCGAGTCGCTCTCCGCAGCTTTCGAAGCACAGGCCGGATTCCCCCCGATGTACACCACCACGCTCCTGGCCGGTGAGCGCTCGGGCAATCTGCAGGAAGTGCTGGAGCGTTACGTAGCCTTCCAGCGCGTCTCGCTTTCGTTTCAAAAGAAGCTCGTCGCCTCGCTGATCTACCCATGCGTGCTGCTGGTTCTCGTTACGGCCGTCATGATCTTTCTTTTCACGGTCGTCATCCCGGAGTTCGCCGATCTGTACAACCAGCTCGGCAGCAAGCTCCCGCCCATCACCACCGTGCTCCTGAATTTCGGAACATGGCTTCGGCATAACTTCCTGTGGGTAGCGTTGATAGTTCTGGCCATCGGAGTAGCTTTCTGGCGATTTTCCGTCAGCGAGCGTGGCCGCGAAACAGTAGACGGCATACGAATCCGCCTGCCGCTCATCGGCAACATCTGGCTCAAATATCAGATCGCTCTCTTCTCCCGAACGCTTTCCACCTTGCTCGCAGGCGGGCTTCCCTTAGTGCCTGCACTAGAGACCGCCGCTCGCTCCATCACTTCACGCAAAATCGCCAAGGGAGTCTTCACTTCCATCGAAACAGTGCGGGAAGGCAAAGGACTGTCCGATTCATTTACCAGAACGAAGGTCTTCCCCGGTCTCGCCACGGAAATGATCGCAGTGGGTGAGCAGACAGGCGCGCTCCCTGCCATGTTGAATTCCGTAGCAGAGTTTTTCGAGGAAGATGTTTCTACCGCTCTCACTGCCGCACTATCGCTGATAGAGCCGGTGATCCTCATTATCATGGCAGTCGTAGTAGCACTGATTCTCATCTCACTCTACCTGCCCATCTTCTCGATGGGTGCCGGGTCAACGGGGCAATAACGCTATGGCCGATTCCGCCGTATTATCCGTACCTCTTCTGGCTCCGCAAGACGAGCGCGCTGTTGCCGAGCAACTCGCCGCGCGCTATCACGCCGAGTTTGTAGACCTCAAGAATTTCAAGATTCAGCACGACCTGCTCCGCACGGTTCCCGTGGAACTGATGTTCCGCTACAACTTTGTTCCCATTGAGCAGCAGGTCGGAGCGCTCGTCATTGCAGTCTCCGATCCCTCCCAGCTCATGGTGCTCGATGAGATCGCGGGATTGCTCGGACAGCGAATCATTGCCCGCGTCGCCACGCTCTCGCAGATCATGGATCTGCTCAAAAAGACCGAGCAATCGCAGCGAGTCCTCGATGAAGCCAGCGAAGGATTGACCTTTGATGTAATCAGCAGCGAGGACAATCCTGACGAGAGCATCTCCATCGAGAAGCTCACGCGCGAGGAAGACATCAGCCCGATTATCAGGCTGGTGGATACAACCATCTTTACGGCACTCGAGCGGCGCGCCTCGGACATTCACATCGAAACGCAGGATGATTCCGTCATTGTGAAGTACCGTATCGACGGCGTGCTGCAGATGGCACTCGCGCCAATTGCCCGTGAGCACCACTCCACCATCCTGAGCCGCATCAAGATCATGAGCGAGCTTGACATCGCCGAGCGCAGAGTTCCGCAGGACGGCCGTTTTCGTGTCCGCTACAAGGGACGTCTGATCGACTTCCGTGTCTCCATCATGCCCACGGTGCATGGGGAAAACTGCGTCCTGCGCGTACTCGACAAAGAATCGATGAGCGAGAAGTTCCGCAACCTCACGCTGGATGTAGTAGGGTTTGCCGAATCCGACTTGAAGCGCTTCCGGCATTACATCCGCGAGCCATACGGAATGGTTCTGGTGACGGGCCCAACGGGTTCCGGAAAAACCACCACGCTCTATGCCGCCCTGAACGAGATCAAGAGCGACGAAGACAAGATCATCACCATTGAGGACCCGGTGGAATACCAGATTCGCGGTATTACCCAGATCCCGGTAAACGAAAAGAAGGGATTGACCTTCGCGCGAGGGCTGCGATCGATCCTGCGTCATGACCCCGACAAGATTCTCGTCGGCGAAATCCGTGACCAGGAAACCGCGCAGATTGCCATCAACTCAGCGCTTACCGGACACCTGGTTTTCACTACCGTGCACGCCAACAACGTAGTCGATGTGCTGGGACGATTCCTGAACATGGGTGTAGAGGCATACAACTTCGTTTCGGCGCTGAACTGCATCCTTGCGCAGCGGCTGGTGAGAACAATCTGTGATTATTGCGCTCACACCGTGCGCTATGACGACGACGTGCTCCTGGCTTCCGGGCTTGATCTTGCGGAGTGGCGTGGCTTCGATTTTCGCGAAGGCGCTGGATGCATCGAATGCGGCGGTACCGGATACAGGGGAAGAACCGCGATTCATGAATTGCTGGATTTGACCGACCCCATCCGCGAGATGATTCTGGAGAAGAAACCCGCAAGCGAAGTCCGCAAGCTGGCGCAGAAAGAAGGAATGTCGTTTCTGCGCGAATCTGCGATTGACCGCGTGCGGCACGGATTTACGACCCTGAAAGAGATAAACAAGGTAACGTTTATCGAGGCATCGAGATAGTGAGCATCCTGGATAGATTCACTCAACGAGCTACGCCTTTTGGCCGGCGTCCTCCCTCTGCGGTGGAGATCACGCCGGAAGGTGTACTGGCCGCAACAATTCCCGCGCCCGGCGCAGCTCTGACCACAGCTTTTGTCGCGCTGCCTGCCGGCACGCTGATTCCAGGCGTCGCCGAGAGCAATCTACGCCCGTCCGAGACTGTAGCTGCTGCCATTCGTTCCGCGCTCGACCAGATTTCACCTCGTTCTCGCAACATAACGTTGATCATCCCGGATACATCGGCTCGTGTCTTCGTGCTCGACTTCGATTCCCTTCCCGCCAAAGCCTCAGATGCGTTGCCGGTGCTTCGCTTCCGTCTGCGAAAAGTAGCCCCCTTCGATGTAGAGGAATCGGCGATCAGCTATCAAGTTCTCTCGCAGGAAAAGCATTCGGTGAAAGTGCTGGCCACCATCATGCCTCTCGCAATTTTGCAAGAGTATGAATCCGCGGTGCGGGAAGCAGGCTACGAGCCGGGCGCCGTGCTACCCTCCGCGCTTGCAGCCCTTGCAGCAGCAGATGTAGTCGAACCGATACTGGCTGTGAATCTGACAAGTACATCGCTTACAACCGCCATTACCTCGGGCAACGACCTGTTGCTCTATCGCACGCTGGATCTGCCCGCGGAACGGGAGTCTCGTTTTGTCGAGGTGCAGCGTGGTGTCGCAGTCGCGATGGCCTATTATGAGGACCGCCTCTCAGTGAGTCCGATGCAATTACATTTTGCGGGCGGTGTCGATGGAAAGGAGCTTCTGCGCACGGTAGGTGAGACGCATCTACCGGTCGTTGAGCTTGCGCCGCCTCCGGCAACAGGATCCATGACGCCGAAAGGCTCGATTGGTTTTGCCGGTGTTGCAGGCGCGTTAGCGGGGGCTGCCTGATGCGGATTTCCATCAATCTTGCCACACGCCCCTTCGCCGATCTCGGGCCTGCGCTGAAGCGGCTGAGAATCGGCATGGGAATTCTCGTCGTGCTCTCCGGCGCATTCTGGCTGGGGATTCATCTGCTGGACAGCAAAGCCAAAGCGGCGCGGGAGCGGGAGCGGGTTCTGGATGATTCCGCAGCGCGTCTCAACCAGGAGCGGCTGGGCTATCAAAACCAGCTGCATCAGCCGGACAACGCCGGAGTCCTGACGCAGGCGAATGCGCTCAACAAGCTCTTCGACGCGAAGGCTTTTTCCTGGACGCTGGCAATGGAAGATCTCGAGGTCGTTCTGCCTGCCGGAGTGCAGGTAGTGAGTCTGGAGCCGGTGCGCGACAAATACGGCACGATCACGCTTCATCTGCGCGTTCAGGGTCCGCGAAACCGCGCGCTGACTCTTGTGCAGAACCTGGAACACTCCAGGCGCTTTGTGCTGCCTCGCATCGTGAATGAGACCGCAGAGACGGGAACCGGTCCGGCGGAACGCGTAGTCCCGGTAAGCGCTGAAAACCGTGTGAACTTCGATCTGTTGACGGACTATAACCCAGCCACTCCGGAAGAACGGAAGGCCGCGGCAAAGAAGAACCCGGCATCTGCGGATTCAGAACAAACTGGGTCGAAGCAGCGATCCTTTCATGCCGGTCCCGGTGCTCTCAGGCCGCCCTATACCGGTCCTTCTCAGCCGCACAAAGGAGGTCCGCAATGAGCCAGGCAACTCCTTCGGTTTGGCGGGAACGGTTGACATCGCCCTTGACCTGGCACTTCGTCGGATGTGGAGTGCTGCTGATTCTGGCCATCGTGCTGGGCACGCGATTTGCGATGGATTGGAGTGCTACAAGCAGCAGCGCAACCGATGCGATGGCAGGCAAACAGACTCAACTGAAGCTTCTGGAGATACAGACGGCTCCAATGCGCGGCATGGATAAGCGCATTTCAGCCACGCGTGATCAGGTGAAGGACTTCTTTGCAAAGCGCATTCCCGCAAGCTATTCGGCGATCGAATCGCAGATTGATGACTTGCAGGTGAAGTCGGGAGTGCGGCTCTCCCGATTGCAGTACGCGCAGGGTAAACCGGACAACGGATTGACCGAGATTACGATGGACGCGGGCATCAGCGGTGACTACCCGCAGATCATGCGCTTCGTGAACTCTCTCGAGCGGGATAAGAACTTCTTCCTGATTCGCGCAATGCAGCTCACTGGCCAGCAGGGTGGCCAGGTGAATTTGCGGCTGCGGGTATCCACATGGCTGCGGCCTGCGGATGTTCCGCGTGGACTGCCCAGCGTGGAGAGCCTGGATTCGGAACTGAACGCCGGAAAGGAGAGCCAGCAGCCATGAAAGCAGGCATAGAAGACAAACGCAAAGTAATGATTCTCGCTGGCCTCGGCATTCTGATCGCCATCCTGGCGGTATGGGAGCTGTCAGGCTTATTTTCATCGCCCAAGTCCAAGCCTATCGCCACCGTTTCCACCCCGGTGCGCACTACTGGCACTGCACGAACTGTAGCTCCCGCACCCGAGGCACAGCACGTTACAGCGGATATAAGCTCGGATGTAACGCTTCATTTGGATAAGCTGGCTGCCAGCGAAGACGTGGAATACGCGGGAACCGGGCGCAATATCTTCTCGGCCAACAGCGAGCCGGTGAACATTCCGAAGCCCATTGACACCGGTCGTGAGCTGAAGGCAGCAGCAGCGCCGCCAGTGCGAACCGGACCACCCCCTCCACCGCCCATTGATCTGAAATACTTCGGCTATTCGGAAGGGAAAGACAAATCCATCCGGGCGTTTTTTGTGCACGGCGATGACATCTTTATCGCGAAGACGGGTGAGATTGTGAATCACCGTTATAAGGTGGGAGTCATTTCCCCAGGTGGCGCACAGATTACGGATTTGTCCTACAACAACACGCAGACACTGCCGCTCATTGCGAATTAGCCAACGATGACGAATCGGCTTTCAATACGGCCCGCGAAAAAATCCAGCGAGGATGGCTACGTTCTGTTGGGCGTCGTCATCCTGGTGGCAATCTTTGCGATTGCCATGGCCGTAGCTGTTCCACGCATTTCAAAGCAGATTCAACGAGACCGCGATCTTGAAACCATGCATCGCGGTAAGCAGTACATTCGTGCGATTCAGCTCTATTACCGCAAGTTTCATGCCTACCCGCCCAATGTAGACGCGCTGGTAAAGACGCAGGAGATTCGTTTCCTGCGAAAGAAATATACAGATCCGATGACCGGCAAGGACGACTGGAAGCCGATCTACTTTGGACAAAACAAAACGCCGATGGCGATGGGCTTCTTTGGCCAACCGCTAGGCGGTACCGGTGGCAATGTGCTGGCCGGCACAGGGCCGGGCGGTGTTGGCTCCACGATTGGTACGCCGATTGGTTCCAGTTCGACGATGCAGCCCGGTACGCCTCAGCAGGGTATCGGGTTGAGTAATTCCAACTCGGGCAACGGCGGCACTGGCACTTCAGGATCGACATCCGGCAGTACAGGGTCAGGTGATCCCGGTAGTTCCAGTGACTCGGGCATGACGCTGGGTGGGGCTGTGATTGGTGTTGCGCCGGCGAGCGCGAAGCAATCGATCTTTGTCTATAAGACTAAGAATCATTACAACGAGTGGGAGTTCCTTTACAGCCCTCTGATGGATTCGCCGGGAATGTCTGGCGGAACAACCGGTTTGCCGACAAGTGGAACCGGCGGGACCGGAACGCAGACAAACAGTGGTATTGGTATTGGAAACAGCGGCAATGGAAACACGAATACGAACAACGGCAATAACGGATCCGGCAACAGTGGCAGTGGAACGGGAAATCCGCAGCCGCAATAAGTGCCAAGGTAAAAAGCAAAGGCCCGCTCAAGGAGCGGGCCTTTTGCGTGAAGAAAGGTGTACGGCTTAGACCGAGAAGGACGAGCCGCAGCCGCAGGTGGACTTGACCTGTGGGTTTTCAAACTTGAAGCCTGCTGCTTCCAGGGTCTCGACGTAATCGACTATGCAGCCATTGAGATACATCAGAGACGTGGCATCGACGAAGACCTTGAGGTCGTCAAACTTGAAGACCTTGTCCATCATGCCGTTCTGGTTCTCGAAGGCCATGGAGTACTGGAACCCGGAGCAGCCGCCGCCTACCACGCCGATACGCAGACCGGCAGGCAGGGGATCCTGGGTGGCCATGATTTCGCGCACCTTGGCAATTGCCTGAGGAGTCAGGTTGAGGGGCGCTTTCTTGACTTCGAGTTCGGGTGCAACAGCGGTTGTGGCCATGACGTCTCCAGTTTCGGGAAATTCTGCTCTTCCTATGTTACCGGTCATTGTCTGCAGAAACAAGACACATTCCGTCCGGAATGTTTATTCGATGCAACAGGGGGTGCGCTGGTCGCAGGGTAAATTCCCATATTGATCAGGTTTGTACCCCTGAAATGGTGTGTGCGGCGTCACTGTTGCGCGATATGGGAAAAGGAGTATTATTTCGTGCCGTAAGGCCCCTCTACCCACGAGCCCGCGCCCAGTTCCACGGACCCGCCGGCATCTGGGACCTTTCAAAACCACGGAGGTGTCTTTATGTCCTTTGTACCCGTGATGTGGACTGTATGGGCTGTATTTGCTGCAGCCCTGGCTGGATTGCACTTTTACAAATCGAGCCTGGAACGGGATGAAGACGACCAGATTTTTCTGGATGACTCTTTTGACCATATGAAGAACGCCCAGGCGGCGATTGTGGCTCGAGTTCATAAGGTTGAGCCAATCGAGCGCGTTGCTCTGTGGCTTACCGTGGTGGCTACGTTGTTTGTGGTTGGCTACTACGTTGTGGACTTCCTGAACCAGTTCAAGTAAGCCGGGCTGCGGTAAATGGATGATTCGGCCAGTTGTCCTGTGTTGCACAGTTTTGCAAATTGAGTTTTTTGTGTGGCTTGCGCCAATCTTCACAGTCTTTGTGCAACATCTTTATGCCATCCTCATGCGCGAACTGTGCTCACTGTCCCAGTGAAAATTGAGGGGAGGGAGTACCCAACCGGCTGTATGGAGCGGGGGGAGGCTGACATATAAGGCCGGGCGTACAGATTTATAAGATCTGTACGCCCGTAGAGAAATTTTTTCATTTTTTTGCGGTCTCATGTCTTTAACTCGTTTCAATTCCTATATTTGATGATCACTATTCGTAAAAAAGAGGGCGGAATTTTCCGGGAATAATCTGGGAATTTGTGGGGAATTTTCGCGCTGTTGACTCGTTTTGACGGCTGGAAATGAAAAGGCCCGGTCGTATGGACCGGGCCTTTTGCCTGCTGATTATGAGTATGACATAAGACCCCATAATGATGTGCAAATTATCTTTGGGGGACCTGGTTACAAAGGTGCATTGGACTTTAGTAACTAAACCCGTAGCAGATTCCCGGTGGAAATCGCTCCCCACAAAAGCAAGGCTCTCTGGTTGAGATCGCTTACCCATGCCTGATGCTGGACGGCCTGGTTGCCGTGGGAGAACTCATAGTATTCGGGGGGCGCAACGGCTCCGGTGGTCTTATTGTGCTCGTGCACCTGGTCATGACAGCCATCGCAGAGGATGACGCAGTTGATGACAGTGCGGAGCCAGGCGTGGCTGGGTTTGTTGGGGTCGCCGGTCTGGTTGGGAACGGCGTGGTGGCTTCTTCCCATTCCTCGTTGAGCGACATTCCACAGACGGCGCAGAGGCCGAACTGGCGGAGACGGGCTTCTTCTCGGACGGATTCGGTGAAGTCGAAGGGGCGGCCGCTCATGGAGGTCTCCTTGTGGAGAGTGATTGAGGGAGGGTGGGCGTTACAAAGGCCGATTACAGATGACAGGTAACAGTGGATCGGCAGTAGCGGGCAGAGCTGTTCGTTGTGGTAGATTTGGGCTTTCCTGCAGGATTGAGCGATGAAGAGACTAAGTTGGATTGTGTTTGCAGCAGCGCTGGCTTGTTGTGTTTGCGGGAGTGCGCAGGAGAATGCGCCGGTTCCTGATTCGACGCGGACTGTGGTGCAGGTTTATGAGGCGGGTAAACGAGCATCGTTTCCAGAGCTGCTGCCGAGCGATCTGTCCAGCATTATTACGGACAATTGCGGAAATGTGGCGACGGGCGAAGTAGAGCTTTCGTTCCTTGTGGATGCTGAAGGACGCACACATCATGTGATGCTGGTGCGCGCGATTGGGAACGATCTGGACCGATTGGCTGTGCTGCTGGCAAAGGCAAACCGCTTCAAGCCGGCGATGCTGGATAGCGTTCCGGTGGCTGTAGCGTTAACGGACAGGATCAAGATGAACGGTTGCGTGGTGATGGAGACAAATGCGGCTGGGCAGCACTCCAATCACTTGCGCTTGCGCTCTCAACCGGATCAGCTTTTGAAAGCCATGCCGAATGCGCCGAAGACGGTGATGTTTTCCAGCGGTAAGCAGGAGCCGGGGCACATTGGGGGTAGGGTCAGTGCACCGGTTCCGATTTTGACGTTTCCGCCGCAGTTTTCAGAAGAGGCGAAGCAAAACAGGACGACTGGCGAGTGCATGATCCAAGTCATCATCGATGCCGAGGGATTTCCGATGAATCCGCGTGTGGTACGGCCACTGGGGAGCGGACTGGATGAGAAGGCAATTGAGGCGGTGATGCATTACCGATTCAGGCCGGGAATGCTGGATGGGAATCCGGTGCCGGTTTATATGACGATTGCTGTGAATTTCCGGTAATAGGCTGGCGAAAAACAAAAGCAAGAACAACCGCAGGTCCTTCGACTCAAAGGCCGCGCGTTGAGGCGCGGCCTTTTCGCTCAGGATGACAAAATTTCAGTCAGAGGCTTTAAGTCAGAGTTACTCGGGGCACATCCCTGGTCCCAAAGTGCCAGGGGCATGGGGCACCTATATTGTTCCTTCTTTATTCGACTTCCGGGTGGGCGCGGTAGCCATCGCGGGCGATTACGTCGTATTTGAGCGGCTTGTGCTTTTCGTCCTGGAACTGGAGGGGGTGGCCTTCTTCGTCTACCAGCTCTACGCGAAGCTTGCGGTACGTGCCGTCCTGCTTGACGTTGGAGGGATGGTAGACGAGCTGGTACTTGGAACGGATGTTGTGGTTGATGTCCTCGAAGATTTCGGGCATTTCGCCGGTGAAGCGGGGGAAGTAGGAGTTGCCGCCGGTGAATTTGGCGAAGGTCTTCATCTCGTTGTCGGCCTGGAGGTAGTCGATGTCGCGCATATTGCCGCGCATGCCGCCCATGCCTTCGGTCATGGCGCGGAGTGCTCCGCCGGTGGAGACGGTGAAGATGGTGATGTCAGGGGTGTTTTTCACCTTTTGCAGGATCTTGTCGTAAGTGATCTTGGAGAAGGTGTCACGGCCGGAGGCGATGAGGACGATGTATTTGCGACCTTCAATGCGCGAGAGGCGATCTTCGGCTTCATAGATGGCGTCGAAGAGATTGCGCTCAGAGAAGCCGGGGATACGGAGCATATTGATGGCTTCATAGAGCTGCCGCTTGTCCTGGGTAAAGTCGGTGACGATCTGGGTGCGCATGTCGAAGGTCATCATGGCGACGTAGTCCTGCGGACGGAGCTGCTGGGCGAAGGCCCAGGCGGCGTTGCGCATGTCGTAGATAAAGCTGTAATTGGTGGAGGCGAATTCGCAGAGGAGAAGGACTGTGATAGGGGCCTCGACGCGCTTGAAGCCGATGATCTTCTGCTCGGCGCCGTCTTCATACACCTTGAAGTTGGCGGGCTTGAGGTTGGGGACGAACTGGTGCGTCTTTTCGAGGATTACGCCTACGTCTACGGTGACTTCAGGAACGGTGATGCGCAGAGAGGGGATGTTGGCGTTGGTAAGGCCTTCAGGCTGCTTGATTTTGGGTTGGGCGGGGGCGGGGGCGGGCGTTTCGGCGGGCTGGTCCTTCTTTTTAGGAAGGGCGATGTTGCCGTTGTCGCCGGCGGGGCCGCCGGAGTCGGGGGCGGTCTGGTCTGGCTGCGCTGGCGGCGGAGGTGCCGGGATGTTCTGGGCTACGGCGAGCGGGGCGGCGAGAAGTGCTGCAGCTAGAAGCGAAAGGGCGGATGAATGCAGACCGGACATTTGAAACCTCGGTGGAGAAAGCATAAGTGACAGAGGGACAAAGGGACAAAGGGACAGAAAAACAAAACCTCAGGGGCGAAAGCCCGTAACCTTTTCTAAATAGAAAACCGGTTCTTCTTTGCTCCGGGTGAACGGGATGAGATTCGTAACCGTCTAATCCATATCCAGACGGAGCGGATATACAGTTATAGACGTGAGAATTCAAGTAATGGCGATAGGTGTGCGGCGGAGATTGGCAGCCGGGGTTTGCGCGGCGGGGCTTTTTGCGTCTGCCGGGTTGTGTGGAATGGCGCAGGATGGGCCGCCTGTGAGCAAGGGCTTCTTTCCGCTTGGCGAAGTGAAGAAAGGGATGACGGCTACTGCCTGGACCGTGTTTACGGGGACAAAGCCGGAGCCTATGCAGGTGGAGATTCTGGGTGTGCTGAAGGGCGGCCGTGGGCCCGGGCACGACATGATTCTGGCGCAACTGCATGGGGCTAAGCCGGAGTATACGGGCGTCGTGGCAGGGATGAGCGGGAGTCCGGTGTATGTGGGGGATCGGCTGCTTGGGTCGCTGAGTTATCGGATTGGGCAGTTCAGCAAGGATCCGATTGCGGGGATTACGCCGATTGAGCAGATGATTGAGGTGAGGGATTTGCCGAATTCGGGAGATCAGAAGGCATTGGCTTCCCACCCATTGCGCGATACGACTGCGCAATGGATGGGGCACCCACCTGCTGTGGCGAACGAGCAAAAAACAGAAGCAGGTCCTTCCCTCCGCCTGAAAAACGGCTACGGTCAGGATGACGCTCATTATTTAAGCAATAACGAGACGATGATGCAGGCAATGGAGACGCCACTGGTGATGAGCGGGTTTCATCCTGAGGCTGTGAAGCTTTGGCAGGAGCGGATGAAGGGCACCGGGCTGGAGATGGTGGCTGCCGGCGGGATGGGCGGAGCCAGTGGTTCGGTGGAGGTGGCTCCGGCTGGGACGCGGGTGATGCCGGGTGAGGCTGTGAGTGCACAGCTTGTGCGCGGAGATGTGGAAATTGCTGCGACCTGCACGGTGACGTATGTGGATGAAAAGAATCTGCTGGCTTGTGGGCACCCGCTGCAGCAGCTGGGCCCGGTAAGTTTGCCGATGACGGAGACAGAAGTGGTTGCTACGCTGGCGTCTCCCCTGAATGCCTTCAAGATTGTGAATACCGGGCGGGAGATTGGGGCGTTTACCGAGGATCGGGATTCTGCCATCAAGGGCGTCTTTGGCGCGAAGGCGAAGATGATTCCGGTGGAGGTAGCGATTCATCAGGACGGTTCTGACAAGACTGGGCCGGGTAAGACGCGGACGGTGAGGTTCGAGGTACTGGATGAGCCGACGCTGACGGCGCAGGCGGTGCTGGTTTCGCTGTATAACTCGCTGCTGGATTCCAATGACACTGCCTCAGAGACGAGCTACCACGTTACGGGGCAGATTGAGATGGATGGGGCTGGGAGTATTCCTGTGTCAGCGCCTGTGGACTCTTGGGCCAGCGGAGGTGGGTTGCAGCCGGCACCGCTGATGGCGGCGCTGGGCGCGGCGGAGGAGTTCAACAGTTTTTATGCCAACAACGGGCGGCAGGGCGCCATGCATGCGGTGAAGCTGAATGTGGAAGTGATTCCGCGACGGGTGAGTGTGGATCTTGAATCTGCGCGGGTGATTTCCAGCAATATTGCACATGCGGGCGACACGATTGAGGTGGAAGCGACAGTGAGGCCGTGGCAGCAGGCGGCTCGGAATGTGCGAATTCCTGTGAAGCTGCCGGCACGGCTGCAGCCGGGACCGCTGCGGGTGCTGATCAGCGATGCGGGAACGCTGGACCGGACGATGGATCCGCCGCGGCTTTCGGCAAAACCGAGCAGCATGGAGGCGGTGCTGGCGCAGGCGCGGAGTCAACATGCGGCGGACAGGATTTATATCAGCCTGCTGGCGCCTGAGACGCAGGCTGGCATGGGCGGACGGACGCTTACGAGCCTGCCGTTGAGCATGGCGAATGCGCTGGAGACGATGCGGGCGGGGCAGGAGGCGAGCCTGAACGGCGAGACGGCGATTGTGGCGGCGGATGCTGCTGCCGGTGGAACGCTGAACGGTTTTCAGGTGCTGACGGTGAGCATCGAGCCGGGTGGCGGGGTACACTAGAGGAGAATTTCGTATTGCAGTAAATCGGATTGTCTCTCCGAAACAATCCATCACCGGTACCGGCATTTTTCCGGATTATCCCCCATAACTGCGAGGACAGGCACGACCATGGCCCAGATTCACGGATTGGCAGCCCATGCGGCGGGCGCGGAGCTTTTGCGCTTTCACTATGAACCCGGCGAGCTGGGTGCTGAAGAAGTTGAGATCGCCATTACCCATTGCGGTATTTGCCACAGCGATCTGCATTTGATTGCGAATGACTGGGGCATCAGCCAGTATCCCTTTATTCCGGGGCATGAAGTGATTGGCACGGTGGCGGAGGTTGGCTCGCTGGTGAAAGGGCTGCAAGTTGGGCAGCGCGTGGGGCTGGGGTGGCAGTCGAACTCCTGCGGCGTGTGCGACTGGTGCATTCAGGGCAAGGAAAATCTCTGTGCGCAATCGGAAGGTACCTGCGTGAGGCGCAATGGCGGTTATGCGGACCGCGTGCGTGCCAATGCGCGGTTTGTGGCTGCGATTCCGGATGCGCTGGAGAGCCCGAATGCGGCTCCCCTGCTGTGCGGAGGAATTACGGTCTATAGCCCGCTGCGCGAGCATGGGGTGAATCCATCGTCGCGGGTGGGCGTGATTGGCATTGGCGGGCTTGGACACCTGGCGATCCAGTTTGCGAAGGTCTTTGGCGCGGAGGTGACGGCGTTTTCCACTTCTGCGGCTAAAGAGAAAGAGGCGCGGGCGCTGGGTGCGCATCACTTTGCGAATATTCGCGAGACGCGGTCTTTGAAGGATCTTGGCAGCAAGTTCGATTTGATTTTGAATACGGCTACGGCGGACCTGGACTGGAGCGCTCTGATTCAGGCGCTGCGGCCGACGGGAGCGCTGGCGTTTGTGGGTGCTACGCCGGGGGCGGTATCGCTGGGTTCGGTGTTTCCGCTGCTCAGCGGGCAGAAGTCAGTGGGTGGAAGCCCGATTGGAAGCCCGGCCAGGATTCGCGAGATGCTGGATGTGGCGGCGCGGCATGGGGTGAAGGCGCAGATTGAGGCTTTCCCGATGGCGAAGGCGAATGAGGCGATTGAGAAGGTGAAGAAGAATAAGGTTCGTTATCGAGCGGTGCTGGCGAATTAAGAGATCAGGGGTCAGAGATCAGAGATCAGACTGCGAAGGGCTGCGTGAATGCGGCCCTTGTTGTTTTTATGAGCGACAGTTGGCGCGTTGTAGGATGGCTGAGCGGTTGTGAATCAGGTGCGGGGAGGATTTATGTCATGGGAGATTGTTTTTACTACGAATGCCGCCAAGCCTCCGGCTTCTTATAGCCAAGCGGTAAAGGCTGGCGGGTTGATCTTTGTATCGGGTACGGCGCCGCATGATCCTGAGACCGGGAAGATTGTTGGCGAGACGGTACAGGAGCAGACGCGACAGTGTCTGAAGAATATTTCAGCGATTTTGCAGGCTGCGGGAAGCTCGCTGGATAAGATTGCCAGCGTGACGATTGTGCTGGCGGATGAGGATGATTTTCCGGGGATGAATGAGGAGTATTTGAAGTGGTTTCCTTCCAATCCTCCGGCGCGGCAGGGGGCCAAGCTGCCGGCGAAGATTCCGGGGCTGAAGGTTTCGATTGCAGCTATTGCTGAGGCTTGAGGATTTCTGATGAGTCAACACAGGATTGATAAGTGGCTTTGGGCGGCGCGGTTCTTCAAGACGCGGGCCCTGGCGGTGAAGGCCTGCGATCTGGGGCGGGTGCGGATCAATCACCAGGAGGTAAAACCTGCGCGTGAGGTGCGTGTGGGTGACATGCTGTGGGTACGGAATGAGGGCGGCGAGTTTGAGGTGGAGGTGCTGGTGCTGAGTGACGTGCGCGGACCGGCAAGCGTGGCGCAGGGGATGTTTCGCGAGACGGATGCGAGTAAGGAACGGCGTGCGCAGGAGGCCGAGGCTCGGAAGGTGATGCAGGCGATGATGCCTTTGCCGGAGAAGAGGCCCAGCAAAAGGGATAGGCGGTTGATACATCGGTTCCGGGGTGAGTAACTGCCCGGCTGATTATGCTCAACGGAAGTTGATGGCGATGTCCCATTGATTCGGATTGCCGCTGACTTGAGATGTGGCTTGTACCATGCCGGTATTGACCACATTGACAGCAGGGGCAGCTCCGGGCGCAGCAGGCGCCGGGATGGTGATAGTGGAGGTTCCGCCGGCTCCGACGTTGTAAGTCATGATGACTGAGCCGCCAGGGTTGATGTCGGCCATGGCGCTGCGTCCCGCTACAGTGTTCAACGGGCTGTTGTGCGGGATATTTGCACCCACTGGATACAGTGATGCGGGCGGCGTGTTAACCCATACGGCTCCATTGATTCCGTGACTTCTGCAGGTAATCAGCGCCGGTGACATATTGGAGAACGTGAGGCGCACCCTTGTCGGCATGATGGCTCCTTGAAAGATTTCACCAGGTGATGAAAGATCGGGATGGATTTCGCCGCACGTTACCGAAAGCCAGTGTCAGCGGCAGCCATCATAGCAAAAAATGGCTTTTTCTAAATAGAGACAGCGCGATGCGCGGTTTGCTGGTAACTATTCCCTGCTCTGTGTCGTCTAGTAGACTCGACGGCAGCATGATGCGTGGAATTGTCTTGAATATTAGCTACTTACAGCGTGGAATTCTGGCCGCTTTGACAGCGGTGATTGTGTGCGGGCCTGTGATGGCGCAGGGAACGCACCTGTGGACGCAGTCGCGGGCTGAGGATTTTGAAAAAGGCTCGCCGCTGGGTGTTGCGATTGAGAGCAATGGGAAATTGCGCGAGGCTCCGGGGATTAAGGAGCTGGCGACTACGCCTTCTACTTTTGTGTGGAGTGTGGCTCAAGATAAAAACGGCACCGTGTTTGTGGGAACGGGCGCGCCGGCGAGTGTGCTGCGAGTTGGCAGCGATGGCAAACCTTTCACGCTGTTTGAGACGAAGGACCTGACGGTACAGTCAGTGCGCCTGGGGCCGGATGGGGCGCTGTATGTGGCGACGATTCCCAGCGGGAAGGTGTACAAGCTGAATCCTGCAGCTACGGCTAAGCAGGATGATGCGACTGCTGCGGTAGTGTTTGATCTGGCGAAGGCTCAGGGCGAGGGTGGCTCGCAGGCTGATGCCAAGGACGCAGACAAGAGCGATGACAAGGCGGAAGCGAAGTCAAAGTACATCTGGGATTTGAGCTTTGATGGCGCGGGGCGGCTTTATGTGGCTACGGGCGGCCCGGGGGCAGTTTGGCGAGTGGACGTGGCGAAAGCCGGCGCGAAGCCGGAGTTGTTTTTCAAGAGCGATGAGGCGCATATACGCACGCTGGCGTGGGATGCGAAGGGAAATCTGATTGCCGGTTCGGATGGTTCGGGGCTGGTGTACCGGATTGATGCGAGCGGTAAGGGCTATGTGCTGTTTGAGGCTCCGCGGCGGGAGATTACGGCGGTTGCTGTAGGGGCGAATGGCACGATTTATGCGGCCAGTGTCGGGGATAAGAGCCGGAATCCGCTGCCTCCGCTGCCGGTGCAGGGTACTGGGACGGTGACGATCACTGTGGTGCAGCCGGGAAGCATGCAGGCTGCGAATGCGAGCTCGTCGGTGCCGGAGGGGTCCGAGATATACGCGATTGACCCGAAGCAAGACACCGGTGGGCAGGCTCCGCGGAAGATTTGGTCGGGTAAGGATGAGATTGTGTACGCGATTGCTGCGGATAAGGATGGGCTGCTGGCACTGAGTGGGAATCGCGGGCGGGTTTTCAGGATTCGCGAGGATGGGAGTTTTGCTGATATTGCGCATCTGGAGGCTCAGCAGGGGTTGGCGCTGGCGACTGGAAAAGATAGGGTGCTGATTGGCACTGGGAATACAGGCAAGGTGGTTGCTCTGGGAGCTGCGGAAAAGCATGAGTACCAGAGCGATGTGCTGGATACGGGTGCGATGGCGCGGTTTGGGCGCGTGGAGATTGAGCCGGGTTCGGCGGGCTATACGATCTGGACGCGCAGCGGGAATGTAGAGCAGCCTGTGCGGGGATGGAGCGATTGGGCTGCGCTGAAGGATGGCGCTGTGGCTTCGCCTGCGGGGCGGTATATGCAGTGGAAGGCGCAACTGAGTGCAGGTGGCGTGCTGGGTGGCGTGGGTGTGAACTATCTGCCGGTGAATTCGGCGCCGGTGGTGGATGACCTGGTGGTTGTGCCGGGCGCGAGGTGGACTGCTCCGAATACGGGAAGCCAGCAGCAGACGGTGAATATTGCGTTTCCTTCGGCCAATAACGGATCGAATGGATTTGATGGTGGATCTTCGAGTGGCTCGACCCTGAATGCTACGAAGGACAAGACTGCTGTGACGGCCCGATGGGCGGCGCATGATGACAATGGCGACGATCTCACCTTCGCACTGTATCTGCGCGGGGATGGCGAGACGGTGTGGCGGTTGTTGAAGGATGGGATTACGGAGAAGGCTTACAGCTTTGACCAGACAGTGTTGCCGGATGGTGGGTATGAGCTGAAAGTAGTGGCCAGCGATGCGCCTTCGCACACACCGGGGGATGCGCTGACGGGTGAGAAAGTAAGTGATCGGTTTGAGGTTGATACGACTCCGCCAGCGGTGCATGGGCTGGCTGTGAGCGGATTGAATTTCCGCTTTGATGCTGAGGATGTGGCGAGTCCGATTGAGAAGGCGGAGTACTCGCTGGATGCGGGGCAGTGGCAGTACATTGAGCCGGTGGGCGGATTGTCGGATGCCAGGAAAGAGCATTATGAGGTTACGATTCCTGCCTCGGCTAATTTGAAGGCTGGGGAGCATCTGCTGACGGTGCGGGTTTATGACCGGCATGACAATGTGGGTGTGGCTAAGACGGTGTTCACGAAGTAATGAATAAACCCAGCTCTCAAAATCGAGACCTGGGGCACCCACTTCTTTCGGGCAACGGAAATTTGAATGCGGTTTGAGCTTTTTATTGCGGCGCGGTATCTGAAGGCCAAGCGGCGGCAGGCTGTGGTGGGCGTGGTGACGGCTATCTCCGTGGCCGGCGTGGCTGCCGGCGTGGCGGCGCTGGTGATTGCGCTGGCGATTACGAATGGGATGCGGCGCGACCTTGAAGACAGGCTGGTGGATACGAGCGCGCATGTACAGCTGATGCATGTGTCGGGAGGGATTCGCGCGTGGCAGCCGCTGATGGAGAGGCTGCGTGTGCTGCCTGGTGTGAAGGCTGCTGCGGGTGAGTTGGATGAGCAGGTGATGGTGGCACATGGGGCGCGGGCGGGATTTGCGCTGGTGGAAGGGATTGTGCCGAAGGATGAGCTGACGGTGAGCCGGATGCTGGAGAGGGCCGGGCCGGATGCTGTGCGGGCGTTGCAGCCTACGAGCGATGTTGATCCTGTGCCGCCGATTGTTCTGGGGAAGGATCTGGCGGATTCGATTGGCGTGACTGTTGGCGACTCTGTGATGCTGGTCAGTCCGCAGGGCGATTTGACGCCGATGGGGATTGTGCCGAAGTCGGTTCCGTTCAAGCTGGTGGGGACGTATCACTCGGGGTTTTATCAGTACGACTCGGGGTGGGGATATGTGCGGCTGGCGGATGCGCAGAGGCTGTACGCTGAGCCGGATTTGCTGAGTGTGATGAGCTTTAAGCTGGATAATTTGAATCGCGCGCCGGAGGTGGGACGGGCGATCGAGCAGGCGGCGGGCAAGGGCTTTATGACGACGAACTGGATGGAGCAGAATAAGGAGCTCTTTCGCGCGCTGAAGCTGGAACAGTATGTGACGTTTATTGTGATTGCGCTGATTGTGATTGTGGCGGCGCTGAATATTCTGATTGCGCTGACCATGATGGTGATGGAGAAGACGCGGGATATTGCGGTGCTGATGAGCTTTGGCGTGGCTCCCGGACAGGTGCGGAGGATTTTTCTGCTGCAGGGGCTGCTGATTTCCGCGATTGGTACCGTGATTGGGCTGGTGCTGGGATACGCGGGCGCCTGGATTGGCGCGCATTATCCGATTCACTTGTCGGCTGAGGTGTACGCGATTGACCGACTGCCGTTCGCTCCGCGGTTGATTGACGGCGTGCTTGTGGCGGCGGTGGCGGTGGGGATTTCGCTGCTGGCTACGCTGTATCCTTCGCTAGCGGCGGCTAAGATATTGCCGGCTGAGGCGCTCCGGTATGAGTAGTCGTAGCCGAGTTTGCGTTGTGGCACGTTTTTGTGACACAATTTTGGTATGCAAAGCATGAATCTACGGCAGTTGCGGGATACAAAGCAGTTGAAGGCCTGGCTTGCCGCCGGTGAGACGGTGGAACTGCGAGAGCGTAGCCATGTACTGGGACGGATTGTTCCTGAGGAGCAGGAGCACAATCAGGTCGAATTGCCTGATTTCGAAGGGCGGATGAAGGCGATTTTTGGTGATCGTGTTTTAACGCCGGTGGCTGATCTGATTGCCGAGCGTGAGAAAGAAAGATATTGAGAACATATCTGGACTCGAGCGCTCTCGTTTCGCTCTATATTGTGGACGCACACTCTAAACAGGCAATCCAACAGATGAGTAGCGCGCCGAGTACAATTCTCACCTCATTCAGCCGAGCAGAGTTTGCTAATGCGATCTATCAACAGGTCTTTCTGAAACGTATTCCTCTTGATGAGGCAGATGCCGCCTTCGCTAATTTTGAGCGCGATTGCTTACGCGGCTTGTGGCGTTTGGTCGAGATTCCGCAACCCACGTGGGAACGATGCGTCATTCTCGCCCGGCAATACGGTTCTACTTTTGGCGTTCGGATGCTGGATTTACTGCATGTGGCATGCGCGCTGGAGCTGGGGGCGCAGCGGTTCTGGACGTTTGATGAACGGCAGGAACGGCTGGCGATTGCAGCGGGGTTGAATACGAATCCTTGACCGCTATTGCGGTGTGATGACGCCACCTAATGCGTGGCGGCGGGGCAGGACGATGCCGCGGTGGTCTACTTCGGGCTTGCCTGCTGCTGTGGGATGCAGGGCTGGATCCGATGAGCGTTCGAGGAGCGCTCCTCCGCAGGCCGGGCACCAGTCGGCTTGCGTTTCCTGAGCCAGGACGGCGTGGCAGTTGGCACAGATTCGTTCCATATCTAACTAGATTATTCTTCTTCCTTCTCGTCTGGATTCGCTTCGGAGTCTGGCTCCGGCTCCGCGTCCCGGTCTATTTCAGGGATCACTTCAGTGTCTGGGTTTTGCTCTTCCGGCAAATCATCGGCTTCCAGTTTGGGCAGCGGGGATTCGTCGGCTGACAATTCGGGCTCGACGCTTCCCTGCTCTACTTCCGGCTCGGGCTCTGTTTCTAACTCGGGATCATCGGCGGGTTCTGATTCTTCTACTGGCTCGGGCGCTGTGAGCTTATCAAGGCGATAACTGGCGGCTGCGAGATCGGTTAAAGACTCTTCTATCTCTTCCTGCTGCGCGGAGAGGATGATGTCGTAGTTTTCTGGCTCGAGTGCTGCGATGTGAAGGAGCGTGGGGAGCGAGAGGAACCAGAGCAGCTCTTCGTATGGTTCGCGGACGATGTAGTCGTGGCCTTCAGCTTCGTGGACGCCGGTAAGCCAGCGAAGATCGGGATCCTGCCAGAGATCGTCTGGAATGATTTTTGGCAGACTGGTTTCTGTCGTGCCGGCTTCCGCATGGGATTCGACGAGCAGGAGAAGCTTGATACGTGCGGCGGCGCGCCACGCCCCGTCGCCCTCCATTCCGACGGCCTGGAAGGCTTTGGCCAGAGGCTCGCGGAGATGGAGACGGTCAAAGAGAGCGAGGGCCGACCTGGCGGGATGCTCCTGTTTTGGATCGGAAGATTCTGCGAGCGTTTGCAGGATGCACCAGGCGAGCACGGGAGCCCAGAGTGCGGTGGAGGCTGCGAGTGGGTTGGTGGAGGGCAGAGTGCGGCGTGCAGCTGCGGGCCACGCAGTGGGGAGTGCTGCCTCAAGCGATGGGATGCGCAGGGCGGCGCGGAGGAGCTTGCGGAAGGTGTCGGACTGTTCGGCAAAATCCGGCTCCTCATCCTCGGATTGCGTGGAATCTGGAGTTGCGTGGCGGTTTTTAGCGACGTGGGCTTGAACGAGCAGATCTCCACAGGCCCAACCAGCCTGGAAGGGAAGTCGATCTCATCCAA
>CAWBWB010000012.1:0-10709 GCA_963792495.1 uncultured Acidobacteriaceae bacterium | reverse complement strand
TGCAGCTACTGCTGAGAAACCGATGTAATGACGCAAAGACGTATTGAAATAAAGAAACAGAGAATCGATGTGAGAGGGCCGGCGAATTTTGCTGGCCCCTTTTTTGTGCTTGGAATGTTTGGCGCCTTTCGTGGATAGCAGATGCCCGGTGTCAGTACTCCCTTTGGCGCGAGCGGCGACGTTTCCAAAAAAGAAAAAGCGGCAGCTGGGCTGCCGCACTCCAAGACTTTTTCCAGAATGATTCTGCCAGGGATGGGCCGCCGCAAAGGCCGGACCAGCGTGGCCAAGATGTCGTAGACTTACCGGGGGGACATCCGCGCGCTGGTGCGAGCTTTCTTTGAAGAGATTCGACCGGCCAGCCGACGTTTGCTAGCAGATGGCAAAGCCTTTTGTCAGCGTGCTCATCGATACGTATAACCACGAACGCTTTATTGAGAAAGCGATCGTGAGCGTGCTGGAGCAGGATTTTCCGGCCGCGGAACGGGAAATTCTCGTGGTGGATGACGGGTCGAGCGATCGTACACCGGAAATTATTCGAAAATTTGAGCCGCATGTGCGATTGCTGCGGAAGGAAAATGGCGGACAGGCTTCGGCGTTCAATGCGGGAATTCCTGAGTGCAAAGGGGAGATTGTCGCATTTTTGGATGGGGACGATTGGTGGGCGCCCAAGAAGCTGACAAGTGTCGTGCGGGCGATGGCCGCCGCACCTTACGTTGGAATTGTTGGACATGGGATTGTCATCGTGGGGCGTGATGGGCGCGAACAAACTGAGGTTCTGCTCGAAGGATTTCGATTCCAGGCCAACACGATTGAGGGAGGTAAACTCTTTCGCCGGCGAGGCTCATTTCTTGGTACGAGCCGGATGACAAGGAGGCGTCTGCAGACGTCCAGGCCATCGCCGCCGGGCACCATGATGTCCAGCAGAAAGAGGGCAGGCGGCTGGCGCTCGGCGTCAGGGATGAGATTGGTTGGGGTGAGATAGGGGCGTACAGCAAACCCCGCCGCTTCAAGGTGATGCTGCACCAGGCGGGAGATGTCTGAATCGTCTTCCAGCACAAATACGGATTGGCTCAACCGGATTTTCCTCAGCCGGCGGCCGTTCAAAATTCGGTTACTAAGGCCGCACGGAATCGTGAACAGATTACTGCATGGAGGCAAATAAATTGCAAACGTACGATGAATTTGCCTCAGAAAAGAAGGGTTTACGAGGGTTGCGGGAGATTGATCTAAGTCTCGGTTTTTGCCAGATCCAGGGTTTTTTGAACCCGGGCGTTTTCCTCAGCCCGCAGTTTTTCCGCGCGCTTCTGCCGCACTTCTTTTGAGGCCAGCCAGAGGAGCGAGCCGAATGTGGCTGTGAGAAGCAGAATGGCCGGAATGCCGTGGAGCTGATCCAGTCCATCGGAATTCAAGTCGCCATACAGCATGGTGAGGCCTGCAAACACGAAGACGATATGGGCGCAGAAGACGCGCAGGGATGCCTTGCCGAGCGTGAGAAATGGCTCAATCGAGACGATTCGCAGCAGAAACCTGCGAGCCCAGTAGATGACCACCATAAATGCCATCAGATTGAGCACGCGGAGGGGGCCTATCTGCCACTTGTCGAGTTTTACGCCCAGTGTTTGCGCGGTGAGGTGCGGCCCGAGCCATTGGAAGCGAACTCCAATGAAGAAAAGGCAGACGGCGGCGGCCAGTGCGGCGGCCCAGCCGGGGATTTTGAAGAGCGGCTCCGTTTCGGTGGCGGTTCGCGCGCCGAGCCAGAGCCCTATGAGCCACACTGCCTGCCAGGCAAAGAGATTGAATGCGCCGGTTTCCTGTAATGGAATCTGGAGATGGGTAAGATGGACGATCCAGCCATGCACAAGGTCTCGCAGGCCGAATTGCGCCATGAGCCATAGTGCTGCGCTACCGGCCAGAATCCATTTCCATCCGATGCGCACTGCCCCGCTTAATGCCAAGGGGGTGAAAAAGAGAAAGGTAACATACATCGGCAGAATGTCGAGCAAGGGCGGGCAGTAGAGCAGCAGCACCGAGCCTACGACTGCGACTACGGGATGGGCAAGATAGAAGTCGAGCAGATTGACGAGCGCTGCCTTGTGCGTGTGTATAGCGATTTCAGCGATCACCGTGAACGCGAAAGCAAGCATGAGCAGGTGATAGGCATAGATTTTCAGCGAGCGCTTCCAAAGCCGGGCGCGGACGTTGGCTGGATTTAGCTGGAGATCGCGGATGTAGAGGCGACCCACCAACAATGCAGAGATGAAGACGAAGCCTTCTGCTGAAGAGATAAACCCGAGTGGCTGGTTGACGAAATCGCTATAGCGCGTGGGGAGGTGCGTCAGAGTCATCCAGACGAGGAAGAGTCCGCGCAACGCATCGAGTTCAGGACGGCGTTCGAGTTTGGGTAGCTGCATGACGCATGCGGCGAAAACGTGACCCTTCCTCTGGTTAGACGTATGCGCAATCTACGAGTTGTCTGCGTATGACGGCGGCCCTGCGAATCGGGTGGCCGGAGCCGCTTTTTTTGTTGACTTGGCTGTTTGACTCTGCCAAACTCGCAAACCGTCCCCCCTGTTGCGGCGTGTGGCGTAGCCAAAATCTCCGCGGCCGACAACGCTTCACGCACTTTTGGACCAGTTACTCAGGGCTCGTTTTGGCTTGCAAATGCAGCATGAAAACAGGAGGAGTCATCATGAAAAAGTATTTTGCTGAGCTGATTGGCACGTTCATTCTCGTGCTCTTTGGATGTGGAACGGCTGTTGTGGCCGGTGAAAAAGTTGGAGTCCTGGGCATCGCGTTCGCCTTCGGCTTTGGGCTGATTGCAGCAGCGTACGGCATTGGACCGATTTCGGGCTGCCATATTAATCCGGCCGTGAGCCTGGGTGTGTTTACTGCAGGGCGCATGGAACTCAAGGATCTGTTCGGCTACTGGGTTGGCCAGTTCGCGGGCGGCATTCTCGGCGCGTGGGTGCTCAGTATCATCATTGCCGGAGTTGGTGGCGGATACGACATTCATACAGGTACTGGCCTTGGGCAGAATGGATGGGGGCCAGGTTACCTGGGCGAATTCTCACTTACTTCGGCGTTCCTGTTTGAGGTCGTGGCTACTTTCATCTTCCTGGTCGCGATTCTTGGTTCGACGCAAAAAGTCGCTGCAGCGGGATTCGCAGGCCTGGCCATTGGAATCACGCTTGTGGTGATTCATATCTTTGGAATTCGAATTACAGGTGTCAGCGTGAACCCTGCACGCAGCCTTGGGCCGGCGCTCCTTGTGGGGGGCAAAGCGCTCAGTCAGGTCTGGTTGTTTTTTGTGGCCCCGTTCCTTGGCGCGCTTATCGCCGGGCTGCTTTTCCGCACTAAGGTGCTAGAGGCCGGAAATGAAGTTTCAGTTCCAATCTCAGCTCCTGCATCCGTTCTAACGTCTGATTCCGCTGACGCCTAGACCGAGGTGGAAAGCGGCTTCTGACCCTGCATGGAAACAACAACCCCCCGGAGGGCAATGCGCCCGCCGGGGTTGTTGTCTGCGGTTCCGGTTACATAAGCGCATCCGCTTCGTTTCATCCCATTCAGGATTTGTTCATCCGATGCGGGCAATGAAACGCAAGCGCACATAATCCGTGGTCCAGTTGCCGTCTTCATCCCGGAGAACAGGAGCAAGCAGCGCGCAGGTTTCTTCCACCACTGTTTCCTGCAAGGCTTGCGGCAGAGTGGACAGCACTCCTGAGCGGAAGGTCCGAAGCCATGCCGCCATGCCGCCTTCGCCGAGAGGAGTTGGCCGCGGTATCAGCTCGATGCGTTCTACCGTAAATCCATGCCGCTCCAGACGGCTGCGATAGCTTTGCGGTGTTGGATAGTAATTGATTCCAGACTCGGCATCGGCATAGCCGTGGCGCGAGAGTACGGCCATCAAGGCCACGAGGATGGCTGCGACATTTCCGTGTCCGCCCATCTCTGCTACGAAGCGCCCGCCGGGACGCAGGACGCGATGCACTTCCGTCATCATTGCATCGTGATTGCGAACCCAGTGGAGGGCCGCGTTCGAGAAGACTGCATCGAAGGTTGCGTCCGGGAAGGGAAGCGCTTCAGCATTGCCGGTGATGGCGTTTATGCCGCGTGTCTTTGCCGCGGCAATCATGCTCGGCGAGGCATCGACGCCGGTGACGACGGCGCCAGTGGCTGCAAGGCGCGTGGTGAGTTGTCCATCCCCGCAGCCGAGGTCGAGAATCTGCTCGCCTGATTGCGGAGCGAGCCACTCCACCACGCCTCCTGCGAGCTTATGTACAAATGCGCCCACGATGCCGTACTGCTCTGCGTTCCAGTTTTGCGTCATGGTTCAAGTTTGGCGGTTTTTGATGTATTCGGCAAAGTTCTTCTATTTTGCAATTCGATAAATGAAAGTTATGGGACTTTTACCGTCTTGTTCGAGTCCGATTCGCTGCGTCGACACGCGCTTGGTGCAGCTGAGCCGCGACGCCTACAATATGGCAAGCAACACCTTATTGAGAGGAAGTACCCATGCCGCTTTCCGGAGAAGCAATTCGGTTGATGAACTATATTGATGATGTTTCCGTTACTCTGCGCCGTGTGCTCGCTTTTGTGCCGACGCTCTCACCGGAGGAGCGTGTGCGCGTATACAACCACTTGCGCGCTTCCAAGCCGAGCGTGGACGACGTAGCTAAAGCGCTCGAAGCAGAATAGTTGACGACTGTTGCCATTATCGGAGCTGGGCCGCTGGGCCGTTGGCTGGCGGTCTCGGCTGCCCGCGCTGGATACCGTGTATTGCTGGAAGACGTGATGCCGGCAAAGCTGGCGCTCGCCTCGAAAGCGGCGACTGACGCGGGCGCGGACCACCTTTCTGTGGAGTTTGTTTCCGCGGTTGAGGATGCTGTGCGCGAGGCGGACCTGGCGATTGACTGCGTGCCGGACGAGCTCGAGTCGAAGCTGGAGATTCTCTGGCTGCTGGACCGCATGGCTCCGCCAAAGATGGTGATCGCTACGCCGACTACGCAGCAATCGATTGTTGACCTGGCATCTTGTACGTATCGCCCGGATCGATGTGTGGCGATCGCAACCGATCCACGGACACTGGCGGGCCCAGAGGCGGTGCGTGAGAATGCTGCGATTACGATCCGCACAACGGAGGCCACGCTGCCCGAGGCCTCGGCGCTTGTGGCCGAATTCTGGGAGCGGCTTGGATTTGTGCCGCGCGTTGAAACTTGCAAATCATCTTTCTGAGCGTGGCGTCGAGTGACATACAGATTGCATGCTCGTCTATTCCGTGGGCATGGGACCAGTGCGTCGCGGTCCAGTTTTCTGTCATGGACTGATTACTTCCTGCCAAGAATCTCCTCGTAGAATTTTACGTATTGCGGCACCACGAGTGTTGAGCAGAATTGCGTCTGTGCAGTGCGGCGCGCTGCATCGCGCATGGCCTGGTGTCTTTCGGGGTCGCGCAGCAGTGCGATTGCGCCTGCGGTCATTGCGTCTACGTCCCCTACATTAAAGAGCAGGCCGTTCACGCCGTCTTCGATCAGTTCTGTTACGCCGCCTACGCGTGTGGCAATCGCCACCGATTTGCATGCCATGGCTTCGAGCGCTGCCAGTCCGAAGGACTCCATTTCGCTTGGCATTAGCATGAGGTCGGCCAAGGGCAGGAGTGAGTGGACGCGATCCTGTTTGCCGAGGAAATGGATTTTGTCCTGGATGCCGAGATCGTGCGCGAGCCACTCGGCGGCGGAGCGGTCGGGGCCGTCGCCGACAAGTACCAGGCGCGCTGGTAGCTGTCGTGCTACGCCTGCAAACACCTTCACTGCATCCACCACGCGTTTGACGGGGCGGAAGTTTGAGAGGTGCATCAATATAAATTCGTCAGGTTTGGCGAATGCGCTTCGCGCTTTTGCTTTTTGATCGAGGTCGGTCAGAGGCACGTACAGATTGCAGTTGACGAAATTCGGGATCACTTCGATTTCGCGTTTCACGCCAAAATCAACCAGCGTTTTTTCTTTGAGATATGCCGAGATGCTGGTCACGCCGTCGCTCTCGTCGATGGCATAGCGTGTGATGGGAAGATAGCTGCGGTCGAGTCCAACCAATGTAATGTCTGTTCCGTGGAGGGTGGTGACAAAGGGTAGTCTGCGGCCGCGGCTATGGAGCATCTGTCGGGCCAGCAGCGCGCTTACCGAGTGAGGGATGGCATAGTGCACATGGAGGAGGTCGAGATTATAGAACTCCGCGACCTCTGCCATGCGCGAGGCGAGTGCGAGATCGTATGGCGGGAATTCAAAGAGCGGGTAATTGGATACGGGCACCTCGTGGTAAAAGATGCCGCTGTTGCGCCCGGTAAGGCGAAAGGGCTGTGAGTACGAGATGAAATGAATCTCATGGCCGAGGGCCGCAAGCTCAATGCCGAGCTCCGTGGCCACGACTCCCGATCCGCCATACGTGGGATAGCAGGTTATGCCTATGCGCATTCGGTTTTAACTTTCCCTGAAGAGTACCAGGAGATTGGACGCGCCACGGAGGCGCCAAGATGCAGATGCCATGTCAATTACCGGAGAGCCCTGCAAAGGAGAGCAATTTGATTTGCGGAAATTCATGCAGGGCGGCGAGGGCCTGGCGCTCCGTTTCGCGTGAGGCCAGCAGCCTTGTGTTGGCCTGGGCCAGGGCTGAGTCGTTGTAGCCTGGATGCGTCACAAGTTCATATACGGTCTCGCCTGCCTGCGGAATTGCTGCTGCAATCGCGCGAACCGTTGCGGCATTGAGAGTGCCTGTTGCGAGCACACCCAGAGCGCCTGCGGTGGTGGCGAAGGCGGAATCGGTCACAAATTTATGGAAGCGGGAAGCGAACACCTTCAGCAACTGGACCTGTGCACGCCTGAGAAGTGGCGCTTTTGGAGTGGCGTTTACTGCCCATGTGGGCTCGAAGGGATTGCGTATCGTGCGAATTCCGCACGTTTTTGCTGCGTGCAGCAGGGGACATACAACGCGTGGAAGCATGTGTGTGTGCTTGTGCGTGTCAACGTGCGTGAGATGCACGCCGCTTTTTTGCAGGAGCGCAATTTGCGCTCCTGCTTCAGCGCGAATTTCATCCATATAAATTTTGCGCGTGGCAACTCCGCGCAGAAATGCGCCGAGCGTGGAGTAAAATCGCCCGGTTCGCGGATCGGTGAGAGTGGGCAATTGGCTGGCGGGAAGAACCGGATCGCCATCGACGAGGACTACGTGACAGCCGACGCCTAATGTTGGTGTGCGCATGGCGATCTCGATAGCCTCACCGGTTGCCGATGCGTTGGCCATCATGGTTGCACTGGTCAATACGCCTGCCTGGTGCAGCTCGAGGATGGCGCGGTTGACACCACTTGTCAGGCCAAAGTCGTCCGCGTTCACGATCAACTTACTCATCTGTGTGAGTCTACCAAGGCGCGGGCTGGTATGATGATATGAAGGCAATTGGACGCAATCCGATGGCCTTCCCACCTAAAAGGGGGCGGTTAGCTCAGCCGGTTAGAGCACTTGCCTTACAAGCAAGGGGTCCGGGGTTCGAATCCCTGACCGCCCACCATTGATTCCTTCACAATCGCTGCATTATGCGAACGATTTTCGATTTTCGATTATCGTGTCGCGCTTGTTCTCAGGCTCGCTGTGACGGTTGAAGGGTTCAAATGTGAGTCTGCCTGATTGGGCACTTCAACCGGTTGAAACGTCATGAAACTGGAAAGGGAATTCTGAATCACCTTTGCCAGGCCGGCGACGTTTTCCGGGGCAAGCAAGGTGATGTGATCTCCCTCTGCATCCACGATCTCCAGTCCGTCCAGGAACAGACCATCCCAGCCCATTTTCTGAAAATGCAAACTAGGCCTCATACCTTTGGCACGAACCAGAATTCCTTTGCCTGCGCCACGGCGGCAGCGGTATCGATCGCGGGCTGTCCAGTTGATTTTGCGGCGAACGTCCCAGGGCAGATTGACGAGCGAACCCTGATATTGATCGAGTTCAGCCTTGAGAGCATCCGAGTATTCCGATGCATTGGAATTGGAATGATTGGCGAGCCTCTCGGCAATCAGATTTGCCGCGCCTGATATTCGCCAGGTAAATGCTTCCCTCATTCGGGACAGATTTAGATTTTTTAACCGATACGAAATTGATAAAGGCGCCGTGGTATCGAGGATGACAACGGCGTTCACCGTTCTTCCGGCGAGCCGAAGTTGGCGCGCGACTTCAAAAGCGAGAAGTCCGCTGAAGGAGTGTCCTATAAGGACGCAGGGACCGTTGGCTTGTTCCTGCAGAATGAGATTTACGCAGGGCCGCGCCAATTCTTCCAGGCGCGGGAGATCTTTGATGCGGTTCTCGACCGCTGCTTTTACGACAGCCGGATCCAGGTGAACGTCTGCTGCGAAGACTGCCGGTCCCGGATCAAATTTCTGCGCGAGGCTGCATAGTCCAGCGGAGGCATCGACGATGAATATCTGCCCCGCGGTATGGGACTCACGAAACTGGATCAGCCGGGACTCTTGCTTGATCTGTGCTCTGAGAGCTTTCAGCATACCCGGGATGGTTGGATCCTGAAAGAATTCGGCAACTCGCAGATCCACTTCAAATCGCTTGTTGACCTTCTGAATGAGTCGCAGCACAAGCAAAGAATGGCCGCCGAGGGAAAAGAAGTTATCTCTGCGTCCAACGCGCGCCACTTGAAGCAGCTCAGCCCAGATGAAAGCTATTTCTGTTTCCATTTCACCTTGCGGAGCTTCATAGCTGTCCGCGGCGAGAGTTTCTGTGAGCGGAACAGCAAGCGCTTTGCGATCGACTTTGCCGTTCGCGGTCAACGGCATATTTGCGAGGACGGTGAAGGCCGCTGGAATCATGTATGCAGGCAGCTGCTTCTGGAGCGCATCTCGCAGCTCATCCGCGGAAGGTGAATGGCCTGGATGGACGGGGACAATGTGCGCGACAAGCCGATCGCCGGAATCGAATTTCTGAAGTGTGACGACGCATTGCCGGACTTCAGGATGGAGTTCGAGTTGAGCCTCAATCTCGCCTAATTCAATTCGGAAGCCGCGAAGCTTTACCTGATGATCGAGGCGACCGAGAAATTCGATGGAACCATCGGAGAGGCGGCGAACGAGATCGCCTGTCTTGTATATTTTTTCGGCGTGCTCGGAAAAGCGATTGGGAATAAAGCGCTCTTGCGTCAGTTCCGTGCGTTTAAGATAACCCAGTGCAAGTCCGCGGCCGCCGATGTGTAGTTCTCCGGGCATGCCAATAGCAGATGGTTGACCACAAGGATCGAGAACATAGAAAGACGTGTTGGCGATCGGTTGTCCGATTCGGACTACTCCATCTGCCTGCACTTGCGATGCTGCCGACCAGATGGTTGTCTCGGTTGGGCCGTACATATTCCAGAGCGATTTGCAGCGCGGCAAAAGCTGCAATGAGAGCTCTGAGCCCCAGGACTCGCCGCCGCAGAGTATTGTGAGCTCCGGAGAGCCGTTCCATCCGGAATCAATCAGCATGCGCCAAGTAGCAGGCGTGGCCTGCATGATGCTTGCTTTCGAACTCTCTATTAAGGCGGACAACTGTTTACCGTTGCGCGTGGCTTCGCTTGACGCAATGACAAGATGTGCGCCGACGGATAGAGGTAGATATAGCTCCAGACCCGCGATGTCAAACGACAAAGTGGTGATGGCCAGCAACGTATCGCCGGCTGCGATTCCCGGCTCGCGCTGCATGGAGTGGATGAAGTTTGTGAGTGCGCCGTGCTGGATTTCCACTCCCTTCGGCGTTCCCGTGGAGCCCGAGGTGTACATCACATACGCAAGATCTTCACACCGATCTTCCACAGCGGCAACGGGAGAGGCATTGCCTGAAGGCGGCAGTGCATCGAACGTGATAACCCGTGCCTGAGGATTGGGAAACAGTGCGCGCAGTTTTTCCTGCGTCAGCAACAGAACGGGTCGAGCATCCTGAAGCATGAAGCTGAGGCGGTCTGTCGGAAATGACGGATCGAGGGGCAGATATGCAGCGCCCGATCGCATGATGCCGAGCAGGCCAGCGACCATGTCTATCGAACGCTCGACGCAAATTGCTACGAGATCATTTCTCTTTACACCCAACTGCTGCAGATGACTTGCGAGCCGGTTGACGCGGTCGCCAAGCTGGCCATACGTGAGTTGAGTGCCTTCATGAGAAATCGCGACTCTTTCGGGAGTGAGCCGGATCTGTTGATCGATGAGTTGATCTACGGATTGCTCTTTCGCAAAGTCGACCTGCGTGCGATTCCAGTCGACGACCGTCTGTTCGTATTCCGAAGTGGTGAGTAAAGGGATTTCTCCGAGCTTTGTGCCGGGGTCGTTGCGCCGGTGTCCACCCGGGCGACTCCGGCACATGACGACGGATATAGAGCACCAACACGGCCGGCACCAGGCCGACCACGAACATGCCGCGCCACCCGATCGCGCTGTAGAGGGCCGTGTAGACCACTGACGCCATGAGGTAACCGGTCGGATAACCCGACTGCAGGATTCCTGAGACCAGCCCGCGTGATCCGGGTTTGACGGTCTCCATGGTCAGCGAGGCGCCGATCCCCCATTCACCGCCCATCGCCACCCCGAACAGCGCCCGGAGCATCAGGAACACGGTCAGGTTCGGCGCGAAAGCCGTGGCGAAACCCAGTACCGAATACAGCGCCACATCAAACATCAGGATCGGCCGGCGCC
>CAWBWB010000011.1:0-8445 GCA_963792495.1 uncultured Acidobacteriaceae bacterium | reverse complement strand
GGAGAGATGGCCGGAAGCGAGAAGTCCCAACTCTCTCCTGCGGACCTGCGGGACTTGCTTGACGAGTCGGTGCGTCTGCAACTGGTGAGCGATGTTCCGGTGGGCGTATTTCTTTCCGGCGGCATTGATTCGAGCGCGCTGGTAAGTATTCTCAGCCGGGGAGGAGTGACTCCGGCAACGTTTTCCATTGTGTTCCGCGAGGCAGAGTTCTCTGAACAGAAGTTCTCGCGAGCTGTGGCCAGCCACTTTCGCACCGACCATCACGAGATCACGGTTTCGCAGCGTGACGTGCTCAACGCTGTGCCAGAAGCACTCCGGGCAATGGACCAGCCATCCATGGATGCGGTGAACACGTATTTTGTTTCGCGTGAGACGCGGGCGGCTGGACTCAAAGTCGCGCTGTCGGGGCTGGGTGGCGACGAAGTATTTGCCGGGTACTCCACGTTTCGTGTGGTGCCGCGGATGGAGCGTGCGGCGGGGATCGCCAGCCATTTCCCGAGTTTTTTGCGGCAGGCGGGTGCGAGTGTCTTGCGAGGTTTGCTGAATGAAAAAGATTCCTCCCGCAAGCTTGCCGCGCTGGCCAGTGACGATCGCATGATGCATCCCTATTTTCTGGCGCGCTGGCTGTTCACGCCGCAGCAGTGTGATGAGTTATTCCCCGCGGCTGAGAAGTATGCCCAGGAGGCAAACGCCGCAAACGCTGAAATGCTGGAACGGGCGAAGCCGCTCGACGCAATCAATCGCGTGTCGTATCTGGAGGCGCGCTGCTACATGCTGAACACTCTGCTGCGGGATTCCGATTTTATGAGCATGGCGCATGGGCTGGAAGTGCGCGTGCCTCTTCTGGATCACCGCTTGGCCAAGGCAGTGCTGGCGATTCCGGGCCAGAGAAAGTTAGGCAAAACACCCAAGCAGTTGCTGGTCGGGGCGCTGGATGGTTCGCTGCCGGATGAAGTCGTGCATCGCCCCAAGCAGGGTTTCCAGTTGCCATTTGAACAATGGATGCGAGAGGATCTTCGCCAGACGGTACAGCCTGCACTGGGTGCGGCGCATGTTGCGGGTGGACCTCTGCGCGATGTGCTTGACCCTGCGGCGGTGGGTACAATCTGGGAAGACTTTGCTGCCGGTCGCACCTCATACACGCGGCCGTGGGCTCTATTTGTGTTGGCGCGATGGTGTGAGCAGAACTTGTGAACGGTTTTACCGCGCTGGCGGCTTCCGTCCGGAAATCAACAAGAACAGTGCCCACCGCGCTGCAACCCGGCGCACCAGAAATCGCGGATACAGACGCCAGAACAAGCGATAGGCCAGTCCCTGAAAGCGCGCTGAAGGCTGGTTCAGAAGCAAGTCCCCGGGGCTGAAGGCCTGCTGGAGCTCGACCTGCTCGAACCCCGCCAGTATGGTGCGGGCTTCTTCCCGCGTGTAGGACTTGGTGTCGGGGCTTTCGAGATGATCGAGCACGCATTGGCGCATGCCCTTGCCGCGGAGAAATCCGTAGCGGAGCCAGAGCATCAGGCCGACCAGCGAGGGATGGTGATAAATCATGATGCGCAGCGAGCCGCCGGGTTTGAGCACTCGCCGGGCTTCGCGGATGCATTGCTCGGTGTCCGGACTGTGGTGCATGACGCCATAGGAGTACACGACGTCAAAAGTGTTGTCGGGAAACGGCAAGTGTTCTGCATCGGAAACGCGTAGATCTGCAGTGTAGCCGGCGATCTCGCAACGCTGTTTGGCGCGCTGCAGAGAGATGGCCGAAATATCCACGCCGGTAGCTTGCGCGCCGGCTTTCAGCCACTCCAGATAATCGGCGCCCATGCCGACACCGACCTCAAGTACGCGCTGCCCAGCCGATTCCGCAAAGCCGGCGAATTCACGAAGATGAGGTTCCAACTGGTAACGCGCGCGGGCATGGGCCTCGAAGTCGGTACGGTCGCCGAGATAGCGCGAGCCGCATGGGTCTGCGTTCCAGAAATCCCGGACACTGTCTTTCAATGCCTGCGGCGACTCAGGCTCGTTTACGCGACGCACTGGCGAGGGTTGAGACATTTGCTCAGCGATGCTAGCACAGGCTTCTTTGTGAAAATCGGGTGCCGGAGGCTAAGATAGTTGAACCTTTGACCAGGACCGCCGTGATCGAAACGAAATCAGAACCTGAGGTATTGGCTGCCGGGAAAGCCCCGCCGTTACTGCCTGTGAGCGTGATTGTTCCGGTGCGCAACGAGGCGCATAACCTGCGGCGATGCCTGGAATCGTTGCAGGCGGCCGGGGAAGTGTACGTCGTGGATTCGCAGAGCACGGATGAAACGGTTACGATTGCGCAATCTCTGGGTGCAAAGGTCGTGCAGTTTCACTATGCAGGAGGCTGGCCGAAGAAGCGCCAATGGGCAATCGACAACTTGTCCCTGGCTCACGACTGGATCCTGCTGCTGGATGCTGACGAGGCATTGACACCGGAGTTGGTGCAAGAGATTCGGAGCGCGCTCCGGGATCCGCAGACGAACGGATATCACATTGCCCTGCAAATGCACTTTCTAGGGCGACGTTTGCGGCACAGCGGCGCAAGTTTCGACAAGCTTGCCCTGTTCCGGCGCGGCCAGGGACGCTATGAATGCCGGTTGCAGAATCAGGACACGTCCATGGCGGACATGGAAGTGCACGAGCACGTGATGGTCAACGGGCCGACGCGCAAGCTGGCGAACCCTCTGGTGCATTACAACGTTGAATCGCTGGCGCGATATATCCAGAAGCACAATGAATACTCCAACTGGGAAGCGCGGGTGTGGCTGGACGGCCGCGAGGGCGATGCCGGGATCAAGCCGAGAATGCTGGGCACACAGGCGGAACGGCGGCGCTGGCTGCGGCGGATGTTCTTCGAAGTGCCGGGCTCTCCGCTGGCGCTGTTTGTTTACAAATATTTTTTCCGGCTGGGATTTCTGGATGGCGTGCCGGGATTGATTTATTGCGTGCTGCAGGGCGTGCAGTTCTTTCACATCAAAGCCAAAGTTTACGAGTTGCGGCAGAGCAGAAAGGCAGCGTAACCGATGTGCGGAATCAGCGGCGTGGTGAATTGCGGCGATGCGGAGACGCTGCGCCGGATGACGCTGGTGGAGTCGCATCGCGGGCCCGATGACTGGGGCGTGTGGGACCGGCAATTCCCTGACGGCGGATATGTTGGCCTGGGGAGCCGGCGGCTGGCGATCATTGATCTTTCAGCCGGCGGACACATGCCGATGTTCAATGAGGACCGCACTCTCGGCATCGTTTACAACGGCGAGATTTACAACTTCCGCGAGCTGCGGCATGAACTGGAAGGCAAAGGACACAGATTTCGTTCGAATACCGATACGGAAGTTGTGCTTCGTCTGTACGAGGACATGGGAGCGGATTGCGTTACGCGGCTCAATGGCATTTTTGCATTTGCGATCTGCGACATGCGGCAGGCTTCTCCGCAACTGTTTCTGGCCCGCGATCACTTCGGCGTCAAACCACTTTACTACCATCACGACGGGCGGCGATTCGCCTTCGCATCGGAGATCAAGTCGCTGCTGCATGTGCCGGGAGTCCGAGCGGAGATTGACTATGAATCGCTGCACCGCTACCTGACATTTCTGTGGGTTCCCGATCCTGACACGATGTTTCGAGGCATTGGCAAGCTGCCTGCTGGGCATTACGCCCTTCTACGAAACGGAAAACTCGAAATCACTCGGTACTGGGACCTGACGTTTCCGGAGGCAGGACACGAGTTTGCCGCTTCCGAGGCTGACCTGGCGGCGGAGGTGCACGAAAGACTTGGGCGCGCCGTGAAAGCGCAGATGGTGAGCGACGTGCCGATCGGCGCGTTTCTGAGCGCGGGGTTGGATTCGTCGAGCATTGTCGCCATGATGCGCAAGGCGACGAACCAGCCGGTGCGGACTTATACCATCACGTTCCCGGAAAAATATCGCGTCGGGGAAAACGCGCTGGACGATCCAGCGGTGGCAGCGCGCCTGGCGAAGCGGCTGGGTTGTGAGAACCAGCAAATTGTGGTCGAACCGGACGTTGCCAGCTTGTTGCCGCGTCTGGTCTGGCACATGGATGAGCCGACGGCTGATCC
This sequence comes from uncultured Acidobacteriaceae bacterium, assembly GCA_963792495.1. Lineage (GTDB taxonomy): Bacteria > Acidobacteriota > Terriglobia > Terriglobales > Acidobacteriaceae > Telmatobacter. Next base: position 4,352 of record CAWBWB010000011.1, on the reverse strand, counting down.
GGCGATCCTGACGGCGTTTCTGGTTTGCCGCGAAGCGCGCAAGCAGGCGACGGTGTTACTGAGCGGAGTTGGCGGCGACGAGCTGTTTGCCGGATATCGGAAGCATGCGGCACATGGCTGGGCGGAGATGTACCGCCGGCTGCCGGGCCTTGCGCGAGGCGTATTCGCGTCGGCGCTGGATTGGCTACCGTCGATGCGCGGGACTTCGGTGAAAGGAAACCTCCGGCTGGCGCGAAAGATGGCCCGCAGCGCAGCATTGAACGGGGAAGACCGTTTCATTGCCAACTGCACGTACCTGGATGCGGGGGAGAAAGCCGACTTGTACTCGCCGGGACTGGCGGCGGAGATGGAGCGGTGCGATCCGGCAGAGATGCATCATCGGGCGTTCGCGAGAGTAGCGCATGCGGATTTTCTGAACCAGATGCTGTACCTGGACAGCAAGATTTTCATGACGACGCTGAACCTGACCTACAACGACAAAATGAGCATGGCGTCGTCGGTGGAAGTCCGGGTGCCATTTCTTGATCGCGAACTGGCGGAATTTGTGGCGTGGAACGTTCCGCCAGAGATGAAACTGAAGGGCACGCTGCGTCCAACGACGAAGCACATTCTGCGCGAAGCGATGAAGGATGAATTGACCGCGGAAGTATTGCGGCAGCCGAAGGCGGGATTCGCCGCGCCCGTGGATTATTGGCTGGCAAATGATCTGCGAGAGATGGTTGACGATTTGCTGTCGGAGGAGAGGGTTCGGCAGCGTGGCTTGCTGCGTCCCGAGGCGGTGAGCCGCTTTGTGAAAGAACATCGTAGCGGACAGCGGGACTGGTCCATGCAGATCTGGCAGTTTCTGACGCTGGAATTATGGATGCAGACGTTTCTGGATGGCGGCGCGAGCAGTTTCGAGGCGCCGTTGCTGGCGCGGCAGGCCGTGGTGGCCTAAGGGCGGCCACGGATCTTCACGGATCAGCACGGATAACCCAAGCTTGGAGATCGAGCGGCGCTCGATGCCCCACATGAGTCGTGCGCTCCGCACGATAGAATAGCCAGTCTTCCGAAAGGTCAAGTCTTTCTCGCATGTTGATTCTTGGATTGAACATGTTTCACGCCGACGCGTCGGCGGCCATTATTCAGGACGGAAAGATTATTTTCGCGATTGCGGAAGAGCGGCTCAATCGCCACAAACACTATGGCGGCTTTCCGGCCCTGGCTATTCAGGCTTGCCTGGATGCGGTGGGCGCGAAGATTTCTGACATTGATCACGTTGCAGTCGGACAGGACACCGACGCCAATCTCGCGAAGAAAGTGCGGTACGCGCTGGCGAATCCAGCAAAGATTCTGAATTTCATCCGCCTGCGCAAGCGCAAGGAAGAGATGCGCGACGTGCGGACTCTGATTTGCCGCGCGTTACAAGTGGATGCCTTGCAGCTGAAGTTTCAGGAGCATCATCTCGAACATCACATCGCGCACATTGCCAGCGCTTACTACTGCTCGCCGTGGGAAAAGGCTGCTGGCTTTAGTTACGACGGGTCGGGCGACTTTGTTTCGACCATGATGGCGCGCTGTGAGGGAAATCAGATTGAGGTGCTCGATCGCGTTTATCTGCCACATTCGTTGGGAAGCTTTTATACGATGCTCTGCGAGTTCATCGGATACTCGAAGTATGGTGATGAAGGAAAGGTGATGGGGTTGGCGCCGTATGGTAAGCCGGCGTTTCTAGATCAGGTGAGACCGCTGGTAAAGCCGGCGGGCGCGGGATTTGAGCTGGATCTCAGTTACTTCAAGCCGCTGGGATCGAACGCCGGAATGCAGGTGGCGGAAGACGGCACGGTGAAACTGGCGCGGCATTTCTCTGATCGGATGGAAGAGTTGTTTGGCCTGCCTCGGGAGCAGCATGCGGAAATCACGCAGCGCGACATGGACTTGGCGTACGCGATGCAACACCGGTTCGAGGAAATCTGCTTTCATCTGTTGAATCAGTTGGCTGCCCGTGTGCCGTGTTCGGACCTGGCCATGGCGGGAGGGTGCGCTCTGAACAGCGTGGCCAACGGCAAACTTTTTGATGCGACGCCGTTCAAGCGGACCTACATTCAGCCGGCGGCAGGCGATGAAGGGCTGGCGATCGGGGCGGCGCTGCATACATATCACTCCGTATTGAAGCAGGCGAACCGGCACGAGCTGAAGAATTCATACCTGGGGCCGGAGTATTCCGAGACGCGGGTTGAAAGTGCGCTGAAGGCTGCGGGATTGAAGTACCGGCGCTACGAGCGCGAACCGCTGCTCGAGGTGGTGGCCGGACATGTGGCCGGCGGCGACGTGGTGGGATGGTTTCAGGGGCGGATGGAGTGGGGGCCGCGCGCGCTGGGCAATCGTTCGATCGTGGCGCATCCCGGATTGCCGAATATGAAAGACGTGCTGAACGCGCGTATCAAGCATCGCGAGTGGTTCCGTCCGTTCGCGCCGTCGATTCTGGTGGAATATCAGCACGAATTCTTTGAGCACGATCATCCTTCGCCGTTCATGCTGCACGTTTACAAGATCCGGCCGGAGAAGCGGAAGGAACTGTGCGCGGTGAATCATGTAGACGATACGCAAATCCATCTCTGACCAGAGCTCGTACAATGGAGCGACCCACGATGGAATTGCTGCCGAATAGAGGTAAATTCATGTCAACGAAAATTCCAAAGAACTTGTCAAGGACCTCTGAACTTCCGCTCGAACTAATCAAAGGTCCAAACTTTCCGCTCAAGTCGCCCACTTCATATAGATCACAGCTGCCCTCGCCAGGCTTTGGTGAGTCGCTCATTTTGACGTTGAAGGGATTGAAGTGTCCCGAAATCGGAACTAGCGGAGCATTTCTCTGCCTCCGAACTTTCGAATGTCCTTAAGTCAGGAATGGGCAGCTCGTGAACGTGGTACCACTTTCCTCGGCCAGCCAAATTGTTAAGATTTATTGTTACAATCGTAGGATCAAAGGCGTAACGCTGTGAAAATCTCATGAACCCTTTGACGCCATCCATATTGATTTCGGCCTTTACCTCACGTGCTTGAACTGTTCTGAATTGGGCACAGCTCAAAACGCGATCGCGCTTCTCGTAAAGCACAAGATAAAGCTGCCTTGAACTTGAACTTTCGCTGAGGTAGTCAGAAAGAACTAGATTCGTGTCCAAAAAGGTTTGCCGCGAGTAACGGTTGTTTGCGCTCGCGATTGTCACCTGGCCATGCTTTCGGGTAAAATCGCCCGCTTTGCAAAGCTCGTGATTCGAGCTCGAACAATTCTGTCGTCCTTGTTCTCGGCATCCAGGATTTGGCTCAAATATGCGCACTTTGATGCCCTCGGCCTTGTATCAAGAATATCTGTGACCATAATTTTCCAGTCTTGCTTAGTGGCCTGCTTGTAGCCCTCCATAGTCTGGAACAGGTTGACGTAGATTTGAGTTGCCCCGCTTTCGGACTCGCGGAAGATGACCTTCCCTGAAAGGTTTTGTGTGAAAATGGCTTCTGCCGTTTTGACCTTGCTTTCGGAACCATCAAAAATGTTGGAACAAGTTATCAAATCGGGCTTTGAACTGTTCAAACTCTGCAAAGCAATCGATTTGCCCCATATCGTCTTGGCACCAAACAGATCGAGCTCTGAGTCCAGAAACTGAACATTTGAGGCTGCATTCGAAGGTTCCAGCGCTCCATGGCGATCGTTTAATTTAGCATCGATTTTGCCGAGCTCAGTTTTGGAGCAGGCCTGCTTGAAACCGTAGAAAACCGGGTTCGAATGAATAGTCCAGGAATATTTGTGGTCTTTGAACAACTCAAGGTTCGATATCAAAAAGACTGATATCTGAACGGGCTGGCCCGGCGAGACCTGGGCAAACGAGATGTTCCCTTTCAGGCCGATACCGTTAATAGGTGCGTAAAGAGTTATAGCTGCGAAGAGAATTATTTGTGTAATTAGTAATCTAATCAATATGCTCGGACTTAGTCCTTAAAGAATCTTTTCGCGTAACCTTGAAAGAGGCCTTGAAATTATGTTCGACCTATTTTTGGGTTTTCTAAAAAGGCAAAATTAACTGTTATAAAAAGTTTCGTCCACTCACCTGACGTCCAATCGATTGAGAGCAAAGTTAGAGTGACGACAATTGAGAACATGATGGACTGTTAGCAAATGCACCTAGAATAACAGTAATTGAAATGACAATTTGATAATTTGAGAGTTTGTGATTTGGCATCTCCGCTGGTGAACTTTGTTGTTTTGAGGCCCTTCAAAAAATAGGGCCAAATGGAAGTTGCGCATGCGTTAAAACTTTTGCGCTCAAAAACTTTTCCCACGAGCGTTAGCAATAACTGAACCAGTAAATAGGGCA
>CAWBWB010000010.1:0-106843 GCA_963792495.1 uncultured Acidobacteriaceae bacterium | reverse complement strand
ATACATCACGGGGCAAAGCATGAGTGTGAGCGGTGGCATCACCATGATCTGACGAGTTCCGGGTCCTCTATCGGTGGTGTTCTCCTTCGGGGTGCTCGCTCGTCACCAGAGGTCCACCGGCAAAGTACGACTCGAGGCCCTCGTAGAGCTCCTGCGAAAGCACTTCGATCCAGAGCCCGCCATGGTGATTGTAGTGATAGCTGTACGCGGCGGGGAAGGTCCCGTTGAGAGTGCCGGACATCTCGCTGCGAAACCCGAGCCCTTCGAGCCGAGCCACTTCTGCCCGCAGATCCGGGGCCCATACCCACGTGGTGTACCCGCCGTCCGCCTGTAAGGAGATCCTCCGGCGTGTCGCCTTTCAGCTCCAGCAATTCGATGTGGTGGGGTCCCTCGCGGACGAAATGGTGACGTGTGTGGTGCGCGGCACGAACGAGCCAACGGCCCAGGCTTCCGGGAAGCACCAGTAGGCTCCGCCCATGTGAGCCCGAGCGCGGCCCCAATTCCCATGGCCTGATCGAGGTCGTCTACAACCATCCCGGTGTGGAACATCCTGCCGTAGCCGGGATAGGTCATGGATCCGCCAGGGAAGCCGGGCGCCATCATCGCTCGGTCGAGAATGGCTTCGATCTTGAATATCGGGCTGCCCTTGCCCGGCACCGACTGGGACCGTCCCCCGTCGACGGGCAGGTTGACTCCCGTGATGAGCGAGGCTTCGTCAGAGGCAAGGAACACGGCGGCGTTGACAACGTCTTCGGGCCTGCCGACCTTACGCACTCCGCAGCCGGAGCGCTTCCAGTGGATGTACACCGGGAAATCGGTCTTCCTGATCGGTATGCTGCATGGCGTGGGCGCGGAAACTCCCAGCCAGCTCGCACTCTTTTTTCTCGCCGCCAATCTGGGGGGTACATCGCGCGGAATGTTGGGACTGGCCGCGTTTTCTATAGGTCTGGTGGCGATGAATGCGCTGATGACTGCCTCGCTCGGCGGAGCCTTCAAGGCTGGAAGCACTGGACACGCACGCTTCTACCAGGTGATCGCCTGGACCGGCGCCGCATATAGTTGTGTTATCGGGACCATCTTCCTCTTCGGCCTGTCAGGCAAACTGCCGCCACTCGGATGAAGTTTTCGCGCTCTGTCATACAACTTCCGAAAGATCTACTTTGTCCGAGGCCAAGCCGCCCAAACAGCCTCACTCAGCTTTTCCTGCCCCTTCGCATTCGGATGCACGGCATCGCTCATCTCAGTAGTGCTGCCTTCCAAATACTGCCGTGTATCGAACAGCAAAACGTTCAGCCCGTCTCCAGCAAACATATTCACGTCCGCCAGAATATCGCTGTTGTATGCAAGGCAAGGCGCATCCGTCGCCTGGCATCCAACGTCCTGTCCTGTGTGCATCTGGTATGGAACCGTGCCTGCAAGTACAGTTGGAAGCTGGCCCGCTGGCAGGGCGCCGGGCGCTCCAATTCCAAGAACAGAAATGCCGCTCGTGCCGGTGCTGGTCTGCGTGAACGTAACCGTATGCGTACCCGCCGCAACCCACGGCCAGCGCAGAAAGCCAAGCGAGCGCGTGGTGCCGTTCCTGGTAGCCATCCGCGGAGTAGTCTGCACGGCAGAGGTCCCCATCTCCACGCCATCCAGTGCATAGCCAAAGGTCGCCGTCGAGGTATCGTCAATCATGGGCCACGCATAGATAGGTCCTGCATTCACCATTGTGATCGTAAAACTAACTGTCGAGCCCTGCCCTTGTGTTGTCCAGGCATTCCAGCCATTGCTGGTGTCCATCTGGCCGGGTCCATCGGCCACAAATCCCGCCGAGCCCGCCAGAACTTTTCCCTCTGCAGGAAGAGCAAGCCAGGCTAATGCGGCCTGATGGCATTGGATAAAAACCTGCTCGTATGCACCTTGCCCCTGGTTGTCCACATCATTCACACCAATTAACACCGAGTAAGTGGCATGAGCTGTCAGCGCAGGCGAGACGTTATGAGGAAAGATTTGCCTCGCGGGCACGTCGCACGCCTGATCGCCCGCACTCGCCAGATTCGTGAGGGGCGCATTCTTCGCCCGCGAAACCAGCGTCGGATATGCCTGCTCCGAAGGATTGCTCAGAGTAGCTCCATCGGTGATGAAGTCTCCCAGCGCAAAATAGGGAGCGTTGGAATTCAGCACGACGTTGGCACATGCCGAAAGACCTGCAATCGCTGCAAGCGAAACAAAAAACGCAAACTGGAGTCGCAGCTTCATAACAACGGTTTCAACGGCTGCGAAAGAGTTCGACTTCGCATCACGCAGGTAATGTAAGGCGGAGCCGATTCCTGTTGTGAATCAATGGGTTGCAATCTGGGAGAGTTACTGCTCCCTCAGGCCCCGGACCAACGCTTGCCACTCTTCTTCAAGAGAAGGCCGTCGATATACTCGGCCGGTTTTGCGTTATCAATAGTCCGCGTTCCACTCTCGTCTTCCTTGCGATGGAGATACGCACGGACCGCCATCGCTTCGGGCGCCTCGAGCTCGTCCACCAGACCGTGCGCCAAAAGACCAGAATCCGGGACGGTCCATCCTTGTAACTCAGACTGTTTCAGTCGTATACTAAAATCCGACTGTTCCGGTCGCAGATACAGGTTACGCGGAGTTTATCGGTGAGCGTGCTGAGCGAATTAAATGTGGGTCAACGCGGTGTGGTCACCGCGCTCGATCTCCCGGAATCTGTCCAAAACCACCTGATGCACATGGGCTTCGTGCCCAGCGCGCTTGTGACGACGCTTCGCCGTGCGCCAACCGGCGATCCTACCGTTTACCTGGTGGATGGTCTTGAAATCGCGCTCCGGCGTGAAACTGCACGCTCAATCCAGGTGAAGATTCCGCGCACGCTCAGCCGGCAGGAAGAGCAGGACCTGCGCGAATCTGCCCGCCAGGCAGCTCAGGCTGTTCCCAGTGTGACGAATTCGTCTCAGCTTGAGGCCACTGAGGTTGAGGCAGTCCAATGAGCAGTTGTTGTGAAACTCCGTCCTTTGTTCCTCCCGTGGCGCCTCCACCGGGAGGAGTTTTGCGGACCATTGCGCTCATCGGACCGCCGAATGCCGGTAAATCTACCCTTTTCAATCGCCTAACCGGACTGCGGCAGAAGGTGGCAAACTATCCTGGCGTAACCGTGGAGCAGCGGATGGGCTCGATGGCCGGGGTTGGCCGCCCGGACCTCACGTTAATCGACCTGCCCGGTATATATTCGCTGACTCCGTATTCTGAGGATGCCAAGGTTGCCGTCGATGTCCTGAAGGGGCGAATGAATGGCACGCCGAGGCCGGATGCGGTTCTGCTGGTTCTCGATTCGCTGCACCTGACGCGCCAGCTGATGCTTGCCGCGCCCGTGCTGGCGCTGAGACTGCCCACGCTCGTGCTGCTGAATATGAGCGATCTGATGGAGTCGCGGGGCGGCGCGGTGGATGTGCTGCAACTTGCCCGCGAACTCGGCGCTCCTGTGGCACAGATTTCCGCATCGCATGGATCCGGCATCGAGTCTGTGCCGCTTTTTCTAAACCAGCATGATCGGCCGGCAGAGGCGCCGCAGCGCCCGCTTACACTTCCCGTTCTTGGCAATGCGGCCAGCACGCATTCCTGGGCCGCGCAGGTGAGCCGCAACACCGGCTACCGTGCACCGCTCTCTGCCGCAGGCACACGCAAACTGGACAATATTCTGCTGCACCGCATCTGGGGACCTCTGCTGTTTCTGGTCGTCGTAGTCTCCGTGTTTGAGGTTGTCTTTGCGCTGGGGCAGCCACTCTCAGACGGATTCCAGAATCTACTGGCGAACATCGGCAATCTTGCCCGGCCATTTCTGCCTGCTGGATGGATCCAGTCCCTGATATTGGACGGCGCATGGAAGGGCATCAGTTCGGTGCTGGTCTTTCTTCCTCAGATTCTTCTGCTCTTCCTTTTTATTGGCATTCTCGAGGACTCGGGTTATCTTGCCCGCGCCGCTCTCATCGCTGATCGTGTAATGCGCGCTATCGGGCTCAATGGCAAGGCATTTATTCCGCTACTTTCCGGCTATGCGTGCGCAGTTCCGGCCATTATGTCCACGCGCACCATTGAGAACAAGCGGGACCGCTTTGCAACGATTCTCGTCACACCGTTCATGACCTGCTCGGCGCGGCTGCCAGTATATCTACTACTGATTGCAGCCTTCATTCCGAACACCTATGTAGCGTATGGACTGCTCAGCCTCCGCACGCTGGTCATGCTCGGGCTGTACCTTGCAGGCTTTCTGGCCGCGCTGGCCACGGCTCGCCTGCTCAAGAGCTCTATCCTGAAATCGAGCGAAACCCCGTTCATTCTGGAACTTCCGCAATACCGCATGCCCACCCTTCGCGCGCTTGGGCTTCGCTTGCTGGACCGATCAAAGATATTTCTAAACCAAGCTGGGCGCGTGATTCTGCTCGTGACGCTGGGTATCTGGGTGCTCTCGCATCTGCCCGCCACGCGCACTGCCGCTGGCGTGCTAACTGCTCCGGAGCTTGCCGAAAGTCTCATCGGACGGCTCGGCCACTTCATTGAACCGGTGATTGCCCCGCTGGGCTTTAACTGGAAGGTGGGCATTGGGCTGCTTTCGAGCGTGCTGGCCCGCGAAGTGATGGTGAGCACTATGGGAACACTCTACGGCGCTGACCCGGAAACGCAATCGCTGAATCTGCAAACTGCCATGCACCATGACATGACGCTGGGTGGCGCGCTGGCGCTGATGATCTTCTTTGCCTTCGCCATGCAGTGCACCTCCACAATGGCGGTAGTGAAGCGTGAGACCAACAGCTGGAAGTGGCCCGCGCTTCAGTTTGCGTACATGCTGGTACTGGCATACGGAGCGGCCTTCGCCGTGAACCACCTCGTGACCCTGATCTGGGGCTGAGCGTCTACAGCAAAATCGAAGACAACATGGACCTGGGATCTCAGTGCAAGTCCGGTGCAATGTTCCGCCGGTACTGTTGGAGGCGAAGGCAAAGTTGTCTGAAAGGCTAGTCTTCTTGTGAGAAAATAGAAGAGACGAAGTTCTCCGTGCGCCCATTGTGTGCGCAATCTCAACCTAATTTCTCAGCGCGATTCCAGTCCGGCGGTCTCATCGGCGCCGGGTCTGTACCGCGCCCGCTACGACAGGAAGCAAATGATCAGCGTCAGCAATGTGTCCATGCGTTACGGCTCGAAGGTCCTCTTCGAGGATGTTTCGGTTACCTTTACCCCGGGCCGCCGGTACGGCCTCACCGGCCCCAATGGCGCGGGCAAGTCCACCTTCATGAAGGTGCTAACGGGCGAGATCGACGCTCAGAAGGGCAACGTCGTGCGTCCGCGCAAGCTGGGCGTGCTGCGGCAGGATCAGTTTGCCTTTGATAACTATCGTGTGCTGGACACGGTGATCATGGGTAACGCGCCGCTATGGGCTGCTCTTGAAGAGCGAGACCGCATCTACGAGAAGACCGACATGACCGACGAAGACGGCATGAAGCTTGGCGAGCTTGAGGGCATTATTGGCGATGAGGACGGCTACACCGCTGAAGCCGATGCCGCGGTACTGCTCAGCGGCCTGGATATTCCCGAAGAGCTGCATGAGCGCAAGATGGGCGAGTTGCAGGGCGGCCAGAAGGTACGCATCTTGCTGGCCCAGGCGCTTTTTGGCAAGCCGCAGGCGCTGCTGCTGGACGAACCGACGAACTATCTCGATCTCGATTCGATTCACTGGCTGCAGGATTTTCTGCAGAGCTACGATGGCACACTGATTGCCATCTCGCATGATCGCCATTTTCTGAATAGCGTCACTACGCACACCGCGGATATCGATTATCAAACGATTATTGTTTACACCGGCGGCTACGACGACATGGTGATGGCCAAGACTCAGGTACGGTCTACGCTGGAGCAACAGAATGCGCAGCGAGAGAAAAAGATTGCACAGCTCAATGAGTTCATCGCGCGATTTGCCGCCGGTACGCGCTCATCACAGGTGACCAGCCGCCGCAAGGAAGTGGAGCGACTGCAGACCAACGACCTTGCGCGGTCAAATATCCAACGTCCGTTCATCAAGTTCGACCAGATTCGCCCCAGCGGCAAGCATGTGCTGGAGTTCAAGGCAATCACCAAGTTCTACGACGACCTCAAGGTGATCGATAATTTCAGCGCCAACGTTCTGCGCGGCGAGAAGGTGTGCCTGATGGGCAAGAACGGCGCCGGCAAAACCACGCTGCTCAAGAGTCTGCTGGCTAACTATCCCGGCCTCTCGGATCCCGAATTCACGCTCGACAATGGAACCGTCTTCTGGGGCCATGAGGCGCAGGTAGGTTACTTTCCGCAGGACGTGGGCTCAACCATCGAGCACGGTATGACTGTCTCCGAGTGGCTGCATCGCTTTGACCCCAAGGCGAGCACGGAAGAGATTCGCGGCATTCTTGGCCAGATGCTCTTCAGCGGCGAAGAAGGGCAGAAGCCGACGAAGGCGCTCTCCGGCGGCGAGGCAGCGCGTCTTGTTTTCTGCAAACTGATTCTCACCAAGCCGAATATTCTCATTCTTGACGAACCAACGAACCACCTCGATCTGGAATCTATCAACGCGCTTAATATTGCTTTGCAGCGCTATGAGGGCACCGTTTTGCTGGTGACGCATGATCACGACCTGATCGACGAAGTGGCCACTCGTCTCTGGATCTTCAAGGGCGATCATGAGGTTGAGGACTACAGCGGACCCTACCAGGAGTGGAAGGGCAAGCACGCCTAGTCTGTCTTGACATCTGATCATCCCCGCCACTCTAATCAATCCAGCGGGGATGGAGTTCCCCCTTAACCGCTGCCCTTCCGAAATCAGGCCGGGCAGATGATGACTCCTGACAGGGATGCCTGTCGTGGAGAATTGTCCCGGCCGCGATCTCCCTGAAAATTCAATCAGCGCAACGCCACGGCTTGTGTGCCTTGCGCTGAAAAAAGACGAGGAGATTTTGCCTTGCAGAAATATCTGCTGATTGCTCTCGGAGGGGCGCTGGGATCGATTGCGCGCTACTGGGTGGGCACAACCGTTGCCGCCCGCACCAGTCTCAAGTTTCCTTACGGCACGCTCGTTGTCAATCTCACTGCCTGTCTCATCATTGGATTCACGCTTACCTTTCTTGCTGAGCGCACGGACATGAACCCAGCATGGCGATTCCTCATTCCCATTGGTTTCATCGGCGCATACAGCACCTTTTCCACGTATGAGTGGGAGACGCTCTCGATTCTGCGCAGCGGTGCCTTCGCAATCGCCGCGCTCTATGCTGTTGGCAGCCTTATCCTGGGCCTTGCCGCCACGTGGGCCGGGGCGGCAATTGCCGAGCGATTCTAAAATGCTTTCACGGAAGTAAACGGCGATGCGGGCAGACCTTCGCCGTTGAAGAGATTGCACTGAGGACTGTTTGCCCATCCATAGCGAACGGCTACAGGCTGCGGCACATCAGGGCTTGAGGCCAGGATCGTCTCGCCTTCGATGACTGCTTTCGCCGGTACAAATTTGCCGTCCTTGCCTGCAACTTCGAGACTGGTTGGTTCTCCGCCTTTTGCGCTGAGCCCTTTGGCATGATCGAACCATACGCGTATTGCTGCGCCTTCCGTGGTGGCCTGCCGGAAGAGAGGCCCGGAGTACTCCAACGTTTCGCCGTAATTGAGTACACGAGCAGCGAGTGCGAGCCTGTGGCCGACGTCGATCTTGTCTGTCGGATGTACATCGGTCGGATTGCCAATATCAATTGTTACGGCCATTGCCGTGTTCTTGAGGCCGAGCGTCTCCACTTGTTGCTGGCGAAGATTTGCCCACTCCTCTGAGGAATTCGACCCGAAGTTCGAGATCTGCACATAGAGAAACGGAAAATCTCCGACGGCCCACTGACGACGCCAATCCTCAATCAGCGTGCGCATGATGCGGTTGTAAAGCGGCCAGCGCTCGAGCGCTGAGTTGCTTTCGCCCTGGTACCAGATGACGCCGCGAATCGGAAGCGGAGTGAGCGGAGCGATCATGCCGTTCCAGAGATTTCCCGGTCCCCATGAAGCGAGAGGTGGGTGCCAGGGAAATTGGGGAATGGGTTTTCCTGCTGCCTTTGCCTCTGCGATCTGCTTCTGCTCATCAGCGATCTGGCGCGCGGAATCCGCGCCGCCTTCAATCATTCTTCCGCGCGAGGCAAAGAGCGGATTCAGCGCTGCGTCTTCGCCGAGGGCCGTCAGTCGTGTCCATGCTTCCGCAACGGTGCCGCCCCAGGTGGAATCAATCACTCCAACGGGCACATGCTCGCGCTGCTCAATCTCACGCGCGAAGTACCATGCCACGGCGGAAAAATTCTTTGCCGTCTCCGGCGTGGATGCGGCCCAACCCGGAGTTTCGATATCGTCCTGTGGAAACTCCGATGCTTTCTTGTTCACGATCAACAGCCGGATGCGGGGGTTGTCTGCCTTGGGCAGGTCCTGCGCGGCGGTGGATGCCTTGAACATTTCGAACTCCATGTTCGACTGACCCGACGCCACCCATACGTCTCCCACAAGCACGTCATGAACCGTAATCGCCAATTCATTCGCCTTGCCGCCCTGGACCTTTAGCTCAAATGGTCCTCCCGCCGAGCCCGGCTTCAGATACGTGCTCCACCGGCCAATTCGGTCCGTCGTAACCGTACGCGATTCCCCACGAAAATCCACGCTCACCGTCTCGCCTGGCTCCGCCAGACCCCACACATGCACCGGCAGATCGCGCTGCACCACCATGTGATCCGAGATAATCTTGGGCAGCGCCACCTGCGCAGACATAGCAATGGGCAACAACGCAAACAACACAAGCGATTGCAACTTCAACGCAGTTTTCCTCCAATACTGAAACCGGCCCTGGGGCGGGATTTTCTTCAGAAAGAAAACCGTATCAAATGCACCGCCTGCCCGTCTTTATACATTTCCGTAAATAAGCGCAACACTTTGTATGGTTTCGGTTCTAAACTTGAGTAAGGTTCCCAACCTCATGATTGCTTTGTTTGGCTCTAAACACATGAATTCCGTTTTCTGCCAACGCAATATGCACGAAACCATCATCAGCGGAAAAATGGCCGTCTTATCTTGCAGACTCAGGGAGGACACAGATGACAATGAAGCACCACCGTATCCTCATCTTTGTTTTCGGCCTATGCATTATGGCGGGACTTCTGCCGCACGCTCATTCTCAGGCAGCCCTTCTCATGGAAGAGCCCTACGGCTTTTTCGGCAGGCTTAATCCCACAGGCCACAACGCTCTCTATTTCGCTCGCATCTGCGCGGAAACACCGGTCAAGCTCCGCCGCTGCGGTCCCGGCGAGATGGGCTCCGTCATCGCCCGCTATCAGGGAATTGCCGGCTATGACTGGGTGGCGATGCCCCTCATCCCGTATTTATATTCTGTCGAACAAGTCTCCGATGTTCCCTCCCATGTCGATCGTTCTACGGTGACAACTCTGCGCAGCTACTATCACGAGCAACACCTCGGCGTTCTGGGCGCAAATGTTTTTGAGGGAAGCTTTACTCATGGCGGCTGGAATCAGCTTATCGGTGTGTCGTACGAGCGCCGCATCTACGCTTTCCGGTTTGACACTACGCCCGAGCAGGATGACGCCCTCATCGAACAGATGAACGACAGCAGGAACAAATCGAAATTCAGCCTTTTGTACAACAACTGCGCTGACTTTGCACGAGGGTTGTTGAATCAGTATTTCCCTGACACGTTCGAGCGCAACGCCTTTCCGGACGCGGGTGTCACGACTCCCCGCCAGATTGCGTACAAGCTGGAGAAGTACTCAAAGAAGCATCCGGAAGTTGATCTTGCAGTCTATGAAATTCCACAAGTGCCGGGTTATCGGCATCCGAGCCACTCCAACAAATCGATTGCTGGCTCGCTCATCACGACCGGTTATATCCTTCCGATCATTCTGATCAATCCGTATCTGGCCGGCGGTATCGTTGCTGATTTCCTCATCCGCGGCCGCTATCCGGTTCTCCATGGGCATCCTGCTGTACTCTCGCCGGATCAGCTTGCCGTGTTGGCGGGGCTGCCTGATGCCCCCTTGGTTCCGGCAGCCAAGCCAGCCACGCTGGCGTCTGCGGCACCAGAACAGCCGGTGCCTGCTGCGCCGGGCGCGCAGACATTGGCCAGCGGTACGGCCAGAGCAGCACAAACTACAATAGGCTTACATGACTAAGCCGCAAAACTTTGCCAATCACGCCAGGCGTGATCCGCTGTTTCACTTTATTTTGCTGCCGCTGATGGCTGCCAATTTCGTGATCTCTATTGTGTGGGCGGTGCATCGGCCCAACTTTCACCACATCTGGTTCGTTGTCTTCTCCTTCGCTGTCGTCGGCCTTACGCTTGTTGTACGCATGTACTCTGCCAAGGTGCAGGACCGTGTGATTCGCCTGGAAGAACGGCTGCGTCTGCAGGCTCTTGCGCCGCAGGAGTGGCATACGCAGCTTTATAAGCTTTCGGAAGATCAGCTCATCGGACTGCGCTTTGCGAGTGACGATGAGGTTGTGGCGCTTGCCAAGCAGGCGCTTGAGCAAAGTCTCAATCGCAAGCAGATCAAGGAACACATTCAAAGCTGGCGGGCTGATGACTGGCGCATCTGACCTTTGCCGACACTACGCCGCGGTTCTTTTTGCGCTGCATCAATTCATCAGAATTTCTTGCAAATTGTGGTAGTTTTACTAGAGCAGTTCTCCCAGCCTGCGTCTTTCAGGGACGTTTGAGAGATTCTCTCAGCAAGGCCGATCCGGTGAACAATTTTTTATTCGAACGAGGAGTCAAGCATCGCCATGCCCGCAATTACAGAGTTCATCAAGCATCACTACCGCCATTTCAACGCCGCTGCACTTGTTGACGCTGCGCAGGGCTACGTGGATCACCTGGCAAAAGGTGGAAAGATGTTTGTGACTCTCGCCGGCGCGATGAGCACTGCTGAGCTTGGCCTCTCGCTTGCGGAGATGATCCGCCAGGATAAGGTTCACGGCATCTGCTGCACCGGCGCGAATCTGGAAGAAGATGTCTTCAATCTTGTGGCTCATGATTTTTATGAGCGCGTGCCACGCTATCGCGATCTCACACCGGCGGACGAGCAGAAGCTGCTGGATCGCCACATGAATCGCGTTACGGATACGTGCATCCCGGAGATGGAGGCGATGCGGCGCATTGAGAAGGTGGTGCTGGAAGAGTGGGTGAAGGCCGACCAGGCCGGTGAACGTTACTTCCCCCATCAGTTCATGTACAAGATTCTCCTTTCTGACGCGCTCAAGGGAAGCTATCAGATCGATCCTAAAAACTCGTGGCTTCTTGCGGCTGCTGAGAAGAACCTTCCCATGTTCGTGCCGGGGTGGGAAGATGCGACGCTCGGCAATATGTATGCCGGCCACTGCATCTCCGGCGATGTGAAGAAGGTGCATACCGTTCGCACCGGCATTGAGTACATGATGGAGCTGGCTGAGTGGTACACCAGCCTTACGAAAGAAAGCTCGCTTGGCTTCTTTCAGATTGGCGGCGGCATTGCCGGCGACTTCCCGATCTGCGTGGTGCCGATGCTGCACCAGGATCTGCAGCGCGAGGATGTGCCGCTCTGGGGCTACTTCTGCCAGATTTCGGATTCGACTACGAGCTTTGGTTCGTACTCCGGCGCGGTGCCGAACGAAAAGATTACGTGGGGGAAGCTGGGTGTGGATACGCCGAGCTTCATTGTTGAGTCCGATGCGACGATTGTGGCTCCGCTGATCTTTGCTTACGTTCTTGGCTGGTAATTGATCTGCTTTTCGCAAAACGGCGGGCTGCATCGTTCCATGATGCAGCCCGTATTCATTTGCCGGGAGCACTGCTTACTGCTGTGCAGGACGTGAATTCGAATCCGATGGAGAGCGCGCCGGGAATATCGAAGTTAGCGCGGTGTGGAACGAAAAATGTGCCTGCGGGCTGGTAGTCGAGCTTCATATTTACCTTGATGGTGGTTTCTCCGGCAAACTGCGCGATTCGAGCCGTGGTGATGCGCCGCGTATCTCCGGGCGTGGGCGGAAGTGTTGGCGTGTATTCGAGATCAATCGTCGCATTCAATGCCGGGCTCTTGACCTTGTAGTGCGTTGGCGTGCCTTCCTTATCTACATCCACGACGAGCTGACTATTTGCGTCGCCTGTATAGAGGGTCGAGGACGAGTCCGCGTGTGCCTCCGCTTTTGTTACGTCCGATGCTTTGACATCCGCCATATCGAACATGCCCCAGTAGGACTGAAAGAAGCCTGCAACGGTCTGCCTCAGTCCGCCTTCAATCTGGTCTTTTGCCGGTGTATCTCCTCCGGCCCAGTTAAAGGTCAGCTCCGCCGGTTTGCCGCGCATGGCATGAGCGTGCAATTTCAGGCCGCGCAAAATTGCCAGCTCCTTTTTGCCCCCATCGGAATCCAGATCCACCTTGAGGGCAGTCATGAATGGCTCCCAATCGACCTGCACATTACAATCCAGGCCGGCGAGAGCTTCGGGATGGTAGTAGGCAGCCGATATCTCCCTGGTCAGCTTTTCGACGTCGGCTGCGCTTAGCTCCCGGACGGCTGCGGGTTTGTCCGGTGATGCAGCGGGCGGTTGTTGCGCGGATATGGGAACGGCGACAAGGGTCGCGGCGATGAGCAAGGCCAGACGGGACATAGGTGCAAGTCTGAGGCTTTCTCCTTCTGCTGTCTACCCTGGTTTGCTCTTTATGGGGTGAACTTTAGAAATGTTACTGCGTAGCCGTTGAGCTGGACTGTGTATCGGCCGGTGGAGGCTACTGTCACGGATGAGGCAGTGGGAGCGGCGCTTATGTTGGTTGTGGCGTCTAGCGTTTCCTGACTGACTTTGGTAAATGTTCCGAGGCTCGATACGTCGACGATGACGGTGCGGGGGTCGCCAGTGCCGTTGTTGTCTGCTGGTGCGTGCACGGCACGATCTACGACCATTACGACGACGGAGTTGTCACTGTTTTTTGTTGCCATCGTCTCGATGGTTGAGGTGTCGGTTGCGTTGATGTCGAGCAGATTGGGGCCCGGCGATGAGGGTGTCGATGGGAAGTAGGATGCGAGTGCCTGATCGACCCAATAGCTGAGGTAGTAGTTGCTGTTGGAGTCGACTTCGCCGTATTGCTGGTCGGCGGAATAATCCCAGTGGTAGAGAGCGTGGTTGCCGGCTTTGCCTAGTTGCGAAAAGACGTACGGACGCCATGCGGCAAAATACGCGCTGGTGCCGCGGTGATCGTCTACGAAGACCTGCCCCGGATTGCAGGCGCTCATGTTGTTTGCAACTTCGTAGTCTGCGTTGACGTTGTTCTCCGTGACCCAGACTGGCGTGTGAGCATATTTTGCGCCGGCCTGTCCCATGACCTGGTAGAAGTACTGCACGCTCTGCACAAACTGCGGAACGGAGGCGAAGAGTGTTGCGTCTGTGTCCGTCTGGTTGCAGGTGGAGTAGAAGTGCGTGGAGACGATGTCGACCTGCGATTTGACTCCGGGATTGCCGTTGGTGCCGAAGAACTGCGGCAGGTATTGCATGGGATCGCCCTGGTCGCCGCTGCCTAATCCGAAGTCAGAGAACTCGAGTGCTGAGAGCTTGATGGTGGGATCGACGGCGAGCATGGCGGGGACTGTGGCGTCGTAAAGGGTTACATAATCGTTGGCGGAGAGGCCGTTGAGGTTGTACTCGTTGAAGATTCCCCACCAGGTGATGGGCGTGCTCGATGGCGACTGGAAGTGTTGGCCGCCGTAATCGAAGCCGCCCTTGTTGTAATACCGGACGAGGTTGGCGGCGTATTGCGCGAAGTCGTTTGCGTGCGCGGCGACGTCGAGCTGGCCGCTGGAGTTGCACATCCATTCCGGGGCTGTGCCTATCTGGAACTCGGGACTGTGGTCAGCCGATGCGAGCACGGGCTGTATGGTGGTGTCGGCTGTGGTGAAGTCCCAATCGGCTGCTGTGCCGGTGTTTGAAACCATGGGCATGGCGCCGGCGATGACCTGCAGGCGGAGATGCTGGCCGCCGAGATTGGTCAGCTCCGTTTCGCGTGCTGTGGCGGTGGTGCCGCTGCCGAAGATGTCGCCTGTCCACTGCGCGACCTGGAACGAGGTGGCCATGAACTGGCTTAGAACAGTGGCCGGCCCGGATGGCGCGGAGACTGTGGCTACCGGCGCGCTGACGATGGAGAGGCTGGCGCTGGCGTTGGACGATCCGCTGGTTACGTTCACTTTGGCTGTGTAGCTTCCGGCTGCCGCGGCGGAGCTTCCGGTGAGCGTTACTGTTCCTAAGCCGGCGGAGCTGCCGGCGGCGAAGTTTGCGGTTACGCCGGCGGGAGCGCCGGTGACGGTAACTGCCGGAGTGGAGGTATAGCCGGTGATGGTTACGCCGACTGCGGTTGCGGCGCCATCCTGCGGGACGGTTACGGAGCTTGCGCCGAGCGAGACGGCCAGTTCTGGATGCGGGGTGCCGGAGGTTGTGCTGGTGCCGCCGCATGCTGCCAATGCCAGACAGACGAGGCTCAAGAGAAAGGGGTAACGAAATGAGAGCGAATGCGTCACCTGGCTTACGTCCTTTTGCGAATGGAATCGGATGGGCGGAGACAATCTAACTACATGGGCGTCGCGTGTGTCTATGGAGTCTGAGCGGCAGCCCTCAGGGCGTACAGAAGTAAAGAATCTTTACCGGATGCGCGAATTTTTTTCGTTTTTTTGCGGATGGTGATTCTGTAAGCTGCTGATTCTTTGTGGCTTGCGAGTGAAAACTCGTGAAAAAAAGGGCGGAATTTTCGGGGAATTTTCGGGGAATTCGCGGGGAATTATTTGCTCGAAACCACCTGTTTTCAATGCCTTCGGAGAGATTTTGGACTGCGTGGGGAGGACAGGGGGAACGCATGGTTGTTCCTTTCTGGTAAGGGGACGCGTGGCAGTAAAAGCAAAACCGCCAGCCCGGATGTGGGGCTGGCGGTGGTGTTTTTTCTGCTTGTTTCTATTGTTTCACAAAGGGTGGAAATGATGTGCAAAGTTGCCGAAGATTTATCTTGTTTAGAATGAGCTAATTACAAAATATTTTTCCGGAAAAGGCTTGACAGGATTTTTTCCACAGGGCGCGGAGCCTCTTTAACGGAACAGATGGGGGAATTCTCGCTACATCAGACGCGGGCACATTCTTCGACGGGAATTGCTACCTGCTCGACGATTTCGAGGCCGAAGCCTTCGAGGGCGGGGATGTGCATGGGGGTGTTGGAGAGCAGGCGGATGCGGTGGATGCCGAGGTCGGTGAGGATCTGGCCGCCGAGGCCGATGGCGCGGACGATGCGGCCGGAGCGATCCTGTGCTCCTTCGCGGGAGCGGAGCTCCTGGTGCAGGACGATGCGGCCGGTGTCATGCGCGATGCCGCCGAGGGGGCTGGATTTTGCGCCGGCTTCGGCTGGGGTAGCGTCGATTTCAAAACCGGGCGCGGTGTTGTGCAGGTAGATGAGAGCGCCGCAGCCTTCTTCCGCGATCCTGCGCAGGGAGCCATCGATGATTTCGCGGCAGTGGCAATCGGCGTTGAAGATTTCGCCGGCGGTGCAGCGGGTGTGGACGCGGACCAGAACTGGTTTGCCGGGCTGGGTGCTGCCGCAGTCGAGGTCGCCTTTGACGAGGGCCACGTGGCTTTCGCCGCCGTTGACTTCACTCTGGTAGGCGATCATGCGGAACTGGCCGAATTTTGTCTGGATGGTGGTTTCGCCGGCGCGGACGATGTAGCGCTCGTTGCGGAGGCGGTAGCGGATGAGCTCGGCGACGGTGAGGATCTTCATGCCGTGCTGCTTGCAGAAGGGGATGAGGTCGGGGATGCGGGCCATTTCGCCGTCGTCGCGCATGATTTCGCAGATGACGCCGGAGGGATTGAGGCCGGCCATGCGGGCGAGATCGACGGAGGCTTCTGTCTGGCCGGCGCGGACGAGGACGCCGCCGCGGCGGGCGCGGAGGGGGAAGATGTGGCCGGGGCGGGCGAGGTCGGCGGCGGTGGAATCTGGCGCGATGGCGGTCTGGATGGTGTGGGCGCGGTCGGCGGCGGAGATTCCGGTGGTGACGCCTTCGCGGGCTTCAATGGTCTCAGTGAAGGCGGTGCCGAAGCGGGAGGAGTTGTGCTGCGTCATGGGGAAGAGGCGGAGGAAGTCGGCGCGCTCCTCGGTGAGGGTGAGGCAGATGAGGCCGCGGCCGTAGCGGGCCATGAAATTAATGGCTTCCGGCGTGGCGAACTCGGCGGCGAGGGTGAGGTCGCCTTCGTTCTCACGGTCCTCGTCGTCTACAACAATGACCATGCGGCCGGCGCGGATTTCGTCGAGGGCGCCGGGGACGTCAGTGAATACGGCGTTGTCGTGGATGCGTTCGGGGGTCATGGCTGTTGGATTACCGTTACTGCATTATTGTCGCTGAATTGAGCGGTACATCACAATTTCACGGAATCACTGAAGAGCAAATGGAAAAAGCATTAAGCGTATTAGCGATTATAACCGTGAGCGTTAAGCATTTTGCAAGATACTTAACGCTAGGGTCTTTCAGCTGCTATGCTCATACGGATGAAACCCTTTCAACCAGAAGAACTTCCGATCAAAGACGTTGACTGGGAAAAACTCATTCCTTTCATTGGTAAGGCAAATCGGCATTTGGCTGAGTATGATGCGGTTCTCGCTATGCTGCCGAACCCGGATTTGCTCCTTAGCCCTTTAACCACACAGGAAGCTGTCCTTTCCTCAAAAATTGAAGGGACACAGGCGACGCTGGGAGAAGTGCTGAAATTTGAAGCCGGGCAGGAACCCGAATTGGAATCCCGCAAGCAGGATATTCGAGAGATTATCAATTACCGCCAGGCTCTTCGGGAGGCTGAGGCAGAGCTTAGAAAACGGCCATTCAATTTGAATCTTCTGCTGAGGCTGCATGCCACTCTTCTGGACAGCGTGCGAGGCAGAAATAAAGCGCGGGGGGATTTTCGAACGGAACAAAACTGGATTGGCGCTCCCGGAAGCACCCTTGAAGAAGCGCAGTATGTGCCTCCAGCTCCAGGTGGAACTTTGATGCAGGCTCTTTACAACTGGGAGGCGTACTACCATATGGACCGGCCGGACGCGCTGGTGCAACTGGCTGTTGTTCATGCGCAGTTCGAAATCATTCACCCCTTCCTTGATGGAAATGGCCGTCTGGGGCGAATCCTTATTCCCCTTTTTCTATTTGAAAAACAGTTGCTTTCGCGCCCTGTCTTTTATCTCTCCGAGTACATTGAAGGCAACCGCGATGAGTACATTCAAAGCCTGAGAGCTATTGGGCAAAACCCTAACGCCTGGAATCTCTGGATTCGATTTTTCCTGAATGGCTTGATCCAACAGGCTAAGACGAATGTAGATAAAGCGAAAAACATTCATTCCCTCTACGATGATTTGAAGCGACAGATATTGGCTTTAACACGGTCCAGATATGCGATCCCTTTGCTGGATCGTATGTTTGCTCAACCGGTTTTCGATACGAGCAACCTGATGGCGTTTAGCGATATGCCCAGCCGACCCATGCTGATCAATATGCTTACTAAACTCAAAAAAGCCGGCATTTTGAAAACTGTAGCCGAATCGAGAGGTCCCCGCCCCGAGGTATTCGTTCTACCTTCCCTCATCAATTTATGTGAAGGCAAAGAAATCTTCTAAGCCCCAGACAGCAAAAGCGCCGCATTGAGCGGCGCTTTGTGCAACATCATGAACGGGTTACAGCCTACAACGTCGATTCGATCTCAAAGCCCCAGGCCTCGAGGAGCGCCTCAGGGATGTACTTGGAATTCTTGTTGCGACGGGCCCATTCGCGGAGCCGCGTAGACCGGATGTACTGGTCTGGTGTGAGCTTGAATTCCTTCACGATCTGCTCGAAAGAGGTAACGGTAGGCACAACGGGCCCAATGGGCTCCGGCTTGCCCCAATTCGGATTTCCACGACGCTTTGCCATGATTTAGTCCTTAACTGGGTAGGATTTTCTTCAGGTGCAACTCATCGGACACTTGTCAGAGGGGTGACTGGCCCGGTAAAGCGACAACATACCTTCTATTTTAGGGATATTTTATTCAAAAATCAAGAGAAATCTGTTGTGACAACGATATGAAATTGGCCTTGAATACACTACTTCTATTTGTCTCTAATTCTAACATTCCGCGTACATTAGTTCTTCTGGCCCTGTTGACTGGATGGCATTATGCCTGCCGGGCCGGGCAATAAAAATGCCGGGCGTGACTGAGGGTAGGCTGCGGGTGATTCTCTAGTTTCCTTTTTGCAATTTGGGGGAATTTTGATGCGGGTGGATTACGGCTGGTTCATGCTGGGGGTATGAGTCCTGTGAACCGCAGAGAGTTTCTTTCGCTTGCCGGCGCGGCCGGTCTTGCGGCGATTGCGCCTTCGATTCCTGCAACGGCCCAGCCTGCCGCGCAGGATTTCAGCTTTCTTTTTATTACGGATACGCACCTGCAGCCGGAGCTGAATGCCGCGGCGGGATGCGATATGGCATTCAAGAAGGCTCGCGAGCTGAAGAGCGATTTTGTGATCCAGGGCGGGGATCATGTTTTTGATTCGCTGGCGGTGAGCAAGGAGCGGGCTTCAGGGCTGTTCGATCTTTATGGCAAGACGGAGCAGGATCTTGGGCTGAAGGTGCATCACACGCTTGGCAATCACGATTGCTTCGGCATCTATCCGGCGAGTGGAGTGACGGATGCCGATCCGCTCTACGGCAAGAAGATGTTCGAGGAGCGGTTTGGGAAGACGTATTACTCGTTCGACCACAAGGGCGTGCACTTTATTGTGCTGGACTCGATTGGGTTTACTGCGGACCGGGCTTACGAGGGACGCGTGGATGCGGCGCAGCTTGCGTGGCTGGGGGCGGATTTGAAGGCGCTGCCGGCACAGACACCGGTGATTGTTTCTGTGCATATTCCGCTGGTGACTGCGTTTGACTCGTATGTGCCGGTGCCTGCGGAAGCGCCGAAGCATCATGGGCTGTCGGTGGCGAATTCGAGTGAAGTGATTGCGCTGTTTGAAGGGCACAACGTGCTTGGTGTGCTGCAGGGACATACGCACATCAACGAGAAAGTGGTGTGGCATGGCGTGCCTTACATTACGAGCGGCGCGGTGTGCGGCAACTGGTGGCATGGCGTGCGGCTGGGAACGCCGGAGGGCTTTACCGTGGTGGATGTGAAGGACGGGAAGCTTTCGACGCGGTATGAGACTTACGGGTTCAAGAGTGTGGAGCCGCAGAATACGTAGAAGAACGTGCTCATCTTGAACACCGTCAGACGACGACAGCCCCGGATTCGCGTAATGCGATTCCGGGGCTTTTCTTATTCGCCTTTGCCGGATGCGCCGCTTACTACGAAGTGTTGCTGATCGTACTTCATTACCTTCTGGTAGAAGTCGCTGAGGCCGCTGTAGTCCTTGGCGTCAAGGAAGGTAAAGCCGCGCACCAGCACGCGGGAGCTTACGACGGTGCTGCCGTCGGCCTTGGCCTTGAGCTGATAGACGGCGTTCGGTTCGTACTTGGCGATGTCGTCCTGCGGCTTGTCCTGGAGGGTGAGTCCGGGGGCAAGGGTGTAGGTCATTTGCTCCTGCTCCTGCGAGGGGTAGCGGACATCGACTGGCTCTACGCGCGAGGATGCTGCGGGAAAGGGATTGGTTTCGCTGCTTTCAAAGAAAGCACGCGGCAGCTCGATGTGGCCGTTGGAGGTGGGCAGCGAGCCGGAGACGTTGACCACGGCGAGAAGCTGGCGGGTGGGATCGTCGAGATAGGCGACGTGATCGACCTTTGCGCTGACTCCTGCGGGAACGGTGGAGGCGAGAAGGTGATCGACGGAGGATTTGACTGCATCCTGCCCGGAGGTGAGGCCGAGCTGACGAAGCTCAATGGCTTTCTGGCCGGTGAAGGCGACTTTCAGCGATCCGCTGAGCGCTCCTTTTGCGTCGACGTTGAGGGTGCCGACATGCAGCGTGAGGTTGTCAGAGTTCTTTTCCAATGGCGTGATGAGAAGATCGACCTTGTTGTCAGCCATGGAGACGCCGCCGGCTCCGCAATGCGCCCAGTGCAGGATGGAGTAGGGCGCCATTTTTGTGCCGGGATCGACGAGGGTCTCCTTACCGTCGATGGTGAGGCCGATGAGGACTGAGTCCAGTTGCGAGACGCTCATGTAACTTGCAGAGAACTGACGATGACTGCGGCTGGCGATGCGCACTGGACGCGCATTCAGCCCTGCGGCGCGGGCGAGCGCGAGATAGAGGAATGCGAGCTGGTTGCTGGAACCCTTCTTGGTATCGAGAAGGCGCTCGGCGCGTCCGCGCGGAATCCAATCGCTGTCGATATTGGGCACGCCGTTGGAATTGAAGTCCGTATTTTCGTAGCGCTGCACGTAGGCGTAGATCTTCTTTGCCTTTTCAGCGGGCGCGTCAGAGGGAGCAACAATTTCTTCGAGCGCATGCTGCAGTGCGGGCGATGAGGCGGTGTAACCGTTCACCAGTTTGGTCCAGAGGCCCATCTCCTTCTGCCAGAATTCCCTTTCATCCGAGGAGGGGGTGTAGAAGAAGCTCACTTCGTAGGCTTTGCCTGCGGGCTCGGGAGCGTAGGGGTCGTCGGGAATCGCGGGGACGTCTGTGACATCGACGATGTAACGGCTCATTGCATCTTTGCGCACGGTGACGCCGGGGGGCAACGTGGCGGTGGAAACGACATCGGTCATGAAGATGCCGCGACGGTCTGTGAGTGCGCTATCGGTGACGGAGCCAGTCTGTCCGGCGGATGTGGCGCGGAGAATCTGGTCAGCGGGGGTGAAGGCGTAGTGCGCGCAACGGACAAAATACGGCTGCTGAATTCTCCAGTCCGGTCCCTGTTCGAAGCGGTCATAGCGGACCTGGTAACGGTATTCGAGGATGCTGCCGACCCTGGCGTCAGGGAGAGTGAAGCTGGCGTCCTGAATGCCGTTGCTGCTGTTCTTGACGATCTTTACAAGCTGCGATGCGGGGCCTGAAAGCGTGGTGATTTTTCCGTCGGGCTGAATGGTGCGGCCTTCTACTACGCCGATATCGAGCGGGACGTTGAAGGTGTCGGCATCGACAGGCGAATCCTCACCGGAGTGGTTGATATCGGGCATGGACCATGAGCTTGACGAGGCGGTGGCAAAGCGGCTGGAGTTGTCGCCCTTGGCGTAATAGATGTAGTCCTTCTTGATGGGAATATGGACCGTGGCAGCGGCCAGGCCTTCCGGCTTGAGAATCTTCAGCCGCGCATAGACAGTGCGGAAGTGGTGCGGATCGTCTGTGATCTCTTCGCGGTAGAGAAAAACTGCGGCTGCGCCGGGAGCCTTGGGCTCAGAGGTCATGGAGAGCTCTTCCGGCTGAGGCGCCTGAAACTGGCTGTGAGAGACCAAGGGCGCGGCGGCGCCCAGCAGAAACATTCCAAACGAAGCAGCAAGATAAGAGCGCATGGGATTTTACCCTTCCCGGAATCGAGATGAATCTGGCGACCACGCATTGAGTTCACGGGTCGTTAGACATTTTACGCCGGGGGAGGGTGCTTTGGCCCGCTACAGGCGTTGCGGCGCTCATGTATCCTGTGGCTTACGGGAGAGAGATCACGATGTACCTGGGGCGCGTAGCCGGCGCAGTGGCACTGATTCTGGCTGCCACATTGATGACGCAAGAAGCGCATGGCGTTTGCACCGGACCTCCGCAGCTGACGGCTGCGATGAAGGCTCATCCCACCGCGGAAAACACCGTCCTTCTCGGCAGCTGGTTTGCTTCGCATCAGCAATTTGCCTGCGCCGCGGATACTTTCCATGCGGGAATTGCGCACAGCCCCGGTTCGGCACAGCTTCACTATCTCTACGCGGTGGCGCTGGTGGCCCAGAAGAAAAGTCCCGACGCGGTGCCGGAGTTGCAGAAGGCGATCCAGCTGGATGCAGGCCAGCTGAACCCGCACCTGCTGCTGGCCTCAATTTACGCCGGCATGAACCAGCAGGTGGAGGCGGCGAAGGAGTGGCAGAAGGCGCTCACCATCGACCCGAAGAACGAGCAGGCGATTTATGGGATTACCGGAGCGCTGATGGATGATGGCGACTACTCCGATGTTGTGGCGCTTCTTGGCCCGGCTCCGAGGACGGAACGGTTTGCCATTCGGCTCTCGCAGGCGCTGGCGATGATGAATGAACCGACGCAGGCAAACGCGGTACTGACGGAAGCGATGCAGATCAATCCTCATTCCGTGCCGCTGGCGCGCGCGCTCGCCGTGGTGCTGGTGCATCAACGGAGGCGCGATGAGGCCATCGCTGTGCTACTGAAGGCGGTTCAGGAACATCCCTCGGATGTGAGTGCGGCAATCGAGCTGTATCAGCTCTACTGCCTGAACGGCTATACGCAGCAGGCTGCCACGATGAAGGACCGATTGCTGGCGGCTCGCCCACACGATCGCGACGTGCTTTATTTAAGCGGCGTGATTGAGCGCTCGCAGGGACACTACGACGTGGCGAAGAAGCTGCTGGAAGAGTCCGTGGCTGTCGATCCGGAGTTTGCTTACTCCCGCTACAACCTGGGCGCGACGCTGGTGATTCTGCACGAGTGGCAGCCGGCGAAAGAGAACCTGGAAAAAGCCATTGCTCTTGGCATTGAGCAGTCCGAGGTGTACTACGAGCTGGCCAAGGCGCTGAATGGCCTTGGCGAGCACGACCAGGCACAGGAAGCGCTGGCCAAGTATCAGACCGTGAAGAACGATTCGGAGAGAAACCTGGAAGCGATTGTGGCGGCGGGGCAGGGAGACAAGGATATTGCGGACGGTAATGCGGAGGAAGCCATTGTCGCTTATCGCCAGGCGATTCAGACGTTGCCGAATGTGGCTTACTATCACTTCAAACTTTCCATCGCGCTGGATAAGCATGGCGATATTGCGGATGAGAAGAAGGAACTGCAGGAAGCAGTTCGCCTGAATCCCAAGTTTTCTGCCGCGCAAGGTGCGCTTGGCTATCTGCTGTCGCAGGAAGGCGACGTGGATGGCTCGATTGAGCACTTCAAGCTGGCACTGGCGACTGCGCCGCGGTGGACGGATGCGTGGATCAATCTTGCGGCGGAGCTGGCGATGAGCGCGCAATACGCGGAGGCTCGCCAGGCGGTGGCTACCGCGCTGCAGCTCGACCCGAAGAACGAACGCGCCCATGAACTCAGCGATCAGCTTGCGCGCGATCCGAATGCGCAGCAGGCCAAGCCTTAGAGCATACCGGCGGCTGTGGCGGTTTGCCTGCGGATGCGCCGCAATGTGAGAATGAACTCGCCCGAGCGATGACAGAACCCCTATTTTTCCCGCGCTGGAGCCGGCGCAAGTTGCTTACTGCCGCAAGCGCGGCCTGCGTGAGTGCTGCCTTTCCGGAGATTCTTTTCGCAGCCGCGCCGGAGAGATGGCAGGAACAGGCGGGCGCTCCGCGAAATCCTTTTTCAACCTTTGTGGATGTCTCGCAAAACGCCGGGCTGAAGGCAACGATGGTGTATGGCAATCCGCCGGAGAATACCTTCATCTTTGAAGTGATGGGCGGAGGCTGCGCTTTCTTTGACTACGACAACGACGGATGGATGGATGTCTTTATTGTGGGCGGCACGGTGCTGCAGGGCAATCCTCCGGCGGATGCATCGAACCGGCTCTATAAGAACAATCGCGACGGAACTTTTACCGATGTAACGAAGCAGGCCGGCTTGTGGGACTGCGGCTGGGGCGTGGGTGTTTGCGTTGGGGACTACAACAACGACGGATACGAAGACCTCTTTGTCACCTACTACGGGCACAACAAGCTTTATCGCAATAACCGCAATGGCACCTTTACGGATGTGACGGAAAAGGCCGGGCTGGCGTTTGAAGGCACACGCTTCGGCGCGGGCTGCACCTTTGTGGACTACAACCGCAATGGGCATCTGGACCTGTATGTCTCCAATTACGTGGAAATCGACAAGGAGCATGGGCCGCGGCCTTCGCTCGAGATTGCGAATTGCAGTTACAAGGGCGTGGCGGTGAATTGCGGGCCGGTGGGGCTCAAGCCGCGCCAGCATGTTCTTTATCGCAACAACGGAGACGGGACGTTCACGGATGTCTCCAAGGAGTCTCATGTTGCGAGCCAGCCGGAATCGTATGGAATGACGGCCGTGAGCTATGACATTGACGAAGACGGCTGGCCGGATATCTTTGTGGCCTCTGACATGACGCCAAGCCTGCTGCTGCTCAACAATCACGACGGCACTTTTCGCGAAGACGGGCTGCTGCGCGGAGTTGCGCTGAGCCCGGATGGGCTGGAACAGGCAGGTATGGGGATTGGCGTGGGGGACTACGATCTGGACGGCAGGCTGGATATTCTCAAGACTCATTTTCAGGAGCAGTCTTCAGGGCTGTACCACAATGTTGGCAAGGCGCAGTTTGAGGACGACGCCGTCAAGGCCGGCATTGCCGGGGAAACACGATATGTGAGCTGGGGTGCGGGGATTGTGGACCTGGATAACGACGGCTATCCGGATATTTTCTGGGTCACGGGGAACGTTCATCCGCAGGTGGAGAAGGTGCTGCCGCAGTACCCGTGGAAGGGGCCGCGGATACTTTACCGCAATAATGGCAACGGAACGTTTGCGCGGATTCAGAACGGAGAGGCTGGGGGAGCGATGGATGAACATCACCCGAGCCGGGGTGTTGCCTTTGGCGACTTCGACAATGATGGCGACCTGGACATTCTGATCATGAACCTGAATGAGCCGCCTACCCTGCTGCGCAATGATGCGCCGAAGGGCAACAACTGGATCAAGGTCCGGCTGGAGGGCACGAAGAGCAATCGGAGTGCTTGCGGGGCGACTGTGGTTGCGCGCTACGCGGGCAAGACGCAGGCGCAGGCGCTGCTGAGCCAGGCGAGCTATGTCTCGTCGAACGATCCACGTCTGCATTTCGGGCTTGGCGCGGCTACTTCTGCCGATATTGAGGTCCGCTGGCCCTCGGGCGCAGTGGAAAAGTACCCCGCCCAGCCTGCAAACCGGCTAATTACCATTCTGGAAGGCAAAGGCGTGGTGCCGGGCAGGCCTTTTACCAAGGCTTAGGGCTGTTGGGGTCACATTATTCCCGATTCTCAGCCGCGCCGGCTCTCTGAATTGCATTTTGGTGGAATGCGCTGGGGCGGCCTTGCCTTTCTCTCGAAAGGTGAGCAAGATTCACCGCGATTTTGGGCCTTGCGGGTTACCCAAAAGTGTATTTTTTATGGCACTTTGGTGGCACCAAAACGGCTATTTTGCGTGTGGCAGGAAAATCGCTTTTCCTGCTGGAAACAAAGAAAAAATTCCTTGCCCACCGTATCTTGACTGTGGTATCTACAGCGAGGCTCATAAAAATAGGTTCCGGCAGGGCTGTAATTCGAAAACAATAAGCAGTCCGCTGGAAATAACAACAAAACGCGTCAACGAAAGATTCAGGAGGCTTACCAAAATGGACGCAAACAATGCCAGAGGACTGTCTAAATCCTCTCGTTCTCGCTGGTTGCGGAGAATACCTTGGCTTCTGTTCCCCGTTCTACTTTTCGCAGTCGGTACAGCTCGCGCACAGCAATTGACGGCTACCCTTTCGGGTACCGCGATTGACCAGTCCGATGCTCACGTTGCCAACGCGGCGGTCATCGTGAAGAATGACGCCTCAGGTGACGAACGTAAATCAGCAACAGATTCCCAGGGCTTCTTCTCGGTTACAGCTCTGCCCCCGGGATCGTATACCGTTACCGTTTCGGCAAAGGGCTTTGCAGCATTCGAGATCACGGGAGTGATGCTGAGCCAGGGCGATACCAAATCCGTCACCGCACGGCTCAAGATCAGCTCCGATACCACGGCCGTAACTGTGATCTCCGGCGCCGATGCTGAAGTGCCGACAGACACAGCCGAAGTAAGCGCAACGCTGAACAACGAACTGGTTGACTCGGCAATTCTGACGACCCGCAACGCAGCCGAGCTGATCAAGATGATGCCCGGTGTGGCATTCTCCGGCGCGGGCGGCCAAAACGAAACACTTTCTTCGGGCACCAACAGCGGCCCTGCCGGCAGCTTCTCAGCCAACGGCACGCAGCCCTATGGAACCCTGGATGTTTACTTGGACGGCGCCAACCTGATCGATCCCGGCAACGCCGGCACCCAGGTGGCCAACATCAACCAGGACATGACAGACAGCGTGAAGTACCTGTCGGCCTCCTATGGCGCGGAATATGCCAAGGGCCCCGCGGTACTGCAGGCGTTTTCAAAGAGCGGCGGCCAGAAGTTCCACGGTGAAGGCTACATCTACGCTCGTAACTCCGACATCGGCTTCGCCAACGACTGGCTGCACGAGTACCAGGGTTCTCCGCTTCAGGCGCAGAGCTACTACTACATGGGCGGCAACGTCGGCGGTCCTATCTTCTTTCCGCACTTCAACCACAACCGCGACAAGCTGTTCTTCTGGGGCGGCTACGAATACATGAAGCAGAACCCCTTCGTTCCGCAGTCGGAAATGAACACGACGACGGACGATCAGTCGAAGGGCAACTTCAATACCGACTCACTTCCTGCCGGCCTTCTGGCCTCGGGACAGTCCACTGCGTACGTTCTGCCTTGCGCCGCTGTGGTGGCACCTGGCGGATGGCCTCCGGGCTGCACAACAGCGAACTCGCCCTGGGCTGCTGGCACCGATCGCAGCAACCTGTCACCCTACTTTGACGCGACCGGCGTTGTGCTTGGCGCGAACGTGAACAACGGCGGCCTTATGCCTGCCCCGAACCAGACGCCGACAGCCGCCAACGGCTGGACGAACTACCTGCAGCCCTATGCCAGCCCCAGCAACGGCGCGACCGTGGTTGGAAACCGCTGGGAAGCTACCGGTAAGGTGACCTACGCGTTCAACGACAACAACAAACTGTGGGGCAGCTATGCGTACCAGTCAGAAAACGATACGCACTCCGCAGCTCCCTGGTGGAACCCGCCCAACACGATTGAGTATCCTTCCCAGCCAATCGGCAAGGAAACTGCGAACCTTTACCTGGCCAACTACACGCACGTCTTCAGCGCAACATCCACGAATGAAGTCGTGTTTGCCTACGCCAAGTTTGTCAACAAGATGAGCGGCTCCGATCCCAGCAAGGATCAACGTGCCACTTACAACATTGCTACGCAGAGCATCTTCTCGGGCAAGACAGGCAACCCGCAGATTCCGAACACCGGAAATACTTCCGGCTGGATCACCTCGGTTCCGTGGATCGGCTTCCCGGCCTTTACGGGCGGCATCTACGGCCCCAACAGCTTCGGTAAGACGTCGGAAGCGCCCAGCGTGGCAGACGTGTTCACGAAGATCATCGGCACGCACTCCATCAAGGTTGGTTTCTACTGGGATGCCCAGGAGAATCTCCAATCCACCGATGGCCAGGACGGCGCCGGTGTACAGGGCAACTACGAAGTGGCGAACTGGGGCAGTTCCTCGACGTCAAACGTGACGCTGGATCGCCTGATGGGCCGCAACTATTCCTATGAGGAAGTGAGTTCCGATCCCGTTCCCGACGAGCTCTGGCATCAATGGTCGATCTGGGGCCAGGACCAGTGGAAGGTGTCTCGCAAGCTGACCCTTACACTTGGCCTTCGCGCCGATCACATGGGCCAGTGGTATGACAAGCTTGGCGATACGCAGGTTTGGGATCCGTCCAAGTACGACAACTCCTCCTCCGCGGCTGCCAACACAGGTTTGACCTGGCACAAGCTTGATTCCTCGGTTCCGACGTCTGGTTTCCCGAGCAAGCTGTTTGAGTATGCACCTCGCGTAGGCGTGGCTTATGACCTGTACGGTACGGGCCGGTCAGTGCTTCGCGCTGGATTTGGCCGGTACTACTACCAAATCTCCAACAACTATGCCGGTTCCGCCATGAACGGCCCGCTCGGCTCTTTCACGTACAGCACTGCCACCAACGCCGGCGTACAGGGCTTCTACGGCTACCAGATTGCGAACGGCGTTATCAACACCAATTCGCCCTCCAACGAAGCCGGTCCAGCCCCCCAGACGCTGTCTGTTCCTCAGGGCCTGAACCAGAATGGCAGCAGCCCGGTCACGGACAAAAAGGGCGACGATGCGATGTCTTATGCCAACACGTACAGCTTTGGGCTTGCCCAGGCACTCCCTTCCCATACGGTTATGGAGATCTCGTACGTGGGCAGCATGAGCCGTCACCAATTCATCAACACAGCGCTGCAGGATGTGAACGGCATTGCGTTCGGCGCCTTCGTCACACCTGATCCGATCACCGGCGGCTTCCGGAACGTTTCACCGGCCGTGGGCTCCAACAGCGCAAACACCAACAACTGGAGACCGCTGCAAAACTACTCGGACCTCTATGTTGGCGAGCACACCGGTTACTCGAACTACAACTCGCTGCAGGTTTCGGCGCAGAAGCAGTCCGGCAACCTCTTCATGTACAGCAACTTTACCTTTGGAAAAGTGCTGGGTACCCGTGACGGCGGCGGCAACAGCAACGGCGCCACGAACGGTAACATCGTCGATCCGTACAACCTGTCGAACAACTATGGTCCTCTGTCGTTTGACCATACGAAGATCTTCAACCTGTCAGCGAGCTACAAGCTGCCGAGCCCGGTTCATCACAACGCTATAGTCGGTCAGATTGTGAATGGCTGGCAGCTTTCCACCTACACCACGTACCAGGATGGACAGCCGTTCCAGTCCGTCTCGGCGAACATGAACATGCAATACCACAACCCCAGCAAGGCGCTGATCACGCAAGCATTCCCCGCGGGTGCTGTCGTGTTGGATTCAACGGGAGCGGTTGTTGGACCTACGTCCAACTCTGACCCCAGCACGACCATCTGGTACGGCACCAACTTGATTCCTCAGCTGCAGCCGGTTCTGGTATGCGATCCTCGCAATGGCCTGCAAAAGGGTCAGTTCTTTAACCCCAACTGCTTCCGCGCACCGCGGCCGCCGTCCACCGGCATGTTCGGAGAAGTGGGTCAGAATATCTGGCCTTATATCCGCACGCCGCATTACTTCGGAAGCGATCTGGCGATCTTCAAGGCATTCCGGGTCAACGACTCGCAGCGCTTTGAAATCCGCGTCTCTGCTACCAACTGGCTGAACCATCCGAATCAGGTGTTTGGCAATGCCGGTTCCAACAGCGACGACCAGCTGATCTTTAACGCAGTTCCCACCGGCAGTTCGGATGTGTACAACTCGAACGCGACTACGACTGGCTTCCCGCAGACCAAGACCGGTTTCCGCTGGCTCCAGTTCGCAGGCAAATACTACTTCTGATCCAGTATCAGAAGTCCAAACCCGAAGAGGGCGGCCAGATGGCCGCCCTCTTCGCTTTTACTCATAGCAGAATTTATTCGGTACTTCGCTGCCCTGCCTCTTTCGCCTACTTGCGCTTACGGTTGATCTGTTTGCGGCAGTACCGGCAACTGGTCCTTGAACTTCTGCACGAGCACACGTTCGCGTCTGCCATCTTCCGGACGATTCACGATGAAATAAAGCGACGACAGAAAGAAGTGCGGTTCAGCCCAATCGGGATTGGCTTTCTCCAAGGACTCCAGAATCGCGATCGCTTCGGCGTAGTTGCCGAGACGCTGATATACCCTTGCCAACTCCAGCCGAGCGACCGGAACGCCCGGTTTCAGAACCAGGGAAAGCTCCAGTAACGACTTCGCGGCTTCGTAATCCCCTGCCCTGGACCGCACCACTCCGAGATACAAATTGGCGTAGTAGTCATTTGGATCGAGGCGCAGCGCTGCTTCAAGGGCCGGCTCCGCTCCAAAGTTATCGCTCAGTGCGTAACGGGCTCTGCCAAGAAGAGTCTGCGCGCCGGGAAACTTCGGGTTGATTGCGATGGCGGCTTCAGCATCTGCCCGCGCTTCTTTGAACTGGTTGTGATCAAAGCGCGTGAGCCCGGCGATCATCCAGGCGTCGGGAGCGGAGCGGGCGCGGGCCACCTTTTCCATGCGTTGCACGCCCTCGTCTACTCGATCCGTGCGAATCATGGCATAGGCCAGTACATATTCGAGATCAAGATTGGATTCATTGCCGTGCTCCAACGAAGCCAACACGTCGCAGGCCTCCGCATCCCTGCCCAGCTTGATGTCCGCATAGCCGAGCAGCAGCGCGGCGCGCAGATCCTGTGGATGGCCTGCAAGCAGATCCTTTAACTCCTGCCGGGCGTGATTCAGGTCGCCGGATTTGTAGTCGGCAATCGCTTTATCCATCTGCGCGCTGGAGCCGGGCGGAGCCGCGCCCTGCTGTGCAGACACTCCTGCGGCCGCGAAGAGCGCGGGCGTGAGCACAAATGGCAAAACAGATCGCATCAGATTCGATTCTACTTTGACGGGCACTCAAAATCGTACAATCCATAGAAGCGATGCAATCCCGAGGAATCATCTACTGTTGCTGCGCGGCGCTGGTGGCGCTGGGCGTATCGTCCGTTGCCGTGGCACAGCAGCTGGACGCGCCGATTCAGTTTCAGCTCACCACGTTTCCCTTCGTTCTGGATGGCAGCCCGACGAAAGCCAAGAACATGCCGGAGACGATGGCTGGAGGGGTGGCTGTTTTTGATTACAACGGCGACGGACGGCCCGACATTTTTTTTACCAACGGCGCTGACATTGCTTCGCTCAAGAAGAACTCTGCCAAATATTCGAATCGCCTTTTTCGTAACGACGGCAACGGCAAGTTTACCGATGTGACCACGCAGGCCGGCCTGGCGGGCAAAGGCTTCGATATTGGAGTTGCTGCCGGCGATTATGACAACGACGGGCATCCGGATCTCTTTGTTGCGGGTGTTCATGGCAACACGCTGTATCACAACAACGGCGACGGCACTTTCACGGATGTTACGAAGCAGGCCGGCCTGGATCAATGGAACGATCCTGATTACGGTCCGCTATGGTCAGTGGCGGCGGTGTGGGTGGATGTGAACAACGATGGCCTGCTGGATCTTTTCGTCGTGAACTACCTGCAATGGAATTATTCCGATATACCGCGCTGCGTTACCGAAAACACTGCGGAGTATTGTCATCCGCGTTATTTTAAAGGCCAGCCCAACCAGCTTTTCATCAACCAGGGCAACGGAACCTTTAAAGATGTTTCCAAGGAATGGGGTGTGCGTGCGCAGGTGGGCAAGGGAATGGGCGCGGGCATTGCCGACTACGATCTTGATGGGAAGCCGGACATCTTTGTCACCAACGATGCGGAATACAATTTTCTCTTTCACAATCTCGGCAATAAGTTTGAAGAGGTTGCCTTCCAGACCAATGTGGCGCTTGCGGAAGATGCCGCATTTATCTCCGGCATGGGGCTCGATTTTCGCGACATTGATAACGATGGCTACCCTGATATTGGGTATGTCGCGCTGAAAGGCCAGACCTTTCCCGTGTATCACAACACCGGCAAAGGCGATTTTGTCGAGATCACTTCGTCATCGGGAATTCGCGCGGGAAGCATGAAGATGTCCGGCTTTGGCGCTGGTTTTTATGACTTTGACAATGATGGCTGGAAGGATTTCTTTGTCACGCGCGGGAATGTCACCAGTGCGTGGCCGCCCGGCTATGCCTTCAGTGAACCGAATGCTGTCTTTCGCAATCCCGGCGCGAGCGGAGGGAAGTGGAATGCGTATGTGGCCGAGGCCGGCTTCACGGACGCAACGAGCGCGCGGCATCGCGGCTGCGCCTTTGGGGACTTCGACGGCGATGGACGCGTTGATATCATCGCCACCAGCCTTGACCACCCGGCTGAGCTTTGGATGAATCGCAGCCCGCGCACAGGCCACTGGCTTGACATTGCTCTCACCGGCGTCAAGTCCAACCGCGACGGCATTGGCGCGCGGATCAAGGTGGTGACAAAGACTGGCGCGCAATACAATCACCAGACATCGAGCGTTGGCTATGCTTCCTCGAGTCTTGGCCCGGTGCACTTCGGCCTGGGTGCGGACGCGCGTGCGCTCAGCGTTGAAATCACATGGCCGAGCGGGATTGTTCAGAAGCTGGAAAATGTGGATGGGGACCGCACTGTAAAAGTGACCGAGGCCGCGCCGAAGAAGTAGTGACGCAGCTTACTGTGCGCGCGGCGGCCCGGTCTGCTGCTGCTTTGCTTCGAGCTCCTGCACGATGCCGCGCTCGCGCTGCCCATCCTCGGCGCGGTGCAGCTTGTAGTAGAGCGCTGCGAGCTCGATGTGCGGATCAATCCACTTTGGGTCGGCTTTCTCCAGCTCTTCGAGGGTCTTTGCGGCGTCCGCTTCATGGCCTGTCATCGCATTCAGCTTCGCCATCTGAAAGCGCGCCTGGGGCATCTCCGGTTGCAGGGCCAGAGCCTGATCCAGCAGCGGCCGCGCCTGGTCGAACTCACGCTTCTTTACATGCATGGTGCCGAGGTACAGATTCGCCATGAAGTCTTTGGGGTTCTGACGTAGAGCTGCTTCGAATGCCGGTTGAGCGCCTTCAGTATCACCCTGAGCATCGCGCGCCTGGCCTGCGAGCGTTGCCAGGCCGGGGAAGTCCGGGTTCAGCTTCATCGCGGTATCGAGGTCCTTGCGTGCCATCTCAAACTCGCGTCGATGCAGCCTTGCCGAGCCGGCGATCACCCATGCATCCACGGAGTTGGTGGCGGCTGCGGCCTTCTCCATGCGGGGCATTCCATCCACTTCCCTGCCGCTTTCAATCAGCGCATAGGCGAGGACGTATTGAAAATCCATATTGGCGCTGTTGGCTGCGTCCAATGGCATCAGCAGCTCTGCTGCATCGTTGGCACGGCCCAACTTAATGTTGCAATAACCGAGCAGCATGGTTGCTGTCAGCAATCCCGGACGTGCATCGTGAACCGACTTGAACTCAGGCGCGGCATTCTCGCAATCGCCTTTTTTGTAATATGCCAGGGCGAGGTTCAAACGCACGGAGGTCTTATCGGGCACCAGTTCGATTGCGCGCTTGTCTTCTGCGATGGCTGCGTCAAACTGTCCCGCCGCGGAGAGTGCCGCGCCAAGGTTCGCGTGTGCATCGCCGAGATCCGGATTGAGAGTGATGGCCTTGCGGTAGCTGTCAATGGCGCCCTGGAGATTGCCCGCCTGCTGTGCGGTAATGCCCTGGGTCAACAGATCATTCGCCTGATCAGTTGTAGATGGGCCCGGTTGCTGCGCGGCGGCCTGCATGGCCAACGCAGCAAGCACTAGAGATGCAAAACGCATGCTGCAAGGATAAAACGTCCGGCGCACAGTACGGAACCACTCCTATTGCGGCTTGGGGGCATCTGCCGGTTTCTGCTGCGGAGCTTCCGCTTTGGTCTCCCCGCTTTCGCTGTAATCTACAACCCTCATGCTCGATCCAAAGCGCTTGTAATCGCGGAACTCCATGGTGTTCATGATGGCCGCGTGGCCTTTCACGAGCCGCATCTCCGCGCTCACCGGCAGCAGGTAGTCGTGGTTGTTGATGGACACATAGTCGTAATCGACGCCGATGCTGGTTGCACGTGTCTTGAATCCGTACGGCATGTCGTCGGCAATCAGCGTGACCCTGCGCACGCGGCGCGTTACTGAATCGATAAAGACCTGCCCGTGGAAGGCCGCCATTACTTCGCGATTGTCGGGATCGACTACACCAAAACTCGAATTCTCTTTCGCAACCTTGTAGGTGAAGACCTGCACGGGCTGCTCCTTGAGCTGATCGGTCTCCTTCCATGTGAACTCGGCCTTGGATTTCTCTCCGAAGATGGACTTGAGCACGCCGCCAAACTCGCCGGTGGAAACAGCGCCCTTCATACCATCGCGATCCACTTTGCTTGTCTTGCCATTCACTTCCAGCGTGTTGCGCGATTCCGTTTTATCGCGATAGCGCAGCAGTTCAACAATGTTGTCCTGCAGCTTCCATCGACCGCTTGCCGAGGAATCGATGGAGCGGTTGGTTACCTCAATGCACATGAAGTTCGGAAGCCCCTCGCCATAGTCCAGCGCAGCCTGACGCGCGTCTTCCACCAGCTGATGCGCCTCGGCGGCCGGTAGTGGCGGAAAGGGATTGGTTGCCGCGCTGATGGCCAGCGTACCTGGTCCGTGCGTCTCCGTATCGCCCACTGTCAGCGAGACATCCACCTTGGAGGCTGTTGTGCCGCCCGCAGACGGAGCGGGTGCCATGTCTCCATCGACATGGAATGCAATTTGCTGCTCGGCCCTGGTGCCGCCCTGCGTGTAGAAGGCTTTTACGATATAGTCGCCCGGCGCGAGCGTGGCGTTGAAGCTCGACAGATTCGGCACTGCTGCTCCGTCGGCGGCATCCGAGATGTGCAGCGGAACCTGGGTGCGCCTGCCCGGCCTGCCATTACGAGAGACTTCCATCTCCAGTAATGGCGCGCCCTTCACGGCCACCGGATCCGGATGCACGATGAAAAACAGGGAAACACCTTTTGAATTCTCCGGCAGCTCGCCGGAGAGATTCGGCGTGACTCTGCCCTTGTCATAGCGCAGCGGCTCCAGCGGATCGTCATCGTCATTCTCGTGGACCGGATCGAGCTTGCGCACCAGCACCATGTCACTGAGAGCCGAGGGGGGCGAAATGGTGAACGGTATTCGCTTTGCGCCCATCTTTCCGCCCTGCTCGTCAGAGACTGCAACCTCCAGCGTGTAGTCGCCCGGTGTCGTCAAAAAGTAGCGATGCAGCTCAATCGTGCTGGTGTGATCGCGATCCAGCTGCTCCAACGCGCCGCGCTTGGTGATGTCTTCTCCGAAGTGCTCGACGATCACGCCTGCTTTATCGCGAATGCGGCCAGCCACAATCACGTGCGCCGCGTAGAGATTTGTGTTGGAGTCCTTGCGGGTCTCAAGTCCGTTGATCGGCACTTCCACGGCAACGGTGCTCGTGTTGCCGCCGGCAAGGTCACCGAAGCGCAGTACCGCAGCATGGAAGTCAACGTCAGAAGGCAGCTTCATATCGCCGAGAGTTTTGAGCAACGGCGCCTCGAAGGGCCGCACGCTGCCATCGGCACCGGGAGCGAGCGCGTAATAGCCGGTCTTGTACTTGACGTGCACGTTGGCGCGCACGGGCTTGACGACGATCGAATGGAAGCTGCCATCGTAATCGTGCGTCGGGGGAGTGTACGTGGCGGAATAATAGGTGTTCATGTCCTCGGCCATCTGCTCCAGAGGATGCTTCACGTTCACCTGCGCGTCGATGTAGATTCCGCCAGTATTGACGGCCAGATCCGCCATTGGGCTCTTGGCCGCAAACATGGCATAGTCGCCGCTCTGACGGTGCCAGTCTGTCATGACGGCAACGTCCTGCGCCACGCCCCAGCTTGCTCCCTGCGTGCCCGGCGTGCCGGCGATTGGAGCAGGCCCCTGCTGTATGGTCGGCGTTATGGTTGCACCGGGAGTGCCGGCCGGCGCGCCTGGCGCGATATTGATCGGAGTGCCGGTGAAATTCCTGGCATTGACCCCCAACGCGTTATCCATCTGGTACTGAGCGCCTACATCGAGCGCATCCATGTCGATGGTGTAGATGGTGACTCCAGAGCGGCTGGCTGCGGCTTCAATCGTCTTGAGGAACTGCTTCTGCGCTGTATCCATCTGACGGTTGGTGGTGAAGTAAATCAGCGACTTCCGCTGGCTCAGCTTTTCCTGCGATTTCACAATGGCCAACAGCGATGCCAACGCGACAGGGGCATGCTGCTCGTGCGCGATGGTGTGCGTATCCTGGAGTGCCTTTATGAGCGTCTCTGCCAGCACGCGCTGCTCGGCGGAGACGTGCGCTCCTGATGTGTCTGTGCCGGTGCGCGCAATCGCGATCTCGTTCTTTTCCGCTTCAGCGGCGACTTTTATACGCGCATCCTCGGCTGGGTCGACCACCAGGCCCACGGTGAGGTTGGCACTGGAATGCGTGGCTACCGCGCGGCTCTCCGTGGCGGCCACAATGGCATCTTCAGCAGCTTTGCGCTGGTCTGTAAAACCCTGGATGAGCCGCAGACGGCTGCCGAGATCGAGTACTGCTATGGACGTCTTCTGCTTGTCCGGCATCATCTTCAGAATCTTGTCGGCCAGGGTCTGAACGTTCCTGGCCAGCGTATTGCTGAAGCGGTCAAAGACAAATGTGATGACATGGCCGTGCGACGAATCGCCCTTGATGAGATGCATGCCACTCAGCTTTACCGGAGTGTCGTTGTCGGTAACGGTGATGTCTTCCGGCTTCATGTCCAGCACGGGGGTGTTCTTCTTGTCGCGCGCCACGAAATCAAGCGCGACTTCATTCACCGTGGTGGTGACATCCGGAGTGGGCGCGGCGGGAGCCTGCGGGGTCGGCTGGGCTGGATTTTGGGCCGGCTGCGGCGAGGCAGGAGCCTGCGCAATGGCGCAAGAGGCAGCGGCGAGAGCGAACGTTGCGAAGCAACGCACCGGGGCAAGGCGGAACAAACGCATTTTTTTTGTCATGTCAGTGGCCATCATTTAAAAAACTTGCTGAGCAGAGAGGGTAAGACCCTCACGTTGGTGAGCGTGAAATGGCCAATTTGCGTTCTGGCTCTGGTTTTCGCTTGCATGGCATTGTAGCGATTCTTCGCTACCGGAGGCGATGAATTTTTTGCGCGGGGCCGCACTCCAGGGTTACCTGGGATGCGGTACGACTTGAGGGCTGTGTGTGGCCGCTGGATGATGCTGCTGCTCTTTTACCTTCCCAACTCGGCGGTGAGCAGCCTGACTTTGTCCTGGTCGAAGGTAAAGGCCGTGATTGTCCCATCCTTTTCGCAGCTGGAGCTATACAACGTGCCGTCGGCCATCTCAATTTGGCGCTTCAGGCTGCCATCAAACGGGTCGACCTCGTAGAGCACGTAGTTCTTTGTCTCTGGATTGGAGTCGATCGGACCCGCTTCGCTCAGTCCGTCTTTGCGGAAGCGAATCAGCCAGCGATCGTTGGACGGGAGCACGCCATCGATGCCATAGCCCTTGGGATGCTCGATGGTGACTTCACGAACCATGCCTCCGGCTCCGACTTCTAGAATCGGCGCGCTTGAATGCGCCTGAAACAGCAAGACCTTTTGCCGGGCCCAGGCAAAGTGCCATGAGTTTATGGTGCCCAGTGCATTGTTCCGCTTCTTCCAGTCAGAGGATGCTCCTTCTGAAAAGACAGGGTTCTCATCCATCATGGCCGGAACCTGCAGGTCCCGTTTTCTCTCTCCGCTGGAGTCGAGGATCATCAGATGAGGCCGTGCGTTGATGAGGTCATATCCCAGCGCCAGCAGTGAGTCATCCGGCAGCGCGGCCAGCCTCCAGGTGTGCCATCCCTCCGGCATGTCCAGTTCCACCGCCTTGGTGAAATTACCGTTCAGGTCGAATTCTGCGAGAAAATCCTGGTGCTTGCCGGGATACAGAACCAGAGGAGGCAGGTCCTTTCCTATGTTTACGGTTCGCGGATTGGAAGGGTCTTTTGTCGCATTGACGAGCATTCCCAACATCGCATCGCTCACCATGACCCCGGTGATTGTCTGGATGCCATACAGTCCCTGAAGCTGTTGAGTAGAAAAGGTGTGACTGCCATTCGGATCCAGCGAGGTCACCGAATGAAGGCCGATACTCTTTGGAGCCACGAAGGACACATACGGAACGCCATCTGCGGAGCATACAACCGGGCTAGTGAAAGCGAATGCGCCGTTGACTCCAGGGACATCTCCAACAGGCTTGAACTCAAGCTTCACGACGGGAATCTGCTCTTCTGTATCGTCGACTGTGGGAGGAGCGTCCGCAGGCTTGGCGGCTGTCTTCTGTTGCGGCGCGCCGGTTTGATCTGTTGCGCTGGGATGAGTTGCGTTCGATGTTTGCGGGGCTGGTGTGCTTGTCTGCGAAAGAACTCGAAGACCGGAGCCAGCACAACATAACAGAAGCACCGACATCTTGAATGGAATGCTCTTCATGCAAGCCTCTTTGCGACTTTTACGCGACCAAAAAGCCCGAC
Organism: uncultured Acidobacteriaceae bacterium; assembly: GCA_963792495.1. Classification (GTDB taxonomy): domain Bacteria; phylum Acidobacteriota; class Terriglobia; order Terriglobales; family Acidobacteriaceae; genus Telmatobacter. Next base: position 68,840 of record CAWBWB010000010.1, on the reverse strand, counting down.
GCTAACACTTTAAGCGAATATCGAATACGAAAGATAGATTTTTGAAGCACCTCCCTTTGATTGCCTCCTGCTCACTCCCGTCAAAAACCAGGGCCACAAATCCTGACGGATTCGTGGCCCTGGTTGCTGCTCTCTTTTTCGCTATCTTCTATCGTTTACTTTTGCCAGCAGGCGCAGAATCTCCAGGTAGAGCCATACCAGCGTGATCAGCAGCGAGAAGCCGCCGTACCACTCCATGTACTTTGGCGCGCCGGAGTTTACGCCCTGCTCAATGTATGCGAAATCCAGCACGAGGTTGAGCGCCGCGATAATCACCACCAGAATACTGAAGCCGATTCCGATGGGCCCCGAGCCATTGATGGTGAGGAACTGCACGTGGAAGAAGCCCATGATCATCTGGAAGAGGTAGAACAACGCGATTCCACCGGTTGCGGCGATTACGCCGATCTGGAATTTGCGGGTGGCGCGGATCATGCCGGAACTGTAGGCCAGCAGCAGCGCAAACAGCGTACCAAAGGTGAGGCTGACTGCCTGGAAGCCGATGCCGGGATAGCGCGCGTCAAAGACTGCCGAGATGCCGCCGAGGAAAAGTCCTTCGCAGAGTGCGTAGAGCGGCGCTGTGACCGGCGCCCAAGTCTTTTTGAAGATGGTGGCCAGCGAGAAGGCGAGGCCGCCGAAGACGCCCAGCATCAGATACGGCGCGATGGTTGCAATATCGCGCGTTTGCGTGAACAGATACCATGTCCACGAGGCCGATGCCATGACGCAGAGCAGCAGAATGCCGGTCTTATTGACCGTTCCGCGCAGCGTCATGCGCTCGGTTGCATCAATCGCACCGCCATATTGAGTCTGAAAGGCGTTGCCACCAAAGGCAGGGTTGGAAGTTCTCATGAGAGGCACAGGAAATACACTCCTTTTTCAGGGAAAAGCCGCTAAAAAACACCCGGTCAATCCCTGTGCTTATATTCTAAATCTCAACGAACATGACGCGCTGCCTCCTCAACCTCTTCCGCACACTGACTATGCTGGCTCTTGCCGCTCTCTTTTTGCCATCCCTGCCGGCGCAAACTATGCCGGCTGCGCCGACGCGCGGCTTTGCTTCCATTGACGCGCTTATGCAGGATGCTGTTGCGAAAGGCACGGTGCCTGGCGCGGTGGTGCTGATTGGCCACAACGGGCATGTTGTCTATCGCAAGGCCTTCGGCTCGCGCTCGGTTGAGCCCACGCATGAGCCGATGACTGTCGATACGATCTTCGATCTTGCCTCGCTCACCAAATGCGTTGCGACTACCTCAGCGGTGATGGAGCTGGTGCAGCAGGGTCGCATACGGCTCAACGCTACGGTTGCCAGCTACATTCCTGAGTTTGCGCAGAACGGCAAGGAAGAGATTACCGTGCGCGAACTGATGACGCATTACTCGGGCCTGGCGCCGGACCTGGACCTCAAGGCTCCGTGGGAGGGACGAGCGACTGCATACCAGATGGTGATGCAGTCGAAGCCTGCAAACCCGCCCGGTACTCGCTTTGTCTATAGCGATATCAACTTTGAGACGCTTGGCTTTCTTGTGGAGAAACTCTCCGGCCTCACGCTGGATGAATATACTGCGCGCTATGTTTTTGCTCCGCTCGGCATGAAGGAGACGCGGTTTCTGCCGCCGTCTTCGTGGATTCCGCGCATTGCGCCTACGCAATACGACGAGCACAACCAGATGCTTCGCGGCGTGGTGCATGATCCCACGGCGCGGCGGATGGGCGGTGTTGCCGGACATGCGGGACTGTTTTCAACGGCTGATGATCTCTCGCTCTTTGCGGAAGAACTGCTTCACGGCACGCGTATTCTCAATCGCGGCATGATTGAGAAGATGTCTACGCCGCAGTCGCCTGCTACCGGTCCGGCGCTGCGCGGGCTTGGCTGGGATATTGATTCGCCGTTTTCTACCAATCGCGGAGAGCTGCTGCCGGTTGGCTCTTATGGTCACACTGGATTTACCGGAACTTCGCTCTGGATCGATCCCACTACGGACACCTATGTGATTCTGCTTGCGAACGGAGTTCATCCGCGGGGCGGCAAACCCGTCTCCGATTTGCGTGGACGGCTTGCGACTGCTGTGGTGGACACGCTGCAGCTTAGTGTTTCGCAAGCTGAAAACTATCGCCTGGCGCGCATCACCGGCTACAACGAATCGATCATGGCGGCGCATCGGCTCTTCATTCGCAATGGCGATGTGAAGGTGGGCATTGATGTTCTCGAAGATCACGAGTTCAGTGACCTTCATCCTGACAAAACGCATCCTGTTCGCATTGGCCTGGTTACCAACCACACTGGCGTGGATGCTCACGGCCAGCGCAGTGCGGATGTGCTGGCACACGCGCCCGGCCTTAGTTTGACGGCTCTCTTCAGTCCGGAACATGGCATTGCAGGCAAGCTTGATACTACGCAGATTGGCAACTCGCGCGATGAAGCTACGGGCGCCGCGATTTACTCGGTTTACGGAGAAGGCGATGCAAAACGCCGCCCCACGGCTGAGCAACTCGATACGATTGACGCGCTTGTTTACGACATTCAGGACATTGGTGTGCCGTTCTACACGTACGAGTCCACGATGGGCTACTTTCTGGAGGCCGCAGCGAAAGCCAACAAGCCGATCTATGTGCTTGACCGGCCTAACCCCATTGGCGGCGCATACGTTCAAGGGCCTGTTGCCGATGCGGGCCATGAATCCTTTGTCGGCTACTGGCAAACGCCCATTCGCCACGGCATGACCATCGGCGAGCTGGCACGCCTCTTCAATACGGAGCGCAATATCCACGCCAAACTCACGGTTGTTGCCATGCAGGGCTGGCAGCGTGGCGACTGGTTCGACTCGACTGGCCGTGCATGGATCAACCCTTCACCCAACATGCGCAGCCTGGCAGAAGCCTCACTCTATCCCGGTATCGGCATGATTGAGGGCACGAATATTTCCGTGGGCCGCGGAACGGACACGCCGTTCGAGATTGTCGGCGCGCCGTGGATTGATTCCGTTACACTGGCCCGCAATCTCAACGCTCGCGAGATTCCCGGCGTGCGCTTTGTGCCGATTCAGTTCACGCCGAATGATTCGAAGTACACGAACCAGCTTTGTAATGGGGTCAATATTCTGGTTACGGATCGCTACTCGCTGGATGCGCCGGAGCTTGGCGTGGAGATCGCATCGGCGCTGGAGCGGCTTTATCCCAACGATTACAAAATCGCTCCGCTCGATACGCTTATGCGCAGCAAGTCTACGCTGAATGCCATCACCTCAGGCGCAGATCCGCGGCGCATTGCAATGGATTGGGACGATGCACTCAGCGCCTTCCAATCCATCCGCGCAAAATATTTGCTGTATTGAGCCTGGAGCCATACTCAGTCGCGATGGGGAGTTACATCCCGGTCGGCGAGCTCATCACGGCTCTCTTGGTCCGCATCAGGCGGTTCACGATCTTGTACCGGTCTCCCCGATACGTCGATTTCACATGCTCCACCGGCGTTCCGTCCTCGCTGAAGGAGAGGCGTGTAAACAGAAACACTGGGCTCTGGCGGGGGATTTCCAGCAACCGCGCCTCTTCGGCATTCGCCTTGCCGACCTCGATCACTTCCTCGGTAATGGTGAGCTGAATGCCATACTGACTGGCCAGCTTTTCATAGAGTGAAGTATCCGGATTGAAGCTTTCCATCAGGTCCGGGCACACGTTCACGGCCAGGCAGGCACATTCAATGCTGATGGGCATGCGATCTTCATAGCGAACGCGATGCAGCCGGAAGACCTTCTCGCCCTCATCCAGTCCGAGCGCGGTCTGCGTCTCTTCGGTCGGCTTCTGTATGCGAAAGGAGATCAGCCTGGAATGCGGCGTGGCTCCGTGTGCGCGTGCCTCTTCACTGAAGCTGAGCACGTGACGGAACTCCTTCTCCAGCTTGACGCCGGAGATGAACGTTCCCTTGCCCTGCCGGCTGTAGATCAACCCCTGCTCGCTCAGCAGCTTAACCGCCTGCCGCACCGTCATCTGGCTCACGCCCATCTGCGCCGCTATCTTCTGGATGGAGGGCAGCGGCTCCGTCTTTTTGTACACACCGGACTGAATCTGGTGCGCCAGCCGATGTTGAATCTGCTGATATAGCGGCAGTCCATTTCCGCGGTGCAGCGGAAGCGTCTGATGGTTTCTTGCAGCGGTCATTTGCTTTCCTGATACACCACGATTCAAAGCCAAGTCAAATGCTTTCCACTGGGACTGTTCGCCAAATGCAAATTTCTTATGAGATTTTTATTGACTTCGCAATCGCACCCAGTATACGGTTTCGTCATTCGGTCATCTAGATGAGTGAACCGGCAGCCCGATCTTAACCCGGAAAAACTCACCGAACCGTACATTCAACAGAATTCGGAAACCAGCCAGAAAATGAGAACGCCGCCGCACGATGGCGCCAGGGCAGGAGAACCGGAAGCATACCAGCAATCTTCGGAGGCATTAAACCACCATGTTCAGCACTTTCAAAAAGGGTATCTTCGCCTTGTGGATAGCCACGGGGCTGGCGCTATGCATTCCTCATGCCGACGCGCAGAGCAGCGTCTCGGGCAGCATCAGCGGCACGGTTACCGATTCCAGCGGCGCGGCAATCCTGGGCGCAACTGTCACGCTCACGAATACCGATCGCGGAGCGGTTCAGGCCACGCAGAAGACCACCTCGGCTGGCTACTACACCGCGGGGTCGCTGCCGCTCGGCACATACTCCATTACCATCTCCGCCGCTGGATTCAAGACCGAAACGATCAAGGGCCTTGCACTCCACGTCGCGGACGCGCTAACCATCAATCGCAGCCTTGTGCCCGGCGCTGTAAATGAGGTCGTCACTGTTACGGCAGCGCAGGCGCAGCTGAACCTGGAAGACGCCACCTCCGCGGGCCTTATTAACAGCGTGCAGATCTCGCAGATGCCGTTGCTCACGCGTAACTACGAAGTGCTGATGAACCTGCAGCCGGGTGTGGCTTTTGGCGGCGCAACGGACGATCTGCTTCGCGGGCCTGCCGGCCTGAGCGGGTCTTCAAGCACGGTTGCTTTCTCTGTGAATGGTGGCCGCACCACCTCGAATAACTGGACCATCGACGGTGCGGACAACCTGGACCGCGGCGCAAACCTTACGCTGTATACCTACCCAAGCCCTGACGCTATTGCTGAGTTCAAAACTCTTCGCGGCCAGTACTCCGCACAGTTTGGCCGCAACGCTTCCGGCCAGGTCGATGTGGTCACCAAGTCCGGCACCAATGGCATTCACGGCAGCGCGTATGAGTTCTTCCGTAATAACGCTCTCGATGCGAATGGCTACGCCAACAACTACCTTGGAGCCAAGATCGGCCCTTACCACTACAACGTATTCGGTTTCTCCGCGGGCGGTCCTGTTTACATTCCAAAGATTTACAACGGCCGCAACAAGACCTTCTTCTTTGTCTCAGAAGAGTGGCAGCGCATTATCACTACGCTCAACCAGGCACAGGCATACGTGCCGCAGGCATCTGAGCGTAACGGCGACTTCTCTCAGTCCGGCATACAGGTCGGCGGTGTGTGGACCACGGGTCCGGTCAACGTCTGCACAGCCTACACGAACAACCCTGCCAGCCAGGTCAACTCCTGCACTGCTTCTGGCACGCAGGTCACCACGATCTCGCCACTGGCACAAGCGTATTTGAAAGATGTTTACGCAAAGGTGCCGGTTCCCGATGAAGCTTACGACCTCGCACACGGCTTCGATCCGCACTCCATCTTCACCAACTTCAAAGACACCTTCAACAATCTCGACTCCGTGGTGCGCATCGATCAGCAGTTCGGTCAGAAAGCCAGCGTATTCTATCGCTACCTGCATGACACCTTCCCTGAACTGCTGCCGCAGGGCCAGTTCACCACGCTCTATATCGAAGGCGCCAACACTACTTCCGTTGTCAATCCCGGCACTCAGCACCTTGCGCACGGCACTTATACCTTCAGCCCAACGCTCGTGCTCAATGCTGGCTACGCCTTTTCGAATGGCAATATTGTAAGCACGCCATCCGGCTTTCTGGCCTCTGCCAACTCGCCTGATATTCAGCCCACGCTGCCTTATGCCAATAGCGTCGGCCTCGTCCCAACCATCGGGGTTGGTGGCATGACATCACTTAACGGCAGCGTTGCCTATACCGATCACGGCACCAACCATCAGGCCTTTGGTGACCTAACCAAAACCTTTCACACTCACACATTTATTGGCGGCTTCAGCTACGGCCACTATCAGAAGCTTGAGAACAATACCACCGGCACACAGGGCTCGTTTGCAACCACGGACGACACGGCATACTACTGCAGCGCTACGCCCACGCCCGGATGCGTTCCGCCGCCAACCAACGCCAGTGAAGCCACGCCGACAGAAGCGCAGGCCTTTGCCAACTTCCTCATCGGTAATGCCAACAACGGCTTCAGCCAGCTCTCCAAGGATCCCGTCACAGACATCAAGGAATCACTCTGGGAAGGCTTTCTGCAGGACAACTGGAAGGTCACTCCGCGCTTCACGCTCAACCTGGGCGTACGTTACGCATATTACGGCCAGCCCTGGGATGCTCGTGGCCAGCTCAGCAACTTCGATCCAGCTAAGTACGATCCCACGAAGGCTCCAACCATCAACGCCAACGGCCTCATCTGCTTCACTGGCGCCTGCAATCAAACCAACAGCAACGCCGGCCAGCCCACTACACCCAATCCCAATGCAGATTACGCCGGAATCAATTACATCAACGGCATGATCTTCAACGCTCCCTCAGCCGCCAACAATAACCAGGGCTCGCCGTGGGGCAACAAGGTTGGCTCGGCGGAGAATTTAAACTTTGCACCGCGCTTTGGCTTCGCTCTCGATGTCTTCGGCAATGGCAAGACTGCTCTGCGCGGCGGCTATGGATGGGCCTTTGACGATGCCGAAGTCAGCTATTACGAAACAACTGTCTTCGACAATCCTCCGGCTGTAGCCACGTACTCTGTGAGCCAGGCCTCGCTGGATAGCCCGACTGGTGGCGCCACTACAGCGCTTTCTACAACTCCGGGCCGCCTTCAGGCCATTCCCACAAACTATAAAACTCCTTACGTGCAGCAGTTCTCGCTCGATCTTCAACAGCAGCTTACGTCCAGCTTCTTCTTCGATGTAGGCTACTTTGGCGATCACGGCACGCATCTTCTGGGCGCGCTCGAGATTAACCAGCCTGTGCCCGGCGCTTACATGGGTGTGGTCAGTCCGCTCTCAGCCAGCAGCACCTGCCACATGCCCAGCCAGCCCACCGAGCCGGCATTCATCAGCTCGACCTGCGATCGAGTGCTGAACCAGATCAAGCCCTACATCGGCTACTTCGCCATCGATGCGCTGCGCAACATCTTCAACTCGAATTACAACTCGCTGCAGGCCAAGGTGACGAAGCGCTTCTACGGCAGTACGTACATTGATGCCAACTTCACCTGGTCGCGCGATCTCACCAATGCCCAGGCCGACTACTCCGGCTTTGTGCAGAACATCTACAACATCAACGGAGATTACGGCCGTGCTGCTGTAGATCGCAAGTTCGTCTTCTCGATGGACGGCGTCTTTGAAGAGCCGTGGTTCCGCAATCAGCAGGGCCTCAAGGGTCGTCTGCTTGGTGGATGGGAGATCTCCGGCATCTATCAGGCGCAATCAGGTCTTCCGCTTACGGTTTCCGCCAGTGGTGGCACAACAATTCAGTACAACCTACCCGGTGGCATCAACGGTATCTACAACAACCAGATCAACGGGGGCTATGAGACGGACAACGCCGGCCTAAGTGTACTCGGCAACACTAACGCCGGCCTTCGTCCCAACCAGATCGGCGATCCCAACTCCGGTCACAACATAAAAATTCACAACAAGAATTACGAGTCCACTGCGAATCCATGGTTCTACACCGGAGCATTTGCCGCGCCTGCCTACAACAGCCCCATTCCTGGAACTGCGCGCCGCGGAACCATTGCAGGCCCTGGCTTCGGCAAGTTCGATGTCGGTGTCTTCCGCAACTTCCGTATCTGGGAGACTCTCACCTTCCAGTTCCGCGCAGAAGCACTTAACGTAACCAACCACACCAACGTGCAGACTATCGGCACCAGCTCATCTTCCGGCCTCTTCGGTACCGTCGAAGGCTACCGCGATGCACGCATCATGCAGTTCGCTGGTAAGTTCACTTTTTAACCCTCTCCCCCAGGCCTCACCCGTGGACAGCTGTGCATCATTGCTCCGCGGGTGAGGCATAGCTGTCCACTTCCTCTGTAAGCTCAGGTCTTGTCTGCAACAATCGGGTATGACGCACTAGGATCACCTTCATGGGACTCAATACGCTCGATCTGGGAGTCATCGCCCTTTACCTGGCCGGCGTCACTCTCTTCGGACTTCGCTTCCGATCCAAGTCCCGCACCCTGAAAAGCTACTTCCTGGCGGATAAATCCATTCCGTGGTGGGCCATCTCGCTCTCCATTGTTGCTGCGGAGACCAGTACGCTCACCATCATCAGCGTCCCCGGACTTGCATACGACCACAACTTCAGCTTTCTTCAGCTTGTGCTTGGTTATTTGCTTGGCCGGATTGTTGTCAGCTTTGTTTTTATTCCGCAATACTTTCGCGGCGAGCTTGTGACTGCGTATCAGTTAATTGATCGCCGGTTTGGAAAACGGCTGCATTTGATTGTGGCTGGAATTTTTCTGGCTACGCGCGCTGCTGCGGAAGGTGTTCGTGTCTTCGCTGTTGCTATTGTGATTCGCGCGGCGATGGGTGCGCTGCTCGGCAGCTTCTCCGATCTCACGCGCGACATCTGCGCCATCGGCATCGTTACTCTGCTCACGCTCATTTACACCTTTGAAGGCGGACTCTCCGCTGTGATCTGGACCGATGTAGTGCAGCTCGCCATCTACATTGCCGGCACCATCACAGCGGTCTTCACCATTCTTCACCTCGTTCCCGGTGGATGGACTGCGATCCATTCCATTGCTGCCGGCGCAGATAAATTTCGCATCTTCGATCTCTCGTTCAATTTCACCAGTACGTACACGCTCTGGTCAGGGCTCATTGGCGGAGCATTTCTGACGGCAGCCAGCCACGGTACCGATCAGCTTATTGTGCAGCGTCTTCTGGCTGCGCGCACGCAGCGCCAGTCGCAGGCTGCATTGCTCTCAAGCGGCCTGGTGATTTTCATTCAGTTCTCGCTCTTTTTGCTGATTGGCGCCATGCTTTACGCCTTCTATCGCATCAACGTGCCCGATTCACCCATCACACGAACAGACACACTTTTCCCTACCTTCATTGTGACGCGCATGGCTCACGGCATCGCCGGCCTTCTCATCGCTGCGATCCTCGCTGCCGCGATGTCGAATCTCTCGGCCGCGCTCAACTCGCTCTCTTCCACCACCATTGTCGATTTCTACTCACGCCTTCGGCCGCAATCGACGGAAGCCCGGCGCATCCGTCTTTCGCGAGCCTCCACCATTTTCTGGGCACTCGTTCTGTTTGGACTCGCCATCCTTGCGCGGAGCGGCGGCAAAGTGATTGAAACCGGCCTCTCCATTGCATCGATTGCATACGGCGGCCTGCTGGGCGTTTTTCTCCTGGGCGTGCTTACAAAACGTGCGTCAGAAAGCGGAGCCATTGTGGGCTTTATGCTTGGCTTCGCTTTCAACATCTATCTCCGCTTTGGCACTTCCATCGCATTCACCTGGTATGTCGCCATCGGCTCGCTCGTCACCTTTCTCACTGGATACCTTGCCAGCTTTCTATTGCCAGCCAAACCTGCAACAACTCCCTCTGAGGTAACGCAATGCAGCAATTAAAGCAGCTGAAAGAACTCACTACTGAGCGCCGTAATCGCGCCTCCGAGCATCTGGATTCGATGACCGCGCTTGCCATGGTTGCGCTCATGAATCGCGAAGATGCCATTGTCCCTCGCGCGATAAAAAAAGTTCTCCCCGCCATTGCGGAAGCCGTCGATGTGATTGCCGCCGCACTCGCCAAGGGGGGACGCCTGATCTACGTCGGCACCGGCACCAGCGGCCGCATTGGCGCGCTGGATGCCACCGAAGTGCAGCCTACGTTCGGCGCGCCGCCCGAGATGGTGCAGTTCGTCGTAGCCGGCGGAGAGGCCGCACTGACCCGCGCTGTGGAAGCCTCTGAGGATTCCTCAGAACTTGGTCTCAAAGACATGGCCGCACGCAAGCCTACGCAACGCGATGTCATCGTGGGCCTGGCAGCCTCCGGCCGTACGCCTTATACCATTGCGGCGCTTGAATACGCTGCGCGCAAGGGCTCCACCACCATCGGCATCGCGTGCAACCGTGGATCTGAACTGGGCCATGTGGCTCACTACTCGATTGAAGTCGACGTGGGCCCTGAAGTTCTCACCGGCTCCTCTCGGCTGAAGTCGGGCACGGCGCAAAAACTGATCTGCAACATGCTCACTACCGGGGCAATGGCACGGCTTGGCTATGTGTACTCCAATCTGATGGTGAACCTGCATCTCAAAAACGAGAAGCTGCTAGAGCGCGGCATCGCTATTGTGGAAACCCTTGCGCACGTGGACCGCGCCACCGCCGTGGCTACACTTGAGAAAGCCGATATGAGCCTTCCGCTCGCGCTTGTCATTCTTCTTGCAAAAACCACGAAGGCCGACGCACAGAAACGTCTCCGCAAATCCAAAGGCAACGTCCGCAAAGCTATCGAAGGCTAGTTCCTACACATGAAAAGATATCTCGCTCTCCTACTTGCCGCCCTTACACTGACCGCATCTTCAGCGGAGCCTGTCCACCTTGATCGCAAGGGGGAGCGCTGGGCGACCAGCACGCTGCGCAAGATGTCGCTTGAAGAAAAAATCGGTCAGATGCTTATGATCTGGGTTCACGTGCAGTACATGAACACGCAGAGCCCCGAATATCAGAAGCTCATCGAAGCCGTTCACACGTATCACCTCGGCGGATTCGGCGTGTCTGTGGCGGTTGAAGGCGGGTTGCTACAAAAGGGCGATCCCATGGAAGCCGCCTTCCTCACCAATTCGCTGCAGAAGCAATCCAAATACCCGCTGCTCATGGCTGCAGACTTCGAGCGCGGCGCATCGATGCGTCTCATCGGCCCTACAGACTTCCCTGCGGCCATGGCCTTTGGCGCAACTAACGATCCCGCGCTGGCACGCGAGTTCGGGCGCGTCTCAGCGCTTGAGGCGCGTGCCATCGGCATTCACTGGAACTGGTTTCCTGATGCTGACGTCAACTCCAACCCTGCCAATCCCATCATCAACACCCGGTCCTTTGGTGAAGATCCGGCGGAGGTCAGCACCATGGTCACTGCCTACATTCAAGGCGCGCGCGGCGCAGGCCTGCTCACCACTGCCAAGCATTTCCCAGGCCACGGCGATACCGACACGGATTCGCACCTCGCACTGGCACGCGTCACAGGCAATACGGACCGCCTTAACTCGCTGGAGCTGGTTCCCTTCCGTGCTGCCATTGCTGCCGGCGTCGATTCCGTCATGATCGGTCATCTTGTGGTGCCCGCTGTTGAGCCCGATCCTAACAAGCCCGCGAGTGTCTCCGGCAACGTCATCACCGGTCTGCTCAAAGACAAGCTTGGCTTCAAAGGTCTCGTTGTCACAGACGGCATGGACATGAACGGACTCGTCAGCACCTTCTCAGGCACGCGCCCGCAAATCTCTGCTGAGGAATCTATTGCAGCCGTGCTTGCCGGTGATGACATGCTCATTCTTCCGCCCGATCTCGATGGGGCCTATCACGGTCTGATTGATGCGGTACACCAGGGTCGCATCTCCGAGAAGCGCATTGACGAATCTGTGCTGAAGATTCTTCGCATGAAAGCCTCTGTCGGTCTCAACCAGAACCGCTTTGTCTCGCTCGATGATGCCGCGAAGGCCATTGCCGCGCCGGAAAGTATCACACTTGCGCAAAGCGTTGCCGACCGCGCCATTACTCTCGCGAAAGACAAGGCCAGCCTTGTTCCTCTACAACCGAGTCAGAAAGAAAAACTCACGGCGGTGGTCTTCACGGACTCACCCAGAGGCTCAGACGGTGGTCGCGCCTTTATCACAGAGCTACGCCAGCGCGCGCCGGATGCAACCATCCTTGCCGTGGACAACGTCGATGCCAAATTCATCTCAGAGAGCGTGCTCAAAGCAGTCAAGGAAGCAGATCGCGTGCTCGTTCTTGCAGAAGCTGTTCCCAGTGCAGGCCGCGTGCGCGGCGGCAATGCATCAGGCTCGGCCGGGCTCGATAGCGGCCCGGCAGAGCTGCTTGCCGACATTGCAAAAACTGCTGGTGACAAAACGATCTATGCCGCCTTCGGTAATCCTTACACGGGCGTAAGCGTTTCTGGCATTGATACGTATGTCTGCACTTTCTCGAATGTTCCGACATCGGCACGCGCACTAGTCCGCGCTCTCTTTGGAGAGATTCCCATTCATGGGAAGCTGCCGGTTACGTTACCCGGCATTGCCAGCCGCGGCACGGGCATTGATCGTTAGCCAGCTACAAGGAAGGCATTGTAAACGCGCGCAGAAGTTAATTTCCTTCTGCACCCACCTGCACCGGAGCAGTTTCAAGCGTCTTCAGGTAGTTTCCTGCACCGACGACGACCGTGGAGCCGATGAGCAGCAAGACGCCTGCGGTCACCAGTAACTTCGTTCGTGTGCCGGTTCCCTTCCACTCCTTCAGCACAAGGCCCCAGAGTGTGGCGAAGAGAATGATCGACGCCATGTGCAGAGTCCACGAGGAGAAGTCGAGCTTGCCCATCTTGGTCTGTCCCATGGAGTAGAAGAAAAACTGGAAGTACCAGATGACACCGGCGAGGGCTGCAAAGAGATAGTTGGCGATGAGCGTGGAGCTGGGCAGCTTTTGGAGAGTAGGGTCAGTGGGGTCGAGAGAGGCGACGGTGTACCCGCTGCCCGTGGCAGAGCGCAGCGGATTGCGGCCGGGGGTTCCGAAGAACTGCGCGCCCGTTTGATTGCGAAGAATGAGGATGGCGGACCAGATGAAGTTGGTGGCAAAGCCTCCCCACAGAACGACGATGAGAACGGGAAGATTCTGCCATAGCTCCAGACGACCTGATTCGACAAGCTGCTGTCTGGTGAGATCGGCTATGGGTTTGCCGGCGTCCAGTCCCACGGCAAAGAAGCTGCTCATGATGCCGGCAAAGACTGCAACTGCAAGGCCGCGCCAGAGATTGAAGTCGCGCTCGCCTGCCTGCGAAAGCTCGGCGCGAGAAAGCTCATGCTCCTTGAAGTATCCTGCAAGACCGTTGACGAAAATGGCGAAGAGACAGAGGCCTACGCCAGCGAGCACCACCATGCCGGAGCGCTCATGCGCGATGGTGCTGAGCTGCCCGTGAAAGATGGGCGGCAACAGTGTGCCAAAAGCTGTGCAGAGGCCGAGTGCGATGGCGTAGCCCAGTGCCAGGCCGAGATAGCGAATGGAAAGGCCGAAGGTGATACCGCCCATGCCCCAGAGAATGCCCCAGAAGATGGTCCACTCAATGACATTGTGGGGTGCGTGGGCGAGAATGGCGAATGGATGCGGAACGAAGATGGAGCAGAGGAGCACGGGAGCTACGATCCATGCGGCGAAGCCCTGGATAATCCAGTAGATTTCCCAGGACCAGCGCTTGATGCCGCGGAAGGGGATAAAGTTTGTGGCGGAGGCAAAGCCACCGATCCAGTGGTAGATGACTCCAAGAAACGGGTTGGCTCCCATGCGGCTCCGTGTGCGGAATTTGCAGTGAAGAGCATTGTAGCCAGCACCGATCAGGTTTGGGAAATAGAATCCTTATTGAAGGAGAAGCGGCTTGCGTGTAGCGCTATTTATTACCTGCTATAACGACACTCTGTTTCCTGAGACGGGTAAGGCCGTGGTGCGCGTGCTGGAGCGGCTGGGACATACTGTGGAGTTTCCTGCAGGGCAGACGTGTTGCGGGCAGATGCACTGGAACACAGGATACAAGGAAGAGGCGCTGCCACTGGTGATGCGCTTTGTAGAGCAATTTGAGCATGCTGAGGCTGTGGTGGTTCCGTCTTCTTCCTGCGTGGCGATGATGCGCGAGCATTATCCACTGGCTGCGGAGCAGATGGCGCGTGAGGGAGGCGACCAGCGCATGGTGGAGCGTGTGGCTGCGCTGCTGCCGCGTGTGTGGGAGTTTACGGAGTTGCTGACGAAGAAGCTGGGTGTGACGGATGTGGGCGCGTATTACCCGCATCGAGTGACTTACCACGCGAGCTGCCATGGGCTGCGCAGCCTGGGCCTGGGCGATGCGCCTGAGAGTTTGCTCAAGGCGGTCAAGGGACTGGAACTGGCGCCGCTGGAGCGCGTGGAACAGTGCTGCGGCTTTGGCGGCACTTTTGCTGTGAAGAATGCGGATGTTTCCGGCGCGATGCTTGAGGAGAAGCTGCAGGCTGTGCTGAAGACGGGCGCTACAGAATGCACGGCGTGCGACAACTCCTGTTTGATGCATATGGGAGGCGGTCTGCACAGAATGCGCGCTGGGGTTCGGACGATCCATATTGCGGAAATACTGGCGGGCGAATCGACGGAGGTGGCGGAGTGAACGAGACCGCGCAGAATCCAAGGCTTGATCCGCGGGTTGCGCCGCCGTTTCCGAAAGCAGCCAAGGCCTCTCTGCGTGATGCGCAACTGCGCGCGAATGTGCGGCGTGCGACGGATACGATTCAAGCGAAGCGACGCAGGCTGGTGGAAGAAAAGAAAGACTGGCAGGAGCTGAGGGAAAGTGCGCGGCAGATTCGCGCGCATGTGCTGGAGCACCTGCATGTCTATCTGGAGGAATTTGAGCGTAACTTTACGCGCGCGGGTGGGCATGTGCACTGGGCGCGGAATGAACGCGAGGCGCAGGAAATTGTGGTGACGCTTGCGAAAGAAGCAGGCTCGGATGAGGTCATCAAGATCAAGTCGATGACCACGGAAGAGATTCACCTGAATGATGCGCTGGAAGCAGCCGGCATTCACGCATATGAAACAGATCTTGCGGAGCTGATTATTCAGCTTGGGCACGACCGGCCTTCGCACATTGTGGTTCCGGCGTTGCATAAAAATCGCGCACAGATTCGGGAGATTTTTCTGCGCGAGATGCATTTGACCGAACTTGGTGAAGAGCCGGCGGATCTGGCGGAAGCTGCGCGGCGTTTTTTGCGGAAGAAGTTTCTGCGTGTGCGGACGGCGGTGAGTGGCGCGAATTTCCTGATTGCGGAGACGGGTGGAATCTGCATTGTGGAAAGCGAAGGCAACGGGCGGATGTGTCTGACGCTGCCGGATACGCTGATTTCGGTGGTGGGAATTGAGAAAGTGATTCCGCGATTTACCGATCTCGAAGTGTTTCTACAGGTGCTGGCTCGGTCGGCGACCGGTGAGCGCATGAATCCCTACAGCTCGATATGGAGTGGCGTGACGCCGGGCGATGGGCCGCGCAATCTGCATGTGGTGCTACTGGATAACGCACGTACAGCCGTGCTTGCGGATGAAGAAGGAAGACAGACGCTGCAATGCATTCGCTGCGCGGCGTGTCAGAATGCTTGCCCTGTGTATCGCCAGACTGGCGGGCATGCATACGGAAGCGTGTATGCCGGGCCGATTGGTGCGATTCTGACGCCGCAGCTGATGGAGATGCATCATGGGCAGGAGCTTCCCTATGCGTCGTCGCTGTGCGGCGCGTGTTATGAGGTTTGCCCGGTGAAGATCAATATCCCCGAGGTGTTGATTCATCTGCGAAACAAAGTGGTGGAACAAAATGGCTGGTATGCGCCGGAGGCTGTCGCAATGAAGGCGATGGCGGCTGTGTTTCGATCGGAACGAAGGTTCAGGGCCGCGCAGAGATTAGCTCGCGTGGGGCAGTGGCCGCTTGTGCGCAAGGAGCTGCCGATTGTTGGACAGGGTCCAGAGGCAGGATGGATGACGTCGTTGCCGGGCATTTTTGGAGGCTGGACGCAGGCGCGTGATTTGCGAGCAATTCCGCAGGAAAGTTTTCGTGAGTGGTGGGACAGGAGGCGTGCATGAGTTCCGCGAGGGAAGAGATTCTTGCGCGAGTGCGCCAGGCCTGCCCGGCAAACGCAGAAGATGCAACTGCTGACTACTCGCGGATTGTGAGGCAATACCAGCAGACGGCGAATCTTGACCGCGAGGACATTCTCCGCCTGCTTACGGAACGGCTAATTGAGTATGACGCGCATGTGTATCGGGCGCGTGAGACGGAGGTGGCCGGGTTATGCGGAGAGCTTTTTGCGCGGAGAAATGCGCAACGGATTTTGGTTCCCAAGGATTTGCCTGATGCATGGCGGTGTGGCGCGGAATTTGTTTGCGATGATGACCTGGATGCCATGGCGCTGGATCACCTGGATGGAGTGATGACCGCTGCGACGCTGGCGATTGCGGAAACAGGCACGATTGTTCTGCAGAATGCATACGCACAGGGCCGCAGGGCTATTACCCTTGTGCCCGACTATCATCTTTGCGTGGTGCAAGAGCAGGATGTTGTCGAAACGGTGGTTGAGGGAATGCGCCGATTGGAAGGAACCCGGCTGCTTCCTACGACACTTTTCAGTGGGCCTTCGGCTACTGCCGACATTGAGATGACGAGGATTAAGGGAGTGCATGGGCCGCGATTTGTGGACGTTTTAATTCTGGACGCATAGCTGTATGCCCGGGCCGGGCCTGCTCCGGGGTTTGGATTGCCGACGACGCAGAAGATATGTTTCAGTAGGGTGAGGTTTTTGAGGTGAATTCAAGATGAACCAACGCGATCGTGTCTTTGCTGCGCTCGATGCGTTTCGAATAGAAGTTCCCTCGTGGGGATTTGCGAATACCGGAACGCGGTTTGGAAAGTTTATTCAGCCCGCTGCAGCCACGTGCATTGAAGAGAAGTTTGCAGACGCGAGCGAGGTGAACAGGTTGACCGGGGCTTCGCCGACGATTGCGCTGCATGTGCTGTGGGATGTACCTCGTGGCGTGAAAGATGTTGCGGAGATAAAGAAACTGGAAGCCAGATACGGAGTCAAAGCCGGATCCATCAATCCGAACCTGTTTCAGGATCAGGCGTATAAATTTGGGTCGATTGCGAATCCGAGTGCTGAGATTCGCAAACAGGCTTTAGAGCATTTACTGGAGTCGGTGGAAATTGCTGCAGCGCTGGACACAAACGATATTTCGATCTGGGATGCAGATGGATCGAACTATCCAGGAACACAGAGTATGCGCAAAAGAATTGAGTGGACTGAAGAGGCACTGTCAGAAGTTCACTCCGCATTGCTTCCAAAACAACGCATGCTGGTGGAGTACAAACCATTTGAACCGCACTTTTATCACACGGATATTGGCGACTGGGGCATGGCTCTGACACTTGCATATAAGGCCGGCCCGCAGGCGAAGGTACTGGTCGATACCGGCCATCACTATCAGGGGCAGAACATCGAACAGATTGTGGCGTGGCTTCTGCATTTGGATATGCTGGGTGGCTTCCACTTGAATGACAGGAAGTACGCAGATGACGATCTTACGATTGGCTCGATTGATCCATACCAGGTTTTTCGCATCTTCCACGAGATACTAAGCGATGAAACAGATGCGACTGCCAACGTGGCGTTCATGATTGATCAGAGTCACAACCTCAAGGGAAAAATGGAAGCCATGGTGCAGACTGTGGCCACGGCGCAGGAGATCTATGCGAGAGCGGCGCTGGTGGATCGCGAGCGATTGGCTGCCTTGCAAGAAAAATGTGACCTGGTGAGCGCAGAAGAACTTTTTCGTAATTGCTTTTGGGCAGATATACGTCCCAGGGTGCGGGAATGGCGCGAGTCCAAGGGCCTTCCGCTCGATCCGCTGGCAGAGCTCACGCGCAGCGGATATGTAAAGGAAGCAGAACAACGCCGTGGCGCGCGAAATGCAAATTTGATTGCGACGTATGCGTAGACGGCCCGCGTACGTGCCGATCATCAGAACCGACAACATCAGAACGGAAGGATTCGATGGCAGAAACGCTGCGTTTTTTGGAAGACAAGTGGGATGCGAAGCTGGCGGCTACGCTGGATGAACCGGAGTTGTTGCGCTATCGCTCGAATCTCTTAGGTTCGGACCTGCGCATTACGAACTTTGGTGGCGGCAACACCAGCTCGAAGATCGAAATGATCGATCCGGTTGATGAAACGAAGAAGGAAGTGCTGTGGGTTAAAGGCAGCGGCGGAGATCTTGGTTCCATCAAGCGCGAGGGGTTTGCGACGTTATACCAGGATCGGCTGCTGGCGATTGAGCGTATTTATCCGGGTGTGGAGCGCGAGGACGAGATGGTTGCGTTGTACTCGCTGTGCACCTTCGGAGCGAATCCGGTAGTGGCTTCGATTGATACTCCTCTTCATGGGTTTCTTCCCTTCCCTCATGTGGATCATCTTCATCCAGACTGGGGAATTGCGCTTGCTGCATCCGCAAATGGCAAAGTGCGGATGCAGGAGTTCAATGCTGAATTTGGTCACAACCTAGTGTGGCTGCCGTGGCAGCGCCCGGGATTTGAATTGGGAATGATGATGAAGCGTGCTGTGGCTGAGAATCCAGGCTGCGATGGAATTGTTCTCGGCGGACATGGCTTGTTCACATGGGGTCATGCTCAGCGCGAATGCTATCTGAACACAATTACGATGATTGACCAGATTGGGCAGTTCATTGAAAAGCATCATGTACGGCGCGGGAAACCGCACTTCGGAGCTGCTCACTATCAAGAGCGAGAGGACAGGAAGCAGATTGCATCGCGGCTCTTTCCTGTTTTGCGTGGAGCAGTAAGCCTCAAGCAGCGCTGGATTGGGAATTATGTAGATGATGAAGATGTGCTGACCTTTGTGAACAGCACGCAGGCACGTGAACTGGCACACCTTGGAACGAGTTGCCCGGACCATTTCATTCGCACCAAGATTCGGCCTATGTTTGTGCCGTGGAATCCGGGAGGAGATGAAAAGGAGCTGCCTGGACTCATCGATGCGTCGCTTGAACAGTATCGAAAAGAGTACGGTGAGTATTACTCAGCAAACGCACGTCCTGATTCGCCTGCACTACGGGATGCCAACCCGGCGGTGGTTCTGGTGCCGGGGCTTGGCATGTTCACATTTGGTAAGAATAAGACGGAAGCAAGGCTGGTTGGCGAGTTCTACACAAATGCGATCCATGTGATGCAGGGGGCGGGCTCGCTCGCGGGTGATGCTGCGATTCTCGACTTGCCACAGGCGGGGCCGGCGGCGACAACCGCACAATTCGGCGTGCATGAGAATTATGTGGCGCTGCCGCCGAGTGAGGCTTTTCGGATTGAGTACTGGGCGCTGGAGGAAGCGAAGCTTCGCAGACAGCCCGCGGAAAAAGAGTTGAGCCGCCGCATTGTGCTGGTAGTGGGAGCTGGAAGCGGGATTGGCCGCGAAGTTGCGCTCCTTGCTGCTCAGCGTGGCGCCGCTGTTGTGCTTGCGGATCGCGATTTTGCAAGCGCGGAGAGTGCCGCAGTGGAATGCCAGAAGATTGCCGGCAGAGAGATGGCGATCGCGGTTTCTATCGACATTACAAAGCGCGACACGATTCAGGCAGCGATTGATGCAACAGTAAATGCGTTCGGCGGTTTAGACATGCTGATCAATACAGCGGCAATCTTTCCGACCGCTCCCGATGGCGTGATTACCGATGCGATGTGGGCATCTACGCTGGAGATTAACGTTACTGCGAACTATAAGCTGTGCGATGAAGCCGCGAAGGTTTTCAAGCAGCAAGGTGTTGGCGGATCGATTGTGCTGACGAGCTCGGCCAATGCCGTGGTTGCGAAACGTGGAAGCGAAGCCTATGACGTTTCCAAGGCCGCGCTCAGCCATTTAGTCCGCGAGTTGGCTGTTGGCATGGCTCCAGTGCGCGTGAATGGAATTGCACCGGCGACCGTGGTGAAAGGGTCAACCATGTTTCCTCGTGACCGAGTGAAGGCATCGCTGGCAAAATATGAAATCGAATTTGCTGAATCTGAAAGTGATGACGAGCTACGAAATAAACTGGCCGGATTTTACGCAAAGCGCACGCTAACGCATATTCCGATTGATCCGAAAGATTGCGCCGAAGCTATTCTCTTCCTTGCTGGTCCGAAGACGCCTGTGACAACAGGACATATAATTCCGGTGGACGGAGGCCTTGTGGAGGCCTACCTGCGGTGAGCGAGTATGGCGCTGCTGAGATTGCAGATCTTCGTGCACTGATTGCCGTGGATCTTGGCGCTGAGAGTTGCCGTGTTTCACTGCTGCGCTGGGTGCAAGGGGCCGCGCGGATCGAAGTTGTACATCGATTTGCAAACGGCCCTGAATGGAGCACGAACGGTCTGCGTTGGAATCTCGGACGCATTGTGGCCGGTATTGACGAGGGTTTGCGGCAGTGCGCGGAGATTGCCACTGAGGGCGTGCGTTCGATTGCCGTGGATGGATGGGCTGTGGATTATGTGCGCCTTGCAGAAGATGGTGTGGCGCTTGAAGATCCATTCTGCTATCGCGACCAGCGATGCGAGATTGCGCAGCAGGCGCTGCATAAGAGAATTTCAGCGGAACGCCTGCGGGAGCTTACCGGCGTTCAGATACAGCCGCTCAACACTGTGTACCAGCTTTATGCCGATCGACTGAGCGGCGTGGCACAAAGATGCTGGCTCAATCTTCCTGAGTATTTGCTCTATCTATGGGGCGGTGAACCGGTGGCGGAACGAACCAATGCCACTCACACAGGGCTGGTTGGGCTGGATGGGAGTTGGTGCGAGGAGATTTCTGCAGCTGCGGAGCTGGATATTGCGCTTGCGCCGCGCATCGTGGAGCCGGGAACAAAGATTGGCATGTACCGGGGTGAAGTGGCAGCGTTGCGCGGGGCTAGTCTCATTGCGCCATGTTGTCATGACACTGCCAGTGCTGTTGCCGGGATTCAAGCAACAGGAGACGACTGGGCTTATATCTGTTCCGGCACATGGTCTCTGATTGGAACCGCGCTAAAGTTCCCATGCAATAGTGCGGAGGCAGCGCTTGCGAATTTTACGAACCTCGGCAGCGCGGGGAGCCGGGTGCTATTTCACAAAGGAATTGCAGGCATGTGGTTGCTGCGACAGTGCATGAATGCATGGGGTATCAACGATGTTGGCCACATGATTCAGATGGCAGGTTCAGCACCATCCTTCGGCTTGGATGAATGGATCGATGTGGAGGATGCGGACCTAGCAATTCCCGGCGATATGCCCGCGCGGATTAACGCACAGCGCGCGCGGAAGCAGTTGCCCAGGGTGGATGACATAGCTTGTATGACGCGATTGATATTCGATTCGCTTGCGGGCCGTTATGCAACAATCTTGCGGAAGCTCGAAGTTATTTCGGGGAAGAAACTACGTGAGATTTATGTGGTTGGCGGCGGATCGCAGAATGAGTTGTTGAACCGCCTCACCGCGGAGGCAACAGGACTCCCAGTGCGGCGCGGCGGTACCGAGAGTTCTACCATCGGCAACTTCGCTGTTCAACTTGCGGCTGGCGAAGAGGACGCTTCGGCGGAAAATGTAGCAAAGTGGGCTGCGAGGCTGACGTGCTAGCAGCCTTGCAGCCCGCTTTGCTGTTATGGCTGAGGCGGAAAAATCACCTTCCAGTCATTCTTCATATCCACCACGGTCCAGCCTTTCGCATTGGCTTCATCCAAAGCTGTATCGAGCTTTCCCATAGCTGACTTGCGATCATAGGCGTACTCGCGTTCGGCGTCAGTATGATGGACCAGCAGCATGAAGCGCGGACCGTCACCGGCGGCAGTCCATTCGAGCATCTGCTTGTCGCCATCGGAATTGCCAAATGCAGCAATGGGCCGGCGGCCGATGTACTGATTGATACCGACCGGCTTGCCCTCCTTATCATCGATAAAGTTAATCTCCGGTAGCCGCTTCAACTCAGGCTTTCCATCTACCATTTCAAGTTGCGTTTTGATGGAACTGCCCACCACTTGTTCGGGCGGAATTCCATATGCCTTTTCGGTCCAGGGACGCATGAATTCAATGCCGCCACCGGAGACAATATATGTTTTGAAACCATTGGCCCTGAGATAGCTCAGAAGTTCCACCATTGGCTGGTAGATGCATTGTGTGTAGGGCCGCTTGAATCTTGGTTGCTGCGCGGTAGCCAGCCAGTCAGTAACGATTTTCTGAAACTCTTCGACTGTCATTCCGGCGTGAGTGGCGGCCATCAGCTGCATCAGACCTTTTTGTCCTGTCGCAGCAACGGCTTTCATGTCGCCATCTAGGACGCCCTTAAACGGCTGCGTCGTTTTCCACTCGGGGTGCTTCGGCGCCAGCGCCTTCACGCGATCCAATACAAAAGCGAGCTGTACGTACATGGGCTGCTCGATCCATAGCGTGCCATCGTTGTCGAATGTTGCGATGCGCTGATCGGCAGGAACGAAATCCGCGGTTCCCTCCTTCGTTACTTTTTCGACAAAAGCAATGATGGATTTCTTAGGAGCGGTATCGTTCCATGATGGCAAAGGGTCTGCCTGCGCATTTGCACTGGTGAGACCACACAAAACAATCAACGCGCAAATGACGGAGCTAAGCAGGATTTTTCTTGGCTTGATCAACGCGATCTCCTATTCCTAGGCACTCTTTCAAAAAGGAACCTTTTGTCACTTGTCATAATGCTCTTCTTCGGTAGACCTGCCTATAGCGAGCTGCGTGGCCGGGTCATAATGTGTGGGAGCCACAGCCACCCGCAAACGCGAGAGCGCACTTTCCCGCGATACCCCATAGAGGAGTTCGAGAGTATGGTGGATTGCCGAAGGGAGGTTAGCAACTGTTAATTGTTACAGGACGATCTCACGGTCTAAAGGACCCTGATCAACTCCATGGAACTTTATCAGTGTTATGAGAAAAACAGCCAATAACGCTTTTAATTTATATTGGTTGCCCCCCAGGGATTCGAACCCCGATATGCTGATCCAGAGTCAGCTGTCCTACCATTGAACGAGGGGGCAACTAGTGCGGAAAAATCCGACTTGCGACCTTATGCGGGTCCGTCATGGCTGGCGCCACACTGTTTCGAACCCAACTTACTGATGATAAGGGATTGGCTCGCTGAGGTCAAACTTTTGAAGCCAATCGGGGTCTCCGCGGCTCATCGTAAATTTTTTTGCGCGCCCTTATGACTCTGTTACGTTTATGCCTGCAAAATCTAGGTAAGACATTGCTTTTGACTGCGACAACAGGATTCCATTGCCTGCTGGCAGGACAAGATCGGAAATTGCGCGTGGAGATGTTTCTCAATTTTGCATGGTTAGTTCTGGCGGTTACGCTTGTGGTTTTGCGGCTCTATATGGGGTGCCGCATGGACCAGAGCCGGCGCAGCCAGATGATTGCCATTGCAATTTTGATCGCAATCCTGTTTCCAGCGATTTCTGTCAGCGACGATCTGATGGCAATCCAGAATCCTGCAGAAATAGACAATGGTCAGCGCCGGGATCATTTGGCTTCGGCAGACGCGCATCTTCAAATAACAACCTCTGTACTTCCAACGCCCTTTGTTCACGGAGTTGTCCTGGGCTTGATTCAGTATGTTTCTCCGGGAAAGCTTGTGTCACGAGCCATCGCTCGCACGCCCCTCACGTCGATTGCGAATCGCCCGCCGCCTGCGGCGTAACTGCTCTCCAATCTTTCTTGCATAAACAGGTTTCTCCTTTCCGAGTTCTCCGTGCAGACCGCGGAGTAAGGCATGTGTATGAATAGAGTCCTTCCTTCTCTTCTCCCGCCGACGGTGGCGATATTGCTTGCGCTCGCGCCCAGCTATATTGCCGCGCAACAGAGCCTGACGTGGGATCAGGTGAAAGCACGTTTTGAAGTTTCGAATCCACTATTAAAAGCAGATGCCGACACTGTGGCCGAAATGAAGGCCGAAGAGATCACCGCTTATATGCGGCCCAATCCGCAGCTCTCCATGACGCTGGACCAGACTTATCCTTTCGGCAAGCACTATGATCCGAATATTCCAGGCAGTGCATACCGGCCGCTTTCCGATGCGCTTACCACCGGAAATATCAGCTATCTTCATGAGCGCGAGCATAAGCGTGAGTTGCGCCTGCAGAGCGCACAGGAAGGCACACGTATTACGCAGTCTCAACATGAGGACCTTGAACGCAACCTTGTATTCGCGCTGCGGACTGCTTTTATCAACACTCTGCAGGCGAAAGCTGTTCTCGACCTTGCGAAGAACGATCTGGAGTTTTACGACCACATTATCGACATCAGCCAACATCGCTTCAAGGCAGGCGATATTGCGCAGATCGACCTGGACCGCATTGAACTTCAGCGGGTGCAGTATGAGTCCGAACTTCAGACCGCGCTTGTAAATCTGCGCACGTCAAAGATACAGCTGCTGCAAATGCTCAACGATCGCACTCCTGTGGATCAGTTTGATGTCAACGGCACTTTCGATTTCAGTGACACTTTGCAGCCGCTTGAAACCTTTCGGGACGCAGCGGCTTCCTCTCGTCCAGACCTGCAGGCCGCCCTGCAATCCATCCAGCAATCCCAGACAAACCATAAGCTGGCTATTGCAAACGGATCAGCCGACCCCACGATTGCCATTGATGGCGGTGCCAATCCTCCACTGGGTCCGTACATCGGCGCGAATGTGAGCATCCCTTTGCGTATCTTTGACCACAATCAGGGTGAAAAGCAGCGCACGCAGATCGACATCGATCGTGCAACGCAAGCTGCTGAAGGTACGCGGGCTCAGATTTTTAGTGATGTAGATACCGCATACGAACTGGTCCGCAGCAACATTGCACTGCTGAAGCCCTACAAAGAGAAATACAAGGATCAGGCAACGCGCGTTCGCGAAACGGTCAGCTATTCCTACCTGCATGGTGGAGCCTCATTGATGGACTTTCTGAACGCGCAAAGCAACTTTCGCCAGGTGCAACTGGCCTACGCACAATTGATTGGGGCGTATCTGACGTCCGCAGGACAACTCAATCTGGCTGTCGGACGCGAGGTGATTCCATGACGCAGCATTTGTATGCGAAGAAATATTTATCGGTTTTTACTCTGCTCGCCGGGGGCGCGTTGGTTCTGTCCGGCTGCAAGCCGAAGGAGCAGGGCGATGGTGCGCCGCCTCCGGCTCAGGTGGTTCAGGTGAATGACATGAATCTGATCACGATTGACAGCAAGGATATGGATAAATTCCCCCTTGTCACCGCTGAAAAGGTTGAATCTGCCGCTGAATTGTCCAGCACCGGTACGGTTTCGCCTGATATTTCGCGGGAGGTTCCTGTGATCTCTCTCGCAAACGGCAGGGTTGTCAATATCAAGGCGCGGCTGGGAGATAAGGTAAAGAAAGGTCAAGTGCTTTTCCAAGTACAAAGCCCCGATATTACAAACGCCTTTAACGCTTACCTGAAAGCTTCCAACGACGAGCAACTCACCAACAAGGCTGATTTGCGAGCCAAGGATCTCTACTCTCACGGCGCCACCTCGCAGGCCATGCTCGAACAGGCCGATGATGCGGAAAAGAACGCGAAGGCAGATGTAAATGCCGCCGAAGAGCAACTGAGGATCTTTGGGGTCGATAAGGATCATCCCAGCAGCCTTGTTAATATCGATGCTCCCATCTCCGGGGTCATCATTAATCAAAACGTCACCAATGCAGCTGCCGCAGGTGTTTCGTTGTCGGGATCGGCAACGGCGTTCACCATAGCCGATCTTTCTGCCGTGTGGGTGCTATGCGATGTATATGAAAATGACATCCCCAAACTCGCACTTGGACAGGAAGCGTTCATCAAAGTAAATGCTTATCCTGACAGGCCATTGCGCGGTCACATTAGCGACATCGGCCCGATGCTCGATCCCCAATTGCGCACTGCAAAAGTTCGCATTCAAGTGGACAACCCTGGATTTCTAAAGCTCGGCATGTTTGTTACTGCAACATTCACCAGCCGCAAGACGGAGCAGCATGCAGTGGTGCCGGACACCGCAGTGCTTCACCTGCATGATCGCGAGTGGGTCTTTGTTCCTGCAGGAGACGGCCACTTCAAACGCACTGAAGTGCGCGCCGGGCAGACGATCGAAGGCAACCGTCAGGTCATTCTCTCCGGGATCAATCCTGGGCAGCGCGTGGTGAGCAATGCGCTCTTGCTTGAAACAGCGGGGAACCAGTAATGATTCGAGCTCTTGTCGACTTCGCGCTCAAGAATCGTTGGATTGTTCTTGGCGGAACCTTGCTGTTGACGTTATGGGGCGTGCTCGCCTTCCGCGATCTTCCTATTGAGGCGTACCCCGACGTTGCGAATAACTACGTACAGATCATTACGCAGTGGCCGGGCCGCTCGGCAGAGGAGATTGAGCGCCAGGTCACGGTTCCAGTAGAAATCCAGATGGCCGGCATTCCGCATCTCACGCATCTGCGCTCTACTACACTCTCCGGCATCTCGAGCCTGATGCTCATCTTCGATGACGACTCGACGGGCAATGTGAACCGCGAGCATGTTCTGGAGCGCCTGAGCCAGGTAAACCTGCCGGCTGGTCTTACGCCGCAGATGGGGACGGACTGGAGCCCTGTCGGCCAGATTTACTGGTACACGCTTGAGAGCACCAATCCTGCGTATGACGTTATGGAGAAGAAGTCTCTTCAGGACTGGACGCTTGAAAAGACATTTAAGGGTGTCAAAGGCGTTGTGGACGTATCGAGCTTTGGCGGATCGACCAAGGAATATCAGATCAAACTCGATCCGGATAAGCTTATCTCTTATGGTCTTTCCATTGCTCAGGTGGAGCAGCAGATTGCCAACAACAACACCAATGGTGGCGGCAGCTTTATCGAGCAGGGTGCGCAGCAGGTAAACGTTCAGTCGCTTGGCCTTTTTCATAGCGTTCAGGACATTGAGAACACGGTCATCAAGACGTCAAATGGCGCGGCAATCCGGGTCAAGGATATTGCCACTGTGGAGCAGGGGCCGAAGATACGCCTGGGGCAGATTGGGCGCGCATGGCACGACTCCAACGGCACAATCGTCGATAATCCCGATACTGTAGAAGGCATCGTTCTGCTGCAGAAAGGTGATGACTCCGATCCCGTTCTTCAGGGGATTCACGAAAAGGTCAACGACATCAACGCACATATTCTGCCGAAGGGCGTACAAGTTAAGCCGTTCCTGGATCGCTCAAAACTTGTAGCTTTTACCGTGGAAACTGTGGAGCACAACCTTACCGAGGGAATGATTCTTGTCTCGATCATTCTTTTCCTCTTTCTCGGTAATGTTCGTGGCGCGATTGTCGTCGCACTCACCATTCCATTTGCACTCATGTTCGCGTCCATCTGCCTGGATATAAGCCATATTCCCGCGAACCTGCTGTCGCTTGGGGCTCTTGATTTCGGCATGGTCGTGGATGGCTCGGTGGTCATGGTGGAAAACATTATTCGCCACCTTGCGCATAAGGACGACACCCGGACGCCGATACAGAAAATTCGTGATGCTGCACATGAAGTACAGCGCCCGGTCTTCTTTGCTCGCGGCATTATTATCGTGTCCTATTTGCCCATCTTCACCCTGCAGGCGGTTGAAGGTAAGCTCTTTAAGCCGATGGCATGGACCGTGACCTTTGCTCTCATTGGCGCACTCATCTTCGCGATGCTCGTGGCTCCGGTCATGGCTAGTCTCCTTTTCCGCAAGGGTGCAAAGGAGTGGGAAAATCCGATCATGCGATGGCTGACGGATCGCTATCGCGTAGCTGTGCGCGCGGCCATTGTGCATCGCAAGATCACGGTTGGCGTGAGTGCCTTTTTCTTTGCGATTGCGATTTATCTCACCGTTGGCGGCCCTATCGGATCTGAATTCCTGCCGCACCTGGATGAAGGCTCTATCTGGGTGCGCGGAACGCTGCCGCCGAGTGAAGGACCGACGGCAAGTGTGGATTTCACCAATAAAGTACGCGTCATCCTTGCTTCATTCCCTGAGGTCACACAGGTGGTAAGCCAGACAGGCCGCCCTGACGACGGCACTGACACTGCAGGATTTTTCAATACCGAATACTTTGTTGACCTGAAGCAAAAGAAGGATTGGCGTCCTGTCTTCAACCAGGATAAAGAAGCTTTGATTGCCGCTATCGACAAGGAACTCTCGAAGTTTCCCGGAGTGCTCTGGAACTATTCGCAGCCTATCAGCGACAACATGGAAGAGGCTGTATCCGGCGTCAAGGGTGAGTTAGCCGTAAAACTCTACGGCGACGATCTTCGTACGCTTGAGCATAAGGCCGAGGAAATTCAAACTCAACTGTCCGGCGTGCAGGGTGTAGGCGATCTGGGTATCTTTCGTATTGTGGGCCAACCTAACCTCAACTTCACAGTGGACCGCGAGGCAGCTGCGCGCTACGGTATCAATGTGTCCGACATTCAGGACGCGCTGCAAACGGCCGTGGGCTCCAACGCCGTCACGCAGGTGCAACATGGCGAGGCTCGCTTCGACGTCACCGTGCGCTACCAGAAGCCATATCGTGACACGCGTGAGGCGATTGAGAATATTCGCCTGCTTTCACCATCCGGAGAACGTGTATCCCTGGCGCAGTTAACTCATGCCAGCACTGACGATGGCGCCGAACAGATCAATCGCGAGGGAGGGCAACGCTATATCGCGATCAAGTACTCCGTGCGCGGGCGCGACCTTGGTTCCACGGTGGAAGAAGCCATCAGCAAAGTGGAGCACAACGTCAAGCTGCCCGCCGGCTATCATCTCGAGTGGGCCGGCGAGTATGAGAGCCAGAAGCGCGCCAACCGGCGCATGGCGATTGTAGTTCCCATTACTGTGCTCGCCATATTCCTCATACTCTATGCCATGTTCGGTTCGTTCAAATGGTCCATGGTCATTCTCGGCTCCGTGATCATGGCATCCGTGGGCGGCCCGTTAGCACTGTTTGTCACGCATACCAACTTTTCCGTTTCATCGGCGGTTGGATTCCTGGCGCTCTTTGGCGTCTCAGTAGAAACGGGCGTCATTATGATTGAATTCATCAATCAATTGCGCGCGCATCGTAAAGGCATGGAAGAATCGAGTTATGAGCACATCGTCGAAGCCGCTGTGGAGGGCTCTGTGCTGCGTTTGCGCCCGGTAATGATGACGATGCTTGTTGCTACACTCGGCCTGCTGCCTGCAGCTTTGTCCCACGCTATCGGCTCTGATTCACAACGGCCGTTCGCCATTGTCATCGTCGGCGGGTTGCTCGCAAACCTGGTCATCGGCATCTTTTTGCTGCCGGCACTCTATGTCTGGTTTGCGCGTGAGCATGATGTGCTTCCAACAGTGGATATGAACGAGGAGTTCTAAGCCTACTCCTCGCGCAGCACTTCAAGCGGCCGCAGGCCGAGAATGCGATAGCTCGCAATCCAGCCTGTGGCCGTGGCCAGAGCTGCTGTGCCGATCAAAGCAACGACGAGTGCGATCCATTCGATGTGAAACGGGATCTGCATTCTATGCAGTAAGCGTTCCGTAAGCAGATTGGCAAACACTGCGCCAACAAATCCGGCAAGCAGGCCCAGAACGCTGAATTCAACGCTGAAGGTGCGAACAATTCGCATGCGCGTAGCTCCAAGTGTTTTCATTACCACAGCTTCGCGCATGCGACGAAATCGTGTGCTGGCGATTGACGAAGCGAGAATCATTAATCCCGCAAAGATAGAAAAACCCGCCAGAAAACGAATCACAAAAGTGATCTGATCCACGACTGATTCAATGCGATTTAGAACATCTGCAAGATTAATGGTGGACACGGTAGGATAGGCCGTAAAGAGTGCCCGCTCTATGTTCCCCATCTGTCGCGGGTCAATGTGTGCGCCACCATACCAGGTGGCTGCTTCGCCTTTCAGCGATGCGGAAGGAAGCACAAACGGAACGCGCGCACCAATGTGCTGTCCATCTGCTCTATAAATGGCCGCGACTTTCAGTTTGTGAGTACCATTCAACGCTGTTGCCAGTTCGACCTGGGAACCGATGCCGAGATGCAGGCGTTGCGCTGCGCCTTCTCCTATCGCGATCTCGTGCGCGTCTGACGATGACCACCACTTGCCCTGCGATATCTTATCGCCGGGAGGTGGAGCATCGGCCCAGCTCAGCTCTGCGTTTTCTAACATGCGCTGCGGAAAATGCTGCCCGCGAAGCTTCTCAACCGAAACGCCGTTCAGCGAAACAAATTGCCCCCTCACTACAGGCATCAGATCGAGCGGCTCTGTAACTCCCGGGAGCTTGTCGAAAAATGTTTTGAACGCGCTTGCTTCTTCGGTCGTGACATCCACTACAAAAAGATTCGGCAGTTTTGGAGATGCCGTTTCGCGTATCTCATGCAGGATAGAGGACTGCATTAAATACACCGCGAGAATCAGCATGACACCTGTACCAAGCGATGCAAGCACGGGTGCGGACTGATTGCCAGGGCGATAGAGATTTGCCAACCCCTGCCGGAGAAAAGAAGCAAGGTGAAGACGTACGCGATCCAGAAGGAAGCGCAGCGTACGCAGTGTAACGACTGAAAGCACGAGCAGAACCGCAAGTGCGGAAGCAAGGCCAATCGCGAACACCGTTCCTACTGCAGCCGAATCTGAAAGCGCCCAGGCTATGCCGCCAAGCGCCGCAAGCACAATGAGCGAAAGAAAGATCTGTAATCTGCGAGACCAAAGGCGAGCGAATAGTCCTCTGATTCCTTCGGTATCTTGTTCGACGAGCCTGCGTAATACAAGAACGGGACGCACGCCGCGTACATCCAGAAGAGGTGGCAGGCAGAAGAGCAAGGTAGTCAGCAAGCCGGTGCCAAGGCCTGCGCTCACCGACCGCCAGGGAAAGATGAATACCGCATGCACTGGCAGCAGCTTCCCAAATACGATCGGGAGAGCCGCCATTACGCAGAGCCCTGCAGCCGCGCCGAGTAGTCCACCTGCAAGACCAAGCCCCAAAGTTTGCAATAGAAAGATTCGCAGCAGGTCAGCCGAACTTGCGCCGATGGCTTTGAGAATTGCGAGCATATCCATGCGCTGTTCGAGATGCGCATGCATGGACATTGCAACGCCGATCGCTCCCAGCACCATTGCAACAAGACAGATCAGCGAGAGAATTGCTGTCGCCCGGTCCAGTCCATCCGTCAATGCGGGATTACCTTCGCGATAATCCATGACTTGCGCGTCTGGCAGCGCGGCCTCAAGATCATGCCGAACGGATTGCGGAGTTACATGGGAAGGAAGATCAGCAGGCAGCTTGATAAGCAATCGCTGACTGGCGCGGCTGCCGACGGCAAGCAGGTGAGTGCTATCCAGTCCGGCGCGCGAGATCATGACACGCGGACCCATCCCAGCGCCCGCGCTCATGCGGTCAGGTTCCTGGCGGAGGACGGCTGAGATACGAAAATTCTTGCCGCCGAGCCTCAGTGTCTGGCCGACGTGCGCATTCAATCGAATGAGAAACTCATCTGCGACGACTACCGAGTCCCCTGCGAGCGCCTGCTGCAGGGACATGGATGGCTCGAGTTCAGCGGCGCCGTAGTATGGATAGTCTGCCGGATCAACGGCCTTGAGGCTGACGAGTAGAGGCACTGGATCCGGCGGCACGGATGCCATCGAGATGGTTTCGACGATCCATGTTCCGCGACTCCCTGGTATTTTCTTTTCAACTGCATCTATTTTGGTCAACTCGTCTTGCGATGGCGCACCGAAGATGCGCGCATTCAGATCGCCACCCATCAATGAGCGAGCCTCCGCGCCGAGAGTGCTGCGAAAGCTATCACTGAAGCCGCGCACACCCACAAGCGCTGCCACACCGATAGCCACCGATAAAACGACGAAAATGAATTTGCCTGGCGCTGATTTCAGATCGCGCCAGGCAATTCCGGCTGCACGCTCCCAACTCAGCGGGCGTTTCTTAAGTGCGAGATCAGCCATGCTGTGCCTGCTCTTGCGCTGCAGCCTCTTGCGGGAGAGTGTCCTCTACAATCTGGCCGTCACGGAGAACAATCTTGCGATCTGCCATGGCCGCGACTTCAGCATCATGTGTCACCAGCACAAGAGTTGTGCCCGCGCGCTTGTTGCGATCGAGAAGCAGATCGAGAACGATGCGCCCATTCGCGGAATCAAGATTTCCTGTCGGCTCGTCAGCCATTACAATCGGGGGTTCCACGACAAAGGCCCGCGCGAGAGCGACGCGCTGCTGCTCACCTCCGGAGAGCTGAATCGGATAGTGATCCATCCGCTCGGCCAGGCCAACCGACTTAAGCAGGCTACGCGCTTTATCCAGACCGTTGCCGCCTGCATTCAGCTCGAATGGAAGGAGAACGTTTTCGAGTGCAGTAAGAGTGGGAATGAGCTGATAGGACTGAAAGACAAAGCCGATCTTGTTTCCACGCACGGTAGCGAGTTGGCCTTCTGCAAGATTATGGATGGGCACGCCATCCAGCCAGATTTCTCCGGAAGTAGGCGAATCCAACCCGGCAAGCAATCCAAGCAAAGTGCTCTTTCCGCTTCCGCTGGCGCCTACGATTGCCACGAACTGACCGGCAGGAATTGTAAGCGAGATTCCTTTCAGAATCTCTACGCGCCGAGCGCCGTTCTGAATGACTTTTTGAACATTCCGGACATCAATCAAAGAGAACTCCGTTGGGGTCAGATAAGAATACGCAGTTTTCGCGCTGAGGTTCCCTGTTCTGGTTTTACACTGTCATTGTGGAAGTCCGGCGCATACTCTTCGTCTTATTTTGCCTGTCGGTTGTGATTCGCCCAGCTTTTGCGGCAGAAAAGCGAACTCTTGTCTGCTTTGGAGACAGCATTACTGCGGGGTACGGGCTGCCGCCTGGTCAAGCCTATCCGGACGCTCTCCAGCGGAAGCTGGAGCACGGGGGATACATCTACAAAGTAAATAATCAGGGAACTTCTGGCGCGACGACCAAGGATGCCGTTGCAAGCGTGCCAACCATTCTTGCATTGCATCCGGATGTGGTCATCGTTGAGTTCGGTGGCAATGATGGATTGCGCGGCCTGCCACTCAATGTGACACGGCAAAACCTGGAGACGGTCCTTTCGACGCTTGCTAACGCGCACATCAAGATACTACTGGCCGGTATTACGCTGCCGCCAAACTATGGTGCGGAGTACATACAGCCGTTTGAAGCGATCTTTCGTGAATTAGCGGCAAAACACCATGTCGCGTTCGTTCCAATGCTCTATAAGAATCTGGCGCATGTACCAGGCACCTTGCAGGATGATGGCATTCATCCGACGGCAAAGGGGGCCGAGATTATTGCCGATACGCTGATGCCTGTACTGACGCCTCTATTGCATAAGAACTGAGGTTTATCCCAGAACTACAACGGGCTGAAACAATGTGCCCGCTACGCGCTGCACGATTGCAGCAATATCATTCTGGCTGGAGAAGACCTTAACCAGCGGGGCTTGCGAAAACTCAGGCAGATTGATCTGAGCGCCATTCCGCATTCGGCCCAACGTGTGAGCATCTGCGGTGACGCTCGGCATCTCAGGGAGCAGGCAGCGAGGATGCAGGAGTCTTTCCTCCAGAGCAGCCGAGTTTTCAGCAAGGGCTTGCAGTTCCTTCAGTGTGTGCGCATCCAGGAGTGTAAAGACACCGGCACGGGTGCGCCGCAGACTGCTCAGATGGGCTCCGCATCCCAGAATCTGTCCCATCTCATGAGCAATAGAGCGGACGTAACCACCAGCGCTGATGCTGAGACGGAAGCTGGCTTCATCTTCGTGCAATTCTGTGATCTCGAATGATTCAATATGCACTGTTGCGGATCTCAGCTCTACAGGCTTGCCAGCGCGGGCAAGCTTATAAGCCGGTGTGCCGGCAATCTTTTTCGCGGAAAATGGCGGAGGCATCTGCTGCATAGTTCCATAGAAACGTTCCGCGATCTGCTGGACCTGCTTGAGCGTAAGCTCCGGATGCACAGGGGAAGATGCGGGCTCTCCTTCGGCGTCGTAAGTATCCATGGCAAATCCGAAACGGATTGTGCCAGTGTAGGACTTCTGAGCTGAAGAAAAATATTTTGCCAGGCGAGTGAACTTTCCGAGCAGCAGAGGAAGAACGCCTGTGGCCATGGGGTCTAAAGTGCCCAGATGACCGATGGACTTTTCTCCCGTGATTCTGCGAAGGCGGCTAACCACATCGTGGCTGGTCATACCGCCAGGTTTATCGATCACAAGCAGCCCGTTCACCTGTTTACTTTAGCCGATGCACCGGGCAGAAGTCAGAGCGCAGATGTTCCCGTCTGCCGCGCCAACGAGAGAAACTCCGCTCGCGTCTCCTTCTTACGGAAGCAGCCAAGCATTGCCGAGGTCACAGTGGAGGAGTTTTGCTTTTCTATGCCACGCATCATCATGCACAGATGGCGAGCCTCAATCACAACGCCAACGCCGTGCGGCTCAATGGCTTCCTGAATTGCATCGGCAATCTGACTTGTCATGCGCTCCTGCACTTGAAGGCGCCGCGCAAAGACCTCAACCAGGCGCGCAATTTTACTCAGCCCAATGACCTTGCCTTTAGGAAGATATGCCACGTGCACTTTGCCGAAGAACGGCAGCATATGATGCTCGCAAAGTGAGTACATCTCCACGTCCCTCACGATCACCATTTCATCGTAGTCAACGTCAAAGAGAGCGCCGCGCAGAATCTCGTTGGGATCTTCATGGTATCCCTTGGTGAGGAATGCCAAAGATTTTTCAACACGCTTTGGCGTCGAAAGCAGCCCGTCGCGCTCAGGATCTTCTCCAATCCGGCGCAGAATTTCGCGATGCAGGTCTTCTGTACTGAAGCCCGCCAGATCACCAGGCTTTACGAGAGCCTTGAGCATCGATTGATTCACCGCCCCGGTCTGCGCCATCAGAAATAATCCTTCCTTTAAGCAGGTGCTTATCCAGCGATAGCTGGAGCATCGAAACATTGAAAAAAGTTATTTTCCGTCTCTTCCACTCGCACAGATGCAAGCTGACCGGCACGTAAATTGTCTTTCAGCAGGCCGAATATAATCCTGCAGAAATTCTCTGTGGTGGGAACAAGGGAAGCGAATAGCGGA
This sequence comes from uncultured Acidobacteriaceae bacterium, assembly GCA_963792495.1. Lineage (GTDB taxonomy): Bacteria > Acidobacteriota > Terriglobia > Terriglobales > Acidobacteriaceae > Telmatobacter. The sequence goes on along the minus strand of CAWBWB010000010.1, from coordinate 33,703 downwards.
TCTAGGTTCAGGTTTGTATGGTCGAATCGGTCGATCACATGAGACTTCAGCGTCTGATCCAGATCCACAAGATTGATTACCATGCCCGTTCCCGGATCTACTTCGCCGCTGACAAGCACTTCCACCGTGTAATTGTGTCCGTGACCATATGGGTTATTGCACTTGCCATAGGTGGCACGGTTTTCTTCTGCAGTCAGTGACTCGCAATGCAAGCGGTGGCTGGCGCTGAGCATATATCTGCGACCGAAATACGCCTTCATTGCCCACCTCGGTATTCGGCAAATATCTCTGGCGTTTCATACACTCGAATCGCACTCAGTCTTGCACCCTTAGCAGCTTCCACTGTCGGCTGCAGCCTCTTCCATGCCGCAATCGCAATGTTTTCCGTCGTCGGAATGGCCTTGGCGAATTCAGGCACTTCAAGATTCAGATGACGGTGATCCCAGGCGGAGAGCACTTCATGCTCAATCACATCCTTCAGCCATTTGAGATCTACCACAAAGCCCGTTTGTGCATCCGGCTCGCCGGCAACGGTAACTTCAAGGGTGTAATTATGGCCGTGACCATTGCGATTCGCGCAGCGGCCAAAAACCTGTTCGTTCTTCTCAGCGGGCCATGCCTCATTCCAGTAGTAGTGCGAAGCGGAAAAGGTGGCGCGCCGCGTAAGAAAGATCATAAGAAGCCTCGATATTAAAGATGATTCGGCCTGCGAATCGGGTTCATAACAATGCGATTACGTCATTATCCGGATTCACTGCGAGTATGTCCGGCCTTTCCAGCTTACCTGTTTCAAAATGCGATGCTGAAACCAGCTGCGGTAAAGCAAAAAGATCATAAGCGGCAGTCCCAGAGGCGCCATCACGCAATCCGCAATCGGAAAATTCGACTTTGCTACGCGCACATAAAATCGGAATAACGTTCTTACCCAAAGAAGAGCTAAAACCCATCCTGCTGCCAGCCACTGAATGCCTCTGGGCGAAAAACGCGCGCCCCACAACTCGACAGCAAGGATAGGGAGAGCAATAAGCAAGACCAAATCCAGAAGACGCCATGCCGCCAGCATCAACGAGTCGTTGAACAGCAATGCAAGATTCTTACTCCAGCCTTCCATCATGGCTGCGGTGGAACGATACATGCGAGTTGAGACCGCATCGGCCGCATAACGGAAACGAAGGCCTACTTTGCGCCGCTTGGCCAGAAAAGCCAGCTCGACATCCTCCAGCACGCGATCCTTCACCGCAGCGTGTCCCCCAATACGGCGGTAGGCTTCCCTCTCGACGAGAAGAAATTGCCCATTGGCCGCGGCTATTCGCTGATTCGGGTCGGAGACCTTTGCTGGCGGATAAGCAAGCGCCAGTTCACAGAAGATAAGCGGCATGAGCGCTCGCTGCGCAAAGCCGGTAACAATCTGACGCGGAGAGTAGCTGAGCATTCCCGCCTTGTGCCGCTCAGCCTCATGAATGCTGCGGTGCAGATTGCCTGGTTCATGAATCGTGTCCGCATCCGTAAATAGAAGCCATCGCCCGCGAGCCTTGCGAGCTGCTGTCCAGATGGCGTTGGATTTGCCGGTCCAGGACTCGCCCCGCTTCGCGCCGGGCTGGAATTTGTCTGCCTTGAGAACGGTAACACCTTCAAAACTGCGAGCAATTTCGGCGGTGCGGTCGGTTGAGCCGTCATCCACAACGATTAACTCCCACTCGCGGCCAAGCTGGAATACATCTTCAGACTGGGCGACGAGCGACTGAAGGCAAGCGCCGATACAGTCTTCCTCATTGCGCGCGGGGACAATCACGGTCAATTCGATCAGCGGATAGGGTTCGGGCTGGTCAAAGACGGTCCCGGAGCGCACATGCCATTCGATTGGATCGTCGGAAAGGCCTAGAACCGGCTTGAAGCCCCCTGGTTGCTGAGTCTCAACGTTTTGCTCGTGATCGTTCGACATAGTTTAGTGCCGTTCTTTCAGCCGCTTCATCTATTTCAGTATTATAAAAATGTGGATTCCCGCGGTACCTTTTCTCGATTACTTACTTTCGCAGCGTTGTCTGCGGCCATTTCAGTCATGCTTTCAGGCTGCGGCCGTGGTGCGCATCCCGCACAGGTAGGCAAGGTAGCGCCGGATTTCACGGTGAAAGACAGCAAAGATTCCATCCATCTGGCCAGCTATCGCGGCAAAGTAGTAGTGCTGAACTTCTGGGCCAGCTGGTGCGGTCCATGCATTCAGGAGACTCCGGGGCTGGAGGCGTTGCATCACGAGCAACCCGATCTTGCCATCCTGGGCGTAAGCGTAGACGAGCACGAGGATGCCTACCGTCAGTTTCTGGTTCGGCATCACGTAGACATTGCGACGGTGTGGGATCCGAACGAAGATGCCGCAAAGCTCTATCATTCCGAGGCTTGGCCCGAGACGTACATCATCGACCGCCAGGGAGTCATCCGGCGCAAGATCGTGGGCGATCCCGACTGGACAAACCAGGAGATTCGGGCTTATCTCAAGAGCCTCTAGTATCATCAAGCTATGACGACAGTGGAGATTCTCTATCGCTACGCCGTGCAGCCTACAGAATCCGTGCTCTTTGCGCTTTCCGCGGCACGCGAAGTCTACGGAATCCGCCAGTTAACGTTTGATCGTGCAGCGCAAACGGTTCGCGTGGAGTATGACGCGACGCGGCTGAATGCAGCCACCGTTACAGCGCTGGTGCGGCGCACGGGGCTGGAGATTGCCGAGGAGTTGCCGCTGATTCCGCCACCTCCACCGGAGCCTGCGGCTGTACCAGAACCAGCCAAAGCTTAGAAATCATGCTGACAAGCAGGAACTGCTCCGGCACCTCGCCGTTGCGTTAGGACCGATTCCTTGATACTCTGGATGAGGTTCATTTCTGAACTACACATCACTTTGCGCCCGTAGCTCAGCTGGATAGAGCGACTGACTACGAATCAGTAGGCCGGAGGTTCGAATCCTTCCGGGCGCACCATAATCCCAAAAGATTTTCAAGTGATGTTTGCCTCTCAAGACGAGAGTAATCGCATATTGCCTGCCTTAAATTTCAAACTACTCCCTAAAATAAATAAGTTTCCTACTTGCGGCTCAAGCTCCCTTAGCTATTTTTGTGCGCGGTCGCTTGCGATCGAAGAGGGCATCCAGGTTGCGGGATTCCCATTCCGCCAATTCTGCATCTGCATCCTCAATAAGGCGAATCAGTTCAGCACCAAGTGGCGAGAGGATGCGACTCTTCAAGCGAACAATTGAGAACCTGGGTTTTGTCCAGGTGTCCATGATGGGAAAAGCTGCCATCCTTCCAACTTCGGCCTCCGGCAGCAGGACATTGAGCGGGAGGAGACCGACTGCGTCCGATTCCAGAGTTATGGTTCGAATCATGCCCACAGAATCGCATCCAATCGAAGGAATCGATTGAGATGCCAACTTTGCCCTGGGCTGCTTTGCCGCGGCGCTGAAGCGCTTGATCAAAGACGCGGGCATTCGGCCGGGCATTGCCATTGGATACTCCTGAATGTCAGCAATAGTGACATCCTGACGCCGGCGAAGCAACGGATGGTCGGAGCGCACGCAGAAGAACATTGGATGAGGTTTGAGCGTGATCACTTCAAGTTGATGATCGGCGGACTGCTCACCGGATCGATTGGCAAAAAACATCACCGCAAGGTCAAATTCACGCTTGATGAGACGTGGCAAAAGCACAAAAGCATTGTCATAGACAATCGACAAACAGGCCGCCGGATGCTGGCGAACGAGTTGGCCCACTGCGCGAGCAAGAAACATCTCTCCCGGATAAACGCCTGCGCCAATGCCCAGCTCGCTCTTCTGCATCCCGCGCAGCAGGTTCATTTCGTGCGCCATATCGTTGGCGCGTCCAATAACCCCTGTTGCATGCTCAAGCAGGATTAACCCGGCAGCCGTGGGTTCTACGCCCTGTTGGCTACGCACGAATAGGGAAACGCCGAGGCGGCGTTCGAGCTCCTGTATATTGCGCGAGAGGGACGGCTGTGACATGTGGAGCGCTTTGGCTGCGCGTGCGAAATTACAGTGGTCTGCCAGCGTGAGGGCGCACTGTAATAGCCTCAGTTCGATGTCCATACGTAAAACGTATCACGGTAATTCAATCTTCTCATTGGACGCGAGGCGACACGGACGATAATCTTCGTCCTAACCCCTGATAAGTCTCCTTCAAAGGGCAACAATACTATTGTGCGAATTTGTACCGCGTGTTTCGCCTGCAAGAATTTTCGTCTGGTGCATGAGCCTCTGCGTTGATCAGCGCAGTTGAATCATGCCTGTGTCCTGGGGCCAATCTGCGATACCGTGGTCCGGCCATTCCCTAAATCCCAATCAATCTGAATTTCCTTAGCGTTTCGTGCGCCAGGTATCCATCCCTGCATGATGCGTCAGGTTGCCAAGTTTCATTTCCAGGAGGTGCTGTGAGAGCCAATAAGACTCAACGAAGTACTGCACATTCGGCCCGATCCGTACGCCCAACGCTCTTGTCTCAGCAGAGCGAAAGTGTGCGCCGGTCCCAGACCAAATCATTGACTGCCTTTCTCACTCTACTGACGCTCGTGCTGGCGTTTCCGTTCACGGCATCGGCACAAAAGCCGGCTTCAAGTCACACCATTACTCCTCGCTATACGCCGATTCCACATGCGACTGCGCGCCGCGGCCGGACGACCACCGGCAAGTGGACCGGGCGTGGTGCGGTTTCTGCCTCCGCCGGAAAGTACAGCAATGCCAAGGCAGCAGCACAGCAGACCTCACTCATGCCTCTGCATTCCCAGTGGCTCACGGAAGCCAGGCCAAAGGCTGCAAAAGCGAAGGCTGCCGATCAGCCCACGCAGACGGTGACTCACAATTTTGGCGGCTTCCTCGCAGCGCCTTCCTATCAGGCGATTCCGCTTCCGAATAACGGCTCAAATAGCGTTCTGGTAACGCTTGCGGCTGATTTCAATAAAGATGGCTCGCAGGATATTGTGACGCTCGATGGCAACGGCGACCTGAATGTGATGTTGAATGATGGCAAAGGCCACTTTGCCGCACCTATCACGACTGTCGGCAATGGTCATCAGTTCATCGCTGCAGCAACGGCGGATCTGGATGGCGACGGCTATCCCGACATCGTGGCAAAGCCATGGGTGAATTTTGTTGCCACTACGCAAAGTCTTTACATCTTCCACAACAACCATGACGGCACCTTCGCGACGCCGACTGTGATCTCCATTGTGGCGAGCACGTATCAGGACGTAGGTTCGTTCCTGATCGGCGATGTGAACGGAGACAAGATTCCTGACATCGTCAGTCTGAGCGCCGTTTATGACGACGTAAACAACCTGACCACTGTCACGGTGCAGACATTCGCAGGCATCGGCAACGGTCAGTTCAATACCACGAGCACTCCTGAAAGCGTTTTGACCCTTGCCAACTATGACTTCGGACTGCCTAATGAAAGCGCACTGCTGCAAACGCTGAACGGCAAGCTCAACCTCGTCTTCGAGGGGCAGGCGTATGACGACTTCAACACCGGCCTCATGGTGGGTACAAGCGTCTTCGCACTGGCCAGCAATGGCGACGGCACCTTCAACACCACGCCGACGGCAGAGGCAGATTTCGCTGCTTCCTACGGCGAGATCTCCGATTATTCAAGCGGCTTGAGCCTTGCCGATTTGAATGGTGACGGATACCCCGACATCACACTGAACTTCAACGATGACTACGTCTACTCAGCGCTGGGTAAGCCGGATGGCACTTTTGGCGATCCACAGGTTGCTATCAGCACCTTTGCGCTGAATCCTGCAGGCTGGTCCGTTCAGGATGTGAATGGGGATGGCGTGCCGGACTTTATCGACGAAGATCAGTTCTTCACGGCGGTCTTCCTCGGTAACGGGGATGGAACCTTCGCGAATACGCAGACGGTATATACGTCGAACGAAGCCATGGCTCCGTATTCCAACAATCTGCCCGGCTGGAATCTGGCTGCGGCCGACTTCGATAACGACGGCCATGTCGACTTTGCACTCGTTGACTCTGGTAACGCAGACTACGATCGCGCATGGATCTTCCTCAATCGCGGCAATGGCAGCTTCGCGGCTGCAACGTCTCCGGTTCCGCTGAGCGACCCTAACACCTTCCCGCAAGCCCTCGATCCGGTATTGGCGCTGGATTTGAATGGCGATGGCAAGACGGATCTTCTCGTGCTGGACCAGATGGGCAGCGGGCCGTTCCCTTACCTTGCCGCAATCGGCGATGGCAAAGGCAACTTCACTTACAAATCGGGAATACCGGCAAGCCCGGGTGGTTTGAGTCTCACTGGCATCGTGACTGCTACCGGCGACTTTAACGGCGATGGCCTCCAGGACATCATCTACAGAACGAGCTCAGGTTCCGTTCAGGAATTGGCGGTTGCGTTATCGAATGGTGACGGAACCTTCCAGAATCCCGTTGTCATCAACCCCGGCAGCACTACCACGCAAGTAGGCTTCGATGGCGTCTCCATTGCGGATGTAAATGGCGATGGGAAACTGGACATCATCGCAGTCTCAGAGGCTCTTTCCAACCGGTTCTCGCATACCACGCTTTCAACATCGGGCATTTATGTGGCGTTGGGAAATGGCGATGGCACCTTCCAGCCGATGCAGTTCACAGCAGCCGGCACTTCGCTGCTCTCGGCCGCAGTTGCTGATTTGAATGGTGATGGCAAGGCAGATCTGGTCATCACTGACGATGGCAGCACATCGGTCCCGCCGCAGGTGTCTGTCATCTACGGAACAGGCAGTGGAGCCTTTGATCCCACGCAAGCACAAGTCATCCAAACCGACTACATCATCACCACTGTTCTCACCGGCGATCTGAACAAGGATGGCAAACCAGACCTCGTATTGCTCTCGGACGGATTGCTGAACAGCGGCTCTTTCGATCAATCCGGAGCAGGCGCGTTTGTCTATCTCAACCAGGGCACGAGCTTTGCACCACCGTCCTCCCAGACAGGCCAGTATGAGGCGGGATTCGAGGCTACACAGGCATTCCTCGGAGACTTTAACGGAGACGGCGTACTCGATCTGCTCTATAGCGAGTACGCGCCGACAGACGCCACAGCCACTTACTACGGCATGCAGCTTTTGCCCGGTAATGGCGATGGCACCTTCGGAGCGCCTTACGATTACCAGATTCCAACGGCATCGAGCCTCTTCCCTGGCGACTACCTGCAGGACGGCGCTCTCGATGTGGTGCTGGACTCCTACTATGGAGTGCCCGCATTAATGCTGAACCAGGGCGGCACGGCCATAGGCGTCAACGCTGGAGCACCGAGTATCACGGTCGGTGACAATGCGGTGATCAATGCAACCGTTCAGCCGACAATGGATTATCGTCCCGTACCGGGCGGATCGATGACCTACAGCGAAAACGGCTCAGTGGTCGGCGTCGCAGAAGTTATCGCCGGGGGAGCGACTTTCACCGGATCGAACTTTACTGTCGGCAGCCACACGCTCACAGCCTCCTACAGCGGCGACACAAACTTCAATCAATCGATCAATGCCGGAACTGTGAACTTTACGGTCACCGACACTCCGCCACCGCCTACGCCGAATTTCCTCCTCCAGGCGAGTGCAAGCACCTTATCGATCACACAAGGAAAGACTGGCTCTATCGCATTGAACCTGACCGCGAATAGCACATTCTCGGGCAACGTTGCATTCACAATCTCAGGGCCGCTCAACGGCCTTACCGCGCAGGTTTCACCAACCACTCTGACACTTGCACCGGGCCAGACTGCTTCAGTTTCTGTAACGGTCAGTACCGTCCAAAAATCGGAGGGTCAACCAGCATCGATCTGGGGACGCGCAGCGGGCGGTCTAAGTCTCGCCTGTATCTTTGGCATCCTTCTTCCGCTTCGGCGAAAGAAGCTGTCGAAGCTGCTGATGCTTGTGCTGGGCCTGGCCTCTATCGCTGGTCTCGCGGGTCTCAGCGGTTGCGGTGGCTCTGGCTACAAGACTGCAAGGCAAGGTACATCCACACTGGTTGTCACGGCGACGCCGTCGGTGTCGGGAGTAGCTACGCAGTCTGTCAATCTCTCGGTGACTGTGAATTAGCCACTGCTTGGGCGGAATACGGTTATGTATTCCGCCCTTCACGGTACAAGAATGCGATCCGCGGGAACCGCGGAAGAAATTACGGAGATCCATGAAGCACACATTCTCAGGTCGATCCGGCATCGCCGCTCTCGCGCTCTGTGCAGCGGCCTCTGCCGTGTCCTGCGTCCTGCCATGCGCGAATGCTCAGAGCAGCGTGGCGCCACAGGCACGCATCCTCCAGGCAATTAACGATCAAAGTCTGGTTCGCCTTACAGGCAACACACCGGCGTTTACGCACAAGGCTACTGACCTCGGCGTTGCCGCTGACAGTCTCGCTCTCAGGCACTTGCAACTTGTGCTGAAGCGCAGCGATGCTCAGGAAGCATCGTTGGATAAACTGCTGCGCGATCAGCAGAAGCCAGGCTCATCCAGCTATCACAAATGGCTCACGCCGCAAGCCTTCGGCTCTACCTATGGCGTATCCGATGCCGACATTAGCAAGGTGACGGCGTGGCTTGAACAGCACGGCTTCACGGTTGAAAGCGTCTCGAATGGCCGCAACATCATTACCTTCTCCGGCACGCAGGCTGATCTTCGCTCGGCCTTCCACACCGAACTGCATCAGTACAGCATCAACGGTCAGAAGCACTATGCCAATGCAACCGATCCAATGATTCCGGTAGCGATTGCTCCCGTGGTCACAGGCTTTGCTTCACTGACCACATACGGCAAGACTCCTATGCACACATCGCCGAAACTGGCGCATCGTGCAGAGGGCGGTAAATGGCAGGAGTCTTCCGAGCAGCCTGCTCCGCGCGCTGAGACAGCTTCAAAGGGCGCTTCACCAGCGTTTACTGGAGCTATCAATGGAAGCAACTACTACTTCCTTGCTCCGGGTGACTTCGGCACCATCTACGACGTGAAGCCACTCTGGAATCAGAAGATCGATGGCAGCGGGCAGAACATTGCTATCGTGGCAGAAAGCGATGTGAACCCGGCGGACGTCGACGCATTTCGTACGGCCTTCAGCCTTCCTGCAAAGAAGCTGAACACAATCTATGTGGGCGAGAACCCCGGCTATACGGCAGACGGCACTGAAGGGGAAGCCGACCTCGACGTGGAGTGGGCTGGTGCGGTCGCTCCCAATGCAACCATCAACCTGATTGTTTCCGGCGAGACCAATACTGGCGGAGGCGTAGCGGCGGCTGCCCAGTATGCGGTCGACAACAATGTTGCCCCAATCCTCAGCGTGAGCTGGGGCGGCTGCGAACTCGCTCTTGGTGCATCCGGCAACCAGTTCTTCAACGATATGTGGCAGCAGGCCGCTGCGGAAGGCATTACTGTTCTGGTAGCTGCGGGCGACTCCGGTTCCGCATCCTGCGATCAGAATCAGGAGCTCGCATATTATGGCGAGCAGGTGAGTGGCTTTGCTTCAACACCGTACAACACAGCAGTTGGCGGAACGGATTTCTCCGGCAACTACCAGCACACCAGCCAATACTGGAGTTCCACGAACGACGCAGATGGTTCATCGGCGCTGAGCTACATTCCGGAATCCCCGTGGAACGAAACATGCGCCAGCACATTGGTTCTCGTTGCTGCGCAGGCGAATGGCTTCTCTGGAGATACCACCAACGAAGCCCTCTGCAACGACTTCAGCAATGGCGCACCATTCCTTGATACTGCAGGCGGTGGCGGCGGCGCCAGCAAATGCACCCAGTCTGATACGTCCGATCCATCCTCCTGCACGGGTGGCTATGCGCGGCCTGACTGGCAGCTTTCACTTCCTGGAATGCCATCCAATGGCGTCCGTAACCTGCCCGATATTTCGTTCTTCGCAGGATCTGGCTTATGGGGAACGGCGTACCTGTTCTGCCAATCGGATGCGACTCCGGATGGCGCGTGTAACTACCAGAACGGTGACCTCCAATACCTGGTCGCTGGTGGAACCTCCTTCTCTACGCCCGCGTTTGCAGGTGTCGTTGCACTCATGAGCCAGAAGGCGCAAGGGCCCTTGGGCAACATCAACTACAGCCTTTACCAGATGGGCGCTGCGCAATACGGCTCCAATGGTCCAAAGGTGTTTCACGACATCACTACCGACAACAATTCGGTTCCCTGCTACGCCGGAACCATTGCGGTGCCGCCGAGCACACCCTGCACGGTGAACGACCCGAACGACGACATCGTTGGCGTGTTGCCCGATTACAACGCCGGCGTTGGTTATGACCTCGCCAGCGGCCTTGGCTCGGCTGACGTATCGGCATTGCTCAATGCATGGAGCAGCGCCATCGGCGGTCTGTCCAGCAGCACCACAACACTCAACCTCAGCAGTTCAACCCTTGTCTACGGCGCCTCCATGCAGGCGAAGGTCCAGGTGGCGGCAGCTTCCGGCAGCCAGGTTCCAACCGGCGCAGTAGCGCTGTTTGACCAGGACACCGCCAACGGCACTCCGCTCGGCAACGCTCAGCTCGCAAATGGCTCTGCAACCGTTACTGAAAACCTGCTTCCTGCCGGCACACATGTTCTCTATGCGAGCTACCCGGGCGATGGGAACTTTGGCGCCAGCACCTCCAACACCACCTCCGTCACGGTCAGCCAGGCGGCAACCACGATGACGCTCGGCTCCAGCCAGACTACGGTTGCGCCGGATGACAGCGTGCTTCTCAAAATCAACATTGGCACCACGACTATGGCGGCTTCACCGACCGGCAGCGTTGTGCTGACTGACACTACAACAGGAAAAACACTCGCAACGCTTCCGGTAGCAGCATCGACAGACGCGGCGGGCCACTCGGTCGCATCGGCATCAGTGAGCATACCGGGCACACAGCTTGCGGGTGGCGCAAATGTCATCACGGCTACTTACGCTGGCGATACCAACTACATCGGTTCCACCAGCACGGTAACGGTCAGCTATACGGCTGCGTTTACGCTTACTCTGCCGCAATCCACTATGACTCTTGCACCGGGCAGCACCACGGGCAACTCATTGTTGCTTACGGTGACTCCGGCCAGCGGAACTACACTCAATCCTTCAGCACTTGCTTTCGGATGCCCCGGGACGCTTCCTGCCGGAGTTACCTGCTCGTTCAGTGCACCGGTTGCAGGTTCCAACGGCTCAGTGTCGTCTACGCTGACGATTCTGCTCTCCGGCCCACTGGCTGCTCCGCAGGTTAAATCTGCCACACTGGCACTGCTTGGAACGGGTGCTGTGACAGGACTGGCCTGCGTTGTTCTGCTCGGCTTGCCGGGCAGGCGGCGGCGGTACCACTTCGTTGTTCTCCTTGGCGCTGTAAGCATTCTTGCAACGGTTGTGGGTTGCGGCAGCAGCTCGAAGCCGATTGTTGCGAATTCGGGTGCTTCGGTTGCTGTTCTCACGGCATCGTCCTCAACTCCGGCGCTGGGTAGTTCCGTTACGCTGATCGGTAGCGTGGCTGGAGCGATCCCCGCTTCAAGCACGCCTACCGGCACTGTGACGTTCCTGGACGGGGCCAACGTGATTGGAACAGCACCGGTGACGGGCGGCGCAGCGACGATGACTACTTCCACTCTTGCCATTGGCAATCACAGCCTTGTCGCCAGCTATGGCGGTGATTCGACCTATTCGGGTTCGAATTCGCCTGCCACGACTGTCGATGTCACCTTGTCTGCTCCGATTACCGTTCAGGTGATGGACGGCTCGGGGAATGTTGTCAGCCAGACTCTGGCCTTGACAGTCCAGTAGCTGGGGTTCTGGACGGGCGCTGCGGGCTTTGCTCGCAGCGCCTTTTTTCTTGTTCGATTTCGGAGATTCGCGGGAGTTATCCTGTGCTCCACAGTTTTCCAAGTTGATTGCTTTCTTAGACTTGCGGAAGCCTCCACAGTTTTTCGGGAAATCTTTATGCCATCCTCATACCCGAACTGTGGAAGACTGTGGTGGGGTTTGAGGCGACAAGTTACAGGTTGCAGAGGAGAGTTAAGAGCCTCGACCATGTGCCAAATCCTTCCCTTCGAACCAAAATGAAACGGCCCGAATCCGTTTGGATTCGGGCCGTGGTTTTCTGCTCCATTATGAGTAAAGCACATCAGGCCTTAATTAGGTGAAAACTATTTGAGCGGCAGCTTGTTACGAAGGTCCATTGGACTAAAGTAACGTGCCGACCTGCTCAAGCAACTCGCAAGTCTGTTGAGCCATCGTAACTCATATTCAACTTGACGCGGCGCCTTCCAATCATGAGGATCCGACGAGACAATACTGGGTTGAGAACTGCAACACCCGGCGGGGCGTGACTTTCAATCGATGCAGGTGTAATTAGAACGGTCATTTCGACTGTAAGTTCATTTTGTGTCTATTTTTTTCTATATGGATCCTATCTCAAAGACCAACGGTAACAGCTTTCCCGAAGCGGGCCCGCCAGGTTCCAAGGCAGCGAACGCTTCCGGCTCCATCTCTCCGCAGAACGGAGTGATGCGCGGCCTGATAGGTGCTACCGACTGGTCAAAAACCACCCTCGGCCCCCGCGAGAGCTGGTCGCCAGCCTTGCGGACCGTGGTGAACCTGGCTCTGACCAACGGCTTTGCGCAGATGCTCTGGTGGGGACCTGAGTTCTGCTCGCTCTATAACGACGCCTACATTCCAATCCTCGGGGAGAAACATCCCCGGGCATTAGGCAGGCCTGTACGCGAGGTGTGGCAGGAGATCTGGCATGTGGTGCAGCCCATGATCGAGACTCCCTTTCACGGCGGCCCGGCCACCTGGATGGAAGATATTTCTCTCGAAATCAACCGGCGGGGATTTCTGGAAGAGACGCATTTTACCGTCGCCTGTAGTCCGGTGCCGGATGAGAGCGTGCCCGGCGGTATTGGCGGAGTGCTGGCGACCGTACATGAGATCACCGACAAGGTGGTGAGCGAACGAAGGATGCACGCCCTGCGCGAGCTGGGGGCTCACTCCACGGAACCCAAGTCCGCAGAAGAGGCTTGTGAGCTTGTCGGGAAAACGCTTTCGACGTTTACCAAAGACCTTCCGTTCCTCCTCCTGTATCTGGTCGATGACCGACAAACGACTGCAACCCGGTCGTGCACGGTTAAGGTCGATGCAGACGATCGAGGGTGTCCGAAGACCATCGAACTGTCCTCGCAGCCTGGATCGCACCCGGAAGAGATCTGGCCCTTCTCCCGTGCCCGGGAAACGGAAAAGATCGAGCTTGTGGAAAACGTCCAGGGCAAGTTCGATGTGCCTCCCGATGGGCCATGGTCAGACGGCCCGACTACGGCCGCTGTGGTTCCCATCCGCTCCAACATGCATCACCAGCTCGCAGGTTTTCTGGTCGCTGGACTCAGCGCGCGCCTCCCCTTCGACGAGCACTATCGCGACTTTCTGGAGTTGCTGTCGACGCAGATCACGACCATGATCGAAAATGCGCGCGCGCACGAGATGGAACGCAAGCGCTCCGCGGAGCTGGCGGAACTGGACCGGGCCAAGATGACCTTCTTCAGCAACGTGAGCCATGAGTTCCGAACGCCGCTGACCTTAATGCTTGGCCCGCTGGACGAGGTTCTTGAGAACTTTGACGAATGGATCAGCCCGGAAGGCAAAGTCCACCTGATCGTGGTTCGGCGCAATGCCCTGCGGCTGCTGAAACTGGTAAACACGCTTCTGGATTTCTCAAGGATTGAGGCCGGACGCGCGGCAGCGATCTTCGAACCGGTGGATCTGACGGCACTGACACGCGATCTTGCCAGCGTCTTTCGCTCCGCTGTCGAAAATGCCGGGCTTACCTTCGTTCTGGATTGCGAGGATTTAGGCGAGAAGGTTTATGTGGACCGGGAGATGTGGGAGAAAATTGTTCTCAATCTTCTTTCAAACGCTCTCAAATTCACCCTGGAAGGCAGCATCCTCGTCCGGCTGCGGCGAGCCGGTGCTTCCGCGGAACTCTCGGTTACAGATACCGGCGTGGGCATTGCCACGGAACAACTGCCGCATATCTTTGAGCGCTTTCATCGGGTAGTCAACACGCGTTCCCGAAGCCACGAGGGGACCGGCATTGGGCTTTCTCTCATCCAGGAGCTGGTGAAATTGCACGGAGGAAACCTCCGCGTGGAAAGCGAATATGGCAACGGCAGCACCTTCAGCGTGACGATACCGCTGGGCCGAGCGCACCTGCCACCAGAGCAGATTGGCGCAAGACATGGCATGTCGCAGGCGGCGGTGAAGGGAGAAATCTGGATTGACGAAGTTCAGCACTGGCTGCAGGCGGAGTCAGGCCGTGACGAGTCTTTGCCGCTGAAGACTCTGCAACCTTCCGGCTCCATTGACCTGGTTGCGCCCGGCGCCCCGCAGCGAGAAACGGTTCTGCTGGCCGACGACAACGCCGACATGCGTGAGTACCTGGCTCAGCTATTGGGCCGGGAATACAACGTGCGGACGGTTTCCAATGGCATGGCCGCCGTGGAGGCTGCGATTGAGCTGCGCCCTGCGCTCATATTGAGCGACATTATGATGCCGCAACTGGACGGCTTTGGGGTACTGCGGGCAATTCGCGGCGACTCCACTTTGCAAAATACTCCAGTAATTCTGCTCTCGGCCCGCGCCGGGGAGGAGTCTCGCGTGGAGGGTATGGCTGCCGGAGCGGACGACTACCTGGTGAAGCCTTTCACCGCGCGGGAGCTGATGGCGCGTGTAGGCTCGCACATTGCCATGCACCGTCTACGCCGGGAGATGGTGCGCAAGGAACAGGAACTGCGCATCAAAGCCGAGTCTGCCGAGCAACAGTACCGCAGGATTCTGGGAAGTATTTCAGAAGGATTTCTTTTTGTGGACCGCAAGTGGCGGATCCAGTATGCAAATGAGCAGTGGGCGAATTTTGCCAATGTGAACCTTGGCGATGTGGTTGGTAAAGACGTGTGGGAGGTATTTCCGGGACTGGAAGAGACGGCCTTTGGCCGCGCCTCCAAGCAGGCGATGGCGCTCCAGAAAGTGGAGCATGTAGAAGAGCAGTATGCGCCGCTGGCTCGCTGGTTCCATGCAAATATTTATCCCTCGGCGGATGGTATCTCGGTCTTCCTGCTGGATATTACGGATAAGCGCATGCAACAGGAGCGGCTGTTGCTCTCAGAGAAACTGGCGGCAACGGGCCGTCTCGCTGCGACCATTGCCCATGAGATCAACAACCCGCTGGAGTCCGTGCTGAACCTGATTTACCTGGCCCGCATTTCCAGCGATCAGCCGGACAAGATAAGCGAGTTTCTTTCCACCGCTGAAAAAGAGGTGACGCGCGTCTCGCATATTGCGCGGCATACTCTGGGCTTTTACCGGGAGTCCTCGGTTCCAGTGGAGATTGATATGCGGGAGCTGCTGGAAGAGGTGCTGACGGTGTACCACAGCCGGCTGCGCTCCAACAGTATTCAGGTGCTGAAGGAGTTTGCCGCGGTGCCGAAGATCAAAGCGCTGCGCGGCGAGATGCACCAGGTATTCTCCAACCTGCTTTCCAATGCAATGGACGCGATGCGGAACGGCGGCAAGCTCTCGATTGTATTGCAGGAGGCGGAGCTGAAAGGGAAAGCCGGCGTTACGGTGCGAATGGAAGATACCGGCATGGGGATTCCCGAGGAGAATCTGCCACGGCTCTTTGAGGCCTTTTTCACCACCAAGCCAAGCGCGGGGACCGGGCTGGGGCTATGGGTGGTGGCGCAGTTTGTCGACTCCTGGGGCGGCAGCATTGACCTGAACAGCAGCACCGAGGCTGAGCGGCACGGCACCACTTTTACAATATTTTTGCCCCTGACATCGATCGCCGCACCGCAGCAATAAGCCGGAACCATGCAATCCGTTATATAGTGGAAGGTCTCACACCCGTTTTTTTTGGAGAGCTGGTCTGTGTCTTCCCAAGTTCCACCGCACTCGGTCCATCCGCTGACGGAAAACCCCGATGCTGCCGTCACACCGCCGCGTGTGCTGGTGGTGGACGATGAATACCTGATTACCGATACGCTCTGCGCCATTTTGAATCGCAATGGGTTTGAAGCTACCGGGGCCTACACCGGCGAAGAGGCGATGGAAGCCGCCTCCACACTGATGCCGATGATGGTGCTGAGCGATGTGCTGATGCCGAAGATGTCGGGAGTGGAGCTGGGAATCCGGCTGCGGCAGAAATTTCCCTCGGTGCGGGTGATTCTGCTCTCCGGGCAGACGGCGACCTCCGAGATGATTTACGAGGCTCAGGCCCGGGGTTTTACCTTCGAGCTTTTCCCGAAACCTATTCATCCAGATGACCTTATCGCGCGCCTGCGCGGCGAGACGACCTTCGATTCCTGAAGCGAGTTCAGAGCCGGAGTAGACGGCCGGGGATGTTTTTAGTGAAATACCTATTTTCAAAATAGGTATTTTGCGATACCTTCTCTTCATGGCGAAGAATCCCAAACACCGCGATCTTTTTCCCGGCGCGCTGGAGATCATGATTCTCCAGTCGCTGCGCGTGAGCCCGATGCATGGCTATGCGCTTGTCAAGCACATCAAGCAAGTGTCGGAAGACCTTCTGCAGGTGGAGGAGGGCTCGCTGTATCCGGCGCTGCAGCGGATGCTGCGCGAGGGTTGGCTTGAGTCGGAGACGGGCACCAGCGCGAAGGGGCGGCCTACGCGGGTGTACCGGCTGACAGAGGCGGGGCTCAAGCACCTGGAACACGAAGTGGTGAGCTTTGAGCGGATGTTTGCGGGGATTACGCGCGTGCTGGCCGTGGCCCGGCCGCAGGAGGCCTGAGATGGGCGTGTTTGGGCGGATTTTTGGACGGCGGCGGCGGTATGAGGATATTTCGGTTTCGATCCGGGAGCATATTGCGGAGCGGGCCGAAGAGCTGATGGCGGAAGGCATGCCGCGCGCGCAGGCTGAGCAGGCGGCAAGGCGGGAGTTCGGCAACGTGACGCTGCTGGAAGAGCGCAGTCGCGAGGCCTGGCATTGGATGTGGCTGGAGTCTGTGCTGAACGATGTGCGGTTTGCGTTGCGGCGGCTGGGGAAGGCTCCGGGATTTGCGGTGACGATTCTGCTGACGCTGGCGATTGGGATTGGCGCGAACACGGCTGTCTTCAGCGTGGTGAACAGCGTGCTGCTGAAGGCGCTTCCCTATCCGGATTCGGCGCGGCTGGTGGCGCTGCGGCTGGAAGCGCCGGGGATGGGTGGGCTTTCGAGCACGAGCGATGGGTTGCGGCTTTCGGCGTCCATGTACTGGACGTTTACGCGGCACAACCAGAGCTTTGATTCGATGGGCGTGTGGCAGGTGTACAACGCCAACATTACCGGCATTGGGAATCCTGAGCAGGTGGATGCGCTTACTGTGACCGATGGGGTTTTGCAGTCGCTGAATGTGCAGCCGATGCTGGGGCGGTGGTTGACGGCGGCGGATCAGGATCCGCGCGGCGCGAAGACCACGATGCTGAGCTATGCGTACTGGCAGCGGCGGTTTGGCGGGGATCGTGGCGTGATTGGGCGCAGCATTCAGGTGGATGGAACGACGCGCACGATTGTGGGCGTGATGCCGAAGAGCTTTCGGTTCCTGGACTATACGTTCGACCTGGTGGTTCCGTTTGCGCTTGATCCTACGAATCAGAAGCTGGCGGGATTCGGGCTGAATGGAATGGCTCGGCTGAAGCCGGGTGTGACGATTGCGCAGGCAAATGCGGATGTTTCGCGGCTGATTGGCGTCTGGATGGACGAGTGGACGAATGGGCCGGGGACGAATCCGCATTACTACGAGGTGTGGAAGATCACGCCGCACTTCAGGCCATTGAAGGATGCTGTCATTGGCAATGTGGGCCAGGTGCTCTGGGTGGTGATGGCTACAGTGGGCTTGGTGATGCTGATTGCTTGCGTGAATGTGGCGAACCTGCTGATGGTTCGCGCGGAGACGCGGCAGCAGGAGCTTTCGATACGCGCGGCGCTGGGTGCGGGACGCGGGCGAATTGTGCGGGAGCTGCTGATTGAAAGCGTTCTGCTTGGCGTGATGGGCGGCGTGCTTTCCATTGCTGTGGCCATGGGTGGATTAAAGCTGCTGACGGCGATTGGACCGGCGGATCTTCCGCGACTGGGCGAGGTGGGCTTCGATGCCGGCTCGCTGGCGTTTACCTTTGCTCTGGCGGTCTTCTCGGGACTGCTCTTTGGGTCGATTCCGGCGCTGAAATATGCGGGCACCAGCGCTACAGCCATGATGGGCGGCACAAGCCGCACGGCGAGCGCGGGCAAGGCGCGGCAGCGCTCGCGCAGTGTGATGGTGGTGGCGCAGGTGGCCATGGCGATGGTGCTGCTGGTGTGCGCTGTGCTGATGATTCGCACCTTCATGGCGCTGCGCAGCGTCGATCCGGGATTCAAGGATGTGAAGAACATTGAGACGATGAATATCTACATCCCGGACCAGATGGCGAAGGACCCGCACATGGCGGCACGGATGCAGCGCGAGATTATGGATCGGCTGGCGGCGATTCCCGGCGTTTCCTCCGTGGGCTTTGGGGCCTCCATGCCGCTGGATGGAAACGATCCGATGTGGGACGTGATCACGGCGGAGGGAAAGGTGTATCCGGGAGGTGAGCCGCCATTGCTGCTCTTCAGCTACATTTCCCCTGGATTTTTCAAGACGCTGGGCACGCGGGTGATCGCCGGACGCGACTTCACATGGGACGATCTCGAAGGCTTGCGGCCCATGCTGATGGTTTCGGAGAGTTATGCACGCGAAAACTGGGGCAGCCCCGCGGCGGCCATCGGCAAGCGCATGAAGAAGTACAGCAAGTCGCCATGGCAGGAAGTGATTGGCGTTGTGGAAGACGTGCATATCCACGGCATGGATGCCCCGGCTCCGCAGATCATCTACTGGCCGGCCATGTTTTATGACCGCTTTGCGGACCCGCCGCTGATGAACGGAATGCGGTTTGCCTGCTACGCCATTCACACCAATCGCGCAGGCACTACTGCCCTGCTGAGCCAGATGCAGCAGGCTGTGTGGCAGGTGAACGGCGACCTTCCTGTCGCACAAGTGGGAACTCTCCAGGAGCTTTATTCGAAGTCGATGGCGCGCAGCTCGTTCACGCTGGTGATGCTGGCGATTGCAGGCTCCATGGCGCTGGCGCTGAGCATTATCGGAATCTACGGAGTGATCTCCTACTCCGTAACGCAGCGCACGCGAGAGATTGGCATTCGGCTGGCGCTGGGCGCGCAGAAAGACGGACTGCGATGGATGTTTGTACGCTCCGCGCTCCTGCTCACCTGCATCGGTGTGGCCGTCGGCATTGCAGCGGCAGCGGGACTGGTGGGATTGATGAAGACACTGCTCTTCGGTGTCAGCCCTCTCGATCCGGTGTCGTTTGTAGCCGTGCCGCTGGTACTTGCGGCAGCAGCGGCGCTGGCAAGCTACCTGCCTGCGCGGCGCGCTGCGGCTGTCAATCCGGTGGAGGCTCTGCGGGCGGAGTAGACGCTCTGCGACTTAAAGGACGTGGATTAACCAGAGGCCCACGACAAGCATCGCGGCGCAGGTAACGCCATGTACGGAGAACGCTGTCGCTTTCCGCCCGCCCGACCCCAGAATGATGGACATGTCGCCGAAAGGGATGATGGCCAGGGCAAGCAGAACTATGCCCACCAACCTGCTCTCCGCGGTGAGCATCAAGGTCAGCACAACCAATCCGGAGCCGATATCACGAATTCCTTTCAGACGCAGCCAGGCGCGAGTGTCGACATCGGGTGCAGGCGGCTTAAGGCCAAACGATCCTGAGATTCGCTGAGGAGCCGCGAGGTAGAAACAACCGATCCCAATGATCGCAACGGCCATGAGAGCTGCCAGGATGAGCGGAATAGCTATCGTCATAAATGTTTCACTCCTAGAAAATCTAGCAACGCTAGATAAGATACGGCCGAACGGAGAAAGGATTCAGTCTTCGCCAGGTTATTTTCTTAGCGGCGCTATACTTTCTATCTGTGACGAAGATTCCAGCAACAAACCGAATTGCAGAGCGAAAACTACGGGACAAGGAGGCGCGCCGGGCACAAATCCTGAGCGCCGCCCGGCGAATCGCGGAGGTTGAAGGATGGCCTAACGTAACCGTCCGGCGGCTATCGGATGAGATTTCCTACAGCCAACCCGTTTTGTACGGCCATTTTGAAAACCGCGAAGGAATTCTCACCGCGGTTGCTATCGAGGGTTTCCAGGAGATCGGCGAGACGATGGAAAAGGCGCGTAAGAGCGCCAAACGCGGGAAAACGGTTGAAGCAGTTGCTGCGGCGTACCTGGAGTTCGCCGCTTCTTCACCGGCACTCTATGAAGTGATGTTTTCACTCGGCCTGAGCGTGCCATTCGGCGAGGTGGCTACTCCGCCGGAGCTGCGATTTGCGTTTTCCCAAATCTTCGAGTTGTTTCAAAAGCAGAGCAAGCCGGAGGTGATTTCCGAACTGTTCTGGGCGGCCCTGCACGGCATTGCCGAGTTTACAAGAACGAAACGGTTTCCGCGCAGCCGCCAGAAAGAGAGATTGAAGGCGCTCGTCGAGCTCTTTACTTTCTCAAATTGAAATCAAGAGAAGACGCCAGAACGCCCGTTTGCGAAAAGAAATCATTGGAAAACGACGAGGCCGCTGGAGAGCGCTCCAACAAGCGGCGGCGCTTTTCACAATCGTTTCCCTGCCTGGTTGTGCCGAGAGCCTTCATTTGCTAGCTTGGCGTAGATGCTGTCGCCTGTGCCTGAAGAAGTCAGCCGGAATATCGAAACTCTTTACCGGACGGAATCGGGCCGGGTGCTGGCTACGCTCGTGCGTCTGCTTGGCGACCTTGACCTGGCGGAAGAATCGATGCATGAGGCTTTCGCTGCCGCGTTGGACGCATGGCCGAGGACCGGCATTCCGGAGAAGCCGCGGCCATGGCTCATATCAACGGCGCGATTCAAAGCGATTGACGGCATGCGCAGGCGAGCGCGCTTCGATGGAGTGGAGAAAGAGCTTGCAGCGCATCTCGAATCCCGTGCGAACGATGCGCCGCTGGAGGATGAGGAGATTGAAGATGATCGTCTGCGGCTCATCTTCACGTGCTGCCATCCTGCTCTGCCTGCGGAGCAACAAGTTGCGCTTACGCTGCGCGAAGTCTGCGGACTGACGACTGAGGAAATTGCGCGAGCATTTCTGGTGACGCCGCCGGCGCTTGCGCAGCGCATTGTGCGCGCCAAGGCAAAGATTCGCGAGGCAAAGATTCCCTACGAAGTGCCGGCGCCTGAGGAACTGCTGGAGCGGATGGATGCGGTGCTGCAGGTGATCTATCTCGTCTTTAACGAGGGCTACTCCGCCGCGGCGGGAGCTGAAGTAACGCGCGCTGAGCTGACCGGTGAAGCGATTCGGCTGGGACGGCTGGTGATGGAGCTGCAACCTGAGCCGGAGGTGGTGGGCTTGCTTGCCCTGATGCTGCTGCAGGAGTCACGCCGCGCTGCGAGAACTTCGCCAACCGGTGAGTTGATCCTGCTGGAACATCAGGATCGCTCGCTCTGGAACCGCGCGCAGATTGCGGAGGGCACGGCGCTGGTGGAGCGTGCCCTGGCTTCTCGCCGCTTTGGTGCTTACACGCTGCAGGCAGCGATTGCAGCCGTTCATGCGGAGGCGGAATCGACTGCTGCAACCGACTGGCGGCAGATTGTTGCGATTTACAACGAGCTGGTGCGCATGCAGCCTTCGCCTGTGGTGCACCTCAATCGCGCGGTGGCCATTGCCATGCGCGATGGCCCGGAAGCTGGACTAGCACATATCGACGCAGTGCTGGAGCATGGCGAACTGGCGAATTATTATCTTGCGCATTCTGCTCGCGCCGAAATGTATCGCAGGCTGGGCAGGACTGCTGAGGCCCGGGCTGCTTATGAGAAGGCACTGGCACTCACTCAGCAGGAGCCGGAGCGGCAGTTTCTGGAGGAGCGCATTCGACAGTTGAAATAAAAATAAAATTCGCTGTCGATTTTCTGTCTTGCTTACGACTATAGGCAGAAGAACGATTTCCGAAGGAGAAATCATGCCAGGTCGTGAAGATATGCAAACAACAGTGAAGATGAGGGACGGTGCAAGGCGGATCATGGCGCCCATGCTGGCCATCTGCATTGGTTTACTTGTGCAGAGTGCGGCGGCACAAACTGATTCGTATGCAAAGATGGCCCCGGTGGAGCAGTACCTGATGGAAAAGAACGCTGAGATTGAGCTGGCGCGGAGTGCAGCTCCCGCATCCATCTCTCGCGATGCGACCGTTCTGGTTCTGGGCCGGCAGGGATACGAGAAAGCTGTCGACGGCAGCAATGGTTTTGTCTGCTTTGTGGGGCGGGCATGGACGGGAATGTTTGATTGGCCGGAGTTCTGGAACCCGAAGATAAGGGCCGCGGATTGCATGAACCCGCAGGCTGCGCGAGCGCTGGTTCCGATCCTGTCCTTGCGGGCCAGGATGGTGTTGGCAGGCCGCTCCAAAGAGGAGATGCTAGCGGCGCTGAAAGCTGCCTACGAGAAGCACGAACTGCCGAGTCTCGAGAGCGGCGCGATGGACTACATGATGTCGAAATCGTCTTATCTGACCGACCAGGGTGGTCACAATTTACCTCACCTGATGTTCGATACTCCGCTCAAAGACGGTAAGGACTGGGGTTCCGGCTCGGAGGGTTCACCGGTGATGGCCGCTCCGTACTGGTTCCTTTCGCCCGGCGCGGAATCTCAGGCAAAAGGGCTGCCGTCCATCACAGTCTTCCTGATTGCTGCGGCAACCTGGTCCGATGGAACGCCTGCAGGACAACACAATCACTGAACCGGACACAGCTAAGAAAAAATTTGTGCGAGCTGTCGATTTTCAATCTCGCGAACGACTATAGGACGAAAGCACGATGCGCTGCGGCTCCTGGGAGAACAGGAACCGAGTCATCGAAAACAGACCACTGAAACCAAGGAGAAAAAGCGATGCCACAATATCTGGTTTGCAACTACATGCCCGACGACTTCGACCCGTCTACCGTAACCGAAGAGATGATGGAACAGATCCACGCGCTCAACCGCGAGATGATTGCTGCCGGCGTCAGAAAGTTTGCATGCGGCATCACTCCGCCGGCTGCTGCCAAGACGCTGCGCGCCCAGCGCGACGGCAAGGTGATTGTCACAGACGGACCCTTCGCCGAGACCAAGGAGCACATTGGCGGATTCTGGATACTGGAATGCGCCAACATGGACGAAGCGCTTGCATGGGCGAAGAAGGGCGCGATCGTTTGCGATGTGGCAGGCGAGGTGCGCGAGCTTCTCTTCTTTCCGGCTCCGGAAGCATAGCCGCGCCGCAGTCACACGAAGCACGAGCCGGCTCAGGCTGCAGCCGGCTCTGTTCATCCGCTATCAGGAGAAGGATCATGAAATACATCTGTCTGGGTTATTACGACGAAAAGAAGTTTGAAGCCATGGCTGAGTCCGAACGGAACGCCATGTTCGATGCATGTTTTGAATACGACGATCACCTTCGCGCCAGCGGCCACTGGGTTGGCGGTGAAGCATTGCAGGGACGGGAGACCGCTTTGAGTCTCTTCCGCGAAAATGGCAAGGTGGTTACTGTCGACGGGCCGTATGCCGAGACCAAGGAGCAGATTGGCGGCATTCTTCTTCTTGAGGCGCGGGATATGAATCACGCGGCGCAACTGATGGGCCAGCATCCCTCGCTGGCGTTTGGAAGCAGCTGGGAGATTCGGCCTGTGGGCGACTTGAGCGAGATGTTGAAGGCAAGCGAGCAGCGGCGGAGTTTGAAGGCCGCACACTGATCTTTTGACGCCGGGTTTTCAGCGGTTTCCGGAACGTCACTTTATTACTTCCTTACGAAAAAGTAAGTTGTGGATTCCTATGAACTTATTCTTCGGGATGTAGCACACGATTCACACGCCATTCACAGGCAATTCCAGATACTTCTCGTGCGTCTGTCCAGCGGCGCACAGGAGGTCTGTAAAAAATTATGGAGAAGCTTGCAGCAGTTACGCTGTCAGCATTGCTCGTGGCGGGCACCATGCCGGGCTCGCTTTATGCAGCCAGCAGCGCACCGACCGCAACCCCAATCAAGCACCTGGTGGTTATCTTTCAGGAGAACGTCTCCTTTGATCACTACTTCGCCACTTACCCCTGGGCCGCCAACACCAAGGGTGAGCCTGCATTCTTTGCCAAGGCCGGTACGCCCACAATCAACGGCCTTGCAGGCGGCCTGCTCACCAACAATCCGAACTGGCAGAACACGGCCAACGGAAAGGGCGCTACGAATCCCTTCCGCCTGGATCGTACCCAGGCTGCAACGGCCGATCAGGATCACGACTACACGCCTGAGCAGGCTGCCTTTGACATGGGCCTGATGGATGCGTTCCCGATGTCGGTCGGCGTTGCCGGTCCACCTCCTACCGGCGGCCCGAATGCAGGCATCACTGCGACGCAGGGCCTGACGATGGGCTACTACGACGGCAACACCGTGACGGCCTACTGGAATTACGCGCAGCGCTACGCGATGAGCGACAACTCCTATGACACCAACTTTGGACCTTCGACCGACGGCGCGCTGAACCTGATCTCCGGCCAGCTCAACGGCGTAACCACGGATGTGAATCCCGGCGGCGCCACCATCAGCGACGGCAACGGCGGCTGGACCCTGATCAGCGACGCCGATCCGGTGGGCGATATCTGCTCCACCACGACAGGCGAAACCGTTCAGATGAGCGGCAAGAACATCGGCGACATGCTGAACGCCGAAAGCATTACGTGGGGATTCTTTGAGGGCGGCTTCGATCTTACAATCACCAACCCCAACGGCACCACGAAGTGCAAGCGCAGCACCACCTCCACGGTGACCAACACCACCAAGGCTGACTACATTCCGCACCACCAGCCCTTCCAGTACTACGCCTCTACGGCCAACCCGACGCATGCGCGTCCGACCTCCACTGCGATGATCGGCTACACGGATGCGGCGAACCACCAGTACGATATCAATGACTTCTTCACGGCGCTGAAGGCCGGCAACCTGCCTTCGGTCTCCTACCTGAAGGCTCCCGGCTATCAGGATGGCCATGCCGGCTACTCTGACCCTCTGGACGAGCAGAACTTCGTTGTGACGACGATCAATGCTCTCCAGCAGTCGCCTTTCTGGAGCACGACGGCAGTGGTCATCGCGTATGACGACTCCGACGGCTGGTATGACCATCAGCAGAGCCCCATCGTGAACCAGTCCGCCACCGCGGCTGACATGGTGAACAACATGCCTTCCTGCGGCAGCGGCGTCAACGCTCTGGCTGGCGTTTCTTCCGGCACGGAGCATGCACAGGGCCGCTGCGGTTATGGTCCACGCCTGCCCTTGCTGGTGATTTCTCCCTGGGCGAAGTCCAACTTCGTCGACCACTCGATCACGGATCAGACCTCGATCCTGCGCTTTGTGGAAGATAACTGGCTCAAAGGCGAGCGCGTCGGCGGCGGTTCCTTCGATGCGATTGCAAACCCCATCGACAACATGTTCGACTGGAGCGGCCAGGGCAACGGCGGCCAGTACATTCTGGATCCCAACACGGGCCTGGTAAAGCAGAATGGCCGCGGCTTCGGCTTCCTGCCGGCTCCCTGGTAGTTTCAACTCAACCTTGCGGTTTCAGATCGCAAGTGCTGTAAAGAGCTATAAATCAGGCGGGAGCGCGGAGAGATTCTTTCGCGCTCCCGCTTTATATTGCAGGTAGAGAGCGTTCTCATTTTGATTACTCGAAGAAGATTTCTCAGCCGCTCGGCATTGGCTGCCGCGGGAATTTGCGCGACGGGAAAGATGCAGTCCCAGGCTGCGCATACGCACCAGGATTCCGGGCACGCCGGCCACATGCAGGTTCCACTGGCCGTAAAGAAAATACCCAACCTTGACCCCGACACTCTGACGCGCTGGGTCGATGCGCTGCCCATGCCGCAGATTGCGCGGCCCATGGAGCAGCGTGTGGCTCCTGATGGCACCCGCGTGCCCTTCTACCGCGTGCCCATGCGCGCCATCCGCGCGAAGGTGCATCGGGACCTGCCTGCGACGAATCTCTGGGCCTACGGCGGCACCGTGCCGGGCCTGCAGTTGGAAACACGCAGTGGCGAAGGCCTTCTTGTGGAGTGGGCCAACGAGCTTCCGCAAAAGCATTTCATGCCCATTGACCACACGCTGCACGGCGCTGAAGAGAGTGTGCCTGAAGTGCGCGGCGTGGTGCATCTGCATGGCGGCCGCACGCCTGCCGACAGCGACGGCTACCCCGAGGACTGGTATGTGCCGGGCAAATCGCGCACCTACTACTACCCCAACAGACAGGATGCTGCATTGCTCTGGTATCACGACCACGCCATGGGCATTAACCGGCTGAATATCTTTGCCGGACTCTTTGGTCTCTTTGTCGTGCGCGACAAGGCCGAGGAAGCGCTCGGGCTGCCGAACGGGAAATATGAAATTCCGCTGGTTCTGGCGGACCGCGACTTCACGCCGGATGGACAACTGAGCTACCCGATATCGGCCTATCCCGATCGTCCGTGGGTGCCGGAGTTCTTTGGTGAGGCGCACCTGGTCAACGGCAAGCTCTTCCCCTATCTCGACGTGGAAGCGCGCAAATATCGCTTCCGCATTTTGAATGCCGCCAATGGGCGCTTCTACCGGCTTTCTCTTTCCGGTGGCGGCGAGATCACGCAGATTGGCAGCGATCAGGGACTGCTGAGCGCGCCAGTGAAGATGAAGTATCTGCAGCTTGCACCGGGCGAACGCGCGGACGTCGTGATCGATTTTGCCCAGCATCGGGGTGAGAAGCTTCTGTTATCCAGCGCGCCATTCGAACTGGTGCAGTTTCGCGTAAGCGCACAGCCAGTGACCGATACAAGTTCCCTGCCCGCAACGCTGCGGCCCGTGGAACGCATTGCGGAATCAAGCGCGGTGCAGACACGCAGGCTCACGCTGGATGAAAATCTCAACCTCGTGGCGGAATCCAAGGGCATGCTGTTGAACAACACGCCGTGGCACGATCCGATTACCGAAAAGCCGCTGCTGAACACCACCGAGATATGGGAGTTCGCAAACCTGACCGACGACACGCATCCCATTCACCTGCACATGGTGCGCTTTCAGGTGCTGGACCGGCAGCGCTTTGACGCCTTTGACTACACCTACAACAACAAGCTGCGCTTCACCGGCGACAAGCAGGCTCCCGATGCCAATGAGATGGGATGGAAGGATACGGTGCGCGTCAATTCGCATACCGTCACGCGGATCATTGTGCCCTTTCAGGGCTATCCAGGCCGCTACGTGTGGCACTGCCACATTCTGGAGCATGAAGACAACGAGATGATGCGGCCCTACGAGGTGCTTCCGGCTAAAAGCTGACAGGGCTGGAAGAATCAGGCCTAGCGGCCGGCGGCCTTCTGCTGAACCACAGGCTCATCTTCGGCGTCTGCCTGGATGATCTTGTTATGCAGGCAATAGAGGGCCAGCTCAAGGCGGTCGCTGACGCCGAGCTTGTCGTAAATCTTGCGGAGATAATTCTTGATGACCTGCTCCGTGGTGCCGAGCTGGTAAGCGATCTCCTTGTTGCGCTTGCCCTGGGTAATGCAGGTGATGATGGACATCTCCTTGGGCGAAAGACGAGGCTGGCTGCGCGGATTGACCAGCGCAGCTGCCTGGGCGCGATACGCCTCAATGACCCAGTTCACGGACTGGTTGTCGATCCAGGTTTCACCGGCGGCGATGCGGCGCACGCACCGGACAAGCAAATCCGGCGAGATGGAGCGCGAGATGATGCCGCGAACCCCGCGGCGATAGAGCTCCACCGTGTGGGACTCATCTGTAATGGGCGCCTGTACGATGAGCTTAATGTCGGACGAAATGGCAATAAGCTCAGGAATGGTATTAATGGAGCCGGCCAGAAGCGCACCCTCCACCAGAACCACGTCCGTTGGATAGCGCTCGATGGAGGCCTTCAGACTTTCCAGAGAATCAGCCTGCGCGACGACGCGAAGATCGTCTTCAAGCGCAAAGATCTTACGGATGCCGACACGGAAAATGGCTTGAGAATCCGCAAGGATAATGCGGATTGCGCCAGGTTTTGCCAGACCATCCTGTGCTTCGGTCTCAGGGGATTCATCCAAAAAAGTCATGGGGGCAGTTAAGTCCCGCCCCGCGGTTACTGCTCTACAAATCGATATTCATCAATTGTGGCGGCAACACGCGGATGCGAGTTACTTAAGGAGCAGCGTACCACACGCCCACGGCACTCTACCAGCACATCCTTCAAGGTACCAAGGATAGTACCCGGCATTTCCATGGAAAAGGTGATCGATTCCCCGACCACAACCGGCGTCTCGGTTTCAAAGAGAACCCCGCTGGCGGAGATGTTGCAGGTGATGGCAGGCTCGGCTTTGCCATTCCGGAAGATGGAGATAGGCAGTGCGAGCGGGAAACGGACAGCGCAACGCACGTCCCGTGCCGGAGAGGAGGGCATGTCGCTCCCGTAAATCAACGTAAAGCCGAATTTAGCTGCTTGCTGGTTCATATCCGGGCCCGCGCCGGAAGTTAGTACGTCTTTCACTCTATTTCACAATTCCTTCTGCTACTACGGCACAAAAGTATCCAGAATAGTAACCAGGCCCGATAGCACTGTAGTGATGGCTCCGAGCTTACGCAAAAGCTTTGACGCGCATCAACCAGCCTCGGGAAAAAATGCTCCCGAAGCGCCTACCCACTCAAGATTACGATTGTGGTCTACCCCCATCATACGACCTCGGCCCAGACGGGCGAGCGAAATTACCGGAAAAAGGTCACCGCCATCCGGCCAGAGATAGAGGATGCGGATCTCGAACTGGGTGAGGCCGTGCGGTGTTTCGATCGTGGGAACGAAGCTCATACGCTGCTGAAGCAGGTAGTTGCCGCGTTGCTCCGGCGGAATGGCAACGAGTTGCGCATACGTTGGTTCGAACTGGATTCCTTTGCCCGCAAAAGAAAAGAGCGGCTTAAGCAAAAGGTCTGCGTACACGGCATCGCCCGACGGGGCAGGAAGGGGCACGCCCGCCGATTCAAGCTGCGTGCGGCCCGGTCCAGCAAGGAAGTCACTCAGAAATACCGAGGGGGGAACCACTGGATCAGCCAGCGCGCCCGAGGAAGCATCCGGCTGGCAGAGAAACGGAACGGAGAACTTACTGATAAGGAAGTACCAGTTGGGATGGCCCGCCCACTCGACATCCCACGGGCGCTCCAGGTCGAACTGAAGCTGAACCTTACGGGCAATGAGTTCATCTGCAATGGCCCGGTTATAAATGCGGGAGATGGGAACGCGGCGGCCGTTCGCTGCTCTATAGGTGAGGCGCGAGCCTTCCGGCTCAATCGAGGCAATATCCACAATATGGATGCCGAGTTTCTCCGCCGTGAGTCTAAAGTCCGGAAGAGTTTTCTGGTGGTAGGGATCCACCTCAGCCAGGACGACATTTTCAGGATCGTGCGACCCGACAATCGTCTCTCGCAGCCGCTGCCAGTACGAATCCTCGTTGAGCCCGGAGAGGAAATATTCCGGCGCACCTTGGTGCTCCGCGAAGAATTGAGCATCCAACGAGTAAATGTTGCGATATGCACCATCTAACATGGATTGAAAGGCATACACGGACGGGAAGGCCTGCAATTCCACGAGCCGCGGCGTGAGTTGACCGGCGTCATCGCGGATGAGTGCAAAATCCGCCGTGAGGAAATTGGGCCTTGGGGTCTCCGACGCGACCCGATAACCGGCAGGAATAGCCTGTCGCGCGGCGGCCAGATAGGCGGAATCCGCAGTGAGGCGCTTGCAGAGGCGAATTCCAGACTGGGCGACCTGATCCAGCAACTCTCGAGTTAAAAATATCGGAGTTTCCGCCACTCGGAACTCGATCGGTGCGCCGCAACGCTCATGGAGAAGTGCGATTAACTCTCGATATTTCGCGAGTGTATATTCCTTGTTGAAGCGAGAACGAAGTTTAACAATCACAAATACTCTCTCCTGTGCCGTTACGTGTAACACTGCGTTCGTAGTAAATCCAAGATAACGTTTTACGCACGTCTGAAGCGTAAAGCTAAGGCTGGCAACGGCCTGAAGGGCAGATACAACTGTGGTAGCAGAGCGACAGTTCAAAAGTAACTTAGTAACGTTACTAAAGAATTTTAGTTTTGTTACTTTTGTAGTGAAATTCAATCCCACACTGAAGTACCCTTTGGGTACAAGTTCCACTCTGGAAAAGGAGTATCTTCAATGATTTCAACACTGAAAAATATGCGTTTCTTTATGGTTGCAGTGGTCGCTCTTGCTGCCGTGAATATGTTTGCCAAGAGCTCAATGTCGCCTGCGCCTATCTCTACCGGTGTGGACTTTACCTCGAGCGCGTCCGCTCACGGGCCCATGTTGCCGACCCCTGTTCCTCCGGGCGGTAGTGTTGCTGCCCACGGCCCGATGCTGCCGACTCCCGTTCCTCCAGGCGGCTCTGTAAGCACGATTGCATTTGCTGGCCCGATGCTTCCGACGCCAGTGCCTCCGGGTGGTAGTGTTGCCGGACACGGCCCGATGCTGCCGACTCCCGTTCCTCCGGGCGGATCCGTAAGCACCATTGCATTTGCCGGTCCTATGCTTCCGACGCCAGTTCCCCCAGGTGGTAGCCTTGCCGGACACGGTCCGATGCTGCCGACCCCTGTTCCTCCGGGCGGCTCGATGAGCACCATTGCGTTTGCCGGTCCTATGCTCCCGACGCCGGTTCCCCCGGGCGGTAGCGTCGCTGGACACGGCCCGATGCTGCCCACTCCCGTTCCTCCGGGCGGATCGGTAAGCACCATCGCATTTGCCGGACCTATGCTCCCGACGCCTGTGCCTCCGGGCGGTAGTGTTGCTGGCCATGGTCCCATGCTGCCGACGCCAGTTCCTCCGGGCGGGTCGCTGAGCACCATCGCATTTGCCGGACCTATGCTCCCGACGCCAGTTCCCCCGGGTGGTAGTGTTGCGGGACACGGCCCGATGCTGCCGACTCCTGTTCCTCCGGGCGGCTCTGTGAGCACCATCGCATTTGCCGGTCCTATGCTTCCGACGCCTGTTCCTCCGGGTGGTAGCGTCGCTGGCCACGGTCCCATGCTGCCGACCCCTGTTCCTCCAGGCGGATCCGTAAGCACCATTGCGTTTGCTGGACCGATGCTTCCGACGCCAGTTCCCCCAGGCGGTAGTGTCGCTGCACACGGTCCCATGCTCCCCACTCCAGTTCCTCCGGGCGGCTCTGTGAGCACGATTGCATTTGCCGGCCCCATGCTCCCGACGCCAGTGCCTCCAGGTGGTAGTGTTGCCGGACATGGCCCGATGCTGCCAACTCCAGTTCCTCCGGGCGGCTCGCTGAGCACCATCGCATTCGCTGGCCCCATGCTTCCGACACCAGTTCCCCCAGGCGGTAGCGTTGCCGGACACGGTCCCATGCTGCCGACTCCCGTTCCTCCGGGCGGCTCAGTAAGCGTAAAGAGAGCATAATAGTGTTACATTCGAGTTGTTCTCGTTTTTGCCGAAATGATATGCACGTGTCAGGCTTGCTGCTTCCTTAGAATAGGAGACTCCCAGTGTCGTGGATAGACACAGCATTTGTGTGGACTGGTCTCGCGGCGCAGGTTGGATTAATTGCGCTGCTGATCTGGAGACGCGCCTACACACGCTTGCCACTGTTTTGTCTTTATATGGTGTGGGCACTGGTCACGGATTCGTTGGGACTTTTCCTCGAATCGCGCACCGGCTCCTACAACCGCTTCTATATATATGAGATGCCGCTCGACTGCCTGCTGCAGTTCTGTGTGCTGGTTGAGCTTTCGTGGTCCATATTGAAGCCTCTCCAGGCCTCTCTTCCTCGCTGGACGGTGCCTGCGCTTGCGGCATTGGTTCTGCTTGCCGGCGCAATATTCTGGCCCATTGCGGGCGCGACATTGATGCACGGGCTTCCGGCGGAATGGCTTTTCTTCCTTCGCCTGCGCCAGACATCCTCCATGCTGCAGATTCTGTTTTTTCTGGTGCTTGCCGCAGGCAGCCACCTGTTTTCCATCAACTGGCATGACCGGGAATTACAGGTTGCCACCGGGCTGGGATTCTTCTCTCTGGTAAGTCTCGGAGTCTCTCTTCTCCATGCGCAGATGCCCCAGTTGGTCAATTATCATAAGATCGATATGATCCTTCCCCTGAGCTATTTATGCGCTTTGGGGTACTGGGGCGTGAGTTTTGCACAGAAGGAAACAGCACGCCAGGAGTTCACTCCGCAGATGCGAAGCTTCCTGCTTACCGTTTCCGGCGCAGCTCACTCGGGTCGTATAGCTTTACAAGGAAACGACTTACGCGGAAATCGGCGTGGATAAGACATGCGCCGATTCGCATTTTTAAGTACCGTACGTTACTTTAGTCCAATGAACCTTTGGTGTCCGAATTCGGTCGTTTTTTAGCATTTTTTACTTGCATAGTAAGAGAATTTTGTTCAAACTTGGGTTCAAGCAGTTAACACAAGACAAATTGGCTGATCATTCCCAATAACTGCGAGGAATTTCAGCCCGAGGTTAATCAATGATTCTACCTTTGCTGCAGGTGTTAATTTTTGCAGCCTTGGTCACATGGTTTGTTCGGTGGCGCATCGCAGTCAAGCAGCGCGGCCAGCAGACATGGGAGACTTTGCTGTCACGGCTTCGCGTGGATTGGAGCGCCCGCGAGCTAACCGATAACTTCCTTTGGAAGGAAGGCCTCAACGCCACTCCGGATGATGCCTGGACGCGCATGGAAGGCCCCCGCGGCCTCTGGGCGATCTACCAGAATGCCGGCGTGATGATGGAAATGGCCGACTACGCTGCGCGCAACTGCCCGGACGTAGACCGTGTGCTGGTGGCGACCCTTCGCAGCGACGCAATGCAGATTCGTCTGTGCGTGCTGATGGGATTGGCTCAATATGGTTTTACGCAGGCAAGCGAAGGCGTGAGAATCAATGCATATCGCGCAGCTGATATGTACGCCGGAATGGCGGCGCGCATGACGCGGTTGCTTCAGGAGAATGCAGCAATGGTGCTGCCGGACTTCGTAGCTGCGATGTAATTAAGGCGGACGCCTTGTAACACCTGAAATGAAACTGACCCCGGCGCTGGCCGGGGTCAGTTTTTTTGTGGGCTTCTTCCCTGCCACTGTTTAGACGGGATTTTCCGCCAGAAACGTATTGATCCGGGCGAATTCCTCATCGTTAAGACGGTATTCCAGGGCCGGAGCAAGACCCTCCACCTGCGCTGCGCTGCGTCCGCCCACAATCGCAGCGGTAATAGCGGGATTGCGAAGCGTCCAGGCGACCGCAACAACCCCCGGCTCTACTCCATGGGCCGCGCCGATCTCGCGCAGCAGCTCGACAAGGCGCAGATTACGGCTCAGACGCGGCTCGTTGAATTCGACAGCCTTGCGACGCCAGTCGTCGGCAGGCATGGCGGCAACTCGCTCCGCGGTCATTTTGCCGGTAAGCAGGCCAGAGACCATCGGCGAGTAATTGATGACGCCGATGTGGTTGGCCTGCGTATACGGCAGGATCCCCTCTTCGATGGCGCGGCGCAGCATGGAGTACGGCGGCTGAAGGCTGGTAATCGGCGCAATCGCCTGGGC
>CAWBWB010000009.1:0-105316 GCA_963792495.1 uncultured Acidobacteriaceae bacterium | reverse complement strand
TTACGGGAGTATATGCGCTATCTGCCTTCGGTCAGTTCCGCAGCGCGGCTCTCATCAGCCTTGGCTCACGCGGAGCGCTTCTTGTTTTGATCATCATTCTGCTGCATCGCAATGGCGTTGTAGGGTTGGCGGTCTGTCGCGTAATTTATGGTGCCGCTTCGCTTGCCGTCTATGTTCCAGTCCTCAAGCAACTGGAATTGCGATCGGGCAAAAGCATAACGCCAGAGATTATGCAAACGAGCCATTGGCCGGAGGCGTCGCTATGAGAGTCGTCATAGCCGCAGCGGCATTTTCAGCAGAGATGTCTGGGGTTCAGCGCCACGCTTTCAATATGGCGCGTGCACTCGAGCAGCGCGAAGAAGTTCATGAGGTCCATCTGATTGTTGCGCCATGGCAGCTTAAGCTTGCGCAAAGTGTTGAGCATGAAAAAAGCGGAAAGCTGTTTGTGCATGCATCTGCGATGGGAGACTCTCGCATCGCCCGCAACCTGTGGTACTACTACCGGCTTCCCGAGATTGTCCGCGCATTGGGCGCAGACGTGGCGCATCTCGCCTTTCCAATGCCGATAAAGGCGGGCGCGTTTCCATGTCCGGTTGCGGTCACGTTGCACGATCTCTATCCATACGAGATACCGGGAAATTTTGGATTTCCCAAGTCTCTGGTAAACCGCGCAGTTCTGCGTCAATGCCTTGAAGCGGCAGATGGGATTGCCTCTGTGTCTGAGACGACTCGCGATGGAATGCAGAAATATCTCCCGGCACGGCTCGCGTGCAAAACCGTTTGCATTTCCAATTGCGTGCTACCCATGCCGCAAGCGGTAAGGCCAGAGGCGGCAGTGTTTTCCGATGAACCATTCCTGCTGTGCGTGGCCCAGCACCGCAAAAACAAAAACATACCGTTGCTCCTTCAAAGTTTTTCCAGGTTGATCCGCGAAGCAAGGATCGATTTGCGAATGCAGCTTCTGATCGTTGGAATTCAAGGGCCGGATACCGCGCGAATTCGACGCGTAACGGATGAATACAAACTGAGCGGAAAGGCGCATTTTCTGTCCGGCCTGAGCGAGGCTCAGCTGCACTGGCTGTATGACAACTGCGAGGCACTGATTGCACCATCTTCCACAGAAGGCTTCGGGCTCCCGGTTGTAGAAGGGCTGTTGGCAGGCTGCCGCGTGGTCTGTTCGGAGATTGGCGCGCATCGTGAGGTTGGCGCGGGACATTGTTTTTTCGTGGACTTGCGTCGCGATGCCGAGCGCTCGTTAGCCCTCGCTATTTTTCGAGCACTCCAAACGCCGAGGCCTTCTGCGGTGAGCTTCCCGCAATTTTCCATGAAAGCGATTGGCGCGCAATGTGCGAGATTCTATCGCCGCTTGATTGAGGAGCGCGCTATCGAAGATCGAAGCAGGTTAGGAATTGCGGTTCGCGGAGCATGAATCAAGTGCGCGGTGGAGAAAAAATGCAGGAAGCGGAGTTGTCACATTCTCACGTAGACGTTCTCGGCGTAGATGTCTCGGCAGTCAACCTTGAGCAAGCGATCCTGCTTGCCTGCGAGTGGATTGAGAACGGGAGTGCTGGTTATGCATGCATGACTGGCGTGCATGGCGTGATGGAAGCTCAGCGCGATGAATCTCTGCGCGAAATCTTGAATGGTGCCATGCTGAACGCGCCTGATGGAATGCCCTTGACATGGGTCGGACATATCCAGGGCTTCGACAAAATGAATTATGTTACCGGACCCCAGTTTATGGCGCGTATGTGCGGCATCGCTGCGGAGCGCGACTATGGGATTTTTCTATATGGGGGCCAGGTGGGCACCGCGGAGATATTGAGCGCACGCCTGCAAGCGAAATTTCCGGGATTGCGTGTAACAGGAACGTGGACGCCGCCCTTCCGTGCTCTGTCGGCGAGCGAAGAAGAAGAGATGATCTCCGCTGTTCATCAGGCCCGTCCTCAAATTATGTGGGTTGGTCTCAGCACTCCAAGGCAGGAGCGCTTCATGGCGAGGTATGCAAAACGTTTGCAGGTACCGCTGCTGGTAGGTGTCGGAGCAGCCTTTGACTATCACTCAGGACGCTTGCTGGATTGTCCTCCCTGGGTGAAGCGAGCAGGCCTGCAGTGGCTGCACCGTCTTGTACAGGAACCGCGCCGCCTGGCACCACGCTACTTGCGCAACAATCCGGCCTTTATCTGGCGTATTGCATTACAGCTTGCCGGACTGCGTCGCGAGGAAGAAAGTGCACCGTCTGCAGCTGTGCAGCACAGCCGGAAATAGGAAGCGGGACAATGAGCAGAATACGATTCGATGCTGGTGATACATGTCCAAAGTAGTGAAGATCCTGAACTGCGACAGAATCCTGACAATCGTCTGACCCGCTCATGACAACTGTGCGCGGCGGCGCAACTACTGTGGAGATAGGTTTTGCTGCGTTATCTCATTTCATTCTGGAAAATCTAATGAAGCTGAAAAGCATCCTTGCTGTTGTAATACTCGTCGGTCTTTGCACTCTTGCGGCAAATGCCAATCTCGCACAAAATTCACCCTCCCCCAAACGCATTGAAGTAACAGCAAAGAAGTTCTCTTACGAGCCGGCGGAGATTACTCTCAAGCGCGGAGAACCAGTCGTGCTCGTCATCAAGAGCCTGGACGTTGCCCATGGCATTCGCTTTCGGGAACTCAACGTCGAGATTGATACACGCTCTGGCAAGACCGGCGAGGCGCAGTTTACTCCGGATAAAACAGGCGATTTTGTAGGCCATTGTTCGGTCTTTTGCGGCTCGGGTCATGGTTCCATGACGCTCAAGCTGCATGTTGTGGAGTAGCGATGTTTGCGACAGGTAAATACTCCCTCGCGCTTTCGCTTGTGCTTCTCACAGGCTGCAAGGTTGCGCCGCCGAGCAAGCTGGAGTCGCATACGATTAATTTCCTGAAGCACCATCTCACCGTCGGTAACAAGAAGTTGAAGAATCCTCTGCCCGATACACCCCAGACGCGAGCCGATGGTAAAGAGGCCTTTTCACACTACTGCGCAGCGTGCCACGGTCTCGACGGCCAGAACACAGGCGTACCGTTTGCGGACCACATCTCACCACCGATCCCTCTTCTTACCTCTCCCGATGTGCAGAAATATACAGACGGCCAGCTCAAGTGGATTTTGGACAATGGAGTGTGGCCTTCCGGAATGCCAGGTTCACGTGGAGTTCTGAGTGACGATGAGCTGTGGTCCATCGTTACTTACATTCGTCATCTGCCTCCTGCAGGCAGTCTCGGAGAACCGCAGATGTATTCACAGTGAGATTGCAGCATGGCAATAGAGAACACCACCTCGGCTCTCGTTTATAGAAGTCCCGCAGCGTCGCGTCCGTGGGTTCCTTCCGGTATCTCGTCCGCCATTGGGTTCTTCTTTGCCTTTCGCCTCTTCATCATGCTTCTCTCCGTGCGCTGGTTAGGTGCGGAGCCGCAGACAGGCGTAGCAGCAGGGCTGGTATTAACGTTCCTGCTCTTACTTGTGGTCGCGTTCCATTCGCTCGGGCCAGCGCATCAGTCATTGAAAATGATGCTGCAGAGGTGGCCTGTACGTTGGGCTTTTGCATACCTGTGTTTTTCAGGATGCAGCCTGTTGTGGACTGGCGCGGCATCGCTTCCATCTGCAATCGTCTTCTGGTGCGCAATGGCCTCTGACGTAGCTATTGTTCTCTTGCTGCTTCGCGCCGGCCCTTCGCCTGAGATAGCTACACACGTGATGAGGGGCTATGTATACGGTGCATGTGTCATAGCAATCATTGCCTGGGTGCTGCCTGCACAGTCTGATCTCAGGCTCGGAGACGAAGAGCTTCTGGGGCCTAACCAGATTGGCTACCTTTGTGCATTCGCTATTTTCTTCGCGCAATATCTGGCCCGTACGAAGAGCGGAAACTTGCCCGTCGCGGTGTTCGTGCTTTTCATTACGTTATTGCGCAGCCTCAGCAAGACGTCCATCGTTGCCTTCTTCATCGCAGAAGCATTCCTTCTGTTGCGGGATCGGTCGATTCCACGCAAGACAAAAGTTGCCCTGGTGATAACGGCTGTCATAGTCGCTGCGGCTTTCTGGAATTTATTTTCTTCTTACTACGGTGTCTACAGCAACGCGGGAAGCCAGTCAGAGACCCTGACCGGCCGCGTTGGAATCTGGGCCTACATGTTGTCTGAGGCTCTTCAGAAGCCCTGGCTCGGGCATGGCTTTCATTCTGTGTGGAAGGTGATTCCACCTTATGGTCCGGATCAATTTGAAGTACGCCACGCCCATAATGAACTGCTGCAGCAGTTTTATGCCTATGGCACGGCTGGCCTGGTAATGTTCGCCGGCATTTACGGAAGCTTGTTTCTGCACATACGCAAGCATGCGGCAATTGCTCAAAAAAGCTTCTTATTCAGCTTTCTTACCTTTATCCTCGTACGCGGACTGGCCGACACAGACCCCTTCGATTTGTCGCTTCCCATGTGGGCTTTGGTGCTGATAGTTACTGCAACTGATTGGGATCAGCCCCAAAATGTCATTCGATTGTAAATTCATAAGGCTCAGCCGCTTGGATTCCCTGTTGTCACGTTGAAGTTTCAGCCACAATAGAAGAATAGGACGTAATCATGTCTAATGAATGGGCGGGAGGCAGCATGGAAAGCATGGCTATGGAGCCGATCGACCTGCATGCCAAGGTGCATGCGGATACTGTGCTGATTGCAGAAGATGATCCACGAATGCAAAAGGTGCTAAGAAGGATCTTCACCCAGGAACAGTTCTCAGTAGTGGTCGCAGGCGACGGCCAGGGCGCGCTCAACGCTTTTCGCCAGGAGCGCCCTACGGCAGTGGTGCTCGACTTGATTCTGCCGCAGATCTCTGGCCGCGAGCTCTGTCAGACATTCAAAAGCATCTCGCGGGAGACGCCGGTGATTGTGCTCAGCGCAATCACAGAAGTGGTGGATAAAGTGTTGTTGCTGGAACTTGGCGCCGATGATTACGTCACCAAGCCTTTCAGCCCACGCGAACTTACGGCCCGTGTCCAGGCTGCGATCCGTCGTCAGCGCAAACCTGCAGAGGCCGTCCTCTACCGCTTCGGTGATTGCGAGCTCGACTTCAAGCGCATGAGTGCCCGGCGCGATGGGACCACCGTTTCGCTCACCGCGCATGAGTTCAAGCTGCTGAAATTTTTTATCGACAGGGCAGAGCATGTTTTGTCCCGCGAACTGCTTCTGAATGAGGTGTGGGGATACAATTCTTATCCAACCACTCGGACCGTCGATAACCAGATTCTGAAGTTACGGCAGAAGCTGGAGCCCGATCCGGCCAATCCCAGGCATTTATTGACAATCTACGGCGCAGGATACAAATTTGTCCCCTGAAACCAATTCGAAGGCGAGCATGGATTCCTCCGCCTCCCTTCGTCGTTTGCAAGGCGTTCGTACGCACGTATTGCTGGTATTGGCCATGACGCTAGTCACGGTCTTTGTGATCGGTCTTTGCCTCCTTGTAATTCGGATACGACTTCGGACCGAAGTTACAAACAACCTGACGCAGGATCTGGCTCGCTCCGTTGCAGCCTTTCAGGATCGGCAGACTGAGCGCATGGCCGCACTGGAAAGCCAGAATGCTCTGCTGGCCAACCTGCCTACGCTCAAGGCGTTGATGACCAGCGGGGACAGCCTCACGATTCAAGATGGAGCGGAACCGTTCTGGCAGCTCAGCGGTGCAGATTTGTTTGCCCTCGCGGATTCAAGCGGGCGCATAGTGGCTGCCTATGCCCATGACGCACAGGTAGATGACAACCTGCGCGCCGGGCTCAGGACGTTTCTCAACTCGCCCGGACAGCGCTACCTGATGCAAAGCCCTGTCTTGTATGCCTGCTCACGCCGGCCACTCTACTTCGGCAGCGAGCAAACCGGAACTCTGCTGGGTTATGTGATTACGGGCTCATCCATTGAGCGAACGGTGCGCCAGATCAGCGAGCCGGCGGGCGTGGAAACAGCCTTTCTGAGCGAGGGCCATGTCTTAGCGGGTACTCTTACGCCGGCCATGCAGACGCAGCTCACGGCGCAATCCAATCTGCTTTCCTCTGCGACCGGCAACCCTCTTGCAGTCAAACTCGGCGGCGCGCAGTTCCTGGTTGCTACGCAAGATCTCTCTTCCGCGTCAACCGCGCCTCTTCATCTCGTAGTTCTTAAATCCTTTGAGCCGGCAGAGAAATCCATACATAACATTGACAACATCATTCTGAGCGTTGGCCTGCTGGCCTTGCTTTGCGGCACTGCGCTCATGGTTACGCTCGCCACCTTATTAACCCGGCCTTTGGAGGCATTATCCCGGAGCGTGCGAGCCTTCGGGACGGGAGATGTAGCGCACGATGTTCCACGCGGAGGCACGCAGGAAGTGCGTCAACTGAGCGCGGCGTTTACCGCCATGCGCAGTGAGATTCAAAACGCCAATCGTGCCCTCGTCGAGTCAGAGCGACTGGCCACAATCGGGCGCATGGCAAGTTCCGTCTCGCATGATTTCCGCCACTATCTTGCGGCCATATACGCGAATGCCGAGTTTCTCGCTTCGGGTCCACTGTCGGAAAAGGAGCGTGCGGAGATATTCGCCGATATTCGCGCCGCCGTGCTTGGCACAACGGACATGATTGAATCTCTTCTCATCTTCAGCCGCACCGGAGCCCACATCCGCCGCGCCCCAGGACTCGTTGCCGTGTTTGTCGACCGCGCGGTCGCTCTTGCGCGCGCGCATCCTGATGCCGAGGGCGTCGTAATTGATACCCGGCTTGGAGACGCGCTCACAAGCTGCGCCATGGTGGATGGAAAACAGCTGGAGCGCGCCGTCTTCAATCTGATTCTGAATGCATGTCAATCCGAGCGTGCCGAAGGCCAACCACCTCACGTCCTTGTGTCGCTGGAGTCGCGGCCCGCGGATGTGATTTTGCAAGTCGTCGACAACGGCTTGGGCGTTCCCGAAAAGATTCGCGGCAGCCTGTTTGAGCCGTTTGTCAGCGAAGGTAAGCAGAAGGGAACCGGCCTGGGCCTCACACTTGCGCACCGCGTTGCCATTGAGCATGGTGGCGAAGTCACGCTGGTGAGTAGCCGCGCCGGTGAGACGGTCTTTCAAATGTCGCTTGGGCGTGGCGAAATCTACGCGCAGCCAGGGAGTGAAATTCAGGATCAGGTCTTGAGCCATGAGAATGAACGCAGCGAACATACATCGGCAGTCACGCCGAGAAATTAGCGCAATCTGCGCAGCATTGTTGCTCAGCTTCGCGTCTGCACTCTCCGCGACGTATGCATCAGGCCAGACACCGGCGGCCCGCCCTGTTGACAACGCAGGACTCACACAACGCGTGCAGAAGTTGACGGACGCAATGGCACGCACAGAAGCCCGGCTTGAAGAATCGCAGCATGAACTCGAACAGATGCGCCATGAGTTGACAGGCTTGCTCCGCGAACTGCAGCCCGAAGCAGCGTCCCCGGAATCGGCACAGTCCGTCAATGATCAGAGTGTTTCTTCGCTCGACACAGCTGCAGAAGGCATCCGCGAGCGTCAGGACGTCGTCGAATCGCAGGTCGCCACGCATGAGCAATCCAAGGTGGAAAGCGCTTCAAAATATCCTCTGCGCCTCCACGGTCTCATGCTCTTCAATACCTTCGTGAATACCAATCGCGTCGATCAGGCGGCCACTCCTGGAATTGCGCTCGGTGGACCAGGCAGTACCGGAGCATCCATGCAGCAAACGGTGCTCGGCCTTGACGCCACCGGTCCGCATCTTCTGGGTGCTCAGAGCTCTGCTGATCTTGACGTTGACTTTGATGGCGGTACCGGCTCTGCTTACGGCGGTTCCCTTGTGCGCCTTCGTACAGCCCACGCCCGTCTGAGCTGGGCCAATTCGGAAGCATGGTTTTCGCTGGACCGCCCGCTGCTTAGCCCCCTCGTGCCCTCTTCGCTGACGGCTGTGTCGCAACCGGCGCTTTCCTGGTCCGGCAATCTATGGGCATGGAACCCGCAGTTCGGAGCCTCGCATCAGTTCGCGCTCAACAACTTTGACAACCTTCGTCTCCAGGCTGGTCTGATGGATGTAGGTGATGCTCCGTACTCCTCCGTAAGCACAATGGCACAAATTCTTCCTCCGCCCACCGCTGCTGAACAAAGCCGCTGGCCAGGCGCGGAGGCTCACATCGCTCTCGTCGCTCCAGACCGTGATGATCGTGGCAATCAAATTGGCATCGGAGCATACATCGCTCCGCATCGAGCTTTCTATTCTGAGTACAAGGCATGGGCAGCCAGCGTCGATGGCCGCCTCCATCTTCCTGCAGGACTTGAACTCAGTGGCGATTTCTATCGCGGTCTAGCGCTTGGAGGCCTGGGCGGCGGGGCATATAAGGACTATGCCTATTACGCAAATCCCGTCTCCGGCGAATATTACTTCCGCCCACTCGACGACATGGGCGGATGGGCTCAATTGAAAGAAAAAATCACGGACCGTCTCGAATTTAATGAAGCCTTCGGGACCGATCAGATTGTCGCACACCAATTTCGCCCCTACGCATCCGGAACAGCAATAGCGCAGAATCTGGTAGCCAACCGTACCTTCACCGGCAATGCCATCTTTCGGCCAAGCGCGTATCTTCTTTTCTCGCTCGAATACCGCCATCTCCAGAGCAATCCGGCGAACGGCGCAGCAGCTACCAGCAACATCATCGGCCTGGCTGCGGGGTACAGTTTCTGATGCGGCTGCGGATCACCATGTTTCTCTTTGGCTGCGTATTGCTTTCCGTTGGCCTGTCAGCGCAGGAGAAATCAGAAGTCAGCGTGCATCTCGTCGCTCGATCCGCGCACGCCAAACTCGCGCCGGCCGTCGTTTGGCTCGAGCCCCTCGCAGGCACAGTGACATCGGCCTTCACTCCACGAGAACACTACACACTGCTGCAGAAAAATCGCACATTCAACCCGCACTTGCTCGTGGTTCCGGTTGGCAGCGTTGTGCAGTTTCCGAATGAAGACCCGTTCTTTCACAATGTCTTCTCACTCTTTGATGGCAAACGCTTCGACCTCGGCCTATATGAAGCCGGGTCCAAAAAAGCTGTCACATTTTCGCGCGAAGGCGTCTCATATATTTTCTGCAACATCCATCCTGAGATGAGTGCCGTGGTGATTGCTCTCTCTACGCCCCTCTACACCGTAGGTGATTCAGGCAAGGTCCTCTCTTTGAATGAAGTTCCATACGGCGACTATCGTTTCCATATCTGGATGGAAGGTGTACCGCAGGCCAGTCTGAACAGCCTTGTAAAAACGGTGCATGTAGAGGCACATGCCCTGGACCTTGGCGAAGTAAGGCTTCCTTTGTCAGGTGCAGGCTCGCCCGCTCATACCGATGAGTACGGCCACCCCTATCGCCCCGCGCCAAAGAGTGCCTATTAAGAAAGTCACTTTGCGATCAGCCTCAACGTATTGTGATGCCATCGATCAAGTCGTCAGTCTGTCACTGGATATGGGCGAGAGCTCCCAGCTTGAAGATGAGACAACGCTTGCCGTGCTCCCTTGCCACGTGACGCGCAGATTCTGCGCAGAGCTTCCAGCGTAGTAGAA
The DNA here is from genome assembly GCA_963792495.1 of uncultured Acidobacteriaceae bacterium. GTDB lineage: Bacteria > Acidobacteriota > Terriglobia > Terriglobales > Acidobacteriaceae > Telmatobacter. The sequence goes on along the minus strand of CAWBWB010000009.1, from coordinate 95,721 downwards.
CCTTTTCGTCAAGGTATAACGGTCATTCAGGAACAGTTCGATCACGGAACTGTCGGCGTAGCAATGAAGTTGAAGCTCGCTGCCATCATCTGAACCCAATACAAGCGGCTCCCCATCCATGACGATCTGCGTTGGATGCGCCGGGTCGTATTCGATCTGAAGCCGGGAGACACCGTCGCTGGTTGAGAATCGCAGTTGGAAGGGTGCCTTTGCCATTCGTGCCTTCAGCTTCAACTCGCCGCAGCATCCAGCGAACTCCGCGAGCGATACTTCGGCATCTGGATGATCCGCTTTGCGAATCTCCGCGCGGTGTTCCGATTTGCGGAGCTGCGTGGCCTCTTCCGCCACGCTCATGCGAAGCCCCCCATCCGCGCCCACTCTGAGCACACGAGGCAATGACATCATGCCGGCCCATCCAGCGGCGGAGAATTCCGCTTCGGGGCGGCGCTCCTGAATCCATCCCCATAGAATGCGTCTGCCATCCGGCGCTAAAAAACTCTTAGGCGCATAGTAAGCTCCAAGGTCGAGCACGCCTCTCTGCTCCGGTGTATACAGATGTGTCTTGCGATCGTAATGCCCTGTAGTCCAGATGACCTTGTTCTCAGTGGAATAAAGCAGGCAGTGCCTGTCACCAAGCGGAAAGAAATCAGGGCACTCCCACATCTCACCGCTGTCGCATGGGTTCGTGGTCTGCCTCCCGTTTGGCTTGCCCCACGTGAGCGGATGCAGAAATTCCCAATGGCGCAAGTCCTCTGAGCGGTACAACAACACACAACCGCCCCTGCCTCGCTCACCTGATCCCAATGCAAGATACCAGCCGTCTTCTTCTTTCCACGGGCATGGATCGCGAAATCCCGTTACCTTGATGCTTGCCGGTGGCGTGGCAATAACCGGTTCAGGCCTCTTCTTCCAATGAAGAAGATTGTCGTCTTCCGCCGTAGCAAGCATTTGAACCTCGCGCAGCTTGCTTGTGCCATCATGGATTGTCACCTGTTCCGGCGGCCTGTTTTGCACTCCCGTATAAATGAAAGTCGGCACGCCGTTGAACACCACAGCCGATCCGGAGAAACAGCCTTCGCTATCCGGGCCGTCAGGGGTGGGCGCCAGCGCCACCGGCTCATGCTTCCAATGCACCATGTCTGTGCTGATGGCGTGTCCCCAGTGCATATCGCCCCACACGGCCGCGTTCGGGTTCAGCTGATAGAAGAGGTGATACTTTCCCTTCCACCAGATGGGTCCGTTGGGGTCATTCATCCAGTTGCCGGGAGGGAGAAGATGATATTGCGGACGGAGCGGATCGCTCGCGAGTTGTGAGTTGCCGCCTGCCGCACCGGATCTTTCACCCAATGCATGAGGCTGGCATGCAAGCGCCGCTGCAAAGGCATTTGCACCGATCATGAATTGGCGACGGCTGATTGCTGACAACCGGATGCTTTTCATTTCTCCGCTCGACCTTCCGACATCGAATTCATGCAAGCAATATCGCGTGACATAAGCCGCTTAAACATTCATCGCAGGCGGAGGATTCAACCGCTGGCGAGCCCGCCTGTCCAGCCTCAGGCGTATCCACGGCACAACAAACAAGCCAAGCACAAACGTGAGCGGAACAATGATCCACGGAAATTCAACAAGCCAGTACCGCAAATGCTCCCACCATGGCAAATTGCCCACATGATAAAAGTGGTCTCCCACGCGGTACGACGCAAATGTATTTCCATGCAGCACGCTGACCGACTCGCTGATGTCGCTCGATTCCGAAGCCTTCCAGAAGGCATTCATAAATGGAGCCGCTGATTCGTTCTGCTTCAGCGTAATGGTCACCACGGAACGCTCCGGAGTCCACGGCGATTCTATACCCTGGACGATAGCGTCCGGCAGGCTGCCAATGCTCTCCATCACGCCGCTGCGGCCATTATCCTTGCCCAGCTTCCACCACCACTGCGGCCGCATCTCAGCCACCTGCCACCAGGCATGTTCCACCGCGTGGTAAAAGCCGCTCGTGCCCTGAACGGTGTAACCATTTTGATGAACAGCCACCGGCAGTTTGTCACTCAGCCTCTCGAAAGCAGGCTGATCGGTCGCTGTGCCAAGCACCAGGTAATCTGCATCCTGTCCCAGCTCAGAAGGATCAGCCACCTGCACGCGCAGCGCCGGATATCCGGTCTGCTCGCCAAAGTAGCCCATCAGCGAAAGGTAAAGGCCAACCTCTGATCCGCTCGCCTGCGCGGGAAGCACAATCTTCGTCTGAGCAAGATCGGCATAGCGCGTAAATGGGAATCCCGCATTCGCAAACAATTCCAGGTTCGGCATTGCAGCCCAGTGATAGAGCCCTTTGATATCCAGATAAGAGTCACGCAGAATCGCGCCCTGCAAATTAATCGGCGGGGTGTCCTGGCAATTCCCCTTCTTCGCAATCTGGAAATAAAAGTTGAACAGCATCGTGTTGGCAAACGGCCGCATATTCGCCAGTGGTATCGCCACTTCATTGGTAAGCTGCTTGCGTTGGTTGTCGTCATGCGGCATGGGCAGCTGTTGCACCATCGCACCGTTCGCGTCAATGCGAAGCGTTGACTCATTCGCCAGCGACACTGCGTTGTAGCGATAGTTCACGCGCATTGGCAGTACCTTGCGATCCGCAAAGTACAGGTCCGGCGGCGTGCGCAGATAAACAGCCACCGGGCCTGATCCATCGCTCTGCAATTGCGTCGTGCTCGCATAATCCCAGAAGGAAACATTGCGGCTTGTCGAAAGCCACAGCGGCGCGTCATCCGCACTGCGCGCCGCGGGCAGCTGGAAGCCGCCTATCTGCATGGTGTCGCCCTGCATGGTGATGCTGCCGGTAGCAAGCGCCTGCGCGGCAATGAGCATCTGGTCGGGGCTCGTGCCGGCCACAATCAGAATCTTGCCATACTGGTCCACAGGATTGGTGCGCATTGCCAGCACAGGCCCATGCACCGCCAGATTCAGTCCCTGCGGTAGTTGAGCGTCCTCTACAAACAGCACCGCATTACCCTTGGGAAAACTCGTGCCAAACATCGCCGGAAAATTCAGCGGCTTGGACTTGATCTGCACACCGAACCACGAAGCCACAACTCCCGCCGCGTTCAAGGAAGCTTTATCCGGCTGTCCGCCAAAGATCATGGGAATCGTCGCCGTATTGCTGCCCACGGATCCGTCATAGAACGGCATCGGCAGAATCTTCAGGTCGTCCGCCACATCCGTCAACGCGCCTGAAAGCTCAATGCGGCTTGTGTTCTCCACCCGGCTCCAGAGCGCCGAATGCGAAGGATCTTCGCACTGCATTGTGTAATGAGCCACGGACTGAAAGCGCAGCACGTTATCGCGGATGATCATCTCAGGCGGCAGCGGAATATCCGCGTCAATCGTCTTCTGCATCTGCCCCGTATTCTGCGGAACCGGCAGCGTAGCCAGCAGCGTGCCATTGAGCATCACATTCAAGTGGCTCAGCTGCGGAATAAGGCTGGGTGAAAACGCGTAGTGCAGCTTCAGCACGGCCTTGCTCACCACCGCGGTCTGCGGCAGTGAGAATGGAATGCTCGATGCGGCATCAATACCGCGAAAGATGATCGCCTGCGGAACGCCAATATCTTTCAGCGTGAATGAGCTTGAGTAAACACCGCTGCCCGCTGAAGATGAGCCAGTCATGGGTACTTGTCCCGTGGCCGGCTTCAACGGTGGAATGTACGGCGTCTGCGCGCACAACCCTCCAGCCAGCAGCAGCGCGAATGTCACCAGCGCCGCCGTCGCGGCAGCCTGCTTCTTTCTCGGCAGCCAGCCAAAGAGCGCCCAGTAAACGCCGCGAACCGAAAGCTTCATCAGCCTTCCAAAGCTGTGCATGGGCCGGTCTGTTTTGCGATACTCCATCCGGCTCAGCCACGAGTCTGCGTCACCATACAGCACCAGAGTCAGCAACTCGTTCTCTCCCTCTGAAAGCGATGCAAATACAATTCTCAGATCCTTGTCCTTCGCGGCCACCACGTCAGCCGGAAATACTGCCTCACCATCGCGCTGCGGAAACACCAGCTTGATCTTCGTATCCTTTGCGAGCGTGGGCATCTGCGGCACCGTAAGCCGCGCTCCGCCCAGGGACATGTCCACCGTCTCGCCAGGCAGCCTGCTGCCATCCGGCAATTCAATCGCCACACGCTTGCGCGTGAAAATTCTCACATCCTCGCGCGTCTGTTTCGACTCGTACGCCACGGCATTGGCCGTCCCCACGATCACCATGTTGAACAGAATCCAGATCACGTTCATGACAATCGTGCCTGGATGTCCCTGGTTCCACCAGAAGAACCGGATCGGCGCCATCAGCAGCCCAAGCACGTTCAGCAGAATCAGAAATACATACGGCCGCGCAATCACGGAATCAAAGTAGCTCTTGTCCACAATGCCGCCTTTGGCCGTTACGTTGAACTTACCGAGCTTGGGATTAATCAGCGCCAACAGCGTTGGCCCAATAATGTACGGCGCCAGCACCGTCTCATACACCTCGTTCCAGAACGAGTAGCGATACTTGCCCTGCATGCGGAAGTTCGCCAGGTTCGAGAGGAAAAGATGCGGCGCGGCATATACCAGAATCGCAGCCCAATAGCCGGGAATATTGATGCATCCCAGGATCATGTAAATCAGCGGCGAAGTAAGAAAGATCAGTCTCGGACCCGCGTAGAGGAAGTGAATCATCGCATTCATGTAGCAGACGCGCTGCGCGCCATCCAGTCCCCTTTTGAAAAGGGGATTGTCCACGCGCAGAATCTGGCACATGCCGCGCGCCCAGCGAATGCGCTGCCCCACGTGCCCCGCGAGGCTGTCCGTCGCCAACCCCGCAGCCTGCGGAAGATTGATATAAGCCGTGCTCCATCCAAGCGATTGCATGCGTAGCGATGTATGCGCATCCTCCGTCACTGTCTCCACCGCAATGCCGCCAATCTGGTCAATCGCCGTGCGCCGCAAAATCGCGCACGATCCGCAGAAGAATGTCGCATTCCACAGATCGTTGCCATCCTGAATCAATCCGTAAAATAATTCGCCTTCGTTCGGAATCTCCAGGAACGAGTGCAGATTGCGCTCAAATGGATCGGGCGAGTAAAAAAAGTGAGGCGTCTGCAGCATCCCCAGGTTCTGGTCCTTCATGAACCAGGCAAGGGTCATCTGCATAAAGCTGCGCGTGGGAATATGGTCGCAATCAAAGATAGCCGTGTACGGCGCGCTCATCTTCTTCAGCGCCGCGTTAATGTTGCCGGCCTTCGCATGCTTGTTGTCCGTACGCGTAACGTAGCCCACGCCTGCGCTCTCGCAGAATGCGCGGAACTCTTCGCGTCGTCCATCATCCAGCACAAACACATGCAGCTTCTCGTGCGGATAATCCATATTCATGGCGGCGATAGCCGTGGTGCGCACAATCTGCAGGTCTTCGTTATACGTCGGAATCAGCACATCGATATGCGGCCACTCATCAAGATCGTCCGGCATCGGAATCGGCGGCCGCTTCAGCGGTCTTACCGTCTGAAAATATCCCAGCGTAAGAATCGAGAACGCATAGCACTCTGCCGAAAGCAGAATCAGCATGAAAACAATATTGATGAGACCAATTCCCTGACCATTGGTCGTAATAGCCACCCACACGGTGGAAATACGCCAGTAAGCATAGCGCGCCGTCGAAACCATCGACGCCAGCATCAGCGCAATCGTAATCACCTCCGAACCGGAGATGCGATGAATCATGTAGCCCACAACAATCGTGGCAATAGCCAGGACAGCCTGCTCCGGCCATTGATACACCATGGTGGCGCACTCCCATGCCAGTCCCAGCAGCGCACAATAGACAATCAACCGCAGCAGCATCGCCCAATAGCCGGTCTTCTCACCAACAGAACTCCATCGGTTCACAAGGCGCGTCGTCGTTGTCGTCATGCTTCGCTCCACCGTCCTGTGGTTCTGGTAAGTTGAGCCACCGGAGCGGCCTTCTTGAGCCATAAGGCAAGCTGTAGAAACTCCTGCGCAATGGCCGAATCCCCGGCGTAATCGCTCACCGTCATCCGCTGCGCAATCGCGTCAGAAACTTCAGAGCTGCGACGTATCGAGATCGGCAGAAAGCGCTCACCCACCTCGCGCGCAATCAATTCGCGCCCGCTGCGTTCCCGCTCGCTCGCGGGGTCAAACTTGTTTGAGACATACACCGGCAGCGGAGCCACGATCCCGTCTTTCGACATCGCCCGATGATAGCCTTCAATCCGCGGAATGCTCATGATCGAGTTCAAGTCCGTCAGCAGAGGCACCACCACCAGCGCGCACAAGGGGAAAATCTCCGGTATCAGGTTGAACGAGGCCGGCCCCAGGTCAAAGATCGTCCGCTGCACCGTCTGCATCGCCGGCTGCACCGCGTTCTTCACCCACTCGCTCGTGGGGCTCTCATTCCCAATCACATGCATGGGCGGAGATCCCGGCTCGGGCGAGAGAAACGTCCGCATTCCATCGCGCATATCTTCCGCACCAAAATAAAACGGCAGCAATGTACTGCCTGAGGCATCCACCAGCAGCACGCTCTCGCGCTGCCCATTCAGAATGCGGCCAATATTTGCAGCAAATGTGGTCTTGCCCGTTCCTCCGGCAATCGAACAAATAGCAATCGCCGTCTTCAACCCGGTAGCCGGCTTGCTCGTGGCCTCGCTCCATGCCACCCGGCCTGAGCCCCGCGCCACTTTGCTTTGAGCCGGCGCCTCCTGCGTCGCGGCGGAACTCAAATTGGTCTCCACCTCCGCCAAAGGAGTCGCCACCGCAGGGCCAGCCGCTGGCGCTGCTTTCTCCCTGGCGGGAACCGCAGGAGCCGCCGCTGCAGCCTTCTCTTCGGTTACCTCCGTAAGAGGTCGCTCCGCCTGTGCCTGCTTGGGGGCACGCGAAAAGTGACGATAGTTTCCCTCTTCGATATGGGCAAATGAGTAAAGCCTGGCCACATCTTTTGCCAGGCCAGCCTGCGCTTTATCAGCGCCCGGTACCTCTTTTTCAGGTCCCACAGATCCCGCCTCACACGTTGGTCAAGTACCCAAATCAAACGAAATACAGGCTATCTGCATCTTCGGATGCGGAAATTCCATCGCTTGCAGCCCGGCTCATTTCGCATTTCGTATCGCGTTCCTCTGAAAAACGCGCCGGGATCTGACGGAATACCCCACCGCACTCAGCCCATTTATATAAGATTCAGGGCCACAAAAGTGCAAACCAGCGGGGATTACCTGTACACGACCTTCAAACATCCTGGTGAAATGGACGTCTCGGTCGATCGGATTTACAGAGGCAACAAGAAAGCGTGCAGGCAACGCAATGATTCCGTTACGCCATTGAGAAAGTCGTTCCGGAAGAAGTGACTGCTGTATTTAGACTTACCAGTTTGCCACGATCCCTGCAACCGGGCCTTTTTGAGTAAGGCGTCCACCGATAGGGCCACTGATTCCATGAACCGTGAGCCGGTTTTGATCGGATAGCCCACCCTCACTGTCATAAATGACAGCCCCGTTCCCCCGTCAGATATGCGACTATAATTGTCGTATATTGGAGTCTGCGGCGGCCTGACAACGCGTTTGAGATTCCGGTATCGGCCAAACTTTCCCGCCGGACCTTCTCCTTTTTGAACCCGGGAATGATGTCACCGCCGGGACCACTGCGTCTGGAGCACGAATTGTCTTCTTTACTGGCAGGCAAAAAAGAACCGGCCCTTTCCGGCCTTCAGGCGCTCGTCGTAGATGCCGACAGGGAACTCGCCTTATCCCTCTCTGCCGCGCTTGAACAGCAGGGCTGCCAGGCCAGGACCTGCTTTGACGGGGGTGCCGGTCTGCGTCAGGCCGAGCTTCACAGCTATGACTTGCTTCTCCTCGACGTCATGCTGCCCGTGCTCGATGGAATCGAATTCACCCGTCGTCTCCGCCTCCTCGGGATCAGCCGCACCATCGTCCTGCTCATGGGCTCTGATTCTTCCAGCAATGTGGTTCGCGGCCTCAACGCCGGCGCCGACGATTACATCGCCAAGCCCCTTGATCTCGAAGTCCTGATCGCACGCATCCAGGCAAGAGTCCGCGCCAGAACCCGCAGCGAACTCGAAAAGCTGCGCTTCGCCGACCTCACACTCGATCTCCACAGCCGCGAAGCAGACCGCTCCGGAAAAAAGCTCGATCTCACCCGCACCGAATTCGCCATTCTCGAGTGCCTCATGAACTCCGCCGGGCGCATCACTCCAAGAAGCCGCATCATCGACCTCGTCTGGCCGGACCGCGAAGTCTCTGAAAACAATCTGGAAACCTACATCCGTTACCTGCGCCGAAAGGTCGACCAGCCCGGCATGTCCCGCCTCATTCATACCGCCCGCGGTTTGGGGTACAGCCTCCGCAGCCCCCTTCGCTAAAACGCACTTTTGAGAGAGCTTCTTTCAATGTGAGACGTTTCTTTGAAAATAAGACTAAATATGTCGTATTTCTCAGCTTTCTCTCAGCTTCAACGTTCATATTAAACAAGGACAAATTTTGTCGCAGTTCTGCGGCCATATATCAGACAATTTCAGTCGTATATTGACCGGCATGCGCGACTCTCTCTGTTTTTGAAAGCAGTTCTTCAAAAGAAAGACAAGGAAGCCAATCGTGAAGCAGAAAAAAAGTACAAGCGAGCGGAATGAAATTCTCCTCAAAGAAGGCGAATCCACCTCGCCGGTAGCCCGCAAAAAGCGCGGATCGTTGCTCGCCATGGCGGCGCTCACGCTGGTTGGCCTCACCGTGCAAAACGTTGAGGCAGCCCCCGCCGCGAAAGACGCAAAGGACACGCCAGAGGCTGGAAAGGCTCCCGCTCCCAAGCCAGACGAGCAGGCAACACCGGCGCAAACGGTCCACAACTTCAAGATTCCCACCGGCACGCTGGCAGAAGTTCTCGCTGCCTTCGAAAAAGAGACCGGCATCTCCTTCACCTTCGCTTCAAACGACATCCGCGCCCTGCAGTCTCCCGGCGTCACCGGCGTCCTCACCACGCAGGAAGCTCTGACCCAGGCGCTCGTCAACACCGGCGTCTCTGCCCGCTTCGAAAGCTCTGATCGCGTAGCCCTCTCCGTCACCGGCGACAACAGCACGGTAGAAGTCCACGCCGATCTCATGCCCTCCCCCAAATACACGGCGTCGCTGGTCGATCTCCCCCAGACCATCACCGTCATCTCCCAGGAAACCATTCAGAACACCGCCTCCAGCACCCTCATGGAAGCACTCCGCACTGTTCCCGGCATCACCTTCGGAGCCGGTGAAGGCGGCAACCCGTTGGGCGATCGCCCCTTCATTCGCGGCATGGATTCCCAATCCAGCACCTACATCGACGGCATTCGTGACATCGCAGCGCAATCCCGCGAAGTCTTCGACATCGAAAGCATTGAAGTTCAGGAAGGCCCAGGCGGCGCTTACGGCGGTCGTGGCACCGGCGGCGGCAGCATCAACATGAACAGCAAGCTCCCCCGCCGTGACAACTTCATCGCCGGCAGCTTCACCCCCGGCACCTCCAATTACAAGCGCGGAACCGTTGACGCCAACGCCAAGCTCAACAGCCTCTTTACCGCCCGCATCGCGGGGGTCTGGCATGACGCAGACGTAGCAGGCCGCGATGCGGTGCACAATGGACGCTGGGGCGTCGCTCCCAGCCTCGCCATCGGCCTCGGCCATCCTACGCGCGCCTATCTCGACTACTACCACCTCGTCTCAGACAACATCCCTGACTCCGGCGTGCCCTACAATAATCCCAGCAAAGTGCCCACCAACGATCCCGGTGAGCGCATTCTCCCTGTAGGCGACGGCCAGCCTCTCAAGCTGCCCAATCGCAAGCTCTTCTGGGGCCTCACAGATCGCGACCACAACAACGGCACCGTTAAGACCGGCACCGCCCGCGTCGAGCACGATCTCTGGGGATCGCACGCCTTGATCCGCGACTCCTTCCGCTACGAGCGCACCGAGACCGACTATCTCTGGACCCTGCCCGACGACAGCCAGGGCAACATCTACTACGGCCTGCTCTTCCGTCGCATCAATAACCGCGTAAGCGCCGTCTTTACAGATGACAACCAGACCGATCTCTCCGGTGAGCTGAAGACCGGCAAGATCCACCACTCCTACGCCACCGGTATCGAGTTTTCCAAGGAGCGCGGCAACAACGACGCCTACACCACCAACTCCACCAGCTTCAGCGGCGGCACAGAAACCTGCCCCAATGGCGCAGGCGCAGCCTCAGGGTACAACTGCGTGAATCTCTTCTCGCCCGACTACCACGATCCGTGGTGGGACACCGGCGTCATCACTCTGAATCACAATCCCACGCACTCCAAGTCCGTAACGCAGTCCGTCTACGGCTTTGACACCATCCAGTTCAACTCGCATTTCCAGAGCACCGTAGGCGGCCGCTACGATCACTACGATTCCACCTTCACTCCGGCCGTTTCGCCTACAGCCATTCCCACGCAGGAAGTCGTCAACAACATCGGCACCTATCTTGCCAGCCTCGTCTACAAGCCCGACCATCCAACCAGCATCTACGGCACCGTCAGCACAGCCGCCATCCCAACAGGCAACGCGCTTGCGCAGGGAACGGACACTTCCAACCTGAGCACCGCAGGCAACGCCAATCTTCAGCCTGAATTTATCCGCGAAGAAGAATTCGGCGTCAAGCGGGAAATTTCTCACGGTCACGCCATGGCACGCATCGACTTCTTCCACATGGACATCCAGAATGTCCGCATCACGCAGGCTGATGGAACCGTTGCAGCCGAAGGTACGGACCGCTCGCTCGGCGCCGAAGCCAGCATCAGCGGCCAGCTCACAAGCAAGTGGCAGTTCACTGGCGGCTACGACTATATCGACGCCATCCTCGTGAATGCCGGCGGGGCAGGAGCAGCTAATGGCGCAGCGAACGGCCAGGCCATGCCGAACACGGCGCGTCACAGTGCCAGCATCACCAGCAACTACCGCATCATTCCACGCCTTTACGCCGGCGGCGGCATCTATGGCATGAGCAAGGTGTGGGGCAGCCAGCCAAACAACAAGTGGGTGCCGGGATACGTCCGCGAAGACATCTTCGCCAGCTATCAACTCAACGAGCACCTCAACCTGCAGCTGAACATCCAGAACGTTGGCGACACCTTCTACTACCAGCAGGCATACCAGACACACTATGCCATTCCCGCAGCAGGCCGCACTGCATTGTTCGGCCTCAACATGAAGTGGTAATCGCATGACGCAGCCATCCAATGACGAATCCCTTGACCTGGTACGCGCCGCAGCTCTTCGCGGCGTGCATCAGGCGCAGGTCCTGTACGGGCAAATGCTTCTTGACGGCAAGCAGGTCGAGCGTAATCCGGTAGCCGCTCTGCATTGGTTTGAGCGCGCCGCGCAGGGCGGCAATCTCATGGCCGTCAACATGGTTGGCCGCTGTTTCGATCAGGGATGGGGCGTAGCTCCAAGCCAGTACATGGCCGAGATGTGGTTTCGCAAGGCCGCCGAGCGCGGGCTCGATTGGGGCATGTACAACCTGGCCACGCTGCTCACGCTGGGTGAAGACGGCATTCGCGAAGATAAGCTCGCCGCGTTGTATTGGTTTCGCAAAGCCGCCGACCTGGGCCACGTAAAGTCCATGAACATCCTCGGCGGATTTTATGAAGATGGCTGGGTCGTAGGCCGTGACCGCGCCATCGCGCGCTACTACTACCACCGCGCCGCAACAGGCGGTGACTTCCGCGGCCAGTTCAACTACGCGCGCTTCCTCATACAGGAAGGCGACTTGCTGGGCGCACTCAGCTGGCTGCGCCAGGTCCCCGTCACCGCAACACCGGCATTCCTGCGCAAGATGAAAGAGTTTCTTGCCGCATTCTCGCAACCCGAAATCAAAGACTTTGCTCTCACGCTCACTGAGAGCCCGCAATCCTGATATTTGCCTTGAGGTCAGTTCATGTTGATTCAAATTCCCGATGTGCTTAGCAGTGAAGAAGTGCTCCAGTTTCGCAAAGAGTTGGATAACACCGATTGGGTCGATGGAAAAGTAACCGCCGGCTATCAATCCGCGCGCGTAAAAGAAAACATGCAGTTGCCTGAGTCGAACCCCGTTGCCATCTCGCTCGGCCAGCGCATCATGCAGGCTCTGCATCGCAGCCCGCTCTTCATCTCGGCAGCTCTGCCTGCAAAAATCTTTCCGCCACTCTTCAATCGCTATGATGGAGGCCACGCCTTCGGCAACCACGTCGATAACTCCATTCGCCGCATCCCCCACACCGGCGAGCAGATCCGCACCGATCTCTCCGTAACCCTCTTCCTCAGCAGTCCGGAAGAGTACGATGGCGGCGAACTCATCATCGACGACACCTACGGCGCGCACTCCGTCAAGCTGCCTGCAGGCCACATGGTTCTCTACCCATCCAGCAGTCTGCACCGCGTCCTGCCCGTCACGCGCGGCAGCCGCGTCTCCTCCTTCTTCTGGCTGCAAAGCATGATCCGCCACGACGCACATCGCGCACTGCTACTCAATCTCGATGTAGCCATTCAGAAGGTAGGCCGCGACAGGGACGACCATCCAGCACTCGTCGATCTCACCAGCGTCTATCACAATCTCTTACGCGAGTGGGCTGAAGTCTAATCTCGCGCCAATTAAATTCGTCTATCTCAGGAGAATCATGTCTCACAACGCAACTCATGCCCTGCGGTGCGTCCTGCCGCTGAGCTTCGCACTCAGCACAGCTCTCACAGCCTATGCACAAGGCGGCCCGCAACAGCGCCCGCGCCTCGTTCTCCAGGCCCTCGACCGCAATCACGACGGCACTCTGTCACTCGATGAGATTCAAGCCGCTCCCAAGTCGTTACTCACGCTGGACACCAATGGCGATGGACAAATCAACTTTGTTGATGAACTGACTCCGCGCCGCCAGGATGCAGGCGTGAACCCCGATCAGATGGTCGAGCAGCTCATGAAATTCGACCGCAACGGCGACGGCGTGCTCACACCAGACGAACTCCCCGAACGCATCCAGGCTCTCTTCACGCGCGCCGACGTCAACAAAGACGGCAAACTCACGCCCGATGAAATCCGCCAAAGCTTCGCAAAAACCTCCGGCCCACGCGGCCGCGACGCTGGTGACGTAGCAAGAATGTTGCGTCTCGATCCGCTCGTGGATGCACTCGACGCCGATCACGACGGCATCCTCTCTGCCGCAGAAATACAACAGTCCAGCACACTCCTGCTCACCCTCGACAAAAATCACGACGGCAGCATTACTCCCGACGAAATGCCCATGCGTCAGCAAAGCCCCGCCGAGCGTGCCGCCCACATGCTCAGCGAATTCGATACCAATAAAGACGGTAAACTAAGTCGCGAAGAAGTCCCCGATGGAATGCGCGCACGCTTCGACGCCGCCGACAAGAATAACGACGGCTTCCTCGATGCCAATGAGTTGCAGCAGATGTTCGCCACCATGCCTCCGGGCGGCCTCAATCGCCGTCCTGAAGCGCAGAGCGATCCACAACAGAAAGGGCCCACCAACTGATGTACAACTCCGGCTCCCGCTTCTGGAAAATCGCAGCATCCGTTCCTCTCGCCTCCACCGCCATCAGCGGCTCCGCGCAGCCCGCGTCGATACCCGCGCACTCTACAGCCAACGGATCGGGCACATGGACCTTCCATCACGAACACGTTCTCGGCACTTCGTTTGAAATCACAGTTCAAGCAAAAAGCCTTGCCGAAGCAAAACACGCTGAAGCCGCAGCCCTCGCCATCTTCGACCATGACGACGCCATCCTGAGCACCTGGCGCGCCGACAGCGAAGTCTCCCGCTGGTCCCAGACGCGCCTCACGCCGGTAGCAGTCTCCGCAGAGCTCTTCGATGTGCTCAGTCAATTCGACATATGGCGCAATCGCACCAGCGGCGCACTTGACCCATCCGTAGAAGCCGCCACACGGCTCTGGCGCAGCGCCGCAGCAGAAGGCCGCACGCCCACGCAGCAGGAGATCGCCACAGTGCAGGAAGCCATTCAGCAGCCGCACTGGTCTCTCGACGCTGAGCATCGCACCGCAACCCGCCTCAGCGATGTACCGCTGGCCCTGGCCTCATTCACTAAGAGCTACGTAAGCTCCCGCGCCGCAGACGCCGCCCTCAAATCAGGCGCATCAGGAGTAATGCTCAACGTAGGTGGCGACGTAGTCGTTCGCGGCAACATCTCGCAAATGGTAGCCATAGCCAATCCCTTCGCGTCCGCAGAAAATGATCGCGCCCTCGATTACGTCCTGGTCCGTAATCGCGCCATAGCCACCAGCGGCTCCTATCGCCGCGGCTTTGACGTAGCCGCGGCAGCATCGCAGTCACCACAGTTATCGCACTTGATCCATCCGCACACCGCGCAGCCGGCAGGCCACGTACTCTCCTCCACAGTCATCGCAAAAGATGCCGTCACCGCGGGCGCGCTCGCCACAGCTTTCTCCATTCTCCCGGTAGAAGAAAGCCGCCGTCTCGCCGCCGCTTACTCAGACGTTCAGTACCTTCTCATCCTCAAAGGCGGTGAACAAGTCAGCAGCTCCGGCTGGCCGCAATCCCCAAACCTCCGCCCGGCAGCATTCACTCGTCCCGCAACGCAACCTGCAGGCCAGTGGAACCCAGCCTTCGAGCTAAGCATCGACATCAACCTCCCACGAATTGAAGACGCCCGCTATCGCCGCCCCTTTGTAGCCATCTGGATTGAAGATGCAGATCATTATCCGGTCCGCACACTGGCTCTCTGGTTCGATAAATCCCGCTGGCTCCCCGACCTCAAGCAGTGGTATCGCGACGACCAGGTCCGCAGCCTCACCGAGGGCACAGACATTTCGCAGACCGTTTCATCCGCCACGCGCTCACCCGGTCATTACACGCTCAAGTGGGATGGCAAAGACAATGAAGGCAAGCCTGTGAAGGCCGGCAAGTACACTGTCTGCATCGAGGCTGCGCGCGAACACGGCGGCTACGATCTTCAGCGACACGAGCTCGACTTCAACTCCACCGCGCAAAAAGCAGCCTTGCCGGAAGCAAAAGAACTTGGAGCAACAACGCTTGACTACCGCAAGCGCTAAGCCGGCAAAATCACGGCGCGTGGCCTTGCGGCAATTCACCGTAAAGGCCTCGCGCTGGCTCCACATTTATCTCTCAATGGCCAGCTTCGCCATTGTGCTCTTCTTCGCAGTGACAGGCTTGACGCTCAACCATCAGGAGTGGTTCGAGCACGCAGAAAAAACGGCGCTCATCAAGGGCGCCATGCCGCCGGCGTTACTGGGCAAGCCCGACGAACTCCGCATCGTAGAGTATCTCCGCAACACAAATCACATCACAGGAATGGTCGGCGACGTCCGTACAGACGCCGATCAGATCACCGTGGCCTTCCGCGGCCCCGGCTACTCTGCTGACGCCAACATCACTCGCGCTACAGGTCACTACGATCTCGTCGAAACCCGCAACGGCTTCTGGTCTGTAATGAATGACCTGCATAAAGGGCGCGACACAGGCGCAGCATGGAAGTGGTTCATTGACGTCTCCGCCATTCTGCTCACGCTGGTCTCCATCACCGGCCTCGCGCTCATTTTCTTCCTCTACAAAAAGCGCACAGCCGGCCTGATCGTCGCATGCGCAGGCCTCCTGATGAGCCTGCTCTTATATCGCCTCTGCGTTCTCTAGCTCTGCCGCGAAAGCTTCATAGCATCCGCAATCACATCGATGTACTTCAATCCGGATCCCGTGTTGAACAGCACCACGCGATCCGCAGCCTTCAGCGTCCCATCCGCAATCAGCTTGTCATAAGCCGCCATCACAGACGCACCCTCCGGAGAAAGAAACACGCCCTCATTCCGCGCCCAATCAAGAACGGAAGCCAGTATCTCCTCATCCGTCACAGAGAGCGCAATCCCCTCAGAAGCCTTCAAAATATCCAGCATGATCGCATCGCCATACGGCTTCGGCACCCGCAGCCCGGCAGCAAACGTCGCCGCATTTTGCCACATCTGGCTCACGCGCTCACCCTGCTCAAACGCCCGCGCCACCGGCGCGCAACCCGCAGCCTGCACAGCAATCATCCTCGGCCGCTTGCCCGGCTTCACCCAGCCAAGCTCCTCCATCTCCTCAAACGCCTTCCACATGCCAATCAAACCAACGCCGCCGCCAGTGGGATAAAACACAACATCGGGATACTCCCACCCCAGCTGCTCCACCAGTTCATAGCCCATCGTCTTCTTGCCTTCAATACGAAAAGGCTCCTTCAGCGTGGAAATATCAAACCATCCCTCCGCCTGCTTGCGCTCCCCCACAATTCGCGCGCAGTCAGAAATCAATCCATCCACAAGCGTCACATGCGCGCCATACGTAACGGCCTCAACATAATTCGCAAACGGCACATCACGCGGCATAAAGATATGCGCCTCAATTCCGGCAGCCGCAGCATAGGCAGCCAGCGCGCTTCCCGCGTTTCCGGCAGAAGGCACCGCCAGCTTCTTCAAGCCATAATGGCGAGCCATCGTAACCGCCATCGCCAGCCCACGCGCCTTGAACGTCCCCGTAGGATTCGCGCCCTCTTCTTTTACGAAGACATTCTCATAACGCCGGCTCCGCAACATCGGCGTCCATCCTTCACCCAGCGTCACAGGCTGCGCGTCCGGCAGCACCGCATGGTAGCGCCACATCCCGGCCCAGGGCCGCGCAGCATCTGTAGCAATCGCATCGCGCGAAGCCACGCCCTTCAACCCACCAAGGTCATACCGCACAAACAGTGAGCCGGCAGGCGTGTCCTTGCACTCCGTGCAAACAGTCTGTGGAGTCTCAGCGGAAAGATGAGCATGGCAGCGTGCGCATTCCAAAAAAGCAATCGGCGGCATCAGAAATCCTGTTCAGCGAATGAAGTTTATTGCGAGCCTTCTTTTTCAAGTGTAAAGAAGGCTCCCTGGAAATCTCCGCGTAGTGAGACGTTGATTCCATGATGCATCCAGTAGTCGCCGCTCGCTTTCTTCACCGTATTGTCAGCAAGCCTTCCCTCTTGCACGTGGATGCTATAGACGGCGCCTGCATCCAGCCCTCGTAAATAAAGCGCAGGATACGGCAAGCCTTTCTGGCTCGAATGTAAAAACGCAAAGACCGCCGCTTCATGACCATCCCGCGCTACCGATTCCGTTGCAGAATACTCACTCCCGCCAGCCGGCGATATCAGCCGATAAAGAGAGCCATCCTGAACAGTCGAGCGCACCGCCTTGTATTCCGTAATCAACCTCTTCGCTGCCGCAAAATCTTCAGGCGTCCACTTATTCAGGTTTGCGCCAATCCCAAGGCTGCCCTGCATGGAGGAAAGAAAGCGATACGCCAGCGAAGTCGAACGGTTGTTCATCCAGTTAGGCGAGTCAGTCACCCAGGCCATCATGAAGCCGGGAGCATACGCGTAAGTAAAGCCATCCTGAATGCTCAAGCGATCAAAAGGGTCAGTGTTGTCAGAAGGCCACACCTCATCCGTCAACCGCAGAATGCCCAGATCAACACGCGCTCCGCCGCCGGAGCAGGATTCGATCTCCACGCCCGGATGCTTCCGCCGCAGCTCAGCAAGAATGCTATAGAGGTTCTCAACATATTGGACGTAGACTTGCTTCTGTTTCTCCTGCGGCGCAGCCGGCCATCCCGGCTCAGACCAGTTCCGGTTATAGTCCCACTTCAAAAATGAAATCTCATTTTCGCTGAGCAGCTTATCCAGAAAGCCGAACACGTATGCTCTGACATCCTCGCGCGCCAGGTTCAACACAAGCTGATTGCGGCCCTCAGTTCTCGGGCGATCCGTAAAGTTGAGAACCCAGTCCGGATGCTTCCGATAAAGATCGCTGTTCGGATTCACCATCTCCGGCTCAACCCATAAGCCGAAATCCATGCCAAGCCCATGCACCTTGTCGATCAACGGCTTCAAACCATGCGGAAACTTCTCTGAATTCACATACCAGTCACCCAGCCCCGCGTGGTCGCCCTTACGCTCGCCGAACCAGCCATCATCCATCACAAAGCGCTCGACTCCAATGCTTGCAGCCTTCTCTGCCAGGGCCTCCTGTCCAGCCTCGTTTACATCAAAGCCCGTCGCCTCCCACGAGTTGTAAAGAACAGGACGCAAGCGGCGGTGCTCCGTCCGCGGAGCAATCGAATCAAGTTCAAAGCGGTGCAGCAGTCGCGACGCGCCTCCAATGCCCGCATTCGAATACCCACCGTAAAACACTGGCGTATCCAGAGACTCGCCGGGTGCAAGCACATACGAGAAATCAAAAGGCGTATAGCCGCCCGTCACACGCACACGGTTTCGCCAGTCAGTCTCCACGTTGATCTGCCATGACCCGCTCCAACCCAGTGCACCGAACCACACATCCCCGGTGTCCTGATCCGGCTGGCTCATACGCGCAATCGCGAACCAGGGATTCGCTTCGTCGCCGGTAGAGCCGCGCCTGCTTTCAAGAACCATCTTTCCCGGATGCAGCGCCGCCCGCTGCACATTCCACTCTCCGGCCCAGCGCCCCGTCAGATAGCTCAACTCATAGTCACTGCCGGAACTAAGATTCCAGGTGGCAGCAAAAACCTGCTCAATGGTAAGCGGCTGCGTAGTTCGATTCTCAATTCGCGCCGAGCGGGCCAGCACTCCTGTCTCCGCATCCATCTTGTAAATCAAATCAACAATCACATCCCGCTGGATGTCCTTGAGCGAAACGGTCAGGGTGTTGTCTCGAATGGTGTGCGACGCATAGTGCAGCACCAGATCGCGGTTGCCGTCCGGGAACGTAATCTTCAGGTCCGGGACAACCACCAGCCCACCGCCCCAGCCAGTGAACTCCTGCGGAGTAGCGTTCGCCGGAAGATCGAAGGAAGAGGACCCATTTTCCGCCCGCGCAGTCGAAATAGGATCAGCCGGCTGCAAACGCTGGCCCCAATAAAGGTTCTGAAGCTCTCCCTTCTGGTTCACACCAAACACATACGAGACGCCGCCGCCATCCATTCGAAAGGTATGTTCTGCCGCGTCGTATTGAATCTTCAGCGGTCTGATCCCGGCGGATGGATCCTGGGCAGGCAACGCAGGCACAAAGGCAGAGACGCAAAACGGCAGCGCGGCCAAAATAGCTGCGCCGCCCCGTAACAAAAGCTGAAAGGCTTGTTTGAATATCATGAACCCTGTTCCATATATGGGATCGCCCACCGCCAGGCAGTATGTACCCGGCATCGCGCGTCGTAGTTCTCGTCAACCAACGAACCTACAACAAACGTGTTTTCAAAGGGAAGAGGCCAATCCCGCCGGATGCAGTGGAAGGCCTGAAAAAAGATCCATGACCAGCCGGCATCTGTGAGGCCCACGCACATGGACCCACAAATTCCACCACATTAGCTTTTGATATTGGAAGTCTAGATTTTCCAAAGAAATTGATCGAATGGTCGGGACGGGCAGATTCGAACTGCCGACCCCTCGCACCCCAAGCGAGTGCTCTACCAGGCTGAGCCACGTCCCGACACGATCAAGCCGGCCCAGGGTGAGCCGGCTCTTTGGGGTCTTATTCAGTTTACAACAGATAATCGCCGATAGCGTGCATCCGCCGTTTTACTGCGCCGGCGGAACATATTCCTGCGGCAGCGCCGATCCCTCGCCGAAGAAAAACTCTTCCATCTGTTCCACCAGGAACTGCTGTGCCTGCGGCGTCCAGGGCTGTAGCCGATACTCATTGAGCAGCATCTTCTGCCGCTCCACCCACTCATTCCACGCAGCCTGGGAAACATTCTTGAAAATCTTCTGCCCAAACTCCGAGTCAAAAGGCGGCTCGTCCAGCCCCTCCATCTCGCGTTTGTTGCGAACGCAAAAAACCATGTGCGCCATCGTTCAAAACTCCTCTAGTCCATTGTATGAGATGTCCCACATCACTACACCGCTTCGGTTACTCCCGTGTATCTCCAAAATATCCTTGACATTCCGGGTTTTTCCTAGTTTCCTGATGGCGTCTAAAGATTTCCCTTTTTTCGGCGCTGCATTGTGTCGTGTGAAACGTTCCAAGCGTGATCGACACAATCCTTGGGCCTCTTGTAGATGGCGCCTGTACCCCACGCGGGCGGGACGCTGTCTACTTCGATTCGTTGTAGACACACGCGCTGGGAATCCACCGGGACCTCGCCGGATCATTTCCAGCGCAACAGCGCATCTCGGATGTAAAGCCGCCTTTTGCTCATCCTGTTCCCGGGCGGCCAGTGCAGTCTATCCATTCCACGGAGAACGCAATGACTGACCAGTATCAACCCGTACCGCCCACTCCAGCGCCCCTGCCATCTGGTCAATCGGGCCTTTCAGACACAGCCGCAGGCGGCCTCGCCTACCTCACCTTCATCCCCGCCATCATCTTCCTGGTGATGGAGCCCTACAACAGGAATCCGTTCATCAAATTCCATGCGTGGCAGGAACTCCTACTGACTGGCGTCTATGTTGTGTGGGCAATCATCCGCTTCATGCTGATTTTCATCATGCCCCATATCTTCGGCCTTGGGTTTTTGTCTTTCATGTTGAGCCTCGTAGTTGGCCTAGCCTTCTTCATTGTCTGGCTCATCGCACTTATCCAGGCCTTCAATGGCAAAAAGTTCATGATCCCCGTTATCGGCGCCATCGCGGAAAAGCAGGCCAATAGCTAACTCCGTTTCACCACTTTCCCCGCTCACTGCGCGGGCTTGATTCACTTCCCAAACAGAAAAGGAGCTACCGTGTCCGATTTTCCCACTCCCACTCCCGTCCCCGCATCCTCCGGCCTTTCTGACAACGCCGCAGGCGCGCTCGCCTACGTCACCATCATCCCGGCCATCATTTTTCTGGTCATGGAGCCCTACAACAGGAACACATTCATCAAGTTTCATGCGTGGCAGAACATCTTCCTCTGCCTTTGCATGTTTGTGCTCGGGGTCATCGGAGTCATTCCGATCCTTGGATGGCTCATCCTTTTCCTCGGCATGGTCGTGCTCTTCGTCTTCTGGCTCATTGCCATCATCAACGCCTACAAAGGCGTGATGTACAAGATTCCCGTCATCGGCAACTTCGCCGAGAAGCAGGCCAACTCGTAATTCCGTTGCGCCGTTCGCAAGCGGCGCTGAGCGCATCCCCTCAGCGCCGCTTGCCCTTGCGCTTGATGTGCTTGGGCTTCTTCCGCTTCGGCGCCGGCGGCAGCTCACGCGGCGTGCCATCCTTGTTCTTCTTCTTTGGGCCTTTCCTGCTCTTCTTCCCGGCAGCACCCTTCCGCGCCTTCGCTCCCGTTAGCGGAATCCCTTCCTCCACCAGCGAGAACTGCAGCCTCCGCTCCTGCGCCAGAATCCGATCCAGGATCACATGCACCATGTCGCCCGCGCGAAAGACCCGCCCCGACCGATCCCCCACAATCTCATGCGTATGCTCGCGCCACGTATAGCGGTCGTCGCGCAGCGAATCAATCGGCACCAGCCCCTCGACAAACAGGTCGATCAGCTCCACAAACAGCCCGTACTTCGCAGGATTCAGCACCATCCCCGCAAACTCTTCCCCCACGCGGTCCTGCATGAACCGAACCTTCTTCCACTCCACCAGCTCGCGCTCCGCCTCCGCCGCGCGCCGCTCCGTCTGACTGGTCTCATCCGCAATCTGCTCCAGCTCCGCCTCAGCAATCACCGGCTCCAGCAGCGAATCACTGGGTGCCCCATCCAACGCGCGTTTTCTGCGCGATGGGTGGGATAGCACGATGCCTGCCACTCGCACATTCGGACCTCCTTCACTCACATGCGTCCACGGCGAATCCAATCTCCCTTTGGCAATCTCACCCTTCCCGCTAACGCCGCGTCGCAACAAGGCCTTCGTAATCCGATGCACAATCAGATCCGGATACCTCCGAATCGGCGAAGTGAAGTGCGTATAGCTTGGAGCAGCCAGCGCAAAGTGTCCCTCATTCACCTCCGAATACTTCGCCTGCTTCAGTGACCGCAGCATCAGAAAGCTGAGAATCCGCTCCTCCGGCTTGCCCTCAATTCGCCCCGCCAGCTTCTGGTACATCCGCGGAGTCACCGCAATCTCCTCCGGCACCTCATGCGTCCGCGCCTTCCGCCCGCTCCGCTCTGCCTCTCGCCGATCGCCACGCGCCCGTATCTTCTTTACCGGCAACGGTCCCAACCCAAGCGAATACCCAAAGCTGGCCGCCTGCTCTTCAAACTCCACCACCCGCCGCGGCTCCGGCCTCTCATGAATGCGATACAGCGAAGGCACGCCCAGGTCTTCAATCCACGTAGCCACGCATTCATTCGCCGCCAGCATAAACTCTTCAATCAGCCGGTTCGCCCACGTCCTCTCCGCCTTCGTCACCCCGCGCATCTGCCCCTGCTCGTCAAACTGAATCACAGGCTCCGGCAAATCAAAATCAATGGACCCACGCTCCTCGCGCCGCTTGTTCATCAGCATGGCAAGCCTGTGCATCAACTCAAAATCCGCAGTCATCTCCGGATATTGCGCGCGCATCTCCTCATCACCGGCCAGAATCATGTGCACCTTGGTGTACGTCATCCGCGCCGCCGAGCAGATCACACCTTCGCTCACCTCATAGCCCTCAAGATTCCCCTTGGAGTCAAGCTGCATCACGCAGCTCAATACCAGCCGGTCCTCCTCGGGCCGCAAGCTGCATATATCCGTAGAAAGCTCCTGCGGCAGCATCGGAATCGCGCGATCCGGAAAGTAAACACTCGTCCCGCGCAGCCGCGCTTCCAGGTCGAGATCACTCCCCGCACGCACATACTCCGCCACATCGGCAATATGCACCTGCAGCTCATATCCGCCGTCGGCCCGCTCACGAACCAGCACCGCATCATCAAAGTCGCGAGCCGTCTCGCCATCAATCGTCACAATCGGCAGCCCGCGAAAATCCCGCCTCCGCGCCACTTCCTCAAGATCTAGCCGCGCAACCCGTCGCGCCTCTGCCAGCACATTCTCAGGAAACACCCGTGGAAGCTGATGCTTGCGAATCATCATCTCCACATCCACGCCGAAGTCGTCAGCCGAGCCCAGCACCTCCATCACGCGCCCCATCGCAGGCTTCGATGGCGTAGGCCAGCTCGTGATCTCGACATCCACAATCAGCCCGTCCAGATCGTCGTAATCAATCTCACGCGCGCGCGCCTCTTCCCCCAGCACACGATGCGCCTCAGCCTTCTCATCCTCTTTGGGAATCTCCGCGCCAAACGGAATCACAATCGGCTGGCTCATCCGCTCATCGAACGGAATCACCAGGTTCCCCATCGCCCGCTCTGACTTCGCATAGCGAAACGTCCCCACCACCGTCGCATTGCGCCGCGTCAGCACGCGCACAATCCGCCCCATCCTTCGCCCATCGCCACGCGGCGGAGCCACCTCCACCAGCACCTGGTCGCCCTGCATCGCGCCGTTAATCTCATCCGGCGGAACAAAAACATCCTCAGTAATTCCCGAAGGCTGCCGCGGATTCGGCCTCACAAATCCATACCCATCGCGATGCAGATCAAGCCGCCCGGCGGCCAGGTTGTCCCGTGACCCATCCGCTCCGCTCTTGCCCACCCCAGCCACCGTAGCCGCCGCAGCTCTCGGCACACCCCAAAGCTCGCGATCCAGCTTCACCAGATCGCCCCGCACCGTTATCCGCGCCAACTGCTCCAGCAGCAGCCTCCGCTCGCGCCCGCCGCCCAGCCCAAGCTCGCGCACCAGCTGCTTATATCCAGCCTTGCCACCCGCAGACCGCGCAATGCGGCTGATCAGTTCCTTATCCGTCATAGCATCAGCCTACAGCCTGGCATTCCAGTAATATGTCTTTGCATTACCAATCGTGTTCTCCCAGGAAATTCGAAAAATGAGAATGGCAGCCTTGTTCGCCTTGGTTTTGTCGATTGCACTTTCCAGCGCTGCACAAGAGCAGGGCAAAAATACAGAATCGAACGAAGTCCAATATGGCGCTCAAGCGTACAGAGATGCGCACACCGGAATCATTATCTATGTGGAATCAGACGCCCGGCATGTTTCCGCAATTTCCCCGACCGGAAAACTACTCTGGACCCGAGACCCGTTCAAGGATGCTCATCTTCAGCTCTATCGCACAAAACATCCTCAAATTGCGCGAATTGTGCGAGGCCCGAATGTCATCTGGATCCCGGGCAAGCCTCATGATTTTGTGTCTCTCGTATTCAACTCCTCCCAATTTGGATTGCTCAGATTGAGCGACGGAGAGTTCTTCATAGGAGGCGAAGACTAGAACCCATTCAGATCACAGATCAATTCATGTGTACGGAAAAGAGAAGCGTGTCAGATTATTTCAAATGCCATCATTCGCGCTATCCTTCCCGTATGTCCTCCGTAGCCCATCTCCGCGGCAGAGTCTCCGGCGCACTCATCCTCACATGCTTCGGAACCGTCTGGTGTGTCCTGGCGCTCCTCTTCTGGCCCGCACGTCCCGCATGGTCCATTCCCGCAGCCTCCATCGCAGCCGCAGCGCTCATCGCGCTCGCCATCCATCGCCTCTGGCTACTGAAAAACATCCCCAGCATGGACGACCCCGTCGCAGCCGCCAAAGGCAAGCGCGACGGCATGTGGTTCGGAATCATCTTCGGAGGCGAAGGCTTCCTGATATGGCTGGCCGTCAACATTCTGCAAAATCTCCATCGCAGTGAATGGATTCCCCTCGCCGCCGGCGCCATCGTCGGCCTGCATTTCCTTCCGCTGGCACGCCTGTTCCAGGCCAGTATCTATTACTGGACCGGATCGCTCTCCGTTTTCGCCATGATCCTCTGCGCCTTCATCCCCAACGCCGACACGCGGGTCCTGTACGCAGCGCTGAGCATGGCCGCCATCCTCTGGCTCACTGCGCTCACAGTCCTCCTGCGAATCCCGGCCATGATGCAGCCATCCTGAATCCCCGCTCGCCATCGCTCCCACTCTGAAACCAGGCGGCAAAGCAGTATCCGTCTCAACACCTGTTCTCACATTTTTCCGTGAGCCCTTTCAGCACGCGCTGCGTCAACCCGAGTAGAATTGCAGCAGCCGCGAGGACCCGCACGTTTTTCCCCCGCCGCCATCTTACTTTCGGTAGTTATTTGGAAAGGAAATTACATTGAATCGCATGTGGAAACCCAGCCAGAATGAGACCCCTGCTTCCAACACCCCAACGCCCGAGGCGCCTCGCTCTCCCGCCCCGCCCGTAGCCTCGCACGAGCCCGCACGCGCCACTCCCGCGGTCTCCGGCGAGCAGGCCACCATCACCAAGGGACTCTTCATCAAGGGTGAAATCTCAGGTACTGAATCGCTGCTCGTCGATGGCAAGGTTGAGGGAAGCATCGTTCTCAACGGCAATCGCGTCACCGTCGGCCGCAACGGTCAGGTGGCAGCCAGCATCACCGCCCGCGAAGTTGTAGTGCTCGGCAAGGTGCGCGGCAACGTCTCAGCCACCGATCGCGTAGACATCCGCGCAGAAGGCGCCGTCACCGGCGACGTCTCCGCAGCCCGCATCAGCATTGAAGATGGAGCGTTCTTCAAGGGCGGCATCGACATCCGCAAGGCAGACGCCCCGGGCAAGCCCGCCGCGGCAGCTCCCGCAGCAGAGCCGGCCAAAGCCACCGTCTAACCCTTAACCGCATTACCCGCGGCTCAAGCCGCGTTTAAATTACAGCCAGTCCACCGGGCCCTGCATCCGCAGGGCTCGTGTGCCTGAATGAAAATCACACCAATACCTGCCGATAAATATCGAAGATAAAAGTTAAGACCGTCATCCTGACCGTAGGCGTCTTTCAGCCGGAGGGAAGGACCCGCTTTTGTCTTTGCCTTTCGCCCAATCCATCACCACAAAATGTGCCCCATTCATCGCGCGCATTTTGCGCGATGAGTGGGATAACAAAAAGCCCCCTCACCGCGCCAACCCCAACCTCTTCCCAACCACCCGAGGCAGCGCCGACCCCGTCCTCTCCAGCACCAGCCACGCCACCACAACCCAAAGCGCACTCCCCGCTACCAGCACCACCAAATCGCCAATACGGCTGGTAGCCCCGGCATCCCGATGCAGCACATGCATCAACCCCCGCATGCCCACAGTGAAGACCAGCCAAACCGCGCCGCCAGCAGCCAGGGCCGCCATCACGCACCGCCCAATTTCCTCATAATCCAGCCCAGCCAGTGAAACCATCCGCCGCTGATGCAGCAGCACCGCCAGCGTCAGCGTCTGCAGGGTAATGCCAATGTCGGATGCAATGGCCAACCCCGTAGCGCCCTGCAAGTGATACAGCCCCGCATACACAGGCAGCGAAACAATCGTCACAATCGTCCCCGCCACCATAGGAGTAAACGTGTTTCCCGCCGCATAAAACGCACGCGCATAAATCGTCTGCGCCGACCACAAAAACATCGACAGGCAGAAGATGGAGAAATACACCACAAACCATCCCGTATCGCTGCGTGAGAGACGGCCGCCCCTGAAAAGCAGATCCACCAGCGGCAGCGCCAGGGACATCAAACCCGACGCCAGCAAAAATCCCATCGACACCACGCGCGAAACCGAATCCGCCACACCCGTAGCAAATTCAAACTTCTTTCCCTTCGACCACAGGCTCGCGAAAAACGGCATCGTCGCCACACCCGCCGCCTGCCCCAGCATGGCCATCGGCGCGGCAAAAAGCCGCTTGGCATAACTCATCAGCGCAATGGCCCCATTCGTTTTCGAGGCAAAGTGAGTAATGATCCACTGGTCCGCAGTAATCAGCGAGACGCCCACAATCAGCGGCAGCGAAAGCCGCACCCACTCGCGCAGCCCTTCATCCTTCCAGTCGAGTATCGGCTTCACGCGCGTTCCCGCACGCCGCGCAAAGATCCAGTTCAGCAGAAACGGCCCGAAGAACGCGCCCGCCGTCGTTCCCAGCGCCAGCGAAGAGACGCCCATCCTGCTGACCAGCAGCGCGCCGCCAACAATCGTGCCCAGGTTATAAATCAGCGGAGTAATTGCCTGTATGGTGAACTGTTTTCTCACCAGCAGTACAGAGCCCAGCACTCCTCCCGCAAAAAAGAACAACTGCGCCGGCAGCAGGATGCGCGTCAGGTGCACACACAGCGCCACTTTCTCTTCGCTGAAGCCGTT
This sequence comes from uncultured Acidobacteriaceae bacterium, assembly GCA_963792495.1. Taxonomy (GTDB): domain Bacteria; phylum Acidobacteriota; class Terriglobia; order Terriglobales; family Acidobacteriaceae; genus Telmatobacter. The sequence continues at coordinate 68,559 of CAWBWB010000009.1, read as the reverse complement.
AAACCACCACCGCACGTAATAAGGAGCCAGCACCTCGGCCAGCATCGTGACGCTGCCCAGCACCAGCAGCATCGTGGTAAGAATCACAGAAAGCGACCGCTCGCCTTCCTTCTCCCGCCCCGAGTCCCGATAGCGCGTCAGAATCGTCACAAACGTAACGGACGCCGCACCGCCCACCAGGAAATACGCAATCATCTCCGGCAGCACAAACGCGGCGTTAAAGGCATCCGCATCCCCGCCGCTGCCAAACAGATACGCAATATATTTGGTCCGAACCAGCCCGATCAGGCTCGAAACCAGCGTAGAAATCATCAGCAGAATGGTCGCAGTAGAAGCCGTATGCGCCCGCGAAGGCCGCAGCACCCCCAGCACCCGCTTCCACATCGGCAGCGGCACAGGCCGCGCCATCTCTCCAGTTGAATACGATTCAGTCACGAACTTCAATTCTATCTGTACCTGCTTTTGTCTTTTCTAATCCCTGATCCCTGAGTCCCTCTCTTCCCGTATCCTGTTCCCAATCAAAAAACTCGCGGAGAACCTCCATCATGCGCCTCGCCGCCGCTCTCATCTTCGTCAGCATGCTCATTCCAGCACCCGCACAGCAGATCCACGGCCGCGACGGCATCACACTCCCCCCACCCCCCGCCACCCAAACCGAACTCGTCATCGACGACTACTTCGGCAAAAAAATCGTAGACAACTATCGCTGGCTTGAAGATGCAAAGAGCACTGAGACCCGCGCCTTCATCGACGCGCAAAACGCCTATACCCAGCGCTATCTCAAGCAGGCCCGCATCCGTCCTGACGTAGTGGATGACCTCGACGCCCTCGAACACGTCGCCCGCTGGTCCACGCCCATCGAGCGCAACGGCGCGCTCTTCTTCACCAAGCGCCTTTCCGGCGAAGAGCAAGCCTCCATCTACATCCGCCGCACCTACACCGGCAAAGACGAGCGCCTCCTCGACCCCGCCCAGCTCTCCCGCGACCCCAACACCTCCATCACGCTCTCCGCCGTATCCCATGACGGCACCCTGCTCATCTACGGCCTCCGCCAGGGCGGCGCCGATGAAACCACCCTCCGCATCTTCAACGTAAAAACCGGCAAAACGCTCCTGGACGAACTCCCCGCCGGCCTCTACCGTTCCGTAGTCTTTACCCCCGACAACTCCGGCTTCTTCTACGCCATCCAGAAGCGCACCGGCGCGCTGCTCTATGAACACAAACTAGGCGAGCGCGTCACGAAGGACGAGCTTCTCTTCGGCCGCGAATTCCGCGGCGAACCCCTGGGCCCCATCGATCTCTTCTTCGCCTCCATCACCGACGACAACCACTACCTCGTCGTCACCGTAAACCGCGGCGTTCCCGCCAAACGCGTAGACATCGTCTTCAAAGACCTCACCAAGCCCAACACCTTCTTTGAACCGCTCATCTGGGGCGTGGAATCCCGCTTCGAAGCCATCCGTGCCGAGAACGCCTGGTATGTCCGCACCGACTACAAATCTCCCAACTACCGCATCCTCAAAGCCGACCCCGGCATAGTCGTCGACGCCTGGACCCAGATCATCCCCGAGTCCACTGACGTCCTGGACGACTTCTCCATCGCCGGCAACAAAATCTACCTCCACCGCCTCCACGACGTGCAATCGGAAATCACCGCCTGGACCCTCACCGGCAAACCCGCAGGCAAAGTCGCCCTCGAAGGAATCGGCAGCACCTCCGGCATCTCCGGCCGCCCCAGCCAGCGCTACGCCTGGTTCTCCTTCGAATCCTTCATCCAGCCGCCCACCCTCTACCGCCTCGACACCCTTACCGGCAGGCACGATATCTTCGCCCAGCCCAAAATTCCCTTCAACCCAGCCGAATACAACCTCAAGCAGGTCTTCTACACCTCCAAAGACGGCACCAAAATCCCCATGTTCATCGCCGGCAAAAAGGGAATCAAGCAGGACGGCTCCGTCCGCCTCTTAATGACCGGCTACGGCGGCTTCAATCTCTCCGAATCCCCGCACTGGGACCCCGAATGGGCCTGGTGGATGAGCCAGGGCGGCTGGTTTGCGCTGCCCAACCTGCGCGGAGGCGGCGAGTACGGCGAAAAATGGCACGAGCAGGGCATGTTCGAGCAGAAGCAAAACGTCTTCGACGACTGGTTCGCCGCCGCCCAGTACCTGATCGACCAGAAGTACACCTCACCGGCGCACTTCGCCATCACGGGCCGCTCTAACGGCGGCCTCCTCATGGGCGCATCCTTCACCCAGCATCCTGAGCTCTTCGCCGCCGTCTGGTGCGGCTACCCGCTCCTCGACATGCTCCGCTACCAGAAATTCGAGCAGGGCCCCCAATGGACCACCGAATACGGCTCCGCCGAAAACGAAAAGCAGTTCCCGTTCCTGCTCAAATATTCTCCCTACCAGAACGTAAAGGCCGGCACCCCCTACCCGGCCATCATGTTCTTCACTGGCGACTCCGACACCCGCGTAGACCCGCTGCACGCCCGCAAAATGACGCCGCTCGTCCAGATGTCCAGCTCCAGCAATCGCCCCATCCTGCTCCACTATTCGTTGACCGGAGGTCACTCGGACGGCCTCAGCGTAGAAGCCGCCGTGCAAGACCACGCCGACGAAATGACCTTCCTGTGGACCGAATCAGGACAGCCTTCGCCAAAATAACCGTTTCAGATTACCCACGGTACATGTCCCTCCGTAATCTCTCGCAACGCTTCGATTCGCCGATAAGCTCCTCACGCAAGAGTTCCGATTCACCAAGAGAGAAGCCTTCGACCACGCAAGACAGGCGAAGCGGGGAGCAGCAGGATTACCCATGACGCGTGCCGGCGCCACCAAGCTTGAGCAGAAAAGGCAGCCCTCCGCTGGCTGCAAAACCGAGATCGCTCGCCTCGCCGTGCTCCATGAAGCGGCCATCCTCGACACGCCGCCCGAGTCTGCCTACGACGCCATCACCCGCCTGGCCGCCGACTACTTCCACGTCGATGGCGTCACCATCGGCTTCGCTGACCAGACTCGACTCTGGGTCAAATCCCACTTCGGCCACGGCCCGGAAGAGCTCCCCCGCGCCATGTCGCTCTTCGATCTCGTCCACGCCAATGGCGTCACCATCGTCATTCCCGACTGCGAAAAGGAAAACTCCAGCCAGGCCATCCAGATGCACAAGCGCGGCTTCCGCTTCGCCGCCGCCGCCCCCATCCGTCTCGCCGGCCACATCGTCGGCACCCTCACCCTTCTCCACGATTCCCCGCGCGGCCTGCTCTCCACCGCTGAAATTGAAACCTTGGAAGACATGGCCGCCATGGTCTCCAGCCACGTCGAACTCCGCCTTCTCCGCATGAGAGAAGCCGCACAAACAGGCTCAGCCCATCCAGTACCGTTGCGCCGTTCCCATCACCGCGGCCGCGCCGCCGCTCACGCGCACTGGCCCTCCGCAGCAGACCTCCATCATGCTCTCGAGCGCAACGAATTCGTCCTCTACTACCAGCCGGAAGTCGAGATCGAAACCCTCCGCATCGTCGGCCTCGAAGCCCTTATCCGCTGGCGGCATCCCGAGCGCGGCCTCATCCCGCCCATGGATTTCATCCCTCACGCCGAGCAGTGCGGCCTCATCCACTCCATCGGAGACTGGGGCCTGGCCGAAGCCTGTTCCCAGATCCAGGCCTGGACGCAGGAGAATCCGGACAACGGTTCCCTGCGCGTTTGTGTAAACCTTTCCGCCCGCCAGTTTCTCCGCGCCGGACTCAAAGATCACGTTCACTCGCTCCTGCTGCAGGCCGGAGCCACGGGCCGCCAGCTTGGGCTTGAAATGACGGAGTCCGTCTTCATCTCCGACGCCCACGTAGCGGCAGAAGTCCTCCGCAGCCTCCGCGGCCTCGGCATATCTCTCTCCATGGACGACTTCGGCACAGGCTACAGCACCCTCTCGAGCCTCCACTCCTTCCCCTTTGACACGCTGAAGATCGACCGCTCCTTCGTCTCCCGCCTGCAGGACGGCGACCAGGCGCATCACATCGTCCGCACCATCATCGAGCTGGCCCGCGCCCTCGACATGGGCATCATCGCCGAAGGCATAGAAACCGCCCAGCAGTACAACATCCTTCGCGATATGGGCTGCCGCTTCGGCCAGGGCTACTACTTCGCCCGCCCCATGCCCGCGGCGGAGATCTCCCGCCTGCTCCGCGCCCCTAACCGGATTCTCACCCTTCCGCAAACGGCTCCGCTAGTCGCATAACCCACTCGCGCACCACCACAAAGGCCCGTCATCCTGACCGTAGCCGCCTTTCAGGCGCAGGGAAGGACCCGCTTCTGTCTTTGTCTTTGCTTTTGCCTTTCGCCCAATCCACAACAATAGTGGGTGCCCCATCCATCGCGCGTCTTTTGCGCGATGGGTGGGATAACAAAAAGCCAATTCAACGCTTTTGCCATTGCCGGGTGCCCCGGTCCCTCGCATTTGGGGACCGGGGATCACAAAAAACGACGGCAGTGTCATCCCGAGCGAAGCCGAGGGACTTGCGGTTGTTCTTGTATTTGCTTTTCTCCCGTACAACCAGAGTGCGGTGTTCCATGCGCGGTACGGCTGCGCGTGGATGGGGTACCCGGTATTGGATATCCCAGGTCTCCAAAACCGGGAGACCTGGGGCACCCAGTTTTGTGGGGGTGCTGGAGAAGGGCAAAGGCAAATACAAGGGCAAAGACAGAAGCAGGTCCTTCCCTCCGGCTGAAAAGCGCCTGCGGTCAGGATGACGGGATTTGGTTTTAGGGTTTGAGGCGGGTTAAGGCCGCATGATGGGTTTGGGGATTAACTTATTTATTTACTTTAACTTATATCTGTTTTTGCTGTTTACCATTTAAATACTGACACATGGTTACCAAATAAATAAAAAAATCTGCACATTGCTTTCTAAGCTATTCATTCCTGGTTGGTTAGGAGCGATTTTTGGTGTGCACCGATGTGTTCGCCTTTTCTGCGCTTTTCAGTTTACCCATGAAAAGAAAACGACCCGATTCCTGGACTGGAATCGGGCCTCTTTTGCTGCTGAATATAAGTGTTTCACAAAAGGGGTTAATTAGGTGAAAACTATTTTTAAGATTTTTAGTCAGGCGTCGCCGCTTCTGTTTTTCGTTTTTGTTTTTCTATCCACTCACCACTATCCACTAACCACCCCGTTCCCAATCCGGCACACGCACCCCACCCGTCCCAATCCGACACTCCCTCCCCCATCCAACCAACAATTTCCCCCTCAAGCCATCCAACTCCGTCCTATTCTCCACTCATGCAGACCTCGACAGCATTCGCGCCCTCCCCCAAGCCCGAATTCGGGCCTGCCCTCCAGTCGGACAACTTCGCAGCCTTCCTGGCCCGGTTAGCCGAGCTGCCCGACTGGAACTCCGACCCCGCCGTCGAGCCAACCTATCCCTCCCCCGAACTGGCTGGGGAAGGCGAAGAAGACCTCGCCTCCCTCAGCTACGAGCAAGCGCTCCGCGTACCAGCCCAAAAAGGTAACAAGGCACAGCCGCCCAGACCGGCAGCCGCCCAAACCGCTCTAGCCGTTCCGCCCTCCCCCAAGGTGCCTGAGCCGCCTAGAGCCCTTGAAGTCTACAAACCTTTCGAGATATCCGAACCACGCCACGCCCGCACCACCGTCCGCTTCACGGCGGGCGAAAACAAGCTCCTGCACAAGCGCGCCGCAGAAAGCGGGATCGCCGTCTCCGCCTACGTACGCTCCTGCGTTCTTGAGGTGGAAGCCCTCCGCGCCCAGATCAGCCAGCTTCAGGCAGGTCTGCTGCAGCCCAGCCAGCCCGTAGCCGAGCTGCCCGCACCCGTCGCACCCCGGCCGGCATATTCGGTAGTCGAGCAGCAGCTTTCCGGCCCAACCGTCCCTCCTCCACAACCCGCCCTCCCTGCGCCGCCTCCGCCCCGCCAGCCCCTCACCGCTCGCACGCCGGCACCCACGTCCGCCTTCCGCCTCGATCCAAGGGTGCAGGCAGCCTTCGACGCCCAGAAGCGCCTCTCCGCCGAATCCCCGTCCAGGTTCACCGAGCCGACCCGCCCGGAGAAAAAACGCAGCTTCTTCAGCCTCCTCTTCGGCCGCCGCTCCGCCTGATCTGCCTCCACCCTCCGGCCTCATGCCATGGAGACATCGGATAACACCAATAGCAACCCAGGTACCAGGGTGCTTGCAATTTTCATCCGGCCGTGGATGGGGGACTAAGGTCTTCAAATCCAGTGAAAATGCTGTGGAAAAACGGATGAAAACCCGCGGAAATACCCGCAAAACCCTATAAGTTGAAGAGAACAAAGGGCGAAGATATGAGCCGAGCCGCGGCGCCGTCTCAAAATGAGCAACGCCCGCAAGTGGCTGAAAATAAAAGTAATATTTCCCTTTCGATTTCTCCTTGACACGCCTCGCGCGCAACCCTACTATGCAGCCAGAAAGTTCTGATGGCCTTGCCTCCGTTGGAACTATTCTCCCTAAGGGAGGAGCTGCCCAATTGCCGGGGCGGCTCTTTCCGTTTCTAGAGGTTTTTCGGCGTCTCAACGGGGTCAGTCCACTGGTGGCCGCAGACCTCACAGCTCCATCGATTCGCCTCCGTGTCTTCAAAGAGAGTGGGATCGGTATCGCCGCACCTGGGACACTTCGGGGCTACGTAAGGCGGAACCTCAACCAGCGAGTCTTCGATAATCTCCTGCGGCATCGGTTGAGCAATCACCTTGCGCGCGTCCTCAAGCTGATCCGCAGCCACTTTGATTCGATAGGGAGTGAGATCAAGAAAATTCGTCGGAAAGGAGCGTGTCGGATCGAACAACCAGCTTTCGATCTCTGCACGGCTCAGCATCTCTTGAATTTGCCAGGCCTGCTCGTGGGTATTGCACTCACATAACTCGGTCTTCCATGTGTACTCAAGTGACTGGACAGCAGCTTCAGTATCAGAAGCCTCGTCACCATTAATCTCAACCCCGCGCTCAAACCGAAGCCGTCCCGGATCTTGCTGCACCTCATCCGGCTTCGTCGGATCACCTAATCCGCGCTTCAGCATCTCGTCGCGCAGAACCTGTTGAGCAACTTCCGTGAGGCTCGCGTACTGATTCGCAAGCCGCACCAGTTCGCCATCGTACATCTGCGCGTAATACTCCGTGAGCCTGCGAAACTCTTCGTTCAGATCAAGAGGCATGATGCAAGCAGTATAGGAGGAAATCTCAGGGCTGCGACTGGGCCCCGAAGTCGATCAGCATGGATCGAATCACGACCAGCACCGTCACTGTAACCGCCGCCCAGATGCAGGTCCAGAAGGCAACGCGGCTGAAGGGAAGCAGAAACCCGCCGCTTTTGGAATGAATCACGAAGCCAAGGTTATCCGGCAGCATGGCTCTGGCTGCCACGGCAAAGAGAATTCCTCCCGCCCACACCAGGGCGATACGAAAGGCAAGAACTACGGTCTGTCCGAGAATGGTCTGCGCCGGCACGGCATTCCCCTTTCCTGAGAAGAGCCACTGCACGAACTGATGGAGTCACAACTTTACCGAAACAGCCGCCAACGATACAATGAAACAAGAGATCGCACTCATCTGCAGGAGTGTGCCGACGTAGCTCAGTTGGTAGAGCAGCTGATTCGTAATCAGCAGGTCATCGGTTCAAGTCCGATCGTCGGCTCCATAGTTTGAAGCTGTTCTGCAGCATCCGCCTCACATCTAACAGCACCCGGATTCAAGCGCTTCCGCCTGTTTTTGCAGGCATATATGGTAGCCTCCGGTCATGTCCGGGAAACGTTCCTACCTGCTTGCAGTGCTGTTGTTGGCGCTCTTCGCAAAAAACCTCTCCGCCCACGTTGAGCGGGTCGTGATCGACTCAAGCGAAGACATATTGGGTGGCAAGACCTTCGGCGCGGCAGGCGCATACGAGCGCATTATGGGAACGGTGTATTTCTCCCTCCCGGTGAACAACCTGCACAACGCCTCCATCGTAGACCTGAAGAACGCAGTCAATCTCCGCAACGGAGAAGTCGAGTTCTCCGCCGACTTCATGGCCATCCGTCCCAAGGATCCAAAGCTCGGCAACGGTTCCCTTCTCCTTGAAAACCCCAACCGGGGCCGCAGCGCAATCATCCGCCTGGTAGAAGGCGGCGACTGGAATATAGAGAAGGACGCAGGCGACGCATGGTTGCTGCGGCAGGGATTCACTATCGTGAGCCTGGGCTGGCAATGGGATGCGACGGGCAAAGGCGCCTTTACCTTTCACGCGCCCGTAGCAAAGGAGAACGGCAAAACGATCACCGGCCTGGTTCGCGGAGACTTGATGCTCTCCAAGCCCATGCCTCAGATTCCGCTGGGCCACCTGACGGGCGGCAACATTGGCGGCACAGAGTACCCGGTAAGCGCGCCGGATGATGTACGCAACGCCCTCACCGTGCGCGACTCGCGCAACGCGCCGAGGCAGGTCATTCCGCGCTCGCAATGGCAATTTGCCCACATTGTCGACGGCAAGCTGGTTTCGAGCGACCGCTTTATTCATCTCGATGGCGGCTTTGAAATCGGCAAAATCTACGAATACGTCTACGTAGCCGCCGATCCGGTAGTCGCCGGCGGCAGCTTCGCGGCCTTCCGCGACTTCGCCTCCTACGCCAAGCACGACCCGAAGGCTCTTACGCCAGCCACACGGGTAATTGGCGAAGGCATCTCGCAAAACGGCCGCTTTCTCCGCGACTTCCTCTATCAGGGCTTCAACACGGACGAAGGAGGCCGCATGGCCTTCGATGGCATCCTTGCCCACGTAGCCGGAGCAGGCCGTGGGAATTTCAACTATCGCTTCTGCCAGCCCTCGCGTGACGCGCAGCCCACATCCTCGGTTTTCTATCCGGTAGACATCTTTCCCTTCACGGACGAGCCGGAGACTGACCCCGCAACCGGCGATACGGCAGGCCTGCTGGACCGCGCTTTCGCTGATAGGACAGCGCCGAAGATCTTCTTCTCCAACACCTCCTACGAATACTGGGGCCGCGCCGCCGGACTCATCAGCATCACTGTCGATGGCAAGCAGGACGCAGCAATCTCCAGCAACGTCCGCATCTATCACTTCACCGGCCTGCAGCATTTCTCCGGCCCCTGGCCGCCGGCAAAGGGAACAGGCGACCTGACCAGCCAGCAGCCGCAATCGCCCTTGCCGGTCCGCTACTTCTGGCGCGCCATGATCACCAATATGGATGCATGGATACGCAGCGGCACCGAACCGCCGCCGAGCAGCTATCCGCATATCAGCGATGGCACGCTGACGCCGCTCGCAGACTGGGCCTTCCCAAAGCTTCCGGGGGTAAACCTGCCGCACGAGGCCAACGGAGCCGTCCATCTCGACTTCGGCCCCGAGTGGAAGCAGGGAATCGCCACCATTCAACCGCCAAAGGTGGGTGCAGCCTTTCCCATCCTCGTCCCGCAGGTCGATGCAGACGGCAACGAAAAAGACGGCGTACGCCTCCCCGAAATCACCGTCCCGTTAGCCACCGTAACCGGCTGGAACCTCCGCGACCCCTCCATTGGAGCGCCCGCTGAGCGAGTCGCCTTCGCCGGATCCTGGATCGCCTTCTCAAAGACAGCCGAAGACCGCCAGAAGACCGGAGATCCCCGGCTTTCCATCGCAGAACGGTACTCGGGGGAAGAGGATTACCTGAGCCGTTACAGCCATGCCATCGAGGAACTTATCCGGCAACACTGGATTCTTCCGGAGGACCGCAACGCAATGGTGGCGCGGGGCAAACAGGAGTGGGAGGAAGCGGTGAAGTAGCGGCTTTGGCGGCTATGGGAACCAAATCAGGCACGGTTATCCACGAGGTTTTTTTGCTTTGTCTTAATTCAGGACGCCTTATCCACGCTTATTCTTGGCATAATCGCAGCAAGAGCGGTTCCTCCTGATCCACCCAATGTCCAGGCGGAGCGAATATCGAAATCGAGATTCGGTCGCGTCAGACGAAACCAGGGGAGCAAAGACGAGTGAGCCAGTACCTTAGCCGCCCAGGTCAAATAAGTTCGGTAGGCGCCACAGCACTTCGCGCTTGTCAGAACTTCAGCCGCCACGACGTTCTGCGGATTCTCCAGATCACTCCGCATCAGCTCCAGGGTTGGGAACGCGCCGGTCTCATGGCCGCCCGCGAGAACTATTCCATTCAGGACCTCGGCCAGTTGCGAACCCTGCGTTCGCTCCGCGCCGAGGATGTGTCAGCTTCCTCGATCCGTCATTCCATCGCAGCCATGCAGGCGGTTTCAGGAATGGCGAACCCCTTGCAGGAAGCGACAGCCGTCCGCGCCGGCAAGCAGATTGTCTTCCGGCATCTCGGCGCCATCGTCGATCCCGTCCGCCGCCAGCTTGTCTTTGACTTCGAGCATGTGCCCGGTAAAGAGGCCGTCAAGGTTCCCCAGCCGCTCCGCCGCCCCGGCTCCGGCTCATCGCCGGTGCAGACTCGGTTCCTCGCTGCTGTTCAAGCCGAGGAAGCAGGCGAAAAGCGCCAGGCAATGGCCATTTACGAGGAGATCATCGCTTCCTTCCCGGATTATGCTCCGGCCTATATCAATCTCGGGACCATTTACTTTCACCTGCGCAAATACGCTCGTGCGGAAGAACTCTACCGGCGCGCCACCATGGCTGATCCGGAGTACGTGTTGGCATTTTTCGATCTCGGCAACGTGCTGGATGAGTTGGACAGGCCGGACGAATCGATTGAAGCCTATCGGCAGGCCGTACAGCTTTCCCCAAAATACGCCGATGCGCACTACAATCTCGCGCTGGCTTATGAGCGAAAGGGGGAGCGCCGCAGCGCGCTGCGCCATTGGCAGGCGTACATTCGGCTGGATCGCAACGGTCCCTGGGCAGATCATGCACGCGGACAGATTCGCAAGCTTCTGAGTAGCGAAAAGCTGGCCATTGCCTGGCGCGCCAACCGGTTTTTGACTCGCGTCAAGGGCAAAGCTGATCTGGTCATAGTAGACTAACTGCAATTTCTGATGCTTCCCGGGCGCTGCTGTGGCAAAAATCTCTCTCGCCACAACTTTGCGTTCGAAGAAGAGTCTATTCACTCGGGGGACTTCCGGTCTGCTCTCGTCTGCATCTCCCGCTGGTAACGACTGAGTGAAGCCTGAGTTGTCGAATCTGTTCGACGGGCGGCTTCAACTGGATTGTGTGGGCTCAATGTAAGCCCTTCTTGAGGTACAGTACGAGTCACAAGGAAAAGTCCCATGAAAATGACAGTTGCAGTTTCTCTTCAGAGGCAGGTTCCGCTCCGTTTTCGGATGATGGGAGCGGCAATGGCATTGGCCTTGATGGCCAGCCCAGTGATCGCGCAGAGCCCCGCAGTCCGCATTTCCGCGGCAGAAGTCAGCAGCAGCCAACTGACAGTGTTGCAGGGTTCCAAGCACCCCCTGGCGCAGGCGCAGCTGGACGCGGGTCGCGTCCCCGCCGATACCAAGCTGAGCGGTGTCACGATCTTCTTCAATCGCTCGGCGAAACAAGAGGCTGAGCTGCAGGCGCTTTTGAAAGCGCAGCAAACTCCAGGCTCGCCGCAGTTTCACCAGTGGCTGACGCCGGAGCAGTTCGCGGCGCGCTTTGGCGTGGCCGATGCGGACCTTGAAAAGGTGCAGGGCTGGCTGGAGCGGCAGGGCTTTGCCGTGGACTCAATCAATCGCGGCAGGAATGCAATCCATTTCTCCGGAAGGGTCAACAGCGTCGAGCAGGCATTTGCCACGGAGATGCACTACTACAACGTGGGCGGCGTAAAGCATATGGCGCCTTCCACAGCGCTATCGGTTCCCACGGCAATTGCTCCCATGGTTTCGGGCGTTCTGGATCTGAACGACTTTAAGCCGTTGCCGATGCATATTCGCGGAAGAAACGCGAATGCGAAGCATGAATACAGCTTTTGCGGCGACTCGTCTTGCACGACGGGCAACCAGGGCGTGTTCTTTGCGCCCGGCGACATCAAAATTGTCTACGACATCAATCCACTCATCACCGCGGGAAATACAGGTGCCGGCCACACGATTGCCGTCATGGGTCAATCGCAAATTGCGACTGCCGATATCACCAACTTCCAGGACGCGGCAGGGCTGACCGAAAAGCTGCCCACCATCACGCTGGTCCCGAATTCGGGAGCCTCGACGGTTTACTCCGGTGACGAGGGCGAATCCGACCTGGACCTGGAATGGTCTGGCGCGATTGCTACCGGCGCGACGATTAATTTTGTTTACACAGGCAGCACGTCACTCAATGGTGTCTTCGACTCGTTCCAGTACGCGGTGGACCAGAGCATTGGCGACATTATCAGCATCAGTTACGGCGCTTGCGAGACAGAGCTGACGCAGGCTGAGTTCAACTCCTACGAGATGCTCGGCGAGCAGGCCGTCGGGCAGGGGCAGACCATCGTAGCAGCATCCGGCGATCAGGGATCGACGGCGTGCTCCGGCTATAGCAACCTGACCACGGCGCAGCAGGAGGCGCTGGCAGTGAATTATCCAGCCAGCAGCGTCTATGCAACGGGCGTGGGCGGCACAGAGATCAGCCCGGGGAACGATGTCGTGGGCACGTACTGGGCCTCGGCGAATACAACCTCCGGCATTTCTTTGACAACGGCGCTGTCCTACATTCCAGAGATTGCGTGGAATGACGACTCGAGCCAGTACGGATTGAGCGCGAGTGGCGGCGGCGTGAGCACCCTTGCCGCGCGGCCAGCCTGGCAGACGGGAGTCACGGGAATTACCTCGGGTAATTACCGCCTCGTGCCGGATATCGCGCTGTATTCCTCGCCGAACTATCCCGGCTACCTCTACTGCACCAGCGACGAGAGCGATTGGGGCACGCAGCAGTTAGGAAGCTGCGGCAACAGCGAGTTCTATGATCCAAATTCGTTTTACTTCACGGTTGCCGGCGGCACCAGTTTCGCCACGCCTATCTTTGCAGGCATGGTGGCCCTTCTGAGTGAGGCCAAGGGCTATACCACGGGGCAGGGCCTGGTGAATACGGAACTGTATTCCCTGGCCGCAAACTCCGCCACGTATAGCACTGCGTTCCATGACGTAACCAGCGGTAACAACAACTGCACGGCAGGTTCCGGTTATTGCTCAGGCAGCAACGTAGGCTTCTCGGCGGGTACCGGCTATGATCTGGTGACCGGCCTCGGGTCAGTCGATCTGAACAACCTTGCAACGGCGTGGACCACGAGTTCGACGACAACCGTGGGTACCACGACAACGATTACACCGTCGAATACAGCTCCCCTGGTGAACACCAGCGATACATTCACCATCTCGGTTTCGGCGAATTCGGGCAGCACTGTTCCCAGCGGGATGGTTGCAGTTTCGATCGATGGCGGTGCGAGCACAAACTATACGCTGACGGCCGGTAGCGCAGCAGCGACGGCTTCATTCTCGTATACGTTCACGACTGCTGGTTCGCATACGGTCAGTGCGAAGTTTCCCGGAGACACAACCTTCGGTACTTCAACCGGAACAACCACGGTGAATGTACAGTCGAGCAGTTCGGCGACTGGCTCCTTCACCATGGCCTTCTCTCCTACCACGCTGACGGTGAGCCAGGGATCGCAGGGGAATGAGACGCTTACGGTCACTCCTTCGAAATCGCCTGCTTATACGGGCACAATCGTGCTCAGCTTTGACACGTCGAACGACTCGGCACTTCAGAACTTGTGCGTATTCTCCGGAACAGGAATCAGTTCGAGCGGAACGATTGCTGTTACCGGGTCAGCGGCGGTGTCGGGGACAATCGTCGTCGATACCAATGCATCGGATTGCGTCTCACCCGATGCAGTTGCGGCACACGCAGCGCGCGGCATGCATGTAATTCGTCATGCGGGCAAGTCATCGAAGACCATCAACAAAGCAGGCAACGGTCCGCTGGCAGGCGGATTGGCGCTGGCAGGGTTGCTGATTGCTGGCTTCCTCGGAATATCCTCGAAGAAGCTGCGCGGAGTTGCATGCATCATCGCGCTGGCTGCGATAGGCATGGCGCTTACGGCGTGCGGGAGCACTTCCTCCAGCTCCTCCATCCCGAATCCAGCCAAGGGAACGTATACCATCACGTTCACCGGCGAGGATTCCGCAACTGCGACTATCAACGCAACTCAGTCGTTCACTCTGACGATTGATTAAAAGCCAGGCAGGCTCAGAGGGGCAGACGCGTGACTGGCGTCTGCCCTTTTGATTTGCTCGCATAACCTGCTGCTCGATACACTCCGAATCCGGAGGTATCTTCTGCTTGACCCATTTTGCCGCCAGTCCCCTTACACAACTCAGTGAGGATGAATCCCTCTTTTATTCCACCGTTCGGCAATTTGCTGAAGAGGTGATTGCGCCGCATGTGCGCGTGATGGATGACGAACAAAAGATCGCATCCTCCATCGTGGGCAAGCTCTTCGAGTTGGGCCTGATGGGAATCGAGGTTCCTGAAGAGGATGGCGGTGCGGCGGGCAGCTTCTTTGACGCGGTGCTGGCGATTGAAGCGATCTCGACGGTGGACCCTGCGGTGGCGGTTCTGGTGGATGTACACAATACGCTGGTGGTGAATGCGCTGCGGCGCTGGGCCAGCGAGGAGCAGAAGCGAAAGTGGCTTCCGCGGCTGGCCGCAGATACGGTGGGAGCGTATGCGCTGAGCGAGGCTGGGTCGGGCTCGGATGCTTTTGCACTGCAGACGCGAGCCGAGGCCACGACAGGCGGTTATCTGCTGAATGGGCGCAAGCTCTGGATCAGCAATGCGCGGGAGGCTGGGCTTTTTGTCGTCTTTGCGACCGTGGATTCGTCTGCAGGCTATCGGGGCATCACGGCATTTCTGGTGGAGCAGGGAACGCCGGGATTTTCTGTGGGCCGCAAGGAAGACAAGCTGGGCATTCGCGCTAGCAGTACCTGCGAGCTGATTCTGGACAACTGCGAAGTGCCCGCTGCGAGCGTGCTGGGAGAAGTGGGCAAGGGCTACAAGATTGCCATTGAGACGCTGAACGAGGGGCGCATTGGCATAGGCGCGCAGATGCTTGGATTGGCGGAAGGTGCATGGCACCATGCGGCTCGTTACGCGCAGGAGCGCAAGCAGTTCGGCAAGGCGATTGCTGAGTTTCAGGCCGTGCAGTTCACGCTGGCGCAGATGGCTACAGAAATTGAAGCGGCGCGGCTGCTGGTTTACAACGCGGCTCGGACGAAAGATGCCGGCAAGCCTTATGTGAAAGAGGCTGCCATGACAAAGCTGTTTGCCTCGCAGGTGGCGGAGCGTG
Source organism: uncultured Acidobacteriaceae bacterium (assembly GCA_963792495.1). Taxonomy (GTDB): domain Bacteria; phylum Acidobacteriota; class Terriglobia; order Terriglobales; family Acidobacteriaceae; genus Telmatobacter. The sequence goes on along the minus strand of CAWBWB010000009.1, from coordinate 53,299 downwards.
TGGCAAGCCAGTGTGTTGAGGTGTTCGGCGGCAATGGCTTTGTGCGGGATTATCCGGCGGAGAAGTATTACCGCGACGCCAAGGTGGGCAAGATTTATGAAGGCACGTCGAATATGCAGTTGATGACGATTGCGAAACAAATGCTGCAAGGCAGGGAGTAGGGAATAGGGAATAGGGAGTAGGAAGTGCCGAGCGGAGATGTGCTTCGTACGTGCTTATGTGCGTGAAGTTTTATGATCATGCGCTATGATTCTGGCAATGAATTCCAAAGCAGATCAACAACCTGCGAGCCCCAAAGGTTCGTTCAAGAGTCTTATTGTCTGGCAGCGAGCAGTTGAACTTAGCCTTGCTATCTATCGGCTCACTGCACAGTTTCCTTCTTCTGAACAGTTTGGTTTGACGAACCAGCTTCGGCGGGCATCCGTGTCTGTGGCAAGCAACATTGCCGAAGGTTACGGGAGATCAACCAAGGGTGAATACGTTCTGTTCCTAGGCCATGCGCGCGGATCGAATTGCGAGCTACTTACGCAACTCACGATTGCCGAGGGGCTGAAGTTTGGCTCCGCTTCTTTGCGCCGGGAATCTGAAGAGCTTGCGAATGAGGTCGGGAAGATGCTAGTAGCGCTAATGAATAAATTGCGAATGTAGTTGCAGCTTTCTACTCCCTACTCCCTATTCCCTACTTACTGTCCTTTAAATTTGCTGGCTGCGCTGGACGGTGCGGACGCCGGGGACGCGGCGCAGGCCAAGAACCATCTTGTTCAGATGGTGAAGGTCCTGGGTCTCGACGACAAACTCGACAATTGCTTCGCCGTCATCGGTCTGGCGGGTGTCTACGCCGCGGATGTTCGTGTTGTCGTCGGAGATGACGGCGGTCAGCTCCTTCAACATGCCGGCGCGGTCATCACAGTAGACCGTGACGCGCACCGGGAAGCGCTGAAGATGATTGGCCTGCTGGTCTGGCGTGCGCGCCCACTCTACGTTGATGCGGCGGTCACTCTCGTAGAGCAGGTTCTGAATGTTGGGGCAGCCTCGCGCGTGCACTGCTACGCCCTTGCCGCGCGTGACATAGCCAACGATCTCTTCGCCGCGGATGGGATTGCAACATCTTGCGCGGTAGACGAGCAGATCGTTCTGGCCTTCCACTTCGAGCGAATCCGAGCCGGTGAGATGCAGTTTGCGGACGGCATCGGACATGCCGCTCTGGCCGGGTTTTGTTTCTACCACCGGCTCTGCCTCCGCTACGTCTGCGTAGCCGGGAGCGAGCTTGTTCAGAATCTGGTGCGCGGAGTGTTTGCCCTGACCGAGTGTTGCCAGAAGGTCTGCGGCTGTTGCCACGCCGTACTCGTTGGCGATGCGGCCCAGGTCGGAATCGGTGAGCTGGCTGAGCGGAACCTTGAATTTCTTTGCTGAGCGCTCCAGCAGCTTGCGGCCTATCTCGACGGCGCGGAGACGCTGGTCTTCATTGAGCCAGTGCTTGATTTTGTTGCGCGCGCGCGGGCTTTTGACGAAGGTGAGCCAGTCGCGGCTCGGCTTGTGGTCCTTCTGCGTGACGATTTCCACGATGTCGCCGGTGCGGAGCTTTGTGCGGAGCGGCACCATGCGTCCATTGATCTTTGCGCCGACGCAGGTGTGGCCTACGTCGGTGTGAATCGTATAGGCGAAGTCGACAGGCGTGCCGTCGGCGGGAACCACAACGACTTTCCCTTTTGGCGTGAACGTATAGACCTCGTCCGGATAGAGGTCCATCTTCAGGCTGGAAAGGAATTCGTTGGGGTCGGTCATCTCCTTCTGCCACTCGACGAGCTGACGAATCCAGTTGAGGCGCTCTTCGTCTCGTGCTGTTACGGAGCCCTCGCCGGCCTTGTACTTCCAGTGCGCGGCGATGCCTTCTTCGGCAATGCGGTGCATCTCTTCGGTGCGGATCTGTACTTCGAACTGATGGCCGCCTTCCCCGATGACTGTTGTGTGCAGCGACTGATAGCGATTGGCGCGCGGCATGGCGATGAAGTCCTTGATGCGGCCGGGTACAGGGCGCCAGAGTGTGTGGATGAGACCGAAGACGGCGTAGCAGGCCTGCAAGTCCTGGGCGATTACGCGGATGGCGAGGAAGTCGTAGACCTGATCGAAGCTGACTTTCGAGCGCTGAATCTTCTGGTAGATGGAGTAGAGGCGCTTGATGCGCCACTCTACGCGCGCTTCAATGTTGTTTTCACGAAGCTGCTCGGTGAGCGTGTCCTCGACTGTGCGAAGGAACTGCTCTCCTTCTGCGCGGCGCGATTCCGCTTCTTCGCTCATCTGCTCGTAGCTCACCGGGTCGGTGTAGCGGAAGGCCAGGTCTTCGAGCTCGCCGCGAACTTTGCCCATGCCGAGCCGGTGCGCGAGCGGCGCGTAGATGTCCATCGTTTCGCGTGCGATGGCTTCCTGCCGCTCCGGCTTCAGGTGCTCGAGTGTGCGCATGTTGTGCAGGCGATCTGCGAGCTTGATGAGGACTACGCGAATGTCCGTGACCATGGCCAGAAGCATCTTGCGGACGTTTTCTGCCTGGCGGTCTTCGCGGTTGGCGAATTGAATCTTGTCGATCTTGGTGACGCCTTCCACGATGTGCGCTACCTGGTCGCCAAAGCCTACTGCGATCTCTTCGCTGGTGGCGGGTGTATCTTCTACGGCGTCATGCAGCAGTGCTGCGGCGATGGCTGTGGCGTCGAGCTTCATCTCGGCGAGGACTTCTGCCACTTCGAGCGGATGAATGATGTAGGGCTCGCCGGAGGCACGCATCTGCCCCTCGTGATGCGAGACGCAGAAGGCCCATGCTTTACGAATGAGAGCGATATCCTCGGTGGAGCGATTGGCCTGCACGTGCTTTACAAGCGCTTCAAAGCGCTCGTTGATTTTTTCCTGCGTGTAATTGGCGGGATTCGGTTTGGCTGCCGGGCGGGACTCAGGATGGGATCTGGCATCGCTCCGGGGAGTGTGCTCAGGGCTGGTCTCATCGGTGGTGATGGGCTGCCGGACAGTCGCCATGATTCATTATATTCCGGTTGTTGTAAAGAAGCACCTCCGAGGTAGCTTGTTAGGATGAGTCGAGGTCAAGATGGCACGCGAAAAACAGCCGCCGGTACGGCGCAAAAAACAGGAAAAGCAGGCTGAGGTTGTGGCTCCCAGTGCTCCTGCACCTACCGTGGGGGCCAGGATCAGCCGGCGCGCGTCGGATCGGCTGCGTGCGGGGCATGTGTGGGTGTACGCCTCGGATATCGAAGCCGTGGCGGCGGACGAGGGCAATCCTGCCGCGCTGATGCCGGTGGCGGATAACCGCGGATTGCTGCTGGGGACTGCGCTGTATAGCCCTTCTTCGCAGATTGCGCTGCGCATGGTGAGCCGGAGCGCGCTGGATGAAACTGAGTGGCTTGCGGCGCTGGATCAGCGGCTGCGGGCGGCGGTGCGGAAGCGGCTGCCGCTGTTGAGTGATGCGACGAACGCCTGCCGGTTGTGCTTCAGCGAGGCTGACGAGCTGCCGGGGCTTGTGATCGACAAGTATGGCGAGCTGGTGATTCTGCAACTGCTGGCGCGTGGGCTGGATTCCGCGGCGGTGCGCGAGGTTTGTGTTCGGGTGCTTCGTGAAGAGCTGAATCCGGCTTCGGTGCTGGAGCGGCCCGACCCGCGGATTCGCGAGCTGGAGGGGCTTTCTGTTCCCTCGCTCGCGCCGCTTTGGGCTGCCGATGCGGAGGCTCCCGTGACGCAGTCAAACTTTGTGCTGAACGGGCTGACCTTTCATTTTGACGCGAATGCCGGGCAGAAGACGGGAGCTTTTCTGGACCAGCGGCAAAACTATGCGGCTTCAGCTGCGTGGGCGGAGCGGCTGGGAACCACGGGGCGGGCGCTGGATGTATGTACCTACCAGGGCGGCTTTGCGCTGCACCTTGCCACACGCTGTGAGCGGGTTACGGGTGTGGATGTGTCTCATGCTTCGCTGGAGGTTGCGGAGCGGAATCTTGAGGCGAATCGAAGCCGGATTGCGGCCGAGGTAGATTGGGTTGCGGCAGATGCCTTCGACCTGATGCGGGAGTGGTCAGATGCGAAGGAGAGCTTCGATGCGATTGTGGTGGATCCTCCGGCCTTTGCGAAATCCAGGCGAGCGGTTGAAGGTGCGCTGCGCGGGTACAAGGAGCTGAACCTGCGGGCGCTGAAGATGGTGCGGCCGGGTGGGCTGCTGGTGAGTTGTTCCTGCTCGCACCATGTGGACTGGGTGGCACTGGAGGGCACTGTTGCTTCGGCGGCGGCGGATGCGCACCGTCGGGTGATTCTCAAAGAGCGGCGGATGGCGGCTGAGGATCATCCGGTGGTGCTGAACCTGCCGGAGACGGAGTATCTGAAGTGCCTAGTGCTTGAGGTGGAGTAAGGCCGGTACAAGTTTGACGGTGTTTGGCTGTTTACTTGGAGAAAGGCAACAGCAAAGGCAAAGACAGAAGCAGATCCTTCCCTCCGGCTGAAGAGCGCCTACGGTCAGGATGAGGGGGTTTTTGTGGGAGTGCGAGGGGGACTTTATCCCAGGTCTCAAAATCGAGACCTGGGGCACCCACTTTTATTTACTTTGCTAGGGCGTTTCTATTCGCGCAGGTCTTTATTCGCGTAAATCCAGGCTGGTGAACTCGGCTTCGTACATGGTGGAGGCTGGTTTGCCGCGGGCTATGCGGTAGATGGCGCGGCCGCCGCCGAGGAAGAGGCCCAGCAGGACCGCTGCGCCGCCCACGACGATGACGAACATGGCGATGTTGAAGAGCAAGGAGCTGGTCTTGGCTACCTCAGAGATGCCTGGCATGGGCATGCGGTTGAGGTCAGAGGAGTAGTGGACGGTCTGGACGAGCTTGTGGGCATCGTCGGGGATGGCGTCTCCGCTGACCAGGGCGACGATGGGGCCGGTGCGGCGGACTTCGAGAGAGGCCTGGTCGGAATCCTGGAGGGCCTTGGTGAAGGGCGTTGCGCCCTTGCCGCCGGACTTGATGTAGGCGCGGATCTGCTCTTCGGCGGCGGTGGCCATCTGCGGCGTGGGGTACTCGATGAGCGTGAGCGTGGCGGGGCCGGAGGTGAGCGCGTAGCTGGCGGTGACGGCTTCCGCGTCACGATCAAAGCCTATGAGCGAGACGGGGAGGACGCCGCCTGCGGCTGCGTACGCGGCGGGGCCGAGGGTGTAACGGGGGCTGAGGCCTTCAAGGCCCTTGCCGGGGATGAGCGCCAGACCGTCGGGGCCTTTGACGTAGTGGGCGGTCTGGTCCTCGCGGTCGGATTTGGGGAGCTGGGAGAGGATGGGCGGGATGAGGGCTTTGTTGCCTGAGGCTGTGGGAAGCGTGTTGGCGAGCTCGCGTAGTTCGGAAGCGGATTCGGGGTGGAGCTTGGAGAAGGTGGCGTCAATGACGATGGCTCCGCGCCAGAAGATGACCCGATTGTGGAAGGAGGCCGCGGCGGAGCCGATCTCCTCTTTGGGCCAGCTGGGGTCGCGGTAGAAACCGTATGCGCCGAAGGAGCCGCTTACGTCCGGGAAGCGCAGGGCCTTGATGGTGAGGGTTTCGTCGTCGCGCTTGTAGGTGGCCGTGGCGCCGTCCTGGAGGCTGTATTCCTTGAGTGCGGCGGCGTTGGCGGGGTCCAGTTGGGCGGGGTCGGTGGTGGCGTTAGGGGGAGCCGTGAGGACCCAGCCGTCGAAGGCCGAGGGGAGGAGCGGCTTGTCTTGTGGCTGTGTCTTGGGTGTCTGCGCGAAGGCGGCGGTTAGCGTTGCGGCGCAGGCGAGGATGGCGAGAAGACGCATGGAAGACTCCACTATCAGGGTAAAGCAAAGACAAGAAGCAGGTCCTTCCCTCCGCCTGAAAAACGGCTACGGTCAGGATGACGGGTGTTTTATTGAAAACAGGATTTGCCCGCCCACTTTAGTTGGACACTGCGGGGGCGGGAAAGGTTCCCAGGGTGGCGTGCCAGGTGTCGAAGGCGGCCAGGGAGCGCTCGCATTGAATGCGGTGGCGCTCTTTTTTGTCGCGGATTTTCTTGCGGAGTTCTGGCTCTAACGGCTCCAACAGGTCGAAGGTGATGTTGGCGGGCTGGAAGTTTTTTACTTCGGCGTGGGTAATGTAGTGGACCAGCGAGCCAATCCCGGTGCTGCGGGGGATGGGGGTGGGTTCGGTTCCAGCGGCGAGGCTGGCGGCGTAGATGCCGGCTAACATGCCGGTGGCTATGGATTCGGTATAGCCTTCTACGCCGGAGATCTGGCCGGCAAAGAGTATGTTGGGGTGGGTGCGGAGGCGGAGAGTTTCGTCGAGCAGGGCCGGGGCGCAGATGTAGGTGTTGCGGTGGATTTGGCCGTAGCGCAGGAACTTTGCATTTTCGAGGCCGGGAATGAGGCGAAGGATGCGGGCCTGCTCGCCATATTTGAGGTGGTTCTGGAAGCCTACGAGGTTGTAGGAGTCGGCGCGGAGGTTTTCTTTGCGCAGCTGGACGGCGGCGTAGGGCCACTTGCCGGTTCGCGGATTGGTGAGGCCCACGGGTTTCATGGGGCCGAAGCGGAGGGTATCCCGGCCGCGGGAGGCGAGGACTTCGATGGGGAGACAGGACTCGAAGTAATCGAGTTTCTCCCACTCTTTTTCCTGGGCGGCTTCGGCTGTCAGGAGGGCGTCGAGGAAGGTGTCGTATTCCTCTTTGGTGAAGGGACAGTTGATGTAGTCGGCGGTGCCTTTGTCCCAGCGGGCCGCGAAGTAGACGCGGTCCATGTCGATGGAGTCGGCTTCGACGATGGGGGAGATGGAGTCGTAGAAGGCGAGGTGCTGGGAGCCGGTGATGCGGAGGATTTCCTGGCTCAGGGCGTTGGAGGTTAAGGGGCCGCTGGCGATGATAGTGATTTGATCGGGATTGGAGTCGAGTGTGGTGACTTCTTCGCGGATTACGCGGATATTTGGTTCGGCTTCTATGGCGGCTTCAATGCGGCGCGAGAACTCTACGCGGTCTACGGCGAGGGCGTGGCCTGCCGGGACAGCGGTTTCGTCGGCGATTTTGAGGAGGGCGGAGCCGTAGCGGCGCATCTCCTGCTTGAGAAGCCAGGGAGCCGTGTTGGGCGACTCGCTTTTCAGGGAATTGGAGCAGACGAGTTCGCCGAAGTCGGTGGTCTGGTGGGCCGGGGTGAGGTGCGTAGTGCCGTTTTCGACGCGGCGCATTTCGTAGAGATCGACCTGGCAGCCGAGACGCGCGGCGGTGAGGGCGGCTTCAGGGCCGGCGAGTCCGCCGCCGATGACGCGGATCTTCATCGGGCTGCTACCTCGGAGGATGCTAAACGCTTGAGGGCTTCGCCGGAGAGGCGGACATTGCGCCATTCGTCGAGGAATTCGGCGCCCATGGCGCGGTAGAAGTCGATGGCGGGGGTGTTCCAGTCGAGGACTTCCCACTTCATGCGCGCGCAGCCGCGTTCCAGTGCGATCTGAGCGAGGCGCTCGAGGAGGGCACGGCCCAGGCCGAGGCCGCGGAAGGGTGGATCGACGAAGAGGTCTTCGAGATATAGGCCGGGTGCGCCCAGCCAGGTGGAGTAATCGAAGAAATAGAAGGCGAAGCCTGCGGGCTGGCCGTCTGCTTCGGCAATGAGGCAGTGGAAGTAGGGATTGGGGCCGAAGCCGTGGGCGAGTAGGGTCTCTTCCGTGGCGACGACGGCGTCCGGCTCGCGCTCGTAGATAGCGAGGGCGTGGATGAAGCGCAGGATGAGCGCTACGTCTTCACGGAGGGCTGGACGGATGGTGATTTCGGCCATGAATTTATTTTATGCGTGATTGGGGACACGGAATGCGGTACGTGCTCTTGAAGTGGGCGCGGGGATTGATTTACCTTGAGCAGTGCTATGGACGCATCTATATAAAGATGCGTGAGCCGCTGCTCGTCGCGAGAGAAACGAGTGGAGCGGATACGGGTTTTGATATTTGGGTGATCGGCCACGGCCTGATTGCCCGTCAAGGAGAAGCATTATGAAGCGAATACTTATTCTGGGCCTCGGCCTGCTGGGTTTGGCTCTGACGCCAGCGGTGGCGCAGAACGCAGCCCCTGCCGCCAAGATTCACGGACACGTTACCAATCCTGTAGGTTCGCCGCAGGGCAACGGCACGGTGAGCCTCAGGGTGGACGCCAACGGTGATAAGTACACCTTTACGGTGGATGCCAACGGCGATTACACGGGCGAAGCGGCTCCGGGTACGTATAGCGTGCTGTATCGCGACCCCAATACGCCGAAGGACAAGGTTGTGGACCAGGCTGACAACGTGAAGCTGGAAGCGGGTCAGGATGTGCTGCAGAACTTCGACCTGAGCCGGGAAGAGTACATCAAGAAGCTTTCGCCGGACCAGCAGAAGCAGTTGGAAGAGTTGAAGAAGAAGAACGCCGGCGCTATGGCTGCCAATGTGCTGACGAAGCAGTTGAACACGGACCTTGGCGTGGTGGTGCAGGACATCAAGGACGCCGACGGCGCGGCTGCCGCTGCGGCTCAGCAGCTTGGCGCGGGAGCAACCAAGGCGGCGATTGAGGCCAAGGCCGGCGAGATCAAGACGGCCAAGTACACCGACGTGGAATCGCTGATGCAGAAGGATGCGACGGCGGCCGGAGCGCGTACGGATGTTTCGATTATTTATGCGCGGCTGGGACAGGCTGAGCTGGGGCTGAAGAAGTACGACCAGGCCGAGGCGGCTTTCAAGAAGGCGCTGGAGATGGAAGCGACCTCGAAGAAGCCGAATCCTGAGGTTTCAGGGCTTTCGCAGAGCGGACTGGGCGAGCTGTATGCGCGCACGGGCAAGGTGGACCAGGCGACGACTGCCTATGATGCGGCGGCGCAGGCGAATCCGAAATCAGCGGCGACTTACCTGAAGAACCAGGCGGTGATTTACTACCAGACGGGCAATGCGACGGCGCAGGTGGCTGCGGCGGACAAGGCGATTGTTGCCGATCCGACGAATCCTCTGCTGTATTACCTCAAAGGCCAGGGCCTGGTGGGCAATGCAACGGTTGACCCCAAGACGAACAAGATTGTGCTGCCCCCGGGCTGCGCGGAGGCTTACCAGAAGTACCTGGAGCTTGCGCCGGACGGGCCGTATTCCGCGGATGCGAAGAGCATTCTGGATTCGGCGGGACAGAAGATTAACAGCAGCTATAAGGCTGGGAAGAAGTCGTAAGATAGCTCTCAGCTCTCAGCCTTCAGCTCTCAGCCTTCAGCTCTCAGCTTTTAGCTTTAGTTCATTTGTGGCGCTGCGAACTTACTCGCAGCGCCATTCGTCTTTGATGAGCAGAATCCAAGGGTGTCTGTTTGGCCGCAAGAGCAAGTTTGCGCCCAGAAAAGCTAACAGCTGATAGCTGAAAGCTGACAGCTGAGAGCCGCGGCCGAAAAGCTGCATCGTACAATCCATCTCATGAACAAAGGCCTTTGCAGCTATACAGAAGCGGCCGCGATTGTGGCGGCGCGCGCTGCGGAGATCACGCCTGTTGCGCAGACGGAGCGTGTGGCGCTGCATGCGGCGGCTGGGCGGGTGCTGGCTGCGGCAATTTGCGCGGATCATGATATGCCTCCGTTTGCGCGGTCTACGCGGGATGGATTTGCGGTGCGGGCGGCGGAGGCGAATCGGCATGGGTGGATGCCGGTTGCCGGATCTACGCAGGCAGGGGATGCTCCGGCTCTGGATGGACTGTCTGACGGTGCCGCGTGGGAGATTATGACGGGCGCGGCGGTTCCCGAAGGCGCGGATGCCGTAGTGATGCTGGAGCATGTGGAGGCTGCGAGCGGTGGCGTGCGGCTGGTTGAGCCGCGTGCGCTTGAGGCTGGCGAAAATATTGTTCCGCTGGGGGCAGAGGCGCGTGCGGGCGATGTGATTGTGCCTGCTGGAGTGCGGCTGGGGGCGGCGCAGATTGCGGCTGCTGCAGCTTGCGGGTATGCGGAGGTGGAGGTTTTTCGCAGGCCTCGCGTGATGATTCTTACCACCGGAGATGAGCTGGTAGCGGTGACGGAGAAGCCGGGGCCGGGGGAGATTCGGAACTCGAACGCACCCATGCTTGCCGCGCTGGTGGAGCAGTTTGGCGGGCATGCGGTGACCATGCCGGCGGTGGGCGATTCGGCGGAGGCGCTGGATAAGGCGCTGTACGTGACGGTGGCGGCGGATCTGGTGATTTTCAGTGGAGGCGTTTCGGCGGGCCGGTTTGACCTGGTGGAACCGGCGCTGGAGCGGCTGGGGGCGAAGTTTCATTTCACCGGAGCGAGGATTCAGCCGGGGAAGCCGGTGGTGTTTGGGGAGATTCCGCGTGGGGATGGGATGCAGCCGGTGTTTGGGTTGCCGGGGAATCCCATTTCTTCGGCGGCTACGTCGTTGTTGTTTGTGGCTCCGGTGCTGGCGGCGTTGGCGGGGCATGGGGATACGCTGCCGCGGTTTGGGTTGGGGCGGTTGGTGCGCGGGGTGATGGGGAAGCCGGGGTTGACTCGGTTTGTTCCGGCTTGTTGCGAGGCGGATGGGAGCGTGGAACCGGTGAGAACGCAAGGCTCCGGCGATATTGCGGCCTTTGCGCGGGCGGATTGCTTTGTTGTGGTTCCTGAGGGGACGGAGTCGATTGAGGCGGGGGAGATGGTTCGGATTTTGCGGTTTTAGGAGCAGTAAACTTTCTATGGCATATTGTTCTCAGTATGAGTACAATTGTTCTCGTTATGAGAACAGGCTCAAAATCACTCAGTGATTTGCTTTTCGGGCAGACCCGAGGGCGTGTGCTGGCATTGCTGTATGACAGGCCCGACCAGACCTTTTTTGTTCGCCAGATAGCAAGAGAGATTGGAACAAGCGTTGGGAGCGTTCAGAGAGAGCTGGAGGCCCTGGCGGACGTGGGATTGGTCCATCGTACGGTAATCGGGCGGCAGGTTTTCTATCAGGCAAACAGCCGCCACCCGGTGTTCGCGGATCTTCGTTCGCTCATTGCGAAGACGACAGGCATCTTTCATCAACTTCGCGCGGCTCTCACGCCGCTTGCCGCACAAATCAGCTTCGCGCTGGTCTACGGGTCGATTGCACGCGGAGAGGAAGATGCGGAAAGCGATGTTGATTTGATGGTTGTGGGAGACGTAACGCTGGATGGTGTGCTGGCTCAAGTGGCTCCGATAGAGAGCAGCATCGGACGGTCGATTAACCCCACGGTTTATTCTCTGAAAGAATTCAAAGCCAGAATACGGAATGGAAATCACTTCCTGAGCTCCGTGCTGCATGGCAGGAAAGTGCTTTTGATGGGTGAGGAAGATGAGCTTGGAAAAGTGGGTGGAATACGGCTGGCTCAAGGCTGAGCCATCCAGCCCAGGCGAGATCAGAGACCTGCTGGGAATTGTGGCTCGTGCTCTCAAAGACTCGCAGGTGAATGCGATCTCAGAAGATCTGCGCTTTCAGGCAGCATTCAGCGCGGCTCTTACCAGTGCGAATGTTGCTTTGCGGGCAAGCGGCTATCGTGCCAGGCTGCAAACGGGGCATCATCAAAAGACTGTCGAATCGCTGGAGTTTACGCTCCAAAGCGATCCTAAACTCATTCACAAGCTGAAAGTCTTTTCCAAAAAACGGAATGCGACAAGTTATGACGTGGCTGGGAATGTCTCAGAACAGGAACTTGAACAGGCGATCCAAACCGCAAAAGAATTGCAGCGAAGTGTTTCTGCATGGTTGAAGCAAAATCACCCTGAATTGGGGTAACTCGCTTAGCTTTTCAGATTGTGGATGTTTGAGGTTTAGAGGACGCGTATGACGGAGACTAAGAAGCTCTCGCACTTTGACGAGAGCGGCGAGGCGCGGATGGTGGATGTTAGCGCGAAGGAGGCGACGCGGCGGACGGCTACCGCTTCGGCGTTTGTGGAGTTGTCGGCGGCAGTGCTGGCGGCTCTGCCGGAGAATCCCAAGGGGAATCCGCTGGAGGTGGCGCGATTTGCGGGGATTCAGGCGGCTAAGAGGACCAGTGAGCTGATTCCGATGTGCCATCCGATTGCGCTGACCCATGTTGAGGTGCGGGCGGAGGTGGTGGCTGGCGGGGTGCAGATTACCGCTACGGCGGCGACTGTGGGCGTGACGGGTGTGGAGATGGAGGCGCTGACGGCAGCGAGCGTGGCGGCGCTTACGGTGTATGACATGACGAAGGCGCTGGATAAGGGCATTTTGATTCGCGAGGTGAGGCTGGAGGGGAAGACGGGCGGAAAGAGTGGGAACTACAGCAGAGACTAGCGATGGCCCTGGCTAAAAATATTCAAAAATAGTTTTCACCTAATTAACCCCTCTTGTGAAACACTTATATTCAGCAGCAAAAAGCGGCCCGATTCCAGTCCAGGAATCGGGCCGTATTGCTTTTCCTTGGCAAACTGAAAAGCGCAGAAAAGGCGAACACATCGGTGCACACCAAAAATCGCTCCTAACCAACCGGGAATGAATGGTTTAGAAAGCGATGTGCAGATTTTTTTAGGGGCTGTCCTAGATAACTAGCGCAGATGTTGTTTAACCCATTGATTTAGTTGATTTAACTGATCTTGCGGGTTTGGGGTATTAAAACGCCATTCGCATTCCTTGAGAAAGAGGTGGAAATGCTCCCTGGGAATGCCGTTGAAACGGCGCATATGTCTTTTGGCCTGGTTCCAGAAATTCTCGATGCCGTTGATGTGGTTCTTGCGATCGGCAAACAGTTTTGCATGGTTGATGCGGGAGTGCCTGAAGGCCGAAACATCGAGCACATTGTAAGCGGGAAAGGTGTCGGAATACACGATGCTATCCGGCACGATTTTCTCCTCCATGATGGCTTGTAAGGTCGAGCTTTTAATATCGCTGATCATCTTGGCGTAAACCTTGCCGCCACGCTTTAAAAGACCAAAGACAGGCACTTTGCCGGCCGCTCCACGGCCACGCAGACCCTTGCGCCGACCGCCAAAATAGCTCTCGTCCACTTCCACTTCTCCAGAGAAGGGCGTGGCATCTTCACTGGCCTGATAAATGAGCTGGCGAAGGCGATGGAAATAATACGCCGCAGTGCTCTTGTTGACCCCTACCAGAATGGCTGCGGTACGAGCTGTCGTGCCCGCCACGAAGTGCTCCAACAAGCGTTCCTGCTGGGGCAGGCTCAAGCGGCTTTTGCGGATCCTAGCCATCCTCAAAACTCTAGCTCTGCGCTAGTTATCTAGGACAGCCCCTTTTTTTATTTATTTGGTAACCATGGGTCAGTATTTAACTAGTAAACAATAAGAAAGATATAAGTCAAAGTAAATAAATAACTTAAACTCCAAACACTTTCTCATGTCCCCACAAAGCTTTGTGCCCCATTCATCGCGCAGCCTCACCGCGCGATGAGTGGGATGAACGATCCATCGCGCCTGAGCCTTTGCCCTTGCCTTTCACCAGCACAACCAAGATGCGGTCTCCCGATAAAATCCCGTCATCCTGACCGTAGGCGTTTTTCAGGCGGAGGGAAGGACCTGCTTTTGTTTTTCCCAGCCCAATCACCCACTGGCACCCAGTGTGGTGATTGGGCTGGCGAAAGGCAACGGCAAGCTTCCCTACTGCTTGGGAGCGGCCGCGGGATGATCGTGGTCGTGATCGTGGTCTTCGGCGGCTTTGAAGGGCTGGGGGCCCAGGTGACCGCGGTGGCAGGTGCCGCAGGTGACGGGTTCGCCGGAGTTATCGACTTTGCTGATGTACTGGCCGTTGATGGTTTCGGTCATCTTGTACATGAGGCGGGCCGTGGCCTTTTCCGGCTTGGAGTCGTCGGCGAAGTTAAGGCGCGGGCGCCCGTTGGGTCCGATGTTTTTGGGATCGGCGGCGTGACAGGTGGAGCAGCTTGCGCCGAGTTCCGCTTCCCACTGATGCATCAGCTCGTGAACCTGGTCCGCGGTCATGCTTTTGGGCAGCACCTGCAGGTTTGTAGGCGTGGGATTGGGCGGATGGACGTGGGGCGCGGCAGCTTGCGCGGCTGGCTGCTGGGCGGCGTGAACCGTGCCGGAAGCCGAGGCGATGGCGATGGCAGCCGCAACCACTGCGGCCGATGCGGATAGGGCAAAGGCTGTGCGTTTCAAGGTGGGAAATCCCTCGTGGAGTGAGTCAGCTAATCTACCTGACGGAATTTTACGTGATGGGTTTCAGTTTTCCGGAAGACAAAAAGAGTTTTATTCGGCGGCAAATTTTTGCCTGGTCTGGAGCAATGGGCCGTTATTGCGGCGTGGGCCGGAGACGCAGGGATGGCCGGAGAGATTGAAGCGGAGCGGCCAATCGATGGCGTGCTTGATGCCGATGCGGGGGCTGATGTGCGGTTTGGGCGGGGGGAATCCGTCGTCGAGAATCTGGAGCGGCGAAGTTGGGCTGGTCAGGTCCAGCTCATTGTGCCGGGTGCGGGTGAGGCCGAGGGCCTGGCAGAGGCGCGAGGGGCCGGAGGTGAGTTGGCTGGGTTTGGCGTGGGAGGCCAGGCCGCGGTTGAGGGCCATGGTCTCGAGGCCGGATACCGGCTCTAGTGCGCGGATGAGGATGCAGCCGGCCTGGCCTGCGGGTTCGCAGGAGACGTTGAGGCAGAAGTACTGGCCGTAGATGGTGTAAACGTAGGCGTGGCCGGCGGGGCCGAAGAGGACGGTGCAGCGCGGGGTGGGGCCGCGATGAGCGTGGGCTGCGGGGTCGGGTGGGGTGTTGTGTGGGCCGAGGTAGGCTTCTACTTCTACGATGCGGCCGGCGAGGAGTTTGCCTCGCACGCGGTGGATTAGAAGTTTGCCGAGGAGGCGCGGGGCTACCTGGTCGGGTGGGTGTTCGTAGAAAGAGCGGGGGAGTGGGGTGAGGTGATCCCCGGTCCCCACATGCGAGGGACCGGGGGCACCTGTATCTTTACCCTTGCCTGCACGGGTAGCCGTTTTTGTGGGGGCCATGGTCAGGATTTGTGTTTCTTATTCCACTCTTTTAGCAGGGCGAGGACTTCTTCGGCGTGGCCTTCGGGCTTCACGTTCTCGAAAATATGAAGCAGTGTTCCATCCGGCGCGATGAGGTAGGTGGTGCGAGCCACCTTCTTTACGGGCTTGCCGTACATGGTTGCATCGCGCATGAGGCCAAACTGATTGATGACTTTTTCGTCTGAATCAGCAAGGAGTGTGTACGGGAGATCGTATTTGGCTTTGAATTTGGCCTGGGCTTTGACGGTGTCGCGGCTGATGCCGAGGACGACGGCTCCGGCGGACTGGAGTTTCTTGAACTGGTCGCGGAAACCGCAGGCTTCGATGGTGCAGCCGGGTGTATCGGCGCGGGGATAGAAGAAGAGGATCACGGGGGAACCCTGGTAGCTGGAGAGACTGACGGTTTTGTCTTCGTCGGTCTGGAGGGTGAAGTCGGGGACTTTCTGATTTAATTCCATGTGCGATACCTCGATACAGCAAAACTGGTTCTCTTACGGTTTCACTATAGGATGAAGGACGTGAAATACATTCTGCATTATTTACGAGCCGGGCTGTTGATGTCATGCGCGGCGCTGCTGGTGGGCGCTGGCGCGTGGGCGCAGTATGGGGGCTCTGCCGCAAATCAGGCGGTGCAGGGAACTGGCGCGGCGGCGAATAAGGCCAAAGATGCGCCTCCGCTGCGGGCTGTGGCGGTGATGGAATGGACGGGCGAAGAGACCAAGCCGGGCGTGCCGGGGAAGATCAAGACGAGCCGGTTGATTCCTGTATCGATTTACAACGGGGAGCGGCTGGAGGATGCGGGAATTTACCTGGCGCGGCCGCAGCCGCTGGCGCTGGCGGGCGAGGTGGAGTACCTGTTGAAGAAGAATGGGGCCACTGTGGGGCGATTCGAAGTGAAGAACGCCGGGCAGGAGATGGGCTCGTGGGTTGGGTATGGCGAGTGGAAGGCTCCGCAGGCGGCGAGGCCGGCCTTTGCGCCGACCGCGAAGCTGGACGAGGACAGTCCGGACGATGAGAAGCCGGTGTTGCATCGAAAGCAGCATCCGGATGATTCGAGCAGTGGAGCAGACGCGGGTGCGGGTAAGGGAAGCGGGGCTGGTTCGGGGACGAGTGATGGGTCGAATGCTGGGTCGAAATCGGGGCCTGGAGATGACGCGGATCGGCCGGTGCTGCATAAGAAGAGCTCCGATGATTCGGCAGGTTCCGGGAATGGTTCCGGGCAGGCGGATGGCGACCGGCCGGTGATGAAGAAGCCGAAGAAGCAGGAGGATGACGACATTGGGCATGCGGATGCACTGCCGAATGTGGGTGATCCGGACAGGCCGCGGCTGCAGCGGGGGAAAGATAACTCGCAGAGCCTGAAGGTTTTGCCGAGTTTGATGGGGATGCCGGCGGATATGCGGCAGGTGGTTGGGGTTTCAGACCAGAAGGATAAGCCGGATCATCCGTGGGGATTTACCTGGGCGAACCCTGCGGACGAGGAAAAGATGAAGGAGGCGCTGGAGGATCAGGCGCGGCTTGCGCTGCAGCCGGCAGTTCCGGCACCCGCGAAGACTCCAGGCAAGGCGGGTGCGGCGGGTGCGAAGACGGCCACCGCCACTGGGGCTGCGCATGCCGGGACGGCTGCGAAGAAGACGGTTAAGCCGGCGGCGGTGCCGGTGGAGTTTGAGGCGGAGCAATTCCGGGTGTATGGGCTGGCTTATGGGTCAGGGGCGACACTGGTGTTTTCGGCGCGGGTATCGGATGGGCCGGGTAAGGAGCGGTATGTGACGCTGATAGCGCAGCCGGATCTGTATGGCGGGATTCGAGTTGTGTTCAAGAACGTGACGGATACGACCCATCTGGACGATACGCCGCGGATGATCCTGGTAGATGCTGTGGATGCGCTTGCGGATAACCGCGGGGAGCTGTTGTTTGAGCTGCGTGGGGCCACGCAGCGGCAGTTTGCGCTGTATCGCGTGACGCGTGGCGTGGCGGAGCAGATTTTTGTGACGAACAGCAGCGCTTACGGAAGTGTGGCGGGGGATTAGAAGCTGGAGTTGGGACTAGAAGGAAAACTTTGCCCCGATAAGTACTGGCGCTTATGTGGGACAAAAATTAAGGGCTTGCGTTATGGCAACGCAGCTAATGCTCAGATACAATTTAAGCAGGAGTGGGAGACTCAGCTGATTCTGAGATATTTGCCACTCGTGTGAGGACTTCTACCGAATGGCATCAGCCGTAACTGCTCCCCCTACCTCCGACGAAACAACCGCAGTTGTTCCTGCCAAGCCGCTTCACGGAGCACCGGGGTCTTCTGCCTCCGTTGTTCTGCATGTTGTGCCGGCGCGTGAGCAGGTGAAGATGGGTCGTGCAGCGACTGTGGGCCAGGGAATGAACTGGACGACGTTGCTGGCGATGGCCGCGTTTCATGCGGCGGCCCTGTCCGCTCTCTTCTTCTTTTCATGGCAGCGGTTGGCTGTTTCCGCGATTCTGTACATTCTGGCGATCAACGTGGGCATTGGCATGTGCTACCACCGCCTGCTGACGCACCGTGGCTATCACGTGCCGAAGTGGCTGGAGTACGCGATGACCGTGTGCGCGACGCTTTCACTTGAGGGCGGGCCGATTTTCTGGGTTTCGACTCATCGTGTGCATCACCAGATGAGCGACCATGATGGCGATCCGCATACGCCGCATGAGGGCGGATGGTGGGCGCACGCGGGCTGGCTTCTCGTTGGGCAGAGCCTGCACTCGCAGATTGAAGCGCTTTCACGCTACTCGCCGGACCTGCGGAAGGACAAGTTTCATACCTGGATGAGCAAGTACCACTGGGTTCCGATCACGCTGAGCGGCGTGCTCCTGCTGGCGGGCGGCTGGTACTTTGGCGGATGGGTTAACGGAATTGCGATGGTGTTGTGGGGCGTGGGACTTCGCGTGACGCTGGGGCTTCACGCGACGTGGCTGGTAAACTCCGCTACGCACATGTGGGGCAGCCGGCGGTTTGAGACCAAAGACGACTCGCGCAATAGCTGGTGGGTGGCTTTGTTGACGGGCGGCGAGGGATGGCACAATAACCATCACGCGCATCCGGTGAGCGCGCGGCACGGGCTGAGGTGGTACGAGATCGATCCGAACTTCTGGGGAATCTGGCTGCTCTCGAAGCTGGGCCTGGCGCGGAAGATCAAGGTGGCACAGTACGATCCAAAGGATCCGAAGCCTGCCGGGATGTAAATAAAAAGATAGGTTTCAAAAATCAAGCCGCAATCCCTGACGGGATTGCGGCTTTGTTATTTCGATGGGGTGTTTATGCTCCAGTTAGTTGAGCTTAACTAATTGGATTGTGCAATTTTGATCTACTCACTTATGAAAATTGAATTATGAGGAACATAACTCACGGTTTGATGATTGGATTCCTGTTTAGTTTGGCGGGTTGTTTGATGGTGCAGAAGGTACTTAGTAAGTTGATTTCATCCATAACTTCACGAATTGACAGTCTAAATAAACAGGTGGTAACAATCATTCGGGGCGTTGCTTAACTGCGAGCGCAAGTTGCTCGGTAAGTAGTTGTATGTGAAGAAATGCTATTACGGATTTACCCGCGCTACTTTATAAGCGGGACTCCGGAATTGCAAGCACCAAGCGCAAGCAATGATAAGGAGAAACACGCATGTCCCTCCCCCTGCAAGTATCCTTCGAGGCTACCCATTTCCCTAAATCCATTTTGAAGACTTTGAAAGCGCATCTTATGGTGGCTGCTTTCATGCTTCTGGCATTTGTGCCGTTTGCCAGCGCGCAATATCGCGCTTCCATACAAGGCGTAGTTGCTGACTCGCAAGGCGGAGTGATTCCCGGAGCCACACTTACTCTCGTGAATAACTCTACCAATGAGAAACAGGTAAGAGTGAGCGATGGTACCGGCGTATTTAACTTCAACGCGCTGCCGGCGTCCACATTTACTTTGACGGTTGAGATGAAGGGGTTTCAGACCAAGGTTCTGAATAACGTCACGGTCATTCCCGACCAGGCGAATGCGTTAAATGTGCAGATGGACGTGGCCACAGTGGCACAGACGGTGACTGTGGATGCCTCGGAATCTCCCCTGATTGATACCGAGACGGCGACACTTGGCCGGACCATCTCCGACAACGAAGTGCAGCATATACCGGTTTACCAGCGGGATGCGACCAGTCTTATCCGGCTGGCTCCGGGAGTGCTGGCGGATGGTGCACAGGCGGCGGGCGGCGGCGGATTTCAAGCTCCGGGAACGCAAACCGGCGCATCTTCTGGCGGTGGCGGTAACCTTGGGCACTCAAGCAGCATTTTTGCGACGGAAAACGGCGCTTCGGCGAGTGCGAATGGCGGACGGTTCGACAGCAATGGCTACTCCGTGGACGGCATTAGCACGGAGAGCGCTGTGTGGGGTGGCGCTACGGTGATCACGCCCAGCGAAGACTCCATTGGTAATATCCAGATTTTGACCAACGCCTACGATGCCGAAAATGGACGTTTTACGGGTGCTTTGACTGCGATTACTTCCAAGAGTGGAAGCAACGCATTTCATGGAAGCTTCTTCTGGCAGTTCACACGGCCCGGATTGAATGCGTATCAGCCTTGGAATGGCATTCAATCAGAGAACAGCGGAACACCTGCCACGCGCGGCCTGCTGCGCGACGAAGACCGCTACAACCAGCTTGGCGGCAGCATCGGCGGCCCCATCTGGAAGAACAAGATCTTTGCGTTTTTTGCGTATGAAGGGCAGAGCCAGACGATTGGCGCGACGAGCCTGGAATGGTATCCGACGAGTGCATTCTCAGCGTTGGCTCCATCGGGGAGTATTGCTGCGCAGTATCTTGGTTTCCCGGGATCGACTGTATCCGGCACGCCGATTGGCTCAGTTACCTGCAAACAGGCGGGCCTGATTGAAGGAGAGAACTGCGTGACGCTTTCGGGCGGATTGAATATTGGTTCGCCGCTTACCAATGGGCTGGGCATGCAGGATCTGACGTATGTGGACTCGGGAACTCCGGGTGTGGGCAGCGGGCTCTCGACGGTTGCCGACATCACACAATACACGGTGAGCAATCCCACCAACGATGACTTCAAGCAATACAACGGGCGCCTTGATGCGAATCTGTCATCGAGGGATCATGCGGCTTTTGCGATTTACTGGGTTCCGGCGTCGTACACGCGTTACAACGGCGCGTATGCGTATCAACTCTTCAATCATTCCCAGACGAACAACGCTTTCTCCCTGATATGGAACCATACTTTTTCGCCGACGTTTCTGAACGAGGCGCGCGCGAACGCAGCTGGCTGGCGGTATAACGAGCTTGCGAGCAATTCTCAGGCTCCGTTTGGCTTGCCTCAAGATCAACTCTTTACGTCTGGCCCCGGGCAAATTGGCAGCATCAGTATTGGCGGATGGGGTGTTCCCACTCCCGGCGTTCTTGACCAATGGACTTATGGATACAAGGATGTCGCCACCAAGATCGTAGGCCGGCAGACGATGAAGTTCGGTGCCGACTTTACGCGACTCTATTACTTGAACGATCCGATTGGCGCGCCGAATTACACCTTCTATAACATCTGGGATTTTCTGAACGATGCACCGGAGGCGGAAGGCGGAGCTTTCCAGGCGACGACTGGTTTGCCTGGTGGTTATCGTAATGACAATCGTGAGAATATGTGGGCTGTCTTCTTTCAGGATGACTGGAAGGTGACCCCCAACTTTACTTTGAACGCGGGACTTCGCTACTCCTATTTTGGCGCGCTCACCGACAAGGACAATAACATGGGCGTTCTGCGGTTTGGTTCGGGGAGCGACCTGCTGACGGGCATTACGCTGCGAACGGGGATCAACGCATGGAATGCGCAGAAGATGAACTTTGGGCCGCAGATTGGATTTAACTGGAGTCCTGGTGAATTCCGGAATAAGTTGGATTTTCGCGGAGGATTTGGGCTGAATTACAACCAGCAGCAGATTGCTACTGCGAATAACTATGACTTCAATCCTCCGGGCACCAGTTCTGTTCCGGGATCGAGCACGGACCCGAGAAACATTAATCCGAATATTCTCTACTCGACTTCTAGCGATCCGAACAACATTGATGGCTACCCGCCGAATCCTCATGCAATTACTACCTTCAACTCTGCCGGCTTACCGACCGGAGGGTTCGCTAACATTGGCGCGCTGCCTGGGAATTTGCCGACGCAGTATACGTACCACTATTCGCTTGAGGCGCAGGTGGATTTAGGGCACAGGTGGGTGGCGAACCTTGGGTATGTGGGCAGCACGAGCCGTCACCTTGTGTACAACTACGACTCGAATGCGTATGGAGTGATTAACGGTGCAGCGCTGAATCCGCTGGTGAACAGCATCAATACGTTTGGAAGCCAGGGAAAATCAAACAACAACATGATGCTGGCGGGAATCAAGCATGAGTTTGCGCGCACCTTCTCAGTGGAGGCGCAGTACACGTGGGCGCATAGCTTTGATACCAACTCAGGGCCTTACTTCCGCGATGCCTATCTGTACAACACTGCATTCACGTATGGACGATCGGATTTCGATATTACCAACAACTTCAAGCTCTTCGGAATCTGGCAGCCGGTTATCTTTCATGGAGAGCATAACTGGAAGGAGAAGATTGTTGGCGGATGGTCGATCAGCGGCATCATGACGCTTCATTCGGGATTTGGATGGACGCCGGTTTATAACGCGCCGCACCAGATCTATTGCAATCAATGCAACTATGGATATCAGAACCTGCGGCCGTATTATCGTGGCGGCGCGGGAAGCAGCACAGACAACAAGGCCTTCAAGACCGGGAGCAATTTTGCGAACCCAGGCGCGAAAAATACCGGCGATAACAACGATCAATTCACGGATAATTACTTTTACGTTCCGAATTATGCGGATGCGATCGCGGATACACCGGGGCAGTTTGCGGCGGCTTATATTCCTCCGCCGGGAATTGGACGGAATACCTTTCCGGGGCCGAGTTATCGCGATGTGGATTTGAATTTTGCGAAATCGTTTGGTCTGCCGAGCATGCGGGTGCTGGGAGAAAACGCGAGGATTGAAATCAAAGCGAACATACTGAATGCGTTCAATCTTTTGAATATCAATCCGAGCACGATTTCAACGAATATTACTGCGTCGAATCTGGGGCAGGCATCGGGAGCACTTGGCGCCAGGGTGATTGACTTCCAGGCACGCTTCAGCTTCTAAGAACGACTTGTTTGATTGCGGAGGATCGGTCAACGGTCCTCCGCATATTTGTCTATGATGGTTTCGCAGCGGAGGATTGCTGGAAGAGGCTCGATATGATGCGTTGCGGCGGTTTGCGTTTTGTATTGCTGGTGGCTGCGCTGATGACTGCGGTGGGGAGTGCGGCATGTGCGCAGGAGACTGTTGAGATTGATACGCATGCAGCGGGGAAGCCGTTTCCGCATTTCTGGGAGGAGATGTTTGGATCGGGGCGCGCGATTTTGTCATTGCGCGAGAGCTATCGTGAAGATTTGCGTGCAGTGAAGCAGGTTGCGGATTTTCGGTATGTGCGGTTTCACGCGATTCTGCATGATGAAGTGGGTGTTTACAACGAAGATGAACATGGCGAGCCGGTTTATAACTTTGCGTATGTGGATCAGATCTACGATGGGCTGCTGAAGAATGGAGTGCGACCGTTTGTGGAGATCAGCTTTATGCCGAAGAAGCTGGCGTTTAATCCGGATGCGCTGCATCCTTTCTGGTACAAGCAGAATGTCTCTCCACCGAAGAGCATGGAGCGATGGGATGACTTGATGCGGCATTTCGCGCAGCATCTTGTGGATCGCTATGGCATTGATGAAGTGGCGCAGTGGTACTTCGAAGTCTGGAACGAGCCGAACATCGATTTCTGGAATGGGATTCCAAGGGATAAGTCGTATTTTGATTTGTATGCGCATACGGCGCGCGACCTGAAGGGCGTGAACAGCAGGCTGCGTGTGGGTGGGCCTGCGACGGCTGCGGCGCATTGGGTTCCTGAGTTTTTGCAGTATGCCGCGGCAAATCATGTCCCAGTGGATTTTGTGACCACGCATGGCTATGCGGATGACACGCCGGAGGACATGCTTGGCACGAAGGACGATGTGCCGATGGATGAGCGCGTCTGCAAGGCTGTGGCGAAGGTGCGAGGCGAGATTCGTGCGTCGGCGCAACCGAATCTTCCGCTCTTCTGGACAGAGTGGAATGTGCAGGGGATGAATGAGTCGCGTGACACGACGTTTGTTGGGCCGGCGCTTGCGAATACGATTCGCCAGTGTAATGGAAACGTAGAGATGATGTCGTTCTGGACTTTTTCCGATGTATTTGAAGAAGGTGGCCCTGGGCCGAAGCCGTTTATTGGCATGTTTGGATTGCGCGCAGAGGGCGGCATTAACAAGCCTAGTTATTACGACTATGGGTTGCTGCACGAACTTGGCACAGAGCTGCTGCCTGCTACATCAAACGATGTGCTTGTTACGCGGACCAAGAGTGGCGAGCTTGCCGTTGCGGCGTGGAATCTTGTTGATCCTGACAAGAAGGGCACGACGAAGACGATGGAGCTGGTCTTTCGTGGAACAGCGGCGGATGCGCGTGTTTCGATTGAGCGAGTGGATGACGATCACGGCAATGTGTTGAAGGCGTACAAGGCGATGGGAAGTCCGTTGAGTCCCACGCCGGCACAGGTGGAGCAGTTGAATCGGGCGACGGCTCTTGCTGCGCCGGAGGAGACACGGCTGCAGGCAGGACGATTGAAGATTACGCTGATGCCGAATGCTCTTGTGCTGATCAAAACGCAACAGTGAAAAGCAAGTCAGATTATCAGCCGGCACCCAGAGGCGCGAGTTCTTTCATGCGCGCGCGCAACACGGATTTGCGGACGGGTGTCTCATGCAGAATCAGCTCTGTGGCTTGGACGAGCGGGTTTGCGTGGAACCAGCGCTGCACGACATCTCCGCAAAGAAGATTTGTGATGGCCAGCAGGGACATTCCCTGATGATGCGCCATCCACTCTTTTACAAGAGTGGGAGTGCGGCGTGAGGCAGTGTAATCCGCCGCTTCATAGAGCCCGAATGCGCCGAGCCATTTGGCGGACTCCATTCTGCGGAGATTTTGAATTGCTGCTGTGGAGTCAATGTTCAGCGAAAGGAACGTGGAGTATGGCGAAATGACGGGACCGGCATTCGCTTCGCCCCATGCAGAGATTTGCGGGATGCCATAGGCGAAGTAGTGATAGTGGCCGGAATCATTTCTTGTTGCGCCACCGGACTCGGAGATGCCCCAGGGAAGGCCCATCTTTTCAGCGTAAGCGCGCTGCACGTGTACAACCGCAGATTGTGTGTTTGCGAGCAGGGTACCGGGGAAGCTGCGCGTCCAGAGCGCGGGCATGAGGTACTCGAACATGGTTCCGCTCCAGGAAAGAAGGAGGAAGCGGCCGAAGGCGTGGACGTGATCGCGGGAGAGCTTGAACCAGCTTTGCTGCGGGAGGTCGCCGCGGGCGATGGCTATGAAGGTGGAGATGCGGGCTTCCGAAGCGATCATGTCATAGCAGGCCTGATGGCGTTTCTGCGTGGCCATTTCATAGCCGATGGAGAGGATCTGGCGATTGGGGTCGACGAGAAATGCGAACTCAGTGTCTGCAGCGATGCGTTCGGCATCCCGTGCAACTGCGCGCAGGCTGTCTGCCAGTGAACGCAGATTGTCTACTGCTGCACGGAGTGCGGCATGCAATTGTTCGAAGAGCCGCGCCAGCACAGCATCGGATTCGTACTTGTCAGCGGATTCGGGGAGACGAACGCTGAGAGTCTCAGCGAACTGAAGCGCGCTTTGGATGTTGAAGGCACCTGCTTCTTCACCCCATTGGAGTGTTGTGAGCGTGCGAAGCGATTTGTATTCGGGGAGCATCCATGGCATGTAGTCGCGGAAGATGGCGCGCAGTTGCGCGATACGGTTTTGTGTTTCCGCGAGCCACCAGCCTGCGCCGGGTTTGGCCTTCTTTGCCGTCGGCGTGCCGACGATGGCGGTTTGAGCGGAGAGCAGCCATGCAGCCCAATCGGTGATGGATGTATTCGAATTGGGCAGGCCGAGTTTTGCGAGCGTGGTCGGCATGGCATCCATGGCGCGGAGCATGCGCCAATGTGTGCGGAGGCCGTTCCAGAGGCGCGGCTCTATTAACGGACGTTCGAGGAGATCCAGCGCGCCCGCATGCAGTGTGTAGAGCGAGGCGACGAAGTTTCCGCTATCGACGGTGGAGACGAATGGAGCTTTGTCGAGTGGCTCGAGTGTTTTGGTGTCGTACCAGTTGTATAGATGCCCGCGGAATTTTTCGAGGCGCGTGATGGTGGAAAGACTGCGCGCGGAGAGATCTGCAAATTCAGGCGTGATGAGGAAACCTAGTTCGTATGCTGACTGACGCGCGTTGAGAAGCAGGCCTATGTTGGTGGGCGAAACACGAGCAGCTTCGGCTTCATTCTCTTCTTCAACGTTGTCCGGGATGAGGTAGTTGTGTCCTTCTGCGCCGAACTGGTGGAAATATCGCCAGATACGCAGCGCGTGTGCCTGCAGGAATTCCTTATCGTCCTCCGCGAGTAGCCTGATGGGATGGGGAGGGCGATTGAGCCATGCGGCGATTTGAACACCTATGAGCCAGAAGGCAAGCAGTGGCGCGGCTGCGAGGAGGGCGCGGTGGTGCGGAGAGACGAACCATACCAGCGCTGCGATGCCGATGGTGAGGAGAGGAACCAATGCTAGATAGCGGTCGACTGGCGTGGTGCTGCCGCCATCTTCCGATTCAGCCTGCGCTGCGGTTTCCCACTGGAGCAGGCGCTTGCCGGTGATAAAGCGCCGGATGAGAGAACGCACGATTGCATCGAGGGCGAAGAGTGCTTTATGCGGCAGCAACACAAGATGAACCAGGGAAACGACGAGCGAGCGCCAGAAGCCGGAGAAGGTTTCACCGATCTGACCTTTCTGCTCGCTTGCCATGGCTCGAATGAGCCCGAATACGAACTCCACTATGGATGGGAAGATGACGAGTAAAACCGGAATGATGGTCCAGTAGACTGCGCCGCCGGGAAGGCCGAGCCAGCCGGCGATAATGAGCAGGAAGAGGAATGGATCGAGCAGCGAGCGGCGCAGATTATCGAAGATCTTCCAGCGGTTGATGGCGGAGACAGGGTTCGAAACGCGGCGGCCCGATTCATCGGGAACGCGGCCAAACATCCACTGAATGATCTGCCAGTCGCCGCGCACCCAGCGATGTTCGCGACGGCTGTAGGCGCTGTAGTGCGAAGGGTAGTCTTCTATCAACTCGACGTCGGTTGCGAGGCCTGCACGCGCGTAAGCGCCCTCAATGAGATCGTGGCTGAGAAGTGCGTTGCGTGGGAAGCGATTGTTGAGGACGGCGTGCAGGGTCTCAACTTCGTAGATGCCTTTGCCGGTGAAGATGCCTTCGCCGAAGAGGTCCTGGTATGTGTCGGATGTTGCGCGCGTGTAGATGTCGAACCCGTTCTGGCCGGAGAAGATGGATGCGAGGCGAGAGCGCGTGGCTGAGCGCACGGTGATGCCGATGCGCGGCTGAAGTATGCCATAGCCGGAGGTGACGACGCGCTGGTCGGGATCGATAACGGCTTGATTGAGCGGATGGGCCATTGCTCCGACAAGCTGTGCTGCAGCGCCGCGTGGAAGTTGCGTATCGGAATCGAGCGTGAGGACATAACGCACCTGGTGCAGCACGTTGAGTGGGCCGGCTTTGATGGGGAAGGCGTCAAAGGTGCCTGCGAGAAGCTTGTTGAGGTCGAGAAGCTTTCCGCGCTTGCGTTCCCAACCCATCCATACTTCTTCGCGAACGTTAAAACGGCGATGACGATGAAGAAGGAGGAACGGCTTGTCTCCCGAGGCACCGTATTTCTCATTCAGATCATCAATCAATTGCACGGCAAGCTCTACGAGCGGGTTGGAATCGTTTTCGTTTGGCTTGCTGGTGGAGTCTGGCAGATCCGAGAGCAGAGCGAAGTGCAGGCTGCGGTCGCGATTGGCGAGATAACGCACTTCAAGATCAGTGGCAAGTTTGCGTACCTGCTTTTCATTCAAGAGCAGTGAAGGAATTGCGACGAGCGTAGAGAACTCAGCAGGGATTCCTTTATCGAAGCTGAGCTTGGGAAGAGGCTCGGGTTCGCAGAGTGCCGTAACGGTGCGGTTCACCAGATCGACTGCGCCCTGCATGGCGGGCATGAAGAGAAAGATGACGACCGTAAGTATGGTGGCAAAGCCGGAGAAGTGAACCAGTACGGGAAAGAGCACGGCTGCGATTAAAAGGACAGTGAGAATGAGAATGCCTTCGATGAAAAAGTCTTCCGCGTTCTCTCGAACGAACTGCCGGATGCGCCATGGAACGGGCGGATGAAAATTTACACGCTTCGCGAGGTCAGGGAACCCCTTGTCCAAGATGTAATAACCGACATGCGCATGGCGCTGGCGGATGCGAGGATCAGAGGACGCTTCCTGATTTCCTTGTTGCGCGAGCAGGAGAGCTTCATACGCTACCTGAGACTCGTTGCAGTCAGAATGATAGGCAAGGAATGCCACGCGCTTGCGATACATTTCGCGCGTGGTGAAATCCATGGCGGAGTATGCGGCTGCGGGGTCCTGGCGAAGTATGCTGTCAAACTCAATCAAGGGCTCGATGAGGAATTGCCAATCCGTGTTTGCAATGGCGCGCAGGCTCTTGATCTGAGCAAGGATTGTTACAGCAATTGCAGCAGCCTTTGTTGAGTCTGAGGATGCATCTTGTGTGGACCCTTGAGAACGCAGAAGGCTTTGTGCATCTGCGATCAGTGCGTCGGCAAGCGAGAAGGCGAGAAAGAGCGGGATTGCCCATAGCTCCTTGAGCGTGAGTGGCTCATGTGCCTGAATGGTTTCTACGAAGGAGCGAAAGCTTTCGGTGGAGAAGTCGTACTGGACTGCGCGAAGATAGCCGTCCGATAGCACGGCGATGCGCGGAGTTCCGGAGCCAGAGGAAAGCATGGCGCGTGGCAGCTTGACCAGGCGCGAGCGTGAATCGGAGATGGCGAAGAGAGAGGAGCGCAGGTAACGGTAGTTTGCGCGCAGTTCGAGGAAGGCTGCGCGAAGGCCTCGCGTCTCTGAATCCATCAACGCTTTGGCTGCGGGTGAGTTAGCGAGATCCTTTTCTAGCCGGGTGAGCGATTGCCGTGCCTCGTCCACACGCGAGAAGAAGGTGCAGGGGCTGGAGGGACGCAAGACGGGTTCCAGAGAGGCGACGGATTGAGCCTCGGCGAGAAAACGGTCATCGGCTTCAGTTGTCATATGATTTGGCTCGTCGTCTGATTCGATAGGAAGAGTAAGTGAAGCCATGAGGTCCTCATCGATAACTTGCTGCCTGCATTTCGAACATCTCCGCGTATCTTCCGGAGAGTGCCATTAACTGTGTATGTGTACCCTGCTCGACGATACGTCCGCCTTCGAGCACGACGATTCGGTCGGCCATTCTGACGGTGGAGAAACGATGCGAGATGAGCAGCGCCATCTTGTCGAGCGTCAGCTCAGCGAATCTCTCGAAGACTTCCATTTCGCTTCTTGCGTCGAGAGCCGCTGTGGGTTCATCGAGAATGAGCAACTGCGCATCCCGAAGATAGGCACGCGCGAGGGCGAGTTTCTGCCACTCGCCGCCGGAGAGGTCGACGCCGCCTTCAAAGCGACGGCCAAGCATCTGATCGTAGCCGGAATGCAGCTTGGAAACGACGTTGCTGGCGAGACTTCGTTGTGCTGCGAACTCGATTTCATCCTGTGTGTGCGGTCTTTCAATGCGGCCGACTGCGATGTTTTCCCGCGCGGTCATTTCATACCGCATGAAGTCCTGAAAGATGACGCCGATTTCTGCGTGGAGTGAGTTGAGGTCGTAGTCGCGGAGATCCACACCATCGAGAAGGATCTGACCTTCTGTGGGATCGTAGAGGCGCGTGATGAGTTTGACGATGGTGGTTTTGCCCTGGCCGTTTTCACCAATGAGGGCGATGCGTTCGCCGGGTGACAGCGTGAAATTGAAGTTGCTGAGGATAGTGCGATCTGTGCCGGGGTATGTGAAGGAAACATTGCGGAACTCAAAGCCGCGCGTGACTGAACTCGGTGCGGGCAGCGCGTTCGGGCGAGATTCTACGCGGGGCTTCATGGCGAAGAACGCGAGGAGATCGGTGAGGAAGAGGGCTTGATCCGCGACGCCGGATGCGGTTGAAAATGCCAGCTGAAGATTGCCCATTGCCTGCAGGATGGCGGTGGTGATCAGCGTGAGATCGCCGATAGTGTAGTGGCCTTGAATGGTGCGGAAGATGCAGTAGGCATAGGCGCCGTAGTAGCCGAGTTGGCTGAGTACTGAGAGGACTCCGCCCCAGAAGAGACGCCTGCGATTGAGGCTTACATTCTCTTCGTAAATTTGCTGCGAGAGCACGGTGAAGCGATCTGTGAGGTAATCACTGAGATTGAAGAGCTTCAGCTCTTTTGCGGCTTCTTTGCTGCCGCCTACCTGGCGGAGGTAATCCATCTGGCGGCGCAGCGGTGTCTGGCGGAAATTTTTGGCGTAGGTGAGAAATGCGAAGTGGCTTTCGCCGAGGAATGCGGGAATGATGCCGGCGATCAACAATAGAAGAAGAATGGGTGAATAGCGAACGAGAACCGCGGAGAATGCGAGCGCGGTGACGGTCTGCTGAATGAGGCGGCCCATCTGCTGGATCATTGCGAGCCGATCGGTAGCCTGCACGCGGGCGCGTTCGAGACGATCGTAGAAGACGGGATCTTCGTAGGCAGTGACATCGAGGGCCGCTGCCTTGCGCATGACCTCGACGCTGACATGGTGCGTGTAGCGGTCGGCGAGGAGATTGTCAAAGTAATCCACGGCGCGGGAGAGCATGCCGGTGAGTACGGCTAACCCCATTTCCGCGATGACGAGCCACCAGAAATGCTCAGGGAGTTGCTGGTGCTGGACAATGCGGTTGACGCCATCAATGATGAAGCGGCCGATTATTCCGATGCCTACGGGCAGGAATGCGACGATGATGCGAGTGAAGATGTTCCAGAAGACGACGTGAGGACCGGACTCCCAGACAAAGTGAAGAACGGGGGGGATATTTTTAAGCGCGGCGACACGCTCGGCCCATGCGCCGCCCTGGCGCTTTGTACCGTTAGGGTCAGTCTGGGTATCGGCATCCAATTTAGTAGTGCTACTCATCGCTTTTAAAACGACCCCTCATCACCCTGCGCGTCCAAGTTTTTTATGTATGGCGCGAGTTCTTTGGATTCGTACACACAGGGGGTATATGCGGCGCTTCCGCACTGCTTGCGCCTGATTCCCTAGTGATGCCCGCTATGATGCGCGTTTTGGCCGGAATGTTGTTTTTTGGTACAGTTTGCTCAACTGAGCTTGGGAGGGGCCTGCGGAGTGTAGGGCTTGAAGCCGGCTACGTCCATGCCGCGCTGCGCCTCAGGATTCTTCATAAATGTCTCCCAGACGAATCCTGTACGGGTGTTCTCGGCCATGAGCATGGTGATGCCGGTGTCAATGCCGACTACATCCGTGTCATACCAACTATTTAGCGGATTGAAGGCATCGATGAATCCATAGCGGCACCAGGCGTTTGGGTAGTGATCGCGGATGGTTCGGAGCACGCGGAAGGTTTCCTTCGGCATGAAGGGCAGGGAACCTCCGGCGGCGGAGGGGACGACTGTACCGTCAATTGGACCGACTGCCGGCGGGCCGCCCCAGGCTACGTAGCCGCGCTGAGAATCCGAGGCGGTAATTCCCCAGAGCGCGTTGCTGTAGTCAGGGAATTGTACGTTCAGCTCCAGGCAGAAACGACGATGCACATCTGTTGCGATGATGGAGTTGGTGAAGTAGTCCGCAAACTGATCTCGTTTATTGCGGAAATCGAACCATGCCTGCGAAAACTGATGCACGAAGAGCGGAGCGAAGGAGCCGATGTAGCGCATTCCGTCGTAGTCGAAGGTGGTGCGCTTCCACGCGAACCATGCTTCCGGAGGGAGTGGATGAGTGGAGGAGCCCATGCCAAGGAGATACATCATCATGAGCTCGCTGTAGTAGTCCCAACGGGAGGGGATGAAGCCTTGCTCGGGTGTCCATCCATGCGAGAGCAGAGATGTATCTTCCGAAAGCCAGGTCCACTCGACACGATCGAAGATGGCGTGGGCCAGCTCGCGAATATCTTTATCTTCAAAATGCTGGGCGCAGGTAAGAACGCCACAGAGCAGGATTGCGGTATCAACGGATGAGGCTTCAGAGTCCCAGATTCTTTCACCGGTATTGATGTTGGCAAAGTGGAAGAAGAAGCCCCGGTGCGTGGGCAGTTTGTGCCAGAGGAATGACAGTGTGTGAAGGACGCGCAGGCGTGCATCGGTACGGCTGACGAAGCCGCGCTTCTCTGCGATGCAGATGGCGGTGAGGCCGAAGCCGGTGGAGGCGATGCTGGCGGCTACGCTTGTGTCCTTGGTGCGAACGTTGCAGCGGTCTTTGATGAGGCCGGTCTGAGGATTGCCTTGTTCCCAGAAGAAGAGAAAATTTGCGTGCTCGAGTTCATCGAGGAACTGTTCTTCCTGCGATGAAAAGGGCGATTGCACGGGCTGCGATGGGACTGGCTTCTGATGTTTTTTCCCCTGCTGAGCGAATAATTCTCCTGCTGCAATTTGAGCGAACGGGGAGACGAGCGATATGCTCGCTAACTGCCGCAGTAGATTGCGGCGCGAGAGGTCCAGGGCTTCTTTCAGCTGATCTTCAAAAAAAAGTGACCGTTTCATTCGTCAATATACTCAGCACTTACAATTTAGCAGCGTAGTTCCATGCGATCAGAAAGCGGTGGTGCCAGAAGACTTAGATTCAGAAATATGGCGTTAGGTAAGCTGAACCGGGCAGCAAATTCAGCCCGCGAAGCGTCCAATTGCTGGATGCATACAGGATGAGAGAGTGAGCCGAGCGAAAAAAATAGCGCTGATCGTTGCTGCTCTGGCCATTGCCGGAGGAGTTGCCTGGTACATTGTATGGCGATTGCATGTGCTGCATCCACGCTTGTCGGCGATTCGAGGCGCGGTGATACGCAAGGACGCGGATGTGAGCAAGGAGCTTCCTATTGCGGATGTCCAGGTGATGGGTACGCGTGGCACGATGACTGCAACTGCGCGAACGGATGCTTCAGGATATTTTGAGCTGAAATTTCCTGAGCCTATCTGGCCGGGACAAGCGGTGAGCCTCACTTTTCGCGATGATAATTACAAACCGCTCGATATGAATCTCACGATGGCTTACCGATCCGCTGTGCGAAGGCTGGTGGTGGCGGCGATGGTACCGACTCCTCAACCAACGGTCAACGAGCGTGGCGGCCCTGCGACAGTGATCTCGAATATTCGTATTCGCTACACGGTGACGTCTGATCATGCGGATAATATCGGCAGTCTGGTTAAGACATTCCAGGTGGTGAATCGCGGCGATGTTCCATGCAGGCGGCAAGAACCATGTTCGCCGGATGGAGAGTGGAAGGCAGCGATTGATTCCGTGAAGCTGGATGCTGGACAGGATAATGAGTTTCGCAACGTGCGCGCTTCATGCATTGCGGGCCCGTGCCCATTTACACGCATGGACAGCAGCGGCTTTACGCAAGGAGGCCGGGTCATTACGGCTTCGGCACTGAACTGGTCCGATACAGCGACGTTTCTTGTGGAGGCGGAGGTCTTTCATACTTCACTGGCGTCGAGCGCGCGCCGCTCGTATCCGGTGATCTACGATCGCGCGTTGAACTTCACGCTGCCGGAGAGCAAAGAAGGTTTAAGTATTGAAGCGGATGTCAACGGTCAGCCAACGGTGTTTCCGCTGGGGCCGGAACTTTACCTGAGTTGGGCGGAATGCACATCAAGGGCGACGGGGGATGAAAAGAAATCCACCGTGTACCGGTGCGAATTGAAGCCTGGGTACCGGTTTGGGTGAGCCTCGCTGTTGCGGTGGGCCAGCTCTTCATGCCAAGGCGTGAACAGGGTATGAGTGTAGGCCGAGGAGTTTTTCGCAGCGGTGGGATGCGGCGAGGCAGTCTTCTGCGCGCACCAGGGCTTCACCACCGCTCAAGGTGAAGTGCATCTTTCCGAATTGCCGGCTCAGATCATCGACAAGTTGTAGTGCGCGCTCTCTGCTGAGGCCTTCGTGATCTTTGGGTCCGCTTTCGACATAGCAATGCTTGCATGCGAGATTGCAGCGGGTAGTGAGAAGCACCAGCGCGAAGCGAAAGTGAGGCTTGAATGTAAATGGCTGGATGCTCATGCGCGGCGATCCTCGGATGAGGCATTTTCCGTGAGGGTCTTGAGTAGAGCAACGGTTTCTTCCGGTGAACCGGAGATGAGCTCGTAGCATGGCAAAGGCGTAAGATGCTCGGCCACTCGACTCAACACTGCTGCTGCGGGTCGCTCGGAGTGGAAGAGGTGTCCGCTGAAGCTCCACAGCGCGGAGGTGGCAGCGAGCGGGCGCAGGCGAGATGATGAAGCGAATCCAGCGAGCATGCAAACTGCGGCGATGGGATAGACGCAGCCGGTGCTGACTTTTGCGGGAGGAGCGTCGCTCGATTGCAGAAGATCCTGCGCTTCGGGTCGCAGGCGAGGATGGCGCGGATAGGAATATGCAAGGCGCTGAGCAAGATCGACGCATGCAACATCGTCGCCGAGCAGGCTGAAGCCGCTGATTGTTGCCGCGGATGCCAGCGTGGATTTGCCCGCGCCGGATGGGCCGACGAGCAAGATGGCATGGCCGTTATACGCAATGGTGGCGGCATGCAGGAAGTCAATGTGCGGGGCGACCCGGCCTAGCGCAACCATGATCTCAGCTTCTACAAGACACTGAATGAAGTCTGTTTCCGTGAGAGCGGCGTTGTGTGCTCCTGAGCTGTTTGTTGCACCGAGACTGCCAGCGAGCACACGCAAGGCTTCTCGATCCTGCGCGCCGAAATACAGCTTGCCGCGGCGCTTGGCTATGACCCTGCGAAAGGGAGAGAGGATGCAGAGATCTGTGTCTTCAGTGAGGTAGTCGGCAATCACCAGTTCGAGCGATGGAGAAGCAATCTTCGGGCCGCAGATGAAGCGCTGCGCCAGATCATGCCGGAGCACAGGATTGCTGATTTGAAGAGAGACTGTGTGTTCGCCGATCTGCAGGTAGAGACGGGATACATCGGGCAATATGGCCGGATGGAGATCAGAGTACAGCGCGAGCCGCGCACGGATGGCTTCACCTTCTGCGGACGGTGTATACACGTTCGGCTCTCATTCTGTACTGGCCTGGGCGGATTACATTCCCGGCGAGCTGTGAGTGTCAGAGAAGACAGCCTTGCTGGACAGGATGTCAGCGAAGCGCTCCTTGAGGTCTTCTTCAGTCCACGTGCGTACTTCAGGCTCTTCGTAGCGCGGCAGGAGATCAGCCTGGGCGGGTTCCGATTGAGGCGATGAATGTGTCACTTGTTCTCCTTATGTCAACCGGCCACGCCAATTTCGTTTGTCACGGACGTGGATTCGGTCTTCAGAATTCCGGATTGAACAAACCTGCGAAGGAGTTGGTTTATATCACGATCCGCATTTCCCTGGTGATTCCGCTATAGGAAGCGTCTCCTTCAAACCTCATTATGGAAAATGAATATAGATAAGCATTTACACCATGTCAATTTAAAAAATATCTGCGCGGAAGAGTGGATTTCCGCGTGGCGCGCGAGCCTGCGGAAACTTGCAGGATAAGTTACCAATTGAAATTCCCGCTTGCTGACTTGTGCCTGAGCGCTTTGCGAGAAGCGCTTTAAGTGAGCGTATACATGGGGGCGAATTGGGGAATGCCGGCTGTCTGCCCCGCAATCCAGCGGAGAACGTAGACCTGCGTAGGATCGGTGAGTGTGTGCGTCAGTGCGTTGGGGATCACTTCGAAGATAGCGTGAGCGCCGAGGTCTTTGAAGTAGTCTATGTCCGGTTCAACCATGACGCAGTTGACGCCGTC
Organism: uncultured Acidobacteriaceae bacterium; assembly: GCA_963792495.1. Lineage (GTDB taxonomy): Bacteria > Acidobacteriota > Terriglobia > Terriglobales > Acidobacteriaceae > Telmatobacter. The sequence continues at coordinate 18,334 of CAWBWB010000009.1, read as the reverse complement.
AATGACAAGCTTGTCATTCTCGTGGAAGGTAAGTTGGACGTTAGCTTCACCGAACTGAATCTGCTTCCATGAAGAGGTGGCTCCTTTATGGAAAAAGCCGGGATTGTTCTCGACCGCGAAGGTGCCGGCGGCGGCGGCGACTTTGACCTGATTGATCAGCTCGACATCACACCAACCAAAGAAACGGTCCTGAGCAGGAGCGTATGGAGCGTCCCAGCGGATCTGCTTGATGTAGTCGAGCGGGGTGCCGTGGGAGAGATTGATCTGGCTCATCGCTTCGACGAGGTTGAGGAGAGATGCGAGTGGCCTTTCCTGCTCGACGAGGTCGTCGTAGCGCGCTTCTCCATCGGCATTACTGGCTCCGGCCGCGATGAAGGGATAGCGCGCGGCAGCCGCGTTGAAGCGAGCATTCACGAAGCTGAAGCCAGGGTCGTTTGACACCAGCATAATGTCGAGCGTTGTGTCGTAGCTGTTCGAAAGTTTAACGGGAGTGTATCCGGCCTGTTTGTAACCCTCCGCATAGACAACGACGGTGTAGTTATCGCCGAAGTTATCAAAGAACGGGAGGTCGAAGGTAGTGTCATTCGATGGGTAGTAGTCGCGGAGCTGCTGAGTAAAATTGCCATCTGTGATGGTGACGAGAAACTTTGCCGGTGCGGCGAAAAGCTGGCGAGTGCCGTCGTAGATGCGGAGTCGAAGCTTGCTCATGGATTCAAGCCTTGTGATTCTTGCCAAGGGTAACAGGGAAAAACAGGAAGTCAATCAAACTTTGGGTCGGCGGTATGGTCAAGAAACCACTTTAAGTCGCCGAAAAATAAGTAAGCGAACTTCCTGCCTCATCCAAACCGGCGCCTTGCATCGTCCGAAGCTTAAGGGATGTTTGCGTCAACACAGAACGAAGGCTCTTCTGAACGGCAGCTTACAATTCGCGAATTGCGGTTACGGGGTTTCTGCGCATCGCTCGATGTGCGGGAAGGTAGCATGCCAGCAAAGACATTGCTCCCAGGAGCATGACGACCGAAACGATGGTCACGGGATCATTGGCTCCGATTCCGTACAACAGCCGGACGATCATGCGTGTCAGTCCCAACGCAAACGCCAATCCCAGCGCCAGTCCAATGCCTGTGATCCACAATCCCTGCAAGAGCACGAGTCGCAGCACGTCTACACGGGAAGCACCTAAAGCCATTCGTACTCCGATCTCGTGAGTCCGTAATTGAGTTCTATAGGCCACGACTCCGTAAATTCCGGTGATCGCGAGTACCAGCCCAATCAGTGCAAACATTCCCGCAAGCGTGCTCTGTATGACGGCGAAACTGCTTGCCATCTGGGTGCTCTCTCGCATGGAACGCACATCGAAAACCGGCAGCTGTGTATCGATTTCGTGTATGGCGTTTTGTACCGCTGGCGCCAGATCGAGAGGATTTCCCTCGGTCTCCACCTGCACAATCGTCTCGTATGCCGCCTGGAAAAAGCTCATATACACCATAGGTTCCGGTGACTCATTCACGAATGTGTGTGTTGAATTCCTCACCACGCCCACAACCGTGAAAAGCCTGCCCCATACCCTGAGTCTCTTTCCCAGGGGATCCTGTCCTGGCCAGTAGCGCCTTGCTGCGGTCTGATCCACGATGAGCACCCTCGGGGCCTTTTCATCGTCATCCGGCGTAAACTCGCGTCCTTCCAGAATGGGTATATGGAGGGATTCGAAATACCGCGGGGACACCTCAGCATGCACCACCTTCAAAGATTCATGCGGGTGCGGCACATACCCTTCCGGATACGCATCCTCGCCCTTGTGGCTCAGGGTCATCGGAACCCAGTCCGTGAGAGACGCAACCTTCACGCCAGGCAATGCCGAGACGCGATCAAGAATCTTGTGACGGATCACCTGTTCCTCGTCGTGGCTGTAGCCGGCAATATTCAGCCCCACGGACGCAGTGAGAATCTGGTCCTGCTCAAATCCGGGGTTCGCACCGGCGAGATTCCGCAGCGTTCGCAGAAATAGCCCGGAGCACAACAGCAGAGGAAGTGAAAGCGCGATTTGCGCCACCACGAGCCCGCTGAGCAATTTCCGGTTGCGTGAGCCGCCGGAGATACTTGCAGACTCCGCCTTGAGTACTTCAACTGCCGGCGCGTGGGACGAACGCCAGGCTGGGAGCGCGCCGCAGAGTATGCCGATTAACAGGGACGACACTGCAATCCCGATCACTACCTTATAGTCCATGCTCCCGTTGAGTGTGAGGGGATTCGAGTTCGCCGGAAAGAACCATGCGAATGTCTTCGCAGTCCACGATGTCAACAGAAGCGACGCGGCTCCTGCGACGATGGAAATCACTACGCCTTCCAGCACCATCTGCCGTACCAGTTGCATACGATTCGCTCCGAGCGACTGCCGGATCGCAAGTTCACGCCGCCGGGATACAAACCGCACCAGCGTGAGCGTAGCTACGTTCGCGCAGGTCAGCAACAGCACCACAGCGGCGAAGGCCAGCAGAATGGGCAGCGTCGCCGCCATGTACCCGTTGACGCCGAATGGCGAGCGCCACATGGGATCAAGCGTGATCCGGTTATCTCCGAGATGATCGTCCGGAAACGCCGCGACAATATTGTGCATCAGGGTGTCGAGATCCTGAGCTGCCTGGCCACGGCTCACGCCGGGCCGCAATCTTCCGATTACGTTCAGCCAGTACGCATCGCGATGCGTCATCCGCCACACTTCTGTTCCGAGGGGATCGAGCGTTACCCACAGATCTTCACGGATCCCGGGCATTGCTCCGACAACCCCTTCCGGCGCCACACCGATCACCGTCACAGGATGCCGGGCGATCTCGATCGACTTGCCGACAATTGCCGGGTCTTGAGCGTAACGCGTCTTCCAAAGCGAATAGCCCAGGACCACGCTGGGAACTGCATCGGGACGCTTCTCTTCTTCAGCCAGGAAGAAACGCCCCAGCATCGGCTTGATGCCAAGCACGTCGAAGTAATTCGCCGACACATTCGCAATATAGACACGCTCCGGCTGTGCGCCGCCAGTTAGCGTGATCCAATCGTGATGATATGCGAGGATTCCCGTGAAGGTGTGGTTCTGCTCGCGCAGATCGCGATAGTCGAGATACGAGAAGGGCGGAGTCGGAGAGAAGTTCCGTTCCCCCCGCTGCAGGCTGACAAGAGCCCCCGTGTCCCGCGCGCCGGAAATGGGACGCAGCATTGTGCCGTCGATCCAACTGAATACGGTGCTGTTGGCGCAGATAGCTACAGCCAGCATCGCTGTCGCGGTGATTGTAAAGCCGGGACTCTTGCGCAATTGCCGTAACGCGTATCGGAGATCCCGGCCTAGTTGTTCCAGCCAGGCCTGGCCCCAAATGTCGCGCGTCACATCCTGCACCAGAGGAATATTTCCAAATTCCCGGGCAGCAGCTTGTCGCGCCGACTCCGCTGTCTCGCCTCGCTCCAATCGATCTGCAATTGCCATCTGCAGGTGCGCATCAAGCTCTTCCTGCAATTCGCGCTTGCGCCGCTGAAAACCGAAGCTCGGGAACCACTTCATGAGTCACACTCCTCCGGCTAACATTGGGCTTTTTACTTGCTCTCTGATTGCGCCCAGCTCTAATGCTCCAATCGAAGAATGAGCATATCGAGTGTTCCCTGCAACAGCTCAATCCGGTTCCGATCCTGATCTCTTTCGCCCATGGATGTAGACACTCTACTCCCAATAGGGGTAGGTCGTCTACCTCCTTTTTGTAGCATAGCGATAGGCTTGCCTGGTCAGGCTGGCTCGGTTGTGCCCCCAGCCATTGCCTCTGGAATCCAGATAGAAAAAACTGTGCCGCTCGTGCCGGACGTTTGCCGGCTCCGCACCCGGATGGTGGCGTTGTGCTTGTCTAGAATTTCGCGGCTTACCCAAAGTCCCAAACCCGTGCCCTGATCGCCTTTGGTGCTGACAAAAGGTTGGAACAGCCTCCGCAGCGTTTCCCGGTCCATGCCATGCCCCGTGTCGGCGATGCTGATGCGGAGCCCCGCCTGTCTCGTTCGAGCGTGCTGCTGCGAACGAATCCTGGCGATCAACTTTCCTTCGTGCTGCATCGCGTCAATCGCATTTGCAATGAGATTCGCAAAGACTTGCCGCAGCCCGGACGGAAAGCAGGAGATGCGATCTCCCTCAATATAGTCGCGCCGCAATAGGATGCCGGATTGACGTAGCCGAACGTCATAGAGAGCCAGTGCCGAGTCGACGATCTTCGAGACTCGCTCCTGTGAGCGGTCATCGCTACCCCGATGGAACCGCAGGGTTCGCGAAACTATTTGCGACGCACGCGCGACCTCTTCCATCGCCAGCTTCGCATAACCCAGCGTCGATGTGTCGGGTGCGGATTGCTCGATCATGTAGAGAAGATTCGTCACTGCGGCCAGAGGATTGTTGATTTCATGTGCGACGGTGGCCGCAAGCCGTCCGACCAGGGCCAGTTTTTCGCTGCGCATCAGTGCCTCTTTGGCACGGTCACGGGCCTCCTCGGCTTCCTTCAGAGCAGTGATCTCGCGTGTTACACCATCGAAGCGGACGGGCTGGCCTCCCGCTTCGTAGGCCGTGCGGCCTATCGCACGAATCCACTTAATCTGCCCCTCAGGCGACACCGTGCGATATTCGATGTCGTATCGAGTGTGGGTCCTGATGGATTCTTCAATCGCCCGCCGAGTGCGTTCGCGGTCGTCCGGGTGGAGCTGTGAGTAAAAGAGATTAATATCGACGTCAGCGTTGGGAGGCAGCCAAAAATGCTCCTTTACGCGCTCATCCCAAATAAGCTTGTCGAATGGCAGGTCGCAGAACCAATAGCCGATCTGAGCAGCTTCGGTTGCAAACGCGAAACGCTCCCGATGGTCTCGTAATAAATCTTCGTGGCGGCGGGATCGCCTCCTTTTTCGGATCTTCCCCGCAGTGGATACAACTCGTCTGTCGTTCAACTGTTCTTACCTCGGCAATGCCCAATTGAGTCAGACTCCAGAGAACCACGTATCGGAGTTGCAGACGACCATCTGGAGTGGAAAAACTTGATTCTAAATCCTCATAGCCAGATGCCGCTTTAGATTCTTAGGGTTGCCTTATTTACATTGGAGTCAGAATTTGGCAATGAGGCTGATTCCCCCGACCAGCAGTAAACCTCCCAGGATGCGGCCCGTGTTCAGAGGATGAGGTTGCATTCGGAACCAACCGAAGTGGTCAATGAGTAGTGATGTGATGAGTGCAGCGGTCACCGTGAAGCCTACAAATGGCCCAGCTCCCACTTTATTCACCAGCGTAAGGCCGGCATACACCTGTACCGCGCCAACCAGTCCGCCGACCACAGCCCACCAGGGCAGTTCAGCCAAGTCTTTCTGGGTAGGCAGCGGATGCGGATGGATCAGCGATGCGCCGGCGAAAAAGAAAGTAATCAGTGCAAATGAAATGGCCGAAGCAAGCCACGGGTTCACAATATGCTTGTTGAGTTGTCCGTTCATCGCCGCGCCGCAACTCTGGAGCGCACCTCCGATGATGATGAATGGGATGATCCATCCGGCGTTTGCATTCATGAGGCTCTCCTTTGTGTTTAGTGTTGTCCGATCAGTACGTTCATCAGGATCGCTCCGCCGAGCGCTGCAAAGAGCGCCACAGGCATTGCGACTGCACCCACTTTCAAGAACTTCCAGAAGCTCACGCCGAGCTTCTCCCCGCCTTCCTCTGCGCCGGAATCTTTGCGAAGCGCGAGCAGCCACAGAATCGTCGCCAGCGAGCCGGTGACTGAGAGATTAGGCCCGAGGTCAACACCAATCAGGACGGCGTTCGCGATCAATCCTTTCGCGTGAGCAGCCTGGATCGTGCCGCCTGCGATCAGTCCCAAGGGAAGGTTGTTTACGATGTTGTTCGCTATCCCGACGACGAACCCGACTACCAGCGCACCTGCGTCCTGGCCCAGATGGGACGCCCATGCGAGCCACTGTTGCGTCAGGTTCAGAGCTCCCTGACTCTCGACCGCATCGACCATGATGAACAAGCCAGCGACAAGGAGCAAAGTCGCCCAACTTATCTCGCGTGCAAGCTTGATCGGATTGCTTCGTGCCTTGATGGAGACCACCGCCGTAATCACAAGAGCCGCGAGGCAAGTGGGCAGTCCTAAATCCCTCTTGAACGCGGACGCAGTCAGGAGCACGGCAATCATCAGGGCAAGCCCCGCCAGGACCAGTTTGCCGTTGCCGCTGAGCTCCACATTGTCAACTTCGCAATCGATGCTCTTGCAGAGGTCCTCTCGAAAGAGAAAACGCATGACGAAAAAGGTCGCGACGATCGAGAGGACGGAAGGGAACCCAAAGTCTGCCAGCCATGTGCCCAGCGGTGGCATCCCGGTATGAAAGACCACCAGATTCGCCGGATTGGAGATTGGCAATACAAAACTCGCTGCGTTCGCAATCAACGCGCAGACGAACAGGTAAGGAAGCGGCGACACCTTTGCCTTTCTTACCGCCGTCAGAATCGCTGGCGTTAGTACGACCGCCGTCGCGTCATTCGACATAAAGATGGTCACGAGCGTTCCCACTCCATAGACCAACAGGAACAGACGCGAGCAACTACCATTGGCCCCGCGTACCGCGACGGATGCGACCCAATCGAAGACACCTTGTTCGCGCGCCAACTCACTTAGTAGCATCATGCCGATGAGGAAAAGGTAGACATCGCTCCCCTTGGCGACCGCCTGCCCTGCCAACTTCAGTGGCACGAGCCGAAGCGCGATCAGCAGAAGCGCTCCGCCAGAGATCCACCAGACTTCGGGGATGCCGCGCGGGCGGATAAGCATCAGTGAGATGCTGATGGCGACGATCAAGGGCAGAACAACATGCGCAATTTCTGGCGGAATCATCACCACTTTTTCCCGTTCTTGTTTGGCCCGAGCTGAGTTCCGAGCAGACCGTGCTCGGGCCACGCCTCCAGTGTATTGTCCTGATCGCGTTCCTCGAACTCCCTTTCTGTGCGCTGACCGACGGCAAGACGAATCTCGTCGCTTGCAAAGTGTCCATGCGAATCTTTGAAGGACACCTTCAAAGAATAGGTTCCTTCATGCGGCGTTGGCGCCTTAGCTTCCCAAACCCGGCTGTCGCCTATGCGCTTCATGGAGTACGTCCGCCCGCCCAGATCCGCAGTCGCTTCTTGAGCTTCCGCGTAGCCCCAGAACTTTGCTCGAATTTTCAAGCTACCTTGAGGTATTTCGCTGGACTTCGTCAAAAGCCGTTCATCACTCGGCGAGGTGATAACGGCGACGGGTAGCTTGCCTAACTCAATGAATCGCCAACTCACTACTTTGCCATCGAGGTTGATGACCGAATAGCCGACTGGTCCCTCTTCAATCTGTCCCGTGGAGCGTGTGGCTGTGTAGAGCGTCCGGCCATCATTCGCGATCTCGTTGTAGTGGGTGTGGCCCATGTCGATCAGCCGCACGTCATAATCGCGGACCAGGCGGGTTAGCTCAGCTCCGCCGACTTTCAGATCACTTGGGTAGCAGTGCAAGAGGAGAACTTTGGTCTGCCCATTCTTCGTTGCGAGATCCAACTCATCTTCTGCCCACTTCAATTGTTCCTTTGACACGGTGAAGGAAGGAGGCTCAGGAACATCGAAGGCGTTCATGGCGAGGAACCGCGTGTCGCCCACGGTGAAAGCATAGTGAGTTTGCTCCGACATTGCCTCCTTGAAGTTTGCGAAGCTCCTTTCGTGGACATCATGATCGCCGATGATCGCACACCACGGTACTTTGAGCCGGTCCAATTCGCCGCGCACCACGGCATAGGCGGAGCGGCTACCATCGTCGGCCACGTCTCCCGGCAGGAAGATGAAGCTTACGGAATCGGAAAACACTTGATCGACCTCATTCACGATCTCTGCAAGGTCGAGATGGTTCTGTTCGCCTGCTTTGCTCATGTGAAGATCGCCGAAGTGAACCCAGCTGACTACACCCGCAGCGTCGGGCGATTCTGGTTGAAACGGGCGTTTCGATGCGAGAGGATTCATGCCTGAAGCTCCTGGGGAGTGACCGGTGAAGAAGTGTTTTTGTCTGTTTCGTTCGCCTTTGTAAGGGTCTCTGGAATCGCAGTCCAAAGCAGGAGAAACGCGAGTGCAGCGATTGCTCCCAGAGACAGGAATGAGACGCGGTAGCTGAAGTGCTGAATCAGCTCCCCACCAAACGTGTTGCTGAGCGCCGCACCGATCCCGACTGCGGTTGCAAGGCTGCCCTGCGCAAGGTTGAAACGCCCCGTGCCGCGCGTTCTGTCTGCAACCACGAGAATCGAAACGACAACAAAGATCGCGTTTGCGACGCCATCGAGAATCTGAATCGCGATCAAGCTCCCCGAGTTGTGGGTCAAGGTATAGAGAAGCGCACGAATCGGAAGAACGCCAAACCCAACCATCAGCAACGGCTTCCGACCATGGAGATTGGCGAATCTTCCGATAGCCGGGGCGAAGCACATGATGACCACCTGCGTCACGATAATGCAGGCCGACATGAACGGAGCGGCGGAAGCTCGTGAACCATGCGAGAGCATCTCGCCAAGTTGCGGCAACATCGCCGCATTTGCAAAGTGGAAGAGAAAGGCGCAAATGAGAAAGACCAGGAGAGTCCTGTCTCCAAGCAGGGTCTTCATCACGGAGGCTCTTGCAGCGGCTTCCTTACCCTCTATCTGAATCGCTCCGCCACGGGCGAGATCATAGTCGATGTCCTTGCTCTTGATCGCTCGGATTGCGAGCACGGTGGGGATCGTCAGCACAGCAGCCGTGATGAAGATAGCTCGGTTTCCAAAGAAATGACTCATGCCCGCAATTAGAAGAGCGCAGGCCACGTTGCCGGCCGAATTAAAGGACTGGTTTTTTCCAAATTGGCGATCAAAGAAAGTGACGCCGACGATTCCCATCGTGACCGCGGCAAGCGTCGGCCCCAGGAATGGCCCCGCGGCTCCGATGAGGACCTGAGACGTGTACACGGCCCACGGTGCAGCCGTGATACTGAGCAGAACCGCTCCAACGGCAAGAACGGCTGAGGCCAGCACAAGAATCAGTCTCTTTGACCTGAGCTGATCGACAATGGCGCCAGCCGGAGCCTGTAGCACCACCGTAATGATGCCGCCAATGGTCAACGCCACGCCGACGCGGCCCGGCTCCCAACCCGCTCCCGCTAAATAGGCTGCAAGAAACGGTCCGAGGCCGGTTTGCACGTCGGCCAAGAAGAAGTTCGTTGCCTCCAGGGCGCGAACACTTGGTCTCTTGCTGGGGTCGATTTCCGTAGAGTTGACCATTCGTAGCAGCTTTCTCGGGACTAGGAGCTCTTCAGTTGACGATTCTTGTTGCCACTCTCCAGCTTGAGAAGACCGTGCTGCTTGACATGAGCAAGAGCTTCCGCAGCGCGTGCGAACTCAAGGGCCTGGTGATAGTCGCGAGCCTTGAACGCCTTGGTAGCGCTCTTGCGAGAGCTTTCATAGATTTCGGTCAGGATGCCAGCCTGCTCCTCTTCTTCCTCCCAGTGCTCATCTGCCCTGCGCGCCAGTTCATCGAACTGGTCTGTGATGGATTCCTTGAGATCAGCAGAGATACGGGCAATACTCGAGACCTCGCCAGCCAGTATGGCGAAGCTGAGATGCTCCGATGCTCGGAGAAGATCGGCAGCGTTTTTGTTGTGTCCGCCTTGGATCGCTTGCTGAGCCAACGTGGTTAGTTCGGCAACGGCATTCGCAGCCGATGACTTCAAAGCTTGCCGCAGAACCGCCAGCCGTCCCATGTGTTCATAGGCGCGGCGCAGATCTTTCGCATGGTGATGCTTATCGTGGTGAGGCCCGGCGGCTTTCTTCGCGGCCTTCTTCGGAGGTGGCATAAAAATAGTCCCTTCTTACTCTGCGTAGGTGGTTCGATGGGTTCGAGGTCAGACGTCGTAAAAGATCTATTTGTGACAAGCCTGAGCTGTGATAGCTCCCGAGCGGATGCGTTTTCACAAAGTGCTCGCGCATCCGGCCCGGAGAAGGACTGAATTCCGATCAGGGCTATCTCAGCTTTGTGGAGGTGGTGCTGCTCCGCTCGGCGGCGGGGGAGGAGGTCCCGCTTCGAACCCCGGAGGTGGCGGCGGAGGCCCATCTGGACCTGCCGGCGGCGGGGGCGCGTCAGCAGAAGTATTACAAGGTGCTGGGGCAGCGGTTCTGTTTCTGCGTCGCGCTGCAGGCGCGGGAGGTGGCTGTGGTGTTCCCGGCGGCGGGGGTGCCACGCCGTCAGCCAATGGTCCAGGAGCCGGTCCATTTGCAGAGAACGTCTGATCGTTCAGCTGGACACTAGCCGCTTCAACTAAAGACTGTCCGTTGATCTCTGACTTTGTGCCAATCACAGTTATCTTTTCGCCTTTGCGGACTGCGGGGCCAAGTTGGCCGCCGATTCCAGGTGCCAGATCCACCACGCTGCCATTCTGAAGGTACAAGCTGCGTACTTCTCCGCCAGGTCCTGCGCTGAAGGCACGGACGCGAGAGGATTCAGTGACCATCGGCACCTGCGGTGTCGCAGGTGGAATCGCGGGAGGTGTTGGTGGCGCAGGAGCCGGACTTTGTGCAAATGCCACAAAGCCTAACGCGAGTCTGAGAGGGATAATTTTTAGTGGAGTGGGAAAGTGCATTGGCAATACCTCTGCCCTTCCTAGGGCAAGTTGCCTGCCATTCCTTGGCACCCCAGAAGCGCTGCAATCGTTGCGCTTTGGATGGATCTGAGACTTTTGGCACTTTCTAAACCGACCGCAAACCGCTCACCTGCTGTGCTGATTGCGTACAGGTCCTCCCCGGAGGCTGAGCCTTTACGCATCTGATCTTGATAGGAACGGCCAGATCAGGCGTAATTACTGATGGCAGCCAAGTTGCATAGCATAAGGACAGGTGCTTGATAGAAGTTCCAAGAAGCGCGCGAGAGAGGAGCCGAATGACGAAGATCTTCTGGAGAAGCCTTCGCTCCCGTATCCTGCTGCTCGTCGTTCTGACGTTCCTCTTTCTCGCGGCGGCCGCGATCAGTCTGTTTACGTTTCTCTGCAATCGCCATGCAGAAACGCTCTCGCTGACGGAGCACCATCTTGTCAGCGTCGCGGCGAATCTCGCGCGCAATTACGCTGACCACCGAACCGCAGATAACTCTTTGCGATCGGTCGAGCCAGGGCCCCCGCCACCACCACCTCCGCATCCAGGACCCGACGGGCCGCCGCGTCCCCGAGCTGACCTCCTGAAGGGGCTCACTGCGGAAACCCTGGAGCATGAGGACGGCGTCGAAGGAGGGTTCTACGCCGCCAGAGCCGATGCTCTGATTGGGTATGCCTTCCCGACTCATGAAGGACCGGGCGCCGAAAAGGGTATGCCTGAGCGAGAACGGCCTACCATCGCCAATCTCGCTCGAGAAGCGGTTGCGGCAAACGCTACCAGGACCTTTCGCTTTGAGGGGCCGCATGACGCCATCCTCTTTGTGGCGACTCCGATCCACGAGCCCCCCGGAACAGATCAGACAGCCAAAGCTACCGATGAAGTAACGGGCGCTGCCTGGCTTATGGAGCGTTTACCAGGAATCGAGGGCGGCCAGAGTCGCGAACTCTTGTTCGGCAGCATCGGGTTCGGCGTCGCGGCACTCTTAACCGCCTTACTGGCCGTCTTCGTCACGACGGAGATCCGCAGCGGAGTGAACATCGTTCTCCAACGACTGGGTTCGATGGAAGGCGGCTTGCCGGCAGCGGCTCAGCAGATGCAGCATCGGCCTCCCCTTGAAGAATTCGAGCGCGTCCTGCTCGGTATCGACTCGCTGGCGCTGGCCTTGCAGGAAAAGATCGAGAGTGAAAGGACCCTCGAATCTCAGGTCCGCCACAACGAACGGCTCTCCGCCCTGGGGCAGTTTGCCGCAGGCATCGCGCACGAGCTGCGTAATCCGCTCGGCACAATCAGAATGCGGACGCAGATGTGGCAGCGTTCTGCCGACCCCGAAGCGGCCCAACGGAACAGCTCCGTGATCCTCGAAGAGATTGATCGCCTCGACACGATTATCAGCCGTCTCCTCTATTTCGCCAGACCGATCCAACTTCAACTTCAGCCCGTCTCGCTCGATGATCTATGCGCGGTCACGGCCTCAACGTGGGCAGACAAAGAAGCAGCTAAAGGCATTCCGATTATTTGCAACGCAACCTCCAACGCAGTCGTCATGGCAGACCGAGGCCGGCTGTTGCAGGTGCTCGACAACCTGATGGAGAACGCCGTTCATTCCGCGTCGCAATCTCTCGCGCCAGGTGGAGGTGTCACGATCAGGGGGGCGCTCGATGCCGACTTTGCCCGGATAGACATCATGGACGACGGGCGTGGATTTACACCAGCGGCCTTGCGTCATGCGATGGACCCGTTCTACACGACAAAAGACACCGGAACAGGACTTGGCCTTTCTATCTCCTTTGAGATTGTGCAGGCTCACGGAGGCGAGTTGGTTCTCGCCAACCGCGACGGAGGCGGAGCCCTCGCTTCAGTCCGGCTGCCACTTGATAGCAATAATCGGGATACCCTAAGCGGAGCGGAACAAGAGGCAGGACAAGATGTCTGAAGTGCTCATTGTGGACGACGATCACAACTTCCGGGAGACTTTGCGGGAACTGCTGTCGGATGCCGGATATCAGATCCGCATTGCGACGAATGCTGAAGAAGGGATCGCTTTGCTTCAGACTACGACCCCCGACCTTGCGCTATGCGATTGGAAGATGCCCGGTGGAGGAGGGGAGCAATTTCTCAAGAGCCTGCAGTCTGAAGGGCTGCTTACCACCATGCCTGTCATCATTCTGACCGCTCACGGCACGGGGCCGAATGCGATGCAAGCGATGCAGCTTGGTGCTTATGACTTCATCACAAAACCTCTGGATATCGACCTGGCCCTCGCCACGGTCGCACGCGCAATCCGCCACATGGAGCTACAGCGCGAGGTCGAAGTTTTACGACAGCAACGGTTCAAGGACAGCTCTCTTGAAGACCTCACTGACTCCGATGAACGATTGAAGCCTCAACTCATCGGTAACTCCCCTGCGTGGATCGAGGTCTTCAAGAACATTGGCAGAGTGGCCGCGACTGACGTTGGAGTTCTGCTGCTGGGAGAATCTGGCACAGGAAAAGAAGTTGTTGCCCGTGCGATCCATCAAAACAGCGCGAGAAGCCGACGCCCCTTCATCATCCTCAACTGTGCAGCCTTGCCTCCCGAGTTGCTGGAGTCCGAACTCTTCGGACATGAGCGCGGTGCATTCACTGGAGCAGTCGCGCAGAAGCGCGGAAAGTTTGAAGCAGCAGATGGCGGAACGATCTTCCTGGATGAGATTGGAGAGCTGCCGCTGCCGCTTCAGCCCAAGCTTTTGCGTGTCCTCCAGGAGCATTCCTTCGAGCGGGTGGGCGGAACGGCCTCGATCCATGCCGATGTCAGGGTGATCGCAGCGACGAACCGTCCGCTGGAAGATGATGTCGAACAGAAGAACTTCCGTGCTGATCTGTTTTATCGCCTCAACGCCTTCACGGTCCGGCTCCCGCCACTGCGGGAACGCCAGTCCGACATCCTTCCATTGGCCGAATACTTTCTTGGACGCTACGCCCAAAGGAATCAACTTGCTTCAACTGGGCTCTCTGCCGATGCCGTCGTGGACCTGCAAAACTACTCCTTCCCGGGCAATGTGCGGGAACTGGAGCATCTGATCGAACGAGCTGCCGTGAAGGCCGGGGGACGAGCTATCACAGCCGATCTCATCCGAGAAGAGTTAGCGAGAGACATGAGTAGTGCGCCGGGCATCTTTGACGCTCAGGCAGCCGAAGGGATGCCTTTTCATGAGGCGGTAGCGAGTTGGGAACGCCATCTCATCGAGAAAGCGCTGAACGCCTCCCAGGGCAACAAATCGGATGCTGCGCGGAGGCTGGGAATCCATCGGCGTTTGCTCTACGAAAAGCTGACCCAGTTGGGGATGCTTTAGTCTTCGACATGGCAGGAGCGGAATCAACCAGAGCGCACGCAACGACGCTCTCAAATTTCCAAGGGTCTGCTTAAGTTGTTGGTTTGATTGGTTGCGGGGGCTGGATTTGAACCAGCGACCTTTGGGTTATGAGCGGTGACAGAAACGTAGTTTCAACGAGTTACACGGCTTGATCGGTAGTCTTGCCGAGTTCTAAGTTGTTGAAAATAAATAAGAAGAGTTTTCCGTTTCTGTTATTCGGGGTTTCGCTGGGGTTGAATCTCGTGGGGTTAGCCACGAAATGTGAGCGTTGGATTATCGCCTAATGTTCGCACACGCCCTTTGAGATATGCAACCAATGGTCGTTGGATTTGGTTTTCTCTCCTGCGACCTCAGACGCTGCATCCCAAAGAGCGAGCCTCGCGACCGCTCTGTAGCGCTCTTTGGCACTCCATGAAACTCCTTATCCGGGGTTATTCGGGGTTGGTGATTCTGCTAAGTAACTGATACAAAGCATGATAGATTACGCGACCATCGGGATAGAGAGTCTGCGGTCGATGCCGACGGAAATACAACGAAATCGTTGGAATATCGTTGCCAATGTGCTATCCTCTGGATGGAGGTTTCATCCCATGTCCACTTCGCTTTCTCGCTCCACCGCCCTATCTCTGGTTCCAGGACCAGTCTGGCGTTCGTTTGAGCAGTTCCGCAAAGGTGGGAGTACGGCGCTCGAAGAGATTCCCGAACATGGCGTAGCCACCCTTGTGGGAAGAGGGACTACCTATCGCATCTTGCATGATGCCGACTTCCAGCATCTTGTCGGCCTTGCAGCGGACATTCACCGGTTACAACAAGGTTTGAACGTGGTTATCCGAGCTGCCCAAGTCGTTGCGAAACATCCCGATCAGGAGCATGTCCAACTCTTGCTCCATTCTGCAGCGCTATTTGCTGGATCGCCGGTTTTGCCGACTCGGGAGGGGCATGACGCTTTTGAACTGACTCCCGAAGAACTCGAAGCACAAGCTTCGGACGACTTTGATCTGGACAACGCTGCAATTCCGAGGCCCCGATTCTAAACATGGCGTCGTCACTCGAAGAGCTTGAACAACAGTTACGGTCCATCTCGCACAGCGAGGAGGCGATCCAGGCTGTTCAAGCCTTTTCCAACAGCCTTTCCGGGACAAAAGCGCGTCTCGACGTTTGGAATGCCGTCAATGCGATTGTCCGCACACCGATTGAGTACAAAGAGACTTCTGCCCTCGGATTCGATACCGCCGATGACCAGTTTTCAGTCTTGCAGGGCGACATCGTTCAGACGGAGGCGGCCTACTTCTACGGGGAACGCATCGCCGGGAAGGCCAAATTCGCGGTGCTCAATTCATCCTGTGATTTAGTACCGGGCAGAACACCCCACGCTTCGCTACTTCGCATCCTCCCCATCCGCAAGGACGAGGACCGCGCAAAAGAAAAATTGGGAACCCTACTCAAATTCAGTCGAAGAGACTCCATGTACCTGCCAGCTCTGGCCGACGACGCCGAAGATGTAATCGGTAACGCAATCTCGTTTGAAGGCATCTGCCAGATACGATCGTCCGATCTGTTTCTTGGGAATCGAGTCGCTTCTTTGTCTGTGGTCGGCTGGCGTATCTTTGCTTCGGTTACTCGCACCGTTATGGCGAGGGCAAACCCGCGTGAAGTAGAGTTGCGAATGGCAGTTGAGAACTGAGACCCCGTTCCAGATCAAGGTGCTCTAATGTCCGCACACCACGCTAGTAATGGTTCCGCACTCTTCAACCCGCAGACAGGGCGGCTCGACGCGCTACGGATGGCTCAGGACATGGGTCTCCCCATAGATGCGGTCGCCAAAGCCGTTGGCTTTCACACCCCGGTTGTTCGCGAGCAACCAGACTCCAGCGAACTCCAAGCCCGGTTGTGGCCTATCTATCGAATTTGGGTATCGCTCGTGGACCTTTACGCCGGCGATAAAGCAAACGCCTCAATCTTCCTCACTTCACCAAACCGGCACCTTGAGAACCGCGCTCCTCTCGCATTCATTGAAACGGGCGAGTTGGCACCATTGAAACTCCTCTTTGATGCGATGAGCGACCGCCAGCCTGCCTAATCTGACGCGACCCGTCGATCGGCACCGTGCCTTGGCCCAACGGAGAAAAGTTTGGAGCCTTGACGATCGTGTGACCTCGTCGGCGTTCTTCTGCGCCCAATTCGCCACTGAACTCAAAGAGATATCCATCGCGCACTTCTGCGTCACGCAAAAATGTGTGCCCTAACTATGCTGTCTCAACCGGGCACAGGAGGGCGTTCCGGCGCGCACCACACGCCGGAACCGCGTGCCTGAAGTAGACACTTATTCTCCCAGCGAATAAGCGACCCTCTTGCATTTATTGGACTCCGTGAACCGAGTGATTCTACGTTGCCCATATCGCAACCGAATCCACGGTTGATTGAGGTGCTAATGCAGATCAAAGTCAGGTTCGAATCCCGGCCCATCCAGAGGTGGGCAAGACTCTTCTCAAAACAGACGCTACTCCGTGCCGCGCGCGTGATGGGGCCGACTCTGGTCGCCCTTACATTCGCCGGCGTTGCTCATGCCCAGGGAACGATGGATTTCTCCGGGGCGCAAACCTTAATGGGCACCTTCAAAACTTTTGCGATTTACGCAGGTGCCGTTATCTGCTTCGGCGGGCTCATTTTCGCGGGAATCCGCATGATGAGTGGTCGTTTTCAAGATGCTATACCAGGCCTCTTCGGTGCGCTCTTCGGTGCCGGAGTGCTCGGCTGGGGTGCCGGTTGGATAGGACTCGCAGCGTGAAGACGTACACCCCTACGAAGAGGCCCAAGGCTTTCAGAGCTTGCTTGACCTTCCGGGCTACGACGTTGCCGCGTTGGTCGAGAAGTCCGGCAAGAGTGCTAGCCACATCTATGCGAGGCTGAGTCTGTTGCAGCTTATCCCTGCAGTAGCAGAGGCATTCCAGCAAGAGCGCATAACCGCAAGCCATGCAGCGTTGATTGCCCGTCTACCGCAGGAGCATCAAGCCGATGCGTTCGACAACTGCTGGCGCAAGGACTGGCAGGACAAGGAAGCGCACCTGCTTCCGGCCAAGCACCTCAGCGCGTGGATTCAGACCAATCTTTATTTGAACCTTGCCGACGCTCCCTTCGACCGGGAAGACCCAAGCCTGAACCCAACTGCCGGAGCTTGCGTCACCTGCCCACGGCGCAGCGGTTTCAATACCAGTCTGTTTGCCGACGTGCAGGGTGACCAGTGCCTTGATGCGCCATGCTTCCAAACCAAGGTGACGGCGCACATCGACCGCGAGATTAACGCGCGGCCTGAGCTTGTCACCATCGAAACGGCATGGAGAGCGCCGAAGGAGCAGCACCCCGGAGCCTTGCAAAAACACCAGTATTGCGAACTCGACATCCCCGACAACCCGGACGCCGAGCCGCCATGCAGTCACACCAAATCTGCCCTCATTGTGTTCGGCAAACATGCCGGACGCACACTCACCGTCTGCGTTGAACCGGATTGCCCGGTACACAACCCGCGCGAAGCTGCCCGCGTTGCCGCCGACCCGCCGCCCATCATGGCACCCGCCGCCGCACAGGAGACGGAGGAAGAGGCAGCACAGCGCGAGGCCGAGCACGAGGAGCGGATGGCCGAGTACAGAGCCGAACAGGAGCGCAAAGAGGAGGAGCGCAAAGCCGATTCCGAGCGCCAACAGAAGGAGTACGAAGCCGAACAAGCCCGCCGCGAAAAACACCGCAAGGTACGTCTTGCCACCTTCGAGCGCATCCTCGAACAGACTCCCGCCGTGTTTACGGCAACGCAACTTCGCTTGTTTCTGCGATTGGTGGTCTACATCGACCCGTACAGCTTCCTTGAGGAAGTCTCCAGCCACTTCGCCGGAGACGATGAAAATCACGAACAGACCGAGCATGAGATCGTGCTGGCTGCGCTTGGCAACACCGCAGACGAAAAGCTAACCAGCTTTGCCCTGCGTCTTGCGTTGACCGACCATCTGGGCTTGCCCCGCGATACCGACCCCGACCTGCTCTCCGAAGCCGAGGCCCTATTCGTTCCACCCCAGGACAAACCCAAGAAAGCCAGTAAGCCGAAAGCGGCTCCAACTCTCGTCAAACCTGCCGAGAAGAAGACAATAGCCAAGAAACAGAAAGCCGCCTAAATCCGTCCACTCTGGCCCCGGATTCGTCCGGGGCCGTCTTGTCTATGGGATGGTCGCAAAAAGCGCGGGAGAACCCCCTTCGGTTTCTCCCGGCCCTCATCCCGCCTTCTGTCCGGCCCCGCTCGCCGGCTGCGCGGCAGAAGA
>CAWBWB010000008.1:0-10746 GCA_963792495.1 uncultured Acidobacteriaceae bacterium | reverse complement strand
TGGAGGAAATGCAAAGTGATTGGACAGGACGAGTACAGGGATGACCTGACGGGACTTCGAAGGCAGCTGAAGATCCTGACGATTGTCGTCGTGGCGCTTGCATCTGCGGTGCTTTTTCTGTCCTTCAGATTCTTCCAGCGGGCTCCGGGAGGAGACACCGGATGGCCCGATATGGCTGTGGGAAACCTTCAGGTCAAGAGGATTGCTCTCATGACGGACGATGGGAAGCAAGTCGGCGTTTTTTCCGCAGAAAATGGTCGGGCGCGTCTTGCCCTTGTCGACTCAAACCGAAAGATCCGGCTCGAACTCAGTGACCGTGAAGATGGCGGACATGTTTATTTGGGAGGAAACAAAGAGAGTGCCACAGAACTTAAAAATGGCAGCCTTATATTAGGAAACGACACTGTGGGCGGTGTGTTCATTCAGGCGCCTCCGTTCTCGCCGACGCAGATCACTGTTAAGGACAATTCAGGCTTCTGGGCTGTGCTCGGTCAAGGAAATGTAGTCAACCCAACCGATGGGACTGTTTCGCTCACTTCTGCAGCCTCATTGCTTGGAGGTAGCAAGGATGCTGCCTACTGGTCGACTCTGCTTCGTAACACAGACAATCCACAAGTGCCTGGTAAGTCTAAAGAGGGTTCATCAAAAGCAGTTAAGAAAATCGCCCATTCAAAGTCCCGACCATCGAAAAACTAGCGCAGCCAGGACAATTGAACTATTCCCTCGAAGGGCATTTCCACCCCCTGTGGAAATCTTGTCAAGCCCTTCCTCGAAAAATATTTTCTAACTAACTGATTCTAAAGCGCAAAAAACTTCGCGCATTTTGCACCTAATTAACCCCATTTGTGGACAATAGAGATAGAACCTCCCAACACAACTTCATATCCAGGGGAAACCACCATGAGCATGTATAAGACTCCGTGCGTACATGAACCTTTGTCTGCCGCAGTGCAGCGCTGCTGTGACGCCCGCAACCAGGTCTTTCTCAACGCCGCCCGCATACTCCGTCAGCCCACGCCGGACAATCCCGCCATGGACGCCGGCAAACTCGCCAGCCTTCTCGGCAAGGCCGGCGAAGACTTTGACACCCGAAACGCCGCCGCCGCTGCCTATCGCTACACCATGCCCGACCCCAGCACCCGGCAGGGCATCCGCGACTTCATCGCCTGCGTTCTTCACGGCATGACCGTCGACGCCATCAACCATCGCGACGGCGCTGCGCTTCTCGCCGGAGCGCGAATTGCCCTCGCCGCGCATCGCGGCCGTCACCTCAAAAGCGTAGAAAAGGCGAACACATCCGTGCACACCGAAATTCCCGCGCAACCGGCTGCCTGATCAATCACTTACAGCCCGATGTGCAAATTTTTTTATTTTTTTGGTAACCTCGTGTCGTTATTTAAGTAGTAAACAGAGAAACGAGGCACAAATAACTCATTGCAAATGACATAACATGTTTTATCACTTGGTTCTCGAAACACACATCGCAACGCGCCTCCTGAAGCACCAGGCCGCAAAATTCCCGCTCCGGTTCAACCCCCACCGGAGCCGTCAGGAGGCGCTTGCAGGGCCCTCGGATTCGAGAGGCCCTGGCAGCACGGATAGATTTAAGCCAGCTTGTAAGGCCCGCGGTAAGGCCGTGAGAGCAGCGCCGTCGCTTCGGGATCATTCAAAATCTGCTCGTTCTTCACATCCCAGTGGATCTTCCGGCCAGTGAGCATCGAAATCAATCCAAGATGGCCTGGAATGAGCGAGTGGTGCGCCACCTCAACCGGAGTAATCGTAGGCTTGCGCGACTTCACGCAATCCAGAAAATTGCGCTGGTGCTGCGTCGACTCATACAGCCGCACCTTGCGCAGGTTGTCCGGCAGAGCGTCGCCCTTCAGCCATTCGGGGTTGGACGCATCGATGCCGCTGCGATCCACCCACACCCATCCCTCCGGCCCAATCCACTTGGTGCCCATGGCAATCGCGCCCGTGCCGCCGCCAATCGTCAGGTGAACATCGTTGGCGTAGCCGGTCACTTCCTTACGGTAGACGCAGTTCACAATGTACTTCGTAGCCGTATTCCAGATCGCATTCGCCGGAGGAAACTCCCCAAAGGCCTCCACCTCGGACGGTCCGGTGAGATCGAAGCCGAGTCCCCAGTGCGCAATGTCGCCATGATGGCCAATCCAGTCCAGAAGCTGGCCGCCGCCGGTGTTGTAGTTCCAGCGCCAGTTCTGGTACACGCGCACGTCAATGTACGGCTCCATCTTCGAAGGGCCAATCCACGTCTCGTAATCGAAACCCTCAGGCGGTGGCGTGACAGCAAGATCGAATGCCGGCGTGCCCGGCACGATTTCAGCCGGGCCGGGCGGTTTTGGTCCCAGGCTGGCCAGCCGTTTTTCGAACCCCGGTACCGTGCCGGGGAAGTCATGATGCCCACCGGGCAGCCCGACCTCAACGTTCGTGACATTGCCGATAAGCCCGTTGCGAACAATCTCCGCAGCGCGATGAAAACTCGGCACAGAGCGTTGCCATGATCCCGTCTGCCAGATGATCTTGTTCTGCTCCACAGCGCGTACGATAGCCTGCTGCTCGGCAATGGTTTTTGCCAGCGGCTTCTCACCGTAAATGTCCTTCTTCCGCTTCGCCGCTTCAGTAGCCACAAGGGCGTGCCAGTGATCGGGAATGGCAATCATGATGGCGTCAATATCGTCGCGCGCAATCATCTCCCGGTAGTCGCGGAACTGCCTGCAATCGGTATTCCCATAGTGCTGATTGATGGTGCTTGTTGCAGCCTCCATCTTTTTCGGATCAATCTCGCAGGCAGCCACAACCTGGCAGTCAGCCTGCGCCAGAAAGCCCTTGGTGTTGTTAGGTCCCTGCATGCCCCATCCGAGGATGCCGACGTTAATGCGGTCCGATGCGGCTACGCGGCTGGCGCGGGCCAAAGGAGTGGTAGCCAGCATGGCGGCTGCTCCGGCAGATTTGACGAAGCTGCGGCGCGAAAAACCGGGGTCCGATTGAGAACGAGGCATGAGCATCTCCGAAAATCAATGTCCGAAAAACAGCGCAAGTCTAGCATGCGGCATTTTCCTCCGTCCCTCCGCCGAACCCGTGCCATACTCGGACATGCCGATTCGACCCGCCGTACCTGAGGATGCAATGGCCGTGGCGCGTGTGCATGTGCGCTCCTGGCAGGTGGCGTATCAAGGCCTGCTGCCGGAAGAATTCCTGCGTCAGCAGCGCGCGGAAGACCGTGCAGGGAAGTACGACTTCACGCATCACGATCCGCTGCGACCGCACACCATGGTGGCATTCGAGGGACCAGAGATTTTCGGGTTTGTGACCACAATGCCGTGTCGAGAAAGCCTCACACAGTGTGGTGAATTATGTGCCCTGTATGTTGACCCCGCCTACTGGGGCCGCGGCTTTGGAGGCACGCTCATTGCCGCCGCGCGAACTCATCTGTCACAGAGTGGTTTTCGTCATGCATGCCTGTGGCTGTTGAAGGGAAACATGCGTGCCGCCGCTTTTTATGAGACAGACGGATGGGCGCCGGATGGCCAGCAGAGAAACGCGGAAGTATGGGGCATTGCGGTGGAGGAAATTCGCTATCGCAGAACCCTCGATGCCTGAGCAAGCTCTCCGTCGTCTCGCCTACAATGGAACCAGCCGTTGACCGGGAGCAAGCACGGATGCCTACCTTTGAAGAGTCGCTGAAGAAGCTCGAAACCATCGTCGAACAACTCGAAAAAGGCGATCTGCCGCTCGAAGATTCGCTCAAGCTCTTCGAGCAGGGAGTAGATCTTTCAGCGTCCTGCAAGAAGGAACTCGATGAGGCCGAAAGCAAGGTCCAGACGTTGACCAGGCAGCGGGACGGCTCCTTCAAGACCGAGACATTCACCGGCGATAAATAACTCTCTCTTAACCGCTGCAGCTACTTATCTCTTGACGAAGACAGCAGCAGCCATAGCGCGGCTTGCCGTGGTTGTCGTGTTTGTTTCATTGAGCATGTGCATGCCCTGCGTAAGGCTCATTTGGGCCGGCACGGGCACAAAGCCGCCGCGGACCTCACTGGTTTCGCGGGCGATGGTTTTGAAAAGCATGGCGCGGCCATTCATGTGCACTTCAAGCCGTTCGGTCTTCCAGTCGGCCGGGCCCACCTGTCTGCGGTCCAGCTCAAACCATCCTCCCTTGTAAAGCCGGCCCAGGATGCCGAAGCCGAAGTCTACGTTCTCTCCAAGCTGCCCCTTGAGCCGCGCCATGTGCTTCATGCGGGCGTCAATCCACAGGTCGCCGCTCATGGCGTGGAAGATGCGCGCTTCCATGGAGTGGGGCGGATAATCCGGATTGGGCCGGAAGTGCAGATGACGCAGGCCGTTTTCCTCGCCCGCGTCTTCATAGAGAAAGGCGTCAGGGAGCAGCGCGACGATGCGGCCAATGCGTTTTTCATCTTCGATGTATGCCTGCTTCAGGCTGGCCTGCTGCGAGGGAGAGTTCAGGAGGTTTTGCAGGCGGGCTTCTTCCTGCTGCTGTCCCCGGGCATCGAGTGGATGGCCATTCATGAGATGCACGCGGGTAAGAGTGCCGTCTGAGGTTTCCATGTGCTCTTCGAGCAGGGTTTCCTTGGGGTCGTGCTTTTCCACCCAGTAACGCCACCAGCCATGCTGCTCGTGGTCGTGGAGTTCGTTGTAGACAACTTCCCGGACGAGCGTTACGGGTGCCTCAAGCTGGGTGGGAGATTGGGATTGCTGCGCCGCCGCGGGTAGCGTAGCGACGGTGAGAGCTGCGGTCAGTATGCAGAAGAACACTCGTGTGGGGAACGGGCGCATCTGGACTGGCATCTGGCCTCCTGGCGGCTACTTCAGGGTTGGATGAGGATTTCGTCTCCGGAGACAGTATCGGTGGATTGAGATAAAGCGATGACAAGGAGCGAGTGAATATTCCATGAAACCAGCCGGAAACCCGAAGATTCCGGAAGAAACGCGAACCACGTTGATTAACATCCGCTTTCAGCCTTGCTACACTGGGTCCATGATCGACGAGCAGGAGTTTCGCCGGGCGGCTGAGAATGCCATTGATGCGCTGAAACGGCATTTGATCGTGAAGGAAGAAGACGATGAGGCCGGCTTTGAGGTGGAAGAGCAGAACGGCGTGCTGAACGTGGTTTTCGAAGATCCGCGGGGCAAGTTTGTGGTGACGCCGAATACACCGGTGCGGCAGGTGTGGATCTCTGCTCTGTCGACCAGCTTCAAGCTGGACTGGAACGCGGACTTGAGCGCCTTCGTTTTGCCTCGCAGTGGTGAGCAGCTGATTCCGCTGGTGGATCGGCTGATTCAGGAGTATCACGCGGGCTGAGTTGTAACCTTTCTGAAACGATAGCGATTTGGCGGGCACCATCCATCGTCGGGCCATTCTCAAAATGGGCCGATGAACTGGAGGTTGCCATGCCAATCAAGATTCGGCTTAAGGGCTGGGGGTCCGGGGCGACTCCTCTCGCGCTCTGTGGCCTGGCGGTGCTTGCCTGCCTGGTCTCCGGCTGCCTGACAGCCTGTCAGCCTACGCTGGAGTGCGGAAACTGGGTTTTTACCGGTACGCCGAACTCTACGCCCTCGCCGGGTGATTCCTTTCCTGTGAGCAGTTCGTTTACCTTCAATCCCGCCAACTGCGGAAAAGAGTGCCAGTGCACCGGCGACGCGATTGTGCAGATGGTGCGCGTCTATGACGCGGATGACCAGATGTTTCTGGCCGGCTACGGCGAATCGACCGCATGGGCTGACTCCAATGGATGGATGATCGATCAGCAGCCGCTGATTGGCTGGGCGGAAGGCTATTACGGCGAGAACAATGACGGCACCTTTGACGCCGGATTTAACAACCTGGGCAGCAACGGCACGGCGACCACCTTGCATGACGCGCCCGGAGGCTGGGGAGCGAACACCTACTTTTATGCGCTGGATGTTGCCGTATGCGTGAATTCCGGGAGGGAGCAGGGCTGCCAGAATCACATTCTCGGCTACTACTTCTGGAGCTGGATCATCGACAGCAACGGCGTAGGGCAGAAGTTTATTACCGCGCCTGCGTGGAAGGACCTGGACACGGAGTTCCAGAGCGCCGTGGCGGCGTGGAACGCATGGGCGCCGACTTCAGGGCCGGTTGGCGGCGGCTCAACGGGACAGATCCTGGTTCCTCATGCGGTTCCGTTCCCGGCGTTGTCAGATTTGTAAGGAGGTTCTCGTGAAACGGCAAACGGTTCTTGGAATGATTTCGATTCTTGCCTGCCTTTGCGCCGCTGGATGCAACAGTGCCAGGCGCGAGGAGACTCCTGAGCAGACGCAGTTGAAGACACAACTGGATCAGCAGGAGAAGGCCGCTGCGCAGACCGCGCAGAATTACAAGGCGATGGACAATGCTGCCCTGATTCAGAAATTAGAGGAGCAGAGCGCACGCAAAAGAGAGCCATTCAACTCGCTGGCCTATCGCGAACTGGTCACGCGGAAGGATGTGGATTCAAAGGCGCTGGCATCGATTGTGAACGAGAAAAAGAATGGCGATGCGATTCTGCCGCTGCTGCTGCTGAGGCATCAGGATGAAAAGGCTTATATGCAGATATCGCCGCAGGTGCGAGCCAGCGTGCTGACAGATGCCCTGGAGCAATCGAAGACATTCAACATGTGGGGCATGCCGAATTTCTATCTTGAAGATGCTTCCAAGGCCTTGCTTGAGACCGGGCAGAGTGCGTATCCGAATCTGAAGCGGATGCTGTCGGAAACGCGCCCTGCGCCGGTGTATGGGAGCAAGGCTTACATGGTCTACCTGCGCTACCAGTTCCGGGTTTGCGATTACGCCTTGTTTTATCTGAAGAGAATGCAGGGCGATGCGAACTTCACTCTGCCGGCTTCAGTAGAAGAGCGGGATGTGCTGATCAAGACGGCGCTGAAGTGAATCTGCCGGCGAATCCCAGCTCTCAAAATCGAAGCTCAAATACATAAAGCCCGGCGCAAGCCGGGCTTTATGGTTTGTGGCCGGTTCCAGGCTACTGAAGCGAGTAGATGGTCTGGAGGACCTTGTCCGCGAGAGCCGACGGGAGTGGAGCATAGGAGAGCCCCGAGGCTTCCGGCTCGCCTGACTTCACGATCCAGCTGAGCATGTCCTTGAGGACCTTGCCTTTGGCCGGGTCCGCGGACTTCACCGGAATCAGGAGATAGGTGAAGCTGGAGATGGGATAGGCTTCCGCGCCGGGAGCGTTGGTGATGGAGACGCGGTAGTCGGCGGGCATGGCCTTCACGCTGGCGGCCGCGGCGGTTACGCCGTCAATGGAAGCGCGAACCCAGTTGCCGGAGGCGTTCTTGACTTCGCCGAAGCTGATCTTGTTCTGCAGTGCGTAGATGAGCTCGACGTAGCCGATAGCTCCGCCCATCTGGCGAACCAGGCCGGCAACGCCTTCGTTACCCTTGCCGCCTACGCCGGTGGGCCAGTTAGGCGAGGTGCCCTTGCTGGGGCCGTCGTTCCAGCTCTTGCTCACCTTGCTCAGGTAATCGGTGAAGATGAAGCTGGTGCCGGAGCCGTCAGACCGATGCACGACGATGATCTTGAGGTCAGGAAGCTTCACGCCCGGGTTGTCCTTGGCGATGCGTGCGTCATTCCAGTTGGTGATCTTGGCCTCGTAGATATCGGCAAGCACATCCCCGGAGAACTTGAGGTCGTTGACGCCGGGAACATTGAAGACCGGGACCACAGCGCCAAGCACGGTAGGAATGTGCACCAGCTTGACGGATGAGCCCGAGAGCTGCGCGTCGGTCATGGGCATATCGGATGCGCCGAAATCGACCTTGCCGGTGGTGACCTGTGTGATGCCGCCGCCCGAGCCGATGGACTGGTAATTTACTTCCACGCCGGGATGGGCCTGGGAGTACTCAGAGAACCATTTGGAATAAATCGGCAGAGGGAAGGATGCTCCCGCTCCCGTAATCTTCTGCGCCTGGGCTGCGCCCAGCGCGACCATCAGCAAACCAACGACAATACCTGTCTTTTTCACGTTACTCTCCCTTACAGATCCGGCGTTCCTTGTAGATTCTTTCCCGAACCGTTCTAGACTTCATATAGATTTTCTAAGGATATTGTTACGGGCAGTTGAATCTGGTGCCGAAAAATAGGCACTTACTTATGCGCTTGCTGTTTTCGATGCAGTTTCGACCGCTGGCGTAGAACTTACGATAGGAATAGCAAACCAGAAGGTGGCTCCCGAGCCAAGTTCGCTTTCGGCCCAGGTGCGGCCTCCGTGGGTGTGGACGATCTGAGCGACGATGGCGAGGCCCAGCCCGGTGCCGCCTGATTCCCGCGAACGCGCCTTGTCTACGCGATAGAAGCGCTCGAAGATGCGGTCCAGATGCTCTGAGCCGATTCCGGGGCCGAAATCCTGCACGAAAAACTCGATTGAGGCATCGAGCTTTCTTGCACCTACGCTGATTTTGGGGCCCAGGCCGCCATATTTGAGCGCGTTTTCAATCAGGTTGCCGAAGACCTGATTCATAGCGTCGGGATCGACGAGGACGAGATCGTCCGGAGCACCTGCGCTCTCCAGCTCCACACCTGAGTCCAGGACGAGTCCGCCGAGAGAGTCCAGCGCATCTTTCACCAGCGCGCTGGCGCGCATGGGCTGACGAGCGAGCTTGTAGTCCGGGCTTTCGACTCCGGCCAGTGCCAGCAGGTCTTCCGTGAGACGGCTCATGCGGCGGGCGTTCTTCTGGATCACGGAGAGAAATTCGCGCGCTGTCTCCGGATTTGTCATGGGCGATTCAATGAGTGTTTCCACGTAGCCCTGGATGGAGGTGAGCGGAGTGCGCAGCTCATGACTTACGTTGGCAATGAAATCGCGGCGGGAGCGCTCGCCGGCTTCCACGCGGGTTACGTCATGTAGAACCGCGATCGCGCCTCCCGAGGGAAGTGGAGCGGCGTTGACTTCAAAAATGCGGCCCGGGGCGAGCGAGCTGGTACGCCCGGTTTTGAATTCACCGGATTCGAGGGCGCTCTTCACGCATGCGAGCAGGTCGGGATCGCGGACCGAGTGCACCAGGGTGCGGCCTACGCGAATTTGTGTGCCGGCGATGCGCTGCATTACGGCGTTGGACCATCGCACCTGGCCCGCGGCGTTGACGGCTACCACGGCTTCCTGCATGGAGTCGAGCATGGCGGCTAGTTCGTGCCGGCTGTTTTCAATTTCCGCAAAGCTCTGGCCGAGCTGCTCCGCGGTCTGATTCAGCGCGGATTCCATCGAGGAGAGTTCGTCATCCTGCGTACGAAGACGGGCGGTGAGGTCGCCTGCGGCAATGCGGTGCGCGAATTCCACCACCTGGCGCAGCCGGCCGGTGATGCTGAAAGCCACCCAGGCCGCAACGGGCAGGGCCGCGGCCAGTGCGATGATGCCGCTCCAAAGCGCCTCGCGGGTGAGGCGGTGGAATGTGTCCGCCGGACCTGAAGGAAGCATCTGGCGGAAGACGAACTCCATGACTACTGTATGGAAAACCAGCAGCAGGGCGAAGAGCGCCAGAAGCTTGAAGAAAACTTTTTGGGTCACTCGGCTCTGCTCCTGTTGAGGCTAAGTCGAGATGCCTAGTCTTTCGGGATCTCGAAGCGGTATCCGGCTCCGCGCACGGTTTTGAGGTAGCGCGGGTTTTCCGGGTCCACTTCGATTTTTTCACGAATGCGGCGCACGTATACATCCACCGAACGCGGAGTTACGAAACGGGCATCGCCCCAGACCGCATCGAGCAAGTGATCGCGGCTGTAAACCCGGCCTGGATGACGTGCAAGGTAATCGAGCAGACGGAATTCCGTGGCGGTGGTGGTGGTAAGCTCGCCGCGCACTGTTAACTGCATTGCGTTAGCGTCAATCACAACTTCTTCAAACTGAATCACCGAAGGCGATGTGGGCCGCTCAAAGCGTCGCAGAACCGCCTTGACGCGGGCAACAAGCTCGCGGGTGGCGAAGGGCTTGGTGATGTAGTCGTCCGCGCCTAATTCAAGGCCGAGAACACGGTCATTTTCTGCAGCGCGCGCGGTGAGAAAGATGATGGGAATGGTGGAGAGCGCCTGATTGCTGCGGAGGCGTCTGCAGACGTCCAGGCCATCGCCGCCGGGCACCATGATGTCCAGCAGAAAGAGGGCAGGCGGCTGGCGCTCGGCGTCAGGGATGAGATTGGTTGGGGTGAGATAGGGGCGTACAGCAAACCCCGCCGCTTCAAGGTGATGCTGCACCAGGCGGGAGATGTCTGAATCGTCTTCCAGCACAAATACGGATTGGCTCAACCGGATTTTCCTCAGCCGGCGGCCGTTCAAAATTCGGTTACTAAGGCCGCACGGAATCGTGAACAGATTACTGCATGGAGGCAAATAAATTGCAAACGTACGATGAATTTGCCTCAGAAAAGAAGGGTTTACGAGGGTTGCGGGAGATTGATCTAAGTCTCGGTTTTTGCCAGATCCAGGGTTTTTTGAACCCGGGCGTTTTCCTCAGCCCGCAGTTTTTCCGCGCGCTTCTGCCGCACTTCTTTTGAGGCCAGCCAGAGGAGCGAGCCGAATGTGGCTGTGAGAAGCAGAATGGCCGGAATGCCGTGGAGCTGATCCAGTCCATCGGAATTCAAGTCGCCATACAGCATGGTGAGGCCTGCAAACACGAAGACGATATGGGCGCAGAAGACGCGCAGGGATGCCTTGCCGAGCGTGAGAAATGGCTCAATCGAGACGATTCGCAGCAGAAAG
>CAWBWB010000007.1:0-57767 GCA_963792495.1 uncultured Acidobacteriaceae bacterium | reverse complement strand
TTTTGGCAGACTGGTTTCTGTCGTGCCGGCTTCCGCATGGGATTCGACGAGCAGGAGAAGCTTGATACGTGCGGCGGCGCGCCACGCCCCGTCGCCCTCCATTCCGACGGCCTGGAAGGCTTTGGCCAGAGGCTCGCGGAGATGGAGACGGTCAAAGAGAGCGAGGGCCGACCTGGCGGGATGCTCCTGTTTTGGATCGGAAGATTCTGCGAGCGTTTGCAGGATGCACCAGGCGAGCACGGGAGCCCAGAGTGCGGTGGAGGCTGCGAGTGGGTTGGTGGAGGGCAGAGTGCGGCGTGCAGCTGCGGGCCACGCAGTGGGGAGTGCTGCCTCAAGCGATGGGATGCGCAGGGCGGCGCGGAGGAGCTTGCGGAAGGTGTCGGACTGTTCGGCAAAATCCGGCTCCTCATCCTCGGATTGCGTGGAATCTGGAGTTGCGTGGCGGTTTTTAGCGACGTGGGCTTGAACGAGCAGCGGTTCGACGTGGACCCATGCTTCATCGAGAAGGGCGCTCAGTTCCCTGCTGCGGGCTGCGGCGGCGGGTGCGCTGAGTGTTGCAGGAATCGGCGTGGAGGACGCGGACATGAGGTGTGCAAGATGCCGAATGAGAACCGGATCTAGCGCGGCTGCGAATGCGGCGTGGACGGGACGTAGCTCGTAGTTGGCGAGAGCATCGCCGAGATGAGGCACGCCTGCGCCGGCGAGCTGATCGCAGAGCTTATCCCACGGCTTGTGTGCGTTGACGTGAAGGATGCGCCAGTTGAGCAGGACTCGGGATTCGTAGCCGTGGAGTGAGAGCGTGATGCCTCTGTTGGCCAGCTCGGTGGATCGGACGAGATACTCGAGGCCGGTGAGCGAGTCCATATAGGCGACTATCGTGCTGGGCATGTTTTCGGACGTACTGAATCCGAGGCCTTGCCAGAGGGATTGCTCGCGGAGCGTGCCGGCGGATTTGTCTGCATAAGGGACGGACTGGCGAAGGGAGCCGCGGGTGGCGCTGTAGGCGTTGTTATAGACGACGAGTGCGCGGGAGCTGCCAACGCGATTGGAGTAAGCGAAGATGTTTTCGTCAACTGCACCGGAGGGCTGCACGAAATCGTAGAAGAGGAAGTTTACAGATTCGGCGAAGAGGCGGCGGAGCTTGAGGAGCGGGGCAATTTCACGCTGATGACGGGCGATGAGCGAGGGGTCGGGGGTTTCGTTGTAACGCGGACGGCGATACTCCATGCCGTATTTTTCTGTGAAGCCCTCAATCTGGCCGTGACCGAACATGGGCAGGCCGGGGAGCGTGGCCATAAGCACGGCGACGCCGAAGCACTTGTCGCCTTTGCCGAATTGATCGATGGCGGTGCGCTCGTCGGGGTTGGACATGAAGTTGACGTAGCGTTTGAGGATGTCGGGATCGAACTCGATGGTGTTTTTGAGGACGGTGCGGTAGTTGGCGTTGTCCTCATCGCGGAGCATGACCATGAAGGCTGAGTTGTAGACGCGGTGCATGCCGAGGGTGCGGACGAAGTAGCCTTCCATGAGCCAGAAGGCTTCTGCGAGGAGCAGTGTGCCGGGGACTTCAACGGCTACGCGATCGACGACTTCACGCCAGAACTCTTCGGGCATGTGGCGATCGAATTCGGCCTGCGACATGCCGTATTCGGCGCGTGAGGGAATGGAGCCGCTGGCGCCTGGACCGGGAAACCAGAGGCGATGGAAGTGGCGCTTGGCCAAGGTCATGGCTGCATCGAAGCGAATGACCGGGAAGAGGCGCGCTACGTGAAGGATGGTCTGGATGACGTGCTCGCGGACGGCGGGATTCATGTAGTCGAGCTGCGCGGTGTCATTCCATGGGAAGCTGGTGCCGTCATTGCCGTGGTAGACGTACCTGGTTTGACCGGTGGCGTTGTCGCGGCGGCGAAATACTACTGCGGCGTCTTCCTGTGAGAAATATTTATCGTCGATTTTGATTTCTACGCGATGGTCGGCGGAGAGATCGGGGCCGTTGAAGCTGTAGACGGGGTAGGGTGAGTCGGGGCGGGACATGAACCACTCGGGATGATCGACGACCCAGGGGGAATCGATGCCCATGTGGTTGGGAACCATGTCACTGGCTAGACGGATGCCGTGATGGAAGGCGCGGTCGCGGAGGCGTGTGTAGCCGGCGTCGCCGCCGAGATCATCGGCGATGCGGTAATCGAAGAGCGAATAGGCGGAGGCTACGGCGTCTGCGTTGCCACAGAGGAGCTTGATGGTGCGCGAAGCGCGACTGCGCTCCCAGACGCCGATGAGCCAGAGGGTGTTGATGCCGCGCTCGGCGAGGGTGGCCAGTTCTTCATCGGGGATTTCATCGAGGCGGTTGATTTCGCGGCCATGAGTGCGGCTGAGCTGAGCGAGCCAGACGTAGGTGCTCTTGGCGATCATTACCGTTTCCGGCATCCAGTTTGTGTCTGGCGAGAACTTTTCGTATTCGTGCGCGGGGTCGCCGAAGGTGGGAATTTCTGCGTGACTTTCGAGGCCGCTCCAATCCTGATGGCGGCCTTGCCGGCGGGCTAGCTCGCGCTGCTGCGCGGCTTGTGCGGCGGCGGTACGAGCCTGTACGGCGGGCGGATTGAACTGCATCCAGATGGCGAGCTCTTCTTCCTGGAGGACTTCGCCGGCGATGTAGAGGAAGCGGTCAAGTGATTCTCCGAGGAGGGGCTTCCAGAGTTCGCGGAGGCGCTCCAATTGCTCGCGGAGTGAAGTGTATGCGGCGTCTGCAGGTGCGATGAGGAGCGCGAGAAGATCTAGCGGCGAGGCGCCTTCGACGGGGATGAGCGGGCGCGTGGCGAAGTATTCGGGAAGCTGCTTGGCCACTTCGCGGTAGACGGTGGTCTGGGCCAGCGCGGAGTCATTGAATAGCTCATTGAAGGGCTGGAAGGCCGGGTTGCGATTGGCGATCCAGAGGAGCAGCAGTTCTTCGAGGGCTACTTCGCGATGGGGGCGGCCTGCGGTTGAGGCGTTGAGCCACTGCTGCGGGGTTTGTTCACCGCGGATGATTGTGGAACCGGGAAACTGTTCGACGAAGGTTAGAAGGAGTTTGTCGACCTCCGCTTCGCCTACCTGATCTGCGAACCACTCAAGGGCACTGGTGAGGACTTCGGGATCGAAGCGTTCGCGGTAGAGGGCGATGAGGGCGTGGCTGGCCTCATCAATGAGGCCCATGGCGTAAAGCTGGGCGGCGTGGACGGTGAGTTCCGGGTGCTTTTCGGCCTCGCGGACGAGATTCATGCGATGCGCGAAGTCACGGCAGGCGGAAAGCGAGGCAAAGACGACATTGCCATTGAAGGCAAAGAGGGTTTCGTCGAAATGGTAGCGCTGGCGCACGGCGCGCGCGATATGGAATTCCATCATGGGATGGGCTTGCTCCTGTATGGCATCTTTCCGACGAAACGCAATCCAAGGGTACAGTATCATTCCGGGAGTGTGTGATGCCCGGGAAGCATTTCGGGCTGTTGCGGCATTGCCATGCGGGTCATGACCCGGTAGACTAAGAAAGTCCTATCGATACGGAGAGGTGGCAGAGTGGTTGAATGCACCCGCCTCGAAAGCGGACGTAGCTGAAAGGCTACCGTGAGTTCGAATCTCACCCTCTCCGCCATAGATATTTATAAACATCAGCTTGCAAAATAGACGCCTGCTATTTCTTTAATTTCCCGGCGATTATGCGAAATTCCCAGTGAAATGGAACCAGAGAACTATTCTCTCGCGTGAGCAATGTCCCGCGATTTGTTGGCATTTCTCTGTTGGCGATTTCGGCAGTTCCATTAGAGAGTGCGACATGGCAGGAGAGATTTGACTTGTCGGCGCTTGCATGGTCTGAACTGGGAACAAAGCCCCGTGTGTCTCGAAGCGTGCGAGTAGTTTGTGGGTGACTATTCGCGGACGCTTCGACTTACTTGCTAAGCTGTCCGACGTGTTGACCGATGGTCTGGTCGGTCCACTTCATGGGAATTGCGGCAACTAGTTCGTCGAGTGAAAGAGGTAGCGTCTCGGGCCGATTCACCATGGATTCGATCAGCCGTGGGCTGATTTGAACTAACTTCATTTGTACGTTTATGTAGCGCGGCGACACGCCATGCATGTTGGCCAACTCCAAGATGCTGCGTGCTTCTCCTTTTGTGATCTGCTCATACCAGAGCCTGGCGCGGGCGATGGCCTTCAAGATGGCCACGCGACTTGCCTCTGTAGTTATGTTGGTATTACCAACGGCGAGGCGCAATGCGTGGCCCCGCTGGACGTGACGGAAGTGGGTTTCGATCGTGGCGATCAAAGGAAGGCCAGGAGCTGATAAACCGCTGCCAAGGATCTCCGTAACTAATGCCGGTATATGTAAACGGATCTCAATATGAGCCGGATGAATAATGACCCGCTCAATGACGATCTTCAAGAACCGCATTCGATCTGTGACTGTGCGCCCGTACCAGTCCTTTGCGGCCTCGGCAGCTCGAGCGATGATGCGGGCGAACAATCCTTCATCCGCCGCCTCGGCGGTCTCATCATGGAGCGTCGAGAGTAACTCTGCAGGCGTTTGCAGCCAAATTAGCATGCGATCGATGACCGCGGTTTCGAGATCATGCGCAGGGATGCGCGCTGGAGAACTACTCTTGTCTGCCTTCTTGATCACCGCCTACGAGGTGTAGTAGCGGTAGCGGCGACCGTTCTTATTCGCATGGGTAGGCGTGTAGAGTATGCCTGCGGCATCGTCGCGGCGGCCTGCAATGTCACGAATTTACTCGCGATCCAGTTCGAGAGGTCACTGGCCGAAGCCGCGGCATGAAGAAAGATTCGAACCGATAACCTCTTCCATGCCATTTTGGTTGCGGTCTACAGCTAACTGAAATAGCACTGCATCAACCGCGATTTCACACCACTATACACCACATATTTTCCTGCTTATTGGACCCTTAATGGACCCTCGGAATCACTACACAGGAGCGTAGTTGCAGGACGTTCGACGTAAGCGTAGAAGCGTTCGACAACGTCTGGTCACATTGACTTGCGTCTCTTCTGACGGAGCATCTAACGGCCTCTACCGGACATCAATTCAACCGCGGCAGGCCTGCAGTCGTGATGGCCTGCCGCAATGGAACAATTAAGCCACCTTACGCATCGACTGAACCGACTTCAAGAATTTCAGCAAATCGGCATTGACTTGATCCGCATGAGTCGCGGTAAGCCCATGCGGTAACCCACGGTAATAGATCTCTTTCGCTCCCTTGATCAGCTTGGCTGATTTCTTGCCCGTATCGTCGATCGGTACAATCTGGTCGTCTTCACCGTGCATGATCAGAGTCGGTACATCGAACTTCTTGAGATCCTCCGTAAAATCAGTCTCAGAAAATGCTCTGACGCAATCGTAGATATTCTTCAGACCACCTTGCATGCTCCACAGCCAGAACTGATCCAACGTCCCCTGAGAGACGTTTGCGCCCGGTCGATTCGCACCGTAGAACGGCAGCGCGAACTCTTTATAGAATTGCGAACGGTCTTTAAGAAGGCTACTGCGGGATTGATCGAACACCTCTATCGGAACTCCTTCGGGATTAGCCCCGGACTTGACCATGATCGGTGGTACCGCGGCAATCAGGACCGCCGCAGCAACACGCTTCGTGCCGTGCCGTCCGATATAGCGCGCAACCTCTCCCCCTCCCGTTGAGTGGCCGATAAGATTGATGCTCGTAAGATCAAGCAACTCAATCAGTTCCGCCAGATCGTCGGCGTATCCATTCATGTCGTTGCCGGACCACGCCTGGCCGGACCTTCCATGTCCGCGGCGGTCGTGCGCAATCACGCGGAAGCCATTTTCTGCTAGAAAATGCAACTGGGAATCCCATGCATCGGCATTCAGCGGCCATCCGTGTGAGAAAGTGACTACGGGGCCGCTGCCCCAGTCTTTGTAGTAAATCGTTGTGCCGTCCTTCACAGTAATCGTGCTCATGCTACTTTTCTCCTTGAGTTGCTGCAAGCGAGAGCTTGCGGTTGGGTCTTATTTCACAGGTATCAGCACTGGAGCGCCTTTATCCTTCACCAGAAAGACGACGAACTTTGCTGGCTCGGTTTGGCTTGCGTTTCGTCCAACGACGTGAACGTCATCGGGGCCTTCATAGAAGCTCTGGCCTGGGGTGAGAGTTACTTCCTGGCCGCCCTTGACCTGCATCACGATTGAGCCTTCCAGCACGTAAATGAATCCGTGCGCATTGTGGCGATGGATAGGGTCTGAAGCACCAGGCGGATATTCCACCGTGATCATCAGACCTTCCTTACCGGGAACGTTGTAGAGATCCTTCGACAACACTTCTGTCACCTTTGCATCCTGTGCCATCAGCAGTGGGGGAGCAAGAAACAGCAGGCACACGACCAGCTTTATGAATGTCATACATTCATCTCCTTGGTAATTTCGATTGTTCATGGCGATCGATACCGAGTTCAGGCGAACTTGGCGTCTCCTAGCGGGTCGCAGCTACCGTGTTCGAAGCGGCCGTGGGATCGGCAGTGGTGATCGGCGTAGCCGACTGCGAGAGCCACACTTCAAAACGCGTCTCGCCAAGGCGGGCGCCTTCACCGGGAACAAGTGCGCGCTGATCGACTTCTACTCCGAAATAGCCGGCCGCAGAGTCCACAACCACCGAACGCTGATCGTTGCGTGCCTGGAGACCCTGTCGCACAAACTCATCGAGGCGGAACTGTTCCGGGCCGCCTATTTCGACAATGCCATTCACCGGCGGGCCGACGGCAATTCTTCCCAAGGCACTCGCTACATCATCCGCCGCCATTGGTTGAATGAGTACGGGTGCCAATCGAACGGTCTTGCCTTCGCTCGAAGCATCGGCGATATTCTTCACGAACTCGAAGAACTGCGTCGCATGAACGATCGAAAACGGAATCGACGATTCTTTGATGAGCTTCTCCTGCGCGAGCTTCGCCCGGAAATATCCACGAATCGTCTTTTCTCCATCCGATGGCCTGTTTTGGGCTAGCCGATCAGTCCCCACAACGGACAAAGCGACGTGATGCCTCACTCCAGCGGCTTGCTCATAGCGGAGAAGATTGCCAGTAGCGGTGGTAAAGAAGTTCATCGCTGCCTTTCCCTCGAACGAGGGGGAGTTAGATACATCCACTACCGCTGCGGCCCCGTTGAGGACTTCGGCGAGTCCTTCGCCAGTGAGAGTGTTGACACCTGAGTTGGGCGATGCGGGTACGGCCTCGTGTCCGTGCTGCCGAAGCTTGTTGACAAGCTTTGATCCGATGAGGCCTGTACCACCGATCACTACGATTTTCATAATAGCTCCCTTCATTTCCAAACTTGATATGAACTGCCTTCTGTACTCGCTATGACCGCACACCTCCGCTCTCTGTGACATTGGGTGGGCAAAAATCCTGCCGAATTACTTCAGTACTTTCACGGGAAGGATGGGGAATACGGGCAGGTAATTCGAACGACTGAATATGGGAATGCCCATTCAATTGAGCCATTCCGCCAGATTCAGAAAGTATGTCTCTGTATCGGCTCGGGCCTGAGCGTTGTTCTTCATTCCACTTCCCACAGATTCACTGACGAATGATGGGCATCCCTTGTCAGGATCCAGATTGAAGTCAAGAAAGTGATGGAAACTGGAATCGACAATCGCACGCCCTTGTTTTCCGTCTGCCTCGAAAGCCAATGCCAGATTGAATGCGCGCCGCGAGAGAATGCTTGTACCCTTTGCGATCACTCGACCGGCCTTGACGCCCGCGGGAATCGAATTCGCGCCTTTATGGGGGTGCGAAGGAAGCAGTTCGATTTTGCCGGATCGATTGATATTGTTCTGCATCACTGGGTGGGTTGGTTCGATCACGGCGACATGCTGGTAGTCGCCATTCATGCCGGAATGGTAATTGGGGTAAGAGATGGAAGATGTCTCTGTGTCATCCACGACCAGGCGTGTGGGGTCCGATTCAGGATTGCGGCTATGAAAATGATGAGCATCGCCGATACTTGCAAGTGAATAGAGCGACAGCCCCAGGTCCTGATGATCGCGGGACGTTAACAGTCCTCCGCCCCGTGCGCGAAATCGCGCAATAGCTTCGCACTCCATTGGAGATATGCCGGACCCGACATCGACTCCGAACAACCACAACTGATCAAAGTCGGCTTCATCCAGTCTTGTTAGAACACGGTCGCCGTTATTGCCATGATTGTCGAGATTCCGACTAACGACATCGAACTTACGATTACCGTTGTCATCCGAAGAGTCTGAAAGAATCTCTGCAAGGGTGGAGAACCGTTCGATTGACCAGTCGTCTTGTATGTATGGAATCGTCTTTTGCAAAAGAATTTTCTTCATTTCTGAGCCTTTCTGTTAGTTGGTTTGCTGAAGTAGCGCCAGAGCGGATTTGCTCTAATGCGTTATGCCGACCAATGATCAGCAATTGCAATTAGTGTGGCGCTGAACGACCGCGCATCTGCCGAGGTCCTGCGCTGCGACCCCGGTCGATGCACGGCTTGGTTCGACCCTGAGTAGAAGTAGTTAGAAGTCCCAGTAGGTAGGAACCCAGCGAAAGACGTCACCACTAACCGCTACATGGCCAATTGATGGGAACGGCATATGCGTGGCGACCAACAACTCGCCGCTCTCAGCCAACTCGCGCAAAAGACGTACCCGGACGCGCGCCGCCTCCGCGGGATTGTGTTCAAAGCCGTTGTACCAATCGGGTTGATCAAACCCGACCGCGAACACGGCGTCGCCGGCGAACGTCAGCGCGTCGCCGCCTGACGCAATGCGGACCACGCTATGTCCAGGTGTGTGGCCGCCGATGCGACGGACGACTATTCCAGGTGCCACCTGCTGCTCGTTATCGAACAGTCTCAGCTTGCTCTGGTACTCTCTCGTAAACCGCTTAGCAGCCGCCCGCAGCGCGTCCGGAAACCCCTGCGGCATGGATGTGCGGGAGAAATCGGGCGACTCCCAGAATTTGATCTCGGCGGCTGCCACATGAATCCGTAGGTCCGGACGCAGCCTCTCCTTCACGCCCTCAACAAGCAGCCCACCAACGTGGTCCATATGCATGTGGGTCAGTACCACGTCGGTCACAGCCTCAAGGTCGATGCCTACGGCTTCCAGCCGCTTGACCGTCCGCCCGGCCCGCGGCAAGTTTAAATCCGGGTCCGCTCCTAATCCAGCGTCGATAAGTATGGTCTGCCCGCCGCTACGCACCAGAACCACATTCAGCGCCCAGTCAAAGGCGTCTGGTGGCAGAAACATGTCGTGCATCCAGGCTGCCCGGGCCGTTGGATCGGCGTTGTGGCCCAACATCGTGGTCGGGAGCGGTAACACGCCATCGCTGATCACCAGCACGTCAATCTCGCCGATCCGCAGTGCATAACGAGACGGAACTAACTCGTCGCGCGCTGCACTACTGGAAGTGTTGTCCAAGCTTATGTTTGTCTGCTGCATAACTTTCCTTTTCAATTCAAGATAGATGTAAGTGAAAACTTACTCACTCGCACCGTTGCCTCTTATGACAGAGCAGTGCTCGAAGTTGTGACAAGTAAGTCATTCTGGTATAACTTCGTGCTATCTCGGATTGAGGCAAGTCATGTGCACTCAGGAGAGCAATAACAATCCAAGCGAACTCATGTTATGGAATTCGTGCAGATCAGCAGAACTCATGCCGCGAAGAGATTTCTCTGTTTAGCTTTTGTCTCGCCTGTCTCCCTGCCCGGGTGCGTTTCCGTCAAATAGCATTCGCGCTAGGATGCGTGCGACCCGGCAAGGCACTTCTCGATGCGCCGGTCTGGCACCAGCCACATCAATGCGGCGATTCCGAGAATCATTTGTGCGATCCGCGGCGAGTACAGGGTCACAAAGATGGCCACAAGATACAAACCCGGCGATAGCTTACCTTTCCAATCACGTCCGATCGCCGCTTTCAGGATAGAATCGGTTCCTTGCGCACGGATGATTGACTCTTGGAGTATGTAGTAAGCGAGCGCGGCCATCAACAACACGATTCCGTAGAGTGCGGTAGGTGCTGCAGTAAAGTGGTTTTCCCCCATCCAGCCAGTGGTGAATGGAAACAAAGATAACCAAAACAATAGATGCAGATTGCTCCATAGGATTGCGCCTGTCACCGTGGTGCAGATATGGGACATGTGATGGTGGTTGTTCCAGTAAATGCCAACATAGACGAAACTCAAGACGTAACTGAGAAATGTCGGCAGCAATGGCCGTAAATCCTCCAGGCCGTTGCCATGCGGTATTTTCATCTCCAGCACCATGATCGTGATGATGATCGCGACCACTCCATCGCTGAACGCCTCTAGCCGGTATTTCGTCATGGGTCTTCACGCGGCCCGGCAGAATTCGGAACTCCGCCAGGGTCATCGAAACCGGAATAGAGATGGCTGTTGTCGCAGAATGGCTTATTTCGTGACTGGCCGCAACGGCAGAGCGCCATCCTGAAGTCCTCAAAAACCGCACCGCCATTCGCCGACCGTAGTTGCACGAGACCGCGTACATAGAACGGGCCTCCTGCCGTGGGAACAATCGTAGTCGGCAGATCTGGGCTTTCATCCGGCCCACCATCGCGTCGACTGAAATGCAATGCCCCGCTGGGGCATCTCGCAATTACACGGGCGATCTCGTCCGCGCTAGCCTCGGAGGGCACAATCCATGGCCTCCGATTGCTGTCGAAAACCGCTGGAAGGCCGCGTATGCACTCCGCCGCATGGATACACCGATGCGGATCGTAGGTGATCTCGATCGCTTCATCGGAATAATGACGCGCGTTATCGCTGCCATTATTCATTTTCCTGTCTCCACGCGTCCCATTTCGCCCTCAATTGTGACTTTGTAGGCCTTGACTGGTTCCTTTGCGGGCCCCCGCAGCACCGCCCCCGTGCAGACATCAAACTCAGATCCGTGCCATGGGCAGGTCACTGTCGAATCCTCAAGAGTGCCTTCATTCAATGGACCTCCGAGATGGGGACATTTGGCGTCCGTGGCGCACATTCTGCCTGCGGCATTGAAGATGGCGACATCACCGATTAGGAGGGCCGGGCCGGGCCGGACCGCGTCGATTCGAAATTCGTCTGCTTTTACGGATTCCGATCGGTTGGGGGTGTTTCCAACATCTGTCTGCGTATTGGTCTGCATATCATCCTTCAAGTCTGGTTGAGGTGTGTGGACTGCCGCTGCTGTCAAGCACCTTGGGATCGCCTCGATGCGGCTCAGCACTCGTGCGATAGGAAACACGGGATTGTTTCACCGGCCATTCATTCTGTATGACCGAGCACCCATGCGAAATGTGACAAAGAATGTGTCGGCGAAAAAAAGTTGGCCTGGCCTGTCACGAATTCGATGGCCACTTGGTCTTTAGCGCATCAGGACGCAATTGGATTGTGCGATGAATGATATTGGCTTGTCTTTTCCCGTCGTCGTATAAATCAACCCGGAGAAGCAGGCCCAGGCACTTATGCAAATGCCAGACGAAGTCGCTCTTACTCCCCATGATCGACTGTTGAATACATCGCATCCCTTCGTCGTCTCGCAAGATATCAGGACATTCAAGAAGTGTGACCCAGTAAATCAATTCAGGGCGGAGAATACGGCAATGTTGATCGACATCAATACCGATCAGAACTTTTCGGATGACAAAGATACCTACTACGAGGCCGTTGCCAGTCAAGAGGAAATCTATCTGGAGAAGACTGAAGAAGAGGTACGCTCAATTCTGATCTCCGATAATCTTCCCCATGCACAACTCAATGGCTAAGTGTTATTGATTTTCACGCAGCATAAGAACATGCTGGGAAGGTAGGAGTTGTGATGGACCAGCAATTCACTCTGCGCGAACGCGAGAGCCTTGAAGACGAGTTCGATTTGGCCGCCGGAGACTGTTTGCCGTCGGCTCCGATGGTCCTCCACACCCAGCCAGAATTTACTTCAAGGATGATCCGGCAGGAG
The DNA here is from genome assembly GCA_963792495.1 of uncultured Acidobacteriaceae bacterium. Classification (GTDB taxonomy): domain Bacteria; phylum Acidobacteriota; class Terriglobia; order Terriglobales; family Acidobacteriaceae; genus Telmatobacter. Next base: position 45,792 of record CAWBWB010000007.1, on the reverse strand, counting down.
GTAGACTATGCCCGACGCGATGGCAGATGCGCCAACATTCCAATCGCCTCCCATTTCCCCTGATCTGGCCGGCGGCGATCACGACGATGGCTTGGATGCCTTCGCCCTCGTGCGTCCTCGTCTTTTCGGCATTGCGTATCGGATGCTCGGAAGTGCAGCTGAGGCTGAAGATATCGTCCAGGACGTATGGTTGCGTTGGCAGTGCGCGAATCGGCACGCGGTTGAGAACCCACCCGCATTTTTGGCGACGACGACTACCCGACTGTGCATCAACCTCCTTCAGTCCGCTCAGTCGCGTCATGAAACGTACGTCGGGACCTGGCTTCCGGAACCTGTGGACACCAGTAGCGATCCGAGATTAGGGGCGGAGCGCGGCGAGGCATTACAACTTGCCGTCCTGCTGCTTCTTGAGAAGCTGTCTCCCACGGAACGCGCCGCATATGTTCTGCGAGAAGCCTTCGACTATTCCTATCGCCAGATTGCAGACATTCTCCAGTTGGAAGAGGCAAACACTCGGCAGCTGGTCTCGCGTGCGCGTAAGCACATTGCAGATGGTCGACGTACACCCGCCAGTTCCAACGAGCAACAGAGACTACTAGAGGCCTTCATCGGCGCTGCTCAAAAGGGAGATATGACTCGACTGGAACGTCTCTTTGCCGAGGATGTCGTTTCCTACGCAGATGGTGGCGGAATTGTGCGCGCCGCGCGGGTCCCTGTTTCCGGTCGCGAACGGGTTGCGAAGTTCATCGCGGCTTTCTCTTCGCATTTCTGGAAAGGCGTCACCCTTTCGTGGGTTGATGCAAATGGACAACCATCCATTCTTATGTCGCGCAATGGTGAACCAAGCGGCCTTGTATCGATTGAAGCCTCCGAGCAAGGCATCGATCAGATTATCTGGATCATGAGGCCTAGCAAGCTTGCAGCCATTACTAAATCTGTTTGAAACAGGGCAGGATTAAATGTCGCCGGTTAGAGTGGCTCGTTTTGTCCAGTAATTAGCGCTCTCAAATTCGGCCCATACGCAATGGAGTTCGTCCTTTCGAGCCCCAACTGTCGGTTGCGCTTATTCCCGTCTCGTCGCTGGTGAATTCGAATCAAGGGAGCTATCACCATAAGCGAACCTTTCCATGCGCAGTTCTTGGTTCTTCCGAAGTAAATAGCAGACGAGCTCTTGCATGTCTCTGAGTCGCCCCTGCAGCATCTCCGGAATATCTTCGAATGAATCCGAGAGAAGCTCATCATCACAAGCAGTGGATGTCGATCCCGTAGAACGACTACAGCAACCTGATGCGTTGAAGTTTGAGAAATTCATTTGACCTCCTGACTGCTCCAGCTTCCTCATCCCTGGCAACCCAATGCTCCAGCCCCTTAGGCGCTGGCATCCTCAGCGGAAGCAAGCAGTCGAGAGTAGCCGTTACCTGTGCCTCAATCCTTCTGCTGCTGAAACCGAGCACAACCTATGACCAAGGAGGTTCCTCGTTCGTGACATCATTCAGGTCCAGGTTCACACAATGTCATGAGGCTGTTCCTTGCTCGGTCCTAGTCAATACCACTGGTTCAGGACGCTGTTGGTCCGATATGGGGTTGCCGCAGCTTGCTGCCGCATTCGACAGGTCCCATCGGCCCCATTATCGCGACGCCTTTGTTGCCGGTATCGGCAATGGCACAGCGTTCTGCAAGGGTTCAGACTTTGCGGCCTGGTTTGGTTGGTTCCGCGACAGTATTCGGCTAGGGCAACGCCAAGTTGCTGGGCATCAGCTAGTATGGCAAAATCCACCTGCGCAAGATATTGATCCACGGCGCTCGCGCTGCAGCGATGCGCGTCACAATTGGGTGAAATGCTGTGCCGCTCTTGGCAATGACGTCGCGATCAGTCAGCTCGATCATTGTCGGGCGATATCCCCGCATCGAATCTGGCAGGCCTTCGAGGATTCGGCCGAATAGCGATGTCTGAACTGAAGCCAACTGCAATGTACCGTAAGAGAAGAGGTAGACTATGCGTTCTTGATCCATTGGTCATCGCCTCTCATTGTGAAGATTGGTTCTGTGAAACGCGTTTGCCTCATTTTCCTGCTCGGATAACCGTTAAAAACGGTGGCACATTTCATGAGGCTTCGGGTGAATTCTAAGCCAGGTCCCTCACCCCGTTGATTCTGCCCCGCCAGGCTGCGTTAATACCTTGCATGACTCATCTGCTTTTCTCGCGCCACGGAGAATTGAGTGACTCAACAGACATTCTCAGTCGTTGATTTTCAATCAGGAGCTCACATATCCACTGCTCCAGGCTTCTCTGCCGCGATCGCCACTCTTCCTGGTTTTCTGGTTCCCCGTCTAAATTTTGATTTTCGGGGACAAATTGATTTCTCCGGGGCCTGAGGCAAGTGACATCGCCGCGGTCCAAAACAAACTCCGAACCATCATGTTGGCTTTTCGTCATTTGTCACGCTCTGCCGGCCTGATGACTGAGCACACAATTGATTCCGGCTCTCGGAACAAGGCACCAAAGCTGGCCAATCCGCAGGTCATCACGCCACCGTTCTCGCTTGTCCGAACTCTGCAGCGATCGACTGGAGTAAATCGTCCGTTTTTACAATCGCGTTCGCATAGTTCGGAATGTTGATATCGAATGCAGCATGCATCATTTCGTCCGAGTAATCCGCCGTCGCGTCCTTCACAACAGTCACGTCATAGCCGAGTTCGGCAGCGAAGCGGACCGTCGATTCGACGCAGGTGTGTGCAATGAGGCCAATGACAATAAGCTTGTGGATTCCGTGCTTCTTGAGTTGCAAGTCAAGATCCGTGTTGGCAAAACCGCTAGAACACCAATGTTCCTGGGCTACAACTTCTCCTGGACCGGGTGCGAACTCACTGCGAATTTCGCCGCCCCCCGTGCCATCCTCGAACGTTTTTCTTCCCCACGCTGCTTTCTGGATAGGAGCGATGTACTTCCAAATCTCGTAATCGCCAGGACGATATCGACGATGCAGAGCGAAATAGATGCCCAAGCCAGCGTTGCGCGCAGCGTCCAGTACGCGAAGCATATTCTGGACACACTGATTAGCTTCCGCGACTGACTTCACGACCGATGTGGTGATTACATCCAAATAACTTTTTTGCCCTAAAGTTAATCGTGCTGGCGGCAGTTGCAGTTCGCAGGAGCGCATTTCGAGCCCGAAACGTATGCCTGATCCGTCGCGGGAGTTAGATCGCCAGCTTCCCAATCCAATTCCTGTTCGGCTCACTTGATTCACTGCCTTCGATATTTAATTTCCTGATACTCCGATTTAATTTCCTATTATGGCTTAGGATTGCGGCCCCTGCTGGAGTCTATAACGTCCACGTAGTCTGTAGGATGCGCTGCGCAGGTATGTCTATATGCGGTCGAATTCTCGAGAATTTCCCTGTATGTTTCCCTGTTAGCAGGGAATTTGATCTGGAGAGCGGTTTACTGCGTACGCGATCACTGCCAGCCTGACAATTGAATGCACATAGGCTGCAGAAAAGCGGCGGCTGTGCCTGTGCGCCAGAGGATTCTGATCTGAAGATTGCCTGACGCTGTGCCATTTTTTATTGCCTGATGTTTCTATTTTATCGATTGTGTTGCGCGTGATTTCCGCTCTGTAATTTTCTTGTGATGAACGGGGCGATGGGCCCGTTTGCGGATTTTGACGCCGTCTGACTGAAGATCGAAGGCGGCGTTGACGAGTGCGATGTGGCTGAATGCCTGAGGGAAGTTTCCGACCATGCGATTGAGCTCAGGGTCAAATTCTTCACTCAGCAATCCGAGATCGTTACGCAGGGTCAGTAACCTGTCGAAGAGCTTGATGGCATCACGCTTTCGTCCGATGGCTTTGAGGGCTGAGACCATCCAGAAGCTGCAGGCGAGAAATACTCCTTCGCCTGGAGGCAGGCCATCCTGGACCTTCGAGGTGTCATAGCGCAAGACATAACCGTGCGGCATGAGCTCGCGTTCAATGGCGGTTACTGTGCCTTTCACGCGGGAATCGCTACCGGGCAGGAAGCCCACGGCGGGCATGAGGAGCAACGCTGCATCGAGATTGTCAGAGCCGTATGCCTGGGTGAAGCTGTTTTTTTCGCGGCTGAATGCGTGCCTGCAGATCTCCGCATGGATGGCGTCACGGATGGTCTTCCATTTTTCAAGCGGAGCATCGTAACTGAATTGTTCGGCTAACATAACGGCACGATCGAAAGCGACCCAGGCCATCATCTTTGAATAGGTGAACTGCTGAGGGGCTCCTCGTGTCTCCCATATGCCTTCGTCAGGCTCCTGCCAGATCTCCTCAAGACGCTTGAGCAGAAGGCTGATTACGCGGAACTCATTTTGGCCATGGCCGCGCGTTCCGTGGTGAGCGTGAAAGAAAGAATCGAGCACTTCGCCGTAAATATCGAGCTGCATCTGCTTTGAGGCGGCATTGCCGACTCGCACAGGTCGGGAGTTTTCATAACCGGGGAGCCAGGTAATTTCCGTCTCGGTGAGGCGCTGCTCTCCACGAAGACCATACATGATCTGCGCTTGCTCAGGACTTCCGGCGAGAGCGCGAAAGAGCCAGTCATTCCACGCCTTTGCCTCTTTATAGAAGCCGCCATTCATGAGCGCGAGCAAGGTGAAGGTGGAGTCGCGCAGCCAGCAATAACGATAGTCCCAATTGCGGACTCCGCCGATATGTTCGGGCAGTGATGTGGTGGGCGCGGCAACGATGCCACCTGTGGGGCGGAAGGTAAGAGCCTTGAGCGTGATCAACGACCGCTCCACGGCCGGACGATATTTTCCTTCGTACTTGAGACGGCGCGTCCAATTGTGCCAGATGCGCACGGAATCGTTAAATGCTCCTTCCCAGTTGACCTGCGCCGGGTCATCTTCCCACGAGTTGCCATACGTCAAGGTGAACCAGACGCGTTCTCCTTTTCGAACTGTAAAGTCCGCAGCGGTCTTGAGTCCCTCACCTGCCACTGGGACCGAGGCGTGGAGCATGGTGAGATTTGGTCCCGCCACGGCGCGAATGCCATCTGGAATGCTGGTGACCCATGGAACAGCGCGGCCAAATTCAAAGCGCAGAGCCAGCTCCATGCGCATGGGAACGCTGCCACGAACGCCTTCGATGATGCGAATCACATCAGAGTGGTGCCCGCGAGGGGGCATGAAGTCGATCAAACGAACTGCGCCGCAGGAGTGGTTGAATGTGGTTTCAAGAATAAGCGTGTGATCGCGGTAACGGCGGGATGAAGTCCACTCGCCTTCCAGCGGGGCAATTTTCCAATAACCATTTTCGGGAGTACCAAGGAGAGCGGCAAAGCAGGCTTCCGAAGAAAAATCGGGCCAGCATAGCCAATCAATCGAACCGTTGCGGTCAATCAAGGCGGCCGCTTCCATGTCCCCTATGAGCGCGTAGTCTTCGATTTTTGCGGCCATGCATCTCCAGTCGACGGCTTTATGGTATTTACCATATGTAATTTATTGTTCGTGATAATTACGCAGCAATCCGCCATCTACGGTGTACGTGGCACCGTTGACGTAAGCTGCTTCCTCTGAAGCAAGAAACGCTACAACAGCAGCGACATCGTCCGTGGAGCCAAGACGTCCGAGTGGAATATTTTGGAGAAGCGCTTCGACTTTCGACTTGTCTTCAAGCAGCGATTTATTGATGGGAGTCACGATGGCTCCTGGAGCTACGTTGTTGATGGTGAAGCCCAGCGGACCGAGTTCAACAGCGAGGTTTCGCATGAGCATTCGCAGACCGCCTTTACTGCAGCAATACGTGGAGAAGCCGGGGAAGGCCATGTCTTCATGAACGGAGCTGATATTGATGATGCGGCCTCCGCGGTCTTTTGCGCTGATCAGCCTTTGGACGAACCTTTGCGTGAGGAAGAATGGGCCGCGAAGATTTACGCCCAACACTTTGTCATATTCCTCTTCTGCCGTTTCCCAAAAGTTCGACTTGTGCTCCATGCCTGCATTGTTGACCAGGATATTGGCTGAGCCGAATCTGGTCCATGCTGTATCGACGAGCTTGTCGATATCAGCGCGCTGCGTAATATCAGCCTGCACAATTTCAGCTTCCCCGCCGGCTTCCTGAACGGCGCGCTTTGTTTCCTGCGCACCTTCGTCACTGCCGATATAGTCGATGACGACACGCGCACCTTCGCTGCCGAGCCGCTTGGCGATTGCCTGCCCGATGCCGCTTCCTGCGCCGGTAACAATGGCGATTTTTCCTTCAAGACGCTTCATGATCCGCCTCATAATGGAATGCACAGAGAAAGAACTATAGCTATTATTCGGCTAATCACATGTCGCTTGCGTGAAATTCAAGCCGAGCAAAAGTTTGGTAACTGTAACACAAGCGTTTTGATGAGCAGTGTTGAGAATGCCTGCAGCGATGGCCGACTGGCGAAGGTTTTCTTCTGCTTTTTCGCGGACGTCACCTTCAAGGCTGGGGTCAACCGGAACGAGGATGCCAGTCTGGCGTTGGTAGACATGCGTTCTCGCATTGTCCAGAGCAACGGTAAAGAGCTGCGCGGGTGGAAGGTGAACCTTGACTGTGCTGCCGGTTACCTGGACATTCTCCGAATTGAGTTGACTGAGATCGACTCCTGCGATGGCTTCGCCATGGACTTCGAGCAAGATGCGATCGCCAGTAAGTATGGGAGGGAGCACGCGGCCTTCGCGGTCTCCTGTAACCATTTTGTCCATGGAAAAGGATACGGATTCGAGGCGCGCCAGCCTGCGAATCTGCATAACAACTGTGGGCTGCGATGTGTCGATGCGCGTTGTACGCGCGGAAACGGCGGTTGCGATTTTGTCCCATACGCCAACCCGGGCGGAATGAAGAAAGGTGATGAGAATGCCAATGCCCACCAACAGGCCGGACAGCCCAGCCAGGACGATGGGCATAACAGTCCGTGCGGTGCGGGCGGGTTCGATGACTATTGGCACGATTCGTTAGATGCGGGATTTTGCCAAACTGAGTCGCGTATATGTCCTAAGTTCCGGTGCAATTTCGAATGTTCATCGAACCCGGCGAGGGGCTTGAGCCTTAATGAAAGGCCGTATGAAGGCTTTTGTTATCAAGGAGAATTCACTTTGCGAGGCAACCGATATCGAATGCAGGAATCTGAATCTCTAAGGAGTTTGTAATTATGGCGCGTCCATTCTGGTCCGGCCAGCTTCGAATTTCGCTGGTTTCATTCGGAATCAATCTGATTCCTGCCTCTGAATCCACGAGTGAAATCCGTTTTCATCAGATTGATCGCCGCAGTGGCGAGCGTATTCGGCACCAGAAAGTTTCCGCTGCAGATGAAGAAGTAATCGAGAAAGACGACATCGTTAAAGGTTACGAATATAGCAAAGGGAAATATATACAGCTGGAACCGGCCGAGATTGCGGAAGTGAGAATTGTATCTCGCCATACGATTGAGCTTGAGCAGTTTGTAAAGGCAAACGAAATTGATCCGGCCTATTACGAAAAGCCTTATTTTGTAATGCCTGAAAATGCCGCACAGGAAGAGGCATTTACGGTGGTGCGTACTGCGCTTGAGGAAATGGGTGAAGTGGGCCTGGGAAAGATCGCTCTGAATGGCAGAGAGCGGCTGGTTGCGGTGGGGCCTCCGAACGATCCCAAGCTGCGCGGAATGATGGCTTACACACTGCGATTTTCCGCGGAACTAAGAAACGCTGCGGATTACTTTCAAGACATTCGGGAGCATAAGGTCGATCTAGATCAGCTCTCCTTAGCAAAGGAGCTAATCCAAAGAAAGTCGGCTGCATTTGAACCGGACAAGTTCACCGATAACTATGAAGCAGCGCTGCGTGAGTTAATTGATGCCAAGCTTAAACACGTGGCGGTGCCGGTTGAGGAGCCGGGCGAATCCCGTGGGAAGGTCATAAATCTGATGGATGCGCTTCGGCGCAGCGTAGGCGAGCAGAGCAAACGAAAGAAGCCCGTTGTCCGCGCAGATAGCAAGCCTGCTAAGCATCGCGCAGGTAAGCACGATTTAAAGGTGATGCCTGCCCGCGCGCAGAGCGTGGAGAAGCGCCGCAAAACGGCATGAGTCCGAGAGCATGGCTAACCGAAAGAAAGATGTCTCTGATGCGAAAAAAACCGATGTGAAGGGTCAACTCTCGAAGTATCGCTCAAAGCGCAATTTCACATTGACTTCTGAGCCTTCTGGAGACGCCAATACAAACGACACCCTTCACAAACGGAGCGAGCTTGTCTTCGTGATCCAAAAGCATGCGGCGACCCGCCTGCACTATGACTTTCGCCTGGAGTGGGATGGAGTACTGAAGAGTTGGGCCGTGGCAAAGGGCCCAAGCTATAACCCGAAAGACAAAAGGCTCGCGGTCCAGGTTGAGGATCATCCGCTTGCATACGGTAGCTTCGAAGGAACGATTCCAAAAGGGCAATACGGCGGCGGTACAGTCATGCTGTGGGATCGCGGGACGTGGGAGCCGATTGGCGATGCGGCCGAAGGGCTTCGCAATGGAAACCTTAAATTTGTGCTGCACGGCGAGAAACTCCATGGACGCTGGGTTCTTGTTCGGATGGCAGGAAAATTCGCAAATCAATCGAAGCCCAGCTGGCTGTTGATCAAAGAACGTGATGGAGATGAGCCGGAAGAAAGCAATATCCCTATCACGGACAAAAAGCCAAATAGCGTGCTAAGTGGGCGTGACATTGACGGCATTGCGAATGCAAAAGGGGCTGTCTGGAATTCCAACGCGAAGGATAACTCCCACGCGAAGTCGAAATTGGCCGTTGAGAAGCGCAAGCCTTCCAAGTCATCTCCCAATCTGACTACAAAGCTTGCACAGTTGCCTGAGGAGTCTCTGCCATCATTTATTTCGCCTCAACTGGCCTCAATGACCAAGTCTTCAATAAGTGGAGACGGCTGGGTTCATGAAATCAAGCTTGATGGCTATCGCATCCAGGCACGGATAGATGCGAATGCGGGCAAGCCAGTTCAGCTTTTGACTCGAACGGCATTGGACTGGACATTTCGCATGAAGCCAATCGCCGAAGCGGTTGGTGCGCTTCAACTCGACAGCGCCTTGTTCGATGGAGAAGTCGTGGTGTTGGATGGCGATGGAACATCGAGCTTTGCCAAGCTACAGGCCGCATTTCAAGAAGGCGAACGATTTCCGCTTACATATTTTGTATTCGATCTGCTGCATCTGAATGGGCGCAATCTACGCAATTTGCCTCTGCTGAAGCGAAAAGACCTTCTGCAACAGGTGACTTCCAGGCTGCCTCCGGAGGGCTCGATTCGCATGAGCGAGCACATAACGGGTGATGGAAAGGTCGTATTTGATAAAGCGTGCGGGCTGGGCGCTGAAGGAATTATCTCCAAGCTGGCAGAGGCCCAATATGTTTCAGGCCGCAGTAACAGTTGGTTAAAACTGAAATGTTATCGAGAACAAGAGCTTGTCATAGGAGGCTACACTCACCCGTCTAATGGAATTCGTGGAGTCGGCGCGCTCCTGCTTGGATACTACAAAAATCAAAAGCTGATCTACGCCGGCCGCACCGGAACTGGATTCACGCAGAAAACTCATCGTTTGATGCGGGATCGACTCGAATCCATCCGAAGTAAGGCATCTCCGTTCGTCGAGGTCCCTGCGGGAATGACTCGCGGCGTACATTGGGTAAAGCCTCAGCTTGTGGCACAGATCGCATTCGCTAACTGGACCGCTGACAACCTTGTGCGGCAGGCTGCATTTAAAGGGCTGCGTGAGGATAAACCCGCGAAGTCTGTTCCACGAGAAGAGGAGGGGCAAGTGTCGCCGACAGAGCTGAATAAGACAACACGGCCGAGACCAGCTCGAAGCAAAGTAGCGAACACACGCAAAGCATCTACTAATGTGGAGACAGCAACTCCGTTTGCAGTTCGCTTAACTCATCCGGAGAAGGTGCTCGATCGTGAATCTGGTCTTACCAAGGATGATTTAGCCCGCTATTACGCGGCGGTTGCCCCATACATGCTGCCGCACATTGAGAGTCGTCCACTGTCTCTTGTTCGCTGTATGAATGGAACCGATAAACCATGTTTCTTTCAGAAACACGCCAACGAGACGTTGCCGAAGGATATTGAGAGCATTGACATTGTAGACAAGAAAACAGGCAAGCCTGAACCATACATCACGCTGTCGAGTCCTGATGCGCTGGTTGAACTTGCTCAGCTAAACGTATTGGAGATTCATTCCTGGGGATCAAAGAATAATTCCATTGAAAAGCCAGATATGATCGTGATCGATCTTGATCCAGACGAAGCTATCGACTGGAAAACGCTTGCATCGGCGGCAGACGAAGTACGTCAGAGAATGAGCATGGCAGGTCTTGAGTCATTTCTCAAAACTACCGGCGGAAAGGGGCTACATGTGGCGGCCCCGATCCGGCCAGAGCACGATTGGGCAACTGTGAAGAATTTCGCTCACAACATGGTGCTCGCCATGGAGAAAGATAATCCAAATCTTTTTCTGACACGCATGAACAAAGCTGCGCGAAAGAACAAGATTTTTCTTGATTATCTGCGTAACGATCGAGGAGCAACCTCAATCGCGCCTTATTCGCCGCGTGCGCGCAATCAGGCACACGCCGCTCTGCCACTGAAATGGCCGGAGTTAAAGTCGCGAAAACTGCCTGTCTTTCCTGTAACGGACTTCTTGAAGTGGCAAAAGCGCTTGAAGGATGATCCCTGGAAGGCAATGCTGAAGACTGCTCAACAGTTGAATCTGTAAGGAAGAATATAAGTCAGATGCTTCGGGTGAACTCTCCCTGTGATTGTGCTGGGACTTGTACTGATACAAAACGTCTCTATAATTGTCGCAGGAGCCATGGTTAATCTCGATCTGGCGCGTGGAGGCAGCTGGCCCTGCGCAGCCTGAACCGAGGATGTGGGATACGCCGTAAGCACTCAGGCGACAGGCCAGGTGGATGCCTCTGCCTTTGAAAAGTCATGCAGTGATGAGCGATTGCTCGATATTTCCTCATGATTCGCGCGGGGTCCTCCGCCGTTCACGTTGGCAGGCGCATCCAGTACGCCTTCGGCGGGAATAAAGATTCGAAATGACGTGGCGCAACCGCCTGAATAGAAGTAGCTGCGGCATGCAATGCGGCCATTATATTTCTGAACAATTCCTTTACTGATCCAAAGCCCCAGGCCGGTTCCCTTGGTCGACTTTGTAGTAAAGAAAGGCTCAAAGAGTTTGTTCTTATGCTCTGGCTGTATCCCTTTGCCTGTGTCGGTAATCGAAATATTCACCCCCCGTTTTCGTGTGACCGGATCAAGGCTATCATGCACGCTCAGCCGCATGATTCCGCCGTTGGGCATTGCCTGGATTGCGTTCGCAATCAGGTTCATAAATATCTGACGCAGCTCAAATGGGAAACCATAGACGCTGGGAGAATCGGTATACCTTTTCTGCAATGCGATGTTGCCTGCATGAATACGGGTTTCCTGCAACTCAATCACTTCATCGAGAAGAGTTCCGATTGAAACAGAGACCGGTTGTTTCGACTCACGATAGAAACTCAACGTCTGACGCGTGATGTGCGAAACCCGCCGCAACTCCTGATCTGCAAGAGAGGCATAATATCGCGCTTCATCATCCAGAGATGCATGATTCAGAAGCAGGTAAAAAATGTTAGTAATGGCAGCAAGAGGATTATTGATCTCATGCGCGATAATGCCGGCTACGCGCCCCATTGCCGCAAGCTTTTCGGTCTCGCGCAACGCCTCTTCGGCCCGTAACTGTGCGGTAATATCCCTTCCCACTTCAAGGATTGCGTTGCTCTCCTGGTTCACCGTCTTGCGGCAGGCAACAACAATTTCATATCCGCCTTTCGTCTTCTGAAGTAGATTTCCCTGCCATGATCTTTGTGTCTCAAGCGCTGCGGTGATCTCCTCCCTGGAAGTGGGAAAGATGGTGTGCAGAAGGGCATGCAGATCGCGGCCAATAGCCTCTTCCTTGCTCCATCCGTATAGATTTTCTGCGCCGGCGCTCCAGAACTGGATTCTTCCGTTCATCTCACGCACAATGATGGCTTCCGTTGCCAGGTCAAGAAGTTCTGCGCGCGTACGAAAAGCGACTTCGCGTTCCTTCAACTCCAACGTTCGCTCTTCTACACGGCGCTCAAGATCAAGGTTCAGTTTTTCGAGCATCCGAGTCTTGTGATGCAGCTCGGCAAAGATGCCCACCTTTGCACGCAACACTTCAGGCACTACTGGCACGGCAATGTAATCTACGGCGCCGCTACGGTACCCTTGAATCTTATCGGATTCTGCGAGATGAACACCGGAGATAAAGATAATGGCGGTCTTTTGAAATCGCGGATGTTTGCGAATGACATCCGCAAGCTCGAATCCATCCACATCCGGCATGCTCACATCCATGAGAACAACGGCGATGTCATTCTTCAGCAGGATATTCAACGCCTGGGAGGCAGAGGTGGCCTTGAGAAGGTTCGCGTCCAGTTCCTCGAGAATCACCTCGTAGCTGAGGAGCTTGGCCGGCTGGTCATCCACCATGAGAATATTGACTTTTTGATCCCAGGTCATCGTTGTTCCCCGCGTCTCTCCTCGAACGTCATTAGTGAAAGTGCAGCTATCATCATTTACCTGTGAAGCCACAAACGCAAGGCTGACAACAATTGCTCTGTGTTTACCGGTTTCGCAAGATACTCCGAAGCTCCTGCTTCCAAGCAGCGTTCTCGATCGCCTTTCATCGCCTTGGCGGTGAGAGCAATGATGGGCAGACGCCGCAATGCTGCATTCTGACGGATTACCTGCATCGTCTCATAGCCATCCATCTCAGGCATCATGATGTCCATGAGCACGATGGCGAGATCAGGAGTCGATTCAATCATCTCGATTGCCTCGCGCCCCGTTCCCGCTGAAAGCACTGTCATACCGCGGCGCTCCAGAACACTGCTCAATGCGAAGATATTGCGCACATCATCGTCGACGACCAGCACCTTACGTCCGGACAGTGCATCATCGGAACGATGCAGCTTTTCGAGCATCTGCTGTTTTGCTGGAGGCAGATCACCCACAATCCTGTGCAGGAAGAGTGCGGTTTCGTCCAGCAGTCGCTCAGGGGATTCCACGTCCTTGAGCACCACGCTGCGCGCCAGAACACGTAATTGAAGATCCTCTTCCCGCGTTAGATCCCGGCCAGTAAAAACGATCACCGGAATATCCTTCAGGCTCGGTTTCGCGCGAAGACGATCGAGTACTTCGAAGCCCGTCATATCCGGTAACCGAAGATCGAGCACGACGCAGTCATACTTTTGCCGATCGAGTGCCTGCAATGCAGCAGCCCCTGAATCGACGATATCCAGATCAATATCGTCATGCCAGAGCAATTCCCTGGTGCTCAACTGCTCCGCCGGGTTGTCTTCGATGACGAGCAGGTGTCTGCGGCGCGCTTCAGAGAATTCCCTCACGTTGGTTAATGCAGAGTCGAGTGCTTCCGTCGAAGTCGGTTTGGTGATAAATGCGAATGCGCCGCGCGAAAGGCCATGGTGGCGGTCTTCATCGAGCGTAAGCATTTGAACCGGGATGTGGCGTGTTTTCGAATCCTGCTTCAGATGATTCAGCACCGTCCATCCCAGCATGTCCGGCAAAAATACATCGAGCGAGATTGCGGATGGATTGTACTCGCGTGCCAGTGACAATGCCTCGGTTCCAGTTTGTGCGACGAGTATCTTGAATCCTTTTGTGCGGGCCAGGTCGCGTAACAGACGAGCGTAATGCGGATCGTCCTCAACAATCAACAGGATTGCATCTCCAGTTGACAGATTTCCGCGATCATCTTCCACACGAGATTCCTGCTCTACCACTGAAACATTGGTAAGAAAAACCGGCGTCTGCGGCTGCGCGCCACTCTTTTCAATCTTGGGTACATTTGGCACAGCAGGGCCCACGTACGTCTGCGGGAGATATAACGTGAAGGTGCTTCCGTGGCCCGGCGCGCTTTTCAACTGGATTTCGCCGCCAAGCAGATTGGCGAGTTCGCGGCTGATAGCCAGTCCCAGACCAGTACCGCCAAACTTGCGGCTGGTGCCTGCGTCGGCCTGCTGGAAGGCTTCAAAGATGATGCGCTGTTTCTCTGCAGGTATGCCGATGCCGGTATCGGAAACTTCAAACGCAATTACGGACCCCGCGCCGGTCAGCAATGGATGATCATTGGTCCATCCGCTTTTTGCGCGTGCGATGTTCAAGCGAACACTGCCCTGCTCAGTGAACTTGAATGCATTCGAGAGAAGATTTTTGAGCACTTGCTGCAGACGCTTTGAGTCCGTGACCAGGCTGCGTCCCATTCTTGGATCGCTGGTGACTTCAAAGAAGAGCTTGCGATTTTCCGCCTCGTGCCGAAACGGCCGGGAAACCGCTTCAAGCAGTGAGCCGAAGAAGACTTCTTCCGCTTCAACGGAGACGGTACCAGATTCGATCTTGGAAAGATCAAGAATGTCGCTAATTAGGTTGAGCAGATCAGTGCCGGCTCCATGAATGGTGCGCGCAAACTCCACCTGCTTGGCCGAGAGGCTGCCATCGGGATTTTCTGCAAGCTGCTGGCCGAGTACAAGAATGGAGTTCAACGGCGTGCGCAGCTCATGCGACATATTCGCCAAGAACTCAGACTTGTATTTAGAGGTGAGTGCGAGCTCGCGAGCCTTTTCTTCCAGAGCGCGCCGAGCCTGTTCGATCTCCTGATTCTTGCGCTCCACTTCGAAGTTCTGCTCGGCTAGCTGCTGGGCCTTTTGCGCCAGCTGCTCGTTGGTCTGCTGCAGCTCCGTCTGCTGCGTCTGCAGCTCGGCTGCAAGCTGTTGCGATTGTTTCAGCAGGCCTTCTGTCTGCATGGTAGCTTCAATCGAATTAAGCACAATACCGATCGAAGAGGTGAGTTGCTCGAGGAAGGCCAAGTGAGATGCGGTGAAGGAACTGAGGCTTGCAAGCTCAATCACAGCCTTGACACGATCTTCAAAAAGCACAGGAAGCACGATGACATTCTTAGGCTTGGCTTTGAAGAGACCGGACTGAATCGGGGCAGTTCCCCTGGGCAATTCTGTAATGTGCATACGGCGTTTTTCCGCAGCACATTGGCCGATCAAGCCCTGACCGATGCGTACCTCGCGCGCGTTTCCCTCTGGCGTATCGGCGTATGTGGAGAGCAGGACGAGAGTGCCATCGCCCGCTGAGGATTCGCTGCCCATCTGGTAAATGACACCCTGCTGCGCATTCACAAGCGGAGCAAGCTCCGAAAGCAGCATACGGCCTACAGTACTGAGATCACGCTGCCCCTGCAACATGCCCGTGAAGCGCGCGAGGTTGGTCTTGAGCCAGTCCTGCTCTGTGTTCCGGTCGGTAGTGAGCCGCAGGTTGTCAATCATCGTGTTGATGTTGTCTTTGAGCTCGGCCACTTCGCCACGTGCTTCCACTTGAATAGAACGAGTGAGATCGCCTTTGGTGACCGCAGTAGCCACTTCTGCGATGGCACGCACCTGATTCGTGAGGTTGTCGGCCAGCAGGTTCACGTTGCCGGTAAGATCCTTCCAGGTTCCAGATGCGCCAGGGACGTTTGCCTGGCCGCCCAGACGACCCTCTACGCCAACTTCGCGTGCGACTGTAGTGACCTGATCGGCGAAGGTTGCCAACGTGTCCGTCATGTTATTGATGGTTTCGGCCAGCGCTGCCACTTCTCCTTTGGCATTCACGGTGAGCTTTTGATTCAGCGCACCGTTGGCCACTGCGGTAACAACCTTCACAATGCCGCGGACCTGTTCCGTCAGATTGACGGCCATCACGTTCACGTTGTCGGTAAGGTCCTTCCATGTTCCTGCGACACCAGGAACCATTGCCTGTCCACCAAGATTTCCGTCCGTGCCCACTTCTCGCGCAACACGAGTCACCTCAGCAGCAAAGGCATTGAGCTGATCCACCATCGTGTTAATGGTGTTCTTCAGCTCTAGGATTTCGCCTTTCACGTCCACAGTAATTTTGCGTGACAGATCGCCGCGTGCAACGGCAGTCGTGACCTCGGCAATGTTTCTCACCTGTGCGGTCAGGTTGCCGGCCATCGAGTTCACATTGTCCGTGAGATCCTTCCATGTGCCTGCAACACCAGGAACGTTTGCCTGACCCGCAAGCTTGCCTTCCGTGCCAACCTCGCGTGCGACGCGCGTCACTTCTCCCGCGAAGCGATTTAGCTGATCCACCATCGTATTGATGGTTTCCTTGAGAAGCAGAATCTCACCGCTGACGTTTACGGTGATCTTCTTCGATAGATCGCCGTTTGCGATTGCCGTAGCAACCTCAGCGATATTACGAACCTGTCCGGTAAGATTCGAAGCCATGGAGTTGACTGAATCCGTAAGGTCTTTCCATGTGCCTGCAACGCCGGATACCTGCGCCTGGCCACCGAGCTTACCGTCCGTACCAACTTCGCGGGCCACACGCGTCACTTCGCCTGCAAAGGCATTGAGCTGGTCGACCATCGTGTTAATGGTGTCCTTCAGCTCAAGGATTTCGCCCTTCACATCCACAGTGATCTTGCGGGACAGGTCTCCGCGCGCAACAGCCGTTGCAACTTCAGCGATGTTACGCACCTGTCCGGTGAGATTCGATGCCATGAAATTGACGTTGTCTGTGAGGTCCTTCCACGTTCCTGCAACACCGGATACCTGTGCCTGACCGCCGAGCTTGCCATCTGTACCCACTTCGCGAGCAACGCGCGTCACTTCGCCAGCAAAGGCGTTGAGCTGATCCACCATCGTGTTGATCGTGTTCTTCAGCTCGAGGATTTCGCCCTTCACATCCACAGTGATTTTGCGCGATAAATCCCCACGCGCAACGGCCGTGGTCACTTCGGCAATGTTTCTCACCTGGCCGGTCAGGTTGCCGGCCATGGAGTTGACATTATCCGTAAGATCCTTCCATGTGCCGGCAACGCCGGGAACGTTGGCCTGACCGCCAAGCTTGCCTTCTGATCCCACTTCGCGAGCAACGCGCGTTACTTCCCCGGCAAAGCGGTTGAGCTGATCCACCATGGTGTTCAGCGTCTCTTTAAGCTGAAGAATTTCACCGCGCACATCGACGGTGATCTTGCGGGAAAGATCGCCGTTTGCGATGGCCGTCGCCACCTCGGCAATGTTACGAACCTGGCCGGTCAGGTTGCCGGCCATGAAGTTCACGTTGTCCGTGAGGTCCTTCCACGTGCCCGCCACACCGGGAACATTGGCCTGTCCCCCAAGCTTGCCTTCCGTACCAACTTCACGAGCTACACGCGTCACTTCGCCTGCGAAGGCATTGAGCTGATCCACCATGGTGTTGATCGTGTCCTTCAGCTCTAAGATTTCGCCTTTCACATCGACAGTGATCTTGCGCGACAAATCGCCGCGCGCAACAGCGGTTGTTACCTCGGCAATATTTCTCACCTGAGCGGTAAGATTGCCGGCCATCGCGTTCACTGAGTCTGTAAGGTCTTTCCAGGTTCCGGCTACACCGGGAACCACAGCCTGACCGCCGAGTTTACCGTCTGTTCCGACCTCACGAGCAACGCGCGTGACTTCCGCCGCGAATGAGCGGAGCTGGTCCACCATCGTATTGATAGCTTCCTTGAGCTGAAGAATCTCGCCGCGAACATCAACTGTAATTTTGCGCGATAAATCTCCACTCGCCACAGCGGTTGCTACTTCTGCAATATTGCGAACCTGTCCGGTGAGGTTCGACGCCATGGAGTTGACCGAATCCGTAAGGTCTTTCCAAGTGCCGGCGACTCCGGGAACCGCAGCCTGGCCGCCGAGCTTGCCATCTGTACCCACTTCCCGTGCGACGCGGGTGACTTCAGCGGTGAAGATGCCAAGCTGCTGAATCATCGTGTTAACGATGTTGGCGGAACGGAGAAAATCACCTTCGAGGGGGCGGCCATCCACATCGAGGCGAACGGTCTGCGTCAGATTTCCCTGCGCTACAGCGGCGATTGCACGCGTAACTTCAGTGGTGGGCCGCAGCAAGTCTTCCACCAACGTGTTGACCGAGACTTCCATGTCGTCCCAAGCCCCACGATGCCGCTCCACGCGAATTCGCTCTCGCGTTTTGCCTTCTTTGCCCACGGCCTGGCCGACGCGCTTCAGTTCACGCGCCATTTCTTCGTTGGCCGTCACGATCTCATTGAAGATGTCTGCGATTTTCCCGGGAAGGCCTGTCCAGGTACCCGGAAGCCGGGTGCTGAAATCGCCGTCCTTCATGGTTTGCAGGCTTTGGAGAATAGCGGCCATGTATTCTGCCGCAGGGAGTTCTGCTCCATTGACAGGATACGACGAGGTCTTTCCCTCCTCATTCTGAGGAGGCTGTACGTAGGTCCCCATGCAAGGACTCCTACTATATATGAAATGTCAGGCGATCATTGATGCAGCAAGCATACCCCAATCAGCTTATTAAGAAAATATGCGCGGACACACCAACCCTAAATTATGAGATGCAACGATACGATGCTAAGTTGTTTTGTGTGCAACGATTGATCCAGTTGATAAGCGCCTTAGCCATCCTGGCGGGCGGACATTTCTGTGCTGCGCAAGCCGATGCATGGCAGCTGGCCGTGACAAACGCAGCAAAGACCGCGCCAACTGCAGAGATTGTTGTAGTCGATCTGACATCGGGCCACGTGATGGCGGCGCACAGGCTAACTGAGGCTGCACGAACGCTCGCCGCGCCTGGTTCCACGTTGAAGCCGATTGCGCTCTATGGGCTGTTGGAGCAAGGCAAATGGAATCCTGAGCGGCGGATTGCGTGTAGCAGGCAGTTGCGCGTTGCAGGAAGAGAGCTGAATTGCTCACACCCTAAGATGCCCGCGCTGGATGCGCGCGATGCGCTGACCTGGAGCTGCAATACATACTTTACCGCCGTAGCGGCAAGTGTGCCGCCTATGGAGTTTCGCGGTCTGCTGGAACGGTCGGGGGTGCTTGGTGAGACTGGGCTGTACGAAAACGAGACTGTAGCGCGATTTCGTGAGCCGCAAACAACCGATGAGGCAACGCTGGCGCTGCTGGGAGTGCAGGGCATCGAGATAACGCCACTAGAACTCGTGCGGGCGTATCGATGGCTCGCATTGGAGTTCGCCGCGCATCCGAAGACAACCGCAACTGAAGTGGTTAGTGCGGGAATTCAGGATTCCGCGAGCTTTGGAATGGCGGACGCAGCAGGCCAGGATGGAGTGGCGATAGAAGGCAAGACGGGAACGGCAAGTGCTACGGCGGGCGGACGAACGCATGGATGGTTTGCAGGCCTCGCGCCAGCGCAGAACCCGAAGATAGCTATGGCCGTGTACCTTCCGTCAGGCCACGGTGCAGACGCGGCAGCGCTGGCGGGAGAAGTGCTGAAGCAGTCGCCGCTGAGGACGCGATGAAACAAACATGGCAGCTCTGCGTGCTGATTCTGAGCAGCGTGGGCGCATGCGCGCAACAGCCTGCAACGCTGCGCGTTGGGCTGTGGACGCTATGGCATGATCGCGAAATCATTGTGAAACCGGCGCAGGGAGCAGCTACCAAAATCAGAACGTGCGAACTATGCAGTGCGGCTTCGCTGACAGAGGAGATGGAACTGCGTGCGGATGATGGTGCGATTGCATATAACGGCAAACAGGTTGCGGATATCTGGCTGAGCGGAATGCCAACGGTCGAAGCACATGGCGAGCGCGTGACACTTCCCTATCCTGTGCACATCACAGCACACGGCAGCGTGCTGACGATGGCAGTAACCATGCCGGTAGAGCGTTATGTAGAGCGAGTAGTGGCAAGCGAAAGTGGTGTGGGAGACTCTAAGGAATCCTTGAAGGCCCTGGCCGTGGTTGTTCGAAGCTTTGCGCTGCATGTGCGGCATGGGCATGCCGAATACGATCTGTGCGATGCGACTCACTGTCAGCTTTTGCATTGGGGAGCGACGGGAAGAGAAGCGGCTGCGCATGCTGCTGCGCTCAAGACAGCTGGCGAAACTTTATGGTTTCATGGACACCGTGCCGCAGCGTGGTTCCATCAGAATTGCGGTGGGCATACAGCAGCACCTGCGGAGGTGTGGGTCGCGAAGGGTGATATAGCTCCGTGGCTTGTGGGACGAGCGGACCCATATTGCGCGTCTCATGGTGTGCGGGAGTGGAGCACGACGCTGAGGCTCGACGAGTTGACACGAGCATTGGCAGATGGAGGGTTGGTCGCACCTGGATGGAAGACCCTGACGATTGCAAAGAGAGGCAAGTCAGAACGGGCAACGAAGCTCGCGGTGGGCACGACAATGATTTCCGCGGAAGATTTTCGGCTGGCAGTAGGGCGGGCTCTTGGATGGAACAAAATTCCGAGCACGTGGTTTGAGGTATCACGAAGCGGCGATGCCTTTCTCTTTCACGGCCGCGGCACAGGACATGGCGTGGGCCTTTGTCAGGTGGGGGCGGCTGCCATGGCAGCTCAGGGGCTCGACGCAAACGCAATTCTCGCGCAGTACTTCCAGGGCACTGAGGTACGAGATGAAGCAAGCGGGCTGAAGTGGCTGAGCATTGCTCGCACCGGCTACAGACTGGAGACGCTGGAAGATGAGGACAAAGCTTACTTGCCGGAGCTGGACCGCGCGCTGACAGAGGCAAGGAGTTTGTCAGGGCTCGACTCTGAAGGTGGGATTACTGTGCGCGCGTTTCGGTCAACGCCTGAATTTCGAAGCGCAACACTTGCTCCAGGATGGGTGGCTGGGTTTACGGAAGGCAATTGGATTGGTATTCAGCCGCTGCGTACGCTTGCGGGACGAAAGATGCTAGAGCTTGTGATGCGCCATGAAATGCTTCACGCGTTAGTGGAAAGCACCGCTGGGGTAAGATCACCGCTCTGGCTGCGCGAAGGGCTCGTTGAAGCATGGAGTGCGGAGGGCAACGCCGCTTCTGCTCCAAACATGGCAATTGAGGATGTTGATCGGAGACTGGCGAGCCCTGCAAACGAGGCAGAGTCCGAAGCGGCCCACATCGCGGCGCGATACTACGCGGAAAAACTACTGAAGAATTTCGGCACGACGCAGGTATTGGATTGGCTGCGGAACGGCATCCCGGTTCAAGCCATCACTGCGATTCAGCGCTAGAGTTCATTGCTTCCTGCTGTTTGAGCAGCGCGCAGACCCAAGCGACAAGCAGAATCCAACTGGCAAAGGTGAGCAAATATGCGCCGACAATTTTGAGCCCGACAGCCCAAACTTGCGCGTGAAGTGTGCCGCTTGGCGTGCCGGTGAAGAAATGACCGGGCAGTGCCACGCCGAGCAATGCAAGCACTACAACCGCGAAAAACCAGCGCCAGTTGTGTACCACATGGAGCGTGTTGAGCCACTGGAGACGCCATGCGCGCACGACGGATGCCGCCCCAAAAGGAATGAGAAGCGCGGGAATAACAATCCAGCGCAGAAACCACTCGATTCGCATGAGCCACAGCGAAAGATGCTCGTAGGTGAATGTATGTGCCCGCCAACCGGCTGGAGCCCTGGAGTTCAGATAGCTGGCCCACAGATAAATCTTGTCATCCCAGAGATCGAGCAGCATCCAAAGAAGCCATGCAACCACGATCCATACAAGCAGCGAGAGCGCGCCCCAGATAAGCGCAACGCGAGGTTCGCTTTCGCTCATCATGCGCCGCACCATGCCCGCTTTCAGGACGAACGCGATAGCGAGAATCAGCAGCGGCAGCAACAGTGACAACAAGACCTGCCACCAGTGTTTGTCTGGCAGGCGCGTCCAGCCGATGACGGCAAGGATGATCAACGGGAAGCCAAGAAATTGCGCGAGAATCCATCCGCGTGCGGCGCGCAGGTTGTATGCGAAATCGCGCATAAGCTCACGGGAGGTCATCATGGTTGCACCTCCAGTGTCGCGGGATCGGTGGTGGCATTTACAGAAGGCTGATACATGGGTCCAGACTGCGCCGGGCTGATGGCAAACCGGCCAGGCGTAACTACCTTGAGCAGATAGACGTACTCCGTCCGCCTCGTAAAATCAGTATTGAAGAAAGCCGCGCGATCATCGTGGAACTCCTTGCGCGTAAACCAGTCCGCCCACCAATCCGGCTTGTTATTGAGCTTATACAGATCACTCCGCTCAAGGAACTCCGTACCCGCAGGAATGGGATCTTCCGAAAGCATATATTTCCAGTTGCTCCCTGAAATCGCGAAACGCACAGCGACAATATCGCCCACATGAACCAGCCCGTGAAGCGGAACAAGATCGTAAGTGATTGGGTCGTCCGGCTTGTCCTGTTTTTTCTGCAGCAGGTAGTAGTCGCGCGTGGCATTAAGAGAAAGCTGGCCGTTCTGGTAGAGCTTTTTGTCAGCGCTATACCACTGGCTTTCTGCAGACCAATAACTGATGCCATTACCATTCTTGCGAATCGTAAGCTGACCGCCCGAGCCGACCTGCTGCGCGGATACTTTGATCTTCCATGGAGCACCAAATGCGTCGGCCGGAGCAAAGTGGTGTTGTCCTACGCTCGTCCCGTTAATGAGCACCTCAACATCAGAACTGTTAGCAAGTTCTCCACTCAGCGAAAGATAGTCCGTAAGACCGGCAATCACCATAGCGGTCTGTTTGGTGGTTTCCCAGTAATCGCCGCTGCGATGTTGACCAAGCCACAAGGCAGCTTTTGGCATTAACCCGCTCGTGCGGTCCTGCCGAATAAGCAGCTTGAGAGCGATAGAGGTGGCTTCCGGTGAGTTATCGCCCCAGTCATCGAGGAGATTATCGTACTGCGACTCCCACCATGCAGCCTCACCACTGACTTTCGCCTTGCTCTCTAGAAGCTGTGCGGCTTCATGTGCGCGATTGTCTCCGGCTGCATCGAATGCGAGGCCTGCAAAACCAAGCGCTTCGTTACTGAGCTTCGCGCGATCGCTCCAAAGCAGATCGAACTGCTCCTTCGGAGCCCCACCTGTAGTAGCCAAGGCGTACACGGTGTATGCGCGAAGATCCGCAATCATCTCCGGATGCCTGGCGACCGTAGTAAGAAGCCACTGGCGGCCGCGGTTAAGGCGGCCATCATCAATCTTGTAGCCAGCATCACGCGCCTGTCCCAGGCCACTTACAACATAAGCAGTCATGAAAACACGGCTCGGATCATCCGGCCACCAACCCCAGCCGCCATCGTCATGCTGGTAGTTGTAGAGGCGCTCAAGGCCGGCATTGACCATCTTATTCAACGTCACCCTATCGGTTGGAGACTTGATGTGCAGCTTGTCCACCGTCTGCGAAACAATCACATCCGGCAGGAAGCTCGACATGGTCTGCTCGGTGCAGCCCCATGGATAACCGGTGAGGTAGTCCAGCGCGTCAAATACAGCTCCCGCTATCGAGGGCGCGACAGTTACGGTCACTGCTCGTGTGCCTGCATCGGAGTTCGCGGGGAAGCTGTAATTCCACTGCCCCTGCCCAGTGCCGGAAAAGACCGCGCCTGAACCTGCGCCACGCTGCTTGACGCCATAAGGCAAAACAGGCAGTGGGATTTCAAGCGCATCGGATTCCTCGTTGGTAAGAGCTTTGGCAGTGAGTGTCGCTGAGCCGGTTGTCCGCGCCCGAACGCGCCACTCCACAACATTCTCACCACGCGCGGGAATATTGATCCTGGTGGCTTTCCCGCTGAGTACATCCAGCCCCGCAACATCGAGCGCGAAGGTGACATCTTTCGCTGAATCAAGATAGTTGTGGGCAATGACTTTCAGCGTTGCCTCATCCCCCTGCCGGAGGAAGCGCGGCGCGGCCAGACGAACAATAAGATTCTTGCGAACGAGAACACGCGTAACGACGCTGCCCGCTTTGCCATCATCGGTGATGCCTCGAATGGTGGCGCGCCATGTAGTGAGAGCGTCCGGAAAAGTGAATTCAACATGCGCATGACCGTCAGGGCCGGTATGGACAGCCGGATTCCAATACGCAGTATCTGGAAACGCCTTGCGCACCTTGGGCACAACAAGATCCGAGCCGGGCTTCACCTGCGCCATACGCGGATGGAAAAGCCCATCTCCTGCAAGTTTGGCGAGGAGCGGACTCTTGCTGCCGGCTTCGCCGTGGAAGTAATACGCAAACGAGGTTTCATAGTTCACCCACGCATAGCGCCTGGGATAGAAGGCAGAAAGAATGTCGCCCGTGGTATCGGGCCGTACGGAGTAAAGCGCCTCATCCACCGCGCCGAAGCTGAGGTCGGCCTGCACCGGCTTGCCGGCCGCATCCTGCGCAAGCACATCGAAGGAGCCTTTTTCGCCGGGAAGATATTTGTCCTTGCTCGGCGTGGCAGTAATCGTCAAACGCCGCTCAACGAGCGGTACTGAAAGACTCTTCTGTGCAGTAATGAGTTGATCCGCGTGCACCAGCATCGCACTCACAATGAGATTCGGCTGAGCACGCTCCGTAATTGGCAATTCAAAGGAAATACTTGCGCCCTTAGCATGGAGAAGCTGGCGCGACTGAAGGCTGTTGCCTTCCGCTGTGACAACAGCCCAGAACTCCTGACCTGGCTTATCGTCAAGGCCGCTGACGAGGAGCACATGAGCTACATCGCCCACCTTGTAAGACTTTTTGTCGGGAACGAGCTGCGCCTGAACATTCTGGTTGTAACCAGCGCCAAAGCCGCTGTAAATCCATATCCATGTACGCCCCTCAACGACGCGATTTTCCGGCGTTGTTGCACTGGCCACAACGGTAAAGCTACCGCTCGCGTTGTTGAACGGAAGATCGACAACCACGGTACCGTCCGCACCTGTGGCGGCGTCACGATTATCCACGACGGTTTTTGAGGATGCATGCGTGACAGAATCCCACCTAGTCTGGCTTGATTCGATATGGATTGGAGTCTGCACAGGCTTGCCGTCGTAATCCTGCGCTGTAACTTTCACGCGCGGCGTCTGGCCGGGCGAAAAGAGATAACTCGTGGGCTCAACGCTCAGACGGAAAGAACCATATGTGGCGAGAGTCGTCGCGTGCCCGGCAACCTCACGATTCGCAGCATCCGTCACTCGAGCTTCGATGCGAAAATCTTCGTCGTCATGCTTGCGATCGAGCGGGACCGGCAGCGACACCGTGAGCCGCCCGTTGGCGTCAAGCACTCCTTCGTGCTCCTGCTGCTCCTCGGCGCCCCAGGTGTCGTCAGAATCTCCTGCGTTATCCGAACTATCTCCGTTATCCGCGCCGGCCTCATCTCCCGCGTCTCCCTCTTCCTCATCCCACCACCAGTGAGTCGAAGTATGGACAACGTACTTCACCTTGGCACCGGCGACTGGCTCGCCGAAAAAGTACTTCGCTTCAATTACGGCCTGTAATGTATTGCCCTGAAGAATGCGTTTGGCCGCAGGCTTCACCGTCACCTGGTACTCAGGCTTCTTATATTCCTCCACGTAAAAGCTGCCGCCTCCTCGAATCCCGTCGGCGGCGCTGATCTGAATGTTGTAGAAACCAAGAGAAGCGTCCGCCGCAAGCGTGAGGTCCGCGGAAACAGTACCGTGGGTGGAGACAGGCAGATCTTTCTTGAAGATGGTCTTGTCGTCCGCGTCGCGCACCGTGAGCTGTACGGTCTTATCCGAAGGCAGAACCAGGTTGTCGTCCTTTACCTGCCGCAGAACGGCTTTGATGTGCACATCGTGGCTGGGGCGATAAACAGGCCGGTCGGTATAGATGAACGCCCGCGAATTGGAACCGGAGTTCAGATTGAAACCGTAACCCCAGGGCGTAACGATGGCGGCGTCCCTCCCCTTGTGCGCCAGAACCCAGAGATTCTCAGGCTGCCCGCTCGGATTCCCTCCCATCGAAAGCGAAGCAAACCCTTCCTCGCTGGTTTTGGCGGTGGATTGCTGCTTCGCGCTAGCCCAGAAAACGACATCCGCATCAGAGATAGGAGCGCCGGTTTTGCGGTCGGCAAGAAACACCTCAACCTTGTTGTTCAGCGACCGCTCCACGAGCACCATGTTGGTGACAATGGCAATCGTATAAGCCTTGTATGTTCCATCTGTGGTTTCGATCAGGTAAACGCCGGGGCCCGGATTGTCGATTGGCAAAACCTGCGTTTCGCTCACCAGCGAAGGCGGCGTCATGAGCTTCCAGCGGGCAACAAGCTGGCGATCATTCAACAGCGGAATGCTCGCGAATTCCGTAGCACCCACGATACGGCTGCGTTTGCCCATCGTTGACTGCTTCTCGCGCAAGCCATCACGCGCATCATCGGTAAACTGGCTGCGGAAGAAGTGCCGAATCTCCCACCAGATGTTGGCCTTGAAGTCGTGCAAGCGTTCGAGGAAGGTTTTCTTGTCAATCTGCTCCGACGGCGAGTAGCTCCGCGAGCCGAAGCTGTGCAGGTCCTTGAGACTGGAGAAGAATTTCTCCGTGTCTTGAACCTTGTAAACGCGAAACTCAAGCGCAGGCACATTACGCGCATAAAGCTGAATCTTTATTTGTTCGCCGGGGGCAAAAGTACGCTCCGTGGAGAGCGAAAAGGATCGGGACTCCGCAGCGCGAGCCGCGGAGCCGACGAAGAAGACAAGAACCAAGGCAAAGAGCAGCCGCAGCGTTTTCATTCGGCTCCTCGTAAAATATTCCATCGATATACGCCTAAAAAGTTAGGGTTGGAAGCAACAGGCCTCCACTGAGGCTGAGGATGATCGATCAGTTCCGTAATCAGCACGCGGCGTAGTTCCCCTGGACGGCCGTGATCGGGCCCTGTGTGATACACAACACGGGCCTGCGGGCCAACTTCAGCCACGATCATCGAATGCCATGGCGAAGACTGGCCAAACTGGCGATAAAAGAGCAAGTCACCTGGCTGGGCCGCGCGCACATCACGTCCCACCAGAAACGCATTTCGCTCCACTAACGTCCTGGCATCGGCAAATTGTGCAAAGCTGCCATTCGTGAGGTCAGCCCGCTCAAAGCTGCCTGGCTGGACGCGGAAAAGCTGCGCTCCCAGCGGCGTATCAGGATAGTGCCAGGCGTGAACTTCGCCGGGAAGTGCATCGACTTCAATGCCGGTGGTATTGAACCATGAGCTGTCATGGCGCTTCAGGGCTTCGCGATAGGAATAGCGAAGCAGACTGGCGCAATCGGTAATCTCGACAGGAACCTGCGCAGCCGGCCGCAGCGCCTGTTCCTCCGCAAGCAACACGAACCAGCGCCGGAAGGCCGACTGGTCGGCAGGATCAGTCAGGCGCAGAAAATCCGGCGTTCCGTCCGAGAATCGATCTGTCAGAGCGGGTGGACGCGAAGCAGAATGAGACGAAACAAACACGAATCGCGATGGGCGGTGCGGGAGGTACGACCGAACCTCGTTTGCGGTCAAAGCAATCAGAATCGCCGCCCCACAAAGCAGGATCGCACCCCATGGGCGCGGGAAGATACGAGGGCGGAAGTATCTGATTGGCAGCGCAATCTGCGGCATACGCGGAGACGAACGCTATAGTACCGCAAATTTTCCCCTGTGGAAAAAGAGTCAATTCTGTGGATATAGGTGCGAGTACTCGCTACTTGTCACCAAGCGGCTTGGCATAAATTTCCGCGCCATGACCGTTCTGGTAGTAGCGGGGGTGGCTGCCGTGACGTTCGTAGCCGCAGGCACGGTACAGCGCAATAGCCGCCTCGTTCGTTTCATCCACATGCAGCCACATGTAGCTGGCATGAGCCTTTCGGGCTGAGCTCTCAGCCAGGCCAATCAGCTCCCGGGCAACTCCGTGGCGGCGAAACGCATGATCCACTTCGATGGTTTGGATGTACGCCACGATACCCCGCAGCATCCTGGTCCACTCCACGATTACGAAACCGGCCAGCCGTCTGCTTTCTCCCTCTCCCCATTCCGCAGTCCACGTCGCACTCGATGCACGCTCGGTGAGCTGCTTCATGTACCGGCGATCAAAGCGCAGCACGGAATCGAAGCACGCCTCCTCAATGGCGTACAGCTGCTCAAAGTCCGCGGGATGATAGAGGCGATATTGCAAGGATTCCCCCCTGACGTAAATTGATAGATGCAAAAAAGCCATCCCAAATTCGGGATGGCTTTTCGTTTCAAACTGTGCGCACCGCGTTAGACCTTAGCCTCAACGCCGGCAATCACATCAAAGAATCGCTGATCCAAACGGCGATTGGTGGCAATGGCTTCCTTGATCGGAATATCTGTGATGTCGGTGCCCCTGAGAACGCCGATGCGGCCCCACTTGCCTTCATGCACCATGTCAATGGCATGCAAACCGTAGCGCTGGCCGAGCAGACGATCGTACGCAGTTGGCACTCCGCCGCGCTGGGTGTGGCCCAGGTTTACGCTGCGGGTCTCATAACCGGTTTTCTCTTCAATCAGCTTGGCAAGCGCCTCGCCGATGCCCGAGAGCTGGGCATGACCAAAAGAATCCACCTTACCTGAGCCGAGAACCTGTCCGCCTTCCGGCAGATGGCAGCCTTCCGCAACCACTACCACGCCGTAGTGTTTTCCGTGATCGTAGTTGTACTTGAGCAAAGCAGCCACATGATCGATATCGATAGGCTTTTCCGGAACAAGAGTGACGTGCGCTCCGCCGGCAACACCCGCAGCCATGGCTATCCAGCCGGCATCCCGGCCCATTACTTCCACCACCACAACGCGATTATGCGAGTCAGCAGTAGTGTGAATGCGATCCACAGCTTGCGTGGCAATCGAAACAGCCGTGTCATAGCCAAACGTCGCATCCGTGCCATTGATGTCGTTGTCGATGGTCTTCGGCACGCCGATCGCGTTGATCCCGTTCTCGGACAGGAAGAGCGTAACGGACTGTGTATCATCGCCGCCGAGCGCGATGAGCGCATCGATTTTGTTTTCTTTCAGAACTTCCTGAACCTTTTCAATGCCGCCAGGGATCTTCTTCACATTGGTGCGCGAGGAGTGAAGGATCGTGCCGCCCTTCAGCTGAATTCCATCCGTGTTTTCCAGCGTCAGCGGAATCCACTGGTTATCAAGAACACCCTTCCATCCGTTGAGAAAGCCAATAAATTCGTCGCCGTAATGATTGATGCCCTTCTTCACCGCTGCATAAATCACGGCATTCAAGCCAGGGCAATCTCCGCCGCCGGTCAACAAAGCTACACGCATCGAAAAGCTCTCCTAGTAGGGAATCTGTGGGGCGCGTTGGCCCGCATGGCGCTTCGATTTTCCGGGCTAGCCTGGACATGCCGCCGGTTCGACGCCATATACAGTGTACTCCGCGAGAGTCAAGTGAAAGTGACTGTAGGCACGCCTTCACCATCTAGAGCAATTCGTTTTTTACTCGGAAATTACATGGCGGGATGTTTCAATAAGCTATGCCCGGAACCGGAGCGTTGCTCTTACTTGTTTTTGCAAGCATCGTTGTTGTGCTGCTGCTGGTTCTGCTGCAGCTGACGCGGCTGGGCTATTTGATCCGCACCACGATTCCTGACCGTCCGCGGCGGCGGATGTTCCTGGCTTCAGTTTCATTTTTGATTACGTTTGTGGGTGTCCGCTTCATTGTCGACATGGTGGTGCGCGATCGCGGGCCGTTCAATTGGGTAACCGTTCGCGGCGTACACATCCATCATCTGGTCTGGGGAATCCTGATTCTGCTGCTGGTCGGCTATGGATGGCTGCTCGATGTGGGCCGCTCGCACTCGCCGACCTCGATTTTTCTGAGCCGGCTGATGTGTGTAAGTTACGGAGCAGGCGCAGCCCTAACGCTCGATGAGTTTGCGCTGTGGCTGAATCTCGACCCCAATACCTACTGGACCCGACAAGGCCGAGTCAGCATTGACGCTGTCATACTCTTTGGCGGGCTGCTAGCGGTAAGCATGTGGGGCGCGCCCTTCTTTCGCGGCCTGCACAGCATGTGGACGAAGCGCGGAGTCTTCGGCCGCGGCCTCATAGGGCCTATTCGGCGCGCGAGGTTGCTTCGTCCGCGTAGATTTCGGAAACAAGCGAGGCATAACGCTCGATAATCACACGGCGCTTGAGTTTCATGGAAGGCGTCAGTTCGCCCGTCTCCTGGGTCCATTCCTCTGGCACCAGCCGGAAGCGCTTTAGCGATTCAAAGTTCGCCAGGCCCGCGTTAGTGTCATGCACAATGCCGTGATACAGCTCGTGTACACGGTTGTCTGCCACCAGTTCTCTGCGATTGCTGTAAGCAATTCCCTGCTGCTTTGCCCAGTCTTCAAGCGCAGTAAAGTTAGGCGAAATCAGCACTGAGATGAATTTGTGCTTATCACCAATCAGCGCTGCATTGCCAACAAGCACATTCACCTTGAGCTTATTTTCAATCGGCTGCGGCGCCACCAACTTTCCGCCAGAAGTTTTCAGCAGTTCCTTCTTGCGATCGGTAATGTAGAGAAAGCCATCGGAGTCCTGATGACCTATATCGCCCGTGTGAAACCAGCCTTCGCCACTGAAGCACTCCGCATTTGCCTGCGGCTTCTTCCAGTAGCCCTGAAAAACGATGGGCCCGCGAACGAGTAATTCGCCATCGGGCGCAAACTGAATCTCGATATTAGGCTGTACCGGGCCAACGGAACCGAGACGCTGCGCGACGGGATTATTGAGTGCGATGACAGGCGAGGTTTCCGTCAATCCGTAACCTTCCCACACAGCAATACCTGCCGATGCAAACCAGCGAGCGGTGTCGACGCCAAGCGGCGCCCCACCGGAGATAAAGTAATTCACACGCCCGCCAAACGCTTCTTTCACTTTGCTGTAAACAAGCTTATTGGAGAGCTTCCACCCAAACGATGAAGGCGTGCGTCCGTGATACACCTCATCGCTTTGCCCTGAACCAATCTTGAGCGCCAAAGCGAGAAGGCGCTTGCGAATGGGGCTGGCCGCGGACTTAAGCTCAACAGCCTGGCGAATTTTTTCGTATACACGAGGCACGCCCACAAAAAATGTCGGGCGAATCTCTTTCATCGCCTGCGGAAGCTTGTCGAACTGCGGGCAGTAAACGACCTGCGCACCGGCCTTATACATCGCATAGTCCAGAGCGCGCGCGGTGATATGCGAGAGCGGTAAAAAGGAAATGCACGTATCGTTGGGAGAAAGTGGATAACCGTTGACGCAGTGAAACTGATTCGCTGCAATGTTTCCGTGCGTAAGCATCACGCCCTTTGGTTCCCCGGTGGTTCCTGATGTATAGATCAGTGTCGCCAGATCTTTTGGGTCAACCGAATGAGCAAGAGCATCAAAGACAGGATCGCGCTGCGAGCCCAGAGCATCCGCACCTTCAATCAGGCTGGTGTAAGAGATTGCGCTTTCCGGTACATCGGCATCCATCATGACAATGCGTTCCAGCGGTGTCTGACTCCGCACGGCGTTCAGCTTGTCGAGCTGCGCGCGCGTGGAAACAAACGCGATGCGGCAATCCGCATCCGTAAGGAGCACGGCAATCTGTTCACCGGTAAGCGTGGGATAGACCGGCACATCTGCCGCGCCAACGGCAAGAATCGCGAAGTCCGTAACGGCCCACTCCCAGCGGTTCTCCGCAATAAGCGCAACGCGATCGCCCTTTTTCACGCCCCACTCAAGCAGCCGGGAGCCCACGGCACGTACTCGCTGATATATCTGATCGGATGAAAGCGGCTGCCACTGCCCTGCGTGATCCTGCCAAAGTACGGCACGTGGATTCGCAGCGCTCGCGACACGAAAGAAGAGGTCATTAATAGTATTGATGTGAGATGAAGGTGTCATCGGCGCAAACTGGCTCGGTCGGAGCTGATGCACTCCGAGCAAACGTGAGTGTATCAGCCCCGTGCTTATTTGTCGTCCGTCAGCGTCACGCCTGCGGCTTTGGCGTGAGACGCACAAAGCACTTCGACTCGGTTTCCCAGTTGACGAGCAGCCATTGAGCGCGCCTGCTTTGCGTTTTAGCGGCGTGCAGTTCCACTAGTTCGTGAATAGACTTACGTGCCGCGTGATCGAGATCCTCCCACGTCTCTGGCTGGAGGAAGGACGAGTGATAGCGGCCCTTGTCGAGAAAATCGCCGTCCTCGTCATAAATCCATGCCAGACCGCCGGTCATACCCGCGCCAAAATTAATGCCGGTTTCTCCCAGAACAACGGCAAGACCGCCCGTCATGTACTCGCAGCCGTGATCGCCAACGCCTTCCACAATCGCCAGCGCGCCTGAGTTGCGAACGCCAAAGCGCTCGCCCGCACGACCTGAGGCAAAGAGCCAACCGCCAGTAGCTCCGTAAAGCGCCACATTGCCTAGCAGCGTGTGCGAGGCAGAATCTTTCGCGGCACGGCCAACAGCGCGCAGAATCAGTTCGCCGCCGCTCAAGCCCTTACCCACAAAATCGTTGGCCAGGCCATCGAGTTCAAGCGTCATGCCAGAACCTGCAAAGGCTCCGAAGGACTGCCCGGCAACGCCGTGCATTTTGAAGACAAGCCTGGAGCCGGTCGCTGCCGGATTCTGTGTCTTGAAGAGCGCCAGCTCACCGGAAAGTCGCGCGCCGAGCGTACGATCTTCATTCGTGACGCGCGTTACCAACCGGAAAGCCTTGTTCGACTTGAAGGCCTCCAATGCTGGTTCAACCCATGCGTTATCGATAGGAATGTGCTGCTCCGGACGATCATTGCGGCGGCCCTCCCAGCGAATTGCGCCTCCTGTCTTCTCAGCAATGGCCACAGACTTCAGCATGGGATCTAGGTCGAGATTCCCATCCCAGCGCACCTGTTCCAGCAGATCAGCGCGGCCCGTAGCTTCAGAGAGTGAAGAAAGTCCAAGCTTACCGAGAAGCTGGCGAACTTCCGCAGCCAACTCGTCAAAGAAGCGAACCACGTGTTCCGGCTTACCACGGAACTTCGCGCGCAACTCAGGCCGCTGCGTAGCAATACCAGTCGGACATGTATTGAGATGACACTGGCGCGCCATGTCACAACCGAGCGCGACCAAAACAGAGGTGCCAAAGGCGTACTCGTCGGCTCCCAACAGCGCGGCCATGACAATGTCGCGAGCAGTGCGAAGACCGCCATCGGTTCGCAAGCGAACACGTCCACGCAGCCCGTTGTGCACCAACACTTGTTGCGCTTCAGCCAAGCCAAGCTCCCAGGGATTGCCGGCATACTTGATGCTCGAAAGCGGCGAAGCGCCAGTCCCGCCGGAATTGCCGGCGATCACGATGTAATCTGCATACGCCTTGGCCACGCCGGCGGCAATGGTACCCACGCCGCAACCCGAGACAAGCTTCACGCCCACAGCTGCGCGCGGATTCACCCTCTTCAGATCCCAGATAAGCTGAGCCAGGTCCTCAATCGAATAAATATCGTGATGCGGCGGCGGCGAGATGAGCTGCATCCCAGGCTGCGCATGACGCAAACGTGCAATCAACTCCGTCACCTTGTGTCCGGGAAGCTGTCCTCCTTCGCCAGGCTTCGCACCCTGCGCGACTTTGATCTCAAGTTCCTCCGCATGCGCAAGATATTCAGCAGTAACTCCGAATCGCGCACTGGCCACCTGCTTGATCTTGTTATTCAACAGTGATGGTGCGCCATCGATCGGAGCATACACAGCGGGATCCTCACCGCCTTCCCCAGTATTCGAGCGGCCGCCAAGCAGATTCATCGCTTCCGTAATCGTCTGGTGAGCCTCCGGCGAGAGAGACCCAAACGACATTGCCGAAGCAATAAACTTCCGCGTGATATTACTCGCCGGCTCCACAGCCTCAACGGCAACCTCAGGTCCTGCAGGTCGAATCTCCAGCAGGTCGCGAAGGTTCTGCGGTTCCGTATCCGTAGCCTGCGCAGCAAACGACGCAAACGGCGTAAGCGCCAATGCCGCACCCTGCTTCGTAGAACCAACGACCGTCTGCAGCGCGCGCACTATCTGCGGCTGCCACTGGTGCATCTCCGCTCCCTCTGCCTTGCGGAAGCGCACAAAACCGAAGTCCGGCAGCTCGCGTACCTGCGCCGCAGCCACAACAGCTGCCTCGCCCTCATCAGGCTCATCTGCGCCAGCGGAACCAACCCAGTTCTGCCGTACGTAAGCCTCGATCTGCTCAAAGCCAATGCCGCCAATCGGCGCAGGAACACCAGGGAAACACTTGTCCACGATGCTCTGTGCGATGCCGATAGCGTCAAAGAGGTGTGCCCCGCGATAGCTGTCCACCACGCTGATGCCCATCTTCGACATGACCTTCGCCAGCCCAAGCTCCATCGCATGAATCAGATTGTGCTCACCTTTTTCAGCATCAAGCTCGCGCGCCGTCTCCAGCGCCAACCACGGGCACACCGCGCCCGCACCCATGCCCAGCAGCACAGCCAAATGGTGAATCTCGCGACAGTCGCCAGCCTCAACCGCCAAACCAACCTCAGCACGAACACCGGCGCGAATCAGCGCGTGATGCACCGCGCCGGTAGCCAACGCCATCGGAATCGGCAGCGCATCCGGCGACGCATGGCGGTCCGTAAGCATAAGCAAAGCCGCGCCAGATCCCACCAGTTCCACGGCGCGCGCGGTAAGAATGTCTACGGCAACCTCAAGCGAAGTATCAGGTGCCCAGGTGCAATGCAAAATCGCATGCTGCATATTTCCAGCCTGCGCATGGTCGCCCTCCATGAGCGCATGCATCTGCCCGAGCGAGAGCAAAGGTGAATTCAGGCTGAGGCCTGGAAGCGGCTCACGCAGCTCAAAGATGTGCGGCCACGGCCCAAGACGCGTATGCATCTTCAGCACCACAGCCTCACGCAGCGGATCAATCGGCGGATTCGTAACCTGCGCAAACCTCTGCCGGAAGAACGCATACAGCGGACGCGGAGCCTTCGCCAGCGGTGCAATCGCCGTATCGTCGCCCATCGACCACACAGCATCTTTGCCTTCAGCGGCCATCGGAGCCAGAATCATCCGCACATCTTCGCGCGTATAACCAAAGCTCCGCTGCAGACGATTCAGTTCCACGGCAGCAAGCGGCGCTGGCTCACTCGTCGAATCTGTAAGCGGCACGTCCTGCTGAATTAAATCTTCATACTGACGCTTCTGATCGTAGATGCTCAAAATTTCATCGTTCTCAAAGAAGCGGTTGAAATCAAGATCGGCAACAATCATCTGCCCAGGCCCAAGCCGTCCGCTGTGCACAATATGCTCCGGATCCATATCAACCAGGCCAGCCTCCGAGCCCGCAACCGCGAGTCCCGTATCATCCACAGCAAACCGACAAGGCCGCAGACCGTTGCGATCCAGAATCGCGCCAACCTGCCGGCCATCCGTAAACGCCAGCGCTGCCGGCCCATCCCACGGCTCAATGCAATCGCCGCAGTACTGCAGAAATGCCGAGTTGTTCACCGGATTCGCGGGTGGCAAGAGCATGCGCACCGCCTCGCCCACAGTCCGACCATTGTTCGCCAGCAGTTCCACAATCTCGTCCAGCGAAGTCGAATCCGATCCGCCATCGCTCAACACTGGATACAGATCAAGAGGCAGCGTAGCCGCACGAGCCTCCATGCGCGCACGATTTCCCCAGATCGTATTGATCTCGCCATTGTGAGCAATGGCGCGAAACGGCTGCGCACGATCCCACGAGGGCATCACATTCGTCGCATATCGTTGATGAAACAGTGCAATCGGCGTCTTAAACTCCCGATCAGCCAAGTCGGGATAAAACTCCTTCAGCAGCCGGCCCGCGCACAAGGCCTTGTAGATCATCGTGCGGGAAGACATGCTGCAGATATAGCCCGGCAAAGCCGAGCGCTCAAACTGCTTGCGTGCCAGGTATAGCCGCCGATCGAAATCCACCGCATCTCGCGTGGTAATCAGTAATTGCCAGATAGCCGGACGCGACGAGTTCGCAATTTCGCCCAGGACCTCAGGCCGTACCGGCACTGCACGCCAATAAAGCTCATCGAGATTCTGCGCGGCAAGGGCAGCAGCAATCTCAGCGCGCTGCGCAGCGTCCTCCTTCGGCAAAAAAAGCACAGCTACGCCCAGCGGTTTATGTTCCACAAGGCCAAGCCCTACCTGCTTCAGCAGCCACTCGCGCGGCACCGTCGTGGTAACGCCCACGCCATCGCTCGACTTCCCATCTGACGCAACCGCGCCGCGATGCTCCAGGCGGGAGAGCGCCGTAAGCGCGTGATCCAGAATCTGATGCGACGGCTCGCCCGAAAGCCGGGCCACAAAACCTACGCCGCATGAATCGGAATCAAAACGCGGATCAACCAGGCTGCCGTCAAGATGACGTGCGGGGCGCGCCGGATACGAGCCTTCCGGCGCCAAGGCTGAAGAGAAAGAAGTGCGCGATGTAACTTCCATGACTAACTGTAGCCCTCAAATTGTGAAATTTCGAGGTCCGCGGCAATGTTTCGCCGCATTTTTCGATTGCGAACACTTTTTGGTGCAAAAGGAAGAAATCTTCAGGCGTCGTTCCAAAGTAATGGAGGAAGGCAACACTAAAATGAAAATCGAATCTGCGCGGCTTAGGAGTCTGAATACGCCAGATTTTAAAGAGTTCTTCTTTGCATAGTTATACAATCATGATGTATATTTATGCAAGCGCGGTTCCGAATGGAGCCGCGCTCATTCTTTTGGCCGATGTGCAGGGCCACGTGAGCGAAATTGAAGATTCAGCGACACAATGCGATACGTGAAGTTGTTGCCAGCTCTCCAGTCACTAATCAGGATGAGCTGCGCCGCAAGTTGCGCCGCCGCGGATTCGCCGTAACCCAGGCTACGCTCTCACGCGATATTCACGAGCTGCATATCTACAAGGGACCCAGCGGCTACGCTTTTCCTAACGGTAATGGCAGTGGCGCCATCACAGTCGCGCCGGAGAAGGACATCGATGCGCCTCCCACCGTGCAGGAAGTCATCGACAGTTTTGGCCTGCGGGCACTGCTGGCCATGAATCAGGTAGTGATTCGCACCATGATGGGCGGTGCACAACCGGTAGCTGCAGCTCTCGATTATGAAGAATGGCCTGAAGTGGCCGGAACCATTGCCGGAGACGATACGGTTCTCGTCATCTGCAAAGACGCGCGCCGCGCCGCGGAAGTGGAAGCCCGGCTTAGGATGATGTTGGAGTCATGAGCAACGCAGTACAGACAGCAGTAGTCGGCGTCACAGGATATGCGGGAGCGGAGCTTGCTCGGCTTCTTCTCAGGCATCCGCGGCTCAAGGGAACGCCTCCGGTCTTCGCCGGAAGGCTTGATCCGCGCGACGCGGAGCGCGGCGGAGTTCCGCTCAGTGAGATTCATCCTGAACTTGTGGACTCACTTGGAAGCGGGAACCTGCGGCATCAGCCGTTTTCATGGGAGCTGATGGCAGACCGCGACGTTCAAACACTCTTTCTCGCTACGCCCCATGAACTGTCGCGTGAGTGGGCGCCTGAAGCGCTTTCGCGTGGGATTCGCGTAATCGATCTCAGCGGTGCATGGCGGCTGAATGAAGCAGCCAATCGCGCCATCTATGCCTTTGAAGATGAAGGCTCCGTGCGCGCACTGAAGATTCAGGATGAAGCAGTTTACGGAATGCCGGAGTTGCATCGCGCAGAAATTGCAAAGGCGCGCCTAGTAGCGAATCCCGGCTGCTACGCAACCAGTGTGATCCTGGCGCTACGGCCACTGATAGCCGCTGATCTCGTGGATGTAGAAACGGGAATTGTCGCCGACTCGAAGAGCGGGGTGAGCGGCGCAGGCAAAGCGCCTACAGCTAAAACGCACTTCATGTATGCGGCAGATAATCTTTCCGCGTACGGTGTCTTCGCGCATCGGCACATGGGCGAGTTGCTCGAGCAGATCGAAGTTCCCAGCGATGCAATTGTTTTCACGCCGCACTTGCTTCCAATTCCACGCGGGATACTCTCCACGATTTATGTGCGCTTCAAAGCGCAGCAGACACGCGATCAGATTCTGCACGTCTACGAGAAGTTTTTCACCGGTAGTCCAATGGTTCGGCTGCATAAAAATGGGCTGCCGCAGATTCTCCATGTGGCGCGAACAAGCTATGCGGACATCGGGTTTCAGCTCTCCGCCGATGGTCGCCGCGCGGTGATCGTAAGCTGCCTCGATAATCTGTTGAAAGGCGCTTCCTCTCAAGCTGTACAGAACTTTAATGTAATGCAGGGCTGGAATGAGCAAGAGGGGCTGGAGTAAGGAGGGTCTCGAATGAAATATGTCGTAAAACTTGGCGGAGCGGGACTCGAAACGCCTGAGCTGCTTGCCGGCTCACTCAAGGCGGTTGCGGAACTAGTGCGCGACGGCAATCAGGTGGCTGTAGTGCATGGCGGCGGTGTGCAGCTAACCAAAACTCTCAAGGCTCTGGGCAAACAGAGTGAATTTATCGATGGTCTGCGCGTAACCGATGCAGAAACTCGCGACGTTGCCCTGATGGTCTTTGCAGGTCGGGTGAACAAACAGCTGGTCGCCGGCCTTGGGGCAATAGGTCAGGCCGCGGTGGGTCTTTCAGGCGGCGACGGCCTCATCTTACGGGCACGGAAAAAGCGCACATCACCGGACCTCGGATATGTCGGCGAAATTGCCGCAAGCGATCCACGTCTGATCGAAGCGATATGGCAGATCGGAGCCGTCCCGGTGCTTTGCTCCATGGCGCTTGGTTTTGATGGCGAGTATTACAACATCAACGCCGATGAAATGGCTTCGGCTTGTGCAATCGCCTGCCATGCTGATGCACTCGTCTTTCTGACCGACGTGCCCGGCGTACGTGGCGGCAATGGCGAAACCATGCGATGGCTCAGTATTGATCAGATTGCCGAGATGGCAAAGAATGCAATTATTTCCGGCGGCATGCTGCCCAAGCTGAGCGCCTGCCGCGAAGCGCTTTTGAACGGCGTGAAGCGCGTACGCATTCTGCCCGCGGAGGCTGCCAGTTCCCTTCCCGATCTAACAAGTTCGCGCGTGGCTTACGGCACTGAAGTCATGGTCGCCTAGAGGAGATTGAAACAATGTTGAAACCCGAACAAGGCAAACTCGAACAGATCAGGGCTGCTGAATCAAAGCTGTTGCTGCATACCTA
The DNA here is from genome assembly GCA_963792495.1 of uncultured Acidobacteriaceae bacterium. GTDB lineage: Bacteria > Acidobacteriota > Terriglobia > Terriglobales > Acidobacteriaceae > Telmatobacter. Next base: position 6,807 of record CAWBWB010000007.1, on the reverse strand, counting down.
CGACCGCAATCCGATCCTCTTTGTACGCGGCGAAGGCGTACACATCATCGATGAAAATGGCGAGCGCTATCTCGATCTGCTCAGCGGCATCGGCGTCAACGCGCTTGGTTACGGTCATCCGGCCATCGAGCGAGCCATCGTCAACCAGAGCCGCGCGCTGATTCACACTTCAAACCTCTTCTACCACGAGGGGCAAGCCGAATTAGCTCTTCGTCTCACCGAGCGCTCAGGCCTCGATCGCGTCTTCTTCGCCAACACCGGCACAGAGGCCATTGAAGGCGCACTGAAGCTTGCGCGCGCACACGCCGGCCTGCTGCGCAGCGAAGGCAAGACCATCGGCACCAAAGTTCTGGTTCTCGAAGGCAGCTTCCATGGCCGCACCTTCGGCGCAGTCTCCGCAACGCACAAAGCCAAGTACCGTGAGCCTTTCGCTCCCGTAGTGCCCGGCTTTGAATTCGTAAAGTTCAATGATGTCGCCGACCTGCGCGACAAGTTTTCGAGCGAAGTCTGCACGATCCTCGTCGAATCCATCCAGGGCGAAGGCGGCATCCGCCCGCTTACCCAGGAGTTCTTCGCAGAAGCCCGCAAACTCACATCCTCCACTGGCGCGCTGCTCATTGCCGATGAAATTCAGGCAGGCCTCGGCCGCACCGGCGAGTGGTTCGCTTATCAGCACTACGGCATCCTTCCGGACGTCGCCACGTTGGCCAAGCCACTCGCCGGCGGCATTCCCCTCGGAGCCATTCTCTGCAATGAAGAAGCCGCACGGGCCATTCACGCCGGCATGCACGGCACCACCTTCGGCGGCGGTCCCTTAGCATGTGCCGTAGCCATCACCGTCATCGACACCATTGAAAGAGAAAACCTGCTCGCGCATGCAATCGAAGTAGGCAATTACTTCCAAGATGAGCTTCGCTCTCTCGCGAAACGACATGACTGCATCACCGAAATACGTGGCAAGGGTCTGATGATCGGCGTCGAACTCGACTCGGCCGACCTTGGCAAGCTCACCGTGGCAGAAATGCTCAAGCGGCACATCGTCATCAACTGCACCAGCGACACAACATTGCGCTTTCTTCCCCCATACATATTGGAGCGCGCGCACGTGGCTACAGCCATCGCAGCGCTGGATGAAATCTTTACAGAATACGCAGCCGCTCTTAGCGGCGCAGCGGCAACGCAGGCCGCAGGAGGAAACCGTGGCTAGCAAATCAACCCTCGAGCACACGCAACCTGAAGTGAACATCGCATCCGATGCCGACATCCTCTCTGCCGCCACGCGCATGGCGGGTGAGGATCTTTGCTCCATCGCCGATCTTTCCAGCTCTGAAGTGCGCGCCATCCTTAAACTCGGCCATGACGTAAAGCGCAATCCACGCGACTACCGCCACGCGCTCGACACAAAACAAATGGTGCTCATGTTCGAGAAAGCCAGCCTGCGCACAAGGCTCAGCTTTGAAACCGGCATCAACACGCTCGGCGGCAACGCCATCTTCTTTGACCAGACCAATTCCCCTCTCGGCGAGCGCGAATCCATTGCTGACGTAGCCAAGAATGTAGAGCGCTGGGTGGACGTGATCGTTCTCCGCACCTACGCGCATGACACCATCACCGAGATGGCCGCCAACTCGCGCGTGCCCGTCATCAACGCGCTCTCAGACTTCGAACATCCCTGCCAGGCACTCGCCGATTTCCTCACCTTGCAGGAGCATTTCGGCACCGTGCAGGGCCTCAACTTCACGTACGTAGGCGATGGCAACAACGTCTGCCACTCGCTTATGCTGACGGGCGCGCAACTTGGCGCCAATGTCACCGTAGCCACGCCACGCGGCTACTCGCCAGACATCGAAATCGTAACCCTGGCCCGCGAAATAGCCGAGGCCAACAAATGCGAGATCAAGCTGTTGCAAGACCCGCACGCAGCAGTGGAAGGCACAGACGCCATCTACACCGACGTCTGCGTAAGCATGGGGATGGAGCACGAGTCTACGAAACGAGCGCCCATCTTCCGTCCCTTCCAGGTCAACGAAACGCTGATGTCCGAAGCGCCATCGCACGCCGTCTTCATGCACTGCCTCCCAGCACATCGCAATGCAGAAGTCTCAGACGCAGTGCTTGACGGGCCGCAGTCCATTGTCTTTGACCAGGCAGAAAACCGCATGCACGCGCAGAAAGCTCTGCTGCTTCTGCTCCTCGGTGGGCTGCCAAACTCAGCAAAGTTTCAGTAACAGTTTTGGAGTAACGCATGAAGATGTGGTCAGGCCGCTTTCGCGAGCCTCTGGATTCAGAATTCGAACAATGGCAGCGCTCCATCGTCTTCGACTGGCGCCTCGTCCCGCAGGAGGTTGCAGCCAGCAAAGCGCACGCCTCCGCGCTCTCTGCCGCCGGAGTCCTCTCCGCGATTGAAACCACCGAAATCCGCGCCGCACTCGACGCCATTGCCGCAGACTTTGCCACAGACGCAGGCAAAGCAGCCGTGCGCGATCATGCAACTGCCGAAGACATCCATCATTACGTCGAGCTTTCCCTCGTCGAGCGCGTGGGCTCGCTCGGCCTGAAGCTGCACACAGGCCGCAGCCGCAATGAACAAATCGCAACCGATCTGCGTCTCTATGTCCGCGAGCAAATCGCTCACACTATCGCATCACTAGCCGCGTGGGTCAGCGCTCTTGTCGAACAAGCAAAGCAGGCAGGCGAAGCAGTCATGCCCAGTTACACGCATCTGCAGCGCGCCGAACCCGTGCTTATAGCACACTGGCTTCTCGCCTACGCAGAGATGCTTTTGCGCGACATCTCCCGCCTCAAAGACTGCGCAGCGCGCCTCAACTATTGCCCGCTGGGCTCCGGCCCCATCGCCGGCGCAACGCTCGCACTCGATCGCAGCATAGCCGCGCGCGAACTCGCCTTCACCGCACCCACACCCAACTCCATGGACGCGACAAGCGACCGTGATTTCATTCTAGAATTCCTGAATGCGTTCACCTTCATCGGGCTTCATGCCAGCCGCTTTGCAGAAGAGATCACACTCTTCGCTACGGCAGAATTCGGTTTCGTCCTGTTGCCGGAAGCATTCTCTACTGGCTCCAGCGCCATGCCGCAAAAGAAAAATCCTGACCTGACTGAGTTGCTGCGCGCGAAAGTCGGCCGCATACATGGCGCCGCAGAAGCAGTCACTCTTCAGATCAAGGGCCTTCCGCTTGCTTACAATAAAGACATGCAGGAGACGCAGGAGCCCGCCTTTTCCGTGGAGTTTGTACCGCAGATGCTCTCTCTCGTGGCGCGCTTCACTGCAGCACTCAAGTTCAATCATGACGCGATGCGCACCGCCGCACAGAGCGGTTATTTGAACGCGATGGCAGCGGCCACCTATCTCGTCTACAAAGGCGTTCCCTTCCGTACGGCGCATGAGAAGATCGGCAACGCCGTTCGCTATGCGCTTGAGAAGGGTGTAGAGCTTGACGCCCTCTCGCTCGCAGAGCTGAAACAATTCGGTGAAGAGTTTGAAGCAGACTTTTTCCCTGCCATCGATCTCAACTCCACGCTCGATTGTCACGATGTTATCGGCGGAACGGCACGCCAGCGCGTGCGTGAGGCACTGCATGCAATGGAGTCGCGCATCGCGGCTCTGACGCATCCACGGGAGGCCGTACATGCTGGTGCGTAAAGCCCGGCTGCCAGACGCATCCCACGTCTACGACCTCGTGAACTCGCTCTCGCATGATGGCACGCTGCTCAAGCGTCCCTTCTCTGAGATCTGTGAGAACATCCGCGACTTCACCGTAGCCGTCTCTGACTCGGGCGTCTTCCTCGGCTGCGGCGCGCTGCATCTTTACGGTCCACACCTCTCTGAGGTGCGCTCCATCGTGGTCAAACCTGAAGCTCGCGCTCAGGGAGCGGGCGGTCGCATCCTCGGCGCACTCATTGATGAGGCTGAAGACCACGGCATTCAGTCCGTATGTCTTTTCACGCGCATTCCGGATTTCTTCTTTAAGTACGGCTTCCGCATCGTGGAAGATAAAACTGAACTGCCCGACAAAATCTTCAAAGACTGCCAAGCCTGCCCCCGCCTGCATCGCTGTGATGAAGTAGCCATGGTGCGTGGTAGGATCCCCCGCGTCTCTATTCTTGGGCCTCGAATCGAAGCGGAACAGCTGGTTCGCATCGGCGGTTAGCTGATTTAAACCTCTCTACCAGGCAACCAATTCTTAAAAAAACTCATTTATTACTCTGTGGTTGCGATCCCGTATTGCGTGCATACATCTCGTACGCAACGGTAATTCTTCAATGCGTTTCAAATGGATACAGAAAGCACAAAGCAGCTCCCATAGCTGCATACATTAAGAGGAGACAAACGAAAATGAAGAAGCAATTGATTGTTTTGAGCGCGGCGCTGTGTGCCGCTTCCTTTGCATGGTCCGAATCGCGCGAAGATGCAGCAAAGCGTCTGGAGAATGCCTCAAAAGTTCTAGTAGCCATCACTTCTGCGCCGGATAAAGGCATACCACTCGAGGTTATGGAACATGCGAAGTGCGTCGCAGTTGTTCCTCACATGCTCAAAGGCGGATTTATTTTTGGCGCTGAAGGCGGACGTGGCGTCGCCACTTGCCGTACGGCCACTGGCTGGAGCGCCCCTGCATTCTTTACCATCGCAGGCGGCAACTTCGGACTGCAGATCGGTGTTGAAGGCGTGGATCTTGTCATGATCGTGCAGAACGAGCAGGGCATGAACCACTGGCTTTCCAGCAAATTCCAGATCGGTGGCGACGCTTCGGCTGCTGCAGGTCCTGTAGGCCGCCATGCCTCGGCTGATACGGATTGGAAGATGGATGCCGAAATCCTCACCTACTCACGCGCCAAGGGCATTTTTGCCGGACTCACTCTGAAGGGTAACGGCATCAGCGGCGATGGTGAAACCAACAAAAACTTCTATGGCACCGATGATGAGAAGGCCATTCTCACCGGCAAAGTGCCGATCACTCCAGAGGGCACGGCGTTCGTCCACGCCGTCCACCAAGCCCACATGGCGGCGGAAGCGAGCAAGTAAAGTTTTTAAAGACCAATCCTCGGTCCGCTTCACGCGGCCCGAGGATTTTTATTTGCCGCTGCACTATACTGCACTCGTGATCTTTTCTTCCGCCGACTGGAAACTGGATGCCGCGTTGGGCTCATGCCTGCTGCTCGGTTTGCGTCATGGCTTTGATTACGATCATCTTGCCGCCATCTCTGACATCACGGCAGTTCAGCATAGCTGGCTCAGCGGTCTGCGCCTGGGCATGACCTATGCGCTTGGCCACGCGTTTATGGTGGTCGTGCTCGGTGTTGCCGTGCTCCAATTGCACGTAGGTCTGCCAGAGGGAATGGACAACTGGATGGAGCGGCTGATCGGACTTACGCTCATCGTTCTCGGCATCGGCGTGATAGCGGGAATCCTACGCAAAGACTCGCATGGCCACGCACATAGCCGCGTCGAAAGCCGCCTTGCGCTCGCCATTAACGGTGTGCGCTGGCTCGGCTGGCGTACGCGCCGGATCTGGAACGCTGATGCTCCGCAGCCGGAGCGCTTCCAGTGGATGTACACCGGGAAATCGGTCTTCCTGATCGGTATGCTGCATGGCGTGGGCGCGGAAACTCCCAGCCAGCTCGCACTCTTTTTTCTCGCCGCCAATCTGGGGGGTACGTCGCGCGGAATGTTGGGACTGGCCGCGTTTTCTATAGGTCTGGTGGCGATGAATGCGCTGATGACTGCCTCGCTCGGCGGAGCCTTCAAGGCTGGAAGCACTGGACACGCACGCTTCTACCAGGTCATCGCCTGGACCGGCGCCGCATATAGTTGTGTTATCGGGACCATCTTCCTCTTCGGCCTGTCAGGCAAACTGCCGCCACTCGGATGAAGTTTTCGCGCTCTGTCATACAACTTCCACGAAGGGAGAAGGGCGGCGCCGCAGTTGGGCACCGCCCTGTTTTATTGGCGTTTGCGAAATTGGTTTCGAACCAGTTTCCATGCAGCGCTGAGAACCAGTGGCACAACGGCCGAGCCGACACCAATCAGTACGATGGTGTTGAGGTGGTCGCGCAACAATGGCAGGTTGCCCATGAAATAACCGGCAGCGACCAGCAAAAGAACCCACAGGGTTGCGCCAATGACGTTAAATACCTGAAATTTATGGTGACTCATATCGGATACGCCGGCGACAAACGGCGCGAACGTTCTGATAATTGGCAGGAAACGCGCCAGTACAATGGTCTTGCCGCCGTGTTTTTCATAGAAAGCGTGCGTGCGTTGTAGCGCGTCCTTGTCGAGCCACGAATAGTTGTGCTCGTACACCTTGTGACCGATCAGGTTTCCGATCCAGTTGGGCAGATAAAAGCAGATCATAAGGTATTGGTTTTGGGCGATATGTTCGAAATTGGGGATGAATCACCCGCAGAGCATGAAGCGGTGATCAAAAAAGCTTTGGAAACGCAGGTGGGTGAAAGAATTTTTATAGGAAAAGAATTTGATAGGGCTGATAAGTCCATAGACCATCGGCAGTTCGGCAGTTGGACAAAAAATCGACATTTTATCCTACAGTTGAAGAAGCAATAGCAGGGTTAAAGGCTAATCCCATAAAAAATGCAACAGTACTTATCAAAGGCTCAAGAGGTATGGCACTGGAAAGATTGGTTGAATTATTTTAGAGAGATGGCCACTGACCCCTTCATATACCTGCAATTTATCCGTCAGCACGTAATGCATCTACCATCTGTCAAGGAGAAATTATGCTATGGCACGCCTGCGTTCTATGCCGATAAAAATATTTTCGCGAC
>CAWBWB010000006.1:0-3552 GCA_963792495.1 uncultured Acidobacteriaceae bacterium | reverse complement strand
AATTGTAATAGGCTCGAAACCATGCGGTGGAGTGCTCAAGTGTGTCGATGACCTCCACTTGCGCGTCAGGCTGAAGGGCCTGGAAGGATGCGCGCATCGCCTTGGCGGCGCGTTGGTGCGCGGCACCGTGAGGAAGCGAGAGAATCAGAACTTTTGGTCGTAATGGCACGAAGTGTCCGGCTATAAACTAAGCATAACCCTGGAGAGGCCGCCGTTATATTTTCGCCTCATTCGGCCCACGCGTGCAACAAGGTTCCGACGGAATTTTCCCCGGCGTCACCCTTTGTCAGCAATGAACCGTATAGACCAATGCATTCACAATACTTTACACTAACTCCACGACGCATAACGTAAGACGCTATGGACCTGCTCATACTCGGCGCTGGGATGGGGATTGTCGGAGGCTTGGTGCCGAGCCCCCTGCACATGATTGCGCTGTCGCAAGTGGCCTTAGGCCGCTGGGGACGCGCCATTAATGTATTGGTCGCGGCTCCGCTGGCGGTTGACGGTTGCCTGCTTCTGATCACTTCGCTCTTTTATCGATTTATTCCTGTCGGCATCGCGCACTACGTTGCCTTTGTCGGAGGATCTGCGCTCATCGGCTTTGCCAGTTACGCACTCTGGGAAATGCGCGGCAAAACCCAGCAGGAAATGGCCAACTCTGCCTCTCTGAGCTACGCGAGCCTATCGGTGGCGCTGCTCGCAGAGGTTGCATCGCCCGGAACCTGGGTCTACTGGCTCACGGTTGCGGGCCCGATTCTCGCCGAAGGCAAGTTGAAGGGATATGGACACGTTGTGCCATTTTTTGCGGGTGGATTATTGGGATTCTACGGAGCCGCGGCGACTACGTTGTGTTTGCTCTCCTGGGGAGCCGGGTTGCACAAGCAATTCAAGCGCCACCTGTTTCTGGCGGCGAACATTTTGCTGCTCATGATGGGGATTTCCTACTTGATTCACGCCTATTTGCGGAGATAAGGCTACTTCACGGTTTCCGACTGGTTCGAGCGTGGAACCGAAACCCGCACACCGCGATCGAGCAGCGCCTGCAGGTCCAGGGTCAGGCTTTCAAGTGCGGCAGGGGGAAGGCAAATCAGCAGCGTATGGAACGCAAGCAGCGTTTCCTTGGCGATCAGGTCGAAGTCGTGGAACTCGTAGTCGAGACGCGACCAGACTTCGTCCGACGAATCGAGGGAGCGCTCGCCTTCGCGGCAGGTCAGGCGGAACGCTTTGCTCAGCATGGCGCTGGCACGCTGCAACAGCCTGAGCTGCAACGCGAATCGCTGCTTCGAGCTGAACAGTACCTGATCCAGAAATTCGTACATCCCCACGTAATCGATAACCGTTCGCGACTTGAAGTGCCCGGCCGAGATGCGGCGCAATGGCACTACTCCATTAGCACTAGGTAGATGTTTGTTAAGTATGTTCTGTACGCCAAGCACGAAGTCGGTCAGGCGGGACCATTCTCCCACCGCCAATCGCACGACGCGCCACGCCATTTCGAGGCGATTTGCATCGCGTTCAGTGAAGGCCTCATTGAGGGTTATTCCAAGAATTGTGGTGTGCGCTTCAATTTCGTGAGCTACGGGACGATAGATTGCGTCCAGATGAGCACGCAAAGTTCCGAACCCTCCGGCTTTCGCCTTTGGGGCGGGGCCCATGTGCAAGAGACGTCGCAACAGGAAGGCCACGGCTACAAGAACGGCGGTGCCAATAAGCCATCGCATCTCCTTAAATATAGGGAATTTCCATTCCGACTTCAAGCTGTAAGTTGCGCCAACCTTTGGTTTACCCAGTAACAACGTTACGTTGGAGTGACTCGACGCCCAGGTTACATCCCCATTGCACCCCGCCGGACCAGTCTGGGAGCCACTTTTCTCGAATTTGATGTATATCAATTGACTAACGAACGCTCGTAGGCTAAGCGTGCCACCCAGGCACGTCGCAGATTTTGCGTCTACCGGAGTGCCAGCGCTACATCAAACAGTGCCCCATCGGCATGGCACTTACTCATGGCCCTGTCCGGCACGGCCTCCAGATACGGTCCCCATTTCTTGACACCTTTTTCGCCCGGCACCTATAATGCCCACTCATTTTCTGTTCCAAATTCCAATTTGATCGTGAGCCACATCTGTGTCCGAAAACGAAGGTTCTGAACTCATCCAGCAGCGCGAAAAAAAACTGCAGGCCATAGTCGAGCTTGGCTTTGAAGCTTACCCGCGCAAGTACGAGGTGACCCACGCGATACCGCAGATTGTGGCGGATTACGCCTCGGTCACGGGCGACGAGCTGAACGCCAACAAGGTGCCGGTGCGAATTGCAGGCCGCGTGATGACCATGCGTCCGCAGGGCAAGGCGGGGTTTGCCCATCTGGCCGGAGGCGGCAAGCGCCTGCAGATTTACGTCCGCCTGGACGCTGTCGGCGAGCGCGATTTTGGGCTCTACAAGTTGCTGGATCTCGGCGATTTGCTCGGCGTCGAAGGCTATCTGTTCCGAACCCGCACCGGCGAGCTGAGCGTGCACGCGGAGAAGCTGCAATTTCTTGCCAAGGCGATGTTGCCGTTGCCGGAAAAGTGGCATGGACTGACCAACGTCGAGATTCGCTACCGCCAGCGCTATCTCGATTTGATGGTCAATGACGACGTCCGAACGGTTTTCGAGCGCCGCGGCAAACTGATTCGCGCCATTCGGGATTTTCTGGAACATGCAGGATACCTGGAAGTTGAAACTCCGATGATGCAGCCGCTTGCCGGCGGAGCCATGGCGCGGCCGTTCATTACGCACCACAACGCGCTGGACATCAAACTCTATTTGCGCATCGCCCCCGAGCTCTACCTGAAGCGCCTGATCGTCGGCGGGCTCGACCGAGTTTTTGAGATCAACCGCAACTTCCGCAACGAAGGCATCTCGACGCACCACAATCCCGAATTCACGATGCTGGAGTTCTACCAGGCCTACGCGGACTACCACGACATGATCGCCCTCACTGAGCGCCTGCTGCGCCACGTGGCTGAGGTCGTTTTGGGCGGGGTCGAATTCGAGTACGGCGAACACCGTATCTCCTTTGCCCAGTTCGAACAGCTCAGCATGAAGGAAGCCGTGCTGAAATACTGGCCGGACGGCATTGAGCCGCTGACCATGGCGCAGTTGGACGACGCCGGCGAGATGGTCACTCGCATTCCCGCGCTCAACCAGTGGCTGGAGCAGCGCAGCTTGCCGGCCATCGCTCCCGACTCGTCGGAGGAAAGACGTTCCGGCGAACTGCTGGCCTTATTTTTTGAGACGGTGGCGGAAGAGCATCTGATTCAGCCCACGTTCATTGTCGACTATCCCCTGGAGGTCTCGCCGCTCTCCAAGCAGAAGCCCGAGAACCCCAATTTCGTCGAGCGATTTGAGCTCTATATCGGCGGAATGGAAATCGCCAACGCCTTCAGTGAGCTCAACGATCCTGAGGAGCAGCGCAACCGGTTCCAATACCAACAGAACCTTCAGCGGCGGCGCAGACCTACAGCCACCGCATGATGGCGCAGGAGCCGCTGCGGACGAAAAGCGGCA
>CAWBWB010000005.1:0-642578 GCA_963792495.1 uncultured Acidobacteriaceae bacterium | reverse complement strand
ATTGTTATGCTGTCGTGTGCCTGGTTCAGTTCGCGTTGCTCGGTATCGTGGCGATGCCGTTTCTTCTGACCGCTTTGATCCGCGTCCGCTCTGGGCTCCTGATGGAACGCGCGTCTCCTATACAGAACGTTCGCGCGAATTTTTTTCGGGCAAGCTCAAGGTGCTTCCATTCGACCGGAAAACCGGAACTGCAGCAGGCGCAGCGATCGACGTGTACGTGGCGAAAAATGATCCAGGCGGAGCATGGGCCATCAACACAGCCGCATGGTCCCCTGACAGCCGCACGCTCGCCGTCGTTCTACAGGAAACGCATTGGGACAAGATATGGACGATCCCCGCAACCGGCGGAAAACCAACGCAGATAACCTTCGGAACCGGTGAGGATGAAGAACCCGTGTACTCACCCGATGGCAAATGGATCGCCTTCGAATCCAACCGCGGTATCGCCGAGGAGCGTCACATCTGGGTGGTGCCGGCCTCCGGCGGCGATCCTCATCGGATCACAAATCTGAAGGGGTTTGAAAGCGGTCTGCACTGGGCCGCGGACAGCAGCTCCATTCGCTTCCAGTGGCGGTCCACACTCGGCGCAACGGCAACCTATAGCGCCGCTGCTTCCGGCAAAGGCGAACCACAACTGCAAGGCTCGCTGCATAATTCTCGTTTTGAAGAAGTGGGCATCGTACCGGAGGTTGTGCATTACAACAGCAAAGATGGCACCCCTCTTGCGGGAATCCTTTATAAGCCAGTGGGCTATCAAACGGGCAAGCGCTATCCAGCTGTAATTCTCGCGCATGGCGGCCCTGAAGGCCAGGTAACTCTGAGCATCGCGCCATGGTCCATCTTTCTTGCCGATCAGGGTTACGTAGTGCTTGAGCCAAATTTTCGCGGCAGCACCGGCTATGGTGAGCGGTTCCGCAACGCCAATGTTGAGGACTCCGGCGGCGGCGAGATCGATGACATTGCCGCTTCAGTGCGGTACCTGGTAGACGTGGGGCTCGCAGACCCCAGGCGCGTCGGAATCTCCGGCGGCAGTCATGGAGGCACTGTCGTAGCCAATGCCGTCGCAAAGCTACCGGACACATTTGCCGTCGGCATCGAGAAATTCGGCGTCGTCGATCGCGCGCTCTTCTTGCGCTATACCAATCGCAACTCCGCCATTCGCTGGGAGACCAAGATGGGCGGCCCTCCGGATGTAAAGCCGGCAGTCTATCGCAAGGCGAATATTCTTCCCGACGTGGCGAAGATCAAAACTCCACTCCTGATTCTGCACGGCGAACAAGATCCGCAGGTGCCTCCGCAGGAATCGCAGGAGCTCGCAGCAGCGCTCAAACAGGCTGGAAAGACATTTACCTACATCACCTATCCGGGCGAAGGCCACGGCTTCCAGCAGCGCGAACACAGACGGGATGCCTTCGAAAAAGAACTCGCGTACCTGAACAAATATCTGCAGCCGGAATCGGCGCAATGACACAGCGCATGGACCATCATCGAGTCATTCGAAGATGGTCCATGCCGAAGGATGGCAAATGATTTTCCGTGGCACGATTGCAGTCAGGCTTCAACTTTTCGGCGGCGCATTTCTTTCTCTCGCAGTGGCTGCAGCATTTGCACAACATCGCAGCAATGCTGGCTCATATAACCCCGGCGTTCAACCTGCAACTACGGAATCCCTCCACGCAGAACAGCTCACCGAAGATGCATGGTTCGCTCATTTGAAGGTGCTCGCGGGCGACGACCTGAACGGCCGCAAAACGGGCACGCCGGACTTCCTTCGCGCGGTTGAATATGTTGAAGGTCAGTTCAAAGCGATCGGCCTCAAGCCTGCCGGCGTCGAAGGCTATCGCCAACCTGTCGGATTCCGCAGCGCGCTGGTGGATAGCGAACACTCAACCGTGGCACTGGTCCGTCAGGATGGAACGACCACCGCGCTCAAGCCAGGAGAAGATATCCTGCTCAGTCCCAACCGGGACGGCGCAGTCTCCGCGGAAGCTCCCGCGATATTCGCAGGTCATGGGCTCGTGGTGCCGGGCGTCGGAATCGATGATCTGAAAGGTCTCGACCTGCACGGCAAGATTGCTGTCATCTTTGCGGGTGCGCCATCAGCGCTGCACGGTCCACTCAAAGCCTACTATCGCACCGCCGCCATTCGATGGCAGACGTTGAAGGCCGCAGGTGCCGTGGGCGTCGTGACCATCGCCGAGCCGAGATCGCAGCAAGGCGCTCCCGGACGCAGCGCATCCACTCCTGCCACGCCCAATGCCGCCGCAAACAATCCAGCAGTACGCCCTGCCGAGCAGCTCTCTGACCCCGCGCTCAATCCGCTCGATGGAGCCCAACTGAGCGCAACGATTCCGGCAGCATCTGCCGCAGCATGGTTCACCGGCTCCGGGCACACCTATGACGAACTCGCAGCGCTTGCCAAAGATGGCAAACCCCTGCCCGCGTTTCCACTCAACATCTCCATTCGCGCCACCACAACAACAAAAGTGCTTTCCACGTATCAGGCTCCCAACGTCATTGCAGTGCTGCCCGGCAGTGACCATAAATTGAAAAACGAGTACCTGGTCCTCACCGCGCATCTCGATCATCTCGGCGTCGGGCGTCCTGTCAATGGCGACTCCATCTACAACGGTGCCATGGACAACGCAGCCGGTATCGCATCTTTGATTGAAACCGCGAAAGCTCTCGCGTCCGGCCCGCGTCCCCGCCGTTCCATCCTCTTCATTGCATTCACAGGAGAAGAGGAAGGCGAACTGGGCTCGCAGTTCTACGCGCGTTATCCAACGGTCCCGCGCACGCAGATCATCGCAGATCTCAATATGGATATGTACCTTCCCTTGTTTCCACTGCGCTTTCTTGAGGTGCAGGGGCTCGGAGAATCCACGCTCGGCAATGATGCCCGTGCCGCCGCGCAACTCAACGACATTGAAGCGCAATTCGATAAGCAGCCCGACGAAAACCGCTTCATCCGGTCCGACCAGGCCAGCTTCGTCAAGTACGGCATTCCTGCTCTCGCATTCAAATTCGGCTGGCTGCCCGATTCACCCGAGCAGAGAACATTCAACGACTGGATTAAGGAAAAATACCACCGGCCTTCCGACGATTTGAACCAGCCCATCGACCGCGAGGGCGCGGTTCACTTCGACCGCGTTCTACTCACGCTTGCAAACAGAGTAGCCAACGCGCCAGGCCGCCCTGAATGGTATCCGGAGAGCTTCTTCAGCACCATTCCGCGACACTGATGCAGCTTGACGCCAGCATCTAGAAACACAATCAGACGCGGAGTCGCAAGCATCAATCAAACGCTGTTGTATCTGCAGCATGAGCCTCTTGAGCGGCCTCCCCGGCTGCTGATGGGCCAACACGTCTCATGGTCAATTCTTACAGTTGACCCATTTTGCCGGCTCCGGTAAAGTGCGCAGTGAACAATGTTCCTCCCTTCAGTATGGTTCGGGGGCATACGTGTGGTTCCACACGCATGCAGTGTGTAGTACCACTCATTGTGATTGCGTAACAGCGGCCCTACTATCGAGACACGACATTCGAATCCATCGGCCAAACGCCTGAATAAATCCGGGCGTGAAACCGGGAACGTCATCCTCAACTGCTCTGTGTGACTTGGCAATCGCAGAAGCTTCCCAGCGCAAAGGGTAAGCTCGCGGGCAACACCAACCTTATTGCGAGCCCACTTTCTGTAGCTCGCAAAACAGCAGACTCCGCCCCTTCGAGAGCTTGCATCCCCTTGGTTTGCAGTGCCGTACCGGCCCATCAGATTTGAGCGATTCAGAGAAGTTGAGGCAAAATTTTGCCGCTGTGGCAAGGAGTGTTCCAGATGAAAGCCCGGACCTGTTCCAAGAGAGCTGTTTGCTGTTCAACGAGTGAAGTGGTGAGCAGACGCTCCGCTGCAGTGAAGTACCTGATGCAGGTTGTCTGTCTGTTCCTCCTGGCCGCCGTCGCCACGCTTGCAGAAGCACAAGCCGGAACTCTGATCGCCTTCGTTCCGCCTGCAGGCGGATATGCCGCGTCGGCAAATGGAACCTTCACGGCCACACTGAAGCTGCTCGGCACAGCACCCCGAGCACGTTGCAGGTAATGCTGGGCAGCACCAACGTGACCACGCAGTTTAACGTCGGCAAATGTTCGCAGGCGCCATGCACGTTAACGGCAACCCTCACGCCCGCCACAGGCGTCATGGGCGGAGAGAACCATCTCGTCGCCTCCATTGTCGGCGCGGGCGGGTCGGTAGAGTCGGCACGGCAGGACTTCTATTACCAGGATCAGCTCGGCGATCCAACCAACGGGTCAGGGCCCGGCTTCATTGTGCCCGTCAAAGAGAGCTTCCCGAACGGCGTCTATGACGACACCAGGATCATCACGATTAACACTCCCACACCCATCGTGATTCAGCCATGTGATGGCCCGCTGATCGAAATCGTTGCTATCAATCGCAGCACACTGCAGGTAAAAAATAACAACTGCTATCAGGATACGGCGGTCGCCGGATATCTTTCGGGACTCGATGAAAGCTCCCTGGTAGTCGTGATTGGCGGCGACGAATACTCCGGCACGGGTGTGGCTGATTTTACTGCGATTGGTGGTTCGAAACCTTCAACGCCCCTCATCGGGTATGCGGCTATTGGTTATGGAAAAGCATCGGCGGGAATGGCCTGGGAAGCCTGGCATTACGACAGTCAATGGGGCAGTACGCACAATACCATTGCGGGAAACCTGATCAATATCGGCTGTACGGGCCGTTCCACCATCCAAAACGGTATACCCCAAACCACTCCCATTACTGCGTGCAGCTCAACGAACACGAACACCGCCAGCTTCTACGGCTTTCAGCCCACCAACAATATGGGATTCGCCATCGTTCCCGGCTCGGCAGGCACGGCAGGGAACCCGGGCCTTCCCACCATCTACGTGGGCAACTCCTCGAACATACCCATGGGGAACCAGTCTGTGCCTCCCAATCAGACTCGCCCCACAAATTCCGTCACAAACGGCGACCTCTTCACCTATGCGGCTTACACCCCCACGTGGACAGGCGGAAATGCCGCAGGCGGCATGTTCCTGGTGATCCTCAACCGCATTGACATGGGCCTCGTAGGCCAGGCTCTCTACGTGACCAACTGCGGTTGCACTGACCATACCAATGACAACGCTCAGATTGCTCTGCTCGCGCAGAATATGGGCAATGTCCCGGGCCAGGTGAACCCCAACCTCGTGTACCTTCTTACCACGGTGGGTGTTCCCTTCAATGCGGACTCGAATACCACGCCGCTGCTTCAGACCGTTGCAAACCTGGGCACCAGCCCTTACGCCCTTCAGAGCATTATTCCCGACCGGCTCGGAAACGGAGCAAAGTCGGGATTCTCCATGGTCGGCTATTCACAGCCGCCGGGAATCAGCCTGTCCGGCAGCAGCTCGGCGAGCGGACCCGCAACGCCGGCCAACATTCCCGACAGACTCTACAGCACCGCTGGAAACGAGCAGCAGCATGAAACCGGAGCGTTTCACGGAGTCTTTTCCAGAAATCACAGCGGTCTGTATGAGGCAATCAATGCAGGTCCCTTCAATGTGAGCGATCTGCCTGTATATGCCACTGGAGATGATTTTCTGGCTCACGCAGCCAGCTTTGCGCTGAGCTCGACGGAAGCGGTTGCGTGGCCCCACTCCAGTACGGCCCCCGAGCAGGCTGCTTACGCCTATATCAGCTCACAGCTGTTGAACTCCAACCTCTATTCCACGGCACCGTGCCAATACAACTGCGGAGATGTCCGCTATTTCTACACCAGCGGAAACGTCGGTCCTCTCGTCAACGGCACCCTGCAGCCCGGTGCAGTGCAATTTGATCCTGACAAGGCAAACGGCAACTATACCGAAGCTGACTTCGATGCAGTGCGACAGCAGTTGGTGTACGAATTTGGGTACGTCAAAAACGTCCTCAGCCTGCAGTCCTATGAAACAGCAATCAACAATGGCACCTCGGAAAATCTGGGGCTTGTGCTGACTCAATCGGGAACGAATATTGCGAATTCTCTGGAGACGGATCTTGGAACCCCTGCAAAAGCGGCGGGCCAAAGCGGCCTGAGCCTCGCTGCCGACCTCTTCAATATTGTGGCAGGCTTCGCGTCGGTGCCGCTCGCCATTTACCAGGACTGGCCCAATGGTCGCAAGACGGGCGTGGGATTGATTTCCGGCGTTGCCTGGACCTTTTCAGCAGTCCTGGAGGAGTTCGGTGATGCCCAGAAGACGCAACCCACACCGGATCCATACGTAACTCAGTTGCAGGATTTGATTGAGACGAATTCCAACATTTCGACAAACGCGGCCCTGCAATTCAACAAGGACACGCAGACCGGAACTGCCATCTACTTTGAAGGCGTCTTCAGTGACTGGTTTCGTCTGCAATCCACATCGCTGATGTGGGTGAATCAAAACTATGGAGGATGGTTTCAGCCCGATGCCGGTACCGGCGAGGCGGATGGAGTGCAAGGATACCTGGAATCCGTCTCTATACAGCAGCGGACAAAGATGTGGCAGCAGATTCTGCCTCAATATTTTGTGAAGGACGCCTTCAACGGAGTCGCGACTGGCTGGCTGCTCTCATATACCGAGCCAACCCTGGGGAGCGCGGCCAACAGCTTCGCATTGGCGTATCCCTACTTGGGAGCCAATCCCCAGTTTGATTATGGTTTCTCACTTGGCTCCGATTACAGCTGGGATGGACGAACCAGCGCGGGATCGGCGGTTTGCCAGGATTTCGTCTACATCTTCAAGAAGGGTGATTACGGCCAGTACTGGTCTCCGGCTTTTGGAGACAATCTGATGGCCCCCCCGACCAGTGCCAGCCCGTTAGGAAATCTGAACATCGATCGAAACTGGCTGTACGACCAGTGGGTGATTCCCTGGTATACGGCTTCGGGATATAACAATCCAAACTACTATAACCTTCCGCAGACAGTAAGAAACTTTAAGTTGAATGGCGCGGCATACTATCCCTATAACGTGAACTTTGCCTGCGCTGCTCACCCGGAGCCTTTCGGTCATCAGACCGTGTTCAGTAACCTGACAGCATCGCAGACGATCACCGAGGGAACGCCCAACCTCACCTTCGGAGGCACCATTCAGAATGGTACAAAGGCTCCTTCAGGCTCGGTGAGCATTACCATCAATAACGTCACAAACAATGCAGCTATCGATTCGAAAACCGGCAACTTCTCCTTCCCCAACTGGCCCACCCAGAGTATTCCCGGCTCGCCGACTCCGTATGTCATTACCTACTCCTACGCAGGCGGGTACCCTTACGATCCGGCCGAGGATGCAAGCACAACGCTTACCGTAAATTCGACAAATACCGTTGTCGAGCTGACCGTGGATAACAGTGTCGTCAGTTACGGTCAGACAGCTAACTTCACTGCTCTCGTAAAATCGCCGGCCGGCACTCCCACCGGGACCGTGGAGTTCTGGGATACCCTTAGCGCGACAAAAATCTGCTCCGTAAGTGTGACCCAAGTGGACGCGAATAGTGCGTCTGCCCAATGCGCGTTAACGCAAAATGCCGGACTGTACCTCATCTATGCAAAGTACCTTGGTGCGGCGCCCATCGATCCAGGCGTCTCCAACAATATCTATGAGACGGTAAACCAGCTCACTACATTCGTGTACGGCTACAGCCCTGCAAACGGAACCTACGGCGCAGCCACAACCTATATCGCCGGCCAGATTGCCGGCACCAACGGAAAGCAGGTTGTTGGCTATCCCGTCAACGAGTTGCTGAAGATTTCTGTAGGCAACCTCCCGGCGCAGACTGTGACCATGACAGCCCCATACGGGGTCTTCAGCCTCAACTACTCCACGGCTGGTCTTGCGGTGGGTACGTATCCCGTGACGATGGAGTATGCGGGGGATACGAACTTCGCCCCCATGATCGACACCTCGAAACAGATCACCATTGGCCCAGGCGTACCCACCTTTGCCGGGCTCAATCCAACGCCCAGTGTCCAGGTGGGCCCGAATTCCGTACAGTTGACCGGCAAAGTAGTACCACCGCCAGGCGGAGTAATTCCCACCGGAAAAGTATCGGTACGGATCGATCAGGTTGACAGCCAGGACTTCCCTGTTCAGTCTGACGGCAGTTTCACAGTCAACTACTCGACAACCACACTTCTGGCCGGCTCGTACCCCATCGAATATGTCTATTGGGGTGACAGCAACTACCAGGTCATCAGCGATGTGAACACAAATCTCACTGTGACACAGAGTCTCATCACAGCGCAGTTCAACAACCTCACCGTGCCATCACCCACCGACTACGGAACAGATACCGTAACGCTGGGAGGCACCCTTTCCGCAGCCTCACAGTCAACGTCCGCTCTGCAGTTTGCAACGGCGTCCTCTGACACTTCGAGTAGTGGAGCAGGCTTCTCCTACGCGTCCAGCGTGACTACGGACGGATCCACTTTCAGCCTATGGATCAAGACATCCGTCACAACCAAACAGAACTTGCTGGTCATCCCGTGCAGTGGCGACAACAACAGTTCCATCGCTCTTTACATGGAGAACAATCAGATCGGGCTGAACTGGTACGGTATTCCGCCTCTCGATGGCGCCACAAATTGGCTCTCAACAAACTCAACTGTAGTATCAGACGGTCAGTGGCATCTTATTTCTGTCACCTTCGGCCCGGGCACTAACTCGTATATCGCCACACTGTACAAGGATGGCATCTCCACGGGCGAGATCCTCAATATGGGCCCCGCCCCCTGGGTCATTAATAATCCGCTCTATCTGGGATCCGCCTCAACCGACTCCGCCATTCCCAGCTTCGTAGGGGAAATCTGGAACGCCAAGGCCTGGAGCCGCGCTTTTACTGCTTCCGACGTGCAGGCAGACATGTTCCAGGTGTACTCAGGCAACTGGCCATCGGGCCTCGCACTGATGACCTCCTTCGACGCCGCCGCGAAAACTGCGGTGAACGCCGTGAACGGCCAGGCTGCCACATCCATCTTCGGCACGCTGGTAAACGATCAGCAGCCTGTCCCCGCGCCGCCTGCCGGTACACAATTCTCCATTGACATCGATTCGAATCAGCAGACTGTCACCACCGGTATAAACGGCTCCTTCTCGTACAAGTTCCCGACGAAAGACATTCCGCCGGGAAATTACCTCATCCAGTATGACTACGAGGGAGGCGGCGCTTTCACCAGCGCTCACGACTCCAACACATCGCTGACGATTCGTGCGGCTGCAACGACGACTGTCGTGAAATCTTCCAGCAATCCCGCAGCCTATAACACCCCGGTCATGTTTACGGCCACCGTGACCGCCAACAATGGCAGTGGCACTCCCACAGGCAGCGTCACCTTCTATGACAACAATGTAGCCATAAGCCCGCAGACCCTCCTGTCTGGCGGAACAGCAACTTATACAACGCAGTCGCTTGCAGCGGGTACGCCCCATTCCATCACCGCCGTGTACGAAGGCTCGACGGACTACGCGACGAGTACCTCCCAGGCCATCCCCCAGACCATCAGCGCACTTACTCCGTCGTTCTCCGGCCTCACAACCTCTCCAAGTGTGGGTTACGGGCAAGGGCCGGTCACGCTGGGCGGCAACATTGCCGCCGGCAACGTGTATCCGTCCGGCTATGTCAATATCGCCATCAACAATGGCGCGAAAACTCCCGCATTGATTCAGGGAAATGGAAACTTCTCAGCACCTGTCGACACCAGCAAGTTGGCCGCCGGCTCCTATACGATCACCTACTCTTTCGACGCCGCGGGAGACTTCAACGCGGCAACTGACAGCAACACATCGCTGACGGTGACGCGTGCCACGACATCCACAAACGTCACTCCATCGGTAAACTCCGCTGACTACGGAACACCCATCAAGTTCACAGCAACTGTCACAAGCCCAGGTGGTACACCCGATGGAACCGTAACCTTCCTGGATGGAACCACTGCGCTGGGCCCGCCGGTAGAGCTGAGTGCGGGCACAACCTCCATCACCATCAGCACGCTGAGTTCAGGGCAGCACTCCATCACAGCCTCCTACAGCGGGAGTTCGAACTTTTCGACAAGCTCCGGATCGTTAACGCAGAACGTCAATTACATCACGCCGTCATTTGTCACCCTGGCCTCGCTCCCGCCAGTGGATGCGGGAACACCGTCGGTGACCCTGGGCGGCACGATTGCCGCCGGCAGCTACATTCCCGTTGGAGCAACCGTTTCGATCACTGTCAACAATGTTGCCGCCAATCCTCCCGCAACGGTCCAGAAAGACGGCTCATTCTCCGCACCTGTGGATACGCATGCCTTCGGAGTCGGTAGCTACGCCGTAACTTACGACTTCGCCGCAACCGGTAATTTCAGCGAAATCAAAGACAGCAGTACGAGACTCGTCATCCAGCAGGCCAGTACCACTACCACGTTGAGTTCATCCGCTGATTCGGCTCCGTATGGAACCATGTTGACCTTCACAGCTGCAGTGACCGCCACGAACAGCACACCAACGGGAACAGTAAAGCTCCTCGACAATGGCACTCAGCTCAGTTCTCCCGTAACACTGGTTGCAGGCAAAGCCACCTTCCAGATCAGTTCACTCGCGGTAGGTTCGCATTCCATCACGGCCTCCTACACCAGCGACACTTCGAACTACGCGAACAGCCCCTCGAACGCAGTAAGTGAATCGATCAGCGCGCTCGCTTCCGCATTCAGCAATCTGACTCCCTCGCAGACCCTGAATGCCGGAGGGTCCAGCATCAATCTGGCTGGCACAATCTCTTCGACGCCGGCGAACGGACCTCTCTTGAACTACACATCGTCGGTTTACGACGGTACGGGAGGAGTTGTTTTACCCTATGACGCGACGAACGTCTCTACCGACAACGCCACGTACAGCATGTGGATCAATACGACGGCCAAAACGCAGCAGATGCTCTTCCAGGTTTCCTATGAGCACCCCTACATCTACATGCAGAACGACCAGCTAGGTGTACTGTGGGACGGAGCAGGCGACGGCTGGCTTTCCACCGATACCACTCCGATTTCGGACGGACACTGGCACTACATCACTGTCACGTTTAACCAGGGCAAGATCACTTTCTATAAAGATGGTGTTGCCACCAGCGACTCGTTCTCCGTCACCACCGAGGTTGCGGCAAGTCCGTATGTAAACCTTGGTGGAAGTTATGATCACATTCCCAGCTTTTTGGGTCAGATGTGGAATGCGAAGATCTGGGCCAGCGCGCTTTCGGCCGACGCGATTGCAGCAGACATGCTCCAAACCTACAGTGGGGTTGCGATACCGGCCAATCTACGAGTGCTTACTGGCTTTGACGCGAATGCCAATCAGGTGATCAACCTGGTGAATAGTGCATCCGCCACCCCCGCCAACGGAACAATTGCCTCAGCGACGCTGCCGGCATACTACCCGGCTGCGAAGGAGCAAATTTCCATCACCATCAACAAGCAGACGCAGACCGTGAACATCGGCGACAGCGGCTCATTCACTTACACCTTCCCGGTCACTGGTCTGGATCCGGGAAACTATCCGATCCAGTACAGCTACAACGGCAACGCTTATCTCGCGGCTGCACCCACTGACAACAGCACATCGTTGACAATCGCCTCAACTGCGACCACCACGAAACTGAATTCCTCAAATCTCAGCTTTAGTTACGGCACGCTCGTAACATTTACCGCCAATGTCACAAGTCAGAGTGGCAGCGCCATACCAACCGGAACAGTGCAGTTCTATGATGGCAATACGCAGCTCGGTTCGCCCGTAACCTTGAACTCAGGAACGGCAACGTACCAGACCGCTTCGCTCGCCGTCGGTTCGCATTCCATAACAGCGGCTTACACCAGTGATGTCCCCGCTTTCAGTGGAAGCACGTCAACAGCCGTTGTGTACAACATTACCCAGCTGAATCCAGTGTTCACGAACCTTGCCTCTCCGTCCATCCAGGCGGGAACGGCAACGGTTACGCTCGGCGGCAATATAGCCGCGGGCACTATGATTCCCACCGGCGATACCGTCTCGATCACCTTTAACGGCGTCACCAAGACTCCCGGCATACTTGTCGACGGCAGCTTCTCAGCAAGCTTCGATTCGAGTGCCCTGACGCCGGGAAGCTATGGGATCATTTACGCCTACAATGGCTCCGCCAACTTCAGCAGCGTGAGTGACAAAACCAAAACTGTGACGGTCACATCCTACGCAACAACAACTGCGGTCAACTCTTCGTCTCTCACCGCCAATTACGGCACGCTTCTAACATTTACAGCGGCAGTAAAGGTTCTGACCGGCACAGGCACACCCACCGGAACCGTGCAATTCCTCGACGGCAACACTTCCCTCGGCTCGCCTGTAACTCTGAACGCAGGAACAGCAACTTACCAGACAAGCTCACTCACCGCTGGCCAGCACTCCATCACCGCCGCCTACACCAGCAATGCTCCAGGCTTCACAAGCAGCAACTCTACGCCCATCACGCAAACCATCAACAAGCTGAGTCCAGTATTCAGCAACCTTGCATCGCCCTCCATACAGGCCGGAACCACCTCAGTCACACTCGGTGGCAATATTGCCGCCGGTACGCTGACCCCGGTTGGCGATACAGTCTCGATCGCATTCAACGGATCAACGAAAACTCCCACTATCGGCAGTGATGGCAGCTTCTCGGCGAGCTTCGATACCAGTTCTCTTGCCGTCGGAAGCTACAGCATCACGTATACCTACAACGTCTCAACCAACTTCAATGGAGTTGCCAACAACACAAAAACAGTAACGGTGACATCCGCTGCAACAGTAACCACAGTGGGCTCTTCATCTCTCAGCGCAGATTACGGCACGTCTCTAACCTTTAAAGCGACAGTAAAGCCTCAGAGCGGCACAGGCACACCTACCGGAACCGTGCAATTCCTCGACGGCAACAATTCCCTTGGCTCGCCTGTAACTCTGAACGCAGGAGTAGCATCGTATCAGACAAGCTCGCTCACCTCTGGCCAGCACTCCATCACCGCTGCCTACACCAGCAGCAGTCCAGGCTTCGCAAACAGCAACTCTCTGCCCATCACCCAAACCATCAACAAGCTGAATCCAGTGTTCAGTAGCCTTGCATCGCCATCGATAACGGTGGGGGTCAGCTCGGTCTCGCTTGGTGGCAACATTGCCGCCGGGACCATGATTCCAACTGGCGATACAGTCTCGATCACATTCAACGGCACAACAAAAACTCCCACTATCGGCAGTGACGGCAGCTTCTCGGCGACCTTCGATACCAGTTCCTTGGCCGCGGGAAGCTACGGCATCGTCTACAACTACGCCGGCTCAACCAACTTCAATGGAATTACCGACAACACAAAAACAGTGACCGTAACATCGGCTGGACCTCAAACGCCGATACTGACGCTGACAGCTGCGCCAAATCCGGCGACCGTGGGACAAGACGTGGTCTTCACCGCTAAGGTCCAGCCGATCGGCGGCATAACACCAAGTGGAAACGTCTCGTTCAGTGAGACCGTAGATGTGAACGGCAATCCACTTCCCAACGTGATCTACTATGGCAACAGCAACCTCGATGGTACTGGCACAGCGACGCTGACGGTAACCGCGAATAGCTCCCCAACACTGACTCAAGGCGTACACGTTCTGGTCGCAACCTACGGCGGCGATGGCGGCATTCACTACAACGGGGCAACTTCGCCGTTCTATAACCTCACGGTCAATCCCGCTGTAGGCCAGCCTGGCGATAGCTTTACCCTCTCGCTTGCGAATGGCAGCAGCAGCTCAGTGACTGTGAGCCAGGGAGCACCTGCCACCTTCCCCCTCGCCATCGCACCCGCCCCAGGTTACTCAGGCGGAGTGGCGCTCACATGCACTCCCGTGGGTTCGGAAAGCGACGTAAACTGCTCCATCTCGCCATCGCTGATCTCTTTAAGCGGCGGATCACAGAAAGCCACCGTTACGATCACAACCGTGAATGGAACCGCAGCGAACATACGAACGGTGGCCTTCCTTATCGGAGGACTGGTATTCGCATCGCTGGCCTTCCGGCGCAAGCTTCGTGTGCTATCGATGCTCGTGATGCTTGTCGTTGCGTCCATCGCAACCGTAGGATGCGGCGGACATAACTCTCACATCCAATACGCCGATCCCGGCACCTACAAATTCACCATTACGGCAAGTTCCACCTCAGGCGCCGCAGCCACTTCCACCGTAACTGTCACCGTAGTGGTAAAAAGCTCATAGAGGATGAGCTAAACGTTGTCCGCTCCCGCCTTGTGACGTCAAAGTCGGGAGCTGACAATTGTGCGCGAATCTAACGGCTGACAAGCTTCTGCAGATGTGCTGGGTAACGGTCTCCCACGACTTCAATCTCCGAGAGTGCTTCCGCGATCTTCTTCAGGTCGTCAGCGGTAAGCTCCACGGCAGCCGCTCCAATATTCTCTTCCAGCCGGTGCAGCTTCGTCGTTCCAGGAATCGGGACAATCCACGGCTTCTGGGCCAGCAGCCATGCCAGGGCGATCTGAGCCCGCATCACCTTATTCGCCTCGGCAAGTTTGCCGAGCACATCCACCAGGCCTTCATTCGCCTTGCGATTTTCTGCAGTGAAGCGTGGGACAACATTGCGGAAGTCCGTGCTGTCGAAGGTGGTGCTCTCGTTGATCGCGCCTGTCAGAAATCCCTTACCGAGCGGGCTGAACGGAACAAACCCGATGCCCAGTTCTTCAAGCGTAGGAAGTATCTCCTTCTCCGGCTCGCGCCACCACAGCGAGTATTCGCTCTGAAGAGCAGCGACCGGCTGTACTGCGTGCGCGCTGCGGATGCTTGCGGCACTCGCTTCTGACATGCCGAAGTGCTTGACCTTGCCCTCAGCGATAAGCTCCTTGACGGTGCCGGCCACGTCTTCCATCGGCACTTCCGGATCGACGCGATGCTGATAGAGAAGATCGATCACATCAGTCCTCAGGCGCTTCAAGGCAGCCTCCGTCATGCTGCGAATGTTTTCCGGCTTGCTGTTCAGTCCGGCGCCCGGCTTGCCGTCAAGGAAACCCAACTTGGTAGCGATCACCACCTTGTCGCGCATCGGCTCCAGGGCCTCTCCAACAACCTCTTCGTTCAGATAGGGCCCATACGCCTCCGCAGTATGGAAGAAGGTGACGCCGCTTTCAAAGGCAGTCCGAATGAGCTTGATCGCCTGTTCTTTTTCCGTTGCGGGACGGTACCCGTAGCTCAGGCCCATGCAACCCAGGCCCAGTGCCGATAATTCCAGTCCGCTCTTTCCTTATGTGCGCTTCTGCATTAAATCTCCTTCGTCAATTCCGTTGTCTATCTTTTAAGAAACTCGTGCGGTTGCTATGGCATTGAACCAGTTGGGCTTCAAAGCGCCGGGGGAGCCATCCGCCCTTTGCGCCTCGCGCCAGTCGCGCGGAGGCATGCCTTCCCACGCGGAGCCATGTTGGGCGAAACACCCGCCGTGTTGACCACATTTATCACGCTTCCAAGCGAAGCAGCTTTGTCAGCAAGTGCGCGAACAGATTCACGCGAAGAGACATCGACCTTGATCGTGAAGTCGCAGGTTATGGAGGCCATGTCGAAGCGTTGGCGAAAGAAAAGCGAAAGCAGATAAATGGGCCGTGGAAAGCAGTACCCACACACAACCTCAGCGAGGTTGTTCTATATTGTTGAAAAACAATAGTTCATACAGGCAGGAGACCGTGCGATGTGGATATGGGGAGCAATTTCTGCGGTTGCCACAGCGGTGGCACTTATAGCTACCTTAGTCTGGCGTTTGCGAGACAAAAGTTCTCCATTGATCGAATACTCAATTAGCCGCTCCACCCCGGTCAAAATTGATCGAGAAATGATTGGGGCATTTACCCTGAAGGTTCGTTGCAAAGCCAAGATCGCTGAGGACGTTACAGTCCACCTTTCCAACAACCACTCTCCAATTCACCTTCAAGACCCTCAAGTCCCTACAGGTCTCAAATATGAATTTGAGAGTGAAGAAAACGGCAATGCTCGTATCTTTCTTCCTAACTTCCAAGTCGGTGACGATCTTTCATTCACACTCGTGGCGCGAGGATACTATGTACCTCAGGTGATGCAAGTAGTTATCCGTTCACCAAAACTGATTCGGACTAAACAGATTAATGAAACGTCAGCACCTCCGTTTTACCGCGAACTGCTGGTGCCGTTGTTAACTGGCGCATGTCTTGGATTAGCACTCGTAACTTCAGGAAGTCTTTTGCGCCAAAAGGTTTCATCGAATCAGGCATCCAATCATGAACCTTCTCCAGAAGCGATTCCATCTAGCAGAAATGTTCCGAAGGTTATTCTGACTGAAGCTGCATCTGACGCTGGAATAGACTCGCTAGTTACCTTCTATGCACAGTCGGTTGACCCGTTTTATTACACCGCTGGTGATGTTGCAGTATCTCGTGCTTCTACTCAACGCGATCAGGAGAAAGCGAAATACAAGCAATTCTTGACTCTTGTGTTGAATAGGGCACTCAGGATGGCACCCGAAAGCAAGGCCAAATTGTTTTACAGCCGCGCGAAGATTGAAGCGCAACTGAACCAGATAGCGGAGGCAAAGGCCGATATAAACGCCAGTGAGTCTATTGACCCAAAGCCAATCAAAGAAATGGTCGCTAGTGATACCAAATTAAATTCTCTAATCAAACCGTAAGGGGCGCTCCCAGGGGCATAGTAATGCGTGGTCATATAAAATAACCTTGTTTATCAAGTTTATTCAAGTTATTAAGTGATTGATTTTAAAGTGTATTACAGTAAAGTATGGCGGAGAGAGAGGGATTCGAACCCTCGATAGAGCTTTACAACCCTATAACGGTTTAGCAAACCGCCGCCTTCAGCCTCTCGGCCATCTCTCCGGCTATTAGCGAATTATACCTGATGCCGCGCAGACTCGCCCCACGCAGCCCCATTCGCTCCATTTTTCGCCCGCCAGCAACACACTCCCCGCAGAAATGAATTTCTTCGCAAGCTCCCCGCGCGGGTGCTAAAGTGAATCCCGACTCCAAAAATAATCCCAAGGACAAGCAATGTTCTCCAGGCAGGAGTGCCATCGATGCGAATCCACCGGACGCGCTCCCTGCCTTCGCTGCTCCTCAAGCGGCCAGATCAAGTGCATCCGCTGCAACGGCATGGGTGAGGGCTTCGGAATCCTCTGCATCTATTGCAATGGCGTCGGCCAGATTCACTGTCTCGACTGCCAGGGGCGCGGAGATCACTTCTGCCAGCTCTGCCGCGGCCGCGGTTATCGAGACACATTTTAGTCCTCCGGAAATCCCCCCCCAAAAATCTCTTCGCAAAACCAGTTTTCCCGCTTTGTGTGACCGGAAATTCTTGTTAGATTCACATTCATGCCCATGACCGCTCCGGCTCGCCGGAAAATGCATCTGCTCCCGCTCGTGGCGGCCACGTTCTTCATGGTCTCCGGTGGCCCGTACGCCATCGAAGACATCCTCGGCGGCGCCGGCTTTTCACGCGCCATCCTCATTCTGTTGCTGCTGCCCATCGTCTGGAGCCTGCCCACAGCGCTCATGATCGGCGAGCTCGCCAGCGCCATCCCCGCAGACGGCGGCTTTTACATCTGGGTGCGGCGCGCGCTCGGCCCCTTCTGGGGCTATCAGGAAGGCTGGCTCTCGCTCTCCGCCAGCGTCTTCGATATGGCCATCTATCCCGCCTTCGCCGTCAAATACCTCGGCATATTCAATCCCGCTTTGACGCGAGATATGCGCGGCTGGGCATGGTCGCTCGCCATCGTTGCGCTCTGCTGCATCTGGAACCTCCGCGGCGCGCCTGCCGTCGGCGATGGCTCCGTCTGGATGTCCGTCATCCTGCTCTCACCCTTTGTGCTCTTCGTCGCCTTCGGGTTCTGGCACGGCTTCACCCTGCATCCGGCAGTCCAGTGGAGCGGCCCCGCCTCCGGCGCCGCGCTCTCAACAGCCGTTCTCGTAGCCATGTGGAATTACATGGGCTGGGACAACGCCTCCACCATCGCGCAGGAAGTCCACAACCCGCAGCGCGTCTATCCGCGAGCCATGATCAGCTCCACCGCCCTGGTCGCGGCAACATACGTTCTGCCGCTCGCCGCCATGGCCTTCGCCGGCCTTGCAGTCAACAACTTCGAAACCGGGGATTGGATCACGGCAGCCACACAAATCGGCGGCTCATGGCTCGGCTGGGCCGTAGCCGCCGGCGGAGTCATCACCGGCGTCGGCATGTTCAATGCGCTCGTCATGAGCTACTCCCGCCTGCCCATGGCAATGGCGGAAGATCGCATGTTGCCCCGCTTCGTAGCCAGCCGCAACAGTCGCGGCGTCCCCTGGATCAGCGTCATCCTCTGCGGCATAGCCTGGGCCCTCGCGCTCAAGCTGCCCTTTGAAAAGCTCATCACCATCGACATCGTGCTCTACGGCTCAAGCCTCATGCTGGAGTTTGTCGCCCTCATCGTGCTCCGCATCCGCGAGCCCAACCTCGCGCGCCCCTTCAAGGCCGGCAACCTCGCCTGCGCCTGCCTGCTCGGCCTCGGCCCGGCAGCCCTCATGGTCTATGCGCTCTACGCCTCGCGCTCTGACGAAGTAAAGCTCGGCGGCACATCCATCTCCGCGCTGCTCTTCTCCCTCATGATCGCGCTCCTCGGCCCCCTGCTCTATCGTTTCGCCACGCCGCGAGCCGGCCGCACAGTCATCCCCGCCACCGCAGTCGAGTAACGCCGCTACAAAACACAACGCCGTCCTGCGGAATACATCCTCCGCAGAACGGCGCACAGTCTCTAAGCCGAAATCTTACCGGGTGGTTTTGGCCAGCTTGGTCGCGGCTGCAGCGGCAACTTCTTTGCTGTCCTCAAACCGGCGCACAGCCTCAAGCACCTTGTCGCGAGCAAACGCAGCATCATGCCACGCCTTGATCTCAACACGCTTGCCTTCAAGATCCTTGTAGATCGAGAAGAAGTGCGTAATCTCCTTCAGCATGTGCGGATAGATATCCGTGTAATTCCACACATTCGAGTAGCGCGGGTTATTCTTTCCCACCGCCAGCACCTTCTCGTCAGGAATGCCCTGGTCCAGCATCTCCAGCAGGCCAATCGGACGAACCTCCTGCACGCAACCGGGGAAGCTCGGGCTCGGCACCAGCACCAGCACATCCAGCGGATCGCCGTCTTCGCTCAGCGTCGAAGGAATAAACCCATAATCTCCGGGATAGTGGACGGGAGAATGCAGATTGCGGTCCAGCTTGAACACGTGCAGCTGCTTGTCGTATTCAAACTTCTGCGTCCCTTCCTTCGGAATCTCAATCACCGAGCGAAATACCTCAGGGGAACGGTCACCAATAGGCAACTCGAGGTAATTAACCATAATCTTGTTTCTCCTCTTCTTTCTCTGAGACCAGTCCGCAAAAGCAGACATATTCGAAAATGTTGAAAATGGCAGTCTATGTCCCTTAGATGCAACTCCGGGACCAATAAGAAAATTTCCGGGAAAATGACAGGCTGCGTTTAGGTATCGCCGATAAGTGCGGCCTGACTACTATAATCAAGGATAATGAAGGCGCATGTCTACGTTACGTTAAAGACCTCGGTCCTCGATCCCCAGGGCCAGACCATCCATAACGCCCTCCGCAAGATCGGTTATGACCAGGTATCAGCCGTCCGCCAGGGTAAGTATTTCGTGCTCGATCTCGATTCCGCGCTCACCGCCGATCAGGCCCGCGAGCAGGTCGAGAAGATCTCCCGGGACGTGCTCACAAACCCCGTCATCGAGCAGTTTACATACCGCATAGAGGAATAACGCGCCCCTAAACCGCCTGCCCCATCATTGGCTGCCGCTCCGCCGTGCGCCGCACAAATCGAACAAAGGGCTCCACCAGGCTTCCCCCGCCAAGCGCCTCAATAAATAAAAATTGCCCCTGGGGATTCAGCTCCAGCCATACCGGCTCATCATCCTCGGTCAGCTTCAAATCAAATATCCCCATCTGCAGACCAAGCCGAGTCAGCAGGCGCAGCAGTGTCTCGCGAAGCTCACCCGGCAGCTCATACGGAGTCACCTCCGCATCCATCGGATGCCGCCAATCCAGCAGATCCGACTCCAGCAGCGCCGCATGAACATCTTCGCCAAAGCAATGCACGCGAAGATGCCTTCGTCCCGGAATCAATTCCTGGTAAATCGCCGGGCACGCCCGCAGCGGCCCATCCTCCTCAAGATGCTCGCTCGTCACCTTGCCCGTAAGAGACGGAATCCCCAGCACACTCGAGACCGTCTTCACAATCATCTCTCCGCCCAGCTTCGCGGCAAATGCTCGAATGTCTTCCGGATTCTGGCTCACCAGCGTTCGTGGAACGCGCAGTCCCGCCGCCGATGCCGCCCGCAACTGCGTCAGCTTGTTATCCGCCCGCTGCATCGCTTCCGGGTGATCCAGCCACACTCCGGCAAAATCATTCAGAAACGCGCCCAGCATCGCATTGCGAACATTCCGCGCGGCAAAAATCTCCACCGCGCCGGGCACCTGGCCCCAGTTATCCGGAGAAAAGCCGCGCGGCATCCTGCGCCACCACACCAGGTCAAGCTCGCCGATCGTCACTTCGCCGCCGTCAATATCCCGCACCGACGAAGCGCCATCTTCAGCGTTGAGGTACCAGCTGACGCCGTCCGTTCCCGCCAGCGCATCACTGGCAATCACGCGGCACACGTCCCCTGAGCGACGCAACAGGTCGCACACCAACAACGCATGAAGATCGCTGTCGTGCGAGACGATAGCGATCTTACGCGTATCGCTTCGCATGGAGCCTCTTGTCAGTCGCAGTCGTCCCAGCCGTCTCCGGATCCTGAAACCGTGGCCTGGGGTCCATAAGGACCATCGTCGTCATCAAACTTCACGCCGAGGTTTTTGTGCACGAAGGCAGCAAACTCCTTCAGCTTCTCTTTCCTGACCTTCACAATGGTTGTAGGACGGAAGTGAAACACGAGAGGCAGTTGTGTGCTCTCGAATTTCGTGATGGCGTCGCCCCAGTTTTCTTCAACGATGGATCCACCCATGGAAACCTCCTTACGGCAAAGCAGACTTGCCCGCTGCCGGCTTGCATTTCACATCGGATCGGAGATACCAGCTAGTGTCGAATGAGCCCGCAGCGTATCAGATAAAAACATCCGGGCACAAGCACAAAAAATCCGCTTCACGCGCTTGAAACAGTCATCTCCTTCTCGTCGCATAGAATCAAGCCATGTGCGGAATCGTCGGTTATGTAGGCTCTCGCAAGGTTGTCCCCGTCATCGTCGAAGGCCTGCGCCGCCTGGAATACCGCGGCTATGACTCAGCAGGAATCGCCGTCGGCAGCCCTCACACCGCGCTGCTCGAAGTCTGCCGCGCCCCCGGCAAGCTGCAGAATCTTGAAGCCGTTCTCAAAGATCATCCCCTCGATGGCACCTACGGAATCGGTCACACGCGCTGGGCCACGCACGGCCGCCCCACGGAAGAAAACGCCCACCCGCATCGCGACTGCACTGGCCGCATCGTAGTAGTCCACAACGGCATCGTCGAAAACTATCTCGAGCTGAAGCGCGAGCTCACCGCGCTAGGCCACAAGTTCGTCACGGAAACCGACACCGAAATCATCGCCCACCTCATCGAGCAGATTCAGAAAGATGCAGAAGACGCCGGCGCTCCTCTCAAGCTCGAAGACGCCGTGCGCCGCGCCGTAAAAATGCTCACCGGCGCATTCGCGCTGGGCATTCTCTCTTCCACTGAGCCGGACAAAATCATCGCCGCCCGCTCCGGCCCGCCAGTCGTCATCGGAGTAGGCGAAGGCGAAGCCTTCATCGCCTCGGACGTTCCCGGCATCCTGCACTACACGCGCAACATGACCTTCCTCGCCGATGGCGACATGGCCATCCTCACGCCCCAGGGCGTCACCTTCACTGACTTCGACGGCAACCCTGTGAAGCGCGAGCTGACGCGCATCCAATGGGACCCCATACAGGCAGAAAAAGGCGGCTTCAAGCACTTCATGCTCAAGGAAATCTGGGAGCAGCCGCGCGCCATCCGCGACACCACGCTGGGCCGCATCTCCCTCGACTCCGGCAAAGTCTTCCTCGGCGAAATGGACCTCAACGATGAAGAACTGGCCCGCGCCACAAGCATCCAGATAGCCGCCTGCGGCACAAGCTGGCACGCCGCCCTCGCCGGCAAATACATGATCGAGCGCCTCGCCCGCCTGCCCGTCGATGTCGACTACGCCAGTGAATACCGCTACCGCAATCCCATCCCCGACCCCGGCGCATTAGGCCTGCTCATCACTCAATCCGGAGAAACCGCCGACACCCTCGCCGCACAGCGCGAAATGAGAGCCCTCGGCTCCAAAACCATCGCCATCTGCAACGTCGTAGGCGCAATGGTAGCCCGCGAAGCCCACGGAGCCATCTACACCCACGCCGGCCCAGAGATCGGCGTAGCCTCCACAAAAGCATTCAGCTCGCAGCTCACCGCCCTCTTCATCCTCGCACTCAAGCTCGGCCAGCTCCGCGGCCATCTCGACCAGGCCCAATCCGTAGCACTCATGGAAGAGCTGACCAAGGTCCCCGCAAAGATCGAAGAAATTCTACGCTCCGTCTCCGAGCCCTGCGAAAAGCTGGCCCTCAACTTCTCCAACGCCCGCGACTTCCTCTACCTTGGTCGCGGCATCCACTTCCCCATCGCTCTCGAAGGCGCGCTCAAGCTGAAAGAAATCTCCTACATCCACGCCGAAGGCTACCCCGCCGGCGAAATGAAGCACGGTCCCAACGCCCTCATCGACGAGACTCTCCCCGTAGTAGTCCTCGCCACCCGCGACAACTCCGACCCAGCCTCAAAGCTGCGCTACGAAAAAACCCTCTCCAACATTCAGGAAGTCACAGCCCGCTCAGGCCGCGTAATCGCAATAGCCACCGAAGGCGACACGACAATCAGCTCGCTGGTAGAGCAAACCATCTGCATCCCCTCAGCCCCGGAACTGCTCTCCCCCATCCTCGAAGTAGTCCCCTTGCAGCTACTCGCCTACTACATAGCAGTCCGCCGAGGCGCAGACGTAGACCAACCAAGAAACCTCGCCAAATCCGTCACCGTGGAATAACCTCTCAGCAGGCCACGAACCAAAAGACTGTTTCCCGAAACATCAAAAAAACCTATACTGAATTGCATGAGCGTACAGGTAATCACCAATCCGGTACCAACTCCTGAAGAGATGGCCAGGCTCCTCGGAGTAAGTTCCGAGCGCGTAGCCTCATTACGCCGGATTATGAATACTCCAGTTCGAGAAAGCACCGCAGTACGCGCCGGCAGGTCGGGCAGCTCAGCAGCCAGAAAAAAGACCGCTCGGAAAGCCGCAAAAAAATAGGCCGAACGTGCCCCTGTCAAAACGGATCGAGTCCGTCTTTCTCAATATCCCGTATGATCTCGAATTTGAAGACCTCTATCTCGCTTACATAGTGGGTCTAACCCAGCTCGGACTCGGTATCAATGTCACCCTTGCCGTTCCCAATCAGGACAGGCTCGAAACCATCATCCGCCTCATCGAGCAATCCGACTATTCCATCCACGATCTCTCCCGCATCGAGCTATCGCAGGGCATACCTCGCTTCAACATGCCGCTCGAACTCGGACTCGCCATCTATCGCTCCAAGGTCACGCCGAAAAAGCACAGGATTTATGTCTTTGAGTCCAGGTCGTACCGGGCGCAGCGTTCCACAAGCGATGTAAACAAAATCGATCCGCACATTCACAGAGGCACACCCGCTGGCCTCATGAACGGCCTCCGGAATATCTTTCGCCAGCCGGGAGATGTCACCACAGTTCCGGAGATGCTCGCAAGCTATCGCGCCGTCAAGCGGAAACTCCCCGAACTGCGGCACAACGCAGGAACAAAATCACTGTTCGAGGCTGCCATTTTTCAGGATATTGTCGTCGTAGCTCTCTTGGAATCTCAAAAACAGATCGATCTCCGCTCCAAAAAAACAAGCCGCTAAATCCTCTCCAGATTCGCAAACTTCTCCATCAGCTTCTTCATCCCATGCCGCGTAAACATCACGGTGAGCTTCGCATCCTCACCCTCGCCCTCACGCATCAGCACGGTCCCCTCGCCATACTTCCCATGCCGCACCCGCTGGCCCTTCTTCAATCCAGCCGCGCCCGTCGGCTCCGGTAAATCCATAGCAGGCCGCGCAAACGACCCCGCCTTCCCCGCCCCGCCCTTGCCGCCAAAAAACTTCGCAATATTATCCAGCGACCCGGCATCCGGCGCCCCGCCGCCCTTGCCCTTGGAACCCGATCCGTTCGTCATACCCGCCCCATAGCTATAAGACAGCCGCGGCCTCTCCTGGCTCTCATTCTCATAATCAAAGTGCCCCTCGCCAAACTCGGAATCATTCCTGCCGCGCCCACCACCAAATCCAGACCGATACCCACCCGATACCATCCCCCGCGGATTCAGATTCTCCATCAGCATCGGCGGAATCTCTTCCAGAAACCGCGAAGGAATACTCTGCTCCGGCGCATCGTTCCCATACCGCCGCCGATAAATCGCCCGCGTCATCACCAGCGTATCCATCGCCCGCGTCATGCCCACATAGCACAGCCGCCGTTCCTCTTCCAGCTCCTCCGGATTATTCATCGTCCGCGAGCTGGGAAACAGCCCTTCCTCCATGCCCGAAAGAAACACCAGCGGAAACTCCAGCCCCTTCGCCGCATGAAGCGTCATCAGCGTCACCCGCGCCTCAGGATCGAACTGGTCCGCCTGCGAAGCCAGCGCCGCATGATCCAGAAACTCCGCCAGCGTCTCCCCGCGCGCCTCCGCATCATGCGCGGCATTCGCGAGTTCCTTCAGGTTTTCAATCCGGCTGATAGCCTCCGGCGTCCCTTCCGTCTCCAGCGCCTTGATATACCCCGAGCGGTCAATCACGAATCGAATCAGCTCCGGCAGCGTAGCCGCATCCCCCGGGGCTCGAAAGCCCTCCACCGGCGCCTCTTCCTTCTTCTCCTCCGCCGCCGGCTTCTGCGCCGCCTTCTTAGGAGCCTGCTTCTTCACATCCGCCTCAAACGGAGAAAAGCTCGCAAAATCCAGCAGCGTCATCTGCGCCGATTCCGGCTCAGCATCCTCATTCTCGCCAAATCCAAATTCCGTTCCCGCATCATCTGCCGCCGCATCGTCTGCAGCCCCAAACGAAAAATCCGTATCCCCCTCGCCGGCCTCAGCCGCGTTCACATCCGCAGCCAGCTTCCCCGCAAAGTCAGGATCCATCATCGCCTGCGCATCCACAATCAGTTGCCGAAAGCTCTCCAGCGCCATCAACGCCCGCGTAGGAATCAGCTTCTCCCGTATCGCCGACCCCACAGCATCCCACGTCGAACTCCCCGTCTCCAGCGCCAGCCTCTCCAGCGTTCCCAGCGTAGTCGCGCCAATCCCCCGCGCCGGCACATTCACCACCCGCTGCAGCGCCATCGAGTCATGAGGATTCGCCACCAGCCGCAGATACCCCATCATGTCTTTAATCTCAGCGCGCTCATAAAAGCTGAATCCGCCCACCATCGTGTAGCGAACCCCATACCGCCGCAGCGCCTCTTCCACCAGCCGCGATTGCGAATTCGTGCGATACAAAACCGCGCACTTGCCCTGCTCGCCCTCGGCGCCCGTCTCGCGCAAAAACTTCTGAATGCGATCCGCTATGAACAGCGCCTCATTCTCCCCATCAGGAGCCTCGTAGTATCCAATCAGCGATCCACCCTGCCGGTCCGTCCAAAGCTTCTTGCCCTTGCGCCGCAGGTTGTTCGACACCACCGCACCCGCAGCCTCCAGAATCGTCTGCGTCGAGCGGTAATTCTGCTCCAGCCGCACAATCTTCGCGTTCGGAAAATCCTTCTCGAACTCCAGAATGTTCCGTATATCCGCCCCGCGCCACGAGTAGATGCTCTGGTCCTCATCACCCACCGCGCACACATTCTTCCGCTCGCCCGCCAACAGCTTCATCAGCTCATACTGCGGCCGGTTCGTGTCCTGGTACTCATCCACCAGCAGGTAGCGATATTTCCTCTGGTACCGCTCCCGCGTAGCCTCTGAAACCTTCAGCAGCCGCGCCGCCTCCAGCAGCAGATCGTCAAAGTCCAGCGCATTATTCTTCTTCAGCTCGTCCTTGTACTGGCGATAAATATGCGCAATCCGCTCCGAGTTAGCATCCTTCGACTCAAGAAAAAACTCCTGCGGATCCACCATGTGGTTCTTCGCCCACGAAATCTTGCCCAGCACCGTCCGCGGAGTCAGCTGCTTCGTATCCAGCCCCATCCGCCGCATCACCTGCTTCACAATTCCCTGCTGATCGTTCTCGTCGTAGATCGCAAAGCTGCGCGTCAATCCCTGCCCATTCACCTGCAGCGCCTCAATATCCCGCCGCAAAATCCGCACGCACATCGAGTGAAAGGTAGAAATCTGCGGCTTGGTCAGCGACGTATGCCCCAGCAGCCGCTCCACGCGCTCGCCCATCTCGGCAGCAGCCTTGTTCGTAAACGTAACCGCCAATATCGAGTCCGGCGCAACGCCCTTCTCTTCAATCAGCCAAGCAATCCGGCTGGTAATCACACGCGTCTTACCCGAGCCCGCGCCAGCCAGAATCAGCAGCGGACCTTCAGTAGTTTCCACAGCCTCACGCTGTTCAGGATTCAATTTAGCAACAAGGGAGGGCAAAGCAATCGGTCCGAAAGGAAGAGTCCTCCACCAGTCTATCGCCGCCCGCCCCACATCCCGCCGGTCTTTGCATGCTTTGAAAGGCACGGCCTGTGCCCCATCCATGCGCAGCACCACCGCGCATGGGTGGGATAACCAAAGCCCCGATAAGAGCCGTGTTTGCCTTTCCCCAGCCCAACCATCACCAGACCGCCCACTCCACCACAGCCCGTCATCCTGACCGCAGGCGCCTTTCAGCCGGAGGGAAGGACCCGCTTTTGTCTTCGTATTTGTCTTTGCTTTTGTCTTTGTATTTGTCTTTGCTTTTGCCTTTGCTTTTGTCTTTGCTTTTGCCTTTGCTTTTGTCCTTGCTTTTGTCTTTGCTTCTGCCTTTGCACGCCTTGAAAGGGCACGGCTTCAGCCGTGCCATAAGCACCAAAAAATGAATGCGGCTTTAGCCGCTGAGGGATGGTTTTCAGAGAAGCTTGTCGCACTCCACATCTAGCTTGTGCGACATGGAATACCATTCGCACGTACCAACCCCCGTGATCCCGACCGAAGTTTGGCCGCCAAGCGGCCAAACGAGTGGAGGGATCCGCGGTTGTTCTTGCCGTTGCCTTTCGCCCACACCCCACAAATTTGGGTTGGTCTTCCGTTTTTATCGTTCCCTAGGTCCCTAGCCCCTAGTCCCTGTGGAAAACCTGTCAACCCCCCACCCCTCCCAAAACCACCCCAACCCCTTGATTCCAAAGAGAAAAATAAATTCGAAAAATTTGCATATCATTATGGGCGTTTGTGAAACACTAGTATCAAGCAGAAAAAAACAAGGCCCGATTCCCCTCCGGAATCGGGCCTTTCTCTTT
Organism: uncultured Acidobacteriaceae bacterium; assembly: GCA_963792495.1. GTDB lineage: Bacteria > Acidobacteriota > Terriglobia > Terriglobales > Acidobacteriaceae > Telmatobacter. The sequence continues at coordinate 614,993 of CAWBWB010000005.1, read as the reverse complement.
GCACCCATCGAAAAGGAGCCTCACAATGTCCTCACAACAGCACAACCGTCCCTGCATCCATCCCGAACCGCGCAACAAAGCCGTCCATCGCTGCTGCCAGGCCCGCAACCGCGCCCTCGTCGAGTGCAAAGGCCTCAAACTCGGCGAGTGGGCCTCCGCAGGCATCGGCGCCGAATCCTATCTCGCCTCCATGCCCGACCTCGGCACCCTCGAAGACATCCGCGACTACGCCGCCTGCATCAACCACGCCGTCGCCCTCCGCATCATCCGTCCCTCCGAGGCGCCGCCGCTGCTCGCCTCCGCACGCATCGTCCTCGATTCCATCCGCACCCAGGGAAACCTACGCGACTCTGACGCCAGGCTCGACATCTCCCGCGCCCGTCTCGAAGACAATCGCAACCGCCGCCAGCCCGCCCTCGTCCCGGCAAAACCAGTCGAGTCCGCCGCGTAAAAAAACATCTCTTTTATCGGATTTTGCACAAAGGTACCCAATCCTATAACCAATCAGTAAACACCATAAAACACAACTAAGCCAATTATTATCAGAAATATACGAGCAATTCAAGCCCCCTCCGCGAAAACAAACCCGCCAAGGGGCCAAACGGCGCAGAAGACGCTATCCTGTCAGGGAATGTCACACACCTCAACCCGCCGGGTAGCCGTCTACTGCGCCTCCGCCACAGGCCACAACCCCGCCTACCTAGCCGAAGCCCAGGCCCTCGGCAAGGCGATAGCCGCAGCCGGCCTGGGCCTCGTCTACGGAGGCGCAAACAGCGGCCTCATGGGCGCAGTAGCGGACGCCGCACTCGCCGGCGGAGCCGAAGTCATAGGCGTCCTGCCGGAAGTCCTCTCCGGCCGCGAAATCGCCCACCTCGGCCTCACACGCCTCGAACCAGTCTCCTCCATGCACCAGCGCAAAGCCCGCATGGCAGAGCTGGCCGACGCCTTCCTCATCCTCCCCGGCGGCTACGGCACCCTCGACGAACTATTAGAAGTAATCACCTGGGCGCAGCTCAAGATTCATGCCAAGCCCTGCATCCTGATCAACACCCTCAACTACTGGAACGGCCTGCTAACCTTCCTGGACACCGCCGTACAAGAAGGCTTCCTCAAGCCACAATACCGCGCACTCATGATCGTGGCGAGCAGTGCTGAAGAGGCGGTGGCGATGGCATTCGAGGCAGGAATAAGAGAATAGAGACAAGGTTTCTAGATCAAGCAAGGTAAGGAGTAAGCCGAAAGCTTACATACGATAACGGCGTTTATGAGAACTGATCCGATTCCGTTTCTGAGACCATGACTCTGCGCTAGGCTTTTGCCAAGGGCTGCGAGACTATTGACATATGGAAGATCGAGAGTTCCGGGAAATAGCTCACTCGGGCGGACGAGTGACAATTCAGGTTGTGACTCGCGAGGATGGCCAGCGTGCCTACAGCAACGGTTGGTCACACAATCGTCCGACGGGCGCGGCCATCTACGCAGTGCACGTTATACAGCCCGGAATCCCAGTAGGCACTGCGGTCCTTGGAGGACTGGGTTCCCCAATCGACCGTGGACCGATTCCAGGCTGCTTCATGGTCTTTGTCGCAAGCGATAGCGAGATGATGTTTGGTCAACAATGTCCCCGCTGCAGCGGGTACTGGCGTAGTAGAGCGCCGTCACGCTTCTGTCCTTACTGTGACCTGCATGGAGACAATCATGTTTTCCTGACCGACGCGCAGGGGGCTTACATTCAGCAATATTCAGCCCTTATGGCGCAAGCGTTGGATGCACCCGATGGCGAACACGTCATCGACCTCGACGCAGTTGCGGATGCTGTCAGCAGTCTTGAGAAGCCGCCCTTCTACTACTCAGAGGAGCGGCAACAAAACAAGTTCACGTGCGAAGAATGCGGAAACGTCGCTGATATTCTCGGGAGGTTCGGATACTGCTCCCTCTGTGGGACGCGGAATGACATTCAGGAGCTTGATAAAAAGACACTAGCAGCCATTCGAGAGCGCATCAATACATCTGGGGAATATGAGTCCTGCGTCCGTGACGCTGTTGCAGCCTTCGATTCTCTTGCGGGAGTCTACGTGAGAGAGCTGCTTCGGATCGTGCCTGTAACTAAGGCTCGCAGAAACCGGCTTTCAAACTCACGGTTTCACAATCTCGCGCAAGTACAAGCTGAACTCGCAAGCACATTTGATATAGACATCTTCTCCAATCTCGAAAGAGACGATCAAGCCTTCTCGATACTGATGTTTCATAGGAGACACGTGTATGAACACAATGGAGGCGAGGTCGATCAGCAGTACATCGATCAGAGTGGGGATAGTTCGGTGCGGATCAAGCAATCTCTGCGAGAGACGCAAGACACAGCGCATAGAATCGTGAGTGCCGTCGCGAAAATGTCTAAAAACTTACATGCCGGTTTTCACGAACTTTGTCCCGTAGAAGACCGCTTCATCAAACTCCACAAGCGAAGGTGAACGTCAGAAGGCCTCGCGTGAACATCTCGGGTCGTCATAATCCCGCATGTTTATTACGCGCTCAGGCAGCTTGATGATGATCCGCCTTCTATCCGGCGAACCATCTTGACAGGATCAATCCTGACAAGTCCCCCTCTCGTCACAGAACGGGCATCACGATTTTGGCAAGACAGTTACCGGAGAAAAGCCCGCGCGGACCTTTGGCGCTACTTAATCACCCCACACGTCTTTTGCGTGCCGCTATCCACGGTAATAGCGACAGTAGTGCCCGGTGCCACCAGAGTGCCGCCCAGCGGCGATTGAATCATCACATCGCCGGGGTTCACGCAGTATTTACTAAACGTCACCTTGGGAATAAGTCCAAGAGCCGAGATGGCCGCAGTAGCGCTGCTTTGCGGACGCGAGAGCAGGTTCGGCACCACAGCGCCCCCAGTGGATACCGTGAGCTGCACCGCAGTATTAGGTAACTGGATGATGCCGGCCGTAGGGTTTTGAGCCAGCACTGTACCCGCCGCCTGCGTATTGGTTTCTGTGAGGCCGTTCGATGCAACAAGATAGCCCGCCGCAGTAATGGCCTGCGCGGCACTCGTCTGGTTTAGTCCAATCACGTTCGGTATAGCAGGAGCCACGCCTTTCATCTCCTCCACCACAAAGGCATGAGCCAGCGTTCCGCCTCCATTCGAATTGGTTGCGTCGATCTTGATCGGATCACCGGATACATAATTCACCACCACCTGCAGCCGGAACGCATGGGAAGTGCAGCCGGGATAAACAGGAATGTCCTGCAATTGATGGTTGAGCGCGTAGTGATGTGCCGCCGTAGTCACAGTCGATGTAATCGGCGAGCTCTGGTACGTCTTGCAAACAGACGAATCCTGGTTGAGCTGAAACAGCTGCAGGTAGGAAGTGATCGTCGTCGGTCCTTTTCCCGCCACAACGGGTGCCAGTCCTGCGTTCGGTCCCCAGTTATTTTTGGTGCAGGCTCCAGTTCCGTAATAGCAGGTCGTCACCGTAACCCCAGCCACCGCATTCACAAACGCAGCATCCGGCGGAGCCTGCCACGCCGGAACCACCGTACCGTCATTGGCAAAGACCAGCGTCTGCTTTAACTGGTTGGGCGCATCCTGGCCAAGGTACACGCAGGGCGAATATCCGGTTGCGTCGCAGGGCAGATTTTGCAGCCAGAAGCCCGCATCCGCCGTTTGATCCACCAGCAGCCATGTCACGTTGCTGTATCCATCTGAGGCCAGCGCGGTAAGCGTCGGCGTATCTCCATTGGTCACGAAAAGCTGGCAATCGTATGTCCCATCACTGGGAGCCGTGAAGAGCACCGAAGGATGCAGCGCCAGTATGCCCGGCGACGGATAATTCGCAGCGATAGGAGCGTTATACCCTTCATGATTCTCAGCAGCGCCACCCATGTTGCCCACGTAGTTGCCTGCCAACTGGCACCCCACCCGTGCCTCAACGTATGCAATCGTACCGGCAGTGCTGTTTGTAACTTCGACGCCACCCAGAATTCGCCGAATCTCACCAGCCTTCAAGGTAAGGGGTGCATGGATGAGTACCTTTATGCCATCCGCTTGCGTGAAAGGCATATCTTCAAGCAGCGGAACACGCAGCGGACTCAGCACAGAGGTAGGCGGCTGAGCCACCACGCATTTGGAGAGCAAGAAGGCTCCAAGCATGACAAAAAATACTCTGGCGGCAATCATGACAGCGCGTTGCATCTTTCTATAGTGATAAACCCTGGCTGTTCGTTACTCGCAGCCTGGCAGAATCAAGCTCTTCACGTCAACTGGCAAGAGGCTCCAGTTCGGCAATGGGTTCCGCCGCTTTGTGTGTTGCAGCCACAGGCGGGCATCCCCGCGCATACTGCCTCGGCGAGCATCCCATCGTCCGCTTGAACGCAGTCGAGAACGCGCTCTCAGATTCGTACCCAAGTGTCAGCGCAATCTCCGCAATCGAGTTCCGGGTATTCGCCAGCCTGTCCGCCGCAACCAGCATGCGCCACTTCGCCAGGTACTCCATCGGAGACAGGCCCACCGTCTCCTTGAAGCGCTGGGCAAAGCTGGAGCGGGACATGCCCGCAACTTCAGCTAAATCCTGCAGCGTCCAGTGCCGCGCAGGCGTCGAGTGCATCGCCTGGATGGAAGCGCCGATCTGCGGGTCAGCAAGGGCAGAGAGCCAGCCAACTCCGCCTTGCGGCCCCTCTGCAATGTGAAGGCGGAGCGCCTGCACCAGCATCATGTGAGCCAGATGCTGGACGACGAGGAAGCTACCGGGCCTGGGATTGCTCAGCTCCTGCCTCATGCGTTCAAGCGCCCAGCGCATGGCAGATTTGTCTGACTCATGACGGATGTGCGCAACGGTAGGCAGCACATCCAGCAGAATGCGGGCATGGCTTCCGCTAAAAGCAAAGTGGCCGCCGACCACGCAGCACTGGCCTCCGCCGTTGATGAGGGCCAGGCGGCCTTCCCGGAGCACAGGCTTGCAGGCAAGAAAGGTGCGGAAGTCAATGGGCGGGGTAGAGAGATCGGTGGTGAGCACAAAGGGGCGGCCATGCGGCAGCAGAAAGCAATCGCCGGCGTTAAGAAGGATTGGCTCCGGTACGCCTTCGACAACGCACCAGCCCTGCCCGGACTCGATGGCGTAGCATTTGATGCCGTCATGGCGGCCGAACTGGATAGAGGTGCCCGGGCCCACGTCAAAGCCTCCGGCCACGTAGGTGTTCGGCTTTAACAGCGAAAGAACGTCGGAGAGCGGGTCCATGGCATCGGTCATCGGGTTCATGTATATAGGATTCCTCCCGAGCCCTGGACGATTGCGAAAGTATTACGGATTTTGAAGTATAGATCGTATGCGTTCTGAGGACTATTTTGCTAACAGTGAGGTTGCAGAAGCGGCTTCACAGGAGATGCAATCATGCGTGTTTTTGTAACCGGTGCGGCGGGATTTATCGGATCGCGCCTTGTTCCTGAGCTGATTGGAGCGGGTCATACTGTGCTTGGTCTGGCGCGTAATGATGCCAACGCCAAGATCATTACCGAAGCGGGCGCGGAGGTTCACCGCGGCGATTTGACGGATCTGAAGAGCCTGCAGAGCGGCGCAGAAAAGGCCGATGCCGTGGTCCATCTGGCGTTTGTTCATGACTTCTCGAAGTTTGAAGAGAACTGCGCCATCGACAAGGCTGCCATTGATGCCATTGGCGAAGTACTGACCGGTACAGACAAGCCTCTGCTGACAACGGGCGGACTGGCGCTGATGGCCGATGGGCGTTCTTCCACCGAAGACGATATCCCCTCGCCGCGGCTGCCGCGAGTTTCCGAGGCGGCAACCGATGCGCTGGCGGAGCGCGGAATTCGCGCCGCTACGATGCGGCTGCCACAGGTGCATGATCCGGAGAAGCAGGGACTGATCACCTACGCGGTTCAGATTGCCCGCGAGAAGGGTCTTTCTCCTTATATCGGCGAAGGGCTCAACCGCTGGCCTGCTGCGCATGTGGTAGATGTAGCGCACCTCTACAGGCTGGCGCTTGAGAAGCTCGCATCGGACAAGAGCGAAGCGGGAAAGAAATACCATGCCGTGGCAGAAGAAGGCGTGACGATGCGGGAGGTTGCCGAAGTGCTTGGCGCGGGGCTGAAGGTTCCCGTGAAGAGCATCGCTCCGGAAGAAGCGCCGGCTCATTTTGGCTGGCTGGCAATGTTCGCAGGCCTCGATATGCCGGCTACAAGTGCCATCACGCGCAAGAAGCTTGGCTGGAATCCAACAGGTCCGGGGATGATTGCGGACTTGAAGGCTATGAAGTATTAGGTTGGATATAAATTGCGTCCCGGCTCCCGATGCAGGAGCCGGGACGTTTTAGTTGGGCACGCCAGTGAGTTTCGTCGCAGCAAGTTCGCACTCGCCGCAGTGACAGTGGCGACGCAGATATTCCCAGGAATAGATTCCGGCGGAGTGACCGTCCTGCCAGTTGAGTTGGATAGCGTAACGACCGACAGCCTGCGCGCTGTTGGGCCGGGCCGGCGGTGTGTACATGGGGAGTAGCTGGGCGCTTTGGGCTTTCGGTTGGCCCGGCAGGCGGTTTTCCTTGGCACGCTCATCAATGCAGGTAGCGCACGGGCAGGCGTTGCGGAGCCATTTGAAATCCCATGCGCTCTTGTGGCCATCCTGCCAGTCGATTTCCAGGCCCTTGCCCTCAGTGATGAGCACGCGCACCTTTGCCGGGGTGATGGCGGCCCGGTTAAGCGGCTTTTGCGCCGCTTCCATGCGCGCCTGATCCTCTACACTGACGAAACGGATTCCTTCGTGGCTCATGTCTCTATTTTAGTAGTTCGTGTTCAGTGATTCATGGTTCGCAGCGGCAGAGGACGCTTCAGCGGTTTTTCCAGAAGAACCACGCTGCCATGCCGAAGCCGATGACGATGACCGATGCGCGCAGCAGCTTTGGCGGCACGAAGCGGGCAAGGCTGGCCGAGGAGTAGCCTCCGATGGCGGCGGCGACCATGGCGAGCAGGCAGTAGCGCCACTCCACCTGGCCGGTAACAACAAAGATGACGAAGGCCACTCCGTTGGCTGCTGTAGTGGAGACCACTTTGAGCGCATTGATCTCGTTCATGTCTTCCATGCCGAAGACAGAGAGCAGCGTGATGATGAGAAAGCCCGCGCCCGCGCCGAAGTAGCCAATGTAGAAGCAGACAATGGCCGTGAGAATAAAGAGTGGTACGCGTGGAGGATCGGGTTTGGCGGCGTGGGACCGGCCTTTTCTCTTATCGAGCCATCGTGTGACTGGAGCGCTGGCCGCAAAGAGCGTTGCGGCAATCAGAAGCAGCCACGGAACCAGATGCAGGAAGGTCTGCTGCGGCGTGCGGAGCAGTACGATGGCTCCGACAGTTCCGCCGACGAAGCCGCCGAGGCCCATAAGGATGGCCAGGCGGAGATGCTTGCGGACATCCTGCCGGTAAGCAGCGATGGAGGTGAGCTGGCCGGGCCAGAGCGCAACGGTGTTGGTGGCGTTGGCCTGCACGGGAGGGATGCCGGCCCCCAGTAAAGCTGGAAAGAGCAGGAAAGATCCGCCGCCGGCGACTGCATTGAGCGCTCCACCAAGGAACGCAGCCACTGCGAGCCAGATAAGGCCCCAGTTGAGAAATGCGGTAGATGTTGAGAAAACCAGCGCGGTGAGGTGGGGCATTCCACTTCAATTTTAGATGGCAGCCTCCGAAGGCCGTTGCCTATAAGTGGTACGGATTCTAGGTATTTCTTGCTTTCGCGCACGGGCGCGTAGAGGTATGCTTGCTGACATGCTCCGGTTCCTGCGTCATCTTTTCCCTGTGTTGGGATTTCTTTGCTTTGTACTGCCCGCATACGCCGGGCCTGTGTCGAATAGCTCTTCAAGTCTTGTACTCAGCATTGATGCATTAGGCAAAGGCACTACGCCGATCAATGGCAAGTGGCAGTTCCATATTGGCGACAACATGGCATGGGCACAACCGGATGCTCCGGACGCAACGGGCGCGGACGGATGGGAGCAACTGACCACGGAAGATTTCTGGGGCGCGCAGGGGCATCCTTCCTATGCGGGCATTGCATGGTACCGGAAGCATCTTCGCCTGACGCCGGCGGAAGGCACGGACGGTCACTTTGCAGTGCTGCTTCCGGTGATACAGGATGCTTACGAGGTCTACTGGAACGGCCAGCTTGTGGGTAAGGTGGGGAAATTGCCGCCCAATCCTTCGTACCCTTATTTTCCTCCGCAGCATACCTTCGGGCTGGGGGAAGCACGAGATGGTGTTCTTGCGGTGCGGGTATGGAAGGCTCCGCTGACATCCTTCGATCCGGCGGAGGTGGGCGGATTCAACGCGCCGCCACTGGTGGGAAGCCCTCAGGCAATTGGGGCTGCCAAAACGCTCGAGGATTACAGATGGCTGCGCAGCAGGCAGTTTACCTTTGGATTGAACTCACTCTATGCACTGGTGTCGCTGCTGGGATTGCTGGCCTGGTTTCGCAACCGGAAGCAGTACGCCTTGCTGAGCATGAGCGTTTACTGCGGCGCGCGAGTGATCATCTCCATGCTGTCGGGGCTTCGATTGCCTATTTCCGGAATGGCAGCATTGGGGTTCCTGCAAATCTTCATATGCGCGCAGGACCTGGGCCTTTGGTTTCTCCTGCTTTATCTATTCCGGCTGGACCGTGCGCCCCGGATAGCTCGATTGACCTTCGTGGTGGCGATGATGGATGCAATCAGCATGGGGCTGGACGCAATTCTGTCGGCGCTGGACTGGAGCAACCCACTCCTTGCGTCGTGGGTGCAGACTGCGGACGGCATTCTTACCGTGATACCCACGCTGGTAGAGATTTTTCCGCTGGTGCTGATCGCGATTGCTCTGCGGCGGCGGCTGGATGGAGCGCGGTGGTTCCTGGCGATTGCAGCGACGCTGGACTCGCTGGCGACAAGCATACGCAACACCTTCGACCAGGGAAGCCGGTTTACACATTGGAACTTTGCCGACAGACTTTCTGAGCCGTTGTTCTCACTCAACGGCAATAGCTTTACGGTGCCAACGCTGACACATACTCTGTTGTTGATCGCAATTATCTACGCAATCTTCAGCGCCGTGAGGGAGACAACGCGCAGGCAAAGTGCTCTTGAACGCGAGTTCCAGAGCGCGCGGGAGCTGCAGCAGGTGTTGATTCCGGAGACGCTGCCGATGCTGCGCGGCTACGCTGTCACGAGCGCCTATCGCCCAGCGCAGGAGGTGGGCGGCGATTTCTTCCAGATGATTCCGCTGGAGGGACACTTCGCGGGCTCCACGCTGGTGATGATTGGCGATGTGAGCGGCAAGGGATTAAAGGCGGCGATGACCGTATCGCTGATTGTGGGTGCAGCGCGCGCCTTGGCGAAGACCAGCTACAAGCCGGGTGAGATTCTGTCCGCACTGAATGCGCAACTGCACGGACGGCTGGCGGAAGGCTTTGCTACCTGTTTGATCATGCGGTTATCCGCAAGCGGGCGATGCACGGCGGCGAGCGCAGGACATATGGCTCCAATTCTGAACGGCAGTGAGATTGAGATGGAAGGATCGCTGCCGCTGGGGATTCTTCCAGAGGCACAGTATCAGGAGGTGGCGGTGGATCTGCGTGAAGGTGACCATTTGGCGCTTTACACAGACGGGCTGCTTGAGGCGCGCGATGCGAGCGGAAGCCTGTTCAGCTTTGAGCGGCTGAAGGAGATGTTTGCCGTGAAGACCGATGCTGCGCAGGCCACCGAAATGGCCCTGGAGTTTGGCCAGGAAGACGATATTACGGTGCTGACAGTGCGACGGTTGGCTGCTAGCGAGGAATCGAGCACGAAGCTGCATACGTTGGTGCTGCCGATGGTAGGCACTCGCTGAAGTTTCTCTGAAATTAAAACCTGTATAGAGAGATACTGCGCCCAATCCTTGCTGGGATATGATGGCTCCTGCCTTCTTCTGCGCGTTTTTTTTGCGCACGTGAGATGAAGCTTGCGAGGACACGGGACGATGCATGAATTTGGGAACGATGGGAACAACGCGCCGACGCGGCGCAAGTTGCTGGGAACCATGGCCGCAGCCGGCGCAGTGCTTGGCATGAGTGCAGCACCGGCTATGGCGGAAGGTGCGGCTCCGCGCGAGAGTGACGCGGCGGAGGAAGTGCTTTCGCTTTCAAGGCTGCGGAATTATAAGACGAGGCGTTCGGCGAGTTGGGATCGCAGCGGCGGGAACGGAGACGCGGTGCGCGTGGAGCCGGGACAGACCGCAACGCTGCTCGATATTACCGGCGCGGGCGTGGTCACGCATATCTGGTTCACCATTGCGTCAAGCGATCGGCATCATCTGAAGAACCTGGTGCTGCGCGCATGGTGGGATGGTGAAAGCACGCCGTCTGTGGAAGCTCCAATCGGCGATTTCTACGGGCTTTGTCTCGGTGAGTACTGCACGTATCAGTCTGCGTTGCTGACTGTGGCTCCGGTGAAGGCTTTGAATGCCTACTTTGAGATGCCTTTTGCGAATGCAGCGAAGATTACGGTGACGAATGAAGGCAAAGTGCGGACCGATGCGCTCTACTTTGCGATAGATTATGTGACGCTGGCCTCGCTACCCGCAGATGTAGGCCGCCTCCATGCGCAGTACCGGCAGGAGGCTCCGTGCAAAGGCTGGAGCAACGACTGGGACAACAATGGAAGCCAGCTTGTGAACGATAAGAAGAACCTGAATGGCGAAGGAAACTATGTGTTTCTTGAAGCCACCGGACGCGGGCATTTTGTGGGCGTGACACATGGCGTGGTGCAGAACCAGGAAGGATGGTTCGGCGAAGGCGACGACATGATTTTTATTGATGGCGATGCAATGCCGACGATCAATGGCACCGGCACTGAGGATTATTACAACGGCGCGTGGGATTTTGGCAGCCAGGCGTTTTCGTATCCGCATAACGGCGCGCCGATGATGATTGACGCAGAACGGATCAATGGGCGGTACTGCTTGTATCGCTGGCACATTGAAAGCCCCATTACGTTTGAGAAGTCGATTCGCGTGACGATGGAGCATGGCCATGCGAATGTGCGTTCAGATAATTTTTATACCGTGGCGTACTGGTATCAGACAGAGCCTCATGCGCCGTTCCCTGCTTTGCCTAAGGCTGAGGATCGCATTCCTCGGCTGTTTGCAGTAGGTGGACCCGGTGCGGTTAAGCCGTGACCGAGCCCGCTTGATGGCTGCTTACTGAGCGCCGATGTCAGTGAGGATTTTTGGCTTGGCCTCATCGACGGCGATCAGATTGTGGCAGGTGGCGCAATCGTTGGTGATGCTGTCGCCTGGCTTGGCTTTGTTGGCGTGATCGCCATCGTGGCAGCGGAAACACCCGGGATAGTTCATGTGTCCAATGTTGTTGGGATGCGTGCCCCAGGTCATCTTCATATCCGGAAAAACATTCTGGCTATAGATGGTGGCCAGTTCCTGACCGGCGGCCTTGATCTGTGCGCTTTGGCTCGCGAGAACCTCGGGATGTTGCGTGCGATAGAACTCCGTTAGCTGCGCGGGGATTTTGGTGCGTGCTTCATCCTGGCTGAGGTAGCTTGCCTTGATGAGCACCAAGCCCTCTTTGTGTACCCACGGCAAATCCGGGCTGATTGCGCCGTTGTTCATGGCGTGGTTCAGTGCTTCTTCTGCAGTAGCGAACTGGTGCGCGGCGCGGTTGTGGCAGTCGATACAATCCATCGTGCGGCGCTCGCCTTTCGGAATGCCGTTGGCAGCGTCTTTGGTGGCGTAGACGGTGTCGGTTCCGTCTGGATTGCGGCGTGCTACCCAGGGAATTGTGCTGCGCGATTTGTCTGTAGTGATGTATTCGATGTGGCCCATGTGTGCGCCGTGAATGCCGCAGAGATTTCCTGCAGCATCACGACCGCCCAGGTGTAGCAGCACTACGGACTGCGTTCTAGTGTTGTGTTCGTCGTCGGCGTAGCTGGTCTTGACGAGGAACTTGTCTCCGACGAATTTTCCGGGGGCATGACAGCTTTCGCATACGGCGTTGGCGGGGCGCAGACTGGGCGCGGGCGATTCGATGGGTGTGGGGTAGCGATGGAAGATGACTTCGATGAGCTGCTTGGTTCCATTGACCTTAGCGCGAACAGCAGAACTGACACCGCTGCCGATGTGACATTCCGTGCAGGCCACGTGCGAGTGCGGTCCGAGCAGATATGCGGTGTGCTCGGGATACATGACATGGCATGCCTGTCCGCAGAAGCCGGGTGAATCCATGTAGGCTACGCCGCGATAACTGGCGGTTCCGACGAGAACGAAGTTGACGAGCGTTGCGGCAACGACGAACTCGACGCCGCGACGGAAGAAAGGATCGGAGAGGTTGATCTGCGGGTATTCGGTGGGCAGATTGCCGGCGGCCTGCACGCGGCGGCGGTGCAGCCACATGCCGAGTGGAATCAGCAATAGGCCGAGCACGAAGAGACCGGGAAGAAGCAGATCGACGAGAATGCCGAGGTAGGGATTGGTTGAGCCGCTATGGCCAATGGTGTCGACGACCCAGAAGGCAACCAGCGTCATGCCCGCAGCAGTGGTAAGTGCGCCGCCAATCAGGCTGATTGGGTTATTGCCGAAGAAGAGCGCAGGCCGAACCCAATTCCTGCGAAAGTTTTGAAAGAACGCCACGTGGCCTCCTGTGTGCTTATGCGGTCAGCACGGAAAGCCCGCATGAAGCGGGCCTTGCGTGCCTGTGACCGGACGGAACGACTACTTCAACGTGCGGAAATATGCAACAGCATCTTTGATCTGCGCGTCTGTAAGCTTGCCCGCGAATGGCTTCATCTTTCCCTTGCCATTTTTGACGGAGTTTAATTGCTCTTCGGCGGAGGTCTTGTACTCCGCTGCAGGCTTGACGTTCATCATCTTGGCCATCCCAGCGCTGGGCGTTCCTGTTGCGCCGTGGCAGCTCTGGCAGCTGGCCTTGTAGATGTCCTGGCCGGACTCGGCAAAGGCCACGGTACTGAAAGCAAGCATCGCCGCGGCGAGGACAGCCTTCGATACCACGGAATTTTGAAGTGCCTTTGTCATTGCATGTCTCCTTGTTGGGTTTGTGAAACGGCGTGCCTAGAACTCGTAGTGCATGACGAGAGTTATGTTGTTGGAGTGGAAGGTTCGTGGAGCGGTGAGGCCGGCGGTGGATTCAGTACGGCCTGTCGGATATGGAAGCGTTGAACACGGAACAACGGTCGATGTCGTGATCGATGAGTAGCTGCAATACTCCGCACCTGAGGGACCGCCTTCTCCGTAGCCGTAGTAGTCGTATCCGGCTTTCACTGTCCAGCCAGGGTGGAATGTCCATCCGAAATTGATGAAGGGTGTCTGATAGGTGGAGATGAGCGAGCCGGCTACATCGCGGGCGTTGTCGTAGAGGCGATCGCCGTTGACATCACTGATGCGATAGCCAAGGCTGGCCCGCACATTCTTTGTCGGAAGCAGCGTGATGGCTGCCGAGCCGAAGTTGGTGGGTGCGCTCTGAAAATCGCGCGAGTACCACTCGTACTGCGTGGGGTTGGAAGTGCCGCGAACGCTTTGCGGGCAGATGTTCGGCGCACCGCTGCTGGTGAGTGTTGCTGCGCCGGGAAGCCCGGCTTCGGCGCCGCTGGTGTAGCAACTGTTGATTGCTGTGTAAATGTTCGAATAGGCGTAGCTGAGATCGAACTCGTAGTGCTCGTTGGGAGTGAGTACGGCTCCGATGCCGAAGACACGGCTGTGATCGACGTGATTGAGCGGGCCGAAGTACCTGGCTCCAGCGGTTGGATTGTTGGTGTTGTTGTGGCGCTCAAGATCGTTGTACGTGGCGCTGATGCTTGCCCAGGTGCGCGGTTTGTACATGGTGCGGATCTTGTAGTGCCAGTATTGGCGAGGGCCGATCGGCGTGATTACGTCGTCAGCATAAGCGCCTTCTACGCTTCCATTGACGCTCCAGTTTTTGGCCGGCCGAAGCGCGGCAATGAAGATGCCGGCGTTCTCGTTGACGGTCACATTGAGGGGTGTAAATACCGCTGACCCAGTGGCGAGGTTGTAGGTGGCGTCGTGTATGCGGTGACGCCAGCCGAATGAGAAGGTCGCACGGGATGTCGCGTCCCAGCTGGCTGTAAGGTTGTTAGTGAAGAACTTCTGACCGAAGTAGTTGGGTTCATTTTTGCCGACGGTGTCTACGGCAATCGAGCCGCCTGTGCTTGGAGTCAGCGTGCCGGTGTAGTTGATGGTCTGCTTCGTCGATGGAGTCGAAAGCTCTTGGCCGGCATTCCATGTGAGCAGCGCCGGCTGATGAGCGAGGTTGTAGTTCACTTGCTCGGCTATTGTGAAGTGCTTCGACACCTGCCAAACTGTTCCGTAATCAACTGAGAAGACGTCGCGTTTGGCGCTCGCTGAGCCGGTGAAGGTGAGATCGCGAACACTCCCTGCGAGTCCCTGGAAGTTTTCGTAGTAGTTGGGCAGGTTCATGTTCGCCTCTGTGTAGCGAACATCGCCCGTCATGGTGAGGTGGGGAATGCTGGAGCTTTGCAGGCGCAGCATCTCTGTGGGATAGAGGTAGCGCGTGGGCTGTGAGCGAAGATAACTGGTTGCAACGTTGCAGGCAGGATCGACGATAGGCAAGCCGCCGGCTGTCTGCGCCGGATACATGATCGTATTGGGGTCCTGCATGCTCGCCTTGTTGCAGATGATGGTCGGGAACTCTTCAATGTAGTTGCCTATCGCTACTTTTGTGCCATCGGCTTCCTGCAGGATGAGGCTGCTGGGCGCGAGGTTGAAGAAGGTGTCGGACTTGATGTGGTCCACCATCTCTTCAAAAGTGATGTGCGTTTCACGGAAGGGCTTCCATTCGACGGAGCCGGTCCATGTATCGCTGCTCTGGCGCATGTACTGCTGAAGAAGCGCTGTCTCCAGGTAGGCTTCTCCGCCGGTAATTTCAAAGCCGGGGCTCAGACTTGGGCCTTCAAAGACATTTTGCGAATAACCAAAGCGGAAGGTCACTTTGGAAAGCGGCAGTAAAGTCATGTTGGTGTCTGTCATGCGGCGGACGGTGTTGAACGTGAAGGGCGACTGCAGGACTTGCGGCCATGCAAATTGCCCTACCGGCGCAGTGGAAGGTCCGATTGGAATGGTTCCACCGGGAGGAATGTTCGGATTTCCCAGTAGATCGTAGTCAAAGTACTGGCGGTCGCGACGAAAGAGACCGGAGAACTCATACAATTTGTCCTTGTAGAAGTTGAGCCTGGTGGAGAGACTGGGATCGCCGCCAAAGCCGTTGCTAAAGAGCGTGAGGGTGTCGACTAGGGTGTTTTTGGTGGTGGGCAGAGCGCGCAGTTCGAAAGTCTCTCCCTGAACGCGCGGGCCGGATTGCAGATTGACGAGCGTGCTGTACATGGCGTCGCTACCCGAGGTATTTGCGATGCGTCCGCCGAGATCGACTGTGTTGTGAACGCTGTAGCCCTTGGGCACAGACATTGTGGTGGTTGGCGCGGGTATGGTTCCCGGTGCAGGAGTTTGCGCTGCGACGGTCGCTGAGATGAGCGTTACCCCGAAGCAGATTGCCGCTACGCTTGCCCTTGCCAGCGCGGCCGCTTGCTTGGAAAGCTGCGAGAATTCGAATAGGTGCGTCATAACATCAAGCCTCATTTGCTTTCAAGCTGTGGAGCTTGCGTCAGCGAAGCAACGCCGGGTTCACATTGGAACCATGAATGAAGGTGTGGCATGTTATGCATGGGTGCGATTCCTGCGAACCCGTGCCCGCGCCATGAACGGTGCCTGCCGCGACGGGGCTGTGGCATTGATTGCAGAGCGTGTTGATGCTGGGCATGTTCAATAGGCGCGCATTCTGCGAGCCATGCGGGGTGTGGCAGCCTACGCATCCCTCGGTCTTAACCGGAGCATGCTCAAAGACGAACGGTCCGCGTGTCTCGGAATGGCACTTGGTGCAGACGGCATTCTGGTCCGCAGTGGAGCGCAGATTTGTTTTGCCCATGGTGCCGTGCGTGTCGTGACAATCGCTGCACTTCACAAGACCCTCATTCACCTTGTGGTGGAAGGGCATGTCGAAGGCGGGCTTGACGTCTGTGTGGCACTGGAAGCAAAGCTTCGGCTGATCGACCTTGAGCAGCTTCTCCTTCTCCGTGGCAGCGTGCACGCTGTGGCACGTTGCGCAGCCCACATTGGCTTTGGCGTGGGCGGAGCGATCGAAGTTGGCGTGTTGGCCGGCATGGCAACCGAGGCACATTTCATCGGTCTGCCTGGATGTGGCTTTGGCTGGGTTGAATATTTTGGCTGCGTCACCGTCCTCAGAATGCGCCTTGCCCGGCCCGTGACAACCTTCGCAGGTAACTCCGTTGCCCTGATGCGCTAATGCGAGTTTCGTGTGCGGATTGGACTCGAAGTTTTTCGCCTCTGCATCGTGACAATTTGCGCAGGTTTCCGAACCAGCAAATTTTGACGGATCCACCTGCGGCTTCTGCGCTTTAACTCCCTGGCCTGCAAGAACTGCAACTAAGAACGCGGACAAAATGAATATGCGCCGCATTGTTTCACCTCGTTCTATTGCGAAAGTGGCTTCCTGGTTCAGGCAGTTCTGCTTGTCTGTTCTGCCCGTGCTGGAAATTTCAATCGCAGGTTAAGGCCGGTGGGGGAAACGGCGCCGTGACCTCGATCACGCTTCAATCAGTTCTGCGAGCAGGCCGCCTTTTTGCACTGCCCGCAGTTGGAACAGCCCGATCCGACAACTGGCGGCAGCAATGGTTGAGGCTCGTAGACGCAGAGCGGATCGCTTGCCAATGGATCACCCGTGGCAGCAAAGCCACGTGCGCGGGAACCACCGCAGAGGCCGCGATATTCGCATCGGCCACATTTGCCCTTGAATACCTCTGGCGTGTGAAGTGCGCGAAAGATGCTTGCGTTGCGGTAGATGTCGACGAGATGGTCGTGGCGCACATTGCCTGCGGTAAGCGGGAGGAACCCTGCCGGATAGACGTTGCCCTGGTTGGAAACGAAGACGATGCCGTTGCCATCCCGAATACCAAAGCCACGATAGACACCGGTCTGGCGGATTCTGGTTTGATCCCATCCGGACTTGCGCATGCGATCAAGAGCAACGCGGCGGTAGGCCGGAGCTTCCGTGGTTTTGATATCGAAGGGAGCGACCTGGGAGATGTCGAATATCCATTCCATGCAGCGCTCAGCTTGTTCCGGCGCGATAGCGTTGAGCATTTTGCCGCGACCGACGGAAACAAGGAAAAAGAGGCTCCAGCGCATGACAGAGTGGGTCTTGAGCAGTTCGTAGATGCGAGGAAGATCGTCCAGTGTCTCTTCTGCTACGAGCGTATTGACCTGCACGGGCAGACCGAGACGGGCATTGTTCGCGAGCGCCTGCACGGTCCACTCGAAGCATCCTGCTACGCCGCGGACTGCCTCATGACGCTCGAAAGAAGAGCCATCTAGGCTGATACCGACGCTACTGATACCGTGCTGCTTGAGTTTTTCCAGCGTTTCAAAAGTCAGGTTTGGCGTGACGCTGGGCGTAATGGAAGCGCTTAGGCCAAGACGATGGGCTTCATCAATGAGCTCATAAAGGTCACTGCGCATCAGCGGATCTCCACCGGTCAGGACCAGATGGGGGAGCGGGGGAGTAAAGCCGGCGATCTGGCGCAGGAGCGTCATGCCTTCGGCGTGGGTGAGTTCGCCGGAGTGAGGTGCAGGGGATGCCTCGGCGCGGCAGTGTTTACAGGCCAGCGCGCAGGCTTGCGTGGTCTCCCAATAGACCAGGATCGGATTGCGGGAATATGTCGGAACTCCATGTTCACGGGTCGCCGTCTGGGGACGGGGATCATCGTGCGAATGTCAGTTGAAAGCATGAAAGCCTCCTGGAACCAATGCATCTATCGGCTCTTCTCACGCTAGAGGCTTGCTGCAATGGTTTCGGTGATCGGCATCACTGCCCGGCAGAGTAGCGACGGTTCACCGTGGTAGGACCATAAGGAGATCGCGATGAGCACTGCGGAAGATTCCCCTTTTAAGACTGTGCTGGTGGCTGCCGATCTCGGCCATTCCGGGTCGCAGGCGCTTCGCTACGCACGCTCCATTGCGAAGATGTATGGCGCGATGCTGGTGATGGTTCACTGCATCGACCCAGTGTCGTATGCGTTTCCGGAGGGACCGCCCGAGCCAGTGCTGGCTGATCCGCTGGCTGCAGAGGAATA
This sequence comes from uncultured Acidobacteriaceae bacterium, assembly GCA_963792495.1. Classification (GTDB taxonomy): domain Bacteria; phylum Acidobacteriota; class Terriglobia; order Terriglobales; family Acidobacteriaceae; genus Telmatobacter. The sequence continues at coordinate 596,774 of CAWBWB010000005.1, read as the reverse complement.
CGAGCGCATTGAGGCGGAGACGCGCGAGCAGGCTTTTCCCCCGAATACCGTACTCGAGTCTGATGTGATTTACGACCGGCTTTGCCAGGCGGCACGAGATTGCAACACGGATCTGATGATTCTGGGAACGCGGGCTATGACTGTACTGGGGCGGCTGGCGCTTGGCTCCGTCGCGATGCACCTGCTGGCTCACGCTCCGTGTCCCGTGTTGTGTGTACCGGGAGATGGTGAGGGCGCGGAGTATTCGATTTTTTCTGAGATTGATGTGGTGGAGTGAGCCGTGCTCAACCTGCGGATATGCAGATTGAGCCCGGCTGCTGCGGTGTGCTACTCGTCGCTGATGGCGGCGAGGGCTTCGCGGTTGGGGATGAGCATGGTTGCACCTTTCAGTGTGACGAGTCGCTTGTTCTTGAACTCGCTGAGTGTGCGCGTTACGGTTTCGCGCGTGGAGCCTACGCACTCGGCAATCTGCTCGTGCGTGAGCGGCACGCACATCTTATAGCCTTCCGGGGTCTGGCGGCCTTCAGAAGACCAGTGCAGGAGCAGGCGGGCAAGCTTCTCACGCGAGGATCCGGTGAGCGCAATGGTGCGGATCTGCTCGCAGGCGGCTGCGTACTGCTGGCTGGACTGACGCAGTAATGATAGATAGACCTCAGGACGCCGCACTATGAAGCGGGTGAAATCTTCCTGACGGATGAAGGCTGCACGGGAGGGCTCAAGCGTCTCTGCTGTCGCTTCATATTTGCCGTTGGAGATGGATGCGATCAGACCAAGCATCTCGCCGGGTTTGGAAAGACGCAGGATGAGAGTCTTGCCGCAGCTTGAGCTCATGGTGAGCTTGACCTTGCCGGAGCAGAGAACGAAGACACCGCGTGTTTGCTCTCCCTCTTGAAAGAGTGTGGCTCCGGTAGGATAGGCGGCTGAGAAGCGGATGGAATCAAAGTCTTCCGCGGCTTCCGTTGTAAGGTGGCAAAAGTGTCCCTGGCCCCGCAGCGGGCAGGACTCGCAATTTTGCTTCAACTCGACTTGTTCTCTTCTGTTCATCTCAGCTCTCCCCGGTCTTCGTTCGCGAAGCCGTCTTACGAATCTTTCTGGCAAAGTCCTGCGTCAAGGGTGTATCGGCGAGAATCTCCGCGCTGGTGGGCCCGCAGATTCTGCCGAGTGCTTCTACTCCGTTTCGATCGACAAACGTCATGCCTCGGAGATCGAGGCTGAGTTTCTTTCCACGCGGGAAGGGGATGAGGTTGCTCCACTCGCGCGTGAGTTCGCCGATCCACGGACCGATGAGCTTTCCCTCGACTTTGAGGGTTGTGCTTTCCTGGCCGTCTTGAATGGAAATCCTCAGCAACTCACTGCACCTCTCTGCCCGCTATTAGGCAAATGGCGTGCCAAAGCTGCGGAGGCCCGTTGGCTTTTGCAAGATATTGAGATGTCATGTGTTTAATGTCACAACGCAGTGAAACGAAGGTGGCGTGACGATGAAGTGACGAGACGAAATACCGTCGCGAGACGATATTTCGTCAGTAACGATGTTATATATCGCGAACGTCGTGGCTTGAATTTGTGATGTGCATCACATGCCGGTGTGCCGGACGGCACGGAATAAGGTGTCTCGATTCTGTCACTGTAGGCTCGTGCCACCAGGGAGGTAACTATGAGACTTACATGGAAACCAAATTGGATTCAACCGGCAACAATTCTCTTTGCTGCCACGATTCCCGTGAATGAGAAAGCCTTTCGTTTTGCGTTAGCGGAAGCGGTGGAACATAAAGCATGCCTCATTTTGTTCAACGCGTATGACACGATGATGGCTTCCACCGTCCAGGCATCGGGGATTGTCTACTATGACTTTGACGGCGCACGGCTGCACGCCAAGCGCAGTCTGGAACCGCTGGCCGAACGCGCTCGCCAGGCTGTTGTTCAATGTAGGCTGGAAGTCCGCTCGGGATTGCCTGTGGAGCAGATTCTCGCCTTTGCACGCGAGTTTGCGGTGGATCATATTGTGATGGGAACGCGCTCTCCGGGGACCGTGGGAAAGATTTTTGTAGGATCGGTGGCGGAGGAAGTGCTGCGAAAAGCCGCAGTCCCTGTGAGCGTGATCGGTCCGAACGTAGTGGACGGCGCGTATCGCCACTATGCGATCCGCAAGATTCTCTGCGGCGTGAGCCATCTGCAAATGAACTCACCCGTGGTGGAGTTTGCGGCCGAGTTGGCGAAGCAGCACCAGGCACGGCTGACGCTGATGCATGTGATTGCCGAGCAAATGCATACTGCGGTTTCGATACAAACACAGTTGGAGACTGAGCAGGAGTTGCTGTCGATGATTCCGGCCTCGCTGGCCGATATCAATGCGGAAGCACTGGTGACGTCGGGTGATGCGGCGAATGAAATCCTCTATCACGCACGCGCGCCGCTGGCGGATCTGATGGTGTTCAGCGCACATGATGCTTCCATGATTGAATCGGTTTCACGCAATGGAGTAGTGTACAAAGTAATTGCCGGAGCCGAGTGCCCAGTACTCACGCTTTCGCCAGCCATGCTGGCCGCCGCAGGCATGTGTAAGAAAGAACCCGAGCCGGTAGAAACCTATCTTGCCGGTGTCTTTTAACGGAACTGAAGAGAGCAGGAGCTATCCATGATTGATCTTCTTGCCATGTCAAGCACAACAGCGCAGGAGCGGCAGACGCATTACCTGCTGGAAGAGGTCATTCGCGGCGCACAGAGCCGGCCGGCCTTTCCAGTTGCGGTGGCGTGGCCGCTCAGCGCTGTTTCTTTTGCTGGAGCCACTGAAGCTGCGGAGGCTGGCATCATTCGCCCGATCTTTGTCGGAGCGGAGCGTGAGCTGAAGGCTATTGCAGAGTCACTGCAATTCGACATCAGCTCATGCGAACTGGTTTCGGCACGCAATGAAGAGGAAGCCGCAGCGAAGAGCGTGGAGCTATGCCGTACTGGAGGTGCCGAAGCGCTGATGAAGGGCAGCCTGCATACGGATGTCTTTATGCGGTCGGCGCTGAGGAAGGAAGGCGGACTGCGCACATCACGCCGGATCAGTCACGTATTTGTGCTGGAAGCTCCGCTGTATGACCGCACCTTGTTTATCACCGACGCGGCCATCAATATCTACCCGACGCTGGAAGACAAGGTGGATATTCTGCAGAACGTTATCGACCTGACACATGTGTTAGGCGTAGCTGAGCCGCGTACGGCAATCCTTTCCGCAGTGGAGACGGTTTCGCCTAAGATCACTTCGACGATTGACGCTGCGGCGCTGTGCAAGATGGCGGACCGCGGCCAGATCACCGGTGCGATTCTCGATGGGCCTCTTGCTTTTGATACTGCGGTAAATGCTGAGGCTGCGCGGGTGAAGCATCTCAAATCAGATGTGGCCGGAGTGGCGGATATCTTCCTTGTTCCTGATCTTGAGTCCGGCAATATGCTTGCCAAGCAGCTTGAATACCTTGGCGGAGCGCGTCTTGCTGGTATTGTGCTTGGCGCCGCGGTGCCGATTATTCTTACCAGCCGTGCAGATTCCTCGGAATCCCGTGTTGCGTCCTGCGCGATTGCTTCTGCGCTGATTGCAGGCAAGGAGTAGTTACGAATAGTCCTCGCGCTCGATGCCCAGCTTTTTCAATTTGGAGTTGAGTGTCGTGCGCTTGAGGCCCAGCTTTTCAGCCGCGCCACCAGGGCCTCCGATCATTCCTCCGCACTCGCGGAGCACGCGAAGGATATGCTCGCGCTCTGCAAGCTCAAGGCTCGCGTCTTCGGATTGCTCTGGCACATCCGGTATGGTGAGTTCGGAAAGCGGAACACGCAACGTAGAGCCCTGCGTAAGAATGACCGCGCGCTCGATGAGGTTCTCAATTTCACGCACATTGCCCGGCCATCTCCAGCGCGTGAGGGCAGCCATGGTCTCGGACGGGATGGACGTGATGGTCTTATTCATGCGACGCGAATGTTTTGCAACGAAGTAATTCACGAGCAGCGGAATATCGCCGGTGCGTTGATGGAGTGGTGGGATGCGGATGGGAAAGACGTTTAGACGGTAATAAAGGTCGCTGCGAAATTGCCCTTCGTGAATCATCTTTTCGAGATTGCGATTCGTGGCTGCTATTAACCGCACATCCACTGGAATGGTCCGTGTGCCGCCGAGCCGCTCGATCTCCTTTTCCTGCAATGCACGGAGAATCTTTGGCTGCAGTTCGAGCGGCAGGTCACCTATTTCATCGAGGAAGAGTGTTCCCTTGTGCGCCAGTTCAAGCCGACCCACTTTTTGCGCGATGGCTCCGGTGAATGCGCCCTTCTCGTGGCCGAAGAGCTCGCTTTCCAGCAGTCCGAGCGGAATAGCCGAGCAGTTCAACTTGACGAAGGTGCGGTCTCGCCGCTGGCTTAGCTGATGGATGGCGCGGGCAATCAGCTCTTTGCCCGTGCCTGTCTCGCCAAGGATCAGAACCGTGGCGTCGGTGGTGGCAACGGTTTCCACCTGCTTGAGCACAAGTTTGAGGCCGGCGCTCTCGCCTACAATTTCTTCAAAGCCATACTCGGTGCGTAGCTCCTCTTCGAGGTAGCGCTTCTCCTCGGCCAGCTTGTTGGTCATTTCCGTGATCTGACGGAAGGCGCGCACATTGTCGACTGCAGAAGCAATCTGGCGAGCCATCTGCATCAGCATGTTTACGTCTATGGGATCGAAGGCCGACTCGCTTTTGCTGCCGATGAAGAGCGTGCCCACGATGCGTTCTTTATTGACAAGCGGAAGCCAGTATCCAGCGCGCACGCCGGCGCGGATGTAGCGTTGAATACCGGCGGCAGTAAAACGATCCGTCTCAAAACTCTTTAGAAACACGGGCCGCTGATGCAGAAATGTCCATCCGGTCGGGGTGCCCTCCATCGGCACGAGCGTCTCGCCGGAAAAGATGGCATTTTCATTGGGCGGCAGCCCCTGCGCGCGCAACTCACCGGTTTCATTGTCGAGCAGGGTGATGACTGCGAAGTCGTGCGGGGCTATGTTGCGGATTCCTGCCGAGATGGCCGCGAGTGTCATACAAATATCCATGCCGGAAAGCATGGCCCCGCTCAATTCCAGAAGCAGCGCCTCTTCGGCAGCTTTGCGATTGGAAAAGTTGCGCGTTACTTTCGAGAAGCCGAGTAAGCCGCCTTCTTTGCTGCGCAGTGCTGTGATGACGACATTCGCCCAGAAGAGCGAACCGTCCTTGCGCACGCGCCAGCCTTCGTCCTCGTAACGTCCTTCGCGCTCGGCGGTTGTCAGTGCCTGCTCCGGTTTGCTTCGCTCTCTCTCGGCCTGAATGTAGAACTCGGAGAAGTGACGACCGACAATCTCTTCGGCACGATAGCCTTTGATGCGCTCTGCGCCGGGGTTCCACGAGGCTACGTAACCCGCTGTATCGAGCGCAAAGATGGCATAGTCGCGCGCACCATCGACCAGCATCCGGAAGCGCTCTTCACTGGCACGGAGCGCGTCTTCCATCTGCTTGCGTTCGGTGATATCACGCACCACTGCCAACGCGAGTGTTCCCTGCCCTGTCTCCACAGGGCTCAGCAGGACGTCCGCAGGAAACTCACTGCCGTCCTTCCTGCAGCCTTTGAGATCGAGACCGACTCCCATGGGCCTCATGCGCGGCTCGGCATGGTAATGAGCTATATGCTTCCTGTGCTCGCGATGGAAACGTTGAGGAATCAGGATTTCAATGGGCTGACCGATCATCTCACTGCGCGAGTAGCCGAAGATCTTCTCCGCCTGCGGATTAACCTCGCAGATTCGACCGCTGCTATCCGCCACCAGAATCGCATCGGGCAGACACACCAGAAGCTGCTCTGCCAGGGCATGCATGTTTCCTGCAATTTCAGATCGCGACGATGACTTTGTCATGAGCGGGTCGGAGACACTCATTGCTAAGAGTAGATAAGTACCATCCTATATTGAAGAGCGTTGAGCGCATTGGCGATTTCAGCACGTTGGGCCAACTGATTCAGGATAAAAGCCATCTGATATAGCAGGACGAAGTGGATCACTTTTGGGGATTTCACGATCGTGAAAGGTATGACCAGTGGCTCCATCTTCGCCAACACCCGCACAGAGTAACTCACCCGAAAGCCTGTATGGCCGAATTGTGCACTACGTCAAAGAGCTCGGCCCGGGATTGATTACGGGTGCGGCCGATGATGATCCCTCCGGAATTTCCACTTATTCCGTTGCCGGCGCGACGTTTGGTTATTCGACCCTGTGGACGGCGCTGCTGACCTTTCCGCTGATGGCGGCAGTTCAGTTGATGTGCGCGCGGCTGGGCAAGGTGACTGGACGGGGACTCGGCAGCGTGCTGCGCACCCGATATGCGTCATGGGTTTCGTGGGTGGTTTGTATTTTGCTAGTGATTGCGAATCTGTTTAACATCAGCGCAGATCTGGCCGGTATGGCAGACAGCATGCAGATGATCACCGGCATTCATGCTTATGTCTGGACGCCTATATTTGCCGTTTTTATTGTGGCTCTGCTGCTCTTCGCCTCGTACCGGACGACGGCTAATATCTTCAAGTGGCTGACGCTGGTGCTCTTTGCCTACTTTATTACGGCATTTCTTGCGCACCCGGACTGGGCCGCGGTTTTCAAGTCCACATTTATTCCGAGAATTGAGTTTTCGCAGCAGTATCTTGCCGTTCTGGTGGGTCTCCTTGGCACAACCATTTCGCCGTACCTGTTTTTCTGGCAAGCTGCGCAGGAGGTGGAGGAGGATCGCGCACTGGGTAAAAAGACGGTTTCGGCGAGAAAAGGGGCGACTATTCAGGAGTTGGAGACGACCAGGACGGATGTGGTTTCAGGAATGTTGCTCTCCAACCTTGTGATGTATTTCATCATTCTCACGGCTGCGGCCACACTGCATGCGCACGGCATCACGCAGATTGAGACGGCCAGGCAGGCGGCTGAGGCCTTGCGCCCGCTTGCCGGACAGGGCGCTTATCTGCTGTTTGCTTTTGGAATTGTGGGTACCGGAATTCTTGCTATTCCGGTTCTGGCAGGCTCGTGCGCTTACGCGGTTGCGGATGCGATGAAGCTGCGTTCCGCTTCGCTAAATGCCAAGCCGCATCGGGCTCCTGTTTTCTACGCTGTGATTTCAGCGGCTGTCCTGATCGGCATTGGGGTGGATTTTGCCGGGGTCAATTCCGTCAAAATGCTGCTATGGTCAGCGATTCTCAACGGATTGCTGGCTCCGCCGCTGGTGGTGATGGTAGTGCTGCTGACGAATGACCGAAAGGTGATGGGGAACAAGGTGAATTCGAGAAAGATGTCCATCCTGGGATGGACATGCGCACTGGTGATGACTGCTGCTGCAGTGGGGCTGCTTATTTCGCTCTGAATGGAACTCAGCCATTACGGGCGTGCCTGGATGACTCCTGCACGGTAGTCATGAAAAGATGATTATTAAGGATGTGCCTGAGACGAATCATGAGCGCAAACCCTTTTCCGCAGTGCTTGTTGCAATGAAGTAGTATTATGCTCTGCACAACCAACAGAGGCGAAGATCATGAGCTCGTTTTATGAAGTAATCCGTAAGAACGAAAGCAGCATACTTGCAGGCTGGCTTGCCGAACTGGCTTCTACCACGCGACATAATGGCGTAATCGGTGATGCGGAATTGCGGCAGCAGGCTACGGAGTTGTTGCGCCTCTTCATCAATGCCGCAGAGACCGGCACAGATTCCACGTCGGAAGCGTTTTACGGCCTCCGGGAGTACTTGAAGGATATCGCCAAGTCCAGAACGGACCAAGGCTTTTCTCCGAGCGAAACGGCACTCTTCATTCTTTCACTTAAACAGCCTGTCTTCAATTCTCTACGGGATGCTCTGAAGGGGGAACCGGCCAAGCTCGTTTCCGAGGTCTGGAGCTGCGACAATCTTCTCGACCGGCTTGCGGTTCAGACTATTGACAGCGCCATTGAATCCCGTGACCAGATGATCGCGCGCCAGCAGGCAGAGATGATGGAGTTGTCCACGCCAGTGGTGAAGCTCTGGGATGGCGTCCTTGCGCTCCCTCTGATTGGAACCCTGGATAGTGCCCGAACCCAGGTCGTGATGGAGTCGCTGCTTTCAGCCATTGTTGAAACAAACAGCCAGATTGCGATCATCGATATTACGGGCGTGCCAACCGTGGATACTCTGGTGGCCCAGCATCTGATCAAGACCATTACGGCTGCGCGGCTGATGGGCGCGGATTGCTACCTCAGCGGCATCCGGCCGGCTATTGCGCAGACCATCGTCCACTTAGGCATCGACCTGGTGGATGTGCAGACAAAAGCCAAGCTCTCGGATGCTTTTGGGATGGCCCTGAGCAAGCTTGGCAAGACCGTGGTCAGCATCAAGCCGTCTGTTAAGTTCACGGCCAAGCGTGAGGAAGCATAGCCAATGGACCGCATACCCATCCTTAAAATGGGAGATTGCCTGCTGGTCACCATCCAGGTGGATATGCACGACCAATTGGCTGTTTCTTTGCAGGACGATCTGACAGCCCAGATCTCCCGACATGCCACGCGAGGGGTGTTGATCGATATTTCCTCGCTCGAGATTGTCGATTCCTTCATCGGACGCATGTTAGCCAACATTGCCGCTATGTCTCGCGTACTTGACGCGCAGACCGTGCTGACCGGCATGCAGCCAGCAGTCGCAATTACCCTGGTGGAATTGGGCATGTCACTGCCCGGCATCAAAACAGCGTTAAATGTGGAACGGGGCATGGAGCTCTTACAGGGATATATACAAAAGAGCGAAGGACTTCAGGAGAACGATGGTACTGAAGAGTGACACCTATCCCATCACCACCGGCGATGATGTCGTGCGGGTACGCCAGGTGGCGCGACAATGGGCTGCAGAGCTGAAATTCAGCCTGGTGGACCAGACCAAGCTGGTGACTGCGACCAGCGAACTGGCCCGCAACACCCTTGAGCATGGCAAGGGCGGAAAGATGAAGGCTGAGCTGGTAGAAAACGGTATTCGCAAGGGAGTACGGCTCACTTTCGAAGATAACGGTCCCGGGATAGCAGATATCAACCTGGCACTCCGCGACGGATACACTACAGGTGGGGGCCTGGGGCTGGGATTGAGTGGCAGCAAACGGCTCGTGAATGAGTTCGATATCAAAAGCGAGTCGGGGCGGGGCACCACCGTAACGATCACTCGCTGGAAGTAGCGGCATTTTGCGCCACACGCACAGATCCATCGCGATGACTGATCGTAGCTCCGTTGGGGAAGCTCGGCGCACAGCAATGGCTGCTGCGCAATCTCTTGGCTTCTCAGAAGAGCGGCGTAATAACGTGGCCATCGCGGTCACTGAAGCAGCCACAAACATCATTCTGCATGCAACAAGCGGTGAGTTTCTGGTCTGCTCCGGTCAAGACGAAAACAGCTCTTATCTGGATTTGCTCGCCCTCGACAATGGCCCTGGTATTCAAGATATTTCACGGGCATTTGAAGACGGCTATTCCACCATCGGGACAGCAGGACAGGGATTGGGGGCGGTTCAGCGGCTTTCTGATGTATCTTCTTTGTATTCTCTGCCGGACCGTGGCACCGTTTTCTGGAGCCGCTTTCAGATGGGGACGACTGCTGCACCGTCCTTTTATGGGGCTGTGAGCATTCCCATCAAAGGTGAAGTGGTTTGCGGTGACGGATTCCTTGCTCTTCCCGGCAAATCGAGGTCACTTTACATGGTGGTGGACGGGTTGGGACACGGAGCACACGCCGCTGAAGCTGCCGAAGAGGCAGTCCTGACCGTTCATGCGAATGCCGGTGAGAGACCAGCCGAGATTATCAGCAGAACCCATGACGCCCTGAGAAAAACACGTGGTGCGGCTATGACTGTTGCTGTCGCCGATCACGAGCGCCAGATTCTGATTTGTTCCGGCGTAGGAAATATCAGCTCGGCCATAGTAGGAAGCGCAGCGCGCAACATGATTTCACAGAACGGGACCCTTGGCGCGGTGCTGCCCCGCATCCAGGAGTACACATTTCCGATCGACTCGCGTTCCATGCTTCTGATGTGCTCGGACGGAGTAAGCACAAAGTTTTCCGTCACACCGTATCCAGGACTACTGATTCGCCATCCACAGCTAGCCGCGGGTCTGCTTTATCGCGATTTCAGCCGTCATCGCGATGACGCGACGGTTTTGCTTACATCGCTGAGAGGGGCTGCGGCATGACACATCCCCTGCATTCTCTTGTGCTGGCAAGCGAGCAGGACGTCGTAAACGCCCGCCAGAGGGCTCGTTCGATAGCGGAAGCGCTGGGATTTGATCATCACGATCAGATTCGAATCGCCACTGCCACATCGGAAATTGCACGCAATGCGTTTCGTTACGCGCGCGGAGGCAATGTTTCGTTCGAAGTGGACGCGAATGCGGGCGTGTTTCGGATTATTGTCATCGACAAGGGCGGGGGAATTCCTCATCTGGATAAGGTGATGAGCGGCAATTACCGGTCCGCCACAGGCATGGGGATGGGCCTGATTGGAACCAAACGTTTGATGGATGAGTTTGCCATCGATTCCATCTCCTCCGGAACCACCGTGCGATTCGGAAAACAGCTCCCCGCGCACAGCCGCACAGTGGATTCGGGAACGTTGCAACGGGTTTCCGCGTTGCTGGTACGCCGCCATCCGGCTACGCCACTCGATGAACTGCAGATACAGAATCGCGAAATCATGAAGACGCTGGATGAGCTTCGCGAGCGAAAGGAAGAGCTGGCGCGGATCAACGCGGAACTGCAGGATACAAATCGCGGCGTTGTGGCTCTGTATGCGGAGCTCGATGAGCGCGCGGATTATTTACGGCGCGCCTCTGAGTTGAAGAGCAGCTTCCTGTCCAACATGTCGCATGAGTTTCGTACACCGCTCAACTCCATGCTGGCGCTAACACGCATGCTGCTTGACCGCATGGATGGGGACTTGACGCCGGAACAGGACCAGCAGCTTCGGTTCATTCAGCAGTCCGCCAAGGAACTAGCTGAAATGGTTGACGATCTGCTCGATCTGGCCAAGGTGGAAGCCGGCCGCCTGGAAGTTAAGCCAAAAAGTTTTGAGGTCGCCGACCTTTTTGGTGCGCTGCGCGGGATGCTCAAGCCATTATTGGCGGATAACTCTATCAATCTTGTCTTTGAATCTGCGGATGGTTTGCCGCCAGTGTTTACTGACGAGCAAAAGGTCTCTCAGATTCTTCGCAACTTTATCTCGAATGCTATTAAGTTCACGCCTCGTGGTGAAGTTCGCGTCATTGCTTGCCAACGTGACACCGAGGTTGAGTTTTCAGTCACTGACACTGGTATCGGCATCTCAGAAAGCGACCAGCGAATTATCTTTGAGGAATTCGCTCAGATTGATAGCACCTTGCAAAAGCGGGTGAAAGGTACAGGACTCGGTCTGCCGCTTTCACGCAAGCTTGCGCAGTTGCTGGGGGGCACGGTCGAGGTTGAAAGCACGGTGGGTGTCGGGTCTTCCTTCCGCCTTGTCGTCCCTGTTGTCTTTCCCGGCGCTGCCCCGACTGAAGAGTTGGAAATCCCAGAGATCAGTCCCGAAAAGAAGCTAATCCTGATTGTCGAAGACAATCCGGAAACAGCGTTTATATATTCCCGCTACCTGAACAACGCGGGCTTTCAGACACACTCAGTAGCGACGCTGGAAGACGCGAGAGCAGTGCTGGCCAAGGTAACCCCTGCCGCAGTTATTCTTGATGTCCTACTTCAATCCGAAACTTCGTGGAACTTTCTGCGGGAACTTAAGACCGATCCGCGGGTGCTCCCGGTGCTTGTTATGAGCGTGGTGAACGAGGAGCATCGCGTTTTTGGTCTAGGCGCTGACGCCTTCCTGACGAAGCCATTTGTCCCGGAACAGATGATTAGCGAAATCATTCGCCTTACCTCCGTTTCCGGAAGATTACGCATCCTACTGGTTGACGACAATGAAGTCTCGCGTTATTTGCTGCGCGAGAACATTGCGGAGGGTCGGTACGAAATGTTTGAAGCTCGGGACGGGCGCGAAGGGTTGCGCCTGGCAAATGAGATTAAGCCGTCACTTATATTTTTGGATTACTATATGCCCGACCTGAATGGTGCACAGGTACTTCGTGATTTGCGAAACACGCCCGGGCTGGCTCACATACCTGTGGTTGTGCATTCTACAAAAGTGTTTGATGAAGCCGAATTACGCTTCTTTCACGAACACTTTATTACTATCTTTCCAAAGCAGGCTCTGACCCTTCCCGACTCGGCGGTCCGTCTTAGGGAGTTGTTGCATGCCCTTACAACACATGCCGAAACCGAGAAGAGAAGTAATGCCTGAGATGCTCCATGGCGGACGCATTCTGGTAATTGACGACCAGGAGATGACACGTTACATCTTTCGGCGCATTCTTTCAGACGCCGGCTACAGAGTGACTGAAGCAAAGACCGGAGCAGAAGGACTGGCCAAAGCCCAGGAAGATCCCGATATCATCATTTCGGACGTCAACCTGCCAGACATGTTGGGGTACGATCTCAGCCGCCGGCTCAAATCCAATCCCGCTACATCTGCCATTCCTGTTCTACAGATTTCCGCATCGTTTGTTTCAGACGAGAGCAAGGCGCAGGCTCTCGAGGGCGGTGCTGATTCGTATCTTGTGCAGCCCGTCGAACCTACCATTCTGATTGCGCAGGTCCATGCATTGATCCGCATGCGAAGAGCCGAAGTTTCATCACGGCTCTCCGCGCGGCATTGGCAAACTACATTTGACGCATTGAGCGATGGGCTTGCGCTGGTAAATCGCGAAGGCCTGGTACTTCGAGTGAATCAGTCGCTGTTACGCCTGCTCGATATCAGTCATTCCGAAGCCGAAGGCAGGACTGTCGCTGAAGTATTTGAGCTCAGATTCGAGATGCCGTTTGCAGATTACGTTGCCCAGCGAACGCCCGGTCAGCCAATGGAACTCGCCTACGGCAGCCGATGGTTTCGCGTGCGCTATGACCCCGTCAGCGCGGACCCTCGGCAGGAGGATGGTTCCATCCTTCTGCTGACCGAAGTGACGCACCAAAGAAAGCTGCAGGAGACGCTTAAGATGACAGAGCATCTTGCAGCAACTGGACGCCTTGCGCACGTCATTGCCCATGAAATCAATAATCCGCTGGAAGCGCTCGCGAATCTGCTATATCTGATTCACCATAGTCCGACTCTGGATGAAATGAATCGCGAGTTTGTCTCCAAGTCATTGACTGAGCTTGAGCGGATTAGCCAGATTACAAAACAGATACTTGTCTATCATCGCGAGTCGAAACAACCGATGCTGACCGACGGGACAGATCTCCTTCAGGGCGTACTCTCGATGTTCCGGCCGCAGATGATTGTCAATCATGTAGAGCTTCGCACTCACTTCAGAGTTTCCCGTCCCGTATGGGTCCACCCCGGCGAAATGCGGCAGGCCTTCGGCAATCTGGTGTCAAATGCTTTGGATGCCATGGGAGATCGGGGCGGGACACTCTGCGTTCGATGCATGGATACGACAGATGCTCGAACACTGCGCAAAGGTGTTCGCTTTATCTTCAGTGATTCCGGTTCCGGAATTTCGGAGGATACTGTGCCGCATATCTTCGACGCCTTCTACACCACCAAAGGTCTCAAGGGCTCTGGGATTGGGTTGTGGTTGACCTCGGAAGTCATTGCAAAACATCGTGGAAGAATCCGAACGCGATCTCGCACTGAAGGCGCTTACAGAGGAACGTTATTCGACGTATTTTTACCGCAGCGTAAAGCAGACGAGATCGTTTAGTCGGCTAACTCTGTCCTTGAATTTCAAACAGCATGCTATCTATAAGCTCCGGATATCAACCCCCTACCAGCATTGGGGCATCAGACGGCATGATCTAAACATCGGCAACTTAGTTAGTTGCCCTCCACTTATAGTTAACCTGACAATATAGCCAACTAAAAGATTCTCATTGCCATCGAAATAAAGTGATAGGGCGATCAACATGATCAGGCTCGATCAAATGCAAGATAGCTTATAAGGAGCCAACTATGACGATACTTTTGATTATTCTGATCCTCTTGCTCATTGGAGTCGTTCCCGCATGGCCATATAGCCGCTCGTGGGGACCATACCCCAGTGGAGGCATAGGGTTGATTGTGTTGATCCTCGTGATCCTCATGCTGCTTCGCGTAGTGTAGGCGATGAGCATTTAGTTGCTTCATAAGACACGAAGACAAATCACGCCAAGACCAGTCCGCCTCTCTGAGTGCTTCACTTCGGAGAGGCGAAACATTTGGAGAACAACATGATTCGCAAACTCAAATCAGGGGAATATCGCTTATACTCCCGCAAGAAGGATGCTTCTACAGGCAAGCGTCGAAACCTTGGTACTTTCTCAACGCTGGAAAAGGCACAGCAGCATGAGCGCGAAGTGCAGTATTTCAAAAGACACTCGTGATATATAAAGCCACAGATTCCCCTAAGCAACAGAACAAGTGACTCAACCATCCTAGCGGCGGAGGAGTGATATTTCCTGACAAATGCTGAGCTATGATCAGCCATTTGTCCCAGATACCGGAGGTTGCCATGAAATTAGTAGTCGAGAAATTACCCGATCTATCCGCCCTTCATACTAGACACCTGCGTTTACTTCTTTCCGCAGAAGAGGTTATAGCAATCAAATTGCCGCATTTTCGAGAAAGCGCGACGGACCCCGACCTGATTGAATATTTTCATCAAGCCATTCAAGCGAGTAATTCTCATTCGGCCACTCTCAGAGAACTGCTCAGCGAATCTAAGGAAGATTTAAGTCCACTGAAATCCAAAGTTACTTATGCATTCTTCGACGAGTCAGATGAGTTCATTGACGCAGCAGCTCATCCCTCCGTTCGTGACGTAGCACTTGTGGCCGCGGCACAGCGGCTGACTCACTTTCAGATGGCTGCTTATGGTTCGGTGCGCCAATTCGCGGCCGCTCTTGGACATAACCAGGAAGTTCAACTGTATGACGAAATATTGCGTATGGAAGGACATCTGTCGCGGCACTTGGCGGGGATTGCCGCTCTCAAGGTGAATCCTGCCGCCGTAGACACTGACAATCAGCGTTCTATTCAGGAGTTCCCTGGTGGACCCATGAAGGTGAAATAGTCGCTGAATGATGACGGCGGGAACGACTGGCTGACATTCCAGATCGTATCAGCTTGTCCGCACAAACTTCGGTAGCTAAGGCGCATCCAACGAAACTATGATCGCGTCTTGCTACCGGCTTCAGCTTCATGCCGGATTTACTTTTGCCGATGCATCTCGGGCGGCTGCCTACCTAAAAGACCTCGGAGTTTCCCACGTCTACTGTTCTCCATATTTACAGTCTGCAAAAGGCAGCCAGCATGGCTATGACGTGGTGGATCAGCAGAGAGTAGACAAGGAAATCGGGGGCGAAGATGGTCATCAGCAATTCTGTGCAGTACTGAAGGATCTGGGCTTGGGACAGGTACTCGACATTGTCCCTAACCACATGGCAACTGGGCCGGAAAATAGATATTGGGGGGATGTACTGGAGAATGGTCCATCAAGCCGGTTTGCGAACTGGTTTGATGTCGATTGGAACTCATCTGAAGCAAAGCTGCAGAACAAAGTATTGATTCCTGTATTAGGTGATCAATATGGGAGAGTGTTAAGCGCAGGCCAGCTTACGATTCAATATGATGGCGAGTCATTTCAAGCTCGGTACATGGATCACATTTTTCCGCTTTCGCCGAATTCCCTTGCTATTCCTTTGTCGATGGCAGCGGAAGGAATTGATGCTCCCACGCTCTGCTTCATTGCTGATACTCTTGCCAGGCTTCCATTGCCAGGACCGAACGAAAGCCCGCTGCAAGCCGCGCGCCATCGCGATAAGACAGTGCTGTATGAGTTACTTCAGCGATTCTGCGCAGAAAACCCCAAGGGTGCGGAATCAATTGCGAAAGCGATCACACGTCTGAATGAAGATCAGGATGCGCTCGATTCCATACTGAACCTTCAAAATTATCGATTGGCCTATTGGCGCACTGCCGATCAGGAAATCGGATACCGGCGATTCTTCGACATCAACACTCTTATTGGCGTGCGCGTCGAGCGACCGAGCGTCTTCAACGCTACTCATTTGCGGATCATTGACTGGCTTCGGAATGGAGTCATCGATGGGGTTCGTGTGGATCATCCCGACGGTTTGCGCGATCCAGAAGAGTACTTCGCGCGATTGCGTAACAGTGCTCCCAATGCATGGATTCTGGCCGAAAAGATCCTGCAGCCCGGAGAATTCCTGCGCGGCAGCTGGCCTATTGACGGCACGACAGGCTATGACTTCCTGAATGTCTGCAACCGACTACTTATTCATAATGGCGGACTCAATGAAATCTCAGATATATATGCTAAGTTCACGGGGGAGTCGCAGGATTTTGAAACGCTTGCACACGCGAAGAAGCTGGCTGTGCAGCAGGAAGCGCTAGGCAGTGACGTAAATCGACTGACGCAACTTTTCGTTGAGATTTGTGAAAATAATCGAGACCGTCGAGATTACACTCGCACCGAAATCAGGCGGGCAATCCGAGAGGTTGCCGCATGTTTCGGAACTTACAGAGGCTATGTAGCTCCGCAGCGCAATCAAGTTACCGAGGAAGATCGAATTGAAATCACCAAGGCCGTATCGATTGCGAAAACGCAGAGAACGGATCTGGATCCGGAGTTGTTCGATTTCATAGCTGATGTTCTCTCTTTGCAAACACGTGGAGAAAAAGAGACTGAATTTCTACTGCGCTTTCAGCAGTTCACTTCACCGGTGATGGCGAAAGGGATGGAAGACACTGTCTTTTATTGTTTCAATCGGATGATCGGACTGAATGAAGTCGGGGGCGCGCCTGATCGCAACGGCCTCAGTGCCGATGAATTCCATATCTACTGCTCAAAAATGCATGCGGAACATCCTCACACGATGAATACCTTGTCAACGCATGACACGAAACGATCCGACGATGTACGAGCACGGCTGGCGGTGTTAACAGAGGTGTCCGGCACATGGCGCGGGGTGCTTCGCAAATGGTCGCGCATGAATCGCCAGTTTAAAGCCAGTCAGTTTCCTGATAGCAATACAGAATATTTCATCTATCAAACGCTTGTGGGAGCATGGCCCATTTCAAAAGAGCGAATGATCGCATATATGGAAAAGGCATCACGTGAAGCGAAACAACATACAAGTTGGACGCAGCAAAACACAGAGTTTGAAAATGCACAGAAACACTTTGTCGAGGGGATATTAGATTCTTCGGAATTCATTACAGAAATCGAGAATTTTGTTGCACAGATACTCCAGGCGGGCAGAATCAACAGTCTGGCGCAAACTTTAATGAAGTGCACTGCTCCCGGTGTTCCAGATACGTATCAGGGGAGTGAGTTATGGGATCTTCGATTAGTTGATCCCGATAATCGCGGCCCGGTCGACTATGAAATCCGACGATCCCTGCTTGCCGAGTTGCAGGCAGGAATACCAATCGAAGAGATTCTGAAGAGAATCGATAGCGGAATGCCTAAGCTATGGACCATTTATAAAGCGCTACATCTGCGACGAGAAAGGCCTGATCTGTTTGACGCAAGTTCATCTTATAGCCCAATCCGTGTCGATGGCTCTAGGAAGGAGCATCTTATTGCTTATCTTCGCGGAGGGTCCGTCGCTGTAATTGTTTCCCGATGGAACGTCAGACTTGGAGGAAATTTTGGGTCTACTGTTCTGGAGCTTCCAGAGGGACATTGGAATCATCTCTTGACCGGAGAGAGCTTTAAAGGCGGCACATTGCGAACCCAAGACCTTATGCGACGGTTTCCAGTGGCTCTTCTGCTGAGGAGTGAGTAAGGATGCATACATTTACAGTCTGGGCACCCTTCGCGAAAAAGATGTCCGTTCGCATAAATGGCTCGAGCAGGCCAATGACGGGCCACGACTCGCACTGGTGGGGAATGGCGGCAGATGACGTAGGGCCCGAAACCGACTACGGATATCTAATTGATGATGACCCGAGCGCCTATCCTGATCCGCGCTCTGCATGGCAACCAAATGGAGTGCATGAACTTTCGCGGGTTTATGATCACACTGCTTTTCAATGGACCGATGAACAATTTCGCCAGCGTCCGCTGGCAAGCGGCATTGTCTATGAACTGCACATCGGAACGTTTACACAGGAAGGGTCATTTGATGCGGCGATTTATCACCTCGACTATTTACTTGAGCTGGGCATAACACATGTTGAACTGATGCCGGTGGCATCTTTTGAAGGCAATAATGGCTGGGGGTATGACGGCGTAGCAATTTATTCGGTGCATGAGCCATACGGTGGCCCTGACGGATTGAAGCGCTTTGTCAATGCTGCCCATGCAAAGGGTCTGGCTGTTCTACTGGATGTGGTCTATAACCACTTTGGGCCTGCTGGTAATTACACCGGAAAATACGGACCATACGTCACCGATGCACACCATACTCCCTGGGGAGGCGCCGTTAATCTTGAAGACGCAGAATCGAACGAAGTGCGTCGATTTTTCTGCGATAACGCACTAATGTGGCTGCGGGACTTTCATATAGATGGGCTGCGCCTCGATGCCATTCATGCATTTATCGATCGCTCAGCAATTCATTTTCTGGAACAGCTCTCTTCTGAAGTCCGCGCAATGGAAGCTGACATTGGTCGAAGCCTTGTGCTCATTGCAGAGAGTGATCTGAATGATTCTCGCGTGGTGACATCGTGCGAAGCCGGCGGCCTCGGCATCGATGCGCAATGGAGTGATGACTTCCACCACGCATTATTCACAGTCCTCAGCCCAAATGAGAAGCTCGGCTACTACAAAGATTTCGGGACATTGGCACAGTTAGCAAAGGCGCTGACGCATACCTTTGTGTATGACGGAATTTATTCCGGCTATCGAAGGCGTATACAGGGTCGGCAGGTTGGAGCACTGACTCAACATCGCTTTCTTGGCTATGCTCAGACCCACGATCAGGTGGGCAATCGCGCGACCGGTGACCGCATCAGCCATAGTGCAGGCATGGAACGGGCAAAGATCGCCGCCGCAATTTTCCTTCTCAGCCCTTTTGTTCCTATGTTGTTTCAAGGGGAAGAGTGGGCGGCGTCGACTCCATTCCAATATTTCGCAGATCATAAGGATCCGGAACTAGCGCGTCTCGTTTCAGAAGGACGAAAAAGAGAGTTTTCCGAATTTGGATGGAATCCTCAATCGATCCCCGATCCGGAGAACCGCGCTACCTTTGAAGCGTCAAAGCTTCATTGGGATGAGGTAAATGACGGCCAGCACACTGAAATGCTGAAGTGGTATCGCGAGCTAATTCTCCTCAGACGCAGCACACCATGTCTCAACGACAGCACCCCCGGCAACACGCGAGTTGTATATGACGAATCTGAGAAGTGGATACGCATCCAGCGTGGAAGCATTGCTTCGATTTGCAACCTGGGAGAAGGCGAAAAACTCTTTCAGGTTCAAAAGCACGCCAGTCTCGCGCTCGCTTCCAGGAGCGGGGTCAATATCAACGGAGATACAATCATGCTGGCACCAGATACGATTGCCATACTCAAGGGCATCTAAAAATGCCTGATCGTTCTGCCGGAAGCTGATGGATCCTCGGGAATATGAGTGCGTTCGCTGGTGTGCTCCACGCGACTCTCCAATGATCGACTCACCAAGTCGCGCGATCCAAGCCCTACAGCCAGCGCAAGCGTAAGAACGATTCCTCCAAAGAGAATGCCGAAGGCAAGCTCAACGATATTTCCGCCCACTTGAAGATGATCCAACACCATCGCTGCGGTGAGAACCACCACCAGCCACTTCACCCCAAGTGAAAGAATCCTCGCATATTGCAGTTGCGCATTGATGGCGCTGATGAGAACCGAGCGTGCCAGGAATCGCGCAATCAAAATTCCCGCAATCAGCAGCAGAACAGCACCTACAGCATGAGTTAGATATGGAAGCAACGAAATTGGGAGCGCAGCGCCCGTGGCATAAGAGGTATCAAAGGCCGAAACGCCAATGACGAGCCCCAGAAGAACGCATCCCCAGAATGAGGCCCGGGCAATAAGCTCTGAAGGAGAACTTGCCGGCGCCCAGTCACTCTTAATCGAGCGCGAAACGCGGGCGTCAAACTTCACCCAGCTAAGCATCTGACGCAATAACCACGAAAGCAACGCGCCAGCTAACGAGAAAATTGCTAATGCTACAACGAATGCAAGAAGCCCGGGAAGAACCGCAATGAGTTGTGTAAGTACACGGTCCAGCGACTGATGCAATGCGTCAGACATGTGATGCCAGATGGACGCATTGTCGAAGCCACCTGGAGGAGCCGGTGTGTTTACTTCAGCCTGCTGTGCGTTATCGATTGCGTATAGCATCGAATTCGCTCCTTTCACTGTTGCGCTGAACTTATTCCGAGCGCAGACGACGATGACAAATCATGAAGTAAATCGGTCGGGCCAACGCCAGCGCGCGACCAAATAAGGCTTGTCCGCTTCGAATGCAGCGGCCACGGATTCAATATGAGTCTCTGCTGGAATTCCGGATGCGGTTGCATTGATGTGACCGGCAACCCATGCCAGATACAGCGGAATCAACGCGCCTAGTAAGTGGCCGCGGTTGATGGTACGTAGTCGGTAGGCAATCAGAAAGTCGTAAATAATACGCGCCCAAAGATTGTCAGGCATGCGAAAAGATGCTGCATCCAGAAGAGAAACCCGTTTCAGCAAAAGCAGAGAATTAGGCGGAAGTACAAGCGACCAGATCTCTTGCAGGTTCGCGTAGGCCAGTTGAAAGGCGGCCACCATACGTACCACATCAGAAGCCCCGTCCGATTCTTCAGCTTGATTCATCATGCGTCGAGCCGGAGAGGGACGTCGGGGACGCTGCCAAAGAGCTGCTTTCGCTTCGATATCCGCGAATAACGAACCCGTAATCAATGTAAGAATCGAATTGATATCGTGATCCGACGGCTGCGGCATTTCTCTTGTTCCTACGTCAATTTCGTCTATCGTGAATCCGGCGGCAACGGCTTCATTTATCGGCCACAAGAGAGAGTCCGTCTGGTTTGACGTCGCAAAGCTCTGCGCAACAGTCGCCAGCTGCTCTGCCATGCGAGAGGACAAGCCAAGATCGATTGCGAGCGGAAATCGGGCCCGGGAGGCAAACACCGCTCGCGTAAGAGGGTACAGGATTGCAGAATTAATCAAGCCAACATGCGGAGGCAGCGAGTAATAGGGCATGGCGAGATCGACTGAGGCATTCAGTACAGAATTCGCAAGGTTACGCACTGCCAACGGATTCAAAGAGCCCGCGCCCGGACCAAGAAGTAAAATTGCACGCGCATCATGCTCGCGCGCATATTGAGCTGCACTCACAAAGTCGATTGGCGTTAAGGCCCATGCGGGACCAGATTGTTGCGCCGAAATGATTCGTAGCCTGCTGGTTTGCTCGGGCAGTTCATTTGGCGTAGCCACAATCACACTTTCAGGGGCAAAAGTGGTTTCCAGATTCCTCACAACCTCTGTGAACTGTCCGGATGGCATGGCACTCACAAACACCAGCAACTCTGCCGTTGCTCGCTCGGCAATCGAAGCATTATCGGGTACTGGGCTCGTCGTCGCCATCTCTCTCCGAAATGACCTGATGCATCAGGTCAATCAAAACCAACAGCTCCTTGAAAAAGCTTATAAAGCTAGGATGCTATTTATCGGGATATGGACCCACGCAGGTCTATTATCCAGCTCATATTGCACTTCATAGAGCGCCTTTTCCAGCAGATATGCATCCAGCAGCCTCTGAGCATCCGCGGCAGGCGGCAGCAATGCTGGATTTGCTGCCATGCAATCGCGATACGAGGAAAGAAACTCTGTTGTAGCAGTATGCTGCCAAAGCTGTGCCCAATCCGCTACACCGTTTGACCCGATGCTGCCTTTCTCACTGCCGGCGGCAACCGCAAGATCAGTAGCAAAAAAAGCCGCATAAGAAAACGAACGCATCATGCCCACAACATCCTTCAGCGGCGATTGCTTCCTGCGCCGTTCCTCAATGGCGCGTGCCGGCTCCCCTTCAAAATCGATTAGCATAAAATCGCCTTGAGATGAAGACGGCGTATCCTTGCCACCATCTGTACGAGCTATGCGTAAGGTCTGTCCCAAGTGATAGTCGCCGTGAATGCGGATGCGCTGTCCAGCAGATACTGCCGCTGTTATCTGCCGTACGCGTTGAAGGAGTTCCGGGCGGCGGGAGAGCAGCAGCGCAGCGCGGTCGCAGACGGAATCATCCAGCTTCGGGAGTTTGGATTTCAGAGCATCGAAGACGGATTTGAGTTGCGCCTCTATGCGCTCGACGTCGCGCATGAGATCGTCATGTGAAAGCGCTTCAGGAGCGAAGGCGGGAAGACCTGTGCTGTTTGCAAGCGCCAGATGCAACTCAGCGGTACGTCTACCAAGCAACGCCGCAGCTTCAAGCGTTGTTCTGGTCGATTCCAGCGACT
This sequence comes from uncultured Acidobacteriaceae bacterium, assembly GCA_963792495.1. Taxonomy (GTDB): domain Bacteria; phylum Acidobacteriota; class Terriglobia; order Terriglobales; family Acidobacteriaceae; genus Telmatobacter. The sequence goes on along the minus strand of CAWBWB010000005.1, from coordinate 574,239 downwards.
CAGGAATAGGCTTGTGTTCACTAAGCCAGGTTGGCGCCGGCGCTGCCTCCTGGGCCGGATTTTTCGACAAGCCTGAAAACCATCTGGACAGCTCTTTAAGGAACCACTCCCAGCCATCACCGTCATTCTGCACCATTCCCTGCAATAAAGCTGTGGTGGTCTTAGCTCCATCGCCTGAAATCAGAGAGATTTCCCCAAGGAAGGGCGGAATCGCGTTGAAGTGCGCGGTTTCCGTAAGGAAACGGCCGATCTCGACATCAGGGTTTTCTTCAGGCTGCACCCGCCGGTAGATTTTCAAAAATAGCTTGTCTTCATACAAGATTGACGTGTTCGACTGCTCCGCAGATCCAACGCGGGATGAAAGCTGTGCACTTAGCGTAGAGAATACGCTGGATGCTCGCGCCTTAAGCCGATTCACATCCTGTATGGTTGAGGCTTCGCGCGGATGCATCCGAGAAATCTCCGGCGATTGTAAAGGCGAACTGTCTCTGCCCAGAGTCGAAGCGGCTTCTCCAGGCTGTGCGCTTAGCGGAGCTGGAGAAATAGAGGGTGACACATCGGCAGATGTTTCTAATTCGCGAGTCACTGGTAGCTCTGCTGATAAAGAAGAATTTTGTGTGGCCGTTGCGCTTTCCAGGACAGGCAGGGTTGCGTTGCTCGCGATCATTTTCAGCAATTCGGCACGAAAATCGGCGCGCACAAGCGCATCGTGCAGAACGCCCGGACCGGCCGCAGTCGTCAGCCTTGCAACAATGCTTTCCGGATGGTTCAGCGTGATCTCATCCCGATCTGCACCGGTACTGATGGCTAGCGGAATCTGATACACATCTGGCTTGCCCTCAAAATACGAGACATCGAAGAAGGCCAGGACAGGAGCGATTTGCATCGACCGCTCCCGAGAAGCGTCAGCTGGCTCATCTGTTTCAGACCCCATCGGCAACTCGATCCAGTTACGAACACGCACTGACTCAATGGTGCGCGTCTTGGCACCGAACCAGCGTTTCTTCGGCAACCAGTCACGTAGAGAGGGCTCCAGCATTCCTGCGCCGGCGCTTGCAAAGAATTCGGCCCAGCCACGGGCAAAGGCGGCAGGAGCAGAAAAAGCTTGCGCTACAAGAGGGTCGGCTGTGTCCATGCTTGGCTCTGCGGGCAGTTCTTCGGCAGTCGGGCTTACTGCCTGCAACTCCAGCCACAGAAAAGAATATGGTGCAAGCGTCAGTGAATAAGGCTCGCTGGTAATACTGGGAAATGGCACGTAGCCGAGCATCTCTACTGGCTCATATCCGGCGTAGCCTGAGAGGTCGAGAGTCACAGGCTGTGCAAAGCGGCTGAGGTTGGCGACACAGAGTACAGTTTCTCGGAATCCGTCTGGTTGCTCGAGGTCACGAAGATAAGCGAGAATTTTGCGGTTTGTCGGGTTGAGAAACGTAAGCGTTCCGCGGCCGAAGACCTTGAACAGCTTTCTCAGCGCAATCATGTTGCGCGTCCAATGCAGAAGGCTCGACTGATCGCTGAGTTGCGCTTCCACGTTTACCACCTGGTAGCCATAGATCGGATCCATCACTACCGGGAAGTAAAGACGTGCGGGATCGCACTTGGAGAAACCTGCGTTGCGATCGGATGTCCACTGCATCGGTGTTCGTACGCCATTGCGATCGCCCAGATAGATGTTGTCGCCCATTCCGATCTCGTCGCCGTAGTAGAGAATCGGCGTTCCTGGGAAACTGAGCAAAAGTGAGTTCAGTAATTCAATGCGGCGACGGTTGTTGTCGACCAGCGGAGCCAGACGCCTGCGAATACCTACGTTGATGCGCATACGCGGATCCGCTGAGTAGGCAAAGTACATGTAGTCACGCTCGTCATCTGTCACCATCTCGAGCGTCAGCTCATCATGATTGCGCAGAAACAATCCCCACTGACAATTGTCAGGAATTGGCGGGGTTTGCGCCATGATATCGGTGATCGGCAAACGGTCTTCCTGGCGGAGCGCCATATAGATTCGCGGCATGAGTGGAAAGTGAAATGCCATGTGGCATTCATCGCCGTCGCCAAAGTATGGGCGCACATCTGCCGGCCATTGATTGGCCTCTGCAAGAATGAGACGGTTTGCGTACTCGTCGTCAATCACTTCGCGCAGCTTTTTAATGATCACGTGCGTTTCAGGCAGGTTTTCGCACGACGTTCCATCCCGTTCGCAAAGGTATGGAATTGCGTCCATACGCAGCGCATCCACTCCCATGTCGAGCCAGAAGCGCATTGCCTTGAGAACTTCTTCCAATACCTGTGGATTGTCGTAATTCAAATCTGGCTGATGTGAGAAGAAGCGATGCCAATAATAAGCTTTTGCCGTTTCATCCCAAGTCCAGTTGGATTTTTCGGTGTCGGTAAAGATGATGCGCGCGTTCTTGTATACCTGATCGCTGTCAGACCAGACATACATGTTGCGCTCCGGCGATCCGGGAGGCGCGAGCTTTGCAGCTTTGAACCAGGGATGCTGATCGCTGGTGTGGTTGATGACGAGCTCGATCATGACCTGCATGCCGCGTTGGTGCGCAGCGTCCAGGAACGCTTTGAAATCGCTAAGCGTTCCGTACGCGGGATTTACATCAACGTAGTTCGCGATGTCGTAGCCGTCATCGCGTAGAGGCGATGGAAAGAATGGCAGGATCCAGATGCAGGTGACGCCAAGTTCTTTCAGGTAATCGAGACGCGTCATCAATCCGGGGAAATCACCGATACCGTCATTGTTTGAGTCAGTAAAAGCGCGAACGTGCAGTTCATAAATGACAGCGTCTTTGTACCAGAGTGGATCTGTCGTGCTGGCAATCTTTTTCACGCGTCTATCTCCGGACAATTCTTGCAATGCAGCATCATGACAGGCGCTTCACGCGAAAGATATGCGCCGGTTTAGAAGCCGGCTGAAGCGCAACGTAATTATGACTGGACCATTTGTATTGCTCGTCGTTCAACAAATCTTCTACCAGATAGCTTTCATCGGGTGAACAGCCGATGTGAGCCAGATCGATGCTTACCCAGCCGATTTGCTGGTTGGTGGCATCGAGATTGACTACTACCAGAATCGTGCTCTCAGAGTCGGCAGTTGTTTTCGAGTAGCAGATCAGCTTTGGGTTGTCGGTGGAATGGAAGTGCAGTGAGGTATTGGATTGGAGCGCGCGATTTTCGCGGCGAATCTGATTGAGTTTTGTTATGAGTGGAACTAATGAATCCGGTGCGTTGCGGTCTCGCTGGCGAATCTCGTATTTCTCGCTGTTGAGATACTCTTCAGATTCGGTTTTGCCTTCTGGTGGTTTCGCGGGAGTGTTCTCTGCGAGTTCGTATGCCGGTCCGTAGATTCCGTAGTTCGCGGTTAGCGTTGCGGCGAGGATCAGGCGATAGAGGAATGCGGGGCGGCCGCCTTCCTGCAACTCCTTGTGCAGAATGTCTGGAGTGTTAGGCCAGAAGTTTGGACCGAAGAAGTCACTTACTGGCGGTTGCGTAATCTCTTCGAGATACTCCTGCAATTCCGCCTTAGTGTTGCGCCAGGTGAAGTACGTATACGACTGTGTGAAGCCGCGCTTTGCGAGACCGTACATGACGTGCGGGCGGGTGAATGCTTCTGCCAGGTAGATGGTATCTGGGTATTTGCTTTGCAGATTGCTGAGGCACCACTCCCAGAATGGCAGCGGTTTGGTGTGCGGGTTATCTACGCGGAAGACTTTGACGCCGCGCTGAATCCAGAATTCGAAGACGGAGTAAAGCTCTTCCCATAGGTTTCGCCAGTCGGGCGATTCGAAGTTGAGCGGGTAGATGTCCTGGTATTTCTTGGGGGGGTTCTCTGCGTATTGAATGGAACCATCGGGGCGAATGATGAACCAGCTGGGATGTTCTGTCACCCACGGATGATCGGGTGAGCATTGGAAGGCTATGTCGAGGGCGATCTCCATTCCGTGCTGCCGGGCAGATTTTACGAGGCTGTCAAAGTCTGCAAAGGTGCCTAGCTGCGGATGGATGGATTTGTGGCCGCCCTGATCTGCGGCAATCTTCTTGCCTGCTCTTCTGCCTGCCGGCGGGATGATTGCGGCTTCACGATCTCCTACTGCCCACGGACTTCCTGCTGATCCCGGAGATGCTTCGGTGGAGTTATTGGGGCCTTTGCGGAAGGCGCGTCCGATGGGGTGAATGGGTGGCATGTAGAGAATGTCGAAGCCCATGGCGGCGATTTCAGGGAGATGCTGTTCTACGTCGCGGAAGGTTCCGTGCTGGCCGGGAACGGATGAGGCGGAACGCGGGAAGAGCTCGTACCAGGCGGAGAATCTTGCGCGCTCACGATCTACCCAGATGGGGAGTTCGATTTCATACTCGGTGGCGTGGGCGAAGTCGGGATAGCGTGACATCAGCTCTACCAGAGCTTGGTCGCAGGGATCGTCGTAGAAGGGGCGGTTCTCTTCTGCCTGCTTTTCCAAGGTTGCTGCGAATTGCTGCAGGCGTTTGGCATCGTTGCGTTTGGCCCGGGTGGATGCTTCATAGATCAGTAGAGAGCCTGTGCGGAGTGCTAACGCTACGTCCTGGGCTGCGGGGTTTGATCCCGCTTCGAGATCGGTGGAGGTGGGTGTTTGCTGGGCGGCTATGCGCTTCCTGAGATCTTTGGACCAGCTTGCGAAGTGGTCTACCCAGCCCTGGACGGTGAAGCGCCAGGCACCTAGTTTGGCGGCCTTGAAGGATGCGGTCCAAAGGTCGTTGCCTTCGGCGATCATGGGAGCTGTGTGCCAGCGGGAATCGCTGGAATGACGGTAGACCAGGCGGGCTGCTAACTCGTCTTTGCCGTCGGCGAAGATGGCTGCGGTGATTCTGACTTGATCGCCGAGGATGCGGCGGACGGGGTGGTTTCCCGCGTCGATCTGGGGCTTTACGTCTTCAATTACGACACGCCTGCGACCGTGCTCGGCCTTCATCCAAACCATCCTTAAGCGCGAGAGCTGCAGTAGTTAGAGATGCAGGGCGGAATGGTGGGGTTTGTTGTTCCCTGCTCCGGAAGTGCTTAAAGATGTATGAAGGAGTTGGAGGCGCGGGTCGGGATCGAACCGACGCATAAAGGTTTTGCAGACCTCTCCCTTACCACTTGGGTACCGCGCCCCTGGCAAGGCTGTCTGAATGATTGGAGGTGCGCTCCAAATCCGCCGTAGCCAACCCGATCTGGCGATCGGAGGGCGGACTGGAGCGGGAGACGAGATTTGAACTCGCGACCCTCGCCTTGGCAAGGCGATGCTCTACCACTGAGCTACTCCCGCTTGTTACAGGTTCAAGTATACAAGGCGACCCGGTGAGGGTCAAACGTGGTTGTGATGGGAAAAGGTTGGTTATCCCACCCATGCGCGGTGGGGCTGCGCATGGATGGGGCACAGGGTTTTGGATATCCCAGGTCTCCAAAACCGGGAGACCTGGGGCACCCAGTTTTGTGGGGGTGCTCACAAAAGACAAAAACAAAGACAGAAGCGGGTCCTTCCCTCCGGCTGAAAAACGCCTACGGTCAGGATGACGGGCCTGGTCAGGGATTTAGATTAGTTATCCCACGCATGCGCGGTGGGGCTGCGCATGGATGGGGCACCCTTTTTGGTGGGGTGCTGGTGAAGGGCAAAGGCAAATACAAAGGCAAAGACAGAAGCGGGTCCTTCCCTCCGCCTGAAAAACGGCTACGGTCAGGATGACGGGTCTGGTCTGGGATTTAGATTGGTTATCCCACCCATGCGCGGTGGGGCTGCGCATGGATGGGGCACCCTTTTTGGTGGGGTGCTGGTGAAGGGCAAAGGCAAATACAAAGGCAAAGACAGAAGCGGGTCCTTCCCTCCGCCTGAAAAACGGCTACGGTCAGGATGACGGGTCTGGTCAGGGGTTTAGATTGGTTAGCCCACCCATGCGCGGTGGGGCTGCGCATGGATGGGGCACCCTTTTTTGTGGGGGTGCTGGTGAAGGGCAAAGGCAAATACAAAGGCAAAGACAGAAGCGGGTCCTTCCCTCCGCCTGAAAAACGGCTACGGTCAGGATGACGGGTTCCAGGTGACGGTGATTTGTGGTTTGGAGATCGCGGCTTGATTCAGGATCTCGAAAGAGTGGGGGTGCCGTTTTCTACTTTTACTATTTCGCCGTCGCGCATGTGCAGGATGCGGTCGGCTACCTGGGCGGCTTCCGGGTTGTGGGTGATCATTAACACCGTCTGGCCGAATTCGCGGTTGGAGCGGGTGAGCATCTGGAGCACGACTTCTGAGTTCTTTGTGTCGAGGTTGCCGGTGGGCTCGTCTGCCAGCACGATGGCTGGGTGGGTGATGAGTGCCCGGGCTATGGCTACTCGCTGCTGCTCGCCGCCGGAGAGCTCGTTGGGGCGGTGCTCCAGGCGGCCTTTGATGGAGAGCAGGTTACTCAGGTGATCGAGGAACTTTGTGTCCATTGGCTCTTTGCGGCCGCTCACGGTGTAGGCCACTTCGATATTGCCCATGGCGGAGAGGGTGGGCAGGAGATTGAATTTCTGAAAGATAAAACTGATGCGGTGCTTGCGGAGCTTGGTGCGTTCGGCGTCGCCGAGGGTGGCGAAATCTACGCCGTCAATGACGATGCGGCCGGAGGTGGCCTGGGTGAGGCCGCCGAGCAGGTAAAAGAGCGTCGATTTGCCGGAGCCGGAGGGGCCGACGATGGCTACGAATTCGCCGCGGGCTACGGAGAAGGAGACGCCGCGGACGGCTGGGACTTCGAGCTTGCCTGAACGGTAGGTCTTGGTCAGGTTTTCGGCGACGATGATGGGTGTGGTGGTTGGGTCCGGCACATCCACGATTGTATCGTGGCGAGTGGTTAGTGGTTAGTGGTCAGTGGTAAGTGGCTAGTGGTTAGTGGTTAGTGGTTCTAGTCTTCGCATTCGCTTTCCATTTGCCTCGAAAATGCTATTACCGTCTTGATATCGTGCTTCAACGTATCCTGCTTGATTCATTTGAGTTGAGATGGATTTCTTCTGTTTACTGATTGAACAACAGGGGAGCAGAAAGTGGTTACTTTTATAAAAAACGCTGCGAAAAAAATTTCTAGACGGCGGGCTGAGAAGTTTCCTGACGCTGGAGTTTGGCCATCAGCCGCTCGTGGCGGGCGCGTTCGAATTCGATTTTCAGGTCGATCTGTTGGAGGCGTCTCTCAGCTTCGTGAGCCTTTTCGTCGGAGCGGATGGCTTTGAGAACGACGCGGGCGGTGGCGAGCATGGCGTTTCCGTCAGAAGGCCGGAGGACGCTGATGGCGATGCCGTGGTTGATGCAGGCGGCGTAGTCCTTGATGTCCTGAATGGTGCCGAGATCGGGCAGGGCGGCGAGATAGCCTTCGGTGCCGAGTTCGGCGGATTGCCAGTCCGAGAGCTTGAGGCCTTTGCAGTCGACGAGGACGCGGTTGCGGGCCTGGCAGCAGCGGTGGACGGCGGCGTTGCGGGTTTCCTTGTGAATGCATGGACGGTTGTGCTGCATGGTTTTGCCTCCTGAACGCACGAAGGCCGCGCTTTTGGCGCGGCCTTCTGAGGGGTGAATTTTGGTCCCTACTTCTATTATTCACAAACCGGGTTAATTATGTGAAAAATGGGCGAAGAATTTTGTGTTGATGATAAAGGGGTTACAAACTATTTTTCGACGGAGGGCTTGACAAAAGATTTCCACAGGCCGGGAGCGGGGGGTTACAGGGGAAGGGCCGAGGCGCACGGTATGGTGGGAGAGCAGGGTGAAAGGGGGAATGGATATGGGTGCTTCTGCAGGTGCGGCTGCCGCTGCGGCGGCGGTGGCGAATGCGATTAAGGCCGCGGGGGCGGTGGTGTTTGTTGAGGCGGAGGAGTTTCAGAGGATTCTGGCGAAGATGCAGGAGCCTTTGGTGGTGGTGGCTGAGGGAGGGTTTTTTAAACATAAGTATCAGTACCTGACGAGTTACAAGGGGTTGATCTTCTTTGCTAACTCCGATGAGGTGATTCCCTTGCCTGCTGGGGTGGAGATTGTGAGTGCGGGGAAGATTTGGGTTCCTAATGCTATGTGAGCTCAGGTCTCCAAGAGCGGGAGACCTGGGGTGCCCGCCGCAAAAAACCATCCCTCAGGGGCTAAAGCCCGGAGGCTTTTTTGCTGATTTTCGGCACGACTAAAGTCGTGCCCTTTCAAAGCTCAGGGACCCGGTTTTGTGGGGGTGTTCGTGAAAGACTCAAGCGGGTCCTTCCCTGCGCCTGAAAAACGGCTACGGTCAGGATGACGGGATTTTGGGGGGACAACCGCATCTTGGTTGTGCTGGCGAAAGGCAAAAACACAGCTCCTATCGAGGCTTTGGTTATCCCACCCATGCGCGGTGGGGCTGCGCATGGATGGGGCACCCTTTGTGGTGGTTGTGCGGACAAAAGACAAAAACAAAACTCATTCACATTGTGGGTGAGCTGAAGAAAGACAAAAACAAAGACAAAGACAGAAGCGGGTCCTTCCCTCCGGCTGAAAAGCGCCTATGGTCAGGATGACGGGATTTTTTTGGGGGGGCAGACCGCATCCTGGTTGTGCTGGCTAAGGGCGAGGACATGGGGGGTGGGAATGCGGGACTGATTCGTCAGGGAGTACCGGATGCAATAGACTGGTAGGGTACCGATTTCACAGCAGGATTTGCTTCTTATGACCGTAATATCGCAGTCGTCTCTCGCTAAAACTCTGGAAACCGCCGCGGCGAAGGCCGGGCTGGTTGTCTCGTCGATCAGCCAAGGGAAGGATTTTCACGAGGAACCTACGGCGGTGTTTGTGCTGGCGTTGCCGGATGCTGCGGACAAGACGCTGAGGCTGGAGTTGAGTGAGGGATTTGATCCGGTCAAGGGTGGGCTGGCGGACGGGCTTGCGACGCACCTGACGGCGGCGGCGAAGCGGCTGAAGAATCCCAGGCCGGATGCGTATGTGACGCTGGGTGGGATTCCGGTGACGCTGGGCAAGTTTACCTGGCCGCTTCATCAGTCGACGAGCGGGGCGGACACCTATATTGTGCATGGGGAGATGCGGCTGGCGGATGGCGGGCCGGAAGTGCTGCACTCGAAGCTGGCGGCGAGCGTGACCGTTACCTTTGCCGAGATTGTGGCGGCGATGGAGCAGCCTTATGCGGAGTCGTTTGTGTATAACGCGATTCGCAAGACGGTGGACCTGGGACAGCTTGAGTTTTTGAAGAGCGGCAACCGGCAGCCGGTGTTTGTTACGACGCGGTTCTATAGCCGGTGGCAGAAGAAGTTTTTGTTTACCGAGACGGACGACACGGAGCGGCTGCGCTACCTGCTGAGCAAGGTGTATTGGCTGAGCGGGGTGCTGGGTGAGGGCAAGCCGGTTTGGATTGCCGATCCGCAGGATGCGCAGTACCTGAATACGACGGAGGCTGACCTGCTTCGGATGGCCGGCGATGAGGCTGGTGAGGGACTGCTGAAACTGGAGGGCGAGTTTGCTGCTCCGACGGCGAAGCTGATGGAGCGGGCGGAGGAGTTCAGGGCTACGCTTGAGGCTTCACTGAACTTTACCAAGCCGCATTTTAATGAGTCGATGCGGGCGGGAGAGGCGAATATGTAATTTGCACGCGGAGCGGGCAAATTACAGGGATCAGGGGTCAGAGATCAGGGATCAGAAAAACGGGGGCGCGATTCACTTTGTGAATCGCGCCTTTTTGTTTGCGCTCCGGGGCTAAAGCCCCGATTTATTTTTCTCTTTGAATTCCGTGGCCTGAAGGCCACGGCTCCCTCCGAAAAACAAAGGCGGGAACATCGGCGGTTTTATTCGAGGGAGTTGCCGCAGGAGCCGCAGAATCTTGAGCCGGGTGGGTTGGTGTTGCGGCAGCGGGGGCAGGCTACTAATGTGGCTGTTGCGAGGGCTGTGGATGAGACGGGTGTGTCTGGGCCCGTGACTGTGGTGGTGACTGGCTGCTGGGTGTAGACGTTGACGTTGACGGGGTATCCCCAGGTGGCGGGGATGCCTATGCCGAGGGCGGCGGCGATGCCGGCGGCCTGGATGGCGTTGAACTCGCGGACGCGGCCGGGCATGAAGAAGCACTCGATGAAGCCGAGGATCCAGGGGAACGGGGTCCAGAAAAAGCAGAGATAGAGGATGCCGAGACCGACGCGGCCGAGGTAGAAGTGGTGCGCTCCGAAGCCGCCGAGAAAGAGAGCGAGCAGGACTCCTACGACTTCATCGCGGCGGGTGGCGGCGTATTGCTGGTAGAAGACGGTCTCGAGATTGGAGTAGGTGGGTTGGTAGTAGAGGCTGCTCATTCGGTGCTCCTTGATGCTACTGGAGATAGTACGTGATGGAGGGGGGAATGGTTCACTTCGGGGAGGGGTGTGGGGAGAGCACGGCTCTTATCGAGGCTTTGGTTATCCCACCCATGCGCGGTGGGGCTGCGCATGGATGGGGCACCCTTTGTGGGGGTTGTGCTCACACTCACAAAAGACAAAGGCAAAAGCAAAGGCAGAAGCGGGTCCTTCCCTCCGGCTGAAAAGCGCCTATGGTCAGGATGACGGGTTTGCTTAGGGATTTAGATTGGTTATCCCACCCATGCGCGGTGGGGCTGCGCATGGATGGGGCACCCTTTGTGGTGGGGGTGCGGGGGAAAGGCAAAAGCAAAGGCAAAAACAAAGACAAAAGCAAAAGCAAAGACAGAAGCGGGTCCTTCCCTGCGGCTGAAGAACGCCTACGGTCAGGATGACGGATTTTTGGGGGGAGTGGGCGCTCTGGTGATGGTGGGGTAGTGTGATGCGTATCACTGACCGGGAATGGGAGGGGCTGGAGAATGCTATTACTGGAATGACTGGAAATATTTAAGCCTCAACGGCTTCATTGCCATTGCTGAAAAGATTTAGGGCTTTACGGGCTGGGGTGTCGGGAATAGGATTTCTGGTACTGAGCCTGACTTGCTGGCGGGCTGCACTCGCGGAAGTTATTCGTTTTTTGAACTTCAACGTTCCTTAAATCAGGGATAGTGAACTCCGAGTGATATCGCGTGTTTTCATCCGAGGATTGAGGTTGGCTGCAGCTGCGGCGGCGCTGTGCCCGGTTGCGGCTTTGGCTGATCCTTCCTCTACTTCGATCTTCTCGAAACTATCGACGCCGGCGAGCCAGGAGAATGGGCTGGCGTTTTTTGTGCTGGGGATTTCTGCGGCGATTTTTGTGAGTGTGAGTTCCCTGCTGATTTATGCGCTGGTGAAGTTTCGCGCGAGGCCGGAGGATGTGTCGGAGCCGCCGCAGGTGTTTGGCTCGACGCAGATTGAGCTTTCGTGGACGATTATTCCGATATTGATTGTGACGGTGCTGTTTCTTGGCACGGCGCGTGTGCTTTTCAGCGTGCAGGATGCGCCGAAGCCTGCGAATGCGGTGGATGTGACTGCCGTGGGGCACCAGTTCTGGTGGGAGTACCGGTATCCGCAGTATGGGATTACGGCGGCGAATGAGCTGCATATTCCTGTGGGGCAGGGATCGACGGGGCGGGTGACGTATCTGAAGCTGACGAGCGCGGATGTGATTCACAGCTTCTGGATTCCGCAGCTGGGCGGGAAGACGGATATGCTGCCGAATCGCGTGAATGAGATGTGGATTGATCCTGCGAAGCCGGGTGTGTACCTGGGACAGTGCGGGCAGTTTTGCGGCACGCAACACGCGAAGATGCTGCTGCGGGTGAGCGTGGATACGCCTGAGGATTTTGCGAAGTGGATTGCGAATCAGCAGAAGACGGTGCAGGAGTTGCCGGCAGATGCTGTGAATGGCAGCTCGGATGCGGTGGATGCTGCTACGGGACAGAAGGTGTTTCAGCAGCAGGCTTGCATTAACTGCCATACGGTTTCAGGCACGGTGGCGAATGGGCGGTTTGGGCCGGATTTGACGCACCTGATGAGCCGGGCGACTTTGGCTGCGGGTGCTATGGATAACACGCATGAGAATTTGAAGGGATGGATTACGAATCCGGATGATTACAAGCCGGGATCGTTGATGCCGGCGATGCATTTGACGGATAGGCAGTATGCGCAGATTACGGCTTATCTGGAGACGTTGAAGTAAAGGTATTAGGTACGGCTGCGGGATATTTGTCATCCCACTCATGGCGCAAAAAACGCGCCATGAATGGGGCACCCAGTTTGGTGGTGGTGCGGGCTAAAGGCAAAGGCAAAGGCAAGAGCAAAGACAGAAGCGGGTCCTTCCCTCCGGCTGAAAAACGCCTACGGTCAGGATGACGGAGTTTGTGGGAGTTGGGGGTTGGGCTATCCCAGGTCTCCAAAATGGGAGTCCTGGGGCACCCAGATTTGTGGAAGAACGGGCGAAAGACAAAAGCAAAAGCAAAGACAGAAGCGGGTCCTTCCCTCCGGCTGAAAAACGCCTACGGTCAGGATGACGGAGTTTGTGGGGAGTTGGGGGTTGGGCTATCCCAGGTCTCCAAAACCGGGAGACCTGGGGCACCCAGATTTGTGGAGGTACGGGTTAAAAGCAAAAAGCAAAAGCAAAGGCAAAGGCAAAGGCAAGAGCAAAGACAGAAGCGGGTCCTTCCCTCCGGCTGAAAAGCGCCTGCGGTCAGGATGACGGAGTTTGTGGGGAGTTATGGTGATTTTGAAGTGAGAGTGATGCATGGCTGAAGGGACATATCCGATAACGCATGAGAGCGCTGGGAGCGCGCGGGGGACGTATCTGGAGACGATCCATAGCTGGATTGTGACTGTCGATCACAAGAAGCTGGGGATCATGTATATCGTCTATGCGCTCTTGTTCCTGGTGGTGGCGGGTGTGGAGGCGCTGCTGATTCGCATTCAGCTGGCGGCGCCGAATATGCATTTCCTTTCTCCGCAGACCTTCAACCGGATGTTTACGATGCATGGCACCACGATGGTGTTTCTCGTGGGCATGATGATTCTGTTTGGATTTGGAAATTACCTGATCCCGCTGATGATTGGTGCGCGGGATATGGCGTTTCCCAGGCTGAATGCTTTCAGCTTCTGGATGAGCGCGTTTGCGGGACTGCTGCTTTACTTCAGTTTTATTGGCGGATCGGGGCTGAATGGAACCGGCACTGCGCCGGATGTGGGCTGGTTTGCTTACGCGCCGCTGACGGAGAAGGCATTTTCACCGGGACACACGATTGATTACTGGACTGTTTCGCTGCTGGCGAACGGCATTGGAAGCATTGGGACGGCGATCAATATTCTGGCGACTGTGTTCTGCATGCGCTGCAGGGGAATGACGCTGATGCGGCTGCCGCTGCTGGCGTGGGTCTATGCGACGATGTCGTTTTTGACGCTGGTGACGATCAGCCCGCTGACGGCGGCGCAGGCGATGCTGATGATCGACCGCTATCTGGGCGGACATTTCTTTGATACGCAGGCAGGCGGGTCAGCGCTCTTGTGGGCGCACTTCTTCTGGATCTTCGGGCATCCGGAAGTGTACGTGCTGATTCTGCCGGTGTTTGCTTTTGCGAATGAGATTATTCCTGTGTTCTCGCGGAAGGCCATCTTCGGTTATCCCGCGATGGTGGCGGCGAGTGTGGGCATTGCGTTTATCAGCCTGGGCGTGTGGGCTCACCATATGTTCACGATTGGCATGACGTCGTATGGCAATGCGTTCTTTACGCTATCGACGATGCTGGTGAGCGTGCCTACGGGGATCAAGATTTTCAACTGGCTGGCTACGCTTTGGGGCGGGAGAATTCGCTTTCAGACGCCGATGCTGTTTGCGATTGCATTCCTGTTTCAATTCCTGATTGCCGGGCTGACGGGCATCATGCTGAGCGTGAGCGCGTGGGACTGGCAACTGCATAACAGCTACTTTGTGGTGGCGCACTTCCATTACGTGCTGGTGGGCGGCATTCTGTTCATGCTGTTCTCGGCGCTGTATTACTGGTATCCGAAGATGACGGGGCGGATGCTGAATGAGCGCGCGGGCAAGTGGCACTTCTGGCTGATGGTGATCGGCTTCCACATGACGTTTGACCTGATGCATATTCCCGGATTGCTGGGAATGCCGCGATGGATCTATACGTATGGCGCGGACCGCAACTGGGCGACGCTGAACCTGCTGGTTTCAATTGGCGGATTTATTCAGGCGATTGCGATTCTGCTGTTTGTGGTGAACATGGTGTGGTCGTACTTCAAGGGTCCGTATGCGGGGCCCGATCCGTGGGATGCTTGGACGCTGGAGTGGTCCACTGCTTCCCCGCCGCCGGTGTACAACTTTTCGACGGAGCCGGTGGTGGAGAGCCGGAGGCCGCTGTGGGATTTGAAGCATCCGGAGGATCCGGATTCGGCGTTTGATTAAAGGCAGGGAGTAGGGAGTAGGGAATAGGGAGTAGTAAGAGCTAAAGACAGGGATCAGGGGTCAGGGATCAGTAAGAGCTAAAGACAGGACAACGACGGATGAGTACGGCGGCTATACATCACGGGCACGATGAGCAGGAGTGGTTGCCTTCGAAGGGCATGATCGGCATGACTGGGCTGATCATTGCTGAGAGTGCTATCTTCACCATCTTTGTGGTGGCGTACCTCTTTTATCTGGGCAAGGATACCAGTGGGCCTACGCCTAAGCAGGTGCTGGAGATTCCGTGGTTCTATTCTGTCTGCCTGCTTTCCAGCAGCTTGTTTATTGTGCTGGCGGAACATGCGATTGAGCATGGGAAGATGTTGGCGTTCCGGCTGTGGTGGTTGATCACGATGGCGCTGGGCGCGATCTTTCTCTATGGCACGGCGGCTGAGTGGCGGAAGCTGATTGTTGAAGATCACCTGACGATCAGTACGAATCTTTTTGGTACGACATATTACTCGCTGGTGGGACTTCATGCTTCGCATGTGGTGGCGGGGCTGCTGATGATGACGGTGACGGCGGTGTTTGCGCTGAATGGCGCGCTGGAGCCGCGGCATGCCAAGCGGGTGAAGGTGCTGGCTCTCTACTGGCACTTTGTGGATGCGGTGTGGATTGTGGTTTTCACCGTGGTGTATTGGATAGGCCGATGACTCAGATTCCTCATTCCGATCCAAGTGCGGGCGCGACGCCGGGCGTAGTGCATTTGCCGGCGCCGACGGCGTTTCCTTTTTTGATGGCGCTGGGGCTGACGCTGGTGTTTGCGTCGCTGGTGATGAGCCCGTGGATTGGCGTGCTGGGCGGGGCGATTGCGATCTTCGGCATTGTCGGCTGGTTCCGCAATGTGCTGCCGCATGAGGCTCATGAAGATGTGCCGGTGGCGATTGAGATTATTCACTACGTGCCGATGCATGAGAAGGTTTCGCGCATTGAGGTGAGCGAGCGGCACAGAGCGCAGCTGCCGCTGGAGACGTTTCCGATTTCGAGCGGAATTGTGGGCGGGATCTGCGGCGGAATTGCGATGGTGATTCCGGCGGAGATTTATGGGATTCTGCGCTTTCACAGCATCTGGTACGTGGTGAACCTGCTGGGCGGCGCGGGTGTGGGTACGTGGACGAATCCGACGGTGGCGGAGATGAGCCAGTTTCGGCTGAGCGCGTTTGTGACGGCGAATATTATTCAGGGCGCGACGACGCTGCTGGTGGGCGTTTTGTATGGCGCGATGCTGCCGATATGGCCGAAGAGGCCGATTCTGCTGGGTGGAATTATTGCGCCGGTGCTGTGGACCGGGCTGCTGCATAGCGTGATTGGGCTGGTGAATCCGTTTCTGCAGCAGAAGATTGACTGGTGGTCGTTTGCTGCGTCGCAGGTGGTGTTTGGCGTGGTGGCCGGTTACGTGGTGACGCGGCGCGGCAATCTGAAGCGGCTGGCGCAGGTTCCGCTGGCGGTGCGGCTTGGCGTGGAGACGCCGGGGTTGATGCATGAGCATGGGGATCGTCATGATTCCGCACCTAAGGGAGACGGCAATTGATGGGTGCATGGAGACGCGTTGCCGTGATGCTGCCGCTGGCGCTGGTTGCGCTGGCGGGATGCAGGCTGCCGGGGAAACCTTCGGCGGAACCTGAGTTTCCGCGGCCGGAGCAGGTGATGAGCTTCGACAAACTGTATGGGTCCAATTGCGCGGGATGTCACGGGGCGAATGGGCAGGGCGGCGGCGCGATGAACCTGGCGAATCCTGTGTACCAGGCGCTGGTGGATGATGCGACGCTGCGGGATGTGATTTCGAATGGCGAGGCGGGGACGCTGATGCCGGCGTTCAGTACGAAGCGGGGCGGGCAGCTTACGGAGCAGCAGATTGATGCGTTGATTGCGGGCATGCGGGCGCAGTGGAGCCGAGGCGATGTGCTGGAGGGGCAGGATGCTCCTCCGTACAAGGCGGCTCACCCGGGAGATGTGGCGAAGGGCGCGGTGGCGTACCAGACGGCTTGTGCGTCGTGCCATGAGGCTCAGCCGGGGAAGCCTGCCGAGGGCGGATCGATTCGCGATGGGTCGTTTCTGGCGCTTGTGAATGAGCAGATGATTCGGACTACGGTGATTGCGGGACGGCCCGACCTGGGGATGCCGGATTGGCGGAAGCAGGTGAATGGGCGCGCGCTTACGAATGACGAGATTGCGGATGTTACGGCTTGGTTGATGTCGCAGAGGCCGGTGTTGCCGGGGCAGCCGTATGGAGGCAGGGAGTAGGGAGTAGGGAATAGGGACTAGGGAATAGGGACTAGGGAACGATAAGGGTGGGGCTGTAGGTATCCCGTGAACGATTGAGGGATGGGCGCGGTTAGTGGGGGACGGATGAGTGAGCAATCCATGTCGACGGAAGAGCGGAATGCGGATTTGTCGCGGCGCACCTTTCTAATGAAGGTTGGCATTGCGCTGAATGCGGCTGTGGGGCTGGCGATTGCTACGCCGGTGGTGGCGTATCTGCTGGGGCCGGTGCTGAAGCGCAAGGAGTATTTGCAGTGGACGGCGCTGGGCGGCGCGGATGATTTTGCTGTGGGCGAGACGAAGCTGGTTTCGTTTACGAATCCGTTTACGAACTCGTGGGATGGGGCGACGGCGATGGTGCCGGCGTATGTGCGGCGGACGGGGACAAGCTCGGGAGCGAGTGACTTTACGGTGTTTGCGATTAACTGCGCGCATCTTGGGTGCCCGGTGCGGTGGTTCAAGGAGTCGCAGCTGTTTATGTGCCCTTGCCACGGTGGCGTGTATTACGCGGATGGGAGTCGCGCGTCGGGTCCGCCGGAGCGGGGATTGTTTACATACGATGTGAAGCTGGATGGCGGCAAGCTGATGATTAACGCGGGACAGATTCCAACGCTGAGTAATCAGGCGCGGCTGGATGGGCCTTGCTCGGGTGGTGAGTGGCCGAAAGAGGATGCCGAGAGGGCGCTGGCGCAGATTGTGAAGACGATTGAGCCTTACAAGCCGCCGCAGAGGGGTTGAGGGATGGCCTGGTACAAGCAAGTCTACGATTGGCTGGAACATCGCCTGCAACTTGAGGGGCCGATCAAGCACGAGGTGACGCATCCGGTGCCGCGCAAGACGGCGAGCTGGTGGTATGTGTTTGGCTCGGCGAGTTTTGTGCTGCTGATGCTGCAGATTGTGACGGGGATTTTGCTGGGGCTGGTGTATGCGCCTTCGGCGGCGCATGCGTGGGACTCGCTGCAGGTGCTGAATCACGAGCTGCCGCTGGGATGGTTTTTGCGGGCCATGCATGGATGGGGATCGAACTTCATGGTGGCTGTGGTTCTAATCCACATGGCGCAGGTGTTTTTGTTTGGCGCGTATAAGTATCCGCGCGAGCTGACCTGGATTCTGGGCGTGTTCATGCTGCTGATGACGCTGGGCATGGCGTTTACGGGGCAGGTGCTGCGGTTTGACCAGGATGCTTATTGGGGATTGGGGATTGGCGCGTCGATTATGGGGCGCGTGCCGCTGATTGGCGGGCCGCTGGTGCATTTCATGCTGGGCGGGCCGATGATTAACGGCGCTACGCTGACGCGATTTTTTGCGCTGCATGTATTTGTGATTCCCGGAACGCTGCTGGTGTTTACGGCGCTGCATGTGTGGATGGTGCTGAAGCTGGGCGTGAACGAGTGGCCGATGCCGGGGCGGATTGTTCGGCGGGAGACGTACGAGGCTGAGTATGCGGAGCTGACGCATAAAGACGGATTGCCGTTTGTGCCGGCTGCTATCTGGAAGGACCTGGTGTTTTCGGCGGCGATTCTGCTGGCGGTGGCGGCGTGTGCGGCGGTGTTTGGGCCGTATGGGCCTACGGGCGCGCCTGATCCTACGATTATCAATACCGTTCCCAAGCCGGATTTCTTTTTCCTCTGGCTGTATACGGTGCTGTCGTTTTTGCCGCCGGAGCTGGAGACGCCGTTTCTGCTGATTGTGCCGCCGATTGCGATTGCGCTGCTGGTGGCGCTGCCGTTTGTGGCGGGGATTGGCGAGAAGAGCTGGTGGCGGCGGCCTGTTGCGGTGTTCAGCGTGATGTTTATTGCGATTTGCTTTGGCGTGTTTACGCACCTGGGCACGTATACGCCGTGGAGTCCGATCATGAATGCGTGGAGCGGTGCGCCGGTTCCGGTGGAGCTGCTGAAGAACCGTACGCCAGTGGAGCGGCAGGGCGCGAATGTCTTTCAGCAGAAGCAGTGCCGGAATTGTCATCAGCTTGGCGGGCTGGGTGGGCAGCGTGGACCGGCGCTCGACACGGTTGCTACGCGGCTTACTGAGGATCAACTGATTCGCCAGGTGCTGCAGGGCGGCGGAAATATGCCTGCGTATGGCGCGGCGCTTTCTCCGGCGGAGACTACGGCACTGGTGGCTTACCTGAAGACGCTGAAGCCACATTATCAGCCGCCTGCGATGGATGCTTCGCGGCAGGTGGTGGCGCAGAATACGAAATGACCCTGGCTGTATTTCTCGATGCGAATGAGGCTATTCACTCCATAGATGATGCGGCTGTGCATGGGTGGTCGCTGCCGCTGATTCCGTTCATTGGCCTGACGCTGGCGCTGGTGATTTACTGGCGTGGATGGCTTGAGGCGCGGAAGACGCGGCCTTTGGAGCTTCCTCTGTGGAGGGCGGGCGCGTTTACTGCGGGATGTTTGTCGCTGTGGATGGCGGTGGCTTCGCCGATTGATGCGCTGGATGATGTGCTGCTCTCGGCGCATATGACGCAGCATTTTATTTTGATGTCGGTGGCTCCGCCGCTGCTGATGCTGGGCGCGCCGGTGGTTCCGATGTTGCGTGGTTTGCCGCAGTGGCTGGTGGCTGGCGTTGTGGGGCCGCTGATGCGGATGCGATGGCTGCATGCGGTGTGGCGCGGGGTGACGCATCCGGGCGTGATCTGGGTGGCGATGAATGTCTCCTACCTGGTGTGGCATGTTCCGGCGATGTTTGAGATGACTTTTACTTCGGAGCACATTCATGACTTTGAGCACTTGTGCTTCTTTGTGAGCTCGCTGGGGGTCTGGTGGGTGGTGATGGCTCCGTGGCCGACGAAGCCGCGCTGGCCGCGGTGGACTGTGATTCCCTACCTGATTACTGCTGACCTGGTGAATACGGCGCTTTCGGGGACGCTGGTGTTTTCGGGCAGGGTGCTTTATCCGAGCTATGCGGCGGCGGCGCGGGTTACGAATATGACGGCGCTGCAGGATCAGATTGCGGCGGGGGCGTTTATGTGGGTGGGGAATTCTACGGTGATGCTGCTGCCTGCTATGGGGATGACTTGGTATTTGTTGCAGAGGCCTGGGCGGAGATTCGTGGTTAGTGGTTAGTGGTTGGTGGTTGGTTCGCTGGGATTCGAATGGGGCACCTGGCATTCATCTAATGGATCGATTTTGAGTATCCCCAACTTGGCAAGTTAATCCTGGATGTTTCGTAGATCATCGCATTGCGGAACGAGGGGTCCGTGGCACCTTGAAGTGCCTCATCGGATAGCCACGGCTGTTCATCGTCGCGGACTTTATGAAATCGCACTATTGGGTTGTCGTATTGCGTGTAGTAGACACGGAAATTCTCAGATGGAAAATCCAACTTGAGCTTCAGTGCCCACAGCTTTGCGATCTGCTGGCCCAATTCACATGCGGAAATGAAATCAGGATGATACTCGTTGTACACCACTTCTTCAGAGATAAGGGCTGTGGCATCATTTGTGAACTCATCAAAGATATGAGTGTGATTCACGAATGACTCCCATCCTGTCGCGGTGTCGTTAGCGGGTGGGGGATTAGAGCCCGAATACCTACCGAGAAACACACATCCATGCTCTTTGACGAAGTCCGGCCAGAGAAGGCGGGAGACCGTTAATGCATATCTTATAGTTATGGGCTCTTCCTCTGAATCCATGTGAAATCACCTCGCCGAATTGTAGCTTCTTTCGGCATCAAAGCAGTGGCTCTGGATCTACACAAAATTGAAAAGCAACAGCGGGTCCTTCCCTCCGGCTGAAAAGCGCCTGCGGTCAGGATGACGGGCTTGGGGTTGGGGGTTGTGCTATCCCAGGTCTCCAAAACCGGGAGACCTGGGGCACCCATTTTTGTGGGGTGCTGGCGAAAGACAAAAGCAAAAGCAAAGACAAAGACAGAAGCGGGTCCTTCCCTCCGGCTGAAAAGCGCCTGCGGTCAGGATGACGGGCTTGGGGTTGGGGGTTGTGCTATCCCAGGTCTCCAAAACCGGGAGACCTGGGGCACCCATTTTTGTTGTGGTGCGGGCGAAAGACAAAAGCAAAGACAGAAGCGGGTCCTTCCCTCCGGCTGAAAAACGCCTACGGTCAGGATGACGGGCTTTGTTCAAGGGCTTAGATTGGTTATCCCACCCATGCGCGGTAGGGCTGCGCATGGATAGGGCATAGAGTTATGTTGGTGGTTTAGGCGAAGATGATGCAGGCTGGGGTGCCGGCTGGGGTGTAGTGGCCTGTGGGGGTTAGGGCGCCGGTTTGGGGGTTGATTTTGTAGCTGACTATGTTGTCGCCTTTTTGGTTGCAGACGAAGAAGAATTTGCCGGTGGGGTCGATGTTGGTGTGGCGGGGGTAGTCGCCTAATGTTGGTGTGTGGGCTATGTGCGTTAGATGGCCGTCTGGGCCGATTGAATACGCTCCGATGGAGTCGTGGAGGCGGTTGGTTACGTAGATCCATTTGCCGTTGGAGTGCATGGTGATCTCTGAGCCGTAGCTGGTGCCGGCGAAGCTTTCTGGCAGGGCGGAGACTGTCTGCTGGGATTTGAGTGCGCCGGATTCGGGATCGTATTCAAAGAAGATGACGTTTGAGGCCTGCTCGGTGATGTTGTAGACCCATCTGCCGTTGGGATGGAAGGCCAGGTGGCGCGGGCCGTCGCCGGTGGGGACCTGCGTGGTGGTTTGCTGTGCGAGCTTTCCCGCCGATGCGTCGAAGCGATAGGTGTAGATGCGGTCCTGGCCGAGGTCGACGGCGAGGATGAATTTTCCTTTTGCGTCTGGCAGGATGAAGTGGGCGTGCGGCGCGTCATGGCCGACGATGGTGAAGCTGCCCTTGGGGGCGTTGGTGGCTCCGTTGGGTGCGGCGGATGCGCCTTTGTGGGTTTGTACGTCTGTGGCTTCGCCTAGGGAACCGTCGGGCTTGATGGGGAGTACGGCTATTGTGCCGGAGACGTAATTTGCCACGAGGGCGAATTTTCCGCTGGGATCGAAGCTGAGATGGCAGGGTGCGGAGCCGTGGGAGCTTACGGTGTTGAGCTGCTTGAGTGAGCCCGAGGCTGCTACTGCGAAGGCTGTGACGGAGCCTGAGTTGCTGCCTTCATTGACGGCGTAGAGAAAGCGCTTGTTGGGGTGGAGGGCGATCCATGAGGGGCTTGTTGTCGTCGCCGCGAGCTTGCGGTTTTTGAGTGCGCCGGTGGCGGGGTCGAGTTCGAAGGAGTAGATGCCTTCGCCGTGGCCGTCTGCGCCGGTGTATGTGCCTACGTAGGCCAGCTGCGAGGGTGTGGCGGAAAATGCTTTGGGCATGAGTGCCGCTCCTGTGGTTGCGATGGCGGTGGAGCGTAAAAAGTTGCGGCGGGAGAGAGGATTCATCGGTGTTTGTATCCCTCAGGGGCTGAGGCCCGGTTTCTTTTAGATGTTATCTGGTTGGGTTAAAGCTCAAGGATAGGTGTTGCTATCCCAGGTCTCCAAAACCGGGAGACCTGGGGCATCCGGTTTTTGTGGGGTGCTCACGAAAGACAAAAACAAAGACAAAGACAGAAGCGGGTCCTTCCCTCCGCCTGAAAAACGGCTACGGTCAGGATGACGGATATGTTGAGGGGTTTGGATTGGTTATCCCACCCATGCGCGGTACTGCTGCGCATGGATGGGGCACCCATTTTTGTGGGTGTGCTCACGAAAGACAAAAACAAAACTCACTCGCATTGCGGGTGGGGGGAAAACAAACTCATAGTGGGAGGAAGGAGAGTGAGAGAGCGAAGACTAGTGCGGTTACGGAGATGATGGTTTCGCAGATGGACCACGTTTTGATGGTTTGTGGGACGCTGAGGCCGAGGTACTCCTTGACTAGCCAGAAGCCGCCGTCATTGACGTGGGAGAAGATGAGTGAGCCTGCTCCGGTGGCGATGGCTAGCAGTTCAGGATGGGCGCCGGGGGTGTGTAACGCGATGGGCGCTACGATGCCTGCGGCTGTGGTCATGGCTACTGTGGCGGAGCCTGTGGCTAGGCGCATGAGGGCTGCCAGCAACCATGCGAAGAGCACTAGCGGGACGTGGCTGGCTGTGGCGATGGTGACGATGGCGTTGGAGACGCCGCTATCCTGCAGGATGCGGCCGAAGCCTCCGCCTGCGCCTACGAGGAGGGTGACGACTGCGGTGGGGGCGAGGCACTCGTTGGTGAAGCGGAGGATGGTTTCGCGGGAGATGCCGCGCATTTTTCCGAAGGTGTAAAAGCTGAGCAGGACGCCGAGGAAGAGGGCGATGTCGTCATTGCCGACGAGATGCAGGGCGTTGTTGAGGAAGCTGCCGGCGGGGGAGATGGAGTCGGCCCAGCTGCCGAGCATCATGAGGGCCACGGGAAGAAGGATGGTGGCTACGGTGATGGTGAAGCTGGGCAGCGGCTTGTTGTCGTCGTGGTCGGCGAACTCGGCTGCCATGCGGTTTTCTTCCGGCAGCGGGATGAAGGGCGTGATGATTTTTGCCCAGATGGGGCCGGCGAGCATGGCTGTGGGCAGGCCGATGAGGACTCCGTAAAAGATGGTGCGGCCCACGTTGGCTTTATAGATGGATGCGGCGAGGAGCGCGGCGGGGTGCGGCGGGATGAGGCCGTGGACGACGGAGAGGCCGGCGAGCATGGGCAGCGCGACGAGGACGAGATTGGTTTTGGTTCGGCGGGCGACGGTGAAGGCGATGGGGATGAGAAGGACGAAGCCTACCTCAAAGAAGACAGGCAGGCCGACGAGGAAGCCGATCGCCATCATGGCCCAGGGGACGCGCTTTTCTCCGAACCAGGCGATGATGCGGTTGGCGATGGCGGTGGCTCCGCCGGACTCGGCCATCATTTTGCCGAGCATGGTGCCGAGTGCGACGACGACGGCGATGTGACCGAGCGTGTTGCCGAGGCCGGTTTCAAAGGAGCGGAGGATGGTGGGGAATGGCATGCCTGCGGCGACGCCGAGGGAGAGCGAGACGAGGAGGATGGTGAGGAAGGGGTTGAGCTTGGCCCAGGCTACGAGGACGATGAGGAGAAGCACCGCGGTGGCGGCGGCGGCGAGGAGGTAGATGCCGTGGGCGTCAATCATTGCTTCCCTGCTTCACGTTTCAGGAATTGGCCTGCTCGTTGGCCGGTGGCGCCGGTGGAGGTGTAGGTGAGGGTGCCGTTGACGTAGACGGAGTGGATGCCTTGCGAGGGCTGGATGGGATCGGTGAAGGTGGCTTTGTCCTGGATGGTTTCGGGATCGAAGAGGACGAGGTCGGCGTGGAAACCTTCGCGGATGAGGCCGCGTTGCTGCAGGTTGAAGCGTTGGGCTGGGAGGCCGGTCATTTTGTGGATGGCGGCGGAGAGCGGGAAGAGTTTTTCGTCGCGGCTGTAGCGGCCAAGGACGCGCGGGAAGGTTCCCCAGAGGCGCGGATGGGGGCGAGGATCGTGGGGCAGGCCGTCTGAGCCGATCATGGTGGCGGGGTGGGCGAGGATTTTTTGCATATCGCTCTCGGAGATGGAGTGATAGATGGCTCCGGCGGGCTGGAGTTGGCGGGCGGCTTCTTGTTGGGAGAGATTCCACTGCGCGGCGATTTCTGCGATGGTTTGGCCTGCTACTTCAGGGTGTGGGGTGCTCCAGGTGATGGTGATTTTTACTCGCGGGTCTACCTGCTTGAGGTCGAGTGTGCTGGAGCCGGCGGCGTAGGGGTAGCAGTCGCAGGATATCTCTTGTTTTGCGCGGGCGGTGTCGAGGGCTTCGAGGACTTCTGTGCTGCGGCCCCAGTTGTCGATGCCGGCGCATTTGAGGTGCGAGACGATGACGGGGACTTGATGATGGCGGCCTACTTCGAAGGCTTCCTGCATGGCAGAGAGGATGGCTTCTGTTTCGGTGCGCATGTGGGTGGTGTAGACGGCGCGGGCTTTGGTGAGGAGTTCTGCTAGTGCGAGGACTTCTGAGTTGGGTGCGGCGTTGGCGTTGGCGTAGGCTAGGCCGGTGCTTAGGCCGATGGCTCCTGCGTCGAGGGCTTCTGCGAGATCGGCGCGCATGGATGCGATTTCGGATTCGGTGGCGGCGCGGTCTAGGTGGTCCATGTGGTTGCTGCGGAGTGCGGTGTGACCCACTAATGCGGCTACGTTGACGGCTGGTTGTGCGGCGGCGATGGCATCTGCGTAACTTGCGAAGGTTGGGTAGCGGAAGAGAGTGGCGCTGCCGAGTAGGGTCATTGGATCTGGCGGCGTTGATTTCAGGCGGACGGGTGCGGCGGAGATGCCGCAGTTGCCTACGATAACGGTGGTGACGCCCTGCGAGATTTTGGGGAGCATCGCTGGCGTTTCGATGACGCTGGTGTCGTCGTGGGTGTGCGTGTCAATGAAGCCGGGGGCGAGGACGAGAGCTTCCGCATCGACTTCTGTTTGCGCTGTGAGGGCGAGCCTTGGCGCGATGGCGTGGATGCGGCCGTTGGTGATGGCTACGTCGAGGATTTCTCCTTCGCTGCCCGAGCCGTCGAGGAGGCGCGCCTGGCGCAGTATGAGGTCGCTGTTCATCTGTGCCATTAGAATAAAGGGTGCCTATGAGCTTACCGATTAGTCCGCTGAATAAAGGTATTGGCCAGCTTTCTGAGCCGGTTGGAACGGAAGCGATTGCGACGCAGGGATGGAATTTGCTGCACGAGGATTTGAGCCTGCCTGCGGCGGTGCTGTATCGCGAGAAGCTGGAACATAACCTGGAGTGGATGCGGGAGTTTATGGCGGCGTATGGCGTGAAGCTGGCGCCGCATGGGAAGACGAGCATGGCTCCGCGGCTGTTTGCGATGCAGATGGATGCGGGCGCGTGGGCGATTACGGTGGCTACGGCGCAGCAGGCGCTGGTGGCGTATGAGCATGGCGTGCGGCGCGTGCTGATGGCGAATGAGCTGGTGGGCAAGCCGAATATGGACATTATTGCGCGGCTGCTTAGTAATGCTGATTTTGAGTTTTATTGCCTGGTGGATTCGGCGGCTCAGGTGGAGATGCTGGGCGCGTTCTTTGTGGAATTTGGGCAGAAGCTGAATGTGCTGATTGAGCTTGGAGTGGATGGCGGGCGGGCCGGGGTTCGCAATGATGCGCAGTTGCAGGAGCTGCTGCGTGCGCTTGAGGCTCATAGGGGCGCGCTGGCGCTGCGCGGTGTGGAAGTGTATGAGGGCGTGCTGAAGGAAGAGGACGAGATTCGCGCGTTTCTGCGGCGGGCCTGCGATTTGACGGCGAGGCTGGCTGCGGAGGGGCGGTTTGCGGGCAGGCCGATTCTTACGGGTGCGGGTTCGGCGTGGTTTGATGTGGTGGCGGAGGAGTTTACTGCTGCTGCGAAGACGGTGGATGTGGAGATTGTGCTGCGGCCCGGGTGTTATCTGACGCATGATGCGGGCAATTATCGCGAGGCGCAACTGCGGATGGAGAAGACGAATGCTGTGGCTGGCAAGCTGCAGCCGGGACTGAAGACGGCGCTGCATGTGTGGGCTTATGTGCAGTCGATTCCGGAAGAGCAGAAGGCGATTGTGGGATTGGGGCGGCGCGATGCGGCGTTTGATTCCGGGCTGCCGGTGCCTGCGTTGCGATATCGTCCGGGGGATGCGGCTCCTACGGATGCGCCTGCGCACTGGGCGATGACGAAGCTGATGGATCAGCATGGGTTTCTTACGATTGCGCCGGGCGATGATGTGCGCGTGGGCGACATGATTGGGTTTGATATTTGTCATCCGTGCCTGACGTTTGATAAGTGGCGGGTGATTCCGATTGTGGATGGTGAGTTCAACGTGGTGGATGTGGCGGAGACTTATTTTTGAGCTTGGTGAATGGAGATGGAGTTTGTGGGATTCCGCCCATGCGCGATGGTGCTGCGCTTGGGTGGGGGACGGGGTTTTGGATATCCCAGGTCTCCAAAACCGGGAGACCTGGGGCACCCGGTTTTGTGGGGTGCTGGCGGAAGACAAAAGCAAAAGCAGGGTATGCTCAGGGGTTTAGATTGGCCATCCCACCCATGCGCGATGGTGCTGCGCATGGATGGGGCACCCGGTTTTGCACAGGGTTTTGGATATCCCAGGTCTCCAAAATCGGGAGACCTGGGGCACCCGGTTTGTGGGTGGGCTGGCGAAAGACAAAAGCAAAAGCAAAAGCAGGTCCTTCCCTCCGGCTGAAAAACGCCTACGGTCAGGATGACGGGTATGCTCAGGGGTTTAGATTGGCCATCCCACCCATGCGCGATGGTGCTGCGCATGGATGGGGCACAGGGTTTTGCACAGGGTTTTGGATATCCCAGGTCTCCAAAACCGGGAGACCTGGGGCACCCGGTTTTGTGTTGGTTGTGGCGTTGATGTGCTCGTCGTTGATGATGGCGCAGGGGGATGTGCGGCCGAATACTGGTGCGCTGGAGCAGCAGGGACAGAATGCTGAAGCTGCGGCGGAGTGGCGGGCTTACTCTGTGAAGCATCCGAGTGAAGCTGAGCCGTATGCGCACATTGGACAACTTGAGGCGCGGCAGGGGAATTTTGCAGCGGCGATTGCGGCATACAAAAAGGGCATGGCGATTGCGCCTGCGATGCCGGGACTGCGGCCTAATCTTGGGTTGGCTTATTTCAAGAACGGGGACTACAAGCAGGCGATTGAAATTTTTGCGCCGATGCTGAAGGCGAATCCCAACGATCAGCGGGTGACGCTGCTGGTGGGCATGTCTCACTATGGGCTGGGTGAGTACGCTGCGGCGAATCCTTACCTGAAGCGGGCCGGCGATGGCGATACGCAGAATCTTGAACTGCAACTGACGCTGGCGCATAGCTGCCTGTTTGCGCATGAGTACCAGTGCGTGCTGGATGCGTTTCATCGCATTGTTGCCTTGAATGCGGAGAGTGCTGAGGCGGACATGTTGATGGGCGAAGCGCTGGATGAGATGCATGATCCGCTGGGCGCGCAGAAGGAGTTTCGCGCGGCGGTGGCTGCGGACCCGAAGCAGCCGGATGTGCATTTCGGGTTGGGGTATCTGCTGTGGACGAAGGCACAATATCCGGAGGCGGCGGAGCAGTTTGCGGCGGAGCTTGCGAACAATCCGCAACATACGCAGGCGATGCTTTACCTGGCCGATACGCAGATGAAGACGGGCAAGACGGATGAGGCGCAGGCTTCACTGGAGAAGCTGGTGAAGATGACGCCGCAGAATGCGATGGCGCATCGCGACCTGGGCACGCTGTATGCGGATGCTGGGCAGAATGATGCTGGCGTGGCGGAATTGAAGAAGGCGATTGAGCTTGCGCCCAAGGATGCGGCTGCGCACTGGCGGCTGGCGAAGCTGTATCGCGCGATGGGGCGAGCGGCCGATGCGAAGGTTGAGTTCGACAAGACGAACAGTTTGAACAAGGCTGAAGATGAGCGGCTAGTGAAGGTGATGGGCGGGCCGCAGATGCAAACGCCTGCTGCGCCGAAGCAGTAACTTATCTTGCGGTGATAATGTCCTGACGCGGGTGGGTGAAGGCTGCGCCGGGGATGTCGGCTACAGGCAGAGTTGGGCCTTCCCATAAGACGCGCGGCGCGCCGTTACTGCCGTTGTGAAGCTGCTCCACATGAAATGTATGCAGGCCGGCGCGGAGACCGATGGAGCCGCGATCATAGCGCAAGGCGTTGCCGATGCCTCCGCAGGCCATGGCAAAGGGTGCGCCGGTGCGGGCTATTTCGATGCCGTCGAGGACGAGACGCGCGCCATCGCGATCCATGAGATGGAAGGTGTAGCCGCCGTCTGCGGGAATGTCTACCAGGCCATCCCATGCGACGGCATATTTTTCAAAGCCGCGTGCGTCGGCGTTGAGGTTGGGTGAGTCGCCGGTGATGACGGCGGTTTCTTTGGTGAGATCGGGTAGCTGGGTCCATGTGCCGTTATAGATTTTGAATGCGAGCCCATCGAGTATGGGACCGGCTACGGTTGTTGCCTCTTGCCACTTGCTCACTACGATGAGGCCGAGCGCGGACCAGTCTTCATGACCTTTTTCATCTTTGACCTGCAGGAGTACGCGGAAGCGGCCTGCGCCGTTGACGCCATCGAGGTCAGAGCCGTCCGTGTCCTGGTAGGTGTGATGGACCTTGCGGCCCTGCGCTGTGGTTCCATCGCCGAAGGACCAGGTGTAGGTGGCACCGGAGAATTTTTGCGCGGTGAAGATGACTTCCTGATGGATGGCTACGACGGGCTTGTCGAGCGTGATGGATGCTACGGGGCCGGAGGATGGCGCGTAATGCGGCTGCGCGGATGCATTCACGATCATGGGGAGGTCGGCGTTGTTCTCTGCGACGTGCTGGCCATACTTTATGTTTTCAAATGTGACGCCGGAGACATCGCCTTTGATGGTGGACTCGGCTACGGGAGGCTGATCGAGTGCCCAGATGTTGCGGAAGGTGAAGTCTTTGAGTGCGGGCTGCTGCTGCTCGAGTTGCGCTAACGAATACCAGTTATCGAGGAAGAGATTTTCGAAGGTGTAGTTCTGATGGAGACCTTTTGCGTCTTTTGCGCCCCAGAAGCCGATGAGGCCGAAGGTCTGACCGCATGAGCCGATGCCGGCGTGGAGAATGTCTGAGTTTCGCAAAGTGAAGTTGCGCGAGTTGAAGATCTTTTGCGGCCAGCCGGCGCGGACTACGTTGGAGATGCTGGTGGAAAGCTGGCTGTTTTCGACGAGAATGTCATGCACGTCTTTGCCGGGACGGAGCAGGTCGGCTTCAGTGTAGCCGTCCCAGTTGCCCATGAGTGCGATGACGTCATCGGAGGCGCGGAAGAAGGAGTTGCGCACTACGCCGTTGGTGGAACCGACCCAATCCATGCCGTCCTGATTGGCGTTGCCGGGATTGCCGCCGACTACGCGGAGGTCATCGAAGGTGAAATCTGAAGAATCCTTCATCTGGATGGACCAGGTGCGCGAGCGGAGGATGCAGGTGAGTCCATCGATCTCGACGTGGTGGGCTTCAAGGGAGTCTACGCAATGCCAGTCGGGCTTTTGCATCCAGCCATCGTCATCGTCGGGATTTTGCGGGCCGTCATAGATAATGACGCCGCGGCCGAGGAGTTTTACGTTATCGACCTTCCAGATATTGAGGCTGCCGTAGATGTATGCGCCGGGGGCGAGGTAGATGGTGTCGCCGGTTTTGGGGTTAAGGCTTTCATGATAGACGCCGGGCGAATACGTCTTGATGTTGGGGCCTTTGGGTGGGGCGGGCGGCGGAGAGCCTGCGAAGAGGAAGAGCATCGAGGCGTGATTGAGATAGTCACGCGGACGGCTGATGGAGAGCTTGGCGGGGGCGGCAAGATGGAAGCGGATGGTCTGGCCGGTACGTTGTGCGCGGATGCCGAGACGCCAGGGTTCTATGTCTACGCCGCGATCCCAGAAGTTGGGCTCGGCTGCTGTGATTTCGATATCGACGGGGCCGGTGATGTCGAAGCTTGCGAAGTCGTAGCTTGCGGCGGCGTGGGCTACATCGACTGGTTTGCCGTTGACGGTGAGGGTGAATGCGGTGGAGCGGAGCTCTTGCGGGACGGGGACGGGATAGATGTGCGGAGCGGCCTGGAGTAGCGCGGGGATGGCGAGGATGCAGGCTAGCAGCGTGCGAACGCGGTACAAGAAAGGCTCCGGATGAGATGCTTGGACAGATTTACGATAGCACTCGTGACGCGCTCATTGCGGGTTTTGTTTGCTGGCTGAAAAAGTCAGTTTTTGCATTCGGAAGCTGCAAAACCATCCCTCAGCGGCTAAAGCCGCGTTTTATTTGCGGCATTTATGGCACGACTGAAGTCGTGCCCTTTCAAAACATCTAGTTTTTCGGCAAGCTGTAAAGTCGTGCCCTTTCAAAGCCAAAACAGCGTGTGTTCTGAGATTCGATTTTGAATTGATAAAGACAGCGAGTTAGCGCGGATAGCGAGTTAGCAGGTTAGCGGCTTGATGGGAGGCGGTAGTAGCGGCATTTATGGCACGACTGCAGTCGTGCCCTTTTAAAACATCTAGTTTTTCCGCAAGGTGTAAAGTCGTGCCCTGTTACAAAGGACTGCCTACGTCAAGTTTTGGCGGGGGTATTCTAAATTCCTTCGCCCATGGAGACGTATTCGACTAACTGGTCGAGTTGCTTACGGTAGGCGGTGCGGTCGGCTTCTTCTGCGGCGAAGGGCTGAGCGTTGCGTGCTACGTTGCCTAGTTGTGCTTCGAGCTGATCTACGCGATCTGAGAGTGCGACGATGATGTCGGAGAGTGGGTCTTTGATTTCGTGCGGGTCCGTGATGAGGATGCGTTCGCCATTGCGATAGACGATGTGTGCGGGTACGCCTACTGCAGTTGAATTGGGCGGCACGTCTGTGAGCACAACGGAGCCTGCGCCGATGCGGGAGTTTTCACCGATGCTGATGTTGCCCAGGATGTTGGCGTTATTGCCGATGAAGACGTTATTGCAGAGAGTGGGGTGGCGCTTGCCGTGGCCTTTTCCGGTGCCGCCGAGAGTGACGCCTTGATAGAGTGTGACGTCATTGCCGATGACTGCGGTTTCTCCAATGACGACGCCCATGCCGTGATCGATGAAGAGGCGGCGGCCGATGGTGGCGGCGGGATGGATCTCGATGCCGGTGACGAAGCGCGCGTGTTGTGAGAGAAGACGTGCGAGCAGGCGAAGACGGGCCTTCCAGAGCTTGTGGGAGGCGCGGTAAAACCATACCGCCCACAGGCCCGGATAGCAGGTGACGACCTCAAACCAGGAGCGGGCTGCGGGGTCGCGCTCGAATACGGAGCGAATGTCTTCGCGAATGCGTGGAAGCATAGTGGATAGTGATTAGTGGTTAGTGGTTAGTGAATAGTGGTTAGTGGTTAGTTACAAGGGATCACTAATCACTATCCACTATCCACTGGCTTTTACAACGTTACGGGTTCTGTGGGCAGGGCCAGGGCTTCCTGACGGAGTGAGTCGAAGAGGACGCTGGAGAGATAGCGCTCGCCGAAGCTGGGCAGGATGGCTACGATGAGCTTGCCTGCGTTCTCTGGGCGGGCGGCTACCTTGAGTGCTGCCGCTACGGCTGCGCCGGAGCTGATGCCTACGAAGAGACCTTCTTCCAATGGGAGACGGCGGGCTGTTGCGATGGACTCGTCATTTGTGACCTGGATGACTTCGTCGATCAGCTTTGTATCGAGGATGGATGGAACGAAGCCTGCGCCGATGCCTTGAATCTTATGCGGGCCGGGTTTGCCGCCGGAGAGTACGGGGCTGTCTGTTGGTTCGACTGCGATGGCTTTGAAGGACGGCTTGAGCGGCTTGATGTACTGCGCGATGCCGGTGATGGTGCCGCCGGTACCTACGCCGGAGATGAGAATGTCCACTGCGCCGTCGGTGTCGTTCCAGATTTCAGGGCCGGTGGTGGCTACGTGGACGGCGGGATTGGCGGGGTTGTCGAATTGCTGGAGGATGAAGCCGTTGGGCGTTTTGGCAAGGATCTCGTTGGCCTTGGCGATGGCGCCCTTCATACCGTTGGGGCCGGGGGTGAGAGCGATTTCGGCGCCGAAGGCTTTGAGGAGAACGCGACGCTCGAGGCTCATGGTCTCAGGCATGGTGAGGATGAGCTTGTAGCCCTTGACGGCTGCGATGAAGGCGAGCGCGATGCCTGTGTTGCCGCTGGTGGGCTCGATGAGGACGGTTTCGCCGGGCTTGATTTTGCCGGCCTTTTCGGCAGCTTCGACCATCGCGTTGCCGATGCGGTCTTTGACGCTGGCGAGGGGGTTGCGGCTCTCCAGCTTGACGACGACGGTGGCGGGCAAGCCGGCGGCCATGCGATTGAGCTTGACTAGCGGTGTGCCTCCAATGAGTTCAGTAACATCTGCGGCAATGCGCGCCATTGTGTTCTCCTCTTTCGAGCGGGAAGATGCCCGCGGTCTTGAAAATTGTGTTCAGGGATTGGTGGGAGCTTGTGTGGCGGGCAGGAACGGTCGCAGGCAAACACACGTCAGCGTCGGAAACTCTCACCAGGACGGTGTTAGCGACATCGACGCATGGGTACAGGGTAGACCCGGGGGGTGGCGGAGTGCAAGTTTCTCGATATTCAGCTAGTGAGTCAGTTTGAAATTTTTTCTTTTACGCGCCTTCTTCGTGAGAACAGAACAGCCGAACCGATCAGGGAAGCAAAGGAAAGTGAGCCAACCTCTGCATCGCGGCGTTCAAAATAGTCGGACATTTTCCGCACGTCTAGCCGGGCGGGTTCTCCCGCATTGGTCCGAAATTCAAGATAGACGATGCCTTGTTTCTCGAAATCCCGTCTTGCCTCTTCGTGGTTGCGATAATCGTTTATTGCCCACGCGCCTAAAAGGACGGCAACAAGCAAGGCGAGAATTGCGGCGATCCTCATGCCAAAAATACTACTTCTTGTCGGGCCTATACGGGGAATTCAAAGTGACCCACTACCGAGATTCAGTTGCCGGTGGGGATGATGCCTGCGTTTTCGACCATCAACACTACGGCGCGTTGGAGCGCGCGGGTGCGGTGCACTACTTTGCGTGGGACTACGAATCCCTGTCCGGCTTTTAGTTCGACTGTGCGGTCTTCGAGGTCGATGAAGAATGCGCCTTCGATGGTGAAAAAGAATTCGTCATCTTCTTCGTGCTTGTGCCAGTGATACTCGCCTTCAAAGACGCCCATACGGACTACTGAGCCGTTGACCTGGCAGAGTGTTTGATTGAACCATTTGTATTCGCAGGCAGCGGCCATGGCTTTGACGTCGATGACTTCCAATGGCCCGTGCAGTATGTTGAGTCGGGTCTCGTAGGGGTCAGAGATTGTATCGGCCATGATGGCTCTCCTTGTGATTGTGGATCAGCCCGTGTTGCGAAGGCCGGCGGCGATTCCGCTGATGGTGGCGGAGATGGCGCGGTTGACTTCAGGTGTGTTTTCGCCGGAGCGCTTGCGGCGGAGCATGTCTACCTGGATGAGGTGCATGGGATCGACGTAGGGATTGCGCAGGCGGATGGAGTTGGCGAGGACTTCATTGCCTTCGAGCAACTGCTTTTGGCCCGTGATGGCGAGAACGGCGCGTACGCTGCGCTGGAATTCGTCTACCAGCATTTCGTAGACTTCATCGCGGAGCGTGGCGTCTTCGACTAACGAGGAGTAGAGCTTGGCTGTGGCGAGGTCGGCTTTGCCCAAGGCCATTTCTACGTTGCGGACGAGGTCAATGAAGAGCGGGAACTCGCGGGCCATTTCCTGCAGGAGCTTGAGGCGCTGGCGGGAGGTGGCTGAGGGCGCGAGGTATTGCTCGATGGCGTAGCCTACGCCGAACCACGCGGGAACAAGGAGGCGCGATTGTGTCCAGCCGAAGACCCAGGGAATGGCGCGGAGGTCTGTGATGTTGCGCGTGGCTTTGCGGCGTGCGGGACGGGAGCCTATCTTGGCTTGCTCGAGTTCGCCGACTGGCGTGGACTCTTCAAAGTAGGTAATGACGCTGGGGTTGTCGAGGATGTTTTCGCGATAGTAGGCGAAGGAGATTTCGGAGAGCTCGTCGAGCGCGGCTTCCCACTCGGGCTTGAGGATGCCGGTGAAGTGGCCTTTGGGATCGCGGGCGTTGGGGCGGGCGAGCGCGTCAATGGATGCGGCGATCATGAGCTCGAGATTGCGCTCGGCGAGGACTTCGTCGGCATATTTGAAGTTGAGGACTTCACCCTGCTCGGTGATGCGGATCTGACCTTCAAAGGAATCCATGGGCTGCGCGAAGATGGCGCGATGTGTGGGTCCGCCGCCGCGGCCTACTGTGCCTCCGCGGCCGTGGAAGAGACGGAGCTTGACGCCGCACTCGCGGGCTACTGTGTGCAGGTCACGATGGGCGCGGAAGATTTCCCATGTGCTGGTAAGCATGCCGCCATCTTTATTGGAGTCAGAGTAGCCGAGCATGATCTCCTGCCAGTTGTTCCATGTGACGAGGAGCTGGCGGTAGTCGGGGCGCGACCAGAGCTCGCGGCAGATGTCCGCGGCCTGGCGAAGGTCTTCAATGGATTCGAAGAGAGGCACGGGCATGAGGCCGGGATCGTTCTTGGAGCCTTCCAGACGCGCGCCGCCAAGACGTGCGAGGCGCACTACTGCGAGCACATCTTCTACGGATGCAGCGCCGCTGATGACGTAATGACGAATGGCCTCAGGCGAGCTGCTGTGCTTGGTTTCCGAGATGACGCGGAAGGTTTCGAGGACGTTGGCGGTATCTGCTGAGAGTGAGCCGGGGAGATCGGGCGCGATGGCGTCTGCTGCTGCTTCTTTGAGGGCCTGCGCGTGGATGCGGGCGTGCTGGCGAATGTCCAGCGTGTGGAGATGCAGGCCGAAGGTGCGGACCTGCAGAACGAGCGGGTCGATGAGCGATTTGGCGATGCGCAGGCCGCGATTTTCTGCGAGCGATTCGCGGAGGGTTTCGAGATCGTCAAGAAGCTCCGCTGCGGAACCGTATGCCGGCAGCACCTGCGCGAGATGTTCGTGGCCCTGATTGTAGTTTTGTCCGAAGAGGCCTATGGCGGAGGCATGCGAGGCGCCTATTGCCGACTCAAGCGTGCGGCGGATGCGGGCCTTGATGCAGAGGACGAAGCGGCGATAGTGCTCGAATTCAAACTGCTCGCCGAAGACCTGCTCTGCGGGGACGTGGAGCTTTTCGATGTAGTCTTCGAGGCGCTTGCGCAGCTCGCGGCTGACGGGGATTTGCTGCGCGCTGGAGGTGAGCAGGTCGATGATGCGCTCGAGCTGATGGCGATAAAAGGAGAGCAGATGCATGCGGGCGAGGCGGATGGCGTCGCGAGTGACCTGTGCCGTGACGAAGGGATTGCCGTCGCGGTCGCCGCCTATCCAGGAGCCGAAGCGCAGGACCTGGGGGAGATTGTGCGGCTCGATTTTCAAGCCATAGACGGAGCGCAGGGCCTCTGAGATTTCTTCATAGAGGACGGGCAGCGTGGCGAAGATGGAGACATCGTAGTAGTCGAGGCCCATCTTGATTTCGTCATAGACGGTGGGGCGGCGCGAGCGCACTTCATCGGTTTGCCAGAGGCTGGTGATCTCGGCGCGGATGGCGTCTTCAAGATTTGCGAGCTCCTGGCGCGGCATGGGCACGCGATCGAGCGCGGCGAGGAATTCACCGATGCGGCGGCGCTTGAACATGACGGAGCGACGGGCCACTTCAGTGGGGTGCGCGGTGAAGACGGGCACGATGAGGACGTGGCGGAGCCATTCCAATGCTTCGTCTGAGCTGATGCCGACGCGCTTCATGATGGCGAAGGTGCCGGCTAGGGAGCCGCGCTGCTCCGCGGCTTCACCGGAGAGCTGCAAGGCCATGCGGCGGCGCTTGCGATGGTTGGTTTCGGCGAGGTTTATGAGCTCGAAGTAGAAAGCAAAGGCGCGCGAGAGCAGAATGGCCCGCTCGACGGGGAGCGAATGCACGAGATTGAGCGCTTCAGCGGCGTGGCGCTCGGCGTCTTTGCGGTTACGGCGCGTTTCTGCGGCGCGGCGGCGGATTGTGCCTTTGCGCAGCGCTTCGACAAGCTCAAATAAATCGTCGCCGGCCTGCTCGCGCAGGACTTCACCGAGCAGAATGCCCAGCGAGCGGACGTCGCGGCGCAGGGGAACGGCTTTCAGATCGCCGGATCGTGCTTCCAGTTCAGCTAGCCGCTTTGACCAGCTTTCGGGGCTCCATAAGAGTGCCATCGTATCTTGATTATCCACGATGGAACATGGAATCAGGACCTGTTGCGCGGCGCAAGAATCTCAAGTCTGGAGAAGTAACTCTGAAACCGTGCTGCATTGCGGGTGAGGAGTGCGAGATTCCCTATTGCCGCGTGCGCTCCGATGTAAAAGTCGGGCAGGAGAGATGTGCGCGGGCCGCCTTTGCGGCGGTAGGTCGAAAAGGCTTTGGCGGCAAGAAAACCGGCTTCCCAGGGAAGGTCTTCGCGATCATATAGCGATACTGGAAATGCAGCATCCAATTCTTCTATAGACGTATAACCTACGGAGATTTCAGCATAGATGATTGAATTGATGTAGATCGTCGTCAGCTCACCGCACTCGGCCAATGCGCTTTCTGACCACGCCCCCCCAATCCGGATCGTCAAAGCCAACATCAATCAAGATGTTGCTATCGACCAGAACGCCGCGGCGTCCCGCAAGACGCTTTGCAAGGTTCTCTAACGCACGCATTATTTCTTCTTTCTCTTTTTTGCGGGAATCGGATAATCACGCGTCATGGCCATGATTTCATCCGTAGTCCAGGGGCCGCTCATGGAGCCTTTGAGCGCGTCGATCATGGCTTGAGCCCTCGGACCATATTTCGCGCCGGATTTTGCCCTGCGAATCCGAACGTCGCCATCTACAAAGTCAAACTCAACCTCTGTATGAGGCAAGAGTCCTGCCTTATTGCGAATTTCCTGCGGAATGGTGACCTGGCCTTTGCTTGTGATGAGCATGGTCTTACTCCTACCAGTAAGAGTAAGAATTACCTGACAAGAATGCAAGGCTTTCTTAGGCTGACTGCTCTTCGAGCTGCAGCATGAGGTCTTCCCACTCGGAGGTGAGGGTGATGAGCTGGGTGCGGAGGTCTTCTGCGAGCGCGGTGAGGCGTTGGGTTTCCTGTGCGGAGATGAAGATGCCCAGCTGCTCTTCTGTGTGTGCTATGGAGGATTCGATGCGGGGAATTTCTTCTTCGAGGAAGACGCAGCGGTCCTGCATCTGCTTTTGCTTGATGGGATTGAGGCGGCGGGGTTTGTCTTTTTCAGGCTCGGGCTTATGATCCGCAGGGGCTGAAGCCCGATCCTTTTCTTCCGCTACTTTCGGCACGACTAAAGTGGTGCCCTGATGCGAAGCAGAACCATTGGCGGCAGCGGCCTGCCCTTCTTTTCTGCGGATGTAGTCTTCGTAGTTGCCTTCGTGGCTGATGACTGTTCCGTTTTCTACTTCGAGGACGCGTGTGGCGAGCTTGTCAATGAAGTAGCGATCGTGCGAGACGAAGACTACGGTGCCGGAGAAGTTGGCGATGGCTTCGAGGAGCACGTCTTTGGCGCGCATGTCGAGGTGGTTGGTTGGCTCGTCGAGGAGGAGGAAGTTGGATGGCGAGACGAGGATGCGCGCAAGGGCATAGCGATTGCGTTCGCCGCCGGAGAGCACACCGAGCTTTTTGAAGACGTCGTCACCGCTGAAGAGGAAGCAGCCTAAGAGCGAGCG
Organism: uncultured Acidobacteriaceae bacterium; assembly: GCA_963792495.1. Taxonomy (GTDB): domain Bacteria; phylum Acidobacteriota; class Terriglobia; order Terriglobales; family Acidobacteriaceae; genus Telmatobacter. The sequence goes on along the minus strand of CAWBWB010000005.1, from coordinate 536,484 downwards.
CAGTTCCGATTCGGGGACTTTGAGTGCAGCGCGACTGATGTCGTCTAACATTCGGGCTTCGGGATCGAGGACTTTGTACTGATCCTGCGCGAAGTACTCGCTTACTACGTTGTGACCCAGATTTACTGTTCCGGTTGTGGGTGATTCCACGCTGGTGAGCAGCTTGATGAGTGTGGATTTGCCTGCGCCGTTTACGCCGACTAACGCTACGCGGTCGCCGCGTTCAATATTGAAGCGGACGTTGTTAAGGACGTGCTTTTCGCCGTAGCTCTTGGAGAGGCCTTCCGCTTCTACCACGGTGCGGCCCGAGGGCGGCGGCTGCGGGAATTTGAAGTGGATGACGGGTTCTTCTTCCGGAATCTCTATGCGCTCGATTTTTTCGAGCTCCTTGATGCGACTCTGCACTTGTTTGGCCTTAGTGGCCTGGGCGCGGAAGCGATTGATGAAGGCTTCAAGATGCTCGATTTGTTCGCGCTGATTGCGATAGGCGGATTCCAGTTGTGCGCGGCGGTCGTCTTTCTGCTTCAGATATTTTGTGTAGTTGCCCTGATAGATGTTAAGGCGCTTGTTCCATATTTCCACGGTGCGGTCGATGGTGACGTCGAGGAAGTAGCGGTCGTGCGAGATGAGGATGTAGCCGAAGGGATAGGACTTGAGATATTCCTCAAGCCAGTTGCGTGTTTCGAGATCGAGATGGTTGGTGGGCTCATCAAGCAGAAGGAGGTTGGGTTTAGCGAGGAGGAGCTTGGCGAGCGCGATGCGCATCTGCCAGCCGCCTGAGAACTCATCGGTGCGTCGCGACCAATCTTCTTTGCTGAAGCCGAGGCCGGTGAGAACGGAGCCGACCTGCGCGCCTAATGCGTAGCCATCGAGAGCGTGGAAGCGCTCCTGCAGGAGTGAGAAACGTGCTGCTGTGGACTCGTACTCGGCGCTGGCGTGATCGAGCTCTGACATGCGCGCGCCGAGCTGCTCGATCTCGCGCTCCATGGCGTGAATTTCATCGAAGACGGTGAGACATTCGTCGAAGATGGTGCGGCCTGTGAGGCGCAGGCCTTCCTGCGGGAGATAGCCGATGCTCATGCCGCGTGTGAGCTGGATTTCGCCGTAGTCGAGTTGCTCGAGGCCGGCGAGGACTTTCATCAGCGTGGATTTTCCTGTGCCGTTTGCGCCGACGAGCGCGGTTTTTTCTTTGGAGCGGATGAGCCAGTTGGCTTCCATGAAAAGGACGCGGGGGCCGAAACGTTTACCGGCATTTTGCAGTGAGAGCATTCTCTTTAATTTTCGCAGAGTGGGTTACGGATGGGGTTTGTACCGAATTGCGGCATACGAAGAGAAACGGAGGTGACCTGCTAAAGCGCGATTTTCCCGTAGTTTCGCGCGATGGTACACAGAGAGTGCTATGACCTGAATGACCTGAAGGTAACAAAACCGGGTGCCATTTGCAGTCAAAGGTAAAAGTACTCATGAGAGATATGGCGATTACTATTGCATGGCTTAACTCTTGGAAATTGTTTGAATTACAGGCCGCACTACGAAAGAATCGTTAGGTAACAGTTTGCCAGTTCTCTTAGCCGTACCCCAGATCTGCCTGTTCACACTGTTGTACTTTGAGCGGGTAAGAGAGTCAGTGGCGCAGCCGGAATTTTGCCGACCGGATGACTTAACTTTTGGATTACTGCACGATTGTTCGGTATCCAAACTCAACGCTGGATGACATTTTTCCGTTTGAGAAAACAGGTATTCTCATCAACGCCGGGCGCAATCCGGGCCGGTAAAGATGAAACAGGGAATGAACATGGTTTCGAGCGCGGAAACTCCTAAGAAGATGCGAGAGTATCGTTGAAACTCTTTTTGAAGTTTTCCTTGGTTTGTGCAATCTCTCTTGTGATTTTTAACTCGGGCCCACAGGCGGAATGCCAGAGTACGGCAACTGCCCAGAATCACTCCACACCTGCACTTTCAAGTGGCCGAAATCCTGTTGCGCAACGGCATCAGCCGGCTCGGCGCGCACCTGAAATCGATCCGGGTTCGGCTGTGGGTGGAGTAACGCTGCTTGCCGGAATGCTGACTGTTATGCGCTCCCGGCGCCGCAACCTGGGCCGCTAACTCTGAACTCACGTTCCAATTTTTCGTGGACCGCGAATGAAAGTTCGTGGTCCAGACTTTCCGTTGGTCTGCCATCGCACGCGCTAGGCCGCGTTCATCTATTCCTGGTGATATTGGGGATGGATGCCGCGATTCTGGCGAGCATTGTGCATGTGGGTCTGCTGATTGGTCCGCTGGCTCCGATTGGAATTGCGGCGTGCGCGGCGTTTACGTGCCTTGGCTATCGAACGCTGAAGGCGATGCGGCAGCCGCTGCCGTTTGGTGTGAGCTTCTTTGCGCTGCATCTTGTGTGCGTGGGCGCGTCGTGGTGCACCAGCCTGTTTTCGCAGCATGTGGATGGCGGCTGGATTCTCTTCTTTTCAGTGGCTATCAGTTGCGTGGTGCTGACAGGGCTTGTTCTGGCGGCGCTGGCGTGTATTCCGTTGCGCGTGTGGATGGAGATGGTTCATGCGACGGGGCGGCTGTGGCTTTACTCCCTGTTGGCGGGCGTGGCGGCGTGGTGCTTGCGGTTTCCGCTGCAGACGGCGTGGAACGTAAGTGTGCTGGCGCAGGGGCGAATTCTGCAGGCGGCTGCGTTTCGTTCTGCTGCGGCTGTGCTGGGCTTCATGCTGCCGGATGTGATTGTCGATCCGGCAAACTTCATTCTTGGTACAGACCGATTCAGCGTGAGTGTGGAAGCTGCCTGCTCCGGGCTTGAAGGGCTTGGGCTGATATTGATTTTTACCCTGGCGTGGCTGCTTTTCTTTCGCAGGGAGACCCGGTTTCCGCAGGCGCTGGTGCTGATTCCCTGCGCGCTGGCTGCGGCGTGGGCTTTGAATATTGCGCGGCTGGTGGTGTTGATTCTGATTGGCAATGCGGGTGCGCCTGAAGTGGCCATGGTTGGCTTTCACTCGCAGGCGGGATGGATTGCATTCACTTTGGTTGCCTATATGTTTGCCATGGCTGCGGGACGGCTGAGCTGGATTCGCCGCGATGCCGCGTTGGCTTTGTCGCCTGCTGATGTTGGCGTGAGAGCGGACGAGTCGACTGCTACTGCGGCTTACCTGGTTCCCTTTCTGGCGATACTCGCTGCTACTTTTATTTCGCGTGCGGCTTCAGGACAATTCGAGTGGTTGTATCCGCTGCGGTTTGTGGCGGCGGGCTGGGCTCTGTGGCATTACCGCAAGGCCTATCAAAACATTCGGTGGCGATTTGGATGGGAGGCGCTGGCGGTTGGTGCTGGTGTTTTTCTGGTGTGGGTATTTCCGAATTTCAACCAGGCGCATCCTGCTGCAACGGCATTGGGCACGGAGTTGAGCAAGTTGTCTCCGATTACGAGATGGTCCTGGATTTCGGTTCGCGTTATTGCTGCCGTTGTGACAGTGCCTATTGCCGAGGAGCTTGCCTTTCGCGGGTTTCTGGCGCGAAGGCTCGTGAGTCGCGGCTTCGATGAGTTTCCATTGGAGAGGCTCACTGTGATCTCAATCGTGATTTCGTCGGCTGTGTTTGGGTTAATGCATGGTGAGCATTGGATGGTGGGCGTGGGGGCTGGACTGGCCTTTGCTGCGCTGGCCAAATGGAAGGGACGGCTGGGCGATGCGGTTGCGGCTCATGCTGTGAGCAACCTGTTGCTGGCTGCGTGGGTGCTGGTGCGCGGCGACTGGGGACTTTGGTAGCGCGTTCCATTTTACAAAGAGAAGATTTGCCAGCTGTTGCGGAAGCGCGATAGTCTCCTTGCGCGGAGTGAATCAGTAAATCGCTTTATATAAGGAGTATTGCGTGAGCAAGATTTATGCGGCGCTGTGTCTTGCAATGATGATGTGCGTGGCTGCTGCCGCGCAGAAAACGCCGGCGGATGGCGCGGGCGCTTATGCAACCGGTAAGTATCGCAACCTGCTGGTGGAAGCCGGATACACGAAGAAGGCTGCGAGCGACAAGATTGAAGCTACGTTTCAGCAGCTCTTTCATGGCGATCCGCAGACGCAGGCGATTGCTTTTGCCGCGGGCAAGAATGAGAACGGGCCGCTGGTGTATGTGACGGACTGGGCGAACCATGATGTGCGGACTGAAGGCATGTCCTACGGGATGATGATTGCCGTTCAGCTGAATAAGAAGGCTGAGTTTGACGGCATCTGGAACTGGGCGAAGACGTATATGTACGTCCGCGATGAGAAGGCGCCGAGCTACCAGTTTTTTGCCTGGAGCTGCAAGACGGATGGGACGCATAACTCCGAGGGCGCAGCGCCGGATGGGGAGTCGTATTTTGCGATGGCGCTGCTGTTTGCGGCGAACCGCTGGGGCAATGGCGCGGGAATTTATAACTACCAGGCGGAAGCAGAGAAGATTTTGACGGCGATGGTGCATCGGCCGGAGATTACGGCGCAGGCGACTTACCAGGGCAAGACATTTCCGCATACGGTGGGACCGATGATGCATGATGATCCGCCGATGATTTTGTTTGTGCCAGATAAGATGCCACATCCGTTTACGGACCCTTCGTATCATCTGCCTGCGTTTTACGATTTGTGGGCGCTGTGGGGACCGAAGGAGGATCGCGCATTCTGGGCGAAGGCTGCAGCGACAAGCCGCGAGTTTTTTGTGAAGACCGTGAACCCGAAGACGGGTTTGGCTCCTGACTATGCGAACTTTGATGGCACGCCGGTGAAGTCGGGCTTTGTGCAGTCAGACAAGTTTGGTTATGACGCGTGGCGCACGGCGAGCAACTGGAGCGTGGATTGGTCGTGGTGGGGCAAGGCTCCGGCGGAGCGCGAGTTGAGCGATAGGATTCAGGCGTTCTTTGAGTCGCAGGGCATCAATAAGTACGGGCCTGTTTACACGCTGGATGGTAAGGACCTGGGATCGACGCCGAGATTGACGCATGAGGCTCATCCCGAGGGCCTGGTGGGAACGAACGCTGTTGCGGGATTGGCGGCGACGGACCAGGAGCGCGCCAAGCGGTTTGTGAAGGCGCTATGGGATACGCCGGTGCCGAGCGGACAGAGCCGCTACTACGATGGCATGCTCTACATGATGAGCCTGATGCACCTGGGCGGCGAGTTCCGCATCTGGGCGCCGAAGTAAACGAAAAGCCCCACCCTGACCGCGACATCCGATGCGCGGCTAGGGTGGGGCAATCGTTCCTGCGTCAGTCCAGAATGATGGTGTTTACGAAGTTCCAAGAGCGGAGGAGCGCATCGAGCGTTGAGTCGGTGATGTTGCGTGCCGGAACGATCGATGTTCTTCCTGCGAGCGTGTTGCTCATCACCGAGATGATGGGCTTTTGCGTCAAGGCGTCATTGAGGAAGAGGCTGGGCCCAAAGCCATCTGTGAAGTTGCCGTTGGTGACCAGGTTTGCGGAAACAACGACGCGGCTCACCGAGACGATGACGACCAGGCAGAAGTACATGTTGAGGCCGTAGTTGATGAACGATGGCCCGGCAACTTCGCCAGCCCGATCTTTCTGCGCTGCGTCGCCGCCGAGCAGCGATCCATCGCCGCCGAGACCATTGCCTACATCCGCCAGGATTTCGCCGTCAATGCGGTTTGCGGTCATCATGAGTGAAGCGGAGTTGCCGTTGCCCGTGCTGTCACTGCCTAAGATGAGCACTCCGGGCGCGCTGAGAGTATGCAGCTCGTTATTTTGAATGCGAAGCTGCGCCTGCGTGAATCCGAGATTTGCATATCCCTGCCAGGCAAGCTGCGAGAGTTGATCGAAGAAGCTGACCGAGGCGCTTTCATTGCCTGATCCAAGCAACGGAGAACCGGTCCAGAGCGGACTGAGCGATGCACCGGAGACGATTGCGTTGGGATCGGTGCCGTTGGTTGTTCCTGAAAACTCCACGACAATCTGGCCGGCTGCGTTGGGTGCAATGCCGGGGAAGACCTGATCATCGGCCAGCAGGCAGCCGCCTGCATCGGCAACCACGTCAAAGCTGCTGAGCACCAGTACGCCATTGACATTGACGTTAAAGATGCGAACGCCGGTGTTGGCCGCGTTGTTGAGGTAGGTGATCTCAGCAAACTTGAGCGTGAGCGAATAGAAGCCCATGGGAAGGCTGTTGAAGGTGTAACTGAAGGTGTTGCCCTGCCTGTCAGATTGATACAGCGGCTGATCAGCGGTACTGCCGATGGTGGGAGGAGGCGCGGGGTGCACGAGAGATCCGCCGGAGACTGTGACACTGGATGTGGAAGTATCCGGCACCCAGACATTGCCCTCGGAGTCTGTGTAATTGTTGACTCCAGCGTAGACGAAGGTTGAGGCAGGAGCCGTTTGAATGGTGACGGGACTGGATGTATCGCCCTGAGGCAGCGGATAGCCGAGCGCGACCGTAGCTCCGAGCATGGCAAGGTTCTGCGGATCGGTGAGAAGGCGCTGGGTGAGTGTGGGCGAGACAATCCAGACGCCTGCGCGGCAATTTGTGGATGTGTTGCCGTTGGCCTCAAGATTGCCGGGTTCGCCGAGCAACAAGGCTGCAGCGGTGAGGCGCGCGAAGGTGTTGTTGTTCAGCGTGGATGAGTCCAGAGTGGCCCCGAGCACGGTTCCACCCTGCGAGGCGAGCGTGGCTTGCGGCGCGTTGCCGAAGGTGTAGATGTTCTGGAGCTGACCGCCGATGTTTTGCAGGCCTGGCTCCTCCACCGGGCGTTGTCCTGCGAGTCCGAGATTGAGTGTGGGGGCATTGGCCGCAAGCTGCGCTTCCGATGGCGCTTGTGCTTTGGCAGGGGCGGGCGCGGTTGCTTTGGATGGGGCCGGAGCTGCTGCTTTGGCTGGCGCTTGTGCCGCCTGCGTTGTGGCGCGGGCTTTGAGTTTGGCTGCTTCTGCGGCCAGGGTCTCTGCTGTTCTGGGCTTTTCCACCTGAATGTTATTGGGGATGCCGAAGGAGACGCTGGATGCAAGCAGAACGCCAGTGGTAAAGATTGCTGAGGCCGCGCGGTCAATGCTTTTTGCGATGAACTCATTGTCGTCAATGACGAGGCCGCTGCTTTGGCCGTTGAGGAAGATGCCGGCGGCAAAGAGAGATGCGAACTGCGCGCCTTTTCCATCCGATGTATAGCCTAATCCAAAGGCGCAGTGGGTGATGGTGATGCCGGATGCGCTCACGATGCGGATGCCAATGCAGACAGAGAGTCTTTGCACGAGGGCTGATACGGATGAGTCCAGCGCAGTGAGGGCCTGGCCGGCGAAGGTGGTTGCCGAGTAGGTTGTGACCGGCACGAGGAAGTTGATGCCGGTAAATGTGATGGCGCTGGATTGATCGATGACGATCAGGCCATCGGCGAAGTTGGATTCATTGCCTTTGAGTGCTTCAATGACAACCGAGCCTGCCTGGCATGCTTCGATGGTGATTTTTTTATGCGCGGAGGTGAGACGCAGCGGCTGTGGGAGGGCGTAGGTCCCCGCTGCGAGGCAGATGACGGTGGGCGTGGGTTGATTCTGATACTTGTCAACGATGGACTGAAAAGTCGCGTTGCCTGTGATGTCTGACGGAGAAAGCTGAACGGTGCAGCAGCAGCCATCGGAACCGGAACTCGACAGCGGCCACTCAATGCGGCAATCGCTGGCGTTGCTGGGGAATGTGACGACAGAGAGCCGCGTGTAGTGGTGGTGAATGCCGAGCGGCGGCGCGGAGGTGATCTGCTCAACGGAACCGTCTGAGGTGCGCGCGGCGAAGAGCCAGTAGTCGCCGGAGCGGAAGGTTGTGGGATTTGCAGATGTGGGCTCGGGACTGAGATCGAAGGAGACGGTGATGCCGTTCTCGAGCACGAGCATGGTGCCGGCGGGCGGCACGGGAATCTGGCCGGTGCTGCCGGGTGCGTTGAGATCGATCCAGAGCGCGGTGTTGCCCAACGAATCTGTTGAATAAACTTTGCCGGATTGATCCCAGCGGCGGATGCGTGTGTGCAGCTTGGGATCGGTCTGACCGCCGGTGAGCGGGAAGTGCGAGGAGACGGCTCCGTTGAGTGTGATGTTGCGGGCAGCGGAGGGCGGCGCGGCTATCTGGAAGAACTCGCCGGGCTGATTGTAGAGCTCATATACGTCGTCAGTGATTTCGATCCAGTTGTTGACGCTGAAGCCGAGTACGGTATCGCGGCCGAGGCTTGCGACTGTGAGCTGACTGACAGTGCCTGCGGATGTGGAGACGGCTGAGACTGCAGAGACGCTGGTCTCTACGGATGCGTTATCGCGCGACCACTTGAAGGTGGGCGTATTGGCGGGCAGCGGGTAGGTGAATCCACCTGCGGGCGCGGAGGCAGGTGCGCCGCCCTGGTGAATCTCTACACGATACAGCTGATTCTCCTGCCCTGTGAAACTGGTGTTGGGTGCAAGGCAACATGGGCCGGAGCCTGCGTTGGGTACGAGGCCATTGGTGAGGCGCGCTGCGGGCGGCTGCTCGAGTGCATCGAAGCCCGCTATGTCCGTGGAGCAGTCGGGCGTGGTGCCGAGGTTGGAGAGATCGAGGAGCTTGACCTGCCAGACGGTTTGCAGGCGGCCTGTGGTATCGATGTTGACTGCTTTGTCGATGAGGTCAGGGTCTTCAAGATATGTGACGTTGCGCTGCCATACATCGAGATAAGCAAGGAAGGGGCCGTTGCCTTCCGGGAGCACTGCGCCGGGCAGGAAAGGCTGCTGCGTATAATCGGTGGCCGCGGTTGTTGTGGAATACGCTGGCGCGCCGGAGAGCTCGGCAAGAGCGGGATCCCAGGCGGATTGTGCTTCCGGGCCGTGATTCTCTGCGAGCAGGCCATCGACATAGTAGCGGCCAGCGCCGATGGTGAGAGTCTGGCCGCCATTCGAGCCCGGGCCTGCTGTGATCCTGAAGGCATTGGGCGTGGATGCGGGATATACGGCGCGGCCCATGGTGTCGAGCGTGCCGGCCTGGATGCGGCGCGAGAACTCCGACTGCCACTCATTCCAGTCCGAGTCCAACTGGACACGTCCCTGCTGCATAACAACGCCGAGAAAATTCTTGCGTGGGCGGAAAGTAGAGCGGCTGATATCGAAACTCATGACGTGCTTCCTTTCAACTTTGGTAGAAGATTCCGAACTCGAGACCTACAGGCATGTATTCCTGCAGGCGGATGCGGAGGTCGGCCTCGCGCAGAGGCGCAAGTAGAAAATGGAATGCGCCCATCTCGCCCGCATCATCGGCTCCCTGGCGGATGGCTGGGTCTGTGGTGGGCAGCAGCTTGGCGTAAGCGGGATTGCCGTAGCGAAGCGAATACCACATGGGTGCGGGTCCGCCGACGGCCTGCTCCACACACTCGTAGTTGCGTGGAAGGATGGCTCCCGCGGGCACGAAGCTGAAACGTACGCAACCCTCTTGCTGGCGAGACGCCCAGAGTGGCGCGTTCCACAAGGGCGGCGTGGAGGAGACATCGTTCTCTGTCAGCTCGGCCCAGAAGATGCAATCGCTCACGAGACTCAGGAGCGATGCGTAGACTTTTCCGATGACGGTACAGCCATTCATGGTGAGCGCGCCGGAGGCGATGGGACGATGAGTTGTGGTGTCAATGCCTGCGACACAGGCGACGAAAGTGGGATCGGTTGCGTCAAGGATGGAGTCAGTGAGTGAAGCGGTGGACTGACCGTTGAGCCAGAGCGGACCGAGGATGGATTGATTGATTTGAACAGCGACGCCGGAGGGTTCGATGAGAAGCGAAGGGAGCCCTGCATAGGCTGTTTGTGGATCGCCATCGGGTTGCAGAGCCCAGCCGGGAACGATTGTGCAGTGCGAGATGTTGAGGCTGGCAAGCGCATTGCCGGCTGCAGGAAGATGAAGCAACGCTGCGGGTGTTGTTGCGCCGGCGGGGGGAGCGTAAGAGATGAGCAGGCCGTTGATGTCCAATGCGGATTCCGATGCGCCAGTGACGGAGATTTGTCCGCCGAGTATGAGCGTGGGGCGGGATTCCTCCGCGGCGCGCAGCTCGATATGGCCGTTGGCGCGAACATTGATATTCAGGCCGCCTGGTTCGGAATATGTGCTGGAGTTGCTGATCTCTACTACGCCATCGCCTGCGAGTGCGGCTAAAGCTTCGTGGATGGTGGCGTAGTCTCCGGGCACGCGAACGATGGCCTGCTCGGGTGAGGCAAGGAATGTGGCGGAGCGTGGATACTCGCCGCCGCCGATGTTTGCGTTGAATCCGTAATGCCAGGTGGCGCTGAGCTTATCGTCTGGCGTGCCGGGTGCGATGGCGATGCGTCCGAGTTCGGGATCGACGGCGATGGTGTTACCGCTCTTGGGCACGTTGATCCAGGAACCATCTACGCCGGAGAGATTGGTGACTTGAATGCGCGCGGGGTCTTGCAATGAGCCGTTGCGATAGACGGCGAGACTGAGGCCGGGGCCGTAATAGACGGGCGTGGCGGAGTTCTCCTCGATCTGTGTGATGTCTTTGCAGAGCACGTGGCGGCTGAGGTAGTTGGGCACATTTTGCGGCTCGGCGAGGGTGGTTGTCTCCGATGCGAGCTCAATGGGATTGTTGAAGAGCGGCATGTCTGCATCGAGTGAGCTGAAGCGGAAGCATTGCGGAGAGCCGGAAAGCTGGACCAGCGGCGTCTGCGTGAGGGAGTATGCGTTGAGCGACCAGAGGAAGATGCCGATGTTCTGCACGTTGTAGCGGCCGCGTTCGTCGGCGATACGGCGCACGTCAACCTTGTGCGCGGTTTTATCGAAGCCGGTGTCCATGTACTCGCGCGGCTGCCAACGGCGAAGGTCCTGCGCGTAGTAGTTGTGCAGGCGGGTGTGGTTGCGGATGCACTGCGTGGTGGCGAGTATCTGAAAGAACTCGACTGCATGCGCACCCCAGCCTGTTGCATCGCGCGCCAACTGCTCAAGCACAGGCACTGTGCCTTTGCGGCGGCGGAAGCTGATGGTGGAAGCTACCTCGGCGCGCGGGCTGTCTACCGACGACGCGATGCCGTGAATGGATTGATAGCCAATGAGATCGCCGATGTAAGGAACGACCCATGGAGCGCAGGTTTCGATGAATTGATCGTCGTAGAGCTGATTGACGTTCTCTTCGAGAATGGAGATCTGTTCTTCCACGACGGAGAGCAGGGATTGCAGCGGGCCCATCTCCACGCCCGCGGACGAGGCAAGTTGCGCGTCGCGCAAACGATACAGCGCGGGCAAAAGATGGAAGAGCGTCTGGCGCTGATTGACTACGGGCGTGCTCATGACATCACTCCCAGGACTACGGATTTCGGATTGGGATCGAGGACAAGAATCTCCGCGGGTAACGGAGAAGCCTGTGCGCTGGCGACGGGAAGATAGGGGCAGATGCGCGTGGCCGTGTCAGACCATGGGCGCGGCACTGTGACCTGCTGCGACATCCAGCTGTTGTAGTTGGAAACGGTGAAGCCGCCGGAGAGGTTAGCGAGGTCGCCGCCCTCACTGCTGGCAATCACCGAAAGACTCTTGACGTTCACGGCAACCACTCCGGCAACGCCCTGAATGTCTGCGGCAATTTCATCGGCAGAGATGCCCTGGCCGAAGGTGCGATTTGCAAAGGAGTACGTGCTGACGAGCATCTGCCTTATCTGCGCCTGCACGGTGGACTGATCGTAGCTGGGGTTGTACATCACGTCAGCGGAGAAGCCGAAGAGGGTTTCAATGAAGGACTGCACGGTGATGGAAATCAGCGGGTTGCCATAGCTCTGCAATGCGGAGATCAGGTTGGTAAGCGTTGGATTGCCGGCAGTGAGCGCCGAGCCGCCGTTTGCAGCAACGGTGAGATTGACGCCACGAGCGGCTCCGTTGGGAATCCAGATGGCGTAAGCTTTTGCGATGCCGGCAAAGATGGCGGCGAAGTTCTGGTAGTCCGCAATGGAGACAGCGCGGCCAAGCGTGAGCACGGTTTGTGGAGCATTGGAGCGCACGTTGCTGATGGACTCCGGATCAGCGCCGCCTGTGGCTGCCTGGGGGTTTGTGACTCCGCTAACGCCTAGCGGACGCTGCATGAGAGTGGTGATTGCGCCGTCGGCGACGTTTCCTGCTGAGCCGGAACCGATGCGATAGGTGGCAACGATGTTGTTCTGGCCAGTGGGCAGCGTTGCCCCTTCTGCACCGTCACCGAAGATCACATCGCTTGTGCCGTCGGATTGATTCTGGATGGTGAAGACCTGCGCTGTGGGGGCCTGTTCGTAGAGGCTTGGAACGCCCTTCCATGCGACTCCGTTGGCACGCACCAGGAGCGTGCTTTGATAGCCGCTGGGCGTGACGGCCTGCACGTAGGTGAGTGGTTTCTGGCGGAGTGTGAAGCTTTGATTTGGAGTGGCTGCGCTGCCGTTGCCCATGATTTCTGTTACGGTAGCTCCTGCTGTGGCGAGCGCGACGTTTGCGTTCACCGTGGCTGTTGCGCGGCAGTAGCAATGGACTAACGGACCTTGCAACTGGAACTGTGTGTGGGGAACGTTGGTGTTTGGCGCGTTGACGCCTACAAGCTGCGAGACCAGTGCGCACTCTGAGATTTCAGGATCGCTGGAAGAAGGTGCAACAAGCGAAAAGTATTTGAGATAGAGCGGAACCGAGGTGCTTGTGCCTTGCAGCGTGCCTGTGCGTCCGCTGGCATCTGTGACTTTGAGTGTGACTGCCACGCTCGATGCGGACCATGATGGAATGGAGCCGTCTGAATTGAATGGCAACGGTGGTGCTTCAATCAGTGTGAAGATATCGCCCGCATTGAGGGCGGCAACCTTCGAACCGTCATCGGGAACGAACTGAAGACTGGTGACGCCTGCGTTGAGAGAAATCTTCTGCGCCGTGCCGCTGATGGCTATCACTGTGGCCCCGATCAGGTCAGGGCGCAAAGATTGAATATCCACGAGCGTTCCGTAGAGAGGATAATCGAGCGGCTGCAGGGACGCTGTGAGCTGCTCTGTCTGCGCGAAGACCGCTGTTGTGCGCGCGCCGTAGTTGCTGAGATTGGTTGTCTCGTCTGGCGTGATGCGCGTGATCTTGGCGCTCATGCCGAAGTTGCTGCGTGACACCGGCGTGATGGTGCTGGCCTGATAGAGATCAATGTTTGTGACCGTTTTGGTGGCAAGCCCTTCGATGGGTTTATGTTTTTCTTCAATCTCAGAGTCGAAGCCGGACGCGAGCCGGGATTTGACCATGCGCGCCGCTTCGAATTTCTTAGTGCCGGTAAGAAAGCCGCCCGCTTCCTTTTCTGCGACGGTGGTTATCTGTTGAACCAGTGCGACCCAGCTGTTGTTGGCGATCTTTGAGTACTGTGCGTCGAGATCGATGATGGAAGAAGAACTCAAATTCGCCCAATCGCCGTCACTGTCGAAGGTGCCGTCAGGGAAGGTGAGATTCTTCATGTCGATCATGTACGGCTCGATCGCGTTGTAGCCGAAGAGCGCGGCGCGCTGGCGGAAGGCGTAGAGCAGCGGGCTGGTGGAAGTGAGCGAAGTTGAGGACGGCATGGGATTCGACCATGCGATCCATGTGCGGTTGTTGGCTGTGTCGGAGGTGACCTTGGTGAGTGAGAGCACGACCCAATCGCTGCTGGATGAGCTGGTTGCACGCGCGCCGAGCATGAGGATCATGTCGCCGGGATTGAGCTGTGTGGCTGTTCCGGAGAGATACATGCCGGTGGCGGAGCCTGGCGTCCACGGCAGTGCGGCGAGCACTGGCAGTGCATTCCAATCCGACTTTGCAGGAATGGGTGCGGAGGTCTCGAAGGTCTGCGGAGTCTGCCCCTGCGCGGGCACGCTTTGTACCTGAGTGGCCGCGGGGATGGTGATGGGTGGCGCTGTCGGATCGCTGAGTGTGCCGGGAGTTGCTTTCAAGGTGAAGGCAAGATAGACCGATGCAGCGATTCCCGGCGCGGGTTGATAGCCGATGAGCTGCGAGAGCGATGTGAGGGACTGCAGCTGTTGGGCGGTGCGAAGGTAGCTCTCGTTGGCAAGGCGCTCCTGATAGAAGGAGAGAATGTCGAGCATTACCGCGGAAGCATCGAGGAATGCAATGGTGAAGTCATCGTCATCGCGCGTCTTGAGCGAGGCCAGCGCGGGATAGGCGGCGGACGACAGCCGGGCGAGCATGGACTCTTTGAACGTGGCCCAGGTGCCGGTGCGATAGGTGATCGCCGGCTGGCCCTGCGTGTTGGTGACAAGCTGCGGAGTCTGGATGCTTGTACCCGCGCAGCAGCCGCAGGTGCTACCGGATGAGCAAGTGCAACTCATTTTCCGCCCTCCATGACAAAGCTGAGCTGGCCGTGGTTTGGAAAGCTCGGATTATTTTCAAGCCGCGCAATCTGCAAGGGCCCGAGTGGGATTTCTCCTGATTGCAGATACGTGGTGTCGTTCACTCCCTGTATCTGAAATGCGGTGGCTGTGATGGCATTCACGCCTGGCACTGCGCGCGCCGCCGCATAGATGGGGCTGAGATAGACTGACTGGCCGAAGGTGAAGTTGCCCGCATTGAAGAAGCCGCCCTGCTGGCTGCCGAGCACTATGGAGAGCGCGTTCTGGACGTCTCGCATGAAGTAGTCGGGATCGACGCAGACTTCGAGAGTGATTTGGAGCGAGACATACTGCGGTCCGTCGAGTTGCAGGTCTTCTCCGGCGAGGCGCAGTGCGTTGACGGTTTTGGTCACGCTCTTCTGCTGCACTGTTGTAAGCTGCGCACCGCTCTGCTGGCCGACGGATTGCGGCTCGGCTGCAATGAATACCGTGTACCAGCTGCCCGTCCAGCGCAGGGAGGCTACGGCCTCTTCTACGAGTGGGTTAGACTCGGCAGCGGCCTCATAGTCAGGCATGGTGATGGCGCGCTCTTGCGTGAAGAAGGCCTGCGGAGCGCGTCGGCGAATCTGATCTGCGGTCTCGGGATCGGTTCCTCCGCTCGCGGGGAGCGGATTGGTGCAGGCCACAATGCGCGCGTCGCCAGAGGCCAGCTTGGTCAGACTCTCTGCGCCGACATTGCCGGCGGTGCCGTTGCCTATGCGATACGTGGCTGTGAAAGCTGTATCGGATGCGGGACGCTTGCCGTTTGTGTCGTCGCCGAAGCGAAGTGTTGCGCTCAGGTCCGATTCCACTTCGACTACAAAGTTGGTGTCAGCGGCCGCGCTTGAAAGCAGATCGAGGCCTGGCGTCCATGTTTGCGTCACGCCGTTGAGTGTGCCGGAGAGCGTGATGGCGGGGATGGCGTTGGAGGGATTGAGATTGAGCAACTCAGAGGCGGAGAGTGACGAATCGAGCGATTGCGCGAAGCTCTGCACGAGCACCAGAGAAGATTCTGTGTCGACTTCATCTGCCGCGGTGGCGGGAGAAAGATTTGTGAACTGTTCTACTGTAACGGGCAGCGTTACACCGATTGCAGTGGCTGGGTTGTAAATGATATCGAGATCGAAATATGCGGGGTTTGCGTTGGGCTGCGCCGTTACCTCAAAGAGCGCGGGCCATGTATCGGGATCCGTCGGCTGCACGGTGAGATACGTTTTCGGAGTGGCGCTTGTGTCCTGCAGATTGACGGAGCCGCTGGCGGAAAGCATGGTAGGCGATGCGGGGAATCCTGCGGGTGTGGGCGCGCCGGCCGGTGTTGCTAGACGGATGAACTGAGAGGCCGCATTGACTTTGGTAACAACGTAAGCGGGATTGGCTGAAGAGAGCGACAAATCTCCGAAGCTCTCGACGATGATCTGCTTGTCGAAGCCTGCCGCGCCGCCGGGAGGATTGTAGACAACGGAGAGGTCAATATTGGTTGGAGTGCCGGAGTTCGGCTTGACCAACACGCCGAAGAGCGTTGGCCATGAGCTGGGGTTGGTGACCTCAAGCGTAAGCGAGATGAATCCGCTTGCATTGGGTAGCGGGATGCTTGTTCCCGAGAGCGATATGGGGCTTGTGGTTACAGGGTTCCCTGCCGCGGGTAAGGCTACGACGGCTACAGGAATGGCCTGCGTGAGCGGGCTATCGGGAAGCTGCGGATTGTAACGCGCGGGAAGCGGTTTGGCTGCGGCAGGTGTGCATCGATCGGAGGTGTTGGGGTAATAGATCGATGGCTCGGGAACTGATCCAAGGCTCGTGCCGGTGAGCGTGAGGCCGTGATCCGCAAGGACGATGTTGCCGAGGGCGATGCTGACGTTGGTAACGCTCTGCTCGTCAGAGTTTTCATCGAGATACTTTGAGGAGATGCAGACGGCGAATGGAAGTGCATCCTCCTGCATCCACTGAATCTCGGTAATGGGCTGCGGTGTCTGTGCTGCATTCGTGATTGGATCGCCGCTGGTGTCGAAGAGCGGATCGAGAATCGGATTGCCGCCGCTGTCTTTGGTGAGTACAGCTGTAAGCCGCACTGCGCAGCGATGGCGAATATCGGCATCGGCAGGATTGCCTGTGAGTGGACCCTTTACTTCTTCGAAGATGAGCACATCACCTGGTTGCAGGTTTGCGAATGTGCCCACGAGTGTGGCTTCTGTTGCGCCTGCGGGCAGGCAGCAGTTGCTATCGCCCCAGGTGTAGAAATTCATTTGCGCATTTTCTGCAAAGAGCAGCGCATCACTCAGTGGCTCGAAGACCTGCACGCCTGCAATCAGCGCGGCCTCTTCATTATTTGTGCCGACCTTGAGGGTGCTCGGCATTCCCGGCGCGAAGGTGTAGAAGCGCGTCAGTGTGCGATCGAGAAAGACCGGCGTGCCGGGATCTGAATTGACGGTAACTGCGACCCAGGCGCGCGCATTGCAGCCATCGTGCACGTGGTAGTCCACCAACAATGCGTGACGACGGAGCGAAACACGACGGCGTGCTGTTTCGATGTAAGCCTCAGTGGCTACGGCATCCTGAAAGTAGCTCAGCCGGTCACCGACGTATGCGACTAACTCGGCAAGCGCGATGCCGAAGTCGGCCTCGCTGGTCGCGCCCCAACTGGGCAAGAGCTGATTGATGCGGTCGAGAAGAATGGTGCGGAAGCTACCGTAATCCTTGGCCAGATAGTTGATGGGCGGAGGCGTTGGCAGATCCGGCGGGCAGGGCGGCGTCAATGATTCGCAATCGAAGTTGGGACCACATTCGATCTTGAAGGAGAAGCAAAGCTCAGTGAGTTGCGGATCGAAGCCGGTGAGCGCTGCAGAGAAATCAAATGTATCCAGCGAAGCTGTGCCGGCATCATTTACAAGTTGCAGCGTGTAGCTGGAGAAGTCTCCTGTTTCACTTGTGCCTACGATGATGACGTTTGCCGCGTCCTGCAGGCCGGTGAAATATGCCGTCGCTTCCGCAGTGAGGGGAACGGGCGGCGTGAAGGGGAGCGGATTGGCCAGCGTGGAAGGCGTGGCTACCCATGCTGCGGTGATGCCCGTGATGCTTTCGCCGCCGGTGATGAGAATGTTCTTGGTGGTGATGGTGGATGCCGGAGCCTTGAGCAGGTGCAGCACCAGCGTCTGCTGGCGCGGCAGGCCAAGCGGAATGGCTTCAAGATCGAGGACCTCAAGGAAGTCCAGGCCGTTCAGCGTGGGATTGCCCAGCACGGCGCTCTTACGGTTTGTATTGCAGCAGGCGTAGATCATGTCAGCTTCCCGTCGGGCCTCCGTAGACGAAGGTCTGTACCTGAGTCACATCGCTCGACAACAACGCGTAAGTCACTGTAACGGTGAGTTTGGACTCCTGTGCGGATGCGGTGACGGACTGCACCTTGATGTAACTGCTCAACCACTTCTGCAACGCTCCCTGCACCGCGAACTGCGTGGCTGCGGCCATCTCCATGCTGTTGGGAGCGAAAGGAAGCTGGAGCAGGCCGCTGCCGAAGTCCGGCAGATTCACGCGCTCACCCGGCGAGGTGAACAACACCTGCTCGATGAGTTGCGTGACGTAATCGGCAATCGCCGCCTCCTGCGTGCGGCCGCGCCCGTCGAATTGGTAAGCAAACGCGATATTCATAGCGGCCTTTCTTACGTTGCAATCACGCGCATCTGCGCTACTACGGGAAGCAATGGTGTTCCAGTGGGCACGCACATGGCCATGCCAGACATGATGAGAAGCGGCTGACCCAACGAGACAACACGTACGGCGCCCACAACCCACTGCGCCGTTACGCATGGACCGTTGCCCCCAGGCGGTGGAGGCATGGCGCATCCCGCAACGACCCACGGCGCGGAGAGCGTTGCCACTGGCATTCCGCTTACGAGCACACGCGGGTCGGGCACAGTCGGCATTGCCTGCCCGCCGTGCGAGCAGAGCACCGTGGCTCCCTGATGTAGAACGGGCGCTGGCATCAAATCACCGTTAATGCGCCGATGTTGACATCGGTGGTTGGGCCAATGAGCGTGATCATCGCTCCCTGGCCGTTGCTGATGTAAATGCCCGTGTCATTGACGACGAGCATGGCTCCGGTGGTGGACTTGAGAATGATGCCGCCTGTAACGGGCGTGGGCGCAGCATCGCTGATGAGAAGCATGTTCTGTCCAGTGGTTTGCAGAAGAATGTTCTGTCCGGGCGGAATGGCGGGTGGTGCGATGGCGAAGACTGGAACTTCCGCGGCCGTTCCCCAGAAGCCTCCGGTCCATATGGGATAGTCGGGGTCACCTTGTTCAAACTCGATCCATACCTGCGAGCCGATGGGAGGCACAATGAAGATGCCCGACTGAATGCCTGCGGCAGGCACACATGGGAGTGCCCACGTAGAAGGTATTTCTCCAGCCACGGATGGAACCTGCGCCATGATGCGGCCAGTCTGCAGCGGATCGATGTTGTCGATCACAAGGCCGCGATATTTGCCGTAGTAGCGCTTTTTCTGTGCCGGTTCCGGACTCATGCACGATTCCTCATACGTTGACGTTAGTGACAGTGGAGACAAGGCCGTTGCGCGTGAGCGTAAAGTTCTGCTTGTACTCACCGCGTTTGATTTTGTGCGTGACGCTCTTTACGTAGTACAGTCCATCGAAGGCCACTCCCGCGCCGCGCACACCTACGAGTTGCCGCGCCTGCAGTACGCCGCCATAGCGAGTTACATCCAGCGAACCTTCGCAGGTGACGCCTTCGGCATTCGCCGCGGCCTGCGCGAGGCCCTGCATGATGGCCTGCGGAATGGGCAGCTTCGGCACGTCATCGCGCCAGGGTTTCAGGTCGGGTGGAAGCAGGTTGGTCGGGATGCCCATGATGGCGCCCAGCGGCGGATTCAGGGGCGTGATTGGCGGAATCGGAATTGGAATGCTGATGCCGGTTTCCTGGTTGTAGATGTAGAGCAGCGGTATCTTGTTCTTCTCCTGGTCATAGGTGAAGCTCATGTTTTCGACGTTGGTGTATGCATCCATGTCGATGCTGAGCGCAGGCTGCACCGGGCCAACCTTTATCTGCGGACCCCAGTACGCTTTGCTGAAGCCGGGCGCAGGTCCGGGAGTGATGTAGAAGACATAACCGACGTCTGCGGCAAGCTGGCTGGCATATTGATAATCCGTGCCCTGATGCACTGGAATCTGCTCGATGGGCAACTGCACGTCAATCATGATGCTGGGAATGACAAGTGGAATGATGCCGAACATGGCGTATTTGGCGCAGATAATGGCCACTCGGGCTTCTGGCGGGCAGGCGGGATACGGAAAGCCGCTCCAATCCGATTGATCCATCAACGCTGTCAGGTCTTTGCCGGTGATGGTGAGCGTGGAGTTCGATCCTTTGTCTCCGGGGGCAATCTGGTTGTTGGTGATGACGCCGTCGATCAATACATTCGCAGTTCCATTCACAGTTGCCACCAGCACCACGCGCATGAACAGCAATGGACTGCCGCCGGTGAGCAAAAAGAGAAGCTGCAGCGGCGACCGCTTGTCTATGCTGAAGACAAGCTGGAAGCCGCTCTGGCCCACGTCATCCACGTGCACCTCGACGGACGAGAGCGCCTCGATCACATCGCTCGAGACCGCCAGTGGCACGAGGGGGCCTATCAAAAGCGATAGCTGAACGCTTTTGAGCGAGGAACTAGACACTCGGCCCTCCGGGCACGCCTTGCGGCATGGTGATGGCAATCGTCGTTCCTGGCGTGGCGACAAGGTCTTCCGGACGCAGTGCGCCGTTGGCGTCACAGATGAGCCAGAAGAGCAGCGGATCGCCCAGATACTTCGCAGCGATGAGGTCCAGCCTGTTTCCCTGCACGACGGTGTGCTGTGCCACGGTGGCGTAGTTGGGCGCTCCGGGCTGGGGAACAATGCGACGCGCAAGATAACTCACGCTCTGACCCGCTGGCGTGGTGTACGTGAGCGTGGAGTAACCATAGTAGCGGCTGTCCGTGGGAAAGCTTACGGGCGGAACAAGACCAAGCTGAATGAACGCAGTGAGTGGAGAACTCATGGAATGCCTCCGAGTCCGAGAACTGTGAGAGCGGCGCTGCCGGCCTTTGCGGCCAACTGCTCCTTGTTGCTCAGGTACGTCATGAAGATGTGGCCGCCGGGATGATCGAAGCCAAGATCGTCCACGTTGAGCACGCGCATGCCGAGGCTTACCTTGGCACGAATTGGATTGAGCGATGTGTCGAATGCTTCTTCTGTAATGGAGAAGTCTGTGAGGCGCACGGGGACTACGCGGCTGCTGCTCCACACAAAGAGCGTGAGCGGCTGCTCGAGCGGAATGATCTCAAGCGAGCCGGCGCTGGCCATGGTGTTATCCGCGTTGAGCGTCTCGACGGTTGGATTGACGAGCATTTCAAGCTGCGCCAATTGCGGCTGCAACCCATATTTCACGGCGTTTGGAAATTGCGATGGATACTCAAGCTGATCTGTCGCATCGAGTTCGGCTTCTACCTTGATGGTTTCAATGGCAGGGCCGCGCAGACGCAGCGCATCGACACGAACACCATCCTGGCCGCCCTGCACAGCCTGAATCTGCAGCGTGCGCGAGAGCGAATCCGGGTTGTACTGAAGCGCAATCACGCTCTGCACCGCGGCGGTGTCAGGGTCCATCGTCACGATGCCGCCTTTGACTAACCGCGGCGAGATTGGAGATGTTGTGGCCATAGTTCAAAACTCCTGTCAGGGAGTTCCCTTCTGCGGCGGAGCAGATGATTTCTGCGCCTCCCGCATCAAAACCTTGTAAATGTGCGCGTACGCATTGCCTTTGTCCACCAATGCCTGAGCCTGCGGAGTGCCTGCCGCCTGCTTGCCGCCTGCAACCCAGCTGCTTGCCGCGTCATCGCCCGTCCATGCTTTCCCTGGAGCCTGACCTGCGACGGTCACGTCGGCTCCTCTTCTCTTCATGAGAGAAGCTGAAAATAGAAACGCGTATTTGGGATTCGCAGCCTGCCGCGGATCATCTCGGACTGCCTTCGCCGCTTCTCGTGCAATTTGCGCTGAGGCTTTGGCCTTTGTGTCGCCGGCGGCAGCATCTTTGTCATACTGGTCTGCGGTCTTTTCCAGCATCGCGACGGATTCCACATACTCAGGCCGATGCGTTACCTGTACAGGGCCGCGTCCGATGAACTCAAAATTTCCGTGAGGATTCACGTCTTTGTCTTTCGGAAGCGCGGATGTATTCAGCGCGACCTTCGTTGGATCGTCAATCCAGGTTTGCGGCTTGCCTGTGCCGGCCTGGCTCTCAGTAAATGCACGGAAC
This sequence comes from uncultured Acidobacteriaceae bacterium, assembly GCA_963792495.1. Lineage (GTDB taxonomy): Bacteria > Acidobacteriota > Terriglobia > Terriglobales > Acidobacteriaceae > Telmatobacter. The sequence goes on along the minus strand of CAWBWB010000005.1, from coordinate 514,868 downwards.
TGTCCGGACTCGACAAAAGCGTGTGCCAGATAATTTGCCCGCGCCTCAATGGTGTCTATCTTCATGACCTGGAAGGCCTGGTTCAGGCTGTCGAGGTACGACTGCGCCTGGCCTGCCCTCGTTCCAGTCTTGTCGTCGTCCACGTCTTTCGCGAGGTCGGGGTAAATCTCTTTCAGGATCGGCAAGGTAATGTCGGGCCCTGCTGGCGTGCCGGCGCCGGCATGAGTCTTGAGAGGACGCCCTTCATTCTTCGTCAAGCCGCCCTGCGTGGTTGGCTTTACCTCGCCCAGGCCTGCTTTGAACTTGTCATACGGCAACTGCAGAAAACTCTTTGGCTGGGCACTATGCTGAAGGTCGTCATAATCAGATGACCATCCGTTGGGAGCGCGGCTCACCACCGGATGCGACTGGCGCGAAGTGACATTGACTGCACTGCCTGTCATGCGCGCCGCTGAATCTGCTTCTACTTCAGAGCTGTGATTTTTTGCACCGATGCTGAGACGCGAGGTTGCGGCTCGATTCGGCGCATGCTCCTGCTGCACCACATGCGTCAGTTCATGCGCCAGCAGCTTGCGGCCTTCCTGCGTGTGCGGCGCGTATTGGCCGCTGTTAAAAACAATCTTGTCGCCCACCGTGTAGGCCCTGGCGGCAATCTCTCTCGCCGAAGAGGCAGCCTGGCCGCCCGCGTAGATTCGAACATCGCCAAAGTCGCGGCGGAAGCGGGATTCAAAGAAGGAACGAGTCTCGCGATCGAGGGGTGTGCCAGAGGATTCGAGAGTGCTTCCCACAGACGAAGGCGCGTGGGTCTGTCCGGCATCCATTGCGCTTTCACTCGGCTTGCGCTGCACGGCTGCATCTTCCTTCTTTTTGTCGTCTGTGACGGGCGGCGCGGCATCGGCAGGCTTCAGATCAAGCTTCTTATCGAGTGGCGTATCGGCTGCGGCTTTTTTTGCATACGGCGCGAAACGTCCGTGTTCTGCGACTGCCACCTGATCGATGGAATCGTCCTTGGGCTTGAACATATCCATGCTCGCCCTGAGCGCTTGCGTCTCTCGTGCAATCTGCTCTGAGCTATCGTTCTTCTTTTTCTTTTTATCTCCGCCGGGTGTGTAGCTGAAGGTCAGCATCGCTTTGGTCGGCTTGTCCACCGGGCCGTCATACTCCACCTTCACGCTCATGTCTTTCAGCTTCGGGCTGATCACGTCCAGCGGTATGGCGGGAATTTGTATCGGCAAAGCCTTGTGTTCGATGGCCAACGCGGTGACGGTTCCTGCAGCGGCAGCTCCCACGATGATCTTGCCCGGCAGAGTGCCGACAAAATCCGACGCGCCCTTTACCAGCGGATCGTCCTTTGCCGCAGCCTCAAGCTTCTTGCCCGTATCGGTCTTCGCGAAGGCCTCGGCGGCCTTCTTCGCGGCATCGCCGTAGTTGTTCGGTTTGGGATCAGGCTGTTGCGGAGCGGTTCCGTCCGGGCCATCCCGCTGCACGGTATTTCTGCTGGAACCCATGCCGATCCGTCCGATGGACCAGGATGGAACTCGTCCGCCGGAGGTGATGGTTGCCGCCGCACGATCGGCTTCCTGTTCGAATGTGTCTCCGGGCTTGTTCATCCTGAGACCGGAAGAAGCGCCTTGCGCCGTCTCGGAGGTATCGGCGGGTTTGCGTGCAAGAAGTCGCTGGCTCATGGCTTCACGCTCCTGCCGATGGCGCGTGCCACCGTGGTGCCGAGGCCCCTACTGCCCGCGATACCTGTTTTGCGTTCGAGCTTTCCAAGCCGCAGGACGGGTGTGCGGCGCGACTTCAATGCTTCGCGCGAAACGGGATCCGACAGCGCGCGCGTGAGTTCGCTCTTCAATCCCTCCACAAGCGCGGTGCGCTCGGCCGGATCAAAGCCCTGCAGAGCCAGGCGATCGATGGTGATACGAATGCGGCTCATCTCCACCCCCGCACTTCCGCTTCAGCAAGCGGGCGATCTGTCTTCTGTGCTTCAAGCCGCGCCGCCTGCAAAAGATGCGCCATGCTCACCGGCTCATCTGCATCCGCGGCAAGAAATGCGGCGTTGAGTGCAATGTTGCGAATGCTTCCACCGGGGAGCTTGAGCTGTGCCAGCGCGTTGGTATCAATGCCGCGCGTGGGTGTCTCCGCAGGAAAGACACAGCGCCAGATGGCCTCACGCTGCGTTGCATCAGGAAATGGAAACTCGATCACAAAACGCAAGCGGCGCTGGAATGCGCGATCCAGTGCGGACTTGAGATTCGTGGTGAGAATCGCGAGTCCCTGGTACGCTTCCATGCGCTGGAGAAGATAACCGACTTCCATGTTCGCGTAGTGGTCGCGGCTGTCCTTCGCATCGCTGCGCTTGCCGAAGAGCGCGTCTGCTTCATCGAAGAGCAGCAGCGCACCGCCTTCTTCTGCCGCATCAAACACACGCCGCAGATTCTTTTCGGTTTCACCGATGTACTTGCTCACCACTGCCGAAATATCGATGCGGTAGAGATCGAGCCCGAGCTCATGCGCCAGCACTTCTGCGGCAAGTGTCTTGCCTGTGCCGCTTTCACCGGCGAAGAGCGCGCTCACTCCCAGCCCGCGCTTTCCTTTGTTCGCGAAGCCCCAGGTCTCGTTGACCTTCATGCGAGCGCGAACCTGCGCTGTAATCTGCCGCAGCGCGAGCATTTGAGACTCCGGCAGAATGAGGTCGCTCCATCCAGCGGTCGGTGCAATGCGCTGCGCCAGGTCTTCAAGCTTTGGTCGCACAAGCGAGCGGCATGTATTCCACAACTCGTCATGCCCCTGTTCCTTTGCCATTGCTCCAGTGGACTGAATGGTGCGTGCGCTCAGGCGAAACTGGCCGGCCAGGCGATCGAGCAATCCGTTGTAGCTATCCGCTGCAGGTCCAAGGGAGTCCCGCCAGAGCCGCTTCTGCTCTGCCGGACGAGGCTTGATGACCTCGTGACGCACAAGAGCGCGGCTCAGCAGCAGAGGATCCCGGCTGGCAAGAAAAACATCTCCGGGAATTCTGTCGAGAAAGCGCTTTGCGGAGGCGGAAAGTTCTGCCGTGCCGGTATCTATCAGCAGAACTGCGTTCAACAACGCGGCCTCTCTCGTCCATAGATCCATCAAGAGGTCAAGCCCGGAGGCATCCGACGGGACGTCTTCCGCACGGAGAATAAATAGCGGACGGCGCGCAACATACGCGGCAAGCGCGGCCACATCCTGCTGGCCATGCGGGTCGTCTCCGCAGAGATGCAGAACGGGCGGCTGCGTGGATGCGGCTTTGAGCGCGGGCACAAGCTTCGCCGCTATCGACTGATGCTCTTCCGTCGCCGCGTCCGGCATCTTCGCAAGCGTGAGGATCGACGCGAGCCGTGAATCGAGCTGATTGATTCCCGCAAGAAAGTGCAGCACACGCTCATCAATGCGAATGGGCGCGGCAGTTAATCCATGTGTAGGGTCCAGGTGAATGAGCCGAAAGCGGCGCAGCGGACCGGAAGGCGTAAGAGCGCTCCAGTGCGGCGCGGCGAGCGAGGCCAGCGCAAGGCCGAATGTCAGTGCGGTTCTTTGCTGCCCTCCATGCGCCTCAGCGCACTGAGCGGCAAGCGCGGAATCCATCTCAACGCCCGCGCAGAGCAGAAGCAGGTCGCGCTCAAAAGCTGTGAGTCCAAATGTCTCCACAAGCTGATCGATTGCCGGTGCAGGCTCCAGCGCGAAACTCTCTTCCCTCTCCGCCGACTGCGAGCTGCCATCGAGCTGTCGCCGCAGGCGAGCAAACTCCGCAACGAGATAGGCCTGATTCGCTTCAGCCCAGGACTGCTCGCCGCCCGGCGCGCTCGATGTGATGGGAGTGGCCACGGCAGCACTCATGGCAGCACCGCCAAGGTGCCGGGAGGTGTGAATTTCCAGTTGGCAGGCGCGGGAGCAAGCACTCCATCCACCTGTAGTCCGGCAGAATAAGTATCCGCAGCCAGTGCTGGCGCGAACTGGAAACTGAGGGCGGCAGTCTGCGCTGCAATGGGCTCCGCGGCAGCAACAAACGAACCGTTGCCGGATTGCGAATTGAGAACCAGGTAAATCTTCTGGCTGGGCCGCACCTGCGGATCGCAGCTAAGAGTAATGAGCGTGCCTCCGCCGCTGGCTGCCGCAGCGGGAGCAGGCGCTGCGGCAATCTTCAGGCCGATGCCAATCACCACGTTATTCGTATGCTGCGTGACAATGCCGTTAGAGTCTTTAAAGATGAGGCTGACCTGGCACACGCCGGAAGGCAGGTTTGCGGGATCATCGGGAATCTGGAAGCTGACGCTTGTAGCCTGAACGCTGCCGGCTGGCGGCGTGAAATTGTATGTCACAAACGTAGCTGGATTGGAGATGGAAATCTGGTTGGCCGCACTTAACGCCGAGCCAGTGATTTTGATCGTGTCTCCTACCAGCGCAGGCGATTGATCATTTGGTGGCTGCACGATGAAGAGCTGCGCTGAGACGCCGGGCTGCACGACAATGTTGCGCGTGAGCACTGGCAGCGAGAACGCTGTCGGATTGTCATTCCGCATGAGCACAACTGAGGCTTGAAATGGAAATGTTGGGCGGTAGTCGGCCTTTAATGCAGTCCACAGCCAGGCCATCTCTTCGCGACCCAGCGTTGCAGGCGCCAGCTTGATCATTTCAATCTGTGCGGACAGTCCTGAAGCCTGCAGAGCGTTGTTGTACGTGCCCGGTGCAAGCGTTCCTAAAAGGCTCGTAATAAGGGAACGTGGCAGGATCGGATTCTCATGCAGCATAAGAATCGCGTACCCCAGTAACGCCTCTGCTTCCGTATCGTCAGATGCGTATGCCGTGAGCAGATAATGCAGATCGAGTGCAAGTGGCGGATTCTTAAGTCTGGTGGCGCCGTCAGCGGCCAGCGATGGAAGATCAATGTTGCGCCATGCAGCGTTCGGCGTCACCTGGTGCAGGAAGAGATTTACCAGCGGTCCGGAGTCTGCGCCAATTCCATACTTTGACTCAATGAGGTCGGGAGCTATCGCAGAGACGGTGATGGTTCCCAGCGCGGAGCTGTTATAGACAAGCCCAAGGGCTGTCTGCAGCGCTGATGTAACGGCGGAGAGTGCCAGTGCGCTGCTCATCGTGCCCTCCCGCTGCGACGAAGATAATCCCCGAGATCAAGCGACTTGCGTACGGGCTGTGCCGGTGGGCGCTGTACCGGCTGAGGCTGCGCGGCCAGCACTTCGATGCGGCCAATGTGAATCTCGATGGAGTCGGGCTCGCGTGCTGGCTGCGCAGGCGGCTGACGCCGCGAAGCATCAGGACGTGGAGCCGCTACCGACGGCGTAACATTCTGCGAAGGCTGACTCCATTGCGAAGACTCGGCGACAAGCGGCTTGAAGCTTCGCCGCTGTGGGTCGGATGCCGCGTGGGATTCGCCATCGCTTTCCCCTCGCAAGGACGCGCCATGCGATGCTGCCAGAGGAAGTGCGCTCATCGCAGTGGCCCGTTGTCCTTCACGCACATCTCGCATTGGCATCTCCGCATTGGATTCCGCATGCGGCATCCGTCCAGAACGCGGCTCGCGATCCACCTGCGGCGAATCCACGCGCACAGGCTGCACCAGCATTTGAGTTTCGATGGGCGCTTGCACCTGCTCAGCGTCTTGTGTGCGCTGCGGCTTCGTCTCTTGCTCTGCGGTCTCGCCGAAAGCCGCGAAGGAATCTGCGCGATTCTGCGGAGCCCACAATGACCCCAGGACGGGATGCACCGTGCGTTCGCGCGACAACGCGCTTGCCGCCATGCGTTGGAAGTAGCCCTTCATGCGCGCACCATTTCCATATACAGAGCGCGGCGCTGGTCGCTCAAGGAAAGAATCGCGGCCTCTGACCAGCCATACGCGGCTGCAATCGTATGAACATCCACCAGCAGCCGGCGCGCGCGTGCTTCAATCTCCGTCCACAACCATGCGGCCATATCCAGTGACTCATTCCAGTGATGGCCGCACTCCGCACATTCGAGTTGCAACAGCGTCTCCGCGAGCGGATCAGCCTGCTCCAGCCGTTCGCTGATGGCCTGGATCTCTTCTGCTGAAAGCTTTCTGAAGTCGAGATCGCCGCTGTCCAGGCAGCACTCGCGCATCAGCTTCATTGCAGCCATCTGTTCATCACTCTCGTGCACAACCTGAGCAAGGTCTCTGCTGGTCAGCGGACGAAACCTTCGTCCATCAATGACGACCTCCGCCGCGGTATCGAGCGCACCCTGCTGCAAGTTGTCGGAGTCCAGAGAAAATTCCAGCCGCTCACCACACTCCGGGCAGGCGACCCAACCCGAGAGCATGTGGCCGAAGCATGCGCGTCTCAACTGGCTCAGCGCGGCATTGCGTTTGCCCAGCGGCCACGCTGCCAGTGTGTTGTATTCCTCCTCAGGCACTGCCATGCCAATAGCAAGCAGCGCGCGGTCCAGCGGATGCAACACCGCCCCGCGCTCCCAAAGTTCGAGGAAATCGAGATTGGAGAGCGTTCTCATTCAGCCTTCTCTTGGCTTTACGTATTTACTGTCGTCAGCGTCGGCTCCAGTGCCTCGGTGACGCTGGTGTCGCGCTCCCAGCCTTCGTTCTCGATCTTGATGTGCTCAATAGCAATCGCATTGGCATTGGCATCGAGATCCGGCATCGCTTGGTACTCGGAGACCCAGCAGCGGTAAATCTTGTATGCAATCACAAGCTGGCCGGCCTCGTTATACAGCTCGAGATAGAGATTCTTGCGGAAGTTCGCCAGTGAAACCTCGGAGCCAAGCGATGCGCCGAAGTTCCACACCAGGCCCGCCCAGTCATGGAATGCCAGGTCCTGCGTCAATCCGCGCTCGAGCGTAATGGCCTCGTACTTGGTTCTACCCGGCGACTTGTGCGCAGTGGAAGGATCGCCGCCTGCGCGGTGCTCCACCACTTCCGTGGAGCGCTTGAGCCCGGTCAGCTTGCTGCCGCCGTAGCAATACTTGCCGTCCCATTTCACCCGCCACTTGAAGTTCTTGTAGGGGTCAAGGCGCGTCGTGTTTACAGAGAATGGAGGCATACCGTAATCCTCTTTTCTTACGTCTCAGGTGTTTTGGGCTTGCCGATGCGACTACGATTGGCCGGCCATCTGCTGAATCTGAATCACAACGAACTCCGCCGGATACAACGGCGCAAATCCGACCGTCACATTCACAATCCCCTGATCGATGCTCGCCTGGGGATTGTTCTCGGAGTCGCACTTTACAAAATAAGCCTGCTGCGGCGTGGTGCCCTGGAAGGCGCCCTGCTGGAAGAGCCCCTGCATGAATGCGCCTATGTTCAGCCGCAACTGGCCCCACAGCGTGTCGTCGTTCGGCTCAAAAACAGCCCACTGCGTTCCCGAGTACAGGCTCGACTCCAGGAAGAGTGCAAAGCGGCGAATCGGTACGTACTTCCATTGCGAACCCACCAAGTCGTTGCCAACCAGAGTGCGAGAGCCCCAGACGATGTTTCCGTACACCTGGAACGAACGCAGGCAGTTGATGGCCTGCTTGTTCAGGTCGCCATTCTGCTGATCGGTGAGGTTGTACTGCAGGCCGTTAATCCCTGTCAGCCCGGCGTCAATGCCCGCTGGAGCCTTCCAGACGCCACGCGCAGCGTCGGTCGCGGCGTAAATGCCCGCCACAAATCCGCATGGCGGAAACAACTTTGGCCGATTGCCCGCAAGCGGATCCGGAGCCGAAACCCACGGAAAGTACAGTGCGGAATTGGCCGCATTCGGCGCCGTTACAATTGCGCCCGGGCCGCTGGCATTCAGATTGGTGTAGTTTGCAGTCGAAGGCGGATCGACGATGTAAAACGCGCGATTGGATGGGTCTGCGCAGAACTTCTGCAGCGTGGTCACCACCGATGCCGTCGTCTCGCCCGGCACGCAGAGCAGATTGAAGAAAACATTGCTCAGCAGATTTACGCCTGCGTCTGCCGCCGTCAGTGCGGTTTCGAAATTCGCGGTGTTCGGCGTAAGCGGCGTGCCGTCATTGCCGTTTTTCAGTTGCGTTGCAGCCATGGCCGCGGCGCTCCCGCTGGCAGTCAGTGTGGCGCCGGGGTCCGCCGGATTGACAAAGGTGATGTAGTTCGATTCGCTGTCTACCACCGTGACAAAATAATTCCCCTGCGGGTCAGTGGGGCTCAGCGAGAGATTGACGAAGTTCTCCAGCGTGACCGTTGGGCCGCCAGTGGTGGAAACCTGCTGCACCAGGATGCTGAAGCGCGTGCTGTCCGCTGGATTGAGCGTAACCGTAACAGAAATGTTGCTGCCCCAGCCGCCGGGATTGGCCGCGTAGACCGGCAGGTTGCCAATCTTGAATGTGGAGGTGGCTGTCTTGGCGTCTGAAGACACCAGCCGCACAATGTACGCCTGTCCGCCGCCATTGTTAAAGAACTGATTCACCGCATAGCCAAGCAGGCTGCGGGAATCCAGGCCGCCAAACTGCGTCTGGAAGTCGGACCAGCTCTCCACGAGCGTGGCCTGCGTGGTTGGCCCTTGGTCAGCCCAGCCCACAAACGCTGCAACCGAAGTAGCAACCCCGGTAATGGTGTGGACTGCGCTTGGCAACTCTTCAATGTAGACACCGGGGTATGTGAATGCGGACATAGTGCGTCCCTCCTTGTCTGAATAGGGCCCGAAACATTTCAGAAAGAATGCGGATTGAAGCTGTGCATCCAATCGGCACGAGCCCGGAACCTCTGGCGAGCGAAGATGGCTCGCTGAGCATCCACATCAGGACCGGCGACCTTCAACAACAGCGGAAAGCCACAGCTACTCTGAAACGCCGTAATCAAGGCAGACCAAGCGACAGCAAGTAAAGGAAGCAAGCGGCAAACTGACACGATGCGATGCATCCGCTTCCGGTAGGCCAGTAAGCGTCAGCAGTACACATCCCCGTCGTCGCTCGTGAACGAACGCGCAGGAATCACCATGTAACACGGGTAAGCAAGCTGGAGAAACCGATACAAAGCAGTCTCGCGCCTGTTCCGCTTTCCTTTCACTTCTGATGCAGATAGTGAAGGCGCTCGGTGAACCGTATCAATCCGCATTCGTTCCAGGCCCGCAGTGGCTTTTGTGAGGCACACGAAGCGGCCTGTGTTTTTATTTCACTTCTCAACGATCCAAGAACTTCAATGTGGGTCGCAGATTACTCTGTGGCTCGGGGCTCTGTCCAGCGGAAATTTATAAAAGTTTTATGACTGAAAACTTATGTGTGAAGCTGCCTCGGCTTCCTGCGGCAATGGCGGAGATTCCTGCTCCGGTAAGATCGCTACATGCGCCGCCGCACACTTCTGAAGCACCTAGGACTCTCCAGCCTCGCAGCCCTTACAAAAACGACGGCTCTGCATGCACAGGGCTCCATTACCGGACCTCCCTCGGCCGTACTCAGCCAGATTGGCTATGCGCCGCACTGGCGCAAGGTGGCTACGCTTCCTGCTTCAGGCGCTGCCAAAACCTTCCGAATCGTGGGGGAAAGCGATCTGACGCATTCTGTGCTGGAGATGCCTGTCTCAGCGCCTCTCACTGACGCTCTCTCCGGCGACACTGTCGTGCTCGCCGACTTCACCCGCCTCACACAGCCGGGCAAATACCGTCTCCTCTCCGGTCAGCTCAAAAGCGATACCTTTCCAATCGACCCCGCATCCTGCGCGGAAACGCTCCGCACCGCTATGCTCGGCTTTCACGGACAGCGCTGCGGAGCAGAAGTCAAGATCGGCCCCTATCATCACGCCGCTTGTCATGCCGCCGGAGCCTATCACGCAACGAGCGGCAAGTCAGGCCCACTGGCCAACACCGGAGGCTGGCATGACGCCGGTGATTATGGCCGCTACATCGTAAATAGCGGCATCTCGACAGGCACGCTTCTCTGGGCGTGGGAACTCTATCCGAACCAGCTCAAGAACCTAAGCCTCGGCATTCCGGAATCGGGTGGCAAGACACCGGATTATCTGGCGGAAGTTCGTTGGAACCTCGCATGGATGCTTTCGCTGCAGGATGCGGACGGCGGCGTCTGGCACAAGCAGACCAGCGAAAAGTTCTGCGCCTTCATCATGCCCGAACAGGACACGCTGACCAGTTACGTCATCGGCACCGGCTCAGCGCCGTACAAAAGCACCTGCGCCACAGCCGATCTGGCATCCGTCGCCGCCATTGCAGCCCGCTGCTATGCGCCGTATGATGCGGCCTTCGCACGGCAATGTCTTGAAGCAGCCAGGAAGGCATGGAAGTGGGCACAGGCCAATCCGAACGTTACCTTCCACAACCCCACGGGCATTGGCACCGGTGACTACGGCGACAACAACTGCAGCGATGAGCTTCTCTGGGCCTCTGCTGAGTTGTGGCGCACCACCGGCGAGGCCCAATACGAGCAGGCATTTCTGGATGCTGCCGCGCCTCAGCTTGCTGCGAATGCACATGGCGGTTCGCGATGGGTTCCATCGTTTGCGTGGGTGGCACCAATGGCATATTGGACATGGCTTCTGGCCGGGCAAAAATCCACGAATGCCTCTCAGGCTGCAACTGTGCGTGCACAAATCGTGGAGCAGACGCAGCAGACCGCGCAATCTCTTGCCGATCGCACCGAACCGAGCGGCTACGGCACCACCATGTCAGCGGGTGATTACAACTGGGGCTCAAACGGCACTGCCGGAAACCACTCGCTGCTGCTGCTCATTGCCGATCACATCCAATCCAATCCTCGCTTCCGTGAAGCCGCGCTCGGCAATCTGCATTATCTGCTTGGCCGAAACTGCTTTGGAGTTTCGTGGCTCACCGGCGTGGGAACTAATCCATTCCAGCATCCGCATCATCGCCCCAGCGCAGCGGATGGCATCGATGCTCCATGGCCCGGTCTTCTCTCCGGTGGTCCCAACGCGCATCCCGCGGATGCGGTTGCGCGAACAGTGCCAAAGCAGCCGCCCATGCGCATGTGGATCGACGATCAGGGAGCCTATTCCATGAATGAAATCGCCATCAACTGGAATGCTCCCCTTGTATTTCTGCTCGCTGCGGCCTGCAGCATGACCTGAAAGATTTCGCTGAGCTACACTTGAGCCGTTCGCCGCATCCTCTCAACGCAAGATCATTCAAGGACTGTTATGCGCAGAAATGCTTTCGGTTTGTGCCTTCTCTTCCTCGCTTGCACCGCGTGCATTCCCGCCATCAGCCAGACGGCTCCCGAGATCAGCGTTGAACACAACGTGGAGATGAAAACACGCGACGGCGTGACTCTGCGCGCCGATGTGTATCGCCAGAAAACGGATCAGTCATTCCCCGTGCTGCTGCAGCGCACTCCTTACAACAAAGACAGTGCCGCAGGCTTCGCGCGTCAGGCCGCATTGCGCGGCTACATGGTTGTTGTCCAGGATGTACGCGGCCGCTATCGCTCCGATGGTGAGTGGTACACCTTCAAACATGAGAGCGCCGATGGTTATGACACCATTGAATGGGCTGCCGCGCTGCCTCACTCCAACGGAAAGGTCGGCATGTTTGGCGGCTCATACGTTGGCGCCACGCAAATGCTGGCTGCTATCAGCCACCCGCCGCATCTGGCGGGCATCTGCCCCGTTGTTACCGCAAGCAACTACCACGAAAACTGGACCTACCAGGGTGGAGCTTTCGAGCAATGGTTCGATCAATCCTGGACCTCGGGCCTGGCACAGGACACGCTGAATCGCACCGCTACCGCCAATACAAATGCCGTCGTAGGTAGCACGATTCAGCCGCTTAACAACTACCCTCTCTTCAATGTGCATCTCGATCTCAGCTCCGCGAGTGCGACTCAGCAGCTCGCGCCCTACTATCTCGACTGGCTGGCGCATCCGGAGTATGACGACTACTGGAAGCAGTGGTCCATCGAGGAGCAATTCAGTTCGATTCAGGTTCCAGCGCTCATTGTCGCCGCATGGTATGACCTCTTCCAGGGCGGCTCGCTGCGCAACTACATCGGCCTGCGCGATCACGCTGGCAACGCGCAAGCCCGCGCCGGGCAAAGGCTTCTCGTAACCATTGGAGGCCACGCAGGCGGCGGCAGAAAGATCGGCGCTGTCGATTTCGGCCCCGCAGCCGCAGAGTATGACGAGAACGCCCTCACGCTTGAGTGGTATGACTATCTCTTTCTCGGAAAGCAGAATCGCTTCGCTTCCAGCAAGCCTGTCCGCATCTTCGTCATGGGCCAGAATGAGTGGCGCGATGAAGACGCATGGCCGCTCGCGCGCGCGAAGCAGACAAAATATTTTCTTCATTCCAGCGGCAATGCCAACACCGCATCCGGTGACGGCACGCTCTCCATCACGCCGCAGACAAAAGAAGCCGCCGATCATTACACCTACGATCCCGCAAATCCCGTGCCCACCATTGGCGGACCTCTCTGCTGCGACGGAAATCACCTTGCACCCGGCCCTCGCGATCAAAGTCCCGCAGAAAAGCGTCCTGATGTTCTCATCTACTCAACGCCGCCCCTCGACAACGATCTCGATGTCACCGGCCCGGTCACGCTCGATCTCTTCGCCGCCACTTCCGCAGTCGATACCGACTTCACTGCAAAATTGATCGACGTATCGCCGGATGGCTTTGCGCAGAATCTGACGGAAGGCATCCTGCGCGGCCGCTATCGTACGTCAACCACACACGCTACGCTGCTGACGCCCGGCAATGCATACGAGTTCGCCATCGATCTCTGGTCCACCAGCAACGTCTTCAGGAAAGGCCACCGCATCCGCATCGAAGTAAGCAGCAGCAACTTCCCCCGCTTCGATCGCAACCTCAACACAGGCCACAACGGCGCAACCAGCACGGAAATGATCAAGGCATCGAACACCATCTATCACGATGCCGATCATCCCAGCGCACTCCTGTTGCCGGTCATTCCGTAACTGGCTCCACTTCACTTACCGATACAGAAAGTGGAAAAGATCAAATTCAAAATATCGTCGGACGTGGTCTGCCCGGTAAGGGAATCCAGCGCCCACAGCGCGCGATAGAGATCCAGCAGAATCATCTCATGCGGAATGCCGCCCGCATTCGCGCCGGCCGCATCTCTCAACGCGGCCGAGATCGCAGTCGTCATCGCCTGGTGATGCCGCAGGCTGGTCAGCATTCCCGGCTCCTTGCCGCGCCGCCCGTTGCCAGCGCCACAATCCGCTCGCGCAGTTCCGGGATGCCTTCACCCGTCAGCGCCGACGTGTGAACCGCAGTGAGATGTGCGCTCATTCTCAGTCCCATTCGCTTGCGCATCCAAATCACTCTTGTTCACGGCAATCAAGGCGGCGCGGCCTTCCACGGCACGCAGCAGCTGGCTCTCCTCTTCATTCAAAGTCTGCGTCGCGTCCAGCACCACCAACACCAGATCAGCGTCGGCCAGCGCTTCCCGGCTGCGCGCAATGCCCATCTGCTCGGCCTCTTCGCGAGCCCTCGCGCAATCCCGCCGTATCCACCAGCTCCAACGGAATCCCATCCAGACGAAATCCGTTCTGACACCGTCTCGCGTGTTGTGCCGGGCGTCGCCGTCACAATCGCGCGCTCGCGCTCTACCAGCCGATTGAAAAGCGAGCTCTTGCCCGCATTCGGCCGGCCCACAATCGCCAGCGTCAGCCCGTCATGCACTATCCGACCACGGGCAAACGTTCCGCCAGCACTTCAAGCGGCGGAGTCAGCTCACCAATGCGCCGCGCAATCTCGCTCTGCACCCGTCACATCCACATCGTCCTCGCCAAAATCGATGCCTGCCTCAAGCAGCGCAATCAATTCCACCAAGCCTTGCTTCACCGGTCCCACGCGCCGGCTCAATGCACCACCCATCTGGCTTGCAGCAGCCCGGGCCTGCGTCAGCGTCTGCGCATCAATCAGGTCGCGCACTGCCTCGGCCTGCGTCAAATCAATCTTCTCGGCCAGAAACGCTCTCTGCGTAAACTCACCCGGCTCTGCCAGCCGCGCGCCCAGCTCCAACGCGCGCCGCAGCAGCAGCTCCAGCACCACAGGCGAGCCATGCGCGGCAATCTCCACAAGCTCCTCACCGGTGTACGAGTTCGGCGCGGCAAAGTACGTCACCATCGCTTCATCAATGCGACCTGCCTCCGCGCCCTCGCTATCCAGCACATCCGCCAGCCGCGCCCTCGCATGCTCCAGTGGCTGCCGCAGCTGTACAAGCTGCGCGCCAATCTCCGCGGCCTGCGGCCCGCTCAGCCGCACAATTCCAATCCCTCCACGCCCCGGCGGAGTAGAAATCGCTGCAATCGTATCTATGGCTATCGGCTTCTCGGTCATTTCATCCATGCAGCTTTCTATTGTAGGGAATCCGCGTCCGTTCTTCGCGCACACTTCAAGCGCATCTGCACCCTCCCTGTAGCTCTGGTATAAAGGTTCCGCCATCTGCATTCGAGAAAACACATGCTCAATTACCGCCAAGCCATTGCCGTCTGCGCCCTCTTCGCCACCACCACCGCCTTCCTCTCCGCACAGCAGCCTGCGCACAGCAATCTCGACCTCACAGTAGTCAAGCCAGAGTCCGTCGGCTTCTCCAGCGAGCGCCTGGACCGCCTGCACACGCTCATCCAGGATGAGATCAACTCGAAGCAGCTCGCCGGCGCCATCACCATCCTCGCGCGTCACGGCAAAGTAGTGGACTTCCGCACCTACGGCAAACGCGACATCGCCACCGGCACGCCCATGACCACGGACACCATCTTCCGCGACTACTCCATGTCCAAGCCCGTCACCGGCGTGGCCATGATGATCCTCTATGAAGAAGGAAAGTGGCTGCCCAGCGATCCCATCTCAAAATTCGCGCCTGAGCTTGCGCACCTCAAGGTCTACAAAGGCAAAGATGCCGATGGCAAAATGATTCTCGCCGATGCAGATCACGTACCCACCGTCGGCGAACTCATGTCGCACACCGCAGGCTTCTCCTATGATTGGTCAGCCCTGCCTGACATCGCTCCGATGTATCGCGAAAAGAAGGTTACGCAATCGAAAAACCTGCAGGAGATGATCGAAAAGCTCTCCACGATTCCCCTCAACTATCAGCCCGGCAAAGGCTGGGTCTACTCCGTCTCGATGGATGTGGAAGGCTTCATCGTCGAGAAGATCTCCGGCCAGTCACTGCCTGATTTTTATCGCGATCATATCTTCACGCCACTGGGCATGAAAGACGCCGCCTTCTTCGTTCCCGCCGACAAGCGCAAACGCTTCGCGACTAACTACACCTACAATGCCGCCCAGCAGGGCATCGTTGCAAACCCCACGGAAAACGGCATCCCCGTCGACTACACCACGCAGCCCACCATGCCCTCCGGTGGCGGCGGCCTCGTCTCCACCATCGAGGACTACTACCGCTTCGCATCCATGCTCGCAAACGGCGGAACGCTCAACGGCAAGCGCATTCTCTCGCCGTCCACGGTCAAGCTCATGTCCAGCAATCATGTGCCTGAGTCTGTCATCAACGGCACAGAAGGTCACTGGGGCATCGGCCTCTCACAGATGCGTCCGGGCTTCGGCTATGGCTACAACGTGGCCGTCGTATACGATCCGCCTGCCGCAAGTATGACTGACGGCAAGGGCACATTTTTCTGGGATGGAGCAGCCGGCACCTGGTTCTGGGTCGATCCCACTAATGACATCGTCTTCGTCGGCATGATTCAGCGCATGTCCAGCCCGGACAATCATCCGCTCGAGTACAAGGCTCACTCCGCCGTCTACCAGGCGCTCGTCGATCCTTCGAAATAACCGCTCAGTCCCTCTGTTCAAGCCGCGCCACCAGGCGCAGACACATCAGAAGCGGCAACGCGCCCACCACACCGAAGCTGCAGTCGATCATCCGCCAGTAAAGCGGAATCCCGCGGATTGGCCCTGCAATCAGGGCCAACGGAATTACACCCACGCACGCGATCAGGCCAAAGTGAAGCACCCACTTATTGCGCACCGGGTCACGCCATGGGCCGATGAAAGCAGTCGCAATGACAAGATGGGCGAATGCCAGCCAATCTGTTCCATAAGAAATAAATGGATAGTCGTGCTGGTTTGACACAAGCCCGTCATGAACGCGGCGCAGCCATGTATGCAGCGCTGGTTCACCCGCCGCTGTCGCTGCCGAGACATGAAAAAGCTGATTGAGCCATGACGTCTCGCTCACGAGGGGAAACGCCGTCACCCCGCTCAGCACAAGGCCTGCGATAAATACGGCAAGCCATAGTCGAATGCGAAAAAGCAGCGCCGCTTTGCCAGCGTCGGTTGAATTCACTTCAGTATGTCCAGAGCCATCGCCGTCACAGCCGTCACTCCCGCCGTAATCGCCGGCCCATAAACCGGAGCAAACAGCGGCGAGTGCTGCATTGGCAGCGACACACCGCCCTTCCTGGCCTCCGCCAGTTTCTGTGGATCTGCCACACCGAGCCAGAACATCACCGCAGGAATTGTCCCCTCCTGCGAAAACTGGCCCACATCCTCGCTGCCCATCATCGGCCTTGTGTCCACGACATTCTCCTTGCCAAGCGCAGCTTCACCACTGGCCCGGATCTTCTCTGTCAGCGCAATATCGTTAATCGTCGCAGGCGTATTTTCAAATACCTTCACCGTCGGCATGCGATCCGCCGGAATCCCATACCCATCAGCAAGCCCCTTCGCCTCGCGGTCAAGCTCACGCACCATCTTCGCGCGCGCCTCATCGGAAAACGAGCGTAGACTCAGCCCCATCGTCACTTCTTCAGGAATGATGTTGTTCTTCGTGCCGCCATGAATGGTGCCTACCGTAACTACGGACGGAATCTGCGGGTCCATCTGTCTACTCACAATCGTCTGCGCGGCAAGAATAAATTCCGCTGCCAGCACAATCGGATCTTTACCTGCCTGCGGAGCCGAGCCATGGCTACCCACGCCACGAATCACCACATTCACGCTCGTGGCACCGGCCAGCAAGGGCCCCGGCTTCACCGCAATCGTTCCCGTTGCATGCTCATTCGCGTCGTGCTCCGCCAACACGTAATCCGGCTTGCCAAATCGCTCATACAAGCCGTCCGCCATCATCGCCTTCGCACCGTCAATCGTCTCTTCGGATGGCTGCCCGATCAGCATCAACGTTCCGTGCCACTTCGCCTTGCGCGCTGCCATCTCCCGCGCCATGCCCAGCAGCACTGTCATGTGCATGTCATGCCCGCACGCGTGCATCACGCCCACATTCTGCCCCTGCGCATTCGTTGTCTTCACAGTGGAGGCATACTCGAGCCCGGTCTTCTCCTCCACCGGCAGCGCATCCATATCCGTGCGAAACAGCAGCCGCGGCCCTGCGCCATTCTCCATCACCGCCACAATGCCATACGCCTGCGATCCATCCTCATACTTGCCCACCCTCTCGGTCACCGTGTAGCCCAGCTTCCGCAGTTCGCCCGCCAGGTATGCAGAGGTCTTCTCTTCGTGGTGAGAGAGCTCAGGATTCCGATGTAGATGCTTGTAGGTCTCCGTAAGCGCCGGAAGTTGAGCCTGCACCGAAGAGGGCAAATCTGCTGGAGCCTGGGCACCCGCAGTAATAGCCGCACAAAGCATACCGCCAAGGATCAAAAGACACGAACGCATAGGCATTCTCCAAAGAACCAACATGGAAGTGAACTGGCGTCAGCCTAACATGGCGACTCCTGAAATTTTCCCTATTGCATTCCCATAGGAATCAGTGATATCGTCCCTCTATTGGATTGCCATAGGAGATGCAATGGGCGGAAAGTCCGATGTCTGGCAGGGAACGCTGGCTTTAATGGTCCTCAAAACTCTTGAGACCATAGGCCCGCAGCATGGTTACGGTCTGGCGCGCCGCATTGAGCAGACCAGCGGCGACAAGCTTCAGCTCAACTACGGCACGCTCTACCCAGCACTGCTCAAGCTGGAGCAGGAAGGCTACATCCGCTCGCGCTGGGGAGCCTCTGATAATAACCGCAAAGCAAAGTTTTATGAGCTAACCAAAGCCGGACAACGCCAAGCGCAGAAGGCCGCTCAGGAATGGGAACAGACCACGGCCATCCTCGCGCGCTTTCTCGCGCCCGCAGAGGAGGCCTGATGCGAAAGCTGCGCGCCCTGCTGATACGAACAGCGAATCTCTTCCACCGGCAAAAAACGGCAGACGAGTTTCACGCTGAGCTCGAAAGCCACATTGACCTGCACACACAGGACGGCATTCGCGCAGGCCTGAGCCCGGAGCAGGCGCGGCGCAACGCGCTCCTCCATCTCGGCGGTGCAGAGCAGGCTTACCAGTCTCATCGGGACCGCGCCATTCTTCCCGCTCTCGAATCGGTCTACAGAGACATTCGCCTGGCTATCCGAATGATGGCGCGCAATCCAGGCTTTACCGCAGTCGCGGTTCTCACGCTGGCCATCGGCATCGGCGCCACCGCCACAGCCTTCACCTGGATCAATGCCGTTCTGTTGCAGCCCTTGGGCGGAGTAGCAGACCCTTCGCGCCTCGCAATCGTGGAGACCATCACTGCAGGCGGCGATTTCGTCCCCAACTCCTACCCCGACTTCCAGGACTTCCGCGACAAGCTCAGCCTCTTTGATGGCATCGCCGTCACACGTCCCGCAGCTCTCAGCGTAGGCCGTGAAGAACACTCCGAGCGCGTCTGGGGAGAGCTCGTCAGCGGCAACTTCTTCGCAGTCCTCGGCGTGCAGCCGCAATTAGGCCGCGTCTTTCTCCCTGTGGAATATGGCGATGCTCCGGGCAAGTATCCAGTGGTTGTCATCAGCGATCGCTACTGGCGCTCGCACTTCGGCGCAAACCCGGCCATCATCGGCCAGACTCTGCGCGTCAATCAACACGAACTAACCATCGTAGGCGTAGCCGCCCCCGCATTTCACGGCTCCATGCCCGCAACGTCATTCGATCTCTGGATTCCCTACATGCAGCAGCCCGTGCTCAACGGTGTGCAGACCCGCATGTTGCGCGACCGCCACAACCGCAACATGCTTGGCATTGCACGCATCCATCCGGGGGTCACCTTCGCACAGGCACGGCAAGAGCTCAAAGCGCTGGCCGATCGCATGGCCGTAGCCAATGCCGACGTAAGCCAGGGCATGAGCGCCACACTGCTGCCGCTCAATCAATCGCCGCACGGTCCGCAGGGACTCCTTGCCGCTCCGCTGCGGATCCTCATGGGCATCAGCATTCTTGTTTTGCTCATCGTGTGCGCCAACGTGGCAAATCTCCTGATGGCCCGCGCAACCAATCGTGAAAAGGAGTTCAGCGCCCGCCTCGCGCTGGGAGCAAGCCGCGGACGGCTCATGCGTCAGGTGCTCACCGAGAGCCTTTTGCTCGCCGCCTGCGGAGCGGGCTTGGGCATTGCTGCAACACCTGCACTGAGCCGCACGCTGAAGCTCCTCATGCCGCCAGGTCCGGCGCAGCTCATGATCTCTGACCACACCGGGATCAATTACACCGTGCTCGCATTCACCGCTGGAATCTGTATGCTGGCCGCGCTCGCCGCCGGTCTGCTTCCCGCATTGCAGGTAAGCCGCCTTAGCCTGAGCGCCCGCATGAGTGACGGCGGACGCAGCGGCATTGCAGGCCGTCGCGGCAATCGTCTGCGCTCCGCCCTGGTAGTCGCGGAAGTCGCACTGGCATTGGTTGCGCTGGTAGGCGCGGCCTTGTTCACCCGCAGCTTCCAGCAGACCATGCGCATCGATCCCGGCTTTGACCCGAATCACATTCTGCTCAGCCAACTTTATCTCGGCACCAACGGCTACACACTCGCGCAACGCAAAGAATTCTGCCGCCGGTTGCAGGAGCGCATGGAATCAGAGCCCGGAATGCAGGGCTTCGCCTACTCCGACGGAGTGGCGCTGAGCTTTGAGCCAAGCTGGTGGGAAGAGTTGCACATTGAAGGCTACACGCCGCAACCCCACGAGAACATGAACATCTTCCGCAACGTGATTTCGCCCGGCTATCTCCCGCTCATGCACATCCCCATTGTGGAAGGGCGCAACTTTACTGAGGACGACAACGAGAACCAGCCAATCCGCTCCCTCATTGTCAATGAGGCCTTTGTGCATCGCTTCTTTCGCGGCCGCGATCCGATCGGCAAAAAAATAGAAGGCTGGGGAGTTCCGTTCCGAATCGTTGGCGTAGCAAAAGATTCCAAATACCACTATCTCAACGAGTCCGCGACACCTTACTTCTATGTGCCCTTCCGTCAGCTCTACCGCGAAGACATGAACCTCGCCATCTACGTCCGCACACAGGGCAATCCGGACAGCATTCTTTCCACGCTGCGTACACAAGCACGCGCCATCGATCCCAATGTGACCATCTTCGATGCCGCGCCACTCAAAGAGTTCATCGGTGCCTCGCTCTATCCGCAGAAGGTCGCAGCAAGTGTCATGGCAGTCATGGGCGCGGTCGCCATTCTGCTCGCCGCAATCGGGCTTTACAGCGTCATGGCCTACTGGGTTGCGCAGCGCACGCAGGAAATCGGAGTCCGCATGGCGCTCGGCGCTCAGCCAAAGCATGTGTTGCGCATGGTCGTGTGGAAGGGGCTTGCAGTCACAGCTTCCGGCGTAGCCTGCGGCATTCTGTGTGCGGTGGCCCTCGCGCGCGTCATCGCAGGCACCTCTTACACAAACTCAGCCATGGGCACGCAAGCCAGTTTGCTCGGCAGCAGCACCACAGACCCATGGCTTTACGCAGCAGCCACGGCATTTCTCTGCTGCATTGCACTCCTTGCCTGCTGGATTCCAGCACATCGCGCAGCCTCTGTTGACCCCATGCAGGCGCTGCGAACGGAATAACGAAACGCATCGGGAGAGATTCATTATGCCCACATTCCGAACGCTCAGAGCCTGGTTCGTACGTCTCCTGGCCACGCTGCATATCGGCCACACGCGCACAGAAATCGACTCGGAACTCTACGAGCACATCGCCATGCACACAGAAGACAATCTCCGCGCCGGCCTCACCGCAGACGAAGCACGCCGCCAGGCGCTCATCCAACTCGGCGGAGAAGAGCAGGCCCGCCAGGCCTATCGCGATCGCGCAACACTCCCCATCCTCGAAGGCATTCTGCAGGATGTTCGCTATGCACTGCGCCAGATGCGCAGATCTCCCGGATTCACCATCACCGCCGTGCTCACACTCGCACTCGGCATCGGCGCCAACGCCGTCATCTATACACTCGTTGACTCCATCCTGCTCCGCCCGCTCCCCTATGCACAGCAGGACCGCCTCATGCGCGTAACAGGAACTACCTTCGTCGTCGCGCCCAAAGGATGGATTCGCGCCCTCGGCGAAAACTCACACGCCTTCTCCTCTATCGCTGGCTACGGAGACGACACGGAATCCAATATCGCCGGCTCAGATATACCGGAACGAGTCTTCGGCGCCTCCGTCACCGTGAACGCACTCGACACGCTCGGCATTCATCCGGCACTCGGTCAGTTCTTCTCGAAAGACGATGAAATCCTCGGTCAGGATCATGATCTCGTGATCAGCAATGGCTACTGGAAGCGGCACTTCGCCGGTTCGCCCACTGCGCTCGGCAGCACGCTGCGGGTTGACGGCATCTCGCGCCGAATCATCGGGATTCTTCCGGCAGGTGTGCGCTTCCCGTATACGGACACTGACTTCCTCATTCCAGTCTCCTGGAACCGCGCCGACCCCTATGATCCCTGGAACTCTTTCTCGCTCCATATCCTGGGCCGTCTTGCTCCCGGCGTCTCTCCCACGCAGGCGCAGGCTGAACTGCGCCGCCTTCGCGGTATCGTCGTACATCAGTTTCCATGGCAAATGCCAGATTCCTGGGCATCCGACATGACAGTTGTACCGCTTTTGCAATCCGAAACCGGTGACATGCGTCCGCGCCTGCTGCTGCTTTTCGGCGCAGTCGGGCTCATCCTTCTCATCGCCTGCGCCAACGTCGCAAACATGATGCTTGCGCGAGCCACCTCTCGCGAGCGGGAGATAGCCGTACGCGGCGCGCTCGGCGCGTCCAGCCGTCGCCTCATTCAGCAGTTCCTTTCAGAAAGCATCGTTCTTGGCCTTACAGCGGGCATCGTCGGACTCGCTGCTGCATTCTTCAGTCTTCGCATCTTTGTTCGGCTGCTTCCGGCAGGCACGCCGCGCATGGAAACCATCTCTCTTCAACTCTCAGACATTCTCTTCACACTCGCAGCATCGCTCATTGCCGGCCTGCTCTTCGGAATTATTCCCTCCGTTCGCATGGCCTCACTCAATCTCCTGAAATCTCTGCGCCTCGGCAGCCGCGGCCTCATGGGCAAAGGCTCGCGCTTCAGCGCATCGATGGTTTTAGTCATCGCGCAGATCGCGCTTTCCGTCATGGTAGTCACATCGGCCGGCTTGATCCTGCATAGTCTCTACAAACTCTCCCAGGTCGATCCCGGCTTCCGTACAGACCGCATTGTCTCCGCCGAAGTCTCCGTCGACTCCAATGCCTGCAAAGCACTGCATGCGCCTCCACAATCGTCGGCAGGCAGATGCAGTGTCTTCTTTGCCACGCTGGCCGGCAGCATGAGCGGCATTCCCGGCGTTGAAAAGTCCGCCCTCACTGACGCTTTACCGCTCGGCGGAGCCAACAGCAACTACGCCTTTGATGCTGAGAACCACCCGCGCAACGCGCAAGCCAACGCAATGTTTGCCACCAGCCGCAGCATTACGCCGGAATACTTTGACATCCTCGACCTGAAGCTCATTCGCGGACGCCTGCTCAGCGCACAGGACTATTCCGGCACCACACGGGCGGCTGTCATCAACGAGCGCATGGCCGCGTCTCTCTGGCCAAACGAAAATCCCATTGGCAAGCACGTGCTCAACGTCATCGATGAAGACATCCCCGCAGTCTGGTACTCCGAGAAAGCCGTCGAAGTTGTCGGCGTAGTCCGCAATACGCGCGATGGAAACCTCGGGGACGATTACAGCAACCAAATCTATCTGCCCATCACGCCAGAGCATACACCGCCGGTAATGTTCGCTCTCTTGCGCGGCACAGCCACACCCGCTGAAGCCGCCGCAGGCCTGCGCCGCGCAGTCGCAGGCATCGATTCGCTAGTCCCCGTCACCCGCGTCCGCACACTGAATGAAGTCGTAGCATCCTCCGTAGCCGCACCACGCGCACTCGCCGTCCTTCTTCTCGGCTTCGGCGCGCTCGCGCTCATCATCGGGGCCGTCGGTGTCTACAGCCTCATCGCCTACATCGTCAGCTGGCGCGTGCGCGAAATCGGCCTGCGCCTTGCTCTCGGCGCGCAGCGTTGGCAGATCGTCATGAACGTTGTCCGCCAGAGCCTCCTGCTCGCGGGCATCGGCTGCGCGGCAGGCATCGTTGCCACCACAGCGCTAGGTCACCTGCTGCGCAGCTTCCTCTTTGAGGTCGGTGTCTTCGATCCCGTGACACTCCTCGCCGTTCCCGCGCTCATGCTCATCGTCGCGTTAGCAGCAGCCTGGATCCCCGCCCGCCGCGCCGCCGCCGTCGATCCCATGGTCGCCCTGCGCGCCGATTGAACTCCAACCGAGCCCGCGCGTATAGCCTAGATACAGACTATGCGCGCATCCGCTCTCGAATTCCGTCTCCGCGTCTTCATCCACGTCACCCTCATCCTCCTCGGCTTCTGGGCCCCATGGATCGAGTGGTGGAACATCGGCCGTCGCATCTCGCTTCTGGAATGGCTTGCACTTGAATTGAGCCGCCTCGGCGCAGTCAGCTTCGCCTACGCCACACCCGCCGTCATTGTGTGCGCCATACTCATCGCCGCGCTCAGCGCGTGGATCCGCGTCTGGGCCACGGCGTATCTTGACCCCAGCATCGTCCACGCGTCCAGCATGAACGCCGGCAAAGTCATGGCCAGCGGCCCCTATCGCTACGTGCGCAATCCACTCTACCTAGGCACCACTTTGATGGCTGCCGCAATGGCCTTCGCCATGCCCGTCTCGGGAGCAGTATTCGCACTCGTTCTCGTGATCTTCTTCGATCTCCGTCTCATCCTCGGCGAAGAAAGATTCCTCAGCGCAAAGCTCGGCGAACCCTATCAGGCCTATCTGCAATCCGTCCCGCGCCTCATTCCACGCCTGCGCACCACGCTCGCAGCTGGACCGCGCCCCGCAGACTGGCCGCGCGCCATCCTCTCCGAACTCACTCCCATCGGAGTCTTCGTGGTCACAGCCATTTTCTGGTGGCGTTATGACGCAGGCCTCGTCGGACGCGCCTATCTTGTCAGCTTCGGCGTGGCGCTCATCGCACAGGCATTGGTGCTCGGCAAGCGCGCTCCAGCCACCGCAGACCAGCCCTGAGGAGACACGCACAAAAAAGCAATAGGGGAGAGGCCTGAGCCCCTCCCCCTTGCACTGTGCATCCGCACGAAAGAAGTTACTTCTTCGTCGGTGCAATCACGTCCTTGGCGCTCTTCGCCACGGTGAACTTCACCACGGTCTTCGCCTTGATCTTGATGGCTTCGCCCGTCTGCGGGTTGCGGCCGATGCGAGCCTTGCGCTCCGCCTTCTTCAGCCGGCCAATGCCGGGAATCACGAAGACGCCGTTCTTCTTCGTTTCCTTGATCGCGGTCTCGGCCAGAAGATCCAGGAAGGCTCCGGCCTGCTTGTTGGTCAGTTCCATCTTCTCGGCCAGGTGGCGAGTCAGTGCGGTTTTCGTAAGTCCAGATGCCATGTGTGTTCTCCTTGAAAAATCAAAATGTTGCCTGGGCTTCCGCTCGCCGCAACGTCTTTCTGCGTACTTCAAGACCGCTCGCGCCGGGACCGCATGGAGGGAGTCGACTGAGGCAACGTGAACGAAACCCCTGTATTCATGCGGGTCCGGAGAACCCTACCGTCCATCACAATGCAGCTTTACAGCCCCCAAAGTCAAGGCTAAAAGCACGATTTTCCACAGTTTTTGTTGGCTTTTATGGGTATTTCGTCTGAAATTCCCGGTTTTTGCCCGATTTTGGACAGTTTTTAATCCTTTTCTCGTCCGTCGAACGTTCATTTCAGCCCAAACATCACCATCTTTTTAGGCTTCAGCGTCGCCGCAATCGGCGTATTCAGCGCATCCACAATCGGCGCAGCAATCTTCAGGTACTTCGTCACCGTTGCTGCAAAATTCTTATCGAGAGCCGTCTCCGCGGGCAGCGTCGCCGCCAGTCCCCACTGCCGGCACTTGATCAAATCCATCGCCTCGTGCTCGGCCGGAAATCCCTTCGGAGGCCGCGTCAACGCATTCCCCTCAAACTCCGTGAAGTGCTTTCGAACCGCCGCGCTCTGCAGCAGCTTTCGAAACGAAGCATGATTCTCCAGCAGCCAGTTCCGAATCGCCGCCAGCTGCTCCTTCTCCGGCATATACGCACCCGCTGCAATCACCACTTCCTTCGCACTCACGTGAAAGTAGTACCCCGCGCCAGAAGTCTTATCGAGCCCCTGGTGCGCCCACCACGCGGCAATGTGCGTCTTGTAAGGCCGCTTGTCCGCAGCAAATCGCGTGTCGCGATAAATCCGAAACAAACTCTTCTCCGCCGGCCGCACATGACTCGGCGCAAAATCCAGCATCGCGTCCGTCACCTTGCGCACAACCGCCAGCATCGGCTCTTTCAGCTCCGCGTCAAAAATATGCTTGCGCGGCTGAAACCACTCGCGATCGTTATGCCGCGCCAGATCGCGCAGAAACTTAAGCGCCGCAGGTTGAAAGTACGGAACAGCAGACTCCGAAGCAGTTTTCACGGTACGAGACATAGTACTGGCAGGCTAACAAAAAACGCGTCTCCGCGTTCCCCCTCAGGGTGTAGCCGAATCCTTCTGCGCAGCTTTTTCCGCCATCTTCGCCCGATGCTTGCGAATGTAGTGCGCAGCAATATCCGGATAGAACTCGCGAATCGATGCGAACGCCACGTCGCGCATCACCGAATAGCCGAACTTGCTCGCCAGCACGCCAAAGCTCGTCGCACTCGGAGGATAATAGTTCCGCGAAATCACCTGCGTCAGAATTTTGCCACCCAGCCCCGCAATATTCGGTGTCTGCCTACCGCTATAGGTTCGCGCCACCACCTGCCGGCTGATGACATACAGCGCGCGCAACGGAATGCTGTGCCCCGCGCCCAGAGCATAATAGCGCGTGTCCTCATGCAGAAGACTCGGCAGCAGCCACGCGGAAAGGTAGGTTCCGTCCGTCTTATCCAGAAAGCCGCGCCACGTATACGCATAGAAGCCCCCAATCCCCTTGCCCAGCGCGGGGTGAGAATCGGTAGCTTCGGCGGTAAGCGACGTTATGCCGAGAAAGATAAACGACGAATAATCGAATGCCTGGTGGGTCGCCATACCAAAGCTGTACTTCCACCCCAAAGGATGCGGCGCAACACCTCCGGAGACGGAGCGAAAGTTGGGCATGAAACCCAGAATGCGTTTTGGCTGATGGAGTTCCAGTGGTGCCGAATCCTGCCCGTCACCTGTTTTCTGCTCGGCTTTTTTCTGTTCAGCCTGCTGCGGCTGCTGTGGGTCGATTAAGCTGCCTGACCATGCGGAATCCGCAACTCCATCGCCAGGCGCGGAGACAGCAACTTCAACTTGAGGAACAGGAGCGTCCGGAAGCTGTGCAGACTGAGCCTGGCTCCCGACGCCTACACACATACAAAGAAAAACGATACCGCGATGCAAATTTGCCATCCTTAAAAGCAAGGGGAACCATGTCGTTCCGAAGATCCGGAACGGAGCAATTCCTGAATGATTACGAGAGCGAAGAAATTAAGCAGGCAGGTTACAGCAGCATGAGGCAATAATCCATCGCGCAGAATTCCGGGCTCGGATACTTCGATGTTCCTCCCTGGAACTCATATATAGGGTATCTGACTATCGAATCCCCTTCAACGTCCGCGGAACAGCCCGTCAAATCCGCCACCGCCACATAATCTTCCGCACAATCATCAGCATCGGCTCTTTCAGTTCGGCCTCAAAGGGAGCCTATGCAGCTGAAACTAATCGCAATCCAGTGCTACAGTGAAGACGATGAAACTCTCTGTAGTTTTGCTGCTGTGTGGCACATTGTTTGCCCAAAGCAAACACGGCACGGAATGGGGCCTCAAGAAATCTCTTGAATGGCAGGGATTTTCAGGACAATTGTCGGGCAATGCACATTTCACCCATTTGGGTGAACTTGGATGCAATGCAAAGAAATTTCGCGTTCTCTATTACACATGGGAAGAAACAAATCCTCCAGGCAAAGCAATTCACGCTCAAAATCGGATTGTGCTGTTGGGCGATGACGGCAACTACGCGGTGTCATACATTGTGGATGATCGACCAACTAAAGCTCTCCCGAATGCCCTGGTCTTCGGATATGAGGACAAACTGGGCAACGAAATTCAGTGCAATGCGCATGGTTTACCGAAGAATGTGCTGCTCAATGGCGAGTTGCGCAACCTGACTAAATAATGATTGCCCTCGGTACTGAAAAGCTAAAGGCTAGAAGCTAGAAGCTAATGGCTGTCTCTTACCGAATCACCTTCAACGCCCCGCGGAACAACCCATCGAAATCCCCCGCCAGCGCCGCTTCCTTACCCACCGCCTGCTCAATCGCCTTCTCCGCCGCAGGCCGCTGATACCCAAGGTTCACCAGAGCGCTCAGAACATCGTCCACCGCCGCGCCCTTCACACCCGCGTGCACCGGAGCCACCGCAAAGTCATCCAGCTTATCCTTCAGCTCCACCACCAGCCGCTCCGCCAGCTTCTTGCCCACTCCGGGAATCCGCGTCAGCTGCGCATGATCCTGCGCCCGGATCGCCTGCACCGCGCGCTCCGGCTCCAGCCCTGAGAGCATCTTGATCGCCAGCTTAGGTCCCACGCCGCTCACCGTAATCAGCCGCTCAAAGAGTCGCTTCTCTTCGCGAGCAATAAACCCGAAAAGCGAAATCGCGTCATCGGTCACCTGCGTATAAATGTGCAGCGAAGCCTCCGCGCCCACTCCCGGCAGCGCAGTAAAGGTAGGCACAGAGATGGCCACGTCATAGCCCACGCCGCCCGCCTCCACAATCGCCTGCCCCGGCTGCTTGTCGATCAACTTCCCGCGCAAATGTGCAATCATTCCCTCGATTCTCCCCTGCGCACCCTCGTCCGCGCAACGCATCTCGTGCTGCAACGATCTTTGTGCTATTGACACCACTTTTAAGTACGTTATCCTTGCACTGTTTTTCTTACATTGTCCCGGTAGCAGTTCAACGCATCCTGTCGACCCCAGGCACGCTCACCGCGCAGCCGGCGACTTGTTCCAGGATGGCTTCTCCCAGCCGGGTAATTGGACCGCTTGCTATGCCAATTTCCATCGGGGGTTGTTTCTATGTGGAAGTGGATTTCCTCACTCTTCACCGGCAAGTCCGGGCGTTCTTTCGGCTCTCTCGTACGCTACGTTTATTTCCTGCGCTTCAGCATCTTTCTCTGGCTTCTCCCGGTCATCTTTTGCGTGCTCAATGAAACCAGCGCGCGCACGCTCCTCAGCGGCATCGTTACCCCCGTGCGCTGGGTGCAGTACGTCTGCGTCTCCTTCTTCCTCGTCGCCAACGGGTTCGAATCGCTCACGCTGGCGCGCATCGTTCTCTTTCACGGAGAAGAGCGCTTCGGCCATCAGCCGCCCGTGTGGCTGGCACGCTTCTTCGCTGCAGAAAGAAGAAAGGAGCACAAATGGCTTCCTGACCATCGCTGGTTTGCTGAGACCCTTGCCCCCGTCTTTTCGCAGCTCACCAACCTCATCATGTTCGGGTATTTCTTCGTCAATGGCGGCAAGGAAGGCGTAGCCTCGGGCCAGATTGCATTAGGCCTCACCATCGGTTTCGTCCTCGCCATCTTCTTCTGGTACGCGGTCTGCGGCTGCTACTACCTCACCTACCAGCCCGTAACTCCCATTGAAGAGGGCACCCCGCTCTCCTTCGCCGCAAAGACGCTCGTCCTTCCGCGCTGGATGTTTTGTCTCACCGATGACGGCCAGGCACGCGGCAAAGGCGACGTGCTCGAATATGCCAAAGCTCCCGACAAGCTTGAGGTAATGACCGGCCTTCTCGCCCATCTCTTTCCTCTCGATGGCTACAAGGGGAAGAAAAACGGCCTGCTCTTTGAAGCGCATTACTTCGCCCTGGTCGCTTCCGGCGGATTCTTCGGCCTCTACTTTGCCCTCTGTCCCATCACGGCTCCCATGCCTGTTCCCTTCTGGCCCTGGGTCTCCATCGCCATCTATGTGCTCGGCGGCGTCATCTTCATGTTCCTGGTCCATAAAACAGTGCCAGGCGGACAAGAGCTAAGCCCGCCGGATGCCCGGCGCCTCTTCCTCTGGAAGATGCTGCTCGCCACCCTCATGCTCTGCTTCGCGGCCTCCATCCCGCTCCTCTATTTACTGGAAGATGCGGAACGCTTCCCCATCCTCGCGCTGGTGCTCATCCTCATCATGTCCGCGGGCTGGCTCCTCGGTGGCCTCGCCTTCTTTCTTGACCGCTTTCGCGTGCCTGTCATCACCGCCGTCGTCATGATCATCGTCATTCCGCGCATCTTGCATTTTGACGCTGGAATGGACGAGCACTACCTCTCCATCTCCACGCGCCAAACCGCGGCAGTTCTCCCCACGCCCGCTGAAATCCTCGCCGCCAAGCTGCAAAAGCTGCCTGACGACGAGCAGGATCAACCGCTCATCATCGTCACCTCCACCGGCGGCGGTATCCACGCCGCAGCATGGACAGCTACCATCCTTCAGCAGCTCGAGCACCTCTTCCACGACAACCAGATGCCCCAGCTCAAGTCCTTCCACGATCACGTTCTCTTAATGAGCACCGTCTCCGGCGGCAGCGCGGGCCTCTACACTTATCTGCGCGAACTCGACCCCAAGCTCAACAACGGCAATCCCCAATGGGACCGCATGCCCATTGAGGCCGAGTGCTCCAGCCTGGAAGCCGTTGGCTGGGGCATGGTCTACTACGACATTCCCAAGTCCGTAGTGCCTGTAATCCCCTACTTCATCCCGCCATCCTCAGGCATTGACGATCTGAAAAAATGGCCTCTCTTCAAAGACCGCACCTGGGCACTGCGCCGCGCCTTCTCGCGCAATCTCAATGACGCGTACTGCCAAACCGTCTTTGAACAAAACTACAACCTGAGCGACAAATTCCGCCCCATCCTGCGCAGTGAAGTCCTCTACGCGCACGGTCAGAATGAAAAGAATGAAGCCGAGCTGATGGCCGGCAATCTCAACCCGCTCGACGACTCCATCCCCGCATTCACCATGAACACCACCACCGTCGAAGGCGGCTATCGCTTCCTGTCAGCCAACTACAGAGTCATACCGGCTTCGCTCCAACAGGATGTCTTTAATCCCGAGCCCGCGGAGTCTTTCCTTCAGGTATACGGCAGAATCAAACTCCCCGACCCGCCGGTGAATCGCAACACAGCCAACAAATACGCGGATCTGCCCCTCGCCACAGCCGCGCAGCTTTCAGCCACCTTCCCGTACGTCTCTTCCGCCGCAACCTTCCCCAATATGAATCACAAGTTGGGGGTCCACTTCGTCGACGGAGGCTATTACGACAACGACGGCACAGCTTCCGCCATGGAGTTCCTGCGCTCCGCGCTCGATTGCTGGGGAGACGCACGCCACCGCCAAGCCTCATCGCCGCAAAATCCATGCACCATCATTGACGAGCACATCAAAGCCGCCGGCCCGCTGCGTGTCATCCTCGTGGAAATCCGCAACAGCCCCGATGTATCCCCCACAGGCCAGACATGCTGCATCGCATGGCAGGACATCGCCAGCAACAAAATTCCCTGGAATCTCTTCGACCAGGTTCTCGCGCCGCTTCAGGGCTTCTGGGGCGCGGGACATGACAGCATCACAGACCGCAATCGCAATGTTCTCCTCATGCTCATGGGCACATACAAAGACCGGCTCGATCTCAAGCACTTCGTCATCGACGACCGCTCCACCGCGCCCACCAGCACCGCAACAGACAAGCCTCTGACGGATCCACTGAACTGGTCGCTCACCCCGGCCCAGCAATACGAAGTCACGGACACAGCAACCAACGACGAGAACTGCGCCAAGTATCAGAAGATCAAAAGCTGCTTCATTCATGGAGACGCCTGCGATCCCGGCGTTGCTCCCCCGCCCGTGGAACACAACACCTGCAGGAGAACGCATCAATGAGCACGTAACACCGGCGAGCACGTAACATCGGCGTATACTCATTTTCCAAGGACAAAAAACAACTTCCGAAGAGGAGACTCCTGCATGAAGATCGTCGCGACCATCGCCCGTTACCTGCTCGGGCTTATGTTTCTGATCTTTGGCAGCAACGCCTTTCTGCACTTCATCCCCACTGGCCCGCTTCCGCCCGGGACCTTCGGCCAATTCGCAAGCGTACTTGCAGCCACTGGATACGTCTACGTCGTGGGATTCTTCCAGGTAGTGCCCGCCATACTCCTGCTCATCAATCGTTACGTCCCGCTCGCGCTCACGCTGCTCGGCCCTGTAATCTTCAATATCCTCGTGGTACATGTCCTCATGGCGCCTTCGTCCATCGGCCCGGGCGTGTTTGCGGCAGTCTGCTGGTTCCTCGTCTTCTGGCGCGTCTTTCCAGCGTTCCGAGGCATCTTCTGGGCCAAGGTCGAAGACTGACATTCTGCATTCGCTCTTCTAAAATAAAAGCGGATGATCGAATATCTCTACCTGGGCCGCGTTCCCTACGATGAAGCCCTCGCGTTGCAAAATGAGCTGGTCGAGCTGCGCCGCGCCGGACGCATCGGCAACACGCTCCTGCTGCTCGAACACCCTCCCGTCCTGACGCTGGGCCGCAACGCAGATCGCTCCAATGTCCTCGCATCCGACGCGTTGCTCGCAAGCCGCGGCGTCACTCTGCATCACATCAACCGCGGCGGAGACGTCACCTATCACGGCCCCGGCCAGCTCATCGGCTATCCCATCTTCGATCTCCGCAGCATGAAGTCCGCCTCCGGCAACCGCCTCGGCCCCGTCGACTTCGTCCGCCTCATGGAAGAGGCACTCATCCGCCTCTGCGGCACATACGGCGTCCGCGCAGGCCGCATTGCAGGCCTCACGGGAGTGTGGTGCGGACCGTCCGCAGGGGACTCAGCCCCCGATCGCAAAATCGGAGCCATCGGCATCCACGTCTCACGCGGCATCACCTCGCACGGCTTCGCCTTCAACCTCACCACCAATCTCAGCGACTTCCTGCTTATCAATCCCTGCGGCATCACCGACAAGCCGGTAGCAAGCCTCAATCTCGAAATAACCGATCCCACACGCCTGCCCAGCCTGGAATCCGCAGCGCATGAAACCGCACGCCAGTTCGGCATCGTCTTCGCCGAGCCCATCCTTGCTGTCGAAAGCCTCCACACCCTCCGCGCCCGCGCAGCAGAAGACACTCCGTTGCAGATACCGCGGGAACTGGAGCAACTCACCGGCCAGCCTCACCCGCCCATCCGCGCCTAAGCCAGCCAATTTATAATCGCGCCGTGGAGCCGTTCTTTTTTCGGCTTCTTTTTCACGCGGAGAATCACTCATGCCGACCGACGTAGTCATGCCCCAGATGGGCGAATCGATCTTTGAGGGCACCATTACAAAATGGCTCAAGAAGCCCGGAGACGCCGTCGAAAAAGATGAGCCGCTCTTTGAAATCTCCACCGACAAAGTAGACGCCGAAATCCCCGCGCCCGCCTCCGGCGTCCTCACGGAAATCAAATCCCCTGAAGGCGAAACCGTCACCATCAACACCGTCGTCGCCATCATCGGCGGCTCAGATGAAGTGCCGGTAGTCCCTACCGACCCCGTCATCACCGCAACTCCCGCCGAGCAAGCCACCGCTCCAGCATCGGTAGCTGCACCAACAACTCAGCCTATTGCAAAGCAAGAGCCCGCCCCTGTTCTAAGCGACGAGCCAGTCCGCTCCTCGCCGCTGGTCCGCCGCATCGCCCGCGAACACAATGTAGACATCCGCCACATCCGCGGCACAGGCTCCGCAGGCCGCATCAACAAAGACGACATCCTCCGCTACATCGCGCAAGGCCCCGCACCTGCCGCAGCTTCCTCTGCTCCCGCTCCCGCGCTGAAAGACGAGCTGGTACCCATGTCCCGCATGCGCACCATCATCGCCGAGCGCATGCTGGAGAGCCGCCGCATCAGCCCGCACGCCTACTCCATCTACAAGATCGACATGACGCGCATCGTGCTCCTCCGCGAGCGTAACCGCGCCGCCTTCGAACAGCTCCACGGCGTCAAGCTCACCTTCATGCCCTTCATCGCCGCCGCAGCCATCAGCGCCGTGCGCCAGTTCCCCATCATCAACGCATCCATTGAAGGCACTGGCATCCGCTATCACGGCAACATCCATCTCGGCATCGCCGTCGCACTCGAGTGGGGCCTCATCGTCCCGGTGGTCCGCCAGGCCGAAACACTCAGCTTCCCCGCGTTAGCCCGCGCCATCGCCGATCTGGCGGAACGCGCACGCACCAAAAAGCTCAAGCCGGAAGAAGCCTCCGGCTCTACCTTCACCCTCACCAACTCCGGCGTCTTCGGCGGCGAATACGGCACGCCCATCCTCAATCAACCGGAAGCCGCCATCCTCGCCATAGGTGGATTGAAAAAAGAGCCCGTAGTCTTAACGGACGCAGAAGGCAGCGACACAATAGCCATCCGCTCGATGCAGACCCACTGCCTCGGCTTCGATCACCGCATCGTAGACGGCGCCGACGCCGGCAAATTCATGACCGCCTTCAAAGACGCCCTCGAAAACTGGAAGCTGGAAGTTATATAAATCTGCCGGGTGCCCCATCCTTCGCGTCTGAGCCTTGTTCTCGCATTGTCTTCCTAAGGCCCCAAAAAACCTGTCATCCCGAGCGAAGCCGAGGGACCTGCGGTTGTTCTTGCCGTTGCCTTTCGCCAGCGCAACCACCACAAAGGGTGCCCCATCCATGCGCAGCAGTATCGCGCATGGGTGGGATAACAACCCAAGGCCTGAGCTTTTGTTCTTGCTGGCTTGAGGTCGGATGAGGATATGTTTGGAGATTAACTTATTTATTTACTATAATTTATAGATTTTCTGCCGTTTACCACTTAAATACTGACACGAGGTTACCAAATAAATAAAAAAATCTGCACATGGCTTTCTAAACCGTTCATTCCTTGTTGTTTAGGAGCGATTTTTGATGTGCACCGATGTGTTCGCCTTTTCTACGCTTTTCATTTTACCCAAGGAAAGAAAAGAGGCCCGATTCCTGGACTGGAATCGGGCCTCTTTTGCTGCTGAATATAAGTGTTTCACAAGAGGGGTTAATTAGGTGAAAACTATTTTTGAAAATTTTTAGTCAGGGGTCCGGAGAGTTCTTTCCCATTGGGCACCCCAACTCACTTCCCCGCCCAGGCCAGCCCATCCGAATTCACACCATCCTCAATCGTCTGCACCACCGCCCACGTACTCAGATCCACCGCTGCAATCCGGTGAGACCCCACGCAGGACACATACGCAACCTTCCCATCGGGCCGCATCAAAATCTCCTGCGGATCGGCAGGCGTATCCACACTCCGCGCCACCTGCATCGTCTTCAGGTCCACCACCGCCACCTTGTTCTTGCTCGGTATCGTCACCATCAGCCAGCGCCCATCCAGCGTCGGAGTGGTTCCATACGCCAGGCCCTCCAGCGGAATCCAATGGGCCACCTTGTTCGTAGCCGTATCAATCGCCGCAAGCTGCGGCTTCGTCTGATCCGCCGTAAACACCCACTTATCATTCGGAGTAATCGAAATCCGCTGCGTATTCCCGGAAATCGGAATCACCGTCAGCACCTTACGCGCCTTAATGTCCAGCACAGAGACCGTCCCCGGCCCCACATTCGCCGTATAGCCACGCTTCCCGTCATGGGACAACGCAAGCATGTGGCTCTGCTCCTGCCCTGTCGGAATCGTCCCCACAATCTTCAGCGTCTTCGGATCAATCAGCGTGATTGTCTTGTCCAGCTCCGTAGTCACATACAGCAGCCCGTCCTTGGGCCCAATCAGCGGCATATGCGGCCTCACGGGATGGCCAAATTCCACATGCCCCACCACCACCCGCGACCCCACATCAATCACCACCAGCTCATGCCCATCCGTCCCCGGCTTGCCCACACCGGAGTTCCCATAGATCGGCACATACGCCAGCTTGCCGTCCGTAGAAGCAATCACCTCATGCCCGGTAACGCCGCCCTCCGGCACAGCAGCCAACAGCTTTCCCGCCGCCGGATCCACAATCCCCAGGCTCGAATCGCCCTTCTGCGCCACCAGCAGATGCGCCTGCTGCGCGCAGGCCACACCCGCTGACAAAACAAACAGAAATCCAGCCACACACCGAGCATTCATGCGCACAAATCCTCTCATCCACGGAACGCTCACATCCTAGCAAAGCGCACTCTACTCGTGCGCCTTCCCTATGCTTGTGCCTTCCAGGGATCGTAGGTGCCCACACTCCAGCTATGTCCCTCCGGGTCGCGCAGCGCAAACTCCCTGCTTCCGTAATCCGTATTCTGCAGCTCCCGGATAATCTCCGCTCCGGCAGCCTTCGCCCGTGTGTACACAGCGTCGGCGTCATCTACCACAACATACGCACCGCGAGTCTCCGCACCGCCCATCTCACTCGGCGACTTGTAACTCTTCGCATACGCATCGTC
The DNA here is from genome assembly GCA_963792495.1 of uncultured Acidobacteriaceae bacterium. Lineage (GTDB taxonomy): Bacteria > Acidobacteriota > Terriglobia > Terriglobales > Acidobacteriaceae > Telmatobacter. The sequence goes on along the minus strand of CAWBWB010000005.1, from coordinate 479,201 downwards.
CTTCTGCGATCCGAGCATGATCATCCCACCGCCCAGCGCCAGCTCCGCATGAGCAATCGTTCCGTCCTGGTTCGCGTACACGTTGTGCTTTGTGCAGCCCAGTACCTTGCACAGCCACTCAATCGCTGCAGGCGCGTCCGCATACCGCAGCGCAGGAATAATCGTGCTCTTCATTTCGTTTCCCATCATTCCTCCTCTGAAGTTCCACCTACGCACTCCAGCATGTCATCCACATATCAGGGAGTCTTGGAAATTTCGGAAATGCAATCTTTAATCCGCCACCACATGATTCGCCCACGGCGTCCCACGCAGTTTGGTATAGGTCGTGGCATCAATCCCGGAAAAAGCACGAAACTCATTCGCAAAGTGCGATTGATCATAGTAGCCGCACTCCAGCGCCAGCTCTGGCCAGGGCACATCCACGCCCGCATGCAGCTGCTTCACCACACGCTGAAACCGCTGCACCCGGCACCACACCTTGGGCGAAAGCCCCACCTGCTCACGAAACACCTGCGAGAACCTGCGCTCGCTCCATCCCACGGAACGCGCCACATCCCGCACGGAACCAACGCACGCATCCCGCTCAAAGCTCCGCAGTGCAAACTCAATCATTGGCAGTCGAGCACTCGTCAACCGCCCAATCCACACCAGGCATCTCTCCGCCAGAAATTTTTCCAGGCAATGCAGCCGCGCCTCCGGCGTCAACAGCTCTCGCAGACGATCTCGCAATCCGCGCGCGTGCAAACCCCACACATCCTCAAGCCCCACGCTGCGATTGCTGAACACGTCCGCCGCATCCCCGCCAAAGAGCGGAAAGGCACCCGGCTGAAAGACCACACCAATCAGATCCGCCATATCGGAGGTGTCCACAATCTCGTACACCGTCCGCGCACCCACCACCTGAGACCCAGCCGCCTGCCGCACCGGCGCACCCTCCGGACAATCCAGCAGAAAATCCCGCGCCAGGTTCACAATCACCTGTGTATTGCCCGTCGGCAAAATACGTTCGCGGCGATGTCCGGATTGCGGAGAGCGCGCATACCAGATCATCCGGACAAATCGATCCAGCGGCGGCCTCGGAGTGTGTTCGAGGTAAATCACATTTCCCTCGTGCCCGTTATAGCACTGGAATGAGCATCACGCCCATGCCGGATCCGCTGTCCCCATCGGTCCCCAGCTCACAGAACCGTGCCAGGTATCGGCCATCAACTGATATATGCTTCCGCAGGCAGTGCATTTGAAAACATGCTCCAAAATATCTCCCGGCCACACCGGCCCCAGCAGTTCGCGGAGCGGACAGCTCGCCTTCACCAGCTCGAATCTTCCCTGACCAACAGCATCCATCAACTGCTGTGCAATCTCCCGATACTCACGCGGATTGTTGAAGTGACGATCCTGGGAAAGCCCAACACACTGCTTACAGCTCATGCGAACAGTCTGCCATATCCGGCCCACGAGTATCCTGTTCCCATGCACCTACCCGCGCGTGACTCGGAGCTGATCCACATCATGGACGCCGAACTGGCCCGCGCCACCCAGATCTCCGGCCCATGGTTAGCCTGTCGTCCCGGATGCACGCAATGCTGTCACGGAGCCTTCGCCATCAACGCACTCGACGCCGCCCGCATCCGCACCGGCATGGAAAACCTTCATCAAACCAATCCCGCGCTGGCAGCCAGCATCGAATCCCGCGCCCAATCCTGGCTCATCGAACACGGCCCCAGCTTTCCCGGCGACCTCCTGACCGGCGAGATCGGCATCTCCGAAGCCAATCAACAAGCATTTGAAGACTTCGCCAACGAAGCCCCTTGCCCAGCCCTTAATCCCGCCACCGGCCTCTGCGACATCTACGAATTCCGCCCCATGACCTGCCGCATCTTCGGCCCACCTGTCCGCATAGAATCCCTAGACCAGTCGCCGGAAGACCACACCAATACCGCCTTAGCCTGCTGCGAACTCTGCTTCATTGGCGCAACAGAAGAAACCATAGCCGCCTGCGAACTTCACCCTCCCCACGCGCTCGAATCCGAAATCCTCGCCGGGCTACCCAACCCCGCCGCCGAAACCATCGTCGCCTTCGCCCTGACCCCCACGGGGTAAACTCATCTCTTGAATCACATGAACACTCATACTTCCCCAGCTTTTGCCAGTGTCTCGGAAATCAACACCCGCGCCCTCGAAGACAACTTCCGCCTGCTCAACCAGCTCGCCCCCGGCAGCGCCGAGTGCATGGCAGTCGTCAAAGCCAACGCCTACGGTCACGGTCTTGCACTCTGCGCCCCCGCAGCCCTCCGCGCCGGCGCACACTGGCTCGCCGTCGCCAGCGTCGATGAAGCCATCGCCGCCCGCGCCTATGCCCCGCAGGCCCGCATCCTCTCCATCAGCGGAGTTCTCCCCGGCTGGGGCGCAGCCGCCATCGCGCACAACATCACGTGCTCCGTCTGGACTATCGAGCACATCGACGAGCTAGAATCCGCCGCACAGGCCGCCAAACTGGCCCCCGCATCGCTCCCCGTCCATCTCGAAATCGACACCGGCATGAGCCGCCAGGGCGCCAGCCTCCATGAGCTGCCACAAATCCTCGCCCGCTTCACCGCCGCATCCCCGCTCCGCATGGAGGCCGCTATGACGCACCTCTATGCCAGCGATGAAGACAACGGAATGCGCTCCGCCCTGCAGTACACCCGCCTCGACGATGCTCTTCGCATCCTCAAATCCACTCCCGCTGCCGCCGCGCATCTCCAATTCATCAGCGCCGGCGCATCCGCCGCCCTGCTTGGCCCGGACGCCTCGCACATGGCAGAAATCGCGCACCGCTTCAACCTCAAGCTCCTCTTCCGCATCGGCCTCGCGCTCTATGGAGTCACCCCTCGCCGCGACCCTCCCGGCAGATCCGCTTCTCTCAAGCCGGTTCTCACCTGGAAGACCCGCGTCTCCAGCCTTCGCAGCATCCCTGTCGGCACAGAAGTCGGCTACAACGGCACCTTCACAGCCATTGAGCCCATGCAGCTCGCGCTCATCCCGGTCGGCTACGCCGATGGCCTCAACCGCAATCTGAGCAATCGCTTCAGCCTGCTCGTCCGCGGTCAGCAGGCGCCGCTCGTCGGCCGCATCAGCATGGATATGGCAGTTCTCGACGTAACAGAAATCCCCGCCGTAAAAAGCGGAGACGAAGTCGTCATCCTCGGCACCCAGGGCGATGAAATCATCACCGCCTACGATCTCGCCGACGCCTCGGAAACCATCCCCTGGGACATCTTCACCAGCATCGGCCCCCGCGTAGCACGCATCACGGTCTAGCCCGCATCACCTCGTCCGGGTGCCCCATCCTTTCGCGTTCTGTGCGAAAGGATGGAATATCTATAGTTCCCGCCCTTTATCTACAGTTCCCGCCTTTTATCTACAACCCTATTCCCTATTCCCTACTCCCTGTTTTCTGCCTCTATCTCGCCATCACCTCAGCAACCGCCGCCCCCACCTGCAACCCCGCCCCGCCAGCCGCAGCCGCAATCATAGCCTCCGTGCCAATGCACGAGTTCAGCAGCAACTGATACAGCCCCCGCGCATTCCACTCCTGCCCGTAAAACTGCTTGATCACCGCCGCCCGGCGCTTGTCATGCGCCGCCAGCCGCTGGTCCGCCTGCTGCGCCTCTCCGGGAAACTTCTTCTCAAACCACGCCCGCTTCGCCGCCTGCGTCGCATACACAAAAATATGAAAGCACCCCGGTTGGTTTGCCAGCGCGCAAGCCGCGCCGCGCCCCACCAGTACGCAGTTACCCTCCTGCGCCGCGCGCTCCATCTCTTTGCGAATCAACCCATACATCCGCTCACAATCGAACACCTTGTCATCGCAAGGGTCCGTCCCGGAATAAAACGAGTCCTGCCAGAAAAGTTTGCCGTAGCGGTAGTACCAGGGGTCCAGCCGGTCGTCGAACTCCGCCGCCGCCTTCTCCGGCACACCTGCAGCCCGCGCCGCCGCGCTCAAAAGCTCATCGTCCAGCAGTCGCCAGCCCAGCCTGCTTGCAAGGTCATGCGCAAACTCCCCGCCCCGCGAGCCATATTCGCGCTCTACCGTAATTACCCGGATCGGCTGCACTCCCATACATGCCACCTCCGCCCTGTCAGCGGAGCATACACCCAAACGCATAATTTTTCCCACTGGGATTTGCAGCCCGCTCAAAATTCAGCCCAGGAAATGCCAAGAGCCGGGGATCAACTGCCTCCCCGGCCCTCTGCCTTAACCTCGTTGTCAGCAACCCGTCGCGACAGCTACATCCCCTTCAACCCCACCCCGTAAAAGTAGTTATATTCCGCACTTCGCATCCCGCCCTCGCCTGCCCAGAAAGAAGAGAACACCATCGCACGCTTCCCATGCACCGCGGCAAAGGCCGCAAAGAAATCCTGCTTCATACCATTCACCGTCACGCGAAACGTAAACATCCCCTTGCCCGAACCTGCGATGGCCTCCGAAAGCGGCTTCAGTGTTCCCGCAGCCAGCACCCCGCCGCTCGAAGCATCCGTCAGCGTCACCATGCCATCCGCGCCCACGCTCACCTCAACGGGATCCACAATCGGCGTCGCAATCTCCGCGCCCCCCGGCGCAGCCTCTACATCCGTCTTCTGGTAGTACATGCCCTGGTAGGTTCCCGCATAGCTGCTCTCAAAAGCCGCGCTCTCCGCCTGCGGCACACCAATCACAGCTCCCTCGGGCGTTGCCGCCAGAAAAAATCCCTGCTCCGCCCTGGTGAAGTAGCACATCAGCGCCTCTTCATACCTACGGGGAGCCGCCCTGGAGAGATACGTTCCATCCGCTGCCGGGGCAAACTCTGCCGCGGCATGAGCAGCATTCTCAAATGCCGCCTCTGCTGACGTTTGCCCCTGGTTCCGAGCCGCAAATGCCGCAAGCGGCGAGTAGCCCCGCAGCCTCATCTCATCCCCATTCACCTCTGCGGAGCCAACCGTAATTCCCCCTTGCTTCGTCCGGAAGCGCATCGTGTTATAGCTTCCTCGCAGGCCATCCAGCGTCACCCGGCTGGTCTCTCCGGCAACCACCAGTGCGTCCTCCGTTCCGCCCTTCCGCACATGCAGCACCAGCCCCGCGCCCGGAATCTCATATCCGCTCATCACAACTCCATCCGGATCGGAGATCACGTACCCGCCATCGCTGCCCACCGCATAAGGAATCCCCGCACTGCTCCGATGGTTCGTCACGTCCGTATACGAGATTGTTCCAGCGCTCGCGCTCTCCGGCGTCACCGTGATCGAAAGAAAATCCCCCGCCGAAGAAGCACCGCGATAACTCCGCGGCGTCAGCGGCACGTTCGTACTCGCGGCAACAGGAGCCTTGTTCTCCACCACCGCAGCTTTTCGCATCTGCGGCGCACCCTTCCCCCCGCTCGAGGTACACGCGCTCACACCGGCCACCACCAGGCCCACCAGCAGCAGCACCGCCGCAATCAATCCCGCCACCACGCTGTGCGGCCGCATCCAAAACTTCCTGAACATCCCCGCGCCTCCACTCGGCAGAATCGCAGGGAATCATCCGCAACAAACCGTGTGCCAAAAGAAATACGGCCCCGGAAGTTTCATTCCGGAGCCGCCGTTGTACGTTGCCTTAATTCGGGAATCTCGTTCTCTACTGCTCCACACTCTCCGGCGCTGCCTTTGGAGTCTTAGGTTGCTTCGGCGTCACCGGAGCCTTCGGAGGCGCAGGCGCCGCTCCCTGCGTATCATCGCCGCGCTTGATCCGCAGATCGCCCACATCGGTGTTCAAGGTGATCTTCGCCTGGCCGCCGCCAATCTTGCCGGAGATCGTCTTGCTCTCATCTCCGTTCACGGACAACGGAAAATCCGAAACAATATCCCCGTTACGCGTCCGTCCATCCACCGTAGCCGACGCATTCTGCGGCAGCGTCAGCTCAATATCGCCGTGTCCGTGCGAGTTCCGCGCTTCCACACCATAGTTCCCCGCCGGCTCAATCGAGATATTGCCATCGCGGTCATCCACGTACGTATCGCCGCTCACCTGCGTAAGGTCGATATTCTTCGAGTGCGTCGTTACCCGCACGCCGCCCTTGGCCTCGGTAATATGCAGATCCTCGTCATTCAGCGTCAGGTCACCCGGCAGGTCCCCAAACTGCAGGTCCGTGATGGAAGTATGCAGATGCACACCGCCCGTCAGATTCTCAAAGTGCGTCTCGCCGAAGATATCCCCGTTGATCGTTACCTTGCCTTTGATCTCGGAGAGCGTGAGGTCGTTGCACTTGCCATCGGCCGTAATGTCACCCGTCACCTGGTGTGCCGAGAAATCTCCCTTGTTCGAAGAAAAATGCACCTGCACCGAACCATCAATGTTGCTCAGGTGTACATCGCCGCGTGAAGCCGAAATCGTAGCGCCCGCGCCCAAGCCGGCCGCGCTCACATCGCCGCGTCCCGCTTCCACATTCACCGACGCATTCTTGGGAACCACCACCGTCAGGTTCATCGCGCCATCGTTGTGTCCCGGCGATTTCACAATCACCGTTCCACCACTCACCGTGACGTCCGCCTTCTCCCCTTCGAAGATCTTCTTCGCCTCCGCATCGGAGTTCGCATAAGCAATCTGGTGTGCCCGCACTTCCACATTCGGCCCGTCGCCTGCGGTAATGCTCACATCCCCGCGCGGATTCTCAATCTGGATCGTCGCATTCGCCGGCACCGTAGTATGGAGAACATCCTGCTCCTGGTCATGCTGCGGCCGCCCGAACATGCTGTTGAAATCGTCGTGATCGCCCCAGTTGTTATGCCAGTTGTTCCAGTGATTGTTCGCAATCCCCGAGATCACGCCCACAAACGCCAGCAGAATCAGAATCCCGACAAATCCGCCGCCGCGCCGTACCGGAACCTCGCGCCGCTGGTCCACAAACCATTCCGCCAGCAACCCCAGTCCCGCCGCAATCAGCAGCACCGGCCACCACCGCCCGTACCATGCCCAGAACTGCTCCGCGCTCAGGCCGCCCCATATGATCAGCAGCGCAATCACGCCAATCGAAACCAGGATCAGCGGCCCGATAATCGAAGGCACGCGGGGTCCGTAACTACCGGGATAGCCGCGATACGCATACCGCTGCGCCTTCCACGCATCCTTCTGCGCCCGCCATGCCGCTTTCTGCTGATCCTTGTAAACCCGCCACTGCGTCTTGGGATCGTACGGCGGCTGCCCGCCACCCGGGGGCATTGAACCCGGTGGTACTGAACCTGGAGGAATCGTGCTCATAGCCCACCGCCTTCGTGCGTGCCGCCATTTCCATCCCGGCGCACAATCTCATCTCCATGGACCGGCACAATCGAAGTCCCTGTCGTCTGCACCGGCACAACACCCGTGCCACCGGCAGGAGCCACAGGCCCCCCATACGGTCCCACCATCGGGTCCGCCGGATAGCCGGTCAGGTCCGCTTCGTTGATCGCCGCGCGTTCCGCCAGCATCAGCACGCCCCAGAACACCAGGTACAGCGGCCACGTATGGCCAAACCGCGCAATCCCCATCTGGTTCAGCAGCGCCAGCACTCCCGTCAGCACCAGCATCACAGGCCATCTCAACCGGCGAATCATCCAATAGCGGTTCATTGCGGCCCTCCCTTCATTCCGCTGGAGCGACGCAGAATCAGCCACGCGCCCAGCGCAATCAACACCAGCGGCCAGCTATAGTGCGCAATCCGCGCTGCCACAAAACCCATCTGGTTCAGCAGAAAAATCAGTCCCAGCCCAATCAGGATCACTGCGCCAATCGGCTCACGCCTGCGCCAGTACGGCGGAGGAATGGGAGGAATCGGAGGCACAGCAGGATCGCCAAACCCCGGGTGCGGCGCATACGGAACCTGCTGATAAGGAGCCTGGTATCCAGTACCCGGCGCAGGATTCGGCACCTCTTGCCCAGCCACCGGATTCCAGCCGGCCCCGGCTACCGGCCCGGCTGCTGGCCCCACTCCCGGTCCCGCAAATCCACCCGCAGGCGGAGGAGGCGGCGGTTGCGGCGGAACTCCCTGCTGCTGCCCACCCAGATTCAGCCAGTTCCCCACTTCGTTCAATCCCAGCGGATCCGGCAACGGCAACCCATCCCGCCTCGCCCTCGCCGTGTGATACGCCTCAAAGGACTGATAGAAAACCCATGCCGCAATAAAGATCCCGAAGATCCCGTAGTGGTCTGAAATGCTCACCAGCACCGCAAACACCACCACATGGATCAGTCCCTTGAAAAACTGCCCGTTGTACATCGCGCCCACGCCGGGAATCAATCCCAGCACCGCCGCCAGCGCGGGGTTCGGCGCAGCCGTTGGCGCAACGCCAAACGGTCCAGCCACTCTCTGGTACGCCACAAAGTCCTGCTCGCACAGAATCTGCCCGTTCACGCCCTGCCGCACGCATTGCGCGCAAAGCGGCTTTCCGCAATTCTGGCAGTAGGCCACCGCAGCCGTTCCGCTATGGTTTACGCAATCCATTCCGTGCTCCTTCCCCCTGCCACTCGTACAACGTTCACTGCGGAGCCATCGGAATCCCCAGGCATGCCGTTCGGTTGAAACGAAGTTTCCAATAAATCATTCCCTGCCGGACTCTCCGACTCCTGTGGAGAATCCCCTCCGCGGTCCAGCCGCGATCCACCATCTTTCTTCTGCTGTGATTCCCCCGAACCGTTGCCGTTCGGAGTCTGTTGCTGCTGGTTATCGCCCTGCGTCGACCGCCGCAGCTCCTTCATCCGCGTCTGCACCTCGTACACCAGCCGCAAATGGTCGTAATAGCGCACAATCGGAGTCGAAACAAACGCCACCTGCCGCTCCATATAAGAGCGCACCGCCTGCGGCCTCAAATCGGAAACCCGCAGGTCCTTCAGCTTCACGCCCGTCAGGTTCAAGGTCAACGCAATCGAGAAAAACGCCATCGCCGCCGTCATCATCAGCCGCGGCTCGGCAAAGCGCCGAATCGTCCCCACAAATCCCCGGCGCGTAAACCCGGGCCTCTGCCAAGGCTGCAGAACCACACCGGCCGTAGCCGCCGGCTGCAACTGGCCCGGCAAGATTCCAAATCCCGCCGCCTGCTCCGGCCCCGTCGTGGCCAGAATCCTGTCCAGCAGGCCCGCCGGAATCTCCGGCTCCAGCGATAAAAAGTCCAGCCACTCGCGCCCGCGCCGAGCCTCTTCATAAAGCGCCGCGCAATACGGGCACTCTTCCTTGTGGCTCGCGAAAAACGCCTCATCCTCGGGCCGCAGAATGCCATCCAGAGCATCGGCCAGCACCGTCTCCCATTGCCCGCAGGCCGGGGAGGCCGGAATGTTCGTCCTTTCCGCCATCACATCACCTCCCGCTGATTACGCTCCAGCAAACGTGCCAGTTCCGCCCTTCCGCGGCTGATCCGGCTCTTCACCGTCCCCTCGGGAATCCCTAAAACCTGCGCGATCTCTTTGTAGTCCATGTCCTGCAAGTTGCGCAGAATCACTGCCTCACGCAGCTCCGTCGAAACCTTCGCCAGCGCCGCCTGAACCATCTTTTCCAGTTCCTTCCGCGCCGCCATCTCATGCGGAGAGGCCTCGCGGCTCATCAGCCGGTCCACCGGCTTCAAACCCTGGTCTTCGCTCGATTCGTTCCAACCCTCATCCAGCGATCCAGTTGCACGTAAATTCTTCGTGCGCCTGAAATTATCCACCAGAAGGTTACGAGTCATCGTCGTAATCCACACCTGCAGGCTGCCCCGCGTGCAGTCAAAGCTGCCCAGGTTCGAGTAAATCTTCAGAAACACATCCTGCGTCAGGTCTTCGGCATCCACCGGAGAGCCGGTAAACCGATAGCAGAGCCCGTACACACGCCGGTGATGCACGCGAACAAGCTCCGCCCACGCCCCCGAATCTCCATCCAGGCAGCGGCGAACCGTCAGCGTCCAATCCATCTCCAACGGCTGCTGATCCTGTGGATTCAGCGGTCTCACCTCCCCGCGCTTCGGGCGGGCTTCCGAACGTGCTCCGGTCTGCTCCCCGGAAAATGCAGTAGCAGCGCCGCCTGTGCGGCCTTTTGCAGGTGCCCTGGACGGCGTCCAATCCGCCCCGGCACGGCCAGCCGCCTTAGGTTTGCCGAATCCCAGGCCGGCAGCGCCCCAATCCAATGTACCAACGTACTGCATAACCGGCTATACGCAGGGTTTATCCGATTTGTTCCCCTCACTATTTCAAACTGCAATGTTCTCCGGGCGGGAGGGAGACGCCGGCAAAACCGTGTCATCCCGAGCGAAGCCGAGGGACCTGCGGTTGTTCTTGCCGTTGCTTTTCGCCCGGCCTCTAAGCCTTCGGCCCAGGATTCGGCGCAGCCATCATCATCACCTTGCGAACGCAGTTCCGCCCCTCCGACTTCGCCATATAAAGCGCCTTATCCGCCGAAAGCACCAGCGACTCCGGCATCCGGATCGCCCCTCCCGCGCGCGCCAGCGCAGTCGCCACGCCGAGACTCGCCGTCACCTTCCCGCTATCGGGATTACCCGCATGGGGAACTTTCAGGCCCTCAATCGCCTTTCGCACCGTCTCAGCAACAGCAAGCGCCTCAGCCGCATCCGTCGCAGGCAGAATGATCGCGATTTCCTCGCCGCCATACCGCGCAACAATGTCGCCCTCCCGAACCGCGGACTTCACCGCAGCGCCCACCACGCGCAAACAGTCATCCCCGGCCAGGTGCCCATACTCGTCATTGAATTTCTTGAAGTAATCAATATCCAGCAGCACCAGCGAGAACTGCGAACTGTCTCCACGAACACGAGTCCACTGCCGTTCAAGCTCCTCGTCGAAAGCACGGCGATTCGCCAGCCCCGTCAGCCCATCGGTCATGGCAATGGCCCGAAGCTGATCCTCAAGCTTCTTCCGCTCGGTAAGATCGCGAGCCACAAGAATCATCTCTCTGGCCTCACCCGTCTCTGGATCCTCAATCATCCGCGCACTCACCTCCATCCACACCAGCGATCCGTTCTTGTGAAAGAACCGCACAGCGACGTTGGAGGGCTCGGACCCCGGTTTGCTCAGCTCTTCGATATGTTTACGAACAATCGGAAGATCTTCCCCAAAAACCGCAGACGAAGGGTGCAGACCAATAAACTCCTCCGGCGCTTTCCCAAGCAAGCGCAAAGAAGACGGCGAGACATAGGTGAACTTGGGCGTAAAGTCACAGCGGAAGATCATATCCGCGCTGTTCTCGGTGAGGAATTTGAAGGATTGTTCGTCGAAGTCAGCCATGGGGCCCTCGGATGCAAAGCTCTAGCACCATAGTACGAAGAAACATACCGGCACGGCGATCAGCACCGACTCCTTCGAGAGAGCGCCGCGCACACGGAGAGCGATCCCGGAAAGCAACATTCCCGCGTCTGCAGGGATGTCATGGCACCGCCACAGCCGAGTCCGCCCAAACTCTGCGCCGGATGAAATTGCTGATTCTCTAAAGAGTGAGCTACCACCGATTCAGCGTTTACTTCCGACATGCCGACTTATCGGTACCCAACGATGCCTCTGGCGGGGCCTATAAACTAGTGGGAATCATGCGAACTCTTACCGTATTGATTTTGATCATGCAGATTTCTTCAGCTTACGGGCAAAACGTAGCTCGTATACGCGGAGAGGTTGTTCCCGAAACCGCTTGGCAAAGTACAAAGCCTGAGGCTGTCGGATACTCCAGTGAAAAGCTGGAGGCGTTACGCGCTTGGCTGAAGGTTCAAGATACCGAATCGATGATGGTGGTCGTGCAGGGGCGGGTCATCTTTTCCTATGGTGATGTCGCGCATGTCAGCAAGATTGCTTCCGTTCGTAAAAGCGTCCTTGGAATGCTCTACGGAAAGTATGTTTTTGAGAACAAAATCGATTTGACAAAGAACGTGTCGGAGCTGGCGCTGCAAGAAAGCAGTCCTTTCCTGCCGGTCGAAGCGCATGCAACGCTTGAGCAACTGTTGATGGGACGGTCCGGAATCTATGTAGCACAAGAGGACGACCTGCCGCGACGCGGCTCAGAGTACCCTGGCACATATTTCGTGTACCAAAACTGGGACTTCGATGCTGCGGGTACGGCCTTCGAGAAGCTGACTGGAAAAGGCATTTACGAAGCGCTCGCCTCAGACCTCGCAGAACCACTAGGCCTGCAGGACTTTGATCTCAAGAGGCAGCATAAGTTTCCAGAGAAAAGCAGCGTTCATCCTGAATATGCGATGTTTCTGTCCACGCGGGATATGGCACGGCTTGGACTCTTGATGCTGAACTTTGGCGTTTGGAACGGCAAGAGCATTATGCCCGCAGACTGGGTCCGCTATACGACTTCGTTGGTCACCTCATTCAAGGATGTCCATCCCGATGTATTTCAGAATGCAGGAGAGCCTGAACGCTGGGGCTTCGGATCTGCATGGTGGGTATGGGACCAGCCAGCGTTTCCCGGAAGTATGTATACGGGATTTATGCAGGGTGCTTACTCTGCGATGGGAGCGGGAGGGACATTCATCACTGTGCTTCCGGCCAAAGACATGGTCATCGTGCACAAAGTTGATATCGACCGAAGTCCTCGCGTTTCCGTATCGCCTTCGAGCTATGTCGCGATGCTGACAATGATTGCCAACAGCAACTGTGGAGACTCGTGTTCTTCGAAGTGAGCGAAGAGGGCAAGGTCCATAGATTCCGATAAGTATCGAGAAACGCGATTCTGTAAACCTAAACGCACGCGAAAAGTACGGCGAACTGCGCCTGAATTCGGGCATCTATCCGTAACAAGTCGTGCAACAAGCAACACACTGTATACGTTACGAAAGTCCAATGCCCTTTCGTACCCAGAGCCGACCCAAAATAGTTTTCACCTAATTAACCCCTTTTGTGAAACACTTATATTCAGCAGCAAAACGGCCCGATTCCAGTCCACGGATCGGGCCGTACTCTTTTCATTGATAAACTGAAAAGCGCAGAAAAGGCGAACACATCCGTGCACACCAAAAAGCGCTCCTAACCACCCAGGAATGAATGGTTTAGAAAGCGATGTGCAGATTTTTTTATTTATTTGGTAACCATGTGTCAGTATTTAAGTGGTAAACAGTAGAAAATCTATAAGTTATAGTAAATAAACAAGTTAAAATCCAAGAATCTCATGCGTCCTTAACCCGGCTCAAACCTACGAAACTAGAATCCCGTCATCCTTGACCGTAGGCGTTTTTCAGCCGGAGGGAAGGACCCGCTTTTGTCCTTGTCGTTGTTTTTGCGTTTGCCTTCCCCCGCACCACCACCAAACTGGGTGCCCCAGGTCTCGATCCGGGGGTCCCCAGCGACAGCTTTTCGTCGCTGGGGTGCAGAAGGAGAGGAAGAACCCGCTCAGTGCCGCTTGAAGAATTCCGGGTCTACCGGGTTCTCAAACAGAGAGGCATCTCGAGTCACAATCGTCAGCCCTGAGGGAGTGACGAAGTGCCGTTTCTTGTCCTCCACCGGGTCATACCCGATCACCGTTCCTTCGGGAATATTCACGTTGCGGTCGATAATTGCCCGGCGAATCCGGCAGTGCCGCCCGATATTCACATGCGAAAAGATGATGCTCGCATCCACCTGCGAGTACGAGTTCACTCTCACATCCTGCGAAATGATGCTGTTCGATACCGAAGCACCCGAGATGATCACGCCGGCCGTAATGACCGAATTGACTGCCGAACCTGTCCGCCCCGGCTCTCCGAAGACAAACTTCGCCGGCGGATACTGCCGCACCCGCGTCCGGATCGGCCAGTCCTTGTCATACAGATTGAACGTGGGCGAAACCGAACAGAGATCCATATTCGCGTCGAAGTAGGCATCCAGCGTTCCCACATCCCGCCAGTAAAGCGCCTGCTGCTTGTTCTCATCCACAAAGCTGTAAGCCATCATCTTCCGCTTACCCAGCATCGCGGGCAAAATGTTATGCCCGAAGTCATGCTTGGAATTCGGGTCCTCTGCATCCGCAATCAGAGCCTTCAACAGCGCATCGGTGTTAAAGATATACACACCCATCGAAGCATCGACGGCATTCGGACTAAACGGCGAACGGAAGGTCGTCGAAGCCGGCTTCTCCTGAAATCCCTGCACCTCACCGCTCTGGCTCACTTCCACCACGCCAAAGCGCGAAACCTCATCCGGCGAAATAGGCAGCGTCGCCAGCGTCGCCTCAGCTCCCGTCTTCTGGTGGTACTCCAGCATCAGGCTGTAATCCATCTTGTAGATGTGATCGCCGGAAAGAATGATCATGTGCTTCGGCTGCTCGCTGCCAATGGAATAAATGTTCTGGTAGACCGCATCTGCCGTGCCCATGTACCAGTTGGCGCCGGTGCGCTGCATGGGCGGCAGCAACTCAAAGAACTCGCCCAGCTCCTGCGCCACCGCTCCCGACCAGCCCTCGCGGATATGCCGGTTCAGCGACAGAGCCTTGTACTGCGTAAGAATGAAGACCTTTCTCAGCCCGGAATTAATGCAGTTGGAGAGAGTAATGTCGATAATGCGGTAATGGCCGCCGAATGGCACCGCAGGCTTGGCGCGATCCCGCGTCAATGGAAACAGCCGTTCCCCCGCCCCACCGGCCAGCAATACTCCAAGCGTGTCTTTCATTCCTGTTATCCCCGCTTTTGATCTGCTCTTCTTACAGTGCTCACCGACAGTTTGGATGCCAGAGAGCGCTGAACGGCTAACAATAGCATACGGAATGCTTAACTGGCGTAAACCGGTCTGGAATTGAAAAGAGAAACGCCGCAAGCACGATGCTCGCGGCGCTCCACTATCCCGAAAAAAGCCGCTCTAGCGCTTCTTCTTAAACTTGTACTCCATGCCGACAGAGATGCCGAAGTTCCAGTTATTGTGTCCGCCTGCCGGCGAGATGTTCGTGGCGTAGTCGGTCGAGTAGTGCGTGTAGAGCGCGTCCGGCGTAATGCGGAAAACCCACTGTGGCGAACGGTTCAGATCGATGTGGCCGCCAAAGATGGCTGCCGGAGCCACCTGATTGTTATAAAAACCCACCGTAGAAGGGGGGTAGCCGCGCAGGTCCTTCTCGAAATCGCCATACGCGCCACCGCCCAGCACATGCGCAATCAGCGCGGCGTGCTTGTTATGCGGGCCAAGCCACTCAGCGCCTGCGGCAAACATATATTGCGCCACAAACGGTCCATTGATGTTTACCGTGTTCGGCGCTGCGCCGCTGGTGCCCAGGTAAGCCCGTCCTGTGCCTTCCAGGCCCCAGCGCTTCGTGAGCCAATAGCTGCCGCTTAGGTCCAACCCGCCGAGATTTGCACCCTGGGTCAGGATGGGGCCGGCATGAATGTGCCCGTAAGCCGCACCGAGCGAGATGTCATAGCGGTTGTCGTAGCGCACGCCGGCCAGGGGATCGACGGTTACGTAAGCCGGTTGAGGCGCGCTGAGCGGAGTCTGCACCGAAGAAGACGAGCCCGACTGGGGCGACTGGGACGACGAGGACGACTGGGCCGAAGCCGAGGTCGCAAGCGCCCCGCTGAGCACAAGACCAGCGGCGGCATACAGGGCAAAAGAACGTACTTGAAAACGCATCATTTTAAGATTACAGGACCGCGCCAAGGAGGCACAATGTGCGGCAAGGTCTTTGACCGTGATCCGCGCTTAAGGCGAGCAGGAATCTGCCCAGCTGGCGTAAAGCAGATAGCGGACCGTCTTGGTGATTTCCGCGGTGGTGACAGCCCAGCCGGGCGCCGGTTCCGGCCTGGGTCCCAGCTCCGGTGCGCTATGCCCGCGCCAGTCGATGGCCAGCTCATGCGGCAGATGGTTGAAGATGATTCCCGCGCGGGGCAGGTGATATCCGCTGGTAATCACCTCCGCTGAGTGCCAGCCATTCTGCTTCATAATCCGCGCCGAAAGGCATGCATTTTCAATGGTGCTGGTGGCATGCGGCTCCAGCACGATGGCCGATTGCGGTACCCCTTGGGCGCGGGCCACGCGAGCCATCGATTCGGCCTCAACGAAGGAGTTATGCGCTGGGCCTCCGGTCATAATCAGCCTGGGAGCCACGCCGCGCTGATATTCCTGCACGCCTTCGCTCACCCGTGCCAGCTGCTCCGGAGTCGGGTTCCCGTCGCTGTCGGCGGGAGTGCCCAGCACGATGATGGTGTCAAAATGCGTGAGTGCCGTATTGCCTTTCGGCGCGAAGACGCGTGCCAGCACGGCCCAGGCCAAAAAGACCACCACGGCCAGCGCGCCGGCGATGATCCAGCGGAGAAAGCGGGGCTGGTTTCGAGATCGGCCTTTTCTGCGTTGTACCGGCCGCCGCCCTGGAGTCTGTCTTTCAAATTGCCGCGATTGGGGAGTCAAAACAAAAGGCCTCTCCCTCCACTTTAGCTTGCGGAGAGAGAGGCCGTGTTACCAGGTGAACGCTCAGCCGAGCTTCAGTGCTTCGCCCCATGCGTCAAAGACAAACTCGCTCAGCTCTTTGCGTTTGCGGGGGGTGGTTTCCTGCGCAAGCTGGCGCTCGTTGAGAAGCGCGGGCTCGCCCTGATAGCCGAGGGCTATGGCTGCGCCGAAGTGAAATTCCGGAGGGATGCCGAGCAGCTGGCGCGCCTTGTCGCGGTCATAGCCGCCCATCTGGTGCGCTGCCAGGCCCAGAGCCGCTGCCTGAAGAACGAGCATGGCGGCTGACTGGCCGAGGTCGTACACCGCTGCGCCGTTCGTCGTGCCTTTTGAGTTGAGGGTGTTGGCAAGGCCGATCATCAATATCGGTGCCCTGCCGGCCCACGCCTGGTTCCCCTCAACGAGCGATTCGAATATTTTGTTATATGTTTCGGTGCCCTTGCGGCCCACGATATAACGCCAGGGCTGCTCATTGGCGGAGGAAGCCGACCAGCGCACGGCTTCAAAGATTGCTTTCAGATCGGCATCGCTGACGGGCTTGTCGGCGTAAGCGCGAGGGCTCCAGCGGTGCAGCACCGCCGGAATGACCCTGTCCGTCGCCGGGGCCTGCTTTAACTTGTTCGCTTCCACTGCGGAAAGAGTCATAGGGAAAAATTCGCTCCTGATCTAAAAATAAAGCCATCTACAACCGCACTTCTTGGATTGCACCAGCCGGGGCAAGGATTCTGAAACCGGGCGGCCTTTCCTATTTCTCAACCGTCCCTTCATAGAACAGATGATGAAACGCCTCGCTCCAATGCTGACAGCCTGTTTGATTCTGCCCGGTTGCATTGCCGCAAGCGATGCCCGGTTGCAGTCGCCGTGGGACAACCATTCTGTTGCGCTGACGGATGCGCCTTATAACTGCCCCGCACTGCCGGCCCTCACAAAGACCATCAGCGCCGAGGGCTACTACATCGACGCGAATCACTCCATCATCGATCCTGCCAAAAAGAAGGCCGAGGAAGAAGCTACCGCCGGTCCTACGCATCTGGGTCAGTTTGTTACACAGGCTGCGGATGCCTACCTCACCAAAGGCAGCCGCGCTGCGGTTACCTGCGCCTATAGCCTGCTCAGCGCTGCCGCCCAGGAGGATGCCATGACCGGGGTGCAGCCCACCGGACAGGCCCACTACGAGCAGAAATGGCTGCTGGCCGGGACTGCGATGGCGTATCTCAAGATTCGCAATACCGGCGTTGGAACGGCTGAGCAGGATAAGGCGATTCAAAGATGGTTCGAGAAGATTGCTTCCCGCGTGCGCGACTACGTGGATGGCAATCGCGGCAATCCGCACAGCGATTCCTGGAACAATCACCTCTACTGGTCCGGCCTGGCGGTTGCTGCTGCCGGTGTAGCCGGCAACGACGGCAGCGATTTTCATTGGGGCATTTCGACGGCCAGGACCGGCATCAGCGAGATCAGCCCCGTTGGCGTGCTGCCGCGTGAGCTGGAACGAGCCCGGATGGCGCTCCACTACCATCTCTATGCACTGGCACCGCTGGTAATGCTGGCTGAGCTTGGCCGTGCGAACGGCATCGATCTTTATAGCGAGAATCACAATGGAATTGAGCGGCTTGCGCAGCTATGCGAGGCCGGGTTGCAGCATCCGGAGATTTTTCAGAAATCGACGGGCGTGGCGCAGAATATGCCGGCGAAGATTTCGGGAGCGGATATTGGCTGGGCGGTTCCGTATGTGAAGCGGTATCCGGATGCGCAGCTTTCTGCGTGGATTACACAGGCGGAAACGACGCGGTTCTGGCAGTGGGGCGGCCTGCCGCCGGATTAGCGTTGTGACTTTCCTCGAAGGCGGGCGTCTAATCTTTCCTCATTGCCAAGGCCATTTGAGGAGGAAAGATGTTCGCTCTGTCTCGAATCGCTTGTTTGCTTGCTGTACTTACGCCCGTGGCCGTGCCAGGGCAGACCGCTTCGCTGCCCACCGTTCAGCTTTTTGCCCCCGGCGTGATTTCCGGACCTGCGAATGACGGGTCTCCCGCTTTTTCTCCGGACGGGAAGACACTGTTTTTTACGCGCTACGCCGCGCACTGGAGCGTGATTCTGGAGTCACACCTGATCGACGGCGAGTGGAGTGAGCCTGTGGTGGCTCCGTTTTCCGGTCAGTGGCCCGATTCTTCTCCGGCATGGTCTGCCGACGGCAAGTACATCGTTTTCGTATCCACGCGGCCTAAGACTCCGTTGAAGGAATTGCCAAAGCCCGGAGAACCGATCCCTGGGATCGTTTCAAATTTGTGGCGCGTGGATCGGGCTTCGACGGGGTGGTCAGAACCTGTTCGACTGCCGGATGAGGTGAACATCTCCGGAGCTATCTTCAAACCCAGCGTTGCGGCGAACGGGGATGTATTTATTACAGTCATTGGGCCGGGAACAGCGAAGTCGATCTATGTGTCACTTTGGCGGAATGGATCATATCAACGGGCGACGCTGCTGCCTTTCAGCGATGGGTCCAAACTAGACGTGGACCCGGAGGTTGCCCCGGACGAGTCGTTCCTGGTTTTCAGTTCAGGCGGACGAGTCGATGGAGACTCGCATGAGCGCCTGTTCCTGGTGAAACGGGAGGGCGATCATTGGGGCGCTCCAACGATGATTCGTTATCAGAACGACGTGACCAGATACGGCGCGTCAACCGACAACGAACCGAAGCTTGGGCGTGACGGAGTGACACTCTACTTTTCAAGCGACCGGACGGAGGCTACGCATTTCCCTCGAACCAAAGCGCAGGCAGAAGAGGATCTCAAACGCCTGAACCGCTGGGACAACAGCAACTCCAACGTCTGGATGATTAATCTCAAAGGATTGATTTAGACGGCGAAGCTGATGCAATCAGGCGGAGTGCTGCCGGAGCCGTCAGCGTTCTTCCGAGGCCCTGTAGATAAAAATGCCTCCCATAACGGTGATAGCAGCAAATGTAACTAGCACCAGCCACGGAGCAGGCGTGTTCTGCAATGCCAAAGGCAGCATCTCCGGAATGTGCAGCGTGGAAGGCAGCTCCGCCAATGGTTTGAGCCAACCTGCACCGGATTGCGAAGCAATGATCAGGCACGCGATGGCCGCTACAAGCCCCAGCACGACGGCGAAGACCTGAACCGCTGCCAGCGGGCGGCTTACCTGCCTGAGCGCTGCGTTGCGCTTGCGAAGCTGCGCTCTCCACCACAGGACTCCGGGCGACTCCAGCCGTGCGTGCGCCGAAACTGCCACACGCTCGCGCTGAAAGGCCTGCGTGACGGAGGCAAGGTCGCGGCAGGAGGAGCACCCTGTGACGTGAGCGCGCATTTCTGCCGAGGCCAGCGCGGGCCACTGCCCCCGTTTGAGCAGCTCGGCGAGTTCCTTTTCGCGGTTGCAGCTTCTGCTCATGACGCCCTCCCCGCGGGCTGATCGGTAATCAGCCGCGCCACCTTTCGGCGAGCCCGAAAGAGCAGCAACCGGATGCTGGCCGAGGCCAGGCCCGTTACTTCAGCGATTTCGCGATGCGAGTAGCCTTCTGCATACGCCAGCCAGAGCAGTTGCCGCTCTCGCGGACGCATCTGCCTGAGGGCCGGACCGAGCATCATCTCCGTCTCCACATGCCCGGAGGTCCCATCGGCGCTGAAGTGCTCTTCCGGAATCTCCTCCATGGAAGTCACGCGCGGCTTGCGCCAGTGATCCTTCATCAGGTTAGTGGCGATGCGGAAGAGATACCGCCGCTCGGCCACTTCCCCATCCAGACTGACGTCAGCACAGAGAAAGCGAATGTAGCTTTCCTGGAGCAGATCATCGGCCAGCGCCGCGTCGCCGGAGACCCGCGCGAGATAAGCCCAGAGAGGCCGCGCAGATCGCTCGTAGAAGGCGGCAAATGCGTCATTCTGCATTGCGGTTGCGGGCGTCAGAGCTGAGTCGCCCGCAAGCACGTTCGAAATGGTGGATTCCAGTCTCATTGCATCCTGACTCACTGGTTTGGGCTTCTTCCCTGTCGTCGCCATGGTGATTGTCCATGGTGCTTACCGATCATGACCTGTGCGACCGTCGCGCCCCGGCATCAGCCCCAGCCGTCCGGCCAGGGCCCATGTGAGTCCCGAGGAAAGGATAAATCCAATTCCCGGCATGAGCGTAACGACTCCCAATACCAGCATGGGTGTGTGGTAATCGATACGTACGTTGCGCAACAGCAGGAAGCCGGCGCCGAGCAACACCATCACTACGCCAATCTGGAGCGGAGTGAGCACGCGGGCTACCGCGTTGGGCATGGGATCCTGTGCGGCATTCAACGGGATGGGCGCAGCCTCCAGGAATCGCTTGCCGGCCTCCGATTCCATGTAGCCAGCCAGCTCCTGGGTGCTGGCGAATTTATCGATGATGCGGCCGTGGACCTCGTTCTGTATGGTGAAGGTCCTGCTCCAGCGGCGATTTTCCATTACCAGCCGCATCACCCAGACAAAAGCGACGAGAAAGCCTGCCGTGACCAGCACGGGCGGCATATTGCTCAGCAGTTCGTCGAAGCCGGACCTGGGTGTCTGCGTACGATAGACCTCGGGCCAGACGGCGCGTTCGAGGGCCTCGTCGGGGCTGCCGTCCTGATGCATGTGTGTGAAGAGATAGAAGTCGGGATTGCGCGCCACCTCAGGATGCACTGCAAGAAAAGCGGCAAGTTGAGGATTGTTTCGGCTGACGTAATCCTGGTTGGCCAGCAGAGTGGGGTCGTGCGAGATGACGGTGGTGAGCGTGGGGCTCAGGCGCAGCAGTTCTATCAACTGGCGCTGCGTGGCGGCAACTTCCTTATCGCTGGGCACGGGCGGCGGTGGTGGTGCGGCCGCGGCGGCTTCTGTTTTGGCCGGATGGGTCTGTACGGCGATTGCGCAGGGCGCAAGGGCTGCGAAAGCAAGGCAGCAGGTGAGAAGAGTGCGGCGAATCGGCATGGTCTTGTCCTCTTGGGTAAAAAGCGTTGCGAAGATCTTCTGCCTACACAACGGACGGGCCGGGAAATGGTTAACAGGGTCCGACTGGGATTCCGCGAGGGTTTATCATCTAAGATGGCGTGTGTCCGTTTGGACGCATCTGAGTGATTGGCCGGTGCGTGCAGGGATTTTGCCCTGCGCGGGCCGGTATTTTCTGTGAAAGTGCGGATTTTTGAGTGATGCGAGCGAAGACGGCAGTGGTGTTGGGCGCCCAGTGGGGCGACGAGGGCAAGGGCAAGATTGTGGACGTGCTAAGTGACGGCTTTGACGCCGTGGCCCGTTATGCCGGCGGACACAACGCAGGCCATACCGTCATCATCGGCGGCCAGAAATTTGTTCTCCAGCTCATTCCCTGCGGCGTGCTGCGGCCGAATTGCATGGGTGTGATTGGCAACGGCGTGGTGCTGGACCCGATCGCTTTTCTCAAGGAAGTGGCGCGGATTCGCGAGTTCGGCGTGGATGTGGATGCGCAGCTTCGTGTGTCGAACCGCGCGCAGGTGATTTTGCCTTACCACCGGATGATTGAGCTGGCCGCTGAAAGCGCGCCGGGACGGCAGAAGATTGGCACTACGAGCCGCGGCATTGGACCGGCGTATGAAGACAAGATGGCTCGCTCCGGACTGCGGGTGGTGGATCTGCTGAATCCGGCGCTCTTGAAGACGCATATTGAGGCGGCCTGCGCGGAGAAGAATGCCATCGTGCATGCGCTCTATGGCACCGACCCGCTCGACCCGGAAAAGATGTTTGACGAGTACGCAGCGGCTGCCGAGCAGGTGCGGCCCTTTGTCATTGACGGAGGACGTTTACTCAACAACATCATCAAGGACGGCGGCAGCGTGATGTTTGAGGGCGCGCAGGGAACCATGCTCGATATCGACCATGGGACTTATCCTTTTGTGACTTCATCCTCGGCAACTGCGGGTGGTGCGGCTACGGGAACCGGCGTGGGTCCTACGAATATCGGCACTGTAATCTCCGTTACCAAGGCGTATGTCACACGTGTGGGTGAGGGGCCGTTCCCGACGGAAATTCACGATCCGATTGGCGATCATCTTCGCGCTCGCGGTAACGAGTACGGCGCTGTTACCGGGCGTCCGCGCCGCTGCGGCTGGCTGGATATTCCGCTGCTTCGCTACTCGAACACGATCAATGGCGCAGAGTGGCTGGTTGTGACCAAGATGGATGTGCTCGATGAGCTGGATGAGATCCCCATCTGCGTTGGCTACGAGATTGATGGCAAGGTCACGGATGAAATTCCTGCCGACGTGCAGGGGCTGGAAGCCATCAAGCCGGTTTATACGAAGCTGAAGGGCTGGCAGAGTTCGACGGAAGGCATTACGGACTTTGAAAAGCTGCCCCAAGCTGCGCAGGAGTATCTTCGCTTCCAGGAAAAAGAGAGCGGCGCGAAGATCGGCATGGTTTCGACGGGGCCGGATCGCGATCAGACCATGATTCTTCCGGAATTTGCGCAGGTGCTGAAGGAAATCCACCGGTAGCGCGCATCTTTGGGGTACGATTACTGAGCCTGCAATGCAAGCAGTAAAAACTAAATTCCCTCAGCAGGACTGTCAGGAACCGTGCCCATGATCAGCTTTACCGTTCGTATGACCTTTTCCCCGGAAGACCGCGCTGAAATCGCGGAGATTGTTCGCGCCCTGGCTGCTGCCTCACGCCAGGAGCCCGGCTGCGTGACTTACGTTCCGCACGCGGTCTATGGCGACTCCGACATCATTGTGATCTACGAGCAGTATGCCGACCAGGAAGCGCTTGAGGCGCATCAGCAATCTGCGCACTTCAAGCGGTATGCCGTTGGCGGACTGTACCAGAAGATGCGTGAGCGCGTTCGCGAGGACCTGGTTGCGCTGGCCTGAGCTGGCGCGCCTGCTGCCATTCCGGTTTGGCAGCCGTCCAATTTTTGCAGGCAGAAATATTTAGATTCGTTGGCTGGCGCGGAAACAACATATTGACCTGAAATGCGATTCAAAGCTACCATCCGGTACGCCCTATGCCCTGTATCCCTGGTCACCGCTTGACACGCTGGAGTAGTCTGGCAGTTCTCACGGCACTTTTTGCTGCCATTCCGGCGCATGCGCTGCTCTTTGGGCCGCAGGCTCCCAAGCCCGGCATGCCGCGGTCAGAACGCCATGAGAGCAAGCATGAGATCGATCAACTGGAAGAGTCCTGGCGCACTGCTGCCTTAAAGCACGATGCGACGGCGATGGGAAGCCTGCTCTCCGACGACTACATCGGCATTACCGCGAATGGAACGCTGCAATCCAAGGATGAGACCCTGGCGAGCCTTCGCTCGGGTGCCACGCAATTCACTCAAATGGACCTTTCCGACCGGAAGGTGCGGTTTTATGCGCAGACTGCGGTAGTGACCAGCCGTGCGGAAGTGAACGGGAACGGCGACCTTAAAGGCAGCTACCGCTATACACGGATTTATGTCCGCGACGCCAAGGGAGCCTGGAAGATTGTCAGTTTTGAGGCCAGCAAAATCCGCGTGGGCGGGGATAAAAAATAATGCCTTCCCATCCCGGTGCCAGGCAAAAATACTCCCCATTTTTTAGCGCCGCCGTGCAGCGAATCGCATAAGATTCAGAGTGCAGGGCGGTTGTTCAGTTTTGCGCTCCGGCAAATCAAAAGCATCTCGGATTCGGATACGGGCCCGAAATTCGAGTCACTAACTTCTGGAAAACTTATGCGGCTTTCGATGCGTCATCTCGTAGTGCTGCCGGCCATCGCCGGAACGCTGCTTCTTCCTATGGCGGTGCCGGCACAATCGGCTCAGCCACAATCCGCTCCAGTGCAACCGGGCAAGCCGAACGCTGCCAACGACGAAATTCTGAAGCTGGTGCAGTACGGAATCGCGGAGAGTGTTGTGGTCAACCGGATTCACGCGCTGGCCGGCAAGTTCGACACTTCCCCGGATGCGCTGGTGGCGCTGCAGAGAGCGGGGGCCACGCAGCCTGAGCTTGAGGCCATCACTACACCGCCGCCTCCTCCACCTCCACCGCCGCCGCCACCACCGCCCCCTCCTCCTCCGCCGCCTCCACCCCCACCGCCGCCCAAGAAGAGCGGCTTGATGAAACTATTCGGAGGTGGCGCTCCCAAGACTCCGCAAGCACCGGCTGTTGCCGCGCCCCAGGCCCCGGCTGCGCCGCAGGCTCCAGCGGTTCAGGCTCCGCAGGTGCAGGCACCGGCTGTACAGGCTCCTGCTGTACAAGCGCCTCAAATACAGGCACCGCAAATGCCAGCTGTGCAGGCTCCTGCAATTCAGCCGCCCAGCGTGCAACCGCCTTCCATTCAAGCGCCTCCTTTGCCGGCTGTGCCAAAGGCTCCTGCGCCGGGGGCTTCCGCTCCTGCACCTGCTCCGGGAGCTGCGGCTCCTGCGCCGGCATCTGCCGAAACAGGTGCAGCAGCTCCAGCTACGACGCCTGCGGCTGCTTCTTCTCAACCACAGCCACCCAGCGGGGTCACGCCGACGGCGGTTCCCGCAGCGGGCGGTTCTGGCCCGGCTGGTTCAAGCGCGGCTAGATCCGGCTCGACCGCTTCAAGCCCCGCCGCTTCGAGCCCGTCTGGAGCTGGCCCGGCCAGTTCTGCGACCCCAGCACCGCAGGTTCTGTATGTGCCTTCGCTCTCTCCCTCCTGCATCAAGATGGACTTCAATGGGCCGTATCACGCGAACCAGTACTTCAATAACTGCGGCCAGAAAGTTTACCTGCAGGTGGTGCATCCGGGAGGGCAATCCTTCGCGCTGGACCCGTTAATCCCGGAGAAACCGGGGAGCACGGGCCTGACCAAAGACGATTACTCCCGGTTTGGCGCGCCCACTCTGCTAGTGTGTCCCGACGGCTACATCCCGGTGGACGGCAACGGAAACACCATCTCCAAGCCGGTAGCAACCTACAAATGCCGCAACCGGTAAAACAGCCCGGGCCTTCTACAATCTCCTCATGCCTGAGCTGCCCGAAGTTGAGACGATTGCCAATGGTGTGGATGCGCGCGTAAAAGGCGATCGCATTGCGGAGGCGTGGTTTGGCAGCCACAAGGAGCCATTCAAGACCACTCCCGCGAAACAGGCAAAAGGGCTGGAAGGCCGCGTCTTTCAGTCGGTCCACCGCACCGGGAAACATATTGTCTGCGAGCTGGGAGAGACGGCTTCCGGGCCGGCGATTGCGCAGTGGATTGTACATCTGGGCATGACGGGCCGCCTGCTTGTGACTACGCCGGATGCCGAGCTGGCACCGCACACGCACGCGCGATTGCGGCTCGAAAGCGGCAAAGAGGTTCGCTTTGTGGATCCGCGCCGTTTTGGGCGTCTTGAATTTCGCGATCTTGAGCGCGGGGGAGCCTTTGCAGCCGCCGGCAATGAGCCGCTTACCATCGCTCCAGAGGAATTTGCCGCTCTCTTTCGTGGCCGCAAGCTGGCGATCAAGGCTGCACTGCTGAATCAATCGCTGCTTTCCGGCGTGGGCAATATCTACGCGGACGAGAGCTTGTATCGCGCGGCTATCCGCCCTCGCCGCCAGGCTGGCCGGCTTACTCGCGCGGAGCTGGACCGGCTCCGCGTCTCGTTGCAGCAGGTTCTGCGCCATGCCATTCAGCTTGGAGGCTCGTCTGTCTCCGATTATGTGGATGCGGAAGGGGTACGCGGCTTTTTTCAGCTGGAGCACTTCGTCTACTCGCGCGAAAATCAGCCCTGTCGCACCTGCGAAACGCCTATTCGAAAGATCCTTGTAGGTGGCCGGGGGACGCACTACTGCCCTACATGTCAGCGCTGAGCTGGCTGCCCGCGAGCCACGCTCGCATAAGGAATCTATGATTTTTTGAAATGTCGCCTACAGATTTCTCTAGAATATGGGCCGATTTTCTACTCTCAAAGTCCGTAAACTACTGAAATCATTAGAAGGCATGAACGGCACGGCAATTGCTTTATGTAGGGTGCCAGTGATGAATAAGGCGTCAGGGGGCGAAGGCCTCCGATGCGCCATAAACTGGGCCCGCAAGAGATGCTGCAGTAAGCAGCACCAGCAGGAGCCCAGAAGAGACCGGGGCCACAGGCCCTGTGCAGCGCACTCAGGAGGCCAGCTGACAAGCGCCACTCCAGTACTGGAGTGGCGCTTTGCATTTGTGGTGAAAATTTTCTCCGCGATGCA
This sequence comes from uncultured Acidobacteriaceae bacterium, assembly GCA_963792495.1. GTDB lineage: Bacteria > Acidobacteriota > Terriglobia > Terriglobales > Acidobacteriaceae > Telmatobacter. The sequence continues at coordinate 452,703 of CAWBWB010000005.1, read as the reverse complement.
TTACTTCCGCCACTTGCCAGCCATCGCGGCGCGGAGTAGTATCAAGTTTGCCGATCAAACGGCTGATGCCAGCCTCCTGCAGAGCAGGAAAGAGCGGCTCGCCGCAAAGCAAGGAAACTTCGCCGAATCGTTGGAAATATAAATGCCACGAAAAGCGAATTCTCCCGTCAGAAAGGCATAATTCAGCAAAGGCAAGGGGCGCTTTTAACCAGGCAGCCGCTGGCCGATGCCGCTTCAGGAATGCGGAATGCGCATGGCAGAAGGCTGCGGTGCGTATACGGCTCTGATAAGGGCATGATGGATTCGGTACAGAGGAGCCAGTGGCACTCAAAGGTGCGCGGTTCCAGCAACGAACAGGTGGAAATCTACGTATACGTCCCTGGAAGGAAACCGTTGTGGTAAATCGCGGAGTTGAATTCCGCGCCATGCCTCGACTGCGCGTGTCTGCCTTGAGCGACACGCTGAGCATGACTGTTTTTGTTTCCCCGGAATACCGTTGCAAATGGGCCTGGCCTTCCGCAGAGCTTGCGAGGGGCTGGTACCAGGCAGACACAATTACAACAACACACTGTCAGGAAATACACGCATGACAACAGAACCAACGCAGCCCCAGACCGACATGGGGTCAGTCTCGGCTCCCGCAGCGGGCCCGGGCCAGTCGCAGGGGCATCGCCGCCGCCGCCGCCGCCGCAAGAACAAGACCGGACACACCGCCGCGCCGCAGGGCCAGCAGCCCCAGCAGTCCTCTTCTCCGGCTCCCAAGCCTCCCATGCAGAACTCGCCGCACGGCTCTTCCCAGGGAGCGCCGATGGGCCAGTCGCAGGGCGATGGTGGAGGCCGGCGCAAGAAGAAGAAGAAAAAGTTTTTTGAGAACCGCAACGGCGGAGCGCCGCGGCCTGAGCCGGGCAACAGCATTGCTCCCCAGCATGGCGGACAGAACAAGCGCAAGAGCAAGCAGCGCGGCCCGCGCGAGTTTGTCGGCCCCATGGATCACAGCTATCGCGTGGTGAATGGGAACGTAGCTGACGGACCGGCCTCGACGATCCAGATCACCAATGGCGGAGCCTCGCACCATGTGGATCTGTACGATTACACGCCACCACCGGTGGTTCGTCATGACGCGCCCACGCGCATCTTCTGCTTTATTGACGATCTCTTCTTCCTGGCCAAGATCCAGGAGACGGCGCGCAAGCTTGGCGTCAAGGTGGAGTTTGTGAAGGGCGAGAAGGAAGTGGTTACGCGCCTTACCGAGCTGGCCGAAGCGGATCGCCCGCGTCTGCTGGTGTTCGACCTGAACAACGCCAACGCCAAGCCGATGACGCTGATTCCGAAGTTCAAGACCAAGTTCAAGAAGTCGACTTCGATTATCGGGTTCCTCTCGCACCTGCAGGGCGACCTGAAGATGAAGGCCACGGAGGCAGGTTGCGATACGGTCATGCCGCGCTCGGCCTTCTCACAGAGCCTGCCCAACCTTTTGCGCCGTTACGGCATGGAAGAGGAAGAAGAGTACATTCCGCAGCCGATGTAAACTGAGGCCATTGTGCGATGAGCGAAATTATCTTTGAAGTTCGTGAAGATGAGATGGACGGAGGCTACACAGCCTCCGCGCTTGGATATGGCATTCATACTCAAGGCGATACGCTGGATGAGTTGCGCGTCATGGTAAAAGACGCTGTGAAGTGTTACTTCGACGAGTCCATGCCGGTGCCGAAGATCATCCGCCTCCATTTCGTGCGAGATGAAGTCCTCATCCAGTGAGATTGCCCCGGGACATCGACGGTGCCAGCCTCGTAAAGGCATTGCGCGTACTGGGCTATGAATCCACGCGTCAGACCGGCTCGCACATTCGTATCACTACGCAACGGGATGGAGAAAATCACGAAGTCATTCCCCATCACGATCCAATCAAGATCGGTACGCTGGCAAGCATTTTGAAACGTATTGCTTTGCATCATGGCCTAACGGTTGACGAGCTTTTAGAAAAACTCGATATATAGGCATTGAATACATTCACTATTCCTTCTTTCCGGTCACCAAGATCGGAGATGAATAGATCGCTTCCCGTTTTAAATCAGCTCCGTCTTGCCTTGCTGGCCGAGTTCCTTCACGATCTTGCCCACGTCCTGCGAGTGGTCGCGGTGCGCGATCAGCAGCGCATCTTCCGTGTCGACGATGACGAGATTCTCTACGCCTACCAGCGCTACAAATTTGCGGGGGCTATAGACGTAGTTATTCGCGCCGTGGATGGTTAGATGACCGTCCGTATCGGCTACGTTGCCATCGCCATCGCCGCGCAGGCGTGTTTCAAGCTGGTACTCGTACAGCGAAGCCCAGGAGCCGAGGTCGTTCCAAGCAAACTCCGCCGGGAGGCAGTAGAGGTTGGAGTTATGCTCGCCCTTTGCGGAGCGCGGTTCGAGGATGGCGTAGTCGACTGAGATGTTTTCGCACTTTGCGTAGAGTTCGGCAAAGACCTTTTCGAACTTCGGCGTCCCGTATGCAGCGGCAATCTCTTCCAGCAGCGGCGCAGTCTCCGGCAGATGCTCACGAACGGCGTTGGCCAGCGTGCGCGCGGACCACAAGAACATTCCCGAGTTCCAGTAGTAGTTTCCCGCCGAGATAAACTCTTCCGCCTTCATGAGGTTCGGCTTCTCGGTGAAGCGGCGTACGCGGAGCGTGGAATCATCCCCGGCCAGATCGCCGGTTTCGATGTAGCCATAACCGGTTTCAGGGCGCGTTGGCTCAATGCCCAGCACAACCATGTTGTTGCCGGTGGCGGCCAGCGCGATTCCCCGCTGCAGAATCTTCAGAAAACGCGGCTCGTCGCCGATTACGTGATCCGATGGGAAGATGCCTAGCACGGCATCGGGATTTTCGCGCTCGATCAGAAACGCGGCCAGTCCGCAGGCCGGAGCTGTATTGCGCGCTGAGGGCTCCTGCACAATCTGCGCTGCCGGAACGCCCTTGAGCTGATCGGCAATTTCTCCCGCCAGCAGCTCATTGGTAATCACCCAGATGTGCTCGGGGCCGCTCAGCGGCTTCAAGCGCTCCACGGTCTGCTGAATCATTGAGCGCTCACCATCGAGCGCCAGCACCTGCTTGGCGCGCGCGCGCCGGGAACGCGGCCAGAAACGCGTGCCACTTCCTCCAGCCAGAATTACGGGACGAAAATCGATTGTCTTTGCCATGGAAGTCACATTCTCTATGCAGGATTTGAAGGTTGTCCAGTAACTACATTTATTTCAATTTCAAACTTCGTTGCCGGGATACACTCGTCCCGTTTGGTTTCTTACAGTTGCAAGGAGAAACCACGATCATCTGCGTTGTGGAGCCCGTTAGTGCCGAAGGCGCATAATCCCGGACGGCCAGTTCCCTTAGCCCAGCTTAGACAGGAATTCTGCCATGCGGCGGGTGCCTTCGTCGATGCTTTCCCTGGTCACCGGGTAGGAGAGCCGGATGTGTTCGCTGGTGCCGAAAGCCTCGCCCGGTACCGCGACCACATGCGCCTCATGCAGCAGGCGTGTGGCCAGCTCTGTGGCAGAGTTGATGCCGCCCTTGCCGATAAACGCGCTCATGTTGGGATACACATAGAACGCCCCTTCCGGTTTGGTGCAGGTTACGCCGGGAATCTCGGCAAGCTTCTTGAGCATGTAATCGCGAAGCTGAATGAACTCCGCGCGGAACTCGCAAACGCAATCCTGCGGGCCTGCAAGCGCGGCAATCGATGCCTTCTGCACAATGCTCGACGCATTCGATGTGGACTGCGACTGCAGCTTGCTCAGGTTGGCTACCACCGACTTGGAAGCCAGCGCATAGCCCGCGCGCCAGCCGGTCATGGAGTAGGTCTTGGAAAGCGAGCCGAGAACGACTAGGTGCTCCTTGGCCCACGTGTACGATCCACCGGAGACACAGGGCCCGCCGTAGTTGAGGTACACGTAGCACTCATCGAGCAGCAGGTAGATACCGCGCTCGTGCGCAAGATGCACAATGCGCTCCAGGTCTGCTGCGCTTACTACGGAGCCCGCCGGGTTCGACGGCGAATTCAGAATGATTGCCTTGGTGCGCGGCGTGATCGCCTTCTCAATTGCGTCTGCCGTGATGCGGAAGTTCTCCGCCTCGCTGGTTTCGAGGAAGACCACCTTGCCGCCCGCGTACTGAATGATGTCCTTGAAGCTGACCCAGTACGGAACGGGCAGAATCACTTCGTCGCCGTGATCGACAAGAATCTGAATGGTATTGAAGAGCGCCAGCTTGCCGCCGGTGGTGAAAATTGCCTCGTCAATCCCGTAGTCCGAACCAAAGTCCGTTGCATGCCGCTCCACAATGGCCCTGCGCACGTCCGGAATACCGGGCACCACCGTGTAACGCGTGAAGTTCGCGTCAATGGCGGCGATGGCAGCGTCCTTGATGTGTTGCGGCGTGGGAAAATGCGGCTCACCCGCGCCAAAGTCGACCAGCTTGGCACCCTGGGCGCGCAGCTTCGCGGCCTCGGCGGCCACGGCCATGGTTGCAGATACTTCAATCCGGCCAATGCGGTCGGCAAAAACCTTCGCGGGTGCGGCTACAGTCGTCATGACTTCTATTTTTACAGGACTAATGGCATAGTGTCCAAAATCAAGAAACCACAACAAAGACGCACATGCGCACCGCGTTCGCGTGGTGTCAACATGTGTCAAAAAAAAGGACACTTGCCTTGTTTGAGAAAAATGGAAAATACTTCGCCGACTGGCGGGACGCCAGCGGCAAACGACTACGCAAATCTTTCACCAGCAAACGCGCTGCACTGCAATTTGAGGCCGAGCAAAAGGAGCTAGCCCACCCAAAAACGATGGCGCGGGGCCGACTCTTGCCACGGTCCTCAGCGCCTCGTTTCTCGGGCAAAGCAGTACCGCAACCTGCCAAGATCAATGGGCCGCAAAAGCAATCATCGGCGAAGCTGGTTCCCTTCCACCGCAAAAGCTGAGCGCGGCACACGCCCTAGAGCTAGACGACAAAATCAGGCACAGCGGACTAGCGCACTCAACACGAGTGACCCGATCCAATGCCATGCGGAGAATGTTGCGGTGGCTATGGGAGTACCACGGCGCCCCGAAGCTAGACGGACACATTCACAAGTACCCAGGCTTGCGTCCACGCAACGTCACACTCACATATGACGAACGCGAAACAATCTTCGCGGCGGCAGAGCCACACCTGCGCCTCTGGCTGCTGCTGTGCTCAGACTTGGCACTCCGCAGCGGCACGGCGGCAAAGGTAGGGCCAGAGCACTATGACCCGCAAAGACAGAAACTCACCTTCACAACAAAGTACGGGGCGCGGCTCTCGCTGCCAGTGACAGCAGAGATTGCGGAGCTAATAGGACAATGCGACATGCGGGATAGCTGGTCATTCGTGCGCCAACTGTGGTCAGTGAGACTGCGCAATCATGGAGGGCCACCACTCACGTCGTCACAGAACAACACCTGTGCGCTGCGAGAGCGGTTTCAAAAACTGCTCAAAGATTGCGGCATAACACGGCGCATTGTTCCACATGACCTACGCCGCACGACCGCAGTAGCCATGCTGCGACACACAGGCGACGTGCGAGACGTGCAAGCCCTGTTAGGACACAGAAGCCTACAGGCAACAATCTGGTACCTCGACCATGACCTGCAACCAGTCCACGCCCACACACTCGAAGCACTCAAAAAACCATTCCTAATGCAAAAGGAGAAAACCGCATGAGAACACCCGCAATCGCATCGGCGCTGGTGGAGCAAACCGAAGCCGACACCATCCACACGCTGCACGCGGTCCTGAATGAGAGGGACCGCACACCCATCATTGAGCGGGTGCTGAAACACTGCAAAGCCGCGTGGGAAAACGCCTTCGCAGTGGGCCTTGAAAAAGGGCTGACACGCGCTGAAGCGCTCCGGATGGCGCAAGTAGCCTACAAGCTGGCTCTGCCTCGGATGGACTCACGCGCGGCCATCAAAGCGCACATTGCAGCCGTCGCGCAAGGCATCGCGCTGGAAGTCTTCAACGGTCGCGACGGCTCACAACTGCTTTACGCGGCACAAGTTGCCATGACACTCCACCAGACGAAAGGATCGAAAAAATGACCACCCCACCCCCCACCCCACAAGTCATGGGCGCATTGGTGCTACAGTCACCGGCTGCGGCGCTGCTCTCCCATGCCCTTTGCCGCGCAGCAGAGGATCTCTGGGACGCTGCCGTGGCTGAAACCAGCTATGAGATGTACGCAGAGGTCCGCGTCATCGCCTCGCGCCTTCTAGCGCTTTGCCCGGCAGACTGAAGGAGCCCATGCCAATCGTAAAACGCCCGAAGAAAATCACAGAGGTTAAAGCGGTGCGCTGCCCGGTGTGCCATCGGTCGCATGTGCCGGATGTGGAGTTTGGCCCATTCTGCTGCGCGTCGTGCCTCCAAACCGTCATCCGGCCACTCATCCTGAGCGACCCCCGCAAGCCACTTTGACTACCACAGGTTGTGGTATCACTTGCAAGACACCACAACCTGTGCCACACTCGCACCATGCACACACCACCAGCAAATCCCTCGCTGCTCATCCCGATATTGTGTACAGCGGTCATGGTGCTAGCCGTGTTTTACAGCGGCCTGAGGCGCAAGTGACAACCCCCGCTGAAGATGCGCTCTCGTCGAACAGGGCAGACGATGGAGCGCGGCCAGCCAGTGCAGCCGAGGCGGCACACTGGCTGGCCCACCCTACCACCCCCATTAAGCGCAAAACTCTGCTCGACCTATGGAGCGAGCAGCTAGAGAGGGGCGAAGAGTGTCCATCGTCGAAGTGAAGGTAATCGCCGCGATTCGGCGCTGGTGCTATGACCGCCACAAGCTCGCATCCGGCAAGGGCAACCAGTACAAGCATCGCGGATTCCAGCGGAGAGACGAGCGGACATTCGATGCCCGCATAGTGCGAGTGCTCGATTTCGAGCGGGCCTTTACAAAGATGCCAGCCGGAGCACAAGTGCTCATACTATTGGTGCATCGCGATGGGCTGACACCAGAGGAAGCGGCCTCAATCATCGGCGTATCGGTGCCGACGATCAGAAAGTGCCTCATGGACACACGCCAGGCGCTAGCAGTTCTGCTCGAGCAGGTGAACGCGCTATAACAAGACGCGCCGTTTGGACCAACCACCCTACCACCCCCTCGCATAATGCGAAAAAAGGAGGGCCAAGTGGCCTCTGCTGAAGAGACATACAAGATTGCGGCGAACACCAGATTCGCTGTGCTTGGCAGGGCGCTGGCCGACGCGCGTAGCGCAGGCCAGAGCATAGCGGGAATCGTAGCGCAGCTTGCGGAGCTACGCAAGGCGGAGCACCAGAAGCAGGGCTTCGTCGTGCGCATCGCAGCGCTAGCAAGGCAAATCGGTGATGCCTCCGGAGGCGGCCAGGACACAACGCCGCTGCTCGACGAGCTGGACACGGTGGTGAGCGAAGAGCGTCACGGCTGGATCAGCGAAGAGCAAGCCGCGCAGATGCGCCAGCACATCCTCGACATGCCGAAAAAACGCCGCTAACAGCCTCGCCAGGGGCGCGTGGCGCGTTTGCTGGTGGTCGGGACAGCCCGTAGCATGGCAGAAATAGCCTTACCAGGTCAGCCTGCGAAGAACCATAAAAGACCTATAGATACACCAAACAAAACCTATACTCGGTGGCGCGCCTTTTGGTGTGCTCCGCAGGCCACGCTCACGCGCGGCCGGCTCCGCACAGGGGCGCGCGGCTAACTGGCCCGCTCGCGTAGCGCGCTCGCATCGCCCGGCGCGGCTCCGACGCGCCAGGCTCGCTCCATGCTCCTTCGTCGCCGCGCTCGCTCGCTCCCCTCCGGGCCGCGTGGCCCTTCGCGGGCCGGTCGTTCGCGCATCGCTTCGCTGCTCACTCCCTGCGCTCCATCCGTCGCGCACCCGCGCCCCCCACGCGCTGCTTCGGCTTCGCCTGCGCAGTGGCCGGGCTAAACCACGCCCGGCCAGCCCTGCGCGCTACGCTTGCAGAAACCATAAACGACTGTAAAAGACATTCGCTCCGCTCACCGCTCGGCGCTGCGCGCCGTGCCGCGCGGCGCGGCCTGGGCGCGCGTGTGTTCTTGCCATTGTGATCGCACGGCAGTAAAGGCGCTACGCTCTCGCTTCGCCCGCTGCGCGGCGCTGGCGCGGCCTTGACAGCCGCGCAGCGAAGCAATCATGAACACACGCGCTGTCCTCTCTCTCGTCGGTCGTCGTCCTTGTGTCTGGTGCTCTCAGCCAGTCGGTCTCCACTACCATCTGCTCGTCGTCTCCGGCAGTCGTCGCCTTTACTTCTGCGGTCTCTTCTGCCTAGGCGAGTACGCGGGCGTCACGCTGGCTCAGCAGTCCGCAGCCGGTTAGCCCGGCGCACCAGCCCGCCGCTCCCGCGGCGGGCTGGTAACCAAAGATTCACGATCTGATGACCAACTTCCGAAAAAGGAAATGTATCAAATGGTGCAACAAAGTGCTGGTTTCCCTCTGGTGTCCAAGGTAAATTTGTGACACCATGAATCACCAGTAATTACGCGGGCATTGTGGCATTGCATCAAAATCTGTAAAAGTCAATGGATGAGTCGTGAGTTGGCGCGTCACCGCTGGACACTGCCTTGACTTGTAAATCGTCAATATCCATCAGTCTTTTCGCCTCCCCTGCCACCATCCCGAATTTCTTACAGATTTTGATGTGCAGGAAAACCCACGGAGGACTGTTATTGCTAACGTGCACTAAACTTGTGGGTTGGAGGAACCCATGATTCGCAGCTACCGCGGCCAGTGGCCCAAAATTCCCGAAAGTTGTTACATCGATATGTCCGCGCAGGTAATGGGGGATGTAGAGCTGGGCGAGAACTCCTCTGTGTGGTGTAATGCCGTGCTGCGCGGCGATGTGAATTCCATCCGCGTGGGAGCAAACTCCAACGTGCAGGACTGCTGCGTGCTTCACGGTCAGCGCAATCTCTACTCCGTTACCGTAGGCGATTGGGTGACGATTGGCCATAATGCCACTGTGCATGGCTGCACCGTGGAAGATGCTGTGCTGATCGGCATGGGCGTGACCATCCTGAATGATTGCCGCATCGGCGAGGGGTCCATCATTGCAGCGGGAGCTGTGCTGCCTGAGCACACCATTGTTCCTCCGCGCACGCTGTGGGCGGGCGTTCCCGGTAAGCAGCGCCGCGAACTCAGCGATGGCGACCGCAAGCTCATTCTGGAGTATGCGCAGAATTATCTGGACTACACGAAGATTTATCTCGAAGAAATGGAAAAGCAGGTCACAGGTTAAAGATGAAAGTGAAAGCCCACTTTCACCGTTAACCTGCAACCTCGAATCTACTTCGGCAGTTGCGAGGAATCCCATCCGCCGCCCAGGGAGCGAATCAACTGCACGCTGGCTGCGAACTGGCGTGTCTGCAAGTCAGTCAACGTACGCTGGTCGGCCAGTAGCGTTGTCTCGGCGGTGATTACTTCAAGGTAGCTGGTGACGCCGCCCTTGTAGCGCGTATTGGATAGATCGAGCGAGTGCTGCGCGGAATCCACAGCGCGTTTCTCCACTGCTTCTTCTTCATTGAGAATGCGCAGCGTGGAAAGATTGTTCTCCACATCCTCGAATGCGAGAAAGACCACTCCCTTGTATGCGGATACCTGCGCCTCATACTGATGCTTTGCGGCATCGGTAAGCGCGTGGCGCTGGCCTGCATCAATCAGCACCTCGGCGGCCGATGCGCCCAAAGACCAGAGCGCGCTTGGGCCCTGAATCCACGTGCCGCCATGCGTGCTCTCAAAACCGCCTGCGCCGTTGAGCGTAATGGTGGGATAGTACGCGCTGATGGCAATGCCGATCTGCGCGTTAGCGGCCTGCGTCTGCCGCTCTGATGCGGCAATGTCCGGCCTGCGCTCGAGGAGCTGCGAAGGAATTCCGAGAGGCACATTCGGCAGCGGCAGATCGAGGGGCGAAAACGGAATGCTGAAGCTTGGCAGCTTGTAATCGGCAATGGTGCCCACTGCGTGCTCATACTGCGCGCGCGCCACACCCAGTTCCACCAGTTGCGCTCGCACGGTTTCAAGCTGCGTCTGCGCCTGCGCCACATCCACGCCGGTAGAGACGCCGCCGTTTTTGCGCCGCTGCGTCAGGTCGAGCTGGTTTTCGAGATCAGCCACGTTTTTCTTCAGCAGACGGATCTGCGAGTCCAGTCCGCGCAGCTGAAAATAATCCGAGGCCATCTCCGCTTCGAGAGTCAGGCTCATGTTGGCCTGTTCCGCGGCGCTGGCCTGCATGTTTGCATGCGCTGCTTCAATGTTGCGGCGAATCTTGCCCCAGAAATCCGGCTCCCAGCTTCCCGCGCCTGTCAGCAGCAGATCGTTGTAGCTGGTCTTATCGGTGTGGCTTACATTGGGCGCGTTCGACGATGTCTTCTGGTGCGTGAAAGAAGGCATGATTCCCAGCTGCGGATATAACTGCGATCGAGTGGCTGCAACCTGGTCGCGAGCAGCCAGGTAAGTCTCCATCGCCTGCCGCACCGCCTGGTTGTAGCCGGCAATGCGTTCCTCAAGCGCGTTCAACTGGGGATCGTTATAGACCTCCCACCATTTGCCCTTGAGCATGCCATCCGAAGGATCGGCAGGCTTCCAAGAGCCTCCATCGGGGTTCGGCGGCGGCACAGTCACATTCGGCGCGCCGGCCTCCTTGTACACCGGCGGCGCGGTAAACGGCGGACGGGTATAGTTGGGCCCAACCTTGCATCCCGCAAGAAAACTCAGCGCGGCAAGGCCTGATGCTGCAATGGAGAAACCCTTCCGCATCCCTACTTGCCTCCGCCTTTCTGATTCGTCGAGCTCTGCTGATTCGTCGAGCCTTGCTGGTTCGGCGAGCTTTGCGCGCGCACCGATTCGCCGTCAATGAGCGAGTCCGGCGGATCCTGAATCACCTTGTCCTCTGACTTGAGGCCCGCAATGACCTGCACCGTCGCGCCGTCATCTTCGCCAATGGTGACGGGGACCAGTCTGGCTGTATTTCCGTTCACCACTGTTCCCACGCGTAATCCTTCGCGCCGGAAGATCAGCGCTGAAGCAGGAACGATAAATGTCTCACCCCGCGACGGCGTCTTGAGATGCACCTGTGCCAGCGAGCCCGATGTCAACTCACCGGAGCGGTTGTCCACATCCACTTCCACCAGGAGCGTGCGGTTTGTGGGATCGATTGCATCGGCGGTGCGCACCAGCGTCCCCTGGAATGTTTTGCCGGGATGCTCGGGGAAGGTCAGGTCGATCTTCTCGCCTTTCTTGATTCCCTGCGTATACGCCTGCGGCACATTGGTATAGACGCGCAGCGTGTTCACGGCCTGAATGTGAAACAGCTCCGCGTTGGAACCTTCCGTGATCAACTGGCCCACATCGATGCTGCGCGCCGTTACCACACCGTCAAATGGCGCGTATATCTTCTCAAAGCCCTGCAGTTCCTTGAGCCGCTGCACGTTGGCCTGGGCAGATTTCACAGCAGAAGCCGTCGATGCTTCCTGCGTCATAAAGGTGTCAGTATCCTGCTTTGAAACTGCATCGGAGGCGACGAGCCCTTTGTAGCGCTCGGCCTGTGTGTGGGCATTGCCCGCATTGGTCTGCGCGGTGACAAGATCGGCCTGCGCCTGCGCCAGTTGCTGGTCAAGCTCAGGAGTTTCAATCTCCGCCAGCAACGCGCCCTGCTTCACGCGTGCGCCAATGTCGTAGTACCACTTCTTCAGATAGCCGCTGGTGCGCGCGTAAATCGGCGCATCAGAAAACGCCGTCACATTGCCGGGCAGCACAAAGCTATCCACGGGAGAGCCGGGCTTGGCAGGCAGCGCAATCACTGTCGGCGAGGCAAGCTCGGTGGTGGTATCGGCAAGCACCTTGCTGGTCTCGTGCCGCTTCCAGATGCCATACACGGCCAGCACAGCCACAAGAATCAGCAACACTCCCACTGTGATGGCGGTGCCGCGGCCCGATACTCCCGCATGATCGGGCGCGCTCTCGTGCTCGTTCGCGGCCTGCGGCCCATTCGTCGGCTCGCCATTCTGCGGTTTGGAATTTCCTTCGTTCGTCATATCCCGATACTCCAAAAACTGGTCGTCAACTTCGTTTTCTTACGCTTCGCCAAACTCATCCTGCAATGCGTGCGGATGTCCATGTGAGGCTTCCTTCTTTTGCTTGCGTTTGCCAAGCCAGCCATGCACCACGTTGAAAAATACCGGCACAAAGAACAGCGTAGCCACAGTTGCGAACAACAAACCGCCAATCACGGCACGGCCCAGCGGCGCGTTCTGCTCGCCGCCATCGCCCAGGCCAAGCGCCATCGGCACCATGCCGATGATCATGGCGAGCGCGGTCATCAGCACCGGGCGGAAGCGCACAAAACCTGCGTTGAGTGAGGCTTTTCGCGCATCGCCCACCAGAACTTCAAGCTGTTCCCGCGCAAAGGTCACCACCAGAATTGAGTTCGCCGTGGCCACGCCCATGCACATGATGGCGCCTGTAAGAGCGGGCACGCTCAGCCGCGTGTTGGTGAGGAAGAGGAACCAGACAATGCCTGCAAGAGCCGCGGGCAGCGCAGAAATGATCAGGAACGGATCAAGCCAGGACTGGAAGTTGACGACGATCAGCAGGTACACCAGCAGGATCGACATTGCCAGTCCGCCGATCAATCCGATGTAGCTCTTGTACATCGTGTCGCTCTGGCCGCGCAGGGTGAAGTGCGAGCCACGCGGCAGGTCTTTCTTGTGCGCATCAATGATCTTCTGCATGGCGCGCGTCACGGTGCCCAGGTCTGTGCCGTTCACGTTGGTGTTGATATCAACCACGGGCTGCACGTCATAGTGGCTCACCATGCCGAGTTCCGTGCCCGGCACCAGCGCGGCTACGTTGCCCAGTATCTGCACCGGTCTTGGCGCGCCCGGCGCATTCGTCGCCATGGTTGTTGTTACACCGCCGCCGGTTCCAATTGCCTGCGGCGCCGCGCCTGTGCCTGTCACCGGCAGGCTCTTCAAACCTGCAAGCGTATCCAACCTGTACTGCGGGCTCTGTGTGGCCACGTTGTAGCTCACGCCATTGCGCGGGTCGAGATAAAAGCTCGGTGAGGTCTGAAAGCTTCCGCTGAGCGCCACCAACACCGATTGCGCCACGTTCGCCTGCGACAATCCAACTGCCTGCGCGCGTGTGCGATCGACATCGACGGTGAAATTCGGCAGATCGAAGGGCTGCTGAATGCGCGAATCCACTGCGCCGGGAACATGCCGCACATCGTCGAGCACTTTTTCCGCGAGCACGCGATTGGCATAGAGATTCGGTCCGACAATCTGTACGTCAATCGGAGCTGAAAGACCGAAGTTGAGAATCTGCGTGACGATATCCACCGGCAGCACGTAGAAGGTCACGCCAGGATACTGCTTCGCAAGTATCTCGCGGAGACTGTCGACGTACTTCTCTGTCGGATGATGCTTCTCCGAGAGAGTCACCTGTACGTCCGCATCCGCCGTACCCACCACACCAGTAGTGGAGTAGGAAAGATTCAGGCCCGAGTAGGGAAGACCAATGTTGTCTACAATGCTGACGACTTCGCTCTGCGGAATATTCTGGCGGATGGTCGCATCCACGCGATCGCAGAGCGCGGCCGTCTCTTCAATACGAGTGCCGGTATGCGCGCGCAGGTGAATCTTGAAGCTGCCTGAGTCTACCTGCGGGAAGAAGTCCTGCCCGAGGAACGGCGCAAGCAATCCGACGGAGACCAGCGAGAAGAGTACAAAAACAATCAGGAAGATGGCCGCGTGGTTCACGCATGTGGTGAGCAGCCGCAGATAGCCAACGCGGATATTTTCAAAGTGATGCTCAAAGCCAAGCTGGAACCGCACCAGCGGATTGCGGCTGGTCTTCTTCTTTTCCGCTTCGTGCTCGTCATGCTCCTTGAGCAGGTAGCGCGCCATCGTGGGCACAATGGTTCGCGAAAGCAGATAGCTGGCAAGCATGGCAAAACACACTGCTTCTGCGAGTGGCACGAATAAATATCGAGCAACGCCGCTGAGGAAGAACATCGGCACAAAGACGATGCAGATGGAAAGCGTGGAGACCAGCGCCGGCGTTGCAATCTGCGCCGCGCCATCCAGAATGGCCTGCTCAATCTCCTTGCCTGACTCCAGGTTGCGATTGATGTTCTCGATTTCAACCGTCGCGTCGTCTACGAGGATGCCGACGGCCAATGCCATGCCGCCCAGCGTCATGATGTTGACCGTTTCATGCAGCATGGCCAGCACAATCAGCGAGCAGAGAATGGAAAGCGGAATGGAAACCGCGATGATGAGCGTTGAGCGCCAGCTTCCCAGGAAGACCAGGATCATGATCGCCGTGAGGCAGGCCGCAATCAGCGCCTCGCGAATGACGCCGTTAATTGCGCCGCGCACAAAGATTGACTGATCGCTCAGCGGTGCGATTTTCAGCTGCGGAGGAAGCTGCCCGCGCATTCCGTCGATCTTTTCGTACACGCCTTTGATGATGTCGAGCGTGGAAGACGAGCCCGTCTTCATGATGCTCATCAGGATGGCGCGCCGCCCATCGATGTGCACGATGTTGGTCTGCGGAGGATAACCATCGCGCACATGCGCCACGTCGCGAATGTAAACAACCGCGCCGTTGGCAGCCTTGATTGGCATGTCATTCAACTGCGCCACAACGCTCGGCGCGGAGTTGGTCTCGACCGCATACTCAAAGCGATCTACTTTGATGGTGCCCGATGGCGCAACAAGATTTTGCGCGCTCACCGCGTTCACTACGTCGCCCGGCGAAAGTCCTCGCGCCTGCAGCGCCGGCACATCGATATCCACCTGGATCTGCCGCTGCTTGCCGCCGTACGGATACGGTGTCTGCGCGCCTTCCACTTCGGCAAGCTGCGTACGGATGGTGTTCTGACCGAGGTCATTCAACCTCTGCTCATCCAGTCCTTCGCCGGAAAGACCAAGTTGCAACACAGGCACGCTGGAAGCGTTGTACTGAATGATGAATGGCGGCGTGGTGCCGGGAGGAAGGCTGCGGAGCTGCACCTGCGAGATGGATGTGACCTCAGCAACAGCCGAGGCAATGTTGACCGTTGGCTGGAAGAAAACCTTGATGACCGCGATGCCGTTCAGGGAATTCGATTCGATGTGCTCGATATCGTTGACCGTGGTCGTCATGCCGCGTTCGCTGTTGGAAACAATACGCGCAGCCATCTGGTCTGCAGACAGGCCCGTGTATTGCCAAACCACCGTGACGACGGGAATATCGATATTCGGAAAAATATCCGTTGGCATCGAGAGGATGCTGTAGATACCAAGGATCAAAATCAATAGCGAAAAGACGACGAATGTATAGGGCCGCCTTAGCGCAAGCCGGACAATCCACATCATAGGGCTGGTTCTCGCTCCAGGGCTGGGACGATCGATGCCCGCTTATCCGCTGCTCAACCTGATGCGCTGGATAGCGTAATCTTCTCGCTCGAACCCGCCGGGGTCCAAAAGTTCTTGCCTGAATTACTAGGTTAGACCATGCGGATGAAGGGACAGTCAGAATGCCCCATGCATGACAAAAACATACTCACACAGTATGAGACGCTTTCATCAGCGGAAATGTCGCATTTTCTATGCTGTGGCGGAGTTTGATCCTGCTTTAACGCGCTGATTTTCATGCAGCTCAGCCTTTCGGATGAGCTGCATGAAACCGAAAAAATTCCGTCACTTAATCCGCGAAAGCCGCTTCCACCACGCGCGCGCCGTCTAAAAGCTGCACCGGATAGTACGCATTCCGCGTGTACTGCTGCACCATGCGGTTGGTGTTGAAGAAGGTGCCGTTCAACGCAAGCGTAGTGCGCATGATCCGCGCCCACTGGGCGGTAGATTCGCGGTAAAGCGGCACCACGGCATTCTCGAGCTTGTCATAGAGCGACATGGCTTCTTCCTCATCGTCCTTGCCATCGGGAATCGCCCAGCCCGTCACGCCTTCAATGCAGCCTTCAATCCACCAGCCATCGAGAATCGACAGGCTCGGCACGCCGTTCATCGCGGCCTTCATGCCGCTGGTGCCGCTCGCCTCGTACGGCCGCCGCGGAGTGTTCACCCACACGTCCACACCCGAGGTCAGCAGCGCACCCAGGTCCCACGCGTAATTTTCGAGATAGACAATCTTCAGCGTCGAGCTGGCCAGCTCCGAAGCATTCTCAAAGACCTCGCGAATGAGGGCCTTGCCCGGCTCATCCTGGGGATGCGCCTTGCCCGCGTAGAGAATCTGCAATCCGCCGGCCTCGGCTGCGATCCTGGCCAGCCGCTCCGGATCCGTGAAGAGCAGATTTGCGCGCTTGTAAGTTGCCACGCGCCGCGCAAAACCCAGCGTCAGCACATTTGGATCGAGCTTTTGTCCCGTACGCTGCTCCACCGCTGCAAACAGGTCACGCTTGGCTCGCGCATGCGCCTTCAGAATCACATCTTCCGGCAGATCGATGGAATTGCGCAGATAGAGATGATCGCGCCGCCATGCGGGAATATGCTGGTCCAGCATCAACTGCACGGGCGTGGAAATCCATGTCGGTCCATGCACGCCGTTGGTAATCGAATCAATCGCATACTCCGGGAACATCTCCCGCGAAACCTTGCCGTGCTGCAACGCGACGCCATTGGCATAGCGCGAAAACTTCAGCGCCAGCAGCGTCATATTCAGCATGCCGTCCTTGAAGGCGCCCAGTGTTTCCAGATGCGCCGAGCGATCCGCACCGAGAATCCGGTGGGCCTGCTCCGTGCTGAAGCGGTCATGTCCCGCAGGAACCGGCGTGTGCGTCGTAAACACGCACTTGCGCCGCACCAGATCCACATCCGCCTCAGTGGCAATGCCTTCCGGACCGCCGCCTTGTGCGCTTTCAAGCAATGCCAGCGTCAGCAAAGCCGCATGGCCCTCGTTCATGTGGAAGACATTCACTTCCAGGCCCAGCGCCGATGCCATGCGCACGCCGCCCATGCCGAGGACAATCTCCTGCTGCAGGCGATAATTCGTGTCGCCGCCGTACAGGTGATCGGTCAGCCCGCGATCCCAGCCCGAGTTGCCGTCCACATCCGTATCTAGCAGATAAATCGGGATCACATGGCCCGCCTGGCCGGTCAGGTCGTAACGCCAGGCGCGCACCAGCACCTTGCGGCCTTCAATCGACACCGTGATCCGCGCCGGCTCTTCTGCACAGAACTCTTCCGGATTCCAGGACTGTACTTCCTCGGTCTGTTTCCCGTTTTCATCCAGATGCTGCTGGAAATATCCCTTGCGATGCAGCAGCGTGAATGCCACCAGCGGCAGATCCAGATCCGCGGCAGAGCGCAGCGTATCGCCGGCCAGCACTCCCAGGCCGCCCGAGTACGTCGGCATGCCGGGGTTGATCGCAATTTCCATGGAGAAATACGCAACTTTGCCGGTAGTCGGCAGGGTCATGTTGTTGAAAGGTTTAGCGGACGAATTATGCATGGATAAAAGCGCCTCCAGCGTTCCGGAATAAAAGAGGAACCGCTATGAATCTAAAGACACATCTCTTATCGGATTGTGTCAGGCTTTTGTTGAATTGCGCCTGATTTGTGTTTCTACGATTCTAGCAATGTTCCTGTTCTTACTATGTCCCACGTGCGGGTCAGATTTGATACACATTAAGGCTCTATATAAACGGCAATCTGGTC
This sequence comes from uncultured Acidobacteriaceae bacterium, assembly GCA_963792495.1. Taxonomy (GTDB): domain Bacteria; phylum Acidobacteriota; class Terriglobia; order Terriglobales; family Acidobacteriaceae; genus Telmatobacter. The sequence goes on along the minus strand of CAWBWB010000005.1, from coordinate 434,985 downwards.
AATGCAAACAGAATCAACAACTTTATCGTTCAGACAGCTGTGGAAATCCGCAAGATTAAACATTCGCGCGTCGCGTAGCCGCCTGTCCTATAAGGATTCTCTCGCAAAAAACCTCTTTCGTTAAGTGAGATGAGAGATTCATAGCTTTCGTGCACCATCCGAAGCGTGACATATGTGAATTTGTGGTGGAATTCCGATTCGCGTTTCATATCTGCGGCCCAGCTCGGCTGCAAACTCCTGTGCATGATCGGCCTCGACCAGGTTGACCGTGCATCCGCCGAAGCCGCCGCCTGTGAGCCGTGCTCCAATCAAACCCGGCAGATCCTGCGCCAGTTCCACCATGGCATCGGCTTCTTCGCAGCTCGCTTCAAAATCGCGGCTGTAGCTCCAGTGCGCCTCCGCCATCAGTTTGCCTAGTTTCTTACGATCGTCCTTGAGCAACGCATCCGCAGCTTCCACCGTGCGCTCGTTCTCACTGATGACATGCCGCGCGCGCTTCACCGCCTCCGGTGACATCTCGCTGCTCCAGCGCTCCAGGTCTTCGAGCGTTGCATCGCGCAGAAATTTGACTCCCGGCCGGTGCCGGCCAATCACCGCCGCGGCTTCTTCCACCTGTGCGCGGCGGCTGGTGTACTCACCGCCTGTCACGGCATGCTTCACCATGGTGTTTGCAATCACCATCGCCACATCTGCGGGAATCGGCGCAAGCTTATAGCTCAGGTCGCGGCAATCCAGCAGCAGCGCATGATCCTTCTTTCCATTTGCGCTGATGAACTGGTCCATGATTCCGCAGGCCGAGCCGACAAACTCGTTTTCTGATCGCTGACAGAGCCGCGCCAGCCTCGGCCCAGGGATCTCTGCACCGATCAGCGAAAGCACCGCAATCGCCGTCGCCACCTCAATCGCAGCCGAGCTCGAAAGCCCGGAACCAAGCGGCACATCGCTCCAGATGCTCAGGCTGAAGGCCGGAATCGTGTAGCCCTCGCCAGCAAGAATCCAAAGCACACCCAGCGGATAGTCGCTCCAGTGGTGGCTGGCCGCGGCAGGCAGCGCCTTGGAATTAAATTCCCGTTCCTCATCGAAATTCTTTGAATAAATAACGACCTTGCCGTCTTCCCGCGGCGAAACACCCGCGAGGGTCGCAAAATCAATCGCGGCAGGCATCACGAAGCCCTCGGCGTAGTCGGTATGTTCTCCGATGATGTTTACCCGACCCGGCGCGGCAAAGATCTCCGGCTCAGCTCCAAACCGGGCCACATGAAGCGAGCGCAAAGTTCCAGGCTGGTGCATATACCTCCAAAGGAAAGTACTTCAATCTCAACCACTTCATGGCCTGCTTACGATTTTCAAGCCTATGACAACGTTTTCTTTCGCGCAGCGGGCTAAGCCCGCTCTACATCCCTCTTCAGATCTTAAAAACCTTTGCCGTGGCCGCGTCCAGCTCTCTCCAGATGCGCGGAAGCCATACTTCATGCTCCGGCTTCATCAGCACAGATCGCAGGCACGTCACCATCGCCTGCTCGTTTGCGCCTGAATCCGACGCCGAAAACCAGCGTACCGGCAATTGTACAAGCGCCAGATGCAAGTCTCGCTCCGCGCATACATCAAAGACGTTTTGCGCCAGTGTGGAGGCCTCACGAATTCCGGCCCGCAGCGCCCAGACAACTATATCCAGTTCCGGCCCGCCGGCCGCCGGCGTCACAAATCGCGCGTCCTCACGCAGCCTCCGGTCCAACTCAACCGCTGCCCGCCGGCCTGCCGCCAGTCCCTGCGCAAACTCCCCATCGGTGGTGAGTGGAAGCAGCTGCATGGTTGACCACAGCGCCACCGCCGCCGCACCCGCCCGCGAACACTCCAGCGAAATCTCCCCCAGGTGTAACTCCTTTGAGGTGAAGTACGTATATGGCGAGTCGTGCTTATAAAAGCGCCCTACTGCTACATCCGAAAACAGTACACACCCGCAACCATACGGCTGCAGCCCATGTTTATGTGGATCCACCACAATCGAATCTGCCTGAGAGATGGCCTCAAAGGCCCGTCGCGTCGAATCCTCCAGATGCTCCCGAATCAGCCGGAAATAACCGCCATACGCCGCATCCACATGCACCCGGAAGCCGTATTTTTCGCGCAGAGTGAGAATTTCCGGCAGAGGATCGACCGCCCCAATCGCCGTAGTCCCCAGCGTCACCACCACGGTGCCCACGTCGCCCTTGCGCAGCTCGTCTTCCAGGGCCTCGAGTTCCATGCGCCCCCGCGAATCCGCGCGCACTGGCGAATATTCCAGCTTCAGCACGGCAGAAATCCGCCCATGGGTGTAATGTGCCTGCTCTGACCCGACAACGCGTTTTCCCGGCGCAAGCTGACCCGCCACCCAAAGCGCCTCCAGGTTAGCCATTGTGCCGCCGCTGGTCAGGTGGCCCAGAAATCCGTCTGAACTCCAGCCAAACATCTGGGCAATCCCGCCAACCGCCTCAATCTCCATCTCGGAGCTGGCCCGCCCGCCGTCTCGGGCGTGATTGTTGGGATTCACCGCCATAGCCAGCGCATACGCCGCCCGCGCCACCGGGTGGGGCGGCTTCAGCATTTGCCCGGCATACATGGGATGGAAATACGGATAATTGTCGCGCAGGCGCTCGGCAGTCCGGGCAAGAACTGCGTCAATTCGCGAGAAATTCAGAGGCGTGCCCACCTCCGGCAGCGTGGAAAACTCGCGTTCCAGCCGTTCTTCAGCCCGGGCGAGCAGCTCGGGAACCAGTTTTATGGACAAGGGATCGGGGCTCATAACCGACCCTCCACCCTATCACGACGGAGCCCGTCTCATTTCGCAATGATTCGAAAGTCCAGATTCCTCAAATGCTTACGAGCCGCCCTGCGGAGACCCGCGAAAACCCTACTTGACACGGCGCCCCCTATCCCCCGCTTCGAGAAGGTGTTACAATCCAGATAGCGTTAGAGTCGAACCGGGCGTGAGCAGTACTCGCCCAACCAAGCAAGATTCTGCCAGTGGCCGCTCCGATTCATCCAGCGCAATTCAATATCAGGAAACACGATCAAAATGGAACAAGGTACTGTGAAGTGGTTCAATGACGCGAAGGGCTTCGGCTTCATCTCGCGTCAGAACGGTGAAGACGTTTTTGTGCACTACTCGGCGATCAATGCAAATGGCTTTAAGAGCCTGCAAGAAGGCCAGGCTGTGCAGTTCAACGTGGTGAAGGGGCCGAAGGGATGGCAGGCTGCGGACGTGCAGCCTCTCTAACCCGATAGGCCGGATTCCGGCAGAATCTTAGCAACGCAACATCGGAAAGGCTGGGAGCGATCCCGGCCTTTTCGCTTTTGTCCCCGCGAAATCTGCCAGCGCAACAATGAATGCCCGGGTAATACCCCACCCCAGGCGCGTTCTCAACTCACGAGGTAGTCGTCGCTCGTGTAGTGAGCGTTCTTGCTTGCGCCCGGGGTAAGCTAGTTAAATTCGCTTGATTGACTTCTGCATACTCCCACCGCGAAGACAACTTTGACCATTCCACGAAGGTGGCATGTCCGCTCGTTGTTTCTGCCGGCACTATGCGCTTACTTCTTCGATTGAGTTGAATCACCACCTGGCGAAGTGGTATCTGGAGACGGCGATTCAACCAGGTGATAAAACGGCGGCAGCAGCAGCCCAGCCAAAAATCCAAGGATCAGGAAGTAGGAGATCAGAGCTGCCCCGCAGGTGTAATTGTCCGCAGCGGAACCCGGCAAAGCCAGCTGCGTCACATCTTTCGAGACGTATAGAAACTGCTGGTAGAGCGGCTGAATGCTCACAAGGCTTGCACCGGCCACCACCTTGCTCAGACCATCGGCCGCCTGCTTCAGCAAGGTTTGTCCTGAAGGGGTGGTTGCACTCACCACAACAGACGATCCTTGAGTCTGGCCGCCTGCAGGGGACGTATTTCCCGCAGGAGGCACCCGGGTTTGACCTGCTCCAGGTTGCGGTGCAGGCACCTGCTGCTGAGCATCGACTGGCTGTACTTTAACCTCTACGGGAGGTTGCGCCTGGACGTCGACCCCGGGCTGTACCTTGACATCTACAGGCGCTCCGCCTTGAGTTCCACTCGGTTGCGGCACAGTTCCATTTGGCGGCGCTGGAACGGCTTTCGGGGGTGGCGAAAGCGGATAGCCAAACAGGATGCCAAAGAGAAATCCTCCTCCCAGGCAAGCTCCGGCCACCAAAAGGAGGGCGGGCCAATGTTCGCTCAGTCCAACCACCAGCGCTGCCCCGCCGCCGATGGCAATCGTCGCATTGAATGCCACGAAGTTTCCCACATTCCCCGGATTCGGCTTGAGCCCTTTCACGATGTGGTTGTAAACGAGGATGCAAAGCAGGACAAACGCAACCGCCGCAATTGCGCCGCGAAGATAATTCGTCCAGACAATCTCGGCCGTTCCATCAGCCGCCCACACGAAAGAAAGAATTTCACACGTCATATTCCCTCCCGCTGTTCCAAAGAGATTCCCTTAAATAACCATGCTTAATTTGAGAAAAGATTTCACCCACTCTAAATAGCGGAAAATAGCTCTTCAAGGGGAAATGGCGCCTGAATCCGCACAGGAATAGATGGCGCCACAATAGCCCAGGTATCCGTTCTTCCACAAGAAGATTCCTCGTGCAGAGGAACTCATCAATCCACTGCTTCTCGCAGTTCATTTATCCTGAGACGTACTGCAAACAATACTATGAGCTCGCAAATCTCCATCACACTCCCCGACGGAGCCGTCAAACAGCTCCCCTCCGGCGTCACGCCCTTTGAGATCGCCAACTCCATCTCGCCGCGCCTGGCCGCAGCCTCTGTCGTCGCACGCATCACGCCTGCCGGAACCACAGCTACCGCCGTCGCCGACAAAGAAGACTCGCAAGAGGCCGCGATGTATGCCACCGAAAGCGCCTCTGCGCCGCGCCTCGTCGATCTCTCCACGCCGCTGACGCAGGACGCAAAGCTGGAGCTGATTACGGAGAAAGATGCCGAAGCCCTCAAGGTGGTTCGCCACTCGGCAGCGCACGTCATGGCCACGGCTGTGCTCGAGCTCTTCCCCGAGACCAAGCTCGGCCACGGCCCCGCCACAGACGTAGGCTTCTTCTACGACTTCTATCGCGAGAAGCCCTTCACGCCGGAAGACCTCACCGCGATTGAAGCGAAGATGGCGGAAGTGATTGCGCGCGACGAAAAATTCGAGCGCATTCATGAGCCGCGCGAGCAGGCCCTGGCGGAATTCGAGCGCGATGGCGACTTCATGAAGACGCACTTCGTGACGAAATTCACAGAGCCGGGCTCTGAAGTTTCGTTCTATCGCAACGGTCACTTTACTGACTTCTGCCGTGGGCCGCATGTGCCCTCGACGGGCCGCGTGAAAGCTGTGAAAGTCACCAATCTCGCCGGAGCATACTGGCTCGGCGACGAGAAGAACCCGCAGCTTCAGCGCATCTACGGCACGGCCTTCTTTACTAAGAAAGATCTCGACGAGCACTTCGCGCGGCTCGAAGAAGCCGCGCGCCGCGATCATCGCCTGCTCGGCAAGCAGCTCGACCTCTTCAGCATTCAGGAACTAGCCGGCCCCGGTCTCATCTTCTGGCATCCCAAGGGCGCCATCGTCCGCAAGGTCATGGAAGACTGGATGCGCGAGGAGTGCCTGCGCCGCGGCTACTCGCTCGTCTACACACCGCACGTCATGCGCGCGGGCCTCTGGGAAGTCAGCGGCCACACCGGCGTCTACGCCAAAAACATGTTCACGCCCATGGAGCTTGACGATTCCGAATACCGCCTCAAGCCCATGAACTGCCCGGGCCACATCCTCATCTATAAGGACTCGCCCAAGAGCTACCGTGATCTGCCGCAGCGTTATGCCGAATTCGGCAACGTCTATCGCTACGAGCGTTCCGGAACCATGCAGGGGCTGCTGCGTGTACGCGGCTTTACGCAAGACGACGCGCACATCTTCTGCACTCCGGGGCAAATCGAATCCGAAATCGCCGCCTGCATCGATTTCGCAGAAGCGGTGCTCAAGACCTTCGGCTTCAACGAATTCAAAATCGAGCTCTCCTCGTGGGATCCCAACGATCGCGCCCACTATCTCGGCGGCGACGACAACTGGAATCTCGCCATCGGTTCGCTTGAAAAAGTTCTCAAAGAAAAAGGCATCGATTACAAGCTGATCCCCGGCGAAGCCGCCTTCTACGGCCCCAAGATCGACATCAAGCTCGTCGATGCTCTCGGTCGTCTCTGGCAGCTTTCCACGGTGCAGTTCGACTTCAACCTTCCCGCGCGCTTTGAGCTGGAATACGTGGGAGAAGATGGCGAGCGGCACCAGCCCGTCATGGTTCACCGCGCACTCTTCGGTTCAGTGGAGCGCTTCTTCGGCGTACTCATCGAGCACTACGCCGGAGCCTTCCCGCTCTGGCTTGCGCCCGTGCAGATCGGCCTGGTGCCCATCGCAGAGCGCCACGCCGCCTACGCAGCCAGGCTGGAAGCTGAGCTGAAAGCCGCAGGCTTCCGCGTGGAAACCGATCTGCGCAACGAAAAGATGAACGCCAAAATCCGCGACTTCGCCAACGTGAAGACACCTTACATCCTGGTCTTCGGTGACAAAGAGGCAGAAGCAGGCACAGTCAGCGTTCGCACCCGCGGCAAGGGCGACCAGGGCTCGATGCCGCTGGCAGAGTTCATTGCCAAAGCAAAAAATCTCGTAGCCACGCAATCCACGGACCTGTAAATGGACCACAAAGGAATGGGTGCCCCACATCTCGATTCTGAGATGTGGGAAAGCACGAACGCTGACCTGCTAACTTGCTTGGCCGCCAAACGGCCGCTGACTCGCTAAATGCAAATCCTCTCCACCGTCTCCGAACTCCGCCGCTGGTCGCGCACACAACGCGCCACTGGAAAAACAATCGGCCTCGTTCCCACCATGGGCGCGCTCCACGCAGGCCACGCGTCGCTCATACGCGCCGCCCGCAAAGAATGCGACGCCGTAAGCGTCAGCATCTTCGTCAACCCCACGCAGTTCGGTCCGAATGAAGACTTCTCCCGCTATCCACGCACCTTCGACGCAGACTGCAAACTAGCCGAGGCCGAAGGCGCGAGCGTCATTTATTCGCCAACCGTAGACGACCTCTATCCCGCAGGCTCCGCCACATTCGTCGAAGTCGAAGGCCTCAGCAACCGCCTCGACGGAGCATCCCGCCCTGGCCACTTCCGTGGTGTCGCCACAGTCGTGAGCAAGCTCTTCATTGCCGCCGAGCCCGACCGCGCCTACTTCGGCCAGAAGGATGCAGCGCAGGTCGCAGTCCTGCGCCGCATGACCACCGATCTCCGCCTCGGCGTCGAAATCGTGGTCTGCCCCATCATCCGCGACCCCGACGGCCTGGCGCTAAGCTCCCGCAACGTTTACCTCAGCGCCGAAGAACGTAAGCAAGCCCTGACGCTGAGCCGTGCCGTCCGCCGCGTAGAAGCTCTCTTCACCAACGGCGTCCGCGACACTGCCGTACTTCGCTCCGCCGCACACGAAGTCTTTGCAAGCGAACCGAAAGTCCTAATCGACTACATTGAGCTAGTCGACTGGTCCACGCTTCTGCCAGTCGACTTCGCCACACCCGGCACACTCTTCGCCGTCGCCGCCTACGTCGGCAATACGCGCCTCATCGACAACACGATTCTCAGCTGACCGCCACAGCTCCTGAAGACGCAACGGGGGTCTTGCGCCGCAGCAACGCCGCAGAAATAAGCGTGATCAGCAGCCCCACAGGCAGCGGCTCAATAAACGTGTACGCCATGTTGATCAGCGGATTCTGATACGACTGCTGCTGTTGTTGAATGGCAGCCACCTTCGCGGCAGTCGTTGCCGGGTCAAGCCCCGCCGTCTGCACCTTGTGAATCTGCGCGGCCCAGTAGCCATCCATGAAGTGGGGAATGAAGTTGAAGTAAAGAATCTCCCACGTGGCCATATAGCAGACGCATGTAATCAGCGTAATCAGAATCCCGCAAGCAAAGGCCCGCCCGAACCCAATCCGCCCGTCAAGCTGATTGTCGCGGTAACTGCGAATACCGAAGTAGACCAGCAGAAACGACGCCACCATAATGGTGTAGCCGAGAATCATGCTGTGGCCCGAGCCAATCTTGCTCGAGAGCAGCAGCGAGCTGTCCATCAGCAGCGAGATGATGAGGCCGGCAATGAGGCCGAAGGTAAGAACTGTTTTCGTCATGTAAGGCTCCTGTTTGTGAGTCTGTGCGAGCTGAATATGGACCCACCATGCCGCGAAACAACGCCCAATGTCGTCATCCTTTCGCATGATTTTGCCCAAATCAAGCGGAAATCGTGCTTTCGGGTGATGCTGTCAGGGTAAAAGTCCCAGTTCCTTGCCCCGCTGCACAGCCTGCGTGCGCCGTGCTGCGCCAAGCTTGTCGAAGACCCGTGCGCAGTGCGTCTTGACCGTATTCTCTGAAACAAAAAGCTGCGCGGCGATCTCCCGATTACTCAGGCCACCGGCAATCAGGTTGAGGATTTCAAGCTCGCGCGCCGTAATTCCCAGCGTCTGCTGCCTAGCCGTGTCAGGCGCAAAAGGCGCCGCTGCAGGAGCCTCCGCCGGGACCAGCACTTCCTTCACGACCACCGTTTCGCGAATGATCTCCCGTCGTCGCGTGATACGCAGGCCCAGCCATATCCCAAAGGCCGCAAAGAGCACCGCGACCAGCGCGCCGTACAGCTCAACAGAATGTTCAATGACCACGAAACGATATTCCGTGTACTGAAGGATGGCAATCAGCAGGCCGCCAACGAGACCGAAGATGAGAACATGGCGCTTCATGATGCGGCTGTGAAGCAGTATATCGCCGCCTGCTCCATCCCCCGGTGCATCAGGAATGCGGCAGATACTCGTCCAGCCACTCGATCCACCGCCGATACACATCCCGCATCCGCACCGGGTCCGCCGGACTGTGCCCGCCAATGGGATACGCATAGAAGTACGTCTTCACCCCGCGATCCTTCAGCGAATGAAACAGCTCATACCCCTGCGTAATCGTCACGCGATAATCGCCCACATCCTGCAGCACCAGCGTCGGCGTCACCATCTTGTCGTAGTACGTAATCGGGCTCTGCTCCACCCAATGCTTCATCCAGTCGCCCGTATACGGGGAGCCGCCAATTCCACCCACTCGCGCCACATTCGCGTCTGAAAGATTGTACTGATCCAGCAGATTCGTCACCGGCGCGCCTGCAATCGCAGCCTTCCAGAACTGCGCATGGCCAATCAGCCACGTGGTCATGTAGCCGCCGTAGCTCCAACCCGTCACCGCAATGTTGCCCTCGTCCACAATGCCGCGCTTCTTCAGCATCTCCACGCCGGCCAGCACATCTCGCCCCGGCCCGTCGCCGGAGTCATCAATAATGGCGCGATAAAAGTCATTGCCGTAGTTGTCGCTGCCCCGGTAATTCGGCTCAAAAACCAGCCATCCCTGCGCCGTAATCAACTGCGCAAAGGTTGAAAATGTATCCTTCGAGCACGAATTAGGACCGCCGTGAATATAAAGCACCAGCGGCAGCTTCTTTCCAGGCGCATAATCGGGGGGATACGTCAGTATCCCGTTCTCCGTCCAGTTCTTCGGAGCCTTGTCGGGGCTCTGCCACGTCACCACCTCGCTCTTGCCAAGCTTCAATCCATCATCAAAAGCCGCATTGAACGTCGTCACTCTGCGCGGCTTCGCTCCCGGAGAGTCCACCAGATAAATCTCTGTTGGCCTGTGCGGCTCCGTTCCAGCAAACGCAATCTGCCCCTGCGCGCCCACGTTCACATCCATCCAGTAGCCCGTATTCGGCGTCACATTTCCCAGGTCGATCTTCGTCGCCTTGCCATCCACCGGCTGCACCCACAGGCTCGCCGAAGCCCCGTCATTCGCACCCGTCACAACTGCCTTGCTGTCCGGCATCCACACTGCGCGATAGAAATTGCGATCAATGGCCTGCGTAATATTCCTGCCGTCACCCTTCAATCCATCCGTGAGATAAATGTCCTGGTAATTCCGCTCCACTCCATCGCGCAGATAGAGATACGCCACATGCGTGCCATCCGGTGACAGCGCAGGAAAGGCCGCCCACACCGTATGCGTCGTAATCGCCTCGGACTTCCCCGTTTCAATATCCAACACCTGCGGCGATGAAAACTTCCTGTCGCCCGAGTAAGTATTTTCGAGGCGCACATAAATCAGCTTCCTTCCATCCGGCGTAAACGCAATGGGAGAAGCCGGAGGCCCCGGCGGAAACGCAACCGGCAGCGACCACGCACCCTGCGTCAGCCGCTTCGCCTCGCCGCCCTCCGCAGAAATCATCCACAGATGCGTCGGCAGCGCCTTCTCGCGATCGAGAAAACTTCCGTTCCCCACCTCAAATGCATCATCGAATTTGTCCGCGCCCTTCAGCTTCGGAGCCTCATCAATCGCCGCATACGCAAACGCCGTTCCATCCGGCTTCCACGCAAACTGCTGAATCGAAGTCGGGCTCTTCGTCACCTGCTCGGCATCGCCACCCGCCATGTCGAGCACAAAAATCTGGTTGTGCTTCTCCCCATCCGCCGCAAGAAACGCCAGCCGCTTCCCATCCGGCGACCACCGCGGAAAGGAAGCCGTCTTGCGCCCATGCGTCAGATAGCGAGTCTTCCCCGTCGCCGTATCCACCAGCGCCAGCTCAGAAAGATTCAGGTCTTCGTCATAGTCATTGCGCGTCACCACCACAGCCAGCGACTTGCCATCCGGCGCAATCTGCGGATCAGAGGCGCGCACAATCTTGCCAACCCACGCGAGATCAAACTTATCGCCAGGCTTTGCCGGAATCGCGACCCGTGACGTAGCCGGAGCAGTAGGCGGACTCTGCCCAAACAATCCCGCAGAAAACACCAGAGACACAGCTAGCACAGAGACAAAACGCATCTTCATAAAAGCAGCACCTGCATTGAGATGGATTGGCAAAACGCGGAGGAGACTTTTGTTGCCAACTATACAGGACCGCCCTACCCGACCCGCTGTCACTGCGCCGCGTCATTGAGAATTGCTGCTAATCATCATCCGGCGATCCAAGCCGCTTTCGCATCTTCGCGCTGCCATACTCGCCACGAGTACAGAATTTGCAGGTGCAGAACGGCGGTTTACCCTTTGCAGTCGGGAAAAACCTCCAGCCGATTACTTGAGGCAGCGCTCGGGTTTTATGAATTTCGTTTGCCTCAATGCGGCGCGGCACTATGACTTCCCAACCCATCTGATCGTCTGCATTCGTAAACTCGGCTAATGCGTCAGCCGCAGTAACAAGACGATGCGGCTTTCCATAATGCCCTATCCAGACCTGCTGTTCGTCAGGAATTCGAAAGTAGACTCCTGCAATTGGCCCCTGCATTCCCCGCTTCAGCTCTCGCAGCCACTGGTGAGAAGCATAAAAATTGCGTGTCACTGGAACGGCATAAACGCCCATCGGGACAGTGCCGACCGCTTTACGCAAACGCGAAATTCCATTTCGGAGAATCCGTGGAATGCGCAACTCGATCGTTAAATGAACAAACATTGCCATCTGGGTTATTGGTGGAAATTGTAATAGGACACGTAACGCTGTTTACTGCGCAACGCGCGTCGAGTGAAAGAACCTCAGCAGCCAGCGCCCGCCACGCTTTTCCAGCACAGCAGACTCCAGCCAATTCATATCCTGCTTCTTACCATCCGGCATGGTCACCGAGCCTTTATTCACATACGTAATCCACGCCGTATTGCAGTCCACCTCAACCACCGGCTCCTGCACAGTCCATACATATTTGAACCCTTTCTTATATTGTTCCGGCATCACCTTGGTCATGATCTCGTCGCCCTCAAACCGCGCACCGTTGTCGTACATATAAAACCCCGGCGCAATCAAAGCATCAAAACCCGCCACATCGTTCTTCATCGCAAAGGCATACATCGTGCGAAGAACCTCAGCAACCGCCGGCTTATCCGCATCCGTCGCGGAACAAGCCTTCGTCTGCTGCGCAGTACCAACGCCGCTCGCCATCATCAACGCCAAGACACACAAAACCCCGCAGGAAATCTTTCTCAAGCCAATCATTCACACTCTTCTCTAAGAAATGAGCGAAGCCTGCACGCAGTTCCGCGTATCTCGTAAGCATTATATTTCCATGTAAAATCGCGCCAGGCCCGATTACTCTTGCAGTCATGCACATCCGCCGCGGACTCATCTTCGCCGCAATCCATCTCGCAATTGCGATCCCTATTATTATTTCGCGGGAAATCTCGGACTTCGCCACAAGAAGCGAGCATCAGCCGTATAAGCCAAAGCTCGTATTCAGCAGTCAGGAAACGGGAACCGTCATGCTCGACCCATGCGGCTTTGCCAATGAATTCAATCGCAAACAAGCGGTTGTTGTCTTTGCAAATCTTCCCGCCTTCATTCCGGCGGAATGGAGCATACGGTGTCCATCGCGCTGGACTGTTGCGGGAATCCTTGGTTTGAAGCGGGGTTGGGCCGCTACACCAGACGATCTCTCAGCACAGCGCAAGGTCGATGCGCTCTTTATTTTGCTCATTGCCTTGCAGTGGTTTCTTATCGGAAGCTTTCCACTCAAGTCTTCCGCCCGGTTTATCGCACAGCCTGAATGGTTCATCACCATTACAAGCGCAATTGCCGCAGGAATCGTCTGGATTACGCCGATTCAGGAATTTTGCAGGCTTCCCGCTCTGCTGGCATTTTGCGGATGGGTCTGGTTTGTCGGATTACTACTGTGGCGCATATTCAAGAGTCTTTGGCATATGTTAATACTCCGCACACATACTCAAAGAGCCTAGTCCAATGCCCGAACTCCCCGACATCTCCGCCTACATCACCGCGCTCGAAGCCCGCATCCTCGGCCAGCGCCTCGAACACATCCGCCTCGGCTCCATCTTCTTACTCCGCACCGTCACGCCGCCGCTTGAATCCGCAGAAGGCCGCACCGTCACCGCACTCCGGCGCATCGGCAAGCGCATCGCCATCGGTGTTGAAGGTGACCTCTGGCTCGTCCTCCATCTCATGATTGCCGGCCGCCTGCACTGGAAGCCTCCCCAAGCCAAACTCCCCGGCAAAGTCGGTCTCATCGCCTTCGACTTCCCCAACGGCACACTCATCCTCACAGAAGCAGGCTCCAAGCGCCGCGCCTCGCTCTACGTCGTCAGCGGCGCCGAAGCACTCGAAGACATGGACCCCGGCGGCGTGGAAGTCTTCTCCACCAATCTCGAAGGCTTCCGCAACGCGCTCACCCGCGAAAACCGCACCCTCAAGCGCGCCCTCACCGATCCGCGCATCGTCTCCGGCATCGGCAACGCCTACTCCGACGAAATCCTCCACGCCGCCCAGCTCTCGCCCATTCTGCAAACGCACAAGATGACCGATGAGCAATGGCAGCGCCTCTTCACCGCAACCCAATCCACCTTGACCGAATGGATCAACCGCTTCAACGCCGAAGCCGGCAAAAACTTCCCGGAAAAAGTCACAGCCTTCCGCCCGGAGATGGCCGCACACGGCAAATTCAACCAGCCCTGCCCGCGCTGCGGCTCGCCCATCCAGCGCATCCAGTACGCTGACAACGAAACCAACTACTGCCCCACCTGCCAGACCGGCGGCAAGCTCCTCGCCGACCGCGGGCTCTCCCGCCTTCTCGGCTCCGACTGGCCCCGCTCGCTCGATGAGCTCGAAGCCCTCAAGCGTAAGTAAGGCCGATTTCCGTTGACATCAACGCGTTCGTGGTAGAAAGTGAGCTACTCCCCGATTCTCCTCTCCAGGAGGCCTCTGCCAAATGCAACACGTCCACCACGCGATCAACTTTCCCGGCGTCTTCATGATGGCCCTCTTCCTCTGGATCCTCGGCGCCATCTGGTTCTCGCCTCTGCTCTTCGCCAAACCCTGGTCTGCCATGATCGGCCGTCCCATGGGCGAGAAACCCAAAGGCGTCGTCCACGGCATGATCTCTTCCTTCATCGGAGACGTTCTGCTGGCCCTCGTCCTCGACCACATCATCCTCTGGTCCGGCGCAAACAACTTCCCGCACGGCGCGCTACTCGGCTTCATCGCCTGGCTGGGCCTCATTGCCGGCGTTCTTTACCCGCAACGCATTTATGAGGGCCGCCCCTTCGGCTATTTCGCCATCGTCGCAGGCTACTGGCTCATCGGCATCGTCGTCGCCACCGGCATCCTGGCCATCTGGCGCTGAACCATCCGCCTTTATCGTTCCCATGATCCCTTGCTCCCTCGGTCCCGAATACAATGTCCCCATGAGCAAAACCATCATCTCCACCCCCAACGCCCCCGCCGCCATCGGCCCGTATTCCCAGGGCGTAGTCGTCACCGGCAAGCTGCTCTTCACCGCGGGCCAGGGCCCACTCGACCCCGCCACCGGCAAAATCGTTCCCGGCGGCATCGAGGAGCAGACCACCCGCACCCTCGAAAACCTCAAAGCCATCCTGGAAGCCGCCGGAACCACCTTCGAGAAAGTCGTCAAGGCCAACGTCTACCTCTCTGACATCACCAACTTCGCCGCCATGAACGCGATCTACGCCAAATACCTGGCCCCGGCCGGCACGCCTCCCCCGGCACGCACCACCATTCAGGCCGCGCGCCTGCCCGGTGACATCCTCGTAGAAATCGAATTCATCGCCGAGGTGTAAGCTTTCTCCCACGCGTCCCTGCATCTCAACCCATAGAGGATCGCAGACATGGAATGGCAAGACGGCGGCGAAAGCCGGGACATTGAAGATCGTCGCGGAAGCTCAGGCGGCGGTGAATTTGGCGGCGGAGGCGGCGGAGGCCTGAACCCCTTCCTCCTCTTCGGCCTGCTCCGCGGCGGCCCGGTAGGCATCGGAATCTTCGTCATCATCGTGCTCTTCACCTTTGTCCGGGGGCACTACTTCGCCGGTAGCGGCAACCAGTCCGCCCCCACCCGCCAGGCCGCGCCCGCGCGCCAGACCGCTTCCGAACAGCGTGATGTCCAGCTCATCAGCTACGTGCTCGACGACGCGCAAAGCACCTGGGCGCAGATCTTTGCCGACAGCCACCGCCAATACCGGCACGCCACGCTCGTCCTCTTCCGCGGCAGCACCCGCTCCGGCTGCGGCGCAGCGCAAGCTGCCACCGGCCCCTTCTACTGCCCCGCCGACCAGAAAATCTACATCGACCTTGGCTTCTGGGATGAGCTCACCCATCTCGGCGGCTCCACGTCGGACTTCGCCAAGTCCTACGTCATCACCCACGAACTCGGCCACCACATCCAGAACCTTCTCGGTATCGAGGCCCGCGAGCAGCGCCTCGCCCAAAGCTCCGGCGATGGAAACCCGCTCTCCGTCGATCTTGAGCTGCAGGCCGACTGCTTCGCCGGAGTCTGGGGCCACGACACCACCGGCCGCAGCAAGATCAATGCCGACGACATCAGCCAGGCCCTCAAATCCGCCGCCGCCGTAGGAGACGACCATATCCAGAAGATGTCCGGCCGCGCCGTCAGCCCGGAAAGCTGGACCCACGGCTCCAGCGCCGACCGCGAAAAATGGTTCCGCACCGGCTACGACACCGGCAAACCCTCCGCCTGCACCACCTTCAACGGCAAGCTATCGCCGTAGGAGTCCTCGTATCTTCCCGGCATTGGTTTGAAAGGGCACGACTTAACAGCTTCCTGAAAAAGATGCGATGGATTGCTTTGAAAGGGCACGACTTCAGTCGTGCCAATAGCAGGCAAAAATGCCTCCGGGCTTTAGCCCCTGAGGGATGACTTTCCCTCCCACAGCGGCCAATACCCGACATGTATCTTTCCCGCACCCAGTCCATCTAATCTGTCAGACAGATTCACGGAGAACATATGTCCGACACCACAGAAAAAGTAATCAAAACCGAAGCCGAATGGCGCGCCCAGCTGGACCCGCTCCAGTACCATGTGCTGCGTGAAAAAGGCACCGAACGCGCCTACACCGGCCCACTCGAATACAACTTTGAATCCGGCGCCTACCACTGCGCAGGCTGCGGAGCCCTGCTCTTCACCTCCGGCGCAAAGTACGACTCCGGCTGCGGCTGGCCCGCCTTCATGATCCCCGCTGATTCGAAGGCCATCAACGAGCACGAAGACAACACCTACGGTATGCGAAGGGTTGAAGTCACCTGCGCCAAATGCGGCGGCCACCTGGGCCATGTCTTCCCCGACGGCCCAAAACCCACCGGCCTGCGCTACTGCATCAACTCCGCCTCACTCACCTTTACCAAAGAACAGGCAGAAGGAAGCAAAGCATAAAAGCGGTGTCATCCTGAGCAAAAAGGCCGCGCCACAGGGCGCGGCCTTTGCGTCGAAGGATCTGCGGTTGTTCTTGCCTTTGCTTTTTCTGTCCGCTGCCACCTGCAGCCTGTAACCTTCTTGCATGTCCCGCGCTCTCGTCCTCGCAGCCGCTCTGCTCATCGCGCTCCCCGCATCCGCCCAGGATGACAAAACCCTCGACGCCACTCTCCAATCCATAGCCTCCGCCCACCACGGCAAAGTAGCCCTCTACGCCGAAAACCTCCGCACCCACCAGACCGCATCCATCTCGCCCGACCTCCCCGTCCAGACCGCCTCCACCATCAAGCTAGCCATCCTCCTCGACGCCGCCGAGCAAATCCGCGCAGGCAAAGCCTCCTTCGACGAAAAACTCGTCCTCACCCACGAAAATCAGGTCCCCGGCTCCGGCATCATCGGCCAGCTCGACACCCCGCTCCCGCTCACCCTCCGCGACGTGCTCCACCTCATGGTCACCCTCAGCGACAACACGGCCACCAACATGGCCATCGACCGCCTTGGCCTCGACCACATCAACCAGACCATCCAGTCCGCCGGCCTCCACCAGACCTGGCTCTACAAAAAGGTCTACAAGCCCGCAAGCGGCCCCATGCCCGCCGACCAGCCCAAATTCGGCCTGGGCAAAACCACCCCGCGTGAAATGGCAGAAATCATGACCCGCCTGGTCACCTGCAATCTGCCTCTCGACAACTCCGCGCCCCAGCCCAGCGACGGCCCCATCTGCGGAACCATCCTCGGCATGCTCCGCGTTCAGCAGGATCGCGACGGCCTCCCGCGCTACATCGAATCCCTCGACACCAGCGAGCAAGGCACCGCCATCGGCAACAAGACCGGCGCGCTCAATCAGGTTCGCGCCGATGTCGCCATCATCGCCTCAAAGTCCGGCCCCATCGTCATCGCCGCCTACACCTTCGACAATCAAGACCAGCGCTGGACCGGCGACAACGAAGGCAAAATCACCCTCGCCAAAATCGGCCAGGCCGTAGTCAAAGCCTGGTCCCCCACCGGCCTCGACCCCACCGTCATCAACTGGACCAATCCGCTGGTGCCTGCGCGATGATGGGCATACAGTCTATTCAGGCATAACATGAAGGTAAGGTTTTTTCCGGATGGATTGCTCGTTGGGCTCGTGCTGCTTGGCGCGCTCGCCATAGCAGACGAAGCCTGGACCGGACCGGCTCCTGCCTGGCTGATCAATTTTCTTATCGCTCATAATCTGTGGCACATTTGGAACCAACTGAGGTGGCAATTTATGTATTCCCATGAGCTTCTGCATTTCCTTTCAGGCGTCTTCGGATCTCTGTTGGGCTGCTGGATTTACTTTGCATTCCAAAAGAGAAAAGCATCCTCTTCTTCCATCACCCGAGAAGAACAAAACCGGCTGCCATAGCTCACGGCTTTCAGCCTTCCGCCCTGCTAAAATAGCTCTTTCCGGCCTGACGAGTCCGGCCCTCCATCCCACCCGCAGAAAGCCCTCACACCGTGCCTGAATCCCGCCCCAAATCCGTCACCTACGCCGACTCCGGAGTCGACATCTCCGCCGGCGACCGCGCCAAGGACCGCATCAAGTATCTCGCGCAAAAGACCTTCAACCGCAATGTCCTCGGCGGCATCGGCGGCTTCGGCGCACTCTTCCGCCTCGACCTGCAGAAGTTCAAAAGCCCCATCCTGGTCAGCTCCGCAGATGGCGTCGGCACTAAGTTGAAGATCGCCTTCGAGCTCGGCAGCCACCACACCGTCGGCCAGGATCTCGTCAACCACTGCGTCAATGACATCGCAGTCCAGGGCGCCACGCCGCTCTTCTTCCTCGATTACCTCGCCACCGGCACCCTCGACCCCGAAGTCACTGAAGCCGTAGTCACCGGCCTCGCCGAAGCCTGCAAAGCCAACGGCTGCGCCCTCATCGGCGGCGAAACCGCGCAGATGCCCGGCTTCTACTCCGATGGCGAGTACGATCTCGCCGGCTTCATCGTCGGCGCCGTCGACCGCGACAAGCTCGTCACCGGCGAAACCATCAAGCCCGGCGACGTGCTCATCGGCCTGCCTTCCACCGGCCTCCACACCAACGGCTACTCGCTCGCCCGCAAGCTGCTCTTTGAGGTCGCCGGCTACAAGCCCACGCAGTACGTCACCGCCATCAAGGAGAAAGCCGGTGCGGCCCTCATGAAGACCCACCGCAGCTATCTCCACGTCATCCAGAAGCTCGTCGCCGCCGGCCTCACCAACGGCATGGCGCACATCACCGGCGGCGGAATCACCGAAAATCTCCCGCGCATCCTGCCCAAAACCGTCGCAGCGCAAATCGAAATGGGCTCCTGGCCCGTGCTCCCCATCTTCGAGCACCTCCGCCAGCTAGGCTCCGTCTCCGATGAAGAGATGATGCGCACCTTCAACATGGGCGTAGGCCTGATCGCCGTCATCCCGGCAGCCAAATTCACCCGCGCCAAGAACCTGCTAGACCGCGCCGAAGAAAAATTCCACGTAATAGGCCGCATAGTAAAAGGCGACCGCAAAGTCCACTACGTCTAGAAGTGGGTGCCCCCGGTCCCTCGCATTTGGGGACCGGGGATGGATGCTTTAAATCCCGAGGAATGCTTTGGAACCATCGAAACAGAACAAACCATTAAGACTAGGCATCCTCCTCTCCGGCCGAGGCTCCAACTTCCTCGCCATCGCGCACTCCATCGCAGACGGCCACCTACCAAACGTAGAAATCGCCGTAGTCATCTCCAACGTCCCCGAAGCCGGCGGTCTGATCTCCGCCCAACAACGAGGCCTGCCCACAGCCCTCCACATCTCCAAAGGCCGCAAGCGCGCCGAGCACGACGCGGACGTCCTCGCCACCCTCCGCAATCACAAAGTAGATTTAGTCATCCTGGCCGGCTACCTCCGCCTGCTCAGCCCGGAGTTCGTCTCCGCACTCCCCAACCAGATCCTCAACATCCACCCATCGCTGCTGCCGGCCTTCCCCGGCCTCGATGCCCAGACCCAGGCCTTCGACTACGGAGTAAAAATCGCCGGCTGCACAGTCCACTTCGTCGACGAGCATTTAGACCACGGCATAATCATCCTCCAGCGCGCCATCCCCGTCGAAGACACAGACACAGCAGAAACCCTCTCCGCAAAAATCCTCAAAGAAGAGCACATCGCCTACACCGAAGCCATAGCAAGAGTAGCCAGCGGCGAATATGCAATCCAAGACCGCCGCTACATCAAGCGCAGCCAATAAATCAAAAGCAGCCCAGCATCCTGACCATAGCCGTTTTTCAGGCCGGGGTCCCCGGCGACAGGTCTTCGTCGCTGGGGTGGAGAAGGAGAGAAGGACCTGCTTTTGTCGTTGTTGTTGCAGTTGCTTTTCGCCTCAACACCCACAACAATGGGTGCCCCATCCATGCGCGCCTTTTGCGCATGGGTGGGATAGCAATACTCTTTAACCCATCCGGATTTTTAACTCTCGCACATTCCTCCACTCCGTATATTGATTCAAAGGAGGCCGGCACTCATGAACAACCTCTTCGATACCACGGTAGCGAACCAGGTAAAGACCCGCCTGGGAAAACTGAACCCACAAAGCGAAAGACTCTGGGGTCAGATGACGGTAGCGCAGATGCTCTCCCATTGCGCCAGGAGCATGCAGTGGGCAGTAGGAGAAACGGTGCCGGAAAAAGGCCCACTCCCCGCACGCGTAATGGGCCTGCTGGTAAAACCGCTGGTAATGCGCAACGACGACCTGATGCGGAAGCACTCGCCCACAATCAAAAGCCTCATCGTCACCGACGAGCCGGATTTCAGCAAGGAACGGGATCGGCTATCAGAACTGATCGACAAATTTACAACAGGCGGCCCATCATGCTGCACAAAAAATCCCCACAGCTTCTTCGGAAAGATGACGCCAGAAGAGTGGGCCATCTTAATGTACAAACATCTCGACCATCATCTGCGCCAGTTCGGTGTGTAAACGATTCGAAAAGGGTAATTTCCGATTAGCCGGTCATACGCTCGCTACCGTCGAACCGACACCTTTCCGGATTTGCTCTTGCCCATTTCCTCTTCATATTCCGCGCGCGAAATCGATCCTTCGTGAAGCATCCGCAACATCAGCTTCTCTCGCTGGTGATCAATGAATGGACCCAGCAAAGCTCGAATGAACCGAATGAATCCTGAGAACCGGCGAAAGCGTTGCCGATTGTAATTGTCTCGAAGGCGGACCAGCCAAACGTCGGCGACATCTTCCTTCTCGCGATGCTCCGGACGGCAAGTGAAATGTATGTGGTGGCCGATCTCGTGGAATAGTACATCGGCAAGCTTACTCTCGCGGATAAGCGGAATTCGCAGCCACCATCCCCTTTCCCACCCTCGCAATGTGTTGTCTAAGAAAATCTCAATCCAGGCAGCTCGTCCATTAAAAGCGGGGTGATATAGACCCGCTGTCTTATCGAACCTAACCTTACGCCCCCGCGATTTAGTGACACTCCTGCGCAGCCTTCGAGGGAGGCCACTCGCATTCGTTAGCACCACCTCTCGTAGCCCGACCAGGTACTTTTGGGGAACAGAACGAAGCATTCTCTGCACAATAGGAACTGCATCGAATGGCGGTTCGTAATCGGAAAATAAAGCTTGGACGGTCGGGCGCGCTGCTTTTGTCTCGACCTTCGCTGCGACGCTAGAATCATCAAGGTTCATCTAGGGATTTTGTCCGCACAGCCATCTTACGTCTGCGACAACATGCAGGGCATTTCGTGTCGAGAGGGAATTGCCAGTGAATCACTCGCAACTACTTAGCGCGCCTCTCCACAACCACATGCACGCTATCCCCCACGCCCTTATGCAGCGAATCAAGCAACTCCAGCTTGATCGGCAGCTTGTGCCGCCCATCTCCCAGCGCCATAAAGGAACTCTCGAAGGCAACACCATCCACGCTGCCCATAACCTTCACCAGCCCGCGAGTTCCAAACACCTCCACAGAAGAAGGCCAGATAACATAAGTCCACCCGCCAGGCTTCTCGCTCTTCAACACCAAAGCGTCAAAAGAATGCTTGGTCACGACGTCATTCCTCCGATTGCGCAGCAACGTGTCTTAGAGTACCTTGAAAGCGCACACTAAGGAGCAATCATCCATGCGATTCATGGTCTTCGTAAAAGCCAGCAAAACCTCAGAGACAGGCGCAATGCCGAGCCCTGAACTTCTGGCCGCAATGGGCAAATTCAATCAGGAGCTCATCGAAGCCGGCGTACTCAAGGATTTCAATCTACTCGGCGGACTGCACCCAACATCCAAAGCCGCCCGCGTCACCTTCTCAGGCACAGACAGAACCGTAACCAAAGGCCCATTCGCAAACACCAATGAGCTGGTATCCGGCTTCTGGCTCTGGGAGTGCAAGTCTCTGGATGAAGCAATCGAGTGGGCCAAACGCGCCCCCAATCCCATGCCAGAAACCTCCGACATAGAAATCCGCCCACTCTTCGAGATGGAAGACTTTGCCCGCGCCAACTAACAGTCGGCGCAATCAAGCTAGGGGCTAGAGGCTAGAAGCTAACCAACTCCCCCTCACTCTTAGCCACCGCCACACTAGCCAAACAATTCCCCAGAACATTCAGCATCGTCCGCCCCATATCGATCACCGTATCCACACCCAATATCAGCAGAATCGGCCCGGTAGGCAGCCCGATACTAGCCGCAGTAGCCAGCAGCACCACCAGCACCGCTCGCGGAACCCCAGCCACTCCCTTGCTGGCCACCATCAGCACCAGCAGCATCTCCACCTGCCGCCCCACAGACAGATGAATCCCAGCAGCCTGCGCCACAAACACCGCCGCCATCGACAAATAAAGCGATGACCCCGTCAAATTAAAGCTGTACCCCGTGGGAATCACAAACGAAACAATCCATCGCGGAACCCCGAACTCCTCCATCCGCTCCATTGCGAGCGGCAGCGCCGCCTCGCTCGTTGTCGTCGCAAACCCAATCGCCGCCGGCTCGCCCGCCGCCGCCAGAAACCGCCGCACGGGAATTCGAAACGCCATCATCGACCCGCCCACCACCAGCACCACAAACACCGCCAGCCCCGCATAAAACGTGCCCACCAGCTTCGCCAGCGGAACCAGCGTGCCCACACCCATCTTCCCCACCGTGTACGCAATCGCCGCGCCCGCCGCCAGCGGAGCCAGGTACATAATCATCTTCGTCAGCTTGAACATCACCTCCGCCAGCCCTTCCAGAACCCGCATTAGCGGCGCGCGCTTTTCCTCCTTGACCAGCGCCAGCGCAATCCCAAACAGCAACGCAAACACCGCCACCTGCAAAATCTGATCCTGCGCCACAGCCTGCGCAATATTCTCCGGAAAGATATGCAGCACAAACTCCTGCCAACCCATCGCAGCGGCGCCACTCGGCACCGCCGACCCCACATCCACAGGCAACGCCAGCCCCCACCCGGCACCACTCAGATTCATAGCCACAGCGCCAATCAGCAGCCCCAGCGTAGTCACCACCTCAAAGTAGATCAGCGCCTTCACCGCCACGCGCCCCACCTGCTTCAAATCACTATGCCCCGCAATCCCCGTAGTCATCGTGGCAAACAGCAGCGGAGCCACAATCATCTTCACCAGTCTTAGAAACAGATCCCCCGGCAGCCGCACCTGCGCCGCAACCGCAGGTGCATCCACGCCCAGCTCCACCCCCGCCACCATAGCCACAAACGTCCATACCATCAGTGAAGGCCGCCGCACCGCAAACACCACCAACGCAGCCACACCCACCCACCGCACAACAACCCCAGCCTCACGCAACCCCGCCAGCCCGCACACCACTCCCACCAGCAGCAGAAGCAGCCCTGCAGCCAGCACATAAACTGATCGCCTATCCATCCCGCGCTCCCTGGCCGTGCTACCCGCTTCCACTCCACTCATACGTTTCTGATCTCTGACCCCTGCACTCTGATCTCTATCTCCCATCGCCATCCGTCCATATTACTGAGCAAGCCTCCTCTCTTCGGGAACATTCCCTCCCGCCAAAACGTAACCAGAGATATGAAGACCCTTCGCCTCGCCGCCGGCGCCGCCATATTCGCCTGTAACTGGGCCGCCTTCTCTCAGTCGCCTGCTTCTCAGAGCCCCGCCTCTCCGAACGCAGTCCAGTGCGGCCAGGCACTCAACGGCCCGCTCCAGACAGGCGCCTTGCTCACCATCGACTCCCGCCCCGCAGGCATCGAGATCGTCGGCACAGATCAGGAAAGCATCCGCATCACATGCAAGTCCGATAACGCCGACAGCATAACCCACACCCGTCTTCATTTGTCCGGAACACCCACCCAATCCACCCTCACCATCGACGGCGAGCATCTCAACCACAACAGCATTCAGATCCATATCGAGGTGCCCCGCAAGATCAATCTGCGAGCCCAGATGCCAGCCGGACAGGTAACCGTAAATGAAGTCGTGGGAGACAAAGACATCGAAATCTACGCCGGGCAGATCACCATCAATTCGCCCCACAAGTGGAACTACAAGGATGTAGATGTCTCCGTCAGCATCGGCCAGGTCAACGCACAGGTCTACGGCCAGGACAAAGGCGGATTCTTCAACTCCGTCCACAAACAAAGTGCAGACGGCGAGTACCGACTGCACGCCCACGTAACCACAGGCCAAATCGAGCTGCTAGGCAAAAGCCCCCACACCTCCGGCCCGCAATAACCTCTGTTCCCATAAAAGCTAAGCCGATCCACTGTATCGATGAATCCATCGACAAGAAGCACCCGGCTCAATCACGAATCATTGCGGAGCCGGATTCGCGTTGGGAGCCGGATTCGCATTTGAAGCTGGACGCCCAGACGAGTTGGGAGCCTCAAACGGAGCTGAATTCGGAGCCTGGTTAGGAGCAGGCTTCGCGTAATTCGCCGGAGCCGGCGGCCGCCTGCACCTCGCACCCGACTGCGACTGAGGATGCGCTTCGTGAGCCTCCAGATCCGCGAAATCCTGAGGGGTTTTACAGACAGGCAGAGAGGTCGCGGGAATACCAGTCACACGAATATCCTCACCGGAATGGGAATGCCCCTTGTACTGCTCCGCAAACCATGTATTGAAATCCGTCTGAATCCCGCCAAGGGGCTCATGAAACACCTCTTCCAGGATCTCCTGATATGACCGGTACCCGGAAAGATCCGCCGTCAAGTGCTGATCGCGCACCGTAAAGTAGACCTGCGCAAGCTGGCCCCGCGCATTCAGGTAGCGTACGAACACCGCCGCCGTCGCTTGAATATACGCCGTGCTATAGGCCGCATTCGCAGAGAAATCTGCCCACGACATATCCAGCAGCTCACGGAGAGTGGGGCGTCCTTGCGTTTCCGGGTACAGCACCTTATCGCGCCAACTCCAGCCAAACAAAAATTTCTCCGGCGTGGGCTCTGCCACGGCAACTTCAGAGGCAAGTCCCTCTTCCAGCCACGCCGGAGCACCCGGAAATCGGCCTTTGATGAGCAGATGCACCATCTCATGCGCCATCGACCCGCAGTCGAAGTCCCCTCCCTGCGACGTAAGGCTCATGTCCTCCGGTACGGAATATGCAATGACCCCGGCGGGCAGCACAAGGCCATGCAAACGTCGCGCCATCTCGTACACGTCCGCCCGCTCCGGAACCACGTAAACCGTCAACATGTACTGCGCGGGCTCAATCTGAAACTCGGCCTTCATGGGTACGGCGTATCGGGCCAGGCAGTCCGCAACCCCTTCGGCATCGCTGCGGCTCCCGTGAAGCTCTGCCACCGCAAAGCCGCCCCGTACAACACCCGAAGAGGGCTGACCTATCAGCGCAAGCGCATGATCCAGAGCTAACTGCGGGTTGCTCACCGGGACCAGCCGCGCCGCGAGTTCCGCAGCACTCAGCGTTGCCACCGGCGAGTGGAACTCCGTCGGCGGAGTGAAACTGTCGCCGGACTTGGTGGCCCCGTGCACCCCCGGCTGGATAAAGTGTGCCGAGGCATCCAGCAGATTCGCCGGAATTGCAGGCGTAACATCCGCGGCGGACAAACTCTGCTCTGACGCCTGGCATGTTTGCAGCACGCGCGATAGCTCTGTGTTGCCCTGCTCGTTGAGCGCCCGGTTGTTCTGCAGAATATCGCTCAATACATGCGCGCCCAGGCTCCTCGTATCCGCGAACTGGCAATCCAGCGAGCCGGCCAGGTATTCCGTTCGCCAATCAATCGGATTCGCGCTCGAATACGACCGCAACGCCAGATTGAAGCGCCCAAAGGCCGCCCTGGCCGCTGCCGCATCCCCGCTCCTCAGCGCCGCAAAGGTCGCATTCCAATTCGCCTCAACGGCGGTCAGCGTCTGGGCCCGAGCCACCCCTGCCGCAAGAGCCACAAAGACTGCCGCCGCCAGCATCCGTCTCTGCATCGCCTTTCCCTCGCGCTTATTTGGCTTGCTTATTCTTCCGCTCTGCCTGCATTCGCTGCAATTCTTCAAGGGTGGGCGCAGAAGCATCGGGCGCTGCCGCAGCCGGAGCCGCTTGCGGCTGCCGTGCCGGCTGCATGCGATTCACATACGCGGCGCCATCGGCAACATCCAGGTTTGACGCAACAAACAGCGATGCAAGAATCAGCGACGTGCCAAAGAAGGTCAGAATCAGCCCGGGCGACGCGCTCGTAATGGCCAGCTTCATCTGTGCCGCTTCGCCGCTGATCTGCGACGAATTCTCACTCAGCTTGCCCAGGATGAATACCGCGCCGACAAAAGCCAGCACCATGCCTGTAATAAAGGTCAGCTGGCGGCTCCAGATACGGGACATCAACATGCCGCCGGCCTGATGGTAGCGCTTGTCCAGCGTGTCAGCCTCCAGAAGCAGCAGCGCATTATTGTTCAGGTCGGTTGCCGTCACCGGCGTGGTCAGCGGGCGGCTGATCTCCGCCTGCACCACGGCTCGAATGCTCTGTCCCTGGACTTCCTCGATGTACCGGGTCACTTCGTACACATGGATGCCGCTGAACACGAAGAACACCACCGTCATCATCACGATAAAGCGCGTCATGAACGGCAGCAGCCCACGCTGCCACACAATGGTTTCGCGGCGCACCACGTCCTCAGATGTCACGGAGACCTCAGACACGGTCACGCTTTCAGAAAGTGCCTCCACGGTTCCTCCCTGGGGAATTGCGGGCCACGAGGCGTTCAAGCGATTGTGAAAACTCAGCTTACTCCGAATCAGAGAACGTGTCACCCGCTTCTGTCTTTGCTCTTGCCTTTGTTTTTCGCCAACACCACCACCAAACTGGGTGCCCCAAGTCTCCCGGTTTTGGAGACCTGGGATGTACATAACCGAACCGTGTCACCCCAAAAGCACAAAGTCGCGATGCGCCTCGATGGTTGACTTTCGCAATTAGGGAATAGCTGGACGCAGGTATCAATCGATAAGCTTAGGCCCGGAGATCGTCGATGGCAGGAAAAAGAGCCCACCAAAGCGAGTTTCATCGGTCACAGGTAGGCCGTGCTCAGAGATACATTCGCCTGCATTTGACGGAGCAGTTAACTCTGGAGACCATCGCGCGGGAGGCACGATCATCGTCCTACCACTTTCTGCGACTCTTCGAGGCCTACGTTGGAGAAACCCCCTTCGAATTCATCCGCAGAATTCGGCTTGCAACGGCACTCCGTATGTTGCAGGAGGAACCAGACGTAACTGTCACCGAGATCGCCCTGAGCATTGGTTATGACACGTCGTCGGCATTCAATAAGACGGTACGCAAGATGCTCAACTTAACGCCAGGTGGTTTTCGCAAGCTGGGAAAAGATTCGCAAAGCGCGCTGATCTACGGTTTAAGTCAACCAAGGCTTCTCAAGGAGATCAACATGAATCTGACACCCGAATTCGAAACTGTACACCGCCCCCTGACGCAATACTTATTCCTCGAAAAGCGCGGCCCATTTTCTGAAGTGGCGCCTCCGCTCTGGAATGAGCTTGCGCCCTTGATTCAGGGAATAGAGCCACAAAATATTCGCGAGTATCTTGGAGTAAGTGGAATCGATAAAACGAAACCGGGAGAAGACGCGATGATCTATCAAGCGGGCGTGGCGTTAGCCCATGAACCCGACAAGGCACCGTCCGGGCTGCTGCATAAGACAATCAAGAGCGGAAAGTACGCCTGCTTTCTTCTGACTGGTCCCTATTCGCAGATATGGATGGCCTTCGATCGCATCTTCAAAACTTTATCCGAAAAGAATGTGCAGCTGCGCCCGGAGTTCTGTATCGAAAAATATCTCAATGACCCTTGCACGACGCCCGAAGATCAGCTGCAGACTGAGTTGCTGGTTCCAATTGCATGAGCGCCAGGCATGAGTCGTCCATTTCTGTCCACGCATAAACAGCCATGTGCCCCGGGGGTCCAAATTGAGCCGGAGCATATGGTTTGCCGGGTGCCCCCGGTCCCTAGCCTTTGGGGACCGGGGATCGCACTCATATAAAAATGAGTGTCCCGCATATCCAGCAGCCGGAATGCGGAATCATCGCTCCGCCAACTCAATACAAGAGCGTTTAGCGAGACCTATTCCAGTCTCCATGAGTGCATTGCCCGGGATGCGTCTACCCAGACGGCCACGCGCCCGAAAGCTTCCACACGGGCAAACTTCGGGGGAGTGATATCGTCGCTGAATTTTGAGACACTACATGCCTAGGCCGTCCGGCGTGTCCCCAATCCCAAGCGCGAGGGAGCGCCCGTAGACGAATGCAGGAATCCGTCACTGGACCAGATCGACTCCAAGGGGGCCCAGGACCACCGCTCCGTTATAGACACGATTCGTGAGAATCCCTTGCTTTGTGCCATTGAGGGGGATGCTCCTCTCTTCCTCGGTGGTGTTTACATACAACGTCCGGCCGTCAACCACTCTGGCATATACTCCCTCAGGCGTGGGCGGGCCTGCTTGAATTCCCGCGAGATGAAGGACGTGTGACACGACCGGTTTCATCACGGACGGATTCGACTCGGTTGCGAGGTAGAGGGCGGTGCCCTTGCCGAAGCTGTTGATGGTGAGGGCGGGAGGATGCCCCGCTACGTTTGTAATCCTTGCGAGCACCCTGGCCGTTGAGGGTTCCAGTACCTCGTAGCGATGCACTGCGGTGTCGATTGACTGACCATCAAGCTCGAATTGCAAGGCCGGGGAGTCGTAGAAGGCGTTGGTTTTCAGCCCAAACACATCGCTGAGCCGCCCAGGCAGCGGAGTGTTGAACCACTGCCCATGCTCATCCACCTTTGCTGAGAAGGCGGTCATCAGGACCGTCCCTCCGTTACGCACGTATTCCCGAAGAGCATTCGCGCTGGGTTCGTCCATTACGTAATCGGCGGGCACCACGACCAGGCTGTAGGCAGCCAGAGTGTCGCGCCCAATATTGATGATCGCTGTGTCGAGATTGGCACGGAAGAACGGTTCGAACGCGCCCTGCACCTGGTCGGTGTAGGACGGCTTGAAATATTGCAGGGTTGTGTTCGACGGGCCATTGGGGTGAGAGTCGATGAAAGAATCGAATGAATAGGCGATGGCTACTTTGGGATGTGTATAGCGGGGGAATCCATACCTCGAAAGCTGCTTGAATTCCGAAGCGATCTGCGCAAATTCGTTGACCTTCCAGGACGGACTTCCATCATGGTCCACCAGCCCGAAGAGTGCCTGCTCCTCACCACCCAGGTGGCTATTGAAGGTCCAGGCGAGAATGCCTTGCTCCCCCATCAGGAGCCCCAGATAAGCGTACATTCGGCTTCTGCCCGGCGTGCCGTAGAATCCGCCCCCGCCAGCGGTGAACTCATTGAACCAGATCGGAGTTTCCAGAGCGCCTTTTGTCATCAGCGCACCCAGGGCGCCGCTGATGGGGTCACCCGGATAAAAGCCTTCAGCTCCGTAGGACACATACTCCCTATACGTGGATAGATAGTCGAAGCCCCGCCGCGATGCAGTGTCCCAGAGGTTGGAGATAGAGGGAATCTCGGGCATGTTTCGCTGCCGGATGACATCGAGTTCCCTAAGCCGGTCTACAGTCACATCCGACCAGTAGCGGTGCAGATCGAGGTAGCGTTCCGATGGGCCGGGTCCTTCGGCCAGCGGCAGATCGACATCTTCAAAGCTGTTCAGCCGTCGCGACCATCGTTGCGTGGCCCAGGCTTTGTTCAGTTCGGCAATGGTTCCGTACTTCTTTCTCAGCCATGCGATGAACCGCTGGCGAGCCGGCTCTGAGTACGACATGTATCCATTGCCGATCTCATTGTCGTAGCCCACTGCAATGACTGCGGGATGATGCGCATAACGTTTGGTGAGTGCATCGGCCATGATGCCGGCTTCGCGCACGTAGTCCGGATCGCTGATGTCGTCCATGTATCGCTCGGCTGGGGGCAGGCGCGTGCCGTTCTGTGCGGTGGTGTCCACTCCGGGATGTGCACGATGGAGCCAGATAGGCGCCGGCAGACCTGGGATGTCGAGGATAACCCGAATACCTGCGGCGTGCATTTTGTCCATGATGCTGTCGAACCATTCGAAGGTAAATTTCCCTTGATCAGGCTCGAACGAATCCCAGGAAAGGTCGCCCATGCGCACCACGTTGAACCCGGCATGTTTCATGATGGCGATGTCGCTGTCGATCTCCTGAGGAGAGCGATCCACTGGCTGATAGCAGGTTCCCACGAACAACTGTCCAGGGCCGGGCCAGTTGGGGTGTGCAACGAGCGTTTCCGGCTTGGCCGCGCCTGAGGTGATCGCAGCGGCCGGTAAGATCGCCAGCGCGGAGACAGAAGCGAGACACAAATTGAGGAAACACGCATTTCCTACACTCTTTATCATCGATGGGTCCTGGGTAATCAGCATTCGAAAGGGCGTCAACCGGAGATTCAGATTGAGCTGATCTTCAACTGAAAGTCTAACCTCGTGAACGGGGCATTGAGCTAATGGAACGCGAAACCACCGCTGTCGGATTACGCCAAATCGCCAACGTACTCACCGACACCGCATTAGTAACGATAGGTCCGCTTATCACCCGTGACACCCAAATCGCGAAGTATGGCAGCCGTTTCGCCACAGCATCGGACCTGCTTTTCACCTTTTCCGCATGCCCCTTTTTTCCTTCGTTCCGTCAATCTCTAAATTCTTGTCAAGAGGCAAATCGAAAAATAATTTGTAACTCGCTGATTCTAAAGCGGAAAAAACTTTGCCCAATTTGCACATCATTATTAGCCAATTTTGTAGACTAGAAGTAAGCCAAAAAATTCAAAAGCCCTGAGCGCCTTCTTCGTGGGGAACGGAGACCTGCGTTCGGGGCTTTTTGTTTTCGGCACCGCCGCGGCCACCCGGTTCCGCAACCACGGTTCTCCGGGCTTGCACGGCGGAAATTAGATCCCGGCTCCGGGGGTCACCTCCGAACCTCGCGCCGGGACGAAAAGAGGAATCCTCGTCATGGCAAACATCTTCGTCAGCATTGAAAAAGGCATCGAAATCGGAGCGCAGGACGCTCTCAAGTGGCTCGGCGGAGCCAGCAAGGCGCTCTCCGTCACCCCCACCGTAGTCGCCGCACTCGGCACCCTCTTCGGCCAGCTCGAAAAACCCATCACGGAAGTCGCCGCAGCAGCCGCAAACCCGCTCAACATCACCCTCGACATCCAGACCGTCACCGACCTCAAAACAGTCTGGCCGGACATCCAGCAGTTCCTAACCTCCATCGGCGTCAAGCTGTAAAAAGCAGTGGTGAGTGATCGGTAGCTAGTGGTTAGGACCCGGCTCACTGCTCACTTATCACTAACCACTAATCATTAGCGGGTGCCCCATCCATGCGCAGCTTTTTCGCGCATGGGTGGGATAGCACTCCTCCCAACCACCCAAAAGCCGTCATCCTGACCGTAGCCGTCTTTCAGGCGCAGGGAAGGACCTGCTTTTGTATTTGTCATCTCTGACATCTGATCTCTGGTCGCAAGGAGCTTTCCATGAACCCCCTGATAACCAACATCTGGAACCACCCCCGCACCTCCGCCGCCGGCCTGCTCATCGCCGTCGTCAGCATCGGAGGCGTCCTCTCCCAGCAGGGAATCTCGCTGGGCCACGCCGGCACCGGCACAGTAGTCACCCTGGTCACAGCCATAGCCTCAGCATTTTTAGGCCTGCTGGCTCGCGACCCGTCCACAACCCAACCGGCACACTAAAAAGGGAGGGTACCCCCCTCCCCACCCCCAGATTCTGTAAATCTGTAAGTGGTGAAATGAGGTAAACCAATGAAGAATAGATAAATGGGAATAGTGCGTTCTGGTTTTCGCTTACAGATTCTATAAATCTGTAATTCTGGTTTCTAGTCCCTGGTCTCTCGTCCCTAGTTGTGATGTTGCAATAGGTTGTCCATTCGATCTGAACGAGAGAAGCTGGTTGTGACGAGCAATCAGAACTTCCGAGGAGACCGAATGGACTATCACCAGAATGCCCGAACAGTGGTTCGGAGTCGAGAGCAGATGGCGAGAATGGTGATTTACGAGGGCGCGACGTTGCAGGCAGCGGCGGCTCGGTTCGAGGTCTGCTCGAAGACTGCGGCCAAGTGGGTTGGCCGTTATCGCGAGCATGGCCGGGCTGGGCTGGCGGATCTAAGTTCCAGGCCACATCGGTCGCCCCGCCAGACACCTTCCACCTTATTGGAAAAGGTTTTTGCTTTTCGCCGGTTGCGCTGGAACGGCTGGCGCATCGCTCGCGAGCTCGGTCTCAGCCGGGCAACGGTTAGTCGAAGCCTTCGCCGCGCGGGCATGAACCGGTTGCCCTCGCTCGATCCGCCCCCACCGGTCGTGCGCTACGAACACGAACGGCCCGGCGACATGATCCACTTCGATATCAAGTGCCTGGCCTGCATCCGAGAGCCGGGCAGCCGCGTTACCCACCAGCCGCAGAAACGCTCGCGCGGTGCCGGATGGGAGTATCTGCATATCGCCATCGACGACCACTCACGGATCAGCTTCGCCGCCATGCTGCCCGATCAGACCAGCCACTCGGCCACCCTGTTCTTCCATCAGGCACAGGCCCACTTCGCCCGCTTCGGCTTCTCCATCCAGCGCGTGCTCACCGATAACGGCCCTTGCTACCGCAGCATCCCGTTCGGTCAGGCAATGCGACGGCACAACATCAAGCACCGCTTCACACGGCCCTACACGCCGCGCACCAACGGCAAGGCAGAGCGCTTCATCCAGACCGCCATCCGAGAATGGGCCTACGCCCGCACCTACCAAAACTCCCAGGAAAGAAAAAATCAACTCCACCTATGGCTGCATGACTACAACTTCCACAGACCCCATACCAGCCTTAACCTCAACACTCCCGCTTCAAGAGCACCCTGGAATCGGAACAACCTCTTGACACTACACACCTAGTCCCTAGTCCCTGGTCTCTCGTCCCTAGTCCCTAGTCCCTGGTCTCTCGTCCCTGCCTCTAAGTCGTCTGCGCCTTGGCCTCACCCAGCACCAGCTTCACCGTGAGCTGCTTCCGTCCACGCACCACCGTAACGCTCACCGTATCGCCGGACTGATGCTTATCCATAATGGCGCTGATGTCCTGCGGGTCCGTTACCTCCTGCCCGTCAATCGCAACAATCAGGTCGCCGCCAATAATGATCGGCTGATTGCCCAGGTACCGCTGCTGTGTGCCGCCCTTCAAGCCGGCCTTCTCAGCTCCGCCACCAGGAATCACCCTCTGAATCAACACCCCATAATCCGCGGCCAGGCCCATCGCGTCAGCAAGGTCCGGCCCAATCGGAAAGCTAACGATCCCCAGCGAAGGCCGCCGCACATGACCGTAGCGAGTCAAATCCGCCAGCACCGCCTTGGCCGTGTTAATCGGAATCGCAAACCCGATGCCCGAGCTCTGCTCCGCGCCATTCGAAGCAATCATCGTATTGATCCCAATCACCTCGCCCCGCGAGTTCAGCAGCGGCCCGCCCGAATTTCCCGGATTAATCGCAGCATCGGTCTGAATCGCATCCTCAATCGGCGCACCCTCGCCGCCGCGCACGCTGCGAATCGAGCTGATAATCCCGCGCGTCATCGTTCCGGTCAATCCGAAAGGATTGCCGATGGCAAAAACCTTCTGCCCCACCGCCAAACCCGTCGAGTCAGCCAGCGTAACCGGCTGCAGATTCGGCGCATTGATCTGCAACAGCGCCAGGTCATGCGTCTTATCCGAGCCAACCACCGTAGCCGAATACTTATGTTTGTTGCTCAGCTGCACTTCAATCCCGCGGTTCGCCTGCTCCACCACGTGATAGTTCGTCAGCACATGCCCCGCCCGATCCAGGACGAAACCCGACCCCTGCCCCTGCTGCGGCACCGCGCCATAAAAGAAGTTGTAGGTAAGGTTCGTCGCCGTAATGTTCACCACGCTCGGCAAAACGCGCTTGTAAATGGATATATTGTTCTGTTCCTCGGAGTCATACTCCGGCGCAGCATGAGCCTCGGTCAGTTCCAGCGGTGACGTACTGCTCGGCTTCAAAAATCCCAGCGAGCGCAAATCCCCGGAAACATGCGCCGTCACATACAAGATGCCGCCAACCAGCAACAGAACCAAAAGAACCCGGCGCAATCTCATCCCTCGTACCTCGAAATGCTTTTTTTAACTTCCTCTAAATTGTAATGAACCCCATCTTTTCCGCAATCACTCGCCCGCAGCCGCACTCTCCG
Organism: uncultured Acidobacteriaceae bacterium; assembly: GCA_963792495.1. Classification (GTDB taxonomy): domain Bacteria; phylum Acidobacteriota; class Terriglobia; order Terriglobales; family Acidobacteriaceae; genus Telmatobacter. Next base: position 400,968 of record CAWBWB010000005.1, on the reverse strand, counting down.
CCTTCAACCGTTCCCAGACTTCCGCCACCCGCGCTTCAAGAGCAGCCTTATCGCCCGCATTCTCAATCACAAAATCCGCCCGCGCAGCCTTCTCCGCATCCGGAATCTGCCGGCTCATCCGCTCCCGCGCATCGGCTGCCGCTCTCTCGCGGCAAGCATCCTCTTTGCCGGCGCACACGCGCTCCACATAGCGGTCGATCCTGACCGCATCCGGCGCGGTGACCACAATCACGCGATCAAAGCGATTGCGCCAGTCGCTCAACACGCTTTCGCTCTCGCCACGTTCACGCGCATCGCGCTCCACCTCAAAGATCAGCGCCGACTCCACCACCGCAACAGCATGCGGATCATTTGCAAAGACCCTTTGCATCCACTCGCGCTGCGCAGCAATCACCGCAGGATGCACAATCGCATTCAGCTCGTGGATGCGTCCGCCCTGAAAGGCAAGCTCCGCAAGCTTGGCGCGATTCAGTTTTCCACTAGCAGCGTCAACAACCTGCAGCCCGAAGACCCGCACAATTTCGTTGTAAACCGGCTGGCCCAGTCCCATCAGCACGCGGCCCATCTCATCAGCCTCGACAACATGCGCACCCAGCTGAAGCAGCATCGCCGCAATCGTGCTCTTGCCGCTGCCAAGCCCGCCAGTCAGGCCAACGCGAAGCATCAGAGCCCGCGCCTCATCTTCGCGGCACGCACAGTATTCGACATCAGCATCGCAATCGTCAGCAGCCCCACACCACCCGGCACCGGCGTATACGCGCCCGAAACCTCAAACGCCGCCGGATGCACATCGCCGATCACCACGCTCCCGCGCTTGGCAAATGCCGCCTCGCGCTTCACATTGCCGGCAAAATACCTTTCAAATTCCGCGCGATCCGTCACGCGATTGATACCAACGTCGATCACCGTCGCACCCGGCTTCACCATCTCCGGAGTAATAAATCCCGGCCGCCCAATCGCCGCCACAAGAATGTCTGCCTCACGCGTCACCGCTCCCAGATCCCGCGTCTTCGAGTGACAAATCGTCACCGTAGCATTTTCATGCAACAGCAGCATCGCCGCCGGCTTGCCCACAATATCGCTGCGTCCAACCACCACAGCATTTGCACCCGCAATCGGAATTCCGCTGCGCTTCAAAATCTCAATCACACCCGCCGGCGTGCATGGAGCCAGCGCAGGCCGCCCAGCCTGCAACCGTCCCGCATTCACAGGATGAAACCCATCCACATCCTTGGCCGGATCAACCGCATCCAGCAGCACCTTCGCATCCACCTGCTTCGGCAGCGGAAGCTGCACCAGAATCCCATCAATATCGTCGCGAGAATTCAGCGCCCCAATCAGATCCAGCATCTCTTCCGTCGTCACCGTCTCCGGCGGCGTAATCAGATCGCTATAGATCCCCAGTTCCTCGCAGGCCTGCACCTTGCTGCGCACATAAATCTCTGAGGCAGGCACATGACCCACCAGCACTGCAGCCAGCCCCGGCCGCACTCCACGAAGCGCCAACTCCTTTACCTGTTCCGCAACTTCCTGCTTGATCTGGGCCGCAATAGGGGCTCCATCGAGAATCTTTGGCATTATTCAGGCTCCAGCACCCATCCTAAATTGCCGCCAGAGCTTCGTCTGTCGTCACGCACATCGACCCCAATTCTGCTACACTAGCAAAAGCGCGTGAAAAGACTTTGCGGCACATACCAGGAGCCGTAGTTCAGAAGCAGCGCATCTGTAAAACAAGTTCGGGGAGTGGCTCAGCCTGGTAGAGCACCTGGTTCGGGACCAGGGGGTCGGAGGTTCGAATCCTCTCTCCCCGACCATCTATTCTCAACACCCTGCATTCTCTTCTGGACCACCAGGATCGGCACTCCACGCGATTTGGTACCGTCCCAGCCGGCCTGCTTCAAGTCAGCCTGCTTCATTTCGCGCGCAAACTGCCCGTTGCCGTGAAGAGCGCAGCTTCTCGTCGAGTGAAAATTTCAAGGAAATTGACGCCACTGAGATTCGCGCTTGAAGGAAAGACCGCAAGCGCGGCGGAGCGCCGAGACCCTTCGGTAACAGGCGTCAACGAAATACGTGTGGCGCTGTGCGGAAGGCGTGGACCATAAGGAAAATACCTCGCAGAAAAGTCCACACTGAGGGTTCCGTTGATAGCAGAAAGGGTGAGATTCCCTTCCTTCTGCCGCGAAGCAACGCTAACTTTCGCAGCGTCAACGATGCGGAGATCCCATGTGTCCGGGACAAGAAATGAGGAGGATGCAGCGCGCTCGGGAAGGCCTGACCAGACGTCCACAATCATGATTGCCGTGCCGGGCCACATGCCAATCCACCGCGCGACCCTGCCTCCAAAGTGGTCAAAGCCATCGTTCCAGCCGGAAGTTTGTATCGGCGCATCTGAGCCTGAATCCGGTAAAAAATGCGCTTTTCCTCTGCGCCCAATACGAAAGGGCCCAAGAAACTCCAGCGGCTCCAGCCCAGCGAAAGCAGGTCCGTTATGAACGGAGGCAGATCTCGTCCAGTCGCGTTCCGGGACATTTTTGTAGGTTGCTACTCCCGGGTCGGCAAAGAGTAACTGACCTGCAAATGAAAGATCGAGCGAGAGAAAATCCGCGTGGGCATGACCAGGATTGTCGTCCGGTCCCGATGGTCCAGCATCAAAGATGCCGGTAAAGTCGCCCGCGACGAGTCGAGCATAGCCCGCATCCTTCAGCGAAGTAATCCCGTCCGGACGAGGCCCTGGAAGAACACCGAGCGCGAAAGGAGGTGGACCGTCGCCGACGGCTGCATCATTCAATGAAGCAATGTTTCCGTTGGGATGCGTCATGATGGCCAGAGCAGAACGCATTCTGTCCGCGAGTCCGTTGAGCCTGTCAGCGAGCGATCCGGTCAGCAGGCCCCCCGCTTGCAGCACCTCCAGATGAGCAAGAAGATGCGCCTGGTAGGTAGCGCTTCGCTCCATCTGCATCCCGTCTGCGCCAAGCTGTTCTTCTATGCAGTCAATAAACCTTGCAGACTCAGTGAATGCATTCTCACGGGAGTCAAAGACAAAGGCGTAGAGCGCCAGGGCAAAAAACTGGCTGGCAAGATGGTTATAGGCTAGATCGTCCTCACGGAGATACGAGACGATTTTGCTGAGAACCACGAGATGACCAAGCAGAAAGGTGAACTCGCTTGTGGCGGCGAGGGTTGGATCTCGGTCGACAATGAGAGCCAATGCGCAGAGAAGATTCATGAGACGGCGCGCGGCCGTCAGCGGTTGCCAGGGAATACAGAGATATTTGCCTGAGACGGCAGCCGCGGCAGCAAGCGCGCGGACATAGGAATGAAGTGATCTCAAATGCGCAGCGGCATCGTCCGGAAGCAGACTGGCGTGCTCGACAAAACTAAGGAAGAAGCAGCGGTTAACATCGCTCGGCGCAATACGCTTTGGATCGTTCCAGGGAATCGAGTTAACGTCGTTCCAGGAGTAGCTATCCCCCGACTCACGAAAAGTGACGACTCCCGCGCCGGGATCATAGGCATATGTGCTCGCGGTCAGTTCAGCCAGACGCCGTGCTGTGTTCACCAACCGGCTATCTTGAAGCTGCTCAATTGCTCGATTCGTTTCAGGTTCGCTCAACGAGAGCCTAAAAATGGATTCGGGATTCGATAACAGGCGACGGGTTCTTCTCATGCGGCGCAGACGCGCGAGAACTCTTGATGGAGGAACATGCCGAACAGCTGTCCACGTTCCAGGAAGTTTTTTCAATCGTCTGGGAAGCACCTGTACGAATCCTAATGTAATTGGATAGACCTCAGGTTACATGTTTCATACCGGCCATGTCTTGAACGAGACGTGGCCGGTTTCAAAACGAAATAAGCGTGTCGAAGGCTAGGTAAGATTGTCCGAAGCTAAATCACGCGTAGCGGCACGCGAATGCTTAACAGCCATTTTCTTGTCGAGAACAGCAAAGAAGTTCTCCTCCAGCTTGTGAAAATGCGCCTCCCACGTCCAATGCTTAAGCACAAATTCCCTGGCTCGCTTGCCAAGGTCCTTCCCTGCTTCAGGATTGTCAAGTAGATGCAATACGGCCTGGGCAAACTCCTCGGGATGGTCGGCAATCAACAAATGCTCTTTAGGAATTGCTCCGATGCCTTCGTTGGCAACAGACGTGGAGACGATGGGCTTTGCGCTCGCAAGATATTCAATCAATTTATTCTGCATGCCTCCGCCAGCCTGCATAGGATTGATGCAAACGGCCGCTTCCGCAATATGGACAGCCGGATCGGGAACAGTTCCGGTCACTTCAACGCCATCCAGTTTCGCAAGCTCGCGAACCTCACCCGAGGGTTCTCGCCCGACGATGGACCATGTTGCGTTCGGCCTCGAGGCACGAATGATCGGCCACACATGGCGCGCAAACCATTGCACCGCCTGAATGTTCGTAGGGGTTCGCATAACGCCGGAAAAGACAAGATGGTTCGGCTTATGAGAAATATCGTGGCGGGGAGTGAATCTATGCACATCGGTGCCGTGCGCGCCCAAGAAGTAATTGTCGATAGGCGGAACGCCGAGCTTGTTGCACTCAGCCTGAATCTCCTTTACATCGCGAGGACCAATAAGGACCGTGTGATTGAACTCCCGCCAGATGCGAGTCTCGTATCGGGCAACGAGGCGACACTCAATCTCGTACAAAGCCTTGTAATATACGTTCGGCGCATTCGAGGCAATCCGTCGAGTATTGAGAGTTTGTGAGAGCTGCATCGCGAGTATGCTGACGGGAGCGTCTGGCGAAGCATCCTTATCATCATTGACGCCCAGCCCGCGAGAGATCTCGGCGCTGCGGAAATAATAGGTGTAGATCAGATCGTACTCACCGGCAGATACTCGCTGTTTCAGGTCTCGCTTTTGAGCAGTGGAAGAGAAAAGGCCAACCTGCCCTGGGGTCCTGGAAAAAAGTATCCGGAGAATGGCTTTCGCTATGTTGGTCCGCGAGTGCTGGTAGAGGTATACGTTCCGGCAAGTCTCGCTAAGCCACTTCAGATCGGCCTCTTCGGCGTTGGATCCGGTATTAAAACAATAGAGATCGACGGAATGTCCCCGCGCCTTTAAGAACTTGAGCAAATGAGCGACAGTCATCTGGTCAGCACGGCGCATGGGCACTGGAACCCGGCTATAAACAAGGGCAATTCGTAGAGGGCGTTCCGTCTTTTCGACGACCACTGATAAATGCGGAACCAATAACCTCCTGTGGCTTCCTGAATGTTGCGGTTATCGGCGAGACAATTCGCGGCCGATCCGGGAACATTTCCACCGCCGTTCGGAGAAGAAACGGGAAGGACCTCAACGTTGCACCCATAAACCGGATTGTTGGGCGCACCATAACCCACGAGAATGGGCTGGCCCTGCGTCGGCCCGGGAGTCACAACGAAGTAACCGCTGTTGTAGTAAGCGCGGCGGACATACTCCCCACCGTAGTAACCATAGAGATCCAGCCTGCCCCCGTGATGCCATTCAACCGAGCCGAGCGCCGAACCGCCAACCAGCGGCTCAAGCGACCCATCCGGATGCGCAGTAACATCGGCAAGAGTGGACGTGCTGTATCTGCCGATTCCGGCACCGCCAAGGAAGTGAGCGCCAATCTCCAGCGTCCGCGAGAGCAGAAAGACGCGACCGTTGGCTCCCACGCCGCCACCGTATGCCTTGCTCGTGAACGCATCAAGCGCCGAAGTCGTTGGGGGTTGCGGCGCGCCAGGAGGAGTAGGTCCGTTCGGGAATACGCGATCGCGGAAGAAGCGGCCTACACCAAAGACTTCGAGATGCATCAAGGGAGTCTGATAGGCCACCTTGGCCAGAACATCCGGAGCGTAGTTGAAGCTGTAGTTCGCCGTCGAGTTATACAGCCCGCTCGAATTGCCCGCCTGCTGGTAGAGCAGTGTGGGAAGATTGTGACCGCCGATATTCAAGGTCTCTGCTTCTTCCACGGAACCCGCAACCCACAGGTTAGACGTCAGCTGTTTGGTCGCCCGGAACGCATACTGCCGCTCCCACGTAAATCCCACGTTGTACTGCGAGTCAATCGTCATCGGTGTTGCTTCTTGCAAGACCGAAAGTCCAGTCCGGTCTTCGGTTGCCAGAGACCACATCTGTCCCGCGGTCAAATCCCAGCCGTGGCCAAGAAGCGCCTGAGCCCACGCCTGTCGGATGCGCAATGTATAACTATTGCTCTGGTTGTCGTTCGATGTAGTGCCGGCTGAGAGGAAATCGGACTCAAAGTATCCCCGGAAGGTCGACTTCGGCAGCTTGCCATCCGCAAGCAGACTCACCCGTGATTGTCGCGCGCTGGCATTAAACTCCGATAGCATTCCCGCTGTTTGACCAGGAAAGGGAATGCTCGAAAAGCCAGTGTTGATGTCGCCGCCTATCCCCCTCTGGCGCCACACCGTTTCAGCCGCCGCAAAGCCGCCCGGAATAAGCTTGATGCCTCTGAAGTGCAATGCATCAGGACTTTCGAGCGCCTTCACCTCGGCCTGGCTGGTCTGGATCGTCTGCACGATCGAAGTCGAGTTATCACGCAAATCTTCAACCTTTGCCTGCAGCTTCGTCACAGCATCCGCATTCTGTCCCGTAACAGACGCAAGGTCCTGACGTGCCTGCGACGCTTCCTGTTTGGCTGCGGCCGCAGTGCGGTTGGCTTCCTCCAACTGCTTCTTCAGATCGTTGATCTGTTGTTGCAGCGTTCCGTAATTTGCGTTCGCCGATTCAAGCTGCGTGATTCTGGCGTTCAACTTGTCGAGTAGCGCCTTCTCTTGCTCCGCAGACGATGTGGAGGATTTGCGCGGACGCGCAGTGGGGGAGGAACTCTGTGCGGCAATCGTGAAACCGCCTCCAAGCACAAGTGCCAGAACTACCCATCTTGCCGTGGATACTGTCATTTCCGTGATTCTCCTTGTCCGTCTGAGCAGCGCGAAACGGAGTTGGATATGCACGCTCCGGAAATCGCGTTGTACATATTCGCTTGTTCCTCTCCCGTATTCCGCATAAGTGCCATTCCATGCAGGTGTTCTTGATTGCCCGGCACAACATTGCCCGGCACAACTGAGGTATGCAGGCTTGCTTCTGCGGTCAGCATCGTCAATGCGATGCCCGAGGTCATCTGATCTGGCGTCCATGCCGGCGAAGTCTTAACTGCGGCTGAACCCGTAGCGGGCTCAATCGTTACCGATGCGCTCACCGATTTGGTTGGATCTGTAACGGAAGTGGCAGTAATCACAACCGTGCCGTTGGGTGGAACGGAACTCGGCGCCGTATACGTCGTGCTGGCGCCGCTGGCTGTATCCTCCGCGCTGAAGCTGCCGCAATCGCTTGCGCCGCAGGTTACTGTCCAGCTTGCCCCTCCGGCAGAATAGTCATTCGTCAGCACTGCCTTGAAAGTTGCCGCCGCATTTACCGGCATCGCCGACGGAGGCACTGAGCCGAACTGAATCGAGATCGGAAGTCCCTGGATCGACAATGTCACATACGAGTAACGCGAATGATCCGCCGTCGCCGCTGCAAAGAGCGTCACAACCCCCGACTTCGGAGGGGCGGCAGGTGCAGTGAACAATGTCACGACGCCGGCCCCGCTCGAGGCGTAGCTCGGCACCGGAGCAGTTGCCGTATGCACTGGTAGAAAAATCCCGCAGGAGGCGTCCTGCGTCACACCCGGAGGCAGTGGCGTGCCAGGCGGCGGAGCGCTCTCGCAGTCAACAGTCCAATCCACGCCCAGCAGCTGCGTGTCGTTTGTCAGCTGTACGTCGGCGTACAGCGTAGCGCCTGCGTTCATGTTGTAGATCTTGTTGCTTACTGGCTTACCGTTCTCATCGGTAAACGTAATGGCGCCGACATCGATCTTGCTCTTTGAGGACGCGCACCCCGCAAGCAGAAACGCAGCCGCACCCATCAGGCACACTGGCAACAGGGAATGAACGACCTTCGAGGCCGCTTCGGCTACGCTGCCTCTGCCGGCCGGACTCATATGAGCCAGTTTTCGACGGATATTCGAAATCAAGGCTTTGCTCCAAGCTTCTTGTTCTTAACTGCAATCGATAAAGGCGTCACTGCAGGCGCTGCAACGCCGATGAATTCCGTCATGGTGTTGTTCTGCAATAGCACCCAGACATTCCCTGAGCCGTCCACCGCGGCATACCTAGGACCATTGCTAAGACTCGGGGAAACAAACGAAAACGTATCTGAGGGGAGCGACGGGTTGTAGCCCGCGATATTTGGGGGCGTAGGAGGAGAACTAGCCCCTCCTCCCTGGTTCGATGTCCATACAGTTCCAGCTCCGTCAATCGCAACACCCACCGAGCAGGAGAACGGATCGAGAACTGGAACAGAACCTGTAAGTGAGGAAACATTCACCGTCGTTCCTGTCCCCTGGTACGCCGGTGCCTTGAAGAGATAGCCTCCTCCGCATGACGGCTGAGATGCAGCCCCCCAGGCATTACCGGAGCTGTCAATCGCGATCTGCGTCTCCGTTGTAAAACCTGTAGTGTTCACAAAATTTGAGGGCGATCCAGTCAGCGGCAAAGGATTAAGGTAGTTGGGCTGACCGCTGGCATTGTTCAGTTCCGCCAGCGAGAGATTCGCGGGGTAGACCGCCGAGGAAACACCAAGCCAGACATTTCCGCTGGTATCGATCGCAATCGGCAGCGCAGGATTTGCCGGCGTCGAGTCAGTCGGTGAGGTTGGAATCATATAACCACCTGAGGGCGACAGCGGATTGCCATACTGGTCGAATTTGGAAACCGACGTCGTTGTAGTTGCCCAGATATTGCCGCTCCCATCCATCGCCATTCCGGAACATCCCGCCGTTGTCAGCCCGCTTCCCAGGAATGGGCTTCCGGACATCTCCTGACCCACAAAATTCAGCTCCGTCAGACCGTCTTGGCCGCATGTCCACACGTAACCATTTGCATCAATCGCAATCGGGCCTGGATCAATCAGGGTCGAGGTCGTATAGCCGGCATCCGTCGTCTTCGCAACGCCCTGGTTATTCCATTCCCTTACACTGCCGGTCCCCGTGTCGCTGATCCAGAGATTGCCTCCCGAATCCACCGCAAACGCGTTCAGGTTCGTGCCACTGTTCACGCCGCCGCTCGATGCAAAATTCAGCGAGAGGGAAAAATCGTCGGGAACGCTTGTGAGGATCGGCTGGAAGGGCGATGCTGGCGTGACGAAAGATGTATACAGGGTCTGGCCGTCGATGGCTGCCAGCACGTTGCTGGGCGACGTACTAACCGAATAGTTCGGGTTTTGTGCAATTTCGAATGCAGCCTGCAGAGTATCTGTAGGAATGCCGCTATACACTGTCTGGCCGTTGTAGCTTCGATATGGATTTGCGAAGGTGAACAGCGTCCCGCAGATGCTGCCATCTCCGGCCTGGCCGCCGGTGCTGTTCACGCATGGATTCAGAATGTCGGCAAGCGTGTTGATCTCTGCATACGGAACGACTGCATTTCCCGCGGGCACCACGGAGTTCGGCTGGCCGGTCTGAATGTTCACCAGATTGTTCACACTGGCAAAGGCATTCGCAAGCCCTGTTGAGTTTCCGCTGCTTGTCCCCAGGTTCAGATACGGATTAAGTCCGGTAGTCAGCAGATTCGCGGCAAATGGAGCCAGCGCCCAGGCGGAGCCTACCGTCGTCACCTCATTGACGTAAACCCGCGTCGAGTTCAGGCCGCTGCATGGCCCCAGCGCCGTCATCATGGCAAGAGAAGGATTCTCGCCGCTCGCTCCACTCGGAGTGCCTCCAAGTGCCACGAGGTACATCTCGCTATTCGGTTGCGGGCACGTATACCCTGCGCGGATCAGGAATTTCCCTTGCGCATCTGTGGTCGCGAAGGCTGCCTGTCCGGGAGGAGACACCAGCGTAGCCGCAGAACCATAGCCTGAAGTGCCTGCGGCATAGAGGCCCACCTGGGCACCGGCAACTGGCAGATTCCCTGAATTCACTTCTCCATCCAGTGCCGGCCCCGTTCCGTTCGCAGTGATTGCAATTGCCTGAGATGTAGTAATCGCGCTCGCAGCGTGAGACGATGCCTGGATCGCAACAGAGCCATTGGAAGGCACGTTACTCGGAGCGGTATAGAGAATCGGCAGACCATTAGGCCAGCCGGAAACACTCGTTGCCGTAACCGGAGGAGTTGGAACGGCGTTTGGCTGCGAAGGAGGAGCCGGAATTTCCGGTACCACCGTGAAGAAACCGCAACCTGCGCAAACCGTCCAATCCACACCCGCTGCGCTCGTATCCTTCGTCACCGACGCGCTCAGATAGGTAGAGGAGCCCGCCAGCATTTGCGATGGCGGAAGCGGAGCGAAGTTGATCGTCATCGCACTCGAACCAACGACTGTCACGGATGCGGTGGCCGTCGCCGCGCACGAACCCTTGCTACACGTGGAAGCAGCAGATGCCGTAATCGTCACCGGGCTCGCCGGAGGAACCGGAGGAGCCGTGTAGGTCGTGCTGGCGCCGCTTGCGGTCTGGTATGGGCTCACGGATCCGCAACTCCACGGGCTGTTCGGATCGCTGCATTGCACCGACCATTGCACGCCTGCCGGAGGCGTCGTGTCATTCGTTACAGTCGCACTCACCTGGAACTTTCCACCCACCTTCACTTGAGCTGGCGGCTGTGCGGTGATGCTTATGCCTGGCGGAGTTGCCGTGATGTCGATCGAAGCCTGTCCGGGATTACCCGGCGGGCTCGATGCCTTCGGCGTTGCGCTGATCGTGACCAGTGAACCTGTTGGGATCGCAGCCGGGGCAGTATAGGTTGCCGTAAAAACACCGCCGCTTCCCGTCTCGTTGGAGAGTGCTCCACATCCGCCGGAACTGCCACACGACACGTTCCACATCACGCCGGAGTCCGTAGTGTCATTCGTCACGGTTGCCGTCAGGCTTGTACTCTTTGACACCGCCAGGCTTGGCGGAGCCGATATAAGCACGGATATGGTCGACGATGAAGTGACCGTAGCGACAGCCGAGGCGGTAGAAGGATTTCCTCCTGCTTCGGTCACCTTTGCTGCCGCCGTAATCGTAACCGTGCCACCAGTGGGCACGGTCGGCGGCGCCTTATAAGTCACGGCTGCCCCGCTTGCGCTTGAGGAAGGAGTGATGCTTCCGCAATTACCCAGCGTACTCGTACATGTAAGAGTCCAGTCAACGCCGGCGTTCGTGCTGTCCCCGTCCACCGTCGCGACCAGGCTTGCACTTTCGCCAGTCAAAGCTGCGCCAATCGTAAACGCCGTCGGCGACACACTCACCGTGACAGGAGGTGCAGGTGTGATCGTTATCTGTGTGCTGACCGAGACACTCGGATCGCTGACCGAAGTTGCGGTAATCGTGACCGAACCGGAAGGAGGCGTCGCCGGAGCTGAGTAAGTTGTAGTCGGCCCAGCCGATGAACTGAGCGTTCCACATGCACCCTGAGCCGTCGATGCGCACGTTACAGTCCAGGAGGCTCCCGCATTGGCCGGATCGTTCTTCACCAGCACGCTGAGCGTCAAACTCATCGAGACCTGCAACGATGTCGGAGGCGTGGACGTAAATCCAATCGAGATCGTTGGTTGAGAAATCGTAAACGTTACAGTGCTGGTGGCCGAGGGATTGCTCGTCGCCGACGCCATGATGGTAACGGTGGTGCCCACAGGCACATACGACGGAGCCGTATAAATTGTCTTCGCGCCGCTGCCCGTATGCGCCGGCGAAAATGTTCCACATGCGCCGCCCGAAAGAGATCCTGTTACCGGACTCCCTCCGCATGTCACCTTCCAGTCCACCCCAGCTCCCAGGCGGTCGTTGATCGGCGTCATGGACAAAGACGCTTGCTGGCTGATTCCCAGGGTGTTCGATGACTGCGACGTCGTCCCACCGGCGATTGTGACGACAATCGGACCCGCCTGCACGCTGGAGCTGCTCGAACACCCGGAAAGGATGCCTGCGAGCACACAGATCAGCGCACTGACAGCCGAATAAATCCCTCTTTTGTTTCCCCTCACAAACCCTCGCTGCCGTACGCCGGACTGCACAACCCTGACTCGAATATGGGCGAAGCCTGTTTCACCCGGAATATTCTCCTGTTAACAATTCGTCATACTTCGTTGAGCCGAGCCAGCGCCCGCTTCACCAGATAAGTAGCCCTCTGTTCACTCACCTGAAGATCTGCTGCGATCTCGCAATAACGAAGACCTTTGATTCGAAGCTGCACGCTGCGAAGCTGCCGCTCCGTCAGATGAGACATTGCAGAGCGAATCCGCTGCGCACGTTCTTTCTGCAGGAGCACCCACTCAGGATTCGACCAGCGGTCGGCGTACTCGTAGATGGGCCCTGCTTCGTCCAGTTGAGTGAAGCCTGCACGGTTCCTCCAGCGGTGAATGTCCATGGAGATGTTGTATGCAACCTGAAATATCCAGGCCCTCGTCTTCGCTATCTTTTCCTGCCGTTTCAGTTCCCGCAGGAGCCTGTAAAAAGTCTCCTGAATTACGTCTTCGGCTTCGCTCCCAAGGCCGAGCCCTTGCACGTACCCATACAACGCAAACCGCATTTCTTCGTAGATATTCGAGGCCTCACATTCCGCGTCGTAGGTGTCTTCCTTGCGCTCATGGTGAAAATCGTATGCATGAAGCAGGCCTGCCCACTGGTTTCCACTTGTGTCTGCGATGCCTCCCAAATCAACAGTCGCCTCACAGACACCGTCGCTCATCTTCCGAATCTCTTCTTCCTTATCGGGATCGACACGTCACCTGACACCTTCGATCGACAACGAAGGCGGACGGATGACCGTTGAATGCTATTGGCTGATCTGAGCTTGTATCTAGGCTGATCCGCTTTGCTATGACTACCTGCATGCTCGACCACCGCTCATTTGCTGGTGCTTTGGTCGATACGCTCAAAACTCTTCAATAAGGAAATGCACTGCAGGCATCGGACGACGCGACACATCCGCGCGGCAGCCGATCAACAACAAATCGTGGGAAGCAGCACAAGCCTGAAGCAAAAATTCCAATTACAACAATTATGTCTTCGCCGACCTGAAACATCTTTCACGTCAGGACAGTGAGAAAGGATTCCATTCAGGTATATACGGAGAGTGAAAGAAGCATGTTTAAGAAGCTGTAAATTCTGTCTGGCCGCCTATGCTGCATGCGATCTGTCTTTCGCGCTATCGGTCAAACTGCCTTGCATCTCTGACGAGGGTGCCATATCCCGACGTCGGGTGGAACACGCATTCGAATTAGCTGTCTGATATAACCATGCGTCAGATGCAGGATTCCTCTTGAAATAAATCAATCCGTGCGCTCCGGCAGCGAAGCGGATTGCAGCCTCGCTGTAAGATGCTCGTAGAGTTATCTGTCGAGAACCCCAAACGAATACTCTTATAAAAAGGATGGGCCGACCAATCATAAACGGAGCGATTCTGGTTACCGGAGGCGCAGGTTTCATTGGGTCCAACTTTGTCTTGCAATGGGTGCAAGCCGGCGGCGCCGTCATCAATCTCGATCTCGAAACCTACGCGGGCAACCCTGCAAATCTCGACGAGCTGACCGGCAATCCTCGCCATCTCCTCATGAAAGGAGACATTTGCGATGCGCCACTCGTCCGTTCTTTACTGGCCGCGCACCAGCCGCGCGCCGTCGTTCATTTCGCCGCAGAAAGTCATGTGGACCGCTCCATCGTTTCACCCGGCGAGTTTATCCGCACCAACGTTCAGGGAACCTTCACATTGCTGGAAGAGGCCAAAGCCTACTGGCACGCATTAGATCAGGACCGTCGCAGCCAATTTCGCTTCCTGCACATTTCCACTGACGAAGTATATGGTTCGCTCGGACCAGACGATCCGCCTTTCACTGAAACCACTCCCTATGCGCCAAACAGCCCATACGCTGCCTCGAAGGCCGCCTCCGATCATCTGGTTCGCGCCTACTTTCACACGTACGGCCTCCCTGCACTCACCACCAACTGTTCCAACAACTACGGCCCGCTGCAATTCCCGGAGAAACTAATTCCGCTCGTGATACTGCACGCGTGTGAAGGCAAGCCGCTGCCTGTTTACGGCGATGGCGCCAATGTGCGTGACTGGCTTTTTGTCGGCGATCATTGTTCGGCCATTCGCGCTGTACTGGAAGATGGCAGACCAGGTGAGACTTACAACGTCGGCGGCAACAGCGAGAGAAAAAACATCGAAGTGGTGCAAACCATCTGCGCCTTGCTCAATGAACTGCGGCCTGCGGCGAGGAAATACGAGGAATTGATAACCTTCGTAAAAGATCGTCCAGGACACGATCGCCGCTACGCCATCAATTCCGAGAAGATTCGCAGCGAACTCGGCTGGCAGCCTTCTGTCAGCTTCGAGCAGGGTCTGCGTCTAACCGTGGAGTGGTACCTGGCGAATCATGCATGGGTCGAAAATATCCGAACCGGAGCATATCGAGAATGGATTCACCGTAATTACGGAGAAAGAGAGGAGAAATGAAAGGCATTATCCTCGCCGGCGGCTCCGGAACGCGCCTGTATCCCGTAACGCACGTAGTCTCCAAGCAGCTTTTGCCGGTGTATGACAAACCGATGATTTATTACCCTCTCAGCACGCTCATGCTTGCCGGCATCCGGGATATCCTCATCATCTCCACACCGGAAGACACAGATCGATTCTCGCAGTTGTTAGGAACCGGAGCGCAGTGGGGCCTCAATCTCAGGTATGCTGTGCAGCCAAGCCCGGACGGCCTGGCTCAGGCCTTCCTTATCGGCAAAGATTTTATCGCCGGCAACTCATGCTCGCTCGTTCTCGGTGACAACATCTTTTACGGCCAGTCCTTTTCCTCGCAACTCAAGAATGCAGCCACCATCCAGGATGGAGCGATAGTCTTTGCGTATCGCGTGCAGGACCCCCAGCCTTACGGCGTCGTTGAATTCGACAGCAGCGGGCAGCCCATCAGCATCGAGGAAAAACCGGAGCATCCCAAATCGCACTACGCCGTCACCGGCCTTTACTTTTACGATCATCACGTGGTCGAGCTCGCCTCATCGCTCAAGCCTTCAGCCCGTGGAGAGCTTGAGATTACTGACCTGAATCGACTCTATCTCAAGGCCGGAAAGCTCAGCGTGCAGATGATGGGCCGCGGCATGGCATGGCTCGACACCGGCACGCATGACGCGCTCTTTGAAGCTGCGCTCTACGTGCAAACCATTCAGCACAGGCAGGGACTCAAGATCGCCTGCCCCGAAGAGATTGCCTACAGGCTCGGCTATATCGACATGGAAGACCTGAAGCGCCTCGCACACCCCATAAGCAAAAATGGGTACGGCCAGTACCTGCTGTCGCTTTGCTCTGAGGTTTACCCAGCCGCGAAGGAAAGCGGATTATGAGGATGGTTGAAACCGCCCTGCCTGGCGTCTGGCTCATCACGCCAGACATCTTCAGCGACAATCGCGGAACCTTTCATGAAACGTGGAACCTCAAGCGTTTTGAAGACTCCGGCTTGCCCATTCAATGGGTGCAGGACAATTTCTCTGTCTCCCACCGCAACGTAGTCCGCGGCATTCACTATCAAATCGTCCAGCCTCAAGCCAAGCTGATACGCGTCGCACATGGCGCCGCCCTGGATGTAGTCGTTGACCTGCGTCGCACTTCGCCATTTTTTGGCCGCCATGTCACTTTGGAATTAAGCGCACAGAATGGCCACATGGTTTATATCCCCATCGGCTTCGGACATGGCTTTGCCGCCCTTTCCGAACAGGTGAGCTTTACCTACAAAGTCACGGATTATTACTGCCCGCAAGGCGAGCGCACCATCCTCTGGAACGATCCCCAGCTGAACATCCCCTGGCCTGTCTCCGCAGAGGACGCCATCATCTCCGCTAAAGATCGGCAAGGTAGCGCATTCGCAGATGCCGAGGTATTCCTGTGAGCAGGTCGCGCATTCTATTGCTGGGCGCAAATGGCCAGCTTGGTCGTGAGCTCATCCGCAGCTTCATTGGCGCAGGAGACCTTTTCACTCACGATCGCCGCACACTGGATCTCTCATCAGGAGAGCACCTGCGTTATACCATCCGCTCCATCAAGCCAGATCTGATCCTGAACGCCGCAGCATATACCGCAGTCGATCGCGCCGAGTCCGAACCCGAACTCGCACATGCCATAAATGCAAATGCTCCTCGCGTCCTCGCAGAAGAGGCCGCACGTCGCAACATCCTTCTCGTGCACTACTCCACGGATTATGTCTTTGACGGTTCGAAATCCAGCCCCTGGACCGAGGAAGATACGCCTCATCCTTTGAACGTCTATGGCGCATCCAAGCTCGCCGGCGAAGAAGCCATTCGCCAGGTCGGTTGCAAACACCTGATCTTTCGCACCAGCTGGGTCTACGCACCGCACGGCCACAACTTTCTTCTCACCATGCTGCGTCTTGGCCAGGAGCGAGATCGTCTCACCATAGTCAGCGATCAGATCGGCGCACCCACTGCAGCCGCTTCCCTCGCCCAGGCAACACGCTCCATCGCAGATGGAATCTTCGCATCCCATTTCGGATCGGCCGAGCAGTGGTCCGGTCTCTATCACATGACGTGTTCCGGCCACACCTCGTGGCATGGTTTCGCAGAAGCCATCTTCCGCCGCGCCGAAGAATTGTCTCTTCTGCATCGGCCAAAGCCGCAGCTTCTTCCCATCCCCTCATCGGAATATCCCACTCCGGCCCAACGCCCGCACAATTCCGTTCTATCGAACAACAAATTGCAGCAAGCTTTCGGAGTTCAGTTGCCAGACTGGCAATCCGCGTTGCAGACTACGCTGCTCCGTATGCAAGATAAGAACGGTTCTGCGTCGAGTCCTCACGCAGCCGAAAGCTCTTGATTCATCCAGACCAGATGGAGTCCGCAATCATGCACCTTATCCGCAAAGCCTCCTTACTCTCACTGCTGCTACTCTCGCCCGCGCTCTTTGCTCAAGCCCCGCAGGCACTCACACTGCAGGGCGACTACCAGTTCACTCACGATCCCTCCATCGCGCGTGAGGGAGATACCTATTATGTCTTCGCCACAGGCCGCGCACCTGACGGAGGCCAGTTCGCGGTTCGCTGCTCGCACGATCTCACCCAGTGGAAGCTGTGTGGACATATCTTCAATGAAATTCCCGCCTGGATCCGCGAGACGAGCCCTAAGACAAAGGAACTCTGGGCGCCCGATGTCTCCTATTTCAATGGCAAATTCCATCTCTACTACGCGTATTCTGCCTTCGGAGTAAACACCTCCGGCATAGCTCTGGCAACGAATGAAACACTCGACCCAACAAGCCCGAAATATGCATGGAAAGACGAAGGTCTCGTTTTGAAGTCCACTGAGACCGACGACTTCAACGCCATCGATCCCAACATCGTGCTCGATAGCAAAGGCCAGCCGTGGCTGAGCCTGGGCAGCTTCTGGAGCGGAATCAAGATGCGGCGAATCGATGCTGCCACAGGAAAGCTCGACTCCGCAGACAGCACAACCTACTCACTCGCATCCCGAGCGCGCCCCGCCAGCCCTGAACCACCCAAGCCCGGCCTGCCTCCGAATTGGCAGGCCATTGAAGCGCCCTTCATCGTGCATCATGGCGACTTCTACTATCTCTTTGTCTCCTTCGACCTTTGCTGCAGAGGCACGAAGAGCACCTACCACACCATGGTAGGCCGCGCAAAGAAAGTCACAGGACCATATCTCGATGCCGGCGGCGTCCCCATGTTGCAGGGAGGCGGAACGGAACTGCTCAAGGCAAATAACCGCTGGCTCGGCCCCGGCGGAGAGTCCATCCTGCAGCGCCCCGAGGGCGACATCATCGTCTTTCACGCCTACGACGCAGTCACCGGTAAGCCCGCCCTGCAGATATCCACTCTCACATGGGACCACGGCTGGCCCCACGCCGCGCTTCAGGAACAGTCAAAATAAAATTCCGTCGGCACGCCCTGCTACCACACAAACGTGCCGACGGATTCGCCTGCCAGCGTAGCCGCAAAGCTCTCACCCTGGTAGCGGACTTGAAACGTCTGCGAATGATGCTGTGGATTCGCCACAATCAGCACATGCTTTCCATCGGGAGTCTTGAAAACAACATCCGGGAGCCCGGATGTTGAAGTCGACCAGATGCGCACCGATCCCGGCCGCACAAACTTTGAAGCATGCGCAATCACATACCACGCAACATTTTTAGTAACAGTATTCCCTTCCACCGTAACCGCCCCTTCGCACATCGGGCAGCCGCCATTATCCGTATGCGGACCAAACTTCGAATCAGCAGCCAGGTTCCACAGCAGCACATTCCGGCTCCAGTTTCTTGGCGCCGCAATCACCAGCCGCGCCACCGCCTCAGCAACTGGCAAAGGCGCTGACTCCCCCTTATCGATCACCATCTGCTCCGTAAAGTAGAGGTTCTTTTCCGGATAAGCTTCATGCACCTGCGATAGCGCGCCCATCTCTCCGCCATAAAGATGAAACGCGGACCCATCCACATACTGCCGCGCCTCAGGATCATTCAAAATCGTCAAGGGATAATCCGGCCTGTCACAGTTATGGTCATACACCTGAATCTTCGTCGCAATTCCTGCCTTGCGAAAAGCCGGCCCCAACGCCTCTTTGACGAACACCGCCGCATCCCCAGCCTCCAGCACCATGCTGGGAGTATTGTTGGGATTCAGTGGCTCGTTCTGAAGCGTGATCGCATCCAGGCGAATCCCCAGCTTAGCCATCGCGCGAAGATACGTTACAAAATATTGCGCGTAGGTCTTGTAATACTCACGCCGCAGATTGCCGCCCTTCAGCGCGCCGTTCGTCTTCATCCACGCAGGCGCTGACCACGGCGAACCCAATATCTTGATCTTCGGATTGATGGCCAGGATCTCTTTCAGCACTGGAACAACAGTCGCACTATCCGGCCCAAGATCGAATTTCGCAAGACTCGGGTCGCTCTCTCCGGCAGGCAGATCATCATACGTAAACGCATGATCGTTCATATCCGAGGAGCCAATGCTGATGCGAAGGTAGCTGACGCCAATACCATTTGCGTCCGTGCCAACTAACTGCCGCAGAAATTCTTCTCGCTCCTGTGCGCCCATCTTCATCAGCAGTTGCGCACTGCCGCCCGTCAATGAAAATCCAAAGCCATCCATCGACTGATAGCTCCGCGCATCGTCAATCAAAATAGCCTGAACATTGCTCTCAGATTTTTCAAAGTGTAAAGAAGCGCTTTGTTGTGCCAGCAGAGAAGATCGATCCGACGTCGAGAGCCAGACCGTAACGTCCTTTGAGTTCTGAGCAGACAACGGGAGAACAAGCAGCACAACCAGCAGAAAACTCCAGGGCCTCAATCGCATCATCCACTCCAGGCAGCATACGGAGCCGCCGGATGAATTATACATTGAAGACAATCGTTTGCTTGTGCACAGAAACGCGGGCCGAAGCCGCGAATGAAAACGTCACTTTCTGGCTGGCCCGGTAGATTCACGAACCACCAGCGTCGGCTGAACGGTAATCTCACCACGAGGAACCGCCGTGCCATGCAGACGATTCAGAAGGGCCTGCGTAGCCACTCTGCCAATCTCCGCAAGTGGCTGGCTGATCGTGGTCAATCGCGGATAGGTATAAGCCGCAGCCTTGATATCGTCAAAGCCGATAATCGAAACATCCTGCGGAACCCGCAGATTCGCATCCTGCAGTGCCCGTATGGATCCAATCGCGGCAATATCGTTGAAGCTTACCAGCGCCGTGAAAGGCTGCTTCGCCGCCAGAAGCTTCTGTACCACAGGATAGCCAAGCTCCGGCGACACGATATCCTGGTCCAGGTTCCCAATCAGCTCCGGCTTCACGGTAAGGCCCAGCTTTGCAGCCACCGCCATCAGGCTCTTCCAGCGCTCATCCGCATCTGAGCTGAACGGCTGTCCATGCATGAAAGCGATATTGCGATGGCCCAGCGAATAAAGATGATTCAGCGCCAGCTCAGCAGCGTGTAAATGATCCAGCACAACATTGGTCACGCCTTCAATGCGACGATGGCCGGCCACAGCAACCACCGGAATCGGAATCGAGTGCTGCAGCAGCGTATCGATCGTGATAATGCCTTGCGCCCCACGCGCGATAAACATCCGCGTATAGTCTTCGATCAGGTGTTCCTGGTGTCTGTGGTGCGCAGTGAAATAGAAATACCCCGCCTTGATCAGCTGATCGCCGATGCCGCTCATCACCTGCGTGTGATACCCATCCCCCAGCTCCGGCACCAGAATCCCGATGGTCAACGTCTTCCGATTACGCAGCGACCGGGCCAGCAAACTCGGCTGGTAATTCATCTCCTTGGCAGCAGCTTTGATCCGGTCGCGAGTAGCCTGCGGAATGGAACGTCCCGGCACATCGTTCAGCACCACGGAAACAGTCGCCGGATTCAATCCAAGATGTGCCGCCAGCTGCTTTAAGCTCACAGGCTGGTGCGCAGCCGGAGCGGCTATCTTCTTGGATTGTCTGCGCGATTCAGAATCCGTCATGAATGCATCTCTTAGGGGCAAGTAATAAGTAACTCAACAAAACTTTACATTCTTCTCATACCATACTGTAGATAGAGCCGCGCACAACAGGGTCATTTTACATACAGGTACGAATGAATCATCATCGGTCACACCCTCATACTCTCAAAGCCTCTGGTCATCGTTGTTTCTCATAAGCGACAATGCAGAGTATGGAGAAGATGTCACGCCGGAACTTCGTTGCAAAAGCCTCCGCTGCCGCATTCGCAACCGCCGCCGTTTCCACTTCCCCGGCTCTATTCCCACAGGCCACTCATGCGGCAAGCAGCAAGGACTCCTCCGCATTCTCTTTTGAAGACATCTTCAAGACATCCAAAATCGACTTCACCCTCAAAAACAGCGTCACGGCGCAACACTATTCCATTGAGACAATGCTGGGCGGGGTTGCGGCATTCGATTACAACAATGATGGCCTGCTCGATCTTTTCTTCACCAACGGAGCTGCCCTGCCGTCTCTGAACAAAATCGACGCAAGCTATCACAATCGTCTCTTCCGCAACAACGGCGATGGAACCTTTACCGATGTTACCGAGCGCGCCGGCCTGGGCGGCATCGGTTACTCCATGGGCGTGGCTGCGGCAGACTACGACAATGACGGCTTTGTCGATCTCTATGTAACAGGCTTTAACCGCAATCAGCTCTTTCATAACAACGGCGATGGAACCTTTACCGATGTTACAGACAAGGCCGGAGTAAGTGGAGTGGTTCCTGGTCTGGGCAAGCCGTGGTCGGTTGCCGCTGGATGGTTCGATTACAACAATGACGGTCACCTAGATCTGTTTGTCGTGAACTATCTGAATTACGACGTGAAAACTTCAAGGCTCTGTCCCGCGGATGGCATCCCTGCCTACTGCTCTCCAAACGAGTTTCAAGGAACCCCGAATATTCTCTACCGCAATAACGGCAATGGAACCTTCACCGATGTATCCGAGCAATCGAATATCTCAAAGTACATCGGCAAGGGCATGGGGCTGGCATTCGCTGACTATGATGATGATGGCTTCGTCGATGTCTTCATTTCAAACGATACCTATCAGAATTTTCTGCTCCATAACAACGGCGACGGAACCTTCACGGATACCGCGATGCTGGCTGGCGTGCAATACAACGAGAGCGGAAAGAATATGGCCGGCATGGGAACGGATTTTCGCGATATAGATAACGACGGCAAAGCGGATATCTTTCAAACCACCATGTTCGGCGATAGCTTTCAGCTCTATCACAACACCGGCAAAGGCCAGTTTGAAGATATATCCGGAGAGTCAGGCATTACTCTCATTACCGGCCGTCTCACAGGATGGGGAACAGGTATCTACGATTTCGACAATGATGGAAACAAGGATATCTTTACAGCCAACGCAGAAATCCTCGATAACTCGATGCAGATACTGCATCGGCCATTCCCCCTCCCGAACGGAGTATTCCGCAACCGGGGCAATTTATCTTTTGAGAATGTAAGCGCCAAAGCGGGACCGGCCTTCTCTCTTCCCGCCGCCCACCGCGGCGCAGCATTCGGCGACTTTAATAATGATGGCAGGATTGATATCGCCGTCAGCGTGATAAACGGCCCGCCAAAGCTGCTGATGAACCGCTCTGAATCTCATAACCACTGGATCATCCTTGCCCTTACCGGAACAAAATCCAACCGCGATGGACTGGGAACAAAGATCAGGGTTGTAACTGCTCTGGGAGCGCAATACAACCATGCAACAACAGCCGTAGGTTATAACTCCTCGAGCGACAAGCGCGTTCACTTCGGTCTCGGAACCGCAACCGTGATCGACAGAATTGAGCTGACCTGGCCAAGCGGTATCCGGCAGACACTTACCGGCATCAAGGCAGATCAGGTATTGAAGATTACAGAAAGTCCGAAATAACTTCCCAGCTTCAATGCTCTGAGCCTCCGCTCAGGCGCTGCGCAAGCTCATTTTGACCATTCTGTTGGAGCAGTTTCACCAGGCCATTGATAAGCTCCGGATCGTCATGCGCATACGCAGCCGCAATCTCCGCCGTAAGGTCAGCATCTTTCTCCCGCCCTAAATGAAAGTATGCGTCACACAGCGCCAGTAATATAGCCGAAGAACGAGTGTGCGACTTCGCAATCTGCTCTGCCGCATCTGCCCAGCGTTGTTGCTTGTAATACACCAGGCCAAGCTCTGCAATGGCAGTTTCATAGTTGGGATCATTAGTGATCTCCGCCTTGAATTCCTTTTCCGCCTCGCCTAAGCTGCCTCGCTGCATGTTATAGATGCCAAGATAAGTATGTGGCCCGCGCACCTTCGGCTGTAACTGCAGCGCCCGGTGCAGATTGCGCACTCCGTCTTCGACATTTCCCATGTATAAGTAGAGCGCACCCACAAGAAAATACGGATGCCCCGGCGCAGCGGCAGCATCTTTCTCCTGCGCTTCAAAGAGCTTCAACGCCTCATCCTCATGATGTGCTTCAAGAAGACTCCGTGCCTGCGCCCAGACTGCCTTATCCGCTACAGTCCCCAGGGCCGATGGAGAAAATGACGTCTGCGCCATCATTGCCTGGTGCAGATCGGACTGATGCTGCGCCTCCCCGGCATTCCCAAGACCTGCATAAGCCTTGGCAAGATAGTAGTGAGCCAGTATCGCCGCCGGATCAATCTGCAGAAGATGATTCAGCGTATCCACTGAAGCCTGGTACTGCCTCATTCCCAACTGACAGCGTCCAAGCCCCAGCAGCGCATCCGGCATCTCCGGTTTCAAAGCAAGAAGATGCGTGTACGTCGCCGCTGCATCCTGCCACTTCGATAGTTTCACTTGCACAGACGCCAGCAGTTCCAGCGCATCTTGATCCTCCGGATGTGCCCGCGCAGCAGCTTCCGCATATGCAGACGCATCTTCCAGCTTCATGGTATTCATGCTCGCCACGCCAAGATCAAAGTCGATGCGCTCCAGCCGCGAGTTCGCTTGCTTTGCCTTGAGCAGCCATTGCAATCCAGTCTCGTTATCGCCGGAGCTGCACAGCAGCTCACCATATTTCTGCCACACCGCAGCATCGTTCGCCTTGTACTCCAGGCACTCGCGAATCGCCTTCAGCGCCAGATCGTCGTGCCCTGTCAGGTGATAAGCCTGCGCCAGGTAATACAGCGCATCGCCGTCCTTCGGTTCTATACGCAGATTCTGCTTCAGCAGCGCAATCGCTTCTTCATTCTTCCCTGAAATCAACTTGTACACGCCCACCTTAAAGAGCAGATCAGGATCGCTCGGCGCCAGCTTGAGTCCTTTTTCATAAGCGACACCAGCTTCGCCGGCATGCCCGCTCTCTTCCAGCAACATCCCTTCCAGCTTCAGAGCCGGGGCAAAATCAGGATGCCGCATCAACAAATCCTGAGTCGCCGATAGCGCTCGCGAAGTATCTCCCTGGTTCGCAATACTCAGCACATGCTGAAATTCCGTCTTCAAACTGGGAGCCGAAGATGGCGAACTCCCCTGCGCCCATAGAGACGCTGCATAGAAAGCCGCAATCCCCGCAAGCAAACCGGCGCGTGTCAGCGTTGCCCATTTCGCGCCTGAAAGACGCATGCAATTACCATCTCTCACGGCTCTCATTTTTCCTTTGCTGCGCCATCTTGTTGCAGGCTCTCAGCAGCGCCGTGCGCGGGACTGATCCGTAGCTGCTTGTAAACCGCGTGCAGCTTGTCTTTCGTAGCCTTCGATTGCTTATAAAGCTCCACCTGCTGTGCAGCCTCGTCCTTCTTTCCCTGCCTCTGAAATATACGAGCCAGCAAAAAATGAGCCGCATCGTTTTCCGGCTCCTGCTGTAAAACCTGTTCCAGCAGCGGCTGCGCCTTGTCCAGTTGATCCAGCTGAATCATCATCCGCGCCAGCCCCAGTTCAGCCTCAACATCCCCCGGCTCCAACGCATGCGCCTTTTGATAGTCGGCATAGGCAGCGTTCACGTTCCCTTTCTCTGCATCAATATCTCCAAGCCGCGACTGCGCCTTTTCATCGTGCGGATTCATCTCAAGCGCCAGCTTGTATTCGCGTTCCGCTTCAGCCTTGTCTGCAGGATTCAACGACTCGCTCAGCACCTCAGCCAGCTCATAATGAATGCCGGGAATCCTCGGATTCAGCTTGATCGCCTCACGATAATGCGCAATCGCCCCCGCAGGATCGCCATATCGAAATGTCTCGTGTCCCATCACGTGCTGTATCTCCGCCGAATTCGGCCCCACCAGCGAAAGCCGCAGCATCGCCTCGCCCGCCATCTCCGTATACACCCGGTACGCCAGATACAACACAGCGGGATTCTCCGGATTTTCCGTTCGCAGAGCCGAAATAATCGGAACAGCCTTATCGAAATCCTCAGCGTTCACATACAGGCCCGCGAGTTCCAGTCCCGCCTCCAGCCGAACCTTCTTGTCAGTGAGGTGCGGAAGCGAAGCCTCTATATCGTTTTTCGCATCCTTGTTGTCGCCCGTGCGCATTTCACAAAGACCCTGTAGAACCTGAATCTGCCACAAACCAGAACGCTGCGTTGTCGCCGCCTTCAGCTCGGGCACTGCATGAACACAGTCGCCTTTAAAAAATAAAAGCACGCCCAGATTGCCATGCGCTTCCACATTGTTCGGGTCAAGCGCAACCAGCGCCTGCAACTCCGGTATAGCCAGCTCGGGCTTATTCTCCTGCAGATACTGACGTGCCTTCTGGTTATGCTCTGCAATCTGCTGCTGCGTATCCCCGCCGCCTTGAGCCGAAGAAATCAGAGCGCCAAACAAAACTCCGCCACCTGCGACTCTCAATATCTGTCTGAAACTCATAACATCCTTAATTCTAGACTCCGCAACATTGCCACAAAAAATACAAGAGACGGCCCGCAGGCCGCCTCTCAAGTAAATCAATCATTTCAAAGTTAGAAGTTAAGACGGAACGCAACCTGCATGTTACGCCCACCCACTGTAACGGAATTGATCTGGTAAGTTCCGGCGGAAGTACCGGTATAGTTCGTCCCAGCTCCCGTCGAACCAGTCAGCACTCCGCTTGGGGAACCGAAGCTCGGATGGTTAAATGCGTTCGTGGCATCGGCACGGAACTGCAACCGGATGTCATGTTCCCACGCATGTGCCAGCTTGAACTCCTTATGAGCCGAGAGGTTGGTCACATTAAGCCCCGGGCCATACAGAACGTTTCTTCCAACATTGCCAAAGGTGCCATTGGAAGGTTGCTGGAAGGCAGCAGGGTTGTACCACTCGGTGATGCTCTTGTGCTGCGGTGTCGGGCTAACGCCACTCCAGTTTGGATAAGCGCCGCCGCCATTCGCATAGGTCAGCTGGTTTCCAGTCAGACTGAACGGATTGCCTGTAGAGAGCACCTCCGTACCGGAAATCTGCCACCCACCTACAATTTCATCCAGCAATGTGCTGTTGTTGAGGAACGTCTTGCCCTTGCCAAAAGGCAGCTCGTATACCACGTAGCCCTTAAATGCATGGCGCACATCGAAGTTAGAGCTGGAGTAGTTAGCCTGAGGATCATACGAATTCTGGTACGGAACCGGACCGGCATGGCTTCCCCATCCGGAGGAGTCCATCGTATCCAGCATGTGTGACCAGACGTAATTGAAGTTAAAGCTCAGCCCATGACTGAACCGATGCGTGATCTGCGCCTGCAACGAGTTATAGTTCGTCGTTGCATTATTCGTATAACCCGTGATCTGGCTGAAATTCGGATAAGGAATTGCCGCCTCATTCACCTTTGTAGGCAGAAGTTCACTCTCGGGAATCTGGTTAAGAGCTACGCCGCCACTGCCACCAAACACCAGGTTATATCCATGGCTGGCGACATAACCGATCTCGATCGATGTATTCGACGCAAGCTCACGCTGGAAAGCCACGTTCCACTGATTGATCTTCGGAACCGGGGTGTGGTAATCCGTGTAGGAAACATTCTGGCCGTTATACGCATCCGCTGAAGTATTGTTGGAAATCCACGGCAACGGCTGCCCTGTTACAAAATTGTTACCCGTGCCATCCAGCTTCACAATGGGAGTTATGCCACCTGTAGCATCCTGCGCGCTTCCAGATGAGCCGAATGGTGCACCAATACCCTGCCCATAGTTATCCGCGCTCCAGTTATACGCGTAAATGCCGAAACCGCCTCGCAGGGTAGTCCTCGGATTAATCAACCACGAGACACCAACTCGTGGCAGCCACGTATTAAGAGCGTCTGCCTCAAGTGAAGTGCGGCCGTTCGCATGAGTATTGGCAAACCACATAGCTCCAGGCGTATTAGTTGCCGGGTTCATGATGGAAGGATCGAAGCTGGAGATATCTCCATGAATCTCATTCCATCCATGGTTCATTTGATAACGCAATCCAAGGTTGATCGTCAGGTTCGGCTTGATCTTGTAGTCGTCTTGGACAAAGAACTGCGGCGACTTCAGGCGCGCACCGAATTCAGGAGTCTGCTGAGCCGTCCAGTTCGCCGCGTAACCAAGCAGGAAGTCCGCCATGGCCCAGCCGCTGCCGGTGTTAATGCTGGCTGCACCTTTGTCATCGGTAGCCCACTGCGCAGTGTAGTTGTTATCGCAACCGCAATAGTTCACACTGCCAAATCCAAAAGCGCCCGACTGGTGTCCGCCATTCCATAGCTGCGAGTCATTGCGATAGATCAGCACCTCGCCGCCAAAGTGGAGAATGTGCTTGCCCTCAACAAGGGTCACCACGTCGGAAGGATCAAAGACGTGTTCCTTATAGAGATTGTTTCCCTGCTTGTTAATCCAGGCCGGGGTCCAGTCGCCATCTTCAAAATCGATATCCGGGAAATCATCTTCCTTGGCGAACTGCCATCCAAGTTGCTGCGGTAAGCCAAGCCCTGCAGTCTCATCCGCATATTGATTGAACTGATAGGTGTAACCCAGCCGAGCCTCGTTCACCATCTTCGAGTTGATGGTCCAGACTTCCGTAACCTGGGCGTTGTTGTTCTCTACATCCGCGCTCTGGCAGCCAACAGGGCATGCCTCCACGCCGCTGGGATTCGTAATGACAGGATTGTCGGTCTGCACATCCGACATCGTAAGGTGATGCTTCGATGTCACATCGAAATCCAGTCGTCCAAAGTACCGCGTCGTCGGATTCGGAGTCGAGATCGCAGATGCCCAGTTATTGGTCGGTTCGCCGTGTGCGCCAGGCGTGCAAGCCGGCGTGCCGTCAACGCCGCAGATAAATGCGCCTTGCGGAATGTGGTTCGTCGGCGTGGGATACCACTGGATGAACTTCGCGGCAACTGAGTCGAACTCGCTCGATGGAATTTTATTCGCGCCCGTCTCGCTCTCAAACGACTGGCGAACAGGATATGTGTTGCCGTTGGAGTCCGTGGCAAGGGTCTGCGTGGTCGGATCGTACAGGGGCGACATCCCGGTAAAGTCACCCGACATCATCGCTGCGGTCGGCACCGTGTAGCGGTTATAACCACCGCCCGTTCCACCCGCAGCAATGTGGTCATAGTTGAAATAGAAGAATGCCTTCTTCCTGATCTTGGGCAGCGGAATCGGACCGCCCAGCGATGCACCGTAGTTGTTGTAATGCGTCGTGAGCTGCGGCAGTGTGGTCGGGTCAACGCCAAACCCGTAGTCATGCGCTCTGAAAATTGTGTTCTGAATAAAGTCGTATGCCGTACCGTGGTAAGTGTTGCCACCGCTCTTGGTCACCTGGTTAAAGATCACGCCGCCAATGCCATACTGCGCCGAAAAGGACGAAGTATTCACCTGCAGTTCCGCCACGTTTTCAAACGTCGTGGGGTTGGCATTCATGCTCTGCCCCAGCGTGGTGGATGCACCGTCAGAAAGAATGTTGCTATAAGGAAGGTTGCCATTGATAGCTGCTTCCTGTCCGGGATTCGAACTCCCCGTACCTGCGGCGCCCGGCAGCAGAATCACGAAATTCTGCCAGTCCTGGGTCACCTGCGGCAGCTCATCCATCGCCTTCGCATCCAGAATCGTCGACTGATCGCCGGATTCGGTCGTCAGCAGAGGAACATCCGAAGTGACAGTAACCGATTGCTTTGTTGAGCCCACGCTCAGCTTCGCATTCACCGTCGTAAAGCCTACTTCAAGGGTGATCGGACCGCGTGTCAGCTGGTCGAATCCATCGTGCAAAAACGTAACCGTATAGTGGCCTGGAACAATTGAGTTGGTATCGAACAGGCCGTCCTTATTCGTCGTGAATGTCTTCGATACGCCCGTGTCCACGTTCACAACCGTCACCGTCACATCGGGAATCACAGCTCCCGTCGGATCCGTCACTGTGCCGCGTATATCACCAGCGTTTACGCTCTGTCCAAATAATGCTCCGCTTCCAGATAGAAGGAAAAGGAGCAGTATCAAACGCGTTATTTTTTGCATGTACTGCCTCCAGAACGCCTAGTCGTGCAATGTTCTTCTTCGCCTGCCGTGGAGGAGCCAGAAAGATTTCCTGGCCAATCAACGGGGGTTCACTTTTTCTTGCTTTCCCTGTCACAGTGCAAGCGAAGGCAATCGTTTGTTTTCTTGAAATCCCCATGCATCTGATTTTTTGAGATGCGGTCCGATTAGACCATGTTGAAAATACGACTGTCAAACCTGCGTAATGTGATGAAACACCTAGACAATCGATTTGTTTTGTGACTATATTTGCCCACTGCAAAGCCTGAAGAATCGTCACTTTGCTCTAACTCGAAGCTTTTCGCGGCGACTTCTAATTCCAGTCCAGCCGTACATTCTCCCCGCACTGCAGCGCCATCCCCACAGAGCACACAAAGACAAGCGATTTTCTTCTACGCCAACGCTGATCACTCAAAAGCAAACATTCCGCATTGTCCTATGCGGATCGCATCCACATCCATCAGCAGAAGCGCGTGTTCTTCATATTTAGAAAACCGTTTGTCTCAATCAATCGATTTATTAGCCGATATCGTCACCCCTCCAAGCAGTCCAGAGCAACAGCCAGCATCCGCAGAACAGGAAAAAACAATGGCCACGCCTGCGCCTCCCATGTTCTAGTGGATTACGCACTCGCCACACGCGCCGTAGAGAGCCAACCATGCCGAATCTGTATGCCCTGCTGGTCGCCATCGATGCTTATCCCACTGGCATTCCGCCTCTGAACGGCTGCATCAACGATGCCGATGCCATGGAGCGACTGCTTCACACGCGCTTCTCTGACGCATCCCTTCACATACTCCGGCTCAACAACGCCGATGCCACGCGCCAGAAAATCATCGATTCCTTCCGCACCCACCTCGGCCAGGCCTCAGGAGACGACATCGCTCTCTTCTTCTATGCCGGCCACGGCTCCCAGGTCCCCACCGGCGGCCTCTTCGCCGCCATCGAACCCAGCGGCATGAACTCCTCCATCGTCTGCTATGACAGCCGCACACAGGGCGTTCCAGATCTGGTCGATAAAGACATGGGCCTGCTCATCTCTGAAGTCACAGCAAAGGGCGTCCATCTCACCACCATCTTTGACTCCTGCCACTCCGGCTCCATGGATCGTGATCTGCCTCAGACTGAATCGGACGCCGAAGCCCAGGCCACCACAATGGGCTTTGGCAAAGCAGCTCGAAAAACCGCCGCACGCCAAATTCCGCCACGCACTGACTCGCAGGTTGTCCATGCATATCTGGCTGACCCGGCGGCTCTCGAGCAAGCCATCCGCGATCTTCCCCTTCATTCCGAGGGGAAACCCATCAGCAGCCTCACTCTGGCCTCCGCCGCCAATTACGTCACAGATCAGTGCGGTCTGCACATTCTTCTCGCCGCCTGCGAAACCGACGAAACCGCCAACGAGTATTACGACATCGAAGCCAACAAGCTCCACGGCGCATTCACCTTCTTCCTTACCCAAATCCTCGCCAACGCCAAAGACGCCATGAGCTACCGCGAGCTGATTCATCTTGTTCGCGCCGCCATGGATGGCAAAGTTGCGCCGCAAACCCCCAAGCTTGAGTCCTCCGGCAACGACTCCATGTTCAGCAATCTCTTCCTCAGTCTCACGCCCACCGCGTGGACTGACTACGCCATCGCCGGCTACTCCAACATCAGCAACCAGTGGCAGCTCGATCGCGGCGCATTGATGGGCGTAGCCGCCGGCGCGCACTACGCCCTCTATCCCACCACCGCTCCCAACTCCGATCTGGCCGATGCCGGAAAGGCCATTGCCCTCGCCACAGTCGCATCCGCCACTTCCACTGCATCCCTTCTTCAGCTCGACTCCGGCGCGCAGCTCGATTCAGAAACTCAATACAAAGCCGTCCCCACCTCATCCTCCGCCCTCAGCCACATCGATACCTGGAAGCAGCGCCTCGCGCTAACCAATCCCAACACAACCATCCCCTCCACCGCACTCGATTTCCACGTCATCGCATATCCCGGCACACCCAGTCAGCAGGACATCCACTGCCCGCCCGCCACGCGCGTCGAAATGGCCTATCGCAATCTCCCGCCCGGCCAGGACAATCGCCCCTTTTACGCCGGCAGCATCACCAACAAGCACACCAGCCCGCTCACCATCGCGCTCCTCGCCTTCTCCGGCGACTACAGCATCTCCACAGCGCTTCTCGACGCCGAAACCCAGCGCCTCGATCCCGGCCAGACCGTCTACCTTCACTCCGGAAACGTCATCCACTGCTCCGTCCCCGGCACCGCCAAAGAAACCACAGACGAGCTGCTCCTCGTCGCCTCCACGGATTGGTTTGACGCCACAGTCTTCAAGCTCGATTCCGCAAAGGCCGCCGCCGCCGCTCCACCCTCACCCACACGATCCATGTACTCGGCCCCGCTTCCCCAGCAGGACTTCACCACTTGGCGTATCGCATTTCACACCACGCGGAGCTGACAACAATGAGTAACACCGCGCCTCCTGTCTTCTTCTTCACCTTTGCCGACCCCGACCAGCAATCCACCGTCGCACTCCCCGCGCTCCAGCAGGAAGAAGCAAACATCCGCGCCGCGCTCGCTTCCGGCGAGCAATCCGGCAGTTGGCAATTCGTCTCCGGCTTTCATTGCCGCCGCGCCGATCTCTTCGCAACCTTCCGCGACAACCGCGTAGCCATCTTCCACTTCGGCGGCCACTCCAATCAGCAGAGCCTCTGGCTCCCCGCCGAAACCCCCGGCAACCAGATCGTCGACGGCACCATCCTCGAAGAATTCCTCGCCTCGCAACCCAGCCTGCAACTGGCCTTCTTTAACTCATGTGAGAATCAGGCCTGGGCCGCCAAAGTCGCCTCCCGCGTCCCCTACGTCATAGCCTCCATCGCAAAGCTTGACGACGCCATCGCCGGCCATTTCTCCGCGGCCTTCTATGGCTACCTCGCCACCGGCAGCACCATTGACGACGCCTTCTCGCAAGCCGCCGGCGACGTCATGGGCACCCATCAGACCAGCCTCGGTATCTGGGCCGATAAATACAAGCAGCAGCCCCCGCAATTCCGCACCTTCGATGAAGCAGAAGACCTCCCCACTCCCGCGCAGGCCACATTCCCCTGGGTCGCCATCAAGAACCCCGGCCTCGCATCCTCCGGCTCCTGGCGCCTCGCCGATGTAGTGCATGATCCACTCGTAGGTCTTCCGCCACTCGCTCCCAGCTACTACGCAAGTCTCCCGGACCGCCCCTACGTCACCATCAAAGGCCACACCAAAGAAGACGCACCGCTCTTCTTCGGCCGCTCCGCCGAAATTCGCGCCATCGCCGACTGGGCACTCGGCATCTGCGATCCCGCACGCCCCATCAGCCTCTTCTACGGCCAATCCGGCGTCGGAAAATCCTCGCTCCTCAACGCCGGCCTGCTTCCACGTCTCCCCGCCGACTGCCGCTTCGCCTATCGCCGCCGCAATCACAACCTCATCGACGATCTCTACAGCGCCATCGCAGAAGTCATTGCGGAGAAGCCCCCCACTCCAGGCTCACCCGCGCCAGAACCCGCCAAAGATCCTGCCCTTCGGCAATCACAAGTCCACACCTGGCTCACGCTTCCCCATCGCTCGCTCATCATCCTCGATCAGGTAGAAGAAGCCATCACCCACGCCGTCAACGCAGGCAACTCCCTCGGCAGCGAGCTGCGCGCCTTTGCCGATCACGTCCGTCAGCTCTTCACGCAAGCCCCTGCAAACTCACCCGCCCGCCTGCTTCTGAGCTTCCGCAAGGAATATCTCGCAGAAATCCGCGGCTACTTCGCCGAAGGCAGCGCCGACAACTCGCCCGACCTGCTCGACCACTTCTGGCTCGACCGTCTCGATCACTCCGCCATCGTCCAGGCGGTCACCGGCGCGGCATACTCCCGCCTCACCAGCGAGAAATACAAGCTCGCCTTCCCTGAAGGCGACCGCGTCCCGAACCTCATCGCCGACGACCTGCTCAAAGGCGATTCCTCCATCTCCACCGTCCTGCAGATCGTCCTCAATCAGCTCTGGGACGCCGCAAAGCCCGATGCAAACGGCACTCGCAATTTCACCATCGATCTCTACGAAAGCCTCGCCGTCCGCCAGAATCCCCTTCAAGGCTTTTATGAGCAGCAACTCGACGCGCTCTACGGATCGGAGGAAGCCAAAGCCGCACCCCAAACCAAATCCAAATCAGGCAAGCAGGAAGCCCACACCGCCGCGCAGGGCCTCGAGCTCGATCTCCTCTACGGACACACCTCGGAGCTGGGTACCTCGCGCCGCCGCTCATTCGACGACCTGAAAAATGACTATCCAAATCTCAGCGAACTCGGCCTCAATCTTGACCAGCTCCTCACCGCCAATATCGACAAATATCTGCTCACGCAACCCGCCCGCGATCCCGGAGGCATGCAGACAGCAGTCGACAATCACTCCACAGCCCTCACCCATGACACGCTGGCCCCGCTCATCCGCCGCGACTTCGCGCTCTCTGAGCTTCCCGGTTCACGCGCCCGCCGCATACTGGAAAATCGCGCCCGCGAGTGGGCCGGCAACAAAAAAGGAACCGTGCTCGACCGCGCAGATCTGCGCACCGTCACCCGCGGCCTGCCTCACATGCGCGCCGTCACTCCAGACGAGCACCGTCTCATTCATGTCAGCCGCACAGATCGTCGCAAGGCCTTCCTGCGAACACTCTTCCTGATGATTCTCCTGCCCGTGCTTGCCGTCGGCTCGCTTGCCATCTATGTCACGCGCGTGCAGCAGAAGGAACAAAACGCCATGACTCTGGCCGCCAATTACTCCGCCAATGGCAGCAACCAGCTTCCCGCCATTGCGGAAGCCATGGAGTCAGTCCGCATTCAACAAAGCAACGCCTTCTGGCTGCGCCTCAACTTCATAGGCTCCGTCCAGAAAACCAACAATGTCATCATTGAAAACCTGCGCAAGGCCCTCGAGTTCCGTGAGGTCTATCGCACGCAGATCGATAGTTCCGTGGTCGATCTCGATCAGTGCGCCGTAGCGCTCGACCGGCAGGATCGCCCGCTCGTGATCAGCCGCAACGGCACAACCTTATTGGGCGGCAATCCGCTGCCCACGCTCGGAGACTCTGCCGCCTGCGATCCGGCCAGCGGCATCATCGCGCAAATCAGCGCAGACGGCGGGAACCTCTCCGTCTGGCGCGCAGGAAAGACGCAGACCTTCCGTCTCGCAGATCAGCAGACAGGTCCAATGACCATCCAGCCCGGCGGAGCGACCCTGGCCTACTCTGCCGGAACCGGAACCAATCCAGCGAACAAGTCCCTGATTCTCATCGATCTCTCCACCGGTAAGAAGATCCGCCAGATTCCAGGCGTCGACACAGGAAACCGTGTCATCTTCAGCCCTAGCGGACAGTATCTGGTCCAGGACAGTGACAACACGGGTCTCGATTACGTGAACCTCTCGCAGCCCACGCCGAAGGCCGCCTCTCTTACCACCCAGAAAGCGATGGGAAGATTCGCCGGCGTTGTCGGCGGACAGGAGGTTGTAGCCTTTGGCGGAAAAGGTTTCACTCCTTCCGCAAAGATGAACCCTGGCATCAACGATCTGCAGGTATACCGCCTCAATGACGGAAAGCTGCTCAACTATCAGACCGGAATCTACGAGGAAAACTCCAGTTGGAGCGGCTATCAAGCCGTAACGCTCTCACCCGATGGCCGCGTGCTTGCCTCCTACAGCAGCCTTTCTCTCGGGCAGATCGACCTCTGGGCCGTGCCCTCCACGCTCGATCCGGCCGAGTCCGGCGGCATGGCCTCCGTCGATCCCCAGATAAAGAGCATGCGTGAGGGCCCCAAAAATGAAGGCTCCCCCGCACATCTGGCCAGCTTCAGTGTTCCCCAGGGCCTCTGGAACATCATCGGAATCTCATCCGATCTTCGCTATGTCACGACAGCAGAGCTCGAGCAGCTTCCCGCGGATTTAAGTCAATCCGGCTCAAACGCGCAACAACAAGCCGCCTTCGTTCACGTCTGGACCACGCATCCCTTCCTACAGAAAGATCTCAAGCCCATCAACCGTCCCGTTCCGCTCCTCGACATCGGCTGCCAGCTCATCGCCAACTTCATCACAGACATGGCCGCCAATCCAACCCTGATCAGTGGCACCGAAAACATCGACTACCCCGCGCTCAAAAGAATCTGTCAGCAAAAAATCAACGAACAGACCTCGATGGTGAAAGCGCAGCAAGTCAATCAAACCAATAACGGCATCATCAAACGGCAGCCAAAAGCCGCTCCGGCCCAGCAGGACACAAACCCGCCCGCCAGGCCCAACCCAAAACCCCGCCGCAAACCCGAGCGGCAATAACCCCATTACCAAAGTCCATTGTCCTTTCGTAATCGCCGCACCCTCAGATAATTTGCACCCAATTAACCCCAAATATGCTTTACTAAGAATCAGCAGCAGAAAAGGCCCGGTCCATCAGGATCGGGCCTTTTGCATTCGCAGCTTTCGCAAAACCATCTGTTGCAACAACAAATTTCCGTAACTCTCTCATTCCAATAGAAAAAGGGAAGAAAAGGCGAACACATCGGTGCACACCAAAAATCGCTCATAACTAATCAGGAATGAACTGTTTAGGAAGCGAAGTGCAAATTTTTTATATTTATTTCGGTAACCACTTCACTTATTTAAGTAGTAAACAGCACCCGTAACAAAAAAGAGGAAGGACCCGAAGGGCCATTCCTCTCACTGCACCACAACTTGTGCAAACTGAAATCCTCAACTGGATTACAAACGGCTCTTAGCCGCCGGTCCTCACACCGGGACTGCGATCAATCGACGGAAGAATCGTCAGCACCGGACCATCCGCACCCCCGCCAGAGACCGGACTACTCGTTTCGCCCCCAGCCAGCACCTGCGCAACGTAACCGCCGCCCGTCGGCTGCAGAAACGTATAGGTCACTGAAGCTCCGGCGGCAATCTCGACCGGAGAGCTCGGTTTTGGCGAAAGAATGCTCTCTGTCTCCGGCGTCAGTATCAGTGACGTACCAGCGCCGGCCACATTCACGAACTCAATCTCGTTCCCCGCGGCAACGCCCACCTGCGGCGGTTGAGCCTGGCGATATTCGCCCTCTCCTGTAATCTGCACCACTACCTTGCTCATGTATCTCCTCCATCTTTCTACTCTCACTTTGTATCGCGAATCGCCGGTGGAGCCTTTGGATCGGTGCGAAGCGCCCTCAATGCGGGTTCGGCCTTAGCGTAGTTGACCGAGTAGCCAAGCTGCAATGCTTTTTCCAGGGACGCAATCGCTTCCTTCCGCATGCCAAGCGCCTCATACGCCTCCGCCACGCGTTCCATCGTATCCGGATCCTTCGGCGCCAGCGCAATCGACTTCCGCAGCAGCGGCACTGCGCGCTCCGTCTCATGCAATCTTGCGTAATACATGCCCAGCATGGAAATCGTATACGGATCTTCCGGCGTGCTCTTCTTCCGCTCCTCCGCCAGCGCAGCAGCTTTCTTGAAGTTCTCTGCCGCCTCGCTCTCATGCTTCCCGTCTGCCCAGTACGTTTCCGCCAGGTCGCCCCACGAATCAAACTGATCCGGGGCCACCACAACCGCGCGGCGATACGTCTCAATCGCGCTCGCAAAATCACCCTGCCGGTAAAAAACCAGCCCCAGCGCCATGATCGGATCGGCCCGCGGATCGAGCTTCACAGACTGATCCAGAGCCTTCCGCGCCTCATCCAGCTTGTCGTCTTTCAGGTAGCACAACCCCAGGTTGAACAGAACGCGCGCATTCTCCGGTGCCTTCTCCAGTGCCGTCTTCAGGCTCTCCTCGGCTCCCTTGAAATCCCCCGTATCAATCTGCATCGCCCCCATCAGATACGGCCAGCGCCAGTTGTCATCATCCAGGTCCATCGCCTCCTGGAACTCTTTCCTCGCATCCTCCGTCCGCCCCTGCTTGCGATAAGCATTCGCCAGCAGTCCATGCGCATCCGCACTTTTCGGGTCCAGCCCCACCGCATTCTGCAGCTCCTGCATACCCACATCAAACTTCCCCTGCGCCGCATGAATCATCCCCGCCGTCATCTGCACAGGAGCCAGGCCGGCATTCATCGTCATCGCCTTCGCGCTGGCAGCGCTCGCCTCATCCGCCCACTTGGCCTCACTCGTATCCTCATACTTCCGCCAGTAAGCTCGCGCCAGTCCCGCCTGGGCCAGCGCATCATTCGGCTCGCTCTTCAGCGCAGACTGGTACAGCCCAATCGCCTTCTCCGTATACCCCGGCTTGTCATACCGCGCCAGCGCCTCGTTCGCCTCCAGATAATCCTGGTAGCCGGGATGCACCGCGGAAACACTCGCGTTGTGGATCTTCTTCCACCATCCCGGACCAAAAACAAAAGCCAGAATCAGCAACACAATGCCGTACTTCCGCACATAGCCCCAGAAGGTCGTCGGCTGCTTCTCTTTCTCTTGCTTCCTCTCCCTCTTCTCGCGCTTCTCCCGTTCTCGCTCTGTCTCCTGCTTCGGCTTTACCTCCAGCACTCCAGCAAGCTCAGCGCCCATCTGCGCCGCACTCGCATAGCGCAGCCGCGCATCCGCCTCCGTAGCCCGCTTCACAATCCCCGCCAGCCGCGCCGGCACAGGTGCCACAGGAGCCACCGCTCCCGTAGTCAAATACCTCAGCAGCACACCCATCGAATACAAATCACTCTGCACCGTAGCAGCCTGCCCCGCCGCCACCTCAGGAGCCATATAAGCCGGCGTCCCGCTCCATCCCGAACCCGCCAGCAGATTCTGGCTCAGCCCAAAATCCATCAGCACCACACGCCCGCCCGCATCCCGCATGGCATTGCCCGGCTTGATGTCGCGATGCAGCAATCCCGAAGCATGAACCGCACTCAGCGCATCGCACAGCGCGCCCACCGTCGCCGCGGCAGTCGGCTCGTCCATCACACCCTGCGCCGCAATCAGCGCATTCAGCGTCTGCCCACGCACAAACTCGCTCCAGAAGCCCACCCGCCCCTCGCGCCGGTCCACTCCATACACCGGCACAATATTCGGATGATGCACCTTCGCCATGGCGCGAGCCTCAGCCACCATCGTCGTAAATTCCAGCTCGGGGTCCATCCCACGCGGCAGCAACAGCTTCAGCGCCACCTCCCGCTCCAGCACCGGGTCCCACGCGCGATACACTTCGCCGAACCCGCCACGCCCAAGCAGTTGCAGCAGTTGAAAATCTCCCCAAGTTTTCAGTTGTCCCGCAGCCTGCCCGCCTCCAGCTCCGCCGGACTGCCCAGCCGTAGCGCCGCCCAGCAGCACAGTATCCGGAGCACGCGTCGCATCCGGGTCCGGCGCGCGCGTAGCCTCCGCATCGCGAGACACTCCCTGCGACTGCGTCACATCCGGCGAAGGAACCTCGGCCATCAGCGCCTCTCCACTGCTGTCTTGCTTGGAAATCCCCGCCTTATGTCCATAGAAAAACAAGAATTAGAGAATCAGCAGGATGAAATGTAGAATACACCCGACTCACATCCATCTTCTCCGGAGGCATCCAATGTCCACCACGCTCAAGCTGCACTTCCAAACCGCGCCCGGAACTGACGCCTCCGCCCTCGCCGCACAGCTCCAATCCGCACTCAGCGCGGTCCCCGAGGCAGAGCACGCCGGCGCTCAACCCGTCGCCACCCGCGACCTCGGCTCAACGGAAGTAGCCATCATGGCCTTCCTCACCGTCGCACCCGTCGTCATCACCAAGGCCACCGCCATCATTGACGCCCTCAAGCAGCTCGTCCAGTCCTCTCAAGGCCTGCACGACGCCATCGTCGAAATCCATGGCCGCAAAATCCCCGTCGCGCAGCTCCAGCCATCCGACATCGCCGCCCCCGCACCGCCCGCATCATAATAGGAATACGATTCTTCTATGTCCGTTCCCGCGCACAGGCCCGTCCTCACTTACTCGAACGCCGAGGGCGCGCACTCCTTTCCGCTCGATCGTCACCTCGTCACCATCGGCCGCCACGCCGATCAGGATCTCGTCCTCGCAGACACCTACGTCTCCCGCCGCCACGCAGTCCTGCGCGAAACCTCCCTCGGCTATGAGATCGAAGACCTCGACAGCTCTCACGGAACCTACCTCAACGGCGTCCGAATTCAGTCCGCAAAGCTGCACTCCGGTGACGTCCTCCAGTTCGGCTCCCCAGGAGCCATGAAGGTCCGCTTCCACGCCTTCGCCTCAGACGCCGAGCCATTCCATCTCGCCATCGCCAGCGACCTACTCACCACACTCGGCCAGATCTCCGCCCCCGATCGCACTCCCGCGCAGGAGATGGGCCAGCTCAACTTCCTCCTCAACGCAGCCCGCAAGCTAAACGCCGGCTCCGCTACAAGAGATATCCTCCACGCACTCCTGCAACTCTCCATCCAGCTCACCAGCGTAGAGCGCGGCTTCGCCTTCCTTCTCGATCCCGACGCCAGCCCCAGTCACCCCGCCTCACTTCATCTCGCCCTGGGCCTTAGTTCCACCGGCGAGCTCCTTGAGGAAAACTCCACCATCTCCCGCTCCGCCATTCAACAGGCCGTAGAAAACTCCTCCAAGTTCACCGTCAGCGATACATGGACCGAGATGCAGAACGCGGCTTCTGACAGCATCCTCGCCAACTCCATCCGCTGCATCTACTGCATCCCGCTGCGCCGCCGCACCAATGCAACAGAACCCCCGCAACTGCTCGGCGTTCTCTATCTCGACAGCCGCGCCTCCGCAGGCCGCCTAGACACATTGGACCAGGAACTTCTCGACGCCATCGCCACAGAAGCGGCCAACCTGCTCAACAACGCCCTGCTCGCGGAATCAGAGCTGAAAGCCCGCAAAGCCGCCGAAGAGCTGGCCATCGCCGCGCGCATCCACGCCGGCCTCATGCCCGCAAATCTGCCGGAAATTCATTACGCTTCGCTGCAGGCGCGCACCATCCCTTGCCGTGACATCGGTGGAGATTTTTACGACGCCATTCCGCTCCCCGATTCACTCGGCCTCGTCATCGCCGACGTCTCCGGCAAAGGAGTTCCCGCATCCATCGTTGCAGCCACTCTCCAGGGCATCATCCACTCGCAGATGCTCACAGGCCAGTCTCTCGATCAAATTGCTACTCTCGTCAATCGCTTCCTCACCGCACGCAGCCTTGAGAAATACGCCACGCTCGTCCTCATGAAGCTCTATCCTGACGGCCTGCTCCAGTACATCAACTGCGGCCACGTTCCGCCCATCCACGTCACCGCTACCGGCGCGCGCCCGCTGCCTGAAACCAATCTCGTCGTCGGCCTCATCGCAGACGCCAGCTACGTCTCCGGTCAAATGCACCTCGCTCCCGGCGAACGCATCCTGCTCTCCACAGACGGCATCGTCGAAGCCGAAAACGGCATCGAAGAACAATTCGGAGACGAGCGCTTTCTTACCGCCGCCCACTCCGAGCACATCGACTCCATCCTTCACCTCGTCTCAGAATTCCAGGGAAGCGCTCCCGCACAGGATGACTGCACCCTCCTCGACGTCCGCTACCTCGGCCTCGGCTAACCCCGCTCCGTCATTTCACAGTCAATTCATCTCGAAGGTTTTATCTTTATCAGCAGGTACTCCTGCTACAGAAACTCTCGACCGTTTGAGAACAAGCAAGCCATTTTGCATATTGCGATTCCGAAAGCTCGATTGATGCCTCTCCATCTCCGCCTCTTGCTGCTGCTGGCCTGCCTGCTCTCCGTCAAGGAACCCCTCTGTGCGCAACTTCCGTTCTATACCGATGACACAGGGGTCACCGAGCGCGGCAGATGGCACTTCGAGTTTTTCAACGAATACGACTCTCTTCAGCTTCAATATCCTGATCTGACGCAGAATACTGCTAACTTCAAGCTCAACTATGGCCTGCCGCATAACCTTGAAGTCGATGTGGATTTTCCGTACCTGGCCATCTATCGAACCGACGGAAAGCCCTCTTCCACGGGCTTCGGAGACACCAATCTCGGCCTGAAAGCCAGCTTTCACAAGGAGTCTTCCACCTCGCACGTTCCAGCACTCGCCGCCAGCTTTTACGTGGAAGTTCCCACCGGAGATGCAAGCCAGCAGCTCGGCTCAGGACTCACGGATTACTGGGTCAACTTCATTGCGCAAAAATCCCTCTCCCCAAAAACCAGGCTCACCGCAAATCTGGGATATCTATTCGCCGGCAATACAAGCACCGGCGCCCTAGGAACACAAAGCACCCGGGGGCATGTTTTTCCAGGCGGCCTTTCGCTGCTGCATGATTTCCGCCCCACGCTCACCCTGGGAGCCGAGCTATTCGCCGCCTATACAGAGAATGGAAATCTGGGAAGAACGCAGTTTCAGGGCATGGCCGGCGGTCAATATGCCATCCATAACGGCCTCAGCCTTTGCTTCGGCCTGCTCGGCGGCAAATATGTCGCCAGCCCTCGCATCGGCGGACAACTAGGCTTCGCCGTGGATTTTCCGGACGTCTTTCATTCTTCCTCTGCCCAGAAATAGCCAACTTTCCTCGCTTACTCCGTCCGCAGCGCCTTTGTCGGATCGACACTCGCCGCTCGCCGCGCCGGAACAAACGCCGCCAGTCCTGCAACCACGCAGATCGCAAGCACGCCCGAAACATAAACCACAGGATCGATAAACGAAACCCCAAAGAGCTGGCTCCGCACCGCTCGCGCCCCCAGCAGCGCAATCGGAATTGTCACACCCACAGCGCATCCGGCCAGAATCAGAGTCTCGCGCAAAATCAACCGCACCACGGTTCCCCGCTGAGCGCCGAGGGCCATCCGAATTCCAATCTCCCGCGTCCGTTGCGCCGTCGAGTAAGCCAGAATCCCATACAGCCCAATCCCGGCCAGCAGCGCGGCAATTCCACCAAAAATCGCAGCCAGCAAAGCCATCGCGCGCTGATCCTGGATGCTCTCGTCAATCGCCTGCGTCATCGTCTTCACGTCATCCACAATCAGCTTGGAATCAATGTTCGCCACAGCCGCGCGAATCCCATTCGCAGCCGTCTGCGGTGCCTGCCACGTGCGCACATAGTAAGTAAGGCTCACAGCCCGGCTCTGTTGCAGGTATTGCATATAGCAGGTCGGTAATGCAGCATCACGCACACTCGAATGCTTCACATCGCCCACCACACCCACAATAATCGTGTCTATCGGCGCACGGTTCTTATTGCCGTCCCGGCCAACATGCTGGCCCAGCGCAGCCTGAGGGCTCGCAAAATAGTGCTTCACAAAGCTCTCGTTCACCACCGAAACCTGCTGTGAAGTAGCCGTATCGCCGGCATTGAACATCCGTCCCGCAATCAGTCGAACCCCGATAGTCTCAAGGTAGCCACTGCTCACCCACGGCAACTCTACGTCAAACTCCTCATCCGGCTTCGGCTTGTATCCGCTCACATTCACATCGCCCTGAATATCATCGCCTGCCAAATCCTCGTCGTTCGTAGCTCCCGCCGCGCGCACGCCCGGCAATGCAGCCACTGCCTCCCGCACCCGCTCCTCCACCGGAGCAACACCCGCCGCAGGATAGCCCGCCATCGCCGGGGCAAGATTGAACGCAAGCAGATGCTCAGTCTCAAATCCCGGATTCACGCTGTGCAGATTCTGAATCGTCCGCACAAACATCCCGGCACCCACCAGCAGGAGCAGGCTGAATCCAATCTGCAGCGCCACACACGTCTTTCCGAATCGCAGCGAAGCGCCCTTGCTCGTTCCCGCCTGTTGCTTCAACGCATCAATCAAGCGCGGATTCCAGAACTGAACCGCAGGCGCAACGCTGAACACCAGGCTTCCCAGCAGCGTCGCCGCTGCCGTAAATGCAAATACACGCCAATCCAGCGTCGCCGTAAACACCTGCGGCCCCTGGCTGTCTCCCGCCATCCAGCGAATCAGCAGCGACAACGCGGCAGGCGCAAACGCCAGCCCCAGCCCCGCGCCAACCACGCCCAGCAACAAGCCCTCACACAATAACTGCCGCAGAATCTGCCCATTCGTCGCACCCAGCGCATAGCGCACGCTGAACTCGCGCACGCGATTCGCCGCCCGCACCAGCAGCAGGCTCGCCACATTCACCACCGCCATCGCAATCACCAG
Source organism: uncultured Acidobacteriaceae bacterium (assembly GCA_963792495.1). Taxonomy (GTDB): domain Bacteria; phylum Acidobacteriota; class Terriglobia; order Terriglobales; family Acidobacteriaceae; genus Telmatobacter. The sequence goes on along the minus strand of CAWBWB010000005.1, from coordinate 357,916 downwards.
TACCACCATGCCCATGATGATCATCAGCGGTGTACGCAAATCATCCCGCGTCGGCGAAAAACCCTGTGCTCCCGCCACCACATTCAAATGTGCCTGGTCGATAAACGCCTTGCGTGTTTTCTCCGATGTATCCGCAAGCGTAGGAAATTCCTCTCTCCGCTCCGCAAGAAACAGCCCATTCAGTGACGACGCCGCCTGCTGCAACGTGATCCCCGGCTTCAGCCGTCCCGCCATCGTAATCCAATACGACTTGCGATCATTCAGCAGGTCCCACTCCGGATCGACAGTTTTTTGCATCGTAAGCGGCACATATACATCCGGCAGTCGCCCCCACACCGCGCTATGAAAACCCGGCGCAGCCACGCCAATAATCGTGAAGGGCGTTCCATTCACCAGCAGTGTCTGGCCCACCACCGGAGCCTCGGCCAGATGCGTCTTCCAGTAATCGAAATTCAGCACCGCCACCGGATTCGCACCCGGCGCGCTTTCATCACTGGCAATAAACAGCCGTCCCACCGCGGGCCGTACACCCAGCGTCTCAAAATAATTTCCGCTCACCATTTCCGCAGAGACAGCCTCGGAGCGGTTGTTCCACGTAGCACCTATACCGATGCGATTCGAAGCAATCAGTCCACTCAGCACAGAGTTCTTATCGCGCAGGTCCTTATACATCGGATAAGAAAACTCGTAGATATGCCCCTCATCGCTGCCACCCTCGGAGTGATGATGGCCGTAGTGCGATCCCGCAAAGCTGAATACCACCAGTTCCTCCGGCCTGCTCACCGGCAGCGCGCGCAGCAGCGCCTGGTTCAGCAAGCTGAAGATCGTTGTATTCGCGCAGATCGCAATCGCCAATGTAAGAACCGCAATCAGGCTCAGGCCGTAATTTCGTCCTAGCCCACGCAAAGCAAATCGCACATCACGCAACAGCAACTCCAGCGACCACGAAGGACGCGCCTCGCGGCTTTGCTCCCGCGCCCGCTCTCGCCCGCCAAACGCAATCGCAGCCTGCCGCCGAGCCTCTTCGAGCCCCATACCCGCCGCAAGATTCGCCTCCACCTCACGCTCCATGTGGAAACCAATCTCCTCATCCACTTCCTCGCGCCGCTTTCCGCCAAAGAAGAATCGCACCCGCGCCCAAAACTCGCTCAGCATGGCCACTCCTTATATCTCCGCCAGCACCAGGTTCACCGCACCCGCCAGCCGCTGCCAGTTTTCAAGCTCCGCAACCAACTGCTTCCGTCCCGCCGCAGTCAGCGAGTAAAACCGCGCCTTGCGGTTGTTCTCGCTGGCGCCCCACTGCGCCTTGATCCAGCCCCGATACTCCAGCCGATGCAACGCGGGATACAAAGATCCCTGCCCCACCTGCAGTACGTTCTTCGACACCTGTTGAATCCGCTGCGCAATCGCCCAGCCATGCTGCGGCTCATTCGCAATGGCCTTCAAAATCAGCATGTCCAGCGTCCCCTGTAATAGATCAGCAGTCTGCGGCATATCTCCCCTTGACATTCGACAAAAGAATACCGGCTCCTCTTGTCGAACGTCAAGGGGACATCGGCGCAGCTTCACTGCGCTCTCGCAGAATTGTGTTTTGAAAAGCCTTAAATCCGCCCGGCTAGCTCGCGCCGCGCAGGATTGTTCAACTTGGCCTCGGTAGCCCAAAGCCCCGCACTCGGCGTGGAGATATAGAAAACCTCTTCACCATCCGGCATCGTATTCCAGCCCTCTTTCATCACCGCCGGATCATACCGCAGCTGCATCTCAGCCACATCCGCATACTCATAACCCACCTGCTCAATCTCTTCCTTCGACAGGTGCCCCGGAGCATACGTAATCGTGAATCGCCCCTCGCTCGACCCATGAATCAGGTGCGCCACACCGTGCGGAATCGCCTGCATATCCGCTTCCGTCTTATACAAAGCAAGTGTCCGCGGCGTGCCCTTGTAGCCATACTTGCGAATGAGAGCATCCACCTCCGGCTGCTCTCCAAATCGCTCCACTCCCGGCGCAAGAATCAGCAGCTCACCGCCATCCGCAATCGCCATCCGCGTGCGATACACAGCCTTGTTCGCCACCCACGTAGCGCGAAACTCATCCGCCTGCATCACCGCCACAACCTTCTTCAGCGGCTTCTCAAATGTCGTGATATTCTGCCGCCCCGAAAGCCGCGCCGCCTCAAGATACGTCTCCAGGTCGTCGCCCACAAAAACGCCGCTCGTCACCAGCCGGCTCTCCGCATCGCGCTGCATCACAATCTGAAAGTACACATCCGGCAGATGCCCCAGCAGCTTCTCTTCCGCATAGTTGTAGCAGGCGCGCAGCGGAGTCACCAGGCATCCAAGGTTGTTCTCAATCCCATACACCGCCGCCGCGATATGCGAAGCGCAGATCGTCTCCTTGCCGCCCAGCCCAATGAAGTAGTTCTTGTTGTGGTTCGCAAAGCCCAGCACCTCATGCGGTACCACGTGGCCAATGTTCACAATCAGATCCCACGGCTCATCCATCAAAGTCGAATTCAGATCCACCGGAATCGCCCAGTCCGCCACGCCGCCCGTCGTCTCCTCCACCAGCGACGCCGGAATCTCCCCCACATGCGAGACCCCCCCGCGCCAATCATGCGGAAGAATAATCTCATTCGGAATTGAGCCAAACATCCACTTGTTCTCGGCCTCGGTATGCGGCACATGCTGCCCCAGCGTAGGAATCACCCGCACATGCGCATGCGGCTCAATCGCCAGAATCTCCTGGTAGATCCACTCCGTCACCTTGCCCGCACCAGAGTGCGCCCGCGTCAAATCCGGCGGAAGCAGCAACACCCGCTTCAGCTTAGGCGCAATCCGCTTCTGCGCCTCGGCCACCAACCGCCCCGCAGCCTCTCTAATTTGTCCTTCCCCAAGAGCATCGGCTTCCAGCGTGAACCACGGCATTGGAATTCCTTTCCCACACCACAATCGTTAAAAAGTCTAACGGATCAGCGCAAGGATTTTCGAACTCCGCACTTTTCCCGGAACCTTCGCCAGCTCCCATCCGTATCATTGCTCGTCATGTAAAATCGTGCCCATATAAAGGGGGAATCATGATTGCCGACCTGAGGCTCGCCCTCCGCCAACTGCGTAAATCGCCCGGCTTCGCTCTCACGGCCATATTCACGCTCGCCCTCGCCATCGGCGCCAACGCCATTGTCTTCAGCGTGCTCAACGCACTCATCCTGCGCCCGCTCAACGTCCCACACGCAGACAATCTCTACATGATCGAGCGCGGCACCGGCTCCGACACCACGCCCTCGCAGTCCTATCCCGACTACCGCGATCTCCGCGACCAGAACCACAGTTTCGACCAGCTCGTCGCCTACAACATCATCGGCAGCGTCGGCTTCGACACCGGTCAAGGCAACCCCGTCGTCATCTGGCCATATTTGGTCAGCGGAAATTACTTTGACGCCCTCGGAATTCAGCCCTATCTCGGCCGCTTCATTCACGCCTCAGAGGAGCACGGCAAAAACAGCATCCAGGAAGTCGTCCTAAGTTACGCCTTCTGGCACAGCTACTTCAACAGCGACCCCTCCGTAGTAGGCCGCACCGTCCAGGTCAACAAACATCCGTACATCGTAGTCGGTGTTGCGCCGCAAGGCTTCCGCGGTACGGAGCTCTTCTTCGCGCCCGATCTCTGGGCGCCGTTAGTCAACAAAGCGGACATCACCGCGTATGATTCTTTTGACTTTCGCGGCAATCATTCCGAATGGGTCATGGGGCATCTCAAGCCCGGCGTCACGCCTGAGGCCGCAACCTCTGACCTCAACACCATCGCCGCATCGCTCGCCAAGACCTACCCCAAAGAGGATGACGGCCTCAAATTCACGCTCTCACATCCCGGCCTCGCCGGAAACACCCTCGGCAAGCCCACTCGCGCCTTCATGGCGGGCCTCATGGTTCTCGCCGGTCTCATTCTTCTAGCAGCCTGCGCCAATCTCGGCAGCCTCTTCACCGCGCGCGCCTCAGATCGCTCTCGCGAAATCGCCGTACGCATGGCACTAGGCTCCCACCGCAAGCTCATCCTCCGCCAACTGCTCACTGAGGCCGTCCTCCTCTCGCTCGCCGGCGGCGCACTCGGCATGGCCGCTGCCGTTGTCATCCTGCGAGTACTCAGCACCTGGCAGCCCATTCCCAACATCCCCATCAACGTCCCGGTCAACCCGGACGCCAGCACGTATGCGCTCGCCGTATTCCTCGCCATCTTCAGCGGATTGCTCTTCGGCATCATTCCCGTCCGGCAGATTCTCCGCAGTGATCCCTGGCAAATCATTCGCACTGGCGGAGGCACCACGGGCGCGGCGCGCCGCATCACAGTGCGCGATATTCTTCTCGTCGTGCAGATCGCAATCTGCGCCGTCCTCGTCACCGCGTCACTCGTCGCCGTGCGCGGCCTCGCCCGTTCGCTTGAGAGTAGTTATGGCATCCAGCCAGCCGGCGTCGTGCTCGTCAAATCCGACATGAAGATGGCCGGCTACGACAAGGACCATTGGGTTCCCATGCAGAAGAAGATGCTGGATGCCGCCGCAGCCATACCCGGCGTCACCGCTGTCGGATACGCCGACCGGCTTCCGCTCAGCATCGGCGGCAACGACTCCAGCGTTTACAAGGACTCTACAAGCGACTTTCGTCCCACCAACTCCATCACAGACGCGCAGCAATTTGACGTTTCGCCCGACTACTTCCAGGCCGCCGGCACTGCTCTGCTTGCAGGCCGTGTCCTCAACATGAATGACGTCGACCCCAACCCGACTGTTGCCGTCATCAACCGTCACTTCGCCGTCCAGGTCTTCGGCTCCGTGGACAAAGCCATTGGCGGCCACTTCAAAATCTGGGGAGGCAGCCTGCGCCCGCTCGTCGTCGGCGTAGTCGAGGACGGCAAATATCAGACCCTGGCCGAAGATCAAAAGTCTGCGATGTATTTTTCCTTCCAGCAGCAGCGCGGTCCCGAAACATGGCTTGTCGTCCGCTCCCAGCGCGGGCCTGATGAGATTGCTGCAGCCCTCGCTCGCTCCCTGCGCAGCCTCGATCCCGCAATGCCAATTCAATTGGAGACATGGTCCAACGAGCTCGATTCCGCGCTCTTCGCCGCTCGCGTCGCAACCGTCTCCCTGGGCGTACTCGGCCTTCTCGGCGCCATGCTCGCCATCACCGGAATCTTCGGCATGGCCTCCTACACCGTCTCCAAACGCTTCCGCGAATTTGGCATCCGCATTGCGCTGGGCGCAAATCAGCGCAAGGTGCTAGGCGCAGCGCTCGGCCGCGCCTTCCGGCTGCTCGCCATCGGCTCCGTCGCCGGCATCATCCTCGGCGTCCTCGCCACGCGCGTACTCGCCTTCATCGTCTATCAGGCCACGCCGCGTGATCCCCTCATCCTCGGCGGCGTCGTCCTCACCATGCTTGCTCTCGGCCTGCTCGCCTCGTGGCTTCCCGCCCGCCGCGCTCTCGCCGTCGATCCCATGATCCTTCTACGCGAGGAATGAAGTAAGCGCGCATCGCCCTCCCCGCGCGCTTACTTCGCCGCAGCTAGGTTGAACCCGCTCACCGCCACGCGCGGCCTTTCACCGCGCGTATCCGCATCTTCCAGCTCAATGTGAATAGTCCTGCTCTCACCCGGCATTAGCGCAATGTAGTTATCGTCATAAATAGCCGGAGCTATCACGTCGCCCGTCTTTGACCGCACAGCCTTTACGCGAACCATCAGTGCTGGTGTTTGCGAAGTATTCCGCAGCTCCGTCTCAATCATCCACTTCGCTCCCGCCTGCATCACGCGCGATCTCTCGCTCACCTGCGCCTGAGCCAGCTTGCGAATACCAGTAAAATCCTCATCTGTTCCCCCATACAGATAAAAATTGCTGCTAACCATCTTGCCGCCACGCAGCAGCGTCAGCCGAATAAACCGGATCGCACCAGACGCAGCCGCCGGATACTGCATCTTGATCGGCGCCGCAGTCGAATCTTCCGCACTATCCAGCGTTGCCTCGCTCTGCCATAGCACTCCGCCATCCGCACCAAGCACCTCCGCACGAGCCACCAGTCCCGCCTGCGCGCCGGCGCTGTAATTCACCACTTCCACCGTGTCATCATTCGCATTCCATTGGATGTGCAGCGGCTCCGCAGCCTTCTTCGCCGCATAATAAGCCGCATCCGTATCGAAGAAATAGTCATACGTCTGCCACAAAATCGAAGGCCACGCCGGATGGCTCATCCAGATCAGCAACCCATAACGATGATTGCTCTGACTCTCAAACATCCCGCGATACGAGTTGTAATCCACAAACTGCGCCAGGCTTGTCCACTCTTCGAGCGTCTTCGCCCCGCCATAACTCTTCTCGATCTGCGCCGCAAAAGGATTCTCGTCATGAAAATCATGTAGAGGCCACTCCCGGCTCTGCGGCCACAATCCTTCTTCTGAAATCGTATGCCGCAGTATCTCCAGCTCCGGCACATTCGGCGAACCAATCTCGCTGTGCATCTTCTTCGGAGCATTCGCAAAGTACACCTTCAACGGCTCCACGCGATACGGCCCATGTCCACTCACCGGCCCATCCGCCGAACTCGAGATGTAATGCGATCCCGGCTCCGCCTCCGCCGTCATCGCACGCAATCCATCATCAATCTCCTTCGGCGGAAACCCCTCATTGCGCCCGCAAAACAAGCCCAGCGAAGCATGATTCCGAATCCGCAGCAGATAATCCCGCGCCACCGTCAGAAAAAAATCATTGTGGTCCGGATTCGGCCCATCCCACGGATTCGCGAGCCAGAAATCCTGCCACACCACAATGCCAAACCGATCCGCCGCATCGTAAAAAGCCTCATCCCCCGTCTGCCCCACCCAGTTGCGAACCATATTGAAGTGTTGCTCCCGGTGATACCGCATCGCCGTGTCATACTCACGCGCACGATACCGAAGCATCGACTCCGGAAATCCCCAGTTCCCGCCTCGCGCAATAAACCGCCGCCCGTTGATCCAGATCCGCAGCACCCCATCCTCTTCCGAATACGTAAACTGCCGTATCCCCGAATGGAACGCCTTCGTATCCGAAACCTTCCCGCCCGCAACAAATGTAAGCTTCACCGCATACAAATTCGGCTCACCATAGCCCACAGGCCACCACAACTTCGGATCCTTGATATGCAGCGCCGCATGATTCGCAGCACTCAGCTCTACACTCTTCGCCGCACCCGCATCCAGCGTCACCGGCTCCTCGACAGTAATCGCCCCAAACTCCGCCCGCAGCGTCCCACTCACCGCATGAGCATCGTTGTTCCGCACAGTCGCCTGAATCGAAACATCCGCCTGCGAAGTATCCGGCAGCGGCAGCGTGCTCGTCACGAGAGGATTCTCAATCGTCACCGCACCCGATGCAGTAAGCGTCACATCGCTCCATATCCCCGTATCCCGCCCGCGAATCGTAGAGATCCAATCCCACCCCGCCGATGCATGATACGTAGGATTGTCCCTCCCCAGCGCACCGCCATTCAGCGTCCGCCCCGCCTTGTCCTTCGTGCTCCCCGGGTTGTCCACCCGCAGCACCCGCACCGCCAGCGCATTCGCCGCCCCCGCGTGAATCAACGCCGTCACATCGAATCGCCCGCGCATGTACCCGCCATCAATCCGCCCCACATGCTGGCCGTTCAAATACACCTCGGCCTTCCAGTTAATCCCGTCGAAATTCAGCCAGTAATGCTTACCCGCCTGCTTCGCGCCCGGCACAACAAACTCATCCCGATACCAGAAGTCCGCACAAAAATAAGAGTCCGAAATCGCATACTGATTCGCACCAAAATCCGGATCGGCAATCGCACCATCATTCAGGTAGCTGGTCAGCACCGTCCCCGGCACAGTAGCAATCATCCACTCCCTATCCGCAAAGCCAGCCTTCGCAATCTCCTCACCACCCGCACTCACCTCGGAAGCCCGCTGCAACCTCCATCCACCCGCCGCAAGCCGCAACTCCCCCTCCCGCACAACATCCGCCGCCTTCGCGCGAGCCACGACTCCGCCCCGCCCCCAAACCTCCAGCTCGCTCAAAATGTAGCGCCCGCCCGTCTCCGGCTTCATCATCCGCACCCGCACCCACCGCGCACGCGCCACACTCGCAAGCCGCACATCATCGCCGGCCAGCGCCTGCAGCACCTGCCACTCCTTGCCATCATCAGAAATCTCAATCGCCCCCGCACTCGCCCGCCGAATCCAATCCAGCTTGATGCGATCCATCGAGCACACCGCGCCCAGGTCTACACTCACCCATTCCTCGCCGCTGCCCGCACTCATCCACGCACTCGCAAAAACATCCGGCCCGGCAACCCGCACCTCTTTCCCATCGCGAAAAAGCGTAAGCTCCGCCAAACCAATCGAGCTCACTCCAGGAACAGAAACCGTCACACGATACGAACGAAAGCTGACCGCCTTCTCAAACGAAACCGTCTTGGTAAAGCTCGCAAAATCATCCCGCTCACCAAAGTCCGCCCCGTGATACTCCGCCACCTTCTCCCAGCTCGTCTTATCATTCGAGCCAGCAACCGAAATCCCCCATCCCTGCGCCGGCACAGCCGCATTGATCTTCCGCAGCGCTACATCCATCCGATCGATCGCAGGCGCCACACCGCCGCCCTCAAGATCAAACTCCACCCACGGCGAAGCCCCGGTCACCGTCACAGAAGAAACCGGATTCCCATCCAGAAATAGCTCGCGCTCCGTCTTCGGCAACTCACCCGCACTGCTGGTCGAAGCAGTAATCCATTGCGGCAGCGCACTCTCGTGGATCCCATCCGTAACCAGCTGCGCCGTCAGGTTGTAGTCATAAGCACTCGACTGATACGCCGGCCGATGCAGCGCCAGGTTCCGATACTCCCCCGCAGGCGCAGCCACCAGCGAAGGTCCGTCATACTGCTTAGGGTCACCCGGATAGACCCCGAGCCCACGCGTATAAACATGCCCCGCACCCTGCTGAGCAGCCGTAAACGAACCCGCACAAACCACCAACGTAGCAACACACAAAACAGACGCAGAAATACGCAATGGAATCTCCAGAAACAGCGCAGTCATCTTTCACAAGAGCCACACCAGTCTCCCTCCCCAATCCGCCAGTGGTCAATTCAACCGAATCCCCAAGCCAGTCAGGAGGAGAACCCGAGCCTTCCGCTCAAAACGCCCGGACAAAACAATTCCGGTGAGCTATGGGAGTTTCCACGCTCCCACGCACGACTTCCTTATATAGAAAACATCCAGCCAGGAATTCTCTTTGCTTCGACAGTCAAAAGCCGCACCGGTTCGATCACAGGCATCGCCAACTTCCCGTTGCCAATCTGCCACAGCGGATAGAATCGTCAGCTAAGAAATGTGCTCAACGCGAGGCGGCTGCCAGGACCCATCGAGAATCGCTTCTTTCGGCGAATAGAGACGAATCGTGAGATTGAATGGGCCATCTCCGGAAGGAAGCCAGTTCGATTCATGATCTGGTCCGGGGTTTTCGCTCTGAATGTAGAGATCGATTGAGCCATCGGAATTCGCATTCAGTGGATCGCGATCACCGATGGCATACCGGTTGAGCGGATTCGCAATGAAGTAACCGTCCTTGTCGTAGGCGGTGATAGACCAGAAGGCGTTCACTGGTGGAGTTTGGCCGCTGTCAAAGTGCATCCGATACTGTGCTGAATCACCGAGCGGATGGCCATCTCCGTCAGTGAACGTGCTCATGTAGATGGCATCTTCCGGAGGGTTCGCCCCCAAAGCCAGCCGCGCTGTGATGGCGCGGCTGATATAGTCCGTGCCATAACGCCCCACATGGCGGATGAAGGTATTCCAGCCTGGTTTGACCGGGTGAGACTTGTCAGCAAAGCTCTCAACACGCGCGGACGCCGCGATCACGCCCTCATTCACTGCCTGCAACTGCTCCGGCGCAAGCTTTGCAGGGTCGAATTCTTCTCCGGGGACGATGCCGATAAGCGCCAGTTCACCGACCATGGGAGCGTCCGCAAAGTGCGGTGCATTCGCCTTCATCGCTTGAGCAAATGCAGTCAAAAATTCGACCGGCGTCATCGCCTTCACTTTCTCCGGCGGTGTAATGTCGCCCGATTTTCCGAACGCCAGCGCCGACGCCAGCTTCTGCTCTCCGTTGGGATAGGCGCTGAGCGGCATAATGCGCATTCCGCGCTGAAACGCATGAACGTTGTCATAGTCGGAGATGCCGTTGGTTTGCGTACGCCCCAGCAGCCAGACAATGTTCGTCGGTGCATCGTAGCGTGTGACATTGTCTGGAAGCTTGCCGGTCCAACCCGGTCCCGTAAACGCAAGCCACATCTCCCCCGTGCCAGTGGTCCGTTTCCCGGGATTGGCGAAGGTCTCGGTCCATGCGTCCATGAATTGAAGAAGGTAGAAACGTCCGCCGGAGTCGGGCACATGAATGAGGATAGGCTCCTTCGACAGGTCGATCCAGGCCATCGTGTAGAGGGTGTCGGCGTTGGGCCGGACCACCTTGCGAGTGTCGGGACGGGGAAACTGCGGCACATGCGTGAAGATGTTGGTGGGCAGTCCCACGCGCGTGGTTTCGATCATTACGAGTGGGTAGGCGAAGACATAAGCGCGCTCTGCAATCTCCCGAAGGTCTGGTGAGTTTTTCTGTGCGTCTTGTGTGTCAACACTCGGCGACATAAGTTGAAACCTTTCAGATTTCGTTGAGGGTTGCAGGCATCAAAATGTTACTGGCTCACCTGTGTAGTCCCGGTTTGTTTCGATGTCTTCACAGGCGTGATCCACTGTTGAGCAACCATGAGGTCTTCAATCTCCGTGGCTACCGTCTTCGCCATGCGCGTGGTATCTCCCTCAACGCTCGCCTTACTATCTGTGGCGGCGCTGGTTCCAACACTCGCCGCTGCCGACCCGACGCCCATCGTCGCGGCTGCACCAGGCTTCTTACCGCTCTCCGACTCGAGATCGAATTCAGCCAGCAATACCGGGCCGCTCGGAGCGGTAAGCGTGACAGTCACGTGGGCTTTTACGTCGCTTGCGCCGCGACCAAAACCAATCATCATCCGTGCGCCCATGTTGCCCTGATTGACGGCAGTAAATGCACCTCGAATTGTCAGCACCTGTGCCGAAGAATCTGAGTTCGTGCTGGAATCGGCTGATGCCACCGGGATCGCAGTCTGCTTCAACTCTTTGATCAGCCGTTTGGAGAATGCTGCCTGCACCTTTCGAGCAACGGCCGCTGGGTCGGACGCCTGACCGGCATCCCCTTTCATATGAGCGATCGGGTCGTGGTTCAGAATACGCGCCTCCGCGGATCGATCAATCGTCACAACGTCAACGGGAAGATCAAAGTCGAAGACGCTTATCAGCGTCGGCTTCGGCAGCTTATCTTTTCCGCTGTAGCTATGAACCATCGTCACCTTGGTGTTGCCAACTAGTATCTTTTCGACGGCATTTTGAGCGGAAGATGAAACAGTAGCCGCAAATAAAGCAACTATCGAAGCGGCGCGCACGATTGAAAGCACGTAGCGGGTCATGAGGCTCCTTTCCCTTGTTTTCTCAATTGGCTCGGATACCACTTGGTAAACCAGAATGCACCGCCGAGAGCGGCGAGCATGACGAGGATCTCCAGGCGAAGAGGTAAGCTCGGAAGAAAATGCATGGCGAGGTCGGCAACGACCACGATGGCCATTGCCAGGGCCCATACTGCTGTCAGGATGTAGTTTGTTTTGACAAAGGTTGGGGAACTCTGCACGGACACGGGAACCTGTTCCCGTGCATACTGCAATGTGAATGGGCGTCCAACAAGCATCGATAGCAGGATGATAAGCAGCAAACCTCCATCCACCACCGTCCGGACCATTGGAATGTCCCATCCACCGCCCTTAACCGCGGCATAGATGCCGAGTAGTGCAAATAAAAAGAAGGTCCCGGCTTCGAGAATCTTGATCGAAGCTCCGCGCATCTTCTCGCGCAGGATGAGCACTGCAGAGATGGCGGCTGCAGCCCACAGGCTTATGCTGGGCGCTACAAACCGCGATAGCACCGCGAATACTACAAAAGGCGCGAATCCAAGAAGAATACCCATCGTTTCGGGCTCACTGGGATGACCGGATCGCACGCGTCTGGCGTGGTTAACTCAGGGAATTTTGACAGTTGCGTGGTCAACTCTCCTACCATCTTAGTGGCTAATCGTGAATACAGGAGAAAAATTTCAAGGCTTCCGCACAGAAAGCGAATTCGGCGCGGGATTGGCACCGGCAATGTCAGCATGTCGGGCTCACAGTCGTCATCCTTGCTGTAGCGCTTAGCCGGCACGGTAACGTCAGGTCGACTTGTGTAGTTGGAGCGCGAAGTTTTCAAAAACTCACACAGCGTGCCAATCCGCTCGCCGCTCAGGACCGGCTGTGGCGTCCGCTAACGGAAATGACCCACCAGTAAATAACCGCTCGTGTCTTGTTTCCCTCTTTGCCTCTCTCTTTGATCTGCGCTGTCTCTCGGCCACTTTTTCGCCGTTACTTTAGTCCAATGGACTTTCGTACCCATAGACGAGCGCAAATAGTTTTCACATAATAAGGGTCATTTATGTCACACTAAGAATTGAGTAGAGAAAATCACGGCCCGAGTCCCTCCAGACTCGGGCCGTTTTATTTTCCGGTTCAGAATTCGTAGAGGACACATATGGCTTTTCCAACTACAGCTTCTCCGCCGGGGCCCCGTGTCCCTCCGTACAGCGCGGGTACTGTGCTCCACAGTCTTCCACAGTTCGGGAATAAAGATGGCATAAAGGGAGTGCACAGAAACTGTGGGAGTCGCTGCAAATTACACAAATCAAGCTATTTGGAAAACTGTGGAGCACAGGATAACTCTCGCGATCCACAAAAAAACAGGCCGGAGCATTCGCTCCGGCCTGCAGTAACCGCCTCGCGGCAGAGGTTAGAAGTTGAACTTCGCACCAATCTGGATACGACGGGGCGAGTGGCCCCCAATGACCTGGCCAAAGGTTCCGTCAGCAAGGCTCGAATCCACCGTGGAGAAGCTCTCATGGTTGAAGGCGTTGAAGAACTCCCCGCGCAGCTGGAAGTCATAACGCTCAGCGAACTTGACGTGCTTGATCGCCGCCAGATCCCAGTTGTTGTACCCGGGACCAACGAGGCTGCCGTTGGTTTCCGAACCGAAATGCCCCACCGCATTTTGGAACGAGCTGGTGGAGAACCACTGGTCTACGCTCTTGGTCATGCTGACCGGAGCAATCTGGTCAGGACGGTAGGTACCCAGACCGAGACCTGCATTGAGTCCGAGAGGATCGAACGGGTCGCGGATGTTCGACAGCGAGAAGTTCTGGCCGGCAAGGAATTGCGTAATGCCGGAGACTTCCCAGCCACCCAGCACCTTGCCCACCAGGCCATGCTGCGAGCGATACCACGGAAGCTCGTAGACATAGTTAGCCGTGAAGGTGTGCTTCTGGTTGTAGTTGGATGGACCGTAATCCATATTGAAGTCGTAGCTATTGGTCGCCATGTTGCTACGATCCGAAGTGTTCGTCGTCAAGTCCTTGGAATAGGTATATGCGACGCCCATCTGCAGCCCGTGCGAATGGTGATTTGCGCTGAACTGCAACGAGTTGTAGTTGTTGGTGAAGCCCGGGAAGCGCGAAGTGATACCGCCGTAACCAGCGTAAGGACGAATGTAGTTGACGCTAGCATTGGTAGGAGCAGTGAGACGCGATGCCACAGTCGGCTGGTTCTCATCGAACTCGCCGAGCAGGTGACGGGCCTGGGCGCCAACATAAGCCAACTCAAGAACAGTGCTGGGCAGAAGCTGGTGCTGCAAGCTCAGGTTGTAGTTGACGTAGTTCGGCACCTTGAAGGTCGGAGTGCCTGTGGCCGTAATGCCGTTGGGACCATAGTTGACCGCAGCCGAGCCGCTCTTGATGTTGTCGAAGGGCACGTTGTAGATCGTGGTCTTCTGGGCAAACGGCGGGTTGCCAAATGCGTTCTGCTCCCAGATGCCGTCGAGGAGGCGATCGTAGAAAATACCGAAGCCGCCGCGGCCAACCGTCTTGCCGTTGCCGAACATATCGTAGGCAAAACCGATGCGGGGAGCGAAGTTGGCGTTGTAGTTGGGATTCACATACTTGCCGAAGGGCGAGCACGAGGACATGGGCGCAATAGCCTGGGCAGCGGCACACTCTGTCCCCTTGGGGAAGATAATGCCGTTGGTGTAAGTGGCTGGAAGCAGTTCCCATCCGTTTACAAACTGACCGGCGATGAAGTCGCCGGCGCTGCTATCTGTGGCTGCGTCTCCGCCATCGATCGCAGGCGCGTACTGTGCGCTGTAATAGTTGGGATCGAAATTGGAAAGCGTGTTCTTAACGTCTGTAACAGAAGGCAGACGGCTCCAGCGCACGCCGAGGTTAAGTGTGAGGCGATGGGTGACCTTCCAGTCATCCTGAAGGTAGACTTCGCTGTTGACGAAGTGCAGGTCAGGGATGATGTCGGGCAGCGTCTGTCCAAAGCTCGCAACATTGCCAACAAGGAAATCGCCCCAGGAGTTGAAGCTGAAGCTCGGCTCACCGTTCACTGCGTTTTCGGTCTTGATCATCTGCTGGATCTGGAAACCGGCACGAAGTGTGTGCTTACCAAGATTGAAGGAAAGGTTGTCGAAGTAAGTGCGGTCCAGGTTGCGCTCGTTCCAGGGCGCGGAGCCTGCGTTGAAGCCGGTGACGCCGGTGATGGCCACGGCCGGAACCTTGCCATACGGATCAGGCGACCACTGGTTAGTGAGAGACTGGTTGACCGAAGTCGAGGTGGCGAACTGGCCAGAATCGATGGACGAGAAGTAGGTGCCCTGCGACCAGACGAACTCGAACTCATTCACTACCTTCGGATTGATAGTCCATGTGAGATTGCCGACGACGTTCTTGCCAGGCGAATTGACGAGAGTGTTTACCAGACCAGGATAGTTGGATCCCGCCCAGAGGCCTTCTGGCTCGTCCACCGGCATGTCATCGTTCATGTAGCGGGCGTAGAAGTGGATCTTGTCGTTGAAGTAATGATCTACGCGTACGATGTCATCGCGGAAGTTGTTCTGCGCAGAGTAAGCGAAGGTGTAGTTGGTGCCATCGTTCGCTGGATACTTATCGAAGACGTTGGTCAGATAGACCTGCGAGTTCTTCGAATAGCATGAGGGAGAAATAGTGGTGGTGTTGGATTCTTCGTTATAGGTAGCGCAACCCTCGGGAGCATTTGTGAAGTTGCCTGCAACTGTACCCGCGAGCTGGGCCTGAGTTGCAGCAGCGAAGGAGTCGCCACCCGGTGAGCTGATCTTGCGCCACTCCTCGGACCAGAAGAAGAAGGTCTTCTTTTTGTCGGTGTTGTAGACCTTGGGAATGAAGATCGGGCCACCGATTGTGAATCCGTAAACGTTGTGGTGATTCACGGCGTTCTGGTTCGGCTCGTCGTTGAGGGCCTGCGTACGCTTGTTGAACCACTCGTTGGAATCCAACGCAGTGTTGCGGACGAACTCATAGGCGCCGCCGTGGAAGGAACTGGAGCCGGACTTGGTGGCCACAAGAACCTGGCCGCCGCCGGAGCGTCCGTAACCGGCGTCGTAGTTGCCGCGCTGCAATGTGAATTCCTGAATGGCATCCACGTTCGGAGCATTGATCACAGTGCCGTTCGAACCGGAGTCATTGATGTCCGCGCCATCGATCGTCCAGTTGTTGGCCGTCGTGCGCGCGCCATTCACTGACATGGCGGTGTTGCCCGCGCTCGTTTCATCGCCCATCTGGCTGACAACACCGGGCTGAAGAGTCACAAGTTGCTGGAAGTTACGGCCCGCAAGTTCGAGGCCGGCGATCTGCTCGCCTGTTAACGTACCAGCCTGGGCAGAGGTTTCCGTATCAACGGTAATCGCGGCTGCTTCTACCGTAACCGTGGTAGAGGCGGCGCCTGCCTTGAGTTGGATGTTGAAACCGCGCTTTTCTGCAACGTTAAGCGCAAGACTCTTCGCGACGAAACTCTCAAAACCTGCGGAGCTAACGCTAACGGTATAAGCGCCGGCAGGCAGATTGGTGACCACATAATTGCCGGAGCCATCCGACTGCACCGTGTGAACAGCCTTGGTGGCGTTCTCCGTTATGTTGATGGTTGCGTTGGGAATCACTGCTCCGGATGAATCCGTCACTGTACCAGCCAATGTGGCAGTGAGTTCCTGCGCGCGAACGAACTGCGGTGCAGCGAGAAGCGCCGCAAGCAACAGGCCCAACAACAGACCTGTTCGTTTCCTGAAATGCCGCATCGGCTGGGCAATACAGATTGCCGACAGCCAGGCGTGTGTCATGTGCCTCACATGAATTCGTGACATAAAGCACGTCTCCTTTTTCTTTTTTCTTGCGATCCGGCAGCGACTGCGCGCGACGCGGATCTGATGCTTGTTCAGACTTCGAGGGAGATCGTCTGTCCGGAGACTCCCTATCAAGGTCCGGAGCGGGTTAGGAGTTGAAAAATAGCCGGATCGTGTGGCTTATGTTTCCTGACTTTCATTCCACTACGAGGGCAGCATGGCTTTCGGGCAGCTTGTGGATACGACGATAGGATGAATTTTCGGAAAAGACAAGAGGAATTTTGAACAAATTGGCCTTAAATGATCAAACTTTATGCCAAATGCATGATAGACAATCGCCTAAATGATCTAAATTGCTCAAAGTATAAGATTTGACGTCTCAGGATGGCATAAAGGAGCCAACCAAATACCGGGTCCGAAAATCGGCAGTGAACTGCCCTCACCTCAAAAAACTCGAGTGCGCAGAGGCTGAGATTTCAGGAATGTTCAGGCCAGGATGATCTTGATGCCCTGCTTTTGGAATGGAGCAAGTGCCTCGTGTGAAGCACCCGTGTCCGTAATCAGGATGTGAATGTCACTGAGTGGGCAAAGAAACGCCGGGCCAACCCGGCCAAGCTTGCTCGAATCCGTAACGACGATCACCTGTTTGGACTGCTTGAGCATTTTGCGGTACACCAGCGCCTCTTCGGGCTCCAGTTGAGTTACTCCGCGCTCAGCGTCGAGACCCGTGATGGAAACGAAAAGCCGGTCCATGTAGACGTCATTCAGGTAAGTCAACGCCGCGTTGCCTGTCAGCGAGAATGACCACGTCCATGGCACCACCCCGCCGGTGAGAAATGTTCGGATTCCGGGCTGATTACAGAGTTCCATGCCAATGTTAATTGCGTTCGTAATTACCTTCAGGTTGTCGCGGTGGCGAAGGCTGCGACCAATGTAGGTCGTTGTGGTTCCAGCGGTGAGGCCGATCGTTTCATTCGCCTGGACCAGTTCCGCGCCAGCCAGGCCGATGCGACGTTTTTCCGCTGCATAGCGCTGCTCGCGAGCCAGAAACGATGAATCGAAGCGAAACGGCTCATAGAGCAGGGGTTCTACGAGCGTGGCCCCGCCATGGGTGCGCCGGATAAGACCACGGTTTTCCAGGCGGGCCAGATCACGGCGGATCGAAGGCGCGGAAGAGCCGGCAACAGCGAGCAATTCTTCAATGGTTGCGGTGCCGGTGCGTAATAGATGTTTCAGGAGTTGCTCGGCACGCGGGCTTAGGGCGTCAGACATTGTTCTCCACAGGGTTCGGGCGCAGTTTACGGGAAATAGCGTGCTCTGTTCAATCAAATTTACGTCATTTGCTCAAAATTTGCTTGTTGGCATGACTGATTACGCAAGATATGATCATGGCATCATTTTCAATATGCACTTACTAGTCACCCATTTGGAGCAAGCATGAGTCGAGAGAACATCAGAAGTGCGCGTAAATCGAGAGTTTTGCAGGGCACGTTAACCGTTGCAGTACTGTCGGCCACAATCGGGCAGGCACAGCAAGCGTCCCGGCTCTCCGTGATGCCGCTGCCCAAGACTGTTGAGGTGGGTCAGGGCGAGTTGAAGCTGGGTGAGCATTTTCATGCGGGATTCTCGGGCGCGCATGATGCTCGTCTGGATCATGCGCTTGAGCGGTTCGTTGTCCGGCTCAACCAGCAGTGCGGAAGTGTTCGGCGTGCGCAGTACGAAGCCAAAGATGGTGATCCGCTGACTCTGACGCTTGCCGTTGCCGGGCCAGGTGGGGCGGTGCAGGGGCTCGAAGAAGATGAGAGCTACAAGCTTGTTGTTTCGGCTGCCGGCGCGAATCTGAGTGCGGCTACCGATGTGGGTGCGATGCATGGACTTGAAACCTTTCTGCAGCTGACAACTATGCGTGATGGCGCCTGCCGTCTGCCGGCGGTGACGATTGATGATGCGCCACGATTTGCGTGGCGCGGATTTGAGCTGGATGTGGTGCGTCATTTTGAGCCGATCAGTGTGATTGAACGCATGTTGGATGGCATGGTTGTTGCGAAACTGAATGTCTTTCATTGGCATTTGAGTGACGACCAGGGGTTCCGCGCGGAGAGTAAGAAATTTCCGCGGCTTACCGAGGTGGCGTCTCTTGGGCAGTTCTACACGCAGGACGAGATGCGGCATATTGTTGCGTATGCGCGGGCGCGCGGCATTCGCGTGGTGCCGGAGTTTGATGTGCCGGGACACACGGCGTCATGGGTTTATGCCTATCCGGAACTGGGCGATGGACGGACGGTGAAGCGGGTTCCGCAGGTGTTTCAGGAATACGAGAAGAACCAGGGCGAGCTTGATCCGACGAAGGAGTCCACATACAAATTCCTCGATGAGTTTATTGGGGAGATGAGCGAGATATTCCCCGATGCTTACTTCCACATTGGCGGCGATGAAGTGGATGGTTCCGGGTGGAAGGCCAGCCCATCCATTCAGGCTTTCATGCAGAAGAAGGGCTTCAAGACGAATGACGATCTGCAGGCTTACTTCAACCAGCGGCTTTTGCCGATAGTGCAGAAGCATGGCAAGAAGATGATTGGCTGGGACGAGATCCTGAACCCGGCGCTGCCCAAGGACATCATCATCCAGAGCTGGCGCGGGGAAGAATCGCTTTCAAAAGGCGCGGTGCAGGGTTATACGGGACTGCTTTCTGCTCCTTACTATCTCGATGGAGAGAAGACGAGCGAGGAGATGTTTCTTGATGACCCGATACCAGCGGATACAAAGCTGACTGCGGCCCAACAAAAGAAGATCATTGGCGGCGAGGTCTGCATGTGGGCTGAGCAGCTGTTTCCCGGGACCGTTGATTCGCGGGTGTGGCCGCGAACTGCGGCGATTGCGGAGCGCTTCTGGTCGCCACAGAGCGATCGTGATGTTGCCGATATGTATCGTCGTCTTCGCATCGTTTCCCTTGAGCTGGAAGAGGTGGGGCTCACTCATATCTCTGGACCTGAGAGGATGCGGAGAAGCATTGTCGGCTCTACTCATACTGAGGCTATGGATGTGATGGCTTCCGTTACTGAGCCGATCAGTTTTGGCGACCGCGAAGATGTGCAGAAGACCGATGCGCAGACTGCTTTGGATCGCTTTGTCGATGCGGTTGTGGCTGACCCACCAGCGCGGCAGGAGATTGCTGCCGAGGTGAATGCTGTTGTGCATGACGGCTCGAAGGGCGCTGAGGCTGCCTTGCGCGAGCGGTTCCTTGCATGGCAGCAGGCTGCGCCGGAGCTGCTTGCGCTTACGCAAAAGTCTGCACGATTCTCCGACGCGGGTCCGCGGGTGCAGCAGCTTGCCGCGCTTGCCGGGGTGGGGCTTGAGTCGCTTGCGTATCTCGATGCACATACGGCTCCCCCTGCCGGATGGCTCGATAAGCAGAAGGCTTTACTGAAGGAAGCGGATCAGCCTTCGGGGATGGTGAAGTTTGTGTTTCTGCCTTCGCTCGAGAAGCTGGCTGAGGCGGCGAACGGACGATAAGGCGGCTCGCCGCTTTTCACATGTTGAACTTTCATGAGGCCAGGGTGGGGGTGCGAGCTCCCATCCTTCGCCTTGCCTGCCCTGTGGGAAGTCGTTACAGAAGTACAGAAGTAAAGAAGTACGGATCTGTGCGCCTAAAATTTTTCGTTTTTCTGCTGCACTCCGTTGATTAACTCTTTTTGATTAATAGACTTGCGGTTGATTTTTTGCGAGAAAAATGGCGGAATTTTCCGGGAATTTTCTGGGAATAAGCGGGGAATTTTCGCGCATCTCTTTCCTTTTCAGTGGGATGAAACACGAAGGCCCGGCTTTTTAAGCCGGGCCTTTGACTGCTGATATTGATTAGAACATAAAACCCCATAATTGGGTGCAAACTATCTGAGGTGGGCTTTGGGTACGGAAGGGCATTGGGCGTGATTGGACCAAAGTAATGGGGGAGTTTGATCTGATCGGGCCGGCTCCGCCTGCTTGCCGGCCCTGACAGGTTGAGGGAAGCCGGTCCCACATCTCAAAAGCGAGATGTGGGGCACACGTAAAACCAAAGACAAAAACAAAGACAAAAGCAGGTCCTTCCCTCCGGCTGAAAAACGCCTACGGTCAGGATGACGGACGGTGGTTGGGTTCGGTGGGGTGGTTATTCCACATCTCAGAATCGAGATGTGGGGCACCCCGGATTTGTGGTGGGATTGGCGAAAGGCAAAAACAACGGCAAAGACAAAAGCAGGTCCTTCCCTCCGGCTGAAAAACGCCTACGGTCAGGATGACGGGCGGTGGTTGGGTCCGGCGGGGATGGTTATCCCTGTGTTGGCGATTTGTGAGCGCGTGGAGACTATGCGTTAGTTGAGCGCTTGTTGAGGGTTTTGCTGGGCTGCGGTTACATTTTGATGTTGCACGAGAATGCGGAAAGCAATTAGGTGCGTAATCAGGAGCAGCGGCACTATCAATGTGGGAAGGAAGAATGTGGCTCCCAATTGCCCCGCTAACAGTCCGGCGTGATTGGCCTGGTAGAACGCATTGAGGATATCGGCTGCGCCCCAGAGATTTGCGATCCACGCGACAGCGACTCCGGCGGCGCTGGGCAGTAATAACAGCGCAAGCAGTGCGAGTATGGCTGCAATGAAGTCTCCATAGGCGGCCGAATGGGCGAAGACAGGCGGCAGGTCCGGCGACACTACCCCCGGCACGATAAATGCCAGACCAATGAAGCGGAAGCTGTGGAGGATGAGCAGAGGCCGCAAGGCTTCAGCGCGTGGCCGGAGGCGGAGCTGAGGCCAGAGATATTGCGCGGTGACTATGCTCCACGCGATGAGGCTGAATGCGATGCTTGCGAAAAACCAGATCATCTGTTGTGGCACGGTGAGCGTCTCCTTATTCAAAGTTCAGCTTGTGGCGGACGTAACTGGTGGCGCGGATATTGGCCCGGTAACGCGCGGGCGCGACGGGTTGCCGAGGGTGCGCCGGTTGCCGGGTTGTGCCGCATGACGACGCATCCTAGCGCGCAAAGCTACTGCTGCGCCGGAGGGCCGATCAACATTCTGAGCGGCATCAAGGGTCCGAGTGGAATGTACTGATGATCCATCAGATGTTCCTTGGCGAGCGGCAGCGTTTCCATAATGGCGCGCGCCTCCTCTTCGGTCTTTGCGTCGACGAAGAAGACAACCCCTTTGCCATCGCCGCGCGAATACCACTGGCGAATCTTTCCATCGAGGTAGAGCTTCACAGTTGCGCGCACCTCCGAGGGCAGCACAGCCATGATCTGCTGGAGAGTTACGCCTTGCCTGGGCGTTTCAATGACCAGCACTTCGGTTGTTGGAGGAACGGCCGGGCTGGGCACGCCTGAGCCACCGCCGGAGGGTGATTGCGTCGCCGCCGCCATGGGCATCATTGCAAAGAGAAATGGGATCATCGATTTCATTTTGTTCACCTCGAAGCGAGTATGGAGTTGTGTTGCGCCAAAAGAGTACGAGCGTACTCTTTCGGCGCAAAAAAAATTACTTCTCGACGAAGGAGCGGATGAAAAACTCTCTCGCCTCCATCAGGTACTGCTGACGTTTTTCAGGAGTGGCAATGACCCGGGACATCATCAGGACTCCTGCCATGCTGGGAAACAATAACCGAATCTTTGCCCGCTTTTCTTCCAGCGTGTGGCCGGGCATGAATGGCACCAGGCGCTCACGATATCCCTTTAACAACGCTTCGATCTTTCTCCGCACTGCGATTGGTTTCCTTGCCAGTTCCGGCCCGAGGGTCGCGCGCACGCAACCGTTTCCGGGCGAATTGGCGTGGCCCACGCTCAGATAGCGCTCGATGATAGCCCGCAGAGCCTCGCCTTCCGGCGCGGCCTTTGCAGCCTGCACCATGCTGTTTCCTGTCTCGTCAATTGCTCGCGCCATGGCTTCCACGAAGAGGTCGTTCTTGCTCTTGAAATGCCGGTAGAAGCCTCCTTTGGTAAGGCCAACTCTCTTCATCACTGTTCCGATGCCGCTGGAGTCACCGCCGTGTTCGCGAAAAGAGCGGGCGGCAACAGAAACAATGTTTTCGTGATTCTTCGCTTTATGTTCCAGGGAATATCGCATTGTCCAAAGAGTACGACCGTACTCTCATTCTGTCAATGAGATTGCGCTGGTAGTTTTGCCGATGCAAAAAAATCAGATTTACTTTTCGGCGAATGCTACAAAAGCAGCGCCAAGGGGCGCAGCAAAGGCGTTAGATTTGCTCGCCTAGAATCAGGGGCACATAGCCTCGGACATCTTTCAGCAGTTCCTCGCGAGTGATACCTACCTTGGCGCGAAGCTGAACACCCTGCAACAAATCAACGAGCAAACGCCCGCGTACCTTGGCAGAGGGCGTGCGGGTCAGTCGCCCCGCCTTTATCTCCTGCTCGAAACGTTTCGCGAAAATATCAGCGTTTGCTGTGAAACCATTCGCGAGCCAGGAACGGATTTCTTTTACCCGCTCCGAATGTCCCAGCGCAGCGGCGGCCAACATGCAGCCGCTACGAGCGTCGCCTGTCGCGGTGTTGACGGTAGCCTCGCAAAATGCAGTCACGGCCTTGTGGATGTCAGGCTCCGCAAGAAACGCTGCCATTTTAGGCGCTCCGTAGATCAGCGCATAGCGCTCGACGGCCCTCAGCAGCAGAGTGGACTTGTCTCCGAAGGCTCGGTATAGCGCGGGTTTTGTGACGTTCACGGCACGCGCGATCCTGTCCACGTCGACTCCCTCATACCCATGCTCCCAAAACATCTCCACGGCACGGTCGAGTGCTTCGTCGGGGATAAAGCCTTTTGGACGCCCTAGGGCGCGTTTCGGAATATTAGTTACCATTGCGTACGAAACTCCTTGCATTGTCGCTTTGTATATCGTACTCTCGCGTATGTAATACATCAAAACCGATACGCAGGACGTAAATATGATGAAACATTCCATCGCTCTCGTCACCGGTGCTACTTCCGGGCTCGGTTATGCGGCAGCCCGCTTACTCGCCACAAAGGGCTACCGCGAGGTCATCGTCACCGGACGCAGCCTGGCCCAGATCAAGGAAACGGCCGCTCAACTCGCGGCGAAGACCGAAAGGCAGGTCTTCACGCCGCTGGAGTTGGATCTGAACGACCCAGTGAACGTTCACTCCGCCGTCGCCGCGCTGGTCAAGCAAGGCCGGCCGGTCGATTTCCTGCTGCTCAATGCGGGGTTGGTTCCCTTTAAGCAGCGCGTGCTCACTGCGGCGGGCGTCGAAGTTTCTCAGGCTCCGCTCATTGGGCATCATCAACTGACTGTTGGGTTGCTCCATGCCAACCTGCTGAGTCCCAATGCCCGGATCGTTATCGCCGGCGCCGAGCCTGCCCGTGGGGGCGTACCCATGTTCCAGTACACCGACCTGCCCGAATTCGCGGCCAAATACCACGAAGGCAACCGGACCGCCGCTGTGGAAGAGCTGATCCGCAACGGGCCGAACGTGAAGTACGTGCCTAACAACGCGTACGCCGACGCGAAGCTCATCATCGCCTGGTGGACCGCTGCACTGGCACGCCGGCTGCCCTCCGGAATGGCGGTGTACGCTGTCTCGCCCGGTGGGGCGACCGCAACCAAGGTGGTGCGAAGCGCTGGCCCGATGTTGAAGTATCTGTTTATCCCAATCGTGAACCTCATTCCCGGCATGAACCAGACGCCGGAGACCGCGGCCGGTCGCTACATCCAGGCGTCGGAGTTCGGAACAGACGTCTCAGGGCAATTCTTCGCCTCGGCCAAAGGGAAGTTCTCAGGCCCAATCGAGGTGCAGCGCCAGCCACACCTGCACGATCGCGCGAGTCAGGAAGCCGCGTGGCAGGCCGTCGTCAAGGTCTCCGGCGTGGACTTGTCTTAACTGGCATCCTTGAACGCGGTGTCCCGGAGAAGCGCTGGGGGACGTCGGAGGAAATCGCAAAGGCCGTCCTCTGCCTCGCGCTCGATGCGACCTTCACGACCGGTGCCGAAGTTCCGGTCGTACGGATCTAAAGGGTGGATCAAAGTTCTTTCTTCACTGCACTTCTACGGAATAACGGACCAGGACGCCATTTACGAAATCAGCATGGGTGGTGGAGTTTCCATGCTGATAGGTTTCTGAGTGGACTTGAAGTCCGTCGTGTTCGGCGTCTGCTGCATGAGTTGGATTTCCCAGGAGCGCTCTTACCTGTTGCAGGGTCATGCCTTTTTGCAGGCCATTGATGTTGGCGGCGGGTGGATTTGTGCTGGCGGGCGCTGCGGCTGCTGATGGCTGGCCTTGGCCCGTTAATGCCTGGCCGGTTAATGCTGGTGGGAAAGTTACGTATTGGCTCAGCGCAGCCATGATGTCCTGGGGTGTGATGCCGACGGGTACTTTGCCGTCATATTTCAGGTTGAAGCGGGAGCCGCCTTTGCTGCGGTCTTCGTCGACCTGATACTTTTTGTTGCGGGCTGCCTGCTCGGCGATGGCTTTGTTGCGCTGGTCGTCTCGCTCGCGGCGGCGTCTTAGATCGTCAAGCTGGCGCTGGATGGCGGCTTTTTTATCGGGGTCATCGTAGGCGAATGTGAGCTGATTCTCGAGGTCCTTTTCGCGATCACTCTTGGGCGCGGGCGTGAACTTGACGGAGACATCGGTATCGTCGCCCAGGGTGCCGAAGCCGCCTCCTCCAAGCTGAAACTCAATGAGCTTGTCTTTCACCTTGACGGTGGTGATCATGACGGAGTCGCCGGTGTGGAGCGCGGCGGGAAAGCTCTTCATGCGTTTTCCGTAAGCCTTGGCATCGAGCATGCTGGTTTTTTGAGGGTAGATGTCGACGCCCTGCTGGGTGCCCGGCATGTCGATCTTGACGACGACCTGTTTGCCCTCAAAGAACTGGCTGAGCGATGCGGCATCCTGCGCGACGAGAGGACTAGCAGCCAGGAGTGCTGCGAATAGAACGGCCGCCAATTTCATGGAGTTCCCCATGACTGCATTTTGCTTGGTTCTACGCATGAACGCAAAGGGGAAATGAAGGCGTTTGATTGAGAACGACGCCTGCGGAGCATGTTCATGCGGAGGAATTGCGTGGATTGAGGCTTTCAAACCAGGCCGCGTAGGGCGTGTTGCGGGCCATCTTGCGATTGAAATCAGGGGCACCGTCTTTCCACCAGACCGGGCCTCGCTCCCCTAATGCCTGCTTGGCTTGATCGACTTGCCGGCGAGCCTGCTCGCGGGCTTCGGCATTGCCGGCGCGCATGGCGCGGCCTTTGTTGCGGCGGGCCTGCATGAGCGCGCTGGTGAGTTGCGCTCTTTGTTCCGGGGGAAGATGCGGATTGGTGCAGCGCCAGAGACGGCCACGAACAACGAAGTAGCGGCCGTCGGGGGTGATGGGGTATTTCATGGTCTGCGAGATAAGCCAGTGTACGCAAATTGGATCAGCGGGTGTTGAGTTCTGTGGATGCTCCGAGGGCCCTGGTTACTTCGCTTGCAATGTCGTCCTGCACCATGAGCAGATCGTGAAATGGGCGATCATAGGTTTCGGTCCACACGACGAATCCATTGTCCGCGCGAATGAGCCGCGTGGCCACACGGACTCGATCTCCTGATTTGCGAACGCTTCCATCTAATATGTAGGCGACTCCAAGCGCCTTGGCGATGTCGGCTACGGGCATCTCCTTATCCCGGTAATAGAAAGACGAAGTGGGCGAGGGCACGTGCATTCCGGGGAGCTTGCTGAGTTTGTCGATGAGTTCCTCGGTCATGCCATCGGCGAACTCTCCCTGCCTCATGCCCTGGGTGAGATCGAGAAAGGGCAGTACTGCTACGGAGCGCTGCGTCTGGTGGGCGGCGACGACGGGTGGCTGTGTGTGACCCGCTCCCCCGATGCCGGAGCGCAAAGCGAGGTAAGCGACCAGCACAAGCGCGAGGCAGGCGATGGGGATGATTGCCCAGAGAGCTTTGTTGCGCCGGCTCTCTTGTTTCTGCGTATGTTCCGGTGCAGCGGGCGCGGGGCCGGGTTCAGAGGCTGCCAACGGGAGGGGTGGAGCGGCTGCCTGCTCTTGCCACGGGGAGACGGTGGCGACCATGCGATAGCCGAGACGCGGAACTGTGGCAATGTATTCGGGCTGCTTTGGATCGTCGCCAAGGAGTTTGCGCAGCGAGGCAACGGCCTGGTAGACGGAGTCCTGCGAGACAGTGACTCCGGGCCATACGTGATTGAGGAGGTCGTCGAAGGTTACGACCTGGCCCGCGTGGTCGGCGAGGCATACGAGCAGACGCAGCGTTCGCGCTTCGAGCCGGACGCTTTCTCCCTCTCGCGAAATCTGGCCGGAGATTGGGTTGAGGCACCAGGTGCCAATTCGAAGCAGTCTGGTTGAGGCGGGTTCCATACGGATGGCTACTACCTTGTGTCCTTGAGGAATACGAGATGACGCTTGACGATTTTATCCCGAGCAGGACTGGGGATGCCGCCTGGGCTCAAAAGGGGGGGATCGGCCTGTTTCCTTCAGGATAAAGGCTGATTTCAGAACTCCTCAGAGTTTTTCAGGCCGTTCTTCAGGACTTTCAGGCGCTCGGCGGCTAAGGTAGCTGCTGATTCGACCAGTTGTTGGTCAACAACATGGCTCTTAACAACCTGGAAGTGACGAAGGAGAGTGAATGACGGAATCTGTAGAGGCACAAAAAGGCAACATCCAACGGGCTTTGCTGGCAATCGGGGTGGCCGGCATTGCGGGCGCGACGCTCGATCTGCTGCAAGCCACCATCTTGTTTGGGCACGACATTATCCTGGTGATTGCTGACGGATTGATTGGCGACAAGGCTCTGCAGGGTGGCGCCGGCTATTACACGCTGGGGGTGCTGCTGCATGTGCTGATCTCTTTAAGTTTTGCGGCCTTCTATTATGCGGTGAGCCGCAGGCTGAAATTTATGACCGAGTATCCGCTAGTGTGCGGCCTTTGTTTTGGAGGCTACGTTCACCTGTTTATGACGCTGGTGGTGCTGCCGCTCTGTGCGTTCCATCAGACAGATCCGGTGAGCATTCGCGGGCTGGCGTTGGGACTGGGGATGCACATGGTTGTGTTTGGATTGCCGGTGTCTTATGGAATCA
The DNA here is from genome assembly GCA_963792495.1 of uncultured Acidobacteriaceae bacterium. Lineage (GTDB taxonomy): Bacteria > Acidobacteriota > Terriglobia > Terriglobales > Acidobacteriaceae > Telmatobacter. Next base: position 330,488 of record CAWBWB010000005.1, on the reverse strand, counting down.
GCCGGCTGGCGAAGAGTGCTTAGACTGGCTGATTGGTTTCTGTAGAGGATCAAACAAAGCGGCGGCTCGGATGAGCCGCCACTTTTGTTCTGGTGGGAGGAATGTGGTTAGAAGTTGAAGCGCCCGTTGAACTGGAGGCTTCTTGCTCCGAGGGTGGGTGAGTAGGGTTGGCCGAAGGTGGTGATGTTGCCGAAGTTTCCGTTGCCTACGGTGTTGACCGGGACATTGGAGTTGGTGCCGTAGAGGAGAGCGTGATTGAAGACGTTGAAAGCTTCCATGCCGAAGGTGAACTCGCTCTCACGGTAGATGTGGAAGGCGCGGAAGATGCTGGCGTTGAAGTTGGATGCACCGGGTCCGCGGAACTCGTTGCGGTAGGTGTTGGGCCAGGGCGGAGTCATGTTGTCCGCAGTGGCCGCGATGCTGGGATTGGCGAAGGAGGTGGGATCGAACCATCCTTTGCCGCCGCTGAGAGCCGTGCCGCCGGCGGAGCCGCGATTGTGGCCGCCGAGCTGGTGATAGGGCTTGACGAGCTGCGCGTAAGTGCTGCCGATGCCGGGGGCGAGGTTGCCGAGGAGGTTGGAGCTGGCCAAGACGGAGAAGGGCGTGCCGCTCTGGTGGCTGAACTGGCCGTTGAGGCGGAAGCCGCCGACGATCCACGCGGCTACGCCGTGGTTGGCCCACTTCTGGCCGTAGCCGAAGGGCAGGCTGTAGACGGTGTAGATCTGCAGGTTGTGCTTGATGTCGTAGCCGGCAAGAGCGCGGTTGTACTGGTAGTAGGCGGGATAGTTGAAGACGGTTCCACCTGAGCCGGATCCTGCTCCGTTGTCTTCAAAATCGATGGCCTTGGAGAAGGTGTAGGTGAGGCCGATGGAAGTGTTCTTGCCGGCGTTCTTGCGAAGCTGCGACTGCAGGCCGTTATAGAAAGAGCGGAATTGCGGCTTGTTGAGGTTGATGCCGCCGGTGTTATAGCAGGCGAGATTGGTGGTTCCTGCGCACCACTGCTGGTTGATGATGGTGTTGTCCTGGAAACTGCAGTTGCCGGTAAGGCCGGTGCTGGGGTTGTACTTGCCGTTGGCCATGCAGGGCGTGGAAGAGGACGGCAGCGGCGCGGAGTTGTACGGCGTGACGGTGGCCGGCTGGCGGACGTATTCCGTGCCGACGTAGCCGATATTGCCGATCCAGCCGCCGGGCAGTTCGCGTTCGAGAATGAGGTTCCAGCTCATGATGTAGCCGCGATCATAATTGAGCGGCACGGTCTGCGTGCTGGCGGCCACAGGCAATGCAACGAATCCGGAGGCGAAGCTGGGATAGGAGATTCCCGGAATGCCATAGGAGAGCGTCATGGGGGAATTGTTATTGCCCGGATCGACGGGGAGCGTACCGTTGCCGGTGCCGGAGTAACTGACAGTGATGGAGCCGGGATAGGCATCGCGGATGACGCGGTAGCTGTCCGGGTCAGTGGTCATGCCGAAGCCGGTGCGGACGACGGTCTTAGGCGTCATGCGATAGTTGAGGCCGAAGCGGGGAACGAAGTTGCCCCAGCCTACCTTGAGGCCCGCGGCCTCAGGATTGCCGGCGACGCCGCCGATCTCTACGTTACCGGTCTGCGGCAGCTCAGGATGCACGAGATAGATGCCGGTGTGGTCCTTATATGGAGTGGGGTAGTACTCATAGCGGACGCCGTAGACCATGGTGAGTTTTGGCGTGACCTCCCAGGTGTCCTGCGCGTAACCACCAAAGGTAGTCCAGCGGAGCGAGTTGGGATCGAGGGATTGCTCGGCCTTGGAGACGGCAGAGCCGGTACCGTTGTTCGGCAGCCCGAGGAGGAAATCGGCCAGGGCGTTGTAGGAGTTGACCGGATTGGTGCCGGTGTTGGTCATCTGTCCGTTGAACTGGAAGCCGCCGCGCGGGTTGGAGACGCCGCTGCCAAGGTTGGGCTGGAAGTGGTTGAGATCGAAGTGGTAGTAGGTGAAGCCGTACTTGGTGGAGTGACGACGCACGACCCAGCTCAGGTTGACATCGCCTGTGAACTGATTGTCGCGGAAGTGGAAGGGGTTGGCGGTCTGTGCGTTGCCCAGGGTGGAGAAGAGGTTGTTAGTAGAGAAGATGGGCTGACCGTAATAGTCGGGCTTGGGAGCGCTGACGTCACCGACGGGCTGATTGGTTCCGGGAATGCCGAGAACATCGGTGCCGAAGTCCTTATCAGCGAGATCGATGGTGGATTGCGCGCCGCTGTTCTGGCGGGTGTAGCCGAAGTCCGCATCGAGCACGAGGCTGGGGCCGAAGACGCGGCTATAACCAAGGCCGATATTCTGCACGCGTCCGCCGGTATTGCCTGGCTGACCTCCATCCATGGTGGCTCCGCCAGCCGCGCCGAGGGCCTGCGGATCGAGGATGCTGAAGGGCTCAATGGAGTACTTGCCGAAGAGATGGCTGTTGTCGCTGGCAACGTAATCGATCTTGGAGTCAGACGATGTCTTGGTGTAGGCGTAGGTGCCGATGGCGTCAAAGTTGTTTTGCAGCTGGCCCTCTAACAGACTTGTGGAGGGAGTGCCGAGACTGCTGGAGATGGGTTGCAGAAGTGCCAGCATGGTGGCTGCCGGAGCGGACAGGCGCGATTTCGGGATGCAGTTGCAGCCGTACTCGGAAAGGAATGTGGTGGTGCGGTTTGCCGGGGAGAGAAAGGGGCCTGTGCCACCGGGTTGCGGATCGTACAGAATGGTGGAACTGGTGGGCGCTCCTGTCAGTGTGAGGTCCTGAATCTCTGAGAAGTCACCGCCGAGCATATTGGTGTCAGGCACGGAGAAGGTGCCTGTGATGAGCTTGCGCTGCGTGGTGCGCTCAAAGTTCTCAAAGAAGAAGAGCTTCTTTTTGCTGGTGAGAATGTGAGGAATGTAAACCGGTCCGCCAACGTTGAAGCCGAACTCGTGGAAGACAAACTTGGGGGGCGTGCCCTTGGCGATATAGGTGTAGGGCTTGGCGTTGATGGCGGCGTCCTGGTAGTACTCCCATGCACTGCCGTGGAAATGCGAGGTGCCGCTCTTGGTGCTGATTTTGATGGCTGCGCCGCCGGCCTGGCCCTGTTCGGGGTTGAAGGCGTTGGTGGTGAAGCTGACGTTTTCGATGTCGTCAGCCGGCGGAACGTAGGCAATGATGTAGGGCAGCCAGCCGTAGTAGTTGACCGCGCCGTCAATGCGGGTGGTGTTGCCGTTGTAAGAGTTGCCGTTGATGTTGACGGACATGGAGCGCGAGGGATTGGCCGAGGTGGAGTTCTTCTCCTGCACGGCGGATGCGCCGGGGATGATGGTGTAGAGCGCCTGATAGTTGCGGCCGGCGCTGGAGGTGATGGGAAGCGAGCCGATCTGCGTCTGCGTGAGCTCGGAGTTGACCTCGGCAGATTCCGTTTGCAGCGTGGCAGCTGCAGAGCTGGTGACGGTAACTTCCGTTGTGACGGCTCCAGGCTGCAGGACTACATCCACACGGACCTTCGCGTTGACTTCTACGTGAACGTCGCGGACCCGGTATGCGGCAAAACCGCTTACCTGCACGGCTACCGAGTAATTTCCCGGCAGAACATCGAGTAGGTTATAGGAGCCGTCAGCACTGGCTGTTGTGCTGCGCGTAGAGCCGGTGTCCTGGCTGGTAAGCGTAATGGCCGCGTTGGGCACAACGGCGCCAGTTTTGTCTGTGACCGCGCCGCTGATGGAGCCGTAGAGAACCTGAGCATGAGCGCTGCTGGCGACTAAGAACAGCAAGGCCGCTGCCAACATTGCGAATACGGTGTGGCGAAACAGACGAATGTTGCCAATACTGCGGAATGCCTTCCCTGTCATAACTGCCTCCCTGAAGTTCCCATACTTGCCTTGCGGCAGCGCTGTCCCGCGCCTGAACCGCTTCGATACGAGCACGAACCACTCGCCGGACACATTTACGCGTTGCCGCCAATGCCTGCCGGAGGGGTGGTTTAATTTGCGACCCGAACTATAGGCTTGCTTGAATTCGCTTGTCAAGCGGCAAAATACAAAGGACTTTGCGGGATCAACACCTTGTGGTGATCCGCGAAAATCCGGCGTTTTTTCTGGACTTCAGAAAGGAGGGATGATTTCCGGCGGCGTGTGAAGTGAGTGGGCCATCCATTAGAAGAGAAACACGCCGCGGGAATGCATTTTTTCACCAAAATCCCGTTTTCAATTGCGCAAACACTCGCTACAATCGGGCGCAAAGATGATTTTGGAATTTGCGGTAGCGTCTGCACCCTGGGAGAACCGCGCTTCACTTTCCGGCGCACAAAAACTCCTCGAAAATGAACCAAACAAATCAAATTACGTACCCGGGAACTATGGCAACGATCTGCAAACACCCTAGAGTCCGCGTTGTATCGCGGCATGAAGATACGGAATTTGTCGAATGCCTGGAGTGTGGCGAGGTTTTCGATTCGGAAGAATTTCAAGATATGGCGATCGAGGAGAGCGCGGAAGCCGAAGAAGCGGACGCGGAATCCTGATGGATGGGCCTGGCGTGTACGGCTGATTCAGCCTGGGCCTTTTCCCGGCGCGCCGTGACCGTTATTGCCTGCGACGTGCGGTGTTTTGCGGCTCACCGTCCAGGCGTAATGCAGGCCGGAGAGAATGGTCAGCGCCATGGTTGCGTCCAGCGCCACCATGCTCAGCTGCGAGACCCATTGCCGGCCATCGACCTGCGCGAGAAGCACGGCGGCGATGGCGACAATCTGCGCAACGGTATTGGCTTTGCCCAGAAGGCTGGGCTTGAACTCCCGCCGGCCCACCGAGGCATAGAGGATGGCGGCCACGATGAGAATGCCAAGATCGCGGCTGAAGACCAGCACCGTGATCCGCACGGGGATCAAGCGTTTGTGCGTGAACACGAGAAAGAGCGTGCTGAGGAGCAGCTTGTCGGCTACTGGATCGAGGTACGCGCCCAATGTCGTGCGCTGCTTGAGCCATCTTGCGAGAAGCCCATCAAAGGCATCCGTGAGCCCCGCCGCGATGAAGAGGGCCAGCCCGGTGACAAAATGGTTTTCGAGCACGGCCACAACAAGAAACGGGGCCAGACAAATGCGTGCCAGCGTGAGCAGGTTAGGCGCGGCGCGCAACGGGTTGGTGATGGGTGCGCTTGCTTGATCTGACATTGCAGGCGGCTCGGCAAGGACCATATTACATGGTGTGCGTGGCAGAGGGATTGCCGGATTTTGCTCCAGACGGCAATGCTGATAAACTAGGTTTCAGGCCGTTTTCCACCTTATACGAACGGCAACATGGTATGCACAGGCGCGTAGCTCAGTCTGGTTAGAGCGCTTCCTTGACACGGAAGAGGTCGTTGGTTCGAGTCCAATCGTGCCTACCATTATTTTCAGATAGATACAGCGGCAAATATATACTTGACGAATCATCTCCAAAAGAGTGTGAAGGGGGTGTGCTGTGAGCGCCCGTGAATTGGCGAGTATCGCCTTCGGTCGCTCTCGGAAGGGAATCCTTGTGTCTCTCCGTGTGTACTATGACAAGTCGGGGGATGAGAACGATTGCCCCGTTATAACTGTCGGGGGATTTTTGGCAGATTCCGCTATCTGCGAGGACATTGAGCGAGACTGGGAACTAGCCACCGGAGGTCAGATATTCCACCTGAAGGACTTCGGAACCAACCATTGCAAATTGGGGTCTCGTGGGTGGAATGAGACCAAGCGAGCAGACTTTCTCAAAAGGCTCGCGGCGATAGTGAACCGGCCCGGTTGTTGCATCGTAAGTGCGTCTCTAGAGGTGGCTGCCTTCAATAAGACACTCAATGAAGTCGCGTATGCGAATGAAATTGGACCGGCGTTTTCAGGGTGTGCTTATGCGGCCTTTGCATTCGTCGAGACCATGCTGATAAATGAGAAAAGACAGCAACAAAAAGTAAACTATGTATTCGAAAAGGGTGATCGAGAACACGAGATCATGAACATATGTGCCGATCTTGACGACAAGACAAGCACACTGAGCGGGCTTCGAGGATTCAGCTTTGAACCCAAGTGCACGACATTACTCCAGCCAGCCGATCTGGTCGCTGGAATTGTCCAGCGTTGCGTGCGCAGTGCGCACATTGCCTTCCCAAGTCTTGACAACGGGCTCGCTCGGACCCGATTGAACACTTTCGAGCGATACTATTCCAGCGATGGCGTCACCGCTGCGCTAGTGAGCGGCCACGATCTAAACCATTGCTGGATAGTGAATCCGTCGAGTTTCAAATTCATCGATACTGTTGCGAAGAAGTTCTTTGAAACGCACCCGAGCCATGTGAAGAAGAGAGCGAAGCGCGCTACATTCAAGCCGAAGAAGGTGAAGCAATGAAAACGAGTCAAGAATTCCACCAATTCAACGACGCAATGGCCACAATCCTTCGCGCCGATCCTGCGACGGTGAAGGCGAATGTAGATGCGAAGGTACAGGCCAACACAGCGGAGCGCGCGGCCAGGGGCGAACGCAAGCGGGGGCGGAAGGCTAAGGTTCAACCTTCCGCTTCCGGCCTCGTTTCAAGCGCCAAGGGTTAGTTGATCGTTTCTCCAACCTTGCCGGTGACCTCGGCATAGGTGAGGCGACGGCCTGCGACTTGTGAGAGAAGCAGGGCAACCCGATCCGCATCGGTGAGAGGGTTGGTCTTGGTAGCGCGGTTGTTGTAGCGGAATACCTGTTCGGTGACATAGCGATCAAGATGAAAAGGCTCAACAGCAACGTAGGTGCCGGTCAAGGTCCGCTTCAGAAGCGACCAGAAATTCTCTATGCCTTGAGTGTGGACCTGCCCACGCACATACTCTTCAATGTGGTTTACGGTCGCATGGATGTACTCTTGTGCGGCGAGCCGGTCATAGGCGGGGTAACCATCGGTGTAGATGGTAGAGCCCTTCTCAATCTGCTTCAGGATTTCCGACTGAAGAGTTTCGCGCTTCACATCGGGAACCACCTTGGCGCGAACTTGGCGGCTTTCGCGGTCCAGCATTCCCATGACGATGGTCTTCTGATTGCCCTTCTCTGCGCTCTGCATCCGCAGGCGGCGCTCGCGGTGCATCTTCTGGGGCTTGGGTCCAACAAAGGTCTCGTCAACCTCTACCGGCCCCATATCGTTTCCGCCCATCTTAAGGATGGAACCGTTCTTCATGGCCTCACGAATCCGATGGAGCATGAACCATGCTGTCTTTTGGGTGACTCCCAAGGAGCGGTGAATCTCCATGCTGCTGATGCCGTTCTTTGCGGTCACAATCAACCACACTGCCGGAAGCCACTTTTCAAGTCCAAGGGGCGAATCTTCAAAGATCGTTCCAACCTTAGCGGAGAACTGGCGCTTGGCATGGGCGCTCTTGCACTGCCACTTCTTCTGAGTCGCCAGATACGTCACATCCCGGCGTCCACATGTCGGGCAAACAACGCCGTTCGGCCAGCGATGGTCAACCATGTAGGCAACGCAGTTATCGGGATTTGCGAAGTAGATGATGGCTTCTTGAAGTGTCTTGGGTGCTCTCATGTATTAAGAATAGGAGACCTGACTTGATTTGTCAAGTATATAATTGCCGATACAGCGTTCTCCCCTAAAGCCCAGCCCACAATCGAGCTCATACGTGAAGGCAGCAGCTGTGCCGGCATCCTGAGTGCCCTCCGAAACGCTCCCTGTGTAGCGGAAGACTCCGCTCTTCGTGACTTCGTGGAATCTGCTTCCCACAAGGCAACAGGCTCAGTCGATGAAACGTTGGATCGGGGGGCTGCATTTACCTTGTTGCGAGTTCCCGAAGAAGCGGCGTGCTGAAGCTGGATCGTACTTCATATTTCTGCGGTGTGTGGGTACTACCTCGACGAGGAATTGCATTGTATTCTGCTGGCTTTTGAGCCGTCGGCTCTATACTTACGCGAGCAGAGGTGCTCTCCAGCAAGATCCGGGCGGCTTTCTCCAGCGGCAACTATGAGATCAAAGCGCGAACAGGTTCCTCTCAATATGTCCATCGTCGCGCAGCGGGCGGGCGTGTCGAGCGCCACAGTTTCGCGTGTTCTGAATAGTTCCGGTCCGGTAAAGGAAGAGACGGCGGCACGGGTGCGCCGCGTCATGGATGAGTTGAACTTCATTCCGAACCCGAGCGCCACAACATTAAAGTACGGCCGCAGCAAGACGTACGGCGTGATTATTCCCGATCTGACGAACCCATTTTTTCCTGAATTCATTCATAGCTTTGAAGAAATGCTGGTGGAGAAAGACTTCGAGTTACTCATTGCGACGACGCAATCCAATGAAGCAAAATTTGTCCGGTCAGTACGCAGAATGTTGATGCGGCGCGTGGATGGCGTGCTGATCATGGCCTCTGAAGTGGATACAAGAGTCATTGAACCGCTGTTCGACCATCGGATTCCGATTGTGACCATCGATCGGCGGCATGTGCTGGAAGGTACGAGCGACGTGGCAATCGATTTTGAGGATGCCTACCGGCAGGCCGTGGAACATCTGCGCATGCTTGGGCACAAGCAGATTGGCTTTATTGGCGGGGAGGATGGAATTCATACCTCGCGTGTGCGGCGCCGCGCATTTGAACGGGCGATGCAGGCTGCCGGCCTGAAGTGCCAGGACGACTTTGTTCGTAACGGAAACTATCGAGTGAACGGCGGCGATGCGGCAATTCGCTCACTGCTTCGATCCGGTCGAAAGCCCACGGCTATCGTGACCGCCAACGACCTCACGGCGATTGGCGCAATGCGGGCGCTGCATGCAGCGGGCGTAAAAATTCCAGATGAGATGTCGATCGTCGGATTCGATGGAATCGAACTGGGGGCTGCCATGTATCCACCTTTGACAACGGTGGCTGTTTCTCCAAGTGAGTTGGCGCAAAAGTGCATCCACGCGCTGGATCATATGAGAGGCAGGATTGATAAACGCGGAATGCGATTGTCGGTGGGCTGCACGCTTGTGGTGCGCGGTTCAACGGCTCCGCCGAGAACGAGACAAGGGATTCAATACCAGAAGTAATTCAGCGCGGCGCAGACACCGATCAGCGTGCATGCGAGAATCCACCAGAGCGGCGAGGCCGGAAGCAGGCGGCGAATGTCTCTCGCGCCATATACGAGCCCTCGCAATTGATCTTCGCCTTTGCGCTCTTTCTCCCGGCTGAAGAAAAAGCCGATGCCCAGCGATGCCACAAATGCGCACACTGCGGAGTGAAAATTAGCGCTCATTTGGGAGCCGTAGGAAAAACAGTTCAGGAAGACGAGCAATTGAAATAATGCGGCAGTGAAGACGCCGCAGATCAGTCCTGCTGTGACTCCAACTGTGGTGGCACGTCGTGAAAAGAAGCCCAGGAGAAGAACCGCGAGAAACGGCGCGCCAAAGAGCGAAAAAACCATCTGCACCATCTCCATGAGATCGCGAAAGGAGAAGGCCAGATAGGACGTGCCTACACCGAGGATGACTGCGACAAAGATTGCGATGCGGCTGACGCGCATGTAGTGCGCTTCTGTTGCGTTGCGACGCAGCGAGGTGCGATAGATTTCTTCCGTCCACAAGGAAGCGAAGGCGGAGACGTTCGCAGCCAAGCCCGACATGAGGCTGGCCAGGAGAGCTGTGAGCCCAAGCCCCAGCAGCCATGGGCCGTACGATGCGGCCATGAGAGCAGGAAGCGTCTGGTCGTAGGAGACAGGTGCGTGAGCGCCCAGAACGCTTGTGGCACCAAGCGCGGGCAGAACTACCAGCAGTGAAAAACCGAGCTTGCCAAATCCTGCTGCGAGCGGAACCATTCGCCCCGCATCCAATGTCCGCGCTGTGAGTGCTCGCTGGATCTGAACAAAATCAGTACACCAATAGTTTGTGCTGAGCACAAATGCGAGCCCTACAATTACGCCGAAGAGATCCAGCGGAGCGGCTGGTGAGAAAGCCGGCAGATCTCTCCAAAGATGCCAGTGAGGGTCCGACAGAGATGCCCTGAGATGAGCCGCTATGGGAACTCGCCACATAAGCGGCAGCAAGCCGAGCACAATGATGAGAAGCTGAAAGACCTCGTTGTAAAGCGTGGCTCGAAGGCCTCCAAGCAGGACGTAAATCAACACCACCAATGCAGCAAGCCATGCACCGCCGGTAAACGGCCACTGGAAGATGACGTGCAATACCTGGGCCATGGCGTATACGCCGATGCCCGATACCGCGAGCACGGTGAGAAGAATGAGCCACGCATTGATGAGGCGAAGACGCGGGCTGTAACGCCGCTCAAGATACTCCGGCAGGCTATGAACGCCGCAGTTCATGTAGATCGGCATCATCACTGCCGAGAGAAAAATCATGCTGGGAATGGCGCCAATCCAGTAAAAATGGAAAGCCTGCGCTCCATACTGCGCGGCCACGGCACTGAGCCCGATGATTTCAAGCGCGCCACAGTTGGACGAAAAGAAAGCCGCCGCTACGATCCAGAAGGGTTGTGAGCCTGTTGCGTTGAGAAAGTCATTGGAGCCCTTGACGCGACGACGGGATACGAACCCTATCAACACTGTGATGCACAAGTAGATGGGAATAATGATGATTCCCAGGTCAGAGGAAGAGTGTCTGAAAGGGACTGACATAGATTTCGTGCATAGACTTTCTTTACTCGATTGAAAAAATGAATTCTAGCACTTGCCCATTTGCAGGCATTTTATGTACTCTTGCGCAGCGTAATGTATACGAATACATTTTGACGAGGTGCAGGAATGCAATTCATGTTCCGTATGTGCTGTTGTGTCGCCGTATTCCTTATCGCAGGCGTTCCAGGCCTGCTTGCCGGCGACGCCCCAAAGATTGTGAAGAAAGATGGCCGCTACGCCCTTATGGTGGATGGCCGCCCCTATCTGATTCTTGGCGGACAGATTCATAACTCAAGCGCGTGGCCAAGCGAGTTGCCGCAGGTATGGCAGTCCATGGCGGCGCTCCATGCGAATACCGTGGCAGCTCCGGTGTACTGGGAGCAATTTGAGCCTGAAGAGGGCCGGTTCGACTATAGCAATGTAGACCAGTTGGTAGAGGGCGCGCGCGCGCACAATCTGCATTTGATTGTGCTTTGGTTTGGCACCTGGAAGAACGGCAATAATCACTATTCGCCCGCGTGGGTGAAGGGTGATACGAAACGGTTTCCTCGCGTGATTCGGCCGGACGGAGAGCCGATTGATGTGCTTTCACCACTTGGCCGCAACACGCTCGACGCCGACAAAAAAGCATTCGTGACTTTGATGCGGCATCTGAAACAGATCGATGGCGAGCAGCATACCGTTCTGTTGATTCAAGTGGAAAACGAGTCGGGCAACATTGGCAGCGTGCGCGACAACTCGGCTGAAGCAAATCGTCTCATTGCCGGTGCTGCACCATCGGATCTGGTTTCGGCGGCACACAAGCAGGCTGGTACATGGCGCGAGGTATTTGGCGGCGATGCGGATGAGCTCTTCCAGATGTACTACCAGGCGAAGTACATCAACGAGATTACCGCCGCAGGTAAGGCCGAGTTTGCGATTCCTTACTACATCAATGTCTGGTTCGACTACCCCGTAGCGCAGCTCTCTCAGCGGCAGATTTCGCTGCCGGGAATCGGGTATCCCAGCGGTGGAGCGGTGCAAAAACTGGTTGGGTTATGGAGAGCGCTTGCACCTTCCATCGACATGATCGGGCCGGATATTTATTCCGATGACAGCGGACTTTACCTCGATCTGCTGGCGACCTATCAGAGGCCGGACAATCCGTTATGGATTCCAGAAACGGGGCGCGGAGACAGCTATGCAAAGTTCCTGTTTGCCTCTCTAGGCAGGGGCGCCATCGGGTTCTCTCCATTCGGGGTGGATCAGTCCGGCTGGAACATTTTAGGCGATGAACCATGGAGCATGCATGCAAGAAACTATGCCCTTCTGGCACCCATGCAGCGACAGATTGCGCAGCTTGAATTCGACGGCAAGTTAAAGACGGCGATCGAAGAGAACGGACAAGCCTCACAGGAGCTCGACTTTGGCAATTGGCAGGCGACTGTGGCCTTCGGCTTTCCTCAGCGGGATGGGTTGAGGCCTCCCGGAACGAAAGACCTGCATGGAGTGGCACTCGTTGCACAGCTCGGCCCAAACGAGTTCCTGGTAACCGGGTTCGATGCCAGCATCACTTTCCATCTGGCGGGAAAGAAAGCCTGGATGCGAAGCGAAATTGTAACCGCGGATGAGGGCGCTTATGACAACGACGCATGGAAGTCTGCCCGGCTCTTGAATGGCGACGAAACAGACCGAGGGATTTGTTTGTATACAAAACCAAAGGTTGTTCACGTAGTCATGGGACAGTTTTGACCGGGATTTCCACCTGTCCTCCCGGTTCATTTTGATGTTCTCCCCTGAAGTCCGGGAGGAGTGTGCCCCTGCTTATCTCAAAGAATAAGCGTTGGTTATCACGTCCTCGCGGGCGATCTAAAGAAGCATGATTTTTTGATTGACAACGTTTACAAACCCGGCGTAGTGTTTCGCAGCGAGGTCGAAGAATCCAATCGAATGTATTCGTATACAGTTCAGAGCGCAGCTTTGCGTAACTGGCCTGAAGGAATGTGCAGCAAATTCGAGGGAAGCATAGATTCCAGCTCTCAAAAACAAGGATAAGCATAGGTTTCAACGAACGCATTTTGGAGGAAAGTTATGAAATTCCACCCCCGTTGGATGCCCACTGCACTGATGCTCGTGTTCCTGCTTGTATCCGCTCATCACCTGATCGGCCAGACCGATCAGGGAACGATTACGGGTGTGATTCAGGATCCCAGCGGTGCAGTGATCGCAAAGGCCAATGTGACGCTCACAAACATTGATGAAGGTCTTGTACTGAAGACACAGAGCGATGGCGCTGGCATCTATATTTTTTCGCCAGTGAAGATCGGTCACTACAGCATCTCTGTGAGCGCAACAGGCTTTCAAAATACAACCCAGACAAATCTAACGCTGAACCTGCAGGAACGGCTGAGCATCAACGTGGAGTTGAAGCCCGGTGCAGAAACACAAACGATTACGATCACCGACGTGCCGCCGCTGATTCAAACACAGGAAAGCTCAGTGGGCCAGGTCGTAGACACAAAGACGATCGACAGCGTGCCATTGGCCAGTCGTAACTGGGTCTACATGGCGCAACTGTCCGCAGGCGCGGTGCCGCCTGAGGGCTCTCGCGGCCAGGGCAAAGGCGATTTCAATGCGAATGGCCTGCGCGCAGAGCAGAATAATTTCATTCTCGACGGCGTGGATAACAACGCCAACGTGGTGGATTTCTATAACGGCGCAAGTTATGTGGCGCAGCCGCCGCCGGACGCACTGGCTGAGTTCAAGGTGCAGACAAGCAACTACTCGGCGGAATTCGGGCATTCCGCAGGCGCGGTGGTGAACGCCAGCCTGAAGGCGGGAACCAATCATCTGCATGGCAGCGCGTGGGAGTACATGCGCAATACTGCCTTTGACATTCACGATTGGAACAACGAAGGTCAGCCCGTACCGCCGTATCACGAGAACCAGTTTGGCGCGACGCTGGGCCTACCGATCTTCCGCAACAAGCTGTTCTTTTTTGGCGACGCGCAGGCGAATCGCGTGAGCTTTAATGAAACCGGCACGTACACGGTTCCAACTGCGCTGGAGCGCGCGGGAGATTTTTCAGAGATCCTGAACGGGAGCCTGACGGGCAATTCTCCGGTGCAGCTGTATCATCAGTCCTCCGAGGCGGCTCCGGTGGCGTACACCAATAACTGCCTTGTCACAAGCTCATCATGTACCAGCAACGTTGCCGGAGCACCGCTGAATGCGACAGCTCTGGCAGTGTTGAACGAGTACCCGATGCCGAACACAAACGGCGGTCTGCTCTACAACAACTACGTGGTGCAACGGCCTGCAGTCGATAACACCTTCCAGTGGGATGCGCGTGTGGATTGGAGCATCGGCGCGAAGGACACCGCTTACTCACGCTTCAGCTACTGGAATCAAATGGGCTTCTATACGCCACCGCTGGGCAACATTCTGGACGGCGGCGGATTTGGTGACGACGGCACGCAGAAGAACCTTGGCGAAAACTTCATGTTCAGCGAAACGCATGTTTTCACTCCCTCGCTGACCAATGAGTTTCGTCTCGGCTTCAACTACCTGCATACAGGGTTCAAACACCCGAATGCCTCGAATCTTGACTTTGCTGCATCGGTCGGCTTCGGCGGCATTCCCCAGGCCCCTCTGAATGGCGGCTTACCGAACGTCACGCTCAGTGGAATCTCGAACTTCGGCAGCCCTACCTGGTCCACAACGGACGAGCATGAGAATGTGTATCAGATCCTGGACAACGTAACGAAGATCGCGGGCAACCATGCTCTGAAAGCAGGTGTCAGCTTCCAGAGCCTCCGCTTCTCCACACTGCAACCGCAGCAGTCTCGCGGAACGTACACCTATAACGGCGTATACACCAGCAATCTGAATGCGCCAAACACCGGCTACGGCGTTGCGGACTTCCTGCTGGATTCGCAGAACAGCGCGGGCCTGTCCAACGAAGTCACCAACGGGGATGCTCGCTGGGATGATGCTGCCTATATACAAGACGACTGGCGCGCAACATCCAAGCTCACGTTCAATCTTGGAATCCGGTGGGAGTATTTCCAGCCGTACAAGGATGTGGGCGGGGCACAGGCAGCCTACAACATGACGGGGCCGGCATCTCTGAACACCACGACTGGCTATGGCAGCGGCTCTGCGCAGTATCTCGTACCCAAAGAATCGTACGACTATGCCAATCCGATCATCAACAGCACAAGCTACGATCCAAACTTTGGAGATGTGCTGGCGGAAGACAACGTGAAGCTTGTGTGGACCGACAACGACCGCCTCATTAACGGACAGAAGGGAAACTTTGCTCCGCGCGTAGGCATTGCGTATTCGATCAATGACAAAACCGCCATCCGTGCCGGCTACGGCATGTTCTTCGGCGGTCTTGAAAGCACTGGATACTATCCCAACCTTGGCGAGAACTATCCATTCCAATATGTAGGCAACTTCCCTTCCGCCAGTTGCGGAACCTACAGCTGCCCCACAGATGGAATCACCATTGGGAATGGATTTGCAACCATCATTGCGAATGGCTTCGCCAGCAACGTGACGAACCTGACGTTGCGCGGTTCCGATCAAAATGCCAAGACCCCGTATACGCAGGACTACAACCTTTCCGTTGAACGCGGTATCGGCAACAACATGGTGGCCACCATAAGCTATGTTGGCAACGTGTCGCGTCACCTGCAGGTCTTCCCGGATCCCAACAATCCGCTGGCCCTGCAGAACCCCAGCAACAGCTCACAGAATTCACGGCCGCTGCCGCATTTCGGTGGGTCGTCCTACACTGCCTATGCCGGTAGCAGCAACTACAACTCACTGCAGACGAAAATGGAGAAGCGGTTCTCAAGCGGAACCAGCTTCCTGGCAACGTACACTTACAGCCATGCTTTCGATGATGCTCCCACACCACTGGGCACCACCGGAGACGGCGGATACAGGCAGTCCACGCTGGTGCCGATCAGCATGGACTACGCTGAGCCAGGCTATGACACCCGCCACCGTTTCACTTTTACCGGCAACTATGATCTCCCGTTTGGCAGAGGGCGCAAGTGGGCCAACTCCAACACGTTTGCAGATATCATCATTGGCGGCTGGAGCATGAATGCCACCTGGGTAGCACAGAGCGGTAACCCGTTCACGGTGTATCCATCCGGCATCAGCGGTCCGAACAACGGCGGCACGCGGGCTATCAAGGTAAAGGACCCGTTTGCATCGGGTGGGTCGTTCTCTGCTCCGGATCCAAGCCTTGCCGCCAGCGTAGACTGCGCACAGAAAACGCGCAATCGTGCCCACTGGTTTAACTCATGCTCGTTCATCAACCCGTGGAATACGAACGACACCACATACGAACTGAATCACTATATCCCCAAGAGCGCAGCCGATGCGGAAGCAACCGGGGCCACCATGCCCGTGTATGTAACCGATCTGCACTCCGTTCTCGGATACCTTGGCGGGAAGCGCGACGATGTTGTGGGTCCTGGATATCAGCGGCTGAATATGTCGGTCTTCAAGGACTTTCATCTCTTCCGTGAACACACATTGCAGTTCCGGGCTGACGGCTTCAACGTGTTGAACACGCCATCACTCGGCCAACCGAGCAGCACCAACATCAACAGTCAGGGCGGCGCCATTACGGGTCCGCGAAACCTGCAGCATCTGGCTCCTGACTCGCGCTTCTTCCAGCTTGCACTCAGGTATGCCTTCTAGACCTGACCGAGATAGTTAAAAAAATAATCTACTGAACATACGTCTCCTTTGAGGAGATCCGAAAAGCGGATCTCCTCAATTTTTTTCTGACGAGATTGCTTTCCATGAAGGAGTGCTCCGGTAGTATGGCAAACGGGCCATCTACGCTGGCTGAGATGCTATGAGACGTGCAAAACAAGCCGCGGGCAAGGCCTTGTTGTTATTCAGTGCCGTCATTCTGGCGCAATGCGTTGTGGCACAAGCAGGTCCACAGAGCAGCAGTGCCGCACTGGAAAAAGAATTTCAGGCCGCAATGGCCGCACAGGATGCCGGCGATCTGGATAAAGCGGAAGCCATGCTGGCCTCACTGCATGCACACCACCCCGGCATATTTGCTGTGGATGAATCACTCGGACTGGTTTACGTTACGCGCGAGAAGTACGGCGAGGCGCTACCGGTTCTGCAAGCCGCTGCACAGGAAGACCCGCGCTCGGATGTAGCGCAGGCAAATCTTGGAGCGGCCTACTATAAATTGCACCGTAACGCAGAGGCTCTCAAAGCATTTGAGACTGCGGCCCGCTTGAATCCACAAAATCCTTCTACGCAGGAGGCGCTGGGGCGGCTTCAGATGGAGATGCACGATCCGGCACGTGCAGCGGATGCCTTCCGCGCGGCGATTGCGCTCAAGCCCGGCGATACCGACTTGATACTGGCACGCGCGCAAGCGTTGATGGATGCTGGACAACTTCCGCAGGCACGGGAACAGTTGAGCGCCATACCAGACTCAGAACATTCCGCGATGGCACAATCGCTTCTGGGCGATCTGGACGAGAAGGCGCGAGATTTTCGCGGCGCGGGAGAACATTATGTACGCGCCGTTCAGCTGGATCCGAGTGAGCAGAATGTCTGGACGCTGGGACTGGAGTTCCTGCGGCACTGGACATTTGAACCCGCAGTCAAAGAGTTTGAGGCCGCCACGATCAAGTTCCCGGAGAGCACACGCATGAAGCTCGGCCTTGGAGTAGCTGCTTTCGGCAATGGGGACGTTCCGCGAGCCATCCAGGTATTTGCTGACCTGCTGACGGCAGACAGCAATAACGTTTTGTATGCGCAGCTGTTGGGCGTGGCCTGCAGCAACGGAACACAGGAAGAGCAACAGCGATGCGCAATGTTGATCCCATATGCACTGGCGCATCCAAAAGATGCTTCCACCGCCGTCCATACGGCAGCATGGATCGAGAAAGAAGCTCATACAGACGAGCGGCAAAAGACGGAAAGAACGCTTCTGGAGAACGCAATTGCGGCCGATCTAGGATCGGCCGAAGCACACTACCGCATGGGCTTCCTACTGCAGGAAGAGGGTCAATGGGAACCCAGCATTCCGCACCTTGAAGCCGCGGTAAAGCTTGATGCCGAAATGGCTGAAGCGCACTACAGACTGGGTCAGGCGTACTGGCATGTCAAGCGTCCGGCAGATGCAGAGACGCAGATGGATCTCTATCGGACGTATCGGGCCAAAAAGCTGGACGACCGCGATCGCAGGTTGAGCCAGATCACGACCCTGGTTGTGGATACACACTGAGCATCAGCCTTGCGCTACCAGGCCGAGCAACTTCTCCATAGAAATATTGCCGGCAGATTCAGCACCTCTCGGAAATCCCGGACCGATTGCAACAGCCCGGCCATCGTGTTGTGACCAGGCTATAAATGTGGCCTTCTCTTTACCAGGCAGGCGCTGAAGATTGATCCATGTGTAATACGCAGCAAAATCAGCATCGACAGCGGAGCCTGCAAAATCCATCTCCGTTGCAGAAGCCGCAAACATCTCATTCATGCTGCGCTGCCGCTGCCGCGCACCGAAGCGAGCCACCAGCGTTACGGGCTCGGCGCGCTTCAATATCTCGCGAGCAGACCACTGTACGAAGGTGGTGCTGAAGATTTGCGTACCCGCGCCTTCTCCGTATACTCGCTGCACAAATGCATCCAGCAGCGGATCTCCGGGCTCTGAACCCTGCGCGGGATGATCCCATCCGGCCATTACGCTGCGCAGCATCTCGGGGCCGGCAGAGCCGCTGCCAATCACGGATTGAACTTTATTCAGCACCGCAGTTCGGGTCGGCTCCGATGCAGCCCAACTGACGTTGCATACCTGCGCCGAGGGGCATCGCTCCGGCTTGTCTCCGTCAATGTACCAATGTCCATAAGGCACCGGCGTTTTATCCGCACGCTGAGCAAGCCGTTGGAGGATGGGTATCATGCCGCCGGCGGATTCGACATGCAAGAACAGCGTACCGTTGGGCACAAGCTTACGAAACATGGTGTAGTCCGGCTTGTACAACTCGCCGGGAACTGCCACCACAACCAGCCGCGGAGCGGCGGCATTCGGCGTGTGAATTCCGTCCACAACCTTGTGAACAAACTCTTCCCCTACCGAACGGAAGGCGTCCATCTGGTGCGTAGCCCATAGATGCGCGTTCAAATCTTCTTCAAATTTGCGTGGCGAGCGCGCCCAATCCTCTGCCATCAGCCCAGGAGAAAGTTTCAGATTGGCAAATCCACTCGTAAGCGTTTGACGCGAATCCGGCGAAAGCCCTTCAAGATAGGTAAAGCGCGCGTCAATCGCAGATCGCTCCGCGGGAAAACTGGTGTCATATCCCAGCAGTTCATGCAGAAGGATTGCGTCCAGCACAAGCGGCAGCTCACGTAGCAGGCCCAGGTGCGCCACTGCGACTTTGCGTCCGAGTGGTGGATACAGTTGAAAGCTGGCTTCTGTCAGATCCCGCGGCTGCATCACACCACCTCTGGAAGGACGGCGCCTTCCGCAAGCAGCGTGGGAAAGCCAAGCAGCCGCCCCACTGTGGGGACAAGATCGCGCGAGTCAACGGCGCGCTCGATAAAGACGCCTTGCCGCACATGCGGGCCAAGCACCATCATCCATGTGGTGCGCGATGCAGCATCCCCGGTCCGGTGATGCTGAAAGCCGTTTCCTGATGGGTCTGTGTCTGAGTCCCGGCCAAAATCCGGCAGGATGAAGAGGGTAGTCTTACCGGAATATTCCGGATTGCTCTGGATGTGATTCCATATCTCCACGCAAAGACGATCTGTACGCTGGATTCCATCGATATAGAGCGAATACGCACCCGAGTGCGCCATATCGATATCGTGCAATGTAATCCACAGCAGGCTTGGCGCAGAATGCTGCATGAGCTGCGTCGCAGCATACGTCGAGAGCTCGTCAGCGCTTTGCATCTCCAGGGCCTTGCGCGCAAATTCTTTGCCGGTCACTCCCAGTGATTTCTCAATTTGATAGAACTGCGCCTCGGATGGCGAAGCTCCGGCAGCGAGATGCGGCTCTTCATAGGTGTCGCGTAACAGGCGGTCCAGGTTGTCGGTGCTGCGACGCGAATCCGTGGCCTGCAGTAACTGTTTCGGCAGAATCACATTGGCGCCGTACTGCGCTCCGAAAGAGCGATGCGTGCCGCAACCCATATTGCGAAAGCCATTGCTGGGTGAGATAAGCCATGCGTCGTTTTCGCTGCGATTAAGGCCCTTGCGGAAGTACTCAAAGAGTGTCGGATTGGGAGACGGAACACCCGAGAAGTTATTGAAGGTCTCGTAGATTCCCGTGGCAAGGCTTGTGGTGGCAACATAGTGGCCAAGAATGCCGCGATTGATAACTTGCCCGAAGAACGTGCTCTGCGGCAGAAGCGTGTTCAGCATACCTGGAATGTTTTCGTGGCCATCCGGTGCAAAGGTCTCTTCATCTCGCGCGCCGCCGCCAAAGGTAACGATCACTACCTTTCGCGCAGGAGTCTGGCTGAGAGCATTCAGCCGCAGAGATGGAAGAGTGGCCGAAGCGACCGCGCAGGCCGAACTGAGCCGAAGAAACTCCCGACGACTAGGAACGAGAGAAGCCTGATTGCGAGATAAAAAATCAGCGGGAAATTTCATCATTCCATTCCCATACACACTACGGATGCGGACTAAATTGTGCCATCCAGCGTAACACCGCAGAGGCTGGTCACGCAGCCGCTTTTCGATGCTAGCCGCCCCTTCTTCTATCAACGCTTCAGAACGATAAAATCAGATTCGCAACCGGAACCAGCTACGGGAGGCGCAATGCCCTGGTACCAACTTGACGATGCCAACGACACCCGACTCGATGAGCTTGCCAGCCAGTACCAGATTCATCCCCTGCACATTGAAGACGCCCGCAGCGAGGAGGAAGGCGTCAAGGTGGATACCACGCCACGTTATACCTTCGCCGTACTCAAGCCCGTCCGCTTAGTGCCCAATCCTGATCGTCCCGGCGAGCAGACTCCGGTCTTCTCCACCATCGACATCTTTGCGGGCAAGAATTTTATGATCACCATCTCTGATCCCAACTGTCCCACGACTGCCCAGGCTCTCGAGCGCGCTCGCCGGGATGGCGATGACGAGCATCCCGGAAAGCTTCTGTATCTCATTCTCGATACCGTCGTCGATCTTTACTTTCCGGCTATCGATCACTTCGACGACCGCATTGACGTTCTTGAAGACGAAGTTTTCAGCAACCCGTCACCAGAGATTCTGCAAAGCATCTTCGCCATCAAGCGCGAACTCATTGCGCTCCGCCGCGTTCTGGTCAATACGCGCGACGCCTCACTGCACCTGCAACGCGATCCCGACACCACCATTGACAGCGACCATCAAGCCTACGTCCGGGATACGTACGATCACATCACACGCCTCCTCGATTCCGTAGAGACACAGCGCGACCTTCTCAACAATACCCTCGACATTTACCTCTCCTCAGTAGCGAATCGCACCAATGAGGTCATGAAGGTTCTCACCATACTAGGCACTATCGCGCTGCCCGCGCTCTGCATCTCCGGCATCTACGGCATGAACCTCAAAGGCCTGCCCTTCGAAGATTCTCCCTACGGGGCCGAATGGGTCGCGGGCATCACTATCGTCGCAACATCCGCGCTACTCTACCTGCTGCGTCGATTCAGGTGGTTCTAAGGCCTGGCAATCACTCGTAGACCTCCCATGGTTTGAGCGGATGTTCGAAGCTTTCCATATCCACTCGCTTACCAAGGAATTTCACGCCTTCGAGTTTGAGGCGCGCCTTCTGTTCGTGGGCCGGCGCCCCGCGCAGTTTGATCTCGCCGCCCGCGCCCAGGACGCGATGCCAGGGCAGTTGATCTACCGCTTCTGTGCGCAGAAGGCGCGCAACGGCGCGATGGTAGCGCGGATAACCCGCGGCTGCTGCCACCTGGCCGTAGGTGCTGACTTTGCCGGCGGGAATCGAGAGGATGATGCGGCGGAATGCGAGATCGCGTTGCTCGTTGGGACGCAGTGCATCCCGCAGCAGGCTTCGCCGGGCTTTTTCAACGGAGAGTTGATTGAATGCGAAGCCGGGCATGGGCTTTTTGTTTTTCGATTGAGGCTTTTCTGTTGGCTGCTTTTTCGGCACCTGTTTTCTCCAGCCGATCTGGAGATTGAGCGGCTGGATTGAGGCTACAGGATCCGGCTATGCGGCCCGTCAGACTTATGAAACATTCGTGTTCCCAAAGCAACTCAGCACCTGAGGACTCCCCTGGTTCCTTGAACTGATGATCGAAATTGTAGAGACTGTGAGATACGCTTTCGCGCGCAGTTGTTCGCGATAGCCCAAGATAGACAGGGCGCGGCAGTCATTTTGACGCAGCGTTAACCAACGCGCGAACCAGCGGTAACGATTCGCCATTACAAAACTGTAATCTTCAAAGGCTGGAGTCTTACAGTATTTCACCAGGGTGATGGCGTCATAATATGCAAACGATAAAGAAAAATCTCCGGTTCCCTGAAAGCCCTGATGCGCTTCGTGCTTTTTGTGCAGCCTTGCGTGCTTCCATTGCACTTTGCGCAGTCCTCTTCTTTGCCGGCAGCGCTCTTGCGCAGGTGGACCGCAGCGGATTGAACGGCACTATCACGGACTCATCCGGCGCGCTGCTCGGGCAGGCGCACATTATCGCGGAACAAAATTCCACCGGTCTGCGGCGCGAAACCATTTCGGACTCGCGTGGCAGCTACGCCATTCCAGAGCTGCCGGTGGGCATGTATGTCGTCACCATTACCCATTCTGGTTTCAAGACTCTGAAGTTCACCAACGTGAACCAGGTGATCGGCAGGACGCGCACCCTGGATGCAGCCATGCAGGTTGCTGGTGGCGAGGAGACAGTCAGGATTTCGGCCAGCTCCGCGCTCATGGATCGCAGTAACATCGCAATCACCGGCCTGGTGGAAAAAGAGCAGGCGGATGAATTGCCGCTCAATGGCCGCAACTGGGCCGCGCTCACAGCCTTTGTTCCCGGCGTAGTGGATATCGGCGGCAGCAACCAGCGGTCTGTGCGCTTTGCGGGGCGCGGCACTGACGACGACAACTTCACTTACGACGGAGTGGATGCCACCAACATTGTGAACCAGGCTCAGCGCGCCTATGTGCGGCTTGCCATTCCGCTGGATGCGATTCAGGAGTTTCGCGTCGATTCTCTGCTCTCGCCCGCAGAGACCGGAGGCACTGCAGGGCCTCAGCTGAGCGTCACATCCTCCACGGGCACAAACCGCTTTCACGGACGCGCTTTTGAGTATTTGCGCAACGACGCCTTTGACGCCACTGAGCCCGCCTGGGCCTCTGGCGGAGAAGCTCAGCAGCCGCTTCGTCTGAATCAATTCGGCGGATCGCTCGGCGGCCCCATAGTGCGCGACAAGACCTTCTTCTTTCTTGCTTCTGAAGCGTACCGGCAAAACTGGGGATATCCGGTCATTGGCTACGTGCCCACTCCGGCCTATCGCGCTACCGTTCCCAGTTCGTCGCCGATTTATCCGATCATGAATGCTTATCCGGTGGCCGGACCGAGAACCATTCTGATTCCCGGAGTGGACCAGGACCCGAACATTGACCAGCTTGTCTGCGCATGCGAGCAGGTGGTGAATGAAAGCTCGGCGATGATCCGCATCGACCAGCATTTTTCCAGCAGGACAACCGGCTTCATGCGATTCAACTACGACAGGTCAGTCAACACGCAGCCGTTTGCGGTCACTGCGTCCGATCTGCAGCAGTCGGTATCGAATCCCATCAATGGAGCGCTCGAACTGCTCCATGTGTTTAATGCAAACCTGGTGAACGAGGCCGAAGTCGGTTTCAATCGCTCCACGTCGAACAGCTACAACTCCAGCCAGACCGATAATCTTTACCAGATTGCCGTGACGGGCCTCAGCACGCAGAATTACAACCGCATCAGCATTGGCGCCGGCAATGCGTTTTCTTATCTCGACAACCTGACGTGGATTCATGGGCGGCATACGGTGAAGACAGGCGTCGAGTTCCGCCGCATTCAAATGAACCAGGGAAAAACGATCAGCGGAAAGATCACCTTTTCTTCCGTCGAGAATCTGGCAGCAAATAAGATCAGCAAAGCTTCCCTCAGCGATGCTTTGCCGATGAATGGATTGCGCAAATGGTGGGATATTGGCTACATCCAGGACGAGTTCCGCTGGCTGCCTAACCTCACAGTGAACCTTGGTGCGCGCTACACCTTTCTCCAGCTTTTCAGCGAAGTGAACGGCAAGCCGAATCCCTTCGACTTTGCCACCTGCGGACCGCAGGGTTTCTGCGGCGTGGGAGCAAGTTTCGGGTATCAGAATTTCGGCGACTTTGATCCCCGCGCCGGGATTTCCTGGTCCCCCGGCAGAAGCGGCCACACCGTGCTGCGCGGCGGCTTCGGCATGTATCACGAAGACGGACAGCTGGACGACCAGAACCTGCCGGAGAGCAATGAAGTCGGCGCTTATTCGCTGACAAAATGCCTCGGTGCATCGCTCACGTATCCGATTGATTCCTCTTGCTACACCGGCCCTGGAACCATTTCTCCAGCCGCGCAGGACCGCCGCCGCAAAGACACCTACACGGAACAGTGGAGCGCCTCTGTGCAGCAGACTCTGCCGGCAAATCTGGTGAGCACCATCTCCTATGCAGGCAGCCGCGGCGTGCATCTGCTGACTCTTTCGCTGGTGAACATGATCGATCCGCTTACCGGAAAGGTTCCGTATCCCGACTTTGCACCGGCGATTGCCTGGCGCGGCACCAAGCTCAGCAGCAGTTACAACGGACTTCTTGCATCGTTACGGCGGCCGTTCTCGAACGGGCTTCTGCTGGCGGCCAACTATGCCTATACGCATGGAATCGATGACGACTCTGCCGGCAGCGGCGACGGCGACTCGCAGGTGCCGCAGAATGTGGCCTGCCCGTCGTGCGACAGGGCCAGCGGCAACTGGGATGCGCGCCATGTATTCAATGCGAATGCCGTCTATGAGCTGCCATTTGGCCGGGGCAAGCAGATGCTGAACCAGGGCGGATTTGTGGATGCTATCGCCGGAGGCTGGGAGCTGACTACGACGGCGCTGGCTCGCACCGGCTTCCCGGTCAATGTGATTCTGCCCAGCAGCTACACCGCGCCGGATGGCAACAACGCCGGCACGCAGCGTCCTGACCGGGTTGTGGGTGTTTCTCTAACGCCGCCGGGAGGCAGGAACGTAAACCAATGGATCAATCCAGCAGCGTTTACTGCTCCGGCTGGAGAATTCGGCACCGCGCCGCGCAACCTGCTTGCCGGACCGGGCACATGGCAAATGGATCTCGGCGCCGGCAAGACGTTTCCGTTGTCAGAGCGCGCGCGGCTGCAATTCCGTTCGGAGTTCTACAACATCCTGAATCACCCGCAGCTGGGCCAGCCTCAGGCTGTCTTTAATCCGTCCAATACGACAGGCTTTGGCAGCATTATCAATACGGTGAACACGAGCATCGTATCGCCCGTCACGCCTGTTGGATCGGGCACACCGCGCGAGATACAGTTCGCGCTACGCCTGGAATTCTGATCTGCTCACCACCGAATCTCCTTTCCTTCGCCTGGCACAAAGATAAGGTCAATCCTTTTGAGTTTCGGGTTGGGATCGTATCTGCAGCACGAAGCGGTCAGGATGAAAATACCTTTGTCAAAACGGAACTGACGCCACGCCCTGACTCCGGATCATGACACTCTTTTTTCTTTTTTTACGCTATATCTATTGAAGGCCCCGGAACCTGAAGACGTCGGAATTTGAGCCTTGGCATGAATCTCTTCCTCTCCGATCAGGTTCGTATCCCCACGTGAAAGGTCCACCGATGAAATCGCGAGCGCTGTTTCTGCTGCTACTTTTGCTGGGAGTTTGTAGTGCCTTCTTGAAGGCGCAACAGAGAGCTTCCATGCTCCCGCCTGCCGGGCCGCATCGGCCAACCGGCGTTCCCGCGGATTATGTCGTCACACCGTTTGGCTACTTTCATCCATCGTGCGTGCTGCAGGTCCGCAAGGGTGAATCCTTGGATGCTAAGGGAGTGCTCCATCAGGCAAATGGCTCCACTACTCAGATCAGCCCCTGCCGCTATCCTCGCTTCAATGCTCTTGGAAAGCTTATCTCCGGCACAGGAAATACAAATAAGACAGACGGACCGGCAGAACAGCCGTCCATCGGCCATGCCTGGATCGAAGACTCGAATACCGTTACATCACCCACGTCAGCGTATGGAAAAGAGGTCAGCACGTGGACGGTGCCGCCGTTGCCGCTCACGCATGATGGCCAGACAATCTATTTCTTTCCCGGGTTTGAAGACTATAGCGACCAGGCAACCAGCATCCTTCAACCCGTAATCGGGTCATACAACGGCGACCAATGGACCATGTCCAGCTGGAACTGCTGCATGGTGGGTGTCACAGCCGAGAGCACCCCGGTCGCCATCAATCCCGGTGACAGCATTGTGGGGACCTCGGTGATGACCTGCGCAGCAGGCACAGTTTCCTGCGCTACATGGAATGTCATCACCCAGGACACCACCATCAACCAGAGCACCGAGCTAAGCGCATCGCCAAGTGAGGGCCAGACATTCAACTGGGGCTTCGGTGGCGTGCTCGAAGTCTACAGCGTGAATCAGTGTCTCGATTACCCGCCAGACGGATCGTTAACGATTACGTCCCTGCTGTATGACTCCAACCTGAATCAGGTTTCCTCACCTTCATGGGCAAATGCGGTCAATACAGATTCAAGCACGCAGCCCCAATGCGATTACAACGTAACAACGACAGCGACGGCGACCACACTCACCTACGGCACAACCAATCCCAGCTTTGGCCTGGGAATTATGCCGGCGGCCGCCATTGCAGTGAACCAGGGCAGCAGCGCCAGCGGCACCATCACGATTACCGACATCAACGGATTTACCGGCACCGTGGACGTTGCTGCATCGAATCTTCCTTCTGGAATCACGGCCCAGGTGGCCGCAGGTTCAACTCCCAACACCTACACGCTCACACTCACTGCTTCCAGCACTGCCGCAATTACCGGCGCAAATCAGCCGGCTGCTTTGACACTGACCGCAACGGGTTCCGGAGTCACCACGCAGACCTTTCCCGTAAATGTGATTGTGAACCCGCCGCTCACAGGCGGCACCGGCACAGCCGTCGATCTGTCCAGCGCATTCAACGTGTATAGCTTCTACGATGACTCCGTCGGCTGGCCTACGCTGAATTATGCAAACAGCCTGGATGGCAGCACCGATGTGTACTCCGCAAATCAGCTCAACCCGCCGGGCCTGACTCCAATGGGCATCAATGTGAAGGGTGTTCAATTCAATTTTGGAAAGCCCAATGAAGCCAATGCGGTGAGCGGAATCAATTCGAATGTGATTTCCTTGCCGGCCGTTCGTTCCCCGGTTCTGCAAATACTGGGAACCGCCGTGAACGGAGTGCAGCCGGCGCAAACCATCACTGTGACCTATGCAGACAACACCACGCAGACATTCACACAAACCTTTGATGACTGGTCGAGCACCTATAGCTGCACGCCTTCCTATCCGTGCGCTGACGGAGAATCGGTAGCGGTGGCGATGCCCTATATCGATAACGCATACGAATATCCCCGAGTGGACAGCATCTATTACCTCTACAGTTATTCCTTTGCGTTGGACTCCAGTAAGACTCTGAAAAGCCTGGCGATGCCGAATAATCAGAATGTCGTAGCACTTGCCGCGACATTATTGTCTTTCCTGACGCCCAGCGTCACGGTGAAGCCGGGATCTTCCAGCATCTCCACCACGCAGGCACTGCCTGTAGCAATCACGGTGAGCGGAGGAAGCGGAAATGCCACGCCGACAGGAACGGTGACACTCACCAGCGGCAGTTACACATCAGTGGCTACCACTCTGAGCAGCGGCAGCGCCACGATTACCATCCCGGCCGGATCGCTCGCGCTGGGCAATGACACGCTCACGGTTTCGTATTCCGGAGACAGTACCTATGCACCAGCAGCGGGAACTGCCTCCGTTACCGTCGTTGTGTCTGCTGTCACCGTTTCTCCAGCCAGCCTCTCCTTCGCGTCGCAGAACACGGGATCCACGAGCGGCGCGCAGACGGTAACGCTGACCAACTCGGGGACGGCTGCGCTTTCGATGACTTCTGTTGCCGCCTCAACAAACTTTGCCGAAACCAACACCTGCGGCAGCAGCGTGGCAGCGGGCGCCAGTTGCACCATCTCTGTAACGTTTGCGCCAACGGCTGGAGGCAGCCTTACCGGCACCATCACCATTACCGACAGTGCCCCCAGCTCGCCGCAATCCGTGGCGCTGACCGGCACGGGAGCAACTCTCACGGTCACGCCACCCGCTACGGGAATGATGATCAGCTCCCCCGGCGGTTCCGCAACCGCGAACATTCAGGTGACCTCTGTGGGCGGATTTTCGGGAACCGCGAACCTGACCTGCTCCGTCTCGTATCAAGGCGCAGGAGCAGCCACGGACGCGCCGACCTGCAGCCTGAATCCTGCACAAGTGCAGGTATCCAGCGGAAATCCGGCCACGCCCGTACTCACCGTGAACACAACAGCCGCCAGCAGCGCAGCGGTTCGGGCAGCGAATGCCTGGCTGCGCGGAGGTGAAGGAACTCTCGCTGCGCTTCTTTTCTTCGGAGCCGCGCGGCGCAGGAGATGGCGGAGCATTGGATTTCTTATTGTCCTGGGGATAGTTGCCATAGGCTGTCTCTCCGGGTGCGGCAAGGCGACCATCAGCACCACACATACCAATCCAGGCACCACTACGGGAAACTATAGCGTTACCGTGACCGCCACCAGCGGAACGGTCACGGCATCGGCCCAGGTCCCGCTCTCGGTGGAGTAAGTTTCGGTCAACTTGAAGCGGAAATATCAGCGCGCTTGAGGGGCGTTCCGGCTTTGTCTGGAACGCCTCTCAGCTTCGGCTAAAGATTCCGCGAAAGAAGAGAGCCAACGCCGGTCGCTTCAGCACTTCCAATCAAAATGCGTCACGCCGAGATCATCAACGAAGACCTTAGCTGCTGATCCTTATTGCACCGGAGTCCAGCGCGCCTCTCCGTGTGCAGGCAACGTCACTGTGGAGTGAGCTTCGACAACTCCGCTTTGCGTTTGACCGGTCAGGCGGTAGTGCGTGGCAGAAAAACCAAGCCCTGACAAGTCCACCTTGTAGTGCCGCGGTTTGTCCGACAGATTCTTCAGCACAAATCCATCCTTGTGATAGCTGTAACGCAACGCATACTCCGGTGTCCCAAACTCCACGCTGCCGTAGCTCTTAAGCTCAGGCGCCAGGGATACATCCGCATCCGCAGGAACACTCAGGCCCAGCAGTTTGTCGATCAGCACCGCCGCAAAGACATTGGGATACTCGTAATACTTCTCAGCCCCATGCGCATTCTTGCCGTCGATGTAATACACATGATCCATGTCGTACCGTTCGCTCATGAAGTAACCGTTTTTCGCGGCCTCGGCGGCCACCGTCTTCAATTGATCGAGCACCATTCCGCTCTGCCCCTGCGACGCACGAAATGCCGCATCCCAATACCAATATCTGCCCGCGGCGCAAAGGTCATACGGGCCGCCGGAGCCAATTTCGCTCGTATCGTAGTCGGCAATTCGCGCCGAAACAAAGCTGGGAAATCGCTCGAACTCATCGCGATTCCTCTCGAGCACGCGATGCACCTGTTCTGCCTGCTCCGCAGTTGCATATCCAAACGCCACGGGCAGCTCATTGGCAAGCAGATGAATGTGATCGTGAGCCTTTCCATCACGGTCAACCCAATCGACGAATCGCCCGTTCTCCGCATCCCAATATCCCATGGGAAGAGGCACAATCAACGCGCCTGCCATCTTCTTTGCGGCTGCGTCAAACCGTGCTGCCTCACTATGCCGCCCCAACAGATTCTCCATGCCGGCCAGCAACGCAAACGCACGCGCCGCAAACGCCTGTGCCTGCGTCACGCGTCCATCCTTGATCACCTGGTCTTCGTAATACACATCCGACCAGACGCGCCCGTACTGATCCGTGTTCGCCAAAACCCATCCAGCCGCGTGTTCCAGGTTCTCGATATTCGCATGCAGCCACGCTGCATCTTTTCTGGCCTCGTAATAGCGCCAGGCTTCTTCCATCACTTCCATATTTCCGGTCACAGGAAACATGGCCGCATTCTGCCGGTTATCCTCGCTGTTCCTGCGTATGTGATACTCGCGTCTTCCGTCAGGCTGCACCGATGTAGGCATGCGATAAAGATGTTCCGGATCATCGTTGATCAACTGGAACTGAAGCTCGATCATGCGCCTCACAACATCGAGATCGGCCTCTGAAGCCATTGCAAGACGACCCTTGATCTGAAACTCATGATCGACAGCCGGATACGAGCCCGCGTACGCCTTCACATTCAGCGTGCTCAGAACATATCCATCGTGGTACGGAAAATTTGCCGCCATCGTCTTCTCCACAACCGATGGCAGAATGGTGCCCCAATAGAACGCAGCTAGCGTCTGTTCCAGCTCGGCGCCATCGGCAATCTCAAAAGAAAATCGATGACCGAAGGGATCGCTGTGCGGCCGCGCCTCCGCCTGGGTGAGAGTCACACGCTTTGCATGCAAAGTCACTGTCAGTCCGCCGTCAGTCTTCTTCGCACTCAGCTCACCATCATCCAGCGCCAAATGCCAGGAGTGATCCGTCGACGTCGCATCCAGCGGCAGAATCCACAGCCCGCGATTCGCATTCACCTTCGCACCGGTCTCGCTCACAGGCAGAACCCACCACTGATTCTTCTCATACTGAAGCCCCAGCCCCTGGCAACGAGCGAACACCATCTCAACCGGCGCACGCGCATCCTTTGCCGTAACCAGAAGCGCATCTCCGGCACGAGTCACGTTCGCATTTTCGATTGATTGGAGGATGCCATCGGGACCGCTCAGCTGGGCTTCATCCACAGCCGCCGCATCTCTCATTGCCGCTATGTGCGTCGATACTCCGAGCAACAGCAGAACCGCGATCAGTATTTTCATTAGGCGTTCAAGTCGTGCTCTGCGAATCCGTTCACCTCCCGGTTCGCCAGCCGGATTCTATCATCCGGGCAAGACTCCGCTCTCGCAATGATTTGCGCTCTTCCTTCGTATTTAAGCATCAGGCCTTCAATAGCTACGGCTGTTTCGTTCGAGTCTGACCAGCTCTACATGGGTATCGGACGATTCGGGATTTATTCTGATGCGTAAGGCTATCGATCATGGCCGACAACAGAACGCCCGAAAGCCGCAGTGCTCTCATGTCTCGGATCGGCGGCAAGAATACCGCCCCGGAACTGACAGTGAGGCGTCTTTTGCACTCATTGGGCTATCGGTTCAGACTGCACCGGCGCGAGCTGCCAGGTACACCGGACATTGTCTTTCCATCACGCCGGAAGGCGATCTTCGTCAACGGCTGCTTCTGGCACGCACATGGATGCCGCATTGGGCGTCCTCCCAAATCTCGACCCGAGTTTTGGAGGCCGAAGCTGGACCGAAATCGCGCCCGCGACAAGCGGAACAAGTCGGAACTTCGGGCTATGGGTTGGGCTGTGCTGACGGTGTGGCAGTGCCAAACCAGAAAGCCGGACATGTTATCCACAAAACTCGTATCGTTCCTGGGGCCAGTGGGCCAAAATCCGATCGACATTCGAAAGGACAACGGGTAATCTGGGTGTAGGATAAAAAATTTATGTCGCGCCCTATTGGAATCGACTTGTTTGCAGGTGTTGGCGGTCTCAGCCTTGGTTTCGAGCAGGCCGGCTTCGATGTCGTCGCCGCAGTCGAGATCGACCCGATCCATTGCGCTGTTCACAAGTTCAATTTTCCGAATTGTGCCGTTCTACCAAAGTCCATCTCCGCTTTGACCGGAGAAGAAATCCGAGAAAATGCCGGTATCGGTCGCCGCAGGATCGATGTCGTATTCGGCGGCGCTCCTTGCCAGGGCTTTTCGATGATGGGCCAACGGGCTTTGGACGATCCCCGCAACAGTCTTGTACGCGATTTCGTCCGCATCGTTACCGAACTTCGGCCTTCATACTTTGTTTTCGAGAACGTCAAGGGATTGACCTTTGGTAAGCACCGTCTATTTCTCGAAGAGCTGATTCGGGCTTTCGATGAATCCGGTTATCAAGTACGTCTACCCTGGAAGGTGGTTGACGTGGCCGAATTCGGGGTTCCCCAGCACCGTGAACGCCTCATCATCATAGGTGCTCGAAAGGGGAGGACGCTACCCGAGTATCCAACAGCGCTTTTCCGTCCTGCCGATAGCACCGATGATGTCCCTCTACCTACCGGGCCAACCTGCCGCGATGCGCTCGGCGATTTGCCCGATGCGGATCGGTTCGAGGAGCTGCTCGAAAGAGATGCCACTCAGGCCGGGGCCTTCGGCAATCCGAGCGAATATGCCAGGAATATGCGTTGTACTGGAAACCACGGCTGGTACAACGGCTATCGCCGCCGTTGGAATCCTAGCATTCTCACATCGAGTCTCCGAACCATACACACTCCGATCTCGCAGCGCAGGTTTGTGGGAACCGAACCGGGTAAGGTCGAGCCGATTTCACGCTTCTTCAAACTTTCCCCGAACGGTCTCAGCAACACCCTTAGGGCAGGGACAGATTCAGCGCGAGGTGCATTCACCAGTCCGCGACCGATCCACTATGCCCATCCGCGCTGTGTGACGGTACGCGAAATGGCACGCTTGCATGGCTTTCCCGATTGGTTCAGGTTCCACGCTACAAAATGGCATGGAGCCCGGCAGATTGGAAACGCCGTTCCTCCACCTTTTGCAAGGGCGATTGCAAGCCAGATTTTTCAAGTTTTAGGTGTTGCCGTCGAACTTCCAGAGGAACCGGTTTCGCTCGGCAATCCTTCGCTGCTTCGCTGGAATATGTCCGAAGCGTCGGAGTATTTCGGTATTCCGGTTCCTATTGGCAAGCGTGACCGCAAAAGCGGTGCGAAGAAGAGGAAGCAACTTGAAATCGAAGCCCAGCTTGCCATTACAGAACAAATGGCTTTTGCGATGGCCTAAAGGAAATTCGATGGTAAAAAAGGCGGATAAATCGGCTCAATACGTCCCGATCATTGCTCATGTATTCCAAAAGCATTGGACGAAAGGGACAGAGGAATTCGAGTTCCACCGCGACGAGTTGGTTGAAGCCGCTGAAGCCGTTGGCGTAGAACGGCCCGACAATCTCGGAGACGTGATTTACAGCTTTAAGTTCAGACGTGATTTGCCAAACGAGATACTGAAAACGGCACCGAAAGGAAAGGCGTGGATGATCGTGGGTGCTGGACGGAGCCGTTATCGGTTCCGGCTCGTCGAGGTCGGTGGCACGACGATCAAACCCCGCGAAGACATAGCCGCCATCAAAATTCCGGATTCCACGCCTGAAATCATTGCAGCCTACGCCCTCGGCGACGAACAGGCTCTACTGGCGCAAGTGCGCTACAACCGGCTCATCGATATTTTTCTTTGTCTAACGACGTACTCTCTCCAGAACCATCTGCGGACGCATGTAAAGGGGATGGGGCAGATTGAAATCGATGAGATATATGTCGGTCTGAACAGGAACGGCGCGCAGTATGTGATTCCCGTTCAAGCGAAGGGAGGATCGGACAAGCTATCGCCCGTTCAAACGATGCAGGACATCGCATGTTGTCAAGCGAAGTTCCCCGATTTGATCTGCCGCCCAGTCTCAGCTCAATTTATGGAGGACGATGTTATTGCCCTCTTCGAGCTTACGGTCGAAGCCGGACGTGCGCTAATTGTCGAAGAGCGCCATTACCGCCTTGTGCCGAGCGACCAGATAGATGCGGACATCAAACGCCAGTATGCAGAACGCTCATAGACGGATTCGCTCTTAGAGACGGGATTGAACCGCCGACGCCGGCCTTTGCATCGCCGCGGACTACAATCACTGAGCTGCGCCCAGAAACACCGAGCGCGCCTCAAACTATCTGTCTATTTAAAAGTGGTGGCCAGAGACGGGATTGAACCGCCGACGCCGGCCTTTTCAGGGCCGCGCTCTACCACTGAGCTATCTGGCCTCAGAGCAGACTAACGTTGCAATTTCTGTGCGGGAATCCGGCCAACTGGAACAGTGGCCAGGATCGGGTAGGAGTTCCCTCGAACAGCTGCAACAACCTGTTTAGTATAGCAAGCCTTTGCTCTGCGGCCAACCCGCCGCCCGCTTTGCGGCCCCCCATCCGCAATTTTCGCCTCATCGCCCCGATTCTGCCATAAACTGTATCCCTACCATGATCAAGCTCATGCGCACGCTTTCTGCCTGCCTGCTTGCCGCCGCCGTTGTCCCGGCTGTCGCGGCGCAACCCGTTCCGGTCCGCTCTCCCAAGGCTTCTCCGGCGTCCACGCCGGCAGAACAGCGCACGGCCCGCGCCTATGAGGCCGCCCTGAAGCAAGGGCCGCTCGCCATGCAGGCCTTTCTTGCACAGTTTCCCAAAGGTGCCGACCTCCACGTGCATCTCTCCGGTGCCATTTATGCCGAGACCTTCATTCGCGACGCCGCCGAGGACGGCAAGTGCGTCGATACGGTAGAGCTGAAGTTTACAGAACCGCCGTGCGCCGGCTCGCGGATTTCCGCAAAGCGCCTCAGCGGCAACATCACCTCCGCCGACCAGGATCTCTACGACCGGCTCATCGACTCCTTTTCCATGCGCAGTTTTGTGCCCACCAACGGCTTCAGCGGTCACGACCAGTTCTTTGCCACCTTTGCGCGTTTTGGCGGACTGGACAAGAGTCACGGCGGCGAATGGGTGGACGAAGTGGCCAGCCGCGCCGCCGCGCAGAACGAGCAGTATCTGGAGCTGATGGACACCCCGCCCTTCGGCAACGCAATCCAGCTCTCGAAGAAGATCACCATCGATCCGGCACATCCTGATTTCGCAGCCTACCGCGACGCGCTGCTCAAAGCGAATCTGCGGGATGAAGTCTCCGTCGATCGCGAGCGCGCGCGCACGAACGAAGCCAGCCGCCGCCAGCTTGAGCATTGCGACACACCCCAGCCCGCCGCCGCCTGCGCCGTCACCGTGCGCTACATCTATCAGGTCCTGCGCGGCTTTGCGCCGGAGCAGGTCTTTGCGCAAACCCTTCTCGGCTTTGAAACGGCAAAGGACTCCATTGCCGCAGGCGAGCCCGGTTTTGTAGGCATCAACTTTGTGCAGCCCGAAGACGGCTTCATCTCCATGCGCGACTACACGCTGCAGATGAAGATGGTCGAGTATCTCCACTCCGTGTATCCCACAGTGCACATCAGCCTGCATGCGGGCGAGCTGGCGCCGGGCCAGGTTCCACCGGAGGGATTGCGCTTTCACATCCGCCAGGCCGTTGAGCTGGCGCACGCCGAGCGCATCGGTCACGGGGTAGATGCGCTCTACGAAGACAACGCGCAGGAGCTGCTCAAAGAGCTGGCCGCAAAGCACATCATGGTCGAGATCAATCTCACCTCCAACGATGGCATCCTCGGCATTGCCGGCGCGCAGCATCCCTTCATGTACTATCGCGCCGCGCACGTGCCCGTGGCGCTCTCTACCGATGACGAAGGCGTAAGCCGCATCAATCTCACCAACGAGTATGTGCGCGCCGCGCTTGAATATGGACTCACCTATGCGGGGATGAAGCAGCTTGCGCGCACCGGCATGGAACACAACTTTCTGCCCGGCCCCAGCCTCTGGGCCACGCAGGACGATTTCTATGCGCCCGCCGGCGCCTGCAAGGGGCAAACCCTCGGCGGCGAAACTCCATCCGCCACATGCAAAGTGCTGCTCACAAACAGCCAGAAGGCCGCCGCGCAATGGGAGCAGGAACGCCGCTTCCATGCATTTGAAGCAAAGTTCTAGCTGGCCATTCGCTGTGCTCGCGATGATAAAGTGAGTGGGCATATGAACCGGCGCTCATTCCTCCTCCAAACCGGCGCAGTCACTGCAACCGCTGCGGCGTGGCCTGCACATGGCTTCGCTTCCAGTGCGGCAAACGCACAGCTGCAACTCACAGAACGGGCTGTCGCATCCCGTATTCCACTCACCTATACAGGCCTGAGCTTTGAGCTTGCGCAGCTGAGCGAGCCTGACTTCTTCTCCGCCGCCAACACCGGCCTGATCGCACACTGCCGCATCCTCAGCGCAAATGGTGTGCTGCGCGTTGGCGGCAACAGCAGCGAGTTCTGCTGGTTCCAGGCCGATGCCTCTACGCCCGAACCAAAACTGCATGTACCCTCCGGCGATCTCGCCGCCAACTGGATGCCGCACCGGCTCTTCCGCATCACACCGCAGGCCATTGACAACATGGCCGGCTTTCTTAAGGCCACCGGCTGGCGCATCATCTACGGAATTAACTTTGGCAACAACACGCCGGAACGCGCAGCCACAGAAGCCGCGTATGTTGCGTCAAAACTCGGGGACCGCATTGAGTACTTCCAGATTGGCAACGAGCCCGATCTCTATCGCACTGCCTCGAACGGCACACGTCCACCGGGTTGGGACTTCGACGATTATGTACGCGAGTGGGCAGGCTTCGCACGCGCGGTCGCGGCGAAGGTGCCGAATGCAAAGTTCGCCGGACCGGATGTAGCCGGCTCATCCGACTGGGTCACGCGCTTCGGCGAGCGCATGACCACCGAGCTGCCGGGAAAGATCGCAGCCGTCACCGGACACTACTACGCCTCAGGCCCGCCGAACGATCCCCGCGTCACCATCGAACATCTGCTCCAGCCCAACCTGAAAATCGCCGAAGACATGAAGCGCATTGAAGCTGTCACGCAGCCGCGCGGCATCGTCTATCGCATGACGGAAGGCAACTCCTGCTACCGCGGCGGCAAACCCGGCATGAGCGACGCCTTCGCCGCAGCACTCTGGGGCGGCGACTACATGCTGCAGTTGGCTGGGTTCGGTTGCAGCGGCATCAACTTCCACGGCGGCAGCGGAGCCTTCCTCAGCGCCAGCCTCGGCGACCACACCCCCGGCATGGACGTAGCCAAAAAGCCGCAAACCATGCGCGCCGGCTACTACACACCCATCCGCGTAGAACCGGGCACGCCTGTGAAAGCCATGCCCATCTTTTATGGAATGATGCTGGCCAACCAGCTCGCAGGCGGCACACTGCTCGACGCCAATCTCAACGCGGGCAGCGTAAACGCCACAGCCTACGCCACCAGAACCGGCAAGACGATTAAGGTCGCCATCTTCAATAAAGATGCGTCGCAGTCGCTCGACCTTACGATCCAGTCACCGCAGCGCATCCGCTCCGCCAGCGCATGGCGGCTGCAAGCCTCAGCACTCGACTCAACCGAAGGCGTAACCCTCGCCGGCTCCGAAGTCGATCCGCAAGCCCACTGGAGCCCGCGCACTACCGAACGCCTCGAAGGGAATGGCTCCTCTGCTCAGATTCACGTACCAGCAGCAAGCGCCGCGCTCGTGCAGCTGGCGGTATAGAAATCTCCTTGCATTTCATTTTAATTGTAGCTACAATTAAACTG
Organism: uncultured Acidobacteriaceae bacterium; assembly: GCA_963792495.1. Lineage (GTDB taxonomy): Bacteria > Acidobacteriota > Terriglobia > Terriglobales > Acidobacteriaceae > Telmatobacter. Next base: position 293,344 of record CAWBWB010000005.1, on the reverse strand, counting down.
TTTACGTCTGGGACGAGGCCAAGCGCAAGTCGAATCTTGAGAAGCACGGGCTCGACTTTGCCGATGCGTGGATGGTTTATGAAGACCCTGAAAAGTACACATTGAATACGAGCCGGCAGGATGAGCTGCGGCTGATGGACATTGCCCTGGTGAAAGTGAAAGGACGAGTCCTGTCTCTGATTTATACCGAACGCGGCGGAGATGTACGAGTCATCTCGTTTCGTGCCGCCAGCAGAGAGGAGCGTGAGTTATATGAACAAGTCCGAACGCAAAATGGAAAGTAAGACGGACTGGGCGCGTGTACTTGCGCAGAAGGAAGAGGATCCAATTCCGTATGACCCGGAAGATGGGCCCTACGATCCGAACGATGCCGAAGCAACCAAGGCGTGGCTGGAGCGGGCCGATGTGATCTACAAGGGCAAAGTGATCCGGCGCGGCAAGCGCGGCCCGCAGAAGACCCCTACCAAAAAGCTAGTCTCGCTACGCCTCTCACCGGAAGTCATTGAGCACTTCAAGGCGGGTGGCCCGGGCTGGCAGACGCGGATCGACTCTGCGCTCGTGGCCGCGATCAAAAAGCGCGCTTGAATTAAAACTCATCGATACGCAGCAGGTCATTCATTTCGTAGCCACGTTCAAGTTCACGCCGGTTCCGGGGTGTATCTTCGAATACGCCGCAGCGCGTCATCTTAATACCACGAATCCCATCTTGACTGCCAGCAGGCAGAGCATGTGCATCGTTCTGGTGAAACGAGTATTCCGGGTCCATTACTACGGCAAGGTATCGTTTGCCTGCATCCATAGGCTCAGCCAGAAACAACGGCGGGTTAGTGGATTCGCCTGAAAAGGGATCTGCAGTCAATACCGTGCCCGCCGGCCAGGGCTTCGGACCTTTTAATGTCTCCACAAGCCGCACTTGAGCTTCCTGATATGGCGATCCGTCATAGAATCTTTTCCTCTCAGTTGTGGCTAATGTATCCACAGCGAAGACCCAGAGTGCATCCCGGCCAATTGCCCATAGTTGGGTCTTGCATGACTCCGGCAAGCCTTTTGGTAGCTTTGGTTCCGGTGGATCACCATCAAGCTGATACAAATGCCATGGCTTCGCCGCGGGAAGCAATTCTTCCACGCGAAGACATGGATGCCATCGTGTCATACATGAGAAATCGAACGAGGTTAAGCCGCGAATCTCTGACTGCGGTGTATCCGTAGCATAGGTTACTTCGGCTGCCATGCAGATTTCGCAGCCGCCCGGACGTCCAGCTTTGTAATAGGGGTGTTCCGCAAGCTGCTCATCCTCTCCAAGTATCCAGTGGTCATGCTTTTTCCTTGCCTCAGGATTCAGCGAGGAGCGACTTTGTACTCTCACAATCAAGCCATAGCCCCATGTATCGTCACGAGATGCTGCGCGCGGCGGAACCTGAACGTTGAGTTGCATCACCCTACGCCATATCGTGCCATCCTGAACAATAAATCCGGCATAGACCGTTCCTTCCCGACCGCCAAGCCAGCGATACATGGGTGATCCCACAAACAAGCTAATTACGTGCAGAGTCCATCCATAGTCGTCCGGGCGGATGGACCCCGACCCCATGTCAGAAAGCGTAATGGTGTATTTGCAGTTTTCAGCCGTGCAGGCACCGTCATAATGACCCCATCTACCCCAGCGGTGCATAAGAACCTGTGCCTGAGTCCATGATGTGCGGTGCAGCTCGATGGCCTGCATGTCGGCCAGAAGATGCTCTGCGCGAGATCGAAAAAGCTGCTGTTGAATCGGAATGACCGCAGCCGCAGATAAAAGCACGCCAAGCAGCACAAATGCCGCTCGCACCAGCACACGAGAGATATTTTTGAACCGTGCCACTGCTGCATTAGACACCGGACGAAAATGAATAGTTCCCGACTGAAACAAGGAGATACCGTACATAAAATGTCATAATATGAAGGTATGGCAATGACTTCCCTCAATATTTCGCTGCCCGATCCGCTCAAGGCTTATGTCGAAGACCGCGTTTCTTCCGGCGACTTCGGAACGCCAAGCGAATTTATCCGTAATCTCATCCGACAGGATAAGGAGCAACGGAAAACTCGACTGGAAGCCGAACTACTGGAAGCGCTCGAAACAAAACAGATAGTCATTTCGCCGCAGGAGTTGCGGACGGGCAATCTGGTTTCGATCTTGCGGAAGAAGCTCGCGCACAAGTGATCGAACTTCGTATATCGGAAATAGCCGCTCTCTCAATCATCGAACAAGCTGATTATTATCGCGCCACTCTGGATGATGCTCTGGCCGAGCGATGGGAATCAGCCGTCGACGCGGCGATTCGCTCACTTCTGCAATTCCCGGAGCGCGGCGCGCCGTGTCGTTTCCGCTCCGCATCTCTCACGAATCTACGCTGGATATTCGTCACTGAATTTCCAAAGCACATGATCTTCTACAGCTACGAGCGGGAACAAGGCGTTCTGCTTATAGTTCAGGTACTGCATGGAGCGCGCAATCTGGAAGCGGTGCTTCTGGAGTATCCGCCTGAAGAGCACTCCTGACCGAAATTCCTTTCCGAATGCCGTTTAAACTGGATAAGTATGAGCACACTGAAAGCCGTGCGCGGAACGCGCGATCTATTACCGCCTGAAACCGCGCTCTGGAACCGCATCGAAGCCACCGCCCGAGCCGTCTTCGCCCGCTACAACTTCGGCGAAATCCGCACGCCCGTATTCGAGGACACCTCGCTCTTCGCCCGCGGCGTAGGCGAAGAAACCGACATCGTCTCCAAGGAAATGTACACCTGGGAAGACCGCGCCCGCGCTGCCAGCGAGAAGCCGCAGTCCCTCACCCTGCGCCCGGAAAATACCGCCGGCGTGGTCCGCGCCTACATCGAGCACAAGCTCGGCGAAACCGGCCAGCTTCAGAAGCTCTATTACATAGGCCCGCAGTTCCGCCGCGAGCGCCCGCAGAAGGGCCGCTACCGCCAGTTCTCGCAGATCGGCGCGGAAGTCATCGGCCCGCCATCCTCCGGCAGCGAGTCGCCGTTGCGCGACGCCGAAGTGCTCGAAATGCTCGCCACGCTCCTCGACGAGCTCGGCATCACCGGCTGGACGCTGCACATCAACTCCGTCGGCTCCAGCGCCGAGCGCGCCCACTATAACGAAGTGCTGCGCGCAGCGCTCGTCGATGTCGCTCCAAAGATGTGCGTCGATTGCCAGCGCCGCGCCGTCACCAACCCTCTGCGCGTGCTCGATTGCAAGGTACCCGAAGATCAGCCGTACATTGAAGCGCTGCCCAAAATCGCCGATAGCCTGAACGAGGAGACGAAGGCCCACTTCGCACAGGTCACCGCCGCGCTGGACGCCGCAGGTGTGCCCTACACGCGCAATCACCGCCTCGTCCGCGGCCTCGATTACTACACCCGCACCACCTTCGAGTTCACGCACGGCGGTCTCGGCGCGCAGAATGCACTACTCGGCGGCGGCCGCTATGACGGCCTCAGCGAAGCCATCGGCGGGCCCAAAGCCCCCGGCATCGGCTTTGCCATGGGCGAAGATCGCCTCGTCCTCACTCTGCAGGCGCAAGCCGAAGCCCAGGCCGAAAAGGTAGACACCTACATTGCGCCGCTCGGTGAAAACCTCAACGCCGCCGCTCTAGCTCTCGCCCGCGAGCTGCGCCGTCAGGGCGTCCGCGCCGAATTGGGCGATGGCAGCTTCCGGCTCAAAAAGAGCTTCGACGCCGCCGACAAAGCCGCCCGCAGCATCGTCATCCTCGGCGAAGACGAGCTCCAATCCGGTATCCTGACAGTCAAGGACTTCGCAACCGGCACACAAACCAAGGTTCCGCGCGCAGAGCTTGTTGCTCATCTTCGCAAGCCCGCCGGCGAATAACACAAGGACGCATCAGTGCTCGACTTTTTAGGCAATCTCGAACGGACGCATCTCTGCGGCACCCTCCGTGCCTCCGATGCAGGCAAAAACGTAGTCGTCATGGGCTGGGTCAACCGCCGCCGCGACCACGGCAACCTCATCTTTCTCGACCTGCGCGACCGCACCGGCATCTGCCAGGTGGTGCTCGATCACGACCTCGTGCCCGAAGGCCACAAAAAGGGTGAGGCCGTCCGCCCCGAGTACGTTGTCGCCGCCGTAGGCAAAGTGCGCCTGCGCGCGCCTGAGGCCATCAACCCCAAAATGGTCACCGGCGAAATCGAAATCGAAGCCACCCAGCTGCTCATTCTCAATGACACGCGCCTCGCGCCGTTTTCGCCCGCGGAAGATTCCATTGCCAACGAGGAAACACGCCTCAAGTATCGCTATGTAGACCTGCGCCGCTCCGAAATGCAGCGCAACTTCCGGCTGCGCCATGAGATCACCCGCGCCATCCGCGAGTCGCTCAGCGCCCAGGGCTTCCTCGAAATCGAAACGCCCATCCTCAACAAGTCCACGCCAGAGGGCGCGCGCGATTTCCTCGTCCCCAGCCGCGTCCATCCGGGCAGCTTTTACGCGTTGCCCCAGTCGCCGCAAATCTTCAAGCAGATCCTCATGATCTCCGGCTTCGACCGCTACTTCCAGGTCGCGCGCTGCTTCCGCGATGAAGACCTCCGCGCCGACCGTCAGCTTGAGTTCACGCAGATCGATCTCGAAATGAGCTTCCCGCGGCAGGAGCACGTCTTCGCCGTAGTCGAGCATTTCCTCAAGGCCGCCTTCGCCGCGGCGGGCGTCACTCTGCCCACGCCGTTCCCCAAAATCACCTACGACGAATCCATGCGCCGCTTCGGCTCCGACAAGCCGGACATGCGCCTGCCCGGCCTCACTGACGTGCGCTCCGCTTTCACCGATGAGCAGCTCGCTACTCTGCAAATCGATCCCGCGTTGCCCGTCGTCGCACTGCGCATCCCAAACGTCGGCGAGCTTTCCCGCAAAGAACGCGAAGACAATCATCCGACCTTTGATACGAAGAAGGGCGCCAAGTTTATTGACGATTTCAAGCGCCTCGCCAAAGGCTTTCCAGAGTCGGCAGCCAAGGTACGCGAGCTTGCAGGCGCGTCTGACGCGGACTTCGTCATCATCGTCGCCGGCGACCCCGCACACCACATCAAGGCCAGTGACACCAAGTTTGAAGGTCGCCTCTCCGAGCGCGAGATCAACGTCTACGCCGCCGCAGGCAACTTCCGCTCTGAGCTTGCAAAGAAATACGCAGATCGCCACAAGGCCTTCGAAGTCACAAACGAGGTCGTTCAAAACGCCGAACCGCGGAGCGGGCACATCGACGGATCAAAGGCCTTCCAGCCCATCTGGATCGTCGACTTCCCCATGTTCGAGTACGAGGTTGCCAGCGGCAAGTGGGTCCCCGCGCACCATCCCTTCACCGCGCCGCACGAGCATGACATGCCGAACCTCATGTCCGATCCGGCCTCAGTCCGCGCCAACTGCTATGACCTCGCGATGAACGGCCTCGAGCTGGGCTCAGGCTCCATCCGTATCCATCGCAAAGACGTGCAGCAGCAGATCTTCGCCTCGCTCGGCATGAGCGAAGAAGAAGCCAAAGCAAGATTCGGTTTCTTCCTCGACGCGCTCGAGTACGGCACGCCCCCGCACGGCGGCATCGCGCTCGGCCTCGACCGCATCGTCATGCTGCTCACCGGCGCGCCCAGCCTGCGCGAAGTCATCGCCTTCCCAAAAACAGCAAAGGCGCTCGACCTCATGTCCGAAGCACCAACGACAGTCACCGAGGAGCAACTCAAAGAGCTGCATATTCGCATCGCGCTGAAGAGCTGAAAGCTACAATATGCTCCCTCACTAGGACAGGTCTACTTCTTAACTGCCTTTTCGAACTCGGTATGAGCTTGGTTCCGGTAATCCAGACAGGCTCCATCTTTGGGGCAGGGGAGAGATTTTAAGACCTCTTCGGTACCGATATCGACGACCTGAATGGTATGTATTGGCAGATCTGGGCGGCTAGGTGTCATCATGCTCTGGTCCAATAAGGCAATGCAGGAATTCCTGGATGGAGAATAATCCACGGCATTGAGAGCCAACACATTGGACATGAAGATTGAACTAGAAGATTGCGATTCTATGTATCTTTTTGCCAAGGCATTGCACTTGATTTTTTCGGCAAACACTTCTTTTGAATGAGCTTTGCTAACCCTGTGAATCATTTCATTTCCGCCTGCACCTACGACCAGACCAAGCAATAGAGCGCACGCAGCAAATAGCCAAGACTTCTTGGACATCCCCCCTCCATTTATCCGGTCAAACACAATTGAGGCATATAATATACAAAGCGAACATCTAATATTGGGTGCTTCCGAGGAAGTCTACATTATGCGAGAAAAATATAAGAGATTTTATTTAGATGCACGTGCGTCAGAACTTGGAGACAAGACCGGATGGATACCCCAACTCGACATTGAATGTCACGATCAAAAGGGGGTTACGGTTTTGCCGATAAATTTTCGAATCGTGTTTAAGACGAAAACAGAGGCAATATCCCAAGCACTTGCTAGTGGGCGCAGAGTGATCGACCAGAGCGTTTTTAGGCCTGTCTATAAGAATCAAAAAGTTGATGGCATATAAAAGTAGAACGAGCCCGCCCTACGCCCGATCCAGCTCCGCAAACATCTCGCTCAGCGACACGCGAATCGGCGTGTCCCCAACGACCAGCTCGCCGGTCGTCACCTCTTCCAGCGCCGAGCCGTTGTACGTGTAAGCAATCCGCCGTTCCGGATCGATAACCCAGATGTTTTGCACTCCGAATTGCCTGAAGTCAGCAAGTCTTTCCATCATCGCGCCGAATGGATCCTCCTCATCGAGAACCTCTACGACGGCAAGTGGAGGATGCGTCAGAATCCGCTCATGCGGTCCGCTTCGAGGGACGACACAAATATCGGGAACGCGAATTCGCATAGGCGAAACCTGAATTCGCAGACTTGGAAGGGACAAAAGGTCAGACCGTTCCCCCTTCTCTTTACCCGGCAACGCCCAAATCAGAAATGAAACCACCGTGGAATGAGTAAAGGTGCCGACATTGCGCTCCACGGTGCGACCGTCAACAAAATCGCAGTCGGGACCCCAGCTTCCATGCAGATACTCGTCGAGTGAAAGTTCAGCAGGAGGGCGATCTTCTTCGGCAAGCTGCAGTTTCATAGAACCTTTTGCCCCTCGATGGATCAAACCCTGTGCAACTTGCTAACCCTCGATCGTATCCTCGCCGTCCTCACCCTCAACCGAGATCCGCAGCCGCTTCAGCCAGTCGCGGTCATTCTTCGTAAAGGGCTCGCCGTCCTCCGTCTCTTCGGTCTCCTCGGAGTCTCCCTCGACCACCTCATTCAGGCCAATCGTCGCCTCGAGCATGAGCAGCACGTCAAAACCGTGCTTGCGGATATCCTGCACAACGCCGGCAATCTGTTCGCTCTCAATGACCGACTCGTGGATGGCTTCTCCGAGTTGCTGAATCAGTTCACGTAGACGGGATGTCAAAGGTTACCTCCGGAAAACGGGGCCGGCTTCGTAGTGCATTTCGGCTTGGATTTCTATACCTTACTGCCAGCGCGGCTCAACGGCAACTCTCGGCTCAGCCAGGCTCCGGAAAATCCTCCGTTTCACGCGCCCAGAAGCGCAGCCGGCCGCACCCGAGGTGCCTGATACCATTTTAAAGGAATGAGACCGCAAACCATCGGCCGCATGCTTGGCGTTGGCGTGCGAGTCGCCGGGCGCATGGCAAATGAACGCCTTACCGGCGAACGCCCCGGCCAGCCTGTCGCTGCCCAGCCCTATCCAGCGCAACCCGCCAAGCCGCAATCGTCCCGCAAACCCCAGCGCCCATCCGGCAGCCTCACCCGCGGCCTGGGCGGCTTTTTCCGGCCATTTCAGCGCGTCGGCGGAGCAGTCTTCCTCGAAGTCACCGGAGCCTTCTTCCTGCTTTTCGTCCTGCTCTTCGGCCAGATGGCCTGGCGCATGCGCTCCAGCTACGCCACCGGCCCCGACCACTGGAAGTTCCTCGCAGCAATCGCGCTTGCTCTCATCTTCGTCTATCTGAGCGCCAGTTCCTTCTGGCGCGCGCGCAAACGCTAACACTCAGCCGGCAGCACTGCTCCGCCCCAGCCGCGGCGCCACCGCATAATACAGCTGCACCACCACAATCACCGCAATGCTCAGCCACACGCGCACAAAGCACAGCGCCGCGCCCACCGCATACAGCGACTGCGCAATCAGTATCCGCCGGCACACGCTCAGCTGCACTTCCCGCGGAACGTCAGCCTTCACCAGCCCGTTGCCCGCCGCATACATCCAGCTCCAATACAACATCGCGCCCAGCACCAGGATATTCAGCCAGTAAACGCCCAGCGCCACCTTGTAAGTAATCAACTCCGCCAGCAGCCGCGTTGAAAACGGAATCAGCGTCGTAGCAAACAAAAATCCCAAATGAATCCAGGTCAGGTCGCGATTGCCCTCGGCAATATGATTCAGCTGCGTCTGCTGCCCGGCCCAGAAGATGCCCAGCGTCAGAAAGCTCATGCCGTAAGTAATCCACTGCGGCATCATGCCGCAGAGCGCCATCAGCAGGTCGTTCTCGGAGTGCACCTGCGCCGCCGCCGGCACATGCAGGTCCAGCACCAGCAGCGTCATGGCCACGGCAAAGATGCCGTCGCTCAGCGCAGCCAGCCGCTCCAGGTTCCGCCCCTGAATTTTGTTGTAGAGAAGCGCCATCGCCGCCGTCTCGCTACACCAGCGGCTTCGGCGGTTTTTTCGTCAGCCGCCACACGCCCAACCCAATTGCCAGCACACCCATCACGTAAAACACTGAGACAGGCCAATGACCAGACGGAATTTGATGTGTCTGCATCCGCCAGCCTTGAACAATCACAAACACGCCGGCGGCCAACATAAGAATGCCGCGAAAGACAGTCATCCCCGCATCTCCTGATTCGTAATTCTATCTATGCTACGCCAGCGCGCCGCCGCACAATCAGTTCCCCTCACCACCGCTTCACGCGCCGCCAGCAGCAGCCGAAACATCTCCATCCACCACGGAATCCATCTCCGCATTCCTGTTTCTCTTTTCCGCACGGTTTGACCCCAGCGCCGCTCACTCCCTATCGTAAGCATTGAACCGCATGTAGAGTCGCCCTGCCCGAAAGGATCTACCGCATGACCACCCCCGCCACTCCAGCCACGCCCGCACTCAAGAAAACCGCACTCAACGCCACCCATCGCGCCCTCAAGGCCCGCATGGTCGACTTCGGCGGCTGGGACATGCCGGTCGAGTATCCCGGCAACGGCGGTGGCCTCATCGCCGAGCACCTCGCCGTCCGCACCGGCGTAGGCCTCTTTGACGTCAGCCACATGGGCGAAATTCAGTTCCGCGGCCCCGGCGCACTCGCCGCCGTGCAGCACATCACCATGAATGACGCGTCGAAGCTCAAAGACGGCCAGGCGCATTACTCCGCCCTGCTCACACCCTCCGGCACATTCGTCGATGACATTCTCGTCCACCGCCTCAGCGAAAACGACTATCTCCTCGTCGTCAACGCCGGTACCACCGAGAAAGATTATGCATGGATCCGCAAGCAGGTCGGCAGCTTCCCCAGCGTCCACATCAGCGATTACTCGCCGCACTACTCGCAGCTCGCCGTGCAGGGCCCGCGTGCGCTTGAAACACTCAAAAAGCTCACCAAGGTCGACCTCGCAGCCATCAAAAACTATTGGTTCACATGGGGCACCGTCGCCAACATTCCCAACGTACTCATCGCCCGCACCGGCTACTCCGGTGAAGACGGCTTCGAAGTCTACATCCCCTCCGACGAAGCCACCACGGTAAAAATGTGGGACGCGCTCATGGAAGCCGGCTCCGAGTTCGGCATCCGCCCCTGCGGCCTGGGCGCGCGCAACACGCTGCGGCTTGAAGCCGGAATGAGCCTCTACGGCCACGAAATCAGTGAAGAAATCAACGTCTTTGAAGGCGGCCTCGACCGCTGGCTCAAGCTCGACAAGGGCAATTTCATCGGCCGCGAAGCCCTACTCGCCGTGCAATCGGCAGGCGGCCCAAAACGCAAAATCATCGGCCTTGAAATGATCGACCGCGGCATAGGCCGTGACGGCTACTCCGTCCATGACCTCGAAGGAAAAGAAATCGGCGTAGTCACCTCCGGCTCACCCGCGCCCTTCCTCAAAACCAACATCGCCCTGGCGCTCGTCCCCACAGAAATCGCCGCCAGTGGCAGTGATCTCATCGTGCAGTGCCGAGCCAACCAGGTCCGCGCAAAGCAGGTCCCCATCCCGTTCTACAAGCGGCCGAAAAAGTAACCTCCGGCATGTATCTTCAATAGCATGGCAAAGAAATTTCAGCTCTCGCCGACGCGAATGCTCTATCTCGTCGACCTGGCCGGCACGCTGCTCTTTGCCATCGAAGGCGCAAACACCGCGCTCGCCAATCACCTCGATCTGCTCGGCATCCTCATCCTCGGTTTCGCCACAGCCGTAGGCGGCGGCATCATCCGCGACGTGCTCCTCGGCGCAACCCCTCCCAACGCCTTGCGCAACTGGCACTATCCAGCCGTAGCCTTCACCGGCGCGGCTGTCGCCTTCTTATTTCACAGGTATGTGGAGGAGATTCCGCAGCAGCTCATCATGGTCCTCGATGCAGGCGGCCTCGCCCTCTTCGCCGTCTCCGGAACAGAAGAAGCTCTTCTGCGCAAAATGTCGCCGCTCGTAGCCGTCATGCTCGGCGGCATCACCGGTGTCGGCGGAGGCACCATCCGCGACATATGCCTCGCCCGCGTACCCCGCGTTCTCCAGACCGATATCTACGCAACCGCAGCTCTCGCCGGAGCCGCCACCATGATTCTCTGCCGCAGGCTGGGCATGAAAGACACCTACTCCGCGCTCATCGGCGGAACCGCCTGCTTCCTCTTGCGCGTCATCAGCGTATGGCGCAACTGGCATCTCCCATCCGGCCTCTAGGCAGAGTCTGACGAACCACCACCCGGCGTTTTGTAACAGGGCACGACTTCACAGCTTGCTGAAAAACTCGATGTTTTGAAAGGGCACGACTTCAGTCGTGCCATAAATGCCGCAAAGAAAACGCGGCTTTAGCCGCTGAGGGCTGGTTTTCTGTCTTGAGAAATTCAAAACCGAATCTCAGGTTTCGAACACGCGCCGTTTTAGCTTTGAAAGGGCACGACTTCAGTCGTGCCATAAATGCCGCAAATAAAACGCGGCTTTAGCCGCTGAGGGATGGTTTTGCGGCTTCCGAATGCAAACACTGACTTTTTCAGCAAACTGTTGAGTCGTGCCGGAAGACAAGCAAAAAGCATCTGGGCTTTAGCCCTGAGGTTGATGGCTTTCAGCTTTCACCAAGCGCTCACGATCCGCTGTGCCCATCGCACTTCAACACGCCGAGGTATCGCGCAAACGGCCCCGCCGCCTCGCGATACTGATGCGCAAGAATCCGCGAAATCTGATGCAGGTGCGTCATGTCATGCACGGTCCATGCTGAAAGCAGCTCCGCCAGCGTAAGCGAGCCCAGCGCGGGATGTTTTCCCTTCAACGCAAGCTCGTGCGGCCCAATCTGAAGCGCTCTTAACTCCTCAAGATTCGCCGCACGCAGCCGGGCAAACTCATCCAGCAACTCCGGCAGCGGCGTATCAGGATTCTCCTTGAGATGCGCCTCACGATTCAGCGAGTCAAACGGCTTGCTCTCACCCGACTCCAGAATCCGCTTCGCTCGCGGCACCCAGTTCGTATGCTCGCAGTGAATCAGATGCGCAATCACCTCCCGCGCACTCCACGTACCGTCACCCTCATTGCTTTCAGTCCAGGCCGAAGGCAAATCCCGCAGCAAAGTATTCAACGCCGCAGGCGTACGCGACAACAAAGCTACTGCATGATCAAGATTGTGCTCCATGGTCGCCTCGTATGCACTTCGAAGTCAGAATTACGCGAATGCTTCGAGCTGAAATCGAATCGACGCAGGTGGCACAGAATCAAAATAGAAAGCCTGCACAGCCTCTCGCACGTTGGCCTTCAACTCATCCACCGTATCGGCTTGCGTAAAGATGCTCTCACCAAGAGCCTCAGCAGTGAAACCACCGTCAGCCTCCTGCACAATTTCAAAGATAAGCTCAGCTTCCATCGCTTTATCTCCAGCCTGAAGTACAGACCGCGACCAACGGGAGCGCCACAAAAGCCGCAGCGCGGCCATCAGGCCGCAGCCGCTGCATGCAATGCCTCAAACCTGCATCACTTCAGCCTCTTTGCGCTTGGCCATCTCTTCCATGCGCTTGATCTCTTCATCCGTCATCTTCTGAATTTCTTCCAGCGCGCGCTTTTCCTCGTCCTCGCTGATCTTCTTATCCTTCGCCAGCTTCTTCAGCGTGTCATTGCCATCGCGGCGAACATTCCGCACAGCCGTGCGCTGGTCTTCAAGCACCTTGTTCAGGTGCTTCACCACATCGCGCCGCCGCTCTTCCGTCATGGGAGGAATCGGCACGCGGATGATCTTGCCATCGGACTGCGGATTCAAGCCAAGATCGGAAGTCTGCAATGCCTTCTCGATCTCCTTCACCACGCTCGGATCATAAGGCTGAATCACGATCAGCTGCGCCTCAGGCGTAGAAACCTGCGCCATCTGGCTCACCGGCGTCGGCGTGCCATAGTAATCAATCTTCACCTGGTCCAGCATGTGCGCACTGGCGCGACCCGTGCGTATCGAACCAAGGTTCGTCTGAAAGCCCGTTACCGCCTGGTCCATGCGGCGCTTCACATCCGCCGAGAGATCCTTAAGCGCCGGAATACCGGCCATCGCTGAGACTGCCATAAATTCTTTCCTCGCAAATTGCTTGTTACCAACAGCTATTTTACTCAACCGCCGGGAGTGTTAGAGTTCGAACATGGAAATGACAGTTCAATTCCGCAATGAACTAAACATGGACTGGGAGCGCTATCAGACCACAGGACTGCATCTGGATGAAGAAGAAGTGGATTCCTGGCTTGCAGGCCTTGAGCAGGGTCTTGATTTAGACCTTCCCGAGCTACACGTTTAGCGAATCGCACCAACGGATCGAAATCCTTTCACCGCCGCCCACAAACCACCCGCGCAATCCCCTGCAGATCCGGCACAAAATCAATCTCCTTAAATCCGCTCCCGCCCAGCAGCGCCCGCAGACCCTCCGCCTGCCCATAACCAATCTCGAGCAGCATGTATCCGCCCGGCGCCAACGCCGCGTACCCAGCCGGAATCAGCCGTCGATACACATCCAGTCCATCTTCGCCGGCAAAGAGCGCTTGTGGCGGCTCATACTCGCGCACCTCCACGCTCAGCGATTCGCGATCCCTCTCCGGCACATACGGCGGATTCGATACCACCAGGTCGAATGCTTCGCCGGCCACAGGCGCCAGCAGATCGCCGTGAAGAAACCGCACCTGCTCGCTCACAGCATTCCGCGCAGCATTCTCACGTGCAACCGCAAGCGCATCCGCGGATACATCGATCGATGTAACACACGCATCCGCCAGGTGCACAGCCAGCGCCACGGCAATCGCGCCTGATCCCGCGCCCACATCCACAATGCGCGGCTCCGCAAACTCGCGCGCCACCGCAATGGCCTGCTCCACAAGATGTTCCGTCTCAGGCCGCGGAATCAGCACATCCGGCGTCACGCGAAACGGCAGCCCGTAAAACTCCGTCTCGCCTGTAATGTACTGGATCGGCTCGCCGCGAAAGCGCCGCTCCACCAGTTCCGTATAGCGGCTCGCGCTCTCTTCGCCAATCCCATCTTCGCCGTGCGAGATCAGCCACGCCCGATTCGCTTCCAGCACATGCAGCAGCAGCGTCTCCGCATCCGCACGCGCCCGCTCAGCATGCGGGCCGGATTGCAACTGGCCCGTTGCCCGCGACAGAAACTGCGCAATCGTCGGCATCGCTCAAGCCGCCTGGCTCGTCTCAGCCTTTAACTGCTCCGCCTGGTAATACGCCACCAGCGCATCCACAATCGACTGCAGCCTGCCTTCCATAATCAGGTCCAGCTGGTGCAGCGTCAGCCCAATGCGATGATCCGTCAGCCGGTTCTGAGGAAAGTTATACGTGCGAATCTTCTCGCTCCTGTCGCCGCTTCCCACCTGCGACTTACGCGCCGCCGCCAGCTCCGCATTCTGCCGCTCCAGCTCCACCTCATACAGCCGCGTACGCAGCACTCGCATCGCCTTCTCGCGATTCTTGATCTGCGACTTCTCATCCTGGCAGCTCACCACCGTATTCGTCGGCAGGTGCGTAATGCGCACCGCGGAGTACGTCGTGTTCACACTCTGCCCGCCCGGCCCCGAAGAACAAAACGTATCAATGCGAATATCCTTCGCCTCAATCTTCACGTCCACGTCTTCCGCTTCCGGCAGCACCGCCACCGTAATCGCCGAAGTATGCACACGCCCCTGCGTCTCCGTCGCCGGCACACGCTGCACGCGGTGCACGCCGCTCTCATACTTTAGTTGCGAGTACACGCGGTCGCCTTCAATAATCGCAATCACTTCCTTGTAACCGCCCACGCCGCTCTCGGAAAGGTCCGTCACCTGCACCTTCCAGCGGTGCTGCTCGGCAAAGCGCGTATACATGCGGAAGACCTCCGCGCAAAACAGCGAAGCCTCATCGCCGCCCGTGCCCGCGCGAATTTCCAGAATCACGTTCTTCTCGTCATTCGGATCCTTCGGCAGCAGCAACACCTTGATCTCTTCCTCAAGCGCCACCACCTTCGGCTCCAGCGAGGCAATCTCTTCTTCCGCCATTGCGCGCAGATCGGCGTCTGTCTCCTCCAGCATTACCTGCGCATCCGCCAGCCCGGTCTTAGCCTGCTTCAGCTCGCGATACTTCTCGACCGTCTCTTCCAGCTCGCGAATCGCCTTCGCAGTCTTCTGATACCGCTCGTGGTCGTTCAAGACCTCTGGCAACGCGAACTGCGATTGCAGCTCGGTATAGCGTTGCTCCATCTGCTCCAAACGATCCTGCATAACGTACTCCTCAGCCGCAAATCATCGCGGCGCAAATTCAAACATTGTCTCGAAGGAAAAAAGGGCGCAAAGAAGTATAGCGGCGGGAGCCGCTAGAGAAGCGCCGGGATGGGCTGATGCAACGCCACTACGTTATCTATTCTACCGCGATTCTTATCTATCCACCAAAACGGTAAAGTTGCTGCCGAAGGGTTCGGCGACGCAACGTACCGTCGGGCAGATATTCGTTGTCTAATGGCTCGGTGTTTTCGGCAATACGCATAAGATACGCTGCAAGCGCTTGCTCGACAGATAGTCCAACGGATTTAGCCCTTTCCTCGACTTGCCACGCAACTTCATCGGTTACACACACTCGATATTCCATTTTTGCGAGTATGTGTAACTGGTTATTCTCCGTCAAGATTACTTCAGCATTACTTGTGTGTGCTAAAAGCAATCCACCACATCGCACTGATTCATCAGCGGCACCTGCAAATTCGAATCATGCTCCGTATCCGAATAGACAGTAATCGTAGCCGGCTTGTAATCCGACGGCTTGGCTGTCATGATATTCGCCACATACGTCTGCGGATTCCGGTCATACAGCGGAAACCACGTGCTCTGCACCTCCACCACAACCGTATGCCCCGCCTTGAACACATGATCCACATCATGCAGGCTGAACTTGTACTCTCGCACAGCCCCAGCCTTGATCGCCCGCGGCTTGTCGAACCCATCCAGATACCGCCCGCGATAAATCTCCATATTCGTCATCAACTGGTAGCCGCGCATCTTCGCATCCGCATCGTCCTCGGGAAACTGGTCGATCAGCTTCACCACAAAGTCCCCATCCGTACCCGTAGTCGAAGCAAAGAGATCCGCCAGCACCTCGCCCGTAACCACCATGTCCTTCTTCAGCACGGGCAGCTTCCAAACCGCCACATCCTTGCGGTCCGTCACAAAGCGCTGGTCTTCGGTCATCCAGTTGTACCACTGCGAACCCTCGCCATACGTAGGCTGAATCGGCCTGTGCCGGTACGGCACCGGGTTCGCAGGATCGCTCGTATAGCTCGTCTTCTCAGCCGTCTTCACATCGCCCCAGCTTGCCTTGCCGTCTCCGCGCAAATGCAGCGCCGTCACCTGCGCCTCTTCCGGAGGAAAATGCTTATACCGCTTCCACGTATTCGATCCCGTCTGAAAGCTGGCCGTATCCTCCAGATCAAAACCTGAAGCATCCTTCAGATAATGCGCAAAGAACTTCGCCTCAATCTGCCGCCGAAACTCCTGCCCAATCGGCTCGCCATACTGCACATTGCCCAGGTGCCGCGTCGTCGAAGCCCACGAGCCATGCCGCCACGGCCCCAGCACCAGAAAATTCTCCTGCTTCTCGTCATGGGGCTCCAGCGTCGAGTACTCCTCTTGCGGTCCCCACATATCTTCCTGGTCGTAATAACCGCCCACACTCAGCGTCGGCACCGTCACCTTCGTCAGCCAATACTCCACGCCGCGGCTCTTCCAATACGACTCATACGCCGGGTGCTCCAGGAACAGTTTCCACGTCGGCAGCACCGGCGATCCGGACTGCTTCACATCCTGCTCAAAGCTCCCGCGCTCCAGAAAATAATCAAACCCATCCCGAGGCTTCCCCGCCGCATCCTTCCCGTAGCTGACCTCGGTATTCTCCTTGCTCGACTCCATCATCAGCCCGTAGTCATACCCATACGTCTGCCGGAACGCGCCGTTATGAAAGAAATCATCGCCCATCCAAACATCAATCATCGGAGCCTGCGGAGAAATCGCCTTCACCGCCGGGTGCGGATCAATCCCCGCCGCCATCGCCAGAAATCCGGGATAGCTCGTGCCCACAAATCCCGCGCGCCCATTGTTGCCCTGCACATTTTTGAGCAGCCACGCAATGGTGTCGTAGGTGTCCGTGCTCTCGTCAATACTCTTCGGGTCTTTATGATCCGCCACCATCGGCCGGCTCATCACAAACGTGCCTTCGCTCTTATACCGCCCGCGAATATCGCCGCACACATAGATGTAGCCCTCGCGCGCCAGCTCCGGCCGCCCGCCGTGAAACGAAGCCCGGTTCGTCTCATCGCATCCATAAGGCGTCCGCTGAATCAAAAACGGCAGCGGCGTCGTAATATCCGCAGGCTTCAGAACCACCACGTGCAGCTTCACGCCATCGCGCGCCGGAATCATCGCCTCCGAGCGCTGATAGTCATGGAACACCCGATGCGTAGCATCGCCCACCCGCTTGAAGCTCTGCGCCGGCTCGCCCTTCTCATCCAGAATCGTCAGCGTCGCATCCGCCCCGCTCCCCGCAAAGCGGAACCGGTACTTCTCTTTCTCCATCCCAAACTCGCTCGCGGAAATCGCCTTCAGCTTCTCGGGCACACCGCGGTCTGACTCCATCATCAGCGCGCCATCCTGCACATAAAAGGTCTGAATGTTGTCCGGATCAGTCACATCCCTGTAGTCGCCCGGCACGCTGGCCGCAGGCGCAGTCTCCTGCGCCACAACCCGCCCACCCCCCACCGGCAGCAAAGCCCCAAATACCAAAACACACGACAACACGACGCGCATACGCATAAAAACAGACCTTTCTCTTGCAAAATCCATGCAGAAGTTTCCCGGGCAGAAAAAACTGGTTCGATTGTACCTTTTCTTCGCCTTCTGTCCGCCAGTCAAACTATGTACCCAATCGAACAAAAATCCGGTATCATAAAGGTTGCCCTTTGGCAGGTTTGGAGGTGTGATTACTTTGGCAGAAGTTCGTGTACAAGAAGGCGAGCCGTTAGAAAACGCGCTGCGCCGTTTCAAGCGTAAGGTTCAGCAGGAAGACATCATCAAGGAAGTAAAGCGTCACTCCTACTACCTCAAGCCGGGCGAAAAGAAGCGCGTCAAGGCCGCATTGGCCCGCAAGCGCAATCGCAAAAAGGCCCGTAAAGAGCAGGACTAACATAAATATCGCCGCCGGAGGAGCATGGAATCCCCCTCCAGCTCACTCCGGCGGCGCAGCAACATTGCACCACTTTCCCGTATCCCAGATTGCAATCTGCACGTACCAGGCTTTGAATTTCCACTGCCGCGCGATTCCGCGTGAAAAATCTGCGGCAGAGAAATGTAGCGCGTAACACCTGCAGCACTCACCTCCGAACAGCGGATCCCGTTCCGCTGGCTTCAGTCTTCCGTAAGGAAGACCATCTTTTAGCCGCTCTTTCTTTTGCGGCCGGGCCCTCGTTGCATCTCTGGAGAAGCTGTCATCTAAAGCGGCCAAGCTGTATGGGTGCCGTCCCCGATTCACCGCAGGCGACTCAATCGCCCGTCAGGAATTCTGTGGACTGCCAACCCCGTCAGCGGCCTTTTAGAGCCATCCCTTCCCTGAGAATGCCCGTTGCAATCCAGATGTAAACAAAAAAGACAGGGAAACGGAACCGGCCCGCGCGTGCGAATGGCCGAGTCACTGTGATTTCCCTGCGTACGGGACAGTGGCCATGGAATATACGGATCGAATACTAAAGTGTGGAGATTGCGGAGCAGATTTCGTCTTTACAGCCGGCGAACAGCTCTTTTTTCACGACAAGCAGTTTCAGAACGACCCCAAACGCTGCAAACCATGCAAATCCAAACGGGGTAACGGCAACGGCCGCGTGCGCTCTGAAACCCGAACCAGTTGCTCCCAGTGCGGCATGGAGACAACCGTACCCTTCCGTCCCACGCAGGGCCGTCCGGTACTCTGCCGATCATGTTTCCAAAGCGTCCGCGCCTGACCCCAGCGCCTCAGCGGTTGTTCTTGCCGTTGCTTTTCGCCCGCACAACCACCACAAAGGGTGCCCCATCCATGCGCAGCACTATCGCGCATGGGTGGGATAACCAGAGCCTCGATAGCAGCCTTGTTCTTGCCTTTCGCCAGCACAACCAAGATGCGGGTACCCCCACAAAAAGCCCGTCATCCTGACCGTAGGCGCTTTTCAGCCGGAGGGAAGGACCCGCTTTTGCCGTTAGTCTTTGTTTTTCGCAGGCACCCCCACAAAAAACGCTGTGCCCCACCCATGCGCAGCAGTACCGCGCATGGGTGGGATAACCAATCTAAATCTCTGAGCAGACCCGTCATCCTGACCATAGGCGTCTTTCAGCCGGAGAGAAGGACCCGCTTTTGCCGTTAGTCTTTGTTTTTCGCAGGCACCCCCACAAAAAACGCTGTGCCCCATCCATGCGCAGCAGTACCGCGCATGGGTGGGATGGCCAATCTAAATCTCTGAGCAGACCCGTCATCCTGACCGTAGGCGCTTTTCAGCCCGGGGTCCCCGGCGACAGGTCTTCGTCGCTGGGGTGGAGAAGGGGGGAAGGACCCGCTTTTGCTTTCCCATGCGCCCCACATCCCACTTTCGCAAGAATAACCGGACACCCATCACCTATCCCCACTCTTATTCACCGCCCGATGCCCAATATCCCGCCGGAAATACATCCCCTCAAACCCAATCTCTCCCATAGCCAGGTAAGCCCGCTCCAGCGCCACCTCCAGGCTCTCGCCCAAAGCAGAAACCGCCAGCACGCGCCCGCCCGCAGTCACAATCTGCCCATCCTTCAGCACCGTCCCCGAGTGAAACACCTCCACACCCGGCACCCTCGCCGCAGCCTCCAGCCCCGTAATCGGAAACCCCGTCGCATACTTCCCCGGATACCCCGAAGAACTCGCAATCACGCACGCTGAAGCCCCCGGAGTCCACCGCAGCTCCGTATCGCAGAGCCGCCCATCCACGCACGCCTCCAGCGCCGACACCAGATCCGACTCCAGCCTGAGCAGAATCGCCTGCGTCTCCGGATCGCCAAACCGCACATTGAACTCCAGCACCTGCGGCCCCTTCGCCGTCATCATCAGCCCCACATACAGCACACCCTTGAACGGAGTCTCCTCATCCGCCATCCCCCGCACCGCCGGCTCCGCAATATGCCGCAGAATCCACTCCTTCATCGGCTCATCCAGCAACGCGTCGGTCGAATACACCCCCATGCCGCCCGTATTCGGCCCCGTGTCGCCCTCGCCAATCCGCTTATGATCCTGCGCCGGAGCCATCGGAGCCACATGCTTTCCATCACTCAGGCACAGAAAGCTAAGCTCCTCACCTTCCAGAAACTCCTCAATCACCACCTGCTCCGCTGGCTCCCCAAGCAGCGCGCCGGAAAACAAACCCTCCACGCCCTGCAAAGCCTCTTCCCGCGTCTGGCAGATCAACACGCCCTTGCCCGCCGCCAGCCCATCCGCCTTCACCACCATCGGAGCATGAAAAATCTCAATCTCCTTGCGAGCCTCTTCCAAATCCACGCACAGCGCGTAAGCCGCCGTAGGAATCTGGTGCCGCTGCAAAAACCGCTTCGCAAATCCCTTGCTCGACTCCAGCATCGCCGCACCCTTCGTCGGCCCAAATACCCGAAACCCGCGCAGCGTCAGCTCATCCACAATCCCCAGCGAAAGCGGCACCTCCGGCCCCACAATCGTCAGCTCCGGCTGCTCCGCCACCACAAGCGCCACCATCGCATCCAGGTCCGTCACGCTCACCGGCACGCACCGAGCCATCTGCGCCATCCCACCATTCCCCGGCGCACAAACCACCTCAGTCACCCGCTCCGACTTCTTAACCGCCCACGCCAAAGCATGCTCACGCCCACCCGCACCAAAAATCAAAACCTTCATTCGTCAATATCCTCGCAGCAAAACCATGGTCAGCAATCCACCAACCTCAAGTCAACCTACCAGCTATCCCACCCACCAAAGCCCGTCATACTGCTCCAACCCACCACCAAATACCGTCATCCTGACCGTAGCCGTCTTTCAGGCGGAGGGAAGGACCCGCTTTTGCTTTTGCCTTTCGCCAGCACCCCCACCAAATCGGGTGCCCCATCCATGCGCAGCACCACCGCGCATGGGTGGGATAACCAAAGCCTCGATAGGAGCCTTGTTTTTGCCTTTCGCCAGCACAACCAGGCTGCGGGTCTCCCCCACAAAATCCCGTCATCCTGACCGTAGCCGTTTTTCAGGCGGAGGGAAGGACCCGCTTTTGCCTTTCGCCAGCACACCCACCAAAATCGGGTGCCCCAGGTCTCCCGATTTTGGAGACCTGGGATACCACCCAGCCAACCTTAAGCTTCATGCCGAAAAAGCTCCAAAATGATCCATACTCCCGCCCCACATAACCTCCGCAGCCAGCGATAAGATGGTCCTGAACACCCATGCCCCGCCCCCAACCCTATCTCGACCCCAAAGCCGCAGCATCCCGCCGCGCCGCCAACCTCCGCGCCTTCCGCCGCAACCAAACCCTCGGCCTAATCCTCTTCGCCGCCGCCATCCTCGCCTGGTGGTACTACCACGCCAACAAATCCTGGATCTGGACCCCCAACTGGTGGCGTCCGTGACAGATCCACTAGCAGTCCTCCTCCTCGGCCCCACCGGCAGCGGCAAAACCGCCCTATCCCTCCGCCTCGCCGAATTCTTCAACGGCGAAATCATCTCCTGCGACTCCGTAGCCGTCTACCGCGGCATGGACCTCGGCTCCGCCAAACCCACACCGGAAGAACGCGCCCAAGCCCCACACCACCTGATCGACGTAGCCAACCCGGACCAGCCCTACACCGCCGGAGCCTACAGCCGCGCCGCCCGCGCCGCCCTCCACGAAATCGCCGCCCGCCATCATCTCCCCATCGTCACCGGCGGAACCGGCCTCTACCTCCGCACCCTCACCGAAGGCCTCTTCGCCGGCCCCGCACGTCACGAAGACCTCCGCGACCGCCTCCGCCGCAGCTCCGAAAAACACGGCAGCCCCCACCTCCACAAAATCCTGCAGCGCCTCGACCCCCCAACCGCCGCCCGCATCCACGCCAACGACACCCCAAAACTCATCCGCGCCATAGAAGTCTCACTCGCAGGCCGCAAACCCATGAGCGAACAACTGGCCCGCGACCCACTCACCGGCTTCCGCCTTTTACGCATCGGCCTCAACCCACCCCGCGAAGCCTTATATGACCGCCTCAACCGCCGCTGCGCCGAAATGTTCGCCTCAGGCCTCGTAGAAGAAACCCGCACACTACTCAATCAGTACGGCCGGGTAAAAGCCCTCGACTCGCTGGGCTACCGCCAGGCATTAGCCGTACTGGACAACACCCTCACCCCACAGGAAGCCCTGACAGCCGCCCAGCAAGGCCACCGCAACTACGCCAAGCGCCAGCTAACCTGGTTCCGCCGCGAACCGGAAGTCCACTGGCTAACCACCTTCGGCGACGCCCCCGAAACCATCCACGAAACCATTACCCTCATCCGCAATCAAATCCACTAGCAATCAGCTTTCGCACTTGCTTTGAAAGGGCACGGCTTCAGCCGTGCCGTAAAGAGCGAAAAAAGCATCCGGGCTTTAGCCCCCGAGGGATGTCTTTTCCCAACCATCCGAACCCAACCGCTCATTCGATAAACTGAACACGCAACAGAACGG
The DNA here is from genome assembly GCA_963792495.1 of uncultured Acidobacteriaceae bacterium. Classification (GTDB taxonomy): domain Bacteria; phylum Acidobacteriota; class Terriglobia; order Terriglobales; family Acidobacteriaceae; genus Telmatobacter. The sequence goes on along the minus strand of CAWBWB010000005.1, from coordinate 270,887 downwards.
AGCAAACCTTGGCCACCACACCCGCCCCCGCCAGCACAGACACTCTCTATGACGTAGCCATCATCGGCTCCGGCCCCGCCGGCTACACCGCCGCCATCCGCGGCGGCCAGCTCGGCCTCAAGGTCGCCCTCATTGAAGCCGACAGCGTCCTCGGCGGCACCTGCCTCCACGTCGGCTGCATCCCCACCAAGGCCCTGCTCTTCAACGCAGAAATCTGGGACCACCTCAAGCACGCCGCCGAATACGGCATCACCGGCATCGGCACCCCGCAGCTCGACTGGGCCGCCATCCAGAAGCGCAAAAACGCCATCATCGACAAGCACACCAGGGGCCTCGGCTTCCTCATGAAGAAGAACAAGGTCACCGTAGTCTCCGGCTACGGCCGCCTCACAGGCCCCGCCAAAGACGGCATCCACACCGTCGAGCTCACCGCCTCCGACAACACCACGTCGCAGCTCCGCACCAAAAACATCATCCTCGCCACCGGCTCTGAAGCCCGCATCCTCTTCGGCCAGAAGCCAGACGACCGCATCCTCACCAACATCGAAATCCTCTCCCTGCCCCAGCCGCCCAAATCGCTCATCATCATCGGCGCCGGCGCCGTAGGCGTCGAATTCGCCTCCATCTTCGCCAGCTTCGGCACAGAAGTCACCGTCGTAGAATTCCTCCCCCGCGCCATCCCCGTCGAAGACGAAGAACTCTCCAAAGAGCTCGCCCGCCTCTTCAAAAAGCGCGGCATCGACATGAACACCCAGTGCAAAGTCGAGTCCATCGAGCGCACCGACTCCGGCGTCAAGGTCAAGTGGACCACCGCCGCCGGCAAGTCCATCGAAAAGGAAGCGGAAAAAGTCCTCGTAGCCGTAGGCCGCGCCCCGCGCACCTCCGGCATCAACATCGAATCCACAAAGATCGAGCTGGAACGCGGCTTCATCAAGGTCAATGAAGCCCAGCAGACCGCCGAGCCCGGCATCTACGCCATCGGAGACATCGTCCTCGGCCTCCCGCAGCTCGCCCACGTCGGCGGCATGAGCGGCATCGTCGCCGTCTCCGCCATCGCCGGCCGTCACTACCGCCCCCTCCGCCATGACCGCATCCCAAGCTGCACCTACAGCGATCCGCAGGTAGGCTCCGCCGGCCTCACAGAAGCCCAGGCCAGGGAAAAAGGCTACGAAATCAAAGTCGGCAAATTCCCCTTCGCCGGCAACTCCAAAGCCACCATCGTAGACTCCCACGACGGCTTCGTAAAAATCGTAGCCGACGCCAAATACGGCGAAATCCTCGGCGTCCACATCATCGGCCCCCAGGCCACCGAGCTAATCGCAGAAGCCGTAGCCGTAATGGAACTGGAAGGCACAGTGGACGAACTGATGTTCACCATCCACGCCCACCCCACGCTAAGCGAAGCAATGCTAGACGCCTACGCCGCAGTAGAAGGCATGGCCATCAATGCATAAGCAACTACCTTCATCTCAGAATCGTGCTGTGCCCCATTCATCGCAGCTGTATCGCGATGAGTGGACGTAAATCTGCTCCAAAACGAAATCTGTGCCCCATTCATCGCAGTTGTATCGCGATGAGTGGGCGGGAACCCTCCCCAATAATCCAAGTCCCCGCTCGCGAACCCCACCACAGTAATCTCCCCCAGTAACCGACCCCCCTCCCAAACCCCACCCCCACCAGTACCCTCCCCCAGAAACCCCCAACATCTCTGGTAACAAACCAAATCCGTTCCCTCCCCCCTCTCGTTCTCCGTAAGTATGAACAGGTTCACGCGCACGGCTCGCCGCGTCTGCCCGCTTCTCTGCCTGCTCCTGTGCGCGCAGACCCTTCCCTGTTTTTCCCAAATGCAATCCGCCCCAACTCCGCCCGCTCCAGACCAAACCGCACCCGCAGTTTCACCCACCGACTACGTCATTGGCCCCGGCGACGTCCTCCATATCTCCGTCTGGAATGAGCCGCAGCTCACCGTGACCGCCACCGTCCGCCCCGACGGAAAAATCACCATCCCCCTCCTCTATGAAGTCCCGGTCTCCGGCATGACCCCCGACGGCCTGCAAAAGCAGTTCACTGACAAGCTGGCGCGTTTCGTGCACAAGCCTCACGTCACCGTCACCGTGCAGGAGATTCACAGCCGCATGGTCTTCATCACCGGCGAGGTGCAGCGTCCCGGCGCCTACCCGCTCGTCTCCACCATGAACGTCGTGCAGCTGGTAGCCCGCTCCGGCGGCCTCACCGATTTCGCCAAGCAGAAAAAAATCTACGTTCTGCGCGCCGACAAAACAACGCGCATCGATGTGAACTACGAGAAAGCTCTCAAGGGCCAGGCTCCGCAGCAAAATATCGATCTGGCTCCAGGAGACACGGTGGTGGTGCCATGAACCCTCATAAAAAAATTCTGCTGCTATGCCTAGCCCTCGCGGCCAGCGGCGCATTGCGCGCAGCATCGGCGCAGCAAGCAACAAATAACATCAGCCTGCTCGCCGAGTACACCACCGCCGGAGGCCGTGAGCCCGGCCCGAGCGGCCCCAGCGGCAACCCACGCCGCGATAATCGCGACTCGCCGCGCACCACCAGCACCGAGCCGCTGAACAACTGCTCTGATTCCCTCTCCGGAGCACTCCAGCAAGGCACCCCGGAGTTCCTCTGCTGGGCCAACATCCGCACCGTCGAGCGCTGGGATATGGCCTCCGTAGTCTCCGGTCTCCAGCCAGGCTATGACACCGCGGTCGAATTACCCCAATACGCGCCGACCATGTTTCGTTTCACCATGGGCAGCTTCGGCGGCTTCAGCTTTCCCGATGCACAACCCGGCCAGGCCTACGGAGGCATTGGCGCCGGCAATTTCCTCCTCGAGCGCCGCCGCCTGCAAGTCTCTGCTGAAGATGGCGGCGGATTGGCCGATCTAAACGCTGAGGGCAATCATTCCCTCATCGGATTGAATCGCGCCGCAATCCGCTTCAATGGAGAAGTATCTCCGCGTCTCACGTGGCAGGGAACAGCCACCAACACCTATGGAACCGATGCAGCCCGCATCGCCGTTCCTCTGGATTTTCGCAGCATCGGCGACGCAGAAGCGCCCGCTGCAGAAACCGTGGTTTACGGAATGCACCCTGGAAGAATGACCAGCGGAGAAGAAGCAGCCAAGGTGCGCTATCTTGACTCGCGTTCATCGCTCTGGGATCTCGGCTTCACGCACTCCTACACCAAATACAACGCCAACAATTTTCTCGTTCAAACCGAGCGTCTGCGCCTTGAGTATCTCCACTCCATCACGCGAGCCGACGCCCTCGGTGCATTCCTCCTCGGCGCGTATCAATCCACTCCCTTGCGTTGCAGCCTCTTTGGCGGCGGCCTCACCTACGTCGCCGGATGGGGCACGCGCTCCAACCTCAACGTCTCCGGCGGCGTCGCAGCAGCCAACCCCGCATGCGGAACGCGTGCCCAGGCCATCGGAACCGGTGCTCTCTATCTGCCCCTCAACAACACCAATGACCTCTACCTCTCCGCCGGTCGCGATCTAAGCGATGGCATCGTCGAGCAAACCGCCTTCCTCAGCACAGGCGCAGCCGGCATACGCCATTACTTCGGCAAGGCAGCAGACATGCGCGTCAGCTGGAACGGCCTTCACGGAACAGACCCGCAGACCCACCAGACCTATCAGGGCATGTTTGCCGATCTGAGCCTCCACATTCGCATGCGTTACGGATTCTCAGAAGAAGCCGAGATTCGACACTTCAACTTCGCAAATACAACAAATAACGATCGCACGCTCGCCGTCTTCACTCTATGGTGGTCGCCCGGCCAGACCAGTGAAGCAGCGCACGCAAAACTGCCCTGATTCGATTGCCTTGTTACTTCCTATGTTTTGAGGGCTTATGCCAGCAAGAGGAATTTCCTGGCGCTCGGATGCCAAAGCTGCGTGGCTGGCCGGCGTCCTTTCGGTCGTGGCCATCACTGCCGCCGCAGCTGTATTTTTCCTGGCCCGTCACAGCGCGGAGCAATCGGCTGAGACCGCGGAGCTCTCCTTCGACGCATCCGCAGCCGCACGCGACAACACCGCCGTCGCCCATGCATCCCAGCCCGCACTCACCATGGCACAGTCCATGCTCACCGAACCAACCGTGCTCGATCTTCTGCGCCACTCCGGTGCCAACCCCTCTGACCCTGCCGTCGCCATCGGCGAATTCCGCTCGCACCTCGAACTGCATCAGCCATCCAGCAACACACTGCGCATCCTCTATCACGATTCCAATCCAATCACCGCACAAAGAGTAGCCAATGCTGTAGCAGCCGCCATCGTGGACTGGCATCCCGCAGCAGCCAATCCGCCGGCAGCGGCCCAACCACTGCGCGAAAACAAACCCGCGCCGCCCACTCCGGCACACGCCTCCTCACGCAAGCGCAACGATACACTCCGCGCAGCCTATAACGCCGTAGCAGATCTGGAACACCAGCTCTCAGCAACCAATGAAAAGATAGAAGCTCTAACCCGCACACCCGCCAGCCGGCCTCAGGCCACAACCGCCACAGCACCGGCCAGCGCCCAGTCCGAGCAACGGCGACTCCTGCAAGCCAAACTCGCAGCCGACCATCAGAAGCTCGACGAACTGCGCGTCCGTTACACCGACGAATACCCCGACGTTGAAAACCTCAAGGATGAAATCTCCGGCCTCCAGCAGCAACTCGCAGCGCTTCCCCCGGAACCAGCCCGCCCCAACCGCGAAAACATTACTCAGAGCACAGTGAACAACGACGCCGAGATCGCCGCCCTGCGCCAAAAGCGCGCCCGCCTAACCGATCAGATAGCCGAAAAGAACGACGCCATCGCTTCCCTGCGCCTTCACCCCGACGCAGCATCCGCCGCCCAGCCAACTCCCGCAGCTGCCCCACCAGTTCCCACCATCGCCCAGACAACAGGCTGGCAAAATCCCTTCAAAATCGCTCGCCTCGCCTCACTCACAGCCCGCAGTTGGGTATGGCCCACAATCCTGGCAAGCAGCCTCGGCATTCTTCTCTGCGCAGCATCCGCGCTTTTCTTCTTGATGCCCCGCCACCATCTGCAAGGTGCGCCCCCGGCAGCCATCACGCCGCCAACCGCAATCGCAAAAGAATCCCCGGAGCACTTCTCCCGGGATTTAGCTTGGGAAGGGCTTCTGGAAGCTCCCGCAAAAGAACCCATCACCATTCCGCTGACAGACTCGGCACAGCAGCCAATGTATCTGGAGAAGACCACGCAAGAAGTTGTAGAAGCTGAGCAGATCGAAGCGCACTCGACCGAAGCTCACGCGACTTTAGCCGCCAATGCCGCCAGCGAAACGCAGCCCACATCCATCGAAGAATCGCACTCGGAATCAAGAGGTTCCGAACCCTTCACGCTAGCCGGCCTCTCGCTGGCAACCTTCAATGCGATCCCGGCAACCGATCCCCACTCCAAATTCACGGAAACGCAGACGGAAGCCGCACTGAAACAGGAAGAACTCCAAAGCGTATCGGCCGAACCCACCAAATCAGATTCCGAATGGAGCGCCCTGATCCTCGAAGGTCTTTCGCAAACATCTACCTTGCGGATGCTGGAGCGACAAATGCGCGTTGAAAAGGTGAACCTCTCAACCAGGTCATCGGTCTCGTCATCAGTAGATACCAAATAAGACCCGGATCGCCTAGTCCCGCTCATCCTCATCGATCTTTGCGAACAACTCCGTCAGCGAAAGATAAATCGGCGTCCCCGCAACTTCAAACCTCTCCTGCGCAATCCAATCGCCGGTGGAGCAATTCCACCCAACCCGCATGATCGGATCGACCACCCAAACATCCTTTACGCCAAACGCCCGAAAATCATCGATCCTCGCCTGCATCCGGCCATGCCGGTCATCCGGAGACAGCACCTCAATCGCAATGAGATACGGAACAGTAAAGATGCCTTCCCGCGGCTGGCTGCGCCGAAACACACCCACATCAGGAATCCGATACCGCGTCGGCGTAAGCATCGTCCGCTGCTCCTGAATCGAGCGAATACCCCATTCCCTGCCATGAGTGTCAAACCAAAACAAAAGAGCCTTCTGCACTAGATTGTGCTCGTACTCACCCACGTTCCGCTCCTCAAGTTCGCCGTCCAGGTAGTCCACGTCTGGCTCATAGGCAGTGGTCAGGTACGTCTCCACCGGAACAAACGTTGTGGTTGCCATAGCCCGCTCCTTCCCTGAATTCTACGCTCGGCCACGCTACATGCTTTGCTTTTTCCAGGCAGGCAGCCCACCCACGAATACCGCCACCCATCCGTTCCCGACCCCAAAACCAAATCTGTGCCCCATTCATCGCAGCTTTATCGCGATGAGCGGGCGTGAAATTATGCCCCATTCACCGCAGCCGTATCGCGATGAGTGGGTTACAAAACCGCCCCTCACTGCTTAGGCATCGGCGTCAACTGAATCGGCGCCTCTTTACCGTCCTTGTTCACGCCCACGGTTCGCTCCGTTACTTTAATAGGAGTCCGTGGCATTTCCGTCTTGCCCGCAAGCAGAAGGTACGCATCGCATCCTGCATACGGCGAGCACACCATGCGCACCTCGCGCAGCAGCCGCGCCTTCGAGTGAGCAGGAAGTCCAACGGTGAAGTGCCCGCTCTCCAGGGAAGGCACCAGAGAAGTCATTGTCTTTTCGCCGCCCAGGAAAACAGCCTTCGGCGGCTTACCGTCCTCGTAAGCAACCACAAAGTAGCCCACGCCGGTTAGCTTCGTCGCATGAATAAGGGGTCTGATCTCGTGCATCTTGTCCAGCTCCTGCATCAGGCTGCCGTTATACGCGCCGTTATTCAGTGACGTCGCCTTTAGCTCCTTGCCTGTCAGTCTCGTATATCCATCCACAGCAAGCTGCCGCGGGTCCACCCCTGCTGGAATCACTAAAACACCATCCGCGCCGACGATGGAAACCAGCTCATAGAGGTGCGCCGCGCCAGCCTTATCGCCCTTTGCCTCCTGCACTCGAGCCAGTTCATATCCCGCCAAGGACGACTGTGTCGCCTGCCAGGCAGCACGCAGGTAAACCTCCGCCGTGCCCAGGTCATTTTTTTCCAGAGATGCCCATCCAAGGCACGTCCATGCAGATGCCAGCATCTGGCCCCAGTACAGCGACTTCAAATCCGTCGCATCCAGCGTCTTCGATTGCGATTCAAAGTCATCTACAACACTGCGGCAGCCTGCGGTCGCCTTCGTAAGCTCTGGGTCAGCAGCCTTCGGTGTCGCCGCCAGCGTAGCCATCGCATCGCGCACCGGCTGCAGTTGCAGGCTCATCTTCTGGAACTGCCCCCTGGATGAAGACGAACCGGCTCCCGCATCCCCGCCTGGACCAATAACCGCCGCCGTCCTAACCGCATCCGCATAAATCCCTTCACGAAACGCCCGATACTTATCCCAGTCCGCCAGCGGAATCTTCTCCTTCTTCGTCACCAGCCTCCGCTCCGCGCTGTACACGCCTTTCTCAAAGTGATAGCTGGAGTGATACTCCGCCCAATCCTCCTTTAAATCCACGCCCGCCGGCGTAATCAGCGTCCATCCCTCCGGCAGTTGCACGCTCGTCTTGAAATCCTGCTCACCCGGCGAGCCAATCTCCACATCATCCGCCGGCTTAATCTCCCGCACACCCGGCATCGCCTCCCACCCAATCCCCGGCATCGGCGGCCCAATGCTTCGGTCATCCCATTGGCCATACTTCAGCCGCTTGTAGTCATACGCAAGATGAAAAGGCTCGCCCGTCTGCTCCACGGCAGAAACCTCCGGCTGCGTCACCACCTCGCCGCCAAAACCCATCCTGCCGCTCATTCCCTGCACGAGCTCTTTCCATTGCGACTGAGGCACCTGCCGAAAAACCGTGCGAATCACCAGCTCCACATCGCCGTGATACGTCTGATCAATCCGCGCCGTAAACTCGCCCTTATCCGAGAACTTTCCATTGGCCGTAAATACAAACGATTGCGGAAACGGCATATCCACCGGCGTCCGTTCCAGGTACGCGGGCTTGCTCGCAGGAATCGCCAGCGCCTGTTTATCGCGCAGCTGCTGCATCAGCGCACCCACCGGAGCCACCTCTTCCGTAGCGTCCATCCATATCAGCTTGCCGTCTCGCGGAACCACCGTAATCACATGATCGAACTGCGCCGGCGAAGGAACCGCCGGGTCCAGCTCGCGACTGCTTGAAATCAGCACCGGCCACGCCTCAATCCCCGCAGCCCTCAGCAGCGTCGCAAGCAGCGTGTGCTTATCCTTGCAATCGCCATATTCGTTCGAAAGCACATCGTCCGCCGCATGAGGCTGGTATCGTCCCACCCCAAACGAAATCCCGATGTAGTGCGTATGCAGAGCCACCGCGGAAAAGATCGCCTTCATCTTCTCGTCATCGGTAGTCAGTCCCTTCGTCAGCGCCGCAGCCTTCGCCTGTATCGCCGGCGTCACCGTCATCCGGTCCTTCTGCAGACCCCAGTACCACGCTCCCACCTGCTCCCAGCCTGTAAAAGTCGTCACCTGCACAGCCGGCTTCCAGTGCTTCAAAGACGTCGGCTTCTCCGGATCAGGCCGCGTCAGATTCGAGCCCGCCCAGTGGTACAGCACGCGCCCCTGCGCATGAGTCACCGTCGGCTGAATATCAGGGCTCGTGATCGCAGCATGCTTTCCCTCCGGCAAATCCAGATCCAGCTGCTCATCCAGCACAATCAGATTTTTTTCAAACGAGTACTCCAGCCAGAACTGCCCCGGAACCTCCGGCTTCACCGTGCGCAACTTCGCGTTGTACTCCAGCGTGTCGCCCACGCCCAGTCCCTTCACCGCCACATGCTTCTCGTGAATATCGGAGTAAATCGGAGCCTCACGCGAAATATCCGCAGGCAAATCCTGCACGTTGTAATCCGGCGTCACCACCACTGACCCATCCGGCTTGATCACGCGCACATAGCCAATCTCCGCCTGCTGATTAGAAGCCGTGTACGTAAACGTCAGAACGGCCATCTGCTTTACGCCCGCTTCAGATTGAATCCGCACCCGTGTCGTGCTCTCGCGAACGCCCGTCCCATCGGCTTCCTCGCGCACACGTATGCTTACCTTCTCCAACACCAGCGCTTCTTTTGAAAAATCCCCCGCCGGCGCAGCCTTCGCAGCAGTCGGCGCCGCAGCCGCCTGCGCTCCGGCAAACCAACCCGCACCCACCATCCACACCGAGACACACGCAACCCTGGCAACAACAGCAAGCTTCATCGCACTTCCCATCAATAAATCCGGAATCCCTGCATCATCCACGAACTCAAGCCCACAGCGCAAGAAAAACCTCCAGCGCCGGGTGCCCCCGGTCCCTCGCCTTTGGGGACCGGGGACTGAGTCAAAACGATCTCCATCCTCCGCTTTTTCCCGCCCAGCCACATCCCAAACCTTATTGGAAACTCACGCCCACAGTGGTATTCATGGACCACTCACAACAAGGGAGCCCAACATGAAGTCCGCATCAGGCGTGTACCAGCACTACATTGACGGCGAATTCGTCAGCTCCCCCATCGGCAAAACCTTCCCCGTCTTCAACCCCGCCACAGAAGAAGTCCTCGCCGAAGTCGCCGAAGCCAGCCCCTCCGATGTCGATCTCGCAGTCCAGGCCGCGCGCCGCGCCTTCGACTCCGGCCCCTGGGCCGACTCCACACCCTTCAGCCGCGCGCAAGTCCTCTTCAAGCTCGCCGCCAAAGTCCGCGCGGAACTAGCCTCCCTCGCCGAAATCGAAGCCATCAACACCGGCAAGCCCATCGTCGAGGCCGAAGGCGACATCGACGCCGTAGCAGAAGTCTTCGAGTACTACGCCGGCCTCGCCACCAAGGTCCCTGGCCTCGTCAATCCCATCTCGTCCAACGCCCTCTCGCTCTCACTCAAGGAGCCCATCGGCGTAGCCGCCCTCATCGTCCCCTGGAACTACCCGCTGCTCATGGCCGCATGGAAACTCGCGCCCGCCATCGCCGCCGGCTGCACCTGCATCCTCAAGCCCGCCGAGCAAACGCCGCTCACCGCCATCATGCTCGCCCAATGGTTCGCCGACGCAGGCCTGCCTCCCGGCGTAGTCAACATCGTCAACGGCTTCGGTGAAACCGGCGCAGCCCTCGTCGATCACCCGCTCGTCGACAAAATCGCCTTCACCGGCTCCACCGCAGTCGGCAAAGAGATCGTCCGCCGCGGCGCAGAAACCCTCAAGCGCGTCACCCTCGAACTAGGCGGCAAATCCCCCAACATCTTCTTCGCCGACGCCGATTGGGAAGCCTCCGTAGACGGCGCGCTCTTCGGCATCTTCATCAATCAGGGAGAAGTCTGCTCCGCCGGCTCCCGCATCCTCGTAGAAAAATCCATCTACTCAAAGTTCGTAGAAGCCATCGCCGAGAAAGCCAAAACCATCCGCCTCGGCCCTCCACTAGACCGCGCCAGCAAAATGGGCCCCGTAGTCAGCAAAGATCAGTACGACCGCATTCAAAGCTACCTCACCATCGGCAAACAGGAAGCCAAAGTGGCCACCGGCGGCAGCCGCCCCGCAGCCTTCGAAAAAGGCTGGTACATCCAGCCCACCATCTTCTATGACGTAGACAACTCCGCCCGCATCGCCCGCGAAGAAATCTTCGGCCCCGTAGCCACCGTCATCCCCTTCGACCAGGAAGCCGACGCCATCCGCATCGCCAACGACACGCCCTACGGCCTGGCCGCCGCCGTCTGGTCGCGCGACATCTTCCGCGCCTTCCGCGTCGTCAAAAAACTCCGCGCAGGCATCGTCTGGGTCAACCACATGCAGCCCACATGCGTGGAAGCCCCCTGGGGCGGCTACAAACAATCCGGCAGCGGCCGCGAACTAGGCCCCTGGGGCATCGAAGAATACCTGGAAACCAAACAAGTCCACATCAACCTGAACGAATCCCCCATCGGCTGGTATTGAAAAGCAGGCAATAGGCAATAGGGACTAGGGAATAGGGAATAGGGAGTAGAAAACAGAAAACAGAGAACAGAAAACAGAGAACAGAGAACAGAAAACAGAGAACAGAGAACAGAGAGCATAGAACAGAGAACAGAGAACAGAGAGCAGAGAGCAGAGAGCAGGGATCAGGATCAGGATCAGGATCAGGATCAGGGGGCAAAAGATCAAGAAAACCCACCACAGACCGTCATCCTGACCGTAGCCGTTTTTCAGGCGGAGGGAAGGACCCGCTTCTGTTTTTGCCCTTGCCTTTGCCTTTGCCTTTGCCTTCTACTCCCTATTCCCTATTCCCTACTCCCTGTTTCCGGAGGAAACAACACAATGAAACCCTGGTTCTTCTTCTCCCTACTAACCCTCCTCAGCTGGGGCCTATGGGGCGTCTGCAGCAAACTAGCCTCCAACTACACCCGCCCCAAGCAAACCCTCCTCTTCCAGGCCGTAGGAGTAGTAGCCTTCGCCCTGCTAGTCCTAATCCTCGAGCGCTTCCAGATCCAGCGCACCCCCATCGGCTTCGGCTGGTCCTTCGCCGCCGGCTTCATCAACTTCGTAGGCTTCCTCTTCTTCTTCTGGGCCATCGAAAAGGGCAAAGTCTCCACCGTCATCGCCCTCTCCTCTCTCTATCCAGTAGTCACCATCCTGCTAAGCATCCTGCTATTACACGAAAAAATCACCATCCGCGAAGGCGCAGGCATAGTCCTCGCACTAGCCGCAGGCTTCCTCCTAGCCGGATAGCAATCTCAACAAGGAACAAATACTGTGTCATCCTGAGCGAAGTTTTGCCGCTCAGCGGCAAAACAAGTCGAAGGATCTGCGGTTGTTCTTGCTTTTGCTTTTTGCCCGCACCACCACAAGAACGGGTGCCCCATGTCTCCTTCTTTTGGAGACATGGGATATCACAAAAGCCCGCACCATCACCGCCTTTGCTTTTGCCGTTGCTTTGCCGTTGCCAGTACCCTCACCACAACGGGTGCCCCATGTCTCCTTCCTTTGGAGACATGGGATACCACAAAAGCCCACGCATCACGGCCTTTGCTTTCCACCATAACCTGGAACCATCCAATGCCCAACTACTCCCAAACAAGCCACTGGCTAGAAGACTCCGGCGACCTAACCCCCCGCCCCGCCCTACAGTCCTCCCAAGACGTCGACATCGCCATCCTCGGCGGCGGCTACACCGGCCTATGGACCGCCTACTATCTCCTCCAACTCAACCCATCCCTCCGCATCGCCATCGTCGAGCGAGAAATCGTAGGCTACGGAGCCAGCGGCCGCAACGGCGGCTGGTGCTCTCCCCGCTTCCCTCTCTCCGCCTGGGCCATGACCCGCAAATACGGCGCTCCAACCGCCCGCGCCGTCCTGCTCGCCCTGCAAGATTCCGTAGAAGAAATCCAACGCGTCTGCCAGCAGGAATCCATCGACGCCAACTTCCGCGCCTCCGGCACACTCACCGTAGCCCGCGGCGCACACCAGCTTCCAGCACTCAAATCCTCACTAGCCGCCTACGAACGCATCGGCCTCGCAGACCGCTATCAGTTACTCAGCCCACAACAAGTATCCGAGCGCATCCGAATAACCGACGTTTACGGCGGCCTCTACACACCAGACGGCGCAAGCCTCCATCCCGGCAAACTCGTCCGCGGCCTCGCCCGCGCCGTCGAAGCCCGCGGCGCCATCATCTACGAGCAAACACCCGTCCTCAGCTACTCCCCCCGCCGCCTCATCACACCCGCCGGAGAAATCCGCGCCTCAGCCGCCATCGTCCTCGCCGGCGAAGCCTACTTAACACGCCTCCGCAAACTCCACCGCGCACTGCTCCCCGTCTACTCGCTAATCTCCCTCACCGCCCCGCTCACGCCACAACAATGGAGCGAAATCGGCTGGCAGCAAGGCGAAAACCTCTCCTCCATGCGCAACACCGTCGTCTATCTCACCCGCACGCCCGACGATCGCATCCTCTTCGGCAGCCGCGGAGCACCCTATGCCTTCGCATCCAAAATCACAGACGCACAAGACCACCACGCCGCCACCGACGCGCTCATCCAGAGCTCATTCCGCGAGTGGTTCCCCTCGCTCGCAGCCATCCCCTTCACCCATTCCTGGGGCGGCCCGGTAGGCATGCCCATGGACTGGACCCCCGCCGTCCGCTTCAACCCCCGCACCGGCATCGCCTTCGCCGGCGGCTACACCGGCCAGGGCGTTTCCACATCCAATCTCTCCGGCCGCATCCTGGCCGAACAAATCACTGGCAAGCCCACCCAACTCTCCGCACTCCCCTTCGTAAACCGCCGCTCCCCCCACTGGATTCCAGAACCCCTCCGCTGGCTCATCGTCCGCTACATGCAGAACGCCCTCGAGCGGATAGACCTGGCACAGGAAGCAGGCAAACCCAAACCACCCGACGCCTGGCTAGCCGAACACCTCGGCCGCCACTAATCCGCAGCTTCTGCTTCTCGCTCGTTCCACCACCTGAACGGGTGGAATGACACAACCCGTCATCCCGACCCACGCCCCTACTCGTCTCTAAGCGCCACTGCAGGATCAACGCGCATCGCCCGCCGCGACGGAACGTACGAAGCAAACAGCGCGATAACAAGAAATAAGCCGGAGACACCCGCAAAGGAGACGCCATCCACGACGCTTAGCCCATACAGGATTCGCCGCAGCAGATACGATGCCCCCACGGCGAAACATGTGCCGAGCAGCAGTCCTGCAAACACAGGACGAATGCTTTCACCCAATATGAGGCTGAGGATGTCTTTCTTACTCGCTCCAAGCGCCATGCGTACACCCACTTCCCGCGTTCGCAATACGACAACGTAGCTCACAGTACCGTAGATACCCATCGACGCCAGCAGAAGTCCGATCGCTCCAACCGCGGCAGCAATCGCAGCTGCAGTGCTGGGAATAGTAAAGGCTGGCGTCATGCGAAAGAGTTCCGACACCGTAGATGCATGGGCCACCAGGTCTGGGTCGGTGGCAGAAATTACCGGCGCCAGCGCACTGATCAATAGATCGGGATCGGTGTGCGCTCGAATGAGGATCGGATACTCCGTCAGCTGTTTTTCCGCCAATGGTAAGTAGACCAATACGGCGTCGTTTCTGTTCACGGAATCCCCCCGTATGTCGCGGACGATTCCAATTACGTCAAAGGTCTGATCCTTGGGCAAAAGCTCGCTCTTATTTTGGGACTGGCCTTGTGCTCTCAAACGAAGGCTGAGCCCGATCGGGTTCTTTCCCGGCCACAGCCGCTCGGCCGCCGATTTGCTGAGAATCACGGAAGCTTCATGCTCCCCGCCCTTCGGTTCAAAACTGCGGCCCGAGAGTAATGGAATACCAAGAGTCTGAAAGTAGTTTGACTCCACATAGTCGTAGCCGATCACCGTCTGTGCATTTCCGCCAGAAGACCCTCCTCTGCTGAAAGAAACTGTTGCTCTTCGATTCGGAAAAGGAGGCGGATTCGCACTGGTGGTTGCGGCCACTCCGGGCATTGCTTCAAGGCGCATGCGGAACTCTTGAACCAAACTAAGCCTGCGCTCGGGCGTGTACTTTGTCCCCTCGGGAAATTGAACTTGGAGATCGACGACGTGATCCAGGTTGTAACCTGGATCCTCCTTGAGCACATGAAGGGAGCTGCGAATCAGCAGACTTCCGGCGATCATCAGTGCCAGCGCAGCGGAAACCTGCGCTGCAATGAGATAGTTGCGCAGCCGTCGGCTGCGGCGTGGAGAAGCTCCACTCTGCGCCTTGAGTGCATTGGCAAGAGCAGAGCGGGAACTTTCCAGCGCGGGCACAAGTCCAAACAGAATTCCGGCCACCAGCGAGATGGCAAACACGTAGGCGAAAACTCCAAGGTCAGGAGCCATGGTGTAAACCAGCGTGCCGTATTCGATCGGTACGGTTGCGATAAGCAGCGCTGCCAGCGCCTTCAGGAACACCCACGATAAGAGCAGCGCAAAGACGCCTGCAAGCAGACCCAGCAAAGCGCTCTCCGTTAACAATTGCCGGATAAGGCGGAGCCGGCTGGCGCCGAGTGAAAGCCGCATGGACAGCTCATTCTGCCGCGAGGCCGTGCGCGCCAGTTGCAGGCTGGCAACATTCGCGCAGGCGATTACCAGCACCATTCCGCAGGCAGCCATGATCAACAAAATGGCGAACCGCAATCCGCCATACTGCTTCAGCGGTAGCGGCAGTGGAGAACCGGGCCACACCAGCGCGGTGGCCGGCTTGCTCAGTTCCGAATGAGCATCATGCAGCGTGCGGACGTGCCCGGCCAGCACAGTCATCTCTGACTGCGCCTCCGCGATGCTCACCCCCGGAGCCAGCCGGGCAAAGAGCCGGCAGCACCGGTTTTCGCGGTCATGCAACATCTCATCGTGCGCGTGAACCAGCGGTTCAAGACTGAGTGGAAGCCAGAAATCCGGCACAGCAAAGCCGGTAGTGCCAACAAAGTTGTGAGGTGTAACTCCAATGATGGTGAAAGCAGTCCCGTTAAGGCGAATAGTTTTTCCCACGAGCGCCGGGTCTCCGCCGAATTCCTTTTGCCAGTAGTCTTCGCTGATGACCGCCGAGGGAAAGGCGCCTAATGCCTGCGTGTCTTCTGCTTTGAACAGACGGCCTCGCAGCGCGTTTACTCCGAGCACGGGGAAGTAGTTTTCGGAGACGAACAAGGCGCTGGCAAACTGCGCAGCACTGGCGCTTGCAGGCAGAAGTCTCAGCTTCTCCACCAGCGATCCCATCCCGGAATTGCGCTGTCGTGCAATGCCGTCTGCGCCAGACATCGTCAGCTGCTCGCCGCTGCCTTCGGCGATGACACCACTGAACGAGTGAAGACCGTCCCGGTAAGCCTGATAGTCGGAATAGCTGAAATAGGAAGAGGTGACGCCAGAGTGGAGTATCAGCGCAAGGTTAACCATCTCGCCCGGATCGCGCGCATCGAGTGGTGAGGCAAAAATGGCCTTGTAGACAGTAAAGCTTGTGGTATTCACGCTGATACCGAGCGCCAGCGCTACAACCGCCACCATCGTAAAACCGGCATTCCGCCAAAACATGCGAATTCCATATCGCAAGTCCTGGAGCACGGTCTGCGGCAGAAGCATCAAGTCAATTTCGCGGATCCGCTCACGCCACAAGACTGGATTCCCAAAGCGGACCCTGGCGGCGCGGCGCGCTTCCAGGACAGGCATGCCCTGCTCCATATTCCGTTTCTCGCGCATGGCCAGATGGAATGCAAGCTCCTCGTCAAGCTCCTTGCTGAGCTCTTCTTTCCGGAATAGCGCGCGCACACGAGCGATCCATGACATGGCAGACTCCCGTTCTTACGCCGGTTGGAAATCCAGTACAAGCGCGACCGCACCTGTGATCTTCCGCCAGTTTTCCTGCTCCACTGCCAACTGCTTCCGGCCTGACGCTGTAAGGCGATAGAAGCGGGCGCGGCGATTGTTTTCGCTCACCCCCCACTCTGAAGCGATAAGTCTCTCCTGCTCCATACGGTGAAGAGCCGGATAGAGCGATCCTTCTTCAACTCGCAGAACCTCATGAGAGATACGCTCAATGTGCAGCGTAATTCCCCACCCATGCATAGGTCCTTGCTCCAGACTCTTAAGGACGAGAAGAGCCAGGCTGCCTTGCAAATTGTCATTCTTGGTCCTCACCACCGCCATCTCTCCTATAGAAATCTAGGGGAATAATGCTTCATAGAGGTTCCTCAAGTCAAGCCTGCTCAGAATTAGGTCCAGGGCCTCTCTAAGGATTGGTTCTCCATCGGTGCGAATAGACCAGGTCACTTGCTTGCGCTTCTCAGCCCCCAGTCCCGCTACCTTCCCCATTACCAAAGTCCAATTCCCTTTCGTAACCAACCCACCCAAAGATAATTTGCACCCAATTAACCCCATTTGTGCTTTACTAAGAATGAAGCAAAAAACCGCGGCCCGAATCCACAAAAGATTCGGGCCGTTTTCTTTTGCCATGCGCAAGCAGTTTTGTCCCGCCGATACATGAGCAGTTTTGAAAGGGCACGGCTTCAGCCGTGCTCAGGCTATTACAGAGCAACAGTTTTGAAAGGGCACGCCTTTACAGCTTGCGGAAAAACTCGATGTTTTGAAAGGGCACGGCTTTAGCCGTGCCATAACTGCCGCATCCTTCGTCCGGCTTTAGCCGCCGAGGGATGGTTTTGCGGCTTCCGAATGCAAAACTGACTTTTCAGCAAACTGTTCAGTCGTGCTCAGGCCATTACAGAGCAAGAGTTTTGAGAGGGCACGACTTCAAAGCTTGCGGAGAAACTCGATGTTTTGAAAGGGCACGGCTTTAGCCGTGCCATAACCGCCGCATCACTCGTCCGGCTTTAGCCGCTGAGGGATGGTTTTAAAGAAGCAGGCACACCAAATACAAAACTCCAAGGAAAGGGACAAAAAAGGAAAATTCATGGGGCTGTCCTAGATAACTAGCGCAGAGCTAGAGTTTTGAGGATGGCTAAGATCCGCAAAAGCCGCTTGAGCCTGACCCAGCAGGAACGGTTGGTGGAGCACTTTGTGGCGGGCACGACAGCTCGCACCGCAGCCATTCTGGTAGGGGTCAACAAGAGCACTGCGGCGTATTATTTCCATCGCCTTCGCCAGCTCATTTATCAGGCCAGTGAAGATGCCACGCCCTTCTCTGGAGAAGTGGAAGTGGACGAGAGCTATTTTGGCGGTCGGCGCAAGGGTCTGCGTGGCCGTGGAGCGGCCGGCAAAGTGCCTGTTTTTGGTCTTTTGAAGCGTGGCGGCAAGGTTTACGCCAAGATGATCAGCGATATTAAAAGCTCGACCTTACAAGCCATCATGGAGGAGAAAATCGTGCCGGATAGCATCGTGTATTCCGACACCTTTCCCGCTTACAATGTGCTCGATGTTTCGGCCTTCAGGCACTCCCGCATCAACCATGCAAAACTGTTTGCCGATCGCAAGAACCACATCAACGGCATCGAGAATTTCTGGAACCAGACCAAAAGACATATGCGCCGTTTCAACGGCATTCCCAGGGAGCATTTCCACCTCTTTCTCAAGGAATGCGAATGGCGTTTTAATACCCCAAACCCGCAAGATCAGTTAAATCAACTAAATCAATGGGTTAAACAACATCTGCGCTAGTTATCTAGGACAGCCCCAAAGTTTTTTTTCAAATCTTTTTTTTAAAATAGTAACCACTTTCAGACACCTATTGATCGAATAGTAAACACAACAAATCACCATCAACCGGCTTCTTATCATCCACTTGCAGCCCTCAAGGCTTCAACTGCCTCAACAGGAACTCCGAGGTAGCTTTATAACTCGCCACCCAGTCCCGCCACAGCAGAAAGTCATGAATTTCATCCGGGTAAACAATCTGCTCAAACGGAACCTTGGCCGCCCGCAGCCGCTGCACCAGGTCCACCATCTGGTTAAACGGAACATTCCGGTCGTCATCCCCCTGGATCAGCAGCACCGGCGACTTCCACGTAGCAATCGCGGCATCGGGAGAGGACTCCCACGCCAGCCTCCGCGCCGCAATGTAGTCGGGAGCCTTGTTCGCCGTCGGATCGTCCTCCTGGAAGATCACGCTCCAGTCATGCACACCGTGATAATCCACTCCGGCAGCAAACATATCCGAGTTGCGGCTCAGCGCCAGCGCCGTCAACAGCCCGCCATACGACCCGCCCCAGATACCAATGCGCTTCGGGTCCACAGCAGGCAGTCCCTGCAGAAACTTGCCCGCCGCCACCACATCCTTGTACTCCGAAGACCCGCGCCACCCGCCATTCGGCGCCACGCGAAAGTCATGCCCATACATGATGCCCAGCCGGTAGTTCACTGAGAGCACCGTAAACCCCAGGCTCGCCAGGTACTGGTTCTCGGCATACGCGTTGTTGTAATACCCGCGATAGTGAAAGCCCAGCACCATCTGCCGCGAAGGCCCGCCATGCACAAAGATCACAGCCGGCCCGCGCCCGTTGTGGTTCCTGGGCTCAAACAACTGCCCATGAATCGTAAGCCCATCGCCGCTCGGAAACGTCACCTGTTTAGGCGTAACCAGCTCGTCCGATGGAAACTCCTTAGGCACCAGCGAAGCAGTCAACGGAACCCGCTTGCCCTCTTCAACCCGGTACAACATCCCCGGCGAAGTAGCCGTCGAACCAAAACAAAGCAGCGCCTTGCCATCACCCGTCTCCGTCGGACTCCACTCAATCGTCTCGCCATAAGTCAGCGCCTTAGGCGAACCACCCTCCGCAGCCACGCTCCACAAGTGCCTGCGGTCAACATCGCCCTTATCGTGAGAAGCCTGGTTCGACGAATAAAGGACAGTCCTCCCATCCGCACTCATCGACACATCCTCAATCTCAAACGCCCCCGGCGTAAGCAGCTTCGCCGCGCCACCACCCAGCGCGTCAATGGAGTAAAGATGCCCCCACCCATCCTGCTCCGAGTCAAAGACAATCCGCCCCCCAGCCGCATAGTGAAAGGAGCCCGAAGCAAAGTGCGGCAGCGAGTCCCGCAACCCCGAACCGCTGTGCCATATCTCGCGCGCCTTCAAGGTCTCCGCATCCGCAACCCAAATAGCCCACGGCGTCGGCGTAAGCGGAATGATCGGCCTCTTATTCTCCTCACCCGGCAGCCGGATAAAAGCAAGATGCTTCCCGTCCGGCGACCAACGCGGCTCAATGTCGCGATCCACAGAGGGTGCAACATAGTCCGTCTTCACCAGCTTGCCGTCCTTCACCGTAGCAACCGCAAGAAAAGCATGATCGCCCCGGCTCAACGTGTAAGCAATGCGGTCGCCCTGCGGCGACCATTTCGGATTCTCCGCAGTCCCACGCTCATCCGTGAACGCCGCAGCCTTCTCTTTGCCGGCAATCTCCACCATCCAGATACGATGCTTCGCAGTCCACACAGCCCAACGACCATCCGGAGAGATCTGAATGTCCTCGCAATCCTCATCACCACAGCCCATATCGCCCAGCAACCTGGGCTCACCGCCGCGCACTGGCACAGCCCACACCTGCTGCAGCGGCTGCGCAGGCTCCGCAGTAGGATTCGCCGCACGCTCTGAGTCATTCATCTCCGTCCCGCGCGAATACAGAACGGTTTCACCATTCGGCGTAAGCCGAACCGAATCGATCTCCTGCCCGTTGTCACCGCTGTAATGCGTCACCTGCCGCGGAGCAAACTCCGGCCCCTCAGCAACCCAGACATTCCGCTCACCACGATGATTGAAGACCCACGCAACCGTAGAGCCGTGCGCAGCAGCAACCAGACCCGATGGAAACGGCGCACTCATCACCTGCTCAATCGAGAACGATTGTGCAGAAGCAAGAGACGCAGCAAACAGCACAGACAAAGCCATGCAGCAGCGAACAGAAAAGTGCATGAAGCCTCCACGGAGACAAGCAGAGATGAGAACTACCTTGTACGGGAATGAGTATAGAAAACGTAGCTCAGCCAAGCTCAAATCGAACCAGCACACCCGTGCGCCGCGCAAGCTCCTCGCGCGTCACACCTTCAGCCAGCTCCGTCACCACAACGCCCTGCGGCGTAACATCCATCACGCCAAGATCGGTAATCACTTGGTTGACCACGCCCGCACCCGTAAGCGGCAGCGTACATTCAGAAATCAGCTTGGGACTGCCGTCGTTGGCGTTGTGCTCCATCATCACCAGCACGCGCCGAACGCCGTTGACCAGATCCATAGCGCCGCCCATGCCTTTCACGCGCTTGCCGGGAATCATCCAGTTGGCAAGATCGCCGCGCTCGGAAACCTGCATCGCGCCAAGAATCGCAAGATCGATATGGCCGCCACGAATCATCGCAAACGATTCAGCACTCGAAAAGATCGACGCCCCGTCCAGCAGCGTAACCGTCTCCTTACCGGCATTGATGAGATCGGCGTCCACCTCGGAATCCTGCGGATACGGCCCCATCCCAAGAATGCCGTTCTCCGATTGCAGCACCACCGTCATACCCGCAGGAATGTAGTTGGCCACCAGCGTAGGCATGCCAATCCCAAGGTTGACGTAGTAGCCGTCCTTGAATTCCGCAGCAGCACGCTGCGCCATCTGATTGCGTGTCCAGCTCATGCCTGCACGCTCCTTCTACGCATTTCTTGTTGTCCGGCGTTCAATTCGCTTCTCAGGAGTGGGATTGTGAACAACCCGCTGCACATAAATCCCCGGCGTGTGGATCTCATCGGGATCCATCTCGCCCGGCTCCACAATCATCTCCGCTTCAGCAACGGTGATCTTGCCGCTCGCCGCCGCCAGCGGATTGAAGTTACGCGCCGTCCTGCGATAGATGAGATTGCCGTAACGATCGGCCTTCCATGCTTTCACCAGAGCGAGATCGGCACGCAAGCCGCGCTCCAGAATATAAGTCTGCCCGTCAAAGTCCTTGTACTCTTTGCCCTCAGCCACAACCGTGCCAACACCCGAGCGTGTATAAAATCCCGGAATGCCCGCGCCGCCGGCACGCAGGCGCTCAGCCAATGTACCCTGCGGAACAAACTCAACTTCAAGTTCACCAGCCAGAAACTGCCGCTCAAACTCAGCGTTCTCGCCCACATAACTCGAAATCATCTTGCGAATCTGCCGGGTCTCAAGCAGCAATCCGAGACCCCAGCCATCAATGCCCGCGTTATTGCTGGCAATCGTAAGGTTGCGCGCGCCGGTATGACGCAGCGCAGTAATAAGCGATTCAGGAATGCCGCACAATCCGAAGCCGCCAACGGCCAGCAGCATTCCGTCATGCACAATTCCTTCAAGCGCCGCTGCCGCGTCGGGCCAGAGTTTATTCATTGCTCGTTTCCCGTATTGTGAGAGAAAAATAACACGTTACACCAACGGGAAGAAACCATACGTCTTTCATCATGGGTGATTGCCACCTCTTGTGCAGCGATGCGATACTCGCGGCGGCGCCATGCTGGAATCTGGTGCATCCAACGAGGAAGCAGGACGTCGCTGAAAAGGAGTTACGGATGTCTGTAAGCGTTGCCGAAGCAGAGTTTGAGCTGACCGAAGAACAGGAAGAGCTGCGGCGTGAGATACGCCGCTTCGCGGAGCGCGAAATTGCACCGCACGTGCGCGAGTGGGACGAACACTCCACCTTTCCAACCGAGATCGTGAAGCAGCTCGGTCAAATAGGACTGCTCGGCGTGATCTTTCCGGCAGAACTCGGTGGCAGCGGCATGGGTTACGTGGAGTACGTGCTTGCAATCGAGGAACTCTCCCGTGTAGATGGTTCGGTTGGCATCATTGTTGCCGCGCACAACTCGCTCTGCACAAATCATCTTTATCTTGCGGGCAACGCAGAGCAGCACAAGCGCTGGATTACGCGCCTGGCAAGCGGCGAGTGGCTTGGTTCCTGGGGACTCACCGAACCGGGAGCTGGATCAGATGCTTTAGGTGCACGTACGACTGCAGTGCGCCGCGACAACGGCTGGGTATTGAACGGCAGTAAGACCTTCATCACCAATGGCGGAAAAGCGGACTGCGCGCTGGTGATTGCAGTGACGGATCGAGAAAAAAAGAGCCACGGTTTCACAGCGTTTCTCGTTGAAAAGGGCACGCCCGGTTTTCGACCTGGCAAGAAAGAAGACAAGCTCGGGCTGCGCGCATCGGACACATCGGAACTGATCTTTGAAGACTGCTTTGTGCCGGATGAGAATCGCATTGGAGCAGAGGGCGAAGGTTTTATTGATGCAATGCGCGTGCTGGATGGGGGCCGCATTTCCATCGCAGCGTTGTCGCTTGGTATAGCACATGGAGCTTACGATGCGGCTCGCAAGTACGCCAAGCAGCGGAAGCAGTTTGGCAAGACAATTGCGGAGTTTCAGGCGATTCAGTTCAAGCTTGCAGATATGGCTACGCAGCTTGAGGCCGCGCGGCAGTTGACGCTGCGCGCGGCGCGTTTGAAGTCTGCGGGACGAAAAGTTACGCTGGAATCCTCCATGGCGAAGTTGTTTGCGAGTGAGGCTGCTGTTCGAATATGCGATGAGTGCGTTCAGATTCATGGCGGCTATGGATTCATCAAGGACTATCCGGCGGAGAAGTTTTACCGTGATGTAAAGTTGTGCACCATCGGCGAGGGGACCAGCGAGATTCAGCGCATGGTGATTGCTCGCGAGATTCTCAAGTGAGTGAACGAATGAGCAATGCCTTGCCCTCAAAGTTGGATACCAATGCTGCGCGCTACGGTACAAATCGCGAAGCATTGCTTGTGCTGCTGAATGCGTTGCGCCAGGAGCAGGAGACGATTCAGCTCGGTGGCGGTGCGAAAGCGATTGACGCACAGCATGCAAAGAAGCGGCTCACTGCGCGCGAGCGGCTTGCATTGCTGCTCGACCCCGGCACAGCTTTTCTGGAGCTGGGTCTCTACGCCGCATACGAGATGTATGAAGAGTGGGGCGGCGCGCCTGCAGCGGCCGTGGTGACCGGACTTGGACGCGTGCATGGCCGGCTGGTGATGATCATTGCGAACGATGCTACGGTGAAGGCCGGCGCGTTCTTTCCCATGACGGCGAAGAAGGTGATCCGCGCGCAGACGATGGCGCTGGAGAATCGGATTCCGACGATCTATCTGGTGGATTCTTCCGGCGTCTTTCTTCCACTGCAGGAGGATGTCTTTCCTGACCAGGATGATTTTGGGCGCGTCTTTCGCAATAACGCTGTTATGTCGGCTAAGAACATTCCGCAGATTACAGCCATCATGGGCATGTGCGTTGCAGGAGGCGCGTATCTTCCGGTGATGACGGATACCGTGCTGATGACCGAAGGCAGCGGGTTGTTTCTTGCCGGACCTGCACTGGTGCAGGCTGCCATCGGGCAGAAGGTCGGGGCGGAAGAGCTGGGTGGAGCGACCATGCATGCGGAGATCTCCGGCACGGTGGATTTCAAAGAGCCGGATGACGAGGCTTGCATTACACGACTGCGGTCGCTGGTGGAAAAGCTTGGTTCGCGCGGTCGAGCTCCGTTTGATGCGATTCCATTCGATGCTGCAAAGGATGCGCCGCTGTACGCGGCTGAAGACATGTACGGCTTGCTCGACCCTGATCCTGCTCGTGCCGGAACGAACACCTATGATGTGCATGAGGTGATCGCAAGGCTCGTCGACCGATCGGAGTTTGATGAGTACCGCGCGGGTTACGGGCGAACGCTGGTCTGCGGTTATGCGCGCATGGGTGGCTACGCCGTGGGTATTGTGGCGAATCAAAAGCAGCATCAGACTACGACTGCTGCGGGCGGGGATCGGCGCACGGAGTTTGGCGGCGTGATTTATACCGAGAGTGCGGAGAAGGCTGCGCGGTTCATTCTGGATTGCAATCAAAGCTTGATTCCTCTCGTCTTTCTGCATGATGTGAACGGCTTCATGGTGGGTCGCGATGCGGAGCAGAGCGGCATCATTCGCGCAGGTGCGAAGATGGTTGCGGCGGTGTCGAATTCTGTTGTGCCGAAGATTTCCGTGATCCTGGGTGGTAGCTTTGGCGCTGGTCACTATGCGATGTGCGGCAAGGCTTATGATCCTCGCTTTCTCTTTGCGTGGCCTACGGCGCGGTATGCGGTGATGAGTGGTGCCTCTGCTGCAAACACGCTTGTAGAAGTGCGAGTGAAGCAGCTGGAGCGCGGCGGTCATGCGATTTCAGACCAAGAGCGCAAGCAGATTTACGACGAGATCAAGAACACCTATGATGCACAGGCCGATCCGCGATATGGTGCGGCGCGGTTGTGGGTGGATGCGATTCTCGACCCGGTAGATACGCGTGGTGCGTTGATTACGGCGCTTGAAGCGGCCAGCCTGAATCCGGAGGTTGCGCCGTTCAATCCTGGGGCGATTCAAACTTAAAGATGAGCGATGCGATTCAACTCGTGGAGTGCCCGCGCGATGCGTGGCAGGGATTGGCTGGTGTCATTCCTGCTGCTGCGAAGGCAGAGTATTTGCGTGCGCTGATTGCTGCCGGGTTTACGCGCCTGGATGCGGCGAGTTTTGTTTCGCCGCGTGCTGTGCCGCAGATGGCGGATTCGGAAGAGGTGCTTTCCCTGGTGGACTTGCCTCCTGATGTTGAAGTCATTGGCATTGTGGTGAATGCGAAGGGTGCGGAGCGGGCGATTGCTACCGGTAAGGTGACCACGCTTGGGTTTCCGCATTCCATCTCGACTCAGTTTCTCTATCGCAATCAGAACCAGACGCTTGAGGGTTCGATTGCGACGCTTGAGTTGATTCAGGCGGCGGCGAATCAGGCTGGCCGGGGTGTTGTGGCCTATCTCTCGATGGCATTTGGCAATCCTTATGGCGATGCATGGAGCACTGAGGCTGTTCTGGATGCTTGCCGCACGATTGTTGCGCTTGGCGTGCGGCAGATTTCGCTGGCGGATACGGTGGGTGTTGCTGCGCCGAAGAAGATTGCGGGGCTCTTTGCTGCTGTTCGTGCCGAGATAGATCCTGCGGTTGAGATTGGACTGCACCTCCATGCGCGGCCCTTTGAGGCTGCGGCCAAGATACGTGCGGCTTACCAGGCAGGATGCCGCAGGTTTGATACTGCGCTGGCGGGACTTGGTGGATGTCCCTTTGCGCAGGATGATCTGGTGGGCAACATTGCTACTGAAGTTGCGCTGGCTGAGTTGACGCAGCTTGGAGCGAGGCTTGACGCGGGGCTTCCGGCGCTTGGATCGCTGGATGCCTTGATTGCGTCGTCGCGTGCGATGGGGGAACGCTATAGCCATGCTGCTGAGGGAACGTTATGACTCCTTATAAGACGCTGCTTACGGAGCAGAGGGACGACGGTGTTCTTACGGTTACGCTGCATCGGCCGGAGCGGCGGAATGCGCTTACTCCGGAGATGCGTGAGGAGTTGATTCATCTGCTTGAGGCCTCGCGTGATTCGGTGGAGGTGCTGATTCTTACCGGCTCTGGCGCGGCGTTTTGCGCGGGGCTTGATCTTGCGGCGCTGGAGGCGATTGCTGCCAGCTCGCCGGAGGAACAGGGGGCGGATGCGCGGCGGATTGCGCATCTCTTTCGCGCGCTTTATACCTTTCCTGCGCCTACGATTGCTGCTGTGAACGGGCCGGCGATTGCCGGGGGCACGGGGCTGGCTACCTTGTGCGACTTTACGCTGGCGGTGCCTGAGGCGAAGTTTGGTTATACCGAGGTTCGGATCGGGTTTATTCCGGCGATTGTTTCGGCGTTTCTTGCGGTGCAGATTGGGGAGAAGCCAGCGAAGGGGCTGCTGCTCTCCGGCCGGGTTTTCAATGCGCTGCGGGCGCAGGCGCTGGGGCTGGTGGATGAGATTGTGGAGCCGGCGGAGCTGATGGTGCGCGCCAACGAGCTGGCTCAGGCGCTGCTCGAGAACAGTCCGGCGGCGATGCGGCAGACCAAGAAGCTCATTCTGGCGGGGAGCCTGCCGGTACTGGATGGTGCGATTGAGGCGGCGATTACGGCCAATGCCGAGGCTCGGAAGCATCCCGATTTTCGCGAGGGAGTGCGAGCCTTTCTTGAAAAGCGCAAGCCGCGGTGGGCGGGTCGTAGATAGTTGACACGTAACAAGTTATGTGTTGTTTTTGGTGTTTACTATCTCGACAATAGGTTTCCGGAAGTGGTTACTATTTTTAAAAAAAGATTTTGAAAAAAACTTTTTCGAGATTGGCAAGGTTACAGATTTACAGAATCTGTGTTGGAAAAGGGAAAAATTTAAGGGGCTGTCCTAGATAACTAGCGCAGATGTTGTTTAACCCATTGATTTAGTTGATTTAACTGATCTTGCGGGTTTGGGGTATTAAAACGCCATTCGCATTCCTTGAGAAAGAGGTGGAAATGCTCCCTGGGAATGCCGTTGAAACGGCGCATATGTCTTTTGGTCTGGTTCCAGAAATTCTCGATGCCGTTGATGTGGTTCTTGCGATCGGCAAACAGTTTTGCATGGTTGATGCGGGAGTGCCTGAAGGCCGAAACATCGAGCACATTGTAAGCGGGAAAGGTGTCGGAATACACGATGCTATCCGGCACGATTTTCTCCTCCATGATGGCTTGTAAGGTCGAGCTTTTAATATCGCTGATCATCTTGGCGTAAACCTTGCCGCCACGCTTCAAAAGACCAAAAACAGGCACTTTGCCGGCCGCTCCACGGCCACGCAGACCCTTGCGCCGACCGCCAAAATAGCTCTCGTCCACTTCCACTTCTCCAGAGAAGGGCGTGGCATCTTCACTGGCCTGATAAATGAGCTGGCGAAGGCGATGGAAATAATACGCCGCAGTGCTCTTGTTGACCCCTACCAGAATGGCTGCGGTGCGAGCTGTCGTGCCCGCCACAAAGTGCTCCACCAACCGTTCCTGCTGGGTCAGGCTCAAGCGGCTTTTGCGGATCTTAGCCATCCTCAAAACTCTAGCTCTGCGCTAGTTATCTAGGACAGCCCCAAATTTAATTTTTCCTTTTTTGTACTTGGTGTGCCTGCTTCCTTAAAACCATCCCTCAGCGGCTAAAGCCGGACAAATGATGCGGCTGTTATGGCACGGCTAAAGCCGTGCCCTTTCAAAACATCGAGTTTTTCCGCAAGCTGTAAAGCTGTGCCCTTTCAAAACTGCTCATGCGTCGGCGGTACAAAAATGCTCGCGCACGCAAAAGAAAATGGCCCGAATCTTTTGGGATTTGGGCCGTTGTTTTCTGCTTCATTCTTAGTAAAGCATAAATGGGGTTAATTGGGTGCAAATTATCTTTCGGTGGGTTGGTTACGAAAGGGAATTGGACTTTGGTAATGGTGAGATTGCAGGTATGAGTTGCTGACTGCTGTGTGGGCTTGGGAATTGGTGGAAGCCGTACGTTGCCTGGTAACGGGTTAGCGTGCTTTGCACGTAGCGAGTTAGCGGGTTAGCCTGGCAGGCTCAGAGGAAGCCTCAGCGCTTATTCTGGGTCTTGAAATTCTGAGGATAGATCGTATGCATACACGCCGTCGTTTTCTTGAGATATCCGGTGCTGCGGCTCTGGCTGCTGCTGCGCCTTTGCGCATGAACGCACTGACGGGCGGCAGTGCCGCGAAGGCTGGCGCGCTGGAGGCGGCGCTGCAACGGCTGCTTGGTACCCATGCGAAGCAGATTCGCCTGCAGGTTGTGCCGCAGACTGGTGCGGAGAGCTTTCATATCTCCGGTACGGCGGGAAAGATTGTTGTGGAAGGCTCTACGCCTTCTGCGGCGATGATGGGTGTGAACTGGTATCTGAAATATGTTGCCGGCGTGAGTATCAGCTGGAATGGCGATTGCCTGAACCGGTTGCCGAAGGTGTTGCCTGCGCCTGCTGCTGCGATTATGCAAACGGCGAGTGCGCGGCATCGCTTTGCGCTGAACGATACCAATGATGGATATACCGGGCCTTACTGGCAGTGGGCGCAGTGGGAGCGGATGATTGATGTGCTGGCGCTGCATGGGATTAATGAAGTGCTGGTGTACATGGGCGCGGAGGCGGTGTATCAGCAGACCTTTCGCAAGTTTGGATATTCGGATGAGGAGTTGCGCGCGTGGTTTCCTACTCCGGCGCATCAGCCGTGGTGGCTGCTCGAGAATCTTTCGGGATGGGTCGGGCCGACGGTGCCGCAGCATCTGATTGATGCGCGGGCGGAGCTGGGCGCGAAGATTACGGCGCGGCTGCGCGAGCTGGGCATGATGCCGGTGCTGCCGGGATATTACGGCATGGTTCCGGATAATTTTGCGGCGAAAAATGCGGGCGCCGATGTGATTCCGCAAGGGGACTGGCTGGGACTGAAGCGGCCGGACTGGCTTTCGCCGACGAACGCGATTTTTGCGCGGGTGGCGGAGGAGTTTTATCGCGCGCAGGAGCATGTGCTGGGAGCTTGCGCGATGTTCAAGATGGATCCGCTGCATGAGGGCGGCAAGCAGGGCGGTGTGGACCTGGGGCGCGTGTCGGGTGCGATTGCCGCGGCGCTTGAGAAGGCGCATCCGGGGGCTACGTGGGCGATTCTGGGCTGGCAGGCGAACCCGAGGCACGAGGTGCTGGCGGGGATGCCGGATAAGAGCAAGGTGCTGATTCTGGATGGGCAGTCAGAGCGGTTTGCGTACAAGGATCGCGAAGCGGAGTGGGATGGGACGCCGTATGCGTTTGGCAGCATTTGGAATTTTGGCGGGCACACGGCGATTGGCGCGAATGCGGGTGTGTGGAATGAGCGCTACTTTCTGCAACTGACGAAGGCCGATAGCAAGCAGTGCGGGATTGCGGTGATGCCGGAGGCGAGCTGCAATAATCCTGCGGCCTTTGCGCTGTTAACGGAGCTGGCCTGGCGGCATGAGCGGCTGGATTTGACGAAGTGGTTTGCGGATTGGTCGGCGTATCGCTACGGCGGGCGGGATGCGAATGCTGCGAAGGCATGGGATGTGATTCGGGCGACGGCTTATGACGAGAAGGCTGGTGAGTGGAGTGAGTCGCATGACAACTTGTTTTCTACGCAGCCCAGGTTGGATGCGGATTCGGGCGCCTCGTTCAGCCCTCATGCGGCGCGCTACGATCTGGCGGAGTTTGCGAAGGCAGTTGGGCCGCTCCTGGAGACGCGGGCGGAGCTGCGGGAGAGTTCGGCGTATCGCTACGACTTAGTGGATGTGGCGCGACAGACTTTGGCGGACCAGAGCCGCGTGATGCTGCCGAAGATCAAGGCTGCGTATGAGGCCAAGGATGCGGCGAAGTTCCATGAGCTGACGGCGGCGTGGATGGAGAAGATGGCACTGCTGAATAAGGTTGTGGGCACGGATGCGGCGTTTCTGCTGGGGCCGTGGCTGGCGGCGGCGCGGGCGGCGGGGAAGACGACGGCGGAGCAGGATAAGTTTGAATTTGATGCGCGGAGTTTGCTGGTGGAGTGGGGGCCGAGAGCTTCAGAGCCAACGCGGATTCATGACTATGCGGATCGCGAGTGGAATGGGCTGCTGGAGTTTTATGCGGAGCGGTGGAGGATGTTTTTTGATTCGCTGACGGTGGCGTTAGAGAAGAATGAATCGCCGAAAGCTATTGATTGGTTTGCTGTGCATGAGGCGTGGGCCAAGCGGACGAATCAGTATGCGGAGCGGACTGAGGGGGATGCTTATGCTGTGGTGAAGACATCCCTCGGCGGCTAAAGCCGCAATCCTTTGCGAGGGGTTATGGCACGGCTAAAGCCGTGCCCTTTCAAAACGTCGAGTTATTCCGCAAGCTGTGAAGCCGTGCCCTTTCAAAACATTTTTGTAGACTCGTGGCACGGTTAAAACGGTGCTCTTTCAAAGCATTTTTTGTGGGTGTACGGGCTGAAGTCCGTCGTCTTCAAACTGGCTGATGGAAGTTGTGTTCGCGCAGGAACTGGTCGCGTAGGGCGGCGTTGCGGAAGGCTTCTGTGCCGCCGGGGCGGAGTGTGGAGAGCGCTCCGGTGATGTTGCCTGCGCGGGCTGCCTGCTCATAGCTGGCGCCTTGCAGGAAGGCGAAGAGGAAGCCGGCATTGAAGCTGTCGCCTGCGCCGATGGTGTCTACGGGCGTGACGGGGATGCCGGGGACTTCGATGCGCTTGTTTTCGTATTGGACGATGGCGCCGGATTTGCCGCACTTGACTGCGATGACGGGTACACGGGCGGAGAGCGCGGTGAGAGATTCGTCCAGCGTGAGGCGGCGGGCGATTTTCAGGATTTCGTTTTCGTTGGGCAGGAGGATGTCTACGTAATCGAGCAGCTCGTGGAGGACGCCTTGCCAGAGGTCTTCGGGATCGTCGTTGGTGTCGAGGGAGATGGTGAGGCCGTCGCGCTTGAGGTTGCGGAAGAGTTGAGGCAGATCTTTTTCGAGGCCGCGGTGGAGGAAGAGCGACGAAAGATGGAAGTGTCGGGCTGAGGCCAGGTAGGCGTAGTCGAGGTCGGCGAGGGTCATCTCAGCCATGACGCCGGGGTAGGTGAACATGCGGCGCGCAGGCCCGTGGGGCAGCACGATGGTGACGCCGGTGGATGCGGGAGTGGTGGTGCGCGTGACGCGGGAGAGATCGACGCCGGATTCTTTGAGGCGGTTGAGCGCGATGGTGCCCAGCGAATCTGCGTGAGGGTCAGCGCCTACGCGGGTGATGAAGCCTACGTTTGCGCCGAGTGTGGCGAGATTATGCGCGAGAATGGCGGAGGAGCTGCCTAACGTGAGCTGGAAGTCGGTGGCGAGTAGTTCGCGCTCCAGGGGCAGGTCGACGGGGAGGCCGTAGAGGATGAGATCGAGGTTGATTTCTCCGGCGATGGTGATGTCTGGCTTGTGCATGATGTGCGCGTCGATTTGAGTGTAGGTGGACGCTGGAATGGGCGTCAATTGATCCGAAAGCTATCGTAATAAAATGCAATTACCTGATGGCGGGCGGGCTGCTATGAACGACAAGTTTGTGGATATGGTGAGCGCGAAGGCGGAGGTGGATTTGCCGCTGAGCCGCTTTGAGCCGCGCTCTGCGTTGCGGACTGCTGTGACGGAAGTGGCCAGGCCGAAGTTTGCGGCGATTGATTATCACAATCATCTGGATTCGACGGAGCCGGCTGAGGTGCTGGGGATTATGGACCGGTGCGGGCTGGAGCGCGTGGTGAATATCACGATGAAGACGGGTGAGGACGGGCTGGAGATGATGGATCGTTTTCATCATGCGGCGGCTGACCGGTTTTCTTCGATTGGGTGGATGGACTGGAGCGATGTAACGCACGAGGATTTTGTGCAGCGAACGCTCGGCCGGATTCGGCGGATGATGGATCACGGCGCGGTGGGCATCAAGTTCTGGAAGGACTTTGGGCTGACGGTTCGCGATGGCGAGGGACGGCTGTTGCGCATTGATGATGAGCGGTTTGCTCCGGTGTTTGCGGCGTGCGGCGAGTGGGGGCTGCCAGTGATGTTTCATACGGCGGACCCTTCGGCGTTTTTTGAGCCGATTGATCGATTTAACGAGCGGTATGAGGAGCTGGCGGCGCATCCGGAGTGGGGATTTGCGGATTCCGAGGTGACGAAGCGGGAGTTGATTCAGGCGCGGAATCGCGTGATTTTGCGGCATCCCGAGACTACGTTTGTGGGTGCGCATTGCGCGGAGTGCAGCGAGGATCTGGCGTGGCTGGAGGAACAGATGGATGCGATGCCGAATCTGATGATCGACTTCAGCGCGCGCGTGGCGGAGCTGGGACGGCAGCCGTATCGTGCGCGGAAGTTTTTTCTGGAATATGCGGATCGGATTGTGTTTGGCACGGACCTGCTGCCGGACGACGCGATGTACCGGCTCTACTACCGCTTTCTGGAGACGGCGGATGAATATTTCGAGTATCCGTCTCATGCTTCGCGGCAGGGGCGGTGGAATATCTATGGGCTGTTTTTGCCGGAGGATGTTTTGAAGAAGGTATATCGCGAAAATGCGCTGAAGCTGCTGGGGCTGGTGAGGTAAACGATGGCGGGGATTTTGCGGGCGCTGTTGAAGGAGCGCGGAGATGCAGGCGCGGCGCGGGGGATTTATGCGGTGTGCACGGCGCATCCGCTGGCGATTCGCGCGGCGCTGAGGCAGGGGCTGGAGGATGGCTCGCCGGTGCTGATTGAGGCTACATCGAACCAGGTGAATCAGGCTGGCGGGTATACGGGGATGCGGCCGGGGGATTTTCGCGGGCTTGTGCTGAGGCTGGCGGAGGAGGAGCGGTTTCCGGCGGAGCGGATCATCCTGGGGGGCGATCATCTTGGGCCGAATCCCTGGCGAGGGAAGCCTGCGGAAGAGGCGATGAGGCTGGCTGAGGAGATGGTGGCGGAGTACGCTCGGGCTGGGTTCACGAAGATTCATCTGGATGCGAGCATGGCTTGCGCGGGGGATGAGGCTGCGCTGGCGGCTGAAGTTGTGGCGGAGCGGTCTGCGCGGCTTTGCGCGGTGGCTGAGGCGAATGCGCCGGATGCGGGCGAGCTTGTGTATGTTGTGGGGACTGAGGTGCCTGCACCGGGTGGGGCTACGGAGGAGATGGATTCGCTGCAGGTGACGTCTGTTGCCGATGCGGAGCGGACGCTGGAGGTGCATCGCGAGGTTTTTGCGGCGCGGGGGCTTGGGGCTGCGTGGGAGCGGGTGATTGCGATGGTGGTGCAGCCGGGAGTGGAGTTTAACCACGACTCGGTGCATGACTATGCGCATGACAAGACGGCGGCGTTGACGCAGTGGCTTGAGCAACATGAGGGGCTGGTTTTTGAGGCACATTCGAGCGATTATCAGAGGCCGGAGGCTTACCGGGAGCTTGTCGAGGATGGCTTCGCGATTTTGAAGGTAGGGCCGGCGGTTACGTTTGCCATGCGCGAGGCTTTCTTTGCGCTGGCGCGGATTGAGGATGAGCTGGTTTCTGCCGGGGAGCGGTCTGAGTTGCCGCGTGTGCTGGAGAGCGCGATGCTGGAGGCTCCGGCGAATTGGAAGGGGCACTATCACGGGTCGGCGGAGGAGCAGCGGCTGCTGCGGAGGTTTAGTTATAGCGATCGGATTCGCTATTACTGGACAGTGCCTGCGGTGCGGCGTGCGGTGGATAGGCTGGTTGGGAATTTGTCAGCGATTCCCGAGACGCTGCTGAGTGCGTATATGCCGGTGCAGTATGCTGCGGTTCGCGCGGGGAAGCTCAGGAAAGAGCCGTTGGAGTTGGTGATTCATGCGAGCCAGGACGCGTTGAGGCCGTATGCGCGGGCTTGCTTTGGCTGAAAATTGCTAGCGGAAGAAAAACCATCCCTCAGCGGCTAAAGCCGCGTTGATTTTGGTGGCTTTTTTGGCACGGCTAAAGC
Organism: uncultured Acidobacteriaceae bacterium; assembly: GCA_963792495.1. Taxonomy (GTDB): domain Bacteria; phylum Acidobacteriota; class Terriglobia; order Terriglobales; family Acidobacteriaceae; genus Telmatobacter. The sequence goes on along the minus strand of CAWBWB010000005.1, from coordinate 237,162 downwards.
AGTGCCGTTTCAAGGCTGCTCCGGTCTACGGTTTTTTGGATGGCTGACGCCGTGCCCTTTCAAGTCTGTTGCGGTCAACTTTGGCTGAAATGGCGAGCGGAAGAAAAACCATCCCTCAGCGGCTAAAGCCGCGTTTGTTTCGGTGGCTTTTTTGGCACGGCTAAAGCCGTGCCCTTTCAAAGCTCTTGCGGTTTGGAGATTAGAGTTCTTCTTCTCGCAGGATTGAACGCGATACGTCACGCGGATCAACGTGGGCCATGACGTTGCGCCCTTTGTAGGATGCTGCCCATTCCTGAGCTTCTGCTTCGGTGTCGAAGATGCGGCTGTATTCGCCCATCTGCAGCTCGGGATTGCGATAGAAGTAAGTGAGCGTGGCGAGATAGCCATAGGTATGCTCACCGCTGGTGGTTTGCTGCAAATTTGGAACTACGCTGACAACGTCAATGAGAGCGGATACTGTTGCCCAGTCGCGTGCCCGGATGCCGTTGCGCCACTGGACGAAGAGCTTCCAGCAACCCCCAACGATCAAAATGGCAAAAGTGAACAGCCAGTACGCAAGTACGTATGGCACTCGCCAATTGGACGGCGAACGATCATACATCAGCAGACTGTGACTTCGATGTTTGCTTTGCGGAGGGCGGCGAGGTCGGCTTTGTCGATGCCGCGGTCTGTGATGACGTGGTGCAGCGAGGTTGTTGGGCAGAGGAGCGAGAGGCTGCGCTTGCCGAATTTGCTGGAGTCGCAGACGGCTACGGTGCGGCGGGCTACGTCCATCATGGCGCGGTTGACGCGGGCCTCAAGGAGGTTGGGTGTGGAGAGGCCGAACTCTACATCGAAGCCGTCTACGCCGAGGAAGAAGATGTCTGCGCTGAGTTTTCTTAGAGTTTCTTCCGCCAGCGGGCCTACCTGCGAGAAGGAGTTTTTGCGGACGTTGCCGCCGGTGAGGATGACTTCCACCTGGGTGCCGGAGAGCTCGACGGCAATGTTGACTGCGTTGGTGATGACCGTGAGGCTCTGGAAGCTGCGAAGAGCGCGGGCGATGGCGGTGGTGGTGGTGCCGGAGTCGAGAATGACGACCTGGCCTTCCGAGATGAGCTTGACTGCCTCGGATGCGATGGCGTTTTTCTCCTCGCGGTGGAGCTTTTCTTTTTCGAGCAGGCTGGGATCTTCGAGGACGTTGCCGCGGGCGGTGAGTGCGCCGCCGTGAGTTCGGTAGACCTGGCCGCGAGCGTGGAGGGATTCGAGATCCTTGCGAATCGTAACCTGTGACGTTTTGAAACGCTTGGCCAGTTCCACAACCAGAACGCGACCCTCGCGGTTGAGGATCTCAAGAATGGCTCTCTGTCGCTCTTCGCTCAGCACGGTACCAGCCTGTAAAAACGCTCAATTCAATTAGATGCCTGACCGGGTATTGTAACCGGCGGATGAATGCAATTCCAACGGAAGATTATGCCGGTGCGCGATTTGTTGCGTGGGTGGTAACCGATGCGCGGAAGAGAAAATATGTCTGCGTTGCATATTGAATTGAAAAGAAATCATTCGTAATATATCGGCAGCCGAGACGGAGTACGCATCCAAGTCCGCAGAGAGTTTTAAAAAAGGTATCCTGATGAACCCTTTATTGGCATTGCTCGCTGTCCCAGATGACGAACAAAAACGGCGTGGAACCACGCACACTGCGCGAGAGATTGCGCAGCAACCGGAGACATGGTCTGGCACCTTTTCCCTGCTGGCAAGGAGGCGGGAAGAGATTGCCGCGTTTCTTGAGAGTGCGGGGCTGGGGAGCGATTCGGGAGGCAGGCCGACGGTGCTGCTGATCGGCGCGGGCACCTCAGATTACATTGGGCAATGCCTGCACCATCTTCTGCGGTCCGAGTGGCAGTGCCACGTGATTCCGGTGGCGAGCACGAGCCTGCTGACGGACCTGCCGGAATATCTTCTACCGGACGAGCGGTATCTGTGGATTTCGTTTTCGCGCTCGGGCGACAGCCCTGAGGGCGTGGCGGCGCTGGAGTATGCGCTGGCCGAGCTGCCGGAGACGCATCACATTGTGATTACATGCAATGCGGCGGGGCGGATGATGGGGCTGGTGGAAGGCAAGCCGAACTGCCTGGGCATTGTGCTGGACGATGCGACGAACGACCGCAGCCTGGCGATGACCAGTTCCTTTACGAACATGGTGCTGGCCGGGCAGGTGCTGGCGCACACGTTTACGGCTGCGGACTATGAGCCGATCTTTGACCAGATTCTGGCGGCCGGGCGGGATTTTCTTTCGCCTGCGGCGGAGATGGCGGAGAGGCTTTCTGGGGAGGGCTACCGCCGGGCGTGCTTTGTGGGCAGCGGCCTGCTGGCCGGCGTGGCGCAGGAGTCTGCGCTGAAGCTGCTGGAGCTGACCGCGGGGCAGGTAAAGACGATGTCCGAGTCCACGCTGGGGCTGAGGCATGGCCCGATGGCGGCGCTGGATGAAGAAACGCTGTTTGTGAGCTTTTTGTCGGGAGCCGAAGCGCGGCGGAAGTATGAGATGGACCTGCTGCGCGAGATTGGCGAGAAGCGGCTGGTGAGGACGCGGGTGGCGGTGGCGGGGAGCGGCGGAACGCTGGATCCGAGTGCAGTGGCGGAGCATTTTCTTGCGCCGGCGGGGGTGCGGAGGATTCCGGATCTCTATTTGCCTGTGGTGGACGTGATCTTTGGGCAACTGCTGGGGCTGTTCTGTTCTCTCGAGCTGGGGCTGATGCCGGATACTCCGAGCCCGAATGGAGCGATCAGCCGCGTGGTGCAGGCGATTGAGATTTACCAGCCGTAGAGGCTGCGACGCGGGTGGATGCAAGTGAAAAGGCCGGGAGCTTTCGCTCCCGGCCTTTTGTTTGTGGCTTGCGCCTTGCCTGACGGCCTTACTTGACCACGAGGGTGAAGTTGACCGCTGCTGTGGAGCCGAGGCCAGTGGTATCGGTTCCGGTGAGTGTGACGTTGTAGGAGCCCTTGGCAACTCTGTTCGACGCCGATGAGGAGGAGCAACCGGAGAGACCGAAGCCGAAGGAGACGATGGCGATCATCACCGCGAGGAGCCGCAGCTTGCGCGAGCGGTATCCGATGAAGCCGGCGAGGAGGAGGCCAGCCAGACCCGCAGCCAGGCCAGCAGGCTGGATGGGTGTGGAAGGCTTGGTTGTCTTTTGTGCGCCAGAGTGTACGGACTGCACGATCGGGGTTCCGTTCGGGCAGACGGTCGACTCGGTGTAGATGGTCAGCGTGCCGGAGACCGGGCTGCCGCTGGTGACCTGAAGCGGTGAGAGGCAGAAGCTGCCGTAGAGAGTGAGCGTGCCGGATTTGTCATCGCTCGAGATGGACCAGCCTACGTAGCCTCTGTAGTCGAGGGTTGGCGTGACGGTGATCTGCGCCGCAGTGGCGTCACCCTGACTGACGGTGGCCGATGTGGGCGAGACGGTGATGGTGAACTGACCTGTCAATACGGTCAGGACAGTGGGAGTGGAAGCGCTGGCTGCATTGTTGGCATCGCCGCTGTAGTAGGCGGTGATGGACCAGGCGCCGACAGGCAGCGAAGCCACATTTACGCTTGCCGTACCGCCGGTGAGCTTGGCCGAACCGAGTGCGACGGTGGTGGAACCGGAGGTGGCGTTGAAGCTGACCGTACCGGTTGCCGTGGCAGGCGCGACCATTGCCGTGACTGTAAAGGGCGTAAGGTCACCGATGTTGTTCGTCGATGTGGTCACGGTTGTGGTGGTGGCGGGAAGCGACGCGTAGACGTTCAGCGTGCCGGTTCCGCTGGCAGGGGCGAAGTTGGTGTCGCCGCTGTAGTTGGCAATGAGAGTGAAGGGCTCCGTGGTGTTGCTGGTGATGCCGGTGCCCAGAATGCTGGCTGGAATGGTAAAGGTGGCGACGCCTACGCTGTTGACTGCCACGGCCGCCGATGTGTAGCTGGTGGTGATGAAGGCCGAGTAGGGAATGGTGAGGGTCACGGTTCCGGTGGGCACCGTTGTGCCGGATGCCTGGGCAACCGTCACATTGATGACCGCGGTCTGGCCGGCCACGATGTTGGCTTCGAGCGGCATGACCGTCACGGTTGGGGTGTTGGCCGGGAAGGCTGCCCAGGCGGAGATGAGCTGCGTGGCATCCACTGAGCCGAGGCCCGTGGTGACGTCGTAGCCTACGCTGCTGTTCCAGCCGGTGAGAAAGTTGTAGCCGGCGGTGTTGGCTACGCAATCCGGTGAGTCGGCTACGCAGGCCATGGAGTTGTTGCCGGTGGTGACGTCATGGAAGATTTTGCTGGCCGAGGAACCGGCGGCGAGCGTGTAGAGCTCGGGAGCGATCTGACCGAGGCGTCCGCCTGCCTTCTGGGCGATGAGAGCTTCAATGCCGGCGAAGGCTGGAGTGGAGGCCGAGGTACCGCCGACGAGACCGATGTAGTCGGTGCAATCGTAGGTATCGTTGCAGGTAAGCCATGCCGAGTTGTAGTAGCCCGAGCTCATGAGCAGCGAGATGTCGGGAATATCGCGAACTTTATCCGCGGGCACGCCCGTGCCGGTTTGCCATGAGGGCTTGGGCCAGCCGCCGGTGCAGGTGACGTTGTTGTCACTGTCCGTGGTGGAAGTGACGCAGCTGCTGGGACCGCCGCCGCTGCCGACTGCCAGATCGAAGGGTGTGTTGTCGGCGAGATCGCCGTTGACCGCGGAGGAGCCGTTCATGGTGGACTCAGGGATGTAGCCGAGAGCCGAGCCATACCAGGTGTTGTTCTTGGTGGAGACGTAGGTGGTGAAGTCGGAGACGAGACCCCATGTATCCGTGCCGCCTACGGCAACGTTGTAGGGCGTGGAGGCGAGGCCGCTGACAGCCAGGCCGTACGATGCTGCCGGTTCGGCGCCGTTGTAGTAGTCGCAACCGGCAGAACCGCTATCGCCGCCGGCGGTGTTGACCGTGATGCCCTGCGCGGCAAACTGCTGCCAGAGCTGGGAGTAGAAGAGGTTTGCGGCATCGCCATCGAAGTACTCGCAGCCGCCATAGCTAAGGCTGAAGATATCGACGATATTGTCTTCCGCCGCCTGGACTACGCCGGAGAAGAGATCGGAGCTGGGGTAGTAATAGATGTTTGCGCCCGGAGCGAGACCGCCGGCCAGCTCGAGGTCGAGATCGGCTTCGCCGTCATTGCTGAGCGGCGCGTCCCAGAGGTTCACAACCGTGGGCAGCTTGGAGTCGCCGATGAAGTTCTGACGGTAGTTGGCGAGCGGCGCGGTGTTGACCAGCGCGGTGCCGCCGACGCCGATGTTGATGCCGGTGCCGTCATAGGGAGTGCCGGATTTTGAGTCGAAATTGCTGTTGTAGGCGTTCGGCGTGTCGTAGATCGTTGCGGCATCTGCCGGGCTGATTCCCAGGAAGTAGCCGTCGCCCTCAGGGAAGGTGTACTGAGGTTTCGCCTTCGAGGTGCCGGTGGTCTGGCCGCTTACACGCGTGACCTTGTGCGTCTTGGGATCCATGGTGCCCGAGCCGGCCTGAATGACCATGTGCTTGAGCATCTGGGTGTTGAAGCCGTAGATGCCGGCGACGACGGGCTTGAGGGCGGCGGGAATCCGGGGCTCACTCACGGCAGCGTGGTAGCTTTTGCCATTGACGCTGAAGTTGTGAATGGAGACGCCGAATGCCTGCTCGATTTGCCCGGCTGAGCCTGAGAAATCGACGAAAAGGCGGCTCTTGGGAACCATATTTACGGTGAGCCCGTGAGACTGGAGCCAGCCGGTGACGGCTGCAACGTCAGAGTCCGCGGGGCCGTAGAGCTTGCCGAACTGAGCAGGTGTGAGCCACTTGTGATAGTTCGGCGAGTGCGGATCGAGCTCCTGAGCCATGTATTTTTCGAGAGCGGCTTCCTGCGATGTTGAGCGCTGCAGCAGGAGACGCACATGCGTCAGCGGCAGCTGAGCCTCTGCTACGCCGACGTCGAACTTTGGCTGTACCGCTCCGGTAACGGAGCCGTGAAGCGCTACGCGTGCCCCGTCATTCACGTCGGATGTGACGCGCGCGGGTACGCGATTCTGCTGAGCCATACAAGGCAGTATGGTCAGTGCACTGGCAACAAACAATGATGCAACCCGGGGAAGAGTTCTTCCTGAGATGCAAGCAGTGGTCTTCATATTGCTCCCTTTTACTACGGTTTAGAGATCTGTTAGAGACATCGCTTTTTCGGAGCTAAAGCTGGTGGAATGACTATCGACACCTTTTCCGTCCGGCATTTTAGCCGTCCAAAATTGGTGTCAAGGGGCCGCGGAAAGCCATATTACCTTTACCTGTATTACAGGGGCAATAATTTAATCGTTTGATTTCATGATGCAAGACTGAGCGAACCAACAATCCTCATTTCGAAACGATACGAGGGTTTTCACTAGAATGATGCTGATTCCCTGGCGCGAATGGGAGCCGGTTTTTTTGCTGATTTTTGCGCTGACAACCAGGAAGGTATTGCGACAAGGAGTGTCTGTGAGCGGTTTATCTTTGCGAGCTTTCGCGCACCTGTTTTGTTCGATTGCTGTGACAGCCGGCGCGTGTGCGGTGGCTCAAACAGCCAAGCTGGGTGCGGATGGCGGCAGCATCCGGAGTGGCGGGATGGTTGTGGAGTGGCGAAGCCAGGGCCATGGACCTGCCGGGCTGAAGGTGCGCGAAGACGAGAGTGCGATCACACTCGAAGACCCGTTTGCGGTCTCTATCCAAGGCCGTGGTGTGCTGCGGGCGACGGATCTGACGGCGAAAGGTAAGCCGAGTGTGGAGCAATTCCAGCAGAAAGCGGGCTCATCGCGACTCTCCGACCGTCTGCCTGGCGTTGCAGTGCGGTACGAGCTTGCTGATCCGCAGGGAGAATTTCAGGCTGTGTGGGCAGTGATTGCGCGGGAGGGATCGAATTATGTGCGCGAGTCCCTGACGATTACGGCGGGCGACAAGCCGGTGAACATTTCCGGTGTGCGGCTGATTGACGCGCATGCGCCGGGAATGGAAGTTGCGGGAACAGTGAATGGTTCGCCGCTGGTGGCGCGCGGCGACAAGGTGGATTTCTTTCTCGGCTTTGAGCATCCGCTGAGTGAATCGAGCGTGGTGGGCGAGCGCGGAGTCAGCGCGCTCTCGATTGCGGTGCCGCTGGGCGCGCATCAGTCCGCTACGTACTCGGCGGTGATCGGAATTGCGCGCAAAGGGCAGCTCCGGCGCGATTTTCTTACCTATATAGAACGCGAGAGAGCGCATCCCTATCGCACATTTCTGCACTACAACAGCTGGTTCGACATTGGCTTCTTTTCGCCGTACTCGCAGCAGGATGCGCTGACGCGGATTCACGAAATTGGCGACGCGCTGAACAAGAAACGCGGCGTCACGCTGGACTCGTATCTCTTTGATGACGGGTGGGACGATCACAACAATCTGTGGCGGATTCGCGCGGACTTCAAGGATGGATTTACTCCGCTGAAAGAGGCTGCGGCTGAGTATGGCACCGCGCCGGGGATATGGCTTTCGCCGTGGGGCGGCTACGGCAAGCCCAAGGACGAGCGCGTGGCGACGGCGAAGCGGGATGGCTACGAGCTGGCCGGTGGATTGCTGGCGCTGTCAGGACCAAAGTACTATGCGCGCTTCCATGAAGCGGTGACGGAGCTGGTGACGAAATACGGAGTGAACCAGTTCAAGCTGGATGGGACAGGCAATGCGGATCGCGTGATTGCGGGAAGCCAGTTTTCAAGCGACTTTGACGCTGCGATTCATCTGATTGGCGACCTGCGGCAACTGAAGCCGGACCTCTTTATCAATCTGACAACGGGCACGTATCCCTCGCCCTTCTGGCTGATGTATGCCGATTCGATCTGGCGTGGCGGCGACGATACGGAGCATGAAGGCGTGGGCACGTGGCGGGAACGGTGGATCACCTATCGCGATGCGGATGTGTATGACGAGGTGGTGAAGCGCGGGCCGCTGTATCCGCTGAACTCGCTGATGCTGCATGGAATTGTGTATGCGCAGAAGGCGCCGCATCTTTCGACGGACCCGGGAAATGATTTTGCGAATGAGGTGCGCAGCTACTTTGGCTCGGGCACGGACCTGCAGGAGCTGTACATCACGCCGAAGCTGCTGAGCGATGCGAACTGGGATGTGCTGGCGGAGAGTGCGAAATGGTCACGGGCCAATGCAGCAACGCTGAAGGATACGCACTGGGTGGGCGGCGACCCGCGCTGGCTGCAGGTATATGGATGGGCTTCGTGGTCTGCGCAGAAGGGGATTTTGACGTTGAGAAATCCGAGTGATAAGGCGCAGGAGATTACGCTGGATGTGGAGCGGGTCTTTGAGTTGCCTGCGGGTGCGGCTCGCAACTATCAAGCGCATAGCCCGTGGAGTGCGGATGCTGCCCTGCCTGCGATAGAGTTGCATGCGGGTGAGCCGCATACGTTTCATCTCGAACCATTTCAGGTGCTGACACTGGAGGCGTTGCCGCAATGATGAAAGCGATTCGCATGGTTGTTGCGGTTTTTGTGTTTGCCGCAGCGGTGGGCGCAATGCAGGGACAGCCGGCTGCGGCAGATCATATTCTGCGTGCGGTTGGCGATCACTTTGAGCTGGATGGCAAGCGGTTCCAGATCATCTCCGGTGCGATTCATTACCCGCGCGTGCCGCGTGCGTACTGGCGCGACCGGCTGAAGAAGGCCAAGGCGATGGGGCTCAATACGGTGGAGACTTACGTCTTTTGGAATGAGCATGAGCCGGAGCCGGGCCGCTATGACTTCAGCGGGCAGAACGATGTGGCGGAGTTTATTCGCGAGGCGCAGGAGGAAGGGCTGTATGTGATTCTGCGGCCCGGGCCATATGTTTGCGCGGAGTGGGAGTTTGGCGGCTATCCGGCGTGGCTGTTGAAGAATCCGAATATCAAGGTGCGCACCTCTGATCCGGCGTTTATGGAGGCGGCGACGCGCTGGCTGCATCGGCTGGGCCAGGAGCTTGCGCCGCTGCAGAGCGGTAATGGCGGACCAATTATTGCCACGCAGGTGGAGAACGAGTACGGCAGCTTTGGCGCGGACCACGCATACATGGAGCAGATTCATCATGCGCTGATGGATGCCGGATTTACGAAGTCGATGCTGTATACGGCGGACGGCGCAGATGAGCTGCCGGGCGGCACGCTGCCGGAGCTGCCTGCGGTGATTAACTTTGGCACGGGCAGCGCGAAGGAAGAGTTTGCCAAGCTTGCGAAGTTCAGGCCGACGGGGCCGCGCATGTGCGGTGAGTATTGGGCTGGATGGTTCGATCACTGGGGCGAGAAGCACCACACGGCGAGCGGGAAGACGGAGGCCGATGAGCTGAAGTGGATGCTGGAGCAGGGCTTCAGCGTGAACCTGTATATGTTTCACGGCGGCACGAGTTTTGGCTGGATGAATGGCGCGAATGTGGAGGGCAAGAAGTATCAGCCGACGGTGACGAGTTATGACTACGATGCGCCTGTGAGCGAGAGTGGCGAGCTGACGCCGAAGTATTTTCTCTTTCGCGATGTGATTGCGAAGGCTACGGGTGTGCAGCCTGTTGCGCCGCCTGCTGCGATGGAGGCGAAGGCGTATGCGCCGGTTGAGTTCGCTCGCTCGGCTGCATTGTTTGCAAGCTTGCCGAAGCCGATGGAATCAAGCGATGTGAAGCCGATGGAAGCGCTGGGGCAGAGCTATGGATACATTGTGTATCGCACAACTGTGGACGCGGCGCAGAGTGGAGAGCTGAAGCTGGATGCAATGCACCAGTATGCGCAGGTGTATCTCGATGGCAAGCTGGCGGGCACAGTGGATCGGCGGCTGGCGCAGGACTCGCTTGCGCTGACTGTTCCGCACGATCATGCACGGCTGGATATTCTTGTGGAGAATACGGGGCGCGTGAACTTTGGACACCAGTTTCCTTTGGAGTGGACCGGCATTACGCATTCCGTGACACTGAGCGGCAAGCCGCTGGGGCACTGGTCAATCTATTCCTTGCCGATGCAAGAGACAGACAAGCTGGCGTATGCGCAGAAGGCGTGCGAGGGCGCGTGCTTTTATGAGGCCAGCTTCAACGTAGATCAGCCTGCGGATACGTTTATCGATACGCGTGCGCTGGGCAAGGGCATGGTGTGGGTGAATGGAAGGCCGCTGGGGCGGTTCTGGAAGATTGGGCCGCAGGGCGCGCTGTACCTGCCAGAGCCGTTTTTGAAGCGCGGACGAAACAGCGTTGTGATCTTTGAACTCGAAGGCAAGGGAAATCCCACGCTGAAGTTTTCAGAGAAGCCGGTGCTCGATTTTCGTCCTTAGCTGCGTACGGTCAGACGGCCTCGCGTGTGTCTTCGCGAAGCCATAAGGCCAGCTGGCGCAGCAGCCATATATTGCGCTCAAAGAGACGCGTGGCATAGTGCAGCGTGGCAATCTCTTTTGTCTTTTCGGCGTAGTCGGCATAGACCTGGTTGCGCATCTCTTCCATCATGCCGCCGCGATCGTCTGTGACGTGGATGAGTAAATCGATGCGCTCGGAGTTGCGCGTTGTGAGCGCGTCGTTGGCCACGAGAAGAATGGTGTCGAGGGCTTCGAGCAGCATCATGGCCAGCTCGTTCTCGCCGGAGTGTTGCAGTGTTTCGGCAAAGAGAAAGACATTTTCATCCAGGGCTCTGAGGGTTTCCTCTTTGTGCCGGAAGGAAATGACACGTGCTGCAAGATCGGTTGCGATGGGCTCCTTGACCAGTGCGGCGAGAAAGCCAGCGATCTCGCCTTCCAGCGCGGTTGCGGCTCCATGCAGGGTGGCCAGCGCGACGCGTTCGCGGCCGCGCACCACATCGAGGTAGCGCCGGAGCACCAGCATGATGCGCATCTGCTCGAGTGCTACCAGTTCCGGTGTTACTTCCGGTGAGCGCAGCGCTTCAGGCTGCAGATACATGGGCTGCGAGAGGCTCTGCTCCGGTGTGGCCGGGGAGATTTTTGCGAGCCATGCCGGCGCCCATCTCACGCCTGCGATGCCTACGGCGGCGATGGTGAGATTGAGCGTGAGAAACATGAGCGCGATTTGCCCGGGCAAGGTGGGTGAGAGCTTGACGAAGGCTGCCTGCAGCAGCGGGAGGCTCGATTCGCGCTCGATGAGCAGCACGACGCCCAGTAACAGGGCGGCGATGGCGCTGGAAAAAATCTGATACCAGGCAATCTGGCGGGGAATGCCTCGCAGGGTACTGGTGAGAAAAAACATGGCAATGGCTGCGCCAAGGCCGAGTCCTGCAATGCCCATCAGCGCCGGGAACTCCGTCTGCAGCCCGACCTTCTCGACGGTGATGATGATGGCAGCGCAGCCCGCAGAAGAGTGAATGAGGCTGCGCATGAGAAGGCCGACGACAAACGCAGCATCGGGCCAGCGATCGAAGAAGCGGGCCGCAACGGCCAGCTCATGCGATCCGGCAAGCGGACGGAAGGCCTGCTTCATCATGTCGAGGCCGAAGAAGACAAGCCCGATGGAGAGCAGTCCGGCAATTCCGGGCTTCCATTTGCCAAAGAGCTTGAATGCCAGTATGACGCCGCAGATGCCGATGAGCATCAGGATGGGAAGATGCAGGTCGACCGCGGCAATGAGCACCAGCGCGGCTGTGCCGATGTTGGCCCAGGACAGCACGATGAGCGCGCGACTGAGCGGAAGCAGGCCGCTTGAGACCATTCCCGAGAGAATGAAGGCAACAACAGAAGTGCTCTGAGTTATGGTTCCCGCGACGATGCCGAGCAGCCCCGCGCGCAGTTGCCCGCTGGTGGTGCGCGTGAGCAGATTTCTGAAACGCTGCCCGCTTAACTGCCGCAGGTTTTCTGAAATGCCCGCAATGCCGGTGAAAAAGAAACTCAGCCCCGCCAGATACAGCGCAATTAACTCAACCATCCAACACCCAACTTAATCAAAATGCGCCACCATGCCGTTCACACGACTGCGAGCCTCTGCCATTCAGGCGAAGTAGAATCTGGAATTTTACGAGAGACCGGATCTGCGTTGCAGGCTGTCAAAATTGTAACCGCAGGGTCGTTTGCGGCTTGTATCTTTATTAGGAATCGATAGAGTTCACCTTACATGATCAGAATCCGGACTCACTTGAAATCCACCCTGGCTGCGCTGCTTGTGTGCTCAGCCCTGCACGTTGCAACTGTTCCCGCGCAGCAGGAAGGCGCGCAGCAATTTGCCGATCTTGGCCGCTGCACGCTGGAGAGCGGAAAAGCGATTGAGCATTGCCGCGTAGGCTACCGGACATTCGGGCGTCTGAATGCCGCGCGCGACAACGCTGTGCTGATGCCGACGTGGCTTTATGGCAAGAGCGGCGATCTGGTTTCGCTTTTGGGCGATGGAAGTTCGCCGAGTCATCTTGTCGATACGGGAAAGTATTTCGGCATCGCGATAGATGCGCTTGCGAATGGTGTTTCGTCTTCTCCGTCGAACAGCGACGCACAGCATGGCGTGGATTTTCCTGCGATTACCATGCGTGACATTGTCAACGCTGAGTATCGCGTGATGACGGAGACGCTGGGGTTGAAGCATCTGCATGCGGTTGTCGGGTTATCGATGGGTGGTGAGCAGACCTTTGCGTGGGCTGTGGCGTATCCGGGATTTTTCGATCTTGCGGTGCCGATCCTGGGCACGCCGCGGCTTACCGTTTATGACCTGCATGTGAAGGAGATCATGCTGGGCACGATTGATTCCGATCCGGATTTTCAGGGTGGCCGCTATACGAAGCAACCGGCGTTGAAGCTGGCGAATCTCTTTGGTGCGCTGACGGTGACTACGCCGGAGTATCGCAATGCGCACACGACACGCGAGCACTTTGAGGAATTTGTGCAGGCCACAGAAGCGCAGCAGCCATTTGATGCCAATGATCGTGTGGCGCAGTTGAAGGCGGTGGTGGGGCATGATGTGATTGGCAAGCGCACCCTGGCGGATGCGGCACATGCAACGACTGCGCATTTTCTGGTGATTGTGTCTGCGGAGGATCACCTGGTGAATCCCGCGCCGGCGCTGGAGTGGGCTGCGGCGCTGGGTGCTCCGACCTATATTTCGCATGGAAGCTGCGCGCACTTGATCATGACCTGCGATGCTGCGGAGGTCTCGCGACGGGTGCGGGAGTTTTTGGCTACGGGAAAATTGAGCAATCCATAACGCAGTCTAGAGAAAGTTTGGAATGATGAATCCAATATCGCGCCGCCGGTTTCTGGTTTCTGCTCCTGCTGCTGCGGGAGCGCTGGCACTCAGCAAAGGCATCCATGCTGCGGAAGCGCCGCTGACGCAGGGTGTGCCGCTCAAGCTCTGGTACAAGCAGCCTGCCACGCAATGGGTTGAGGCGCTGCCGATTGGCAATGGCCGGCTGGGAGCGATGGTATTTGGCGGCGGCGCGGTCAACGCAGAGCCAGCCAAAGGCACGATGTCCGATTGCCCGGATGGATCATTCGAGACCGACGCTGCAAAGGAGACTCTTGCGCTTAATGAAGATACCTTGTGGTCCGGACGCCCGGTTGATGGAAACAAGCGGGATGCAAAGGATGCGCTCGCGGGGATTCGCAAGGCTGTGCTGGAAGAGCAGGACTATCATCTGGCCGACAAGCTGTGCCACGAGATTCAAGGACTGTTTGCGGAAGCCTATCAGCCGGCGGGAGTGCTGCATCTGGATTGCACGCACGATGGAGCGGTGAGCAATTATCGTCGCGAGCTGGATCTCGATGCAGGAGTAGCGCGCACGAGTTACAGCGTGGGGGGTGTGCAGTTTGAGCGCACGGTCTTTGCGTCTGCTCCTGACCAGGCGATTGTGCTGCGCGTGACGTCGAGCCGCGCGAAGGCGCTCCATGCAGCGCTGTGGATGGATGGCGCGCTGATGCGGAAGGTGACGGAATCTGCGCAAGGTGCCGAGGAAGGCCGCCTGCTGCTCGAAGGAAAGGCGGCGAGTCATGTGCCGGGCGCGGGGCATCCGGATACCGACAAGGGGCCACTGTTCTCCGATGCCGTGGGCGAAGGAATGTACTTTGCCGTGGCGGTGCATACGCGCGTGGAGGACGGCAGAGTTCATGCAATGGATGGCCGGCTGCGAGTGGAGAGCGCGACCACTCTCACCGTGATGCTGACTGCGGCAACAGGCTTTCGCGGCTTCGATCAAAATCCTGATTTACCGCTGGAAACAGTGAAGCGAAATGCTGTTCAACATCTGGATGCAGCGTTCAAGAACAGCTATGCAGCGATGCTGGAGCGGCATCAGGTTGATTATCGAAAGCTCTTTCATCGCGTTGCACTGGACCTTGGCGCGGGCACTGCGGCAGCGGCATTGCCAACGGACGAACGGCTTAAGGCCTTTGCGGATGCGCCTGATCCATCCCTGCTTGCGCTCTACTTTCAATATGGCCGGTATCTGCTTATTGCAAGTTCGCGGCCCGGTTCGCAGCCGGCGAACCTGCAGGGCATCTGGAATTTTCAAGTGCCCGCGCCGTGGAGTTGCAACTGGACTTCCAACATCAACGTGGAAATGAACTACTGGCCCGCGGAGAGCTGCAACCTGAGTGATTGCGCGGAGCCGCTGTTTGATCTGGTGCAGGGCTTGAGCCAGACAGGCCGCCGCGCTGCGCAGGAAACCTACGGGCTTCCGGGATGGGTTTCACACCACAACATTGATATCTGGCGTGCGGCTAACCCCGTGGGCATGGGCGCGGGCCAGCCTACGTGGGCCAACTGGCAGATGAGCGGGCCGTGGCTGTGCGCGCATTTGTATGAGCACTACCTGTTCACGCGGGATCGTGAATTTCTGCGCGCGCGTGCTTATCCATTGATGAAGCCTGCTGCGGAGTTTTGTCTTGCGTGGTTGATTGAGGATGGTCATGGGCATCTGACAACGTGCCCATCGCTTTCGACAGAGAACACGTTCCTTGCTCCGGACGGCAAAGCTGCGAATGTGAGCGCGGGATGCACGATGGATATGGCGCTGATTCGCGAGCTGTTCACCAACTGCATTGCTGCGGCAAAAGAGCTGGGTGTGGATGCGGAGTTTGCTGCAAAGCTCGATGCGGCTCGCGCGCGGCTGCTGCCTTACAAAGTGGGCCGCTACGGGCAACTGCAGGAGTGGAGCGTGGATTTTGAGGAGAGCGAGCCAGGGCAGCGGCATATGTCGCATATGTATCCGCTGTATCCCGGCGCGGAGATTACGCCGGACCTCAATGCGGAGTTTGCGCGTGCGGCGCGTGTTTCACTGGAGCGGCGGCTTGCGCATGGCGGCGCTTACACGGGCTGGAGCCGCGCGTGGGCCATTGCTTTCTGGGCTCGGTTGAAGGATGGGGATAAGGCGTGGGAGTCGCTGGCGATGCTGATGAAGCACAGCACCAATGCTGCGCTGCTGGATACGCATCCGTACGGCAAGGGGAAATCCGTGTTTCAGATTGACGGCAACTTTGGCGCTACGGCTGCCATTGCCGAAATGCTGTTGCAGAGTCATGCCGGCTTGATTGAGTTTTTGCCTGCGCTGCCGGCGGCGTGGACGCAGGGTGAAGTGAAGGGGCTGCGTGCGCGTGGTGCGCTTGAGGTGGATCTTGAATGGCAGAGCGGCCGTGCTGTGAGCGCAACGCTGCGGGCGGATAAGGGAGGACAATTCACACTGCGCGCGCCGGTTAGACAGCGGATTGATCACATTATGCACGAGAGAAATGTTGCGATGGAAAAGGTTGACGACAGAACTGTGCGATGCTTTCTGCTGCCGCACGCTGTTTATCAAGTCGGCTTTGCGTAAAGCACTATGAAACTCAACTCGTTTCAGGCTGCCTCAGCGCGATATGCTGCCTTAGTAGCTCTCTTCATGAGGCGGTGAAAGATGCGGCGGCTCACTTTACTTGTGGCCTTGTTGTTGCTCTGCGGCGTGGCGAATGCCAAGCCTGCGGCGCTGTTTTATTTGACGGATAGCCCGGATGGCATTCGCTCGTTTCTGGAGCACTCGGCGAAGATCGACCTGCTTGTTCCCACGTGGTACCAGGTGGATGAGAACGGCCTTGTGACGGGCGGCCCGAATGTGACGGTGCTGGCTGCGGCTAAGGCCAGGGGCGTTCCTGTGATGCCAATTCTTGCGCTCTTTAACAAGAAGCAGTTTCACAACCTGGCGATGAATGCGGAGGCGCAGGCGCACATGAATGATGCGATGCTGCGCGAGGCGAAGCTGCATGGCTACGTTGGCTTTCAGTTTGATCTCGAGAATGTGGATTATCTGGATCGCGACAGGTTGAGTGCGGTCACAGCGACCACCGCGCAACAGCTTCATGCGGCGGGGCTGCAGCTCTCCATTGCTACGGTGCCGAATGCGCCGGGTTATCCGGGGCAGGGCGGATTTTCAAAGTGGATTTTTACGGACTGGCGCGGCGCGTATGATCTTGCGGCGCTGGCGAAATCTGTGGACCTGCTGTGCCTGATGACCTACGACCAGAACACGCGCTGGACCATGCCGGGCCCGGTTGCGGGCTGGGGATGGACGGTGGAGAATCTTGACTACGCGCTCAAAGTTGTACCAAAAGAGAAGCTCTCGCTTGGGATTCCGCTATACGGCTATCACTGGTACACCAAGGCGCCCACGGTGGATAAAGATGGCACGGAGCATCCCAATGTGACGGGCGATTACATCAGTACGCCGGAAACGCTGCGGCTGGCTACGGATTACAACGGCAAGCTGCAGTGGGATGCGGACGACCACAATGCGTTTTTGTATTTTTATCGCGACCAGATGCGCGAGTGGATCTTTTATACCGATAAGCGCACCTTTCAGGATCGCTACAATCTTGTGAAGGAGCGCGGTCTTCAGGGCTTCTGCTCATGGGTGCTGGGAACCGAAGACCCGGAGATATGGAACCTTCTTCCGGATGTACATTAAGCCCGCAGGATTGATGGGAGTGGAGTAAGGATGTCGTATTTTCTTGCGGTGGATTCAGGTGGAACGAAGGCTGAATTTTTGCTCGCGGATGAAAGCGGCGAGCTGAAGCGTACTTTCAGCGGAACCATTCGACGCGTGAATGCGGATGCGGCTGTGGCTGCGGAGAGTCTTGCGGGCGCGCTTGCGGAGCTGGAAGCAGCTACGGGCGTTGCAATGTCTGAGGTGACGCGTACCTGCATTGGCACATCGGGCAACACGGTTCCGCTTGTCACGGACTGGCTGCGCGAGGAGTTTTCGCGGCGTGTCGGCGGTGAGCTGATTGTTGTGGGCGATGTGGAGATCGCGCTGGACTCGGTCTTTCATGGTGGACGCGGTGTGCTGGTGCTTGCCGGTACCGGATCGAATGTTGCGGCGCGTGCTGCCAATGGCGAGATTATGACCGCGGGCGGGTGGGGACCGAATCTTGCGGATCAGGGCTCCGGGCACTTCATCGGCCTGGAAGGACTGCGGCGCGGCTTTCTGGCTCGCGATGCGGAGCGGCCTACGCTGCTGCTGGAATGTGCGCGGAAGCTCTTCGATCTGCCGACGGTGGATGCGCTGATCGAGTTTGCGAATGCGCAGCATCCTGTGCGCTATGCGTCCAAGTTTGCGCCGGAGGTGGTGCGGTGCGCTGCTGCTGGCGATGCGGTGGCGCAGGAGATTCTGGCGCAGGGCGGGCGTGATCTTGCGTATCTTGCAGGGCTGCTGATCGAGCGGATGCGTAACGTGGAATCCGGTGAACCGGAAGCGCCGGAGGTTGCGATTGCAGGCAGCATCCTTACGCATGTGGAAGCAGAGCGGGTTGCGATGCAGGAGGCTCTGCGCGAGAGCTATCCGGCGGTTCGTTTTGTGGATCAGCCTGCCGATCCGGTGCTGGGTGCGCTGTGGCGCGCGCGGTGTGGATGAAACTGTGAGGATGCGATGAGACGCAATGCGAAGTTTTGGATGGCCTGCTCGGCGGCTCTGCTGGCTGCGATGAGTGTTGGATCCGTTTGCGGCCAGGAGGCCGGCGAGGTGAAGCCTGCGCCGTATCAGACAGCGTGGCAGGATCTTGAGTTCGGCGTGATCCTTCATTTCTCCACGAATACTTTTCTGGATCGCGAGTGGGGCGATGGCACGGCGACGCCTGCGACGTTCAATCCCACGCAGTTTGATCCTGAGCAGTGGATGAAGGCGATTCGTGACTCCGGCGCGAAGTATGTGGTGCTGGTGGCGAAGCATCATGATGGCTTTTGCCTGTGGCCTACCGCGCAAACGAACTACAGCATCAAGAGCAGCCCCTGGCGCGACGGCAAAGGCGATGTGGTGGGCGATGTGGCGCGTGCCGCGCGCAAATATGGGCTGAAGTTTGGCGTGTATCTTTCGCCGTGGGACCGGCATGAGCCCAAGTACAAGGATTCTGCGGAGTACGACAAGTATTACAACGCGGAACTGGAAGAGCTGGCCACGAACTATGGAGATCTCGTCGAGTTCTGGCTGGATGGCGCGGGCAGCGGCGGGCATGTGTACAACTTTCCGAAGATGATTGAGACGCTGCGGACGTATCAGCCGAATACTGTGGTCTTTGCCGATACGGCGCTCTTTGAATATGGCGATGCGCGGTGGGTGGGCACCGAGGCCGGCAGCGTGGATTACGAGAACTGGAACGTCATTGACAGGCATGGCTATCGGCGCTGGCGGCCTGTGGAAGCCGATACGCCGCTGCGCAAGCTGCACTGGTTCTGGCATCCGAATGACGAGGCTTCGCTCAAGTCGCTGCCTGAGCTTTTGGATATGTACGACAAGACCTCGGGCCGCGGAGCGCAGCTCATGCTGGGGCTTGCGCCGGACAATCGCGGCCTGCTGCCTGACTCCGATGTGAAGCGGCTGGAGGAGTTCGGCGCGGCTCTGCGCAAGCGCGCGGAAAACAATCTTGCCACGCATCATACGGAGACCACGCCGGAGATGGCGGCTGCGCTGGACAACGATCCTGACACATTCTGGTCCGCGCCTGCAGGGTCACATCATGCCATGCTGGAAGTGAACTTCGAGAAGCTGCAGACCTTTGACCACGCTTTGACGATGGAGTGGCTGAATGACGGCCAGCATGTGCAGAAGTATGCGATTGAAGTGTGGAGCGAGACGGAGCACAAGTGGAAGCCCGTTGCACAGGGCGAGGCGATTGGTCACAAGAAGATCGACGCCTTTCCTGCTGTGACTGCGCGGCGCGTGCGGCTGAACATCCTCTCCAGCACGTCAGAAGCGCACATTCGCGAGTTTCAGATTTTCAACTGGGGCAGCAATTAAACGGCGAGGACTTTGATTCCGCGCGCCTTGAATGCGGCTGTTGCTTCATCGGAGATGCCGTCATCGGTGATCAACATGGCGATCTCACCGGGAGTGCAGATGACCGCGGGACTGACGGAGCCAATCTTGCTGGAATCGGCCACGACGACCACCTGATGCGCCTGCCGTGCCATGGCACGAAAGACTGCTGCCTCTTCCGGCTCAATCATGGTGGCTCCGCGTTCGGGATCGACACCGGTCACGCTCAGAAAGAGACGATCCACAACAAACATGCGGATGGTCTCAATGGCCGCAGGACCGACCAGCGAGAACGCTCCGACCCACAGCATTGCCCCGCCTGTGATGGTGGTGCGCAGGCGCGAGCTTGAGCTTAGCTCCATGCCGATATTTACTGCGTTGGTGAGGATGTGAATCTCGCGCCGATGCACCAGCTGGCGAGCCACCAGCGTTGTCGTAGTGCCGGCGGAAAGGCCGATGGTTTCGTTGTCTTTGACCAGCGCAGCGGCTGCATGGGCAATGCGCTGCTTCTCCGCGGCAAAGCGATCTTCGCGCACATGGAAGGACGCATCGAAACGGAACGGTTCATACACAGCGCCGCCTGTGAGCATGGCGCCGCCGTGCGTGCGATGCACCAGGCCGCGTTCTTCTAGCCGCGCCAGGTCGCGCCGAATGCTTGCCGGAGACGCGGCAAGCGTGGCGGTCAGGTCCTCTACCGAGGTCTTGCCCTGCTTCAGCAGCAGCCGGAGAATATCCTTCGCGCGTTTGTCTGTCTTTGAGGACATACGTTCATCTTGAAAATCAGAAATCAGTGCCGTACCACGGACTGCTCCGCCGCAATGCCATTCAGAGTCTGCCGCAGCGCGCGCACATCCGCCTCACGGACCACGTAGCGAACATGGTCTTCTGCATGAGCGCCAAGCACCACGCGCGGATTCCAATACTTTGACGCGCCCGGCGTGCGCGCACCCAGCGATGTGTGCACCTCTTCCACGCCCGTAGCATGCACAAAGTCATGCACGTTGTTGCGCCGCACTCCGCCGCCGGCCATGATGGCAATCCTGCCGCGTGCGGCTTTCATCAGCTCGGCAATGCTTGCCGTTCCGCGCACAATGTCATGCTCTCCGCCGGAAGTGAGCAGAATCTCCGCTCCTGCCGCAATCACATCTTCAAGAGCACGATTCAAATCGCGCGTGACATCAAAGGCGCGGTGAAAGGTGATCTTGAGCGGACGCGCCGCGGCAATCAGCTCAGAGGAAATCTCCATATCCACATCGCCATCCGGAGTAAGCGCGCCGAGAACCACGCCATCTACGCCGAGAGCCTGCGCTTCCTTCACATCCTCAAGCATGACCTTCACTTCGCTTGGCGTGTAACAGAAGTCGCCGCCGCGAGGCCGAATCATAACGTGAACGCCGATTGAAACAGCCGCGCGTACCGAGCGGATAAGGCCGGCGCTGGGAGTGATTCCGCCCTCGCGCAGCGCCGAGCAAAGTTCAATGCGATCCGCCCCGCCCGCCTGGGCCGCAATCGCGGATTCTACCGAGTCCACACAAACTTCAAGCAGCATGATCCTGTATCGATTCCTTAGGCCAACCCTTGCGTTGGAGGTACGCAAGGGCCAGCCGGAAAGTTTTTGGGGAAACGACGACCATGAGCAATCAGCCGCCTTTTAGAAAGTGTACCGCGCCGAGAACTGCAGGTGCCGTTCTGTGGAACGGATCTGGTTCTGCTGCACAATTTGTCCGAACGTGGCGTTGTTAATGCCCGTATCCGGATTGCCGTAGCTGACGATGTTGAAGACATTGAAGGCGTCAAACTGGAAGCCGAGGAAATGCTCCCGGAAGAGACGGAAATCCTTCATGATGGACATATCGACATCGTGGTATCCCGGTCCGCGTACGGAACCGTTCTTCGACGTGCCGAAGGTGCCCTGCGCCGGTGCTCCAAAGGCGCAGACTCCGTTGTCGCCGCCGGCAGCGGTGCAGGGCTGTGCGGAAGGATCGTCGCCGAACCAGTTGCCCAGCGAGCGATGATGAATGTGCAGCGGACGATACCAGTTGGCGCGTTCCTGGCCGTAGCTGTTCACGTTGCTGCTCACGTTGGAGGTAAGCGTGTCCGGGAAGCCGGTGTAGAAGATGCCGGCTGCGGTCAGCTTCCATCCGCCAAAAACCTCATCCACCAGGCGGCCGGAGTTATTCATGTACTTTCTTCCATGACCGAAAGGAAGCGCGTACACGGCCGTGCCGGTGAAGTTGTGCTTGATGTCGTAGCCCGCCACACCGTAGTCCGCGCCGCTGTCGTAATAGTTCTGGAAGCCCGGGTCTGCGTTGTAACCGGAGACGTTCAATCCGTAGTTGCCCACGGCGTTGGTCATTGCTTTGCCGTAGGTATAGTTCACCGTGTATTCAAAGCCCGATGTGGATGCGCGCTGGCGCAGAACCACCTGCAGAGCGTTGTAGTTCATCATCGCGCGGGATTCCGTTACCAGCAGTCCGTTCGAGCAGATCTGCGTGGCAGCGGCAGTCTGGCAGCCGATGTACTGGTTGTTATAGAACGGCGCGGAGGTGGCATCGCCTGCGACCTTCCACTGGTTCAGGTTGCCGTAGTCTTCAATGTGCTGACCGCTTTCACCCACATAACCAGCCTGCAGGGAGAGCAGCGGTGTGAGCGCGTATTCGAGCGTCAGGTTGTAGTTGTGAATGTATGCCGGCTGCTGGTTCTGCGGATACACGTTGTAAGTTCCGCCGGACTGCGCGGACTGCGCGAAGGCATCCTGCGTATTGAGAGGCGTGGTGATGTTATCGGAAGTGGGCTGATTGACGGTGACGTTCATCGCCTGGATGAACGGCGTGATCGAGGTCAAACGCTGGTTGGATGAGTTGCCTTCATAGAAGCTGGTGCCGCTGTATCCGCCGCGAACGACGAAGCGATTGCTGGCCTGATACGCGAAGCCGAGGCGCGGCATGAACTGGCGGAAGTTCCAGTCGTAGCAGCCGGGGTTCTTGCAGATGCCTGATCCAGCCGGCGCGCCTGCGGGAACCGCGTGCGCATAAATGACCTGGCCCGTGGACTCATCAATGTTGCCCGTCTTATTGTTCTGCTCGATCCATGGTTCATCGAACTCGTAACGGAAGCCATAGCTGATGGTGAGGTTCGGCTCCAGCTTGAAGTCGTCGTTGAAGTACGTTCCCACGCGCCACTGACGCTGGCCCACGTTCACGCTGGCAAAAGTAACGGCCGCGGTGCTGATGCGGTCCAGCAGGAAGTCTGCGCCGCCGTAACCGGAGTTGGTGTTCTCACCGGTGGCGTCCTTGGTGAAGTTGCCGTTATAGCCCAGCGAGCCGAGATAACCATTGTTGTTGGCCGTGGGATAGTTGTTCTGGTAGCGCAGCCAGGAGGTGCCGAAGGTGAAGTAATGACGGCCCTTCTGCCAGCTCAGCGCATCAATGTAGCTGTAGGTGTTGTCAAGCAAGCCGCCACCCTGAACAGGGTTGCCGCCCGCGAAGAGCCCGCCGCTGATGCTTTGATAGGAGTAGCCGGCATACGCCTGGTTGGGGAAATCAATGCCCACCTTCTGGTTGCCGTCGTTGCCAAACTGCCCCGTGGAATCGACTGAAAAGTTTGTCGCCCACTGAACGCGCGTATAGCCGAGGCGGAAGGAGTTCACCAGCGAGGGCGAAAAGGTGTGTACCCAGTTGGCTCCGCCCAGCTTGGTGGGATAGAGGTTGGGGCCGCTGAAGCTGATGGCCAGTACCGGCGTGTTGCCGTCGTAGGCAGTGGACATGGCATAGAAGCCGGTGAGCTTGTCGCGCTCGCTCATGTCGTACTCCAGCTTGATGTCGCCCTGGTTGTTGGCCTTGTAAGTACGTGTGGGGGCGGTGTAGTTGTTCGCCGCAATGCCATCGGTCGGCGTAGCGTTCGGCTCCGGATACAAAGTTGGATTGGCCAGCAGGAACTGTGCCACGGGATTGTTGATCGGCACGCCCTGGTTGTTGGCATAGGGCTTGTTGCCGTTCAGCGGATCGTAGAGCTGAATTGGATTGTCGCCCGTCAGCAGCTCGGAGAAATCGCCGTTGCGCATGCGGTCGGTCAGCACGCTCTGAAAGCCATTGCCGCCCTTGTGGTAGCGCGAGCCGAGGTAATCCACAAAGAAGAAGAGCTTGTTATGGAAGATGGGTCCGCCGAAGGTGCCGCCGAACTGATCCTGCGAGAAGGGATTGATCGGCGTCGGCGTGGGGCTGTTGCCGTTCTGCCAGGAGTTTGCGTTCAGCCGGTAATCCTGCAGATAGCCGTATGCCGATCCATGAAAATGATTGGTGCCGCTCTTGAGCACGCTCACCACGCCGGCGCCGTTCACGTTGCCGAACTCGGCCGGTGTGTTTGCCGTCAACACGCGAACCTCAGCCAGCGCCGCGGGAGCCGGGCTATAGGCGATGAGGTTGTTGAAGGTCTCGTTCATGTCGATGCCTTCAAGCGTGTAGTTGTTGGACTGCGCGCGGTTGCCGTTCATGTTCACGGAGTCGCTGTAATACGTGCTGCGCTCAATGCTGTTGGTGCCCGTATTGCCGTACGTGGAAACCGCGCCCGGCACATAGAGCGTGAGCGCGCTGAAGTCGAGACCATTCAACGGGAAGTTCGAGATGGTGTTCTCTGTAAACGTGCCGCCCAGCGTGTAATCGTCTGTGTGCAGAATGGGCGCGTAGGCTGAGACTTCTACCGATGAGTTCGAGCCCTGCACCGTGAGCTTTACATTGAACGAAACCGTCTGCAGCGCTTCCAGCGAGAAGGCAGGAACTTTCGCGGAGCTGAATCCGGCAGCCGCAACCTGCACTTCATACCTGCCGATGGGCAGATTGTCGATGTGATACACACCCGACGCGTTGGTTGTCGCAGGTGTATCCACGCTGGTGCTCAGGTTGTGCGCGGTAACCGTTGCGCCTGCAACCACCGCGCCACTCGGGTCTGTCACTACGCCCGTGATGGAGCCGGCAACGGACTGGCCGAAGGCGAAAGACGTGCCCAAAAGCACCGTACACACACAGCCCAGCACGATCCGGAGAAAATTCATTTTCATGGAGCCTCGCTTCCTGTCGCAGCCCATTGCGTCAACGCCTGGCCTCAGAACGTGATTCCGACGAAGAACTGCGTGCAATCACCTTAGCGGCAAAATGATTATTTTGTCTATAAAAATGATCATTTTGATCGAAAATACGAAAATCAGTAGCAAGCAAATGAAAATAAATGACTTTTTGTAGCGCCAGAGGGGGTATTTGGGGCAGTCGGTGGCTGGAAAGTGTCATTTTCACGCAAAAAAGTGAGCGGAATGGAATCCATCCCGCTCACTTTCCGGCCTGCGTTTTGAAGGTTTCGCTCTATTGCACTTTCAACGTGGCGCTGGCCGGCAGGTCTGCCGACGAACCGCCCGCAAGCAGTTTCACCTGCTCGGTTTCCACGCGGAAGTCCTTCGATTTTTCATCCCAGTAAGCAAGCGCGCTGGCCTTCAGCGGAAGCTGGACGGTCTTGGTTTCTCCCGGCGCAACGGCAACCCGCTTGAAGCCCTTCAGCTCCTTCTGCGGCCGTTCCACCTTCGAGCCAAGATGCTTCACATAAAGCTGCACCACGGCATCGCCTGCGCGGCTGCCCGTGTTGGTCACATCCACGCTCACCGTTACGTCGCCGGTCTTGCCAACCTGCGCCGCGCTGGTGCGCAGATTCGCATACTTGAAGGTGGTATAGCTGAGCCCATAGCCAAAGGGATAAAGCGGCTCGCCCTTGAAGTACATGTAGGTTTTGCCGTGGCGAATGTTGTAATCCATCATCGGCGGAAGCTGATCAAGCGATTTGGGCCATGTCTCCACCGTGTGGCCGCCGGGGTTGTAATCGCCAAAGAGCACCGAGGCCAGCGCCGTGCCTTCGTCCTGCGAGGAGTGCGTCATGTGCAGAATGGCCGGCACATTTTCCTGGCTCCAGTTGATGGCAATCGGAAAGCTGGATACGAGAACGACGACAACTTTCTTGTTCACCTCGTAGACCTGCTTCACAAGCTGCTCTTCCGTCGTGTCGATCCGCTCGCGGTCGCGGCCTTCGCGGCCATCGCTGGGGTTGGTGCAGGGAAAGGTTCCGTTGTCATCCCAGTCACGCGGCATGTCTGGCCCGCAGGTGGGATCGTTGCCGATCACGACCACCGCAACATCCGCGCCACGCGCAGCTTTCACCGCTGCCTGGCCAGTCTCCGTGTCGGCAAAGTTCACCTTCACATTCGGCCCAACGGCAGCCTTGATGCCATCAAGCGGCGTCACCTTGTAGGGTGGCGTGCCGCCGTACCAATCCCAGCGCACCGCATTCGCCAACGGACCAATCACGGCAATGGTCTTTATGCCATCCTTCTTCAGCGGCAGAAAATCCTTGTCGTTTTTGAGCAGCACAATCGACTCAAGCGCCAGCTTCTTCGAAATCTCCTTGTCCTTGTCGCCGTTCCAGGGCTCCGTCTCGCTGCCTTCTTTAATCTTCGTGTACGGAACGGCATCCGGCGGGTCGAGCAATCCCAGCCTTACGGTGGTGCGGAACTTCAGCCGCAACAGATCGTCGATCTCCTTCTCTGTGATCGAACCATCCTTCAATGCAGCCTTCGTCTGGTCAGACCATACATCGAGAAATTGATTGATGCCGGCCTTGAGGCACGCGACGACTGCGCCCTTCTGGTCTGCATAGAGATGACGATGATCCCAGAGCAGCTTCACCGCTCCGCCATCAGAGGAAAGAATCTCCACGCCCCACTTGTCGCGCAGAATCGATTTCAGAATTGGATTCACGACCATCGTCGTGCCGTTCCACGCGTTGTAGCTCGCCATCACGGCCTTCGCACCGCCATCCACAAAGCCCATGCGGAAAGGCACCGAATAGTATTCCCAGAAAAGCCGCTCATCGAAATCCGATGAGGTTACGCTGCGGCCATTCTCATTACTGTTGGCGAGAAAGTGCTTCAACAGCGCAGCGGCCTGCCAGTACTTGGGATCATCGCCCTGCAGCCCGTGAATGAAGGACACCGCCATTGTTCCGTTGAAGAAGGGATCTTCTCCGTAGACCTCTTCTGCGCGGCCCCAGCGCGGATCGCGCATCAGGTCGCTCTGCGGTCCCCACGTCATGAGAATCTGCCGGTTATATTTCGCGGTCTGCGTAATGTAACGCGCCTCATAGCCCTGCACGCTGCCTGCGGCACGCACAGCGTCGGGGTCCCATGTTTCGCCCATGCCCGGCGGCTGCGGAAACTGCGTTGTCGTAATGGGATCGCGCCCCGGACGCGCATCCCGCTGCACCACGCCGTGAATGCCCTCAGAGGAACCGATATTCGGCACACCCAGGCGATAGACGCCGGTCTGCGTTCCCAGGCATGCCACCTTTTCATCTGTGGTCATGCGCTTGAGCAGATCCGTGATGCGGTCTTCCATCGACAGCTTTGGATCGGCAAAGGGATACTGCGCCCGCGTCTTCGCCAGCTCGTCCAGAGGTGGCTGCGGTGCAAACATGCTTCTGGAAGACTGGGCTTGTGCAACAGCCGCGGAAACGACAAGACAGAGCAAAGCAGCAAAGGGCTTTTTCATTGCACGCGAATCCTGCATGGGATTTTCGAACGCACCAAGCCTACCATGCAGCCATTACGCCTGGCATATCGATTTTCTTGGCGGTTTCGGAACGAAAGCTTCGTTAGAGCGGGGTCGAAGTTATGCGTTACTTCTCGAGTCCAAGCGATGCATTGACTGCCCCGAGCAGCGCGCCGTTGGCATCGCCTTCGTAGCTCCAGAACATGATTCCGCCCAGCTTGTGCTTGAGCACGTAGTTGCCCTTGGCAGCAACCGACTCCGGATCTTCATACGAAACAAAAATCTTCTTCTCCGCGTTGTAGAGATACGGCACGCTTGAGGTCAAATCCCAGTAGCGCGTGAAGCCGTGGCCCAGCATCGTGGCAGTAATCGCGTTGTAGGGCGCATACGCATTCGGAATCGCCTTGCCCGGCTGATACAGCCCATGCGCCGTGTCTCCAACCTCGCCCCACACGTGCCCATAAAACGGCAGCCCCAACAGTAGCTTCTCCGCGGGCACGCCTGCCTTCTCAAATGCGCGCACGGAAGCATCCGACGAAACCTTCTTCGGATCGGCAGGATTCGCATACAGCGGCGAGTGGTGGCCGGTAATCGGCTCGGAGCTTGGCTCGTAGTAGTCGTAGCTCATCAGGTTCACGGTATCCACAATCTTCGCAACCTTCGCCATCTCGGTGTGATCGATAAATTCGTCCGATGCGCCGGCTGCAATCGTCAGATACAGCCGCTTGCCTGTGTGCTTGGTCTCTTCATCAAAGCGCTTGCGTACTGCGGCAAGCAGCAGCGTAAAGTTCTGCTTGTCCTCTGCGCGAAACTTGTGGCCCGCGCCCTCCATGCCCGGATACTCCCAGTCCACATCCAGCCCGTCGAGATGATAGCGGCTGACAAAATCCATCGCGCTCTCGACAAACGCAGCGCGGCTCTCCGCGGTGAGCGAGACATCCGAAAACCCGCCGGACCACGACCATCCGCCAACAGAAACCAGCACTGTCAGTTGCGGATTCGCTTTCTTCAACGCATCCAGCGTGGCAAAGTTCTCCGCATCATGCTTGAAGCCCGTCACCATGCGGCCGTTTTCAATATTGGCAAACGCATAATTGACCCGCGTCAGCGCCTTTGCATTCACCTGCGCAGGGTCAAGCTGCGCATCCTGCGGAAAGAGATACGCCACCACAATCGGCTTCCGCTGAGCTTCCATGCGCACCGCCGCAAAGACCATCAACGCCGCAGCAAGCGCGCTAAACCACCTTGTCATCCGCATGCTCCATCGTTGCATCCGCATAATGCCTGCATCCAAAGACGCGAAAATCAGAAACATTCTTCAGCCGGAACTGGGCCGCCGTCTTGCGCCCCGGAAATTTTCCGCGAAAGAAGTCCGCGCCATCCACATCTTCCAGATGAAACGCAGGCCGGGCATCGTCGCGCTCCACGGCAATCTCCACGTTGGTGAACTCCACGTTGCGTGCATGACGCACAAAAAAGCCAGTCGCAGGCAAGTCGCCAAACATCCGTGGATCAGGATACTTCTCCGCATTCTCCGGCGCGTTGATCGCAGCCATCGCCGCATCGCCGCCGCCCACCTGCTGCAGATACACATCGCTGATCTTGATGTCTTCCACCGGATGCCCTTGAACGCCAGCGATGATC
The DNA here is from genome assembly GCA_963792495.1 of uncultured Acidobacteriaceae bacterium. Taxonomy (GTDB): domain Bacteria; phylum Acidobacteriota; class Terriglobia; order Terriglobales; family Acidobacteriaceae; genus Telmatobacter. Next base: position 208,713 of record CAWBWB010000005.1, on the reverse strand, counting down.
GAAGGCAACTGCGAAGCACCCGAGCTTACAACATTGCTGATGACCACGCGCTTCAGCGAACCCACCACCGTCTGCGGCTTTGGCCCGCGCAGCCTTGAGCCCAGCCGCAGAAAAATCGGCGCTGTGCCAATGTTGCGCATCGTCAGGCCGGTCACGGTAATGTCTTCCACCACCGCGCCATCTTCGGTCTCCAGCGCAAAACCCTGGCAGGCCTCAAAGACGCAATTCGAAATGGTGACATTGCGAAAGCCGCCATTCGACTCGGTTCCCAGCTTAATGCGCCCCGTGCCGGAGTTCTTGCCCCACGTATTGCCATTCGGCTTCCACGTGCCATCCAGCACGGAGCCAAGCGCATAACCGCCCGTTACAAAGCAGTTGGTGATCGTCAGGTTCTCCGTCATGCGCGGCTCGCCCAGCGCATACGAACTCTTGGGGCAGATGCCATCGTCCCACGGGGAATTCACCGTGCAGTTCGACACACGCACATTGCGGCAGCAGTCAATGTCCATGCCATCGCGATTGGTATCAATCTTCAGGTTGTCGATGGTGAGATTGTCCACACCGGTCGCCAGAATTCCAAACCATCCACCCTGCAGAATCGAGAAGCCGCTCAGCGTCACATTGCGGCAGTTCTTCAGCGCAATCGCCTTGTTGCCCACGCCTTTCGAAGAGCTGTTCGGCAACTCCTTTTCGTTGTCCCACCCGCGGCTGAGGCCCTTGCCGTAGATCAGCCCCGGCCCAAAGATGCTGAAGTCGTGAATGTTCTCGCCCCACATCAAACTGTTGTGCCAGTGATTGTGGCCGTAGTCCTGGTACGGCTCCCACGCACCCTGCGGCTCGGCCTCGTCGTAGCCGCCCGTCGCCATGCCATCATGCGGAGTGGGCGCTGCCAGAATGGTTGCACCCTGCGAAAGATACAGCGACACATTGCTCTTCAGATGAATGGAGTAGCAGGCATACACGCCGGCAGGAAAGATCAGCGTTCCACCGCCGCCATTGGCAACATACTCAATCGCCTTGTTCACTGCGGGCGTGTCAATGGTTGTGCCATCGCCCTTCGCGCCGAAGTTCTGCACATTCCAGATTCCCTGCCAGCCCTCGCGATCAATCACTCGTGGCTTCTGGCCTTCAACCGCCGCAGGCATCAGCGCAACCGCTCCGCCCGCCACACCCAACCCCGCCATGCGCAAAAACTCCCTGCGAAACTCCAGCTCCGGTTTCTCCATGCCCGTTTGCCCCACCAAATTTGAGATTGTCTTCCGCGCACCCATCAGAGCAGGTTCATTCTCCGCGCGCAAGCTGGCGGCAGTATGAGGAACAGGTCAGCTTGACGCAAACTGCTGAACTTGTCGAAGAGGCTACGTTCGGGAAGCTTCAACGGAAGCGGGCTGATCGGTCAACATAGCGGCGTTTATCGGGAGTAATCCCTTCCGCACTCACTGCTCGAGCGCTCAATGAGCGCGTTGGCCTGTTCGCAACAGTTCAACCGTCGGTTACTTGTCCGGAAAGGCGTCGATACATCCGGAACTCCAAAACTCAGCGATTCTTCCGTCTACCGGGAAGACCTCTGTGTACGGCAGAGGGAATGGAAACCCAGAAGCTACGACAACACTCGTAGGTCTCAGAATCGGGCCCTGAAGCACCCGGCGAATGGACAGAGAGCTGGAATTGACAAAAACCATGATGCGAGGCCGCTCTGCAATTCGCTAGAATGGCTGGCAGCCGAGGCAGATGACCCATGAGTTCCCGTTGTGCAGCCATCGCCATCGCAATGTTGTACATTGCAACGAACTTCGCTACGCCTGCGAGCGCGCAAAAGCTGAAGTCGTTTGACCCAACGCTGGGGGCGTGTGAAAAAGCGGTGGGTCCGCCGGAGGACGACTCAATTATCGCCGCAAGAGGCTGGCTCGTGAGCTGCGGCGACTTGGACAAGGCTCTTGAGAACTCTGAATTCGCGGCCCTGCATGCATCGGAGGCAAAGGCCAGCAAAACGGAATCCGCCGCATATGCCGCGCTGATAACCGCCTTCGAGAAATACCGCGTCCTGGAACTTGAGTTGTTTGAAAAGGGTTGCGGAGGAGGGAATTCCTGCAGCTCAGAGCTAATCCAGGAAGAAGCTCGCATCAATTACGGCTTTCTTATCATGGCTGAAGGGTTCCGAAACGCTGGCTTCCCGGCGTTTTCAGAGAATCAATTTGCGGTTGCGGATGCGGCGCTTAACAGAGCCTACAAGGAATCGATGTCGAAATATCCGTCCACTTGTGCCCCGCTGGGAAGCGAGAATTACGACCAATTTTGCACTTCCCGATTGGATTTGCGTGCGATGGAACGAGCTTGGATTGCCTATCGCGATGCCTGGGTGACCTTCGGCGGAATCAAGTGGCCGCAGATCTCTGCCGACACCTGGCGCGCCTACCTGACCCGTGAACGCGTGAAGCATGGCGGGGATGGCACAGCGGATTGAGAGAAGCGGTCACACCCATCCAATGGGACTGACTCTTCGCAGGCGCATGACAATCCCACCGAGAATGCGACAGGAGCGCACCCGCCTGAGTCGCGATTCGGCTGTAGTGAATCGCTCTCCACGAAAGGGCGGTTCTTCGCGACCTCTTTCGCCTCGGGCGTATTACCGGCATCTTGTACAGATGATTGGAGCCCGATTGCCCCGTTTCCGACTCTGAATGAGGGCATAATCGCCAATGCACTCAGTGACCTCGGATTAGTCCTCATATGTCCACTTCTCGGCAGGTGTACCGTGATTCGCCGAAAGCGGCATTTTCAGCAACTTCGAACACTACGAAGTTCAAAACTATCCCGCCAATATGCGAGACTTTCATCTCAGGGCCACATTCTTCCAGCTCGATCATGGAACCGAACGAAAAACAATCCGCGCTCTCCGTCCTTCTCATCGATGACGATCAGGAGCTCTGCGCCATGATGACCGAGTTCTTCGCGCAGGCCGGGCACAGGCTTACCTTTGCCAACAACGGCCGCGATGGCCTGGCCGCCGCGCTCAACGCCGCGCACGATCTCATCGTGCTCGATGTCATGCTGCCCGCGCTCAACGGCTTCGAGGTGCTCAAGCAGCTGCGCCGGCGTAAAACCGTGCCCGTCATCATGCTCACCGCGCGCGTGGAAGCGCAGGACCGCATCCTCGGCCTGGACACCGGCGCAGACGATTACCTGCCCAAGCCATTCGATCCCGATGAGTTGCTGGCCCGCATTCGCGCCGTGTTGCGCCGCACCGAGCTTGCGCCCTCCGCGCCGCCGCAGGAGAAGACCTTCGGCAGCCTGCGCATCAATTCCTCCACGCGCGAAGCATGGGACCGGTCATGCACTGCAGGCGAACCGCTGCCGCTCACCGGCATGGAATTCGATCTGCTCGAAATGCTCGTCCGCTCCGCGGGCCGCGTGGTCTCCCGCGAAGAGATCACCGCCGCCCTATTCGAGCGCGAAGCCACGCCCTACGATCGCTTCCTCGACGTCCACATCAGCCACCTGCGCAAAAAACTCCACGATGGACAGAAGCTCATCCGCACCGTGCGCGGCGTAGGCTATATGTTCATAGGAGCAGAATGATGCAGGCCCGCATACGTCAGTGGTTTCAGCTCAAATCGCTCGGCATGGCCACGCTCATCTCCATGGTCGCCATCGTCGTCTGCTCGTTCTTTGTCTTTCAGGCCATCGCCAACCGCATGACCAAGCTGACCATCGAACCCACCTTCCGCAAGATGGATGAGGTACAGCTTCAAAGCGCGCGCATCTCCTATGAGCATCGCGGCAAACAGGGTATCAGCGATTACATGGGCATGCTCGACCGCATCTTCTCGGGCCACCATTATCTGCTCGATGCTCACGGCATTGACTTGCTCAACGGCACGGATCGCAGCTGGCTGCTGCCCCACGCTCCTGCCACGAGCTCACGCACCAGCGATAGCCAGGATCACTGGATCATCACACGCCGCTCAGCCGACGGACAATACTGGTTTGTCGCGCTGGGGCAGATTGCTCCGATTCATATCTGGACCTTCCTGCCCTACTACTTTCTTGTTCTCGGTGCTACCGCCGTCATCTTCTGGCTCGCCGCCATCGGTGTCGTGCTGCCCATCCGCCGCATCGCATCCACCATCGGCGTCTTCGGCCAGGGCGATCTCACGGTCCGCCTGCGCAATACGCGCCCTGACGAGATTGGCCAGCTCGCGCGCTCCTTTGACCAGATGGCCGAGCGCCTCGAACGCCTCATCGTCAGCGAGCGCCAGCTCCTCGGCGACATCTCCCACGAGCTGCGCTCGCCACTGGCGCGCCTAAAATTCGCCATTCGCCTCGCCCGCACCTCGCCCGATCCGCAGTCCGCGCTGGACCGCATAGAACGCGACGTGGACCGCATCTCCGCGCTCGTCGCCGACATTGTGGAAGTCACCTTCGTCGAAGGCGATCCCGCGTTACGCGGCGCAGAAAGCGTGCCCCTCGGCGATGTGGTGCAGGATGTGGTGCGCGATTGCAGCGTGGAAGCCGATATTCGCGGCTGCCGTATCGAGCTCGACGGCGCCATCACAGGCCACGCGCTGGGCAGCCGCGAGATGCTTCGCCGCGCCATTGAAAACGTGCTGCGCAATGCAGTGCGCTACGCGCCGGAAGGCACAGCCGTGGAAGTAACAGCCTCTGAAAGCGAGCGCTGCGCCCGCGTCGTCGTCCGCGACCGCGGCCCCGGCGTGCCGGATGAGGCTCTGGCTCGCATCTTCGACCCCTTTTATCGAGTGGACGAGTCGCGCGAGAACAAAAGCACCGCAGGCGGCTCGGGCCTCGGCCTGGCCATTGCCCGCCGCGCCATGCAGGCCCATCACGGAGCCATTGCAGCGGAAAATATGCGCCCCGGCCTCCGCGTCGAGATCGCCATTCCGCTCATCAGCACCCGGCTCACCGCTTAATTTCCCTCTCGTAACTTGCGCAGGTGCAACACTTTCCGCAAAATTAAGCCCTGAAATTAAAGCACTTAACATATCTTAAGGTTCTTTGTTGACAATCGTATGTTTTACTTGCTCTAATGCTGAGCCCCAGACGGGGAATTCAACTCGGCACCATGAGGAGATTCTCCATGAAGCGTTTGCTCTATTCCGCGGTTGTTCTTGCTCTCGTGTCCGTCCCCGCCTTCGCTGCTGCCAACTCGAAGACCGTCACCCTGCCTGAGGCTGTGACCGTCGGTTCCACGCAGCTGCCCGCCGGCGACTACAAGGTCACCTGGACCGGTACCGGTTCGGCTGTGCAGGTCACGCTCGTGCAGAAGGACAAGTTCTCCGCTCAGCCCGTCACCGTTGCCGCCAAGGCAGTTGACGCCGCCGAGAACCACACCGGTTTCACCGTCGACCGCCAGGGCAATGTGAACACGCTCCAGACCCTGCAGCTCGGCAAGACCACGCTCGTCTTCACTGGCGCTCCCGCAAACGGCCAGTAAGCAGGATTGCTTTTCTTGCGGCCGGGCTCGTTTATCCCGGTCGCCGCATCACCGCCAGCCCCGGTTTGCGAACCGGTCTGGCAGACCTCCTGAATCAAAATTTGCTGTGCCTTCCGAGCTCCCTTGCCCACTAGATCGGGCAAGGGAGATTTTTTATGCACTCACTCCGCGCGAAGCGCCGCCACAGGATTCACTGAAGCCGCACGCCGCGCCGGCAGAAAACTCGCCAGCACAGACACCACTGCAAGCACAGCCACCACGCAGGCCAATGTCGTCACATCCCAATACTTCACTCCGAAGAGCAGGTTGCGTATCAGCAGCGAAGCACCCACGGAACAGACCAGTCCGCACGCAAGCCCAACCAGAGTGATCCATCCCGCCTGCCGCAGCACCAGGGCATAAATCTCAGCGCGCTGCGCGCCCAGCGCCATCCGCACGCCAATCTCCCGCGTTCTCTGGCCCACGGAGTATGCAGTCACGCCGTAAAGTCCCACAACGCCCAACAGCAGCGCCAGGACCGCGAAGCCTCCGATGAGCCACGCGCAAGCCCGGTGCATATAAGCCGACTCCGAGCCATTGATGACGTCGCTCAGGGGCATGGCGTAGCTGGTTGCAATGCCGGGATCAACCCTGTGGACGGCATTGGCGATCTCGGGCAGCATGGCCTGCTCGGATTGCGAGGTCCGGACCACCACAAAGAACGATCGATACCAGAAGGAGCTGAAGTTGTCATAGAGAGCGGGCTTATTCGCCGTGTCCAGCTCCCCTTCCTTTACGTCATCCACCATGCCGATGATCTCGGTAGGCTGCATGGACACTTCATACAAGAGGTGCTTGCCAATGGGGTCCTGGCCGGGAAAGTATTGCTGCGCCAGGCTGCGATTGATCACCGCGACATGCGGCCGGTCAGGGCTGTCCTCAGCCGAGGTAAAGTATCGGCCCCGCAGAAGCTTCGCCCCCAGGGTCTTCAGGTAATCCGGGCTTACATCCCGTTCGGCAACTGTGTTGTGCACATCGCTCCGCGGTCGGCCGGGAATCAGGATGTCCGTATCCATTCCCCAGCCCTGCGAGGGAAGCGAAGTGGTAAAGCCGGCCGATTGCACCCCCGGCAGGCTCTCGATTGCGCCCAGCACCTCACGCTCCATGCCATCGATTGGCTTGGTGTCTCCGTAGGGGCCGGGCAGCGAGAGAACCAGCGTGGCCAGATGGTCCGGCTGCATGCCCATGTCTACGTGAAACAGGCGGTAAAGGCTCTTGGCAAGCAGGCCCGCGCCTACCAGCAGAACTACGGCTATGGCGAGCTCGAAGATGACCAGCTTCGAACCGACGCGGCTCCATAATGTGCCCGCGGAAGACCGGCCTCCTTCCACAAGATCGGCCTGCACATCCTTGCGTGCAAGCCGCAGAGCGGGGGCAATGGAAAACAACAGAATCGCGAGGATGGAGATGGCTGCAGCAAAGATAAGCACATGCAGACTAAAGCCCAGCCCCTGCAGATACGGCATCGTATGAAGCATGTTGGAGGGAATCAGCATGAGAAGCAGCCGCATGGCCGCACCCGCCGCCGCAAGGCCCAGCACGCAGCCGGAACCAGCCAGCACCATGCCTTCCGTGACAAACTGGCGCATGAGCCGCACCGGCGAGGCGCCAAGCGCGCCACGCACCGCAATCTCGCGCCTGCGCGCCTCAGAGCGCACCAGCAGCAGGCTCGACACATTGATGCAGGCGATCAGTAGCAGCAGGGCGGCTCCGCTTAAAAGCAGAAGAAGAACGGGGCGAAGCTCTCCCACGATCCGCTCGCTTAACGGCACTACGTCTGCGCTGAAGCCGCGATTCTCAGGATATTGCTGCGCCATCTGCAGAGCGATCGCTTTCATCTGGGCTACCGCGCGCTCGACCGATACGCCATCCTTGAGCCGCGCCAGCGCGAACAGGCTGTGGCAACTGCGCCTCTGCTCGCAGGGGTTCGCATCGTTCAACGTAACCCAGAACTCGGCATCGCGCGGAGCGAAGTGAAATTCCCGCGGAAGGACGCCAATGATCGTGTAGGCGTTGTCGCTCAGCTTCACCGTCTGGCCCACCACATCTCCGCGGCCGCCAAAACGTCGCATCCAGGTGCCGTAACTGATCAACACCGTGGGCTGCGTGCCCCTGGCATCCTCGCCGGAATAGAAGTCGCGTCCCAGAAGCGGCTTGACGCCGAGCGTGCGGAAGAATCCATCCGTAACACGCGCTCCGTTTACAGTCTCCGCCCCGGTGGAGGCGGGCAGAAGATAAAGGCTGAAGCCCCACGCCTGCACCGAGCTGAACGGGAGATCGTGTTTTCGCCAGTCGCGGAAATTGGGATAGGAGACGTTGCAAAGCGGGCATCCCGACACGGTTTCAAAGACAGCCATGATGCGGTCCGGCTGCTGGTAGGGCAGCGGCTTGATCAGCGCCGCATCCACAAACGCAAAGATCGCCACGCTTGCGCCAATGCCGAGAGCCAGCACCAGGATGGCGGTCGCAGCGAAGCCTGGATTCCTGAACATCTGGCGAACAGCAAAGCGCAGATCGCGCATCATGTTCTCCAGCCACACCGCACGGCCTCGCAGATAAAATCGCTCCCGCGCCGCCGGCACGCTGCCAAACTCCACACGCGCACGCCGCCGCGCCTCTTCCTCGCTTAAGCCCTCGTCTCGCAGCGCATCCGCTTCCAGCTCCAGATGCGCCTTGATCTCTTCGGAAAAATCCTCTGTCGCCCGCCTGCGCCTGAACATCCTCAAGCCTCCTCGCTGCCCAGAATCAATCCCATGGCGCGCGTCAGCCGCTGCCATTCATTCGTCTTCTGCACCAGTTGCTCGCGGCCCTTCTTCGTCAGCGAGTAAAACCGCGCCTTGCGGTTGTTCTCGCTCACGCCCCACTCCGCGCCAATCCACTTCTTGTCTTCCAGCCGCTGCAATGCCAGATACAGCGAGCCATGATCGACAAAGAAGACCTCTTCCGACTGGCGCTGAATCGTGCGCGCAATCCCCTGGCCATGAACCGGCCCCAGCACCAGCGTTTTCAGGATCAGCAGATCCAGCGTGCCCTGCAGCAGGGCAATACGATCTTCGGAATTCTTTTGGGTAGGCATCCGACATGACTATCGCACCACTCGGGTCGGATGTCAACCCAAAGGTTTTTGCGCAGATGTTTTTCGTCCAGTCTCGGCCCAGGCAGTTTCGACTAAGATGTGGTGGCGCCACTGACGGAGGTTTTTTGCGCATGGCAAAGCTCGTATATTCCCTCAACCAGTCCCTCGACGGCTACGTGGACCACATGAAGATGGGTCCGCCCCGTCCCGCGCTCTTTCAGCACTTCATCGAATACCAGCGCAGCCTGGCGGGGATGATCTACGGCGGCCGCATGTACGAGATCATGCGCTACTGGGACGAAGACCGTCCCGAGGACGACGAGACGGACCATGAATTCGCCGCAGCCTGGCAGAGCAAGCCCAAGTGGGTCATCTCGCGCACCTTAAAGGAGTTCGGCCCCAACGCCACGCTTCTTGCGGGCGAGATCGATACCGCGATTCGCGAACTGAAAGCCCGGCACACAGGGTTGATTTCCATAGCCGGACCCAACCTGGTAGCAAGCCTGACCGACCCCAGCCTGATCGATGAGTATCGAATCTACCTGCATCCCGTCGTCCTCGGCAGCGGCCAGCCCTACTTCGTCGGCCCGCGTCCGAGGCTCCGCCTGATCGCCAATGAACTCATCGCCGAGGATGTAGTCCGGCTGACCTACGCCCCCGCTTGATGGCGCGACTCGCTCAAGGGACTTGGCCCAAAACCAAACTTCGGCTATACTGGAAATTCGGCAAGCCGTGGGCAGAGTGCCATTGTGCGTCTGCACCCTCGCTGGCAGGTTGATTCGTCGGCTGAGTTTGGATGCGGCGCGAAACACTCACAAGGATTTGGAGCTACAGTCATGGCACAGGTATGTGATATTTGCGGCAAAGGCCCGCAGTTCGGTAACAACATCTCGCACGCGCACAACGTCAGCCGCCGCCGCTGGAACGTGAACCTCCAGGCAGTCAAGGCTGTCGTCAACGGCGCTTCCAAGCGCATTCGCGTCTGCACCAGCTGCATCAAGACCGGCAAGATCGTCAAGCCGTAAGGAAGCTGGCCGTCCCGGCCTGCGCGCCTTCGGCGCAAAAGACCCTTCTTTAACTACGCGTTTTCCTTAAACCCCGTCCGTCAGCGCAAAGCCTGACAGGCGGGGTTTTCGTGTGTCCGCTCGTCTCGAATACTATTGCGGGTGATTCCCGAGGCTGCCTATGAATCGCCGTACCTTCACCCAGCTTCTCGCCGCCGCACCCATTGGTCTCAGACAGCAACTGGGTGCCCCAGGTCTCCCGGGTCTGGAGACCTGGGATCGCACCAGTCCCGACCAACTCCCCTACTCGCTCTCCGTCATGCTCTGGACGGTCTTCCGTAAATTGCCCTTCGAAGACCGCCTGGCCAAAGTAGCCGAAGCCGGCTATACCAATGTCGAACTGGTGGGCGAATACAAAGACTGGCAGCAGGCTGACTTCGCCCGCGCCAATGCTGCCCGCCAGCGCCTCGGCATCCGCTTTGACGCCACCGCCGGCCTGCCGCACGGCGTCGCCAACCCCGCCCACCGCGACGCCTTCCTCGCCGATCTCCGCCAGGCCCTCACGGCCATGGAAACCCTCGCCTGCCCCGCCATGATCGTGCTCACCGGCAACGCAGTCCCGGGCCTGAGCCGCGAAGCCCAGCACCAGAGCTGCATTGAGGGCCTCAAGCGCGCCGTCTCGCTCGTCGAAGGCCGCCAGATCGAGGCCGGAAACGCAGGGGGCCAGCCCATTCGCCTGCTCCTCGAGTGCATCGACCTCGAAGAAAACCCGCATTATTTTCTGCCCTCAGCCGCAGAAGCCATCGAGATCGTCCGCGCCGTCAACCACCCGCAGGTGCAGTTCCTCTATGACCTCTTCCACGAGCAGATCGCCGAAGGCAATCTCATCGAAAAACTGGAGAAAAATATCGACGTCATCGGCCTCGTCCACGTAGCCGACGTCCCCGGCCGCCACCAGCCCGGCACCGGCGAAATCAACTACGCAAATATCTTCCGCAAGCTCCGAGAGCTGAATTACCGGCACACCGTAGCGATGGAATTCCTACCCACAGGCGACGAAGTCACCGCCCTCCGCGAAGCCCGGAAACTAGCCGAAGCCAGCGGAGTGCAGTGAATTTGTTTGTAGTCGATAAACTGGGAATTGCGAGGCCGCTCTGAAAGACTTCACACTCCATCGCGATAACCGGTTTACCGTGCCCAAAGAAGTGCGGGAATTCCTTCATCTCAAACCCGGCGACCAAATCGAGTTCGAGCTTATACCTGGCGGCGGTGTCAGCATGCGTCGCAAAGAGCCGGTATCAATGACCCCAGCCAAATTTCCCGAGGTTGCTCCGAAGTCGAAACCATAAAATAATCCATATGCCCACGCGGGTCCGTTCCCACGCAAAGATCAATCTCGGCCTCTACATCGGAGCCCCGCGTCCGGACGGCTTCCACGAGCTCGTCACCGTCTACCAGACCCTGGAAATGCATGATTTCGTAACGGTCTCCGCCCGCCCGGCAGCAAAAACCTCCATCCGGCTCACCTCAAACGACAACCGCGTCCCCACCGACAGCCGCAACACCGCCTGGAAGATGGTCGAACTCGCGCTCGAATCCCTGAAAATCCCCGCCGAAGCCGAGATCCACATCGAAAAGCAGCTCCCCGTACAAGGCGGCCTCGGAGCAGGCTCCGCCAACGCCATCGCCGCCCTAATCGGCCTAGAAGCCGAACTCACCAAAAATGTGGGTGCCCCATCCATCCGGCGCACTTTGCCGGATGGGTGGGATCACAAACGCCTCGAACCAGGCATGCCGGGTGCCCCAGGTCTCCCGGGTTTGGAGACCTGGGATCACAAACGCCTCGAACTGGCCTCCCGGGTAGGATCAGACGTCCCCCTCTTCCTCATCGGCGGCACCGTTCTCGGCCTCGACCGCGGCCAGGAAGTCTACCCCCTCCCCGACATCGAGCCCCTATGGTGCGTAGTCGCCGTCCCCACCCTCGGAGTCTCCACCCCGCAGGCATTCAAGGATTGGGACGCCGTTTGCGTCACCGAAGGGTTGACCCCGGAGGCAAGTACCGCTAAACTAAAACAGTTGAGCCGTGCCTACGCCAGCGCGTTTGCATCCGGCTCCTCCGGTGTTCTTTCCGTGGGAGAGAACCTGGCCGGACCACAAGAGTCCGCGCTTGTCCGCACCGGGATCAGTAGCTGGATCCAAAACGATTTCGAGCAAGTCGTCTTTCCCCAGCATCCCTCCCTGCGTACAATCAAGCGTCTTCTTGAGGCCACCGGCACACCGGAGGCAGCCCTGCATGCCTCGCTTTCGGGGTCCGGTTCGGCGCTTTTCGGGTTGTATCTCACCCGGCAGGCGGCAGAGTCAGCGGTATCCAGGCTTGAGCAGGTTCAAGACGTTGCGGCGCACCTCACCCGCACCCTCCCCCGCTCCATTTACTGGCCCGAAATGATTGTGTGAAAGACTCTTGACAGGCCTCCGTTGGCCGCGAAACAGTAACCAGCGGCTGCCAGTCAAATCCCACGAACCAAACAGGTTCTCTGGGATAGTTGTTGGGCGATCGTCTAACGGTAGGACCGCGCCCTTTGGAGGCGCTTGTCTAGGTTCGAATCCTAGTCGCCCAGCCAGTTTTTGTTGTTGCAGTATCTGGAATCAGCCAAAGCAAACCAGCTTGGAGGGTACGGAAAGATGGATCAGGGAACGTTGACGGTGACATTGGAAGACAAACGGCAGGGCGACGGGGCGGACGAGTCGAATCTCACCGGCAAAGACGCTGCGCAGCCTGCCTCAGACAGCAAAGCCAAAGACCCCAAGGCATCTCCCGAGCGCAAGCGCGCGCGGAATCTGGCGGAAGATAAGCGATTCAAGCTCTTCTCCGGAACCGCCAACCGCCCGCTCGCCGAGGAGATTGCCCGCCACATCGGCGTGCCGGTCGGCGAAGCCAAGCTGCAGCGCTTTGCAGATGGCGAAGTCTACTTCCAGTTGCTCGAAAACGTTCGCGGAGTGGATGTATTTGTGGTGCAGCCTACCTGCTACCCGGTAGACCAGCACCTCCTGGAGTTGCTCATCATGATCGACGCGCTCAAGCGCGCTTCGGCGGCCCGCATCACGGTGGTTGTGCCCTACTACGGCTACGCCCGCCAGGATCGTAAAGACCGCCCTCGCGTGGCCATCAGCGCCAAGCTCATCGCTGACCTGCTCACCACGGCCGGCGCCAATCGCGCCCTCTTCGTGGACCTGCACGCGGCGCAGATTCAGGGCTTCTTCAACATCCCCGTCGACCATCTCTTCGCCTCTCCGGTCATGGTGAGCTACTTCCAGAAGCTCAACCTGCCCAACCTCACCGTGGTTTCTCCGGATGCAGGCGGCGTGGAGCGCGCACGGTTTTTCGCGCAGAAGATTGGAGCGCCACTGGCCATTGTGGACAAGCGGCGCACAGACATGAACGTGACTGAGGTGATGAACGTCATCGGCGATGTGAAAGACCGCGCCTGCCTCATCATCGACGACATCATCGATACGGCCGGCACCCTGGTAAAGACCGTCGATGCCCTTTACGCCAACGGCGCAACCAGCGTTCACGCCTGCGCCAGCCACGCGGTGCTTTCCGGCCCGGCCATTGACCGCATTGCGGCCAGCCGCCTGGAGCAGCTCGTGGTCACCAACACCGTGCCTCTGCGCGAAGCCGCACAGAAGCTCGACAAGCTCAAGGTGGTTTCGATCGCCGGCCTCATAGGCGCAGCCATCGAAAACATCCACATGGAGACCAGCGTTAGCACGTTGTTTTCTTGAGAGATCAGAGATCAGTGGTCAGAGATCAGCAGTTTTCGCTCTGACCGGGACAATCGAACCAGCCAGCAATCGCGGGCAGCCAGAGTGCAGAGAGTTTTTTCTGATCTCTGATCTCTGACCCCTGATCTCTGGCCCAACAAAGGGAGCGGTAAGCGACAAAGTTCGCACCAGCACAATCGAGCTGAAAGCTGATAGCTGACGGCTGCTAACCCCGTGCCCGACAGAAACGAGAGAGAAATGCCTGAAGTAGTGATCGCAAAGCCCCGTGAGGGCAAGTTCAACAAGAATGCCGCCCGCCGTGTTCGCGCCGCCGGCAAAATTCCTGCCGTTCTTTATGGCGCAGGCCATGACGCCATCGCCGTTGAGGTCGATCCCAAGCAGATCGCGCGCATCCTGTACTCCGAGTCCGGCCACAACACCATCTTCGACGTCGATCTCTCCGGCACAGGCACCGCCAAGGCCATGATCGTCGACTGGCAGCTTGAGCCCATCAAGGATTCCATCATTCACATCGACCTCAAGCGCATCGCCCTCGACAAGGCTCTCCAGGTCAGCGTGCCCATCCGGCTCATCGGAACCGCAATCGGCGTCAAGACCGAAGGCGGCATCCTCGATCAGGTGCTCCGCGAAGTCGAGATCGAGTGCTTGCCCGGCGATATTCCGAGCCACATCGATGTGGACGTAACCGGCCTCAAGCTGCATGACGTCATCCGCGTCAAGGACCTGCCGCACACCGACAAGTACAAGTTCCTTGTCGACGAAGACGCAACCGTCGCACACGTTGTCTCCATCAAGGAAGAAGCCGCACCGGCTGCCGATGCCGCTGCTGCTGCTCCCACTGAGCCTGAAGTGGCCAAGAAGGGCAAGACCGAGCCTGCTGAAGGCGCGGCCAAGAAGTAACCCTTGCCTGAGTCCAGCAAGCCCGGGGTCCCCAGCGAGCGATCTTTGCTCGATGGGGTGGTTGATTCCAGTACGAAGAGAGGCCCATTTATCGTGGTGGGCCTCGGTAATCCGGGCCTTGAGTATATCTGGACCCCGCATAATGCAGGGTTTTTAGCAATTGACCGTATCGCAGAGCAAGAGCGCGTTACAGTCGACAACCGGCGATGCAAAGCCATGACCGCCACCTGCAGAATCGCAGGCCGGGAAGTGATCTTAGCCAAGCCGGACACATATATGAACCTGAGCGGAGCTTCAGTCTCCGCGCTGGTTCGGGAGTTCGAAGCGGACCCATCGCAGGACCTGCTCGTCATCTACGACGAACTGGACTTTCCGCTGGGCAGCTTCAAGGTAAAAGAGCGGGGTTCGCCCGCGGGCCACAACGGTGCCCGCAGCATCGCCGCCGCTCTGGGAACGCAGGAATGGCTGCGGTTGCGCATCGGGGTTGGAGCAAACTTGCCACCCGAAGCGCTCGCAGCAGGAGCAAGCATCCGGCGCGGAGGCAGAGATTATCTCCTAACGCCGATGCGAAAAGCCGACCTGACCGTCCTCGACGAGGTGCTCGACAAAGTGGCAACCGCCACCCGTCGCATCCTCGAACAGGGCGTCTCAGCGGCGATGAATGAATTTAACCGCAAAGAGCAGTGATCAGTGGTCAGAGATCAGAGATCAGTGCTTTGGGGTCAGACGAAAAACATCTCTGGCCATGATTTGCGGTGGTACTACGAAACTTTCGGAGCAGGATCGGCGCTTTTTCTGATCTCTGATCTCTGACAACTGACCACTGCCGCTGTAAGCGGCGGAAAAGAGAAACCGGATGTCCCGAGTCTACGAAGTAATGTTCATCGTTCGTCCCGATCTGATCGATGAGGATGTCGACAAGCTGATCGCTGGCTTTGAAGCCACCATCACCAACGGCGGCGGCGCCATCAAGTCCACCGAAAAGATGGGCAAGCGCAAGCTCGCCTACACCGTCCGCAAGTTCAACGACGGCAACTACATTCTCCTCACCGTTGAGGCTGAGGGCGGCCTCGTCGCCGAGCTCGAGCGTCGCCTCCGCGTCACCGAGCAGGTGATCAAGTTCATCACCGTGCGCACCGATGAGGAAGACAAGCGCGTTGCCAAGATCAAGGCCATCCGCGGCACCCGCGTCAAGCGCAGCGCAGAGCCGCAGGCTCAGCCAGTAGCCCAGCCCGTCCAGGCAGCTCCGGCTCAGCCCGTTCCGGTCGAGTCCGCTCCCGCGCCGGAAGCCGCCGAGCCCGTCCAGGCCAGCGCCTAAACAACTTTCCGGGCCTCCCCGGGTCTTTGTTTAGGACCGGGGAAACGTAGCCCACAACGTTCTCACTAGAGAAGAGGAAACATCATGGCAGAGGAAACACAATCCAGGGCGCCCGAGTCGGGCGCAGCATCAGCACCCCAGCAGGGTGGCCCCGGCGGCGGTTCCGAGCGTGGCCCCCGTCCCGGCGGCGGTCGTCCCGGCGGCGGTCCCGGCGGACGCGGCAAGTTCTTTCGCCGCAAGAAGGTCTGCAAGTTCTGCACCGAGAAGATCGATGCCATCCCCTATCGCGACGTCCGCCTCCTTCAGGGCTTCGTCGCCGAGCGCGGCAAGATCGTTCCCCGCAGGCTCACCGGCGTTTGCACCACGCACCAGCGCCGCCTGACCCGCGCCATCAAGCAGGCCCGCAACATCGCGTTGCTGCCCTTTGCGACCAAGCACTAAACAAGATCCGCCGGCGTGACGATAGCTTCTCTGAGAGAGTAAAATCGCCACCGGCGTTTGGAGAATCAGGATCATGGAAGTCATTCTTAAAGAAGACGTAGCCAACCTGGGCCACCGTGGAGATGTGGTCAAGGTAGCCGACGGCTACGGCCGCAACTTCCTGCTGCCGCGCAAGCTGGCATTGCAGGCTACACTTGCCAACAAAAAGCAGATCGATGAAATGAAGGCCTCGGCCGTCCGCCGTTCCGCAGCCGAAAAGGTTGTCGCGGAAGAGCAGGCCGCCAAGCTCGCGCCTGTCGTGCTCGTCTTCACCCGCAAGTCGGGCGAGAACGGTCATCTCTTCGGCTCGGTCACCTCGTCGGACATCGCAGCCGAGCTCGCCGCGCAGGGCTTCGAGATCGATCGCCGCAAGATCACCCTGAACGAGCCCATCAAGGCCCTCGGCAACTTCGAGGTCCTCATCAAGCTCCATAAGGAAGTCTCGGCCCCGGTCAAGGTCAAGGTCCTCGGCGACGCCGTCGTCGAAGGCGAAGTTCCCGCCGAAGCAGCAGCGGAAACCGAAGAAGCCCCAGCCAACTAACACCGGCCTCATGGGTGCCCCCGGTCCCTCGCATTTGGAGACCTGGGATAACCCAGGCATCATGGGTGCCCCCGGTCCCTCGCATTTGGGGACCGGGGATGGAATCAAACAGCCCCACTCTCGCCGCCATGCATCACGCGCGGACGAAGTGGGGCTGTCTATTTGCCCACAGCGCATAGAAATATATAGCGGGTTCTTTCATCGCACCAATCCATTGACACCCAGCCGGGACGGATGCAACAAATTATGCCTGCCTGAAAAACCTATCTGGGAGTACGCCGATGCTTACCGAGGAAGAAGTTCTGGCCGAACTGAAGGATTTAAAGCAATTCCATTTCTTAGTGCCTTACATCACGCGGCTTGCCAACACTTATATTTTCGCCGGCCTGGATAAGAACACAATTCTCTACTGTTGCATCGCAAATGCCGCCCTGGATTCGAAAAAAGACGTCGGCAAAGCGGCCTACCAGGCAGCCTTCCACAAGCACTGTGCCGAGTTCGACGCTGAGGCGGCACGGTCCATTTACACACCAGCGGACCGGCTTGACCTTCCGCTCAATAAACGTGCTTCGGACATCGCAAAGCTCCGCAGGCTCAGAAGTGACAAATCCACTTCCAACGGAATACGCCTCGCCACATGCTGTTTGCAGTGGGAGCACAAGTTCAAGTGGGTCAGTTCCGGCCCGCGTCAGCCCGGCACCACATACCAGTCCGGCCCTGAATTCGGCATCACGACCTCGGCAACCCACAAACTCAAGGATGGCGGCCTTCAGCTCGAGGAGTTCGAGAACCCCAAGGTAAATGACTTTGCGAAATGGCTAGTCGCCCACGGCCCAAAACCCAATGAGAACTCGTTTATGAACTGCTGGGAGGCCATCTTCTTTTGCGCCTGCGAAGCCGGGCTCATCACCAGGGAATGGCTTGAGCAACTCCATAAGAACGCTGCTCAGAATTACAAAGTAGCCAACTATGGATCGAACACTCTTCTTGACGGCTTTGAGCGATACCAGGGTGTCCTCGAGCGGGCATTCAATTTCCAGAACAGCGTCTGTTACAGGCCAGCCGACCGCGTTTTTCCTCAAAAAGGCGACATCGTAATTTGGGGTGACTTTGAACATGTCGCCCTCTCTCTGGGACCAAGCCCCATATACGACGAAATATGTAACGTGGTCATTGGCCTTTGGCACAAACCCATGAAGTGCACCACGGTTGAAGACGTGAGCATGTACTTCAAAAATCCGCCACAATTCGTCCCTTGCCCCTTCTAATTCGACGAACCGCTCACTCCGGCTTCCCCGGAGGATCGCTACTCGGCAAGATCTCCACCGTCGCCCCATATCGCCGGCAGTGGCTGTATTCGGCGTCATACTGCCGGGCAATGCTGCCGTCATTCCGAGCCAGATCGGCATGAACATGCACCGGCAGCAGATACGATTTCTCCCCCAGCGGAACCAGCGCATACTCGGTTCTGCTCGTCAGCGCCTTGAACCCGATCTGCTCCCCGGCAGTGGGGGAAACAGCCTCCATGCGAAGAATCTGTGCAGAGCCCGCATCCAGCCAGAACCGCGCCTTCAAATCCAGCATGAACTCGCTGCAAAGCGCGCTCTGGTAGCTCTCCAGCCTGCCCACCACTTCCAGAAGAATCTCTTTTTCCGTCCCACTCGGCAGCAGCGTGAACTCATGACACCGGTCATATTTCGAAGCCAGGTATGGAGAAAAGCTATTGCCAAATCCCCCGGCAATCGAGAGCGGAAGAACCACCCTCGTGCCCTTCTTCGGAGCCTTTCCATTCAGCGCGTGGTAGGTATGCTCTTCCTCGAACTCATCTGCATTGGGCTGCCGCGTCGCGCGCATCGTCGAATCGAGCGTAATACTGCTCTTAACCTTATGGCCGGCTAACTCCACCGAACGCAAATGCTCCTCGCAGTCGATATTCGGCAGCGCGGCAACGCTTGCTTCCACATTCGCCCGCACTTTTTCAAGTATCTGCCTCACCGAAAGATCGCCCTGCTGCGCCTGCGCCGCGGCCACACACACGGCCGCCAGAAACAGAGAGGGAAAGCATCGTCGCGAAGAAAAGCAGACAGGCATGTCAGCTACCGATTCTCTCGTATCGAGACAATCAAGTATCTACTATCAGCTTTTGATGTGCTTTTACAACGGAAACAGCGGCTCAGTACTCTCCGCTCTCACGCGCAGAATCTTCGCCTTGGTCCGCACCGTCACATGCGGCATCGTCGTCTGCATCGGCTCCGGGCTTTCCAGCATGGAAAGAATCTCCCGCAGCTCAGCTCTCGCACGGCCAACCGTCGCGGCCACATTCGGCTCGCTCACAGGCTTGGCCACCATGCTGGGCCCGGTCTGCCGCGCCACCTTCATCGCCTGCGGTTTCGGCGCCACTTCCAGAACCTGCTTGGCTCCCGCAATCGTGTAACCTTCGCGATGCACCAGCCGCTTGATCTCCAGCGCCAGTTCCACCTCGCGCCGCTTGTATAGCCGCTGCCCCGTACCGCCTTTATTGGGCTTCAGCTGCGGAAACTGCGTCTCCCAGAAGCGCAGCACATACGTCTCCACGCCGCAAATGCGAGCCACATCGCCAATCTTGAAATACAGGCGATCCGGAATCACCGGAGCATCACTTACCTCGAGTTTTTTAAGTATCTGGGCCATCTATAAACATCCGCGGCAGCACCTGCAGAGCGCCACCACTGGTCGCAGTATAGGACACCCCAAGCATGAGGATGAAAGCGCAATTCCCAAACAGGAATCAAGATAGAAAAGGTTTCACGCAACTTACGGCATCTTTTCAAGCGCGCCGGCCACGGCACTCCGCAGCGCAGGAAGATCATCCTGAACCGTATTCCACACCACATCCACGGCCACTTTGTCATATTGATGGCGCAGCCAGTTGCCAATGCCGCGTATATCGCGCCATGCCACTTCCGGGCAGAGTGTCTCTGCGCCATCCTTCAAGCGAATGGCCGCCTCACTGATCACCAGTATCTTTCTTTCCACCGCAGCCTGGGTCTTTTCATCCTGACCATAGGACTCCATGCTCATTCCATCCGTGAATCTGTGAATGGCATCGATGCTTTCAAGAATGTCTTTTAGATGACTCCGCGCATCGTCAAAAGGCATGAATCGCCTCTTGTTGAACGCGCGCGCGAACAGGGTCGCGCAAGGAATCCGCAGGCGCAAGGTCCACCTTTGCTCCGAGCAGATCGCTCAAGCGGTTTTCAAGATGTGCCATCGTCAGAAGCGTGAAGCGTTTCGTGCGGTCAAAATCGGCCAACAGGTCGATATCGGAATCGCCCCGAGCCTCATCA
Organism: uncultured Acidobacteriaceae bacterium; assembly: GCA_963792495.1. Classification (GTDB taxonomy): domain Bacteria; phylum Acidobacteriota; class Terriglobia; order Terriglobales; family Acidobacteriaceae; genus Telmatobacter. Next base: position 188,791 of record CAWBWB010000005.1, on the reverse strand, counting down.
CGAGCCACCGAACCAAAGAGACGCAGATGCACAATCCCGGCAGCCTTAAGCTCCCGCTGATGCCGCTGCAGCGCCTCGATGACCGCGTTCCTGTCCATACAAAGATTCTGACCCAGTTACACCCGGAAGTCCACAGCCGCGAATCCCCTGCCTACTGCTTCTTCAACACCGCCGAACTCTTCTCACTAGCCAGAATCGCCTGCTCCAGCTTGCGAAACTCCGCAGCCTTCGCCGGAGGAATCTCCACATCCCGCACCACGTATTCACTCTCGTAGTGCAGCATATTTCCCTTCGCCGTCACCTCAGACTTATAGCTCGCAAACTCCACATCCACATTCACCGGCTCGGGAGTATCGTCCACCGAGTACCCAGCCGGCAGCGCAATATCAAACGAATCCTTCCAGATCCCCGGATGCCCCAGCACAATCGGATACAACCGCGTCTTGCCCTCCATCACATCCGGCACCGAGTGCACATGCGTTCCCAGCACCCGCGGCCGCAGCAGCAGCAGCGGCCCTGCGGCATGAGCATAATTCGTAGCGGAAAGCTTCAGCGTCAGATCCAGCGGCTTGTCCAACTCGGCAATCGATGCAAACTGGTAGTCCTTGAACGCCAGCCCCGGCAAATCCGAAACCAGCCTCCGCTCCAGTTGCTCATGCAGCTCCTTCGCATCCGATCGCTTGATGTACATGCGCTCGTATTGCGCGTCGTCGCCCGTGCGCCGCTCGTGAATCTCACCCGTCAGCTCGCCGCTATCGGCCAGCGTAAAGCTGCCTTGCCGCGTCACGCCCTCAGCCGAAGCCGGCAACACCGGCATCTGCAACACCTGGCTGTTCGCGCCATCGGCCAGCTCGCCATACGCCCCCTGCAGATCGCCATCCAGCAGCCCCACCGGCGTCCACTCATCCGTAGGATCGAAAATCAGCAGCGACTTTCCCTGTGCAGTCTTCACCTTCGCAAGCAGCCGGGGATCGTTCTCTCCCGGCGGCAGCTCAATCGCCGTAATCATGTGATTGCCAATCAGGGAAGGCAGCGTAGGATCAATCACCCCGCGCTCCGAATGCACATGAAAGTAATATCCCTTCACGCCCACAGCCTGCAGCATCGCAATCAGCAGCGTCGTCTTGTCCTTGCAGTCGCCGTATTTGTTGCGATAAATATCCGCCGCATAATGCGCCTGCACTCCTCCAATGCCCTTCATCACAATGAAGTAGCGAATGTTTTTCTGAATGTAATCCGTAATCCGTTCCAGCTTCGTGTACAGGTCCGGCGCACCTGCTGTCAGCTCCTGCGCCTTGGCCGTAATCTCCGGCGTCGGGTCAAAGCGATGCGTCTGCAGGTCGCTCTCCCACACACCCAGCGCCGTCCACTGGCTCTCCGTGCCCTTCACCGCCAGGTCGCCCCACTTCACCACCGCGCGCGCCTCCAGCGCCATGCGCGGCGGAGTGGCATACAGCCGCTCCAGGTTCAGCGCCGGCATGTCCTGAATCTCCCACCGCAGATGGTTCGTACCCACCTCCGTCGGCTTCACCGCGGCCGTTCCGCGCCAGCTCTCCGCATAATGGCCGCCCGGCGGCAGGTCCAGCTCCAGGGCCTCATGCACCACCGGAACATCCGCCTGCACAAACCAGTTTTCCTCGTGAATATAGGGCTGCAGCTGCACCTCGGTCTCGCACGCCACCACCGCGCCAGGGTCAGCTCCCGGCGGATTCACACTCCGCCGCCGCTCCGTATACTGCAGCTCCATCGCCTCGGCCAGGCCTTCGTCCAGGTAGTCCTCGTCCTTGGCTTGAAACTGCTTTCCATCCGCCGCAATCGTCCACGTATGAAACCCCAGCAGCTTCGAGTCCACGTCATAAAACGCCGCGCAGTGCGCATAATCCCGGCCCTGCGGCTTCAGAATCCGCACCACGTACCGCTCGCGCTCCACCGCGCGATTCTGCCCATCCACCGTCACCAGGTAGTCATCGGAAAGAATCACCGCCGGCGCATTGATCGCCCCAGCCACCGTAGGCGTAGGCGTCTTAGCCGCCTCCAGCGCCCAGTCCGGCACAGGAATCGTCTTCTCCTTGGCCCAGGCCGCAGGCGCCCAAACCTGCAGCGCCGTCACCACCGCCAACCCCGCCACCGCAACCTTCCAACCCGCCCGCCGATTCCCCATATCCAACCTCATACCCCAAACCACGCCCCTAACAAATTCCGTCACCTGACCGCAGCCATCTTCAAGCACAAGCAACGACTCGCTAAGTCTTTGCCCTTATCGGTCCCTGGTTCCCTAGTTCCCTACGTCCCTACGTCCCTAGTCCCTGACTTCGTCAAAACAATCTGCTGCTGATCATTCACCGCCACCTTCTGGTAGAACCCCCTTAGATCCTGGTACTGGTCCGCCTTCAGCAGCACAAAGCCCCGCGCAATCGACCGCGCCACCGTCACCTCGCCCGGCTTCTGCACCACCTTCGTCGCCAGGTCCGCGTTGCCCGTCCACGCAATGTGGTCATCCTTCGGCGCGCCTTCCACCGAGTACCCGGCAGGCAGGTGATACGTCATCTGGTCCACCACGCGGCTCGCATACCGCATATCAATCGGAGCCAGCCTCTCCGCCTGCTGCACAAACGGTTGCCTCGAATGAGACTCAAAGAAGAACCCCGGCAGCAGCAGCCGCTTGCCCGCCTGCGTCCCAATCGAGCCTTCCAGCTTCACCATCGCCAGCAGGTTCGAGCCCGGATTATCCAGCCCAAGAAAGTGATCCAGGTGCGCTGACACCCCATCCGGAACCGTCTCCTGGAGATCACTGTCGAACTCCTTCTTCAACTCGTCTACATCGCGCTCCAGGCTCAGCTGCCGCCACCGCACCGCCTCCTGCCCCGTCATCACCACGCGGAAGTTCCCCGTCACCGCGCCGTTCGCATCCACCGTCACATCGCCAATGCGCGTCTCCGAATTGGCCACGTAAGGCTGCGTCGGCGTCATGCTCATCGTCCGATTGCCGGCATTCTGCCGTATGCCCCCCGCCGCCTGGTGAAACCACTGCACCGTCTCAAACGGGCACATCTTCTCTCCGGGATCAATCACAACCTCCTTGCCGCCAAAGGTCGTCACAATCACGTCATCGTCCAGCTGCCCAAAGTTCAGATAATTCGGCTGAAACAGGCTCCGGTTCCGATTCACAACCTTCATGTCGAAGGCCTGAATCCCCGCCGCCCGCAGCATCGCCAGGTACAGCAGCGTAATGTCTTCCCTGGACCCGCTCTTCTGCGCCCACGTATCCTCGGCACGCTTGGCCGGCTTCAATCCCATCGCCTTCAGCTCAGCCTTGCTCTTCACCCGCGAGAAATCCGTATTGTCCAGCGCCTCCACTGCGTCATACAGCTTCTGCGCCTTCACCTCGTCCGTGTCCCCCGGCGCAACAATCCCCGCCACCGCACTCTTGATCGCGCCCGTCGGCTCCGAAAAGTGGTCCACATCCTTCGACCACCGCTTCGCCTCCATATCCCAGAACTCGCCGCCATTATGCGCCGACGTGTAATAAAACAGCACCTGGTAGGTGAACGCGTCCATCGGCGGCATAAACTGCTCATCCGGAGTCGCAGGCACATCCGCCACATCCAGCGTGAAGTGCCCCGCCGCATCCTCCACTACCTTTTGTCCCGTAGGCAGCTGCGCCCAATACAGCAGCGAGTGCGCCGGATTCCCGTTTTCCGTCATCACCACCGTAATATCCTTGATCGGCTCAAAGAAGTAGTGCGCCTTGTGCACAAAATACCGCTGCTGCACCGGCCAGTACGGTGACGAAACATAGTCGTCGTCATACCGGATCGTGTACTGGTACTCCAGAATGCTGCCCACCTCCACACTCGGCAGGTTAAACATTCGCTTGCCAATCTCGCGCTTCTCATCGCGGTTCTGCAGCTTCATCGCCAGCAGGTCTTCCGGCTTGCCCTCCAGTGGAATCACCTTGCCATCGGCATGAATCGTCCGCGCCTTGATGTCCGTCACCTTCTGCTCGCCGCGCGCATAGGGAACCTCCACCGTCGCCAGCTCCTTGCACTTCTCTGACAGCACCTTAATCCGCGCATACACGCTGTGATAGTGCAACAGATCGGAGGCCTTGGCCTCATACGCCAGATACACAGCGCAAGCCCCCGGAGCCTTAGGGTCCGACGTCATCGCCAGCTCTTCTTGTGTCGGATCGTGGAACTGCGCCAAAGCAGTCAAAGGGAGAAGGAAAAAGGCAACCAGCAAAACAACAAGGCAATACACACAGCGCCGCATGAACGGTTTCCTCAGTAAGTCAGCTTAAGAACAGGTAAGTGAATAGCGTTAAGAAACAAAAACCCCAGGAGTGATGCCCGGATTCTAGCGTGAAACGCCCCGAAGACAAAAATAATTATCCAGCCGAGTCAATAGCCGTCATTCCAAAATAGAGTTTTCAGCCGTAGAAACAGCTAGCTTTTGCTTGGAAATCAGTAACAGAAACAACTAGCTCGTGCTTTGAAAGCTGCCTTTAGCTTTGAAAGAGCACGGCTTCAGCCGTGCCACACAAGCCGCCAAAATAGCCGGGGCTTTAGGCAGTATCTGACGAATCCGAATTCGCATTTCCGGAGGGAGCAGGGGCCTTTAGGCCCCTGAATGCAGCTTTGATTTTCGTGGGCTTTAGCCCCGGGCTCTTCGTCAGCCCACGCACGATCTTCCTCGAAATAGATTCGTCAGACACTGCCTAGCCCTCGACGGATGTCTTTCCTACTCCCTACTCCCTATTCCCTACTCCCTAGCTCTTCAAGCATGGCGCACACCACCGCCAACGGCAGCCCCACCACATTAAAGAAGCACCCCTCAATCCGTGGAATCCACTTCCCCGCCAGCCCCTGAATCCCATAAGCCCCAGCCTTGTCCATCGGATGCCCCGACTCCACATATGCGGCAATCTCACCGTCAGAAAGCGAACGAAACCAGACCTCCGTAATCTCCGCCTCCACCCGCACGCCAGCAGCACTCACCACGGCCACACCCGTAATCACCCGATGCGCCCGCCCACTAAGCCCCCGCAGCATCCGCACCGCATCGGCCTTGTCCTCCGGTTTGGCCAGAATCTCCCCATCCAGAACCACCGTAGTATCCGCCCCAAGAACCACCAAACCGCTTTCCCGTCCCTCCAGCGCGAAGACCGTCTCCGCCTTCTCCCGCGCCAGCCGCCTTACATACGCCTCGGGATCCTCCCCCGGCAGCACACTCTCATCCACATCCGCCGCCCGCACCGTAAACGTAAGCCCCGCCTGTGTCAGCAACTCCCGCCGCCGCGGCGAACCCGAAGCCAATATCAATCGCGCCATAGTGCTTTCAGATTAAAAGATGAATCCGCTTCCGCCGAACTCCCCATCCTCCCACCAGAGCCGTGCTATCCTTGCTCTCTCCGATCCACTACTCTCCTGGAGGTTTCCTCATGCCTGTGAATAATTTCACGTACAGCAACACCGGCCTTGCACTCACAGAAAACGCTGAAGGATTCCGGTCTTCCGCCTATCAGGATTCGGTTGGAGTCTGGACCATCGGCTACGGTCATACCGGTGCTGATGTCCATAGCGGCCTCACCATCACCGCCGCACAGGCGCAGGCGCTGCTGGCCAGCGATGTTTCCGCCGCCGCCACCTTCGTCAATCAGGCAGTCACAGTGGCACTTACTCAAAACGAGTTTGACGCCCTGGTCGATTTTGTCTTCAACCTCGGGCGCGCGGCTTTTGCCGGCTCCACTCTCCTCGCTCTCTTGAATGAGGGCAATTTCAGTGCGGCTGCCACGCAATTTAATCGGTGGGACAGGGCAGGAGGGCAAGTATTGGCCGGACTGCTGACCCGCCGCCAGGACGAAACGGCTCTCTTCACCCAGGATGCAACAGCAGCCTCACCCGCCGCAGCCACCGCCAATTCCTAAGACCAGCAAGCCCAAGACGTCAGCCCCGCACCCCGGTCCAAGCCTTTGGAGACCGGGGCCTGCCCTCTGATCTCTGATCTCTGACCACTAATCACTAATCACTAATCACTAATCACTAACCACTAACCACTAAACCTTCACCCCCGTCTCCAACCCCTTCTCCGTCCCCACACCCCAAGCCATCCCCGGCGTATTATGCGCCAGCCCCCACCGCCCATCGGGTCCCAGCAGAATAATCCCCCCATGGCCGCCCAGTCGGCGAAACAGATAATCAATCGCCTCCGTAGCCGCCATCTCGGGAGCCACGCCCTGCCCCACGCGATCCACCGCCCACTTCCCCAGCACCAGCTTCATAATCGGCTCGCCCCACCCGGTAAGCGAAACCGCCGCAGACAAATTATCCGCATAGCACCCGCACCCAATCAGCGAAGAATCCCCCACCCGCCCCGGCGTCTTATTCAGCGTCCCGCCAGTAGAAGTAGCCGCAGCCAGGTTCCCCGAGGCATCGAGCGCCACCGCCCCCACCGTGTCATGCGAATGGAATCCATTCAAATCGGCAGATCCGCGCACCCCCGGCCCCTGCCTTTCCTGCCCCTCGTCCCCAGTCCCCAGTCCCTGTTCCCTAGTCCCTAGTCCCTCGCCCCTAGTCCCTAGTCCCTCGTAAGCCGTCTCCGGCCCCTTATCATCCATCGCTCCTGAAAACGTCTCATCCGCCAATCCCCGCGCCGCCCGCGCCTGCGCCCCCGCCAGCCGCTCGCGCTCCCGCTCCAGCACCAGCGCGGAGTTCTCAATCAACTCCACCCCATGCCGCGCCGCAAACTCCTCCGCCCCCGCGCCCACAAAGTACACATGCGGACTCTGCTCCAACACCACCCGCGCCGCGCGTATCGGATTCCTCAGCCGCTCCACGCAAGCCACCCCGCCGGCCTTCATCCGCCCGCCATCCATCAGCAGCGCGTCCAGCTGCACCTTGCCATCGGAAGTCAAAAAACTCCCCCGCCCGGCGTCAAAGGTCTCATCATCCTCCATCGCCGCCACGGCCTCTTCCACCGCATCCACGCAGCTCCCGCCGCGCTCCAACACCTTCCAGCCCGCCGTCAGCGCAGCCCTCACACCCCGCTCATGCGCCTCTTCCGCCTCTGCAGGAATCGCCCAAGCCCCGCCATGCACCAACAACACCGGCTTCCGCCTCTTCATACCATCACTCATGAAGCGAATCCTACCGGCCCGCCACCGCCCCCCGCAACACGCCATAGTAGAGTTCTTAATAGATAAGAATTTCTGTTATCATCCCTGCAACGAGGAGAACCACATGACCACCGTGACCATCTCCATGCCGGATTCGCTGAAGCAGTTTCTTGAGCATGAAGTCGCCACCAAAGGCTATGGAAACGTCAGCGAATACATGCGGGAACTGCTTCGTCAGGCCCAGACCCGGGATGCCGAGGCCCGTCTGGAAGCCCTGCTTCTGGAAGGCTTGGCCGGCAGCAAAGACCTCCCGCTTACCCCCGCCTTCTGGCAGGATCTCAAGGCCGACGCAGGCAAAATTCTCGCCCGGCACAGAAAAGCGCGAAAGGCCCCACGCAAGACTCGATGAAATCCACCATCCGGCCCGCCGCGCGCGAAGATATTCTCCGTCAGTACCGCTACTATCTGATCGAACAGAATGCCGAGGAAATCGCTCAACGATTCCTCGAAGCTATCCAGAATGGCTTAGATCAGTTACACCGCCATCCTCGCATCGGGAGCCCAAAGATTTTCTCCAACCCGGCCTTGGCCGGTCTCCGCTCCTGGCCCGTGCCCGGTTTTCCCGCCATTCGCATTTACTACCTCCTCGGGGAGGAGATTCGCGTCATCCGGATCCTCCACGGCAAACGGGATACTCATTCCCTGCTTGAAAACGAGTCCCTAGAAGATTGATCCCAGCTTCCCAAAACGACCCCAATTCCCAAATCGGGAAAAATTTGTCAAGTGTCTCGCCTGTGGAAAACGTTGCAACTCTCTCATTCCAAAGGCGAAAAAACTTTCGCGGAATTTGCACCTAATTATGGGTCATTTCGGTAAGCTTAAAACATAGTCAAGAAAACAGAGAACACACCGGGGAGCGACAAGCTCTCATGAAGCCTTCCTGCGCCTCATGAGCGAATCGAAAACGGATCACTCCCGCATACATTAGAAACGGATTCAGCCTTCAGGGCATCGGTCAGCTGCTTCGCATGTCGACGTGCGCGGCAGTCGCTTCATGCGCTGGGAAGTTTATAAAAACGCGCGCGCAGTTGGGCGCATTGGGGCAGAGTGTTTAAGCAGGTTTGGGCAGCACTGCTTCGGCCTCTGCCCTGGGGGCTTCGTCCGGAGAAGTACTCACTTATATAGAAACCGGAGATTACATTATGAGCAGCAATTGCAGAACGTTGAATCGCAGCAGCAGAAACGCACAGCAGTCCAGGCAGCCGAACCCCGGCATCATCCGGGTCAACCAGTTGGCGCACGAGATCATCTCGCGCGACCCTGAGAAGATTGTGAACCACCTTGTCATCCTCTTCCTCGAGGACAAGAAAGTAACCGCCGGCACCACGCTGATCAAGCTTGCCTCCGGTGCCATCGTAGAAGCCGTAGAAACAGAGCAGCCCAGCCGCCGGCCCGGCCTGCTCAGCAAATGGATCATCGATCTCGACCGGCAGGAAAAAGAAGAAGCCGCAGCACAGGAAGCAGCAAGCCGCGAACTCGGGCAGATTCCCGAGCCAAAAATCGCACCAGAAGTTGCAGTAGAAAAGGTAGCATCACCAGCCCCGCAGCCCCAACCAGCCGCGGCGCACAGCACCACCAGCAACACAAGCAGCAGCAACACAAGCAGCAGCAACACCAGCAACACACACACCAACGAAATCGGACTACCGGTCAGAACCACAAATCCAACCGGCCAGCTCCAAACCAGCAACGCATCGGAAACACGCCCCTGCCGCACACAATCGCGGCCCGGCGCACCCGGCCATGAATCGAATCAAGCTGTACTGAACCGCTCAGGCGCATCCATCTACGCCTGACCAAGAAGTAAAAAAAGCCGGAGCGAAAGCTCCGGCTTTTTGCCGTCCACTGAACACGAACCACGAACTACTAGTCACTAGTCCCTAATCACTAGTCCCTAGTCCCTATCTTTTATCCACTCCGGGCATCCCCGCAACTTTCGCGGAGATGCCCAAATTTTTGCCCTGGCGGGAAGAGGAATCACACGTGCACACCTTCAAGCGACAGACAAAACAAGACAATCAGGCAATCCAGGCCACGCGCCCAGTTCGTTCCAGCAAAGCCTTCTTCCGCGACAGCCTTTTCCGCGCCGGACAGTGGCTCGTGTACTGGCTCTTCTGGGCAGGCATGGTCTGGGCCGCCTTCGCCCAGGGTGTCACCACCACCACGGTTCAGGGAACCGTCTATCTTGCCAACGGCCAACCAGCCACAGGCTCTCTCTTGATCAGCTGGCCTTCCTTCACAACCTCCACAGGACAGGCCGTAGCCGCGGGCAAAACCACCGCCGCCATCGGTGCCGATGGTTTTGTCAGCGTCAACCTCACGCCCAATCAGGGAGCGTATCCCGGCGGTCTCTTCTACACCGTCGTCTATTACCTCTCCGATTCCAGCGTGCACACAGAGTACTGGACAGTCCCTGCGGCTGCGCAGACCACGATCGGCGCGGTGCGCGCGCAGATCATGCCTGCCGCGCAGGCTGTCCAGGCCGTCAACAAGGCCTACGTCGATCAAGCCATCGCCGAGGCCACCGGCAGCGATCTCTCCACCAACGGCGGCAGTCTCACCGGACCGCTCTATCTCTCCGGCGACCCCACCACACCGCTTCAAGCCGCTGACAAGCATTACGTCGACGGACAATTCGCGCTTGCCCTCCCCCTGGCTGGCGGCGCAGCCACAGGACCACTCACCGCCACACAGCTTGGCGCCGTCTATCAGGTCGATCAGTTTCCCGGCACAGATATCGGCGCCAAGCTTCAAGCCTGCGTCAACAATCTCAACTCCACCTTCGGCGGCGTCTGCGATGCCCGCAACTTTCCCGGCACCCTCACCATCGCCTCCAACATCACCATCTCCACACCCAACGCCGTCATTGACCTGCCCTGCGCCACCATCACCACCAGCGCGCAGTTCATCGTCACCGCCGGCACGCGCAACGTAGCCGTTCACGGCTGCGGCTTCCAGGGCGGCTCCACGGCCTCCGGCACGCAGGGCGGAACCGTCTGGGTCTACACCGGCAGCAGCAATGCCTTTCAGATCGGCGACATGACAGGAGCCGCAAACACTCCCGGCTTCTACATGCACGATCTCAATATCAACACCGCCAATGCCGGAGCCGCCGCAGTGGGCATCTACTTTAAGCGCGCGCAGGAGGTCCGTCTCGACGGCATCTACCTCAACGGCAACGGCACCACCGGCCAGACCGGCGTCACGCTTGACGGCACCGGCAACTACACCGGCGGCACCTTCGTCGATGTCTACATCAACGGCTTCGGCACCGGCTGGCTGCTCACCGGCGACAACGTAGGCAACTTCGCCAACGCCAGCACCTTCGTCAAAACCCACGTAGTCTGCCCCACCAACGCAGGCACGCCCATTCCAGGCACCATCGGCGTCAACGTTGCAGAAGCAGACGGCAACACCTGGTCCGGCGGCGACGTCGAAAGCTGCTCCACCATGTTCCACCTCGGTGCCAATGCCATCAACAACACCGTCAACGGCCTCCGCAACGAGAACTCGACCATTCAGTACCAGGCCGACGCAGGCTCCAAGTGGAACGCAGTCTTCACCGGCGGCACCTTCTACACCGGCGAACTCATCGACAACGGCAGCCGCAACAGCTTCTGGGACGCCTTCCACCGCAACACCAACGGCATCAAAGGCGACTGGTACGCCTCGCAACAGGATGCAACGGTCACAAACCACGTCCGCGTCGGCACCGGCCAGGGCAATGAACGCGGCATCCTCAACGAAATCCAGACAGACTACGGCTATCGCTGGGAAGAAGGCTACGCCGATGCCATGGGCTCAGGCTTTCAGACCTGGTCCATTCAGGATCTGCTCAACAACGTAAGCCGCGTAGCCGTCGGCCAGTATCTCTCCCCCACGGCCAACGTAGTCACCAACATCGTGCTCAACAACGGCGGCTGCTACATATCAAACACGCCGCCCACCATCACCATCTCCGGCGCCACAGGCACAGGCGCCACAGCCATCGCCAGCATGGCAGCATCCACCAGCCTCAGCTGCAACGGCGGCGCAGGCTTTCAGGTTTCCTCCGTAGCAGTCACCTCCGGCGGCAGCGGATACCTCACCCCTCCCACCGTAACCTTCGCGGGAGCCAACCAGCTGGCCGCGCCCAACTCCGTTGCAGAAGTCGTCTCCTCCGGCGGCACCAACAACCAGACCGTGCTGAACTCCGCAGGCACCGGCGCAGTAGTGCTCAACGGCTCCAACAATGCAGGCACAGGCGGCGTCGTCATCGGTTCCGGCGGCGCCACCAGCACCGCAGTCGCCACCATCTCGAACGCCGGCAATGCGCAGTTCTATGGCAACCTTACGGTCAACGGAACATCGCTTTCCGCAGGCACGCTGAACGTAAAAAACTCCGCAGACGCTGAAGTGGACTACTACCTGCAGCCCGGTCTCACCACCTCGCAGAAGGGCTCCTTCACTTACAAGGACTACACCGGCGCAAGCCAGTGGTACATGGTCAAGGACGCCAGCAACAACTGGGCGCTCAACTCCGCAACCGGCAACATCGATTCCTTCAAGGCCTACCAGAGCACCAACTCCGGCGACACCTACGTCGACAGCAGCAACACCTCGGGCCACATCCGCTTGAACTACGAGTCCGGCGCAGGCAGTGAAACCGACATCTATTCGAGCGGCAGCGCCAATCTCGACGCAGCCTTCCTCAGCCCCACATTGATCAAGTTCCCCGGCCTCGCCGCCACCAGCGGCAAGTACTGCCTCCAGATTGATAACTCCGGTTATCTCTCCAACACCGGCACCGCCTGCGGCTCCGGCACGGGCAGCACCACCGGCACCATCAACTCCGGCACCAGCGGACAGGTCGCGGTCTACAGCAGCACAGGCACCACCATCGCAGGCCTCAGCACTCTTCCGCTCACTTCAGGCGGCACCGGCGCAACCACTGCCTCAGCAGCTCTCACCAGCCTCGGCGCACAGGCCGCGCTGCCGGGCGTAGCCACCAACGGAAGCAACGGCATCACCATCACCGGCAGCGTCTCCGCTTCCGCCGTCAGCTCCAGCACATCCATCTCCAGCGCCAACAATGTCATCAGCGTCATGGCGCCCCCCTACAACGCCACCTGCAACCTGGTGCAGTACAGCAGCGGTTCCATCGCGTTGAACTCGGCAGTTCTCACGGGCACAGGCTTCACATCGGCTCTCGTCGGCCGCAAGATCATCGTCTGGGGCGCAGGCGCAAATAACGGCACCACATCGAACCCCAACTACGGCCCACTCATCACCACCGTAGCCAGCTATCAGGGCGCAACACAGATCACCTTGTCCGCTACAGCCTCCGCAACGGTTCCAAACAATTCCAATAATCCAGGCGGAAACTTTGAAATCGGCACGGACGATACCGCGGCTGTGCAAGCCGCGTACAACGCAGCAGGAGCGGCCAAAGCAACGCTTCTCTTTCCTGCCACGCAGGGCAACAACTCCTGCCTCATCGGCGCGATCGATCTCAGCGGCGGAGGCACGCAAAACCACTCCGTGCCCATCCTGGGGCAGGGCTCCGCAGTAAGCTCCGTCACCGGCCTTCCCGGCCAGGATGTATTCCTGTGGCCCGATGGCCGCCCGATTTCAGCAGCCTACTCCTTCGTCAAAGGACTGCAGATCAACGTCGATAGCAGCCTGGATGTTTCCGGTTCCACCGGAAGCTATCCCAACCGCGTAACCGGCATGGCAGCCAACGGAAGCGGCGGCCTCACCGCTATGTCTCCTGCAATTGCTCCCGGTCCGGTGAATTTTATTGGAGGCGCCATCTCCACAAGCTCAGACGGCACCTATGACCAGCTGACCGTAGCTACGCCCGCAACCAATGGTGGCGAGTTCAATCAGCTTCCGTCCTGGATGGTGATCGGTATGCCCGTCTCCATTCCGGCCATCGGCCTCAGCGCTACGGTCACTTCCGTGGCCAGCGGAGCCAATGGCGCATCGCAGATCACCTTCGCGCCGGCCTACAGTGGGGCAGCCTCCAATCTCAGCGGCACATGGGGAACAGGCATCGCTCCTCCCTGGTACATCGGCAATTGCGGCTTTGCAGTCCCGGGTTCAAACGGTTTGAACATAGGCGGTCCGCAGATGATGTTTGAAGATGTCACCTTCAAAGCCACGGCCGGAACCCCCGCAATGGCAAACCACACCTGCGCCATGTTCTTCCAGCAGCCGCCTTACCGTTCACGCTTCACGCGCATCACGGCGCAGAACCTCTACTACGGCTATGTAGAAGCCCTGCCCACCTCCAACAACAACGGAACATGGACTCCCGATACCTCCACCTACCACGACTTCGACACCAACGTCCTGATTCCCTTCATCCAGTACGCGGGAAACCATCGCATCATCGATGGGCTCAATATTTACGCCGGGGCTCCATTTGCCGTGGGTCCTTTCTTCCTCAACGGACCGCTGAACTCTGCCGGCGGTTCCACCGTGACGCACTTCTATGAAGAGTGCTGGAGCGCGAACAGCGGCGAGAACCAGCGCTGGCAGGGAGGAAACTGGACAATCGTCGCCGGCTCCATGACGCAGTGCGGCGGACCCTACGTGGCGTGGCAGGCAAACCGGAGTTTCGTTACCGATGCGCTGATTGGCGGCCCTGGGATCGCGTCTCCAGCCACCGCGGGATTGCAGTTAAGTGGAAACGGAAATACCTTCCTGGCAGTCACCCTGGCCCTGAATGCGAATGCCTCAGTCACGGCGCAGGTAAACGACACCGGCGTCGGAAATACAGTCACCGCAAACAGCTCGAACCTTCCCGCGCTTGCAGTACGAGCCAATCTGCCACACTGCATTCCCGGCGAGTTCGATGGCAGCTTTCTAAGCGGATTTACTGCTTCGCCGTTTACCTCACGCTGCGGCCTTATGCTGGACTACTCTACGTCGCTGGTCAACGGACCGGGCGCGGGCAGCGTGAGCTATAAGCCCAGCGTCGCTGGAGACGGAAATCCGGCTCCGGGATATTGGTACACCTCGAGCGGTACTGGAACAGTGCAGATCAATGCATCCGGCCAACCCTGGGCTGTGGGATCACGCGTTCCACAGACCTCGCAGATGTATCTCGTAGTCGGCGGCAAGGTCGGCACGGCAGGATCGCAAAGCTTCGCGGTCTATGACAACACGGCAGGCACGACGCTGGCGGCGTGCTCATTCACCTTCAGCACAGCCAATACCTTCTCGATTCATGGTCAGAAGGCAGCCTCGGATGCATGCGCGTTCAGCACCGCATCCGTGCCTGCAGGCGATGTGTTGATCGTGCAGTATTCGCCTTCCTCCGCACTCGGCGCCGAGTCCATTGGCTTCGTAGCGTTTGTCCCCGCAGACACCGATCCAAAGTCTCTGGCAAGTGGATCGACAGCCACGACGCAAACCAGCACGGATGCTTCCACGCTGGTGGCAACGGACGCGTTCGTCCATAACGCCATCGCATCGCAGACCGGATATCAGCTAACCGAATGGGTAACAGGAGGTACGAGATCCCTGCCGGGAGTTTCCTTTTCTGCGAATGCCACCCAGCTGTTCAGCTTCGAGCTTCCAGGAAGCCTCTCGGCTTCGAAGATCAGTTACACGCCTTCGACAGCCGACGCAAGCAGCTCGGATTACTACGACCTCGGTATCTATAACGCTTCCGGCACGCTGGTATGCCACCTCGGAGCCACCCCCGGATCGACGTTTGCACCGAACACCAGCACCATGACGCTTTCCTTTGCCAGCACATGCAATCTTGTCGGCGGTATTCGTTATTACCTCGGCATCACGGCCAGCTCTGCAACTGCAACGCTGACAAGCGCGGGCGCCATGCTGATGGCCGCGGGCGGTTTCAGTCCAGCCAACGGCACAACAACAACAGGAGGCGCTCTGAACTCTTCTGTCACACTGCCTGCGGATGGATGGAGCGCCTATGCCACCATGCCGCAGATTTCGCTGCATAACTAATCTCCGGAACAGAGACCAGGGAGCTGAGCATGAACGTCGAAGAACCGGTGCTGGGAGCGGAGGGCTGGACGCGCGAGGATCTTGTGGAAGCGGGCAAGATTCTCGACCGCCGTCCTGCATATCTGTGTGGACGATCGATTTGCATGGAACTGGCCGAGCAATTGCTCTACGTTCGCACGAAAGAAGGACGCAACAGCCCGCTCCGCGCCAACATCGTGCAGCAGCTCTTCGAGCAGCGTCGCGGTCAACGCAACATTGTGCTCAAAGCCCGGCAGATGGGACTGACAACATGGACCGCCGCAAGATTGTTTCTCAAGACCATCACGCATCCCGGAACCATGACTGTGCAGGTAGCGCATACACAGGATGCAGCCGAAGAAATCTTTCGCATGGTGCACAGGTTTCTGAACTGGCTGCCGGAGGAACTCCGCGAAGGAACGCTTAGAACTTCGCAAATGAACGCCCGGCAGATTGTTTTTCCGGAATTGGACTCGCAATATCGCGTGGTTTCTGCCGGTGACCGGAACGCGGGCCGTGGATGGACGATTCAGAATCTGCATTGCTCGGAGCTGGCGCGATGGCCGCTCAACCCGGCAGAAATTCTCGCCGGCCTACGCGCGGCGCTCGCTCCAGGCGCGGAGGTGATTCTCGAATCCACACCCGAGGGCGCAGGTGGATGCTTTTACGAAGAATGGAAGAAGGCCGATGAAACCGGCACAGTACGACACTTCTTCCCCTGGTGGATGGAAGCACGGTATCGCGGCACTGCCGTGGATCCGGCTTCACTCACGGAAGAAGAAAGCAAGTTGATAGAGCTGCATCATCTCGATCTGGAACAAATTGCTTACCGCCGGCATCTGCGTGCCAATTTTCACGGACTGGCAAAACAGGAATACGCGGAAGATGCCGAAAGCTGCTTCCTCGCCAGCGGTGAATCGATCTTCGAGCGCGACTCAGTGGAGCAGCGCATTCAGGAAACGCCTGAGCCGACTGAGGTGCGGCGGAACGGCGAGCTTCGGATCTGGCTTCCGGCCATACGCGGGAGAAGATATATGGTTTCGGTGGACCCTGCAGGTGGAGGAAGTGAGGGAGACTATTCCGCAGCGCAGGTGATTGATATGGAAACAGGGATGCAATGTGCGGAGTTTGCGGCGCACATGGGTGGCCTGGAACTGGCGCAGAAGATGAAGGATCTGGCTTGCGAATACAACCAGGCGTGGCTGGCAGTTGAACGTAACAACCACGGCAGCGGCGTTCTGGCGCTGCTCGAAACCGTCTGCCTGTATCGCAATATCTTCCGTCAGGGCGGCCAGACAGGATGGCTGACGAGTTCCGTCAGCCGGCCCGCGATGCTGGCGCGGTTGAATGCAGCCATCGTGGAGAAGCCGGAGCTGTTTATGAGCCGGGAGCTGCTTGCGGAATGCCGGACCTTCGTGCGGTTGCCCGATGGCAATACCGGCGCGCGCGCAGGAACGCACGACGATCGCGTCATGGCAATGGCAATCGGCTTGGCTGCACGTGCAGAGATGTTGGAGGGAGGAAACAGAAGTTGACCGCTGTATGCTTGAATCAATCAAACTCACACCGGGAACAGGAGCCATTTTGGCGGTAACGGCAGTCCAGCATATCCGGCGCATGCGCGGCGGGGCACAGGGGCAGTTGATGCTCGGTGCCGACGGCCATGTGTATGTCGTCAAGTTCCAGAACAACCCGCAGCACACGC
Source organism: uncultured Acidobacteriaceae bacterium (assembly GCA_963792495.1). Taxonomy (GTDB): domain Bacteria; phylum Acidobacteriota; class Terriglobia; order Terriglobales; family Acidobacteriaceae; genus Telmatobacter. Next base: position 171,929 of record CAWBWB010000005.1, on the reverse strand, counting down.
GGGTGTTGGCCAATGAGCTTTTGGCCACGCGCCTCGCTGGCGCAATTGGATTGACGACACCACACGCGGACCTGGTCGATGTATCGGACTGGCTCATCGAAAACACGCCAGAACTGGAGATGGATCTTGGACGCAGGAAAGAACGGTGCAAGCCCGGGCTGCACTTCGGTTCGCGGTTTGCGGGCGGAATGATGCCTGGGCAGGTAGTGGATTATCTTCCGGAAGAGCAGTTGGCAGAGATAAAAAACATCCAGGAGTTCGCCGGCATTCTGGCTTTGGATAAATGGACCGGCAATGCCAACGGCCGACAGGCGGTATTTGTGAAGAAGCAGCGGGAACGACGATACACAGCCCACTTCATCGATTTTGGATATTGCTTTCATGCCGGGGAGTGGCGGTTTGAAGATCTTCCGTTGCGTGGCATCTACTATCGCAACGTGGTTTACAGAGAGGTGCGCGGGTGGGAGTCTTTCGATGAGTGGATTCGACGGATCGAAAAACTCTCTGAAGATGTGGTGTGGGCGGCTGCGAATGAGATTCCGCCCGACTGGTATGGAGGAGACATCACGGAAATGGAGTCGCTGGTGGAGAAACTGATTGCACGCCGTGGAAAGATCCGCGAGCTGATTGAAGCATTCGGGAACTCAGACCGTCAGCCATTTCCGAATTGGAGTCGCGGCGATAAATTCGCCGGCGAAGGCTGGAATGATTCCCGATGGGAGGCTAGCATCGAAGGCAGAGTGAACTAGGTTCAAACGAATCAAAGCTGGTTGAACAAAGGAGATAATGGCGGCAGGAAGACCACGGCGGAAATGCCAATTTCAACTGCTCCGGTATGTGCCGGATGCGGTGCGAAACGAGTTTGTGCATATCGGCGTGATTCTGCACGAGCCCGGAACCGGCGAGCCGATTCAGGTCCGTTTCACACGAGACTGGCGCAGGGTGCGGTGCCTTGATCCTGAGGCTGACACAGAGATGCTTGAAGGCATGGAAAGCGAGCTGCGCCGGGTATTGAGCGAAGAACCGGAGGGCAAACTGAAACAGATTCTCTCCGAGTCGCTTTCTCTCAATGTGCAGATGACCGAGCCGAAGGCATACCTGGCTGAGAGCATGCCGGCTGGAGTGGAAGAGCTGATGCGACTCTACGTGGAGCCGCCAGCGCGTGAGCGTGTTTCGAAGCTGCGAGGGCGAAGTGCAATTCTGGCAGAGATGCGCGGTGAGTTCGAGCGCGCAGGCGTATGGGAACTGATGCGCAAGCAGATACGCGCATCGGAATACACGCGGCCTGGCGATCCGCTGCGTATCGATGCGGGTTATCGGCCAAACGGAGTGATCCGCATGTTTCATGCGGTAAGCCTGGAGCCGGGCGTGGAAATGGCCAAGGTGCTGGCCTTTTCAGCGGCAGGATTGAGAGCAGGAGTTGAGCGTATTGAAAAGGCGTCGCTTGAGCTGACGGCGATTATCGAGCCGGCTGCAAAGGTGGGGGCAACAGAAGATGAGCCAGAGCGGCTGGAACTGTACCGCTTTGGAGTGGAAACGATGGAGGAGCACAGCATTCGCGTACTGACTACATCAGACCTCCGGCGTATGGCAGACACAGCACGCAGAGAATTGCACATCGGGTAACGGCCGCTGCTGCTGCCGCAAAAATAATTTCGAAATGTACAAAATAGTTTGCACATAATTATGATGTTTTCTGATAGTATTGTTTTTGTAAATGAGAAGAGGTTGAGACGGCGGCGCGAATCGCGCTGAACGGAGCAAGCTCTAAGAACCGGACTTCACGAAAAGGCATGACCACACGGTCATGCCTTTTCGTTTTTGTGCCTTCAATTTAAGGCGGGAGAAGAGAAACATGCGCGTGAAAATGGGAGAACAACTGCGGCAGATCTGGCGCCAGGCAACGGGTGGCGGAGAGGGTCGCGAAACCTTGGAGGCAAGCGCTGCTTCCGCCGATGCCGGACGCAAGACACTGGCTCTGCCCTCCATTATGAGTCCGCTGCGGTTTCCAGGACAGCATCTGCCCAAGCCCACGCCGGCCAATCTTCGTCGCTTTGCAGAAACGCCTGTAGTCCGGCGCGCCATCAATGTCATCAAAGATCGAATTGCCGCAATGGATTGGAGTGTGCGAGTGCGGCGCGGCGTGCAACTGGAAAAGCTCGGCTACACGGAACGCAAACTGCGCGCGCTGAGGCGTGTGCTCGAAGAGCCAAATGCGACTGACAGCTTTCGCACGCTCATCGAGCAAGTCATCGAAGATGCGCTCACTGGAGGCTTCGGCGCAGTGGAGATGGAGACCACAGGTGAGCCGGAGCGCCCGGCGATGCTCTGGCCCGTGGATGGCGCATCGATCCGCATCAACGCAAAGTGGGATGGCGATCCTGAAACGCCGCGCTATGCGCAGGTCGCACTGGGGCAGATGCCTGCGAACGCTGTGGATCTTCTCGACAACGAGTTGATGTATATCCGCATGAATCCGCGTTCCTTTACGCCGTTCGGGCTCGGCCCGCTAGAAGTCGCGTTTGAGACAGTCAACGAATTTCTCTCTGCACATCGTTTCGCCGGCAAGCTTGCTGCAAACGCTGTGGCGCAATATGCGATCTGGATCAACGAGGCTACGCCACAGCAGCATGACCGCCTGATTCGCTGGTGGCAGGACGAGATCGAAGGAACAGGCCGAGTCCCGATACTCTCAACGGAGCAGAAGCCGGAGGTTCTCCGCTTTGCACAGGGCACCGACGCGGATCTGCGCCTTGCCTGGCAGGAGTTCCTCATCCGCATGGTGGCGAATGCCTTTGGGCTTTCGCCGCTGATGCTCGGGCTTGAAGCGGATGTAAATCAATCGACTGCCTCGGAGATGACCGATGAGGCCTTTCGTGGCGCCATCTCACCACTGGCCACACTCATCGCGCAGCACATCACGCGCAACCTCTTCGACAAGTGCATCGGCTGGCGGGAATTTGAATTTGTCTTCAACGACTTAAGCGCGCGCGACGAAATGACGGAAGTCTCAGTGCAGGTCCAGCTCTTGCAGGCTGGAGTCCTCACCGTCGACGAAGTGCGCGCTATGCGGGGGCTTGGGCCGCTCCCGCAAAAGGGAGAGGCACACCTGGCGGGCGCCTCTTCCACAGACTGACAGCCGGCCTTCATCTTCGGCAACGAGGGCATGGGACGGCGGAGATGAGGCCGGCTTCAGTCGAAGTACTGCAACAAAAATAACTGCCGGAAGTTCCGGCTGAGCGCGGGGAAATACATGAGATTGGAAGCTATGGCAGTAAGGATCCCTCCCGTTGAGGGACACCCTAACCGGGTGCCCTTTGAAGGAGTTCTCACCATCGTGAATCAACCCAGTGACAAGGCGCCGTCAGGTGCGCGAGGACACCGCGTCATGCTCACACATGCCGCAGCGGAAAAGGCGCTTGCCTCGTTATTGGGCATGGCCATCGACTATCGTCCTGGCTGGGATGGTCACGATGCGCGGCGCAAAATCGGCGTCATCACCGAAGCAACCCTGGTGGGCAATCGGATCGACGTGAGCGGCTATCTTTACGCACGCGACTTCCCCGATGTAGCCAAGGCAATTGACGCGCACAATCCCAACGCGCTCGGCATGAGCTATGAGCTTGCCGATGCGCGCGTGGACGATATGCGCGCCGAGGTATGGAAGCTCACCCGCGTCACCTTTACCGGCGCGGCGATTTTACTGCGGGAGAAAGCGGCGTATCGCGCCACAAGCTTCCGCATGAAAAAGGAGAAACCGGAGCGCGCTTCCAAAGTGGCGTAACCGGCTTCTTCTTTCTTCAGGCGGAGCGTCGCTTTGCAGGACGGCACGGAGCGCGACGCTCCGCTTTATTCAGGATCCGGGCAACCGGAAACACGAAAGGCTCTGCAAACAAAATTTGCAGAGCCTTTTTCATTTGTTGGCCAAGTCCTTCCCGGGCTCATTCAACAGAACAGAAAGGGAAACGTATGGAAAGGGAATCGCAGGATGTAACGGTACGGCTGGAGGCTGCGGCCTCTCTGCTGGAGCGCACGCTCGGCTGGCTTGAAGAGCGGCAGAACGCGCTTTCCGGCGAGGTCGAGCGTATCTCCGCGACGGTTGAACAGAGCCGCCGCGAGGAGGAGTTGGCCGCCAAGCTGGAATCCGTTGAAAAAGAACTGGCGGAATTGAAGGCAAGTTCCGCTCAGGCAGTCCCAGTGCAGTCGGCGCTCGCGCCGCTGCGTAAAACCGTACCTGGCGCCACGCTCGACATGCTGGCCAAGCATGGAGTCGGTGAAGGTCCGGTGGACTCGCGCACGCTGGACGCGGCTCTCTCAAGCCTCAGCATCGAGCAGCGGATTGCCGTGAAGAGTCAACTGCTCCGCGCCGGCGCAATCGCGTAACAACAGCTTCCAGCTACTAGCTTTCAGCTTCTAGCTAACAAACAACCATTCCCAGTCATGTTTCTTCATGCGGAAACTTCGCATGCGGAACTGACGCCAACCAGCTGGCAGCTCGAGCTAGAAGCTAGCAGCTTTATCAAAGAGGAGAATCATGAACGCATCCTTCGCAGACATCCATGCCGCAGCCGACTATATCGGACCCGGCGCAATCGAAGTTCCGCTGTATCAGACCGAGATCCTCGACATCTGCCGTCGCTCCAGCCCATTCGGTCAGCGCATCAAGCAGGTGCCGGCCACAGGGCATCCGTCACGGTATTTTGAGGAGACCGCGATTCCTGTTCCTGGCGCGGCGGCAGGCTTCGTGAATCCACGTTCGATCTCACCGGCGGTTGTTTCGCCCACACGCGTGGAGCGCAGCGTACCGCTCAAAGCCCTTGTATCGCAGATGAATTACAACCTTTTCGACATTGAGCTTGGCAAGCAGCAGAAACAGTTTGAATACCTGCAGGCGAAGGATCTGGCGGATACGGTCTCTGGCCTGATGGTCACGCATGACGTTGCGCTGTGGAATGGCAACGACACCAGCCTCACCACGCCTACGACCAATCAGTACATGGGTGTGGCAGGGCAAATTGCCGCCGGCGGCAACACGGTAACAGTTTCCACCTCGCAGAAAATCATCACGACCATCAAGACCACGGTGGCGCAGATGGTTGCCAACAGCGGTTTCCACATCCGTCCGACGGCCATCTATGCAAATCCGGTTCTTCTCGATCTGATGGATCAGGAAATGCTCACCGAATACAACGTGGTCCTCAACACATCGGAGATCACAGGCGGCTTCCGCGTGAAGAGCATCACCACGCAGGCCGGTGAGTTGCCGCTGATTCCGGACTGGAGCCTTTCCTATACGGGAACTCCGGGCTCGGGCACTGCGGTGCTGCCTGCTTACATCGTGACGGAAGATCTGATCGAGTATCACTGGCTCGGCGATCCGGCTCCCCGTATCTTCCAGCTCGGCCTGCCCAACTCGCTCAGCCACCAGTACGTGGCTGTGAAGTTTGGCGCGCCGGTGGTAAAGGGCGCTACCTACGCTCACTACCAGGTGCTGGTGGATCGCTAAAAAACAACCGTGAACTGTGAGCCGTGAAGAGTGGACCGCCTGTATCGTCCGCCATTCACGGCTCACGAACACGGTTCAAGACTCATGGATATTCATTTCGAAAGAAGGACTTCTAATGGCCTATCTGCAGCCATCCAATTACACAAACTACGGTTTGCCGGCCACCACAACGGCGGACTGGATTACGGCCGCGACAGCCTTGATTAACAGCTACTGCAGGCGGCCGGACCTGAATGTCATTCAATATACCGAACGCCTGCGCGTCAGTGCGGGAGCGCAAACGGTACACCTGAGCTATCTGCCTCTTGCGCCTCTGGCTCAGGCTACCTCCCCGCTCGTGAGCCTTCAGGGCCGCTATGCACGTCCACGCCGCGGAGAGATGACTGACACCCCACTACTTGAACTTGCATCGGCCTTTTCGCTTCCAGGCCAATGGGTCTCGATTGATCCCACTACGGTCGATTTCGATCCCAATACCGGTGAGATTACGTTGCCCTGGAATCTCCTGGGGCTTCCCTACAACGAAGTATCCGCAACATACACTGCGGGCCTGACCACTATTGGCGATGACGTATTGAGCGCGTGCGCGCAAATTGTTCGCAACGCGCAGGCGCAACCAGCTTTGAACTCGAAGTCATCGAAGATCGACACCCTGCAGATGCAGTATTTTTCCAGTTCACTCATTGACGAGACCGTGCAGGCATGGCTTCGTCCCTACATTGCGAACAGATTGGGGTAAGCCATGAGCGATACGTCACCGCGCAACCCCACTGCCGCACAGCAGATGCTGGCGGACGCACTGCTCCGCAGTGTTGGAGGAGCAAGCGCACAGCTGGTGGTCACGAATACAAGCACGGACGGCACAATGTCTGAGATGGGCCTGGTTGCTACGAACCTTGGCAGCGTCATTGTGAGCCCGGTTGTAATGCGCAAGCTGCGCCCGCAATGGGAAGAAGGCAATCAAGCGAAGTGGGAGCTAATCGTCTCGGCTACCAGCGTTGCAGAGCAGGTCGGCGCACTCGATCTCGCATCCGCTCAGTCGCTCTTCGCGATGACGCTTAGTGTCATTGTCGCCGAGCAAAGCTATCTCATTGAGTCCATCGCCTCTAATGAGGCCTTTGGCCAGATTTATCTCTACCGTCTTCTGCTCCGGGAACAGCGGCAGCAGGCGATTTAGCAGTGGTCAATTGTCAGTCAAAACCGGACTGATGCCCTTCTCTTTATGGATCGCCATCACTGATCACCGTTGACTGGAGTTTGTTTCATGCAGAACGCAAAAGATTCTTTCTACATGGCACTGCGTACACGGCTGGTTGCCATCAATCCGGACCGCACTATCCTGATGCGCGGTACGGTACGGCCTGGCATTCTCGTTGAAGAGGCCGAGGCTGCATTTCCGCAGTTGCCGGATGATGTCTATACGCTTCGCTGGCTTTCGCTCGGTATCGATGTCGACCTCGCTTCTACGCTTGTTGCGCAGGAATGCGAAATTCTCTATTCAACATGCGGCACGCAAAGCTTCGGTGGCCTCGATCGCGGGCGGCTTCTAAGCGCCATGGACGAGGAGATTTCTTCCATGCTGCAGCCCTTTTGCACACCCAAGCTCAGCTACGTGGTTAGCCCGCCAACAACCATGCTTACCCAGGTCTTCTGGGACGAGCCTGTCTTTGGCCCTATAGTCACGCAACGCGATCGCATCAGCCGCGTCGTCAAGATTCTTCTCTACAGCTATCAGGAGCAGGGTGAGTAATGACTGCCACAAACTGGTTTTCCAATTCCGCGCCGGTAGCGCGACGCGCGCGGGCTTACTTTGCGCCCGTGAACCGCGCCACACAGACTCCGGTACTATTCGACCCCTCTGAACAGGGTGCCTTCAGCTTCACTGCACCTCCTGCACCGTGGATCGATCTCGGCTGGATTCAGGGCTTCACGCGCAAATCCACAAGCAAGATAGCAGCAGTCAACACAGGCATTCCTGCTGCACCGCTCGATCAGATCCGCGAGAACCTCTCAGCTCAAGTGAGCTTCGATTTTCTCAGCTGGACAAAACTGACCATGGCGCTCGCTACCGGGTCGCAGCATATGAACGTCCTAATGCCTGCATCGGGAGCATCTCCCGCGGCAGTTGGCGCTCAAGCTCCTATTGCGACAGCTGTACAGAGCGGATCCACGTCAACATCTATCGTGCTATCTTCGACGGCTGGTTTCACCGCAGGCCAGATGGTCTCTATCGACGTAGATAACACTGGCCAGACGGGCTACGTCGGTTCGCCCGTTTCCGGCGCTTATATCCGCCAGGCCATCTCGGATGTCGATTACATTCGCCGGGTTACTTTTAACGTCGCACTTATCTCTCAGGTCACGCCAACCAGTCTCACTCTAGCCTTTCCACTTCCGGGTGGCGCGCCTGCTGCAGGTGCTAAAGCGCAGGTAATCACCGGCTTTGTCGACCGCGAAGGCGGCTCCTTTTTTCAGGAGTGGTCTGCGCTCTTCGTCATGGAAGGCGCGCAGCGCGAGCGTATCTTCTTCCACTACCCACGCCTGCAACCCAACGCCGGGGCTGAGGAAACACCGATTGCACTCGCATCGAAGAGCAAACTCGATCGCATATCGCTCCACGCACAATTCACCGCACTGCCTGTCGTGGATCCACTCGACGGCGAACGCATCCTCTGTTACCGCAGCTTTCTGCCCGCACCAAACTCGCTGATCTAACTCTAACCATTTCGCATAGGAACCTGTGTCATTATGATCATCAGCATCCAGAGCCAGAACTACACATCGGCGCTTGACTCGGCGCATCCGCTGCTTATCAAGCGCACGCTCAATGAGCCCTCCGTATGCGAACTTTGGCTCAGCTTGCCCGCAGACGGTTCCCTTGCTGTCCCCACACGCAACGAGTCAATTGCGATTACTGGAGACGACGGCACGGCCTACTTCACTGGTTACATTGCGGCGACTCCGATGCCCGAGTACGCAGGCCTTACGCTGGAAGGTCCACGATATCGTTATGCGGTCCAGGCCATCAGCGATGAGGTTCTTCTTGATCAGGTTCTGATGGCGCCAACTAAAGGTGCAAGCGGTCAGAATGCAGGCGCACTCATGACTTCTCTTGTCACGCGCACTGGAGCCAGATCTCTTGCTACGAACACTCTCGACCTGAATTTGGGGGTCAGCCATTTTGCGCCTGATGCTGGAACGCCCTTCAGCGGATGCGCCTCACAGGTTGCAGGCCAGGTCCGCTCCGCTTATCGGGCACTCTCAGGAAGTCTTAGCCTGACTCGGGTTCCCGGTACCACGCATCCACTGAACGAGAGCGATGGGAGTCTCACCCTCGCCAACCTGAGCCTCACCTCAGGTACAAAACGGGCACTCGCCAATGACATCACAGTCTGCGGAGCAAACGAGCCCTGGGCCTACGTGACCGAATACTTCCTTGGGGATGGAATCACCACACAATTTCCGCTCTCGGCCGACCCCTACTGCGTTGCCGCATCGAAAACCAAAATAATCAGTGAGCTCTTCAACGAGGCCGAGATTAGTCCGACTGTCTGGGGCGCCGATTCCAACTATTTCGGCATTGGGGCGGCAGGTCTCTCAATGATGGGGGGGAATGGCTATGACGGGCAGACAGCTATCGTGTGGATCGATCCCGTAGAGATGGGTGGAACTCTCATGCTCGAGGTCGAAGGCCTCACACTTGCGCCTAACAGCACTGGAGTGGTGGGAGGATTTTTCTCGGGCCAGTTGACAGAAGCATCGTGCATCGCGGGCTTCCAGGCTACTGCGCAATCCGGGACGGGTGCCGTGAGTTTGCAGCCTATCGTCATCGGTGCGCCAGCTGGTACGAGCTACAGCGTCAATCCGGCCAACCAATATATCTTGCGCGTTCGTGTTCACTGCGTGGAGCAGGACCGGATTCAGGCTACGTATTACTCCTTCGGAGATAGCGGTGCCATTGGCGCCGGCGGCACGGTAATTCCAGCCGGAGCCAATCTACTTTTTGAGTTGATTGAAGTTGTCAACGGAGTAGCGGGCATGCCTGTCATCCTTTACGATCGCGCCATTCCGAACCTGCCGGACACCTGTACCATCAGCCCGGCCAGCAGCATCAATCTCCAAGGAAGTATGCGCTCCTTTAGCCTGACTAATCTCGGTTCGGGCTGGGTAGTCTCCACGCCTTCTGGTGGAACTGCTTTCACGCGGCGCGTGGGACCTTCCACTGCAAACTCCGAGTGTGCGGTTGAGCGTACTGGCAAACTCGTCTTTTATACCGGTTATGTTCCTCCGGTGGGCGAGCAAATTGCCGTTACGTATCGCACTCAAGGCCGCGCGGTGGGGCGCGCTGTCAACTCCGCCAGCCAATCCTCACTCAGTGCCGCAGGCCTGCCTTCGGTTTCAGCGTGGATTGGCTCAGTAATCAATCCGCCCGCGCGCAACTCTGCTGATTGTCGCGCCGCTGCATCTGTGATTGTGCAGGCATCTGCCGGCGTCAGCGCGCTTTGGAGCGGAAGCTATAAGAGCACACGGATGGCTTTTGCTTCGGACGTGTGGCCGGGCGACGAACTTCTGCTTAACGTCACTTCACTTAGTCTCAGCGCGCAGGTTGTCGTTCGTACCGTCGAGATCCAATACACGGCAAGTTCGCCTGACTTCGTACTGTATGACGTGACCTTCGCCAATGACTGGGCCGACGATCTGGCCATCAAGACCAGTACTACGGTCCCGGCAGATACATGGCTTCCGGCCAATTCAAGTTACACGCCGATTGCCAATCTTAAAACGCTCACTGTCACTGCGCTCTCGGGCAGCAGCATCACTGTCACCACCGGAATTGCTCCGCCAAGCGGCGGCGGATTCGAGGTTCGCACTCGCGACTTTGCATTCATGCCGGGCAATGATTCAACGCTTGTTTTACGTGGGTCTCAACAGACACTCACTTTCCCGCGCCTCTCTTCGAATGATCGCTTCTTTATTCGCATGTTTGATGGCGCAACACCGCCCAACTACTCGGAGTTCTCGACAGCGCTCTTTATCAATCTGCCGCTGTCTTCATAAATAAGTCGCCGCAGGAGGTAGACATTATGCGCATGATGAACGAATTCGAAGCCCAGGTCTTGAGCGATTTATCTGTACTGAAATCGCAGATTAATGGGCTTCTGGGCGATGGAAACGGTGGCCGCATCGCGGAACTCGAACGCCGCATGGAACGGCATGAGCAGAACTGGCAGCGGGCCAAAGGTTTCCTCGCGGCTGTCAGCGTGCTCTTTGCCGTCATTGAAGTAGCCGTGGAAGCCTGGCATCGTCATTGAGACGGGATGTCCCCCTTTAAGTTTTGATTGTCACAGTGAAGCGCCGTCTATATGTACGACAGTGACGCATTTGAGGTAATGTCGCTACATATAATGAAGGAATGAGCAAGCAGCCGCCAACCGACCCTATCGTGGGCGTGGTGATGGGAAGCAAGAGCGACTACGAAGTCCTCTCCGCCGCCGTTGAGATTCTTCGCGAACTCGATATTCCGCATGAAGCGAAGATCGTCAGTGCACATCGCACGCCGGATTTGCTCTTCGAGTATGCCGGAACCGCCCGCGAACGAGGCTTACGGATCATCATCGCCGGAGCCGGCGGCGCAGCGCATCTTCCTGGAATGCTTGCAGCAAAAACACTTGTTCCAGTCCTCGGGGTGCCTGTGCCCGCTACGGTATTGAACGGATACGATTCCCTGCTTTCGATCGTCCAGATGCCCAAAGGCGTGCCCGTTGGAACGTTAGCTATCGGCAAGCCCGGCGCGGTTAACGCGGCTCTGCTCGCTGCGGAGATACTGGCCACGACGGACGCGGCGCTCTACGAGCGCCTCGCCAAGTGGCGCGCCACACGCACAGACGAAGTGCTTAAACAGGAGCTTCCTTCTTGAGCGCGCCAGTGATTGCGCCGCGCGGGACCCTCGGCATTCTGGGAGGGGGCCAGCTTGGCCGAATGATGGCTATGGCGGCGCGGACGATGGGATATCACGTCCGCGTGATGGATCCCGAACGTAATTGTCCCGCAAGCTTCGTGGTGGATGACGTGGTTGTAGGCAAGTGGGATGATGTTGCCGCAGCTGAGCGGCTTGCAAAGGGAAGTGATGCTGTAACACTCGAGATCGAGCAAATCGGCATTGATGCTCTCACTCGTGTTTCGGCCATTGCTCCGCTTCGCCCGGGTGCTGAAGCGATCCGCATCATTCAGGACAAAACGCTACAAAAGGCCTGGCTTGCCGAGCATAATTTTCCGGTCGGCCCTTTTCGAGTGGTGCGAAGTGAAAAGGAACTTGCGGAAGCAGTTACTGCGCTGGGCGGAAATATATTTTTGAAGATTGGCCGTGGCGGCTATGACGGACGCGGACAGGCAAGAATTAGCTCGGCCGACAATCTTGATTTTGGACAAGCCTGGAAGCAGCTCGGTGAAAAGCCCTGTGTCGCCGAGCAGGCCCTCAATCTCGACTTCGAAATATCCGTCATGGCATCTCGCAATCCCTCGGGTGAAGTACGCAGCTTTCCCGCTGCGCGCAATCATCATGAAAACCAGATTCTCGCGTGGAGTGTTCTTCCTGCCGGTATTCCGTCTGAACTGGAAAATCGTGCTGAATTGATTGCGCGCGAAATTGCCGAATCTCTTGGCATCGAAGGTCTACTGTGCGTGGAAATGTTCCTCACCAAACAAGGCGAGCTCTTCGTTAATGAACTTGCTCCGCGCCCGCACAACAGCTATCACCAAAGCGAGCGTGGATGCGTAACGAGCCAATTTGAGCAGGCGGTCCGCGCTGCTCTTAATCTGCCTCTCGGTGATACTTCACTCATCTCGCCCTGCGCAATTGTGAATCTACTTGGAGATGTCTGGCTGGAACGAGAGCCTGATTTTGCAAGAGCTCTGGCTGTTCCGGGAGTGAAGCTACACCTCTACGAAAAGCAGACTCCTCGTGCAGGTCGCAAAATGGGGCATCTCTCCAGCGTGGGAGCCACCGCTGAAGAGGCATTGGAACGTGTGCTGGAAGCAAAACGGCGGCTCTGATCAGAGCCGCCGCAAAGTGCTAATCGTCAGAAGCCCGCTTTATGCTTCTACCTTTTGCCAGCGCTTGGGGCGTTGGTTGGCCTGCAGAACTTTCTTCCGCAAGCGCAACGACTTCGGCGTTACTTCCACCAGCTCATCGTCAGCTATGAACTCTATCGTCTGCTCGAGATTCAGCGCCCTGTATGGAACCAAGCGGATTGCGTCATCTGCACTCGACGCGCGCATGTTTGTCAGCTTCTTTTCGCGCACCACGTTCACGTCAAGATCGTTGTCACGTGAATGCTCGCCAACGACCATGCCCTCGTACACATCCACACCGGGACCTACGAAGAGAATGCCGCGTTCCTGAAGGCCGTTCAGCGAATAAGTTGTAGTTAGGCCATTGCGGTCGGCAATGAGCGCGCCCGTGGGTCGCTGAGGGATTTCTCCCTGGTAGGGGATATAACCATCAAAAAGAGCGTTCATCACGATCGTGCCGCGGGTTTCCGTGAGCATTTCACTACGCAGGCCGATCAGTCCGCGGCTTGGTACGCGGAACTCCATACGCACGCGGCCTGAGCCGTGATTGTGCATTCTGGTCATTTCGCCTTTGCGCGGCCCGAGCTTTTCAATTACCACGCCCATGTGTTCTTCCGGTACATCGATCGTGAGATGCTCGACCGGCTCCATGCGCACGCCATCCACAACCTTGGTGACGATTTCGGGGCGGCCCACCATGAGCTCGAATCCTTCGCGACGCATCATTTCGATCAGAATCGCGAGTTGCAGCTCGCCGCGGCCCAGCACTTTAAAGGTGTCGGGAGAGTCGGTATCTTCTACGCGAATCGAAACATTCGTCAGCAGCTCTGTCTGCAAGCGCTCGCGCAGGTTGCGGCTGGTGACGTACTGGCCTTCGCGACCGGCGAAGGGCGAGTTGTTTACGCTGAACTGAATTGCGATGGTCGGTTCGTCGATTACGATGAGCGGGAGCGGCGCGGGGTTCTCCAAGCTGGTAATCGTTTCGCCGATGGTGATGCCTTCGACGCCCGCAACAGCAACGATATCGCCGAGTGAGGTTTCGGTGGTTTCAGTTCGCTTGAGACCAGAGAACGTGAAGAGCTTGGTGATCTTTGTCTTCTGCAACGAGAGGTCGCGCTTGGAGACGAAGACTTCTTCGCCCTGCTTCAGGGTGCCCTGGAAGACGCGGCAGATGGCGATGCGGCCAAAGTATTCCGAGTAATCGAGATTCGTCACGAGAATCTGCAGCGCGCCGTTCGGGTCGCCGGTGGCCGGCGGAATGGTTTTGACGATTGCTTCAAAGAGCGGCTCGAGATTCTCACCGGGCTTTGCCGGGTCGAGCGTCGCAAGACCCTGCTTTGCCACTGCATATACAACTGGGAAGTCCAGCTGCTCTTCCGTGGCGTCAAGGTCGATGAAAAGATCGTAAATCTCGTTCAGCACTTCCTGAGGGCGCGCGTCAGGACGGTCAATCTTGTTGATACAGACAATCGTCGCCAACTTGGCTTCAAGAGCTTTGGCCAGCACGTAACGCGTCTGCGGCAGCGGACCTTCTGCTGCGTCGACGAGGAGCATGACGCCGTCGACCATCTTGAGGGCGCGCTCTACTTCACCGCCGAAATCGGCGTGACCGGGTGTGTCAACGATGTTGATCTTACCGCCGCCGTAGTGAATTGCGGTGTTTTTGGCCAGAATGGTGATGCCACGCTCGCGCTCAAGTTCATTTGAATCCATCACGCGATCCGCGACCTGCTCGTTGGCGCGGAAGGTGCCTGCCTGCTTCAGAAGTGCGTCGACCAGCGTGGTCTTGCCGTGGTCAACGTGCGCGATGATGGCGATATTGCGTATCGTCTGGCTCAATGTGTGTATGATTCCTGTTCTGCGGATCAGGCTCCGATTGCGGCCGCGCAGAGATGGAGAAGGCAGGCCATAGAGGAGCTAAAAATCACGGGTTTGGCCGCCACTGCGGCAGTTTCTATTCTACCAGCTACTTGATTTTCCTGCCTTTGGCGCGGTGCGATAGACTTGGCGCGCCATGAAAATCTTTTTTCTGCGTCATGCTTTTCATCTCTCCGTAATCTCTCTGCTGTGTTTTGCGGCTCAGGCGCAAAAGCAGGACAAGCTGCTCATTTATTCCATTGATGTGGAGGGCGGGCAGTCTACGCTGCTTGTTTCTCCGCAAGGCGGGTCACTGCTGGTCGACACTGGTTGGCCTGGGGAAAATGGCCGCGATGCGATGCGCATTGAGGCTGCGATGAAGGATGCGGGCATTACGAAGATCGATCATGTGATGATTACGCACTTTCATGTGGATCATGTGGGTGGCGTGCCGAATCTTGTCGAGCGCGCTAAAGCCGACGGATTTCAGATTGGCGAGTTCATCGATCATGGCGAGAATCGCGAGGATTCCGACATTACGCGTCATGACTACGCTGCCTACCTCAAAGCTATCCAGGGGCATCCGCGGCGGATTGTGAAGCCCGGCGATACCATCGACATTCCGGGGCTGAGTATTGTTGTCCTCACTGCGGACGGCGAGCATATTGCTTCCGTGCCGGGGGTGAAGCCGGTGCCTAATCCTTATTGTGCCAGCGAGCCTAAGTGGGATCTCGATACGACGGAGAATCCGCGATCCACTGGCATTCTCGTCCGCTTCGGCAAGTTCCGCTTTCTCGATCTTGGCGATCTGACCAAGGCCAAGGAAATCCCCCTTGTCTGCCCGAACAATCTTATTGGGCGTGTCGATCTCTACCTGGTGAATCATCACGGCTTTAACCTTTCGAATTCAAAGGCGTTTGTGGATGCGATTCATCCTCGCGTGGCGATTATGAACAATGGGGCGCACAAGGCCGGCAGCCCTGAGGCGTGGCGGACGGTGCACGAGAGCCCGGGGCTTGAGGACCTTTATATGGCCCACACTGCCGAGGACTCCGATGCTGCGCACAACAGCGCGCCCATGCTGATTGCCAATCCGAAAGGGACGGCGAAAGACGGCGCTTACTTCAAGGTGATGGCCAGCCAGGACGGCAGTTTCAGCGTGACCAACACGCGGACGGGGCAGACAAAAGAGTACAAATGATGGGATGCGGCTCGTGCAGATTTACAACATCTGCACGAGCCTGGAAAAAATTTTGTGTTTTTTGACTTCCCGAAGCTTATAAACCGTTTAGTTTGTTTGAATTGACACGAGAAATTCCCGAAAAATAAGTGGGAATTTTCCGGGAATTTCCGGGGAATTAGCGGGGAATTTCTGACTCATATCGCAATGTTTTCCGTGGTTTCCAGGCCTGGCTGAAGGTCCTGCGGATGGACTGCGAGGACGGGCTTCTTTCTGTCTTTCGGCTTCTTATGCCGGGCGATATTCGCAGTGGCCGCGCGAGCGGCGGAGAGCATGTTGCGGGCCTCGTCAGAATTGATGGCCCCGATGGCTATGCCGTGGGTGACGCAGGCGATGAAGTTCTTGATATTGCGTCGACCGCGGGGTTCTGGCATGGCGGCGCGGTAAGCGAGGTTCTGGTCGAGGGAGTCGATGAGGATCATGGTGTCGGACTGGAATTTGATTGCGCCGGCAATGTCTTTGGGGTCCGTGGGAGGATCGGGTAGCTGTTCCGGTGTCAGGTTGCGGTCGCGCTCGATGAGGAGGTTGCGGGCGTCGCAGCAGCGCTGGACGGCGGCGCTGAGGGGCGGGTGGGTGCAGAGAACAACTACGGCCATAGTCGGTTCCTTTCCTTTTGCGATTGCGGTGCAATTTGCGGATAAAAAGCATGCCTGAGGGGCTAAGGCCCCATTTCTTCTGCAAAGACAGATGGCCGGGGATACATCCCCCGGCCATCTCTTGTTGCTTGCGCTGAAAATGAAAAGGCCCCGCGGTTGCGGGGCCTTGAGTTAGCTGCGATTTTTTGAGCTACTTCTATTAAGACACAAAACCCCTTAATCTAGTGCAAACTATTTTTAGAAAAATGATGTGAGACGGAATGATCTCTCAATGGATCTTTCATCCTGCCTGTTTGGCCAATTGGATTCTGGCCAGTGGAATGAGCATTTGCTCCGGATGTTTCGCCAGTTGCGTTGCGGTCCTACTTTCGAGCTGCGCGATAAACTCTGCGGACCTTGCGAGATTGCTATTCGGTTTAAGAGCTGATGCAAGTGTGGGAAAGACTGAGGCTCTGGAGAAGGCTGCCCATCGGGCACCGAAGAATTGCGCGTTCCGATCCTGCGTGTAGTCCGCCCAGATTTGATCTTCGCCTGAAAAGACTTCCGCTTCTTCGATGCGCAGTCCGGCAAAGCTTCCGTTTGCGACGAATGGCTTGAAAAATTCTTCCCGACCTCTTGCGACGGTGGGAATTGCCATCTGTAGCAACTCTTGTTCCGTGATGAAGCCGCTTTCCACCATCTCCAGGAGAGACGCGTACATGGCTTGTAAGAGGGCACGGTAACCAAACCCTCCCTGCTCATCGACGGCCATGGTGAGCACGACCAACCTTCCGCCTGGCCGCAATTCCTTGCTGCGCGCGAGGAGAAACTGCTGCCAGTCTTTGGCTGCCTGACGATGGAAGGCGGCCTTCGCCGCTGAATTCCTGCTGAAGGCTACCTGCACCTGATCGGGAATCGCGCACGGCACCTGACTAAGCCACTGCACGGCCCATGAACTCCAGCCGAGCGCTACGGAATCCGCCGGAAGAACCTGTTCATAAAACGACCGCCCTATGGCCGAAGCGAAGATCGCTGCATCGCGCTTCAGATACGTTTGTGGATCGTTGCGTAGAGTTTCAAAGAGAGCTGTGAAGTCGTTTCCGGGCAGGTCCACGTGCACAACGGATATTGCCTGGTCCTGCGCGACCCGTTCTCTCAGTACATGGATCGCGGCGCAGATGGGAGCCAAAGAGTTGTGTCCCTGGGACGAGCCGTAGTCGGCAATCACGATAGGCTGACCGCTCGGCAGAGAGGCTGTTTGCGCCGCGCGTTCCAGCATGGGAACCGCGGGAGACTGGCCGGCTGCCTGCACCTGCGAGTTACGGTTATAGCGGCCGTGCCCTTCCATTGCCGCCGATGTGATTGCTTCTGCCATGACCGCCTTTTCGCGGCAATCTTATCAGGAAATAATTCTCTCTTGTGTAATATGGGCGCATGCCTCCCTATCCTGGAATTCCTTACGGCGCGGCACCCGCGTGGGTGTTCCCTTTCTTCGATCTGAGCATTGTTGCGTTGTTTCTTTTGTGCCTGCTGGATGCGTGGAGGCGGGGACGCGGTGCCATCTCGTACCTGCTGGGTGGAATGTGTTTCGGCCTGGTGCTTGAGTCCCTTGAGGTGGCGTCACACAGCTATACCTACGGACATTTTTTACTGATGCTGGGTCGAGCGCCTATGGATATTCCTGTGAGTGTGGGGCTGGCGTGGGGAATCATCCTTTATACAGCGCGCCTGTTTTCCGACGGAATGCGGCTGCCCTGGGTGGCCGCGGCAGCGCTCGATACTTTGCTGGCACTCAATATCGACCTCACCATGGATGTGATCGCGTACCGGATGCACATGTGGCATTGGGACTGGACCGGATCAGGCCTGGACCCGCTGAAGGCGGAGTGGTTTGGGATTCCCTACGCCAACTTTGTTGGATGGATTTCAGTGGTTTTCTTTTACTCGTTTTTCAGCAGGCTGTACGAGCGCACTTTGTTTAAGCGGCCGAGTGCGTGGCGATTTCCAGCGGTTGCCGTGCTGGCGCTGATCTCTGCCCAGATGGAGTTGCTGGTGACGGAGTACTTTGTCTTTCATTGGCTGAATGCCATTCATATCGGATCGGGATGGCGGCTGCTGATTGAAATTGCGGTTCTGCTTGGACTGGTGAGTTGGGGGATTTTGCATCGGCGCGGGGGGCCGCGGCGCAAAGTGCCCGGTGTGGCGCTTTGGGTGCCGGCGTGGTTTCATGTGTACTTTGTTTTCACGCTGGTGGTGCTGGGCTTCTATCGGGAGAACGTTTGGATGAGCGCGGTGGCTGGGGTCAATATTGCGATTGGGTTGGTGATTCATTTGTGGCCTGTGGTGGGTGGGGAAGCGGGGACGGGGTCGCTTGTTTGGGCGGAGATGGTGTGAGGCTTTGATTATCCCACCCATTTTGTGGGGGTGCTGGCGGAAGGCAAAAACAACTGCAAAAGCAGAAGCGGGTCCTTCCCTCCGGCTGAAAAACGCCTACGGTCAGGATGACGGGATTTGGTGGGGATATCCGCATCTTGGTTGTGCTGGCGAAAGGCAAAAGCAAGAACAACCGCAGGTCCCTCGACTTCGCTCGGGATGACAGCTTTTGGCGGGAGTGAGTGTTCGGAAACGGACAGCGCGGTGTGCGAGCGGTCAGTCGAATGGGGCGGGTGGGGGATTTGCTCCTGTTATAACTCTTGCAGAATCAGTGGGGTGGTGGGCCTTCTTATTTGGCACGGGAAATGCAAATGTCCCATACGCCATGGATATTTCTCGCCCCGATATTAAGAAGAAGAAGCAACGCCAGCTCTATATATGGATTGGTGTTGGAGTTTTGGTTCTGGCTGCGGCCGGATTTGCGGTTTCCCGGCTGAAGCCGGCTGCGCCGGTTGTGGATGCCTCGGCTGTGTGGCCGGATACGGTCAAGCGTGGGGACTTTACCCGCAATGTGCGCGGTTCAACAGGCCTGCTGGTTCCCAGAGAAGATGCTATTCGGCTGATTCCCGCGCTGACGGATGCGACGGTGGTGCATATCCGCGTATTGCCGGGCGCGATTGTGAAGCCGGACACGATCCTGATGGATTTGAGCGACCCGACGCTGGACCAGAAGCTGCTGGATGCCCGGCTGGCTGTAAAAGGCGCCGAGGCTGACTACAAGAGCATGCAGGCGACGCTGCAGTCGACGCTGATGGACAAGAAGACCTCAGCGGCGGCGGTGAATGCCGACTACACGACCGATCAACTGCAGGCGCAGACGGACAAGCAGCTCTTTGACCTGGGCGTGATTTCAGGGAATGCGTATCAAAAGTCAAAGAACACGGCGGACCAACTGACGACGCAACACAACCTGAGCCAGCAACAGGTAAGCGTGAATGAGAAGGCGATTGAAGTGCAGCTTGCCTCATCGCACGCGAAGGTGGAGCAGGCGCAGGCACTGCTGGCGCTGTATCAGAAACAAGCCGATGCGCTGGAGGTAAGGGCAGGCATTTCAGGCGAGCTGGCTCCGCTGGCGCTGCCGGTGCAGGTGGGACAGCGCGTGACGGCGGGAACCTCTGTAGCCGAAGTGATTCAGCCGGACAAGTTGAAGGCTGCGCTCCAGATTGCTGAGACCCAGGCGCATGACATTGCGATTGGTCAGCATGCAAGCGTGGATACTCACAACGGCATTGTGGAAGGGCATGTTACCCGTATCGATCCTTCGGTAGTGAACGGAACGCGAACGGTTGACGTAGTACTCGATGGACCACTGCCGGCGGGCGCGGTTCCGAACCTGAGCGTGGACGGAACGATTGATCTGGAAAACCTGAAGGACGTGTTGTACGTGGGCCGGCCGGCGCTGGGCAATGAGAACTCCACGCTAAGCCTGTTCAAGGAAGACCCGGATCGCAAGGGTGCGGTGCGGGTTCCGGTGAAGGTGGGCCGGGCGAGCGTGCAGGTGATCCAGGTTCTGGAAGGGCTGAAGGAAGGCGATGTGGTGATTCTGTCCGATATGTCGCATTACGACGGTGTGGACAGGATTCGATTGCAGTAAACCGCTGTCGCGGTTTGCTGCTAGGGACTTAGGGACTAGGGACTAGAAAAACTCTGATTGGGGGAGCGTATGACAAACGATAAGTTGATTGAGATTGATAGCTTGACGAAGGTGTTCTACACGGACGAAGTGGAGACGCATGCGCTCTCCGGGATTCACTTGACGATCTCGCGTGGTGAGTATGTGGCGATGAGCGGACCTTCGGGCTGCGGCAAGTCAACGCTACTCTCGATACTTGGCCTGCTGGATACTCCGACGGGCGGCAAGTACATGCTGAACAACAAGCCTGTCGAAAACCTGAGCTTCGGCGAGCGGTCGCGAATTCGCAACCAGGAGATCGGCTTCATCTTTCAGAGCTTTAACCTGATTGGCGATCTGACCGTGGAAGAGAACGTGGAGCTTCCGCTGACGTATCGCGCGGGGATGCCGAGCCAGGAGCGCAAGAAGCGCGTGAAGGAAGCACTGGAGCGCGTCAACATGGCGCATCGCATGCGGCATTATCCGGCGCAGCTCTCGGGCGGTCAGCAGCAGCGTGTGGCTGTGGCGCGCGCGCTGGCTGGTTCGCCTTCGATTCTGCTGGCCGACGAACCGACGGGAAACCTGGACTCGAAGAACGGCGAGGCCGTGATGCACCTGCTTGCCGATCTGCACCGTGAAGGCTCGACGATCTGCATGGTGACGCACGATCCTCGCTTTGCCAAGCATGCAGAGCGCGAAGTGCATCTGTTTGACGGCAAGGTTGTGAGCGAGGACGAGCTGAGAAAGCTGACGGCTGAAGTCGAGGCGTAATTTACGCCTTTGAGTTTGCAGCACATGCTCAGTCTGCTCCGGCATTTGCCGGGATTGCGGTGTCGTGTTTTTTATCGCGGCGCTGAACGGGACCGCTGAAACAGAACAGGAGAGATCGAGATGATGCAGGATCTGCGTTATGCAATGCGGCAGCTCAGGAGCTCTCCTGGGTTTGCGTTAACGGCCATTCTTACGCTGGCGCTGGGGATTGGCGCGACGACTGCGATCTTCTCGATTGTGGAGGGCGTGCTGTTGCGGCCTCTTCCGTTTGCCGATGCGAAGCGGCTGGTGGTCTTCGGCGACAAGCTGGAGGGCGTGGATCTGGGCAGGCCATCGGTTCCTGCGCCTGAGGCAGTGCAATACATGCGCGATACGCACAGCTTTGACGCGCTGGGCGTGTATCGCGATGGGATGTATGAGCTTTCAGGCGTTGGCGAGCCGGCGCAGATCACTACGACCCGGATGTCGGCGAGCGTGTTTGCGGCGCTGGGCGTGAGCCCGGCGATGGGACGTGTGTTTACCAAGCAGGAGGATGAGGGCAAGAGCCAGGTGGTGGTGCTGAGCTACGCGACCTGGATGAGCCGCTTTCATGGCGATCCGCGAGCGATTGGCGAGGCGATCGAACTGGACCGCAAGCCTTACGAAATTATCGGCGTAATGCCGCGGGAGTTTGAGTTTCCGCTGGTTCCGGGACAGATGAACCGGTCGGAGATGTGGATTCCGATGAGCTTTACCGTCAGCGACCTGAAGAATGATTCGAGCTGGAACTTCCCGATGGTAGGGCGGCTGAAGGCCGGCGTGAGCATCGCACAGGCGAAGCAGGACAGCAATCGCGTAGCGCAGGCGATTATGCGCGGTTGGCCGGCTCAGTATTCCAGCATAAAGATTGAGCCCGAGATGGAGCCGCTCGATGAGAGCACAGTGGCCTCGGCGCGGCCGCTGCTTCGCACGATGTTTCTGGCGGTGGCGGTGGTGTTGTTCATTGCCTGCGCGAACCTTGCGGGACTGCTGCTGGTGCGGGTGATCCGGCGGAATCGGGAGTTTGCGGTGCGGCTGGCGCTGGGCGCAAGCGGGGCAACGATTGTGCGGCAGAACCTGATGGAGGCGCTGACGCTGAGCGCTACAGGAGGACTGCTGGGGCTGGGGCTGGCTGCCGTTGCACTGAAGGTGGGCATCAGCCTGTTGCCGGAGACGCTGCCGCGCGTGAGCGCGATTGGGCTGGATTGGCAAGTGGTTGGCTTTGCGCTGCTGCTGGCCGTCGCGACCGGTTTTATCTGCGGGCTGGCGCCGGCGCTGGCCGCGGCAAAGACCGGCGTGAATGACGCTCTCAAGGAAGGCGGACGCACAGGCACGAGCGGAGCGCGTCACGCGCGGCTGCGCTCAGCGCTGGTGATTACAGAAGTGGCCGTGGCGCTGGTGCTGCTGGTGGGCGCCGGGCTGTTGCTGAGGAGCTTTGAGAAGCTGCAGCAGGTGAATCTCGGCTTCCGCACGGATCATGTGCTCACGGCGTATTACAGCCTGCCTTCTCAGCAGTACTCGACACAGGCGAGCGTGGATGGATTTACGACCGCAGTGCTGGACAAGTTGCGGCAGCTGCCGGGCGTGGAGGCAGTTGGGATCACGGGGAGTTTACCAGCCAGTGGATCTGTGAATGATTCGGGTTTTGTGGCGGAGGGTTACGCGCCGCCAAAGGGCAGCGCACTGATCACGGCGTGGAGCACAAGCGTGATAGGCGATTATTTTCAGGCGGTTGGAATTCCTGTATTGCGGGGAAGAGCGTTTACAGAAGCGGACACGGCGGACGCTCCGCTGGTAGTGATTGTGAACCGCACCTTTGCAGAAAAATATTGGCCTGGTCAGGATCCGATTGGAAGGCGTATGCGTCACGGCACAACAGAGACGCCGACGCCATGGATGACTGTGGTGGGCGAGATCGGCGATGTGAGGCAGAACTCCGTGGACGAGCCCGTTCGGCCGCAGTTTTACCAGCCAGTAGCGCAGTTCGCGAAATCAATCGGCCAGTTTGCGCCTCCGGGGATGACGATGGGGGACGGCGGTGCGATTGTGCTGCGCACTTCGCTGAGACCGGAGACGATGAAGTCCACGCTGATTGGAGTCATTCATACGATTGATCCGCAGCTGCCGCTGATGCAGATACAGACGATGGACCAGGTGGTAGAGGAAAGCCAGGCTCCACGAAAGTTCAATACAGCGATTATTGCAAGCTTTGCTGGAGCGGCGGTGTTGCTGGCGGTGCTGGGAATTTACTCGGTGATTGCGTTTTCTGCTGCGATGCGGACACAGGAGATGGCGATCCGGCTGGCATTGGGTTCGCAGCGGTCGAGCATTGTGCAGCTGGTGTTGCTTTCCGGCACGAAGCTGGGGCTTGCGGGATGCGCAATTGGCGTGGTGGCGAGCTTGTTTGCTACGCGGCTGCTCAAGACGCTGCTGTTTGAGGTGAATCCTCTGGATCCGATGGTGATTGGACTGGCGGCAGTGGGGATTTTTGCGCTGACGCTGGCGGCTTCACTGGTTCCGGCGCGGCGCGCTGCCGCGATTGAACCCATGCGTGCGTTACGGATGGACTAACCAGGAGAATTGCGATGAATCTGCTTCGTAATCTTCAATTCAGCTTGCGCATGTTGCGCAAGAATCCGGGTTTCACGCTGACCGTGGCGCTGACGCTTGCGCTTGGCATTGGGGCTTCCACCGCGATTTATACCGTGGTGTACGCGACGCTGATTGCGAAGATGCCGTATCCGGACCCGGATCAGCTGGTGATGGTGTGGTCTAAAGATCATGGCAACCGCAATGTGGTTTCCGCGGGTGACTTTACGGACTGGGCTCAGCAGAGCCATGCTTTTCAGGGACTCAAGGCGTTTACCGGAAGCAGCTTTAACCTGGCCGGCCCGGAGCAGCCGGAGATGGTGCGCGGCCAGTTTGCCACGCCGGGATGGCTGGCCATGCAGGGCGTCGGCTTTCAGATGGGCCGCGATATTTTGCCGGAAGAAGGCGTCGAGGGCAAGGACCACGCGGTGGTGATGTCGAACCGGCAGTGGCAGAGGCTGGGCGCGGACCCGAATATCGTGGGCAAGACGATCACACTGGACCAGAAGCCTTACACGGTTGTGGGTGTGATGAAGCCGGGATTTGCAGACCGGTTTACATGGGATATTTGCGCGCCGCTGGTATTTACACCGGCGCAGCTGAATCATGACTACCACTGGCTGCTGGTGATGGGCAGAATGAAGCCGGGAGTCACGCTGGCGGCGGCTAACAGCGACATGCAGGCCGTGGCGGCGCATGTGGCGGCGGCGAATCCGAAGTCGAATAAGGACTGGAGCGCCGGGGTGGAAGAGCTGCAGAATGATTTTGTGGATGACAACACGAAGCTTGCGTTGTGGCTGATGCTGGGCGCGACGGGCTTTGTGCTGCTGATTGCATGCGCGAACATTGCGAACCTGCTGATTGCCCGCGGCGCGATGCGGCAGCGCGAAGTTGCTATCCGTTCGGCGATAGGCGCGACGAAGCGCGATGTGTTTGTGCAGTTTGTGACGGAGAGCCTGGTGCTTGCAGGCCTGGGCGGAACGCTGGGCATTGCCGTTGGCTACGCACTTCTGCAGGGTTTCATTCATTACTTTCCACCGGACACGATACCCAGCGAGGCAGAGCTGCGGCTGAGCGTGCCGGTACTGCTGCTCTCGATTGCGGCAACGACGCTTGCCGGCCTGCTGGCAGGCTGCGCACCGGCGTGGTATGCCTCGCGCGTGGACCCTGCGGATGCGCTGAAGCAGGGCGGACGTTCCGGATCGAGCCGTGTGCGGCACAGGCTGCGGCAGAGCCTGGTGGTGGTGGAGTTTGCTTTAGCGCTTGGACTGCTGGCGGGCGCGGGCATGCTGATGCATAACTTCTGGAACCTGAACCAGGTGGACCTGGGCGTGTGCGTGGATCATGTGCTGACCTTCGACCTGCCTATGAACAAGGGCATGAACTGGCCAGCGGAGAAGATTACTTCCTACTACGAGCAGATTGTGCGCAGTGTGCAGCAGGCACCGGGAGTGCAGAGCGCGTCGGCCGTGACGGGACTGCCTCTGCGCGGATCGGGATTCGGGATGTCCGTCGCGATTGTTGGTCAACATGACTTGAGCGATATGTCCCAGTGGCCCAATAGCGGCTTCCAGATGATTACGCCGGAGTACTTCAAGACCTTTGGCATTCGCCTGGTGCGCGGACGGGAATTTACGGACGCTGATAACGCACAGACTCCGCGAGTGACGATGGTGAATGAAGAGTTTGTGCGGCGTTATCTGAGCGGTAAAGAGCCGATTGGGCAGCATGTGGCGGTGCAACAGATTATTCCCGGCGTGGAGCAGATGGGCGCGCCGCAGCAGTGGGAGATTGTGGGCGTGTTTCACGATGTGCGCGGCGGCGGATGGGACCACCAGCGCCCGGAGATGGATGTGCCATTTGCGCAGAGTCCATGGATTGACCTGAACTTTGGCGTGCGCACGACGGGTGACCCCGCAGCGATGACGAAGACGGTTGCAGCGGCTGTTCATGCGGTGGATCCAACGCTCGCACTTTCCTATGTGCGGACGCTTGATCAGGTGCGCGATGAAGACCTTGCCGGGGACCGGTTTGGACTGCTGTTGTTTGGATTTTTCTCCGCGGTGGCACTGGCGCTGGCCGCGATTGGGATTTATGGCGTGATGGCATTTGCTGTAGGGCAGCGCTCGCATGAGATTGGCCTGCGAATGGCGCTGGGTGCAACGCGCTCGGGTGTTGTGGGTATGGTGATGCGCGAAGGTTTGACGCTGGCCGGGATTGGATTGGGGTTTGGTTTTGTGGCCGCATACTTTGTGGGCCGCGTGATGAGTGGAATGCTCTTTGGTGTGGGCGCACTGGATTTAGGAGCGTTCTCCGCGGTTGGATTGCTTCTGCTGGTTGCGGCGCTTGTGGCCTGCTATTTTCCGGCACGGAAAGCGGCAACGATTGAGCCCGTAGAGGCATTGCGGACGGAATAGGGGTTACGAGAATGGATGCATTGATGCAGGACGTGCGCTTTGCGCTGAGGCAGCTTCGCAAGTCACCGGGCTTTACGCTTACGGTGGTGGTGACGCTGGCACTGGGGATTGGCGCGAATGCGGCGATCTTCACCTTGTTCGATCAGGCCCTGCTGCGCATGCTGCCGGTGGAGAAGCCGAAGGAACTGGTGCGCTTTGAGTGGAGCGGTGCTTATAGCGGCTCGGCGAGCAGCTTTGGCGGCGACACTTCCAATTATTTCTCCTATCCGATGTACAAGGACCTTCTGACGAAGAACCAGGTGTTTACCGGCATTCTGGCGACGGACCGCGTGGGTGCGGGAATCTCCTGGCACAACCAGGCGGAAGCGCGGGATGGAGAGGTTGTTACAGGGAATTACTTCGAGCTGCTTGGATTGCACCCCGCGGCGGGACGGCTGTTTAGCGCGCAGGATGAGAGCACGAAAAATGGAAATCCCGTGGTGGTGCTGGGACACGAATACTGGAAGGGACGATTTGGCAGCTCGCGCGATGTGGTGGGACAGACGCTGACGATCAATGGACGGCCATTTGAGATTGTGGGTGTGGCCCCGGAGGGTTTTGATTCCGCGATTGGCGGATTCAAGCCGGCATTCTTTATCCCGGTGACGATGTTGTATACGGTGCATCCGTGGCGAGCGCTGCGCGATGACCTGACGAATCACCAGGCAATTTACCTGACGCTGGTGGCGCGACTGAAGCCGGGTGTGAGCCGCGAACAGGCCGAGGCGAGCCTGGCTCCGCTGTGGCACAGCCTACGCACTTACGAACTGACGCTCTACAAGGAGAGCAGCGAGCGGTTCAAGAGGCGTTTTGTGGACGAATCCAAGTTGAGTGTGGTGGATGACTCCAAGGGCTTTTCGCCAAATCGCGGGGACCTGCGGACGCCGCTGATTGTGCTGATGAGCATGGCGGGACTGCTGGTGGCGATGTGCGCGATTAACGTGGCTACGCTGCTGCTGCTGAGAGCCTCTGCGCGGGCACGCGAGATGTCGATGCGCTATGCGCTTGGCGCGAAGCGAGGACGGATTGCCTTGCAACTGCTGGTGGAAGGCGGGCTGATCGGCGTGGTGGGCGCGGTGGCAGGACTGCTGCTGGCTCCCACGGTGGCGCATGTGCTGGTGAGGCTGATCTCCAATGCCGATCCAGGAAACGAGCCTTACTCGGCAAATGTGGATGGAAGGATTCTGCTCTTTACCCTGCTGATTGGGCTGGTGGCGAGTGTGCTGTTCAGCATTGCGCCGGTGCTGCATTTCCTGCGGCCGAACCTTGCGGAGGCGCTGAGGCAGAACTCCGGCACGGCGACGAAGGACTCGCAGCTGTTCCGGAAGATTGCAGTGGGTGTGCAGATTGCGCTGAGCGTGATGCTGCTGGGCGGCGCGGGATTGTTTGCGCGCACGCTGGACAATCTGCGGCATACGGATGTGGGATTCGCGCCGGATCACCTGGTGCAGTTTACGCTGGACCCTACCTCGTCGGGTTACGCCGACAGTCATGTCTCGCGCAGCGTGCAGGATTCGATTGATGCGCTGCGCCGAATTCCCGGAGTTGTTTCCGTGGCGGCTACGACTGACCCGGAGTTGTCAGGCGATGGACAGGGAAATGGCTATTCTGTCCAGGGCTATAAGCCGGGACCGGACGAAGCCATGGATATGGAATCTCCGCTGATTACGCCGGGTTATTTTGCCACGATCAAACAGCCGCTGCTGGCAGGGCGCGAGTTTACAGAGGCAGACCGCGTGGGCCAGCCGAAGGTGGCGATTGTCAATCTGACGATGGCGAAGAAATTCTATGGTTCGCCGCAGAATGCCCTCGGGCGGCAGGTCACGCAGGATGATCCGAAAAAAGCGGATGCCTGGGCGACGATTGTGGGTGTGGTTGGGGACTCGAAGCACTACGATCTGCGGACGAAGCTGAAGGCCGCGGTGTATCAACCGTATTTTGCCGATGAGCATCCGAACGGCGTAGAGATGTACCTGCGTACCACGGGCGATCCGAAAAAGACGGAGAGCACGGTGCGGCAGACGATTCATGCTCTGGACGCGGCGCTGGTGGTGGATGGACTGCGCACGATGGAAGAGCAGATGAACCAGGTGGCCTCAAACGAAGTGGCACTCGCATATCTGGCGATGGGCTTTTCTGCCCTGGCACTGATGATGGCAGCCGTGGGGCTGTATGGCGTACTGGCGTATTCGACGGAACAGAGGACGCGTGAGATTGGCGTTCGCCTGGCGCTGGGCGCGCAGCGGTGGAGCGTGATTACGCTGGTGCTGCGCGAGATGGTGATGATCGCGGCGATTGCCACGGTGATTGCGTTGCCCTTGACGATTGTGCTGGCGCGGCTGCTCAAGAGCCAGTTGTTTGAAGTGACTCCGGCGGACCCGGCGACCCTGATGGGCGCGGTGGTGGTGACGGCGGGGATGGTCGCACTTGCGGCGCTCCTGCCGGCGCGGCGAGTTGCTGCTGTGGAACCGATGCGTGCGCTTCGCACCGAATAGTTGCTGCGTGAAAAGGAAGCAATAGAGATGATTGATCTGAAAAGTGTAGAGCGGAGTTATAAGACCGGGCACGCGGAAACGTGGGTGTTGCGGAGGGTGAGCCTGACGATTCGCGAGGGCGAGTTTGTCACGATCATGGGACCGTCCGGCGCGGGAAAATCGTCACTGCTGAATGTGCTGGCGCTGCTGGATGACGGATGGATGGGTGAGTACTGGTTTGGCGAAACACCTGTGCACCGGCTGAGCCGCAAACAGCGGGCAGAACTGGCGCGGCAGCGAATCGGCATGGTGTTTCAGAGCTATCACCTGCTCGACGATCTGACGGTGGCGGAGAATATCGATCTGCCGTTGAGCTACAAGAATCTGCCGGCAAAGGATCGCGCAGGCATGGTGGCGGAAATTCTGGACCGGTTTCAGATTGTGGCGAAGAAAGATCTGTTTCCGAATCAGCTATCGGGCGGGCAGCAGCAACTCGTAGGCATTGCGCGCGCCGTGGTGCACGCGCCGCAGTTGCTGTTGGCGGATGAGCCGACGGGAAATCTTCATTCGACGCAGGCGCGCGAGATTATGGAGCTTTTTCGCGAACTGAACAAGCAGGGCACAACGATTGTGCAGGTAACGCACTCGGATGAGAACGCACGGTTCGGTTCACGCATTATCGAACTGCGCGATGGATGGCTCACACGCGACGAGGCTGTGCTTCCAGTCGCGACGGAGGCACAGTGAAGGGAAAGATGATATTGAATCACTATAAGAAAAGCAGCACGACTGTGCGGTTGCAGGCAATTGCGGCCATATTTTTGATGGGCGCAAATCAGGCTTTCGCGGCTATGCCTCAGCAGGCGCAGGCCTCGCAGTCAGGCGCGCAGCAACAGGCGCAACAGACTCCGGATGCACCGTCAACGGCAGCAAATGGCGCGACGCCTACACCGACGCTGGCACAACAGGCGCAGGAGCTGCAGCAACAGGCGATTGCACCGCAGAAGCCGTTCCATGTGGAAATGCCGCATTCGCACAATCCTCTGTCGCCGTACATGCCCAGCGATGTGGCGCCGCTCGACCTGGCTAACTCACCACGGCTGCAGAATCTCATCCGTGACGGAAAGCTTTATATTTCGCTGCACGATGCGATTGCGCTGGCGATTGAGAACAATCTTGATCTTGCGTACTTCCGCTACAACTTCCCTATCGCACAGGCTGACCTGGCACGCACCAAGGCCGGCGGCGCCGTGAACGGCGTCAACACTGCCGTGCAGTCCTCTTCCACGCAGGGCGGATTCTCTGGTGGCGGGGCAGCCGCATCCGGAGGATCTTCGGGCTCCGTTGCGGCGGGCGCTGGCGGTATTGTGACCTCGACACTGGGATCCGGTACGGCAGTTCCCTCTTTTGACCCGTATCTGAATTTCAAGGGCTACGTGGATCACACGACAACGCAAGAGGGAAATGCTTTTTCCTATGGCGTACTGAAATATCAGCAGAACACCATCCAGGCACTGGCAAATTACTCACAAAACTTTATCTGGGGAACCGGCCTTCAAGTGAACTACCAGGGCCAGCGCTTTGCCAATAACAGCCCCTATGAGGCGATTAACCCCACGCTGAATGCTGCCTTTCAGGTAGTGCTGACGCAACAACTGCTTGCAGGATTTGGCGCTTCGACGAATACGCGCTACATCAAAATTGCGAAAAAGAACCTTCAGCTCACGGACCTGGCGTTTCGTTCGCAGGTGATTGCAACCGTTACGCAGGTGGAAAACATCTACTGGGATCTGGTGAACGCTTACCAGGATGTGCAGGTGAAGGAACGTTCGCTATCCTTTTCGCAACGCACGCTTGCGGATGACCGAAAGCAGCTTGAGCTCAATGCCATCCCCGCTCTGCAGGTGACCAAGGATGAGTCCGATGTGGCAACGAGTGAAGGCGATCTTACTGTTTCGCGCGCCACGCTGCGGCTGAATGAGCTGCTTATCAAGAACGCCATTACCAAGACGGATAATGCCGCAATTGACGAGATGCCTGTGATTCCGCTCGATCGTGTGGGAGCGGATGATCCGAATGTGTCCAAGTCGATTGAGGATCTGATTGCCGAAGCAGAAAAGAATCGCCCCGATGCGACCCAGGACGAGATTTCCATGCGCATTGCGGAAGAAAACCTGAAGTCCGTGCGTAACGCGCTACTGCCGACACTGAATGTTTACGGCTTTTATCAAGGCACGGGCATTGCAGGTCCTAAGAATCCGAACTGCAGCCTGGGCGCTGATGAGTGCACCTCCGATCTTCCCTCTGATTTTGGCGGCATGTTCGTCAACACTTTCAATTATTCGTCGCCTGAGTATCAATTCGGCATGAACCTGTCGATCAATCTTCGCAACCGGGTGGCCAAGGCCGACCAGTTCCGTGCGGTGCTGGACGTACGTCAGCGCCAGGTTGCATTCGAAGAGCAGAAGAAAAGCATTCGCTTCGATGTGCGCAACTCTCAGTTTGCTTTACAGCAAAAGAAAGCGCTGGTGGAGTCCGCGCAGAAGACCCGCGACCTGGCGCAGCATACGTTTGATGTGGCTGTGCAAGAGCAGAAGCTTGGGGCGATGTCGAGCAGCGATGTGCTGGCCGCGCAACATACGCTCTCGCTGGCTGAATCCGCTCTTGTGGCTGCGCAGACCGCATTCGAGAAGGCAAAGGTCGATATTGATCGCGCCACCGGTGAGACACTGCAGCAAATGGGCGTGTCGATTGACGACGCGAAAGCAGGGGTGGTGACACATGTGCAGTAGACGGCGGAATGCCGGCACGCGAAGCAGAGTGAGCAGCCGCTTTATGCTTGAGACATACGTTGTTGTCATCACCGCAGAAAAGCCGGGCGCTGTGGAGGCTTGCTATTCCAACTCATGAAAATAAGATTCGGGTACTGGTTGCCGACGACCAGCCGCATATTCTAGAAGCCGTCGAGTTATTGCTTGCTCCGCAGGGGATTTCTGTTCATTGTGTTCGATCGCCGGAACTGGTGATGGAAGCACTGAGCGAGCGCGATTACGATGTGCTGCTGATGGACCTGAACTATACGCGCGACACAACCTCCGGCAAGGAAGGGTTGGATCTGCTGGCACGGATTCAGGAGTTCGATAAGCGGCTGCCCGTGATTGTGATGACGGCATGGGGCAATATCGATCTCGCCGTTGAAAGCATGAAGCGAGGCGCTCGAGATTTTGTACAAAAGCCGTGGGAGAATGAGCGGCTGCTGAGCTTGATTCGCGTGCATGCGGAACTGCACCAGGCTCTGCGGCGAGCGCGACAGCTGGAGCTTGAGAACCGGCTGTTGCGCGCCGAAGGCATGCCGGATTTTGTGGCCTCTGCGCCCTCCATGCAGCCTGTGCTGGAGCTGATTGCGCAGGTGGGCCCGTCCGATGCAAACGTGTTGATTACGGGCGAACACGGGACCGGCAAGGAGATTGTGGCGAAGCTGCTTCATGCAGCATCGCTGCGCGCGCGCATGTCGCTGGTGGCGGTGAATGCGGGTGGACTGCCGGAGGGAACATTTGAGAGCGAGATCTTTGGCCATGTAAAGGGTGCGTTTACGGATGCACGGACGGACCGCGTGGGACGCTTTGAGCTGGCTAATAACGGAACGCTTTTTCTGGATGAAATTGCGAATGTGCCGCTGCGGCAGCAGGCAAAGCTTTTGCGAGTGCTTGAAACAGGCGAGCTGGAACGTGTGGGTTCCTCGCAAACGCGGCGCGTGGATGTGCGCGTGCTGGCGGCAACAAATGCGAATCTGCGGGAAGAGGCTGCGGCGGGAAACTTTCGCGAGGACCTGCTTTTTCGGCTGAACACGGTGGAGATTCATTTGCCGGCGTTGCGTGAGCGGCGCGAAGATATTCCTTTATTGGCAGCGCATTTCCTGGGCCGCAGCAAGACGCGGTACCGCAAGCAGATTTCAGACTTCTCACCGGCGGCGATGCAGGCGATGATGCAGTACGCATGGCCCGGTAACGTGCGCGAGCTGGAGCATACGGTGGAACGCGCGGTGCTGCTGGCACGCGGAGAGCAGATAGAGCCGGCGAATCTTGCCATTGCTTCCTCGCGTCCGCAGGCCGGAAGCGCTGATACGATGAGCATCGAGGAGATGGAGGCGCAGCTGATTCGCAAAGTGCTTCGCCGCTGCGATGGAAACATCTCGCAGGCAGCCGACGCGCTGGGACTGAGCCGCGCCGCGCTCTATCGTCGCATTGAGAAATATGGAATATGAGCGCAAGACGCGAGTCCGCAAAGCACACTCGACGATAGTCCGGGTATGGCTTTTCTGTTTGTGGCTTGCGCTGCCGGCGCTGATTCTCGCGGGCATCCTGTTGGCGCGAGAGAAGCTTGACCTCTCAGAATCGCTATTGATCGTTGGCTGCCTGCTGGTGTATCTGGGGCTGGTGGCAGCGGCGCTGGTTGACACGCTGATTCGGCAACTGCAAACGCTCACGAATGTGATTGCGTCGTTGCGTGAGGGGGATTACTCCTTTCGCGCACGTGGCGCGAATACGCACGATCCGCTGGGCGAGCTTGCGGGCGAAGTGAATGCATTGGCTGATCTGCTGCAAGGTCAGCGCGTGCGATCACTGGAAGCAACGGCGCTGCTGGCGCGGATTCTGGAAGTGATGCATGCGCCGCTTTTCGCGTTTGATCGCGATCATGTGCTGCAGCTAATGAACGCATCCGGCACGGAACTACTGGGCAGGCCGTATGCGCGCAGCTTTGGACGCACGGCGGCTGAACTTGGCCTGGAGGAACTGCTGGACGCGCCGGATCAGACGATTCATTCCTTTCCTTTTGGAAATCGTTCCGCGCGCTGGCTGTTGCGCAAGGCGAGCTTTCGTCAGGACGGCGCACCGCACACATTGTTGCTGCTGGCCGACGTGAGCGTGCCGCTGCAGGAAGAAGAGCAGGCGGCGTGGAAGCGGCTGATTCGCGTGCTGGGGCATGAGCTGTCAAATTCGCTGGCGCCTATCAAGTCGATTGCCGGAAGCCTGTTGATGCGTGTGGACTCGCTTACGGGTGACGAGAGCGCTGCACGTGATTTTCGCCGTGGGCTGGGCGTGATGGAAAGCCGCGCTGATTCGCTGCATCGCTTTGTGCAGTCTTACAGGCAATTGGCGCAGCTTCCACCTCCGAAGTTGAGCCGTGTTTCGCTGGGACCGCTGCTGGAGCGTGTGGCGCTGCTGGAGCAGCGGCTGGCTGTGCAGCTGGATGCCGGGCCGGTGGTGATGCTGGATGTGGATCCCGATCAAATGGAGCAGATGTTTATCAACCTGCTGGCGAACGCGGTGGACAGCACGCTGGAGAACGACATGCAGGCCGTGCGGGTTTCATGGCGCGCGGCGGATGACTCTGTGTGGGTGGAGATTGAGGATAGCGGCCAGGGTATTGCGAATGCGGAGAATCTCTTTGTGCCGTTCTACACTACAAAACCGAAGGGTAGCGGCGTGGGGCTCGCGCTGGCGCAGCAGATTGCGCGCGGGCATCGCGGGGATATTGAGCTGGTGAATCGCGAGGATAGCGCGGGCGCGCGGGCTACTGTGCGGCTACCTCTCAACTAAATTATTTCGGTTGATCCCATTTGTTTTTGATTTGCTCGGCTTGAACTTCATCGAATGATTTCTGCGTGCGCGGGCTCATGCTGTAGTCACGTGCGGCGACAGGCCAGAGGGAAAAATCGCGGAGCGCGAGACGCTTTGCCGTGCCGTTGAGGGACTTGAGCGCGTCTTCCAGTTCGAGCAATGCGCCACGCGAGAGAGATAGCTCGTGTTCGTCAGGCTGGTAGATGGTGCCGATGGCGTAATCGAGGAAGGGCGTGCGGGTTTGTTCAATATGGCAGCCCAGGATATGCGCGATTGGCTTGCCTTCTGTGAAACGAATGAGGCGTTCGGTGCTGGTTTGGAAGATTGCGAGATCGTGGATGTACAGGCGGCCCGGGTAAAGACTGTCGCCGGTGAGGAGAATGCCGGTGCGGCGATCATAGAGCGCGATACTGGCTACGTCATGGCCGGGAATCGGAACTACGTCGATGGGGCGATTGCCGAGATCGACGAGACCATGGGCGTCTGGGCCGTCTGAGATTTGGTAGAAGGCTTTTTCGTCTGGAACTTTGGCGGCGACAAAAGTTACAGGGATGGTGGGGTCTTTCATTGCCTGTACTGCGGCGTCGCCCCAGGTGTGGTCGTCGTGCGAATGCGAGTGGGTGACGATGAGTGTAATGCTCTGGCGATGGTTGCGCTCGAGCCAGTTGTGGATGGTGCGCTGAAGCGTGGGCACAAGGTTGCCATTGCGCGAGCCGGTGTCGAAGAGGAGTGCTTTGTCCTGCCCAAAGATGAGATAGAGGAATGGCTTTTCGTAATCCGTGCAGCCGGATTGGCGCAGGATGAAGAAGGTGGGATTGTATTCATGCACCTGCCAGTCGGGGATTTCCATGCAATGCGGGCCGGCTGGCTGCCACTGACGTGGAAGAACTCCGCGCTCGAGGTTACCGCCGTCGGGCTCTGGAAATTGTGCGAGAAGAGCGATTGGCGCGGCAAGGAATAACAGTACGAGCGAGAAGAATCCGAAGCGTCTCATCTTGAGCCTCACTTGAGACAACAAAGCCGCTCGTGAGTTGGAGCGGCTTTTGTTGTTTGAGTTTTTTATGCGATCAGATCGTGAACGACGTTGCCGTAGAGGTCGGTGAGGCGGTAGTCGCGGCCACTGTAGTGGTAGGTGAGCTTCTGGTGATCGATACCAAGTTGGTAAAGAATCGTGGCGTGGATATCGTGGACGTGTACGGGATTTTCGATGGCCTTCCAGCCGAAGTCGTCCGTTGCGCCGTAGGTGAATCCACGCTTGAAGCCGCCGCCGGCAATCCACATGGTGAAGCCATGTGGGTTGTGGTCGCGGCCATTGTGCGTCTGGCCTCCCATGAAGCCTGAGCCGACCTCGACGACTGGGGTACGGCCGAACTCGGAGCCGGCGACGATAATGGTTTCGTCGTAGAGGCCGCGGGACTTCAGATCCTTGATGAGTGCCGCGAAGGGCTGATCGGAGTCGTGGCCGGTCTTGCGGTGCATCTCAATATCGAAGTGATGATCCCAGGGGTCGCCCTTGGCATAGTAGACCTGCACCATGCGAACGCCGCGCTCGATGAGACGAGCTGCTGTGAGGCAGCCGCGTGCGGTTGAGCCTTCGCCATAGAGCTTGAGCGTGGCTTCGGATTCCTTGCGCACGTCAAAGACATCCGGCGCTTCGGTCTGCATGCGGTAGGCGGTTTCCATGGAGCCGATAGTGGCTTCTAACTGCGGATCGCGGACCTGTGCCTGGCCCATGTTGATCTGGTCGAGTTGCTTAACCAGGTCCAGCTCTTTGCGCTGCGCGTTGAGATCGAAGCGCTCATTGTGAATGTTCGAGATGAGCTTCTGCGGGTCGAATTCGGATTTATCGACGGCGTCAGAGACGTAGGTTCCCTGATGAACAGGAGAGAGAAAGGCCGAGGACCAGAGCGGCGGTCCAACAGTGGAAGGAACCTCGGGGCAGAGGACTACGAACCCCGGAAGATTCTGGTTGAGCGAGCCGAGGCCGTAGGTGATCCACGAGCCCATGGAAGGCCGGCCGGAGAAGTTGGCGCCGGTGTTCATCATTTCGAGCGCGGGCTCGTGATTGGGAATCTCTGTGTAGACGCTCTTGACGATGCACATATCGTCGACGCATTCGCCAAGATGCGGGAAGATTTCGCTGACTTCGATGCCGCTCTGGCCGTACTTCTTGAAGGCGAAGGGCGACTTCATGATGTTGCCGGTTTTGCGTTCGTGCTGCAGATCGCCGCCCGGCATGGGCTGACCATGATACTTCTCAAGCGCCGGCTTGTAATCGAAGCTATCGATCTGCGAGAGGCCGCCGTTCATGAAGAGAAAGATGACGTGCTTGGCCTTCGGCTTGTCCGTGATCATCCAGGAGGGCCGCTCCGTGGGCGTTGTAGATGCGGCACGGGCGAGCGACTGGCCCACCATGCTGGCCAGGCTGAGATAGCCGAAGCCGCAGCCCATGGTGCGGAGCGCATCGCGTCGGGTAATGGGTCGGCCTGTGGGGCGGTGAATCATATTTGTTTCTCCCCGGCGGCGGGCTTCGAGTAAGCCCACGCCGAATATCGTATCAGTTCACAAATTGAAACTCGTTTGAGCTGAGCAGCGCGCGGGCGTACTCATCCCATGCCGTGATGGGTTTATCGGCAACTTCGTAGCCGGGCTTATCCGGCGTGGTTTTGAGAAATTTCACGCCGAGATCCAGCTCCTGCTGCGTGGGTTTGCGCTGGAAGATGTACTCGTAGACTTTGGCGATGCGGGCTTCGTCGGTGGGTTCCTCATGAACGCGTTCCGCGAGCACGCCGGCCTGCGCGTATACAAACGGACTGTTCATGAAGTAAAGCTGCTGGAGCGGGACGTTCGACGAGAAGCGCTGTTCGGAGGTGAAGCTTGGGTTGGGAAAGTCGAAGACGAGCAGATAGTTATTGAGGCGGAAACGGCTGACCTTGCAGAAGACGGTTCGCTGGAGATTCGACTCCGAGAAGTCCGATGACGGGCCGGAAACTTCTTTCAGGTTGAGGTCACCTGAGACGAAAAGGATTCCGTCGCGGATCTCTTCTGCATCCAGGCGCGTGCGGCTGAAGTGCGAATAGAGGCGGTTGGCGGGGTCTTTCTCGTGCGCTGCGGGGCTTTCATCGGCACCCTGGCGATAGACGGCGGAGAGCAGGATTTCTTTCTGAAGCCATTTGATGGAGCGACCGTGCGCGACGAACTCCGAGGCGAGATACTCGAGCAGCTCCGGATTCGATGGCTTGTCACCCTGCGTGCCAAAGTTGTCAGGAGTATTGACGATGCCGGTGCCGAAGTTCCACTTCCAGATGCGGTTTACGATGACGCGGTCTGCCAGCGGGTGCGTGGCAATGTCATGTGCGAATTCGAGACGTCCGCTGCCATGGGAGTAAGGCTGCGCGTTCACAGGCTGAAGCACGGTGAGGAAGCCGCGCGGTACGGTGTCGCCGAGTGAATGCGGGTTGCCACGCAGGTTGAGCTTTACGTCTGTGGCCTGCGGCTTGTCTGCCATGCCGTTGACATAGGGAAAGCCGGCCTCTTTGAGTTCTTTCTGGAGCTCGCCTATCTTCTTCTGCTGCGCATCAATGTATGCCTGGAACTGCGGACCGATACGGCGCTTGAGTCCCCAGCCAACGAAGAGCATGACGCCGGGCTTGAACCGCTCCTCCTCATCGCCAGACTGAGTGACGAAGAGATCGGAGTAGAGCTTGGCCTCATCCGTAGGCAGAGCCTTCAGTTCCAGCTCGCAGCCGGGGCAGAACTGATCGAAGGTATCAAACTCACTGGGCTTCGCGTCGAGATAGCGGTGCTTGGGTACGTCATTTTTGGCGCGGATGATCTCGTTCTGCTCGTCGATCTCCGCTGCCTTCGCGCGTACGCGCACGACTGTCTTTTGGAAGGCTTCTGCCAGAACACGAGCCTGATCCTCAGTGGCAGTCGTCGAGGCGACCATGGCCTTCCAATCTTTGAGGTAGGTGTACGGATGATCTTTGCCGAGATACTCGACCCAACGCTCCAACAGCTCGGGATCGAGCTGCTTTTGCGAAGCGATCTGGTCGATGGTCTTCTTGGGCTTGCCGGAGATGCTCCACGCAGCGGTCATGTAATCGGCGGACTGGATGGAAAGCGCGTCGGCAAGCTGCTTGCTGAGGTTCGTGGTGTATTCGCGGAGATTGGATTGAAGCTTGGCGGCTTCGAGATTTTTCTTATCGTATGCCTCGGCGGACGCGACGGACTCGACCGGGTACTCCTTGTAGGTGGAGCTGGCGAAGATGCTGACGATCTTGTAGTAGTCGCGCTGGGCAATGGGATCGTACTTGTGATTGTGGCAGCGGGCGCAACCAACGGTGAGGCCGAGTAACCCGCGTGTTACCGCATCGACGCGCTCGTTGCGCTCGTCTGCGCGACCCTGAATGGGCTCCGCCTGATCCCATACCCACGGCCCTGCACCCAGATATGTGGTGGCGACGAGGTTCGCATGGCGTTCGGTGTCAGATTTGGCAGGAACCAGATCGCCGGCAAGCTGCAGGGTAACGAACTTGTCGTAGGGCATGTCGTCATTGATGGACTGTATGACCCAGTCGCGATAACGCCATGCGCCCTGAAAGGGCATAAAGCCGCGGCCCTTAGGATCGAGACCGCGCACGTCATCTTCGGCATAGCGGGCGACATCGAGCCAATGACGGCCCCAGCGCTCGCCATAGCGCGGCGATGCCAGGAGGCGATCCACTACCTTTTCCCACGCATTGGGCGATTTGTCGTTGAGGAAGGCATCGACTTCAGCCTGTGTGGGTGGGAGGCCGGTGAGATTGAATGTGACGCGACGGATGAGAGTGCGGCGGTCGGCCTCTGGTGTGGGTTCGAGACCTGCATTCTTGAGGCCGGCCAGAATGAATTGATCAATGGGCGTGCGGACCCACCGCTTGTCTGCCACAGGCGGCGGAGCAATGGACTTGAGAGGCACAAACGACCAGAATTCGCGCTGTGTTTCTGTGATTTGGCCGGTCTTGGCGGTGGGATTTCCTGCAGTGACTGTCGCCGTGTCTGGCCAGGGTGCGCCGATTTTGACCCACTGCGTCAGCGTGGCGACGTCCGCGTCGGAAAGCTTGCCGCCTTTGGGCATGCGAAGATCGGTGGTCTGACGAACGGCTACGATCAGGAGGCTTTTGTCGGGGTCGCCGGGAACGATGAGTGCGCCGTGCTTGCCGCCTTTGAAGAAGGCTGCCTTTTGATCGACTCGCAGGCCGCCTTTTGCAGTCTCGTCATGGCAGTCGTAGCAGCTATTGGCCAGGATGGGACGAACTTTATTCTCGAAGAAATCCGCATCGCTTGCGGTGGAGTGCGCGGAAGGGACAACGGTCTGCTTAAATTCCACCTGCGCACCGGGGTTCAGATTTTGAATGGCTGCACCCGCGGCCGGCGGGGTGGGTGAGCTTTGTGCCGGAGCGGCCGCTTGCGCTGGAGCAGAATTCTGCATCGGCGTAGGATCAGCTCCCACTGCGCCGGCTTTGACCCAGGCAACGAGATCGGCGACGGCTGCAGGATCCAGCGGGCGCTTGGGAGGCATTTTAAGATCGCCGGAGCGGCGTATGGCTTGAATCAGGAGGCTTTTGTCGGGGTCGCCGGGAATGATGGCCGGACCGCTCTCGCCACCCTTGAGAATGGATGCGTAGGAGTCGAGGCGCAGGTTGCCTTTGGCCGTTTCATCGTGGCAATCGAGGCAGTTGTTGGTCAGAATATCCGTAACGCGGGTGGTATAGAACTGCTTCGATGCAGGGTCGGCTTTATCATCATTGCGACCAGCCGCAGATACACTGCCTGATGCCGCCAGGACGACACAAGCAACGGCCATGCCTGCGCTGCCGAAATAAGTCAGGCGATTCATGAACGACAGCCCTCCTGTGCAGGGGCTTGCGGCTCTGCGCGATGCATGGAAGGCGACGCGAAAGCGACCCTCTCAAGAAACTCATGCTGCTCGCGAAACTCCGCGCTGTGACGACGCTGGGCAAAGGGCAGATGCGCAGTGGGGAGCTGCTGCGCAACCAGCACATTGCTCTCCTCCGGATTATCGTCACGATGACGCCCGAGCACAATCAAAGTAGTGCCCAAAAGTAGTGCTTCTGTTGTGTTGTGCGTGACAAAAACTACCGTGGGGCGAGATTCGGCCCAGATGGAATGCAGCAGTTGCTGCAGGCTGGAGCGCGTGGAAGGGTCGAGGGCGCTGAAGGCTTCATCCAGGAGCAGGACCGGCGGCTTCATGAGCAGCGCCTGAGCGATGGCTACGCGCTGCTGCATGCCGCCGGAGAGCTGGTGCGGATATTTCTTCAAATCCTGCGAGCGAAGGCCCATGCGGGTGAGCGAACGAATGGCTTCTTCTCGCAGTTCGCGCCGGAAGCGCCAGAATCCCGGAGTGAGGCGGCCGAGCAGGCCGGAACGCGCATTCTCCGGGCCGTACATCACATTTTCAAGAACGGTGCGATCCGGGAATAGCGAGTACTTCTGCGGCACGTAGCCGGTGCGGGAGTCGATTTGCTTGACGGGCTTGCCATCGACGATGACTTCGCCGCTTGTCGGGAACTCCTGGCCGAGCATGAGACGAAGCAGGGTGCTTTTGCCGCAGCCTGTTTCGCCGAGGAGGACGACAAATTCTCCTGCTGGAATTTCCAGATCGACGTTGGCTAAGACAGTCTTTGTGCCTTCTTTGCCTGCGGAGTAGGAGACGCCGACTTTACGCAGGGAGATTTCAACACGGGTGGCATCCGAGGCATGGGCGGGCGCAATCGCTTCAGTAGAGACTGAAGCGAGATGGGCCGGGTTCAGGCTCACTGGGGTTGATACCACGGGTGTAGCCTCCGGTTGGCAAAGCGCAGGATTGCATCGGCGAGAAAGAGCAGCAGGGCCACCCACAGAACATACGGAAGGATGATGTCCATGCCCATGTGGCGGCGCATGAGGGCGATGCGATAGGCGAGGCCATCTGTGGCTGCGATCATTTCGCCCGCGAAGAGAAAGAGCGCGAGAGGTTTGAGGTTGAGGCGCACGCTGTTGATGATCTGCGGCAAGACCTGCTTGAGCACGATGCGGTAGGTCACGTCGAAGTTTGAGGATTTGAGCGTGAAGGCCTTGACGATCTGCTCGCGTGGCACACATTTGGCGATGTTGAAGGTGTCGAGAATGAGCGTGGGCGCAACTCCGATGACCATCAGCGCGATTTTGGACCACTCCTCGATGCCGAAGACGATGAACAGAATGGGAAGCAGCGAGAGCGCGACAATCTTGTCGAAGAAGATGACGAAGCGCAGGCAGAGCGCGCCGAAGTACGGAAAGACTGCCATGTGCAGGCCAAGAAGGATGGCGGGAATGAGCAGCGCGAGGGCAATCAGGAAGCGCTTGCCGCTTGAGAGCGTGTCTTTCCACAACATGCTGTGACTGAAGCGCTCGAAAAACGATGCATTCGGATCGACTGCATCGTCTTCTTCGGGAGCTTCGAGCGCAGCGGACTTGATTCCCTGGATGAGCTGCTGCGCAGAGGGCACGACGCGGTCTTCGGGATTTTCCTTATGGCGCGCGATGGAGAACTGCGCATACAGTGCGATGCCGACAGCAAACAGTATCCAGCTGAGCGATTGCGTCCACAGGCGCGAGGGTCGCACCTGGATGCCTGCGAGATCTGCTGGATGGAATGCTGTACTCATTGCATCACAACTTTCCCTGTGCGGCCATCTGCATGTAGGTCGCATCCATGCGAAGACGGACGCGGTCTTTTTTGCCCTGCACGCTGCCGTCGGGATAAAGAATGGCTACGTCATCGACAGACTTGATGTTCTGGCCGAGGAGTGCGTGACGGAAGCAGAACTGGCGGACAAGGTCCATCTTCTGCTTCAGCGCTGCGTCCGTGGCAAACTTTGTTGCGGACTGCGATGAAGAAAAAAGGAACGTGGTCTTGAGCTGCTCTTTGTAAGACGCTACGGTGTCATTCGAGGCTGCGGCGCTGCCTGAGAGAGCCTTTGCGTTATCAGGACCGGAGCCGGCCAACTGCGCCATCGTCTCATACCAGGCGCCCGTGATGGCCTTGGCAAACTTCACGCCGGAGCCGTCAGGACGATTGAGCACTTCACTGCGAACAACGAGCAGATCTAGGATTTCGCCGGGGATCTTGGAGGAATCAAAGAGCGGCTTTACGCCGGAGTCCTGCGAGAGGATCTCTGAGACGAGCGGCTTCCATGTAACCGCGACCTGGTTGCCTTTATTACCAAGGTAGGCGCCCACGATGTCGGAGTCCGAGGTATTGAGCAGCTTGAGTTTGGAGAGCTGGCCTTCGAGACCGTTCATGACCATCGCCCGTTCGAGCAAATACTCGGAGACGGTCTTCTGGACGAGCAAGATAGGTTTGCCGGGAAGCTGCGAGAGGCTCAGGTTGTTGCGAGCAAGCACTGCGTCGTTTCCGTTGGAGTAGTCTCCGATGATGATGGAAGTGGAGTCGACACCGGCGGCTGCCGGCATATCGAGCGCCTCCATGTTGGTCATCGTGCAGGCATCAATATTCTTGGCGACGAAGGCATCGAGCGAGGCCGCGTAATCGAAGCGCTGCACCTTGATGACGATGCCATACTTGTCGGCCCATTTCTTGAGGATGCCGGAGCGGGCCATGTAGTAGTAGGGATTCCATCCGGCATAGACTGACCAACCGACAGTGAATGTGGGCGGAGCAGCGTAGGCTGCAGGTACGCAGAAGAGTGCAAGGAGAAGCGCAGCAACAAAGATGCCGTGAGAGAGGGATCGACTGCCTGAAAGAATCCGGTACAAAATCCTTCCACCTTTAGCTTTGAGATGACCTTGATCTTATCGAGCTTGCGTGCAGAACTACCGGGGCGAAATGTTCAGGAACTGTACCCCAAATTTACTTCACTGCGTGGGCGTTCACGGACCTCATTCAACTTATTTATGTGATGGATAAAACGATACTGCCGCAAGCATAAATACCGTATAAACATTACGAAATTCAGGGCATAGAGCGCCCGTAACGGGAGCGGATTACAGGGCGGACTTTGCTGTCCGCGGAGTGGGGTAGGGCTGCTCGGAGCTGTTTGAGGCGATTTCAAGGAAAGCGTGAGCCGCGTGGGTAAGCGTGCGGTCTTTGCGGTGGATGATCGCCAGCTCCCGGTTAATCCTCATGCCTTCGACCTTAATAATTTTGAGCAGTCCGCCGTTGATGTCGTCCTGGACGTTGACGCGGGGGAGGAAACCCATGCCCAGGCCGGCGGCAATAAGACGCTTAAGTAGCTCACTCGAATCGACTTCCATGGCAATGCGGGGCTGAGCGTCAAAGCTGTCAAAGAAATTATTGAGCAGGGTGCGCTGGCGGCCCTGCTTGAGTAGAAGCATGGGAAACTGGAGCATTTCATCCACCTTGATGGTGCCGCGTGCGGCCAGTGGATGCGCGGGAGAGACCGCAAGCACGATCTCGTCGCGATGGATGGGCTTAACGACAAGGCGCGGGTCTTTGAGCGGCATGGATACGATGGCGAAATCTACGTCGCGGTTGACGACCATTTCAATGGAGCGGAGATGTTCGGCACGCACGATGCTGAGGTTGACGCGCGTGTACTGCTTTTTGTATTCGGCAAAGACCGGCGGCAGGACGTACAGGCTGGTTGCCTCGCTCGCCGAGACGGAAACCTCACCTCGCGCGGAGCGGTAAAGCTCGTTTACTGCCATAACGATGTGGCTGTGACACTGAAGGCAGTGCTCGGCGAAGGGCTCAAAGAGGCGGCCTGCCGCGGTGAAGGTGACTTTGCCTCCATCGCGATCGAAGAGGCGGGCGCCAACTTCTTTCTCCAGCGATCGGATCTGCGCGGAGATGGCCGGCTGCGTGACTCCGAGTTTTTCGGCGGCGCGGGAAAAGCTCTTGAGGCGGCAAACATGCAGAAAGGTTTTGAGCTGTTCAAAATCCATACATCACATCCGTTTGACTTGCCGCTCGCTTGCGGCAGGATTGAGTTAAAACAAAATCGAATGACCGTCCAAAATCGAACCGATAGAGAAAGAAATTCCTGCGGCCAGATGGGACAATGCATTCATAGGAGACAATCTTTTTAACTGC
This sequence comes from uncultured Acidobacteriaceae bacterium, assembly GCA_963792495.1. Lineage (GTDB taxonomy): Bacteria > Acidobacteriota > Terriglobia > Terriglobales > Acidobacteriaceae > Telmatobacter. The sequence continues at coordinate 127,607 of CAWBWB010000005.1, read as the reverse complement.
ATGATCCTTCGAGCCATCTCGCGCCGCCTTCCTGCGTTTCTGGTTGCATCGCTGCTCGTCTTCCCGGTCGCGGCATTTGCTCAGAAGCCGCAGCAGCAAAAGCCTGCGGAAAAAGAGAAAGAGAAGCCCAAGCAGACCGTCTATGACTTTTCCCTTGTCGGTCTCGACGGCAAAGTTGTTTCTCTCTCCGCTTACAAGGGCAAGGTGTTGCTGATCGTGAATCTTGCCAGCCAGTCTGTGTATCGCAGCCAGATTGATGCGCTGAGTGATCTGGCGAAAAGCTATGAATCGCAAGGCCTGGTCGTTCTTGGCATTCCTTCGGCGGAGTTCGGAAGCCAGGAGCTGAAAGATACTGCCGAAATCCGCAAGTATTATCTCGACACTGCCAAGGTGACCTTTACCGTCTTTGCGCCGGCCACGTTGACCGGCGTAAATGCTATACCGCTCTACCACTTTCTTACCGATCCCAAGGATGGGCTGCCCGGCGGCGAGTTGCACTGGAGCTTCACCAAATTCTTCATTGGCCGTGACGGCAAGCCGCTGGCACGCTATGAAGTCGGCGATGATCCATCGGATGTCGACTTCCACGTGGTGGTGGAAAAGGCTCTGGCCGGTAAGCTGAAGCCCAAGGGCGGAAAAGGGCCGGAAAAAGGTGGCGGCGACGATGATGACGACGACGGGCCTTAGCGTTTTGCTGCGATATACCCCCTCCATCCTCCAAGATGCGTGATCTCCTCCGCGCCTTCGAGTCCAGCAGGCTCACAGAGGAAGCCTTTGACCAGTGAGCCGTCTGCCAGTCGCACAGTGCCAAGGCCAAGCGGCGCTGGAATCAGGCTTAAAAAGCTGCCGACAGTATCGACAGGCATGGCCCACACCTCCACTTCTATGCCTGTGCCGTTGAAACCCGGCGAATACACCAGTCCGGGCTTGGGCGGAGTGGTGTTGGCAAGCGCGTAAAGACGATAGTCGCCGTGCGTTCGGGTGGTCTGCACAAGGCGCGCCTGGCGTTCGGTAAGCTGCCAGTTCAGAGGCTGGCCCGTAAGGTGAGCGCCAACCACCGTCATAAAGATGCAACCGTTGGGAGCCGCATCTGTTGTGAGCGGAGGCGCTGCGGCAAGTTGGCGCGAGCTGCCGCCGAGGGTCTTGTTCAGGGCGCGATGCAGGCGATCTGCCAGGCGAAGAAGCCCATCGTCTGTGAACGCCGGGCCGATGAGCGTAACGCCGAAGGGCAGGCTGTTGGTCTTGAATCCTGCCGGCACCGCTACAGCAGCGAGGTCAAGCAGGTTCACAAAGTTGGTGTAGTAACCGAGATTCGTATTGAGCTCAATCGGCGCAGCCTGGACCTCTTCGATGGTGTAGTGCGTGGCCGCGGTCGGCAGAAGCAGGAAGTCCGCCTCTTTCCAGATGGAGGATGTTTCACGACGAAGCGATTCGAGAGCATAGGCTGCATCGAAGGCTTCTACAGCTGTGTACCGGGCGGCTCCGCGAATGATGCTGCCTACGGTGGAGTCCGTATCGGGATTGGTTGCGAAGAAGTCCTTGAGTGCGGCGAGCCGCTCTGCAACCCAGGGGCCTTTGTAAAGCAGACTGGCGGCATTGCGGAAGGGCGTGTAGTCGAACTCAACGGGCGTGCCACCGAGTGAGACCATGGCATCGACTGCAGCTTGGTATTGTGCGGCGGAGGCATCATCGCCAAAGAACTCGCGGGATGCGGCATCGAGGATGGCGAAACGAAAGCCGGAGCTCAGCGCGCTCCAGGGAGCAGCGCCTTCGCCGGGGCGGGGCGTGCGCGAATATGCATCGGCTGCGTCCAATCCGCGCACAACGGCAAATACACGCGCAGCATCTGCGCATGTTTCCGCAAAGACGGTGGCGCAATCGAGCGTGCGACAGGCAGGCAGCAGCCCTGAGGTGCTGAGCAGGCCGCGCGTAGGCTTGAGACTTACAAGATTGTTGAAGGCAGCGGGCACCCGGCCTGAGCCTGCCGTATCCGTGCCGAGCGAAAAGCTGACGAGACCGCTGGCAACGGCAACCGCCGAGCCGGAGCTGGAGCCGCCGGAGATGTGTTCCGTACTGAAAACGCTGGAACAGACACCATATGGCGTGCGCGTTCCGACGAGGCCCGTTGCAAACTGATCCATGTTGGTTTTGCCAATGAGAATGGCGCCGGCATCGATGAGCTTCTGCACGATTGCGGCTGTCTTTGCCGGCTTGTGCTCGAAAGCGGGACAGGCTGCGGTCGTCTCCATCTCGGAAACATCGAAATTGTCTTTGACGGCGAATGGGATTCCATACAGCGGAAGCTTGTGAGTCGTCTCGTCCGCTTCAAGGGCTCGAGCACGGACAAGCGCTTCTGCACGCGGGACAAGGGAAATCCAGATTGGACGCTCGCCGGTGCTCTCGATTGCATCGTAAATGCGCGCGATCTCTGCGCTCGGACTGAGCGTCCCTGCGCGATAAGCATTCTCAAGCGAGCTGATATCCATTCCATTCCCTTCTATTGAGCGTCAACATGATCCACAAACGATAGCGAGCTGCTGGCCTGCTGAGACCATCTGGCCCGGCTGGCAGAGAAGCTGCTGAACTACGCCGGAAACGGGCGCGGAGATCTCCATTTCAATCTTCATGGCATCGAGCACGATGAGCCGTTGACCGGCAGTGACGCGCTGTCCCGGCTCGGCAGCCACCTGGAAGACAGAAGCGGTCATGGGTGCATGAACGGCTTCACAGCCTTCAGGTACGGTAAGCTCATCGGTGCTTGATTTCGGCATATCGACCAGGGCCGAGCCGTAATCGAGTTGGCCGTTGACACGCCAGCGTTCGCGCTCTTCATGAAAGGCCGCAGTCTGTATTTCTTTAAAGGCTGCAATACCGCTCTGATTGGTGCGAAGGAACTCCTCGTAGCCTGCGAGTGAAAACTCCGTGTGCTCAATACGTGGATTGAAGCGGCCATTGAGAATGTCGCGGCGCAGGCCGGTAAGCTCTTCCGTGCTGACCGGGTAAAAGCGGATCTGATCGAAGAAACGCAGCGACCACGGCGTGCCTTCCACAAATGTCTGCGTGACACGATGCGTGTTCCACACCTGCACGGTGCGACCTACGAGCTGATAGCCGCCGGGGCCTTCCATTCCGTAGACGCACATATATGCGCCGCCGATGCCAACTGCGTTTTCCGGCGTCCATGTGCGTGCGGGGTTGTACTTGGTGGTGACGAGGCGGTGGCGTGGGTCGACTGGCGTGGCGACGGGCGCGCCAAGATAGACATCGCCGAGGCCCAGCACAAGATAACTGGCCTCATGCACAATGCGATGCACTTCATCCATGCTGCTGAGGCCGTTGATGCGGCGAATGAACTCGATGTTATCCGGCAGCCACGGCGCATCGGGTCGTACAGCCTGGCCATACTTGGCCTGCGCGAGCTGAGTGGCGGGATCATTCCACGAGAGCGGCAGATGCACAATGCGCGAAGGAACGGCAATCTGTGGCTGCTGGGGCAGACCGGCATTGAAGGATTCGATTGCTGCCAGGAGCTCTTCACGGCGAAGCCTGCGGCTGTCATAGTGAATCTGCAAGCTGCGCACGCCGGGCGTGATGTCGAGAATGCCTTTGAGATTTGCAGATCTGAGTTTTTGTTCCAGAAGATGAACGCGGAAGCGCAGGCCGAGATCGAGCTGACGCGGGCCGTATTCGATGAGCAGATACTTGTCGCCATCGGCACGCGCTACTAATTGCGGCTGCGGCGCTTGAATGCTTCGCAGAATCGCTGGTTCCGGAGCAGCAGGCGATGGCAGCTGCGGTGCAGAACCTTGAAGTGTTGCGATGAGATGCTCCACAGCAGATTCAAGCGCTTCAGCCTGCGCAAGCGTAATGCGGCGGAAACGCACGGTGTCGCCGGCCTTGAGCTGCCCCATCTTCCAGCGCTCGGCTTCTACGATGATGGCCGGGCAGACGAAGCCGCCGAGGCTGGGACCGTCAGGGCCGAGCAGAATGGGCATATCTCCGGTGAAGTCGATGGAGCCAACGGCGTATGCGTTGTCATGGATGTTGGATGGATGCAGCCCTGCCTCGCCGCCATCCTTGCGTGCCCATTCCGGCTTAGGTCCGATGAGGCGCACCCCGGTGCGATCCGACTGATAGTGAACCTTCCAGTCGGTCGAAAAGATCATCTCGATATCCGCAGGAGTAAAGAACTCCGGCTCACCGTGCGGCCCGTAGAGAACACCAATCTCCCACTCACGTGCGTACTGAGGCACGGCGTGCAGCTGTTCTTTTGCTTGCGCCGCTGACGGAAGAAAATGCACTACATCCCCCGCGCGGAGGGCCCGGCCCGCGTGGCCGCCAAAGCCGCCGAGCATAAAGGTGCCTCTGCTGCCAAGGAATGCCGGCGCATCAATGCCGCCTGCAATTGCAAGATAGGCGCGCGTCCCTGCGCCTTTTGCTGCTCCCACGCGCAGAACGGAGCCTGCCTTGACGGGAAATGCCTGCCACGCGGGAGCAACCGCGCCATCCACTGTTGCGCCCATTTCTGCGCCCGTGAGCGCAACCACCGCATCGGCATCGAAGCGCAGCTTTGCGCCCATCGTGGTCATCTCAAGTGCAGCTGCCGATTCGTTGTTGCCCACGAGACGATTTGCAAGACGAAAAGCAAGCGCATCCATGGGGCCTGACGGCGGCACTCCGACATGCCAGTAACCAAGCCGTCCGGGATAATCCTGCACGGTGGTCTGCATTCCGCCATCCAGCACTTCAAACGCTGTACGAGTAACAGAAAAGCTGCTTAGAAACGCCGTGGTCATGGCGCCGGACACGAATGTCTCCGATGCGGCGACGGCCTGCAGGTAGCGAAGATTCGTCTCCGTGCCATACAGCGCAGTGGCTGCAAGCGCCGCCTGCAGTCTTTGCACGGCATCTGGACGATCTGTGCCCGTAACGATGATCTTGGCAATCATGGGATCGTAGAACGGCGTGATCTCCGTGCCGTTCTCGACCCATGTTTCTACGCGGGCATCTGGGGGAAAGCTGACCTTCGAAAGCCTGCCCGGTGCGGGCTGAAAATTCTTTGCGGGGTCTTCCGCGTAGACGCGCGCTTCAATGGAGCAGCCCTTTGGCTCAACTGCAAACGCATGGAGTGCAGGCAATTCCCCTGCAGCCTCAAGCAGCATCATCTCGACAAGATCGAATCCAGTGACTTGCTCGGTGACGCCGTGTTCCACCTGGAGACGCGTGTTGACTTCGAGAAAGTAGTACGCGCCGGTGTCTGCATCCAAGAGGAACTCGACGGTGCCGGCATTTGCATACTTCACTGCCTGCCCGAGCAGAATCGCGGAGTCACGAATCGCATCCGCTACCTTCGGCTCCAATCCTGGGACGGGCGTCTCTTCAATCACCTTCTGATTGCGGCGCTGCGCGGAACAGTCGCGCAGACCAAGCGCTAGAACGCCTCCTTTGCCGTCGCCAAAGATCTGCGCTTCCACATGCTTGGCGCGCGCAACAAATTTTTCCAGAAAGACGCTGCCATCGCGAAAGCTGTTCTGGCTGAGACGAACGACACTCTCATAGGCGTCGCGAAGTTGATCTGGCGAATGGCACACCTTCATGCCGATGCCGCCACCGCCCGCGGAGCTCTTGAGCATGACGGGAAAGCCAAGCTTCTCCGCTTCCGTGAGCGCTTCCTGTATGCCGCTAAGAACACCGGTTCCGGGTAAAAGCGGCACGCCGCATTGCTGCGCGATGGCGCGCGCTGTGTGCTTCAGCGCGAAGGCCTCAATTTGCGGAACGCGCGGGCCGATGAAAACAATGCCGCGCTTGGCGCAGGCCTGGGCAAACTCGATGTTCTCACTCAAAAAACCATAGCCGGGATGAATGGCCTGCGCGCCGGTTTCTTCCGCTGCGGCGAGAATTTTATCGACTGCAAGATAACTCTGCGAGGGCGCGCCCGGCCCCACCAGCACGGCTTCGTCGGCATCCAGCACATGACGCGCGTCGCGGTCAGCCTCAGAATAGACAGCCACTGAGGAAATTCCGATGCGCCGCAGCGTGCGAATGATGCGGCAGGCAATGGCGCCGCGATTGGCCACCAATACTTTACTGAACATGCCGCTCCCGAATCTGTATTGCCATGTTTCTTAACTTCTTTCTGTGATCTTTTGCGGCGCTAGAGAAAATAAAATTCGGTGAGCAGAAACCCGCGCGCGTTCTCCCGGCACTGCATGCGGCAGGGATCATCAGACCGCGGCGGAGGAACGCGACTGATGCTTAATTCCACAGGCCTGGGAGCGTATTTGGGGTCCGGATCCAGCGGATGCGGGCAGGTGTTCAGAATCACCAGCGTGTTCATCTCCGCGCGCAGCTCCACATAGCTGCCCGCAGGCGAGTTACCGGGCGCGTAGTGCATGTTGCCACCCTCATCTACCGTAACTTTGCTGAAGAAATTCACGGTTGCATGCAGGTCGCGCGGGCCCATGCCGTATTTGCCCAGCTCAATCGTCATGCCGTCGCGGGCATTCTGGTGCCATTCATTGCGTGCCTGCTGGTACGTGAGCTTGCCGTATTTCTTTTCGACCAGCGCGGCGTTCGACAGCCCCGCCAGCGGATCGTGCCAGCCCACGCTGTCGCCGGTAATGGAACAGAGAATGCGCCCCATGTCGGAGTAGAGCACATGACCTTTGGTGAGTCGTGCGGTGTGCTGCGCCTTGAGTGTGTCCGGCAAATTAAAGCGCTCGGCGGGCAGTTCGAAGTTGAGGAAGTACCCCGCTACATTTGCGCCGCCTTCAAGGTCGGTGATACGCAGCGCAGTGCCTCGCTTTAATACATGGGACCATGTGGCCCCGCCGGGTAAAACCTCACTGCAAAGAACACTGGACTCCACCATGGATGCTGCTCCCCTGGCTCCGATGACCTGTGAGGAAAATCGAGATGCCAATGCACCTGCCTTGTTGTATTTCGACGGCGGATCAGTGAGAAGACACCTGTCTTGCCGCCGCTAAGGCCTGATTGGATGCATTGGATTTCAATTTCCGTGCCTTGCAGACACGCGCGCTGGCCCGGTTGCGGGCTACGAGCACATTCGTCTGCCTGGGTGAGGAAACGCCGGCCGAGGGATCGGCTGCGCTGCCTTAAAGAGAGGGAAGGTAGAAAGACGGCGGACCGCAGCACACATCCATATGATTAATGCGAAGCTGCACCTTGATGGAGGTGCGCCGGATTGTGCGTCGCGTGGTCACCTAACGAGAGCGTAGCACGAGGCCGGGATGATACAGAACGGTAAAATCTCCGTTCCTTACGCCGTCCTTAGCAGATGAGACGGCTTTGCACTCGAAGTTGTGCGAATGCTGCGACGCCCGCCGGTTTATCTTCCGGCGGGACGTCGATTAGAGCCAGGTTTAGCTGTAGTGGCGTTTAGTAGCGGCGACCGTAAAAGATCTGCACACCATGCTGATAACCGGCGCGGAAGGCGCGCTGGTACGAGCCAATCATATTGGGCGGAACAGGAAAAGCGGTTTTGCGCATGTACTCGTCACGATTGTTTACATTCGGCCTACGGCCATTTTCGCGATCCTTGCGAGCACCGTGAATGCCTTCCTGATAGGCGCGGCGTTCAATGTCGCTCCTGTAGCTTCCTGGAGCTGTATCCCAGCCTGGTCTTAGCGGTGGTGGTGGTCCGTACGGATTCGGTGGGGGCGGGGGCGGTCCCTGAAGCGCGTGAGCGGCTGAGACGCCGGTCAGAGCTAGGCAGAGTGCGAGCAGAGCAGCACCAAACATCTTGATCTTCATACCTGATCAAACTCCTCTTGCTGAAAAAAGTTGCGAAGCATGTTGCGGAGAAGCACAAAGCAAAAAGATGCCCGGCACAACTCTCGCGTTGCCTGAATGACCCTATCACGGGCTACTTTGCAGCGTCATCAATAACCCGCAATATGGCCCCAGGCACGTATCGACTAGGATGGCATCATGGCTGCCCTTCTTACCGTGCACGATCTGAGAATCCGATTTGGAACGGCTGAAGCCGTTTGCGGCATCGATTTCGGGATCGGCGAAGGCGAGGTTCTGGGCCTGGTGGGTGAGTCCGGCTCGGGTAAGAGTGCGACTTCACTTGCCGTGATGGGACTGCTGCCAAAAACGGCGCAGGTGACAGGCAAAATCGCATGGCGCGGAGAGAACGGCAGCGTCAATCTGCTCGACGAGCCGGTCAATGTGCTGAGAAAACTGCGCGGCCGTGAGATTGCCATGATCTTTCAGGAGCCGATGACGGCGTTGAACCCCGTAATGTCCATCGGAGGACAGGTCGCGGAGTGTGCGGCAGCCCATTCCCCGAGCTGGACCGGCAGAGATGCTAAAAGACGCGCGATCGAAGCACTTGAGGCGGTAGCGATTCCGGAGGCTGCGCGGCGGTATGGCGATTATCCGCACCAGTTTTCGGGCGGGCAGCGTCAGCGAATTCTGATTGCGATGGCGCTGATTAACAAACCGCGCCTGCTCATCGCCGACGAGCCGACGACAGCGCTGGATGTAACGGTTCAGGCGCAGATTCTGGCGCTCTTAAAAGACCTGCAACAGGAACACGGGCTGGCGATGCTCTTCATCTCGCATGACCTGGCGGTGGTGGGTCAGGTAGCAAGCCGCGTGGCCGTCATGCGCCACGGGCAGATTGTTGAGACCGGCACAGTAAACGAGGTCCTGACCCGGCCGCAGCATGAGTACACGCGGAGTCTGCTGGCTTCAGTACCTACCATGCGTACGGACCGGGAAAAGCCGCTTGCAGTCATTCGATAACGGGCGGCGTCCTCACGTTTGCCGCAGAGCCTCAAGCCGCCTGTCACATTCTTCTACCCCTACATCCAGACGAAGTGAAGCATAGAGGTTCCGCGCCTCCTGCCAGTGTTCCCGCGCAGCGTCAAATTTGCCGATCGCCTCGTTGAGCTGCGCATACGGACGAACCGTGTTGGCAAGGTCGAGCAGCTTCGTGTCCAGGCTGCCGCGATAAATTTCGAGAGCCTCTTCATAGAGCGGCCGGGCTTCGCCGCACTTTGCTTCGTCCAGAAACATGTCCGCGATGTGCCGAATGGTATGCGCATATGCCAGGCGGTTGTCTTCTCGGCGATATATCTCCGCAGCCTCAGCGTAATAGGCCCGGGCTTCGTCGAGTCGCCGCGCTGCGCGGGCGCGTTTTCCCTCAGCAATGGACTCCGTAGCAGTCGGCATGGAAATCTCTAATCCCCCACGACTGCCTGTGCGGCATCCTGAATGCTGAGCACGGCGGTGTCAATCGAGAGGCACTTGCCGAGCGCGGTAAAGTCCTCTTCCCAGCGCGTGCGAGCCTCGCTGGTGAGAGCAGCTAGCGCGGGAGGGCGCTTACTGAGAAGTTCATACCAGATATTCTGCGCCTGCCAGAGATTGGACTCGAACGGCAAATCAGACAGCGCCCGCGAAAGTGCCAGCGCGCGATCAAGAGCCTCTTGCGTTGCGGATGTCTGCAGATCCACCATGGCTCGCTTCATGCGCTGATCCGCGATGTAGGAGAGTGTGGCGGTGTCCAGTGACACCTGGTCGGCTTTGGCAAGTGAGAGGAAAGATTTGAGCAGCGCCTGATCGATGGGGTCAGACTCGATGGCGCGCCTGATCCCTGCGTTGACTGCAAATCCGGCGGCAATTGTAAGCGCGGGAGGCTTCGGCAGTCCTGTCTGCGAAAGGAAATGCAGAAGACTGGAATGATCCTCATAGATAGTCGTGAGCGCACCTTCAATCGTCGCCAGCGTGGTATTCAGGATGAGCTGCACGATGTGCCGTTGATCATCGCGGAAGAGCGAGGTCAGTGAGTAGTCCACGCGCTCAAAGGTGCGATCGAGCAATCGAATGACCTGGGCGAAGTCAGCATGCTGAACATATTCAGCGGCCTCCTCGCTAAAGCGCGAAAAGTCTTCGGCGTCCTGATCGGCGTAAGGCTTCACTGCCGCAGTAATGTTCTGATCGCCGAAGTGAAGCACCGCATATTGAAACGACTGCTCTTCTCCCGTGATCTCTGAAGTTACCTTCGCTCTGCCGATGCCCAGGCGGCCACGGCCTGAAGTGAAAATGTCATGCGATAGCCTCCGCACGCAGTAGCTGTAGACCTTGGCGTCATCCCCATACGAGGTGAACATCGAGCTGATGGCGTAATGCGCTGCCACTCGTTCAAGGCCAAGTTTCAAGGAACCAACCAGATCGGTGTAGATGTGCGCACCGTCCTGCGCGCTTGGAACATTGGAGATGGCGTCTTTGAGCGTGGCAACGAAGGCCGGTTCAAGAGCAGCGGCGCGATCGCCAAAGAGATCCTGTGCAACCTGAAGAACGCGTGCGGCATAGGCAATCACCTGCACAGTCTCGATGCCGGAGATGTCGTCAAAGAACCAGCCGCAGCTGGTGTACATGAGCTGGGCGTGGCGCTGCATCTCCATCAAATCGAGCGCGCGAATGCGCTCTTCCGTGCTGAGCGGATGGCTTTGATGTGTCTCGAAAAAGCGATTCGTGGTTTCACTGCTGCGGTTGAGAATGATGTCGATATACGCGTTACGGGCCGCCCACACATCGCGAAAGAGCTTTGCTCCTTCTTCCTCAGTAAGTGGAACCAGAGCATCGCGAAGCGTGTCGAGCCCCTCACGCAAAGGCTTGCGCCAGGCCTGGTTCCAGCCGGGCCTGCCGCTGTTGCAACCGCAGTTAGACCGCCAGCGCTCCACGCCATGAATGCATGACCACGAACTATTCTCGACAATCTCGCACTCGTAGGTCGGCGGAAACTGGGCGAGATAGCTGCCGTAGTTCGCCAGATGAACATTCTTGTCCTGCTCCAGCAGTGTGAGCGCGTATGCCAGCGCCATCTCCCCGTACCGGTGATGGTGGCCGTAACTCTCTCCGTCCGTGGCAACGTGAACGAGTTGCGGGCTGGACCCGTCCGCAAGGAAGCTCTCTTTAAGCCTGCTGGCGAATGCATCGCCCGAATTCAGCAGACCCTCGAAGGCAATCGCCTGCGAGGCCGATCCGTTGTAGAAAAAGACAGCGATAGAAAGTCCTGAAGGGAAACGAACGAGATAGGGGCGCGTGGAATTGACAGTATCGTTGGGCGTAGGCGACCAGACCGCCTCGGTTTCCGCTGCGGCAAGGGGACGGACGCGCCGGCACTGGCGCGGAGCGAGGATGGTGAACTTGATGCCATAGCGGGCAAGCAGCTCCAGCGTCTCGGAATCGACAGCCGTCTCCGCCAGCCACATTCCTTCCGGTGGCACGCCGTAGTGCGAAATGTAATCGGCAATGCCCCAGCGAATCTGCGTGATCTTGTCGCGCGTATTGGCCAGCGGCATGATGATGTGGTTGTAAACCTGCGCCATTGCGGACGAGTGGCCCTTGAAGGTCTTGCGACTGCGGCGCTCGCCGTCGAGAATCATGCGGTACGTGCGCTGAGCATTGTCCTTGAGCCAGCTCAGTAGAGTTGGACCAAAGTTAAAGCTGATGCGCGCATAGTTGTTGACGATGCGCGTGATTTTATTCCGGTTGTTTACCGTGCGCGCTGCGCCATTGGGCGCGTAGCACTCGGCACACACGCGCTCATTCCAATCGTGATACGGCGCGGCGGAGTCCTGGGTCTCGATCGCTTCAAGCCAGGGATTTTCCCTGGGTGGCTGATAGAAATGACCGTGAATGCAGACAAATCGCTTGGAAGATGCCATGTTGGATCGTTGTGTCTCCAGTATGAGAGCTACGCGGTTATTTTAGGCGCAGCAGGTGAGATGCCATTTTGCACGTACGATGCCGTATGCTGGCCTACGACCTTTTCATTCTGTTACAGGGAGCCTGAATGCTTCTGAAAATTCGCCTTGCCGCAATGATGTTTCTCGAATTCTTCATCTGGGGCGGCTGGTATGTGACCGTTACCACGTGGGTAAGCCAGACGCTGCACTTCAATGACGAGCAGGCTGCGCTTGTCGCCGGAACAACGGCAATCGGCGCGGTGGTCTCGCCTTTTCTTGGCGGGTGGATTGCAGATAACCTGATGCCCGCGCAATACATGCTTGCGCTTCTGCACCTGATCGGCGGAATTCTGCTGTATCTCGCCTCGATGCAGACGAATTTTGGACCGCTTTACTGGATTGTTCTCGCGTATGCGGTGCTGTATATGCCGACCCTGGGCCTGGTGAACGCCATCGCCTTCCGCCAGATGCGTGATCCCAAGACGGAGTTTCCATTCATCCGCGTGCTGGGCACAATTGGCTGGATCTGTGCCGGCCTTGCGATCAGTTACATTCTGCACGGCGAGGCAACCGCGCTGCCGTTAAAGATGTCGGCAATTGCATCGATCGTGCTGGCTGTCTATTCGCTGACCCTGCCGCACACGCCGCCACAGGCAACCGAAGCCTTCAGTGTGGGCAACCTGTTTCCCGTCGAAGTACGGCGGATGTTTCGCGACCGAAGCTTTCTCATTTTTGCGATAGCCTCCTTTCTCATCTGCGTGCCGCTGCAGTTCTACTACGCCTTTACAAACCCCTTCCTAACGCAGATCGGTGTGGCGAATTCCGCGGGGAAGATGGCGTTTGGACAGGTCTCCGAGACGCTCTGCATGCTGCTGATCCCCTTCTTCTTTCGCCGACTGGGCGTGAAGTGGATGCTTGCAGTAGGCATGGTTGCATGGGTCTTGCGGTATGCCCTCTTCGCCTTTGGCGATGCAGGTCCGGGCGTGTGGATGTTGTTGCTGGGCATTGTGCTGCACGGCATTTGCTACGACTTCTTCTTTGTCACCGGCCAGATTTACACCGACCGAAAGGCCCCGCCGGCGTACCGCAGCGCAGCGCAGGGCATGATCACACTGATCACCTACGGCATTGGCATGCTGCTGGGGGCGTGGCTCAGCGGCAAGGTGGTGCATGCGTATGCAACCACGCTGGCTGACGGCACGCAGGCCCACAACTGGCACGCCATCTGGCTCTTCGCCGGTGGGCTTTCCGCCGTGATTTTGCTGCTCTTCCTTGTAGCTTTCCGGGAGCGCGAGACAGATAGTGCCGTAAGTTAGCGAAGTTAGCCCTGATTTTTCAGCTTTCAGGGCTAACTATCGGTCACTTATCTGCGGAAATAACTCTGGATTTCTCTGGATTTCTCTGTGAAACATAGAATTCGCGCCTGACTGCACCACGCATGGTGAAATCCACAGATTTTAACTAAGTTTTCCACTTGCATTCACAGATCGGTCAGGCGCATTCTCCTCACAGTTGGTTACCGGGCAGAAAACGGAAAGCCAACATTTCCTGCCACGCGGGAAGATGCCGTGAGCCAGTGGAATGTAGAGACTCTTCAGTGAAAGCGCAAGCCGGAGCAGATGCGGTCTTTACAGGAAGCAGGAGTTCCGATCCTCAGGCCATGCAGGCGATGCAAAGTTCAAAGGAGGTTTGCGCTCCGTCGCCGGTTGGATTGACTTAGTTGCAACTTATTCGTGACAGCGGTTTCGTACGGCTTGCCGTACAAGACATTGCAGGAACGGGCAAAGAGCAGTTAATAAGTTCAGCAGGAGAATCACATCCGCCTAAGTCGAAGATAGACTGCGCATCTATCTACGAAGTAGGCCGACAAGTGAAGCGCTGGTAATGCAGGAGATCGGAAGCAGAAGGGGAAGAAAGGTGACTTACTTACGGTGAAAGCCGTGAGCGGAGAGCCAGACAGAACCGGAAGCCAAGAACAAATGCAGAGCCGGGACGGGTGGAACCAAAACTGAAGATTCATCGCTGGCAAGGTCAGATGATGTTGGGTGGAAGAGATTTGCGCGGGACACGCGAAAAAAAATGCCAGAGGCCGTAAGGCTTCTGGCATTTTTCATTGTTCCCCACACAGGCGCCGGAGATTAATGCATTGCTTCCGCACCTGGCCCTGCACCGGGCTTGTTCTTGTTCAGCAGGAAGGCGAGTAGAACGAGGATGACGGACATCCAGGAAAGCTCAATGTAGACATCCTGAAAGGCCTGCATGAGCGCTTGCTGGTTAAGCTGGTTGTAGATGGCTCCCATGGCGCGTGATGCTCCGTCCGGACCGCCGCCGAAGAAGCCGGTGAGCGCCTGCAGATGCGATTGAAACCCCGGACTGCCGGGCTGCATATCACTCTGCAGCCGCTGCTGGTGAAAGAGCGAGCGGTTGGTAATCTGCGCATTGGTGACTGCAATCAGAATGGAACCGCCAATGTTACGGGCAAAGTTAATGAGGCCTGAAACCTGGTTGCTCTCCTCCTTCGGCATGCCGACATAAGCAGCATTCGTGATGGAGATGAAGCAAAACGGCAGCGGCAGCATTTGAATGACACGCAGCATCGACTGCTGCGCGAAGGTCATCTGCAGATTGGTCACCGACGCAGCGTAGCGGAAGGTGAACGTGAACATGATGAAGCCGCAGACGGCCAGCGTGCGCGCTGAAATCTTTCCCGTGGCGAAGCCGGCCAGCGGCATGACAATGACAAGCGCGATGCCGCCCGCCGTAAGTGCCATGCCCGCTGTCGTTGCTGTATAGCCCATCAGTTCCTGCATATATTCCGGCTGCAGGACCGTATTTGCGTTCAGCACGCCACCGACAAGCGCCATGAGGAAACAACATATGGCGAAGTTTCGAAAGCGAAAGACACGCAGGTTGATGATGGGGCTTTTAGCTCGCAACTCCCACCAGACCAGCGCGATCATGCCAAAGACAAACATGGCGGCGTTGATGCGGATGAAGTTCGAAGAGAACCAGTCGTTCTCCTCGCCCTTGTCGAGCATGATCTGCATGCCGCCCATGGCGATGGTGAGGAAGCTCAGGCCAAGGAAGTCGATTTTGCCAATGAGCTTGCGGTTGGGCTTGATCCATGGAGGATCCTCAACAAGCCGCGTTACCAGAAAGAATGCCAGAATGCCGACGGGAATGTTGATGTAGAAGATCCAGCGCCAGGAATAGTTATCCGTGATCCAGCCGCCCAGCGTGGGCCCGATGGAGGGTGCAAGGACAGCCACCAGACCATAGAGCGCAAATGCCTGGCCGCGCTTATGCGGCTCAAACGAATCCGCCATGATGGCCTGCGCCATGGGTTGCAGGCCGCCTCCGCCTGCGCCCTGAATTACGCGGAAGAGAAGCAGCATGGCCAGCGAGGGAGCTGCGCCACAAAGGAAACTTGCAATGGTGAAGATGGTAATGCAGAACAGGAAGAAGTTTTTCCTTCCCATGACGCTGGAGGCCCAGGCGCCCAGCGGCAGCACGATGGCGTTTGAGACCAGATAGCCGGTGAGCACCCACGTTCCCTGGTCGTTGCTGGCGCCCAGGTCACCGGCGATGTGCTGAAGCGCCACGTTTGCGATGGAGGTATCAAGCACCTCCATAAACGCAGCAAGCGCAACGGTGGCGGCGATCAGCCATGGATTGGTTCGTGGCTTCCATCGGGCCTGCGCGTCAGGATTGACGACCGTTTTTTCGGTCACTTTTCCCGGCGCGGTCAGCGCGGATTCCGAAGTGGACAAAACGACTCCTTGAATAAAAAACGAGAAATTAAGAAAGCGAGATAAGAATTGTTTTGTTTTCGGGCGATTTTCAGCCCTGCTCGTTTAGATTCAGTTCGGCAGGCTCGGGGTGCAGGGATTGTTATCGGGCAGCTATGGACGACCGCAGCCCCGGCACGATAGCTTGGAGGCGCTATGCAGCGCCGCAAATTTGTTCGCATTCTACTATCCGTGGCCGCCGCCCCGCGGATGCTTTTTGGTCAGCAGGAGAAGAAGCCTCTGCCCGCTGCCGCACCCGTGCCCTGGTACACCGGGCTCAATTCGCACACCCCGCTCCCCGCCACAGAACCCGCGGATTTGGTCGCCATCGCGGACCTGAAGTTCTTTTCTCCGGCGCAGATGCGCACACTGCAGCGGCTCAGCCGCGTGCTGATGCCTGCGCTCAATGGCAAGCCTGGAGCCATTGAGGCAAAGACTCCGGAGTTTCTCGATTTTCTGATCTCCGACGCGCCCGCTGACCGTCAGAAATTCTACGCAGGCGGCCTCGACTGGCTGGACTCCGAGGCGCAAAAGAAATACAAGCTCGGCTTTTTTGCTCTCCAGGACGATCAGGTAGACGCCATCGTCAAGCCCTGGCTGCGGGCATGGATGGCCGACAATCCACCGACCGAGCCGCATGCGGATTTCATCAACGTCGCGCTCGATGAGATTCGCCTGGCTACCATCAACTCCAAAGCCTGGAGCCAGACGCCGGGCACCCCCGCCGGCGAGTGGGGCGAGTCTGACCTCTACTGGAGTCCGATCGAACCCGATCTGGCATACGTGCTGGCAGTGCAGCCTCACGTGGCGGCGTCAAAGACTCCGGCCACCCCAATTTACAAACGATAGTTCTCAGGGACACAGCAGAGATGGCGAACGAAGTGTTTGATGTGCTGATTGTTGGCTCCGGCCATGCGGGTGGCATGGCGGCCAAGGTACTCACCGAAGCCGGGGCGCAGTGCCTGATGCTGAACGCCGGACCCGTGGCAAACGTAACGCGTGATGCTGAGCGCAAACACTCGTATGATCTGCCCTATCGCGGCTTTCGTCCGCCGCAGCAGGTGCCGCACGTCTATCAGGCCAATGAGTTCAACGCCAACGTCTGGGTGGATGAGCGCGAAGTTCCCTACACCTATGATCCCTCGCAGCCCTACAACTGGGTGCGCGTGCGTTTGTTCGGCGGCCGCTCGCTCTTCTGGTCGCGGCAGTCCTTCCGTCTGAGCGATTACGAATTCAAAGGCAAGAGCCATGACGGCTTCGGGGAGGACTGGCCTATCAGTCTCGCCGACCTGGACCCGTACTACTCGCGCGTTGAAGAAATCTTCCAGGTGAGCGGCCAGAAAGAAGGCTGGCCGCAGTTGCCGGATGGAAATTTCATTGAAGACCCCGATCTCTGGACCGGATCTTTGGATCGCCTCAAGGCCTCGGCGGCCAAACTCAATATCGGAGTAACGCGGCAGCGTCGCGCCAATGGCCGCGATGGTCTCGCCAGCAGCGTGAATCTTCTTTTGCCGGACGCGGAGAAGACCGGCAAGCTGACCTCGATTGCAAACGCCGTGGTGCGCGAAATCACCGTGGATAAAAATACTGGCCTTCCCGATGGCTGCCACTTCGTCGACCGGCTTACGGGCCGCGAGATGAGCGTAAAGGCGCGCATAGTGGTGCTGGCCGCCGGAACGCTGGAAAGCACGCGTCTCCTGCTGAATTCGAAGTTGGCAAACTCAAGCGGGCTTGTGGGCCGCTATCTCATGGATCAGATTTACGGCGCAGGAATCACCTGTTCCGTGCCGGAAGCGCGTGGCGGCAACGCCAGGGGACTCATGGGCGGAGGAGCCATTATTCCCCGCTTCCGCAATCTCACAGACAAGGCTCCGAATTTTTTGCGCGGCTATGCCATGAACGTCTGGAGTAGCGGCGGCCCCGTCGATGCTCGCTGCTTCGCTGCCTACGGCGCGGAGCTTGAAAAGAAGCTCGCCGAGTATAACGGCAGCGGCATTAGTTTTTCGCTCATGGGTGAAGTGCTGGGCCGCTACGAGAATCACGTGAAGATAGACCCCGTGAAGACCGATGCATGGGGCATTCCCGCACTCCGCATCGAGACAAAGTACACCGACAACGAGTTCAACATGGCCAAAGACTGCGTTGCGTCGGCGATCCAGATGGCCGAGGGCGCGGGCTTTGAAGTGCTGCGCAAGAATGTCCTCCCGAACCCGCCGGGCTATAGCATTCACGAGGTGGGCACCTGCCGCATGGGCGACGACCCGAAGAAGAGTGTGCTGAACAAGTGGAGCCAGAGCCACGATCACAAGAATCTCTTCGTAGTGGATGGCGCGCAATTCACCTCGGCGGGCTGGCAAAATCCAACCATGACGATTCTCGCGCTCTCCATGCGCGCCAGCGAGCATTTGGCCGAGGAGCGCAAGAAGCTGAATATCTGAGGGGCTTCCGGTATTCTGCTTTGCATGCGCCTGACGCTCGCTCACATCGGCAACCGGCTGCCGGCCTCCGATCCGTTTGAAACGCTCACGCAAATGTGGCTGGAGCGGATCGGCGGCTTCGCGGAGACAGAAAGCACAGCCTTCCGCTCCACAGACGCATTCTTTGAGTCGCTGATGCGAGCGAAAAAAGGCGGCGCGCAGGTGCTGGTGCTTCTCGATAGCCGCGGAAAACAGATGAGCTCCGAAGAGTTTGCCGCATGGCTGGGTGCGCGGCGCGATACGGGCACAGCGCATATCGTCTTCGCCATTGGCCCGGCAAGCGGCTGGGATGACACAGCACAGAAACAAGCCGGCCTGCTGCTTTCTCTCGGCAAGATGACCATGGCTCACGCGCTCGCACGCGCCGTTCTGGCCGAACAGATTTACCGCGCAACCACCATCCTCACCGGACACCCCTACCACACAGGACACTAGATGACCGAATCACGTAAAGGCCTGCTGCTCATCAACACCGGGCCCGGCAAAGGCAAAACGACAGCCGCGCTGGGCACAGCATTGCGTGCCGCAGGCAACGGCATGAGGGTATTGATCCTGCAGTTCCTCAAAGGCTCATGGCATTACGGCGAACTCGATTCCGCAGAGGCGCTGAACACACAAGCCTTCCCCGGGAGCTTCGTCCTGAAACAAATGGGCCGCGGATTTGTAAAAGTGGGCGGCGCGGAGACCGATCCCGAGGACATCCACATGGTGCAGCAGGCATGGGCAGAAGCAAAGCAAGCCATCCACTCAGAAGACTGGGATCTGGTCGTGCTCGACGAGATCAACTACGCCATCGGCTACGGCATGCTCGAGGCCGCAGAGGTTGCAGAAGCTCTGCGCACGCGCCCCGAGATGGTGCACGTCATTCTTACGGGGCGCAACGCGCATCCGATGCTGGTGGAGCTTGCCGACACGGTCACCGAGATGCGCGAAGTAAAGCACGCCTACCAGAAAGGCATCCTGGCGCAACGAGGAATCG
The DNA here is from genome assembly GCA_963792495.1 of uncultured Acidobacteriaceae bacterium. Classification (GTDB taxonomy): domain Bacteria; phylum Acidobacteriota; class Terriglobia; order Terriglobales; family Acidobacteriaceae; genus Telmatobacter. The sequence goes on along the minus strand of CAWBWB010000005.1, from coordinate 108,643 downwards.
AATATTAAACAAACGCACCGCTCAGATCGCCCTGAACGGCGCGTTGTTTATTTCGAACACGCCTGTCCGCGAGCAGGCTTTCCGCCGGCAGCCTTGGCATCTGCTTCACTCATATACTTGCCGGCCTTGGTGGTTCCATAGTCGGCCCCGCCGTAGCAGTGGTAAACCTTGCTGCTGGTGTTGAGCCAGACCAGGCCAGGTCCGCCACCGGGAGCCACCGTCTTCGGGGCGGTGCTCTTTGAGGCTGCAGGAGCAGGAGTCGAAGCAGCCTTAGGAGCAGGAGCAGGTGCCGGTGCAGCGGCAGGTGCAGGAGCAGGCTTGGCTGCCGCAGTGGAAGGTGCGGCAGTGCTGGGAGCAGTTGGCGCGGAAGAAGTATTTGCAGCTAACCACTTATCGACACCCTGGTGCCCTCTGCACGCGCCGGACTTTGTGGGAGATGTGGTGTAAGTGCCGTCTTTACACTTGCCCGTCGCACCCGCCGGCGGAGCCTGCGCGATTAAAGCGCACGGAGCCAGAATGAGCCCTGCCATAGCAGCCGCAATCCATTTCATTTTCATTGAAATTCCATCCTTTCTGAATACGACAGCCAGAATGCTACCGCACCCGGCGTGCGCGGCGCAGAAAAATATCGGAGTGATGCGCGGGAAAAATATGCCGGAAAAATTGTTCAACCTTTGTGTTGACGGCTCATATTCGGGGGTATATCGTCATTCCTTGCCAAAAACAGGGGAAAAAGAAGGAGGTCGAAAATGGGCATTCTGGATGCGATTTCGGGCGCGGTTGGCGGGCTTGCGGGCGGCACAAGCGGCGAAGCCCCCGTACAAAATCACGCAGCAGTAACCGGCGGCCTTCTCGCGGAGCTTGGCGGATCAGGCGGTCTCGGCAACCTGATCCAGACCTTCCAGCAGAACGGCGGCGGCAGCATCGTGCAGAATATTGCCAGTGGCAACACCAGCGCGATTGATCCAAATCAGGTGGAGAGCCTGGTGGCCGGCAGCGGCCTCATCGATGGCGTGGCATCGCGGACAGGCCTTTCACCGGATGCGGTGAAGTCCGGCCTCGCGAGCATCTTGCCCGTGCTTCTGCATCACAGCATTTCGAACGGCCATGTCACAGCCGACGGCCAGCCCGGCGAAACAGCGGCCCCGGACTCCGGATCTCTGATCCAGACCGTACTCGGCAAGCTTCTTTAGACTGCTTACATTTGCCGCGCGGCATACCTAAACGCAAGGCTCAGGATGCGCTGCGCTCGTATGTCTCCGCATCCGGCGTGCTCTTCGCCAGGTCGCAGGCCCGCCACATGTACCAGCTGGCCACGCTGCGGTAGGGCTTCCATTTCCTGGCGCGGCGAATCACAACCTCCGCCTTGGGAAGATCGGCATTCGTCACAGCGCGGCTCTTCGGCAGCCGCAGAAAGGTCAGCGCAAATCCCTTGCGCACACCGTAATCGCTTACAGGCAGCACATCCGGCCGCCCCAGGCGAAACATCAGCAGCATCTGCACCGTCCACTCGCCAATGCCGCGCACCGCAGTGAGCCGCTCAATAATCTCCTCGTCGGAGAGCTTGCGAATCACAGCATGAGCAGGTACCGTGCCATCGAGAGTCTTCTCCGCCAGGTCGCGCAGCGCCTTGATCTTATTGCCCGAGACACCGCAGCCTCGCAGCCGTTCCTCCGGCAGATCAAGAAGAATCTGCGGCGCAGGCTCCCCGCCAAAACACTCGCACAAGCGCCCGTGGATGGTGGCCGCAGCCTTACCGTGCAGTTGCTGGTAAATGATCGACTCCACCAGGGATTCAAATGGCGAACTCCACGAATCAAGCCGCATGGTAAACGGCCCCACTCGATCCATGAGTGCACCAAGTTTCTTATCCGCGGCACGCAGGTGCGCCACAGCCTCTTCCGGATCAAATGGCAATTTGCGGCTGCGTCCGTTGTGGATCATATCGGTCAGTATATGTGGATGCCGCTAGGAGCTCAGCCGCTTCAAAATAGCATCCGTGTCATAGACGCATCCCGCCCACACGCCGCCACTGGCCTGCACCAGCGCAGCCCAGAGCCGCGTATCCTCCGGCAGGCCGGAATGAGGCTTGAGGTCGACGCGCAGTGGGCGAGCAGCAAGACGCTTCGTTCCCTCCTCTGCGCTGAAGCTCTCCGTCCCGCAACCAATAAAATCCACGCTGCCAACCAGCGTCTTACGGTCAATCACAATCGAGATGGTATCTCCGTCAAGCACACGCCCAATCGGCCCTCCGGCAAGCGCCTCCGGTGAGATGTGCCCGATGCATGCACCCGTGGACACGCCGCTGAAACGCGCATCCGTAAGCACCGCAACCCGCTTCGCATAGCTGAGATATTTGAGCGCCGAGGTAACCTGGTAAATCTCTTCCATGCCAGCACCCAGAGGCCCGCCGCAGATCAGCACAATGACATCCCCCTGGCGAATCGCGCCTTCCTTAATGGCGCGAACCGCGGCAACCTCCGTAGTGAAAACACGCGCCGGGCCGGTATGGCGATAGACCTGGTCCGCATCCACAAGCGAGGGATCGATGGCTGTGCTTTTGATAACCGATCCCTCTGGCGCAAGATTCCCCAGCGGAAAGCACACCGTTGAAGTCAACCCATTCGCCCGCGCCCGATCCGGCGAAAAGATCACCTCATCCGCATCAATTCCATCCTGGTCGAGCAGTTGCTTTTTCAGCGTCTGCCGGCGCTCACTCTGCTCCCACCAGTCGAGATTTTCGTTCAGAGTCTGCCCGCTCACAGTGATTGCAGAAGTGTCGAGTAATCCAGCACGCCGCAAGTGCAGCATCACTTCCGGCACGCCGCCGGCAAGAAAGACCTGCACTGTGGCAAAGCCTCGCGGCCCATTTGGTAGAGCATCCACAAGCCGCGGCGTCTGGCGATTCACACGCTGCCAATCTTCCACCATTGGCCTTCGCAAACCAGCCGAATAAGCAATCGCCGGAACATGCAGCAGCAGATTCGTAGATCCGCCAAAGGCTGCGTGAAGAATCATCGCGTTTTCAATCGCAGCATCCGTCAGAATCGCGCTGGTCGCAAGACCGGTCTCGTGCATCCGCAGCAACGCCCGCGCCGATCGCATCGCCGCATCCAGCCAGATGGCATGACCTGAAGGCGCGAGTGCCGAGTGCGGCAGCGACAACCCTAAAGCCTCTGCCACAACCTGCGATGTAGCCGCCGTCCCAAGAAACTGACATCCTCCGCCTGGCGATGCGCAGGCATGACAACCAACCTCGGCAGCGTATGCAAGCGAAATCTCACCCTGGGCAAACCGTGCGCCAATCGACTGCACCTTGCCTGCGTCTTCGCCTTTCTCCGGCAGCAGCGTAACGCCACCCGGCACAAGAATCGCAGGAATCTCACCCGACGAAGCCAGCGCCATCATCATCGCGGGCAGGCCCTTGTCGCATGTCGCAATCCCCATTACGCCCTTGCGTGTCGGCAGGGAGCGCATCAGCCGCCGCAGCACCATTGCAGCGTCATTACGAAACGGCAGCGAATCCATCATCGCCGCAGTCCCCTGGCTGCGCCCGTCACAAGGGTCAGTACACGCGCCCGCAAAAGGAATCGCTTCGAGTGCCTTGAATTCGCGCGCCGCCGCCTCGACCAGCAGTCCAACCTCCCAGTGGCCGGTGTGAAAGCCAAGCGCAATCGCCGTGCCGTCTGGCGCGCGCACTCCGCCATGCGTGCTGAGGATAAGAAATTCAGGATCAAGCAGCCGCGCCGGCGCCCAGCCCATTCCGGCATTCTGGCTCAAGCCAAAAAGATTCCCGGAGGGCTGCTGCACGAGCATCTCCGCACTCAACGGCAACAGGCCGGCGCTGCCCGGAGCATGCGTACGAACGGCAGTGAAATCGCTCGATGAAGTTTCAAGAACCGACTGAAGAGAAATACCTGGCACTTAATCGTTATACTCCGGTACGGGTGCTGGGAGGCCGGATGGACGGAGCGGATTTGCCGAAGCGCTGGACTCGCATCCTGCCCGCGGCCTTTATCACCTATAGCCTTGCCTATCTTGACCGCTCCAACTACGGATTCGGCGCGGCGGCAGGCATGGCCAACGAGTTGCACATCAGCCAGCAGCGCTCGGCCCTGCTCGGCGCCATGTTTTTTCTCGGCTACACCTTCCTGCAGATTCCCGGAACGGCATACGCCTCAAAACACAGCGCGCGCAGGCTCATCTTCGTTGCGCTCGTAGCCTGGGGAAGCTTCTCCGCACTCACAGGAGTCATCCGCAACTTCTGGCTGCTGGCCGCGGATCGCCTCCTGCTCGGCGCAGCGGAAAGCTTTGTCTTCCCTGCCATGCTTGTTCTACTCACGCGCTGGTTCACACGCCAGGAGCGCTCCCGCGCCACGGCGCTGCTCATGCTCGGCAATCCCATCACAGTCCTCTGGATGTCCGCGGTGACGGGCTTCCTCATCCGCGCGCAGGGCTGGCGCACCACCTTCGTGCTCGAAGGCCTGATCTCCATCATCTGGGGATTCATCTGGCTGATGACAGTCAGCGACGATCCGCAAACAGCTCGCTGGATGAGCCCGGAAAACCACGAAACACTTAGGCAGGAACTGGAACGCGAACAGCAATCGCTGCCCGGAATTCCAAATCTGAAAAAAGCCTTCGGCTTCCCCAACGTTCTGCGCCTCTGCCTTCAATATTTCTTCTGGAGTCTCGGCGTGTATGGTTTCGTTCTGTGGCTTCCACTAGTCATCAGCAGAGCCTCCGGCATGCCCATCCACATCACCGGGCTGCTCGTGGCCGCGCCCTATCTCTTCGCCGCCATCGGAATGGTGCTCGTCGCACAAGCCTCAGACCGCAGCAAACTGCGCAAGCCGTACATCTGGCCGCTGCTCATGCTTGCCGGCGCGGCGCTGGGCGCATCGTGCCTCATGGCCTCGCACTCGTTCATTTGGACCTATGTATTCATGCTCGCTGCCGGCGCGGGAATGTACTCTCCCTACGGGCCGTTCTTTTCCATCGTGCCGGAGATGCTGCCGCGCAACGTTGCAGGGGAGGTTATGGCGCTCATCAATAGCTGCGGCGCTCTCGGCGGCTTCGCGGGAACATATTTCGTTGGCCTGCTGCAAGCATGGACAGGCGGCCCACAGGCAGGATTTATGCTGATGTCACTCTCTCTGGTGGTATCGGGAATTATCCTCGCAGGTATGCGGCCATTGCCGCGGGAGGCAAACGCATGATTCTTTATCATCCGCACCGCGACCAACTATTGGTGGAACACGAAGGCCGCTATTTTCCGCTTCCTGACGAATCTCTCGATGAGCTGCTGGCTCATGAAGACCTGCACCTGTATCTCGAGTCCGTTGTCCAATCCGGCGGCGGCATTCCGCAGCCGAACCTCGCCTCAGTGCATGCGCCCATCGGCACGCAGGAGGTATGGGCCGCAGGCGTGACGTACTTTCGCAGCCGCACCGCGCGCATGGAAGAATCCAAAGACGCCGGCGGAGGCACCTTTTACGACCGCGTCTACACAGCCGAACGGCCGGAACTCTTCTTCAAGGCTATGCCGCACAAAGTCGTTGGCTCGGGCGCTGCCGTTCGCATCCGTAAAGACGCCACATGGAGTGTGCCTGAGCCGGAGCTGGCACTTTGCGTGAACGCCGAGGGCAAGATCGTCGGCTACACCATTGGCAACGACATGAGTTCACGGGACATCGAAGGCCAGAATCTTCTCTACCTTCCGCAGGCAAAGATCTGGGATGCGAGCTGCGCGTTGGGGCCCGGTATCCTGCTCACGCCGGAACCACTACCCGCCACAACCCGCATTCAGATCACCATCGAACGCGGCGGGGAAGCAGTCTTCTCCGGCGAAACATCGCTCAAGGAAATGAAGCGCAAGCCCGAAGAGCTCGTCGAGTATCTCTTCAGAGATCAGACCTTCCCCTGCGGATGTTTTTTACTGACGGGCACAGGAATTGTTCCCCCAGATGACTTCACGCTGCATAGCGGCGACCATATCGCGATCACCATCGATGGAATCGGCACCCTTACGAATCATGTTGCGTAGAAGGCTTTCCAGGGCAGTATTGCTCGTATGCCTTGCATGCGGCGCCTCCACATCTTCGCAAACAGCAAGCGCCCCGGAGCACGTAAAAGTTCCGGAGAGCCAGCGTCTCGACATCAATCGCGCCAGCGAAGCCGAACTCGAAAAACTACCCGGCATAACGCAGGTATGGGCGGAGCGCATCATACGCTTCCGCCCATATCACGCTAAAACTGACCTGAGAAATCAAGGCGTGATTTCCAGCCGGCTTTATCACCGGATTGAGGACCTCATCGTTGCGCACCGCTCCTGACTTTATGCATGCGCCAGTTGTTCGGTCTCGCCTTTTTCTTCTGTGTGCGGCTTAGTCCTCTTGCCTCCCAGCAACGAGCTCAGAATTACATAGAGCGTGGGAATGAAGAAGAGGTTCAGCACAGTCGAAAGCACCATGCCGCCCACAATCGTCGTGCCCACGGAGCGCCGGCCCAGTGCACCCGCGCCAGTGGCAAACACCAGCGGCAGCACGCCAAGAATAAACGCAAACGAAGTCATCAGAATCGGGCGCAACCGCAGCTCGGCAGCCTCAATCGCTGCCTCTGCAATGGAGCGGCCCTGCCGCCGCAGCTGCTCTGCAAATTCGACAATCAGAATTGCGTTCTTCGCGGAGAGACCAATCAGCATCACCAGTCCAATCTGGCAATAGACATCGTTCGCGAGCCCGCGCCACCACACCAGTGCAAGCGCACCCAGTACTGCCATGGGAACCGCAAGCAGAATGATGAACGGCAGTGCAAAGCTTTCGTACTGCGCGGAAAGCGTGAGATACACAACCAGGATGCCCAGCGCAAAGATGATCACGGCCTTGCCGCCGGACTCAATTTCATCCAGCGTCAAGCCCGTCCACTGGTAACTCATGCCATGCATCATGAACTGATCGGCCAGCGCCTGCATGCCAATGATCGCCTGCCCCGAGCTGTATCCCGGCGCCTGCGTGCCATCAATCTCCACCGAGCGGAAGAGGTTGTAGTGGTTGATGACGGGCGGTCCCGAGCTGTTCACCACGGTCACGAGGTTATCCAGCGGCACCATCGTTGAGTTATTCGACCGCACATAGAAGTTATGCAGATCGCTCTGCTTCATGCGGAACGGCTGATCGGCCTGCGCATACACGCGATACGTGCGGTTATTGAAATCGAAGTCGTTTACATACTGCGATCCCATGAATACGCCCAGCGTATCCGTAATCTGCGAGAGAGGAATGTTGAGCGCCTTGGCCTTTTCGCGGTCAATCGTCACCAGCACCTGAGGGTCATTCGCAGAGAACTGCGTAAACACGTTGACAAGGTCCTTGCGCGCGCGCGCTGCGCCCATCATCTGGTGCGCAACGCGGTCAAGATCAGCAAGCGTGTTCTGACCGGAGTCCTGCAACATGAACTGCGAACCGCCCAGGCTGCCCACACCCGCCACAGCCGGAGGCTGAACCATCTGCACGATGCCGCCGCCCGGCATAAACATCAGCGGCTGCAGCTTGGGTGAAAGCCTCTGCACAATCTCAGCCGGAGAGTGCCCCTTGCCGCGGCGTTGATCTGCCGGTTTTGTGGCTACAAACATGATGCCTGTGTTGGCGGACGCGCCGTTAAAGCCGAAACCCATTACGGAGAAGACGCCCGCAACATCCGAGTCCGGCGTGATGATGGCCTGTGCGCGATCCGCAAGGTCCGCCGTGTAGCTCAGGGACGATCCCGGAGGAGCCTGCACCACCACCATCAGGTAGCCCTGATCCTCCTGCGGAATGAAGCCCGTCGGCACGGTGCTGATAGAGCAAGACCGTCGCGACAAGGCCGCCAAGAAACACTACCAGCAGCAGGTAGCGCAGCCGCAGTGCAACATGCACAAGCTTTCCATACGTGCGGCCCAGCCAGTTGATGGCGCCATCCATGCCGTGAACAAACGCGGCAAAGGCCCGCGAGAGGGGCTTGATGTGCAGAAAATCCAGCTGATGCGGACGCTCTTCTTCACCGCGCAGAAACAACGCGGAGAGCGCAGGCGAAAGCGTCAGCGCGTTGAACGCTGAGATGGCAATTGAGAACGCAATCGTCAGCGAGAACTGCCGATACAGAATGCCGGTAGTCCCAGGGAAGAACGACACCGGCACAAACACCGCAATCAGCACCAGCGATGTCGCAATCACCGCGCTCGTAACCTCGCTCATGGCGTGCGATGTAGCCTCGTGCGGGTCCGAATGCTCCACGGCAATATGCCGCTGCACGTTTTCAATCACCACAATGGCGTCATCCACCACCAGTCCCGTCGCCAGCGTAATGCCGAACAACGTAAGCGAATTGATGGAGAAACCGAACATCTTGATGAACGCAAACGTGCCAATCAGCGAAACCGGAATCGTCACCGCAGGAATGATCGTCGCGCGCCAGTCCAGCAGGAACAGGAAGATGACCACGATGACGATGACAATCGCTTCCTCCAGCGTGGACATCACTTCCTTGATCGAGTCGCCAACCGCCGTAGTTCCGTCAAAGGCAATGGCGTACTCAAGCCCCGGCGGAAAATTCTTTTCGAGATCCTTCAACACCGGCGTCGCGCTGCTTATCCACCTCAAGCGCATTTGCATTGGCCAGCTGCTGCACGCCAATACCCACGGCATCATGACCTGAGAACTTCAGCGATGTGCTGTAATCTTCCGCGCCCACCTGCGCTGTGGCCCACGTCTTTCAAGCAGCACCAGCCCATTGCGGAGCATTCTTCACGATAATGTTGTCGAACTCCTCCGGACTGCTCAGGCGGCCGATCACGCGCACCGGCACCTGGAACGCCTGCGAAGTGCTCGCAGGCTGCTGGCCAAGCTGTCCCGCAGGAACCTCGATGTTCTGCTCCGCGAGCGCGCTCACCACGTCCGATGCAGTCAGGTTGCGGCTCGCCAGCTTCGCCGGGTCCAGCCACACGCGCATCGCATACTTGCGCTCGCCGAAGATCACGCACATCGCCCACGCCGGCACGCGCTTCAGCGCGTCCTTCACGTACACATCCAGGTAGTTCGAGATGAATTCCTGCGAATAGCGGCCATCGCGCGTAAAGAAGCCCGCGCCAAAGATGAAGTTGGCGTTCGTCTTGGTAATCGAAACACCAGTCTGGTTCACCGCGGCAGGCAGACGGCCCTGCACGCTGGCCACGCGATTCTGCACGTCCACCGCGGCGATGTCCAGGCTGTAGCCCGTCTGGAAAGTGACGGTAATTGTGCTCGACGCCAAAATTCGTGCTTGAGGAGCTGATGTACCGCATGCCCTCGACGCCGTTGATCGACTCCTCCAGCGGAATCGTCACGGCCTTCTCGACGGTATCGGCGTTCGCGCCCACATAGTGCTGGTCACGGTCACCTGCGGTGGCGCCAGATCCGGATACATGGCAATGGGCAGGTTGGGAACGCACACCGCACCTGCAAGAATGATCAGCAGAGCGCAGACCGTTGCAAAAACTGGCCGGCGAATAAAGAAATCAACAAACAAAGCGAGCCTTCCTTCTGTTGAGGGCTACCGCCGTGAGCTTACAAATACGTGGCTGAATGAACTGGAACGCGCTTCGCTGTGAGCCTTGCTAACTACCCATCAGCGACACGGGCATTCCATTCACCAGCAACTGCGTGCTTGACGTAATCACCTTGTCCCCGGGATTCAGACCGGCGGTGACAGCGTAATCATTGCCTACCGTCTCGCCCACCGATACAGGAGTCTGAGTGGCAACCAGGAGACCTTTCTCATTCTGCTTGGCCACATACACGAAGGTCTGCCCGCCAAGGCGCGTAACCGCAAGTACAGGCACGGTGGCCATCGGCTGAGTGCTCCAGATAATCCGCGCCTTCACAAGCTGCGCATTTCGCAGAATCTCAGGGCCGGAGCGCACCGGAGCCTTCACCAGTACACCCTGCACCGTGGAATCCACCTGCGGCGAAAGAAAATCGATATTGGTCTTTTCCAGCAGCTTGCCGTTAGTATCCGTCAGGTCCACTTCCAACCCCGGCTTCAGCTGCGTGCCACGCTCGGTCGGAACGTAAATGTACGCCTCGAGATCCTTGTTTTCATCCACGGTTGTCAGCACGGTGGTGGCCGAGACATAATCGCCCACATGCACCGGAATATCGCCCACCACGCCGTCATAAGGCGCGCGAATCGTATAGTAGGCCAGCTGCTCCTGCGTCGATTGGCCCGTAGCTACCGCCGAATCATAATCGGCCTTGGCATTCTCGAAGGCCTGCTGCGACTGCTCAAAAACATCGCGGCTCGTAATGCCGGCTTCAAACAACTTCTTCTGCCGGTCGAACTCGCGCGTGTTGTAATCGAGCACGGCCTTCTTCTGCAGCACCGTCGCCTGCTGCGCATTCACCGTGGCCTGCTGATGCAGCGGGTCAATGGTCATCAGAATCTGTCCTGACTTCACACGGTCACCGGATTTGGCGCGAATGCTGGTCAGGCGGCCATCCACCTGCGGCTGCAAAGTAGCAGAGCGGCGCGATTTGATGGTGGCCACATACTCGCTGGCCTGTGCAACGGGCGAAAGCGCAATCGCTACCGTCTGCACCGGCAGCGGCCCACTGGCCGGCGGCGGCGCAGCGGCCTTCTTGCATCCCGCAAACATAATGACGCCCAAAAGGGCCGCAGAAACCGGCTTAAAAACTGCAGAGATGAATTTCAACAAAATAACCTCGCTGGTTATGCCTGGCCTCCGTAGCACCCCTTAATTAAGGACTGATAGGCCGGGCTAGCTGCTGGTACGAACTAGGAATTAGGACGGTTCCGGATCCGGTCTTTGGAACTACCATTGCCGGTTGTAAGAATCAGGTGCTGGCAATTCAGATTCCGGTGGATACTCGATTGTCGCAAAATTTTCGCTTGGACGCCGACGAGCGCCGGCTCTGTGAGATGAACCTCCGCTGATTCAAAGACTTCCAGAATGAAATAACGGCGGCAAAAAGTAACGTCTAACCCTGCGTTATCAATCTCCCCTTCTTCACCGTGAACCGCTGTCCGCGCCAGACAATCGTGTTCCCTGCAAACCCTGCTACCCACAGCCCGAAAGCCACCACATCGCGCAGCGGCATGAGCCAAAGACCCGGCAGCACCTGGTGGTCCGACAGAACCCGCGCCCCTACCGTCATCGCCAGCGTAAGCCGCAGAAAAAACGCCAGCGCAAAGAGCCAGATGCTGAGCAGGCTGAATCCGCTCGCCACCAGATTCAGCATCGCCCACGCCAGCCCATAGGTGAAATGCATGCCCGAGTAGCCCAGCGGCCGCGCATCGCGAACCGTCCGGTACCAGCGAAGCTGATGATCGAGAAATCCGCGCCAGTTGTAAGCCGGCACGCTCGTCTCCACCACATCCGGCGCAGGCACCACGCGAAACCCGGCCTGATGCACCCGCACGCCGAGCTCATAGTCATCCGCGAGATGATCCACCAGCGCCGCAAGGCCGCCTGCGCTCTGCAGCGTCTCCCGGCTCACACAGAGCGTAGACCCCAGTCCGAACCGCATCCCGCGCTCCATCATCACGGTCAGCAGCACGCTCGGCGCAAAATCCGTAGAAATCCCCAGCGACTCCAGCGTGGACGGCAAGCTCCCATGCGCACGCCCGCGATAAAACGCGGTCACCAGCCCCACGGGCTGCTTTCCCGGCTCCCTAAAACAAGCCATCACCCGCTCAAGATAATGCGGAGAAACCGTAATGTCCGAGTCATTGATGAGCAGATAAGAATGTGCGGCATGAGGAGCCATCTGCGCCAGCGTACTCACCTTGCCATTGGTCCCCAGCCGCGCGGGCGCCTCAATCAACCGAATTGGAATCTGAGGAAACTCCTTCTGCAGCTCCAGAACCGCCCCGACCGCAGGATCATCCAGCGACGAAACACCAAACAGAATCTCGTATTCCCCGGCGTAACTCTGCCGGCAATGCGACCGAAACGCCTCCATCATCCCCGGATCGAGGCCTTTCAAGGATTTCAGGATGGAGACCGGCGGAGCGAAAGAAGCACCGGCCCGGGCCAGATCCCGAAGCTGCCGGTTACGGCGGCCAAGATAGACGTAGGCCGCGACCAGCGCGACGAGGTAGTAGCCCATTCCCGCCACGGTCAGCACCGTGGTCGCCAGCTCCACGGCATGGGCGTACATATGAGGCATGGTTCCAGTTTATATGCCGGACGGACCGGGAAATTCCGCTTAGAGGCTGAGGACTTCTTCGCGAGCTTCCTGCGTGGTGGAGGAAGACGGCCGTGCGGCGGATCTTTCTTCGCGGAGCTGTTTGAAGGCGCGGTAGACGAAGGAGCCCATGTACCAGCCGTCGATGTACTTGAAGGGAGTTTCGCCGGTGGTGTAGTGGCCGCAGGGGAGGACGCGCGGCTCGAAGTTCACTCCGTGACGCTGGAAGGCGTCGACTACCTGCAGTGAGTACTGGCGGGGAAAGGTGAGATCGTAGTCGGCGTAGACCAGCAGAGCTTTCTTGTCTGGGCCGGCGGAGTCTCTGCTCATGAATTTGTCGTAGTAATTCACGGGGCTGACGGAGGCCCAGAGGCGGCGGAGGCGTTCCTGCGTGAGGCCGGCTTCTTCAAGACCGGCGCGGATGTGGCGCGTGCTTTGGCCGGCCCAGACTACGTCTCCGAAGGAGGTGGAGGCGTGATTGAAGGCATTGACGCGGAGGCGCGCATCATGCGCGGAGGCCAGGAAGGCATAGCAGGAACCCAGGCTGGTACCTAAAACGCCAAAGTGCTCGTAGCCCTGACCTTCAAGCCAGTCGAGGCAGCAGCGGATATCGACGACGGCCTGGCGGCAGGCGGAGAGGGTGCGGCCTATGTTGGCGGAGACTGCGTAGTCGGAGCGCTCCAGCTCGGTGGGACGGCGGATGTCGTGATAGGGCTTGGAGAGCCGGAGCGCGGAGATGCCCATTTTATTGAAGATGCCTGCGAGAGCGTTGTGGCTGAAGGCGTCTGCGTTCCATTGGGGAAGTATTACGATGGCCTGCCTGGGGCGCGCGGGGTCTTTATGCGGGGGAGCGGGATACCATCGGGCGTTGACGAGGTCGTTTTCCGGGTAGGGAGTGCGCTCGGGGGATGTGAAGCGAAGGAATTGCGCGCGGGGGATTTCACCGTTCTCGGCCTTGCGCTTGAGGTCGGCGTCCTGGGCCAGGGTTTCAGGGCGGACGTTGGTGGGAAAGAGCTGGGGGTAGCGATCTTCGAGGCGGAAGTCTGTGGGGCGCTGGTAACCGAAGAACTTGTCGCTCTGGCGGACGAGAATTTCATTGATGCGGGCCATGGAGGCTTCCGGATCGGAGTCAGCGGAGCGGAGTTCGGCGGCGGCCAGGCCATGGGACTGGAGAAAGGGAGCGATCCAGTCGAAGCCCCATTCGAGGGGACGAACTACACGGTTCTCGTCGCGGGTTGTGAGGCGCGTTTCCCAACGATACATCCACCGCGCATAGGCTTTGCTGAACATGCTTTGAATCAAGTTTATCAGCGCCGCCATTTGGCACAATGAACCGCGTGGCCGACGTTTGTCACGATACGATGAATCCATGCCTTTGCCCGCCCGAATTGCTTTCTTTGGAGGCAGTTTCGATCCGCCGCATTTCGGCCATCTTGCTGTTGCGAGAGCGGCGCGGGAGGCGTTGCGGCTGGACAAAGTGCTGTTTGCTCCGGTGGGCGCTCAGCCTTTGAAGCCGAAGGGTGCTTCGGCTTCGTTTGCGGACCGAGTGGAGATGACGCGGCTGGCGATTGCCCGCGACGCCGGGTTTGAGGTTTCGCTGCTGGACGCGCCGCGTGAGGATGGCGCGCCGAATTACACGCTGGATTCTCTGCATGCGCTTCAGGAGGATTTGCCGGGCGCGGAGCTGTTTCTGCTGCTTGGGGCGGACTCTTTTGCACTGCTCAAAAACTGGCACGGTGCCGCGGAGATTCCGTTTGCTGCTTCGCTGGTGGTGGCTTCGCGGCCGGGGCAGAATCTCGGGAATCTTGCGGCGTTTTTGCCTGCCGGGCTTAGCCTTTCGAATGCGACGGTGCGCGGCGAGCTTCATGCTTACACGCTGAGCAGTGACTCCGGCAAGACGGCGGATTTCTATCTGCTGCCGGGGCTGGACGTTCCTATCAGTGCTTCTCAGATTCGAGCGCAGACACGGGCTGGTGCTGCTTCACCGCTGCCGGAGGCTGTGGCGGAGTACATTCGGGTGCATGGGCTGTACCGGTAACTCGCCTTCCCTGTGACAGGGAGGGGGGCTTACAGAAGTACAGAGGTAAAGAATTTTTACTCCGGCGAGAAAAATTTTTTGATTTTTCGATGCTTGAGATTTTGTAACTAATTGATTGTTAGTGATTTATGGACTGATTTTTGCGAAAAATAAGTGGGAATTTTCGGGGAATTATGTGGGAATTTGCGGGGAATTTTCAACGCGTTTGCTCCATTTCAAGGCTTAGAAATGCGAAGGCCCGGTCGATGAGGACCGGGCCTTTTTGCTGCTGATTCTTATTGAAGCATAAAACCACTTAATTGGGTGCAAACTATCTTGAGGCCGGATGGTTACGAAGGGACAATGGACTTTCGTAATCTGCCGTCTGTTTCTGAGACCCAGGTCTCAGAAACGAGACCTGGATTACTGGTGCGCTGGCACGGGTGCCGGCGCTGAGGCGGAGGCCGAGTGTATGGCTGTGGGCAGCTTTACAGTGGCCGCTGTCCCCGGATCGTCCCGTAGCTTGAGATACAGCGTCGCTCCGTCGGCTGGGGTGGGCACGGCGAACTCGTCCTGGGCGAACCCGCTCGGCACATCGGCTGACTTGGCGAAATCTTTTCCCGCGCCGAAGGACTGCACCAGAAAGAGGTTTTTTCCGCTGACCGCGCATGTGGCCGCGTCCGCGGTGGTGCACTTGACCTCGCTGATCTCGGGCGTCCTGACCAGGATTCCCAGCCGCGTCCAATCGCCCGTGCTTCCGTCTGCCGCTACGGGCCGCATGGCCAGCGGGCCGAAGGCAGACTGTCCAAAGGCCTTCAAGGGATCGAGGGTCACAACCGCCGTGTGATCGTCCTGCAGGATCAGGTTGTTATCCGCGAGCGAGAGGGTTGTCTTGGCGTGTTCATTGGTGGTGGCAACTTCGATTTTCTGCGTGGGCGGAAAAACATCTTTCGTTGTGACCACGAAGGTCAGTTTTCCATGGAGTGGGATCTCCTCCTTGCCGCTCAGCACCACCTGAACCGCTCCCTCCGCCTGCGCCGCCGTCGCGTTCATGGATACGAGGGTCAAGACCGGCCTGGCCGCCGCGGCTGTGACTTTGACCGGCAACACGCGCCCATCCTTCAACTTCGCCTTGGCCTCGTCACCGTCTTTCGGAGTGACACCGGCCTTCGCCTCAAGGTGCACGGTGGCGTCATCACTCCCGGCGGCAGGGGTAAAGGTCTGCCCGTCCAGGTCCAGCGAAACGACATTGCCCAGACCATTGCCCGTGAGCACTGCGGTCTTGTCCCCGGCGTGAATCTTGAATGCGTCCAGCTTGATATTTGCGTTGTATGCCGTGAGCGGAACGTGCTCCACGTTCTCATTCCCGAACTGCTTGATGCCAAGCGAGTAGCCGCCCGGCTCTACGCTCTTGAGCGACACATCGAGCGCGAGGGTGTCTTTCTGCAGCTTTCCTCCATCTTCCTTCGCGGGCTCGTACTTCACACTCACGTCCTTGGTGTCCTTGGCGCCCTGTGCCGGAGTGAGTGCAATATGCTCCACGCAAGCCGTTCCGCTTCCGCTCAGGGTCAGCTTGCTGTCCTGGCCGGCCATCAGCTTGGGATCGCCAACGATCTTCCAGTCCTTGCCGTCCACCTGCTGCAGGTTGACCGTGGGCCCCTCGAAGTGGTCAAAGCCCCAGAAGCCCTCCACCGTGCCTGAGATCACCAGGTCTGTGGACGAACCCATCTTGCCTTGCGGCTTCACTGCATCGTTGGCTTTGGCCATCACATCGTTCAGAGGCTTGCGTTCTTTATCCGCAACCACTACCAGTCCGCCCTGCTCCGCATCTGCCTGCAGCGGCAGGTCCACGGGAGCGCTGGTTCGATTGAGGTGCAGCACCATGTCATGCGCCAGCGCCGTGGAGAAGACGAGCGGCGCTCCGTCGATTGCCATGACCATCTTCGGATTCTTCAGGCACGATACCTGATCCGCATTGGCTACCTTGAGCGGCGGCAGTTTGGCCTGCTGAATCGCAGGCAGCGCAATCACGATCACCGACTTGGGATTCAGGAAGGAGGGCGGCGCATTCAGCTTGAGGTTCAGGGTGGAACCCTCCGGCAACGAGAGCGCTGGAATGTACTGATACTGCGCGGTCTTCATGAGGTTGACGATATGCACCACATCCACAATGACGCCGACATATGCGGAGTAGAGTCCCAGGCCCGCCTGCGGCGTGTAGGAGGCATTGCTGGCCAGATCCTGTGCGGTGCTGGACGAGAGCGCTTCCGTCACGCTCATCTCATGCCCGTCATTCAAGAGCACGGGGACGCTGCCCTGCGTGAGGCATATGACCTGCTGTTCTACGGGCTGCTTGAAGCAATCCGGATTGGGCTTCAGATCGAGCGTCGCAGCCAGCTTCGACGAACGATCCGCAATGACCTTGGGGTCTTTCGAATCGACCTTCTTCATGGCCGCGAGATAACGCTGAATCCGCTGCTGCTCGAAGGTAGCCTCGTTCAGCCCGGCATCGGCGCGAATAAACAATCCCGGCCGCCCGCGCACGGCTCCCCGCAATGTCTTGAAGTCGCCGCCGGTCTCCGGCGCGATGAACATGAGCGCCTGCTCTGCGCCTTCCGGCACGATGATGGTGGTGCCTTCGGCGGTCTTTTTCTTGTCCCATGTTTCGATCTCGTGGAACCAGTCTTCCGGCGGTTCATTGGTGGTGCCGCGGAGGAAAGCAACAATCAGCAAAAGGTGATTGGACTGAGTGGAAGGGAGATCGGCCTTGATGAAAAGCTTGTCTCCTGCGAGAAGGTTGGGCACCTGGGCAATCGGGAGGGTCATGCCACCCCGCTGCACCTGCACATCGACTTTGGGGCCGGCCAGATCGAACTTTACGGGGTCATCGGCCCGGCACAGCGTACTTCCAGCAACAATTCCAAGCAACACAGTTATAAGACAAGTGGCACGACGTATTGCCTTCATCATTCTTTTGACCTCTGCGAGTTTCCGTCCTCCTTTTACGATGCTCACAGGTTTGGCGCCGTTGTACTGTCGTTCTGTGCGGGGCGCTATATGGCGGGGGAGGATTCAGAGGTAAAGGCAATGAATGCAGCGGGTTGATGCCGGGTTTCAGCATTTATGGCACGACTGAAGCCGTGCCCTTTCAAGGCCAAAACGGCATGTGTTCTGAGATTCGATTTGAATTGATAAAGCGCAAAACCATCCCTCAGCGGCTAAAGCCGGGTTTTATTTGCGGCATTTATGGCACGACTGAAGTCGTGCCCTTTCAAAACACAAACGGCATTGTCTTCGAAACCTGAGATTCAATTTTGAATTGATAAAGCCGCAAAAACATCCCTCAGCGGCTGAAGCGGCGTTTTATTTGCGGCATTTATGGCACGACTGAAGTCGTGCCCTTTCAAAGCCAGAACGGCATATGTTCAAAACCTGAGACTCGATTTTGAATTGATAAAGACAAAAAACATCCCTCGGGGGCTAAAGCTCGGAGGGATGTTGGTTTCTATCGGCACGGCTGGAGTCGTGCCCTTTCAAAGCCAGAACGGCATATGTTCAAACCTGAGATTCGATTTTGAATTGATAAGGACAGAAAAACATCCCTCAGGTGCTAAAGCCCGGAGGGATGTTGGTTTCTATTGGCACGGCTGAAGCCGTGCTTTTTCAAAGCTTCGGGTTGGCTTTGTGGTATCCCAGCACCCGGTTTTTGTTTTATTCGGCTTTGGTTATTTGGACTTGTCGATGCGGACGAGGAGGATGTCTTTGCTGTTTAGCTCGATGGGCATGTTGTCTTTGATCTCTACTTCCTTGCCGGTCCAGAGGTCTTTGCCTTTGACGGGGCCGTGCAGGCCCAGCTTTTTGGTATCGAGATGGAAGGGATGTGTGGACTGGCGGTCGCTGCCGGCGTTGAGGATGGCGATGGCGATGGCTCCGCCGGAGAGCTGCTTCTTCCAGACATCGACTTCACCTTCCGAGTAGACACGGTCGGCTTGCTTGCCGAGCGGGTCCTGGTCGATGGCGATGACGTCTTTGTTGGTGAGGATGGCTTTGATTTCGGGCTTCATGTGCGGGAGGTCGTTGCCGGCGAGAAGGGCTGCGGACAACATGGCCCACATGGAGAAGTGCGAGCGGTTTTCAGCCAGGGAGAGCTTGCCGTTGCCGACTTCGAGCATGTCGGGGTCGTTCCAGTGGCCGCCGTAGGGGCCGTTGGGGCCGGCGTATTTCTGCAGGCCTTCCTGCTGGCTGAGGATGGTGTAGATGCTGTCCCAGTTGGACTGGATGTCGCCGGTGGTGCGCCAGAGGTTGGCACCGAGGGCGGGAGCCCACTCCCAGACGGCATCCCAGCCGTACTGGCAGAGCGAGTAGACGATGGGGCGGCCGGTGGCTTTGAGGGCTTTGCCCATTTTGTCGTAGGCGGCGATCATGAGGCGCATTTGCGCGGCTTTGTCGTTGGGGGCCTGCTTCTGCATGACGGCGGGGATGAAGCTGCAGAGATCGTACTTGAGGTAATCGATGCCCCACTCCGCGTACATTTTGGCGTCCTGCTCTTCATGGCCCAGGGAGCCTTCATAACCGGCGCAGGTTTTGGGTCCGGGCGAGGAGTAGATGCCGATCTTGAGGCCCTTGGAGTGGACGTAGTCGGCGAGGGCTTTCATGTCAGGGAATTTGTCGTTGGTGTGGAGGACGCCGTTTTCGTCGCGCTTGCCTTCCCAGGTGTCGTCGATGTTGACGTAGATGTAGCCGGCGTCTTTCATGCCGGAGGCGACGATCTGGTCGGCGGAGTCGCGGATGTCTTTATCGGTGACTTTGCCGAAGAAGTAGTTCCAGGAGTTCCAGCCCATGGGGGGCGTGAGGGCGACGGGGGATTGTGCCGGGGTTGCGGCGGGAATGATGAAGGACGCGAGTGCGAGCACAGTGAGGGCGAGAGGGCGCATTGCGATTCTCCTGATATGGAAACGCTTACAGCCCGCAAGCATAGCATTGCGCAGGGGAACCTGAGCAAGCATTTAATCGGCTTCGGCGGCGAAGGTATTGGCGAGGATGCCGAGGCCGGGGATGGAGACTTCGACGCGGTCACCGGGCTGAAGCGGGCCGACGCCGGCGGGGGTTCCGGTGAGGATGAGGTCGCCGGGTTCCAGGGTGATGGCGGCGGAGATGTAGGTGAGCAGATGCGGGATGGAGAAGATGAAGTCGGCGGTGGAGCCGTGCTGGCGGATGTCGCCGTTGACGCGGGTTTCGAGGGTGACGCCGGTCTCGGATCCAGACGGGTCGGGGTCGATTTCATCGGAGACCCAGGGGCCGACG
This sequence comes from uncultured Acidobacteriaceae bacterium, assembly GCA_963792495.1. Taxonomy (GTDB): domain Bacteria; phylum Acidobacteriota; class Terriglobia; order Terriglobales; family Acidobacteriaceae; genus Telmatobacter. Next base: position 89,101 of record CAWBWB010000005.1, on the reverse strand, counting down.
GGGCAGAAGGTGTCGAAGCCCTTGGCGCGGGTCCACTGGCCGTCTTTTTTCTGGAGATCGCGGGCGGTGACGTCGTTGGCGAGGAGATAGCCGCGGATGTAAGAGCGCCAGTCTTCGCCGGGGTGCAGGCCGAAGTGGATTTTGTGGATGCGGCGGGAGAGGATGAGCGCTAGCTCGCCTTCGAAGTCGACGCGCTCAGCGACCTTGGGCATGCGGACTACGCCGCCGTGGGCCAGGAGGGACGATGGCGGTTTGAAGAAGAGTAGTGGCTCGGCGGGGACTTCATTGCCGAGCTCTTTGGCGTGGTCGCGGTAGTTGCGGCCTACGCAGATGATTTTGGAAGGGGTGACGGGCGGGAGCAGTTCGGCTTCGCGGAGGGGGATGGGGGCGAAGTGTGGGGCTTGTGGAGTTCGGCTTCTGTGCTCTAGGCGGAAGGCGAGGTCTTCTTCGGGGGCGTCAATGAGGTGGGTGATCCAGGGCTCAGTATGCGACCCCATGTGACGCTCGCTGGGGCGGTCTTCGATGGCGCCGTAGTAGGTGGTGTCGTTGAGGCGGAAGCGGGTGTAGCGCATGGGTGGAATCCTTTATGGATTATGGTTCGCGGAGTAGGGCTTTGCGAAGTGATTCAGGAGTTCTGTGAGAACCAGTTCACTGGTAAAGACACGCACATTGGAAAACCGGGGGGAGGCTGCCTGAGCCTTAGCGTTCAGTTGATCGCGGGGGTTAATCAGTGCAATCCAGTAGGCCGTGTCCGCAAAGACGCTCGTCATTCGGAAATTTTCGGAGCTCCATAAAGATAATGATCCAGATTGATGGAGGAATCTGCCGGAATTTTTGCCAGCTCTTCTTCCGGGATAGATCTGCCAATGGCGGCGACGATCTCCCAGATGGGGCGATCATCGTCTTCGGGCTGTATTGCGGAGCTGCCACGCGCTTCCAGTAATTCGATGCCCTGCTCGATCACCTCATCTGCGGAGTGGTACTGACCGCTCTCTACTTTGAGTGCGATGCGCTGTTCCAGTTCGGGATTGAGGACGATGGCCATAGGCTGCGTTGCTTGACGTTGAGTTTAGCAGAATCGCAATTCAGGGTGCGGGGACGGTTTCTTCGGTTTCTGGGCTGCGGGGGCTTTCGTGGTTGGTAGGGCTGATGGAGGTGATCGCGTAGCGATAGGTGTGGCCGGGCTGGACCTGGGTGTCGTGGAAGGCTGGGCCGATTACCGGCTGAGCGGGTGAGATGCGTTGCCAGGGGGTGTCGCCTTCGCGGCGGTAGACGACGTAGCCGGCGAGGTTGCGGTCGGTGACCGGGAGCCAGCTCAGGTCGATTGCTGCAGGCGAGGCTGTGGCTACGGCGGCCAGGCCGGTGGGGATGGCCGGCGGGAAGGTGTCTTCGACGGTGATGTGGACGGGAGCGGAGATTTCGCCTGCCAGCTCGAGGGTCTGGCCGTCGATCTGTAGGCGGGCTACGCGCTGGGCGCGGTATTCGTATTCGGAGGTGAATTCGACGGCTGGGTCGAGGGCGCGTCCGGTGTCGGAGTCGACCAGGAGAGTGATTTCTGTGGCTTGCTTTGGAGCGGCTAACGGGCCGGTTTTTTCTTTTTTCTGGGGCACAGAGAGCAGCTTGCGATAGAGGCGGACGGATTGCGTGGCCGGGCCTGCTGTCCAGCGAAGCGCTACACCTTGCTTATGGGGTTCCGCAGTGAGGCTTGTGACCGGCGAGGGGGCTTCTCCGGCGAGGATGATGGCTACGTTGGATGGACCTGCGGAGCGGCCGCGATGATTTTTGAGTTCGATGAAGTAGCCGAGGCTGCGGGGCTGTCCGCTGGCCAGTTCAGGGGGAAGGGTCTCGGAGAATGCTCCCTTTGCACCGGGGGCGGAGCTGATGGTTCCGGCTGGAAGACAGGTGTTGCTGTTTTCCTGGCGGCAGATGACGGTGGTGACGTCTCCATTAAGCATCACCTTATCGGTGTCTCGCTTTGGCGTGGTCCAGGTGAGAGTGACCTGGTTGCCTGCGCGGATGGCGGCCAGATCGGTGATGCGGTCGGGCAGCTTGAGGGAGGGCGGCTGCGGGGCTGCTTCCATGCCGCAGCCGGTGAGAGCGGGGATAGAAGCTCCCAGGGCGCAGAATGCCGCTGAGCCGATAAGCCATCGCGATAGGCGATTCATCGCTTTTCAGTCTACTTGACTGAACAGGGACAAGAGATGGGGACCAACGGACAAGGAAACGAAGATAGAGTAGAGGGACGATGAACACAGTGCCGACCAGAGAGCAGGCTTCGCACACGGCTGGTTTCCGGCTGCGCGTGCTTGCTTCGTTTTTTGCGATTTACATTCTTTGGGGCACTACGTTTCTCGGCATTCGCGTGGCTGTCGAGGAGATGCCGCCGGTCTTCGCTGCGTTTGCGCGGTTCTTTACGGCGGGCGTGATTCTGTTCTGCTTCATTCGCGTGAAGGGCGAGCCAATGCCGACGCGAGTGCAATGGCGGAACCTGTTTGTGCTGGGGCTGCTGATGTTTACCGCGGAATACGCGGCGCTGTTCTGGGCTGAGAAGTATGTTCCTTCAGGGATTGCGGCGGTGCTGGCGGCTACGATTCCGATCTTTACTTTTCTGGCGGAGATTGTGGTGCTGCGGCAGCAGCGCTGGAGTGCGGCGATTGCGCTGGCTACGGTGATTGGTTTTGGCGGCGTGGCGGTGCTGATGCTGCCTGCGGCGGGATTGGGGATTACTGCTGCTGTTCCACTATGGCCCGCGGTGGCGATTCTTGCGGGAAGCAGTACGTGGGCTGTGGGCGGGGTGTTGAGCCGGACGATGCAATTGCCTGCGAGCCGGACGATGACTTCAGCCTGCACGATGATGCTGGGCGGGGCGATGCTTCTTGGAGTCTCGGCGGTGTGCGGCGAGCTGAGCCCGCTGCCGCATTTCAGCACGCGCGGTTTGATTGCTGTTGTGTATCTGATTGTGGTGGGTTCCCTGCTGGCCTTTACGGCTTATGTCTGGCTGCTGGGACACATGCCTGCGACGCAGGTGGCCAGCTATGCGTATGTGAATCCCGTTGTGGCTGTGGTGCTGGGGTATTTTCTGGCCGGGGAGGCGATTACGATTCGCACTGTGGCGGGAACGGCGCTGGTTCTGGTGGCGGTGTTCGTGATTTTGAGGGCGCGGAAATAAGGGTTGGAAGGGTTACAGAGGAAAGCTCCCATCTTTTCTCGCCTGGTTTGCGAGAAGAGATGGGAACGAGGACATCGAATTTTGTGAAAGGTTAGACGGCGCGGGCGAGGGAGACAGCGAACCAGCCCTGCTCGTCCGTCCATGTTTTGACCGGGGCGAAGCCTACGGATTGCAGCATGGATTCCGGCTGGCCGGGTTGATATTTGTAGCTGTTTTCGCTATGGATGGTTTCGCCGCGCGCGAATTCAATCTGAATGTCGTGTGCCGGCTCCTGTTCCGAGTGCAGGCCGGGGATGTTGACGATCTGGCGGAGCAGGCTTTCGAGATGCATTTCGATACGCGAGTGCTGCGGGTTCCAGACGGCGCGATGGGCGAAGAGATCGGTGTTGAAGTTTGCGCCCAGCTCACGGTTGAGGCGGTGAAGCAGATTGAGATTGAAGGCTTCTGTGACGCCGGCTTCGTCATTGTAGGCGGCGTGGAGAATGGCTTCATCTTTGACCAGGTCGACGCCAATGAGGATGGTGTCTCCGGGGTCAAGGGTGGCGCGGATCTGGGAGAGGATGGCGTGGGCTTCAGCGGGATCGAAGTTACCGATGCTGGAACCGATGTAGAGAACCATGCGGCGCTCGCCGCTGATGGGGCTATCGAGCGTGAGAGAGCGGGTGTAGTCGAGAACGCGGGGAGAGACAAGCACGCCGGGAATCTCGCGCTCAATACGCTCGCGGGCTTCCTGGAGGGGCGCGGGAGAGACATCGACCGGCTCGTAGAGGACGGTGTCCTGACGGTCTACGGCGGCCTGAAGGAGGATGCGGGTTTTATCGCATGATCCGGCGCCGAGCTCGATAATCTGCAGGGCTTGAGAGCCCGCCGCAAGGGCAACGATTTCAGCCGCGTTGGCGTCAAAGATGGCGCGTTCGGTGCGGGTGAGGTAGTACTCGGGCAGCTCCGTGATGCGATCAAAGAGCCGCGAACCGGTCTCATCGTAGAAGAGCCATGCGGGAAGGGTTTTGGGGGAGGATAGAAGGCCTTCGTTTACAGCAGTAAAAATATGCTGTGCTGCGATGGTGCTAAGTGGCGCCGATAAAGTAGTCATTCCGACCTTTGAGATGCGAATTTTCCCGTTGGGGATGATTCGCTGCAACGTTAAAAAATGCCGCGATACAAGTTGCCTAAGTGAAACCAACGAATCGTACTGCTGCCGGTGATTGGAGCGCGATAACTAAAAGGGTGCATCCGCTATTCCCACTTTCCGGCCAGCCGGATTCCGGAAAACTGCCACCGGGTCGCAGGAGCAAAGAAATTGCGGTAGGTGGGGCGGGAGTGTCCCGGCGGGGTACAAAACGAGCCTCCGCGAAGAACCATCTGTCCGCTCATGAACTTACCGTTGTATTCGCCGAGCGAGCCGGGCAGGGGGCTGAAGCCGGGATAGGGAAGATATGCACTCGCGGTCCACTCCCAGCGGCTCTCTGGACTGTTCTCATTTGGAGCGACGGATGCGGAAGCAGCCTCCCATTCAAATTCGGTGGGCAGACGGTGACCGGCCCAATGGGCGTAGGCGTCGGCTTCATAGAAGCTGATGTGACTGACGGGCGAGTTGGCGACCTGTTGGAAGCTCATGGCACCGTGCAAGGTAAAGACGCTCCAGTCGGATGTGTCGCTCGCACTGCTTTCGTTTCGGTCCCAGTAGAGCGGGGCGCGCCATTTCTGCTCCTGCGCGGTGTTCCAGCCGTCGGAGAGCCATAGTTCGGGACGGGTGTAGCCGCCGTCGGCGATAAACTCTGCGAATTCTGCATGGGTGACGAGGCGGTCAGCGAGGGTAAACGGCTCAAGCCAGACGCGATGGCGGGGGAGTTCGTTATCGAAACAGAAGCCCTGGCCGGCGTGGCCGATGTCTTCGAGGCCGCCCTTGTGCGCGATGAAGTTGATTGGCTCGGGATGCTGCCGGGATTCCCGCTGGACGAGTTCCGGTGGAGCGGGGAGATAGACCGGGCGCAGTGGATTGGTGAAGAAAGCATGGAGGATATCGGTGAGAATCAGCTCCTGATGCTGCTCTTCATGATGGATGCCCAACTGGATCCGCGCGAGGGCTTCGGCGGGAGGATTGCCTTCGAGGAGCTTCTGGATGTGCTCATCGACATAAGCGCGGAAGCGGAGAATTTCACTGAGCGCGGGGCGGGAAAAAGACGAACGCAGGCGCTTTTCAGGGAATGCGGTGAAGGTCTGGTAATAGCTGTTGAAGAGCCAGACGAAATCAGGATGGAAGGGCTTATAGCCGGGGAGAAACTCGCGCAGAATGAAGGATTCAAAGAACCAGGCCGTGTGCGCGAGGTGCCATTTTACGGGCGAAGCCTCAGGGCAGGACTGCACCATCATGTCTTCTGGAGTGAGCGGGGCTGCGAGGCCGATGGAGCGGTTGCGGGTGAGTTGGAACCGCTCGCGAAGGGAATCTGCAAAGGACGAGTAAGGCGCGGCTGTATCGAGAGCGGTGGCCATAGGATGCGCCTCTCCTTGATTGAGTAAGTCCGATGCGAAAAGGCGGGGCCCTGGCGCAATGGCTCAGCACGCCGGCGACCAAGGGCAGGCGTACTGGAGGTTAGATGCTGATTTATCGGCAGGGTTCACGAAATTGTGAGGTCGGCGGATGGGGAAAATATTTTTGAGTTTTCGAGAGCGAATGGAATGTGGGCGGGACTATAATGCGTGGCGTCCTTCAGCGGCAAGGAGGGATTCATGCAAAAATCACGGTTCTTTGTTTATGGCTCGGCGCTGGCGATGCTGAGTATGATGTCTCTGGCGGGCTGGAGCCAGCCGCTTGCGGATGAGACAGTGAGCAGCGATGGCGCTGCGATGGCTTCGATTTCCTACCTGACTTCCTCGACCCAGCAGAATACGAGTACGAGCGCGAAGGCACGAGCGGCTACGCCTGTGCAAAGCCCGGCAGAGGTGGAGGGCGATGTTCTGATGGCCCATCAGCGGTATCAAGCGGCCATTGAAGCGTACAAGCAAGCGCCGGTGAACTCCGCCACAGCGTGGAACAAGATGGGCATTGCCTATCAGCTTATGTACAACAATGTGGACGCGTTGCGCTGCTACCAGATGGCGCACCAACTGGAGCCGAACAATGCTCCGGTGGTGAATAATCTCGGCTCCATCGCGATGTCGGCGCGACGACTGAGCGACGCGGAAAAGCAGTATCGCAAGGCAGTGAAGCTCGATCCGACGTCCCCGCTTTTTCACAAGAACCTGGGAACTGCTTACCTCTCCGACCACAAGTACAAGAAGGGCTGGGAGGAATACCGCGCGGCGCTGGCGCTTGATCCGACGGTCTTTTCGCATGCGGCGGGAGTGCGGGTTGAGAATCCAACTTCGACGATGGACCGCGGGGCGATGAACTATTACATGGCCAGAGGCTGCATGTTGACGGGCGCGCGGCTTCAGGCGATTGAGTATCTGCGGATGGCGCTGAATGAGGGATTCACGAATCCGAAAAAGATCTTTGAGGATGGGCAATTTGGCGCGCTGCACGATATGCCGGCTTTTCAGGCGATGATGCTGCAGCAAAACCAGAATCAGAGCCAGAACCAGACTCAAAGCTCGAGCCCGAGATAACGTCGGCTGCGAAGGGGATTTGCACGTCTATTCTCTTGTAGGAGAAAGACAATGCGATTTCGTTTGTGCAGTGTGTTGGTTTTAGGGCTTGCGGCCGGTGCGGCTGCATTGGCACAGCAGGATTCAGGCGTGGCTTCGCAGCAGGGCCAGGGTGGCGGACAGGCGCGCAGAGGCGGCATGGGGCAGATGGGCCGCGGTGTGACTGGAACCGTCACAGAAGTGGCTGCCGATCACTACACGATAAAAACTGAGGCGGGTGAGGTTTATACCGTTCACTTCAGCGCGAATACGCGTTTTGTGAAGTCAGTGCCGCGGCCTGCCGGTGCGGCGAATGAAGGCCAGCCGGGTGCGGCAGGTGCGCGTGGCGGCGGTAATGGCGGACGCGGCGGCTGGGGCGGCGGACAGGGCGAGCCTCCTGTTGCGATCAAGGCGACGGACATCAAGGTTGGCGACGTGATTGTGGCCGGCGGCGAGATGGATGAGTCGGCGAAATCAGTGGGCGCTGTGGGAGTGATGCAGCTGGACCCTGAGCGCGTGAAGCAGATGCGCGAGATGCAGGCCAATTTTGGCAAGACTTGGCTGATGGGGCGCGTGACGGCTGTGAATGAGACGAAGGTCACGATTGAGAGCAATGTGGACCATGCTTCGCATGCCTTTGTGGCCGATGAAAACACGACATTCCGCAAGCGGCGCGATCCGGTGACGCTGGCCGATGTGCAGGTGGGCGATATGGTGCGCGTGGAGGGCGCGGTGAAGAGTGGATCGTTTGTGGCTACTACTGTTTCTGTGATGGGACAGGGTGGGCCCGGCGGTCCCGGTGGGCCGGGTGCGGGACCGGGCGCGGGACAGGTTGGTCCGCCTCCGCAGTAGTTTGAAGATTCATTAAAACTGAGCAAAACTGGTTCAACGATTTGACATGCATCGTGGATGCACCTTAGGGTAGTTAGCAGATGCAGAGCTTCCTCCATCACCGCCATCACCATCATCATGGACACTCCATGTCGGCGGACTGCTATGGCCTGAAGTAACGCGCCAGAGATTTAGAGAAAGACCAGCAAGCCCGCCGGCGATACGCCAGCGGGCTTTTTGTTTTGTTCACGCAACTCAAACCAAGTGAGACGGGATTATGGCTGAGATTGATTTCGAGAAAATGGATGGATTGGCGCCCGGGATTGTGCAGGATGCAAAGACGGGCGAGGTGCTGATGCTGGGCTTTCTGAATCCGGAGAGCTATGCGAAGACGCTGGAAACGGGCTTTGTGACGTTCTGGAGCAGGACGCGGCAGAAGCTGTGGATGAAGGGCGAGTCCAGCGGCAACCGGCTGCGGATTGTTTCGGCTTCGACGGATTGCGATAACGACACGCTGCTGTTTCGCGTGGAGGTGGAAGGCGATGGGCTGGTGTGCCACGAGGGCACGGTGAGCTGCTTTACTCAATCGATCGAAGTGGACGTGAAGAACACGGAGGCTGCACGTGGCTAATAAATTGAGACTCGGAATTCCCAAGGGAAGTTTGCAGGATGCGACGATTGCGCTGTTCAAACGCGCGGGCTGGAATATTTATGCGGATGGGCGGTCGTATTTTCCGACAATCGATGACAGCGAGATTGAGTGCATGCTGATTCGCGCGCAGGAGATGGCGCGGTATGTGGATCATGGCGTGCTGGATGCGGGTTTGACTGGCATTGACTGGGTGGTGGAGAGCGGACTGATGTGACGAGCGTGACTACGCTGACGTATGCGAAGCAGAGCCGGCGCAAGGTGCGCTGGGTGCTGGCGGTGCCGGAGAACTCGCGGCTATGAGAAGGCCGAGGATCTGGAAGGCAAGATTATTGCCACGGAGCTTGTGGAAGTGAGCAAGAAGTATTTTGCTGACAAAGGGCGTGAATGTGAAGGTGGAGTTCAGCTGGGGAGCGACGGAAGTGAAGCCGCCGATGCTGGCCGATGCCATTGTGGAAGTGACGGAGACGGGAAGCTCGCTGAAGGCGAACCATCTGAAGATTATCGACACGGTGATGGAGAGCGAGACGCATTTGATTGCGAGCAAGGCGGCGATTGGCGATGCGTGGAAGAAAGAGAAGATTGGACCAGATTGCGCTGATGCTGCGCGGTGCGATTGATGCGCAGTCGCAGGTGGGGCTGATGCTGAATGTGAAGAAGGCCGACCTGGATGCTGTACTGGCGGTGCTGCCCGCGCTGAATTCGCCGACGATTTCGCAGTTGAACGATGCGGAGTGGGTGGCGGTGAATACGATTCTGGAGGAGCGCGTGGCGCGGGATGTGATTCCGCGATTGAAGGCGGCGCAGGCTACGGGGATAGTGGAGTATCCGCTGAACAAGGTTGTGCTGTAAAAGCGTTTGCATGGAGAGGTTGGCCGAGCGGCTTAGGCACCGGACTGTGGCTCCGGATAGACGGGTTCGACTCCCGTACCTTTCCCCAAACAACAGTCTGTATTGCAGAGGACAGAGACGGTATGAAACTGCTGAAGACAGCAGGACGCGGATCGGGCAGAGCGGCTGAAGTGATTGCTGCACTAGAACTACGGGGTGGCACGTCGCTTGAAAGCGTGCTGCCCGCGGTGCGGCGCATTGTGGGCGATGTGCGGCGCGGCGGGAATGCTGCACTGCTGCGGTATGCGAAGAAGTTCGATGGACTTGGAAGCGTGGATGAGCTTCGCATTGGCGCAGAGGAGATGAGTGCGGCGTGGGAGGCTTGCGATGCGGAGATGTGTGCGGCTTTGACTACGGCTGCGGCGCAGATTCGTGAGTTTGCGCGGATGCAGATGCCGGAGTCCTGGAAGAGCTCGCCTGTTGCGGGGCTGACTACGGGGCAGCTTGTGCGTGCGCTGGATGCGGTGGGATGTTATGTGCCGAGCGGGAGACATCCGCTGCCATCGACTCTGCTGATGACGGCGATTCCTGCGCAGGTGGCGGGTGTGGGGCGAATTGTGGCGGTTTCACCCAAGCCTGCGCGGGAGACGCTGGCCGCGGCGCATCTGCTGGGTATCACGGAGTTTTATCGCGCTGGGCGGTGCGCATGCGATTGCGGCGCTTGCTTATGGCACGGAAAACATTCCGCGGGTGGACAAGATTGTGGGGCCGGGCAATTTGTATGTGACGGCGGCAAAGCGCGAGATGGCTTTCGATTGTGCGATCGATATGCTGGCGGGGCCGACGGAGATTGTGGTGACGAGCGAGCGCGGGACGGCGGCGCGAGATCGCGTCTGACCTTGTGGCGCAGGCAGAGCATGATCCTGAGGCGCTGGCGATTTTTATTACTACGCGCGAGAAGCTTGCAGAGGCTGTGATTGCAGAGACGAAGGCGCGGGTGCGCACGAATGTTGTTGCGCGTGAGGCGTCTGAAGCGCAATGGGTGGTGATTGTTGCGCGATCGTTGGATGAGGCGCGTGAGCTGACGAATCGCATTGCGCCGGAGCATCTGACCGTGGATGATGCGAGCGATCTTGCGTGGGTGCGGAACGCGGGATCGGTGTTTGTGGGGCGATGGAGTGCGCAGCCGATGGGGGATTATGTCTCCGGGCCGAACCATACGCTGCCGACTGGTGGGCTGGCGCGGGTGCGCGGCGGCTTGAGTGTGAATGATTTTGTGAAGCTGATTACGGTGCAGGAGTATGACAGCGATGCGATTCGCGAGCTGGGGCCGAAGGCTGTGCTGCTGGCGGAGGCGGAGGGATTGACGGCTCATGCGGAGGCTGTTGCGGGTGCGAAGATGCTGAAAGGCGCAGGACGCGGGAGGAAGACGAATGGCTGAGTTCCCTTCTGCGCGTTTCCGCGTGCAGGCGATGAAGGAGTATCATCCGCCGCTTGGCAGTCGCGATCGCTTGCGGTTGGATTTCAACGAGAACACGGTGGCGTGTTCGCCGGCGGTGCGCGAGGCTTTGATGCGGGTTACCGCGGAGGGTTTGACGCGGTATCCGGAGCGCGCGCCGGTGGAGGCTCTGGCTGCAGCGCATCTTGGTTTGAATTCTGAAAATGTTGCGCTGACGAATGGTGTGGATGAGGCGATCCACGTGCTGTTTGAGGCGTTTCTCGATAGCGGCGATGAGCTGCTGCTGCCGGTGCCTACGTACACGATGTATGAGGTGTATGCGTCGGCTACCGATGCAAAGATTGTGGCGGTGCAGGCCGATGAGACGCTGGCGTTTCCGTTTGAACGGCTGATGGCTGCGATTACAGAGCGCACGAAGATTGTGGCGATTGCGAATCCGAATAGTCCGGCGGGGTCTGTTGCTACGCGGGAGCAGATTGTGGCGATTGCTGAGCGCGCACCGCAGGCCATTGTGCTGGTGGATGAAGCTTACTTTCATTTTTGTGGCGAGACGGTGATGGATCTGGTGGGTGTGGTGCCGAATCTGGTGGTGGCGCGCACGTTTTCAAAGGCATATGGGCTGGCGGGGTTGCGCATTGGACTGCTCGCAAGCGGTGTAGAGAATATGCGCTGGATTCGGCGTGTGCTTTCGCCCTATAGCGTGAACCAGGTGGCGCTGGCTGTGCTGCCTGCTGCGCTGAAGGACACGGCATATCTCGATAACTATGTGGCTGAGGTGCTGGCGGCGCGCGCGGAGTTTGAGGCTGCGCTGGATTCGAGGGGAGTTCGGCGCTGGCCTAGCCGTGCGAACTTTGTGCTGGTGGAGATTGGCGCGCAGCATGCAGAGTTTGTGCGGCGCATGAGTGCCGCTGGTGTGCTGGTGCGGGATCGGTCGAACGATCCCGGATGCGATGGATGTGTGCGCATTACTGTTGGCACGCGCGAACAGATGCGGCGTGCGGTGGAAGCGATTCGAGATGCGAAGGAGACGATTGAGTTGAGCGGAGTGAAGCGATGAGCGAGAAGAAGCGGACAGCGGAGTTTGCGCGCAATACGACGGAGACGAAGATTGCGATCCGGCTGGTGATTGAGGGATCGGGGCAGTACAAGGTGAAGACGGGGATTCGTTTTTTTGATCACATGCTGGAGTTGTTTACCCGGCATGGGGCGTTTGATCTTGACCTGACATGTGATGGCGATCTCGATGTAGACCAGCACCACACGGTGGAGGATGTTGGTATTGCGCTGGGCGAAGCAGTTGATAAGGCGCTGGGCGATAAGCGCGGGATTTTGCGCGCTGGATATTTTGTGATGCCGATGGATGAGACGCTTGCTGTGGCCGCGGTGGACCTGAGCGGGCGGCCTGCGTATGTGGTGGATGCAAAGGTGAAGACGCGGCTTGTGGGTGATTTGCAGAGTGAGCTGGTGACGGATTTCTTTGAGGGCTTTGCGCGTGGGGCGCGGGCGAATGTGCATGTGAAGACGATGTATGGAAGGTCGAATCATCACAAGATTGAGGCGATCTTCAAGGCGTTTGCGCGGGCGCTGCGCGTGGCTTGCAGCAGAGACAAGCAGTTGGGTGAGATGTTGCCTTCGACTAAAGGACTTCTTTGATGCGTGTGACGGTCATTGACTACAAAGCTGGCAATCTTACTTCTGTGCTGAAGGCGCTGAGGCATGTTGGTGCTGAGGTTACGGTTACAGATTCGGATCTTGCGTTGATTGAGAGTGCGGAGCGGATTGTGATGCCGGGTGTTGGGCACTTTGCTGCGACGAAGAGGCTGGATGAGACGGGTATGACTGGCGCGGTGCGTGCGGCGACTGCGCGTGGCGTGCCGTTCCTGGGGATTTGCGTGGGGATGCAGTGGCTGTATGCGGGGTCGACGGAAGCGCCTGGACATGCGGGTTTGGGGCACTTCAGCGAATCGTGTGCGCGGTTTCCAGATGGTAGTGAGAAGGTGCCCCATGTGGGATGGAACTCGATTGAGCCGCGTGCGGGATCGCGGCTGCTGGAAGGAATTGCGCCGGGTGAGTTTGTTTACTTTACGCATGCGTATAAAGCTCCGGTGACGGCGGATACTGCGGCGGTGACGGAATATATGGAGCCGTTTGCGGCGGCGGTGGAACGGGGCAACGTGATGGGCGTGCAGTTTCATCCGGAGAAATCGGGCGAGGCGGGGTTGAAGATTTTGCGGAATTTTCTGGAGATGAAGCGATGATTACGCGACGGATTATCGCTTGCCTCGACGTGCATGCGGGGCGTGTGGTGAAGGGCGTGCAGTTTGTGGACCTGGTGGATGCGGGCGATCCGGCGCAGCTTGCGGCGCGACATGCTCGCGAGGGTGCGGACGAGATTGTGCTGCTGGATATTACGGCTACTCATGAGGGCCGGCAGACGCTGCTGGATACCGTTGCCCGCACGGCGCGGGAGTTGTTTGTTCCGTTCACAGTGGGCGGGGGGATTCGCACGGTGGAGGATGCGGAGCAGGTGTTTATTGCAGGTGCGGATAAGGTGAGCATTAACTCTGCTGCGCTTGCGAAGCCGGAGTTGATTACGGAGATTGGCAGGAGCTTTGGATCGCAGGCTGTGGTGGTGGCGATTGATGCAAGGCGAGATCCCCAAGGCTGCCGATGCTGTGCGCGAGGCGCAGGTATACGTACAGGGCGGACGCAAGCCTGCTGGTCGCAAGGTGGTGGAGTGGGCGCGCGAGGCGGAGGAGCGCGGCGCGGGTGAGATTTTGCTGACTTCGATGGATTCTGATGGGACGCGTGCAGGGTTTGATTGCGAACTGACGGCCGCGGTGAGCGAGGCTGTTCGGATTCCAGTGATTGCCTCTGGTGGAGCAGGCACGCCGGAGCATTTTGCGGATGTGTTTACTCGCGGCAAGGCGGATGCGGCACTGGCTGCGAGCATCTTTCATTTTGGCGTGAAGAGCGCGCGGTCTCTGAAAGAGGAGTTGGCGCGGACGGGGATTTCGATGAGGCTGCCATGCTGATTCCTTCGATTGATTTGCTGGGCGGACGGATTGTTCAGCTGGTGCAGGGCGAGAAGCTGCGGCTTGCGTTTGATGATTTTGAGTATTGGATTGAGAAGTTCTCGCGGTTTTCTCTGGTGCAGTTGATCGACCTGGATGCGGCGATGCGGCAGGGTGAGAATTCGACCCTGGTGGAGCAGATTTGCAAGCGGCTTCCGTGCCAGGTGGGTGGCGGTGTGCGCAATGCGGAGCGTGGGAAGCAATTGCTGGATGCGGGTGCGAGGCGCGTCATTGTTGGGTCTGCGTTGTTTGCTGAAGAGGGCGGTGTAAATGCTGCGCTTGCCGCGGAGATGGCGGAGAAGCTAGGTGTGAAGCACGTTGTTGCCGGCATTGATACGAAGAATGGGCGCATTGCTGTGAAGGGATGGAAGGCAAAGGTGGACTTGACACCGGATGCGGCGATTCCTGCGCTTGAGTCGTATGCATCGGCGTTTTTGTATACGCATGTTGATGGTGAGGGGCTGTTGCAGGGGTTTCCCCTGGCAACGGCGGAGCGGCTGCGCGGGTTGACAGAGAGGCAGCTGATTGTTGCGGGCGGGATTCGGTCTCAAGAGGAAGTGGATGCGCTGGATGCGCTGGGAGTGGACGCCGTGGTGGGCATGGCGGTGTATACGGAATTGCTTGCGGTGTGATGGGGCGTGAGTTGGCGCACCGGGAATTGTGCAGTGTGACGCATGGCTCAGATATTCTGGAAGCAACGATATAGATAGGAAGGCGGAACTATGGCTACGACCAAGGAAAGCGGGATTCGGCTTGCGCGCCGGTTGGATGAAGTGGGCTTCTCGGATATTGTGCAGATTCGCAATAAGGTGATGGCGCTGCGTGCGGCGGGTGAGCCGGTGTATTCCCTGCATGGCGGCGAGCCGTTTTTCGAGACGCCGGACGAGATCAAGTTTGCCGCGGTGCGGGCACTGGTGGAGAACCAGACGCATTACGCGCCTTCTTCGGGCATTGCGCCGCTGCGTCATGCGCTGGTGGAGAAGCTGAAGCATAAGAATCGGATTCATGCGACCGAAGAAGAAGTAATTGCGACGGTGGGTGGATCGCAGGCCTTGTATGGCGCGTTTCAGAGTGTGCTGGATCCCGGTGACGACTGCCTGGTGTTTTCGCCTTACTGGACACCCATTGCCGATTTGATTCTGGGAACGCAGGCGCGGCCTCTGCTGGTGCCATCCGTGACGGCGCGACGCAATGGGATTCGCGCAACGCTGGAGCAGTTTGCGACGGATAAGACGCGTGCGGTGTATTACAACACGCCGCAGAATCCGAGCGGGCTGGTGTTTACTCGCGCGGAAGCAGAGGAGGTTGCTGCGTTTGCGATTGAGCGCGACCTGGTGGTGATTGCGGACGAGGCTTACGAAGACCTTGTGTATGACGGCGAGCATTTCTCGATTGCTTCACTGCCGGGGATGATGGAGCGCACGATCACCTGCTATACGTTTTCGAAGTCGTATGGAATGACGGGCTGGCGCGGCGGATACGCGGTGGCACAGGAGCCGTTCATGTCTGCGCTGAAGAAGATTGTGCTTTACTCGACCAACGGCGTGACGACGTTTGTGCAATACGCGATGGTGGAAGCGCTTAGAACGCCGGAAGCGAAGATTGCCGCGGCGCGTGAGGAGTATCGCAAGAGGCGTGATCTGCTGGTGGATGCGCTGAATGAAGTGGGGCTTGAATGCGCGCCTCCTGCGGGGGCTTTCTATGCCTTTCCGAATGCGGAGAAGATTGACAAGAACAGCCGTAACGCTGCGCAGATACTGCTGGAGAAGGCGCATATTGCTACGATTCCAGGCTCGGTGTTTGGCGCGCAGGGCGAGGGGCATCTGCGATTCGGATATGCGATTCCCGTGGCCGAGATTGAGGCATGCGTGGAGTCGTTGCGGAAATTTCTTCGCTAAGCAACTGGGGAGTTACGCGGAATTATGGTGAGGGTCGGGTATCCCGCAATCATTGATGCAAGCCTGCTGAGCGTGATGCCGGCAGGTGTGGAGATGGTGCCGCTGGATGCGGCGTTGGATCATGATGTGGATCTGGATGTGTGGATTCCCGATGCGCTGACGCCGCGCGCGAAGGAGATATGGAAGCATCTGCGCGGCGTGAAGCTGGTGCTTTCTCTCATGGCGGGAACGGAGTGGATTCCGGAGACCGTTGGGCCGCATGTGACCATTTGCAATGCGCGTGGAGCACACAACATTGCAACGGCAGAGTGGACGCTGGCGGCTATCTTTGCGGTGCTGAAATATACGCCGCTGTACTGCGATATTCAGGCATCCGGCAAGTGGAAGAGGCGGAAGGAGGCGGCTGCGTTGTTTGAAAAGCTGCATCCTGAGGAACGTGGGATTTATCCGCCGGTGATGCAGGAGGAACTGACGGGCAGCAAGGTGCTGATGGTGGGGTATGGCTCGATTGGCAAGGATATTGAGCGGATGCTTGCGCCGTTTGATGTGGAGTTGACGCGTGTGGCGCGCACTGCCCGCAGAGAGCCGCTGGTGCATCCAGTGAGCGAGCTGGGCGAGCTGCTGCCGGATGCGGATATTGTGATTTTGATTTTGCCTTCTACGCCCGAGTCGCAGGGATTGATTGGCGCGCATGAGATGAGCCTGATGAAGCAGAGCGCGCTGCTGGTGAATGCGGCACGCGGGCCTGTGGTGCAGACGGATGCGCTTGTTGAGGCACTGAATGCGGGCAGGATTCGTGCGGCGCTTGATGTGACGGACCCGGAGCCGCTGCCGGAGGGGCATCCTTTATGGAAGTGCCCGAACCT
Source organism: uncultured Acidobacteriaceae bacterium (assembly GCA_963792495.1). GTDB lineage: Bacteria > Acidobacteriota > Terriglobia > Terriglobales > Acidobacteriaceae > Telmatobacter. The sequence goes on along the minus strand of CAWBWB010000005.1, from coordinate 72,697 downwards.
TTACATTACGCCGCATATTGGTGGATCGAGCCCGCGGTTTATGAAGAAGGCTTTGAAGGTTGTGGCGTCAGAGCTGGAACGCTATCTCAAGGGCGAGCCCTTACAGAATGTTGTGCAGGCGGCGATTTAGGCTGCCGCTTCGATGGGAGCGCGGCGCCAGTCGCGCAGACCGAGGATGGCGAGCGCTACCAGGAGCGCGTAGAGCAGCGCGGTGGGCCACAGATTTTTGTAGATGTACTCGCCTACGTAGAGAATGTCGATGACAATCCAGAGCGGCCAGTTGGCGATGTGCTTGCGCGCCTGCCACCAGCTTGCGACAAGACTGTAGGCGGCTAATGGCGCGTCGAGCCAGGGCAGAGCTGCGTTCATGCGCCGCGTGATGAGATAGAGAGCGATGCTACCGATGGCTCCGAGTGCGATGGCGATGAGTGCATCGCGGGATTTGAGCGGCGAGATTTTTACTTCGCCTTCCTGGCGCACGCCGCGATGCCAGTGCCACCAGCCGTAGAGTGTGAAGACTACGAAACATGCTTGCAGCAGTGTGTCTGAGTAGAGTTTGGCTTGATAGAAGACGACGAGGTAGAGAAGATCCGCGATGAGCGTGATGGGCCAGCACCAGAGCGAGCGGCGCGTGGTGAGCCAAATGCCCAGGAGTGTTGTGGTCCAGCCGGTCCACTCGATCCAGTTGGCGAGGAGGTAAGCGATCATGCGGATTTTTCCTCGGCCCACGCGCGGATTTTGTCGAGCAGGATTGCGCCTGCGCCGCGCCACCAGCGTGCGTGATCCAGCAAATATGCGGGGCATGCGTAGCGCGCTTCTTCTTCAGAATGCAGCACGCTGAGAAAATAATCTGCTTCTGAAAGTGCGAATTCGGCGTGGCATAGCGCGGTGATAGGTGCGAGTGCGGAGCGCTCTGCGCGGCTGAGCGGACGAACGGATTCATATCCATCCAGCAGAGCGAAGAGATAGTCCTCGTGAACGGTTACGCGATCGGGCGCATCGGGCTGCTGTACGAGTGCGAGCCACTCGATGATGCTGCGTTCGATGGCGTGTGCGATGTCATGCACAGCCGTGGTGCGGTCGGAGAGACCGAAGTCGATGACGGCGGTGACGCGCGCTTGAGGGCTGGAGTCAGACCAGAAGAGATTGGATGGATGCAGATCGTTGTGTGTCCAGAGCGGTTTGAGCGCGGGCAGGCGTGGGAGCAGCTCCGCGTGGAATGGTGCGAGCAGGTCCAGCGCTTCGCGCATCCAGTTGTGGTTGGAGACATAGCTCGCAAGCGCTGGCCGGGTCGCGAGAAACGCATCCAGAGCGGCGTTCGGATTGTTTGCGGCGAAGATACTGAAGCCGGCGACGAGTGGGCGGCCTGTGCGCGGCGGCGCGTCGTATCCCTGCGCGGCCAGATGCAGGCGGGCCATTGCCTGGCCTGCGGAAGAGGCATTTGAGGCTTGAAAGAAGGGCGTCCATGAGATGGCGTCTCGATACAGATCGATGCCTTGCGGCAGATCGTGTACTTCGTAGGTCCAGTCGTCGATCTCGATTGCGGTTGTGCCTCGTTTGTCGACGAAGACAGATGGAACACCCGCGCCATGTGCGCGCAGATGTGCCATGAACGCGTGTTCTTCCTGAAGGCCGGCTGCATTGCGAACTGCGCGGGCGTGGCGCTTGATGAAGACGCTCTGGCTGCCGACGAGTACAACGCTGGCGGCTGAGAAGGGACGCGGGCTTACGGTGAGCACCTGTGGCTGGCCTCGAAGGCCCGAGTAAAAGCGCAACACGCCGTGCGCTTCCTCTGCTGTGATCGGTGGCCAATGCGGCGCGACCAGCGTTCCGTCCTGAGCGTGTGTGAGTGCGGTTGCGCTCATCTTTGTTCGTGCTGCTTTCTAAAACGTGTAGTGGGCGCTGAGCTGCACGGTTGTGGGTGCGCCGAGGTGAATGAAAGTATCGCCGAGGCTTGCGCCGGTGTCTTTCCAGTAGCGCTTGTTTGTGATGTTGTCGGCATAAAGACGAAGCGTAACATGGCCCTCTTCTCCATTTCGACCGCCGTGGGGAGTGTAGCGTGCGCCGAGGTTGAAGAGGTTGTAACCGGGCACGCTGACGGCGTCATCGCGTGTGGCTTCTTTGCGGGCGGTGTAGTTCCAGCCAGGCATGAGATGGAGACTGCTGACGTGCGGGATGAGCAGGTCTGCGAAGACGGCTGTGCGGACACGCGGAGCGTTGATGATCTGCTTGTTGTCGAAGGCGGGTGTGCCGGTGTCATTGGAGATGGCGTGTATGGCGGCTGCGGATACTGTGAGCTGAAGCCAGTGTGCGGCGCGGCCTTGTGCGCTGAATTCAATGCCGTTGTGGGTCTCGTGGCCTTCGGACTCGAAGCAGAGATTGCTGTATTCGTTTGCGTCGATCTGATCTGCGGTGCAGAAGTTGTCAGGATCGCTGATGGGCTTGGGATAGAAGAACGGTGCGCGCATGTGGAAGAGTGCGGTGGTGAGCAGCAGGCGCTGGTTGAGCTCGTATTTTGCGCCGATCTCTGACTGGCGTGTGAAGTAAGGATTGAGGATCTCGTTCGAGTTGTCTGCCCACCATGGAGCCTGGGGCCCGAGCGAAAGCATGACGCTGTAGTTACCGTAGAGCATGAGCGGGCTGATGGGCGTCCATGTGGCGGCGTAGGTGGGAAGCCATAGCAGCTTGCTGGTGATGGTGGGCGTGGGGTAGTCGATGGGATCGCCGGCGTTGAGGGAGTAGTTGTTATCGCGGAGCGAGTCGAGGCGACCGCCGGCCAGGAGATCGATGTGGCCGGGGAGATGGACGCGGTCCTGCAGGATGAGCGCGGACTGATGATTGTTTTCCCAGAGGCGGCGCGGGCCGGCGGTCTGTACGGGGGATTCGATGGGGAAGGATTGGTTGGGCTGGTAAATGTTCTCAGAGCCAAGCCATGCGTAGACTGCGCCATCCTGGATGATGCCGTCGGGTGAGTAAGGATCGTCCACGGTGTAGTAGCCGGGCTGCTGAACGCTGCGGCGGAAGAGCTCGCCGCCAATGGCGAGATCTTGGGTGACGGGGCCTGTGCGGAGCTTGCCTGCAAGGATGGCTTCTGCTTCTGCGTTGATGCGGAGCTCGCCGGGGTCGCGGTAATCGTAGATGTCGTAGGTGCCATCGGGCGCGAAGAAGTAATACGGCGCGGTTTCGCTGTTGCCGTAGGCGTAGATGACGTTGTCATCGATGAGGGAATGGCTGAAGCTGCCTGCGCCGAAGATGTGCCAGTTGTGCGGGAGGTCGTAGTCGAGCCGCGAGCCGGCGTTGTATGTATCGAAGGTGTTGGGCTTCGACCATGGTTGATAGCCAAGCATGGTGGAAGGCGAGATGTTGTCGATGTCGGGAACTGTGTCACCGCCGAGGAGCTGATAGCCGCAGACGGAGCGCTCGACCTTGTGCTGATATTCGAAGTCGGACTTGAGGCTCATGAGCGGCGTGATGTGCCAGTCGGCTGCGCCTGCGCCCATGCCGCGCCAGCCGTTGGCTCCGTTGACGTAGCTGGCGATGCGCTCGCCTGCGAGATTGAAGCGTGTGCCTACCTGCTTCGCATCGCCGAAGAGCCAGCCGAGATCGGTGTCTCCGAAGGCGCTGCCGCGGTGATCGGTGGCGAGATCGATGGCGTGGATGGGCTGGGGGCGCTTGGTTACAAAATTGATGAGGCCGCCTGCCGTGGTGACGCCGCTTTCGACGCCGGCGATGCCTTTGAGGAATTCGACGCGCTCCTTGTTTTCGAGGGGGACTTCCTGCTCGCCGGCGATGGTGAGGCCGTTGATTTGAAGGCCGGTGGCGAGATCAATGGGATAGCCGCGGATGGTGTAGTCGCCGTAGTAGCCTACGGGCGCGTAGTCCTCGCCGATGGAGGCGTCATTCTTCACTACGTCTGAGAGCAGGCGCGCGTTTTGATCGGCGAGAAGCTGCTGGGTTACTACGAAGGCGGAGAGCGGTGTTTCGCGCAGTGGCGCGCCGGTGAGTGTGCCGACGGAGATGGAGTCAGGGCGGTAGGTTTCCTTGATTTCCGCGTGGACTTCTACGGTGGTGGTCACGGGAGCGATGGTTTGTTGCTGCTGTTGTGGTGCAGGCGTTTGCTGCGGATTTTGTGCGGAGGCAACGCGGAGTGCAAGCGCGGCAAGGGCGACGGTGCGAATTGTATGCCGGAGAGCGGATGGGCTCACGAGACACCTCTTGTTTCTACCGAAACAGGAGAGCCCATGCTGTGATGCCGCTAAGAAGGAACGGTGAACTTGCCGGAAAGGCTTGCCGAAACTTCCCACGCCGGTATTATCCGGATCGGGTTCCAGGGTATGTTCTCAGCCACGCAATTTGCGGAGCACCCCTGTTTCAATAACAAGATTGAAACACTTTTGTGAGCGGAGAGCAAATTCTCCGTCTCACAAAAGTGCTGATTATTTTCCGCTGCCTTCCGTGAGGGTGACGATCTGGTCGATTGCCGGGGCGGTGAAGTGCTCTACTTTGCCGCTGGGCCAATGGACTTCGATGGTGTCGATGCTGGTGGCTGTGCCCAGGCCGAAGTGTGGGCGGGGGTCGCTGCTGGAGAGATAGCTGCCGCCGCTGATGACGTCACCGCGCTGCTTTGTGCCGTTAGCAGTGACGTAGATGGTGGCGCCTACGGCGTCTTTTGGGCTCCTGGGACCGCCTACTAACTTGAATTCGATCCAGTGGTTTTTGTCTGTGCTTACGTTCCGCAATAACACTGGATGCGAGTCCATTACGTTGATAACGGCATCGATCTTGCCGTCGTTGAAGAGGTCGCCTACGGCCATACCGCGGCCTGCTATGACGAGCGCGAGGCCTGAGCCCTCGACTGCGGGAACTGGATCAAACTTCTTGCCGCCGATGTTGCGGAAGAGCATGGGGCGCTGTGCCCAGGTGGTTCCCCAGGCGTATTTGTCGGCCTGCGGGTAGACGTGGCCGTTGACCCAGAGCAGGTCCTTCCAGCCGTCGTTGTCGTAGTCGATGAAGGCGTCACCCCAGCCGAGAAAGGGCACGGAGATTTCGGCGAGGCCGAGGTGATAGCTGATGTCGGTGAGGTTGGCATCGCCTTCGTTATGATAGAGCGGCTTGTAGTCGTCGCTGAAGGAGGTGTCGAAGACATCGAGCATGCCGTTGTTTTCGTAATCGCCGACGGCGATGCCCATGGAGGCTACTTCGCGGCCTGCGTTGTTGAGAGCAAAGCCGGAAGCATAGCTTACGTCTTCGAAGGTTCCGTCACCTTTGTTTGTGTAGAGATAGTTTGGCGTGGAGTCGTTGCCGACGAGGATGTCTGGCTTGCCGTCATTGTTGATATCGGCGAAGACCGCGCCAAGGCCGTAGTAGCCGGGTTTGTCGGCAACGCCGGCTTTCTCGCTTACGTCAGTGAATGTGCCGTCGCCGTTGTTGTGGAAGAGATGGTCGCGCTCGCCGGGGAGGCCGCGCGGCCCGCAGCTTACCTGCTCACCGCGGAAGGTGCAGAAGGCATTCGGCGCGCCTGAGCCGCCGGCGGTGGGCATGTTGTTTTTGTCGTAATGGAGATAGCCTGCGACGAAGAGGTCAAGCTTGCCGTCGCCATCGTAGTCTCCCCACGTTGCGCCGGAGTGCCAGGCGGCGGGATCGTTGAGGGCTACGCCGGCTTTAGTGGCAACATCAGTGAATGTGCCGTTGTGGTTGTTGTGGTAGAGCCGATTCGCGCCCCAGTTGGAGACGAAGATGTCGGGCCAGCCGTCGTTGTCATAATCGGCGATGGCGACGCCGAAGCCCCAGCGGTCATTGGTCACGCCGGCCTGGGCTGCGACGTCAGTGAATGTGCCATCGTGATTGTTATGGAAGAGAGCGGCGTGCGGCGCGGGCTCCTTGCCGTCGAGGGCTTTGAATGTGGAACCGTTGACGATGTAGATGTCCATCCATCCATCGTTGTCGTAATCGAGAAGAGCTACGCCGGAGCCTTTCGTCTCGACGATGTAATCCTTCGCGGATGTGCCCATTTTGTGGGTCCACTTGGTGAGGCCGGATTTCTCTGAGGCATCTTCCAATACGATGGGGCCATCTTTCACGAAACCGCCGGCGGTGATGGGCCGATGCTGGGCGTCGAGCTGCATTGGGTGCGGGGAGCCGGTTTCCTGGCCGCTTTTGGCGGGTGCTTGTGCGCCCTCAGACTGCGAGACGGCGAGGCTGACTGTGAGCAGGCCGAGAGATGCTGCGAATGCGGCTGGAATGATGCCCTTGAACATGGGGGAAAGTATAAATTCCGTGTGTTGCGGCTCCATATCCATCAAAAGGTGGAGGGCTAATGGCCGAGCTGCCAGTGGAGCACGGCGGCTACGCCAAAGGGATGGTCGCTGTAGAGGTTAGAGAGGGTGGACGGGACGCCGTATGCGGTGCCTTGTGCGCCTAGTTCGGCAGCGCTCCAGTGGTTGTGCCAGATGCGATGCGCGTATCCACCGGTGTAGGCCTGCACGCGGCCGATTACAGTTTCTTCTTCCGGTGCTTCCGCGCCGAGCAGATCCGTGGTGCGGTCGGCGTTCTCTACGCGCATCCAGATGGTTTGCTTTGCATGAAGGCTGAGCGCGCCTTCGATGAGATAGCTGTTCTCGTTGGTGGGGGTGCCGATGGTGTGGTTGCGGCCCCAGACGGCGGTGGCGTTGAGATTGTTCTGACCGAGAGTGTGATGCCATGTGGCGGATGCGGTCTGGCGGAGGATGTCTTCACCGGGATGAAGAGCCTCTGGCGAGTGGAGATGGCCGATGGAGTATTGCGCGGTCCAGTCGCGGTGTGGAGCGATGCCGAGCCGCGCTGACCAGGAATCGAGCGCGCCCTGGTAGATGGTCCAGCGATTCTCGCCGGGCTCGCGGCCGTGAAAGCCGCTGGCTTCCATGCGCAGCCCGCGCTCCCCTGAGCCTATAGCGATACCGCCGGTAAGAACGTCCCAGGCGATGTGGGTGGAATCCTGCATGTGGTGGCCGAGCGGCGCCAGAGGATTGGCTCCGATGGAGGCACGATGCGGATACGCTTCCGGGCCGAGAGCGGGATCGCCGACAGGCGCGGCGTAGATGCTGAGTACGGTGTGGGAGCCGGCCTTCAGGTCATACAAGGCGGCGAGCTCCATGAAGAGATTGTGCGGGTGCTGGCCATCGATGATGGGCTTGCCGAAGGCTGTTTCGCCTTGCTGAAAGAGCTCCGGGTAATACCGTCCGCTGACGGTGGCGGGCTCCAGGCTGAACATGCCGCGGAGCGTGAGCTGGCCGTGTTCGAAGGAGCGCTGTGCCATGGGCATGAGCCAGTTGACGCTGAAGAGCTTGTCTGCGCCGCGCGGGCCTGTCTGCTGCTGCTCGACGATGGAAAACTGGCCGTGCAGCATCTCCATCCAGTTGCCGGACATGCGCATGACCATGGGTGCGGAGTACGAAGCGGGATCGAGATCCGTGCCGGATGCGTTGCGGCGCAGGAGATTGCCGGTGAATGATTTCGCGGGGCCTCCCATGTTCATTGGCATATTCATGGGCTTGTCCATAGGCTTGTCCATGGGTTTGTCCGGGGGCATATTCATCGGCATGCCAGGGGACATTTGCGCATGAAGAGAGACGGACGAAACGGCGATTAAAGCGATGCATAACCAACGCAAGGGGAATCCTCCGGAGAAGCGAACACGTGAGCACATGCACGGACCTGTAGGACCGTGCAATTCGAGTGTTGTCTGCGGAGTATCAGATTCGGAGAACGAGGGGCGGGGTTGGCGCAGCATCCGGCGGCAAGACTCGCGGATGCAGTTGCGCGAATGGCGAAATGACTTGGTATGCCACAGGCAGAGCGCAGCTATGCAGAAGCGTGGCTGCAGAAGGAAGCTGGCTTACTTGCGGAATTGCGGATTGCTGTGCCGGCCGTGGTGCACAGCAGGTCTTCACTTCGGGTGTGTGGCTTGTGTGGCGGCAGCAGGCATGTGCGGACTGCTGGTGTGCGTTGGCGCATAGCGCTTCACTGGGCACAAGCGTGACCAGCATCAGCAAAATGAGCGCGAGCGTGGGCCAGAGCCGCTTCATAGATACGATTGTAGGACTATTCCGGTTGAGAAATGGTAGTTTCCGGTTCCGGTGACAGCAGAACTGGAGTTGCTGTGATCGGCTCGGCATCTGCGGGTTCGTTCTTCCAGAGAGCCCATATCCACCAGATGAGCGCCAGAACGAGCCCGGCGCTGTTGGCGTAGAAGATGCGATCGCGCAGGCTGAGCAGGCGCTGCGCTTCTTCCATTGTTTTTGGATGAGCGGTCTTGCCGATGATCTGTGCGATGGCTTCCGCGACCAGCTGCGAGAGTGAGACTGTGGAGAGGCCAATCATGATTCGCTGGACGTGGGTCTTCCAGCCGGCATGGAAACGCGAGCCGAAAAGAATCATGACCAGGCCGAGGAGAACGGTTTCTACATCCAGGAGCAGGCTCGCCTTCAGCGCGATGAGTTGCAGCACCTGGAGATTCGCAATGAGGCCGCCGCCTGCAGTGAGGTTTTGCCATGTTGGCCAATCACCCCAGAAGAACAACACCACCGCACCGAGGATCATGAGGGTGATGGCGCCTGCAATCCATGCGCCGCGCTGGATGCCGGCGAAGCCTTTGCGCGCCAGCTCCAGCAGCATGCCCACGTTTACCAGCGAGGCAAGCAGAGCAAGGCCGATGAACAGCTCCGCCATGGGGATCTGTGCGAGGCGGCCGTAGAGCATCTTGGCTGTGAGCAGGCGGAAGGCGATCAGGACCGAGCTGGCAGTAAACCAGGGAAAGCGGCGCACGCGGTCGCGGCCCATGAGCACCACAAGCAGCACGAGGTAGCCGGCAAAGGTGAGCGCCCAGAGAATTTCGTTCGCGGAAAAAGGTAGATGAAATTTCATTCTTTTATTTTTTGACGGGATTTGTAGAAGGATGGTGCGCCCGGAGAGATTCGAACTCCCGACCTAATGCTCCGGAGGCATTCGCTCTATCCAGCTGAGCTACGGGCGCGCTTTCTTTAGGATACAGGGAAAGGCGGCTTTTAGCTATTGGATCCTGGCTTCTGCGGATTGTGGCGGTGCTATGCTGGTACGCGATCTGTATCAACCCGCAGGGAGACACATGATGAAACCTTTGCTCCGCTCTCTCTTTCTCTCGCTTGCCTTCTTCGCCGCCGTTGCAGCGCCGGCGCAACAGGAGACGATGCCCAAGGCTGTTTTTACCGGGAAAACTGTTGCCATTCTGAATGACACGAAGAGTGGCGAAGTCTCTGACGGCGCACTGGAGCAGCTGAAGCGCTGGGGACGTTTTACCGTGGTCGACGACGCGGACAGCGCCGACATTGTTCTCCGTTTTGATAAGAAAACGGATCGGGAGAAGCAGAACAAGCAATCGACGGACGATAAGGGTTCTACGTCCTACTCGACGACGCTGAGCTTTTCGTCCGAGGTACATATGCGCGCTTATCTCAAGGGATCAGAGACGCCGTTTTATACGACGAAGACGGATGACTCTAAAAAGAAGGCCGGTATTACCTGTGTGACGAGCTTTGAGAAGGCCTGGCTGGAAGCTCGTTAGGTGAAGACTATTCGCTCTTTGCCTGCGCCTCTTCCCTGCTTTTGCGGATCTCTTCCATTACGGATTTGATCAGCTCCTTTGCGCCTTCCATGCCGCCAAGTACGGCCTGCAGATCGAGTGCGGGCTTGGAGGGGTTGCGGCTGGAAGCGCAGTACACGCCGTGCTGGCCTACGAGGATGAGCGAGTCGGTGAGCAGGTCGAGGGCCACGGCCAGGCGTCCGCGCTCGCGGCCCATCATGAATTCGTGCTGCTCCAGCTCTTCGCGCTTTTCGTCGAATACATTCATGTATTCAGGTTACAGGTTGCAGTAAGCCCTGTCAGATGCGGAAGCTCTTCATGTAGTCGGCGTCCTGGCGTAGTTCGTCGAGAATGTCGCCCTTGAATTCTTCCTGCTCCACGAAGTACTGCTTCATGCCGGTGGCAGCGCGCAGAATGGGATGGTAGTCGATGTAGCCCTTGCCCATGACGGTTGAGTGCGACTGACCGTTTTCTCCCTTCACCATGTCTTTTACGTGGAGGAGCGGGAAGCGCTCGGGAGTTTTGGTGAGCCAGGTGAGCGGATCCTGGCCGGCGGCCTTGACCCAGCCGCAGTCCATTTCGAAGACGACGAGTTTTGGATCGGTGCGGCTGATCAGTTCGTTATAGACCATGACGCCGTCTATGGAAGTGAAGACTTCTACATGGTTGTGATAGCCGAAGGTGAGGCCGGCGGTTTTTACCTTGGCGCCGATGCGATTGAACTCATCGGCAACCCAGTGCCAGTCATCGAGAGTCATCGGGCCCGGCTTGGCCGGATCCTTCTTCATGGGCGAGGAGCAGATGAGATAGGTGAGCCCCGCGGTGTGGGCGAATTCGATGAACTCGTCCTCGTGCTGCTTGAGCAGCGGCAGGGCATGGTGGGCGCTGGTGCAGTGCAGGCCCGCTTTCTCCATGGAGGCGCGCCAGTCGGCGGCGGTCTTGTTGTAGTAGCCGGCGGCCTCTACGTTTTTGTATCCGAGGGAGGCGAGTTTGGCGAGTGTGCCGTCGAAGTCCTTCGGCAGAAGCTCACGCACGGAGTAAAGCTGCAGGCCCAAAGGGGCCTTGAGTTCGGCTGCGCTGAGGTGGGATGCGCCCGCTGTTGCAACTGCGGCGGCGGCGCTGATCTTCACGAACTCCCTGCGAGAGATGGATGCTGTCATTTATGCCTCGATGATCGGGTCAATTTGCGTGCAGGCCATTTTTACGCGTGGTGCTGGAGTTGTGCAAGAAAGGATCGCGTTGCCGGGATGCGGCGATTGCCGATAGGATGGGCGGGCAATTCTTCTGCGCGAATTTTGCATGTAGCAGGTTTGATTTCGAGCGCGGTTCAAGGGGATTTTCGATGCGTAGTGTTGTAGTGAGTGCGGTGCTGGGTGTGTGCAGTGTGCTGGCGATGGCGCAAAAGCTTCCGGATTTTGGGCCGAATGTCGCGGTCTTCACTCCGAAGGGCGATGCGGCGGAGATGCAGAAGAAGATTGACGCGGTGTATGCGGCGCAGCAGCATAGCGAATTTGGAACGCAGCGGAATGCGTTCATCTTTTTGCCCGGCGAGTATCACCTGGATATTCCGATTGGGTTTTATACGGAGGTGAGGGGCACGGGCGCGACGCCGGATGCGGTGCGGATTACAGGCAACGTTCATGCGGATGCCAGTCTGCCGCACAACAATGCGACGTGCACTTTCTGGCGCGGGGTGGAGGGCTTTTCGGTTGTGCCGACCGGAGGCACGATGAAGTGGGCTGTCTCGCAGGCTGCGCCCTTTCGGCGAATGCATATCGTAGGCGACCTGGTGCTGCATCAGCAGCGCGGGTGGGCGAGCGGTGGATGGATGGCTGACTCAGTGATCGACGGGAACGTTGATTCGGGGACGCAGCAGCAATGGATTTCCAGGAATTCGGAATGGAAATCGTGGACGGGTTCGAACTGGAACATGGTGTTTGTGGGCATTGATCATCCGCCTGCCGGGCAGTGGCCGCAGCCTCCTTTTACAACGATTGAACATGCGCCGGTGACGCGGGAGAAGCCGTTTCTGGCGGTGGACAATCGCGGGCAGTGGGGCGTGCGCGTGCCTGCTGTGCAGAGCAGTACGAGCGGGATTACGTGGCATGGCGGCGAGACGCCGGGAAAATGGGTTCCGCTGGAGAAGTTTTTCATTGCGAAGCCCGGTGACTCTGCGGCGACGATGAATGCGGAGCTGGCCAAGGGAAAGAGCCTGCTGATTACACCGGGAATTTATGAACTGACAGAACCGCTGCGCGTGACGCGGGCGAATACCGTTGTGCTGGGTTTGGGATTTGCCACGTTGAAGCCGGTGAATGGAACGGCGGCGGTGACGGTGGCGGATGAAGATGGCGTTATTGTTGCCGGATTGTTGATCGATGCGGGTGAAAAGGAATCGCCGATGTTGATGGAGGTTGGCGCTGCGGGATCGAAGGTGAGTCACGCGAAGAACCCGATTACGCTGAGCGATGTTTTCTTTCGCGTGGGTGGGGCCGGTGTGGGCAAGGCGCAAGTGAATCTGCGCGTGAATGCCAATGACACGTTGATTGACCACACCTGGATCTGGCGCGCGGACCATGGCAAGGGTGCGGGATGGACGCAGAACACCAGTGCGAATGGATTGGTGGTGAATGGCGATCGTGTGACCGCTTATGGGCTGTTTGTGGAGCATCATCAGCAGTTCCAGGTGCTCTGGAAGGGCGATGCCGGGCGGACTTATTTTTATCAGTCTGAGATTCCGTATGATCCGCCGGACCAGGCGAGTTTTACTTCGGCGCCGGGTGTGAACGGATGGGCTTCTTACAAAGTTGCCGATAATGTGAAGTCGCATGAGGCGTGGGGGCTGGGTGTGTATTCGGTCTTTCGGCATCCGAATGTGACGCTGACGCGCGCGATTGAGGTTCCGCGCACGCCGGGGGTGCGGTTTCACGACATGATCACGGTGGCGCTCGATAACCTGGGCGAGATTTCGAACGTGATTGATGATGCGGGCGGCCCTACATCGATCAAGCCGCGCAAGACGCCTAAAGTAACGGACTTTCCCTAAAACAGGAAAGGGAGTCAGGCTATGTTCTTCTGATTCATCGAAGTTACGCCCTCTACTTTCGAGAAGATGAAACCGATGAATATTCATAAATACCTTGATGCCGTCGATGTAGACCTTGTAGGAACTTACCCAGCTTTGACAAAGGCTGGAGGCGGCTATGTCTGGGATGATGTCTTGGAGTACCGGGTCTGGTGCCATCCCGAGCGTGGCACTCCAAATGATGGAGATGGCAGTGATTACTACTTTGCTTTTGCTACATACGCCGAAGCCGCTGCATGCTCTGAGAGCATTCAAGGTGCGGAAGAGCCGCTGGCGCTCATTCGACAGGTTGAATATATTGCCGAGCCTGAGCCCGGTGAGTATCGCCACATGAGAGAGGTGCGTATTGCCGAGTGGCCGGTGGAATTTCTTCGTCGCCCCCGACGCACTCCGAATACCATTCCGGAGTTTTTATCGCCGAATGCTCCAAAGAATCGACTCGATATCCTCCGAGGATTAGCACGCCGTGGCGAGTGACCTCACAGATAAACTTCGTCGATGTAGCACCAGCGCCAGTCTTCGCCGCGCTCGGCGGACTGGATGATGGGATGCTGCGTGGCGTGGAAGTGGGCGCGGGCGTGGCGGTTTTTGGAGGAGTCGCAGCAGCCTACGTGGCCGCACTCAAGGCACAGGCGGAGATGGACCCATGTGTCGCCGGTCTTGAGGCACTCTTCGCAGCCCTTGGTGTGCGGTTTGACCTTCTTGATGTGATCTGCAACGTGTGTGCATTGAGCTGCCATCGGTTTCTCTCCTGATTGCTACTGCACTTGATATTGGCTTGCCAGTGCGCGAAATGCAAGTATCTGCTCTTGAATCCATGCAGCGTCACGGTTCAGCTCGCGAGCTAATAATTCTGCTGCGCGTGGGGCCATCTCGATTGCGGCGCGAGAGTTGAGGAAGAGTGCGCGGGTGCGGCGGGCGAGAGCATCTTCCACGGTACGCGCCATTTCTTCGCGCGCGGCCCATACGATTTCAGCGCCGATCATTGGAAGATTGGAATGCAGCGGCTCGGCTAATGTTGCATCGCTGGCTGCGAGCGCCTGGATGGCTGCCGCGTCAGCGCCGTAAACCTGCAGATCGCCCAGGGTCTCTGCGTTTTGCATATAGCCGTGGATGCGGAGATTTTTTGTAGGGCACGGTTGCTCGTCAAGCCGGCCGAGCGTGATGGCGTGATCTACGCAATCCTCTGCCATGTGGCGGTAGGTGGTCCATTTGCCGCCCGTAATGGTGAGCAAGCCGGTGGAGTCTACGTGGATGAGGTGATCGCGAGAGAGCGCGGAGGTTTTACCGTCGCCTTTCACCAGAGGGCGCAGGCCTACGTAGACGGAGAGCACGTCGGCCCGGGTGGGCTGTCGGGTGAGGTAGCGTCCGGCGGTTTCGAGGATGAACTCGATCTCCTCTTCGAGGGGGCGGGGTTCGAGCGAAGGGGCGTCAACGGGCGTATCGGTGGTGCCGGCTACGGCGTGGCCGTGCCAGGGGATGACGAAGAGGACGCGGCCATCGCTGGTGCGGGGAACCATGAGCGCGGTTTCCGCCTTGAGAAAGCTGCGGTCGAAGACCAGATGGATTCCCTGGCTGGTGACTACGAGTTCTTCCGCCTGGGGATCGGCCATGCGGCGGATGGAGTCTGTGAAAACTCCCGTTGCGTTGATGACGACGCGCGCGGAGAGGGTCAGCGTTTCGCCTGTTTCGGTGTCGCGGGCGGTGAGGCCGTTTACGTATCCATCGGAGTCGCGGAGGAGGCCGGTGGCGGGGCAGTAATTGACGAGGGCTGCGCCGTGCTCGGCTGCCGTCATGGCGAGATGGATGAGCAGGCGGGCGTCGTCGAACTGGCCGTCGTAGTAAACCACTCCGCCGGAGAGGCCTTCGGATTCGAGGTTCGGCAGGCGCTGCAGGGTTTCGTCGCGGGAGAGGAGCTTGGAGGTGCCAAAGCCGTATTTGCCGGCGAGGAGATCGTAGAGCTTGAGGCCGATGCCGTAAAAAGGCGCTTCCCACCAGGAGTAGTTGGGTACTACAAAGGCGAGATCGCGGACGAGGTGCGGTGCGTTCTGGCGCAGCAACCCGCGCTCCTTGAGAGCGGACATGACCAGAGGGACGTTGCCCTGTTCGAGGTAGCGCACGCCGCCGTGAACGAGCTTGGTGGAGCGTGAGCTGGTGCCTTTGCCGAAGTCGTAGGCTTCGACGAGCGCGACGGAGAGGCCGCGGGCGGCGGCATCGACGGCTACGCCCATGCCGGTGGCTCCGCCGCCGATGATGGCGATATCAAAGCACTTCGTGCCGTGTAACTTCTGGAGCATTTCCGTACGGTTCATGCGGCTTACTCCGTCCAGCTTCTGGAGCGCTCGACTGCGCGGAGCCATTGGGCGCGCCGGGCGGCTGCGTCGGCCGGTTCCATGGCTGGCTTGAAATGGGTGTCGTTCTGCTGACCGGCGCGCAGGGCTTCCGGGCTTTCCCAGAAGCCTACGGCGAGGCCGGCGAGATAGGCTGCGCCGAGGGCTGTTGTTTCCGTTACATGGGGGCGGACTACGGGTACGCCGAGCAGGTCGGCCTGGAACTGCATGAGCAGATCGTTGACGGCTGCGCCGCCGTCCACGCGTAGAGCGCTGAGCGGCGTGGATGTTTCGCTTTTTACCGATTCGAGTACGTCGGATACCTGGAAGGCGATGCTTTCGAGAGCGGCGCGGGCGATGTGGCCGGTGCGGGTGTCGCGGCGCAGGCCGATGAGCAGGCCGCCGGCGTGCGGGTCCCAGTACGGTGCTCCGAGGCCGACGAAGGCGGGGACGAAGACTACGCCGCCTGCATCCGGAACGCCTGCGGCGAGCGATTCTACTTCAGCGGATGAGCCGATGATGCGGAGATTATCGCGGAGCCATTGCACCACTGCGCCGCCGATGAAGATGCTGCCCTCAAAGGCGTATTCCAGGCGCTTATGCGCGCTGGCGGCGATGGTTGTGACCAGCTTGTGTTTCGAGCGGGCGAAGTTTGTGCCGATGTTCTGGAGCAAAAAGCAGCCTGTTCCATAAGTGTTTTTTGCTTCGCCGGGCTGCCAGCACATCTGGCCGAAGAGGGCGGCCTGCTGGTCGCCTGCGATGCCTGCAATGGGAATGCCGCTGAGGCCTTCGGCGGTGGTTTCAGCGATCCTTTCGCTGGACCAGACGACTTCTGGAAGCAGCGATTCCGGCACATTGAGCAGCTTGAGCAACTCGGCGTCCCATTTGCCTTCGACTACGTTGTAAAGCAACGTACGGGAGGCATTGGTGACATCTGTCACGTGCGCCTTACCGCCGGTGAGATGCCAGATGAGCCATGTGTCTACCGTGCCGAAGGCCAGCTCGCCGCGGGCGGCACGGTCGCGGGCTCCGGGAACGTTGTCGAGGATCCACTTGACCTTGGTGCCGGAGAAGTAGGAGTCGATTACGAGGCCGGTGCGGTTGGCTACGTTCTCTCCAGCGCCGCCGGCTTCGAGTTCGTTGCAAAAGGCGGCCGTTCTGCGGTCCTGCCAGACGATGGCGGGGTAAATCGCCGTGCCGGTGGCGCGGTCCCAGACGATGGTGGTCTCGCGCTGGTTGGTGATGCCGAGGGCGGCTATCTCTTTTGCGCTTGCGTTCACCTTGGCGAGGGCTTCGCGGGCGCAGGCAAACTGGCTCAGGAGAATCTCATCGGGGTCATGCTCTACCCAGCCGGGCTGGGGGTAAAACTGCTGGAACTCGCGCTGGGAGGAGGCAGCGATTTCGCCCTTGTGGTTGAAGAGAATGGCGCGAGAACTGGTAGTGCCCTGATCGAGTGCCAGGATGTAGCTCATGAGCAGCCTTTCGGTTTCGGCCACCAGTGAAGCATAGCGGAGGGGAACCGGGCAAGACAGGTTACGGGTTGCAGAGGGGCGAGGGCTTTGGGCGAAAACAAAGACTAAAGACAGAAGCGAGTCCTTCCCTGACAAAAAAATCTTGAAAATAGTTTTCACCTAATTAACCCCTTTTGTGAAACACTTATATTCAGAAGCAAAAGAGGCCCGATTCCAGCCCAGGAATCGGGCCGTATTCTTTTCATCGGTAAAGTGAAAAAGCGCAGAAAAGGCGAACACATCCGTGCACACCAAAAATCACTCCTAAACAGTTAGGAATGAACGGTTTATAAAGCAATGTGCAGATTTTTTTATTTATTTGGTAACCATGTGTCAGTATTTAACTGGTAAACAGCGAGAAATATGTAAGTTAAAGTAAATAAACAAGTTAAACTCCGAACATATCCCGCGGCCTCTACCCGCCTCAGACCCCCGAAACCAAAACCCCGTCATCCTGACCGTAGGCGCTTTTCAGCCGGAGGGAAGGACCCGCTTTTGTCCTTGTCTTTGTTTCTGCCTTTCCCCAGCACCCCACAAAACCGGGTGCCCCAGGTCTCCCGATTTTGGAGACCTGGGATATCCAAAACCGAATGCCCATCCATGCGCAGCCCTACCGCGCATGGGACACCGCCTCTTGGTTGTGCCGGCAAAAGGCAACAACAAGAACAACCGCAGGTCCCTCGACTTCGCTCGGGATGACAGGCTTGGATTGGGGCTTTAGCCTGCGCCCCATCCATGCGCAGCCCTACCGCGCATGGTGGGATAACCAGAGCCTCGATAGGAGCCGGGTGCCGGGTGCCCCAGGTCTCCCGATTTTGGAGACCTGGGATAACCAATACCGAATGCCGATTCACGCGCAGCAATACCCCGCATGGGACACCGCACCTTGGTTGTGCCAGCGAAAGGCAAATGCGAGAACAACCGCAGGTCCCTCGGCTTCGCTCGGGATGACAGGCTTTGATCGGCGCCTTTAGCTCAGTCCGGCCATTACTAACATTCTTGGTTCGGTCATCTCTTCTATGGCGAAGCGGAGGCCTTCGCGGCCCAGGCCGGAGTCTTTTACGCCGCCGTAGGGCATGGGGTCCAGGCGCCAGGTGGGCGTGTCGCCGACGATGAGCGCGCCGACCTCGAGTTCGCGGTAGGCGGTGAGGATGCGCACGGCGTCGCGGGTGAGAAGGCCCGCCTGCAGGCCGTACTTTGAGTGGTTTACCTCTGAGAGCGCGTCTTCAAAGTCGTCGTATGGCTCGATGATGACGACGGGGCCGAAGGCTTCTTCATCGCGGAGCTTGAGGCCTGCTTTGACGCCGGTGAGAATGGCAGGCGTGATGACGGAGCCGTTGCGCTGGCCACCTTCGAGAAGTTTTGCGCCGCCGGCGACGGCTTCCTGAATCCAGCTTTCGATGCGCTCGGCATCGGAGGGGCGGACGAGGGGGCCGACATCGGTTTTTTCATCCAGCGGATCGCCGACGACGAGCTTCTTGGTTGCATCGACCACCTTCCAGAGAAAGGTCTGGAAGACGGAGCGCTGCACGTAGACTCGCTGGACGCTGATGCAGGACTGGCCGGCGTAGGAGAAGGCTGCGGCTGCGGTGCGCTGGGCAGCTTCATCGAGATCGGGCCAGTCGTTGTGCACGATGAGGGCGGAGTTGCCGCCGAGCTCGAGAAGCACTTTTTTGCGGCTGGAGCGGGCCTTGAGTTCCCAGCCGACCTTTGCCGAGCCGGTGAAACTGACGAGCTTGATGCGATCCTCTTTTTCGGCGAGCCAGGCTGTGTCTGCATTGGAGAGCGGCAGAACGGCGATGGCTTCTTCAGGCCAGCCGGCTTTGAGAATGATTTCGCCGAGGGCGAGCGCGGTAAAGGGTGTTTGCGGGGCGGGCTTGAGGAGGAACGGGCAGCCGGAGGCGAGCGCGGGAGCTACCTTGTGCGCCACGAGATTGAGCGGGAAATTAAATGGTGTAATGGCCAGAACGGGACCGACGGGAAAGCGCTGCACAAGACCCCAGCGGCCTTCATTGCCTTCTGTGAGGTCGAGCGGGATGGTCTCGCCGCCCATACGGGTGGCTTCTTCTGAGGCGGTTTTGAAGGTGTGGATGGAGCGGTCTACTTCCGCGCGCGCCAGGCGGATGGGCTTGCCGGCTTCCGCGGCGATGAGCTGGGCGAAGCGCTCTTTCTGCTCGATGAGCGAGGCGGCAACGTCTTCAAGGATTTCGCGGCGCTTCCAGCGTGGCAGGGCGCGGGTGCGGCGCATGGAGGCGACGGCGTGCTGTACGGCCTGGCGTGCGTCCGCGCGGGTGGCCAGCGTGGCGCGTCCTACCAGACCCTGATCCCACGGCGAACGCACTTCCAGCGCTTCGCCGTCACTCCATTCCTTGCCACAGAGCAAAAAGCCGGTCTGAGCGCCTGGACGCATCTTCATGAGTGGTGTCCTCGGATGGAGGATAGCGGCTGGCACCCCGGATGGGGAAGCATCAGGGAGATCTGTTGTTGCCGCGATATTTCCATCAGTTTCTAGTTGATGTGTATTGGCCAGATTCTATACGCGACGCCAATGTTGATGCCGTTGGGGTGCAGTGGATGATTGGGCGCATTGTGAAAGCCGGGAGAGTTGAGCCAGAGCTGGTACTCGTAATCCGCATAGATGTTTAGGTGCTCTGAGAAGCGAAAGTTGGCGCCGCCGCCGGGTGCGAGGGTGAAGTAACTGTCTGTGCCGATGGAGAACGGGTAGTGAATGGTGCCATCGCCGACGAGGAACTTACCGTATGGCTCGATGCCGTGATACCGAACGATATAGTAGCGCGGGCCAATGAGGAGGTTGCGCTCGGTGGTGCCGTCATAGCCGTGAGCATTGAGCCAGCGCGCGGTTGCGTCTGCATCCCAGTGAAACGTGGGGCGGAAATTCACGGCCAGGCCGCAGCCGAAGATGCCCTGAATGCCCGAGCCGGGAAAGGAGGATTGGGGATGGGGTTTGGCGATGATGGGCTCGATGGGGTTGGAGCCGCCGCTGCTGCCCTGATAGGGGAAGGAGGACGAGAAGACGGAGCACTCGCCGCCGGCCCATAAAGCCTCATGGCTCTGGTGGCCGGCGTAGACCGCCTGGGCGCGGAGCGGGCGCACACCGAAGGCAGCGAAAACCAACAGCGCAAGGCAAAGGCTCAGCGGCAACGGCATTTTTCCGGGTTGGTTCGGGATTCTTCTCATTCCTCTGTCTCTGTTCATTAAAAGAGCGATTTCACCACCACGGTGACCAGTACCGAATGGCTCAACTGCGGTCCGTTTTTGGAGGTTTGCGCGGTCAGGGTGATTTGATATGTCCCCGGCGGGGTGCCTCCGGTGAGGGTACCGCCGCCACCGCAGCCGGAGATGGCGGCGAAGGCGCCGATCAGGATTGCCGCCAGAAGAACGGACCTGATTTGCAGCGAGCGCCGGATGCGGCGGGGGATGAGAAGAACTCCGCAGAGACAGGCGAGCGCAGTGGCTCCGCCCGTCCAGCGCTTCATGATGGCGGCTGAGGTCAACGGCTTGGGTGCGGTCGTTTCTAAAAAGAGCACGGACGCGTAGGGCGTGTAGAATTTGGAGCCCGGCGGCGGATTGGCTTCAATGCGGGCGGGGTAAAAATTGCACAGGGTATTTGCCGGGAGCGGGGAGCAGGACAGCAACAGATCGAGATCGAATCCGTTGAGCGGCGTTGCGGTGATGTTGATTGGCGCTTTATCGCCGGTGTAGATAGAGGAGTTGATGGGTGTGACGTTCAGGGTGAAATCGCCTGCGTAGGGCTGCACGACCTGAGAGAGCACGGGCGAGGTTGCGCCTGCGACATCCGCGTTGCCGGAGTAGACGGCGGTGATGGGATGCGTGCCAACGGCAAGCGTGCTGGTGGCGTATGTTGCAGTGCCGTCCGTGCCGAGCTGCGCTGCGCCAAGTTTGGTTTTGCCATCGAAGAAAGTGATGGTGCCGGTGAGCGGATTGGCGTTCGAGACGCTTGCCGTGAAGGTGACGGAATCGCCGAAGACGGAGGGGTTCTCAGTGCTGCTGAGCGCGACCGAGGCAGGGGCCGGAATGACGATGAGGGTCTGCGACGGGGATGCGCCGGGGAAGAAGGCTGTGTCACCGCTGTAGCTGGCGATGACGGGATAGCTGCCGGGAGCGGGCGCAATGATGGGAACCGAGACGGTGCCGTTGGCGAGAGTGCCGCTGCCGAGAGGGATGCCTCCGGAGGAGAAGGAGATGGTGCCGGTGGGTATATGGCCGGGGCTGGTGGAGGAGCTCACTACGGCCGATAGAGTGGCGTTACCCATGGAATTGACCGGGTTGGGCACCATGGTGCTGATGAACGTGGTGGACGGATTGAACTGGATGGTTTCAGGGAAGGCTGCCGAGGTGCTGGGGTTGAAGGATGTATCGCCGTTGTACATGGCGGTGAGCTGGTGCGGGGTTGCGGATGCGGCGGGGAATGAGACGGCGCTGGTTGCAATGCCGTTTGTGGCGAGGCTTGCGGTGGCAATGGTTGTGGCGCCGTCGTAGAAGGTGACTGTGCCGGTGGGCGTGCCAGTGGCCGTGGTGGTTACGTGCGCGGTGAGGGCTATGGACTGGAATGCGTAGGCGGGATTGGGTGCTGCGGTGATGGTGGTGGAGGTGGGCAGGCCGTTCACGATCTGGGTGATGGATTGCTGGCTTCCGTTCCAGGTGTTGTTGGGCGGATAGGTGGCGGTGATGATGTGCTGGCCGGCGGAGAGGGTGGAGGTGGTCCAGGTGGCGGAGGCGTTGACGAGAGCCACGGTGGCGAGCGTTGTTGTTCCGTCGGTGAATGTTATCGAGCCTGTGGGGGTACCGTATTGCGTCTCGACGGTGGCGGAAAAGGTGACTGCCTGGCCTGTTGCCGAGGGGTTTGGTGCCGAGGTGAAGAGGAGAGCCGTGGGCAGGTAGTCAACGGCCTGCACGAGGCTCGCGGTGGCGGCTTCATATGTCGAACTGCCCGCATAGGTGGCAGTGATGGTGTGATTGCCGGGCGTCAATGTTGACGTTGCGTAACTTGCATTGCCGCTTGTGTCTGGCGTGAGTGAGCCGAGCGTGGTGTTGGTCGAGGTGTCGGTCAGTGTGATGGGTCCGGGATGTGTGTTATCGCTCGCCGTGCTGTTGATGGTGAATGTGACGCTTTGGTTGAGGAGAGAAGGATTGGGTGTGGAGCTGATGGTAAGCGCTACCGAAGCGCTGCAACTGCTGGTCGAACCTGAAGACTCATAGGCTCCCATGTCGATGGTGCAGCTGTTGCCCTGCCGTCGCGGCTTGCCGTCGAAGTCCTTTGACCAGGTTGTGCCGGTCAAGGTGAGGAAGGTCTGGATGACGCTGTTCTGCCCCGCGTCGATTGCCGGTGAGCTGCTTTTGAGGTGATAGTCGCCGTTGGCGGAATTCACAAACTGTGCATCGGAGACGATGTTGTTGTATTTGCTGGAGACGTCTATGCAGTACGAACCGAAGAAAGCGCCGCCTGTATTGCGGAGAAGGTCATTCTGGAAGGTGGGCTGCCTGGATTCACTTGGCGTGTCGTTCCAGTCGCAGTTGACGGCCGGGTAGGAAGTGGAGCCGCTGATGATGTTGTTAAGGAAAACCTGACCAGGACCGCTCTCGCCATATCCATAGGAGCCGGGATATATCTGTGCAATGTCGATGCAGTTCGAGGCGGCGAACAGCTGCGAGGACATCACGTTATCCACCATTGTGTTATTGGCAATAAGCTCATTTGGATTACTAGCCGATGCACCTCCCTCATCGAGGGCGATGGCGCCGCCACATGAAGAGATGTTGTCGTAGATCAGATTCTGGACAATGACAGTGCCTATGCTGTTGGCCGAGATAACTGCACTCCCTGGATTAGGCGAGGAGTTCTTGCTGATGGTGTTGTTCATAATGAGCACGTTGTTGGCGGCCCATAGATTAATTGCCGATCCAGTGAGATTGCTTACGATGGTGTTGCCGATGACAGTGTTTCCCAAGGGGCCCGAAAAATTGTCGCCTTGCAGGTTGATTCCGCTACCAAAGGTGCAATAACTTTCATCCGTGCCGACTCCCTGGGTGCTTTGCAGGACTCCCGATATCACGTTATTGAGGATTGTCGCCGATCCGAATTCCACGTCGATGTTGTGGCAGTAGTTGGCGGTGATGGTGTTGCCCTGAATGGTAGGCGATGCCCCGCTAACGTAGACGCCGCCGTCACTGGCGCCGGTGAAGATTGTGTCGCCGCCACCGATGATTGTGAAGTTGGAAATGACGCTGGTGTTTGTTTCCCCGTTGGCGAAGGCTACGGTGGCGACTCCTGGGGTGTTGCCGCCGTTGATTGTGGTGACGGAAGCTCCGCCGGAGCTGGTAACCGTAATGGCCTTGCCTTTGAAATTGATGTTTTCCTTGTACGTGCCGGGGGCTACGAGGACGGTGTCGCCGTTATTGGCGGCGTCGATACCTGCCTGGATGGTGGGCTGGTCTGCGGGGACGTGAATGGTGGTTTGCGCTGAGGTCAGCGCTGCACAGACGAAGGCAAGCAGGCACACCAGATATGGCATCAAGGCGTACAAGACTGCCCCGGGATTCCTACGGCAGAGAAAATTACGGCTGGGCATTCATAGGAGAAATACCACAATACATACCGGGATGTAATGAAGATTCTTGCAAATGGAATGCAACGGCGTGTTGCAACGCATGCAGGAAAGGGATTTCTGGCTCACACTGCGGCCTTTGCGGCGGCGCGCGCGGCTTCTGGTATTGCGGGGAGCGCCCAGGATGCAGCGAAAATTGACTTGACCGCGTTGTGCGAGGCGGGCGTAAGCTTTTGCCATGCCGCCCCCCACCGCGCAAGCCACGATTAATTTGAATGCGGGCCAGTACCAGACGAGCCTGGGAACGTTTCGCGACCTTATTGAGACTTCCACGAGCAAGACGGTTGTTGCGAAGGTGATTACGCCTACGAACGTGGATCTCTACGTGCAGGTGCGCGTGGAGGATATTTACGTGATCTCGTTTTACGGTGCGAATCGCTGGTATACCTTCGACGATGCCGAGGGCGGGCAGGGCGAGTCCTGCGGCGTGAACTCGAATTATTCGCAGCTGGGCACGGTGGGACCAGTGACCCGGCAGGACCTGATCGACCTGGGCAGCCTGGCATCGTTTACCAAGGGCGCGAAGATGGAGAAGCGACTGCTGTCGATTCTCTTCGCCGTAGTTTCAGAGGCAACGCGGTTTGCCACCGTGACGGCATACTTTACCGGCATGACGAACGCGATTCCGGGGGCGTTTGGAGCCAACTTTACCTTCAATTTTGAGACGCTGAAGACGCGCTACTTCAATCACTGGACGGACGCGCCGAGTTCGAGCGACATGGAACCGGGGAAGGTGTATCACTACACTTCGAGCGACATTCTGGTGCAGCGGCACCGCTAATCTGTGACGCGAATGAGAGTTGCGCCGGGATGCAGCGGGAGCGTCCTTTAACATAAATGATGGAATGAGCCTGAAAGCCAAGCTGGAAGCTGTTATTTACGCTGCCGAGGAGCCTATTACGCTCGCGCAGCTGGCCGCGCTGTTTGCCGCGGAAGCGCTGGAGTACAAAGCTGCGATTGCGGCCGACGAGGAGCCGGTAGCGGAGACGCTGCCGCTGGTTGTGCCGGAGGAAGCTGCGCCTGAGGCGGAGCCTGCCGCCGAGGCTGAGGCCGGCGCAGAGGGCGAGCAGCCTGCCGAGACGGCAGCCTCAGAAACGCCCGGCTCGGAGACGCGAGCCTCGGATGCTGCTGTCGATGGGCCTGCTGCGGATGCGGAGTCTGAGGCGAAGCGCGAGGCCAAGGCGCGCGACAAAGAGGTTAGGAGCGTGCTGAAGGGCCTTCTGGCGGAGCTGATTGCGAGCTATGACGCGGATGAGCGCGGGGTGGAGATTCGCGAGATTGCGGGCGGCTATCGCATGGCGACAAAACCCTCATGCCATGACGCCGTGCGTATGTTTGTGAAGAGTTTGAAGCCACCGCTGAAGCTTTCGCTGCCTGCGCTGGAGACGCTGGCTGTGATTGCCTACAAGCAGCCGGTGACGGCACCAGAGGTTTCCGAGATTCGCGGTGTAGAATCGGGCGGCGTGCTTGGATCCCTGATGGCGCGTAAGCTGATTGCCACTGCCGGGCGCAAGCAGGTGATTGGCCGGCCGATTCTTTACAAAACGACCAAGGAGTTTTTGCTGCGCTTTGGGTTGAAGGACCTTGCCGAGCTGCCTTCGATGGAAGAGTTCGAGAAGATTGCAGCCATTGAGATTGACGAAATGGAGCCTGCCGAGACGGCAGTCTCTGAAACCGCATCAGAAATAACAGGCCTGGAAGAGACGGATCCGGAAGAGATAACGCCGGAAGAAACAAGCCAGCAGGCAGAAACAGAGGCCACAAGCGATGGCAGTGAAGAAAGCAGCAGCGAAGAAGTCCGCGTCAACGAAGGCAGCGCCGGCGAAGAAGACGGCGGCGAAGGCTCCGGCAAAGAAAGCGGCTCCGAAAAAAGCAGTGGCGAAGAAGGCAGCGCCGAAGGCGACGAGCACCAAGCCGAAGAAGGCCACCAAGGCAGTTGAAGAGCCGGAACTGCCGCTCGAGCAGCTTGAGGCTCCTGACGATTTCGAAACCGAAGACCCTGAAGTTCTCCGGTACGAGCTGGATGCCGAGATGGACGAGTTGTCCTCAGAGGAATCCGATGAGGACGATGAGGATGACGAGGATGACGGCGATCCCACGCCTGAGGCGCTGGAAGAAGAGTTAGAGGAAGAAGAAGAAGGCGAGGAGCACGGGGTTCCGGACGAGCGGGAGTTGTTTGTGGGTGTGGACCCGCCGGAAGCTATTGCTGAGGAAATTGCCGAGGAGAAAGAGGCTGCGCCGCGCCATGAAGAGCGGCTGCAAAAGATTCTGGCTCATGCGGGCGTTGCGAGCCGGCGGCATGCCGAGGAGCTGATTGCCGAGGGCAAGGTACAGGTGAACGGGCAGGTCATTACGACTCCCGGACATAAGGCGGACCCGACGCGGGATCATATCCGCGTGGATGGCAAGCTGCTGCAGGGTTCTGAGCGGCTGCGCTACTTTGTGCTGAACAAGCCGCGCGGTTTTGTGACTACGGTGAGCGATCCCGAAGGCCGCCCGACGGTGATGCAGTTTTTTGAGCGGCAGAGTGAGCGGCTTTATCCCGTGGGCAGGCTGGATTATCAGAGCGAAGGTTTGCTGCTGGTGACCAATGACGGTCCGCTGGCGAATCAGCTGACGCGGGCTGCGAGCGGCGTGGAGAAGACTTACCTGGTGAAGGTGTCGGGCTCGCCGAGCGAAGAGGCGATTGAGCGGCTGCGTAAGGGGCTGACGATTGCCAAGGGCAAGCCGAGCGAGGGACGGGTTCGCACGGCTCCGGCGCGGATACGGCTGGTGCGGGCGGGGGAGAATCCCTGGTACGAGATTGTGCTGATTGAAGGGCGCAATCGCGAGCTGCGCAAGATGTTTGAAGAGGTTGGGCATCGCGTGGAGAAGATTCGCCGCGTGGCGTATGGGCCGCTGGTACTGGATATTGATGCAGGCACCATGCGCGAGCTGAACAGCGACGAGGTCGGCCTGCTTCATCTGGCGGCAAAGGGTAAGTTCAAATCGCGCAAGATTGATTTCAGCGTTCTGCTGCCGAAAGAAGCGGGGCGGAGTGTGGATCATGAGGCGGCGAAAGAGCGCCTGAAGCGGCCTTATGGGAAGAATTTCCGCTTCCAGGGCAGGAGCGAGGGACAAGGACCGCGGGACAAGGGACCAGGACGGAGTTTTGGACCCAGAACGGAAGGCAGGCCGGCTTTTGGCCAGGGCAGGCCTGATTCGCGTCCGGATGCGCGGCGTGGCGCCGGGCCGGGTGACAAGCCGTTCCGCAGGGCTGAGGGCCGGGAGGATCGTCCGTTTACTCCGCGCAGCGGAGGTCCACGGCGTGAGGGTGGACCGCCGCGTGGCGAAACATTTGGCCGGACGCGGGAGCAGGCTGGCGAGAACCGGGTAGAGAAGCGGCCTTTTGAGCGCAAGCCTAATTTTCGGATTGAACCGGCGGATGGACCCGCAGGGCGTACAGGCGGATTCGACCGGGGCGCGGAGCGGAGTTCCGATCGGCCGGAGCGCCGGCCTTATGGGGATCGGCCCGCGCGTCAGCCATACGGGGATCGACCGGAGCGCAAGCCTGAGGGGCGGGCACCGGGCCGCTATCAGGACCGCGGAGAGAGTCGTGGAAGTGGCGGGCGCAGCTTTGGACCTCGGAGTGGAGGGCCTCGCAGTGAAGGACCGCGCAGTGCTGAGGGACGGGGCACCGGGGAGCGCAGCTTCCGGGAGCGTCCGTCGGGTGAGCGTGGAGGGGCGTCGTTCCGGCCGGGTGGACGGAGTGGCGAACGAACTGGCGACAGACCGGGTGGCTTTGGTGCTGGCCGCACAGGAAGCGGGCCTCGCCGTGAAGGCGGAGGCGAGCGCGGCGGGGAACGTCGCGGCGGCTTCGGCGAGAGGCGCGAAGGCTCGGGCGGGAAAACTTTTGGTAGCAGGCCGACGGGCAGGCCCGCAGGCAGATCAGACGGTCCCCGGTCGGGATTCAAGCCGGGCGGCAGGTCTGCGGGAGAATCGGGCGAAGGTTCCGGCTTCAAGAGCGGCTTCAAACCGGGTGGCAGGCCGGCTGGAAAATCGTTTGGCAAGCCGGGATTCAAATCCAGCGGGCCGAAGGCCGGCGGTAGGCCAGGGGGTAAGCCTGGATTTAAATCAGGCTCGAAGCCGGGGTTCAAATCGGGCCCTAAATCTGGCGGTAAGCGGCCGGGCACGAACCGTGGCCGCGGAAGGGACATCTAATCAAACATGGACACACAAAAAGCTACTTTTGGAGCGGGATGTTTCTGGGGCGTAGAGGCTGCGTTTGCGGCGATTCCGGGCGTGACTGCCACGGCTGTGGGATACGAGGGCGGAAGCCAGGAGAATCCCAGCTATAAAGATGTTTGCGGGCAGGACTCACAGCCGAATCGCGGGCAGCCTACGCATGTTGAGGTTGTGGAGATCGATTTCGATCCGGAAAAGGTGAGTTATGGGAAGCTTCTGGATGCCTTTTTCGCGCTTCATGATCCGACTACGATGAATCGGCAGGGGCCGGACTGGGGAACGCAGTATCGTTCTGCAATTTTCGTTCACTCGCCGGAGCAGGAGGCCGAGGCTAAGGCGAAGATTGAAGAGCTGACTGCTGCCGGTGCGTTTGCTCCGAAGAAGATTGTCACGCAGGTGGTTGAGGCGGAGACCTTCTGGAAAGCTGAGGATTACCACCAGAAGTATCTGGAGAAGCGCGGGCTGGCTAGCTGCCATATTTAAGGCTGCATAGGCCCTGAGTGGCGTGGGACCGGGTTAAAGAATGGTCCCCGCCACTTGCAAGAGCGCTGCCTCAGAGTATGGCGCGCCGATCAGCTGTACTCCCAGTGGAAGCTTGCCCGGATCGATTACCGGAACCGTCACCACGGGCAGGCCTAGAAACGAGATCGGCTGCGTGTACATTCCCAGGTTTGCGCGCGCGGGAATCTCCTGCCCTCCAAATGCGATTGTCTTCTGACCAATTTTGATGGCGGGGCAAGGTGTCGCCGGGGCCAGCAGGATATCGAACCGCTCAAAAACCTTCCGCATCCGCTGTTGGAAAATTCTTCTATACCGCTGTGCCTGCACATACCAGGCAGACGGGACGAGCGCTCCGGCCATCAGCCGCTCCACTACGGCTGGATCAAAGTCTCCCGGCCTGGTCCGCAGCCGATCCAGATGCAGGTTTCCGCCTTCGGCTGCCGTAATCAGAAACGCCGCTGTGCGCGCCAGCTCCACTCCATCGATCTCGACGACTTCGCTGGCGCCAACCGTCTTTGTTACACGCTCCACTGCCGCAAAAACTTCCGGCGAGCCGCCCTTTGCGAAATATCCGCCGAGAAGACCGACCCGAAGCCCCTTTGCGCCGTGCTTCAGCGCGCCTGAAACCGGCTCCCCCGGCCGCCGGGAAGATACAGGATCCCGCTCATCCGGCCCCTGCAATACGTCAAACACTGCTGCCAGGTCTCTTGTAGATTTCGCAAATGGCCCAACGTGATCCAGGCTCGCCACAAAGGGAAACGCTCCGGCCCGCGACACACGCCCGTAGGTCGGCTTTAGCCCATACACTCCGCAAAATGCTGCGGGAACCCGGATGGAGCCGTTCGTATCCGACCCCAACGCCAGGGGAACCATACGCGCCGCTACCGCTGCCGCCGATCCGCCTGACGAGCCGCCCGCCACGCGCTCGGTGTCATGCGGATTCCGCGTTACGCCGTGATGCGCATTCTCCGTCACGAAACCATAGGCGAACTCATCCATGTTCGTCGCGCCTACCAGCACGGCACCGGCTGCACGGAGCCGCGCCACCGCTGTAGCATCCTGCTGCGCAGGCGGATTGCCGGCCAGAATCTTCGATCCCGCCAGTGTCGTCACTCCCGCAATATCGAAGAGATTTTTTGCCGCGAAGGGAACTCCGGCCAGAGGCCCGGCGTCCTCGCCCGCAGACACGCGACGGTCCACAGCATCGGCTTCGGCCAGGGCTTCTGCTTCCAGCACTTTCGTAAAGCAATTCAGTTTGCCGTCTCGCGCCGTTATCGCAGCAAGGGATGCTTCCACCGCCTCACGCGCGCTGAACTTTCTGCCGCGCACTGCTTCGGCAATGGCAACTGCGTCCAGCGCCAGAATCTCTTCGTATCTCATGGCTCCAAGGCTCCTGGATGGAACACGGCGGCTGATTCCAGTTCGTCGGGAATTGCAAGCTCCATCAACGGCCTCGCCATTTCCTGCATCCGCTCCAGATTTGCCCGCACGCCTTCCGCATATTCAGCCGGAATCGGCAGCCCCGCCATCTGCGCCGCGGCATCCATAAACTCCTTCGTGACCATCTATTCCTCCGGTGCCTTCAATCTACACGGCATGGCACAATACAATGCTTATAAGCCGGGCCTGTAGCTCAACGGTTAGAGCAGGGGACTCATAATCCCTTGGTTGGGGGTTCGAATCCCTCCGGGCCCACCAGTGCCGCGCCCCACGGCCATCTGTTATGTTCCTCCAGTCTTACCACTTCGCGCACTTTACAACCGCTTTATATACAACGGCTTTATGCTGGTAAAAATGACTACGGAACGCCACAGTCAGATCGCGGGGATTCTCGCCGGCGCTATCAAGCAGCCCGAAAGCGAGCGCGCCTCCTACCTGCGTGCGAACTGCGGCGATGACACCGACATGCGGGCCGAGCTGGAAGCGCTGCTGAAAGCCCTGCAGACGGAAAACGATGACGAGCAGCTTACCGGCCCCGTTCCGGAGTTTCTTACTCCACCATCGGATGGAGAAGAGACCACTCGACTGGTTCAGGCCCGAGGCAAAGTCGAGAACAGAGCTCTCGACTTCTCGCCACTCGAACCTGGAACTCGCATTGGCCCTTTTCAAATCGAATTCCGCATCGGGGCCGGCGGCATGGGCGTTGTCTATCGCGCGCATGACACGCGCCTGGGGCGCAATGTCGCCATTAAAGTGATCCGCGCACGGTCATCGAACCCGCTGCTGGAGCCGGCCTTCATGCGGGAAGCTCAGCTCACCTCACTGCTGAATCATCCCGGCATCGTTACCATTCACGACATTCTCTTCGAGCGCGAGATGACCTGCATCGTGATGGAACTGATTGATGGCTCGCCGCTGCAGGGCCTGATTCCGGAGGACGGCTTTGCGCTCGATCGCGCCCTCTCTCTTGCATCTGCCATCGGGGATGCTATCGCTGTTGCGCACTCTGCAGGCGTTATTCATCGCGACCTGAAACCGACGAACATTCTCATCAAGACAGACGGCCAGATCAAGGTTCTCGACTTCGGGCTGGCCACCCTCTCCTCGCTTGCCACGCCCAACGCGGAGACACAAGCGGAGAGCATCTTTGGCGGCCGCGCCGTGGGAACGATCGGATACATGGCGCCGGAGCAGGCGCGCGGCGAAGCCGCCGATCAACGCGCCGACATTTTCTCCTTCGGCGTAATTCTCTACCAAATGGTCACAGGGAGGCTGCCGTTCAAGGGCGTAAATGATCTTGCACTGCTGCATGCCGTGCAAACCGTCGATCCCGACCTACTGCGCGAGATCAAGCCCGCAGCCGCTGCGCTCGACCAGGTGCTGCGCCGCGCACTGGCAAAACACCCTAAGGATCGCTACCAGACGATTCGCGAGATGCTTGCCGATCTGCATTCTGCAGCGGCGAAGCTTGCCTCGCCCGCGATATCGATCGAGCAGCCTGCCACTCCAGCCATTGCTGTGCTGCCGCTCATTAACATCAGCCCCGATCCTGAGAACGACTACATCTGCGACGGCCTGGCTGAGGAGCTTATCAACGGGCTCACACAGATTGACGGTCTCCGCGTGGTCTCGCGCAGCTCATCGTTCCAGTGCAAAGGCACCACCCCGGATGTGCGCGAAAGTGGACGCAGGCTGGGAGCTGACCTGCTGGTGCATGGCAGCCTGCGCCGCTCTGGCGATCGCCTGCGCCTGACAATCCAGCTAAGCCAGACTGAGGATGGATTTCAGCTCTGGTCGCAGCGATTCGATGCGGAGGTTCGAGATCTTTTCGCGCTTCAGGATGAGTTGACCGCAGCCGTTCTTGAGAAGCTGCGCCAGCAGCTTGGCGCACGCTTTCCTGGTGTGGGTTCCGCGCAGAAAACGCCGGCATCCGAGGCCTACGATCTTTACCTTCAGGGGCGATTCGCATTTAATCGCGAAACTCCGAAGGATTTTCATCAGTCGCTCGATCTGTTTCGCCGTTCGGCAGTCGCGGATCCTACCTTTGCTCCAGCTCTGATCGGCATTGCGGAATCCAACATGCGGCTGGATTGGTACGGGCTTGTTCCCGCTGCTCAGTCCCTGCCCGCGGTCAAGTCCACGCTGGCAGCCGCGCTCAAGCTGCAGCCGGATTCCGTGGCCGCACTTTGCAATCTCGCCATTGTTCACGCCGGCTGGGACTGGAACTGGAGCGCAGCGGGTGATACCTTCGCACGTGCCCTGGCTTCCGGCGAAGGACTCGCCTCCGTTCACTTCCACTATGGGCTGGATTACCTAACTCCGCTGGGACGCCTGGAAGAAGCCCTGAGCCATTTGCAGCAGGCACGGACCCTTGACCCTCTCTCGCCGATTGTCAGCACTGCCATCGGCGGCTGTTTTTACCGGATGCGCCGCTTTGGCGAAGCCGCTGAGACGTTACGCGCGACGCTGGATTCCTGCGCGGCCTTCGGGCACGCACACTGGTCGCTGGGGCGAGTACTACTCGAGCTGGGTGAAGCCGATGAGGCTTTGCGCAATTTTCAAAGCGCGGCTGCCATCATGGGAAACATCCCTGCATCCCATGCAGAGCTGGGCTACTGTCATGCGCGCATGGGGCAGCGCGATCTGGCTCACCTGATTCTGCAGGAGCTGCAGCGCCGGGCTCAGAGCGAGTGGGTTTCTCCTCTTCATTCCGCTCTGATCTACGCCGGGCTTGGCGAACAGGATGCCGCGATTCGCCACCTGGAAGAAGCATTCGAAAAGCGCAACCGACAATTGGTCTGGGTGAATATCGATCCTCGCTACGATTCTCTGCGCGAAAATCCACACTTCAACAAGCTCATCACCCGGCTGGGATTGTCCCCGCTGCATCTCGATCCACCGAACTGATATGCAGGATGTTTGACGGCACGGAATGAATTCAGCATAATCGGGGAACGTTCCGTTCAACTCCCCTACTCACTGCGGAACAATGAGGATAGCGTGGTTTGCGGAAAGTATCTGCTCAATGTGCTCGCCTCCGGTGCGGCTGACTGGAATGCATTGCGCAGGCAAAGTCCCGACGGCGTCATGCTGAACGGCGCATCTTTGCCCGGCGCGCAGCTGGCCGACGCAGATCTTCACTGTGCTTTTCTGCTCAACTCGGACCTTGAGCACGCCAATCTTGAAAATGCGCGGCTGGACGACGCCATACTGCGCAAAAGCAATCTGCGCCGCACCAATCTTCGATCTGCCACATTCGATCGCGCCGATCTCTTTTCCGCCGATCTTTCCTGCGCGGATCTTCGAGATGCCAGCCTGGCACTGGTGCTTTCTCCGCCACGCGGATCTTCGCGGCGCGGATCTGAGCACGGCTCGCGGCTTGACTCAAAGCCAGCTCCTGCAGGCCTTTGGGGATAGCGACACCAGGCTGCCTGAAAACCTTGCGCGCCCGGCCTCCTGGACTGCAAAGGATAGCCACTGATGCCGCCCGCAGGGCGGCCCATTCGCGTCGCCGTTGTTGGTGGCGGATGCGCTGCGCTCACGGCCGCATTCGAACTCTCCAGTCCCAAACACGAGGGGCGCTACGAAGTCACCGTCTACCAGATGGGCTGGCGTCTTGGCGGAAAAGGCGCATCGGGGCGCGGAACGGCGTTGCGCATTGAAGAGCATGGCCTGCATCTCTGGCTCGGCTTCTATGAGAATGCCTTTCGCATCATGCGCGAGTGCTATGAAGAGCGCAATCAAGTCTTCCCCAACTGCCGCTTCACTTCCTGGAAGGACGCCTTCACGCCCTCGCCTCACGTCGCCATCGCTGACCGCGATCCGGATGGATGGTCCTTCTGGGCGGCGCATTTTCCGCCTGGCAAGGGCGACCCCGGCGACCCCGCAACCGGCGATCCGCTGACGGTAACGGCATACCTGCGTCAGTCGGTGATGCTGGTTGCAGAGCTCCTGCGCTCCGCATCGGCAATGGAGCCTGCGGCGAATGCAGCCGTATCCGGAAAAGCTGCCGAAGGTGCTTCGCGCCCCGGAGCAGAGGCTCTCACCTCCGCGATCGATGCGCTTCTGCGCTACGGACAGCTGGCTACCATGGCCGCGCTACTAGAAGCCGCCAATCTGCTTCGCGAGGCTGCGGATCTCTTCTTCCCGCAATTTTTCTCTGCGGCCGGCTCGCCCATCACTCAACTGCTCGAAATGCTCTCGGTCTCGGTTCGGCGCAGGCTGGCCTCGCTTGTCGAGCGCGATCGCGGAGTGCGCCGCGTCTGGCAAGTCATCGACCTGATCCTCGCCATTGTGCGCGGCTCTATTCGCGCCGGTCTCGCATTCGATGCTCGCGGCTTCGATGCCATCAACGACTACGATTGGCGCGAGTGGCTTCGCATGAACGGCGCATCCGACCAGTCGCTCGATTCAGGCTTCATGCGCGGCATTTACGATCTGGTCTTTGCCTTTGAAGACGGCGACGTAACGCGTCCGCGCCTGGCCGCAGGGGTAGCTCTACGTGGCGCCATGCGCATGTTCTTCACCTATCGCGGCGCGCTCTTCTGGCGCATGAGCGCGGGCATGGGCGATATCGTCTTTGCGCCGCTCTATCAGGTTCTCAAACACCGCGGCGTACGCTTTGAGTTCTTTCACCGGCTGCGCAACGTAGGTCTTTCGCCAAAGCGCTCGAAGGACACGCCGCACGTGCGCTCGCTTGAATTCGACGTACAGGCGGAGATTGCCGGTGAGGGCGAGTATCAGCCACTCATTGATGTGAATCATGTCCCGAGCTGGCCTTCTCAGCCCGATTACGCGCAGCTCGTAGACGGCCCTGCGCTCCAGCGTGAAGGCCGCGCCTTCGAGGGCTCGTGGGAGTTGCGCCGCGCCGGCGTCAAGAAGCTTCGTGTCACACAGGACTTTGATTTCGTCATCCTCGGCGTCAGCGTCGCTTCTCTTCCCGATGTTGCCAGCGAACTGCTGGAGCGTGAGCCGCGGTGGCGCGAGATGGTAGAACGCGTACGCACGGTTCCTACCCAGGCCTTTCAGTTATGGATGCGCGAGAGCACCGCTGATCTCGGCTGGCTGCATCCGCCGCCGAATCTCTCCGGTTTTATTGAGCCCTTCGATACATGGGCGGAAATGAGCCATCTTATTCCTGAAGAAAACTGGAAAGCGCCGGTGCGGTCCATTGCCTATTTCTGTAGCGCCCTGCCAGACACTGCGTCTAATCCGGTAACTATCTCGGAAGCCTTTTACCGTGAGCAAAGTAAAGTAGTGCGCGACAATGCTGTCCGGTTTCTCGAGTCCGGCGTAGGTGAGCTCTGGCCGCATGCGCTGCACAAGGATAAATTTCGCTGGGAGGTTCTGGCCGCAGAGGGCGGAAAGGCTCCCCGCACAGGCGCAAAGCGCTTCGACACGCAGTTCTGGACGGCAAATGTGAACCCGACGGACCGTTATGTGCAATCGCTGCCGGGCAGCATTGCTTATCGCATCTCTCCGCTCGACAGGACTCTCGACAACTTTACCGTTGCCGGCGATTGGACTGCATCGGGCCTTGACTCAGGCTGTATCGAATCCGCGGTGATGTCTGGCCTACTGGCCGCGCATGCCATCTCCGGAACACCCGGTCTTCACGAAATCGTTGGCTATGATCACCCCTAAGGTAGACTGATGAGCGCCACTTCCCAACGCATGACACGCCCACAGCCGACGCAGAGCGGCCCGATACGCAACTCCTTTGCGCAGCAGCCGCGCAATGCGCCACCCAATGCACGCCAGGACCCTTTGACCGCGGCGGGGGCTGCTGTATGCGGGGTTCTGGAGAATGGTGTGCGCACGGCCTACACCGTGATTGACGATTACATGCGCCGTGGACAGGACGCGGCGCGCACGATTTTCAACGATCCCAACAGGCGAGGTCCTATGAGCGACTACAAGAGCAGCACCCCCGGCGGGTTCGAGCCCGGCCCGGGGTTCAACGCAGCAAACCCCATGGGTGCGCTTGGAGAGCAATGGATGGCTGCCATGCGCGCTTGGAGCCAGGCCTGGTCTGCATTTATCCCCGGCATGGCACAGCCCGGATTCAATCCGTTCGTCCCGTTTGCTGCGGCCACAGCCCAGGCATCTGCCGTTACCGTGCAAGTGGCGTCCAGCAGCCCCGTCGAAGTGACCGCCAATCTGCTGCCGGGCTCCGACACGGACGCGCTGACCGCAGACCCCTTGCGCGCGGACGGATCTTCTGCGCCTGCCATTGAATCGGCCGTCATCAGCCGCTCCTATGGCTCGGTGCGCATCGCGCTCAAAATTCCTTCCGGTCAACCCGCGGGCCGCTATCGCGGCAACATTCGCAAAAAGGCAGGCGACGCTATCGCAGGCGAGCTGACGGTGGTCGTTTCCTGATTGAAGCAGCGCTGAAAGGTAGACGGCATGGCGGTAAGAGAGCAAGAAAGCCTGGTCTCGTCAGTCCTGGAGGAGTATGGAAGCAGAACGCGCGCGTTACTGTTTCAATATCTCCCCAGTGCGGAGCCGCGCCGCTATCTCTACGACCTTGTGGCCGACTATCCCAAACGCGGCGGCCGTTCCTTCCGGCCCAGCCTCTGCATCGCCACCGCCCGCGCCTTCGGCACGCCCATGGAGCTTGCACTCCGCACCGCGGTCTCCATTGAAATGATGCACAACGCCATGCTCATCCATGATGACGTGGAAGACGAGAGCGAGCAGCGGCGCGGCAAACCCGCCATGCATGTCGCCGAAGGCGTACCCATCGCCATCAATGTCGGTGACATGCTCTCCCTGCTCGCCCTGCGTCCGCTGCTCGACAACCGCGGCATACTTGGCTCGGAGATCTCGCTGCGCATCTTCGAGGAGACAGAGCGCATGGCGCGCGAGTCCGCTGAAGGCCAGGCCTTCGAGCTCGGCTGGCGTCGTGACAACAAAATCGACGTCTGCGAAGCCGACTATCTGCTCATGGTGCTGAAGAAGACCTGCTGGCTCGCGACCATTCATCCCACCCGGGTTGGCGCGCTCATCGGCACCCAGGGCCGCATCGATCTCGACCGCTGCATCCGCTTCGGCTTCTTTCTCGGCTCGGCGTTTCAGATTCAGGATGACTTGCTGAACCTTGAAGGCGATGAGAAGGCCTACGGCAAGGAGCTTGCCGGCGACATCCGCGAGGGAAAGCGCACGCTTATGCTGATCCACCTGCTGGAGCGCCAGAACAAGAAAGATCGCACCAGACTCTGCGCGCTGCTCGGTCAGCCACGCGAAGAACGCTCGGACAAGGACGTGCGCTGGGTGCTCGACAGCATGAACGCGCATGGCTCCATCGACTACGCGCGACAAGTGGCTCACGGCCTTGCCGGCGCTGCGCAGTACGAATTCAGCCAGCTATACGGAAATCTTCCGGACTCCCGCGATAAACAATTCCTCGCGGCCCTGCCGGCATGGGTCATCGAGAGAAATTAGCAATCCCCAGTTTGTAAGCGAGGAGAGCTGCAATGGCAAGAAGACACAAGACAGCCGACGAGTTCACCAAAGCACTGCCGCCTTTGTCCAACAACCCGCTGCCCATCCAGCCGCCTTTTGTCTTCAACGGCATGTCGGCCCGTGTCTTCCCTTTGCGCGCCCACCTGGGTACGCTGCAGCGCTTAGTCGACGGCTACATGAATTTCGTCCCGCCACAGGCCGGATATTTTCGCGTGCCCATGCCGTATGTCTACGTGATGCTTCTCGATTACGGCCAGGTCACGGAGGCCGTAGCCCGCATCGGCTGGTTCGCGCAGACGGAAGTCTTCTTCATGGTGCCGCTCGAGTGGTACAAGTTCGTCAACGGCAAATGGGTCTTTCACGACTGGGCCGTCATCACGCCCTACGTCTTTGTCAATGATGAGTTTTCCGTTCCGCTGGGCCGCACCGTCTTCGGATTCCCCAAAGTGCTGGCCCGCGTCGTATCCACTCCCGACGCATGGATCAAGAATGCCACCGCTGTTGTTACGCTGGCGCGTGTCGACACGTCTGTTTTTCCGGAAACCTACTCTGGCACGGAGATTGAAACACGCCCGTTCCTCGAGGTTGAGCGCGGCACCATCTCCAATTTCCAGATGCCTTTTGTATCTTCGAGTCCGACCATGCCCTGGGAGATGGCGACACACCTTGCCGAAGCGGCTGCCGGTTTTGGCCGCGACGCGCTGTGGCTGGCGCAATCGATGCGCATCTCGTCGATCAATCCCTTCTCCGATCCGGGCACAATTCAGGCGATGATCTCGCGCATGGCGCCCTGGCTTGCGCCCAGCGGCAACGGCTTCGTGCAGAATTCCATCAACCTCAAGCAATTCCGCCGCTCGGAAAGACCTACTGAGTTCTGCTACCAGTCCCTGACCAACGGCCGCATGGAGACCAAGTCTTTCAACGGCGCCGGACTGCTTGGCGAGAACTACAGTCTTCTGGGTGACCTGAGCGGTGGGCACACGGTGCGCCTCTACGAATACGCTTCCCTCCCACTGGTCCGGACCCTTGGACTGGAAGTCCAGCGTCAGTGGCAGAGTGAAGGCTGCGTCGTGAACGAAATGAAGCCGGTGCTTCCCTTCTGGCTGGATGTCGACATCAAGTACGACCAGGGTGACAACCTTGCCTGGCGCACCTCTGACGGCGTGTGGCGTGACAATACCGGCGCACCCTTTGATCCGCAGCCGGCGCAGTGTGCCGCCAATGCGCCGGAGTTCAATCAGACTGTCGCCACGGCTGTCGATGACATCGCCGGGCCTTTTGATTTCGCGGATACCATTGTGCGCGTGCTGCCGCTGCTGGCCAAACGCAAGAAGCTGGCGGAGTTTCTGGAGGGCTATATCAACAAGCCGTTCGATGATCGCATCGTGCACCAGAACGACAAAAACAAGGAAGAGCACATTCGCTTCAGCCTCTGGAGCCGCGAGTCAAAGGCCATAGACCAGGAACTTCCTGAGGTCGAGGACCTGGCTTACGTGTACCTGATGATTTCAAGCTTTGGCACCATCACCTCCACAACAAACAATGTGGGGGATTGGACCAACTATCAGCTCTCGTTCATGATTCCCGTGCAGTTCGAGCGCGCAAACGAGGCCGGTGAATGGACGACCATAGGCGTTGGCCTGGTGCCCGCTTTCAGTTTTGTGGACAACTGCATTGCCGCTATCGCGCGGTTTGAGGTGCAGGGATTCGAGGCGGTGGTAGCCAACTTTGAGCGCCCCTCAAGCGAGTGGCTCAGTGACACCGTGGACCTGGGCAATAACCCGCCGCAAACACTGCTCAGCCTCGAGACCGAAGTGTGGCCGGCCATTGGCACAGGCCAGAAGGCAGTCATTCTGCCTGTCATTGAAGTGCTGCAGGGGGCGCCGTGCGCAGGCCTGGGCGAAGCGCCGGACGCTCCCTGGAGCTGGTCGACCACCCTCCGCTCAGAGCTTCGGGCGAAGAAGGCTGCCAAGGCCGAACAGTCCGACGACCTGAAGATCGCCCGCGCGCTGGCGCTGGAGCTGCTTGGAAATCAGGCTCCCTTTACGGCGTACTCGCTCAAGCAGTTCCGCGACGCGCGTGATCCATCCAAAGCCTGCTACCAGTCGCTGGTCCGCGTGCCTCGGCAGATCAAGCAGCTGGACGATCTGCGCGAGATCGAAGATACGCTCGTGATTCGTATTCACGAATACCCGAGCCTTGATATCGCCGGCCAGCTTGGGCTCGTCGTCAACCAACAGCCTGAGGGCGTCAACGGGGTGGTCAGCACAGCCCAGGCGGTGCGCCCGTTCTTTCTGCGCGGCACGCTCCACGAGCCGCTGGCCGAGCGCCTGGCCTTCCGCGCGGGCGACGACGACTGGGCCATCGATCCTGACGTCGCCTTCCACACCATGCTGAGCGAAGAGCCCGGCGCTCCAAAAATCACCGCTGACTGGAAGGCTGAGATGTTGCAGGATCAGATCGATCCTTGCCGAATGAGCGACATCATGTTCCAGGCGGCGCAGCGCCGCAGAGACGGCCAGAACAACGGCATCGCGAAGGCAGATGCGCGCAAAGCCGTATCGCTCATTGATCCGCAGACCGTCATCGAGTCCATACTTTCCCGCGAGTGGGGTAACGCCGACCCCAATGCGCGCTGGCGTACGGGTCGCCAGAAGCTTCTCAACGCATACAGCGCGCGGCCTGTCGACGGAGCGACTTCAGCCTTTACCGAAGCCATTCTCTGCGCAAGGATCAACAATAGCCTCGCGCATGCTCCCGGCTCCGTAGCCAGTTCTTTGTCGCTGGACGAGGTATTCGTAACGGAGCTACTTACGCTGGTCATGAACAAGAACGCCCACGACTTTGCATGGAAGGATCTTACGGCTTCAGGAAAGTGGGCTCGCACGATCGTCGAAATCATTTCCTCTCAATTCGAGTTCCGTAGCCGGCGCATGTCGATGGAGACATCCTTCAGCCTGCTCTCATCGAGCGAAATTCTTACGCCTGCGGGATTGAATCAGGCAAAGGAAGTCTTCGGCGGGGGTCTCATCAATCCTGCAGAGCTGGCCAGACTCGGCAAGTCTCTCCGCCAGGAGCTTGAAGACATCAGTAATCTGCACATCCAGGGCGAGCCCTCGGAAAGCAACAATCTCGACACGCATGTCTACGCTGCGCAACAGCGGATGGCGGAGATGCTGGCCGTTTTCCCCGCACCGCCGGAGAAGGCAAAGGCCGAGGACGTCAGCGCATGGGCTCTGCACCACATAGGCAAGTTTCAGGAGCTGGCTGCGCTGGCCCGCATCTACTGCGATGCGCAGTACGAAGCACTCCTGAACAAGCTTTCCCGCGCCTATCAGAAGCCCGACTTCTGCATTCGCCGCGATACCGTACCAGGCGCCGATCAACTGCTGCCGCTCTCACTCTCCTGGGACAAAGACTGGTACTACGGAAAAGAAATTGCACCGCAGACGCTCATAAAGCGCAAGCCGGCAAACCCCGCCCCGCGCGGCAGGAAACCCACAAGGAAGGCCAAAAAATGACCTCATCCAATCCTTTTGCTGCCATCAACCTGAATGGCTTTGGAACGATGCGCGGGGTCACGCTCGCACTGCCCGTCGATCGCGTACGCAATTTTCTTCCTGCCGGCATGGACCTTGCCGAACAAGAGGTGACTCCTCCCGGAACGCATCCGGTCATCCTTTTCTTCCATGACATGTTCCGCGCGCAGATGTCCATCCCCACACTGCTGCCTAACATGACCTATCGCGAGCACAGCATCGGTGTTCCCTTCACGCTGATCTCCAGCGGCTCCATCACGCCCGGCCGTCCCGGCCCCTACTACTTCATGCCCAAACTCTATCTCGACAATTTCTGGGCTACGATTGGCGGGATTGCCTTCTGGGGATTTCCGAAAGAAATGGCTTCTGTGCTGGTAACAGCAGAAAGCTATACCGTGACCAGCTTCACCGGCCAGCGCATTACCTCGCTCGCATGGAAGAAACCCAAGGGTGAGCATCGCCCCATCCAGGATGTGAAGAACTTCGAGCCCGTGCGGCAGATGCTGAGCCAACCCATGATCTCCATGCTGCCGATAGCGATGGGGCCGTTCTTCATCCTCTCCGACTTTGACAAGGACTGGACCACTGCAACCGTACGCCCGCTTGAAACCAGCCTCGAAGTCGACGTTGAGTATATTCCCGGCTACGGCGGCGGTCGCTATCCCGCAACCGGCTGGTCACCGGGCATCGATTCTTCCGTGATCGGGTCCTACGAACTGCTGGCGCCGTGGCGGCTCAGCCTGCCCTATCCGCCGCTGTTTTCTTTCAATAAGTAACCCCGCAATCGCCGCCGTTGGCGCTACTGCTCCGCAATGCGATAGATGTTATAGTGTTGACACCGAAACGGTTCCATCTATTCCGGTGCTCACGGAGCCAACACATGCAGTGCCCTAATTGCGGTACGGAGAATGCGCCGCGCGTCAAGTTCTGCTCGGAATGCGGTACTCCTGTGGGAGTTGCGTGCCCGCATTGCTCCTATCGCAATGCGCAGAGCGCCACCGTTTGCGGAGGGTGCAATCGCTCGCTCGTGGCAGCACAGGCCCCTACTGCGGAGCGCCGTCAGCTTACCGTTTTCTTTGCCGATCTCGCCGGTTCCACCACGCTTTCTGAAACTCTCGATCCCGAAGATCTGCGTGAGTTGCTGGCAGCTTACCAGTCCATCTGCGCCGACGTCATCCGGCGCTACGAGGGCCATCTTGCCCAGTACCTTGGCGATGGTGTTCTCGCCTATTTCGGTTATCCCGCTGCGCATGAAGACGACGCCACCCGCGCCGTCAACTCCGGCATCGAAATCCTGCGCCGCCTCTCCACCGTCTCTGTCGGGGGCCATAGCCCGAAGGTGCGCATCGGCATTCACACCGGCCTTGTAGTGGTTGGAGATGTAGGCCAGGGCGTGCGCCGCGAGCAGCTTGCTCTGGGTGAGGCTCCGAACATCGCTGCGCGCCTGCAGTCAGAAGCTCAGCCTGAAACCATCATCATCAGTGACGTTACGCGTAAACTTCTCGCCGGCCAGTTTGCGCTCGAAGACCTGGGCTCCCGAACACTGAAAGGCCTTTCGCGTGCGATGCAAATCTATCGCGTGATCGGCAAGAGCGGCGCTACCAGCAGGTTCCTTGCCATGACCAGCGCGCGCGGCCTTACTCCCTTCGTTGGCCGCGAGCGGGAGCTCGATGCCATTCGCGAGGCGTGGACCGAAAGCTCTGCTGGACACGGTCGCACCGTCCTGCTCCGCGGAGAAGCCGGCATCGGCAAATCGCGCCTCCTGGAAGCCGCTGCGCAGATGACCTCCGGCACTCTCCACGAGGTCTTCCAGGCGCAATGCTCGCAGTACCAGATGAACAGCCCGTTCTATCCGATCATCGAGATGATCGAGCGCCGGGTGGGTATTGAAGAGACCATGTCCCCGGCCATCCGGCTCGACCTCCTCGAGCAATTTGCCGCCGGCCGCGGAGTCCCACTCGAACAGGCCACGCTGGCGCTGGCAGATCTGCTTTCGGTTCCCACTCTCGGCCGATATCCTGAGATCGATCTGCCCCCTGCAAAACGTATGCAGTGGATGATTGGCGTCGTTGCGGATCTCCTGCTGCACTCTCTCGGCGGCGTGCCTGTGCTGCTGTTGATTGAAGACCTGCATTGGGCCGATCCCTCCAGCCTCGATCTCCTGGCCGCAGTTATAGAGCGCCAACCCGCGCTGCCCATGCTCATGGTGGTCACAGCCCGGCCCGAGTTCTCCGCTCCATGGCTCGATACCCCCCACTGCCGCACTCTTTCGGTTGCAACCCTTCCACCCGAAGAAACCCGTGCCCTTGTCGCGCGCGTCGCCGGATTCAAATCTCTGCCGCTCGCTCTTGTCGAAGAGCTGGTTGCGCGCACTGGTGGCATCCCTCTCTTTGTGGAGGCGGTTACACGCACCATCATTGACGCCGGTATTCTGCGCGAATTAAACGACCGCTACGAGCTGGACGGACCGCTCCCACCCGGCTTGATTCCCAACACCGTGCAGGACTCTCTCATGGGCCGCATCGATCGCCTCGGCGTCGATCGCGTCGTCGCGCAGCTCGCCGCCACCATTGGCCGAGAATCCAGCTTTGAGCTTCTCCAGACCGTTCTCGGTAAATCCGCGGAATCCCTTGCAGCCGCGCTCATCCATCTCGTCGAGCTCGAAATCGTGCTCGAAAACGGCGTGCCTCCCGGCTCCACTTACACCTTTCGCCACGCGCTGATTCAGGATGCCGCCTACGGCTCATTGCTGCGCACCACGCGGCAGGAGTTTCACAGCAAGATTGCCGAAGCACTCACTAATCGCTTTCCGGATATGGCGGAAACGAAGCCGGAACTGCTGGCCCGCCATCATGAAGGCGCGGGCAGTGTTCAGGAAGCCATCGCGGGCTGGATAAAAGCCGGATACCAGCAGCAGCAGCGCTCCGCGCTTCGCGAGTGCAGTGCTTATTTGCAGAAGGCAATCTCTCTGCTTGAAACACTTCCCGAGGATGACCCCAACCGCCTCAAGTCCGAGATGGAAGCACAGCTGGCGCTCTCTACCGCGCTCATGTCTACCATTGGCTGGGGTTCACGCGAAGCTGAGGCCGCCTGCCTGCGCGCGCGCGACCTGTGCGAAAAGCTGGGCAACGTTCCTGGCCTTATCGGCGCACTGTGGGGACTGTGGACTGTCTATCTCCTCCATGGCACCATTGCCCCCTCACTGGAAGCTGCGAAGCAGGTGCTTCAGGTTGCTCTGCCAACAGGAGACCCGGGGCTCGAGATCGTGGGCC
Organism: uncultured Acidobacteriaceae bacterium; assembly: GCA_963792495.1. Taxonomy (GTDB): domain Bacteria; phylum Acidobacteriota; class Terriglobia; order Terriglobales; family Acidobacteriaceae; genus Telmatobacter. The sequence goes on along the minus strand of CAWBWB010000005.1, from coordinate 29,086 downwards.
GGCAGGCAATCGGTTACTCCCATTACTTTCTGGGCGATTTTGCGACTGCCCGCGAGCATGCTAAAAAAGCTCTCGCCCTCTACGTGCCCGAGCGGGACCGCGAGCTGGCTGCGGCCTTTCAGCTTCCACTCACGTTTGCATGCGGCAACTTCCTGATGATGAGCCAGTGGTTCATGGGCTACCCGGAACAGGCGGAGCAGGCGCGGAAAAATGCATGGGCCGTGATCGAGACGCTCAACCTGCCCGCATGCACCGTCTACGCGCTTGCGTGTGCCATGATGATCCAATTCGCACGCAGAGACTACGCTACAGTTCGACAATCCGCGGAAACCCTCTGGCAGCTGGCCAATGATGGAGGTTTTCTGTTGTGGGTTGCGCAGGGGCGCATCTATCGCGGCTGGGTTCAGGCGATGACGGAAAACCCCGACGCCGGCATAGCAGAAATGAAGGCGGGATTCGAGAGCTACCGCCTGACCGGCTCGGAACTGATGTCTACGCAGTGGCAGATCATGCTCGCAGAAGCCCAGCTCCGCGCCAACCGACCCGGGGAAGCTCTTGCGGCACTCTCTCGCGGCATGGCACACGTCACCAACTTCCGGGAGCATGTGCATGAGCCGGAGCTGCATCGCCTCAGAGGTGAAATCCTCATTGCCCAGGGCGCTGGCTCCTCCGGCGAAACCAGCCTCTACCGCGCCATCGAGATAGCCCGCGCACAGCAGGCCCGCATGCTGGAGTTGCGTGCAGCCATCTCACTCGCCAAACATATTCGCACCCAGGGTCGCATCACGGAAGCCATTGGCCTGCTTCAGCCACTCGACGACTGGTTCCAGGAAGGACGCGACCTGCCGGAGCTTCGCGAGGCCCGCGAGATCCTCGAATCCCTCGGCTGCGCAGCCGAGAACGCAGGCGGATGAGCGCTGCCTTCTGCCGCAAAGCTTTAAAATCAAATTCCAGAAGCTGATGACGCAACTGGACTCCATTCTCGCCACGACACGCGCCACCGTAGCCGCTGCCAGGGAACGCGTGCCTGTCGCCGAGCTCGAACGCCGCATCGCTCTGCATACTCCCCGCGGCTGGGCCGCCGCCTTGCGCCGCGGCGCCCTGGAAAGGCCAGCCGTCATCGCAGAAATCAAGAAGGCTTCCCCTTCCCGCGGTCTCATTCAGCCTGATTTTGATGTTGCCCGCATCGCCCGCCAATATCTCCATGGCGGTGCCGCTGCGCTCTCCGTACTGACTGACGAGCCATACTTTCAGGGCAGCCTCCGCAATCTCGAAATTGCCTCTGAGACCGTCCCGCTTCCCTGCCTCCGCAAGGACTTCACCGTGGACGAGTACCAGATCGTGGAAGCACGCGCGCACTGCGCCGACGCCATCCTGCTGATTGCCGCCGCGCTTACGGATTCCGAACTGAAGAGATTCACGGCAACAGCCCACGATTTCGCCCTCGATGTTCTGGTCGAAGTCCACACTGCAGAAGAACTTGATCGCGTGATTCAATCGCTTGGAGAAAACGGAGCTGACGCCATTGGCGTCAACAATCGCGACCTGAAAACCTTCACGGTGCGTCTGGAAACCTCGCTCGACCTCATCTCACGTATCCCCGCATCTACGGTGCGCGTGGCAGAAAGCGGCATCGCCAGATTGGAAGACATAGCGCGCCTTCGCGCTGGCGGCTTCGATGCCTTCCTCATTGGCGAAAGCCTCATGCGCCAGCCCGATCCCGGTATAGCCCTCGCTCAACTGCTCAATCCGGAAAAGCTCTCACCTTCTGAGGTATTGGCCTCGATGCCTAATGTTGGTGAGGACTCTGATTTCGCTCCGGGACGTGAATCAACATGAAATACGCAAAGTAAGGGCAGCCGATGAGCCTCTGGATCAAAATCTGCGGCAACACTTCGCTGGAAGACGCGCTGCTGGCTGCCAATGCCGGAGCCGACGCAGTTGGTTTCGTCTTTGCACCCAGTCCGCGCCACGTCACCGTAGATCAGGTAGCGCAGATTACTCCGCAACTCCCGCCTGCGCTCGAAAAAATCGGTGTCTTCGTCGATGTATCTGCTGACGAAATCTCCGGCGCAATCCGTTCGTGTTCCCTCACCGGCGTCCAGCTTCACTCCGGCATGAGTGCAAACGTTGTTCCAGCACTAAGAGAGGAATTCGGCTCCGCACTTCGCGTGCTGCGCGTGGTTCACTTCGGTCCGCAAGCCGCGGAACAGGCCTCGGGCTTTGCCTCCGATCCCAACACGGACGCCATTCTGGTGGATTCCCGCACAGCCACTGCGGTAGGGGGCACCGGCATCCCTTTCGATTGGGCCGCAGCCAGCAAAACTCTTTTCGGGCCCAGCGCCAATACGAAGTTAGTCGCCGCGGGAGGCCTCAATCCGGCCAACGTCGCTGAAGCCATCGCCACCCTTCGCCCGTGGGGAGTGGATGTGGTCAGCGGTGTGGAAGCCGCGCCGGGTCGCAAGGATCCCGATAAAGTCCGTGCCTTCATTGCCAATTCTCGCCGGGCATACAAACAGCTCTGAACAGGTCTGAAACCCCGCCCGCCTCCATCGCAGTACACTAAAGCTTCATCCCTTGCGCGCCGCACCTCAAGGAGGCATCCGTCATGGCGTCTATCGTTCTCCCCGCAGTCCCGTCCGAGTCGCGGGCCGGCCGCTTCGGCATCTACGGCGGCCGATACGTGCCCGAGACGCTCATGGCCGCATTGCTGGAACTGGAGAAGGCCTACGAAGAGGCCAAAGCCGATGCCGCATTCCAGTCCGAGCTTGCAGGCCTGCTCCGCGACTTTGCCGGCCGGCCCACGCCGCTCTACTTTTGCAAGCGGCTTACCGAGCAACTAGGCGGCGCAAAAATCTACCTCAAGCGCGAAGACCTGCTCCACACCGGGGCGCACAAGATCAACAACTCGCTGGCCCAGGGCCTGCTGGCCAAGCGCATGGGCAAGCGGCGCATCATTGCGGAAACAGGCGCAGGGCAACACGGCGTCGCAACAGCCTCAGTGTGCGCGCACCTTGGCCTTGAGTGCATCATCTACATGGGCGAGGTAGACATGGAGCGCCAGCATCTGAATGTGCTGCGCATGAGGCTTCTCGGTGCCGAGGTTCGCGGTGTCTCTTCCGGCTCGCGCACCCTCAAAGACGCCATCAGTGAGGCTATGCGCGACTGGGTTACCAACGTCCGCACCACGCACTATCTTCTTGGCTCGGCGCTCGGCGCGCACCCCTATCCCACCATGGTCCGCGACTTCCATCGCTGTATCAGCCGCGAGATGAAAGAACAGATACTCGAGCGCGAAGGCCGCCTGCCTACTGCCGTCATCGCCTGTGTAGGCGGAGGCTCCAATGCCATTGGCGCATTCTATGAGTTCATTGCAGACCGCGACGTTCGCCTCATCGGTGTAGAAGCAGGTGGACGCGGCGGTGCATTGGGCGAACACGCTGCACGTTTTTCCGGTGGCGCTCCCGGAGTATTGCAGGGAACCTACTCGTACGTGCTGCAGGATGATAACGGCCAGATTGCGCTGACGCACTCCGTCTCCGCCGGTCTTGATTACGCCTCCATCGGCCCGGAACACGCTATGCTCCATGACACCAAACGCGCCGAGTACACCTCGCGCACGGACGCGGAAGCCCTGGAGGCCCTGGTCAGGCTTTCCCGCACGGAAGGCATCCTGCCCGCGCTTGAATCCGCGCATGCCGTAGCTGAGGCTCTGGTGCTGGCTCCCACACTCACTCCGCGTGACATACTGGTAGTGAACCTCTCCGGACGCGGCGACAAGGACATGGGCATTATTGCCGAAGAACTGTCTCTGGAGAGCGCATAGTTCAACCGATGCCGATTCACTTCCAATCGAAGCCGGGTCTCGTAATTTACCTCACCGCAGGCGACCCCTCGTTAGACGCCACCCGCGCCATCGCTCTTGAAGCTATTGACGCCGGTGCGGACGTCATTGAGCTGGGCGTTCCCTTCAGCGATCCTCTCGCCGATGGTCCCGTGATTCAGCGCGCCAGTGAGCGTGCGCTTGCGCATGGCACATCGCTGGCAGACGTCCTCGCTCTCGCTAAAGAGATTCGCGCGGCCCGTCCGCAGGCTGGCCTCGTCCTCTTCTCCTACCTCAATCCCATCCTGCGCTATGGCCTTACTCGATTTGCTGACGACGCCAAAGCCGCCGGAGCCGATGGCGTTCTGGTCACGGACATCATTGTGGAAGAAGCCTCCGACGCTACGTCGAACCTGCTCGCTGAACTCGATCGCGTCTCGCTTGCGCCCATTTTTCTCGCCGCGCCCACCAGTCCGGACGACCGCCTCGAAGCTATCGCCGAGCATAGCAAGGGTTTCATCTACGCCATCTCCCGCACGGGCATCACCGGCAAGCAACAGAACCTTACAACGGACGCTCTAACACTGGTTACCCGCATTCGTCGATGGAGCACGCTGCCGGTGGCCGTGGGATTTGGCATCTCGAACGCCACGCATGTGGCGCAGGTAGCAGAGTTTGCCGATGCAGCGGTTATTGGCAGCGCGATTGTGGAGCTGATCGAGCGGTCAGCCCCCGAAGATGCGCCCGGCGCTGTTGCCCGATTTATCAAGGGTCTGCGCCAGCCTGAAGCGGCGCTGACCCGGTAAACAATCAAACGCTCGCTGAAGAAGTTTTACTGCAACTCCGTTCCGCGCCCATGTGCGAGGCAATCGCGCACAGGCGCTTATTGAGGACAAAGCATGACGCTCGAAGAACTGCGGAAACGCATCGATGAACTGGATCAACAACTGGTAGCTCTGCTCAATGAACGCGCCAAGGCGGCCATTCTCGTTGGCCATCTGAAGGCCGCCACCTCACTGCCGGTGTATGAACCGGCGCGCGAGAAAGTGGTCTTTCAGAATGTGCGCTCACACAATGAAGGGCCGCTGCCGGACATCGAGCTGACGCATATCTATGAACGCATCGTCGACGTTATGCGCGCCCTTCAGCGGAACGAGCTGGCATCGGAAAGACATGCCCAGGCACAACACGATTCTGGGCTCGACACCGGCGCACCGGCGCCTGAGACAGGGAATAAGCAATGATCGTAGCAATGCAGGAATCCGCAACTGAAGAGCAGATCGACAATGTCATAGAGGTCATGACCGAAGCCGGCGTGGGCGTTCACCGCACCACCGGCCAGACGCAAACCATCCTCGCCGGCGTGGGCCCAACGGCCTCTGTGGATCTCACGCAGTTTGAAAACATGCCGGGCGTTGAGCACGTCCATCGCATCAGCTCACCCTACAAGCTTGCCGGCCGCGGCTTTCGCCCGGAAGGCACCGTCGTCGAATTCCGCAACGGAGTGAAAATCGGCGGCGAGCAGGTCGTCGTCATGGCCGGACCCTGTTCCATCGAGAACAAGGAACAGATCTTTGAAACCGCGCGCCGCATCCGGCTCTCCGGCGGCAAATTCCTGCGCGGCGGAGCTTTCAAGCCCCGCTCCTCACCTTACGCCTTTCAGGGCCTCGGTATTCCCGGTCTCGAGCTCATGCGGGAAGCTGCTGATGCCAACGGTCTTCTCGTCGTCAGCGAAGTCATGGAGATCTCCCAGATTGAGCCCATGTATTCGCTCGTGGATCTCTTCCAGGTGGGCGCGCGGAACATGCAGAACTTCAACCTGCTCCGCGAACTCGGCCAGGTCCGCAAGCCCATCCTGCTCAAGCGCGGCCATGCCGCTACCATTGAGGAGCTTCTGCTGGCTAGCGAGTACATTCTCAGCGGCGGCAACTACGATGTCATCCTCTGCGAGCGCGGTATTCGCACCTTTGAGACCGCCACGCGCAACACCATGGACATCTCAGCAATTCCGGTTGTCAAGAAGCTCTCGCATCTCCCTATCGTCGCCGACCCCTCGCACGGCACCGGACGCCGCGATATGGTCGCGCCGCTGGCCCGCGCCGCTGTTGCCGCCGGAGCTGACGCCATCCTCGTCGAAGTCCACCCCAACGCCGACAAGGCTGCGTCGGACGCGGCTCAAACCCTCTTCCCCGACCAATTCGACAAGCTGATGAGCGAGCTGAAGGTCATCGCGGCCGCAGTGGGCCGCACGGTGTAACGAGATTTGGTGGCCCACCCTCGCGACATAGTTGCCCCTGTCGCATGGGTGGGCTTTATCTTTTGTCCGTCTTCATTCCGGCTCCGCTATCATTGAGCCACCGATGATCTCCCGCATAGCCATCCTGGGCACAGGCCTTCTCGGCGCATCCACAGGCTTAGCACTGCGCGCCTCAGGTTTTTCCGGCTCCATCACGGGCTGGAATCGCAGCAAGGAAGGCGCAGAGACCGCACTCTCGCTCGGCGCCATCGATTCCATTGCGTCCGATGCCATTGAGGCCGCGCGTAAAGCAGAGGTCATCGTCCTCGCCCCGCCCATCTTCGCCACGCTCGAATTGATGGAGCAGCTTGCCCCGGCGCTCACACCTGACCATCTCGTCACTGACGTAGGCAGCACCAAAGCGCAGATCGTCGCTGCCGCTGCCCGTCTTTACAACGCTTCCGGCAAACCTGCGTTTCTTCCGGGCCATCCCATGGCCGGCAAAGAGCGCGGCGGAGCCGAATACGCCGATGGCAATCTCTTCCGCAATGCCGTCTGGATTTTCACCGACGATTCAACCGCCCAGCGCACACCGCAAGCCAGCGCACTCGTCGAAGATTGGCGCACCCTCGTCGCAGCCATGGGCGCTCGCATCCTCGATCTCGATCCCACCCGCCACGATGAGCTCGTAGCCTGGGTCAGCCATCTTCCGCAGTTCGCCGCCACAGCCCTCAGCGCCTTACTGGAAGACGAAGTCGGCGATGCCCCGGAGCTAAAAGACGTCGGTGGCCGCGGGCTGCGCGAAATGACCCGTCTGGGCGCGAGTCCCTTTTCCATGTGGCGCGATATTGCCCATACCAACTCTGCCGCCATTGAGCTTGCGCTCCTCAAGCTGGAGCAGCGCCTCGCGCATATTCGCGAAAATCTGCGCACGCCGGAATTGCGCGAAGAATTCCTTCGCGCCAACGAATTCCGCAAGGAATAATTCCAGGCGACGTGCCGAAGATCGCAAAAGAGTCCGGCCTGAATATCCATTTCAAAGCGATGTGGCTTCCCACATATAGCGCAGACGCCATTGCGGGAAGCCACAGTTAATCGGTTATGCCTGCATTTAGCGTTCGATTACTCTTCCGCTCGCGATCACGGTGTCACGGTCCCGTTCCTCGGCCTTCTCTTTGGATCCCGCCTCTCCTGTCGAGGCGATATCACGAGCGCCAGTCTCCTTGAGAGCTGTTTTTGCGACATCGACCTCGTCGGAGGTATCGCAGTGGACAGACAGTAATGTTCCGCCCTCTTTGACCGCGCCTTCATAACGCTTAGCTTCATACTCTGGAATGCCCATGCCGACGAGGGCGCCGACAATACCGCCCACAGCGCCGCCGATACCAAGACCCGCGAGTGACGCCATGATAGGTCCCGCAGCGATAAGCGGGCCAACGCCGGGAATCGCCAGAGCGCCGATGCCCGCCAGCAGCCCAAGTGTTCCGCCGATGACTCCGCCGGTCGTAACTCCTGCCGTGGCGCCTTCCGGGGCTTTGGTGTTTTTCTCGTGAGCGAAGGCACGGGTGCTCTCATCGTCGGGAAGAAGAACCGAAATAGACGCGTTGGTGAAACCCTTTGAAAGGAGATGATCGACTGCCGCTTCTGCGGTTCCTGGTGTGGCATAAATGCCAAATACTGCTGTATTTTTACTCGACATAGTGTTACTCCTCTGCTGCTCGCTGCAGCGTGATTTGAATCTGGGTGAAAAACCTGGTTACTCTTTGACCGTAAGGGAATTTGTGATCTTGTCAGGCGAGACGACACCCGCCACGTCAGCGCCTATCTTCTGCTTCTCTTGCTCTGATTTGACCGGCCCTTTTAGCGTGACGGCCCCGTTCTTCGTAATGATCTTGATGTTGTGGCCGTAGGTGGATAGATCTTTGTCTGCGATGAGTGCTTTACGCACCTCTGCCGTCGTCATCCGATCCGCTTTGACATTGGATTGATCTTCTGCGGTAGTTGTCTGGCTCTTGTTTTGTCCGGAATTGTCCGGTGCTTGCGCGAATGCAGTTGAAGGGGCTGCAACAAGCGCAGAGCATAGAAGGGCTTCGGTGGCACAAGCCACCAGTGCGAAACGAATTGATCTCATGGGAAAACCTCTCGTGGAAAGCGCTGCTTCGAGCCACCGGGCCGCTCTCTAGAGCGTAGCCAACGTTTGGGCCCGCGCATTCAATCGGGTCAGATGAGAAGGCCTGCGCGCGAGTTGCTTAACGCAACGGCTTAGCCCTTCTGCGCCTGCAGCTCCAGCAGAATGGCCGCACCATGCGGATCAAGATTCACCGCGGAAGCGCGCCCGTTGTTCTCTTTCAAAATCGAAGCACAGAGGCTCAGCCCCAAACTCGCCGCATCTCCAGTCTCGCCTAACACCGGCCGCATATCGGCAAATGGGTCAAAGGCCCGCGCCGGATCCTCAAACCGCGCTCCGCTGTGCGCCACCAGGATCTGCACCTGGCTGCCCTCCGCCGTCGCCTCCAGCCGCACGCTGCGCCCATTCCTGGCACTGGCTTCTACTGCCGCAATGGCGAACTGCAGGCTGTGCAGCACCACTTGCCTGAGTGGCTGCGGCTGACACATAACGCGCGGCAAGTCCGTTGCCACATCGAAGCGGAACTCAATCGAGCGCCGCTGAAACTCTGGCCGGTAAAGCCGCTCCATGTCAGTGAGCAGCTCCGTCACGGAGACTGCCGCCAACTGTGCGCCTGGAGGCTTAACCACGCGCTGCAGGCTTTCCAACGTCGAACGCATTGTCCGTGCCCCGGTGAGAATGGCCTCAACTCCCTTATGCTCCGATCCATCCAGGCGCTTGGAATCGGCCAGCAGAGAGGCATAACCGAGAATCACCGTCAGCGGGTTATGCAGCTGCTGCGAGACGCTTCCGGCAAGCTGGCCGACCACGGCAAACTTCTCCGCATCAATCAGTTGCTCCTGCATGTGCGTCATTCCGCGCACCGCCTGGAGGCGCGTTGCCAACAGCTCTACAGGAAGAAGATCATCGGAAGACAGCGGCTCGCCACTCCGCATTCCGGCCAGCAAAAGCATGCCTTCCGCGCCCGTCGATCCCCGCATCGGCACTGCCAGCGCAGAGGTGAAGTGCAGACGGCGAAGATCGTCGCCCGGGCTGAGCCACGGCTCCAGATTCAACCGAACCGCCTGCGCGCCCTCAGCCGCCACGGGGCTCGTCTCAGGAGCAAGAAATCCCTCTGCGGGAATGCGTCGCGCCACTTCATCCAGCGCTGCCACCGTCGCCAGATCCAGACCCGCAGACCCATTGATGCGATAGCCTCCGTTGGGCTGCTGCCAGAGCATGGCCACCTGCGAGAAACGGCTGTTATCCGCTACCTGCTGGCAAATCCGTCCAGCTTCCTGGTCCAGTTCTTCCACCCGCCGCCGTGAGAACACCAGCGTGGAGTAGGCCTCCATCTCGCGTCTTGCACGCCGCTCGCGCTCCGCGGCGCTGCGATTCGTGGCCAGCTGGTCCTCCAGCGCAAGCAGAATGAGACCCAGTGCCGCCACCACTTTGCCCAATACCACGCAGCGGTTAATGACCAGCACCAAATCCGGATGCGGGTGGATAAACGGATACTGGATTGTCAGGCTCAGCGACCACGCTATAAAGCCCAGCGCGCCAAGCACCACGCTTGGAGAGATGCGCCGGTTGAGCAGAAGCAGCAGCACAGCCGTCATGAAATGCGCCGCGCACTCTGAGAACGTCAGCAACATTCCCGGACCAAAGTAAAAATATACATAGGCGGCTCGCGCGATCATCAACACGCAGACAACCGGTATGATCGCCCGTGGAGCCCACCGTTTCTCATCCAGCTTCAGGGCCCACAACATCGCAACCACGCAGGAACAGAGGGCAAGTGCGGGGAGCACAATCGCATACGAACCGTATGGATGGCCCTGGCCAAGCGCGACCTCATACAGCACTACGTAGGTCACTACAGGCAGTAAAAACAGCGCCGCCAGCGGCAGCCGGAACCTGCCGATAAACACATGCGCCGGCGCCAGGGACATCACAAAAAGCACTGAGCCCACCTGGATCGCAACCATTCCGACAACCGTGAGCCAGGGATGCAGACGCTCATTAGAGAAGTTCCAGAAAACCAGCGCGTTATAGTGCTGGGCCATGCGCACCAGCGCCAGCAGAAACCCGAAAAACCACAGAAGCGTGCGCCGGTCCCGGAACCGCGCCGCGAGGTAGGCGAGGCTGGGCAGCAGCAGCAGCGTTAGCACAAATGCCGGAATCTGATAATGTTCGACCATGAGAGCAAAGACGATTCCATTGTGCCATCCGAGGGTTCAAATGGCGGCAATGTTCCACAGATGCAGTCCTGTGCGTCTAACCATATAGGAATTGTCTGAAGCGCATGCGAAAAAGGGAATTGGAGCAGAAATGATCTGGAGCAAACCATGGGCTACGGCGACACTGGCAGGCATGCTGATCCTTAGCGCATCTTCGGTGCGCTGCAGTGCGCAGGATAAAGACAGCTTTACGCCCATGGCCCTGGACGCCGGCTTCGGCCACATGGACCTCACGCCTCCCAGCACGCCCGCCGAGGAAATCATCAAGAAATTTGCCGCCAAGGAGTCCGAGTTCCAGCAGGCCCTCAATCACTACACCTACCGCCGCGTCGCACGAGTGCAGGAAGTGGATGAGGACAACAAAGTCTCCGGCGAGTACTACCAGGTGGACGACGTCATCTTCTCTCCCGAGGGCAAGCGCACCGAGCACACCATCTTCGCGCCGGAAAGCTCACTTAAACAGGTCATCATGAGTCCCTCCGATATGCAGGACATCCAGAAGGGCTACCCTTTCGTCCTCACCGCCGAAGATATTGGCCAGTACGACATAAAGTACGTGGGCCGACAGAAAGTGGATGAGATCGACTGCTATGCCTTCGATGTGAGCCCCAAGCAGATTGTCAAAGGCCATCGCTACCTACTGGGCCGCATCTGGGTCGATGCCGATGAGCTTCAGATTGTGGTCACGAACGGCCGCATGGTTCCTGACGACACTCGCAAAGGCAGCGAGGATCTCCATCCGCCCTTCATGACCTGGCGCCAGCAGATCGACGGCCACTACTGGTTCCCGGTCTATACCCGCGCGGAAGGAATTCTTCACTTCGCCGGTGGACACGGCGCCATGGCCCAGGACGTCCACATCCGGGACATCATCAAGTACACCGACTACAAACGTTACGGCTCAACCGTGCGCATCATTATGGATGGCGAAGCTCCTGACCCGGGCCAGAACCAGCAGCCGCCGCAGCCGAAGAAGCCTCAATAGTACAGAAGCTTTCTTCTAATAGAAAAGATACTTGCGCCAGCGATCATCGCCCCTGCCCAGCATCCGCATAATCTGCCGGCTGGTATGCAGCGAAAACGCTCTCGGCTCCTTCATCAACTTCATGTCGTCTATTTCATGCAGCATGCGGTTGCCCTTACGGCGATTGCAGCTATGGCAGCACGCGACAAGGTTCTCCCACGTTGAATTTCCACCGCGGGACCGGGGAATCACATGGTCCAGCGTCAGCTCATTCGACGGCAGCACCACGCCGCAGTATTGGCATGAGTTGCGGTCGCGGAGAAGAATGTTCTTCCTGGAAAGTGCCCGCGTCTGATGTGGAATCCGGCGGTATTCGAGCAGGCGGATTACGGATGGCATGGCCACGCGGCTGCGCTGGGCATGCAGCATCAGTCCGTGCTCCTCTTCTGTGCGCGCAATGCCCTTCAGCACCAGCACCAGCGCACGCCGCGCACCGCAAATATTGATCGGTTCATACGATGCATTCAGCACCAGCACGGGCATCTGCAACATATGGTTGGAGTGAGCGGCGGTGGCAACTTCGCTCGTATGTGCCGCCGCTGCAACTCTGGCGATTGACTTCTGCTTCCGTGCATGAATCATGGCTTTTCCCAGCGACATCGGATGGCCCCTTCTCAGGTGGTGGATGAGGTACTGGATAAGAACATGTTTTCTTTGCGCTGCGGCTCGCCCTCATCGCGTACAACGGGCTCGCCGGTAAATGGGTTTATCTTTCGGGGATCGTGCTTCAAACTGTTCGTATCACGTCGCGCGCGAGTGAGCGTGGCTACCCACACCGTCTCCGCTCCGGCCTTCTTCAACGCCAGTGCAACCGCACGCGCCGTCGCTCCGGTGGTCAAAATATCGTCCACTACCAGCACGTGCCTGGCGCGTACCGCCTTCGGCTCCTTCACATCAAAAGCGCCCTTCAGGTTCACGCGCCTCTCATCGGTGGTAAGCCCTGCCTGGCTCACCGTGTTGCGCGTACGCGCCAGCAGCCGCTCCGCCAGAATCAGTTTCCACTGCGGGCGTCTGGTGCGAAGCTCCTTCAACGCATACCGAGCCAGTAGCCGTGTCTGGTTAAAGCCGCGCGTGTTTGCTCTGCGCCTGTGAAGAGGAACCGGAACCACCAGCATTTCCTTCGGCGCAACCCCGTGGAGATCCTCCATCGCCGCAGCAAGCATCTTTCCCAGCCCGCGCGCTACCGGAGTCAGACGCTCGTATTTTAGTTTGTGAATCGCTTCCCGCATCTTCTCGCGATAAAGGCCAAAAAAAACGGCCTTCTCAAAGGCCGGTCTCTCAAGCGCGCATGCGCTGCAATGAGCCTGCTCCTGACTCTGACTCTCCTCCTCCGCATGATCGCCGCAATACGCGCACAAGTAGGTGCATGCGTCATACGCATCGGCGGAGATTTCCGCCCAGCAAACTTCACAAATTGGCGCGTAGGAAAACTGCGGCATGGGATTGCCGCATAAAGAACACGAGGTGGGATAGATCGTGGCGAGAGCAACATCTACCGGACTTCGCAGCACGCGAGCCACCGCACGCCACCGGCTCAACTCCGATGGGGGAACGTCGATCGTCAGTGAACCTGAGTTCCTGCTGAAGACGCACCTCACTCTCTGGACAGCGTGTCATACTGCCCCTTCCCCTACATCCTACACCGGAGTTAACCCCTCTGCACAACCCTCACCTCCCATCCGCGGAACTCTTTCCGTCACCTCCCGCCCAAAAATTTACGAAGTTTTGCCTCAAGGCGATACACTTCCCCAGTGATTTGCAAGATCGGTCAAACCTCAATATTGGTGTGCTGCCTCGCCGCAGCAGCTCTCGCATACACCCTCTCCGCCGCATCGCAGACCCCACAACAGCCTGCACAGGCCCCCTCCTCCGGAGTCGCCGGCGGCCTCGGCGCAGCAGCCGTCTACGACAGCGAGCACCGCCCCATCACCGCAGGCGGATTCGTCGACTCCGGCCCCATCGTCTTTCAGGACGTCTCCAAAGCCTCGGGCCTTGCCACCTGGACTCACAAAATGGGCTCGCCTGAGAAGAACTACATCATCGACACCAACGGCTCCGGCGTCGCACTCATCGATTACGACAATGACGGCTGGCTCGACATCTACCTCGTCAACGGAGCCACCTTCGATTCCCTCGACGGCAAGACTACCTCGCCCCACGCCGCTCTCTTTCATAACAATCACGACGGCACGTTCACCGATGTTGCCGCCAAAGCCGGCGTGACCAATGACCGCTGGGGCTACGGCGTCTCCATCGCCGACTTCGACAACGATGGCTGGCCCGACATTTACGTAGGCAACTACGGCAAGAACCGCCTCTATCGCAATAATCACGATGGCACATTCACCGACGTAGCCGAAAAAGCCGGCGTAGCCCTCGGCAACTGGTCCCCCGGCTCCAGCTGGGGCGACTACGACGGCGACGGCCTCCTTGATCTCTACGTCACCGGCTACGTCCACTTTGATCGCAACAACTCGCCCACCAGCGGCTCCAAGGCCGTCAACTATGCGCAGTGCCTCTACCGCGGCATCAACGTAAACTGCGGCCCCCGCGGCCTTCAGGGCGAAGCCGACCATCTCTTCCACAACAACGGCGACGGCACTTTTACTGACGTCACCCAGAAGGCAGGCGTCGAGGACAAAGACAAGGCCTACGGCTTTACCGCCATCTTCGTCTCGCTCAACGCTAACGGCCGCCCCGATCTCGTCGTCGGCAACGACTCCACGCCCAACTTCCTTTACGTAAACAAAGGCGACGGCACCTTCGATGACCAGAGCTACCCCTCCGGCTTCGCGCTCAATGACGCAGGCCGCGAGATCGCCTCCATGGGCATTGCCGCGGGCGACTATGAAAACAACGGCCTCGTCGACTTCTTCGTCTCCGACTTCGGCGACGACTACAAGGTCCTCTATCGCAATGACGGTAACTACAGCTTCACGGACGTCAGCTACCGCACCGGCCTAGCCCAGCCCACTATCCCGTTCGTTGGCTGGGGCACCGGCTTCCTCGATTACGACAACGACGGCTGGCTCGACCTCCTCATGGTCAACGGACACGTCTATCCCCAGGTTGACAAGCACGAGTGGGGCACAAGCTGGGCAGAGCGCCCACTGCTCTTCCACAACGTCCCCGGAAAAGAAATTCCCGGCTCAAAAGCTCCCGCAGGCCGCCGCTTCGATCTCATTCCTGCCGTCAAAAACACGGGGCTGGCCCTGGTCCTCCCCGCCCGCGGCGCAGCATTCGGCGATCTCTTCAACGATGGCAAAATCGACGTCGTCATCAGCCCCGTCGACAGCCCCGCCGTCCTGCTCAAGAACGTCAATGCCGATCATCACCACTGGGTCGAGCTCAAGCTCATTGGCGGCACAGACCCCAAAACCGGCAAAAAGAGCGCCCGCGACGCCACCTGCGCCACCGTCTTCCTCAAAGCAAACGGTATGAAGCAGCGCCAGGATGTCCTATCCAGCGGCAGCTACATCAGCACCAACGATCCCCGCCCCCACTTCGGCCTCGGTGACGCCACGGACCCTGGCTCGGCTGAAATCCACTGGCCCAACGGTCACGTGGAAACCGTGAAGCTGCCCGCAGCAGACCGAATCTACACCATCGAAGAAAACAAAGGCATCACCGGGGCTCTCTGCAGCGGTAAACCCTGCCCCGCGCAATAGTAGGCGTCTTTTTTCAACCTCCCGTCTCCACCTGCATCTATAAGGTGGAGACGCCTTGCTGAAAACTGAAGCCCAATCTCTCCCTTCTACGAATTCGCCCCAACGCACCACCCATCCAAATCTGATCCTGGCCATTTGCTGCTTGAGCCTGCTCATCGTCGGCATGGACGTGACCATCGTCAACGTCGCGCTCCCCGCAATCCAGAGCGATCTGCATGCGCGCTTCGCCGGCCTGCAGTGGATTCTCGACGCCTACACTCTGGTAGTCGCCAGCTTCCTCATGTTTTCGGGATCGGTCTCAGACCGCTTCGGACGCCGCCGTGTCTTCCAGATCGGCCTCGCCATCTTCACACTCGGCTCGCTGCTTTGTAGCCGTGCCGCCACTATCGAGCAGCTCATCGCCTTCCGTGCCTTCCAAGGCTTGGGAGCATCCATGCTCAACCCCGTCGCGCTCTCCATCATCGCCAACGCCTTCCCGGATCCAAGGGCGCGCGCACGCGCCGTCGGCGTCTGGGGAGCAGTCGCCGGTCTCTCTCTCGGCATCGGCCCGCTCATCGGCGGCGCCCTCACGCAGACCATAGGCTGGCGCGCCATCTTCTGGATCAACGTCCCAATCGGAATCACAGCCGCAATCCTTGCCGCACTCTTCGTGCCCGAGTCCAAAGCCGCTCGCGCTCGAGCCTTCGATCCCGTCGGCCAGGCGCTCGTGCTGATCGGTCTGGCCAGCCTCACCTGGGGAGTCATTGAAGGGCCGCACTCCGGCTGGAAATCGCCGTTGATCCTGGGCCTGTTCATCACCGCAGCCGTCGCTTTTCTCGGCTTCGTCCTCTATGAACCGCGCCGCCATGATCCGCTGCTCGACCTGCGCTTCTTCCGCAGCATCCCATTCTCCAGCGCCACGGTGATAGCCCTCTTAGCCTTCTCCTGCTTCGCAGGCTTTCTCTTCCTGAACGCGCTCTATCTGCAGCAGGTGCGCGGCCTCTCCGCATTTCATACGGGTCTCTTCACCCTCCCGCTCGCGGCCACCATGATCGTGGCCTCACCCTTGTCGGGCCGTCTGGTCGCAAGCCGCGGAACCCGGCCGTCTCTGATCCTCGCAGGCGCGGGATTCCTGGCCAGCACACTGATCCTCACGCAGTTAGACCGGCAGACGCCCATCATCTGGCTCCTCGCCGTCTACGCCCTCTTCGGCATCGGCCTCGGAATGGTCAACCCCGCCATCACCAACAGCGCCGTCGCAGGAATGCCGCTCTCGCAGGCCGGCGTAGCAGCCGCCATTGCCTCCACCAGCCGACAGGTCGGCGCAGCATTGGGTGTCGCCATTGCCGGAACCGTCGTAGCCTCCAGCCGTAGCCTCGGCATCGATTTCACGCAAGCCACGCACGCAATCTGGTGGGCCATGGCAGCCAGCGCCCTTGTCATGCTGATCCTCGGTGTGGCCTCAAGCACCCGCTGGGCCCGCACTTCCACGGAGCACGTAGCCCATCTGCTCGAAGATCAGCGATAACGGAATGGAACCCCGCGGACGCATGAATTAAATTGGATTGCGGCAATCCCGGAGGCCATCTCATGCGCCAGAACGGCAGCACCGTCTCGCAATCGATCAGGATTCTCCTCGCGGCGGCGGCTCTCTGCGTACTCAGCGCCTTCCTGGCTTGCCGCTCCGGCTCGCCGCCGACTGCCACGCCCGCGGCCGACGACACTGCATGGGCAACGTATGCCAACTCGCGTTTCGCATACTCCATCTGCTACCCGAAAAATCTCCTCGAGCCGCAGGGCGAGTCGCCGAACGGCGATGGACAGAAGTTTCTTGCAAAAGACGGAGCACAGCTCCTTGTTTACGGCAGCAACAATGCGCTCAACGAATCCATCAACGATATCTTCAATCGCACCGCATCGCGCCTGGCAGGTTCATCCGGAAAAGTCACCTACAAGGCAATCAAGCCATCGTGGTTTGTGTTCTCCGGGCAGCAGGGCAGCACCATCTTTTACGCAAAGACACTTTATGCCAAAGACCTTATCTTGTCATTTGAGTTGACCTACGACAGCTCCCAATCGAGCGTCTACAACCCCGTCGCTGGAAAGCTCGCCTCGTGCTTTGCAAAAGCGCCATAGCCGCTACGGCTGCCGGATCGGCATGCCATCCGATGCGCCCTCGTCGTACTGGTAGAGTTTGTTCGCCTTCATCGTTCGCTTCAGCTTTCCGCCATAGTCAGGATCGGTCGCATACACGCCCGTCAGTGCGTCGGCAAAGGCATCCGGATCATCCAGATGCTTCCGAGCATTCGCATAAGGCTTTCCCGTAGCGAGCAGTTGTCCGTGCTCTTCGAATGCGTCATCCAGCGAGTCGAACTTCCGGAACTTGGCCTGGACGGTGATCCACTGTCCCTTTACGTATTCTTTGGTGGATGCCTCGACGAATGGCTGGGTGTCCACAGCCTTAATGCCAAATGGATTATTGCTTCCCGTTGGCATCGACTTGCCCCAATTGCTTTCCAGAGCCCATTGCGCAATCGTCACAGCCGCAGGAATCTTCGATGCCTTCTCCGCAGCCTGTGCCGCTGAGATCACATTTGCGGGAATCTTTACCGTGGATTGCTTTCGCGTGGCGCGAGCACTCAGAAACTTCCAGGTCGCGCCGCCCGGATCGACTCGTCCATCAGGATGTGCCAGATGAAGAAAGCGCGTCTGCACCTCGGTAATAGCGGCAATCGTCAGCGGCCCGCAGGAGCCGTCTATGGACAGCAGGCGAAGCGGAACAGGAGGATTGGCGTTGATCAACTGTTGAACCAGCCGAACATCTTTGGAGAGATTCGTCCCTCCCTGGCCAACGGAAGAGGAAATAGAATTGCCGGCCATCGATCTAGCCTCCGATTCCTGCGCGCGTCTTTCGTCCAACACTATAACGCATACGGAACCCTCAGAAAATCGCCAGCCGGCAAGGTCTCTTAGAAATCCTCGTGGAAGGCCACTTCTCCCTGCACCGCGCTCTGGTACGCCGAGACGCGCCGCTCAAAGAAGTTGGTCAGCTCCTGCACATCCTGCAGATCCATGAAGGAGAAGGGATTCTTCGCGTTGAATGCCGGTGCGATTCCCAGCCGCCCCAGTCGCTGATCTGCAACATAGCCCAAGTACTGACGCATGTCGCGCACGGAAAGCCCCGCCACGCCGCCGCTCAAGAGGTCCTCGGCAAACTGCGTCTCCGCATCTACTGCCTCATGCAGCATGGTCACAATATCCCGCTCCAGTTCCGCATCCCAAAGATCCGGCTCCTGGCTGCGAACGACCTTCACCACCTCGAATGCAAACTCCAGGTGGCAGCTCTCATCGCGGAAAACCCAGTTGGTGCCCGCCGCAAGCCCGTGCAACAGGCCCTTTGAGCGCAGAAAGTACACATATGCAAACGCCGCAAAAAAGAACAGCCCTTCAATGCAGGCCGCAAAGCAGATCAGGTTCAGCAGAAACTGCCTGCGATGATCGCGCGTCGTAAGCTGATCCAAGGCCTGGATCGAATCCATCCACTTCATGCAGAAGTCGGCCTTCTTCGAAATCGAAGGAATATTCTCAACCGCCGCGAACGCCGCTGCCCGCGCATCTGGATCAGGAACATAGTTGTCCAGCAGTGTCAGGTAGAACTGCACGTGTACAGCCTCTTCAAACAACTGGCGCGAGAGATACAGCCGCGCTTCCGGCGAATTGACATGCTTGTAGAGGTTCAGCACAAGGTTGTTCGACACGATTGAGTCGCCCGTAGCAAAAAATGCCACCAGCCGTTGAATCAAATGAACCTCTGCAGGGCTTAACTTCTGCTTCAGGTCCACCAGGTCGGTCGAGAAATCTACTTCTTCCACCGTCCATGTGTTCTTAATTCCATCGCGGAACATATCGTAAAAAACGGGATAACGCATGGGCCTCAGTGTGAGGCAAAGACCCGGATCGAGAATTGTTTCAGGCGCCTGAACCGACGACATATAGATCTCCTTTAATGGATGGAAGGTGGCGGGCAGTAGGAATTTACTCGGTGGTGTGGGAGCACGGCTACATCGGGGAGATGCAGCCGTACTCGAATTGCTCTTAATTTACTGGCAGGCTTCGCACGAGCCCGGATTTTCAAGCGAGCACGCAACTGCCGAAGCCGGTGAGGCACTCGCCGGAGCGCTCGTCTGAGCCGCCGCGCTAACAGTCGTCTTCGCAATACGCGTAGCCGGCCGCGAACGCAGATAATACGTCGTTTTCAACCCGCTCTTCCAGGCATACATGTACATCGAGCTCAGCTTGCCGATATTCGGCGACTCCATAAACAGATTCAGCGACTGGCTCTGATCGATATACGCGTTCCGTCCGCGCGCCATATCAATCAGCGAGCGCATGGGAACCTCCCACACCGTACGGTAGATCAGCTTCAGGTCCGCAGGAAGCTCTTCCATCTGCTGCACGGAACCCTCTGACAGCTTCAGCTTCATCCGCATCTCTTCATTCCACAGCCCGCGCTCCTTCAGCTCCGTCACCAGGTAGCGGTTCACCTGCAGGAATTCCCCGCTCAGCGTCTCGCGCTTGAAGAGATTCGAAATCTGCGGCTCAATGCACTCATAGCAGCCCACAATCGAAGCAATCGTAGCCGTCGGCGCAATCGCTATCAGCAGCGAATTCCGTACACCGCTCTTTGCAATCCGCGCCTTTAAAGCATTCCAACGCTCCGTATCCGGCGGCTGCACGCCCCACAAATCAAACTGCAGCTTGCCATCGGCTGTGCGCGTCTCCGCGTATGCCGGATGCGGTCCGTTTTTCTCCGCCAGCTCGCACGTAGCCAGCATCGCGTTGTAGTAAATCTCTTCCTGAATTTTCGTCGAAAGATACTGCGCCTCAGGCGAATCAAATGGCAGCCGCAGCTGGAAAAACACATCCTGCAGTCCCATGATGCCCAGTCCCACCGGACGCCAGCGATCATTCGCGCTCGCCGCCTGCGCAATCGGGTAGTAGTTAATATCAATCACGCGATCCAGCATCGGCACGGCAACCTTCACCGTTTGCGCCAGCTTCTCAAAATCAAACGCGCCATCCGTTACATGCTTGGCCAGGTTGATCGAGCCCAGGTTGCATACTGCCGTCTCCGTGCGCGAAGTCACCTCCGTGATCTCCGTGCAGAGATTCGAAAGGTGAACTACGTTGCCATCCTTGCCCGTCTGGTTGCACTTCTCGTTGCACGCGTCCTTGAAGGTCATCCAGCCGTTGCCCGTCTCCGCCAGACTCTTCATCATGCGCGCATACAGCTCGCGAGCCTTCACCTGGTGCGTATAAAGCTTCTCTTCCTCAGCCTTTTCATACGCCTTCACAAACTCATCGCTGTACAAATCCGGCAGATGCGGAACTTCCTTTGGATCAAACAGCGACCAGATCCCGTCCTCATCCACGCGCTTCATGAACAAATCAGGAATCCAGTTCGCCAGATTCAGGTTGTATGTTCTGCGCGAGAGATCGCCCGTGTTCTCCCTCAACTCCAGGAACTGCTCTACATCCGCATGCCAAGGCTCCAGGTACACGCAGCATGCGCCTTTGCGCTTGCCACCCTGGTTCACCGCAGCAACGGAGCTGTCCAGCGTCCGCAGCCACGGCACAATGCCATTCGACAAACCATTCGTAGCGCGAATCAACGAGCCCTCGGACCGCACGCGATGAAACGCGAGGCCAATGCCGCCAGAAAACTTCGACAGCAGCGCAACATCCTTGTAGGTGTCGTAAATCGACTCCAGTGAATCCGAAGGCGAGTCATGCAGATAGCATGACGACATCTGCGGATGTTTCGTGCCCGAGTTAAACAGTGTCGGCGAGCTAGGCATGTAATCATGCGCCGCAATCATGCGATAAAACTCAATCGCCTCCTGCGGAGTTCCCGCCAGTCCGCACGCCACACGCAAAAAGAAGTACTGCGGAGTCTCAATCACCTTGCGCGAAATAGGATCGCGCAGCAGATACCGGTCATACACCGTGCGCAGACCAAAGTATTCGAAGTTGTCTGAGAACTCCTCGTCAATCGCATGGTTCAGCTTGCGTGCATGAACCTTAACAAACTCCGCCGTTGCGCCATTCACCACGCCTTCCTGAAAGGCATGCTCCACCGACTGTGAAAACGAGTGCAGATTCTGGTTGGCAACTTCCTTCAGAATGGTGCCCAGCAGCAGCCTTGCAGCCAGCTTCGAGTACTGAGGCTCCTCGGCAATCAGCGAGGCCGCAGTATCAATCGACATCGCATCCAGTTCGCGCGTCGTTGCGCCGTCATACAGCCCGCCAATCGTCTTGCTGGCTACGCGTATCGCATCCACCGCGGCCAGCCCTGAGGCGCATCGCTGCACTGCGCGCACAATCTTGTTTACGTCCACGGGCTCAAGCGCTCCATTGCGCTTGTGCACATGCATTGTCGGCGTCTCGCTCGGAACCGGGAATCCCGGAAACACCGGAGTCTGGGCTGAACTCATGCCGGGGGGAAGGTTTCTCTGCGTTTCGATTGTGGCCATCGGCTGATCTCCCTTATAAACATCTCTGATCTCGAAAAAGGAAAAAAGAAGTGCCGAAAAAGGCTCCACTCTCGCGGAGCCAACTCTACCGTCACTTCAGCCTTCCCCTTGGAGGCGTAGTCATTGTCCTCGTGGCAGGTCTTCGGACTCGCAGGCTGCCTACTTGCTCCAGTGTCCCAGCTTCTTGCCCGCGCCAGTGCGTATCCAGCTCAGTGCTTTATCCAGGGAGCGTTCGTTCCTGTTCGCCGCATTTACCGGATTCTCACTGATCCGGTACCGCGAAGGTGAAAACTACTATGGCATGTGGCCAATCTCAAGTCAATTCTATATCTCGTGGTTCCTGTGCAAAATCCAGCCGGTATCTAGCCGTGCAACAGACCCCCGAAACAGAAGTCTTTTATGGGCCAACGCTAACCGCTCTGAATCGTGCCTCTTCGCTTATTCGTGTTCACTTTTCCACTTTTCATCCCCGAGGTTTTTCCCACTTTGAGTCCCAGTTTCTGGGACCGCGCATCCGAAAAAATCCTCGCAATGGACCCTGTAAATTAGATGATTTTGTGTCCGGGCTGGACTCAATCGCGCCTCCACTTCAGCGCACTTCAACTGAGCCTCTCCACGTCTCATGAAAGATGCAGAATCCATCCGGTATGATGGCTTTCATTTCCTCCGGCATCTTACCTGGAGAACAAATTCGCAATGGAGCCATCCTCGTCAGCGCAGTGGACCAAAACGACCATCCGCATCGCCTCCGCCGGCCTGGGAGCCGCGATCGCGGGGCCTCTTGGTGGTGCTTTGGGATCGATTCTCGGCCACGCGCTCGGCGAATCCACTGAAAAACTTATCGGGACCTACCTCGAAAAATTCGGCGAAGAAGCCGGCAAGAAATTCCTCGATACAAGCTCCGACTCACTCATCGAAAAACTCAAAAAATCCGGACCCGATCTTGAGGCCCTTTATCGCAAGTCCCTAGCTCTCAGCCTCGCCGGAATTCGCCCCCAGATCGGCTCCGGCATAGAGGATTGCGAAACCTGGTTCACCAACTGGGACAAATGCCTGCAATCTCCGGATGCCCTGCGCCTGGACGCAGTAGAACCTGGCCAGCTCGTTCCCGCAAATCTGGATGCGCTCTTCGTTTCCACGATGGAGCGCCTGGACGCGCAGGGCCAGCTCAGCCGCCGCAAAAGCACATCCATACGCCTGCAGACCCGCGCCCTGCCTGAGCCGCTTGCGCAGGAACTCAAATCACGCCTCCCGCAGCGTTTCGAACAGACCTTCCGCGATCTCATCGTCCTGCCCGAGTACCAGGTCGCGTGGAATCAGGCCGAGCTCATCTTCCGCGAATCCTTCAGTGTCACTCTCACTCGCATCGATCAACGAACCGAGGTGCTGCCCAAAGTCGCCGAAGACACCGCCGCCACCCGCGAAGAGATGGCCGCCATGCGCCGCATGTTCGAGGAGTTTCGCGATTCCGCATTCAAGAAAGGCGAGATTCCGGAAGAAGCACTACAAGCCAAAGACGACGAAATCGCGCGCCTCATCGCAGAGAAACGCAAACTGGAAGAAGAGCTAGCCGCCCGCTCCGAACCCGGAGACCTTCGCATCGCGAAACTCCTCGATGCAGGCGACTTCGACGGTGCACTGCGCATCAAGTCGCAACAGATAGAGTCTCTTCGGGAAACCGCCGCGAAACTTCCCCGCGACCTCTATGAGCTTGGCAAGATCCAAGAACTTCGCTTTGAATGGCCACAGGCGTTGGCCACATACAAAGAGGCCTGGGAGCTGGGAAAACAGCCCCAGCATGGCTTTTATTACGCCTGGTTCTCGGCAAAGCTGAACCATTTCAGTGAGGCCATAGCTGTATACCGGCAGGTGCTGAATCTCTACACTGACCCGGCGGAACGCGCCCTCGTTCTGAACAATCTTTCGATCCCTTACCTCTACACACAGCGCATCAAAGAGGGCGAACAAGCACTCACGGAAGCTCTTGCCATCCGCCGAAAGCTTGCAAAGAAGAGCCCGGACGATTACCTGCCGGATGTCGCTATGACGCTCAACAATCTAGCCATTCTCTACCGGGACACGCAGCGCCTGAAGAAGGCGGAAAGGACCTACGATGAAGCGTTGGCCACTTACCGCAGGCTTGCGGAGAAAAACCCGAGTGCTTACCTGTCTGACGTGGCCATGACCCTCAACAATCTTGCCAGCCTCTACAGCGGTACGCAGCGTATGCAGCAGGCTGAAAAGGCATTTGGAGAGGCCTTCGCCATCTATCGCAAGCTCGCCGAAGAAGACCCCGACGCATGGCTCTCCGATGTGGGTATGACGCTCAATAACCTTGGGATTCTCTACAGCGACACACAGCTTTTTGAGCGGTCCGAGGAGGCATACACTGAGGCGCTCGTCATCTTTGGCAGGGTCACGGAGAAAACTCCGGACACCGGGTTGCCGGATGTTGCCATGACTCTCAATAACCTGGCCATCCTGTATAGCACCACGCAGCGCTCTGATAAGGCAGAGCAAGCATTCGCAGAAGCTCTCGCCATCCGCCGCAGTCTCGCGGATGAGAGCGCGGATGATGCCTGGCTGCCGCAGGTAGCCAACACGCTGATGAACCTCGGGAATTTTTGCATCGATATGAGGCGCTTTGAACAGGCTGAAAAAGCCTATGAGGAGGCGCTGGCCAGTTATAGCAAGCTTGCGGAAGCAAACCCTGAGGTTTATCTGCCCGATGTGGCCAATGCCCTCAACAATCTCTCCATCCTGTATCGCAAAATGGAGCGCTTGGAGTCGGCCGGGGAATCCCTCATGGAGGCTTTGGCCATACGCCGCGCGCTTGCAGAGGAGAACCCTGAGGCGTGGCTTGAATCCGTCGCTGCGGCGCTCAATAATCTGGGAAATTTATACAGCGACACGGAGCGCCTTGAGGAAGCCGAGGCTGCCTATGAAGAGGCCTTGGCTATATACCAGGCGCTTGCAAAGAAGAATCCTCATTCGCACTTGCCGTCTGTCGCCAACACGCTGAACAACCTCACCAATTTCTTCATCTTGACGAATCGGGACGATGAGGCAAACCCGCTGATCCTTGAAGCTGAAAAAATCCTGACCCCGTTCTGGCAGAAACATCCCCAGGTCCATGGGGATTCCATGGCCAGAATCCTTTGGAATCGTGCCCAACTTGCGGGATTCAACGAGGACGTTATGGCCGAATCTTGCCCTTTGGGACGGCGTGCTCTTGCAGCAGCCTACGAGCGGGGACTCCGGCAGAGTATTCAGAACTGGATCAATCGCTACTGTGCCGAACCGGGGCCTGACCTCAAACTTTAGATCACGCCCGCCAGATACGTCTCCGACAGCTCAACAATGGTCACATCCGCGCCACCTGCCTCGAGCACCGCCGGCGAGAGCGTCATGACCGGGCACTGGGCCTCCGCCATCACGCGATAGACCACACCATGCCGCGTAATGGCAGAAAAAGCCGATGCACCATACGCACCCAGCACAATCAGGTCCGCATTCAAAGCCCGGCTCTGGTCAATCAGCTTCTCAGCCGGTTCGCCCGGCATCACCACGGGCTGCGGATGCACCTTCTGCCGCAACCGCATGGGAACCATCTCCAGCAGCTGGCTCTCAATCTCCGCTATGCAGCGGTGCGCAAACACATCCTTGCACTCCTGCGCGCGAATCACATGTTGCAGCACCAGGCGCGCATGAAGCCTGTCAGCAATTTCAGCAGCAAAGGCCACAACCGGCGCGCCCGACTCTACACGGCTCACCGCACAGAGCACCGTACGAGGATCCAGAACCCCGGCAGGAATGCCCGTAACCTCAGGTCCCACAATCAAAACCGGAACAGGCGCACGCCGCAGCACCGACTCCGCCACCGAACCAATCAGCAGCTTTCCAATATGTCCCGGCGCATGGGTGCCGATCACAATTCGCCCAGCTCCTGTCTCCCGCGCCGCTTCCAGAATTTCATCGGAGATATTCCCCTGCCGTACCAGCACGCGGCAGTGAACGCCAGCCGCGCGGGCACGGCGCGCCAATGGAGCCAGAGCACGAGCTTCGGCCAGCTGCAGCGAATCCGGCTCAATGTATTCGAGGCCTGCCACCAGGTCCGCACGCACCCCTTCGCCCTGTCCGGTGAACGGGTCAAAGGCCAGCGTCTCGCACGCATGAAAGAGTACGAGCTTCGCACGGTTTTCAATCGCTTGCGCCAGCGCATAAGAAAAAGCTTCTTCGTTGGCGGGGACTTCAGCGGCAAAAAGAATAACGCCGGGCTTGCTCCACTCCGGCCTGAGAACGGCTGCCATGGGGAACCTCCTCGCGATGCGAGTAACGGCTGAAATGTGAGTGTGAGCGCTGATTGCGGTTTAAGGGGGAAACCGCTTCCGGCAAATCACGCTTATCTGCGCGGTAGGACGCAAACTGCGGAAAAAGGTTGCCTATGGTAACCACAAATTAAGAAACTCTTACTCCCCGGCGCGGTTACTTCAAGTCTCGCTCCGTATAATCGTGAAACGGATTTTCCCCGCTTTACTTTGGAGGTTTGCTGCGTGTTGTCTTTCCGTTCCATTTGTCTGCCTGTGGCGCTTACTTGCGCTGCTTTGTCCCTGCTTACTCCGGCTCCCGCGCAAACGCCCGACCTGCATAGCCAGCTCGACGCGCTCTTTAATAAGGGCGGGTACGCCCCGCACAGCGTGCAAATGGAGTGGCAGGCGGACGGAAACAGCTACGCGATTCTGGAGCCCGCAGAGAATGGCAAGGGGATCGACATCGCGGCCTACGACCCCGCTACCGGCAAGCGCAGCGTGCTCGTTTCCGCCGCGCAGCTTATCCCGCAGGGAGCCAACTCGCCCCTTCAGATTCACGGCTACTCCTGGTCGGCAGATCGCAAAAAGCTGCTCATCTTCACTAACTCCAAGCGCGTGTGGCGTCAAAACACTCGCGGCGACTACTGGGTTTACGACCAGGAGGCCGGCAAGCTCTACAAATTGGGCGGCGACGCTCCGGAATCTTCGCTCATGTTTGCGACCTTCTCTCCGGATGGTTCGAAGGTCGCGTGGGTTCGCCAGAACAATCTCTACGTGGAAGACCTCGCCTCGCAGAAGATTACCCAACTGACTAGCGACGGCTCCGACGACATCATCAACGGAACCTCCGACTGGGTCAGCGAAGAAGAGCTCGACCTCCGCAATTGCTTCCGCTGGAGCCCGGATGGCCAGTCCATCGCCTACTGGCAGTTCGATCAGAGCGGCGTTGGCGAGTACACGTTGATCAATGACACCGCGAGCGAATATCCGCAAACGTTCAAGTACAAGTATCCGCAGCCCGGAACCACAAACTCCGCCGTGCGCGCGGGAGTGGTCAGCGTTAACGGCGGTGCCACCACGTGGATCAAGCTCGACGGCGATCCCCGCCAGAACTACATCGTTCGCATGGAGTGGGCCGGTAACTCGAATGAAGTGATGCTCGAGCATCTCAACCGACTGCAGCAGGACGGCAAAGTCATGCTGGCCGATGCCAAGACCGGTACGGCGAAGCTCTTCTTTGAAGACACCGACAAGGCCTGGGTCGACATCGTCCCCCTGGACTGGATTCGCAACGGCGCAGGCAAGGAGTCTGACTTACTTTGGATCAGTGAGCGCGACGGGTGGCGGCACGCGTGGCGCGTGGATCGCAAAACCGGCCAGGCTAAGAAAATCACCAACTTCGATGGCGACGTCGTCTCCGTTCTGTCAATCGATAACGATGGCGGCTGGCTCTACTTCATGGCGTCGCCTGATGATCCCATCCGTGAATACCTCTACCGCGCGCGTCTAGACGGCTCCGGCAAACCGGAGCGAGTAACGCCAGCTGACCAGCCTGGCGCGCATCGCTATGAAATCTCGCCAAACGCCAAATGGGCTGTCCATAGCTACAACACCTTTACCCAGCCCAACCGGATCGAAATCGTAAGCCTTCCCGATCACAAGTCCGCCCGCGTGCTGGAGACAAACGAGGCACTGGCGAAGAAAGCCAAACCGCTGTTGCCCAATCCGCCCGAGTTCTTCAAGGTTCCGGTGAGCAATGGTGTTGTTCTCGACGGATACATGCTCAAGCCGCCGAATTTCGATCCTACAAAGAAATACCCTGTGCTCACCTACATTTATGGTGAACCGGCCGGTGCCACCGTACGCGATAGCTGGCAGGGCATGCGCGGCCTCTTCCACGCGGCGCTTGCGCAGCAGGGCTATATCATCGTCAGCTTTGACAACCAGGGCACACCTTCCCCCAAAGGACGCGAGTGGCGCAAATCCATCTACGGCGCGGTTGGCGTGCTTGCTTCTTCGCAACAGGCGGAGGCTATTCAATGGCTTGCAAAGCAACATAGCTACATCGACAGCTCACGCATGGCTATCTGGGGCTGGAGCGGCGGCGGATCGCAGACTCTTGGAATCATGTTCCGCAATCCCGACGTCTATGCGGTGGGAATTGCCGTGGCGCCTGTGGCGGACGAGGCCCATTACGACACCATCTACCAGGAGCGCTACATGGGCCTGCCGGAGCAGAATGCCAAGGGCTACCATGACGGATCCCCCATTAACTTTGCCGATGGCCTTCAGGGACATCTGCTCGTAATCCACGGCTCCGGCGATGACAATGTCCACTACCAGGGCACGGAACTGCTCATCAATAAACTCATCGAAATCGGCAAGCCCTTCGACTTCATGGATTATCCCAATCGCTCGCATGGAATCTTTGAAGGCCGCGGCACCAGCTACCACCTCATGAGCCTTATTGCGCGATACCTCGAAGACCACGTACCTCCGGGAGCGAGATAAGATGACGGCTTCCCGACGGGAGTTTCTGGCACTCAGTTCGATGGGGCCGGTCAGCGCGGGCTATTGAGGCGATGATTTAGCGCCAGTGCCGGCCCAGCTGCGGTCATTGAGGCGATGACGGCGGCCCGTCCGCAGCGCCATTCAATCCAACAGCGCCGGCCAGTTTCGCCACGAGGAGTTTCAAATCGTGCAATTCCTCCTCCACGGCTTTGAGCTTCGCCACGGTCTTGGGCAGGCGGCGACGGCGGCCCAATTCACGCCCTTCCTTCATCGGCACGCCATAGGTGCCCAATGGGTGTGCCGCTTCGAGGCCGTTGCTCTACATGTCCTTGGCGGACACCACTACTTCGTCCCCCATCTCGATGTGGCCACGACTCCACTTGCCCCGCCAGGGTCAATATTTGCCTGAGGTGTGTGTACGTGGAAATGCCCGTCTGGGCGATGATCAGGCAATGCGGCCCGATGATGACATTCGGCGCGGATCTGCACTCAGGTTGTCGATTGTTCTGGTCTCGATCCACGCGAACGGGCCGACGCCGTCCGACATTCATGGTCGTGCACGCGCCGACCTCTACGTCGTCGTCGATCTGCACAAAACCCCGGTGAACCACGCGAGCAATACGTAGATCTAATCAGTGGCTACAGTAACATTAAC
>CAWBWB010000004.1:0-93810 GCA_963792495.1 uncultured Acidobacteriaceae bacterium | reverse complement strand
CCTGTTGCCCAGCTCACGCTCGAGATTCGGATTGAACATGCGCGGTCCCTGAAGGATCGGCGGCAGGTGGTGCGGTCGCTGAAGGATCAGCTGCGGCAGGGGTTCAATGCTTCTGTGGCGGAGATGGATGAGGACACTACCTGGCAGTCGGCGACGGTAGGGGTGGTGGCGATTTCGCGGTCGCGGGATTATCTGCATGGACTGATTGAGGAGGTCGAGCGGGCGGCTCGGCGGATTCTCAACGAGCATGGGGCGGAGCTGGTGGATTCGTTCTGGGAGTACCTGGAAAATTGAGCTTCGCTTTTTGTTCTGGTCGATGCGGGCGATTTTAGGGGTACGGGCTGGATGGTGAGTAAATCTATTTTTTTGAGATATATGCGGTTCGATTGATATGTTTACCAAGTGATACATAGATGGGTGAAACCGGTTACTAAATTTAAAAAAATCAGATTATTTTCCTTTTTTTGCTTCGATGGCCCGTACATTCCGGGTGTTTACTCTTTAATTAAGTGAAGCAGGTTACCAAATAAATAAAAAATCTGCACATTCTGCTGTATTGCGTTGATTGTAAATGTTTTGCAGACGATTTTCAGGTGGTTTTGATGTGTTCGCTTTTTGTTTGCTGAGTGCGTAAGGCCCGAATCGGCTTGTCTTCTTGCTCAAGTATGAGTGTGGCATATTTGGGGTTAATTCGGTGCAAACTATTTTTGGGTGGATTGGGTACGAAGGTTCATTGGACTTTGGTAATGGGGATAGCGGGTTAGTATGCTTCGCACGTGGCTGGTTAGCGGGTTAGCGAAAAGCAACGGCGCTGCTTTTTATTGGGTTATCCCACCCATGGCGCGGTGGTGCTGCGCCATGGATGGGGCACTCAGTTTGGTGGTTGTGCTGGCTAAAAGCAAAAGCAAAAGCAAAGGCAAAGACAGAAGCAGGTCCTTCCCTCCGGCTGAAAAGCGCCTACGGTCAGGATGACGGGTTTTTGTGGGGGGATGAGCGGAGGTTATCCCAGGTCTCAAAATCGAGACCTGGGGAACCCAGTTTTGTGGTTGTGCTGGCTAAAAGCAAAAGCAAAAGCAAAGGCAAAGACAGAAGCGGGTCCTTCCCTCCGGCTGAAAGGCGCCTACGGTCAGGATGACGGGGTTTTTGTGGGGGTGCAAGGGGGTGGGCTGGCGAAGGGCAAAGGCGGGAACAAAAAACAAAACGCGGCGTGGACCTTTTGGTCCACGCCGCGTTTTTGTTTTGTTGCGGTTTTGGTTAGAACTCCAGGCGGGCTGCTACCTGGGCGGTGCGGGCGCCGCCGAAGTCTGCGCCTGCTGTTCCGCTGATTACGCCGAAGGAGCCGGAGCTCAGGTTCAGGTTCGGGTCTCCCAGGTTGGCGTGGTTGAGGACGTTGGTGAAGGTTCCTTCGGCCTTGAGATGGAAGCGCTCGGTGAGGGCGAAGGATTTGCTGAGGCCGGCGGAGAGGTTGACGAGGCCGGGGCCTTGTACCGATCCGTTGCGGGCGTTGCCGAAGCGGCCAATGGGCAGGGGGTGATTTGCGCCGGGGCCGGTATTACGCTGGCTGCCGTCCGCGTTGAAGCCTGCACCGGTAAAGCAGCCGTTGCCGACGCTCCAGGAGGGATCGCCGGGGCAGGTGAAGGCCGCGGGATTGACCCACATGTTGCGTTTCTTGGCGCCTGAGCTCCAGCTTGTGCCAGCTACCTTATCGGCATACTGGGTGCGATGAGAGGGATCCCATCCGGCGAGCGAAGACTCCAGACCGGAACCGGTGCCGGAGGGGTCGCCCTGGCCAGAGGGGAAGTACGGCATGCTGTAATCGCCGGACTGCCAGGTGAAGATGCTGGAGAGACGCCAGCCACCGATGAAGGTGTCCGCGATGCGGGGCATGGAGCCGCCGATGGCCTTGCCGCGACCGATGGGCAGGTCGTAGAGGCCTGTGGTGTTCCAGCGGAAGCGGCGGGTGCCGTAGACATCGCCGAAGTCCGCTTCACGATCAATGACGGAGGTGGCGCGGCTGCCGCCGCCTTCACCCGCGAAGCCGTTGTTGGAGGGGCCCTGGTTATCGGCGAGTGCCTTGGCCCAGGTAAAGGTGGATTCGTACTGCAGACCATGCTGCAAGCGGTGGCTGGCGTTGAGCTGCAGAGAGTGGTAGCTCTCGTTGGAGCCAGTCATACGGTTGTTGATACGGCCCCAGTTGGGGAACAGACGTGCCGAGAAGGGCTGGTTGTAAGCCGAGACGGTGCTGGAGAAGGGCAGAGTGTTTTCGTCCGGAGCCCAAACGAGCTGATGGGTTTCTGAACCGATGTAGGAGACGCGAGCTGCATAGCCCTGGCCGAGGTCGCGGTCAATGGAGAGCGACCACTGCTCGGTGTAGGGGTCTTTCCAGTTGGCGCTGTTGGCGGTGCCGAAGTAATCGGTGCCGTAGCTGCCTACGCCTGCTGCGCCACCGGCACCGGCGTAGACTTCAGGCCAGGTCCATGTGGGATTGCAAGGCACAGCGGTGGCCTGACGCCGCACGGCATCTCCGCCGCCGCCGACATTGCAGACCTGTGTTGGAAGGTTGTTGTACTGGCGGGTGTAGGCCTGCAGGGTTCCAGTAAGGGAGTAGAAGCTGGAGCCGAGCATGTTGATGTTGTACATGCCGAAGCCGGCGCGAATGGCGGTCTTGTCATTGCCAAACGGGCGGTAGGCGACGCCGAAGCGGGGCATGAAGCGCAGGTGGGGATACTTCTTGAGGCCGATGGGATAACCGGCGGTTTCGTTATCTTCCACCGGCATGCAGGGCGCGCCGTTGACGACCGCGTCGTTGGTGTAGTTGACGCCGTCGGGATCGCAGGCGTTGGCAGCTTCAAGGAACTGGGTTGCGAGGATGCCCTGGAAGCCCTTCATGTAGATGGAGCGGCCGGCAAGCGCGAGGCTCGGATCGAAGTTGCCGATGTCGCCGCCCTTGTCGTGATAGCCGGGGTGCAATTCGTAGCGTACGCCGAAGGAGAGGGTGAGGTTGTCGTTGACGCGCCAGTCATCCTGCCCGAAGAAGTGATAGTGAATAGAGGTTCCGTTGTTGTCCTGCGATACGACGTCGTAGAACGTGGCGTTGGGGATGCCGGAGAGGAAGTCGGCAAAGTCGAGACCGGTGTAGACGCCGACGCTGTTGCCGCCGCCGTTGAAGTAGTAGGTGCCGTAGTTGTCAGAACCGTTGAAACCGAGGGCGCTGCGGGCTCCCAGGGTCTGGATGTCGGTGCCGAACTTCATGGTGTGGCGGCCCTTGGTCCAGATGAGCGTGTCCTGATACTCGTTGGTGATGGAGTTGCCGAGGCTGGTGAGACGGTCGGCGCTCAGGCTCTGGATGTTGTTGAAGTCCATCTCCGGGATGCCGTTGTAGAAGAGATTCTCAAGACCCTGCCAGCCCTGCGAAACAGTCCACGCGTGGCCGTCAAAGGGGTTGCTGGAGCCATTCCAGACGCGGGTGAAGGCATAGCCGCCTTCATTGATGATGCTGGGCGTGATGGTCCAGTTGGTGTCAACGCGCATCACCTTGTTGGTGTTGACGTTGGTGGAGGAAGGAATGAGAAGCTGCTCCGCCGAGGTGGTGGGGAAGTTCTTGTAGTTGAATTTGCCCCAGAGGAGGAATTTCTGGTTGGAACCGAAGTACTTGTCGCCACGGATATCGAACTGATCGGAGTGACGGCTGTCATCGACGTTCTGGGTCCAGTTGGGCACGCCATTGTCGACGTAGGTGGCGGGGTTGCCGATGTTCGGCGCAGGGTAGAACTGCTTGAGTGTGGCTGTGGCGATGGGGTTGATGGTGACGCCATCGCAGGAAGTGAGGTTTGTGGGATTGCTGCAGGGCTGGCCGTCATACGGGCTGCGGAGCGCGATGGGGTTGCCTTTGGCGTCAGAGTACCCGGAGAAGTCGCCGTTGAGCATGCCGGTGCTGGGCACAACCTCACTCAGAACATCCTGGGAGGGGAAACGCCAGCCTTCGTAGTCGCCGAAGAAGAAGGTTTTGTGGTTGGCTCCGTAATGGGGCAGGATGAAGGGGCCGCCGATGGAGCCGCCGAAGGTGGTGCCGTGGTAAGACGGCTTGGTGTAGGGGGTATAGCTGTAGGGGCTGGCGTTCCAGTTGTTGTCCTGGTAGTAGACGAAGGCCGAGCCGTGGAATTTGCTGGTACCGCCCTTGGTGGTGACGACGACCTGGGCCGGGTTGCCGAACTCGGCATTGGCGAGGACGCCGTCGGCGCGGATTTCGCTGATGCCTTCGCTGGAGGGGAAGGCGTCTGTGATGAAGGTGCCGCCGCCGGCGTTCTTGGTGGTCACGCCATCGACGGTGACGTCCATCTGGAAGGGCAGCGCGCCCTGGAGCGAGATGCCGGAGCTGTCAGCCTGTGCGCCGGGAAGTGAGCCGAGGATGCTGGCCGCAGAGGTGCCGTTGATGCTGGCGCGGGTGTTGACGGGCAGGCTGATGGCTTCATCCTGCGAGAAGGTGCCGCTGATGGTGGCCGATTCGGTCTGAATGGCCGATACGGTGTCACCGGTGACCTGCACCTGCTGCTGAAGTGCGCCGATGGAGAGCTGGGCATCGAGGCGAAGCTGCTGGCGGACTTCGAGAGCGACGTTGGTGATCTCGAACTTTTCGAATCCGGTGGCCTCAACGGTGAGGGTGTAGTGTCCGGCTACGGAGTCGGTGAAGGCGTAGTCGCCGGTGCCGGTGGATTTGGTGGTACGGACGGCGTTGAGGTCGGTGTTGGTGAGGGTGACCATTGCGCCGGGAACGACGGCTCCTTTGGCGTCCTTGACGGTGCCGAGGATTGAGCCCTGGGTGGCCTGGGAATAGCCGGCCGGGCATGCAAGCAGAAGAGCCATCAGCAGGCCGAAGGAGAGGAAAACTCTCGAGCGGAAGTGATGGAAGGGAGATTTCCTGTCAGACATGGATTACTGCCTCCTAAAAAAGCTAAAGGTGTGTTTCGTCCGTGGGTTGTACCCTCGCGCACTGCGTGTAGCCAGATTCAGAGTTGCGCGCCACTTTAGGCATCCCTGTGGAAGGGGGTGTGGGAGTAATGCAGTTAGATCAGAAGTGCGCCTGATTGAACTGTTTACAGCGTAATGAGAGTTGATTACGACTGCATGAATTACTCGTGAGCGGCGTGTGAACGCCACTCGCACAAATGGGGTATGCCAGCCATATTACATCGATTTTTGTGAAAAACCACGACTGGAATTTTTACGGGAATGATTTGGGTTAATCGTTGTCGGGTTTGCGGAGGGTGGAGCGGGTGCGATTCATGTGCCTGCTGATTTCGCCGGCGTCGTCCATGTCGAGGAGCTCGGCGGCTTCGCGTTTGGTTTTCGGTTTGGCGATTCTGGCGTTTTCGGGGACGAAGAGACGGGGGTCGACGGGGACGGCGGTGAAGGGCTCCATGTGCGGGGTGGTGTCGAAGATGCCGGTGATGGAGCCGGCGAGGGCGTCTTCGAGATTCATGGGACCGAGGCCGAGAAGGCCGTCGATGGTGCGGGTGATGGAGCCGAAATCGGTGTGGGAGTGGGAGATGGAGCCGGGCTTGAGCCAGGGGCTGGCGATGCCGAGGATGCTGCGATGGGCGTCGACGTGATCGACGCCGCCCTGGGCATCGTCTTCGGTGACGAAGAGGGCGGAGTCGCGCCAGATGGAGGTGGTGGAGAGCCAGGCGACGATTTTGCCGAGGGCGAGGTCGTTATCGGCTACGTAGGAGGCGCGGAAGGGATAGCCGTCTTCCGGGCGGGCGCGGGTGGTGTGGTCGTTGGGCAGGCGGATGATGATGAGGGCCGGGACATCGTTTTTAGCGATGCGGGCGGAGAGGTCTTTGCGAAATTCTTCGAAGCGGAGCTGGTCGGGGATGCCGAGGTTGAAGGTGGGGAAGTTGCGGTCGGTGGACTCGAAGACGGGGCGGGGGATGGGCGAGTTGAGATAGAGGCGCTGGCCTTCGGGGAAGGTTCCGTCGCGCTCGTCGTTGCCTTCCACTTCGAGGGATTCGCCGTAGTTGAGGATGCCGCGGCCGGGCTTGTAGGAGTTGGCGATGTGTTCCCAGAGGGTGCCGAATTGCGGCTCGTCTTCGGGCATGGGGGCGTCGGCTCCGCCGAAGATGGCGCGGCGGCCGGGTTCGGGGCCTCCGCCTTTGCGGCGGTCGCCGTATCCGGAGACCCACGCGGTGTTGAAGAAGGGGGTGGGATTGGCGCCAACGACCCAGCGGTGGCCGTCGGCGGAGACGTCGGAGTCGACGTAGAAATTGTCGCTGATGGCGTAGCGGGCGGCGATGGCGTGGAGGTTGGGTGTGACTTTGAGATGGCGCACCTGCTTGTTTTCTTCGGTCCAGCCGTCCAGGCCGTAGCGGGCGATGCTGGGATCGCCGTTGGCGCTGGGGACGTCGCCGAGGACTTCGTCGTAGGTGCGGTTTTCGCGGACGATGAGGAAGCAGTGTTTGAGGTGGGGGAGCTGGGCGCGTTCGCGGCTGGCGGCGAGATTGGCGTCGAGGACGGCCTGAGTGAGGGATTCGGGGGCGGGGAGGGCGCTGAGGTCGAGGATGGAGAGGCTGCCGAAGTCGATGGAGCCGACGTAGGTGGGGGCGAAGGGATCGTGATTTTTGCCGCCGTTGGGGCCTGCGCCTTTGCCCTTGGCGTTGGTGACGTAGAGGAGTTTGCCGTCGGGGGAGAAGGCCAGGGCGGAGGGATTCCAGCCTACGGGGATGTGCTCGATGATGCTGAGGTTGGATTGATCGAGGACGGCTACGGCGTTGATGCCGGATTCGGCTACGTAGACGCGGCCTGAATGGACGGCGATGCCGCTGGGCATGACTCCGCGGAGGGGCTGGCCGTTTTTGTCCTTGAATTCAGGACCGGTGAATGGGGTCAGTTCGGTCTGGGCGAGGAGGGTTTTGCCGTCGGGGCTGACCTTGGCTACGGCGTCGTGGTGGGCCAGGGCTATGTAGACTGCGGATTCCTCGACGGCTATGCCGGTGGGGGCTGCTCCGCCTACGGTGGCACCTCGTTCTTCCGAGATTTTTGCGCCGAGGCGGAGTTTAGCTGCGATGGCCGGAGCGGCGGGATTGGCTACGTCGTAGGTCCAGAGGGAGCTGCCTTCGGTGGAGTTTTCATCGCCGAGCCCGGGGACTTTTTTGCCTTCGATGATTCCACCTTCGCGGGCGGCTCTGGAGGGATAGCCGAAGGGCGGGAAGCGCAGGCCGGGGTCGTGCTCTTCGTCGCGCGGGTGGCCGTCGGGATTCTGGACGGCGGTGTATTCGAAGAGGCCGGTGTTGGTGACGTAGAGATGTTTGCCGTCTGGTGAGAGGGCGAGGTCATAGGGATAACGGCCTGTGGAGATGGCGGCGATCCGGTCGAGTTTTGTGCCATTTTCGCCCGTGACGCTGAGGACTACTACACGCCAGTTGCCCTGATCGAGGACGAAGAGGGTTTTTCCGTCGGCTGAGGCTACGAGGGAGGCGGCGAAGCTGTTTTTGTATGCTTTGCCTGCGGTGGCTCCGTCGAGCGGAATGTCGGCTACCTTCGACCAATCTGCGGTGCGATAGATGGCGACTTTGCCGGAGTCGCCGGTGGCTACGTAAAGAAACTTTCCGTCGGGCGAGTAGGCGAGGCCTGCGAAGACTTCGATGCCGGGCTTGTTGTTTTCGCCCTTGGGCATGCGCATGAAGGCGGGATTCTCGGATTGCGGCGCGTCTACGACGTTCAACGCGAAGGGAAAGCCGATGGAGGGGATTGCGATCTGGCCTCCATCGGGGCGCACGGCGAGGGAGAAGGGGTATGGCGCAAGCTTGATCCATTTGCCGGCAGGGTGAATCTCGCGTCCGTTGGGAAGGACGGCGGTGACACCGGTCTGCACGAGCGGAGTTGCGGGGGTTTGTGCGGCTGCTGTAACGGTAATAGCCAGAAGAGAGAGGAAAACCCGGGTGGAGAGCATTGGATTCAGTATGCAACGCGGTGCGCGGATTGCGTGTTTCAGTTTTGTGAAGGATTCGATTTCCTTCTCGCAACCTCTTTCGCATCCTCGGGTCCCTACATAGAATGCGAGCGAGGAAGTTTTGACCGAAGGAGATGGTCTATGACAGAGTGGTTCGCCCGGCCCGTAGTGCTAGTGACGGATGTGAATGCCTCGCTCCGCTTTTATGTGGAGATGCTTGGCTTCACCAGCCCGTGGTGCTTTGACGATGACGGCAGAGCGCGGGTGGCGCAGGTGGAGCGGGATGGGTGCGCGCTGATTCTGGCGAACAACATGGCTGCGGAGAAGACCGGCAAGAGCGTGATTTTTATTTCGCTGAACACGGAGCCGGAGACGCCC
Source organism: uncultured Acidobacteriaceae bacterium (assembly GCA_963792495.1). Lineage (GTDB taxonomy): Bacteria > Acidobacteriota > Terriglobia > Terriglobales > Acidobacteriaceae > Telmatobacter. The sequence continues at coordinate 85,484 of CAWBWB010000004.1, read as the reverse complement.
GAGGCCGGAATTGCCGCGCTGGATGAGCTGCGCGCGGAACTGGAGGCCCGGGGTGTTGCCGTGAAGGATGGCTCGTGGGGGTATCGGCTGCTGGTGGTTGAGGATCTGGACGGCAATCAGCTTCTGTTCAATTATCCCCATGAGACGGGATCTGGCGGTGGTGCTGGGGACACCGAGGCGGTTTCCGTTGCGTGATGGGTGACTGAGGAATGCGGCTTCGAGTCTATTTACGGAATTGAAACGTCGAGGAAAGATACGAGCCCAAAAACGGGCCGCAAAATCGGAATTGATTTTGTCAGGAGTGGTGGAATGCCTTTGAGAACGTCGATTCATGTTGCCCTGGTTCTTCTTGCAGTTTCTGCAGTGCCTGTTGTCTCGCAAACGGCTCCTGCGCCTGCATCGCCGAATGGTGCAGAGCAGGAGCCTGTTCTTCGCATGGAGGTGCGGCGGGTTCCCATTGATGTGGTGGTGCTGGACCGGCAGGGGAATCCGGTGAAGGGACTTACCGCGGCGGACTTTGAGGTGAAGGAAGGCGGCGTGGTGCAGACGATCAAGTCGTTCGATGTGACGGATGGATCGAAGCCGAGTTATAACCCGCCGAAGCTGCCGCCCCTGCCTGCGAATACGTATGTGAATGTGCCGGATACGCCGGAGCGCGGGCCGCTGTACATTCTGTACTTCGACATGGTGAACATGTCGCAAGATGATCAGATGAGTTTCCGGAAGAATCTGCTCAGCTTTGTTGACAATGCCCAGCCGGGTACAAGGATGATGCTGATTATCAATACTGACCGGCTCCATATTCTGCAGGGCTTTACGACGGATCACGATCTGATCAAGCAGGCGATTCTGCGTAAAGGGCCGGGTCCGCACGTGCCTGACATCTTTACGCTGGGCCGCAATTATGGCGCCTATGATGACCGCGCCGCGCTCGGTCAACTGAACTGGATTGCCGAGTATATGAATGGAATTCCAGGGCGCAAGAACCTATTGTGGCTCTCGACGGATTTTCCGATTCCTGTGTCGCCCACACTGATTGGTTCAAACCAGATAACGCAGGGCGGTGCGCCTGCCGATCCTGGCGCTGGCGGCGGCGGTCCTGAGGTGCTGGACCTCTCCGGATTGCTGGAGGACATCATGAAGAATACATACGCGAATCTGATGAAGAGCCGGATTGCGCTGTATCCGATTGATGTGAGCGGTTCCAATGCGGCACTTCAAAAGTACGACACCATGAACATGATTGCGGAGTCTACCGGCGGGAGGGCTTATTACAGCGACAATCATCCGGAAGAGCTGATCGACAAGGCAATGGATCATGGCGAGACTTATTACACGCTGGCTTATGCACCGGAGAAGGCGGATTTCGATGGCAGCGAGCGGCATATCCAGGTGAAACTGGTGGGCAGTCATCCAGGCTGGCAGCTGACGTATCGCACGCTGTACTATGCCGTGGCTAATGACAATGACGACATCGACAAGCAGCACAAGAAGGACGTGGTGCAGGCGAAGTTTCTGAAGGCGAAGGCTGAGGACACGCTTTACGCGAATATGGAGCATGGCGCGCCGATGGTGCATGATCTGCTGTTCAGCGCGCATTTGACGGCTGTGGGCTCCTCTCACATGGCGACGGATAAAGAGATGGCGATGCTGGAGAATTCGCCGGCGTTCTTTCGCACGCGCAAGCCCGGCAAGTCGCTCAAGCCTCTGCCGGTGATGCGGCTGCAGAAGTATCGGATTGAGTATGGAGTGATCGATCCGGAGCTGCGGCGGGTGGAGTCGGTTCCGGGGACGCAGCCTACTGTGGAGTTTGCGGTGGCTGCGTTCAACAACGAGGGCGGCGTGGTGAACTGCGTGTTGAACCAGGGCACGCCTACGGGTGCGGGCGCTGCCGCTGATGCGAATGGGAAGAAGCAGGGGCCGATTTTTCGTGCCGAGCAGGAGCTTGAGGTGCCGGAGAGCGCAGCGTATATTCGCGTGGCGGTGCGGGATATGACGACGAACCGGACGGGGACGCTGGAGACTACGCTGCCGCTGAAACCGGAGAAGCCCGCCAAGGGAATGTGAGCGCTGGAAAGAGAAAGGGCGGCAGCCTCAAGGCCGCCGCCCAAATAAGACTCACGAATCCTGGTGTGAGGCTTTCAGGAGACAAGCAAAGAGTAGCCTGTGGGCGGAATGGCGTCATGGGCCGCTTGGGTGAGGTTGGGGTCAACCTTTGGGTTGAGTCAGGCGGGCGAGAAATATTTGCAATGGTGCGCGGATGGGGTGGCGGGGCGATACCCTTGTTTGCAGCACATTGATCTCACTTCGGCCCATCTCGTTGCCTGCATTTTTCGCCTGTGCTGTGCTGCTGCTGTGTGTTTCTGACGGCGGCGCGCTGGTTCCGAATACTCCGCTGGGCAGTATGAATCGCCAGGGCTGGGCGATGGAGAACGGGCTGCCGCAGAATACGATTCATGCGATTGCGCAGACCGCGGACGGCTACCTGTGGCTGGGGACCGAGGCTGGACTGGTGCGCTTTGATGGCGTGCAGTTTGCGGTCTTCGATCGCGGTTCGAAGCCTGCTTTGCCGGATAACGATGTGAGTTGTCTGCTGGCGATGCAAGATGGCTCGCTGCTGGTGGCTACGGGTGAGGGAACTGTTCGCCTGAGCGGGAGCGGGGTTGCGCCTGCTGCGGACGCGTGTGCTGACAACCGGCTTCGGGCGCGGTATGACGATGGTCATGGAGTGCGGTGGTCTGCGGAGGCGGTTCGCGGGCTGGTTACGTTGAGTGCGGAAAAAAGACAGACGCACCTGGAGGCCGGTGTGCAGCTGCCGGGGTCGCGGATTCAGGCGCTGCTTGCGGATCGTGAGGGAGTGCTCTGGGTTGGTACGAATCGCGGGCTGGCGCGGGTGGCGGATGGGCGAGTGGATAAGCTGCCGGTTACGGATCTGCTGGCGACGGCTTCAGTGGTGAGTTTGTTTGAGGATCGCGAGGGCAACCTGTGGGTGGGTACGGAGACGAGCGGGCTGCATGTGCTGCGGGACCAGCGGTTCGCGAGTATTGGAGCGCCGGAGGGGTTGAGCTCGGATGAGACAACCGCAGTGGTGGAGGATGGCGCGGGGAAGCTCTGGATTGGCACGAATGGCGGCGGATTGAATGCGCTGCGGATTGCGAGCGGCAGGCCGGGTGAGGCGGCGTCGTATGCGGTGCCGGATGTGCTGCTGAGCAAGGTGATTCTATCGCTGGCGCCGGGGCGGAATGGCGAGCTTTGGGTGGGAACGCCGGATGGTTTGAATCGCGTGCGGGGGAGCGCGGTGGATGCGTTTACTTCAGCCGATGGGCTGCCGGATGATTTCATTCGCTCGCTGCTGGTGGATCGCGATGGTTCGCTGTGGATTGGGACGCGGCATGGGCTGGCGCACTGGGGATTCGGCGAGGACGGGCGTGCTGTGGTGCAGCGAAAGATTTTCTCGCATGCGGATGGGCTGGGCAGCGATGTTGTGGGCGCGCTGACGCGGGATGCGCGCGGCGATTTGTGGATTGCTACGCTGGGCGGGTTGTCGCGGATGAGTGCGGGGAAGATTGTGAACTATACGGGGGCGGATGGGCTTTCGAGCAGCGTGATTACGGCGCTCAATGCGCGCAGGGACGGGACGCTGCTGATTGGGACTGCGGATGGAGGATGGAATCTCTGGGATGGGAAGGGATTTCATGCGGTGCGGGGAGGCGGGGATCATGCGGCGATTCACGCGATTCTGGATGATGGCTTGGGGCATTTGTGGTTTGCTACCGGCGCGGGGATTGCGCGGTGCGATGCGGCTGGCGTGAGTGGCGGCGCATGTGCGGGATGGATTGAGTTTGGAACGGCGGATGGGCTGCGCAGCCGGGAGATGGCTACGAATGGGCATCCGGCGGCGTGGAGATCGCGGGATGGGCGGCTGTGGTTTGCTTCGCCGAAGGGATTGATTGCGGTGGATCCTGCGCATTTTCCGATCAATACAGTTGTGCCGCCGGTGGCGATTGAGCGATTCACGATTGATGATGCGGATCAGATGCTGGGCGCGGCGGGGTCGCTGCTGAGTGTGCAGTCGGGACGAGTGCACTTTGAGTTCGATTATGCGGCGATGAGTTTTACTGCGCCGCAGAAGGTGCGCTACCGCTACATGCTGGAGGGATTTGACAAGGCATGGACGGATGCCGGGGCGCGGCGCACGGCTTACTACACGAATATTCCGCCGGGGACGTATACGTTTCGCGTGCAGGCGGCGAATAACGATGGTGTGTGGAATACGACGGGCGCTGCGCTGCGCTTTGAGCTGCGGCCACGGTTTTATCAGACGGCGTGGTTTTATGTTTTGCTCGGGCTGTCGCTGGTTCTTGTGATTATTTTTGTTTTGCGGTATCGGTTGCGGCGTGCGGAGAGGGAGTTTGGCGCGGTTCTGGCGGAGCGGAATCGCATTGCGCGTGAGATTCATGACACTTTGGCGCAAGGCTATGTGGGCGTGAGCGTGCAGCTTGAGGTGTTGAGCGAACTGCTGAAGCGAAACCGGCTGGATGCTGCGCATACGCAGCTGGATGTGACGCGGGAGACGGTGCGCGAAGGGCTGGCGGATGCGCGGCAATCGATATGGGCGCTGCGGTCCCAGGATGCGGGTGAGACTACGCTGCCGGTGCGGCTGCGGCGGATTGTGGAGCAGGCAGGCGGCGATGGGCTGGATGCGCGGTTCAATATTCACGGGGCGTATCGCGCGCTGGATGGGATGACGGAGCAGGAGATTCTGCGGATTGCACAGGAGGCCATCCATAATGGAAAGAGCCATGCGGGGGCGCAGCACTTGTGGGTGCTGCTGGAGTATCGTTCCGGCGAAGCGGCGCTTGAAGTTCGTGATGATGGGCGCGGGTTTGTGCCGCCAGTGACGGATGGGCATGTGGAATCTCCGCCGGGGCATTATGGATTGACCGGCATGCGCGAGAGGGCTGAGGCGATTGGCGGCGTGCTGGAGATTGAGAGTGCGCCGGGCGAGGGCACGGCGGTGCGATTGCGGATTCCAGTGCGGAAGGACGCATGGATGGACGGGAAGGAGAAGCTGTGACAGCGGAAACCATTCGAGTATTAGTGGTGGAAGATCATCACGTGGTGCGGCAGGGACTGGTGGCGCTGTTGAGCGTTGCCGATGGGCTTGAGGTGGTGGGGCAGGCTGCGGATGGGGTTGAGGCAATTACGCAGTTTCGCAAGCATCAGCCTGCCGTGACGTTGATTGACTTGCGCCTGCCGCGGCTCTCCGGCGTTGAGGTGATTGAGCGCATTCGCATGGAGTCACCGGGTGCGCGGTTTATTGTGCTCACTACTTACGATGGAGACGAGGATATTTATCGGGCGCTGCAGGTGGGGGCGAGAGCGTATCTGCTGAAAGGCATGACCAGCGAGGAATTGATTACGGCGATTCGCGCTGTGCACGCAGGCAAGCAGCATATTCCTGCTGCCGTGGCGCAGAGGCTTGCGGAGCGGGTGGGGACGGAGGAGCTTACGCAGCGTGAGTTCGATGTGCTGGAACAGATTGTGCATGGGAAGAGCAACAAAGAGATTGCGGCGGAGCTGATGATCTCAGAGGCCACGGTGAAGACGCATATCAACAGCCTGCTTTCGAAGCTGGGAGTGAGCGACCGCACGCAGGCTGCTACGGCGGCGATTCAGCGCGGGATTGTGCCACTGGAATCTTTGCGGAGGCAGCGCCCGTGAGATTTTCGCGACGATGGGTTGTGGCGGTTCTGGTTTTTGCATGGCTGAGTGCGGGTGTATTTGCGCAGCATGGATGGCGGCAGGCCTCAGAGAGTGAGCTTGCATCGCTTTTACCGGCGCGGGCTACGGTGGAGAAGGAACATATCGAAACCGAGATGCGAACGGCAACCGGGATTGTGGATTCGCATGGGCGATTTATTGCCGGCGTCGTGCTGCTGACCGCGGGGTATTCGGCGGAGGGGAAGTATTCGCATTACCTGATTGTGCAGGCTCCGGTGAAGATTGGCAGGGTGCAGTTGAAGCCGGGTGAGTATGCGTTTGGATGGACGCGCGAGGATTCCGGCGAGGCGCTGAGCGTTCACTTTCATGTGGCGGAGACGGGCGCGCTGGTGGGGACAACGGAGGCGAAGCGGATGACGGGAAACCCGCGGGTGGAGAGCCTGCATATCTGGCCGCCGGATCGAGCGATGATTCAGATTGGTCGCTTTGCTGTTCCTTACGAGATAAAAGAGTAGCCGGCGCGGTAATCTGTTTTAGAAGAACCATGAAGTCACTCCTTACATTGTTTGCCCTGCTGCTTGCCTTTTCGTTTGCCCGTGCCTTCGCACAGAACCCTGCGCCCAACTATGATCCGCTGGCTATGGCCGCGCTGGGTGATGGGATCTTTCATGATTCCGGCGGTACAGGCATGGTGCTGGTGATTGTGCATGATCACCAGGTCTTCTTTCATGGATATGGCGAGACTTCTCCCGGATCGCGGCAAGCGCCCACGCGGGATTCGGTGGTGCGGATCTGCTCACTGACGAAGATATTTACGACCGATCTGCTGGCGAAGCTGGTTGCAGAGAAGACGTTGAAGCTCAGCGATCCACTGCAGCGCTTTGCGCCGAGCCGGGTGATTGTGCCGAAGCGGGGGAAGGCGATTACGCTTGCCGATCTTGCTACGCATACTTCGGGCCTGGCGCGGGAGATTCGTGGTGCGCCGCGGGATACTCCGCACTTTACTTTTCCCGATCATGCCGTGCGCTGGCGATGGCTGCCGCAACAGCACCTCAGCTCTGCTCCCGGGACTGCCGCGCTCTACTCGAATGTGGCGTACGATTTTTTGAGCGATGCGATGCAGAGTGCGGCGCATGAGCAGTATGCCGCTATGCTTTCCGAGCGGACGCTGAAGCCGCTGCGCATGTATAACACGACCTATTTTCCGACGGCGGCCCAGTGCGAGAGGTTGTTGCATAGCGCTCATAACGATGGGCCATGCACATCGACGGAGCAGACTCAAGGCAGCTCAGGACTTTACTCTACGGCGAGCGATATGGAGATATGGCTCAAGTATCTGCTGGGTACAGGGGCGCAGGTGCAGGATGCTTCGGCGCAGGCCGTTTATATTCCGGCTTCGAGCCTGGTGCGGCAGGAGGGACTGGATCATGCGGGCGCGCCTATGGGGCTTGGGCTGGGATGGATGCATCTGCTGCCGGCTGACGATCCCTCGCATATCGTGGAAAAGACGGGCGGCGGTGCGGGGTTTCTTACGTATATCGCTATCAATCATGCGAAGCATACGGCGGTTTTTCTTGCTGTGACGGATGGGCCGGATCGGCCGAAGCCAACGGTTGTGCCGGCTGTGCCTGTGGCGCACTTCAATCTCTTTTATGCTGCGAATAATCTTCTGCTGACTGTCTGCGGGCTGCCAACGCTGCCGGCTCCGCCGGTGAGGCCGGTGGCGGTGGCTGCGCACAAGCGTGCGCGTGCGCACGGCGCGAAGAGACGCTGAGAGGATGCGGTTGCCATGCGAAAGGCGTAACCCGCGCTTGCGGATTACGCCTTTTGTCTTTTCCGGATGGGATTACTCGTAGCGGAGGGCTTCGATGGGGTCGAGGCTTGCGGCTTTCCATGCGGGATAGATGCCGAAGACGAGGCCGATGAGCGCGGCTACGACGAATGCAACGATCACCCATGTGGTGGAGAGTGCGGCATGCAGGAAGGGCACTGCAAAGTACAGGATGCCTGTGAAGAGCGAGCCTGCGAGGATGCCGATGAGGCCGCCGACTGCGCAGAGTGTTACGGCTTCCAGCGTGAATTGCAGCAGGATGTTTTTCTTGGTGGCGCCGATGGCTTTGCGGATGCCGATCTCGCGGGTGCGCTCGGTGACGGAAACGAGCATGATGTTCATGACGCCTACGCCGCCGACCATTAGGCCGACGCTGGAGACGGCGATCATGAAGAGGAAGAGCGAGCCGGTGAGCGAGTTCCAGAGGCGGCTCAGCGAGTCGGGTCCGAAGATGGCGAAGTTATCGTCCTGTTGCACGCGGAGGCCGCGGCGGACGCGGAGAAGCTCGCGTACTTCTTCCGTGACGAGTTCCTTGTGCTTGGGGTCGTCATACTTGACGACGAGCCAGTAATCCTTGACCTCGGGGTGAATCTGGCGGAAGGTTTCGAGCGGAAGATAGACGGAGTTGTCCTGCTGGTTGCGTCCGCTGCCGAAGGGCTGCGGCTGCTTGTCGAGCACGCCGATGACGGTGTAGATGGTGCCGTGGACATCGACATCCTGGCCAATGGGAGATGTGCCGGGAAAGAGATCTTCCGCCGCATCGTGGCCGAGCACTGCGACCTTTGCGGCGCGCTCCTCTTCGGCATCGGTGAAGATGCGGCCTTCCGTCAACTTGATGTCGTTGACTTCCGTGATCTGCGAGGTTACGCCGGAGACGATGGTGTTGGAGACACGGTGCGTTCCTGCTTTGACGGAGAGTCCGCCGAGGCCGGTCTGAAAGTTCTGATCGGTCAGCTCGGGATCGACTGCTGCGACGTAGGGCAGGCTGCGGATGGCGATGGCATCGTCATAGGTGAGGCGCTTGCGATTGAGCTCTTCCGTGGTGGGACGGTGTCCGAATGGCTCGAAGTGGAAGACCCAGAGCGCGTTGGTGCCGAGGCGCTTTACGAAGTTGTCGATGTTGGTGTTGAGGCCGTTGATGGCGGAGGAGATCAGAATGACGGTGGAGATGCCGATGCTGATGCCGAGAATGGTAAGGCCGGAGCGCAGCTTGTTCTTGCGCAGCGTGTCGAAGGCCAGTTTGATCGATTCCTGGGAATCTGCCAGTTTCATAGTTCAGCCCTCAGAGCTGTAATTGGATCGAGCTGTGCGGCCTTGTGAGCAGGATAAATGCCGAAGAACAGGCCCACGGCGGTGGCCACAAAAAGACTGAGGATGACCGACCACAACTCCACCGATGAGGGGAAGGAGATGGCCAGTGTGACTCCTTTGGCCACGGCGATGCCGAGAAGAATGCCGACGACGCCGCCGAGCGCGGAGAGCGTGGAGGACTCAATGAGGAACTGGCGCAGGATGTCGTTGCGCTTGGCACCGAGTGCTTTGCGGACGCCGATCTCGCGGGTGCGCTCGGTGACGGCCACGAGCATGATGTTCATGATGACGATGCCGCCGACGACGAGCGAGATGGAGGCGATGGCTGCGACGACTGCGCCGAAGTTGTTGAGGATGTTGCCAAGGAGATCCTGGAAGGTGGCGCTGGTGTCGATGGTGAAGGCGTCCTTTGCTCCGGGAGCCAGATGGCGCTGCGTGCGCATGATGGTGCGGAGCTGATCCATGACGTTGTCCATGACGGAGCCGCCTCCGCCTGCATCGACGTAGATGGTCATGGTGGCGTGCGAGCCATACTCATGCAGATAGGCTGTGAGGGGGACGGCAACCCAGTTATCCATGCTGCGGCCGAACATCTTGCCCTGGGCTTCGCCTACGCCGATGATGGTGTAGGGCGAGCCATCGATGCGAATCTCCTTGCCGAGCGGGTCGCCTGAGCCGAGCATGTTGTCGACGATATCTGCGCCTACGATGGCTACGTGCGCGGCGTGTTCGTCTTCAGTCTGCGTGAAGATGCGGCCGGTGGTGATGTTCTGGTTGGAGATGGCGGGCATGGTCCAGGTCCAGCCGCGAATGGTGGTGTCGGTGGTGCTCTGCTTTCCGTAGACGACTTTGCCGACCGAGGTGCGCTCCGCGCCGACGGAGGCGCAGAGGGTGCAGTTGTCGAGGACGGCGCGGTAGTCGTCGTAGAGAATGTCGCGGCGCTTCTGGAATTCCAGATACTCTTCGATGGTCATGAAGTTATCCGGCATTTTGTTGACGGTGACCGTTGCTGCGCCGTAGGTGTTGAGCTTGGAGGTGACGAACTGCTTTGCGCCGTTGGTGAGCGTGACGACGGTGATGACCGACGAGACGCCGATGATGACGCCAAGAAGCGTGAGTATGGAGCGCAGCTTGTTGGCCCACAGTGACTGCATCGCCAGTCGAAATGCTTCAATCCATTGCATCGTTCGCTCTCTCTGGAACCTTTGCCGGGTGGGTACAGTCCCGGCTCAACTGCGAGTGAAAAGAATCGTCTGAATCAGGATACGGCTTTTTTGCCTTTCCGGTTCCCGTTGTGGGGCGAAATTCGGCTATCGACCGGAGCTTCCGAAGCCTTTTTCGGCCCTGGAGGAGTCTTCGAGCGATTCGGCTTCCTCGACTACGCCGGTCAAGACCGGGACTGGAATCATCTGGGCGATCTTTTCGCCGGCTTTTAGTTCGACGTGGGAGAGGCCTAGATTCGTTAGCAGAATCAGGATTTCTCCGCGGTAGCCGGCGTCGATTACGCCACCGGTAGCGGCGATTCCCCGGGAGGCCATGGAGGAGCGGTCGCGGACCAGCAGGCCGAGTGGCGCGGCGGTTTCAGGGTGGCGGGCCTCAACGGCGATGCCGGTGCGAACGCGCACGGTGGTGTGCGGGGCAAGCGTAACGCCTTCCAATGCAAAGACATCGTAGCCCAGGTCTTCTCCGGGATGCGCCACAACGGGCAGGCGCGCACCCTCATCCAAACGTTTTACTCGAAGCATGAGGTTGATGATACCGGAGCCGGCATCGGCTATGCTCACAGGCAAGCACTACTTTCGGGGAGAGCGGTTCTGATGAACGAGATTCATGCAGTTGAGATTACGTTTCTGCTGCTGCTGGGTTTTGTGGTGGTGCTGGGCATTTTTGCGCGCAAACTTTCGGCGCCGTATCCGATTGTGATGGTGCTGGGAGGGCTGGCGCTTAGTTTTGTGCCGGGTCTTCCTCATTTTCAGCTCGATCCGGATATGGTTTTCCTGATCTTTTTGCCGCCGCTGCTGTATTCCTCGGCGTGGAGCACTTCGTGGCGGGATTTCAAGGCCAATCTGCTCACGATTCTGCTGCTTGCGTTCGGGCTGGTGGGGTTTACCGTACTTGGCGTTGCGTTGCTTGCGCCGTTTGTTTTCCCGGGCTTTGACTGGCGTCTGGGGATGCTGCTGGGGGCGGTGGTGGCTCCTACCGATGCGATTGCGGCTACTGCGATTGCGCGGCGCATCGGGATGCCGGAACGGATTGTGGACATTCTGGAAGGCGAGAGCCTGGTGAACGATGCTACGGGCCTGCTGGCACTGGAATTTGCGCGGGAGATTATTGTCCATGAGCGGATTCCTACGGTTTCCGAGGGGCTGCTCAAGCTGCTCTGGCTGACGATTGGCGGCATTCTGGTGGGCCTGGCGCTGGGTTGGGTGATCGAGCAGATTGAACGCCGGCTGGAAGATGCCACGATCGAGATCACACTGAGTATTCTTTCCCCGTATGTGCTGTACCTTGCTGCGGAGGAGGTTCATGCTTCAGGGGTGCTGGCGGTGGTGACGGCGGGGCTGTACTTGACGGTCAAGTCGCCGTCTTTCCTTTCGCCGGCTACGCGGATCAAGCTCTGGTCAGTGTGGGAGGCACTCACGTTCATCCTGAATGGCGTGGTCTTTGTGCTGATCGGGCTTCAGTTTCCGCAGATTCGCGGGTCGATTCATCAGTACGGCATATGGAAGATTGTTCTGGACGGCGCTGTTTTCAGCGTGATTTTGATTCTGCTGCGCATGGCGTGGGTTTTCCCGGGATCGCATCTCTCGGCGTGGTTCAGTACGCGTGTTCTGAATCACCGCGTGGCGGCGCCACCGGCGAGGGAGGTCTTTGTGGTGGGCTGGACGGGTATGCGTGGCGTGCTCTCACTGGCAGGCGCGCTGGCGCTGCCTGTGCTGGTCATGGACGGCTCGCCGTTTCCGTACCGCGATGCTATTGTGCTGCTCACCTTCTGCGTGATCTTTGTCACGCTGGTGTTGCAGGGGCTTAGCCTGCCGTGGGTTGTTCGCAAGCTAGGGCTGGCCGGAGCGCATGGCCCCAACTGCGAAGAACTGGAGGCCCGGCGCATTGTGGCGAGTGCCGCGCTTGCTCACCTGACAGGGGCGCGAGAGCGCGATTCTGCGGGCAAAGGAGCGCTTTACGATGACCTGGTGGACCATTACCAGAATCACCTGGCGAGCCTTGACCTGGAGAACCAGGAGGCGGCGCAGAAGCATGTGCAATACACGGAGCTTTCTCTTGAAGCTCTGCGGGTGGAGCGAGAGACGGCAATCAGCCTGCGGAATGAAGGCCGAATCAATGACGCTGTGCTTCGGCGGATTGAACGGGAGCTGGATTTGAGCGAATCGAGGCTTACGGTCTTTGAAGAGTGAGGTCATGTGTGGCGAGCCGGTGCTTTTGACAGGTCACACATCCACTCAAAATGCCGTACACTGACGCACAATGCGGTTAAACAAGACTCTCATTACGCGCTGGCTGCTTTTCGTTCTGGCTACGGTGTTTTCGATTGCCGAGTTTGCCTCGGCCCAGGTGCCGGTTGCGCCGGGAGCTGCCAAGGCTGCCTCGTCTGCCGTGCACCAGGGCTTAAGCGAGGTACCGGCTGCTGCGGCTCCTGTGCTGGTTGAAAGCAATGACGATCCTCTAGGCCGAAATACGCCGCGTGGTACGGTGCTGGGCTTTCTGAAGGCAGCCGGCAGCGATGATTACGATACAGCCGTTCAGTACCTGGAAACGCGACAAAAAGGCGAGGCCGCCCGCAAGCTCGCCCAGCAGCTGAGAGAAGTTCTGGATCGCGATGCGTCGATTGATGTGACCCGGCTCAGCCGCAAGCCGGAGGGAAGTCTCGCCAATCCTCAGAATCCCAACCGCGAGATTGTGGGTTCGACTTCCGCTGCTACGGGCAAAATTCCCATTCGGCTGGAGCGGGTTACGCAGGGCGCTGACCAGACGCCGATCTGGCTGTTTTCCGCCGCTACGCTCGAGCAGATTCCTGATGCATACGATAGCCTCAGTCAACCTTCCTCGACCGAGCAGAAGCTGCCGGGTTGGATGCGGCTGCAGTTTCTCACCATACCGATCTGGCGCTGGCTCATTCTGTTCGCCGTCATTCCTCTGATCGTGCTTGCCGGTTCCTGGCTGAATAACCTCCTGCATCCCATCTTTGCCAAGCTGGCGAGAATGTTTGCCGGCGACAAGGCTGACCAGAAGGTGCGAAGTGTCCGGTCGCCGATTCGAATATTTCTCGTCGGCATGCTTGTGCTTCTCTTCGGAGCCGCCTCCACTTCTGTTGTTGCGAGGGCGTTTTCGCACAGCCTGGGCCTGGTGATCGTTGTCATTGGCGTGACATGGTTTTTTACGCGCACCGTGGGCATGTTCACCCAGCTCTACATGGCCAGGCTGAAGCGCTCCCACTCCACGGACAAGATTGCTCTTACAGGTCTCATTGGGCGGCTTTCGCAGATCGGGGCGGTGATTATTGCCGCGCTGGTGCTGCTGGATATGCGCGGCGTGAATTTGACGGCTGCACTGACAGGCCTGGGTATTGGCGGCCTGGCTGTGGCCTTTGCGGCGCAGAAGACGCTGGAGAACCTCTTCGGCGGGATTATGATCATTTCGGATCGGCCGATCCGCATTGGGGATCAGTGCAAGGTGGGCACAGTGGAAGGCCATGTACTCGATATCGGCCTGCGTTCGACGAGCATTCGAACTTTCAACCGCACCATTGTCACCATTCCCAACGGCCAGCTCTCGATCATGAACGTCGAGAATTTTACGCTGCGTGATAAATACTGGTTTCACCATATTGTGACGCTGCGTTACGACACTCCCGCAGCGCAGGTGCAAGCCGTCCTGGGTGGTATTCGCAGGCTGCTTGAAGACGATCCGCAGGTGGAAACCCCGACGTTCCGCGTGAATTTTATTGCCATCCAGTCGGTCTCGGAGGATATTGAAATCTCTGCGTACGTCTTTGCTGAAAACCCGGTGGGCTTTTACGAGGCGCAGGAGTCGCTATTGCTGAAAATCCTTGGCGTGGTGGAATCGGCAGGGGCGCAGTTCTCGCTGCCGACGCAGGTTCAAATCAACAGCACAGGCTCGACGGCTGTGCCGCCTACAGTGGCAAACGGCTAGCGTGAAATGACAAAAGCATGACAGTTGGCAGGTCAGGCCAGAGTTACAATCAGCGGCAGTCCTGGATTTACCACTACCGCAACATTGCCTAGCTGCTCGGGTTATGCCAAAATGAGCGCCGAAGCCGTCTTCAGGCTCTCGGACAGCTTATCTGTCCGAAACATCATCTGACGGTAAGGGAGAACGTAATGAAACATTCTTTTCGGTTCCTTTTTGCGGCAGTTTTGACCGCAATCCTTTCCATCCCGGCGGTTTTTGCGCAGCAGAGCGACGCAGACCTGCAGGCGGCCGTCCAGAAGACGCTTAGCAAGTCGAGTTTCAAGGATGTGCAGGTGTCGGTACACAACGGCATAGCGACGCTGAGCGGCAGTGTGGATGTGTACGACTCAAAAGCCAGGGCGGATCAACGGGCTGCCAAGGTGAAGGGCATTGAAGGCGTCCACAACAATATTCAGGTTGCCGGCCCGGATATTCCCGATGCGGAGCTTCAGGACAAGCTGGTCAAGGCTGTTTCCTACGATCGTGTGGGATACGGAACGACGACTTATAACGCCATTTCCGTGAGCGTGCAGAATGGCGCAGTCACACTGGGCGGTTATGCCTATGGCCCGACGGATGCGGCTTCAGCCGTGGCGCTGGTGCAGAACACCAAGGGCGTGAAGGACGTGACGGACGAGATCACCGTTAACCCCCCTTCGCCGATGGATGACCGTATTCGCATAGCTACGGCACGGGCGGTTTATGGCTTCCCGATGCTGCAGAAGTATTCGATTGACCCGGCCAAGCCGATCCGGATCCAGGTGGCGGGTGGGCATGTAACCCTGTTTGGCGTGGTGGATACCCAGGCGGACAAAGATGCGGCCGGAATTCGCGCGAACACGGTTCCTGGAGTGTTTAGCGTGGACAACCAGCTTGTAGTGGCTAACCAGCCGTCTGAGAAGAAAAAGTAAGCTTGCTGTTTCGATCCGCTGGATTTTTTCAGAACAAACTATTCGGGCCTGTTGCGAGATTCGCGGCAGGCCCGTTTGCTTTTGAGCCGTAAGGCGCTGATATTAAAAGGAAAAGCTTGCGGGGGTGGGGTTGATGTAGGGATCAGGCGAGAGGGTAGGATAAATATGAGTGAATTACGCTCATCTTTTATGAATCATTTGTGCTATAGTTTCATCAGATTATGTGAAGGCCGGTGAGAAGTCTCCCGGCCCACACACTTATACCTCTGGAGGAATACACATCATGGCCATCACTCGTTGGGACCCCTTCCGCGAAGTCTTCACGCTCGAGAGCCGCTTCAAGCCGCTCTTCCGCGGTTTCGATCAGGACGAGGCCGCGTTGACGACCGGTTTCACGCCTGCCGTGGATATCTATGAGGATGCCGAGAAGGTCGTTCTCAAGCTGGAAGTTCCCGGAGTTGAGGAGAAGGACCTGGACGTGCGCGTGGAAAAGAACATGTTGACCGTCAAGGGCCAGCGCAACTTCGAGAAAGAAGAGAAGGAAGAGAACTTCCATCGCATCGAGCGCCGTTACGGTAGCTTCTATCGCTCCTTCACTCTGCCCACTTCAGTGGACACGGAGAATGTGGAGGCGAAGTACAATGCCGGTGTGCTCAAGCTGGAGCTGAAGAAGAAGGTTGAAGCCCAGCCGAAGCAGATCAAGGTGAATGTTGTGGCTGCGTAAGAGCGGTTTGATTTTTGAGTTCTCAGCTGCCGGCTGATTGCACTGAGGCTCACTGTCTGTAAGAAATGCGCCGGAGTGAATGCGAAGCAGCTTCACCCCGGCGTTCTTTTTATTTCAATCAGCAAGTATCAGAATGATTGAATATTGCTGCAGCTCGCTTATCAAAATCCAAGCTAGTAGCTAGCAGCCGGGGAGCTATCAATGGCTATTCGTTGGGACAAATTTACCGTCAAGTCGCAGCAGGCAATGCAGCAGGCGCAGAATCGCGCGGCCGACCTTGGTAACGCGGAGATTCAGCCGGTGCATCTGTTGCTTGCGCTTGTTGAAGACCGCGAGGGCGTGGTGCCTGCGGTGCTGGAAAAGATTGGTGCGCCGATTGAGCGGCTGACGACCGATCTTCATGTGATTGAAGAGAAGCTGCCGCGCGTGTCGGGTTCTGCCGCGCAGCCGAGCTTGAGTCATGCGCTGAATCATGTGCTGGACCAGGCATTTAAGGAAGCGGACAACTTCAAGGATGAGTATCTCTCGACGGAGCATATGCTTCTGGCGATTTCACGGCAGAAGAACGATACTGCTCGCGATGAGCTTGCTGCTGCCGGCGCGACGCATGATGCGATTCTGAAGGCGCTTACGGCGGTGCGCGGATCACAGCGTGTGACGGATCAGAATCCTGAGGGCAAGTTCCAGGCGCTGGAGAAATATGCCAAGGATCTTACGGAGCTTGCGCGGCGCGGGAAGCTTGATCCTGTGATCGGTCGCGATGAGGAGATTCGCCGCGTGATCCAGGCGCTTAGCCGCCGCACGAAGAACAATCCTGTGTTGATTGGCGAGCCTGGCGTTGGCAAAACAGCCATTGTGGAAGGGCTTGCGCGGCGGATTGCTTCGGGCGATGTGCCGGAGATTCTCAAGAACAAGCGTGTGATTTCGCTTGATCTTGGTTCCATGCTTGCGGGTGCGAAGTATCGCGGTGAGTTTGAAGATCGCCTGAAGGCTGTGCTTAAGGAGATTGAAGAGTCAAACGGTGAGGTTGTTCTGTTCATCGACGAGCTGCATACGCTTGTGGGCGCGGGTGCGGCGGAAGGCGCGATTGATGCGAGCAATATGCTCAAGCCGGCGCTTGCGCGCGGGGAGCTGCGGGCCATTGGCGCTACCACACTGAATGAGTATCGCAAGTACATCGAGAAGGATGCTGCGCTGGAGCGGCGTTTCCAGATTGTTTACGTGGGTGAGCCGAATGTTGAAGACACGATTGCGATTTTGCGCGGATTGAAAGAGCGTTACGAGTCGCACCACAATGTTCGCATCAAGGACTCTGCGATTGTTGCAGCGGCTACGCTATCGCATCGTTACATCAGCGATCGCTTTTTGCCGGATAAGGCGATTGATCTTGTGGACGAGGCTGCTGCGTCGCTTGCGATTCAGATTGGGTCGGTTCCTACGGAGATCGATCAACTGGAGCGTGAGACTACTTCGCTTGAGATTGAGGCCGCGGCGCTTCGTCGTGAGACGGATGAGAACAGCCGGGGACGTTTGAGCGAGGTGGAGAAGGAAGTTGCGCAGAACAAGGAGAAGATCACTGCGCTGCGGGCTCGCTGGACTACGGAGCGTGATGCGATTACGCGCATCAGCGATTTGAAGAAGCAGATTGAATCACTGCGCTTTGAAGCCGAGGAACAGACTCGCAAGGGGCAACTGGAGCGGGCTGCGCAGATTCAGTACGGCGACTTGCCCAAGCTGGAAGCGGAGCTGAAGAAGCTGAACGCTGCCCAGGATGGCGCGGCGAGTGAAGCTACGGCGCGCATGCTGAAGGAAGAAGTGGACGAGGAAGATATCGCCAAGATTGTGAGCAAGTGGACTGGCATACCTGTCACCCGCATGCTCGAGGGCGAAGTGAAGAAGCTTGTACATATGGAAGAGCGGCTGCGTGAGCGCGTTGTTGGCCAGGATGCTGCTTTGACTGTTGTGGCGAATGCGATTCGGCGCTCGCGTGCAGGACTGAGCGATCCGAAGAAACCGATCGGTTCGTTTATCTTTCTTGGACCTACGGGTGTGGGTAAGACGGAGACAGCGCGTGCCCTGGCGGAATTTCTCTTTGATGATGAGCAGGCGATGGTGCGCATCGACATGAGCGAGTACATGGAGAAACATGCCGTAGCTCGCTTGATCGGAGCGCCTCCGGGATATGTGGGCTATGACGAAGGCGGCCAGTTGACTGAGGCTGTGCGGCGGCGGCCTTATGCTGTGATCCTTCTTGATGAGATAGAGAAGGCGCATCCGGATGTCTTCAATGTGCTGCTGCAGGTGATGGATGACGGACGGCTTACGGATTCCAAGGGTCGGACTGTGGACTTCAAGAACACGGTGCTTATTATGACTTCAAATCTTGGCGCGGCAATGCTAACCGGCGATGCGCTGAAGAGTGAACATGACTTCGATATGGCGCGTGAGTCCGTGATGCGCGTGCTGAAGGAGCACTTCCGTCCGGAGTTTCTGAATCGCGTGGATGACATTGTCATCTACAAGCCGCTTGGTCATGCACAGGTGAACGCGATTCTTGATCTTCGCCTTGAGGATCTGCGGAAGCTGCTTGAGGGGCGGCAGATCAGCTTTGAGCTGACCGAACCTGCGCGGCAGTTGATTCTTGCGGCTGGTTCCGATGCGGCATACGGCGCGCGGCCTTTGAAGCGCGCGCTGCAGCGGATGGTCCAGGATCCGCTGGCGATCAAGATTCTTGATGGCGAGGTTCTGCATGGCTCGCATGTGAGGATCGATGTGGATCGGAAGTCGAATCAACTTACGTTCGAGCCGATGGGACGCGAGGCTATGGCGTAAGAAGTGGCTTGGCACGTAAATGAAACAGGCTCCGCATTTCTGCGGAGCCTGTTTTTGTTTGTGTGTAAGCTAGCGTGCGAGGGCGGCTTCAATGGCTGATGTTACTTCCTGTGAGTCGGGTGTGACTGCCGGTTCGAAGCGTGCTACGGGCTGGCCGTTGCGATCGAAGAGAAACTTGGTGAAGTTCCACTTGATGTCGCCGGCGAACTTGGGATCGGTTGAGCCTTCCGTGAGGAAGTGGTAGAGCGGAACCTGATCGTCGCCTTTGACGGAGACCTTGGCCATCATGGGAAAGCTTACGTTGTATTTGCGTGAGCAGAAGGTTTTGATTTCTTCGTTGGTGCCGGGTTCCTGCTGCATGAAGTTGTTGGCGGGAATGCCGACGATTACGAAGCCCTTGTCCTTGTACTTTTCATAGATAGCTTCGAGGGCGGTGTATTGCGGGGTGTATCCACAGCGGCTGGCGACGTTGACCAGCAGCACGACCTTGCCTTTGTAACTCTCGAAGCTGGTGGGCTGGCCGTCAATGGACTTCATGGTGAAGTTGTAAATGGTTTTCTGCTGTGCGGGCAGCACAGCTGAGGCTGCGCAAAGAGCTAACATCAAGCAAAGTTTTCTCATGGGACCTCCGCGGTCGGTATGCGCATATTATCGTGCAGCAGATGGTTAGATTGTCATCAAAATGTTCAAAAAACTACTGGCGCAGCTGGACGATGGTGGCTCCCTGGCCGCCTTCGATCTGCTCGGCTTCTGCAATGGTTGCTACGTGGGGATGTGATTTCAGGAAGTCGCGGACGCCGCGGCGAAGAATGCCTGCGCCGTGGCCGTGAATGACGCGCACGCGTGGCAGGCCGGCGAGGAAGGCACGGTCCAGGTACTTTTCCAACTCTTCGGTGGCTTCATCGACGGTGCGGCCGATGAGGTTGATCTCCATGCGCATGTCGTCTGTGTTTGCGTTGGTGACGGAGACGACTATGTTCTGGTGTTTGCGAACCGCAGCCAGCGGAGTTTCCTGCTTGCTGGCGACTTTGGGTTCGGCCATTTCATCCCGCTTGACTCGCATTTTGATGGGGCCGAGCGCGACTTCAAAGACGTCTTTCTCGACTTCACGCTGGACTATGGCGATTTTGTTCATTGCTTTGAGCAGGACTTTGTCGCCGGGGGCGATGTGCTTGAGGAGATGCGGCTGGGCGTTGGTGTCGCCCTGGTCTGCGCCGGTGCGGTGCGCTACTACGGTCTGATTGAAGCTTTCCTGAAACTCGCGGCGAAGGCGGGTCATACGGCGTTCGGCTTCTTTGGAGAGCTTTTGCTGGGCAGCACGATCTTCAATGGCGCGGACGTTTTCGCGCATCTGAAACTCGAATTCTTTGAGCAGGGAATCGAGCTTTTGTTCGAGCTCGCGGGTGCGCTTGCGGATCTCGATATCGCTTTCGCGGTCTAATTTTGCGCGCAGCTGATTGAGCGCGTATTGCTCTTCGCGGGTGGATTTGCGCTCGGCTTCGAGTTGCGCTAGCTCGTTGTGCAGCTTGTCGAGGAAGCGGGCCAGGTCGACTTGTTGCGAGCCTAAACGCTGACGGGCTGCGGCGATGATGGCAGAATTCAGGCCGAGGCGTTCGGCGGTGGCTATGCCGGCGGAAGCGCCTGGGACGCCGGTGCGGAGTTGATATGTGGGCGCGAGGGTGCGCTCGTCAAAGCCGGCGGCGGCGTTGAGGACGCCGGCTGTGTTGGCAGCGTACACCTTGAGCGAGGTGTGGTGCGTGGTGATGATGGACCATGCGCGGGCGTCCAGGAAGAATTGCGCTACGGCTACGGCCAGGGCAGAGCCTTCTTCGGGATCGGTGGCTGAGCCTAGTTCGTCGAGCAGGACGAGCGAGTGTGAATCGGCCAGGTGGGCGAGACGGTCGAGGTTGGTGATGTGGGCTGAGAAGGTGGAGAGGGCGGCTTCTATCGATTGGGCGTCTCCTATATCGGCGAGGAATGCTGTGAAGACTGGAAAGCCGGCGGCTGCGGCGGGGATGGGGATGCCGGCTTGCGCCATCATGGCCAGCAGCGCGGTGGTTTTAAGGGTGACGGTTTTGCCGCCGGTGTTGGGGCCGCTGATGATGAGCTGGCGTTTCTCGCTGGTGAGTTCCAGGGTGAGTGGAACGATGGTTCCGTTGGTGGTGCGGAGGCGTTTCTCGAGGAGCGGGTGGCGGGCTGATTCGAGGTGCAGGCGGTGAGGCGTGAAGGTGGGGGCGATGCACTCGAAGGCGCGGGCGAAGCGGGCGCGGGCTTGCAGTGTGTCAACGCGGGCGAGGACACGGGCGCCTTCTGTCAGCTCGTAGGCGTAGGTGGCTACCTGGCGGGTTAACGCTACGAGGATGCGGTGGATTTCGGCTTGCTCTTCTTCGAGGAGCTGGACCAGAAGGTTGTTCTGCTCGATGGTTTCGAGTGGCTCGACGTAGACGGTTTGGCCGGAGGAGCTGGCTCCGTGGACTACGCCGGAGACACGGCGTTTTAGCTCGCTGCGGACGGGGATGACGAAGCGGTCGCCGCGGATGGTGATCAGGTCGTCTTGAGTGGAGTTGTCGGCGGAGAGCTTGCGGAGGGCGGCGCGGAGGGATTCTTCGATGGCGCGCTGCTGGCGCTCCTGCTCGCGGCGGATGCGGTTGAGCTCGGGTGAGGCGTCGTCTGTGAGCGTGCCGTCGGGCATGAACTTGCGCTCGATGGACTCGGCTAAGGGTTTGAGGCTCATGGAGAGCGAGGCTGAGACTTCGGTGAGGCCGGGGAGGCGGCCTATGAGGCGAGCGGGTGGCTCGCGGAGGAGGGATTGCCAGGCGGCTATGTCGTGGGCGAGGCGGGCGATGGATTGGAACTCGGCGGCTTCAAGGGCGGCGTCGGGGATTTGGGCTTTGGCGGCTAGCTGGGTGGGATCGAAGAGGCCGCCTAGCGGAACGGAGACTTGTTCTTCGAGGAGGAGGCGGAGTTCGGCGACGAGGCTGTGCTCGCGGGTGATCCATTCTTCGCTGGTGGATGGGACCAGGGCGAGGATGCCTTCGCGGCCTACGGTGGAGGATGCGTAGCCGGAGATGAGGGTGAGGAGGGGGTGCCACTCGAGGGCGGCGTAGTCGGCGTGGACTGCGGGGGACGGGATGGGGCTGAGCAGGGGCACATGGCTATTTTAGGGGCGGCCCGTTGATGCCTGCTGCTTACAGATTTACAGAAATGCAGAAGCTGCGTTGAAAAATGAAAAACGCGTAGAAAAAAACTGATAAGGCCCGGGGCTGAAGCCCCTTTTTCAGATTGCCAGATTTCGGGGGCTTGAACAGCTTGCTGAAAAAGTCAGTTTTTGCATTCGGAAGCCGCAAAATCATCCCTCAGCGGCTAATGCCGTATTCCAATTGCATGCTTTATGGCACGGCTAAAGCCGTGCCCTTTCAAAACAATCGAGTTTTTCTGCAACTGTGAAGGCCCCTGCTCCCTCCGCCTAAAATCTTCGCGGGGTTTTGCAGGATTACAGATTTACAGAATCTGTGTTCGAAAATGAAAAAACGAATTTTTTCCTTTTAGTATTCGGCGTTTTGGCGGAGCTGTATTAGTATTCGGCGTTTTGGCGGAGCTGTAGGTTTTTGTAGTACTGGGCGATGG
Source organism: uncultured Acidobacteriaceae bacterium (assembly GCA_963792495.1). Lineage (GTDB taxonomy): Bacteria > Acidobacteriota > Terriglobia > Terriglobales > Acidobacteriaceae > Telmatobacter. Next base: position 63,316 of record CAWBWB010000004.1, on the reverse strand, counting down.
CGAGCTCGTCGGCTTCGCGCTGAATTTCGAATTCCGGCATGGTTTTGAATTGGTCAGCGAAAGACTTTCCTTCGGGGACCAGATCTTCCGCGCGCTGCGGGAGGGTAAGGAGCAGGCCGCGGATCAATGCCGAGACGGTCATGTTGCGGCGAGCGGCGGAGAGACGGGCGTGCTGGTAGAGCTCGTCTGAGACCTGGACGGTGATGTTGGGCATGGCTGCTCCTGGGGGTGAGATTTGGGCGAAAAAAGAAAGGCCCGATTCCGTGGGAATCGGGCCTTTCTGCTGCTTATTCTTAGTGTTGCATAAAGAGTGATAATGATGTGCAAATTGGGCGAAGTTTTTCGCGCTTTAGAATGAGTGGGTTAGAAAATATTTTGTGGTTTGGGGCTTGACAAGTTTTCCACAGGTCGGTTTTTGGGCCTATTCTGCCGGCCAGTATCCTGCCTCGCGTCCATGACGCACAGCGAGAATCACGACTTCTTTCTTGTCATGGCGGTAGAGCGCTACATACGCGCTATTGCCGAATTCGATGATCCATTCACGAAATTCGGGTGGCAGGTCTTCGATTGGCCGGCCCATACGTGGATGTTTGCCCAGAGCTTTCACGCCCTGGCGAATGGATTTGACGGCGCGACGGGCAGCCTCTGGATTTTTGCCGGCGAGAAAGGCGTGGAGACGGGCTATATCGAGCAGGGCAGGCTGGGACCACCTTAGACGTGGCATTCAGGAGTCTCGGAGTCCTCTCCGGCTTCAAGACGGGCGAGCCATGCGTCGGCTTCCTCGGCTGTGGCGTGCAGGCCGGTTGCCTGATAGTGATTCCACGCGGCCAGGGCATCCTGCTTTAGTTGTTCGCGCCTTTCCTCGCGGGAGACATATTGCTCCACGGCTTCGCGCATGACCCAATGGGCCGAGCGGCGGCGGGAGTCAGCCAATTTTTGTACGCGGTGCTTGAGTGTGCTGTCGAGTTTCAGGCTGGTGGTGGAGGTTGGCGCCATGGAGGGTGCTCCGAGGTGTTACCTGGTGGTACTTTAGCATGTTTTGATGGAAAAGCGGGCGTGGAGGTGGGGTTCTTGTTATCCCAGGTCTCCAAAAGAAGGAGACCTGGGGCACCCTCGGTGGAGGTGGAACTGGCTTCCTAAAGACCTGGGCCAGCCGCCGTGCTACGCCAGAGGCGGAGGCTTAGGGACCGGGACTAGGCGGCTTTCTGGACTCGGAGGGTGATGCGGAGGCCGGCAGCGGTGGCCATTTTTACCAGCATGTCTAGGCCGAAGGCGTTGATTTTTCCGCGCATGAGGTTGGAGATGCGGGGCTGGGTTACGCCGAGGCGTTTTGCGGCTTCTGCCTGGGTCCATTTTTCGCGCTTGATGTGGCGCTTCAACTCGACCATAAGCTCTGAGCGTAACTTAAGATTCTCGCGGATTATGGGATCGTCTTCGAGAGCATCCCAGACATTGTCGAAACCTTCGTCGATCATTTGCTTAGCTCCCGCATTAGTTCTTTGTATCGCCGCTGAGCCAGTTCTATGTCTCTTTGCGCGGTCTTCTGAGTTTTCTTTTGAAAGCAGTGCAATACATAGATTGCTTCCGCAAACTTGGCGACATAGAGGAGCCGGTAAGCGCCGCTCTCATCACGGATTCGGATTTCTCGAACGCCCGATCCAACGGTTTCCATTGGCTTCCAGTCGTCAGGGTCGTCTCCGACTTGAACTTGATAGAGCTGAATGCCAGCCTGACGACGCGCGTCTTCCGGAAAACTGCGCAAGTCCGATTGTGAACTGCCTCGAAATTTGACTTTCCGGATGGAGGTGTCTACGGGATGAATATATAAAATTCTGCATAACCGCGCAAGGCTTTTTCTGAGCTATGTGCGAAAAGCCGGTGAAGTGGGGCGGTTTCCATGGGGCTGGATGCGGATGTGGTGGCGTGGCTTAATCAGGTTGGGCTGGATATCAGACGATCCCAGGTCTCCAAAAGAAGGAGACCTGGGGCACCCTCGGTGGAGGTGGAACTGGCTTCTTAAAGACTTGGGGCATCTGTTGCCTATTAGAGACCTGAGCCACCGCTGATGGCTTGATGAAAATTTTGAAGAGGGGTATTGTATATACAAATTCGTCTGTACGGACGGAAGGCATGCAGTTCAGTTGGGATGAAGGCAAGAATGCAATCAATCGGTGTAAGCATGGAGTCAGTTTCGAGACGGCGACTGCGGTTTTCTCCGATCCTTATGTGATCTTCGAGCAGGATCGCGAGGTGGGCGGAGAACCGCGATGGCAGGCGGTGGGAAAAGTTGGCGGCAAGGTTCTCTTACTGGTGGCACACGCATATGAAGAAGGCGGCTATGAAGAAAATGGCGGGGAAGAAACAATCCGGATTATCTCTGCACGGCTCGCCACGCAGCGCGAGCAGAAAGCCTACCGCGCGCAATTCCGTGAGGGTGGTGACGGCTGAGGAGTTGGGGAAGGACCCGAAGGTGCAGGCACGGGCTGAGCGAGAACTGGCGCGGCTGTCGAAGGGTGGGCCGATTGATTTTTCCGATGCTGGAGAATTGCCGCATCCTGCATGGGAAAAGCCGGTGCGCGGGATGGAAGAGTGGCTGCGGACGGTTCGCGCAAGCGGGATTTACAAGCCGGTGAAGCAGGCGGTTTCCATGCGGCTGGATGCGGATGTGGTGGCGTGGCTCAAGCAGGCCGGGCCTGGCTACCAGACGCGAGTGAATCGGATTTTGCGGGAGAAGATGATGGTGGAGGCGGGGCGGTAGATGGGAAAGTGGGCGTGGAGGTGGGGTTTTTGTTATCCCAGGTCTCCAAAAGAAGGAGACCTGGGGCACCCTCGGTGGAGGTGGAATTGGCTTCCTAAAGACATGGGGCGCCGGCCAGGGATGGAAGGCTTATTGAATCTGTTGCACGAATTTCAATACACCGCTCCACCTGCGGGGCGGCGTGCCGCCTGGAATTGAGCGCGGGCGTATAATGAAATTACGTTCGTTTCCTAGAGCCGCCCTTAGCTGAGTGCCGTGCTCCTCTTTCAACCGAATGAAGAAAGAGAAGTGCCATGCTAGGGCCACATCGTCTTAACAACCCCCTTCTTGCAATGTTTGCTGGTGCCGATGGTCATGAAGCCATCACAGTTCCTATTGGCTCAGTGCTGTTATTAACAGGCAAGAAATTCAACGGTGAGCGGCTGATGGAAGTTGTCTGGGAAGACCGGAAGCTCCTGATGTTCACCGAAGACCTAAAAAGTACCGCCGTAGCCCTCTAACACCTGGAGGTGCGCATGATCGGCAAACGCCGTCTTACGAAACCAACTTTAGGCATTGCCATTGCGACAGGTCTAGCTGTGATTGTCCCGCGAGGGCAAGCCGTCGAGATTGTGACTACGCCCATTTATGGGGAACGCACCGTGGATGTTCTTTGGGACGGGCAAAAGCTAATGATGTTCGTGAGCGATCTTAAGGATCGTTCGCAGGAGATGGATTTCTAGACAGGGTGGGAGTTGCCTGGGAATGAAGTTGGCAAAGACAGCAAGTCAGCGCGCTTTGCGCGTGGCGGGTTCGCAGGTTCGCGCCCTGTTGGCGCGACGAAAAGCAAAAGCGGGTCCTTCCCTCCGCCTGAAAAACGGCTACGTTCAGGATGACGGAGTGTAGTGGGTGATTGAGTGTTAGTTCGGATTGGTTGGAAAGAAAAAGGCCGGGAGGTTGAGGTTCGTGGTATCCCAGGTCCTAAACTGCAAGGACCTGGGGCACCCATCGGTATGGGTGGAATAAGCTTCCTAAAGACCGGGGCCACCCGCCCATCCGCCCTCCACACGTTTTCCATCTGGTAGACTGCCGAAGATAAGCGACATAGTAAGGGGAGCAAGAAATGAATGGTATGCGAAAGCTGGCTTGGATACTTGGCATTATTGCCTTTTGTGCTTCGGTATTTCTGATTGTTTCCAGCTTCATCGCCATTCGGGGAAGACGACAGGCCGCTGAGGATGTATCCGCTTACAGGATGGCCGCAGAGCTAGAGGCAGAGTCAGACCAGACAAGCATACACACTGACTTGCTCAAAATTGAAACAGACCAAGCCCTAATTGAAACGGACAAACTCGAAGGAAAAAAGACCTCAACCGATGAAGCTAAACTAAGCGCCGACCGTTGGCGGCTTTCTTCCGATGAAGATAAGCAAAAGATGAATCAGTCTCCCATATTTGGGCAGGACCCGAAAGCGGCTAGCGCACAGCACTCGCTTGATGTTTATTCTGCCGTCCTTGTGCGTAATTACCACATGGCATACGCAGTGTTTTTTCTCTGGATTGCTTTTGGGTTTGCGCTGGCGTTATCTACAAAACGAAAGTCGAATCCAGAGAGTGTCGCATCGGACTAAAGCTGGCGGTTCCTTACACCAAACATCAACGGCGGGCCATTCGGCCCGCCGTTTTGCTTTCATTTCTTTGATTGTTTGTTTGGGGCACGGCTGAAGCCGTGCCCTTTCAAAGCTGTGGAGTTATGCCTTGGCTGGGACCAGGTTGCCTAGTTTTTCCTGGACTAGTTCGTGGCCGTGGGTGAAGAGTTCTTCTGTGGTGATCTTGCCTGCGTCTACGTCTGCCAGGATTGCCTTCTGGGCGATGTATTCGCGGTTGACTACGCCTGCTTTGGACTGGAGCATGCGCCAGGCCTTGCGGCGTTCTACGCAGAACATTACTAACTGACGGCTCAGGGCGTAGAGGGTTTTCTTGCCGGTTTCTGCGTCCACTACTTCGATGTAGACGCCGAAGTCGGGGATGAAGGAGCGGTGGCCTTCGATGAGGTAGCGGCGGTAGACGACGTCCTGCTGCGTGATGCGGACGAGCATGTTGTCGAGATGGATGAGCTTCTCGGCCTGCTCGGGCTTGAGCTTGCGCAGGTGGTTGCGGAAGCGGGCTTCTGTGGTGCACCAGTGCGCTACGGTGTAGCGGCGGACTTCGCCGGTGGCCTTGTCCTTGGTCTCGTACCAGTCGAGATCCTTGGCGGGGTTGCCGGTGATGTCTAGGGCTTCCTGGTAGCTTTCGCCCTTGCGGGGATCGAAGACGAACTCAGGGACGCCGCGTGAGTCGCGGACGCGCTGGGCCTGGTGGAGGGCCATGTCGTCGGCTACGCCGTGCTCGGGCTGGCAGGTGGTGAAGGCCTGCAGGAACATGGTGCCGCGGTATTCGAGGCCGTCGAGAATGGCGCGGTAGAGCTTGGGTGCGTTGGCCATGGAGACCTGCGCGACGAAGGGTGAGCCGTGGCCGCCGAGGAAGGTTTCGGCTACGGTCTTCTTCTCAGTGTTTTTGCCCTGCGTGGCTGCGCCGAAGACGTTCATGTCGTTGCCGCCGAGCATGGGGGTGGAGTCAGAGTTCTGGCCGCCGGTGTTGGAGTAGACCTGGGTATCAAGCATGAGCGCCTTGACGTTGGGGCGGTTCTGCAGGATGACCTTGGACATATTCTGGTAGCCGATGTCGCCCATGCCGCCGTCACCGCCGACGACCCAGACCTTGGGGAGCTCGACGATTTCCTTGTCGGTCATGAGGGCGTCAGTGAAGTGCGTGAAGTGGTAGTAGCTTTCGGCGTTGAGGCCCTGGCCGGCGAGGACGGCGTCGGTGAGGCGCTCGGGGAGGACGCTGCGGCGGGCGTGGTCGACGATGAAGCTTTCTCCCATGAGCCAGCCGATGGTGATGCCGTCCTGGAAGAGCGAGTTCATCCACGGATAGGGGTGCGGGTTGTTGGGTGTGGTGGAGCCGTAGACTGTGTTGCAGCCGGTGTGCGCGGCCATGGCCATGACGTTCATGCCGTTGGCGAGGCGGCCATCGACGGGCTGGAGCGACTTGTGGTTGAAGGCTTCTGTGAGGAGCACGGCTGCGAGAGCTTCAATGAGCTGCGCGTCAGTGGTTTCGCCGTTTGCCTTCTCGTGGGCTGCGATGCGGCCGCGGGTGTCCTTGTCGTCTTCGCCGCCGAGGCCGAGGATGAGGTGCTGGATGCCCTGCTTGAGCATGGCGTAGCCTGCGGGATCGGATTCCTTGAGGGCTGCGAGCTTTGCGGGGCCTTCTTTTTCGAGCTGGCCGGCTTTAGCTACGAAGCGATCTGACTTGGCGTGGTAGACGGGGCGCATGTAGGCCTCAGTGACTGCGGCGATGGAGCGGAGAACGGATTTTTCACCGCAGCCGGCGCAGGCGCCGTCGCCGGAGACGAGCGCGTCGTAGTTGGTGCGAACCATGAGCATGTTGCGCAGGGTTGCGGTCTTGGAGTCCGCGGGGTTGGCGGCGTTGAAGAGGCCGAGGTACTTCTGCGAGGTATCGGGCAGGAGGTTGAGGAAGGCTGTGCCGGTTTCGTGCTCGGCGTTGACCTCTTCGGTTTCGGCCACCATCTTGAGGGCCATGTGATCTCCGCAGGCGGTGACGCAGGCTGCGCAGCCTTTGCAGAGATCGGAGACGAAGATGGAGAAGATGCCGCCGGAGCCGGGTGCCTTGCGCTCAGGCGAGGAGAAGATGGCGTTGACCTTCTGGTAGGCCATCGGGACTTTGTCGATGATGGAGAAGAACTGCGCTTTGGATTCTGCGCTGAAGCCGTTTACGCCTTCTGTCACCTCTTTGAGGATGGTGGGGAGCGGGGTGCCCTGCTTGATGTCAGCCAACATGCGGGCGCGGGTCTGCTTTTCGATCTCAGGCAGCGCGGCGATGAACTTGCGGCGCTCGCCGTCGTCAGTGATGTAGCGGGTGACGGCTGTGGAGAGCAGGGTGTTGAGATCCTGCGAGGTGTTGGGCAGCGCGGTGTCCGGGCAGACCGAGATGCACTCCATGCACTGGGTGCAGTTTTCGGGGATGTAGAGCGGGGTTTCGCGGCGGGCTACGTACTTGCTGGCGGTGTCGCCGGTGGCTGCTGCGATGACGCCCATGGCCGAGAGCGGCGTGGCCGGCTGATCGTAGCCGAAGTGCGAACGGAACTCGGCGTCAAAGGCATCGATGCTGCTGATGGGGGTGCGGGCTTCCTGGCCGGGGGGCGGCGGTGTGCTGCGGCAGCCGCCGGTGGTGCAGCCGCCTGCGGCGCTGCCTTCCGAGTGCGTCGCGAAGGCGGGAACTGCTTCGAGGATAGGCAGGAGGGCCTGGCCGCGGAGGGTGGAGTGATCCCTGGCGGCGATATCGCCGACCTTGATTTCCTTGACCTGCTCGAAGCCCTGGATCATGACTTCCATGTTGGAGTTGACGACGGCTTCGCCGAGCTTGCCGAACTTCTTGACGTACTGCTTGCGGACGACGTCGCGGTACTGCTCCTGGGTGATGCCGAACTCGGTGAGGAGGCTGGAGACTGCGAAGAATGCGCCGAGGAAGGCGTTGCCCTGCATGCGGAGCTGGAGGTCGGCGCGGTCAGTGGCCTTGCGGGCGATTTCGAAGCCGGGGAGTGTGAAGACGCGGATGTTTTTCTCGATGATCTGCTTGCGGGCCCAGATGGGGAGGTTTTCCCATGCGCGCTCGCCGTCTACGTCAGACTCCCAGACCAGCGCGCCGCCTTCCTGAATGCCGTCGAGCGGGTTGGTGTGGGTGAAGGCTTTGGGGTCGCAGCAGAGGACGGTGGTTACGTGGCGGAGATCGCAGTTGACGCGGATGCGGTCCTTGGCGGCGACCATGAAGTAGCTGGTGGGCGCGCCCTTTTTCTCCGAGCCGTACTTGGGGTTGGCGCTGACGTGGATGATTTCCTTGGGATTGCCGAATTCATCGACGACTTTGTCGCGCTCGTAGAGGAGATCGTTGAGGTCGCCGATGATGGCGCCGAGGTTTTTGCCGGTGGTGATGGCTCCCCAGCCGCCGATGGAGTGGAAGCGGACGGCTACTGCGCCTTCGGGGAGGAGCGAGGGCATTTCGTCGGCTACTACGGAGTATGGATGGTCGATGCCGAGGACGATGAAGCTTTCGCCGTCTGCGGCGGTCTTGCCGTCTTTGCGGGCGCGGCCTTCAACTGCGAACTGGTATGCGCCGATGATGTGCTCGGGGCGGAAGTCGCGCGAGCCGAGGCCGTAGGTGCCGCCGTAGATGCGGGGGACTTCAGCCAACTCCATCTTGGGAATGCCGGCGGTGTTCTGAATGGCCTTGGAGATGGCGGTGCGGATGTCGCGGCCCAGCGGGTTGTCGCCGGAGAGGGCTTCGTCAGTCCGCTCCAATATGATGACGTTCTTTTTGCCGCGGATGGCTTCCACGATTGCCGCTTCAGGGAATGGGCGGATTACGTTGACGTGGATGGAGCCTACGCTGGCGTTGCGCGTTTCACGCATGTAATCGACGGCGGCTTCAATGTTTTCTGCGGCGGAGCCGAGTGAGACGAATACGGTGTCGGCGTCTTCGGTCTTGTACTTGGTGACGAGGCCGTAGTAGCGGCCGGTGAGGTCGCCGAAGTCCTTGTATGCGGCTTCGAGGAAGTCGAGGATGGGCTCGGCGAAGTTGTTGCGACGGGCAACGATGCCCTGCATGTAGTGTTCCTGGTTCTGGACCGGGCCGAGGAGGATGGGGTTGGCGAGGTCCATCATCTTGGGGACGCGGCGGCGGGTGGGTCCGAAGAGGACGCGCTGGGCTTCTGTGGGGCAGTCGATGATGTCGTCGGGGCGGCCGAGGTACTCGCGGATGAGGTCGGACTCGTGCTTGTAGAAGGTGCGCTCAAGGTGGCTGGTGAGGAAGCCGTCCATGATGTTCATGCCGGGGGTGAGCGAGAGCTCGGTGACGCGGCGAAGGATGAGAGCCTGGTCGGCGGCCTGCTGCGCGTCCTTGCCGAAGATCATGATCCAGCCGGTGTCGAGAGCGCCGTAGATATCGTCATGGCCGCAGTGGACGTTCAGCGCGTGCTTGGTTAGGGCGCGCGCGCCTACTTCGAGGACCATCGTCGAGCCCTTGCCGGGGGCGTGGTAATACTGCTCGACGCCATAGACGATGCCCTGGCCGGAGGTGAAGTTGACGACGCGCTTGCCGCAGACGGAGTGGGCGATTGCGCCACCCTGGGCCGCGTGCTCGCCTTCCGTCTCAATGGCGATGGTGTTGCCGCCAAAGACGTTCAGATGGCCTTCCGCATAGGCCTGCTGGAAGAGCTCGCCGCCTTCTGTCGAGGGGGTAATGGGATAAAAGACGCCGGCGTCGGCGATGCGGGTCTCAGTATGGTAGGAGACGAGCTGGTTGCCGTTGGCGGTAATGCGGATTCCGGGATAGCGAGCTTTCATTTGGTTCCCCCCTTGGTATCGGTGCTGCGGTGTCTCTGCGCGTGCTTCCAAAATGTTGTTACTAAATAACTTGCCGGCCTTGCTGCTGGAGGCTTGCTCACGGCGAGTTCAGGCGGATTTCTATCGATTTTCTGTGATGCGGCCCACTGTGGCCGGACTGCTTGCAGTACAGTCTAGTGGGCGCTGCGAATGGTGGGGAAGCGGCTGTTGGACGCATTTCCCGCATTGCAAGCTATCTATTAGTATGTACGCTTCTTTGTGGTACGGTGTTCCATATTGTGGTAAATGGGCAGTTTTTGAGAACTATTTCTGTGGGTGTTGAGGCTGGGTTTGGGGGATGGCGAAATGGCGCGAAGAGGGTGTTGTGGGAGGCGTGCGTTTTCTAGCTATTGCTTTTGAGAAGAAGACTTCGTAGTACTAATTCGGATCGGTAAAGGCAGCAGCGATTTCTCGCTCAGATTGAGATGTTCGTATTGCCTACAATACGAACATAACTAACCCTCACTTGACGCTCAGGTCTTGCGTGGCCGGTACCGTACATTCTGGATCGCATAGGGATTCTCTTTTCGGAAAATCGTTGATCTTGGTAACATTCGAGAATTTGTCATTGCACTCTTGTTCTTGAACAGTAAACTTGTCACGTAAATCTCTTCAAAACTGAGGGTCATTAATGGAAGCATCCGGGCAATTCGCATCCGATTGGGAGCAAATCAAGCCAGTAGTTAACTCGGAATCGGAATTCCGTGAGATTGCTAGCGATTTTGGTGATCCATTAGAGATTGTTCGCGAAGCTATTTCAAATTCATTTGATGCGGGCGCAACTACTATTCGGATCCTATTTGATGTTCAAGACATAGACGGATCCCCGACGCTTGTCATTGAGTTTGAAGACAATGGGCGGGGAATGCCTAAGGAGGTGATCATGGACGCATTCTGGGGGCTAGGCTTCTCGACCTCACGCCCTGACCCAGAGAAGATTGGCGAGAAAGGGCATGGTACGAAGATTTACTTGCGCTCGGAATTCATAGAAGTTAGAACCCAGACCGTCGGCGATGCGTGGGAGTCTATTTGTGATAGGCCGATGCGCGATCTTGCCAACCGAAGGATGCACACTCCGAAATTGCGCCTGATAGAGAAATGGCGCGATGTTCCAGGAACCCTTATAAGAGTTGTCGGATACAACTCGAATGAACGGTCAAAGTTTAGCCATGAAGTAGTGTGGGACTACATCAACTGGTTTACGAAATTCGGTTCCGTAGAACGGTTAGCAAACCTACACGAGAATGATGAGTTCACAATCGTCCTCAAATGCCTTGGAGACAGAGACTACCAAACTTATAAGTTCGGTCATATCTTCCCGGAGGAAAATTCCGATATCAATAAAATGTTTCAAGAGTTTGGGACTGGAGCTGGCGACCTATTTGTCAAACGGTATCTCTATCTTGATCAGCGGCTAGATAGCTTTCCCGAAGTTTCGTACGATGTCATTATCTCCGTCGAAGGTGACCAGGCCAAACGCAAATACAATCCCCTGATTCGTGACCGAAAGCGCGAAAAGACAGGTACTTACAAGGTTGCTGATCGCTATGGGCTTTGGCTTTGCAAAGACTATATCGCCGTCGAGCGGGTTAATTCGTGGATTACGGGGTTTGGCTCCGGCTCAAACTCCTACACTCTGCTTCACGCGTTCGTCAATTGTCAGTCCCTTAAGCTAACGGCTAATCGTGGATCAATTGCCAATACGTCGCCATTGATTCTTGAAGCCCTTCAAAAGGCTGTCCAGGCAAGACTCGATGAGATCGATGACGATCTTGGAAAGCGCGGCATCTATACGCTATTTGAATGGGAGAGGGAGCAGCGAACTCTTACCCAAGAAAAAGGTGATTACTCAGCCCGGCGAAAGGCATTGGCTGGTCGTAAACATGCGCAGCTAGAGGGGCGCACACTTTGGGAGCCTAAGAATGAGTCAGAACTCTTCGGGCTCTTTATGATGATCTACGCTCTGTGCCCCGATATCTTCGATTTCGAGCCAATGGACTACAACACGTCGCGTGGGATTGATATGCTCGGCCGCAACAAGACAGACAATACTATTACTGAAGCCGAGTTCTGGTATATCGAACTGAAGCACATTCTTCGAGGCAATCTCAATCATGGCTTCAAATATCTTCGTTACATACTCTGCTGGGATTTTGATGCCAGCGTGACAACGAGCACTGAGTTTGGTGCTTTGTCCGAGCCTGAGCCCCGATTTCTCGAGACACATGAAAATGCATCCGGGCACAAGTTGTACTTTTTGAATTCAAGAAGTAGCGCTACCAAGATCCAAATCTTGCGGCTCCGTGAACTCCTAAATTCAAAGTTGAACCTGACCTTTACTGACTAAACCCGCAGAAGGGTAAAGCCGAAGCTCTGTCATTGTTGTCTGACGACGGTTAACGGGCAACCCGCAAGTTTCAATCTCAAGTTGGCGACTTCAGGCTAATGTGACCTCTCGAAGAATAGGTCACGACAAACGCCGATGGCGGAATTGAAGCCGCATATCTTATACACTTGCCGGGGAAAGTGGGGGTCCATGGATCGGAGATGGTTTCTGGCGGCGTTGTCGGGGGTGTCGGCTGTGGCTTTGTTGCCGGAGGCGGGGGCTCAGGCGGGGTCGCAGATTACTCATGTGGAGACGAAGAAAGATGGCTTGCCGCTGGAGAGCGGGGTGGTCAGGGTGGACGGCGTTCGAGCGGAGGGGGCTGCGCCGGGTGCGAAGGCTTATGTGACTTTCAATGGGCCGACGATGCAGCTTGCTGCGCTTGCCTCTGGACTGGTGACGCTGGAGCCTGGGGCGCAGCCGCATCCGCCGCATCGGCATGCTGAAGAAGAGATCATGATTGTGGGTGAGGGGAGCGGGGAGTTTTCTGTGAATGGCGTGGCTGCGCAGGTGAAGACGGGGGATATGGTGTTTGCCGAGGCGAATGTGCTGCATGGGGTGCGGAATACGGGGACGACGCGGATGACGTTTTATTTTGTGAAGATGATGGGGAAGGGTGCTTGATGGCTCGGTTTGAATGTGGGGGCCGGAGCTGAAAACCATCCCTCGGCGGCTAAAGCCGCGTTTTATTGGCGACATTTATGGCACGACTGAAGTCGTGCCCTTTCAAAGCATCGAGTTTTTCCGCAAGTTGTTAAGGCCCCGGGGCTAAAGCCCCTCCTGGTGCTTTCAGCCTGTCAGTGGCCTGAAGGCCACTGCTCCCTCCGAAAGACGATCTTGTCGGTGGTTTGAACAGTTTGCTGAAAAGTCAGTTTTTGCATTTGGAAGCCGCAAAACCATCCCTCAGCGGCTAAAGCCGCGTTTTATTTGCGGCGTCTATGGCACGACTGAAGTCGTGCCCTTTCAAAACATCGAGTTTTTCCGCAAGCTGTGAAGGCCCGGGGCTAAAGCCCCTCCTGGTGCTTTCAGCTTGTCAGTGGCCTGAAGGCCACTGCTCCCTCCGTAAAGACAAACTTGTCGGTGGTTTGAACAGTTTGGTGAAAAGTCAGTGGTTTGCATTCAGAAGCCGCAAAACCATCCCTCGGCGGCTAAAGCCGCGTTTTGTTTGCGGCGTTTATGGCACGACTGAAGTCGTGCCCTTTCAAAGCATCGAGTTTTTCCGCAAGCTGTCAAGGCCCGGGGCTAAAGCCCCTCCTGGTGCTGTCAGCTTGTCAGTGGCCTGAAGGCCACTGCTCCCTCCGAAAGACGAACTTGTCGGTGGTTTGAACATTTGCTGAAAGTCTGTTTTTGCATTTGGAAGCCGCAAAACCATCCCTCGGCGGCTAAAGCCGCGTTTTATTTGCGGTGTTTATGGCACGACTGAAGTCGTGCCCTTTCAAAGCATCGGGTTTTTCCGCGAGTTGTGAAGTTGTGTCCTTTCAAAGCCAAAACGGCGTGTGTTCGAAACCTCGGATTCCATTTTGAATTGATAAAGACAGAAAACCATCCCTCAGCGGCTAAAGCCGCGTTTGATTTGCGGCGTTTATGGCACGACTGAAGTCGTGCCCTTTCAAAGCATCGAGTTTTTCCGCAAGCTGTGAAGTCGTGCCGTTTCAAAGCCAAAACAGCGTGTAACGTCGTGCCCTGTTACAAAGCGCTTGGATGAGATTGTGTTACCCCACCCATGCTGCGCATGAATGGGCACCCGTATCTGGTTTCTTCGAGAGATTATTTTGAGGACAGCGGCTTGCTGATTTTTTCGAGGGACTGGCCTTCTGCTGCTACGCCCAGGATGGCTTCGGTGATGGCGCCTAGGATCATCAGGATGGCTGCGGCCAGGTATCCCCAGACTAAGTGGATTCTGGAGTTGCTCTCGATTAGTGCGCCGAAGAGAGCGGGTGCGCCTGCTCCGCCGATGAGCGTGCCGATGGCGTAGAAGATGCTGATGGCCATGGCGCGGACTTCGAGGGGGAAGACTTCACTGACGGTGAGATAGGCGGAGCTGGCGGCGGTGGAGGCGATGAAGAAGATGATGGTCCAGCAGATGGTTTGCGTGACGGCGGTGAGCAGATTGGCGGCGAAGAGCCAGCCGGTGATGGCGAGCAGGATGCCGCTGAGCGCGTAGGTGAGGGAGATCATCTTTTTGCGGCCGATGGTGTCGAATAGATGGCCGATGAGGACGGGGCCGAGCACGTTGCCGAGGGCGAAGGGAAGGATGTAGTAGCCGGCCCGGGTGGGCGGGATGTTGTAGAACTTTTCGAGAACGAGCGCGTAGGTGAAGAAGATGGCGTTATAGAAGAAGGCCTGTGAGGCCATGAGGGTGAGGCCGAGCAGGGAGCGGGAGCGGTTATCCCCCGTCATGGAATGCCAGATTTCGGCGAGCGTGGTGTGGGTGCGGATGTGGATCTCTACGGGGTCTTCTGTGGGTGTGGGGAGGCGCTCGCCGGTGATTTTTGCGACGTGGTCTTCGACTTCGCAGACGATTTTTTCTGCCTGATCGTTGTGGCCGTGGATGACGAGCCAGCGCGGGCTTTCCGGCACCCACTTGCGTAGGACGAGGATGACGACGCCGAGGAGCGCGCCGGAGCCGAAGGCATAGCGCCAGGCCATGTTGAGATTGGCGATGGCTCCGTTGAGGAGGAAGATGGTGGCGCCGGAGCCGAGGGCTGCGCCGAGCCAGTAGGTGGAGTTGATGATGAGGTCGGCGCGGCCGCGGACGCGGGCGGGGATGAGCTCGTCGATGGCGGAGTTGATGGCGGCGTATTCGCCGCCGATGCCGAAGCCGGTGAAGAAACGGAAGACGGAGTAGCTGGCGAAGTTCCACGAGAAGGCTGTGGCCGCGGTGGCGAGCAGGTAGACGGCGAGGGTGACCATGAACAGCTTTTTGCGGCCGAGACGGTCCGTGAGCCAGCCGAAGAAGAGCGCGCCGAGGACGGCTCCGATGAGGTAAAAGGTGGCGGAGTCGCCGACCTGGGAGTCGGACATGTGGAGGCTGGACTTGATGACGCCGCCGATGGTGCCGGCGAGGGTGACTTCAAGGCCATCGAGGACCCAGGTGATGCCGAGGCCGGTGACGATGAACCAGTGCCAGCGCGAGAAGGGAAGACGGTCAAGGCGGGCGGGGATGTGGGTGTGGATGACCTCGCTCATCGGAGGTGAGATGCAGGGGAGCGGGGAGGTGTTATCGCGGGGTGATGGTCAGCTGGGATAAGGCGCTGAACAAGGGTTCCAGAGAACGACGGTTGAGGTTGCCCATCGTGGCCATCTGGCCCCAGCCGCGGCTGCGAAGATACTCGCTTTCATGCGCAATCAGGAATCCAGCCCGTTTGCATTCCTGTGCAAAGTGGGGAAACGGCAGTGCGAAGGTGGTGACACTGGGCGCGGCAAATGGTTCCGCCGCCAGGGGAGCTATGCCGCAAGCCCGGAATTGCGCGCGCATCCATTGGCCCAGTTCCCGATGGTGCTGATAACGATTCTGGCACTCCGAAGGGGAAGCATATTGCAGGCGCAGCGCTTCCCACGCGGCGGAAATAAGAGGAGAGGAAAGCGTGGACACAGGCCCTGAATTGCGAACTGCTTTCGACAGGTCAAAACTGGGGCAGAGCGGCTTTCCCTCCAACAGCGCCAGGGCCGCCGAAGAGACGAAAATGAACGCCAAGCCCGCGTATGCTCCCAGAGCCTTGCCTGACACGCTGGAGGCCAAAAACAACCCGTTGGCATGATTCATCTCAACGGCACCCATGCTGCTCACACAATCCGCAGCTATAGGAATGTTCGACTTTTGACACAACTGAATCAGACGTTGCAGGTCATTGAGGACACCGGTACTGGTTTCCAGATGCACAGCCCAAACCCATGACGGCTTTCGCTGCAACTCCTGCTCGATCTGGATGAAGTTCCATGGCTGCCCCCATGCGGAGTTCAACGTGCGAAAGGACAAGCCCGCCGCCGTTGCCTGCCGCGCTATGCGCTCGCCAAATTCGCCGTTCACCAGAACCAAACCTTCCCGATCTGCGAATGCGGCACGAAGGTTTGCCGCGACGGCATCATTTGCGAAGGTTCCGGAACCGCTCAGAATGGCGCAGTGCATTCCTTCCATCAGCACGCTGAGGAGCGAACGTACCTCTTCATAGATGGCGAGAAAGCGGTGAGAGCGGTGTGAGAAGGGCGGAGTGTTGAAGGCTCTTGCGATCCGAGGAGAAATCTCTACCGGTCCTGGAAGCAGGCTTACGCGGCGGTTCCGCCGGAGTCTTGCACCGATGGTTCGGTCGAGCCGTTGCAGATCCTGCGGAGCGATGTCGAGCGGGAGAACCATAGGAAGGAATGAGGCCGCTCCACAGGCTACTGCCGGGCCGAGCGCATGAAAGCCCATTTTCTCGTACATTTCCCGGCGACTGGTGATTCCAGAGATCAGAAGGTCCGAATACCGCTCACGCCGCGCATATTTATACATTTGATAGAGGAGTCCTGGCAGCAGCAGCGTGTTGCGATAGGCGGGTAATACCGCGAGCAGCCGCACCTCTAACGGCGCACGCAGGCGATGTATCAGAGAGGGGTCTGCAAGCCTGCTTTCAATTGAGAACTCGGGACCTGCGTGGACGGAGACCATGCCCACGAGACGTTCGCCGTCCAGCGCAATGAAGTATTGATTTGAGGAGTGGAAGCGGTCGATGAGCAGATGATCCGCGGTCTGCGGATGCTGGCCGATTTCTTCCGCGAAAACCTGATGATTGAGCCGATGAATCTGCTCGAATTCGTCGGCAGTTTCTGCTTGCTTGAAGCGGATTCCAACCATGATCTCGTTGCGCCTATAGCGAATTCACATCAATGTAACATACGGGGACTGGCTTGCGACTTAAGCCTAACCACGCCCGATGTCTTACTATGACCGGGGAGAGGATGTGTCATGGGTCTTTGGGCTAAGCCGGTTGGTGGGTTGGTTTTGGGTTGTGCTGTTGCGGGTTTGATGGGTGTGGTTTCGCCTGTGTGGGGTCAGACTGTGGTGGAGGCGGCGCGGGTGGCTGCGGAGGTCAATCGCGTGGCGGGGAATCTGCCGGAGGCGTCAAAGAATGTGATTACGCGGCTGACGATGCTGCGGGAGCTGCCGGATGGGCAGTGGAAGACACATTCTGGCGATATTGCGCATGGCGAGGCTGTGGACCTGGATGAGTCGGGCTGGGCGGCGATTGCACCTCACTCGAAGGCGCCGAATGAGGCTGTTTGGTTTCGGCAGACGTATACGGTTCCGACGACTCTGAATGGGTATGACCTGACGGGTGCGCGGATCTGGTTCCAGTTCAATGCGTATGCGAATGGGCCGATGCCGGAGATTGTGTATTTCAATGGGCGGCGGGTGGCGCTGGGCGATGATCTGGAGCCGATCATTCTGTTTGACAAGGCGAAGCCGGGCGACAAGGTTACGGTGGCGGTGAAGCTGCTGCACACGGTGGATGAGAAGAACTTTCAGAATGCTTCGTTGAAGATTGATTACGCTGAGGAGCGGCCTAATCCTGAGGATCTGCGCGAGGAGTTTCTTGTGGGGGCGCTGCTGGTGCCCTCGCTTGCGCCCAAGGATGAGGCGCAGATGAAGACGCTGAATGATGCGATTACGGCGGTGGATATTGCGGCGCTGGATGCGAAGGACCAGACTCAGACAAACCAGGCGAAGTTTGATGCGAGTTTGAAGGCTGCGCACGCGAAGCTGGAGGCGCTGCTGCCGCTGATGCAGAAGGGGACGTGGCATCTTACGGGCAACTCGCATATTGACGCGGCGTGGCTGTGGCCGTGGACCGAGACGGTGGATGTGGTGAAGCGCACGTTTGGGACGGCGCTGCAGTTGATGTATGAGTATCCGCAATACACGTATACGCAGAGCGCGGCGGCTTATAACGAGTGGATGGCAGAGAAGTATCCCGACATGAATGCGGAGATCAAGAAGCGCATCCAGGAAGGCCGCTGGGAGGTGGTGGGCGGCATGTGGGTGGAGCCGGATTTGAATATGCCGGATGGCGAGAGCCTTGTTCGGCAGCTGTTGGTGGGCAAGCGCTGGTACAAGCAGAACTATGGCGTGGATGTGCGGATTGGTTGGAATCCGGATTCGTTTGGATATAACTGGCAGTTGCCGCAGATTTATAAGAAGTCGGGGATCGACTACTTTGTTACGCAGAAGATGACGTGGAATGACACGAATCAGCTGCCGTTCAAGCTGTTCTGGTGGGAGTCGCCGGATGGGTCGAAGGTGCTCGCGTATTTTCCGCATGACTATGCGAATGGCAACCTGAGCCCGGTGCGGCTGGCGGCGGATTTGAAGACGGCGCGGGAGCGGTCACCGGGGCTGGACAACATGATGGACCTGTATGGCGTGGGCGATCATGGCGGCGGGCCTACGCGGGCGATTCTGGATGAGGGCACGCACTGGGCTGCGCCTTCGCAGCCGGCGAAGGTGGTTCCGAATATTCAGTTTGGGCTGGCGCAGAGCTTCTTCTCGGATGTGGAGAAGAAGATTGCGCCGATGAGCCAGGTTTGGAATTACGAGCGGATTGCGCAGGGGTATGTTCCGCCGAAGGAGGTGCCGGGACGGATCTCGATTCCTACGTGGAAGAGCGAGCTTTATTTTGAGTACCACCGCGGTGTGATGACCAGCCAGGCGATGCATAAGCACAATATGCGGACTAGCGAAGAAGAAGTTCTGAATGCGGAGAAGTGGGCGTCGCTCGCGTGGCTGGATGGCAAGGAATATCCGGGGAACGAGCTGACCGAAGATTGGAAGAAGGTGCTGTTTAACCAGTTCCATGATCTGGCTGCGGGTTCGGGGATTGGGGTGATCTATAAGGATGCGCAGAAGGATTATGACTATGTGAAGTTGTCTACGGATGCGATTGCCGCAGGTTCGATGGTAAAGGTTGCGGAAAAGATAGACACCGCTGGCAAAGCTCCGAATGGTCAGGCGCTGGTCGTATTTAATCCATTGGGCTGGAAACGTTCAGGAACAGTGATTATTCACATTCCCGGCTATCCGAAGGGCTTTACGGTGGATGATCCGAGCACTGGGGCTCATTTCATCAGCTACAAGCTGCTTGAAGTTGGCGGAGAGGACTCAGAGAACTTTGCGATTCATGTTGCCGACGTGCCAGCGTTTGGGTACAAGACGCTACGAATCACGTCTGGCTGCAATGAGGCAGCCTGCCACATGTTCGACGATACAATGCAGATGCACGTCGATGACTTCAAGGCGAACAACCATTCATACACGCTTGAGAATGGCAAGATTCGTCTCAAGGTAGATAACTCAAGTGGTTGTATCACGAGCCTTGTGGATGTGAAGTCCGGAGTCGAATCAATAGCTCCTGGCGGTTGCGGCAATCAGTTGCAGTTCTTCAAGGACACGCCGAAGGAGTACGACGCATGGAACGTTGATCCAGGGACTTTCGATCAGCCTCCAGCAGTGATTGAAAAAGCGGATGAGATTACTTACTACTCCGGACGAGATCACGACCAGGCGATTCGAGTGACGAGCCACTGGCAGACCTCGAAGTTTGTGCAGATTATCCGGCTTCAGGGTGATCAGGTGGATGTCGAAAACGACATCGACTGGCATGAGGCGCATGTTTTGCTGAAGGCTTCGTTCCCGGTGGCGGCTACGAGTGAGTTTGCTACTTATGAGATTCCTTATGGGACGATTGAGCGGACGACGTTGCGGACGAATAGCTGGGAGAAGGCGCAGTTTGAGGTTCCGGCGATGCGGTGGGCTGATTTGGGCGACGGTAAGCATGGGCTTTCGATCCTGAACCAGGACAAGTATGCGTATGACGCTGTGGGGAACCAGTTGCGGATTACGCTACTGAGGTCGCCGAAGTGGCCTGATCCGGATGCGGATATGGGGCATCAGCATTTTCACTACGCGATTTATCCTCATGCGGGGACGTGGAAGGATGCGCTGACGGTTCGGCATGGGTGGGAGTATGACTATCCGCTGGAGGCTGTGGGGACGACGGCTCATGCGGGTTCGCTGCCGGCGGAGCACTCGTTTGCCTCGGTTGCGCCGGAGAATGTGGTGCTGACGGCGGTGAAGAAGGCTGAGGATGCGAATGGACTGATTTTCCGCGTGTATGAGTGGGCGGGGAAGGGGTCTACTGTGGAGTTCCATGTGCCTAAGGGGGCTAAGTCAGCGACTGTGACGAATCTGATGGAGGCTGCGCAGGGGAAGGCGTTGGTGGTGGCGGGGGATGTGGTGAAGGCCCCGATTAAGCCGTATGAGATTTTGACTGTTCGTGTGGATTATTAGTTCGAGGGTGGGGGTGGGTTCCCACCCATGCGCGATACGGCTGCGCATGGATGGGGCACAGTACGGATGGATGGGGCACAGTACGGATGCACAGTACGGATGGTGGGGTACGGGGCGTTTGGAAACTTGCTAGTCGCCGAAGGCTTTGTCGTAGTCGGCCAGGCCGCCCAGGTAATCGCGTACTACGCAGTAACATTCGCAGGCTAGAGCTTCGAGGGCTGCGATGTCGCGGAGCCTGATTTTGCCGCGCGAGTATTGGATGAGGTTTCTCTTCTGCAGATTGCCGGCGGCAATGGAGACGCTCGAGCGTGTGACGCCGAGCATGTCGGCGAGGAATTCATGCGATAGCGGAAGGAGGCGCTTGCCTATCTTGTCCGAGCATAGGAGAAGCCAGCGCGCCATTCGCTGCTCGATTGTGTGGCGGGCATTACACCCCGCTGTCTGAGCAGAGAGAATGAACTGGGCCTGGGCATATCTCAAGACCAGATCGTGAAACTTTTCGCCGCGCTTGAACTCTTTGGCTGCGATGGCGATTGCGGAGGAATAGCCAAATCCCTCCATCTGCATGTAGACGCGATTCAGGCTGCGGCTGGTGCCCATCAAGGCGGAGGTTCCGAGGACGGATTCCGGCCCCGCGAGCAGGATTTCGACCTGAAAGCCATCCTGGAATGTGGCGGTCATGGAGGCAGCGCCCTCTTCAATGAAAAAAAGATGGGCGATGGGGTTTCCGGGATACTCGATCTCTCGATTTACCGGCAGGTCGACGCGCTGCAACTGGAGGCGCTGGATGGTGGCCGGCGTCAGACGCTGGAGGATAAGGTTCTTGTAGGCTTTACCGTTCATAAGCCCCGGTTCTCAAGGCTTGTAATTCTGTGCCTTGTACGTTGGCGGCCGGCAAGCATTTCTGATTGTCGTATGTCGGCGTTTCGATCATAGTCCTCTTGTGTTCGTTACGCGGGGACGTTGGATGCGGCGTAGAGTTTTTCCACCACGGCGATGAATGCCCCCGGGCCGTCATGCGTGTCATATACCACTGTTTTGCAATCCGGCTCAGAGATCCCGGTCTCTATGGTTAAACAAAGGATCAAGGCGGTTGATTGCATTTCCCTGTGAAAGCTGGTGATATTTTCCAGCTCCTGGCGGGTCAAGGTGTGGCAGAGGATCAGGACGGCGACATCTCCGTTGAGCAGGCATTTTTTAGCGACAGACTTCTCGGTGGTTGAATGAACCACGTATCCGGACCGCTCCAATAGCTGCTGCCTCGTATCGAGGAGCATCTGATCCATGCCGAAGCACAAGACGGATTTGCGGTTTGAAAGCAAGGTGTTTTCTCCAGGGCGTGGGAATAAGTGTCATCAAATTCAGTCAGGTACGTCTGTTCGATACCGAACATAATGCGAATGATTTCGTCGCGGCATCTATCCGGATTCGGGAAACGTGCGGCGGCGGCCGGGATGACAGGGGGGCTGGAGACTGCGCTCAGGATGAGATGGCCGGGGGCCCGTTTCTCTCTTCTGATAGGCTGTGACTGGAGGAAGAGATGAGTTTTATTACTTCGCCGTTTCTGGTGGTCCCGTTGATTGCTGTGGTGTTTGTTGCGTGCATTTTGTTTTCTACCAGCAGCAAGGAAGACGGGCACGAGTCGCACTGAGTGTACTGCAAGTGACAGATTACGAAAAGGCCGCCGCGATCAAATCGCAGCGGCCTTTGTTGTTTGTGGCGGGTTTATTGCGGTTTCTTGTCTTCGGACTTCTTTTCTTCGGACTTCTTTTCTTCCGGTTTGGGTTTGTTGTCTTTGTTGTTGGGTTTCTTTTCGCTGCCGGGCTGTGCGGGTTTGGCTGGTTCCGGGGCGGGTGGTTTTGTGGCCGGCGGTGGCATGGTTTTGACTGCGGCCGGTTGGTTGGCCGGCGGCGGCATGGGTTTGAGTGCGGGCGGTGGGGTGCCCACGGCCGGCATGGGTCTGGCTGGCGGGAGTGATGTGGTGGGTGTTTTGACGCCGGGGGGTGGGGCTACGACGGCGTGGCCGACGGGTGCTTTGACCACTGGGGCAGGCCTGGCCGGCGGCGGGGCCGGGGCAGCGTGGGGCGCGGCGGCTACTAGCAGGCCTTTTTCATTCATGACGGTGGGCCTGGCTACGGCAACCCTGGGGGGCATGGGGTGCGCTGGCGGTGGTCCGGCTACGGGCCGGGCGGGAGGAGCAACTTCTGGCCTGGCGATGACCTGCGCGCGGGCGATGGTGTTGGCATCGACCTGCACGTGGGTTTGCGAGACGGAGCGGCCGGAGGTCATGGCTTCCGCCGGGATGGCTGTGACGCCGACGGTGCGGTTGACGTAAGTGATGTTGGTTACGTTGACGATGTTGACGTAGGTTTTTTGCACGACGACGCGCGGGGCGGGCGTGATGTTGGTGATGTTGACCTGGTCAATGTAATGCGGGCTGCAGGGATACCAGGGGCGGAAGGCCTCGCCGGGACCGAGCGGGAACCAGACGGAGACGCTGCCGCCGCCTATGTGGACTCCGCCGGCAAAGACGACGAGTGCGGGCGACCAGACAGGATGGGCTGCGGGAGGGCCTGGGACCCATCCCCAGCGACCGCCCCACTGAACCCAGCGGCCGTAATGGAAGGGCGCGTAGCCCCAGGGCTCGTCTTCGACCCAGATCCAGCCCCAGGGATTGCGGCTGACCCAGTGGCCGTAGCGATAGGGTGCCCAGCCGGGCTGGACGTTGGGGAACCAGATGGGTCCGTAGGGGCTGCCGGGGGTCCACTGACCGGCGGCGTCAAGCTCCCATGCGCCCGGGACTTCCTGACTGACGTACTGGAAGGATGCGGCGTGGAGGATGTAGCCGTTGCGCTGCTGGCTCCAGCTATCGAGCTGGTCATAGGGCGCGGGGGCGAGCCACTGGGAGACGACGGGGTTGGTTCCGAAGAGCTCGAGTGGCTGGTTGGGCGGTAGGCCTAGTGAGAGATTGAAGCTGTTGACGTTGGTGTAGCCGGCGATGGCGGTGAAGATGGAGGCGTCGTCGTCGCGGAGGACATCGATGCGGAACTCGGAGGGATGGCCTATTTCCATGCTGCCGTTGGGGGTCTGGAAGTAGAGCATCTGGCCGGGCCAGAGACCGAATACGCGAACGTGCGCGGAGCCCTGGCCGATGGCGAAGGTGACGCGGTTGGGCGCAGCTTCTGTGAGAGTGATGTCAGTGTCCTGACCGAGGCGGAGGTAGGCCTGGCCGATCTGGATTTCCGCGCGACCACCGGTGTGGACGTAGAGGCGATCGCCGGGGCCGATGGGAAGGTTGGGATAGACGGCTCCCCAATCATCGGTTCCCGCGGGTTGGACATCGGTTTCAGAGCCGCTGAGGAAGGAGATGCGGCCGGCCTGGGGTGGCGGATCTGTGGGATCGTATTGGGCGTGGAGCGCGGGGGCGGCGAAGGTGAGGGCGAGAAGTGCGATCCAGAGTTTGATGCGAATCGAGAAGAAGCTTATGGCAGAAGAACGATCAAGGACCTGCATGGTTTCCTTTCTGTATGGGCCGCGCCGGAGTGGTTGGAATCATGGTGGCTGAGGCCCGTGTTTAGCTATGACTTCTAGTATGGGAAGAACACTTTTCGAAGGCTGAAGATGTGATTTCCCTGCCGAATGCTAACCCTGATTGAAGGGGAAAGTCGTAAGGAATTTGTAGGCTGAGGAGTACACAACGGGGAACCGGTGGAAGCGGCAGAGCGTATGTTATAGACGACAAGGGAGCGTGCGATGGTGAAGCGTGGAATCTGGATGGCGGCAGGATTGGGAGTGGTGATGCTGGCGGGATGCCGGGTGAATGTGCAGAAGGATGCGAACGGGCAGGAGAAGCATGTGCAGGTGGATACACCGTTTGGCGGGCTGCATGTGAATACGGACCAGACTACGGCTTCTGATGTGGGATTGCCGCTGTATCCCGGCGCAACGGCGTTTGTGAATGACGACAAGCACAAGTCAGCGGATGTGCACATGGGCTTTGGCGAGTGGCAGCTTCGGATTCGCGCGGTGAGCTATGGATCCGTGGATGATGCGGATAAGGTTGCGGCGTTTTACAAGAAGGCGCTGGGGCGCTACGGGGATGTGCTGACGTGCAAGAACAAGCAGCCGGTGGGCACGCCGACGGTGACGGCGGAGGGACTGACCTGTGCGGACGACAGCAACAAGGGCGTGAATGTGAATGTGAATGACGATGACGATAAAGACAAGAAAGGCATGCACTTTAACATTCACGATGGGATTGAGCTGAAGGCGGGATCGAAGCGGCACCAGCATATTGTGGGCGTGCATGAGCAGAAGGAAGATGGGAAGACGGTTTTTGAGCTGGTGGCGCTGGATTTGCCGGGGAGCTCAGATAAGGGGAATTGAAAACAGGTTACAGATGCCAGTTGGCAGAAGATGGAAGCCGCGAATCCTTTGGGTTTGCGGCTTTTGTCTTGGGTGTGGCGATTTGCGTGACTGAAGCTTCAGGCACTCTTTGAATTTTAGAGACGATCCTACAAAACAGGAGTAGGATGGCCGATCAGGAGCAAAACGAATGAATGCAGATCGTTTACTGCGCATAGCCCTGGTTGTCGTCGGGCTGATTTTCATCTTTGGAATTTATTTGCTGGGTATGGTTTGGCCTTCCGGCTGGACGTGGGGGCATGGCCACTCGCACTACCTGACGATGATTCTTGGCGTTTATGCCACGCTAGGCGTGTTTCTGCTGCTGGCTTCACGCAATCCGCAGGCTCATAAAAGCCTCATCTGGTTTACTGTGTGGTCGAGCGTGGTGCATGGGGCCATCATGGCGGTGCAGGCTTTCCGAGATCCGATGGAAAAGGGTCATCTTGTTGGGGATGTGTCTGCGCTGTTTTTTGTGGCGATTCTGCTGGGCGTGCTTATGCAACGGGCGGGAAAAACCGCGTAATGGTGAGTTGACGCCGCGAGAGAGGCCTGACGGCATACTGCTTTAAGCCCGTGTGCTTTGCGCATATCAGGAAGTCTTCGCTGGAAGGCGGGCTCTGCCTTTACAATTCTTTGCAAGCATCTTGCACGACAATCCCATAGACATTCTGGAGTTTGATTTCCATGCCAGTGAAGCATTTTCGTATTCCGGCTGCGGCTGTTTTAAGCGCGGCAGTGACTTTTTCTGCTCCTGTTCTGTTTGCTGCGGACAAGCCTAAGGCTGCGGCGACTGCTACCGATCCTTATGCCGAGGTGCAGCCGGCGGTAGAGAAGCTGGACCTGGCGATGTACCAGCGGATTCGCGATGAGGGACTGAACCACTCGCATGTGATGGAGTTTGGGACGGCGCTGATGGATGGGATTGGGCCGCGGCTGACGGGGTCACCGAATGCGAAGAAGGCGAATGAGTGGACGCGGGATACGCTGACGAAGATTGGGCTTGAGAATGCGCATCTTGAGGATTGGGGCGAGTTTGGGCTGGGCTGGCAACAGCTGAATACGTGGGCTCGCATGACAGTGCCGGATACTGCGGTGCTGATTGTGCAGGCTACGCCGTGGTCGCCTTCGACTGCGGGGCCGGTGACGGGCGATGTGGTTTTCGTCAGCATTCAGTCCGACGCTGACTTCGATAAGTACAAGGGCAAGCTGGCGGGTAAGGTGGTTTTGTTTGGCGCGATGCGCGAGGTTCCGCCGGTGGATAAGGCGCTGTTCTCGCGGTATACGGAGAAGGAACTGGAGGAGATTGCGGAGTTTCCGGTAAGCGCGGGAGGCGGTGGCGGATTGCCGCCGGATATGCAGGAGCGGCTGCGAGCACGGATGGAGCGGCTGCGGTTGATTGACAAGGTTGTGAAGTTTTTTACCGATGAGAAGGTGGCGGCTGTGATTGAGCCGAGCCGCGATGCCTCGAATGGCGGCGGGTCGGGCGGAACGTTGTTTGACGACAACGGCGCGACGCTGGGACGGACCCCGTATCACGCGGACACGCGCGTGACTGTGCCGGTGGTGGTGGCGGCGATTGAGAGCTATGGGCGGCTGTACCGGTTGACGCAGGCGAAGGCTCCGGTGAGCGTGGAGATTGACGTGGAGACGAAGTTTACCGGCGAGCATGAGCATGGGTTCGATACGGTGGCGGAGATTCCAGGGACTGATCCTGCGCTGAAGGAGCAGGTGGTGATGGTGGGCGGACACCTGGACAGCTGGATTGCAGGAACGGGCGCGACGGATAACGGCGCGGGCACGATTGTGGCGATGGAGGCCGTGCGGATTTTGAAGGCGCTGGGCGTGAAGCCGCGGCGGACGATCCGGATTGCGCTGTGGACGGGCGAGGAAGAGGGATTGTTTGGCTCGCGTGGCTATTGCATGCAGCATTATGGTTCGGCGAAGTTATCGGATGCGCCGGATCAGAAGCAGCTACCGGAGTTCATGCGGAGGGCTGTGGGGCCGATCGAGGTGAAGCCGGAGCAGAAGCTGATTTCGGCTTACTTCAATGTGGATAACGGTTCGGGCAAGATTCGCGGAGTGTATACGCAGGGGAATGCGGCGATTGCGGGGATCTTTGCGCAGTGGATAGAGCCGCTGAAGGACCTGGGCGTGACTACGATTACCAACCAGAACACGGGCGGCACGGACCACCTGAGCTTTGATGCGGTGGGGATTCCGGGATTCCAGTACATTCAGGATGAACTGGATTACGAGACGCGGACGCACCACTCGAACCAGGACACGTATGAGCGGCTGCAGCCGGCGGATCTGAAGCAGATTGCTACGGTGGAGGCGATTTTCCTGTACAACGCGGCGCAGAGGGACCAGATGCTGCCGCGGAAGCCGCTGCCGAATCCGGTGGAGGAGCAGAAGTCGCGGGAGTCGCTGGATGTGTTTCCGAAATAGTGGTTAGTGGTTAGTGGTTAGTGGTTAGTGGTTAGTGGTTAGTGGTTAGTGGTTAGTGGTTAGTGGTTAGTGGTTAGTGGCTCGGATGCGAAGGCCGTAAATCCTGTTGGATTTGCGGCTTTTGTTTTTTGTTGTTCTTCGTGTGTGGTGTGCTCATAATGGGTGCACTGCGATGACATGCAAGCTGAGAAGAACGACTCTCCGGCGGTTGTGGATGATCGTGTGTCTGCTGGCAGCTGTGTGTGCGGCGCAGAGCGATCACATTCCGGATGAGGTTCGGCGGCAGATTCCTGCGCATCCGCCTGTGGGGGTTAGTTTTTACAAGATCGATGCGAGGGTGGCGGGGACGGGGCAGCCGCTGGGGGGACAGTATGGCATCACGCGTTGGATTGCGGGGCGCGGATTTCAGATTGCATTTGAATTTGGCGATCGAACGGCTGATTGGAACAGCCGAGAAAAGCCGTACTGCAGCACGGATGGGGGACGTACATGGTCACTGTTGACGAGTGGCCTGGTGTTCCACGAGTCTTCGATCATCGAAGAGAGATTTGCGATTTCAGGTGACAAATTGTATGTCCTTTCGGATGACAATCCCCCGTTGGCTTATTCCGAGGCTTGCGGACCGTGGGTCCGGGATTCTTCCCCGGGAGATCCAAAGGCGCCTCCCGCTTACGACTTACTCCTTGGGTCTTCCAACGGAAGTCTTTGGGCTACCGCGGGTCAGAAGGTTTGGCGGATAGATGCCCAGGTTCACCCCGCGATCTGGAATTTCCAACTCGGAGGGGTCAACCCAGTATCCGATATGGTGCACATTCCGATGGAGGTAACTCAGTTCGGCGAGAAGACCTGCGTACTGGGCATACCGGTCTGGTGTTTTGACGGCACGCGGTGGGACAGCCTGCCGGCGATTCATAATCCGACAGCCCGCATTGCAGGATTCAAGAGACACCTGCTGATGTGGGACTCGTCTCGCCTCGCGCGCTATTCCGATACATCCGGGCGCTGGGAAAATATTGCAACTCCAGATGGCAGTCTCATGGCTGCCTGGGAGAGCGATGGAGATGGCGCCGTGATCGTTGTGGCGACTACTGTCGGCGTGTTTTGGAGCAATGACGGCGGGAAAACTTTTCAGAATGCTCCCCAGCCGAAGGATGGCATCGGACAGGTGTATCAAATCTCCTCGTTTGATTCCGGTCTCATGATAAGCACAACTACCGGACTGTACTATGCAGTGGTCAACATCCCTCCACACGGCGTGTTTGCCCTGACGGAGAAGTGGGTCGGAGAGCATCTATGGGAGTCGGCCACTGCTCTGGTCATTGTGCTGCTGTTTGGTTTTGCTTCTTCGCGGATGCTGCTGATTGTGCTTTCGTGGAAGATCAAGCCGATTCCGGAGATTGCGGATATTTTTTTCGAGACGCGGTTTGGGCGGTGGAGGCTTTACCGGGCTTATCGCAAGAAACTGGCCGCGGAGCTTAAGGATACGGCGGCGCACTTTGTGGAGATTCCATTTGAGGTTGTCCAACCTGCAGCATACGATCCGGCAAAGCAGAGGTTACTGTCGGCGTTCGTCGGCGAGCAGCCAGGCAGCCGGTCTGTGCTGGCGATTTCGCAGGCAGGCAGAGGAAAGACTGCGCTCTGCGAAAAGACAGCCTATACGGCGGCAGAGGCAAAGGGCGGGCGCGTGCCGGTGATTATTCGCGGGACCAGCTTCAACGGCGACATTGTCAAAGCAGTGACCGCGGAGCTCCGCTTTCGCGGCGCATGGGCCAGTGAAGAGATTGTGAAACGGCAGATTGAGGGGAAAAAACTGCTGCTGATCTTTGACGGAGTCTCTGAAATCAATCCGGATTCGCTTTCCGGCATGGCTGAGCAGTTGCGGTCACTTGGACAGCAGACGTGTCTCGTTACCTCCCGCTACGAGCTTCCGGAGATGCTGGAGGCGGTGTTGCGGCCAGCGGCGCGCATTGGGCTTTTCGATATCGATGCGGAGACGGAGGTGAGCTTTTTTGCGGTCTACATGCAGGCGGAAGACGAGGCGAAACGACTGGAAAAGGCTAAGCGGCTCAAGGAAGAAGTTGCGCGCACGTTTCCCGCTCTGCCGCGCACGCCGCTGTTTATGAAGGTGGTGGCCAGCGTTTTTAACGAGAGCGGTCAGGTGCCGACCAGCCTGGGGCTGCTGTTTGAGCGCTATGTGGCCGATCTGATTGCGCGGGCGAAGACGAGGTCCGCCGATCCGGACGGGCTTCTGTTTGCGATACGGGAGCTGACGAGCAAGACCTTTGTGGAGAGGTGGGGAACCCGGCGGGGATTTACTGAGGAGCGGGGAATCGAGATTCTCTCTAAAGCCGGGGACGATCTGAAGGCGCGCAATGTGACGGTTTCCGCGCTGGAGGTTCTGAACTTGCTTACGCGGGCGGGCATGTATGCGCGCAACCGGCACTATTACACCGCCGCACATGATCTGCTGGAGGACTATTTTGCCGCGCTGGTGCTGGAACGAGAGTGGGATAACGACAACCGGGAGAAGGTTGAGGCCTGCGGGTCTGTTCCCAGCTTTGCCGAGGCGTGGAGATTTCTGCGGGAGATTCGTCCGGAGGTCGATTCCCAAGGCGTGCGGAAATAACGAGGGACAGACATGGGATGTTCAATAAAACAGAAAACGAGGCTGCGAATCCGGTGAAGCTGGGGCCTTGATTTTCGGCAGGATTCGCCGAATTTTGTGGGCTGAAGGGGCGGGATTGGGGTAGACTTGCGGCGATCTGTAACGGGCCCCTGCCGAGCTTCACCTTACATACTGGATCGATATTTTCCTCCGGAGGTCCCATGGCGGACGCGAATCAGCGAATTGGTGATTATGAGATTCTTGCGCCTATTGGCGCGGGCGGGATGGGCCGCGTTTTCAAAGTCCGGAATGTGATTTCGAATCGCGAAGAGGCGATGAAGGTGCTTCTGCCGGACTTTGCGGCGCAGCCGGAGCTGGCGGCGCGGTTTCTGGCCGAGATTCGCACACTGGGTACGCTGGGGCATCCGAATATTGCGCAGCTGAGAACGGCTTTCCAGTACCAGAACCACTTTGTGATGGTGATGGAGTATGTGGAGGGCTCGACGCTGGAGAAGCTGGCTTCGAATGGACCGATTCCGCTGGACCAGATGCTGGATTATGCGTCGCAGACGCTGGCGGGGCTGAGTTATGCGCACAGCCATGGTGTTACGCATCGCGACATCAAGCCGGCGAACATCATGATTACTTCGCATGGCGTGGCGAAGCTGATGGATTTCGGAATTGCGAAATCGACGGAAGACGTGCAACTGACGCGGCCGGGGACGACGATGGGCTCGGTGTACTACATGTCGCCGGAGCAGGTGCAGGGCGGCGCGATTGATGCGCGGAGCGATATTTATTCGTTTGGCGTGACGTTGTACGAGATGTTTACGGGCAAGAAGCCGTTTGTTTCCGAGAGCTCGTACACGGTTTTGAATGCGCAGATCAATGAGGCTCCTGTGCCGCTGCTCGAGGTGAATCCTGCATTGCCCGCGGAGCTGAACGAGATTGTGCTGAAGGCAATGGCGAAGGATCCGGGGCAGCGGTTCCAGAATGCCGATGCGATGCGGAATGCGCTGCGTTCGGTGCGCGAGCCACAGGCTGCGAGTGCTCCGGTGGCGGCTGGTCCGGTTGCTCCCGCGCCTGCGCAGGTGATGGCTACGGCTGCCGCGGTTTCGGCTACGGCGGCGGTTTCCGCACCGGCGCCACAGGCTGCGGCAAGTGCTGCGCCGGAACCCAAATTTACTCCGGTGCCGCAGGTGGCTACGGTGGCGCAGAAGAGCAAGGGCAATCGCGGATTGTGGATTACGCTGGGCGCGATTGCGGCGGTGCTGGCGATTGTGGCGGTGGCCACGCTGGGGCCGCGGTTCTATCCCATGTTTGCGAAGCATAGTTTGTCGTCGGGTTCGGCGGCGAGCGCGACGACCAGCACGAGTGTGCCGGCTGTGGATACCACTCCTACGACTACTACTCCTGCGGTCTCTTCTCCGACGCCGGATACCTCGAGCGCGGCGGCAACTCAGCAGACGAGCGTGCCAACAGCAGCGGCTGTGAATGCTGCGGCGGCAAGCGCGGCCAATACTGCTGCTCCAAAGCCGTTTCGCCCGGGAACGGGGACTCGTCCGGCTTATAACGGCTCGGCGGCAACTGTGCCTGCGGCCAATGCTGCTGTGACGAATGCTCCGCCTGTGCCGGCGGGGCCGAGCCCTGAGCAGGTTCGCGAGGTGAAGGATAAGCTGATGAATCTTTCTTCTCGCGCGGATGCGGCGCGTGGCGGAGTGCAGTCGTTGCAAAGGCAGCAGCAGGCGCAGGGGCTAGATCTGCGCAGCGATATTCTGGGGTCGATGAGCCGGATGAACAGCAACCTGGCGGAGGCGCAGCAATCGCTGAACGCGGGTGACCTGAACGCTGCGAATGAATATATGGCTCGGGCGGAGAAGGAAGTGGCTAAGCTTGAGGCGTTTCTGGGGCATTGATGGATGCTGAATGACAAGGGACTTAAGTTTTATCGGCTGGCAATTGGGCAGCGCCGCAGTTTCGGTCCCGATAAGTGCTTTTCCGAGACCTATCCGATATAGAATGGCGGGCATGAAAAAGCACGTTACGCGGTTCGCTCTCCTTTTCGGCACGGTACTGGCGATTGGCCTTCCTTCTCACGTCTTTGCGCAGTCAGCGGAGGAGCAGGCTGTGCTGGCGCCGATTCACGCGATGTTTGATGGCATGTCGAAGCGGGATGCCGCGGCGATCAAGGCTCCCACGCTGCCGGGTGGCATGATGGTGCTGATGCGCGACGGCAAGCCGACGCAGATGAGCTTTGAAGACTTTGCAACGCGCGTGGGGAAGCCCGGCAAGAACCAGATTGAAGAACGGATTCACGATCCGCTGGTTCGGATTGACAGCGATCTGGCCGTGGTGTGGGCGCCGTTCGACTTCCTGGTGGATGGGAAGGTGGATCATTGCGGAACGGATCTGTTCAACATGGTTCGCGTGGACGGAAAGTGGACGATTGCGAGTGTTGCCGATACGGGCACGAAGAATTGCTCTGCGAAATAGAGCTTTTATTGGTACAGGCTGCACAGTCTGAATCGAATTCTGCTGTAGACTAGTCTATTCCTAATAGACATGGCCAAACAGACTACACGAGAAAACCTGATTGAAACCGGGCTGAAGCTGATTCAGGCCGGTGGATATACGGCTACCGGCATTAACCAGGTGCTGGAAGCGGCGAAGATTCCCAAGGGATCTTTCTACCACCACTTTGCCACCAAGGACGAGTTCGTCATGGAGGTGATTCGGCGGTATGCTGCCGGCGAGGGAGAGCGCCTGGAGAGGATGCTTAGCGTCGCGGATGTTTCGCCGCTCAAGAAGCTGCGCCGGTACTTCAAGGAGATGATTGCCACGTATGGCCGCCGCGGCGGGCCCATTGTGGGATGCCTGCTTGGTAATTTGAGCCTTGAAGTTGCGGGACAGAATGCGGAGATTCGGAATCTGCTGCGCCAGGCCTTCGACGGCTGGGAGGGCGCGATTGCGAAGACGATACGAGAGGCTGTTGAGAAGAAGGAACTTCCGAAAACGACCAAGGCGGACAATCTTGCTGCTTTGCTGGTGAACGGATGGGAAGGTGCGCAGGTGCGCGCCAAGGCTGAGCAGAGCGATAAGCCGCTTGAGCTGTTTTTTGATTACGCCTTCGATGTTTTGTTGAAGGGCTGAGTTTTTCACAGGCAGAAATTATTTCTGAATCAAAGAACAGACTGGTCTAATCTAATTCACTGTGACCGCTGACGCGGACAAATTCAAGAAACGAGGTACAAGACAATGTCTTCTACAAATTCCAAGGGAACGGTTGTTATCACGGGCGCATCGGGTGGCATGGGTGCGGTTTATGCGGATCGTTTTGCCAAGCGCGGCTATGACCTGTTGCTGATTGCACGCGACGGAAAGCGGTTGGGCGAGGTGGCCAATCAAGTTTCTGAACAACACGGCGTTTCGGCGGAAGCGCTTGTTTTGGACCTTACGGATAAGGCCGCCTTGCTGAAACTGGAAGCGCGACTTCAGGCTGACAAGAGCGTTTCGATCCTGGTGAACAATGCGGGATTCGGCGGCACGAGGTCTCTTGTCGACTCGAGCGTGGACGAGCTTGAGAACATGATCTTTCTGAATGTGACGGCGTTGACGCGCCTGACCGCTGCTGTTCTACCGAACCTGATTGCGAAGAAAGCCGGCGCGGTGATTAACATTGCCTCTGCCGTGGCGGTGAATCCGGATGCGCTGAATGGCACGTACAGCGGCACGAAGGCTTATGTGCTGAATTTCACGCAGTCGCTTTTCAAGACTCTGAAGGGCACGGGCGTACAGGTGCAGGCGGTTCTGCCTGGCGCTACGCGGACGGACTTCTGGGATCGCGCCGGCTTACCTGTGCATAACCTTCCTGAGAAGAACGTGATGGGCGTGGAGGATTGCGTAGATGCTGCCCTTGCCGCTTTCGATGCACAGGAACTGGTCACGATTCCGGCTCTGCCTGATGTTGAAGTCTGGAATCGCTATGAGCAGGCTCGCCTGGCGCTGTATCCGTTTCTTTCGAGCAAGGAAGCGGCGAAGCGTTATCACGTGGAAGGTTAAGCGGGAATGGTTGCAGCACGTTCCTCAAAGGAGAAGGCAATGACGGACGGAAAGCTTTATCTGCTGGCTGAGTTTCAGGTGAAGCCTGAATTTCTGGAGGAGACGAAGGGGATTTTTTCCAGGCTTCTTCCTACAGTGCTGCAGGAGCCGGGATGTGAGGCGATGTATACCACCTCGATTGCCGGGGAGCCGAACAAGCTTGTTTTCTTTGAGGTATTCCTGTCTGAGGAAGCGCACCAGTTTCACATGGCGCAGGAGTACACTCACCAGCTTGGGGTTGACCTGGAAGGCAAGCTGGAAAAGCCGATGGTGGTGACGCGGCTCCATGCTTTTTGAGGATTGAGGCTTCGACACAAAGGCCGCGCATTGAGCCGTTTTGCTTTGGCTCGATGCGCGGCTTTTGTGTGGATGTGGCGCTACTGGGTAACGGTTTTGATGGTGTCGCCGACTTTGAAGCCCGCACCCGAGACGGGGTTGCAGACGGCGGAGACTTCATCTACATCAGTGGCCTTGATGACGCCGACGTTGGTGGTGAGCTTGCGGATGACGGCGCCGGTGGAGGGATCCTTGATCTCCTTGGTGACGCGGAGGACGGTGAACTGATCGCCGACCTTGATTCCAGCCTTGCTGCCGACATTGAGGACGATCTGACCGCCGTCAACGGCGGCGACGATGCCTTCCACGGAGATGCTGCGTACGGAGACTTTGGGGGCGTCAGCGACGACCTCTGTACTGAGCTTGTCGACGGCCTGCTTGGTGGCTTCGCCGATGATGGTGTTCTGGAAGTTGCTGGAGCCGAAGTCCACTGCTCCGCCGCCGTGGCCGTTCCAGTTGCCGCCGCCGCCGCCGAGACCGGTGCTGGAGCGGGAGGATGTTCCGGTGCCTTCGGCTACGCCCATGATCTCGCCTGTGTCGACGTTGATAATGCGGGCGTTAAGGCCAACGTTGGTGCTGGACTTTGAGTGATGGATGCCGGCGAGGGCTCCTGTCCAGCCACTGCCGCCGCCGCCGCCGAGGCCGGTGTTCTTGGTTTCATTGCCGAACTCGGTGATGGTGCCGACGATGATGGCGTCGACGCCGAGGAGCTTGCCGATTTTGGCGGCGCTGGAGGCATCGGCGCGATTGGAGTTGGAGAAGTTCTGCTCGGCGAGGATCTTATCCATGGCGGCGCGATCGATCATGGTGAAGCTGCCGTCTTTGACGAGGTTGGTGACGAGCATCTGGGTGATGCCTTTACCGAGATCGACGTCGGTGCCGAAGTAGGCCTGCACGTAGCTGCGGACGGTGCCGTAATCGAAGTCGAGGACGGCGATGCGAGGCTTGCGCTGGGCGGAGGCGGGGCTGGTGGCCGCGATGAGGAGCAGTACGGCAGAGAATGGAGAGAGAAACCTCAGAATTTTCGACATTAGCTATTCCTTTAACGGAGAAACTTTGAATCGGAGAATTTCAGAGGACAAATGGCCTCGAAGACTATGGTGTTTCGAGGAGCTGCAGCGTTAATTTCCTGTGATGACTGCCGGCCGTGGCTGCGGATGAGGCAGCGAACGGTGCAACAGACGCTGGATTATGCCGAAAAATCGCGCGGAAACAGGGGCGAATCCCCAGAAGACGCTTATTTGCGGGAGATTCCGGCACAAGCAGATTCATGCGGAGTTTAGCGCTGTGTCAAGATAAATCGGAATAACGCTAAGGGGTCATTTTCCTGTTGGTGGGTGTGTTGCTCAGCGGGGCGGGCTATGCTAACCTTAAATCCTGTGCCGTGACATGCGCGAGCGGCTTTGTGCCCGCGGATTTCAGGGTTTCCGGAGCAGATTTTCCGGGGTGGTTGGGGCGGTTCGGACGGCAGCAAGGATTGCCTGAAGGGCTGGCGTAGCTCAGCTGGTAGAGCATCTGATTTGTAATCAGAGGGTCGGGGGTTCAAATCCCTTCGCCAGCTCCATCTCAAGGAAGGTTTCGGAACTGAACGGCAAGGAAGATTTAACCGGCGTATGAGTTTTCAGATGCCGGGCCTGTCCTGAAGCGGTGATCCCACTGAAGGCCATGCAGCGAGAGACCGGGAATGGTCCGGTGGAACGCTGGTGCGCTGAAAGGCGGGTTGAGGCGGAAGGCAGAAGATGCACAGGTGGCCGAGCGGTTAATGGCAGCAGACTGTAAATCTGCCACTCAACGAGTTACGGAGGTTCGAATCCTCCCCTGTGCACCAGTTTTGTTGAGGGTAGGACGATGCGCTGGTGGGAAAGCACGGAAGGGGCTGCCGCTAGACGCAGAGAAGAACGCCTCGGGTCGAAAGGCCCAGAACTAGAGCGGAAGTATTGGATCGCTCTGGGGATGTATGCGGTTCTGGCTGTGCTGGCGTGGCTGACGATTGGCGAAGGCACGGTGGCGGTGTTTGGAAGACAGATCGAGATCCGATGGGTTCCGGTCTTTGTGCTTGGGACTTTTGCTTTTCGGACGTATGTTGCGATGCAGGCGGAGCGGGTACGGCGCGGTAGCAGTAAGCAGAGTTTGTAAGGGCTGATGTAGCTCAGATGGTAGAGCACTCCCTTGGTAAGGGAGAGGTCACCGGTTCAATCCCGGTCATCAGCTCCAGAAATGCAGGGAACAGGGAATAGGGAATAGGGAATAGAAAGCGCTATCCCTAATTCCTGTTCTCTACTCCCTCAGTTTTGCGGGAGTAACTCAGTGGTAGAGTCACAGCCTTCCAAGCTGTTGGTCGCGGGTTCGAGTCCCGTCTCCCGCTCCAGAGTCAAGTAAGTTTGCAGGGGTTCAAGGGAATGTTCGAGCAGGCGGCGATTGCAGTACAGGATGGGCAGACTTACTCAAAGTTGCATGCGCTGCTGGATGCGGCGTTCGATGCGCGGGATGTGGATGTTCTGCTGAGCCGCGTGGCGAAGTCGAAGTTCTCGATCCGGAATTTTGAGGAAGTGCTGAACCGGGGCTGGTTGGGTAAGGAAGCGCCGGCGCTGTATGGCGCGCTTCCGGTGAGCGACCAGGGATTGACGCGCGAGCGGTACCTAAGGCTGGTGGAAAAAGTGCCGGCTGAGCTGCGGCAGAAGTATTTCAAGGCGTATGCGTATTACTCGTGAGTTTAGTAGTTAGCTGATTTTTTAAACGGAAGGAACGGACAGGGCAATGGCGAAGGAAAAATTTGATCGTTCGAAGCCGCACGTGAATGTGGGAACGATTGGACATATTGATCACGGCAAGACGACGTTGACGGCAGCGATCACGAAGGTGTTGTCGAAGCATAATCCGAACATCAAGTTCCGTTCGTTCGACACGATCGATAACGCGCCGGAAGAGCGTGAGCGCGGTATTACGATTGCGACGGCGCACGTGGAGTATGAGACGGCGAACCGTCACTATGCGCACGTGGATTGCCCGGGTCACGCGGATTACATCAAGAACATGATCACGGGTGCGGCGCAGATGGACGGCGGCATTCTGGTGGTGGCGGCGACCGATGGTCCGATGCCTCAGACCAAGGAGCACGTGCTTCTGGCTCGCCAGGTGGGTGTGCCGTACATTGTGGTGTTCCTGAACAAGTGCGACGCGGTGGAAGACTCCGAGCTGATCGACCTGGTGGAGATGGAAGTTCGTGAGCTTCTTTCGAAGTACCAGTTCCCGGGCGACGATGTGCCGGTGATTCGCGGCTCTGCACTGGGCGCGCTGAATGGCGAAGCACAGTGGGAAGCGAAGATCGACGAGCTGATGGACGCGGTGGACAAGAATGTTCCTCTGCCGGCGCGTGCGATTGACCAGCCTTTCCTGATGCCGATTGAAGATATCTTCTCGATCTCGGGCCGTGGCACGGTTGTGACTGGCCGTATCGAGCGCGGCAAGGTGAAGGTGGGCGAGGAAGTTGAGATCGTCGGCTTCCGCGAGACGCGCAAGACGGTAGTGACGGGCGTGGAAATGTTCAAGAAGCAGCTGGACGAAGGTCTTGCTGGCGATAACGCGGGTCTGTTGCTGCGCGGTATT
Source organism: uncultured Acidobacteriaceae bacterium (assembly GCA_963792495.1). GTDB lineage: Bacteria > Acidobacteriota > Terriglobia > Terriglobales > Acidobacteriaceae > Telmatobacter. The sequence goes on along the minus strand of CAWBWB010000004.1, from coordinate 25,874 downwards.
CCGAAGGAAGACGTGGAGCGCGGCATGGTGTTGGCGAAGACGGGATCGATTACGCCGCACACGCGTTTCAAGGGCGAGGTTTACGTTCTCTCGAAGGAAGAGGGCGGCCGTCATACGCCGTTCTTCAAGGGCTATCGTCCCCAGTTCTACTTCCGCACGACGGATGTGACGGGCACGGCGGAGCTTCCTGAGGGCGTGGAGATGGTGATGCCGGGCGACAACGTGCAGCTGGTGGTTGAACTGCATACGCCGGTGGCCATGGAGAAGGGCCTGCGCTTTGCGATCCGTGAAGGCGGTCGTACGGTGGGTGCAGGAACTATCTCGGAGATTCTTAAGTAGGGATCACCCCAGCGACGAAGACCTATCGCTGGGGACCCCGACAAGCTGGCCGTCCAGGCAACTGCGCCTTCGGCGCAAAAACCTGGGCGGTCCTGAAATTTCAAGATTTAGCGAGCGGGAAGAAATGCGCTAAATCAGTTAGGATTGAACAATGCGTGAAATTGTGACATTGCAGTGCACTGAGTGCAAGGAGCGGAACTACTCGACTACGAAGAACAAGAAGACGACCACTGGCCGTCTCGAGTTCAAGAAGTTCTGCAACCGCTGCCGCAAGCACCAGCCGCACCGGGAAACGAAGTAAAGCAGGAGATAGGCAGTAGCGATCAGGGAATAGGAAACAAGAATTTTTGGGCATCTAGCCTGTGTCTTCTACTCCCTCATCGCTATTCCCTGCTTCCTGTTTATAGGGGCGTAAGCTCAACGGTTAAACTGTCGGTCTCCAAAACCGAACTTGGGGGTTCGAATCCCTCCGCCCCTGCCAGATTTGCGGTAATCCCTGAGGCGTAAGTGCCCTGGGTAAAGGAATGGAAGTATGGCTTCAAAGACAGCAGTCGTGAATGGCGAAGAGCGCAAGTCTTCGATAAAACGTCAGGAGCCGAACGCCGTGGGGAACTTTACGGGGAACGTGACGTCGGTCTGGGACCGGCTTACCAGCTTCCTGGGTGACGTACGCACGGAGATTCGCAAGGTGGTTACGCCGTCGCCCAAGGAAGTTCAGGCGACAACGACGGTTGTGATCATCACTGTGTTTATCTTTGGCCTGTATTTCTGGTTGACTGACCTGGTTTTCAGCAATGCGGTGCGGCAGATTCTGCATCGGCTGGGCGGCGAGTAGTTGCAGGCTTAGAGTTGCGAAGCGAGACATGATGGAAGAAGAAGTGAAACAGCCCGACACCGAACATAACGAAGGCGGAAGCGACGGCGCGGAGACGCCGCATCTGACGCCCACCAACGAGCGCTTCAAGTGGTACATTCTCCACGCCTATTCGGGCTTTGAGCGCAAGGTGAAGGAATCGATCGAGAGCCGCGTGCAGGCCTTTGGGCTGCAGGACCGCGTGGGCAAGGTGATGATTCCGATGGAGCCGGTGACTGAGATTGTCAACGGCAAAAAGCGTACGGTGGAGCGGGTGTTTCTGCCTGGCTACGTGCTGATTGAGATGGAGCTCGACAACAATCTGTGGCATGTGTTGAAGGACACGCCGAAGGTTACGGGCTTTCTGGGCACGGGCGACAAGCCGGTGGCGCTGAGCGAGGAAGAGGTCAGCTCGATTCTCTACCGCTCGGAGACCGTGAAGGACAAGCCGCGGCTCAAGATCAAGTTTGAAAAGAACGAGTCCGTGCGGATTACCGACGGGCCGTTTGCCAACTTCAACGGCGTGGTGGACGAGATCAACGAGGATCGCGAGACACTGAAGGTGATGGTGACGATCTTTGGACGGTCCACACCGGTTGAGCTGGAGTTCGGCAAGGTTGAAAAGATTGAATAGCAGCTTCCAGCTTCTAGCCTCTAGCTTCTAGCCGGTGAGTTTTTCTAGCAGGCGCCGGTTAGAGGCGAAGCAGATGGTTGCGATGTCAAAATTTATTGAAGGAAACAAGAGAAGCTAGCGGCTGGCGGCTAGAAGCTGGAAGCTGCTTCCGAAGGAAGCAACATGGCACCCCCGAAGAAAGTATCTACTTACGTCAAGCTGCAGATTGAAGCCGGCAAGGCGACTCCGGCACCTCCGGTTGGCCCGGCGCTCGGTCAGGCGCAGGTCAACATCATGGAGTTCTGCAAGCAGTTCAACGCGCGGACGCAGAACAAGGAGATGGCAGGCCTGATTATTCCGGTCGTCATCACGGTTTTTGCGGACCGCAGCTTCACCTTTGTTACCAAGACGCCTCCGGCTGCTGTTTTGCTGAAGAAGGCTGCCGGCCTTGCGAAGGGCTCCGGCACGCCGAACAAGGACAAGGTGGGCAAGGTGACGGAAAAGCAGGTGCGTGAGATTGCAACTCAGAAGATGCCGGATCTGAATGCGTCCTCGGTTGAGACGGCGATCAAGAGCATCAAGGGCACGGCGCGCTCGATGGGTATTGAAGTCGTAGCGTAAGAGCTTTTTGCTGGATAGGAAACGCCCTCCCGAGTGGGAGGGCGTTTTGTTTTGTGCAGAAATTTCTTGCCAGAGACACGCTTGGGGGCGGTATGCTTCTTGCGCGGCGCTGGCCGTCGCGGAAGGGTGATTTCTCCTATGAAACTTCATCGGATTCTCTCAGTATCCATGCTTGCCGCGGCACTGCTGGTGGGCATGACTCCAGCTATTTCCGCGGCGGCGCATGCTGCTGTACCTGCGGCGGCTCCCGCTGCGGCACCCCTGATTGACATTAACTCGGCTACGGCCGATCAGCTGAAGACGCTGCCCGGAATTGGGGATGCGTATGCGGCGAAGATTATTGCCGGGCGTCCTTATGCGAACAAGTCGCAACTGAAGACCAAGAATATTATTCCGGCTGCGACGTATGCGAAGATTTCGAGCATGATTATTGCGAATCAGCCGCCGAAGAAGTAGGACTTGCGCTATCCGCCAAAAATGCCCTCCTGTCGGAGGGCATTTTTGTGACTTCGTTGAAAATCAGGGCGACTACAGATTGGCGCTGATGCCAAGCGTTGATGCAACCTGGCCAAGCCGCTGATCGCGAGTCCAGAGCTGCGTTCCGGGTGTGATGAGGCAGGATGCGAGTAAATGCAGATCGGTGATACCGATGCCTCGACGGGAGAGTTTTTTCTGCTCGACAAGCACAAATAGTTCGTCCGTAGTTGCCGGCGTGACGTGCGGCAACGCGGCAATGCTTGCCAATACAACTTCCCGATTCGCAATGGAGCCGAGGGCCAGTTCCAGCCGGACCAACGGGTGGGTCGAAACTCTTCTTTCGGTAAGGAGAGCTTCCAACTCTTTTACCGGATGGCGCAGATGGTCGATCCAGACTGAGGTATCGACCAGAATCACAGGTCATCTACTCGGCGGCGTGGGGCGGCCTCGGCGTTGGGGTCACTTCCTCCGAGAGCAATCAAGCGGCGGCCTGCCTCGACCTGCACGAGGGTGGTCAGGGCCGCGCGAATCAGGGCTGTGCGTTCCTTGATGCCGGTATACTCCTGCGCGGTTTTGAGAAGATCGTCGTCGAGGGAGACTGTGGCTCGCATGGGTGCCTCCAGCACCAATCATATCACCGTTGTGGTGATATGATTGGTGCCTTTTCTCGGCTACTTCTTTTCCGCGGGGGCAGTGTGGGCCAGGTGGTCGTGGTTGAGGATGGCGTTGAAGACCAGGGCGTAGGAGCCGATGGTTTCGCCGCGGTAGATGGGGTTGTTGGCGAAGAGGAGGACGTTGCCTTCGCCCAGATGCGCGTCTACGACAATGGCGTGTTCGGCGATGGAGCCGCCTTTGTCGAGCAGGCCGGAGACGAGGAGCGACTTGCCGTCAGAGAAGCGCAGGATGACTTCCGGACGGTACTGTGCGGGGATGACGGAGACGTTGTTGCGCATCTGCTCTTCATTGAGTTTGCGCGGCTGCCAGGGCTGCTGTTTTTCGAGCGGCTCGGCGGCTGTCAGGGTGCGGCCCTGGGGCTGGTCGTCTTCTTCCGTTGTGCCGCGGCCGGTTGGGCGCTGCGAATAGGGGTCCATGAGCAGGCGTCCGCCGCCACGGCCTACGGTGTTGGAGACATTGAAGGCCATTCCGTTGGCGCTCATGACGGCTAGAGAGTCGCCGTATCCGAAGGCTACGGGGCTGTCATGGGTAACGAAGACGGAGTTGAGGACGGTGCCGACGACGCGTGCTTCTGCTGAAGGCGCCACGGAGACGCCGGGGGCGAGGCCCATTTCTACGGCGAAGGCTGCGGTGTCTTCGCAGGTGACCAGCAGGCCACCCTTTTCTATGAAGGACTTGAGGTGGGCGAGGCCGTCATAGCCCAGGCCGGGGCGTGTGTCCTCGGTGGAGTCGAAGCCGGGGCCGACGAGGTTGGGGGTGAGATCGGACTTTTGCCAGGGGAGCGGATTGCTCCACATGGGCATGCCGTTGATGATGTCTGAGGCTGAGACGCGGCTGACTGGCGCGAAGATGATGACGTCGTATTTGGAGCGAAGATCATCGGTCTTTGCGGCGGTCTGGGTGGAGATGTAGTCGAAGGGGACGCCTGCGGTGTCAAAGGCGAAGCGCCACCAGCCTTCTGTCTGCGTGGCGAGCCAGGTGTGCATAATGGCGATGCGCGGAGCGGTGACTGCGTGAGTGGGAACGCTGGGTGCGGCGCTCAGACTGGTTGCGTTGAGGGCCAGCGACTTGAGGGTGTCGGCCAGCTGTTTGGGGTCGGCGCCGGAGATGAGGAGCGAACCGGCGGGTAGATTGTCGGCGGGTTTTTCGGTGACTTCGACTTTCGCGTCTTTGAGCTTGTAAAGGAGCGCGAGCAAGGTGGTCTGGCCGTGATTGGCGACGGCGGTGATGGATCCTGAGCCGGAGACATTGCCGGCGAGTGAGGCTGGGTCATCGACGGACTTCATCGACGCTTTCAGGATGGCGGGATCGGTGATGCGCGTGGCTTTGACGTTGAAGAGGGCGGGGAAGCTCCAGCCGGTGTCATCGTAGGGGTGTTTCTGCTGGTCGTCCGGGGCCCAGAACTGCTTGTCGAGAAGAGCGTCGGCGGCGCGGGCGAAGGGCTGGTCCATTCTGACTACAACGGAGCCGGCTGGGAAGGATGTGTCGGTGGGTTTGTCGCCGCGTTTGGCCCCGGCTACGGGCACGGTGGTGGCGGCGGTTAGCTGCGAGAGTTCGATGTGCTGAAGCTTGAGGACTTTGGCGAGACTGACGAGGCGGTTGGAGCTGGCTTCATCGCTCGAAAGGATGTAGGCGGAGGGGCCTTCGAGCGTGGGCTTCTCGATGGAGTGCTTGCTCTTGAGGTAGTAGTTCTCAAGGAAGTGGCGCGTGTTGTGCGAGAAGTAGGAGATGGTCGTCAGAAGGGCGGATTCTTCATAGTTATTGTTGTCGCGCTGGGACCAGGTGACGATGGGGAGCGGCGGGTTCTGACGATACCAGGTGCGGGAGTATTCCTCGGGAGTAAGGATGCGCTTTTCGGTGTCTGCGCCGCCGTTGCCGAAGGTTTCATAGAGGCGGCTGATGCCGTTGTGCATGGCGGCGAGGAACATGAGGTAGCCGGGCGACCAGGTGTCGAAGTCGCCGTGGGTGAAGACGCCGGGCATGCCGAGGGCCTGCATCTGCGCGATGTTGTTCCAGCCGAGTTCCTGCCACTCGTTGGTGAGCATGGGATCGACCCAGGCGTTGTAGGGTCCGTCGCCGACGGTGTTGTCGTAGAGGAATGGCACGGACTCGTGCAGGTCGTGGAGGACCTGGGCGTGCCAATCGATGTAGGTATCGAGGACGTTGCGGGTGAGGTTGAGGGTCATGCCCATGGCATCACGGTTGTTGTCATGCGCTACGTAGTGGCCCCAGTAGAGGAGGCGCGGGAAGGTCTTGTCGGGGTTGGCCTTGTGCCAGCGGTAGATGTCGACCTGACGATCGCGGCCATCGACTTCGACGACCGGCGTGATGAGGACGATCATGTGCGAGCGGATGTACTGGATGTAGGGCGAGTCGTCGACGGCGAGGCGGTAGGCGAGCTCCATGAGCGCGGTGGGCGCGCCGGTTTCCGGCGAGTGGATGGTGCCGGTGATGTAGTAGACGGGGACTGAGGCCTCGATGAGGGACTTGGCCTTGGCGTCATCGAAGTTGATCTTGCGGGGGTCGCCGAGCTGGGCGAGACGGGCCTTGTTTTCGGCGGCGTGGGCCAGGATTTCAGGGTCGGCGATGGCGGCGGCGATCATCTCGCGGCCTTCTTCAGAGTGGCCGATGGTGTAGACCTTCACGCGGGGGCTGGAGGACTCAAGCAGGCGGAAGTATTTGTAGACATCTTCGGCGTAGGGAAGATAGTTGGGCGCGCCGGAGACGTCGCCGAGAACCTTGGCGGGCGTGGGGACGGTCTTGGAGGCTGGCAGGTAATCGACGAGCGGCGAAAGGAAGCTGGGCGCCGTGGTGTACTGCTTGATTTTGGCGGTGTAATCGGCGTCGATGGGCTGCTTTGGGTCACGGGCGTAGTCAGCGCTGAGGGTGGAGTTTGGCGACTGGGCTGGGCTGGCTGTGAAGGCGGCGAACGATGCTGCGCATAGAAGGAGCGGAAGGACAGATTTCACGGATTTCATAAGCCTCAAAGAAATGAGCGTGCAGGAGTGGATTGTGGTCGTGAAGTACAACAATGCCACGGCGAGGCGGGGTTTGCAATGAAGAAGATATGAGGATGGAAAGAAGTTAGATCAGGCAGGGGAGCGGCGGCATGTGGAGGCGGCGACGATCCGAGAGAGAAGGGATGCATAACGGCGCTTAGTACTGCGCAATTTTGTAGCTGCTCATCAGCGTAAAAATTTAATAAAAAAGCCGCCTGGACGAGGTTCAACGATTGTGCGTGCGCAGTACGAAAGTCTATGGTTTTTACGTTGCGCGCAGAGTACTGAAGCTGCGGCCTCATATAAGCACAAATCAATGGTTATGATTTGCCGCGCGTGGAAGCGACAAAGGACAGGTGCGGCTGCTCTTCTCTAGTTTTTCTTGCCCTGGTAAGGCCGCTGACACCTGCCGGTGTCGTTGCAGCTCCGGCAGTGTCTTGCATGAGCAAAATCACCCTCTCGAACCTTGACTCAAAAAAGGAGAATCGTCCGTGAAAAGGACCTTTGTCTGCAGTGCGATGCTTGTAAGCGCTATGGCGTTCACAGGAGCCCCGCGCGTGGATGCGCAATCATTCCCCCTTCTGGCTGTCGGCACAATGGATCAGTCACGCGCCGGTGCGTGGGCTGATCTCTCTGGTTTGAATTACAAACTGGAAAATGGCGTTCGAGCGAACGAATTAGGCGGCCTAGGATCGGCGATCACCTATGTCTCCGGCAACACGTTCCTGGCGCTCCCGGATCGTGGGCCGAACGCGGTGGAGTTTGACGACGCTATCGATAACACAGCTTCCTACGTCAACCGGTTTCACACTGTGAATCTGGAGTTGAAGAAGAACACGACGGGAACGGGCACGCCGTTTACGCTGACGCCGCAGTTGGAGGCGACGACCCTGCTTTGGAGCCCGACTCCACTGGTCTATGGGACGGGAGCAGGCCTGGGGGTTGGATCGGGCGAGCCAAAGTTCAATAACTGGCTGCTGCATTTCTTTACGGGCCGGTCGGATAACTTCGATCCCCATCACAATTCGGGCGATGCGAACGATGCGCGCTTCGATACAGAAGGGCTGCGGATTTCCAATGATGGACTCAGGGTGTATATCTCCGATGAGTATGGACCATATGTCTATGAGTTCGATCGTCTGACCGGCATGCGGCTGCGGTCATTCGCGCTGCCCTCCTCTTTCTATGTGACTAATCTCTCTCCGGTGGGCAATAACGAGATCAGCGGCAACACATCCGGCCGGGTGGCGAACAAGGGCATGGAAGGGCTGGCGATTACTCCCGACGGAAAGACGCTGGTGGGAATCATGCAGAATGCGTTAATTCAGGACGCGGCCGATGGCGGAAATGCGGCCAACCTGCTGCGTATTGTGACGATTGACATTGCCTCTGGGCGCGTGACGCATCAATATGGCTACCTGCTGACCGCAGGTTCAGGCGTGAGCGAGATGCTGGCGCTGAACGACCATGAGTTTCTGGTGGATGAGCGGGATGGGCATGGGCGTGCCGATGCTTCGAAGGCCAAGGTGAAGCAGCTTTTCAAGATCGACCTGACGGGCGCGACTGATATCAGCCAAATGGATGGAACGATGGCTGCGGAAAATGCCGTTACAAAGGTGCTGTTTGTTGATCTGGTAACGTCCCTCGAGGCTGCGGGATGGAACCAGTACGAGATTCCCGCGAAGATTGAAGGTATCAGCTTCGGTCCGGATGTGGAATATAACGGAGAGAAGGTGCATACCCTCTGGGTCGCCAACGATAACGACTTTCTGGAGACGGTAGCCGACCAGAACGGCAACCAGATTCCGAATGATAACCAGTTCTTTGTCTTCGCATTCACGGACAGCGATCTGGGTGGGTCAAAATATCAGCCGCAGAAGGTGGGATTGCCTTTCTTTTCATGGTAAGACTGGAACTTCGAGGCCGGATGCGACCAGCGTTCGGCCTCTGAGCGCCTGGTAGTTGCATTTCTGGTTCCACATCTGTATTATCGATAGATGTGTCCGGGGTATTTCTCCGGATAGTCAATTCACTACGGCATCTGAGCTTCTGGTTGTTGAGACAACGGAAGTTGTCTCCGGCGAAGTTCCCTGAGAAGGGCTGGCAGATGCGGTGGGAGACGAGGGAAGAATGGCAAAGAAAGCCAGCAAGAATATTGCGAAGTCGCGTGCCGCTGTAACGGCCGAGTCTTACGCGTTGCCGGAAGCGGTCAGCCTCCTGCAGAAGGTTAAATTTGCAAAGTTTGATGAGACTGTACAGGTTTCTTTGCGCCTGGGTGTGGACACGCGTCACGCAGATCAGATGGTCCGCGGGACGGTAGTGCTTCCTCACGGCCTGGGCAAGACCAAGACCGTTGCTGTGATCGCCACCGGCGACCGCCAGAGGGAAGCGCAGGAAGCGGGCGCGGATTTCGTGGGCGGCGAGGAGATGGTGGAGAAGATCCAGAAGGAAAACTGGACCGACTTTGACGCGCTGATTGCGACGCCGGACATGATGAAGGTTGTCGGTCGTCTGGGTAAGGTGCTCGGCCCCAAGGGCCTGATGCCGAACCCGAAGACGGGCACGGTGACCACGGATGTGGCCGCGGCTGTGAAGGAAATCAAGGCCGGTAAGGTTGAGTTCCGCGCGGACAAGACCAGCCTGGTGCATGTTGCGGTGGGCAAACTGAGCTTCCCGGTGGAAAAGCTGGTGGACAATGCAAACACCGTGGTTGCGGCTGTGGTTCGCGCCAAGCCTTCTGCGGCGAAGGGCAAGTACATCAAGAGCCTGACTTTGAGCTCGACGATGGGCCCTGGCGTTCCGCTGGATCAGGCTGTGGCTGAGGCCGCTGGAAAGCACTAAGAGGCAGAGACTGAGGACGTAGAGACTAGGGACTAGTCTGCGGCGTTCGAGTCATGCGATTGAGAACAAGATTTCGTTAGAGAGCGCGTTAGGCGCTCACCCGCTGAGGGGAGCAGGACGATGGCAATTTCGAAGGCGAAGAAGACAGAGAAGGTTCAGATCCTGACGAAGGAACTGGAAACTTCGACGACCGCAATCATTGGCACCTTTGCCAAGCTGACGGTGGCGCAGGATTTTGAACTGCGCAAGGTGGTGCGTGAGGCGGGCGGCAAGTACCGCGTGCTGAAGAACAAGCTGGCTCCGATTGCCGGCAAGGGCACCAAGATTGAGGACGCGCTGAAGGGTCTGAAGGGCGTGAGCGCCGTGGCGTTCACCTCGGGCGATCCGGTGGCTCTGGCCAAGGGATTTTCGAAGTGGGTCGGCGAGAATGCCGAATTCCAGTTCAAGCTGGGCATTGTGGATGGCAAGCTGCTTTCCGTCGAAGACGTGAAGTCGCTGGCGACCATGCCGGGCAAGGAAGAGATCTTCGCGAAGCTGTTGTTCCTGATCAATTCTCCGGGACAGCGGTTGGCGACGGTCATCAATGCGACCGGACGCGACCTGGCGGTGGTTATCGGCCAGGGTGTGGAGAAGGAAAAGTTTGCCGCAGCCTAAGGGCTGTGGGGTGGTTGGTTTTTAGTGGTTGGTGGTTAGTAACTAACACCGAACCACGCATCACGGACCACTGTTGTTAAGAGTTTGGGCAGGAAGGCATTCGGAAGGGGCGCTCGTCTGGCGCATCGGAACCCTTCAGTCTGAGCTTGCTGTCAGGGAAAGACAAATTTCAATACGTTTTGGAGAAGAAAAAATGGCGGATCTCGCACAGTTGAAGGAACAGATTGTCAGCCTGAGCCTGCTTGAAGCGGCGGCTCTTGTGAAGGAACTCGAAGAGACCCTGGGCGTTTCGGCTGCGGCCGCGGCCCCTGTGGTTGTTGCCGGCGCGGCCGGCGGCGCTGCTGCCGCTGCTGTTGAAGAGAAGACTGAATTCCAGGTCATTCTCAAGGATGCCGGCGCGAACAAGATCAACACCATTAAGGCTGTTCGCGAAGTGACTTCGCTCGGCCTGAAGGAAGCTAAGGACCTGGTCGACGGCGCCCCCAAGGCGCTGAAGGAGAGCGCGACCAAGGACGAGGCTGAGGCCATCAAGAAGAAGTTTGAAGGCGTGGCCACGGTCGAGATCAAGTAGTCTCGGTCCCTCGAAAGTTGCAAGCCCGGAGAAAACGCGCTACGATAATCGTTGCGCGTCTTTCCGTTCCGTTTTGGAGTTATTCCGGAAACGAAACGGGTCCGGGCGCTGCTTTTTCGAAGTGGTTTGCGGGTTTTTGAGCGGATTTTGTGCTGCCACAGGCGTGCCAAGAGTCTCGGCGGCAAGAAATAAGGCGAAGGATTCAAGCGCTTCGCAGGCAATGATTTGGATGTTTGCCGGGCGAAGCGCGATGGTTGGCGGCGAATCGTAGCGGGCTTAGGACAGGCGGAAGCGGGTATTTTGAGAATTCGAATGGGAGCATAGGCAAAAAGCCGCGCTCGTGAGGCATCGCGTCCTCACGGGCTTTTCGTGTCTCCCATGTACAAGTGGATCGCAAAATCCACCCCGGCGCTCTTTAAGATGAGCGTTTTCCTCTTCCGGATGTGCGCAGTCTAGCGCACTTGTCAAATGCCCGGCAACGCCCGGCTGTGAATATTCGCTCCGCTATGCCCGTATCGGTACTTGGCGAGGATGCCTCGGCGTATTGGCCGGGGATGAGCAGGGATTGGCCGAATGCAAGCGATGAGCTGGCTTGGATTCTGGCTTTGATGGCAGCAACTTACCGAAATTGCCGGTGTGTATGAGACTCACGCACCGGCCCGGATGAAACATAGTGCCGAGCCCAGGCCAGGTGTTTCATTCCGGCAATGACAAGAGCCTCATGGAGTGACTCATGCCCAACGAGAAGCGCGCGATTCGCAGCCGGCTCGATTTTTCCAAGATTCCCACTGCAACCCAGATTCCCAACCTGATTGAAGTGCAGCGCCGTTCCTATGAGCGGTTTCTGCAGATGGACAAGCTGCCGAACGAGCGCGATGACTCGGGTCTGCAGTCTGTGTTTACGTCGGTTTTCCCGATCACTGATTTCCGCGGCATTTCGCAGCTTGATTTCGTGGATTTCTCGATCGGCAACTGGGAGTGCAAGTGCGGCCACCTCAAGGGTCTGCATCACCTGCGTACTGCCTGCTCAAACTGCGGCAACATGGTTATCACCGACCCGTTTCATCCGGGCGATGTACTGTGCACCAAGTGCGGCCACTACAACAAGAACACGCCGGACTTCTGCAACAAGTGCGGTGACCCTGTCAGCCTGCAGCTGAAGTACGACCAGCAGGAATGCGAAGAGCGCGGCATGACGTTTTCTGCGCCGCTGAAGGTCACGGTTCGCCTGACCATTTATGACAAGGACGCGGAGACGGGCAACAAGACGATTCGCGACATCAAGGAGCAGGAAGTCTTCTTCGGCGATATTCCGCTGATGACTCCCAACGGCACCTTTATCGTGAATGGCACGGAGCGTGTGATTGTTTCGCAGTTGCACCGCTCGCCGGGCGTCTTCTTTGAGACGGCGAACAACCGCACCTACTTCCTGGGCAAGATCATTCCTTACCGCGGATCCTGGGTGGAGTTCGAGTACGACCAGAAGAACACGCTGTATGTCCGTATCGACCGCAAGCGCAAGTTCCTGGGTACGATCTTCCTGCGCGCGCTTGGCCTGAAGAGCGATGAAGAAATCCTGAAGACCTTCTACACGGTCGACAAGATGACCATTGCTGACGGCAAGATCTTCTGGGCTGTGAAGCCCGAGGGTGCGACGCATCTGACGGGCGCAAAGCCCGCGCATGCCGTTCTGCACAAGGGCGAGGAGATTGCGCACTCGGGCCGCAAGGTCACTGCGCACACGCTGAAGGCGCTTCGTGCGGCTGGCATTGAGAAGGTTGAGATTGAGAATGCCGAACTCGATGGCACACTCACGGCTGCCGACGTTGTGGATACGACGACGGGCGAAGTTGTGGTTGAGGCCAACGTTGAGCTGACGGCTGATCGCCTGCACAAGATTCTTTCGAGCGGCGCAACGAGCTTTGAGGTCTTCTTCCCTGAGCGCGACGACGTGGGCAACATCATCACGAACACGCTGCGGCGTGATGCGATCCGCAAGCCGGAAGAGGCGCTGATCGAGATCTACCGCAAGCTGCGTCCGGGTGACCCGCCGACGCTGGATACGGCGACTGCGCTCTTTGAGGGCATGTTCTTCGATCCGCGCAAGTACGACTTCTCGCGCGTAGGCCGTTTGAAGTTCAACATCAAGCTCTACGAGAACCAGGAGCATACGCCGCTGGACCACCGGACGCTGACGCCGGAGGACTTCTACGCGACGATCAAGTACCTGTTGAAGCTGCGCAAGAACATCGGCATTGTGGACGATATCGATCACCTTGGCAACCGCCGCGTAAGAGCCGTGGGCGAGCTGATGGAAAATCAGTTCCGCATCGGCCTTGTTCGCATGGAGCGCGCGATCAAGGAAAAGATGAGCGTGTATCAGGAACTCAATACGGCCATGCCGCATGACCTGATCAACGCGAAGCCTGTGATGGCGGCGATCCGAGAGTTCTTCGGCTCTTCGCAGCTCTCGCAGTTCATGGATCAGACGAATCCGCTGTCGGAAATTACGCACAAGCGGCGTCTGTCGGCGCTTGGACCTGGCGGTCTGAGCCGCGAGCGCGCGGGCTTTGAAGTTCGCGACGTTCACCCGACACACTACGGCCGTATCTGCCCGATTGAAACGCCAGAAGGTCCGAATATCGGACTGATCAGCTCGCTGAGCTGCTTTGCGCGGATCAACGAGTACGGCTTCATCGAGTCGCCTTACCGCAAGGTGAAGGACGGCAAGATTCTCGACTACGTGGAGATTGTGAACGCGGGCGAGAGTGGGCGGCGTGTGGGCGACCACATGGATAAGGATGAAGCGACGGCGTTGGCTGCTAGCCTGAAGAAGGCGGGCAAGCGCACGATCGATGTGATTCCGTTCAGCTTCTATCTTTCCGCGTGGGAAGAGGACAAGCACACCATTGCGCAAGCCAACATTGAGTTCAACGACGAGGGCGTGATCACCGAGGATCTGGTGAATGCACGGCGTCAGGGCAACTTTGTGCTGGTGAGCCGCGCCGAGGTGGATTACATCGACGTTTCGCCGAAGCAGCTTGTTTCCGTTGCGGCATCGCTGGTGCCCTTCCTGGAGCATGATGACGCGAACCGCGCACTGATGGGCGCGAACATGCAACGTCAGTCGGTGCCGCTGCTTGTGGCTGAGGCTCCGCTTGTGGGAACCGGTATGGAAGGCGTTACGGCGCGCGACTCGGGCGCTGTGGTGCTGGCCAAGCGTAACGGCATTGTGGACTCGGTTGACTCGGAGCGCATCATCATTCGTGTGGAAGGCGAGCATCATCCGACGCAGCTTTCGCGTGAGGTGGGTTCGGATATTTACCAGCTCATCAAGTTCAAGCGCTCGAACCAGAACACGTGCATCAACCAGAAGCCGGTTGTGCGCGAAGGCGACCGCGTGCTCAAGGGCCAGGTGATTGCCGACGGTCCTTGCACGGAGCAGGGCGAGCTGGCGCTGGGACGTAACGTGCTGGTGGCCTTCATGCCGTGGCGCGGCTACAACTTCGAGGACGCGATCCTGATCTCAGAGAAGCTGGTGCGCGAGGATTACTACACCTCGGTGCACATCGAAGAGTTCGAGATTGAAGCGCGCGATACGAAGCTGGGGCCTGAGGAAATCACACGCGACATTCCGAACGTGAGCGAGCACTCGCTGCGCGACCTGGATGAGAGCGGCGTGATCCGCATCGGCGCCCAGATCAAGCATGGCGACATTCTTGTGGGCAAGGTTACGCCGAAGGGCGAAACCCAGCTGACACCTGAAGAGAAGCTGCTGCGCGCGATCTTCGGCGAAAAGGCCGGCGATGTGCGTGATGCTTCACTGACCTGCCCTCCGGGTATTGAGGGAACGGTTGTGGATGTTCGCATCTTCAGCCGCAAGGGCCAGGAGAAGGATGAGCGCGCCAAGCATATCGAGACGGAGTATGTTGCCAAGCTGGAAAAGAACCTGGGCGACGAAATCCGCATTCTGACGGACGAGCGTTTGAAGCGTCTGGAAGCGATCCTGGGCGACAAGGTGGTTCTGGCCGATCTTCACGACGAGCGCACCAATAAGCGCCTGTTGACGAAGGACGCCATCCTGGACCGCGAAACGATTGAGCGCATCTCGACGAAGAATCTGAAGCGCATCCGCTATGCCGATAAGGACCCGCGGGTGAACGAGCAGATCGACGAGATCGAAGAGATGACCTCGCGCCAGATTGAAGTGCTGCGCAAGATCACCAACGAGAAGATTTCGAAGCTGGCCAAGGGCGATGAGCTGCCGCCAGGCGTGATCAAGCTTGTGAAGGTGTATGTTGCGATGAAGCGCAAGCTGAGCGTGGGCGACAAGATGGCCGGCCGCCACGGTAACAAGGGCGTGATTGCGCGCATTCTTCCTGAGGAAGATATGCCGTATCTGCCCGATGGCACACCGGTTGAAATTGTTCTCAATCCGCTGGGCGTTCCTTCGCGTATGAACGTGGGACAGATTCTGGAAACACATCTTGGCTGGGCTGCAGCCGGACTCGGCAAGAAGATTGCCGCGCTGGTGAAGCAGAACAGCGACGCGAACTTCATTCGCGAAGAGGTGAAGAAGGAGTTTGCAGGCACGGCAACGCTGCGGCAGCTGCTTGAGCTCGATGACGAGACGCTGATTCGCGTTGCTGCCGGCATGGAGCGCGGCATCTGGTTCGGCACCAACGTGTTTGACGGCGCGCAGGAAGGCGAGATCAAGGCGCTGTTGACCGCGGCTGGTCTGCCGACTTCCGGCAAGACGGCGCTGTTTGACGGCATGACGGGCGATGAGTTCGAACAGCCGGTGACGGTGGGCTATATCTACATGTTGAAGCTCTCGCACCTGGTGGACGACAAGATCCACGCTCGTTCGATTGGACCGTACTCGCTGATTACGCAGCAGCCTCTGGGCGGCAAGGCGCAGTTCGGTGGACAGCGCTTTGGCGAAATGGAAGTGTGGGCGCTGGAAGCATATGGCGCGGCATACATCCTGCAGGAACTGCTGACGGCGAAGTCGGACGATGTGTATGGCCGTACGAAGATTTACGAGGCCATTGTGAAGGGCGAAGCGGCGATTGAGCCGGGCGTTCCTGAGTCGTTCAATGTGCTGATCCGCGAACTGCAGGCACTATGCCTGGACGTTGAGCTGATCAAGCGCGCGGACCTTGTTCGCAAGGCTCCGGCGCCTGAGTTGCCTGCGGTTGCTGACTAATGTAGCTCTCAGCGTCAGCTATCAGTTTTCAGCCCGATACGGGTACGAAAAGCTGATAGCTGATTGCTGAAAGTTAACGGCTAGTCGCTGAGTTTTAAGGTTTCTTCTTATGAGTGGTGCAACAGACCGCTCACCCGGGTAGGGAAGAAATCCAAAAAGAATCCCGGGAGTAGCCACGGCAGAGTGAAAAAAACACGCCTGCCAGGGAGGGTTACCTTGTTCCGATCGAACCCGTTTGAACTCACGAGCCCGATTACCGACTTCGACGCTATCCGCATCATGCTTGCATCGCCGGAGAAGATCCGCAGCTGGTCGCATGGCGAAGTAACGAAGCCGGAAACCATCAACTACCGCACCTTCAAGCCGGAGCGCGATGGCTTGTTCTGCGCACGCATCTTTGGTCCCGTAACGGACTGGGAGTGCCTGTGCGGCAAATACAAGCGCATGAAGCACCGCGGCGTGATCTGCGACAAGTGCGGCGTGGAAGTGACCGTAAGCAAGGTGCGCCGCGAGCGCATGGGCCACATTGAGCTGGCTTCGCCCTGCTCGCACGTGTGGTTCTTCAAGGGCCTGCCTTCGCGTATCGGCCACCTGCTGGATATTTCGCTGCGCGACCTTGAAGGGATTCTCTACTTCGAGTCGTATGTCGTTGTCGATCCGGGCGAAGCGCCTGTGCGCGAGCGCGAGATCATCAAGGACGAGCAGAAGTTCCGCGACCTCGACCAGCAGTTCCGTCCCTCGGGCTTCAAGGCCATGATGGGCGCAGAAGCGATCAAGGAGCTTCTGAAGCGCGTTGTGGTCGACGAGCTGGCGATTGAGCTGCGCGAGCGCATGAAGACCGAAACCTCTGCGCAAAAGAAGATCAAGTATTCCAAGCGGCTGAAGGTTGTGGAGGCGTTCCGCAAGTCTTCCAACAAGCCGCAGTGGATGATTCTCGATGTGCTGCCGGTTATCCCTCCCGAGCTGCGCCCGCTGGTGCCGCTGGATGGCGGCCGCTTTGCAACGTCTGATTTGAACGATCTCTATCGCCGCGTCATCAACCGTAACAACCGGTTGAAGAAGCTGATGGATCTGCACGCTCCTGAAGTGATTGTGCGCAACGAAAAGCGCATGCTGCAGGAAGCAGTGGACGCGCTGTTTGATAACGGCCGCCGTGGCCGCGTGCTGCGTGGCGCCAACAACCGTCCGCTGAAGTCACTGAGCGACACGCTCAAGGGCAAGCAGGGCCGTTTCCGCCAGAACCTTCTGGGCAAACGCGTGGACTACTCGGGCCGTTCGGTGATCGTTGTTGGCCCGGACCTCAAGCTGCACCAGTGCGGTTTGCCGAAGAAGATGGCGCTTGAGCTCTTCAAGCCCTTCATCTACCACCGCCTGGAGCAGACGGGCCACTGCACCACCATCAAGCAGGCCAAGGAAATGGTGGAGATGCAGGAGCCGGTGGTCTGGGACATTCTTGAAGAAGTCATCAAGGACCACCCTGTGCTCTTGAACCGCGCCCCAACCCTGCACCGCCTGGGTATCCAGGCATTTGAGCCGGTGCTGGTGGAAGGCAAGGCGATTAAGATTCACCCGCTCGTTTGCACCGCGTTCAACGCGGACTTCGACGGTGATCAGATGGCCGTGCACATTCCGCTGTCACCTGAGGCGCAGATTGAAGCCAGCGTTCTTATGCTTGCTTCGCACAACATTCTTTCGCCGGCGTCAGGTCAGCCGATCACTGTTCCTACGCAGGATATGGTTCTCGGACTCTACTACCTGACCAAGGAAAAGAAGGGTGGCAAGGGCGAAGGACGCACCTTTGCGAACGTGGAAGAAGTGCTGATGGCGCTCGAAGCGAAGGAGCTTGAGACGCTTTCGCCGGTTCGTCTGCGCTACACGGGCAAAGTGCTGGACATGACGACGGCATACGATGACCAGGATCTGACGCACACCGAGCCTGTCGAGTTCAACAAGGAATACATCTCGACGACGGTGGGCCGCGTGATTCTGAACGACGCGCTGCCGCCGGGGATGCCGTTCATCAACGGCCTGCTCAAGAAGAAGGGCATTGGCCAGCTGGTGAATTACTGCAACCAGAACCTCGGACTCGAAGTGACGGTGCAGATGCTGGATCGCATCAAGTCTCTTGGCTTCCAATACGCCACGCGCTCGGGTCTCTCTGTGGGCCTGGACGACATGGTTATTCCTGCATCGAAGTACACCGTTGTGGACGAAGCCGACCAGAAGGTGATCGAAGTCCAGAGGCAGTACCTGGATGGCGCCATCACCAACGGCGAGCGCTCGAACAAGGTCATCCAGATGTGGTCCACCGTGACCGATAAGGTTGCGGACGAGATGTTCGGAAACATGAAGCGGGCCGATCAGGAAGGCGCCATGAACCCGATCTACATCATGGCGGATTCCGGTGCTCGTGGTTCGAAGCAGCAGATTCGTCAGCTCTCGGGCATGCGCGGATTGATGGCCAAGCCCTCCGGCGAAGTCATCGAGACGCCGATTACGTCGAACTTCCGCGAAGGCCTCACGGTGCTCGAGTACTTCATTTCGACGCACGGCGCTCGTAAGGGCCTTGCGGATACGGCACTCAAGACGGCCGACTCGGGCTACCTGACGCGTCGTCTCGTCGACGTGGCGCAGGACGTGATTGTGACCGAGTACGACTGCGGCACGCGCGAAGGCATTGATGTTGGCTCGATCGTTGAGTCCGGCGAGATCATTGAGCCGTTGCGCGACCGTATCATCGGACGCGTATCACTCGAGCAGATCAAGGACTACGACGGCAACATCGTCATCAAGGTGAACCAGCCGATTGACGAAGAGAGTGCCTCTGCAATCCAGGGCGCCGGCGTGGAGAAGGTGAAGATCCGCTCGGTGCTGACCTGCGAATCGAAGCGCGGCGTTTGCGCACTGTGCTACGGACGCAACCTCGGCTCCGGCCGCATGGTTGAGCTTGGCGAGACCTGCGGCGTGATCGCTGCGCAGTCTATCGGCGAGCCGGGCACTCAGCTTACGATGCGTACCTTCCACGTGGGTGGTACGGCCAGCCGTGTGCAGGATCGTTCGAGACTCGACGCGAAGAACAACGGCTCAGTGCGCTTCATCAACCTGAACACGGTTGAGAGCAAGGACGGCGCGCTGGTGGCAATGAACCGTTCGGGATCGATTGCCGTGGTGGACGAGCGTGGCCGCGAAAAGGAGCGCTACCAGGTGGTTTATGGCGCGCGCCTGAAGGTGAAGGACAACGAGAAGGTGACTCTCGGACAGCAGCTTGCTGAATGGGATCCCTACACCTACTCGATCCTGACCGAAATCGGCGGTGTGGTGACCTTCAAGGATCTCCAGGAAGGCATCACGCTGAACGAAGAGGTCGACGAAGTCACGGGTCTGTCGCGCTGGGTTGTGGGCGACTCGCCGGATGAAAAGCGTCAGCCTTCATTTGTAATGAAGGGCCCCAAGGGCACCAAGCGTTATCTGTTGCCGAAGGGCGCGCACCTTATGGTGCAGGATGGCGACGAGATGGGCCCGGGCGATGTGCTTGCGAAGATTCCGAAGGAATCGACGCGTACGAAGGACATCACCGGCGGTCTGCCGCGCGTGGTTGAGTTGTTCGAAGCGCGTAAGCCGCGCGAGACTGCGATCATCAGCGAGATCGATGGCGTGGTTCGCTTTGGCGAAGTGCAGAAGGGCCAGCGGAAGATTTACGTCACTGCCGACAACGGCGATGAGCGTGAATACTCTGTGCCCCGCGGCATCTACGTGAACGTGCAGGAAGGAGAGCGTCTGCGTGCCGGCGATCCTCTGATGGATGGACCGCTGAACCCGCATGACATTCTCGACGTGCTCGGCGAGCAGGAACTGCAGAAGTACCTAGTGAACGAAATCCAGGAAGTCTACCGTCTGCAGGGCGTGGCCATCAGCGACAAGCACATTGAAGTGATTGTTCGCCAGATGCTGCGCTGGGTGCGCGTCGATGAAGTGGGTGACTCCAACTTCCTGCTCGAACAGCAGATCGATCGCTTCCGCTTCAATGAAGAGAAGGCGCGTGTGGAGAAGGAGGGCGGTCGTCCTCCGGTGGGCCACCCGCTTCTGCTCGGCATTACGAAGGCGTCGCTCTCGACGGATTCGTTCATCTCGGCGGCCAGCTTCCAGGAGACGACGCGTGTGCTGACGGAGGCTTCGATCAATGGAGCCATCGACAACCTGCGCGGCCTGAAGGAGAACGTGATCGTGGGACGCTTGATTCCTGCGGGCACGGGCCTGGAGTACTACCGCAACGTGCAGCTTTCGCCTGAGCTTGAAGAGGCGGCGCAGCGCGTACAGCAGGAAGTGTCTGCGGAGATTGAAGCCGCGGAGCGCGAGCTGGAACAGATGCGCCAGGAAGGCGAAGCAGAAGAGATGGCGGCTGAGTAAGCGCTTTTCCGATCAACGTAAACAGAAAAGGCCCGGCAGCGATGCCGGGCCTTTTCTTATTTGGAGTTGTTGCAGTTCTGTGTGTCGCTTGCAGCTATGAATAATTTCTGAGTTTCATCACGCTGGCTGTCTCGAAAAAGTTGCTGGATATTCAGCGCGACCCAGCATCCTAAAATGAGCAGGCCGGCAATTGCGTCAGAGATGGCGAGGATGTGTTGAAGCTTCTGAAAGATCAGCCCAAGAATGTAGAGCGCAATGCACAACAATCCAAGACCAAGTAGCATGGCGAATGGTTTTATGCGGCTTTGAGAGGCTTCATTCACTGAGCGGCCTTGGTCAGACAGGAGAAGTATCACATAAGACTAGCCGATGGGTGCGCTCTATTTTGGTTTGGGATGCGAAATGGGTGCTTTTCACCGCAGCAATGACGATAATGTTTTGAAGAACTCCACTGGAGTTGCGATCCGTAGTCCGGTGTTTCGCGCTACGGTCTGTGTGAAATGCTTTGTGTTGTGCGTCAGCAGCCAGTCGGGTTTGGCGGCCATTGCCGAAAGCAGCACAGGAACATCCGGCTCATGGCGGATGAGATGACGACTGCGCTGCACGACATCCTTCACCGGAAATGGAATCAACTCAGGCCGTGTCAATCGGATTAGGCCGCGATAGCTTTCGAGCATCTCCTCTGCCTCTTCTGCGGCAAGCCGTCCGGCGTGTAGCAGAAGATTCTCTTCCACCTCTTCCCGGACCGCTTCGGCCAGCACAAGTCGGCAGATTCTTGCCGCGCACAAAGACAGGATGGCCTTATCCAGGCCCCATGCGGACACAATGCCTCCGGTCAGCACGTTGGAATCAAGAAATAACCTGAGCTTGCGAGTGCCGGTCACTTTTTGCGGCGTCTCTGCGTGGCTCGATTCGGGATGGCTCGATTGGAAGGCGCGTCTGGAGCGATGTCAGCGCCGTAACGGCGCTGGTAGATGCGACGCCGCGTTTCCGCGAGCGTATCCAACACGGCATTGGGCGTGGCTCCGGCTCGTGTCAGTGCGGAGCTGACCTGTTCGCAGAGATGGTTAAAACGCTGCTGCTCCGGCAGAAGAATCAAGCCGTCTCCCAGGCGAAGCACGGCAAAGGGGGCTCCCGTTTCCAGTCCCAGATCCTCGCGAAACTGCTTAGGCACGGTCAGCTGACCTTTTTCGCCGATCTTCGTTGTTGTCAGGTATTCCAGCACTGCCTGCTGCGTTGCCATCGCGCACACTCCGGTAGGAATATCCTACCACGGGTATTCACTGCGTAATCTTTGGCGTGTCTTTGGTAATTTGTCCCTGATGTATTTCGCAGTTGTGCACCGGGTCATGTTGACGCGATCGAGATCAATATTCAGTCCGGATAGGACTCGCCGGTGCGTACGACGCGGATCATGTGATCGGTGAAGACGCCGTGGCCGCCGGGCAGCGTGACTTTCGGCATGTGGCAGGAGACGCATCGGGTTGCGGCTACCGGGCATGTCTTTACTGGCGTCGTTGTGGCTGTGGGGGCCTTTGTCTGGACTGCTGCATGGCAGGCGAGGCATTTCGCGTCGTAGAACTCGACGTTCGTGTTCTCGGGTTGATGCGGGTCATGGCAGGCTGTGCAACTGATTCTACGATCGGTGCCGAGAAAGCATCTACTGTTCGCCAGCCTGTATGGCTGGAAGCGGACGTTTGCAGGGCCATGCCAGTGGTTGCGTACGGCCATGTCCCAGGTGCGATGGCATTGTCCACAGAACTCCGAGGTATCTTCGGCATTCATGGCCTTCAGCGATTTCGGGCGTGTGGCAAAGTTGCCGCGCAGCGCATCCGACATGTGCTGATTTGCGCCTTCATGGCAGCGTTCACAGCCGACGCCGGGACGTAGCCGATCGAGAGTCAGCTTTTCACCCTGGACGGCATTGGTGGCGTGGCAGTTGAAACACTGCAACTGCTCCCACGATGAGATCTTGCGGCCAATGGCCTCTGTGAGATTGCGCGGAGCGAGATTTTCATCACCCGGCGTGGCAGCAAGGGCCTGCTCCAGATGAAAGTAGCTCACAGCGCTCTCGTAGAAGTTTCCATCCTTCTCCAGTAGCCAGGTCTGAGAGTGCTGGCCCATCATCCAGTGAATAGGCAATGTGAGTGAGTCATGACCGTCTGAGACAGTGTAGGTGCTCGCCGCGCCTTTGGTTTCGATTGCATAGGAGTATCCACCTGCCTGCCCGCGCAGACTGGGATGCGTTCTTAGAATGGGATTCGCGTCTTCCGGCTCGATGGCATGCTGCATGGCTGCGTGCGAGTAGGATTCCACCACAGCACCATGACACTGAGCACAACCGGAGGCGGAAGCCGCTTTATCTCGCGATGCCGATGCGTGCGACGCTGCCAGAACTGTGTCGCCGTGGTGCGCGCTATTCAAGGGCAGGATTACGATGACGACAGCCAGAGTTGCGAGAAGGACGCGCAGGCTAGTTTGCCAGGCGGAGGCAGGCCATGCGCTCACGATATTCGTCCTCCCTGCGCCCGGTGCGAGAGTAAAGAGCCGCCAGCGCCATGTGCGCTTCCAGGTTGTTGGGATCGTGGGTAAGCACCTGGCCCAACAGTCCTTCAGCTCGCTTATCATCGTCCGGCGCAGAACCAGCCTCAATCAGGCATCGGCCAAGCGCGATCTGCGCCATCTCGAGATCGGGCTTTTGTTCGTAGGCTTTCTCAGCCTCCGGTAAGGCCTCGGCAAAACGTCCGGCAATCATCAGTGTGAAGGCCAACACGGCGCGTGCATAGCCATTGTCCGGCATTGCCGACACTTCGTCGCGAATGGCATCGACGGCGAGATTGGAGCGGTCGCGATAGAGTAGCGTGGCGTAGAAGAGATAGAGCTGGGGCGATGAGGGATAGCGCACGAAAAGAGTATTGAAGGATCTTTCTGCGTCCTCGGTGTCGCCTGCGAGGAAGGCGTAGGTTGCCCCGCCGACATCTTCCAGCATGGGCCGCTCCTGCGCGGTTATCTCATTTGGCAGCGTTGCGGTCCTGGTTCCCACCAGTCCCAGTCCCAACAGAACATCCGCGTTGTTTACGCGGTGGGCTGCAAAGAACTGATACTGATTCATTGCGTCATCAAATCGGCCAGCGCGTGTGAGCAGTTGCGCGTAGTGAAAGCGGATAATCTGCTCGTTGTGCGGATCATTTGCGGCGCCATGCAGCACGGCCTGCTCCAGATCTCGAAGTGCGTCGTCGTAGGAGCCGCTTTCAAACTCGCACAGGCCGCGCAGAGCCATTGCCGGCGGCACTCCGGGTTGAAGCTTGAGAAAGCCCGTGAAAGCCGCAGTCGCATCCGCGTACTGATCGGATTCGTAGTTGAGCAGGCCCAGATAAAACCAGCCTTCTGCCCAGTCCGCCTTCTGCTGGATGGCTTGCTGATACAGACGAATGGCCGCAGGAATGTTCCCCGCGTTACGCGCCTCTGCTGCTTGCTGTGGGAGATTGTCTATGGATGATGGGGCTTGCGCGCGAAGATGAAGTGGATGAACTAGAGCCGATGCACCGATCAAGAAGACAAAAAGCAGCAGGCGGGAAATATGAGACCACGACGAATGGACGCCGCTGCCGCGAACGCAGACACTGCCGGCGTCAGAATTCCGTTTGGGTCCAGATGGCATGATTCGTCCGTACTCGAAGATCAACTAATACCCAACACATCGCACCTGCTGTGAACGGGTGCGGCTATTCGAACGGGACAACATACTTGCGAGCATTGCTCAGAGGTAGAAGCAGCAGCAGAGGCTTTGAAGTTGCGATAACTACCAGCCTTGGTAAGTATCATTCGTTAGTAAATGACAGGCGCGCACACGGTGCAGCTTAAGTTATGTAAAGAGCTTTGACTGCACACGAAATAACCAATAAAGACGCATGTTTCCGCTACTTTTGCTTGCAGGACTCGTCTAACTCTATCCTCGTTTCCAGCGTCCTTTGAGTTGGCGCAAAGTATGGACGATGCTGCGGCGTTGAACGAAGCCGATCCAGTGTTGACTCAATTCTGTTCTAATAGGCGGGTTTGGGCGCGCGCGGCGAACAGGGCGCGTTTCAGAATCGTGTGGATGAATGGGAGCAACTTCGCATGGCTGGCCGCAGTGAAAGCATTTTGAAAACACCAACATTTTCTTTGAGCAGCACACAAGCTGCGAATGTGCGCAAGATTCGCGTGATTGGCGTTCCGCTGGATATGGGTGCCAGCCGCCGTGGAGTGGACATGGGGCCCTCGGCCTTGCGGGTGGCGGGGCTTGAGGCTCGGCTTGAGGCGCTGGGGCACCAAGTGACGGATGGCGGTAATATCCGTGTGGAGATTGCAGAGACGCAGGCGCTGGGCGAAAAGAATGCGCGCTATCTGAAGCAGATTGCCGAAACCTGCAAGCGCACCGCTGAGGCCGTGGTGAAAACGTTGGAGGGTGGCATGACGCCGCTCCTGCTCGGCGGAGATCATTCGCTTGCGGCAGGTTCCGTGTCAGGCGTTGCGGAGTTTTATCGAAGGCAGGAGCAGAAGATCGGCGTGATCTGGATCGATGCGCATTCGGATATCAACACGCCGGAGTCATCTCCTTCCGGCAATGTGCATGGCATGCCGCTGGCTGCGTTGCTTGGGTTGGGGCCGGAGCCGCTGAGTAGTTTGTTTGGATACAGTCCCAAGATTGCGCCGGGGAACACTGTGCTGATTGGGGTGCGCGATATTGACGAGGCGGAGCGGGAGAATATTCGTCGTGCGGGTGTGACTGAGGTTTACACCATGCGCGATATCGATGAGCGCGGCATGCGAGTGGTGATGGAGAGAGCGCTGCGTGCTGTGAGTAAGGGGACTGCGGGTTTTCATGTCTCGCTCGATATGGACTGGATTGACCCGGAGGATGCGCCGGGTGTGGGCACGCCGGTGCGTGGCGGGGCTACGTATCGTGAGGCGCATCTTGCGATGGAGATTATTGCGGATCACGGCAAGATGCTCAGCATGGAGATTGTCGAGGTGAACCCGGTGATCGATGAGCGGAATCGAACTGCGGATCTTGCGGTGGAGCTGGTCTGTTCGGCGTTTGGGAAGAAGATATTGTGACAAAGCGCCTGTTTCAAGAATGATTCCCTTGCACACATCCACTGCTCGTTGTTCGCGTGAACGTTTCGCCTCCGCTCTACACTGAATTGTGTCGCGTTAGCGTGATGCAAAGGAAGTTACAGGACGAATGGCGAAGAAACTGCGGGTTGGAGTGGTGTTTGGCGGGCGGAGTGGGGAGCATGAGGTTTCGTTGCTCTCAGCGGCTTCGATTCTGAAGGCAATTGATCGCAAGAAGTTTGACGTGGTGCCGATTGGCATTACGAAAGAGGGCCGCTGGCTGACGGCGGGCGAGGCGGACAACCTGTTGGCTGGCAATGGCGAGGCTGCAAAGCAGTTGCGTGCCGGCGATCCTCATGCCACGGCGAGCGCAAAGGTGCTTAACCAGGGGATTCCAACGCTGCTGGCGCCAGAACCTGCGGGGCTGGCCGCAGTGGACGCCAGGAGCCAATCGCTGGATGTGATTTTTCCGGTGCTGCATGGGACCTTTGGGGAAGACGGCACAGTCCAGGGACTAT
>CAWBWB010000003.1:0-223569 GCA_963792495.1 uncultured Acidobacteriaceae bacterium | reverse complement strand
TGAACACGAGGAGGTCGTTGCGGACGAAGGGGTCGGAGGGATAGCTTTGGGCCATTTTGACGAGGCAGATCGTGGAGGGCGTCGGTGTGGCGGGCGTTGCGTTCGATGGCGATCAATTGTTCGTAGGCCTGGCGGCGTTCCTTGAGGTCTTCGAGGAGTTTGGTGTAGATTTCGCGGGCGATGTCGTCGTAGCCGAGTTTTTGGGCGTAGACGCCGACGTCGAGGAGCTTGGCGGGTTCGTTGGAGATGTAGAGGCGGAGGCGCTGCCAGGCGAGGTGGCGCGTTCGGTGTCGCCCATTTCGGTGAGGGTGCGGGCGACGAAGAGGAGGCGGATTTCCTCCTCGATGGGCGGGTCGGGGCGGTTCAAGAGGTCGAGGATGGCGGGCCATTGTTTTCGGACGGCCATGGCGTCGAGGCGGATGAGGAAGAGGTCGCGGCGCTGGAAGGCGGTCTGGGTGTCGATGAGGTCGAGGACGTCGGAGTATTTGTGCTGGCTCATGAGCCAGTGGCCGAGGGCGACCAGGCTGTCGGGGTCGGTGGCGGGGAAGAGTTCGCGGGCGGAGGTTTCGATGGCCTGGTCGTCGGCGCCGGGGAGGCGGTCGCGGAGGGTGAGGGCGAGGAGTTTGTCGTCGCGGGTGGCGAGGGGATGGTCCTCGAGGCGGCGGGCGATTTCGGTGATTTGGAAGGGGTCGTTGCCGGGGTAGTTGGCGAGGTCGCGGAGGGCGCGGAGGCCGAGGAGGTCGGTGCGGGCGGAGAGGAGGCGGAGGTGTTCGACGCCTTGGGCGCGGACGGCGGGGTCGGGGGATTTTTGGGTGGCCTGGGCGTAAACGAAATGGGCGTCGTCGGGGATGGGGTTGGCTTTGAGGACGCGTTCGGCGGCGGCGAGGGCCTCGGGCCATTCATCGAGGGCGAGGTCGAGGCGGGCTTGGCGAGCCAGGTGAGGGGGTTGTTGGGGTCGGCGGACTGGAGGGTGGTGAATTGATCGGAGGCGAAGGCGAGTTCGTTGGACGGCGAGGGCGGCGAGGATGACTTCGCGGAGGTCGGCGGGGTCGCGGGAGAGTTTCCAGGCCTCGAGCCAGAAGGGGAGGGCGTGCGCGCGGGTCGGAGAGGCGCGTTGACGATGGCGGCCTGGCGCAGGACGCGGGGATCGTAGGGCCAGAGTTGGACGGCGACCTGGGCGTCGGTGCGGGCGGTGTCGAGGGCGTTGGGGTCGCTGGAGCGGAGGGCCTGGGCGGAGGCTTCGGTGAGTTGGAGGGCGCGCCAGAGTTTGAAGCGGTCGTAGACGGGTTCGACGAGGAAGATGGCGGCGAGGACGATGACGGCAAGCGCGGCCAGGCCTGAATAGAGCCAGATTCTCGGACGAGGCGCGCCAGGTTCTTCCACGGGACCAGCATGGGGCGCGGGCGGGCGGGAAGCCATGCCATTTTATGAGGTGAGGCGGGCGCGGGGGCTTGACGCGGGCGGCGAAAAATTTTACGTTGGGGGAATGAAAGCGTGGATTTGCGCGATGATGGTGGGCGTGGTGGTCCTTGGCTTGGGCTTGGGCGGGTGTTCCACGACGAATGACCGCGGGGTGAACATCAACCACTCGACGGATTTATTTGGCGCGACGACGGGGCGGCCGGCGGGCGCGGTGGCGGCGGTTAATGAAGACAAGAATGCGCCGGGGGCGAAGAGTTAGGCGGCGGGCGGATTGGGGTGATTGGCGCGGAGGAGTCGAGATACACTGATGCCCAAGCGTCGCTACGCGAGGCGGGATGAAGTTTTTGGCGTCGCTGCGCGAGGCCGGGCGATGTTTTATGTGTCTGCTTAAAGGAAATATCAGTCCTTCCAGATGACTTCGAGGACGCCGTCGGGGATGGGGAGGGGATTGGGTGGTGGATTGGGAGGCGTCGAGCCATTCCTTGGGGTAGGGCGGCTGGGTGAAGGCGGTGGTGTCGGCGCCGCCCCAAAGGGAGGCGTGGAGGCAAAAGGCAATCGGGCCGCCGATGGGTTTGGGCGCGGGAACGGCCTGGAGTTTGAGAATGAGGCCGGCGGGATTTTCGAGCGTGGTGTTGCTGGCAAGGAGCCAGACTTTGGATTTGCCGGAGGGTTTGAAGGCGACGACGAGGTTGAGGATGCCGGGCGTGCCGGCGGGGTGGGTAGAGAAATAATCCGTGGCGGCGGCGTTGAGGGCCTTGATGTAGCCGACGAGGTCGACGCTGGTGCCGACGCGGTCCTTCATGACGTCGTCGGTCTGGTAGAGCGCGATGTTGAGCAGACGGTAGGGGTCCGCGCGGGAGGACGCGGACAGGAGGACGGCGAAGGCGAGGAAGACGAAGGCGCGTTTGAGCATCGGGGTGACGAGTAAATATGGGGATTACACGATTTTTTAACGGCAGACAAGGGCGTGGATAGGCGGAAGGCGGAGAACGCGGTGGACAATGGGGCCGGTCGGTCTAAGGATGGCAGCTACCCTCAGGTTAAATTTTACCCCTTGAAATTATGAAGATGCCATTTCTTTTTGGCGTGGCGGCGCTGGCTTTGCTGGCGGCGGGCTGCGCGAATAATTCCGCGTCGAATCAGGCGGCGCCGGCGGCCGCGCCGGTTGCGGTGACGAGCAAACTACCGCCGGCGGTTTCCGCGCCGGGATGGGATCCGGCGAAGCCGGTGGTGGCGCCGTTGTCCGGGCCGAGGTCGATCGCGGTGGATGGGGCGGGGAATTTGTATGTGGCGAGCGTGAGTGATTCCTCCATCCAAAAAATCAACTCGGGTGGCGACGACGTGGTGTTGGCGGCGCCGGCGGAAGGTTATGTGACGCCGTGCGGCGTGGCGGTGGATGGGTTGGGCAATGTTTATGTGGCGAACACGGATGACGAGGCGATTTGCAAAATCACCCCGGATGGGAAGTGCGGCGTGCTGGCCGGGTTGTCGGGCAACGCGGGCAGCGACGATGGCGCGGGCACGGCGGCGCGGTTCAACACGCCGACGAGCGTGGCGGTGGATGGGGCGGGCAATGTGTATGTGGCGGACAACGCGAGTTCGACCGTGCGCAAAATCACGCCGATGGGGGTGGTGACGACGCTGGCGGGGAAGGCGGGCAGCCAGGGCCAGAGCGACGGCACGGGCGCGGACGCGCGGTTCAACGCGCCGCGCGGGATCGCGGTGGATGCGATGGGCAATGTTTATGTGGCGGACGAAGGGAACGACAACATTCGCAAGGTCACTCCGGACGGCGTGGTGACGACGCTGGCGGGGGTAGCCGGGAAGGCGGGCTATGCGGACGGCGCGGGCTCGGCGGCGACGTTCGGTTCGCCGCACGGGGTGGCGGTGGATGCCGTGGGGAATGTATATGTGGCGGACACGGACAATAATTTGGTGCGGAAGATCACGCAGGACAGCTTAATTGTTATTGCGGGAAATATTTCCACCGATCATGCCAGCGCAGTCGTGACGACGCTGGCAGGGAATGTCACGCAGGCGGGCGACAATGATGGCACGGGGGCGGCGGCGCAGTTTAGCGGGTTGCGCGGGATTGCCGTGGATGCGGCGGGGAATGTTTTTGTGGCGGACTCGGACAACAATTCCATTCGCAGGGTGACGCCCGCGGGGGTGGTGATTTGAGCTGGCAGGGATTGCCTATGTCGGCTCCGGAGTGCTTGGTTCTTCGGCGGGCATGGACAAGGATGTGATGAAGAAGCTCTTTGCCCAGGCAGGGCTGCCGCTTGTGAAGCACGTGACGCTGCTGCGGCATGAATGGGAGACTGCGCCGAGGAAGGCGATCCAGAAGATTGAGGCGGCGCTGAAATATCCGCTTTTCGTGAAGCCGGCGAATCTGGGATCGAGCGTGGGCATAAGCAAGGCGCATGATCGTAAGGAGCTGGGACCGGCGCTGACTGAGGCGGCGAAGTATGACCGCAAGCTGGTGATTGAGCAGGGCGTGGGTGGTAAGGGCGGTGCAAAAGCGCGCGAACTGGAAGTGGCTGTGCTGGGCAACGACGATCCAAAGGCGAGCGTGGTGGGCGAGATCATTCCTGGCAAGGAATTTTACGACTACGAGGCGAAGTATCTTTCGGAGGGTTCCGTGCCGGTGATTCCGGCCAAGCTGACTGCGGCCGAAGCGAAGCAGATTCGCGCGATGGCGGTGGAGGCATTCCGAGCATGCGACCTGGCAGGGCTGGCGCGAGTGGATTTCCTGATGGAACCGGATGGGAAGCGGCGCATTTACCTCAACGAAGTGAACACGCTGCCGGGATTCACGCAGATCAGCATGTACCCCAAGCTGTGGGAGGCGACGGGAGTGAAGTATCGTGACCTGATTACGCGGCTGATTGATCTGGCGATGGAACGTCAGCGCGAAAAGGAGCGGAATTCCTACAGCAGGGATTAGCGATGAGGGAACAGAAAGCTCCATTGCGGTGTCTAAAATACAGTGATAGATGAGTCTTTCCGGTCCCTGTTTTCAAGGAGTTCTTCATGACCCTGCTCGATGCGCCTAAGTTCGATGAAGCGAAGGCGCGGCGGAATCAACGGATTCTCTGGTCGTCGGTGACGGCGTTTTTTCTGCTGGTAATTGTGTACTGGTTTGTGGCGTCGCGTCCGGTGGATTGGCCTTGGAACTGGCAGAATCATCTCTTCGGGCGATCCTCAGCGAACAGTTTTCTGGATGCCGTGGAGAAGAACGATCTGGAAACGGCATACGGCGTCTGGATGCACGATAAGAACTGGAAGCAGCATCCGGAGAAGTACAAGACGTATCCGTTTTCGCGGTTCCAGGGGGATTGGAGCCAGACGAGCCCGGACAATGAGTATGGCGTGATTCAGTCGCATCGCATCGTAGCGGCGCGCATGTACGGCAACCAGCTCCTGATGGCTATCCTGATCAACGGTCGCAAGAGCAAGGCGCTGAGCCTGGAATGGGACCCGCATGACAGCACGCTGAGCTTTGCGCCGCCGGATGTGGAGATTAATCCGGAATCGTATAAATAGCAGGGAATAGGGATTAGGGAATAGGGTTATAGATAAACTGCAAAGGCTGTAGACATCCGGCCCGGAGCTGAATGCGTGCTGAGGGCCGGAAACGTTCGTTACTTCAGCTCAGACAAGGTCTTCTCCAGGCTCGCCGCGTCTTCCACGTTGAGCGCCTTTTGATCCGGTGCAATCTGCTTCATAAGGCCGGTAAGAACCTTGCCGGGACCTGCTTCGACAAACATATCTGCTCCAGCAGCAACGAGGGCGTGGATACAATCCACCCAGCGGACTGCTCCGGTCACCTGCTGAACGAGGGCGTTGCGGGCTTCCTCGGCTGTAGTGACAAGCTTGCCGGTTGCATTCGAGGCGACGGGTATTGCCGGATTGGAGAGCGCAATGCTGTCGAGTACACGTGCCACTTCTTCCTGCGCGGGTTGCATCAGGGTGCAATGAAAGGGCGCGCTGACTGGAAGCATCACGGCGCGACGTGCGCCTTTGGCCTTGGCAAGCTCAGAAGCCTTTTCAACGGCAGCCTTTGCGCCGGAGATCACGGTTTGTGAGGGCGAATTCAGATTGGCGGCGGCAACGGGCTCGCCGGTTTCGATAGCAGCCTCTGTGCAGGCCTCTGCCACCAGCGCCGGGTCCAGCATGAGGATTGCAGCCATGGCGCCAACGCCTGCGGGCACGGCCTGCTGCATGGCACGGCCCCGGGCTTTGACGGCACGGACGGCATCGGCGAAGGAGAGCGTGCCTGCGGCTACATGCGCGGACCATTCGCCGAGCGAGTGACCGGCGGCGAAGTCGGGTTGAATGCCGTGCTCGGCGAGAACGCGCCATGCGGCGATGGAGACGGTCAGAATCGCAGGCTGGGTGTTTTCTGTGAGCCGCAACTCTTCTTCCGGGCCTTCAAAACAGATCTTTGAAATAGGGAAGCCCACGGCTTCGTCTGCCTCAGTGAATGTGGCGGCTGCCACAGGAAAACGGTCTGCAAGTTCGCGGCCCATGCCAACGGTTTGTGAGCCCTGTCCGGGGAAGAGAAATGCGATTTTCGTGCTCATATCCAGAAAGGATTGTAATGAATGACACGGATCACGCGCGAGGCGACCTTGTATCTGATTGTGAGACGACGGGTTAGTGACACGAGCCGGGGCGCGAGGCAGCCCTTACGGGTGGTTGAGGCATCAAAGTAAATATAGAGTTGGGGCCTTACTCAACAATAAAAACAAAAATTAAAGAGGCTTCAGAATAATGGAACGTGAAGGATTGATGGATACATTGTTTTTCTCTTGCGTGAAAGCTCTGCTAGTTGCAATTGGCGTGGCCTTACTGGCCTGTGCTACGGGATTGATGGCCGAAGGTCAGGAAAGCAATCCGGCCCGGCCCAACGAGCCGGTCACCCAACCGGCCCAGGATGCTGTCCAACAGGATGCGGCCCAATCTGTATCGCCGGCGGAAGTGCAGACGGCTCAACCTCAATCCTCGCAACCGCCAAAGAATAATGCGCTCCCCGATGCTCCTCAGCCGCAGACCGATGGCGCGGATGGAGCATCGACGCAGGCTCAGCCGCATCCGAATCCAATTACGAAACGAATCCTCTGGATTTTGCCGAACTTCCGCACGGTTCCCGGCGACGAGAAGCTGCCTCCGCAGACCACGGGAGAGAAGTTCAGGGTGGCCTCGCGGGATTCTTTTGATTATTCAGCGATGATCGTAGTGGGATTCAGCGCCGGATTTCATGATTTCAGGGATTCGTATCCGGAGTTTGGGCATGGCATGTCAGGCTATGGGCAATATTACTGGCACTCTGGCTTGGATGCGGTGCAGGAAAACTACCTGACGGAGTTCATTTTTCCGACACTGTTTCATCAGGACACGCGCTATTACCTCCAGGGCAAAGGCGGCTTCTGGAAGCGGGGTATTTATGCTGTGAGCCGCGCCATCATTACCCGCAACGATGCCGGGAATAATGTATTCAATTCCTCCGAGATTCTGGGCACGGGAGTTGCGGCGGGGTTGTCCGATCTGTATTACCCGAGCCGCGTGAGAACAGTCGGACACACGATGCAGAGCTGGGGCATCAACATCGCCATGGACGCCATAGGATTCGGAGCGAAAGAGTTCGGGCAGGATGTGGAGCGGAAGTGGTTCCATAAGCCACAGCAGTAGGTATCAGGCGGGGCCAGCGTTTTCCGGATTGCCAGTTCTAATTCCAACGCGAGCGGTTGTTGTGCTCGTCGTCTTCGTCAATCTGCCGGCCGCGGCTGTCCAGGCGAACTGTGCGGCCCTGCTTCTTCATATAGACCTCAAACTTGCGTCCTGCGCGGCGGCGCTTCCAGCGGAAGTAGTTGTTGCGCAGGGCATACCAGCGCTCGCTGAAGAAGAAGCCAATGCCGCGGCTTGAGCCGCGCGAGCTGGAATGAGCAGGAGCCAGACGAATATAGAGAAGCGCTGCCAGTGCCCCGCCTATCTGGGCGAAGGCGATCATTTTGTTCTGCCCGAAGAGAGCCGCAAAGGCTAAGAGCGCGTAGATGGCCGCCAGGTACTTGGCCTTGATACCAATAACGAAGAACATCAGAAACTGAACGTCGCCATACAGTACGCCTATAGCCACAAGCATTCCAAAGACAGCACCGGTACAGCCGATAAGTGGTGCTTCGGGAAGGTTAAGGCCGAACCGGCCGGCAGCGAATTCCAGAAGAATAGCGGCGGCGGCGGTTCCGAGAACGCTCCAGATATATATGCCGGTAACAAAGCCGGACCCGCGATGACCTTCAAGAAAGCTTGCCAGAAACCATAGCGAAATCAGCTCCAGCAGGGTGTTGAGCGGCCCAAGGTGCACCAGGCTGTAGGTGAGAGGCTGCCATAAAGCGCCGTGAAAAAAAGCCGAGGGAGTGAGAGCAAGCAGTTTGGCGACCATCTCGCCGTAATGTGCGAGATCCAGCACGAGCAGCGCGAAGAAGGCGGCCAGATTGATGAGGACGAGCCTGCGCGTGGCTCCGCTGAAGTCGGGCAAGGCGAGGGGGATTTGGCCCATGCGAGGCATCGTTTGCAGGTTACAGTCTACAGCTTGCAGGTGACGGTTTGCGCGGCACTACTCGCCGCCACCTCCTGCGGTTCCACTATGGAACAACCGCCAGGCTCCGGTGACCGGCAGCATCGACGGCGCGGACGCCGAAGATGACATTGTCCTTGGAGATAGGAACAGTGACCGTGACTGGGGCGGATTCGCCAGTTGACGGTACCGGAACCCGTTGTGCGTATTGCCAGTAAAAAGAAGTAGTTTCACGCCAGAGCAGCTCGTAGTAAGCCACAGCCCCCGGCGCAGCGTCCCACTTGAGCGTGGAGCCGCTCTCGAGCTTTTGAGTTTCAAGCGTAACTTTGGCCGGTGCGCCAGGAGAAGACGCCAATGTGGCGAGCGTGGCGGTGTTCAGCCGCGCAACTTGCGCCACGTAACCGGTGTCTACGAACTGCAGCAGGTCGCCTTTGATGGGCGTGTCGTTAAGGAGAACGTTCTGATGCTGATGGTTGTAATCTTCGCGCCACTCGGTAAAGCGGACGGCCGCAAAGCCTTGCTGATTGAAAGACGAGTGGTCGCCCCCACGAAGATAGCGATCCGGGCGTGCGACGAGAAACGGGGCAAAGGCATCTTTACCGGAGGCAGGGAAGTAGGCATGAGCAGTATCGGCAATGGCGCGTGCAATCTGACGGCTGGGAGAATCGCTTTCGCCGCCGATGGCTCGAATGCGTCTGGCCTGTTCCGGTGTCGCCGCCGAGGGAACGCCTTCCGAGAAGACGCGAACCCGATCCTTCAGCTGGAAGTTATCGCCCGGCGTAGTGTTTCCGCCCACGATGTCGTTATTGAGGACGGCGTCGAGTTGCCAACCTTCATCTTTAGCAACTTTAGCCAGATGCGCAGAGCCGAGCAGACCCTGTTCCTCGCCGGGAACGGCAACGAAGATGATGGTGCCGGGGAAGTGGAGTTTGGAGAGCACGCGGGCGCACTCGATCGAGACGGCCACGCCGGAGGCATCATCGTTTGCGCCGGGCGCGTCACCGGATGTGTCAGCCCAGTTCTTGAAGACGTTGGAATTGATGGAGTCGTAATGCCCGGTGACAAGAACGATATGCTTTTCGCGGGCCGGGTCAGTGCCGTGCAGAATGGCGTAGATGCTGGTCATCTTCGTGGGCTTCACAATTCGGCTGCGCGGTCCGGAATCAGTTTCCTGGATGAAGGTGTCGCGCTTCACTTCCAGGCAGTTACTGCACTGAGCGGAGATGCGCGTGAATTCGTCGAAGATCCAGTCAGCGGCAGCCTGCACGCCTTTGCCGGCCGGGAGCGTGGAATCATTGACCGAGGCCGTGTTGCGCGTGCCGAAACCAACCAGCGTTTCAATCGTCTGATGGATTCGGGCGGCGTCAATCGAGGCAATAGCGCGGGCGATGGCTGGGTCAGCAACTGCCGCGGGAACAGGCGCGGCGTCTACCATGTAGTCGGGCCGCTGGGCAGCGGCATCTGGAAACGATGCGAGAGCTGGGAGGAGCATGCCGGCGAGGAGAAGGAGCGAGGGTTTCATGAATGGGTCTCCGGATGTGATGATAGGGAGAGTAAATGCCGAAAAATTGACCTCCGCGGCTCTTGACCTGAGCGGGTGGTCCGTCTAAAACTAGCCAAGAATACGAAGATATCTCCGGCATTTCGGAACAGGCCGAAAGTGCAATAGCATAGAGGTAACTTCCAAAGCAGTATCGCCATCGTACAGGACGGCGACGGAATTTTCATTGCAAAAGGACGAGGAGGAAGGCTGTCATGACCAGCTGCCCTGAGTGCGAAAACGAACTGGATATTGAACTGGATGAGGTTGAAGAGGGCGACGTGGTTGCCTGTGAGGAGTGCGGCTCGGAGTTTGAAATCGTAGCTGTGGAACCGCTGGAACTGGCTCGTATAGGCGATGAGGCGGACGATGATGATGACGACCTTTACGACGAAGAAGGCGAAGAGGAAGACGAAGAATGAAAAGCTGGGTAAAACTGGCGTCGCGTGGGCTTTGCACGGTCCTTGCGTTGGGCATGGTGGCGGTGGTTCCTGATACAGGAATGGCCGGCGGACACCTTGCCGCGCATGCCCAGGCCAACTTTGGCCAGCGCGTGGTGAATGGAGTGGTCTTAAGCGCGGATGGCGGCGTGCAGACCGGCGCCATCGTATTTCTTCGCAACACGAAGAGCAAATCCATCCGCAGTTATACAACTGCCGCAGACGGGCATTTTCGCTTTGCTCAGGTGAATATGTCGGATGATTTTGATCTCTGGGCGGAAAAAGATACCAAAAAGAGCCCCTCGAAGACGATCAGCTCATGGGACTCGCGTAAGGAAGTGGCGGTTGAGCTGAAGATGAAGTAGCCAGATACTTCCAAATCTGCAAGCGGTAGAGGTGGGCCGGAGCGATTCTTCCGGCTCATTTATTTTTTCTGGCGTTTGGGGCGCATATTTGAGTGCGCTCGAATTTTCTTCTTAACAATTCTGGATAGGCTGGGGTACAGTGATTTCCCATGCCAATCCAGCAAGTTTGGAAACGCTTTATCCCAGCCGCGGTCTGCCTTGTTTCCATCGCCGCAGTATCCTTCGTCACATCGCCCGCTTCGGCCCAGCAAAATCAGCAGCAGCCTCCGCCGCCGGATGAGAATGTGCCTGTGCTTCGCATCAGTACCCGTGAGGCGGTGCTCGATGTGATCGTGCGGGATAAGAATCGCAACGCTGTTGCAGACCTTACGCAAAACGATTTTCAGGTGCTGGATGTTCCCAAACATGGGGATAAAGTGCCGCGCCGCATCTTGTCCGTGCGCGTGATCGACCCGAAAGACGCGGATCATGCAGACCCGAATGCCAATGGCTTCCGAGTCACTTCCGGCGCTGTGTGCGCGCTGCAATCCACAACGCATTACCAGGTTGTGATTCAGGCCGCGTCGGAACCCGGCTATCACCAGGTGCTGATCAAAACCACAAGGCCTGGAGTGACGCTTTCCTATCGTCGTCGTTACTTTGTCGGGCTCACGCCAGACCAGGCCAAACCCGCTGACCGCAAGGCCGCCACGGAAGATGTTGCGCTTGGCGAGGCCGCCTGCTGGCACTCGACCTTTCCACCCACGCTTGCTTTATCTGCGCGTGCGCTCATAGCGCCCGGGGGCAAGGCTACGCGGTACATCGTGGTGGTAAAGCCGGAGTCCCTTATCGACATCGGTCTGGATGACACCAATCGGCACGCGCAGCTTGACTTTGGCTTATGCACCTTTGACCCGCGGGGCGGCTTGCTGCAATATCTACACTCCACATCCGACCGGCAATTGACGGCCGAGGATATGCAGCGCGCTGAGTCCCGCGGGCTGCCAAACCTGCTGGAGATTCCCGGCGACCAGCCGCCTGCCATGGCGCGGCTTGTAGTACGTGATCGCGTTACCGGCAACCTGGGCATTGTGGATGTATCGCGCCCAGTCTCCCTGGACAATGCGGCCAAAGAGCTGATGGCTCCCAACGGCAACGCGCGCGTCTTTGGTGTCATTACGCCGCATGAGAATGCCTTTTGCGGCGATGTCTACGAGCTTTCCACCGGTGTCTCGGTTCTGCCGGAGTTCTGGAATCTCGATCCCGTCGGGTCCATTTACACCGACAAGCTGGAGGTGTGGGATCAGGATATTTACGGAACGCAGGGCATTCCCGGAGCCACACATACCAACCTCTACTTCGGCGTGGATTATTTTGGCGAGTTCTACGTGAGCAAAGCGGGTGAGTATACCTTTGAGCTGCAGGCCGACGATGGCGCCAAGCTGGAGATCGACAATCAGCAGTTGATCGACAATGACGGCCTTCACCCGGTGCAAGGCAAGTCAGCGCATGTCAACCTCGCGGTGGGCAAGCATACAATCCACGTGCCGTATTTTCAGGGAACCCCAACGCGGCTCGCGCTGGTGCTGCAGGTAAAGCCGCCCGGTGGCTCAATGCACGTGTTTAACATGCAGGAATTTGCGCCGCCAAAGGCTACGCCGTAACTAAAGTCCTCCGCCGCTGTGTCGATAACGGACATGGAGAGACTTTATGGCTTGCATTTGCAATCTTTCGGTACGCATGGACGAGATTGTCTAGGCTCTTCTAACTAGACACAAAGCCCGCGCTCTGAAGTTCAGGTGCGCGGGCTTTTTATTTCTGGCGCTTTCAAGCGTCGAGCTTCTTTGTAACCAGCTCATTGAGCAGAGCCGGATTCGCCTGGCCTTTAGAAGCCTTCATCACCTGGCCTACAAAGAATCCCGAAACCGTCTTCTTACCGCTCTTATATTGCTCCACCTGCTTAGGATTCGCGGCAATCACCTCGTCGATGAGCTTTTCAATCGCCGCCGTGTCGGTAATCTGCTGCGGCTTTTCGCGCTCATAGACTACGGAGAAGTCTTCACCCTTCTCGAAGCTGGTATCGAGAAGCTGCTTAAGCTGTTTGGAGCTGATCTTGCCGTCATCCAGCAGGTCGGCGGCCAGCACAATGCCTTCCATGGAGACAGGTGACTGCTCCTGTTCAAGACCCAGAGCCTTCAGGCGTCCGCCCACTTCGGTCAGCAGCACGTTGGCCACGCGGCGCGCATTCTTTGCGGTCTTTGCCGCAGCTTCAAAGCGATCAGCAAACTCGCGTGATGCCGTGAGTGTGCGCGCGTCCTGCTCGTTCAGGTCGTACTCGGAGATCATGCGTGCGCGGCGTGCTTCCGGCAACTCGGGCAGTTCGCGTTCGCGCGCCAGAATCCAGTCCGGCGTGATCGTCAAAGGCGGCAGGTCCGGCTCAGGAAAATAGCGATAATCATGCGCCTGTTCCTTCGAGCGCATGGAGTAGGTGCGGCCTTCGCCGGCGTTCCAAAGGCGCGTCTCCTGCACCACGCGGCCACCGGATTCGATCAGTTCAATCTGGCGCTCGATCTCGTACTCCAGAGCAGCACGAATATAGCGGAAGCTGTTCACGTTCTTGACTTCTGCCTTGGTGCCGAACTTCGGCGCGCCCTTCAGGCGAACGCTCACGTTCGCATCGCAGCGCAGCGAACCCTCTTCCATGTTGCAATCGGAAACGCCCGTATAGAGCAGGATTTCCTTAAGGCGCGTGAGGTACTCGAAGGCCTCGTCCGGCGTGCGAATATCCGGCTCGGAGACGATCTCAATCAGCGGCGTACCGCAGCGGTTCAGGTCGAGATAGGTGCGCGAGTTGGAGTCTGCAAAGCCATCATGGATGCTCTTGCCCGCGTCTTCTTCCATGTGCAGGCGGGTGATGCCGATGCGTTTCATGCTGCCGTCTGCAGTAGGCACGTCGATATAGCCATGCTCGGCCAGCGGCTTGTCGAACTGTGAGATCTGGTAGCCCTTGGGCAGGTCGGGGTAGAAGTAGTTTTTCCGCGCGAAAATGGAGCGCTCATTCACCGTGCAGTGGATGGCAAGCGCAGCCTGCGTGGCAAACTCGACTGCCTTCTCGTTGAGCACCGGCAGCGCCCCGGGCAGACCAAGGCACACCGGACAGATGTTAGTGTTAGGCTCCGCGCCGAACTTATTAGTGCAGCTGCAAAAGGCCTTGGTAGCGGTGAGCAGTTGCACGTGAACTTCAAGGCCGATGACCGGCTCATATTTGGCGAGGATTTCTGGAGAGAGACCTGCGGCGAGCATAAGTTAATTTTAGCGCGACGGTATCGGCTTGCCAGCAAACCGGGTGGAGCAAGACCTCGTTGTATTCTTTGATAAATGGCTGTGGCACTAACGAGGGTTGGCCTATGACGTTACTCGATGCAGACGTGAAGCAAGATCCTGTGCTTGGCGAAGACACGTGGGAATTATTCGAGGCAATTGAGGATTCGTTTGGAGTCGATCTTGGTGACTACAACGCGATTTGTGGAATGACGGTAAGAGAAATCTCCGAACTCATCTTCGAGAAGGCGAATTATCCGGCCGAAGACAAATGCCTCTCTGCAGTCGCTTTCTACAGCCTGCGACGTGCTTTTGAAGCACTGTTTGGCATCCCTCGAACCATGATTCGCCCAACTACTTTGGTCAGCGTTCTACTTCCGTCGAAGCAGCGAAAAACCGAATGGTTGGCGCTCCAGAAACACACTGGATGGTCTTTCCCTAATCTTCAGTTTCCCAATTGGGTTCTGTGGCTCTCACTTTTTATCCCGCCTGCGTTATTGATCTTCATACGCACGTTCTTAGGGTTTCGAATCAGTGTGGGATGGATTATCAGTGGCTCATTAGCGCTTATCGTCCTAACATTCACGCGTATCATCCCTGCGGTAGATGCACGCATTCCTCTCGCACGAGCTATTCCTAAGAGCTGCGAGACCTTCGGTGATTTTGCCAAGGTTATACTTGCACGCAACTATGCCGCGTTTGCCTCACAAGGCGGCAGTTCTTGCGAAAGCGGTGTCGTAAAGGCATTGCGGCAACTAGCTGCCACGCAACTAGGGATGGATATTGAAGAGATCACTCCAGAAAAGCGCATACCGCAAGACCTGGATATTTACTAAGGATTGAACTATCGATACATTAAAACGCGCTCACTGCCGTGTTTCCAGCCTTTGCCTGGAAAGAAGACGCAAAGATGGGACACCGAGCATAAATGGTTGGGTTTACTGCTTCGTATCAATCGGATGCGTGGTCTTCTCGAAGAACTCATTCTGCAGCCTCAAGCTATCGGTATCAGCCTTAATGGCCTTCAAGGCCTCGGCGACTTGCTGGGACCAGAATTTTTGCCCAGCCTCGCCGTACTCTTTCGTAGCCGCAGAGCCTTCGCCCGCGTAGTGGTCGGGATATTTCGCATACCACCAGATGCCTGTATAAACCGTGCCGGGCAAATTTTTCAGATGATTCTGACTCACGCCGGATTCCTGCTCAGCGCGATCCATGTGTACGAGATCAGGCCGCGCAACCAGCATGGCGGAAGTTTCCGTCTCTCCCGCATGCTGATCATCTGCGGGGTTGGATTTGTGCTTCGGTCCACCAGGCGCATTGCGGCTGGGAATGCCGAAGACATACACAACATAGTCGCGGGGCGTGGCAAGCTGCGCCTGAGCAAAGAGCGGCAGAAGATACTCATTCCCTCCGTGGCCGTTCACGATCAGCACCTTCTTGCAGCCGTTCCGCGCCATCTCTTTCACGGTTTCCTGCAGCAGCGTAAGCTGCGTGGTCAGCGAGTAGGCAACAGTCCCCGGCTCCTGCTGCGCTTCAAATATCTGCCCGAAGTAATACTCGGGAAAGACAACGGCATATTCCTGCTTGACCGCATTCAGCGCGGCGAAGCGCACATCGAGAAGGTCCGTGCCCAGCGGCAGATGCGGACCATGCTTCTCCAAAATGCCGAAGGGCAGCACGCATGTTCCCTGCGATTGGTGAATCGCCTGAACGAAGTCACCCGCCGTCAGCTCTTCCCATTTCGGCGATAGGGTCTGGGCCTGCAAAACAGATGCGGCAGCAGCAAGAGACACGATAAGTACAAGTCTGCGGATCATGAGCAGATTCTCCCACATTTACTCAGAGGGTGTAGGGTCTGCCGCGGTGAAGGCCGAGCAGCATGGCTTTTCCGTCGCGTGCCAGTTCATCAGTTCCAGGCGAATGCCATCCGGATCGTAGAGATTGAACTGACCCTTGCCATCGCGGCCAATCTGCGTGTGCTGATCGGTGCGCACATCCACAAGCCTGCCGCCGCTCTTCAGCTTTGCATAGCCGGTATCCACGGAGTCCTGCCCGATGGAGAGATGATCGAGTACACCCAGCGCGCGCTGCGAAATGTCGGCCGGAACTCCGGAGCCGTCAGGACGCGTGCCTGCACCGGCGCTCAGCATATATTCCAGCCAGTCATGAGCGTCGGGTACCTGCTGGCTCACCCAGTCCACTCGCCCTTCCTTCATGGCGCCATACCAATAAGGGCGGAAGCCGAGAATCTCGCGATAGAACGTGTCTTCTTTTGCGCGATCATGCACGGCAAAACCGATATGAATAATGTGGTGGCCGATGGCATTCGGTGCATCCACTTTCGCCTTCAGATTCGGCTGCACAAATTCCACTTTGTTGCCTTCCGGGTCGAGCACAGTGAACCAATGGCTGCCATCTGCTCCTTTGCTCACGGATGCGGGCACCTTCCAGCCCTTGGCCGCAAGGTACTTTCGCATTCCCTCGGCAGATTCGGTGTTGTAGGCGGTGTGGTCTAAGCGGTTCACACCTGCATCGGCAGGCAGCGGCAGAACCTCAATGTATTGCGTGGACGAGAGCGCGTATTTCACGCCCTGCGGGTTCTCCGGATCGGGCAGCTTTACCGCGCCAATGATGAAGGTGTAATAGCGCTCCGTGGCTTTGGGGTCGGAGGTGTAGACCGCCAGATGCGAAATTCCCGTGATCTTGGGACGCGACGGCTGAGCAGCAAGGGCGGCTGTGAAAATGCAGAGCAAAACAACGGCGATGATTCTGGAGCGCATGGGAACCTCGATTTTCTGAACGGCTACACGATAAATCGATTTCCGTAAGGCGCGCAACGTGAAGCCAACTCAAATTTCCCCAAAATTCACCGCTGCAAGGCCGTACAATTCGCTCATGTCCTTGAAAGCCTTTGCTTCTTTTGCTGCCATAGCCCTTTCTATTAGCCTGCCAGTCCTTGCGCAGAGCACAATTCCCACCACATCTGCCGCTGACCGCGCTGAAGCCAAAGAGATTTTCAAGCAGCTCATCGAGATCAACACGACAGACACGGCAAAAGGAAGCGTAACCGCTGGAACAACCGCGATGGAGAAGCGTTTTCTGGATGCGGGCTTTCCGCGTGAGGACGTAAAGCTGATTGGCCCAGCGCCGCACAAGATGAATCTGGTGGTTCGCTACCGCGCCGCAGGCACGCCGGATGCAAAACCAGTGGTCTTTCTCTGCCACATGGACGTGGTGGAGGCTCTGCCCTCGGACTGGCATACCGATCCCTTCAAATTTACAGAGAAGGACGGCTACGTGTACGGGCGCGGCACGCAGGACATGAAGGAGAGCGACGCGGCCCTGGTGGCCACGTTTCTGCGGCTCCATCGCGAAGGCTACAAGCCGAAGCGCGACCTGATTCTGGCGCTCACTGCGGATGAGGAGGGCGGCCAGTACAACGGCGCGCAGTGGCTGGTGCAGCAGCATCGCGAACTGGTGGATGCAGCCTATGTCATCAACCCAGATTCTGGTGGCGTGGAGTTGGAACACGGAAAGGCTGTTGTCGCGGCCGTAGAGGCCACGGAAAAGGTGTACGCCGATTACCAGATCACTGCGACAAATCGCGGCGGCCACAGCAGCCTACCGCGGCCTGACAACGCCATCTACGAACTGACCGCAGCATTGACGAAGCTTGCCGCATACAGTTTTCCGTTTGAACTGAATGAGGTGACGCGCACGTATTTCACCAACCTGGAAAAGCAGGAACCGGAGCAGGCGGCGGCAGACATTCGCGCCATTCTGGCCACGCCACCGGATCAGGCAGCCGTAGCAAAGCTGAGCGCAGATCCAAGCTTCAACTCGAACTTCCGCACCACCTGCGTGGCTACGCGCCTGTCAGCCGGGCATGCCAACAATGCGCTGCCTCAAACCGCGCAGGCCAACGTGAACTGCCGCATCTTTCCCGGGCACTCGCCGGAGGAAATTCGCCAGCAGCTCATCACTTTGTTTGGCGATGACAAGCTGACCGTGAAGTACGTCACGGATTCCGGCCACGTGCTGGAGAAGGC
The DNA here is from genome assembly GCA_963792495.1 of uncultured Acidobacteriaceae bacterium. Taxonomy (GTDB): domain Bacteria; phylum Acidobacteriota; class Terriglobia; order Terriglobales; family Acidobacteriaceae; genus Telmatobacter. The sequence continues at coordinate 205,873 of CAWBWB010000003.1, read as the reverse complement.
TTCTGACCGCAAGGCGATGGAACCACCGAAGCCCATCGCAGAGGTCTTTGAGCCGCTCACACGGATATCGCAAGCCATCTGGCCGGGCGTGCCGGTCACCCCGATCATGGAAAACGGCGCCAGCGACTCGATCTACTTTGCCTGGGCAGGCATTCCCTGCTACGGCTACTCGGCGGTTGCGCTGGAGCGCGGCGACGAGCGCGCCCACGGACAGGACGAACGTCTGCCAATGGACTCCTACTGGAAGTCGCTGGACTTTATGTATGCCTTCGCCAAAGAGGTAGGTCAAAAGTAGTCATGACAGGCAAGCTGGAACTGATTGTGGGCACCATGCGCAGCAACAAGACCGCAGAGTTGCTGCGCCGCGTAGAAATTCGACGGCAGTACGCCAAGCAGCATGTCATGGTGCTCAAACCCAGCTCAGACACCAAGGCCGCAGCCGGCATCGTGGAGAGCCGCAACACAAACGGCTGCTCGCGCATGGAGGCTGCGGAGTTTTCTTCCTCAGATCCATGGTCCGCACTCACACTCATCGCGGAAAACGAAAGCAAGATTGGCCAGAAGATCGACTGCATCGCCATGGACGAAGGTCAGTTCGTGCGCGATCTCTTTCTCTTTACCAAGCGGCTGCTGGAAAGAGGCTATGACGTGATGGTCTCCGGACTGGAGCTTGATTTTCGCGGCCTGCCCTTCGGCGAAATGCTGGCACTCTCCTGGCTGGTCCGCAACTCCGCTGGCAATATTACCGAGATGGTCGCCTACTGCCACTGCGGCGCGCGAGCACTCTACCCACAGCGGCTGATTGACGGAAATCCCGCGCCGTATGACAGCCCGGTCATCCTTGCCGGAGACGGCTATGAGCCGCGCTGCGAAGAGCATTTTGTGCTTCCCTGCAGGCCGCATTAGACCCCGCGGCCGGCCATTAGCTCCGATTTCATCTTTTCGCGCACCTCTAAGCCTGCCTTGCATTTCATTAATGCATTGTGTGCAGAGACCCGTCTCGCATGCGTCAGAATTTCTTTCATCCTGTTGATCGCACTATTCATTGAAGTTACTTACGGGCGCCTGCGTGGATGTGGCTGAAGCTGTCCTCAGAGCGGAGACTCGGACAACCCAACGGAAAGGCATGGCGTCCAACCGTCACTGTGAGTGAAGGAACGTAGCGACACCCACTAACCGAGGTGAACATTATGAATACCGATCATGTAAAAGGCTCCATGGATGACGGAACCAAGCGTCCGATAGGCAGCAAGGTGTCGGGCGGTGTGAAGGATCCGGCGGCACATAGATTGCCACATCAGGCAGATAAAGACCTGGGCGAGAGTGAGCGTAACTCCTCAACTCTGGAGCGCGCAGGTAGAAGCGAGAGAGAACCGCACGCGAAACAGGTATCCTCGCATCACACTCCCTGATGGACGAAACCATCACCGCCAACGCGGCGTTCCAGCAGAGCAGCAGGAACGCCGCGCTGCACGCTATAGCTTCTTCACGAATAGTCCAGTGGTTTTGTACCGCAATCCCCGTCTCAGAACTCCCTGCCTTCGCTGATAAACTTACAATGCATGATTCTCCCGTTCGTCCGCGAAATCTTTGCGGATCTGGAGCATTCCTCCGCGTTTGATCGCGTGCAGAGGCACCTAAGCCTCAGCGCGGGGCGGAGACGTGTCTCCGGACTTACCGGAACAGCCCGTGCGCTTTACATTCCGCTCATGGCGAAGGCCGCGCGCCAGCCGGTGATCGTGGTTGTGCCGGATAACAAAGCTGCCGAAACGCTGGAACCGCTGCTGAAGGCTGGCTGCGAGCTTACCGGCGCCATTGATCCCAAACGTGTCGTGCGCCTGCCCGCACACGATGTGCTTCCATTTGAAAATCTCTCGCCGCACCCGGACGTGCAGGAGCAGCGCGCCTCCGCTCTCTGGAAACTGGCCACCGGCGCTGTCTCCATCCTGATTGTGCCGGTAGAAGCCGCTGCACTCCGCCTCTTTGATCGGGATTACTACGCAAGCCTCGCCGTCACGCTGCGGCGCGGCGAAGAGATTGACATTGAGGTGCTCACCGCGCATCTGGCCAGCGTTGGCTACACGCACATGGATATTGTTGAGATGCCGGGCCAGTTTACGCGGCGCGGAGGCATTCTCGATGTATATTCGCCGGAAGCAGATAGGCCCATCCGCATTGAGTTCTTCGGTGATGAGATCGAAACCATTCGTAAATTCGATCCTGAAACGCAGCGCTCGCAATCGGGCCTGGATGAAGCGTTGCTGCTGCCGCTGACGGAAACACCCGTGACGGAGCGGCTGCTGGCCGGTGTGCATGCGCGGTTGAGTAAACAACGCGTTGCCATCGACGCCGAAGACGAACTGAGCGAAGAGTTTGCAATCGAGGCCGCTGCTGCGGGCGGTGTAAGCATCTTTCCGGGGTGGGAATTCTTTGCGCCCGTCGCCGGCGCGGAGAATCATGTGCTCAAGCTCGCGCCACGATGCACGCTCTTTGTCGATGAGCCGGGCATGGTTCGCAATCAGATTGATCGCTGGTGGGAAAAGGTGGAGCAACGCCATGAGCGCAGCGGCATCGGCAATCTTATCCGGCCGGAAGACATCTACATTCGTCCTGAGATTCTGCAGGGATTGCTCGAATCACACTTCGGCCTGGACCTCGATCAACTAGGCGCAGTAGATGTGCTCGATGAAGACACCACGCTCGGCGAAATCGAACTGAATACGCGGCCCACACTGCGCTTTCATGGCTCCATTCCCGCGTTAGTGGAGCAGCTTCGCAAGCTGATGGAAGTGCCCACACGCGTCGTCATCGCCACAGCACACCAGGGCGACGTAGAGCGCATGGCCACAGTGCTGCGCGAATACCAGGTTCCGTATCGGCTGGGTAGCCGCATGGTGCATGGCGGCGGCGAGACCATGCTGGAAGAAGCGAGTTATGTTGCGGACGATCTGCGCGTGCCCGTCATCGTGCGCTCGCCGATTGCCGCAGGTGTAAGCCTTCCCGATGCCAACCTGGTCCTATTCGGCGCAAATGATCTCAACGATGACGTCGATGTTACCGCTCGCATCGAGCAGAAGAAATCAAAAACGGCAGCATTTGTCTCCGACTTTCGTGATCTGGCGATGGGAGACTACGTCGTTCACGTGGAGCACGGCATCGCGCAGTATCAGGGCCTGAGAGAGATTGTTCAGGACGGCCTGTCCATCGAGTTCATGATTCTGGAATTCGCTGAAGGCGCAAAGCTCTATGTGCCCCTCACGCGCCTCGATCTGATCCAGAAGTACCGCTCGACAGACGCTGGCCCCGCGCCGGTACTCAACAAACTCGGATCGCAGCAATGGGCCAAGACCAAGGCTCGTGTGCGCAAGGCCATGCAGGACATGGCCGACGAGTTACTCAAGCTCTATGCCGAGCGCCATGATGCGAAAGGCACAGCCTTCTCGCCGGACAATGAATTCCAGCGCGAGTTTGAAGATGCATTCGATTACACCGAAACCGACGATCAGCTCTCCGCTGTCAAGGCCATCAAGCAGGACATGGAATCCACCACGCCCATGGACCGCCTGCTCTGCGGTGACGTTGGTTACGGCAAGACAGAAGTAGCCATGCGCGCGGCGTTCAAAGCTGTGCAGGATGGCAAACAGGTGGCAGTCCTCACACCGACAACTGTTCTAAGCTTCCAGCATTTCGAGACCTTCAAGAAGCGCTTCGCAATGTTTCCCATCAAGGTCGAAATGATCTCGCGCTTCCGCACTGCAAAAGAGCAGAAGCTGATTGTAGAGCAGGTGGAAACCGGCAAGGTGGACGTGCTCATCGGCACACATCGGCTGCTCTCGAAAGACATCAAGTTCCAGGACCTGGGCCTCCTCATCGTAGATGAAGAACAGCGCTTCGGCGTGAGACATAAAGAGCGGCTCAAACAGTTGAAGAAAGAGATCGATGTGCTGGCCATGAGTGCCACGCCTATTCCGCGAACATTGCATATGTCTCTTGTCGGCCTGCGCGATATGAGCGTGATTGAGACGCCGCCGAAAGACCGCATGGCGATTCAAACCATTGTTGCCAAGTTCGATGAGAAGCTGGTGCGCTCGGCAGTTGAGCTGGAACTGGAGCGCGGCGGCCAGATCTACTTCGTTCACAATCGCGTGGAAACCATCTATGAAATTGCCGCACGAATTCAGGAGCTCGTTCCCGCAGCACGCGTAACCGTTGGCCACGGGCAGATGGGCGAAACCGAGCTCGAAAGGGTGATGCTCGCCTTCATGCGTCATGAGTATGACGTACTGGTGGCCACCACGATCATCGAAAACGGTCTGGACATCCCGCTGGCAAATACGATTCTCATCAATCGAGCCGACCGGCATGGGTTGAGCGAGTTGTATCAGCTGCGTGGGCGCGTAGGCCGCTCCAATCGACGTGCGTATGCGTATCTCCTCATCCCGAACGAAAAGGAATTGACAGAAATTGCGCGTCGCAGACTTGCTGCGCTCAAAGAGTTCAGCGATCTCGGCGCAGGCTTCAAAATTGCAGCACTGGATCTTGAACTGCGCGGCGCCGGCAACATGCTTGGCGGCGAACAAAGCGGCCACATTGAGGCCGTGGGCTTTGAGCTTTACACCTCCATGCTGGAGCAGGCTGTAAAGGAAATGAAGGGCGAGAGTGTGGAAGAGAAGCCCACAACGCAGCTCAATCTCGGCATCGCACTCCGCATTGACGAGAGTTATGTGGAAGAAGAAAATCAGCGGCTGCGGCTCTACAAGAAGATTGCGGGAGCCGAAAGCGAAGCTGCAATTGCGGAGCTGCGCGCAGAGATGGAAGATCGCTACGGCCCGCTGCCAGACCCCGCCGTGTATCTGCTCGAAGCTGCTTCGTTGCGGCTGGAGTGCGAGCGCATCGGTGTTGCGCAGATTGACCGCAAGCGCGCAGAGTTGCAGATTCGCTTCACAGAAAATGCCGCTTCCGGAAACACGAATATCGATCCGCAAAACCTGATGCGTTTAGTAGCGCGGAACGCCAAGCGCGGCGCACAGTTTACTCCACAGGGTGTGTTGAAGTTTCCTCTCACAGCCAGCAGGCCAGATGAGATTCTTTTAGAGATTCGAGATTTACTGAGCCGGTTGGAGCGCGAGCCGGTTTCAGCATGATGAAAGATTGAGGGAAGTATGAAATCAGCACTCACGAAATTCGTATTGGGAGCGTGTATGGCTTCAGCTATAGCAGCATCCACCGCTGCCCAGACAGCTCAGCAGCAGTTCCAGCGCGCGTCGGATGAATATTTCGACAAGGTTTACTTTCCATATCAGCCTACAGCCGGAACGCTCGCTGGTTACCACCAGTACGACACGCAGTTCGAAGATTTTTCTGCAGAGGCTATTGCGGCAGAGGTTGCTGCGCTTAAGAGCATTGACGCGCGTATCGCTGCAATCCCGGTTAACGGACTGGATCAGGTCTCACGCGGTGATCGCGAACTTGTGCTGGGAAACATCCGCTCGCGGCTGCTGACGCTGCAGACGATCCGACCCTGGGAAAAAAATCCCGATACATACTCAAGCACAATCTCCGGCTCCATCTTTACGCTGATGGAGCGCAAATTTGCTTCACCCGACGATCGGCTTCGCTCTGTCATCGCTCGTGAGAAACTCGCCTTGAGCCGGCTTGATGAAGCCCGGAAAAACCTCAAGAATCCTCCGAAGATTTATACGGAGATTGCAATCGAGCAGCTTCCCGGCATAGTGAGCTTCTTTCATAACGATGTGCCGCAGGCCTTCGTCGACGCAAAAGACCCCGCGCTCAAAGCAGAATTCGCAAAATCAAATGGCGCAGTCATCGCCGCGCTCAACAGCTATCAGGGCTGGCTCAAGACAGACGTGCTTCCACGCTCGCACGGCGACTTTCGCATCGGAACAGATGCGTTTCAAAAAAAGCTGTCCTATGACGAGATGGTGGATATCCCTCTCGACAAACTGCTTGAGATCGGCTGGGCCGACCTGCGCAAAAACCAACAGCACTTCAACACGCTTGCCAAAGAGCTTGAGCCGAACAAAGATCCGCGCGAAGTGCTGGAGGAGCTTGGCTCAAATCATCCCGCGCCGGGCAAATTGCTTGACGCCTTTCGTGCCACCTTTGACAGCCTGATCAGCTTCATCCGCACCAATCACATCGTCACCATTCCATCCGACATTCGCCCCATTGTCGAAGAGACTCCACCGTTCATGCGCGCCACCACATTCGCCAGCATGGACACACCCGGGCCGTTCGAGATGCACGCAACCGAGGCGTATTTCAACGTGACGCTTCCCGATCCCGGCATGACACCAGAGCAGGTAGAGAGCTTCATGCACGCCTTCAACATAGGTACGGTGATCTCTACTGCAGTGCATGAGGCGTATCCCGGCCACTACATTCAGTTCCTCTGGGTTCCGCAGGCGCCCAGCCGGGTTCGCAAGCTTCTCGGCGCAAGCTCCAATGCAGAAGGCTGGGCGCATTACTGCGAACAGATGATGCTGGACCAGGGATACGGACAGCCCGGTGCCGGCGCGAAAGATGCCCGGGAAGCGAAGTTCCTGCGGCTGGGCCAACTGCAGGATGCTCTCTTGCGCAATGCGCGCTTCATCGTGGGCATCCAGATGCACACCGGCAAGATGAGCTTCGATGAGGCTGTCGACTTTTTCCAGAAGGAAGGCTATCAGTCTAAGGAGTCGGCACTCGTCGAAACCAAGCGCGGCACAAGCGATCCAACGTACCTGTATTACACGCTTGGCAAGCTGGAAATTCTCAAGCTGCGTGAAGATCTGAAGAAGAAGCAGGGCGCAGCGTTTTCACTCGAAGAATTCCACAACAGTTTCCTCCGCCAGGGATTCCCTCCGATAAAAGTCGTGCGGGAGGCAATGCTTGGCGACGGATCGCCGGTGCTGTAAAGCACATGCGGCAATGCAGTTGAATCTTGCATCTCAACCCATAGAAATCTTCTAAAAAAAAGCGAGGACTGGAGCATGAGCAAGCGAGTTCGGACGGCGGTTTTTCCCGCAGGCGGTTTGGGCACACGTTTTTTGCCCGCCACAAAAGTGATCCCCAAGGAAATGCTTGCCCTGGTTGACAAGCCGATCATCCAGTATGGCGTTGAGGAGGCGATTGCTTCAGGCATTGAGCACATTATCTTCGTCACCGGGCGCGGCAAGGGCGCCATGGAAGACCACTTCGACATCAGCTATGAACTGGATGCAACGCTTGAGAAAAAAGGCAAGAAGGAACTGCTGGAACTCTCGCGCAAAATTTCGTCCATGGCGCGCGTCAGCTATGTCCGCCAGAAGGAGCCGCTCGGCCTGGGCCACGCAGTCCTCTGTGCAAAGCAGCTTGTAGGCGATGAGCCATTCGCGGTTCTATTGCCGGACGACGTCATCGATGCCGATCCTCCCTGTATCAAGCAGATGATCGGCGTTTATGAGCAGCAAGGTGGTTCCGTGCTCGCCACCATGACGATTGATGGTCCCGGTATCAGTGCTTACGGCGTTCTTGCCGGCTCGCAGGATAGCGGCAATCCGCGTCTTTACAACTGCACCGGCATGGTGGAGAAGCCCAAGTTTGAAGAAGCGCCGTCAAAGCAGGCCATCATCGGCCGCTATATCCTTACTCCAAAAGTCTTTGAACTCCTGGAAAAGACAAAGCCCGGTGCCGGCGGTGAGATTCAGTTGACTGACGGTATCCTCGCTCTGCTCCAGTCCGAGAAGGTCTTCGGTTTCACCTTCGAAGGCAAACGCTTTGACGCAGGCGACAAGTTCGGCATGTTGCAGGCCACGGTAGAATTCGCGCTCAAGCGTCCTGAGTTCGCGGAGAAATTCAAGGAATATCTCAAAGGTCTACCACTGTAATCAGCGGTGCACAAGCGATACCAGGAGGCCGGCACAACACGTGTCGGCTTCCTTTTTTAAGCCTTCCACTTGATGTTGCAACCAATCGACGGCTTCTGATCCTCGGGCGCAGGCTTTCCCGCAAGCACAGCATCTACAGCAGCGCGCAGATCGCTTCCCGTGACGGGGATGCCATTCTCCGGGCGGCTCGCATCAAACTGGCCGCGATAAGCCAGCTTGAAATCCTTATCGAAAAGAAAAATGTCGGGTGTGCACACAGCGTCAAACGCCTTTGCTACCGTCTGCGTCTCGTCGAACAGATACGGAAAGCTAAAGCCAAAGGTCTCAGCCTGCCGCTTCAATCCCGCCGGATTATCTGCCGGATACGCCACAGCATCATTGCTGCTGATGGCTACGATTGCAAGGGGACTGCCCGCGTAGTCTTTGCCAAACTGCGCAAGCTCCTTTTCAATATGCTTCACAAATGGGCAATGCGCGCAGATAAAAAGCACAAGCAGGGCACTGCTGCCCATAAAATCATCGCGACGCACAGTCTTTCCGGTCACAACATCGGTGAGTGCAAAATCCGGCGCTACCGTGCCGAGTGTGAGCATGGTGGATTCAGTTCGAGCCATGCGAGTTCTCCTTTTGCTTAACCTTGAAAGTTTTTAGAAAAGCCCTGGCTGTTTACCAGGCATCGCGAGCCCAAAATGTTCGTATGCCAGTCGCGTAGCCACGCGCCCGCGCGGAGTGCGGTCCAGAAATCCTATCTGTATCAGGAACGGCTCATAGACTTCTTCAAGCGCATCCTCTTCTTCGGCCAGCGTCGCGGCCAGTGTGCCCAGGCCCACCGGGCCGCCATCATATTTCTGCATGATGGTCAGCAGCAGTTTGCGATCAATCTCATCAAAGCCATGTGCATCCACCTCAAGCATTGTCAGTGCGGCATGCGCCGTAGGCCGGTCAATCACGCCCGTCCCGCGCACCTGCGCATAATCCCGCACGCGGCGTAGCAAACGATTCGCAATACGCGGCGTCCCACGCGAGCGCAGCGCAATCTCAGCGGCGCCATCCGCGTCAATCGGCACGCCAAGCACTTCAGCAGAGCGCTCCACAATCACGCGAAGATCGTCTTCGGTATAAAACTCCAGCCGCAGCAGAATGCCAAAGCGCGAACGCAGCGGCGAAGAAAGCAGCCCCGGCCGCGTAGTCGCTCCAACAAAGGTGAACGGACGAATCTCCATCACATGCGTGCGCGCCGCCGGCCCCTGGCCAATAATGATGTCCAGCTTGTAATCCTCAAGCGCCGTGTAGAGCTTTTCTTCGAGCACCGGTTGCAACCGATGAATCTCATCCAGAAACAGCACCTGCCGCTCGCGCAGATTCGTAAGGATCGCCGTCAGATCACCCTGAATCTGCAACGCTGGACCAGAGGTCTGCTGAAATCCCACGTCAAGCTCGTTGGCAATAATCGTCGCCAGAGTAGTCTTCCCCAGTCCTGGTGGCCCAAACAGCAGCACATGATCTAGCGCTTCACCGCGGCTTTTCGCCGCCTCCAGCGCAATCGCAAGCTGTTCTTTGGCTTTCGACTGTCCGATGAACTCACCCAGCCAGCGTGGACGCAGCTTCAGCTCAAAATTCTGCTCTTCTTCCGCGCGGGATGCGCTGACGAGCCGTTCCGGTGAGTTGTCGCGGGCAATGACCATAGCTGGATTCGCAAAACCGTTGGGGTCAGTGTAGCCGCTGCGGGTGCAATGCGAAAAGCTTACCCGAATCCCTACATTTAAACTAAAACCATAACTCGATTTCATGATGACCCGTCCATTCGCCCGCCTTCGCCGTTTCCGCTTCAATCTCCCGCAGCGCGTCGCCGCCCTGATGCTCGCTCTTTTTCTTGTTCAAGGGCTGTGGCTCATGAGCCGGCAAACGCTCACAGATCGCGACTACCAGTACGCGCGCTGCGGCCGTGAAATGTGGGAGAAGGCCTCGCCGCTCGCGGGATATTTCACCAGCTGCGGTAACATTCACGATGGCGTTCTGGCCTATCGTGTTGCCGGCCTGCCGCTCACGCTGAATCTGCTCGCCGAGCGCGGGCTCGATCACTTCCGCAAACCGGAAGATCGCGTTGTGCAAACCGAAGGAGCACAACTCAGCACATGGGAGCTGCGCCATCAGATGCCCTATGTGCTCACTCTTCTGCGGCTGCCGTTTCTCTTTGCAGGAGTAGTTTTAGGCGGCGCACTCTGGTGGGTCACGCGGCGGCTCTTCGGCAATTGGGGTGGCTACACTGCTCTCGCGCTTTATTGCTTTACTCCTTCCATCATCAAGGCCAGCATCACGCCGGGCCCGGAGATACTCGCAGCACTCGGTGTTTACGGCGGCGTATACACCTGCATCGGGGTGGCACACGCCATGCAGGGCCCGCGCAAAAAATGGCGGCCGCGTATTGTGCTGCTCACATGCATTTTTGGAGCAGCTGCCGCCGCGCATATCGCCGCGCTGCCAGTGGTGGCGCTGCTGGGCCTGCTGCTGATGCTGTGGATTGCCGAAGGCCGTCGCAGCCTGATATTGCCCGTGGTGCTGCTGGCTTCAACAGGCGCGCTGCTTCTGGTCTTTGCCTGTTACGGCTTTTCGCCTGATGCCTTCAGCTATCTCTTCCGCTCGGCGTCGGGCTTTCTATGGTTTTCGCTCGATCCCATCCAGCGATTCTTCTCCACATTCAGCAATGCTGGAATCACCATTGCGGCAGCAGCAGCGGCTGTCTTGTACCTGGCACAACGGCGCTCACGCTACTTCGGCAACACCGCTCCGCTGCTTAGTACCTTGGTGTGCTTTGCACTGATCACAACCGGCGTTCACGCCATGCCCTGGCTCTGGGCAGTGCCGTTTCTGCTTACCTTCATCGGTGGGGTCTTTGCGGATGTCTATGAAAGCCCACGGCGCAGGCTCGCCCTGGCCGCGGGTGGCGCAGTCGTGCTGTTACAGGCTATCTTCTGCCTGCTCAGCCTGCCTGGCTTGCTATAGCACTGCGTCCTTCGTCTCGTGAATCATCAACAATCCGACTAACGTCAGCACCGCAGATGCCGTCAGATAGTAGCCCACATACGGCAGCCCATAGTTCGTGGCCAGCCATCGCGCCACATACGGCGCAAGCGATGCGCCAAGAATGCCCGCAGTCGAAAACGCAATGGAACTCCCCGTGTAGCGTACCGGCGTGGGAAACATCTCCGAAACCACCGTTCCCAGCGGTCCATACGTAAGACCCATCAGCGCTAGGCCCACAAGCAGCATGACCAGTGCATTCGACTCGAATAACGGCGCAAGCGCAAAACCAAACGCGGCAATCAGTATGGAGATCCAGATCATCGCGCGTCGCCGGCCACGCTCTGCAATCCATGCGGCAATCGGAATCGTCAGCAGGAAGGCAGCCGTACCAATGAGCTGGTAGATCAGGAACGTATTGCGGTTGTAATGCAGCGCCGTGGTGCCCCAGTCCAGCGTGAAAACAATCATCAGGTAAAACAAAACGAATGTGGACAGGCACACAAGAATGCCTGCAAAGATCTGAAGCGCATGATGACGAAACACTGAGAACAGCGGCACGCTCACGGGATGCAGCCGCTTTCGCGCCTCTTCAAACACCGGCGTTTCTGTGATCGTAAGCCGCACATACAGTCCCAGAAGCACCAATGCGGCTGAAGCAAGAAACGGCAGCCGCCATCCCCAGCTTAGAAACTGTTCGTTGCTCAGCCATTGCGAAAGCAGCAGAAAAATTCCGCCGGAGAGCGCGAAGCCAATCGGAGCGCCAAGCTGCGGAAACATTCCATACATGGCACGCCGCGATGGTGGCGCATTCTCAACGGCCAGCAGAACGGCTCCGCCCCACTCGCCGCCCAGGCCAATGCCCTGGCCGAACCGGCACAGCGCCAGCAGTAGCGGCGCTGCAATCCCAATCGAAGAGTAGCCCGGCAACACACCCACCAGAAAGGTCGATAGTCCCATGGTCGAAAGCGCAAGCACCAGCGTGCGCTTGCGGCCAATGCGATCCCCGAAATGACCGAAGAGCGCAGAGCCAATGGGCCTTGCGAAGAATGCCACGGCGAATGTCGCCAGCGAAGCGAGCGTGGCCGTTGCAGGGTCTGATTTTGGAAAGAAGAGATGCGGAAAAACCAGGATGGAAGCCGTGGCGTAGATGTAAAAGTCGAAGAACTCGACCGCCGTTCCAACCAGGCTGGCAAACAGAACCTGGGCCGGCGTATTGATGCGCTTTTCTGGTGATTTTCCGGTTGTAATTGGCACGAAAAGATTCTATCGGACCGGCCTCAGCTAAAGCCCCGTATCGAGTAGTGTTCTGTGTCGCCAAAATAAACAAAAATAAAGAGTTATTGGCCTCCGTTTACCTTGCCGAAACATGGCTGGAACGCGTAAAATAAACCTAGCATTTGCCGCGATTCGGATTCTTTCTCCGCTCCCGTGCAACGTGCCTAAAAACACCTATGGCAGACGACCAGAACCCGCAGCTTCCCCTCGACGGCGGCACCCCCCCCGGCGGCTCCCACCCCAGCCACATTCCCATCAATATCGAAGAGGAGATGCGCCGCTCCTACCTCGACTACTCCATGTCCGTCATCATTGGCCGTGCGCTGCCGGATGCCCGGGATGGGTTGAAGCCGGTGCATCGTCGCGTGCTCTACACGCTGAACGAGATGGGCCTGGAGCACAACAAAAAGTACACCAAGTGCGCCAAGGTTGTGGGTCAAGCCATGGGTGTGTATCACCCGCACGGTGACTCCGCCATTTATGACACGCTGGTCCGCATGGCTCAGCCCTTTTCGCTGCGCTATCCGCTTGTCGATGGCCAGGGCAACTTCGGCTCCGTGGACGGCGATCCACCCGCCGCCATGCGTTACACCGAGTGCCGCATGCAGCGCATCGCCGGTGAATTGCTCGCCGACATCGAGATGGAAACCGTGGACATGGTGCCGAACTATGACGAGTCCACGTTTGAGCCTTCCGTCCTGCCCTCGCGTATTCCCAATCTCATCGTCAACGGCTCCAGCGGCATTGCTGTCGGCATGGCCACCAACATTCCGCCGCATAATCTCACTGAGATCGTCAACGCCACCATTGATCTTGTAAAGAATCCCAAGGCCGGCCTGGCAGAAGTGCTCGCGCATGTGCAGGGGCCTGATTTTCCCACAGGCGGATTCGTCTACGGGCGCGGCGGTATCGCGCAGGCGTATCGCACAGGCCGCGGCCGCTTTATGATGCGCGCCAAGGTTGCCACGGAGAACCTCACCCGCGACAAGCAGGCCATCATCGTCAGCGAAATTCCTTACCAGGTAAACAAGTCGAAGCTCATCGAGCGCATCGCCGACCTGATCAAGGAAGACATCATCAGCGACATCGTAGAGCCACGCGACGAGAGCGATCGTGACGGCATGCGCATTGTCATTGAGCTCAAGCGCGGCGCACAGCCTGAGATCGTACTGAATCAGCTCTACAAGCACACACAGATGCAGGAGAGCTTCTCCATGATCTTCCTGGCCGTCCTGCACGGCCAGCCCAAGGAGCTCCCGCTCGACCAGGCGATTCGCGCCTTTATCGACCATCGCGTCGAAGTGGTGCAGCGCCGCACCGTCTACCTGCTCCGCAAGGCGCGCGAACGCGAGCACATCCTGGAAGGCTACAAGATTGCGCTCGACAATCTCGACACCGTCATCAAGCTCATCCGCGGATCAGGCTCCCGCGCCGAGGCCCGCGAAAATCTCTACGCATGGGGCAAAGGGAAAGACATTGTCATCAACCTCAGTCGTGACCTTCTTCCGCAGGAAGAGAAGGGGCTTACGCTTCGTCAGGTCGATGCGATTCTGGAACTGCAGCTCTATCGCCTCACTCAGCTCTCAGTCGATGAAATCCTCAACGAGCTTTCCGAGATACGCAAGAAAATCGCCGAGTACGAATCCATTCTCGCCAGCGACAAGAAGCTCCGCTCTGTCATCATCAAGGAGCTCGAAGAGGTCCGCGACAAGTACGGCGACAAGCGCCGCACGCAGATCGTCGACGAGTCCGCTGAACTACAGCTTGAAGATCTGATCGCAGATGAGCAGGTCGCAGTAACCGTCAGCCATCAGGGTTACCTCAAGCGCACGCCCATCAGCACCTATCGGCAGCAGCGGCGCGGCGGTACAGGCCGCATGGGCATGAAGACGCGCGAAGAAGATTTCGTCGCGCAGCTCATCGTGGACTCCACGCATTCCTATCTCCTGTGCTTTACCAACACGGGTCGCGTTTACTGGCTCAAGGTCTATGAAGTCCCCGACGTAGGCGCCGCGGGCAAGGGCAAGAGCATGGCCAGCCTGCTCAGCCTGCAGCCGGGCGAAACCGTCCGTGCCATTCTTCCCGTGCGCGATCTTGAAGAAGAAGGCAAGTACATCTTCTTCGCCACGCAGCAAGGCACCGTCAAGAAAACGCCGCTCAAGGATTTCTCGAACGTCATGGCGCGCGGCATCATCGCCATCGCCATCGACAAGGACGATGATCTGGTAGCCGCCTATCTGACCAACGGCAAACAGACAATCTTCCTCGCCACGCGCGACGGCATGGCCATCCGCTTTGAAGAAGAGTACGACCCCGACCGCAGCGGCATCGGCCTGCGTCCCATGGGTCGCAACGCCGCCGGCAACCGCGGCATCTCGCTCAAAAAGGGCGATTACGTCATCGGTGCTGCCATCACCAACTCCGACGCCGCGCGCGATGCCGAGCGGGATGAATGCGCAGCTCGCCTCGGTCTTACCGACAAGCTTGCTGCTCTTCGCAAAGCGTATGCAGATGCCGAGAATGCGCTCGTCAAGGCCCGCGAAGACTACAGAAATAAGCTCGTCGATGCTTCTGTCGTCAGCGCTGCAGAGAAAGATCGCGATAAAGCATGGGATGCCATCCGCAACCTGGATGACAAGCTCTGCGTAACCCAGCAGCTCATTCTTACCGTCACTGAAAACGGCTTCGGCAAGCGCACAGAGGTGGACGAATACCGCATCACGGCTCGTGGCGGGCAGGGTGTGACCAATCTCAAGGCCACATCCAAGGTCGGCAAGACAACCTCCATCTTGCTGGTGAACGAAACCAGTGAGCTGATGGTCATCAGCCAGTGGGGTAAGATCATCCGCCTCGATACCAAGACGGTCCGCGCAGCAGGCCGCGCCACGCAAGGCGTTCGCTTGCTCAACCTCGATGCAGAAGACAAGGTAGCCGCCGCAGTCATCATCCCGCCCGAAGAAGTAACCGGCAAGGATGAAGAACAAGGAACCCTGCTGCAGTAGAAAACTCGTATACAGAAAGGGCACCTCAATCGAGGTGCCCTTTCTGTTTTATAAAGCAGGTAGGTTCTCGATCCACTCAAACGCCGATTTGTCTTTGCAAACTTTCATGGCTTATGGCGTCTTAGCTATAGTCCTTTGCTCGTCGAATGACGATGTCCCGATTTGCAGGCTTGCTCGGGTCGCGTACGACACCGATTTTTGCCCACGCCGCTTCGCTCAATTCGGATGTAAGCGCAAATCGTTCGCCGATAGAGAGATTTCTTCAATTTTTGACTCTATCGGCCAAGTGCTCAGGTACATAGGTATAGTCAAAATCCGATTCTTCCATGAGAAATCCTTTCACAGCTTCCCCAGCTTAGCCTCCAACCCCGGCACATAACCAGGCTGCGCATCCGGCTCCAGCTTCTTCGCCTCATTCAGCGCAGCACTCCAGGCCGCACGCGCCTCATCCTTCTGCCCGTTCGCACTCGCCGCATTGCCAAGCACAGTCTGCGCCTCAATCGAAGTCGCATCCATCGCCACGCCTTCACGCGCCAACGCCAGAGCCTCCGGCATCTTGCCCGCCTCCATAGCCAGAATCGCAAGCTCCGCCTTGCTCAGCGCCGCTGCCGGCCTCATATCAAACGTTCCGCGATACACGAACACCGCATGATCGATGGCCTCCTGCGGCTTCATACTCTGGAAGCTCTTATAGGGATTGACATCTCCAGTAGGCCACTCGCAACCGCTCAGGTCGCCCGCGCTCAGTAGTATCGTGCCGTTGATCGTCGCAGGCGTAGCATCGGGCCCGCCCCACGCATATGTGCCCTGCCATATCGTGTCCGTCGTCGGCAAATGATGGCAGCGAATCCCATACGTGGCCGTATCCACCTCAGGATACGCAAAGTAAGCAAACCAGCACTCCTCATTCGGATGCGCATCCTGCCACTTCTTCACCGAGATCAACTGTTGTGCCCAATCGACATTCGCATCGCTCAGCAGATTGTGCAGGTTATCTGGCCCGCCCCACGCCTCATTCGCATACGCAATATCGTTCGGAAACACAGTCAGCGCCGACACTACATGCGCCACAATCAACACGCCGCACACCCACGCCCAAACCTTGCTGTTAGCGCTCAACGCCATCACGCCCGCGCCCGAAAGTATCGCCGCCAGCGCATATAGCGGAAGAATATGTCGTGACCCAATGTTCATGCCGGAAAGAATAGCCACCGCCAGGTACACAACCCATGGAATCAAAATGTAAGTCACTTCGCGCGCCTTGTTCAGCTTGCGAGTCAGAATCGCGAAGAAGCTCAGCAGCACAAGCCCCATCAGCCCAAGCGTCGTTTTCATGGTGATCACAATAGGGAAGTACCACCACACGCCATGCGGAATCTGGTGGCCCAGAATGTATGTCGGATAGAACTCCGCCATGCGCTTCACATCCACCAGGCCCATCAGGTAGCTTTCCGGCAGCAGGTGCAGATGCGCAATCGTCATCACCCCGGCCTGGCTGACATGACCCAGTGGCTTCACGTACTCGGCCAGCGGCGTAGTCAGCGCCATCCCCGCCGGTCGTGCCGCATAACGGAAGCCATAAAACGCCCACAGCACCACCACGCCAATCACAACAACAGCAGTAAACGCTCCCGCGAGCCGCAGCATCACTCGTCCACGCGTGCCTTTGGCAGCCACCAGAACCTCATACGCAATCAGCAACACCAGCATCGGCGCCAGCAAAATGCCGGAATGTTTCGTAGCCAGCAGTAATCCCGCAGCAATCCCGGCAAATGCCAGCCGCCATAAGGAAGGCTGCTTCACATACCGGTAAAACGCATACACGCTCAGCAGGAAAAACAGAGTCACGCCCACATCGGTCGTCACCAGTGCCGAGTGTCCAAGAATATTCGGATCAAAATCCACCAGCACCAGCGCAATCAGTGCAGCGCCCGTACCAAACCAGCCCCGCGCCACAAAAAACACCACCAGTGACAGCGCAATCGCCAGCAGTCCCGCCGCCATCCTCATGCGAAAGACCAGCCGTTGCCCCGCGCCATCATTGCGCGCAAGCCACTCGCGGCCGTCCTGGTATGCCTCAATTTTGAAGTCGCGATCCTGCCGCACCGTAGGCACCCACATCTTCTCGCCCAGCAGCGGCAGCGTAGCCAGCTGCTTCACCAGCGGCGGATGCTCAGGATTCAGCCCATAATCGCCGGCCTTCCACATCTCGTAGCCGGCAAACATGTGGTCGTCTTCATCCCATGTCAGTGACTCGCGGTGCACGATATAAGCAAACTGCGCCACCTGCAAAATAACCAGCAGGGCAACAAAGATCCACGTCCAGCGTTTCGTAAGGGTCATCTGGCAGCCTTCAGGAGAGGTTCAAGTCAAACGTTTAAGTGCAGCGAAATTCTACACAAACTCACGGAACTCTGGCTGTAGCGTCCAACATTAAGAAATGTAAGTCGTACAACTCCGGCTCAATTCTTATCGGACATAGCCGCATCCAGATAGACACTCTCATACATCGCGCATGTGGCATACACTAAAAATGCTCTGGGACTCTCCGCACACTTCTATGAAGTTTAAGAATGTGTGCTCCATTTTTGCGATTGTGATTTTTGCCGCGGCCTCCGCGCTTGCCACGCCCGTAACGCGGGCACATAAGCGTGCGCCTTCGCTTGCACCCTCACGCAAGCAGCCTCACGCTGTCTCCGCAAAATCCAGCACCAGGTCTACAGCCGCCAAGCCGCGCACCACAAGCAGCATGTCTTCAACATCGCGCTCAGGCCGTCACGTCCCTGCGCGTAACACCGCTGCCAGTGGTACGCAAAGCCGCACAGCAGCCCGTTCAACAGCCTCGCGGGCCACAGGCCGCACCACACGCGAATCCCCCGGCGCGCGCTCCGAGCACACGCAGCACAGCTCGCCTCAGCCACGTTATATTCCCGCCGTACGCCGGCGATTTCGACGTGAGCTCGTGCCGCAGCCTGAAACAGAATCCACTCCCGACCCGCATGTAGAAATCGCTTCCCTCAGCACGGAAAATATGACGCTGCCCTCGTCGCATCGCGTTCCTTCCAGCAGGGTCGTAGCCATGCCCGCGCCGCTCAAGGGGTCCTTTGAATCCCTCGCGCGCCAGAATGAGAAGACGGAATTGGATGGCCTCGAACGCATCCTCGATGAAGAGGATCTCCAGGACCGCATCGCCCACAAGCTGCTGGTGCCTGTCCCGGTCTCAGCCGCACTCAGCATCAACACAAACCTGGCTGAGACGCATCGCTACGTTCGCCCCTGGACAGCGATTTTTCTGTTAGATATATCCCGGGCCCATGCGCAGCGCTTTGGCGGCCCCATCCAGGTCACGTCGGCCGTCCGCACCGTGGACTACCAGAAGCAGTTGATGCACGTGAACGGCAACGCAACGCAGGCCGAGGGCGATGTCGTCAGCCCGCATCTCACCGGCGCCACCATCGACATCGGCAAAAACGTCATGACCCGCGCCGAGCTTGCCTGGATGCGGAATTACCTTCTTCCTCTCCAGGTCGAAGGCAAGATTGATGTCGAAGAAGAGTTTCGCCAGGCCTGTTTCCACATCACCGTCTACAAATCCTATGCCCCGCCGTTGGTCCCGGTCTCACCTGTTCTGGCCACTGGAAAATCCCACCCTCGGCTGACCGTGCAGGCATCCCCTGCAGACGATTCGCAATAACCCTTTCGAGAGCACTTCATCCAACGGCGCGAACCTATCGCGCCGTTCCTTCTTTCGCGATACAATCGCGCACAAGTAGATATTGCATTCTTTTGCGAGGCATACCCGATGAGCGATCCCATAGTGCAGCCTGTCTCTGAGCCAATTCCCGAGCCTGGTCTTTCACAGATTCAGCGCGTGATCTACACCTTCACCGCGCCATCCAAAACCTTCAATGACATCAAGGCAGGCCATCGCAGCTGGTGGATGCCGTTTCTGATTGCCGTGATTGTTGGCTATATGTTCTTTGCCGCTGTCTATTTCAAAGTAGGCATGCAGCAGGCGGTCGAAAACCAGATTCATCTCGATCCGAAGCAGGAGCAGCAGATAGCCGACGCTCCGCCAGACCGGCGCGCAATGATCATGAAGATCTCCCTCTACACAACGGAAGGCATCTTCATTGCCAGCCCGCTTCTCGTGTTGGCCGTCGTAGCCCTGCTTTCTCTCGGACTCTGGGGCACAATCAACTTCGGCTTCGGCGGCAAAGCCACTTACGGAAGCATCTTCTGCACGTGGATGTATGCAAGCCTGCCTTCAGTGCTGAAAGCCCTGCTGGGAATCATCGTCATCTTTGTCAGCCCAACGCCTGAATCCTTCAACCTCAAGAATTACGCACCCACCAATATCGCGTCGTTCCTCAGTCCTCTGGAGACGAACAAAGCAATCTACGCGCTGCTTTCGTCCCTGGATGTCATCACCATCTGGTTCCTGGTGCTGCTGGCAATCGGAACCGCAATCGTCGCCGGAACCAAAAGGGGATCAGGCTACATCGCAGTCTTCGGCTGGTGGATTCTCTTCGTGCTCATTGGCGTAGGAATTGCCGCCGTGCGTGGCTAAACCTCTCGCACAAACAAAACGGCGCGCATCGCAAGATGCGCGCCGTTGTTCTTCTATCCACTAATCACTATCCACTATTCACTAACCACTAACCTGCCTTACTCCGTCCACCGCCGCATAATCAGCGTCGCATTGATTCCGCCAAATCCAAACGAATTCGACAGCGCAATATCAAAGCTGTGCGGAACAGCCACATTCGGCACATAATCCAGCACGCATTCCGGATCCACATTCTCCAGGTTGATCGTCGGAGGAAGCATCTGGTTTTGCAGCGCCAGCACCGTAATGCCGGCCTCCAGTCCGCCCGCGCCGCCCAGCAGGTGGCCCGTCATGGACTTCGTACCGCTCACCTTCAGCTTCTTTGAAAGCGCATGTTCGCCAAATACCAGCTCAATCGCCTTCGATTCATTTCCGTCGCCTGCCGGAGTCGAAGTCGCATGCGCATTCACGTAGCCCACTTCCTCCGGCGAAATTCCGGCATCTCTCAGCGCCGCCCGCATGGAACGCTGCGCGCCCGCGCCTTCCGGTGCAATCGAAGTCATGTGAAAAGCATCCGCGCTCATGCCGTAGCCAATCACTTCGGCCAGAATCTTCGCGCCGCGCTTCTTCGCAAACTCCAGCTCTTCCAGAACCACCATGCCCGCGCCTTCGCCAATCACAAAGCCATCGCGGTCTTTGTCGAACGGCCGGCTGGCCTTCGTAGGCTCGTCATTGCGCGTGGAAAGCGCTCGCATGGAAGCAAATCCGCCCACCGATAGAGGCGTGACAGCTGCCTCCGATCCTCCGGCGATCATTGCATCCGCATCGCCATGGAGAATCATCCGTACCGAGTCGCCAATCGAGTTTGCTGAAGTCGCGCATGCCGTCGCCGTAGCCGAAATCGGCCCCTGCGCGCCATAGCGAATGGAAATGAACCCCGCTGCCATATTGACGATTGCAGCGGGAATGAAGAAGGGCGATAGCTTGCGCGGGCCGCCATTCAGCAGGTTGGAGTGTTCGCGTTCAATGATCTCAAAGCCGCCAATACCCGAGCCGATAAACACGCCCACGCGCTCCGCGTTCTCCGGAGTAATTTTGAGGCCAGACTGCTCCATTGCCTCGGCCGTCGCGGCAAAGGCAAGATGCGTGAATCGCCCCATCTTGCGCGATTCCTTCTTGTCCACGAAATTGAGCGGATCGAAGTTCCGGACCTCGGCGGCAAAGGTGACTGGAAAGCCGGTCGTGTCAAAGCCCTGAATCGGGCCAACGCCGCTCCTTCCCGCAATCAACCCCTGCCACACTTCGAGTGCGGTGTTACCGACACCGCAAACCAGCCCAAGGCCGGTAATGACGACTCTACGGGTCACCGATTACTTGCCTTTCGCTGTCTTTTCGTGCTTCTCAATGTAGTCGATCGCGTCCTTGACCGTCTTGATCTTCTCGGCGTCCTCGTCCGGAATCTCCAGGTCGAAGGCCTCTTCGAACTGCATCACAAGCTCAACCACGTCGAGCGAATCCGCGCCAAGGTCTTCCTGAAAGCTGGCGCCGGGCGTCACTTCCGCCTCATCCACCTGCAGTTGCTCAACAATGATCTGTTTTACTTTTTCTTCGACGGCCATGCGTGCTTCTCCTCGTTGAATCTGTTGAAAATCCGGTAATCGCCCGGGGATAAAAATCTACTCTCGCCTGCCTACAATAACGTTACTGTGGCGGAGTTTACAACCGGGGCGTATAAAAATTCGCCCCTGATCCGGGGCCAGCCCCGAAACTCCAAGTCTAACGGGCCAATTCCGTGTGTGTAAAGGCGGCAACACCACCGGTATATCTCAGTCTGCAACACCCCGCGGGTGCCCATCCTTTTCGCGCTTTTGCGAAAAGGGTGGGATAACTGAATTCCGTCCGGAATTTTCACAGCCCAAAGGCGTACATTAGGCGAAGAGGAAATCATGCAGGCACTCATCGCGGTTATCTCGGCGCTGGTAGGCATTGCTCTCGGCTTCTTGCTGAGAAATGCCTCGGCAAAAAACGAAAAAGCGCCGTTGGAGGCCTTGAATCAGAAGCTGGCCCTCGATGCCGAGTCCTTGAAGGCGCAACTCGCCGAGACGCAGGGAAGGGCACAGACAGCCGTCGCCGAACGCGCTCGATTTGAAGCGACAGCAGAGGAGCGCCAGAAGACTCTCGACACACTCCGCCGCGAGCGCAACGCGATGCAGTTGGATCTGCAGTCCCACACCGCAACCGAAAAGCAATCCGCCGCCCGCATCCGCGAGCTCGAAACATCTCTCGCAAACGAGCAGAAAAACATGGCGGAAAAGATCGCGCTGCTCGAAACTGCCAAAACCGCACTAGCCAATCAATTCGAAGCACTCGCCGGAAAAATCCTCGATGAGAAATCGAAGACCTTCGCTGACGCAAGCCAGAAAGACCTCGGCAATCTCCTCACGCCCCTCAAAACTCAAATCGAAGAATTCCGGAAAAAAGTAGAAGAGTCGCAAAAGGATTCCAACACCGGCGTCACCAAACTCGAAACCCTCATCGGTTCGCTCAGCACGCTCAATTTGCAACTCGCTGAAGAAGCCAAAAACCTCACCACAGCCCTGCGCGGCTCCGCAAAAACACAGGGCGACTGGGGCGAATTCATCCTTCGCGATCTGCTCGACAAGGCCGGCCTGCGCGAAGGCGAGCAATACAGCTTCCAGCAATCCTTCTCATCCGCCGACCAGGAAAACGGCGACCGCGCCCGCACCGTGCGCACCGATGTCATTGTGTACCTCCCCGGCGGCCGCCATCTCGTCATTGACTCGAAAGTCTCGCTCACCGCATACACTGACTGCGTCAGCGCAACAGACGACCTCATCCGCACCGCATCGCTCAAGCAACATCTCGCCAGCGTGCGCGGCCACATCACAGGCCTCGGCAAAGCCGGTTACCATCGCCTCGCCGGCGTCGAATCGCCCGACTTTGTAGTGATGTTCATTCCCATCGAGCCGGCCTTCCTGCTCGCGCTTCAGAACGATGAGAATCTCTGGTCCGACGCATACCGCCAGGGCATACTCCTCGTCGGCCCCACCACGCTGCTCTACGTCATCCGCATCGTTCATGTGCTCTGGCAGCAGGAACTCCAGGCAAAGAGTGTGCAGGATGTAATGGATCGAGGCACAGCGCTCTACGAGAAATTCGTAGGCTTCGTCTCCGACATGGAGTCCATCGGCAAAGGCATCCGCGCCGCCGATCAAAGCTACGCAAACGCCATCAAGAAACTCTCCGAAGGTCCCGGCAATCTCGTCCGCCAGGTAGAGATGCTCAGGAAGCTAGGTATCCGCACCACCAAATCGCTCCCAAAAAATCTCCTCGACTCAGCCGAAGCAGACGAGCCATCACTCGCCCTAGCCGCCAGTGCCGACGAATCCGCTAAGCAGGATTAGCTACATCGCCGGCTTAGCCGCCGGCGCATCCGCCTTCACCCGCTTCAGCGTCACTTCGCCCGGCGGAAAGCTACCATCACTAGCCTTCGTGCTCAGCTTGATCGTGTCATCCGCATTCACAGTGCCTTCGTTGTTGATCGTCAGTCCGTTAAAGCTCACATCAAAGCTGAACTTATCGCCATCCACCTTGCCGTTGTCCATGTTCAGTGGATCGCCCTGCGGTCCCTGCACGCTTCCCGTCAGCTTCGCGCCGTCCACCTTGAAGGTGTAGGTCAGTGAAAAGCTGTTGCCATCCGGAGTTGCAATTTCGCCAATCCACGTGCCTGTAATATCTGCAGCGCTGTTATGCGTCGCGGCAAAGCCAGCGCGCGCGGCAACTGTAGTAAACAGAACCGCGCACACCGAAAAAAGAAGAAAAATGCGTTTCATTGTGTCCAGCCTCCAGAACAAAATCAGTGGAGGAATCATACACAACCATCCGCACAACGCGTCAGCCAATAGAATCCAGCTTCGCCAGCGTCTCCGCCGAAAGCTTCAGCTCCGCAGCCTTCAGGTTCTCGCGCAGATGCCCCACTGAAGAAGTCCCCGGAATCAGCAGCATATTCGGCGAGCGATGCAACAGCCACGCCAGCGCCACCTGCATCGGCGTCGCACCAAGCCCCGCCGCAACCTCATTCAGCTCGTGCGACTGCAGCGGCGAAAATCCGCCCAGCGGAAAGTAAGGCACATACGCAATGCCCTGCGCCGCAAGCGCATCCACAAACGCATCATCCCCGCGCTGCGCCAGGTTGTAGAAGTTCTGCACGCACACAATCGGAGTAATCTTCTGCGCCTCAGCCACCTGCGCCGCACTCACCGTGCTCATGCCAATGTGCTTGATCTTGCCCTGCTCCTTCAGCTTCACCAGCGCCGTCAGCGGCTCTTCAAAGGGATGATCATCGGGCCCCGTCAACCCACCCAGTCGCAGATTCACCACATCCAGCGCATCCAGCCCCAGGTTGCGCAGGTTGTCATGCACGGCATCCGTCACATCCTGCGCCGTCCGCGCATGAGGCCATCCGCCATTGGCATCGCGCTTTGCGCCCACCTTGGTCACAATCACCATGTTTTCCGGATACGGGTGCAGCGCCTGCTTGATGATCTGGTTCGTCACATGCGGCCCATAAAAATCGCTCGTGTCGATATGATCCACACCCGCTTCCACCGCCTCGCGCAAAACAGCCACCGCACCCGGCACATCCTTCGGCTCGCCCCACACCATCTTCCGGCCATCGCGTCCTGCAAGCTGCATCGCGCCATAACCCATGCGATGCACCGTCAGCTCTGTTCCCGGAAACGTAAACGTCCCACCCAGCTTTTCTGTGCTCAAATTCGTAGCCATTCTATATTTCTCCTCGATAAACACGGAATTTTCTAGAGTCATTCCGCGTACAATCCCTTAGATGAAGGAAACTTCAGTTTTGGAGTTCGCATTTGCCCAGCCTCGCCGCACCCTCGCTAACCCCGCGTAAATCGCCCCTCCAGCAGCGCTCTTCCGCCACGGTAGAAGCCATTCTGGAAGCCACCATTCAGGTTTTGCTCCGCGAAGGCAAGGAGCGCCTCACCACCACGCGCGTGGCAGATCGCGCCGGCGTCTCCGTCGGAACCCTCTACCAATACTTCCCCAACAAAAGCTCGCTCCTGCAAGCCACCTTGCGCCGCCACATGGATGAAATCGCAGAAACCATCCAGCAGGTCTGCGCCCAGCAACGAGGAAAACCCATCGCAAAGATGGTCGCAGTCCTCATTGACGCCTTCTTCGCCGCCAAGATGCGCGACCCAAAAATCAGCGCAGCCCTCTATTCCATCAGCTCCGACGTAGACGGATGGAGAATCGCGCAGCAAACCACCCGCCGCGCCCTCAAGGAGATCGTTCTCCTCCTTGAAACCGCGCCCGAACCGCTGACAAAGGAGCCCGAACTGATCGCCTCCATGCTGCAAAGCATGATGAACGGCGTCAGCCGCAAGCTTCTCGAATCCCCCGCACCGGAAAAACACTTCCCCACCATGCGCCAGGAACTGCTCTTTCTCGCAGAAGTCTATATTCAAGCCTGCACCACATCCGTCTCGCGCCCCAGCGCAGTCAGGGCCGCCGGCCGCATATCCCCAATCTGAGCCAGCAGCCGATTCGGTGAAGCTCCGCCCAGGCTCACAAAGTCACGAATCATATGCATCTGGTCGTGATAGCCAAAGCGATGTGCAATCGCCAGCCAGCTCTCATCGGGCATGCGGAGCCGCGCGTCCAGCGCCATCTGGAACCGCGAAATGCGCGAAAACAGCTTCGGTGCAATCCCAATCTCCGCAGTAAACCTCCGCTCAAAATGCCGAAGGCTCATGCCGCACTGATGCGCCGCCTCGCCAATGCCGGTGGCCCCGCCCGTACGAAACAGATGGGTCGCGCACTGTTGAATCGCAGTCTGTCCCGCCGCCGCAGAGGCGCGGCGCAGCAGAAACCGCTCCGCCGCTCTCACACGCATAGGAAATGAACCGCACGCGGCCAGCTGCTCATAAAGCTCCTCCACCGCGCAGCCAAACAAATCCTCGCCGTGATACCAGCGATCCGGAAACTCTCCCGGCGGAATGCGAAACAACTGCCAAAGCCCCAGCGGCTGAAAGAAGATCGCAAATGCGTCAATACGTCGATTCAGATGCAGATGAATTCCATGGCGTGTGTGCGGGCCCACAATCGCAATGCGATAAGCGCTGCCCATAATCCCGTTCCCGTAATCAATGCCCACCGGCTCGTCAAACTCAAAATGAAGAATCGATTCGAGCGAACAGGTGACCGGTTGAATAGGATTTTCATCTTCGCCAGGCACCACGACGCGCTGAGCATAGGCGCGCACAAATCCGCGAAGCGCTTGAGAAGCCGGAGCAGAGTGCAGTAAATGCATAGCGCCCTCACGATCACGGCCGGGAGGAGCGCAACTCAGAGCAACCCGGTCTGCAATGCGCTAACAATAGCGCGCTTGCGATTTTGTCGCAAATCTACTACGGAAATTTTCTTGAGCAACACTATGTTGGCAGCAAGTGATTTCATCCGCTATCCGAAGCGCAACCAATACGAACGAAGGACCAAGGAGAAAATCATGAATGACTTCCAGATATCTGCCAAACTCACTGCGTCAATCATCGCCGGCATCTTCGCAAAACGGAACCCATCCCTTTGGGATACACCGCATTACGGCGGCGACCCTTTCTTTTACGCAACGCAGTTCCTCAAACCGCTGCACTCCGTCTCCGCTGCAGAAAGCGCCGAGATCAACCCGCAGCCGCTGCCGCCGCATCTCGCGCAATTTTCTGCGCACGTCCACGCGGTCGTCGGCCAGATCGTCTCGCTCGATCGCATCGGCCACCTGCTTGGTGGCGAAGTCACCCGCCGCGCAGAAGGAGAAGTCTCCAGCATCCTCGACGAATTCGATGAGCTCTGCCCCAGGTATCCGCACTGGTGGCCTCACCGCTTCAACGACATCATGGGCGATACAGAGTTGTTCCTCTTCGGTATGGCTCTTGTGACAGGCTCACAAGCAGTTCGTCAGGAGAAGACAGCCAACTCCATGGTGGCGCTCGCACAGAAGATGATTTCCTTCAGCTCGCAGGAAGCAGCAGTTGCCGCCTAAACCGCGGCAAATCCTTCCCGCATCCGCTTCCAGGTAATCTCCAGCGATTCCGGAATCACCCGCGTCTCGCCGGTCACCGTCATGAAGTTCGTATCGCCCACCCAGCGCGGCAGCGCGTGCAGATGGAGATGTCCGGCCACTCCTGCACCCGCTGCCTCGCCCAGGTTCAGCCCGAAATTCAATCCCTGCGGCCGATACACCGCCTCCAGCACCCGCTCCGTCCGCTGCGCCATCTCCACCAGTTCATGCGCTGCCTCCACCGGCATTGCGGCAAGCCGGTTCAGATGCTCATAGGGCATCACCATCACATGCCCTGAGCTATACGGGAACGCGTTAAGGCACACAAAGCAATGCTCTCCGCGAAACACAATCCCACCAGCAGCCTCGGCCTCATCCCGATCCATCCCATGCTCAATCGCATAGTCCACAGCAGCCAGCAGATTGCAAAAGACGCAACCCTTATCACCGGGCCACGCCGTCAGCTTCGCCGGCACGCCCGGCTTCGTCACCTTGTCCTTATCGGAACTGGTCGCGCCCGTAATGTAGCTATACCGCCAGGGAGTCCACAGAATGTCCATCGCTTCCGTAGTATAGGCAAGCCTCGCGCCCGACTGTCTTCACGTTTTACAGGATTTTCTTTTCTGCCCGCGCCCGGCCATCCCCTCGTAGATCCTTCAATCCCCTGCATTTCGTGGGAATTTCCCCGTTATTCCCGCCTCTTCCGCCGCTCTATCTTTCGCGGTCGTTCCGAATTGACTCGCGGTTCCCATAAAGCTACACTTAGAAATGTAGCTTCCTGCGCGGAAACCGGCAGGGAACGCCCCGAAAAGGGCGCAAACAAGCCGGAACCCCCCTCACGGAAACGAGCCGCTCGCAGTCTTATAACAATGAGACTTTCGACCGGTGCCCCGGATCACCGCCCATGACAAGGACTACGCCATGCGGGAATTCCGGTGGAAGGCCGCGCGATAGCAGGAAGTAAAAGCTGGCTCACGCCGGCGCGTAAATCCTGGAGCAGCAGTGATGGCAAACGTCCTCAATCCCGAAACCGAGAGCATAACCCTGAACACCGAACTCGAAACCCCTGTCCTTGAGCCTGAGACGGAGCTGGAACAGCCGTCCCACGAATCCACGTCCACACCTGAGCTTGAATCAATCGCCACTCCCGCGCTGGACGCCGATGCCACACATCAACCCGTAGCCCACACTCCTCAAGTTGAAGAAGTGAAGGCTCCGGAAGTGGAATCCCAGCCTGAGCCGGCCCCCGTTGCGCCCGCCGTTGAAGCGCACGTTGCCGCGGAACCTGAAGCCGCTGCCGAAGAAGAACACATGGAATCCATGGATGACTTCTCCGCGGCTCTGGAAGCCTTTGAGCGCGAGCAGGCTGCTGAAGCCGCCGCTGTCGAAGCTTATGGTGACAAAGTAGTTTCCGGCACCGTAATCAAGCAGACGGAAAAGCATCTCGTGGTAGACGTGGGCCTCAAGTCAGAGGGCCTCGTGCCGCTCGAGCAGGTCACCGATCACACCGGCGCAGTCAAGTTCAAGGCCGGCGATGTCATCGACGTGGTCATCGAGCGCGAGGAGCCGGAAGGTGGCTATCTCGTCAGTTACGAGAAGGCGCAGCGCCTCCGCGTGTGGGATTCCATCGAGAAGGCAGCCAACGACAAGACGCCGGTCATCGGCACTGTCGTCAGCCGCGTCAAGGGTGGTCTCACTGTCGATATCGGCATCAAGGCATTCCTCCCCGGTTCGCAGCTCGAGATTCGTCCCGTCCGCAACCTCGACGGCTATCTCGGCCAGCAGATCGAAGTCCGCGTCATCAAGCTCAACAAGAAGCGCGGCAACGTCGTCGTCTCCCGCAAAGAGATCCTCGAAGAAGAAGTGACCGCCAAGCGTTCGCTCACTCTCGAGCACCTCGATGAGGGCGCCATCCTCACCGGCACCGTCAAGAACCTCACCGACTACGGCGCGTTCGTCGACCTCGGCGGCATTGACGGCCTGCTCCACATCACCGACATGAGCTGGGGTCGCCTCACCCACCCCCGCGATCTCGTCAACGTCGGCGACGAGATTCAGGTCAAGGTCCTCAAGTTTGACAAAGACAAGCAGCGCGTCTCGCTCGGCTTCAAGCAGCTCACGCCTGATCCGTGGCTCGATGCCACCGAGCGTTACCCCGTCGGCGCCCACGTCCGCGGCCGCGTTCTCTCGGTCACTGACTACGGTGCGTTCGTCGAGCTCGAGCAGGGCATTGAAGGCCTCGTTCATCTCTCTGAGATGACCTGGTCCAAGCGCCTCAAGCACCCCTCCAAGCTGGTCAAGGCCGGCGACGAAGTCGAAACTGTCGTCCTCGCCGTCAACCCCAGCGACCGCCGCATCTCACTCGGCATGAAGCAGCTCCTCGAGAATCCCTGGGAGCACCTCACCGAGCGTTATCCGGCAGGCACCATCGTCGAAGGTCGCGTTCGCAACCTCACCGACTTCGGCGCCTTCATTGAGATCGAAGACGGCATCGACGGTCTCGTCCATGTCTCGAACCTGAGCTGGACCAAGCGCGTCAAGCATCCGTCTGAAGTCGTCAAGAAGGGTGAAAAGGTCAAGGCAGTCGTTCTCGGCGTCGAGCCGCAGAACCGCCGCCTCTCCCTCGGCATCAAGCAGCTCCAGCCCGATGTATGGGAGAGCTTCTTCGCCACCCACCGCGTCGGCGATATCGTCCACGGCAAGGTGCTCCGCACCGCGCAGTTCGGCGCATTCGTTGAAATCGCGGACGGAGTCGAAGGCCTCTGCCACGTCTCGGAAGCTGTCGATGACCACGGCACCCCGGCCAAGATGGATCAAGGTGATGAGCACGAGTTCAAGATCATCAAGATCAACGTGGAAGAAAAGAAGGTAGGCCTCAGCCTGCGTTCCATCGGCCACGAAGCCAGCCGCCAGGCCGTAGAGAGCTACAAGGAGAGCGCCCACAAGGCCCCCGTCTCCAGCTCCACCACCACCCTGGGCGACTTGATCAACTGGAAGAAGAGCGAGTAACTCCGCTTTCAGTTCCGCAAGCCACAACGGCCACCCTCCGGGGTGGCCGTTGTGTTTGCCAAACGGGGAATGAGGAAGTTCAGATACCTACCTAATTTCCACTCTTGGCACCCTTGATTCGCATTTAAAGATAATGTCTGTTTTTCCATAGGGGCTTAGCGAATATAAAGGGAAGAAGAGGTTATTCAATGGCTGAAAACAAGAAGACACTGACAGTGATTGCCGGAAAGTTGAAGCACACTGAAAAGAAGAGAATTGATGTTGATGTCTTCGCAGCATTCGGAAGAAAGCCAAGGCTGCTAGACCTTTTCTGCTGTGCTGGCGGAGCTGGGGCAGGCTATGTTCGTGCGGGTTTTGACGTTGTCGGGGTCGATATAAACCCGCAGCCAAATTATCCTTTTGCATTTATTCAGACTGACGCTCTCGCGCTCGACCCCAAGTTTATAAGCACCTTTGATGCTGTTCATGCGTCGCCGCCGTGTCAGTCGTATTCCGACCTCGCGAAGCGGAATCGTAATGCGGACGCGTGGCCGCGTTTGGTTGAGCCTGTGCGTGAAATACTGGTGCGTTCTGGATTGCCGTATGTTATAGAGAACGTCGAAGGGGCACCGCTTCATAATCCCGTTGTGCTATGTGGCACCATGTTCAGGGGCCTTCGAGTGATTCGTCACAGGCTTTTCGAGGCGAACTTTCCGATACTGACACCCAAACATGGATCGCACCCATTGGTTCATACGTTCGACAAGCGCAAGGCACATTATGGCAAAACCAACGACATGGTAGATTTCGTCCAAGTCACTGGCGGAGGGAACTGCACGATAGCGGCGGCTCGTGATGCAATGGGCATTGATTGGATGACGAAGAACGAGCTCAACGAATCTATTCCACCGGCTTACACAAGATTTATTGGTAAGCAGCTTATGTCATACATGATTGCAATGAGGCAAGAAGATGCGGAGTTGCAGGTAAATGCGTAAGCCTGGTTCCAAAGAGCGGATTCGTCAGTTTCTACTCGCAAACATCGGAAGGGTAGTCACTTCGATTGAGATTAGAGATGCTGCCGGATCTTCCGTAAGCGAATGGGCACGGCGCCTCCGTGAATTGCGTGAAGACGAAAAGTGGCCGATTCTCACTCATCACGACAATGCTGAACTTAAACCCGGACAATACCTTTTAACAAAGGCTCCACCGTCGAAGCCTAATGTAAAATTTTCGAGAAACATCTCTGCAAGATTACGGGCTGAGGTTTTGGACCGAAATGGATTTACCTGTCAAATGTGTGGATTGACGCCGGGCGAAATCGATCCGGAAACCGGACGTAAGGTTCGTCTCCATATTGGACATATTGTTGATAAATCTCTTGACGGAAAAGATGAGCTTTCTAATCTTCGTGCACTTTGTTCGACCTGTAATCAGGGGGCAAAAAATATTACAACGATGAAGCCCACTTCGATTTGGTTATTAGCGCAAATTCGCCGTGCAGGTATTGAAGAGCAGCGCACAGTCTATGAATGGCTTGGCACGAAATTTAAGGGATAGTTGCATATGGATCGCAGCGAGAACATGCGAGCAATCCGTGGTAAAGACACAAAGCCAGAATTAATGGTGAGAAGCCTCGTTCATCGCCTCGGTTACCGATTCCGTTTGCATCGTTCTGATTTGCCCGGAAAACCTGACCTGGTCTTTCCGGCTCGACACAAAGTTATCTTTGTTCACGGCTGTTTCTGGCACTCCCATCGCTGTAAGAATGGCCTCATCCCGAGTACAAATCAAGAGTTTTGGTTGCAAAAGCTGAAACGGAATGAAATGAGGGATTCGGAAAATCTTAAAGCACTTAGAGAATTGGGTTGGAAAGTGTTAGTGGTATGGCAGTGTGAATTGAAAGAACAACATAAATTGTACCAAAGGATAATGCGGTTTCTTGGTCCCGTGAGTAGGCGGGTGGCTCAGTCATAAATTTGGTGCCCCACTCATGGGCAGCTTTATCGCGCATGAGTGGGATAACTACCGGCCCAATCAGGCCGCGTTCTTAGCACTTTTCTTCCGCGCCACCTTAGCCGCACTCACCGGATGCAACGCCTCAATCACCGCCGCCGGATTCTTCGAAATCACAGTCAGAAACGCCCGCGCCGAAGCCTCCGGCGTCCGCCGCCCACCCTCCCAGTGCTTCACCGCATCCAGGCTGAAGCCAAACGTATCGGCAAACCGCGCCTGAGTCATCTTCAGCTTGCCGCGAATCGCCTTCACATCCATATCCGCGGGAATATGAACCCGGCAACCCGTGGAATCACCGGCAAGAAAGGCTTCCACTTCCTTCAGGCTGTTCATCATCCTATCGAACATTTCGCTCATCGTTTCCTCCCATATGTGGCAAAGAGTGCGCTGGCAAACTTGGCCAACTCATTTCGCTCTCTCGCGGTCAGATTTTCTTTCTGATTCTTTGCAAATGCGTCCGTAAGAAAGATCGGATAGTTTTCATTTCGCAGGATGTAGATCACCCGCGCCCCGCCGCGCTTTCCCATGCCTGCGCGCGCGACTCTCACCTTGCGAAATCCGCCAGTCCCCGGAATCACCTCGCCGCATTCGGGATCGGAAGCCACCATCCATGCAATCGCCTCACGCTCGGCCTCAGTAAAAAGCTTCTCTGCTTCCTTCAGGTAGGAAGGCAATTCGACAACCCCATGCACCTTTAGTTTGTACTCCAATGGACACCTTTCGTCAAGAATTAAGAGACCTCCCTCTCACGCCCCCAAACGCACGATAAGGCGAGTGCCTCAGGTCCTTGCCATTGAGGACCTGGGATAGCACTCCGCCAGTTCACCACTAAGCAACCTTGCCCGACTTCGCCTTCGTCCTCGATCCGAGACCACCTATCACTCAATCAATTCAGGCCAGTATCTATTCAGGCCTGCCACTTCCAACAAGCCCAGAATCCCACCCCGCAAGATCAGCGCCAGCCTTATACGTGGACTCAAAAAACGCCAGAAGATCGCTGTCCGGGTCCTTCGAGTTGCGCAGATCTTCATAATCCAGAAGGAACTCGCCCATGGAGGACTCCCATCGCGCGCTTGCTGGGCTGACACTCGCGCTTTCAATCCCCCCGGGCTGCGGATAAGTAAACGAATAGAAAGCCGGTTTCGGATAAGCAGCATTGCCAGACCACCATCCCACCTCCACCAGTTCCTCGTTCATCGCGTTCCGTCGAATATAGTCGGCTTTCGCGCCCGGTGAAGCCGGCTTCCCGTTATAGCGCACATCGCGAATATCCAGCGTTCCCCACATAAGGCCAATCGGCTGGGTCTTGCCCTTGAATCGTCCCTGAAAAATCTGCATCACGCGTTGCGTGCTCAAAAGAATTCGCCACCAGCTATTTACCAGTGCAGGATCGTATGGCCGTTGCTCATGATCCTGATCAAACGGAGTCGTGTTGGGAACTTCCTGCGGCTTCATGTTGATGGAAACATTCACGCCGGCCCCATGGAGCAGATCAAAGAGCTGCTTCACCAACTCGGCCACCGACATTGGCCCCAGTTTGAATTGCCCCGAGACGCCCCAACTGGTCATGCAAGCTATCTCGTGCGAGATCAGGTCGACACTCACCTCATAAGCACCGCCGGCATAGGGAATCGGCCCAGTTGTCAATCCTCGTGCAGAGAGCCACAAAGGCAGCTCCGCCCATTGCGATTGAAACGGCCCGTGCAGCTTCAACTTGCCTATCGCCTGCAGGACCATGTGGAGAAGCCGCTGAGTTGCCGCGAAATCAGGATAAGAAAGAGCAGGCCAGGGATCGACAAAAGCATGGTTCGTAACGGACATTGCAGCCTCCTCAGTGAATTGGCGGGTGGCCCAGGTCTTACCTTGTTCATTTCACCACAGAACTCGCGCGCCCCGGAGCCTGCTCTGAGCGCAGCCGAAGGGCCCTTGCCGTTGAAGACCTGGGATAGCACTCCCGCCAACTCATCACTAAGCAGGCGGCTGGCCCAGCCACAGATTTGGGTGCCCCATCCATGCGTAGCAGTATCGCGCATGGGTGGGATAACCTCCAGCCAAATCAGGCACCAGCGAAGCAACCCCAGCCAGCACAACCGGCTCCCGATCCGGAAACCAAGCAACTCTACGCTCACGCACATTGAAAAAATCATGCACCGAAATTAAATTCAGTGCATAATTAAAACCATGACGACCGCAATTCGAGCCAACGTCAATCTCGAAGCCAGTGCCTATAACTTCGCCTCCGCCTATGCAAAAGCGAAGGGAATCCCGCTGGGCAAGGCCATCAGCGAGCTACTTCATAAAGCTGAGGAGATCCCGCAATCCACCACCGGATCATCCACTTTGGTGCGCAATAAGCACGGCTATCTGGAACTTCCCGCCACTGGCCATCCCATCACCCCGGAGATGGTGAAGGAGCTTTCGGAGGATGATCCGGAGGATGATTTTGCCTGAGGACACATTTCTTCTCGATGTAAATGTTCTGCTGGCCCTGTTGTCCAGGAATCATTCCCAGCACCAGATTGCGAAAGATTGGTTTTACCGGTCTCCGCGGCTCAAATGGGCCATTTGCGCGTTTACTGAGGCAGGATATCTCCGCCTGGCTTCCCGTCCGGGACAACATACCGTCGCTCAGGCCACGGAGTCTCTAGCCAGTTTCAAGAAGCACCCGGGCTACCACTACATCCCCATCCGCTCAGACTGGGAGGTTCTGTGCAGCCGTTTTTTCAAGCGGCTCTACGGCACAAAACAGATAACTGACGCTTACCTTCTCGGTCTGGCGGTTGAAGCAAACATGACGTTAGTCACACTGGATCGAGGCATACAGCATCTTGCCGGCCAAGAATTCGCAAAGAATGTCTTAGTACTCGGAAATGATTAAGCCATCACAGCGCGCCAAAATTCTTGTCAAGCCCCACGCCTCTGGAAATCTCACTTAAACTATTGATTCTAAAAAGAAAAATAAATCCGAAAACTTTGCATATCATTTCCACTGTTTATGTCACACTAGAAATATCCCGAAATATCATCTCTATTCGCCGCGCTCCATAGCCGGCATGGAGGCATTTCTATGTCCACTGAAGTCGTGACAACGTCTCAATGCGAGCACAGCGGAATCCATCACCGAACATCCGCAGCTATCTTTTCACGTTCGAATCAAGATGAAAAAAATGGTCTCTTTTTACGGTTTTTGCACAAAGGTAACCACTTTGTGTATCAATCAGTAAACATAGGTGCTCCTGATTTTCCGGCACAAAACATCGAAGAATCAGTGGATTAAAGTGGCATTAAGGCGGCAATAAAGTGGCAATAAGACACCTTCGATTTCATGTCTAAGTGGTTTTATTATGAGTTGTTTATGCTAGTAAAAACAGAAAAACAGAACGCAGCCCACAGAATCTGTGGATCCAGTAATTCTGTGGCCTGCTGAGAGGGGCCGCCACTCACTTCAACGGCAGGGCCAACAGCTCCTGCACCAGCGACGACAGCCTGCGAATATCCTGCGACAACGCCTGCCCCAAAGCCGCCTGCTCGTAGCCAGCGCTGCCCTTCTCGAGCATGTACGCCGCATTCGTCATGCTCTGCAGGGGATTGTTGATCTCATGCGCCAGCCGATTCGCCATCTGCGCAGCCGCAGCGGCTCTCTCCTGACGAATAAGCCTTTGCTGCTGTTTCTGCTGCCGGTAGCCCATCGCAGCAAAATCAGCCAGCATCGTCATCAGCTTCGCATCATTCTCATCAAAAGCTTCGGTCCGCCCATGAGCCATCACAAAGATGGTGCCGCGAGTATCTTCCGTCTTCCATGGCAGCAGAATGCCGTCTGTAACCAGCGGAGCTTCGACGCCGAGAATATCGAAAAACTTCTTGGACACAGTAAAGTGCTGCGCATGCCCACGTTCCAGGCACAACCCGCACGCACTCGGCTCGCGAGGCAGAACTGCATTCAAAAAATCGGAATAAGCCCCGGCAGTAGCAACCAGTGATAAAACTCCTGATCGCTCCCGTCTTCTTTCTCAATGCTGATGCCGGCACTATCCGCGCCGCACAGATCGACGGCAGTATTCACCAGCTCCTGCAGAATCGAATCCGGCCGTTCCAGCAGGGCATGGGAGAGACGCTGCAAGCCAGCCATCTGTACTCCGGCGTCTCGCGGATGCAGACTGCGTGTCGCAAAAGCGGAGTCCACCCTCAGATCCAGGACTTCAAGCCCGCTCTCTTCAACACTGATCAATTAGCTTCCTCAATTCCAGTTTTCTTAATTATCAACCCGTCAGCACGCAGAGTCCACCAGGGCCCCCGTCACGCCCCTCGAAACGCATAATACGCCCCCGCAGCCGTCTGCCGCGCCACAATCCCCACCCTCCGGGCCGCCGGCTCCGCACTCGCCAGCAGCGCATGAATATCCGAAAGCAGCGCCCAGGTATCGGCAAAGTAGCCGTGCCCCAGAAAATCCGTATCCACCGCGGAAGCATCAATCGAATCCAACCCCTGGATCACCAGCACAGGCTCACCCGCCCGCGGATTTCCATGAATCTTCTTCGAGGCCATCAGCGCCCTGTCCTTCGAGGATTGGTAGAGCGTCACACCCCTGGAAAGTCTCGCCAGCATCGCCGCCAGCTCCTTGAAAGTGTCCGCATCCATATCCGGAGCGGCCAGCACAATCTGGCTTAGCGCCACGGGATTATCCGCCTGCAGGCTCAGCTCCTTCAGCGCCCCGCACACCACCCGGTTGCCCATGCTGTGCGCAATCACATGAATCTTTGCCGCCGTCACATGCTGCGCCAGCAGGCAGAGAAACCGCTTGAAGTGGTCCTGCGACCACTGCGCATTGGTCTCGTCAAAGGTGTATTCCTCCGCGCGTCCATTCGAAGGCCAGCTATAGAGAATCGGCGCGCCCACAAAGTTCAGGTCAAAGGCAATCTGACCCGTCCTCCGCGCGGCTTCTTCAAACTTCACGTTGTACCCATGCACAAACACAAAGGCATCTTGCGTCTCTGATGCTGCCACGGCGTCCGAAACATTCTTGAGAAACGCCTCTTCCTCCAGCGATTCAATCGAAGCCAGCACAATATGCTTCTGCGGATTGGGAGAAAATTCCAGCCGCACGATCGACGGGCTTTCCAGCCTGCCCTGCTTGTGTGTCTTGGGAATCGAAATCTCGCACTCGCCGTAATGCAGCTCCCCATCCGTTGATCGCCCCGGCCCGTATGCCGGCGGTAGTCCGGCCAGCGTAGTCAACTCCCGATCCGTCGAATAAAAGATCCTCACATACGAAAGGTTTGGGTCTCGGGTATCTCTCATCCGTTTCAGCATTCTGTCGAATGGGTTTCTTCTCGCCTGAGACGCCGGTGGCGCTGCCCCCATCGTTTCTCCAGTCGGAGGCGCCGGTGCAGCTTTGGGTGCCGGAGCCGGCGGCGGATATGCCATGCCCCCTCCACCGCGCGCCATCCCACCACCGCGTGGTGGGGCCTGCACCATGGTCGGCGCATAGGAAGCGATATCTCTTGTCCCACCAGTCTCCGACTCTATCCCCAGGACAATCGGCGCGCGCATCATCAACACCACAACCGGCTGGTCAGGCTTGTCTGCAGCGAACTCCAGATGCCAGATCAGATACAAACCATGCCATCCGTCCACCTTGGTGCAATAAATTCCACCGTCTCCGGATCGCGTAACACGATACTCCGTCTCGCTCGGAACAAAGTGCGCATCCCCCTTGAGCGCATTCACAATCTCCACAATGTCCTTGCGAACTGCCTCGGGAATCTTCACCATCAACGACGCAAAATCTCCTGCCGGGCGAACGGTATATGGCGGCGGCATCATTCCCTCCAGTCAGGCAGCTTTAACAGGACCCCATCCTAGCACTCACCGTTAAATCTTTCCTCCAGCCTTAGCAATCATTTCCATCGCCGCCCGGTTCACCAGCTTCTGAAAGTGAAATCGCTCTCCCCACTCCAGCGGAGTCACATCCCGATACTCAAAGATCCCCGGACGTTCGTAGCCCGGATGCAGTTCCTTACGCAGCGAAGCCCGCAGATTCGCATCAGCGCCACGCTCCAGCAGCAGCTTTGTAAAAGGCGCACTTGGCGTCTCTCCATGATGGTTCATCCAGAAGTTCGTCTGCGAAACCACGGTCGAGAAGAGCGCCGTATGCCCACCAAACCCATCCGCATCCACCGTCGCTCGAGCATCTGCACTCATGCCGCGCTCCAGCAGCCATCGCGCAATCTCCAGCTCCCCGTAATCCGCGCACATATGCATCAGCGTGGTTCCATCCAGCGGAGTGCCATACGTCTCCTCGCCGATGCATCCCATCTCCGGCGAGTAGATCTCATCCAACCGAAAGGTCCGTATCAGCAATCCCGGATCGTGTTGCAGATGTTTCTCCAGCAGATCCATCCGTCCGCGGTGCAACGCCATCGGCGGAGTATCCGGAAACACAAACCCATACTCGGCATAAAGCTCCAGAATCCGATGCTTCGCCTCCGGCCTGCGGCTGTCCGTCCCAAGTACCACGTCCACGGGAGCCAGCCGTTTCCCGTCGTCGTCATACACCCGCGCGCCCAACTCCAACAGCAGCGCCGTACCCGCGACGTTCAGCGTGTACGCTGGACCGTCAAGCATGCCGTCTGGTGGAATCGGACGCCCCATCCATTCGTGCAGTCTTCTGGCGGTCTCGATTCGTCCCTGCAAACACGCTCGCCCAAACGCAAACTGAAGATCCGCCGCACCAAGACCGTGCAGCATCTCGATGATGGCGTCCTGGCCAAGATTGGCTGCGTACGACAGCGGAGGTCCCCAATTGCCTGTCACCCCCCGTGCATCTTCCGTAAGCAGTTCCGGAGATCGCAACACCAGCGCCCGCACAGCCTCAACATCACCGCGCCAGATCGCATCCGTCATGTTGCAGGCAGTCACAAGCCGCGGCCAGCTCGGCAGCTGGTAACTGCGAGCAAGCGCCAGTTGAGCATCCGCCAGTTTTGCAATCGCCGGATCCACTGGCTTCGGATGATTTTCGTTGAAATCCGCAACAGCCTCAGACTCTCCGCGATGAAGCGCGCGCAGAAAATCTTTGGCCTGGTGCCGGAGTTGAACAAGGTTGGGGCGGACAGGGAAGTGGCGTTTCGCCATGACAAACCTCCTTTGAAGTGTGCCCGCGGTCCGCTATCCAGGGCAAAAAGGAGATTCGTAAAGAACCTTGGATTGTGCACTTCACAGGTGGACTCGGTCCTGTCCGCGGATTGGCGGCGCCCTGCGCGCCACTACCAGAGTACACCAGCCTTGCCTAAGCGTCTGCCTTATGTCGTCTGCTGAGCACCAAAACAATTCCCAAAGCAGTTAGGACCGCGATCAGCGCAAAGAGAAAGGCGCTGGCATAGCCAAATGCACCGATGATTGCTCCTGCAGCCGGTCCGACCAGAAAGAACGACACATCCGAGAATCCCGTATAGACACCTAAAGCGGATCCACGATTCTGATCCGGCACTTTGCGCACAGCCTCTACGCCCAGCGCGGGAAAGACCAGCGAAAACCCGAAACCCGTCAGTGCCGCCGCCACAGCCGCCATCAGCGGATTGCCGGCAAGCCACATCCCCAGCGTGCCCAGCGACTCTACACTCAGGCAGACAGTCGCCACGGGAAAGCCGCCAAACCGCGGTATCGCATGGATGAACAGGATGCGCGCCACAATAAACGCCACACCAAATGCCGTGAGACAAAGCGCTGCCCCATCCCAATGCCGGCTGGCGTAAAACAGGGTCACAAACGTAGCCAGCACCGAGTAGCCAACGCCACCCAGAGCCAGCGCCATTCCGTGCGGGGCTACACGGCCCAGCACGCTGCGAAAGCTTAGCGCCTCCCCATGCACCACCGGAATGGGCCGCTTGCCCGCAGCAAAGAACAGACTCACCAGGCAGACGATAATCGTCAGCAGGCCGATGGAGCCAAAGCCCCAACGTCCGGCCATGATGACGCCCAGCGGCGCACCCAGGGCAATCGCGCCGTAGGTGCAGATGCCGTTGAATCCGATGACTCGCGCCGTGTGCTCCGGCCCAACCGCGCTGATACCCCACAGAGTTGAGCCCGTTGATCCAAGGCTTTCGCCCACTCCGAGTACAAGGCGGCTGGCAATCAGCACCGCCATACTCAGCCAGGGTGAAAGATGCAGCGCGCCTCTGCTCAGAATATCGGCACCCAAGAGAAATGCGCCGCTTGCCGCGCACAATCCCATGCCCCAGAGCACGGCCACCTTCGCTCCCGCGCGATCCGAGATATGCCCCGCCCAGGGCCGGCTGATAAAGGTCGCAATGTACTGGATTCCAATCACCAATCCCGCGAAGGCGGCAGAGAACCCCATCCGCAGATGCACATGCGGCGGCAATATAGCCAGCGGAAGCCCGATTGCGAGGTACACCACAAACGTAAATGCTGTGTAGCCAACAATCCGCAGCGTCGTTGCCACCTGCTCTGTGCTGGTGTGCGGCGGCCTGTTGGTGGAAAGGTTTGGGGTGGAGGTGGTCAAACCCCAGTATAAAACTCTCTTTGCTCGTAAACTAGAGGTATGGCTTCAGGCTTCCATATCGAGAACTTCGGCTGCCGCGCGGCGCGCGCCGATGGCGAAGCGCTGTCCTCGGGGCTTTCGCACTCTGGTCTGGCGCCCAGCTCCATGCCGGAAGCTGAAGTGGTCATCGTCAATACCTGCTCTGTGACAGCAGAAGCCGACCGGGAAGCCCGCGCCTACATTCGCCGCACGCATCGCATGAATCCCGCTGCGCGCATTCTCGTTACCGGCTGTTATGCCCAGCGCGCTCCTGAGGAGATTGCCTTGCTGGAAGGTGTCTCTGCCGTGGTTGGTAACAGCCACAAGGCTCTTGCTCCGCAGATTGCGCTAAGGCTCGCGGCAGGCAGTCCTGAAGCACAGTCACCGATCGTTCCCATCGGCGCTCTTACCAACTCGGGCGCTCCTATCTGGGCCGATGATGCCTTTGCACACTCATTTCTGGAAGAAGCGCAGGTGCTGCCCGGCCTGCAGACGCGGCCCAACCTCAAAATTCAGGAGGGCTGCGGTAACCGCTGCACCTTCTGCGTTATTCCGCAAACACGCGGCAACTCACGCAGTCTGCCGGCTGAATCGATTCTTCGCCAGGTGCGTAACTTCGTCGCCGCCGGCGGCAATGAGCTTGTTTTTTCGGGCATCAACCTGGGCCGCTGGGGGCGAGATCTCAACGCAAAATCTACTCTAGCAAGTCTCGTCCGAACCCTGCTCACGGAAACGGATCTGCCTCGCCTCCGCCTTAGCTCCATTGAGCCGATGGACTGGGATGCTGACCTTATCGCTCTCTTCCGGGATTTTCCTCCCACGCGTCTTGCCCGCCACGCGCACCTCCCGCTCCAGTCCGGATCGGACGCGGTGCTTCGTCGTATGCATCGCCGCTATCGCCCCTGGCATTATGTGGAAAAGGTCGCTGCCCTCTCGGCAGCTTGCGGCGATACGCTCACCTTTGGCGCTGACGTGATGACAGGCTTCCCCGGCGAAACCGATACGGAATTCAATGAAACGTATGAGCTGATTCGCGCGCTGCCATTCGGCTACCTGCATCTCTTTCCGTTTTCACCACGCCCGGCCACACGCGCCTGGCAGCTCCATCAGCAGTCTCCCGTTCCGCCCCACGTCGTGGCGGAGCGAATGACCGCTCTCCGCAGCCTGGCACAGGAAAAGATGCGTGCGCATCGGCAGTGCATGATTGGCCGTGCGCTGGACGCCATCACTCTGCACACGCCGGAAGCTTTGGCTCAGGAAAGGCGCATCTCAGCGCTCACGCAGAACTTTATCCCGGTCGAAATCCGGAACACAGAGGGAAGCGCTATTCCAGCCAACAGCCTCGTAACTCTCCGGATTGCGGCGCTTAACGACGACCTCACTCTCAGCGCTACCCTCGTCAGCCAAGGCCACACGGAAGAGTGCGTTTTCCCGCACACACAAGCACATCAGTAACCAAACCAGTGATATACTCAGGGAGCGCTTTCCCGCCGCTGAGGTATGAATCCTCTCCGGGAACCACGCTGGAGGAGCATCATCGCATTCGATAAACGAGCAGCTAAGTCCTTTATCCGCATCAACGACCGAATTCGCGCTCGCGAAATTCGCGTCATCGACGAAAACGGCGAACAACTAGGCATTCTGCCGCCCTTTGAGGCGTTGAAGATTGCCCGTGAGCGCGGGCTCGATCTCGTCGAAGTCTCGCCGAACGCCGTACCGCCCGTCTGCCGCATTCAGGACTACGGCCGCTTTCTCTACGAGAAGGAAAAGAGCGAGCGCGCCGCACGCAAGAAGCAAAAAGTCATCACTCTCAAGGAAGTCAAGTTCTCCGTTACTGTGGACGAGCACGACTACCAGACCAAGAAGAACCAGGCCGTCAAGTTCCTGAATAGCGGAGACAAGGTGAAGGCCAGTCTGCGCTTCCGTGGCCGCCAGATGGCGCACCGCGACCTGGGTTACAACATCATTAATCGCCTCATCCAGGATATTGGCGAGGCCGGCGTTGTGGAGTTTATGCCGCGCATGGAGGGCACCATTCTGCACGCCATTCTTGCGCCCAGCAAGAAGGTTGAGGCAGCTCCCAAGCCCAAGCCTGCCGCACCGGAACAATCAGCACCTGCTGCAACCGTGGCGCAGTAACGCTTCAATCGGCACGATCAAAAAGTCGCCTCAAACAGGGGCGGCTTTTCTGTTCCTGATGGATTCTTCACGCGCCGCATGTATCCTTATCCCCATGCCTCGCAATCTACTCTACCGCGCACATTTCTGCGTTGCCTTGTTGCTTTCGCTCAGCGCCACTGTTAAAGCTGCGGATTCGCCGCGCTTTCCCACCACGGACGACCTGCGCCACTTGAAAACCCTGGGTGCACCGCAGCTCTCGCCGGATGGCACGCAGGCGCTATTCACCATTACGGAGTCAACGGCTGACGGCGCGAAGACTCATATCTGGCTGGTCTCGACTTCTGGTGCGGCTGATTCCCTGCGGCAGCTTACGTTCTCATCGCCGTCCGAAAAGCGTGGAGAGCGGGCCGCGCAGTGGTCACCCGATGGCAAGGCAATCTTCTTTCTGGCTCGTCGCGGCGATCACACGCAGCTTTTTCGATTGGATATGCGCGGCGGTGAAGCGCAGCCTTACGACCTGAAGGTCACTGCTCTAGTGGATGAGTCGAAGGCGAAGAACTTCATTCCTCCGCCGAACGCGGACAAGAAAAGCGACGATAAAAAGAAAGACGAAAAGAAGGAAGACAAGAACGAACCTCTTCCCATCGATGTGGGCAGTTATTCCATCTCCGCCGATGGCAAGTGGCTTGCGATCATTGCCCACGATCCTGAAACGCCGGGAGAGAAGAAAGGCCGCGACGCCAAGGCCGATGCCGAGTGGGTCAACCACGATCAGCACGGCTCGCGTTTATATCTTGGCACGTTGAAGGCGGATGGTTCGCTCGATGGCTCGTTGAAGCCGGCGGCCGTGGAGCCGGATGTGCGCTCGGCTGTCTGGTCGCCTGTGGCAAATAAGCTTTTTGTGGTGAGCGAGCCGATGAATGAGCTCAGCGATCTGGGCCCGGCTGGTAAAGGCTGGCTGTTGGATGCTGCCACACCTGGGCAGGTTGAGCAGGTTAAAGGCATTCCGGCCACCATTGGCGGCGGGGTCTTTTCGCACGACGGCAATGCGCTTGTCTTTGCAGCAGCCACGCCGGAAGATGCGCCTCCGGGCTACGATGAGCTTTTTGCGCTGCCCTCGCTCGACTCGGGCGCGCAGCCTGTGCGGATATCAGCGGGTTTCAACGGTCAGCTCAACGCGGGTTCGCTTCAGTTTTTGCCGGATGGGACGCCTGTCGCCGCGGCTG
This sequence comes from uncultured Acidobacteriaceae bacterium, assembly GCA_963792495.1. GTDB lineage: Bacteria > Acidobacteriota > Terriglobia > Terriglobales > Acidobacteriaceae > Telmatobacter. The sequence goes on along the minus strand of CAWBWB010000003.1, from coordinate 162,163 downwards.
GCATCGGGACTCGTGGGGCAATCGTAAAGCTTGCGCTCGACGGCAAAAGCAAGCCAACGCCGATTGATCTCGGAGCCGCTGTGATCACTGGACTCACTACGAATCGCAAGCAGACCGGCTGGCTCTGGCTTGCGGATAGCGGCGGTAATCCGGTGAAATTCTGCTACGCGGCCTCGCTGGGTGCGCCTTGCACCGCGCTGCCGATTCCGGAGCTTGCTCCTCAAGGGCTTCACTCTACCGAGCCGGAGCTTGTCTTGTGGAAATCCGGCAAGTTCACGATCGAAGGGCTGCTCTATCTGCCGCCGCAGGCGCAGTCGGGCAAGGTGCCGCTGATCGTGGATGTTCACGGTGGGCCGTTCGGCGCGTTTGAAAATCGCCACGACCCCTATGTGGATTTTTTTCTCGGGCATGGCTGGGCGATTTTGCGCCCCAACCCTCGCGGCTCGTCGAACTACGGCACCGCGTTCGGTGCAGCGAATAAGAATGATCTCGGTGGCGGCGATTATCAGGACATCATGGCCGGCGTCGATTATGTTCTCTCGAAATACCCGCTCGACTCCAGCAAGATGGCGTTGATGGGATATAGCTATGGCGGAGAAATGGCTGGCTTCGTTGAAGGCAAGACGGACCGCTTCAAAGCCATCATCTCCGGCGCGCCTGTTATCGATCAGTTCAGCGAGTACGGCACTGAGCGTGGCTCCTGGTATGACCGCTGGTACTATGGCAAGCCCTGGGAGCATATGGAAGATGCGTGGCGACAGAGTCCGCTCTCCGGCGCTGCTCATGCCAAGACGCCTTTTCTGCTGCTGCAGGGTGAGAGCGATGGCACGGATCCGCTTGGCCAGTCGCAGGAGATGTATCGCGCACTTCGCCAGGAAGGCGTTCCCGTGGAAATGGTCAGTTATCCGCGCGAAGATCACGGCCCGCTCGCCGGCGGCATCTTCGGACGTCCCTCTGCTGAGCCCTGGCATGGCTATGATGGACGCCAGCACATTATTGAATTTCTCAACAAAGCTTTCGGCGTGAATGAGAGTCAATAGCGTAGAAGCGGACTCGTTAGGGGAGTAAACGCCGTTGAAGAAAACCTGGTTTGTATTGGGGCTGATGCTCTTTCTGCCGTTATCCTCCGGCAGTGTGCGAGCGGCAGCCCCTCCACAGCCCGCAGCCACTGCGGACTTCGATTCGTATCTTGCGAAAGTGGAAGCCCGTCTGTTGCGCCAGCATCAGTCTTCCGCGGAATTTCTCGCCGGTATGGGCGCGAATCGCGACCGCATGCGCAATGGCGAACTCATCATTGAAAACCTCAATGCCGCTGCGGATACAAGCAACCACGGCTCCATGCTGCACCACTGGCGCGGCACTGCTTTTGTGCGCGGCGCGCATATTGCCGACTTCGAGCGCTTGATGAAGGATTTCAACACGTATCCTCAGCACTTTTCGCCAGAGATTCTTCAGGCAAAGGTGCTCAGCGAGCGTAACGACAACGGCATCGACCATATCAGCGCAACGATGCGTGTACGGCAGAAGCATGTTCTTACCGTAGTCATGGATATGACCTATGACGTTGCCTTTGCTCGCCTGGACGCCCAGCATGGATACAGCTCGTCGCGCAGCACGCGCGTTGCTGAGATCGACTCGCCTGGAACCAGCAAAGAGCGCGCACTTAGCGATATCCAAGAGCACGGCTTTCTGTGGCGGCTCAATACTTACTGGAGCTACGAGGAGGCCGACGGTGGCCTCTATATGCAGATTGAAAGCGTCACGCTTACGCGGTCCATTCCTACCGGACTCGCCTGGGCTATCAAGCCGTTTGTGGAAAGCGTTCCACGGGAATCACTGGAATTTACGCTACGCTCCGCCAGCAATGACCTGAAGAAATAACGCAAAAAACTCTTGACAGAAAAATTCGGTGAGCAGTACATTTAACTCGTCGGTTATTTAACCGAATGGTTTGCTACGAATGCAGGATCATCTTAGCTCGACCTTTGCCGCTCTCGCCGATCCCACTAGGCGCGCCATACTTGCCCGCCTGGCAATGGGCGAAACCTCCGTGACCGAGTTAGCTGCACCCTTCGAGATATCGATGCCTGCAGTCTCGAAGCACCTCAAAGTGCTGGAGCGCGCTGGTCTCATCTCCCGCGGGCGTGAAGCACAATGGCGGCCCTGTCAGCTCGATGCCGGGCCGCTTCGAGATGCAGCTCTGTGGATTGAAGAATACCGGCGATTCTGGACACCCTACATCGACGCGCTCGAGCGCCATCTGGATCGCATGAAGCAAAATCGCACCAAAAAGGCAACACAAACGAAATCCCTATCCAGGAAAAAGAAGAAGAAATAACGCGGCGTGGCCCGCCATAAGGATGTGAGGAAAAAAGAAATGAAGATCAAATTGACAAGCGTATATGTGGACGATCAGGACAAAGCCCTACGCTTCTATACCGAAGTATTGGGTTTCATAAAAAAGGCAGACTTCAGTCAGGGCCCATTCCGCTGGCTCACAGTGGTCTCCGCAGATGAGCCGGAGGGAACAGAGCTTCAGCTCGCATTGAACAACAACCCCGTGGCCAAGGCGTATCAGGAAGTCATCTTTCAGCAGAACCAGCCGGCGGCCAATTTTTTTACGGAAGACATTGAAGCCGATCACGAGCGCATGAAGACAGCCGGCGCAGAATTCACCATGCCGCCCAACGATGTGAAGTACGCGAAGATTGCCACGCTGAATGATACGTGCGGTAATCTCATTCAAATCACCCAACTCGCGCGCTGGTAGGTCGATTTCATGAGCACAAACACGCAGTACGCGCCCGGCCCCGCGCATGGAGCGCGTGTACAAAAAGATGGCGAGAAGTGGACGCTGGTTCTAGTGAGAGAACTGCATCACTCTCCGGAGGACGTCTGGCAGGCGCTCACCGATCCCACGCAACTGAGCGAATGGGCGCCCTTCGAGACGGATACAAACTTAGGCACGGCAGGACGCACTGCAAAGCTCTCATGGGTGACCACGACGCATGTGACTGAGACAAAGGTGACGCGCGCTGAGGCTCCGCACGTGCTGGAATACAGCGACATGCGCTGGGAGCTCGAACCGCATGCAGGCGGCACGCGTCTGACGCTCTGGCACAGCATTGATCGCCGCTTCATTGCATGGGGCGCGGCGGGCTGGCACATTTGCCTCGATGTGATGGATCGCTCGCTTACAGATCATCCCATCGGACGCATTGTGGGCGCCGATGCGATGAAATTCGAGTGGCAGCGATTGAATGTTGAATATGCCGAGCAGCTTGGGGTGGAAACTCCCACGTGGCAGCCTCCGGCCGCAAAATCCTGAGGAAAGGTATCTCGTATGCCCCAATCCAAACCGCTCAGAATCTCCTTCTGGATCGTCACCGGCTTCTTCTGTTTGTGGATGGCCTTCACGGCCTTCGCACAGTTGAATCTTCCACAGGTGGCAGAAGCTTTCCGGCAGCTAGGCTTTCCCGGGTACTTTCGCGTGGAGCTCTCGTGGGCCAAATTCCTCGGCATCGCAGCGCTGCTGCTGCCGGTTCCCCCGCGCATCAAGGAGTGGGCCTATGCAGGATTCGGCATAGTCTGCATCTCTGCCTTCATCGCGCATGTTGCCTCGGGGCAGGGGCCGGCACAGTGGCTCTGGGCCGTCGTTGCTTTCGTCTTTCTCGCAATCTCATACCTGCTCAGAGTTCGAATTGAGAGTGCAAACCAGACTGCGTGAAGAGAGAACTTCGGAGATAGGATCCTCTATGAAAACACCGGCTTTAACAGAATCGGCCTCGGCATTCATCGACGCAAAAATCCATGAGCTTGCAGACTGGCGCGGCGAGACCTTCGCGAAAGTGCGCGCTGTCATTCATAAAGCCGATCCGGAAATTGTGGAGGAGGTAAAGTGGCGTGGCACTCCTGTTTTTTCTCACGCCGGTATCGTCTGCACTGGTGAAACGTACAAGAGCGCCGTCAAGATCACCTTCGCCAAGGGGGCTGCTTTGCCCGATCCATCGGGTCTCTTCAACTCCAGCCTCGACGGTAATGTGCGCCGTGCCATCGACATTCACGAAGGCGACAAGATCAATGAAGTTGCGTTGAAGAAGCTGATCCAGGCTGCAGTTGAGCTAAACCTGGCGGGAAAGAGCAAGGTGAAATAAGCTCATTCAGTTTTCGTTCATCATCGCTCAAATACGCTACTCTGTCTTCGCAGTGCATATCACGCGCTGGGCCGACTCCAGCAAGATGAGATGAGGAGCGAACGATGAATCCAAACAAAGCATTGTGGGAGAAGGGCGACTTCACGCGGATTGCCGCGTCGATGCGTGAGTCCGGCGAGGCATTCGTGCAGACCCTCGGTGTCAGCCCGGAAATGCATGTGCTGGACCTGGGGTGTGGAGACGGCACGACAGCGTTGCCGCTGGCCCGGCTGGCAGGGAAGGTGACGGGCATCGACATTGCACGGAACCTCGTTGAGGCAGGCAACATGCGTGCAGCCGAGGCAGGTTTAAGCAATCTGTATTTTCAGGAAGGCGATGCATCTGATCTGCAGGGAATAGCGGACGCATCTTTCGACTTAACTATATCGGTCTTTGGAGCCATGTTTGCGCCGCGTCCATTCAATGTAGCGCGAGAGATGGTGCGGGTGACAAAGCCAGGCGGGCGCATCGTAATGGGAAACTGGATTCCCAATGATCCTACATTTGTTGCGCAGGTGTTGAAGATCAGTTCGGCCTTTACACCGCCTCCTCCAGAAGGCTTCATAAGTCCCATGACATGGGGCGTGGAGTCACACATCCTGGAGCGCTTTGGTCAGGCCGGTGTGCCGCAAGAGAAAATCGCGATGGAAAGAGATACCTTCATCTTTCGCGCGCCCACACTTACTCCTGCAGAAGTAATTTCCCTCTTCCGGTATTTCTATGGGCCGACGATGAACGCCTTTGACGCCGCGGAGAAGAATGGTCGAGTGGAAGAACTGAATCAACAGCTGGTGGATCTGGCTGAATCGAAGAACACGAGCGCACATGGAGGCACCGAGATTCCGGCAACGTTGATGCGGGTCACGGTAAGGCTCTAACGCTATAAAAAGGCGCGGAGGAATGCATCGCCTGCGCGCTATGCGATACCAATGTTGCGCGTTCTTGTCCTGTCTTCCTCAGCGTCGGTAATTCGGTCGATCCCGCGAAGGACTTCATGAACTCCGATGCCTGGGCTGACGGAAAAGGGCAATTCATGACCGCGGTCAGCGCAAATTCGGTCTATAGGCTTCTCGGAGCAAAGGGTCTAGAAAGCACGATATATCCTCGCATCGATACGGGCCTGATGAGCGGCGGTCTGCCTTCAGGCAGCAGAGTAAAGGGCACACTGCGGCACCCAACTGGCCTGTTTTCATCACATTTGCAGGGCGTTACTTTAACGCTTGGCGATAGACCATAAACAGCTTCGGCCTCCCGCTCATGGGAGGCCGAAGCTATCTAAATGCTTTAATTTGTTGGTGCCGGGAGGGGGGGTCGAACCCCCACGACCGCAAGGGTCGGCGGATTTTGAGTCCGCTGCGTCTGCCAGTTCCGCCATCCCGGCATGCCTGTGCGGCATTTCGATGGGCAGATTAGAGTATCGCACAGGCTTGACTCGCTATGCCATAGAACTCTCAGTTTCTGCCTCGCTTTCCACATGCTCACTCTTCACGGGGCCTGCACTGAAATTGTGAATATCATGCGACAATGGAACCAGAGCGATGAATCCTATCCCCTCTGCTGCTGTATCTCCCGAGCCTGTTACGGTGACCCCGGAACTGCTGTCCCAGCACAGCATTACACCGGAAGAGTACGACCGCGTCCTTAAGGCGCTTGGACGCACACCATCCCTAACCGAGCTCGGCATCTACAGCGTCATGTGGAGCGAGCATTGCTCTTATAAGTCCTCCAAGGTGCATCTGCGCCGCCTGCCCACCAAGAGTGAGCGCGTGGTTCAGGGACCGGGCGAGAACGCCGGCATCATTGACGTGGGCGACGGATGGGCCTGCGCTTTCAAGATTGAAAGCCACAATCATCCCAGCTATATTGAGCCGCATCAGGGCGCTGCAACCGGCGTGGGCGGCATTCTGCGCGACATTTTTACCATGGGCGCGCGGCCACTGGCGGTCATGGATTCGCTCCGTTTCGGTCCCATTGATCCCGATGCTGGAATCGAACCGGAGCTGATCCGCAAGAACCACTCTATTGTCGAGGGCGTCGTGGAAGGCATTGCCAGCTACGGCAATTGCTTTGGTGTGCCGAATCTCGGCGGTGAGACCAAGTTCGAGCCATGCTACAGCGGCAATCCGCTGGTAAATGCCTTTGCGCTAGGCCTCGTTCGCCACGATGAAATTTTCTATGGCAAAGCAAGCGGTACCGGAAACCCTGTCATATATGTAGGCGCTAAAACAGGCCGCGACGGCATCCACGGCGCCACCATGGCCAGCGAGGAATTCAAGGAAGGTTCAGAGCAGAAGCGGCCCAACGTGCAGGTGGGAGACCCCTTCATGGAGAAGCTGCTACTCGAAGCCTGCCTGGAAGCCATGAAGACTGGCGCAATCGTTGGCATTCAGGATATGGGCGCGGCTGGCCTTACCTGTTCCACCTGCGAGATGGGCGCACGCGGCGGCGTGGGCCTTGACGTGGAACTCGACCTCGTTCCCCAGCGCGAAACCGGAATGACTTCCTACGAGATCATGCTCTCGGAAAGTCAGGAGCGCATGCTGCTGGTGGCTGAAAAGGGCCGCGAAGACGAAGTCCTCAAAGTATTTTCGAAGTGGGGCCTGGATGCAGTCGTCGTCGGTACGGTTGAGCACGAGCCGCGCCTGCGCATCCGCCATCACGGCGTGCTCGTGGCGGATATTCCCAACGAATCACTGACCGACGATGCGCCTCTCTATCATCGTCCTGTCGGCACATGGAAGACGCCTTTGCCAGCCGAGCCGCCCACCCCTGCGCAAGAGGAGCTAACGCGGGATCGCAATTACACTGCCGATCTGAAAAAGCTTCTCGCAAGCGCAAATCTCTCTTCCAAGCGCTGGGTACACGAGCAGTACGACACCATGGTGCAGACCAATACGGTTCAGGGTCCCGGCGGTGAAGCCGGAGTCATGCGCATTAAGGGTACTGGCACGCCCGGTCATGAGCGTGGCCTCGCCATGGCTCTGGACGGCAACGGGCGCTGGTGTTATCTCGATCCGAAGCTTGGAGCAATGCATGCCGTGGCAGAAGCCGCGCGAAAGGTAGCGCTGACCGGCGCAGAGCCGGTAGCCGCCACCAACTGCCTTAACTTCGGCAATCCTGAAAAGCCTGAGATCATGGCGCAGCTTTCCACGGCTATCGATGGCATTGCGTCGGCCTGCACGGCTCTCGGCACGCCCATTACGGGTGGAAACGTATCGCTCTACAACGAAACAAAAGGTGAGGGAATTTATCCCACGCCGGTTCTCGGAATCGTCGGCATACTGGACGACGTAACCAAAGCCGTTCCAGCAGATTTTCAGCAGGCAGACGATGCGATCATTCTGCTCTGGCCTGTGCCGCGCGGCGAAGAGCCAAATCCTGATCTGAAGGTGCCTTTCACACCGGAGCCCATGCGGTATCCGGTCGTAGAGGCAGAGGCGGAAGTGGTCTCCGATGCGGACGCGGAAGAGCCCGAAGCCAGCGCCGAGCTTGCCGCTTTCGGTAGCTCAGAGTATGCCAAGGTGGTTCTCGGCGGAGTCTGGGGTACGCCTCCCGCGCTCGATCTTGAAGCCGAAGCAGACTTGCACATCCTTCTTCGATTGCTTGCAGATCGCGAGCTGGTGCACTCTGCCAAAGACATCTCCGATGGCGGCATCGCAGTAGCTTTAGCGGAGTCAGCAATTCGCAGCGGCATCGGTGCAAACGCCAATCAGGATGAATCGCTCCTTGTCCATCCGCTCTTTGGCCTCTTCGCTGAGCCTGCTTCTACTGTGATTCTTACGGCAAAGGCATCTGACGTGGATGAGATTGAAAAGCTGGCCGAGGATTATAGCTTTCTCGCAGCGCGTATCGGCACAACCGGTGGAAACACGCTCGAAATCAGTGTGAACCGTGAGCCGTTCATCTCTGCTTCCCTTGCAGAACTCCATGAGCCGTGGGCGGAATCCCTGGAAGCCGCACTCCACAGCGAGGTGTTGGCATGAGCCGTTTGATGTATCAGGGCGTTCCGGGCGTTGAAGATACTTCGCTCGTTGAAGCTGAACTGTGCACGGTTCAAGATTTACGGTCTGCGGATGACGATCCTAAACTTCGCGAAGAATGCGGCGTCTGTGCGATTCACGGCCATCCTGATGCAGCCCGTCAGGCTTATCTCGCGCTGTATGCCTTGCAGCATCGCGGCCAGGAATCAGGCGGTATCGCCACAGCGGATGGCCATCAGCTCGCAAACATCAAGGGCATGGGCCTCATCTCTGAAATCTTCACGGACGATGTTCTGCGCAAACTCCCCGGCTCCATGGCTATCGGCCATACCCGGTACTCCACCACCGGCGACTCAGCTCTTCTGAACGCGCAGCCCATCCGGGTTGAATCCACCAAGGGGCTCATTGCCATTGCGCACAATGGCAACCTCGTCAACCTCGGCAATCTACGCACGAAACTCGAACGCGCAGACGCAGTCTTTCAGACGACCTCAGATTCCGAAATCATTGTCCAGCTCATAGCACACTCAAAAGCCGGCACACTCGTGGATGCCATTGCCGACTCGCTCTCGCAGGTCGAAGGCGCATTCTCCATCGTCATGATGACTCGCGATCGCGTCTTCGCTGCCCGTGATCCACGCGGCTTCCGCCCGCTGTCGATGGGACGGATTCGCAACACCGACGGGCCGGACACTATCGTCTTCGCTTCTGAAACCTGCGCCTTCGATCTTCTTCGCGCCGAATACGAGCGCGATGTTCTCCCCGGCGAGCTTGTCATGGTCACGCAGGATGGCGTCACCAGCCGCCAGTTCGCCAGCGGTGTTCCTCAATCAAGCTGCATCTTCGAGCACGTCTACTTCGCGCGCCCCGATTCCAAAATCTACGGCCGGTGGGTGCAGGAAAGCCGCGATCAGATGGGTCGCCAGCTCGCCCGCGAATCCGGCGTTCCCGCTGATGTCATCGTTCCGGTGCCGGACTCCGGCGTTACTGCGGCCATCGGTTACGCCGAGGAAAGCGGCATTCCGTTCCGTTTCGGCCTCATTCGCAATCACTACGTAGGCCGCACCTTCATTGAGCCCGAGCAGCGCGTCCGTGACTTCGGCGTCAAGCTCAAACTTAACCCTGTTCGCAATCTCCTCGAAGGCAAGCGCGTCATCCTCATTGATGACTCCATCATTCGCGGCACCACTTCGCGCAAAATCGTCCGCATGGTGCGTGGCGCAGGCGCAAAAGAGGTGCATCTGCGCATCAGCTGCCCGCCCACCATCTCGCCGTGCTTCTATGGGGTAGATACTCCGAGCAAACGTGACCTTATCGCAGCTAATCAATCTGTTGAAGAGATCCGCCAGTACATTGAGGCGGATTCGCTCGCCTATCTCTCGCTCGATGGCTTGCTGAAATGCTGCGATGGCGGCGAAGGGAACGGCTACTGCGTTGCCTGTTATACCGGCCAGTACCCAACGCAATGGGTCGATGTGGATGAGATCCTGCCCGCCGCTGCCAGCGTTTAATTCTCCCGCGGATTCAACAGGTTTATCGGTAGATTGCGTACATCGTCCACGTTGCGTGTGACCAGCGTGAGATTATGATGCGCAGCGGTCGCTGCAAGAAGGGTATCGACCAGCTAGCTATCGTGGACCTCCGTATTCTGACTATAAACATAGTTAGAATGGTCAGAATTCGCGATGTGCTGGTCTTTTCGTTTTAAACTCCGCGAAAGCCAATACATGATACCCGCCGCACACAGGCAGGAGACCAACAGCCCACGCAATCCCATGCGATAGTCGCCGGTTTTATCCTTCATCCAGCCCATCCAGGCTGGCCCGGCTAATCCGCTGAACATCGTAATCGTATTCATCGCTGCCACGCCGGCAGCCGCTGCCCGTCCGGCTAAAAACTGCATTGGCACGGCAAGAACAGGGCCTTGCAGCGAGTTGTAAAAGAAGAAACTTACTCCGAGCGGCACAACCACCGTCCACACCCCGTGCCCATAACTGGCAATCAGGTAGCCTGCACCGGCGATCAGTGCTGGAACAATCACGTGCAAGGTTCGCTCTCCGGTACGGTCCGAGTTCGCCGCTGCCAGCAGCATCGCCACCGCTCCGCCAACGCCAAAAAGCGCAATCACATATCCAACCGTTGCCACACTCCAGCCTGTTGCTCCCTGCAAAATGGCCGGCGCGGAAAAGCCATAGCTATAACTGCACATCAGCAAAAAGAACATCACAAGCCCAATCGCCCAAACCTTCGGCGAGAGCAACGCCTGCATCACGCCCGCACCATGCCCAATGTGCGCCTGCGCCGCCTCGTCGCGCAGCGTGCGCTTCATCCATGCTTTCTCTTCCGCAGTCAGCCACGAGACATGATCGGGTCCGTCCGGCAGCGCCTTCAGCAGCACAAAACTGAAGAGAATCGCCGGAATTCCTTCCACCAGAAAAAGCCACTGCCAACCCCTCATGCCCAGCTTGCCACTCATGCCCAGCAACCATCCAGCCACCGTGCCCATCACAGTCGAACTCAGCGGCAGCGCAATATAAAACCGGCTCACCGCGCGCGCTCTCATGCTCGTTGGAAACCACAACGTAAGGTAGTAAATTACTCCGGGAAAGAACCCCGCCTCTGCCATGCCCAACAAAAAGCGCATGATATAAAACTGCAGCGGAGTACGCACAAACATCATGGCCGCAGCCAGAAGGCCCCACGTGAACATGATGCGCGCCAGCCATTTCTTCGCCCCAAAGCGCATCAGCAGCAGGTTCGACGGTACCTCGCAAATGGCGTAACCCAGAAAGAACAATCCGGCGCCCAGGCCATACATCGTTGCGCTGAAGCCTAGGTCGTGGTTCATCTGCAGCGAAGCAAAGCTGATGTTGATGCGATCCATATAGGCCACGCAGTAACCCACACCAAGCAGTGGAATCAGGCGCAAAGTAGCTTTGCGCTGCGCGGATACGGCAACCGATGCCTCGTGGGAAGAATCCAGGGCACTCACCTCATTCATGAAAGTAGGGAAGCGAGGAAGATAGGGGGTGAGCAGAATGTACCACAGAACGCGGAACGTGTCGGTGACAAAAACATTTGACCCTCACCCCCTCCCCCTGTGATAGCATCCGGTACTTAACAAGGCAGCGCCGGATGCGTCTCTTCTTGCAGGCGCAATCCACACGCAGCCGGAGTCTCTCCAGATGGATGAGGCAGACCCCAAAGCCGGAGCCAGAGTGATCCAACTCGGCGAGCCGGACGCCCCCGCGGACGCCCTCCTGAAGTCCCTGCGCCTCCTCCCAGACCTTCAGTTTATTTCGTTCTCTCCATCTCCCACCTTCGAGGGGAACAAGCCATGAAAACCTATCAGGGAAGTGAAATTCGCAATGTCGCCGTCGTCGGCCACTCGCATAGTGGCAAAACCAGCCTGGTCGCAGCTCTGCTGTATGCCTCGCACATGACGCCTACGCAGGGCCGCGCGCAGAACGGAACCGCAGTCACCGCCTACGATGAAGAAGACGTGGCCCGCGGCACCACAATGCAGAACGCCGTGGCCTTCGCCGAATGGCAGGGTGTGAAGATCAATCTCGTCGATACACCGGGCTTCCACATCTTCTGTCATGAAGCACGAGCCGCGCTGCTCCCGGTTGAAGCCGCCGCTGTGGTCGTGAACGCTCAGAACGGCGTGGAAGCAGTGACAGAGCGCGTCTGGAGATACGCCGAAGAAACCAATATTCCGCGCATTGTTGTCATCAACCAGATGGATCATCCCAAAGCCGGCGGCACCGGCGGCCTCGCGTCGCTGATTGAAGACCTGCATGACCGTTGGGGCCGCACCTGCGTTCCGGTGCAGTTGCCCATCTCCGATGGAAAAGGTTTTCACGGAGTAGTCGATTTGGTCACGATGGAGGCTTTCTACTACACGCCAAACGGCGATGGTCACGGCAAAATCGGCGAGATTCCCGCGTCGCTGACAGCGCCCGCGAAAGCCGCGCATGAAGCACTTGTGGAACTCGTTGCAGAAGGCAAAGACGATCTGATGGAAGAGTTCTTTGCCGAGGGCACCATTCCCGAGCAGCACCTCATCACCGCGCTCCACGAGGCCATCCGCGAAGACCGCATCTTCCCTGTGCTCTTTGTCAGCGGCGAAGCCAATATCGCCGCGGATCATCTGCTCGATTTCATCAAGGTCTATGCGCCCGCGCCGATTGAGCGCGCTCCCTTTGCGGTACACGCGCCGGTTGCCGTTGCCACGGTACAGGCTCAGGCTGGCGCGGGCGGCGTTGCGGTCGCCACTAACGGCCAGGGGAGCGTAAGTAGTAGTCCGGCTTCCAATCCTGGGGATGCCTCGCTAGCCGGAATCGGTTTCCGTCCCGTAGCCGACTCTGAGCCTGCAGCCGTGGTTGTCTACAAAACCATGAGCGATCCCTTTGCCGGTCGCATCAGCTTCTTCAAAGTCATCAGCGGGGTGGTCAAAAATGATGCCACACTCGAAAACTACACCCGCCGCGGTCAGGAGCGCCTCTCGCATCTCAGCGTCATGCAGGGCCGCAAAGCAGTTGAGGTGACAGAGCTGCACGCAGGCGACCTTGGCGCAGTAGCCAAGCTGCGTGATACGCTCACCGGCGACATGCTCGGCCAGAAAGGTGCAGAGATTCAGGTCGACCTCTACCCGTTGCCGGAGCCGGCCATGACCTACGCCATCGAGCCCAGGTCCCGCGCCGATGAAGACAAGCTCGCGCCGGCCATTCACAAGCTCATGGAAGAAGACCTGCTCATCCGCTTCTACCGCGACCCGCAGACCAGTGAGTTCCTCATCGCCGGGGCCGGCCAGCCGCATATTGAGGCGATTGTCTCGCGCCTCAAAAAGCGGTATCACGCCGAGGTCATGCTGAAAGCCCCCAAGGTGCCGTACCGCGAAACCATCCGGAGCAAGACGGAAGCGCAGGGCCGCCACAAAAAGCAGACCGGCGGTCACGGCCAGTTCGGCGACTGCAAAATTCGCATTGAGCCTCTGCCACGCGGGTCCGGCTTCCAGTTCTCCAGCGAAATCTTCGGCGGCTCCATCCCTCGCCAGTTCGTCCCAGCGGTAGAGAAGGGAATCGTCGAGTCCGCTGCACGCGGCCATCTCGCCGGCTATCCCGTGGTCGATTTCAAAGCGACGGTCTATGACGGCAGTTATCACGACGTGGATTCAAACGAACTCTCCTTCAAGATGGCTGGCCGCCTCGCCTTCCGCAAATGCATGGAGCAGGCAAAGCCCTGTCTCCTTGAGCCCATCATGAAGGTGGAGATAGAAGCACCGGATCAATTTGCCGGCACCCTCATGGGCGATCTCAACAGCCGCCGAGGCCGCGTCCAGGGTATGGAAGCCCGCGGAAAGTCCACCATCATCAACGCCGAAGTCCCGATGGCAGAAATGCTTACCTACGGCTCCCAGCTCACTTCCATGACGCAGGGTAAAGGCACTTACCGCATGGAAATGGATCACTACGACATAGTTCCGCAGCCAGTAGCCGAAAAAATCCTCGCCAACGCCAAGCGCCCCGTCGAGGAGGATGAGGAATAACGTTTGGCTCTTAGGATTGCCCAAGTGATCCAGGTACGATTACGGCATGGCCTCCTTTTATCAGTCGAGTGTGGGTGAGTTCTTATCATTCAGCGTCGAAGAAACACTCGCGCGTCTTTCGGTGGGATACGCCAATAGGGGATTTGTTCGACAATTCAGCGACCAAACGCTCACTTGGAAGTACGATCTCAGCTGTCTTCATCGTGTGCTCGATGAGTGCTCTCGGGAGTTCCCTTCTGCGGCTGATTGGGGGCTACTGCTCGAATTCGAGGTTCCTCGGAAGGAATCGCGAATAGACATCGTCCTTCTGATTGAAGATAAAGTTGTTCTAATCGAGACGAAATCTGGTGCAGCTTCCCTTGAAGACAGGAGGCAGATTCAGGAATATGCACTTCAGCTGCATTACTTTCACAAAGAATCTTCTTACAAGAGAATCATTCCGATACTTGTATCGCCTCAACCTGGTAGTCCAAACCTCAATCCGCTTGTTCAGCGTGAGATGTTTCCTCAACAGGCAACATATTGGATCACTGGAATTGTCCAATCCCCTTGGGAGTCTGTCGTCGCGATCCTTCATCTGATTGTAAATGGAGAAGGACAGCAGATTCACTCTAAGGTTTGGGATGAGAGTCCATATCATGCGGTTCCTAGCATCATTGAGGCAGCGATTGCGTTGCGTAGCGGGCTGACGATCCGGGAGATTGCGCACTCAGAGGCGTCGGAGTATGAAATTGAAATGGTGCGCGATAGTATCCAGCGCCACGTTGAAGAAGCTCGCACTTGCCATCGCCACATCATTTGTTTCTTGACAGGGGTACCTGGTTCGGGCAAAACACTTGTGGGTTTGAGTCTTGCGCACTCCGACGATAACAAAACCAATGCAATCCATTTCATGAGCGGCAATGGCCCACTTGTGAAGGTACTACAACATCTGTTTATCCGCGAGAGTCGAAGGTCAGGAAAAAGTGCGCCCCAAGCAAAAGTTGAAGCCAAGACTCTGATCGAGAACGTTCACGTATTCGCCCGCTATCACACAGAGGAAAATTCCGGCGCACCAGATAATCACGCCATCATCTTTGATGAGGCGCAGCGAGCGTGGAACCGCGCTCAAAACATGAAGAAATTTAAACGCAATTACTCCGAGCCAGAAATGCTTCTCAAAATCATGGAGCGGCATGAAGATTGGTCTGTGATTATTGCGCTGGTGGGCGGAGGCCAGGAGATCAACGACGGAGAAGCTGGTCTTGAGGAATGGGGTAAAGCACTTTCGGACAGCCAAAAGAACTGGCAAATCTATGCATCTCCGGAGGTGGTAGAAGGAGGTCCATCCACGGCCGGGCATCGTCTTTTTGCTTCACCTTCAAGTGCTCGGCAGGTGCTTATGAATTCTGCGCTGCACCTACGAACGTCCAACCGTAGCCTGCGCGCAGAGAAACTGGCGATATGGGTAAATCACCTACTTGCTGGAGACGACAAACTTGCAGCTGAGCTGAATATCACAGACAAATTTCCGATTTTCCTTTCACGTGATCTCGCCGATGCGAGAAGACATTTGCAGCAACAAGGTATAGGAGGAAATCGCTGGGGTCTCGTCGGTTCATCGGGCGCTGCACGTCTGCGCGCTGAGGGGCTTGAGCCAAGCTCATCTTTCCATGCCGAGTACCCGTGGGAACATTGGTATCTAGCCGAACATACGGATGTACGATCCAGCTATCAATGCGAGGTATTTGCAACAGAATTCGAGATCCAAGGCCTCGAACTCGATTGGGTTGGTCTATGCTGGGGCGGAGATTTTGTTTGGGATAACTCATCCGGCTGGCAGATATGAGCCTTTCGCCCCGGGGCAAATAATCGCTGGGCATCGATCAAGAATCCGAACAAACGTATTTTCCGAAAGAATTCCTACAGAGTACTTCTTACGCGCGCTAGGAAGGGGATGGTCCTTTTTGTTCCGGAAGGAAATGAATGCGATTCTACTAACCATCGAGAAGAATTCGAAGCCACTGCAAGCTATCTTTTACGTTGTGGTGTAATTCCATTGCCATCAGTCGTTAAGGGCGAATCTGAGCAAGTTTTCCAGACAATGTTTTCGTAATGATGTTCGTATTTTCCTGTGCTCCCGTTCGAGCAGCCACTTCCGAAATGGGACCAAGTCCATAGTCTGCCTTCTGCTCGGGTGTAGCGTATCTAGCAGTACTCGACAATTCACCTCCAAAACGCGGTTTTTTCCACCTCCGCCGAATCCCCTCAGGCTCCATAAACATCTGAGAGAATGATGATTGTGAGCAGAACTAAATTTTCGGTCGCTCCCCGGGCGACGCTCGCCCTTTTGTTGGCTTTTGCAGCTGCCGCGCCGGCTCTCCGCGCGCAGGTAAACCCTTCTTCTGACTCCAATTATTCCTCGTCAGCAAATGCCTTCTATGGCAGTGTGACCGTTCAGCCCGTCACCAATGAAGAGCTCAAACTCTCGCTCGAAGACGCTGTTCGCCGCGGCCTCGAGAACAATCTGGGCCTCAAACAGGCCGAATACTCCGAGAAGAACCTCAAAGGCGAGTACAACCAGGCCGTGCAGCAGTTCCTGCCTACCATCTCTCTCGCAGGCGACTATGGCTACCACCAGTACAACCTTGAGGCGCTTGGTTTCGGTCCCGGCCTTATTACTAAAATTCTGCCCATCCTGCCGCCCGGCACAGATCTTTCCAACCTTTCTTTCATCTCGCGCGCTTCTGTCTCAGAAGGCCAGATCAAATATGAACAGACGCTCTTCTCCGGCCCGGTCATTGCTGGCTACAAAGCCGCCGGAGCCGGAATGAAGGCCGCCTACTTCGCCAAAATGTCTGCACGGGGTGAAGTCGTGCAGCAGGTAGCATCGGCTTATCTCCGTGCACTCGCCGCAGCCAGCGCCGTAGACAATGCCCGCGCTCTCGAAGAAGCCGACCGTGTCGCATTCAACAACGCGCATGAGGCGCACCTCGCCGGAACCGTCGCCAATCTCGATGAATTGCGCGCGCGAGTCCAGTATCAGACTCAGCAGCAGGCAACCATCCAGAGTGAGAATCTGCTGCAAAAAGACCTGATCCTGCTCAAGCGCGAAATCGGCCTCGATCCCGGACAGAAGATCGTACTCACAGATCGCGCTCCCTACAGCGAACTAGCCGTGCAAACGCCGGAAGAAGTACGCGCCATCGCCTACAAAAATCGCCAGGATTATCAGAACCTCCAGAATCAGGTGCTGGAGCTGAAAGCCACCAACCAGGCATACCGCGCACAGCGCCTCCCCACACTCAGCGTCCAGGGCTATTACGGAGTCACGGAAGTTGCGAGCATCGGTTCGCACGGCAACTTCGCAGCCGTCGGCACCATTAAGATTCCTCTCTTCCGGGAAGCAGAAATTCGCGGTGGCATTGATGCGTCGCGTGCGCAGTGGGATTCAGCCGAGGCACAACTCAGTGACATGCGCGTCAAGATCGATCAGCAGGTGCGCTCGGCGCTTCTTGACGTGGCCGCGAACAAAAAGCTCGTGGATGTAGCGCAGTCCAACGTCGCGCTGGCGACACAGGAGTTGAGTGATGAAACCGCTCGCGTCAACGCCGGCGTAGATGACACCCTGCCCCTTGTTGACGCGCAGGCCTCGCTCTCCACGGCGCAGAACAACTTCGTCAACAGTCTCTACCAGTACAACCTCTCCAAGCTGCTGCTGGCCCGCGCCGCCGGCATTCTGGAGCTGCAATACCGCGATTACCTGGGCAGATAATTCCCCCTGAATTCGCGTGTAAATCGATAATGGGTCAGCTGTGAAGGCTATGGGCTTTTAGCCCTTGAGGGAAGATTTTCTCTTCCGCTGACCCACCATCCGTAAATCGCATCTTCATGTCCACCTTGTAAGCTGGTATCCGGAGGATGTTCTTCCCCTATGCCCAGCAAGCTTACAGTCGAATACTTCGTAGAGCCGGACTCCGTAGCGCTCGCACGTCGCGCCGCAGAGGAATTTGTCAGCAAAGTTCAGGAAGCCGTCGCCGCCCGCGGCCTCGCACGCATCGCCATCAGCGGCGGATCAACCCCCAAAGCCGCTTTTCAGCTTCTCGCTAATCCGGCCGAGCCGTTTCTCTCCGCCATGCCGTGGGAAAAACTCCAGCTTTACTGGGTCGATGAGCGCACCGTGCCGCCCACGGATTCCGAGAGCAACTACCACATGACCAAAGGCGCGTTGCTCGACCACGTTCCCCTCAAGCCCGAGCAAATCCATCGCATGGAAGGCGAGCTTGATCCCGAAGTCGCCGCGGCCCGCTACGAATCCGAATTGCGCAACAGCTTCCGCCTCGAAGGCGCGGAAACCCCCACCTTCGATCTCATAGCGCTCGGTATGGGCGACGACGGCCACACCGCATCGCTCTTTCCGCATACGGAGGCCATTCACGAGATGGGCAAGCTCGTCACCGCCAACCATGTCCCGCAAAAAGATACCTGGCGCATCACGCTCACCTGGCCCGTCATTAATCAGGCCCGCAGCGTCTTCTTCCTCATCGGCGGAACAGACAAAGCCGAGCCGCTCAAGGGAGTTTTTCTCGGCCCTCGCGATGTGGAAACATTGCCCAGTCAGCTCATCTGGCCCGCAAGCGGTATACTCACGTTGTTCTTGGATAAGGCCGCTGCGGCGCTCTTACCCGCACCCCATGCGGAAGGCCGCGGCATTTTGGAGAAGACCCGATGATTCTTGCCGGCGATGTAGGCGGCACCAAAGTTCACCTTGCGTTGTATGACTTTGCCAACGGTCAACTGAACCACATTCGCGACGAAAAGTTTCCAGCCAAGGAGTACACCGGACTGGAAGCCATTGCGAAGGAATTTCTCGCAGCAGACAAGCCCACCTCCGCCTGTTTCGGCGTTCCCGGTCCCGTGCGTGACGGACGTCTGCGCCTCACCAACCTGCCCTGGACCCTCGACAGCCGCGAGCTGCAGACCGGTCTCGACATTCCATACGTCTTTCTCATTAACGACCTCGAAGCCAACGGCTACGGAATCGCCGAGCTCAAGGACGACCAGATTTATACGCTCGCAGAAGGCGACCCCAGCCAGGCGGGCAATCGCGCACTCATTGCCGCCGGCACGGGCCTTGGAGAAGGCCTGCTCACATGGAACGGCCGCCATCATATTCCCTATCCGTCAGAAGGCGGTCACGCCGACTTCGCGCCTCGCAATGAGGACGAGATCGACCTGCTCCGGTTCCTCAAGCAAAAGTACAACGGCCGCATCAGCTGGGAGCGCGTCATCAGCGGCATGGGCATGACCAATATCTTCGAGTTCCTTCGCGACGTACGCGGCCTTGAAGTGCCGGCATGGCTTGGTGAGCAGATTACCGCCGCGCATGACCCCAACTCCGTCATCACGGAAAATGGTCTCGCTGCCAAGAGCGAAATCTGCGAGAAGACGCTCGATATGTTCGCCTCAGCCTACGGCGCGGAGTCAGGCAATCTCGCACTCAAAATTCTCTCGGTCGGCGGCCTCTACGTCGGCGGCGGCATCGCGCCACGCATCCTTGAGAAGCTTAAAGACGGGACCTTTATGAAGGCATTCACAGACAAAGGCCGCCTGAGCCAGTTGCTGATCAACATGCCTGTACGCGTCATCCTCGAACCCTACGCCGCAGTCATCGGCGCAGCAGCCTATGCGGAAGCACGCGCAGCAGAGATCAGCGGCGTGTCGCCCCGCGCAGCCTCCAAGTTCTAACTGAACCAATTCGGAGCCCCATCCTTCTCGAGTTCTTGCGATAAGGATGGGGCTCTCTCTATTTCCGGAACGCCGACCCAACAGTAGCAATCGTCCCATGATAAAAATACTGACCCAATCCCACCGTAAACAGCCAGCATCCGTAGAGCGCATGCTCGAAGCTGGATGTCGCCAGCGACCCCGTCTCCGCATATCGCCACGCAAACAGCATTCCGCCTGCAAACGTAAGCCCAACCGCAAGCCAGTTGCGAAAGATCAGATGCATAAAAGCAAACGCTGCGGCACTGGCCAGAATCATCGCCCAGCGTGAAGCAAACAACGCGTCATAGCGCTCAAAGAAAAATGCGCGATAGATAATCCCCTGCGGATACACCGAGAGCACCGGATACGCCACCATCACAATCGCCCAGAACGCCGGATACTGTTTTAGAAAACTCCATTCCAGGTCCGGAGCAAACCACCGCACCCCAAGCCAGATCAGCACGGCAACAATCGCAAAGATCGCCAGAATCATCCACAAGCGCCCGGGCAGTGCGCCGATATTCCACATCCGCGCCCGATCAAACTGCGCATCGCGCATAAGCTGCCACAAAGCATACCCTGCCACAACCCAGAGCAGCGGCAATGCCGGAATCTTGAACGGCGCAAAGCGATACGCCAGCGGCATCGCTACAAACAGCAGCAGAAACTCAACAATCAACGTCACGCGCAACTCACTGGCCCTCGCGCATAAAGTTGTCCAGAATCTCGCGATACAGCGCACACTGTGGCGCACGCAGCAAGCCCGCTCGCGCCTCCGCATGACCATCCAGCATGAACTCAATGTATCCGCCAGCCTCTGTTAATTGCGGCCAGTCAGGAGCACCCGTCCCATTCGGATTTCCCGTCTTCGCAAAATTGCTCCAGTAAGTCTCCATCAGGTCGGCCAGCTTTGTATCGACATCGGTAAAATTCCCGCTGATGTTTCCAGACTTGGGAAAGTATCCAAACACATACGGCAGGTCCGCTGAGTGCACAGCCCCCTGCGCCTCCTGCCCCGGAATCGGATGATCGAACTGGTAGAGATACACGGGCTTACCCGCCTTCACCTGCCACGCACCCTCAGTCGCCACCGGACAATGAAAACGCATATCCGCGGCCCACTGGTCAGCCGCTGTGCCATACAGCGGGTCAACCGTCGTATCGTGAATCGGATACAGCTTCAACATCTCGTCGAGATGGCTGCCCGCAACAAACCGCATGCTGAAGTTCAGCCGCTCCAGCGACTCATTGTTCCCAAACTCCCGCGTCGTCACACCCAGCAGCATCGGAATCTGCGACTGATGTCCGGCCGCAAAAGCCTGCGCAGGCGATTGCGTAATTACCCACCCGTCCACAATCGGTCCCACACGTGGCCGGCGCTTCTCATCGGGATCCATCACAGCCTTGATCAAATCCTCCGCGCTCAGCCCGCGCAGAAACTTCACAGCAGCCTCATCGCCCTCCGGCGCTTTCATGGTCGTCGCAAACTCAACGCCTGCCTTCTCGGCCCGCGCCAATGGCGGCACTGGCGCAAGAAACGCCGCGCCACTCTCCGCAATCGCTTTGTGAAACTCGTTCTTCGCAGGAGAAATCATCAGCAGGCTCGCATCAATCGCACCCGCCGACTGGCCAAAGACCGTAATGTTATTCGGATCGCCGCCAAATCGCGCAATATTCTGTCGCACCCATCGCAGTGCCAGAATCTGATCCTCCAGCCCATAGTTGCCGCTGCTCCCATGCGCCGACTCACGCGTCAATCCCGGATGAGCGAGGAAACCAAAGACGCTCAGCCGATAATTCACAGTGACAAGAAGAATTCCATGCTGAATCAACGTTCCATCTTTGTAAAGCGCACCCGAGGCAGATCCGCCGGCATTCGCGCCGCCATGCAGCCACAGCATCACCGGCAAAGGCTTCTGTTGCGCCGGCCACACGGGCGAAATCACATTTAGAAACAGACAGTCTTCCTTGCCTGTCGCCGCATCGCGACGATTCCACGCGCCCAGATCGGGCTGCGCACATGGCGCACCAAACTTCACAGCCTCGCGAACCCCCGTCCAGGCCTTCGCCGGCACTGGTTCATGCCAGCGCAAATTGCCCACCGGCGGCTCAGCATAAGGAATCCCCAGAAACTCAGCCCCGCCACCATCGCGCGCAACACCGCGAACCTGCCCCGAAGATGTGCCAACCACTAGCGGGTCCGGCGATTGCTGAGCGTATGCAGTGACAAGTGTCATCACAAAAACAAATGCGGCAGCAATCGCAGAACGGTTCAAAGTCTCCTCCGGAAGTAAGCAAACCACGCGAGAATTCTAGCAATCGGACCCGAAGCAGGGCCGCGCAATGCGTCTATGCTGGATGCAATGGGCTTCACGCACACAGTCGGCAACATTCGCCATCAGTTCGCAGATCTGCCCACGCTCCTGGCCAAAGCCACGCCAGAGCGCAGTGGAGACATCCTCGCCGGCATCGCCGCAACATCTGCCGAAGAGCGCGTGGCAGCACAGTGCGCGCTCGCCGATGTGCCGCTCAAACATTTTCTTAATGACCAGGTGGTGCCGTACGAGACCGATGAAGTCACCCGGCTCATTATCGACACGCACAACGCCGCTGCTTTTGCTCCCGTGCAGTCACTCACCGTGGGCGAACTACGCAACTGGCTTCTCTCGGATGAAGCCACCCCAGAGCGGCTGGCAGCACTCGCCCCCGGTCTCACGCCAGAGATGGCTGCAGCCGTAAGCAAGCTCATGCGCCTGCAGGATCTCATCGCTGCCGCCCAAAAGATCCGTGTCGTCACGCGCTTCCGCACCACAGTAGGTCTGCCCGGCCGCCTCAGTGCACGCCTCCAGCCAAATCATCCAACAGACGATCCTGCAGGCATCGCCGCATCCATGCTCGATGGCCTCCTTCTCGGCTCAGGGGACGCAGTCATCGGCATCAACCCTGCGGGCGACAGTCCGGCATCCACAACGCACCTGCTTCAACTCATCGACGCGGTGCGCCAACGCTTCGCCATCCCCGTGCAAAGCTGCGTCCTCGCACACATCACCACGCAGATGGCCGCGCTTGAAGCAGGCGCACCCATCGATCTGGTCTTTCAATCCATCGCAGGCACAGAAGCTGCCAACCGCAGCTTCGGCATCAACCTCGCATTACTCAAAGAAGCCAACGACGCAGGCCAAAAGCTCAAGCGAGGCACCATCGGCCAGAATGTAATGTACTTTGAAACCGGCCAGGGCTCCGCACTCTCCGCCAACGCGCATTACGGTGTCGATCAACAGACGATAGAAGCCCGCGCCTACGCCGTCGCCCGCGCTTTTTCACCCATGCTCGTCAACACCGTCGTCGGCTTCATCGGCCCTGAGTATCTTTACAACGGCAAGCAGATCACTCGCGCGGGCCTCGAAGACCACTTCTGCGGCAAACTCCTTGGCCTTCCCATGGGCTGTGACGTTTGCTACACCAACCACGCCGAAGCCGATCAGGACGATACGGATGCGCTACTCACGTTACTAGGCGCAGCTGGCGTCAACTACATCATGGGCGTTCCCGGCGCAGACGACGTCATGCTCAATTATCAGAGCACCAGCTTTCATGACGCGCTCTACGTCCGCCGCGTCCTCGGCCTCAAGCCGGCGCCAGAGTTCGAAGCATGGCTCGCCGGTGAAAACTTCGCTCGCCTTGCACTCGAAGCAACTCACCCCGAGAGGCTCCTCACCGCATGAGTGAGCTCACGCAAACCAGCATCGCAGCAAAGCTCCGCTCACTCACGTTGGCGCGCGTGGGCCTCAGTCGCACCGGCGTCAGTCTCGAAACCCGCGATGTACTTGATTTTCAACTTGCCCATGCACGCGCACGCGACGCCGTCCACGCCCGCCTCGACGTAGCGGGCCTCTCAGCGTCCATAGAATCCAAAATCCACCCGGCAGTGCTACACCTGCACTCCGCCGCAGCCAATCGCGCACAGTATCTCCAGCGCCCCGATCTAGGCCGCCAGTTGAACGAAGCCAGCCGCAAGCTCTTATCCGAACAGCCAAAAGGCGCAGACATAGCCATCATCATCGCCGACGGTCTCTCTTCGCTGGCAGTGGAGCGTCACGTCCCATCCGTACTCCAGGAACTGCTTCCAAATCTCGCCGGCCTCACCCTCGCACCCATCAGCATCGTCGAACAAGGCCGCGTAGCCATCGGAGATGAAATAGGCCAAGTCCTTAACGCGCAGCTGGCCATCGTCTTTATTGGCGAGCGGCCCGGCCTGAGCTCACCAGACTCCCTCGGCGCATACATCACATGGCAGCCAAAGTCAGGCCGCACTGATGCCGAACGCGTCTGCATCTCAAACATCCGCGCCGAAGGCCTGAGCTACACGCAGGCAGCCGCACAGCTGGCGCGAGTGATCGCCGACGCCCGCCAACGCCGCCTCACCGGCGTAGCCGCCCAATCACCTCAACTCACCGCAGGAGAAAATAATTCATGACCCGTTACCTGCGCATTATTGCCATCGCGCTCATCATCGCCGCCGTCGTTCTCTACGCAGGTGACTGGCTCATCTTCAAACTGCGCGGTTCACCCACAGACTCAATCACGGTAAACCTCTTCGTCTCCGCGCCACTCAAAAACGAAAAGCAGGAGATCGACTACGTCGGCCAGGAGCAATGGTCCTGCAATCAATCTCTCTTCCCATTTCCGCCCTACCAGAAGAATCAATCCAGCCCCTGCTGGTATCTGCGCACACACACCAACCAGACCACAACCTACTGAGGCGCAGGCTTATCAGCAGGGTTTTTCGGACGCAAATGAACTACCAGGTCTTCATCGGTAGTGCGATTCAGTGCAGATGCCTTAGCAAACTCCGCCTTGGCCTCAGCAGGCTTCCCCATTGCTTTGTATAGCCGCCCCAGATGCATGTGTACGTTCACTTCATTGGGCTGCTGCTTGTCAGCCACTAGCAGTTCGCGCAAAGCATCCTCGTTCTGCCCGGCCTGGGCAGCCAGAATTCCAAGATCGAGATGCGCCCGCCATTGCGAAGGATCAGCCTTCTCCGCCTGCTCCAGAAACGGCTTCGCCTTCTCCGGCTGATTCAACTGCACATAGGTATCACCCAGATACACCATAGACTGCGTATGTTTGGGGTTATTCCTGAGCTCCGCCTGAAACTCCACTGCAGCTTCATCCAGCCGCTTCTGCGTCCACAGCAGGTATCCCAAACCAAAATGCACATCCGGCTCGTTGGGATTGGCCTTTGCCGCCGCGCGAAACTCTTCAATGGCCTCGCCATGATCGTGCATCTCATCGGAAGCTTCGCCGGCCAGCATATCCGCCTCAGCAGATTCCGCATTGAGCGCAAGAATATCGTGATACGTTTCCAGCACGCATGGATACTGCTTTGACCACAGGCAGCTATGCGCAAGCGTCATCAGCAGCGTCAGATTCTGCGGCTCGCGTTTCGCAGCTTGTTTGAGCAGCGGAACAGCCTGCGCATACTCGAGCGCGCCGTAATGAGACATCGCCAGCAGAATCGTATACCGTTGCGCCTCCGGTGAATCCGGCGCAGCAGCTTTAAGAAGCTGCGCAAACACCGGCACAGCTTCTTTCATCTCGCCGTCTTTAAAAAGCGCCAGCCCAAGATTCAGCCGCACACCCGGCAGCTTTGGATCGACAGCAAGCGCCTTGCGATAGTAAGCGGCTGCATCCTTGTATTGCTCCTCGTGGCTCGCAATCAGCCCCAGATGCGCCAGCGCCTCGGCATTGCCTGGGTGAGCCTTCAGAATCGCGTGCCACGCTGCTTCCGCATCGGGCAGCTTGCCCTGCTGCTCCAGGCTCAACGCGGCATCCCGCGCGGCATTTGCATTCGCAGCGTTCTGCGCCAACGCCGTAGCGGCAAACAAAAAAGGAATGAAAGCGAGAGATAAAATCCGTGACACGTTGGCCTCTGCAAAGCTGCGAAATTGATTTTCTCAGTTGTCCTCATCTCCTCGCAAAAGCGTGCGAGAAAGATCCACCGCAAAGAAAAGCGCGGCAGGCAACTGCCCGCCGCGCCAGTTTGTTAGATCACAGTTTAGAACAGGAACTTGCCGCCAAACTGCAGCGTACGAGGATCGTAGACGCTGGTCGCCTGGCCGAAGTTCTTATCTTCCAGCGTCGTATCCAGACCCTGGAACTGCGTGTGATTGAAGGTATTGAAGGACTCCACGCGGAACTCAAACCGTGGCCCTTCGTGGGATGTGAAAGCAAAGCTCTTAAACAGAGCAATGTTCCAGTTAAAGAGTCCGGGGCCAACCACGGCATCCTTGCCCGCATTGCCCCATCCTTGGTTACCGCCGCCCTCCCACGGTGCCGTAGGTGAAGAGAAGCCAGACGTCTTGAACCACGCCAGCTGTTTCTTCGGTCCCTTGGTGCCGCCGGTCAGGTTGGGCCGGTTGACCGTGCCGCCGCCGAGTCCGAGAACATCCGGACCGTTGTAGTAGGTCTGCAGGGGCGATCCAGCCTCAGCAACTGTTACTCCCGAAACCTCCCATCCGCCCAGCACAGTGCGCAGAAACGCACCGCTCGTGCGGAAGAATGGCAGCTGGTAGTCATAGTTCACGTTGAAGATATGACGGCGATCGAGCACGCCCGAGCCGCGGTCATAGGCAATGTTGAACGGGTTTGCGACAAAAGCCGATCCGCCCGGTGCATTTGTCGATCCCTCGTCGCCGCTTGCAATGTCGATTTCATGCGACCAGGTATACGAGAACTGGGCATTGAGGCCATGCTTGTTCTGCATGCGCAGGCCCGCCTGCAGTGAGTGGTAGCTGGAGTTGGTAATGCTTTCCACCTGGGTGATTCCGCCAAAGCCGGGGAACATCCTGTACTGGTTGGAAAGACCGCTATTATTGGCAACTGCCTGGCGCTGATCGTAGCTTCCGTTGACCGGGTCCGTCAGAGGCAGAGTGTTAATGCTGCGCTCATTGTTCTGGTCCCAGCCCACTGAGCCAACATATTGCACCACCGCTACAACAGCCGGCTCAAGCTGCTGTTGCACGCCAATGCTGAACTGCGCCGTGCCCGGATTCGGGTAGTGCAGTGCAAGGCTTCCAGGGCTGCTGGGGTTAAGCGGACTGCTGGCCTGTGCGCCGGTTGCAGCGCTCTGGTTCGGGTTGCTGAAGTACACACCATTTACCTGTGCATTCACGGCAAATGGTGCATTCGAGCTCAGGCCATAAATGTCGTTGCCCTGAACGCGCTCATAGAAGACGCCGGCGCCGGTGCGCAGTACTGTTTTGCCGGTGCCAAACACATCGAACGCCGCGCCAACGCGAGGCTCGAACGTGTTGTAGTCGTTGTTCACCAGTCCGCGCGGTGTTCCGCTCGTATTGGCGATTGCCATGCCGTTCAAGTAGAAGGGCGTGCCATTGATCACCTGGACCCCGGGGCCGTTCGGGTTCAGAGAGCCCGTTGTCGGATCAGGTGTCTGTGCACTGGTGGCGCTGAACATCGCTGGATTGAAGTTCGACACCTTGTTGAACTTTTCGTAGACGTGCGGCAGCATGTCGTAACGTGCCCCAATATTCAGTGTCAGGCGAGGCAGAATGCGCCAGTTGTCCATGCCGTAGAAGGAGTAGGTGTTGTTCAGCCAGTGAGCTGTAGCCATTTCCTTCAACTGCTGGAACTGATCCGCAAATCCCATCAGGAAGTTCAGATAGGAGTCACCCGAGTAGTCAGATCCAAAGTTATATTGCCCCT
Source organism: uncultured Acidobacteriaceae bacterium (assembly GCA_963792495.1). Classification (GTDB taxonomy): domain Bacteria; phylum Acidobacteriota; class Terriglobia; order Terriglobales; family Acidobacteriaceae; genus Telmatobacter. The sequence continues at coordinate 134,966 of CAWBWB010000003.1, read as the reverse complement.
GGACCAGTGCCTGCTGCTCCTGGTTCTTGTCCACGCGCATGTAAGAGCCGCCAAACTTCAAGCCATGCTTGCCTCTCTGCCATGACAGGTCGTCGCGAACCTGGTAATCGAGAAACGCGTTGTGCCAGGGATCGTAATTCAGCGTCCACTGCGTATTCAGTGTGCCGGAGAATGCGAGTCCAGGGAGTTCCGTGTTTTGAGGAGCATTCTGATTAAAACCAGTGAGAGGTTGAGCGCTCCAGCCGGAAGGCTGCTGGTAAATACCAGTAGGATTCCACACGATTGTGTTGCCGTTCACATTGAGTGCCGTCTCATTGAGCAGCGTAGGAGAAAGCTCCTGGCTCAACTTGATGACCGAGGCCCATGACGGATTGGCAAACACCGTGCCCACCGTGTAGTAGCTGCTGCCGCTCCATTCGCTTGGGAAGATGGTTTGCGACATCTGATCATGAATCCAGTGGCCCATCAGGTGGTACTTGGAAGTAATGTCATGATCGATGCGGACCACGTCTTCGCGAACATACGTGGGCTGTTTTGGAGCCGATACCACCAGCGGATTGGTGCTGCTGCCATTCGTTGCGTGCGGAATGGCTCCCGTTCCCATGAACAGAACAGCGTTGGGATCAAGCACGCTGGCCGGAATCGTATAAGTTCCGTCCTCATTCTGAGGCATGGGCTGACCAGGAATCCAGTTTGCCGGGTACTTGGCTAGCTCAGCCGGGTCTGAAGTCACCGGAACCAGCGGTGCAGTTGCCAGATTCCATGCATCGTAGTTCAGACTCTGCCCTGCAGTCGGAAAATCCGCATCAGGTACAGTTGCGGTGGATACCGGATTCGCGCCGGCAATATAACGACGCCATTCTTCGCTTTCAAAGAAATACGTCCTGCTCTTCGACTTCGGATAGATGCCTGGAATGAACACCGGGCCGCCAATATCGAAGCCGAAGATGTTCAGACGAAGCTCTGGAGTGGGAGTGCCTGACTGCTTGGAAAAGTAGTTGGCCGCATCAAAAGCATCGTTGCGGTTGAACTCCCATGCGCCGCCGTGGAAATTCTTGGTGCCCGACTTCAGAACCATGGTTACGGTGCCGCCGGAGCTGATGCCGTAATCCGGGCTGTAGTTGGAGCTCAACACCTGGAACTCGGCAAGAATGTCCAGGGTAGGCATCAGGTCGAACTTGCCGCCGGAACCGCGATCATAAGCTTCGCCGCCGTCGATCAGCCAGTTATTGTGGTCGGGCCTCATGCCGTTAAAGCTGAGTCCGAATCCGCTGCCCTGCGCCGTTACGCCGTTGAACGACATGATGTTGGATGAAACGCCCGTGCCAAGCGTGGTCAGCGAAACCATGTTGCGGCCGTTGGTGGCCAGCTGAGTAATCTGGTCGCCTGTAATCAGGTTGCTGACTTCGTTGGTTTCCGTTTGCAAATGCAGCGCATCGGCTTCCACAGTCACTGTCTGGCTGTTGGTGCCGATTTCAAGCACGGCATTTTCTGACACCGTGGCGGCCACATTCAGCACAAGGTTGGTCTTCTGATACTGCTTGAAGCCTTGTGCAGCCACCTTCAGTGTGTAAGTGCCGTGATTCAGTCCGGAAAAATCGTAAAGACCCGCACCGTTGCTCACTGTGGAGCGCATCTCTCCGGTGGCTGTGTTGATAATAGTGACGCTCGCGTTCGGCACCACGGCTCCCGTAGGATCCGTAACGCTTCCCGACAATTCTGCATTCTCCTGTGCGTATGCTCCGAAAGAAGTTGCTAGGCCTAGTAGCAACAGTAGAAGAATGTGTCTCCCTGGCAATTTGATTTTCATCTGACCTTCCTTTGCAAAAAGGCATGCTGCCTGGTTGTGACTTTCAGTTATTGTTGGCTTTCAGTCTTTTTGTTGCTCTGTCATTTTTGTTCGTCCAACAACCTGGTCGAATGGAACTGCATAATCTGCCTCTTTCCACTCAAAGACACACTGCGCATGTGCTCCGCAAAGCTCGAGAAATCCATGAAAATGGAAGAGGTAAATTAGTTTGTTCTTATTTTTTGTAGGTCTTTGCTTAAACGATTAAGCAGAGACCGTCAAAAAAAGCGGCTTTCACAGCCGCAGGTGATTTAACTCCCCTAAAAGGGGGATTGTCAAGGCGATCTTCATGCGATTTTGATGCGTGTTGTAAATGAAGGAGTTAGCTGGTTTTTGCAAAATAAGTAAAACGTTTACAATAATTTAGCCCGAAAACCCCACCCAGTTTTCACCCCGGCTTGAAACAATCCCGTTAGTAAAATGCACCAGATTCAGTGCATGTGTCTTGAGCTGCTCCGGGGGGTCATTTCCGGCGCTCATCCCATCCGCGCCATATCGCGCAACTGCCGCGCCGTCGCCTCAAGAAACGTCTCGGTGCTCACCCCAGCCGGCATCTCCAGCCCCGATTTCGTCCTCAGCGCCGTCGAAATCCGCTCCGCCAAAGCCGCTCGAGTTCCCAGCGGCATATCCAGCCGCCGCGAGAGAAAATTCTCCAGCACTTCCAGGTCTCCCGAGCCAAGCCGGGCGATATTTGCCGGCGGCAAATTCACCCGCATGTGCGGCTCCTGTGGCAGCGACTGCGGGCTCAGACCGGAACTAAAGCTAGCAGCCGTAAACGTCCGCGACCCCGAATCCCCCCACAGCGGAGACTCGTCCAGCCGCTCCCGCACCACCAGCGTTCCCGCCGCCATATCTCCCAGCCGCTGGTTCTGTTTCGTTAGAAAGACGCTCAAAATCCCTACCGCATAAAAGGGAGCCGGAATCTGGTCGAACATGCGAATGAAATTCCGCGCCATCGATTCCAGTATCCCGATCGGTCGCCCCGAGCGTTGAATCACGCGGATCTTCGCAATCTTCTTGCCCGGCGTCTGGCCATTCCAGAAGCCCTCAAACAGGGTGAAATAACCCCACTGCAGCAGAAACACCATAAAAATGACAATCGCCACAACCCACTGCTCAGAGACGCGGTTGAAGGCGTGAAAGGCCGGCCGCACCACGATGAAGGCAATAAACAGAACAATAAAGCTTGCAATCCACAGCAGCGTATCGATCAGGATCGCGATAAACCGGCTCCCGATCCCCGCCAGTGGCATCTCAATCGCCACCAGCTCCGGCGTATCAATCGCGTGCCGTTCCGGATTGAATATCTCTGGGTTAATCTGATTTGGACTCGTACTCATGCCTAATATTGTCTCCAACCTCTGGCTCGAAAAGCGACGCCCCTACTGGACCCGTCTTGAAGCGCTGCTCGCCGCCGCCAACTCCAGCGGTATAAAACAGCTTACCCGCGCAGAAATGCGGGAGATGGCGCTCCTCTACCGCCAGGTCGCCTCCGATCTTTCCGTACTTCGCCGCGACGGCACCGCGCAGACATACGCCGCGCACGTAAATCAATTGCTGGCTCGCGCCCACCATATCATCTATGCCGGCCGTAAAACGAGTCCCACCCATCTCTTCCGCTATCTCCGCGATGAGTACCCGAAGATCTTCCGCCGCAATCTCGCCTACGTCGCAGCCTCCGTCGGCATCACCCTGGCCTCTGCCGCACTCGGCGCCATCCTCACCACAAACCACATCGAATTCATGCGCCACATCCTCGGCCCGCAGATGATCGCCACCATGGAGCGCCATGAGATGTGGACCCACTCCGTCGTCAGCGTCGCGCCCACAGCCACCAGCGCCATCATGACCAACAACCTCTCCGTCAGCTTCATCACCTTCGCCGGCGGAATCGTATTCGGTCTCCTCACCCTCTTCTCGCTCTACAACAACGGAATGAACGTAGGCGTCATCGGAGCAGCCTGCCATCACTATGGCATGTCCGTCGCCCTCTGGAGCTTCGTCGCACCGCACGGTTCCCTCGAGCTCCCGGCCATCATGCTCGCCGGTGCAGCGGGCCTCCGCCTCGGTCAAGGGATGCTCTTTCCCGGCGGCCTTCGCTGGAAAGACTCCGTAGCCCAGAGTGGCATGGAAGCCTCGCGCATCGTCTCCGGCACCATCCCCATGCTCGTAGTCGCAGGCTGCCTGGAAGGCTTCTTCTCGCCATCCTCCGCACCAGTCTGGCTCAAGTTCACCATCGGCGCTCTGCTCTTCACCTTCCTCAACGCGTGGCTCTTCGGAGCAGGCAAGCAGCCCGCAGATGCTCAATCCCCCAAGCAATAACCTTCCTAACCGCGTCCATGATGGCTCGTCACAAATAAAAAGCCGGCATGAGCCGGCTTTTTATTCCTGCGGACCGACCGTCGGTCTCAGCGACCTCTGGAACTGGCAACTTTCGCCCGGCTGTTGACAGTAGCTGCTTTGATCGGCCTCTTGGGCGCCTTTTCTTCCTCTTCCTCGCCGTCTTCCCCTTCTTCTTCGGAGTCTTCCGAACTCGCGGCAGTTCCAATCAGCTCGTCGGCCTTCGCCTCCAGCTTCTCGCGAGCGGCATCCTCCTCGCCCAGGGTTTCCTCCAGCAGCTCGACAATCTCGTCATGCCCCAACCCCTTAGCCATGGCGATCACTGCCGTATAACCTGCAATCTCGTAATGTTCCACGCGGCCCGCAGCCCCAATCAGGCCAATGTCGTAGGGCTCATTTTCTTCCTCTTCGTCGATAGCTTCCTTGCCTTCCTCAATCAGGCCTTCCATGCCATTGCAATGCTTCCCGGTTGGCTTCTCCTCAAGATGAGTAAAGACCTGCTTCAACCGTTCCACATGGCCTTTTGTTTCCTCAAGATGATCTGTAAATGCCTGCTTCAGCTCTTCATCCTCCGCGGCTTTTGCAAGCTTCGGCAGCGCTTTCACGAGCTGATTTTCAGCACTATAGAGATCCCGAAGCTCGTCAACCATTACGTCATACAGTCCCATATGTAATTCCTCCAGAGATTGGCGAGTCGCCACGCCTGTGTGCTCTGATGCCGAGTTGCTGTCTGCGTTGTCTGGCGTATTTTTCCGCAACTCAATTCCCGCTACCACGCATCCTGCGAGCGTTCCATCCCAATACAGCCTGCGATGCGAATCACCGCAGAAGTGGGGCAAGCCGCCATAGATGTCCAGGCTGGGCGGCCGTTAAGTCGCTTCGTAACTTTTCACCCCACCGGAGCGTATAAACAAGTGATCCGGACGGACGGAAAACCTCAATCCGTTCCGATTTATAGTTGCTTCATGAAAGGGTTTAAGCCCGTAATGCATCGTGCATCCCGTTTTCTCGCGCTTATCGCCGCCATCTGCTTCCTCCTCACCTCCGGCCAAATTGCGGCCAAAGCCCAGGAAGCCCCCAGCATCATCGGCACCTCACCGTTAGGCAGCCTCACTGGCGCCACCGATTGGCTTAACTCCAAGCCCCTCACCGCCAAAGACCTCAAAGGCAAAGTCGTTCTGGTCGATTTCTGGGCCTACTCCTGCATCAACTGCATCCGCTCGATTCCATACCTCCGTACCTGGGCCGATAAATACAAAGACAGCGGCCTCGTCGTCATCGGCGTTCATACCCCGGAGTTCGACTTTGAAGGGCAACTCCCCAACGTCCAGCGCGCCGTCAAAAAGTTCTCCATCACCTACCCAGTAGCCCTCGACACCAACCGCGCTATCTGGGACGCCTTCCACAACCAGTACTGGCCCGCGCATTACTTCATCGATGCCACCGGCAAGGTCCGTTACCAGCACTTCGGTGAAGGCGAGTACGACCAATCCGAGCGCTGGATTCAGGAGCTTCTCAAAGAGGCCAACGGCAAATCCATGCCAACAGGCATGGTCACCGTGGAAGGGCAGGGAGCTGAAGCCGCGTCCGACACCAAGGATGTCAAATCCCCCGAAACCTACATCGGCTATGCCCGCGCCGACCACTTCGGCTCGCCCGAAGGAATGGTCCAGAACAAAGACCAGCTCTACACCATCCCCGGCGACCTCCGCATCAATGAGTGGGGCCTCGCCGGCAAGTGGGAAGATCAGGAACAGCAGGCCATCCTGAAATCTCCCACCGGCAAAATCTCCTTCCGCTTCTACGCGCGCGACCTGCATCTCGTCCTTGGCCCCACAGCTTCCGGCAAGCCAGTCCGCTTCCGCGTCACCATCGACGGCCAGGCCCCCGGCGAAAATCACGGCGTAGACATAGATGCGCAAGGCAACGGCGTAGTCAACGAGCACCGCCTGTATCAGCTCATACGTCTAAAAGGTGTAGTGAAAGATCACGTTTTCGTCATCGAGTTCTTCGACCCCGGCGTACAGGCTTTCTCCTTCACCTTCGGTTGACCAGTCTGCGAAAGAATCGAATGTCTTAACGGATTCAAGCTTTGAAAGAGCACGACTTTAGTCGTGCCATAAGTCGCCAAAAATGGACGGGGCTTTAGCCCCTGAGGGAAGTTCACAAGGAGTCACCCATGAAACAGGACCAGAACAAAATCACCCGTCGAGCCTTCTTCATAGCCTCCGGCGCTGCCGCGCTCAGCGCAGCCTTTCACTACCGCCACGGCATCCCTGGCGTAGAAGCGGCAAACTCCGCGCCAAAAGAAGTCAGTATCGTCCAGTTCTCCCCCAGCGGGCAGCGCGGACAAACCGTCACCATGCCCACCATCGTCAAATCCGACGCCGACTGGAAGAAGCAGCTCTCAGCCGATGCCTTCGAGGTCACCCGCAAAGCTGGCACCGAGCGCCCCTACAGCGGCCAGTACGTGAACAATCACGACAGGGGCCTTTACCGCTGCATCTGCTGCGACACCGCGCTCTTCCACTCCGACACCAAATTCGAATCCGGCACCGGCTGGCCCAGCTTCTACCAGCCCATAGTCAAAGAAAACGTCCGCGAAATCACCGATTCCAGCTTCGGCATGGAGCGCACCGCGGTAAGCTGCCGCCTCTGCGACGCCCACTTAGGCCATGTCTTCGACGACGGCCCCCAACCCACAGGCCTCCGCTACTGCATGAACTCGGTAGCGCTGAAATTCGTGAAGCTCGGTTGACGTCTTCTGTCCACTGTCCCATGAAAGACCGTCATCCTGACCGTAGCCGTTTTTCCGGCGGAGGGAAGGACCCGCTTTTCTGGATGTCCGCACAACCACAGAAATGAGTGCCCCATCCATCGAGCGCAGTTTGCTCGATGGTGGGATAACAAGATCAGCGCTCTAGAATAAACCCATGCCCACGCATCCGTTCGAAGAAACCCTCGCCGAGATCGAAGCCCAAGCCCAATCCGCCCCGGATCTGACCACCCTGCAGAGCTTCATCGTAGAAATCATCCCCCAGCGCCTGCCGTACTACAACTGGACCGGCTTCTACATGCTCGACCCCAACGACCCCGGCACATTAGCCCTGGGCCCCTTCAACGGAGCGCCCACAGAACACACTCGCATCCCTGTAACAGAAGGCATCTGCGGAGCAGCAGTAGCCCAGAACAGCACCGTCATCATCGACGACGTAAACTCCGACCCGCGCTATCTCGCCTGCTCCCTCGAAACCAAATCCGAAATCGTAGTCCCCATCCGCGCCAACGGCACAGTAGTCGGAGAAATCGACATCGACAGCCACGACCTCGCCGCCTTCACCGAACAGGACGGTCAGTTCCTGGAGCAGTGCGCAGAAATCGTAGGCCAGTTCATAGCCCGCACTCAAGCCTCAAAATAAAACTCATAATGCTTGCGGCACCCGGGATTAAACGCCGCCCCGCAAGCCGGGCACTCATACCCACTGGCCATATAGCGCTCAATACTCATCTCATTTCCACAAACGCCGCAAAGCACCGCAGCCTCATCCCACTGCGCCCGCGGCCAAACCGCAATCGCATGCCCCGCCAGCGCCTCATGGCAATCCTTGCATGCGTAATACACCCCGCAGCACTTCATCTTGATAGCAATTACATCCAGCGCAGAGTGGTAATGCGCACACCGCGTCTCCGCATCCAGCCCCACCCCGCGAACCTCACTCCGTAACTCAGCAGCCCGTAGTTCCGTCATAGACCACCAGATTAACGAATCCTGTTGCTCAGCCTCCACGCCAGCCCCATAATGATGCATGGCGTCCTCTTCTTCCTTTATTCCATCCTTAGAACTGGCGTCCCCCTCCGCGCCCCCACTCCCGCGCGACTGCACCTTCACGGAATCCGACTGGCGCGCCCTCGCCGCCTTCTGGCATCCCGTAGCACTCTCCCGCGAAGTCACAGACAAGCCCCACGCCGTCCGCCTCCTCGACGAGCGCGTAGTCCTCTATCGCCTCTCCAGCGGCTCTATCAACGCGGCCCGCGACATCTGCTATCACCGCGGCGTCCCGCTAAGCCTCGGCCACGTAGAAGGCGACGAGATCATCTGCAAATACCACGGCCTCCGCTACGACCCAACAGGCCGCTGCACCTGCATTCCCGCGCACCCCAACGGAGCCATCTCCCCGCGCCTCCATCTCGATATCTACCAGGCACAGGAAAAATACGGCTTAGTCTGGGTCCGCCTCATACACAACGGCCCGCAAGACCTCCCGGAACTTGCCGAATGGGACCACCCCGACTATCTCCGGGTATATTTAGACGGCACCGATATCAACGCCGCAGCTGGCCGCCAGGTCGAAGGCTTCCTCGACGTAAGTCACTTTGCCTTCGTGCACAAAGAAAGCTTCGGTGAGCCCGACAACCCCATCGTCCCCGACTACAAAGTCACCAAAACCCCACGCGGTTTCGTCGCCGACTACATCAGCACCGTCAGCAACTACGCCCACGGCTACAAGCACCTCGCCCCGGCAGACTTCCCCTGGCATCGCCGCTTCGAAGTCTATCTGCCCTTCACGGCCAAGCTCACCGTAACCTTCCCCGGCGGCGGCCAGCTACACATCCTCAACTGCGCCTCACCCGTCTCCGCCCGCAAGACAAAACTCTTCGTCCCGCTGTGCCGCAACTTCGACAAAGACGCCCCCATTGAACAGACCCTCGACTTCAACTACCAGATTTTCGCCGAAGACATTGAGATCGTAGAAAGACAATTCCCCGAAGACCTGCCGCTAAACCTCCACGATGAAGCGCACTTCCCCGCAGACCGCAGCTCGGTCACCTACCGCAAAGGACTAGCAGCCCTGGGGCTCGGCCGCACCTACACCGCCTGATACAGTCTGTACTCGGCCTTGGCCTTTACTGCCATCTGCAACCTGTAACCCGCCTCACACCTTGAGGAAAATCTTCTTTCGATACAAAATCCAGACCGGTACAAAGCATACGGCCGTAAAAAACACTGACCACGAAAAAGCAGCCCACCCCGCATTCGGAATCTGCGCGCAGACATGGTGGAAGAACCACCCCGCCGGCGAAGTCACATGCCCGCCATCGGAAACATGAATCAGATCCAGCGCGCCCGGCAGCAACTCACTCACCAGGTAAGCCGCAATCGCATTGGACCCGAACACCAGCCACGGCCACGTCCATCCCTTGCGCCAGTTGTTCACTTCCACAGCCCAGAACACCACCGTAATCAGCGCCAGCGAATACCCGCCCGCCACCAGCACATACGAACTCGTCCACATCTTCTTATTCAGCGGAAACCATATCGACCAGAAGTATCCAACCGCAAGACACCCAACACACGCCGCCAGCAGCCCCAGCGCCTTAGCCTTCGTACTCCGGCTCGACCGCAAAAAGATTCCCGTCATCATCCCCAGCAGCGCCGTACCCACAGACGGAATCGTGCTCAGCAGCCCCTCAGGATCGCGAGTATTGTGCGTGCCCCATTCCTCATACAAGTGTCCCGGCATAATCTGCCGATCCACATACGCCACAATGTTCTGATCCTTATCCAGCAGCGGAACATCCTTGCCCGGCAATCCCGCACCCGGCACCGGAACTAGCGTCACCAGTGCCCAGTACCCCAGCACGCACGCCAGAAACAGCACTGCCTTGCTCCAGAACCGCCTGTCCACCAGGTAGAAAAGCCCGACAATCAGGTAGCAGAGCGCAATCCTCTGCAGTACGCCATAAAACCGCACATAACTCATGTGCACAAACGGAAAACTATTTACCAGCAACCCAAACAGAATCAGCACAACCGTGCGAATCACTGTATGTTTCGCAAGCGTGCCCTTCGTCGCACCCTTCGCCAGTCGCGCCTCTGTTCCAAACACGGTAGTGATGCCCACCACAAACAGAAACGTTGGGAACACAAGGTCGGTAGGCGTCAGCCCATTCCACGCCGCGTGGTTCATAAACCACCACGACCCCGGGCCGCCATTGTTGTTCACCATAATCATGAACGCAATCGTGATGCCGCGCACGATATCGAGCGAAATAAGCCTCTGAGGTTTGGCTGCGATGGTGCTGATTGTGGCCATCAATGCTCCAGTGCGAAAAGTGTTCTTCTCACCTTATGGCGTAAGGCCAGCAATCGCCAAACACAAAACAAAGAGCCCGGACCATAACGGCCCGGGCCCTAAAGTTCGATTGCAGTGCATGTTTACTGTGCCGCCAGCTCCGTAATCAGCGCCGCCTTCGGACTGCCCCACCCCGTTACAAGGTCATATCCCGTCACAGCCGAGTAGCTGCCGGATTTGCCGCTCGTAATGTCATGGAAATCCGCCGAGTAAGTTGCCGACGTCAGGTTCTCCCCATAGATATACGGATTAATGAACCCAATCGGCGTCTTCCCGCTCGATGCACGCTGCTGATTCACCAGCGCAATAAAGCCCGCCCACATCGGCGCTGCGAAGCTGGTGCCGCCATACTCATTCGCCGTGCACGTAGTTTGGTCCGCGCACACATAGAAGGTGAAGTTCGCATTTGCGGAAACATCCGGCCCATTGCGATACGTCGTCGAACCTTTGTTCGTGGAAGTAATGACGCCGCTGGCTGCCTGCCACGAGGGGATCTTGATCTTATCCGGCGAAATACCGCCGCCCGAATCCACCCATGCGGTCTCAGACTTCCACGCGCCGCCAGCCGAAGCCGTAGTCAAATCCGTGCCGCCCACGGAAACAACATAGGCGTCATCCGCAGGCCACGCCTCATTCCGGCTGGACCACGTGGAGCTGTCACCGGAAGCCGCAAAGAAGTTCTGTCCCTGCGCGGACATCTTCTGGAAGTAAGGATCGAGCGTGCTCGGATCATCCGGCGTCCATCCCCACGAGCAGCCAATCGTCGTAGGCAGCGGGCTGTGTGTCGTCATGGCCGAAATAATCGCTGTATCCGTCGAGCCGATATACACCACAAGGCTCGCGAGCCCCGGAGCCATCCCAAGTGCCTGCGTAATATCCAGCGTCTGCTCCGTGTCGTCGCAACCATTCCTGCGGCTGTAAACGCAGCTCGTGCTCGTGCCGTCCGTCGAAAGCAGCGTGATCGGAACACTGTTCGTCTGCTTCACGTTTTTGTAGTAAGTTGTCACATCAGCCAGGTCGGTACCTTCATACTCAAACAGGCCAAGGTTCTGCCCCGCGCCGGTCAGCGCCGTCCCGCCATAATACGCAGCACGCATATCGCTGCCAAGGAACGAAGCCGAAGGCCCGGAACCGGTAGTCGCATGGCTCACCATCGCTTCCGGACGAATCCCGCGTGCCTCAGCGATATCGCTGCGCTTGGCATAGAGCGGCCTGGGGTTGGAGAAGTTGTTCAGTCCGGAAATGTGCCAAAGGTTAAACGGCAGATCAGCCGTAGGCTCGCGATCCGCGCTATAGAAGACGCGATCTTCCGTAGGATGCAGATAGCTGCTCATGCTCACATGAAACGCAGTCTCAACCGCTGCAGCCGATCCCTTCACTTGCACTTCCATGCCGTCTCGCGAGCCACCCACAACCTCAAGGCCGTAGGTCTTCGCAAACCGCAGCACAGTGTCGTAGTCCTCCTGTGTCGGCCCAAAGCGCTCAGTAAATTCCGCGGGAGTCAGAAAATGGTGGTAAACCGAACTCTTGGGGTTATACACATTGGCGAGAAACTGCTTCAGACCCGCAGGGTCTCGTAGTGGGAGCACAAGGTCGAGCTGCAGAACCTGCGAAGGGTTCATGCGCTCAACATAAAGGGCCTCTCCGGTAACCACGGAGTCCCGAACATGGTGGGTTAGGACGGATTGAGCGACGGATGCAGTTGTCATGGACGCCATGACTGCTGCAAGCGCGAGAGAAAATCCTGTGGCCTTTCGCATGGAAGCTCTCCTGTTTTGTGATTTTTGAGGATTGACGGCGTTGAACACGCAAGCGACTATGGGCTTGAGCGTGGATGAATTTTCCATGAACTTGTGAAGAATGTAAAAGAACGAAAGGACTAGCTCGGCGCTAGTACCCACCGTGGTTACCTAACAATGGGCGCCACCAGGGCCGGGAAAGCCCTGCTACACTCTGCCTTTCAGGAAATCCTTGGCTTCAAGCCTTCAAATGCCCCGGAGGAAGTAACGTGTCTGAATTTCAGCCCTTTGTTCCTGCCAGTGAAAACCGGCCAGAATTTACCGTTCGAGCGCTTCTGCTCGGCTCCCTTTTCGGAATCATCTTTGGCGGCGTAACGGTTTATGTAGGGCTGAAAGCCGGGTTGACCGTAGCCGCATCCATACCCATCTCGGTGCTCTCCATCAGCATCCTGCGCGCCTTCGGCAAAGCGTCCATCCTCGAGAACAACATCGTTCAGACCACCGGAAACGCGGGTCAATCCATCGCCTCGGGCGTAATCTTCACCCTCCCGGCACTCGTATTCCTCGGCTTCGATCTCGAATACTCCAGGATCTTCCTGCTGGCTTTAATCGGCGGCTGGCTCGGCGTCCTCTTCATGATCCCGCTCCGCCGCCAGCTCATCGTGCAGGAGCACGGCGCGCTTCCATACCCTGAAGGCACAGCCTGCGCTGAAGTCCTCATCGCCGGAGAACGCGGCGGCTCACTCGCCAGCCGAGTCTTCTTTGGCCTCGGCCTTGGCGCGCTCTACACCTTCTTCCAGAACGACAACATCTTCAAAGCGTGGCCAGGCACTCCCGAATTTCAGCCCGACTTCGGCCCCCAGCACATCCTCAAAGGCGCATCCATCAAGGCTGACGCCACGCCCGAGTACCTCGGCGTCGGCTACATCATCGGACCCCGCGTAGCGGGAGTCATCTTCGCCGGCGGCGTCTTCTCCTGGCTCGTCCTGATGCCGTTAATCTACTTTTTCGGCAAGGCCCTTCCCAATCCCGTCTACCCCGGCACCATTCCCATCTCACAAATGGGCCCCAGCCAGCTCTGGTCCACTTACATTCGCCCAATGGGCGCGGGCGCCGTCGCCGCCGCAGGTCTGATCACGCTGCTCAAAACCATGCCCACCATCGTCGGCGCACTCACATCCGGCTTCCGCAACATGAAGCCCGGCGCAGCACAAAAGAAGCCCATCCGCATAGAAGACGATCTCTCCATGACCGTAGTAGTCCTCGGCTCCTTGCTCCTTGTAGCCCTCATGTTCGTCTTCCTCGAGTTCAAGCCAGTCCCCGGAGCCTTCGTAGGCTGGGGAGCCAACCTCGCCGCCTCGCTCCTCGTAATCGTCTTCGGCTTCCTCTTCGTTACGGTAAGCTCGCGCATCGTCGGCCTCATCGGCAGCTCCGCCAGCCCGGTCAGCGGCATGACCATCGCCACGCTCATGGCCACATCCGCCATCTTCCTCGTTCAGGGCTGGACAGCCCCAGCCTTCGGCGCTCTCGCCATCACCATCGGTGGAGTAGTCTGCATCGCAGCATCCAACTCCGGCGACACCTCGCAGGACCTCAAAACCGGCTTCCTTATCGGCGCGACCCCATGGAAGCAGCAGGTAGCCCTGATGATCGGTGTAGTCGTCTCCACCGTCGCCATCGGAGCCACGCTGAACCTCATGAACACCGGCCTCCAGCAATTCAAGGCCGCGCCGGTAGCATGGGACCTCAACGCATCCCACCCCGGCGTAGCCATCCAGCAGGACGCCAAACTTCCCGACCATTTTTCAGTGATCAACGCCGATAAAACCACCACCAACCACCAGAAATCCGAATACACAGTTCTCAATTCTTTAGGCTCAGCCGAACTCGCAGACGGAAAATACCTCTACTCGCCAGCATCCGGCCGCATTGAGGTCCAGTGGATTCAAGGCATCGGCAGCGAAAAAGCCGCCGCCCCCCAGGCCCGCCTCATGGCCACGGTCATTAACGGCATCCTCAGCCGAAAGCTCCCGTGGGGCTTGGTCATGATGGGCGTCTTCGTTGTCATAGCGGTAGAGCTTTTAGGAATCCGCTCGCTCTCCTTCGCAGTCGGTTCCTATCTCTCCATCGGAACCACGCTGGCCATCTTTTGCGGCGGAGTAGTCCGCTGGTTGGTCGATCAAGCCGTCCATCGCGCCGGCGAAGACGCAGCCGAATCCGAAAGCGAAATCTCGCCCGGCTCCCTCTACGCCTCAGGCCTCATAGCCGCAGGCGGCATAGTAGGCCTCATGGGCGTAGCCCTCTCCGCCATGGGCCAGGACGGCCTGGTCCACTTCCCTGAAACAAATTTCCTCAACCACCAATGGGTCTCAGTCCTGATGTTCGCCCTGCTCGCCTACTCCCTCTACTATTTCGCCCGCAAGCCGCTGAAGAAGTGAGTATATGTCGCCTACTACTTCACCCCATCCACCTCTTGAAGCGCCCGCGCCGCCAACTCCTGCGGCAGCGGCGCATCACCAAGCGCTCCGCAATCTGCCTCTTTCATGAATTCTCATGCCGGTACAACTCTCCCGCCCCGGCGCTATCCTGAGGAAGAGATGAGCACAACAGTTTCCCCTTCCATCGCAGCAGCACAGCAATTCGGCAGCGACAACTACGCAGGCATCTGCCCGGAGGCCTGGGCAGCAATGGAAGAAGCCAACCACGGCTTCGCCCCCGCCTACGGCGACGACACCTGGACCGAGCGCGCCGCAGACGCCTTCCGCAAGCTCTTTGAAACCGATTGCGACGTCTTCTTCGTCTTCAACGGCACCGCCGCCAACTCCCTCGCGCTCGCCTCGCTCTGCCAGTCCTACCACAGCGTCATCTGCGCCGACTCCTCCCACGTAGAAACCGACGAGTGCGGCGCTCCCGAGTTCTTCTCCAACGGCTCCAAGCTCCTCGTCGCCCAATCCGACGACGGCAAACTCACCCCCGGGCAGATCCACGACCTCGCCACCCGCCGTCAGGACATCCACTATCCCAAGCCCCGCGTCGTCACCATCACGCAATCCACCGAGACAGGCCGCGTCTACACCACCGCAGAAGTCCGCGCCATCGCCCTCGCCTGCAAAGCACACAATCTCTCCCTGCACATGGATGGGGCCCGCTTCGCCAACGCCTGCGCATTCCTCGGCGAATCCCCTGCAGAAATGACATGGAAGAGCGGCGTAGACGTCCTCTGCTTCGGCGGCACCAAGAACGGAATGGCCGTAGGCGAAGCCGTCATCTTCTTCAACCGCAAACTCTCTGAAGATTTTGACCGCCGCTGCAAACAAGCCGGCCAGCTGGCTTCCAAAATGCGCTTCCTTTCCGCCCCCTGGGTAGGAATGCTGGAAACCGGTGCATGGCTGAAAAACGCCCGCTACGCCAACACCTCCGCGCAACACCTGGCAAAGCAGATTGAAGCAATCCCCGGCATAAAAATAGCCTCACCCGTGGAAGCAAACGGAGTCTTCATCCTCACCTCAGAAGAAATTCTCAACAAAATGCGAGCCCGGGGCTGGCGCTTCTACACCTTCATCGGGGGAGCGGCCAGATTCATGTTCGCCTGGGATGCCGATCTGAACCGCGTGGATGAATTAGCAAGCGACCTGCGGGAATGTGCCGCATCCAAGGCTTGAGGAGATCGCATTCATGAATCCTGGTGGAAACACAATTCTCGTCACCGGCGGCGGGTCCGGCATCGGCCGCGGCCTTGCCGAAGAGCTCCAGAAACTTGGCAATCACGTCATCATCGCCGGCCGCCGTCGCGCCATGCTCGATGAAACCACAGCCGCCAATCCCGGCATGAGCTCCATCGTCTTCGATATCGAAGAGGCCAGCAGCATCCGCTCCTTCGTACCGGAGTTAATTGCTCAATTCCCCAAACTCAACGTCGTCATCAACAACGCCGGCATCATGCGTCCGGAAAACCTGCTTGAGCAGCCGGAAGATCTGGCAGCCGCCGAAGCCATCATCGCCACCAACCTTCTCGGCCCCATCCGTCTCACCGCAGCGCTTATCCCGCACTTCAAGCAGCAGACCAGCGCCGCCATCATCAACGTCTCCTCCGGGCTCGCCTTTATACCGATAGCCATGACGCCCACCTATTGCGCCACCAAGGCAGCCATCCACTCCTACACGCAGTCCCTGCGCCATCAACTCAAGGGGACAAAGATCGAAGTGCTCGAAATCATCCCACCCTACGTCCAGACAGACCTCATGGGCGGAGCCGCAGATCCACGCGCCATGCCGCTCAAGGATTTCATCGCCGAGACCATGGCACTCCTCACCCAGCAGCCCACACCGCCGGAAATCGCCACCGAGCGCGTAAAGTTCCTGAGCGAAGCAGCCCAGCGCGGCGAATACGACAAAGTCTTCGGCATACTCAACTCACAAACATTCGAGTAAGCAGCAGATATTCACTGGGTACGAAAGTCCAACCACTTTCGTACCCAATCCCTTCAAGATAGTTTTCCCATAATTAAGGGGTGCCGTACTTGATTTGTCTGTAAGCCCGGCAAGCACGCTCAGGACGCCGGTTTTACCGCCGCCAATCCTCTGGCAGCCACACGTCCTACCCCACGCAGCATAGCCCTGACCGGCCAGTGCCCTTCCTCATCGGGAAAGAAGATCTCGCCCGGGCGCTTGATCTCGGGCCGGTAGTACCACCGCTTCAGCAGCGCCATATGCCCCTGGCGAACCGTAGCGTCTGGCAAATCGGCAGGCGACGCAAGTTCGCCAAGCACCGCCTCCATGCGAGTCTCCAGCACTCCTCGCGCGGCCTTCGCAGCATCATTTCTGATCTCTGGTCCCTGTTCTCTAATCTCTGGCACCGCCTCAACCGCCATAGGCTGCGCAAAGAGCGAGCTCGACCCGGACTGCTCATTCTGAATCCGCATACCAAGCGTGGAAAACCCGACAGGCCCACGCAACCGCCCCTGTTCAAAGAGAAAAACAGCAACCTCGTCAGCCTGGGCCGACTCCTGCAGCACTACCGCCCGCAACTGATTCAACGGCCTGACCAGCTCCGGCGCAAGAGCCCGTACGCTTTCCACCTTCTGCACCTGCGCATGAATCGCCGCAGCAGTTTCAAACTCAAGATTCGCTGAAGCCTCATCGCGCTGCGTCTTGAGTGTCACCAACCGGCTATCGCCTCGCGTAGCCAGAAAGCGCTCAACCGCGCCGGATTCTTCGGCATAACGTTCATCAGTGCAGCCCTTGTAGCAGGGCGCCAGGCACATCTTCATCTCTGAGTAGACGCACCCCGGATGGCTCGGATCAGGATTCAGATCGTCCGTGCATCGCCGCAGCAGAAAAAGTTTCAGCACCTCCTCGGAAAACCGCTCCGCGGCAGCACGAGAAGCAAACGGCCCGTAAGCCCACTCGGCCTCGCGCAGACTGGGCCGGTTCGTCACTGTTACTCGCGGGTAAGGATTGCCGCCTAGAAACCGCACAAAAGCCGGCATCCGCAGATGCATCCGCTCCAAAGCCTTGGCCCCATATACCTTCTGCAGGAGTTCGAATTGAAGCAGCAGCGCCTCAAAATCAGAGCCGGTAGCCCGCCACTCAATCCGCCGAACGCGACCCGCAAGCTGCAGCCGCCTGGGATGCTTTGCAGATGGGATAAGCAGCCGCTCCAGCCGCCCGCGCAGATTCGGCGTGCGACCAATATAGGGCTCCGCATGAGCCGCCTCGCCATACAGCGCAAAGACTGCGGCCTCACTCGGAAGCTCGCTCAGAGTCTTGCGCGGCTCCGCTGGATCGAACGCGATGGATTGGAAAGCTGCCTGCACGAATCTAGTTTGACTCACGCCCCCGCAAGCGTCATACCGTCAATGCGCAGAGTGGGCGAGGCGACCGAGCTGCGGAAGACCAGGTCGTTGCCAATCGCCGAGATATTCCTGAGCATTTCGGACAGATTTCCGGCAATCGTAACTTCCTCCACAGCATGAGTCAGTTCGCCATTGTCGATCCATAGCCCCGTAACACCGCGCGAGTAATCGCCGGTCACAAGATTCACGCCCTGCCCCATCAGGCCGGTCACATAGAGACCTTTGGGAATCGCGGCAAGAATCGACTCCGGCGTTTCCTTTCCCGGCTCCAGGTAAAGATTCCCCGAGCCAATGCCCGGCGTACCGGCTAGTCCGCGAGCCGCGTTATGCGTGGACTTCATGCGCAGCTTGCGCGCCGTATAGGAATTCAGCACGTAGCTCCGCAAGACGCCGTCCTCCACCACAACAGTCCGGCGAGTAGGCAGCCCCTCATCGTCAAAAGGCGAGGTGCCAAATCCACCCACGCCGTTCGGAAGGATCATGATGTTATCGTCCACAATCGTCAATCCGGCAACACCAATCGTCTCACCCAGTTTCCCCGCTAGAAACGAAGCTCCGCGCCACACAGCATCACCCGTCACAGCATCAAAGGCCGCGCCGACCAGTGTCCGCGCCACCTCCGGCGCAAAGACCATGGGAACCTGCTGCGTAGGCATCCGCCGAGCGCCCAGCCTTCGCAGCGTTCGCCGGGCCGCTTCCTCGCCGACGGACTCAGGCGACTCAAGATCAGCCAGCCGCCGCGCGCCCGACGACCAGTAATCCTTCTGCATCAACCCGTTTTCATCCTTCGCCAGCGGCATTACTGAGATACCGGCATAGCTGGAGCGGTATCCGCCAACGAACCCGCGCGAGTTAGCCAGTACCTTGTGGCCGGTAGAAGCATGAAACGATCCGCCCTTCGAATTGCTGATGCGCGGATCTGCCGCCAGAGTGGCCGCCTCAGCTCGCCGGGCCAGCGCAATACGTTCCTCTGTAGGAAGGGAGTACACGTCGTCGAAATAAAGCCCAAGATCACCGGGAACAGTACCGAACTCATTCGTCTCAGGCAGGCCGGTGAAGGGATCTTCTTCCGTAATGTGCGCCAGCGCCACCGCACCTTCCACAAGCTGGCGGATTCCGTCTGCGGTAAGGTCGCTGGTAGAAGCCGACGCGGAACGTTTGCCGAAAATCACCCGCAACCCAAGGGCCCGAGAGCCAGACTCGGTCAAGGTCTCCACCTGGCCCATACGAACATCCACGCTGAACTCGTCGCCCTCGCGTGCTACGGCCTCAGCATCGCTGGCTCCGGCCTTCATGGCCATGGCTACGACGTCTGCGGCCAGCGATTCAAGATCGATTTCCGATTGCGTAAGTACTTCCGGCATATTCGGTCTACCTTCCCGTTCCGCCGACAGTCATGCGGTCGAGCTTGACGGTCGGCATGCCGACACCGACCGGCACGCTCTGCCCGTTTTTGCCGCAGGTGCCAATGCCTTCATCAAGCTTCAGATCGTGGCCGACCATGGAGACATATTTCAGCGCCTCCGGGCCGTTGCCGATCAGCGTGGCATCACGTACCGGGGCAGTGATTTTGCCGTCTTCGATCAGGTAAGCCTCGGAGGCCGAGAAGACGAACTTGCCATTCGTAATATCCACCGAACCGCCGCCGAAGTTTGGCGCATACAGTCCGCGCTTCACGGAGCGAATAATGTCTTCCGGTTCGTCCTCCCCGGCGAGCATATACGTGTTCGTCATGCGCGGCATCGGGATCGACTGGTAGTTCTCTCGCCGGCCCGAGCCCGTGTTTGCAGTACCCATCAGCCGTGCTGAAAGCTTGTCTGTCAGATAGCCTTTGAGCACACCGTTTTCAATCAGCACTGTCTCCTGCGTGGGCGAGCCTTCGTCGTCCACGTTCAACGAACCACGACGACCTGCCATGGTGCCGTTATCAACCACTGTCACCTTGGAGCTTGCTACTTTCTGTCCAACCAGCCCACTGAAAGCAGAGGTTCCCTTGCGATTGAAGTCCGCTTCCAGACCGTGGCCGACCGCCTCATGCAGCAGAACACCAGGCCAGCCGGGTCCGAGCACAACTTCCATTTCACCTGCCGGAGCGGGTACTGCGCCGAGTTGCAGGATCGCGCCGCGTGCTGCCTCTCGCGCTAAATGCTCCGGGCTTTTGCTACCCATGAACTGCGCAATGCCTTCACGCCCGCCTGCGCCAGTTGAACCCCTGGTCGTCAGTGCGCCATCTTTGGCGATGACAAACGCATTCAGACGGCAGAGCGGCTGCGTGTCGCTGGCAAATGAGCCATCCGAACCTGCGATCAATATCCGCCGCAGTTCTTCGCTATAGCTGGCTCGCACCTGCGTGATGCGCCTGTCAAATGCCCGCGCTGAGCGGTCGATGCGAAGAATCAATTCCAGCCGCGCCGCCAGATCGAGGTCAAAGCCGCCCAGCGGAACAGGATACAAATCCGCTGCGGGCGCTTCAGTAAATCCCTGCACTGGCTGCTTTGCCGGACCTGAGGCAATGAGTGCGGCAGTTTTTGCCGCGTGCAGCAGCCGCTCCGGGCTGAGGTTATCCGTATAGGCGTAACCCGTTCGCTCACCGCTCAGTACGCGGATTCCGCACCCTGCGCTTGTTCCCTGGCTGGCCGATTTCACGATCTGCTCGTCTACGCCGAGGCTTATGGCCGTAACGGACTCGAAATACAGGTCGGCGTAATCGCCGCCCGCCGACAGCGCTTCGCCGAGGCAGCGCTCCAGCAGCCGCTCTGTAATGCCAAATTTCTCAAAGAAGTATCGCTTATGACCGGAACCGGCTCCGGGATGGGGAGTAGCAGCAGAAATGCTCATCGTACATTTGAGTTTACGCCTGTCAGCAGAGTTCATCTCTTGATTCCGGATCGCAAATTCTACCTGTATCCTCCTGATCCCTCCTCCCGGACGGTGCTACATTCGCAGCATGAAGAAGCTATTTGCCTGCTCCCTTGCAGTCCTGGCGCTTGCAGCGTTTGCCACGCCGGCATTTGCCTCGCATCACCATCACCACAGCCAGCACCATCACCACCACCACGCCGCGTAATCCCGTGCCGGCTCTCGACGAGGGAGCCGGCACCCGGCGGTTTTTATCCGTTGGCGACTTACGGCATTGGCTGGTGACGTGCCCATGGTAATGTGTGCTCATGACCACATCCGTACCGGCTCAGAATGATCCGCGCTATCCGATTGGCCAATTTGACGCCGATGCAGTGATCTCGACGCGCGCCGAACAGATTGAAACCCTTCAATTGCTGCCTCTCCTTGTCCGGGCTGCGGTTTACGACTTAACCGACGCTCAGCTCGATACCCCCTACCGCGAAGGCGGCTGGACCGTGCGGCAGTTGGTGCACCACATTGCAGACAGCCACGCGAATGCATACGTGCGCTTCAAACTTGCGCTTACGGAAGACAGCCCCACCATCAAGCCGTATGAGGAAGGCGAGTGGGCCAAACTGGCTGACAGCAGACTGCCGGTTGACCCATCACTGAACATCCTGGATGGTATACACGTGAGACTGGTGGCATTGCTGGAATCTCTGACGGAAGCGCAGTTCGCGCGTACCTTGCGGCACCCCGCACTTGGGTCTATGACTCTTGCTGAAAATCTTGCCCGGTACGATTGGCACTCGCGCCATCATCTTGCGCACATCACCACTCTGCGCCAGCGAATGGACTGGTAACCACAGTGGCCCTTGCAGGTGCGCGCAAAACCAGCGCCTCTCCGGCGGAAGAAGTGGCGCCGGAAAAGCTGGCGCGTGAGCTTGAAGAGTATTTTGCCTTGCATCCTGCTGCTGCCATTCTTGAAGAGGGCCGTGTCATTTTCGACATGCGGCTGACGCGTTATTCCGTCACCGAGTCGCATGGGCGATGCCTTGTACAACTCTGGAGTGAGGAGCGCAACCTTACGCGCACCGTGGTTGGAGTAGAGCATCGCGCGCAGTCGATCCGCATTCTGACGCGCAAGATGGGCGCACCCAAGCCGCAGGCCCTGGAGATTGTTGCCCACAGCGACCGGCGTACGCCTACTGCTCGAGAAGCTACGCGACGCAATTACCAGCGGCTGCTTGAGCGGGTGCTTACGAGGTACTTCCTCGGGTTCAAGGTGCATGGACTGCGCAATGCGATGGACCTGGAACATAGTTTTGGTCCTGCGTATGTGCGTGGACGGTTGCTGAAAGGTACGGCTGCTGAGGCCGTCATCGGCGCGGGTCAGGAGGAATCGAGCGCGACGATTGAGGGCATTCTTACTCTTGGCATTCTCTGGCTGGACTATTGCCGTCAGAATGCCGATGCACGCCGGCACTTCAACGGGCTTAAAGTAATTGTTCCTGCGGGCGCGTGGCGATTGACTGCTGAGCGGATGGCATGGCTGAACCATGCTGCGGCGAACTTTGAGCTTTACACGCTGGACGAGCGGACTGAAGAGCTGACCCCGGTAGATTTCCGTGATACCGGTAATGCTTCCTCGCGGCTGATGCAGTCCTTCTCCGTGAAGGCTGCGGTGGAGCGCTGCCAGACTGGCATCGACCGGGTCTTTGCGCTTTTGCCGGATGGAGCGAGGCCGCGGGTGGAGGTCCAGGCGCGGTCTTCCAGCGAGGTTGCGCTGGCGCTTCATGGGCTCGAATTTGCCCGCGTGCGGTGCGGGTTTGCGGCCAACTCCTTTGTGCAGCAGAATGACGTCACCTTTGGCGCGGGTCCCCATGAGACTCCGCTCAACGAGGAGACTGAGGCTCTGGCTCGCGAACTTTTTGCGCGGCTTTTTGCGAGCCGTCACGCGAGCGGCGATCACAAGGACCCTTTGTTCCGCATCCAGGCTGAGCGATGGCTGGAGTCACGGCTGCGGCATGAGCTGCCCGAACTCCTGCCGGGTTTGCGTGGAGAGCTGATCTACTCGCAGGTGCCTGCGCTTTCCTCCGGCGACCGGGGCATGCTGGATATTCTTACGATCGACCGCAACGGGCGGCTTGTGGTGATGGAGATTAAGGCGAATGAGGACTTGCATCTCCCGCTGCAGGCGCTCGACTACTGGATTCGCGTTCGCATGCTGAATGCCGACCGCGAGGCCGGCGCGGATGGCAAGGAGCTTTCGGCGTTTGAGCGGCATGGTTACTTTGACGGCGAGCCGGTGTCTCCTCTGCCGCCTCGACTGCTTCTGGCTGCTCCGGCGCTGCGGATTCATCCGGCGAATGAGCAGGTGCTGCGGTACCTCTCACCGGAGATTGCGTGGGAGCTGATTGCGCTGAGCGAAGACTGGCGGCAGGAGCTTGGAATCGTCTTTCGGAAGCGCGGCGCGTGAAGCGATAACTTTCCAGACGGCCTTACAGAATTACAGATTTAAAGAATGGCATGAGAGGCGGAGAAATTTTCGCGTTTTTTCCTACTTTTTTTGCTTGTAAGTTATTCTTTTGTAAGAGTCTTAGTCGCGGAAAACAGGGCGGAATAATACGGGAATAATTGGGGAATTATGTGGGAATAATGGATCGTTTTTCTCCTGTTTGTATGAGGTTTAAGCAAAAACTGGAACAACCGCAAGTCATAAAAATGCGAAGGCCCGGTCGATAACGACCGGGCCTTTTTGACTGCTAAGAACATTGTGGCATAAATGGCGGTAATTTTATGCAAACTATCTGAAGCGAATTTCATTACGAAGGTCTATTGGACCAAAGTAACGTGGAAGCTGCGGCTGCTGAGTTGCCATTCCGCAGGGCCGCAGCTGCTCAAAAGCAGCGGTGTCGCGCTTATACTTGGTGCGTGAATCTTCCGGCGATTCCTGTTCAGGAGCTTGTGGCGCTACTGGTGGCGGTTTCTTTTGCTGCCGGGCTGAACGTGTACGCTACCGTCGCCACGCTGGGATTGCTGTCGCATACACACTGGATTGAGTTGCCTCATTCCCTATCGTTGCTGGGGAGCTGGTGGATTATTGGCGCGGCTGCCGCGCTTTTTGCCGTGGAGTTCTTCGGAGACAAGATTCCGGCTTTCGACCTGGTGTGGAATGCGCTGCACACGTTTATTCGCGTTCCGGTGGCGGCGGTGCTAGCGTACCAGGCGAGCGCCGGGCTTTCTCCGCTGGAGCAGGCTGCGGCCGCGGCGATTGGCGGCACGATTGCGCTGGCGGCGCATGGAGGCAAGACAGCGGTACGCGCGGCGGTGACACCTTCTCCGGAGCCGCTTTCGAATATTGCTCTGAGTATGGGCGAGGACGTCGCGGCCGTTGGATTGACGTGGCTGGCTGCGGCGCATCCTTATATTGCCGGAGGGATTGCGCTGGCCGGGGTGGTGCTGGCGGTTCTGCTGATCGGTTTGATCTGGAAAGCGCTGAAGAGCTTGTTTGGTGCGGCGGAGCGGGTGTTTGTGCAGTAAGGCGCGGCAGGTTGTGGATGCGGGCAACCTGGTGCGGGGGCTATGGCGCGGAAGATTTCGTGTCCACGGAAGGCTTCCTGGGAAGGCCTCTTGATACACTGGCCGTGCGAGGAGTTTTCTTTTTCGGAACATGGTTGAACTGCTGCCATCCATTCTTTCTGCTGACTTTGCGCGGCTTGCGGACGAAATTGCCGCTGCCGAGCGCGGTGGCGGCACAGTTATCCATGTGGATGTGATGGATGGGCATTTTGTGCCTAACATTACGCTTGGGCCGCCGGTGGTGGCGAGTATCCGGAAGCATACGAAACTGCCGCTTGACTGCCATCTCATGATTGAGAATCCGGATGAGTTTATCCCTGCGTTTGCGGATGCGGGGGCCGACTGGGTGAGCGTGCATTATGAGGCCTGCCGGCATCTGCACCGGACGATTCAGTTGATTGAGCAGCATGGAATGAAGCCTGCAGTGGTGCTGAATCCGGCCACGCGGGTGGATTTGATTCGCGACATTCTGCCGATGCTGCATCATGTGCTGATCATGAGCGTGAATCCGGGGTTTGGCGGGCAGAAGTTTATTGAATTTTCGCTGGACAAGATTCGGCGCCTGGCGGAGTTGCGGGAAGAGCTGGGGTTGGCATTTAAGATTGAAGTAGACGGCGGCGTGGCTCACGATACGGTGGAGCGGGTCGTCAAAGCGGGAGCGGAACTGCTGGTGGCGGGCAGTGCTGTTTTTGGCGCGGGCCGTGCGGAAGAAGATGCGCGGGCGCTTTTAGCAGCGGCACGCGAGGCTGCAGGCGGGTAAGATTTGTTTTTCCCCGGAATTTGGTGGATGGATTCAGGCAAGGCGGAAGGAATGCCTTGCTACTAAGAGGTGTTATGAACCGGTTGTTCCACAATAGGATTGTTGCGGCCGCGCTGGCTGCGGCGCTGGTACCAGGCGCGCTTGCTTTTGCGAGCGATAAGAATCCCAAGCAGCAGAAGAAGAAGAACCAGGACCTGAGCGCCAATCCGCTGGCGAACGTGAATTCGAAGCAGCCGGATAAGGAGCTTTTCGACAAGGCGATGCTGGCCTTGAAGAAGGGCAAGTTCGACGTGGCGCGGCTGGACCTGCAGACCATGTTGAATACGTATCCTGACTCCGAGTTCCGGATGCGGGCCAAGCTGGCCGTGGGCGACACGTGGTTCAAGGAAGGCGGCACGGCTGCGTTGACGCAGGCTGAGGCCGAGTACAAGGACTTCATCACGTTTTTCCCGGATGCGCCTGAGGCTGCCGAAGCGCAGATGAAGGTGGGCGACATTTATTACCAGCAGATGGAAAAGCCGGATCGCGACTTTACCAATGCGCTGGAGGCTGAAAAAGCGTATCGGCAGATGATTAATCTGTTCCCGGATTCAACGCTGATTCCGCGCGCGAAGCAGAAGCTGCGGAACGTGCAGGAGGTTCTGGGCGAGCGCGAGATGCAGATTGGTCTCTACTACCATAGCCGTGAGAATTCGGCGGCGACGATTGCGCGCCTGCAGACGGTTGTGGATTCGTATCCTCTGTATTCGAAGAGCGATCTGGCGATGCTTACGATTGGTGACGCGTATGCAAACCAGGCCAGGATGGTTCGAGCGGCCACGGGGCTGCCGGGCGCGATGCGGGAGCGTTTGGCCTCGCTGTACTCGGATAAGGCAGCTGAGGCTTATGACAAGGTAATTACGAAATATCCCATGGCTCCGCGGGTGGAAGATGCTAAGGACCGCCTGGTGGCGATGAATCGCCCGGTGCCTGAGCCTACGAAGGAAGCGATTGCGGAGAGCGAGGCCGAAGAGGCCAGCCGTCAGCCTGTCCGTTTCACCGACAAGACCTTCGACGTGATCAAGCACGGTCCGATGGTGGTGGAAGCGGCGCATGTGGGCGAACCGACGATTGAATCGCCGAAGCGCACGCTGGCTCCGGACATTACCAAGGAAAACATTGCGCTGATTAACGAAGCACGCAATGAGGGCAAGCCTGCCGAGGCAGCGGCGGTGCCGGCGACGGGTGCGAACGAGCCTCCTCGCAGCGACCAACCTTCGGCGGCTCCGCTGCAGGGCGGCACGGCTGGCGGATCTGGCGTGGGTGTGCAGGTGTTGAGTGCGCCGAGCGGCGTAGCAGCGGACCCGAATGCGCTGGTGAAGCCTGTGACCCCGGATAACGCGGTGGTACCGGAAGCGGAAGCGCCTAAGGCGGCTCCGGACCAGGTGAACGAGATCAAGCCGGGAACGGCGCAGCAGACGCCGGCTCCGAGCGCGAACGGCAAGGATCAGACGAAGAAGCCCAAGGCTGATCTGGATGATGAATCCTCCAGCAAGAAAAAGAAGAAGAAGGGTCTGGCCAAGCTGAATCCCTTCTAAAGCCTGTTGCTTCTAATAGCTCAAGGGCCGCGTAACGAGTTGTTGCGCGGCCCTTGTTGTTTTTAATATGAATCTGACGAATATGGACTGGAAGAGCAGCCGCATCGATACCGTGCTGGAGCAGGCCCTGATAGAAGACAAGGCCGCCGGCGATCTTACGACAAATCTCACGATTGATTCGAACCTGCGCGCTTCTGCGTCGATTCTGGCGAAGCAGGACCTGGTGGTGTGCGGGCTTGGCGCTGTGCCGCGCCTCCTGGAGATTTTTGCGCGGCTGGATAAGCGCGCCCAGGCCCAGACGCGCTTTGAAGTAGTGAGCCATCCGGAGATTTTTGATGGCGTGCGCGTGAAGAAGGGCCAGGTGCTGGCGGTGATTCGCCATAACGCGCGGGTGCTGCTGAGCTGCGAACGTGTGATTCTGAATTTCATGCAGCACTTGAGCGGCATTGCGACGAATACGCGGCGATTTGTGGATGAGATTCAGGGGACGCATGCGCGTGTACTGGATACGCGCAAGACTGTGCCGGGGCTGAGGGTGCTGGAAAAGTATGCGGTGCTTTGCGGCGGAGGGACAAATCATCGGCTGGATTTGGCGAGCGGGATTTTGATCAAGAACAATCACATCTCGCTGGGCGGTGGATTGCGTACGGCTTTGAGCAACGCTCTTGGTAAGCGCGAAGGCACGCAGCGCGTGCAGGTGGAAGTGCGGAATGTGCGTGAACTGGATGAGGCTATTGAGGGCGGCGCGGAGGCGATTCTGCTGGATAACATGACCCCGGCACAGGTGAAGGGCTGCGTAGATCGCATCAAGGCAGAGAAGAAGTGGATTCCTACGGAGGCTTCAGGCGGGATTGTGCTTGAGAATATTCGCTCCTACGCGGAAACCGGAGTGGATTTCATCAGCGTGGGCGCGCTGACGCATTCGGCTATAGCCGCAGATATTTCGATGAGCATTGTGGCGGAGTAACGCTGGCCTATGTACGATCTTGCTGCGCTTGATGCTTCGCTGGCTGGGACTATCTACGCTGGCAAACTCCACTACATGGCCGTGACTGGCTCTACAAATTCAGATGCATTGGCTGATGCCCGCGCGAATGCGCCGCACGGGTCGGTTTACTTTGCCGATGAGCAGACGGCGGGGCGTGGGCGCGGCGATCACGCATGGATTTCGACGGCTGCACAAGGCATCTATGTGAGCGTGCTGTTTCGGCTCGCGCTGCCGGTGGAGCGATTGCCTTTGTTACCGCTTGCTGCGGGATTGGCAGCGGCCGAAGCCGTTTGCGCGGTGAGCGGCCTTGCGGTGGATTTGCGCTGGCCGAATGATCTGCTGCTGAACGAACGCAAGACCGGCGGGATCCTGGCGGAGGCGCAGACGGAGAGCGCGGCGGGCGGTGTTGCGTTGAGTTATGCCGTGATTGGCATTGGGATCAATGTGCATCAGAGCCGTTTTCAGCAGGGGTTGGCTACACCGGCTACATCACTGGATATTGAAACGGGCCGCTATATCAGCAGGCAGGAGCTTCTTGTTGCCCTGCTAGAATCGCTGGAGCGCGAGGCGAGTGCGTTGCTGGATTCAGGCAGTGCCGCGGCGATTCCGGAACGCGTGGCGCGTGCCTCGACATGGGTGCGCGGGCGGCGTGTGGAAGTGCATGGTCCGCAGGCTTGCACGGGAATTACGGAAGGGCTGGATGAGAACGGGTTTCTGCTGGTGCGTTCCGCGGAAGGCCTTGTGCGTGTGCAGACGGGCGGCATTCGCGCTGCTTGAGAGAAGCTGATTTTCGGGAGAGTATGGGATGCTGCTTGCGCTGGATGTGGGGAACACGAACACGGTGCTGGGCCTCTATCGTGTGGAGGATGAGAAGGCAGGCGAACTGGCTGCGCACTGGCGTGTTACTACGCATCGCACACAGACTGCGGATGAGTATGGCGTTCTGTTTGTGAATCTGTTTACGATGAGCGGGCTGAGCGTGGATGTGGTGAAGCACATCATGATTTCATCTGTAGTGCCGCCGGTGGAGAGCACGCTGCGCCGGGTGTGTGAGCGGTATTTTCATTTGAAGCCGCTGTTTGTGGAGCCGGGCATCAAGACGGGAATGCCGGTGCTGGTAGATAATCCCGCGGAGCTTGGTGCGGACCGGCTGGTGAATGCGATTGCTGCGTATGAACGCTATGGCGGGCCCTGCATTGTGGTGGATTTCGGTACTGCTACGACCTTCGATGTGATTTCAGCGAAGGGTGAGTATCTTGGCGGCGCTATTTCTCCGGGTCTTGGCATCAGCGCGGATGCGCTGTTTGCGCGTGCGGCGCGACTGGGACGTGTGGACATCAAGCGGCCTGCAAAGGTGATTGGCACGAACACGGTGACGCATCTGCAGAGCGGTTTGTATTACGGATACATTGGGCTGGTGGATGGCATTCTCGACCGCATGATTGCGGAGCTTGGCGTGCCGGCGAAGGTGATTGGCACTGGCGGCCTGGCGCGGCAGATCAGCGAGGACTCGCGCTTCATTACTGAGATTGACGACATGCTCACGCTCGATGGACTAAAGATTCTTTTTGAGCGGAATCGCACGGTGCGTTCGCGAACGCGCGCGCACTGAGGCATATGCGGTGCGGAATTATTTCAACTACTTCACTGAGATTGAAGAGCGCTTCCAGAAGAGGCGTGGATCGCTGCTTTTGTTATCGACGCTTGACTGGGCGTTGATTGAGACATGGCGTGAGGCGGGAATTCCGCTGGATGCGGTGCTGCGCGGGATGGATGCGGCTTTCGATAAGTATGAGAGCCGCCAGGCGCGTGGGCGGATGCGGAAGATCAATGGGCTGGCGTGGTGCGCGCAGGCTGTGATGGAGGCTGCGGAAGAACTGCGCGAAGCTGCTTCCGGCACAAGTATCGAGACGTTCGAAGCCGATGCTGAGACTGGTTTTGAACGCGAGCGGGTTGTGGCGCATCTGGAGTCTGTTGCGGGCGCTTATGAGGGATCGCAGATTGCCGTGGAGGCTGCGCAGGGGACTGCGGCGCGGCTGCGGGAACTAGCTTTGACGCTTCGCGCGGAAGACGGCGCCAAGGTCGATATGGAATCGCTGGAGCGGACCCTCACCGTGCTTGAAGAGAAATTCTTTGCGGCGCTGATGGCGGCTGCGCCAGAGGAGATGCTTGTTGCTTTGAAAGAGCAGGTGGCGCGTGAGCTGGCGCCGCATCGCAGCCGCATGGGTGCTGTGCAGCTGCGGCAGGTGGAGCAGCAGTTTACGCAGAAGAAATTGCTTGCGCACTATAACCTTCCGCGGCTTAGCTTGTTCTACATGAGTCAACAATGAAGCTTACTTCCGCTACGCAGCTTGTCACGATTGAAAAGCCAATTTATGGCGGGTCATTTCTTGCGCGCGAGGCAGGGAAGGCGATCTTTGTTCCGATGGCGCTGCCGGGTGAAGAGGCACGCATTCGCGTGGTGCAGGATAAGAGCAAGCGTGGTTATGCGACTGCCGAGGTGGATGAGATTGTGTCGGCCGCGCCGGAGCGTGTGCCGCCCGCGTGTCCGCATTTTGGTCCGTGTGGAGGATGCCACTATCAGCATGCGGAGTATGCTGCGCAGTTGCGTTATAAGCAGGAGATTCTGCGTGAGACATTTGCTCGCGGAGGCGTGAGCGCTCCTGAGCAGATGGATGTGATTGCAGGCGAGCCGTGGGGGTATCGCAATCGCATACGGCTGGCCTTTGATGCGGCAGGCAGGGCAGGCTATCGCGCGCATAACTCGCATAGCATCGTGCCGATTGACGTATGTCCGATTGCTGCGCCGTTGCTGGTGCGCGCTGCGCTGGCTTCAGCGGAGATTCTGCGCTCGATGCAGCCTAAGGTGCGCGTGAGTGAGATTGCGCTCTTCTGCAATGCTGAAGAGACTGAGCTTTTGGTTACTGTGATTCTTGCTGCGCCCGCGAAGCTGCGACTGGAAATGTTTGCGGATGCGCTGCGGGAGAAGGTCGCTGCGCTTGCGGGTCTGGAACTGGCTGTCGCGGGTGTTGGATCGATGCCTCCTCGTGTGCTGGCGCGGTGGGGTGCGGAGTCGCTTGCATATAACGCGGCCGGCTTTGGTTATCGCGTGGATCATGGTGCATTTTTTCAGGTGAATCGCTGGCTGGTGGATGCGCTGGTGGATCGTGTGGTGAGTGGGCAGAGCGGCTCGCTTGCGTGGGATCTTTTTGCTGGCGTTGGTCTGTTTGCGCGGCAGCTTGCGGCGAAGTTTGATCGCGTGATTGCTGTGGAATCGGCACCAACTGCTACTCATGCGTTGAAGGCAAATCTTGATGGAAGTGCGGGTGAGGCTGTTCGTGCGAACAGTCTGGATTTTTTGCGCAAGCATCGCAGTGGAGACAGGCCGGACCTGATTGTGGTTGATCCGCCGCGTGCGGGATTGGGCGCTGACGTGGTCACGGAGCTTGTGCGGGTGGCTGCGCCGTCAATGGTGTATGTCTCATGCGACCCGACTACGCTGGTACGCGATCTGAAGGCACTGATAGCTGCAGGTTATGCGATGGAGCAGGTTGCGCTGGCGGATTTGTTTCCGCAGACATTTCACCTGGAAACCGTGGTTCGGCTGCGGCATCTCTGATAGCCTCTAGAGCAAGAATTCTTTTCACTTCCTGATATGTCACCGGACTCCCCTACCTCCGGACAGCCTGCCGCTGCGTTGCGTGCCGGCGCGCCGCTCTTTCATGCGGCGTGGTTGTTTGCTGTGGGTATTGTTTTAAGCAGAGTGATGTGGCTGCGGCCCGGAGTTTTGTTTGCGGCTCTGCTGGTGATGATGGCGGTGTGCATGTGCGCGGCGTTTGCTGCGCTGCGGCTGCGCTGGATTGCGCTGGGTGCGTTGTGGATGCTGCTGGGTGTGTGGTGTGCGCAGCTGCAGCCTGCGCCTGCGCCAGAGCCTGAGCTGCTTCTTGCTTCAGATCGATTGCTGCGTACGGTTGAAGGCGTTGTTACCGATGCGGGAATGCTTCGCACTGAGGTTGTCCAGAGTGAGGATGGGGCTGCAACGAATGGTCCATCGCAACGCGTTGATCTGCATATAAGTTCGCTTGAGATTGTGGATGATACGCATGATGTGCAACAGGCTGCATCGGGTGGAGTGCGGCTTACTGTGCGCTGGCCTGATGCAACTGCTGCGCAGAGCTTTCGTTGCGGGGAACGGGTGCGTGCGCTGGTGCGGCTTACGCCGCCGGAGGTGTATCACGACGCCGGTGCATGGAGCCGGCAGGAATATCTTCTGGAGCAGGGCATTACTTCTTCGGCGTCTGTTACGGCCGAGCGTGTAGAGCGGCTGGGCATTGCGCCGGGGAATTTCTTTTCGTGCAGGCTGAGCCAGTGGCAGCATGAATCCAGCACGCGCTTGCTGGCGTTACCTGCGGCTACGCGTAATTTTCCGGAGTTGCTGCGGCTGAGCGATAGCGATGCGATTTTACTGACGGCGATGATTACGGGAGATCGCACGCTGCTGACGCCTGCGCTGCGAACGGGATTTGAGCGCACGGGATCATTTCATATGCTTGTGGTCTCAGGGCTGCATCTGGCGCTGGTGGCGGGATTTGTTTTCTGGTTGCTGCGCAGGCTTCGCGTGCCGCGTGTGCCGGCTACGCTGGCGACGATTGCGATTGCGTGTGGGTATGCGCTGTTTACCGGCTTTGCGATGCCGGTGCAGCGAGCGCTGTGGATGGTGAGCCTTTATCTTGTGGGCCGGCTTCTGTTTCGAGATCGCAGTGGATTGAACACGATTGGTTTTGCCGCATTGGTGATGCTGGCGGCGAGTCCTCGCAGCTTGTTTGAGGCGAGCTTTCAGATGACGCTGCTCGCGGTGCTGGTGATTGGCGGAATTGCTGCTCCGATTTTGCGGACGACGATCGAGCCCTATCGAGGGGCTCTAGAGGATCTGCGGAATGTTGCGCGAGATGTTACTACGTCGCCGGAGCTTGCGCAGTATCGGGTGACTCTACGGATGTTTGCCGGCGTGGTGCAGCGTATCGCGGGCCGATGGGTGGGGTGGGTTGTTTTTCCGTGGGCTGTGCGGACGATGCTGCAGATTGCGGAGATGCTGGTTGTTACGGCAGCGGTGGAACTGGCGATGGCGCTGCCGATGGCAGTGTATTTTCATCGCATCACGCTGTTTGCGCTGCCGGTGAACCTGCTTATTCTGCCGCTGCTGACTTTGCTGGTGCCCATGGCGATGGTTACGTGGGCCGCGCTGATGGTGGCGCCGGCTTTGGCTTCGATTCCCGCGGCTGGTACTGCGCTGCTGCTGCATGTTGGCGTGAGCGTTGTGCATCTGTTCGGTTCGATTTCCCTGGGAGATTGGCGGGTTGCTTCACCGCTGTCGTGGCAGGTGGCTGCATATTGCGGCCTGCTGGCGATGGCTTTGGTGATCGCGTCGATTGCATCCTCGTGGCATAAGCTGCGGCGCGGTGCGTGGATTGCGCTGGTGTGGGTGGCGATGATTGGCGCGGCGTTTTCTGCGGTTGCTCCGCGTGCGTTGGAGCATCCGCGGGATGCGCTGCTGATGCAGGCGATTGATGTGGGGCAGGGGGATTCGCTGCTGTTGATTACGCCGGATGGGAAGACGCTGCTGGAGGATGGCGGCGGATTTGGCGGAGGCTTCGGAGGTGGATCACATGTGCCACAGCCGATGGATATTGGTGAGGAGATTGTGTCTCCGGCGCTGTGGGCGCGGGGGATACGCAAGCTGGATGCGGTGGCGCTGACACATGCGCATGCGGACCACATCAGTGGGCTTATGGCTGTGCTGCGGAATTTTCATCCTCATGAGTTGTGGGTGGGGAATAATCCGCACAGTCCGGATTATGAAGCGCTGCTGAGTGAGGCGGCCGAGTTACGTATTCGCGTCCGGCAGCTTCATGCAGGAGATGCGATGACGCTGGGTTTGGCGCAGGTTCGGGTGTTGGCTCCGGCGGTGGATTATCACCCGGGCGCAGAGGCTTCGAATAATGATTCGCTGGTGATGCGCGTGGCTTATGGAGATACTTCTGTGCTGTTGATGGGCGATGCGGAAGGGCCTGAGGAGCGCACGATATTGCAGCGAGGTAATGAGCTGGGCAGTACGCTGCTGAAGGTGGGGCATCATGGGAGTCATACTTCTACTCATGCGGAATTTTTATCGAGAGTAGCGCCGCAGTGGGCGGTGATTTCGTGTGGAGTGCAGAATACATATGGTCATCCGCATGAAGATATTTTGAAGGAACTGCAGGGTGCGGGGGTGAAGACCTTCAGCACGGATATTCACGGCGCGACTTGCTTTGCGCTGGATGGGAAAAATGTAACCGCGAAGAGTGAGTGCGGAGTTTCGCCTTAGGGGATGATTTCCGGTTCGACCAGGAAACGGAATTTTATGCCGAAGTCGATCTGGCGGGGGCGGTAGAAGTCGGTTGCGTTTACGTTGAGCGGCTGGCCGAATTCTGTTTGGTTTGTTTTGAGGCCGGTCATGAAGTTGAGTGTGGGCAGACCGCCGGATGTGCTGCCAGGCTCGATGTAATAGCCGGTGGTTTCAACTTCAGTGACGTTCTGGTGGTTGAAGAGGTTGAAGCTTTCGGCCATGAGTTCGAGGACGCTGTTGTGCGGCAGAGTGAAGCGCTTGCCGAGGCGAATGTCGGCTTTCCATGTAGCCGGGTAGCGGTAGGTATTGCGGCCTACGCCGTAGATGCGGTTGTCGCCTCCGTAGCCGTTCATGCCGGGTGCGAGGCCTACGATGGCTGCGCCGTTCGAGAGAAATTCCTCTGGAATGGAGCCACTGGCACGCATGGTGTAGGGCAGGCCGCTGTTGTAATGGCCGATGGCGGCGAGCGTCCAGTTGTTTGCGAACTTGCCGGCGATTCCGGTGAGCTTCCATGGGGCTTCCCAGAGAACGAGGCCGGAGGCGGAGTGGCGCATGTCGAGATTGCTGGTGCCGTATTCCTGCTGGAAATCGTTGGGATCGAGGACGCTAGGGCCTGAAACCTGCGCTGTTTCGTCGGGATTCCAATCCATGGCGTGGGAGTAGGTGTAGCGCAGGTGCAGGCTGAAGCCTTTTGCGGCTGTGCGGGAGAGGCGTACGGTGCCGGCTTCATACGTGGAGTTGGCGCGGCTCATGAGCTGGACAATTTGTTGATAGCCGGGATTGAGGCGGCCATTGTTGCCGGACTGCGAAGGCCATGAGGCGTAGAAGGGGACCGTGATGGTGGAGGTTTTGATGGGACCGGCGTGGATGGAGTCGAGGACGGAATAGGTTACGGTGCCGGGATTGACTGCGGGGTCGTAGTTTTCGTCGAGGGTGATGGGCAAGCGTCGTGCCAGGCTTGCGATTCCGGTGACGGTGAGTTGTATGCGACCGGGCAGACGTTCTTCGAGACCTGCTACTGCCTGATGGATCTCTGGATTGCGGAATTGCTGTGCGAACTCGACTGCGCCGGGCTTGACGAAGGTGCCGGGTTCTCCGGCGAGGACGTAGGGGAATGGCGGCGCGCCGCCTGTGCCGCCGGGGAGATTGTCTGTGGGGCGGAAGAAGAAGTTGAGGTCGCCGTTGGGCGAGCCGGTTTGTGTGAGGGCCTGCTCCAGCACGGAGTTTCCGGTGCGGCCATAATACATTCCATAGCCGAGCTGGAGGACGGGCCAGTGGCCTTCATGCATGCCCCATGCGAGGCCAATGCGCGGAGCGAATTCGCTGCCGGTGCTTGGGATCTTTTGCGTGAGCGGCAGGTCTGGATTGTTTACGAGCGGGATGGGCGGAGGCATCTGCTCGAACTCCCCGCGTGCGGATGCTGTGAGTACGAGATTTTTTGCGGGATGCCATTGCGTGGTGGCGAAGCCGGCCCAGTCATTGGTGCTGAGGTGCCATTCGGTGGGACCTAATGTTTGCGAATACCAGGAGTAGCAGGGCAGATAGCCGAGGCCGTACAACTGACCGTTTGAGTCCCGCCATGCTTTGCCGCGTTGATCGCAGTTGTGCTGGTCATAGGGATTTAACTGACCCGCTATGCCGTATTGGTCGAAGGCGAGTGCGTCCGAGACAAAGTTTTCAACGCGCGAGTAATGATAGGTGCCGGTGTGATTCCGCAGCAGGCTTGTTGCGTCGGTGCTGTGGCGGAGATCGAAGCCGGCTTGCACGAGCAGTTTGCCGTGGACCCAGTCGAGGCCTTGCTGTGCTTCATAGATATTTTCATCGGGATAGTTGCCGGTGCCGAAGCGCGAGGGATTGCCGATGGTGAAGCCGTAACGCGAGTCGACTACGATCTGCGGAAGCTGGTTCCATGTATTGATGTTGAATGCCTGCTCGAAGGATGATGGGGTTTCTGCGGGATGCGAGAGTACCTGGTGCCCGATGGAGCCTTGCGTGACTGCGAGAAGGTTGGGCGTGAGGAATGCTTCCCAGCGGCCCAGCATCCACTGGCCGCTGACATGCTGCCCGCCAAAGCTGTGGCTGCCATAGCTTTCTGCGGCGCGTGTGAGGCCTGCGCCGGGGGCGTCCAGGAGCGAGCCGCTGCCTTCCAGCGTGAAGCGATGGCGCTCGGCGGCGTTCCAGTCTATGCGGCCAAAGCCTGACCACCGATTGCTGGAGCGCGATGCGGGGCCGAGCAGGCCGGCGAGTGAATCGAGCATGGAGGAGTAGGCTGAGAGGCCTTCCACGACGGGGTTTGTGCTGCTCATGGCCAGGCGCGCGCTAAGCACCTGCATTTCATCGTTGGTGGGCTGGACGAAGAAGCTGTCTGGATGCTTCATGGTGGCCATGCCGGGGTCGCTGCGTTCTTCACCCTGGATGGCTGCGAACCAGGTCATGCGATAACGGCGGAGCGGGCCGCTGAGGCTGGCGCTCCAGATGAGCTCGTGGTTGGCGGGAGTGTACGGGATGGGCGAGAAGACCGGCACGGTGGTGGGTGTGGCAGGCGTAGTTTGCTGCGTCCACTGCGAGAAGGGATTTTGCGCCTCAAAGAGGCTCTGGCGGGAGAAGAGTGAGGCTTCGGCGTGGATATTGCTGCCGCCGCTGCGTGTTTCTACATTGGTGCGGCTTGTTCCTGCGGTGCCCTGGTCTGTCACTTCGACGCTGTGGATGGCGGCTTCATTTGAGGCTGGCCCCATCATGGTTTCCGAGGCTTTGCCGGTGCCTTTGGGGTTGAAGGCGAGGTGCGTGTTGGCTCCGTCTACAAGGACTGGGCTGGCTCCTCGGGCCTGATCGCCGAACTCCGATCCTGCTGCTCCGCTGGTCTGATTTCCTGCGGGAGGCGCGTCGAGGGTGAACTGCCGCCAGTCGCGGCCTGCTACGGGGAGAGCGCGGATTTCTTCGCCGGTCAGTGTTGCTTGTGGAGTTGAGATGGGTGGGGTTTCCAGTGCGGGGGAGGAACTGCCGATGCCTCGCATTGCGGCCTGGATTGCGGTGAGGCTGGCCAGGCGTGCGCTTGTGCGAGCGGCTGCGGTGGTCATCTCGGGAGCGTTTTCCGCGGCGGTTGGTTCGAGTGACGCCGCGGTTACAGGCTGAGTGGCAGGCGCACTCATCATGGGCAATGTCAGCGCCAAAGATGGAGGCGGTGTTGCTTTCGCTATGAGAACCGGAGGCTGAGGGGGTGCTGTGATTGCGGGAGTGGTTGCGCTCGCTGCCGCGGAAGTGACATCAGTGATTGTCGCTCGCGCTGGAGATGGAGGTTCGACTGATTCCACGTGTGGAGGGAGTGCGTGGGGTTGTGGATGCAATGCTTCGATTGGCTGCGTAGCGAGAACGGCTCCGACTGCTGGCGCAGGTGTTGCAGGGATTGCGTGTGCTTGAGAGATGACTATGGGGCTTGTGTGCGCTGCCGGCGTTGGCGCGGCGATTGATGCGGTTGACGCGGCCAGCACCAGTGGTGACGCGGGAGCGGGCTGCAACTGGACGGCTGTCTGGATGCGGGCTTCGTAGCCGGCGCTGATCTCGATACCGCTCGCATGCCCCAGGCCGAGCTGCTGGCTTTCGGCTTGCAGAGTGTATTGGCCGGGTGCGAGGCCGGCGATGCGATAGGAGCCGTTTTTCGCGGTGACGGCGCGTGTTTCCGTACCGGTGAGTGCGTTGCGGAGGATGACGGTGACGCCTGCGAGCGGTTTTGAATACAGGTCTGTGAGACGGCCTGCGATACCGCCGGTGGGAGCTGTTTCCGCGTAGATTGAGGCCGCACCCAGCACTGCCAAGGCGAGCAGCCATTGCATACACTTCAACCGTATTCCTGCCATGCACCATCCTGCGCGTGGCAGATCCGTAAGGAGAAATGAGAGGCCGGGCCGCTCTTAAGGCCGGCTCCGGGAATTGCTTTGGGAAATTACTGCGATTTTATTCCCAATTCGATACTTGGTAAACAAGGGATTAGGTGGCCGACATTAACCAAGAGCCGGTGAACACTGCAAAAGCGCAATTAGCGGGAGTGTCCAATGGTGACGGGAACAATAGCGGGGAATGTCTTGACTTTACCAAATATCGAGATAACTCATTAGCGCCCGCGTAAATACTGGTGATTCATAGTGTCACGAAAACCGCGTGGACACTAGGCGGAAACCAGTACGCTGTTTAGCCTTTTGATACCTGCTGTTTCGCTATGGATGCCTCGCTCTGCTCTCATCTTTGGTACTCGTGGCCGCTGTTACCAGCCCGCCGCGGGAGCGGCGGGCTGGTGCGCCGGGCTAACCGGCTGCGGACTGCTGAGCCAGCGTGATGCCCGCGTACTCACCCAGGCAGAACATGCCACAGAAGTAAAGGCGACGACTGCCGGAGACGACGAGCAGATGGTAGTGGAGACCGACTGGCTGAGAGCACCAGACACAAGGACGACGACCGACGAGAGAGAGGACAGCGCGTGTGTTCATGATTGCTTCGCTGCACGGCTGTCAAGGCCGCGCCAGCGCCGCGCAGCGGGCGAAGCGAGAGCGTAGCGCCTTTACTGCCGTGCGATCACAATGGCAAGAACACACGCGCGCCCAGGCCGCGCCGCGCGGCACGGCGCGCAGCGCCGAGCGGTGAGCGGAGCGAATGTCTTTTACAGTCGTTTATGGTTTCTGCAAGCGTAGCGCGCAGGGCTGGCCGGGCGTGGTTTAGCCCGGCCACTGCGCAGGCGAAGCCGAAGCAGCGCGTGGGGGGCGCGGGTGCGCGACGGATGGAGCGCAGGGAGTGAGCAGCGAAGCGATGCGCGAACGACCGGCCCGCGAAGGGCCACGCGGCCCGGAGGGGAGCGAGCGAGCGCGGCGACGAAGGAGCATGGAGCGAGCCTGGCGCGTCGGAGCCGCGCCGGGCGATGCGAGCGCGCTACGCGAGCGGGCCAGTTAGCCGCGCGCCCCTGTGCGGAGCCGGCCGCGCGTGAGCGTGGCCTGCGGAGCACACCAAAAGGCGCGCCACCGAGTATAGGTTTTGTTTGGTGTATCTATAGGTCTTTTATGGTTCTTCGCAGGCTGACCTGGTAAGGCTATTTCTGCCATGCTACGGGCTGTCCCGACCACCAGCAAACGCGCCACGCGCCCCTGGCGAGGCTGTTAGCGGCGTTTTTTCGGCATGTCGAGGATGTGCTGGCGCATCTGCGCGGCTTGCTCTTCGCTGATCCAGCCGTGACGCTCTTCGCTCACCACCGTGTCCAGCTCGTCGAGCAGCGGCGTTGTGTCCTGGCCGCCTCCGGAGGCATCACCGATTTGCCTTGCTAGCGCTGCGATGCGCACGACGAAGCCCTGCTTCTGGTGCTCCGCCTTGCGTAGCTCCGCAAGCTGCGCTACGATTCCCGCTATGCTCTGGCCTGCGCTACGCGCGTCGGCCAGCGCCCTGCCAAGCACAGCGAATCTGGTGTTCGCCGCAATCTTGTATGTCTCTTCAGCAGAGGCCACTTGGCCCTCCTTTTTTCGCATTATGCGAGGGGGTGGTAGGGTGGTTGGTCCAAACGGCGCGTCTTGTTATAGCGCGTTCACCTGCTCGAGCAGAACTGCTAGCGCCTGGCGTGTGTCCATGAGGCACTTTCTGATCGTCGGCACCGATACGCCGATGATTGAGGCCGCTTCCTCTGGTGTCAGCCCATCGCGATGCACCAATAGTATGAGCACTTGTGCTCCGGCTGGCATCTTTGTAAAGGCCCGCTCGAAATCGAGCACTCGCACTATGCGGGCATCGAATGTCCGCTCGTCTCTCCGCTGGAATCCGCGATGCTTGTACTGGTTGCCCTTGCCGGATGCGAGCTTGTGGCGGTCATAGCACCAGCGCCGAATCGCGGCGATTACCTTCACTTCGACGATGGACACTCTTCGCCCCTCTCTAGCTGCTCGCTCCATAGGTCGAGCAGAGTTTTGCGCTTAATGGGGGTGGTAGGGTGGGCCAGCCAGTGTGCCGCCTCGGCTGCACTGGCTGGCCGCGCTCCATCGTCTGCCCTGTTCGACGAGAGCGCATCTTCAGCGGGGGTTGTCACTTGCGCCTCAGGCCGCTGTAAAACACGGCTAGCACCATGACCGCTGTACACAATATCGGGATGAGCAGCGAGGGATTTGCTGGTGGTGTGTGCATGGTGCGAGTGTGGCACAGGTTGTGGTGTCTTGCAAGTGATACCACAACCTGTGGTAGTCAAAGTGGCTTGCGGGGGTCGCTCAGGATGAGTGGCCGGATGACGGTTTGGAGGCACGACGCGCAGCAGAATGGGCCAAACTCCACATCCGGCACATGCGACCGATGGCACACCGGGCAGCGCACCGCTTTAACCTCTGTGATTTTCTTCGGGCGTTTTACGATTGGCATGGGCTCCTTCAGTCTGCCGGGCAAAGCGCTAGAAGGCGCGAGGCGATGACGCGGACCTCTGCGTACATCTCATAGCTGGTTTCAGCCACGGCAGCGTCCCAGAGATCCTCTGCTGCGCGGCAAAGGGCATGGGAGAGCAGCGCCGCAGCCGGTGACTGTAGCACCAATGCGCCCATGACTTGTGGGGTGGGGGGTGGGGTGGTCATTTTTTCGATCCCTTCGTCTGGTGGAGTGTCATTGCAACTTGTGCCGCGTAAAGCAGTTGTGAGCCGTCGCGACCGTTGAAGACTTCCAGCGCGATGCCTTGCGCGACGGCTGCAATGTGCGCTTTGATGGCCGCGCGTGAGTCCATCCGAGGCAGAGCCAGCTTGTAGGCTACTTGCGCCATCCGGAGCGCTTCAGCGCGTGTCAGCCCTTTTTCAAGGCCCACTGCGAAGGCGTTTTCCCACGCGGCTTTGCAGTGTTTCAGCACCCGCTCAATGATGGGTGTGCGGTCCCTCTCATTCAGGACCGCGTGCAGCGTGTGGATGGTGTCGGCTTCGGTTTGCTCCACCAGCGCCGATGCGATTGCGGGTGTTCTCATGCGGTTTTCTCCTTTTGCATTAGGAATGGTTTTTTGAGTGCTTCGAGTGTGTGCGCCTCTACTGGCCGTAGGTCATGATCGAGATACCAGATTGTTGCCTGTAAGCTCCGGTGTCCCAACAGGGCTTGCACGTCCCGCACGTCCTTTGTGTGTCGCAGCATTGCTACTGCTGTGGTGCGCCGTAGATCGTGAGGCACGATTCGGCGCGTGATTTCGCACTGCTTTAATAGCCGCTGGAATTGTTGTCTGAGGCCGGTGGTGTCATGCACCGTGGATGTGAGCGGGTGCCCGCCATAGTGCAGCCTATCGACCTCCCACAGTTGGCGCACAAATGACATGCTGCGCCTCATGTCGCACTGGCCGATTAGCTTTGCTATCTCTTCGGTTACAGGGAGTGTGAGTCGTGCTCCGTACTTTGTCGAGAAGCTGAGTTCGCCGCGCTCAGCGTTGTAGTTCTCTGGCCCAAGTTTGGAAGCTGTTCCGCTTCTTAGTGCTAGGTCTGAGCACAATAGCAGCCACAGCCGCAGATGGGGTTTCGCAGCGTTGAAGATGCGCTCCTTCTCCATCACGGTGGCCGTCACGTTCCGTGGCCGCAGTCCCGGATACGTTTTAATGCTGCCGTCTAGTTTTGGCGCACCGTGATACTCCCACAGCCACCGCAACATTCTCCGCATCGCGTTTGATCGTGTGACCCGCGTTGCGTGTGCATAACCGCCTCGCCGTATGCCTTCGTCTATATCGATTGCGTGGGCGGCGCTCAGCTTTTCCGGCGGAAGACTACCAGCTTGGGCGATGATGGCTTTTGCGCACCAGATTTCATGGCTTGTGCTTTCTGTGTCTTGGCCCAAGTACGCGGCGCGGAGAATCGAGGCGAGCGTTGGCCCCGCGCCTTCGTTTTTGGGTGGGCGAGTTCCTTTTGTTCCGCCTCATACTGGAGGGCGGCGCGGCGGCTGGTGAACGACTTGCGTATACGCTTGCCGTCAGCGTCTCGCCAGTCTGCGAAATACTTTCCATTTTTCTCAAACAAGGCAATCATCCTTTGGACACACGCAGTCACCACGCGCTTGTGGTTCTTGTGTGCTTCTTTGTTGGGGTTTCTCTTGTTTGGACACTAAATTCTTTGTCTTGGTAAACTGAAAAGACGGCATTTTCGTTCTGGACTTCACTGTGGGTGCGGCCTGAGCAATTTGTGATGAGCCGCAGGCAGGGGAACTATGTTTATTGATGAAGTAAAGATTCGTGTGAAGGCCGGCGACGGCGGAAATGGCTGCATGGCCTTTCGGCGCGAGAAGTTTGTGCCGCGTGGGGGCCCCTCGGGTGGCGATGGCGGGCGTGGCGGCGATGTGGTGATGGTTTCGTCGCAGAAACACAATACGCTGATTCATTTCCGCTATAACCCGGAGCACAAGGCCGAGCGCGGCGAGCACGGGATGGGGTCGAATTGCTCGGGTTCCGATGGGCACGACATTGTGCTGCAGGTGCCGGTGGGCACGGCGGTTTACGACCAGGAGACGGGCGAGCTGGTGCATGATTTTCAGCAGCCGGATGAGCGCGTGGTGGTTGCCAAGGCTGGGCGTGGCGGACGCGGGAATCAGCATTTTGCTACTTCGACGCACCAGGCTCCGCGCGAGCATGAGATGGGAAGGCCGGGTGAGGAACGCATCTACCGGCTGGAGCTGAAGC
This sequence comes from uncultured Acidobacteriaceae bacterium, assembly GCA_963792495.1. Lineage (GTDB taxonomy): Bacteria > Acidobacteriota > Terriglobia > Terriglobales > Acidobacteriaceae > Telmatobacter. The sequence goes on along the minus strand of CAWBWB010000003.1, from coordinate 92,272 downwards.
TGCTGGCGGATGTGGGTCTGGTGGGCTATCCGAATGCCGGGAAGTCGACGCTGATCTCGCGCATCTCTGCTGCGAAGCCGAAGATTGCGGATTATCCGTTCACTACGCTGGAGCCGAACCTTGGCGTGGTGAGTGTTGGCGAGGAGCCGGACCAGGAATCGTTTGTTGTGGCTGACCTTCCGGGGCTGATTGAAGGCGCGCATCTGGGGCAGGGGCTTGGGGTGCAGTTTTTGCGGCATATTGAGAGGACGCGCTTGTTAGCGCACCTGGTGGATGTATCGGATGCTTCGGGGCGGCTGGATGCTGTGGAGGACTTCAAGGTCATCAACAAGGAGCTGGCGAGCTTTGGACACGGGCTCGACGAGAAGCCGATGATTGTGGTGGCTACGAAGATTGATGCGGCGAATCCGGAGAAGCTGAAGAAGCTGGCTGCTCATGCGAAGCGGCGGAAGCTGGAGTTCCATGCGATCTCTGCGGTGACGGGGCAGGGGATTGATGAGCTGAAGTGGGCGCTGGCGAAGCGGCTGCGGCCTGCTGTGGAGGAGTAGTTCTCAGACCTGGAGTGTGCGGAAACCTGCGTGCGCTGCTGCGGTTAGCAGTTGCGCATCGCCGGAGATGAAGGCCTGATTGCGCGGGTGGCCGTTGCACCAGACCCAGGCCGCGGCTAGTTGCAGGGCGTCTGCGGCGCTGAGTGGATAGCGATCGAGGAAGAGTTCTGCGCGGTCTCGGATTTCGTCGTCGGGATCGATTTCAATCCATTTGCGGCGCAGGTTATCGAGAGCTACCAGCGCTTGCACCTGGCTGTTTGAGGTGAGCTCGCGTAAGCGCGTCAGCCGGGAGATTGCGCTGCGAATTTCTACTGGCGCGAACCACGATACAGCAATTTCATATTGATCGCGTAACGATATTGCAGCCTGTGTGGAAGGTTGATATGCGCACAGAGGAACTAGCGAGCTTGAGTCCCAAAACGCATATTCCTTCATCGATTACCTTTTGCCCATCGGATCGCTTCTGCAGACGCTTCAGCGGAGACGGTCGGTTTGGGCAACGCATCGAAGGCATCCCAGTCGATCGGGGTAGGGTCGATGGGAGGGTGCATGCGGCCTTGCGCGATCAAGCCTGCGCGGTACTTTTCATAGTCGAACTCGGCGTCGTCGCTGACCGTGGCGGCGGGGTCGCGGATGGGAATGATCCGCGCTACGGGCTTTTCGCGGTCGCAGACGATGACTTCTTCGCCGCGCTGGACATCGCGCAGATAGCTTGAGAGCTGATTCTTGAGAGCGCCGATTTTGACCGTCTTCATGAACTAAGCCTAACTCAACTTGGCTAAGTTGGCCAAGTTGAGTTTTCTAGACCATCGCCCGCTCTTTTACACGTAGGTACTCGTTCAGGACCGTCGAGGTGAGGGCGTCGGGGGCGAGGTCGAGGGTGAGTGCTCCTTGTTCGGCTAGTTGCGCTAACAGGATCTCGCGGCGGCCTGCCATCTCCTGTGCGGCGGCGGAGCGGAACATTTCTTCTACATTTTTGGGGCGGGCGAGCGCGATGCGCTCGACTTCCGGCTCGGCCATGGCTACGAAGAGCAGCACATGGCGGCGCAACAACTGCATGGCGCCGTCGATGACCTCGGGGCGCATGGCGGTTTCTGCCAGATCGGTGATCCAGAGGATAAGCGAGCGGCGTGGCTGCAGGCGATTGAGCACGGCGGTGGCGCGGAGGTGATCGGCCTCGCCGGCTTCAGTGCGGACCTGTGCGAGCAGTTCCATCATTTGCCGGAGGTGGGCAGCGCCGCGACCGGGGAGCAGGCGCTGCTGGATATTCTGGCCGTAGGCGAGCAGGCCTACGCGGTCACCGGAGTAGAGTGCCACTTGTGCGAGGGCTACGGCGGTGGCGCAGGCGTGGTCGAGCTTGGAGTGGCGGCCATCGGGCTGCGAACGCATGAGGCGGCCGCAGTCCAGTACGATCCAGACGGCCTGGCTGCGTTCGGTTTGATACTGGCGGGTGATGAGGCTGCCGCGGCGGGCAGAGGCTGTCCAGCAGATATCGCGCAGATCGTCTGTTTCACGGTAGTCGCGGAGGCTCTCGAAATCGCGTCCGAGGCCACGTTGGCGGGCCTGGCGGAGCTGCATTTCAATCTGGCGGCTGCGGGCGAGGAAGATCTGCTGCTCTTCGCTGGTGCGCAGAGCTGGGTAGACGCGGACTGTTTGTACGAGCTTTGCTTTTGCCCATTTTTCGGCGAGGCCGAGCGGGGAACGATAGCGGATGTAGAGCCAGCCGGTTTGGTAGTCGCCGCGATGCTGCGGTTTGACGCGGTAGCGCTTGCGGGCCGGTACCCGGGGGAAGGCCTGGATGCGGAGCTTGGCGGGTTCTGCGGCCAGGGCTGAGGGAAGATCGTCGACGATGCGGCAGTCCAGGAGTACGCGGCTCTGGTTTTCGAGGGCGATTTCGATTTCAGTCTCGCTGTCGAGCGCGGGGGCGTTGGACCAGCTTCGTTCTGCGATGAGCTTTGCGGCTTTCGGCAGGCGGAGGCCATCGAGAAGACAGGCCAGCAGGACGAGGCCATCCCATACGGGCATGGCGTAGCTCAGGCGGTCTATGTAGAGGCCCGGGATGAGCAGGAGGAAGCCTGCTACCAGGAGCACGATGGCTCGCGGTGTGAGCGCGAAGGCCCAGCGGCGGCGCGGCTCGCATGTGGCGCGGACGGGCTCGGGATGGAGGGATGGGGTGATCATTGCCTCTCGATCAGAAGTGCAGATCAAGCGCCTCGGCCAAGGCAGAATCCAACGCGGGTATTTTCCATGAAGGAATGGAGCCGACCCACTGCTTCAGTTCGGATTTTTGAATGCTCCGAAGATTGTCGCATTGAATCCAGCTTTCGTGTTTCATGCCTTCGTCGATTCCAATACTGACCTGGGTAATCAAACCCTGACCTTCAGTCATTACAGGCGCGCAAATGACCCATGGGAATTTCGAATCGATAATCGTTTGCCTGCTGACAACCACAAAGGTCCGGTATTGCTTTGAATCGCCTCCGGGTTTGTAGACACGGTACAGCTCGCCTCTTTTCATCGTGGGTCATTTTCCCATTCAATGGGAGCCTGGTATTCATCGAGTTCCCGTGACTCATGAGTCAAATCATCAATATGCGTGTTGATGAGTTGCAGATCACGCCTGTGAATCGCTTCGCGCATTTTGGCCTTGAAATAATCGCGCAACACTTCTTCGATGAAAGCTGACCGTAATCCCTTAGAAGCAGAGAACTTATCCACTTCAGCAAGGATATCCGATGAGAGTGTGATTGAAGTCTTCGTCTTCATCCTTCCAATATACCACCAAGATACTACCAATAATCACACCCCTCATTGCCGGGGCACGGGTACGGCGGCGATTACGTCTGTTAATGCGCGGTCGGCGTCGAAGCCTTCCAGCTCTGCTTCCGGCTTGAGCATGATGCGATGGCGGAGGACAGGCAGCACGGCGCGCTTCACGTCGTCGGGGACGAGGTAATCACGGCCTTCAAAGGCGGCAGCGGCCTGTGCGACGAGCATGAGGCTGAGTGCGGCGCGGGGGCTTGCGCCGAGCAGGAGCGTGGGCCACTCGCGTGTGCGGCGGGCGATGGCTACGATATAGCCGTAAAGCTCGGGTTCTACGCGGATGGCGCGGACTTCGGCTCGCGCAGCGGCGAGCAGGCCTTCGGAGACGGGAGTTATGTTGGCTTCTTCGAGAAGGCCTGCGCCGCTGGTTGCGTGATGGCGCTGGAGAATCTGTAGCTCCTCAGCTTCAGTGGGGTAGCTGACGCGGATCTTAAGCAGGAAGCGGTCGAGCTGTGCTTCGGGTAACGGATAGGTGCCTTCGAAATCGACCGGGTTCTGCGTGGCGAAGACTGTGAACCAGCCGGGAAGGGCATGGCGGGTGCCGTCGGCTGTGACCTGGCGCTCTTCCATGCACTCGAGCAGTGCGGCCTGGGTGCGTGGAGGCATGCGGTTGATTTCGTCTACGAGCAGAAGATCCGTAAAGACTGCGCCTTGATGGAAGGTAAAGCTGTCGGTGCCGGGCTTGAGGATGGTGGTGCCGAGGATGTCGGCGGGCATGAGGTCCGGCGTGGCTTGTACGCGTTGGAAGCCCAGGCCAAGCAAGCGGCCGAGCGTTTTGACGGTAAGCGTTTTGGCGATGCCTGGCACGCCTTCCAGCAAGGCGTGTCCCTGGCAGAGAACGGCCATGATCACCTGCTCAATGACCTGGTTCTGGCCGGCGATGACGCGCCCCAGCTCGGTGCGGACCTGCGTGATAAGTTGCTGCGTGGCGCGCAGCGTTTCCGGCTGTGTGGATGAGATTTCCTCGCTCATGAAGCCCTTTCGTGAACTGTCCCGTTGTTGATTGTGTGTTCCACTGCAGCTCGTTCGGGTTTGGCTGCGGCTTTCAGATTATCCCAGCGTGTGTTGAGAAGCTGGATAAGACGCAAAGCCTCGCGTGGGTGGAGAGAATCGTCTTTTGCGGCGGCTTCACATGCGGCCAGGTCGGCTTCAAGAGTCTCGTCGGTGAGAGGGAAGCGGCGGCGGATGACGGCGGCGAGCTCGGATGCATCCATCTTTGGAGCGCGCATGCCGCAGAGGCCGAGCGCGCGGCGGCGGAAGAGTTCCCATGCTATGGCGACTGCCGTGGATGAGGCTCCTGCGCCGCGATAGAGCGAGCCCAGCGCGTCAATGAATTCGATGGGTGTGGCGCGTGCGGGTAGCGGAAGAGCGTGGAGCGGGCCGCTGCGGCGGCTGAAGCTGAAGAGGATGAGCACGGCCAGCGCGGGCAGGCTCCAGCAGAGAATCGTCATGGCCGGGCCCCAGGCGAAGGTCCAGACCGAACGGATATCTCCGTGGAGCGATTCATCCCAGTAAAACTTGTGGCCGGATTTTGGGCCGAGCGAGTTGAGCAGGAGATCGAGATTTTGTGCGCGGGCGATAAAGCCGTTTTCGAGCGGTGTGGAGCTGGCCCACCAGACTACGTGGCCTTTGCCCCGATCGAATTCGACTACCGCGGGCTCACCGGCGCAGGTGTATTGCACGCGATCGGCTGGATTGCCCAGTTGCCAGCTTGCCTTCGGCACCATCCAGATTTCTCCGGAGCCGGCGAGGGGGTCGAGGCCGTTGGGTTCGAGCCTGCATGCGGCAAAGGTCATTCCGTTTGGCGGCGAAGGCGTGCCATACGGAAGAAGGAAGCCGCCTTCGTAGCCTGTTGCCAGCACGCGACCACCGCGGTCGAGAATCTGGCGGATGGCGCGGATGTCAGAGGTTTCGCGAGTCAGTGGCTGAGCGAAGACGACGACGGTCTCTGGGCCTGCATTTTCGGCAAGTTCACTTAGTGGACGCTCCCAGCGTTCTACCGGATAGCCGGACTGCAGCAGCGTTTCATACGCGGCGAGCGCGCCGTGCTGGCCGGCCAGGTAGCTCGAAGGGATGGGGCTCTCGTCTTCGCCATTGGGGGTGAGCAAGCCGGCGGCTACGGCGAGCAGGATAGCGATGCTTACGCACCAGAGGAGGAGCTTGCGGTCGCCTGGGTCCAGGCCGGGCATTAGCTTCGAGAGCCACTTCATCGTGTGCGGCTCCCTTCTGCCGCGCCTGCGCCGATGAGGGCGGATGTGAGTTCGTCGGCGATACGGTAGTCGGCTTCGGCTGCGGGGCGGCCGCCGTACCAGGTGCGTTCAAAGCTGCCGGTGAGTGCGGCGAGGCCGGATTTGCGCGGGTCGTCGGCGGCTACGAGAGCCAGGTATTCGCGCGGGGTGCGGGCGCGGTCGGCGGGCCAGAGGCGTTTGGATTCGAGGCGTGATATGGATGCCCAGTAGAGGAAGTGGATAGCTTCACGCCATAGGCCTGCGGCTGCGGCTTTGTGCGCGTCGGCGAGCCAGAGTTGCCAGTCGCGTGCAGAGGCTGCTCCGGGAGCGGGAGCTTCCATGTCGGGAATGAGGCGGATTCTCCAGCGGCGCTCAAGCTGCAGCAGTGCCCAGACGAGGCCAATGCCGACTGCGAGAATGAAGGCCCATACGAGCGCGCGGCCCAGCCATTTGGCTCCTTTGGTCAGGGCTCCGATGCCTGCAAAAAGGCCGTTCAGCCAGTTGCTGAATTTTTCAAGGAGGGTGTCGGTAGGGTTCTGGCCTTCGAGGTGGCGAAATTCGCGGCCGGAGAGAACTTTGCGCACGGCGTCGCTCTCGGCCGGGTGCGCGGGGAGTGGCTTAAGCTGGCTGCCGGCTTGTTGAAGATCGTCTGCCAGGCGAGTCTGCGCGGCTTCGAGGAGTTGCGTGGTGGTCTTGGGTGGGGGCAGCGTGGAATCGTTTTCGAGCTGGGCGTTGCCGAGAACACCGGCGGCCTGCTGGGCTTTGTCTGGCTCCTGTGCACGGGCGAAGAGGGCGCGCAGCCAATCGTAGCTGACGAGGCGGTTGCCTGAATTGAGGGGGACGCGGTCATCAGGGCCTATGCTTTGCGGATCGCAGGAGGCTTCATTGCGGCCTTTGGCGCATTTCTGTGTGAGCTGGATGAGTGATGCGAGGTGTTTGCGGTAATCGTCGAAGGAGGCTGTTTGTGCTGGAGGTGGCGCGGGTGCGGCGGAAGTGTCAGCGCGGAGATGGAGCGATGGGCCGGCGACGAGCAGGCTGAGGATGGCGAGCGCGCGCTTCATGCGTGTGCCTCTGGCAGAGGCTCGCTTGGCGGTAGCGGCTGGGTGGGTTGCGCGATTTCGGTTGTCCATCCTGCTGCGTGCATCATGTGTTCGATGTCGAAGCCTTCTTTGCGTATGCGCTGATCATAGTAGAAGAGGGTTATGACAATAGGATTCAAAGATCCAATCAGGGATGCGATTACAGCGCTTATTCCATAGCTGATTCCTCTGTAGGTCATACTCCAGCCGAGCTTATGTGCGTTGTTGTAAACGGGAAGCAACGTGATGCTCAGCAAAAATTGACACGCTGCGGCAAGCGCGAGAGAGACTACTAAGATCAGAATCCACGCAATTGCAATGCGCGCGCGGGAATCTCGACTCAGGTTCCAGCTTCGGCGCATGGCGTGTAAGCCTTTGAGTTGTTCGAGTGCAGCGGCAGGGACGGCAAGAGAAAAGCATGCTCCGAGCCAGAGGAAGCAGATAATACCTCCGAAGGCAGGCAGAAAAATAACCACAAATATGACGGGTAAATTGGCCGGTGCGTCTGTCTTGTCTGCAATCGTTCCGAATAAAAATATGATTCCTGCTAAAAGCGCTTCAGGGGCGAGAAGAATCGTAATCACTTTAAGAACAGAAACCCAGAGGAAGCTTCGCCACCTCGCTTTGATAAAACCAAGAGCGGACAAAAATGATTCGGGCGTTCCCATAACTACATCTGAAGACTGGCGCACGGCCGCCGGATCGAAGAAGTAACCAAGGACAGAGCTTATGTGGTAGTAGCCAAAGGCCAGCAAAAGATTCCATAGCACCGTTCCACTTTCATTGACGGCTGGTGATAAGCGAGACGAGTGCAGCCATTCTATATCTGCAAGATGCAGCGCCATCATGATCAACGCAGGTATGGCTGCGATTCCGACGAATACCAGGAAGCGTGACTTGTAGATCTGGAATGTCCGGTCGAGGATTTCTCCCAGGTTCATGGGCCGGAGAGGATGATTCATGCGGGGACAATGCCTCCGATGAGTGGAGACGGTTGCGGGCCAGGGCCGTCGAGGCGCATGCGCTGGTCGCAGTACACGATGGTGAAGCTGAGAATGAATGCTGCCCAGATCAGCGCGGAGTAGAGAAACATGGCTGCTACAAATGCCAGGCCTGCGATGACGGCCAGCGCTATGCCCAGGATCTGGCTCAGGTGAAGCGCTGAAAATGCGACTGCGCCAACCATAATGATGATTGCGAAGAGGATCTCCATGGCAAAGATGACTGCGTAGCTGATGGCGTAAACGACCAACAGCACGAGGAAGAGCTTGCCCAGCGCTTTCCGGGTGAGCTGCAGGCTGCGCTTGATGGCCGCCGTTGCGGGCAGGTCCTCTGCAATCGAGGCGGGGAAGGCGAGAGCGAGCTTGAGGCTCATCCAGATGCCATAGACCGTAGCGCCGAAATACAGGAGGAATACAAAAGGAACGAGCAGGAATGCCGCTCCGGGGTTGCCGGTCTTTGCCGTGGTGCTTGCGAGGCCCGCTATGGCTGCGACGAGGGCGAAGATTACAAGACACGGACCGAAACAGTACAGATACTGCAGAAGCATGAGCCCGCAGTAGCGCCCGGCTTTGCTCCATGCAGCGGCGTAGGCCTCCCGTGCGGTTGGCTTCTTGCCTTTGCCGATCTGGAGTGCCGCATACACCATTGCTGCAAGAAAGATGGCGAAGAGAAGCAGGCAGGGGATGGAGACAACGGTGACTGTAGTGAGATACACCGTCACGAATCGAGCGGTTGGGACAAAATCGGGACGGGTGGGAAGCTGACCGGTGGCCAATAGTCCGACACCGACGAGAACTATGCAAAACAGGCCCGCGAGCATCGGCGCCATGGACAGGAGCAGGAAGAGGCGCGCATTGCCACGCAACGCGCGCCAGAGCTTGTTGAGCACTTCGCCGGCAGTGATGGGCAGCGGTGTGGTGGAGACGAAGGATACGTAAGGGTATGTGCTCATGCCTGTGCTCCGGGGAGGATTTCAGGGGTTGGCAGTGGCTGCATCACCGGCGGCGCTGCGATGGTAGTGAGGCCTGCGCGCTCCATCATCCACTCGATGTCATAGCCCTCGTGGCGAATGCGCTGGTCGTAATAGAAGAGCACCAGCGCGATACCGTAGACGGGACGGATGAGCGCCTGCACCACGAAGCCTGCGCCATAGGTAACGAAGATCATGATCGATCCCAGGGTCTGCGCGTTTTGTGGAGACTTCATGCCGGGGACGAGAGACGTGATGATCATCATGGGGATCGTTACCAGAAGGTTCAGCATCCAGCTGCAGATGAGTCCCAGCAAGAAGAGCAGCAGGATTCTCCAGCGCGTTCCACGGCTCAGTATCCAGGCGCGCTTCAGGGATTCGACGACGGCGGCCTTCTCTACGACGCTCGCTGCGAATGACAGGCAGAGCCGCGGGAGCATCCAGAGGACATATACGGCGATCAGAGCGAAGATGAGGAAAATCATCAGGAACGCTGCTACACCTGCACTGGCGGATGGGGTGCCTGTGAGACGCATGAGGATGCCATATCCAAGGATGAGAAAAAACGCTACGACGCCGGGAATGACAACGAGGATCAGACCCTCGAGCGTGTACAGCCCGATATAGCGCCAGCCGTTGGGCCACGCCTCGCGATACATGGCGCTGATGGTGACGGATTCCCCAAAGAAGCGTTTTTTCGCGGCACTGCTCAGGGCTGCGAAGCCGAATGCACCGGAGACGATGTAGAGAGGCGTTCCAATGGCAAACAGGGCGAAAACTCCCAGCCCCACCAGCATGTTCGCGGTCGTGTCTCCATTGCGCGCGAAGTAGATCATTCCAAAGGCCGCCGCGAAGCATGCGAGCACCACTACCGATGGGCCGGCTGCGATGCCTGCAAAGAGCAGAAATTTGCGGCGGTAGATTTGCAGTGTTCGGTCGAGGATTTCGCCGAGGTGCATGGGGCGGAGTGCGTCGGTAGTGAACTCGGCGGGATTCAGCGGTGCTGGAATTGTTTCATCTATCATTGCTGCTCTCCGGGTGATCGTTCTCCGGGGGAGTGTTGGTTGTTTCACCGGGTTCGTCCGGCGGTGCGATAACGGACAACTCCGAGGCCGAGTCGAGGCCGGCGGCTTGCATCATCCACTCAATGTCAAAGCCCTCCTTGCGCACACGCTGGTCGTAGTAGAAGAGCGTGAGACCGATGGAGTACATGGGCGCGATGAAGGAGTTGGTTGCGAAGGCGACGATCTGCTGCGCTATCTGCGCCCATACGGGCATAACTAGGCGATTTTTGAATGCGAGGAAGATGAAGAACGACTGCGTGATGAGCACGAGCGCGATCTGGATGACAAACACCAGCACTCCGAGTACAAAGATGCGTCCTCGCGATCCGAGGCTGAGATCGATGCTGCGCCGAAGCGCCGTCCTGGCTTTCAAGTCTTCCACGACGCAGGCGGGAATTGCCAGGGAATAGCGAAGGCCCATGAGCGCGGCGTATACGAATGCTGCGAAGCCGAAGGCAAAGAAAGCCAGGGAAACTCCACCAAACAGAAGCGCCTGTTCCGGGGTAGCTTTGGCTGCTCCGCCATTCAGCATGGGCCTGAACCATGTGTAGGCAACGGCCAGAAATCCGCCGTAGCAAAGCGCCAGGGGCGTCCACACCACGAAGATGAAGATGGTCATGAGCCACAGGATGCGCCGGAAGCGCGGAAGAACGCTCTTGTATGCGGCGCGAATGGTGGCGGGCTGGCCAAGATGCACCCAGGCAACGGCGCGATTGTTCGCGGCGATAGCGAGGCCGTTGGTAAGAAAGACGACGGTCCACTGTACAAAAACCGCGACGATGGTCAGTCCCACAAGGAGCCGGTTCCAGTGCATCGCCGTGAAGAACGCAGTCATGCCGATATGCGCCAGGCCCACTACCGTCAGCGAGCCGGCATAGAAGGCGGCAATACCGGCGAAGAGCAGGAAATGGGTGCGATACATCTGCGCGGTGCAGTCGAGAATTTCGCCCAGCGACATGGGCCGCAGATGGGTTTGCATGAAGGTGTCCTTGAATGCGAAATGATTTATGAGTCGCGTGCTTGGCCGGATACTAGCACACAGGCCGGGCAGATGAACGCGGCCCGCAGATGCGCGCATATTTTTCGCGCAAAGAGCAGTTTTTACCGGCGATCTGTCAGGCCATTCTCTGGAACTGACGCGATTTCTGGAGCTTTCGTTTGGCAGATTGCATGCATCTAAGCATGTATGGCGCCCGACGGGCGAGGGGGAGTTATGCCTTCTGCACGTTGCAAGCGTCTTATATCTATCGATAGAGAGCGAAGTTGATGGAGACTATGGAAAAACACTATAAACGCTGGCTTATTTTGTCTTTGTCAATGGCCTTCCTGGTGCTGGCTACCCGGCAGGTGGAACAGGATATCAACCGGCCGTAGCTTGTGGCCCAGGGTTAATGCAGGGTCTGAATGGGGACATCCGAGGGGATTTCGATCTGGAACTGGTCGTCTTTCAGATCGAGATTCTCTCTCACTGTTTCTACGGTGAGCACAATCTGAAACTCTTCGATGGGCCGCTTGATGGTGACAGTCTTTGGGTAATTGCTGCCGCCGAAGTCGGTGTAATTGCTGTAGGTGACTACGGTTTCGAGATTTCCCTGTTCGTCATAGAGATCCTGCTCGTAAGGCAGCAGGTCATCGCGATGAAAGTGAATCACGCGGATGGGGTGCAGCTCCTGGCTTCCAGGCTTGCGCTTCATCACGGTGAGGATGTACTCCTGCACGAGAAACAGATGCTTGCGCTTGATGTCTTCAACGGTATCGCTGTCGGCTGTGAGCATGTACTCGTCATCCGGAGCCAGGCCGCGAACGATCAAGGCATCCAGAAAGAAGCCGGGACGAATGTTTTCAATCGTGTTGGCTGACTTGTGAGTCAGCTCGATCGGTCCCTTGTATGCGATGTTCTTTGCGTTGACGTACAGCGTAAAGTTCTTTCCATCGCTGGCCATGTTGAACATGGGCGAGCCAATGACGGGAACGCGCCCGTAAACGCGCAACATCTCAGGCTTGCGCATCATCACGATGCCCGGGAAGCTGCTCCAATCCTTTTCTGTCCCTTGCTGGGCCTTCTTGGTGGTCAACTGCACTTCGACCTTGGCGTAGAGGGTGTTGAGATGATCCCAGCGATTGTTGATCTGCTTTACAAGGTCTTCCGGCGTGGCGGTCTGCGTGACCTGCGGCGCGGTGGGGATGGGCAGCTTGCGCGTGGTGAAGAGGCAGCCGGAGAGCGGCAGAGCCGCGAGGGCCAGAACCATCGCGCTGATACGCGCAGTCTTCACTGTTCACCCGCCTTTTTGGCTGCGCTGCGGTACTCGCTCACGTTCTTGTTGTGCTCCTCCAGGGTTTCGGCAAAAAGGCTCTGGCCCTGCGGGTTGGAGCCGGCCGCGACAAAGTAAAGATAATTTGTCTGCGCAGGCATCATGGCGGCCTTCAGCGATTTGATTCCGGGATTTGCGATGGGGCCGGGCGGCAGGCCTGCGTGCATGTAGGTGTTGTAGGGTGTGTCGCGCTGCAGGTCGCTGGCGTAGATGGTTCCGCGCCATGCACCGGCCAGTTGCAGGCCGTAGATGACGGAAGGATCGGTCATGAGCGGCATCTCTTTTTCGAGCCGGTTTTCAAAGACGCTTGCGACGAGAGGCCGCTCGTTGTCGCGGGCTGTCTCGCGCTCTACAAGTGAGGCCACGGTTACGATGTGGTGAACATCGTGGCTGAGCTTGAGCTGCTCGGCCGCGCTGCGAAAGCGCTTCACCATGACGGCTGCAATTTCCACCGGCTTGGTTTTCGGGGAAAATCGGTAGGTGTCGGGAAAGAGATAGCCTTCAAGGCTCGTGGCCTGCGGGTCCAGATCTTTAATTAACTCGGTTTCGGTCTTCGCGGCTGCCAGGAAGTCTGCCATTTTGCCAAGATTTGCCCCTTGCAGACGCGCTGCCACATCGAACACAGTCGAGCCTTCCGGAATGGTTACTGCAATGGTGTATACGTCGCCCCGATGAATCCGTTCATAGATATTTGCCGTGGTGTCAGGGGCGGCAAAGCGGTAGGTGCCGGCCTTGAGTACGCCGGGCTTGATCACGCGCAGGGCGTCAAAGGCATAACGGCTGGGAATGATGCCGGCCTGCTCGAGCTGTCTGCCGATTCCCAGGGTGGGCGAGCCGGGTGCGATCTCGACAAACTTTTCCTGCGTGGCTCCGTAGGGCACCAGCCAGACGAATGCTGCAGCGCCTGCGCCACACACCACAAGCAGGAGCAGCATCCAGCCGACGAGGCGCCCAAACCAGCCTCTATTTTTACCCGAATTCCGCCTGCTGCCCATTTCCCTCCGTAGCCTTCCTTCATGAGACGCAAAGGGCAGCCGTGAGATGCTTCTGAATACTTCTATTGTATCGGCGCGGACACATTTTTCGTGCATGGCCTATGCTCAAAGCATGGCTTCGCGGTATCTGGCTCTCGATGTTGGTACCAAGCGCATCGGCATTGCTGTCTCCGACGAGCTTGGGTTTACGGCGCAGCCCGTGCTGACGCTTGAAGTACGCAGGAATCCGCGGGAGGATTTGCGGTCGATTGCGAGGCTGGCGCGCAAGTTTTCTGTCGCTGGGATTGTTGTCGGAAATCCTCTGCACCTTTCCGGCGAGCTGAGCCCTCGCGCTGCCAGGGTTCAGGCCTTTGCCGCTGAGCTCGGCGAGCTGACCGGCTTGCCCATCCATCTATGGGATGAGCGTTTAACGACGGAGGAGGCCCACAGAATTCTTTATGAGGCAGGTCATGCGCGGCAGGAGCATGGGGCGGTTGTGGACCAGGTGGCGGCTACGCTGATTCTGCAGTCGTTTCTGGATGAAAAGGGTGCGCAAGCGTAACCGCTATACTGGAGCTTCAAAAGGCTTAAAGATATGACCGCCAAAGTAACCGTGGAAGAAGTGGAGCGCGTGGCCGAGCTGGCCAGCTTGGAGCTGACTGCCGAGGAGATTCCCGGCATGGTTGGCGATTTGAACGCCATTCTGGATTATGTGGCGGAGCTGAATGAGCTGGATACGACGGGCATTGCCCCGCTGGCCCAGATCAGTGAGCTGCCCGGCGCCGGTGGCTCTGCTGCGTTGCGTGCCGATGGAGTTCTGCCCTCGCTGGACCGCGCGGAAGTGCTGCGGGAAGCGCCTGAATCGGACGGACGATTCTTCAAAGTGCCTAAAGTGATTGAGCGATAACGATGACAACGGAATTGACAGGAAAATTCGTCGAGAAGCCGAAGACGCTGGCGGCTCTGAAGGCTGAGATTGCAGAGGGTCGCACCAAGGCTGCCGATCTTGCTGCTGCGTATTATGACCGCATTGAGGCTGTGAATCCGGCGCTCAATGTGTACCTGAGCCTGACCAAAGAGCGTGCGCTCGAGCAGGCCGGGCGCGTTGATGAATTGGCTGCGAAGGGCGATGAATTGCCGCCTCTTGCGGGGATTCCGGTAGGCATCAAGGACGTGCTGGTGATGCAGGGCGCGCCTGCCACTGCAGGATCGAAGATTCTGAAGGGCTATGAGCCGCCTTATGACGCTACCGCGGTGGCGAAGCTGGAGGCTGCCGGCGCGGTGCTGCTGGGCAAGCTGAATTGCGACGAGTTCGCGATGGGCTCGTCGAATGAGAACTCGGCGTATGGGCCGGTTCGGAATCCTGTCGATCCGGAGCGCGTACCGGGTGGATCTTCAGGGGGTTCGGCGGCGGCTGTGGCGGCGAATATGGCGGTTGCCACGCTGGGTACGGATACTGGCGGATCCATTCGCCAGCCGGCTAGTTTTTGCGGCGTGGTGGGCGTTCTGCCTACATGGGGGCGTGTCTCGCGCTACGGGCTGATTGCTTTTGCTTCCTCGCTGGATCGCATTGGGCCTTTTGCCGGTAATGTGCGCGATGCGGCTACGCTGCTTGGCGTGATTGCCGGGCATGATTCGAAGGATGCGACCAGTTCTCCCGCTCCGGTGGCGGATTATGCTGCCGAGAGCGACAAGGGGGCTGAGGGGCTGCGGATCGGCGTGCCGGCGGAGTATTTCGGTGAGGGACTTGATCCTGAAGTTCGCGCCGCGATTGAGAAGGGAATTGACGACCTGAAGGCGGCCGGATGCACGGTGAAGCCGATTTCGCTTCCGCATACCAGGTACGCGATTCCGACCTACTATTTAGTGGCTACGGCTGAGGCAAGCGCGAACCTGGCGCGCTTTGATGGCGTGCGGTATGGCTTGCGTTCGGCTGCAAGCGAGAATCTTGCCGCGATGTACCGTCATTCGCGGGATGAGGGTTTTGGTGCTGAGGTGAAGCGGCGCATTCTGCTTGGCACGTACGCGCTCAGCGCCGGTTATTACGACGCGTATTACGGCAAGGCGCAGCAGGTTCGGCGGATTCTGGCGGAGGAGTTTTTGAAGGCCTTTGCCGAGGTGGACGCGATTGTGACGCCGACTTCGCCGGTTCCGGCGTTCCGGATTGGCGAGAAGTCGGGAGATCCGCTTTCCATGTATCTGGCGGATATTTATACGGTTACGGCTTCGCTCGCTGGGATTTGCGGGGTTACGGTTCCGTGCGGCGAGACTAAGGCTGGGCTGCCGGTGGGCATGCAGGTGTTGGCTAGCCATTTGCAGGAGAGCACGGCTTTCCGCGTGGCTAGGGCTGTGGAGGCTGCGCAGGGATAATTTTTAGAGTTGCTCTAACCTGCGCAGTTGCTGCTACACTGCTGGCAACAAAATCAGAACATAGTTTCAACAAGCACTTTTCCCAAGGTCATGCGTAATCCTCCGTTGCCGGAGTGTGCCGTTATGCG
Organism: uncultured Acidobacteriaceae bacterium; assembly: GCA_963792495.1. GTDB lineage: Bacteria > Acidobacteriota > Terriglobia > Terriglobales > Acidobacteriaceae > Telmatobacter. The sequence goes on along the minus strand of CAWBWB010000003.1, from coordinate 76,774 downwards.
CCTTGGGATTTCTTTTGCACTTTGCAGCATTTTGGCTGCGAGTTTTCTCAGCCCATCCATCTTTGCCGCGCCGCGTAAGCCGCATGTCGTCGGGCTGGGCGCGGCAAAGAAAGTTTCCTACTCTAAAGCGGGTGATCCCTCCGGCGCGCTTCCCGGCGAAGAGTGGCTGAAGATTCGGCCTCTTATTGTGGACGATCAAATCAAGGAGTGGACCACAGGCGACTCGCACGATGTGACCGAGCGGACCTTTGTGGTTCGCCGTGCGGTGCGACTGAATGATGCTCTGCCCGGCGACAAGCCCGGGGCGCAGAGGGAGCATTGGGTGTGGCAGCGTGGGCCGTGGATCATGGTCGATCGCACGACGGGCCATGTTGTTGCGCTGAAGCTTCCGGATTATGAGCCCGGCGTGAGCCAGGTGACTTGGTTCCGCGATTACGGCGCTTACTGCGGACTGACTGCAAATGGAAAGAATCTCTATGCCGTGGTGGCTCAGCTTGCTGCGCGCAAGCCTGTCCTTGTCGTGAAGCTCGACAGCTATGACGCAGATCCCGCGGCGCACTCGGATCCGGTCTGCATTCCGCCTGACTGGCAGCGCGATCCTTTGCGGATTACTTTTCACCAGGTAGGCAAGGGCGACTTTATGTATGAGATTGTGCCGGGGTCGGCTGTGCTCGTGGAAGAGTCAGGCGATGAGCCGGAAACACCAGCAGCCACTGGGGCGGGCCAGCAGTAGTCAGTTGCGTATTCAGTGGAAATCCGCGCCGAAGGCGCAGTTCGCCGTGCGCGAAGCACCTTGACACGCCAGCGTCCTGCCGTTTCTTATCTTGCTAGGTAATCTTTCTGGGGATTGGTTCGTTTTTGTCCGCGCAAATCGCGCTTGCAGGCCGCAAATCTCCTTGAAAGTGAGCCTTGTCGAACAGGAAGCCGACGGCGAGCGGAACGCAGTTTGCATCCGTATCTGCCGAGTCTGAACCCGGGTGCGCCATCCGCCTGCCCGGTGAAGAGTTTTTCCCGGAGACAAATTTCGCGTATTGGTCCGGCAAATGAGCCGGAGGCCCCGTGCCCTCAACAAGGCAGGGCAGTAAAGGATGAGTGTGGCAATTGGTTTAGCGGTTTTTGCGGGACCGGCGGCGGGCGGAGGCTTGATTCAGATGCTTCCCATTCTGCTGCTGATCCCCATCATGTACTTTGTAATGATTCGTCCGCAGCAGAAGCGGCAAAAGCAGTGGCAGCAGATGCTGGCCGACATCAAGGCCGGCGACAAAATCACCACTGCAGGCGGCATTCGCGGCACGATTCTGTCCATCAAGGACGACGGGATCATCATTAAAGTGGCTCCCGACGGAATCAAGATGGAGATTGCCAAGAGCGCCATCGCCTCTGTCACGACTGAAGACAAAGCTTCCTAGGCGCTACGCGCTTTTATCTTTTGGACTAGAGAACTGGAATGAAAAACGTTAGAAACAGAGTTTTGCTGATTGTCGCTGTGCTTCTGGTTTGTGTCTACGGCATTATCGGCATTCCCAAGGGCTTCAGCGGCCAGGCCTTTCTTGACGCACTCACAAAGAACATTCACCTTGGCCTCGACCTCCGGGGCGGCGCGCACCTTATCCTGCGCGTACAGGTGCAGGAAGCCGTCTCGGCTGAGACCGATAACACGGTTGCGCAGCTTCAGTCGGATCTGAAGAAGGCCAATGTAGCCTTCACGCGGATTTACAAGCCTGACCCGAACAAGGTTACGGTGATCGCGATTGAGGGCGTTCCGTCCAGTGCCAGCAGCCAGATTCGCACCACGCTGGACACGAAGTACGGCACGGAGTACGACTCTTCAAGCTCCAATGGCAACTACACGCTGACGATGAAGCCGAGCTACCAGGCGGATCTCGAGAAGCGCACGCTTCAGCAGTCGATCGAGACGGTCCGCGACCGCGTGGACGCGCTGGGTGTAAGCGAGCCTGTAATTCAGGAGTACAACCTGGGCGCGAACCAGATTCTCGTCGAGCTGCCCGGCATCTCGAATCTTGATCGCGTGAAGGAACAGTTGCAGAACACGGCGCGCCTTGAGATTCACCCCGTAGTTGGCGGTCCGTATCCCACGGAACAGGCTGCGCTCGCGGCTGCTCCCGGCGGCGTTCTTCCTCCGGATCAGATCATGTTGCACGCAACGGGAGCCATTGGCAGCCGTTCGGATGCCGACAGCGTGTACGTGCTGCAACGCGCTGCAGTGGTCAAAGGCAACGACTTCCGCTCGGCGGACTCTGCCACCAACCCTGATACCGGTCAGCGTATGGTTCGCTTTACGCTCACCACAGACGCGGGCGACACCTTCTACGAGTACACCAGCCACAACATCGGCTCTGCCATGGCTGTGGTCATGGGCAAGACGGTTCGCGAGGTTGCGAATATCCGCAGCGGCATTCGCGACCAGGGCGATATCGAAGGCTCGTTCAGCGAGACGGAAGTGGCGGATCTCTCCAAGCTTCTCCGCACGGGTGCTCTGCCGGCATCGCTGGAAGAGATTGAAGCCCGTACCGTGGGCGCATCGCTTGGCGCGGACTCGATCAAGGAAGGTGTGACAGCGGCTGTTGTGGGTGTGCTGGTGGTCATGCTGTTCATGCTCGTCTACTACAAGGGATCGGGCATCAACGCGGACCTCGCGCTGGCGCTGAACCTGCTTATCCTGCTTGGCTTCATGGGCTTTTCCACGGCTACGCTTACGCTGCCCGGTATTGCCGGCGTCATCCTGACGATTGGTATGGGCGTGGACTCGAATGTGCTGATCTTCGAGCGTATCCGGGAAGAGATTCGTGAAGGCAAGTCCGCAGCCGCTGCTGTGGAACAGGGCTTCGGTCATGCATGGATCACGATTGTGGATACGCACGTGACCACGATCGTTTCGGCGGCCATCCTGTTCCTCTTCGGCACCGGCCCGGTGAAGGGCTTTGCCACCACGCTGACCTTTGGTTTGCTGGCAAACCTGTTTACAGCGGTCTTTGTCTCGCGCACCATCTTTGACGCGCACTTGAACAAGCTCAAGCCCGGAGAGATGGTCTCCATCTAAAGGCAGCGGCTAAGGAACTAGGGACGTAGGAACTAGTTTCGTCGAGTATTCGGAAGTAGAGAGATTTTCGGGGCATTTGAGCCCCTGAGGGAAGCAATCAGTGGAACTATTTCACGGTGTCAACATCGACTGGCTTGGAAAGAAGTGGTACTTCCTCGCCTTCTCGTTGATCTTCAGCGTTGCAGGCGTTATTTCGATGGGCCTGCATCTTGCTCAGACTGGCAGCCCTGTGCCCCTTGGCGTGGACTTCCGCGGCGGCACAGAGGTTCAGGTTCAATTCGCCAATCCGCCGGACATCGGCGCCATCCGCAATGCCGTGAGCGCTGCCGGCATCACGGACGCAAAGATACAGTCTTACGGCGGCGATACCAACCGCAACCAGGTGCTCATCAGCCTGCCTGAGCAGAAGAACGAGACCAGTCTCGATCAGGGTCGTCAGGCGATTGTGAGCGCGCTCAAGACGCATTACAACAATCCGTTTGATGAAGCGAATGGCGTGAAGGTGGACGTTGTTGGCCCGACCGTGGGCAAGCAGCTCCAGAACAAGGCCGTTATGGCCACGCTTTACTCGCTGCTCGGCATGCTGGTCTACCTCTGGTTCCGCTTCCAGCTCATCTATGGCGTCGCGGCTGTGATTGCGTGCTTCCATGACACGCTGATCACCATTGGTTTCTTCGCGCTGACAGGGCAGGAGATCTCTCTTACGGTGATTGCGGCGATCCTTACGCTTGTGGGTTATTCGATGAACGACACCATCGTTGTCTTCGACCGCATCCGTGAGAATCTACGCATGAACCGCCGCGAAGGACTGGCGGATGTGGTCAATCGCAGCATCAACCAGACGCTGAGCAGAACGGTTTTGACTTCAGGTTTAACGTTCCTCACCGTGCTTTCGTTGTATATTTTCGGTGGCCAGGTTTTGCGCGGATTTTCGTTCGCTCTGGTCGTTGGCATTCTCATCGGAACCTATTCGTCCATTGCCGTTGCGGCTCCTATGCTTGTGGCCTATCAGGAGTGGCGGTCCAAGAGCGGCAAGGCAGCAGTGCTTCCGGCAGCTCGTCGCGCTCGTTAATCGGCACAGCAGGACAAATCGATTTTTCCTGCTGCGCATGAAGTTGGTATAAAGTTGCACTGGTTTTGAGGCAGCGTTTTGCAACCTGTATGTTTCATCTGATATAGGTTGAGCACGCTGATTGCAATCGGCGGGATACGGCGGGAACATTCCAGGTTTCCGCGGTGTCTAAATAGAGGAAACCAACACCCCGATTCGAGGCTGGCCATGTTTGAAGATTCCACATTTGAATCAGGCGGCAAGATCAAGAGCAAGGCAAAATTCTGGATGCTTGTCACGCTTCCGTTTTGCCTGGCCATCATCACGGTCATCATCCTGATCCCGCTGATCTATCCCGAGGCGCTGCCCAAGGCAATGATGCAGACGCTTCTCGTTGCCCCTCCGCCCCCGCCTCCTCCTCCGCCACCACCGCCGCCGGCTGCACCGGTGCACGTGGTTCATGTTCAGTCGGAGATGATGAACAACCAGCTCGTGGCGCCGACCAAGATTCCTAAAGATATTAAGAACGTGAAAGAAGCGGAAGCTCCGCCATCGAGCTTTGGCGTGGCCGGTATGGAAGGCCTCGGCAACGGCGCACCGGGTGGTGCCATCGGCGGCCTCTTCTCCGGTCCGTCTACTGCGCCCAAGGTCACCAAGGAAGCGCCGAAGAAGGTCACAATCTCCGCCGGCGTATCTCAGGGCCTGGCTATCAGCCGTCCGTCGCCGACCTATCCCGCGATTGCGAAGGCAGCTCGCGTCTCCGGTACCGTGGTGCTCCGCGCAACGATTTCGAAGACCGGCACCATTGAAAATCTCACGGTTGTCGACGGTCCCCCGATGCTGCGTCAGGCAGCTCTCGACGCCGTCCGCAGCTGGCGCTATCGTCCGTACCTGCTGAACGGCGAGCCGGTGGAAGTTGATACCACCGTCAACGTTATCTTCAGCCTGGGTGGATGAAGTTTCGCGGCCCTCGTCTAACTGGACAGGGCCGCACGCTTTTCAGCCGGATGAGGTTTCCTACCGCGCCTCATTCTTACTGCAGCTACAATCGGCTTCACTGGCAGCGACGGCGTCGGAAATACTCTCCGGAGCCAAAAGGCTGGAGTCTCTTGTAAATGCGCTTACAAACTTTGTAACCCCTGTACTAAAAGCAAACTCCCTAGGAGGAACGATTCAGTGATTCTCGCTCAGCTCGCAAACTTTGCTTCGCACTCGGTCAACAGCCTGGCCTTCTTTCAGGAAGGAGGCAGCACGGTCAGCTTCAGCCTGCTCGGCCTCTGGAGCAACATGGGATGGCTGGCCAAAGGTGTGGCCATCATTCTCTTCGTTGAGTCCGTCTGGTCGCTGGCCGTCATGATCGACCGCTACCTGTACTTCTCGGCAGCCCGCAAGCAGTCCCGCGAGTTCGCCCCGAAGGTTGCCGGCGCTCTGAAGGATGGCAAGCTCGAAGAAGCCATCAAGATTGCTGACCGCAACAAGAAGTCGCACCTCGCTGAGGTCGTCACCGCCGGTCTGCAGGAGTTCCGCGTTTCCGGTGGCAACCCGACCGAAGACACGATTGCCAGCTCCGAGCGCGCTCTCGAGCGTGCCGAAGCCATTGTGCATGCCAAGCTGAAGCGCGGCCTTTCGGTGCTCGCCACCATCGGTGCTACCGCTCCGTTCGTCGGCCTGTTCGGCACCGTCGTCGGCATTCTGAACGCCTTCCAGCAGATTGCAACCCAGAAGACTTCCGGTATCGGCGCAGTCGCCGGTGGTATTTCGGAAGCTCTGGTGACCACGGCATTCGGTCTGCTTGTGGCTATCCCGGCCGTTATGGCCTTCAACTACTTCACCGGCCGCGTTGAGGCGTTCGACGTCGAGATGGACAACTCGTCGAGCGAACTCATCGACTACTTCATCAAGCAGAGCCACAAGAAGTAACTGGAACTGCCTGAGCCTGAGCGGATCTTTTGGCGCGCGAGGGAGTGGAAATCCCCTCCCTCAGCGCCGGTTTTTCAAGCTGTACCACGCAGTTTGGCAACGTATCCGGCAAGGCAATCAAGTAGTACCCAGGAAAATTCAATCGATGGAGCCCCGCGATGGGAGTAGCAGTTCGTAACGAAGCAGCCAATGTCAGTTCCAACATTAACGTCACCCCGATGGTAGACGTCATGCTGGTACTACTGATCATCTTCATGGTCATTACGCCCATGCTCAATAACAAGGTGCAGCTGGATATGGCAAAGGTCGATAACCCGACCAATATGCCGGATGCCGACAAGGAAGACGCCATTGTTGTGGCGGTCACCCGTGACGGCAGCGTGTACCTTGGCCAGAACAAGATGGCACTCAGCGAGCTTGGCTCCGCAGTGCAGTCGAAGCTGGCCGACAAGCCCGGCAAGACGGTCTATTTCCGTGCTGACGCCCGGTCCAAGTACATCGACGTGGAAAACGCGATCGATGCCGTCCGTACCGCGGGTGTGGAAGAAGTGGGCCTGCTGACGGAAAAGAAGGAAGGCGCCGGCGGAGCTGGCGGCGAATAGTTCAGGACCGTTGCAGTTTTTTAGATAGGTTTTTATCCAACAAGGGAGTTTGAAGCCATGGCAATGACATCCGGTAACAAGGGTGGCGCGATGGGTGACATCAATGTCACCCCCATGATCGACGTTCTGCTGGTGTTGCTCATCATCTTCATGGTGATTGTGCCGGTAACCCCGAAGGGTCTGGACGCGCTTGTCCCTCAGCCGCCCAAGAATCCTCAGCAGCAGCAGCCGAATGATCGCACCATCGTGGTTCAGGTCGTCGCGAACAAGGGCGGCGCTCCGTCCTACAAGATCAACGAAACGCCATACGCCAAGAGCGAGTTGCTGCAGAGATTGACTGACATCTATGCCAACCGTGCCGAGCGCGTCATGTTCGTCAAGGGCGACGATGATGTGAACTTCTCATACATCGCCGAAGTCATCGACATGGGCCATGCTGCCAACGCGGATCACATTGGCCTGATGACGCCGAAGATCCTCGCCGGCCAATAAGCTATCGGGGCGTGCAGTTCGCAGTTTCCCTCACGGGGAGAAGGGAGTCTGAAGCCATGACTATGGGCAAATCCACAAACGGAATGCAATCGGAGATCAACGTTACTCCGATGATTGATGTTCTGCTGGTTCTGCTGATTATTTTTATGGTGATCGTTCCCGTTGTCTCAAAGGGGGAGCAGGCTCTGGCGCCCAAACCCGCCACGCAATCTTTGCAGGGCCCGTACGATCCAGTTGTTCTGGAGCTTACGGCAGGCAAGGGCAGCGAGGCGGATTATCGGATTAATAGCCAGGCAGTAGCGAAGCTCGATTTGCCTGCCCGGCTCTCAGAGATTTACGCAACCCGCGCGGACCGCGTGCTGTTCGTCAAGGCGGACGACAAGCTGGCTTTCACGCAGGTTGCCCAGGCTATCGATATGGGCCACGCAGCGGGTGTAGCACACGTGGCGCTTATCACTCCGGGCGCAACAGCCGTACGGTAAGATTGCGGCAGCCTTCCGGAACGCAGTTTGCAGTACAAGATTGTAACCATGCGCGAAAGTTTTCAGTCCGCGCCAGAATGATTTAATTTCCAGGCGCGCAACCGCCGGGTACCCCTGTAAGGAGAAGAACAGAGACATGATTCGATCCGCACGTATAATGGCGCTCGCGGTTGCCCTGGGCGGAATGGTGCTGACGCTGGGCGGTTGCAACAGGCTTGCCGCGCGCGACCACCTCAACAAAGGTGTAGAGGCATTCAAGAGCGCCCACTATGAAGAGGCTATCGGCCACTTCCAGGAAGCGACACGGCTCGATCCCACCCTTCCCATGGCCAAGACCTATCTGGCTACAGCGCTGGCGCAGAATGTAGTTCCCGGGGTCACCACCAAGGAAAATCTGCAGAACGCCGATCACGCGATTTCGCTCTTCCAGGAGGTTCTCGACAAGGACTCCACGGACGTGAACAGCGCCAAGCAGATCGCTGCCATCTACTTCCAGCTGAATAATTTCGATAAGGCCAAGGAATGGCAGAAGAAAGTCCTCTCCATCGATCCGAAGGACGCAGAAGCTGCTTATACCATTGGCGTAATCGACTACACGGTCGCTTATAAGAACGCCAAGGATGCCCTTGCCGCTGCGGGTCAGTCGGATGACGGCGAAGGCAACGTCAAGGCCGGCAAGAAGATTCTGCAGGACATCAAGGACAAGAACCAGGCGCTGGTGGACGAAGGTCTCCAGTACCTCAATCAGGCCGTTCAGAACCGCGCCAACTACGACGATGCCATGGTTTACATCAACCTTGTCTATCGCCGCAAAGCCGACGTGGATTATCAGGACCCGAACGCCGTGAAGCAGGATGTAGCTACGGCCAAGGACTGGGCCAGCAAGGCGCTCGGCGCTCGCAAGGCGAACGAAGAGAAGAAGAACCAGGGTCCGGGCGGCATCGTCCTCGATTCCAACGGCAACATGAAGTAATCATTCGGCTTACGCCGGTTTGATACTTACGCGGCCTCCGCTCTGGCGGGGGCCGTGCTGTTTTCCAGGATGGTTCTCACCGCGCCAAAGCGTGTGTGCCGGGTGACTGGTCCTTGATTCAGGGGCCAACTCTTTGGCATACTTGATTGTGCCCACCAGGTACGTCCAATCCATACATTCAAACAAAGAGGTTGCATCCATGTCTGCAAAGTATGTCTTTGTGACGGGCGGAGTTGTGTCCAGTCTGGGCAAAGGTTTAGCGGCTGCCTCCATCGGCTGCCTGCTTGAAAGCCGCGGTCTCCGCGTGAACCTCATGAAGTTCGACCCGTACCTCAACGTCGACCCCGGGACCATGTCTCCCTTTCAGCACGGCGAGGTCTTTGTGACCGACGATGGGGCCGAAACCGATCTCGATCTCGGCCACTACGAACGTTTCACCCACGCCCCACTCGGCCGCGATAACAACCTCACCACCGGCCGCATCTATGAGCAGATCATCCTCAAGGAGCGGCGCGGCGACTACCTCGGCAAGACTGTCCAGGTCATCCCCCACGTCACCAACGAGATCAAGAACGCCATGCGCAAGGTCTCCGCGAACGGCGCGGATGTGACCATCGTCGAAATCGGCGGCACGGTCGGCGACATCGAATCGCTTCCGTTTCTTGAAGCCATCCGCCAGATGCGCCAGGAGCTTGGCCGCGAAAATACTGTCTTTGTGCACCTCACGCTGGTGCCGTGGATCGCTGCCGCCCAGGAGCTGAAAACCAAGCCCACGCAGCACTCCGTGAAAGAACTGCTCGGCATCGGTATTCAGGCCGACATCCTTCTCTGCCGCGCCGACGTGAATATTTCCCGCGATATCAAGCAGAAGATTGCCGCCTTCTGCAACGTGGAAGAGCGCGCCGTCATTGGCGCCACCACGGTTCCATCCATCTACCAGGTGCCGCTTAACTTCGCCGAAGAAGGTCTGGACGGCCTTGTTCTCAAGTACCTGCACAAGGACGCTCCCGAGGCCGACCTCTCCCGCTGGAAGGATCTCGCGCATCGCTTTGCCAACCCCAGGGATGAAGTCAAAATCGCCATTGTGGGCAAGTACGTCGAGTATGAGGACAGCTACAAGTCCCTCAAGGAAGCCCTGACGCATGGCGCACTGGCCGAAAACCTGAAGCTCAACATCACATGGGTGGAATCCGAGGGCCTCGAAACCGAGTCTCCCGAGGACCGGTCCTACGAATCGCAGCTTGAGGGCTTTGACGGAATTCTCGTTCCCGGCGGATTCGGCAAGCGCGGCATTGAAGGCATGTTGAACGCCATCCGTTACGCGCGCGAGAAGCATGTGCCGTACTTCGGCATCTGCCTCGGCATGCAGACCGCGTGCATTGAGTTTGCGCGCAACGTCTGCGGCCTCAAGGAGGCCAACTCAAGCGAGTTTGACCCCGCGACACCGCACCGCGTCATCTACAAACTGCGCGAGCTGCTCGGCGTCGAGGAGATGGGCGGCACCATGCGCCTGGGCGCCTGGGCCTGCGTGCTCACGCCGGATACTCTGGCCTCAAAGATCTACCACAACGAAACCGAGATCAGTGAGCGGCATCGCCATCGCTATGAGTTCAACCGCGAGTATGAGGCTTTGCTTACCGGCGCCGGGCTCCGCATCAGCGGCACCACGCCGGATGCCACGTATGTCGAAATTGTGGAGATTCCCGGCCATCCATTCTTCATCGGGTGCCAGTTCCATCCGGAATTCAAGTCCAAGCCTCTTGAGCCGCATCCGCTGTTCCACCAGTTCATCAAAGCCAGCTATAACAACCGGGCCACGCAACGCGCAGAGAGCACGAAATCGGTAGCGACTGTCCAATAAATCTCGCGAAAAGCAGATGAGACAATGTCCGACGATTTGCTAAACATGGAAACCCGGAATGCGGATAAACAGGAGTCTTCAGACGAAGAAGAGAAGCCCTCATCGGGGCTCTATCGCGGGGCGCACTTTCCGGCGTTCGCAGTACTTGGGCTGTTGTTTCTGCTCGTGAGGGGGAATCCGTGGCGCTGGCAAATCGCGATCTCCGGCGCTTATACCGTCTACGTCTTTTTCTTTGCTCTTGGGTCGTTTCTGAAAGACGCGGACGATTTCTTCGGCAATCCCGCAGTGCAACGGAACACCGCAAAGCTCAAGCCAGCAGCACTGCCCCTTTTGCTTTTGCGGCCAGCGCCTTGTCGAAAGTGACCAGAGTCAGTCCGGCCTTCTCCGCAAAGGCCGCCAGGTACCAATCAGCCCAAACCTGTGGGGCGCGCTGATCGGACATCGTTATTTGTTGAAAAGTGTGGTCGATGCCGGAAGGCTCGCTCCAGAGCTCCGCTCGTCTGCCGGCAATCCATTTCGTATACAGTTCCCAGCACTGTCTCTGCGTCAGTGTGTCCGTCTGCATAACGGATTCCGTGGAAAGCAGCCGAAGAAAACCTAATTGCGTATGCCGGTTGAACACCAGGATGCTGTCCTGATCCAGAGTATTGAACCACCCGAGAGCAGAATGATGATGTCTATGTATCGCGTGGTTGATTGCCACCCACACATTGTTATCGGGAAGAAAAGAGGATGTCATCGATTTGTTCGTTCGTCAGGTCAAGTGTTCCGGGCCGATCCGAGTGGATCACTGGAACTTCAAACTTCTTGATTGGCATTCTTGCGGGTTCCCGAAGCTCGCGCTGCATTCCCCGCAACGCAACCTCGCGGAAGGTTTTCCCCTCCCGCGCCGCCATCACTTTCAACTCGCGGTATGTCTCATCCGGAATGTCGATGGTGGTTCTCATGATTACAGTGTGACATATTTATGCTTTTATGGAAATATGTTTTCATTTTCGTGAATTACAAGGCCTTTATAATCTCCCTGTGAGCCATTCCTTTGAAATCGGCCCGGTGCATGTTGGCGCGGGCAAGTTGTTTCTCATAGCAGGCCCCTGCGTAATTGAATCCGAAAAGCATGTCCGCCTCATGGCAGAGCAGATTCAGCGCATCACTGCCGATCTCGGCGTTCCATACATCTTCAAGGCGAGCTACGACAAGGCCAACCGCACCAGCGTGAAGAGCTTTCGCGGGCCGGGCATTGTGGAGGGCACAGCGATCCTCGGACGGCTTGCAAAGGATACGGGCCTCCCGGTGCTCACGGATGTGCATGAACCTGCGCATTGCGAGATTGCAGCGGAGGCTGTCGATGTCCTTCAGATTCCCGCTTTCCTCTGCCGTCAGACGGATTTGTTAGTCGCCGCAGGCAAGACTGGCCGTGCGGTCAACATCAAGAAGGGCCAGTTTGTCGCGCCCTGGGATATGAATCACCCGGTCGAGAAGGTGCGCTCCACGGGCAATGAACGCGTCTTTCTCACCGAACGCGGTGCCAGCTTCGGTTACAACACGCTGGTGGTCGATTACCGTTCTCTGCCGGTCATGCGCAAGTTAGCGCCGGTCGTCTTTGACGGCACGCACTCCGTTCAGCAGCCCTCGGCGGCAAACGGCGTCAGTGGCGGGCAGCCGGAGTACATTCCGCTGCTGGCACGCGCTGCCGTTGCGGCTGGCGTAGATGGATTGTTCCTCGAAGTCCACGACGATCCGGCCCATGCGAAATCGGATGGAGCCAATGCGCTGAAGCTCGACTTGCTCAAACCTTTGCTTGAGACGCTGCTTGCGATCCACGCTGCTGCCAAATAAGCCTGTGCCAGAGACCATAACCGGCTGTTAGCATTTTCCCTATGACCCGCACCTCAGTTTCCTGCCGCATTGCAGCCGGCTTCGCTCTTCTTCTCACTGCCGCCGTTTCCTACGCTCAAACCGATAAAGCGCACATCGACGAGGTTCTTCGCGGCCTGAATCGCGGCCGCAGCGTTGGACAGGTGGCCGTCTCGCCCGATGGCTCCCGCCTCGCCTGGCTCGCCTTTGACTCCGAAGCCGGCATCCGCGTAGCGCCAATCTCCGATCTCTCCAAAGCTGAATCCGTAAAAGTCGGTGATCATTGCTCGGAGAATGACCTCCTCTGGACACCGGACTCCAAAGGTCTCGCCTTCTTTGCCTCCTGCGATAACAAGAAGCAGGAGGATCTCTATCTCTCGCATCTTGACGGCCAGCCTGCTGCGCGGCTCACCCAGCTCAACGGCTATGCCAATGAGCCGGCATTTTCGCCGGACGGCAGCAAGGTAGCGTTTCTTTACGTAGAAGGCGCAACGCGTGCCGCCGGGGCACTCGCGGCCATGAAGCCGCCCGCAGGCGTCATTGGAGAAGACGGCATCGAGATTCAGCGCATCGCAGTTGCCGATATCAGCGTCACCACGCCAACCGCGCCGACGCAGGCCACCCCTGCAAATCTCCATGCCTTCGAGTTCGGCTGGTCGCCCGATTCGAAATCTCTCGCCTACATTGCCGCGGAGCCGCCCGGAGAAAACAACTGGTGGACGGCGAAGCTGTACGCGCAGACCCTCGGCGCATCCGCACCCACGGTGATTCTCGCTCCCGCTGAAGTCTCCGGCCCGCTTCACGGTCTCCAGATAGCCGTTCCGCGCTGGTCGCCGGATGGAAAGAGCATCGCGTTCATTGGCGGCCTCATGAGCGATCAAGGCTCTACCGGCGGCGATGTGTGGCTGGTCGGCGCAGATGGCAGCGGCTTGCGCAATCTGACGCCGGGGCGCACATCCTCCCCTGCCTGGATTGAATGGAGCGATGCACAGCATCTCTGGATCAACGAAGTCTCCGGTGGCAGTGACCAGCTTGCGCGCGCCACCATCGCAGCCAGCGGGCCGGCCGTCTTTGACGCGCCCATATTCAAGCTGCCCGGCTCAGCCAGCGATGGCCGCATTTCGCATTCACTCTCCGTTACCGCCGATCACTCCCTCTTCGTCTTCCGCGCCAGCAGCTTCGATAAGCCGACGGAAATCTATTCGCTCAGCATGGCGCTTCACAATTCCGGTTCGGACATCCATCTCACGCAGCTCTCGCACCTCAACGACGGCATCCAGCCTGGATGGGGTAAATCCGAATCGCTGAGCTGGAAGTCTGACGGCTTTAGCGTGCAGGGCTGGCTGTTGTTTCCAAAAAACTACGATCCGGCCAAGAAATATCCGCTCATCGTCCTCGTGCACGGCGGTCCTGCTTCAGCGGTGGAGTCTCGCTGGGGCGCGGGCGGCGGCCTGAGCGGCGCAGCCTTCTCCGCGCTCGATTACTTTGTGCTGCAGGTCAATCCTCGAGGCAGCTACGGGCAGGGCGAGGCATTCGTTCAAGCCAATCGCAAGGACTTCGGTTACGGCGATCTGCGCGATATCCTGGCCGGCGTGGATACAGCCGAAAAGAAGTATCCCATCGACGACAAGCGCGTTGGCCTCACCGGCTGGAGCTATGGCGGATTCATGAGCATGTTCGCCGTAACGCAGACGCATCGTTTCCGCGCAGCCGTCGCTGGGGCCGGCATCTCTGACTGGCAGAGCTACTATGGCGAAAACTCCATTGGCCAGTGGATGATTCCTTACTTCGGCGCAAGCGTGTATGACGATCCCGCGGTATACGCGAAGAGCTCGGCCATCAGCTTCATCAATCAGGTGAAGACGCCCACGCTGGTCGTAGTAGGCGACCGCGACGGCGAATGCCCCGCGCCGCAGTCCTTCGAGTTCTGGCATGCGCTCAGGGACCAGCATGTGCCGACGCAGTTTGTGGTCTATCCCAACGAGGGCCACGGCTTCGTCGATCCGGCGCATCGCCGGGACGTGATGGAGCGCGCCGTGGAGTGGTTTGCGCGGTACATGCCGGAGTAGCGAAACCGGTTACGCTTCGGGGCCGCGTGAGTCTATGTGAATACAGCACTGGAGAAACCCTGTCAGGCATGATTCATGCGGCCCTGGCGAACATGGCTCTGGCTGAGTTGGCCCTGATACACTTTGGATTGGAAGAATAGCGGATTTTCTATCCTGCCAACGCTGGCGGGAGGCGCTTTCAAACGACATTTTTGTGGCGTATTTCAGGAAAGACCGTTCCGCCGTTACGGAGCGCGGGGCGGGGAGGATTCATGCGGCGGTTTTTGACGCTTGTTTGTTTGCTGGTGTTGGCGGTTCCGGCTGGTATCACGATCTCCGGATGCACGCGCAACCCAGCCGGAAATTATTGCAATGGGTTGGGTTACGGTCCAAAGATCACTGACATCAACTACATTACCCTCGGACCTCAGTTCACAGGCATCTCGCTCGCATTCGGCCAGACACGCCAGAGCAACGCGCCGTCCGCTTTTACGTGCAAGAACACCTCCTTCAGCGTGACCTCATGGACCTACGGCACGACGAACAATAAGCTCGTCGATATTTCGCCCTCCGGGAATATGTGCGCCGGTACATGGAACCGCAACTCAGGCGGCGGCATTGCGGATTACACCATCTGCAGCGCGCCAAGCCCTCTGCCCAGCACTGGCGGCCTGCCGTACGGCGTTGCCTATGAAACCGCATCCGCGGATGGCGTCACGTCGAATCCTGTGCCGGTGTATATCCATGCGCAGGTTACGTCCATTTCGTTAGCGGGCCCGCAGCAGTGTATCTCGCAGGGACAGCTCTCGCAGCTGGATGCCCAGGCCTGCTACCTGAGCAACGGCAAACAGACGCTCATGTGCGCGCCATCCACGGTCACGCCCGACAATTATGCCTGCCCGCTGCCCGCCGGCGTCTCTTCGGTGCCCAGTTGCGGCAGCTCCATCGGCACACTGGCCTTCACCGTCGGCAACTCGACTGTAGCCACCCTCAACAACGAGACCAATCAGATTACCGCGCAACTGCCCGGCACCACTGTGATCACGGCATCGCTCGCCGGTTCTGGTTCCACCGCAGGATACTTCTCCACCTGCCCGCCCAAGTCCATCTCTGTCACGCTGAACGGCAGCACCAGCGGCACCGTGACGCAGGGCGTGCAGCAGAACCTTGTCACCAACGTGGTGGATACGCTGGGCAACCCGATCACCGGCCTCACGCTGGCGTATCAGTCCACCAATCCGCAGAATCTCTCGGTTTCGAGCACCGGCACCATTACGGCCAGCTTCCCGGGAGCAGCCAGCGTCTACGCCATCTGCCAGCCGTCCACGTGCAATCCTGCGCCGATCAATCAAGTGGGCGTATACGGCACCGGTCTGCCGATTTCATCCAACGCGGTGGATATTACCGTTCCGGGATCCGCCAGCTCCTACGTTTGGTACAGCGCTCCGGGCCAGTCGCAGTATTTTGTTCCCTACGAGCTTCTCACCGGCACGGCGGGCAACACGGTGCGTCTGCCGTATGTGCCCAACTCCATGGTGATGGATCGCCTTGGAACCAATCTTTACTTTGGCTCGCAGACTGAGCTGATGGTTTTCAGCACCACCTCAAACGCAATCACCAGCCAGCTCACGAGTGTTCCAGGCGTGGTTCTCGCGGTAGCGCCAAGCGACTCAACCGTGCTGGTCAACGACCAGAAGCGCCAGGTCTTCTATCTCGTTTCTCCCAGCAGCGGCGCCATCCTCGGTACATTCGGCGGCATGGGTGTCAGCGCTCAGTGGACGCCGGATTCGCAGACGCTCTACGTATCCGACAGCTCCGCGGCCAACAATGCCGCAGCGGGCATCACCTCGCATACTGACATGCTGTACGTCTATAACGCCAACACCGGCTGGACCACCTATCCGCTGCCTCCGGCCGGCTCCTCGCTCGGCGCGCAAAGCCTGGCCATCATGGTTCCCAGCCTGGGCGCGTACTTCAGCGGCAACCCCACGGTAGCGCATACCTGGTGCCCTGTCGGCAACGCCGGCCAGTATGCCAGCATGCTCTTCTACCCGCAGATCGATAACGTCGCCGGTGACTCAGTCGCCGAGCAGACCGATCAGCTTGCCGCCACTGTGGATGGCAATCACATCCTCGGCGCAACGCATAACGGTAACCCCGGATCGACTGGTCCAATCACCTTTACGGACATCGATGTGACCGTACCTGCAGTGCCGGGCGACTCCTGCCTGCCGGCAAAGGTCAGCGACACCTACCCCGGCCTGGGAGATCCACTGCAGCCGCTGGCGCTCTCGCACACTGTTGCCAACCAGCAGGTTTCCGTGAATGCCACAGATGTAACCCAGGTGGTGACTTCACCTGCAGCCGTTACCACGGGTACCGCGGCTTCCTCGCAGAGCCTCAGCTTCATCACCTACAACGGCACCACTGCCGGAGCCACGTTACCGTACTATAAGCAGACCGCCGGAGCCACCTCCAGCGCGGGCACACTCGGCTACGTTACCTTTGCCGGCAGCAATGCTTCCGCCATCACCGCACCCATCGCCGGAGCCTTCAGCCCGGACAACACGCTCTTCTTTGTCTCCACATCGGGCGATAACCAGGTGCACTACATCAACACCGCCACGCTCAAGGACACGCAGCAGATCTCGCCGAATCTTCCGGCCTGCACTTCTGTCTCTGCGGGCGGCAATGACCCCGGCTGCGTGTACACCGGCAACGCCACCATCGTGCCGGCCACCGCGATCGCCGTCAAACCTCGCGCCACCAACTAGAACAGAAATTCCACACTCCGCTCCCAATGACAATTGCTGCGTCATTGGGAGCGGAGTTTTGGCGTGACGCGCATGCGGAACCCTGTGGAAACAACCGCCCCTCGCCAGCACGGTAGAATCAAAAAGTGATCAAGAGCCTCGCATTTCTTCATTCCACTGCATCCCCTGCGGTCCTCCAGAAGCTGGCAGGCTTCCTGACCGCGCTCGGCTTTGAGCCGGGCACTTCGTGGAAGGAAGAAGCCTCCCATGGAGCGCTGTATTTCACTCCGCGCGGCGGCATCGAACTGCTCTTCGGCTCTGTTCCCGGCTTCGCAGATTTCTCCATCGAAGTTTCCTCCATTGACGCCGCGCATCAAGCCGCCGCAGCGTGGCTGCGCGCGGAATCGCTCGATGCAGACGCGCTTCTCATGCCCGTCGGAGAGACCGATTGGCACTCCCGCTACTTCACCGTGGAGCCTCTTCCCGGCCACCGGTTTTCTTTCTGGGCATGGGACGCGACCAAGACGGATCCGCTCCGTGGCAAGCCCATTGCGCTCGAAGGCGACCTCTCCGCTGCCGGAATGAAATTTGCCATTGTCGTCTCTCGCTGGAATGCCGTCATCACGGACCGCCTTCTCGAAGGCGCAATCGATGGGCTTCTTCGCAGCGGTGCCAGCCTCGCTGATATCGAAATTGTCCGCGTGCCCGGCGCGTGGGAGATTCCCGCCGCAGCGCGTCAGCTAGCGGAGCAGGGAAGAGCGCATGCCATCGTGACGCTTGGCTGCCTGCTGCGTGGCGAAACGGCGCACTACGAGGCCATCTATAACGAAGTCGCACGCGGCATCGGTCAGTCGCAGCAGGAGACCGGCATTCCCCACAGCTTTGGCGTGCTCACCTGCGAAACGCTGGAGCAGGCGCTCAACCGCGCCGGCATCAAGGCCGGAAACAAAGGCTTTGAGGCCGCAGTTGCTGCCATTGAAATGGTCAGCTTGAGCCGCAAGCTGTCGCCAACGAAAGCGAGCGCTCAATGACCACAAAAACTCGTCGCAAATCCCGCGAACTGGCCATGCAGATGCTCTTTCAGGCCGACATGGGCCATCAGTCCGAGGACGAGGTTCGTGCCACCTTCTGGCGGGCCGGTGACCCCGTGGAGGCCGATGTAAAAGGCTTCGCCGAGGATCTCTTTCGCGTTGCCATGATCCGCCAGGAAGAGATCGACGACCTGATTCTGAAGAACTCAAAAAACTGGCGCATTGAGCGCATGCCCAGTGTCGATCGCAATCTGCTCCGCATGGCCATCGGGGAAATGCTGGGCTTCAAGTCCACCCCGTTTCCGGTCATCATCAATGAGGCCCTCGAGATCGCTCGCCGCTATTCCGCGCCTGAGTCCATCAACTTCCTGAACGGCCTTCTCGACGCCGTCGCGCACAGCCTTTTGCCCAAATAGACTGTCAATTTCCATCTTCCAAGCGACAGATTGCGCTTATACTGCATCGATTGAGATAACATGGTGCTCTGATCTTGTCGTCTTGGAGCGAGAAAAAGGAGAATTATATGGCAGAAGATAACGGAATCAATGGTGTAGCGTGGTTTCTTGCAGGACTGGGCGTAGGTGCTCTCGTCGGCGTTCTATATGCACCCAAGAGCGGCAGAGAAACCCGTGAAGATATCGTAAACAGCGCCCGCGAAGGCGCCGACTTTGTTCGTGTCAAGAGCAGGGAAGCGGCGGATTACGCAGGCGATGTTTATGAAAAAGGCAAACAGTACGCCGGCGAATACGCAGAGCGCGGCCGTCAGCAGTGGGATGACATCGTGGATCGCGGACGTGGCCTGGTCACCGACCAGACATCGCGCGTGACTGCCGCTGTGCAGGCTGGCAAAGAGGCATATCGCTCGGGCTCAGCGGTTGACGCTCCCAGCGGAAGCTAACCACCAACACAACTCAACCAGGTAGTACAGCTCAAGTCATTCACCGGCGAGCTTCATCGCTCGCCGGTATTTGACACTATGTGCAGCTTTTTTCGAGGCAGAACGTGACAACGGAAACATTTCATCTTGCAATTGTGATCATCGGCACAGTCCTTGTGCTCATGCAGTTAGCTGTTCTCGGGGCCATCACCTTCGGCCTTCTTAAGCTCACCCGCACAGCCCACGAAAAGACAGGCGAAATTACTGCCACGATCCTGCCTATAATCACCAGCTCGCGCGAGCTGGTTCAAACGGCGAATCAGCTGATGACGCGTCTCGAGCCTCGCCTCGATGCTGCAGCCACGGACTTGGCAGAGATTACCCGCGGCGCACGCGCCCAGGCCGCTCGCTTTGAAACCACCGCCACCGATCTTCAGCGCCGTGTACAGGGTCAGGCTGCACGCATCGATGGCATGGCCACATCGTTGCTGGATAGCGTGGATTACGCAACCGAGAAGGTTGGAACCGCCTTGCGCGGACCGGCACGACGCATCTCCGGAACGATCTCAGCCGTCAGCGCCTTTTTCGAGACGCTCAACAAGCCGCTCCAACGCAAAGTGGCCACGCCCCCGCCTGCTGCACCTTCCGTGCATCAGAACAAAGACGTGGCCGTCTAAAAGCCGTCGCCGTATAAAGCCGTCGTGTTTATTGCAAATCGATCTCGACAACTTCAATCGAGTACTTCGGCATAGTATGCTTCACGCGCCCGCCACTCAGGGTGATCGCGCTATCCACCGGCGCAATCCGCCTCGGGTCCGTGATGGAGTTCGTTTCCTGCGTGTCCGCCGCATTCAGTGAAATCAGCTTTGCCTTGCCGGTAGTCTTCACTCCGTCAATCGCAAGATCCACGGCTTGCGGCTCAGAGGAAGCATTCACCAGCTTCAGGTAAAGCTTCTTCTTCGCCGCGCTTCCCGTAATCGAGTAGAAGAATTTCTCCCCCGCGCCACTGGCCTTGGACGTGAGCACCTGGTCACCCAGGTACGAGCCAAACAACACCTGCGCGTAATACGCTGGCGAGCCGTAGCTGTTCACCGCATCGTAGCCAATCAGGTCCGTCTCCCACTGCATCCCACCCGGATTCACATTAACCAGCAGTGGCGCGTACGCAGCCATAATGACAAGATCGCTGTTCCGCTCCATTCCCGTCATCCATGCGGCATCGCCCAGCGCCGCGCCCATGTTTGGCGTCGGTGTGCCCTCACGCGTGGCCCACTCGCCCACAAAGATCTTCGGTCCGTTGCGGTCGGATTTGTCGTAGCGCCCGTTCATCCATTTCTGCGTAACCGGCTCGCCGCCCGGTTGCTGATCGTAATTCGTCGCAGTGCGGAAATTCTCCGTAGCGCGCACATAAAAGTGCTCGTCAATCACGTCGGGCTTCACGCTCTTCACCGGAGCCGTCGCAATCTGCTGCAGGTCAGGATATTTCGCGCGGATGGCCTTGGAGAACTGCGCGAACCGCGCGTCGTAACTGCCTGACCTGTCGAACCACTCTTCGTTGCCGATCTCCACATACGTCAGCTTGAATGGCTCAGGGTGTCCATCCTTCGCGCGCTCCGCACCCCACTTCGTGGAAGTCGATCCCGTCACATACTCAAGCTCGTCCAGCGCCGACTGCACATACGGCTCCAGCTTCTCGCCCGGCTCCACATGCTCACCCGCCAGCGAGTAGCCCGCGTACACCGCCAGCACTGGCTGCATCTTCAGGTCCTCGCACCAGCCGAGAAATTCCAGCAGACCCATGCCATCGGAGGAGTGATAATTCCACGGGCTTGGGTGCGTCGGCCTGTCCACCAGCGGTCCAATCGTCTTCTTCCAGTCGTACCAGTCCGCAATGTGATTGCCTTCAAGATAATTTCCGCCGGGAAAGCGTAGAAACTGCGGATGCATCGCCGCCATCTTCTCCATCAGGTCCACGCGACGGCCATTCGGCTGGTCGTGATACGTGGGCGGAAAGAGCGAAACCAGCTGCAGCCACAGCGTTCCGGTCTTGCCGACGGTAATTTCAAGATGGTTCGCAGCCGAAACCTCAACCGCGCCGGTCTTCAGCGTGAAGGGGAACTGCTTCCAATCCGTGCCAACGCCCGTAACCTCGGCCGTTGCCACCGCCTTGCCGGTCTTGTCGTTAATCAGGCTCACGGTCACCGGCCCAATATCCGCTCCGGCCTTCGCGTAAAACGATCCCTTATACGTCGTCTCCGGCCGCAAAGCGAAGCCCCACCAGCCGGTGTTCAGCACGCCCGCCGGGCTCTTCGCGCTCGCCCGCGTCACGTCAATCTTCAGGCTGTTCGGCAACGCCTTGCTAGGCCCCGTCGAGTGATCCGGGTCAATCTTGGCCGCAGCGTCACCCTTCTCCACTAGATACCAGTTCAGCAGCCCGCTCCAGTCGCCGCGAAAGGTGCGGTTCCGCACCATCTCCGCGTACAAACCGCCATCGTAGGAGTAGTTGATCTCCTCCGTCATCAGCCCGTAGAGTGTAGGGCTTACGGCATGGACCGGCTTATCGGCCTGAATGGTCAGCGTGACCGGGGTTTGGGCAGAAACCGGAGCCGCAGCCAGGGCGCAACCCGCCACCACGGCACACAATAGAGTGCTGGAAAACATGTCTCTCGTACGCATTGGAGCATCGTACCGCCAGAGTCCCACGTCGCGCAAACGTTTTCTCGAAAGATTTACTCAACCCGCACAAGCCCTCATCGGGGAATGAAGCCGCTGCCAATTCCGCTCCGGGAATGTTTTCCGAAACCCCTACCACGCCCCCTGCTTACCGCCATACCACCACACCACCCCCGCGCCCAGCGTGTCCTGGTGCGTAGCCTGAGCCGCCGGGTTATTCGTCACAAAATAACCAATATTCGACCAGTCGCGCCGGTATTCCAGGAACATCGCGAAGTTATCGCTCACGTTATACCGGTAGGTCAGCGTGCCCTCTTTCAATGCCTGCGTAGCATTGCTGAACATCCCGCCCCGATCCGACAAATACTCCCCGCGCGCCGCAAGCGAGTAACGAGGCGTGAACTGGTACTGCGCATACCCCGCGCCGCCGCTCACATGCGCTGGAGCAGACTCGACATACGTCCGCTGGATCACATAATCGCCCTCACCGGCCAGCGTCAGCTTCGGCGTCGCATTCCACGTCACATAGCTGTCAAAGATGTGCAGCTTGCCGTTTGCAGCATTCGCGAGCGGCTGATAGCACAATCCCGGCTGCACAGGCACCGTGCAATTCGTCGCAGCCTGCGCATCCGCGTGCTCCTGCCCCAGGTAATAGTTGAACGTCCAGCTCACCGTCTTCTTCGGCGCAGCCACAAATCCGAACATCTCATCCCGATATCCATTCGTCGGCTCTGACTGGTTCGTTCCATTCACAACCCAGTAGTTCACTCCAAACTTGTCGCTGAAGTTGTAATGCAGCTTCATGCCCATGTGGTAAAACGGCAGGTAATTGAAGTAGTACGACCGCGAATAATTGATCTGATCCTTCGCGTAATTTCCTTCCATGCCCAGCGAGCTCGCCCACTTCCCGAAATCCACCTCCAGTCCGTTGCCCAGCGGCGCAATGTACGTTCCATAAGCCTGAAAGAGATTGCGGTAAATCTCCGGCCTCTGCTCATTCGCAGGATTCCCCTGCAGCGTCTCCGTAGCCTGCCCGAATTGCAGATCGATGCGCACGCCATAGCGCCGCCCTGCAGCCACATCCGGGTCCAGCGCAAACACCAGGTCCGCCTGGTTAATGCTGAATGTCCTGCTCAGCACGTCGTACGCTCGCAGATCATTCACGCGGCCCGTTGGATTGTTGAAGTTGTTCTCAAAATATCCATCGAAGTAGTAGTTCATCGTTGCACCGCCGGGCAGTGTCAGCGGAGCCGCAGCAGCCGCCGGAGCCTGCTCGGTCGAAGCCACAGCACTCTGCGTCTGCAAGCGCTCTTCGGCCTCGGAGACAGATCCCTGCGCCTCATACCCCGTACGCACCAGCCGGGCCGCCGTAGCCAGCCGCACGCCATCGTCGGCGCTCATGCTCGCAGGCGCCGCGCCGTTCTTCCGTTCCAGCGCTGTCATGCGAGCCTCCAGACTGTCCACGCGTGCCGTCAGCTCCCGCACTTGGTTCCTAAGCTGCGCAACTTCAGCGCCACTGCTTTGCGCTCCAAGGCTCGCGAATGAAAACACCGCAACCGTAAACCATGCCAGAAACAACCGACGCATAACTTCCTCCGCGCACTGCAAACCAAAGCATAGTCGGGAAACCATAAGGAAGTTGGAATTATGTACCAGCTCCGAAACGACAGACAGCTTCACGGCAGGCAAAGCCCATCTGTTCTAATTTCATCAGTACGCGGAGAACCCACCATGCGCCTTCCTCTTGCCACGGCACTTGTTGCGCTCGGCACTTTCGCAGCAGCGCAAACCCCGTCCGGTCCGCACCTGCTCGTGCTTTCCAAAAAAGATCACACGCTCGCCATCGTCAATCCCGGCACACTCAAAGTGGAAGCCCGCATCGCATCCGGCGAAGACCCGCATGAAGTGGAAGCATCCAGCGATGGCCGCACCGCATATATATCCAACTACGGCTTCGGACAGTTTCACACCATCACCGCCGTCAATCTGGTCGCCGCAAAACAAGACCACGTCATCGACCTCACACCACTGCGCGGCCCGCACGGCCTCTTCTTCGCAGACGGCAAGCTCTGGTTCACCGCCGAGGTCAATAAAGTCATCGGCAGCTACAATCCCGCCAGCGGCAAAGTCGACTTCATCCTCGGCACCGGCCAGAACCGCACCCACATGCTCTACGTGCTGCCCGGCACAACGCGCATCGTCACCGCCAACGTAAACTCCGGCACCATGTCCATCCTCGACCATATCGAAACACCGAGCGGCCCGCCGCAGGGACCTCCCATGGGATCACCGTCCGGCCCACCACAAGGCCCACCACCCGGAAACTACCGTCCCATTCTTCCTCCCGGCGGCGATTGGAATCCCACCGTTCTGCCTACAGGTCAGGGCGGGGAAGGCTTCGACGTTTCCCCCGATGGAAGAGAAGCATGGTTCGCCAACGCCGGAGACGGCACCGTAACCATCATCGACCTCGCAGCAAAGAAGGTCGCAGTCACGCTCAGCACCAATACAAAATCCGCCAACCGCCTCAAGTTCACGCCGGATGGCAAACACGTGCTCATCTCCATGCTCTCGCAGCCAGACGTACTCGTGCTCGATGCCGCAACGCACAAGGAGATCAAGCGCATCCCCATCGGCCACGGAGCCGCAGGCATCCTCATGCAGCCCGATGGCTCACGTGCCTACGTTGCATGTACACCCGACAGCTATGTTGCAGTGATTGATTTGAAAACGCTGGAAGTGGTTGGCCACATCGATGCCGGCGGCAATCCAGACGGCCTCGCCTGGGCTGTGATTCCCTAAAGAATCCACCCGCCGCCAACAACCTCATCGCCGTCATAAAACACAGCCGACTGCCCCGGCGTCACCGCACGCTGCGGCTCATCGAACTCAGCCCGTACTTCGCCATCCGCAGCAGGCATCAGCGTAGCCCACGCCGGCTCATGCCGATGCCGAATCTTGATCTGCACGCGCATCGGCCCAGTCAACTCAGCAATGCTGATCCAGTTCACGCGCCCCGCACGCAGCTCACGCGTAGCCAGCTCCGCATCCGCGCCCACAGTCACGCGATGCGAAGCCGCATCGATATTCAGCACATAAAACGGCGTCGGTGAAGAGATCTTCAACCCCTTGCGCTGGCCCACGGTGAAACCAGTAATCCCCTCATGCCGCCCGATCACCTCGCCGCTCGTAGTCACAAGCTCGCCCGCACTCTCCGGCATCGCCTCATTCTGCTCTTCCAGATACGCCGTCAAAAACTGCTTGTAATCTCCACCGGGAATAAAACAGATCTCCTGTGAATCCGGCTTCTCCGCCAGCGCCAGCCCATGCTGCCGCGCAGCCTCGCGCACATCCGGCTTGATCATCCGCCCAAGCGGAAACAGCGTGTGCGCAAGCTGCTCCTGCGTAAGCCCAAATAAAAAGTAAGTCTGATCCTTCGCCTTATCCGCAGGCCGCTTCAAAATCCATCGCCCGCGCACCTCGTCGTACTCATTGATCGCATAATGCCCGGTAGCAATCTTCGAAGCGCCAATCGACCGCGCCGTCTTCAGCAGCTGATCGAACTTCAGATGGTTGTTGCACAGCGAGCAGGGAATCGGCGTCCGTCCAGCCAGGTACTCATCCACAAACGGCCGCACCACATCCTGCTCAAAACGCTCTTCCTGATTGACAACGTAATACGGAATCCCCAGCGTCTCCGCCACGCGTCGCGCGTCATACACATCATCCAGCGAGCAGCACCGCCCCGCCTTCGGCGCCTCAGGAATCCCATGCTTCCCCGCAAGCCGCGACTGATCCCACAGCTGCAGCGTCAGCCCGACAATGTTGTACTCTTCGCCAGACAACAGTGCGGCAACGGTAGAGGAATCCACCCCTCCCGACATCGCAACAGCAATTGTGTCCTTCTGCTTCATCTTCTAAATTCGATGCTCCACGCCGAGCGTTTGCGGCATTTTCTGCTCAAGGCACAGGATCGAATCGAAGCCTCAAGCCGCATTAGTAAGGTGTCGGCGTGGTAGCCGCAGCGTTTTCAACGCGAACCACCGTGCACTCGACCTTTTTCTTCTCCGGAGTGGAGATCTTGACCTTTTTGCCATCGATCTCATAGTTGATCGGATTGCCCACCACAAAATCCGTCGCATTCATTGACTTGTCCGAGTCTGTTCTGCAGGTATAGCTCTTACCCTCACCATTGAAAGAAAGATCGTATGCCTGATGTTTGTGCTCCTTGTCAGGAGTCTGCGCCGTGGGCTGCACATCCTTGAGAACCGTTGATCCCTTCATCTTTGAGGCAAAAAGCGGCATTGCAACAGCAGCAGCGAGTGCCAGAACAATCATCTTCTTCATGCGAACCCCTCAAAGTGAAAAGTAGACTTCCGAATTTGGCTCTATTTTTTCACAGCATGGAGCAGGAAACAATCACCAACTCCCATGATCAGAGTGGCGCAAGATCGAAAGGCAATAGTATCCTTCCGCATGATGCCTTCCTTTGGGGAAATGGACATTGTTGAGCTTCTGCTTCGTGCCGCTTACAGGCCGATCCTGTCTCTGATTGCGGCCATCTTCGATTACAACAAGGCCACCGAGTATTCCATCCCAACTACCCCAGCGTCCCCGCCTCCACAGGCGAAACCGCCCGTAGCCGCTCCACAGCCTCCGGCACCACACTCAGCACATAATCAATATCTTCCTCGGTAACCGTCTTCAACAGGCTGAACCGCAAGCTCGTCCGCGCCCGCTTCTCATTCACGCCCATTGCCAGCAGCACATGGCTCGGCTCCGTCCTTCCGGAAAGACACGCCGAACCGCCGCTCACCGCAATCCCTCTCAGGTCCAGCGCAATCACCAGCGCCTCACCCTCCAGGTTGTCGAACCAGATATTCGTCGTATTCGCCGCCCTCGCCACGCCCTCGCCATTCAGGCCGGTCCCCGGCAGCCGCAAAATCTCGCGCTCCAGCCGGTCGCGCAACGCAGCCACGCGCTCCATCGTGCCATCTTCCAGGCTCTTCATCGCCAGCTCCGCCGCACGCCCCAGCCCGACAATCCCGGCCACATTCTCCGTGCCCGCACGCCGCCGCCGTTCATGGCTCCCGCCCACAATCAAGCTCTCCACAGGCGTGCCGCGCTTCACATACAGCGCGCCAATGCCCTTCGGTCCATACATCTTGTGCGCGCTGATCGAGAGCAGATGACACCCAATCTCCTGCACATTCATCCGTATCTTGCCCGCGCCTTGCACCGCATCAATATGGAAGAAGGCGCCGGCCCCCGCCGCAATCTGCCCAATCTCCCGCACCGGCTGAATCACGCCAGTCTCGTTATTCGCCAGCATCACGCTGATCAGCTTCGTATTCGGCCGCAGCGCCTCGCGCACAGCATCCGGCGAAATAAGCCCACTCGCCTCAGGCTTCAGAAACGTCACTTCCACGCCGCGCTCCGCCAGCCGCGCCGCCGACTGCAACACCGCCGAGTGCTCAATCGCCGTAGTAATCAGGTGATCGCCCGGCTTCAGCAGCCCAAACAACGCCGTATTGTCGCCCTCCGTACCGCCGGAGTTAAACACCACCTCCGCCTCGCGGCATCCAAACATCTCCGCCACAGCCTCACGCGCGTGCTCCACACCCCGCCGCGCATGCTGTCCCGGCAGGTGAATCGACGAAGCATTTCCAAAAAATTCAATCCAGTACGGATGCATCGCCTCCACCACCTCGGGCAAAAGGGGTGTCGTGGCATTCGCGTCCATATATACGTGCCGCATCACAAAAACTCCCTGTCTATTCTACGTGGAACCAGTATTTGCGCGATTGAATTCCGAGCAGCCCCGGCGGAAGGCCCTTAAATTCCATCATCCGAATGCGATTCTGTACGGAAATTGGAATCTTCCGCCTCAAATCCCGCATTTTGTATATGCCGCAGCGTTCGGCGATAAAACCATGTCGCCGCCAGGCCTCCAGCCAGTGCAGAAACAGCCGCAATCGCTCCAACTTTCGCCCACGACGCGTGACTCTCAGGCTTCTCCAGCGACTCGTACTTCGTATTGAAATGCTCTGAATCCAAAGAAGTTGGCCTTTCTAGGAACCATTGTAACCCTCATCCTGTTTCGCCCGCCGAAATTCTTTATCCCGTCCCCTGCGCAGCGCTCGGAAGCCAACAGCTCTCCTCCTCCGGCTAAATGACTTGAGAGGACAAACGCCTTCAACCCTGTGCAAAACTCGGCCAAAAAATCTCTAAAATTCTTGAATTTTGTATTTGCAATCATTCACGCCTATGGTATGGTGTATATATTCCGTTGTGAGGGGATGGTTTCCTGACCCTTCGGCGACGGAAGTAGTTTGCGTCACTGGCCTCCCGGCACGAACAGCAAAACGTTCGTGCCGTCTTTTTTTGCTCACGCACACCTCTCTCTCCCAAACCTGCTTTGCCTGCGTCTAAAATCCTTACTAGAGGACCCTTTCATGAAGCAGTTCTTCCAGCAGAAGTGGTTTCTGGGCATCGCCGTCGCCGCCCTCACCATGGCCAGCTACGCGCAGTTCTCCAACCCCGCCGCCGACGTGCCCGCCTACCATCCCTCTGCTCCGCTCAAGGTCGCCGAGCTGCCCCCCATCATCTCTGGGGCCCGGCTCACCGGAGCCAGCTTCCAATATCCCTGGCAGGTCCACGTCTACCAGCAGGCCGCCAAAATCGGAAACGTCCTCTATCAGCTCCCCTGCAACTGCCGCTGCGACCGCTCCCTCGGCCACACCAGCCTGCGCAGCTGCTATGAAACCCTGCACGGCACCGAATGTTCCACCTGCGCTAAAGAAGGCGTCTACGCCTACCAGCAGACCAAGCTCGGCAAAACTCCCGCGCAGATCCGCGCGGGTATCGCCGCCCACGCCTACGAGTCCATCGACCTCGAAAAGCAGTAGTCCGCTCTGAATTCGCCGATAGAGGAATTGGGAGTAAAATAGCAGTTGCAGCATCGCCAGTCTCTCCGGCTGGCGCTCCGCTTATGGGGGCGTCACGGTTTCGACGGGATCGATTGCGGCTCAGGAGGCATGCCGGGGTGCGGGCACCCGTAATCGCTTGCAAAACAAAAGTTGCCAATAACAACTTTGCACTTGCTGCTTAATTAAATAAGTAGCCGTCTTCCTCGGCTTCGCCTGTGGGTTGAGAGAAGACGTCATACAGCAGGCTGGTGGCTGCGGCTCGGTCCGTGTTGCAGTCATAAGATCATCGGACTAGTTTCCGGCGCATCTTGTCCGTTCTGAGCGCCGGCGGCGAAACCTTCGGAACCGGACTGAGCATGGATTCTCCTGGCTGACAGCGATTTCGGACGCGGGTTCGACTCCCGCCGCCTCCACCATACTGAATTAAACAATCACGCATCTACCCTCCCCATCCATACGCAAAAACATACGAAAATCGCAAGTTTTGGTATACGATTGGGGAATGGCGTCTCTTGAGTCCTATCTCGATCAGCAACTCGCTCAAGGGCGTGCTTACTTCGCCAAGGAGGAAGCCAGGGGAAGTCTGGGCTTACTGCCAGCCGCGTTTACCGCCGCAGCTCAGCGGCTCGTAAAGAAGCACAAGCTCGCAAATGCGCGTCATGAGTTTTATCTGATCTTGCGGCCCGAAGATCAGAGCCTCGGCGCGCCCGATCCAACTCGCTGGATCGATCCCCTCATGCGGCATCAGGGCATTGATTATCGTGTCTCTCTGCTGCGAGCTGCGGCGTTCCACGGATCGTCCCATCAGGCCGCAATGGTTTTTCAGGTCGTGGTGCCGAAGCAACTCCGTTCGTTTGAAATTGGACGCCATCGGCTCCAGTTCCTCTACCAGGCGCCAGGGATCTTCGAGCAGGTAAATCAGCCGGAATGGCTGGACAAGATAAAAACTGAGGCTGGTTTCACCAAAGTTGCCGGCGTCGAATTGACCTTGCTGGATTGCGTCCGGTACTTCCACAAAGCATCCGGTATCGCCGGCGTGGCGCAGGTCGTAAAAGATATAGGAGCCAAAGCGGCACCGGGTAAGTTGGCGAAGCTTGCCGGTCTCTACGAGAGCTCGTCCGTGCGCCGACTTGGTTATCTGCTCGAACTGGCAGGACATCACCGCCAGTCCAGGGTGCTGGAGCCATTTGCCGGCAAAGCGAAGTCCTTCAAACCGCTTGATCCTGCTATTAAGCCGATTCTGGGGGATTCCTCTCAGGATATCGAAAAAAATATCAAGTGGTGGCTGACGATTCATGAGCCGGTGGAGGTGGATTTTTGATTCCTGGCGCATACCTGCAGGAATGGACTGCAAGAGCTCCCTGGCCGGACCTGCGGCAAGTGGAACAAGACCTTATCATCTGTCGCGCGCTTTGTGACCTGTTCAATGCCCCGGAACTGAAAGGCAAAATTGCTTTCAGTGGCGGCACTGAATTAGCCGCTGCGAAATCCATGGGCACTCCGCGCGGGAGAAGAAATAGCTTCTAAGTTCCCGTACTAACCCTCCCTTCGCACCAGCCAGACCCGCGGCCTGAGAGCAGCCGGGAAAGCCTATGCCAGTGCGTTCGAGGGGAATGCTGATTCTTCTGGTCTAAGAATTCGTGTTCCGTTAGAACGGATCGGAAATCGTATACCAGATCGTTTTACCTTTTGCGAACACGGCAACGGCTATCTTTCCGTTAGTCGCAACTTCCGGATCTGCCAGTTCGCGGTCACTCGTCAACAAGGTGCTGTCCGTCCAGTTGATGCGATCGCGCGTGCCGGCGACAAAACGTCCAGTTCTGTAGAAGGCGTTCGACCAGGAGTAAAACTCCAGAGCAGATCCGTTGCCGGTCATCGCCACGGTCGGAGACAAGCCTTGCCCCTCCAGGTATTCCCCCTGAAAGTTAATCGATGCGCCGCCCGGGAAGAGTGCACTCACAGTACCGCGCCGGTAGAAAAGGTTGGGTACATTTGCTGCACCCTGATGCACCTCAACTACATGCTGGTTGGCATCGACAGCAATGTGAGGAAGGACCCCAACATCGTATTGCGTCGAATTGGTCAGCCACGAAATCGTGCCATCCTCCGGCCTTAGCAGCCAGCCGATGCGATAATAAAGTCCCTTTCCGGATTGATGGACGTCGACCACGGTGTTATTGAAGTATGCGAGCGAGCTGTTAGAGCCGCCGGCGTATCGGACGCGCGTCGATTTCCAGTCAATGGCCTGGTCGACATCGCCCTTTAGATCCAATTTGCCGATGGAATAATTGAGGTCCGGTTTGTTCGCGGTTCCGCTCGAATAGGTAAGGATCACGTAGCCTTCTGGTGTGATCGCAACCGCGGGAAAAAAGCCCACCCACCCGGCTTCCCGGCTCCGGCCCCACTCGATGTAGTACGAGCGTGCTTGACCGACGCGATACCAGATGCGGTCGGTGTTCTGACTTTTATGGAACTCAACCACGAGGCCACTGGAGTGGATCGCGATGGACGGCTGCACCCCTGTATCGTATTGTTCCGGTCCATTCCAACGTAGTTCCTGCGCGTGTCCCTTAAAAGACGCAGGCAAAAGAAGAAGAAGCAAGAGCGTCCGAGATAACGCAGTTCGATTGATAAGCATGACAAAATTCTTCTAAAATGCACACCCCGCGATACGGCGTGATGATGATATGGCTTGACTGTATCGGGAATGAAGCAGAGATAGAATCCGTGATACTACACAAATGCTGTGTGGTTCCACATAGAAGCCATGGCGTTAAGGAGAGCGCCTACCCCGAGGCATAACCTGAACGTATTCGAGGATTGGCTCTAAGCCGTTCGCATGGAACCCTGCCCCACCAACTCCCCGGCAGCTCTAAAACAAAGATCCCTGAATCGCATCGCCGTCCGGTTTGCGCCGGCGATCATCCATCACAGTCCTGCCATCCAGTGAAGGAGAAATCTTCCACTCATGCCGCACCGTCGCATTAAAATCGGCAAACGGTTCCCGCCCGCTCTCAACCGTTCGCACCAGCTTGTCGAGACGCTTGAATCCCTCCGCCTTTTCCGTATGGCCCAGCCGCGCTGCTTCCAGCGAGCGTCGCAGCACAGCCAGCGATTCGTCATAGGTCTTCAGCGGCACAGGAAACGGATGCCCATCCTTGCCGCCATGCGCAAAAGAAAAGCGAGCAGGATCGGAGAAGCGGCTCGGCGCGCCGTGCACCACTTCCGCAATCAACGCCAGCGACTGCAGCGTCCGCGGCCCAAGCCCTTCCACCAGCAGCAGCGAAGCAAAATCACGCAACTCCTGCTCATGCGCCACCGCAAGCACGGCCCCAAGCCGCTTCAAATCCACATCCTTTGCGCGAACATCATGATGAGCCGGCATCACCAGCTTCCGCGCTTCAGCCAGGGACGCGTCAATGGGCTCTTTCGCAATCGCAAGCAGCGCACTCTGCGCCTTCTCCGCCCGCGCGTCCACCAGGTTTAGAATCTCTCCCTGCGGCCTGCCAAGAATCGCCGTATGCGGATTCGATACAAAGCTTTTCACCGCAGCCGAATGCCAGTGATAGCGCCGAGCCGAGCGGTTCTCAGCATTCATGCCCTGCTGCACAACCGTCCATTCACCGGCTTTCGTAATCACAAACGAGTGCAGATAAAGCTGAAACCCATCGCCAATCGCGTTGTTATCCACGCGCGCAATCAACCGGCTGGTGCGCGCAAGCTCAGAGCCATCCAGGCCGGTCTTCATGCCAAATCCATGAAGCTCATCCGGCGTGCGAACAGAGTGTCGTCCGCGGCCGCCGCAGATCATCAGCCCAAGCTCATCGAACCTGGGATTCAGTCCACGCTTCAGAGCGCCCATCACAGAAGTTGTGATTCCGGAAGAGTGCCAGTCCATGCCCATCACGGCGCCGAATGCCTGGAACCAGAATGGATCACTCAGTCGCGTGAGAAATTCACCTGGTCCGCGCTCCAGCACAAGGAACTCGGCAATGGCCGTGCCAAGCTCCGTCATGCGGCTCGCAAGCCACGCCGGCACACGTCCGCCGTGCAATGGAAGATCGGCTGTTCCTGAACGCTTCACCGTGAATTCCCCAAATCACTCCTATCAGTCCGCTCCTATCAGTCTGGCAGACTCCGCCGCATTACGCACTTCTCCGCAGCAGTCCCAGAAAAGCCTGTTCCTCCTTGCGCAACCCAACCGGAATGTCGTCCTTCAGCACGACATCCTTTGCGCAATCCATGCATTCGCGCAGAGTCTGCTTCATATTTCCGCCCATGTAGTGCGCAAGAACAGCCGGATGCACATAGCATTTTCTGCACACTGCCGGAGTGTTCCCCAGGTGTCGCGCCACATTCTTGATCGCGGCAACAATATTTTTCTTCGCCTGCGTCTCTGAGAGAAACGGCTCAAACTCCTGCAGCGTGGTACACGCCAGCACGCTTCCCGCCCACGTGCGAAAATCCTTCGCTGTAAAGTGATCGCCGGCAAGCTCGCGCAGATACTCATTCACATCGGCGGAATCAATGCTGTGACGCGTGCCCGTCTCATCCACATACTGAAAGAGTTCATAGCCGGGAAGATCAAGACACTGGCGAACAATGCGCGCCAGCCTGCGATCCTGCAGATCGAGCGAATGTTTCACCCCGCTCTTTCCGGGAAATTCAAAGTGCACCGTACTTCCGTTCACAGCCACATGCTTATTGCGCATCGTCGTCAATCCATAAGAGTGATTCCCTCGCGCATACTCCTCATTGCCAATGCGGATAAACGTAGTCTCCATCAGGCGAATGATCGTCGCCAGAATCTTCGCGCGAGACATGCCCGCGTGCGACAAGTCCTCCTCAACCCGCGCGCGAATACGCGGCAGGGCCGACCCGAAAAGCGTCAACCGCTCGTACTTCGTTTCATCGCGAACCTCACGCCAGCGCGGATGATAGCGGCTCTGCTTGCGCCCACGCGCATCGCGTCCCGTTGCCTGCAGGTGCCCGTTCGCCAGAGGACATATCCACACGTCTTTCCACGCAGGCGGAATCACAAGAGACTTGATGCGGGCAATCGTCTGCTCGTCGCGCACAGCGCGGCCTTGCGCATCCACATATCGAAACGACTTACCCCGCCGTAACCGCCTGATACCCGGCTTCGTATCACTTACATAACGCAGCCCCGCTGACTTAGCAGACTGCACAGGATCTTCAACAACTGGATTCGCAGCAGCCTTAGTTGGCGACGGTCTGCGGCGTATCTGCCCCATAGCATGCATAACTTGTTTGGATGCGCTCGACAGCCCTGAGTGTTGTGATGGCTAATGCTCGTGTAATACTAGATACATGATGGATCTCGACGCCTGCTCAGTAGATGAGGTGATACAGCGCCGTAGAAGCATCCGCAAAGAACTGGCAGCAGCCTCCGGATTGAAGGATCTGCGAATCGCTGTTCTGGGCGGGTCCACCACCGATGAACTTGTAAACTTTTTAGAAATATTACTTCTATCTGTTGGATTCAGGCCTGCTTTTTATCAATCGGAGTTCGGTCGCTTTTATGAAGACGCCGTCCTCGACCCCGATGCGCTGATAGCGTTCAAGCCGGATATTGTTTACGTCCATACCTCGTGCCGTAACGTGCGGAATTTTCCGCCGCTGGATAGCACAGAGGAGCAGCTTGCCGCCTCCATTGAAGCCGAGCTCAGCCGCTTCCGTCAGATATGGGATGCGCTTGAAACCAATCTCGGCTGCCAGGTCATTCAGAACAACTTCGAGACTCCGCCATTTTCCATCTTCGGCAATCTCGACGCTGTCGCGCGCGGCGGCCAGAGCCGCTTCCTCATGCAGTTGAATCTCGCCTTCGCGCAGGAGATTTCCAGCCGTCCCAAGGTCATCCTTCAGGATGTGCATGGTCTCGCAGCCGATCTCGGCGGACGCAACTGGTTCAACTGGGATCGTTATTTCAGTTACAAGCTGCTGCTCACACCGGCTGCGCATCTTCACGTCGCACGCTCGCTCAAATCGATGGTGCTTGCCCTCTACGGCCGCAGCCGCAAGCTGCTCGTCCTCGATCTCGACAACACTCTCTGGGGCGGCGTCATCGGCGATGACGGCGTGGACCGCATCAAGATTGGCCGCGAGACGCCTGTTGCTGAAGCCTACACAGCATTTCAGGAGTATTGCCTCGCGCTGCGCAATCGCGGCATCCTTCTCGCAGTCTGCTCCAAGAACAATGAAGACGTTGCCCAGTCCGGCTTTCAGCATCCCAGCTCCATTCTCAAGCTCGAACATTTTTCCGCATTCAAAGCGAACTGGGAACCCAAGCACGAGAACATCCAGGCCATCGCCCGCGAGCTCAACCTCGGCACAGACAGCTTCGTCTTTGTCGATGACAATCCTGCAGAGCGCGCGCTGGTAAAAGCGCAAATGCCTGAAGTCGCCGTGCCGGATGTAGGCAGTGATGTTTCCTACTATGCTGACTTCCTCAAGCAGGGCCGCTACTTTGAAGCAGTCTCGCTCTCGAAGGAAGATCTCGAACGTGCCGCGCAGTATGCGGAGAACGCCACTCGCGCAGCCTTCGAAAAGAAGTTCGCCAATTATGGTGAGTATCTTGACTCGCTCGAAATGGTCGCAGAGATTGACTTTTTCAAGCCTGTCTATCTGGAACGTATCGCGCAGCTCACCAACAAGACCAATCAGTTCAACCTCACCACGCGTCGCTACTCTCTCGCGGAGATGGAAGCCATGGTCTCCGATCCTTCCAGCATCGGTCTCTACGGCAGGCTCACCGATCGCTTCGGTGATAACGGTCTTATCTCCGTAGTCGCCGGTCAGGCGCGCGATGGGGAGCTGCACATGGACCTCTGGCTCATGAGCTGCCGTGTCCTCAAGCGCGACATGGAAGTCACCATGCTCGATGCCGTAGCGGAAAAGGCCATGCAGCGCGGCCTCTCCGCCATCATCGGCTACTACTTCCCCACAAAGAAAAATGGAATGGTCGCCGACTTCTATTCCAAGCTCGGCTTTGAGCCGCATGAAATCACAGGGCAGGATTTTCCTGAAGGTTCCACCATCTGGAAGCTCGACCTGGCGGGCTACACACCACGAAACCGCCACATTAAAGTTATGGAGTTTGCGAATGTCTGATCTGTCCGCGCAGGATATCCTCGATCAACTACAGCCCATCTTTGAAGAAGTGCTCGAACAACCGGGTCTCACAGTGACGCGGTCCTCCACCGCTCTCACCACGCCCAACTGGGATTCGCTTTCGCACATTGAATTGATTGAGGCCATCCAAAGCCACTTCAAGGTAAAGTTCGGCCTCGGAGAATTGCAGGACCTCAAGAACGTGGGCGACCTCGTAGACCTGATTGTCGAAAAGAAATCCTGACACTGCACAGCAGAGATAAGCGCAAGCCGGTAAGGCTACTTGCCGGCCAGCGCTTTCGCCACTTGATCCCTCAGCATCCGGCTGAACTTCTCCGTCCCTGAAGCGCTCAGATGCACGTCGTCAATGTAGTTGCTCGCATCGTTGCGGAAGCTGAAGTACTCCGGCCCATTGAAATCGATCAGTGGTGCGGGCGGCAGAATCTGCCGAATATCCGCCAGGTACCGATCATATTTTTCCTTGTTCGGTTCATACCCCGGCTCATACATCGGATAAGTTACATACACAATCTTTGTTCCACTCGCCACCAGTTCCTCAACCAGTGCGCGATAGTCGTTGCGAGCCTGCGCATCGGAGCCAAAGCCATCTTCCCACACGGGAAATTTATCCGTGGCCGATGGCGACGCATGCACCGGTACTGCATGGCTGCCATCAGGATCAGCCGCTGCCGGCACGTGCGTCAGTCGCGCATGAAGCACGTCATACTCCACACCCAGCAGGCTCAGCGAACCCAGCGACTCGCTCCGCTTCACCTGGTCAAAGCCATCCTGCAGTAAGTGAAGCGCCGTAAGCCGCGGATACAGCACCACCACCGCAGCCTTGAAGTGTCCCGCAGGCAGCGCCTGCTCCACCAGCTTGCGCTCCTCGCTTCCATCGCCGCCTTCCAGCGATTCGTTGTAGAAGCGATATCCATCCATCGGCGACATATGCCAGTTCACTGACGCCGATGCGCCGATCAGCAGCGAATCAAAATTCTCCGGAACATACGCCTGGTTCAGCAGATACTTCTGCTTTCGCTCATGGTCTGAAGTAATCAGCGACCGCCCATGAGCGTCGCGCAAAATTCCAAAGACATCCATGCGCCATGCGACCAGCATGTTCCCGCCAATCAGCAGAACAAGCAGTCCAAAAAACATCGCAAGCCACCACGTGGCGGAGATCTCGCGTGCAGTCTTTGGCGTATCGGCTGAAGCGGCAGTGCTCATCGCGTATCGGTCTCCCTAAAAGCGGAAATAAATGAATGGGCTCGGAATGTTGGAATTGACGAACAGAAATCCCGCAATCAACAGGACGGCAGCGTATGCGCAGTTCCACACCGTCGGCTTGAACTCGCGTCCCAGTTGCTCTGACGACGGACCGATGAAGGCCGCCAACGTCCCGATCAGCAGCGGCGCGCCAAAGATCTTCATGCTCACGCCTTCCACACCCATGCGCATGATGTTGTCATACACAAAAGCATGATGCGGATTGAACATGCTCGCCACCTGCAGGGCGCCCTGCTTCACTGAAGAAGCTCCAAAGAATACCTCTGCAATCGTCATCGCTCCAAACGTAATGGCCCATGACAATAGCCCCGGAATCTTCGGCATCTTCTTCCTGCGCCAGTATTGGTTGATTCCCAGGTAAAGCCCATGCAGAAAGCCCCACACCACAAACGTCCACGCCGCGCCATGCCACAGTCCCGCAATGCCCATCGCCAGAAACGTGGCAAATGCCGATGCAAACAAGAGATCGCGGTTAAAAGGTTTGCGTGACTTGATGCCCAGCAGGATCGGCGTAAACAGATACGTCGTAATAAAGCTGGTCAGCGAAATATGCCACCGCTGCCAGAACTCAATCATCGATTTGGATTTGTACGGCGCATCGAAGTTCGCGGGAATTTCAATGCCCAGCATCCGCGCCGAGCCAATCGCCATGTCGGAGTATCCGCTGAAGTCAAAGTAAATCTGAAAGACGTAAGCAATGCCGAAGAACCATGCCTCGGCAAGCGAAAGATGTGTCGCCGAGTTGTACCCGAAGGTCGAGATGCGCGCAAACGAGTCCGCAAAGACAGCCTTCTTGAACAAGCCCATCGAAAACTGAAACAGTCCGCGCGCCAGGTTTCCCGCCCGCGCTTCATCCACGCTGCCAAAGTTTCCAAACTGGTGCCGCATGCGCTTCGCCCTGCCCAGCGGGCCTGAAATCACATACGGAAAGAACGTCACAAACGAGGCATGATCCAGAAGCGTGCCATGTGTCAGCGCTCCCTCATAGCAATCCACCAGGTACATGATCTGCGTCACGGTAAAGAAGCTGATGCCAAGCGGGAAGGGAATATGCGGCATGACAAAACCGCGCGGCAGCAGAAACGGCACAAGAGAAGCCAGAAATCCCAGGTATTTGAAGACGCAGAGATAGGCCGTATTCAGCACCAGCGCAAGCACCAGCATGCGCTTTTTCACAGGCTCTTCTGAGCGATTGATAGCCCGCGCCAGCAGCCAGTTTCCCAGGATCGACAACGCCAGGTAGATCAGATTGAAGTAGCTCGATCGCGTGTAGAAAAAGATCGATGCAGCCAGAATCCAGATCTGCGCCGCTTTCGGCCCAACCAGCTTGCGCACCAGGATGCACACCGCCACCACGCACGGCAGAAAAGCAAGCATGTATGTGAATGAGGCAAATAGCATTCAGCAAAGGCTCCCGGAGAGGCAGTGCTCTCCTGTCTTTGGCGTTTAATGCAAAGCGGATCGAATGAAGTGTCCCATTCGGTAGTGATTACAGGACAGATATGAAAGTAATGTCTTCAGCGTATAGCTGCGTCTATGGGATAAGTATAAATGCTCAGGGTCTTCTGGCAATCACATATCTGCCCTGGTAACCCGGCCGGCAAAGTTTCTATCTCTTGTTCGAGATCTGCCGCCCCAGCGCCTCATTGGCCATCTCGGTCGTGGTAAACCGCCTTGCCTGGCCGTTAATCTCCGCCCGCAGCTCATACCAAAGCTCATTGGGAATCTTCAGGAAAGCTTCCACAACAGCCGGGTCGAATTGCGTTCCCGAGCAGCGCAGAATCTCCGCTCTCGCAGTATCGAAGCCTCCCGCAGCCCGATACGGACGGTCGCTCGTAATCGCATCCAGCGTATCCGCCACGGCAAAGATGCGCGCGCCCACAGGAATCTCCGCTCCCCGCAGCGCGCTCGGATAGCCCGTGCCGTCAAAGCGCTCCTGGTGGCTGAAGACAATCTCCGCGGACCCGCGCAGAAACGGAATCTTGCGCAAAATGTGATAACCGCGCGTGCAATGCTCGCGCATAATCTCCTGCTCCGGGTCCGTCAGCGGGCCCGGCTTGCGCAGAATCTGGTCGGGAATCGCCATCTTCCCAATGTCATGCAGAAATGCGCCGCGGGCAATCGTCTTAATCTCTTCCGGACTCAGGCCCATCGCACGCGCCAGCGCAATCGTGTACGCCGTCACGCGCTTCGAATGGCCTTCCGTCTCCGCGTCTTTCAAATCCAGCGCGTCGCCCAGCGCCTCCAGTGTAATGTCGTAGGAGTGTTCGAGATCCTGCATCGCCTGGCGCAGCATCTCCGTGCGCGCCATCACAATCCGTTCCAGATTCTCCTGGTAACTGCGATTTTCTGACATCTGATGGCTGTGTTCCAGCGCGCGATGCACTGAGGCCACAAGATGCTCCCGCTCAAAAGGCTTCAGCAGATAATCAAACGCGCCGCGCCGCATCGCATCAATGGCTACGGCAATGTCATGCACCGCCGTCACCATAATCACCGGCAGGTGAGGATACTGCGCCCGTATCCGCTCCAGCAGCGCCAGTCCGCTGCCGTCCTCCATCACAATGTCCGTCAGAACCGCATCGAACGAATCCCGCTGAAGCAGCTCCATCGCTTCGCGTCCATTGCTCGCAAGATGCACGTAATGTTTATGATGTTCCAGCGTTGCGCCCATCATGGCACGCACATTCGCCTCATCATCCACTATCAGAATCCGGCCCGGCCAGCTGCCCCTGGTCGTACTCACCTTAGGGCGCTCCGTGCTTTCTGCGGTTTGTGTTGCAACGCGGCGCATCAGCAATCTTGCAGCTCCTCACAGCTTGTTTCGGCGCAGTTCTGGTTGTCTAACCAATCCAGACTGACCCCATGTGAGCCAACCATCGTCCCAGGCCGTCCTTCTGCCAGGCCGTCCTCTATTGGATACGCGTAAAGCCGTCTTGCTGGTTCCATCCTCATGCGCCTTCGGTCAAAAATCGGCTCATGGAAGCGGGCTGGGCATTGTGTATATCGACCAATATCTTCAAAACTTTCTCCTCGCACGAGGAATCAGCCGATCCACACGGCTCCCATATAAAATTGTTACTAGATAGACTGATGCGTTCTTACACTATTTCGTTACCGATGTATAGGACTTTATTTATATCAGCAGCGATTCAAGATTCTTAAGTCCTCCAGTTATTCCCATAATGGAATCATAGTTTACTCCTTCGCTACTTCCCGCTGGCCCCGCCGCAAAGCAGCCCAGCCTTCCTTCGTCACCTGCCGCGCCCGTCCCACTGCCAGCGCGTCCTCCGGCACGTCCCGTGTAATCGTCGATCCCGCGCCAATCAATGCGCCATCACCCACCGAAATCGGCGCCACCAGGATCGAGTCGCTGCCCACAAACACTCCGCTGCCAATCGTTGTCTTCGACTTCCGCGTTCCATCATAGTTAGCCGTAATCACACCGGCGCCAATGTTCGTCTTTTCGCCAATCTCCGCATCTCCAAGATACGAAAGATGATTCGCCTTCGTGCCCTTGCCCAGCACTGCCTTCTTGGTCTCCACAAAGTTGCCCACATGCACGTTCTCGCCCAGCTCTGTGCCCTCGCGCAACCGCGAAAACGGACCAATCTGCGCTCCGTTCGCCACCTTCGTCTCCACCATCACGCAGCTCTGCCGCACCAGCACCTCATCACCCAGAACGCAGTTCTCCAGCACAGAGTACGATCGAATCCGGCACTCACTCCCAATCGTGGTCTTGCCCAGCAGCTGCACAAACGGCTCAATAACAGTATCCGGCGCAATCTGCACATCGGCGTCAATCACGCATGTCTCCGGACGAAAGATCGTCACGCCCTCCGCCATCAGCCGCTTCGCCGTAGCCATGCGCAGCGTCTGGTCCAGCGCCACCAGCTCGGCAATCGTGTTCGCGCCCAGAATCTCCGCGGCGTCATCGGCTTCAATCGCCACCACGCGCTCGCCGGCCGCGCGCAGCATCGCCGCCATATCTGTCAGGTACAGCTCGCCCGCACTGTTGTTCGTCGTCAACCGGTTCAGATATTCCAGCAGCGGCTTCGTGCGAAAGACATAAATGCCGGAGTTGATCTCCCGTACTCCATGCTGCTCCGCCTTCAGGTCCTTCTGCTCCACAATCGCCGTCACTTCCGCCGACTCCGGCCCCGCCCGCATCACCCGCCCATATCCCGTCGGGTCTTCCGGAGCAGCCGTCAAAATCGTCATCGCCGCGCGCTGAATGTG
Organism: uncultured Acidobacteriaceae bacterium; assembly: GCA_963792495.1. Lineage (GTDB taxonomy): Bacteria > Acidobacteriota > Terriglobia > Terriglobales > Acidobacteriaceae > Telmatobacter. The sequence goes on along the minus strand of CAWBWB010000003.1, from coordinate 35,507 downwards.
ATGAAACTTCCAAAGCTTCTCCAGCGTTTCCGTGCGAATCAGCGGCACATCGCCCGAAAGCACCAGCACATTGTCGTAATCCTGGATCGCCGCCGCCGCACACTGAATCGCATGTCCCGTCCCGCGCTGCTCAGCCTGCTCCACAAACTGCACGCCGTTCTCCGCCACAGCCGCACGCACGCGCTCCGCCTGGTGTCCCACCACCACAAAAATATCCGCAGCCTGCTCAACCCGCCCCGCCGCCTGAATCACATGGCACAGCAGCGCCTTGCCGCCAATCTCATGCAGCACCTTGGGCCGCCGCGATTTCAGCCGCGTACCCTTACCCGCCGCCATAATCACAATCGCCAGATCCTTGCCGCCCATATCGTTCTCCTGCGTACTGTTTCGTTCCTGTCTTGAATAGGCACGTCTTCAGCCCTGCCACAAACTTACTGGTTCGTTCCTGCCTTGAAAGGGCACGGCTTCAGCCGTGCCACAAACGGCTCAAAAATTGGATGGGGCTTTAGCCCCTGAGGGAAGCTTTGTAGGCAACTCGCTCACTGCTGAGCACCATCCCCAAGCCCGCCCTTCGGCGCACCCGGAATCGTCACATCCAACGTATGCACCGTGCCCAGCTTCAGCTCATCAAGCCCGGGTTGAATCTGCTCTTTGTTCCCCACCACCAGCACAGCCAGCTTGTCCGGATGAATATACTTCTTCGCCGCCGCACTCAAATCCGCAGTGGTCACCTTGCGAATCGCCGCTTCATATTTCTCCAGATAATCCGGCGGGTAGCCAAAAAATTCCAGCCGCACCTGCTCCGCCAGCACCTTCTCCCGCGTGTCATACCGGAACAGGAAGCCATTCAGAATGTCATCCTTTGCGCGCTTCAGTTCTTCCTCGGTAAACGGCTGCGTCGTCAGCCCGGCAATCTCATCCACAGCCAATCGCGTTGCAGGAACCGTATTCGCACTCTGCGTCAGCACTTCCACATCCAGCAGCCCGGGGTGATCATAATCAAACTCCACACCCCCGCCCACCGCATACGCCCATCCGTGCTCCGTACGAATCTTCTGGAACAACCGGCTCGCAAACCCCCCACCCAGAATGTCATTCATCAGTGCAAGCGTAGGCACATCCGCACTATGGCGATCCGTACCCAGCCCCACAATCTGTACATTCGACTGGTTCACATCTTCCTTGTTCACAAAGTAGACCGCAGGCTTCGGATCGCTGAAGCTCTCATGCCTTTGCGCTGCAGCCTTCACCGCGGGCAGCGGCTCAAACGCCGCGCGCAGCTTCGCCTCCATCGCCGCCGCATCGAAATCCCCACTCACCGCCACAATCAGCTTTCCGCCCACCGTGTCGCGATGCCACGCCTCGAGATCAGCCACCTTCACCGCGCCAATCGTCGCCAGCTCAGCCTGCCGCGCATACGGACTCTCCTTGCCATACACCAGCTTCGTAGCCTCGCGCCCTGCAATGCCGGCCTCATCGTCATTGCGCCGCACAATCACCGCCGCAGCCTGCTGCTGCGCCAGTTGCAGCTTCTCGGCATTGAACTTCGGATGCAACAGCAGATCCAGCGCCATCGCAAACACCTGGTCGGAATCGCCCTTCAGCGAATCCCACGACAATCCCGTGGAATCCTCCCCGCCCGTAGTCTCGATATGCGCCGCGCGAGCCTCAAGAAAATCATCCATCGCATCGCCGTTCATCTTTGCCGTGCCGCTCGTACGCCACGCCTCGCCATACAGACTCACCAGGCCAACCTTTGACGCACTCTCATCCCGCGACCCACCCGGAATCAGCACCGAGCCGTTCACAAACGGCAGCTCATGGTCCTCCTGCAGAAAAATCACAATGCCGTTCTTCAGCTCCACCCGCTTCGGCATCTGCGGCTTGAACTCCCGCAACGGCGGCACAGGAATCTTCTCCCACGGCTTCGCCTGCTGCGCTTCAGCCGCCACAACGGAAAACATCACACTCAAAAGCAACGCCGCGCCGCGGCCAAACACTGTCCACTGTCCACTCTTCACTGTCCACCGCCTTTCGGCGCTTCCGTCTCAATCCACGCGCTCGTCCGGTTGCTCGAAACAAACACCTGGTTCGCCACGCGCCGAATATCCGCCTTCGTCACCTTATCCACCTTCTCCAGTTGCGTGAACAGCTCTCGCCAGTCGCCATAACGCGTCTGGTACTCAGCCAGCGCATTCGCCAGTCCCTGGTTGTCAGCCAACCCGCGCAGCAGATCAGCCCGCGTCCGCGTCTTGAACATCTTCAGTTCGTCATCGCTCACATCCGTCGTCTTCAGCCGCTCAATCTCTTTGTGAATCGCATCCCGCATCTCCGCCGGCGAGTGCCCCGGCAGCGGAACCGCATAGAACGCAAACAGTCCCGGATATTTGTCGCCGGGATATGGACTGAATCCCTGCGCCTCCGCCGCAATCTGCTGATCCCGCACCAGGCTGCGATACAGCCGCGACACACGCCCATTCGACATGATGTCCGCAATCGCGTCATACACCGTGTCATCGGGATCGCGATAGCTCGGCCTGTGATACCCCTCGATATAGAACGGCTGCGTCTGCTCCTTGATCGAAACAGTCTTCTCAGCAAACTGCTTCGGCTCCACCGTAGTCATATCTTCCGGCTTCGGCCCGGCAGGCACGCGGCTGAAGTACTTCTCCAGCACGGGCATCACCTCCGCTGCCTTCACATCTCCCACCACAGCCACCACGAGGTTCGACCCCACATAGTACTTGCGATGAAACTCCATCGCCTCAGTAGCCGTAATCTGGCTCACTTCGCTGGGCCAGCCAATCGAGCTGCGCCCATACGGATGCGCCACATAAGCCGTCGCCAGAAACTGCTCCAGCAGCCGCCCAATCGGATCGGAATCCGTCCGCATCCGCCGCTCTTCCATCACCACATCGCGTTCTTTGTAAAACTCCCGCGGAACCACATCCGCCAGCCGCCCGCTCTCAAGCCACGCCCAAAGCTCCAGCCTGTTCTCCGGCATCGACCAGAAGAACATCGTCTCGTCCAGCCCCGTCTCCGCATTCAATCCCGTCGCGCCATTCCGCTCCGCCACCTCCGTAAACTGGTTCGGAATCACATACTGGTGCGCCTCATCCTGCGCCGCCTTGAACTTCGCCGCCAGCTCCTTCAGCTTTTCCGCATTCGCTCCCAGCGGATTCAGCTTCTCAGCCTCGTAAGCATTGTCAGCGGCCTCCACTTTTTCGAGCGCAATCTTCTCCGCCGCATAATCCTTCGTGCCAATCTCCGTCGTCCCCTTGAACGCCAGGTGCTCGAACATATGCGCCAATCCGCTGTCGCCCGATGGGTCATTCACATCGCCCGCATCCACAAACGTCACATAGCTGAAAACCGGCGCCTCCGGCCGCTCACAAATCAACAGCGTCAACCCATTCGGCAGCACCTTCGTAGTAATCCGCTGCTCAAAGCTCTTAAGATCCTGCGCACCCGCCAGCCCACAAGCGGCCAAAATTGCCAATCTCGCAATCCAATGTTTAGAAGCCATTCAGTTTCCTCACGCTCCTTCCAACCTATTGTCCGCAGCCCCGCCCGTCAAACCGCCCCCGCCCGCACCCACAAATCTCCGCCCGCTCCCGTACTCACCCACCACAGCCCGTCATCCCGACCCTAGTCGTTTTTTCAAACTCCCACTTGAGCCCGTCATCCTGACCGGGTGAGTAGATTCTTAGAAACCAATGATTTATCGAGAGATAAATAGCCCGTTTTTGGCTGTGTAGGAACTGTGCAGGGGTTTTGTGCATTTTCACTCAATTTGCGTTCCATGGCATCTTGCAAACAAGTGAGCATGCCCTCTCCTATGCAGCCTTCGCATTGCTCTTCGGGTACAAACCGGAGCATCATGGCACCATGCGGAGGATTGGGCCATGCACTACGGATATAGCCTCGCAATCAAAGAATATGTCGATGCTAACAGGTTGGAGCCTGCCGACTGCGGCTTGCTGAAAGTCTGCTGCCCTGCATGTAAGCAGCCCGTCAGTCTGCTCGAAACAGACGGTCATCGTTCTCTAACGCATGTTCAGCCGTTCTTCGATGATCCCGCTTTCCGATGCGATGGCCCCACTGATCTCACCCCCCAACAGAGAGAGCAGCACAATTTGCTTGTCCGAGACAAACGCACAGAGATGATCCGTTGGGATTTGCTCATCTCACTGCTAGGAAAAGACCCGGTTGCGGACTATAAGGACGACACGGAAGTGATCTTAGGAAAGCTAAGAGCCAGCGGAGCGATACGCTGGCTGAGCCGGTGGCACCTGGAGATGGCGGCGGACGTTTGCGGCAAAACCTGCAATGACCTGATTGAATTCAGAAGCGAAGGCGAGAGACATCTTGCCAGGCTCGAAACCTCTATCCGCATCGACATTCCGGCTCACGGCTATGCACGGCAGACACATTTTCAAATCGGCTTCGACCTTCTGCAATGCCTTCTGACCGGACAGAAAGGTGCCAATGAGGATTACGACTGGCTGTTCGTCCACGCCGTCAAACTCTGTCTGCCTAAATGGAAAAGCGAAGCGAGGCTCGACGGAGCCGAAGGCGAAGAGTATCCCAAAGATGCCGATGCAATGGAGCGGGAGAAAATCGCTGCGGCTCGCATCATCGTTGGTCAGTTCTGCGATTTGCTGTTGGAAGACAGGTTGAAACATATCAAGGCAATCGAGATTCTTGGCGAGCTTGAGATGAAGCCTCCCATGACTCCTATTCCCATGCCGCTCCTCAGCTACGTCAGTCTCGACATTCTGCACGCGATGAAGACGACCCTGTTCCGGCTGCCTTATCTCGCCATGCTTTCGGCACACGACTCAGAAACGAATGCGTATGAGAGCACCAATCCTCATATCCTTTCGGCTACGTGTACTCGTGAGGTCGGCTACCGTGATTTCGTTTGAGAGCAGACGGATACGTTAGAGGCTGTGTCCTATACCGAAGCCGTGTTCGATGACGGGCGCAATCTCCGGCTGCGGCGGCTTAATGGATTGCTCCGGCTTCATCGTCGGCACATGGGCGCTCTCGTGCGATACGTCATGCCCTAATGCTTCCGGCAGCTTCTCACGGTCGTTGGTGTAGAGCTGCGCGTCCTCCGCGCCACGGGAGACGGCGACATAAGCCATGCGGCTGTTGAGCAGGTCTTTTGCAGCCAGTTCGGTATCGACGTGAATCAATACACGCTCGGCGGTCTGTCCCTGGCTGCTGTGGCTCGTCACCGCATAGCCGTGATCGAGATGGGGATGCTCGCGCGGATCGAGCTGCATGTCGCGGCCTCCGTCCATCTTCAAGCGCATCTGCCCATCCTGCCCGATAGCTTCCACCGTCCCTAATTCGCGGTTGGCAATCTTCAAGTCATTGGCCGGTGCGGTGAACTGGATGCGGTCGCCTACGGCGAAGCTGCGCGGTTCTTCCCGATAGACGGATACACCCTGCTGACGACGTGGATCATAGGTCAGCTCTGAGCCATCCGCTCGCACCACGGTTAACAGGTTTTTGTCAGCGTCAACACTTTTGACTCGCGCGTATTCGCCGCGCTCCATGCCAGTCTCTTTTGATGCGCGGGCATATCGCACTACATCATTGAACTCGTACCTCGCTGCCCATGTCCGCTCCGGCCCGGTGAGGTCTTGGCGCGGTACAAGCGCCTGGATGCGATGTTCGTCTTTGCTGACTGAACCGCGCTCCTGCATCTCTGCACGGATACGCTCGTTAATCTCCACGCGGGAGCGGTTGTCGGGCGAGACAACCAGCGTACCCTCCGGCGACTTCGCGTATTCCTTCGCTATGGCGGTGATGCGATTCTCACGCTCGGCAATCTCATGGACGCGGCCCTGCCGCTCCAAGCCCTGCACGGCCTCGCGCACTTCGCCCCGCGCAAGCTGCTCGACCACTTGTTTCAACTCCGGGTTTTTCTGGCGAACGATCTCATCGAGCTTGACTGTCTTCATGCCCGCGTCCTGAAGCTGTGCGAAGGGACGCCCGGCCTCGATTGCCTCATGCTGTCTCCGGTCGCCTACCAGCAACACGCGGTCATTGGGGTGCAGGCGATTCACAAACTCGTGCATCTGCTTGGTGGACGCAAGCGAGGATTCATCGAGCACATACAGGCGGCGTTCTCCGGTGTCCGGCTGCTGGCCGCGTGCAAGATGCTTTTGCAGCGTGGACGTTTCCATACCAGCATCGGCCAGCTTTTGCGCCGCGCGGGACGTGGGCGCGAAGCCTTCAACCTTGTACCCTTGCGCCTCCGCGCCTTCACGGATGACGGCCAGCGTCGTTGTCTTCCCCGCGCCAGCAACGCCATCCAAACCCACTATCTTTTCGCGGGAGAGAAAAACATCATTGACCACCTGACACTGCGAGGTATTCAGCTCCGGGTGGCGGTCTTCCGTCGCAATACGGATACGCGCATCCACTAGCATCGGGTCGCTCATCCCGCGCTGATTACCTTCCTGCATCCGTGCGACGATCTCGCGCTCCATGCGAAGCATCGCAGCGGTGGTGTACTGCTGTCCTGCGCCTGCATGATGGACCGTGCGAAACTCGCCTCGCGCGGCCCGCTGCTCGAACTCCTGCCGGACATGGGCGTACGTCGTTTCCCCCATGCCGCGATTGAGCGCGGCTTCCAGAAGTTCGCGGCGGTCCAGCACGGCGGAACGCTCGAAGAGATGGTCGCGGGCATAAGTGACGGCCTGTTGCGCGGCCACTGTGCTCCGATTCAGCGCGGGTTCGTGAACGTGGCGCTGTCCACGTTCACGCGCTTCAGCTACAACCCGGTCGGCCTGATGTCCATACTGCGCGGCTAGATTCCGATGCCTCTCTAATACCTCTCCCGGCGATAGTAGCTCCTTGCTGTCCCGCGTCCGGTGCGCGGCAACCTGCGCGGCTCCCGCCCCGTCTATCCCCATCTCGCGGAGATGATCTTTGATCTGCTCGCGGCGTGGGCTGCTGGCCTCCAGATACTCTTTCGTATACCCCTTGATCTCCGGCTGCCCATGCTTGCCGCGCTCCAGCTCGTAGCCCAACCCCTGTAATCGCATCGCCAGCTCAGAACGGTACAAACTGGTAGCGACGCGCTGCGACGCGAATAGCTCCTGCGGCTGCAAGGCGCGGGTTTGTCCGTTGTCGCGTTCGGTGACGTTGAAGATCACAGCATGGGTGTGGAGCTGCGGCGCGGCGTAACCATCCACAGGCCGCGCGGTATCGTGCTCAAAGGTCGCCGCGACGAATTTTCCTGTCGTCTCCGGCACATGGACGTTGCCGATGCGGGCCTGCGTGTACTTCTCCAACTCGTTAAGCGCCACGCGGACGCTCTCCCGATGTGCCTCTCTTACACGTTCATCCCCACCCACAAGAGCGGTGAGAGAAACTGACTTCGGCGCGGAAAACGTAGCATCCCAACCGGCGCGATGCTCTACGCTTGTCACTTCCTTACCGTATTTGCCCTCATAAGTTTTGGAAACCTGATGGCGAACGAGCTGCGCTTCCGTGTGCGGATGCTGGCCTTCGGTCAGACGCGCAAAGTGCTCATTGCCAACTGAACCGGATAAACCCCACTGCTCGGCCAGCTTTCCTTGCCACTCGCTATGTCCCTGCTGATCGCGGCTCCAATAGTTCTGCCGCTCCGACGCAAACTCCCGCTCATGGTACGTGCGTACCTGCGAAGCTGAGAGCGGCTTGGAAATCGTCAGCATAAGGAAATTCTATGCCTGTAAGTAAACACTAGATTTCTCGAAGCCAATAGCGAATGACGGGGAGGACGTTCCCAAAGCTAAGAACTTCGCTGCCCCTGAACATACTTGGCGGGCGTCACTCCCAAGGTCTGCCGAAAAGCTCGGATAAACGCTCCGACGCTCTCATAGCCAATCTCAAGAGCGGTTTCCGTTACCGATCGCCCTTCGATCAGCAGTTCAAGAGAGCGCAATACCTGCATCTGCCGACGCCACTGCCCGGGGCTCAGTCCGGTTTCCTTCCGAAAGTTCCGAAACAATGAGCGCTCCGACAGGCCGACTTCCCGCGCCAGTGCAGCTAAATCTTTACTAACCTCGGAAGAATCTCCTGCCATACGCGTCGCAAGACGTTTCAGTGCCGGATCACGAGGGATTGGCAGATGCAATTGCATCTGTGATGCCGAACAAATTTCGTCATGCAATACGTCGACTAAGCGCCGATGGATATCATTTGCCTCCGGATTCTCGACCCAAGTCATCATCCGCACGACAATTTCTTTCAGCAGCGGTGACAACGCCAAAATGCCAGGCCCGACAGGCAGGTTGGATCTTCCCTTTGTATCCAGACGCACCATCCAACCGCTGATCTTGCCGCAAGAGCGCAAGGAATGCACCATGCCCCCCGGAATCCATACACACCGTCCTGGCGGACAGGCCCACGCACCCGCTTCTGTCTCCAGGATCGCAAGCCCTTGATCTAAACCACATAGCTGCGCCTCTGCATGGCTGTGAGCGGGCATCTGCCGAATTGCAGCTCGCGGCAGCTCCCACGCAACAACGCCCAGCTTTTCCAAAACATTTGGCAGTCTCGGGTCATTCTTTGGCATACACGGTCAAACGTCGCGCTGACGCTCTTCTTAGACTACTTGCAGAGGAGTACTCCTGTGAAAGCAGCCATAGTTACCACCGCTGGTACGAAGCCGACCTTCGGCGAATTCCAAAGTCCAACGAGGCAAGACGGCCTCGAAGTCATCACGATCACAGCCGCCGCCCTGACCAATATAACGAGAGGTCGCGCCGCTGGCTCGCACTACAGTTCGAACAACCGCTATCCATTTGTTCCGGGCGTGGACGGCGTAGGAACGCTCGCCGACGGTAGTCGAGTATATTTTTTGATGCCAGAAGCTCCCTTCGGAGCGATGGCGGAACAGACCCTTGTCGTCCCAGACCGCACCATCGCCCTGCCAGACCACCTCGATGATGTAGCCGCAGCGGCCCTTGCAAACCCCGGCATGTCCTGCTTCGCTGCGATGGTTGAGCGCGCACACTTACAAGCTGGCGAAACTGTCCTTATCAACGGTGCCACCGGGGCAGCCGGACTCGTTGCCGTTCAGGTTGCGAAACAACTTGGAGCAGGAAAGGTGATCGCCACAGGCCGCAATGCACAGGAACTCGAAGCCCTGCGCTCACTCGGCGCGGATGTGGTTATACCCTTCGATCTTCGTTCGGAGAACCCGGAAGGCATTCGCCACTTTGAAGAGGCCCTTACATCTGTCTTTGTTGATGGGCTGGATGTCGTGATCGATTATCTCTGGGGCAGCAGTGCGCGCACTATCATTGTCGCGGTTGCAAAGGCAATCGAAGACGCGCATCCTGTCCGTTTTATCCAGGTAGGGGAGGCCAGCCGCGAACTGGTCGAACTACCCGGCGCGGCCTTGCGCTCCTCGGCCATCCAACTTATGGGCAGTGGCCTCAAATCTGTTCCTATGTCGAAACTCCTCGAAGGCGTCCACAGGACCTTCGATCTCGCCGCTAATGGCGAGCTCTACCTTCCCACGAAAATCGTCCCCCTCTCGACCGTCGCGGAAAACTGGGACGCCTCCGGTAAGCCACGGCTGGTCTTTACATTGCAGTAATGGGCGGCAATCGTGCTCGCAACGAAAGGAATTTGTCTTGATCGTTATTACCACTCCTACTGGAGACATCGGCCATCAGGTTTTGAAGCGCGTTGTTCAGGGTAGTGATCCCATTCGCGTGATCGCACGCGACCCTGCTCGAATTCCGCAGGAGATTCGCCAGCATGTTGAGGTGATTCAGGGCTCGCACGGCGACGCGGCCACCATCGAGAAGGCGCTAACTGGCGCGGATGCGCTCTTCTGGCTTATACCGCCAGAACCGTTCATGAAGCTGGACCGCGTCGAGGATGCCTACGCCGACTTCACGAAGCCTGCGGCGGCTGCTATCAAAAATTGCGGCGTTCAGTGCGTCGTATCCATCTCAGGTATCGGGCGCGGCTGGAAGAAGAATGCCGGTCTGGTAACCGCCAATATCAAGGCAGACGATGTCCTCGCTGGCACTGGTGTCGCACTTCGCGCCCTTATGATGCCGTCGTTCATGGACAACCTGCTACGTCAGGCCCCGACGATAAAGGAGAAGGGTATCTTCTCCCTTCCTATCCTTCCTGATCTCAAAGCTCCAATGGTTGCTACGTCGGATATCGCGGCGGTGGCAGCAAAGTTCCTGATGGACATCACATGGACGGGTCAGGCGGACGTGCCGGTGCTCGGTCCGGAGGACATCTCTCCGAACGAGATGGCAAAAATTCTGTCGGATGTTCTGGATCGTCCTGTTCGCTATGAGCAAACGTCCATCAATGCCTATAAGACGAGGATGGTTAGCCGAGGTATGTCCGAGGCATTCGCTCAAGGACTCGCAGATATGATGACGGCCAAAAACGAAGGTATGGACAACACCGCACCTCGGGCGCTCGCAGCCGACACCCCGACTACCTTTCGCAAATGGAGCGAGACTGTTCTGAAGCCAGATGTTTTGCGCTAGAGAGACTGGAGGTCGCGCGCGTAAAGATCGCTGCAAGGAAACACATTTCGAATCACTCAATCCCCTTAGACTCATCCCACACAAACGCTTCTTTGGGTTTGTCGGTGGATTCGTCGGTGGGCGTATCAGAGGGCGCATCGAAAAGTGGAAGCGTAGTCTGGACCGCTGCCGAAGATTTAGGTTCCTCTGCCTGAACTGTCGGCTGCGTGCTCGTTGATGCTGGCCTGGGCGCAATCTCCGGCAACTTGCGCTCAATGAACTCCGGTTGTCTGCCGTGTTTCCTTGCAAACTGAAAATGAACTGGAACGACTTTGTTTTCCTGCTTGATGAATCCGTGTAACGGTTCGAGGCCGGAGATTTCCGAAGCCATGACAAGAGGCTTGGTCGCAATCTCCATCCCATACGATTTCCTGCTGCCTAGCAGCCTCATGCTGCGCGATTCCTTCAACCGTTCGACCTCGATCTCTCCAATGGCATCGGAAATCCACTTGGCCGCGCGTGGTTCGGTGGTCTTGAAAAACAGCTTGGTTGCAGGCTGCGAAAGCATGGCCTCGGCATCCTGCCCGTAGCGTTTTTCAAGCTGGCTGCGACCCTGAAAGCCCACCACAACGGGATTGCCATACTTGCGATTTTCCGTGACGGCGGTGTGGAGCTGCGGCAGCTTGTTGAGGCTTGCCAATTCGTCCAGCACAAACCATACCGGCTTCGCCGCGTGGTCTTCGCAGTACCCCATCATGCGAAGGATAAATAAGTCGAGCCACACGGAATGCAGCGGCAGAATCTTCGCACGATAGGCAGGAGTGGACGTTAGAAACACCCATCGTCTACGGCTGGCGTACCACTCGGATGTTGCAAAGGTCGGCCTCGTATGCTCCCACTCCGGCAACAGCTCTAAGCTGTCAGCCACCATGTTTAAGCTCGCCAGCACACCCGCCCGCTGTGCCGGTGCTCCCGAATCGACCAGCGCGGCCAGCGGCGTCCCCTTCACTGCAAACTCAATTCGAGAGGGGTCTGCCATCATGCTCAGAATGTCCCTCGGCTGCGGCTGCCGCTTGAGCAAGTGGGCCAGTATCCGGCGCGGCCCATCGGTGAAAAACTCTTTCTCGTATTCCTTTTCCGGCAGAAACGCGGCGGCGATGGTCGCGGCTGTTTCGTCGCGGTCGATCTCGTCGCCTAGCCCCCAATACGGGCAACGCTGGTCTAGCGGATTGAGAATCAGATCGCCGCGCGCGGGCGAATAGAACTCGCTCACAAAGTCCATCGCCGGGTCGTAGACAATTGCGCTCTCTTCGCGTTCTCGCACCTGGCGAAGTAGCTGCCGGATGGCGTTCGACTTCCCGCTGCCGGTGTCGCCCATCATTAGAATGTGGCTCGCTTCGAGGCGCTTCGGAATCCGGTAGCTCGGGCCGAAGGGCAGCCACCGCAAAAGCGGATTTTCGAAGCGCAGATGGAAACGGACGCCGTCTGTCTTTGCGCCGCGCCACCGGAAGACCGAGGCCAGCTCCGGGCCTTTGGTTCTGCGTCCGTGGCGTTCCTCCTGCTCTCGTCGTCGCCCGAATCCCTGCTTCATCAGGAGACGGAGTACATAGAGCAGCATCAGTACCGCAAGGCTGTTGAGCATCGGTCTGCCAAACAGCCACCACACGCTTATCCCGTCATAAACGTAGTCCCGCAATCCTTTGGCGAGACGGTCTGCGGGCACTTTCTCCGGGGCGCTGTAAGCCACTCCGCGCCAACCCTCCGCGATGGCCTCGGACGAGAGGTTGACGGGCAGCTTCGTGTCCGGCCCAGCAATGACATCCTCGGTTGAGGCGGGAATCGGCTTCCGCTTGGGCGCGGTCTTCATCACCCATCGGATTGTCATCTCGCTGTGTGGAATCCCAGCCCCTACGGAACTGGCGGCATAGGTCGTGAGGTAGACCTTTTGGAGCGGCTGGAGTGTCCAGGCAAGCCAAGCTGACGCCGGGAAGATGAGGACAAGCGGGCCAACCGCAAGCCAGAAAAGGAACCAGAATAGCCGTCCCGTCCGGCTTGGGAAACGCATGGGGCGGCTCACTGCTTGCCCCCGTCTGGTCCCTCCTGGGACAGAAACTCTGCGAGCAATTTGCGGGCGTCCGCCAGCTTCCGCACATTGGCCTGGTCACGGATTTTGACCACGGAATCGGGCAGCAGATGCTTGCCTTCGGCGTTCGCCTGTGCCGTCGCGTGAAAGAGATTCAGGAGCATGTATCGCAGTGCCGAGACCTCGGCCAGTACCAGCTCGGCAGGGTCTGCCGGACGTTGCCGCGCGGCCTTCAGGGCCAGCTCGCGCAGCCATTCGGCCAAGGTTTTCCCCGCGCCTTCGGCGGCGGTTTCTACCTCGGCCAGCTCTTCCGGCGTAACCCTGGTTGCAATGGTTTTGGCACGGAGAACCGGACGCGCTTCGCCACTAGGCGAGGCTGGAGACTGCAACGTGGCCGGGATGCGGGGAGCGCTCATGGGGAAGCCCGCCTCAAAAATAGCTTGCACCCTGCGATTTTGGCCGTCAAGCGACCGATTGCCGAAAACCCTTGTCTATCAGAGCGTTTACACGCCGCACGCGGTAGAGTGCTCGCGCGTTTACGCGCGTAAACGCATTGCCGCCGCGCCGGATGTGCGTATTACCAAATTGCTGATTCAAAGCGCGTTCACGTCGGCTAACTTGGATTTCAGGCCGGTTTACCCGCAGCATCCCATTTGGGGGTGACGTGTCATCCCTCACACCCGATGCCGTAGGCAGCGCCGCTCTAGGAACGCGGTCCTGACACGGAACTCGGCCCTCGACACACCTAGTTGTCGCTTCCCTGCCTTCGAAGACGGGCTTCCAGCGAGCATGTAGAAACGACTCCAGAAGCGACAACATCGGGTCGCCGAGGCTTGCGGGCGCGAGCAGATTGACGCGGTCCGTGTGTCCCTTAATCCAGTCGCCAATGCCCGATGCGTCTATGCCGAGCACGCTGACTTTGGCCGGATTCGCCAGAATGGACCGTGCCAAATTACTCCCCGCGCTTTTCGGGTTGTAATGCTGCGAGGTATAGCGCGCATTGCTGCCGGGACCCGCCTTTCCTACCTTGAGCGCCTGGCCATTTAGGAAGAAGGCGTACACGGCCATCTTCCCGGTAGGCAGGCTCTTCGGTTGCCGGTGCGGATTGCGCATGATCTCGACGGTGATGCTATCGGCGATAAACGCCGCGTCGGCCAACGCAGCGACTTTCCGAAAATCAGTAAGGGCGTCGGTTACCAGTTCGCCGATGTCGTCCATTGCGTTCCTAGTTGCACCGCGCGAAATCGACGGCGAGGCGGTGCTGAACGATCTCGATCTTGGGATTAGCATTGGCGGCGCTCACTACGTCGTCATGCAGTTTCTTTGAGCCGCCATGCACAAGAATGCCGCGCGCGACGATACCCTTCTCCTTCTTGAGGTGCGCGAGATAACGCCGCAGTTGATTGATTGCGGCAACGCTCGGCTGTCCCTGCTTGCATTCGACGATGACGGTCTTGTCGTTGCGGTCGAGCAGGATAACGTCGGAGCGGGTGCGGTCCAGGAATGTCAGCTCGCGCACCTTGAGCGTCGGGTGGACGGTGAGGCCGTCCTCAAGGTGGTGCGGGTAGGTGGCGATGTAGCCGGACAGGGCTTTTTCGTAATCGAAGCGCGCGAACAGGCTTTCCCAATTCGTTTCGTCGTTCATCGCGGTCTTGAGACCGTCGAGCGAACCCGAGCTGATCTCGGCGATAGTGGGTCGCAGCTCGCCGCTCGTGAAACGAGCTTCTACTGGCAGTAGTACGATCTCGTCGCGGTTGTCCGGCCCCGTGGTCAATCCCATCGGACGAAGATGCGGCGGCCCATTTCTCCGTCGGGTTCGTCTTTCGTACGCGGAACGAGTGGATTCCAGTCGGCATCTTCGATGGCTTTTCCCGTGACTTCGCCGAGGCGTCCGACGCGATGGCCGCGCAGCGACACGATGATGTGGTCGCCAATTTTAATTTTCTGGAGGCTTGACCGCGCGCGGCTCCAGGCGGCGGCGTGTTCCTCGGCGGGGATGTGGCCTTTCAGCGGAAATCCCCATTCGCTATGCCATCCCACGGCCACGCACTGGCTGCGAAACCAGCGTTGCCACATACCGGGGAATCGATCTTCCATGCAGTTGATCTTCCACAGCGTCATTGAGCGGTTTCCTCTTGGGTTGGCGCAAAGAGGATTGTAGCGCGCCGAGAGCAGCCCCCTGCTTCCTTCTTGCCTGCCGTCCCCGATCGGCAGCCGGACAGCTAATCACGTTCCACGACGGCGAGAACCTTGTCACTCCACTCATCGTAAAACCAAATCCGGCTGAATGCGCTGGCCGTAAGCGCAGCCTTGATTGCCGCCCCGTTCTCCGCCAGGAATGCGGTGAGCATCGGAGGATACGGAACCATGTGCGACGCGCTGAAGTGCAGCACTATATCGGCAGGGATGCCGTTCAGCGTCGGCTGCTTTGCGCACTTCTGGAACACCATTCGGCCCAGCGGCTCTAAGGGAGAATAACTGCCGCCGTGAATATCGGAGCCCGCACGTTGCGCCTCCGCCGCGTTCCTCGGGATGCGTTCGTCCGTGAGTTCGCCCAGTTCGTAGAACTGCCCGCGCCCCGACAACTCGCAGTAGATGTCAGGCTCCGGTGGCGTCCTGTTTTCAATCGTGCGCAGGTCTACATCCAAGCCCGCAGCCCGGCAAAACCCGATGAACGTCCGCAGTTCCTTCACTTCTTTTTTCTGATCGTTGCTCAGGTCATTCCAAGCCCTCTTGCGCTTCTCCGGGTCCGGTACCGTACTGCGCCAATTCTCAAACTCAACCGCAGTCCATGTCATTGCGTCACCTGCTTCCTTCCGTCGTGATTCGGCCAGTTTTTCGGAATAGCCCAGAACAGATTCGGCAGCTACAGGAATCGACCCTCACAAAAGATTGACATTCCAGCTATCCGTGGAGTGTCAAAAAGGCCCTTTCGGCTCATTCGTCACGATAAAGACCTGATGAACATTCTGGTTAAGAAAATCGGCGATTCTCTCTGCTTCTGTAAGGTCGTTGACGTACAGGGTGAATCCCATTCCAGCGATTCCGCCGGGCATCGCACCGCTCTCCGACTGCGGTTCCGCATCGATCCAGACGTTGTCAATGCCTTCCTTGACCTTGAATCTAAAATCCCCGTGCTGAGTTCGTAGCATTTCGATACACTCCCGCTGTCCAAGTCTCTCGGACCGGCGTTTAGAAGAGTAGCACATGCCCAAATTGGCATTCGGAAGACGCCTGAACTGATAATTGCTCAGGCTGGTTTTGACATGCCACAATCGTAGTAATGAATTCCCAAAGGACTGGCTTAGGCTTTACCGCTCTATTATTGCTGACATGCTGCCTGCCAACACGGGGCACGGCGCAGGCGACGCGGAACAGTCAGCAACGGCCTACCATCACTACTGGCGACATAGCGGCTCGCGTCAAAAGATCACTTGTGATCATCATCACACAGGATCGGGAGGGGAACCCGACAGCCCAAGGCAGCGGCTTTTTCGTCACGTCCCATCTTGTCGTGACCAACCTCCATGTGATGAAGCGTGCGTCCCAGGCCTATGCCAAGTCGCTAGCGGACGGGGTCAGCTACAAAGTTGCAGCCGTGCATGCGTTTTCGCTGAATCACGATCTGTGCGTATTGTATGTACCCGACTCGAAGGGCATTCCCCTTTCCGCGAGTCCGAAAGAAGCCGTAATCGGTGACGACATCCTTGTGGCAGGCAATCCCGAAGGGCTTGAGGCTTCCTTTTCCAAGGGCATTGTGAGTGCAGTGCGCAAAGAGGCGGGCCTGATTCAAATGGATGCGCCGATTTCTCCCGGCTCTAGCGGCGGCCCAGTGGTAAATCGTCTTGGCGAGGTTATCGGCGTGTCGGTATCCAGTCTGGTTGAGGGGCAAAATCTGAACTTCGCCGTGCCGATTGGATTTCTCGAGGGCGCGACCTCAACCGCTCCAGACGATCTATCTGTCGCAAGCATCGGAAGATTGGCCGTTTCTGATTTGGAAAACGAGGGGTTGCGCGGCCCAGTGAAGCGCGTTGAAGAAAGGATTTCTTCATACTCCTATAACGCTGCAAGTAATACCTACACAGACGGGCCGCCGCTGCTCTCCTCTATTGAAGGATTCAATCAGCAAGGGCGATTGCTGGAGCAAGAAGGATACTTTAATGGCACGGCCGTGGGAGGGAAGTCTATTTGGGAATATTCAGAGGACGGCTTGATAAAGCGGTATGCCGGTCTCGACGCTCAAGGAAAGCCAGGACAAGACATGGACTTCAAAGGGTTTTCGGTCCATGATGCGGTGGACATGTATGGCGGTAGGATACATTTCGACGAGACGCAGCTAAATGGCACCAAAGGCGCTCGCGGCTACTCAGAGGCCAAGTATGACGACATGGGCAATGAGATTGAATGGTCAAATCCGGGTGAGGGTGTCAGGCAGGTGATGAAGTACAACACCCAAGGATGGGAGACCGAGTGCCTTGAGTACCGGCAAGGAAAGTTATACTCTGCCGACCGGTTCACCTATGAGGTCACCGCACATGGAAATTGGGTGAGAAAACATGATAAGCAGTGGCTCGCTGCAATTCCGAGTCTCGGGTATACGCCATATCAGGAATACTATCGTGAGATAACTTACTACGCTGAATAACACACTCCCAAAAAGCCAATATCGAATGACGGTTGAATCCGTCTCTTGGGATTTTTTCTCGTTAGCAACGTACTTAGCGCCACACAAGTCTGATCGACAAATTCCGCTGCCGCTACCAGGGCTGCGATTACAGGCACGGCCAACTTATGTGTTTCTATTGCGACTAGGCGAACCGTACTGGCGATAGAGCGCGCCCTCGGAATCGAGACTGTAACCCACTATGGTCTCCCTTCGCTCCCCGAAGATGTCATGGTACTCAATCCCAACGTAAATGGTGAAGAACTCCTGTCCTTTTAGCACCCCGTCACTTTCGAGAAAAAGGCTGCGACACTTCTCCTGACCTGCGCCGATTGGCTCCATTGGGCCGTAGTTTCCGCAAGCCAGTTTGTCGTGATCTGTAATGTCAGCCCTCGTAACGGCGATGTCGATCCGGCCATAGACGCGATCTATCCAAGCCGGGCTTCTTCCCTCGTTTCGGCAAGTCAGCTTCAAGTTGGCGGTGGCGATTTGAAGCGGAGCTTGCTCGGCGCCGTCAAGCGTTTTCTCCGCGATTCGAGGAGCGGAACCGTCATACCAACCGAGGTCCGCAAGAATCCATGCTCTTTCTGCGTTGATCAATGCATCAGTATTGGCTTTTGCGGCTGTCGCTGCATCTTGTGCAGCTTGTGCATTTTTCTCTGCGGCATCCACGGACTGCTTCAAGACGGCGCTTTGCGATTTGATCTCCGCGACGCTCTCTTGGGAAGCCTTTGCCGCGCGCCGGGTTTCGCGAGCCTGCCAAGCCACCGCTATGAGCGTGACGACAGCAGCCAGCAAAAGCGCCCAATTGGCAGCGAACGCAGGCCCGAAAGCTTCTTGCCAGTAGTTCGCATGGTCCTGGGTACAGGGAGTCGCCGCAAGTAGAGCTGCCGAAGTCAGCATGATGGAAGAAGAGACGCCTAGCAAAAGCGTAACAGTTCTTGGCAATGCCTCCCGTAGCGAATGCGATTCCTTTTACGAATGTTCCTTAATTGCGAACCGAGACCTCCTCGCGCGAAGTGATTTACGGTGAGCACGCCTGAATGCCCGGCTTGTTCTGCCTGGGCGACACGAACATCGTGCTGGGCGGTCCTCATCACATTGTAATGGAATCAATTACAATGTAATATTCAGGTATGACTACTGCTACTGCAAGGAAATCGAAGGTGTACACGATCAGCCTCCCGCCCGAGCTTGCGCAGAGGGCCGAGGCGCTGGCTCAGAGGGACAGCCGCACCATGAGCGAGCTTTTCCGCGAAGCCTTCCGCACATACTCCGCACAGCAGGCGCGAACGACGCTGGATGAATTGGGCGAATATGCGGCAGGCCGCAATCCGAAGGGCTACACCGAGGCCGATGTGCCCCAGCTCATCCGAGAGGTGCGCGCAGAAAAGCCGCGCCGTCGCAAGGTACGGTCTAACGGGTGATCGTCGTGATCGACACCAACGTCTGGATTTCCGCGCTTCAGTTTGCGAAAGGTCGCGGCACGCCGACGCTTGCGCTTGAAAAAGCAATGAGCGAAGACGTGATTGCAACCTGTGATGAGATTGACGCAGAGATCGTGCGCGTTCTGACGGAAAAGTTCTCCTGGGGGCAACACCGGGCAACATCGGCGCTGCAAGCGATTCTGGCGCGCGGCGTCCGTGTAAAGATTCGAGGCGCGGTAAAGGTCTGCCGTGATCCCAACGACGATATGTTTCTGGAGTGCGCCGCCCTTGCGAAAGCGGATTTGCTGGTTGCAGGGGACAAGGATTTACTGATTCTCGCGGCATACAAGGGAACGCGCATTGTCACCCCTTCGGAATATCTGAGAGTCGGATAAAGGCATCAGGCCATGACTCAGAGATGAGCAAGGCCGTAGACCGGCTGAGAGATATTCATCGCAATGGCTGCGGGGATGCCGCTGATAGCGGCATCCCCGGCGTTTTCGCTCGTCTCCTTCTCTTCCTCAAACGTCCTGCCAAGAATCAGGTCCACGGCTCTCTGCGCGTTGGCGGCGGCATAAATGATGAGGCGGTTATCCTCTTCCAGCTTTTCGATCCAGTTCTGGATGTATGCGGTGGTGTTGCGGTCTGTGTGCTCGTTAGCAATGCCAGCGATAGCGCAAAGAAAGGCCGCGCCCATCTCCGCTACCAGTTCCTCTTTGCTGTAAAGCTCATCTCCGAAGCGGTCTCCAAAGGTGCGGTGCAAGCGGCTCTCGTGGCCGGTGCTGTGTACCAGTTCGTGAAACAGAGTGCTGTAATAGTGCGGCGCATCCACAAAGCGGCTCCGCGCTGGCATGTGGACGGAATCGGTGCTTGGCCGATAGTAAGCGCGGTACTCGGTGGGGCTGTTGAGATAGAGCGCAGGACGGCTCTCCCATCCGGTAACGATGCTTTCGCAAAGTTCGTCTTCGTCGATCTCCGGTGCAATGGCAGGCTGCGAGATTTCAGGCAACGTGAGACCGTCGCACTGCTCCGCGTTGAAAACCGTGTATTGGCAGAGAACGAACGGCACGCGCTCATCCTCGCATGTGCCTTTCTCATCTTTTGTAGCGTGTTCGGGAAGCTGCTTGTAAAAGATAATCTGCGTTCCGTGTTCGCCTTTGCGAACCGTACCTTTCAATGCCTGGGCCTGCTTGAAGGTAAGCCAGAATGGAGAGCTGTATTTACTCGACCAAAGCAACAGAACATTGATGCCCCGGTAGGACTTGCCGGTATAGAAGTTGCGCGGGAACGGGCCGCCAGTGTAACGCGGCGACTTCCACGGCCTTTCCCACGGAATCACGTCTGCTTTGAGGCTGGAAATGATGCGGTCGGTAACGGTCTGATAGATGCTCGGCCTGCTGGCTGCGTTGCGATGGTTGCGGTATGCCATGATGTTTTGCTCTCCTGTGCTGCCCGCGTGGGGCGAGATTCTGAAGGAGGGCATTTCGCCTTTCGCTCTCAACCAAATTTCTTTTGTTGAGTGCCCCCGCTTCATGTCTTGTGCGGCGGGCAGAGGCGAGGCGGGTTCGGTCAAGGGCGGCGTTCTTTGCCGTTTATCGAGCGTCAGCGAAGACCCTTGACGGGTTCCGACCGGCTCTGCCACAAAGCCGCATGAAGCGGGGGTACTTGATAAAAGAAGAAATTTAAGAACTCTTCCGCATGGCTTTAGGGAGGGGCGTTGCGGGGAAGGAACCGGACCCGCTGAGGTGGGTGGTGGAAGACGCCGGCATCATCGGGGGCTGGAACCAGGGCGGAAACATCCGCCCTCAATCATCCGGCTTGCTATGCTTCCTATTGAGGCGGGGAATCCCCATGACTCTTATTGCAGGGTTTAAGTGTACAGACGGATATGTCATTTGCGCTGATTCGCAAGAAACTGTGACTAGGGACGGCTACGACCAGCGTGTTACTCGGCAAAAGCTGGTTCCGATCGCAGTGGGTAAGGTGCCGATGGCGATCGCTGGAAGTGGCGACGGAGATTTGATCGACGCATTCGTAGGCAGATTCAGCCAGAAATACCAGAAATCAGAAATCTCAGAGTTGGATTCCGCGATACAAATCTTCAAAGACGAACTAATGGCCTTTGCCAAAGAGAAAAAGGTAAAGATCCCTAAGATTGACGACAAATTCAGATTTTTGCTTGGCGGCTATTCCGAAAAGGACAAGAAGTGCCGTCTCTGGAAGACGATTACCGGCGATCCAATCGAAGTCACCGAGTACGCACTCGTCGGGGTTGAGGATGAGCGGTACGAGTATGCCGCACGAAACTTTTTCCGTGCCGGAATGCCGATCTCCCAAGGAGTATTTCTAGGACTGTATCTGATGTGGCTGGCGGAACAAACCTCGAATTATGTAAAGGCTCCGATCAGTGTAGCGGTCCTGAAAGACAATGGCCTCTACTTTGAGGATCAGAACAAAATCAACTCCATCGACCAGAAGGTTCGGCTCTTTACGGCCCAATTCGAGGCGCAATTTTTAGCCTGTTCCGATACAGGACTCCAAGGCGAGGAGTTCGGCAACCGACTGAAGGAATTTGGACGGACGGTTGTCCAGTTCCGTCGCGACTACATCGAGGAGTGGGTCGGTCATGCGCTGGATACAGGGTTAGACAAGATCGTGGAGCCGTGGACTCAAATTCCACCCGGAACGACGATCATCACGGTCCCGCTGACGCCGGAGCAACAGAAATCCCAGCAGGAGCAGCAGGTGAGACTAGCGCAGTCTCTTCGGGAAAATTTTGCTCATGTCCAAGAGCCAGAGCGAATCGTCGCAAACTTGGAGGCGCTGAAACTTTGCTTGCAGAAGGCCCTAGCGCATGGACTGGATCAAGGTGACGGCCCCACGGAGGATGAAAACCGAGAGGCCGCGCGAGCGCACTGTGAACTTCTTCAGGCAGCCTTGATGGGACCGTACAAGGTTGATGGACGGGTATGTGCGCTACTCGGTCCGATCATGGATGCAATGCCATTACAGATCAATTTTGGGGAGCATCTGAATCCCGCGTTGCAAAGAGCAAACACCGAAATGCGCATCGCATTGATTGACCGCGTTCTGGCTTACACCTCGTCGGTTGCTGCGCCATTTTCTGAGGGATCAAATGGCTAGAGTTTTTTATCTGTATACATCTGCGCGGCTTGGCTGCGATACGGTGTTCTACAAGGTCGCAGGGGTAGACCGAGCGAAGGTTCTCCTCCAGCTTTTTTGCAAGCAATATGCCCTGGCGTCTGGCGGCGTCAGTTTCTCTATGACTCCAGAGGACGAGGTGGCGCAAGACGAGCGGATTCTCTTGGAAGAAGCTCTCGACTGGCTAGGGATTTATGACGATCCTGATCCCGGTATCTATGATCCGCCTCCTACGCAAGACATGATTGAGCGCGCTCAGTACGCGCGCAGAGCGTCTAGCTGGGAGACGTATGTCGCTCCCGAAGATACCGACGAAGCAAATCATACTTTAGAGCAACCAAGCGAGACTCAACCACCAGGCACTTCCGAGGAGAAGTCAAGACCGCCAAAGGTGTTTATAAGCTACAGCCACGATTCTGAGGCGCACAGCAACCGCGTCCTAGAACTATCCGACAAGCTTCGCGCTCACGGCGTAGATTGTCATATCGACCTGTATGAAGAATCGCCGCCCGAGGGATGGCCGCGATGGTGCGATAGACAGGTTCGAGAGGCTGATTTCGTTCTCGTGGCCTGCACGAGTATCTATCTTCGTCGTTTTCGCGGTGAAGAGGAACATGGTAAGGGATTGGGAGGAACTTGGGAGGGACATATCATTACCCAGGAACTCTACAACGCACAGGGGAGTAACACGAAATTCCTGCCCATCATTTTTGATGGGCAAGATACGAAGTTCATCCCTACCCCATTGCAGGGCGCGACGCATTACCATCTTTCCAAGCAATATGACGATCTTTACCGGAGATTGACTAATCAGCCCAAGATCATTCGACCGGCACTTGGCGATTTGAGATCGATGCCTCCTCGTCAGATGCCCGCTTTACCGGAGCTGAAACCAAGAAAGAGCTTCTTTGTTCCACAGGCCGAGAGTTTCAGTCACGAAGAAACGATCCACAGTGGTGGTGAAGAACTCTATAACGATCTCATCGCAGAGAATTCCATTTCGCATTCAGTTGCGGCATCCCATACAGTGCGGGAGCTGATCGAAGAGATTGCGAGGCATAGCAATCAGCCGATCCCGATTGATTCCATCAGTGCCAAGTTCGGGGAACAGCGTGCTTCTCGCGGTCATACCTTCTTTGGTAATCCCGGAGATTACCTAGAGCAGATACTCGCAAGTCACCCTAATGTTCGTTGGTGGATTTCTATTAAGGGTCTGAATGTTCACGCCGATACGCCTGATGGCAAGGTTTCCGAGCGATCCCAGGAGATATGCGAATACAAAACGGAAGAGGTTGGCGGCGACAAGTCTACGGCGCTCAATAGCCTCTACATTCGTATCGAAAAGGTCGCCTATTCGATGAATGGAACTGCTACCAGATCGACGTCGAGCCGATCATTCCCTAGCGCGGTGGTTGCTGTTCCGCGCAGCGAGGGGGTTCCAACTCTGGTTGTTGAGATGCCCGATAGCTTCCAAGTCGAATTTGCCTCGCCCTATCCACTCAGCATCGGAAATACTTTGTCCGTACAGGCAAAGCGAAGCCATTATGGATCGCGCAAGACGGATTGGCAGTTCACTCTTGGGCCTGAAGGTTGGCGAAGAACCCAGGCCCCCTTATCGGACGACGAGATACGGTTGTGTCTAACACCCGAGGGGCCAAGGCCGGTTTTTTGACTGCGAGGGGTCATCTCATCTCGAAGGAAATGCTCCCTCCCTTGCAAGGAGAGCCTGGACCTTATCTCGAACGCTGTCGCGTATCATCCTGACCTCCTCCAGAGGCAATTCTTTCGGATCGCGAAGCGGCCAATCATCTCGCCGCAGACCGGGGACGTAGGGACACTTATCCCCGCACCCCATTGTGATGAGAAGCTGTGCATCCTTTGCCAGCTCTTCCGTGAGTTTCTGAGGCTTGGCATCGCTCAGGTCGATTCCGACCTCCTGCATGACGGCCAGCACTTCGGGGTGGACACGCACGCCAGGCTCTGTGCCCGATGATACGGCCGTTGCCTTCTGTGGGTCCGCAAGCCGATTGAAGAATGCCGCCGCCATCTGGGAACGCCCGGCATTGTGAACACACGCGAATATGACCTTGAGCATGAAGCCTCCTGTTACTTCTTTCCGATATTGTCCAATTCGCTTTTGAGAGCCAGTGAGTCCAGACTGGCGAGCGGAAGTGACAACATGAGGGTGATGCGTCTATCCAAGATGGAGAAGGCTTGTGAGAACGCCCGGTCGATCTCTAGCGGCGTTCCCGTTGCGGCTGCCGGGTCAGGAACACCCCAATGCGCGGTGATCGGCTGTCCCGGCCATACCGGGCAGACTTCATTCGCGGCATTGTCGCAGACGGTAAAAACGAAGTTCATGACCGGCGCGTCCGGTTTGGCGAACTCATCCCAAGACTTGCTGTGCAGACCTGCGGTGCTCAAGCTGGCGGCTTCGATCAACCGAAGCGCCTCCAGCCGTACTTTGCCTGACGGATGGCTTCCGGCACTATAAGCGGTGAAGTTTGGTGCGCCCTTGCGGTTCATAATGGCCTCGGCCATGATCGAGCGCGCAGAGTTGCCGGTGCATAGGAACAAAATGTTGTAGTGTGGCATCGTTCCCCCTACGCGCAGCAGGCCGGGCCGCAGCACGGGGTTGATGAGGAGGATTTCGCCTTGATGGCGTAGACCTTTACGCTTGCGGCGGCGGCGTTGATGTCATGCTTCGCTAGAAGCTCGGTCAGTTCCGTGTGCAGGGTCGCCGTATCCGGCGCAGGCGCACAACAGGACTCTCCATCCATCGCCG
This sequence comes from uncultured Acidobacteriaceae bacterium, assembly GCA_963792495.1. GTDB lineage: Bacteria > Acidobacteriota > Terriglobia > Terriglobales > Acidobacteriaceae > Telmatobacter. Next base: position 10,876 of record CAWBWB010000003.1, on the reverse strand, counting down.
GAGAGCAGCAACCTGATTGATTTTCGACTTTGGCATAAGCGTTCAAATCAGCACCGCTGTCTACGATCTCAACGTGCTCGAATCCAGCGGCAACAAGACCTGCGCGGTAATCTTCGATCCTGATTGCGCCAGCGATACAGCCTACATAGGCTGCCATGCTACTGGCGACAGCTTCGGGCAGCTCGCCCTTTAAAGCAATGTCACTCACAGCGACTCGGCCACCAGGCTTGAGTACGCGGGCGATCTCGCGGAAGACGGCAGGCTTATCGGGCGCGAGGTTGAGGACGCAGTTCGAGATGACGCAATCCACCGAAGCATCCGGGAGCGGAATGCGGTCGATGGTGGACTGATAGAACTCGACGTTGGTATACCCGCCCGCTGCTGCGTTTGCCTTGGCCCGCTCGATCATGGCCGGAGTCATGTCGATGCCGACGGCTCGTCCCTCCGGTCCGACCATCTTCGACGCCAGAAAGACATCCAGGCCGCCACCGGAGCCGAGGTCCACTACAACCTCACCGAGCCGGATGTGCGCTGTCGCCGTGGGATTACCGCAAGACAAGCCCATATTGGCCTCTGCGGGAATGGAGGTCAGTTCCTCCGGTGAATAACCAAACGCTTCGGCAACGGCCTTCACGCCTTGATCGTTGGTTGATAGCGTGCTCTGCGCGACTGCGCCGTACTTCGACCGGACGGACTCAAGAATCTCTCTTGCCATGCGCTCACCTCGGCATACATTCGCCAAGGTGAATATATCTATTGCAATCACATTCGTCAAGGCGTATACATAATTCATGGCACCACGGACACGGCAATTCGACATGCAGCAGTTCTTTCAAGCTCTAGGGGATAACACCCGTCTCCGGCTGCTTAACCTCATGGGAGAGCAAGAGGTTTGCGTCTGTTACTTCGTAGAAATCCTGGGCGGCCCGCAGCCGAAAATCTCCCGGCATCTGGCATATTTGCGGAACGCTGGCATCGTCTCGGCGCGGCGCGAGAGCAAGTGGATGCACTACCGCGTCGTCATGCCGCCGCATATCGGGGCAACCCAAATCCTCCGGCAAACCCTCGATTGGCTGAAAGAAGACAAGGCTATGCAGGCGGACAGAGCGCGTCTGACGAAGGTTTGCTGCTCCCCATCAAAGTACCCCGCACTCGAAGGTGCTCCGCTACCCTCCGTTGTCACGGAGCCGTGCTGCGAGGCTTGCTAGATATGGCCTCTTCCGTGACGCAAGGCCGTACGTGTACTCCAGCGCAGCGAAAGAAGCTGTCGTTTCTGGACCGCTTCCTGACTCTCTGGATATTCCTTGCAATGGCAATCGGCGTTGCCGTCGGACATTTTATTCCCGGCTCTGCCGCTTTCGTGAACAGTTTTCAGTCGGGAACGACGAATATCCCCATTGCTATCGGACTCATCATCATGATGTATCCGCCACTGGCGAAGGTTCGCTACGAAAAGCTCGGAGAGGTCTTCCGCAATCGTCGCGTGCTCGGGCTTTCGCTAGTCCAAAATTGGGTCATCGGCCCGCTGCTGATGTTCGCCCTGGCGCTAATCTTCCTGCGCGGAGAGCCTGCCTATTTGCGCGGCTTAATCCTGATCGGGATTGCGCGTTGTATTGCGATGGTGCTGGTCTGGAACGAGCTTGCCGAAGGGGACACCGACTATGTTGCGGGACTGGTGGCGCTCAATAGTGTCTTTCAGGTGGTCTTCTACAGCCTCTATGCGTGGGTCTTCATCACGATCCTGCCGACATGGTTCGGCTTCCAAGGCTCTGTCGTAAACATCAGAATTGGTCAAATCGCTCACAGCGTCTTCATCTATCTTGGGATTCCGTTCCTGGCCGGTATGCTGACACGCTTCGCGCTCGTCCGCGCCAAGGGGGAAGAGTGGTATCGGACCCAATTCATCCCACGCATCAGCCCCTTTACCCTCGTGGCTCTGCTCTTCACCATCCTAGTGATGTTCAGCCTCAAAGGGGACCTGATCGTAAAACTGCCTCTCGATGTTGTGAAGATCGCGGTGCCGCTGGTGATCTACTTCCTAGTCATGTTTCTCGTCAGCTTCTGGATGGGCCGTAAACTCGGCGCTGACTATGCGCAGACAGCAACACTCTCGTTCACTGCGGCGGGCAATAATTTTGAGCTGGCGATTGCAGTTGCCGTGGCGGTCTTCGGGCTGAATTCGGGCGAGGCTTTCGTCGGCGTGATCGGTCCTTTGGTGGAAGTTCCGGCGCTGATAGGTCTTGTGAACGTCGCCTTCTGGTTGCGGAAGCGCTATTTTTCTCCCACCACGGTCTAGCAAATCGATCCAAATTTGGGTAGCACCGACGGCTTCTAGCAGACCTGGGAAGTCATGAGCCGTCGGTGCCCTGGGCGATCTCCCCGGAGCCGCCCATCTTCGCCTCCACACCAATCAACGACGGACTCTACACGACTCGCTTGCGGGTCTTCCGTTGCTTGGGAGGCTGCTTGATTTGGCTCCATCGGATATGGCCGGACTCGGGCAGCAGAATGTGCCCACTTTCGGCGATAGGCTCCAAATCGCCAAGCTCTCCGTCGCCAGGGGCACAGAGAGAGACCGCCGCTACCGGAATGGAATTGAGGGTGACGGACCACTCGGTGTCATCAGTGAATGCCACGACCACAAGGATCGTGTGATCTGCTTGCGAGAGCCGGATATGATCCACTGTTTTCCCAGAGGCTCCCCGATAGAAGAGAACTCCGCCGCGCCTGTCAAAGAGAATCGTCTGTTTTCGCGCTTTACTCATCATTCCTTCCTTCGGGCTTTCTCTTTCCGGCTATTAGAGATTGCAACCGCAGTCTTCATTCCAGCACTCGTTTTGGGTATTCCTTAAGTGATTGCAGTTCGCCGTCAACGGTTCTGTCGTAGAAAATGCCGAATCGCAGCAGGAGTGAAAGCTCGATGGAAATCATCGTGTCATCGTCAAACGAAACGCACACGGCGAAATCATTCATATCGGGATCAGGCGGCCCCTGGATAACCAACTGACGGATGCGTTTGCCAGCGGCCTCCTCGATGACGACCTGGACCTGTCTCCACTCCGATTCTTGGTTGTTCGTTTTTACGCTCACGGCTTCTCCTCTTCGGTGCTATCCGGCTCTAAGAGAAGAGGCGGATGTGATTGTGGAAGCGAGGTATGTTTTTTCTTCCGGCGAACCGGCCTGTCGCGCTCATCCAACTTTGTGCGGGATAGCGCATCGACTCTCTTTTCAAAGGTTGAATAAGCGGTTCGCAGGCCATAGGCAAGGCAATAAATTGAGTAGGTTTCCGGGTTCCAGATTTTTGCGGCTTCCATGTCGCGTACAAACTCGACCGGAAGATTGGCGCGTTCGGCTACCTGCTTACGAGACAGACCCTTTTGCCGCCGAATGTGTCCTGCTATCACGCTGAGTGCGGCAACCTGACGCAAGTACCGTTCAGGGTCGATGGGGTTTTGTTTCAACTGTTCGGTCAATTGTGCGCGGGAAAGACCGCGCTTTTCCCGCGCATTCCTTAGTGCTTGGCCGAGTCGTTTGTAAAATTTTTCCCTAGTCAGCAGTGCCACTTTGGTTGTCCTTCCGAATCTTCTTCCGGCATAGCCAAGGAGCCGGACCCGCCATTTCATCCGCGCGCTTATACAACTCGTAAAGCTCTACTCCCAGTGCGCAGGCAACCTGATAGAGCCTGCCTATGGAATAGTTCGTGTTGAGCTGGTTATCCTCCAGCCTTTGCACCCAGAGCAGGGAAACCTTCGCCCTCTTTGCGACTGCGTATTGAGTCAAGCCCTTTTCAGTTCGTAGCTCGCGGGCGACCACGCCAAGACAACGGCCATGCTCTTGCGAGTAGCGTTCTAACGCGGCATCATCTGGTTGTTTTTTCATTGCATCTATCCCTGTCAACCTGAGAAGTAAGCGCGTCGAACTGCTGTTGCGCGAGAAACCTTAAACCTGCGTAGAGGTTTTTTACGAGTTTGCGGTCGTTCTTGAAAGGCACTGACTTGTCATAGATCAGGTCGATACCTTCGCTCTCGGCCCAGGTGTAGGTGGCGCGCCGCATTAATTGCGCCGCACGTATTCCGCTGAGGCCGTGCATTGCTCCGACATAGCGCTGTGACTGGTGTGCATGGACGAACTCGACCAACATTTCGTAGGCACGGACGAATCTTTGACGACCCTCGTATGTGGGCTTTTTGTTGTGGAATGAGTTGAACCACAGAGGCGGTGTCTGCCTAGGGAGCCGGTCTGCGTACTTGCCCCGAATAACCGTCATGGGAGACGGACTCGGCGGAACCCGGCGCGCAACGAGGCGCGAGTGTCGCCTCCAGTGGCGGTAAGCTCGATCTACCATCCAACTCACAGCATCTTTATCTGGCAGACGGAGACCGAGGGACGCGGCCCATGCCTGCGCGAGCATTCGTGCATCAATGGTGAGAGCTTTGGCGATCTTCCCGAACTCGTCTTCCCGCAGATGCGTCTTGCCAGCGACATACCTTGCCAGGCAGCGCTCCGTTACATCGCCCAGTCTCTTGCTCAGTTCTTCGTGGGAAATGACGCAGCGCAGCAGTTCAATCTGTATCAGCAAGTGATTGCGGTAGTCCCCGCCCATTCGAAGCTGCTGAGTCTGATTCTGGAGTGTCATACGGCTCCTATGCTAGAACCGCTTCTAGCATAACACCTTTTACTACAAGCGCTTCTAGCATGCAAATGGAAAATTCACTTCAACCGTTTTCTTGGCTGTAAACTATTGAAGTGAAAGAAGATACGATCTCTCGTGTTATGCGTGAAATGGGAAAACGGGGCGGCAAAAAAGGCGGCCCGAAGGGCGGGAAATCGCGCATGAATTCACTCACGCCGGAAGAGAGGAAGGAACTGGCGCGGAAGGCTGCGAACAAAAGATGGGAAAATGCTAGGGCGAAGAAGAAACAAGCATCTGAAAAGGGAACTTCAATAAAAAAGAAGAATTCTTCTTAACGGCATTCCCCGGAGACGCGGAATGCCGTTAAGGCTGGGCGTTCCGTATCCGCTGTGAAGCATAAATGGGTGACGTTGAAAACGAAGTCTACGTCGAGACCCTCATACGCCTCGTGCCGTCGCCTACGATCTGACAGGACGACCAGAGGAGTGTGGCTCCACTTGCGGCCATCTCGCATCGCACATGACCTTTAGCAAATTTCGAATGAGATTTGCGGTGATGGTTGCTGCAAGTCTGTACAGTTATCATTCGGACCAATTCATCAAAGAGAGGAAACTGCAACAATGCCGAAGCCACAGACCGTAGGATCGCACACCTTCGCCACCAAAGGGGCTGCCGAGGAGTTCATCAAAGCGATTCTCCATCGGCACCCGCTGAAAGCGCCAATTACAGGCGACGACCATGAGTTTCTGATCGAGCTTTTGAAGAAACACGAGCGTGCGGCGGAGAAGATCGGCGCGGGCGTCAAGCACTTCACAATCGAGAACGCAAAGGGGGGAACGCAGTGTTTCTACATCATGCGGGTCGATGGTTCTCGTGAAGACTTCTCAACTGGAAAGTGCCTTAAAAACTGAGGTGTGCTGATGGCAGAAAGCGTTTCACTTCGATGCATACATTGCGGTGCAGCCGTAGATGAAACCACCAAGGATCATGTGTTTCCAGCCTCATGGTATCCAGAAACGACGCCGGAGGAAATTCAACGGTGGACCGCACCGAGTTGTGGCGCGTGCAACAACCGGCTCGGCTCGATTGAAAAAAAGGTATTCAGCCGCCTCATACTCTGTGTCGATCCTCGGATAGCTGAAGCCGCTGGACTATCTTCAAGGGTTATGCGCTCGCTGGGAGTCGGCGTCGAAGGGCTAAGCGAGGAGGAGGCAGAACATAGGCGGAGGCAAAAGCTCGGTCTGATGGCCGCGATCACTCCTCATGATCCAGAAGCTGGTGCTCACACTCTGCCGGGTTTGGGATCGCACGCTGGATTCAAAGATGAAGATCTTCCTCAAATCAAAATTCCTGCTGACCTTCTTCATCAGGTCGCTTATAAGATCGTGCGCGGATGCGAATACGTCTTGGCACACAGAGTTATAGAAGAGCCGTTTGATATTCAGATATATTTTGTACACGATCATGACTTACCAGATGATCTCGTGCGAGCCTTTCGAAGCTACGCCGCAAAAGATGTGCGTGTGGGGCCGGGATTTAGAGTGATTCGTGTTGCGGCACATGATGCCCCTGAACTGGTCGCGTACAAAGTCACTATTTGGGGAACGCTAACCTTTTATGCTCTGATTCTGGAAGCGCAAGCTGCCGTTCTTGCTAAAGCGAACTAGCTAACTTTTCATTCTGGGCTGCACTAAGAACAGCCGCCAGCGGCGGCTCGTGCGCGAAGATTTGCCGCTAAGAACGCCCCGGCGGGGCTGCGGCAAATCAGAACCAATATCCGAAGAGGGATTTGAATATCGAACTCCCTACGCCAGCCTCCGCCACGGCTCCGGCCAAAGACGGCTGCGGGAGGTTTAGGGTCAGCGCGGCCTGTGGCGCTGACCTCGTTTGTCTTTATCGTGTGTCTCTGCCGCTTTGGACGCCTTGGCCCTGGTACCGTCTGCTTGCGGCAACTCCCATCCCGCCATTCCCTGCAACACGCGGTCGGCGTGCTTGATGGTGTTCACGTGTCCGTAGTGGCTTTCAATCATGTGGACGGAGGTTCCCATCTGCTCGGCAAGGAAGTACACGTCTACACCTTCCTGCAAGCGAAGCGTGGCATAGGTGTGCCGGAAGCAATAGGTCGAACGCGGAACGCCCTGCGTGCCTTCGCGCAGATTCGCTTCGTTCAGAAGAGCGGCAATCAGACTGCTGTAAAGAGTTTTTGCGGGCTTGCCTGTGATGCTGGTAAATACTCTGTCGTCCTGTTCCGTGGCTTTAGAGATGGCGCGGATGCGTTCTAAATACTCTCCCACGCTCTTAGGCGCAACCAGCTTGCGCGATTTGCCCTTGCCCTGCACGAACAACACAATGATCTCGCGGCCCTCACGGTCCTTTGCAGGCATAATGTCCCTCCAGCGGAGATTCTTCATCTCCGCTGGCCTCATGCCGGTGTTGCAGGCAATCAGAATCATGTTGTAGGTGACAGTGCGATACCAGACGCTCGAAGGCTTGTCGGCCTCACCAATCCACTTGCGGCCTACAGTGTGGAGCTTGCGGTATTCCTCCAGCGTGAACTCATCCCGCCTCATGGTCTTGAGCTTCGGGCGCTCGTCGAAACGCTGGCTTGCAGGAACATAACGCTTCTTGACGGCGTAGTTCATCACCGCTCCGAAGATGGACATCTCGAAGCGAATGGTGGAATCACTGATGAAAGGGACCACCCGTTCATCGGAAGGTTTCACTTCAATCGGCTTCAAAACCCTGATGCCCAAGGTTTGCTGAACCTTGGTGCGGCGCTCGGCTTCATGGTCCGCGAAGGTCTGAGCTGCTGCGGCTGTGATTTCCCGAACGCCATTGCGCCGGTGGCGTCCCGCGCCGTTCTCCCGCCGCCATGCCGGATAGCCGCCCCAACGCTCGTCACCGATAAGGTGTACCTGCGTGGAACCGGCGTACCTATCTAACGTCCCTTCGATGACAGCGCGGAGTTTCTTGGGACGTGCGGCGCTGATCTCGCCGCGCTTCGCCCGCGCCTCCTGCGTCAACAGATACTCGTGCGCCACATCGCGGAAAGGGCGGTTGAATACAGGAACGTCATGCTTGATGCGGAATCGAACGTCTGCGTCTTGATCGAAGGCGCGTTCCCGCGCCGCTTCTCTATCAGTTGTTTTGAGCGAAACCGTCTTGTAGCGGTCGGCCTTCGGCATCTTCATGCGGCAATACCACATCCGGTGGTCTACGTCGCCGCGCCGGAAGAGAATCAGGCCCGGTTTCAGCTCCTCTTTCTCGGTAACAAACGCCATGTCCGCCTCCTGCGTTTTATTCCGTTCTGTGCAGTTTCCGTGCAGATTTCTCATGCAAGCCATTGATTCTTCGTGGCTGTGCAGACTTTGTATGGAACATTATAGAAAAGTATCTGCTTTATTTCTAGTTATTTATGATATAGTTCTCATCCTGAGCGTAGCCAATCCCCCCGCAGACCGTCATCCTGACCGTAGGCGCTTTTCAGCCGGAGGGAAGGACCCGCTTCTGCTTTTGTTCTTGTTCTTCCCCAGCACCCCCACAAAACCCTGTGCCCCATCCATGCGCAGCAGCACCGCGCATGGGTGGGATAACCAGAGCCTCGATAAGAGCCCAGTTTTCCTTTCGCCAACACAACAAGATGCGAGTCTCCCCACAAAAACCCGTCATCCTGACCGTAGGCGTTTTTCAGCCGGAGGGAAGGACCCGCTTCTGCACTTGCTGTTGCTTTTGCTCTTCGTCCATAAAAACACCAAACTTCGGGTGCGGAGACACACCTCGAACCACCACCCCCACACCTGCGTATACTTCCGCAGGAGCCACCCATGCGCAAATGGATCATCCGTCTTTTTCTAGCCCTCCTCATCCTCGTCCTGGTCCTCACCGCCGCCGCATGGCTCATCTTCCTCTACCCCCGCCGCAATCCCCACCCCCCGCTTCGACTCGCCCACGGCACACTGGTCATCCAGCACGCCCGCATCTACACATCCCCAACCGACACGCCCATCGATGACGGCACGCTCGTCATCAAAGACGGCCTCATCTCCGCAGTCGGCAAAAACATCCCCATCCCCCCGGATGCAACCCAGGTCCCCTGCGACCGCTGCATCGTCACCGCCGGCTTCTGGAACGTCCACGTTCATTTCACTGAACCCAAATGGTCCGGCGCGCAGTTCCAGCCCGACGCCAAACTCGACGCCCAGCTAGCCGACATGTTCCTCAGCCGCGGCTTCACCACCGTAGTCGATACCGGCTCCAATCCCTCCGACACCTTCGACATTCGCCGCCGCATCGAACTCGGCCAGCTCACCGGCCCCTACATCTACACCTCAGGCACTCCGCTCTATCCCCCGCACGGCATCCCCTTCTACATCCGCGAATCCGCCCCCAAATGGCTTCAGTTTCTCCTTCAGCAACCCGAAACCCCGGCAGAAGCCCGCCGCATCGTCCGCGAAAACCTCCACTCCGGCGCAGACATCACCAAGCTCTTCACCGGCTCCTGGGTCCAGCGCGGCCACGTCCTTCCCATGCCGCTGCCCATCGCCAAAGCCGCCGTCGAAGCCACCCACCTCAACGGCAAAATCGTCTTCGCCCATCCCTCCAACCTTGCCGGAATGCAAGTCGCCATCGATGCCGGCGTAGACGTCCTCGCCCACGCCGCCGACGACACAAAAGGCATCACCCCCGAGCTGCTCGCCAACGCCATCAAGCACAACATGGCCATGTCCCCCACGCTCAAAATGTTCTCCACCACCGTCACCACCGACCCGTATTACATGGACCCCATCTACAACGAAGTCCGCACCTTCCACTCCCTCGGCGGAACCCTCCTCTTCGGCACCGACGTCGGCTACATGACCGACTACACCACCCAGGGCGAGTTCGAAGGCCTCGGCAAATCCGGCCTCGACTACAAAGACGTCCTCGCCATGCTCACCACCAACCCAGCAGCCCGCCTCGGCGCATCCGATCAAAAGGGAACCATCGCCCCAGGCAAACTGGCCGACCTCGTCATCCTCAGCGCCGATCCAGCCGACAGCCTCACCAACTTCTCCCGCGTCCACACGGTCATCCGCTCCGGCGAAGTCGTTCTCATAACGCTGACCGTAAAAAGATGAGCACCCATCCCATCATCGAAACCCCGCGCCTCATCCTCCGCCCCTGGCGCGCCTCAGACCGCGACCCCTTCGTGCGCCTCAACGCAGACCCCCGCGTCATGGAGTTCTTCCCCGCCACCCTGACCCCCGCCGAAACCGACGCCGCCATCGCCCGCGTACAAGCCCACTTCCAGCGCCACAACTTCGGCTTCATGGCCGCCGAACTCCGCCCCACCGGCGAATTCATCGGCTTCATCGGCCTCGCCATCCCCAGCTTTGAAGCCCACTTCACCCCCTGCGTAGAAATCGGCTGGCGTCTCTCCGCCCATCACTGGGGCCACGGTTACGCCACAGAAGGCGCACAAGCCCTCATGCACCACGCCTTCACCGCACTGGAGCTCAAAGAAGTAGTAGCCTTCACCGTCCCCGCCAACCAGCGCTCCCGCCGCGTCATGGAAAAACTCCACATGACCCACAACCCCGCCGACGACTTCGACCACCCCAAAATCCCCGAAGGCCACCCGATGCGCCGCCACGTCCTCTATCGCCTCCAGCAGCACCAATCACAAGCCCACTGAGAGTGTCCGGTCCCGCCACTTCCCAAACCACTCTGAGGGTGCCCCCGGTCCCTCGCAGTTGGAGACCTGGGATACAACAAAACCCTGTGCCCCATCCATGCGCAGCAGTACCGCGCATGGGTGGGATAACCACAGCCTCGACAGCAGCCCAGTTTTAGCCTTTCGCCAGCACAACCACGGCGCGTGTGACCCACCCCACAAATCCGTCATCCTGACCGTAGGCGCTTTTCAGCCGGAGGGAAGGACCCGCTTCTGTCTTTGCTTTTGTTTTTGTTTTTCACCAGCACCCCCACAAAACCGGGTGCCCCAGGTCTCCCGGTTTTGGAGACCTGGGATACCACAAAACCCTGTACCCAGCGGCATGAGTTCAATTTCTGGTTCGATCCTGAGGCGACGCATATTGTGCTGCGGGCTGCGTGGCCGCGTGTGGATGTGACGACGGTGGATGTGTCGATCAAGGCTCCGTTTACGCTGGAGATGTTGAAGGAGATTGCAGAAGTCGCAATCACCTACGGCCAGGTATGTTGGCGGCGTGGAGCCAGGACCGCTATTACCTGTGGGATGAGCTG
>CAWBWB010000002.1:0-543551 GCA_963792495.1 uncultured Acidobacteriaceae bacterium | reverse complement strand
CGAAAATCCCTGCGGTGTGGCATCGATTTTCCCCACAATCGCCGCCCCAAAGTTTGGCAGCACCGGCACGCCCGGTCGCGACGGAATCCGCAACTGGACCGGCGCCGGAGTCCCACGCCCGCCGGAGCCCCCGCAAATCCCTGCACCCGCACTCCCGGATCCTGCACCGCAATCTCATCCAGCGCCGGCGCCACGTTCACCGGCTGATAAGCCACGTCCACCCAGAGAAATCCGCGAAGCATTTTCCGCCGCGCTGCCACCCGCGTTGTTGAACACCACCTTCCACTGCACAAACCGCGCCGGCGGGCACGTCACTGTCTCTCCAGCGCCATTCTTGTAGGCCCCGACCACGCGCTCCAGTTCTTCTCCGGGCTCGACGTATTCCCCGACCGCACATAAAACGCCACGTTCCCGGCCGCAGCCGCGCGATCGCCGTCGCCCATCCAGGTAATCCGTCCCCAGTGCGAAAAAATCCGCGCATCGAACGTATCCGACTCGAACCTCCCCTCCGCCTCGTAACCCGGACCCAAAGTAAAAACTTTCCCGGATTCGCCGTCCCCGCCAAAACTCTTCCGTCCCGCATCGCCAGCAAACTCGTCACCTGCGCCGTCGCCGTGCTGGCCACCTTCGCGTAGTCCCAATTATTTCTTCTCCAGCTCCACAATCGTGCCCTTATTCCCAGTCCCCAGCAGAACGTTCCCGTTCGCCTCCAGACTCATCGCAAAAACCAAATCTTCCCGCGAAGTCCACAGAGTTTCCGGCGCGCCTTCCCGCCGAAATCTTCACCACTTGCAGCCCACCGTTGTCGAAGGAAAAATCCGCCCGAGTTCTTCAAGGTTCCGGTGAGCAATGGTGTTGTTCTCGACGGATACATGCTCAAGCCGCCGAATTTCGATCCTACAAAGAAATACCCTGTGCTCACCTACATTTATGGTGAACCGGCCGGTGCCACCGTACGCGATAGCTGGCAGGGCATGCGCGGCCTCTTCCACGCGGCGCTTGCGCAGCAGGGCTATATCATCGTCAGCTTTGACAACCAGGGCACACCTTCCCCCAAAGGACGCGAGTGGCGCAAATCCATCTACGGCGCGGTTGGCGTGCTTGCTTCTTCGCAACAGGCGGAGGCTATTCAATGGCTTGCAAAGCAACATAGCTACATCGACAGCTCACGCATGGCTATCTGGGGCTGGAGCGGCGGCGGATCGCAGACTCTTGGAATCATGTTCCGCAATCCCGACGTCTATGCGGTGGGAATTGCCGTGGCGCCTGTGGCGGACGAGGCCCATTACGACACCATCTACCAGGAGCGCTACATGGGCCTGCCGGAGCAGAATGCCAAGGGCTACCATGACGGATCCCCCATTAACTTTGCCGATGGCCTTCAGGGACATCTGCTCGTAATCCACGGCTCCGGCGATGACAATGTCCACTACCAGGGCACGGAACTGCTCATCAATAAACTCATCGAAATCGGCAAGCCCTTCGACTTCATGGATTATCCCAATCGCTCGCATGGAATCTTTGAAGGCCGCGGCACCAGCTACCACCTCATGAGCCTTATTGCGCGATACCTCGAAGACCACGTACCTCCGGGAGCGAGATAAGATGACGGCTTCCCGACGGGAGTTTCTGGCACTCAGTTCGATGGGCGCGCTGGCCGCAGCGCTGCCTGATGCTCTTGCAGCGCAGGCGGGACAAGCCGCGCAGCAGCCATTGAATCAAACCACACCCGGTGCGCCAACAGCCTTCGGCACATCGCCTGCCGTCGGGCCAAAAGTCTCAGCGGAAACATTCGCTGAAGCAGAAAAGCTGCTTCAGATCGAGATGACGGCGGCCGATCGCGCGCAGGCTGCGGGCAACTGGCGTGAGGCAATGGCGGGCCTGTACGAGTTGCGAACCGGTCCGCGCAAGCTGGTTCTGGAAGATTCCCTCTCGCCCGCAACCGTCTGGAACCCTACCCTTCCCGGCATCGCTCTGAAACCGCAGGCAAAGCTCTTCGTTCGTTCCGCTGACCCGAACATGCCTCTACCGGCAAGCGAAGAAGCGATTGCTTATGCACCGGTCAAGCAGCTCTCTCGCTGGATTGAAGCCCGCAAGCTCACCTCGACGCAGCTCACCGAAATCTATCTCCGCCGTATAGAGCGCCTTGATCCAAAGCTGCACTGCATGATCACCGTGACGCGCGATCACGCACTTGGCCAGGCCCGGCAGGCCGACAAGGAGATTTCGGCTGGGAGGTATCGCGGGCCGCTGCATGGAATCCCGTGGGGTGCAAAGGATTTGCTGGATACGGCTGGGATTGCGACGACCTATGGAGCGGAGCCATTCCGCAACCGTGTGCCACGGGAAGACAGTGCAGTGGTGCGGCAGCTGAATAACGCCGGAGCGGTGCTGATTGCCAAGCTCAGCATGGGCGCGCTGGCGCTGAATGACATCTGGTTCGGCGGACAGACTATGAACCCGTGGCTGCTGGAAGAAGGTTCCTCTGGCTCGAGCGCCGGGCCGGGTGCTGCTACTGCGGCGGGGCTGGTGGGCTTTGCCATCGGCTCGGAGACCGGCGGAAGCATTGTCAGCCCTTCCATGCGCTGCGGCGTTACCGGACTGCGGCCCACCTATGGCCGCGTGGCGCGCACCGGAGCCATGACCCTGTGCTGGTCGCTAGACAAGCTTGGTCCTATGGCGCGGAGTGTGGAAGATACGATTCTGGTACTGAATGCGATCAGCGGGCCGGACGCGGGAGATACCGCAAGTGTGCCGAGCGGGCTAAACTTCAATGCAAACGCGGGCGTAAAAGGCCTGCGTCTCGGCTACTTTCCTGCCTGGATGAAGGACGCGCCGGCGACAGACGTAGACCGAGCGGCGCTGGAAACGGCGAAGAAGCTTGGCTTTGAAATGGTGGAAGTATCGCTGCCTGACTGGCCATATGATTCGCTAAACCTGATCCTATTCGCCGAGGCCGCCGCCGCTTTTCAGGAGCTCACGCTCTCACACAAAACGGATGAGCTCAAGGCGCAGGTGCCCGATGCGTGGCCCAACAGCTTCCGCCAGGCGCGCTTTCTCTCGGCGGTGGATTTCGTTCAGACGGACCGCTTCCGGCGCAAGGTGGCAGAAGAAATAGCTCGGCTATTCGAGAAGGTTGATTTACTGCTTGTGCCTTCTCTGCGTGACGAGATGCTTGTGATCAGCAACAACACTGGTCATCCCTCATTGACGCTGCGTGCTGGATGGGTTGAGGTCTCCGAGGCGCGGAGTGACTGGGCGCCTGATCCGAAGCATCCGCTACCGAAATTCTCGCCGCCGCGGCGGGTACCCCATGGCGTCACGCTGATCGGCAGGCTCTTCGATGAGGGCACGCTTGCCCAGGCCGGTATCGCGCTTGAGACTGCTTTCGGCGTGGCGTCCGAGCACCCGCCAGGCTTCTAACTCCCGCGCTGCAGGAACGTGGTATGCTGCGGTCACTGTAAGCTGCATGCTACTGGAGAGATACTGGCTTGATGGGGCGTCCGCATGGACGGGGCATTCGACATATCGATCTGACGGACGTAGAGCCTGCGTCCAGCGAGACTGCCCGCCGGATCAATCGGGATATCGTCCTTGAAATCATCCGCGAAAACCAGCCTATCTCGCGCGCGGACCTGGCGCGCCGTTCCGGTCTTCAGCGCAGTACAGTCTCCCAGATCGTTGAGCAACTCATCCGTGAGAAGTGGGTGCGAGAGGGTGCGCAGGCTACGGCCGCTCGCGGGCGACGGCCTACTCTTCTCGGGCTGAATGAGGATGTTCTGGTGCTTGCTGTGGACATCCATCCAAGGCGGGCTACCATCGCTACCGTTGATCTGAACGGGCGGCTTCTTGCACAGTCGAGAGCTACGCTTACGCGCGATCCGCAGGCTTCTACTCAGCTGATCGTGCAGGCAATGAAGCGGCTCAGGGACATGATTCCTGATAAGACAATCGAGGGCATTGGCTTGAGCCTGCCGGGACGCGTGGATCCGGCTGCCGAGCGGCTCATCTTTGCGCCCAATCTTCAATGGCCGCAATTTGATTTGAAGAACACAATCGAGTCGGCGATGCAACTGCCGGTGTGGATGGAAAACGCTGCCACTGCCTGCTTGCTTGCAGAGCTTATTTTCGGCAATCTCGATGGGAACCGCGATGTTGTTCTGGTGACTGTTTCCGAGGGTGTAGGCACTGGCGTCTTTGCCAACGGCCACATGATTTCAGGGCATCATGGGATGGCGGGCGAGTTCGGCCATGTGGTTCTTGATCCTGCAGGGCCGAAATGCGCCTGCGGACGGACCGGCTGCTGGGAGGTCTTTGCGTCCACGCGTGCTGCTCTGCGCTACTACCAAGAACTCGAGCCGGAGTCCCGCACGGCAACATTTGCCGAGCTGCTGCATCTGGCCGAGAGCGGCAATGAGCATGCGGCGCACGCGGTTGAGAAGCAGGCTCGATACATCGGCGACGGTCTTCGGATTATCATGGCTGCGCTTGCTCCCGGAACCATTCTGATTGCCGGCGACATTACCTCTGCGTGGCATCGTTATGGGCCGGTGATTGAGCGGGCTGCCGGTAAGCAGACGCTCGCCGGCTCAGCTCCGCGGATTCTTCCAGCGCATGATGGCGATCTCGCCCGGCTTAAAGGTGCTGCTGCACTTGTCTTTCAGCGCCGCCAACGGTGATAACAGCCGATTCGTACCACATAGCGAGAGTCTTAGCGTTCACAGTATGCTGGTAACTCTTTTTAATTCAAATCCTTGCGCCGTGAAAGCATGAATTGCACTGCAGACTATGAGGGAGGGGGGTGGGTCCCTATTCCTTCGTGTATAGATTTACAGAAGTACAGAAGTAAAGAATTGGTATAGGTGAAAATTTGCATTTTTTCATATTTGCTTCTTGTTAAATTATTTATTGTCATAGCTTTACGACAGAGTTTTCCCGCGAAAAAACGGTGTCCAATTACGGTCTAAACGGCACTTTCCGAACAGACATTGTTGTTTACGGGTGGTATTTCAATGGTGCCGGCTAGGCTGCAAACCCTCTTTGCTGGAAATAAAAACGGCCTGAATCCGGTGGGATTCGGGCCGTGGCTTTTTCCGCCTATTTCTAGTGTGACATAAACCATAGAAATGATATGCAAAATTTCGAAATTTATATTTGGCCTAGAATGAGCGACTTGCGGCATAATTTTCCGTTCGGGGGCTTGACAAGATTTTCGCAACGAGCCGCAAACCCCAGAAAGAGCAAAAAATCTGCCAGAAACGGGCCCGGACAAGAAATCTTATGAGACAAGCGTTGTGTGTCTTTCATATGATGGGCGCGGATTACGAAAAATCGCCGGAGATCTCACGATCTACCTCAAAGAGCTTCATTCGCTTTAGGAATAGTGGCCACTCCAGCAGGCGCACCAGCGAAATCATTTAAGAGACCTCATTCATGCCCTCGTGCTATCGGTTACTTCTCTCTGTATCAAACATTTTCATGTTGCTCAGCGCTCTTGCCGGGAGTTCCCTATCCGCTGCACAAGGTGCAGGCCCCATTTCGACCTGGACCGGCACGGTTCTTACAACCGCGGGCCGGCCGATCACAGGCGCCAAGGTGATTGTTTCTTCGCAGGCCTCGGGGCAGAGACGGCGAATTGCCGTTACGGGATCGGCAGGAGAGTTCACGATTGCGGGTCTGAGCTATGGAACGCATCCGGTAGCCGTGCAGGTGCCGGGCAGGCACGCTACGGCAGCGGTGGGAGTGGAGATTCGCGACAACCCTGTTTCATTCACGGTCTCTGACCAGAATGTGTTGAGTATCGCGGTGAGCTCTCAAGCAGCTCAAGGCGGAGTTGCCAGCGCAGGGGCCACTGTGGCCGAAGCTGATAATGGGAAACCCGGCGAGAAACTTGCCAGCAAAAAAGTGAGCGAACTGCCGCTGAATGGGCGGGACTTCAGCACGCTTCTGCTGCTGGCGGCGGGGACGATGACGGATTCCAATGGCGCCACCAACTTTACGCAGCAGTTTGCCATCAATGGCCAGCGCGGCGTGGAGGCGGTCTTCGCGATGGACGGGGCCGATATCAGCGATCCCGAGATGGGCGGGAGCACATTCACGAACTTCAACGTGGATGCGATTCAGGAATTGCAATCGAGCGCGGGGTGGATGCCGGCGGAGATTGGCCGCGGCGGAGCGGGCTTTACGAACATCGTGACACGATCCGGCAAGAGCGGCTTTCATGGCTCATTCTTCGAGTTCCTTCGTAACTCCGCTCTGGATGCACGCAACTACTTCGATCATCCCTCGATTGCGGAGCCGGGGCGCATTCCCCCTTTCCGGAGAAATGAGTTTGGATTTACGAATGGCGGTCCGGTGGTGCTGCCGCATATCTATGACGGACGCGGCAAGACCTTCTACTTTGGTCAGTACCAAGGCTTCAGGCAGGTACTTGGGACTACGCAGGTGCTTGCTGTGCCGACCGAGGCCGAGCGCGCCGGGCAAGATGTGGTGACATATCCGGACGGCAGCACGGACACATTGAATATTGCGGTGAATCCGGGGATTGCTGCCGACTTTGCGCGTTATCCGCTGCCGAATAATCCGACGGGAGCTTACGGAGCGCGGACGTATGCTGCGCCTTCCAAGGTGGATACGGATGCCGACCAGTTCTCGATTCGACTTGACCAGCAGCTTGGCGAGAAGGGGCAGTTCTTTGGGCGCTTCAATTTCGATAATTTGAGTGGACCTACTACGAACCCGGATCAGACGCTGCTGGACCCGAGCTTTGGAGTGCGGTACGTGGACCGGCAGCGCAATGCGGTCTTCACCTACACGCGGACGGTGTCACCGCGGTTTGTGTGGTCGTGGTCCTTCAGCATTACGCGGACCACGCCGTCTTTTCCGACACCGAACCAGACTGACCCGGCGCTGAAGTTTAATGACGGATTGTTCGAGGCGTTCAACGCTGCGGCGGGTTCGGTGATGTCAGCCTTTGGAAATCTCTTCCAGGGCCAGCTGAATTTTGCATACACGCTGAAGAGCCACACTCTGAAGTGGGGAGCGGAGGCGCGGCTGAATCGTGACACGACTTACTTTGGAACGAGCCCGAATGGCGAATATGACTTTGGCGGCGGGACGGTGTATTCGCCGGTGTTTATTGCTTCAGAGAGCGGGGAGCATGATGTGCAACCGGGCGATCCGCTGCCGGATACGCTGAGCAGCCTGTTGCTGGGCTATCCGTACAGTTATACGCGAGCCGTTGCGCCGCCGTGGATGTCGAGCGGGGAACACTCGGGGCCTGCGGCGATCAACCGCAATGATGTTAACTTTTACGCGCAGGATACCTGGAAGATCAACGACAGGTGGACCCTGGATTACGGGCTGCGGTATGAGCTGTACACGCCGATTACCGAGCGTGCGAATCGCACCTCGAGTTTTCTTGATCCTTTTCCTGCGCCGGGTGTGGACCAGGAGTACCTGATCAATCCGCAACCCGGATACCAGACGGGCTGGAACGGATGGGGACCGAGGGTGCAGGTGAGTTGGAGCGCGCCGCTTGGGCTGAAGATTCATGCGGGCGGTGGGATTACGGTGATTCCCCCGAATATCTGGCAGGACAATTTTCTTACCGGCTCGACGCCCTTCGTGGTGTATCCACGTGCGAATGCGAGCAGGAGCGGCGAGATTGCTTACGGATTTCAGATTACGCCGGACCAGCTGCCGAACGTGTATACGCCGGGGGGCACGAATATCTTTGCCAGTGGCGATACGAAGAAGGTTCCGGCGAATACGGTGATGGATGTGAACCGCTATCAGCAGGACCTGGCGGCGGTGGAGCCGGGACATCAGCTATCGCTACTGAGCCTGAGTGCGATTGACCGGGGCTTTGGCGATGGCTACCTGAATACCTGGACGCTGGGAGTGGAGCGGAACTTTGGCGGCATGACTACGGATGCCGCGTATGTGGGAACGGAGGCATACCACCTGCCGAGGATTGCTTATCCGAATGCCTATCCCGGGGCCGGGCGGGGCTTTGCGCGCTTTACAGACTTTGGCGACGGTGATGCGCCGATTGGCGGCTTTGGATTTGAGAATGTGGTTTCGAATTCAGCTCACTCTTCTTACAACGCACTGCAGACTTCGCTTTCAGGAAAAGTGGGGCGCGCCGGACCTTTTGTACAGGCGGGATATACGTGGGCGAAATCGATTGACGATGTGAGCGGAGTGTTGGGCGGGACGGGGGCGACGGGCGCGGTGTCGGTGCTTAGCCCGCAGGACCCTCTGGATACGCATCTGGAAAGAGGGCCGTCGAACTTCGATGTTACGCATGCGTTTACGGTGAGCGCGGCGCAGGAGCTTCGCCTGGAGAGCCTGGGCACGCAGCCGGATTGGGTGCGTGTGATCTCCGGGGGATGGCAGCTGCTGAGCATTTCGACGATTACGAGCGGATCGCCTTTTACGGTGTACTCCGGGATTCAGCAAACGGGGGCGGGCACGATTGGAGCGGACCGGCCGGACCAGATTGCTACGCCGGATCTTTCGACGGCGCATAGTTCCACGCGGCGGCGGGAAGATTATTTTGGGCTGGGGGATGAAAATGCCAGCTACTTCTCGATTCCGATTGGGATTGCGGGCGGCACCGGGCCTAACTCCGGACGATTCGGGACGCTGGGGCGGAATAGCTTTCGCGGGCCAGCTTACTATGACTTCGATTATGCGCTGATCAAGACGACTCCGATGGGCCGCCGGAGCAGCGGGGCAGAGCGGATGGATCTGCAATTCCGTGGAGAGTTTTTTAATGTTTTCAACGTAGTGAACATGGGGTTGCCGGCGAATACGATTAAGGGGTCCGGATTTGGCGTGATCAGCAAGACGGCGGGGACATCGCGGCAAATTCAGTTTTCGCTGAAGCTGATTTACTGACATGAGCGTGGGATTGACTGGTTCCCCTTGTAGCGGTATCAAAGCAGCCGTATACTAAATATGGACCTCTGAAGTCGTATATTTGGCGACTTAAAAACTGAATGCTCAAGCTCACCAAAAAAGCGGATTACGGGCTGATGGCTCTGAAGTACCTGGCGGAGCGTCCGGAGAACCCTGCGTTGAGCGCTAAAGAGATAGCGGACGCTTACGGGATTCCGGCACAGCTACTGGCCAAGGTATTACAGCGGCTCACCAAGACCGGCATTTTGAGGTCTCATGCGGGCATGAACGGTGGGTATGCGCTGGCCCGCGGTGCCAGTCAGATTTCGGCTTTTGAGGTAATTCACTCGATTGACGGGCCATTTTTTATCACATCGTGCACCAAAGGCGCTCACGGCTGCGACCTGACGCCAAGCTGCACCATCAAAGAGCCACTGGCCAGGGTGAACGATACGATTGCCGGAGTGCTGAAAAGCATCAGCATCGGCGATCTGGCGGAAGATGCAGCAAAGGCTCCAGCACAGCCCAGTCATGGATTGGTTACGCTGACGCTGTCGTAGATTTTTTGGTATTTTGGCTGCCTGGCAGGTGTGTATCCCGCGGCGACCAAGCAAAACAGATGGGCCGGAGAGCGGCCAGCAACACTTGAGGATATAAGCAATGAGTGCAGCCATTACAAGCCAGGTCGAGGTTCCCGCGGGCGTGAATTTGCCCATCTACATGGACAATCACGCAACGAGCCCGATGGATCCACGGGTTCTGGAAGCGATGATGCCGTTTTTCATGGGTAAATTTGGCAATGCGGCCAGCCGAAATCACTCCTTTGGCTGGGATGCGGAGCAGGCAGTGGAGACGGCTCGCGAGCAGATTGCGAAGCTGATTGGGGCCACGGCTAAGGAGATTATTTTTACCAGCGGCGCTACCGAGAGCGACAACCTGGCGATCAAAGGTATCGCCGAGATGTATCGCGAACGGGGAAACCACATTATTACGCAGGTTACTGAGCATAAAGCGGTTCTGGATACCTGCAAGCGGCTGGAAAAGTATGGCTATCGCGTGACGTATCTGCCGGTGAAGGCGGATGGGTTGATTGACCTGGAAGATTTGAAGCGGGCGATTGACGAGAAGACCATTCTGGTCACGATCATGGCCGCGAATAACGAGATTGGCGTGTTGCAGCCGATTCGTGAGATTGGCAAGATTTGCCGCGAGAAGGGCGTGCTGTTTCATACCGATGCCGTGCAGAGTGTGGGTAAGGTTCCGATTGATGTGAATGCGGACTTTATCGATGTGCTTTCGCTGACCGCGCATAAGATCTATGGACCCAAGGGCGTGGGAGCGCTGTATGTTCGCCGGCGGAACCCTCGTGTGCAGATCGCTGCCCAGATTGACGGCGGCGGGCATGAGCGCGGTATGCGGTCGGGCACGCTGAATGTTCCCGGCATTGTGGGACTAGGCAAGGCTTGCGAAATTGCGCTGACGGAGATGGATTCCGAGGCGGCGTACCTGCGTAACCTGCGCGACCGGTTGAAGGCGAAGCTGGAGAGCGAACTGGATTACGTTCATGTGAACGGATCGTGGGAGCATCGGCTGCCTGGGAACCTGAACATGAGCTTTGTTTATGTTGAAGGTGAGTCGCTGCTGATGGGTATCAACGATGTGGCGGTTTCTTCGGGCTCGGCCTGTACTTCGGCTACGCTGGAACCCAGCTACGTACTGAAGGCTCTTGGACTTGGCGACGATGTCGCGCACAGCTCAATCCGGTTCGGGCTGGGGCGGTTTAACACCGAGGCCGAGGTGGATTATGTTGCAGCCAAAGTGATTGATATTGTGAAGAAACTACGCGAGCTTTCGCCTTTGTATGAGATGGTGAAGGAAGGCATTGACCTGACTAAGATTGAGTGGACGGCGCACTAGGACTGGCCGTCCAGGCACCGCGCCTTTGGCGCGTAAGAAGAATTGGCAGCATTAGCATCGGCAAGCTAGGCTGTCGAATCTAATGGTTGTACACGCGGCTTCCCCCGCGGGAGAGAAGGACAAGATGGCATACAGCGACAAGGTAGTGGATCACTACAACAATCCCCGCAACGTGGGTACGCTGGACAAGGGTTCGCAGGAAGTTGGTACGGGCCTGGTTGGCGCGCCGGAGTGCGGCGACGTGATGCGCCTGCAGATCAAGGTGAATCCCGAAACCCAGGTGATTGAAGAAGCCAAGTTCAAAACCTTCGGCTGCGGTTCGGCGATTGCGAGTTCCTCGCTCGCGACCGAATGGATCAAGGGCCGTACGGTGGAAGACGCACTCGCCATCAAGAACACCGATATCGTGAAGGAGCTTTCGCTTCCTCCGGTAAAGATTCATTGCTCGGTGCTGGCTGAGGACGCGATTCGCGCGGCGATTGGCGACTGGAAGAAGAAGAACGGCGTGGAAGAGACCGCGCCTGTGGCTGTGACCGCGGCTCACTAAGGCGGTTTGAAGTGGATTCGGCCCGGGCGCAGTGCGTTCGGGCCGAATAGTGTATTTGAAGGGAAATTATGTCGGACTTTGTAAGCATCTCAAGCACGCCGCAAGAGGGCATTTCTGCAGCCCCACTGAAGCCTGCCGTTCCACAGGCGCCGAGTCAGGGCTTGCAGGTTACACCGAAGGCAGTGGCTCGCATCAAGAGTGCGATGGCGAAGGAAGACATTTCGCCGGAAGAGGGCGGCCTGCGGCTTGGTGTGCTGGGTGGAGGATGCTCCGGGCTTTCCTACTCGATCAAATTCGATTCGCGGCCGCGCGAGCGCGACAGAATTTATGAGTTTGACGGCGTGCGCGTTTTCGTCGATCCGAAGAGTTTTCTTTATCTGCACGGCATGACGCTGGATTACGAAGAAACGTTGATGCGTCAGGGATTCAACTTCGTCAATCCGAACTCATCGCGCTCCTGCGGCTGCGGGTCTTCCTTCTCCGCATAATGACTACCGCAAACACCTCCGAAAACACGATTGTGGCGCCCACGGTTTGTTGGTCTTGTTCGGGGACGCTGAAGGAAGGCGCGCTTTTTTGCGAGCAGTGTGGAAAGATTCAACCGCCTTCGGGCGGTTATTTTTCTGTCTTTGGACTGGAGCCGCGATTGAACCTCGATCTAGGCATGTTGGAGCACCAGTTTCACAAGCTCAGCCGCAAGCTGCATCCGGATCGTTTTGGCCGCGCATCGGAACAGGAGAAGGAATGGAGCCTTGTGAGCTCTTCGTTGCTGAATGATGCCTATCGCACACTGAAAGAACCGATTGCACGGACTCGATACCTGCTGCGGATGCAGGGTGCGGAAATTGGTGAAGAGTTTGCGGGTAAGGATAAGAAAGACCCTTCTCGGGCACCTGCCGATTTGCTGGAAGAGGTCTTTGAGCTGAACATGCAACTGGAAGAGTTGCGCATGGGCGATGAAGACGCGGGCCTCAAGCAGAGCTTGTCGGATGCGCGAAGGAAGTTTGTCGCATTGCAGGACGAGGTAGATGACCAACTGCGCACTGAATGGACACAATGGGATGAGGGCGATGCGGCGGCGCGTGAAGCGGCGCAGAAGACAATGATTTCGTTGCTCGATCGCAGACGCTATTTGAGCAACCTGGTCCGTGAAGTAACCGAGACGCTGGGGGAATAAGAGATGCCGTTGGTGCGCATATCGGTGTATGAATCGACGCCGCTGTCTGATCGTAAAGCGATTGCGGATGCCGTGTATGAAGCGATGCGGGAGACCATCGGAATTCCTGAAGGCGATAAGTTCATTGTGGTCACTGCGCATCCTGCAGAAGAGCTTTTTATTGACCCGACATTTCAGGGGATGAAAAGAACCGCGCGTTTTATTCTCTCGCAGATTTTTTTGAGCCAGGGTCGAACTGTCGAGCAGAAACAGGCCCTCTACAAGCGCATTGCCGAGCGGCTTCAAGATGCCATTGGCGTGGTTACGGACGACGTGATGACGGTGCTGACGGAAAACTCGTATCGCGATTGGTCGTTTGGCAAGGGCGTAGCACAATTTGTTTTGAATCCGCCTGCGTGGGTGCAAAAGATCGCGGAAGGAAACTAAAGGAAGTTATGGCAGCAGAGAACGAAAAAGGCCGCGTGGTCGGCATCGATCTGGGGACAACGAATTCCCTTGTTGCGTATATGGAGGGATCCACACCGGTGGTGATTCCCGGCGTGGATGGATCGAATCTGGTACCGAGTGTAGTGGCGCTTGACGCTGCACCTGCAGATGGCGGGCGGCCTACGGTCACCGTGGGCAACAGCGCGCGACAGGCGCTGATTGAGACGCCGGAGCGGGTGATCTACTCCGTGAAGCGGCTGATGGGCCGCGGCGTGAACGAAGTGCAAAGCGAGCTGAAGTTCTTTCCGTTCCGGCTTGCAGAGGATTCGGAAGAGGGCGAGGTTCCGCGTGTGCAGTTGGGCGAACTGCGCTTTACTCCGCCGGAGATTTCAGCCTATGTTCTGCGCCAGTTGAAGCGCAACGCGGAGCGGTTCTTAGGCACGCCGGTTACGCAGGCGGTAATCACTGTACCTGCGTACTTTAATGACGCGCAACGACAGGCGACGAAGGATGCAGGACGCATGGCGGGCCTGGATGTGTTGCGGCTTGTGAATGAACCAACGGCAGCGGCGCTGGCCTATGGGCTTGATCGTGCGAAAGAGGGCACGATTGCTGTTTATGACCTGGGTGGCGGGACGTTTGATATTTCGATTCTGAAGCTACGCGACGGCATCTTTGAGGTGCAGTCGACGAATGGCGATACGCACCTGGGCGGCGACGATATCGACAATCTACTGCTGACGATTGCGCTGGATGAGATTTACTCCGAGCATGGTGTGGATCTGCGGAAGCACCCTGGAGCGGTGCAGGCGCTACGCAAGGCTGCGATTGATGCGAAGATCAAGCTTTCGTATGAGCCTGTGGCGAGCTTCGACATTGAGCTACCGAATGGGGATCGCTATCAGCGCGAGATCCCACGGGATGTTTTTGAGGAATTGATCCAGCCTGTCTTGCAGCGAACTGCTGGGCCGTGCAAACAAGCAATGCTGGATGCGGGTGTGCTGCCGGAGCAGATTGAAGAGGTGGTGCTGGTTGGTGGCTCGACGCGTATTCCTGCGGTGCAGCAACTTGTCGAAGACCTTTTCCATTTGAGTGCGCGTGGAAAGAAGCCGCATACGAAGTTGAATCCCGATGAAGTGGTGGCGCTGGGAGCCGCGGTGCAGGCGGATATTCTTGCCGGCACTTCCAAAGCGACGGAAGAATTATTGCTGCTGGATGTGACGCCGCTTTCGCTTGGCATTGAGGCGTTGGGTGGAACGGTTGCGAAGATTATTCAGCGCAATTCTACGATTCCGGCATCGGCGACGGAGCACTTCACTACAGGTGTGGATGGGCAGGCGAATGTGGCGATTCACGTGGTGCAGGGCGAGCGTGAATTGGCTGCGGATTGCCGGTCCTTAGCACGATTCGATCTCAAGGGCATTCCGCCGATGAGTGCAGGTTTGCCGCGTATCGAGGTGAAGTTCCTGATTGATGCGGATGGGATTCTGCAGGTATCAGCGCGGGAGCAGCGCAGCGGGATGCAGGCGCAGATTGAAGTGAAGCCTACTTATGGACTGACCGACGAGCAGGTTGAGAATATGATTCTCGACTCGTTCGATCATGCCGAGGAAGACTTTGCGAAGCGGTTGCTGATTGAGGCCCGCAATGAGGCGGATACGATTCTGGCAGCAGTGGAGCGGGCGCCGCAGAGTGCGGCGTGGGCACAGCTTACTGTGGAAGAGACGCAAGGAATCGAGGCTGCGCAGAAGCATCTGATCGCGGTGAAAACGGGCGAGGATCAGCAGGCGATTCGTGAGGCGACGGTGGCGTTGGATCAGGCTACGCGACGCTTTGCAGAGCTGATGATGGAAGCTGCGGTATCGACTGCGATTCGCGGTAAGACGATGGAGGCCGCGGGCAATGCGGTGGGGGATGAAATTTCCGCGCCACATCCGATGGCCCGGGCTGAGTTTAAATAGATACTGGCCTGCTTACGAGTAGATAGCGAAGGACGAGATATGAGTGGAGCAAATACAAAGAATATTCCCGCTGAGAAGCTGGTGCGTGTGACGTTTCAGCCGGAGGGCAAGACTGTGGAGTTTGAGTATGGCACGATGCCGTACGATCACCACGGCAAGCCGATGTCATTTCTGGATGTGGCGGAGAATTTTGATATTTTTCTGGACCACGCCTGTGGTGGATCGTGTGCCTGCACGACCTGCCACGTGTGGGTGAAGGACGGCGAGAACGGCATCAGCGAGGCTGAGGACGATGAGCTTGATCGGCTGGATATGGCTGCGGATCAGCAGCTCAACTCGCGGCTTGGATGCCAGGCTGTGATTACGAAGCCGGGCAATTATGTGGTGGAGATTCCGAAGTGGAATCGCAATTATGTTTCTGAAGGCAAGCCGCTGACTTTGGCTGAGGGGAAGTAACTCAGGAGTTTGCTGTGAGCCTGCTGGAGAGCCGTTAAGGAGCTATTGATGCCGCGCGAAATTCACTGGACCGATTCTGAAGAGATTGGCATTCAACTGCAGGAGAAGTTTCCCGAGGTCGATCCGCTGACTGTGCGGTTTACGGACCTGCATAAATATGTCACTGAGCTTGAGGGTTTCGCGGATGATCCGGCGAAGTCGAATGAGTCGAAGCTTGAGGCGATTCAGATGGCCTGGCATGAGGAGTATGAAGACGCCAAGGGCTGACACGCGGCCTTACTTTTCATGCCAATCGCGGCGCTCGCTCCAGCCGAATGAGTTTTCATAGTGTTCGATCTCCGGGCTGCTGCCGGGGATAAGGTAGACGCCGATGACATCGAAGCGGACGTTAGGGCGTGCGTTTTTTCGCGGGAGCTGGCGCAGGTAGGCGCTTGCCAGCCTGCGTAGTACGCGGCGCTTGTGCTGATCGACGGCTGCATGGGCCGGCGTCATATCGCGCTGGGTGCGGGTTTTTACTTCAAAGAAGCAGAGGAGCGTGCCCTGCCATGCGATGAGGTCTACATCGCCGGGCAGCTTGCGTGCGGACCAGCGGCGCGCTACTACCTTATAGCCTTTGCTCACGAGATGAAAGAATGCTGCGTCTTCGCCGTCAATACCTATGGTGAGGTGGACAGGCGTGGAATCCCGCGAGCGTCGGCGGGCCAGCGAATTCAGCATGGAAAATGCGCGCTGAAGAAACGCGGCACGCATACTTTGAGGGAACATTGCTCCTCATTGTATGCGTGCCGGCGGTAGTTACAAACGTTATACGGTGGCAGCGGCGAGTTCGCCGTGGGGTGCGTGCTGCTTTTCGACTTCGGTGATGACTTCTTCTAGGATGTCGAGCGCTACGGTGGCTTCTTCTTCCTTAACCACCAGGGGCGGGCAGAGCCGAATGGAACTTTCACCGCAGCCGAGGATCATGAGGCCGCGCTCAAAGACAAGCTCCTCGACCTTGTTGCGGAGTGCGTTCACGGGCTCACGCGTGGTCTTGTCCTTGACCAGCTCGATGCCGATCATGAGGCCGCGGCCGCGTACATCGCCGACGAGTGGGTGCGTTTGCTTCCAGCTCTCAAGCCGCTCGAGCATCAGGCCGCCAACGTGAGCAGCGTTCGCGATGCCTTCGCGCTCGAGTACATCCATAGTGGCCAGAGCTGCGGCGAGCGAGACGGGATTGCCGCCGAAGGTGGAGGCGTGTGAGCCGGGCAGCCAGTCCATGATTTCAGCCTTGGCAATGCAGACACCGAGAGGCATGCCGCTGGCGATGCCCTTGGCGCTTGTGATGATATCCGGCTCCACGCCGGAGTGCTGAATGGCCCACCACTTACCGGTTCGACCGGCGCCGGATTGGACTTCATCGGCGACCAGCAGGATTCCGTGGCGGTCGCAGATGGCGCGCAGTTCCTGAAGGAAGTTGGTGGGAGCGGGGACATATCCGCCTTCACCCTGGATGGGCTCGACAAAGATGGCTGCTACTTCTTCCGGCGCTACGTTGGTCTTGAAGAGCTTGTCCTCGATGTAACGGGCACAATTGAGTGCCCACTTTTCCTGCTCAGCTTGCGTTCCGGCGCAGTTGCGATAGACGTACGGATATTGGATATGCGTGACGCCGGGAACAAGAGGAGCGAAGCGGCGGCGCTGCTGGGGTTTGGATGCCGTGAGCGAGAGCGCGCCCATGGTTCGGCCATGGAAAGCGCCGTAAAACGCGATGATGTGCTGGCGCTTTGTGTGATAGCGGGCCAGCTTGAGCGCGCACTCAACGGCTTCGGCACCGGAGTTGCCATAGAAGACTTTATGCGGTCCCTTCATGGGCGCGACAGCGCTCAAGCGCGCAGCGACATCGGTGAGGTGTTCGTCGTAAAAGTCGGTGCCGGAGATGTGGATCAGCTCGGCGGCCTGCTTCTGAATGGCGGCCACTACTTCAGGATGGCAGTGCCCGGTTGAAGCGACGGCAATACCGGCGGCGAAATCGAGGAATTCGTTGCCATCCACATCTGTGAGACGAAGGCCACGGCCGCTCTTGGCTACCAGCGGATAGGAGCGGGTATAGCTAGGGGAGATCAGGCGCGCATCGGCCTCCACTGCCACGCGGGCTTTGGGGCCCGGAAGTGCGGTGATAAGCTTTGGGCCGAATTGTGTGTGCAGTTCCTGCTGAGTCATGTTTTCATCCTCTCGTGGGCGATGCGAGGCAGAATTGCCCGCCGTTTGGTGCGGGTTCGGAACAACAGCATACGGCGCAATTCAACGCGAACCAGACTGTTTGAGTCCGAAGGGAACGCAGGCGAGGATCTTCGGCGGACCTGGAGCTTAGTCGCCGCCGAAGAGGCTAGGTCGTGTACGGGTGGGCAACACACGCAAATGGCGACGCGGGAAAAGGTCACGTAACTGGGCACGCGAGCGGCCAGAGGTCGCAAACAGAAGCGGCAGAGCGTGATGTGCATGGATCCGCATGAACCAGCCTTTGGGGGCAAGGATACCACAGGCTCCGTTGTCGAAACGCGGAGATGAGAAACGCACCGAAAATCCACAGATTATGGGATGTGGGGTCTTGAATCTATGGAATTCCATAGCTCATCCATAAAAATAAAGAAATTTTTATGCGTTAGAAATCGTTTGTTTTCTATGGAAAGGATTAAATATGCGTCCGAGCGGAGATTTGGCAATTGTAATGCAACAGAGATCTTGCTATGTGTGATTTTGTCCTCGGGGGCGTGACAGTTGACGCACGCACGGATCAAGAGAAGCGCTGGCAGCGACAGATTGAGAAAGTACGAAACGCGACTCCTTCCAGGAGGGGTCGATTCTTGTAGTACTTGTTCGCTTTGGCGGTTTTTGCCGTCAAGGCATTGAGGATGACCCACGGAGCGAACGGCCAGTCAGGCCGTTCCTCCCATAGATCTTGGAGGAGTTTCCATGCGATTTTCCAGTCTGCCGGGCGCGGCATTGTCTCTGAGCCTGCTTACTTTCGCCGGTCTGACGACAGTAGCGTTCGCTCCCGTTGCGTACGCCCAATCCAACATCTCCGGTGATATTTCCGGCACGGTTGCTGACTCAGCAGGTGCTGTGGTTGCCGGCGCAACGGTGACCGTGACCAGCGATGCTCGCGGCGATTCGAAGACAGTTGTGACTGACAACAGTGGTAGCTTCCGCGTGGCGCTGCTTACGCCTGGCGTTTACCACGTCAAGGTGGCGGCTGCTGGCTTTGAAACAGCAACGCTGGTGACCTCGGTTTCGACGGGTACCATTACGCCGCTGCAGGTGAAGCTTACTGTTGGCCAGGCAGCGACGACCGTAGAAGTTACGGCCTCTGCGAACCAGGTTCTGCATGTGGACGATGCCCAGATCACAACGACTTTCGACTTCGCGCAGATTCAGAACCTCCCGAACCCTGGCAACGATCTGACATTTGTAGCCCAGACGACTCCCGGCGCGGTCATGAACACCCAGGGCGGTTATGGCAACTTCGCCACGAACGGACTTCCTGGCACATCGAATACCTTCACGGTGAACGGCGCCTATGAAGGTGACCCCTATCTGAACCTGAATAACTCAGGTGCCACAAACCTGCTGCTCGGCAACAACGACGTAGACTCGGTTACGGTGATCACCAACAGCTACGACGCAGCCTTTGGCGGTCTTGGCGGTGCACAGGTGGCTGAGCTGACACGGTCCGGAAGCAACAAGTGGCACGGCAACCTGGCTTACTGGTGGAATGGCGCTGTGATGAACGCGAACAGCTATTTCAACAAGCAGGCCGGCTCACCGCGCAACTTTGACAACGCGAACCAGTGGGCAGCAGCCGTTGGTGGTCCGCTCAAGAGGGACAAGATCTTCGGCTTCATCGATACAGAAGGCATTCGAGTGGTTATCCCGGTTCGCGGAACAGCATATGGACCGAGCCCAACCTATCAGGCTGCGATCCTAGGGCCTGCTGGCGGTGGTGGAGATGAGCTAGCCGGCACTGCGTTCGCTGCAAACAGAATGCGCAGACTGCAGGCACGCAATGCCGGCAGAATGGGTATTGCACGCCCCATGGACTATAACAGCTACACGCCCTATGGAAACCTGGCCGACAATGGCAACTCCAGCGAAGCGGCGATGTACCAGACAATCTTTAACTATTACAACAATGCGCCGAACTGGACCAAGGGCGCTGTGGATCCCAGTGACCCGTTGACTTGGATATGGAACGGCCAGACAACGAACCTCGGACGCGAGTGGCTTATCAATGATCGCGCCGACTTTAACCTTGGCCAGAACGATCATATGTTCGTCCACTCGAAGGTGGATCACGGCGTTCAGCCGACGCAGACAAGCTTCCTCGATCCTATCTTCAATGCTGAAAGCCCTCAGCCCTCGTATGAAGGCCAGTTGCAGGAAACCCATAGCTTCTCTCCGGCTATCACCAACCAGTTCCTCTTTGGCGCCAGCTACTATCGCGCAATCTTCACCAATACGAATGGCGAAACGCTTGGAGCAAGCTCAATTCCATTCACTCTGATTCCTGAAGGGTTTGCCACCGGCAGCGGCAACTGGGATCTGGCTCTGAATGCAAGTTCATGGGTTGGCGGCGCTGACTACGCGTTTCCGCAGGGCCGTAATGTGACCGGCTATCAGTTCAACGATGACTTGAACTGGACTAAAGGCAAGCACACCATCAAGGTGGGCTTTACGATGCGCCGGGATGACATCACCGACTACACCTCCAGCGAACACAACATCAACTTCGGCGGCGGCGAGAACATCATCCTGGATGAAGGCGATTTCGCGGCTGGCTATTCGGATGAATGGGCAGAGCGTTTCCCGCAGCGTCTTTCACAGCCGGTGGCTCTCTACGTGATGGGCGCCTATGTTCAGGACCAGTGGAAGCCTCTTCCGAACCTGACCATTACTGCTGGTCTCCGCCTAGAACACAACTCCAACCCCATCTGCCGCACAAATTGCGTCTCGAATCTTGCGGACGATTTCGATTCACTGCCCAGCAGCACCGACTCGCCATACAACACGATCCTAGCCTCGGGCAGGAAGCGCGGCTTCTTTGAGCAGCAGAATGTGGCTTACGAGCCTCGCATCGGATTTGCGTTTCTTCCGGGTGGCCCCGCTTCAAAGACCACCATCCGCGCCGGTTTCGGTATGTTCGCCGACTACTTCCCGGCGCAGATCATGGGCGATCTGCTGGCAAACGTACCCGTCGTCAATCGCTTCACAGTTCTGGGTGCAGCGTATGGCAACAACATCACGACCGATCCAAGCAACGCTGCCAGCGGTCATGCAACGGCAGTCATCTCCAACGCAGCGCTCTCCGCACTCTACCCCCAAGGCGGCTATTACAGAAACGCGGAAGGCACATGCCCCGATTCGCTCAGCATTTACTGCGCGACCAATGGCGTGTTCAGCCGCCCGACTGTCGTTGGCACATCGCGCAAAGTTCACCTTCCGACGTACGAGGAGTGGAGCTTTGCGGTGGAGCATGAATTCCTGAGGAACACGACCCTGGCAGTGAACTATGTGGGCAACCGCAGCTACCACCAGCCGGTGTCCAATACTCCCAACGCGTATGATCCGTATGGGGATAACTCGTCGCTCCCTGCAAGCCGCCCGAATGCAGCTCTCGGATCGACGACGGAGTACTACAGCGGTTCATGGTCAAACTACAACGGCCTGCAAGCCACTGTGACGAGCCATGTAAAGTGGCTTACGATGCAGTTCAACTATGTGTACAGCCACTCGCTGGATACCTCCTCGAACGGCGGATTTGATGCCTTCGGCGTGAACCCGGTGGGGCAGATCAATCCTTACGACCTGACCCAGAACTACGGCAACGCGGACTACGATACGCGTCATTACATCAGCGCAAACTACTACATCGCCATTCCTCACTTCGGCGGTCCGAGGATTCTGACAGACAACTGGGAAGTGTCTGGAACGGTCTTCCACAACTCCGGTTATCCCTTCTCGGATCTGGACGACACGGGCGATTCAGTCTATGGCGCTTCGGCCCTGGCCAAGCAGCTTGATAACAACTTCAACCACCACTGCGGCGGCGGTTCGCACACGCTCACACCGTGCGAATTTGCCTCGCACTTTACTTCGTCGAGCGCATATGGCCAGCAGCGCCGCAACCAGTTGTTTGGACCGAACTACACCGACTTCGATATGGACATCGCGAAGGGCTTCAAGATTCCCCACTGGGAGAGTGCGAAGCTGAAAATCGGCGCGCAGTTCTTTAACGTCTTCAACCACCCGAACTTCCAGATTCCGCTGGCGGATGTGAATAATGGGCCTGGTTGCACTTCAGTGCCTTTCGACGCATCAACCTGCTCCAACGGCCTCATCTACACGACCGCGAACACGCCTACCTCGATTCTGGGCGCTTTCCTGGGCGGCGATGCTTCACCTCGCCTGATCCAGTTCAAGGGAACGTTCACGTTCTAAACCGAAATGCAGAAGCAGAAAAGGCGCCCGCGATGCGGGCGCCTTTTTATTGCTTGCTGCTCATAAGTGAGCGGCTACTTCTTCTTTGCTGACTTCTTTACCGGAGCTTTCTTTGCCACAGCTTTCTTCGCTGTAGCCTTTTTGATTGCTGGACTGGCTACGGTCTTCTTAGCAGGCTTCGCAGGCGACTTCTTTACGACGGCTTTCTTTGCCGATTTTGCTGGAGCTTGCTTCTTCTCGGCGGGCTTCGCCTTGGCGCGGGCTGCTCGGGTCTTTTCGGCCAGCGCGGCTTTTAACTCTTCATCGAATTCCGGGGGGGTGAGTGGGCGGGCGGACTTGCGTAGCCGTTCGATGTCGTAGAAGGCGCGCTTCTCTGCGAGAAAAACATGCACTACGAAGTCGACATAGTCGAGAAGGATCCATTCGCCTTGGCGACGGCCTTCTACCGAGTTCGGATAGATGCCGTACTCGCGCTTGATGCGCAGCTCGATCTCGTCGGCAATGGCTGTCACCTGGCGGGTGTTGGTGGCGGAGGTGACGAGGAAGAAGTCGGCGAGGCCGGAGTCTGCAGCGTCAAGAGCGAGAATGCGGGTGTCTGCGCCTTTTTTGTCTTCCGCGGCCTGGGCGGCGGTTTGGACCAGGATTTGTGTGCGGAGGCGGTTATCGGTATTTGCCTGAGTGGCGGGGGTAGTTGACATGCGTGCGGTATTCCTTTGCTCGGATTATCGTAATGCATTTTCGGCTCTGTGTGGCTGATTTGAGCGGGTATAAGATAAGACGCCCGGCTGCCCCGGGCCATTTACAATAGGCAAGACGCTATGTCCTGGTTCAAGCGAGAAAATGCGGATTTGACCCCTGCTCAGGGGCCTGATGGTGACGACGCCGAGCGGCGGGTTCGAACAGACGGTCTGTGGGTGAAATGCCTTGGTTGCCGGCAGGCGATTTGGAAGGCTGATCTTGAGGCCAACCTGAATGTCTGCCCGAAGTGCGGATACCACTTTTCGATGGATGCGTGCGAGCGGATTGACTCGCTGCTGGAGCCTGGGTACGAGCTGGTGGATCGGGGGCTCCGCTCTACAGATCCGCTTAACTTCACGGACATCAAGCCTTACAAGCAGCGGCTGGAGCAGGGACGCAAACAGACGGGCCTTGATGACGCGATTCTGAATGCTGTGGGACAGCTTGGGCCGATTCCTGTTGTGCTTAGCGTGATGGAATACGCGTTTGCGGGCGGCTCGATGGGAGCCGTTGTGGGTGAGACGATTGCGCGGGCTATCGATCGGTCGCTGGCGGGGAACAAGCCTCTGATTATTGTTTCTGCTTCCGGCGGCGCGCGCATGCAGGAGGGGATTGTGAGCCTGCTGCAGATGGCGAAGATCTCGTCCGGGCTGGGTGCTATGGATGATGCGCGGATTCCTTATATTTGCGTGCTGACGCATCCTACGTACGGCGGGGTTACGGCGAGCTTTGCGATGCTGGGCGACCTGAATGTTGCCGAGCCGGGCGCGCTGATCGGGTTTGCCGGGCCTCGTGTGATTGAGCAGACGATTCGGCAGAAGCTTCCCGAGGGTTTTCAGCGATCGGAGTTTCTGCTGGAAAAGGGATTTCTGGACGCTGTGGTTTCGCGCAAGGAATTGAAGCAGTATTTGATTCGGGCGCTGGAATTTATGCAGGTTCCGGCTTAGATTTTTGTGTTTCGCGGAAGTTAGACTGTGCTGTCCCAATTTCCAAGCTACGTATTTTGAGTAGTCTGCGGCGACTTCCACAGTTTTCCGGGAAATCTTTATGCATTCTTCATGCCCGAATTGTGGAAGACTGTGCTGCACAGAGGGACGAGTGACAAGGTTATAAGCACGCGGCGGAGAAGCCATAGATATCCTCGGCGAAAGCCTGATGGCGAAATAAGAAGGCCCGAATCGGAGTCGATTCGGGCCTTAGTTTTTTTCTGCTTAATTATGAGTAGAGCACAAATGGGGTTAATTAGGTGAAAACTATCTTGGGTGGGCTTACGGTACGAAGGTCCAATGGACGAAAGTAACAGATCAGAGAGGGCGAATTTTAAGGCTCGCCCCCCTGAATCAAGGAACTAAATCTCCGAGGTGACATCAATCCTTCTCTACAATTTCTTGTATATTTAACAACTTCTTTACGACTTTTCGCATGTTTCTATTCAGAGAATGCTTCATGCGCTCTCCAAACCCCTAGATAAGTCAATTAAAATCATCGATATTCACCAAATGATACGCGCTGTTAAATTGGCATGGAAATTGCTTTAAGAAAAATGCCTAATACCCCAATCGTTTCCACGAATGGTTCCTGGCTGATTTGTGCCCCTTCGGCGTGTCGGTCCTAAAGAAGTCATGGGCCGGGATTTCTATTGAATTTTGTTCCACCTTGTTTCTCATGGAGGTACTCTTGTCTGCTCTCAAGCGAACACTTTTCATGGTTTTATTATTCGTTGCCGGTTTGGCCGTCAGCAGCGCCCAAACTTCGAATGGTACAGTTCTCGGTCTCGTTACAGACCCGACCGGCCAGGTTCTGGTGGGAGCTACGGTGACTGTCACTTCCGTTGATACGGGAGTGGTAAGAACCATAACGACAAATTCCGAAGGCGCCTATCGCATCGAGTCGCTATTGCCTGGTGTATACAACATCACCGCTTCTGCAGCGGGTTTTGATACTGTGGTTCAAAACGGTCTTCAAGTTCCCGGCACGAGCATTGTGACGGTGCCCACCATGGTTTTAAGGGTAGGTAAAGCGACGGACAGGATTGAAGTGAGTGCCGATAATGCGGTGCTCAACACGGACAACGGCCAGATCAGCGGAACGATCAGCGAGCTTGAAATCAGCTCCCTCCCTATCGCCAGCCTGAATCCCTACGAGTTGGCACTGACGCTGCCTGGCGTCAATCCCACGACCCAGGGCGGATTTTCCAACGGCGTGAGCTACAACGTCGGCGGCGGTCGTCCGCGCGCCAACAACTTTCTGATTGAAGGACAGGACAATAACGACGCGGGCATTGCGGGCCAAGGTCTGCAGCCCGGCAACGACGAGGCCGTCAAGGAAGTCATCATTATCGAGAACGCTTACACCGCTGAATATGGGCACGGGGCGGGCTCGGTTTCCAACCTGATCTACAAGAGCGGAACTAACAAGTTCCATGGCGCAGTTTACGAGCGCCTGCAGAACTCTGCGCTCGACACGCTGGATTGGAACAACAAGTACTACGGCGACTTTACCAAGGTGAAGTACCGCGAGAACATGCCCGGCTTCCGCATCGGCGGCCCGATCAAGCGTAACAAGATTTTCTTTTTTGCCTCTTACCAGTGGGATTTCTGGCGTTCAACCGCTGACCTCGACTACCTTGCGATTCCTGACGCGGCGGGTATGGCGGTTCTGCAGCAATATAGCTCGAATACCCGCGTGGCAAACCTTCTGGCAGCTTATGGCGGCCTGGTGGGCAGCGCAACCACGCCATTAGGCACGCATACCATTGCACTTGGTCCTGATCCCAACAACCCCGAGGTTGATCGTGGCGGCGTGGAAGTAGGCTATATCAAGCGCAATGTGCCGGCGCAAGACAACGCACCGGAGCTTGACCTCAAGGGCGACTACATCGCCAGCTCGAAGGATACGGTCAATCTGCGATACATCCGTTCCAGCTTCATTGCACCGTATGACGTCTTTAATGCGCCGGGTCAATTGCCCGGTTTTGACTCGGATCAGGATGGGACCTCGCACAATGCAGGCATCGTCGAGACTCACACCTTCTCTCCCAACGTGCAGAATGAAGCCCGTGTTTCCTATGGCCGCATCGGCTTTACCTTCGGCCTGCCGGCGAGCACCACGTCCAACCCTCTTTACGATCAACCCACTGTAAGCATTGCAAACATTCAGGGCTATGGCATCCCTGGGGGCATTCCGCAGGGCCGCTTCCACAACACCTACCAGATTCAGGACACACTCAGCTGGATCAAGGGTAAGCACACATGGAAGTTCGGTACCGATCTGTCCAACACCCGCGTCCGCGATGCGGTTCCTTTCAACTACTATGGTGCGATCGGCTTCAACGACGGCCCTACTACCGCGGACTACAAAGGCCTGGCCAACTACATCGACGACTTTGGCGGACACAGTTCCACGGTTTCCCAGAATTTCGGAAGCGCGACCGCGCGGCCGATGCTCTATAGCCAGAACTACTTTGCCACCGATACGTGGCGCCCGCTTGCGGATCTGAGCATTGATCTGGGCTTCCGGTACGAGTATAACGGCGCGCCGTTTAACACGCCTTATACTCCCTACCCTGGCATTGACCAGAGCCAGATCGCCTGCTTCCCTCTGACACCGGGCTCCGGCACCTGCAACACCAAGGAGCAGTCTTACTACTCGCAATGGGGACCGCGCGCCGGCATTGCCTATAGCCCCACTGTGTTCGGGCAGCACAAGTCGGTCGTGCGCGTCGGCTTCGGCGCCTTCTATGACGTGGTCTTCACCAATATCATCGACAACATCCAGGCCACCGCGCCGGCCGCAGCCTCGCCAGTCATTACGAGCAACACTAGCTCACGCGGCACACCGAACTGGGACCAACAATTTGCGAACCTGAATCACGTTGCCAAGCCCACAGACAGCTCCGATCCTATCGTGAACAATCTGAAGTCGCCGCGCACCTTCCACTGGAACCTGAATCTTGAGCAGGAGCTGCCCTGGGCTACGACCTTCCAGGTAGGCTACGTGGGAGAACGCGGATTGCACCTCTACGGCAGCACAGCCCTTAACCCTTATGTGAACGATTGGTTTTCTGGCGACCGCACTATTCCCAGCCGCGGCAGTATTGTGGTGCGCGACAACTCCATAGATTCGGTATACACCGGATTGTGGTCGGAACTGGATCATAAGTTCAACCACAACTTCCTCTTCCGCGCCTCCTACACGCTTGGCCGTGCGTTCGACGACGGTTCTGAAATCTTCACCACCAACAATCAGTCGACCTATCAATTCAGCAAGTATCCTACGCCGCGCGGAAGTAGCGACTGGGGCCCTTCAGGCTATGACCACCGCCAGCGTCTTGCTCTCTCCTATATCTGGACGCCGAGCGTATGGCACACAGAAGGAGCAATGAAGGTCCTCGGAAACATCGTCAATCGCTGGTCGATTGCCGGCATTACGCAGTTCCAGAGCGGCACGCCAGAGAATGTGGAAGTTGGTTATGACGTGGATGGTGACGGCATCAGCAATGATCGTCCGCTGCTCGCCAACCCCAAGGCCCCCCTTGCCAGCTATGCCTTCGACGACTCCTGGTACTATGGCGTCTCCGACGGCGGACTGTGCTCAGGCCCGAGTCTCTGGTATACAAGCAATCCGTGCGAAACCGTTTCAAGGAACGATGTGCACTGGATCGTCCCGGCCTACGGAACGCATCCTTCTTCAGGCCTGGTTGGGCGCAACACTCGATACAGCGCGGGATACCAGCAGTGGGATATGAACATCCAGCGCTCCTTCAAACTGTATGAAGGCCTCACTCTGGATTTCCGCGGCGAGCTCTTCAACATCTTCAACCATGGTGAGCCGGGCGTGGAAAATTCCACGTTGATCACTGGCATCAACACAGATACGTATTCGGACGATGGATTGAACAGCTTCCTCAATCCGACTCCGACGATTACAGGTCACCGCCATGCTCGTATCTTTGTCAAAATCTCCTTCTAACCTTGTAGCAGTATGCAAAAGAGGCGGCCCGATTGGGTCGCCTCTTTGTTTTGGAGTGAGGATTTTTGGGGTGCTATTTTTCGGCCCGGAGAATGATGAGGTGCTGGGCGGGTAAATGGATTTGGAGATTGCTGGCGGTGGAGTGGGATTCAGCCAATGCTTCTGATTCGAGTGCGGGGGTGAAACGGATGCAGTTAGTTAGGGGGGTGGAGTTCAGGGAAATGGTGAGGTCGTGCGGGGTGGTGTCGGAATTTGCAGCAATGATATAGCGCGGTTGGCCTGGGGTGCAGCCATGAGAGAGGTCTGTGCCGCGGGCGAAGGCCAACGTGCGCTGGTCGGCGGAGAGGACTGCCAGCTGGCCGGTTTGGAGCTCGGGGGTATGGGCGCGGAGTTGGAAGAGGGTGCTGACCCAGGATTCCATGTCTTGTTGGGATGGGGTGCGGCCGGATTGGGTGAAGGCGTCTGACTTGTCTTGTGGGAAGCCGCCGGGGAAGTCGTGGCGGTTGTCGGGGTCTTCGCCGCCTTGCATGGCGATTTCGTCACCGTAATAGAGCTGGGGTGTTCCGCGAAGGGTGGCTAGGAGGCCGAAGCCGAGGCGGAGGGCTGCGGGGTCGGCGTTGGGCTCGGAGAGGAAGCGCTTGTTGTCGTGGTTGCCGAGGAAGGTGACGAGGCGCTCGGGGTGGGAGTAGAGGGCGTCTTGCTTGAGCACGTCGGCGATGGCAGTCATGCGCTTTTTGCGGGTGAGGGTGTCGCGGAGGGCGAAGAACATGGGGTAGTCGAAGGGCGTGGTGAGATTGGTGTCGACTGTGCCGTCTGAGCCTTGATTGGCGCGGCCGCCGGCGAAGAAGCTGGTGACTTTGGGATCTGGATGGAAGACTTCTCCTACTTCCGTGAGCTGCGGGTAGAGCTGATGGAGGGTGGCGAGGTAGGAGTGCCAGAAGCTGCGCGGGACGTAGGGGAAGGTGTCGAGGCGGAGGCCGTCGATGCCAGCGGTTTCGATCCACCAGATGGCGTTCTGGGTGAGATAGAGAGCTACCAGCGAGTTGTCCTGATTGAGGTCGGGGAGGACGTTGGCGAACCAGCCGTTGAGGACGGCGTTGCGGGTGGTTGGATTGCCGTTGGGGTTGACGATGCTCAGGAAATCGTATTGGGCTTCGATGTGGGAGGCGCGCGTGCCGTGGAACCAGTCGGGGGTGGGGAGGTCTTTGGTCCAGGGATGGGCTGCGCCGACGTGGTTGGGTACGGTGTCGAGGATGACTTTCATGTTGCGGGCGTGGGCGGCGCGGACTAAGGCCTGGAGGTCGGCGAGGGAGCCGAGGTGCGGGTCAACGGCGTACATGTCCGTTGCGCTGTAGCCGTGGTAGGTCTGGCCGGATTGCTCGGCGGAGTTGTCGTAGATGGGGGTGGTCCAGATGGTGGTGACGCCTAGCTGCTGGAGGTAGTCGAGGTGGGACTGGATGCCGCGGAGGTCGCCGCCATGGTAGGCGCGGGCGCGGGTGCGATCGTCGGGATCGCGGAAGTTGGGGAGGGCGTCGTTGGTGGGGTCGGCGTCGGCGAAGCGGTCGGGCATGATGAGGTACATCACGTCAGAGGAGTTGAAGCCTTTGGGCTGCTCGGATTTTTGGCGGCGGGCGGTGATGGTGTAGGGAGTGGTGGTGGTGCCTTCTGGATTGGTGGCGACGAGCTGGATCTGGCCGGGGCTGGTGCCGGGGTCGAATTTTATAAAGGCCCAGTGGCCGTTGGGGGAGATGGTGGTTTGGGTGATGTGGGCTTTGCCTTGATGGATGGTGAAGGTGGTGTTTTCGAGGTGCTCGCCGTGGATTAGCAGGAGGGATGCGGGGAGGTTGGTGAACCAGTTGGGGGGATCGATTTTGGTGATGACGGGTTTGGCGGATTGGGCGTGGGTGATGGATGCGAGGAAGGTGGCCGCGAGGGTGAGATGAAGTGCGCATTTGGTGCCGAGTTTCATGGAAAGAATTCCTCGCGGAGTTTTAAGTTGTCCACGGTTCCGAAATGCGAGGGACCGGGAACACCCGGGCTTTTTACAGAGGGGAATTGACGGTTAAAAAATTGCCGCGTGGGATGATTTCCACGCGGCGTTCCAGGGGAGGGTTACCTTCATCAGAAGGTGATGCGGCCGCCGAATTCGAGTTGACGTTCGGCATAGGAGCGGGTGCTGGTGATGATGCCGAAGTTGCTCTCGTAACTTCCGCCGGGGTTGGTGAATTGCGGCGTGTTGGCGATGTTATAGGCCTGGGCTCGGAATTCGAACTTGACCCTTTCGGTAAAAGAGAAGCTCTTGAAGATCGCCACGTCTGCGCTATGAAAGCCCGGGCCGTGGACCACGTTGCGATTCAATGTGCCGGGGCGGAGGGGAACGCCGGCGGCGCTTACCGGAGGAAGCCTGAAGTCGGTGGGGTCAAACCACTCATGCAGCGACTTGGGATAGGCGACCGAACGGACGATGTCCATGCGGTTGGTAAATGTCGAATTGATGACGGTTCCCGAAGGATCAATTCCCTGGCTCGCCGTTAGATCAAACGGCGTGCCTGTCTGCAGGGTGACAACGGTATTGACCTGCCAGCCACCGATGAGTTCGTCGAGGGCCAGCGGGACATTGGCACCCCAGCGATGGCCGCGACCGAAGGGTAGCTGCGCCAGCGCGCTTGCTACGAAGCTCTGGCGCTGATCCTGATCGGCGCTGCCGTAGTTGGCCGCAAGATCGACACCGTTTGCGGTGATGAACATATTCTGGCCTGCGCCGTTTGCGCCGGTCGCAAATGCTCCGTTGGAGTTGTCGAAGGTGTGGGACCAGGTGTAGGCCGCGGTCAGCTGCACATCTTTGGTTGCGCGGCGGTTGAGGAAGACCTGAAGCGCGTTGTAGTTTCCAGTGCCGATGTTCGCGCCCTCCGTAATCGTGTTACGCCGAGGGTAGAGCGTAGCGCCTGTAACGAGCATGGGTGAGTTGATGTTGAACCATGTTGAGAGATGGTCTGATTTATCGCCTACATACGCGATGTTGACCGATGTGTCTTTGTCGAGCTGCTGCTGAAGTTGTGCGTTCCATTCCATGACGCGGGGAGTTTTGTTGTTGGGCAGAATGGCGAGCAGGGATACGTTCACCGGATCAGCACGGTCGACCGTGGAGCCGAAGACGGGAAGGGGGAGGGCCTGTGTCGCGTCCAGATTATTGTTATCGCGGAGCGGCCCCTGACCCGTGAAGGTCATACGATAGCCATCTTCCGCTGTATATTCGGCAGCGCCATTGAAGTCAGGGTTGTTCGAGAGCTGATTGCCAACGCCGCCGCGATCAAGGAAGTAGAAGATTCCGAAGCCGCCTCGAATGCTGGTCTTGCCATTGCCATAGACGTCGTATGCAAAGCCAACACGCGGAGCAAAGTTCGACTTGTCCGTTTGGATGATGCTGCGGCTGACGCCGTTCTGGCCGGCAACGACGAGTGTCTGCGTGTTCAGATCGAAGTCCGACTGGTAATTATGCGTTTCGTAGGGATTGGTGTAGAGATCGTAGCGTAGACCGAGGTTCAGTGTGAGTCTGCGCGATGCTTTCCAGTCGTCCTGGGCGTAGTAGCCGGTTTCCCAGTTAATGGTGTCAAAGAACTGGCTGGCCACGCCGATGGCGTAATCGGTGAAGCCGGCCAGAAGCTCTGACTGTTCGAAGCCGGTGAAACGGCCGGTGTTGGGATAGTTAAATCCGCCGATGTTGAATTGGCCCTTGGCATCTGGGGTGTTGAAGAAATCCACTTCGCGGTGAATGATGGATGCGCCAAACTTCAGGCTGTGCCGACCTTTGGTCCAGGCCACGGAGTCAGCGTATTGATAGGTGTGCTGGGGAACTTCATAGGGGCCGTAGTCACCGGTGTACTCCAACTCAGAACCATTGCCGCCAATGAGCGCTCCGCCACCAAGTAACGAGTTGCGGTTTGCGTTGAGGATGCCGAGATTGGCTGAGACCGGAACATTCTCGAAGGGGTTGATGTAAGCGTAGTAGGGGCGCACATAGCCAAAGCGGAACTCGTTGACTATGGAGGTGCCGAAGGTGTGCGTCCATCCAGCGACGCCACCACGCGGATGGTTGACGTTTGAACCCGTGCCATAACCCGCGGGCAGGTCAGGAAACTCGCTCGACTTGGGGTTCTCAAACTGGCCATAGCTGTAGCGAACAAAGAGAATGTCGCGGCTGGTGGCGTTCCAGTCGATGCGCGCATCGAAGTCCGTGCTGTTCACCAGCTGGCT
Source organism: uncultured Acidobacteriaceae bacterium (assembly GCA_963792495.1). Taxonomy (GTDB): domain Bacteria; phylum Acidobacteriota; class Terriglobia; order Terriglobales; family Acidobacteriaceae; genus Telmatobacter. The sequence goes on along the minus strand of CAWBWB010000002.1, from coordinate 511,726 downwards.
TTCGTGGGTCTGGTAGTTCTGGAGGATCCCGTTGGTGCCCGCACCCAGTCCTGGCGTGGGCAGGGGAAATGCCTGCAGATACTTGAGGCCGGCGGTATTGGCGCGCCCGGAGGGAATGATGTTTCCGGCGAAAGGCGCGCAAGTGGTCGGATCATAAATTGATCCAGCAGGTCCCTGGGTAATCGTCGCGCACCCGGTGGCGTTTACATATTCCATGGGGGTGGTGGTGGGAGGAGCGCCAGCTTCAAGCAACTCGCTGAAGTCACCGGTGCGCTCCTTGGCTGTGGGTACCGTCACGATACCCGAGCTGCCGGGGAGGGCTTCACGGAGCTCGGCGAGATCGCCGAACATGAAGATCTTGTTGCGCCAGATGGGGCCGCCGAGTGAGAAGCCGTACTGATGCTTGCGGTAGGTGACCTGTTGCGGGTCGGTTGTGAAGTAGGCGTTCTGCGCGTTGTTGGCGTCAAAGGCCTGATCGCGATAGAACTCATAGGCCGAGCCGTGAATCCTGTTCGAGCCGCTTTTGATGGAGGTCTGGATGATGGAGCCACCAGCCTTCCCGAATTCGGCGGGAGCCATGGTGGTGTTTACGCGGAACTCCTGCGTGGCCTCAAGCGGCGGAACGAAGACGATGCTGTTGACCAGGCCGTCATTGTTGTCGACTCCATCAAGCTCATAGTTGTTGGCCTGTTGGCGAAGACCATTCGTGGAAAGCGTTGTGCCGCCGACATCGAAGAAGCGCGAGAATTCGACGTTGCCGTTTACGCCGCTGGAAGCGCTGCCGTATGCGCCGCGCGTAACGCCGGGGGTGAGCAGTGCGAGCTGCGTGAAGTTACGTCCGTTGAGCGGAAGCTCTGCGATCTGGTCTGCCTGCACGACTGCACCCGTGGAGGATGTCGATACATCGACGATGGGTGCGGCATCCGTTACCGTAACCGTTTGCGAGACTGAGCCGGGCGTGAGCTTGAAGGTGAAGGATTGCACCTGGGAGACTTCCAGCACGAAGGACTGAGCCACGGTCTGAAATCCGGCGGCAGTTACGGTGGCCTTGTAACTGCCGCGCGGGAGTGCTTCGACGCTGAATGACCCTGAATCGTCGGTGATGGCGGAGCGCGTCGAGGATGTTTCCGTGCTTACGATCTGCACGGTGGCTCCTGGGACCGCGGCGCCTGTCTGGTCCTGCACTGTGCCGCGTGCGCTGCTCAGGTCCGACTGCGCGATGAGGGTCTGCGTTCCGGCAAGGAGCAGGATAAGTACGGATACAAGGCCGGTGAAGCGCAGCACTCTTTTCATCTGGTTCGTACTATTCATTGCGTACTACCTCCAAAAGACACTCTGGGCTCGAGCTATTTCTTAAACAGCTGCAACTCGTGCTCTTCGAGTTTCGTTGGACACGATGCGGCGGCAGACATATTCTGCGCAATCGTTTCCGATTCGTTTTCCGTTCATTTGTTGTTCTACGAATAAATACTTCTTTATCAGCCGGATGCGGTGACTCATCTTCGGCATCTTATGGGTGAGGAAGTGTTACATTAGGGACGGCAGGAGTTTTCCGATGCGGAGCGGTAAAGCGGCTTCGAGACTCGCCTTCGGCTTATATGAGGTGGACCTCAGTACGGGTGAGCTGTGGAGAGGCGGTCACCGGATCAAGCTGCAGAGTCAGCCATTTAAGGTGCTGACGGTGCTGCTGGAACATGCGGGCGAGGTTGTGAGCCGGGAGGAGCTGCAGTTCCGGCTGTGGGGCAACGACACGATTGTCGATTTTGACCACTCGCTGGCGACGGCCATCAATAAGATACGTGAGGCACTGAGAGATTCTGCGGAGAACCCGCGCTTTGTGGAGACGCTGGCGAGGCGGGGATACCGGTTTATTGCGCCGGTGAATCCGGTAGAGGATCATTCCGGGCTTACTGAGGAAGTGGCTGGGGCGAATGGCTCGCATGGCTCTGGTGATGCGGAAGGGCCGATAGTCCCTGCGGTGGTTGTTACGCATGAAGAACTGGCTGCGCCTGTTGCGGCTCCGTTTGTGCGGGATCTGGCTCCTGTGGCTGATTCGACGGTGAGGCGAGATGGGATTCCGCTGGTGGTGAAACTGGCGGCGGTGGCGCTTGCTGTTGGATCCATTGGGTTGCTGGCGGGCTACTTCTTTGGCGTGCGGCTCGCCGGGAATGCGCCGACACACATCAGCCAAATTACCCAGAATGGGCACCTGGCGGTGGGTTCGGTGATTACGGAAAACTTTACGGCTAGCGTGACGGATGGCTACCGGATTTTTGTGCAGACGCTGGAGGGTGGCAAGTCGGCTATTGCTACGGTGCCGATTACGGGCGGGACGCCGGTGAATCTGAGTATTCCGAACGAGGTGGCTGCGCCTACATTGGGGGATATTTCGCCGGATGGGTCAGAGCTGCTGCTGAGAAATCACTTGTCGCCGGAGTCCGAACAGGCGCTCTGGGTGGTTCCTGTGAACGGGGGCTCGGCGCTGCGGGTGGGCGCGGTGCTGGCGCATGATGCGACGTGGATGCCGGCGAGTGCGGGGACGGACGGGCACAGAATTTTGTACGCGGCGGGGAATGACCTTTACCTGATGCAGGGTGCGTCGAGCCAGCCGGAGCATTATGCTTCGCTGCCGGGAAGGGCGTTCTGGATGCGGTGGAATCCGGCGGGCAAGCTGCTGCGGTTTACGGTGCTGGACCCGATTGCGCATACGCAGACGCTTTGGGAGCTTTCAGCGGAGGATCGCGTGCCGCGCCAGATTTTGACGGGGTTCAGCGAGCCGGCTACGGAGTGCTGTGGGGTGTGGACGGCGGATGGGCGGGCTTATGTTTTTCAGTCGGGGCGCGGCGGGAATACGGACCTCTGGCGGCTGAGTGGGAACAGCGCGAGGAACCCTGTGCGGCTGACGTATGGGCCGCTGCAGTTTCAGTCGGCAGTGGCGGCGCGAGAGGGCGCGACGATCTATTTTCTGGGCGTGGATATACGGTCTGAGGTGGATCGCGTGACGGCGGACGGGACGCTGCGGGCGGAGCGAGGATTTCTGGGGGCGGCGGATCGGGTGGCGTGGTCGCGCGACAAGCAGTGGGCGGCGTGGACAGATAGTGCGGGCCGGTTGTGGCGAGCGGCGGCGGATGGGACGCAGAAGATTCAGGTGACTCCGGATGCCTTTAATGTGTTCATGGCGCGATGGTCGCCGGATGGGCAGCGGCTTGCGATTATGGCGAGGCAGCCGGGGAAGGCCTGGCAGATTTACCTGGTGGCGGCGAGCGGCGGGGATGTGCAGCCGGTGCTGAAGGAGCTGCGAAATGCGGCCGATCCTTCGTGGTCAGCGGATGGGGAGTCGCTCGTGTATGGGCGCGTGAACGACGCGCTGGGCAAGGAGAACAGCGAGCGGACGCTGCATATTGTTCACCTGAAGACTGGCGAGATCGAGGAGATTGCGGGGTCGGATGGGTTGTTCAGTCCGCGATGGTCTCCGGATGGGAAGTATATTGCGGCGTTGACGCTGGATCAGCGGCAGGTGCGGCTATACGATGTGGCGGCGAAGACATGGAAGACGCTGGCGGGGGATTCGGGGGCGGACCCGGCATGGTCTTCCGATAGCCGCTACTTATATGTGCATCGTTCGTTGGACCCATCGCAGCCCATTGATCGCATTGCGATTCCGGGAGGGCAGATGCAGGAGCTGATCAAGTTGGCCGGATCGTCAGAGGGCGATGCGGTGGATTATCTCTTTGTTGGATTGACGCAGGATGATATGCCGCTGATTCGTGCGCGGACCTATACCGGAAATATGTATTCGATGCAGGTGAAGTGACGGCTACTTTGCTGCGGTGAAGATGCTCTTTGGCAGCATGGCGTGGACGCCTAAGTTGCCATCTACTAACTGCGTGATGTCCAGGTCTACCGCTACGGATGAGAGCATGTAGGCGTCGTCGCGGGTCATGTGCTTTTCTGTGACCAGATAGTCGATCATCTCGCGGAGAGCGTGCTCGGTGGCTTCTTTCAGGTCGGGGCTGAATCCCATGGTGATGATGTGTGTTGGGGTTTCTGCGCGAGGCCATTGAAGTGACTGATTTTTGTGCACGATGAATTTGAAGGTGCCGGTGAGGAAGGTCTCCATTGCAGTGATGTCGACTTCGCCGTTGCCTTGGCCTGCGTGACCGTCGCCGGCGATGAAGAGTGCGCCTTTGGCGGCTACCGGGATAAAGAGCGTTGTGCCTGCAACTAATTCCTTGTTGTCCATGTTGCCGGCGTGGGAGAAGGGTGGGGCGGAATCCACGCGGCCCTGGCCGGGTGCTACACCCATGCTGCCGAAGAAGGGGTGCAGCGGGATTTCGATGCCGGGTGCGAAGTGGGCAATCATCTTTTCGCGGTCGAGCGGGATGATGCGCGTGCGGCTGTAGGGGTATTCCATGGGCAGGAAGCCCCGATGGAGGCCGAAGCTGTTGCAGGCGAAGGGGGCGTCGATGTCGATCTTGAGGATTTGGACTTCGAGGACGTCGCCGGGTTCGGCTTCTTCAATTGCTACGGGACCCGTGAGGATGTGGCCGCCCGGACCTTTGTCTTTGTCGGGATAGTTTTTGTAGACCTCATCGTTGTAGGCGGGAATGTCTTCGCGTTTGACGCCGCGGGCGATGAGGCGGTCCGTTGGGCCGCAGGTGGAGAGGGTTTGCAGCTTTACCGTGTCGCCGGAGTGCACCGTGATGGCGGGTTTGGCGTCTGCGGCATAGTGGCCCCATTCGACTGTTGTGGATGTGGCGGGGACCGCGTGGTCTTGTGCGGGCGAGATGGCTGCGGTGCAGAGGAGAGCGGCGAGAGACACGAAGAGCCTGCGCATGATGGCCTCACGAGAAATGCGGGATGTGTTGATTTAATCTCGTTTGGCTCGATTGGTCTAGTTGGGAATGCAGATCAGCGCCAGCGTTCGCTGCGCTTGATGAAGAATTCGTGCACTACGTAGCCCCAGGGGATGAGGGGTAGGAAGATTACTACGAGTGCTACAGAGAAGATGTCCGATGCGACGGCCTCTGTGATTTGATGGGCTCTCCAGAGTGGCAGCGCGAAGAAGATGAGGTAGATGATCTTCCAGATCAGCTCGAAGAGCAATAGCGGGATCATCCTGACTGGATAGCGGAGGCCGAGCACGGCAGTGAGGCCGAGGCCTGCGAGCAAACTGAACTGAATGCCCCGGGTCGCGGCGAACTCCGAGGTGTGCTGGAGGACATTGGGCCAGAATGTGAGGCCGATGCCGACGACCAGGATGAGGTAACAGATGCGCAGCGTATACAGGCGCCACAGTGCCACCTGGGGGCTGGTCTGAATTGCCACGGTTCCCTGCAAATCCATCTGCGACATGCGCGCGACTCCTGTTTTCCTGACTATAAGCCATCAGAAATTACGGGCTCGGTGTGCTGTCAGTTCCCGGAGATAAAGCGTTGCACGGATTTACCAGGCGATCTTGTCGGGGAAGAACTCCGCGAAGAGGTCGTCGTAGTAGGGCTTCAGCTCCGCCAGCTTCGGCTTGGTGTGGCCCTTGGAGTAAAGGTCGTAGGGATTGAATTTCAGAACCCAGGGGAGCATGGCGCGATCCTGCTCATTGCAGAGGTAGTCATACGCACCGTGGCGATGCCACGCATAAAACGAGTGGTAGCGCAGCATGTAGAGCGCTTCCATGGGGAGATAGTTCTTTAATACTTCGGCGATGTAACCGTCATGGCCGAAGGAGATTTTTACGTTGTCGAGGCCGCAGTTGGGTTCGTAGACACCGTATTTGGTCTGGTAGACGGGATTATTGCTGTCGGGATTTGCGGCGAAATACTCCGGGAAGACCACGGCGTCAGAGTATGCGCAGCCTGTCGGGAAGGTGTCGCCGACTACGCCCCATTGCGGCTCTCCGTAGAGGCAGAGAACTTTACCGAGATCGTGGACGAAGCCTGTCGCGACCATCCAGCGCGGGTGGCCGTCTTTCCTGATTGCTTCGGAGGTTTGGAGCAGGTGTTCGAGCTGCGATAGATCGGTGTCGGGGTCGCTATCGTCGACCAGCGTGTTGAGGAACTCGGCTGCTTCCCAGATGTTTTTCTTGCCGCGTGTGAGAGCGTAATAGTCCTTCTCTTTAGCGAGAACGTAGTCGTAGGTTTGATGAGCGTGATTCAGGCGGTAGAACTCGGCTACGCCGGGGTTGGCGGTCTTGTCGTACTGGCGGAATTCTTCCTTCGACTTGCCTTCCTTGTAGCGGCCAACAAGGAACTCGTCCCACTCTTCCATATCTGCTGAGAGAGGTCCGCGTGATTTTGCTTCTGCCTCGATCTGAATCGCGTGGCTCATGATCTACGCTCCGTTATCGCTCACTTTAGTCCTGTAGATGATGGATGGGCAAGGCCAATCCCAATGCGCCGAATCAATTTGACACTCCTGAAACATGCGTCGTACCGTGCTTCTAATTACTTATCGGCATGGAGTCAGATCTCTGAATTCTTCTGCGAACAAAGATTTTTCGACAACTGGTTCATTGCATGTGCTGGGCGTGATGTGCGGGCTGACCGCGGGCGTGTGGCTTGGCGCTGCAGAGGCTCCGACGAAGCTGGTGAATGCGGGGTTTTCGCCGTTTGCGGTTTCGTTCTGCATGGTGCTGGGTGTATTTACTGCACGGTGGACTTTTCCGACTCTGCTGAAGGGGACGGGGTATGTCTTTCGCGATTTGAGCAGCAAGAAGCACCTGATTGTCTGGGCAATTCTGGCGGGGGCGCTGTGGGCGGTTGCGAATACGCTGACCGTCTTTGCGATTCGCGATATTGGGCTGGCGATTGCGTTTCCGCTGTGGAATACGAACTCGCTGATTGGGCTGCTTTGGGGGCGGCTGTTGTTTCGCGAGCTGGATGGGGCGGATCGCGGGACGATTGTGAAGGTGATTGCCGGGACGGTTTGTATTGTGATGGCGGCTACGCTGCTGGGGTTCAGTACGCTTCATGCTGCGTCGGGAGTGGAGCATCCGCGGGTGGTGGGTGGGATTCTTGCGGCGTTTGGGGCGAGCCTGCTGTGGGGAACGATGTATGTTCCGTATCGCAAGGCCTATTTGAGCGGGATGAATCCGCTGTCGTTTATTACGGTGTTTACTGTTGGTGAGTTGATCACCATGTTTGCGCTGGTTTTCTTTTTTGATGGCGGGCTGCATTCGCCGGTCTTTCATGTGGAGCATACTGCGCCTTACATCTTCTGGCTGTTTCTGGGCGGGTTTGTGTGGGTGATTGGCGACATGTTCCAGCAGTTTGCGGCGAAGTATATCGGCATTGGGCGCGGAATTCCGCTCTCGAATACGAATCAGCTTTGGGGGCTGGCTTGGGGTGCGCTGGTGTTTGGCGAATTGGCGGGCAGCGACATGCCCCATAAGGTGATGGTGGTTTCGGGTTCCGCAATTATGATTCTGGGCGCGCTGCTGATCAGTACGGCGCGGGCTTCGGCTGCTGAACATACTTCACGCAATGCGGTGCTGGAGCGTGAGTGCGAACGATACGGGATGGATTATGGTGAGGTGCTGCTGGCGCAGAGCGGGGATGAGCGCGGTGGAGGGTCGGCGCGGCGGTGGTGGGATTATCTGATTGTGGGCGCGGCTACGGCTGTGTTCCTTTGGCTGGCTTCCATTGCTGCAGCGCCGCAGTTGTTTTTTGATCGCGGATGGGCTGCGGTACTGGCTGTGATTCTGCTGGTGAGTTTGATTGCCTGCGGATGGCTGCTGCATAAGCGGACGGGATTCGCTTAGGGTTTGCTTAGTGGAGCCAGAGGAGTACTACGATGCCGAAGGCCAGGACGGCTAGCGGAATCCAGAAGTGGACGTCTCCGAGGATGGCTTGCGTTGTGCGGCTCATGCTCATTTACTACCCGAGAAGTGTAACGAAAATCATGGCCGCCTGCTGAGGAAATCTCTGCAGGCGGCCCTTGTTTTGCGTGCTAGCGTTCCCAGAAGTGGGGCGGCTCGATGCCGAGGGCGCGCAGGTAGACGTAGCCTTGGCCGCGGTGATGGATTTCGTTATCGATGGCGTACTGGATGGTTTTGATCCCCGAGCCCTCCCACATGCCGAAGGCTTTGTCGACTTCAGCGAAGCGGTGTGCAGGAATTTTGGGGAATTTCTCGTTGAGCAGATTGGTCTGCTCATCCCAGAGCGCCAGCAACTCCTCTTTAGTGGTGGATTTGGTGAGCGAGTCGCCGGACCACTCTTTCCACTCGCCGGTGGCAACGCCATCGACGATGGGTACGGCCATGCGGATGAACTCCCATGCGAGTTCAGAGAACGGACGCATGCCGCCGACGGAGAAGTTGAAGAGCTTGTCCTCAGGGAATGCCTGGATGACTCGGCGTGTGAGTCCCCGGTGTCCCTGCCATTGGCTGAGCAGCTCGTCTGCGGTGATTACGTTGACTTCGGTTGCCAGTGCTGTCATTTTCATTCTCCTTGTGAATTGCCCTGATTGAGCACGAGAAGGAGATTACGCGGGATTCCCGACAACCTCTGTCGTAAATTAAAGAAAGAATGAAAACTGCTTATGTATGACCCTGTGATGCGCGTGCTTACCGTCCTGGAGATCTTGCAGGCTCGCGACTTTGTGAGCGGCGCGGAGCTGGCCGAGCGGCTGGAAGTGGGCCTGCGTACGGTGCAGCGGTACGTGGTGCGGCTGAAGGATTTGAAGATCCCAGTGGAATCTTCGCGCGGGCTGGGTGGGGCTTACCGGTTGAAGCCGGGATATCGGCTGCCGCCGCTGCTGCTGACGAATGAAGAGGCTTTTGCTTTATCGCTGGGGCTGCGGGCGCTGCGGCAGATTGGGCTTTCGGCCTTTGCGCCGGCAACGGAGAGCGCGCTGGAGAAGCTGCGGCGCGTACTGCCGGATGCTCTGCGGGAGAGTGTGCGCACGGTGGAAGATGTGGTGGCGATTGAACCGGGGCCATGGGTGGTTGCCACGTCTGTGGAGCACCTGATTCGCGCTGCTACGGCTATTCGGACGGGTAAAAGAATCCGCTTTGGGTATGAGGCTATTGACGGCGCCTCGACGCAGAGGCAGATTGAGCCGTACGCGTTGATGCATACGGATGGGCGCTGGTACATGATTGGCTATTGCCTGACACGCAAAGCGATGCGGACTTTTCGGCTGGATCGTGTGAAGGATCTTGGGGTGAGTACGGTGGGGTTTCGCAGACCGAATGATTTTGACGCGCGGCGATACATGGAAGAGCGGATGCCGTTTATCCAGTCGGATTACCAGATTGATGTGTGGGTTGATATGCCGATAGAAGAAGCAGAGCGCAGCTTTGGGCCGATTCGCGTAGCAATGGAGGCGGAGAATGGAGGGATACGGCTGCGGTGTGGACGCGATCGGCTGGAGATGTTTGCAGCAATGCTGCTGAGTGTGGGGCGGAGGATTGTGGTGGATAGCCCGCCGGAGCTGCGGGATACGTTTCGTGAGCTGGCGCGGCGGGCGGTGGAAGCCGCGGATGCTCCATTCGCGGCTGCGGAGATGGAATAGACCTTCGATTGCTAAGAGGTCCCGCGATAACAGAACTCGCAGGTTGCCCATCAGCGATCCGCTCTTCGGAACGAAATCTCCGATTCTACCGGGCGTGCTTGACATGTGTGGGGATTAATATCACAATGTAGTTCTTACTATGCTTGGAGAATTCGAATACCTCATTCTTACCGTCGCCGCAACGCTCGCTGAAGACGCCTACGGCGCTGCCATTCGCGCGCAGATCGAGCAGAAGACCGGACGCCGATGCTCGATCGGAGGACTTTATACCACCATTGAGCGGCTGGAAGCCAAGGGCCTGCTCAAAACATGGATGGGAGACGCCACGCCGCAACGCGGAGGCCGCGCCAAACGTATGGTGCGCGTCACCCCCAGAGGCGCCGACGCCGCAAAAGAATTCTACGAAGCGATTACAAAAGTCAGTATCGGCGCCGCCTGGGCCTCGCATCCTCCCGGAGCTAAAGCATGAAACGCGCCGTTGTCGACCTCATTGCGCTTTTGCTCCCACCCTGTGACCGCGAAGCTGTCCTGGGCGACCTCGCGGAATACAGCGCGCCCTTCTCGTCTTCGTTTTTCGCAATCCTCGGCTTCGTCCTCCGGCGTCAGTTGCTCTGCTGGCTATCGTGGCGGCCATGGTTTGCCGCGATTGCTCTGGCATACACCACAACCTGGCTGCTCATGGGAAATTCTGTTGAGATCGGCATAAACGCAGTGAAATGGTATTGGGGGCCGTCTTCCCGGCATCCTGTACTCCATCTTCTGCCGGATTTCACGCCAGCTCTTCTGCGGCTCTTTGCGGCTGCATGGTCTGCCGGGTTTGCTGCGGCTCAAATTTCACGTAGAACACTCATGTGCAGCATGCTGTTGCTTCTTGGCCCCTCCATCTACTGCTTCCGATTGTTTCGCGTACAGGCTCACTTCGATCATCACATCGTCCAGCTTTCGCCATTCGTCCTATTTCTTTATCTGCCGCCGATGATTTTCGGAATATGGGCAGGACTGCATAACCTGCGCCCACATCCCTGGCTGGCGCTTCTGTCGATCGTTCCCTGCTGCATGCAGCTGGTTCCGATGATGAAAATCCAGAATGGGCCAGGGTTTGTCTTGTGGACCCTGATCCTTCTCTGGCCATGCTGGTATCTCGTATGGATTGCACTTCCATCTACCCGCCGTTCCAAGGAAGCTTACTTGCCATGATTCGTGCCCGTCGCATATTTGCCATCGTCTTCGCTTTGTTCTGTCTCGGCTCTGCTTCATCCTTCGCGGCAGACCCCGGCACTCTCGTGGACCGCAAAATTCACTCCGGCAATCTCACCCACAATCTCATCGGCGTCGATCCCACGCGCAGTCTCACCATCTATCTGCCTCCCGGATACAGCACCTCCACGCAGCGTTACCCAGTGATCTACTTCCTGCCGAACCCATTCGGCGGTCATCGCGATATCTTCGATCAGCACCAGGCAGCCGAGCACTTTGACCGCGCCATCGCCGCCAATCAGATCGGCAAATTCATTCTCGTCTCCGTTGACATGCGCACACGCTTCGGCAGCACCTGGTATGTCAACTCACCCGTCACTGGCAACTGGCAGGACTTTTACATCCGCGACCTCATCCCTTACATCGACGGCAACTTCCGCACTCTCGCTACCCGCAACTCGCGCGGCCTCCTCGGCGACTATATCGGGGGTTACGGCGCACTTCGCTTCGGAATGGCATATCCGGAGATATTCAGCGTCGTCTACGCCATGCATCCGGTCGGCACCGGTTCCGGCGTGCAAATGCTCGTTTCACGCCCCAACTGGTCCACGATCGCAAACGCAAAATCGCTCAACGACCTCAACAGCGACAGGTTCACTCCCATCTTCGCCAGCATGTTTCAGGCGCACCTGCCCAACCCCGCCAGTGCGCCGCTCTATTTCGATCCACCCGCGCATCTAATCAACGGCAAGCTCGTCATCGACTCCGCACAGATGGCCCGTTTGCGCGACAACCTCTTCATCGAATCGCTGATTCCCAAATACGCCGACAATCTCAAGTCCCTGCGCGCTCTCAAAATCGACTGGCCCCGCAGCGACGGCATCTGGGACCACGTCTATGCCAACGAGGCGCTCACCTATAAGCTCAACGAGTTCGGCATCGTTCACGAAGCCGAAGAATTCAACGGTACGTGGGGCGGCGATCCCTACTGGGATGGTCCCGACAACCGCGTCTATAACGAAGTTCTTCCCTTCTTTCGCAACCATCTCGACTTCTGAAACTTTCCGCAAAGGGAAAAAGTCCCGCGCAGACGCAGCCGCTTCGAAGCACGGGTCATTTATGAAGTCCTGCTTGCATCTGTCCCGGTGTGCAGAGACGAACTTCTCGCAAAACGGACTGTATCGCAACCTGTCCGAAGGTCGCAGTCAATGCAGCCTGGGTTGGCGACAAATCGCTAATGCGCTCACCGACACCGCATTCGTGCCGGCATGCCGGCCTATGTTTACTTTTGCGGATAGTCCTGCCAGAGGTATTCGAGTGCTTCAGCTAGGGTTTGCTGCCTGGTGGGGCGATCGACGTGGACCGCGTTTTTCGCGAAGACGAACTGGTAGTGATATCCCTTCTCGGCTAAGACTGCGGCCATCTTTTCATTCGCAAGGACCCAGTCGTGCATGTTGTCGCGCATGACGTTGGGATTGTAGAGATCGCGGTCGCCTACTTCCATCCAGATGCGGATGGACTTGCGCGGAGAGGATGGAATGAGGTGCTCGTGCAGCTCCCATGCGCCGTGCGGGGTTTCGGGGTTGCTGGGCCACTGCTGGTTGATCCATGTGCCGGAGTAGGCGAGGACGCGGTGATAGCGCTCGTTGTGATACCAGGCCATGATGAGCGAGACAGCTCCGCCGGAGCTGTCGCCTGTGACGGCGCGGCCATCGGGGTCGCGGGTGAGCTTGACGTTGTAGCGCGACTCGACCTGCGGGAGGACTTCGTGCTCGACGAAGTCAGAGTAGCGGCCGGACATGGTGTCGTACTCGAGGCCACGCTCGCTGCCCTGTGCGTCACCGCCGCCGTTGGAGATGGAGACCGCGATCATGACGGGGACGCGATGCTCGGCGATGAGCCCGTCGAGCGTGGTGAAGAGCAGCTTGTCTGGGCCGTCGGCGCCGACGATGAAGGGCGCTACTGTGCCGGGCTTATATTGTTTTGGAACATAGACGGTGACTTTGCGCGTGTAAGGCGCGGGATGACTGGTGGTGACGATGAGCTTTGCGGGATCGTTGGGATCGGGCGTGCCTAGCGGGCCGGGGTCGCGCATAACGCCGGGGTAGTATTTGCTATCGGCGGAGTTCAGGACGAATTCGTAAATGTCGCCGTGGGGGATGTCGGGGTTTGTCAGCGCTTCTGGCGCAGGCGTGTGCGTGGGGCCAAGGATGAAGTTGCCATCTTTATCGGCGGGAGGTACTGCGCCGTCGGGGAGTTCGGTGGCGGTGACGTAGCCGGCGGTGTGTGGATCGCGGGTAGGTGGAGGGGAATATTTTTGTGGCGCGGGCTGCGGAGCTGGTGCTGGGGTTTGCGGGTGCGCCATGGTGCAGGCGAAGAGCAGGGCGAGAGCGCCGGAGATGCGATAACGATTCATAGGGTTGCGATTCGAGCCTCGTGGCGCAGTATAGATCAGAGGACGAGCTTGGATGGTTCCGATGGGTCGGCGCCGAAGCCGGCGAGCATGACTGTGGCGGCGAAGAGAAGCGTGTCGCCGATGTAGTTGAGGCCCTCTACGGGATTGCTGCCGAACTGGGCTATGCAGATGGGGATGTAGAAGAAGATCACGAGGAGCACTAAAACTGCACCGGCTATTGCTGCGGCGATGCGGACCATGCGGGGGATGAAGAGGCTGATGCCTGCGACGATGAGGATGGTTCCGATGAAGCAGGTGAGGATGGTTGGGGCGGGAATCCACGCGGGTGTGATTTTTTCAAGTGGGACGCCGGGTACGTTGTGTGCGAAGAAGAAATGCTCGATGCCATAGAAGAGGATGATGAGCGCGACGACGGTGCGGCCAATCCAGATGAGTGTGCGGCCTGTTGGGGCTTCACGCTGCCATTGGCTGCCTGCCAGAACCATGGCTCCAGCTGCGAAGCAGAGCTCGCGCGCGGTGAGGGTCCAGAAGAGGCGGCTATGATATTGCGCGGCGAGATTGGGCAGGTCAACTACTACTACGATGATGAGGAAAAAGAGCGCGAGGAGCGATGCAGACAGACGCACGCTGCGCCAAAGGATGAAATTGATGGCTGCGGCGAGCAGTGCTACGCCGAAGAAGTATGTCCAGAAGAGCGGACCGGGGAGCCACCGGGGAACGATGCCTGCGAGATCGTGCGCGGCGAAGAAATGCTCCGCGGCGAACATGGCCAGCGATACTGCTTCAAAGACTGGCGCGAGGATGAGAATTTTATCCAGATGAGAAGCTGACTGGAAGCGTGGCCACACGCAGACGAGGCCCGCGATGAGTGCGAGGATGCCTGCGGCGATCATTCCCCAGACCAGAGTGGCCATGAATCTCCTCTGCCGGATGCGCAGCAATTTTATCGTGAGATGCAGGCTGTTTTATTGGCTATTCGTTGAACGGGACTTCGCTGTGAATCTTGAAATGGACCAGAACGGTGGCGTGACCTACGGGACAGCCCAGAAACAGGTTTCTTCCCTGCCCTTTGAAGGCGTATGCTATGTGCGCGATTCCGCTGGGATCGACCTTGTTTACCGTGGGCTGAGATATTTCGCGAATCTTGTCGATGTCTACGTACTCGGCTTGCACGGACAATACCTGTTCATGCAGTGAGGGATCGAGCGCGATGGGGACCTGAAGGTCGCTTGCTGCGTTGGTGCGATTGCAATCGACGGTAAGGCCGGAGATTTTGTTATCACGAATGACTTCCTGCACGTTGATCACTGGATTGTTACGGTAGACCCGGGCGAAGAAGGTATAGGCGTCAGCGGTTCGGCTGACAGGACGCACAATATTGATGTGGTCGGCGGCGATCTTCTGCGGAGGTGTGTCGACGTCACACCCGTAGGTGGCGCTGTAGTAGGTGACCACGCGTGTGTGGGCGCGCAGGTACTTGCCTACTCCGGCTCCGGCGGCTGTGTCGAGAGTTTCAAAGGCACAGTAGCGGTGAACTCGCGCGACGGATTGGGTGCTGCGCCACTTCTGCTCGAGGTCCATGAGAAAGCTGTTGTCGTTGCTATCGCGGAGATCGGTGAGGAGCGGATCACTGTCGTAGATCTTTGCCAGATTGGCGACGAACGAGCCCTGGTGCGGAGTGGCATACGAAACGATGAAGCGGACTTTCATTGCATCTGAAGGATGGCCCAGCAGCATTTCTTCGGTGAGGATTCCGCCGAGGCTGTGGGCGATGAAAACGACTTCCTGATGATCCCAGACTTTCTGGAGCTTGAGCTGCTGCCAGAGAGCCTCGGCTAGCTGCACGGTGGAGAGCTTTCCGTAGATAGAGGGCGTGGGATATTCGGCTACGATGACGTCCGATTTTTGGAAATGCGGATCGGTGCGGAGCAAGTCCGGCCAATAGGCGCCATTGGGGGCGCGCCAGGCTTCGCGGTCCTCATGAATTCCATGAACAAAAACGATGACTCTCGGCTTGAGATCTTCGGCGTGAGCCGGAAAACAAAGCCCAACAGCTAGAAACAAAGCGAAAAATAGCGACGAGATGGCCGCGACAGCGCTGCGCAAGGCAGCCCCCTTTCTATGCGGAGTGCAAATCTATTGGACGATCTGGTCCAGAGTTGGTGCGCTTATGCAGGCCTAGCTCCCGGCCAGCTTTTCGAGGAGCGCATCGAAGTCCTCGAGCCTGGCATATTCAATAATGACGCGGCCGCGGCCCTTTTTGTCTTCAATGGAGACTTTGAGGCCGAGTGCGCGCTGAAGCTGATCGGCCACTTCACGGACGTTGGGGTCGATAGGGACTTCGGGCTTCTCTTCTTTCGCTTTTGCCTTTTCGGGATTCAGTATCTGCTGGACCATGTTTTCCAATTGGCGAACGGAAAGCGAAAGTTGTATAGTACGCGAAGCTGCTTTTTCCATTTCGCCGGTTCCCTGCAGGCCGAGCAGTGCGCGGGCGTGGCCGAAGCTGAGGATTCCGCCTTCTACCTGCTGCTGGACGGTGAGAGGCAGCTTGAGGAGGCGCATGTAGTTCGAGATGGACGCGCGGTCTTTGCCGGTGCGAGTGGAGATCTGCTCGTGCGTCATGTTGAATTCTCGCGAGAGACGCTCGAAGCCGCGGGCCTGTTCGATGGGATTGAGGTCGGCGCGCTGAAGGTTTTCGACGATGGTGATTTCCATCGCCTGCTCGTCAGAGACCTGGCGGAGGATGGCAGGAATGGTCTTCTTCTCTGCGAGCTTTGAGGCGCGCCAGCGGCGCTCGCCGGCGATGAGCTGGAAGCGGCCATCGGCGCGCGGGCGGACGAGAATAGGCTGCACAACGCCGTTGGCTTTGATGGATTCGGCAAGTTCCGCCAGGCCGGCTTCGTCGAAGGTCTTACGCGTCTGGTTGGGATTGGGGTCGATCAGTTCGACGGAAATCTCGCGCGGCTTGCCGGTTTCTGGTTCCGGGCTGGAAGCAGGGGTGGCAGCAGCGGGCGCTTGAACGCGAGGGAGCAGCGAATCCAGGCCTTTGCCGAGTGCGCGGCGCTTGGGATCATGCGGAGTGGCGGTGCTGGCAGTCATAAATAAACATCCTTGGAGCCCGGCACCATGCCGGGGAAACAATGAACTTTCAGGGGAAGAGCAACAAGCGGCGCTACTGACTACTTAAGAATATGGCCAGAAACGAACTGCCGGCTTGCGCGATTCGCGTTCGGCAGAGGCCAGTTTCTCCTCGGCACGCGCCTTTGCGCGCGGGCTTTCAATACCGTTTCTGGCAAGATATTCGCCGGTAAGCTCAAAATAAGCTTCTGTCCCGCGCGAACGTGGATCGTACAGAGCAACTGGTTTACCGTGGCTCGGGGCTTCCGCAAGGCGGATATTGCGCGGGATTACGGTTTTGAAGAGCTGCTCTTTGAAGTGCTGCCGGAGGGTATGGGTGACCTGCTGGGCCAGATTGGTGCGATCGTCATACATGGTGAGCAGGACACCTTCGATCTTCGCTTCTGGATTGTAGGCCTGGCGAACGCGTTCGAGCGTTGAAATCAGCTCGGATATGCCTTCGAGGGCGAAGTACTCGGCCTGCATAGTGACGATGAGCGAATTTGCGGCGGCCAGCACGTTCAGGGTCAGCAAGTCGAGAGCCGGGGGGCAATCGAGCAGGATGATATCGTAGCGGTCCTTGATCGGCTCCAGGGCTTTGCGGAGGCGAAGAGCGCGGTCTTCAGCCTGGGCCAGCTCGATATTTGCGCCGGTCAGGTTCTTGGAGCCGGGAAGCAGGAAGAGCGTTTCGATTTCCGTGGGAAGAATGACCTGCTCGGCGGGAGCAAGCTCCATGAGGACGTCATAGATGGAGTGACGGTCGTCATCGCGGGGGATTCCGACGCCGGAAGAGGCATTTGCCTGGGGATCGCAGTCCACCAGAAGGACCTTGAGGCCTTCCAGTGCGAGGCAGGCTGAGAGATTAATGGCGGTTGTGGTTTTACCCACTCCTCCTTTTTGATTGACGAGTCCGACGATCCTTCCCATGGCATTTAAGACTATCGTTCGCGGGCGGTTTGGAACAGGGCGGCTAGCCTGTGGAGAATTCGGCAAAGCTGTGGAAAGCTCCGTTTGCGGCGCAGTTTCGCGAGGGGTAACTGTTACTAAACCAAGGGATTGCGGATGTGGGTGCCGGCCGGGGGCGATTCTCGGGGAAATGGGTGACCGGTGGAAAACACGTCTTGAATCGTGAATTTCGTAGGGGCGCGGGGCAGGGGACACAACGGTGGTTCTAATGTTTCTCTGTGCTGTTTTGGTGCAACGTTCCACGTGGAACATTTCTGAGGGTGGGAAGAAGTATTTGGCGGTGTTCCACGTGGAACATTCCGGCTGGCTATTAGGATCAGGACTTCCGGCCCAGGAGCAGGATGCGGTCGGATCCTCCCGGGAGCGAGGACGCCACAGACCAGGTAAATTCACTGCCGGCGGCGATTTGAAGTCCTGCCTGCGTCCCGGTTGTTGCGAGCAAAGCCAGCCAGCCTTCCGGACGGATGAGTGCCGTGGCCGCTTCGATTGCGGTTTCCATCTTGTCAACGGCGCGGAGGGCTACGAGGTCAAAGGTTTTTCCGAGCTTTTCGGCGCGGTCGGAATAGACCTGCGTTGTCAGCCCGAGGGTACGGATGGCCTCCCGAAGAAAGGCGGCCTTCTTGCCCTGAGATTCCGCGAGGGTCACGTGAATCTCCGGCTTGCAGAGCGCGATGGGTATGCCGGGGAAGCCAGCACCGGAGCCAAAATCCAGTAGCGTCCCTAAACCTGCGGGAAGGGCCTGGGCTGCTGCGATACATTCCGCAAAGTGCTTGCGGAGGATGCACTCTTCATCGCGGATGGCCGTAAGATTCGTGCGGGCGTTCCAGCGCTGGAGCAGGACGGAATAGTCTTCGAAGTGCGCGGCAGTCTGGGAATCGAGTGGCTGATGGCCTGTTTCCGCGAGGATCGTATTGAGTTTTACCTCAAAACTTGATGTCGTGCTCATTGGGTTGTTGCCACCGACTCGTGAATTACGCGCGGCTTCCACACCTCTGCGGTGTGAACAAAGGCGGAGAAGAGGGCGCGGGAAAGGGCGCTTGAGGTGTAGGTGCGCTCCGGATGCCACTGTACGCCGACTACCCAATGATTTGATTCAGGATTTGGGGATTCAAGCTCCACGGCTTCAATGACCTCGTCCTTAGGAGAGATGGCGGTAACGCGAAGGTTGTTGCCTGAAATCAAGACGGATTGATGGTGGCTGGAATTGACCTGATCTTCGCTGGCTCCGCCAGCAAGCTGGGAGATACGAGAGCCGGGAGTGATCTGGATGGCGTGAGCCTCGACGACGGCGCGGCCGGGGGCGTGGTCGATCTGGGTTTTGCCGACGGCGGGCAGGTCCTGGATCAGCGTGCCATTCAGCCAGACATTGAGGCTCTGGATTCCATAACAGATGGCGAGGATGGGTTTGTGAAGATTGAAAGCGTCCTGCAGGAGCAGTTCGTCGGCGGCTTCACGCGCTGGGTCGGCAGGATCGCAGGCGGGGATTTTCTCGGCGCCATATTTCTGCGGATCGACATCAAACTTGCTTCCTGGCAGAAGGATGCCCTGAACAGTGGTCAGAATACGTGCGATATCGCCGGGCTTCTCCTCGAGCGAGATGAGGATGGGAATGGCTCCGGCAGAGTGAAGGGCCTGAAGGTAAGGCGGGAGAGCCCGTGTGTTGTAATTGGTGTCGATGGAAGTAGGAACAGGTATGGCGATTCGGGCGTTCATAGACAGAATAGTTTACGACGAGGTGCGCCAGATGGCCATATTTTGATGTAAGCCATTTATTTTCTGTGATATAAAGGTTTTGTCATGAGCGACTTGCGGTCCGGAATGCGTTCGGCGCTGACACTTTTGCTCGCCACGGTGGCGACAGGCGTGATTGCGGGTGTGAGCGGAATGGCTCTTGGACTGCTGCTGCGAATTGTGCAGCGCGCGGCGTTTCATTACGGCGACCAATCGCTCATAACCCACGAGTCCTTTCTGAATGCCGTGCTGGCGACTTCGCCTTTGCAGCGCTTTCTAGTTCTCTGTTTATGCGGACTGGTTGCCGGGGTTGGCTGGTGGGCGCTTCATCGATATGGCCGTCCGCTGGTTTCTGTTGAAGAAGCCGCCAGGGATTCGACGCGGCAGATCCATCTGCTCTCGACCAGTGCGGATGCGGTTCTGCAGATTGTAGCCGCGGGCCTGGGGTCAACCCTGGGGCGGGAGGCTGCGCCGCGGGAGTTGAGTGCTGCGATTACCGATTATTTTTCAAGGCGCGCCGGGTTAGATACCGATACACGAGCAATCATGATTGCCTGCGCTGCGGGCGCAGGGCTTGCTGCGGTCTATAACGTTCCTTTGAGCGGTGCGTTGTTTACCCTTGAGGTCGTACTTGGCACGTTCGCGCTGCGGGCCGTGATTCCGGCGCTTGCTACGTCAGTAATTGCAACGGTGATTGCGTGGGTCGGGCTGGGGAATGCTCCAGCATACCTTGTTCCGCCGCTTCGCGCTTCTTCCTCCTTGATCTGGTGGTCTGTTGTAGCTGGTCCGATCTTTGGAGTTGCGGCGTTCTTGTTTTCGCTCGCCGTAAGGGCCGCGCGTACGAGGGCACCGAAGAATTGGCATCTGGTGATGTGGAGCGTGCTTGTGCTGGCCGCGCTCGGAGTGCTCGCGATGTACTATCCCCAATTGCTGGGGAATGGGAAGGGCCTGGAAGACCTGGGCTTGAGTAACAGTTTGAACCCTACGCTTGGGGTGGTGCTCTTTCTCTTGAAGGCGCTTATGGTGGTGGCGGCTTTGCGAGCGGGCGTGCGCGGCGGGCTGTTGACTCCGGGATTGGCGCTTGGAGGTATGCTCGGCCTGGTGCTGGGCGGCGTGTGGAATCATGTCTGCCCGGAGGTGCCCGGCGGCGCGTTTGTGATTGTGGGCAGTACGGCTTTTCTGGCCTCTTCTTCGAGGATGCCGCTTACGGCGATTGCACTGATTATGGAATTTACGCGCGTTCCGGCTGATTTTCTGGTGCCGATTGTATTTTCGGTTGCTGGATCGCTGGCAGTTTTCGAATTGTGCGGGCGCATGTTCGGTGAGCCGGAAGCGAAAGAGAGCCGGATGGGATAGGGCTATTCAGAGATTTCGAGAAACCCGGGAAAAATAGGCAGCTTAAAAACTTCATGGGTCCTCTATTCACCAAGGAGTAGACAATCTACAGGCTTGGATGTAGAGTGTCTACATCATGGCGAAAACGGAGAAATATCAAAATCGGATTGAGCTGCTGCAGGGGACGCTGGACATGCTGATCCTGGAGGCGCTGCGCTGGGGTGCGATGCATGGGTATGGCATAGCTCAGGGAATTCGCTTCAAGTCAGATGAAGTGCTGCAGGTGGAGACGGGGTCACTGTATCCCGCGCTGCATCGGCTGGAGCGGCAGGGTTGGGTCAAGTCAAAGTGGGGATTGACTGAGAGCAACCAGCGCGCAAAGTTTTACGAGATCACCAAAAAAGGTAAAGAACAGCATGCCGCCGAGCAGGAGCGCTGGCAGCGCATGGTGCAGGCTATTGGCGCTGTGATGGGTGCTGCGCGCGCGGCGGAATAGCAGGAGATGCGAATGCGGTTTTGGCCGGGGTGGGAGCGGCGCAAGGATGATTTGCGTGAGGAACTGGAGGCGCATTTGAAGATGGCGGAGGAAGAGCGCGTGGCACGTGGCCTATCGCCGGAAGAGGCGCGGGCCGAGGCGCTGCGCGAGCTTGGCAATCCGCCTGTCGTTGCCGACGTGACGCGCGCCGCGTGGGGATGGCAAGGTCTGGAGCGCATCTGGCAGGACACGCGCTATGCTCTTCGCCAGCTTCGCCGCTCGCCCGGTTTTACCATCACGGTTCTTCTCACGCTGGCCCTGGGAATCGGTGCGAACCTTGCCGTTTTTCAGCTTCTTTACAGCGTCATCCTTGCTGACCTGCCGGTTCCCCACCCTGAAGAACTCACCGCAGTCCATGCCGCTCCCACGCCCTTCGATGGCGACTGGGCGGTTTCCTATCCTGCATACGAGCGCCTTCGCGCAGCGATTCCCGAAGTTCCGCTGCTTGCACGGGCCAGCCTGGGCGGAATCGAATTTGCGCTTCCTGATCGCCCGGTGGCAAAGCTCTCAGGCGAACTGGTTTCCGACAATTACTTCGGCGTGCTTGGCGTTACTCCTGCTGCCGGCCGGCTCTTCATTCAGGCCGACGCGGCGCAGGACCAGGGCGAGTGGCCTGTTGTTCTCCGCTACGACTTTGCCCGCAACACCTTCGGCTCCGCGCAGCAAGCGGTTGGTCAGCATCTTCGCCTGAACGGACTTCCGTTTGTTGTGGTTGGCGTGGCGCACAGGCGTTTTCTTGGCGAGATTACCGGCTATGCGCCCGACTTCTGGCTGCCGCTTGCGCTGCAAAGCACTGGCGTATTCACTCCGGGATGGGATTCGCTGGGACCGGGCCACGACGTTACGCTCAGCAAGCCCTGGTACAACCAGCCCACCATCTTCTGGCTTTCGTTGATCGCTCGCGTCCCAACGAAGCGTCGCCCGGCGGTTCTGGCCAAGTGGGACCAGGTCTTTCGCCCTGACCGCGAGCTGATGACCGAAGCCACAACCGACGCGGCGGCCAAGTCTGCGGTTCTGCGGGCAGCCACAACACTCGTTCCACTGAATCAGGGGAGCGGAGGAATGCGGCGCAGGTTCTCCGCACCGCTCATTCTGCTCATGGCGCTCTCTGCCTCCATTTTTCTGGTTGGCTGCATGAATCTCGCCAACCTGCAGTTAGCCCGGCTTCATGCGCGAGCTAACGAATTAGGTATTCGCATGGCCCTCGGCGCAGGCCGCGGCCGCCTTCTGCGACAGATTGTTCTTGAAGACACACTGATTGTGATTGCCGGCTGCGCTCTTGCCTTCGTCATGGGCCGCATCTGCAGCGGACTGCTCATCCGGTGGGCCTCCGGCCATCATTCAACGCTTACTCTTGACCTGCATATCGGGATGCCAATCGCTGCGCTCGGCGTTTCGCTCATGCTGTTGTCGATTCTGTCATTCAGCATCCTGCCCGCGCTTCTGTTCATGCGAAGCAACGTTACCCATGCGGCGGGATCGCGTGCCCGCGTGGCCGGCATTGCGCAAACTGCCAGCCAGCGCTGGCGCTCGAATCTACTGCTTGTCCCACAGGTGAGCCTTTCGCTTCTGCTCTCCACCTTGTCCGTCTGCTTCGCCGCAACACTCGTGCATTGGGAAACGGTGGATGTCGGCATGGATCGCGAACACATCCTTTCCGTACAGGTGGATGCAGAGCAGTGGCATGTTGATCGCCGTGACAGCTTGCCGGCGTTCTATCGCCAGATGCAGGAGCAGCTTGAGGCGCTGCCCGGCGTTCGCGGCGCGGCGATGGGAATGTGCGGCGGCATTCACTGCGGATGGAACACGGCGCTCTATGTGCATGGCCGCGGCGACCTGACGAACGGGCAGGTGCATGGGCAGGAAGATCATGTCAGCCCCGGCTTCTTTGCAACCATGGGTATTCCCGTTCTTCGGGGTCGCGAGCTCTCCTGGTCGGATACAGACAAGAGCTTGCCTGTGGCCATCATCAGCCACTCCTATGCACGCCAGCTCTTTGGAGATGCCGACCCGATTGGTCAGTGGGTGGGATACGAGCCTGCGCCGAATGACCATAAATTCCTGATTGTTGGAGAAGCAGCCGATGCGCATCTGAATGGTCCCGAGCGCGATGCCCCGCCGATGGTCTACATGAGCATCAACCAGAACCCTGCTCCTCCGCATGGCATCCGCGTGCGGGTTGCGGGGGATCCGGGAAAGCTCTCGGAGAGCGTTCGCAAGGCGTTGCTTGAAGTTGCCCCCACGCTGCCTATTGAAGAGATTGCACCCTTTGCCACAGACCTGAATGGCGACCTGGGCACGGAGACGCTGCTGGCGCGACTTGCAGGTATCTATGCCGGGCTCACGCTTCTGCTGGTGACGATCGGGTTCTATGGGGTTATGTCTTCGCGCACGACGCGCCGCAGAAGCGAGTTTGGTATTCGGCTGGCGCTGGGAGCGACAAGGCGGCACATTCAGATGCTGATTCTTGTGCAGACGGCATGGATACTGCTGGCGGGGATCGCGCTGGGAGTTCTGCTTTCTTCCGCTGCGATTCGCCTGGCGAGCCACCTTCTCTATGGCTCAGCCACGCGGAACTCCACTGCTGGAGTTGTTGCGGCCATCGCGCTGATCCTTACCGGTATGGCTGCCGTGCTGCTGCCTGCAAGGCGAGCCGCGTATGCCGATCCGCTGGAAACACTGCGGAGCGAGTGATTCATGGAACGGAAGTCAGACAGCAATCGCGAATTGAGGGGGTACGAATGAGAATCCTGCCGAACTGGGAGCGTCGCAAGAACGATCTGCACGCGGAGCTGGAAGCACATTTACGAATCGCGGTGGAGGAGCGGATGGCGCGCGGGGAATCGTATGAAGAGGCTCATGCTGCGGCGGTGCGCGAGATGGGAAATCCGCCCCTGGTGGCAGATGTGACACGGACTTCATGGGGATGGCAGTGGCTTGAGCGCACGTGGCAGGATGTGCGCTACGCGCTGCGGCAGTTGAGGAAGAGTCCTGGCTATACGGCGACGGCGCTGATTACGCTAACGCTGGCGATTGGAGCGAATACTGCGGTCTTTGGACTGATGTATGCGCTGCTGCTCAAGAGCCTGCCGGTGGAGCGGCCGGACCGGATTGTGACTGTGGGATTGCAGATTGGGCCGGCGGCGAAAGATAATCCGCCAGCCGATGGGACTTCAGGCAAACAGTACGACCTGCTGGCGGAGGCCAACCCAAAGACGCTGAGCGGGATGTGTTCCTGGAGCAAGTTTCCGGCGTTGAATTTGCACGATCAAAGCGGGACACGGCCTGCGCAGGTGGCGCAGCTTACGGGTGGGTGCTTCCGCATGCTGGGGCTTCATGCGGCGCTGGGACGGTTGTTTACAGAAGCGGACGATAAGCCTGGTGGCGGACCGGAAGGCTATGCGGTGGTGCTTGCGTACGACTACTGGCGTAGTCGCATGGGCGGCGACCCTGGAGTGGTGGGCCGCATGCTGGATTTCCAGGGAAAGAAGGGTGTGATTGTCGGCGTGCTTCAGCCTGGGTTCGAAAGTGTGAACGTGGGCGAAAAGCCGTGGATGTATGTGGCGTCAGAAATTGGCAGTGAGCGGCACAGTTCTGGCTTGATGGCGAGCACGCTGCTTGGGCGATTGAAAGATGGCGCATCGGCAGCGCAGACGCAGGCAGAGCTGGATCCGATCTTCACGGCTGCGATGAAGGCCACGAAGTTTCACTTCTACACAATGAGAAATGGCCAGATGAGCGAGACGGAAGAGGCTCACCTGGTGGTGGTTCCGGCGCGGACAGGATTGTCGTATCTGCGGCAGGAATACGCTGAGCCGCTCTATCTGATTGAAGGGCTGGTTGGGCTGTCGTTGCTTGTGGCGTGCGCTTACCTGGCGATGCTGGCTGGCACACGGGCTATGGCACGGCGGCGCGAACTGGCGGTGCGCGTGGCGCTGGGCGCAAGCAGACAGAGACTGACGGCGCAGCTGTGCTGGGAGAGTTTGCTATTGGCCGGTGCGGGCATGGCGCTGGGACTTTTCTTTGCATGGAGCACAAGCCACACGCTGGTGAAGATGCTGGATAGTCCGGGGAGTAATCCGCTGGAAATGAGTACCGCTCCGACCGGCATGGTGCTGGTCTTTGCGCTGGCCGTAACGGGAGTGACAGTGTTGCTGGCGGGTGTGATTCCGGCGTGGAGAGCCAGCCGCGTCGATCCATCGCGTGAGATCAAAGAGGGTGAGCTTCCGTTGTCAGGCAGGCGGCCACGGCGCATGGGAAGCTGGCTTGCTCCGGTGCAGGTGGCGCTCTCACTGGTGATCGTGGTGGTTGCAGGGCTGATGTCGACGACGCTGGCACAATTGCTCAAGGTAAATCCCGGCTTCAGCATGAGTGGCGTGACGTTAACGCGCGCGGATTTCATCTCCGGGGAAGCAGCCTTAAAGGAGAGCGAGAAAGCAACGCGAAGGCCGGAATCGTTCTACCTGGCGCTGCTGGAGCGGATACGCAACACGCCGGGAGTGGAGAGTGCAAGCCTGACACAGATGCCGCCAATGAACGGCGAGTTCGCGATCACGCAGGCCTCGGTGCAGCTACCTTCAGGCGCAATGCGCGAAAAGGACATGATGAATCCTACCGTGATGCCGGATTATTTCCGCACGCTGGGAATTCCGCGGCTGCAAGGGCGCGACTTTACAACGGACGATAAGGAAGGCGCGCCGAAGGTGTGCATCCTGTCGAAGAGTGCGGCGGAGGCTTTCTTTCCCGGGCAGAATGCTGTGGGGCAGATGGTGACCATGG
Source organism: uncultured Acidobacteriaceae bacterium (assembly GCA_963792495.1). GTDB lineage: Bacteria > Acidobacteriota > Terriglobia > Terriglobales > Acidobacteriaceae > Telmatobacter. The sequence goes on along the minus strand of CAWBWB010000002.1, from coordinate 486,140 downwards.
GCACGGAGGCCAAGGATCCAAAGAGGCGCGTGATTGGCGTGGTGGGCGACACGCTGTTCATGGGATTCCGCGATGAGGCGCGGCCTACGATTTATCTGCCGTTTCTGGCTTCGCGGGGAAATCAATATTTGCAGTTTGCCGTGCGCAGCCGAGGCGCCAATGTGGGAGACGCGGCTGTGAAGGGCGCCTTTAAGGAGCTTGCACCGGATGTGCCGCTCTATGAAACGTTGACGATGACGCAAATGGTTGGCGGCTCCGTGAGCCGTGAGCGCATGGTGGCGTTGCTGGCGGGATTCTTCGCGGTGCTGACGCTGGTGCTCTCGGCCATTGGCATGTACGGGCTGCTGAATTACTCCGTGCTGCGGCGCAAGCGGGAGATTGGTGTGCGCATGGCGCTGGGTGCTTCACGAAGAGGAGTGGTTCGGCTTGTGGTGCGCGAGGCGCTGTGGATGGTGGTGCCGGGGCTTGCGCTGGGCGCGGCTGGTGCGTGGGGAGCTACACGTTTTGTACGCAGCATGCTGTTTGGTGTGAAGCCGCTGGATCCGTGGGTGCTGGTCGCGAGCGTGGCTGTGTTGCTGGCAACTGCTGCGCTCGCGTGCCTGCTGCCTGCGCGCCGTGCGGCTGGGGTGCATCCGATGGATGCGCTGCGAGCGGAGTAGGAGAAGCCTGTATGCGGATGTGGCCTGCGTGGGATCGACGCAAAGACGAGCTTCATGACGAGATGGAAGCACATCTCCGGATTGCGATGGAGGAACGTATGGCACGTGGAGAGTCGCGTGAGGCTGCACGCGCGGCGGCGATGCGCGAAATGGGGAATGCCGCGCTGGTGGCGGATGTGACGCGTGCGAAGTGGGGATGGCAGTGGCTGGAGCGCGTGGCGCAGGATGTGCGCTATGGGCTGCGAGGCATTTTGCGAAAGCCGGCGTTTGCCCTGATTGTGATTGCGACGCTTGCCGTGGGGATTGGAGCGAATACGGCGATCTTCAGCGCGGTGTATGCGGTGCTGCTGAAGCCGCTGCCGTTTCCGCATGGCGAGCGGATGGTGGTGCTGGGCGAGTCGACGGGAAAGGCTGAAGGGATCAGCGTAACGTGGCTGAACCTTGACCACTGGCGAAAAGAGAATCGCTCCTTTGAAGCGATAGCGGGCTTTGAATCTACCGACCTGACGATGACGGGACGCGGGCAGGCGGTGCTGACGCATGCGGGCGTGGTGATGAGCGATTTCTTTTCGATGACGGGAGTGCCGCCTGTGATGGGACGACTGCTGACTGCAAGCGACAGCGATCCGCAATCGCCGGAGACGGTGGTGGTGACGCAGGCTTTCTGGAAACGGGTGCTGGGAGCCGATCCGCAGATTGTGGGCAAGACGCTGGTGCTGAATGGAAGCGCGCGGACGATTGTCGGTGTGCTCGGAAGAGAGCCGGGATTTTTTCTGCGGCGGACGGATTATTACCTGCCGTATCGGCCCGAGCCGGAACAACTGGCGCGGCGTGACGCACATGGAGGCATACGCGCGCTGGCGCTGCTGAAGCCGGGCTTGACTCTTGCGGCTGCGCGGGCCGATATCGATACGATTATGGCGCGGCTGGCGAAGGCTGATCCTGGCCCGGAAGACGATCATCGTGCGTTTGCGGAGTTTGTGACCGAAGAGCGAACGGGGGATGTGAAGCATGTCTTCACGCTTTTGATGGGTGCGGTGGCGCTGGTGCTGGCCCTGGTATGCGTGAACATCGGAAGCCTGCTGTTGATTCGTGTGACGGAGCGCGCGCGGGAGATGGCGATACGCAGCGCGGTTGGCGCGGGTCGTGGGCGGATTGCGCGGCAGCTGCTCACCGAAACGCTGCTGATTACGCTCCTCGGCGGCGCTTGTGGCGTGGGGCTTGCTGCAGCAGGGTTGCGGGTAATGAAGGCGTTGGGTCCGAAGGATATTCCGCGGCTGATGGAGGCGAGCCTGGATGTGCCCGTGTTGCTGTTCACTGCGGGGCTCACGGTGGCGGTGGGATTGATTTGCGCGCTTGCTCCTGTGATGGGTGCGAGAAAAGTAAATCTTGCACTTGTGATGAAGGAAAGCAGCGCGGGTGCGGGTACCGGAAAGATGAGTCAAGCGGTGCGCGGCGGGCTGGTGGCAGTGGAGGTGGCGGCTGCGCTGGTGCTGCTGTTTACTTCGGGGCTGCTGTTGAGAAGTTTGATGGCTGCTGAGAATACTGATCCGGGATTTCAGCCGGAGCATGTGCTGGCGCTTGAGCTGCAGTTACCGAATGGAAAGTATGAGAAGGACGCTTCGATTCTCGATTTCTATGCGCGGCTGGAAGCAGGACTGAAGGCTCTTCCTGGAGTGACACGGGTTGGCGCAGTCAACTGTCCTCCGGGCGGAGGGGACTGCGGAGACTATTGGTATTCCATTGTGGAGCGGCCAGCACCGCGGCGTGAAGATGTTCCGATTTCGCTGTTCAATTCGGCAGACACAAATTATTTCCAGGCAATGGGAGTGCGGCTTGTGGCAGGGCGCACGATGAGCGAGCAAGACCGGGACGGCGCGCCGCAGGTGACAGTGATTAGCGAAACACTGGCTCGGACGTGGTGGAAGGATCCGCACGAGGCTCTTGGCCAGCACATCAAGATGGGCGGACCGTACATGAAGGGTCCGGTGCTGGAAATTGTCGGCGTGGTGGGGGATGTGCCGCAGATGGGTCTTGATACCAAGGCTGATCCGATGTTTTATTTTGCAGCGGCGCAACACGCGAGCTCGTCGATGGTGGTGACGATGCGCACGAGCGGCGATCCTGCTGCAATTGAAAGCAGTGTGCGGCGCGTGCTTGCAGCAACAGATAGCGAAGTGCCGATTCAATCGCTGAAGACGATGAACGAGTGGTTAGGCGGAACGCTGGCGCGGCGGAAGTTTATTACGCTACTGCTGGCGATGTTTGCGGGAATTGCGGTCACTCTCGCGGCAATCGGTTGCTATGGCGTGCTCAATGCCTGGGTCACAAGCAGACGGCAGGAGATTGCCATCCGCATGGCGATGGGTGCGGGAACGATAGCGATTCTGAGACGGATGGGCAGGCAGGCTGCGGTGCTGGGTTCCATTGGGCTTGTGGCTGGACTGGCGGCGAGCTGGGGTGCTTCGCGATGGGTAGAGAGCATGGTCTTCGGTGTCTCGGCCCATGATGTGCTCGTGCTGGCATTGGCTGCCGCGGGCGCGCTGATGATTGTGGTGGCTGCTGCCGCGATTCCGCTGTGGCGGGCTACGCAGGTAGATCCCATGGAGACGCTGCACGAGGTGTAACGGCAATCACGCAAAGGCGGCTGCGCTGCGGATGGACTCAATTGAGCTGCGCGAGAAGATCCGCGATTGCTGCGCGCAGTTTCTGCGTAAGTGCGTCCGCATCGCGGATGGTGAGGCCTTCCGTCGGGATGGGTGTACCGGCGCGGATGGTGAGCGGACCGGGAAAGAAGTGTTTTGCGTGGATGGGAAGCAGATCATACACACCACTGAGCGCGATGGGGACGAGTGGAACCTGGGCTCGAATGGCGAGGAAGGCCGCGCCGGAGAGAAAGGTCTGCAATGTGCCGTCCGGTGTGCGCGAGCCTTCCGGAAAGACGAAGAGATTCATGCCGGCACGGAGGGCTGCTGCTGCTTTGCCAAGACTTGAGAGCGTGGAGCGGGGGTTCTCCGTATCGATGGGCATTTGGCCGGAGCGGGCGAGATACCAGCCGATAAAAGGAAGCTGCCAGAGCTCCTTCTTGGCCAGAATTCGAAACTGGAAGGGCAGCGATGCGAAGACTACCGGCGTATCCATGTAAGAGGTGTGATTGGATGCGTAGACGGCGACGGGATTCGCGAGAAGGTTTTCACGGCCATGCACCGTGACGGTGGATCCGGAAGCCAGGAGCGAGAGCCGGGCCCAGAACTGCGCGATGCGATGCTGTGTGCGGCCCGTTTTTGCAAACAAGGATGCGACGAGAGCCGCGGAACCGCAGATGGCCGTGAAAATAAAAAAGAGCGGCGCCTGAATGACGTTGGTGAGGAATCGATTCTTAAGAGGGACTGGATCGGGACGGCTCATGCTTGCTGGTCCGCTTCTTTGAGCAGGAGCGAACGAGCTTCTCCTACCAGATACACTGAGCCGGATATTACGGTTGGCGCGCTGCCTGCTTGCTGCTGTGCGAAACTCAAGGCTTCTGCAACGGTTTCAGCTATGCGAGCCGTAGTTCCGGTCTGTTCTGCAGCAGCCATGAGATCCTGCGTGAGCGTAGCACGCGTGCTGGCAATCGGCGCAAAGACGATCTGATCGAAGAGCGGGAAAAGTATCTGGGCAAGCTCGGTTAGCGGTTTGTCTTTGAGACAGGAAAAGATCAACGTGTGCGGGGTTGGATCGATTTCGCGCAGGCTTGCGCGGAGTGCCCACGCGCCGGCTGGGTTGTGGGCGACGTCCAGTATCCATTGCGTGCTACGTGCTGAAATCGATTCGAGCCGGCCCGGCCAGCGTGTGTTACGAATACCTGCGGTAATGGACGCCGGAGTAATGGGCAGGCCGTGATTTGCAGCAAGCTCAACCGCGGCGGCGATGGCAAGCGCGATGTTGCGGTGCTGATGCGGTCCATGGAGCGGCGAAGCGACTTCAATCACTTCGTTGAGAACTTCGACAGGATAGGTATCGCCGGCATCTATCGTCGGCATGTACGGCGTGGCGCTTACGCCGCGGACATCGAGAGAGACTGCTATTTCACCGATTGCTTGATTCGCTTCAGGGTGCTGCGGCAAAGTGATCAGTGTGCCGTTGGCGCGCAGGATTCCGGCCTTTTCGCGTGCGATGTGAGTGATGGTAGGGCCGAGCCATTCGGTGTGGTCGAGCGAGATGTCCGTAATGATGGACAGAAGCGGGTCAACGATATTTGTGGCGTCAAGACGTCCGCCCATGCCGACTTCGAGAACAGCAATTTCTGCGGCCTCTTCCGCAAAATGAAGAAAGGCCATGGCTGTGAGCGTCTCAAAGAAGCTGGGGAGTTGCGCGAGCTTGTCCGAAAGCACGAGCTGTTGCGCGGCATCATGAATCTGAAAGTAGCGGCGCGCGAAAGCGTCGTCCGAGATGTCCTCGCCGTTGATCTTGATTCGCTCGTTGGGGCGCTCCAGATGCGGGGAAGTGTACAGCGCTGTGCGCATACCGGAAGCGGTGAGGATAGACGCAAGCGTGGAAGCCGTAGACCCCTTGCCGTTGGTTCCGGCAATCAGAACGGAGGGAAATTTCTTGTGCGGGTTGCCGAGCGCTTCCAGAAGAATGCGTATCTCGTCCAGTGAAAATTTGCGCCTGGGCGTGCCGGGCTGGGTGTGCAGCTCGGGCGCCATGAGATTGAGTTCCTGAATGGCTGCGGAGTAAGACATGGAAACTTCAGTATAAAAGGGATTACCGTTCCAAAACGCTCACGGCGTGTCTGTGTCTCGCTGGGCAAGCATGAGCACGTGGCCGTCAGGATCCCGTAACTCACACTCTCCTTTCGGGAGATAGAACGGATAAGAGATTGGACCGGGTTCAAGACCAGCTGCCAGAAGCTTGTCACGCAGCACTACAAGATCCGTTACATAGATGTAGAAGAGCATTCCAGCCGCTGCGAGAGAACCACTATGGTCGTTGCAGCTGAGCATGAGATTGGCGCCTGTTTTCCAGCTGGGAGCTTCCGGTATGTAAAGCCACGCCCAACCCATCTTGCCCTCGCGGGGCTGGCGATTGCCTACTTCGAAGCCGAGGAGCTTATAGAAAGAAGCGGAACGCTCGACGTCTCGAACCGGAAGAAAGGGCACAAGGCTGGTAATAGGCGGTATAGCTTCTGTCATTGCTATCTCCTGTGATCCGAGATAGAAAAACACTCGCACGACTACAGAGCGTTTTGCAACCGGCCGAGCTTTAAAGAAGTATTTCGAGGGCGCGCCGGGCATCCTGCAGGCAATGGCGAGATTCCTCCTCGCTCAGCAAACCCTGGTGAACCGCTTTGCGACCGGCATCATTGATCCGGTTGGCGGGCTTGAGGAAGGCAGCGTCGATGCCGGTGAGCTGAAGGTTGTTATTGACCTCATGCAGCAGATTACCCAGAGTAGGCGTTTGTTTATAGCGGCGTGCGACGAGATGCGCGAGCTCCGGGGGAAGCTTCTGCTTCACGGCCTCTTCAATCACTGACCGGCACATAACGGCGCAGGCCGTGTAAAGACCAAAGAAGTAGCAGCGGGTGGCTTCATCGAGATAGCGGTCTGCCTCTTCCGAGGATGGCGATGCAACCACACACTCGCGCAGATGCGCGGCGCGTGTCGTTGCCGGCTCAATGAGGGCAATCAACTCAAACGCAATGGCCGCGCGGAGCAGGTTGTTCTCATGCGCATCGAGAGCCCGCTGTATCTCCTGCCAGGCTGGCACCTGCTCGGACTCGCCTGCTGCCAGAAGGCGGGTGAGATGCGTGAGACGCTGACGTGCATGCTGAATGAAGCCCTGGTGCATTTCATGCGCGAGCGATTGCCAGCCGGCGATGAACCCCTCTGAGTCCCGGCGAAAATGCTCGGCCATCTCCTGATATGCCGGCTGCGGCAGAACTCGCTCAAGCTCCTCGAATCGGCCCGTGCGGGCGAGCTCGGCTATCGCATGACAGAACTCGCGACCCGGCGCGTCTGCCTGGGTCTGACGGAATAGCTCCGACTCGAGTTGGGGAATGGAGATGGGCACGCTGCGCTCTGCTGCCAGTGTGTGACAGATCGGATTGCCGCGCGCGGAAAATATCTCGCCTTCGACGAATCAGGTTCCGGAATGAAACTGAAGCAGCGGGACGATTCGGTTTCCGTCGGATGCTAAATCCCGGCGTACCTAAATCCCCGCGTACCAGGAATAGCCAAACTCAGGAGAAATGGAGCCCAGGCCTTTACCGAAATTCTTCAGCGAATCTGTCGCCGTGATCTGCGAGATATATTTGACGCTCTTGTAGCCAAGCTGCCGTGGAACACGAAGACGCAGCGGGCCGCCAAAGGAGACGGGCAGATCTCCGTTGTTCATACCCATGGTGACGAGTGTCTGCGGATGGAGCGCATCGGCCATGTCAATGGATTCCCAGGCGTCATTTTTGTCGAATGCGCGATAGACAATGTAGCGGACCTGCGGAAGAGGCTCCGCACGATGCAGTAGCTCATAAAGCGGCGTTCCGATCCACTCGGCGACGTAGGACCAGCCTTCTTCGCAGACAGTTTCAGTAATTTGCGAACGGACAGGCAGCGTGCGCAGGTCGGCGAGCGAGAGCGAGATCGGATTCGATACCATGCCATCGATTGTGAGACGCCAATCACGAAACCCGTTTGCCTGGAGAGCGAGAAAGTCCTTGTTGGGCAGCGCAGTAGGGTTGGCGAAGGGGACGGCGGAGATCATGGAGCGGGGAAACTCGCAGGCAAGCGAGTGTGTGGTGAGTAAACGCTGAGCAGCGTAGGTCAGGGTCTCGCCGGGACCGAATATGCCGCTGCAATCCGGCGGCATAAGCGCCGCGCGGCGAACGAAACGAGCACCGAATGCCAGACCGGTGACGCCTGCCGCCGCCGCAAGACCTGTAGTCAGAAGGCGGCGGCGAGAGATCAGATCCCGGCGATAGGGTTTGCCGGAATCGAGTTTTAAATCAGGATTGGGAGTCATGTTCGGTACTCCTTATCTGACGTGATACGACCGGTAATCATTGCTCGCGTGCGCGTCCAGAAGCCGGCCAGAGCGATCATCAGCAGATGAATGACAAAAAAGGCAACCAGCGCGATGGTGAGAAAGAAATGCAATGTCCGTGCCGTCTGCCGGCCTCCCCATATATTCACCAACCAGGGAAACGCTGAGTCCATGGAAGGCGAAAGAGCGAGACCGGTCCAAATGATGAGCGGAAATACTATAAAAATAACCGCGAGATACGCGATTCTTTGAAGAACATTATAGGAGAAAGCTTCTTCGGTCCCTGCGGGCTTTCGCCTTAAATACTGCGCGATGCGAGCGAGCCACGCTCTCGGCGCGCGGTCTGCCCCCTCCGGAACAAGATCATGGCGGAAATGACCGTTCAAAAGGCTTGCCGCTACATACACGAGCCCGGTAAAGACCAGGAGCCACGCAGACTGGAAATGCAAATATCGGCCCCAGCCATTGGCGTCCGGCATAACGTAGCCATAACCCGTCGGGACTGACTCACGTGAAGCGGGAATGGGAATCACAAAGAGCGGGCGCATATTGACATTGCCCGTTTCACCCCAGTAAAAGCGTGGGTGCGAAATCACGATCTCTATCCCCGTAACAAGCAGCGCTATAAACGAGACCACCGTAAGCCAATGCGTTATGCGCACAAGAAGCGAATGACGCAAAATTCTTGAGGAGCGCGGCGCCACGGCAGTAGACACGGGGAAAGGTTAGCATAATGTTCCATGATTTCCTCTGAATTTCTCCGCTGTGTGGAAGACGTGGAAAGTACGTCCGGTGTGGAGAAGTCTGGCTTACGGAAGTCGCAAATGACGCGGGTGCGGGCTATCTTTGCACATACGGGGGCTGCTATCCACAGCGGGGTGAAGCCATGCTGTTGAAACCGTGGACAAGCTGGGGCGGGTGTAATTCGAAAAAAGAAGCTTTTCCAGTTGTCCATATTTCCGCAGGCAAGTTTTAGAAAACAGGCTAGACAGACAAAGATATCCATTTGAGTAAGTTGGGAAGGTTATCCACTTTTCCTTGCGCACTACGAGTACTACGAGGGTTTCTATATTTCTTTTTTCAAAAAACAGTGAGTATCCGTCGCTACGGTAGACGGCCGGACCGAAGGCCAGGAGGGAGGGGAAAGATGCGCCCGGGGCTTACTTTTCGGGAACATGGTACGCGGAATCCAGATTTGGCGCGTGTTTTCCACTCTGGCGTTTGCGGCAAAGGTGAATACAATCAAGAAGAACTGGCGAGGACTGCTTGTCCGGGCTCCTGCGTAGGCCGAGCGGGAGCAGACCAGAGGCTGGAGGGTCCGGGGAATGTCGATCATGGAAGCGGAAGTGGAAAAAACGGCCGCACAGGGGGCAGCGATGGAGATAACGGTAAGTCGCCAGGATCTGTTGAAGGAGCTGACCGCGACGCAGAGCGTGGTAGAGCGCAAGACAACGATTCCAATTCTCTCGAATTTTCTGATTGAGGCCGAAGATGACAAGCTGACAATCACAGCCACGGACCTGGACCAGGCTATGCGGACGAGCGCTGCGGTGAAGGTGAAGAAGGCAGGCTCATGCACGATTCCCGCCCGCAAGCTTTATGACTACGTGAAGCTGCTGCCCGAGGGCGAAGTTTCCATCAAGCTGCTTGAGAATCACTGGGTGCAGATACGCTCCGGCCGCTCGAACACCAAGATGGTGGGTATGGCGCGTGCGAACTATCCCCAGGTGCCAGAGTTTCCTGCGGAGTCAGTGACGTTGATTCCCGCGCCGGCGTTGAAGACGTTGATTGCGCGTACGATCTTTGCGATCTCGAATGAAGAGTCGCGGTACACGCTCAATGGCGCGCTGCTTGTTTTGAAGCCGGAGTCGCTGGCGATGGTGGCTACAGACGGGCACCGGTTGAGTTTTGTAGAGAAGCCGGGTGAGACGCTGGATGGTATCAGCGGCGAGAAGCGCGTGCTGGTTCCGCGCAAGGCGCTGGGTGAGCTGGCCAGTCTTCTGAATTCCAGCGATGCCGAGAATGTGGAGTTTGCAGATGACGATCACACGTTGTTCTTCCGCGTGGGACACCGGACGCTGAGCTCGCGCAAGCTGACGGGGCAGTTTCCGAATTATGAAGCGGTGATGCCGCGGGATAATACGAAGTTTGCCGTGGTGCGCTCGGTCGAGTTGTCGCAGGCGATTCAACGTGTGGCGCAGTTCGCAGATGAACGGAGCGGAGCGGTTCGTATGCGGCTCGAGGGCAACGAGCTGAAGATCAGCGCCGCATCGACGGAGGCGGGTGAGAGCGAAGACACGATCGATACGCCGTATTCGAGCGACCCAATTGTGGTGGGCTTCAATTCAAGCTATATCCTGGATTTTTTGAAGGCGCTGGGCAATGAGGGCGAAGTGAGGCTTGAGTTTAAAGACTCCCAATCAGCTGGGCAGATGCGGCCTGAAGATCCGGATGCGGAATTCAAGTCGCGCTATGTGCTGATGCCGATGCGAATCTGAGATGCCTTAAAAACATAAGCAAAAGCGGCCGAATTGGCCGCTTTTTGCTTTGTAAGTGGGCGGATTTTATTGAAATAGGAGATGCATTGCGCTGCCGGAGTTGGCAACGGTAACTGCTGAGCCCAGCGCAGTTTTTTCGAGAGCAGCGGAGTGGTTTTCTGACGATGCGCTTTTCGCAGCAAAGCCTATGGCCTCAATGCGAACCTCTTTCCACCATGGACTGAAGCTTCCTTCAGGTTTGTCCAGATCGATGTTGAGTGCGCCATTGGCTGCTGTTGAGCACTTGAACTTCTGACGGAAAAATGCGCCCTGGCGAAAGTTATATGTCGCTCCGTCGTCCTGATAGATTTCTCCGTTGCATGGCGCACCGGGTGCGGGAACGAAGACGCGAATCGTCAGCGGGCCATTGGGTACTTCTGCTGTTGATTGCGTGACTGGCTGCATGGGCACAATGGCGCCGGCGCGAACATAGATGGGCAGTTCGTCGAGTTTGGGTTGAATCATGATGGGTGGAAGCGCTGTATTTGTCTCGCGGATTTCATTGTCGCGCGCGGCAATGGGAGCGCTGCGATCGAGGCGCTCACCGGTCCAGTAGTTGTACCAGATGCCTGGGGGTAAATGAACTTCATAAGGCGCAACTTCCTCGGGTGAAGGAGAATCGGCGATAAGAAGATTCGGGCCGAACATGAATTCGCCTGGCGCATCAAGATCGAGCGGATGATTGTCTGCTGTTGCGTGAGGAAACTCGACAAATAAGGGCCGGATGATTGGCAGGCCATCGTGCCCGGTCTCTTCCGCCGTGGTGTAGAGATAGGGCATGAGCTTATAGCGCTCCTCGATATAGCGGCGTCGAATGGCTTCCTGCTCCGGGCCATCCGCCCATGGCTCATGCGGCCGCGAGCCTTTGACGGCGTGATCGCGATCAATGGGTTGAAAGGCTGCAAGCATGAGCCAGCGCGTGAGCAGATCCGGTGGTGGCGAACCGGCGAAGCCGCCTACATCTGCACCGGCTAACGAAAATCCACTCAGTCCAAGGTTGAGAAGCTGCGGGGTTGTCTGGCGAAGATGATTCCACGTGGAGGAGTTATCGCCGGTCCAGGTGACGGCATAGCGCTGGCCTCCAGCGAAGCTGGCGCGTGTCATTACAAAAGGCCGCGCGTTGGGACGTAGCGCAAGGAGGCCATCATGCGTGGCACGCGAGTTTTCCATGCCGTAGATGTTGTGTATCTCTGTATGTGGAGCGGTACGTGGAGCAAAGCCAGGTTCGTCAATGCGATGCTCTACGTCATCCGGCATGGTCTTGGCGGGATATACAAAAACGGCAGGCTCATTCATGTCATTCCAGAAGCCGGATACGCCATCGGCCACGAGCTGCTTATAGTTTGTTCCCCACCAGGCGCGTGTCTGCTGACGGGTGAAGTCGGGAAAGACGGACGGCCCGGGCCAGACTGGACCGACGTAATCCTCTCCGTTGCGTTTGACGAAGTTGTCGCCGGCCTTGCCGGTGTCATACGGCGCATAGTTCTGGTTGGGCAGATAGGCCATGTGCAGGTCAGTGATGGTGATTAGGTGAAACTGCTCTGCAGAGAGCGCGTGAACCATGTCGGCGAAGCCCGGAAAACGATCCTGATCGATGGTGAACGGGCGATTCTTCTCCTGAAAGTCGATATCGAGCCAGATGGCGTCCGCCGGAATGTGGTCTGTGCGGAAACGCGCGGCGACTTCTTCCGTCTCCTTGCGCGACATGTAGCTGTAACGCGATTGCTGGAATCCCAGAGCCCATAGCGGCGGTAGCGGCGTGGCTCCAGTCAGCCCCGCCCACGTGCTGAGAACATGCTTTGGGTCCGGGCCGTAGAGCAGATAGTAGTCCAGCGGCCCTGCAGGCGCGGAGAAGGTGTAACGGTCGTCGCGCTCGCGGCCAAAATCAAAGAAGGTGCGATAGGTGTTGTCGAGGAAAACGCCGAGAGCGCGGCCGTTGCGCATCTGGATGAAGAATGGGATCGACTTGTAAATGGGGTCAGTCGATTCCTGCCAGCCGAAGGAGTCCGTGTTCCACATGGCAAAGGCTTCGCCGGCGCGGTCAAGCGGACCGGGCTTGTCTCCGAGCCCGAAAAAATGGTCGTCGCTGGTTTTGACCTTGGTTACACGGAAGGCGCTTCCATCCCAGGCGACGGGAACGGCGTCCTGCTGAAGGATGTTGCCATCGAGATCGGTAACGGTGAGGCGCCCATCTGTCGAAAGGGCCACGCGCAGTGCCGAGGTGCGGAAACCATTTTCCTCAAGCGTGACCGGGAAGCGCGCAAGCCTCGCTGGCGGTAGAACGGCCCATGAGGCATCTTCCGGCTGGTGGCCTGCCGGATAGATGCGCACGCGAAGGAGATCGGGCAGCAGAGCCTGGACGTTGAAGGTAACGCCATTGATGGTCTTCACCATGCCCGTGGGAGGGTTTGGCGGCAAGACCTGCGGGGCTTGCGCACAGATTACCGAAAGAAGCAGGGCAGCAGGGATGAGCGCAAATGCTTTTTTACCGTTCACCATGGCAGTGAGAGTGGAGACGCGGGCGGCTTCAGCGCAATGCAGAAAGCACCCTCATTTTCTCATTTTGGAGTCAACAGATAAGTTGAATATTTGCATGAAGTTAAAGAAACCGCTGAATCGAATTCCTAAACCGGGACCCGTTAGCTGCGCCAATGCAGGTCAACCGGACCGTCCATTGGATGCTTATCTGAGCCTTCCAGCCGAGCCTGCTTCAGCGCGAAGTACCACTTAGCGGGCTTATCGGCGTCGTCAATCAGCATGAGGCTGGGATTGTGGCGCAGGCCTTCGGCCTGCTGGATCATCGTATCCTGGTCCTGCCTCACGAACCTTGCGCCGAAGAACCTGGCGATAGGCGTGACAAACGGGATGCGGTAGAAGACGTTCCATGCCGCAATGACATCGATGCGGCAAGTCGAGCTGGTGACAGGCGTCACTGAGGTGAGTGACGAGAACCACTTGCCGCCGCAGCGAATGGTCTCCGTGCGGCGATTCGGCAGCACGAAGTCGATGGTAGTTTCAACGGGCTGGCCATACACGCCAAGCAGCTTGTATGGGGCGGAATTGCCGCTGGGAGCGTGCGCAGCCATGCGGAAACCCTCTGGAATGGGTTCAAAGCGTTTGGTCTTCTCGCGGATGGAGTGGCGGCTGCGCCACCACCATGCCTGGTGCACGAAAGGTCCATGCGCCGGATCCATCAGGCCGATAATGCCATGATCCACATTGCAGGGTAGATCGGCCGAGAGATGCGCGGTATGGAAGCGTGGTCCGAATTTCGCAAGTTCCGGGACAGAACGAGTTGGCCCGGAAAGCTTTCCGGAGCCCGGCGCGGGAATGTAGACCCACGCATGGCCGTCGCGCTCCTCACAGGGATACGCGGAGGCGTAAATGCGGGTCGGATCGAGCCTGTCATGACTTGAAAGCGAGGGAATATGCGCACACTGCCCGCTGCACGGCTCAAACTCCCATCCGTGATACCGGCAGGTAACGCGAGTGCCATCAAACCAGCCCACGCTCAATGGGATACCGCGATGCGGGCAGCTGTCGCGCATCGCAAAGACGCGACCATCGGTCCGGCGGCCCAGCACCAGCGGAATATCGAGCAGCATGGCTTTGGCCAACCTGCCCTTTGGAAGCTTGTCTGTGCGGAGCGCGGGATACCAGTCATCGTAGATGAGTGTCGCCGTGGGGCCGGAAGCCGGTCCGGCGGACTGGATGCTGGTGACAAGAGCCATCAAGAGAACGATAGCAGCGAAGCCAAGGTCTTTGACATGCCACGCCTGAATTGATAGCTTAATAGAAGGGATTTTGCGGCCAAATAGCTGCTCCCGATGGTCCACGGGAACGACACTGATGCAAGTCGACCGGCAGTTCCCGGAGCCACTCCCTCAAAAGCGTCCCCGTCGTCTAGCCCGGCCTAGGACACCGCCCTTTCACGGCGATAACACGGGTTCAAATCCCGTCGGGGACGCCAATTATTTCAGCAACTTACGCGCTTCAATAATTTTCTCGTACGTCCGTTTTGTTCCAATAGCAGCGGTGCCCTCGTTTTGAGGGTTTTCGTCGAGCAACATGCTCACAAGGCGGCTCTGAGCTTTACGCTTCACATCCGTGATGGCCTGCGCGTAAAGATTCATCGTCACCAAGCTGTTTGCGTGCCGCAATAATTCCTGCACAGTTTTGACATCTTCCCCATTCGCTTTCAGGAGAGTGGCGTACGTGCGCCGGAAAGTATGCCAGCCAATCCGGCCCTCAATGCCTGCCGCCTTGACTGCCGGTTGCAGATGCCAGCGGTTGAGCGTTCCCGGCCAGTACGGTTGCACTCCGTTTGTATGAGGGCTGGCAAAGACCCAGTCCTCAGGGCGCGGATATGCGCAAAGGTTCCGCCAGCGCCACAACGCTTCCGCAAGGCGAGAATCCAGCGGTACGGGTTTGCGTGACGCTTCCGTTTTGCATTCGCCAACGTGTTGAAGCGAGATCGAGCGCGTGACACTGATTTCAAACTTCTCGAAATCGATGTCCTGCCACTTCAGCGCCAGCAGTTCTCCTACCCTCAATCCGGTCATCACGTCCACAAGCACAGCGGTATGCGTCGGCTCTTCGAGATAGAGAAGTAATTCCTCCACCTGAAGAAGCGTCAACACTGTCGGAATATTCTTACGCTTGGCGCTCTGGCGCACATGCGTAATAGGGTTCCTGTCGTGCCATTCCCAGCGAACCGCGTGATTGAAGACAGCGTGCATGATGTTCCGAATTTTTGCTTTGCTGCCGTTGGCAAGATTGAGCGAATGCAGCCACTCCTCCACGGCAACCGCTTTGACATCCTTCAGCCGGTAGTTTCCCCAGCGGGGCAGAATCCACTTTCTGAAGTAGCCTTGGTACGTTTCACACGTTGCGAAGGTTTTGTTCGAGTCCTTGCCCAATTCCTTTTCTCGGTAGTGTTCGACGAGCGTTTGCACACTGACCGTTTCGAGGTTGAAGCGCGGGCTTTCGGCGTTGATGTTGACCAAAAGCGACGCAACGGCCCGTTTTGCCGATGCCTCGTTCGGATACTGCTCCAGGCTTCCGACCACAAGACTGCGCCGCTTACGACTTCCATCGGCTTGGGGCTCGTACCAGCGGTACTCCCAAGCGTTTGGGCCGCGCTTGCGCTCCGCAAGCTGGAGGTTGCCTTGTTGATAGCGTGTCCGTCTCATTTTTCTCCTTTTCAAGAGCGGTGAGGCGGCACGGATAGCTGCTCTGAGCTTACATTTTCCGGCAAGCAGCGGTCGAGATCGGAAGCACGAAAGCGCCAAAGCTTACCTAGGCGCAGACCAGCGACAAGGCCGTTGCGGGCGTACCGTTGCAGGGTCTTGGGATGAACTTTCACGAGGGCCGCAGCCTGTTCGCTATTCAATAAAGGTTCGAATGCATGAGGGGAATCGAACATAGTTCGCACGCTCCTTGAAACTACATTGAAACGGATTGCGAATAATGTCTACCCTCATAAAATGAGGCACTTGCGTCCCGTCAAATTCTGAACTTGGAGTACAGAGTACAGAGCGGAGTCGAGAGGAATGGAGAGCAATGGAGAGTATTTTAAGGAACTCTTGGCGCAGGCAATTTTTTGATGTCATGGAAACGAATTGAGGAAATTCGATGAAAAAATCCCGACTGACATTCCCCGAATAGACAGAGCATAGCCGAGGCGCGGGCGGTGTCAAGGGCGGCTGCGCCGCCGCTTCGCGGTCAAGACCCTTGACACCGCCCTTCTACGCCTCGGCTCACAATCCAAATATCCGGGGAATGTCAGTTTTAGAAACCTATCCCCAGATCGTGCCCATAGCCGATTTCACGCCCAATTTTCAGCGGGTCAATTTGCTGCACAGACAACGATTCAATGCCGTGCGCCAACTCATTCTGTCGAGTCTGCTCGCGGGTCAATTCAGTTGCCGATGGGCGCGTCGAAGAAATGCCGAGTGATTCGCGCAGCCGGTCAACATCGGAAGTGATAACCGTGATTCCTTCGCGGCCCCGCGACGCAGCGACGTAGAACTGCTCTTGCTTCATTGAGTCGCCGGAGAGAACCACCGCATCCACAGTCTTGCCCTGGCTGCGATGAGCGGTGATCGCGTAGCCGTGGTCGAACTCGTGATAGTTTGCCGGCAGGGTGCGGCCGTCCTCAAGTTGAATGCGCCCTCCATCTACACTGCGCACTTTTGCCAACTCGCCATTTGTGGTGCGGAAATCCGTCTCTCGTCGATTTCCTGTCAACAGGAGCCGTTCTCCAGGAGCCACTTCGATTTGATGACGCTCATGCACAGAGAAAGACCGCGCCTGTGTTGGACTCACCATGCGCTCTATGCCGTGCTGATCTCTGGCTACTATGTGCGATGCGTTCGCACGTTCGACGACGAGTGCTTCATGTTTGCTTATCCCATGCGAAGAGCGATGGAACTGTAATATCTGGCCTTCCTGATAATTCGACAAGTCTTTCTTTTGCGCTTCCGTCCATTGCAACGGCGCATGGCGTTCGAAGACCATGCCGCGCTCCAGTTCGCCGTCTTGCTTCATATCTCCACGAATGGCATGGGTAATCCTGCCTATCTCTTCGTGAGTGCCAGCAACGACGAGCACTTTACGGATTGGATCAGCTGCGAGTTCCCGGTAAGCCGCAGCCACAGTGCGCGCTGTGTCCAAGTAGGGAACCTCACGAACAGCCCCGAGCTTTTCCAGCTTTTCAAAACCTTGTTCCGGCGAATCGCGCAACGTCTGAATGGCGTCCCGATACTCTGCCTGTGTCTGCCGTTGTACGCCGGTCAGCGAAACGCTTTTCATCTGCGATTCCCGCACCAGGATGCGCAGGGCGTCCGACGCCTCAACACTCTGAATTTGCCGTGTGTCCCCGGAGAAAAGAACCCGCGCGTTTTCGCGCTCCGCCAGCTTAAGCAACTCATCCATTTGGCGGCCAGAGATCATGCCCGCCTCATCGACGATCAGAACTTTGCCGCGCACCGCACCCCGCTGAGTCTCATCCTCCAGCAATCGTGAAACCGTCATTGCATCTCGAAAACCTACCTTGTGCAACTCCTCGACCGCGCCACGTGTCGGCGCGACCGCCATCACGTTACGCCCAGTCTCGCATAATCCACGCTCAATCTCCTGAAGCGTGGCCGTCTTGCCTGTTCCGGCCGCGCCGCATAGATTGATGGCAAGATCGCGGGAAGCCAAAACCTCATGAACCGCCCGCCGCTGCTCATCTCGCAGGCGCTCGGAAGGCTGGAACTCACGCTCCCCACCCAATCGCTCAAAGCGCCCATTGCCGGAATCCACTGCCGCAATCATGCGCTGTTCGCGCTCAAGACTCTCGCGTGTGGCCAGATTGTTTCCGGCGCGGATCAGGATCCCCTGCGACTGCTCCACTTCCAGAGCGCCGCGCAACTGGTCAGGATCAATCCGCCCGCGCCCATGACGCAGGGCTTCGGTCATCAGATCGAAATCGTGCACGACGGAGTTACGCTCGAATAGGTGCGCCTTGGCGTACTGAAGCGACTCCGACGCTTGAGAGAATTCCTGAGAAATATGCGGATGGCGTTCGACGGACTTGGCACGGATACTTTGCAGCGTTTGTCTTTCCTCCGGTGCAAGACGGGCTTGCTGTTGTTCTCTCACTCGTTCCGTGGAGATTTCCGCCAGCTTGTCCGCACGGGATTCCCGGACAAGCACGGCAACTTCATTGTCGGTTGGCTTACGGCCATGCTCCGCCGTGAATTGCTCAATAGCAGCGTCGCGCTGCGCGCTTCGCACGCTGTACCTTTCGAGCAATTCATTCGATACGCCGCGAATCTCGAATCCATGATCTCTGCCCTTGGAATCACGACGCGATTCGATTTCATATCCCAGGCTGCGCACTTCACGGGCCAGCGAATTTCGGTAAACCTCCGTCAGATATGCGCGGCGCTCGTACAGTCCCGACGCCTGCAAAGCCTTCCAGCGGCCTTCCGTGCCGTCATAGGTGAGATTGGCCGCAACAGCGTGCGTGTGCAGTTGCGGATCGAGTTCCCGGCTGGTGTCGTGACGGTACGAAGCAACGATCCAGTTGCCGGTTGTCCGATTCTCGTTCGCACCATTCAACCGGACGCGCGTCGCTGTATGGTTCTCGGCCTCTGCAAGTGCCTCCCGGACAGCTTTGTCGTGAGCGGCTACGAGGCGATCATCCCCGCCGACGAGCGCCTGGATGGAAATTGACTTTGGCGCGGAGAAGGTCAGATCGTACAGCGACCGCCCCTTGCTCTGCTCGCTTCCGTCCACTTTCGCGCGGTCAGCACTGTGCCTCGGGCGGAGGAACTCGCCGGTTCCTGGGTTCAGCCCTTCCCGGATGGCCTCAAATTGCTCCGGCGTCACATTGCCGCCTAGGCCGAGCAACTCGGCGCCACGGCCATGCCACTCACCTTGAACACGCCGGTGTTCATCGTAGTAGTCGCTGTGTTCGAGATGCCTCTGGGCATACCCGGCACCGCCCGACATGGCCCGTATCGTCAACATAAATCGACGCTAACGCTGTTCGAATTTGCAATGCAACTGCCTTCGTGCCTAGCCGTCCTGATTGTCGCGCCCATGCAGAAGCCGACAGGAGCCGAGCCACGCACCCGGTCTGTCCATGTTGCGGTCAGCACGGCCAGAATCCGCAAGCGTCATTTCGGCTGAGTCCAGCCAAGAACTTTCTCGCTACGCTCGTTTCGAAGATAGACACCATCCCTAAGCCTGACGGCTTAGGCTCACCAACAGAGGCCGCGTCCATCGAACAAAACTCGATTGACTTCGGACCGCATTCGATGATGTTCGAGAACCGTCCGATTCCGTTCGAGTTCTGAAGTATGCGCAATTGCACCGCCGTCTTGTGTGGCGCATGCGCCGCACAGAAACTCACCAACGTCCGTGAGGAGGTGTCCGCCACACTTGGCCATGACGTTTCCCACAAGACCGCCCATCCACGAGAATGCAGGGCATAGCAAGCCACTGGGCCGCGAAAGGAGCCTTGGAAGGAGGGGGCGAGAAAGATGCTGAAAAACTCAGGCAGAAACGCATGGTACCCGTTTCTCGCTCATACAATAAAACCAGCGATGTCAATCGCAGGCAGTACAGTCGTATACTTCTTAATCAAAAGGAGATTCGTGCAATGACAGATGCCACAGGACACATGAACCGACCCGGTGCTGGTCCGTCTTCTTATAGCTTGTCGTTGAACGGAATCCCCATCAACCACTACATCAACCACAACCCGCAAACTGGGAGAGTTGAGATTGTGAAGCCAATGCCCCCCGGAGTTGACGATTGGTTGGTTAAGGACTTCGCTGATGAAGGGTCTGCTCGGGCTTGGGCGACGCTTGAGTTTAACGCCGGGAGACTGGGTTAGGAAATAGTTGCCTTCAGCAGGCGCGAAGACCGCGAGAGACGGAGGGAGCCTTGATCCCGGTTACGTGGTACATCTGGCTCATGCTGGGCGCTGGAGTGCTGACTCTGCTTTATGGAATTGGCACTGCCGACGCAAAGACGATCATGGGGAGTTTCTTGTTCTTGGGACTCGGCGGATTTGCCTTTTTCATGCACAGGAAGCAAAACGCACCTGTAGTTGTAAGACCGAGAGCTGACGCCACAGACTCGCTAGACACTGACTTGGCCAAGTCAACCACCACCCTTGATCCAGAGAGCACTGGCGTCTCGCAGCGGGCAGTGTCGCACCTCGAACCTGCGGACACCGTTCCACCGCGACCTAACCGTCCCCTGCCGACTGCCTCCGGAGAACGCATTATGGCCTGCAACGTCTGTGGCAAAGAGTCGGCGGGCAACTTCAAGTTTTGTCCGCACTGTGGGAAGGCATTTGATCCTAAACCTTCTGTGATTGAATCATCCCCGAGCCCTTCGCCAGAAGTCCACTCCGTGACAGATACCCTGACCGATGAATCTCAGCCGTTTAGAGACGGAGTGGCGGGAACAGGGATCAGAGTCGGCACCTTGGTATTTGGGGCCTTTTCTGCTATCAGTCTGCTGGTATCAATAGTCAAGGGGCTTGTTCCAATCTATCTTCTGGAGGCCGTTGGATGGGCTGGGGTCGCGTGGTATTGGCAAGTGAAAAAGACACATAGCGATGTTGCCAAGGCCATCGTGATTGTTCTTGCTGTCTTAGTTGCCATTGGCGAGGTCGTCCACATCGCCTCCCAGCCAAGTTCAAAGTCTACCGCGCCCACGGCCAGTGATCCATTCGCAGCATACGGAGGTCATGAGGTAGCCCCTGCTGAAGCGTCGGTAACTTCGCATGTTGCCGATGTCGAAAAGCAAGCGGTTGCACTCTTCAGTCAGAAGCAATACAAGGAAGCGAGACCGCTCTTCGAACAAGCCTGTAATGGTACGGACGAAAACGGTTTCAAATATGCCGGGTTCGATGGCGAGATGAAGGCCTGCAACTACCTCGGCTATATCTATGCCCAGGGCCTTGGCGGCGTTCACGACAGGAAAAAAGCACGGGACGCTTACGAGAAAGCATGTGACCAAGGGATATTGCCCAGTTGCGCAAGTCTCGGCTCTCTATTCCAGGACGCCGGAGACGGCGACAATGCACGCAAGTACTTTCAGGAGGCCTGCGACGGTGGAGTGGCCGAAGGCTGCGACCTGCTGCGCGGCGCGAAGTAGCCGGGAACCGGCGAAAAAGTCTCGGCGGTCATCGGTACTGGCAATTCCTCCGGCTGCGGAACATATGGGAGATCGGGATGCGGACAAGGACGTTGGCCGAATGGACGTGGCTTATGGTGTTGGCGGTTGCAGCCGCGCAAGTTGTGGCGCAACAGGATGACGTGCCAATCCTGCGCCCAAAGAAGCCGCAGCCCAAGCCGACAGTCGCGACAATGTTGGTGATGTGCGACTTGGCTTGCAACTGGAAACTGGACGGCGAGGCGAAAGGCCGCATAGATGCCGGGGACTCGGCTACAGTGAGGGTGCATCCCAGTCAGCACCTGGTGGTTGCAGTGACTGAGGACGGCCTTGATCAGGCCCAGCAAATCGTCGAAGTTGAAAAAACGGGGCAAACAGTCACTGCCATCGAACTCAAGCCAGTACGCGAGGCACGTCTAAAAGCCGAGCAGCAGGCAACGGACAAGGCCGCTGAGGAGGCAAGAGAGAAGATAGCGCGCGAGAAAGCTAGCAGCATCTGGACCGACCCCGCGACGGGTCTGACGTGGGCTAAGGAAGACAGCTACTGGGGAGAGACCTGGCAGATGGCGACAGATTACTGCCGAAGCCTGCAATTGGCCGGGTATACGGATTGGCGTCTTCCGACAATCGACGAGTTGCAACGCATATACGACCCAAACACCAATGTTGACGGTGACCACGTGAACGGCAACCTGAAATTGACCTTGCCCTATTCTGAATGGAGCAGCTCTCAGGAATATGCTTCTGGGGAAGCTTGGACCTTCGACTTCAGCAACGGTTGGCGTTCCTCATACCAGCTAGACATTCACTACAATAATCGCGCACTGTGTGTGCGCCGTTCCGGAGGATGATGTGTGTCGCCTCTTTCCCGCCCCGGTGTCGTCTGGGACCGATCTTCGTAGGATATTGCTAAACGCAGCCTGTTAATTGAATTCGGAGTATGACAATGAACGCAAGGTTTCAGACGGCAATCATACTGATGATCCTGGTGTTCGCACTGGGTGAGGGGATGATTATGGCTCAGCAGAGTGAGGTGCCAATTCTGAAACCGAGAGCTAAGCCGGACACGGCGGCAACGCTTTTGGTGATGTGCGACCTGGCCTGCAACTGGAAGCTGGACGGCGAGACAAAGGGCCACATCGATGCTGGGGGGTCTGCGAAAGCGAAGATCGAACTCGGTCAGCACGCATTGGTGGCTGTAACCGATGATGGGCTCGACAAGATGGAAAAGGATATTGAGATCAAGGCAGCGGGTCAGACCATCTTTCGCGTCGTACTCCAGCCTGTCAGAAGCGACCGAATCCAAGCACAGCAGGATGCAGATCCGGTTTACCTTCGCGAACACGCTGCCGAACGAGCCAAGGCTGGCCAGGACCTTTACGATCAGCACAACTATGAAGAAGCGAAACCGCTGCTGGAAAAAGCTTGTGGTGGAGGAGCTTTGACTTCCTGTATCACCCTTGGGGCTGTATATGAGAACGATAATTCAATCTTCGCGGATAGGGAGAAAAACTTGGCGACAGCGCGTGCTCTCTATCAGAAAGCGTGTCAAAGCGGAGTGATGTTGGGATGCACCCGGCTCGGCATGACCTACGATTTCGGGAACGATACGGATTACAACAAGGCGACCAACCTGTATGAAAAGGCTTGTGACGGAGGGGACATGTGGGGCTGCAACAACCTCGCGGGTTCATACGAGTCAGGGCGCGGAGAACCCAAGAGCCACGATCAGGCTCTCGCCCTCTACCAGAAAGCGTGCAAAGGCGGCTTTGAATGGGCCTGCCATAATCTGAGCAATCTTCAGTATCCACATCAATAAAAGAGATCTGTATGGAGCGACGGACATGGCGGTGTCGTCAGTTTGGCGTGATATTGTTTGCCAGCAATTGTTGCGTAAGGAGGTGTGATGGGCATTAGCGGATCAGGCGATTCTAGACAAGGAGCTGACATTGTCATACAGAAGCTCAAAGAGCAGCCGGAGTTCCTCCAATGGGATAGAGAAATCAATGGAAAGCTTTACTATGCGCTCTGGATCTTGTTTATGGGCGGTTTTGTGCTATCGATTGGTTATTCGAATCAGCCAGATTTATTTTCCAACTGTTTGATTCGACCGCTCCTCCACGCATTTCGCCTCTTGGCTGTCATCGGATCCGTCTTAAATTTCTTGTTTCAAAGCAGAGCGATTGACGCTGTCCGTCACGCCCGAGCCCTTTCGATCCAAATGGATCTCCACAAGGCATTGGCAGATGACAATAAGCCGGAGGACGCAAAGAAGGCTCTTGACCAGGCGCAGAAATTGAATGACAAGTTGATCATTGCGGACGCGCTGAATTCATGGCTTGAGCGCAGCCTGATCATTTGCGCTGCTCTCTTCTTGGCGTGCAGTCTGGTCATTACTTGGAACATCATTCCGATTGCACCTCCAAAATGATGAAGCAACACATGAGCAAAGCGTTGAAATTCGTTGACCTCCCGAACATGAAGTACCTGACGGATGGGCTTACTTTCAATTTGGAGCGATGCGCAGAAGTTCTCGATGCCAACCTTATAGGGTTAAACGAGAAGACTCAGATTCCCGACATAATCGTTTCTTGGAACGGAAAGAATCCGGCCGACCGCGCCCCATTCGCGTTTCGAGATCGAGGCAGAATCATCGTGGAAATATCTCAGTTGCTCACGAAGCGTGGGCCACTCTTTACCTCCACGGTTCTGGAAGCCAAGAAAGAGAAAGAAACAGCGCCGGTCGTATTCTTTAAGATGCACTCGCCCACGCTCGACATCCCGATGCGCGTGGAAATTCCGTTGCGTGCTCTTATCAAAGGCGGCCCGAGCCTTGAAAGAACATATTCCGTTTACCTGCACGCGCTCGTCTGTAATGACGGGAAGGAGTTCGTCTACTACGGAATAACGAAAAGAGGCTGGAATAAACGCTTCACCGAGCATGTGGAATCGGGACTCGCGGACGAATCTCGCCGGTTATTTCCCTCCAAATTGAAGGAGCTAATATCCGCGCGTGTGGAGCATGTCCACAGAAAAAGTCAGACAGGGCCAATGTTGACTGGTTTCGTCAGCGCAATTTGCGCAGTCGGCCTAAATGAGGATTCGGCGATGGACGCAGAGGAATACCTCGTGGACAAATACAGCTTGTCATCCAAACACCCAAACGGCCTGAACATGATCCCAGGTGGCCGTGAGGGCATCAAGGTATTGCGAAAACTATCATCTGACGGCGGAACATCTTTGATCGAAAGTGGTGATCGTGAAGCGCTTCTCGATGAGTATTTGAAGATTCACCCTCATTTTGGAAGACCGAATCCAGGAGTCGCCGAAAGTTGGAATGATCCGGCGTACGCTGAGGCCGTCATCTGTGGCCGCGAGAATCGGTTAAGCGCGGGACAAGTCCGCGAAATCCGGTATCTTGCGGCAATGGGAAACAGCATCGACCGAATCAGAGAGCTGATCGGCGCATTGGACGACGGCCAAGTCTCGCGCGTATTGTCTGGTCGAACATATACTCGGATCTCATAGAGAATGACTCGGCACGATTCCACGGTGAATGGACTCTATTGGATATTCCAGGCCGCAGGTGACCGAAGCTGAGCACATCCAGTCTTAATTCGTCACGATAGCTTTCACTTCCAGGGCGGGAGGTTCTGCCAGTTGGCGGGGAATTGCATTGCTCGGAGATTGACCGTCGGATGGGCATTGAAAAGCGCCGTGAGCCGTTCTCCCCAGCGGGAATCTGGAGCAATGTCGGCCAGCAGCGTTTGAATGATCAACGCAATCACGTAGAAGCGGTCGTTGCCAATGCCGTTTGCTTTCCACGCCACTGGCAATTCCGGCTTGACGGCAAGTTCTCGATTCCATAAGCGGCTATGATGCGCGCAGACGTTACGGATCGCCGTCAGGGCATGAAGCCAGCTTACAAAAACGGGTTGCGGCTGGTTGAATTCGCGGGCGATTTTCTTCCGGAAGCTCGTCCGCAAGTGTTCATACATCTTCGACAGCGCGCCGAAACTTATAAGCTCCGTTGCCATCCACACGGGCAAATCCGTCTCGGAGGTGTACTTCGCCCGGTAGTGCCCGATGAACACCTCAGTCGATCTATTTTCCTCGCGCCGGAGAATCTTCACGAATTCGGCATGATTGAATGCCGGCGCAAAATTGGCGCTGTCCGCATAGCCGAAAACGCCCAGGTCTTTTCCTATTTCGTAGGTAATGACAGCGCGGACGCTAATCTCAATCGCGTCCAAGGCTTCGAGCGCAAGCCGCCGCAGATCGACGTCGAATTTGTAGAGATCAATGATTTTCTCGAAGTTCGTCCCCGGACGAAAATTGCCGCTGGCCGCATCTTTGAAGGGGATGAAGTACGCGCTCAACCGGTAGTACCCGATTTGCTTTAGGCACAGCAGTGACCGGCCTCTGTCTGGGCAGTCGAGGCCGCGACGAATTAACAAATCGACTTGATCTTCGTAAGGAAGATGAGGCTTGCTGTATTTCATCGGAAAATGAAAAACCCGCCGATTTGAGCTTCACCTGTTTCCAGGGAGAGGCTTGGCGGGTATGTCATCGATAACCCTATCACCATTTCCATCCCTTGTCAACGCTCTTGCCCCGCAATTGTCTGGATCGAATGGACCCGAGAACGCTTCCGAAACCCTTTAATTCTGGTCAGATACAACAAGAACGAGCGATGCATACCGCCTCTATCGCCCAGGTTCAGCGCCGGGTTTAGCCTCCCGCCGGTCATGGTGCAGTTTGACTGAATTGGCGTCCGGCACGCTCTTTCCATCCGCAGGGGAGGTAGTGCGCTGCGCTACTGTCGGCACAGGTGTTTCAACCGCAGCGAGAGCCGCATCCCGGCAACCCTTAATCTCTATACCGGCAAACAGACCAATCAGGAGAGCCGCGCCGCAAGCCATCGGAATCCAGATGCGAAGCACATCGTTTTTCAGTTCATGCAGGAGCGCGTCAACCGTTTTTGCCCTGCTTTCCAGGGAATATGTCAATCGGTTGTTGGCAGACTCAACTTGAGCGACGACTCCGCCGCGCGAATCCGACAAATTGCGCAAAGCCGTGGAGAGTTCCTTTTGGGCAGCCGTCAGGGCAGCATTGGTTGTTTGCAGACCGTTGACTGTGGCCGTTATGCCCGATTGAAGAAAGTGCTGGCGCAAACTCTCGCCCAGGAGCTTTGCAATTTGCTGCGGATCAAGACCGGCTTCAATTTCGCCGGGTAGTGCAGAAATCCGCGCCTCCAATTCGTGAACATAGCAGAGCATTTTCTTTTGCGCTTCATTCGAGAACTGCCGATGCAGATCAAGCATTTTCTGAAAGCGTTCGCGCTCATCGGCAATATCCTTTGGCGTGTGGCGGGTGAGCAGGGCCAGGATGCCCATCGCTTCGAGAATGCGCAGCATTTCATCGTCCGGGCTGAGCGTCCGAGTATGCGCGAGAACGCGATAGTATGCTGTCTGTAACTCTTCCGGCACCAGGCGGGCGAGAGAGTCGAAGAGCGTCGGCTCTCCCGCCGTGACAACTGCGAGTTGGGAAGTGACCGGAGCCGTATTCATGGCAAGAACACCTGCCTTGCACGGTCGAATTCAGAGAAGAGCCGCCGCCGGTAACTCTGCGCACGCATAACGAGCGACGCCCGTTTGAGTTCGTCAATATCGGCCTTGCGGTCCGCTACCTGTCCCAGTTGTATTCCGTGTTGCCGGACTGGGTTTTCAAGTTCAGCAAGCCGGAACTCCATCTGCAAGATTTCCGGCGAAAAGGCTTCGCGGAAACGACTCGCCTGTTCGGTTGACCTCCAGTATGTGAAATCCGCGAGGGCGCTGGTTGCGTTTTCAACGACGACGTATTCGACGCGATCCTGTAACCGGCTGGCCCAGGCCAGGACGCTTTCGACGCTGGCCGGGTCCGGTGTGACCACGCCGACCGCTGTGAAGCGGACACCCATCGCGGCTACGTCCTCGTACATCGACTCGAACCAATCGGCGGCAACCTGCCCGGCACCCGCACCCATGTCGGCGAGGATGATCGGTGTACCGCCGTCGAGGTGATCGACGAAGCCGTCGAGACCTGCCGGAGTGTGAATGTTGACCTTGGTCACCGTTCCGTTGAAAAAATGCATCAGCGAACCGCGCGCCTTATTCTCCGTATCGAGATCGAGCAGGGTGACCGGAATTTCATTCGTGGCGAACCACTCGGCTAGTGCAACCATGACGCCGGTTTTGCCGACCCCGCCTTTGCCGCCCATGGTAAAGACAACGCGCCTTGAACTAGCCGTCATTGTTCACCTCCGATGCTTGTCAAGGTCAAAGGTTCGTTCTCACGGAAGACGAAACGAGATGGCTTCGCAGTCCGCACCACGGGCTTTGCTTCGAAGGCGCTAACGCGGTCAAGCACCGGCGACTCTGCCGTAGCAAGCTGGATTGGCGGCAGTTCGAATTGTGTGCGCTTGCGATGCTTGGCGCGGACCTTCACAAAGGAATGCAGAGTGCTCGGAGCAACGTACAAGCCAAGGCGCTCCTCAAAGAGGTGCGCAACCTCGCGGTACGTCCGCCCCTTGCGTCGTAGCTCGCGGATCAGCTCACGGTGGGGTTCGAGTTTCGAGCGGTATGTTTTTTCAGGGAGAGATTCGAGAATTGTCCGAAGTTCTGGTTCCATTGAATTGGCTCCAGAGCACCTCACTCCGTTGTTCCAATAGGCGTCCGATAAGCGGCTCCGACGGTTCCTGAAAGTGCCTTACTGCGCTATCCATGCCACCTAGTTTCAATAAGTTACCAGGCGTTCGGCCACTTTCACGGCGATAACACGGGTTCGAATCCCGTCGGGGACGCCAAGAAATCTAAAATCTACTCTAGTCAATGAAGCGACGGCCTGGATAGTTGACAGTGCCTTGTGCCACCGCCAGTTTCAACGCAACGATTGCTGAAGGCTTTGCATGTTTTGCGGTTGGACGTGAATGATGCCTCTGCGCGGGCTATCGATATCTGCAATCAGCAAAAATGCGATTGCGACCATGAAAGGCAGGATCGGAAACAATAAGGTCCGACGGTCCTGTGCGCAATAGCCGGTCAGAACACTGCAGCAGAGCGCTAGAGCGTTCATCAGAATCCAGGCGCCCCAGGGAATTCTGTTCCACCATGCAGCTTGCGTATATCCTTGCCGATTCAGCACATCGTTCATACCGCTGACGGCCAGTGCCGCAATTGGAGTAGGTTGCTGTTTAGCAGCACTTTGCACAACCGACCACATTTCATCCTGGAGCTTTGCGGTCTGCGTGGCAATTGAATTGAGTTGCTGATCGTCTTGCACCGTGTAGAACAACATGCGCTGATCTAAATATTGAACCAATAGCTGACGCACTTTGGCGGCTGCGTCAGCCGGCAGCAAATCAGCCCGGGCATATTCCGTTCCGATTGCGTTGGCCTCTTCTTCCTCATAGTTTTTGCGCATATCGTATCGGCTCACGGCCATTGAAAAGGTGAAGCCGATAATCAGGGCCAGCAACGTCAGACTTGAGCCCACGACGAAGTCAAGGTCCTTCCTTTCAGCTTCCTTAATGGGACGAATCCGCCCCATACCAAATGCGCCAGCCAGCATCGAAAGCCAGAATCCGGCTAACGAAACAGCAAAAACTAACAAGGGATAGCGCTGAATCATGCCTTATTTCTCTCACAGATAGTGATGGAACTCCAGCACAACTTGGTGCAGCGGAAAAAATAATGGCATGGCATCATTTCATGCGCATATGCTCTTGATGGTCATCGTTTGATTGATATGCATTTGGCAGCGTTACGGCTTAGAAAACGGAGCATCCGGTTCGGGAGCCTTTTCCGGCGGGGTGGTCTTTCCGCTCGTCGTCGGTTGAGCATAATAGCCGGAGTTTGTGCGCGCCTGTACATCCGGTTTATTCACGCGCACTTCCAGCTTGTGATACTCATTCGGCTTCGCAGCCGCAGGGGCTTCAAAGGTCAGCTCGTAGTATGCGCCTGCATCGCGCATCGCTGAGTTGATATCACCCAGAGTGTCATTCGACGAGATAAGCGCACGGCCACCGGAGTGCTCCGCCAGCACTTGCTGCGCCAGGTAGGGATACTCGGCCTGGTTCACCTTGACAACCGGTTTTCGGTAGCTCTGATAAAGGAATGGATCGGTGTGTCCACCCTCGGCACCGAGCCCGAATGGATCGAGACTGTAAAGCACAACATGCTGCTCGCGCAGACTGTTCGAAATCTGTACCAGCGTATCGAAAACCCACGCACGCTGCCGGTCGGTTTCCTCTATGCCGGCGTTTATCAGCAGGGGCCATCCCGGGCCAATCAGAAACACCAGCTTGCGTCCCGGCTGTTTTGCTTCAAATGCAGCGATCTCTCCCACCCCGGTCAGCGATTCCTGCAGGTGCTCCGCAGCGCCATAGAAACCGGCCGACCGGCCAACAGGCCGAAGCGAATTCTGCACCTTCTGAAATGTGTCGAGCAGCGCATGGCCGTCCTGAGTGTAACCGTTCATCATCTTCACGCCGGTTTCCGTCATTACAGCCAGAGCAGTAGGATGGGCCAGCTTGCCGCCGTCCTGGCTGAGAAATTCGCCGATCTGTTCCCGCTGGCGTGCCACCTGTGTAACCGTGTTGTTCACCATGTCTACAACCAGCAGCACGTGAAGGGCATCCGGATCCGTCGCTGGATCCACGGCGCGGAAGTTTGTGAGCTGGCGTGGCTGGCCGTTGTCCAGCAAGGTAAAACTTTGCTGCTCAAGCCCATGGGACGGGTGGCCCAGACTGTCCGCCACGAAAACATCCAGCGTAATCAGGTTCGGCTTTCCAGGATCGTCTGACGCCAGCGCGGCCGCCTTCTGCGCTGCGGGCAGCAGGGCAAATGTAACCAGGCCAAACAAAAAATGCCGTACAGGCAATCCGGCAAAACGGCGAAATCGCATAAAACTCCTTCTGTGCGGGCAAATGCATCATAAGCATTTGCCTTTACAGAGTTTCCCTTCTGTGAGACGAAATATCGCAGGCGCGGGATGCAGGTCAGAGTGAGTTGCAATTCAGTTACTGATCGGCTACCTAAAATTCTCGGGCACTTGCTGCTGTTTCGCTATTTCTACGCTGTCTTTGGTAATCTGAACCTTGTTACAATCGCTCCCACAAACCACCCTCAAGGAAATCTCGTGACCGCGAAGGTGCTGATGCGCGCGGAAAGCGCCCTATGTTGTGCCGCCGACCGCGCAGGCTCTATTCTGAGAACCGCATAAGGAGAAGTGCCAAATGGCCATTGCCGACGACCGCGCCAAAGCAGTAGAACTCGCTCTTTCACAGATTGAAAAACAATTCGGCAAAGGCTCCATCGTGCGGCTTGGCTCGCGTGAGGCCCTTATCCCGATCTCCGTCATCTCCACCGGCAGCATCAGTTTTGACGCAGCTCTCGGTGTCGGCGGCATTCCCCGTGGCCGCGTTATCGAAATCTACGGCCCTGAGTCTTCCGGCAAAACCACCATTACGCTTCAGATCATTGCAGAAGCCCAGAAGAATGGTGGTCTCGCAGCCTTCGTCGATGCCGAGCATGCGCTCGATCCGAGCTATGCAAAGAAGCTCGGCGTAGACGTGGACAACCTGCTCGTCTCACAGCCAGACTCCGGTGAGCAGGCGCTTGAAATCACGGAAGCCCTCGTCCGTTCCGGTGCAATCGATGTGCTTGTTGTCGATTCCGTCGCCGCTCTTGTGCCCAAAGCCGAGCTCGATGGCGAAATGGGTGACTCGCACGTAGGCCTGCAGGCACGGCTCATGTCGCAGGCGCTTCGCAAGCTCACCGGCACAGTATCAAAATCTCGCACAGCTCTGATCTTCATCAACCAGATCCGCGAAAAGATCGGCGTCATGTTCGGCAATCCCGAAACCACAACCGGCGGTCGCGCTCTCAAGTTCTACTCCTCTGTTCGCATCGACATCCGCCGCATCTCTGCCCTGAAGGATGGAGAAGCCGTCGTGGGCAACCGAACCAAAGTCAAGATCGTCAAGAACAAGGTCGCTGCGCCATTCCGTGAAGCCGAGTTCGACATTCTCTATGGCGAAGGCATCAGCCGCGAAGGCGATGTGCTTGATCTTGCGGTAAACAACGGTATCGCAGAGAAGTCCGGCGCATGGTACAGCTATGCCGGCGAGCGCATTGGCCAGGGGCGTGAAAACACGCGCAACTACCTCAAGGAAAATAAGGAAACTTTTGCCAGAATGGACGCCGAACTACGCAAGAAGTTGAGTATCGGTGCTGCCACCAACGCCGAAGTTCCGGAAGTCCCTTCTGGAGGCGCAGCAGAGGCCAAGGAAGCTGTGAAAGCACGGCGATAAACACATCACGCAACACACAGAGCGGCGACCGGATCCCGGCCGCCGCTCGCATTTTCAGAGGGCTTCACTGCTAGAATCCGTGAAGGAACCGTGATGGCCGCTAAAGCACTCTATCCCGGCAGCTTTGACCCGCCTACTAACGGTCATGTCGACCTCATTCTGCGCGGATCGAAACTCTTCGAACATCTCACCGTTGCGGTACTGAACAACCCCAATAAGAATCCCCTTTTCCCCGCATCGGAACGCGTAGAGATGCTGCAGGAAGCCACACGTTCCCTCGCCAACGTAACCATCGCCACCTTTGAGGGCCTCACAGTAGATTTTGCGCGCTCCATCGGCGCAACGGCATTGCTGCGCGGTATCAGAGCCATCTCAGACTACGAGTACGAATTCCAGATGGCGCTCATGAATCGCCGCCTCGCACCGGATATCGAAACTGTCTTCCTGCAGCCCGCAGGCCGTTACTCCTTCGTGAGCTCGCGCATGGTGAAAGAGGTGTTCAACTTCCAGGGCGATATCTCCGGTCTTGTCCCACCCAACGTGCTTAAGCGCCTGCGCAGCCGCATTCACAAGTCATAAAGCCTTACCATCTGGTTTCAAAATCCCTCCGGGCTCTCCAGGTAAACAGTTACCTATGATAGTCAACCCTTGACAATCAAGGGTAAAGATCCTACCGTCGTTCTCATGGGCGACGAAAACACAGACGTAATCCAGGGCACGCTCGACATGCTGATTCTCAAGACTCTCAGCCTTGAGCCGATGCATGGCTTCGGCATCACGCGCCGCATGGAGCAGGTATCGCGCGGCGTCTTCAAAATCAATCCCGGTTCCCTGCTCACCGCGCTGCAACGGCTTGAGCGCGCCGGATGGCTGGATTCCGAATGGCGGCAAACAGAGAATGCGCGCCGCGCAAAGTACTACTCGCTTACACGCGCCGGCAAAAAGCAGCTTGAACATGAGACCGCCGACTGGACCCGCCGCACGTCTGCCGTAGCGCGCCTGCTTAAGTCGGAGGCATAACGCATGGCTCTCCTTCGCTCGCTCACCTACGGCATTCGCAATTTAATGCGGCGCGCAACACGGCAGCGCGATGCCGCTGATGAAGTGGAGCAGTACTTTGAAGAAGCTATTCGCGAACTGATGAGCCGCGGCCTCTCAGCAGAAGAGGCAAGACGAAAACTTCGCATGGAGGCAGGATCGATGAGCGCAGCACGCGAACAGGCAAATTCCTACGGTTGGGAAAACACCGTCAGCGCATTCTTTTCCGATCTGAAATTTGCAGCGCGTCAGCTTGTCAAACATCGTGCGTATGCGCTCACCGCGACTCTTACGCTTGCTCTCGGCATAGGGGCAAACACGGCCATCTTTACTGCAATCCATTCCATCCTGCTGGCGCCGTTACCCTTCAACAACCCGGAGAGGCTGGCAGTTCTGGCCACGCATTACACCAATCTTGGCAGAACCACGCGCCGCGTCACAGGGCCGGATGGCGCGGATGTGCGCGAGCAAGCGAAAAGCCTCGAAGCCGTGAGCCTCGTGTCCGGAGGCGAGGAGGGCGTACAACTGCAGAATCATGCAACCTATACCGAGGTTTCATGGGTGGATGAAAACTTTCCGCGTGTCTTTCAATTGCAGCCCATTGCAGGGCGTCTGTTCACTGATGCTGACTCGCATCGCGCCGCACTCGTGAGCGAACAGTTTGCCCGCGATAACTTCGGCAGCACCGGGGCCGCGCTCGGGCAATCGATCCGCATTGAAAATGAAGCAGTCGAAATCGTTGGCGTGCTCGCGGGGTCATTTCATGAGCCTGGTAAAACGAAGGTATGGGAAGCTTTTCCTCTGCATCCCGAATCAAAATCGCGCACGGCGTTTAATTACCACGCCGTAGCATTGCTGCGCCAGGGCGCGACGTTCAAGACTGCTCAATCGGAACTCGATGAGATCTCGCAACGCCTGCAAGCTGCATATCCCGAGGAGAATCGCAACAAGCAAATGCAAGTCATACCGATGGCAGAAGCCGTCACAGGCAGCGCTCGGCCCACCCTGATGCTGCTTTGGGCCACAGTGGGCATCATTCTGCTCATCGCCTGCGTCAACGTCACTCACCTGCAACTTGTGCGTTCTATGGAGCGCCAGCGTGAACTGGCTATACGAAAAGCGCTGGGCTCTTCGCGCTGGCAGATCATGCGCCCCGTCATTCTTGAAAGCCTGCTGCTCGCAGTGCTCGGCTGCGCCGCGGGAATCCTGCTCGCTGTGCCCGCAGTGCAGGTATTAGTTGCCATGGCGCCTGAGCAACTGCCACGCGCCAGCGAAATACACCTCAGTGGCTGGGTGCTCGCTTTCACCGCCGGCATCTCCGTGCTCACCGCGCTGCTTGCATCCGTTCTCCCCGCCATGCGCGCGGTCAAAGTGAATGCTGCCGATGCAATGAAGAACGATGTCTCTCGTGGCATGGAACGCAAGGGCTCAGCCAGGCTGCGCGACGGCCTTGTGATTGCGGAAATTTCAGCCACTTTCGTTCTGGCCGTAGCCGCTGCCCTACTGCTGCGCACCATGACGACTCTCATGACGAATGAACTTGGCTTCGATAGCCGCCAGATGCTCGTGGTAGACGCAGATAATCCCGCACACACTGAAGATGACTACCGCCGCATGTTGAACCAGTCTGACGAAATTTTCGCCAAACTCGGAGCCATCCCAGGCGTGCAGCATGTAGCAGGCGTCATGGGTCTGCCAATGGGGCCATACGGATCCAATGGCTCCTACAATACACGCGGCGGCCTGCCCATAGAGCCCCTTCATGCGCCCGATGCAATTTTCACCGTAGCCAGTCCGGGATATTTTCAGACTATGAGCATTCCCATGCTGCGCGGCCGCGACTTCAACGCACAGGACACATACGAAAATCCATTCGTCGTTATCATCAGCCAGTCTGCCGCAAAGCAGAGCTTCGGTAACATTGATCCCATCGGCAAACAGATTCAATGCGGGCTCGATAACGACAAATGGATGACGATCATTGGTGTCGTTGGCGACATACGACAGGACTCGCCGGCAGAGAGGCCCGGACCGGCGCTCTACATGCCACTGAAACAGCATCCTACCCGCGCCAACCAGATTCACATTGTTCTGCGAACATCCGTAAAGCCGCTCACGCTCATGGCTACCGCGCAGACAGTCATCGCACAGACGAATCCGCAAATCGCCATGCGCTTTACCACCATGGATGCCATCGTGAATGAATCCATCACGACGCAGCGTTTCCGCGCCGCGCTCATCTCGCTTTTCGCCGCTGCAGGCCTGCTGCTCTCCATGTTGGGCGTTTACGGAACCATGGCCTACACCGTTGCGCAGCGCACCTTTGAAATTGGCCTGCGCATGGCCTTCGGCGCAAATCGCAGTGTGATTCTAAGCGGCATTCTTCGCCATGCCACCGTGCTCGCCTGCTTCGGTATCGCACCCGGATTAGCGCTCAGCTTCCTGCTCGCACGCCTGGTGACGGCAATGCTTGTGGGCGTCAAGCCAACGGATCCAACCAGCCTGGGAGCGGCATCGTTGCTGCTGTTGATCACAGCAATAGCAGCAGCAGCCGCGCCCGGCTGGAAAGCTACGCACGTCGATCCATTAAAAGCTTTGCGTGCGGACTGAATCTACCCGCGCAATACCTTCAGCACGTTCTCTGTGGTATCTACCTCGCCCAGGCGCGGCAGGTTCACTTCGAGTGCGTGCTTGTGCGCAACAGGATTCAGGTCCGTCATTGCATCGGAAACAAAAACCACGTTGTAGCCCAGATCAAAGGCACTGCGCGCCGACGCCTCCACGCCAATGCTCGTGGCAATGCCAGCAAAAAACACCTGCGTCACGCCCTTCTCGCGTAATTTGGCGTCCAGCTCTGTGCCCAGAAACGCACCGGGCCGCTGCTTGCTGATCAAAATGTCAGAGGGCTGCGCATCCAGCTCCGGCGCAAGGTCCGCGAAATCCGGCGGAAACGCGCGGCTGGGGAAGCTATGATCCGTGCGTCCCGGCGGTCGGCCAATCACATTGACAAGCACGACAGGCAATCCACGCTGACGAAAAGCCTTTGCAAGTTCAGCCGTGTGCTTCACGACTTCCGCAGAGCCCAGCTCAGCGGCAAATCCCACAATCCCCTTCTGCAGGTCAATCACAACCAGTGCGGCTACGGAATCCAACTGTGTAAGTGGCATAAACTCCTTTTCAATTCCATCTAGCGCTGCGTGACAGTTTGACTTACTTGAAAGACGATTCAATCCGCTCAGTAGATGAGGATCAGGCATCGACTGCTTCAACAAATTTATACTGGTGTTGCTATGAGCACGTTTCTTCCCGTAGACGAACAACTCGATTTGCTGCAAAAAGGCACGGCCGAAATCATTCGCCTCTCTGATCTGCGCGAGCGCCTAGAAGAAAGCCGTAAGACCGGCCGTCCACTGCGCGTCAAAGCTGGCTTTGACCCCACTGCGCCTGACCTGCACCTGGGTCACACTGTGTTACTGCGCAAGCTCCGCCACTTTCAGCAGCTCGGCCACACCGTCATCTTTCTTGTGGGTGATTTCACTTCGCTCATCGGCGACCCCACAGGAAAAAACGTCACGCGCAAAGCGCTCACTCGCGAGCAGATCAACGAATTCGCCAGGACGTACCAGCAGCAGGTCTTCAAAATCCTCGACGAAAAACTCACCGAGGTCCGTTACAACTCCGAGTGGCTCGAAAAACTCGGCTACGAGCAGACCATCCGTCTCGCATCGCACTTCACCGTCTCACAGATGCTTGAGCGGGATGAGTTTCACAAGCGTTTTCAGGCCGAGCAACCCATCAGCCTCCACGAACTCCTCTATCCACTCATGCAGGGCTATGACTCCGTTGCGCTTGAGTGCGATGTTGAGCTGGGTGGCACTGACCAGCGCTTCAACCTCGGCGCGGGCCGCGAGTTGCAACGCCACTACGGCCAGAAGCCGCAGATCATTTTGATGACACCCATCCTCGAAGGCCTCGACGGCGTTCAGAAGATGTCGAAGTCGCTCGGCAACGCCATCGGTATTCACGAGCCGCCATCCGAGATGTATGGCAAGCTCATGTCCATCTCCGATGAGCTGATGTGGAAGTACTGGGTCTTTCTCACTGATCTCAAGCAAAGCGAAGTAGATGCAATGAAGGCCGAAGCCGCAGCCGGAACCCTGCATCCTATGGAGGCCAAGAAGCGTCTGGCGCGCACCATCACCGCCGGCTTCCACGGCGAAGCAGCAGCGCAAGCCGCCGATGAAAACTGGGCACGCATGTTCCAGCAGAAAACCACAAGCGAAGATCTCGAAGAAGTCCACATCGCTTTCGCCGATGTGGAAGGACCAGCAGAAGTCCTGCAGATCCGCCTGCCGAGATTACTCGTTCAGTTGGGACTCGCTGCCAGTGGCGCAGAAGCCAATCGCAAGATCGCAGAAAAAGCCGTCAAAATCGATGGTGAAGTCGTCGCCAATTCACTCATCCCTATCGACGCACTTCCCGCAAAGCTGGTTGTGCGTCTTGGCAAGCGCGCCAAACTCGCAATCATCGGTGGCATCGGAGAAGGCGTTTAGCTGCAGGCAGCGCTAGCCCTCAAAATCCAGCTCCACTGGATCAATCAGTGGCACCAGCCACTTGAGTAGTGCCTGGTGCTGCGGATGATCCGTGTAAGCGTCACACGCGCCCTTGTCTGTGAAGGTCATCAGTCCGGCAAAAGTATATCCCTGGCTGCGAGGCGATACATTTGGCCCTACATGCACCTCGATCAGTCCCGGAATCGCATCACGAAAGGCCAGAATCGCTTCCCGGGCGCGCCTCTTATCCGCATCGGTTGCTTCAGGCTTCCAGCGAAAACCAAAAATATGAATGAACATAGCGCCTCCCGCTATGGGTTCAGCTTTTCAGAGCAAACTCCCGCGCTGACTCCAGCAACTTCTTCACATTCTCCGGCGAAGTCGACTCCGTATAGATTCGCATCAATGGCTCCGTCCCGCTAGCTCGTAAGAGAATCCAGGTTTCCGCAGCGTTCGGCTTCGTGGCCGCTTCGGGATTATCCAGATAAAACTTCACCCCGTCCAGCGTCTCTTGCCTGAGAATCTTCATCCCCGCAAAGCCCACATCGCCGGCCTTGAGCGCCTTTGCCTTTGCAATCGCGGCATTCTTGATCTCATCGGCAATATGCAGATCGATGCGTCCATAATGATGTTCACCGTACTCAGCCTGCAGGTCCGCCACAAGCTGTCCCAGTGTCTTGCCTTCTTCGGCCATCACGTTGGCCAGCAGCAGCGCATTCAGCAGGCCATCACGCTCCGGCAGATGCCGCTGGAAACCAATGCCGCCCGACTCCTCGCCGCCCATCACAATCTCGCGCTCCAGCATGTAATCGCACACAAACTTAAAGCCGATGCCATGCTCGATCAGTTCACGCCCATGCTTTGCAGCAATTCGGTCCAGCATCTTTGTTGTATTGAATGCCCGAGTCACCGCGCCAGGCCAACCCTTGCGCTTCAGCACCCAGCTCAACAGCACGGAGAAAATCTTGTGCGGATCAACAAAGTTTCCATGCTCATCCGTGGCGCCAATTCGATCCGCATCGCCATCCGTGCACAACCCAGCCTGGCAGCTATGCTCCACCACGGCCTCACCCAGCGCGCGAATGTGCGGCTCAATCGGCTCCGGATTGATACCCGGAAACAGCGGATTCACTTCGCCGCGAATCTGCACATGCTCCACGCCAAGCCGTGTAAATATCTCGGAGAGAATGGTGCCGCCCGCGCCATACATGGAGTCCACCGCAAACTTCAGCCCGCTCTTCGCAATCAAATCAAGATCCGCAAAGCTCTCGATGGCAGCCAGATAATCCGGCACAAAATTCACTTCCGTAATCGGCGCCGGCGTAGCAGCCTTTGTCACAGGCGCCCCAAGAAAACTTTCAATCTCCGCAATAATCGAAGGCTTGCCCGACCCACCGTACCAGGCCTTGTACTTTACGCCATTCCACTGCGCAGGGTTATGCGAAGAAGTAATCATAATGCCGCCTGCAGCCTTGCGCTCGCGCACTCCATAGCTCAGCGCAGGCGTCGGCGTGATGCGATCCGCCAGCAATACCGGAATCCCAGTAGCCGCCACCACCTCTGCGCATGTCTGTGCAAAGGCTTTCGATCCAAAGCGCGTGTCGTAGCCAATGCACAGCCCCTTCGCCGGGTCTTCTTTCGCGTGAACGTATGCTGCAATTGCCTCCGCAGCCGTGCGGACATTCGCAAAGGTAAAGTCGTCGGCAATCACACCACGCCAGCCGTCGGTGCCAAACTTAATTTGGGGATGAGGCATCGTGAACACGATCTCCTTCTAAGCTGAAATAGGGAGTATTTAACTTAATCCGCATTGGAGTCAATGCAGCACTACATAACAGAAAGATATCGAAAAGAAGCGGCCCGTAATATCGTTATTTTATCCCGGAGGCCACGCGAGTCCGCGCCCACCCAGCAGATGCAGATGCAGGTGTCCCACAGTCTGTCCGCCATCTGATCCCGTATTCGCCACCACGCGATATCCTGCGGCCAGTCCCTTGTCGCGCGCAATCTGCCCCACTACCCGCATCAGATGCCCCAGCATTGCCTCATCTTCCGGCCCGGTCTGCGCCAGGCTGGCAACATGCACGCGCGGCACAATCAAAATATGCACCGGTGCCTGCGGGTTGATGTCAGCAAAGGCATAACACTGTTCATCCTGATACACGGCCGTGCTCGGGATGCTTCCATCAATAATCTGGCAAAAGAGGCAGCTCATCGTGCCCAGTTTACAGCAGGACGTTCAGTGAACGGCTTCCTGGAACTGATAGACCACCCCGCCGGGAGCGTATTTGCGCTCCGCCAATTCCATCCACCGGGGCGTGCGGCTCTCATGAAACCATGTGGCTCCCTCTTTAATGGCGCCTATGGCCTCGCCGGTAGCCACGGAAACCACAATCGAGAGCACCTTGGCCATCGTCGTACGCTGCTGCTCCTTCATGGCCGCCGCGTACTTATCTGCCATCTCGTTGAAGTCCTTGATCGCACGTCGCAGTTCGGCTTCGTGGTCTGGCACGAGCATAATGGCGGGAATGCGAAGATACTTCCATTCATTCAGGTCCTTCATCGCCTGCTGAAAGGCTTTGCTCTCGCGCAGGCGCACCAGGTCTGCGAGCTCGGTATCGTGGTCAGGCACCGGAAGCGTTTGCGCAATCTCTACAGTCAGGGCCTCATTGATGTTGCCCCAGTTCACCAGGCCAATCTCATCCCGCGCCGCTCCATAGGTTGCCATATTCCCGTAGACAGGCACAGCCTCCACACCTTCTGCCGTCATTTTTTTTGCCAGCATGATGCGTGTGTCCATGTAAGCGTCGCGGCGGACGCTGCGGGCCAGAGCCTCGGCCACGAGTGGAGAGCGCCACGCCACATATTCCTTCGTATCCCATTCATAGCGCCGCGCAGCGCCCGACTGCTGAAGGAAATCAACTTCAATCTCCAGCTGGTCCAGTTCCTCGGCTGTCTGATCACCAATCGGTGAGGAGGGAATCGGCACGACAATCTTGTCAAAGAGCGCGAGCGCCTGGCGGTAGATCGGCCTGCGGTGATCGGTAATCGAGAGTGTAGCCCAGGTTTCCACGGCAGCCTCCCAAAGGGTTAGTGCGCATGGCGCACCAGAAGTTTCAGCTCGTATGATCCAGAATGATCTTCCACCCCGTCGGCCCCTTGCGCCACACCAGGGAAAAGATGCCATCATCCTTCTTCGCCTCTCCCTTGGCCGTTCGGTCGAGGTGAAACTTCCCCGTCACCAGAGCCAACTCCGCCTTGCCACACGCGTCCGGGAGCAGCCGTATATCCACGTCGGTGAATGTCAGCTTGCCCATCTGCTCTGGTGTGGTGTAGCTCTGCTTATACCGCTCCAGAATGGGCTTGAACCCTTTCCGCAGAGTCATTCCAATAAATGTGGTATCAGGAGAATCTTCATACGTCTGCATAAACGTATCCACATCCGCGCGATTCCACGCATCGGCTTGCGCTGCAATGGCCTGGCGGATACTTGCATCAGCTTTGGCGGCTTCTGCGGGGGCGGGATTGACTGCGGGCGCTGTTTGCGCGTTCAGCGCAGCACAAGCCGAGCCGAAAAGTACAACAGCAAGAAGAGCTGACTTCATCACAAATGCCTCCATGAACGGAAAGTCGCATCCAGCTTACAATGAATCATGCCGTCCACCAGAGCACAAACCATGCAGTCCATCGCTTTCGCTCTGTTTCTCTCACTTGGCACGGTGTTTTGCCTTTACTACGATGCGTTCTATCTCTGGATGCTCGCATACCAGCCGCAGTATAAAAGCGTCTGGGATCATCGGCTGTACGTTTCCATCATCGCCACTCTGCTCTTCGGCGTAAGCTGGGTCTCATTCATGATCTGGCGGTATCAGATAAAGCGAAATGCACGAAAAGGATCGCCATCGCGATGAAATCGGCGCACG
Organism: uncultured Acidobacteriaceae bacterium; assembly: GCA_963792495.1. GTDB lineage: Bacteria > Acidobacteriota > Terriglobia > Terriglobales > Acidobacteriaceae > Telmatobacter. The sequence continues at coordinate 445,376 of CAWBWB010000002.1, read as the reverse complement.
GCTTCCATCTCCGCCTGGCCACGCCATCTGACGTCCCCGCACTTCACGCCCTCATTGAAGCTTCCGTGCGTGGCCTGCAGGCCAACGACTACACGCCCGCACAGATCGAAGGCGCGCTCGGCACAGTCCTTGGCCTCGACACACAGCTCATCGCAGACCAGACTTATTTCGTTGCGGAATCTCCCGAGGCAAATCAATTAGCAGCCTGCGGCGGATGGTCCAAACGCAAAACCCTCTTCGGTGCCGACCGCGCCGCCGTGCGCGAACCCGAGCTGCTCAATCCCGCCACGGACGCAGCCAAAGTCCGCGCCATCTTCGTGCATCCCGGCTTCGCGCGGCAGGGCCTCGGCTCGCTAATTCTCTCCACTGTAGAAGACGCCGCTCGCGCAGCAGGCTTCCGCCACTTCGAAATGGGTTCAACGCTCACAGGCGTTCAGCTCTACACGCTCAAGGGCTATGTCGAAGTTGAGCGGATCGCCGTCCCGCTCGGGAATGGCGATGCGCTCCCCATAGTGAAAATGATCAAAACCGCAGAGTAGTTAATCCGTCATCCCGCCAAATGGATCTTCAATCGACGGGCTCTGCGGCGTCAGCAGCTCCGCGCCGTTTTCCGTGACCAGCAAGTCATCTTCGAGCCGCACTCCAAACTCGCCCTTGATATATATACCCGGCTCATCGCTCAACGTCATGCCGGCCTTCAGCTTCGGCGCAAGATCCCAGCCGAACATATTGTTCTTCGCAAAATACGGCCACTCATGCATGTCCATGCCGATGCCGTGCCCCACGCGATGCGTAAAATACGTGAAGCCCGGCCCGTAGCCGCCATCGACAATCACCTTGCGGGCTGCAGCATCCACATCGCCCGTCACCACGCCCGGCCGAGCCGTCTTTAACGCCGCCGTTTGCGCCGCCTTTACAAGATCGAAGACCTTCTTCATCTTGTCCGTCGGCTTGCCCAGCACAAACGTGCGCGTAATGTCCGATGTGTAACCCTCTACCACGCAGCCATCATCCAGCATCAGAATCGATCCCTCGCGCAGCGTCTGTGGCCTCGGCGAGCCATGCGGCACCGCCGTAAATTCGTCGATATTCAGCGACGCATCTCCGCGAAAACCGATCTGCCGGTAGCCCAGATCTACAAGCTTCTCCACATCCCCATTCGTCATCCCCGCATGCACTGACCGCGCTACCGCGCGATACACCAGCAGCGTCGCCTTGCATGCCAGCCGCATGCACTCAATTTCATGCGAGTCTTTGATCATGCGGCAACCCGCCGTCACCGGCGTTGCGGAAACAAATGTCAGATGTGGATTGGCCGCACGAATCGAATCCGAAAAAACAAACTTCGTATTCTCATCAATCCCCAGCGTGCCTGTAGCAATGCCGCGATCTTTCAGTCCCTTGCCCACCAGTGCAAACGGATTCTCATCCTCCTGCCACGTCAGCACATCGGCGTCCTTGCCAAACGGCCCGGCATCCAGGATCTCTCTCGCGCGGCCCTCTTCAAACGCCGGAGTCACCACAAACGGCTTCCCCTTCGCTGGAATCACCAGTGCAAACAACCGCTCACTGCCATAGAGCCGCAGGTCCGCAAAATACACCGCGGAAGTTCCACCCGTCAGCACAATCGCATCGATCTTGTTAGCTGCCATCAGCTGCTTAGCGCGATCAATCCGAGCAAGTCGCTCCGCATTCGTAAACGGGCGCGCCTGTCCCGCAAGCTTCGGCAGCTTTTCAATCTCAGGCCATGATTGGCCCTGCGCGCTCGATGCGGCATGAACAGATGCAATCGGTGCAGCGGAAGCCGCAAAAGCAGCCCCGGCAGAAGTCGTGAGAAAGCGACGACGCGAGAAAGACATAGCCCTCCAGAAAAATTCAAAATTTACGTGCTGGAACAATCAGAATAAGTCACTGTACTGGCGTCAGCTCAATGTAATCCAGCGCAGCAGGATCATCTTTATCTGGCACGCCCTGAACCGTAATCGAATCCCCGGGCTTCAAATCCACATCCGGCATAGAAAAGCGCACCGAATTGTCTCCATGCAGCCGAGGGGTGGGTAGCTTCGCATTCGCTTCCCAGCCAACCACCGGCTGGCCATTATGCAGCAGTGTGAAGTGTGCCACTCCTCCTGCCAGGTCGAAGTACTCCACACCAAGATGGTAGTTTCCTGCCGCGCCGCTCCACGTCCACTCCGCCGTGCACCCATGGTCCGCAGCGCACGTCACCGCCTTGCCGCGAGACGCGTCCTCCCACGGCTTCACATCCACCAGCGTGTAGCCGCTCAGCTTCGCATCTTCAGCTTCCAGTCTGCCCGGAAACTTCCCCGCTCGTCCCTTCGCATCCGTAATTCCGCTCAGCTTCCAGAAATACTGCACAATCGCATCGCGCCAAACAATCGCATGACCCGCCTGATACTCCAGGCGCGACGCCATCTCGTGATACAGCCCATCGTCAATCTTCCCCTTCAACGTGGCCCACTGGCGTCCAAGTTCCGCCGCTTCTTCCGCGCCCTCATAGTGGCTGTCATAGATGTACTGAATCACCGTACGACCATCATGAAGCTTGTACGCATACGGCACATGATGGAAGAACGTCAGCAGTTCATCCGGCGTAGTCGCGGCATTCTCATACATCTTCGCCACTTCCGGCGGATATTGCCCCGCAAATCCCGTTCCAGTCGCTACGCTGCGGTCCATGCCCACGCCCTGTGCATCCGCGCGATGCCATTGGCCCCAGCCGTTGTTCTCGCTCGCCTCGATATTCGGCCCGTAGTGCGAGCCTGTAATATCCGTCAGCGTCTGCATGCCCAGTGGCCCGGTGTAATGCTCATAAGCAGGCCAGCTCTGCATCAGCATGGTCGTTACAGTGCCCACGACATTCGCATCGGAACCCACCGTCTGCCGCGTCCATTCTTCGGCAATCTTTTCCGGCGCAAGATTCGGATTCCACGCCAACCGTCCAAACGCATACAGATTCGCCATCGCCAGCGGCGACCCAAGCCACTGCTGCCCGATCCCTGAAACACCCACCATCCCGCCAATCGGCCTCTGAAAACTCTTCCCTGAGAGAATCTCCTTCACCGGCGTGGCTCGATTCTCCGATCGCATATCAAAATCCAGTACCTGTTTCCACATCGGCGCAAGATACACCAGATGCCGCTGCTGCCCCGTATACTCCTGCGTAATCTGCACCTCCATCGCCTGGCTAGTCTGCGTCAGTCCAGCAAACAGCGGCGAAACCGGCTCCCTCGCCTGAAAATCAATCGGCCCCTCTTTCGTCTGAACAATCACGTTCGCCGCAAACTTTCCATCCAGAGGATGAAAAATGTCATACGCCGCCCGCGCGCGATCCGCCTTCGGGTCCTTCCAATCCAGGTGATGGTTGTAAACAAAACCTCGATACAGCACCACGCCCCCATGCGGGGCCAACGCATTCGCCAACAGATTCGCCGCATCCGCCGGCGTCCTTCCATAGCTCGCTGGCCCCGGCTGCCCCTCGCTATCCGCCTTCACCGTAAAGCCCGCAAAGTCCGGAATCAGCGTGTAGATCTCATCGGTCTTCGCCTTCCACCATGCGATCACCGCGGGGTCCAGTGGATCGTACGTGGGCAAGCCGCCTATCTTCTGCGGACTGGCAATATCCACACTCAGTGCCACCCGAACGCCCCAGGGCCGCATGGTGTCAGCAATGCGCTTGATTCCCGCAAGCATCTCCGGCTGCACAAACACAGCAGCGTTGTTCACGTTGTTTAGATTGCATCCATTGATCCCGACAGAAGCCAACAGCCGCGCATACTCGCCCACCTGTCCCAGGTCTTCGCGCACATGCCCGGCATCAAAAAATATGCTCCGCCCTGCATACCCGCGCTCAATCGACCCATCCGCATTGTCCCACTCATCCGTCCAGCGAATCGCCATAACCGGCGTCTCCCGGATATCGGCTACGGGCAGCTCATGCCCTGAGGACAGCGTCCTCAATAGCGTGAACGCGCCATATAAAAGCCCTTGCTCGGTAGGAGCGGTAATACAAATCGAATCGGAACCATGATCACAGGAGCGAGCAACGGAAAAGCTTTGCCCCGTTGGCGACCATTGCGTCGTCGCGCGAACTGCCGGGCTGATTTTCAGATCGTTATGAATCGCAACCGAGCCACGCTTTGTTGCCTCGCCGGAAAACTCCGCATCGGTGCCAAGAATGATTTTGGACGTTTTTGCCTTACCCAACGCAATCGCATCGGAACCCATCAGTCCCAACAGTCCGCGCTCCAATTCAGCTTTCGCGGTCTGTTCAACGGCCCCTTTGCCCAGCGCAACCACTGTCGCAGGCACGGCAGGTTGCTTCGCTAACCGTGAGTACTTCAACCAGGCCTGATCCGTTGTTTGAGCCATGGCCGCCGATGTCGCCAACGCCAGAAAAAATCCCCAATAAATCGCTTTGCTCATCGCAGGAGAATTCTATTCCAGCACTCCGCCCCGCAACGAATCACCCTTCAGCCACAAAAACAAAAAAGCCGCGCATCAGCGCGGCCTTCCTGCCATCCAGTCAGCGTTAGTTCGCCGCAGCACTCACCGTCAGCACAAAGCTAGTCGAGTGCGTCGTCGCCGTGACGCCATCGCTTGATTGGGCCGTCACCGTCATCTGGTAGCTTCCCGCCGGAGTAGGCCTGTTATAGTTCGGGCCGTGGTTGTAGTAGTCGTACAAGGGCGAGCAAGCCGACATCCCTAGCGAGGTCACCAGGGCCGCCATCGCAATCAACATCAACCGCGCCCAGCCACGCTTACGCGCTCCAAACGCCAAGCCCGCCAGCGCTGCCGCGCCCGGCAGCAGAAACGCCAGTGCCGTGCCGTTGCTGCGCTGTGCCACTTCGCCTCGCGTTCCGGTAGACTGTGTGGCCATCACCATATCGCTCGTCACTGCAGCCGTTGTATTCGGCTGGATCTCCACGTTTTGCGGCGTGAACGTGCAGGTCGACTGATCGGGATAACCCGTGCAGGAAAGTGTTACAAACATCGGCCCGGTCAGCGCGCTCGAATTCACCGGCGTCAGTGAAACCACCGCGCTTCCGCTCTGTCCTTGCGTCAGCGTCAGCGTTGCAGGCTTCAGTGACACTTGGAAATCGGGTGCTCCTGTCGCTTCCGACGTCACCTGCGCAGTCGCGGAGGTCGACCCGGCATGCGTCGTATCTCCCGCGTAAACAGCACGCAGCGAGTGCGGGCCCGCAGCCAGATCCAGTGTAATGTCAGCTGCTCCGGCGGCATCCAGCTTCGCGCCGGCCAGCGGCTTCCCGCCGTCTTCCAGCGTGACAGCGCCCGAGGCAGGCTTGCCGTCCTCTCCCGTCACGGAAACAGAAAAGACGCCCTGCGTGAGATTGCTGCCATTGCGGCTCTCAATGCGCGTGTGGGCCTCAAGCCTGGTTTGTGTACCAGTGGAATCCGTCGCGGCCAGCGCCGCGGCTCCCGTCACGCTCAATGCTCCCATCAAAACAAGCCGCAGACAGCGGCCAATCGTACCTCTCACGTGCACCTGCTCCAGAATTCTCAAAAAATCTCGCTTATTCTGCCAAATAGCCGAATAAATCCATTGTAATCGGCTGCGCCGAGATTCTGTAGCGCCGCCGCAATTCCTGCCCAGATAACCGTTGGACGCATCAGCACGCAATCCGAAAGTAACCGCGCCTGCCTGACCCTCTTCCCCCGTCCCTTTTCCCTTCACTTTCCGGTACACTAACAACTGGCAGGAGGACCGGGCGGTCGCTGCCGAAGGTCGAGCGCAAGCAAGGCATTCGGGGGAGGAAAGTCCGAACTCCGCAGGGCAGTGTGCCGGATAACGTCCGGGACGCGGGCGTCAAGGCCCGTGGACGGCCAGTGCCACAGAGAACATACCGCCCAGCACGATCGGGTAAGGGTGAAAAGGTGCGGTAAGAGCGCACCGCTGTCTCGGTAACGCGGCAGGCATGGTAAACCCCACACGGAGCAAGACCAAATAGGGAGGAAAGCGCGCTCAAAAGAGCCACGGCGCGCTCCGCATCGGCCCGATGCGGCAAGGCGGTTTGAGCTAGTGCCGAAACCTCCGGGTAGGTCGCTGATGAGCGCAAGCGGTAACGCTTCGCCTAGAGGAATGACCGCATAAACAGAATTCGGCTTATGAGTCCTCTTGCTGTTAAAAGGGCCCAAACGACAGGTCTTCGTCGTTTGGCCTGATGATCGGCCCCGCTCAGGTACACCCCCTGACGGGGCCGAACCATTTTGCGCTAATCAAAGATGTTTGCCCGCCTCACGTATGCTCAGCGGCGAAAGCACCTTCGCATTTTTTCGCAAAAATTCTCGAACCTGATTCGGCGCATGCCGCGCATAATCGCGCAGTGCCCATCCAATCGCCTTCCGAATAAAGAACTCCTCCTCATGCGCGCACGCCGAAACATGCCCAAACAGCCGCTGAGAGTCCGTCTGTGCTCCCCAGCCAAGCTGGTGCAGAATCGCCACTCGCCGAACCCAGAAATTATCGGAAACAATCGCTGCATCCATCAGGGCCTGAACAGCAGCGTCAGCCTCACAATTCCCACGCACAATCCGATTGATTACACTGGCCAGCGCATCCACCGTATCCCACCATGATTTCTGGCGAACCAGCGCCAGTAGCGGCGCAATATGCTTGGGATTCAATCTGCGCGCATGCCGCGCCAGCAAATCCACCGCAACATACTGGTACTCGCGTTCCGGCAGCTTCCACAGCATCCGCGCGCTTCGCAGCAAATCGGCAGCAGACGCATCCTTCTGCCCTCGGATCAAATCGGCAACCGCTTTTCGCCGAGTCGGGGTCTGAATTCCAAGAAACGCGAACCGGTTCCGCATGTAAGCCGTCATTCCATCCCGCAGCACGGGATCAGCATGCGGAGCAAGCGCCCCGGCAACGGCCTCGACAAACTCCTCCGGCGCAAGAGAACAGTTCTTCTCGGCCTTCATGGGTTCTAAACCAGCCGTGCCCCAGCCATCTTTTCCAGAACCGCCACCGGCGCACTCTCCGGCGTCACCATCGCAGCCGGATCCACAAGAAAGGTTTGCTCCAGCGCATATTGCCCCGCCAGCACCGCGTGAGGAACCGTCTCCGTATACACCATCCAACTGGAGCCCGGGGCAAACTGCACTTCCTCCCGCACGCACTCAGCCTGAAACTCCGCATCTTCCTTCATCGTGTTGTGCAGCTGCATCATGAACTCGTCATACGGCGTGCGCTTCACCTGCGGAATCACTTTACCCAATCCCACTGCCTGCGCAATCGACTTGCCAGCATGAGCCAGCCCGCCATACGCCTGTGGAATCGCAATCTTTCCCGGCGTAAATTGCCCCACAACCCTCGCAAACGGCTCGCCCGTCACCCAATCCCTTGTCCGCGTGGGGTGAATGTTGTGAAAAAAGCGCAGAATCCGCCAGCCCTTGGTTGGCCGCGTCGGAAAGGCATCGGTGTGCAGCAGATCATTTCGCTTCCGGACGCTCAGATCGCGTCCCTGTTCCTCGATCGGCCTGTAGCTCGCGTAATCCAGCGTCCACCTACGCTGGTACGGCGCCAGGAATCGCGTCAGAAACCCTTCCACACTCGCCGAGTAGCGCCGCATAATCGCGTGCAGCTCCCGCACAGCTTCCGGTGGCGATGTCTTCTCATCCACCCCTGTCAGCTCGTCACGGTTCGGCTTATACGCAATGTTTTTATGCAGCCGGCTGTCGGTCTGCTCACCAGAGAGCAGCGTCTTCAAATCCTGTTCAGGAATCGGCAATGGCGTCTGTGGAAAATACAGCACCTGCCCGGCCTCAAGCGCCGCGCACCAGCCGCGAGTCGGCTCCGCGCCGCCGGCCGCCAGCGCATGCTCAACCTCTTCCCGGGAAATCGAATAGACAGGCATAGCGTCGCCTCTACTTGATGAACTTGGCTCGAATCCAGAGCGTCAGAAAAAACGGCAGCGCCAGCGCCAGAACCACCATCGCAGCGGGAAACCCCACATCACGGTAGCTCATCGCAAAATCCACTTCCGCGTGTCCTGTCATCCGCCTTGCCAGCAGCACAAAAATCGCCACCATGGTCGTCAGACAAAAGGTAAAGAGCGAAGAAGCAAAGGAGAGCAGTACGCTGCTGAACAATCCAAAGCCCTTCAGCGGAAATCCAAAGATCTTTCCGCCGCCCGGTTGCCGAAATTCTGTCTGCTGTATCGCCGTCATAGGGTCGCTCATCTAGAATACAAGTTCTGTATGGCATCAAGCGCTCAGATCGAGTTGTCGCACGCGGAGAAGGTGGCTTCACAGGCCAGCCTGTCCACCTCTTCCAATGGCATCCATTACACAGCCTGGGGAGAAACCCGCATCCCGGAAACCGATCTCGAGCGCCTCGTCAGCGCCGTCCCGGCCTCCATGTCAGATGCCCTAGCGCGCCGCGTCTATTACTTCGTGCCGCTCGCCATCGCTGATACCGGTGAGGTCCTCATCGCTCCCGGCTACACAGTTGAACTCGGCGACCGCGCTGTCTGTCATCGCAACGCAAGCCTCGGCGGTACAGATGCCGTCTTTATCTCCACGCGCCTCGTCGAAGACCGCTTTGGCCTTGCATTCGAGTTCTTCATCAACGTTGCCCACAACTTCGTAGATGCCGCCGGCACCCCTGCCAGCTTCAGCGATCTGGTGTGGTCGCAGGCGCAAGCTCAGGTCCGTGGAGAAACCAGCGTGGACGCATGGGAATCCCGCCGCCGCGCACTCGATGCCGGCCTCGCCACAAGGCTCAGCGGCAGCAACGGGAACAGTAAGCCGCTGACAGACGAGCAGGCTCGCAATCAATATGCTGAGGCCGCATTTTCTGACGCACTCGCCATCTACATGCTCGCCCTCGCCGTCGACTTCGATTACCACGATCTGCGGGAACGCGAGTATCCGCTTCTGGCTGCGCCGGCCCTCGCCGAGCGTCTTCGCCACATTGCGACCCTCTTCCCAGCCAACCCCGGCTACGAGTTCCAAATCCTCTATCGCCGCAAGAGCTGATCGCCAAAGACAAATCATCGCAAAGGTGTTATGCCCGGCAGCCGCTTGACGTTCACGCTCATCCACTCGTGCAAAACAAAGCGGCTGCCGTATCACCGGCAGCCGCTTCAATCTCACCCGTATCGCGTTTTAGCGGCCCACAACCACGGAGGCAATCACTCCAGTGTCAGATGCGGCCAGAACGTAGTTACCATCCACATGGCGCCATTCATATCCACGCGGAGGCTGGCGCAGTTTATGCGCTTTCCAATCGTCCACGTGTTCCGCGCGCTTCCAGTCTTCATCGCGCATGTGGTATCCCTTCTTCCATTCCGCGTGATGAACATAATGATTGTTGTCGTGCTCCTGTGCAAAAGCCGCTGATGTTCCCATAAGTGCCAGGCTCAGCAAGGGGATAGCTGCAAGTTTCTGTATGCGATGCATATTCTCTCCAGAAATAATCTAGGAACTTTCCAAGTACTTCCACGTGCTTTGATTCCTCGGAACGCCCTGGTGTTGTACCAGGAATTTTTCCGAATGCAAGCCCACTTTTGCCGTTTTGCACTCTCCGGGAGCTATCTCCTTTGAGCAATCGCAAAAAAATCCCAGCGCCCGTAAGGCCGCTGGGATTTTGTTCCTGCTTCAGGGCTCGTTTATTGAGCCGCCGCAATGATCACCGACGAAATCAACCCCGTCGCGATTGCTGCCAGCACAAAGTTCCCGTCAATGTATCTCCACTGGTACCCATAAGGCGGTGGAACCAGGTGGTAATAGTGGTAGTTGTCAATCACCATGCCCCCGCCCCAGACATTCGGAGGCAGGCGATATCCTCTCCGCCAATGGTCGTGGTACACATAACGCCCACCCCCTCCCGGCGGTCTCGGCGGATGCCACTGATGCGGCGGTGGTCCTGGAGGCCGATGCCCCGGCGGCGGACCCGGCGGACGCGAGGGCCCTCCATGCGAAGGCGGCGGCCCCGGCGGACGTCCCGGCCCGTGATTTGGTGGATTCGGCGGACGATTCTGCCCCGGAGGCGGTCCCGGCGGTCTACCCGGCTTGCCCGGCTGGCTAGGCGGTCTCGATGAGTTGGGTGGCCGGTTTCCTTGAGCAGGCGGCCCAGGTGGTTTGCTCGGCCTCTGCTGCGGCGGCCCCGAAGGCTTACCCGGTGGCTTGTTTGGCGGACCCTGCGCAATCCCGGTCCCGCCAGCTACCATGGCGCTCAGAAGACACTGAGCAATGATCCTGCGTGCGAATGACATAGCTTCCCCCTCGATTTGCCGAAACAATAGAGTTTTGGTTTACCTTCGCCGCAAAATATTTCTGTGCAGCTCAGTTACCGTACACCATGCGACCTTCGCTCACCGTCCACTTTACCTTGCCCAGCATCTTCCAGCCGTCAAACGGCGTATTCCGTGACTTTGATTTACCTTCAGCCGCGCGATACACCCATTCCGTCTTAGGGTCAAAGACCATCACATCGGCAAAGCTGCCCACTGCCAGCGTTCCGCGTCCCTTCAGCCCCAGTACCGCGGCAGGCTGCGCGCTCAGCAATCCCAGCACACGGCCCAGCGGCATCTTCGCTTCGCGATGCAGCCATGCCAGGCACAATCCCAGCGCCGTCTCCAGGCCCGTTATCCCATTCGGCGCGCGTTCGAACTCGACTTCCTTCTCATGGCTCGCATGCGGCGCATGATCGGTGGCAATCGCATCCACCACGCCGTCCATGATCGCCTCCAGCATTGCATCCCTGTCCGCCGCGCTCCTCAGCGGAGGATTCATCTTGCAGTGCGTGTCGTAGTGACCCACATGCTCGTCCGTCAACAGAAAATGATGCGGAGCCACCTCGCATGTCACACGCAACCCATTCCGCCGCGCCTGCCGCACCGCCTCAATTGCCTTCGCAGTGGAAGTATGCGCCACGTGCAGGTGAACCTTGTCCGACCGCAACTCCTGCACCAGGCGTATATCGCGCTCCACCAGCCCCGATTCCGCCTCTACAGTCATTCCGCGCAGCCCCAGCCGGAAGGCCACCGGCCCGGCGTTCATGCTCGCACCCACCGTCAGCCGGGTATCTTCCGCATGCTGAATCACGCTGAGCCCCACGCGGCTCGCCGCAGCCAACGTGTCTCGCATGATGTTGTCTTTCAGAATCGGATGCCCATCATCCGTCACCGCCACGCAACCCGCCGCCTTCAACGCCGCAAAGTCATTCAGCGTCTCGCCCTTCGATCCACGCGTCGCTGCGCCAATCGGAAACACCCTTACGCTGGCGCCGCGCTCCTTCGCCTGCATCCAGCGCGTAATCTCCGGCGAGTCGTTCACCGGAATCGTATTCGGCATCGCCGCCACAGCCGTAAATCCACCCGCCGCCGCCGCCGCTGTCCCAGTTGCAATCGTCTCCTTGTATCCTTGCCCGGGCTCGCGCAGGTGTACATGGATATCGATCAGCCCCGGCGCAACCACCTGTCCCTTCGCATCCAGAACGTGCGCGCCGGCGGCCTGCTTCAGCTTTCCCGGCGCGGCCACCTCAGCCACCTTGCCGTCCTTGAGCAGAATGTCCTTCGGCCCATCAATCCCTGCTCCGGGATCCACCAGATGTCCGCCCTTGATCGCAATGGCACTCATGCGTGCGCTCCCTTTCGGCCTGCACCGAGCGCCCGCTCAATCACCGCCATGCGAATCGCCAATCCATGCGTCACCTGCTCCAGAATCGCTGACTGCGGCCCATCCGCCACGCCGCCCGTAATCTCCAGTCCCCGAATAATCGGCCCCGGATGCATCACTACGGCATGTGGAGCAAGCCGAGCCAGTCGCTCGCCCGTCAACTGGTAACTCGCCTTATACTCCTCAAGATCGAGCTGCAATCCCGCCAGCCGCTCCGCCTGAATCCGCAGCATCATCGCCACCTGTGACCGGCTCAGCGCAGCTTCAAAATCCCGCTCGATACTCACGCCAGGCATGTCAGCCACGGCAATCTCCGGCAACAACTCCTTCGGCCCGCACAGCAGCACCTGCGCTCCCAACCGTGGCAGCAGCAGCATATTCGATCGCGCCACGCGGCTATGCAGAATATCGCCGGTAATCGTCACCGTCACGCCCGCCAGCGTCTCCGGCCCCACCTTCTTCGCGCCGGATTTCCCCTCTTTCAGAACTAAATGAGCCAGTATCGTCCTCAGATCCAGCAGTGCCTGCGTAGGATGCTCATGCATCCCATCGCCGGCATTCAGCACCGGCAGCCGCGTCGACTCCTCCAGCAGCCACGCCCCGCCTGACATGCTATGCCGCAGGATGATCACCTCAGCCCCCAGCGCCCGCAGGTTCAGCCCCGTGTCTTTCAGGCTCTCGCCCTTTTCAATGCTCGAGGAAAGATTCGATACCAGCGCAGTATCCGCTCCCAGTGCCTTCGCCGCCAGTTCAAAACTCGTGCGCGTTCGGGTTGAAGCCTCGTAGAACAAAAGGGCCACCCGCCGCTTGATCAGAATGCGATCTCGCGTCAGCGGATCCTGCTTCTCGAGCGCCGTCGCCCGTTCGAGAATATGGTTCAGTTCCTCCAGCGAGAGATCGTTCACCGACAGAAGCGAACCCGAATTGTAAGGAAAAGGAGATACGGGAGCAGGAGGAGTATTCGTCTTGCGGCGTACAGCACTCATTCGTAATCAGCTCGTAGCTTTCTAATCGACTCTCTCGACCAACAAAACCTGCTCGTCCTGATCCACCTCTTGAAACTTGACCTCGATAATTTCGCGGCCGCTCGTCGGCACAGTCTTGCCCACATACGTCGCTTCAATCGGCAGTTCGCGGTGTCCGCGATCAATCAGCACAGCCAGCCGTACGCGCCGTGGCCGCCCGTGATCGAAAAGCGCATCCAGAGCCGCGCGAATCGTGCGTCCCGTGTACAGCACGTCGTCGCACAGGATGACGTCTTTGTTCACAATGTCCACGCCCAAAGTGCCCACGGTGACAACAGGCTTCGGACCCGCCGTGGAAAGATCATCGCGGTAGAACTGAATGTCGAGGGTGCCCGTGGGTACCGGCGTCTTCTCAATCGTCGAAATAAGCTTGCCCAGCCGCTCCGCCAAAGGCACTCCGCGCCGCTTGATGCCAATCAGCACCATGCCTTCGCTTCCCTGGCTTTTCTCAACAATCTCGTGCGCCAGGCGCACCAGCGTGCGCTCAATCTCTGAGGCAGACATAAGCCTGCCCTTGACGCGCAGGGAGGTGTTCGCAGTTGTTTCACTCATCAGGATATTCTCACGGTTTCGCTTCTCGACGGATGATACGAGGCAGGGCGGGGGCAAGTAAAGGGATCTGCCGGCTACTCTCCTGCAATCGGCCTTGGCTTCGCAATCAGCTTCGCACCCAGCATGCCGCCTGCCACTGCAAAGACCACCAGTATGAACTCCACCAGCACCAGAAAGCTGAGTATCGATCCCGCCCGGCCCTCTGGACTTAGAAGCCAGGCTGCCAGGGACTTGGAAAATGCCAGCGTCGCCTGCGGGTCTTGACTCGTCGCGCTGATGGATTGCCATTGCTCGGAGGCTTTCGCCACCTGCGTCTGCCACAAATCGTCCAGGTCTTTGCCCTGATGAAAGACAAACCGGTCAGCGCACATCATGGCCCCGAAGGCCGCAAATGCAATCCATCCCGTAATCAGTCCCGTCACAAGACCAATGCGCGCGCCCGCGCCAGTCGTCAGAAGCACCGGACGCCGCGCCGCGCGTTGCCTGCGCACATAGAGCGTCACTGACCACGCCGCCGCCGCCGCAACCCACACCAAACCCAGCAAACCAAGAAACGATGTCCCGCCAAAGATCACGCCCGCAGGAACCGCCAGCAATAAGACTGCCCGCAGTGCAGGCTTCCACTCCACAGCCCCTACTTCCAGCAGAACAGAGTCCCACTGGTTTGGTTGTGAAGACACAGCTTTCTCTTCGCTGGAATACACCAGCTGAGGCAGTCCACAGGAGGGACAATATAAGCCATCCGGCGGGATGGCTTGATGACAGCGGCTGCAGGTAATCTCCATCGCTCTGTTAAGAGCCTATCCTACTTTTTCAGGCAAGGCGCGCACAACAGACCAACAACTGCGATGAGATGAAATTTGAAAACGATAAGGATTGGTTTAAGCGTGACCGTTTTGAGCAACGGCAGGACGCTTCTTGCCTTTGTGGCGGAAAGAAAGGGCAACTCCCAGAAACACAAAGTCCCTCTCCTTGCATTTCCTGCAACGAATCGGATAACGCAGAGTAAACAGCTTTCTCAGATCCGATCCTCGGAAGTGCGAAATACGAAATTCGTTAGACCCACAACTGCGGCATACAGGCAACGACATACCAACACTCTCCATACTCTCCGTTCGGCGATTCGAGTTTGGAAACGACGCGCAGTAAAGACTGGCAGAAGTTCTTTGATTGACTATCCAGCTTTTAACAACTGATTTGTGGTTGTTCGGCCCAAGGCCAGAATCCCACAAGGGGAAGTAGTTCTACTTTGCCACAAATTTAGATCAAGTCGATCAACAATTTCTAAAATTCATACACCAAATTTATTTATAGGATTGCACTCCAAACCGCGCCTTTACTCGAGAAACCGCACCTCAGACCAACTTTGCCAGTCTCACTTCTACTATACGCTCCGCCGCTTTCACCGCTTCATCCAGCGTCATATTGGTCGAATCCAGCACCACGGCATCTTCGGCTGCCTTCAGCGGCGAGTCCGCGCGATTCCGGTCGCGTTTGTCGCGCTCGCGCAGCTCATGAATCACTTCCTCCGGCTGCCGCTCAGTATGCGATCCCATCTGTTCAAATCGCCGCAAGCCCCTCACCTCGGGCGCGGCATCCAGAAAAATCTTGACCTCCGCATGCGGAAAAACCACTGTCCCAATATCGCGGCCTTCCATCACCACGCCGCCCGCGGCGCCCATCTGCTGCTGCAAACGCACCATCCATGCCCGAATCGCCGGAAACACACTCACGCGCGATGCAGCATCGGTCACAGCCGCACTCCGCAGCTCTCCGGTCACATCCTCGCCGTCCAGAAAGACGCGATTCTCTCCCGACGTCGGCACAAGATGAATGATGGTTTCGTGAGCCAGCCGCTCCAGCGCGGCATTCTCGTCCAGAGGAAGCCTTGCGCGCAGCGCCTTTAAAGCAAATGCGCGATACATCGCTCCAGTTTCGAGATTCAGCAGTCCAAAGTGGCGCGCAAGGTGGCGGGCAATCGTACTCTTGCCCGCCCCTGCAGGGCCGTCAATCGCGACAATGATCTTTGGTGCTGAGGCGGACGAGTGTTCGGAACGGAACTCCGTGCTCATCCGCGCTTCTTGGTACCCGGTTTGCCGCGGAAGCTGCCGCCGGCTAGCGTGGGCTTGCGCCTCGCGCCGGGAGAGCCCGATGCGGTCCGGCTCAACCCGCCACGGCGTACTGCCGATGCTGGCTTCGCTGAAGCGCCCGCCCTGGCGGTTCCAGGCCGGCTGCTGCTGGCGCTTGCGGGGCGTCCATTGCCATTCCTGGCGTGCCCGTTGCTCACAGCAGTCTTGCTTCCACCGCTCTTCGACGGACGAGCTTCCGCCGTCCGTGTTCTGCCGCCAGCGGGCGCAGGCTTGCGTCCGTTAGCCGAGTGTCCGGAACTGTGTCCGTTGCCGTGTCCAGCACCATGACCATTCCGGGCAAAGTGGGGCCGTGCGCCGTTCTTGTTCTTCGGGCCGCTGGTGCGGGCAGAGCCCTCTTCGTCACGGCTTGAGGAGACAGCCTCAACCGGCTCCACGTAGCTGTCTTCCAGCTCTTCCTCGCGGCCATAGAATCCATAGTTGGATCTGCCTGTGTAGCCACCGGAAAAGCTTCCGCCGGCAAAGCCCGAACCAAACGTCGCGCTCGCATAAATCTGCGGAGCTACGCTGAACTCCGGCAGCGTCCCCGCTACGTAGAAGTGGGGCGCATGACCCAGGGTCAGCGTATGCACCTGCCGCGTCGCTACCAGTCCGCGTAGAACTTCGCGAATCTTTGACCGCGCCGTCAGCGCCGCCAGGAACAGCTCCACCTCTTCCATGCTCGCCGCAATCACAGCCTGCAGGAAGATCGAAGCCAGCACCGAAATCGCCGTCACCTGCGAAGTCGAAGCGCCCTCGGCAATCGCCTTCTGGAAGCGCACCCGCAGAAGCTGCCATTTCGCAGCCCTGCCCGGCGCCGCAATCACGGGAACAATGCGCAGCTGCTGCCACAGTTCCGTAATCGCGCGCATCACTGCCATCTCGGTCACACCTTGACCAAGAACCTGTTTTAATTCGGAAATATTTGCTTCGCCTTGTTCAAGGCGCTTGTAGGCCTGGATGGCCAGCGGAGAAACCTGTCGCGATCCCGTCAGTTGCGGAACCCTGCGCCAGTCGCGATCGCCCCGGAGCGCATACACATACGGAAGCACCCACGTGGCAACAATGTAATCCGGCTGTTCGCCCGGCTGTCCCTGCAGATTCAGTCGAACTGCTACATTGTCCAGCTCAAGCCGAACCAGCAGTTCCTCAGCCAATGCAATCTGCTTCGGACCGGGGGTCGAACTCCTCTCCCCTGCTACCGCCTCCACGAAGGAAGGCGCAAGGGACGGGGTCGACTGCTTCCGTGGCAGGAACAGACAAAGGCCCGTTTCCTCAATCCACGTCCGGGCATCCTCCAAAGTAAGGGCCCCAATTCCATTTTGGCGCATCCTTTCGGCGCGCGCTGCTTCCAATTGCTCCGATGTCAAAGAAGAACCTCTTTTCCAAGGCTGGCGTTCTCGCCGGGCAGTACCGCCCCCTGGGGGTAGGGCTGCCGCCTTCCTAATTCGTGTCAAATACGGTGGAAGGCCCGCTGGATCTCTCTCCAAGAATACAACAAAGCGATTGGTCGTCCATGTGGGCAGCTGGTTGGATGTTCTGTCCTGGCCAACTCCAACAATAGCCACTCCATTCGTGCCGGGTCAAGAGGGGTATTCACCTTGATCGCAGCATGGCACGCAATCGATGCTGCAATGCGCGTTTTGAGCGAGCTAAGGCTATGATTCTGCGCATTTTCGTGGACTTCCACATCCACCCCCGCTCCGCCCGCCGCGCTCGTCTGTTCAATCACCTGCTGCAGCATCCGCTCCAGCTGCGCGCCCTCCAGGCCCACGGGTGCAGCCTTGACAGCCAGCGTCTGTGGCCCAAAGGGCTCCACCTCAAACCCGTTTCGCTCCAGCTCAGCCGCAATCTCTGCAAATACAATCATTTGAGCCGGTTTCAGCTCCACCAGAACCGGCATCAGCAGTCTCTGGCGCTGAACGTTTTCCACAGCCCTTTCCCGCAAAATTTTTTCGAATAAAACTCGCTCATGCGCCACATGTTGATCGATAATCCAAAGTCCCTCAGGCCCTGTAGCCAGAATGAATGACTCCTTCAACTGCCCCATAGGCTTTAACCCTGCCAGATGATTCAGGGTCTCCGCCGCCTGCCGGGCTTCTACTTCTGCCGTCTCCGCCGCGTAACCATTTGATTCGGCTACGTTTGTAACCAGAGCCTCCGCAATCGCCGTCAGGCCGTCCATTCCATCGGAAACCGCAGTGGCAAACGGCAACCTCACGGGCTCCGGCGGCAGCTCAAACTCCGTCAGTCGAAACGGCTCCGCTTCTGCCGGACCCACCGGTTCGGAGTCAGGCTCTGGAGCACCCGGTATCGGAGACTCGGCAGGCGGCATCAGCGAGGGGCTCGCATTCGGCGCATCCATCGAAGCCACAAACGCCGCTACGGGCCGCGCCTTCATCAGCGCCATCCGCAGGCTGTCCCGTACAAAATCGTGAATCACGCTGGATTGCCGGAACCGTACTTCCGTCTTCGCGGGATGCACATTCACATCCACCTCTTCCGGGGGCATCTCCAGAAAAAGCAGGACTACGGGAAAGGAAGTAGGCGGAATAATATTCCGATACGCCTCCGACACCCCGTGCAGCAGCAACCGGTCCCGAATAAGCCGCTTATTCACAAACACATAAATCGAATTGCGATTCAGCTTTTGCAGCTCCGGCTTCGAATAAAATCCCGTCAGCCGCAGCTGCCCGGGCTCACGCTTAGGCTCGTCGGGATCCACCTTCCAGGGAGGCGGTTCCGGCAGCCCACCTCGCTCCAGCCTCAATTCGGCAGCCACCGGCAGTAGCTTCTCCAGCGTGTCCTTCCCGAAAATCTGGTACACGCGCTCGGCAGTCCGCGTCACCGGCGGCGCAGAAACCAGCGTATGACTCGCCGAAATCAATTCAAAATGCTTCTCCGGATGCACCAGCGCGTAATGCGTTACCAGCGCCGCCACATGCGACAACTCCGTCGCCTCTGCCCGCAGAAACTTCCGTCTCGCCGGCGTATTAAAGAACAGGTCCGAGACAGCAATCGTGGTGCCGCGCGGTAGCGCAGCATCTTCCACGTGCAGTATCTTGCCCCCGGCAATCTCAATGCGCGTTCCCGCCTCGCCGTCCGAAGTATCCAGCTTCACCCTTGCCACCGATGCAATCGAAGGCAAAGCCTCGCCGCGAAACCCCAGCGTAGCAATCGAAAGCAGATCATCCGCCGTCCGCAGCTTGCTCGTAGCATGGCGCTCAAAGGCCAGCAGCGCATCGTCGCGGTTCATTCCGATCCCGTCATCCGAAATCCGGATCAGCTTCCGCCCGCCCGCCTCAACTTCAACTCGAATTCGGGTCGCGCCAGCATCCAGCGCATTCTCCAGCAGCTCCTTCACCACAGATGCCGGCCGGTCCACCACCTCCCCGGCAGCAATCTGGTTAGCGACTTGATCCGAGAGGATGCGGATGCGACCCATAAGATTTCAGCCTATCGCAAAGCGAGGTGCGAGAAACAAAGGGCAAAGAGTGAGTTGTGGAAACCGGGTCCCAAAACAACAAATGCCGCCCGAAGGCGGCATCGCGGATTCCGAAATCTGGCAGACCTTAAATCCCTACCCCAAACTCATTCGCCGTTTGCTGCTCGCCCTCGGTGTGGGAGAAAAAGTCATACGGCGTGCGCCGTTTGAATTTGTACCGCGAGCGCAGCTCATAGCCAATCAGGAGGCCCAGGCCAGCCAAAGCCATCCCCACAGAGAACCATCCCACCACGCGAAGCGCCTTATGCTCGCCGGGCTGCTCAATAATCGAAAGAAGTTCAGACTCGTTGGACATAGGGCGGGAGGGCCTCCTTGCTCGCATGATAACGCATTTTGCCTGTTGCTGGCTCCAATCCCAGTCCCAACAGACACTTCCGTTACTCCGTAGTGTGAATCTGGCTCAGCCAGCGTTTCTTTTCCACTTCGGGAAGAAAACTTGCCGCAATCGAGTTAGCCGCCAGCCGTTTCAGCTCCTCCCGCGTAAACCCTTGCTCCGTCGCGGCCAGCACACATTCGTTCTCAATATCCGACCCGAAAAACGCCGGATCATCCGAGTTCAGCGTCACCATCAGCCCCGCATCAAAGTAGCGCCGCAGCGGATGCACCGCAAACGAAGCACAATTTCCCGTCCGCACATTCGAACTCGGATTCAACTCCAAAGGAATCTGCCGTTCCCTCAACTCCGCAATCAGCTTCTCATCGTCGCCGGCAGAAAGCGCATGCCCAATCCGCTCCGAACCAATCGCGAGCGCCTCCCAGATCGCCGACGCGGGCGTAGTCTCACCCGCGTGATTCGTCAGCCGCAGGCCGGCAGCCCTCGCCTCCGCATACATTGCCGCGAAAGCCTCAGAGCCACGCTGTCGCTCATCCCCACCCAGGCCAATTCCAATAACCGATGGATACTCCGCCCGCATCTCCGCAGCCTTCTTAAAGACCCGCTCTGCCTCCGGAACCGTGAAATGCCGCACCGCATCGAAGATCCAGTAGAGCGACAGCCCAAGTTCTTTTTCTGCCCGTTCGCGAGCCCGCTCCAACCCTTCAAAAATAGGCTCAAAAGCATCGGCCGCATGATTCCGCCACATGTAAATCACGCCCACCGAGATATACACCTCGGCATGCACCACGCCCTGTTCCACCAGCCGCTGGCACATCCGCCACGCAGCCAACTCATAGTGCTCCGGACCGCTTAGCAGCCGCGTGACGGCCTTGAACGCCTCAATGAATCCCGTGAAGTCCGTGAACTGGTAGAGCTTCTCCGCATCTTCCAGCGTCAGCGGCTTATCATCCTGCCGCACACTCAGCTCCACCAGCGTCGCGGGAGTAATTGTGCCTTCCAGATGCAAATGCAGCTCCGCCTTGGGCAGCTTGTGGATGAAATCTTTCAACCCTGCCATGTTCTCGGTGTCCATGTTATGAATTTTAGCGAGCTTGTGCAGACGCTGGATGATGGCCTTGGCTTTGCTTCGTTGAAATGATGCCAATAGAATTGGCATCGTCATGTCCAGCAGTCTTAGGGAACACTGCTACCAGAGCCAATGGCAGTTATACAAGAAGCGTCGTATGTGGCTCGCTGTCTTAATTGGCATTGAGTTCCTTGCGTTTATTCCCTTCATGGCATTTGTAGAGCCTGTAATAAAGCGAATTATTCCTAACGATACGATGGCATTCCTAGCCAGTTTCTTGGCATTTGGCGCCGTATATCTCTTCACAGGCTCGCGGCTCCGGAGTTTTCCTTGCCCGCGCTGTGGCAAGAACTTCTTTGGAGGATTCTTCGCTACGCCGCGCACCGTATTGGGAAGAAACTGTGCAAACTGTGGGCTACGTAAGTACGAGGGAGATTAGCCCATCTCAAATAACGAGCAAATGGTCTGCTGCTACTTGGAAGCTGACCTGCTGCCCGCAAACTCACTCCGATGCCGACTGTAGAAGAAGTAAACCACCAACCCAATCACCAGCCAGCCAAAGAAGCGTATCCACGTCAAAATATCCAGCCCAGACATCAGGATGAAGCAGAAGACCACGCTCAGCGCTGGAATAATCGGGCCAAAGGGAACGCGGAAGCCGCGATGCCGCTCCGGCTCGCGATACCTGAGCACAATCACGCCAATCGAAACCAGCACAAACGCAAACAGCGTGCCGATATTGGAAAGATTCGCCAGCGTGCCGATATCAAACAATCCTGAAGGAATCGCCACCACAAATCCCGCCACCCACGTAGAAAACGCCGGCGTCCGATAAATCTTGTGCACATCCGAAAAAATCTTCGGCAGCAGCCCATCGCGCGACATCGAGAACCACACCCGCGATTGCCCAAGCTGATACACCAGCAGCGACGACAGCATGCCCATCAGCGCCCCAATCAGCACTACCAGTCGCACCCAGTGCAGCGGATGCCCGCCTGGCATCACCGAAAGCTTCTTCAGAGCATTTACCACCGGCGCCGCATCGCCCACCATCGACTTCCACGGCACCAGCCCCGTCAAACACACCGCCACGGCCACATATAGCACCGTGCAAACAATCAACGTGGCAATAATCCCAATCGGCAAGTCACGCTGTGGTTTTTTGCATTCCTCAGCCGCTGTTGAAACCGAGTCGAACCCGATATACGTGAAGAAAATAATCGACCCGCCCGTCAGCACGCCGCTCAGCCCGTTCGGCATAAACGGATGCCAATTCGTCGGGTGAATATAGTGAATCGCCGCCGTCACAAAAATCATGATGGCAATCAGCTTCACGCCCACCATCATGTTGTTTGTCGAAGCCGACTCGCGAATACCGCGCACCAATACTACCGTCAGCAGCAGCACCACCAGGAAGGCCGGAATATTGAACCCGAAGTGCCACCCAGGGTGATAAATCCAATTTCCCGCCAGGTCCTGCAAACCCTCGGGCAGATACGCCGGAGAAATCCACGTAGCAGGTGGATGCAGCCCGAGCCAGTCCAGCAGATCCACCACATGCGCGGCAAAGCCCACGCTCACCGTCATATTCGATCCCGCATATTCCAGGATCAAATCCCATCCAATGATCCACGCCACAAGCTCGCCCAGCGTGGCGTATGTATATGTGTAAGCCGATCCCGCAATCGGAATCATCGAAGCCAGCTCCGCATAGCAGAGCCCCGTCAGCGCGCACACAAACGCCACCAGCACCAGCGAAATCGCAATCGCCGGTCCCGCGCCCGGCCTTCCCGCCAGCGCCGTGTGATGAATCAGGTAATCGGCCAGCGGCGTGTTCACAATGCTCGACGTGTCGAACTGCTCGCCCGCAATCGCCGTGCCCACTACGGTAAAAATTCCCGAGCCAATCACCGCGCCAATTCCGAGCGCGGTCAGCGACCACGGCCCAAGCGTCTTCTTCAGCGCATGTTCCGGCGACTCCGAGTCCCGGATCAGCTTGTCAATGGATTTACGGGCAAGCAGTTGGCTGGCCAGATGGTTCTCCTCTTCTCAATTGAGAAGATTCAGCATACACGCCGAAACCCGCCTCCGGCATAAGGAATCCTGATGCCGCAACAGGGAGCCAAAAAGCCTCGCGCCCGGCGAGTAACTCCACCGGGCGCGAATACTTGCGTAGGTTTAAAAACTAGCGCTTCGACTGACCACGCGACAGTGTCTTGACCTTCTTCTTGTTGCTTCCGCGCGGAGTCGTCCGCTTCGCCTTCGGCGCAGCCTTCTTGCGCGCCGCGCGCTTTACTTTCTTACGTTCTACCTTGTCTTCAATCTTGGTGGTATTCGCCACTGCAAATTCCTCATTCCTCAAAAATCTTTGCGCCGCGGCCAAAAAACACGCGGCCCGCACATATAACTCTTATGGTATCAGTCATTCCATTTGAAACCAAGCCAAAACCAGTGGCCTTAGCCGTAAGTCACAAAGGAAATAGCATTCCCATCTGGGTCCAGCACGTGAAAATCCGTCCCTCCCCAGGCTTCCTTGGTGAGTTTTTGTGAAAATGTCGCCCCACGCGCTCTGAACTCCTCGAACAGCCCCTGCACGTTTTCCACCTCAAATGAAGCGCAAATCAACGACTCTTCCTGCGCCGCAACCTTCGCGAAACAAGGTTCGTGCACAAACCGCAGATGCAGACGAATGCCATCGCGCGAGACTGCTCCGTAAAACGGCGGCAGCCCATGCAGAAAATCAATCCGGAATCCCAGCTTCTGCTGAAAGAAAGCTGCACTCGCCGTCACATTCCGCACCAGCAATATCGGAATGACATTTCTCACCACGGGCGCGCCACGCAATGCGGGCAGCTCCTTCTCCGCACCTGCCGCCGCGGTCTTCAACTCCGCCCAGCTGCCGTATCCGGCTTCCAGAGCCGTGACCTCCTGCGCCAGCGCCAGCGTGAACTTCATATCCAGTACAGCGCGGTCCGTCATCGTCGCGTAGCGCGCAAGCTTCCGCACCTTTTCGCCAACGGAATAATTCTCCTCGCGATGCCAGCGAAGCAGTAATTTTGCCTGTTTGCGATAGGTTTCAAGGGTAGCCATACACACACTCCTGCTGAAAGAATTTTTCAGCGGGCAGGCCTGGCCTTTTCGGAGTTGGAACCGATGTGCCCCACCAGAACAAATTCATGCTAGTGCGAGCCGTAACGCAATGTCAAAAACAATCCGTTCTTCATTTCATCGTTGTGGCGCACGAGTATTCTTCCTTACATGGCGACAAAATCAGCCCCCGCTCCCTCTCTGAAAATGGCCCGCGTCATCCTCTTCACCCCGCAAATGGATGCCATGAGCCACTTCTACAACCAGGTACTTGGCCTAAAGCTCATCTCTGAGGAAAAAGGCTGGCGTGAATTCGCCGCCGGCGCCACGTCCATAGCTCTGCACTCCGGCCCCGCATCCCCCGGCCGCAAAGGTCCCAAGATTGTCTTCTACGCCACGGATGTAGCCGCCCTCCGCGAAATCCTCGTAGCCCGCGGTGCAAAATTCGGCAAAGTACGCGAAGGCGAACTCCTCCATCTCTGCGACGGCAAAGACCCCGACGGCAATCCCATCCAGCTTTCCAACCGCTGAGGGCTTTATCCTAGTGTTCTAATGAGTGCTGCCCCGGAACGAACCAACTTCACCGCACGCCTGGAACGCAAAGAGTGCCTGTCTGAATCCGCCCAGTGTTATCACCTGGAACTGGCACTCGAAGGCGTTGCCGATTTCCCTTTCACCGCAGGCCAATTCATCTCCGCCGTAGCCACTGACCACGAAGGCAAGGAGCAGACTCGCGCCTACTCCATCGCCTCGGCCCACAGGCAAGGCAACAGGCTCGATCTCTGCCTGAATCGCACCGAAGGCGGCTTCTTTTCGAACTATCTCCTGGACTTGCCCGAAGGTTCCACCATCACCTTCCACGGCCCCTACGGATATTTCGTACTCAAGCAGCCGCTCACCGACTCCATTCTCATCTCCACAGGCACCGGCGTCGCACCCATGCGCGGCTTTCTGCAATGGCTATTCCCAAATAACGGCCCCGACCGATCCGAAGGCAAGGAAATCTGGTGCGTCTACGGCACCCGCCATGAATCGGAACTCTACTACCGCAAGGAATTCGAAGCCCTGGCCGCCGAACACCCCAACTTCCACTACATCCCCACACTAAGCCGTGCCGGCAGCACCTGGACCGGCCTCACAGGCCACGTCCAGGAGCACGTCGCCACAATCATCGAGGCCCGCGCCCGCCGCCTCGGCCAAACCCTTCCGCAAGCTCCCGTAGATCCCACAATCCGCCCCAACGACCTCAAGTTCGACATCAACGCCTACGTCTGCGGCCTGAGCAACATGATCACCAGCGTCCGCGAGAAGCTCGCAACCTACGGCTGGCACCGCAAACAAATCGTCGCCGAACGCTACGACTGATCACCCCGCGGACGAAAACCGTCCATGGGGACCTCGGCAAGGTTTCATATAGGCTTTTGGCCTGCTGCCGGCAGTTAATATCCGGGTCTCGATCCACTCAAAATAACCGCAAACTTATTGTTATGCTCAGCAGCAATAAGTCACTATCCTCATGGATGCAACGTACTAGGGAGAGCCCAGATGCCCCCAAGTCAGCCGCTTTCATCATCAGCCATGGAACGCCTGGTAACTCAGGAGATTGGCGTCAAACTTACGGGGATACTGAAGGAAAACACCCCGAGCCGTATCTGCGGCCTGCTCACGGCCAAAGGCCGTAGCCTCGAATGGGAAACGGCGCTGGAGCACATTGAGGAGCATTTTGGTTCTCTGCCGGGCAAGCCGAAGCATTCCATCTTTTGCCGCAAGTTGCGCAATCCGGATACCTTGAAGAACTACATCAAGCGTACGGCGTCTGCTCCAAGTCTATTGCGGATGTCGAAGCTGACCGACGAACTGGGGCAGCCTACGGGCAGACCTTGCCTGCTGATCGTTCGTGAATTCGGAGAGAATGTTGGCGAGCAATCCGAGCAAACCTGTCTGATAGTCGTGGCGGATTTTCAAGGCAAACTGATTACGGCTTTTCCCGCAACACGCGCCCAGGCCGGGTTGGGTTGATAACAAAGCGTCGATTCAAGGCAGCCTCCGCATTACATCGGTTTGCACTCGGCAGGTTGCGGCCGCCATCGGGAGGCCAGAGCCGCATGACAGAGATAGCTACTAGCTGGCAATTACAATCTCCAGATTCTTTCCCAATACACCGCGAACGTTCAATACACATCCCTCAAATACCGTTTCTGCTTCTTCATCTCCGCCACAAACGCCGCAGCATATTCCGCTCCCTTGCCACTATGCTGCGCAATCGCTTCCAGAACCGCTGCTTCTACATCCGGAGCCATCCGCTTGGAGTCGCCGCAAACATAAAAATGCGCGCCTCGCTCCAGCCAATCCCACAGCAGTTTGGACTGCTCGCGAATCCGATCCTGCACATAAATCTTCTTCTGCTGATCGCGCGAGAAAGCCGTATCCAGCCGCTGCATCACGCCGTTTTCCAGCCAGGCATACATCTCCTCGCGATAGAGAAAATCCTGCTGCTCTCTCTGCTCACCAAAGAAGAGCCACATCGGCCACCGTCCCAAACCCGCCTGCTTATGTTCCAGAAACGCGCGAAACGGCGCGAGCCCCGTCCCCGGCCCCACCATAATCACCGGCGCATCCAGATCTGCAGGCATACGGAAAAACTGATTGGAATGAATGAACGTAGGCAGCGCTGTTCCCACAGGCGAACGCTCGCCAAGCTGTCCGGAACACACACCCAACCTCTCGCGCCCATAACTTTCGTAGCGCACAATCCGCACCGACATGTGAACGTCGTTGGGATGCAGCGCCTGGCTTGAAGAAATCGAATACAGTCTCGGAGCCAACCGCGGCAGAATCTTGAAAAGCTGCTGCGGGTCTTCCAGGTCTTTAGGAAATTGCGCCAGCAAATCGCGGAACTCCCGCCCCCACAAATAATCCTCAAGTTTGAGCTTGTTTTCCGGCAGAACCATCTCCGCCAGCTCAGCACTTCCGGTGTGCTTCGCCCACGCCTTGATGGTCGAGCTCCCCATCCTGCCAAGCACCAGCCACGAAGTAAGAGCCTCGCGAAGACTCAGCGCCCCGCCATAAAAATCCGTCACCGCCTCGTCGCCGCTGAAATGCAGAAGCCCCAGCACCTCCTGCACCATATCCTCACGGTTCTCCGGCAGAATGCCCAGTGAGTCTCCGGGCAAATACTGAATGCCAGACTCCCCGAGCGAGACCTCAATGTGCCGGGTTTCCTTTTCAGATTGCGGACCAGTCAGCAGTCGGTTCACTTCAACAATAGCGCTATAAGGATTTTTACGGGAGTAAGTATGAGAGCCCTCGCCATGAGCGGCCGCGGCCTCTTTCGCCTCGAGTTGCATCCGTTGTTGTTCTCCTTTGTGCGGACCGGCTGCGCCAAACGCACTCTCGCCGGCGTGCTGACCCAGGCGTACGGATCATCTATCACAGCTAACAGGAAGTGTAACCGCCCGATCTGTGATCGCGCACACTCGCCCCGTCCACCCGTATACTCAATCCGCTATGCAGATCCGATGGTTAAGCGTTCTAGGCGTGGCGGCGGCGTGCGCATGCACAGCGCTGCATGGGCAAACAGGATTCGTACACACCAGAGGAACGGAGCTGATAGATGGCTCCGGCAAGCCGCTCATGCTGCGCGGAACCAACCTCGGCAACTGGCTCGAGCCCGAAGGCTACATGTTCCACTTCGAAGACGGCGCCCAAAGCCCCAGCGAAATCTACCAGCTGAGCCGTGAGCTCATCGGCCCTCAAAAATCGGAAACCTTCTGGAAATCCTGGCGCGAAAACTACATCACCCAGCCCGATATCGACCGCATCGCCGACATGGGCTTCAACTCCGTTCGCGTACCCATCCATTGGACCTTCTTCGAAAGCGACAACGCCGAAGGCTTCCGGCTCGTCGACAAGTTAGTTCAGTGGGCAAAGAAGGACCACATCTACCTCATCCTCGACCTCCACTGCGCCCCTGCCGGCCAGACTGGCACCAACATCGATGACAGTGACGGCTATCCCTGGCTCTATCGCGACGCGGCCGCACAGAAAAAGACCATAGAAATCTGGCAGCGCATCGCCAGGCATTACAGCGCCGAGCCAATCGTCCTCGGCTACGATCTGCTCAACGAACCCATCCCGCACTTCCCGCAACTGCAGCGATACAACCCCGACCTCGAGCCGCTTTATAAGCGCATCAGCGCCGCCATCCGCTCCGTCGACACGCACCACGTCCTCATCCTCGGCGGCGCGCAGTGGGATTCTAACTTCAAAGTCTTCGGCAAGCCCTGGGACACAAACGTCATGTATACCTTCCACAAGTACTGGACCGCCACAGACGCAAGCGTAATCCGCGAGTATCTTGACTTCCGCGATAAATGGCAGGTTCCCATCTGGCTCGGCGAATCCGGCGAGAACAAAGATGAGTGGATCAAAGCTTTTACCAAGACCCTCGAAGACAATCACGTAGGCTGGTGCTTCTGGCCTTATAAAAAGATGGACGCCCCATCGAGCGTAGTCACCTTCGATCGCCCCGCCGGCTGGGACGCCATCATCGCACTCAGTAAAATGCCCACCGGCACCGGCAACGCCGAAAAGCGCATCGCCGCGCGTCCTTCACCAGAGGCCGCACAGGCGGCGTTTGACGATCTTCTGAAGAAGATCGCCTTTACCAGCGAACGAGTGAATCCGGGCTATGTCACAGCGCTGGGCAGGAAAACGCCGTAGCGCGCAGCAGCCTGACATTTTTCCTATTTCCTCGCGTCTGAGCCCGGTCGTATCATCGCTTCATGAATCTCCGTCAGCGTCTTCTGCCAATTATCTTTTGGTTGTCTTGCCTTCTGCTTGCGCCAGCTACCGTCTTCGCAAAAGATACGGCTGTACAGGTGATCGATTGGCCCGAGACCGGTTCTCCCGTGCTCCGGTTTACCTTCAACAAGTTCAAACCGCTGCCCGGTATGGGAAGCCTGCACGGATACGTGATGGACACAACTGCTCAAAATCTCTCCGGGCGTGTTATCCAGCTTCAGAGGTTTTCCATATACCTCTTTGACAAGAACAAGGTCAGGGTCGGGGAAGACACGATTGAAATTAAAAATGTCGGCCCGGGAGAAACGGTCAAATTCGAAACCACGGTGAGCGCCTCGGGAACTCCAGCTTCCATCACGCTGAAAGACGTTCAGCAGCAGGCCAGGACCGTCACACTCACAGTGAATTCAACACCACAGGGCGCCACGCTTTCTGTCGATGGCAAGGAATCAGGCACTACGCCGCGGCTGATCACGGTTGGGCCTGGCCACCACATACTCGCATTCTCAAAAGACGGTTTCCGGACAGGGACGTTTCCGCTTGAAATCGACCAGAACGACGTATCTGGAGGTCAGGTCAGCTACGAGCTTGGAACGCCTTCCTACGATTCGATTGAGATGCGCGACGGGACGCTCTTAAGTGGCGATCTGGTATCCATCTCGGGGATGGATATTGAGATCCGGAGCGGAGGCGAACTTCATCATCTTGACCGCAACAAGGTCAAGAAGATCACTCTCGTGCAACGCTCTGCACCTACGCAGGATGTCCCCCCGTCGACTCCTCCTCAGTAGAGAAATCTTCTCCCCTTGCATTCCAAGGGGAACCTGTGCGACACTCCCCTAGTAATCAAAGGGGAGATCATGGCCCACTCCAAACTCGAGCTCTTCCGCGGAACCCTCGACGTGCTCATCCTCAAGGCCCTTGTGTGGGGCCCGCAGCACGGCTACTCCATCACTACATTCATTCGCCAGCACTCCGGCGACGTCCTCCTCGTCGAAGAAGGAACGCTCTATCCAGCCCTCTGGCGGCTCGAAAACAAAAAGCTTCTCGCCTCCGAGTGGGGCCTGTCTGAGAACAACCGCAAGGCCAAGTTTTATCGACTCACCCCTGCAGGAAAAAAGCAGCTCAATGAAGAGCGCGCCACCTGGGAGGCGTATGCTGAAGCCGTCTCCCGTGTGCTTAGCGCCACCCAGCTCGCGTTCACGGAGTAGTAAGCCACATGACCAATCAGCCACTTTGGCGACGCTACGCCCGCTTCTTCGGTCACGATTCCGCAGCCGATGTCCGCGATGAACTCGACTTCCACATCGAGTCCAAAATCGCCGACCTCGCCGCAGCCGGAATGAGCCCCGAAGCCGCGCGCCGCGAGGCCTATCGCCAATTTGGCCGCATTCAGGAAATTGAAACCATTGGCGTACACATGGGAGACAAAATGGAACGCAAACAGCGCTTGGCTGATTACTGGAATGACCTGCGCGCAGACGTGCGCTACACCTTCCGCACCCTTCGTCGCGATGCCGGCTTCACCACCGTCGCCGTAACCATCCTGGCACTCGCCATCGGCGCCAACATCGCCGTTTTCTCGGTAGTCAACACGCTGCTCCTGCGCCCCCTCCCGTTCCCCGACGCGCATCAGCTCGTATGGATCGCCCCGCCGCCCACCAAGTGCGGTCAGTCCTGCGCCACATACTCGTCGGATGGCTATGAAGAATTCCGCGACATGAGCCGCTCCTATCAGGGCGTCACCGGCTACTTCGCCTTCTCCGGGCCCGACAATCTCAGCCTCAAAGTCGGCCAGAGCGATACCATTCCCGCCACCGGCATTGACGTCATCTCGAACTTCTTCCAGGTCCTGGGCGTGCAGCCGCAGATGGGCCGCCTCTTTACAGAAGCCGACTCGAAGAACGGCGCGCCGCCCGTCATCCTGCTTTCAAACGCATGGTGGAAACATCAATTCAACTCCGACCCAAACATCGTTGGTAAAGCAGTAGACATCAACGGCACACAAACCACGGTCATCGGCGTACTTCCCGCCAGCTTTGACTTCGGCGCAGTCTTTCAGCCCGGCTCTCGCTATGACGCCTTCACGCCGCTCAACCTCGATCAGGACCGCAACTACGGCAACATCGTCACCTTCCTCGGCCGCATGAAGCCCGGCGTCACTGTTGAACAGGCGAAAGCGGAAGCCGAAATTGTCGCGCCCAGGCTCTACTTCCGCAAAACAATACCCGGCACACTCGGAAACTACACAGGCTCCATCGTCCCCGTGCCACTCAAGGAATATGTCAGCGGCAAGCTCCATCGCTCGCTCATCGTCCTCTGGTCCGCAGTCGGAGCCATCCTGCTCATCGCCTGCGTCAATCTCTCCAACCTCCTGCTGGCACGCGCTTCAGCCCGTTCCAAAGAATTCGCCATGCGCGGCGCACTCGGCGCAAGCCGTACACGCATCATCCGCCAACTCCTCACAGAAAGCCTCATGCTCTCTGCTGCAGGCGCGGCCATCGGTCTGGTACTGGCTGCCACGCTCCTCTTCTGGCTTTCGCATCAGGGCTCCGTTGCTCTGCCGCTGCTTTCCACGCTGCACATTGACGTGTCGGCTCTCCTCTGGACCGTGCTGATAGCCTTCACCACCGCCATCTGCTTCGGTCTTCTACCCGGCTTCCGCATGTCTCGCGTCAACCTGCAGGAAGCCATCAAGGACTCCGGCACCGGCACAGGCCAGAGCCGCAAGCATGAGCGTGTTCGTTCCATCCTCGTCGTCACCGAGGTCGCTCTCGCCTGCATGTTGTTAGTTGGAGCAGGCCTTCTGCTCCGCAGCTTCCTCAAAGTCGTCAGCCTCGATCTCGGCTTTGAGCCTGCGCACTCCGCCGCTGTCAATATCGACTACGACGACAATGTACCCAACGACAGAACCGGCGCTCTCAGCGCCGCAAAGCGCGGCGTCATCTTCCAGCAGATCCTCTCTCGTGTCACGGCCATTCCCGGGGTTCAGGCCGCTGGACTCGCAGATTATCTGCCTCTCGGACGTAACCGTGCGTGGGGCACGCCCACTCCGCAGGGCCGCAATCCCAACGACTTCAAGGGTCTTGATGGCCCGCTTGTCTACGTCGTCTCGCCCGGCTATATGGGGGCTATGGGCATGCGCATTCACGGCCGCGACTTCGCTTGGTCCGATGGTCCTGCCGGCGAGCCGGTCGTGCTCGTCAGCGCAGCCATGGCCCGTTACTTCTGGCCCAATGAAGATGGCGTAGGAAAGCTTTTGGTGAATGTGGGAACGGGAGACCATGCTCGCATCGTCGGTGTCATCGATGACGTCCACGCCGATAACGTGGAAGCTCCCACAGGCTGGCAAATCTATTACCCCATGACGCAGGCCGGTCCCAACGGAGCCCGCCTCGTCGTCCGCACCACGCTGCCGCCTGCACAGCTGGCCAACAGCGTCATGAAAGCCCTTCATGACCTCAACCCCAAACAAACCAAAGCAGAGTTCGTCCCCGTCCAGAGCCTTGTGGATAATGCCAACTCGCCGCGCCGCTTCTTCATGCTGTTGGTGGTGGTCTTTGCCGCACTCGGCCTGCTCCTCGCCGCACTCGGCATCTACGGCGTCATCTCTTACTCCGTCACCCGTCAGACACAGGAGATCGGCATCCGCATGGCCCTTGGCTCTTCCGCCGCGCTCGTACAGCGCAAAGTCCTCGTCAGCACCCTCCGCCTGGCAGTGATCGGCATAGTCCTCGGCACAGCAGCCTCACTCGCCGCCGCCCGCTTGATCGCAGCCATGCTCTTCAACGTCTCCCCATGGGACACAACAACATTCATCGCCATGGCACTAACGCTGGTCGGCGTAGCCGTCCTCTCCGGCTATCTACCCGCCCGCCGCGCCTCACGCATCAACCCCATGGTCGCCCTGCGCAGCAACTAATCTTATTGACCGTATTCGTGACATCCCAGGTCCAGATCTTTGGACCTGGGATCCTTTTTGCGCCTTTACTTTTGCCTCTCTCACCATCACCTGCGGGTGCCCCCGGTCTCTCGCTTTTGGAGACCGGGGATCATAGTTCCCATTTCTTCATCGCCGAGCGGGTGCCCCATTCATGCGCAGTTGTATCGCGCATGAGTGGGATAACACTCTCTTTCGTCCTCCCGGTACGGAGTGGATGGCTAACGCCTCACCTAAAAGCTCCATTTCTCCCCGCCATTCAAATTCTTTATCTTTATGCGTTCACCATATCCCGCCTGACAGCCTCCAGATAAGCCAATTTCCCTAAAGACCATTTGCTTGGCCCATCGCTGACGGTTCGCTCACAGCTCTCATAAAGTTCGCGGATCTCCGCATACTCGACCCACGGAGAGCGCACAGCTATCTCAAAATCCACGCCGCTCAACGCCAAAGCAGGCGCAGCGGAGCCGCAACTTTGCATCATTTTCGGAGGCAATTTCGATGAGACACTACCGCACGCTCCTCTTGGCCATCTGCTCCATCCTTGCGCCGACAGCCGCGCTCGCCCAGACCGCCGTCACATCCCTGCACGGCACGATCACCGATTCCTCCGGCGCGGTCATCTCCAGGGCAAAGCTCTCCATCGTCAACCCGGACACCGGCTTCAAAGCCGAGCGCCTCACCAGCGACCACGGCGAATACGCCTTCGAGCAGATCACCCCCGGCACTTACACCGTTCAGGCGGAAATGTCCGGCTTCGCCACGCAAAAGCAAATTGTCGAGCTCCTCGTAAACCAGCCCCGCGCCATCGACTTCAAGCTGGGCGTAGCGTCTTCCGCCGCGGAAACCGTCGAAGTCGTCGACACACTCTCAGCCCTCAACACCAATGACGCCACCATCGGCACACCCTTTGACAGCAAGCAGATCCAGGCGCTTCCCTTCGAGGGCAACAACGTCCTCGATCTCCTGAGCCTTCAGGCCGGCGTCCTCTTCCTCGGCGATAAAACCACCCAGCAGCAGGATTCCGACTCACGCTCCGGCGCAGTAGACGGCGCACGCTCCGATCAAAGCAACGTCACCCTCGACGGCCTCGACGACAACGACCAGAACAAGGGGTACGCCTTCAGCGGCATCCTCCGCTCCACCCGCGACTCTGTAGAAGAGTTTCGCGTAGTCACCACCAACGCCAACGCCGATTCCGGCCGCTCCTCCGGCGCACAGGTCGCCCTCGTCACCCGCAGCGGAACCAACAAATTCCACGGCAGCGTCTACGAGTACTACCGCCCCACCAACACCGTAGCCAATGACTGGTTCAACAAACAG
Source organism: uncultured Acidobacteriaceae bacterium (assembly GCA_963792495.1). GTDB lineage: Bacteria > Acidobacteriota > Terriglobia > Terriglobales > Acidobacteriaceae > Telmatobacter. The sequence continues at coordinate 411,948 of CAWBWB010000002.1, read as the reverse complement.
GCCGAGCTCTCCAGCGGCCTCCCCAATGTCCCCGGCAAACTCCTCCGCAACACCTTCGGAGGCTCCTTCGGCGCGCCTGTCATCAAGGACAAGCTCTTCGGCTTCGTCGCCTTTGAAGGACAGCGCCAGGCCGAAAGCTCCCAGCAAACACGCGGCGTGCCCACCGCCAGCCTCCGCAGCGGCCAGGTCATCTACAACACCAATAGCTGCGATTCCCCAAACCAGCCCTTCGCCTGCGCCAACGGCCAGGTCACCCTCTCAGCCGCCAACATCGCTACCATGGACCCACTCTGCGAATCCCTGGGCTCCTGCCCGCTCGGCGCCGGTGTCGATCGCGCCATCATGTCCTACTTCGCCCAACTGCCTCAGGCCAACGGCATCCAGACCGGTGACGGTACCAATCTCGCCTCCTACACCTTCGCCTCGCCCAATCCCGTCAACCTCAACACGCTCATCGTGAAGCTCGACTACACCCCCACCGATCGCCACCATCTCTTCGTGCGCGGCAATCTTCAGGGCGATAACACCTCCGGCCCCATTCAGTACCCCGGCGCGCCGCCCAACTACACCATCGTCGATAACTCCAAGGGCATCGCCGCCGGCGATACATGGACCATCTCGCCCACCCTCGTGAATAACCTCCGTTACGGCTTCGTCCGCCAGGGCTATGCCAACCGCGGCAGCACAACCACCCCCTATGTCAGCTTCCAGGGCATCGATTCGCTGGTCGGCACCGGCTACACCTCCACCATCGTCTCCGTGCCCACGCACAACTTTGCCGATGACCTCACCTGGGTCAAAGGCAAGCACACCCTCCAGTTTGGCGGAAACTACCGTCTCGTTCTGAACAACCGCTCCTCTGACGCCACGCTCTTCAATCACGCCAACGTCACCTATGAGCTGCTCGGTTATGGTGCCATCGCCGGCACCGGTTCCAGCCTTGACCCCGATGCCTTCGGCTTCCCCACCGTCACGTCCAATTCCTCCTACAACATCGCCGTCGCCGCTGCCACCGGCATGATCACCTCAGCCACGGTCTACTACAACAACTCGCTCACCAACGGCCAGCTCGATCCGCTCCCCGCCGGCCAGTGGGTTGACCGTCACTTCCTCACCAATGAAGTCGAGTACTACGGTCAGGACAGCTGGAAGATCAAACCCAACCTCACCCTCACCTTCGGACTCCGCCACACTCTCCTGCAGGTGCCCTACGAGCGCAACGGACAGGAAGTCGTGCCCACCGTCAACATGGGCCAGTGGCTCAACAACCGCTGGCAAGGCGCAAGCGAAGGCCAGGTCGTGCAGCCGGCCTTCGGCTTCACCGCCGGCGGCCGCGCCAACAACAAGCCCGGCTTCTGGAGCATGGATAAAGCCAACCTCGCCCCGCGTTTCGGCGTAGCCTGGCAGCCCTCCACAAAGATGAACATTCGTGCGGGCTTCGGCGTCTACTACGATCACTTCGGCCAGGGCATCGTCGACTCCTTCGATCAGTCCGGCGAATTCGGCATCGCCACCGCCAACCAGGCGCCCGTCGGAGCCGCCGACGCCGACAGCGCTCCCCGCTTTTCCTCCGAAACCACCGTCCCCACCAGCATCGTTCCGCCCATTGATGCCACCAGCCTTCTGCCCGGCGACAATCTCGCCCTCGCCTGGGGCGTAGACCAGAGCCTCAAGAGCCCATACTCCTACGCCTTCAACCTTGGCTATCAGCTCCAGCTCCACAAAGGGCTCATGTTAGAGTCCACCTACACTGGCCGTCTCGGTCGTCATCTTCTCCAGATGCGCGACGTAGCCACACCCATCAACCTCAAAGATCCCGTCGGCGGCTCTGACTACTTCACCGCAGAAAAGCAGATCGACAAGCTCAACGACGCATCCACCTCCATCCTCAACGTGCAGAAGATTCCGTATTGGGAGAACATGTTCCCCTGGATGGCCGGCAACTACAACATCGACCCCAACAATCCCGATTCCACCACGTACTTAACCGCCACGCAGGCCGTCTACCAGACCTACTTCGGCAACTCGCCCGGTCCTGAAGCAGGCTTCCGCGGCAATGAGTCCTCAGCGCTCTTCGTCCTCGATCTCGACACACCCTGCAGCAATCCCGTTGGCGGTCTCTGCACCCGCTACTTCGATCCACAGTATTCCTCGCTCTATACCTGGTCCTCCATGGGCACCAGCAGCTACAACGGAATCCAGTTCGCCCTCCATGAGCAGGCCTCGCACGGCCTTCAATTCGATGGCTACTACACCTTCTCCAAATCCATCGATCTTGGCTCAGACGCGGAGCGCGCCGGTCCCTCCGCCTCCAGCTACGGCGGTTACTCCAGCCAGATCATTAATGTCTACAACCCCAAGGGAAATCGCGGCGTCTCGGACTTCGACGTCCACCACGCCGTCACCATCAATGCCATGGACGAGCTGCCCTTCGGCCGTGGACGCCTCTTCGGCGGCAACATCAGCAAGCTCGCAGATCTTTTCATCGGTGGCTGGAACCTGAGCGGCCTCACCCACTGGACCAGCGGGCTGCCCTTCAGCTCCATTGACGGTTTAGGCTGGAACACGGACTGGGCCGATCAGAGCTGGAACGTGGCCACCGCGGCCACCCCCTCCGGCGGCCACAAATATGACGCTCTCGGCCAGCCTAATGCCTTCAAGGATCAAACTCAGGCCATCAACAACGTTCGCCCGCCCTACGCCGAAGAAAGCGGCCAGCGTAACGCGTATCGTGGCGATGGCTACTTCTCCATCGACACCGGCGTCTCCAAGAACTTCACCATCACCGAGCGCCAGACCCTGAAATTCGCCGCCGAAGCCTTCAACGTAACCAACTCCGTCCGCTTCGACCCAGCCAGCATCTCCAACGACCCCTACTTCGGCCCCGCAACCTACGGCCAATACACAGCCCTTCTGACCCAGGGCCGCAGAATGCAATTCTCCCTGCGCTACAGCTTCTAACCCATCCATCATTTCGTTCGTTGACCAAAACATTCCGGTGCCCCACCCATGCGCAGCAGTACTGCGCATGGGTGGGATAACCAGTGCCTCGATAAGAGCTTGCTTTTGCTTTAAGTCAGCCCAACCACGGTGCATGTGACCCACACCACAAAAACCCGTCATCCTGACCGTAGGCGCTTTTCAGCCGGAGGGAAGGACCCGCTTCTGTCTTTGTTTTGTTTTTGTCTTTCTTCAGCCCTCCACAAAACCGGGTGCCCCAGGTCTCCCGGTTTTGGAGACCTGGGATATCCAAAACCCTGTGCCCCATCCATGCGCAGCACTACCGCGCATGGGTGGGATAACCAAAGCCTCGATAAGAGCTTATTGTTGCTTTGAGCCATCACAACCAAGGTGCGTGTGACCCAACCAACAAGGCCCGTCATCCTGACTTGCCGTAGCTCCTTTACCGAAGGATCATTTTCCGGATAGGACGTACCTTATTGTGTCCCACCAAAAGTCCGATGGCACGGTCTGACCAGGACGTATAGGGTGGTTTCAATGCGCTGTCGAGAACCGATCCGACCAATGAGTTTTGAAGCAATACGCCCTTCTTCTTCGAAAATGCGATAAATCCGTCAAAACCATGGTAGGCGCCCATGCCGCTTGCTCCCACTCCACCGAAAGGAAGTTGGTGCTGAACGAAGTGAAAGATACAGTCATTGATCGTAACGCCACCTGAGACTGTCTGTTCCAGGATCTTCTTTATTCGAGATTTGTTCCGGTCGAAATAGTAAAGCGCGAGCGGGCATGGTCGAGCGTTGATAAAGCCGAGAGCATCGTCGATCAGCGAATATTCCACTATCGGCAGGATCGGGCCAAAGATCTCTTCCTGCATCACTCGCATCGAGTCGTTTGCACCAAGAATGAGTGTAGGCGGAAAGAATCGACTCCCAACAGGAACATCTCCATGCTTTGAATCGACCTGAAGAATGCGGGCCCCTTTACGCTGTGCATCATCCACGAGGTCTCGCATCCGTTCCCAGGCTGCCTGACTGATCAGGTGCGTGTAGTCCGCATTGGAAGCCGAATGAGGATACCGCTTCGATATGACTGTCTCGCATTGGTCAACAAACTCGTCCATCCTGGCGGAGGGCACAAGAGCGTAATCGGGAGCAATGCAGGTTTGACCAGCATTCCAGAATTTTGCGGAGCATGTACGATCTGCCGCTGTTGCCATCGGATAGGATTCGTGGACTAAGGCTGGCGATTTTCCACCCAATTCGAGTGTGACGGGCGTGAGATTCTCAGCTGCAGCCTTCATCACAAGTTTGCCAACGCCTTGCGAACCGGTGAAGAGGATATGGTCAAACGGCAACGCGGAACAAGCCGACGCAACCTCTCGACCTCCGGTGACAACAGTTACATATTCCTCGGGAAATGCTTCGTTGATCATCTGTCGTAACATCTCAGCGGTTGCCGGTGCAAGTTCAGATGGCTTAACGATGACATGATTGCCTGCTGCAATCGCATTTGCTAGCGGCGACAGCGTCAATAACACTGGATAGTTCCACGCACCAATGACTCCCACGACGCCCAGAGGCTGATAGATGATCTTTGTCCGGCTGGGCAGGAACTGCCAATTCGTAGTCGCGCTGCGAGTTCGCATCCATCGGCGGAGATTGCGCCTCAGATACCGAATTTCATCAACCAACGGGAAGATCTCCAGCAACCGAGTTTCCCTGGCGGAACGTTGGCCAAAGTCTGCCTTTACTGCCTCAATTATCGTGTCCTGACGGTTGACGATGCTCTGCAACAAGATGTCCAGAGCTTCCAGCCGTTTCCCCAGTCCGAGAGGAGTGCATTGGCGAAAGCTACTTCGCTGGCGCATAAATACGTGTCGCAGCTGTTCGATAACGGCATGTGGCTGTTCGGCGAGCGTCATCGACATTACCCCGCTCGCTCATGCTAAATCACTGAGTCAATCATCGATGAAGACAGAGCCTACAGGAGAGATTCCTGAAAAGTCGGGTTTTCGGCAACTGAGTGAATCAGTCCCGATAAACGCCGATAGCAGCATTGACCCCGACTCACCACATTTCGCGCATCGACTGATAAGACCCTGCATTTGCCTGCGTTGGCCCTCGTTACTTAAGTCCAATGGACCTTCGTACCGTGTTCCCACCCAAAATAGTTTTCACCTAATTAACCCCAAATATGCTTTACTCATAATTGAGCAGGAAAAAACCAAGGCCCGAATTCAACCGAATTCGGGCCTTTTCATTTTCAGCAGAAAGGAGATCGAATCCTCATGGCCAACCCGGAACTGTCACCTGAAACCTGCCGCCTGTCCACACCCGAACTGTGCTGGACTGTGCTCCACAGTCCAGCACAGTTCGGGTGTGAGGATCGTATAAAGAGACTGCACAGAAACTGTGGAACCCCCACTCAACTAACTCACTCAAAACCAGTTAAGGCTCCACAGCTCCACAGGATAACTCCCGCATTACCGCAAAAATCACTGCACCACACCACTGGAATAGTAGAAGTTGTTGTATCTGGGAGCAGCTTCAATCGAATCCGCACCGGCCCTCGTCGCAACCACCTTGCCACTCCGCATCAGCACAAACTCGGGTGGCCCTCCAGCTGCAAAAGGCGTCTCCACATCCGTACTCCCAGCAGCCAGATGCAACACATGAGCTTGCCCACCGCAAGTAACCCGCAACTCCGCCGGAACCGTCAGGTTCGCCGTAATGTAAATCACATCTTGAACCGGCCCATACTTATGCGCAACAGAAGGCACGCCGGCATCCACACCCTTCAACTGCGTTCGATAAAAGTAGTACACCGCATCCCGCTTGATCTCGGGCTTATGTTCAGTCTTGTACCACTCAATGAAGTACGGCAGCAGTGCAGCAGCCCCCGCATGCGAATGGAAGTATCCTGTCGTACTCACCGGCACGCCGCTCGAAACCAGAAAATTAGCATTCGCATACTTGTTAGGATCATCAATCGGACTGATGTAAGTCCCCTCAATAAAGTCATTCCAGGTAATAATCTCCACCCACTCCGGATGACTTCGCTCAATCACATCCATCCACTGCGCCCGCATTCCCGCCGCACCCGAGTATTCGTAGTACCGGTCAGCATTCGCACCCCAGAACTGCAGCGCAACCGGCGCCATATAAAGCATCCCAGCCCGATGCAGCGCTTCACCATAAGCCCGCGAACTCTCGACAGTATCAAGCTCCGTGTGCGATCCCGGTACACCAGCGATACCCCAGTACAACACCCCATCCAGTGTGGACTTCCACTGCGAAACACCTTTAACAACATCCGCAGCAGCAGGCGTCTCACCACCGAAAAAGAATGCAGGAACAAGAAAAGTAGTAAGCGGTGCATTCGAAGGCGCGCCGCTAACAACCTTCAGAACATTTGGAACCATGCGCGTAGAAGGATTTGCTCCAGTAGCCAGATCGGAACGAATCTTCTTCCATCCAGCTACACCAAATTTGTCTCCTGCAAAAGTCGAGAGCACCGCCCCGCCCTTGTAGCGGAAATACACATCTACGTAACGCGGATTGCCAGCGAAGCGCCGCATCATATCCTCAGCCTCATCCAGAGTGTTACCGCAACAGAAGTCCGCAGAGAAGAACAGCTTGAAACCGGAGTGCAGACGCAACGCAGCCTCAAACATCTGGGCCGCATAGCGAATGTAATACGGCTCGCCAAACCACCCCCCCGCGTTCAATGCAAACCCATCAATACCCATCGCCTGCGCCTCGCGGATCTCGCGTTGATACGCAGCAATCTTCAGCTCCTGTGTAGGATCCGTATCTTCCTGGTAGTCCTGATTCGTAAGCATGTAATGAGCAAAAACCATCCGCTGAGCCGATGCATGAATAGCAACAAGCCACAGCACAAGCACAGGAAGCACGAAATGAAAGCGAGGTTTGGCGAAAGCCATCATCGTCTATAAACGCAGGCATCAGCCTATCACTCAATTCGAAGCGTCGCAGTTGCGCTCGATGCCGGAATCGTGAACTGCACACTGTTTCCTGCATTTTCGAGCTTCAGAGAAGCCGCGCCATCCAGGCGAAAAGTCCCCAGTTTCGGACGCCAGCCATAAACAACCACGCGAATCTCTTTCCACCACGGTTTATAGCTGCCCTCCCGTGCCGAAATGTTAACGGTCAGCCCATCAGAAGTTACAGAGCAGGTAAAGCTTTGGCGCAGATACTCGCCATGCGTATAAGCAAAACTGCTACCGTCATCCGTATAAAGTGAGCCCTGGCAGTCACTACCCGCGTAGACGCGCAGTTCAAGAGGACCTTGCGGTGTCTCCTGCGTGCTCTGCACAAGAGGCTGCAAAACAAGAATCGCGCCCCCGCGGACATAGACAGGAAGTGTGTCAAGAGTGGGCTGGACGCTGGTCGCGAGCGGAACAAGCTCTGCAGGCGAAGATGGAGCATTGGGGTCCGGATTCGGATTGCGAGGCGCAGGCTGCACGCGTTCGCCGGTCCAATAATCGAACCATTCCGCCGTGGGGAACTCAACACTGTAAGCGTCGGGCGTATCGGGAAAAGGTGAAGGCGCGATTAGCAGATCGTGTCCAAGCAGGAACTCGTTATCAACCTCGCTGTCGATCGGATGCTTGTCCGATGCCGCTTCCGGAAAATCGAGAAAGAGCGGACGCATCATCGGAATTCCGATGCGCGATGTCTCTTCAGCCAGCGTGTAGAGATATGGCATGAGCCGGTAACGCTCCTCAATGTAGCGCCTGCGAATGGCTTCCTGATCAGGGCCACCGATCCACGGCTCCTGGTTCCCGGTGCCTTTTTCTGTATGGTCGCGATCAATCGGTTCAAAAGACGCAACCTCGATCCACTTTGTGAGCAGATCCTGCGTGGAAGTATTGGCAAATCCACCCACATCAGCGCCACTGAAACTAAAACCGCTAAGGCCAAGGCTCTTGAGCTGATGACCGGACTCGCGCAAATGATTCCATGTGCTCGTGTTGTCGCCGGTCCAGGTGGCAGCGTAGCGTTGGCCGCCCGCATAACTTGCACGTGTCAGCACAAAAGGTCTCGAATCTGGATCAAGCTTAAGCAGGCCCTCATAGGTTGCCCGGGAATTCTCCATGCCAAAAACGTTATGGATCTCCGCATGGGATGCCATGCGCGAGCGAAAGCCTGGTTCGTCAATGCGATGTACAACACTCAGAGGCATGGTGCCTGTAGGCGTCTTAAATACCGAGGGCTCATTCATGTCGTTCCAGAAGCCGTCGAATCCAAGACTGCGAAAGTCCTTGTATAGCGTTCCCCACCACTTACGGCTCTGGCTTCGAGTAAAGTCTGGAAAAACGGCGGGTCCGGGCCATACCGGGCCAACAAAAACCGAGCCATCGGGATTGTGTACGAACTGATCGCCCGCGGTGCCGGAATCGTAAGGCGTGTAGTTCTGATTTGGCGCATATGCAATATGCAGGTCTGTGATGGCTACCACGTGAAAATTCATCTTATGCAGCTTCGCTAAAGCATCACTAAGGTTTGGAAAGCTCGTTGTGTTAACGGTGAAAGGCCGATTGCGATCCTGAAAATCGATGTCAAGATAGAGCGCGTCAGCAGGAATGCGATCCGCTCGCAAACGCTCTGCAATCTCCATCAGGCGTGATTCCGGCGTGTACGTATAGCGTGACTGCTGGAACCCCAATGACCATCTTGGCGGCATCGGCGGTGTCCCTGTCAGCCACGCGTACGTTTCCAAAACAGCGCGTGGCGTGGGACCGCCGAAGACGTAGTAATCAATAGGACCGTCCGTCGCTCCAAATGAGTAGCTATTTGCTGATTCCACGCCAAAGTCAAAGCTCGACCGGAAAGTATTGTCGAGAAAAACTCCGACTGCGGTGCCCGCCCGAAAGGTCATAAAGAACGGAATACTTTTATAAAGTGGATCTGTAGATTCCTGATAGTGATAAGCGTCAGTATTCCAGAGCGAGAAGGCGCGGCCACGGCGATCAGTCGGGCCGATCTTATCTCCGAGCCCATAATAATGTTCATTGGGAGGCATTACCTTCACGATGCGGAAGGCGGAGTCTTCAAAGTGCAGGGGCTCGGAGTCTTGTTGAAGAATTCGGCCATCAATACTGCGAAGGGTAAAACAGAGCGTTTTGCGATCAACCTCAATATGTAACGACGGAGTGCGAAATCCAATTGTCGCTACAGTATTTTCCGGCTCGACCGGAATGGAGGAAGTGCGCGATTTCTCCAGAACAGCCCAGGATGCATCCTCCGGAAGCGACGCGCCGTCAGAAGCGCGCACCCGTATTACGTCACTGCGAAGAGCAGTTATTTCTTCGACTCCTCCACTTGTGGTGAGAACACGAATCCCATTCGCTAGCATGGCTTCGCTGGAGACACTGCCAAGTGTATGCGGACCGGTTCCCGCAAAAGCGAGTGCGGATAGTGAGACAAGAACTCCTGCTCCGCAAAAAAGGATGCGAAGTTCGCGCATGATCCCTGCTTTCAATAGGTGCGAAATTCCGGCTGGAGGATGAGTGCGTCATCGCAAGGGAACGGTAACTGCCGGGAGGCCGCAAATTACGTGCCTCCCAGCAGTTGTCGCTAGAAGCTGAACTTCGCCGAGACTTCAAGCAAGCGCCTTCCCAGCTTTTGCGGAGCGAACCCGAAGCCGGAGGCCGGATCGTACTTTGCTGAGCTGAGCGTAGCGGTTGGAGACGTGTCGGAGAGCACTAGCGTGGTCTGCGAGGCGTATCCTGTGCCGAAGCTGTTGAGAGGATGATTGAGGAAGTTAAATCCTGCAATACGGAAGTTCAGGCTCCGTTCTCCGCCCAGAGTGAAGCCTTTTTCCAGGGTTAGGTCAGAGTTGAAGTACATTGGCCCATGAGCGTATGGGAGGATGAACTGCCCGTTCGTACTGAAGTTGGGAAGCCTGAAGCAGGCGCCGTTGATGTATTGGTGGTTAGTAAGTCCGCTTCTGGGATTGCAGGTGAGTACGGGCTGCAGGCTTACGTCGGGCGTGCCCAATATGACCTGGTTGTTTACATTAATTGCATTCGCACCTTGGTTCACCGTGCCCTGCAGGTAAAAGTTTGGCGAGAAGCTCACTCCGGTCTGCATGTTGCCACCGCTCTGTAAGGAAGTAATTCCGGAGATGAGCCATCGATTGATGAACCCTCCCAATAGGCGATCACTGGTGAATTTGCCAGTCTGGTAGGAGTAATTGGCATTGAGAATATGGCTGCGATCAAAGTTCATCGGGCCATAGTTATTCTGAATGTTGAACGGATCAACCGGTGCAGTAAAGTTAAAATCCGCTGCAGAACCGAGAATGCCCAAGGCTTTTGACCAGGTGTAATTGATGCCGTAGTTCAAGCGTCCAGACTGCTTTTGCAGCAGAACCTGTAGCGCGTTGTAATTCGCGTAGGTGTTATGGCGCGGCACAATAATCGAACCGTATTCCGGATATGGGCGAACATACTGCACGCTCGGCTGTCCCGGATATCCCACTGTGGCCGAGAGATTTGCCACTTGCTGCGGCGTACATCCGGTGGGATTGCAATAGTTGTATCCCAGAGCGCCGTCGATGGTCTGCGCGCTCTGTTGCGTGTATAGCGTACCCACCGGAATGGCGTTCACGTTATTCAAAACAACAGACTGTGTGGTGCCATTGTTCATCAGCGAGCTGGAGTTGTTGCCCACATAGGAAACCTGTGCCACGGTATTGTGCGGCAACTGTTGTGCCACGCTGAAGCTGTAATTGTTTGTAAGGGGAACCTTGCGATCTGTGGGGTCGAGTCCCGTGATAGAAGTCACCGCGGCCAGCGTTTCTGTGCCGCCTGCCTGGCCGTAAGTCCCAGGATCAAGCTTCAGAGAACTGATGCCTGCCAATGTCGTATTTCCAAAGCCTGCCAGCAAAGCATCACGCATACCTCGCGATTCCTGAAAAGCGCCATCCACATCGGCCTCCGCATCGTGGAAACGATACATGCCGGCGCCCCCGCGAATCACTGTTTTGCCGGTGCCGAAGACGTCATACGCGACGCCGATACGAGGAGAAGCCCATAACGCTTTGTCGCCCGTGCCGGAGTTGGGAATACTGTTATCGAGCTTATGCCATAGCAAGCCCGGTACTGGATTCGTGACGATATTGAAAGGCGTGGTAATCGTGGAAGGTGACCATACCGCAGCGCCAATACCGTGCGCATCGGTCCACGCGCCCAGATGCTGCACACGCACTCCGAAAGTAAACAGAACGCGCGGAGTTACTTTCCATGTGTCCTGCGCATAGAAGTCTGTACCCCAGAAATAAACATTGGTGCGCGGCAGAATATTCTGTTGGTCGAAGGTCTGAAGGTGACCTTCAAAAAACTCTGCGAGCCAGTTGCCGCTGTTGTAATGCGGAGTTGGATCAAACGCCGGTGAGCCATCAGGATATGTGCCGTTATAGCTAAAGAACTGCGTGCCAGCCGGTCCGAAGTAATAATTCTGGACCGCGCCGTTCGAGTTGCCATTGGTAATGTTCTGGTTATTAGTTACCCGCTCAGAGAAGATGCCAAACTTTACCGTGTGCTTCCCCCAGACCTTTGTCAGATTGTCACCTGCATTGGGTTGAAATTTCTTCAGCGACGGCGAACCGAACGAAAAGTCCGGCCACAGTCCTAGTGGTAATCCACCCACGGCAGCGTAAGTGCGAAGCTGCGGGTATTGCGTGCTCCCGTTGTTGAATGCGCCCTGATAGGGATAGTTGATCGTCTCGCTTTGGAAGGCGCTCAATTCGCGCGGATCGAAGGCCTCTGTGAAATAAGTTAGCGTGCCAAATATCTCGTTGGTCAACGTTGGCGTAAAGACCGTGACATAGTTTGCAGCGGCTGAGTGAACTTGAATGTTATTTAGTACGCCGTAGCCCGGTGTGTTCACCGCCCCAAGAATCGAAGAGGCCGAGGGCGAATAATACGGAATCTGCGGCTGGCCTTGTTTGCCTTTTTCATAGCTATAGCGGGCAAAGAAGCTGTTTCGTGGCGAAATTGCGTAATCTACGCGACCTATCGCCTGGAAGATGTTGTTATTGACAAGGTTTTCGTTGACCCAGTTGAAGCCGCTGGTGTCGGTTGCCTTGGAGGGCAGCGGCAGGGTGCCGTTGATCAGAGCCATCGCGCCGGGGTCTAGAAAGCCCGAAATATTGCCGTTTGTTAGTGGAGAGCCGTCATCGCCGACCGTGGGCACGGGCGAAATATCCGCGTACGTACCGCTAGAGTAGTTGGGCCCAAGATAGTTTTGAAGCGAAGTCAGGCTGAAGTCACCCTGGCGCATGGCCTGCGTTGGCACCAATGCGTGAACAATTGCGCTCGATGCGCTGTTATACGCATAAACATTGCGCTGCGCGTCATACTCGGCGCCTGCAAAGAATGTAAGCTTCTTGAGTCCTGGAACAGGGCCGCTGAAGGTGCCGCCTGGATACACATAACGATCATCCGGTCGGCCAATATCGTTGAATTTGGCCAGCCAGTCATTGGAATTGAGTTGCGAAGTGCGGGCATAAGTGTAGAGAGAGCCATGATATTTCGATGTGCCGGATCTGGTAACCCCAGTGATGACGACGGGGCCATTTGACTGGTCTGAGCCGAAGTTTGAGGTCTGCACCTGCACTTCGCTTACCCAGGAGTCGTTAATGTTCTGCAGGTTCGCGCCAAAGTTGCCTGCATCTGTCAGTCCGGCGCCGTCAAGCTTGAGTGTGATTCCGGCAACCGGTGCGCCATTGGAGGCGTATGGAGTAGGCTGGCCGATTTGCAACTGTGAAAAGTCGGAGGCAGAGTTAGTGGAGTCCTGGCTGCGAATAGCAAAGCCCGGAAGAATTTTCTGCAACTCTGTTGCATCGCGACCCGAGACCGACAGCCGTTCGATGTCTGAGCCGGAAATCGTAGAAGACAACTGGCCGCTATCGAGCGGGAGACCGGCAACCGTATCCGCAACGGTTACAGATTCCGTGCCGCCTCCGACTTCCAGCTTAAGGTCGTTCAGGCTTGTGCTGTCGCCGGGACTCAAGTGAACTGCAGTCCGGATGAGATTCTTGAAGCCTTTGGCGCTGACAGTTAGGTTGTAGTCCCCTGCGGCGAGCCCTGCGAAAGTGAAGTTTCCGGTTCCATTAGTTGTAGTGGTGCGTTGCGCAGCGCTCAGCACCTCTTCAACGGTCACTGCAGCGCCCGAGATTGCAGCGCCGGAGGGATCTTGAACGTATCCGCTGAGGGTGGCACTGTTGACCTGCGCCCGCAGCATGGGAGCAGCCACAAGCAGGATTGCCAACGCTCCAAGGAGGAACGCGTGGGTTAAAATTTGGCTCCGCTTGCAGAGTCCGTATTGTGTTTTATTCATGTTTTTCAAAGTGTGCCTCCGGCAAAACATCCATCTTTTCGCACGACAGGCTTGATAGCCAATCGGAGTAAAGATGGAATTTCATGCGACGGCCACTTATAGGCAACCAGAGAACAGGTTTGAAAGGTCCTTGCGGATAGCCGCAGGGTTTCTTTACATGTAAATTGGCACAAGTCATTTATTTTGATCGGCTTTTGCCGATTTAAAGATTCAGTCTTTACCTCAGGTAAAGGCGTATAATTCCCTTCGGACGCGGGGTGATGCGCAGCATGGCGGATGTGGGAACTCAGGAAAAGGTGGATGCTGCACAGGTACGCAGGCAGCTCGACCGCCTTCTCGGCGACTCGCATTTCAGCCATAGCCGGCGCTTTCCCGATTTTCTGCGATTCGTGGTGAATCACACACTGGCGGGTCAGACGGAGATGCTTAAGGAGCGTACGCTTGGCATCGAAGTCTTCGGCAAAGAGGCCGACTACGATACCGGGACCGATCCCATTGTTCGCGTGACAGCGGCGGAAATCCGTAAGCGCATCGCCCAGTATTATCAGGAGCCGGGCCGGGAGAATGAGCTGCGGATTACCCTTCCATCTGGAAGCTACGTCCCTAAGTTCGACTGGCCGAATGCGGGTCCTGTTCTGAACCTGAGTCCGGATACCAGGTTTGCAGCGAAAGCCGGTGAAGCATCGGCCGGCCGTGTGGTTGCCGACGATCTTTTTAAGGCGGAGTTGCAGGCGGAGACTGCTGCTGACGCCACCGATCGAGCGTATGCGATGCGGTTTCGGGCGGCGATTGCTGCGCTGATTTGCGTCAGCATAGCTTTGCTCGCCGTAGGAGTGAATTCTGCGCTTCAGCAGGTGCGGGAGTCGGCATTTAACTTCTTTTGGCGCCCTGTTTTGAGCTCTCCTGATCCGGTTCTGGTTTGTATTGCGGACCAGCTTCAGTACTCGGAGATTTCGCTGCGTGATGCGGCGAATCCGTCGCACCAGGTGGTGCTGAAGGACTCGCTGGTAGCGGCGATTTTTGACGACTTGAACGCGGCAGTGAAGGTGGCGGGAATTCTGCAGGCGGCGGATAAACGCTACAGCCTCAGGAGTGAGGGTGGAACAGGACTTGAGGATCTGCGCGCCGGGCCTGCGATTTTCATTGGGGCGTTTGATAATGCGTGGACGCTGCGACTGACCAATTCGCTGCGCTACCACTTTGCCAATGCGCCGGACATGAGCCAGTTCCGGATCGTCGATTCTACGAATCCCGGCCTGAACCGCTGGGTGGTGGATCGCAATGTGCAGATGGAGACGAACAACTATAGGGACTATGCGATTCTTGCCCGGTTTACCGATGCGAATACCGGCAAGGTGGCGGTGATTGCTGCGGGTATTGGACGGGGTGGGACGATTGCGGCGGGTGAGTTTCTGAGTAACCGCGATCTTCTGGATCAGCTGCGGCGTGCGGCTCGGGATGCTGGAAATAAGACCAATATGGAAGTGGTGATCAGTACACAGATTATTGGTGGTGCGCCAGGGTCGCCGCGGATGGAAGCGTCGTATTTCTGGTAATGCCGGAGTTATCCTGTGGAGCTGTGGAGCCTTTACTGGTTTTGAGTGAGTTAGTTGAGTGGGGGTTCCACAGTTTCTGTGCAGTCTCTTTATACGATCCTCATACGCGAACTGTGCTGGACTGTGGAGCACAGTCCAGCACAGTTCGGGCGTGGACAGATGGCAGATTCCAGGTGACCGTTCCGCGTTGGCCATGAGGATTCGATCTCCTTTCTGCTGAAAATAAAAAGGCCCGAATTCAGTTGAATTCGGGCCTTGGTTTTTACTGCTCAATTATGAGTAAAGCATATTTGGGGTTAATTAGGTGAAAACTATTTTGGGTGGGAACACGGTACGAAGGTCCATTGGACTTAAGTAACCAGGGCCAACGCAGGCAAATGCAGGGTCTTATCAGTCGATGCGCGAAATGTGGTGAGTCGGGGTCAATGCTGCTATCGGCGGTTATCGTTACTGATCGCCTTCGATAAGGTCAAGGCGAAGAACCAGCAGGATCGCCTCAGTGACCAATCCTCTTCGCAGTGATCCTTGCATGCTTGTTCTCTGTAAGGAGAGCCCCGTCGTCAGGCCCATGATGATTTCGGCGAGGTTCTTGGGGTCAGATGGTGGAATACGTTCGAGCCTGGCGAACAATTTGGTGACGAGCCCGGCCATAGTCTCGATATGGGTGCGGTGCAGCTTGCCATAGGTCTTTGCGAACGTCTTGTCCCGGCAGGCCTGCAACTGAAACTCAGCCGAGAGAAGTCCGAAATCGAAATCCGAGCCGCCTTCGCTCTGAGTGTTGCGGATGAGCGAGATTAGCTCCGACCCAGAAACGTCCCGCACAAGCAGCTGTGCCAAAGCTTCGATCTCTCGCCGCTTGTGTATATCGAGAAGCTCAAGAAAGATCGCTTCCTTGCTTTCGAAATTGGAGTAAAACGCTCCTTTGGAGTAGCCCGCACTTTCCGCTATTAGGTCAACGGATGCGCCTTCATAGCCGCCTTTCGCAAATAATTGCGCTGCGGAATCCAGAAGTTTTGTCCTGGTTTCGAGCCGGCTCTCCTGCCGGGTCAGCCTCTGCCTGATCGCCTTCGCCACGCTCTTAGCATACCGCACGAAAACTATTTGCAACTCAAATACTATTCGGTATATCTATACCAGTGGAGATATCAGACGCAGGCTTCGGTCCAGCTCCAGGATGAATCCGTTAAGAGAAGAGGAATGATGGCAAAGACAATATTGATTACAGGTGCATCGAGCGGTATCGGACGGGCCAGCGCGCTCTACTTTGCAGAAAAGGGCTGGAATGTAGCTGCGACGATGCGCGATCCTCTTAAGGCCGATGCCGCACTTCAGCATCCGCAGATCAGTGTGTTCGCGCTGGATGTCACGGATGCGGGCTCCATCGCTCGCGCCGTTGACGAAACGCTCGCCCGCTACCAGAAGATCGATGTCCTGCTGAACAACGCGGGTTATGCCTTGTTCGGCCCGATCGAAGCGAGCGACAGCGGACAGATTCAAGATCAGTTTGCGACCAACTTCTTCGGCTTGATCGAAGTCACGCAGCAGGTCATCCCGGCGATGCGCGCCGCTGGCGAAGGCCTGATCCTGAATGTCTCTTCCATCGTGGGCCGTCTGGCGCTGCCGTATGCTTCTTCGTACGTCGCAACAAAGTTTGCAGTGGAAGGCTTGAGCGAATCCATGCGCTATGAGCTTGACCCATTCCACATCCGCGTGAAGCTCATCGAACCCGGTAGCATTCTTACCGAGTTCGGCAAAGGCAGCATGCAGGTTGCGACGAGCGAACCCTATCAGGCGAGCATGAATAAATTTCTCGGCGTCTTCACAAAAAGTAATGCCAGGGCAGCGAGTCCGGAAGACGTAGCGAAAGTTATTTACCGTGCCGCGAATGATGCGTCAAACCGTTTACGCTATCTCGCCAAGCCCGGCCCGCTCTTCTGGTTGAACCGGTTCTTGCCCGATGCAGCGTGGCGGCGCCTGTTGGTGAAGGCAATGGTGAAATAGAAGGGGCTTTAAGATGAATTTACTGTTGCTGGGTTCCACGGGGCTTGTGGGGAGAAATGTGTTGGCGCAGGCTCTTGCGAATCCCGCCGTTACTCGCGTGATCGCACCAACCCGCCGTCCATTGGAACCCCATTCAAAGCTCACAAATCCTGTGTCCGATCGCCTGGAGGCGTTGTTGTCCAAAGGGATCAGTCAAGGAATCGATGGGGTCGTCTGCTGTCTGGGAACGACGATCAAAAAAGCAGGCTCGAAAGAAGCGTTTCGCGAAGTGGACTACGCGCTGCCGTTGAAGTTTGCGCGAGTTGCGCATCAGCATGGAGTGGACACGTTTGTCCTTGTCTCGGCGAGTACCGCTTCCGCCAACTCGGCGATCTTCTATTCCAGAATCAAAGGCGAAGTCGAGCGGGACATCGGGCTGGTGGGCTTCAGATCACTGACCATCGCTCGACCCAGCCTGATCGGCGGTCAACGCGACGAGCCGCGCCTCAAGGAGCACATGGCATTGCAACTCATGCAGATTCTTGCGCCAATTCTGCCGAAGAAGCTTCAGATCAATCCCGCTGACATGATCGCCGCCGCATGTCTGAGTGCTGTCATGGCTGGCAATCCAGGGTTCCATATCCGCAATGCCGAAAGCCTTGTCGACGGTTAACACCGGGAAGTCGGCTTATCGCCAGAAGTCCAGAGGAAAGATTTCTGGACATGAACCAACGTCCGTACGCTCAAAGCAAAGAACAAAAGCGGGTCCTTCCCTCCGCCTGAAAAACGGCTACGGTCAGGATGACGGGCCTTGTTGGGTGGGTCACACACACCGGTGATGATTAAAAGCAAAAACAAGCTCTTATCGAGGCTTTGGTTATCCCCATCCATGCGCGATACTGCTGCGCATGGATGGGGCACCTGTGATCTTTCAGGAGGTTGTCCATTCGAATTGAACCGGAGAAGCGGGTTGTGCGGGCGAAAGGCAAAAGCAAGAACAACCGCAGGTCCCTCGACTCGTTTGGGATGAGAGCTCTTATCTGTTCGGGATGAAAGCGCCTCTTTGCTCGGAGGACAACTCTTAATCTGCTCGGATGCCAGCGGCTCCTTGCTCCCGAGGACAACTTTTCTAGTGAGGGCAGGCAAAGTATAGGAATTTGCAGAGGGGAGCGAAAATGTGGTAACTAAATCTTTAGTTGTCTCGTCTAACCCGTTAGAAGGAGCTTTTCCCGAGCAATGCCTCCTAAACCATCGAACACGTTGACGCCTGCCGAGCTGCGGCTGATGAAGATTTTATGGACGCGCGGCGAGAGCGCCGTGGCGGATATGGCGGAGGCGGCTGCCGGAGATGGACCGCTTGCTTACACTTCTGTACTGACGACGGTGCGGATTCTGGAGCAGAAGGGATATGTGACGCACCGGCAGCAAGGGCGTGCGTTTCTCTATTCGCCGTGCGTGGCGGAGGATGAGGCGAGCCGGAGCGAGATCCGGCATGTGCTGGAGCGGTTCTTTGGCAACTCGCGGGAGCGGCTGGTGTTATCGCTTTTAGGGGATGACGAATTGACGCCCGATGAGCTGCGGCGGCTGAAGGAACGGATTACTGCTGCGCCGGAGGATGAACTGGAGGCGCAACGATGAACGAGTTGTTCGCGTCTTTGAATCCGATAGCTTCGATGGCTGCCTCTGCCCTGATTTCTGCATTGTGGGAAGGTTTGGCGCTGGCCGGGCTGGTTTGGCTGGTGCTGAGGGCGTTTCCCAGGCTGAGCGCTGCGGCTCGTGGCATGGTGTGGCTGGGAGTGTTTGCGCTGCTGATTGGGCTGCAGGTTCTGCCTTTGGCGTTGCCCGGGGTGCAGGCTGGCGGTGATCCCTATGGGTCGGCTGCGTCCTACAAAGTTCATGTGGACCCGCGGTGGGGTTATGGGATTTTAGGTCTATGGGCTGTGTTTTCGCTGGTGCGGGCGGTTCAGCTTGGGATTGGGGTTGTGCATCTGCGCCGGCTGGCTAAGCGGGCTGTGGTGGTATCCGATCATCCATCCGCGGTCTCCAAAAGCGAGAGACCGGGCGTACCCGTAAACATTTTGTTGGACGAGATTGCGGCGGGTCGGCGGGTGCGACTTTGTGTCTCGGATGAGATTGCGCGGCCCAGCGTGATTGGATTTTTTCAGCCGAAGATTCTGATTCCAGCGAGGCTGCTGGAGAGTTTGCCTGAGGATGAGCTGAAGCAGGTTTTGATTCACGAGATGGAACACCTGCGGCGTGCGGATGACTGGACGAACTTGCTGCAGAAACTGGCACTGGTGGCGTTTCCGTTGAATCCGGCGCTGGCGTGGGTGGAGCGGCGGCTCTGCGCAGAGCGTGAGCTTGCTTGCGATGATCGTGTTCTCGAAGCCGGTAACGGGCGCAAGGCGTATGCGATGTGCCTGGCGCATCTGGCGGAACACGCGATGCTGCAGCGCGGGATGAGCCTGGCGCTGGGTGCGTGGGAGAAGCGGCCTGAGCTGGTTCGGCGCGTGGAACGGATTTTGCGCGGTGAGCGGACGCTGGGGCGGCGGCTGGCGATGGGTGTTACGGGTACTGTGATGGCGGCGAGCCTTTGTGTCGCGCTGGGGTTGTCGCGTAGCCCGGAGATGGTTAGCTTTGCGCCGATGCCCTTAGCGGTGGCAGAGAATCCTGATTCTTTCCCTCAGGGGCTAAAGCCGATGCCTGTTGTGGATCGTGAGAATGTGCGGGCTAATGTTGCAGTGCTGCATCCAGTGAAGGCTTCGATGGTTTCATCCGTGGAGCCGAAGCTTGTGCTATCCCACCCATGCGCGAAAGGCCGCGCATGGATGGGGCACCCGAGGTTGGTGGGACAGCCGAAGGTCAGGCTGGCTGAGTTGCGGAGGCCGATGGAGAAGGCTCCGGGTGGCGATGGCCTGCTGGTGATGGCGGAATGGAATGATCTTGGCGTGCAGCAGAGGATTATCTGGGCTACGCTGCGCCAAGGAATGGAACCGGCTGAGGCGGTTCCGGCGGTTTATCTGGTGGCTACGCCGAATGGCTGGGTGATTGTGCAGATTTAGGGAAGAGGGGAAAGGGACAAGAAGCATCCCTCAAGGGGCACAGCCCCGGCGTTTATAGAACATCCAGGTACGGGCAGAAGCACGTACCCTTCAACAACGACGCAGTATCAACACAATGCAGTATCAACAACTTTGGAGTAACTGACATGCGGGAATCTACTAATCATTTAGTTTCTTTGATGAAGCGTTTTGCGGCTCCGGCGGCGGTAGCCGGGGCTTTTGCTCTGGGCGCCGTGCTCTTTGTGGGGCATGGGAATGTGTTTGCCTCGGCGGGTAACGGTGTGGCTCCGCTGGATGAAGAATCGACGGCGGCGTTGACTTCGCTGGATCGCGCGATGGAAGCGGTGACGTCTCGCGTGACGCCGGCTGTGGTGAATGTGGCGGTGACTGCCAAGGTGGATGCGAGGCAGGATGGCGGCGACCAGATGCAACAGATTCCGCCGGAGCTGCGCAGGTTTTTTGGCGGAATGGGGCAGCGCCCGGGGCCACAGATTGAGCACGGGATTGGATCGGGCGTGATTATTACGTCGGACGGATATATTGCCACGAATGCGCACGTGGTGGACGGCGCGACGCAGGTGAAGGTGACGCTGCACGACCGCCGGATTTTGACGGCCAAGGTGATTGGCGTGGACAAGCTGACCGACCTGGCGGTGATCAAGGTGGATGTGAAGGATCTGCCGGCGATTGCGTGGGGTGATTCGACGAAGCTGAAGCCGGGGCAGACGGTGCTGGCGTTTGGCAGCCCGTTTGGTTTGAGCGGCACGATTACGCGCGGTATTGTGAGCGCGCTGGACAGGCCGAATCCGTTTGCGGATCAGGACCGCCGGAAACCGGGTGGATATATTCAGACGGATGCTGCGATCAATCCGGGTAACTCGGGTGGCGCGCTGGTGAATGCTCGCGGGGAGCTTGTTGGCATCAATACTGCGATTGTTTCTGAGAGCGGATCGTTTGCCGGTGCTGGATTTGCGATTCCTGTGCAGATGGTGCGGTCGGTAACGGAGCAATTGATTGCTCACGGCAAGATCGAGCATGGCTACGTGGGCGTGAGCCTGAATGATGTTACGCCGGAGAATGCTCAGTTCTTTAACGTGCCGGATGCAACGGGCGCGCTGATTGCGCAGGTGCAGCCGGATTCGCCGGCGGCAAAGGGCGGCGTAAAGCAGGGCGATGTGGTTCGCGAAGTGAATGGCGAGAAGGTGGACAATGCGGGCGCGCTGCAGATGGCAGTGAGCGAGATGCAGCCGGGTCAGGCGCTGAAGCTGGGCGTTGTTCGCGATGGTAAGCCTTTGACGCTGAACCTTACTGTGGGCACGTTCAAGGGCAAGGGCGAGGAAGCCTCAAACGATGGCGGCGCTACGGAGAACAAGGGACGCCTGGGAGTTTCAGTGGGCGACCTGAGTGACGATGTGCGGCAGCAGTTCCAGATACCGGCGCGGGTAAAGGGCGCGGTGGTGGAGGATGTGAGGCCGGGCAGCCCCGCGGAGGATGCGGCGATTCAGCCGGGGGATGTGATTGTCGAGGTGAACCGGAAGCCCGTGAATTCGGCGAGCGAAACGGTAAACGAGATCCATGCGGCTCCAGCGGGGAAGGATGTCCTGCTGCTGGTCTGGTCGCGTGGGAATGCAAGCTATCGGACGGTGCATCCGGACGCTGAGTAGTTGTTGGATCTTCGTGGTGAGTGGTTCGTGAAGGACCGGAGCTTCGGCTTCGGTCCTTTTGTTTGCCAACGAAGACGATGTAAGTGATTCGAGTCACTTGAGAGTCCCGCTTGGGACTCTATTGTTTTTGTATGGCATTGGTGGCCGAGTTCCGGAGGGTGTGCAGGCGTGGGCTAGACTGGCAAGGACAGTCTATGCGGACGGCGATTATTGGCGGCGGAGTGGCGGGGCTTGCGGCGGCGTATGAGCTGGAGAAGGCCGGCGCGGAATATGCGCTGTTTGAAGGCGGGAGCCGGCTGGGTGGTGTGATTTCGAGTGCGACCGTGGCCGGGAGTGCGCTGGAGGATGGACCGGACTCGTTTTTGACGGAGAAGCCGGCGGCGGCGGAGCTTTGCCGCGAGCTTGGTCTGGGCGATGAGCTGATTCCGTCAAATGATGCTGAGCGGAAGACGTGGATTGTTGTCGGGAAGCGGCTGGTTGCACTGCCGGATGGGCTGATGTTTCTGATTCCTACGAAGCTGATGCCTACGGCTATGTCAGGACTGTTTTCGATTGGAACGAAGATTCGGATGGGGATGGAGCTGATGCTTCCGCCGCGCAAGGGTGAGGCGGATGAGAGCGTGGCTTCGATGGTAGAGCGGCATTACGGCGCGGAGGTTGTGGATCGGCTGGCGGGGCCGCTGCTGAGCGGGATTTATGGCGGCGAGGCTGATCAGTTGAGTGCGCGGGCGGTGTTGCCGAAGTTGGTGGAGATGGAAGTGAGGCATGGCTCGCTGACGCGGGCCATGCTGGCGACTATGAGTGCGCGGCCTGCGGGTGCTGCGACGAGGGCGACGTTTACTACGCTGCGTGGCGGCCTGCAGCTGATGATTGACGCGCTGGCGGCGAGGGTGAAGGCTGAAGCGATTCGGTTGAAGACGCCGGTGCGGATGGTGGAGCGCGTGGCGGAAGGCTGGCGGGTTACGACAGCTGCGGGGAGCGAAGTTTTTGACGCGGTGATTGTGGCTACTCCCGCGTGGGCTGCGGCAGAGATGCTGGGGACGGTGGATGCGCAGCTAGCGGAGGAGCTGGCGGGGATTCCTTACTCCTCTTCGATTGCGGTGAACCTGGTGTATGACGAGGCTCGGCTTGGGCCGCTGCCGGATGGATTTGGATTCCTGGTTCCGGCGAGTGCGGGACGGGCGATGCTGGCTTGTACTTTTGCGCACAGGAAGTTTCTGGGGCGGATTGCGCCGGGCAAGGCGGTTCTGCGGGCGTTTCTAGGCGGGGTGCGGAATGCGGCTCTGCTGGAGCAGCCGGATGAGGTGCTGATTGCTACGGCGCGGCGGGAGTTGAGCGAGATTCTGGGCGCGCAGGTTGTGGGCCCGCATATTGAGCCGGAAGAGACGCGGGTGAGCCGCTGGCCGCGGGCGATGGCACAGTATGCGGTGGGGCACCTGGAGCGCATGAAGCGGGTTCGCGCGCATGCGGGTGCGCTGCCGGGGCTGCACCTGGTGGGGAATGCTTACGACGGGATTGGGATTTCGGATTGCATCCGGCTGGGGCGGAAGGCTGCGCGGGAGATTGCTGTGGTGGCGCGCTAGTGATTCCGGGAGCGGCTTTTCCAGTCCAGCTAACAGGGGCATCCGTCGTTCTGGTGACGGGGTTAGCTTGGTTTGTCAGCGGCTCGGAGCGCGAGGCCGTGGGCTACTGAGGTGAACTCGTTGCCGCCGCGGAGGCGGTCTTGCCCGAAGCGGCTGGAAAATATGCGGCGCACTGCGGGGACGAAGGCGCTGCCGCCCGTGAGGAAGACGGCGTCGACCTGATTCGGGCTGACTCCCGTGACTTTTAGAAGAGTGTCGACGCAATGCTCGATGGCGGCGAGGTCTTCGGCGATCCAGTCTTCGAATTCAGCGCGGGTGACGGGGATGCTCAGGTCGATCGAGGGATGGATCGCGGAGTCGCGGAAGCGGAAGTCGGCCTGCGGGCTGCGGGAGAGCTCGAATTTGACCTGCTGCACGGATTGGTGGAGTTGATAGCCGAGGTCGCCGTCGATCACTGCGATGAGGGCTTCGATTTTTTCTGGCTCAAGGGCGCGGGCGAGAGCGCCTTTGAGGATTTCGCGGACGTTGTTGGTGCGGAGGAACGAGAGATAGTGCCAGCGCTCGAGGTTGGCGTAGATCCATGCGGGGACGGCGGGCAGGATTTTGTTGAAGGAGCGGATTTCTGAGTTCGATCCGAGGGCTGGAGAGACGAGTTTTCGGACGATGCGGGCATCAAAGGCGTCGCCGGCGAGGCCGAGACCGCTGTTGCCGAGGAGGTCATCCGGGCGGCGGCCGCGTTTGCGGATGCCTGTTCCCTTTCTTCGGCCTACGCGGAGGAGCGAGAAGTCGCTGGTGCCTCCGCCGAAGTCGCCGATGAGGATGAGCTGGTCGCGGTCGAGGGTGGACTCGTAGGCGTAGGCGGCGGCCAAAGGCTCCATTTCGAAATCGACGTGCTCAAAGCCGGCCTGGGTAAAGGCGGCGCGTAGGCGTTCGACGGCGTAGTCGTCGTCTGCTTCCGAGTCTGCGCCGACGAAGCGGACGGGACGGCCTACGGTGGCGGTGCGAATGGGATGGCCGAACTGTTTTTCGGCGTGCTTGCGGAGGTCGCTGAGGATGCGGGCGATAAATCTTCAATGCGATGGCGGCGGCCGAAGACTTCGGTGCCGGTGAGAGTCCGGCTGGGGAGATGGGATTTGAGGGATTGGATGAGGCGGCCTTTTTCATCGGCTTGGAGATAGTGTTCGATGGCTTCGGGGCCAGTGAAGCCGTGGGCTCGCTTCATGCCATTGGGCGATTGGGATTGCTCGAAGTAGAGCACGGAGCGGAAGGAGGGGATGGTCTCGCCGAGGAAGGGGAAGGTGGCGAGGTGGACCTGGCCCGTGGGGTCGAGGCGGGCGATGGTGCTGTTGGTGGTGCCGAAGTCGATGCCGATGGAATTCTGATGGGCTGCGCTGGCGGGCATTGGTTCATTATCGCGTGTGGGATGGCGGGAGAACTGGTGGGAGTGCTATCCCACCCTTGCGCGAAAACCCGCGCATGAGTGGGGCACCCGGCTACCGGCGTTGGATTCGCCAAGACTCCAGCCGGGTAATGTGCGTTAGTGATCCACTGAACATTCCCATATGGCCGTGGTCCCTGGACCTGAAGATTCCTTGACAAATAACGTATTTGTCATTGACCTCTGCTATCTGCTTCTCCGAAAGGTCTCTAGGAGGATCGATCCAGATGGCGTTCTTAAAAATCGCGTGCTCGAAGTCCTCTTGATGTAGATAGATCGCATCACCCTCAAACTCAAGCCGGAGGAAGCCGATAAGCTGCACTTCCTTCCCGTCGTATTTGGTCGGGTTAGCGAGTAGTTCGATGATGCTGACGTCTTGAACCTGCGTGTTGAACTTCTGTTCAAAGCTCTGGATGGCTTCAAGAGTCAACGCTGCTTGATTACGCAACGATGGTTCTGTGGAGGAAGACAAAGGCCGTAGCGAGGCAGCGGATTGTCTAGCCTTGCTACCCAGAGCACTAATGGCTCGCAGTGCTGCTAATCGCTTTGTCAAGGGCTCGTCGGCGTCGTTCGCAATTTGAGTCCAGCG
This sequence comes from uncultured Acidobacteriaceae bacterium, assembly GCA_963792495.1. Taxonomy (GTDB): domain Bacteria; phylum Acidobacteriota; class Terriglobia; order Terriglobales; family Acidobacteriaceae; genus Telmatobacter. The sequence goes on along the minus strand of CAWBWB010000002.1, from coordinate 386,748 downwards.
CGATTGAAGGGGAGCGACGGACTTCCCCATCAACTTGATAACTCGGACGGCGGGTGGTGCGGTGTTGTCGTTTTCGAGGAGAGGCATCAGAGCAGGGATAGCTCTCGATCCTAGTTTTTCTAACGCGAAATCGGTCTGATTGTCGCTCCCTTTCGGCAAGTCTTCAACGAGTGCCTCAATGGCTGTGCGAGTACCAATGGTACCAAGTGGCGTTGCCATCCAGCCCCCCGGATCGAGTCGGAGAGCAGCTCGAAGCTCCGGGACATCCGATGGCAACCAGGTTTTCCAGTTTGCCAAAACCGCGCCAGACAGGTTTCGCCATCCGGCATCATCACCCGCTGCCCGGCGCAATAGCTCGTGCTTCGCGGGCTCTCCAAAAGCCGAGAGCTTTCTCGCAATCAATTCTTCATCCGGGCCTGTCGAGCCATCTGACGTCGCGGCTCTCGAATCAAGGCTCCGTAAACAGGCATCGAGAGATCGGCATTCGTTAAAGCCCGAAGGTATTGAATACGCTTGTGCGAGTCGCGTCCCTGAGCACCATATTGCGAGCCAGAGCACGAGCCCAGTACTAGTCTGCCTTGTGATGAGCTTCATAGAAATAATGTCTTTATCATAGACACCGGTGAAGCTCGCCCGGTTCCCAGCGCGGGAGTTCTCAAACGGGTTTTCTGCACGACGTTTCGGAGCTAGAGACGGATCAGTACCGTGAAGTCGGCATATCGGGAGAAATCTTCGAGGCGTAGGCGTAGTTCCGTACATGTTACCGCTAAACCGGAAGCTACTGATCTACCCTTGAGATTCAAATCGACCCATTACCGGATTTTCGCGCGGCTGTGCCGGGTGACTTATGCTCAAAGTTAGACCTATCTGTGAGCGACTTTGCACAATCCGTGAAGCAGCAGGCTGACATTGTGAAGGTGATTGAGGGGTATATTCGCCTGCGCAAGGCGGGGGCTACGAATTACTCCGGGCTGTGTCCTTTTCATAAGGAGAAGTCGCCTTCGTTCAGTGTTCATGCGGTGCGGCAGTTCTTTCATTGCTTTGGGTGCGGGGTTTCCGGGGACGTATTCACGTTTGTGAGCAAGATGGAGAACGTGAGCTTTCCTGAGGCGGTGCGGATTGTGGCGCAGAAGTGCGGGATTCCGCTGCCGAAGAAGGAGTATTCGTCGCCGGAAGAGGCTGCTGAGGCGCGTATGCGGGGGAAGCTGCTGGAGCTGCATGAGTCAGCGACGGTCTGGTTTGAGCAGCAGCTTGCCGGGCCGGAGGGGGCTGTGGCGCGGGAGTATCTGGCGGGGCGTGGGCTGGATGCGAAGGGGATTAAGGAATTTCGCATTGGGTATGCGCCGGATGGGTTCAATGGGCTGCGGGATTTTCTGGGAAAGCAGGCCGATGCGGAGACCTTGCGGGCCAGCGGGCTCTTTAGCCAGAAAGAGCATGAAGACGGCACGATGGGCGCAATGTACGACCGGTTTCGCAAGCGGGTGATGTTTCCGATTGCGAATGAGGGCGGGCGGGTGATTGCGTTTACGGCGCGGACGCTGGAGACGGGCGAGAAGGCGGGGCCGAAGTACATCAACTCGCCGGAGACGCCGCTGTATTCCAAGGGACAGGTGCTGTTCAACCTGGATAAGGCGAAAGGTGCGATTCGGACGGCGGGGTTTGGGCTGCTGGTGGAAGGCCAGATGGATTGCATCAGCGTGTATCTGCGCGGGATTCATAACGTGATTGCGACGAGTGGGACGGCTTTCACGGAGATGCAGGTGAATACGCTGAAGCGGCATACGACGCAGCTGGCGGTGAATTTCGATCCGGATGCAGCGGGGGCGAATGCGGCGGAGAAGTCGATTGCGCTGCTGACGGAAGAGGGCTTTGACCTGAAGATTGTGACGCTGGAGGACGGGCTGGACCCGGACCGGTATATTCGCGAGCGCGGGCTGGATGCGTATGTGAAGGCGATTCGCGGGGCGCGGCGGCAGGCGGATTATTTGATTGAGCGGGCGCGGCAGCAGTTTCCCGGGCAGAATGCGGAGCAGAAGGTGAAGGCGTTGAATTTTCTGCTGCCGCATATACGAAGGATTCCGCAGAAGCTGGTGCGGGACCAGTTTGCGGCGGATGCGGCGCAGAAGCTCGGGATTGATTCGGCGGTGCTGCGGGAGGAGCTGCGGCAGGCGGCGTTGAAGCGGCAGGATCGCATTGAGGTGAGGACGAGCGCGCTGAGCGAAGTGGAGCGGGTGTTGCTGCGTGCGCTGGCGGTGGTGGATCCCGAGTTTGAGCGGGCGCGGCATTTGGCGGTGCGGGCGCTGAGTGAGCAGCCGGCCTGGTTTGAAGCGCTTCCCTGCTGCTCCGCTTTGGGCGCGTTGGCGCAAAGGCAGGCGGCGGACCCGATGGAAGCGGTACAGGATGATCGGCAGAGAGCTTTGCTGGCTGAGGCGCTGCTGGGAGAGACGAAGCCGCCGGGGGTGGGCGAGGTTTTCAGTGCGCTGCAGGAGATTCAGGAACGGGCGATTGGGGCGCGGCTGCGGGCGATTCGTGCGGAGATTGCGGAAGCGGAACGGCGGGTGGATTTTGCCGAAGCGATTGCGCTGACCCAGCAAAAGCTGGAGCTGGATCGGGCGCTGAGGGAGCTTCATCGGCAGAAACCGCCGGAGGATTGAGGTGGGTATCTATAATTCGGTCATGGATTCTGACGGCTCAAGGGGGACGCTATGCAGATCAAATTGAATGCCGAGCAACAGCGGATTCTGGAGCTTGCAATGCAGGATGGATCAACAGCAGAGCAGGTGTTGGACCGTGCATTTGCAGCCGTGGAGGGCGATCTCAACTGGTTCTCCGATATGGCGCCGGAAGAACAAGCGGCAATTGAAGCTCATATTGAGGAAGGAATCGCTCAGGCTGAGCGCGGGGAGTTGTTCACGCCCGAAGAAGCGCAGCGGATTCTGGCGGAACGTAGAGCAAGGCGGCAAGTTGCCTGACGATGGATGCCAGATATTTTCTTACAGCGCTAGCTATTGATGACCTGGACGAAATCTACACATACATTTCAAAAGACAGTATGAAAGCTGCAGAACGTGTGCAGGCTGAAATATTGCGATCATGTGCGCTTCTTGGGGACCATCCATGGCTGGGCAAGCGGTTTGAGGGTATAGTTTCCCGCGAAGTACGGATCAAGCCTGTTGCCAAATTTCCGAACTATGAAATTGTCTATCTACCTGAAACAAGGCCACTGCAAATTGTGGCAATTGTGCACGGGCGTAGGAATATTAGCTCCGTATTAGGGCGGCGAGGGCTGCGCTGAGTGGCTGCAACCAGGTCGATGGGCACCGAGACCCATCAAGTTCTCCTTGTATCGATGTTTTTGAGCCTTAAGTGCGCTTGAATGCGTCAAATTCATTAGGAGCAGGGCTTTCGAGTGAGAATTCGGCGCCCGCAGTGATGCTGCTCATCCGGAAACTTGAGTAAATCCTGTGGAAGTCCTGTGGAATATGGGATTTGCGCTGGAAATGCTGGGCCGGAATATGGTAATCTGTTGATCTCTGTAAGGATGCGCGCCCTTTTGCCCCATACATGAGCTGCGGCTCGCGGGCTACCCAGGAGAAACCTGAAGCGCTAGTCATCCTGTTCCGAGCAAATATTTTTTGCCGCTTTTTTTGCGGGTGGCCGCAGGCTTTTCTTTTTACGCTGCTTTTTTAGCGTGCGAGGAGAGACTGAGGGACTGGCGCGTGCGTCAGGCGTCATCCGCGAGAGTAGCAGCATCGAACATGAGTCGGGGCGGGCTTGGTTCCGTCCAAATTAGGGTGTGTGCCGTATCCGCAAAGGATCCAGGTCCGGCACATCCGATGAACGAAGAGACCTGAGAGAGCAGGAGACATTGGCGATCGACGACAAGTATGAAGAAGACATTCACAGCCTGATTGATACGGGCAAGGAAAAAGGCTATCTGACCTACGGCGACGTGAACGAGATGATGCCGGACGAGATGGCTACCTCTCCAGAGGACATCGACGACCTGATCACGACGATCGGAACGCAGGGCATTGATTTGCTGGATGGGCCGAAGTTTGGCTCCGACAAGGATTTTGATCTTGAAGAGGGCGAAGACGTTGAGCTGGATCTGACGCCCGGCACGCTGGAAAAGACGAATGACCCGGTGCGCATGTATCTGCGCGAGATGGGTACGGTTCCGCTGCTTACGCGCGAAGGCGAAGTGGAGATTGCCAAGCGCATTGAGCGCGGGCAGAACCGTGTGTTGAAGGCGATTTCGCGTTCGCCGATTGTGATTCGCGAGATTGTGGCGCTGGGCGAGGACCTGAAGCGCGGTGTGCGCAATGTAAAAGAAGTGGTCATCTTCGACGAGGAAGAGCTGACCGAAGATGTGGTGCAGTCGCGTGTGAAGTCTACGGTTTCCCGCATTGATGCGATTGTGCGGCACCAAAAGAAGGTTGCTGGTCTCGATGAAAAGGCCGAGCAGCTTGCCGGGATGAAGACCAAGGCGAAGGAGCAGCGCCACACACGCTGGCTGATTGCTCGCGAAAAGGTTCTCATTTCGCGCATTGTTCGCGAGCTGAAGTACACGCCGATTGAGCGCAAGCGTTTGCTGGACCGCGTGAACAAGACCGTGGACACGATGCGGACGCTGGAGCGGCAGATTCGCTCACTGGACCAGAAGTTTGAGGCCAGCCGCAGCGAGGAGCTGAAGAAGGAATATCGGCGCCAGCAGAAGAACTGCAAGGTGGATCTGGACAAGCTGGAAGCGGATTCCGGCATTTCGATTGCTGAGTTGAAGCGTACGCAGCGCGAGATGATCCAGGGCGACATGGATGCCGAGCAGGCCAAGCGCGAGCTGATCGAGGCGAACCTGCGACTGGTGGTTTCGATTGCGAAGAAGTATACGAATCGCGGACTGCAGTTTCTGGATTTGATTCAGGAAGGCAATATCGGCCTGATGAAGGCGGTGGATAAGTTCGAATACCGGCGCGGATACAAGTTCTCGACGTATGCGACGTGGTGGATTCGCCAGGCGATTACGCGCGCGATTGCGGACCAGGCGAGAACGATCCGTATTCCAGTGCACATGATCGAAACGATCAACAAGCTTATCCGGACTTCGCGTCAACTGGTTCAGGAGCTTGGACGTGAACCTTCTTCAGAAGAGATTGCGCGGCGCATGGATATTCCTGTAGCGAAGGTGCGTAAGGTTCTGAAGATTGCGCAGGAGCCGATTTCGCTGGAAACTCCGATTGGCGAGGAAGAGGATTCGCATCTTGGCGACTTCATCGAAGACCGCCAGGCGGTGTCTCCTTCTGAGGCTGTGATCAGCGTGAACCTGAAGGAGTACACCTCCCAGGTGCTGCGCACGCTGACGCCGCGCGAGGAGCGCGTGATCAAGATGCGGTTTGGTCTTGAAGATGGCTCCGAGCATACGTTGGAAGAAGTGGGACAGAGCTTCCAGGTTACGCGTGAGCGTATTCGTCAGATTGAAGCTAAGGCGCTCAGGAAGTTGCGTCACCCGAGCCGCAGCCGCAAGCTGAAGGCGTTTGTGGAAGGCGTGAAAGAGCTTTAAGACTGGCCGTCCAGGCAACTGCGCGCTTTGCGCGCCACTTGAAGTTATTCAAAATCCAGCCGCAGTCCGATGATCCGGGCTGCGGTTTTTGTTTTGCATTGTTTTTACGAGACAACCTGCCGGGCCAAGAGTATTCTGAGTCGCAAATGGATATCAAAACGATGAGGCAGCTGTTTCTATTGTTTTTGCTTGTTCCAATTGCTACATGGTCTCAGGAATCTTCTGCGCCCAGCCCTACAGACGCCGCACCTCAAGCGATCATGAATCAGAACACTTCTGACGTGCAACTGAAGACAGCCGATGGCGTAGTCGCGTGTCCCGCCGAAGTCAAATCAAACCTGTTATGGCGACTGCTGACAAGGTATCTCGTGAGGGCAGTAATTTGTTGCAGCCAAAACCAATCTATGCTCCTGATGCCAAATTTTCCGACGAAGCCCGCAAATATGCTCGCAAATTCATGAAGAAATATCACCTCAAGAGCTTTGAAGCTCTGAGCGTGGTGAGCTTTGTTGTGGACGTAAATGGAATGCCGCAGAACATTTGTGTGGCTAAGAGGCGGGTCACGGGCTTGATCGAAACGCGGTCGAAACCACGGCAAAATGGCGTTTCCAGCCAGCCACACGCGATGGCAAACCGGTGTCTGTTCGTTTGACAGCCGAGATAGATTTCAAACTCTATTGAGAAAACCTTAGCCGAGATGGCCGGTTCGCAAATCGAACACGTTCATGAAAGACCAGCTCTGCTCAGAACCCGTAGTTCTTTTTCCGCAATGCGTTCTTGTAAGCGTCACGTGCCTTTTTCGCCGCGTGCTCCGCATCATTGAGCGTAAATCCTGCATCGTCCCAGCGCTCCATGGCTACGATGGAGTGGTCTTCTGTTGCAAGAGATTCTTCGGCATGGATCGCATCCACCCAGCTATCCACGGCTGCTTTATATGCCTTGAGAAGCTCATCGATATCTAAATTATCCATGCGGTCAAATTAAATGCGCCGGCATCGAGGGTCAATTGTGGAGGCCCTTTATTTATCAGAGTTTCATGGACATTCACAAGATGTGCCGCCGCTGCCAGATGCGAAATCACCGGAAATCGCTAATCGGACGCGACTTTTATTCAGCCCTTGCAGGGACGCGCTCGTTCCGGAGAGATGCAAAAACGTTTATATCAACTTAACTTGTCAGGAGTATGTGGCTCGATGTACGTTGATACCAATCTATTTTTTCGAGGCCAGGATCGGGAGGAATACATCATGAGAGAAAAAAGCGTTGTAACAAAAGCAGCGAGATGGTTGGTAGTAACTGTTATCGCTAGCGCAGCATGGCACGGTGGTATCGCACAGGATGCAAAGCAGGCTTATCCAAAGATGGCTCCTCTTGAGCAATATCTTATGGAGGACCGGAATGCAGAGATTGCGCTGGCGAAGAGTGCGGCGCCAGACGTAATTGCACGTGATGCAACGGTACTGGTATTGGGGCGTCATGGTTATGAAACAGCAGTGCAGGGTAAAAATGGCTTCGTGTGTCTGGTGGAGCGGGGATGGACTGCGGAGAGCGGTGATCCGAATTTCTGGAATCCCAAGCTGCGCGCGCCCATTTGCTACAACGCTCCCGCGGTTCACACCTATCTCAATCGCAATCTAAAAAGAACAGATTTGGTGTTGGCTGGCAGCAACAAAGAGCAGATGTTTCAGGCAATCTACGCGGCCATTGCCAACAAGGAGCTGCCGCCAGTGGAGTCAGGCAGCATGTCCTACATGCTTTCGAAGCTAAGCTACCTTGGCGATGGGAATGGACATTGGCACCCTCACCTGATGTTTTTTTTCGACTACATCGATCCGAATGCATGGGGAGCCAATCAGAAGGGATCGCCTATCTTTGCCTTCGATGAAAAGGCAGAGCATGTGACGGTGTTTCTGGTTCCGGTGATGGAATGGTCGGATGGTACGGCGGATCACTGAAGCGCCCGCCACGTTTGCAGACGCAAGCTCAAGAGCGTGTCAAAAGTTTGAATGAGCACAGCACCGACTCAAGTATCGATGCAGTTGTTCCGGCCGCGGCATTTAGCCGCGGCCATTTTTGTTCCTGCAATATCTACATTCAGTGCAGGGATTCCAGCGCTCGGCACTTGTATTTCACTCGTCCACGGCAGGTCTTTCGTGCTTTTACAATCAAGACAGCACTTGATATAGTTTAGGCAGTAAGTTTGTATATTCCATCCAAAATTCCCCGGGGCCGTGGTGCAGTTGGGCATCTTGTCTTGTGGGCCGCTTTTAAACAAAGACTGTTTTCGTTCTTACTAGCTTAGTCAGACAGGCAAAGGTTGACGCAATTGCCTGGGATCTGTGTGAAAGTTTTAGCTTAGATTTTTTTGCAGGAATGACCAGGCGAACTCTGGACATCCTGGAACAGCGTTATTTCATTTCTTGCACAAAGCATCGAGCGTTGATTGTCTGTGATGTTCCAGTTGCGGTCGGAATGAGGTATATGGCGGAAGAATTCAGCAACCAAAATAGCAGCTCCAGCCAAACCGTTTCCGGGAATGGTGCGTCTTCGGCTCCGATGAAACGCAAAGCGGGTCTCGATTGGCTGATATTGCCGCTAATCAGTCTCTGCACCATTTTTCTACTCATTTGCTCAACGCGATTGGCTGCGAAGATGATCTTCCACGGATCGACCGGGTTCACTTGTCTCGGTGCTCATTCGCTGGTCACAGGAGCTTATGCGGAGCCGAACTCGGTCTGCAAGGCGAAGGAGTACGAGACGCAGTGGATCGAGTATCGCTTCAATAGTTGCGGGCATCGCTCGGCGGGGGAATGCGGAACCAAGCCTCCGGGAGTGTACCGCATTGTGTTGATAGGTTCTTCGCTCCCCATGGGCGCAAATGTCCAGAGCAAAGATTCCTTTGCTGTGCTTGTTCCTCCCAAGGTCAGCAGCCTTACAGGCAAACGCGTCGAAATATACGACGAAGGCATGGCAACGGTTCACCCGCCGCAGATTCCAGCTCGAATTCAAGAGGCGCTTGAGCAAAAACCCGATCTGATCGTGTGGGCGGTTTTGCCGACAGATATCGAACGCGCCGTGCCTCCGATTCGCGAGAATATACCGCAAGATTCCGGCGTGGCGGGCGTAGCGCTTTTCCGACTCCGCAACGACCTGCGGGAAGGGAACCTGCACAAGACAATCGACGATCTGTGGTCGCGCACACTCATCCGGTTTAATCATTCGCCATCGGCGGTTCTGTTGCAGCATGTGCTTTACCAGAGCCGGAATCAGTACATCAAGAGCCTGATGGCCGGGGGAGATGCAAACGGATATCTGTCGGCGAGCCTGGACCCCCAGTGGCAGAATCGGCTTCAATACTTCGATCATGAGTTTGCGTCCGTCGCCTCCACCGCAAAGAAGGCAAATGTGCCAGTGGCGTTAGTGCTTGTGCCGTCGCGAGGGCAAGCTACGTTGCTTTCCCGCGGACATTGGGATCGGGAGTTTGATCCCTATGTACTGGACAGGAGCCTGCATGAGATCGTCACGCGCAATGGAGGAATTTATCTCGACATACTTCCCTATTACGCCTCGGTCCCGTATGCGGAAAATGGATACTACCCAGTCGATGGGCATCCCAATGCGACCGGTCATTCTGTAATTGCAGAAGCGCTGACGCAGCAACTCACCGGCGGCGCGGTCCCAGCGCTCGACACAAGTAAGACAGCCTCGGAAAAGGGAAATTAACTTTGGATTCCGCGTCGATTCAATTTGTGTTGTTCGGCCTGGCCGCAGCCGTGGTTCTCAACTTCAACCGCTCCGTGGCGTGGCGATCCGCGATCCTTATGCTTGCCTCGCTCCTCTTTGTGGGGCTGCTGGTAACCCAGCCGACGGCGCTTCTGCCGCTGGCGGGATTTCTGCTGCTGGGCTACCTGGGCCTGAAAGTATGCGAGCGCACCGGCAACCGTTTTACGGCATGGATAGTGGTGCTCATTCTGCTGGTGTATGTCTGGCTGAAGCAGTACACGTTTCTGCCTGCAGGGGCGTATCTGCACTTTCCTTATATGACCTTAGGCTTGTCGTATATCTTTTTCCGGGTGCTTCACCTGGTGATCGATGCGGGAAGCGATACGGAAAGGCCGCGCACTTCTCTGTTTTCCTATTTGCTGTATACGATCAATTTCACCAGCTTTGTTTCCGGACCGATCCAGCGTTACGACGACTTTGCGCGGGATCAGTTCGCGCAGCCGCCCCAACCCCTGAGCGCCGGCCTCGTGGGTTTGCAACTGGAGCGAATCATCCGCGGATTATTCAAGGTGAACATTCTGGGGATGCTGCTACAGAACCTGCAGCAGGACATGCTGGATCGGCTGACCCAATCGCTGCCCGGCAGCCCGAAGCTATTTGCGGCAATTGTAGTGGGCGTCGTCTATCCAATCTTTCTCTATTGCAACTTCTCCGGCTATATCGATATCGTGATCGCGCTCGCTCGCCTGATGCGGATACGCCTTCCTGAGAACTTCGACCGCCCGTTTGCGGCAGCGTCCTTTATCGATTTCTGGAACCACTGGCACATGACGCTATCCGCGTGGCTCAAGACCTATGTTTTCAACCCTCTTCTGGTCTTTCTCATGCGGCGTATCACCCTGCCGGCCATGCAGCCACTGCTTGCAGTCATCTGCTTTTTTGTAACGTTCTTCCTGGTCGGCCTGTGGCACGGGCGAACCTCGGAGTTTCTCTTTTTCGGTGTGCTGCAGGGGGCTGGAGTGGCCGGCAACAAGCTATGGCAACTGGAAATCACACGCATCCTGGGCCGCAAGGGCTACAAGGCGCTGGCAGCGAACTCGATTTATACCGCATTCAGCCGGGGGTTGACGTTTGCCTGGTTCGCCTTTACGCTCTTCTGGTTCTGGGCATCCTGGATGCAGATTCACAGCGTCTTTGGCGCTCTTGGAGTGGGTGAGTGGTGCGTGGTGTGGCTCATCATCTGGTGCGGCGCAACGGTGGTTCTAGCGATCTGGGAGTGGGCGCGAGCGGGGCTGATTGCCTGGAAGACCGCAGAAGGACCTGTCTTCCTGAGCCGTTATGCCCGCATTGTGTATGCCACGGTGATGGGGTTTGTGTTCCTCGTGCTTAACTTCCTGTTGAATCAACCGGCGCCAGGAATCGTATACAAACAGTTCTGAGCGATTGAAAGCAAACCCTGAGCGCGATCTATTCCTGCCTGCGTCCTTTGTATCCGCTGCATATCCGGCGATTTGACGGCCATGCTGGCGTAAAAGAGTTGGCAGGAGAATGGATCGATCCGGCTGCGAGGCCGAGAAATTTGGACAGATTCATGTCTGCCTCGCCCTGCTAAAATTGCCCCTTGGCTGCGGTGGTTATACTCTGCTAAAACGTTTCCGCAGCTTATTCGAGCAATTTTTAGGAGCCCTCTGAATGAAAGCTATCTCTCGCCGCCTCTTCGGCAAAACTGCAGCCGCCACCGCGGCAGCCGCCGCAGGTGGCGTTACTCTGCCCGGCTTTGCCACGTCTGGACTTGCTTTTGGTCAGTCGTCTGAACGCAAGCCTTTAAATCTCAAGTTTCCTGAGGGCTTTAAGTGGGGCTGCTCCACGGCCAGCTACCAGATTGAAGGCGCGGTGAAGGAAGATGGCCGTGGCGAGACGAACTGGGATGTCTTTTCGCATACTCCGGGCAAGACGCATAACGGGGATACGGGCGATGTGGCGGATGATTCCTACAACCGCTACAAGGAAGACGCGCTGCTGCTGAAGAACCTGGGTGTGCAGACGTATCGCATGTCGCTTGCGTGGTCGCGTATTTTTCCTGAGGGCAAGGGCGCGCCGAACCCAAAGGGGCTGGACCATTATCACAAGGTGGTGGACGATCTGCTGGCTCATGGCATTACGCCGTATGTGACGCTCTTCCACTGGGACCTGCCTTCGGCGCTGCCGGGTGGATGGCAGAATCGCGACACGGCGAAGGCTTATGGCGACTATGCGGGTTATGTGGCGAAGCACCTTGGCGACAAGGTGAAGAACTGGATGACGACCAACGAGCTGACTTGCTTTACGGACCTCGGCTATCGCATTGGGCAGTTTGCGCCAGGGCTGAAGCTGCCGAACGGCGAGGCAAACCAGGTGTGTCATCACGGCATTCTTGCGCATGGATTAGGCGTGCAGGCCATCCGCGCAAACGCACCGGCAGGAACGCAAGTGGGCCTGGCAGAAAATGCCACCGTATGCGTGCCGGTGATTGAGACCGAGGAACACATCAAGGCCGCAGAGAAGGCGACTCGCATTTTGAATGCACAGTTCCTTACCGCCATTATGGAAGGCAAGTACATTGAGGAGTATCTGAAATTCCACGGCAAAGACGCGCCGAAGGTGGAACCGGATGACTTCAAGGCGATTGGCTCGAAGCTCGACTTTGTGGGCCACAACGTGTACACGCCGACCTACGTGAGAGCAGCCGATGGGGCGATGGGCTTCGCGGTTGTGCAGAATCCTAGCTCGTATCCGCATATGGCTTCGCCCTGGCTGAACGTTGGCCCCGAGAGCATTTACTGGGCGATACGCAATGTGTGCGAGTTGTGGCATCCGCCGGCGATGTACATTACCGAGAATGGCTGCTCCAGCGATGATGTGCTGACGCCGGAAGGCCAGGTAGGGGATGTTGACCGCGTGATGTATCTGCGCAACTACGTTACGCAACTGCACCGCGCTGCTGCTGAGGGGTATCCGATCAAGGGCTACTTCCTGTGGAGCCTGCTGGATAACTTTGAGTGGGCGGATGGATACTCGAAGCGGTTCGGCATTCATTACGTGGACTACAAGACGCTGAAGCGGTATCCGAAGCTGAGTGCGGAGTGGTACAAGACGGTGATTGCTAAGAACGCTGTTGTGTAGCTAGTGGCCATGCGCCCCATATCTCAAAATCCTGACGTGGGGCGCATGGCGTAGGTTTCGTGCTTACGGAAAGCTTACTAGTGTGACGCCCTCTTGCGGCGCTGCCGCGATGAGGTCTTTATCCAAGGTTGCCAATGGCATATTCTTCCGCTTTGCCAACTCCAGATATGCTGCGTCGTAAGCAGTGAGGCCATACCTGCGGACAAGCGGGAGCAATGCGTTGCCATTCACTGGAGCCGCGGCTTGTTCTACGCGAATATCGAGCCCGGTGAGCGTGTGTATAAATTCATCCGCGATCGCACTCGTGATTCGTTGTTTTTTCTCGTTCACGGCCAGCACGTTGGCGACCTCAAAGGTCCAGAGCGAGGGGACTTCAGCATAGGTATCCAGCAAGGATGCAAGTACGCTGCGCGTGTAGGGCGTGCTCTCGTCGGCAAAACACCAGCTCATCGTTATAGAGGCATCGAGCACAAAGGGCATCAGTACTTGTGGCCCTCGTGAAGCATGCTCTTGATCTCCTGGCCGCCTGATAGGACGCCATGCTTCTCCGCGAATTGGAGCATGTCTTCCACCGCCTTCCGGTGCTGTCCGGCAACGGCATGCGCCTCGGAGAGCCTTTCTTCCACGAGGTTGCGCAGATAGGTTTCCAGGGCAAAGCCGCGAGCCTGCACCTGCGCGGCCAGCTCATCGGGAATGGTGACGGTAATCTCCATGGCTTGAGCGTAGCAAAGTGTGCGCCGGAATGCCACTTTCTAAAACTCGGTTACTTCTTGCTGCCGCTGGAACCGAGCTGGGGCATGTTGGCTCCTGTGCTCAGGGTTAGCAGGCCAGTTTCAGCGTAGGTTTGCAGCTTGGCTCGTGTGTCTGTGATGTCGAGGTTGCGCATGGTGAGCTGGCCGATACGGTCGCGGGGGCTGAATACGGAGTCGGTCTTTTCCATGCTGAGGCGCTCAGGGTGGAAGGTCAGGTTCGGCGAATCGGTGTTGAGGATGGAGTAGTCGTTGCCGCGACGGAGCTCGACGGTGACTTCGCCGGTGATGGGGCGGGCTACCCAGCGCTGGGCGCTCTCGCGGAGCATTATGGCCTGGGGATCGAACCAGCGGCCCTGGTAGAGCAGGCGGCCGAGCTTGCGGCCATTTTCGCGGTACTGCTCGATGGTGTCCTCATTGTGGATGCCGGTGATGAGGCGCTCGTAGGCGATGTAGAGGAGCGCGAGGCCGGGGGCTTCATAGATGCCGCGGGATTTGGCTTCGATGATGCGATTCTCGATCTGGTCGCTCATGCCCAGGCCGTGGCGGCCGCCAATGCGGTTTGCTTCGAGGAGCAGCTCTACGGGATCCGCGATCTCTTTGCCATTGAGGGCCGCCGGGAAACCTTCGTGGAAGCGGATTGAAACTTCTTCGGGCTTTACCTCTACGTCGCTGCGCCAGCTGGCTACGCCCATAATGGGCTGGACGATGCGGATAGAGCTGGAGAGGTGTTCGAGGTCCTTGGCTTCATGGGTTGCGCCGAGGATGTTCGAGTCTGTCGAGTAGGCCTTTTCGGCGGACATCTTATATTCGAAGCCCGACTTCTGCATGAAGGCGGACATTTCGGCGCGGCCGCCGAGCTCGTCAATGAAGGCTGCGTCGAGCCAGGGCTTGTAGACGCGGAGGTTCGGGTTGACCAACAGGCCGTAGCGATAAAACCGCTCGATGTCATTGCCTTTGAAGGTGCTGCCGTCGCCCCAGATGTCTACGTCGTCTTCTTTCATGGCGGTGACGAGCATGGTGCCGGTTACGGCGCGGCCTAACGGCGTGGTGTTGAAGTAGGTTACGCCGGCCGTGGTGATGTGGAAGGCGCCGGATTGGAGAGCGGCAATGCCTTCCTGCACGAGCTGCAGGCGGGAGTCGATGAGGCGGGCCTTTTCCGCGCCGTATTCGAGGGCCTTGCGCGGGATGGCTTCGTAGTCGGTCTCGTCGGGCTGGCCGAGGTTGGCCGTGTAGGCGTAGGGGATGGCTCCCTTCTGCTTCATCCAGTGGAGCGCGGCGGAGGTATCGAGGCCGCCGGAGAAGGCTATGCCTACTTTTTCGCCTACGGGGAGATTTTCAAGGATGTTGGACACGGCAAAACCTCTGGCTTTCAAGGGAGTTTGGCCCGGTTGGGGCGACTCTTTATTGTACGGTTTGCTATGCAGCGGGGATGAAATGGTGGTGAAAAGGCGTTGCATCCAGCGGCTGCGGTCTGTGGGGTACAGAAGTAAAGAATCTGTACGCCGGAAATTTTTGTTTTTTTGCTGTTCGTCTGTTAAATAACTCTTTTTGATTAATAGACTTGCGGTTGATTTTTTGTGAAAAAAAGGGCGGAATAATCCGGGAATTTTCTGGGAATAAGCGGGGAATTTTCGCGCATCTCTTTCCTTTTCAGTGGGATGAAACACGAAGGCCCGGCTTTTTAAGCCGGGCCTTTGACTGCTGACTTTGATTAGAACATAAAACTCCATAATTGGGTGCAAAGTATTTGAGGTGGGTTTTGGGTACGAAAGGGTATTGGACCAAAGTAATGTGGGAGTTTGATCTGACCGGGCCGGCTCCAAGCAGGAGGTTCGGTCGTTTATTAGGACGACGGACGTGCATAAGCTGGAGGAAAAGCTGCCGGCGAAGCGTTGCGTGCTTTCCTCTGGCAGAATGACCATGACAGGTTTAGGAAAGCCAGTCCCACATCTCAAAATCGAGATGTGGGGCACATGTAAAAGCAAAGACAAAAACAAAGACAAAAGCAGGTCCTTCCCTCCGGCTGAAAAACGCCTACGGTCAGGATGACGGGCTGTGGTGGGGGCCGGGGGATGTTATCCCACATCTCAGAATCGAGATGTGGGCTACTCGGATCAGGTGCAGCAAGACAGCCGCCGCACTTTCGTGGGAAGGTAGATACGCCTGCAGTTCTATCGAGGACGCAGCGTTTTAGAAAAACGGCTTCGAGGAGCTGATCTATGAAAAACTCAACGCCGGAAAACCCAACGCCGCGCCGGGCTGCAGTGAATCCTACGGGATACAACATTGACGCGATTGCCAAGATGGAGCATGACGCACTGAGCCGCCGGACCCTGACGGAACGGGTGAGCGACATGATTATGAAACTTGTGGGGAGTGTGTGGTTCCTGCTGGCCCAGTTGATGCTGGTCTGCGGCTGGTGCGTGGTGAATCTCCACTTGATTCCGGGAGTGAAGGCATTCGATCCGTTTCCCTTCGGCATCCTGGCGCTGATGGTCTCTTTGGAGAGCGTGTTTCTGACCATCTTTGTGCTGATCAGCCAGAGCCGGATGGCGCACCAGTCGGAACGGCGCTCGCACCTGGATCTGCAGGTGGGCATGCTTGCAGAGCAGGAGCTGACGGCGATTCTTCAGATGTTGCAGAAGCTGTGCCAGCATGTGGGTATGAATGTGGATGCGTCGAAGCAGGAGGTTCAGTCGTTTAGTAAAACGACGGATGTGCATAAGCTGGCGAGTGAGCTGGAGGAGAAGCTGCCGGCGAAGTGATGCGGGGCTTCTGTGGCAGAAGGGCCGTGACAGGGTGAGGGGAGCCAATCCCACATCTCAAAATCGAGATGTGGGGCACATGTAAAAGCAAAGACAAAAACAAAGACAAAAGCAGGTCCTTCCTTCCGGCTGAAAAACGCCTACGGTCAGGATGACGGGCTGTGGTGGGGTCGGCGGGAATGTTATCCCACATCTCAAAGCGAGACGTAGGGCATCCGGCCGAGGCTTTGGTTATCCCACCCATGCGCGATACTGCTACGCATGGATGGGGCACCCAGTTTTGTGGTTGTGCGGGAGAAAAGCAACGGCAAGAACAACCGCAGGTCCCTCCACTCGTTTGGCCGCTTAGCGGCCAAACTTCGGTCGGGATGACAGGTGTTGGTGGATGCGGATGTTGTTCCACATCTCAAAGCGAGACGTGGGGCACATGTAAAAACAAAGACAAAAGCAGGTCCTTCCCTCCGGCTGAAAAACGCCTACGGTCAGGATGACGGGTTCCTGAGGGATTTAGATTGGTTATCCCACCCATGCGCGGTACTGCTGCGCATGGGTGGGATAACCATTGTGGTGGGTGTGCTAACGAAGGGCAAGGAAAGGCTATTGGTCTGTTATTGGTGTTCGCTGACTCTTCTCGAGAGAAACACTTTGAGAAAGGCTGCGAATTCGGTGGCTTCGGGTGGCAGCTTCCTTCCTCGATTACTTATCTCGTAAAAATCCAGGGTCACTTCCGGCTCAAGTTTCGTTACCCTCACTTTGCGGTTGCGTGAAGCCATTACGCCAAATGAAGGGATGACCGCGACTCCGAGTCCTGCTTCGACTAATCCGAGCTGTGTGTCCAATCCATTGACGATCTGACCCCGTTTACAGACGATGCCGATTTTCTCCAGTTGCTTCTGTGTGAGCTGCTCGTAGGGATAGTCCATGGTCAGCGAGATCAGCGTTTCTCCTGCAAGGTCTGCCCATGAGCTGGTTTGCGAGCGGGCAAGCCTGCCGTCATTCGGCCGCGCCAGCATGAGAGAGAAGCGAAAGAAGGGGACACGTCGTATGCCCAGGATGCGATCAAAGATGCCTAATGCGAAGTCCAGTTTGTTCGCCTCTACCCGCTTTGCCAGCGCGGCGAGATTGCCATCGAAGAGATGGATCTCAAGGCCGGGATGCCTGTCACGGAATTCCCGAATCGCGAGTGGAAGCACATGCGCTGCAATCCAGGGTGTTGTTCCCACGGTGATGCGCCGATTCTTCCGCCGTGCAGATTGTTCGATGCGCGCCATTCCATCTTCAAGCGTGTGAAGCGCCGGCCGCGTGATTTCCAGGAGCTCATTGCCTTGCGATGTCAACGCCACCTGGCGTGTGGTGCGGTCGAAGAGTCGGAACCCAACCTGACGCTCCAGCTCGCGCACCAGAACACTCAGTCCAGAGGGCGTAAGAAACAGCGCCTCCGCAGCGCGAGTGAAGTTGCGATGCTCCGCTACCAGGTGGAAGGCGCGAAGCTGTCGGGAGGTGAATTCCATTGTTGATAATTTATCAATAAATTGTGAGAATTACGAACTTCTCTTTGAAAGAACGCGGAGGTACAAACGTACTTGTCAGAGGCCAGAAGGCCAACTGAAACAAAGGAGAGGGACAATGAAGAACTCAAAGGTAAACAACATCGTGTTGGTGCATGGCGGGTTTGTGGATGGTTCCGGCTGGGAGAGCGTTTACGCGATTCTGAAGAATAAGGGCTTCCATGTTTCGATTGTGCAGAACCCTACGATCTCGCTGGGGGACGATGTGGCCGTCACGAACCGCGTCATTAATGCCCAGGACGGCCCGGTGGTTCTCGTTGGCCACTCCTACGGCGGCGCTGTCATTACGGAAGCCGGCAACAACCCGAACGTGGCGCGCCTTGCTTACATCACGGCCTTCGCGCTAGACAACGGCGAGTCTGTTGGAACCTTGATCAAGGACCCGGCGCCGGGTGCGCCCGTGCCACCCATCATGCCTCCGCAGGATGGCTTCCTTCTCCTTGATCCAAAGAAGTTTGCAGATTCCTTCGCGGCCGACGTCGAGCCTGGGTTGGCCGACTTCATGGGCGCTTCGCAGGTGCCGTGGGGACTGGACGCGCTCAACGGCGCGGTGAGCAATGCTTCATGGAAGAACAAGCCGGCCTGGTACCTGGTGGCGACTGACGACAAGATGATTCCGCCGGATGCGCAGCGTTTTATGGCGAAGCGCGCTGAGGCAACTGTTGTTGAAGCGAAGGGCAGCCACGCGATTTACGTTTCACATCCTGAGGTGGTGGCCGATCTCATCGCGCAAGCTGCTGAGGGCGGACGATAAAAGTGCGGCTGGATTTTGGGCAGTCAGCGGGTGCGGGGGGGGGGGAAACCAAGCCGGTTCTCCTTGCACCTTGCTGCATTGGTAAGGGAAAGTGTGCTTGTGTTTCGTAATTGGTGGTTATCCCATCCATGCGCGGTACTGCTGCGCATGGATGGGGCACAGGGTTTTGTGGTGGTGCTCACAAAAGGCAAAAACAAAGACAAAAGCAGGTCCTTCCCTCCGGCTGAAAAACGCCTACGGTCAGGATGACGGGTCTGTTGAAGGTGGGTCACACGCACCGTGGTTGTGTTGGCGAAGGACAAAACGGGTTCTTGCCGAGGCTTTGGTTATCCCACCCATGCGCAAAAAACGCGCATGGATGGGGCACAGGCCTATTCTTTCTGTTCTTCTTTGGTACGACTGAAGTCGCGTTGCTTAGATCAGCCGGATGTTGTGCTCCATTGTTTTGATCACGTCGTCCATTTTTCCGCTCCAGACTTGTTTGGCCAGGCTGAGCGTGAAGCCGGAGGCGGTGTGGAAAGGAACATGCGCGGGGAGCGATAGGGCGAAAGGATCGACTACCGCGTCGATGACGACGGGGCCTTCCTTGTATGCGAGGGCTTCAGCAAGTCCCTCGCGGACGTCGCCGGGGTCTTCGATGCGGATTCCCTTTGCACCCATCGCCTCGGCGACTTTGGCGAAGTTGGGGTTCTTGAAGTCGACGCCAAAGGGAATGATGCCGGCCTCCTGCATTTCAATATTCACGAAATCCAGCGACTCGTTGTTGAGGATGATTTGGACGACAGGGAGCTTTCGCTGCACCTGCGTCAACATATCGCCCAGTCCGAGCATGGTGAAGCCGCCGTCACCGCAGAGGGCGATGGTTTGCCGGCCGGGATATGCCAATTGCGCGCCGAATGCGTTAGGCGCGGCATTGGCCATGGACGCCCATGAAAACGAGCCGAAGATTCTGCGGTTTTTGCTGCCCTTGAAGTGTCTTGCGGACCACATGCACGCTGTGCCGGTGTCGACGAAAAACATCGCGTCGTCCGAGGCGAGATCGCTGAGCGTTGCGGCCAGGAACTCGGGACGAATGGGTTTGATTCCGGGGCCTTTCACAACGTAGTGCTGCAAGAGCTCGTCGAAGGATTTTGTTTCCGAGACGTACTTATCGAGAAAGCGGTTGTCTGTTTTATCGCGGACGCTGGCGAGCAGGGCGGTGACGGTGGTCTTGACGTCGCCGACAAGGCCAAGATCGATTGGTGTACGGCGGCCGATGTGTTTAGGATTTTTATCGATCTGGACTTTCTTCACGCGATCGCCGGGGAGGAATTCCGTGAAAGGAAAGTCGGTGCCGAGCAGCAGCAGCAGGTCTGCCGCGTGAATGGCGTTGTAGGCTCCGCCGTAGCCGAGCAGGCCGGTCATGCCGACGGCGTGGGGATTGTCATGTTCCAGCCATTGCTTGCCACGGAAGGAATAGCCGACAGGGGCCTTCAATTTTGCGGCGAGCTCGACCACTTCATCGTGGGCATCCCGGCAACCATCGCCGCCGAAGATGGCAACCGTTTTGGCTTCGTCGATCATCTTCACAAGCTGGCTCAGATCGGCGTCAGAAGGGCGGAGAACGGGCGGGGCGGGAATCGTGATGCCGGCGGAGCGGCTTTCTGCCTTGGAGTTTGCGACATTGCCCGGAAGCGAGATTACGGTGGGGCCTTTTTCGAGGATGGCGGTGAGAATCGCGGTGTGGAAGGCGGAGCGCGCCTGCTCCGGGTTGACGACTCGCGCGGTGTAGAGAGACACGGTATCGAAGAACTTGTAGGGGTTGAGCTCCTCCAGCGCCGATGTGTCGATCAGGTTCGTCTCGACGTCGCCCGCGATGGCAATGATCGGGGCACCTTCCTTGCGCGCATCCATGAGCCCGTTGAAGAGGTGGACGACTCCAGGGCCGGCGGTTCCACAGACCACGACGGGATTGTCGGTGAGATAGGCTTCGGCGACAGCAGCGAAGACGCCGTACTCCTCGTGGCGGACGTGGATGAATTCGATTTTGCCGTTGCGGCGCAGAGCATCGATGACGGGGTTGAGAGCGTCACCGACAATTCCATAACAGCGTTTGACTCCGGCGTTGGCGAGCATTTCCCACAAGAGGTCTGCAACCTTCATCGACATTGAGTGACTCCTGTCGGGGTTAGATTCGATTTCGATCTCAACGGAGGTTTGCGGCCACGCTATTTCTTGCGCGAATTGCGAATGTATCCCCTGCTGCAGGCCAGTGGATGAAAAGAGGCAACGCGCGTTCTATAATCGCGGTCGATGAAAAGGTGCTTCCCGATGAAATTCCCAGGCTGGTTTCTTAAGACCGCTTTTGTTCTGACGGCTTGCGCTGGTCTGTTGCCGATTGCGGCTCAGCAGCCGAGGGTTCTGGTGTATACGCGGAACTATACGCCGGATGGCAAGGGGTACGTTCACGACAATATTGCTTCGAGTGTTGAGGCGATCAAGAAAATGGGGGCTGAGAAGGGATTTGGGGTGGATGCTTCGGATGATCCTGCGGTGTTTACCGATGCGAATCTGAAGCGGTATGCGGCGCTCGTGTTTTCGAACAGCAACAACCAGGCTTTTACCAGCGATGCGCAGCGGGAGGCTTTCAAGCATTTTATTGAAGCGGGTGGCGGGTTTGTGGGGATTCACTCGGCTTCGGGTTCGGAGCGGGACTGGCCTTACTTTCAGTCGGTGCTGGGAGGGAAGTTTGCTGAGCATCCGGTGATGCAGACGTTTACTGTCGAGGTGGCTGATCCGAAGTTTGCGGCGGTGCGGGGGTTACCGAAGACGTTTGCGTGGACGGATGAGTGCTACTTCATCGACCATCTGAATCCGGATATTCATCCGGTGCTGGTGACGGATCGGACGAAGTTGAGTTCGCTCGAAAAGATGCGGAGCGATGGGGGGAGCTTTCCGAATCCGCTGCCGCTGGCGTGGTGGCATGAGTTTGATGGCGGGCGGGAGTTTTATCTGGCGCTGGGGCATAACAAAGAGGAGTATGCGAAGCCTTTGTTGTATGGGGTGATTGAGGGTGGGATTTTGTGGGCGATGAGGCGGATGGATTGAGGACGAGGCTTGGTTGGCGGTGGTGTTATTCCAGGTCTCAGAAGCGAGATGTGGTGCACTCGTAAAAAGCAAAGACAAAAACAAAGACAAAAGCAGGTCCTTCCCTCCTTCTCCACCCCAGCGACGAAGACCTGTCGCCGGGGACCCCGGGGCTGAAAAACGCCTACGGTCAGGATGACGGGGTGTGGTGGGGTGCGGCGGGGAGTTATCCCAGGTCTCAAAATCGAGACCTGGGGCACCCAGCACCCAGTTTGGTTGGGGTTACTGCGTGGGAGTTGTTCTTGTCATTTGGTAATCGCGGCTGCCGCCCATGAAGTGGTGGTGGTTCATGCTTCTGCCCAGCAGATACATGCCAACCGTCAGCAATGCGATGAAGAGGAATGTGATCCAACGTTGCTGAGGTGAGGGCGGCTCGCCTGCATTGGGTTTGCGATTTGGATACATGGGGTTGTCCTTCTGCCTGCTGATCGTATCCCTGGACCCACCACTATAGTTTGATGCTTCGTAGGTGGAAAATGTGGTCCCGGAGATTCAGGGGATGGAGTGTTATCCCGGGTTCCCAAAGGCGAGGGACCGGGGGCACCCGGTTTGGTGGTTGTGCGGGCGGAAGGCAACGGCAAGAACAAAGACAAAAGCAGGTCCTTCCCTCCGGCTGAAAAACGCCTACGGTCAGGATGACGGGCAGTGGTGGGGAAGCTGAAAATGAAAAGGCCCGCATGGAGGGATCCATGCGGGCCTTGTTGTTGATGCGGGTTGAATTACGCTGTCGGGCTCTTGAGGATGGCTGCTAGCGCGGCTACTCGCTTGGAGTCTGCGGGGTCGGAGACTGAGGCTGAGCTTGAGTCGAGGCGGTCGCCGAGGGTTTTGAGCTTGGCGGTGGACTTTTTGTTGAGTTTGGATTTTTCTGCCTGCTCGATGCTGCTGCTGATGGCCGTGAGGTCGGTTTCGGGCAGGGCCTTGGAGCGGGTTAGTTGGTCTACGTAGGCTTTGGCTACTACGAGCTTGTTGGGCCAGACGATCTTTTGCTGGTTCTGGACGTTCAGTTCCGCCACTTTGACGGCTTTGGCTGCGTCGATTTCGTTCTGGGTGAGGAACTTGGTCGGTGTGAGCTCGAAGATGTCGAGGCCGCGCGAGATTTCGGAGCCGTAGATGTCGCCGTTGTACCAGTAGGCGGACCAGTCGCCGCCGAGGACGAGCATCTTGGGGTCGATGGGGCCGCGGTCAAAGTAGGCGATCTCGAAGGGCTTGGCGGGATCGGTGAAGTCCATGATGGAGATGCCGCCCTGATACCAGGCCTGCACTTCGATGTCGCGGCCGGGGACGGGGATGAGTGAGCCGTTGTGGGCTACGCAGTTTTCGGTGTCGCCCTGCGCTGCGGGCAGCTTGTAGTAGGACTGCAGGCTGAGCTTGTCATCCTTGAGGTTGAAGATGGCGTCCGCGCCCCACTTGTTGGGATCGGTGGGACGGCAACGAGCGCCGAGACCGCCGCCCCACTCGTCGGTGAAGACGACCTTGGTGCCGTCGTTGTTGAAGGAAGCGGAGTGCCAGTAGGAGTAGTTGGGATCATTGACGGCGTCGACGCGCTTGGGGTTGGCGGGGTCTTTGATGTCGAGGAGAATGCCGTTACCAGAGCATGCGCCGGCGGCGAGGCCGATGGCGGAGTAGACGGTGATGTCGTGGCACTGATCCGTGTCTTCCGACTTGGCCTTGGCGTCGCCGTGCTCGCCGCCGCCGTTGTTGAGGCCGTTGAGGGCGCCGCTGCGGGGATCGATGAAGACGCGCGGGCTGGCGACTACTTTGGCCTGCTCGGGATGCGCGACGGGGACCTTGATGACTTCAATGCGGAAGAGTGCGGTGTTGGGGTCCTTATCCGGAGCGTCGCTGGAGCAGCCGGCCAGCTCTTCTGCGGGGCGGACGAAGGAGGTTCCGGAGACGTAGATGTAGACGTTGTCCTTGTCATTGGGATCGGTGACGAGGGTGTGGGTGTGCGAGCCGCGGCAGGTCTGGACGGCGGCTACCTGCTTGGGGTTCTTGATGTCGGAGATGTCGAAGATGCGGACGCCGCGGAAACGGGCGGGGTCAGCGGGCGGGGTGCGGCTGGGCTTTTCACCGGCCTTGGGCGGCGGGGGAGGCGCGAAGCCTTCTGCGCTGCAGTCGAGGCGGCCGTTGGGCATTTCGACGGACATGAAGAGAAGCTTGCCATAGACGGAGACGTCGCCCTGACCGCCGGGGCAGACGAGCGAGGTGAGGAGCGAGGTCTTGGCGGGGTTGGAGATATCCCAGATGTTGATGCCGTAGAAGTTGCCCTGGAAGAGATGACCGCCCTGGAAGGCGAAGTCGGAGTTGGCAAAGGCTAGCTGCGCGATGACCATCTGCATGGCGGGCGGCATCTTCATTCCGGGAGGCATGCCGAGCTGCTGGAGGGTCTTCTGGACCTTGGGATCGTCGGGCGAGGAGGCGGTGATCTGGAAGGCGTCAGGCTTTTTGACGAATGCGACGTGCTTCATGCCTTGCGCGGCCTCACCGGCGTCATAGAGGCCGGGCTTGAGGGTGTAGCGGGGGTCGCTGGTGTCAGAGCCGGTCATTCCGGCGGGCAGCGGGGGCGCGGGGGTTGGCGCGAAGGGGTTTTGTTGCGGCGGCGGTGTGGCGGGCGCGGCTGGCTTGGCGGGAGCTGCATCCTGCGCGAAGAGGATGTGCGCAGGGGCGACGAGAGCCGCCAGCGCCGCAGAGTAGAGAGCGGCCTTGCGAATGGTGTTCACTGTGTGACCTCCGAAGATTTTTCAGACGAATTTGTTTGGAGCATTTTCTGCATGATGTTGATTTCGGCCCGCTGCGTGTTGTCTGCATCGGTGGCGAAGTTGAAGATGTCGGCGTCCTGGCCGGCGGCGGGGGTGTTGAAGAGATCTTTGACCATGATGAGCGCGCCGTTGTGATGCTGGATCATGCCGGTGAGGAAGAGGCGGTCGAACTGGGGGCCGCGGGCGGCGCGGAGGGCTTCCATTTGCGCGGGGGTCAACATGCCGGGCATGGGCTTCATGGGGTTGCCGTCCATGTCCATTTCAGGCATGCCGGGCATGGACATGTCTGTTGGCTGGCCGCGGGCGATGAGCCAGCGCTGCATGAAGCGGATTTCGTCGGATTGCGAGCTGGAGATTTTTGCGCCCAGCTCGGCGAGGGCGGGATTGGTGGTGTGCGAAGGGATCATGGCAGTCATTTCGACGGCTTGCGAATGGTGCATGATCATGCCCTGCATGAATTCCACGTCTGCTTTTGAGGCCGGAGGCAGCGTGGGGCGGGTGCCGGCGGGGAGAGTTTTTGAGGGTTGGCCGGGTGCGCCGGGTTCGACGATGACGGGCGCGGATTGAGCGCGTGAGAGTGCTGCGGTCAGAACGAAAGCGGCGAGGGCGAGCGCGGATTTACAGGGGATTTGTGGCATTCTTATGCGCATTTAACAGTATCATGGGCGATTCAGTTTGGACCGTATCCATTTGTGAGCCGCGATATGGCCGTCCATTTGCAAAAACATCCCTCGGGGGCAAAAGCCCCGGGGGTTTTTGCGGTTTTCGGCACGGCTGAAGCCGTGCCCTTTCAAAACATGCAAGGCTAACTACGCAGCCGGCTAGCTGGCTGTTCCGTATTTTTCGCCGAAGGTGCGGAGTTTGGCGAGGGTGGCGGCGGCCTGGCCGGAGTCAATGGCTTCTGCGCCCTGGGCTACGCCTTCTTTGAGATCGCCGGCCAGGCCTGCGGCTACCAGCGCGGCGGCGGCATTGAGCAGTACGATATCGCGGCGGGCGCCGGGGAGGCCGGTTAGGACGTCGTAGAGGAGCGAGGTGTTGGTGTCGATGTCGCCGCCGGTGAAGTCTTCGAGTTTGGCTACGGGGAGGCCGGCCATCTCTGGGGTGATGCGGGCGGCTTTCATGGTGGGAGGGTTGCCGGGTTCTTCTTCGAAGATTCTGGCTACTACGGATTCGCCGGTGGTGGTTAGCTCGTCAATGCCGTCAGAGCCGTGGACCACGAAGGCGTGACGTGCGCCCAATGCTAGGAGGGCGCGGCCGATGAGGAGGACGCGGCTGGGGGCGAGGACGCCGATGACCTGGTTGCGTGCGCCCGCTGGATTGGTGATGGGGCCGGCGAGATTGAAGATGGTGCGGAAGCCAAGGGCGCGGCGGAGATCGCGGACGGCTTGCATGGCGGGGTGGTAGTGGGGCGCGTAGAGAAAGACGAAGCCGGTTTCGCGGAGGCAGGCTGCGGCGAGATCGGGGTCGAGGGTGATGGGGACGCCGAGGGCTTCGAGGACATCTGCGGAGCCGCAGCGCGAGGTGACGGCTCGATTGCCGTGCTTGGCGACTTTGGCTCCTGCGGCTGCTGCTACCAGGGCTGCGCCGGAGGAGATATTGAAGGTGAGCGGGCCGCCGCCGCCGGTGCCGCAGGTGTCTACGAGTTCTTCGCGCTCTGCTTCTGTGAGCGGGACGGGGACCGAGTTGGCGCGCATCACGTCTACGAAGCCGGCCAGCTCGGGGGCCAGTTCGCCGCGTGTGGCGAGAACGGCGAGGAGAGCTGCGGTTTCTACTTCGGGGACGGTGCCGGCGAGGATTTCGCGGAGAATGTCGGCGGATTGCTCGCGGGTGAGGGATGCGCCGTCTTCGGCGAGCGGTTTTAAGAGGTCTTTTGTCAGGCTCATATTCTTGCGCTCATATCGGACTCGTAAGAGGTTCTATTGATGATGGACAGAAAAAACCATTCCTCAGGGGCTAAAGCCCCATACATTTTTATGGCTTTTATGGCACGACTGAAGTCGTGCCCTTTCAAAACTGTGCATGATTCATGCAAATCGTAATTCGTGCCCTGTTACAAAGCTATTCGGCTGGCTATTGTGGAATCCCCGGTCTCCAAATGCGAGAGACCGGGGGCACCCGCTATCCGGTTGTTACAAAGCGATTCAAAACCGAGACTCTAACGTTCAAAATCTCTCAATATGGTAACTGGAGCGGGTGTGGGCGCTGGGTTGCGCCGGGGCGGATTGCCGCTCGCTGGTAGCGGACGATAGTATGGGCTTGCCGCTCAACACCCAATCTCAGCGGCTTTGGCGGTTCCAAAAGACATGAAGATTCACGAGTATCAGGCGAAGGAAATTCTCGCGAAATATGGCGTGCCCGTGCCCCGGGGCGAAGTGGCGAATACGCCGGAAGAGGCTTCTGCCGTGGCGCGGAAGCTGTTTGCCGAGGGCGCGAATGGCGTGGTGGTGAAGGCGCAGATTCATGCCGGAGGCCGCGGCAAGGGCGGCGGCGTGAAGGTGGCCAGGACGCGCGACGATGCCGACGAGCATGTGAAGAACATCCTGGGCATGCAGCTGATTACGCATCAGACGGGTCCGCAGGGGCAGAAGGTGCAGCGGCTGCTGGTGGAAGAGACGGCGGCGATTGATCGCGAGCTGTATCTCGGCATTGTGCTGGACCGCTCGACGGGCAAGCTGGTGTTTATGGCTTCGCAGGCCGGCGGCATGGAGATTGAGGAAGTTGCCGCGAAGGATCCGACTGCGATCTACAAGGAAGCGATTGATCCGGCGATTGGACTGGGCGATTACCAGGCGCGCAAGCTGGCTTTTGCGCTGGGATTGAAGCCGACGCAGATTAACCAGGCTGTGGGATTTTTCAAGTCGCTGTATAAGGCGTTTCTTGAGACGGATGCATCGCTCCTCGAGATCAATCCTTTCATTACGACGAAGGATGACAAGCTGTTTGCGCTGGACGCGAAGATGAATTTCGACGACAACGCGCTGTTCCGGCATCCGGAGATCAAGGCGCTCCGCGATGTGGCCGAGGAAGATCCGCTGGAAGTAGAAGCGAGCAAGTATGCGCTAAATTACATCAAGCTGGATGGGTCGATTGCGTGCATGGTGAATGGCGCGGGGCTGGCGATGGCGACGATGGACATTATTCAGTACGCGGGCGGCTCGCCTGCGAACTTTCTGGATGTGGGCGGCGGCGCTACGCAGGAGCAGATTGAACATGCATTTGAGATTCTGCTCTCCGATGCGAATGTGAAGGCGATCTTCATCAATATCTTTGGTGGCATTTTGCGCGTGGACCGGCTGGCTACTGGCGTTGTGGCTGCGG
Organism: uncultured Acidobacteriaceae bacterium; assembly: GCA_963792495.1. Taxonomy (GTDB): domain Bacteria; phylum Acidobacteriota; class Terriglobia; order Terriglobales; family Acidobacteriaceae; genus Telmatobacter. The sequence continues at coordinate 359,261 of CAWBWB010000002.1, read as the reverse complement.
CGAAGAATCTTAATGTTCAGGTCCCTATCGTTTTGCGTCTTGAAGGAACCAATGTCGAGGAAGGCCGCAAGATTCTGAAGGAGTCCGGGCTCAATTTCCAAGTTGGGGCAACGATGAAGGAGGCCGCTGACCTTGTAGTTGCTGCGGCGAAGGGAGTGGCAGCCTAATGGCAGTTTTAGTTAATAACGAAACGCGTTTGATTGTGCAGGGCATTACTGGTAAAGAAGGCACCTTTCATGCGAAGGGCTGTGCGGAGTACGGCACCAAGGTTGTGGGTGGTGTGACGCCGGGTAAGGGCGGATCTACGCATGAGGGCTGGCCGGTGTTTAACACCGTGGCTGACGCGGTGAAGGATACCGGTGCGAATGCGACGATGATCTTTGTGCCGCCGCCGTTTGCTGCGGACGCGATTCTCGAGGCTGAGGACGCGGGGATTCCGCTGATTGTTTGCATCACGGAAGGTATTCCTACGCTGGACATGGTGAAGGTGTGGGCGAAGATCAAGCACTCAAAGTCACGGCTGATTGGGCCGAATTGTCCGGGTGTGATTTCGCCGGGCATGGCGAAGATTGGCATTATGCCGGGGCGGATTCATAAGCAGGGCTCGGTGGGGATTGTGTCGAAGTCGGGCACGCTGACCTATGAGGCTGTGCATCAGCTTACGCAGCGCGGGATTGGGCAATCGACGGCGATTGGCATTGGCGGCGATCCGATTATCGGCACGACGCATATCGATGCGCTGAAGCTGCTGAATGATGATCCGGATACCGAAGCGATCATCATGATTGGCGAGATTGGCGGGTCGGCTGAGATTGATGCTGCGGCATGGGTCAAGGCGAATGTGAAGAAGCCGGTGGTGGGATTCATAGCCGGGCAGACCGCGCCTCCCGGACGGCGTATGGGCCATGCGGGTGCGATTATCTCTGGCGGCGAAGGCACCGCTGCCAGCAAGATGGATGCTATGCGCGAGGCCGGGATTCATGTTGTGGTTTCGCCTGCGGAGATGGGTGAGACGCTGGCTAAGGCGATTGGGAAGTAAGGCAGCTATCAGCCGTCAGCTATCAGCGATCAGCATAAAGGCCCGTCGATGAGGTGGGCCTTTATGCTTCAATCAAGTCGATGAAAGAACTCTGGATTGGCGTAGCAGAAGTTCTAACCGATGCGACTAGCGGCGAGGGAAATACTCGGGCTTTCACGAATGTTGTTACATGGGCCACATCTGCCGAGAATTACTCCCACACTATTACAAATGTCCTTGCTAAGTATGACTGGACTGTTCTTGGCGTTGAAAATGTCAGGGCAATCGCCGACGAGGTAGGCTTCGATGAAGAAGTAGCCGAAATCATTGAGCGCGCAAGACCCAATCCAAATGCTTGTATCTTCGCCACGCTGCACTATTATCCTTCCAGACCCTCGTGAAACCGCAGACTGAAAGCCAGGGGCCAGGAGGTGGCTTTACACTTGTATTCGATCTCGGGAGGCTTTTGATGAGAGTCTGCCTTTCGTAACTCATGGCGCTTCCATCTCTGCCAGGGCGCGGCGGTAGGGTTGATACGAGATTCGGATCGGTCCTTTGAAGGGTATGTCCATATCCAGTATGAGATAGAGCGACGCCGAAATGAGCAGGGCCGAAACGAGCAGCATCGAAACGACCATTGCGTTCTTGGGAGCTCGATAGCCGTAACTTGCAAAGATAATGGTCAGCCATGCAATCAGCAATCCGATAATTGCGTCAGGAATTGTGCCTTCTGACTGCTCGACGATAATCCAACGTTGACGGACAACATCGCGATAATAGCTCTGCGCGTTGGCAAGGAGCCGCTCGTGGTAGGAATCCGCGGGATGAATGGAGTCGATTTCGATGCCGACTCGATCCAGTACATGACCTGCGGTGTCCGATTTGCTGTAGTCCAGTTCGTCGGTCTGGGCTGGATGGGCAATGGCCTCTTCCGTGTAGGCTTTCAAAGCCTCTCGCGCGCTGGAGGCGTCGGTGCCATAGTTGCGGAGCATGCGGTCCAGGAGGATCAACTGAGTTGCATACGTATGAATATTGCGGTCGACGGCCTCGAAGGTGCTTTTGGAGGATGTGATTAGCAGGCCGAATGCGAGCGACGTGATGACGACAAAGATATTCGCGATCTTGCTGATTGCCGCGCCGGTTTCGGCGTCCCGGTGACGTTCTGCCAGATGCGGGTGCAGGTACATGCAGAGTAGAGAGACGGTACTCAGCAGAACAAACGTTAATGCCGTGATGGTGAAATTGCTCATAATAGGGCGCCTACCCGGTCTGGGCGGCTTTGCAGTCCACGATACCATTGGGAACTCGCTCGGGTCGCTTCGCGGTGAGTTGTTTGTGGTTTGTGGTTGGTGAACAGCAAAGACAAAAACAAAGACAAAAGCAGGTCCTTCCCTCCGGCTGAGAAACGCCTACGGTCAGGATGACGGGCTGTGGTTGAGTCCGGCGGGGAAGGTATCCCACATTTGATTTTGGGTTGTGGCGCTTGAATGACAGCGCTCCGTTTTGGATCGTGGTTTTGGTGGAAGTAACCTCCTCTTTACCTCCTGCATCCATTCGGGCGTACACTGGAAGGGAACGCGTCGGGCGCGGCGTTTTCCCAAATTCCCCTTTTTTGCCGCGCCGGAAGCCCCCTGGAGGAATTCATGGCGAATCTTTTGGAACAGTTGCGGAAGTATACCGTGGTGGTTGCCGATACCGGCGATATTGAAGCGATGGAGAAGTTCAAGCCGACGGATGCGACGACGAACCCGTCCCTGATTACGGCTGCAGCGCAGATGCCGCAGTATCAGTCGATTGTGGACGATGTTTTGAAGGCGGCCCGCGACGAAAAGGGCGAGTCGGCCACGGATACGGACGTTGCCAACCTTGCTTTTCAGCAACTGGCAGTGGCCTTCGGCAAGAAGATTCTGAAGATTGTGCCGGGGCGCGTTTCAACCGAGGTGGACGCGCGGCTCTCGTATGACACCGAGAAGACGATTGAGCAGGCGCGGGCGATTATCAAGCAGTATGACCAGGCGGGCATTGGGCGCGACCATGTGCTGATCAAGATTGCTTCGACGTGGGAAGGCATTCGTGCGGCAGAGGTGCTGGAGAAGGAAGGCATTCACTGCAACCTGACGCTGCTGTTTGGGCTGCACCAGGCCGTGGCTTGCGCTGAGGCGAAGGTGACGCTGGTTTCGCCGTTTGTGGGCCGCATTCTGGACTGGTACAAGAAGGACACAGGCAAGGACTACCAGGGCGCGGATGATCCCGGCGTGCAGTCGGTGACGAAGATCTACAACTACTACAAGAAGTTTGACTACAAGACGCAGGTGATGGGCGCGAGCTTCCGCAATATTGGCGAGATCAAGGAGCTGGCGGGAAGCGATTTGCTGACGATTTCACCGAACCTGCTGGCGGAGCTGGAGAAGACTGAAGGAGATTTGCCGCGCAAGCTTGATCCGGAAGTCGCGAAGAAGCAGGAGATTGAGAAGCTCCATATCGACAAAGAGACCTTTGACAAGATGCATGCAGAGGACCGCATGGCGCACGACAAGCTGAAGGAAGGCATTGAAGGCTTCTCTGCGGCGCTTGTGAATCTGGAGAAGCTGCTGGCGGATCGCCTGGCGAAGCTGGAGCAGCGGCAGCCTGCTGCTGTCTAGGACTGGCTGTCAGGACAACTGCGCCGTTGGCGCTTTTTGTAAAACGAAGCTCGTGTGCAAGACGCAAAAAAGGGTGGCCTCAGGTGGCTGCCCTTTTTTGCGTGCCGAAACGGAATTCGACTGCAGGACACTTACTCAATGCGGTTCCTCTATCGAGAAAACGGTTGAGTCTTGTGTTGGTGCTCACAACTTTTCCGATATGATGCGTGTCAAAACCTGGTAAACGTGGCGTGAATCTGGCGCCACGCTGGAAAGTGGCTGGAAGCCCCGGCTGCTCCCGGTAGTTGTTCCAACCGGCGCCTCACACCCTTTCCAAGGAGGAGGCGTCATGCGGTCTGAATCGAACTCAGCGTCATCGCGGTCCGGCTCTCAGAAGAATCCCAACCCCCTTGCAGCGTTTTTTCAGCAGGCTGTCCGCAATAGTTACGAGGGGCGGCTTGGTTTGCACGATCCTGAAGTGACGGAGTATGTCGCGCGGCTGCTGTGCAACTTTTCACATTCGGACAAACTGTATGAGCTGAAGGATTCGCTGGGCAGGCCGGTGGCGGAGCTGGAGCAGATGATGGCCGCGGCTGATCCGGTGCATGGGACTGCCGCCTCGTTTGATGCGGAGAGGCGCGTGCGCAAACACATTGGGGACTACGCGCTGTTTGTGGCGGGAATGTATCCGGAGTCCTCGCAGCAGCATCGGCGGTATCGCGCGAGCTTTCCGGACCTGGTTCATGCGGGCAAGGAGAGCTACTACATTGTGAGCCAGTTCAACCTGTTTGAGTATGAGAAGGAAGCACCTCTGTTTGCGCGGCTTTCAGATGGGTTCGAGCGGTGCATTCTTGGACTGACGTTGGTGCGGGAAGAGTTGGGGAATCGCAGGAAGATGCTGCCGCCACCGACGGTGCAATAGGCTCATGGCCAGTCTTGCGCACCGTGGAAGATGCGCGAAATCTCAACCGCGTCTGTCTTGATCTGATAAACGGCGATGTAAGGCAGGGGGGCAAAGGTAAGTTCACGCCGGCCACGAATTCGGCGGCTGACTCGGCCAAGGTAGGGGAAATCTTTCAACCGGCCGCATTCGTCGTAGATGGTTTGGGCGATCCGGCGCGCGGCTTCAGGATTGTCCCGCTCAATCCATTGGCAGATTTGTTCCAGATCTTCGGCTGCAGGCAGCGACCAGCGAAGTTGCATCAGGGCCGCAGATACCGTTCCAGGCGCTGACCCATCTGTTCGTGGCTCAGATATTCGCCGCGATCAAGCGCTTCTTCGCCGCGCCTTACCGCGTCAATGAAGCGACTCTGCTCGTCGAAGTACCGCGCTACAACCTGCCGCACAAGTTCATCCGGCTCACGGCCCTGCTCAGCCGCGGTTTGTGCCAGCTTCTCTTCCTGCTCGGCGGTGAAGTGCACTTCCATGAAGTTTAGGGTACGAGAAAACCTTGCGGGTGACAAGATGAAGCGCTGCGTCCCGTGGTTCAGTCAGATTGCTCAGTGGGAGTCTGGTGGTGCTACGACAAACGTGGCTGGATTCGCTTCCTGATGGTTCACGGATTGGCTAACCCGATGCGCGAGATTCGCTATGCCTCCCAGGATGGCAGCGATATTGAGGGATATCGCTGCCTGTGCCAAGGCTGGTGGATTGCCTTATTCGGACCAGACGGCAAGGACGTTTCCTACTCCGTCGCCGAAGTGGAAGCGGCGGCCGCCGGGGAATTCAAAGGCGGGTAGCTCGATGGTTCCGCCTGCGGCTTGAATGGCGGCTTCCGTCGCTGCGAGGTCGGTGGAATAGATCACGATGAGAGGGGCGATTTTCGGGACGGGATCGTGGGGATCGGCGCGGTAGAAGCCGCCGTCAACGCCTGCGGAGGCTGCGGTAAAGCTGGCGTAGTCGGGGCCGTAGTCGGTGAAGCTCCAGCCGAAGACGGAGGAATAGAACTTCTTTGCGGCCTCGATGTCTGTGGCGGCTAGCTCGATGTAGTTGATGGTGTGGTGGCGGCGATCTGACTGTGTCATGGCACGTTCTCCTTGTGGTTGAAGCGGCGTTGCAGATGAAGCGCACCTATCCCGATGCGCTTCCGATACGCCTCCATCCACACGCCCTCAGAAGCGGGAGAGTGCAGGTAGAGCCTGCTGGTTTGTGATGCGGCGCAGGCTGCCGAGGTACGAGAAAAAGTTAGCACAGGCCTCAGCGCGGCACAAGGAGGCTGCCGGGGTTGTCGCCTACGATTACGCCGGATTTCTGATCGCCAAGGTCGAGGAAGAGCTGCCGCAGCGCGCCTTCGTGGAGGACGTTGTCGCGGAGGATCGAGTTTTCAAGGCCCTGGTAGATGACGCCGAAGGAGGGCGACCAGAGGCCCTTGTTGCCGTCGTCGCGGCCGGCCCAGATGGTGTTGCCGGTGAAGTTGACGCCTTTTGCGTTTTCGATGAGCACCTGCGCGGAGTCATGCGTGTTGGGGTCGGCGTTTTTGCCGCTGCGCTTGATGAGGTTGCCGGTGATGTTGATTTGCGCTGGGCCCCAGTTGGATTTGTGAATGGCTATGCCGATGGTCCCGGCGCGATCGAAGAAGTTGTTGTTGATCTGGTAGCCGTCGCCACCGACGATGACGAAGTTTTCTTTGGCGTTCCACTCGATGCGATTGCCGATGAATGTTACGGATGCGTTTTCGCGGCGGGCGGCGAAGCCTGCGCCCTGGTTGCCACTGAACCAGTTGTCGAGGATGAAGGCGTCCCATCCGCGCATGCTGAGGCCGTCGCCGTGATTGTAGGCGAGCTGGCAGTGGCGGACGCTGAAGCACCAGACGCAGTCGAGGCGCATGCCGTCGCCGGTGAAGCGCGCGACCTGGCAGCGCTCGATGCGGAAGCCGTCTTCATGCTCTCCCCATTTGGAGCGGTTGGTGTAGATGCCGTGAATGCCGGAGCCGAGGAAGCCGCCGTCGAGAGCGAGGCCGTCTATGGTGGCTCCGCGGGCTTCGGTGAGGTTGAGCAGGCAGCTTGACTCTGTGCCGGTGAGCTTGAGGACGGAGCCGCCGCCGCTGGAGTAGTTCCATGCAGGGATGCCGATGAGCGCGGTGCCGGCGCGGAGGTGGAGTTCGCGGGTGAGGTAGGTTCCGGGTGGCAGAAAGACGCCGCCGCTGAGAGGGGCTGCTGCGTCGAGGGCCTTCTGGAGGGCGGAGGTATTGTCGGTTTTGCCGTCGGCGACTGCGCCGAAGTCGTGTGCGTTGAGCCATGTGCTTTGAGCTGCGGAAGATTGCGCCTGCAGGCTGCCCTGGCTCATCAAAAACGATGCGCCACCGAGCATGGCGGCGCGGGCTGCGTCCCGCCGATTGAAATCGGGCATGAAATGATCCCCCTGAAGAGTTGCACTACAAACTATATCGAGATGCGGGTGATGGATGGGATTGGAATCTAACGGAGTCATCGAGCGTTCATAAAAGGACAAGATTGTTCGGAAACGGACACTCCTTTTTCGCGACCTACTAATTGATTAAGCGTCAAAGACTGAAAATAGAGAAGAACGAACGCAAGCTGCACGAACTGCGTATGGCAAGTGAGTTGCTGGAAAGAGTAAGTCGCAATATCTGGAGGGGTGCGGCTCAATGAAGCAATTTGAGTCATTTGGCCTGGATGAGCAGAACGAATGTCTGTGGCGTAACGGCGCGCAGATCATGCTGCCTCCAAGGGCGTTCGCTGTTCTGCATTATCTTGTGGAGAATCCAGGACGGCTGGTGAGCCACGACGAGCTGCTCGACAAGCTCTGGCCGGATACCTACGTGCAGCCGCAGGTGCTGCGGACGTACATGCTGGAGCTGCGCAAACTGCTAAGCGATGATGCGCGGCAGCCGCGGTTCATTCGCTCCGTTCCGAAGCGCGGGTATGTGTTTCTGGCGGCGGTGGCTGAGAACGGAAATGGCAGGCCGGTGATTGCTGCTGCCGAGACACACAAGCACAACGGAAACGGCGTTGGGGGCTACGGGCGGCCAAAGCGCGAACTGGTGGGGCGCGAGAAGGAATTCAACGCGCTGCAGCAATGCGTGGAGCGGCTGGCGGGCAAGACGCGGCAGATTGTGCTGATCAGTGGCGATGTGGGCATGGGCAAGACGGCGCTCATCGACGCGTTTGCGAGCGAGTGGGCGGCTGCGGAAACCATCGCCGTGGCGCGGGGGCAGTGCGTACAGGGAATGGCTGCGCGGGAGCAGTATTACCCGGTGCTGGAAGCATTGGCGCATCTGTGCGCCTCCGCGGATGGCGAGCGGGCTTGCAGAATCCTTGCCCGGGTGGCGCCGATGTGGCTGCCGGGATACGCCCGGGACGGCAGCGGCGGTGAGACGACGCGCACCTATGCAGGGACGGCAAGCGAGTTATGTGCTGCGCTCGAGGAGCTTGCCGCGGAAAAACCACTGGTTCTGATGCTTGAAGATATTCAGTGGGCCGATGAAGCTACGCTCGATGCGATCTCTGCACTGGCGCACAGGCGCATGCCGGCGAAGCTGCTGGTGATGGCGACGATCGGCTCGCATGAGACTGGCGCCGGCCATCCGGTGGGACGGTTGAAGCAGAACCTGTGCATGCAGCGGCTTTGTACAGAGCTTGCGCTGGCGCCGATGACGAAGGCGCAGAATGCAGAGCTGATGCGACGGAAGCTTGGAGTGAGTGCGCTGCCCGAGGGGCTGGATGTATTTGTGCATCAGCATGCGGAGGGGAATCCGCTGTTTGCGCTGGCGATTCTCGATCATTTGATTGCGGAACGCTTTCTGGTGCGAGCCGAAGCGGGGCGCGATGCGCAGTGGAAGCTGCGTGCGCCGCTGGTGCAATCGGAGATGGGCGTTCCTCAAGAGCTGGCGCAGATGATGGAAGTGGAGATTGCGCGGCTCTCGGCAGCGGAGCAACGGTTGCTGGAGGCGGCGAGCCTGATCAGCGTGGCGTTTCCTGCATGGGCTGTGGCGGCGGCGCTGGAAGAGGATATTGCTGCGACTGAGGATGCGTGTGATGCCCTTGCGCGCCGGGTCTCCTTCATTCGCCGCGCGGGGCATGATGAGCTTCCGAATGGGATGCGCTCGGCTTTTTATGTGTTTGCGCACGGACTCTATCGCGAAGTGCTGTACCAGAGGCAATCGGCGTCACGCCGCGCACGAAGACATACACGCGTGGCGGAACGGCTCCGCAGCATCTTTGCGGGACGCGAGTTTGATGTGGCGCATGAGATGGCTATGCACCTGGAGGCTGCCGGCGAGTGGCTGCGCGCGATTGAGACTCTGCGCGCTGCCGCGGATGCTGTGCGGGAGAACAGGGCGTCTGCCGAAGAGCTGCTTTTGCGTGCGCTGCGCATTGCAGAAAATTTAAACGGTGAAGAACGCGAAGTGGTGATGCGTGAGATTCGCACAGCGCTTGACGGCCCGAAGGATGAAGCGCAGCCCGCAGCACGGAAAAGAACGGGCCGGATACTCCGCACGAAATCTTGACGTTTTCTCGACGGGAACTTGACGCATTTGTTTTTCAGGACGGCTAGTGTGACCTACGTAGGCAGGAGGTCACATTATGCGGATCAATGTTCGTTCCCTCGTTCTGACGCTGGCCATTACGGCGGCAGTTGCTTTCACCTCGCAAACCGCGTCGGCCGCTTCGACGACCACCACCGTTCACGTGCCTTTTAGTTTCGACTACCATGGCAAGACACTCCCTGCCGGCGATTATGCCGTGAGGCGCGGTTTTAATAACGCGGTCATTACCTTTACGTCTGAAGACGGCAAGGGCTCCTACGCGATGCTTGTGGCACGCAGCGAAGAGCAGGACAAGAATGGACGCGTGACCGTACGTTTCGATGAGCAGGACGGCGGTTATGTGCTGCGCGATATCCAGTACGAAGAGCTGCAGACCGCCCGGCTGGATAAGAAGACATCCGAAGTTCACGCCATGCACATTGTGCACGGCCGATAGAGGTTGACTGAGGCCACGCGAGCGGCCCAGGCAATGTAGTAAGGGGCTAGGGGAAGGCGGACCTCCAACTGCCTTCCCTATTTTTTTGCGCCGAGCTAGAGGATGTAGCGGCTGAGATCCTGATCCTTCACGATGCTCGCCACCATCTGTTTTACATACACATCCGTGATGAGGAAGACCTTCTCGGGGCCGGATGCTGTGATGCGCTCTTCATAAGGCAGATCTGTACTGGCTTCACTCTTGATGGCTGCTGTGAGTGCCTGGGCCTGTTCGTCGGTCTGTGCGCGGCGTGCTACGTCAGGCGCGAGAAAGCTTACGTCTTCCAGAACGCGCTCCATGATGGTGTGCAGGCGGCGCGCGCCGATGTTCTCGGTTGTCTCGTTGACCTTGAAGGCGAACTCGGCCATCTCACGTAATGCTTCCGGAGAAAACTCAAGACGAACGCCTTCGGTTTCAAGCAATGCGGAATACTGCCTGGTGAGTGAGGCTTTGGGCTCGGTGAGGATACGCAGGAAATCTTCGACGGTGAGCGATTGCAGCTCTACGCGGATGGGGAAACGGCCTTGCAGCTCCGGGATGAGGTCGCTTGGTTTGGAGACATGGAAGGCTCCGGCTGCGATAAAGAGAATATGGTCGGTGCGGACCATGCCGTAGCGTGTGTTGACTGTGGTGCCTTCAACGATGGGGAGAATGTCGCGCTGCACGCCTTCGCGTGAGACATCGGGGCCGTGACCGCCTTCGCGTCCGGCGATCTTATCAATTTCATCGAGGAAGACGATGCCGCTGGACTCGACGCGCTCGACGGCGGCGCGTGTGACCTGGTCCATGTCGATGAGGCGGCTCTCTTCTTCCTGCACCAGATAATCGAAGGCATCTGTGACCTTCATCTTGCGCTTGCGAGAGCTTGGGCCGCCGAGGATATTGGGCAGCATGTCTTTGAGGTTCATCTCCATTTCTTCAAGGTTCTGGCTGGAGATGATGCCGAACTGCGGGGTGTTGCGCTCGCGGACGTCTACTTCCACGGTGCGGTCGTCGAGCTTGCCTTCGCGGAATTGCTGACGGAGTTTTTCGCGGGAGCGCTGATGGGAATCAGTGCCGGGGAGCGATAGCTGGCCTTCCTGACCCTGTGGCGGTGTGGGTGGAGGCGGCAGTAGCAGATCGAGCAGACGCTCTTCTGCGTTCATCTCGGCCTTGTCTTCTACTTCTTCGAGACGCTCTTCGCGGACCATGTCGATGGAGATCTCGACGAGATCGCGGACGATGGATTCGACGTCGCGGCCCACGTAGCCGACTTCGGTGAACTTCGATGCTTCGACCTTGAGGAAGGGCGAATTGGTCAGTTTGGCGAGGCGGCGCGCGATTTCGGTTTTGCCCACGCCGGTGGGGCCGATCATGATGATGTTCTTGGGCATGATGTCATCGGCGATATCGGGCGGCAGCTTTTGGCGGCGCTGGCGGTTGCGCAGCGCGATTGCGACCGCGCGCTTGGCGGCCTTCTGGCCGACGACATGCTTGTCGAGCTCGGCGACGATCTCGCGCGGGGTGAGCTCGTCGAGAGCGAGATCGGTTTCTTCAGCGGATGCGGGAAGGTAAATTGCCATTTCGTTCCTTCAAGTTTACTTCGCTGCTCGAAAGGCTGCGCGGAGTTCCTTGCGAATTACGAATTTTAAACCGGACCAGGTTTCGTCGATTGCACATACTTTGATGTCAACGAGTGGTGTTTGGAGTGCGCGATCGCGAATCAGGTTTTCGGTGACGTCAGTTTTGATGCCGGAGGCTTTCTTGGGCCACGCGATCCAGATTGTGCCGTCCGGTTGGATGGCTTTGATCAGCGGGTCGAGGCCGGTATGGAGCGCTGCAGCGGATTGCACGAAGAAGAGGACAACATCGAGGTTGTTGCGGGGCTGGACGGCGGCGTAGTCCTGCAGCTCGTCGGGCAGATGGGCGGGCGGGTTTTTAAGCAGCACATGGTGGCCCTCCTGAATGCCGAGCTTCTTTAAGAGGGGTGTTCCGGAATAGCCTGCCATGGTGCTCCTGCTGCTCTACTTCAGCTCCTCGATGGTGATGCGGTCGTTGGTGTAGATGCAGATATCGCCGGCGATCTTCATGGCTTTCTGTGCTACTTCGAGGGCGGAGAGCTCGGTGTTTTCGAGCAACGCGCGGGCTGCGGCTGTTGCGTAACTGCCGCCGGAGCCGATGGCTGCGATGGGTTCGTCGGGGTCGATGACGTCCCCGGAGCCGGAGATGATAAAGGTCTGGCCCTTGTCGGCCACTACGAGCAGAGCTTCGAGATTCCGGAGCATCTTGTCGGTGCGCCAGTCTTTGGCTAGCTCGACGGCGGCGCGATGGAGCTGGCCGGAGAACTGCTCGAGTTTGGTTTCGAAGCGCGCGAAGAGATTGAAGGCGTCGGCGGTGGAACCGGCGAATCCGGCGAGGATTTTCTCCTGATAGAGGCGGCGGATTTTTTTTGCGGAGTGCTTGAGGACGTGATCGCCCAGCGTGACCTGGCCGTCTGCGGCCATGACGACCTGGCCGTTGCGGCGGACGCAGATTACGGTTGTGGAGCGGATGCGGGGACGGGTCGGGGAAGCGGAGTTCTTGCTCAAAATTTGGAAAACCTCACCACTTGCAACAAAAAGTATATCGGACTGCCCATGTGAACTGAGCATTATTGATGCTGGATTGACCTTGATCGATTCAGGGATGCGCGTGAGTTTGCACCCTCCGCTGGATTGCGGCATCCTATAACCGACCATGACAAACGATCATCTTTTTTCTCCGCTTACTTTGCGCAGTTTGACGCTTTCGCACCGCATTGCGGTTTCGCCGATGTGTGAGTACTCGAGCACGGATGGCTTTGCTAACGATTGGCACTTTGTTCATCTGGGGAGCCGTGCGATTGGCGGGGCTGCGCTGGTGATGACGGAGGCTTCTGCTGTGAGTCCTGAAGGACGGATTACTCCTGCCGATCTGGGTATTTATAAGGACGAGCATGTTGCGGAGCTGAAGCATATTACGGATTTTCTGCATGAGCATGGTGCGAAGGCCGGCATGCAGTTGGCTCATGCGGGTCGTAAGGCAAGCATGTCTGTGCCGTGGGATACGCCGGAGCGGCTGCTTTCGGCTGCTGATGGTGGCTGGCAGTCTGTGGGGTCTTCGGCGATTCCCTTCTCTGATCATTATGGGACGCCGGTGGAGCTGGACCGTGCGGGGATGGATAAGGTTGTGGCGGATTTTGTGGCGGCTACGCATCGCGCCAGGGCTGCGGGCTTTGATGTGGTGGAGGTGCATGGGGCGCATGGGTATCTGCTGCATGAGTTCCTTTCTCCGCTTAGCAATCACCGCACTGATGAGTACGGCGGGAGCTTTGAGAATCGCGTGCGGCTACCGCTGGAGGTGGTTCGTGCGGTGCGGGCGAACTGGCCGCAGGAGCTGCCGGTGTTTGTGCGCATCTCGGCTACGGATTGGGCGCCGGAATCGCTTGGCCCATCGTGGACGCTGGAGCAGTCTGTGGAGTTTGCGAAGCTGTTGAAGCAGGAGGGCGTGGACCTTGTGGATGTTTCTACGGGAGGCAATCATCCGGCGCAGCAGATTCCAGTGGGTGCGGGTTACCAGGTGCATCACTCGGAGACGATTCGGCGGGAGGCTGGGGTTCCGACGGCGGCTGTGGGCATGATTACGGAACCGGCCCAGGCGGACCAGATTGTGCGCTCAGGGCAGGCTGACCTGGTGCTGCTGGCGCGGGAGCTGTTGCGCCACCCTTATTGGCCGCTGCATGCGGCGGATGTGCTGCGAAAGGAAATCAACTGGCCGGTGCAGTATGTGCGGGCACGGCGGGCGCGCTGAGGATTGGCCGGCCAGGCCACTACACTTAGCGTAGAACTTTGAAGGCGTGTACCCAGTCATTGCGGACGAAACCGGGGATGCACCACAACATGCAGAGCGGTTCGATGGCGCGGGCGGCTTCGGCTGCGCCGCGATCGTCGGTTTCCCATCCAAATTGATCCAGGAATTTTTCGACCTGCTTCTTGGCGGCGTTGTCGTTGCCGCATATGAACATGGTGGGACGCAGGCCACCGGCGAGCTGCGGATTGATCATGAGCAGATTTCCGACGGAATTGAAGACTTTGACCAGATGGGCTTCAGGGAACGCCGCCTGCAGTTTTTCCATTAACGAATAATTGATGTCCGTAAAGAATGGAAGCACGCCGTTGACGGGCGGCGCGTCGGCGATGGGGTTGGTGGCGTCCATGACGGTTTTTCCGGCGAGGTTTGCGGCACCGGCGAGTTCGAGTACTTCGAGCGCCGCGGTTCCTTTGACAGCGAGCATGATCGCTTCGCCAAAGGCTGCTGTTTCGGCAAAGGTTCCCGTTGATCCTGCAGGGTTTTCTGCATGCCAGCCGGAGAGTTTCTCCGGCGACCTGGAGCCGAGCATCACCTGATGGCCGTGTTTCAGGAACCCGCTGGCGAGCACTTTTGCTACATCACCCGAACCCAGAACGCCGATCTTCATTTGCGCCTCCGCACAGGAAAACCCGTGAAACGAGTGTACGTTGTGGAATTTTTCAAAATCAACAACCTGACTGGTTACTTACGGGCGAATTGCGTTCTGAGCTATGCTTGAATTGGGACGCTTCAGGCGACTCCCCGCCGCCGATGAACTTTGAGGACCAGAAGCTCTGGGAATTTGCCGCTGGAGCCGCCCTTGTGGCGGGGGTTGCGGCCTTTGGCGCCTGGCTTTTCTTTCGCAAGCAGCCGACTGCCGAAGAGGTGGAGCTGGCACGGCGCACCTTTCTTACTCAATCGGGACGAATTGTGGACGGCACCCTGCTGGATGTGCGCCAGGTGATGGGCGAAGATGGCCGTACGATTACGCTGCTGCTTTACGATTACCGGAATGGCGGCGTGGATTACGAATGTTCCCAGGACATAAGCCAGATGCAAGGTACGGTGAATGCGGAGCTGGTTCGCGCGGGGTACCCATGCAGCGTGCGCTACCAGCCGGGAAATCCGCAGAACAGTATTGTGGTGGCGGAGAACTGGTCGGGTCTGCGGTCGAATATTCCTTTCATTGTTCCCTATGAGGAACAGGTGATTGAGGGGGCAGGGCAAGACGGCATGCAGGTGAATCACGGGCAGTGAGAACAGGTGACAGGTTGAAGGTTGCAGAGGACAGTTCGAAGCGCGTCCGCAGGTCGTCTTATTCCATCAGCGCTGAGCAGGCTGAGGAACTGGATCGACGGATTGGCGCGTACGAAAAGAACCCTCCTGAGGGAACGACTTGGGAGCAGGTGAAAGCAGAGCTGTATCGAGTCACTGCAATCTCTGACCGGAACCTGTAACCTATATGCATGCATATGCATGCTGCGCCGGCTGGGCCGAACCAGTCTCCAAGCGCTGGCAGAACTCAATCCGTGCTTCGTTTCTCGCTGGTGGCCACGCTTGCGTATGTTGTGGTTACGTTTGTGGCCGGTTTGCGCGCGCACTCGCTGGCGCTGCTTTCTGAGGCTGGGCATAACGCTTCCGATTTTCTTGCGCTTCTGCTGAGCTTTGCGGCGGTTTACTTTCAGTCGCGTCCGGCGGACGATCAGCGGACATTTGGATATCAGCGCGCAGGTGTGCTGGCGGCGTTTTTG
The DNA here is from genome assembly GCA_963792495.1 of uncultured Acidobacteriaceae bacterium. Taxonomy (GTDB): domain Bacteria; phylum Acidobacteriota; class Terriglobia; order Terriglobales; family Acidobacteriaceae; genus Telmatobacter. Next base: position 344,041 of record CAWBWB010000002.1, on the reverse strand, counting down.
AACGCGGGCACGCTTGTGATTATTTCGCTTTGGATCGGCGTGGAGGCCGTGCATCGGCTGAGCGCTCCGGTGGCTGTGCAGCCGCGGCTGATGATGATTGTGGCGGCGGCGGGCGTGCTGATGAATGGCGTGATTGCTGCGCTTTTGTGGGGCGTGGCTCGCGATGTGAATATGCGCTCGGCGTTTCTGCACATGGCGGGCGATACGCTTTCTACGGCGGCTGTGATTGCCGGCGGCGCGGGGATTCTGCTGACAGGGCAGAACTGGATCGATCCGGTACTCTCGCTGCTTATTGCTGTGCTGATTTTGTGGTCGTCTGTGGGCATTGTGCGGGAGACCTTGAATATTCTGCTGGAAGGCACACCGCGCGGGGTGAATCTGACGGAGATTCGCACGGGCATGGAGGGCGTTGCCGGCGTGCTGAATGTGCATGATCTTCACGTCTGGAATATTGGCTCGCAATCGCGCGCGCTTGCCTGCCATGTGACCATCGACGACATTCCGCCTTCAGAAAGCATTGAGATTCTTGGCAGGATCAACCACATTCTGAAAGATCATTTTGATATTTGTCACTCGACGATTCAGTTCGAACATCGCGACTGTGTTGTGGTGCATGGCTGCGTGGTGCCACCGGAGGAAATGGTGGGGAGTGCGAGCGGTGATCATGGGCATCATCATCACTAGGTGACAAGGTACCGGGTACAGGGTGCAGCCTGTCTGCGCGATTCGGGGGATGAATTGGCCGAGCAATCGGAATCTTTTTTGGATGATCTCTTTGGCGACCGGCGGCCTACCAGTCACGAGCAAATGACGGGCGTGACGTGGGATGCCTCTTATGTGGGTGGACCCGCGCCGTGGGATATTGGAAGGCCGCAGCCGGCAATTGCGCGTCTTGTATCTGCAGGCGGATTGACCGGGCCGGTTCTGGATGCGGGTTGTGGGACCGGGGAAAACACTCTTCTGGTTGCCTCGCAGGGACTTGAGGTTCTAGGCGTTGACGTGGCTGAGACGGCGCTGGCGATGGCTCGCGGAAAGGCTCGCGAGCGCGAGTTGCAAGCTGAGTTCGTGGTGGGGGATGCGTTTCACCTGGAGCGGCTGGGGCGCAAGTTCGAGACGGTGGTGGATTGCGGGCTGTTCCACACCTTTAACAGCGATGAGCGGCCGGGATACGTGGCGAGCCTGACTGCTGTGACAGTGCCGGGCGCGACGCTTTACGTGCTTTGCTTCAGTGACCAGGAGCCGGGTACGGGACCGCATCCCGTCCGGGAGGAAGAGCTAAGAGAGGCTTTTGGAGCGGATACTGCGTGGGATGTGGTGAGTATCAAAGCGGACCGGATTCTGACGCGATTCCATGATGACAATGGCGTGCCGGCCTGGTTCGCGACGATCAAGCGTATCTAGAGCGGACAAATTGTAAACTGATCTTTATGGAAGAGTTCAGTCGGATTCAGCGCCTGCCGCCCTATGTCTTTAACATCACCGGCGAGATGAAGATCTCTGCGCGCCGTCGCGGGGAGGACATCATTGACTTCGGGATGGGCAACCCGGATGGCGCTACGCCGAAGCACATCGTAGACAAGATGATTGAGTCGGCGCAGAAGCCGGTTACGCATCGCTATTCGGTTTCTCGCGGGCTGCCGCGGCTGCGGCGGGCGATCTGCCACTGGTACAAGACGCGCTATGACGTGGACTTGAATCCCGAGACCGAGGCGATTGTCACGATTGGCTCGAAGGAAGGCATTTCGCACCTTTGCCTGGCGATTCTTGACTCGCGCGATACAGTGCTGGTGCCGAATCCGAGCTATCCGATTCATATTTACGGGCCGGTGATTGCGGGCGCGCATGTGGTGAGCGTGCCGATTATTGACCGCGAACAATTTCTGGCGGAGCTGGAGTCCATTATTCCGCGCATGACGCCGCGACCGAAGGCGCTGATCGTCAACTTTCCTTCAAACCCTACGACGGAGACGGTGGAGTTGCCGTTTCTGGCGCGGCTGGTGGAACTGGCGCGGCAGTATGGGTTTCATCTCATCCATGATCTGGCGTATGCAGACATTGCGTTCGATGGATATAAGCCGCCCAGTGTGCTGCAGGTTCCGGGTGGGAAGGATGTGGCTGTGGAGTTCTTTACGCTCTCCAAGAGCTACAACATGCCTGGATGGCGCGTGGGCTTTATGGTGGGCAATCCTGTGCTGGTGAATGCGCTGGGCAAGCTGAAGAGCTACTTCGATTACGGGACGTTTACGCCGATCCAGGTGGCTTCGATTCTGGCGCTTGAGGGCCCGCAGGAGTGTGTGGCGGAGATTTGCGGGACGTATCGCAAACGGCGCGATGTGCTGGTAGAAGGGCTGAACAAGCTTGGATGGCCAGTGGTGAGTCCGAAGGCGACGATGTTTGTATGGGCGAAGATTCCCGAGCAGTATGCGGCGCTGGGATCGCTGGAGTTTTCAAAGAGGCTGATTACGGAGGCTAAAGTTGCTGTGAGCCCGGGCATTGGTTTTGGCGAGTATGGCGATACGCATGTGCGGTTCTCATTGATTGAAAATGAGGAGCGCACGCGGCAAGCGCTGCGCGGGATCAAGCATATGTTTGCGAAGGGATAAGTCGCCTACGTAGACGGTACGGCTGCGGGCGCGATGCGATGCGCGCCCCGGGCGGGATGCATGCGCTCAAGCTGCCAGATATAGAGAGCCATGCGGCGCGAGTAATGCAGGACTGGCGCTCCCAGAGGCAGGCGGATGCCGAGGCTTGCGGGCAGGTCGTTGCGCTCGATCTCTGCCTCAGCTTCTTCAAGCGGCCAGGGGACGTGGTGGATGCTGGCGCGCGCGGGACGGCCTTCGCTATCGTGCGTGAAGAGACAATAGCGCTCGGTGAGGAAGAACTCGAGCGAACCGGGGCGTACGTCGGCGAGCTTGTGCGAGGGGCCGAGGCCGCGATAACGCGCTTTAAAGACAACTGGTTTGTTAGTGAAACGGCGACGGCAGAAGAAGGCGAACTCGCGCTCGGAGCGCTGCTGGTGGCTCATCTCTGCCCAGTGACAGGGAAGGCGATACAGCAGACGCGCCGCGGCGGCGCCGAGGAGATTATTGGCGTCAATGGAGAGGAAATAGACGCCGGGCATGCCGTTTTGCGGGTCGCGAACGTAGGTGCGGAGGTTGATCTCAGGAAAATGGCGCGCGCCGGGAATGGATGGAAGGCCGCGCAGGCGGATGCGGTCCATCCAGAACGGGACAACCCCCAGCCAGGCACTGCCCTGGAAGGTGTCGAGCTGCATGCCGTCTGGGATGAGCGGAGCGAGTGCTGCGGGTGGTAAGGGCCAGTGAGCAAACAGGAGATCGTTGAGCCGCTGCGTCATGGCCCAGCGGCCAGAAGGCAGGGGGCGGGGTTTGTTCGATGTGCGTATCTGAAATTCACGCATGGCCCGGTGCTCCGGGGAGCCAAACGGAGGTATCTGCTATGGAAATCCTCCGTGGGTTCCTGTGAAGTATTCTGGTCCTGAGCCTACGTTTATGTCCAGTGAATCTTTGTTATCTGCGGGTGCGGTGAGCCAGGCCCGGAACCAGACCGATGTGTATGCCGTGCATGGCGCCGACCCGGAAGTGCTGGCGTATGCGATGGCGAAGTACTCGCGTTCGGCGCTCTCCATGAAGGAGTCGCTGAAGGAGATCAGCTCGCAGCGGGCTGAGCAGTTTCTGAACACTTTTTATTTTCAGTATGGTCACAGGTCGATTGCGGACCTGGCGCATATTGCATTTGCGATAGAGCGGCTGAGTTTGCTGGCGGCGATTGTGCTGGTGGATGAGCAGCGGTGGGATGGGCAGGAGCGGTCGACGCGGTATCAGAACTTCATGAAGTCTGGCTGGTATTTGCCGGACTTTGGACGGGATTCTGAGGCAACGAAGTTATATTCGGAGACGGTTGACGGGCTGTTCAAGGCATACGAGCAGACAACGGCTGCGGTGCTGGATGCTTTGCGCGAGCGTGTGGCGCGGCCTGAGGAGATGAAGGCGGATGCTTATGAGCGGACGCTGAAGGCGCGGGCATTTGATGTGGCGCGGTATCTGCTTCCGCTGGCTACGAATACTTCGCTGGGGCAGATTGTGAATGCAAGGACGCTGGAGACGCAGGTTTCGCGGCTGCTTTCAAGTCCTGTAGCTGAGGTGCGCGAACTGGGGCAGAAGCTGAAGGATGCGGCTGCCGGTGCGGCGTGGAATCCGAATGGGGAGGAACGCGAAGTTCGTGTTGCTCCTACGCTGGTGAAGTATGCCGAGGCGAATGCATACCAGACTGAGACGAAAAAAGAGCTGAGTGCTGCTGCGGCTTCTATTTTGAGCGGTGTGGCGATTGCGGATGCGCCGGTTGTGGATCTTGTGGAGCGGACCGAGACGCTGGAGGTGGAGCTGGCGGCTACGCTGCTTTACTCTGCCAGTCATTATCCGTATCGGCAGGTGCGGGATGTTGTGGCTGGGCTGCCGGAAGCGCGGGTGCTGGAGATTATTGAGTTGGGGCTGAAGCATCGCGGGCGGCATGATGAGGCGCTGCGGGCTTTTCACTCCGGGGCGGCGCTGCGGTTTGATGTGCTGATGGATATTGGCGGGTTTCGCGACATGCATCGGCATCGGCGCGTGACGCAGATCATGCAGGATTTTACGGCTCGGCATGGGTATGATGTGCCGGAGACTGGCGATGCTGCGGGACTGGCAGAGGCTGGAATTGTGGGTGAGTATCGCGCGGCTGTGGAGCGGGCGTTTACGGCGAGTGGATGGATTGCTGGCCGGGAAACTGCGGAGGCAGCGGAGTCTGCGAAGTACCTCTTGCCGCTGGCCACGCGGGTGCGGTGTTTGTTCAAGATGGATTTTGCCGAGGCTCAGTATATCTCTGAGCTTCGCAGCGGGCCTGCAGGGCATTTCAGCTATCGCAAGGTTGCCTGGGAGATGTTTGTGGCGCTTGAGCGGCAGCATCCGACGCTGGCGAAGTATGTGCGGGTTACCGATTTTCGGGAGCCGATTGATTTGTTGAAGAGGTAGGCCGGGATGATCCCGGTCTACCTTTGTTTGAGGAACGCCGCCTTACAGTTCGTCGATCTCTTTGGCTGCTTTGTTGACGATTTCGGCGAGGCGCTGAATCTGCTCTGGCTTTGCGTTGCCGCGCATTAACTTTGCGGCGATTGCGCCGCGCAGGTTCATGAAGGCTTTCATCATTTCTGGTGAACGGCCGCGCTTGAACTCTTCGCCGGCCTCTTCCAGGCGCATGAAGAGCTCGCCGATGCGCTGTTTGTGGGCTTCCATGAATTCCAGGCCCTGTTGGGTGATTGAGTAGACCTTTTTGTTGCCCTCAGAGGTGAAGGCTGAGATCAGACCTTCCTCTTCGAGCATGGTCAGGGTGGGGTAGATGACTCCGGCGCTGGGGGTGTAGCCGCCTTCGAGGCGCTGCTCCATGGTCTTCATGAGCTGATACCCGTAGCTGGGCTCTTCTGAGAGCAGCTTAAGGATGACCAGCTTGATGTCGCCCGCGTCGAACAGGCGTTCGCGACCTCCGCGACCAAAGCCACGACGTCCGAAATGAGGTCCACCGAAACCGGGACCACCGAAGCCGCGACCGCCGAAGTCGTCTCCACCGAATCCGGGACCGGGCCTGCGGCCGTGACGCTCTTCGCGTCCGTCTCGGCAATGCCCATGTCCTCCAAAATGCCAATGATGTGCTTTAAGTGCTTGAAACAAATCTTCTTTCATAATCAAGATCCTCCTTGATGTATCGAAAGATATATCTTATCTAAATTGAAGTCAATATGTTTTGAGATATATCTTTTTAAGAAATGAAAAATCTTTTAAGCAATGGAGCAGGGGTGCAGATTACTGCGCCTGGATCGTCGTGGCTTTGTCGTTACCGAAGGTCACGTTGGTTTTCTTTCCGTTTACGTCGTAGGTGACGGTGCGGTTGCCCTTGTCCTGGCCGCTGACAGTGATATTCATGCCCAGGGCGAGGCTCATCTGCAGCTCGTTCATGCCTTGTTTGGGCTGGTGGGCGTCAATGGCCGCCCAGGTGTCTTTGGGCCAGTGCGAGTAGATGGTATGTGGGTCGTCATAAAAGAAGAGCAGGTCGTCGAAGTACTGCTCCTGCTGTCCTTCCATTGCTCCGACCGCTACTGCATAGTCGGCTGAATCGTTGGGAAGGTTGAAAACGAGGAGGGCCTGGTGGTCGCCGCGGGGAACGTGATTGGAGACCGAAGCGGGGGCGGCTGCTTTGATGGCTTTTTTCACGTTGAGACGCTGGGCGGGCGGAAGCGGGCCCAGCGGTTTTGCCCAGTTCACATGGCCGCCGGTGTAGGCGTAGTAGGGAATGGCGTAACCGTTGCGCATCCAGACGGATTTGCCGGCGAGTTCGGCGACATCGTCAAAGTGTGCGGGGAATTCCTGGCGGTCGATGGCGACATCGTCGGCGGTGAGATGTTCTTCGGGAGCTTTATTGGTGACGACGCTTTCTGTGGCGCGGTTGTGGAAGACGATGGCGAGATAGATGCCCCCGATGAGGAGGGTGATGACGATGGGGATCAGGACGACTTTCCAGGTTTTCATGGGCGCTCCGCGCGGGTTACAGATTACAGGTTACAGATGACGGATGACAGAACGTGGGTTGCCGGGGCAAATGCTCCGCCTACCCTTTTGCGGGGAGCGACTCAGGAAGAGGAGGGGCATGGGCGCGGAGTTTTTCGGCGCTTAGTTCGTCGACCTGGCGGAGGCTGGGAAAGATAAGGGACCAAAGGCCTGAGACGCAGAGTGCTCCGATGCCGCCGTAGACGGTGGCGCGGACGGCTCCCCACCACTGTGCCGTGAGGCCGGACTCGAATTCGCCAAGCTCATTGGATGCGCCGAGGAAGAGCGAATTAACGGCGGAGACGCGGCCGCGCATCTCGGGGGGTGTGGCTAACTGGAGTAACGATCCACGGACTACGACGGAAACCATGTCGGCCGCGCCTAAGACGGCTAGCGAAAGAAGCGAAAGCCAGAGCGAGTGCGAGAGGCCGAAGAGAATTGTGGCGGCGCCAAAGATGGCGACGGCAACGAAGAGCCTGTGGCCGGCGTGGCGCTTGAGCGGGAAGCGCGCGAGGAGGAGTGAGGAGCACATGGCTCCCACGGCGGGAGCGGCGCGGAGCATGCCGAGGCCGCGTGGGCCGGTGTGCAGAATTTCCTGCGCGAAGATGGGCATGAGCGCGGCGGCTCCGCCGAGGAGAACTACAAAGAGATCGAGAGAAAACGCACCGAGCAGCAGGGGCATGCTGCGCACGTAATGAAAGCCTGCAAACACGACTTTGAGGGACGCGGCGCGATGCTCCATTCGGCCGGGACGGACGCGCAGACTGGCGATGAGGGCGATGAACCATATCTGGGCGAGAAGGGTGAAGGCGTAAACGATGCCTGCTCCGGCGAACTCGTGCGAGAGGCCGGGTTCATGTGGCAGCAGATGGACCAGAGGGAGCGTGAAGAGGATTCCGCCAACTGCGGGGCCGGCGGTGTTGGCGAACTGAAAGATGGCTCCGCCCCAGGTGATGGCGTTGACGAGTTGGCCCTCCGGGACCAGATGCGGGATGAGAGCTGAACTTGCGGGGCCGGAGAAGGCGCGACCCATGCCAATGATGAAGAGCACCGCGTAAATGGGAAAGACGGAGCGTATTCCCGCGGCGGTAATGAGCAGCAGGGCTGCTGTGCAAAGCATCTGCAGGGCGTAACAGACGAGGATGACGCGGCGGCGGTCAAAGCGATCCGCGACGTGGCCCGCGGGCAGCAGGAAGATCAGTGCGGGGATGAATAGCGCGAGGCCGGTGTAACCGAGATCAAGCGCGCGGTGCGTCATGGCGTAGACCTGCCACGCGACGGCTACTGCCTGGGCTTCCGCGCCGATGATGCCTGCGGCCCGGGCAAGCTGGTAGCGGCGGAAATCGCGGGAGGCAAAGGCTTCAAGGCCGCGGCGCGGCACGGAAGGTGAGGGAGGCTGGGAACCGGAAGCCATCTGCAGATAGGTTATCGGATGATCCGGCTGAGAGAGCAGGGCAAGTGCTGTAAAGGGGGCGGCAATTACAATGGAGACGGATTCTTACGAACGAGGAGTTTACAGCAGTGTCACAACGCACCTTCAGCATCATCAAGCCGGACGCGGTCCGCAAGGGCTACACCGGCGCGATTCTGGCCGAGATTGAAAAGGCCGGATTCAAGATTGTCTCCATCAAGAAACAGTCCATCTCAAAGGACCAGGCCAAGGGCTTTTACCACGTGCACAGCGCGCGTCCGTTCTTTGACGGGCTGACGACGTTCATGTCGTCGGGGCCGATTGTTCTCCTGGTTCTGGAGAAGGACAACGCGATTACCGATCTGCGCAAGCTGATGGGCGCGACGAATCCTGCGAACGCGGAAGAGGGAACGATCCGCAAGAAGTTTGCCGCCTCGATTGAAGAGAACGCGATTCACGGCTCGGATGCCGAGGATACGGCGGCCTTCGAGATTGGCTACTGGTTTGCGGGTTACGAGCTGATTTAAGTCTCTCTTAAGGCGGACTGTCTATTCTGCATGCAGCACCAACGCATGTGGGAGGACGAATGTCTGCCGAGACACACAATACCGGTGCGGCTACCGGGTTCAGCAAGGTGGCCGCGGTTACCGTTTTTTTCTGGATCATCAAGATTCTCTGCACGACGCTGGGTGAAGCCGGCGGCGATGCGGTGACTATGGGCGATGCCGCGCTGAAGTTCGGCGGACTGGGCTACGCGTGGGGCACGGCGATTTTTGCCGTGCTTTTTCTTGTGCTGGTGACGGCGCAGATTATTGCCAAAAAATTCCATCCGCTGCTTTACTGGGCGACGATTATTGCGACTACGACTGTGGGCACTACGCTTGCGGATCTTGCGGATCGCGATGAGGGGCTGGGCTACCTTTGGGGATCTGTGCTGCTGCTGGCTCTGCTGCTTGCTTCGCTCGGTGTCTGGTACAAGGTGGCGGGGACTGTCTCGGTTGGTTCGGTAAGCACGCCGCGGGCTGAGTTCTTCTACTGGCTTACGATCATGTTTTCGCAGACGCTGGGTACGGCGCTGGGTGACTGGGCTTCGGATTCGATGGGGCTTGGCTACCTGGGCTCAGTGTATGTTTTTGGCGGGGCGCTGGTGCTGGTGGCACTGCTCTATTTCTTCACGAAGATTTCGCGGACTGCGTTGTTCTGGGCGGCGTTTATTTTGACTCGGCCGCTTGGTGCGGTTTCGGGTGATCTTTTCGACAAGCCGGTTGCCAGCGGTGGATTTGCGATCAGCCGGTTTGAGTTATCCGGGGTGCTGCTGGCGCTGATTGTGGTTTGCGTGCTGGTGTTTCCGCATAAAGCGGCGCGAGCGGAGGAGGCGCATTGAAAGGCGTACAGATGTACAGCATCTGTACGCGGCGCGATAAATTTTTCGATTTTTTGATGTCGCTGCATTTGTAACTCCTTTATTGGTAGTAGCTTGCAGACGATTTTTGGCGAAAAAAAGGTGGGAATTTTCGGGGAATTATGTGGGAATTTGCGGGGAATTTTCAACGCGTTTGCTCCATTTCGAGGCTGAAAATGCGAAGGCCCGGTCGATTCGACCGGGCCTTTGACTGCTTATTTTTATTACAGCATAAAACCACTTAATTGGGTGCAAAGTATTTTGAGGCTGGATGGTTACGAAGGGACAATGGACTTTCGTAACTGGTTGTGTGGGGGATTCCGCGTGGATTTTGGTTTCTGTCGGCACGGCTGAACAGCTTGCTGAAAAAAGTCAGTTTTTGCATTCGGAAGCCGCAAAACCATCCCTCAGCGGCTAAAGCCGTGCCCTTTCAAAACTCAGGTTGGATTGATCAGGTTTGGGCTGTTTGTGATCCCACCCATGCGCAAAAAACGCGCATGGATGGGGCACCCACTGTGGAGGTGGTGCGGGGGGAAGGCAACGGCAAGAACAACCGCAGGTCCCTCGGCTTCGCTCGGGATGACAGTTTTGTGCATGTGGGTGAAAGTGGGATCCCCGGTCCCCAGGTGCGAGGGACCGGGGGCACCCGGTTGGTCAGGTTCGGGTTGGTTGTTTTTTGTGGGAGACGGAGTGGAGTGAGCGGCTGCGCTAGACTTGCTAATTTTCCAGCAGGGTTTCGATTCGCTCACGCAGTGCGGTTACTTCTCCGCGCAGCTCCGCTACGGTCGCTTCCAGGAATGCGATACGCTCGTCCTGCGCGGCAGAGCCGGCATTTTCGCTTGCTGTCCGCAGCACTGCTGGCGCTGCTTCCACAGGCCCACACAACAGATGCGCGTAACGCGACTCCTTGGTTCCAGGCTGGCGCGGCAGCATGGTTGCGAGCGGCGGTTCGCGGTCCATCAGCTTCTGCAATCCAGTGAGCACATCGGAGATTTCCTGGAACTCGTGTATGCGCTCGGTGCGCCCGCGCAGTTCGCCCAGCGTTTGCGGTCCGCGGAGCAGCAGCACGCATACCAGAGCAGTCTCTGCGCGCGAGAAGTTGAAGGCCTCGCCCAGCCAGTGCTCGTACTTCGCTACGCGTCCATCCGCGCCGCGCGAAGGGCCTGCCAGCCGCAGATCTTCCAGTCCATGCAGCGCCTGCCGCACGTCCTGCTCATCCATGGACATTACTGGCTCGCGGTTCGAGCGCTGATTGCAGGCATTCATCAGCGCATTCTGCGAGAGCGGATAATAGTCCGGCGTGGTGGCTTCCTTTTCGATGAGCGCGCCGAGTACGCGGGCTTGTGCGGCCGTCAGTACGAATGGCATTTCCAACAATGGCTTCTCCGGGGGCATGTTTGTATTCTGCCATTCCGCCTATGGCTTCTGATCGGTTTTTTCTGTTTGAGGCTGTTTGGGTCCGAAGAGGAATTGAATGCCGACGTAGGCGGTCCAGTTGGGCTGGCTGTTGTCGCGTGAGACGGACTGCAGCGAGCGGCCTCCCATGAAGAGAAGGCGGTAGTGGTCCTCTTTGTCGAGGCTGTAGCGGCCGCCGATGTCGGCGATGAGCTGGCGCTGCTTGGGTGCGCCGTCGATGCGGTTGGCGTCCTGGAGATCGTTTACCTCGGCGTAGAGCTCGAAGTGCGAGTTGAATTCGTGGCCGAGGATGATGCCGCGTCCCCAGTGATCGGGCACCTCGTGATTGCCGATCCAGTAACCGACTTCGCCGTTGTAGCTTAACCATCCGAATTTGCCGGCGACCTCGATGGGGAGCCAGTAGCCGGGACCGCCGGGGACTATGCCGCGTTCGGACGCACTGCGCGAGTTGTTGAAGGAGACCATGGGATAGGTGCTCATGGCGAAGGTGAGGTTTTCGTCTGAGGGAGGCTCGCCGGGGGTGTGGTGCTCGAAGAAGCGCCACTTGATGCCGGGGAGGGACTGGCCCAGACCGGCGCGGGTGGTGTTGGTCTCATCGGTGACGGCGGCGAGGGGGACTTCATATTTGAGCTGAATGCGATCGCCGAGGCCGTAGTTGATGTCGAGATCGGGGAGCTGGTAGGCGGAGGCGCCGGGATTATGGGAGCCGATCCAGCCGACGTTGATCTCCCATTGCTTGTTGCCGGGCGTGCCGGGATCGTCTGTGATGAAGGGAGGGCCGCCCTGGGCGCGTGCGAGGGCAGCGGCGAAGAGAAGGATGACGGTAAAAAAACGAAAAAAAGATTGCATGATCGAGGGTTTGGTTCTGTAGAAGAGCCGGCTCTTTGATTTAGACGGTAGCATTCTTAACTTAAGCGAATCTGAATTCGGCTTCCCTCGTGGTCCGCGCGCATCCATCGATGCCATCTGACAGAACCGGCTGTCAGTTATCACAGTGGACTAGAAACCGCCCGCTGCTCTATCCATGAGACGTAGGCCCGTTGTCGTTCCCTGGGCCGAAGAGTGTTTTTGCGATGCGACCGGGAGGTTCCGATGAAGCGACACATACTTTCTGTATGTTTTGTCACAGTGGTTCTGATTTTCGGGTGCAAACAGCAACCGGAATCGTCACAAAACACAGGCAGCGGGGCGCTTACCGCCGCAGACGCGCGCTCGATTGCGAAGGATGCCTACATTTTTGGTGTCCCGATGCTTGGTGAGTATAAGACCATGTATGCGTTCTCGATCGACAAGAATAATTCGCAATACAAGGGGCCATTCGATTCCATTCTGAATTTTGCGCGGGTCTTTACTCCTGCGGACACGGCTTTTGTGACTCCCAATTCGGACACGCCTTATTCCTTCGCTGGGCTTGATCTGCGGGCAGAGCCGGCGGTGATCACGATTCCGAAGATGGAGAAGAATCGCTATTTTGTTTTTCAGTTGATGGACCTTTATACCTTTAACTTCGCTTATATCGGGAGCCGCACTACGGGCAATGATGGCGGCACCTATCTGATTGCGGGGCCGGGGTGGAGTGGCGATACGCCGAAGGGTATTTCAAAGACGTTTCAGGCGGAGACGCAGTTTGTGAGTGTGGTGGGGCGCACGCAGTTGTTTAATCCTGCTGATCTGCCGAATGTGAAGAGGATCCAGGCGCAGTACAAGGTTCAGCCGCTGCATGATTTTCTGCACACCGCTGCGCCTGCTGCGCCACCGGCGCCCGACTGGCCGAAGCCGATTTCACCGGCGGAGCAAACTTCGCTGGCTTTCTTTAACCAGCTGGCTTTTCTGCTGCAGTTTGCGATGCCGCCACATTCGAGCGAAGTGGAGCTGCGCAATCAATTTGCAAAGATCGGGATTGTTCCGGGCAAGCCGTATGACGCTTCCTCTTTTTCTCCTGAGGTGCAGGCTGCGCTTAAGGCCGGCATAGACGATGGACAAAAGGCGATTGACGCCAAGCGCGCTTCGATGGGCGGCAAGACGGACACGCTGTTTGGTTCCCGCGAGTATCTGAAGAACGATTATCTTGCGCGTGCTACAGGCACGGAGATGGGGATCGGAGCCAATTCTCGCGATGAAGCTCTTTATCCGATTTTGGATAAGGACTCCGATGGGCAGACTTTGGATGGCAGCAAGCACAATTACACATTGCATTTTGCCAAGGGACAGACGCCGCCGGTGAATGCCTTCTGGTCACTGACGATGTATAACCTGCCGGGCCAGCTGCTGGTGAAGAATCCGATGAATCGCTACCTGATTAACTCGCCGATGCTGCCGCAACTGAAGACGGATGCCGACGGCGGGCTGACGATCTACATCCAGGCGGATTCTCCGGGCAAGGATAAGGAGGCCAACTGGCTGCCTGCTCCGAAGGCTCCGTTCATGTTGACGATGCGCTACTACTGGCCAAAGCCGGAACTGCTGAACGATGAGTGGAAATCGCCGCCGGTGCAGAGGGTGAATTAACGGGGATTGAGAACGGCATATGCAGTGGACTTGCGGGTCTCAAGGAGGCGTCTTGAAAAAGCAAACGATGGTGATAGCGAAGTGCTTGTCTCTGGGCTTGATTGCGATTGCGGTGTCTATGAGCGGGTGCAATACGAGCAAGCCGTCCGACTCCGGGCTCACCGCTGCTGAAGCGCGCGCGATTGCGAAGGATGCGTTCATCTACGGCTTTCCGATGGCTGCCAACTACCAGACGATGTATAAGCAGGCTGTCGATAAGAAGAGCCCCGATTATCGCGGCGACTTCAACATCATCACCAACTCCAAGTCTGTCGCGACTCCGCAAGATAAGTTTGTGGTCACTCCCAACTCCGATACTCCTTATTCCTATCTCTGGATGGACCTGCGGGCTGAGCCTGTGGTGATTACTGTGCCGAAGATTGAGGCAAACCGTTACTACACGGCGCAGCTTGTGGATCTCTACACTTACAACTTTGCTTATCTCGGCACGCGCGCCTATGGCAATGAAGGCGGGAGTTTCATGATTGCCGGGCCGGGCTGGAATGGTTCCACTCCTGCGGGCGTGAAGGCTGTGATTCACACGGAGACGCAGTTTGCTTATGCGCTCCTTCGCACGCAGCTTTTCAACATGGCCGATTTGCCGAAGGTGAACAAAATCCAGTCCGGTTATCACGCTGTGCCCCTGAGCACGTTTCTGCACCAGCCTGCGCCGGCTGCACCGGCGGCTGTGAACTGGATGCAGCCTGCCGACATTACAACGCCGTCGTATGCGATTTTTCCGGTTGTCAATTTTCTTTTCCAGTTCTGCCCGCCGAATCCCTCTGAAAAAGATCTTCTGGCCCGGTTCGCAAAGCTGAATATCGGTCCGGGGCAGACATTTGACTTCAGCAAGTTTTCACCGGAGATTCAGCAGGCTATCAATGACGGCATCAAGGATTCCAATGCTGACCTGGATACGGTGATGAAGAAGATCAATACCGACCAGATATCCAGCGGCGAGATGTTCGGCGCGCGGGATTTTCTCAAGGACAACTATCTTTACCGGTATGCCGGGGCGAAGCTGGGCCTTTATGGAAACTCAAAACAGGATGCGCTGTATTTCGGCTACTTTGTGGACGCCAATCACCAGCCGCTGGATGCTTCGAAGTCCAGCTATGAGCTGCACTTTGCAAAAGGTGAGCTGCCGCCGACGAAGGCCTTCTGGTCGCTGACGATGTACGACGGCAAGACGCAGCTACTGGTAGAGAACCCGTTGAAGCGCTACCTGTTGAACTCGACTACGCTCAAGTCGTATAAATACGGCGCGGATGGGTCGCTTACGCTGTATATTTCGCACGCGAACCCGGGTGCGGCGAAAGAGGCTAACTGGCTGCCCGCGCCGGACGGCCCATTTTATGGCATCTTCCGCGTCTATCTTCCCGGCGATGCGGTTCTCGACGGGAGCTGGAAGAAGCCGCAGATGCAGCCGGTGGGGAACAAACCCTAGCTCGCGGGGAAATTGCGCGTTGAACGTGTGGAGTTCAAAATTAACCGGGGATTCAGACTGGCCTGTTCGGCAGGCTGCGGTTCGCGGCCCGGTCTGCGATACTGAGTTGTTATGCCGATAGATGATCTGCAACAAGCTGCTCAAAAAATTGCCGGATTGCTTGCCAACCTGAACAGGCTGGGAGGCTTCCGGCTGAAGTACCGCATTTCTGCCGGTGATGGGCACGAAGAGGACGGGCCGGCGCTCAGCGTGGAGCTGGCCGGGCCGGATACGCCGATGCTGACACAGCATAACGGCGAGATGCTGCGGGCGCTCGAAACGATTGCGGCGCAGGCTCTGCGGCTGGATCAGCGCGAGCAGAATTTGATCAGCTTTGACGCGGGCAACTTCAAGGCGCTGCGCGAGGCGGAGTTGAAGATGGCGGCGGAGACTGCCGCTGCCAAGGTGATTGAATCGGGTGTGCCGTATGCTTTTCCGCCGATGAACAGCCGCGAGCGGCGACTGCTGCATATTACGCTGCGCGCGATTGAAGGGATTGAGACGGCGAGCAATGGCGAGGGCCGCGACCGTTTTCTGGCGGTGTATCCGGCGGGTAAGACGCATCTTCCGGTGGCTTCGCAGGCTAAGCCTCGGTTCGGCGGCGGCGGTGGTGGCCGCGGCGGCGGACGTGACGGTGGGCGGCGGGATCGGCGCTGAGTGTGCCTGATCTGACGCCTGTGGCACAATAGCGCTCAATGAAGACAAAGATTTTTGCTCTGCTGCTTGTGGCGGCAATCGCGGGCGTGTGGGCGTGCGGTGCGCAGGAGCGGCCCGCGAAGCGCCTTGTGCTGATCGATCAGGATGGGTCAGGGCCCGGCGGATCGAACCAGATGGCGATGCTGGCCCTGCTGCAGGCGCCGAATGTGCAGGTGCTTGGCATCACGATGGTGACGGGCAATGCCTGGCGCGATGAAGAGACTCTCCACACGCTGCGGATGCTGGAGCTTACGGGACACAGAGATGTGCCCGTGGCGCGGGGCGCGGTGTTTCCACTGGTGCGGACCGAGGAAGAGACGCGGCTGGAGGCTGCGCTGCACGGCAAGGTTACGTGGCTTGGCGCGTGGGGGCAGGGGCCTACGACGCTGGAAGAGCATGGCAGCGCGGTGACGCCGATTACGCCTGCGGATTTGAAAGAGCATGGGCCGTATGAGGTTCCTGTGATGCCGGAGGGAAAGCCTGCGATCAAGCCGATTGAGGAAGACGCGGCGCATTTTCTGATCCGGCAGGTAAGGGCGCATCCACACCAGGTGACGATTTACGCGGCGGGACCGCTGACGAATGTTGCGCTGGCGATTTCGATTGATCCGGAGTTTGCTTCATTGACACAGGGGCTGGTGGTGATGGGCGGAAGTTTGAATCCGCAGACGGATGACCCGGAGTTTGCGACGAGCCCGCGGCATGAGTTCAATTTCTGGTTTGATCCTGAGGCGACGCATATTGTGCTGCGGGCTGCGTGGCCGCGTGTGGATGTGACGACGGTGGATGTGTCGATCAAGGCTCCGTTTACGCTGGAGATGTTGAAGGAGATTGAGAAGTCGCAATCACCTACGGCCAGGTATGTGGCGGCGTGGAGTCAGGATCGCTATTACCTGTGGGATGAGCTTGCGGCTTGTGCGTGGCTGGACCCTTCTTTGATTACGAAGGAGGAAGTGGTTTATATGGATGTTGATCTGAGTCATGGGCCGAGCTACGGCGATACTTTGACATGGACTGAAAAATTGAAGCCTGCGACGCAGGTGCGGCTGGTTCATGCGCAGCTGGACGTGGACTTGCCGCGGTTTCAAACGATGTTTGTGGAGCTGATGAAGAAGTAAGGCGATTGCGGGGCTTGGGTGTAAAGAGCCAGCGAATTCCGGCCTTTGTGCATCTAATCCACAGTTGGAACTCTCGAAAATTGTGGTTTGAAATAGATCATACTTAGGAGATAGATTATGGTTTTTTCGCGCAAGGTTGCATTGGCTGCTGGAATTCTGGTGCTCGGATTGGTTGCGGGATGCGGGTCCAAACAGGACAAGGCTGTTGAGCAGGCGAAACAGCAGGCCGCCTCCACGGGGCAGCCTCAGCAGGTGGTTTCAGTCGACAGCAACGGGACTACGACGACGACGGTGGTGCAGCCGCCGGCGAATGGGCAGAAACAGCAGGCTGTTACTACGACAACGGCTCCTGCACCGGCGGGCCAGCCTAAGCCTGCGCCGGCTGATCCCACGGTCTCGGCAGTGCCGCAGCCTCCGCCGGCTCCTGTGAATGTGACGATTCCTGCAGGGACGGCGCTGAAGATTCGCATCGATCAGCGGATCAGCGTGAAGACATCGCGGGCGGGAGATCATTTCAGCGGAGAAATTGTGGAGCCCGTGATTGCGAGCGATGGAAGTGCGCTGGTTCCCAAGGGCGCGCGGGTGAAGGGCATCGTGGATGCGTCGCATCGCAGGGGGCACTTCAAAGGGCGCTCGATTCTTGAGCTGCGGCTGACGGGGCTTGAGCTGAATGGGCAGGAGTATCCTCTGAAGACGGCGGACATGCAGCGTACGAAGAAGGGCAAGGGCAAGCGGACGGCGGCGTTTATCGGCGGCGGATCGGGCCTGGGAATGCTGGTAGGCGGGGTGGCTTCGGGCGGCGTAGGCCTGCTGGTTGGCGGGCTGGTGGGTGGCGGCGCAGGAACGGCTGTGGCGGGGCTTACGGGGAATCGCGATATCGAGATTCCAGCGGAGTCTGTTGTGCAGTTCCGGCTGGCTGACGATCTGGTTGTGCAGGCGCAGTAAACAGGAGTGCTGCCGCTCGGGCTTGCCGATGCGCGCCAATATTCACTTGCCAATGGCAGCGGCTAACAGGAAACTTGCTTCGGGGGCAAAGGATGTCGAACGAAAGTATTCTGGGGAAGAGCAAGCTGGTGGCCTTTGCAGCCACTACGGACTTTGCACGGGCGCGCGCATTTTATGAGGGCGTGCTGGGGCTTCATCTCGCCGCGGATGAATCGCCTTTTGCGTTGGTGTTCGATGTGAATGGCACCATGCTGCGCGTTACCAATGTGGGCAAGCACACGCCTGAGCAGTTTACGGTGCTGGGCTGGGATGTGGAGAGTGTGGATACTACCGTGGAGAAGCTTGCTGCCGCAGGTGTTCCGCTGCTGCGCTTTCCCGGCATCAATGATGTTTCTCCGAGCGCGATCTGGGATGCGCCGAGTGGTGCGCGGATCGCGTGGTTTCATGATCCGGATTGCAATGTGCTGAGTGTTACGGAGTTTGGGCGCTAAGCAGGACCGGAAGCATGGACACAAAGATAAAGGCCGCGCATTGCGCGGCCTTTATCTTTGTTCAGGGGCTAAAGCCCAGTCGACTTTTAGGGACCACAGGGCACGACTAAAGTCGTGCCCTGATACAAAGCTCTCTGGCAATAATTTGGTAGAGAGCTTTATCCGTTCAACTGCTCTTGCAGCTTGTTGAGGGTGCGGTTGAGGTCTTTGTCTTTGCGGTTTTGCTCGTCGATTTTGGCGATGGAGTGCATGACCGTGGTGTGGTGCTTGTTGCCGAACTGGCGGCCGATTTCTGGCAGGCTCGCCTCTGTCATCTGCTTGGCCAGGAACATGGCGATCTGGCGAGGCACTACGACGTTGCGGGAGTTATTCTTCTGCTTCAGGTCGGCTACTCGCATACCGAAGTGCTCGGCTACGACGCGCTGAATGGCCTCGAGCGTAACCTTGCGCACCTGCATGTCAATGAACTGCTTGAGGCACTGCTGCGCGGCTGCGAGCGTGATCTCAATGTGGTTGACCTGGCACCATGCGCCGAGGCGTACCAGCGCCCCCTCGAGCTCGCGCACGTTGGTGCGGACGTTCGATGCGATGAAAAGCGCGACATCGGTGGGCAGGGCGACCTGCTCGGACTCGGCCTTCTTCTGAAGAATGGCTACCTTGGTTTCGAGATCGGGCGGCTGAATGTCCGCGATGAGGCCCCACTCGAAACGCGAGCGCAGGCGTTCTTCGATTTCGGCGAGTTCTTTGGGCGGGCGGTCGGAGGTGATAACGACCTGCTTGTTGCTTTCATGCAGCGCGTTGAAGGTGTGGAAGAACTCCTCCTGCACACGCTCTTTCTGGGCGATGAACTGAATGTCATCAATGAGCAGCACGTCTACGCCGCGGAAACGATCGCGGAAACCGATCATGCGGTCGTTGCGTATGGAGTTGATCATCTCATTGAGGAACTTTTCGGCGGTGACGTAGCAGAGATTGGAGGTTGGCTGGCGCTTCTTGATCTCATGGCCGATGGCCTGCATGAGATGCGTTTTGCCCATGCCGGAGCCGCCGTAGAGAAAGAGCGGGTTGTAGGCCTTGCCGGGGCGCTCGGCTGCAGCCTGCGAGGCGGCGCGGGCGAACTGGTTGCCGCTGCCGGTGACGAAGTTGTCGAAGGTGTAACGGGAATTGAGCTGGGCGGCGGTGGAGAAGTCAAAGCGCTGCTGCTCGGGTGCGCGATGGTCCTGGCTGCGATGGTCCATGCCGCGCTGGTCGATGCCGCGGTGATCCATGCCGCGCTGCGAAGCCGTGGGTTGCTGGGGCGGAGCCGTGGGCGCATGCGCGGACAGGGGAGGAAAGCCGCCGTCCCTGCGCTGAGGCGGAATGGAGGGATCGTCCTCCACGGTGACGAAGCTGACGTTGTCAAATTCGAGCGAGTGCAGGTCAATGGCTTCCTGGATCAGATCGCCATACCTGTCTCCGATGTGCTGAAACTCCGGCGAGGGCACGCGCACATACAGGGTGCGGCCCGCGGCGTGGCTGTAGCGAGTGGGCTTGAGCCAGGTCTCGAAGGAGTTGCGAGCCAGCTTTTTTTCGAGTGCCCCGAGAATCTGGAGCCATGGATTGAGTGCCGTTGCCGGGGTCATTGCAAATGCCATCGAGCGAATCCTTGCCGGCGTCCGCGAAAAACGAGTTGCTTCAAAACCGATTTTGGCAATACAAACTTCTCCGGCGGGGAGCATGAAGCTTCCCGTCGTGTGTTGTGCCAAAGCCCAAATCAGTGTTGAGATGCCCCGGAAATAGAACTCGCTGGGGCATGAAGTTTATCGTTCGGGGGACGCGATTAACTTTTCCTGAACGGGTCCGATAGTAGCACATTTAGACATGGTTGCAATGGCTCATTTACATAACTTTCGTAGAGTGGTCGCTTCTTGCACCATTGGTGGTGAAAGTGGGCATTTTGTTTATGAAATTGCAAACATATCTATATAAGTTTTTGTCGTAATCGGGAACGAATTCCAACCGAGTGAAGATGGACTTCGTACCCAATTCGCCTGATTCGATTGGAGACGCGGAGAGGGGTTGGGGTTGCCTTTGCATGGAGCTGAAACAGCGCGAGCGAGATGGGTGAAAAGGCGATTGGACTGGATTTCAAACTCAACTTTCGATATACTCAATACTTGCCGTCAAGGCTAAGACTTCAGTAGAGGAAACAGGAGCGCATTTCGATGCCCAAGCGCACATTTCAACCCAATCGTCATCGCCGCGTTAAGAAGCACGGCTTTCGCGCGCGCATGAAGACCAAGAGCGGTGCAGCGGTTCTTAGCCGCCGCCGTGCAGCAGGCCGCAAGCGCGTTGCAGTGAGCGCCGGCTACCGCGACTAATTTTTCCAAGGGCCGGCAGATCGCCGGCCTGCAAAACCCCCTCCGGCAGTGCTGAACTCCATGACAACTCAGCCGCAGCCCGAGCCGCAAGCGGCCCCGCCGAAACGCTCTCTCACGGGAGTGCGTCTGCGCAGGCATGCCGATTATCAGAAGGCTTACGCTGCAGCAGCTCGCAAGCGGCAATCGGCTTCCATGAGCTGGTTTCTGGCTCCTCGCCTGACGGGTGAAATTACCGGTCCGCGCGTAGGGCTGACGGCGGGCAAGGTGCTGGGCAAGGCGCATGAGCGTAACCGCATTAAACGGCGGATGCGCGAGGTGCTGCGGCGGCATGTGGAGTTACTTCCCGGCAACGCCGATTTGATCCTTCATCCTCGCCGCAGCGTGCTTACGATGGATTTCGCGAAACTTGAGGCTGAGGTTGTGCGTATCCTGCTGCAGGCTCAAGAGGAGCTGGCCCGTACGGGAACGCAATTGCAGCCTGGTCCGCAGCGCGTTCCGCCGGCAGGCGCCAGGC
The DNA here is from genome assembly GCA_963792495.1 of uncultured Acidobacteriaceae bacterium. Classification (GTDB taxonomy): domain Bacteria; phylum Acidobacteriota; class Terriglobia; order Terriglobales; family Acidobacteriaceae; genus Telmatobacter. The sequence goes on along the minus strand of CAWBWB010000002.1, from coordinate 323,062 downwards.
AAAGATGACCCGCATACTGCTTGCAGCAATCGGTTTTTATAAGCGCTGGCTTTCCCCGGCGCTGCACTCGCTGGGCGTGGGTGGGTGCAAGTTTCGGCCTACGTGCTCAGAGTATGCAGCGGAAGCGATTGCGGTGCATGGCGCGATGCGCGGCGTGGCCCTGGGAGCGGGGCGGCTGCTTCGTTGCCATCCATTTACTGCAGGCGGATTTGATCCGGTGCCTCTGTCCCATTCCCACACTGATTCCCATTCACACGCCGACCCAACCTTAGCGACAAAGACAAGTCGCCGGGGACCCCTGCCTCACGAACCTTTACCATAGAAGAAGCGGCCCTGAGCCGCGCTTTTGAACTTACAGGACGTATCCTTTGCCCGAAATTCAGAATCCCAATATTCAATCGCAGGGCGGCCCCGGCGGCGGTGGCGGCGGCGGCGGCGATATGCGTTCGATGCTTGCGCTGGCCAGCCTCTTTGTTGCCATCTTCCTTGGCTACCAGATCTTTTTTAACAAGCCCAAGCCGCAGGCTCCGCAGCAGCCTGCGCAAACGCAACAGCAAACGCAGCAAAGTGCGCCGATGCAAAGCGCGGCTGCGGGTGCAGGCCCGGCAGCTGCTTCTGCACAGCCTGCGGCGGGCGCGCCCGGCATCACAGCCGAAACTGAGAGCGAGACGACGGTTCAGAATGCGAACTACAAGATCGTGTTTACGAATCGCGGCGCGCAGGTGAAGCACTGGTACCTGCTGGACAAGCATTACCAGGACAGCCAGGGCCAGCAACTGGATCTGGTGCAGAAGGAAGCCTCCGACAAGTTTGGCAGGCCGCTTTCGTTTTATACCTACGAGCCTGCGCTGACGAGCCAGTTGAATACGGCGCTTTACCAGGTGACGAGCTCGGCTGGCGCCGCAGGCACGCTGACCGCGCCGGGCACTCTGAGCTTTCATTACCAGCAGAATGGTCTTGACGTCATCAAGAACCTCAAGTTCGATTCGAGCTATGTGATCCATGTCGAGACCGAGGTGAAGCGGAACGGCCAGCCGGTGCTGGCACTGCTGACGTGGCCTGCGGGGCTCGGCGACATGGAAGAGTTCCGACCGAAGCCGCCCGATCGCGGTGGAGTGCCGATTTCGGCGGCTTCACAGATCACATACTCGGTGGGCGACAAGACGGATTCGATTGGCGCGGTTGGCGGCGGATTCCTTTTCTGGTCGAAGCCTGAGATAAGCGGCAATGCAACGCTGACGCAGCCGTTTGAGTTTGCAGCGGTAAGCGATCTTTATTTTGCAGCGGCGTTTTTGCCGGATGTGCCGGCGCGCTCGACCATGGTGACGCTGCACAATACGCTGGATATTCTCTCCGATCCCGCGAACCCGAATAGCGAAAAGCGGCCCGGGCATGTGATTGGCCTGGCGATGGGAGATACGAGCGGATACACGTCGCTGCGGCTCTATGCAGGTCCGAAGCAGGTGGATCTGGTTTCCGGCATTCGCGCAACGGGCGCGGATGGCAAGGATAGCGGACCCAGCTTGCGCTCGCTGATTCAGTATGGCTGGCTGACGATCATTGCGACGCCGCTGTTCTGGGCGCTGCGATTCCTGAACGAGCACGGCATTCCCAACTGGGGATGGGACATTGTGCTGCTGACTGCGATCTTCAACCTGATCATGCTGCCGACACGTATCAGCATGATGAAGTCTTCACTGAAGATGCAGCGGATTCAGCCACGCATAGACGCCATCAAGCGCAAGTACGCGAACGTGAAAGCGACCGACCCCAAGCGCGCCGAGATGAACCAGGAGATGATGGCGCTCTATAAGACAGAGAACATCAACATGTACGGCAGCTGTTTGCCGCTACTGATCCAGATGCCGCTGTTCTTTGCGTACTTCCGCGTGCTGCAGAATGCGGTGGAGCTGCGACAAGCGCACTGGGGCTGGCTGACGGATCTCTCCACGCCGGACCCGCTGCACATTCTGCCGATCGTGATTATCGCGCTGATGCTTGTGACGCAGCTGATTTCACCCGCGCCTGGAATGGACCCCGCGCAGCGGCGAATGATGGCGATCATGATGCCGGCGATCTTCGGATTTACGCTTTGGCATTATCCTTCCGGCCTTGCGCTCTACTGGTGCACGGGCAACCTGATCAACTTCATCATCCAGATGTCGATTAACAATTCGAGCATTGGGAAAGAGCTGCAAGTACTTGCCGCAAAACGCGCTGCGAAGCGGAATGGCGGCGGTGGGGGAAAGACGATTCAGGGACGGCGATAGATCAGATCGTCTGCTGAGAGACTAGGGACACGGTTTACAGTGTCCCTTTTTTATTTACGCCAGTGCTTCGCGTAGAGCTTTGTCGATGGTGGGATCGCGGAAGGTGAAGCCCGCGTCGAGGAGGCGCTTGGGAATCACGCGCGCGCTGGCTAGCAGGGCTTCATCGGCCATCTCTCCCATGGCAAGACGCAAAGCGAATGCGGGAGCAGGCATGACGGCGGGCCGGTGTACGGCGTGGCCCAGTGCGCTTGCGAATTCCGCGCTGGTAACGGGATTGGGCGCGACCAGGTTGACGGGGCCGGAGAGGCCTGCGTCGCTGACCAGGAAGCTAACGGCTGCTACGTAATCGGGGAGAGCGATCCAGCTCATCCATTGGTGGCCATTGCCGAGCGGGCCTCCGAGACCGAGCTTGAAGATGGGCAGCATTTTGGCGAGTGCGCCGCCGGACCCGGTATCGGGGGCAACGACCATGCCGGTTCGCAGATGGACCACGCGGATGCCGGCTTGTTCGGCTGGGTCAGCAGCCTGTTCCCAGGCGCGACAGAGATCGGCAAGAAAGCCCGTGCCTGTCGCGGAGGATTCATCGAGCACTTCCTCGCCACGGTTGCCGTAAATACCGGCTCCCGAGGCGACAATCAACACCTGCGGCTTGCGGCTCAGCGATGCCAGCGCCTTCGACAAGGCCTGCGTGGATTGGACGCGGCTTTCGACCAGCTCCTTCTTATACGCCTCCGTCCAGCGTTTGCCGGCCAGGTTCGCTCCGGACAAGTGGATGACTGCCGTCAGACCTTCCAGCACTTGTACGTCAGCAAATGCGGGCACGGATTCCGGTTGCCATTGAATTTCCAGGTTGTTTTTCGGTTGACGGCGGACGAGCTGCAACGTCTCGAATTCAGAGGCGAATGATTTGCGTAACGCTGTGCCCAGCATTCCGGATGCACCGCTGAGAAGGATTCGACCTGCCATTGAGTTCCCTTCCGTGCCTGCGGGGGTTGTGTTGCCGCAGCTGTCTGGCGTGAGTAGCATTGAAATACAATTTGATGCGGGAAACAGATCCGCGGTACGCACGCTTCAGGAGGATGCCAATGTCCAGTACGGAAGCGGCAAGTAGAGTAGAAGACGGCGTGGCTCATGCTGGTCCGATTGGCGAAGAGACCACAGAGCGGTTCATAGAAGAAAAACGTATCGGCGAGCGGATCAAGCGCCTGCGGCTGAAGAAATCGATGGGACTGGTAGAGTTGGGGCGGCAGACTGGCCTCTCGGCCAGCTTTCTTTCGCAGCTCGAGACCGGGCGTGTGGTTCCCACACTGCGTAACCTGGCGCGGATTGCGATGGTCTTCTCAAAAGACCTGGCTTACTTTTTTGAAAATGACCCTCAACCGCTCTTTCGCGTCCATCGCAAGCGGGAGCGAGTGAGGCTGCCGCAGACGGGTGCGGATCATCCGGCATATTTCTTTGAGAGCCTTGGCTTCATGGTGCCGGATCGTCAGATGGATCCTTACTTTGCCCAGTTTTTGCCCGTGGAGAACGGAGCCGCGGCTCAGGAAGAGGCTATCCGCACGCATGTGCATCCGGGCTACGAGTTTCTCTACCTTCTGGATGGGAAGCTGGAGCTGCGCCAGGGAGAGAATGTCGCCTCGCTGGAGCCGGGCGATGCGGTGTACTTCGATTCGGGTGCGGCGCACTCTTATCTTTGCCTGAGCGACAAGCCTGCCAGCGCGCTGATTGTGGTGATGCACCAGGGCGGCATAGCACAGGTGAAGCCTGTGGTGACACAGGCTGTGCCTCGCGGCTCTATGCCGCCGGGGCGCTGAATTTCAGATCAGCATTCCTGGTTTGCAGGCATCAATGGTTGGGCTTGGCGCTGCCGGCGGGTGGGGTCTGAGCCGGGGGCGTAGAGCCCATCTTGGCCAGTGACTCATCAAGCCGCTTCTTGAAATCCCCTTCGTCATTGTTCACCAGGCCGCTGTACGCGGTCTGAATCTGCAACTCGCAGCCGCCGTCTTTCGGGTTCAACACAAGCGAGTTCGTGCGCTTGCCGGTAAGATTGCCGCCAATGTTATAGGTGGAAGTCATTTCCTCATTGCTGATGCCGACAATTCCGTATTTGCCGGAGTTTTTCAGGACATCTTTCACTGCCGGCCATAGCGTCGTGCATGGAAGGTTGTACTGTTCCTTGTGTGTTTTGGCTGCGGCGGGCAGTGCAACAGCAGTGAATGCAACTGAAAGAAGGAGTTTTTTCCCGTTTAATTTCACCGGTTTTTCCCCATGTTTGAACTGAACAATTAAATGGCGAAATTATGAATCAGAAACGCCTTTCCGTCAATTGAAACCCCGTACGGGCGCTTTGCTGCGAGGATCCGCGAATCCACAACTATTACGAAGGCCAAACAATCCCTATTCGTGAATGTTTGCGAAGAACTCCGCGACCTGCTGCCAGTCATTTACGCGAGTAAAGCCCGTGACGGAGAGATTGTGCGGCGCGGAGAAGAGAAGTCCGTGGCCTTCAAAGCGCTGCAGGTTCCGCGGCAGATCGTCGATGAGGTAGTCGGCGCGAAGGATATTTTTGTTGCCGCAAAAGACGTAATGCGTGGGCGGGATGAAGGAGAAATGACGCTGCAGCCAGTGGTATTTGGCGGCGAAGGAGTTGGGCACGGACATGGCCGCAGTGGCGATGAATACCTCAAAGCGCTGGACGAGGCTGCGAAGAACCTCCTGGGAACCGGGCATCAAGGGCAGGTCCGCAAAAAAATCCTCGGCATCCAGAAAAGCGCGAAGTTGCTCCTGGCGGTCCATGGGAGTGATCTCCCATAGATTTTTTCCGGCCAGATCTTCGGTGGTGAGCGCTTCGTCAAATTCATGGTTATAGCGGCGGAGATGCTCGGCCAGAGTATCGGCCATGACTTCGTCCATATCGACACAGATGCGGCGCACGGTGGGTCCCTGAAAATGAAGTTGTCCTCAAGAGAAGATTAGCAGCGCGGGGATGGCTGCAAAAACGAAAAAGAAGAAGCCCCGATGACGGAATGTAATGGTTTTTAGAGACTTTCCCGTGAGCCGCACCGTGCATCTAATTATCTGAGCAAATAGCGTAAGCGGATTGCCGCACAGGGGCGCAGTATTGGACGAGAAAAAACCATCCTTTTTTCGCAGGCACAGGTGGCTGGTGTGGCTTGCAGGCATTTTTGTTGTTGTGGTTGTTGCCATCAGTGTGGCTCTGAGCATTGTTGCGCGGCGGTTTGAGCCCTATGTGCGAGCGCGGATTGTTCAGGGCCTGGAGCAGCGGTTTCACACGCACGTGGAACTCGATCAATTCCATGTGCAAGTCAACAATATTCGTAAAGGCGAGTGGGGCTTGTGGGCCGCGGGGCAGGGACTGCGCATCTGGCCGCCGAAGCCGGTGAATGGCGAGCAGGCGCTGGATACGAGTGCGGAGACGGGCAGCGGAGAGCCACTGATCTCTCTGAATGAATTCAGCTTTCACCTGCCGCTGCGCCTGGATCAGACCCGGGAGATACACATTGGCGAAGTGCGGCTGAAAGGCCTGCACATCCGCGTGCCTCCGCGTGTGAAAAAGACTGAGCCCGAGGCGAAACCTTCGGCGGGCATGCAGAAGAAGCAAGCTGCGGCAGACAACGGGCCCGATGTGAAGGCCACTCCGGTTGTGACTGCCAACACAGGGCCAGAAACGGAAGCAAAGACGGAGCCGGGAGCAAAAAAGAAGCTTCCTCCCATGGTTGCAGAGCGTGTGGTTTGCGAGGACGCAGACCTGGTTCTTGAAACGAACAAGCCGGGAAAGATGCCGATGCATTTTCCCATTCCGCATTTGACGCTCACGCATGTGACGCCGGGCGGAGCGATGGGCTATGTGGCCGATGTGCTGAATCCCAAGCCGATGGGCCTGGTGCACGCGGAGGGACACTTTGGGCCATGGGTAACGCAAGACCCGGGCATGAGTGATCTCGATGGCACCTATCACATGGACAAGGCCGATATGGGGGTCTTCAAAGGTATTGCCGGGCTGATTACTTCAGACGGAAAGTTCTCGGGAACACTGCGCGCGATTGCGATTACGGGTACAGCGAATGTGCCGGATTTCAGGCTGGTTCACTTCGGTACGCCTATGCCGCTGATGACTCGCTTCGACGCGCGTGTGGATGGCACGGATGGCGATACGTGGCTGGACAAAGTTGACGCTACGCTTGGTCACTCCCAGTTTCAGACATGGGGAAAAGTGGTCCGCATCCGGCTCGACGCGAACGGCGATGCGGCGTCTGCCCAGAATGGCAAGGTGGTGATGGACGGACACGTCATCGATCTGGATGTGAATGTGCCGCACGGGCAGATGGAAGACTTTTTGAAGCTGACGAGCAAGAATGGCACGGCTTTGCTGACGGGGATTGTGAGCACGAAGGCGCATCTGCTGATTCCGCCGGGACATGAGCATGTGGAGCACAGGATGAAACTGGATGGCACGTTTGATCTGAGCGGCGCGCGGTTCACGAGCGATGCCATTCAGGGCAAGATTGAGCAGTTAAGCCTGCGCGGCCAGGGCAAGCCGGGCGAGCTGAAGACGGCCGACCCGACGCAGGTGCGATCCGAAATGAAGGGCACGTTTCACATGGCGAATGCCGCGATTGCGCTGCCCCAACTGGAATATCTGGTTCCCGGCGCGGACATTCAACTGAAAGGCAGCTATTGGCTCGACGGCACTCTCGATTTTGACGGGAGTGCCCGGATGGACGCCACAGTCTCGCAGATGCTGGGGGGCTGGAAGGGACTGCTGCTGAAGCCCGCTGACAGATTCTTCAAGAAAGACGGCGCGGGAACACTGGTGCCCATCACGATTAAAGGCACGCGCGAGGCACCGAAGTTCAGCCTCGACTTCAAGCGCATGGGAATTAAAGGCACAAAGCCGGAGCGGCCGGATACGAATCAGACATATCCAGCCTCGCCGGCCACAAAACAGCCTTGAACCACCGCAATTCCGCAGTAGAAGCATAATTTCGCAATGATTTCGATACGCAGGCTGTCTTTCGATCACCATCCGGATGAGAGAGCCTGCACGCGTGCGCGATGAGAAGCAATCTTTTCGGGGATTGCGCAACTAGCAGGTATTCCGAATTTTTTAAGGGATCACCATGCCACACGATTTTAATTCCGTGACAGAAACGTTCTGTAAGAGCCGCTCCTGCAGCGCTCAAACGTCCTCTCTAGCAAAACTCAATGCTCCGGCAGGCGCAAAGATGCTGTCCATCACCGTGTATGAGAGCAAAGGCGGTATGCCGGTGCGTCCGCCAAAACATACGGACGCGAGCTTTGGCGCGGTGATTGGCGGAGTGGCCGTGGATGACTGCGGATCGATCATCATCAACGGTGTTCCGCACCCGGTGGATGCGTGGGGCCCGCTGACGGTGGCTCTCGTACGCTCTTCGCTTGTGACGGCAGGCTCCTCGGCCGCCGCTCCGCAACTGGCCGCCGCAGGACGGAGGCTGGCAGCCAAAGCGGTGCTTGAGTCCATCCGCGCGGTGCTGCCGGCAATTGAGAGAGAGGCAGAAACCGGCCAGGAGTAAGGCGGGAGTAATCGGCGTTAAACGGCGGTCTGGCTTCGGCTGGGCCGCTGTATTTTTGAGGTCAGAATCGTTCGAGGTTGCGCAGGGTAATGAATTGCCCGCTCTGCTGGGCCAGGTCGGTCAAAAACCAGCTGAGCAGAAAAAGCGCGCCCATGGCAGCAAGCGACCAAAGATAGAGCCGCACCGGCGGCGTGTGCGAGAGAGTCAGATCGCGGTCTGGATTGGTGCGAACGGGCACGAGAAAAAGCAATCCGCTGAGCAGGCAGATGCAGGCTGCAAAGGCCAGCCTCGCCAGCGCAAAGACGAGCCGCTCACGCCAATGTGTGCCGGGAAGAAAAAACGTGTGAATGGCCGCGTGGTACAGGCTGACAATGCAGAGAAAGAACGAGATCGCTTTGGCCAGATCCAGAATCATAGGGGCCGTCGCGAATAGTGTAATCCTGCCGCGGATTGGATGGGGCGTTCCCTGCCGGATTCGCGATTACACTCGTAGCTGAGTTTCTACTCCCATAGAGGATGCTGAGCAAGAGAGCAGGAAGAATGTTTCCTTATGACGCGGCCCTGGAAGCAGCGTTACAGACGACGCCACGGTCGATTGCAGATGTTCTGAGCGTAATGAAGGCCATTGACTCTACCTGCGCGGCAGACGACGGCTTGAAGTGGTTCAACTGGTTGTACATGCAGGTGACGCAGGCGGTGGAGCAAGGGGTTGCGGCGGGAGGATTCAGCGATCCGGCTTGGCTGACGGCGCTGGATGTAACGTTTGCGACGTACTACTTTGATGCGCTCGGCAGCTATCTGAGTGGGGCGGATTGTCCGGGCTGCTGGTCGGCTGTATTTGCTCTGCGCAACGACGCTCAGATTGCGCGGATCCAATTTGCCCTGGCTGGTATGAATGCACATATCAATCACGATTTGCCGCAGGCGATTGTACAAACCTGCCGCAGCACGAATATCACGCCACGGCACGGAACGCCACAGTATGTGGATTACACATCGCTCAATGCGCCCATGGATGGCTTGCTGGAAACGGCAAAAGAGACGCTGGCGGTGAGATTACCTGGGGACGCGCTGCCCGAGGTGACCCATCTGGAAGACACCATTGCGGCGTGGAATCTGGCGGCGGCGCGGGAAAGCGCGTGGATGGCGGCCGAGGCGCTTTGGCTGGAAGGCGAGCCTGTGGAAGCAATTCATTTGTCGATTCTGGACGGCTTGACGACGGTGATCAGCAAAACACTGCTTGTGCCGGTGCCATAGCGAGCTATGTGCACATGCCGAGGTATGAGAATGTTGTCCAAAACAGGTATGCTGGTGCGTTGAGAACGTTTACATTGGAGGACGGCATGAGGGCTTTTGCAGTGCGGCTGGGTTGGGCGGTTTGTCTCGGATTCATGGTGTGTGCGGTGTTGGCGCACGGTGCGATGGCGCAGGGGAGCGCAAATTCGGCACGATGGAGCGAGGAGCAGGCCAACGCCTGGTATGCGAAGCAGCCGTGGCTGGTTGGCGCAAACTTTCTGCCCTCTACGGCGATCAACGAGCTGGAGATGTGGCAGGCCGACACCTTTGATGCGCCGACGATTGACCGCGAGCTTGGCTGGGCCGAGGGCATCGGCATGAATACGATGCGGGTCTTTCTGCACAATCTGCTATGGGAGCAGGACCCGGCGGGGTTCAAAAAGCGCATGGATACGTTTCTGACCATTGCTGCGAGGCATCACATCCGACCGGTCTTTGTGCTCTTTGATTCGTGCTGGGACCCCAATCCGAAGCTGGGCCCGCAGCATCCGCCGATTCCCGGCGTGCATAACTCCGGCTGGGTGCAGGCGCCGGGTAACGACATCCTGCGCGATCCGGCACAGTATCCGCGCCTGGAGAAATATGTAAAAGGCGTGGTGGGTGCGTTTGCAAACGACGACCGCGTGCTGGCATGGGATATATGGAATGAGCCGGACAATGGCAATGACAGCTCCTATGGCAAGACCGAGGGCCATTCGAAGGAAGAGCTGGTGCGGGCACTTCTGCCGCAGGCGTTCGCATGGGCGCGCAGCGCGCACCCGCGCCAACCGCTGACGAGCGGCATCTGGCAGGGCGACTGGAGTTCGCTGGACAAGATGTCGGCGATGTCGCGTACGCAGATTGAGCAGTCGGATGTGATCAGCTTTCACAACTATGGCTGGCCGGAGGATTTCGAAGCACACGTGAAAGCGCTGGAGCAGTTCCACCGGCCATTGATCTGCACGGAATACATGGCGCGCGGCGCGGGCAGCACCTTTGATACCGTGCTTCCCATTGCGAAGGAGCATCACGTAGCGGCCATCAACTGGGGACTGGTGGTGGGCAAGAGCCAGACGAATCTGCCCTGGGACTCGTGGCAGCGGCCGTATGTTTTGATTCAGCCGGTGATCTGGTTTCACGACGTGTTTTACGCCGATGGGAAGCCTTACCGGCAGCATGAGGCGGAGTTGATTCGGCAGCTTACGGGACGACCGTAAGATTTTTCTGGAATTCCGTGGCGGCATGCGCCTACAGTCTGAAATATGACCACCCGCAGCCGCCGCTCCTTTCTTCGCAGCACCGCCGCACTGGCAGGTGCGTTTTCTTCGAGCAGCCTCTTTCTACAAGCGCACGCAGCGGAATGGGCTGCCGCTTCTTCTGCTGTAAACGGCCTGAACGCCACGGACGTTGCGCAGAATGAAGACTACTGGAGCGTGATTCAGCGGGCTTATTCGGTGGACCCGAACCTGATCAATCTCAACAATGGCGGCGTTTCTCCCGCGCCTGTGGTGGTGCAGCAGGCTGTTGAGCGCTACAACCAGCTTGCCAACGAAGGACCGTCGTACTACATGTGGCGGATTATGGATCAGGGCCGTGAGCCGCTGCGAGAGAAGCTGGCGCATCTGGCTGGAGCCGACCCGAACGAGATTGCTATCAATCGCAACTCGACCGAGGCGCTCAACACTGTTATTTACGGAATCGACCTGAAGGCCGGCGATGAAGTGATCGGCACGAAGCAGGATTATCCGAACATGATCAATGCCTACCGGCAGCGGGCCATGCGAGACGGGATCGTTTATAAGCAGCTGAGCTTCGATTTTCCGATCGAAGATGACGAGGTGATTGTCAAAGCGTACGAGCAGGCCATTACGCCGCGTACCAGGCTCATTCATGTTACGCACATGGTCAACTGGGTGGGGCAGACAATGCCGGTGGCAAAGATCAGTGCCATGGCACATTCGCGCGGCATTGAAGTGCTGTGCGATGGCGCGCACTCCTTTGGGCTGATGGACTTCAAGGTTCCCGAGCTTGGCTGCGATTACTTCGGGACCAGCCTGCACAAGTTTCTTTCCGCACCCATTGGCACAGGAATGTTGTGGATTCGCAAAGACAAGATCGAGAAGACATACCCGCTGACCTGCAACGATCATCCGCACAGCGCGGATATTCGTAAATTCGAAAGCCTTGGCACACGCAGCTTTCCGCTGGAACAGGGCATAGGGGAAGCCATCAACTTCCACATGGGCATTGGGCCGAAACGCAAGGAAGAGCGCATTCGCTATCTCAAGAACTACTGGGCCGGCCAGGTGCGCTCGAATCCGAAGGTGAAGCTGCATACGTCGCTCGATGCGCGCTATTCCTGCGCCATCTGCGGCGTCAGCATCGATGGTATGACGCCGTCGCAGCTGGACAATGCGCTTTTCAATCAGTACAAGATTCACACTGTGGGCATTGTGTGGGAGAACATCAGCTGCGTGCGGGTTACGCCGCATGTGTATACCTCTTTGGCCGATCTGGACAAGCTGGTTGGCGCAATTCATACATTGGCCGCGTGAGGAGAATGGGGAGGGCCAAGCCGGTAAAATCAAGAGAGGCTACTGCCGCTGTGAGAGTACGATGAGCGACTTCCCCCATGCCATGTTGCGCGAGATTTACGAACAGCCCGAAGCCATCGGGCGCACGCTTGATCTGTACCTTGAGGGCGATAAGCTCAAGACAGAGGCGTTTGAGGGAATCTCTCAATGGCTGAATCCGCGGGGCGAGGTTCTCATTGCCGCCTCAGGGTCGAGCCGTCATGCAGGCCTGGCCGCAGAGATACTGCTGGAAGATCTTTGCGGACTGGCCGTGGATGTGGAGTATGCCAGCGAATGGGGCACGCGCGCGACGGCCAACCCGCGGCGGCCTTCCGTGCTGGTGATCTCGCAGTCCGGCGAGACATCGGACACGCTTGCTGCTCTGCGGCTGGCACGTGAGGCCGGAGAGCCGACTTTAGCGATTGCCAATGTTCCCGGCAGCTCCATGCTGCGTGAGGCTGCCGCGGCCATGCCGCTTGCCGCAGGCAAAGAGCTGGCTATTCCTGCAACGAAAAGCTTCACCGGGCAGTTGACGGCACTCTATCTGCTGGCGCTTTACGAGGCCGAACGGCTTGGCGTGATGGATGCTGCACAAATTTCTTTCAGCATTCGAGCGTTGCGTGCTTTGCCGGAGCAGATTGCCCGTCAACTGGATGGCTGGCGTGATGCGGCTAGAACATTGGCCCGCAAGTATGCTGATGCCAATACCTTCCTCTACCTCGGACGCGGTATCCACTATGCGATTGCACGGGAAGGCGCGCTCAAAATGAAAGAGTCCAGCTATGTGCACGCCGAGGGATACCCCGCGGGCGAGCTGAAGCATGGGCCAAACGCGCTGGTGGGCGAGCAGGTTCCGCTCGTTGCGCTGGCGACGTTTGACAGCGGCCTTGAGGATTCGGTTCTGCGTTATGAAAAGACCGTGCAACTGCTGGAAGATATGAAGAAGCAGGGCGCGCGCGTGATTGCGATTGCCAACACGGGCGACGAACGCATTGCATCGCTGGCTACGGATGTGATTGAGGTGGAGCCGACCGGTGAGTACCTGCTGCCCATTGTCGAAGTGATTCCACTGCAGCTTTTCAGCTACTTCATGGCGCTTGAGCATGGAGTGGATGTCGACAAACCGCGCAATCTTTCCAAGGCGGTCATCGAGGTTTAATTACAGCCCTCGTTTTGTCCGGAACTCACGCACCACATCCGATGGATCTCTGTGATCCCCGTCGATGGCTTCATTCATGGCGCGCATGTCGGCTGCGCTAATTTTGCCGGCCAAGGCATCCAGCGCACTTTGAATCTGCGGCCAGCGGCGCAGTGCGTCTTGCCGTACGAGTGGAACAGCCTGATAGGGCGGAAAATAGTGACGGTCGTCTTCCAGAGCCGTCAACCCAAAGGCCCGAATGGGCCCATCCGTCGAGTTGCCGGCAATCATGTCCACCTGGCGCTCGTTCAGCGCGCGATACAACAATCCCAGGTCCATCGTTCGCGGCGGCGCGGCGAATTTAAGTCCATAGGTCTGACTCAAACCCGGTAAACCATCGGGCCGCTGCTCAAACTCATACCCAACACCCAGGCGCCACTGCGGTGTGTACTGCGCAGCCTGACTGAGGGTGGCAAGATGCAGCCGCCGGGCATCGTCCCCGCGAATCACCATCGCAAACGTGTTTTCAAATCCGAGGGGTTCTGCAGCCGTGACCGCGTAACGGGACGCATACAGAGTGCGGACTGTATTCAAAACACTCTGCGGATCTCGATCCAATGGCTGCTTCAGGATGGCTGTCAGCGCGGTGCCGGTGTACTCCACATACGCATCAATGCGCCCTGAGACGAGTGCCTGATGGCAGATGTAACTTCCCGCGAGATAAAAGCGGCGCTCGACTTTGAGATTGGACCTGGCCTCGATCTCCTGCGCCAGCAACTCGCCGAGGACAACCTGCTCAGTGAAGTTCTTTGCGCCAATCACAGGATGATCTGCGCGCGGCGGCTCACAACCGGAGATGAAGATACAGACCGTGGCAGCAGCGGCGAAGATGGCGAGTACTCGCCTCATCGTTCGGGAACCTTCAGCTTGAGTTCCAACAGACCGAGGGCGGCATCGGCGAGGATTGCGAGCCCGGCGGCAGGAATGGCCCCTGCAAGAACCAGCCGATTATCGACCGAAGCCACGCCGCGAAAGATCAACTCGCCCAGTCCCCCAGCGCCCACGGCAGCCGCAATGGTTGCAATGCCGATGCATGTGACCGTAGCGGTGCGCAGGCCTGCAAGGATGAAGGATGCTGCCAGCGGCAACTCTACTTTGAAGAGCCGCTGCGTGCCGGTCAGTCCCATGGCGCGGGCCACATCCATCACCGCGGGATCAATGCTGCGAATGCCTGCGTACGTGTTGCGAAGAATGGGTAACAGAGCGTAGGCGGTAAGCGCCACGATAGCGATGCGCGCGGCGCGTTCGCCAAGCCAGGGCAGCGGCAAAAGAAATCCGAACATGGCGAGCGAAGGAATGGTCTGCAGAATATTTGCCATTCCAATGACAAACCGCGCCCACCCGGGCGAGCGCGTCAACCATATGCCCACCGGCACAGCGATGGCCGTGGCAAAGAGCATGGCCGCGGCGGTGAGCCATAGATGCTCGATGGTAAGCGTGGCGATGGTTGCGCCGTTTTGCTGCAAGAAAGAGGAACTCATTCCCTTCCCCCGCGAACAGCGCTGTTTTCTCCGCGATGGAAGGCGCTCAAATATGCCTGCACCTCAGGTACGGCGGATTGCATAAATGCTTCCGAACGAAGATCGGCAATTACCTTGCCGCCCTTCATGAGAACAATGCGATTCGCCAGATACAAAGCCTCATCGAGATCGTGCGTCACCAGGACGACCGTCTTCTGCATGCGCATCAGCAGATTGCGCATCATCTCCTGCATCTCCGCGCGGGTGAGCGGATCCAGCGCGCCGAAAGGCTCATCCATCAGCAGCACCTTTGGCTCGGCTGCCAGGGCGCGCGCCAAGCCTACGCGCTGGCGCTGCCCGCCTGAAAGCTGATGCGGATAGCGGCGCGCAAAGATGGCCGGATCGAGCCCGACTGCCTGAAGCAATGCATGACTACGCTGAAGGCGTTCTTCCTGCGCGCATCCTTGAGCCTCAAGAACAAGGCCCACGTTGCGTTCGACTGTAAAGTGCGGAAATAAACCTGATTCCTGAATCACATAGCCAATGCCGCGCCGCAGGGCGATCAAGTCTGTCTGACGGGTGCTTCTGCCATGCACCAACACGTCGCCGCCGCTCGCCTCTACCATGCGATTGACCGTGCGCAGCAGAGTGGTCTTGCCAGAGCCGCTGCGGCCAAGAATCGCGGTTGTGGTTCCGGCCTCAAGCGCGAGCGAGATGCCTTCCAGCAGTAACCTTCCCTGCCGCGTAGCCACAAAGAGATTCCGGAATTCGATTGCTGCGCCCATGGCCTCGCCAGTTAGTGTGAAGGTGGAAGGCAATCAGGCTGCGCCTAAACGATGATGCGAATGCCATAGGCAAATAACGCGAAATGGAAGACAGCAGTTGTGGAGTATCGGGCCCGGTCCATCGCTAACTTGCAGTAGAAAGATGATAGAACGCTGCTGCATTTGCGCCAAAGATTTTTTCTCTTTCATTTGCACTGAAGGCCGCGAAGTACTCCTCGAGTACCGCCCACCAGTCCGCATACGAAGATGCCACCAGGCAGACGGGCCAGTCTGATCCTGCAAGCAGGCGATCTGTGCCGAAAGCTTCCACGCATAGGTCCAGATAGGGTCTTAATGTGTCGAGATTCCACGAGTTCCACTGCGCCTCTGTCACCAGGCCGGAGAGTTTACAACAGATATTCGGACGCCGAGCCAACTGGTGGATGTGTGTCGCCCACGGCTCCAGCTCTCCCGCTGCAATGCGAGGTTTAGCCGCATGATCGAGCACAAATGGCTGGAGCGGATGCCTGTCGACAAAGCGAATCGCCTCAGGAAGCTGGCGCTCGTAGATGAGCACATCATAAGTGAGCCGGCGCGATAATAACTGCTCCACGCCGCGATTGAATTGCGGGTCATCCAGGAAGCCTTCGGGCTCGGCCTGCACAACGTGCCTGAGGCCGGCGAGGTGCGGTGCGCTCACTGTATCGAGAAGGCTTGAAAGATCGTCTGCCTTGAGCGGCAGCCAGCCCACCACCGCTGCGATCTCCGGCGTGCGGTCCGCACATGCCAGCAGCCATTCCGTTTCTTCGATAGTCTGGCGGGCCTGCACTGCAATCGCAGCAGTTACATGCGCGGAATGCATGGCATTCCGCAGGTCTTCCGGGAGGAAATCGCGCTGCAGCGGCTTCATCTCTTCGCTGATCCAGCCATACTCCTCTAACGTGTAATGCCAGAGGTGATGATGGGCATCGATTTTACGGACTGAGGAAGTCATGCGTTCCGCGCTCAGGCAGATTCCAGGATGACATTCGAGTATTGCGCCGTACCCGCAGTGCGAATGAGCCCAATCGCACTGGGCACACGCAGCTTGAACTCCACATGCGGCTCAAATTCGATGGAGGGCAGAAGGTTTGCGAAGCTTTGCACCAGCTCTGGCGGGTTGTGCTCGCGGAACTCAGCGGCCATCCACGCCCTGCCAATAATGAAGTTCGGCGCAAGGGCTTCCAGCACCTGCAGCACTGTCGGCACATCGTCTATCAGCGTAATGTCGACGGTTTCAATCTGCGGCCAGAAAGGAAAGCCTCTATCCGCAATCACGAGCGTATTGGTATGCCGCACGCGGCTCAGCAGCGAGTTGATCCTGGGATTCAAAATTCCTGTGCGAAGCATATTTTTTCTGCTCCTTACTCGTTGCGAGTCCGGTTCCGTAGCGCGCCAATGCCTTCAATCTCGATGATCATCTCTTCGCCATTGCGCAGCCAGCGTTGCGGCGTGCGGCCCAGGCCGACACCCGGCGGCGTACCGGTGCTGATGATGTCGCCCGCTTCAAGCGGCGTAATGCTCGATATGTAAGCAATCAACTGCGGAATGCGAAAGATCAGATCGCGCGTATTCGCGTTCTGCATTACCTCACCGCTCAGCGTGAGCTTGATGCCCAGGGCATGAGGATCGGCAATCTCATCGCGCGTTACAATCACCGGTCCCATCGGCGTAAATGTGGGGAAGCTCTTGCCCAGCGTCCACTGCGATGTGGCAAGCTGCACATCGCGCGCGCTCACATCATTCACGATTGTGTAGCCGAAGACATGCTGCTCCCAGTCCTCCGGCTGAATGCGAAAGCCGGGCCTGCCAATCACTACGCCCAGCTCCGCTTCATAATCTGTCTGCGTTGCATTCGCAGGCAGCACCACATCGGCATCCGGCCCGCAGATGGACGACGGCAGCTTCATAAACACCGTAGGCACGGCCTGCACCGCCATCTTCGATTCCACCGCATGCTCCTGGTAGTTGAGTCCAATGCCGAATATCCGCGGCGGATGCAGCAACGGCGCAAGCAGCACTACTTCCTTCAGTGCAATCGCAGGCGTATCGAAGTTCGCTTCCGCTCCGCCGCTTGCAATGAACGCCAATGCATCATCGCTGCCTGTGTCTGCCAGCGGCTTAATGCTTTCCCCTTCAAGCAGTCCACTGCGCACCTTGCCGTTATGCCGAAATGTGACCAGCTTCACTCGCCTCTCCTTTCCACACCTCGCCATCGGGAAATGCAAACCGCTCCAGCGACTCCGTTAAGACTTCACCGCTGTATCCCGCCGCTTTCGGCAGCATGTAACGCCCCTTGCGAACCACCACCGGATGCACAAAATGCTCATGCAGATGATCTACAAATTCCAGCACGCGATTTTCGAGCGTCGCGGATACGCCCAGGTAATCAAAGATCGCCAGATGCTGCACGAACTCGCACAGGCCCACGCCGCCTGCATGCGGGCACACTGGCACGCCGAATTTCGCGGCCATGAGCAGAATTGCCAGATTTTCGTTGATGCCTGCCACGCGGCAGCTGTCAATCTGGCATACATCAATCGCACCTGCCTGAAGCAACTGCTTGAACATCACTGCATTGTGGCAGTGCTCGCCTGTAGCAATGCGCACCGGGGCGGCTTCGCGCCGGATGCGCGCGTGCCCGAGAATGTCGTCGGGACTCGTCGGCTCTTCCATCCACCACGGATTCAGCTCGCTCAACTGACGCGTGCGGCGAATTGCCTCTTCCACGCCCCACTTCTGGTTGGCGTCCACCATCATGCGGTTCCCTGGCCCAATCTCCTCGCGCACAATCCGTCCGCGGCGCAGGTCGTCCTCCGGCTCGCCGCCCACTTTGAGCTTGAAGTGAGTCCACCCCTCCGCCAGCGCTTCATGGCACAGCCTGCGAATCTTTTCTTCGCTGTAACCGAACCAGCCTACGGAGGTTGTATACGCCGGATAGCCTTGCTCTTCAAGAAACGCAATTCGTTCCGCCTGCCCATGCTTTGCTTTTCGCAGAATCTCCAGCGCCTCTTCAGGCGAAAGTGCATCGGCAATGTAGCGAAAATCAATTGCCGCGACAATCTGCTCCGGCGTCATATCCGCCAGCAGCCGCCAGACAGGCTTGCCCTCGGCTTTGGCATACAAATCCCACACCGCATTTAACATTGCGGCCACGGCCAGGTGAATCACGCCCTTCTCCGGCCCCAGCCAGCGGAACTGCGTATCGCCTACCAGCGTGCGGTAAAAACCATTCAGGTTCGCCGTAATGGAATCCAGCGTCCGCCCGATCACAAAGTGGGAGAGATGCCGGAGAGCCGCGGTTACAAGCTCCGTGCCGCGCCCCAGCGTAAAGGTCAGACCGTGGCCCTCAAACTCTGAATCCGTCTGGAGTACGCAATATGCAGCGGAATAATCGGGATCGGTATTTACCGCATCGGAGCCAATCTGCTCGCGCGAGGTGGGAAAGCGCAGATCGACAATGCGAATCCCTGTAATGGTGATCGGTTTCAAAACTTCTCCTCAGTGGAATGTGCGGGAGGTGCACATGCAGGCCGCCGAAGGCAGTCTACCGTGTTTCGGCGCGGCATGTCAGTTTGCATCCCGTTCGCCGGCTTGAATTTGACATGCCCCCCAGCATCGCTTTACAACTCAATCGAGTTGCGCCTACAAATCGAATCCAAAACGGCTCAAGGAGCGTGCAAGTGTTCAGTCTAGCGGGAAGGCGTGTTGTCATCACAGGCGCGGCCAGCGGAATCGGACTAGCGATAGCCCGGCTCTTTGCTTCTGCCGGAGCTTCAATTGCGCTTGTCGATCTCAACGCGGAAAAAGCTTCGGAGGCTGCGCAATCCATCTCGACCGCGTCGGGCGCTATCGCTGCCGGCATCGGCTGTGATGTCTCGAATCCCGAAAGCGTGGGGGAAGCATTCACCCAGGTTCCGCAGCTTCTGGGAGCGGACGCAGACACGCTCGTCAACTCTGCCGGCATCGCGCACATTGGCACTGTACTCAGCACCATGCCTGCTGATCTCGATCGCCTCTACAACGTCAACATCCGGGGAACCTTCCTCGCGATGCAGGCTGCGCTCAAACCTATGGTGGCTGCGGGCCGCGGCGTCATCGTCAATATGGCCTCCATCGCGGGCAGCTCCGGGATTCCGGACCGTTTTGCTTACTCCATGACCAAGGGTGCGGTACGCTCGATGACGCTTTCTGTTGCGCGCGACTTCATTGCTCACGGTATTCGCTGCAACTGCATCTCTCCGGCGCGCGTGCACACGCCGTTTGTCGATGGCTACCTCGCGAAGAACTACCCCGGCCATGAAGCCGAGCAGATGCAAGTTCTGGCCGCGGCTCAACCCATAGGGCGCATGGGCACGCCGGACGAGATTGCGAAGCTTGCGCTCTATCTTGCCTCCGATGACGCAAGCTTCATCACCGGCCAGGATTACTACATGGATGGCGGCTTCATGAATCTGCGCTAAGTGCCGGTGCAGGCGAATCGCAAACACAGCCCTTCAGGAGCGATTGTGGACCTCGGACTTCAAGGACATCTGATTCTCGTTACCGGCGGGGGATCCGGCATTGGCGCAGCCATTACGCGTGCCTGCCTTGCGGAGGGCGCCCGCGTCGTCTCCCTCGGCCGTACGTCACAGAATGTCCGTGAGCTTCGTGCTGAGCTTGATGCGGCTGGCCACGCCTGTGAGTTCATCGATGCCGAACTGGCGGACACTGCGCAATGCCGTCGCGCAATCGAACACATCCGGGAGCGTTATGGCCGCCTTGACGGGCTGGTGAACAATGCCGGCACGAATGACGGCATCAGCCTGGAGCACGGCAGTCCGGACCGCTTTACAGAGAGCCTGCGCCAGAATTTGCTCCACTATTACTCCCTGGCTCACTATGCTTTTCCGCTGCTGAAAGAAAGCAAGGGGTCGATTGTCAACATCAGTTCCAAGGTGGCGCTCACCGGCCAGGGCGGCACCAGCGCTTATGCCGCTGCCAAAGGCGCGCAGCTTGCACTCACGCGTGAGTGGGCCGTCGAACTGGCCCCTCTGGGCGTTCGCGTCAACTGCATTGTTCCCGCAGAAGTGATCACGCCGCAATATCGCCGGTGGATCGGCACGCAATCTGATCCCGAGGCCGCGCTCAAGCGTGTTGGGGAGCGTGTTCCGCTCGGCCATCGGATGACAGAGCCCACGGAAATTGCAGCCATGGCTGTGTTTCTCCTTTCGCCCACGCAATCGGGCCACACCACAGGCCAGCAGATCGTTGTCGATGGTGGTTATACGCATCTCGACCGCGCAATTACTTAACCGCCTGTCATCGCGGAATATGTTAGTCTCTCGTTCCGTAGGGGTTCACTATGACGCGCTTCCACAAGGTCGCCAGCTGTCTCTTTTTGCTTGCCGGATTGACGGGGATCACTGCCGCGCAGCAGCCCGGTCAGCCGCAGTTCAAGATTGATTCCACCAATCGCACGCTCTCTGTCTCTGCAACGGAAACCGTCACGGTTGAGCCGGAAGTTGCCATTCTCCACATCGGCTTCTCCACGCAGCCGAATGATGCGAAGGCTGCTTATGCTGAGGGGGCGCGCACCTCAAATGCCATCATCAGCGCGGTGAAACAAGCCGGCGTTGCGGAGAGCGACATTCGCAGCGAGCGGCAGTATCTGGACCGTGACTGGAGCGGCAAACAACACAAGTACAAGCTCACACAGAACTGGACGGTCCGAGTCTCGCCCGAGCGCGCCGCCGAGATTCTCGACATCGCCGTCAATGCCGGAGCCACGTCGAGCGGCGATATCGAGTGGACTGTGAAGGATGAGAAGGCGCTCGCAAAGGAAGCACTCGACAAAGCCGCGGAGCGCTCGCGTGAAAATGCCGCTGTGCTGGCCAAAGGCATGAATGTGCGGCTCGGCAATCTGATTTATGTGACGAACGAGATGAGCGGCGGCGGCGGGATTCGCCCGCGGATGATGGCGATGTCGGCAGGCATAGTCGGAGAGCAGAAGGCCGCTCCACCACTCGCCATCGAGCCGCAGAAGGTTACCCAGACAGCCGCCGTTTACGCTGTCTTCGCTATCGAGTAGAAAATCATCCTGTCCAAGAAATGACACTCCTGTTCCGTGAGGAAGGTACGATGATACCTGTCAGAAAATCCATTCTGTTTCTACTGCTTCTCGCCGGATTCGCGGGATTCGCTTCCGCGCAGACCATCCAGGTCAACCGCGACAATAAGACCATCGCAATTAGCACTTCCGATGAAGCGACCGCCACAGCGGACATTGCCGCAGTCACCGTCGGTTTTGAGATATTCGGACCGGATTCGCAAGGCACTTACGCGGACGGAGGTAAGCTTTCACGCGCAATCATGGAAGCCGTGCGCAAGGCAGGGGTGAAAGACGAAAACATCGAAAGTGCAGGGCAGGGCCTGCAGCGCAACACGAGCTTCGACGATAAAACTCCTCCGGAAGAACGTGCCAAGAAGCAATTCACGTTCCACCAGTCATGGACCATTTCTGTTCCGCCCGCAGCCGCCGCACAGGTCATTCGAGTGGCCATTGCTGCGGGCGCAAATCAGAGCGGCGATATCGAGTGGCGTCTCGCCGACAGAAAATCTTTACAGGCGAAAGCCGCTGCCAACGCATTGATAAAAGCCCGCGAAGTCGCCGAAGAAATGTCCCAGGGCCTCCACGTCAAGCTCGGCGCATTGATTTACGCGAGCAATCAAATGCCCAATGTGCCTTTGTTCGCCCGAATGGGCACGACTCTGGCAACAGACAGCGTAGAGGTTGCTGCGGAGGGATCAACGCCGGTCGCTGCGGCTCCTCTCGAAATCCGCCCGCAGACCATGCGCGAACAAGCTACCGTCTACGCTGTCTTTGCCATCGAGTAGAAATCCGCGAATCCATCTCCGGCGCAGCGCATCTTAAAAATAGTCGTTAAAACGACAATCATCGCCCCGAACCTTGCCGAAAGGAATCTCATGTCCACAAAAACTCCCCGCCAGCCTTCGATTTTCCTGCCCCACGGCGGGGGCCCATGTTTTTTCATGGATTGGACATGGGGCCCTGCGGATACATGGCATGCGACGGAACGTTTTCTCGCTGGTATCGCCGCCACACTTCCTGCGATGCCGCGTGCGCTTCTCGTCATCAGCGGTCACTGGGAGGAACCGGCCTTCACGGTTAGCACGGCGGCCCATCCGGAGCTGATCTTCGATTACAGCGGTTTCCCGGAGCACACTTATAAGCTCACCTGGCCCGCGCCGGGCTATCCTGAACTTGCGCATCGTGTTCACGTTCTGCTCAAAGATGCAGGATTGTCCGCCGCCGAGAATCCCGGCCGCGGTTACGATCACGGCGTCTTTGTGCCGCTTAAGGTCGCTTTCCCGCAGGCGGTGATTCCCGTCGTCACGCTGTCGCTGGCGTCTTCTCTTGACCCGGCGCTTCACATTGCAGCCGGTCGCGCACTTGCTCCGCTTCGCGATGAAGGTGTGCTGATCGTTGGCAGCGGGATGAGCTTCCACAATCTTCGCGCCTACATGCACCCGGAAACTAAAGATCGCGCCCGCGCCTTTGACCGCTGGCTTACGGAAGCTGTCGAGCAGCCTGCCGCCGAACGTTCAGCGCGGCTCTCCGCCTGGCCGCAGGCTCCCTATGCGGCCTTTGCTCACCCGCGCGAAGAGCATCTGATTCCGCTGATGGTAGCCGCCGGCGCGGGCGGAGAGGCACCCGGAACGCGCGTTTTCTCGGATGAGCCGATGGGTGCAGCCATCAGTGCCTATCGCTTCGACGGCTAAATTCTTCCCAGATGAACTGCCTGCAGCAGCATACCCGCTGCTGCACCGCCCAGAATCAGCCATGTCGCATTCACGCGCCACGCTATCAGCAAGGCCGCGCAGGCCAGCGCTATGGCGCAGGTCCATGTATCCACCAGCGCTGTACGCCCCAGGCTTAAAGCTACTGACGCCATCAGCGCCACCGCAGCGGCATTCACGCCATCCAGGAACGCTCCGGCCAGCCTGGACCGCCGCATCCGCGGAGCAAGCGCGCCCACGGCTGCTGCCATTCCGAAAGAGGGCAGAAAAATACCCGCCGTCGCAACAGCCGCGCCCTGCCATCCATGAATCAGGTAACCGAGGAACGTGGCCGTGGCAAAGACCGGCCCCGGCGTAATTTGTCCTGCCGTCACGGCATCCAGCAGCTGCGTACGTGTCACCCAGTGCAGCCGGTCGACAAGGTCGGCCTGCAGAAAGGCCAACAGCACGTATCCTGACCCGAAGACCACCACGCCGAGCTTCAAAAAGACCAGCAGGATGGAGGTGAGGGATACTGTTGCCGCCGTGCTGCCAGAGCCCGCCAGCAGAAACACCCCAGCGCCTTGTATCTGGCGGGGTTTCTGAATTTGCATCGCGGCCAGCATGGTCAATACGCCGGCGACAAGCAGCACCATAATAGGCGGCGTGCCCAGTGCAGCTGCTGCCAGGCACGCCACTCCCAGCAAGGCCATCTGCCATCTTCGCAGCGCCGTCCACCCCAGCCGCCAGATGGCTCCCGCCACAATTGCCACCATCACAGGCTTGGCTCCATAAAGCAGTCCCTGCACCTGGGGCAGCGCACCGTAGCGAATGTAAGCCCACGCCAGCGCCAGCGTAGTCAGGGATGCGGGCCCAATGAAACAGACGCCAGCCGTCAGCAGACCCATCCATCCGGCCCGTCTGTAGCCCAGAGCGAGCGCCACCTGTGTCGATCCGGGTCCGGGTAGCAGATTGCAGGCACCCACCAGGTCCAGGAACTCCTCGCGGCTGAGCCATTGCCGGTTTTCAACCGTCTCGCGTTCCATCAACGCAATATGCGCAGCGGGTCCGCCGAAAGCTGTCAGTCCGAGCCGTAAAAAGAGCCGGAAGAGCTCGAAGAGCCGGGATGAGGTGATCGTTGCCATGGGCTGGTCGCGCTCTCATCCTACTTGCTGCCCAACAGCTCCTCAATCTCCACACGCAGCTTCCCCGGTTCGACATTCGGGCCGTGCCGGCTCACTACCTGCCCGCTTCGACCAATCAAAAATTTGGTGAAATTCCAGGGAATCCGTCCTATTCCGAACAGGCCGGGCTTCTTGCGCTTCAGCCACTGGTAGAGAGGATGCGTCCCCGCACCGTTCACCTCAATTTTTGCGAAGACGGGAAAGCTCACACCATAATTCCGCTCGCAAAACTGGGCAATCTCGTCTGCGCCGCCGGGCTCCTGCTTGCCAAACTGGTTGCAGGGAAAGGCCAGCACCTCAAATCCGCGGGCGTTGTACTCCGTGTATAGCTCTTCCAACGCCGCATATTGGGGTGTAAATCCACAATGTGAGGCAGTATTGACCACCAGGAGCACGCGGCCGCGAAAATATCCCAGGCTCAATGGCTGCCCGTCCAGCAGGTCGGCAGAGAACTCGTAAATCGAGCCGGCATCTTTCATCGACACCTATTATGTATCGCTTGCAGTCCGAGGTCGATCAGAATTTCGATGCCCTGTTTGCCCCCGCTGCGTCTAATCGCCAGCAGCCGTAAGCATCGCATCGTGCCGGAGCGGGCATTCCACCCCTTTTGGCCGATTTCGCTCCGGTAGACTGGAAGGGGTGGCTTTGTCATTCCTCCGCTGTGGTTTGGGCAGGGGGACCGCAGTCCAATATAATCGTCTTTCCGCCTGCGGCCGGACAGAATTTTTGTTTCGTAGTGAGGGTGTGCTTATTTTTCCCGTGAAATTGAACTTAGGAACGCAAGATGATGGCATGTGCTCGCCGCACGGTTCGGGCCCGGTTTCCTTCCCGGCCTCGCATTCGGTGAAGAACCGGCACATCTCCTTTTCTACCCGCGGATCGCGCCGCTTCACGACGCGGCTGCTCGCGCTTATTCTTCTCGTATTTGCCGCTGGAGTCGCCTTTGCGCAGACTGCCAGCCAGGCTGTCGAACAGATCCGCGTCATCGGTAACCGCCGCATCCCCAAGGAAACCATCCTTGCGCGTCTCTTTACCCACGTCGGCGACCAGTACGACCCCGTCTCCATTGAGCGCGATTTCAACTCGCTCTGGAACACCGGCTACTTTGAGAACCTCCGCATTGAGCGCGAGGACTCCGAGAAGGGCGTCATTCTGAACGTTTACGTACAGGAAAAGCCCACGATCCGCGAGATCAACTATAAGGGCAATAACTCTGTCTCGAACTCCGACATCCTCGATCGGTTCAAGAAGGACAAGGTTTCGCTCTCGGTGGAAAGCCAGTACGATCCCACCAAGATCAAGCGCGCTGAAGCCGTCATCCGCGAGCTGCTCGCCGAGCACGGCCACCAGTTCGCCACCATCAAGACCGAAGTCAAGATGATTCCCCCTGCCTCCGTTCAGGTCAACTTCAATATCAAGGAAGGCCCAACGGTCAAAGTCGGCAATATTCGCTTTACCGGCAACACGCACGTCAGCTCGCTGCTCTTGCGCCGTTCCATGGCCAATCTCAAGCCGGTCGGTATTCCGTACTCCATCTTCCTTGAGAACCTTTTCGCCAAAACCTTTGACGCCTCCAAGCTGGAAGAAGACTCCGAGCGCGTTCGCCAGGCGTATCGCGACCGCGGCTATGCCAACGCCGCTGTGGAAGAGCCTCACACCCAGATTCGCGATCAGGGCGGCCTGAATCTCTTTACTTTCCGGCCCAACAAGGGCAAGCGCGTCGATATCGTTATGCCGATTGAAGAAGGCGCGCGCTACCGGCTCGGCACCATTACCTTTACCGGTAACAAGGCAGTGAACAACACCAAGGCCTTGCGTGCCACATTCGCCATCAAGGACGGCGACTGGTTCAACTCCACCGTCATCGGCAAGGGCCTTGAAAATCTCAAGAAGGCCTACGGGCAGCTTGGCTACATCAATTTCGGAGCCATTCCTACGCCGAAGTACGATGACACCAACCACACCGTCTCGTTCTCCGTGGACATCGACGAAGGCAAGCCCTTTTATGTCTCACGCATCGAGTTCCAGGGCAACACCACCACTCGCGATAAGGTCATCCGTCGTGAGCTCATGCTGGAAGAAGGCCAGGTCTATAACTCCAATCTCTGGGAGTACAGCTTGCTGCGCCTCAATCAGCTGGAGTACTTCGAGCCGCTCAAGGTCGAACAGGACTCGGAAGCGCACCAGGATACGGAAGCCGGCACAGTCGATCTGCTCCTCAAGGTGAAGGAAAAAGGCAAGAACTCCATTGGCCTCAATGGCGGCATCAGCGGCCTTTCCGGAGCCTTCCTCGGTGTCAACTACCAGACCAACAACTTCCTCGGTCTCGGCGAGACACTCAGCCTGCAGGGCAACCTGGGCAACGTGAGCCGGCAGTTCCTCTTCGGCTTCACGCAGCCTTACTTCAGAAATCGCCCGATGAACTTCGGCTTCCAGGTCTTTGACACCAAGCAGGACTACAACGCCGCCAAGAACTACCAGGCCACCACGGGTCTTTCCACCAACCTGACCGCGGCGCAGCAGGCCCTTACGCAGAACTACAACCAATCCTCGAAGGGCTTCAATATCTCCTTCGGTTATCCGCTCAAGCGGCATAACTTCCAGCGCTTCGGCTTTACCTATTCGCTCACCGATTCCGATATCACAGCGTTCAGCACCGCCTCGCAGACCTACTTCCAGACCATCAGCTTCCGGTCCGGCATTCAGGGGTCCAACGCGCTCACCGGCATTGTCAATAGCTCGGCTTCGTTCACCTATGTCTACAACACGGTGAATAATCCTCAAAAGCCCCGCACCGGCAAGGAATACACCGCGGCGTTTCAGTTCTCCGGTATCGGCGGCAACCTGCGTTACTTCTCGCCGGCGATTGCTTACAAGAGCTATCGTTCCATGCACTATCTGCAGCCCCGCGCAGATGGACGCAACGTTCTTGCGTTACGCGCGCAGCTGTCCTACGTTCAGGGCTTTGGCGGAGACGTCGCTCCTCCCAACAACCGCTTCTACACGGGCGGCGAAGCTGACCTGCGCGGCTTCGACATTCGCGGCGCCACGCCTTACGGCTACATCCCGAACCGTGTGAACGTGCAGCTCACCAACCCGGATGGCTCCTGCGTTCCGCGCGATCCTTCGAACCCTCAGCTGAACCAGTGCATTCAGGTTCCGATCCCGGTTTACGGAATCGTCTCCGTCGGCGGCGATACCAGCCTGACGGCGAATGCGGAATACCGCATTCCCATCGCCGGACCCGTTACCTTCTCCTTCTTCGACGATTTCGGCATTGACGCCGCCGTCAACCGTGGCCAGCTCAAGCAGAGCCCCGAGGGCTTCGCCTCCCTCACCGCCCCGCTCTACGGCTGCCCGGTCTACAACAACGGCTCCTGCCAGGGCGGCATCCCGGGGTCTGAGGTCGGCTTTGTCCGCGACATTCATCCCGTGGCCGGAACCAACTTCGTTCCGCGTATGTCCCTGGGCGGCGAAATCTCGGTTATCATGCCGATCATCAATGCGCCGTTCCGGCTCTACTATGCATATAACCCGCTCCGCCTCTATGAGCGGCCCTACTGCAATTCGGTGCTCTCTACCGGAAAGAACATGTCTTGCTCCGCGCAGCTCATCACGCGCGATATGTTCCCCCCGGGCGGTGCAGGCGATTACACCTACCAGGAAGTTCTTGCAGGCTACGGCGCACAGAACCTCTTCCGCGAGCCCCGCAAGACCTTCCGTCTGACGGTCTCAACAACCTTCTAATTGCGATCAACACAACCTGCTTTGAGCAAATAAAAACGGCCGGCGGAAGTATTCCGCCGGCCGAAGTTTTTTGGCATCAGTTTTTGATCGTACCCGCTATCGTCGAAATTCCTCCCACAGGCTTGATCGAAATCGGATCGAGGATCGTTGTTACTCCCCTTGCAGCTACGTTCGACCTGACCCCCGGAGCGAAGAGCAGCGGCTCTTTGCTCTTTGCGGCCGCATCTGCCACGCTCACCAGTTTTGTCGCGACATCGCGAATGGTAGCCAGATCGCCCGGATCGACCTGGATCACCTTTTCAGGGCCCGGATCCGGATAACCGGGGTCATACCAGAACGGCGCCCGGAAAATTATATGGCTCACCTCGCAAAG
This sequence comes from uncultured Acidobacteriaceae bacterium, assembly GCA_963792495.1. Taxonomy (GTDB): domain Bacteria; phylum Acidobacteriota; class Terriglobia; order Terriglobales; family Acidobacteriaceae; genus Telmatobacter. The sequence goes on along the minus strand of CAWBWB010000002.1, from coordinate 294,827 downwards.
TATCTGTTCAAAGCCGGCTGCCATCGCTGAGATGGTCTGGAAGGAGTACTCACCGGTGCTGTAAGCGCCGTCCGGCAGCGTCACCTTTACCTTCACGTCCACCGTCGCGCCCACCTGGGTTGGAAGTTGAATGTTAAAGCCATTGGTATTGGCTCCGCTCACCACGGTTGCGCCCGTCACGGTCCAGGCAAAGGATGGATTCGAGCCCATATCCGAGGTATCGCAAGTGAGAATGATGGAACCGCCCACGGTGTTGCTGACCTGGCACTGTCCCAGTCCCGTCACGCGAATATCGCGATCGGAAAAGACCAGTACATCGGCCGTATCCGATTGCTTGGAGCTCTCCGGCGGCAGTAGTTTGGTGATCGCGATCCCGGCGAATGTCCCCAGATACGCCACAATCTTCACATGGTGAACGCCCTGGGTGTTGAAGCTGATATGCGGCGCGTATGCGTGCGCTGCGCCTTCCGCAATGGATGACGGCGTTGCTTCCTCGGCCTCCGTGGTCCCGTTGCTATCGGCGAGCAGCAGCTGTAGTTGAGGCGAATTGTGGAAGCCCACATTTGCAGCGGTCGCGCTTGCCGTAACCGGTTCATGAATGCCCGTGTGCGGCGGAGTCATGGTCAGTCCGGAACGAAGCACCACCGCCAGGGGAGGAGTCTTGGAGCCATAGGTGGTGCAGAAAAACCCGCGCAGAGGGCCACGTTTGGCAGAAGAAGCGCTCTCCACGGCGCTCAGCTCGGAACCGCTGAAATCCAGCTTTGTTGTGGATTCCACGCCCGGCGCGTTGTTGTCGTAGAGAAAGAGCGTAGTGGTGCCATCCGTATTGTGTTCGTAGCCGTAACAGAGCACCTGGTGATTATCCAGCGGGTTCCATGTCGTGCCGATCAGTCCAATCGTCACTGGAGTCCCAGCGTCGATGCGCGCTTTCAGGGTAGTCAGTTGCGACGCGGAATGATTCTTGAGCCACGTCCCGCCCGGGCCGCCGTCAAAATGCAGCACGGCCATCCACTGCAGAAAGGTTCCGACGTTATCCTCAATGCTCTTGATGAGCCGGCTCCAGATATAGTCGCGTAAGGCTGTCCCGGTGGCGCTGGTGCGTTGCGGCTGGTCATCAGGACCGTTGCCGCGCGGCACAACCCAACCTTTCAGAAAATAGTCGGAAGAAGCAAACGCCATTCCGCCGCAAAGCCCATATGGATTAGCGTCAATTGCGCCGACAATCTTATCCACAATCGCATCGTTGGCCTTCTTGATGGTCTCGTAGACAAGCCATGGGCCAATAAACGGCACACCCGCTTCTGCTGCCAGAACCGGACCCAGCGCAGCCGCAATGATAGGCGAGAGAACAATCTCGATTGCGCCAACCGCATCCGCAACGAGATTGGTTAAGGTGGCAATCTCGGTGGAATCGAACGTCCAGGAATTCTTGAACGCGAATCCATCTGTTTCGGGGCGAAAGCGTGTGCGTGACATGGACGGCATTATCCTCACTCGGATGACGGTGGGCAACAGTTATTTGTGAAAGTTTTTATCTTTTCATTACACGAAAATTACGAATTTGACGGGACGGACCCACTCCGCGTGACAGCCAGATTAAGAAATTGGTCGCGTCCTGGCGTTTCCCTGGTGCTCGTCATTTTTCGGCCGGGAAGGCCTCCTTTTGCGGGATAAATTAACCGTTCGCCCTTTGACGACCCTAGTCCAGCCTCATATAATCCGATCAGGAAGTTCTTGCTGTGTGCCGTCTGTGTCTTTGCCGCAAGCGTCCCATCTGACGCATCGCCTTCCCTGAAGACCAGCACGTTTCAGAGGCAGTTCGGAGCCTTTTATGCGCTCCGGCGTCCAACCTGCAGGAACGTTAGAAGGAGTTTTTGATTCGAATGAAGCGTGTATCCGCAATTGCAGCCGTTTTTGGCGCCGCTCTTACCGTGGGAGCAGCTGGAAACATTTCCGCCCAGACCGCAGCCGCCGCCCCTGCTCCGGCAGCCGCCAAGGTTGCCGTTATCGCCTTCCAGACCGCCGTTACGGCCACCAACGAGTTTCAACGCGACTTCGGTGACGTGCAGAAGAAGTTTGAGCCGCAGCGCAACCAGCTTCAGTCGCTGGGTACGGAAGTGGACACGCTCACCAAGCAGCTCCAGACCCAGGGCACAACCCTGAGCGACGCGGAGCGCGCCAACCGCGCCAAGACCATCGACGAGAAGAAGAAGCAGGCCCAGCGCCTGGCCGAAGATGCCCAGAATGATTATCAGCAGGCGATTCAGGAGACCTTCGGCAAGGTAGCGCAGAAGGTGGATGAGCTTCTCCAGGGCTATTCCAAGCAGCAGGGCTTTACGCTCGTGATCGACGAGTCGCAGGATCAGCAGCAGGCTCCGCTGGTGCTCTATCGTGCCGATACCGTGGACATTACCAAGGCCGTTGTAGACGCCTACAACGTCAAGTCCGGTGTGCCGGCGCCTCCGCCGCAGGCACCCAACGCTCCGACCCCAACCGCACCTCGTCCGGCAGCCAAGACGCCGCCGGCCAAGTAACGCTGCAACAGGTTCAATTCAAACCCCGGAAAGCCATATCGGCTTTCCGGGGTTTCGCTTACGCGGTTATCCAGATCTGAGTCCAAGCAGCAGTCTCCAAGGAGTTCTCAACCGAAATGAAGCGTACGATCGCACTTGCCGCGCTGGCGGTATCCAGCTTGTCTCTTGCCTGCACGGCCCAGACGCCCGCCGCTCCCCTTCACAGCGCGCCAGGCACTGGCTCCACAGCAACTCCCACTGGCTCTACAAAGATTGCTGTCATCGCTTTTGAAGTTGCCATCAGCAGAACCAATGAGTTCCAGCGCAAGTACATTGACCTGCAGAAAAAGTGGGACCCAAAGCAGCAGCAGCTCAAGAGCGACGGCGACGCGTTGGACAACCAGGCCAAGCAACTGCAGGCCCAGGGGAGCACTCTCTCCGACGCTGAGCGTGCCTCTCGCGCCAAGGCGATTGAAGATAAGCGCAAGACCCTGGAGCGCGCTTTCGAGGATGCTCGCAATCAGTATCAGCAGGAAGTCCAGGAAGTCCTCGCGGGCGTCGAGCAAAAGTTCTTTGATGTCATGCGGGATTATGTAGAGAAAAACGGCTACACCCTGGTGCTGAATATCGCTCCCCAGAGTTCGCCTGTTCTCTACACCGTCGACACCACCGACATCACGCGCCCCGTAGTCGAGGCTTACAACGTGAAATCCGGCGTTTCGGCGCCTCCGCAGCCGGCGGCTACTACTCCCGTCACTCCAAAGCCCACAACTCCTAAGCCAGCGCCCAAGCAGTAGTTTAGGGTCCTTTCAGGGCTGATACAGAACCGGATCTGAGGCAGTTTCAAGGCCTCCGATCCGGTTTGGTATTTATGGGGAATTTGCACCCCCAGCACAAGGCCCGTCCTGTGGAAAACGTGTGAAAAAGCATTTGGGCTTTCCCGAAATTTTTCCGAAATTTCTGCTTGCCAAGTTGTATGAAGTTCTGTTAATCCGCGTAAGTCTTTATTTATCTTATAAAAGTGGCGGACTTAAGGCCGCTCTTACGATTTGCAACCATCTTTGAGCAGATTCCCACTTTCGGAACGCTTTCCACAGATGCAGATAAACGACTTGTAACGCGCACGCGCATCGTGGTTCGCCAGAAACCCCTATTTTTGCTGGTCTTCGCCCACTCGCAGCACTGCCAGAAACGCTTCCTGCGGGATGTCCACTTTCCCAATCCGCTTCATGCGTTTCTTGCCTTCTTTTTGCTTTTCCAGCAATTTGCGCTTTCTCGAGATGTCGCCGCCGTAACACTTGGCCAGAACATTCTTCCTTAACGCGCTCACCGACTCGCGGGCCACAATCTTTGCACCGATTGCCGCCTGGATTGCCACCTCGAACTGCTGGCGCGGAATCAGCTCACGCATCTTGGATACAAGCGCCTTGCCGCGCTCATAGGCAAAATCCCGATGCACGATAATGGACAACGCATCCACCGGCTCGCCTGAAACCAGAATGTCCATCTTCACCATCGGCGAGACCCACGACCCGGCAAGCTGGTAATCGAGCGAAGCGTACCCCCGCGAAACAGACTTCAACCGGTCATAGAAATCCAGCACGATTTCATTCAGCGGCAGCTCGTAAGTCAACAACACCCGCGTCGGGGTCGCGTACTCAAAGTTGAGTTGCCTGCCGCGCTTTTCTTCTACCAGCTTCAGAATTCCGCCCACATACTCTTCATTCGTGAGAATCTGCGCCTTGATCACCGGCTCCTTGATGCTCTCGATATTGGTAGGCTCCGGCCAGCGCGAAGGATTATCTACCTCGACTTCGCTTCCATCCGTCAGCGTGATCTGATACCGCACACCTGGCGCCGTCGTAATCAGGTCCAGTTCGTATTCCCGCTCCAGCCGCTCCTGGATGATCTCCATATGAAGCAGGCCCAGAAAGCCGCAGCGGAATCCAAATCCGAGCGCCGCTGAACTCTCCGGCTCGAAGAAGAAGGACGAATCATTCAAACGAAGCTTTTCGAGAGCATCCCGGAGCAGCGTGTGCTCATGGGAATCCACCGTGTATAGCCCGGAGAAGACCATTGGCTTGATCTCTTCAAAGCCGGGCAACTGGTTCAGCGCTGGCTGGGCGTCATCCGTTACGGTGTCGCCAATCTTCGTATCGCCCAGGTTCTTGATGGTCGCCACAAAAAAGCCGACTTCGCCCGCGCTCAGCTGACCGATCTCCACGGGCTTGGGCGTCAGGACTCCCATGGATTCCACGTCGAAGACTTTGCCGTTGGACATGAATCGAATCCGCTGCCCCTTACGCATCGTTCCCTGCATGACGCGCACCAGCACGATCACGCCGCGATACGGGTCAAACCATGAATCGAAAATCAACGCCTGCAGCGCGGCATTCGGATCGCCGGTCGGCGCAGGAAGCCGGTGCACAATCGCTTCCAGCACATCGTCCACACCCAGGCCAGTCTTGGCGCTTACAGGAATCGCATCGGTTGCATCCAGGCCAACCGCCTGCTCAATTGCTTCCTGAGTCCGCAAAATATCCGCGGAAGGCAGATCGATCTTGTTGATTACCGGAATGATTTCAAGCCCGTGATGGATGGCCAGATAGGCATTCGCAAGCGTCTGAGCTTCCACGCCCTGGCTTGCATCCACCACCAGCAGTGCGCCTTCACACGATGCCAGCGAGCGTGAAACTTCGTAGCTGAAGTCCACGTGCCCTGGCGTGTCAATCAGATTCAGCTGATATGTCTGTCCATCCTTCGCCTTGTACATCATGCGCACGGCGTGGGCTTTGATCGTAATGCCGCGCTCGCGCTCCAGATCCATCGCATCCAGCACCTGAGCCTGCATCTCGCGCTGGGTCAGCGAGCCGGTCAGTTCAAGCAGACGATCGGAGAGAGTCGACTTTCCGTGGTCGATGTGGGCAATAATGGCGAAGTTGCGTAAGAAACGTGATTCCATGAAGGGTAAACAAGAGCGCAATCAGGCCGATCAGGCGCGAAAGCCCCAGTCTTTAGATTATCATCGGCAAAGGGTCATCCCGCATTTCCAGAGGAAGAGCCGCGCAGTACCGAGACGCATGAAGGGGTTTTTTTTGAGCAGGATTTTTGGCGCAGGATGTATCTTTTTGCCTGCTGTCCGCAAAGCGCCTCTGGCCTTTGCAACGCTTGCATCTCTGTTTGTAATTCCTTGCATTGCGCAGCAGACCGCCTCACCGCAGGCCCAACGCCAGCAGCAGCTTCAGCAGCTCATTCAGCAGGTCAATGCCGCCTACGCCGCCGGCGATGCCGATTACCGCAAAGGCCATCTGGCAGAGGCCAAGATCGAGTTCGATCATGCCGTTGACCTGATGCTCTCGAGCGGCTTCGACATCAAGAGCGATCCCGCACTCGACGCTGTCTTCAATCGCATTGTCGATAACATCAACGGCCTGGAGATGGATGCTCTCCGAGAGGGTAATGGCTTTGCCCCGCGCGTTGAGCCTACGCCCGCCGATGTGGCCAGTGACATCACCTTCGGCACAGTCGATCCCAACATCCTCGCCAAGGCCAGGACGCAGCTGGCAACGACGAAGTCCGACCTTCCGCTCATGGTCAACGATTACGTTGCCACCTTCATCAACTTCTTCGCCAATACCACCAAGGGCCACAACACGCTGCTGCACTCCTTTCAGCGTGCCGGGCGTTATCGCGCCATGATTCAGCGCGTCATGGCGGAAGAAGGTGTGCCGCAGGACCTCATCTATCTCGCCGTTGCGGAATCCAGCTTCCAACCGCGGGCGCTGAATCCCAAGTCCCACGCCGGCGGCATGTGGCAGTTCATGCCTGTGGGCGATTACGGGCTCGAACGCAATACCTTTGTCGATGAGCGCTTCGATCCTGAGAAGTCCACTCGTGCCTATGCGCGTTACATGAAGTTTCTCTACGACCAGCTCGGAGACTGGTACCTTGCCATGGCCGCTTATGACTGGGGCGCGGGCAACGTGCAGCGAGCCGTGCAGAAGACAGGCTACGCAGATTTCTGGGAGCTCTACAAGCGCAATAATCTACCCGGTGAAACCAAAAATTATGTGCCGGAAATTCTTGCTGCAATTATTATTGCCAACAATCCCACGCAATATGGCTTTGATGAAGTCACCCTGGATCCGCCCGTGCTTACGGATACGGTTACAGTGAACTACTCGCTCGACCTGCGTCTCGTGTCGGACCTTGTGAACGCGCCTATCGATGAGATTCAGGCCCTGAATCCAAGCTTGCTGCGCATGAGTACGCCGCCCGGCGCTTCTTTCGATCTGCGCCTGCCGCCCGGCGCTGCCGATCTCTTTCAAAAACGCATCGCGCTTATTCCGGAATCGCACCGGAACGCATGGCGCTATCATCGCGTAGCCGCCGATGACACACTCGCTTCCATCGCTCACTCCTATCGCATCAGTGCGAGCGAACTCGCCGAAGCCAATCAACTGCGTGAAGACCAATCCCTGGCAGGTGTGGATGGTGTCGTGATTCCGCTAGCCCCTGTCGTAGAGCGCACGGCCCATGCTTCGCTCTATACCGCGCGGCGCGGGGATACGCTTGTCTCCATTGCAGATCGATTCGGTGTCTCGCTCGATCAGCTTCGCCGCTGGAACAGCATTTCATCCGGAACAAGCGTTGCTCCAGGGCGCAAGCTGCATATAACCGAACCCGCTTCCGCAGCGCATACCGGCAAGCGCGCTGCTTCTTCTGCAACCCGAAATGGGAAGCCGCAGCCGAAGAAAAAGAAGTAAGCCCAAAAATAATCGGGACGAAACTCACTACATACTTGTCACTAGCAGGTGTTTGAGTGCAAGCTATTGCATGAATGGCTTGCGCGTGCTACTGCGAGGGCCAGAGAATCGGGTACAGCGCCACGCGCTGGAGGCAATGTGATGGATGAAGCATTGAAGATGTATGGCAAGAGCAGTGGCGACGAAGAGCCTGCTGAAATCTTCCCGAGCCATGATGAAGACCACGATGAGGATGAAGACTTCGACTCGGCCATCGTGATCACCTCTTCGGATGACGATGAAGATGAGGATGATGTTGTCGAGGAGATTGCCATGATTGAAGTCGTGCCCGTGACGGCTTCGGCTCCTGCTAAAAAGGCAGTGAAGAAAACGGCAAAGAAGTCTCCTGCAAAGAAGGCCGTGAAAAAAGCGGCAAAAAAATCTCCTGCGAAGAAGGCTGCCAAAAAGGTCGCGCCCAAGAAGGCCGCGAAGAAGGCGCCCGCAAAAAAAGCTGTGGCTAAAAAAGCCGCAAAGAAATCCGCCCCGAAGAAACTCAGTACCGGCGTGAAGGGCGGGAAGGCCAAGGCGAAAAAAGCCTCGGTAAAAACAAGCGCCGGCAAACCCACAAAACGAGGTAAAACCGTGGCAGTTAAGAAAGCAGCAAAGAAGGCCGTTAAGAAGGCAGCAGTGAAGAAGGCAGCAGTCAAGAAGCCTGCGAAGAAAGCCGTCAAGAAGGCCGCTGTGAAGAAGGCTGCGAAGAAGAAGTAATCGCGCAGTCAGGCAACAGGAAACACGCAACACTAAGGCAAGCAAAAGAGCCCGCCCAATCGGCGGGCTTTTTTGCGTCTTTAATACGATCGCTACACATCCATAATCTGCTTCAAATGCCATTCCTGATGCGCAATGTAATCTTCCACCAGGAACTGCAACGACACGGGCGCATCCTCGCCGATGGTGCACTGCGCACTCATGCGCTCTTCCGGAATGCGGTCCACGACGATTGCCAGAATCTCATGCTCCGTACTCCACCAATCCAGCAAAGTCTGCCACGGCAGCTCCGCATAGCCATGTATCGCCACCCATGCGTCCTGGTTATATTTCGGTCCACTATACACTCCATCAATCGCCCCGCGAACAAAGCGCTGATGATTGTTGGCGGCTGAATCCAGCATGTGCCCCACAATTTGCTTCGGCGTCCATCCTCCTTCACGCCACGGCTTGTCGCTCAGCTCAGAGGGGAATGCGTGCAATGCCTCTCGTATCGAGCCAAGCTTGCTGCGGAACTGCTTTGCGATTGCGGAACCCATGAAGTCCTCCAGAGCATAAAAATGCGGCCCCGATTTTCTGAGGCCGCAGTCCATGATGCGTATTGGTATTTACTTTTTCAGTTCGGCCAGTGCCGCCAGAACATCGGACGAGCTGGTCTTGGGATCTACATTCGTCCACACCTTCGCAATCTTGCCTTGCGGATCGATGAGGAACGTATTGCGCTGCGCAATGGGAATGACGTTGTCGTGTTGCGGGAGTTTCAAGCCGAATGAGCCATAGCTCTCTACCACCTTGTGATCCGGATCGGCGAGCAGATGGAAAGTGAGCGAGTCCTTGGTGCAGAACTGCTTGTGGCTGTCCACGGTATCTACGCTGACGCCAAGAATCACCGCATTGGCCGCATCGTACTTCGGCAGGTCTTCTTGAAACTTGTGAGCTTCAATCGTGCAACCAGTCGTCATGTCCTTGGGGTAAAAGTAGAGCACTACCCATTTCCCCTTCATACTTTCGAGCGAGACAGGCGTGCCGTCCTGCGAGGGAAGGCTGAATGTGGGTGCGGCCTGGCCCGCCGTTGGTTGATCTGCTGCAATAACACCGGCCGCATACGCGGTCACAGCCGCGCAGGAGAGTACGACAGCGGCGGCAAGGACAAACGGAGCAAATTTTTTCATGGGGAAGCCTCCTCGGCCTCGAAATCGATTTTTCAGGACAGCGAAAAAATGAGCGGACGTGCGATCTTCAGTATCCGCGCGCGACGCCGACAATTGCAATACCTGCCGTGTTCGCGCGTGTCAAAAGATTGTCACGGTCAAAGAGCAGTGTGCGCTCTGCCTCGACAGAAAGGCACGTCGCTCCGGCGCGAATCATCGTTTCAATCGTCTGAATCCCGATCACCGGGACGTCAAAGCGCATATCCTGCTTGGGCTTAGCCACTTTTACTATAGTGAGCTTGCGCTCTAAGATGGACGCCGGTTCCTCAGACTCTTCATCCATCGTCCGCATCAACGCGCCGGCGCGTTCTATCGCGGCATCTGTGCCTTCCATCGCCTCCACGGCAACACAAGCCTGCGCGGCAACAACGACAGTCTGCCCAATATCAAATCCCGCCACGCCGCGCGCAACACTGAGGCCATACTCAATATTCCTGCGTTCTTCTTCGCTCGGTTCGCGTGTTGTCAGTACGCCCTCCGTGGCCAGTAGCGGCTCCAGAAACGAGGTCGAGCTGATCAGCTCAATCCCCTCATCGCCGAGAACCTTTGCCACCGCGCCCAGCAGCATATCCGTATTCCGCGTTCGCAGATTCATCAGCAGCTTCGCCAGCCGCCAGTCGGGCCGAATGCTCGAGAAAATCTGTTTATGCTTGACCTGGCCGGCCATTACGGCCATCTTCACATCTTCTTTGTGAAAGGTTTCGATCAGCCGCGACAACTCGCCCAGGCCGAGCCAGTGGACAGTGATCTTTTCGTCTTTCGCAGCGCGCTCTTCGATTTCCAGGTCGGTTTCCTGCCGAATCGCGGCCACCACGACAGCAAGGCCCTGCGCACGCGCCGCATCCAGCAGCAAAAAAGGAAAGCGCCCATTGCCGGCAATCAGGCCGAGCTTCATCGCTTACTTAATCACTCCGCGCTGGCTGCGCTCAATAAAGTCCGCCAGAATCGCTGCGTCGTCCGACTTAAGTTCGCGAATCCTCTCCACGGCTTGCGAAGTGTTCATCTTCGACGCCAGCAGCAAGCGAAATGCCTTCTGTAAAGTCGAAAGTCGCTCCGGTGAAAATCCCCTCCGCGCCAGCCCGATCTTGTTTATCCCGAAGGCCTTGTTCTCCCGGCGCGACGAGGTCAAAGAGAACGGAAGCACATCCTGCGTCACAATCGTTCCGCCGCCTATAAACGCATATTGGCCTACCGTGCAGAACTGGTGCACCGGACTGAAGGCTCCAATGCTCGAGTAGTCCTCCACCGTCACATGCCCTGCGAGCGTTGCGGCATTCGCGAGGATGCAATGGCTTCCCACCGCGCTGTCATGCCCCACATGCACATAGGCCATCAACAAATTGTGCGAGCCCACACGCGTCACTCCCCCGCCCTTTTCCGTGCCGCGGCTAATCGTCACGCATTCGCGAATGGTATTGTGATCGCCAATCTCTGTTTCCGTCGGTTCGCCTGCATACTTCAGATCCTGCGGGGACACTCCAATCGAGGTAAATGGATAAATCGTATTCTTTGCGCCGATCCGCGTCCGTCCATCCAGCACCACATGAGAAACCAGCTCACAGCCTTCCCCCAGCACAACCTCCGCGCCAATGGTGCAGAAGGGCCCCACGGTACATGACGCGGGAATCACCGCTCCCGCAGCCACAACCGCGCTGGGGTGAACGTTACTCATGCGCAGCCTCAGTGTTCTCCATCGCTCGCGGAACAATCATGCATGTCAGTGTCGCCTCACAGGCAACCTTGCCATCGATAATTGCCCGGCTGGCCATGCGCCCGGCACGCGAGCGGAAGCTCAGCACATCCACCTCAATGCGTATCTGGTCTCCGGGAACCACCTGCTTGCGAAACTTTGCGTTATCAATCCCGGTAAATACTGCCAGCTTCTTTTCGCGGTCCGGCATCTCGCTCAGCATCAGTACCGCACCGGCCTGCGCCATTGCCTCAATCACCAGAACGCCGGGCATGATCGGCGCACCAGGAAAGTGCCCCTGAAAAAATGGCTCATTGATTGACACATTTTTGATTGCCACCACGCGCTTTGCGCGTTCAAACTCCACAATCCGGTCAATCAACAAAAACGGATAGCGATGAGGAAGGAAGCCCAGGATTTCCTGGATGCCGAAAGTCATTCTCAAAACTCCAGATGCGCGTGCAATGCGGGAAGCGCCCGATGCAGATTATAAAGGACCACACATCCGCGCATGATCGGCGCATCCAGCCATCCCTACTTCTTCTTGATCCGGCTCTCCGCCGCGTCCACGCTCCAGAAATCCGGCTCCAACGTCTCGTTATACGTCACGCGATCGATAAAAAACTGCCGCACCATGTCGTCATTCTTCAATCGCGTAATCGTATAGGGCGTCGGAAACCCCTGTACCGGATGATAGTCGTCATATTCCTCGGTGTCCGTGTTTTTATCCTTGTAAACCGGGTCGCGCCATTCAAAACTGCGCCTCAGCGGCAGATGCGTCTGCACATCGCACAAAATCGTAATTGCCTCATTGCTCGGCGAAATCAGAGTCACCTGCTCCGCCAGATGCCGCTCTGCCAGGTGCTGTCCCTCGTACAGCAGAATCGTATTCGGATCTTTCAGCCACACCTTCACGGCTACCTCAATGGAGTGGTCCCGCCGCCGAAGATACTCGGTCAGCTGCTCCTCGGGAATCTGCTTTTTGCCGCGGTACGTGACCTCCCAGCCCTCGCGCCCGACAAAAAACTGTACATAGTCGCGATGCTTGGTCACATCCATCCGGTCGTGATCCGGCCAGCTATGAAACTCGAATACCTCTGTCGTACCGGGGTTCGGATTGCCGTGATAGAAGGCAGCAATATGCCCGTGCTGCTCGCGATTCTTGATATCCAGCCACGCCTGGCCACCCAGCGCCTGCACCATCTCATCCAGCACTGCATGTGCTTTCTGCGCGTTCTTCGCTGATTCCGCATCCTGCGCGCGCAACGCCGCCGGCAGCATCGCCAGAGCCAATCCCAAGCCAAGAAAAAAACGCATCAATCCAGTCTCCTGCCTTATTAGCCGACTAAAACCGCCCCGCCGTTTACATTCACCACTTCGCCGCTCATAAATCCCGCCAGAGGAGTACACAAAAACAGCACCGGCCCGGCAATCTCCATCGGGCTCCCCGCGCGTCCCAGCGGAATCATAGCTTTCGCCTTTGGTCCCAGCACCGCATCGCCCAGCGTCCCGGCAGACATCTCGGTCTCAACCCATCCCGGCGCAACGCAATTGACCAGGATTCCTTTCGGCGCAAGCTCGCTCGAAAGACTCTTCGTCAGACTGATCAGCGCGCCTTTCGTCACGGCATAGTCGGCATGGTAGGCCTCGCCCCGCTGCCCGGCAGTGGAGCTGATAAGCACAATATGCCCGGCCGGTGCGCCATCCGCGCGGCGGTCCTGCGCCTCCATTTGCGCCACAGCGGCCTGCACCAGCCCAAACACAGAGTCCAGATTCACCGCCATCGTCCGCCGCCACTGCGCCTCATCCATCTGCGCAATCGGCGCGTCCTCCGGCGGCCATATTCCATGATTTACGACGAGAATATCCAGCCGGCCCAGCGCCGCCACGGACTTTTCCACCAGTTCGCGGCCCTCTTGAGGTGTACTCAGCTCTTGTTCCAGCGCGACGGCACTTTGCGTTCCGCCACACTCTGCCACCAGTGCCGCAGCCCTGTCCCGCGCCTGCCGATAGTTAAAAGCTACGCGGGCCCCGGCCTGTGTAAACAGACGTACCGATTCCGCGCCGATTCCGCGCGCTCCGCCCGTAATCAAGGCTGCTTTTCCTGTCAGATCCAGACCAACTGCCATAGGCCCAAACTAATGCCCATACCGGCAGCGCGTAAAGGGAGTTCGGCCCGATGTTTGTGCTTTATACAGCCTTCAGCAGCCGTCCAGGCAAAAAGATAATGCCCTTCACCAGCTCCAGTACACCTTCCACCGTAATGCCGACCAGGCGAAAGGGGATCAGCAGCAGCCACACGAGCGGATAAAGAATCAGCGCCAGCAAAGCCAGCGGCCAGCAGAAGAAAAACAGCAAACACCAGAGCAGAAACTTGATCATCCTTCCATCCTCAAGGCGCACAATCTCCCGCGCCGGCATGTATTCATACGATTCTTCCGCTTTCCGGGTTCCCCATTCATTTGCTGCGCTTCGGCTTCCCGGCTGCCTTTGCTTCCTTTTCTTTCACCAGCTTTTTGCGATCCCGAATCTCTTTCGCCCGCTCCTTTTCCGGCAGCGCCAGTATGGTCTTCACCCGTTTGGGCAGCTTCTCGTAAATCAGGGCGTGGGCGTTCTTAAGCGCCTCTTCAAACTCCCGCGCACGCAGCACATCCCAGCGTTCCACCGTCACCCAGTGCGCTCTCGCCATATACGGCGCTGGAATGATTCCCTCGGTTTCCAGCAGTTCGTGAAATCGCTCGGCTCCGGCATGGAACCACAGGACGCCGGTTCCTGTCCCATCCACATCCGTAGTGGCGAACATTTTGCCGCCGATTTCGCGCGGGCCGACCCAGTAGACCAGCCTGTGCCCCCAGTTAAACGTCTCCTCCACATGCGGCAGCGCCATGCAGATCTCGCGGATGCGCTCGTTGTCCATGCCTGCGAGTATATGCGGATTCGCCCTGTCAGCCGGAAGACATCAGGGTTGCGCGGAAGGATTTTTCGGCAGCCGTGGAGTGAAGTGCCGCACGACAAACTCCTGCAAGACATTCTGCGCGGCCGACGTGGCTTTGCCAATCGCCAGGTTGCGCAGAATCAGGCCGATACCGTTGCGGTCGTCGGCTGGATAGTACAGGTTGGAGATTCCCGCTGCAGCCGTATCTCCCAGCAAGGCGGAGTAGTTCACCTGCCGTCGTCCGTTATCTCCCCGGCATATGACCGCAGAGCTAAGCGCATACAGCACTCGCGAGGTTACCGATCCCGTTCCTTTATAAAAGTAACGGGGATCTTGCCGAAACCAGCTGGCGAGCACCGCGCCCGAGATGAAGGTATCGATTACGTTGTCTCCGTAGGCTGCGGCATAGCGCTTGGCGAATCCCGAACCGGTCTGGCCCCAGGAAGCCGGATCGTTATTCGCTTGCTCCACACCGGCGGCGATGCCGGTAAAGACAAAGTTCACCGGATCGACTGAGCTGTGCACGGCCAGCTGGAACTTCTGCCTGGAAGACAGGGGAGCCGCGGCGCCTTGCGCATAGCTGACGTAATAGTTGGGAAGGAAGCCCAGTACCCGCTGCTGTTCTTCGATCTGCAGTTGGGCCGCGGCAATCTCGCGCAGGTCTGCGGTGACCCTTACCTGCGTGGAGTCGGTAATGAGCAAGATCACTGTCGTCAGCTCGCGGCTTTCGCCCGCCGCCAGTTCTCCTGTGAGTGTCTGCGTGGCGAACCCTTTGGCCGAGATGGTGAGTTTGTAGGGTCCGGGTGCCAGGTTGCTGAAAGAATACTGGCCCTGAGAATCCGACGCCACAACCTTCGACTCCGAGCCGATGGCCAGAGTAACCTGCGCTCCCTCGCATACGGCGCCTTCGCGGTCGGTAACTACTCCATGCAGGCTCGCCGTCGCCTCCTGTGCCTGCAGGGACGCGACCAATGCCCATCCGGCAAGCACGCAGACCGCCAATATACGCGGAACCCGTAGATGCTGCCGGGATCGGCGCTGCTCTCGAATAAGGTTCCAGATGGAAATAAGAGGCACCCTGACTTAGACGTGCGGCGGCAGTCGACGCATACCCGTTCCATTTTGCCGGAGAAGACTCTGTTCCGGCTTATTTCTGCGAAAACTGTTCCTGTACCAACTTCATCGCTTCCTCCCGGGTATGGATAGCGCCTTCCAGCTGGGCGTCTTCCACGGCATGAAGAATCTCCTTGAAGCGTGGCCCGGGCTCGTATCCGGCTGCAATCAGTTCGCGGCCCGTGACCAGCGGAACCGGCCTGACGGCTTCTTCCGGCATCGTCTCATACCGCTCGCGCACAAAGTTCCAGTGGTCCAGGTTACCGCTGGCGGCCATGCAGTCCATTTTGTGGAGCGCCAGGTGTTGCGGAAACTCGCTGAGCCGGAAAAACCGTTTCAGCGTGGAGGGCTTCATCCTATCAGCATCCGCAAACCGCATGTGGTTTTCGATCAGTGCAAGAATCTGTTGCGTTTCCTCGTTGGAAAACCGGAATCGGCGGCAGATCTCCGCGCCAATCGCCACCCCTACTTCCACGTGTCCGTCAAAACGGATTCGGTCCGGCGCAATGCGAAAAGTTGCAGGCTTGCCGACATCGTGGAGAAGCGCGCCCCAGGCGAGCGTAAGTGGCGCGCCCGCTTCAAGCTGTTCGAGAAGCATCAACGTATGTGTCCATACGTCGCCTTCGGGATGATATTGCGCAGGCTGCTGAATGCCCTTCATCTTTGCAATTTCCGGAAGCACTTCAGGCAGCAATCCGGTTTCATCCAGCAATTCAAACGCCCGGCGCGCGCGGCCTTCTGTGAGCATTTTGGTCAGCTCTTCGCGTACCCGCTCGCGGCTGACAGAGGAGATCTTCGGGGCCATTGTGCGAATGGCTGCCAGAGTTGCCGGTTCAATCGCAAATCCGAAGCGCGCAGCAAAACGGACGGCACGCAGAAGCCTGAGCTGATCCTCTTCAAATCGCCGTATGGGCTCGCCGATGGCACGGATCACACCGGCATCCAGATCTTCCAGACCGTGAACGTAGTCGAGAACAGCCGCGCTCAATGCTTTGGGGTCGGTGAGTTTATCCGCAGCAGGAATCGGATCGAGAAGCAGACCGTTGATGGTGAAATCCCGCCGCTGCACGTCCTCTTCTGCGCTGAGCGTATAGCGTACGGCGTCGGGGCGGCGACCGTCTGAATAGGCTCCATCGGAGCGGAAGGTTGCCACCTCCGTGACGGCTTCTTCATCGGCCACCAGAACCACGCCGAAATGCGCGCCTACAGCAAAGGTGCGCGGAAAGCTGGCGAGCACAACATCCGGCGTGGCAGAAGTGGCGACATCGTAGTCATGCGGCTCGTGGCCCATGAGAAGGTCGCGCACACAGCCACCGGCGAGCCACGCCTCATATCCAGCGGCCTGCAGCGTCCGCGCAACCAGCAGCGCAGCATCGAATTTGGGCGTGCTCATGGACATCTCCCTTATTGTCGCCCGTAACGGCGAGAGCTTCGCAATTAAACTAAGGTCATGGGCAACGGCCTCATTCTCGGCATTGAAAGTTCGTGTGACGAGACCGCCGCGGCAGTGGTGGAGCGTGGAACGCGCACGCTTTCCTCTGTCGTTGCTTCGCAGATTGCGACGCATGCACGCTACGGCGGCGTAGTGCCGGAGCTGGCCAGCCGCGAACATCTGCGTGCCGTGGTGCCGGTGGTGGACGCTGCGCTGAAAGAGGCTGGCGTCAGCCTGAGTGATCTGGATGCGATTGCCGTGACCAGCGGGCCGGGGCTTGCGGGAGCGCTGCTGGTTGGAATTACCTATGCCAAGGCGCTGGCCTTTGCGGAAGATTTGCCCGTCATCGCTGTGAACCATCTGGAAGGGCATATTCATGCTGTGCTGTTGAACGAGCGCCAGAGCGGCTTGCAACAGGACTCCGTTGAGACGGAGCCTGCGCTGGCGCTGGTTGTTTCTGGTGGACATACGCATCTGTATCTGGCTACTCCTCAGAAGCAGGGGTGGACGTACAGGCTTGTTGGCCGAACGCTGGATGATGCTGCGGGCGAGGCTTATGACAAAGTGGCGAAGCTGCTGGGGCTTGGTTATCCCGGTGGTCCCTGGATCGATTCGCTGGCCAGGTTTGGCGATCCAAAGGCGGTTCCCTTTGCCTTTGCGCAGATCAAACATAAGGTGCATCTGCAGGGGAAAGCGCCGCGGACGAAAGCGGCTAAGACCGCGCCGGTTGCTGGTCTCGATCCTCACTTCCTTTTCTCCTTTTCCGGCATTAAGACCGCTGTGCTGCGGTACGTTGAGCTGAACGGCTTGCGTGAAGGCACGGCGGAGCGTGCGGCAAAGATACTTGCTGGAGCGAAGCCTCCAAAGACACATGAAGAGGCTCTTGCGCTTTGCCCGCAAACAGTGCTGGACCTGATTGCGAGCTTTCAGCATGCGGTGGTTGGCGATCTGCTGAAGAAGACATTTGCTGCGGCTGAGTCGCTGGGTGTGAAGCATCTTCTGGTAACCGGTGGTGTGGCCGCGAATCGCGAACTGCGGGAGCGTTTTACAACGGAGTCTGCACGGCACAGGGTCACGGTCGCGTTTCCCACGCTGGCGCTTTCCACGGACAATGCAGCGATGATTGCGGCGGCAGCGTGGCCTCGTTTTCAGGCAGGCGAGTTTGCGGGCAGTGCGCTGAGTGCCGATCCGTCTCTTGCACTGGGTGTTGCTGGTCACTAACGCGGTTTATGCTGGTTGCCATGGTTACAAAGTGGGCTGTAGCGAGCTTGGTATGGATGCCGATGCTCGCAGTCATGGGCTGCGGCAGCGGTACGACTGTCACAACGACACCGCCGACCGCGCCCCCAACCACATACGTCCTGACCGTGAACTCCACAAATCCTGCGAGCGGCGCGGCGATTACGGTTACGCCTGCAGATGCGAACAGCCAGGGAAATGGAAGCACCTCCTTTACGCGCAGCTATGCGGCTGGCTCGGTGGTGACGCTAACGGCTGCGTCTGCTGCTGGTGGAAACAACTTTTCTTCCTGGACGGGATGTACGAGTGCGAACGGCGCGACTTGCTCGGTGACGATGCATGCGAATGCAACGGTGACGGCGAATTATGTTGCGCCGCATACAGCGACGGTTTACTACGTCAGCGGAACGGGGAATGACTCCGCGGATGGGCTGACAACTGCGACGGCTTTTCTGACGCTGCAACATGCGGCGAATGTTACGCAGCCGGGCGATACGGTGTATGCAATGAACGGGACGTACACGAATCCCTGCGCGAGCTGCAATGTGGTGGACATTACGACGCCGGGAACCGCGGATGCATGGATCACATTCAAAGCTCTTGCGGGACAGACTCCTACGATTCAGTTCAACGGCTGGGCGGGCTTCTTTATTCATCCCACGGCGGCTTATGTTGAGGTGAATGGGTTCACGGTCATTGGAAACAATGCCAATGTGACTCTGGCGGGTGCGCTCGCGCAGTCCACTACGAATCCTGACCCGGCTTACAACGGCAATTGCATTACAGTGGATGGGCGCAAAAGCACTGGCACGCTGCCTCCGCACCATATTCGCATTCTGAACAACATTGTGAGCGAGTGCGGTGGTGGAGGCATTGCGACTGCCTGGGCGGATTACGTGACCATTTCGGGCAATACGATTTACAACTCTGCCTGGTACTCCATTTACGGCGCCAGCGCCATCTCCACCTGGGAAAACTGGAACTTCGATAGCTCAACTGGCTACCGGATGCTGATTACGGGCAACCGCATTTACGGGAATGCGGAACTGGTGCCGGTGGCCGGCACCAACCCTCCGCAGATTACCGATGGCGAAGGAATCATTATTGATTCGACGCGGAACTCTGCTTATGACCCGACGAACGACTCTCTGGCTCCTTATACCGGACGGACGCTGATTACGAACAACGTGGTTTACAACAACGGCAGTTCGGCGATTGAGGTTTTTCAGAGCGACCATGTGGATCTGGTGAATAACTCCACTTATGGAGATGTGACGAATCCGCCGCTGAGCGGACGGGGCGAGATGTTTCTGAATCAGACCTCCGACGTGAACGTGATCAACAACATCTTTTACTCCGCGACGGGGCAGAATCCGGTGACCTCCATTCCGGCTTCGACCTCGTCGATTCTGCTGGACTACAACCTCTATTACAACGGGACGATCTCCGGCGATGTGCCTGCGGGAGCACACGACCTGACTGGCAATCCGCTCTACGTGGATCCGGCGGATGCAAATCCTGGAAGCGTTCAGCTCTCGGTATCGGCTTCCAGTCCAGCTGTGGGTACGGGCACTGCGAATCTTGCGCCTGCCACGGATTTTGCCGGGAATCCGCGGCCGGGGGCCAAGGGATACGACCGCGGTGCGTATCAGCAGCCGTAAGAACGGCGTAAGGTGCGCTGCTACAATCGAAAAGGCTCTTTATGCGCCGCAATTTACTGTAGAAGCCCTGCCGAATGACGCTCCGCCTGTTTAACACTCTCACGGGACAACTGGATGAGCTCTCGCCTATGGATGGCGGCGAGCTGCGGATGTACGCCTGCGGGCCTACGGTGTATGACTACGGGCATATTGGCAACTTTCGGACGTTTCTGCAGGTGGATGTGCTGCGGCGGTTTTTGCAGCTGACCGGAGTCACGGTTCGCCATGTGATGAACATTACGGATGTGGATGACAAGATCATTCGGAATGCGGCGGAGCGTGGGATTCCCATTGGGGAGTACACGCCGAAGTTTGTGAATGCGTTCTTCGAGGACCTGGATTCTCTGCGCGTGGAGCGGCCCGAGTTCATTGCTCGCGCTACGGAGCATATTGAGAAAATGGTCGAGCTGATCCAGAGGCTTGAGGCTGCAGGTGCGGCTTACAAGACTGAGGATGGGAGCTGGTATTTCCGGCTGAAGTCGTTTCCTGAGTACGGCAAGCTGAGCAAGAAAGACCTTACCGGCATTGAAGACGGTGCGCGGGTAGACGTGGACGAGTATGAGAAGGACTCGGCGCGTGACTTTGCACTGTGGAAGGCTGTGAAGCCGGGCGAGACATCGTGGGAGACGGCGATTGGTCGCGGGCGGCCGGGGTGGCATATCGAGTGCTCGGCCATGGCGATGGAGTTTCTGGGCGAGAGCTTCGATCTTCATGCCGGTGGTGAGGACCTGATGTTTCCTCATCATGAGAACGAGATTGCGCAGAGCGAGACGGCTACCAAGAAGCCGTTTGCGCGGCACTGGATGCATGTGCGGTTCCTCCTGGTGGATGGCAAGAAGATGTCGAAGAGCGAGGGGAACTACTACACGCTGCGCGACCTTCTGCTGAAGGGCTATAAGGCCTCCGCGGTGCGGATGGCGCTGATCTCTGTGCCTTACCGGCACCAGTTGAACTTCACTTTCGACGGGCTTACTGAAGCTACGAATGCGATTGACCGGCTGCGGACCTTTCACGAGCGGCTGACGAAGGCTGCGCTGCCTCCGGGTGAGAACGAGGCCATGCAGATGACGGCTACCAAGGCTCGGGCAGAGTATTTTGACGCGCTGGCGAACGACCTGAATACTGCTGACGCCCGGGCGCCGATCTTTGACCTGGTGCGGGCGGCGAATACTGCGCTCGATAAGGGCGAGTTTCATGCCGGGGATCGCGATGCGGTGCTGGCCGTGCTGCGGGACTTTGACGCGGTGTTCGATGTGCTGGTGGATCGGGATGCTGCGGCTACCGAACAGGCTGTGGCGTGGGCGCAGGCTGAGGGCCGCGAGATTGCGCCGGAGCTGCTCGCTCGCCAGGGGCTGAGCGATGCAGAGATTGATGCGCTTGTTGAGGAACGGACCAGGGCCAAGAAGCAGCGGAACTTTGGGCGCGCCGACCAGATTCGCAATGAGCTCGCCGAGAAGGGCGTGCTGATTGAGGACTCCAAGGATGGGGTTCGGTGGAAGCGGAAGTGAAAAGCAGCTTTCAGCTTTCAGCCGTCAGCTCTTAGCTTGATGGCGCTGCGTGTGCTGGAGCAGCAGCAAGGCTCCGGCCAGTAAAATCTCCTTATGGAAGCTAACGAAGCACAGGAATTACAGGAGCATGCTGAGCATGGGGCGCAAGAGGCGTCCATGCGGCCGGTGGCGTTTACTATGGCTGTGCTTGCTGCCGTAGTGGCTATTACGACGGTGCTGGGGCACAGGACGCATACCGAGGCCGTGCTGATGCAGAACAAGGCTACGGACCAGTGGAATCTCTACCAGGCCAAGAAGATTCGGTCGAGCGACATGGGGCTGATTGCAGACCTGCTGCATGTGGTGACGGTTTCTGACAAGGATGCGGCCCAGAAGACGCTGAAGTCGTATGCCGACCACCAGGCCAAGTGGGATGCGGACCTGAAGGAGGAGCAGCAGAAGGCTGAGGATCTCGAGAAAGATGTGGTGAAAGCCGAGAAGAAGGCCAACCGATTCGACCTGGGTGAGACGCTGCTCGAGATCGGGCTGGTGATTACCTCCATTACTCTGCTGACCAAGAGCCGGATTTACTGGTACTTCGGGTTGGCGTTTGCGGTAACCGGAGTTTTGATGGCAGCTTCGGCGTTTCTGGTTCCGTAGGTGTTTTGCCGCTTGCACTCTCGCCCGGAAAAATTTCTGTCAAGTCCCACCCTGTGGAAATTAACCCGTAAGCAAATGATTCTAAAAGCGAAAGAAGTTTTTTGAAATTTGCACATCATTATGGGCGTTTATGCCACACTAAATATAAGTAGAAAAACACGACCGCCAGCCCATCTCCGGGCTGGCGGTTTTGTTTTTACGGTCATCTGTCACCCGTCACATAAAGGAGCCACCATGAACGTACTCTGCACCCACGAACCCGTTACCCCCGCCATCCGCGCTGCCGTGACGCCCGCAACCGCCCCCACGGAGTACGAAATCTACCAGCAAGCAGTGAAAACGGTCCATTTTGTGTCGAAAATTCCCCGCAAATTCCCACAAAATTCCCGGAAAATTCCGCCCTTTTTTCCAGAAATTTAAGCCTGTAAGCCTCAAGGAATGAGCAGTTTACAAAGTCAGCATCCGCAAAAAAACGAAAAATTTTCGCAGCAACCGTATAGATTCTTTACTTCTGTACCAATCCGCTAGGGTGCCTACATCTCAAAATCGAGATGCGGGACACCGGCCGGGCTACTTTTTCTCTTCTTTGGGGAGGATCAGGGCCACCAGTCCGAATTTGGTTTTGCCGGTGTCGGTTTTTTCTACGCCTACGATCCAGAACTGGGTGGGCTTGCCGGCGCGTAGCTCGTGGTTGCCGTCGTCTCCGTTCACGGTCATGTGGCCGCTTTTGCTGTCGCCGCAGGTGAGGCCGGATTTGGTTACGTGCACTGCGCCTACCGGCTTGCCGTGGTTGCACTCGATGACTTCTCCGTGCTGGCTCAGCGGGGTTCGATAGTAATCGAGCACCTGCTGCTGGGAGTCGGTGGTGACGAAGCTGGCGGCTTTGAGGGAGAAGTGGAAGCTGTTGAGCAGAAAGCCGAGGTCGCCGGAGGAGGAGTTGGCATCTTTGTCCTTGTAGGGAGCGGCGCCGGGATATTCGGGCAGGCCGATGTCTTTTGCCGTGACGTTTCCGTTGGCGTGCACGTCGAGATTGAAGTCGGAATCCTGCGCGCGGGCGGCGGCTGGGAATGCGATTGCGCTGAGCAGAAGGATGGCTGGGAAAAGGGCGAGAACGGGTCGGGGCATGGAACTCCTCCGGGGTTCAATACGGTTGGGAGGGGGATTGGGTTCCGTGGGGGGCTCCGGTTTGGTGGTTGTGCGGGGGAAAGGCAAAGGCAGAAGCAGGTCCTTCCCTCCCGCTGAAAAGCGCCTACGGTCAGGATGACGGGTGTCGGTGGGGGTGCGAGGGGGGTACCCGGAGCCCGCCTCGATGCTTGACGGGAGGAGTAGAATTTTTTGTCAGACGCGGGGTGCGTATGAGCCTTCTGGATGTGCTTGGGGCTACGGCGATTGCGTCCATCTGGCTGTCGTGGATGGCATTGCTGATTGCATGCGTGCCTGCTGTGTTTGCATTTGCGCTGGCGCCGCAGGGACGCCGATGGCACTATGCCTTTGCGATTGTGGGTGGAGGATTTGCGGGCGAGTTTTGCGGCGTGGGATGCGTGTTTCTGAGCATCTGGCTGTTTTGCGGGGGGCATGGGCAGCCGTGTACTACGGATCAGGGCGATATGGGGCTGATCTCTACGGCTCCTGTGGGCGCGTTCCTGGGAACGCTGTTTGCGATTGTGTGGACGTGGGCGACGCACAGGGTTCCGTCGAAGAGCCTGTGGTGCTCGGTGGGGCGCTACTCGGGCTCGAGCTGGCTGCTGCACTGGGTGTGCGTGATTGTGACGCCGGTGGCGTTCTGGGTGTTGGTGACGTGGCTGGCGGCGCGGATGGTGGCTTGAGTTATGGCAGCTCTATTGGCAGCTCGACTTCAAGGCAGCCCGCGGTGAAGGCGAATGGAAATGGGCCGGGTTCGCCTGTGGAGTAGAGGCCGTCAAAGAATACGAAGGCGCGGGCGGGCTGCGATGGATGACGGACCAGCGACGGCTTCCATGGACCGCTGTGCCAGCCTTTGTCTTCGGCGTTCATGAGCTGGATGGGCTCGCTCCAGTCACTCAGGCTGGAGGATGGCGTGCTGGAGTGGCACCACCATAGGCCTGTTTCTGGTGGCGCGGGCGCTGCGCCGAGCCAGACGCGGGCGAAGACGGCTTCATAGTGATCGTTGTGGCGGCGGACGTTGAAGTCGAAGAGCTTCATCTCTTCCGGCGCGAAGATCTTGTGTTCGCTCCAGTGGGTGCGGCCGTCTTCGCTCTCGCTGTAGCCGTGGATGAGGTAGTTCTCGAAGTTGGAGCCGGCTACGTACCATAGCTTCCATTTGCCGTCGGCGTAGATGAGGTTGGGCTCATAGACGCTGCCGTGCTCCCAGGCTTCCGTGGCGGTGAAGACGGGTTCGGGCTGGTCGATCCAGGCATGGCCGTCCCACTCGAGATAACCGATGGTGTATGGGCCCCAGAGGTTTTCTGCTGAGCCGGCATAGTAGATGCGCTCCACGGATTTGCCGGTTTGGGGATCGATGCCTTTTACGTATGAGGGGCAGTGACGGCCGCCTTTGGCGTCCCATGCGGCGCTGGCGTGATGGCCTGCCAGCGGGATGAGCGCGCCGGTGAAGTTGCGGGCGGGGGTCCAGCCGGATGCGGAGATGGGCGCGCCTGAGGGGAGAGTGGCGCTGTAGAGCTGGGTGGCTCCGTAGCCTGCGGCCTGGCCGGCGAGGTACATGTGCCACTGATTTCCGCGGCGTGTGACGGTGGCGTCAAGCAGTTCGGCTCCGGCGTTGTCGCGCGGGTCAAAGATTTTGGTTTCCTTGCCCATAGGAATTGCGGTGCGCGGATCTGCGCTCATGGACGGCCCTCTTTCCAGCGAACGATGTCTTGTGCCGGTGGTGTGGGGCCACTGCGGATGAGCTTACTTTAGCATTTTTCAGGGCGCCTCCGCTGCGGCGTTTTCGACGACGGGTGTAAGAAATTTCGAGGTGCAGCGTATGGGAGTGCTCCGGCGCGAGCCGGCTATTTGTGCGTTTGTGCGTAGAGGCGTTCCAGGGCATCGCAGGCGGATTTGACGCCGTCTTCCTGAGCGAGACGCGGGGCTATGGCGGCGGCGCGGCGGGCGTAGATGGGGTCTTCCAGCATGGAGCGGATTTTGCGGGCTACGCGGATGGGGGTGTAGTCCTTGCGGAAGATGGAGCGGGCAACTTTGAGCCTTCTCATGCGGCGGGCGTTGTCTGGCTGGTCATGCGAGTAGGGCATGATGAGCTGCGGCTTGCCGGCCTGCAGGCATTGCGCGGTGGTGCCCACGCCGCCCTGGTGAACAATGAGCGAGGCGTGGGGAAACAGCTCAGAGTACGGGGCGTAGGGTGCAATGCAGATGGAGTCCGGCAGCGGGTGGCGGGGGCGGTTGCGCTCGTCATTGCCAATGAGCAGGACGGCGCGCATGCCGAGCTTCATGGCGGCGCGGGCGGAGTACTCGTAGAAGCGCCCTGCCGCGAGGACGGCGGCTGAGCCCAGCGTGAAGACCAGTGGCGCGGGACCGGATGCCAGGAATTTGGCGAGATTCGCCGGGAGGGTGTCGTCGCCTTTTTCCGCGTCATAAAAACAGAAGCCGGTGATGAGCACGTTGGGCGGCCAGTCGCGCTGTTCCTGGCCTAAAAGGCGGGAGAAGAGCGCGAGGACGAGATACGGCGAGTGCTTGGCGTCAAAGAGCGGGTTAGGGCCGCGGGGGAGGCCCAGTTCCGCGCGAAGGTCGTAGATGGGCTGCGGCCAGCGGCGGCTTACAAGGCGGGCGAGGCGGCGGATGGCGCGGCCCATGCCGGGGATGGTGCGGTCGGCGCGAGCCAGGCGCGGATACATGGGGAGAACCGGTGGATCGAAGGCGGAGAAGAAGGAGAGCGGGGCGAGGACGTAGCTGGCCCAGGGGATTCCGGTGACTTCGGCTACGAGCGGACCGGCGTAGTTCAGCTCACCGAGCAGGAGCAGGTCGGCGCGGACGGGGTTGGTGGCGGCGTCGAGAAGGTCGTTGTAGGTGTCGCGGAGGGATGGGAAGAGGAATTCGCGCAGGCCGGTTTCGGTGCCCTTGTTCACGTCGTAGATCATGGCGATGAGGCGCGTGTCGGTGGGGTCGATGTCGGGACGGACGCGGCGGAATTCGATGCCGAGGACTTCGATTTTTGCGCGGTAGACGTTGGGCAGCGCCATGACGGGCACGTGGCCGCGCCGCTTGAGCTCGAGTGCGATGGCGATGAGGGGGTGGATGTCGCCGTAGGTACCTATGTTCGAGAGGACGATGCGCACGATCGGGTCCGTTGGGTTCCTGCTATGAGATTAACGTATGCGACGAGGCTTCAGGTTGGCTTTAAGTTGGAGTGCTATTCTGCGTGCGACTTTCCAGGAGATGCGATGCGAATGCGATTTTCTTTTTCTGTTCTTGGGCGTGTGCTTGCCGTAGCTGCACTGACTGCTGTATTTGCCGTGCCTGCGCTGGTGAGCGCGCAGGGGCCGTACAAGGTTTTGACTACGTGGAAGCTGGGTGGTGAGGGTGGCTGGGACTATTTGACCGCGGAGGGCTCGGCGCACAGGCTGTACATTACGCGCGGTATGCGTGTGGATGTGGTGGATACCAATAGCGGGAAGATTATCGGCACGGTGAGCGGGCTGCATGGCGTGCATGGCGTGGCGCTGGATGATGCGGGCAAGTATGGATACATCTCCGATGGCGGCGGGAATGCCGTGGTGGTGTTCGATCGCGCTACGTTTGCTACGGTGGCTACCATTCCTGCAGGAACGGGGCCGGATGCGATTCTCTTTGAGCCGGTGACGAAGACGGTGTGGGCATTTAACGGACGCAGCAAGGACATTACCGTGATTGACACGGCGACGCAGAAGGCGGTGGGTACGATTGCGCTGCCGGGAAGGCCGGAGGCTCCTGCGACGGATGGCAAGGGCGTGGTGTACGACAACCTTGAGGATAAGAGCGAGGTTGTGCGGATTGACGCGAAGACGAAGACGATTACTGCGACCTGGCCTGCGGGTTGCGAAGGGCCTAGCGGTTTGGGAATCGATGCCGCGGGTGGAAAGCTGTTTGCGGTTTGCGATAAGAAGATGGGCGTGATTGATGTGAAGACGGGTAAGCTGCTGGGTACTCCGGAGATTGGCGATGGGCCGGATGCCGCGGATTTCTCGGCGAAGCATAAGCTGGCGTTTGCATCGTGCGGTGAGGGCGTGATTTCGGTCATCGATGGCACGAGTTTGAAACCGGTGCAGACGGTGACCACCGAAAAGCGTGCGCGGACGATGGCCTACGATCCGATTGCGGACAGGATTTATACCGTGACGGCGGATTTTGGGACGGCTCCTGCAGCGACTACGCAGAATCCGCGGCCGAGGCCGCCGGTGCTGCCGGATAGCTTTCGCGTGATCGTGGTTGGACGCTGAAGGCAGTGAATAGTGGTTAGTGATGAGTGGTTAGTAAGAGCGACGGCGCATCTTCGGGTGCGCTGTTTTGCTTTGCGCTATAAGCTGTAGTCTGGTCATGGATTCTATGAAGCTGATTCTGCTGATTGTCGCGGGGGTGGTGATTGCGGGGAGCGTCTTTGCCGACTGGATGTGGCGGCGGTGGATGGAGGCTCGGCGGCGCGAGCGCGATTCTGCGGACGGCAACTACCGGAGCTAGATGGGGTTCACGAGAATCATGACGCTAAAATAGTGTCAGGAGCCGTCCAACACTCATGCTTCCTATTTCTCTGATGGGTTCACGACTTTTTGCGCGCCGCGCTGGCGCTTTTGCCTTTGCCGGGGCGCTCATGATGACGCCTGCCGTGCGGGCTCAATTTGGCGGGCCGCCGCCGACCACGCAGGTTCACGACCCTGCGGCGCTGAAGCCGCCTGCGGGCGCGAAGGTGGCGATTGTCGAGTTTGAGGACATGGAATGTCCGGACTGCGCGCGGGCGAACCCGGTGCTGAAGGATGCAGCCGAAAAGTACAAGATTCCCTGGGTGCGGCATGATTTTCCGCTGTCGTTTCACCCGTGGAGCTTTCAGGCCGCGGTGAATGCGCGGTGGTTTGACGACAAGGGCGGCAAGAAGCTGGGCGATGCGTATCGCGATGGTGTCTTTGCGAATCAGCCGATGCTGGGCGAGGACCCGAACAAGCTGAATGCGTTTACGCAGCAGTTTGCCAAGGAGCATGGGATTGCGTTTCCCTTTGCCGTGGACCCCATGGGCAAATATGCCGCGGCCGTGAAGGAAGATTACGCGCTGGGGCAGCGGATTGGGATTGAGCACACGCCGACGATATGGGTGGTGACTTCGCACTCGAAGGGCGCGCCGTTTGTGGAAGTGGTGGATCGGAGCAAGCTGTATCAGCTGATTGACCAGGCGCTGGAAGATACGAAGGGTGCTGTGCCGGCGGCGAAGAAGTAGACAGGTTCCAAGGGGCAGTAAGAACTACGGCGCATCCTATGGATGCGCCGTTTATGTTTAGTTGCTGATCTGGATGAGGCCGCCGTGGCCGGGGGAGATTTCGCTGGTCTGCGGGGCGCGCCAGTGATCGATGTGGCTGATGCGGTGGACGCAGCCGATGGTGCAGTTGGGGGCGCAGCTCTTGGCGGTAAGGAATTCGCGCTTCACGTCTGCAGTGGTGTAGTTGGCCAGAGGCACGCCGGGGAAGCCGCGCTGCTGCGAGCAGTAATGCACCAGGCCGTCTTCGCAGATGTACAAGTAGCGCGAGCCTGCGCGGCAACGCCAGTCATTGGGCATGCCTTTGACGATGGCTTCCTGGAATTTGTCGAACTGCGCGTAGTTGGTCTTTCTGCGGTTCTGCATGGCGAAGTAGACCTGCGCGTCGGCATCTGCGAGAGGCTTGAGTTGGCCGTCACCGTCGTGGATGATGCCGATGGTGGACTCGAAGCCGAGCTCGAGGGCGCGCTTGCCGATGACGAGCGCGTCGTTTGGGTCTTTGAAGCCGCCGCCTACTACGGAGTTGATGTTGACGTGGAACTCAGCGTGCTCGGCGAGCATTTGCAGCTTTTTGTCGAGGACCTTGAGGGATTTTTTCGAAACCTCGTCGGGGTTGATGTTGTCGATGGAGATCTGCATGTGGTCGAGGCCGGCGCGGTTGAGGCGCTCGATGCGGTCGGCGTTGAGCAGATAGCCGTTGGTGATCATGCCGGCGATGGCGCCGTGCTTGCGGATGCGCGCGATGATCAGGTCGAGATCGGGATGCGTGAGCGGCTCGCCGCCGGAGATGCCGACCATGGCGGTGCCAAGGCGGCCAAGGTGGTCGATGCGGCGGAGCATTTCGTCGGTGGGGACGGGCGGGGAGACCTTGTCGAACTCGTTGCAGTAGGTGCAGGAGAGATTACAGAAGCGCGCGGGTACGATCTGGACGAGGACGGGATGGGAGGTCGAAGCGAGCGCGCGTGCGACCATGGCATACTCGCGGGCCTTGCGCGAGGCGCGGATGGCGCGGCCACGGATCGTGTCTCGGCGGAATTTGGGCATCTGTTCTATTTTAGAGGATTTTGGGTGGGAATTGGGTGTCAGGAACGACAGGAGAATTGACCTTCTTCAGTCAAGGTCACCACTCTCTTTGAGGCTTATGTAGTCCAAGGGATAGTTCTTGAACGACATTGCATCAGATAAGCTGAACTCTTCGTCGGAAGCAGCAGTGCACTGTTTGAGTTCAATATTCTGCCATCCCCCAGGAGATTTGAATTTTGCTTCTGCCTTCTCGAGTATCTTTTGGGCAGCGCTATCGGCATATGATAATGCCGCAGGAACTGTGTGGTCGTATACAACCACGATCCAAACTTCATAAGGATTGCACGGTTCAACGATCTCTTGGTCGGGATCATAGCTTATATAAAATCCAATGACTGCCATCGGATTTTTCTTGCCAATATCTTGCAGTGTTTTCCTAAGTAACGAAAGATGCTTGTTTAAAGCATCTGGGAATGTTGCACGCCTATAGCGTAATGCAAGCCATGATTGCAATATCTCGCGGGATGTAGTCTTTAAAGCGAATTTTCTGTCTGGACGTTCGCTCGCGATTTCTGTTTTATTTACTTGATGTTTATTAGTTGCCTTTAGTTCAACAAACCGCAATTCTCCATCAACTTGTATCTCCAAATGCAATTTATTTGGACTTTTTGCATATGTGCGGTTAGGGTCTGCTTCCTGAATGATTTGACCGATAATTATTTCGATTTGAGGCTCGTTCTCAAGATTGTCTTCAACAATATCGCAGTCGTGAGAAATGATAATCGCAATGTTCGAATAGGTCTGTTCCGGGAGAATAAATCCTAATTTTGAGGCAAGAGCGCTTGGGATTATGCTCCCTTGCCGCCACTCTGTGTTCCTCTCCCAACCGCTAGCTTGCATCGATTAGACATGCTCCCCGAAGTCCCAAGAAATTGGCACAGAAATCTCATCAAGCTTAACTATCTTTTTCTTCAGAGGGGGACCGAAGGTTCTTTTTGTAGGCTGCTGATTGATCAGCTGAGCAGATGAGCTTCTTATAGAAGCGATTGCTTCACTAACATCAGAACCAGATTTCAAAAGATCTATCAATGATCGTCCGTCAGACTGTGGAAGCCTTGTCCATTGCGAAGCTTTTACGATACCAGCTTGCTTTAAAGTTTCGACATGCTGGCCTAAGCCCAAAATTCTTGTTCTAACATCAGCTTTTGGCTCAACACCGTTTAACCATGCATATGCTGCCTGCCTCGTTACTCCAAAGATTTCAGCAATCTCACTCATTGTTAGGCCAAATATTTCGCGGATGGTGGATACAATTTGAGCAATACTTAAGATCTGATTGCGCCTACTGTGGTTTCCGCGAATGTCAATTATCTGGTTTGGATGACTGTCGAGAAACTGGTAAAGATTGGCGGAAGTGTACGCACCACCTGTGCCAGGAATCATGCAAAGATATAGAGGCGCAATAAGAGCTATCGGCAGCACTTTGTTTGACTGCGCAATGGGATCAGCGCCGACTTTGATTTGTTGTGCCATCATCCCTCCTAAAAGCGCCGTTAGCGCTAGGCCCAGGTCTCCAAAGCTTGTTTAGTAACAGTCTTTCTGAAGACTTCAGTTACGCCTTGCTTAACTTGATTTATTCGAGCACGAACCTCTTCAAGATCGAACTCAAATCGTTCCTGTCTATTGTGATCCAAATCAAGAATCGCATGAAGTGCGTTCAATTGTTGAAATTTCGGATTTAGCGTCAGGGTAATAGGAAATAGGTCCACTGGAATTCCGATAGACCCGTTCAGGATTACTATTCTGGATACTTGCTGTCCAGTTGGGAAAAACGAAACGTTTTCTGTAATATTGTGCTTCAAGTCTCCTTCAAGGAGCCCATGGAAGCCCAGGACTTGGCGATGGAGGTAAAAATCGAGCGTTTTATTTTGTTTTGGGATTACGGCATCCAATGTTCTCAAGCCGACACCTTCGATGTAACTCAGCCCGATCGTTTTGTCGATCAGCTCCAATCCTCTCAGTAACGCCTTCGAGAATTCTTCTGAAGTTTCATAGGCAGTGGTATGGAAGACGAGTGAATCTGTTTGCAAAATGTAGCCAGTCGTCTTCTTGAGATTTGTAAATTGCCATCGTGGCGATGCAGATCTGTTTACTGCGTCTCTATTATCAGCTGCAGCGAAATTCACTTGCAGCCGTAGAGTTTCTTCCCGGCTCACATCTGGAAATTCCTTCCGCAATGGCTCATGTAATTTGGCTACATATTCCCCCATGTTTAGAACGGGATTAAATCGTATTTGCCCAACTGTGTAAAAAATGGGTGCATCCGTCAGTTTTTTGCCCACAATGCAAATCCCCCTTCTACTTGACATTTTACTTTACATTATGCGTGGAGTGTAATCTTGGCCATTCTCTAAAAAACATCATTTTAGGACCGAATTGGGCTTACGATACTCGATAGAACTCTTTTTGAATCAGGACTTCGCATACCTCTAATATTAGATAGTGTCACAATTTAGAGAAAAGTATCCCTGTGAGTAAAAGCCCCGTCCGTCAGTCATCAAATTTTAGAGTAGAGGCTTCTATTTATGGCGTTTGTTGTCTACCTGGAGCGTCAGGTTTTGCTGGCGGCTGTCTCTCAGGATGGCTAACTGGACTTGTTTGCCCTGGTTGGCTTTCAGGGCGCGGTCCCAGTCTGCTGTCGTTTTGATGGCTTCGGGGCCTACGCGGAGGATGATGTCGTATTCGCGGAGGCCGGCTGCCTCGGCTTCGCTGTGTTTCGTGATCTGTTTTACCAGCAGGCCGGAGGGGATGCCGAGGTAGTCAGACATCTGATGCGTGAGCGGCTCGACTACTGCGCCTACCTTGAGCTCGCTGCCGAAGAACGGGACGTGGAAGCCGCCGCCGGAGGGTACGTCTCCGCTGCCTGTGCCGGAGAGAAGGCTGAGGCCCTTGGTCGAGTCGCCGCTGCCGGAGTCTTCGCGGGAGTTGAGCTTGTTCCAGACGTCGCGCTCCATGGCGTGGTGGTCGACGAGCTGGAGGGAGATGGTCTCCTGATTGCCTTCGCGAACGATGACGAGGCTGACCCAGCGGCCGGGAAGCAGCTCGTGGAGGGCGTTGTTGAACTGGGCGGCGTTTACGATGTTCTGGCCGTTGATGGAGAGCACCACATCATTGAGGCGGAGGCCTTTCTGGCCGCCTGCCGGGGCATCGTGATCAATGAGGGTGACGATCGCGCCGCGCTTTTCTGTGAGGCGCAGCCGGGTGAAGGACTCGTTGTCGACATCGGCAACGTTGACGCCGAGATAGCCGGGGATGGCGGCGTGCGAGGACATGTGCAGATGATCGAGGATTTCGTGGATGGTCTGATCCTGCGCGTGGAGGCGTATGGGCGCGAGTGCCGCGGCTGCTGCGAGCAGCGCAATGGCGGGTACGGCTAGCAAGCCAAACGATTTTTGGGTGTTACAGGGCCTCGCAAAGTACTGCATATTGGTTCCCCCAGGTAAAACCCCCGGTGCGCTCTTATTAGACGTTCTGGCGCGGCTTACGGGGTGATGCGTTGAGTAAATCCCCTTACGACAGGTTAGAGAGTGACTATTACTGGATGATCACGAACGGGTTCGGGTTACTGAATCTCCGGGGCCTGACTGAGCGCCTCACGGCACAGGATGCGAATTTGCGGGTTAGGGTCAGAACTGGCTACGTTGTGAAGCACCTGACGGACGCTGGTGTCAGCCTCAACCGGCGTGAGCGCATGGATGGCTTCGGTGCGAAGGTCCGCGTCGGAGTCGTAGAGAACCTCTTCTAGAACGGCGTTGCGGACTTCGAGATCGTCTGCGATGTAGGGCGCGAGGCCGGCGAGGGCTTTGCGGCGCATTTCAGGGTGGCGGCCGTAGCGGAGGACGTTGATGAGCGCGTCACTGAGGCCGGAGGCGCGGCAGCCGTGGCCGTCGCGGCACTCTTTGACAACGAGATCGATGGCTCCGTTGTCGTCTTCACCGGAAGCAGCGGCGCGGACGGCGGCGATGGTAAGGAAGTGGCGGGTGTCGGCGTCGTCGAGCGAACCGGAGAACTGGCGCGGGACAATCTGTTTGTAGCTGACCTGCACCTGCTCGGAGTTGGGCTCGCGCTCGATGCGGGAGATGCTGGCGATTTCGCCGGCAACGGACGGGGCGGCTGCTTCCACAAGAGCCTGCGCTCCGGCCTGGTTGTGCGCGGCCTCGCCGGCTTTGGCTACGTGGCTCTGCGAGACGTAATAACCGCCGAGTGCTCCGGCTGCTCCGCCGATGACGAGCATGAGCGCGGCAGCTACGGGTGCGGATTGGAGTCGGGCGAAGCTGTTGCCCATGTAGCGGGCGAAGCGCTCATACCAGCGGCGCGGCGGGAGGGTGTCTAACGCTTCTTCCAGGCGCTGACGCGAGCGAGCCATGAGATTGGGGTCAGGTTCGGCGATGGGATGCACATCTGCCAGCAGCTTGATGGCGCGAAGGGTTTCGCGCTCGTGGCTGCATTCAGGGCAGATGGCCAGATGCCGGGAGAGCTCGTGGGCTGCGTCGTCAGACAGCTCACCGTACTCGGCCATCACGATTTGCTCGTGTGCCAGTTCGCAATTCATTGGGGTACGTCCTTTAGCCTCAAAAGCAACACAAATCGTTGAAACAGTAGTGCTACCGCAGACCCGCCAGTTGCGATCGGAGTTTCTTCGTCGCACGGAATAGTGTGTTTTTGGCGGTTTCTTCGGTGGTGGAAAGCATTTCTCCGATGGTGCGCAGGCGGAGACCCTGGTAGTGCTTGAGTTCAAAAACCATGCGCTCGCGGGGTGTCAGCTTTGCCAGCGCGTCTTGTATGCGCGTGCCGAGGAACTTGCGGTCGAGCTCGCGTGCGGGATTGGAAAAGGAGCGCTCGTCCGAGACGGAGGCGAGAACATCGATCTCGTCGCCGGAGTGGTCGAGGATGACGGCCTGATCTTCGCGGCGTGTTTTGCGGCGGCGGAGCTGATCGAGGCAGAGATTAGTGACGATGCGGTAGATCCAGGTATAGAAGGAACACTCAAAGCGGAAGTTGCCGATGTATCGATAAGCTTTGAGGAAGGCTTCCTGGTAAATGTCTTCTGCGTCATGCTCGCTGCCGGTCAAGTGGAGCGCCAGGCGAAGGACCTGGTTTTCGTATTGCTTGACGAGGGCGTCAAAGGCAGTGCGGGAGCCGGCTTGTGCGGCTCGGATGAGCTCGATTTCAGGCGCGCGGGAGGCGAGGCGTTCTTGAACGCTCTTGGGACCGCCGATGGCGCGGGTCACAGTCATGCTTGCAGAGGATTGTACGCCTATGGCAGTAGGCCAAGGCAAGGGGGCGGTGGGGTTCGCCGGTGAGTCGGGGTATGGAAGCGCTTCCGTTGCCATGATTTGCCTCGAAAATCTCTCCTGAAGTAGTTGCGCTGCAAGGGGAGGAGAAAACCGGTGAACCACTGCGGAGAGTTGGACGCGGGCGATGGGGGTTAGTGAGCGGAATACAGGAAAAGGGACTGTAAGACGTGCGGCCGGAGGGACTGGTGACCCGGATACACTGAGGAGGATGACGAGTGGAAATTTGTTTGATGTTGGCGGTTCGGGCGCTGGGGAGATGATTACGGCGCATTGTGATGGCGGGTCGCGGGGGAATCCCGGGCCGGCGGGTTATGGCGCGGTGATTGAGGACGCGAATGGTAAGGTTCTGGCGCGGCTGAGCGAGTTTCTTGGCATCCAGACGAATAACTATGCCGAGTATTCGGGGCTGCTGGGGGTGCTGAAGTGGGCGCTGGAGCATGGGCATCGGCGGCTGAAGGTGGTATCGGACTCTGAGCTGATGGTGAACCAAATGAAGGGCCGGTACAAGGTGGGAAGCCCGGTGCTGCGGCCGCTCTGGGAGGAGGCTCGCGGGCTGACGCGCAAGCTGGAGAAGTTTGAAATTGGCCATACGCTGCGCGGCGGCAATAAAGAGGCCGACAAGCTGGCAAATGATGCGATGGACAAAGGCATGGGGAAAGGCAGGGATCAGGGATCAGGGGCCAGGGATCAGGGAGTTACGGCGCGGCCTTATGGGAAGCTGCCGCCTGCTCCGCCTAAGGTTGAGCGACAAGTGCTTGAGGGATATGTGAAGGATGGCGTGGTGCACCTGCTCGGTGGTGAGCTGCCGGATGGGGTGTTTGTGAAGGTGATTCGGGAATAGGGTGCACGAGAAAAAAAGTGCAGGAATGTGGCACGGGATCTGCTCGGGAGAGCCCGGTGAAAGGCAACAGCAAAAGCAGATCCTTCACTACTTCTCCACCCCAGCGACGAAGACTTGAGCATCTCAGCAAGCAAAGATCGCTTGCCGGGAGCCCTGCCTGTCGCCGGCGACCCCGGGCCTGAAAACGGCTACGTTCAGGATGACGGACATTGATTAGTGGAAAAATCAGGGCCGCATCGTTGTCGATGCGGCCCGCGGTTCTGGTGCTGATATTGTGCTGGATTTACTCAGGTTTGCCCAGCGTGTTGCGCCAGGCGCGGCCGTCGCGTTCTATCAGGCGGTCGGCTACGTCGGGGCCCCAGGAGCCGGCGAAGTAGTTGGGGAAGTTGTCGGGCTTGGTGGAAGCCCAGGATTGCAGGATGGGTGTGTAGTGCGCCCAGTTGATCTCCACTCCGTCACGGTGCGAGAAGAGAGTCTGGTCGCCGAGCATGGCGTCCAGCAAGAGGCGCTCGTAGCCGTTGGCGCTCTGTTTGCCGAAGGCCTGTGCGTAGTTGAAGTCCATGTTGACCGGGCATACGGTCATGCCGGGGGTGTTGGGCACCTTGGCGCCGAAGCGCAGGGCGATGCCGTCATCCGGCTGGATGCGAATGGAGAGGATATTGGGCTGAATCTCCGGGCAGGGAGCGTTGGGGTTCTGCATCCGGTTGAAGATGAGCAGCGGAGGCTGCTTGAACTGGATGGTGATCTCCGTGGCGCGCTTTTTGAGGCGCTTGCCGGCGCGGAGGTAGAAGGGCACGCCTGCCCAGCGCCAGTTCTCAATCTCGAGCTTGACGGCGGCGTAGGTTTCCGTGCCGGACTCGGGATTGACGCGCTCTTCTTCGCGATAGCCGATGACTTTCTGGCCATCGATGATGCCGGGGCCGTACTGGCCGCGGACGGCATTCTTGATGGGAATGTTGGGGATGGCCTGCCAGACTTTGACCTTTTCGCGGCGGACGGATTCGGCCTCGAAGCTGGAAGGCGGTTCCATGGTGACGAAGCCGAGCAGCTCCATCATGTGGTTCTGGATGATGTTGCGCAGCGCGCCGGCCTTCTCGTAGAAGGGACCGCGGCCTTCAATGCC
Organism: uncultured Acidobacteriaceae bacterium; assembly: GCA_963792495.1. Lineage (GTDB taxonomy): Bacteria > Acidobacteriota > Terriglobia > Terriglobales > Acidobacteriaceae > Telmatobacter. The sequence goes on along the minus strand of CAWBWB010000002.1, from coordinate 258,560 downwards.
GATGGACTCGGCTGCGGTGATCTGGACGTTGTCAATGTAATTGCGGTTCCAGACGGGCTCAAAGATGCCGTTGGCGAAGCGGAAGACGAGGACGTTCTGGACGGTTTCCTTGCCGAGGTAATGGTCGATGCGGAAGACCTGGTTCTCGTGGAAGACGGCGTTGACCTGCTGGTTGAGCTCGCGGGCGGAGTCGAGATCGTGGCCGAAGGGCTTCTCGATGACGACGCCGACCTTGCCCTGCTCGGGCTGGGCCATGTTGTGTGCTCCGAGGCTTTTGATGATGGGCTCGAAGTACTCCGGCGCGGTGGCGAGATAGAAGAGACGATCGTGGCCGATGTTCTTCTCGGCGCCGAGCTTCTCGAGATAATCCTTGAGGCCGGCGTAGCCTGCGGTGTCATCGAACTGCAGCGCGTAGTAGTTGATCTTTTTGACAAACTCTTCGACCTTTGGGTCGGATTTATCGACGCCGCCGAACTCAAGGATGCCGGCCTTCATGTCATCGGCGAATTCCTGGCCGAGGGGGCGGCGGGCTACGCCGACGATGGCGAAGTTTTTAGGCAGCAGGTTGGATTGCTCCAGATGAAAAAGTGCCGGGAGCAGCTTGCGCTTGGTGAGATCACCAGAGGCGCCAAAGATGACCATGATGCCGGGGCCGGGAACTTTTTCGCCGTTCGGCAGCGTCTGGGGCATGTCAGAGGGATTCACGCTTACAGTAGCCATTGCTCGATCTCCGTTTGAGAGGGACTAAGGGACCAGGGACCAGGGACTTAGTTGGCTGATCACGAAGCCGTTTCTAGTCCCTATGTCCCTTAGTCCCTATGTCCCTCGGTATTAGTCCTTCTTGACTGCGTGGCCGCCGAAGGCGTTACGCATGATGGAGAGCATACGGTCGGTGAAGTTGTTTTCCTCGCGCGAGCGGATGCGGCGGATGAGCGACTCGGTGATGATGGGCGCGGAGACGTTGAGGTCAATGGCCTCAAAGACAGTCCAGCGGCCTTCGCCTGAGTCGGCGACGTAAGCTTCGAGGCCATCGAGCTTGGGATTCTTCTTGAGGGCGTCGGCGGTGAGGTCGAGGAGCCAGGAGCGGACGACGGAGCCGTAACGCCAGACTTCGGCGATCTTGGCCAGGTCGAGATTGAACTCTTCCTTGGCCTGGAAGATAGAGAAGCCTTCCGCGAAGGCCTGCATCATGCCGTACTCGATGCCGTTGTGGACCATCTTGACGAAGTGGCCGGAGCCTGCGGGGCCCATGTGTCCCCAGCCGGTGGTTTTGGAAGGAGCGAGGGTTTCGAAGATGGGCGTGAGGTATTCGACGGGCTCGTCATCGCCGCCGAACATGAGCGAGTATCCCTCTTTGAGCCCCCAGACACCGCCGGAGGTGCCAACGTCGACAAACTGGAAGCCCTTGGCGGTGACTTCCTTGTGACGGCGCTGCGAGTCCTTGTAATTGGAGTTGCCGCCGTCGATGAGGATGTCGCCGGGCGCGAGGTGCTTTTCGAGCTCGGCGATGGTGTCATCGACAGGCTTGCCGGAGGGAACCATGATCCAGATGGCCTTGCGGCCGGTGAACTTTTGCGTGAGTTCTTCAAGAGAACTGACGCCGATGTTGCCTGAGGCGGTGAGCTTGTCGACTGCTTCCTTGTTGAAGTCGAAGCCGATGACCTGGTGGCCGCCGAGGCGGAGACGCTCCGCCATGTTGCCGCCCATCTTTCCAAGACCGATCAAACCGAGTTGCATAGTCTTCTCCCTTATGTACGAGTTCGTCCGTGAGTGTCAGATAACGGTGAGTTCTGTGAGCTGGCGGCGCAGATTCTGCTCGCCGGTGAAGCGAATGGCCATGAGGCCGGCGTTGACGGCGGCATCGACGTTGCCCTGCCGGTCGTCAATAAAGAGTATGCGCTCGGCGGGGCGGGCGAGGATATCGATGGCGCGTTTGTAGATTTCAGGATTCGGCTTGCGCAGGCCAACATAGCAGGAGCTGAGAGCGACTTCAAAATACTTTCTGAGGCCGTAGCGCTCAAAGCGGTAGTCGTTAGGCTCGCGGGCTTCGTTATTGAGTGAGCCGATGAGGTACTTCTGCGAGGTGGATAGTTCGTGCAGAACGGAAATCGCGGAGTCTTCGAGCGGAATGGACTGAGCGAAGATGGCGTTGAGGAAGTCCTGGTGCGTGAAGCTGCGCGGCTGGTAGAAGACGGTCTCGTCGAGATACTGCTGCGCGTTGATCTGGTCTTTTTCCCACCGCTCGTTGGCATCGGGGTGGCGGGATTCAAAGGCGGTTGCGTCGAGAGCGAAATGCTCGAGCACATTGGCGCGCTGGAGATGATCCCAGCCATTGGTGAGCAGGACGCCGCCAACATCGAAGAGTATGACATCGAAGAGAACGGCCACGGGTGAATCTCTCCTTGCTGCTGCAAACCAAAGCTGGTGCGAATCAGGCGGGGGAGTTGGAGCCGTCTCCGCACTGGTATTTGGCCTCAATGGCCAGGACTTTTTTGAAGCGGCGGGTGAAGCGCTCTTCCCCCGAAATGAATTTGGCTGCGAGGAAGCTGTCGGCCAGCTCATAGGCGAGGGCGGAGCCGATAATGCGCGCGCCGAAGACGATGACATTCATGTCGTCGTGCTCGACGCCCTGATGCGCGGAGTAGGTGTCATGGCACATGCCGGCGCGGATGCCGGGAATCTTGTTGGCGGCGACGCAGACGCCCACGCCGGAGCCGCAGATGAGGATGCCGCGCTTGGAGACGCCACTGAGAATGGCCTCGCCTACTTTCTCTGCGAAGTCGGGATAGTCGTCGGGGTGGTCACCGTCATAGGCACCGAGATCCACGACTTCATAGCCCTTCTTTTCGAGATAGGCGCGCACCTCCTCTTTGAGGGGGAAACCAGCGTGGTCGGCGGCGATTACTAGCTTCATGGCAATTCCTTCGGAATGAGTGGTTAGTTGTTAGTGGTTCGTGGTCAGGAACTCACCTGCGTGAACTGACCACGAACCACTGTCCACTAGCTTTTGATCAGCTTCTTTGCCAGCTCAGCGGCGTTGGCGCCGGTGAAGCCGAGCTTTTCTAAAACGACGGGGCCGGGTGCCGAGGCGCCGAAGTGATCGATGCCGAGCACGTCGCCTGTGGAGCCCACCCACTTCCACCACGCGATGGGCGAACCGGCTTCAATGGCCAGCTTGGGCACGCCCGCGGGGAGGACGGAGGCTTTGTATTCGTCGGACTGATGTTCAAAGAGCTCCCAGGAAGGGAAGCTGACGACGCGGGCGGCTATGCCTTCTGCTTCGAGCTTCTTCTTGGCGTCCACGGCGACCCAGACTTCGGAACCCGTGCCGATGAGGATGACCTTGGGGTCGGCCGCATCTTCCAGGATGTAAGCACCCTTGCTGACGCCGGCATAGACATCCACCTTGGCGGTGTCGATGACTGGCAGGTCTTGCCTGGAAAGCGCGAAGAAGCTTGGCTCGCTGCGCTCAACTGCGAGACGCCATGCCGCGGCGGTTTCGTTGGCATCGGCCGGGCGATAGTCGGTGAGCAGCGGAATGGCGCGCAGCATGGTGAGCTGTTCGATGGGCTGGTGCGTGGGACCGTCTTCGCCGAGGCCTACGGAGTCATGCGTGAAGATGAAGAGCGAGTGCGACTTCATCAGCGCGGCCATGCGGATGGCGGACTTGGCGTAGTCCGAGAAGGTGAAGAAGGTGGAGCCGAAGGGAATGAGGCCGCCGTGCTTGGCGATGCCGTTGACCGCGGCCATCATGGCAAATTCGCGGACGCCGAAGAAGACATTGCGGCCGGCGGGATCGACGTGGAAGTTGGCGCCGGGCTTGAAGATGGTCTTGGTGGAAGCGGTGAGATCGGCCGCGCCGCCGAAGAGCTCCGGCACTTCATTAGCGATGGCGTTCATGACTACCTGGCCGGCGTTGCGCGTGGCAACCTTCTTCTCGGTGGGGAAGGTGGGAATCTTGGCTTCCCAGCCGGATTTGCGCTCGCCTTTGAAGTTGCGGGTAAACTCGGCGGCCAGCTCAGGAAATGCCTTTGCGTAAGCTTCAAAGCTCTTGTTCCACTCCGACTCTTCCGACGCGCCTTTGGTTTTGGCTTCTGCCCAGTTCGCGGCGGCCTCTTCCGGAACGTAGAAGTCCTTGTCCTCAGGGAAGCCGAAGAATTTCTTGGTGGCCTTCACGTTGTCCGGGCCGAGGGCTTCTCCGTGCACGCCGTTGGTGCCGGCCTTGGGGCTGCCGTAGCCGATGACGGTGCGGACGGCGATGAAGGAGGGCTTGTAGGTTTCCTTCTGCGCTACCGTGATGGCAGCTTCAATGGCGGCAAGGTTGTTGCCGTCTTCGACGATCTGCACATGCCAGCCATAGGCGTCGAAGCGCTTGAGCACATCTTCGGTGTAGCTGAGCTCCGTGGGGCCGTCGAGGGAGATGAGATTATCGTCGTAGAGCCAGATGAGCTTGCCCAGGCCGAGGGTTCCGGCGAGCGAGGCGGCTTCATGCGAGATGCCTTCCATCAGGTCGCCATCCCCGCAGAGGGCGTAGGTGAAGTGATCGACGATTGTGTGGTCGGGCTTGTTGTAGATGGCGCCGAGGTGCTTTTCCGCGATGGCGAGGCCTACCGACATGGCGATGCCCTGGCCAAGGGGGCCGGTGGTGACTTCTACGCCCTCAGTATCCGTGGATTCGGGGTGGCCGGGGGTGATGGAATGCCACTGGCGGAAGGACTTCAGATCGTCGAGCGTGAGCTTGTATCCGGTGAGGTGCAGCACGGAATAGAGCAGCGCGGAGGCATGGCCATTCGAAAGAACGAAGCGGTCGCGATCTGCCCATGCGGCATTGGCCGGGTTGTGCTTCATGAGCTTGTGATAGAGCAGATAGGCGATGGGGGCGCAGCCGAGGGGCGCGCCGGGGTGGCCGGAGTTGGCCTTTTGCACAGCATCGACGGCGAGAAGCCGGAGCGTATTGATCGATAGCTGATCGAGCTCGGTGGGAGAGAGTGTGGCAGAGGTGGTCATCTGTTTCTAAATCCTTTCGTCGGGGGTTCCGCCGCGTTGGCAGGTTTATGCGCTAGTCGCGGCTCTGTCGGATGGGTTCGAAGCGTCAATCTGTACATCTACATTGTATCCAAGCCACTTGCCGGACTCAGTCCATCTGCCGGTCCAGGAGATTTTGCCGGAGGCGTCGTCGGGAATCGGTATATCCACCCAGAAGCCTGCGCTGCATGCCGGGGCGCTGTTTTTGATGAAGAAGGTCTTCCAGTCGTCGAAGGAGTATTTGATTTCAATACGAGTGGGATCGATGATGCGCAGCGTGTCTCCAGCTTTGATTCGCTGGATGGGCCGCGGGAAGGTGAAGATTTCGAGATTACGGCGCGGGTGAGGGGTGTCCTCGGTGCAATAGCGCTCGTAGACTGGATCGACGAGATCGAAGACCTTGCCATCGCGGGCGGAGCGGAGCAGCTTGAGGTATTCGGCGTGAGCCCAGACGAGGGGCGTGGCTGCGCCTGCGGGATTGCCGAAGTGCAGGCCGCGGGCGGGAATATCGTCCGCGTCCCAGACCTGCTCGGGTAGCATCTGGCCGGGAGTGGCGAACTTTTCGTAAGTCTGGATGAGATCGGTGATGTCATTGCCAAGCGCCAGCTCGTAGTGAGCGCGTTCGCCGGTGAGCAGCGGCCAGACACGGCCCTGTCCGTAGCCGGTAAAGGGCTCTCCGTGCGCGCCGTTGCCGTAGCCATCCCAGTTGTAGCGGATCCAGCCGGGGCCCTGCGGGAGGTCACGCCTGAGGGCGAGATCGATGACTTTGACGGTATCGACGATGAGCGGATCGTCGGCGCGGCGCACGCCATAACGGACAAGTTCGAGGAAGCCGCCGTCTACGATCTCGCGGGCTTCAAAGTTGTCCGGCGTGCCGGGCGGACGGTTATTGATATGAATGCGCTCGGTTCCATCGCCGGGGCCGTCGTAGGCATTGCCTGTCTCCGGCGGACGGATGCGCATGTAATGGCGCTTGACGTCGGGATGGACGATGCCGGCGTTGGTGACGGTCCAGTCTTCGAGATGGCCTTCGATCCAGTCGGCATACTCCTCGACAAAGGTGGCAAGCTCGTTCGAGTCGTGAGCGCGGAGGATTTCACTGGCGCAGATGAGACCGGAGATCACCGAGGCGAGCGTGGAAGGCGAGTAGCCGGGGTTCTCTTCCCATCGTTCCTGCTGGGTGATGGGCGCGTGGCGAATGAGGAAGCCGGCGGCACGTTCGACGAAGGGAACGACGTTCAGTTCGCCGAGGCCGTTGGCTTTCCAGAGCCGCCAGCAGAGAATGATGGGGAAGGCAACCTCATCGAGCTGCATGCCGTACCAGTAAGGTCGGCCATCCACCCAGAAGTTCTGCGCAAAGCCACCGTCGGGCTCCTGCGTGCAGGCGAGATAGACGAGGGCGCGGCGGGCGGTTTCTGCGCGGCCACAGGCGATCATGGCGGTGGCTGTCTGCACCATGTCGCGGGTCCATACCAGGTGATAGCCGCCAAGGTCGTCATCGCCTTTGGCCTGGCCCCAGGGAATGGATGCCGAGGCTACAAATGCGCCGGAGTAGGTCTTGTCTTCATGTGCGAGCAGAACGTTGTGGCTGGCGCGCATGAGGCGGCCGCCATCGCGGGATTTTTCGCCGAGCCACTCGGGGTTGGCGACGCGCTTCCACTGGTCGATGAAGCGCTTCTGGTTCTGCTCGTAGGGCATGACCAGTGAGTTCAGCGTCTTTTGCAGCGAAGTGTGGATGGTGTTTCCCACACCGATGGCGAGGGTGAAGCCGCGCGTGCCGTCTTCGCCGGCGTGGGCCATGTCGAGCTCGCCGAAGAGGGCGATATTGCCGTTTGAGGCCGAGCCGTACTCCCAGTCCATGCGGAAGTTGTCCTTGAGGTCGCGCCAGCCGTCGCTGGCTCCGACAAATCCGCAGCTTACACGCGAAAATCCGCAGGTGGCAGCCATGGCAAGCGACCAGCCATTGCGCCAGGCGAGGAGCATCTTGTATCCGGCGACATCCACGGCGCGACCGTAGTTGTGCGCGCCGCCTCCATCGAGATGCGGAGCGAGCAGGGCGTAGACCTTGAGACGGCTGATGAGATCAGGATGGCCGTGAAGGCGCACATTGATTAAAAGGACCGAATGATGCGGGTCGCAGATGATCTCCTTGATGAGGGTGTAACGGCCATCGGCGTCGTAGTTGATATAGCGCACGCCGAGGGCTTCGGGATCGATGTACTCAAATTTGGAGATGAGGTCGCGCTTTTCCTCGTGGGCGAAGGATTCTCCGTCCGTGACGAGGAACTCGAAGTCACGAATCTGAGGCTTGTCGATGGTGGGGTGATACACCTCATTGACCACGCCATGGGAGCAGGTGAACCACATGCGGCTGGAGGCCGAGTAGGCGGTGCCGACAGCATCCTTGACGCTGGAAGTCCAGCGCGGCGGCAGACCGGGCGCGCCAAATGCCTCGCCCTGCTGCGGAAGCCATCGATAAAGGGGTTGATCACTCATGAAATCAAGAGAAAGCGTACCAACATAACTCGAAAGCGGATTCTATCCTACCGTTATTGATGGGCCAATGCGCGTTAAAGTTCCATAACTGCGGAAGATAGTTCCCTTCCCGTCCCACTTGATGCGAATTGGAACTATTATGGACCTCACGATTGCTGCGGAGCTGCTGCGGAGCTGGATTTCGCAATCCGGCGCACCCTTCGGCGTGTTGTGAGCATCCAACGGGCCGTGCGGTATAGACGAGAAATTAACGTTTCCAACGATTCGTGGCCGGTTTCCCGCCGATGCGGCCCGCTACAATCTTCAACTGAGGAGAAATGAACGATGGCTTACGAACTGCCCCCGCTCCCTTATGACTATGCGGCCCTGGAGCCGCACATTGATGCCGAAACGATGAAGATCCATCATGACAAGCATCACCAGGCGTATGTGACCAAGCTGAATGGTGCGATTGAAAAACATCCTGAACTGGGCTCGAAGAAGGTGGATGAGCTGCTGGCGGACCTGAACGCGATTCCCGAGGATATTCGCGGAGTGGTGCGCAATAATGGCGGCGGCCATTCGAATCACACGATGTTCTGGACGCTGATGGCTCCGGCCGGCGATGGCGTTGGCGGCGAGCCGACGGGCGCGATTGCCGAGCAGATCACGAAGGACTTCGGCAGCTTTGAGGACTTCAAGAAGGCCTTCAACGAGGCGGCCACCAACCAGTTCGGATCCGGCTGGGGCTGGCTGGTGTTCAAGGGCGGCAAGCTGACGATTGTGACCACGCCGAACCAGGATTCGCCGCTCTCGCAGGGGCTCTATCCGATTCTGGGCAACGATGTGTGGGAGCATGCCTACTACCTGAAGTACCAGAACAAGCGCCCGGATTACCTGGCCGCGTGGTGGAACGTGGTGAACTGGTCTGAAGTGAATAATCGCTTCGCCAAGGCTAAGGGATAAGGAAAAGGCACAGAGGTACAAGGGACAAGGGCAGCCGGAAGCTGGCTGCTGCTTGTCCCTTTTCTTCGTTTGCAACTCCGCTGCGGATTTTGTGTCTATATATGCAATGAGGGTTTTGCGCATTGGTTTGGCTCTTGGGAGCCTGATTGCTGTTGGTTCCGTTGCGGTGTTGGCTCAGTCGGCCAGTTTTACGGTGAGCCAGAACGGCAAGTCCGTGGGCACGGCCAGCTATACATTCACAGCTACCGGTGCTGGATACAGCTCGGAATCGCTGGTGAAGATTTCGATGCCGGGGCTGGACTATGCCGTCTCAAAAACAGAGCAGCTGGACAAAAGCAACCGCATTACGCATGTGATGGCGAGCGGCACGGTGAATGGCACGGCGGTCAATGTGATCGCGAAGCCGGATGCCTCGCAGCTTCTGTTGAATATTTCGGCGAATGGGCGGGCTTCGACGACGCGGCTGGATGCGCATCCTGCGGCAGTGTTTCTGGTGGATTTTGACCCCGGTGCGCTGCAGACGCTGCTGGCATTGAATGTGACGCAGCAAGGGCGGGATCTGTGGGCGGTGAGCCCCAAGAAGGCTGGTTCCGTGGCTGCGGTGGAAGTGGCGACGTATGCCCCGGAGCAGGGTACGCTGGATGGGAAGCCGATCCGGGTGCAGCATTTGACGGCTACGATTGCGGGCGCAAGGACGGAGATCTTCGCCGGGCCGAAGGATGAGCTTTTGCAGGCGGAGCTGCCGCAGCAGGGATTTGCGCTGGTGCGGACGGGTTTTGTGCTGACGCCGCCGAAGAAGCCGATTGCGCCGCCGGAGGGTTTCGAGCAGCAACAACCGGGGCAGCAAGCTCCGGCGCAGCAGCAGTATCCCCAGCAAGCGCCGCAGAATTAGAAAATGCCTTGGATATAATGGGTAACAGAAGCTGTTTTTTTAACTAAACTCAAGCCTTTACACCTTAGAGAATCACCCATGAGACTGGATTTGTTTTCCGCTGCGGAAAATTGCTCGGACTTTTCTGTCTACATTCCAACCCGCATTCAAGCTGAAGTTTCTGGAGTTTGCTTCTGATGCGCCTTCTGCATGTGATTCGCAGCCTCAATCCGGTTTTTGGCGGGCCTCCTGACTCGGTGCGCATGTTTTGTGCTGCGCATAAGCGGGCGGGGAATGAGGTTGAGGTTGCTACGACCGATCTGCCTACGGATGATTTTGCGCGCGTTCCGGGCGTGGAGGTTCATGCGCTGGGGCCCACGCAGTTTGGCGGCGCGTTGAATTACCACTACACGCCAAAGATGGAACCCTGGCTGCGGGAGAATATCCACCGCTTTGAAGGCGTGATTGTGAACGGAATCTGGCAGTACCACGCGGTGGCGGTTCGCAAGGCCGTGTATGCCAAGCGGCCGTATGTCGTGTTTTCGCATGGAATGCTGGACCCGTATTTCAAGTCGCGCTATCCGCTGAAGCATATGAAGAAGCTGGCCTACTGGAAGCTGTTTGAAGAAAAGAACCTGAATATGTCGACCGCTGTTCTTTTCACTAGTGAGGAGGAGAAGCGGATTGCGGGTGAGGGATTTCCGAACTGCAATTTTCGGCGCGTGGTGATTCCCTATGGCACGATGGGGCCGCCTGAGGGCGATCCAGAGCAGATGAAGCGGGAGTTTCTGGCGGCGTTTCCTGTGGTTCAGGGCAAGCCTTATTTTGTGTACCTGAGCCGGATTCATCCGAAGAAGGGCTGCGACCTGTTGTTTGAGGCCTTTGCAAAGGTGGCTCCGCGGGAGATGCAGCTTGTGATGGCGGGGCATGATGAGACGGGTTGGCGGCCTGAACTGGATGCGCTGGCGGCACGGCTGGGCGTGCTGGATCGCATTCACTGGGTGGGCTCGATTCGCGGGAATGTGAAGTGGGGCGCGCTGTATGGGGCCGAGGCGTTTATTTTGCCTTCGCACCAGGAGAACTTCGGCATTGCTGTGGCGGATGCGCTGGCAGCGGGGATTATTCCGCTGGTTTCGGACAAGATCAATATTGCGCCGGATATTGCCGCGGACAATGCCTGCATTATGGAGCCTGACACGCTGGAAGGGACGATTCGGCTGATTGAGCGGTTCAACGCGATGACGCCGGAGGAGCGTGCCGGGATGCGGGCGCGTGGGTTGGAGTGCTATCAGCGGCGGTATGCGCTGACGCATTCGGCGCAAGCGGTTTATCAGGCGCTGGGGATTGCATGAGCTAGACGGCGCGGCCGGCAGCCACTGCCGATGCCCAGGCCCACTGGAAGTTGTAGCCCCCCAGGTGGCCGGTTACGTCGACTGCTTCTCCAATGAAATAAAGGCCGGGGACTGATCGCGATTCCATGGTGCGGGCTTCTAGGTCGCGGGTGTCGATGCCGCCTGCTGTGACTTCTGCCTTCTCATAGCCTTCTGTTCCGGTGGGGTGGAATCGGTAACGGCGGAGGTTCTGCTCTGCGGCTTCGAGGGCTGCGTTAGTCCAGGCGGCTGGTGCTGCGACCTCTGCCAGATGGTCGGCCAGGCGCTGTGGGAATGCTTCGCGGAGGATCTGGCGGAATGCTACGGCGTCGCGGCGGGCGTTCTTTTCAAAGAGCCGGGCCAGGAGGCGGACGCCTTTTTCCAGTTGTGGTGTGAGGTCGATCCAGATGGGCTGGCCGGGCTGCCAGTAGGACGATGCCTGCAGGATAGCTGGCCCGCTTAGGCCGCGGTGCGTGAAGAGCATTTTTTCGCGGAAGCGTGTTGGGGGCTGGCGGTTGGGCTTGCTGGATGGGATTTCTGCCCAGGCTACTACCTCTGTGGAGACGCCGGAGAGCGCGGTCCAGTTGGCTTCTGGGCCGCCGAGCAGGAGCGGGACCAGTGCCGGGCGTGGATCGACGATGCGCAGGCCGAATTGGCGGGCCAGGTCATAGGCGAAGCTGGTTGCGCCTAGTTTCGGGATGGACAGGCCGCCCGTTGCGACGACTAACGCGGCGGCGCGGAATTCGCCCTGAGAGCTTTGTATGTGGAAGCCCTTGGGGCCGTTCTCGACTGCAAGATTTCGTGAGTTGTAAAAGATTTCGACTTTGCCGCGTTCACATTCGGTGAGCAGCATGTCGAGGATCTGGCGGGCGGAGTGGTCGCAGAAGAGCTGGCCGAGGGTCTTCTCGTGCCAGGCGATGTTGTAGCGCTCGACCAGCTCAAGGAAATGCGCGGGCTGATAGAGCGCGAGTGCGGACTTTACGAAGTGCGGATTGGCGGAGATGTAGCGGTCTGGCGCGGTGTGGATGTTGGTAAAGTTGCAGCGCCCGCCGCCGGAGATGAGAATCTTGCGGCCCGGCTGCGCGTTGTGTTCAAGCAGCGCGACGCGGCGGCCACGCTGACCTGCGACCGCCGCGCACATGAGGCCGGCCGCGCCTGCGCCGAGAACGATGACGTCGAACTCGCGCACGGCTTACTGACCCCTGATCTCTGGGCTCTCGTCTCTGTCCCGTGCAATCCACCAGGCTTTGATGAACTTCCAGTGGACGTAGACACTGTGGTTGATATGGAGCAGCAGGCCTTCACGGCCATCGAGGAAGCCGAGACGGAAGATGTAGTTGTAGAGGAAGGTGGCTACGGGGTTGAGAAGGGCATTCCAAACGAAGGCGACGAGCGAACGGCTGGAGCGATTGCGCGCGGCGAGCAGGACGGCGATCTCTGAGCTGTAGCGGTTCATGTGCTCGAGGTAGACCGTGAGGTTGGGGTAAGCGTAGTGCAGCATGTCGCACTTGAGCGTGCCCTTGGAGCCGAATTTGTCCTCATCATGCTGCGGGGTGGAGTGCGGGCCTACGCCTTCACTGAGCCGCGCTGTGCCGCGCTTGAAGAGGCGCAGCTTGTGATCGGGATAGAAGCCGCCGTGGCGCATCCAGCGGCCGAGAATGAGGTTGAGGCGGGGAATCCAGTAGGCGGTATAGGGTGTTTCGCCGGCGAGGGTTTTCTGGATTTCTTTTTGTAGATCTGGAGAGACTTCTTCGTCGGCGTCGAGGAGCAGAATCCAGTCCCCGGTACAGAGGTCCAGCGCGACATTCTTCTGCTCGCCGTGGCCTTCAAAGGCGTGATGGATGGTTTTTGCGCCGTAGGAGTGGGCGATTTCGAGGGTGCGGTCGCTGGAGCCGGAGTCGACGAGGATGATTTCATCGGCCCACTTGACGCTTTCGAGCGTTCGGGGCAGATTTGCTTCCTCATTCATGGCGATCATGGCGACGGAGAGAGTTTGACGCATCGAGATGAAGGATAAAGCATTGCATGCAGCAAACGCGTCTGCGACGCCGGGAAACATTCATCCGCGCGACGCTGCAATCTGGTCGTAACCAGAGCTCTTTCAAGCAGAGACAAAGAGGCTCGACAGCGCTCTGCACGTGACGAAGCTGGGGCAGCGGGCCGTGTGTTTTTTGCAGCCTTCGCATGATACATTGAGATTCCACAGGAGACAGTGCATGGGGGCTGAGGTCCAGCTTACGGATCAGACGATTGACCTGCAGCAGCAGGTGGCGCGGCTTCAGGCGCTGCTGGAGGCTTCGCGCCAGGTTCACTCTACGATTCACGAAGAGGATGTTCTCAAGTCTGTGCTGCGGCTGGTGGTGCGCGAGCTCGAAATGGCCGGGGCTACCTTCACCGGGCCGGAGCTGAGCCATGAGCTGACCTACGGCAGCGTGGATGCGGAGGCGGGCACGGCGCAGCGTTTTCCTTTGAATGATCGCGATGGGCACCGCATGGCCGACCTGGTGGTGATGCCGCCGGATGGTCGCACGCTGACGCTGTATGAGTCGGATTTTCTGGAAGGGCTGATTCTGCAGGCCTCGGTGGCGCTCGAAAATGCGCGCAACCATAAGCGCAACGTGGAGTTTGCCCGCGTGCAGCAGGATATGGATGCGGCGCGGAGCATTCAGCGGTCACTTTTGCCGCAACGATTGCCGGATGTTCCCGGGTATTCTCTCGGCTTCAAATCGAAAACCTGCTACGAAGTGGGCGGCGACTACCTGGACATTGTGGAGATGCCGGACGGAACGCTTCTGCTGGTGGTAGCCGATGTGGCCGGCAAGGGGCTGGCTTCCGCGATTGTTTCGACGAGTTTTCGTTCTGCATTTCGCGCCGCTGCTTTCACAGGACTGCCGCTGAACGAGATTGCGACGCGCATGAACCAGAGCCATTGGGAAGAGGGCGATGAGACGCGCCGCCGCTATGTGACGGCGATCTTTGCGCGGCTGGATTCAAAGACTGGCGAGCTGGAGGCAGTGAATGCCGGGCACAATCCTGGATATGTGCTGCAGCCGGATGGCTCCCTGTCCCAGTTTGAGGCAGCGGGCACGCCTCTGGGTTTGTTGCCGGGGATGAGCTACACCTCCGAGCGCTGTCCCTTTCCGCCGGGGTCCCGTCTGCTGCTGTATACGGATGGGCTGACGGAGGCTTTCTGCGGCGAGGAAGAATTTGGCTCAGAACAACTTATCGACAATTTTTCCCGGTGCCAACCGCAGAGTGCCGATGCTATTCTCGATACACTGTGGCGGGCCATTGAAGATTTTTGTCAAGGCGGGCCGCAATCGGACGATATGACAGCATTGGTGCTGACGCGTATCGGCGAGGCTTGTTCGCCAGGCTCCGACCTGGCGGAGGAGAAAGCAGCTTGAGCGGAAAGTCAACCTGCGTTGAAGTTCGACTGCCTTCGCGGCTCGGCTACGAGAAAGTAGCGATGAGTACCGCAGCCTCAGTGGCCAAGCTGATGGGCTTTCGCGAGGAACGAATCGAAGACCTCAAGACGGCGATTGCCGAGGCTTGCATCAACGCGATTGAGCATGGCAACAAGCTGAATGAAGGCCTGCAGGTGGGCGTGCTGCTGAATGCGGGCGAGGATGCACTCGAGATCAAGGTGATTGACGATGGCCGCGGAATGAAGGCTTTTCCGCCCAAGCCGGACATCGACAAGAAGATTCACGGCGAGGAAGACCCGCGCGGCATGGGAATGTTTTTGATTCAGGCGCTGGTGGATGAGGCCGAGTGGGTGGCCGGCGGCAACGGAAAAAGCAGCTACGTTCGCTTGGTGGTACGGCTGGACTCGCCAATTGAGTAAAGTTTTGAGGATACGGAGAGATTGATCGTGCAGAGCGAAACAAAGTCTAAAGTAGACCAGATTACTTCCACCGCCGGCCATGCGGTCAGCGTGCTTCGCTTTGAGGGCGATATTGCCAGCACCTCCAAGGAGGCTGTTCTCGGCACTTACCAGGCTCTCTCGAAAGAGACGGTGAAGCTGATTCTGTTGGATTTTACGAAGGTGGATTACATCAACTCGAGCGGCATTGCGCTGGTGATCCAGCTGCTGATCGAGGCTTCGAATTCCGGGCAAAAGGTGGCGGCTTTCGGGCTTTCGCCGCACTTCACCAAGGTCTTCACGATGGTGGGCATTACGAAGTATGCCGGGCTGTATCCGGACCAGGCTGCGGCGCTGGCTGCGCTCTAGAACTGGCCGTCGAGGCAACAACTGCCTTCGGCACCCACGATCTGTTTCGTGATCAACAGGCTTACGCGAAGCGCGCAAGCCTGTTTCTATTCGTAGCGCAGAGCCACCATGGGGTCCACTCGAGAGGCGCGGCGCGCCGGGAAGTATCCGGCGATGAAACCAACGAGAAGCAGAAGACCCACTGCGACGGAGATGCTCAACGGGTCTCTGTCCTGCAGCCCGAAGAGCATGTGCGTTACGAGTCTGCCGCCTGCCAGCGTTGCGGGTACGCCGATGGCGATCCCCATCAGCACCATGACGGCGATTTCGCGCAGCACCAGCCAGCGTACGTTTGACTGTGCAGCGCCGAGCGCCATGCGGATGCCGATTTCGTTGGTTCGCTGACTCACGATGTACGACATGAGCCCGTAGATGCCGATGCAGGAGAGAAAGACGGCGAGCAGGCCGAAGAAGATGGAAAGCTGCGCCACCACACGCTGATTCGTCATGGACAACTCGACCTGCTTGTCGAGCGTTGTCACCAGGCTGATCGGCAGAGTGGGATCGACGGAGTGAATCGTCTGCTGCACTGCGTCGGCCACCGCATGGAAGTCGCCTGTATACAGTGCGGTGAAGTCGCCCAGGTATCCTCCGGGTCGCTGGACGTAAGAGACATAATCGATGAACGTCGGCCTTTCGTCCATGTCTGCGTACTTCGTATTCTTCACAACGCCTATGACCTGAACGAGTGGGCCTTCGGCGCTGCCCAGGTGATAACTCTTACCGATGGGAGACCCGGCGGGAAAGAGCGTTTGTGCCATGTGCTCGTTGATCACTGCCACCTGCGGCGAGGTTGCCGTATCCTGCGGTCCGAAGGTGCGACCCGCGATCAACGGAATCTGCATGGTGGCAAAGAAACCGTTGCCGACGATGTTGTGGCGAACATTCGCGTCATAGATGACCGGCATGCCGGGCACCGTAATCCATCCATTCCAGCTTCCTTCATGAAAGACGAAGTCAGAAAAGCTGGCTGCGCGGACACCGGGTAATGCGCTTACGCGCGCTTCAATTTGCTGGAATATGACCTTGAGGCGGGGGTCGTTTGCTTTGTAGCCAACTGAGCCGGAGTCGATGGTAAGCCACAAGACATTTTCGCGATTGAAGCCTGTATCCACGTTGGTGAGATTGATGAGGGTTCGGAGAAACAGGCTCGCGCCCACTACAAGAACCAGTGAGAGCGCCACCTGCAGAACCACCATGGTGCGGGCGAGCAGATTTTTTGTGCCGCCTTTGACCATGCCGCGGCCTTCTTTCAGCGAGTCGATCAGATCGATGCGCGTTGCGCGGAAGGCGGGAATGGTTCCGAAGAGCAATGCCGTAGCAATGGTGATGCCGAGTGTGAAAAGCAGCACTGTTGTGTTGAGGCCTACATTAAGCGGAGTGATCTCCGGGCCTGTGGAGACCATGCGCAGCAGCAAGCGGCTTGCGGCCATGGCGAAGACAATGCCCAATGCGCCGCCGGTGAGTGCGAGGATGAGGCTTTCTGTGAGTAACTGACGGATGATGCGTCCGCGACGCGCTCCGAGCGCCTGGCGTACGGCAAGCTCACGTGCGCGTGCTGTGGCGCGGGCTAAAAGAAGGTTCGCAATGTTGGTGCAGGCGATGAGAAGGACCAGCGCAACGATTCCCATGAGCAATTGCAGTGGTTCTGAAAACTGTGTGCGGAGCCGGGAGATGCCGGTTGCCATGGGGGTCAGCGGCACATGCGTATGCGCCAGGATAGCCATGTCGCGTTGAGTTGGTTTCGCGTCCGAAAAGCCACGAATGATCTGCTGGAACAGCACATTGGTATTCGCTGTGGCCTGCGCCATTGTCACTTCCGGCTTTAGCCGCCCAAAGATATATAAAGACTCATTGAAGTTGCCGTTATATCCGTCGAAGAATGGCGGCACGGATTTCATTACAGACAACGGAACCCAAATATCCGGTGCTTCGCCGACTGCGGTACCGAAAAACTCTGACGGAGCCACGCCTACAATCGTAAAAACCGTAGAGCCCATCTTGAGTGTGCGTCCCACAACCGCTGGGTCCTTGCCCAATGCTCGCTTCCACCATGCATCGCTCACGACGGCAACTGGATGGCTGTCCTGCGAGCTATCGTCGGCGTCGGTCAGCATGCGTCCGATCTGTGCCTGTACACCCAGAGTAGAAAAATATGTTCCGGAAACTGGCTGCACTTTCATGGGAGTAGTTGCCGTTTCACTCCCGACAAAACCGTGCACATCCTCTCGCATGCTGAAGATCGCGGCAGTCTCGGAGAATATGGAATTCTGCTTCTGAAACTGGCGATAAAACGTATAGGAATACAGCACTGGATTTCCGAAGGAATCACTCTCGCCGTTGTCATCCGCTGTTCCGAGAATGACGAGCTGCTGCGGGTTTTTCACCGGCAGCGAGCGGAGCATGACTGCATCGAGCAGGCTGAAGATGGCGGTATTGGCGCCGATGCCGAGGGCGAGCGAGAGCAGCGCGACGGTTGTGAGCGCCTTGCTGCGATACATGGAGCGAATGCCGTAGGCGGTGTCGTGCAGGAAGCTTTCAAGCCAGCCTGCGACGCGGATGGTGTGGCTGGTATCGCGCTGGCGCAGTGAGGGGCCAAAGGCGCGGCGTGCTTCTGCGGGATCTCGGCCTTCTGCGATGGCATCCTGAATGTGCGCTTCAAACTCTTCTGCGATTTCGCGGTTGATTTTGTCTCCGCGAAAGACATTTGCGATGCGCGACCAGAGCGACATTTCAGGCCTCCTGCAAGACGCGGTTGATGGCTGTGCTGATGGCTGCCCAGCGCGATTCTTCCGCGCCAAGCTGCTTTTTTCCTGCTGCTGTGAGCTCGTAGATGCGAGCGCGGCGGCCATTGTCCTTCTTGATCCACTCGGCGCGGATCCAGCCGGCCTCTTCCATGCGATACAGCGCGGGGTAAAGCGAGCCTTCTTCGGCACGGAGCACTTCTTCGGAAATATCCGAGATGGCCGCCATGATGGCGTAGCCATGCAGACGCGGGCGGCGCGAAAGAATTTTCAGCACGAGCAGGTCAAGGGAGCCCTGCAGGGAATCTGTTTTGGATTTAGCCATACTCAGATGTCTTTATATAGATGTCTAAGTATGGTGTCAATGGGAATTCGTCGCGCCATTTTGTGCGGATAAAATCTCGCTATGAACCTGAGTGCAATTCAAGCGTCTCTGCGTGAGTCCGGCTGCGACGGCTGGCTCTTTTACGATCACCATCACCGCGATCCGATTGGCGAGCGGATACTGGGCCTTGATCCGAAGGCGCACATCACGCGGCGTTGGTACTACTTTGTGCCGGCGCAGGGTGAGCCGCAGAAGCTGGTGCATCGCATTGAGCAGCTGCGGCTGGATTCGCTGCCGGGAAAAAAATCGCTCTATTCGAGCTGGCAGGAGCTGGCTGCGGGGATTGAGGCGATTCTCCAGGGCGCGAAGAAGCTGGCGATGCAGTACTCGCCGAATAACGCGATCATGTATGTCTCGATGGTGGATGCGGGGACGGCGGAGTTTCTGCGGTCGCTTGGCAAAGAGATTGTCAGCTCCGCCAACATGGTGAGCCAGTTTGAGGCTGTGCTGAGTGACGAGCAAAAGGCCTCGCACGCGGCGGCGCAGAAGGCGATTGATGCCGTGCTTGCCGAGGGCTGGAAAGAGATTGGGCGCAGGTTGCGGCCTGCGAATGGTACTCCGGCGAAGTTTACCGAGTTTGAAATGGTGCAGTGGCTGAGCGAGGGGATGCGGCGCGAAGGCTTGATCTGGGAGAACGGGCCCAATGTGAGCGTAAATGCGAATAGTTCGGACTCGCATTATGAGCCTACCGCGGAGAAGTCTTCGCCAATCCGCGAGGGTGATTTTCTGCTGATCGATATCTGGGGCAAGCAGGACAAGCCGGAGGCTATTTTTTACGACATTACGTGGACGGGCGTGATTGGGCGGGAGCCTTCCGAGATGGAGCAGAAGGTTTTCACTACGGTTCGCGATGGGCGCGATGCTGCGATTGCTGTGATTGAGGCCGCGTTTTCTGAAGGGCGCACGATTCACGGCTACGAGGGCGATGATGCGGCGCGGGCGGTGATTCGCGATGCCGGGTTTGGCGAGTACTTTACGCATCGCACGGGGCACAATATCGCGGTGGAGATTCATGGGCCGGGCGCGCATCTGGATAATCTTGAAACGCATGATGAGCGGCTGATTCTGCCGAATACCTGCTTCTCGGTGGAACCGGGGATTTATCTGCCGGAGTTTGGTGTGCGGAGTGAGATCGATATGCTGACCCAGCCGGGCAAGGCGTGGGTTACGGGGGCGATTCAGAGAGAGCTGGTAAGAATTTAGGGAACATTGCAGGCAAAGCGTTCGTACTCAGATGTCGGAGTATGAGTCTGCCATGAGCAAAGTTCACGCGAAATTTCTTTCCCTGGCGTTGCTGCTGTTGCCTGTGCTCTCCTTTGCACAGACACAGCAAGGCCTGCCGCCTACCGACGAACTCTACAAGACGATTGCCGGACTCGATGCGGCTCTCTTTGACGCTTATAACCATTGCGACCTCGACAAGCTGGGGCCGATGGTCTCTGAGGATCTTGAGTTTTACCATGACCAGACAGGCCTTTCCATTGGCCGCAAGAGTCTGGTGGATGGTGTGCGGCAGAACATCTGCGGCAAGGTGCATCGCGAGCTTGTTGCGGGTACGCTTGAGGTGTATCCGATCAAGGGATATGGCGCGGTGGAGATGGGTGTTCATCGCTTCACGCATCCCAACGAACCCAATTCCGGTCCCGGCGGCGAGGCTAAGTTTGTGCATGTATGGAGACTGAAGGATGGCACATGGCAAGTGACGCGCGTTCTCAGCTTTGACCACCATTCCCAGTAGCCGCCGTCCCATACGATATAGTCAAAAGAGCATGGCAAGTCCGCAAACTCCATCGAATGCAGCCCGGAAACCTTCCGCGAATTCAAGCGCGAGTTCGGGCTTTGTGTATCTGCCGCTGATTGCGGGTTGGCTTGTGCCGGGCGCCGGACATTTTCTGCAGGGCAAGTGGGGCCGGGGTGCGCTGCTGGCTGCTTCCGTGGTGGGCATGTTTGCTACCGGGTTGGCGATGCAGGGCATGCTCTTCTCAAGCGTGCACGACATTCTGGACCTGCTGGGCTTCGTGGGCGATCTGGGCAACGGCCTGCTGTTTATTGTGGGCCGCATTGCCGGGCTTGGCGTCGACCAGATTCAGGTTACGACGCAGGAGTGGGGCACGCGCTTTATTGAGGTTGCCGGCCTGCTGAACGTAATTGCTGCCGTGGATGCGCACAATATCCGCACCGGGAGAAAGGCCTCCTGATGCAGATATCGCACTTCAGCGCGCTGGCGCTCTTCTCGCTTTTTGCTTCCACGGTCTTTGGCATCACCATGCGTGATACGCCGCAGAAGATGCTTCGCTATGGAGCCTATTGCTTTGTGCTCTTTGTGGGCGCGGCAATTGTGGTGAGCTGGCTGATGTATTTCATAGCGCATTAGAGGCAAGAGAATAGGGAGTAGGGAATAGGGAGTAGGAAGCCTGGCTCCAATCGGCTCTGCTCTCCACAGAATTTTCAACATCCCAGGTAGTTCGAGCGGACGAATCAACTCCGCAGCCGGCGTAACCGCTTTTATCCCTATTCCCTATTGCCTATTCCCTATTCCCTGGCAACTAGCTCTTCTCCCACACGCTTGCGTCAAAGGTATGAATGGTCTCGTAGCCTTCGCGACGATAGAGATCGACTGCGGATGTGTTGGCCTCTGTGACGGTGAGCGATATCTCGCGGATGTCCTGCCTCAGGAAGCCTTGTGCTGCAACGGCGAGCAGCATCTTTCCCAGGCCGCGCCCGCGGTGCTCCGGCCGCACGCAGAGTTGCGTAATGTGGCCGCTGTGCGTGCTGACGCGTGAGCCCAGCATGACCGCAACAGGCTCACGGCTGCCCTGCAGGGTGACGAGGTGCGAGACGCTCGGCGAAAAGGTTCCGCAGCCCGAGAAGCGGACGATGTTCTGCAGGAACCGGAGCGAGCCCATCGGTGTCCGGTACTGGTCGTTGATGTAGCTGTCCGGGTGGCCGGAGTAACAGTCGCTGATGAGACGGCTGGCCGGCTGCATGTCTTCATCGCGCCAACTGCGCATCTCAAAGCCCGCAGGCAGCTCGATGCGCGCCCACTGGTCAAAGCCGTCGAGATTGCGGGTCATAAAGAGGCGGCGATAGAGGTCGAAGCCTGCTGCTCGAAAGCTGGCCTCGTGTCTGCCGGAGGGATGCACCAGAAGCTGCGACTCCACGCGGTTGACGTGCGGGGAGTGCTGCAGGGTTTCCAGCAGATGGCGGAGCAGGGTCTCTTCCACTTCGAGCGGAGACTGACCGGCAAAGCTGGTGGCAGGCGGTTTCCATTGCTCAATATCGGGGTCGGCAAAGACATCGCCTACGACGGCCTTGGTGTCCTCGTAGACGCAGAAGGCGTACGCTGCCACGCGTCCCGGGCCGGGCCCCGGGCTGCTGTCCACGGCGGCATAGCCGGAAAGCATACGGCTATCGAGATATTGCAGAAGGAGTTTGGCGGAGGGGCGGTAATCCCAGTGCAGGCGGGATGTCCACACGCGCTCTTCGGCCTCCAGCAAGGGACGCAGAGCGCGCCCCATAAAGTGCCGTAGATCGAGAACCTCGTAGAAAACCCCAGACGTCACATGCACCACCGGTTGTAAATGCCTTCCGGTTATTAGGCCATGTCTGAGGCGGGACTGCAACATTTGCGAGTCGTAATTTTAGTAAACACGTGCAAAGTTATGGTTTCGAAAGCGGAAATTCCGGTCCCTGACTGGGTGTGGCGGCGGGCGTTTTGGCTCCTGGCACGGCCTCGATGCGTGGGCTCTCGGCTTCGCCTACCAGGTAGACTTCCAACCCCTGCTCAGGCCAGCCGAAGAGCGGTTCAAAGTGGCGGCCCTCAAGATACTGCTCAAGCGTGGCGGGGGTGTGGAGATCCATGCCATGCCTGCCCGTGACGCGCGCCACCAGCAAATGCTGCTCCGCGGGTACGCCGCTCTCCTCGTAGTTTGCCACCTGGTGATTGCGATAAAAGGCGAGGCCGTATTCCATGTCCCGGCGCACCTGGAAGACCGCCACGGTTTCATTCAGCGGTGCGTAGCTGGTGAGTCTTTCGGCCAGCGGGCGGGCGGAGTAGGTTTTGTCCAGCTCGTGAATCACATGCTTGGTTCGCGCCCATGCCGGAATCACAGCGACGGGACCCACGCCATAGAAGAAGAGCAGCAGGACGACCAAAACGCACGAGGTGGCCAGCCGCAGGCGCGCTACCCCAAAGCCATTCACCACGATGACGATGAGCAGGGCCGCGCCGATGCCGGCCAGAAGCGCAACAATGAGGGGACGCGATGGAGGCATCTCCGAGCCATGGGCTACGAACCAGGGCAGCAGAAGGCCGCTGGTCGTCAGCAGACCGGTGAGCGCGGCGTGGCCGGCCAGCACCCAGCGGTTGAGGCCGGGCCCGCGGCGGCGAAAGAGGTAATCGCCGGTGAGGATGGTGATGGGTGGAATGGAAGGAAGGATATAACCGGGCAGCTTGGACTGGGAGATGGAGAAGAAGACGATGGGAATGATGGCCCAGATCACCAGAAACTCAGGGAAACCGTCGCCGGGGCGCGAAACCTTGAGGCTGGGATTCTTCGAATGGCGGAGTCGCCACTCGGCAACCGAGGTCTGAATGCCATCAATCAATGCGCGGACGGCAAGGACGGTCCAGGGCATGGTGGCGAGGATGACGACAGGCAGGTAATACCAGAAATGCTGCACATGCTGGTATTTTTCGGTGCCAAAACGCTTGAGGTTCTGATTGACAAAGAATTCCCGGAAGAAGGTGGGGTTCTGGTGCTGAACGGCAATGAACCACGGCAGCACGATGGCGAAGTAAAGCCCGACTCCCGGCCACCAGAGCGACTTCTTCAGAATGGACCACTCCTTGCGCAGGAAGGCGAAGGCCACGACGATCGTGAGCGAAAGAAAGGGCGCTACCGGACCCTTGGCGAGCGTGGCTACGCCGGTGAAGAAGTAGATATCGAAGAGCCAGAACTTGGAGCCGGTTTCATACCAGGCGTACCAGCCGAGCAGGCCTATGCAGAGCGGCGCGGCCATCTGCATGTCCGTGGAGGCACCGCGGGCGAAACCGATGATGCCGGCGCAGGCGACGGTGATGAGTGCTGCGTCGAGATGGCCTCCGGCCCTGAAACGGCGCATGTGCAGATAAATGAGCGCAGCCATGATGAAGGCGAAGCTCACCGAGGGCATCCGGGCGCTCCAGTCGTGAACGCCGAACTCTTGGAAGATGAACATGGCGCGCCAGTAATAGAGGGCCGGCTTCTCAAGCCAGGGCTGGCCGTAAAGAAATGGCGTGACGCAGGCGCTGAGGCGCTCCTTAATGGTGTGCGCAGCGTCAAAACGCGCCAGCATCTCGTGGGCCACCTGCGCGTAGCGGGGCTCGTCCGCTCCTACCAGGCCTAGGCCATCTCCGCCCAGATACGGGCTGACCCCATAGAGCAGAAAAAAGACTGTAAAGGCAATAAAAACAGCCGCTTCGCAGACTGTGGACCACTTTGGCAGCCGCTTGTAGAGCGACTCGGGTTCCACAAGTTCATGCCTGACCGGATCGGAGGGGTTCTGGAACGCGTCCACCTTCGGTGATTCTCCAGAAATGCGGGGTTCTGCAGCCGACAAAATCCAGTACATCCTTATGTGCCAGCCTGGTCTTTGCCCCGCGCCTCAGGCGTGGGTGCAAAGCTGCTGGCGTGCCTACGAGGATCGGGGTGGAGATGCCGCCCGACGCCACATCAGGCACAAGGCTAACACGCCCGCCCGATTTCTCAACTCCCTGTGCTCTTTGCCTTTGTTTTTGCGGTACGTAACACGCTTAGAATCTGTTCGATGGCTCGTTCCATGGGGCCGTCGAGAGTGACTCCCGCCGCGTTTTCATGGCCGCCGCCGCCTAACCCTACTGCAATCCCCGCAACGTCGATATGGCCCTTGCTGCGGAGGCTCAGACGGATGCGGCCTTCCGGCAGTTCCCTGAGAAATGCCGCAGCCTCCACGCCAGAAATGCCGACGGCGTAATTCACGATCCCTTCGCAGTCTTCTTCCGCTGCCGCAGAGCGCACCATGTCTTCGTTAGTTACCCAGAGCCAGGCTAGCGGACCCTCGCGCTGCAGCGTACTCAGCGCCGCGCCGAGCAGGCGCAGTTTGGCTTCCGGTGTGGAAAAGTAGAGCTCCCGGGCGATTTCAATAGGGTCCGCACCGGCAGCAGTCAGCTCAGCCGCCAGCGTAAAGGTGGATTCGCGCAAGGCGCCAAAAATGAAGCCGCCGGTATCCGTGAGGATCGTGGTGTAGAGACAGCGCGCCATCTCCGGTGTCACTGTGGCTCCCGCAGCTTTCACCAGCCGGTGCACCATCTGGCCCACGCTTGTGGCATCGCGGTCAATCCAATTGAGATGGGCGAAGTTGCGGCCGGTGGAGTGATGGTCGATATTGACGTGGAAGTATGGCTCCAGGCCGCGAACCCGCGAGCGCTCCAGGCTGTCACACTCCAGCAGAATGACCGCGTCGTAAAGCCCATGAACGCGCAGCACATGGCGGATTTGATCCGCACCGGGCAGCGTACGGTAGATGGCCGGCACTCGGTCAGAAGCGATGAGATCGGCGCGCTTGCCCATCTGTTCGAGCAGCATTCCCATGGACAGCATGGAGCCGACGGCGTCGCCATCCGGCTTGGTGTGGGAACAGACCAGGAAGCGCTCTCCCTGGCGCAAAACCTCGAGTATGGCGGCAACGGGGTCCTGTGGCGCGGAGCCGACCGGATACGTGTCCGGATACGTATCCGGGCCATGGCCCTCCCTGGCCTCCTGTCCGGTTTCATAGCCCTGCCGATGCTCGGCGCGATCCATGCGCGGCTACTCCGCCTTTGCTTTCTGCCGCTTCTGGCTGCGGGTCATCAGCTCATCAATGCGCGCCGTGAGGCGGCCTGAGCGGTCTGCAAAGAAGGCCAGTTCCGGTACGTGGCGCACGCCCATTCGCTCCTTTAATTCGAAGCGGATGAAGCCTTTGGCGGCTTCGAGGCCGGCGACGGTTTCCTTCTCGGCCTTTTCAATATCGGGCGTCGCGGTGTCGAGCTCGATGTAAACCCGGGCGGATTTTCCACCCGGATTCAAGACAACTTCACTGACATGGCAGGAGGCGATCCGCGGGTCTATGAGCTCGCCGCCAATCATGGCGCCGATCTCTTCGCGCAGTGTCTCTGCTACACGATTCTGATGATGCTGTCTTGCTCTGTGCTCCGGCATCGGCGCGACCTCCTCATCCTGCATCCAGCGTGGCCGCGTTGTGCGCGAGCGTCAGTGTGGGCGCAGGTAAACCACTTAGGATAACAGGGCCCGTGGACATGCGAACCCAGAGTAGATGGGTTGTTTTACAGCATTTGCCGTAGTGGCTCTGTACAACTCGTGCAAGGATAGTGAGCATGAAAACACGGGACTACCCTCGCTCGCTCGGCAAAACGGGAAGGCTAAGAGACATTCGTGGCAATTCTCATACCTTCGAGATCATCGGAGAGATTTCTTGCTGGCAGAGGAGAGCTGCAGATGAAAAACGTATCTACCTACAGAAAATTCAGCATGACGATAAACGCGTCGAATACCGCTTCACGTATTACATGCGAGGCGTAAAGCCTGGAAGAACCGAAGGTAAATGGGTTTTTGGGCAATACTCCATGATGATTCCGCAAAGAGAATTGGCGTATTTGTTAAGAACAGCTAGAAGAAAAGGGTGGGCGGGATTTTGATCGCCGGCTCCAGCATATTGTAAGGAATCGGGTGCGTAGCTCCTGCTATGCTGAAAATGAAACCGTGCTGCCCACTCGCAAAGCCAGTCTTTTTCTCTCCGCGGGGCTGATTTTCAGCCTTGTATTGTCAGCTTGCCGCAAGCAGGAGCAGGAGGTGGCAGGCGCTGCCGCTACCGCTGCGCAGGCAGCAGCAAATGCCGCCAAGACCGCTGAAAGCCGGGCGCAGCTTGCCCGCGCTGCCGCCACTGAGTCTGCCACGGAGCGCACTGCACTCGAGCATATTCCGCTACCCACGAAAAGCCTGTACGTCAACGTGCATGAGCCTGCGGAGTGGAAGAATCCCTTCCTGACGGTGGCTGCGGACCAGGTTGATATGCGGGTCATTATGACCGACGCAAATCCCAGCCAGGTGGGTGCGGGAACCATGCTGCGCCCTGAGGCTGCCCGGCGGCAGGAATTGCAGATTCACCTCGCCGACCTGCCGAAAGCCTTGATTGCGCTGCCCGAGGGTGCGTGGCGCTATGGCCGGGTGGTGGCGATTGCTGAAGCTCCCGACGCCCCGCGCAAGGATCGGCCAACGATTCGGCGCAACGTAGAAGCGGCGATTCAGAAGCTGAATGACATGGGCGTTGTGGTTGAGGAATGGCCGGGGCGGTAGAACATAACTCTCTTGTTTCCGGTACCTCCCCGTACCTAGACTGGTACCCTGTGGATATTGAACTTCTGTTTTTCCACCGTTTAACGCGCTTTCACGTCGATTCTTGAGACTGGGAAGGGATTAAGCGCAAGCAAAGAACGGCTTTAAGGAGAAGAAATGGGCCAATCGACCGTTTCCTACCTGTGGCGCGACCGTAAGGCCGCCAATGGATACCGCGCGGGAGTTTCGCTGCACAGCCATACGAATCAGTCCAAGGAGACACTCGACTTTCTTGCCAACTTCGGCAATCAGTATCCGGTGATGCGTCCGCTCATTTCGCGCATGGAGCGCCGGTCGCAGGATAACCACAGCGTTGCCGTGAATTATTCCGCCAGCTATTGGACTCCTCCCATGACTCCCAAGCTGGCTTTCGATGTTGAGAGCAGGCAGATTGAGGATCTCGATGTGGCGTCGATGGTTTCGATCTCCGACCACGACAACATCAAGGCTCCCATGTTGCTGCGCACCGTACCCAGCGCGCGACAGATTCCGGTTTCCGTGGAGTGGAGTGCGCCGTACGGCGGCGTGCAGGACTTTCACCTGGGCATTCACAACCTGCCCAGCGCCAAGGCTGCCGAGTGGATGGCCATCCTTGAGGAGTACACGGCGAACCCCAACGATGAGCGGCTTGGCGAGATTCTGGCCGCGCTGAACGATGAGCCGAATGTGCTGGTCGTTTTCAATCATCCGCTCTGGGACCTCTTCCTGATCGGGCCGGAGAAGCACAAGTTTCTGGTCAACGAGTTTCTGCTGAAGTACGGCAACTTCATGCACGCGCTGGAACTGAACGGCCTGCGCCACTGGGAAGAAAATCGCGAAGTGCGACGCCTGGCCGAGAAGTGGAACATGCTGCTGATCTCCGGCGGCGATCGTCACGGCGTGGAGCCGAACGCGAACATCAACCTGAGTAACGCGACCAGCTTTACCGAGTTTGTGCACGAAATTCGCAAAGAGAAGCGCTCGAATGTGCTCTTTATGCCGCAGTATGCCAACCCCTGGAAGCACCGCATTCTGCAATCGACCCTGGATGCGATTCGCTACTACCCCGACTTTCCGGTGGGCTCACGGCATTGGGACGAGCGCGTCTATCATCCCGATGCGAATGGCGTGGTGCGCCCGCTGAGCGAGCTGTGGCCGAGCGGTTCCGCGCCGCCGCTGATGCGTTACGGAATTGCCCTTGTGCTGCTGATGGGCACCGCGCCTGTTTCCAAGAGCTTGCGTTTTGCCTGGAGCGAATCACGGCAGCTTCGCCTGGCGCTTGGCGAGCAGGAAGGCTAACCAGAAGCGGGGCCGGCTGAACCGGCTTTGCAAGGGATCATGATCGACTTCACGCCACGCATTGCTTATTTTCCTGACTCCTTCCACGAGATCAACGGCGTGGCGCATACCAGCCGCCACTTTGAGGCCTTTGCCCGCAGGCGCAACCTGCCGTTTCTCTGCGTGCGCGCAGGGGACCGCGAAGAAAATCTGATTCAGGATGGGAACGTCTGGACGCTGGAGCTGCCGCGCGGCATCTTCTCCTTCGGGCTGGAAAAGGATCTGCGCTTTGACCCGGCGTTTCCCCGCCACGTGCCGCTCATTGAAGAGACGCTGACGCGTTTCTCGCCGGACCTGATTCACATCACCGGCCCCAGCGAAATAGGAATGTTGGGTGCAGGGCTCGCGCATCATCTGGGCCTTCCGCTGGCTGCCAGCTGGCACACGAATGTGCATGAATATGCGGCCCGGCGCGCGGACTGGTTTTTGCGCATGCTGCCCAGGGAACGCGCCGAGGCTACGGAGCAGAAGATTGAAGATCTGGCTCTCGCAGCTGCTGCAAAGTTCTATTCGGTGGCTGGCATACTCTTTGCGCCGAACCGCAATCTGTGCAAGCTGCTGGAGCGCACCACGGGCCGCGAGTGCCGGTTGATGCCGCGCGGCGTGGATGCGGAGCTCTTTCATCCGTCAAAACGGGTGCGCGCCGGCAACGATACGGAGTTTGTTCTGGGCTTTGTGGGCCGGCTCTCGATTGAGAAAAACGTGGCGCAGCTGGTGGCAATGCAGGACGAGCTCGAGCGCATGGGCATTACAAACTTCCGCTTCCTGATTGTGGGCCACGGCGCGGAGCAGAACTGGCTGCGCGAGCGGCTTCATCGCGCGGAGTTTCCCGGCGTGCTGCGCGGAGAGGCGCTTTCTGCCGCGTATGCCAGCATGGATTTGTTCGTCTTTCCATCGCACACCGATACCTTCGGCAATGTCATTCTCGAAGCGATGGCGAGCGGAGTTCCGGCTGTGGTCACGCCGGATGGCGGGCCTTGCACCATTGTGCGCGATGGCCAGACCGGGCGCATTGTTCCAGATGAGCGCTTCTCTGCGGCGGTGGCTGAGATTCTTACAAATTCTGCAAAGCATCAGGCCATGCGGGAGGCCTCACGGGCGTACTCGCTCACGGCAAGCTGGGATGCTGTGTTCGATGGCGTGTATGACGCCTACGAGACGCTTGTGCCGCACGTTGAGGCACTCAGCGCGTAGCGTCTGAATTGCTTTCGCTGAGTCCGAGCGTTGTGACTCCACTTGAATCGCCATGCAGCAGCGAGGCTGGGCTGCGATCAATCTCTCCAATTTCAGGAAACTTTCTCTCAATGGCATCCCGTATGGAGACGGCCTGTTCACGGCTGATGCCCGGTAGTACGCAGGAGCGTGACCATCCATGTCGTACGTAAAGGCCGCTCGGTTCGTTTTTGCTTCCGACGGCATAGTCAATGGATTTCACTTCTGTCGCCGGAATTTTGATTTCGGAACCGAAAGTTTTTTGAAGATTGCCGTCGGCGATGATCTGATGAGGAGTGACGCTCAGACGTCTGGAAGGGCCTTGGACCCACTTGCTTATCAATGCCGCTCCGCCAAAAACAAAGCACAAAAGCGCGAATACCTGAGATCCTTGTGCCCAGACAACCACGGAGATACCTATGCAGAATGGCACTATTGAATAATCCGCCCAGCCGCGTTGGCGAGTGGCGATAAAGGTTAACTCACTATCTGAGTCGAAGGTTTGAATTTCAGTCTGGCCGAAAATGCGCATGGCTTCGCAATATGGTATCGCAGATCGTGTGCGCCTTCAGGAGGGAATCGGATTGCCGGTCTTCACATCCAGCGCGAACTCTGTCTCCTTGTCCGCCATCATCTCCCAACCGGTTCCGCGCAGAATGCCGTCTTCGACGCCCGTAATCGTCACACCTTCATCGGAGAGTTTGCCGCTTTGCCATGCGAGGCTTTCTTTGCCCCACGCGAGAATGCTGTGATGGCCTGCGAAGAGAAGCAAACCAGCCTCTGGCACAGGCCACACCTGCATGACGGGCCGCAATGGGAGCATCGTGAATCGCTCCGGAGCCGTTGTGTCAA
Organism: uncultured Acidobacteriaceae bacterium; assembly: GCA_963792495.1. Lineage (GTDB taxonomy): Bacteria > Acidobacteriota > Terriglobia > Terriglobales > Acidobacteriaceae > Telmatobacter. Next base: position 228,659 of record CAWBWB010000002.1, on the reverse strand, counting down.
TGAGGTAGGCGTAGCCGCCGGAGACCGCGCAGATCTCTTCCGGTTCAGGACAAGACCATAAGCCATTGGGAACCGAAGGATCGCGAAAGCCGAGAGCGCAGGTGGCCAGAAACGGTTGCGCGTTTTCGCCTGCAGGCCGAATCAGAACTTCGAGTGCGCCGCGTTCGACTTCTTCTGCTGCCTGTGGGTAAATGTAGGCGCGTTGCGGCAGAATCAGCGGTCTCACGGGCAAAATCTCAGCGACCCACGTATGCGGAAAGAGAAGAATCGACTCTGGAGCACTCACGCTTGTGCCTCATAGCGCAAAATCCATGTAGTCTGTTCATAAGTATCTGGCACAGGCACTCCTCGAACCGTTTCAATCGCCGTGAGTGCGGCTTGCGGGCTCCATCCGAGATGGATCAATGTGCACGCACTTGCAATTGTGGCTCGGCCAATGCTGGCACGGCAATGAATGCCGATATGCTCACCCTTTTCCAGCCGCTCTGCAAGGCCGGAAGCAAACTCGCGGAATTGCGAAATGTTGAGAGGCAGGTTGCGGTCTGGAATCGGAAAGGAAAGGAACTTCAAGCCTGCATTGCCGGCAACTTTGGCTTCTTCAGAGAGCCCTAGTGATTCTGCTTCGTCAGTTTCAAGCATGGAGACAATCGTCTGAATTCCACTTTGGCTGAAACGTCGTATTTCGTCTTCCAGCCAGTCGCCGCCTCGCGGACGCAAAATGATTGCCAATGCAGGAGCATCATCGCCGTCAATCCAGAAGATGTCCTGCACTGTGCTCACGCCCCCGTAAACTGCTGCATACGCTCTTGCACGCTCTGGATGCCCATTCCGAGCGACGAGCCCTCCTCGATCAGCGGTAGGAGCTTGTCGAATTCAGGGCCGGAGTGCGCGCCGGTCAATGCGATCCGCACCGGATGAAAGAGCTCCTTGCCTTTGATGCCCGTTGCCGCCTTGATCTCGTTCATCCACTCCTTAAAGAGTTCGGGCGTAATGGGGCCCATGTGCGCGCGAGTGCGGTGCGCGAACTCCCCCAACACGATGTTGGTCGAATCTGTATCCAGCAGCGCCACATTTTCGGGGTTGGTGCGCGCGGCCTCGGCATCGTAATCAAAGATGGGCGCAGCCTTTGCGGGAAGCTGATCGAGATGATCCACGCTGGGCAGAATCATCGCCAGCAACCGCAGAAACCATGCCTCCGGTGGAGCGGCAGCCTGCGCAAGCTTCTCTGAAAAATAAGGCAGCGCGAGAGTGGCGAGACGTTGCGGGTCGGCCAGCTTGATGTAATGCCGATTGAGCCAGTTCAGTTTGTCGAAATCAAAAACCGCTGGCGAGGGTGTGACACGCTCCAGCGAGAAGACCTGCGCCAGCTCGTCGAGCGTGAAGGTCTCCGTCTTCCCGTCTTCGGCGCCCCAGCCGAGCAGCGCCAGGTAGTTCACCAGCGCCTCCGGGAGATAGCCCATTTCCCGGAAGCTGGCTATGGACGTGGCTCCGTGCCGCTTGGAAAGACGCTCGCGATCTGCGCCAAGAATGGTGGAGAGATGCGCGAACTCGGGCACTTTCCAGCCGAAAGCCTCATAAATAGCCACCTGCTTGGGAGTATTCGAGATGTGATCGTCGCCACGAATGACGTGCGTGATGCCCATGAGCGCGTCGTCGATTGTGACCACGTAGTTGTAGACGGGCACTCCCTGCGAAGCACCGCCGATGGCAGAACGAACCAAGATCGGATCGCTCACTGTCTCTGGAGCGAACTCGACTTCTCCGCGGACCAGGTCGTGAAACTTCAGCGGATGGTCCTCAATCCTGAGTCGCACGGCGTAGGGCTTATGTGCGGCAATGTTCTGATCGATGGTTTCCTGCGCAAGATTGCGGCACTTGCCGGAGTAAACCTGCGGCCTGTGCTCCGCTGCAGCCTGCTTGCGCTCCGCCTCCAGCTCCTCCGGCGTGCAGAAGCAGCGATATGCCTTGCCGTTATGGAGCAACTCGTCGGTGTGCTTCGCGTAAATATCCAGCCGCTCACTCTGCCGGTATGGTCCGCATGGACCTTCAGGCGCATCGTTCAGGCGTCCGGGGCCTTCATCCCAGTCAAGCCCCAGCCAGTGCAGGTCTTCCACGAGCTGTGTCTCGTAACGAGCTTCGCTGCGCTCAAGGTCGGTGTCTTCGATTCTCAACAGAAAATCGCCGCCTGTGCGGTGTGCAAAGAGCCAGTTGTAAAGCGCCGTACGCGCGTTGCCGACATGCACCATTCCGGTAGGGGACGGCGCAAAGCGCACGCGAATCTTCTTCTCTGTGGTCACAGCATTCATGATAGCCGCTTGATATGATCCCTTCGCGTGCAAAAAAGCATGAGACGGTAGCGAAAGTCGCGCATCGGATGGCACAGGAGAGTAACCATGAAAGTTGTTCTGTTTGGAGCTTCTGGCATGATTGGCAGCCGGGTGTTAGAGGAGTTGGCGAGCCGGGGGCATACAGTGATCGCGGCGGCGCGGCGTCCGGAAAAAATTGAGACCAGCGAAGGCATTACGGCAGTAGAGGCCGACGCGGATGACCCGCAGAGCGTGGCGAATGCCGCCGATGGAGCCGACGCGGCGGTCTGTGCGATTGCCCCGCCACATGACAATCCCAGCTCGCTTGCGGGCATTGTTTCCTCTCTGATGGATGGGCTGGGCCGCGCAGGTGTAAAGCGGCTGATTGTGGTGGGCGGCGCGGGCAGCCTGGAGATTGCGCCGGGAATCCAGATTGTGGATACGCCCGAGTTTCCCAAGGAATGGCTTGGCATTGCGCGGGCGCACAGGGAGATTTTGCCGCTGCTGAAGGCCTCGCGCTTCGATTGGGGCTATTTCAGTCCAGCCGGGGTGATCCAGCCCGGCGAGCGGACGGGGAAGTTCCGGATGGGCGGCAAGGAATTTCTGACAGATGCCAATGGCGAGAGCCGCATTTCAGCCGAAGACTATGCCGTAGCGTTGGTGGATGAGCTGGAGCGCCCGCGACGAATCCACCAGCAGTTCACGATTGCGTATTAGGAAGAAAATTGGCTGCCCGCATCCCAGGTAAGGAATGCTATCCTTACAGTAAGGAGAACAGGTAAGGATGCCATCCGCAACGATTACCAGCAAGGGCCAGATCACGCTGCCCATTGAGGTGCGCCGCCGCCTGGGGCTTAAAGTGGGCGATAAGGTCGAGTTCGTCTACGACGAAGACGGGCGCACTACGGTGCGGCCGGAGGCCAGGGATGAGGATCCGCTGGCCAAGTTCGTAGGTGCGCTTCCTGCCTTCAAGACGCGTGAGGAAGTGGTCGCCTATTGGCGCGAAATGCGCGGCCATGATGAGCTGGACGCCAAGCTCTTTGGATATGAGGACACGCTCTGATTACCGCAATCGACGCAAATGTGATCTCAGCCATCTGGTCGAACGAAACCACTGCGCCGGCTCTTGTTGAAAAGCTGCATGCGGCACGGCTGGAAGGAGCGCTGCTGCTCTCCCCCTTCGTGTTTGCAGAGATTCATGCGCATCCCCGCGCAACCGCCGAGTTTGTCCACAGCTTCCTCAGTGAGAGCGCGATCTCAGCGCATTTCAATCTGCAAGAACGGTTATGGGAACTGGCCGCGGAGAGGTATGCCCAGTACGCCATGCAGCGTCGGGCTTCAGGAGGCAAGGAATCCAGGCGAATTGCGACCGACTTCCTCATCGGCGCTCATGCGCTTGTTCACGCGGACCGGCTGGTGACCCTGGATGAAGGCATCTACCGGCGTTATTTTCCGGAACTGCGTCTCCTATAGATTGCAACTCAGGCGAAGTGCTCCCACCCGCGTGGTTGCAGTGCTGCAGAGCCAGATGGCTTGTTCAGGCTCACCCGCGGCTTGCCGAGCTTCGGTTTCAGGATGCTCCCGATCTGCGTGACAGGCACACCGGCAATACTGCGAGGCAGCTTTGTACCGGGTCTGGCGGTGAAGAGAAGCTCGTAATCTTCGCCTCCGTTCAGCGCATCATCCAGCGTTGCGCCCTTCGCCATGGGCAGCGCGGTTTCGTCAATCTCCGCGGCCACGCCGGATTCCTCGCACAGCCGCGCTACATCGAGGGAAAGCCCATCGCTCATGTCCATGCCGGCAGCCGCTCGGCCGTAACGAGCCAGCCAGAGCCCCTGCGCGATTCGCGGCTCGGGAAAAAGATGGGGTTTCAGAATCGGAGCCAGCCGCGCGGGGGGCTTTTTGCCGCTCAAGGCTTCCAGCGCTCGCAATCCCGCCGCAGCGCCGCCCAGACCGCCGGTTACGTAGATCCCGTCGCCGGGTTTGGCACTGGAGCGCAGCATCGCGCGCCCCTGCTGCACTGCGCCCACCAGCACCATATCCACCACAACCTGCGGAAATTCGGCCAGATCGCCGCCGGCGAGCGGGGTTTTGTGAACTTCAGCCAACCCCAGCAAGCCATCATAAAATCTTTCGATCCATGATTTTGCGCTTCCCTTGGAGATGGTTAGCTTTCCGGGAACAGCCAGGGAGAGAAATGCCGCCACGGGCCGCGCTCCCATGGCTGCCAGATCACTCAGTCCCCGCGCCAGCGTTCGATGCCCAACAGCCTCCGGCGTATGCCAATCCAGCCGGAAGTGCCGGCCTTCGAGGCTCAGGTCCGTGGTGACCACCATTTCTTCGCCCCGACGGAGCCGCAGAACGGCGCAGTCATCGCCGATGCCCACGCGAACGTCGCCCCGGCCTGTTTTGGCTCCAATTCCGGCAGAACGCTCGCGAATTTGCCTGACCAGCTCCACTTCGCCCCGTCCAGGCATCGGTTTCTTGTTGTTTGGCTCCATCTCAAGCAGAATAGCGCGCGGACTCAGATGCGGGAATTCCCACAGAGGCTGCCAGCTTCTTGTGGAAAACCCATATTTTTCGGTTCTCTTCATTGACCCGCCAAAAACCCTTTGGTAGCCTTAACGAGTCTTCAGTGCGAATCGGGCATTTGGCAGAATGATTCGCTTTCACGTGTTTGCGACTGAACGGTAGTGTGATTTCGTCTTACCTTCAGGAACGGCAATTTGCAATTTTCCCAGCCGGCAACATCAGAGGCCCAGGGAAAGGATATGTGGGTCAACGATGTTCCGTAAGCGCTACTACATTCTTTTTGTTGCACGTGATGAAGATGGCCGGGTCCGCAAGATTCCCCTCCCTCTGCACTATGCGTACGGATTTGTAGCTGCGGCTGTGGTTGGCGCATTTACCATTGCCGGTCTCGCGGGCTCCTATACCCGCATGCTTCTCAAGACCGAGAGCTTCAACCAGGTTCGCGAGGAGCGCGAGACTTTCCGCAAAAATTACCAGCAGATGGCGCGGATTGCGCATGAGAAGGATGTGCAGGTGGCCTCACTCGGCGCGCTTGCCAATGAAGTCACGGCGCTTTACGGCCTGCGCCAGAATCACAACTCCGCGCATGTGAGCGCCGCGAAGGCCGCTGCCGCACCCACGCCCGCAACGCTAGCGGTTTCTGAAGATCCAAGCCCGCAGAACATCAAGCTCTCCATTGACCAGCTGTATGCGCTGCGCAATGACGCCATGAATGGCCGCGTTTCCCGCGCGCTTTCGGGTGGCCTGGCGCCAAGCTTTGCCGGGGATTGGGCGCAATATGCCGATGCGCCCACGCTCTGGCCGACTGAGGGCCGCGTAACTTCCAGCTTCGGCGAGCGCCAGGACCCGTTCAATGGGGAAGGCGCGTTCCATGCCGGTATCGATATTGCAGCACCTATGGGCACACTTGTGCGTGCCACGGCGGACGGCGATATTACCAAGGCCGGCTTCGGCTCAGGCTACGGGCGTGAAATCACCATCGATCACGGCCACAATCTTGAGACGGTTTACGGGCATCTCTCCTCCATCGCCGTAGTGGAAGGCGAGCATGTTTCGCGGGGACAGATTATTGGTTACGTGGGCCAGTCCGGCCGCTCCACCGGCCCGCACCTGCACTATGAAGTGCGCGTGCATGATGTGCCGGTGAATCCGCACAAGTACCTGCGCGATACTTTTGAGCAGCTTGCCGATGCCACCCCGTCTGCAGCGCCTAAAGCCTCCGGTCGCTGACGCCAGCCCTACATAGTATCGTTATCCCGGATTTAATTCCTCGATTCGGGAGATCTCCTAAATGCGTTTCCTGCGCGCGTATTCCATTCCCTGCGCTCTTGTCCTGCTTGCCGCCTTACCTTCCTTTGCCCAGACTCGCGAAGCCGATGTAAAGACTGCTTTTGCGCGAGCGCAGCATCTTCGCCACGGCATCAATGCTTCCATCTGGTTTGCGCAGCATGCCTCCGATTATTCGGTGCACCACCTGGATACGGAGACTACGCCCGGCGACATTGCCACGATGGCCAGGCTTGGTTTTGATAACGTGCGCGTGAGCGTCGATCCGGTGCCGCTGGAGCAGGCCATGCAGTGGCACGGCGACTTTCTTGACCGGCTCGATAAAGCAGTCGATGGCATCATCGCGAATGGCATGGCCGTCGAGCTGGACATTCATCCCGAGCCGCCTTTCAAGCAGGCTGTCAAGACCAGCGGAGACGGTGTGGACCGCTTTGTGGATGTGTGGCGCAAGCTTGCCGCGCATTATGCCAACCGCGACCCCGAGCGCGTTTTCTTTGAGATAGAGAACGAGCCTGAGGTTACCGATACCTACCGCTGGGGCGGCATTCAGGCTCGCGTTGCGGCAGCCATTCGTGAGGCTGCGCCGAAACACACCATCATTGCTACCGGTGCCAACTGGAGCGACATTCAGGACCTGCTCGCCGTGGAACCGCTGGCGGATGGCAACGTGATTTACAACTTCCACTACTACGATCCGCATGAGTTTACGCATCAGGGTGCGTCGTGGGGCTCGCTCTACTGGACCTACGAGAAGGCAATTCCGTATCCGTCTGACGAGGCGGTGATGGCAGATCGGCTGAAGCAGATTCCCGATGCGGTTTCACGCTACAAGGTGAAGAGCTATTGGCTCAATCACTGGGACGCACACCATATCCGCCTGATGATTGACTCGGCAGGCGACTGGGCGCGCGCAAACAATGTGCCTCTAATCTGCAACGAGTTTGGTGTCTACCGCAAAGTAGCGGAGCCGGCAGACCGGCTGCGCTGGATTCACGATGTGCGCACAGCGCTGGAGGCGAACAACATTGGCTGGACGATGTGGGATTATCACAACGGCTTCGGAGTCGCGGAGAAGGATGCGAATGGGAACTCGGTTGTGGATATGGGAACAGTGGAGGCGCTTGGGCTGAAGAAGTAGACCTTGAAACTTTAAGGCTTAAAGCTGACTTGAATGAAAAACGAAGGCCCGGTCGATGAGGACCGGGCCTTTTCTATTTCAAAAACGAGTACGACACAAACACTGGTAGTTTTGTGCAAACTATCTGGACCGTCGATACGGCCTACTTGCCTACATAGCTCACATGCCAGATCGACTTCGATCCATCATCCGACACAAACAGCGAGCCATCCTTCGCTACCGTCACGCCTACAGGCCGACCCCAAACCGTGCCGTCCGCATTCACAAAGCCAGTGAGGAAGTCCTCGTACTCGCCCGTAGCATGGCCGTTCTTCATCGGCAGCCGCACCACTTCATATCCCGAGCGCTGCGCGCGGTTCCATGAGCCGTGCTCAGCGGCGAAGCCATCGCCCAAATACTCCTTCGGGAACTGCTCACCCTGGTAGAAGAGCATTTCCAGTGAAGCAAAGTGCGGATTCACGAGAATGTCCGGCGTAATGACCTTCGCTTGCAGCTCAGGATGCTTGCCGGGGTGGCGCGGGTCCTGCAGTCCGCCACCAGCCTGCCCGGCGGTTCCGTGATAGTAGTACCAGGGCCAGCCGTAGAAGCCGTCTTCCTGCACATGGGTCACGTAATCCGGCACAAGATTGTTGCCAAGACCATCGCGTTCATTGGTCGAGCACCAAAGCTCGCCCGTCGTAGGATTGATCGCTTCACCCACGCAGTTGCGGATGCCGCTTGCATACACCTTTACGAACTTGCCCGTCGGTGTAAATTCCAGCACGTCGGCGCGGTGCGTCTCTTCAGGGTGCGTGTCCACATCATCCACGTTCGAGTGTGATCCAACCGAGGCAAAGAGCTTGGTCCCATCCTGCGAGAAGACCACGTCGCGAGTCCAGTGACCGCCGCCGCGAAGCCTGCCGCCGCCGGGCAGCTCGGCAATGTTCACCATCTCGCCCGTCGCCTTCAGGTCGCCATTGTGATACGGAAAGCGCACAATCTGATCGGTGTCGCCGATGTAGAGATACTCAGGATTCGGCCCAAGCGGATAGAAGGCAATGCCGAAGGGCTGATGCAGTCCCGTCGCATAGATGCTCGTTGTCTGGGCCTTTCCATCTGCGCCCACGCCGCGAAAGATCACGATCTTTCCCGTCTCGCTGTCGGCCAGAAAGATGTCGCCATTGGGCGCGGTGCGGATCAGCCGCGGATTGTCGAGATTCGTGGCATAAAGCTCCACCTTGAAGCCTGCGGGGGCCTTGGGCCATGCGTCATTCGGACGCGGGACGATCTTGGGACCGTTGTCTACCGACTGATCCGGAGCAGGCGCAGGCAGGTCGGCGGTGGTCAGGTGGCGACGGGTTCCCGGCGACTCATGCAGCGCATCTGTAAATGCGGCCTGGCCGGTAAGCACGGTTGGTTTCTGGGCGGTTGCGCTGCCCGTCATGGCAACGGCAGCGATGGCAAGAGCAGAAAGCACACCATAATGGCGCATGGAAAACCTCGCGTAATGTTTTGCCTACATTTGTAAGGACGAGCGGAGCAGTTGGGAAGTCAGCAAAAAAATCTGTTACTTCGATGCACCGCCCTGCGCCGGAGATGCCGCATCTTCCGCGGTAAAAGCCGCCAGCGCCGATTGATTCAGTGTTGCCTTGACTACCACCCGTGTTCGATCCTGGCTTACCTGCGCAGTCTTGAGCAGCTCCTTCAGCCCGCGGTTGGCCGTTGTTTCCCCTAAGGGATCAGTAAAGATGCGGGCCACATCCACCAGTTGCTTCAGATCAGCATACTGCCGCGCCGCAACGGTATCGGTCGGCGCAATCTCTTCCACGCGCAGGTGCAGCAGGCCCTGCATGGGCAGGCCCGGGGCAATGCTGGCGACAATCGTCGAGTCAGAGGCCAGCGGCAGATCCAGGCCCAGCACATGAATGGTGCCGCTCTCATTGAACGGCAAGCCGATCTGCCCCACGCCCCAGGCCAGCGAGAGCAGCGGCACGTCATGATAATGCGCGGCCAGCAGCGTGGAGTTGGCAAAGGGCAGCGCTGCGGTGCGATGCCGGTCAATCATGGAATGAATCTTCTCGGCAGTGGGGTAATTCGACACCGCCATGGTGTCATAGCCGATCTGCGTGATGCGCACGGTGCGCCCTTCCGAGGCGACGCTATAGATGGTGTGGCCCGCGTAGTTCTCCTGCGCTGCCGCATGGCTCTCGAGCCAGCCCTTCAGTTTGGGCCCGGTGAGTTTGCCTACCAGCACCATGGAATATGCGACAGGACCGTTCGGCCCGCGCGGATCTTCCATGCGATGCAGCGCCACCGCAGCCTGGTCAAGATCCTGCTCCCAGTCAATGCCGGTTGCGTCAATGAACTGCTGATACTCGGGATCGCGCGTGGGCGGCTTCAGGTCGCCGTGCCTGTCGTGCTTCAGAAAGGCGCGAATCGGCTGCAGATTCACATAGAGAATGCCGTCGGCTTCCGGCAGCAGGCGCGCGGCCTCCGGCGGCGCTTTGGAGCGCAGAAAGATGGCCACGGCAAGCAAAAGCAATACCGCGGCCACCGCCAGAAGAGTTCTACGCGTGCGCCTGTTCATGCCTTGGGGCTGTGAGTAGCCATCAGGAATAAAGCTAACATTCCGGGCTTATTGTGCGGGTGCGGCGAATCCACACTGAGGCCAATGAAATTCTGGTTACGCGGATTCCGCGTAGCTTTGCTCTTTCCCCAGCCTTTGCTACCATAACCTCAGTCGCATGTCCCGCCTCCATCCATCCCGAATGTGTTGTTGCCAGTCGAACCACATCGACGGGTGGCATCTCTAGTTTCGATTTCCTCCTAAAGAAAATCGCATTCTGCAAACACACCTGTCGGCTTTCAGGCCGGGCGTGGCTTTGTCTTCGCCCTCCACGCATCCCCTAGCCAGAGAGGTCCCGAATGCCCATCGCAGAATCCAAACATCACGCATCTCCATCCCAACCACTTTCTTTGAGCCCTGCGCAGCCCTCGGTGCCGCATCGCAGCAATGCCCAAAACCATCGCGGCTCCGTCACTGCAGCCGAACGGCAGGCTCGCTGGGGCCATCGCGGCGGCGTGCTGGAGCTTACCGGTCCCCGGGAGCTTCTGGATGCGATTGAGCGCTCGCTCCTCATTGCCGGCGCGGGCGTCGTTCGCCTGGATGCCAACAACAGCGAGTTTGCGATCTCTTCGGAGTTGCTCGACGCGGTCACTGCGCTCCAGACCCGCGCCGGGCTGCTTACGCTGCTGGTCCGCATTGAGCCAGAGGGTGTGCTTACCGCGCACACAGCAAATCAATCCATCCTGATCGACGCATCCCAGCCGGATTTTGCCCCAGCCACCGCCGTCGCCGCCGTGCATCGGCTGCTGTATGAAGCAGGCATTCTCCTTTCGCCGGAATGGTTCGGCGAAGGGGCCGGTATCTAAGCGCCAGAGCACTCTTGAAGCTCGCTGCAAGATGCGTCTTTCCTGCATCCGCGCGCATGGCTTAGCATCCAAGCAGCCATGGAATACCGTCTGCTTGGAGGCTCTGGCCTCAAGGTTTCTGTTCTCAGCTTCGGTGCCGCAACTTTTGGCGGCACCAATGAGTTCTTCCGCGCATGGGGCAACACGGACGTTGCCGAAGCAACGAAGATCGTCGACATCTGCCTCGAAGCCGGCATCAATCTCTTCGATACCGCCAATGGCTACTCGGACGGCGCATCGGAGACCATCCTCGGCAAGGCCCTCGAAGGCCGCCGCGACCAGGTCCTCATTTCCACCAAGGCCTTCTTTCCTACCGGCCCGGGACCCAACGATACCGGCTCCTCGCGCTATCATCTGCGCCGCGCTCTCGAAGACAGCCTCCGCCGCCTGAATACGGATTACATCGACATCTACCACATGCACGGCTTTGACGCGCTCACGCCCATCGACGAAGTGCAGGACACGCTGAACACGTTTGTTCGCGAGGGCAAGGTTCGCTACATCGCTGCCTCGAATTTTACCGGCTGGCAGCTCATGAAGTCGCTGGCCGTGGCGGAGAAATACGGCTGGACCCGCTTTGTGGCGCACCAGGTCTACTACTCACTGGTGGGGCGCGATTACGAGTGGGAGCTAATGCCTCTCGGTATCGACCAGAAAGTCGGCGCGCTGATCTGGAGCCCGCTGGGATGGGGCCGCTTGACCGGCAAACTGCGCCGTGGCGCAAAGATTCCCGACGAAAGCCGCCTGCATAAGACCGCCCAGGCCGGACCGCCCGTTCCTGAGGATTACCTCTACAAGGTTGTCGACGCGATTGATGAAATTGCGAAAGAAACCGGCAAGTCTGTTCCGCAGATCTCGCTCAACTGGCTTTTGCAGCGGCCCACAGTCAGCTCCATCATTCTCGGCGCGCGCAATGAGGAGCAGCTCAAGCAGAATCTCGGTGCAGTCGGCTGGAACCTAACGCCGGAACAGGTGGCCAGGCTCGACGCCGCTTCCGCCGTTGTGCCTGCCTACCCCTATTGGTGGCAGCGCATCTGCAATGCCGAGCGCAACCCGCCCGTGGTGTAAACAACAAAGGCCCGCCGGAACCAGGCGGGCCTGTCTTCAAGAATCGATCTTCGTCAGATCGCTTCGTCCAGCGCGCCTTCCTGGGCGGGGTCAACCACCTTGAAGCCCTCAAACCGGGCCGCTTCCAACATATGCGCTGAAGCCGTCACAAACACAATTTCCGTGCCGGGAAACATCTCCCGCGCCACCTGCGCCGCGGAAATCTGCAGCGCGTCCGGCCAGCGCAGCCCGCCTTTATCCAGCAGCTTCCGCGCAGCCTCCAGCACCGCCGGATTCAGCGGCTCCTGCACCGTTCGCGCCGCCTCGGTGCGCAGGCTCTCCAGTGCAGAAGCAGCATCTTCATGGCTGATGCCGCCGGAGCGCTCCCGCCGCCGAATGGCCGCGTACACTTCCAGCGGAGTGGAAGCGGCAATCAGCTTGCGGTTGTCCTCCACGGACTCCACCAGCCGAATCAGCGCTTCCGTTCCAGGCTCCCGCACAAAGAGCCGGGCAAACGCAGTGGCTTCCAGAAAGTAGCAGGTCACAGTGCTCCCCGTTCATCGTCCATCACTGCGGTCAGCGTTTCACCCTGAACAGAAACCGGGTGGAAGCGATGCGCTTCCTCTGGAATTCCCGCCTCGGCGCGATTCAAACGGATCGTCGTCGTCGGGTACGCCGGGGTCTTGGGGTTGGCAATCTTGCTGGTCAGCACCACGCCACGTTGAATGGCCTCTGCCAGAACGGTCTGCCGCGTCTCCGGATTCTGGTTCCAGCGGAAGGTCTTGCGCGGTAAAAAGGAATCGCGGAACCACTTCAGCGCGATGAACGCATGCCCGCCACGCTCGGCCTCCGCCAGCGCTCCGCACAGCTCTTTCACGCGAATATCCATATCGGCCGAGGAAACAATCTCCTCATCGCCGTCATCATCTTCGTAGTGAACCTCGTGTACAGGAATACTCGACCGCGTTGGTCTTGCGGGAGCCTCCTCACCATCGATTCGCTCAAAATAGATTCTTATTTCATCCTCTTCCGGTGACCAGGAATCTGCGGAACTATTGCGGCGCTTGCTCCTTCCGCTCTCACTACAGAGTTCCACAATGGCCTGGTAGCCGGGGGGAGCCAGAAAATGCAGCGCCCGGGACAAACCAGGATCCTGCGAGTACCCAAGCTCCGCCAGTGCCTCTTCAATAATTTCTTCTGCGTCCGGAATACTTAAATTGCTAACGTCTACACTGCCCTGAACTACCCTATTAGGCTTCATCACTGATTCTCCGTATCCGCGTAACTATTCTTCTCGCAAGAGTCCCAACGCGCGGCCGGGCGGCCTGCAATTTTTATATGGTGTGCCCCGGTATATGGAGCGTTGCTTAGCTCTGTGCGACCTGCCCCGATTGCCCCCGGCTGCTCCCCGGCATAGCGAGCGTTTTTAATAAGCCGGTATCTGAGAAAAGGACCCTACCGAAATAAGGTCAAGATAGGATTTACCTAAAGTTGTTCCCGAAACTACCCCGGTAGTGTATATGAATTTTATAAAGACTGACATAGCCCACAAGTCGTACACCCCACTTCCTGCAGAATGGACGAGCCGCAGCACTACCGGGATTCAGAGGATAAACGGATTGTAACTTGAATCATTACAATTTCCTGCAGAAATTTATCGGGTCTTGCCTGGCGGAACGCTCGTGCCTGATTTTTCCTGCCTCCGCTCCTGCTCCTGCCCATTGGCTCGTACAATAGATTCATGCGCCGCTGTCTGCTGCTGGTAGCCGGGCTCCTGCTGATCTTCCCCTGCCTCGTCCATGCTGACAACCCCGCCTTTGATTTAGCCGGGCCGAAAGTCGATCTCCGCGTCAAGCGTGGGGATGTTACGCTTCCTGTTTCTCAGACCCCCAACCTCATGCCCGGAGACCGGCTCTGGATCCACGCCGATCTGCCTGAGACCCAGCTCAATCACTTTGTGCTGGTGGTCGCGTTCTTGCGCGGAGCCACCAACCAGCCACCCAACGACTGGTTTACCCGCGTGGAAACGTGGAAGCCGGAGGTCCGCGGCGAAGGGATCTTTGTCAACGTTCCGGCAGGCGCTGAGCAGGCGCTGCTATTTCTGGCTCCCGAGACCGGCGGCGACTTCACCACTCTACGTAAAGCCGTTCACGACCGTCCCGGCATCTTTGTCCGCGCCGCGCAGGATCTTGTGATTGCAAGCTGGGAGCGCATGAGGCTGGACGCCTATCTGGATGACGTCAGAGAGATCAACCAGACCGATGCCAAAGACCTCAAGGAGCGCATGCAGCTCTCGGCCCGCTCACTCGGCATCCGCTTCGATCAGGGATGCTTCGACAAGCCCACCGACCAGCAGACCACCTGCCTCACACAGCACTCTGAAGGCCTGGTGCTGGACGACGCCAATGCGCAGTCCCTGGCCACACAGCTTGCCAACGGATCCACGGCTGACCTGATGAACCAGATCAGCTATTCCAACCTGGGTGGCGCGGGCTTGTACAGCCCATATATTGGCGCCATTATCGACACGGTCAGGATTCTCTCCTCGCTGCACACCGCGCACTTTCAGTACATTCCCGCCCTCTCGCTGCCGGCCAAAGACACCATGAATCTCCGGCTGAATGTTCCGCCTTCCTTCCGCGATCCCAAGTCGGTAGTCGTCGTTGCGTTGCCTCCCATTGGTCCTTCCAAGGCCCCGGCCGTGCGCGCCATGAATCCCCTCGACGCACAGTGCATCCAGAAACCCGATCTCTCCATGCCCATCGACAACGGACCGCTGCTCTTTGGCACCGACCTCGCGCACGATCTCAAGCTGCACATTGAAAGCTCGCACGCCTATGAAGATATGCCGGTTCGGGCCGAATCCACCCGCGGCGGCCTCATTCTCACCGGCTCTCTTCCCGCCGTGCCTCCAGGCTCTTTTAATGCGGTGCTGCGCGGCAAGTGGGGCTTTGACGACTGGGAGGGACCGAGCTTCCGCCTCATCTCCGCCGTCCCCGGCAAGTGGGCCGTAGTGCCGGCAGACCAATCCGCCCTCGTCGTTGGCCGTGAAGATAAGCTGCACGTGCAGGGAGAAACGGCGCAATGCGTCTTCAGTGTCGCGCTCAAGGAAGGCAACTCCGAGAAGGTGCTCCACTTCAAGTCCGCCGGCTCCGACCAGCTTGAAATCTCCGTTCCGCTGGAAAAGGAATCCCCGGGCCTGATGACCCTGCAGATTCACCAGTTCGGCACAGACAAGCCCGATACACTCTCGGTGAACTCCTACGCGGAAGCTGCGGCTCTTGACCGGCTCACCATCTCGGTCGGCGACCGCACCGCGACGCTCAAAGGCAACCGCCTGGACGAGGTGGCGAGCGTCGAGTTCGAGAACATGCCCTGGAAGCCGGACGGCCTGGCCCGCGTAGAGGATTTTGACCGGCTTACGCTCAAAACCGACAGCCCCACGGACCGCCTCTCCACCACCGGCAAATACACCGCGAAAGTAAAGCTTCGCGATGGCCGCGACCTCAAGGTTCCCGTGACCGTGCAGGCCTCGCGTCCCCAGGTAAGCCTGCTCAACAAAGGCGCACAGGTAGACGGCGCGGTCCCCGTACATCTCACCAGCGCAGACGACCTGCCGCTCGATGCCAAGTTTGTCTTTTTCGTAAAGTCCCAGGTGCCGCAAAGCTTCCCGCGCAATGAAAACATTGAGGTTGCGGCAGCAGACGGCAGCTTCCATACAACCCTCTCCATCTCCGATGGGTCCCTGATTCTGGAAGACGCCCGCACCGCGCTTGGCACGGTAGACCCGCTCTCCAAGTTCGGCACCTCCGCCTTTGGCCCGCTGCGCGCCCGCGCCGTCTCGGCTGAAGGTGTGCCCGGGGAGTGGATGCCTCTCGGCACGCTGGTCCGCATACCCGGCTTCCGGGAGCTGCGCTGCCCGCGCTCCACCACAAAGCCCTGCACTCTCACCGGAAGCAATCTCTTTCTCGCTCAGACCATCGGGGCCACGCAGGATTTATCCAGCGGCGTCGAGGTTCCGCCCGACTTTACCGGCGGCCAGCTCACCGTGCCGCACCCCGTGAACGGTCAGCTCTTTGTGAAGCTACGGGACGACCCCGCCACGGTGCAGACGCTCACGCTTCCAGTCACGCTTGCGCCATCAGCCACCCAGTCCGCCTCAGGGCAAGCGCCTGCTCAGCCAGCCCAAAGCCCAGCCCAGAGCCAGGCGCTCAATCCGCCCGACACGCAGCAAAAACCGGAATAATCGTTAGAGTTTTCTGAGTCGCGCGCAGGCCTCATCCAGGTCGGCGTCCTTCTTCGCAAAGCAGAAGCGCAGCAGGTTTTCGCCATGCCCTTTGCGGAAGAACGCGCTGCCCGCCACCGAGGCCACGCCTGTCGCCTTCAGCAGCTCGCGCGCCTTCTCGGCTGCCGTAGCTCCCGGCAGGTTGGCTGCATCCGCCAACACATAGTACGCACCCGCCGGAACGCTGGGCTTGAGTCCCGCATCCCCGAGAGCCGACACCATCCGCTCCCGCTTGTCCTGGTGTTGCGCTGCAATCTCCGTGTAAAAGCTCGCCGGAAGCAGCTCCAGCCCAGCCGCTGCCCCGTGCTGCAGAGCCGACGGCGCGCAGACATACGTCAGGTCGTGGAAGAACGACATGGCACCCATCCACCGCGCCGCCGCCGTCACATATCCCAGCCGCCAGCCCGTTACCGAGAAAGTCTTTGAGAAACCAGAGATGATAATCGTCCGCTCCTTCATCTCCGGCAGCGTGGCCGGCGCAATATGCCGCAAGCCGTCGTAGACAAAGTATTCATAAATCTCGTCCGTGAAGAGGAACAGGTCGTGTTCCAGGCAAACTTCGGCCACCGCCTCGGTCTCCGCCTGCGAAAATACCTTTCCGCTGGGATTCGCCGGCGTATTCAGAATGATGGCCCGCGTCTTCGCCGTCACCGCAGCCTTCAGCGTATCCACATCCAGCGCAAAATCACCCTCCGCCAGCGGAACGAAGACCGGCTTCACGCGCATCGACATCAAGGTCGCCACATGGTAGCCATAAAACGGCTCAAAGAGCAGCACCTCGTCGCCCGGATTCAAAAGCGCCATGGCAGCGGCGTGCAGCCCGGCCGTTGCGCCGGACGCCACCAGAACTTCGCTCTCCGGGTCATAGCTCAGCCCGTAATCGCGCTCCTGCTTGGCGGCAATCGCCTTCCGCAGCCGCCCAATCCCGTCCAGACGCGTATAAATGTTCTGTCCGTCACGGATCGCCGCAATCGCGGCCTCTTCCACCACCGCCGGAACAGGCGTGTCGCAGACGCCCTGGGCCAGATTGATCCCGCCCATCGCTTCGCAGGCCATGCTCATGGCGCGAATTTCCGATTGCACCGCACCCGGCGCAAGCTGGCTTAGATAGAGTCGTGAAGCAGCGGGAGCAATCGTTTCACTCATTTAGCACTCCAAACCACCATATTAACCAAAGTATTAGAGCGTTACAGCTTAAGTTGTCCCATATACAGCCAAAGTAAGACCCCGGTGAGTACCCCCGTGATGGGTATACATGCAGATTTCCCCTAATGTTTTTCAGCTTCGGGCTACATTAAAACCAGTTAAGACGGCGGCGCATCATACAGCACGTACGTTTTTTTAGCCGCTCACACTCCTCCAACAGGAAGTACAAGTGAATAACCGTAGATTCCTCCCCGCCGGAGCCTTCGCGCTCACGGTAACGAGCTTTTGTGCGTTCTTTTTTGCTGCCTCGGCTGTTTCGCAAGTACCGTCGCAGCGGCTCATTGCCATGGCTCAGCCTGATCTTCAGCCGGAAGCACGGGTCACGCTTCCTTCCAAAGGCAGCCCCACGCAGGATCTCGGCGCCATCTCCGGCGAGACGCGCCTCGATCGGATGATCCTGCTCATGAAGCCCACGGCCCGCCAGCAGGCCGATCTCAATGCGCTTCTTGCCGGGCAGCAGAATCCCCACTCACCTCTCTATCACCAGTGGCTCACGCCCGCGCAGTTCGGCGCGCGTTTCGGCGCAAGCACCGCCGGGCTGGCCAGGACCACCGCATGGCTCCGCTCGCATGGCTTTACAGTGAACGAAATTCCCGCGGGCCGCGGCCTGATCTATTTTTCCGGCACCGCGTCGCAGGTAGACGAGGCATTCCACGCGCCCATTCATCGCTTTGCAACCGCCACCGGAGAGCACATTGCCAACGTCCGTGAGGCCGAGGTTCCCGCAGAGCTTTCCGCCTCGGTAGCCGGCGTGGTCTCGCTACATAGTCTGCGCCGCCAGCCGGCGCTCCACATTCGCCCGTTACCCGCCGTGCGCCCGCAGTACAACCTCAACGGATCGCACTACATTCTCCCGGGCGATCTGGCCTCCATCTACGACATCAACCCGCTTTACGCCAACGGAACCAACGGTACCGGCGTATCCATAGCGATTGTCGGCCGCAGCAATATCCTCGCTTCGGATGTAACCACATTCCGCACCGCGGCAGCGCTTTCAGCCAACCAGCCTACGGTGGTGATGCCCACGGGAAACCCCAACGGCTCCGCCGACGACCAGGCCGAGGCCACGCTGGATGTGGAATGGGCAGGTGCCCTCGCTCCGGCCGCCAAGGTAACACTCGTTTCCGAGGCTTCCACCGTCACCACCGACGGCGTCGATCTGGCCTCCTCCTACATCGTCAACAACAACCTCGCGCCAATCGTCAGCGTCAGCTTTGCCTCCTGCGAGCAGCAGATGGGCTTTCTGGAGCTCTCCTTCTACAGCAGTCTCTGGCAGCAGGCTGCCGCGCAGGGCATGAGCGTCTTTGTCGCCTCCGGAGATTCCGGCGCCTCCGGTTGCGACCTCGGCTCCGCCACAACCGGAACCCAGGCAGCGGTCAACGGTCTTTGCTCCTCGCCCTACTCCACCTGCGTGGGCGGAACAGAGTTTGCAGAAGGCACCAATCCCGCCGAGTACTGGTCCGCCGCCAATGGCAAGAGCAGTTCCTCCGCGCTTGGCTATATTCCTGAGACGGTGTGGAACGAAAGCGCCTCGAATTCAGGCACGGATCTCTGGGCTGGCGGAGGCGGCATCAGTACCTTCTTCTCCCAGCCGGACTGGCAGCAGGCAGTCAATGGCGCAGCCGCCGCAAACAACATGCGCGCCGTGCCGGATGTTTCGCTCACCGCTGCCGATCATGACGGATATGTCATCGTGGAGAACGGTACCAGCTGGATCGTCAGCGGCACCTCGGCATCCACCCCATCCTTCGCCGCACTCATGGCGTTGGTCGTCGAATCGCAAGGCTCAAACCAGGGCAGTGCGAACTCGATGCTCTACAAGCTGGCAGATTCCTCTGAGGATCCCTTCCATCCCACTCCGTCAGGAAACAACGACGTACCCGGCGTGCAGGGCTACTCCGCCAACGGTGACACCTACAATTTCGCCACCGGCCTCGGCTCCGTCGACGCCAATCTGCTCGTATCGAACTGGGGTACGCCTCAGACGCAACCGCCGTCGCTCACCGTCTCGCCCCAGACCCGTTACATCACGGTTCTGCTCGCCACCAGTACTGCATTCCAGGTTGCCGTAGCCACCGGCGGTTCCTTCACCGGCAATATTTCGCTCAGTGTCACAGGCCTGCCCGCGGGCGTCACAGCCACATGGGATCAAAGCACATTGTCGGCTGCTGGCAGCACAACGCTGACCCTTGCCGCCGCACCCAACGCCGTGCCCGGATCATTCCCGATTACGATTCAGGCGCAGGGCGACGGCGTCACCACCAACGCGCCAATGAACCTCTCGGTCCAGGTGCCGAATCTGGGTGGTCACTCCACCCCCATCTCCGGCGGAGTCCACGGAGCTCAGTGAGCGGCTGCGCCGGCCAGCTTTTCAAAGCCGGCGCGAATCTTGTCAGGGATTGAGGCCGGCTCGTCGTTGAGCGCATAGCCAATCTCCAACACGGCTGCAGGAAGCGCAGGCAGGGACTGCAGCAGACCGGCAGTCTTTGCCCAGTCGATGGTGCCGTCTCCGGGCCACAAGTGCTCATCGCGCACGCCGTGATTGTCATGCACATGCAATGACACAATCCGTTTGCCGAGGACGGAAACCGCCTCCTCAATGCCCACGGTTGCATGCGCATGGCCCAGGTCCAGGCATACACCCACCGAATCCAGATGCCCAAGATCGAGAATCGTTACCAGGCGCTCCGGCGTGGTTGGCTCGCTGATCAGGTTTTCCACCAGCACCTTCACACCGAGTGGCCGCGCAAATGCCCCAAGATGCTCGAGAGCCGTCATCGCGTACTCAATCGAGCGTGGTGACCACGTATCCGTGCGCTCACCCAGGTGCACCACCAGATGACGCAGCGGAATATGCTCCGCCGCTTCCAGCGCGCGCTTGATCTCGTCCATGGCATCAATGCGGCGAGCCTTTTCCGGGTGCAGAATGTTGACGGAAGGCGCACCCGCCCGGCCCATCTCGCGATCCGGAAACAGCGGCGCATGCATGGAGAAGGGCTCCAGGTCATTCGAGCGGAACCAGCCTGCCAGCTCCATCACATGATCGCGGCTCGTGTAGTCGAAATGCTGGCGCGCGGCAAAAATCTCCACTGCCTGCGCACCGGCGCGGCCAGCCATCTCCAGCAGCCCCGGATGCAGCCGCTGATTCAGAAACAAGTGCGTGGAGAGTACCCGCAACATCAATCGAACACCCCGTGGCCAGGTCCGCCTTGAAGCTGCAGCCAGCCACCCCTACTCCACATTGTCGCATTTTTTGAATAACTTACCCCTCATATCCGGTTAAAGTTCATGGTTACTCCAACGGCAACCGTAGCTGCCGCGGACCCAGCCGGCCAACAGACCCACCCTCGGCCTCTACAATAAAAATGTGCTGGAGCCCGTCACAAATCCGGTTCTGGATCTGGTACAGATTCAGCCGCTGCGCAAAGTCCCCGCGCCCAAGCCCGAATGGCTGAAGACGCGCGCGCCGCTCGGCGAGAATTACCACAGCCTCAAGCGGCTGGCCCGCTCACTCGGCCTGCATACCGTCTGCGAAAGCGCACAATGCCCCAACATCGGCGAGTGCTGGAATCACCGCACAGCCACTTTCATGATGCTCGGCAATCTCTGCACCCGGCGCTGCGGATTCTGCGCCGTGCCCAAGGGCCGCCCCGACCCCATCGACCTCGACGAGCCCCGCCGCGTTGCCGAAGCCGTCGCCGCGCTCGAGCTCAAATTCGCCGTCATCACCAGCGTCAACCGCGATGACGATCTCGTCGGCGGCGCGCGCGCATTCGCTAAAGTGATCGAGGAAATCCGCCTCCAGTCCCCCGGCTGCGGCGTTGAGGTGCTCATCCCGGACTTCCAGGGGGACCGGGAAGCTATCCGCATCGTCGTCGAAGCGAAGCCGGAAATTCTGAACCACAACACGGAGACCGTGCCCCGGCTCTATCGCGTCGTCCGCTCCGGCGCACGCTACGAGCGTACGCTGGAACTGCTGCGCTACGCCAAAGAGCTCCGGCCTGAAGGCCTCACCAAATCCGGTGTCATGGTTGGCCTCGGCGAAGAAACCCACGAGCTGCTCGACGTCTTCCGCGATCTTGCAGCCGCCCACTGCGACATTCTCACCGTCGGCCAGTATCTGCGCCCCTCGCGCGATCACCTGCCCATGACGCGCCTGTACACGCCGCGCGAATTCGCTGACCTGAAGACAGAAGCGCTTAAGATGGGCTTCCGCCACGTCGAATCCGGCCCGCTGGTTCGCAGTTCCTATCACGCGCACGAGCAGGCCGAAAGCGCCATCACTGTCTAGCAGTTACGCGCCATCCATCTCCCTGAAAACACTTCGCGCACGCCGCCTGTAGCGAACCCACATCTCGATTGATCCATTTTTCACTTGCCAGCCGGCGATATTTCCACGAGATTGAACTCACCTCCGAAATTCACCCCCAGGGAGGCACTATGCCTACGATTCAAATTACAGATACCTCGTCTGCGTCTGTGAACGCATCACTCTTCGATACCTCGGTTCTAGGGCAAACCCCCGCATCGGTCCTGCACTTTCTTCGCGCAGATGTGATCGGCGCACTGGACCAGACACTCGATCAGGTTCAGATCAACTCCGTCTCCATCGGCTTTGATTACGAACCCGCCGTTGCGCTTGCGGGCGGCACAGTCGGGTTCACAGCCGGAGGCGGTCCCACCGGAGAAATCGATCTCCTCAAACCCGCTGGCGGAGACTCAAGCCCGCTCTTTCCCTCCGATCAGTTTGGAACTGACATTGAAATGGGGAGCAATTACTACCTCGCGCTCTCCTTTCAGCTCGCACTTTCAGCGCAAGCCAGCGGAGGCGTAGGCGCCTTCGCCATCGCACCCTCTGCCTCAGCCTCCGGAAGCGCAACGCTGTATCTTCCGTATGCCAAGGGAGCAGACAACGCCTATCCAACCCTGAAGAGCGCGCTTGAGACGCTGTTCAGCTCGTATCTGCTTCCCTCCTCAGAAGCCGATCTCCTCGACAAGCTGCCCGTGGGAGCCGTCTTCGCCTACGATACGCAGGGCTCTGTCGGATTCCAGGCGCAGTTTGATTTCCTCGCCGCCATCAATCCCACAGCATCCCTCGGCGTAAGCCCCTCATTCGGCCCCATCAGCATCACCGCGGGGCCCAGCGTCACCGTTGGCGGCGGCTTTACTCTCAGCGGCGAACTGGAAGTGCGCTTCTGGAAGAAGTCCGCCACCGTGGTCCAGATCGGCTACTACAAAAAGAAGGGCTCCAGCTTGGCCGTCTCCTTCGATGCAAGCGTAGGAGCCGATGTTACCGTCGAAGGCTACGACGTGATTTCCAAAATCTACGGCCTGCTCGGCGACTCCGGCACGCTCGATCCCGCGTGGTTGAGCGCCAACGTTCCAGCCGCGGTGGCTGGCGATGTAGCGGAAGCCTACCAATCCGCGGTCCAGACCAAGCTCTCCATCGCCATCGACGCGGAGTGCGATACCTCGATCACCGATCAGGCAGCCTTCTCCTGGAACTTCGATCTATCCGCTCTCGATGCAGCCGGTCACACCGCACTCGAGAATCTCTTCAAAAGCGATCTCTCTATGCTGTTGAGCAGCGGCGCGCTGCCCGCGGGCATCACCCGCGCAGGCAGCGTTCTCGATCACACCAAAGAGACAACGTACGCCTTCACCTTCAACTTCCTCGGTCTCTTCGATCACGCTTCAGTCAACGATGCCGTGCTCGATCTCGCGACGCAGGTCTCCGATGACGGCCAGATCATCCTCACCGATACCGCGCATCTCACGCGTCTCTCTGCATCCGCCACACCCACCTCTCCGGTGAAAGCCGATCAGCTGCGCAAGGTCTATGCAGAGGATTGTGTCGCAACCATGGGCTACGCAGCATCGCTTGGCGGCGTTGTCGTTACGCCCAGCGTGGCGTACAACTACTTCTTCTATGAAAAGAACGCGCACCCGGCAGACCTTCAGCTCTTTGTGGAAACTGCCACCAAGCTAGGCAAAGCCGGCGCCGCGGGCGACTGGGCGGCAGCGCTCCAATCCGGTCTGGGCAGCCAGGCGGCTTCCATCTTTGCATCCCTGGGGTATGACGGAGCCACAAGCACAAAGCTTTTCCTCGATGCCTCCGGCAATCCACGCACCATCGCCGATTATCAGGAGGTGGGCCGCAAGACATTGCTGCTCGCCCCGGGCCTCGGACTGGACCCGAAGTTCATCGCCTGCCTGAACAACCCGGCAACATGGCAGCAACTCATCAATGTCGGCTCAACCCAAGGCATCTATCAGATTCTCGGAGCCGACCTCGCCAACACGCCGGTGTGGGCGGTCTATGCGGGCACATGCACGCTGCACACGGTGTATTGGGCATCTGCCATGCACTCCGCCGCGCAGGCGCTGCAGGACGTGCTGCAATATCTGAAAGCGAATCCGGGAAACAACACACTTCAGGACGCAAACTTTCAGAAGAAGCGCAAGACCTTTGCAGGCCAGCTGCAGAGCGCCATTCAAAAGGCCTCGTTATTCAATGATGAGTTCCGCTTGATGGCACTCTACGATACGGCAACCCCGGTGAGCGATTCCGTATCGATCACCTACGCCGGCGTCACAAAAAACTACGCATAAATCCTGCAATCAAAGCGAGGGCCGCACTCACGGCCCTCGTGTCTTTGAGCCGTTTCATTCATCACTGTTTGACATTTGTAAAAATTCATTCAACAATGACTTCATCGCAGCGCGGCGCACATGCTGTTCTGCCGTGCAACAGATACGGAACCCATGACGACCCAGGAGCAATTCGCAAATTCGGTCTTCTCCGCACAGGCGCCCTGCCTTGCGTCCCGTTTCTGTTGTTGCCTCTGCTAAATCCCCATCGCTTCTGCGTGCGTTAAGCGCGTGATCCTGCAGGCGATTTCCCTCTCATCCATTTTCAAGCTTGGTCTTAATCGTGCCTTTACAAGCGCGCTAATGACCAGCACCACGCGATTTCACAGAGACAAAATCCGCGCGTGCAGAAACAAAGATCAGAAACACGCTGGAGGAAATCATGCGACGCACAATAGCTTTCTGGGCAGGCACAGCAGCTCTCACGCTCAGTCTTGGAACAGCCTCCGCGCAAACTGTCGCAGACGTCCAGGGACGCTGGGATGCGTCACTTGCACTCACGCAAAACACCGTCCCTTTCCGCCTCGACGTGAGCGGCACGGGCGACTCACTCACCGGCACGCTCTATAACGGTGATGACAAGGAGACAACCACCAGCGCGCGCTTTGAAGATGGAAAGCTCACGCTCAACTTCGATCACTATCTCACGCGCATCGTAGTCTCTCCCGCAAGCGGCCAGCTTGCAGGCACCCTCGAAGGGCGCTTCCAGCGCGAGAAATATCTCTCCTCCTATCCCCTCACCGCTACGCGCCATGTGGACACTGTCTCCGCTGCTCCAGCGGGTCTTCCGCAGATCGGCGGCACATGGGAGATTGAGCATGAAAGCACCAAAGGCGAGAAAGCGTGGCGCCTCATCGTCAAGCAGAGCGGCGCAGATCTTTCCGCCTCCATCCTGCGTGTCGATGGGGATTCCGGCGCTCTCACCGGCCAGTGGAAAGATGGAAAGTTCCTCCTGAGTCATTTTGATGGCTCGCGTCCTCTCCTGGCAGAAGTCACTCCGCAGGCCGATGGCACGCTCAGCATCCTGCTGAAAGGCGCATACAATCCAGCGGAATCGCTCATCGCCTATCGCACTGAGGTCGCGCGCGCCAAAGGCCTTCCCGAGCCGGCGGACTTTGACAAGCACACAACGGTTCGCGATCCCAATGAGGAATTCAGCTTCAACTTTCCCGGCATCGATGGCAAGCAGGTCTCCAACAATGATCCGAGGTTTAAAGGCAAGGTATATCTGGCCGTAGTCACAGGAACCTGGTGCCCCAACTGCCACGATGAAGCGCAGTATCTCGTGCAGCTCTACGCGAAGTATCACAGCAGGGGCCTGGAAATCGTCGCGCTCGATTTTGAAGAGCCGGAACAGCAGGACAATCTCCGCCGCGCCAAAGCCTTCATCAAGAAATATGATGTGCCCTACACCTACGTCATCGCCGGCGCACCCGCTGATATGTTGGAAAAGGTGCCGCAGGCCGTCAATCTCAACACTTGGCCGGCCACGCTCTTCATTGACAAGAGCGGACATGTGCGCAAAATCCATACAGGCTTTGCCGCATCGGCCAGCGGTCAATTCAACGACGAGTTGAAGGCGGATTTCACCAGCGAGATTGAAGCGTTGCTCGCAGAAAATCCATCGCAGGCCGTGGCATCCAACACGGCCGCTCATGCAGGCAACTAGCAGTCACCGGTCAGGCAAAGGAGTGCCCCAGCACTCCCGGCTTATACACTTCAATCCATGAAGCCGATACACCTTGTCATGAGTCTCTTCATGGGAGCAACCGCCGCCATGGCTTTCGCAAATCAGACTGCGGCCGCCCAGGCAGCAGTCTTCGAGCATTCCACTCAGATGGTTGTTGTCACCGCGCCAGGCTGGGATTCAGTCGATGGACAGTTGCAACGTTTTGAACGCAGCAACACGCATGAGAAATGGAAGCCATTGGGTAAGCCCATTTCCATTGTGGTGGGCAGGAGCGGAATGGGATGGGGCATCGGGCTTCTCGCAACGGATGCTCCCGGCATTCGCACCGCCTCTGAGCCCGTGAAGAAAGAAGGAGACGGCAAGTCTCCGGCTGGCATCTTTGCACTGGGCACTGCATTCGGCTACGCCGCCCAGCCATTGCAGGGATTAAAGCTCCCATACCTGCCCCTCACTTCCTCCACGGAATGTGTAGATGACGCGCGCTCGAAACACTACAACCGCATCGTCGACCGCTCCTCGGTCACTCCGGACTGGAACAGTTCCGAGCACATGCGAAACGCAGGCGAGGCGTATCAATGGGGCGTTGTGATCGATCACAATAGCATCGCGCCGGGAAGCAGTGACCATCCCGTTTCCATGGGCGGATCATGCGTCTTTATGCACGTATGGGGCGGCGCAAGCCACGGCACCGCAGGCTGCACCGCCATGCCGCAAACCGAGTTGGAAGCCGTGCTCTTATGGCTCGACCCCGCGCGCAAGCCATTACTGGTTCAGTTGCCGGCGAAGGATTACCTCAGGCTGAGCACTCGGTGGGCTCTGCCACCCATCAGCAACGAACTCCCGCACTGACCGGGGTCACTTCACAACAGCGTCACACAGGCTTAGAGGTTCTGCGCGTACGCCGGTACACTCCGGGAGTGACTCCTGTCCTCTCAAGAAATACCGTGGTGAAATGGCTCTGACTGCAGAAGCCGGCCGCGTTGGCAATATGCACGAGCGGAAGATCTGAGCCGGTCAGCAATTCCCGTGCTCGGCGCACTCGCCGCGTCAGTACAAAGCTGTGAAGCGTCATCCTCGTACTATTACGGAAGGCCTTTCCCAAATGGTATTTGCTGAGCCCGGCAACGCGGCTTATATCGCCTGTCGTCAGGTTACTTTCAAGAGACGAATCGACGAAGTCAATTACCTGCCGTAGCTTGTTGGCCGAGAGGCCGCCTTTGTATCGATCCAGCTTCAGTTTCCCCACCGAATACCGCTGAATAAGTTCTTCAACCAGTCCTGTGCATAGATCCTCCGCAAGGAGCGGGCCCGCGGCAAAATCGCTTTGAATCTCTGCACGTAGTTTGAGCAGAATGTCTTTGAGGACGCGATCTGTGCCGCGCCACAGCCGAATCAACTCCAGTCCATCCCCATCCCGGGGATTCAAAATCATCGATTGCATCACTTCGGGTTCAATCGACAAAATGATCGAAGTCGCCTCGCCTTCAAACCTGAATTTCCTTATTTCCTGAGGGGCCACAACATCCACCTCACCGCTTCCAAGGATCGTTTCGCGCTCCCTTCCAGCTTCGAAAAAAATTCGTTTGGCTGGTCGAGGTCCCAGCTGCAGGGTAACCATGTAATTGGGAATCCAATGATCCGGTAACTCAAAACTCCTCATGTTGTTTTCTTCCATGCGGAAGCCCCTGCCGAGGAAAGCAGGAGGAGCAAAAAGCGGTGTGGTGTTTAAAGCCGTATGACGACGGCCATTGACCACCATTTCGAGACGGGCATTTGGCATGTGACTTTGCCCCTGTTGTGGATTATGTTTGCTGACGAATCGGAAAAGCACGAACAGGATTGGCTTTTCATTTCTATTCGGCCGCTGCTTCTCTGCATCCCCGCTGCACGCTTGAATGGTTTCGAGCTCAGAACAACATCGCTCGTTTTTGAAAGACCATCACGCTCAGACTCTGTAAGGTCACAATCGTCCGCGAGGATTCTCTATGCGGAGAAGTAAAGGATCAGAAGGGGAAGACTTCCCGGCAATTCAACACTATGGATTGACGGAAGGAAGGCGGCTGCGCACCACTTCAGCAAGGCCGCCGACACAAGGATAGTAGCACGGGCGCGAATTACGCTGCAGCGGGCCCTGAGTATTGCTTGGCGCACTTCAGTCGCTGGTGTTTTCTCGCAAACATACAGCCGCAAAAACGGCAGATTGAGGAAAAACTATGCAAAGAATCGTTTGGCATTTCCTGGTCGCGGTTACCCTCGTGGCATCCACCGCAGAGGCTTACGCCGCTGCTCCCAGCTACGACGCACTCTATGTCTTTGGCGACAGTTATTGTGATGTAGGAAACCTCTTCGCGTTGACTGGCGGCGCGGAACCTGCCGCTCCCTACTACAACGGGCGCTTTTCGAATGGCCCCATATGGCTGGATCACGTAGCCGGATTCCTCGGGTTGCCGCTAAAAGCCTACGCAGTCGGTGGCACGGACTATGCCTTCGGCGGAGCATGGGTAACGGAGGGACAGTCTTTCACGGGAGTTCCGAGTGTGCCGGAGCAAGTGCAGTTATACCTCGACGCGCACGCAGGCAAAGCGGATCCGAACGCGCTTTACATCCTGGAGGGCGGCGGGAACGACATCCTGGATGCAACCGGTGTTTCTCCGCAGGTACTCGGACTGCAGATCGCGGAGGGACTTGCACATAGCGAGCGCCTGCTCCGCGAAGCAGGTGCCAGGCACTTCGTCATTCCGGATCTCTTCAATGTTGGTTTGCTGCCGGCGGCAACCAATGTGGCATTTGCCGCCAAAGCGAGTACGGTCACCAACCAATCCCTCGATGCATTGCTGGCCCTGGAACAATGTCTGGAGGGAATTCACATCCTTCGCATGAACGTGTTCAGCCTGCTGAACGCCGTCGAAACAGCCCCCACGCATTTCGGATTCACCAACGTCACGGATCCGTGCCTGGCAGCGAGTGCGGAATGTGCTGACCCTGACCACACGTTCTTCTGGGACACGCACCATCCCACAGTCTTTGGGCATGCATTCTTCGCGGTCACGCTCGAAAATGCTCTCGCGTCCACAAAAGCCGAATAGCCGCGCCAAAAGTTCAGCGCGGCTACCAGATTCAAAGTGCTGTCTTCAAAATGCTGTAAGGATCGCAGCATACTTGCTCGCTGCTGATCCTTACGGCAAACCAGGCGACGCTTGTTTCAAGCTATGCGTTGCGCCATCAAGCGTACCTAGATATCTAGGTTCTTCACATCCAGCGCATTGTCTTCGATGAACTTACGCCGCGCCTCAACATCCTCGCCCATCAGCGTAGTGAAGATCGTCTCCGTCTCAGCAATATCCTCAAGCTTCACCTGCAGCAGCGTGCGTTTTTCGGGATCCATCGTCGTCTCCCACAGCTGCGTGGAAGTCATCTCGCCCAGACCCTTATACCGCTGCACCTGGTAGTCCTTCTTGCCCTGCTCCACAATGTACTCAAACAGCTCGCGCGCCGTCTGCTTCTCCACCGGCTCGCGCGGAATCCGCGAGGTGCTCTTCGCCTTCGCTTCCGCTTTGGGCTCTTCGCCCTCCAGCGGCTCTTCCTCTTCCGCAGAGGCCTCCGCACCCGCGCCACCCTTGCCCGCAAACTCAATCAGGAACGGCGGCTCCATGTACTCCTTGATCAGCGAGTACTTCGCCATCATCTGCCGGAACTCCGGGCTTGAAGCCAGCGTCCAGTCAACACAACGCGTCGCGCCCTGCGAATCCGTAAAGCAGACCGACCACGTCCGATGCTCTTCATCCTGCACCGGCTTCATCAGCTTGATCTGAAACTCATCCGCGTGCTTTTGCAACTCCGCATGCACTGCCGCAATCTTCGCCGGAATCTCATTGGCATCCGTCGCCGAAGAAAAATCCGCGCGATGCGTCAGCTCGGCCCGCGCCAGCAGCTCCACCAGCGCTTCATTGCGAATCCGCTTGTCCACCTTCTCGACGAATCCCAGGTACTCGCCCAGCGTGCCCATGAACCGCGTGCGATCCGCGCCTTCAATCTTCTGCGCGTTCTCGCCATGGCGAATCGTCGTGCCTTCTGACGCACGCTTCACCATCACCTTCACAAACTCGCGGTCGTCCTTGATGTACTGCTCAAAGCGGCCCTTCTTGATCTTGTACAGCGGCGGCTGCGCAATAAACACGTTGTCGCGCTTGATCAGGTCAGTCATGTGCCGGAAGAAGAACGTCAGCAGCAGCGTGCGAATATGCGAGCCGTCCACGTCCGCATCGGTCATCAAAATGATCTTGCCGTAGCGCAGCTTCGCCGGATCAAAGTCATCCTTGCCAATGCCCGTGCCCAGCGCCGTAATCATCGCGCGAATTTCTTCATGGCCCAGCATCTTGTCGTAGCGAGCCTTCTCCACGTTCAGAATCTTGCCCTTCAGCGGCAAAATCGCCTGGAACTTCCGGTCGCGTCCCTGCTTGGCCGTACCGCCTGCGCTCTCACCCTCGACGAGATACAGCTCGCAGCGTTCCGGATTCCTTTCGCTGCAATCGGCCAGCTTACCCGGCAACCCGCCGCCATCCAGCGCGCCCTTGCGCCGCGTCAGATCGCGAGCCTTGCGCGCGGCCTCACGCGCACGCGCCGCTTCAATCGCCTTATTGATAATCCGCTTCGCAATCGGCGGATTCTGCTCCAGGAACGCTCCCAGCCGCTCATTCACAAATGCCTGCACAACACCGGCAATATCCGAATTCAGCTTGCCCTTGGTCTGCCCTTCAAACTGCGGCTGCGAGAGCTTCACGCTCACCACGGCCACCAGACCCTCGCGCACATCATCGCCGCTCAAGCTCTCCTTCATGTCCTTGAAGAGCCCCAGCTGCTGTCCAATCGCATTGATCGTCCGCGTCAGCGCCGAGCGAAAACCGGAAAGATGCGAGCCGCCGTCCACCGTGTTGATGTTGTTCGCAAAGCTGAACAACGTATCCGAGTAACTGTCGTTGTACTGCAGCGCAATATCAATCGCTACGTTGTTACGCTCGGCCTCCATCGTGATCGGCTTATCATGCAACACCTGCTTGCCGCGATTCAGGTGCTTCACAAACTCGGCAATGCCGCCCGCATACCGAAACTCGGACCGTTTCGCCTCGCCCGTCTTCGCATCCCCCGTCCGCTCGTCGGTCAGCGTAATCTCCAGGCCCTTGTTCAAAAAGGCCAGCTCGCGCAGCCGCTGTGCCAGCGTGTCGTAGTTGTACTCGGTCGCGGTAAAGATCGTCCTGTCCGGCAGAAAGTGAATCTTCGTGCCGCGCTTCTTGCTCGTGCCGCTCTTCCGCAGGTCGCTCACCGGGTCGCCGCAGCTGAAATCCATCTCCCAGGTGCTTCCGTCACGCCAGATCTCAACATTGAACTCCTGGCTAAGCGCATTCACGCAGCTCACGCCCACGCCGTGCAGTCCGCCGGAAACCTTGTAGGTCGAAGAGTCGAACTTGCCGCCCGCATGAAGCTTCGTCAGCACCACCTGCACCGTCGGCATACGCTCGCCATTCGGCAGCGTCTTCATGTCCACCGGAATGCCGCGGCCGTCATCGATCACCGTGATCGAGTTGTCCACGTGAATGATGACGTCGATCTTCGTGGCAAAGCCCGCCAGCGCCTCGTCCACCGAGTTATCCACCACCTCGTACACCAGGTGGTGCAGGCCCATTTCGCCCGTCGAGCCGATGTACATCGCCGGCCGCAGGCGCACTGCCTCTAAGCCTTCCAGAATCTTGATGTTATCGCCGGTATAGCTGTTGTCCTGGGCGGAATTCACGATTTGGTTCGGATCGGGGGGAAGCGGGGTCATCTCGGTCGCCATAATTTCCATTTCGGGGTCGTTCCGGCAGTCCTGCTCCGCCCCGCTCACCGATTCCATTTCCGGCACTGCGGTTCGGGCTTAATCGCTTGAAAAAACGAGGACTTTTGGACGACTTAGCCTGTCCTAATTTTATCACGCGGAGAGGCGAAAAACCGTGGTTTTGCAGGTGCTTTAGAAGGTAACGGGGGAGGCCCCTCGGCTGGCCGAATGTGCCCCAAATTCGGCCATTCCCAAAATGGGGATAAGGTACTGTAAATGCGGCCAAAAAATATGCTGTGTGAAGTAGTACCTACGTTACCATCATTAGTAACAGCGGTCCTTGATCGCAGCAAAAATCACACTCTATCCAGGAGAAATACATCCATGAAACTCGCCGTCCAAATCGCCGCTCTCGTTGTCGTCCTCGCCGGTGCAGCAGCAGCCTCTGTCGCCCCTTCCTCCGCTCATGCCACGCCCAGCCGTCAGGTCGTCTCGACCTCCATGCCCGGTCCCGTCTGCGTCCCCGGAATCCCCACCTGCCCCAAAAAATAGCTCAGAACAGCGCCCGATATTTTTAACCGAAATCGAAACCTAGATTTTTAGCCAGGAGAATACATCCAATGAAACTCGCCCTCCGAATTGCCGCCCTGTCCGTAGTCATTGCCGGTGCCGCCGCAGCCTCTGTCTCTTCCGCCTCCACGCACGCCACCCCCAGCCGCCAGGTCGTCTCGGCCTCCATGCCCGGCCCTGTCTGCGTTCCCGGAATCCCCACCTGCCCCAAGAGAGCCGTAGGCAACTAGGGATAATGGATAGAGTCAGATAGCCCCACGCTGGCACCTGCGGGTAACCCGAAAGTGACACGAAAGTGTCAGCTTTCAAAATACATTTCGATTGGTGTACAGATAGTTTCGAGCTATTCTGAGTTCAGCCTCAGAAAGGCGACGGGACCTTATGCCACTAAATCCTACAATGTGGGCCATGACTCTTACTGAGCTTGGACTCTGGGCCGCGCTTTCCCTAGTTTTTTGGAATAAAAAATTACAGAAGCGTTTACCGACGATGGGCTGGTACCTTGCCCTGCGAACTGCCTCTTCAGCCGTCTTTATTCCTCTCTTGTTTATCGGAGAGCAGCCTTGGGGACAGTGGGCGCAGGTTTCGTATTTTTACGTTTATTACGCAAACTACTTTGCAAGCACCATCCTGGTCTTTCTCGTTTCCATCGAAGTCTTCCACTCTGCGTTGACCGGCTTTACCGGACTGCAGCGATTCGGGTCCGTGATCTTCCGCTGGGCCGCGCTTGCCTCGCTCATCATCAGCTTTTCTACCATCAGCTTTTCGAGCCCCGACTGGCGGATCGTTCCAGAGATTGCTTACCGCCTCATGCGCTCGGTCAGCATTATCGAGCTGTGCCTGCTGGCCTTCCTCTGCCTCAGCATGAACGCCCTCAAGCTCTCGCCGCGCGACCTCAGCTTCGGCATCGCCTTCGGCCTGGGTATCTTCTCTTCGAGCGACTTCATTCTTTCCGCCTTCCAGTCGTGGAAAGGCACACTCACTGACCCGGCCCAGTTCATCAGCGAGGGCATTACGCTCACCGCTCTTGGCGTCTGGATGGTCTACGCCGCGTTACCGGAGCCTGTCCGCAAGCCGGTGGTCGTTGCTGCCAACTCCACCATCTATCGCTGGAATGAGATCGCCTCGGCCCTCGGACACAAGAGCCCGCAGGTTGTCGTACAGCAGCCCGCCAACAGCTTCTTCCTCACCGACGTCGAAAAGGTCGTCGAAAAAGTCCTCACCCGCACCGCTCTTCGTGAAGGCGAGTCCGGTTCCTAAAACTTCCCGCAGCAAATGCAAAAGGCCGTGGCAATCGCCACGGCCTTTCTTTCTGTCGGCCTTTCGCCAGTCCGCTCACCAGTTTGGGTGCCCCAGGTCTTGATGCCGGGGTCCCCAGCGACAGGTCTTCGTCGCTGGGGTGGTTCGAGACCTGGGATCGCCGGGTGCCCCCGGTCCCTCGCAGTTGGGGACCGGGGATACCACAAATGCCAAATCTACGGAGTTTTTGAAAGGCCACGCCTTCGCAGCATGCGGAAAACTCAATGTTTTGAAAGGGCACAGCTTTAGCTGTGCCATAGGCCCGGCAAAATCAATGGCGGCTTTAGCCGCTGAGGGATGGTTTTGCAGCTTCCGAATGTTAAAACTGACTTTCAGCAAACTGTTCAGTCGCGCCGCAAAAGCAAAAGCCACGGCATTAGCCGTGGCTTTTATAAACCGCAACCCGTCTTACTCAGCCGCAACAGGCTCAATCGAGGCAAAGCGGCCACGGTTGCCGTGGTCAGAGAACTTCACACGCCCGTCGATCTTGGCAAACAGCGTGTCGTCCGAGCCGATGCCCACGTTGGTGCCCGGCTTGATGCGCGTGCCGCGCTGGCGAATGATGATCGTTCCGCCGGTGACAAGTTGACCGCCAAAGGCCTTCACGCCCAGGCGCTGTGCATTTGAATCGCGACCGTTTGTGGAGCTGCCTCCACCTTTTTTATGTGCCATTGCCGAATCCTCTCAAAGCAGCTATCAGCTATTAGCTTTTAGCTCTCAATTTCAAATCTCTATCGCCCAACCCAGCAGAAAAAAGCTGACAGCTGACGGCTGATAGCTGTCTTACGCCGTGTAAGTCACGCCGTCGGCCTCAATGGCCTTGATGCGAATCTCGCTGAAGTTCTGGCGGTGTCCCTGCAGTTTCTTGTACTGCTTCTTCCGCTTCAGGTGGAAGACCAGGATCTTGTCGCCGCGGCCTTCGCCTACGACTTCGGCAGTCACCTTCGCGGCGCCCGGCTTCACAATGCCGTCGTTGCCGGAGACAGCGAGAACATCGCTGAACTCAATGGTGTTGTCTTCTGACGGAGTAACCGTCTCAATCTTCAAAACGTCGCCGGGGGCGACACGGTACTGCTTACCACCGGTGCGAAGAACAGCGTACATAAACCCTCCGGAGCTTCACACGCGCACGCGCCTGCTCCAAACAAAAATCCTGAAACACTCTGGGCGGAAACTTGCTAGCCTTCGGTCGATTTCCGTTACGCTCCAGCTTTGGATACACTCTCAAAGCGAACGCCTGACCTATGGCAACTGACATGAATCGCCAAACTAAGTTAGTTTACCGGCTTTTGTGGCCAAGGTCAATATCTCGGCAGCTTCCATCCTCAACCCTCTTCCGGCGATCCCTGTCATCCCCACCTGAAAGAGAAACTTGGCAGTCTTGGCTTCCGTCTTTTCTCTCATCTGTCCCCGGAAGCATTACGAAAGTCCATTGGACCTTCGTACCGTAAGCCCACCCGAAATAGTTTTCACTCAATTAGCATGCTTTGTGCCATACTCATTTTGTAGTCAAAAAAGCCCGGTCTCTTCGACCGGGCTTTTTCTATTTCCTCTACAATTTCTCACCTTCTTACAGATTCTGTAATTCTGTAAGGCTACGCCGGTTGAAAACGTCGGGGGTACCCCCCTACTCCACCAGATTCTGTGGTTCTGTGGACGGATACACGAGTACACGCACAATTATTCCCCGGAAATTCCCACAAAATTCCCGGAAAATTCCGCCCTTTTTTCTGCGAAAATTGCGCCACAACCATTGAAAAGAAATCACTTGGAAAGCGAGCGAGTGGAAAAAATCGTAAAATTTTTCTCACCTCCGTACAGATTTTTTTAGGGGCTGTCCTAGATAACTAGCGCAGATGTTGTTTAACCCATTGATTTAGTTGATTTAACTGATCTTGCGGGTTTGGGGTATTAAAACGCCATTCGCATTCCTTGAGAAAGAGGTGGAAATGCTCCCTGGGAATGCCGTTGAAACGGCGCATATGTCTTTTGGCCTGGTTCCAGAAATTCTCGATGCCGTTGATGTGGTTCTTGCGATCGGCAAACAGTTTTGCATGGTTGATGCGGGAGTGCCTGAAGGCCGAAACATCGAGCACATTGTAAGCGGGAAAGGTGTCGGAATACACGATGCTATCCGGCACGATTTTCTCCTCCATGATGGCTTGTAAGGTCGAGCTTTTAATATCGCTGATCATCTTGGCGTAAACCTTGCCGCCACGCTTTAAAAGACCAAAGACAGGCACTTTGCCGGCCGCTCCACGGCCACGCAGACCCTTGCGCCGACCGCCAAAATAGCTCTCGTCCACTTCCACTTCTCCAGAGAAGGGCGTGGCATCTTCACTGGCCTGATAAATGAGCTGGCGAAGGCGATGGAAATAATACGCCGCAGTGCTCTTGTTGACCCCTACCAGAATGGCTGCGGTACGAGCTGTCGTGCCCGCCACGAAGTGCTCCAACAAGCGTT
The DNA here is from genome assembly GCA_963792495.1 of uncultured Acidobacteriaceae bacterium. Classification (GTDB taxonomy): domain Bacteria; phylum Acidobacteriota; class Terriglobia; order Terriglobales; family Acidobacteriaceae; genus Telmatobacter. Next base: position 192,922 of record CAWBWB010000002.1, on the reverse strand, counting down.
CCTGCTGGGGCAGGCTCAAGCGGCTTTTGCGGATCCTAGCCATCCTCAAAACTCTAGCTCTGCGCTAGTTATCTAGGACAGCCCCTTTAGTAATTCTGTAAGGCGACGCCGGTTGGAGACGTCGGGGGGCCCCCCTACTCCACCAGATTCTGTGGTTCTGTGGATGGATACACGCGCAAAATCTTCGCAGCTACGTTGATCAATCAGTAAATGTTGCACCAAAATAGTTGCAAATGGGAGTGAAGCTAAGACCCGGCATACTGCTCATCGCTGACCTTTTCCAGCCACTCAACCGCCTCACCATTCAGCCGCTCCTGGATCGCAATATGCGTCAGGGCCGTCTCGGGTGTTGCTCCATGCCAGTGCTTCTCCCCCGGTGCAAACCAGATCATATCGCCCGGATGAATCTCTTCCACCGGCCCGCCCCAGTGCTGGACCCGTCCGCGCCCGCTGGTCACAATCAGCGTCTGGCCCAGGGGATGTGTATGCCACGCCGTCCGCGCTCCAGGCTCGAAGGTCACATGCGCGCCCGCCACGCGGGCAGGCTCCGGTGCGGAGAAGAGGGGATCCACCCGCACCGTGCCCGTGAAATACTCCGCCGGTCCCTTGCCGGAAGGCTTGGAACCGGCTCGCTGAATCTCCATAAACCCGCTCCTACCGGCTTACTCGGATTTAAGGGAAGCCATATCGATCGAGAAGCGGTATTTCACGTCCGACTTCACCAGCCGCTCATAAGCTTCATTGATCTTCTGGATCGGAATCACCTCAACATCGGAAGTAATGTTGTGCTTGCCGCAGAAGTCCAGCATCTCCTGGGTCTCCTTGATGCCGCCGATAGCCGAACCGGCAAGCCTCTTGCGGCCAAAGATCAGCCCAAAGGCAGAAACCGGTAACGGCTTCTCCGGCGCGCCTACCAGCGTGATCGTGCCATCCAGGCCCAGCAGATGAATGTACGCATTAATGTCATGGTCAGCGGAAACGCAATCGAGAATGAAGTCGAAGCTGCTGGCATGCTTCGCCATCTGGTTGGCGTCCTTCGAGACCACAACCTCATCGGCGCCCAGGCGCTTGGCATCTTCCACCTTGCTCTCGGAGGTGGTGAACGCCACCGTGTGAGCACCAAGCGCATGAGCAAACTTGACGCCCATGTGGCCCAGCCCGCCCAGGCCAACAATGCCCACCTTCTTGCCCTTGGTCACGCCCCAGTGGTGCAGCGGCGAGTAAGTGGTAATGCCGGCGCAGAGCAAAGGAGCAGCTCCCGCAGGATCGAGATTCTCGGGCACGCGCAACACAAAGCGCTCGTCCACAACAATGCTGTCCGAATAGCCGCCATAAGTAACGCCACCCAGGTGCTTGTCCGGAAAGTTATAAGTCAGAGTGCAGTTGGGGCAGAAGACCTCGAGATCCATCTTGCAGGCCGGACAGGTTCCATCAGAGTCCACCATGCAGCCCACCGCGGCAAGGTCGCCCACCTTAAACTTGCTCACAGACGAGCCGACTGCAGTGACGCGGCCAAGAATCTCATGCCCCGGAATGCACGGATAAACAGTGGGCATAACCTCGCTCCACTCGTTGCGAACCTGGTGAAGATCGGAGTGGCAGACGCCGCAGAAAAGGATCTCAATAGCGACATCAGTTGCAGTAGGATCGCGCCGTTCGATCGTAGTGTGGGCAAGCGGCGATGTAGCGCTGGCAGCAGAGTAAGCCTTGGCGTGAGACATAACTTTCACCTCGTTTGCAGAATGGATGCGGAAGCACTCCGCAAATATTCCAACATTCGTGTGAATTCTAACCCGTGACTGCACTCTAAGTGCACAACTCACCGGAAGGTGGCCGATTAAAAACCGATTTAGAAGAGATCAGGAACCGAATGAAATGCAATGCGAGTAGGCGCAGCCTTGAAGGCCGTCAGCATCGTAGCGGGAGCCAAAGTCTGCATTCCATATTTGCGATTGAGCTTGTCCATGACTTCATGCAGCTTGGCTCGTCTCTCGAAGCCGTCCATCGAGTCGAACAGACTCAAGCTATGCAGCTTGTCCGGTACAAGTCCGCCAAGATGGACACCAATAAAATACGGATGCGTGTACTCTTCACCGGCAGGTTTTTGCTGCCAGAGTTTGCGCAGCACGTTGATGAGCGTCTGGTTGTCCTGGCACTCAGTAAGCTTGATTTCGTTATGCCACCCACGCCTCGGCACACCGTAGCTGCTAACGGAGTTTGGAATCTCCTGCTGCGCGCGAGGAACAGCAAAGCCTACAGCGAGACCCATGCTGGCAGCCCAGAGATTCGCTTCGCGCAAACGAAGCGCAGCCTTATGCAGCAGCTTCAAAGCAACGGCCCACGCTTTTTCCGGAGTTCGCATCTCCGGCGCGAGGACATGCTGATGACCAATGGATTTAGCATGCTCGTTGTCTGACAGATCGAAATCCTGGCCACGCAGCCAGTGCCACATACGTTCGCCCCAGACTGAGTCCCACAGCATACCCATCTGCTCGCAATTGAGAGCCAGCAGTTGTTCCATGGTGCGTATGCCTTTTGCATTGAGCCGTTTTTCCGTTCGCGCGCCAACACCGGGCAGATCGCGCAATGCAAGCAGTGGCAGAGCAGTAGGCAGCACGTCGGCAGGCAGCGCAACCAGGCCGTCCGGCTTCTCCATATCGCTGGCAATTTTGGCGAGAAAGCGGTTCGGCGCAAGCCCCACCGAACTGCGAAGCATGTCGCCTACCTGCTCGCGGATGGTGCGCTTCACTTTTCGCGCGATCTCGATCGCGTTCAGCAGCGAGCGTTCTCGCCCGATGAGCCTGCAAGCCATCTCGTCAATGGAGCAGACGGCTGTGACAGGAATGCAGCTATGAACAGCATCCACCACTTTGTGGTGGATGTCGGTGTAAAGCTCATGGCGGCCTTCGACAAGGATGAGGTCCGGGCATAGCCTTTTCGCATCGGACACAATGGTTCCGGTTTTGACGCCGTAAGCCTTGGCTTCATAGCTTGCGGCAATGCAGCAGGTCGTATCGGCCATCATAGGCACCACGGCGACGGGGCGGTTTCGCAGCTCTTCTCTGTCCTGCTGTTCGCAGGATGCGAAATAGGAGTTCAGATCGACAAAGAGCCAGTTCACCTCTGGCGTGGAAGCTGCCTTCGTCCTTCGAGGCTCTTGCTTCGTCTGTACAGGAGGAGAGGTTTGCGTGTGGCTCCGCCACTCGTCGATCTGCTCATCCGTCAGTTCGGAAATTGCGCTGTCAGCGGGAATGGAATCTTGCACCATATCAGGGAGGTCTCAGAGCTCCCAGTTTAGTTTCGCCTTTTATTTGCTTTTATGCAATCAGAGATTACTGCCAGACGCAATAATGCAATTTTGTTATTGACGATTCAAAAATTTCCGATGGTACACTGAGGGCGACTAGGTTACCGATTTGAGTCTCCCAAAGAGACGAAAACTTGCCGTGAGTAGCCTTTGATTCGGGTGAAGTATCTGCGATGATGCAAAGCTGGATGCATTGGGTTCTTGTCAGTGGAAGCCTGGTTGCGCTGGTCGTAACGATTGGCGTAGCGGTCCTCCTCGTTTGCTGCCTCAGTTGCGCGCACTGCCCCTTGAAGGAAAAAGACGACATCTTCAAGCGCGGCGAAGTGTAGCGGCCTACGCAGACGGCGTTCCCTGGTGAAATACCACACGCCACTCACCATCTTCCTTTCTCCAGATTGAGCTTCGAAGGCTGGCCGGCGATGTATTGGGCGGCGCATTTTGACGTATTGCTCGCCATGTAACAAGGGCCACGTCAGGGCTGAGTTCCGTGCAGCGGAAGTCTTCGAGTTGGATCGTCGTAGATTCCTCGCTTGCGAGTTGCTCTATGATTTTCGCGCGCGTCCAAATGGACCCTGAGGCACCGAACTCCACAAAATCGGCTGAAAGCAGCGACTCAAGCCTCTGGCGATCTTTTCGAATGGCAGGGTTAAGCAGCAGCTCCTCAAGTTCCCGCAAATGGTCGGCAAGAATCACTGTTTCGTCGCTCCTTCTGGTTCTGAATTGGACTTCAGATACTGCTCAAAGTGAATGAGAATCCGGCGGTAGAGCTGCGTGCGCGCTTCGCTGCCTGACAGGTCGTGTTTTTTGCGCGGAAAAATCTGAAGGTCGCAGAGGGTGCCTGCGCCGATCAGCTTATCTATGAACTGAATGGTGTTGACGATGTGCACATTGTCGTCGCTTGTGCCGTGCACCATTAGCAAGTGTCCTTTCAAGTTGATTGCCGTGTTCACAACGGATGAATCCTTGTATGCCTGCTGCTCATCTGCAGGCAGGCCGAGGTAGCGCTCTGTGTAAGCAGAGTCGTAGAGGCGCCAGTCTGTTACCGGAGCTACGGAAACACCTGCGATGAAGCGATCGGAGTGGGTCATGGCGTAAAGCGTAAAGTGCCCTCCCCAACTCCAACCCCACCAGCCCAACCGCTTTGGATCAAGCTGCGGATATTTTTCGAGTGCTGCATCGAGAGCCGCGATCTGATCTTCAAACTGCACCTTGCCAAAATCCCGATAGGCGGCTTGCGCGAAGTTGCGCCCGCGTCCTGCTGTGCCGCGGTTGTCTGTGCGTAGTACGGCGAAGCCATGCTGAGCGAGTAGCTGGTCGAAGAGCAGATTGTCGCCCCATACGTCGTCGCCCCAGCGATTCTGCACTGTCTGCGTGGTAGGTCCGCCGTAGGGATTCACGATGAGGGGAACGCTCTTTGGCCCGTTCCTCCCTTCGGGCAGGATCAACGTGGAATAAAGCGCCGTTCCGTCCTTCGCTTTTGTTTCAAGCTGCACACGTGGATGCAAGTTGTAACTGTCGAGCGAGTGTGAAGACCATAGATTCTGACATTCGCCAGCGACTTTGCAGATGCGCAGCTTTGGCGGATCGAGACGAGTGGAGAAGGTGTCTGCAAATGCCAACTGATCCGATGCAGCTATCGGCGCAAAGTTGCCGTCGTGCGATCCCGATTCCGTCGTGAGTGCCTTGCGTTCGCCGGTGAAGCTTACCTGCCAGAGCTGCTGCTCCAGCGGGCCGGTTTCCTTTGATGCGTAATAAACCTCCTGATGCGATGAATCCACTGCTGCTACGGAGAGTACGTCCCAGTTGCCGCTGGTAAGCTGCTTTGGCGCTGCTGCCGGCGCGCTCATGGGATTTGCCTGGTCGTAGCGATAGAGATAGATGTGGTTGTAACCATCTTTCCAACTGGTGAGCACGATGGCTCCGCCGCCAATGTAGATGTCGTAATTCATGTCGAGAAACTTGTCGTCTGTGACTTCGAGAATCTGAAGCGACTCGCGGCTGCCGAATGCGTCTGCAAAGTAAAGCGTGCGGTGTTTCTGATCGCGGCTGAGTGTTTCAAACCAGAGTGTCTTGCGATCCACCCATCCGAATCGTGGAAGATAATCCTGTCCTCCGTGGATCGGCAACCTGATCCAGGATGTATGGCCGCCTGTGGCTCCGATGACTCCCAGGCGAATATCCGGATTGGGATCGCCGGGCTGCGGATACCACTGCTTTTCGACCTTTGTGTGTATGGATGTGGCATCCAGTAATGGATACTCCGGGACGTTGCCTTCGTTCATCTGCAGATACGCGATGTGGCTTGAGTCCGGAGACCAGAAGTAATTGCTTTTGACTTCGAGCTCTTCTCCGTAGAGCCAATCCACCTCGCCATTTGTAACCGCAGAGCTTTGGGAAGGCGCAATGGCGATGGGCGTTCCTGTATTTCCCTGGTTGCGCGGACGGACAATCCAGAGACCGTGATCGCGGACGAAGGCGATGGTTTCTCCGTTCGGAGAGAAGCTGGGATTGTCTCCGGAAGAGGTAGCGGTAAATCCCATTTCGACTGCAGTGCCTGTCTTCAGATCGAAGAGCCATAGCCGGCCGCTCGAATCAAAGAGTATGTGCCTGATATCGGGCGACCACCAGTAGCTGGGTGTGCTGCCCTGATCGTCTTTGCTTGCTTCAAAGAGCGAAGCCAGTCTTGTGCGATTCAGCAATAGGACTTGCTTGCCGGATGCAACTTCAAAACCGTGCAGCTCGCCATCTTCAAGCCAGCTCAAGAGCTTGCCGTCCGGCGACCAGGCTACTCCTTCCGGCGGTATGCCCGTAAGCGGCTCACCGCCATTGATGGCTTCTACCGTGAGAGGTGTTGCCGCAGATTGGCCGTTGATTGCGGGCGTAGTCAGCAGCGAAGCAGAAAGAGCAAGCAAGGCAATGTGAAAGGGGCGAGGCACGCGATTCCTCCTGGAGGCAATGTCAGTCTATCCGCTGGATGACGCCGCGCCATTTCAAGGCAGTGAAGACAGCACTTGCTCTGGCGTACAGAAATTACTAAATCTGTACGGAGGTGAGAAAAATTTTACGATTTTTTCCACTTGCTCGCTTTCCAAGTTATTTATTTTCAATATTTTGCGCCGCCATTTTCGCAGAAAAAAAGGCGGAATTTTCCGGGAATTTTGTGGGAATTTCCGGGGAATAATTGCGCGTGTTCTCGTGTGTCCGTCCACAGAACCACAGAATCTGGGGGAGGAGGGGGGGTACCCCCTACGTTTTCAACCGGCCAAGCCTTACACCATTACAGAATCTGTAAGGAGGTGAGGAATTGCAGAGGAAAAAGAAAAAGCCCGGTCGATGAGGACCGGGCTTTTTTAACTACAAAATGAGTATGGCACAAACCATGCTAATTGAGTGAAAACTATTTTGGGTGGGCTTACGGTACGAAGGTCCAATGGACTTTCGTAATGCGGAATCTTTTCGTTTCTTCAAGGTCCACAAAGTGCTTGAAATCGGCATGCACCCCTTGGCAGGAGTTCATCGAGAAATTGATTCAATTGTTTCTTCACTTCGGCCTCGTCGTCGAGCACGGCGAGCTGCCGCCAGTGGAGGGCCTCCATACCATCCATGACAAACTGCACGGTTCCAGATACATGAGACTGACATCGATGCTGCGGGAAAATAATAGCCGCTTTTAAGTGGCCAGGCGCACACAATTTCTTCCTGCTTCTTTGGCCTGGTACATGGCGGCGTCTGCGGATTCGAGCAGCTGAATGGACTTTGCATTGTCGGCGGGAGAGGTGGTGGCGCATCCGATACTCACCGTCACGACATGGTGGGGATTTCCTTCGTGGGGGATCTGCTCGAGTTCCACGGCGCGGCGGATTTTTTCGCCGATGTGCCATGCGCCGGCGAGATCTGTATCGGGAAGAACGACGACGAACTCCTCGCCGCCGTAGCGGCCTACGAAGTCGGATGGGCGCTGGACTACGCTGGCGATGGCACCTGTAACTTCGCGGAGACAGCGGTCGCCGGCGAGATGGCCGTAGTGATCGTTGTAATGCTTGAAGTGATCGACATCGATCATGAGGAGGGAGATTTTTGAGCGGCCGGTCTGGGCGCGCTGCCACTCGCGCTCTATGTACTCGTCGAGACGGCGGCGGTTGGCTATTCCTGTGACTGCGTCGGTGATGGCGCGGTTCTCGGCGACGTTGAGCGCTTTATTGAGCTCCTCTTCATGCGCTTTTCTGCCGGAGATTTCTCGCACGACATTGATGAAGCCCGCGGGAGCGCCTGTTTCGGGCTCGCAATGGAGGACGAGATTGGCTTCAAGCCAGAGATAGCCGCCATCGCGCTTGCGACCGCGGAACTCGAGAATGTTGCGAGTTTTGCCTGCGAGGCAGTCTGTGTAAAGCTTCTCGATGGAGGCAACGTCATCCGGGTGGACCATGGAGCCGCGCTCAAAGAGAGCTGCGTCCTGCGGATCCCAGCCGAGCAGCGTGGTTGCGGAGGGAGAGACATAGATGACTTCGCGCTGGAGATTGGCGAGGGTGATGATGTCACTGGAACCTTCTGCGAGAAGGCGGAAGCGCTGCTCACTGGCGCGGAGGTTGAGCTCAAGCCGCGCGCGCGCTGCCCGCACCACCTCTGCAATATAGACGAGCAGCATGGAGACGAAGGCGAAAAGCTGGAGCATGAGCGTGCGCGGAGAGAGCGTGAGAACGGTGAGGCCGATGGGGCCGTGGCCGCGCGCAGTAAAGAAGCCGCCGATGGAGGCGACGGCCAGAAGTCCGAGTGCTGCTCCGGCCATGCCCAGGCGCATTTCCACGAGAAGCAGTACCGGCAGGATGACGAAGAGGAGCGGCAGGGAGGTCTGGTAGAAGACGCCGATGCTGACGATGCAGAGCAACAGGAAAAGGCCCGCGGCCTCATACCAGCTGCGATTTGAAAACGGAGCGCGTTTTTGCAGCGAAATATAGAGCGGCGTCATGATGGTGATGCCGAGGGCGTCACCGGGGAACCACTCGGGAACTATTTGCCAGAAGCTCTTGAAGTGCTCGAGAGATAGGCACGTGGCGTAACAAAGCGATGCAATGCCGGGGGCCACGATGACGCCGTAGATGAGCAGGCTGGCGAGCTGGCTGGCGCGGGCTACATAGCGATCCGGCGCCAGAGCCGGACGAAGCAGTGAGGCTGCTACTACGACTTCAACGATGTTACATACGGATGCGGAGAGCGAGAGCCATGGCGGGGAGTTCAGTGGCGGCAAGAGCGTGGCAGCGAAATCAATGACCGTGGCCACGGCAATATATGCGGGCCACTGGCGGCGCGGCGCACAGATCAACATGCCCACGAGCAGGCCGGTGGAAGGCCACATGATACTGATGTCGCCGTGCCTCCATGAGATGGTATTCAGCAGCTCAGCGCCTGCTGTTACACCACCCAGAATCAAGGCCGCATAGATCAGCTGCTGTAATGGGAATACAGATACTGACCGGCTGCCATCTTCCGTGGACACCTGCACTGACGTATTCATTTACCCCGGCTCAACTGGATTAGTGCCTTCCATCCTAACCCAGATATCAGGATGGACCCAAAAAAGACCCCTTGATTCAAGCCGGTGGGAACGAATCAGGCAACAATTCAACCGGCAATGAAGCAGAGGGGCCTTTAACCAAAATTTGTGGAAGACGCTGCTGCCCGCACTTGCGCACGAGTGGTTGGTGCGCGCGGCGAGTCTTCCTCTGTCTTCCAAACCGAAAGCGACTATATCACAGCTCTGCACGTTGACGGCAATTGCAATGCCCGGGAACTAATTAGGGCCGGATATGTGTAACTATGGGAGGCTATATGGCGCCGCGGCGTTAGCTATCTTTCTTGGGCCGGGCCTTTTGCGCGGCCCAGCGACGCTTCTGCGCATCTGCAATGCGCTTGCGTGCGTCCGGACTCAGAATGCGCTTCTGCGACTTTGCAGGCGCAGCTTTTTTTGCCGGTTTGGCGGTAAGAGTGGGGCTGCCGGAAGATGCAAGTATCTTTCTCACCTGAGTCAGTCTTGCAATTTCGGCATCGATCTGAGCAAGTATTGTTTCTATCGACATGTGACGAGCATACCTTATTTCTTCGCGCGGTGGCGAATGGTGAGAATAACATTCCACTAAAGTTATACCTTGCGGAAGTTACTCTGATTTACCTACGGTGCCTTCTTTGTAGGCCTTCTGGAGTATGTAATAAGCCTGCTTCTTCTGGCCTTGATCCGAGATAAGTCCCTTGCGATTGAACTCATCCTGAATGCCGGCGAGAGGACGATTGGGAGAGCGAAAATCCATGAGTAACCATGGGCTCATACCGCGCAGTTGCGGAATGCGGTTCAACATACCTATCTGATGGCGAAAGATATTGGCCTGATACTCTTCGGTCCATCGCTGGTTATCACTGCCGTGCAGACCTGCTTTGGCATCACCGCCGAATTCACTTACGATGAGCGGCTTGTCATAACGAATGTCCCATTGCGTAACATCGGCGATTTCCGGATGCGCTTCATACCAGCCGATATACTCGTTCACTCCGATGACATCGAGGACTTTGCCGAGCGGATCATCCACGATCTTAGTATTGCCTTGTGCGCGGACGAGCAGCGCTGCGGTAATGAGGCGCGAGTTATCCAGTTCGCGCGCTTTGGCTGCGAGGCGAGTTATGAACTCTGTGCGCGCGGGGTTATTGGGGGTTTCGTTGGCCATGGACCAGAGAACAATGGAGGGGTGATTGCGCAGTGTGCCGATCTCTTCTTCGAGTTGGCGTGACGCTTTGCCGTAGACTTCGGAGTTATCGAACTTAAGCGCCCAATAGACCGGATTCTCGCTCCAGACCATGAGGCCCATGCGGTCTGCGGCGCGCAACATGGTTTCATCGTGCGGGTAATGTGCGAGACGGACGAAGTTACAGCCCAGATCCTTTGCCCAGGTGAGGAGGGTTTCGGCGTCTTTGTCAGTCCATGCGCGGCCGGTGCGGTATGGCGCTTCAGCGTGAATGGAGATACCACGCAGAAAGACAGGCTTGCCGTTCAGCAGAATCTGCGTGCCGCGAGTCTCAATGGTGCGAAAACCTATCTGATCGTCGATGGAATCGGCATCGGTGTGGAGTTTTACGGCGTATAACCTGGGATGTTCGGGAGACCAGGGCTCGATACCACTTACGTTGAAGTGTATTACTGCCTTGCCGGCGGCATCTGTGGTGGCGCGGGTTTTGGTGTGTAACTCGGGGATTTCGACTTCAACCTGAGCGCCTGCTGCCGCGCCGCTAAGATGCGCCCAGCCTTCGATTCCACCCTTTTCAGAGCGGCTGAGGTGAATGTCGTACTGATCGATGAAGGTGGTGGGGACTGTAATGAGCGAGACCTCACGGGTGATGCCGCCATAGTTCCACCAATCTGTTTCCAGAGTGGGTACATTGTCTTCCCGGCGCGTGTTATCGACGGCTGCAACGATGAAGTTATCGCCCGGATGGACCGCTTCTGTTACGTCGCAATTAAAGGCGGTAAATCCGCCTTCGTGCTCGCAGACTTTTTTGCCGTTGACCCACCACCACGATTTGTAATTGGCTGCGCCGACATGCAGGAAGACGCGGGAATGCTCCCTGGGCTGATAGGTGAAGTTGCGCTGGTACCAGACGGGCCCTTCATAAAAGAAGAGTGACTCGCGCTGCGTGTTCCAATCTCCGGGAACCTTTAGCTTTGGAGCTTTGTCGAAGTCGTACTCCGTTGGACCGGTGTCATCGGGTTGGGCCTTTCTGTTGAGAAACCATCCATTTTTCTTCTCTTCATGATGGAAGGAGAAGAGGCCGGAGAAATAGGGGTCTACGATATAGGCCCAGTCTCCGTTGAGTGATTGCGCCGGACGGCTGTCAGCACCTGTAAATGTAACGGGCGTGTTGGCGGCCTGCGACGACGCAGCAAGGGCCATGCAGCCTAAAGCAGCACACGACAAGACAATACGAACAGGTAGAAGGCATGAAGATGTCATGACGATTCCGAATTACATGAATTAGCGTTCAACGGCAATGCCGTGGTTTGAGGGAGCTAAAATAAGTATTTTCCCGACGGGCCATCTTATCTTGTGAATGCGGCAACTGTACAACTCCGCTGCGAGTTATTGCCAAAAACGATAAAGGGGTGAAGCTTACGCTCCACCCCTTCGTTTCTTGTTTACAGGCAAGTTACATGCCGCCGAGATACATTACGTGTACGTAGGTGCCAAGCCTCACGTTGTAAGCGAGATACCAGCCGGGATGGTCGGGATCTTCGTAGATGATGATTTGATCGGAGTTCCATAGCCAGCCATCGCAGAAGCCTACATCATACGGTGCGACGCTCCATGCCCATCCGTTGAACCAGAAGCGACCGGGGCCGCCGCCACCAATGCGCCATACGTGATGCGGGCCGAAGCCGCCAGTAAAGTGTCCGTGCTCCCAGGGGTGGTCCAGATGATAGTTACGATCATTTGGACCTGTGTCATGGCCTACCCAATGATTGTTATCTACATGCGGAACATTCGGGTGGCCGGGCTGATCGGCATACTTACGAGGCTCCTGTGACGGGGGATGCGGAGTACCGCGGAAGACCTCAGGCCCGCGCTCAGGCGGCCGCGGCGCGGTGTGCTGTTGCGGATGTTGCGCAAAGGCCGGCACGGCCAAAACAAGGGCTGCAGCAAATGCGATCTTGAAAAGGGATTTCACTTGTCTCCTCCTTGCGTCCGCCTTCTTCTCGTTCTTTCGGCGGCTCGTTCTATCTTCATTCGATGCAACCCCGCGCATGGAAGTAAGTTGCGCTGGCGGGATTTTGAGAGTGGCCTATAACTGGACAGAAGAGAGTTAGAAAGCAGTCATCCGCGGGAGGAGTGCAGGAAGTAGGGAGACAATCGGGAGTGGCCTTTACGTAAAAAAAGGAAGACGAAGTTATTCGCCTTCCTTCCTGTTTTCGATTCGGCTGTTTCTTTTTATGCTTCCACGGCGGCGGGCTGGCGACGCCAGGCATAGAGCGGGAATTGGTTGGCAAGCTCGGCAACCTGGTTGCGGATCTTGTCGAGGGCGGCATCGTCGTTTCGCTTGTCGAGGGCTTCGGTGATCCACGAGGCAATCTGCTTCATTTCGGCTTCTTTCATGCCGCGCGTGGTGAGCGCGGGCGTGCCGATGCGGATGCCGGAGGGCTTGAGCGGGGGGTTGGTGTCGTAAGGAATGGCGTTTTTGTTGACGGTGATGCCTGCCTTGCCGAGAGCGGCCTCTGCTTCAGAGCCCAGGATGCCTTTGGCGAAGACATCGACGAGCATCAGATGGTTATCTGTGCCGCCGGAGATGATGCGATAGCCTTCGTCTGCGATGGAGGCCGCGAGCTGCTTAGCGTTGGCAATGGTCTGTGCGGCGTAGGTCTTGAATTCGGGCCGAAGAGCCTCACTGAAGGCGACGGCTTTGGCCGCAATGATGTGGACGAGCGGGCCGCCCTGCTGGCCGGGGAAGACTGCTTTATCCACGGCAGCGGCGTGATCCTGACCGCAGAGCACAAGGCCGGCGCGGGGGCCCCGTAACGTTTTGTGCGTGGTGGTGGTGGTGATATGGGCGTGGGGCACGGGTGAGGGGTGTGCGCCGCCCGCGACAAGGCCGGCGATGTGGGCCATATCGAAGATGTAGTAAGCACCGACTTTATCGGCGATTTCACGCATGCGGGCGAAGTCCCAGAGACGGGGATAGGCCGAGCCGCCGCCGATGATGGCCTTTGGCTTCTCGCGCAGGGCGATGGCTTCGAGTTCGTCGTAGTCGATGAGTTCAGTGTCTTTGCGGACGGTGTAAAAGGTGGGGCGATAGAGCTTGCCGGAGAAGCTGAGCTTGTGACCGTGCGTGAGATGGCCGCCGTGGGCGAGGTCAAGACCGAGGATGGTGTCACCGGCCTGAAGGACTGCCATGTAGGCCGAAGCGTTGGCCTGCGAGCCGGAGTGCGGCTGCACATTGGCGTGCTCGGCGCCAAAGATGGCCTTGGCACGGTCGCGGGCGAGGTTCTCGACGACATCGGCATATTCACAGCCGCCGTAGTAGCGACGGCCGGGGTAGCCCTCGGCGTATTTATTGGTGAAAACGGAGCCTGCGGCTTCAAGGACTGCCTCAGAGACGAAGTTCTCGCTGGCGATCATCTCCAGTCCCTCGTTCTGGCGGAGGGTTTCGTGGTCAATGGCAGCGGCGATTTCGGGGTCGGCCTGGGCAAGCGAAAGCGACATGCGGTCAGTCATGCACTGATTTTAGCTTTTTTCTTAACGGCCGATGGTGTGAATTACGGTACGGAGTTTGTTATTGTGACGGATAGAAATCCTCAGGATCCTTCATGAATCTATTTCGCTTTGGTCTGCCGGTTATTTTTGGGGTCATTCTCGTATCTGCCGGTTCGCAAACGACCGGGATTGACCCGGCGATTGTTGCGAAGGCTACCGCAGGGGACGCTGCGGCCCAAGTGGCTGTGGCTGAAGACTATGCGGCCGGCAAAGGCGTGGCGCGGGATATGAAGCAGGCGGCTGAGTGGTATCGGAAGGCCGCGGAACAGGGGAATGTTGGCGCGCAAGGGACGCTGGCGGTGCTTTACTCGCTGGGCCAGGGAGTGCCCCAGAGTTACGCGGATGCTTACTACTGGTTTGACCTGGCTGCGGCGGTTGAGTCGCCGAAGCAACAGCAATACCTGGCGAATCGACAGAATGTGGGTACGCATATAACGGCCGACGAGCTGGCTGCGGTGCAGGAGCGCGCGGCGAAGTGGAAGGCTGCGCATCCGCGGACGGCTGAGACTCCGACGAAATAGGTCTTGCTCCCTGCCATTTTTTGTTTGCTGAAAGATGGAGGCCGTGTGCTTCGCTTTATTCCTGTTGACAATCTACATATTGCGCCGTATATATGTTGAATAACAACAGGAGAAGCGCATGGGCGGAAATAAAGCGGATGTTTTGCAGGGCACGCTGGACCTGATGGTGCTGAAGACGCTCGAATCCATGGGGCCGCTGCATGGTTATGGGATTGCGCGGCGCATTGAGCAGGTGAGCGACGAGACGATCAGCCTGAACCAGGGGACGATTTATCCGGCGCTGCTGCGGCTGGAGCAAAAGGGCTGGATCAAGTCCGAGTGGGGCATTTCTGAGACGAATCGGCGGGCGCGGTTTTATTCGCTGAGCCGCACGGGGCGCAAGCAGATGGAACGCGCGACGGAGAACTGGGAGCGCGTTGCGGCAACGATGTCGCGTTTTCTGACACAGGCCGGCAACGAGACAAATTAGGAGACGGCGATGGAATGGATTCGCGTATTGCTGAGCCGTATTGGGTCGTTGTTTCGGCGCGGGGAGCTGGATGCGCGGCTGGATGAGGAATTGCGTGCGCATGTGGAGCTTGCGATGGCTGAGCATGTGCGGCGCGGGATGTCGGAGGAAGAGGCGCGGACTGCGGCGCTGTGTGAATTTGGTGGCGTGACGCAGACGCGGGAGAGATATCGCATGCAACGCGGCGTGCCGTGGTTAGAGCAGATTGTGCGCGATGTGCGGTTTGCTTTGCGGCAATTGAGGAAGTCGCCGGGGTTTACGGTGACTTCGATTCTCACGCTGGCGCTGGGGATTGGCGCGGCTACTTCCGTATTCAGCGTGGTGAATGCGGTGCTGCTGAAGCCGTATGCGTTTCGCGAGCCTGAGCGACTGGTGGTGATGCGCGAGGTGATAGAGGAATCTCGCGGCGAACAAGGTTCTGTTCCCGACAACTATCGGCATTTTCTGCGGCTGAAGGCGAGCGCGAGAGGGCTGGAGGATGCGGCGATCTTTCAGAGCCGCGCGATCAGTCTTTCTGAGAACGGCGATCATCCGCGCATGGTGGGCGGCCTTGCCGGTTCCCCAAACCTGCTGCATATGCTGGGCGTGGAACCGATGCTGGGACGGAATTTTCTGGCGAGCGATGGTGTGAAGGGCGCAACGCCCGTGGCCATACTGAGCTATTCGGCATGGCAGGAACTTTTTGCGGGGAGTTCCAACGCTTTGGGGGCTACGCTGCGGCTGGGAGGCGAGCCGGTAACGATTATCGGCGTGCTGCCCGCGAGCATGCGCTTTCCGCAGATTGCGTTTGCACCGAAGATTGAGTTCGCTCAGATGACGGCTACGCGGGAGACGCAGATCTATATACCGCTTACGCCGAGCGACTTCGATTTGAAGCAGGATATGGGCAACCATAACTTCAAGGTCATTGCGCGTTTGAAGCAGGGCGTGAACCTAAAGCAGGCAGCGGCTGAACTTGAGGCACTGCAGAAGTCGTATTCCGCTTCAGCGCATCTGCCGGTTCATCTGGGGATTGCACTCACGCCGTTGGCGGAGGATTCGACATCAAAGATCAGCGGTGCACTGTGGCTGCTGTTTGTTGCGGTGGGCGCCGTGCTGCTGATTGCATGCGTGAACCTTGCCAATCTGCAACTGGCGCGTGCTGTGAATGCGGAGCGCGAAACGGCTGTGCGCGCTGCGCTGGGTGCGGGCAAGGGACGGTTGGTAATGGCCCGGCTGATGGAGAGTCTGTTGCTTTCGCTTGCGGGAGGCGTTTTAGGCACAGCACTTGCATTCGCAGGAGTGAAGCTATTGCTGGCCGTTGCACCAGCTAACGTTCCACGGCTGGATGAGACGCATGTGAGCTTGCCTGTGCTGCTGTTTGCGGTGGGATTATCGGTGATTTGCGCGATTGCATTTGGATTGCTGCCTGCGTTGGGCTCGCTTGATGTACATCCGCAGACTGCACTGCAGACGAATTCGTCGCGTACTGTGGGGTCGCAGCAGGGGCGGCGCACGCGCAGTGTGATGGTGGCGGCGCAGGTGGCTTGCACCATTGTTCTGCTGATTGTGACTTCCCTTGTGCTGCGGAGCTTTTCACGACTGATGCGCGAGAATCGCGGCTTTGAGACAAGCCATGTTACGACGGCTACGGTTGATCTTTATTCTCCGCAATATGATGATGCGAAGGCTGGCTTTAAAACGGCGAAGCTGGAATTTACGGACCGTGCGCTTGCTGCCCTGGGCCGACTGCCCGGTGTGGAGGCCGTGGCTTTGAGCAGCGCTGCACCGATGACGGGCGAGACGTGGGTGGATGATCTTACGCGGCCCGATCACCCGGTGCCACCGGCGCAACAGCCACTGATTAATGTGCGGTGGATTGACCCGTCCTATATGTCGACGATGCGCATTCCGATTCTTGCGGGACGCAACTTCACCGCGGCGGATCGCGCGCATCCTAATGTGGCGCTGATCTCCGAGCGTACCGCACGAGAAGGCTTTCCGGATGGTGATCCGATTGGACATTTGATCGGCGACATTATTCCCGACGGCCAGGAGCCCGTACGAATTATTGGCGTGGTGCCGGATACGCGCATCAATGGGTTGAAGGACGATGCCGCGATGGTTTATCTGCCGTACTACGCGTTCACGCCGTGGAGCCTTTCGTTCCTGGTGCGGAGTTCGCAGCCGGGTAGTGCGCTGATCCCGGAGATGCGGCGTGTGTTGTGGGAGATTGATCCGCAGGTGACGATTCCTGAGTTGAAGTCGCTGGATGAGCAGGTGAACGACTCAGTGGCTACGGATCGCTTTCAAACGATTGTGCTGACGTGTTTTGGTGCGGCGGCGCTTCTGCTGGCGTTGCTGGGGGTGTATGGGGTGCTGGCTTATTCGGTGTCTATGCGACAGCAGGAGTTTGGGATTCGGATTGCGCTTGGATCGGGCAAGGGCACGCTGGTGGGGCTGGTACTGCGACAGGCGGCGTACCCGGTTCTGCTTGGTGCGGGCACCGGGCTGACGATTGCGCTATTGGCAATGCGATGGGTGCGGAGTTTGCTGTATCAGGCTCCGGGGATGGATCCGGTGGCGATTGGCGGAAGCATTTTGTTGCTGATGGCTGCTGCGGCTTTGGCGGCGATTATGCCGGCGCGGCGTGCCGCGGGCGTGGACCCGATGCGCGCACTGAGGATGGACTAAAGGA
Source organism: uncultured Acidobacteriaceae bacterium (assembly GCA_963792495.1). GTDB lineage: Bacteria > Acidobacteriota > Terriglobia > Terriglobales > Acidobacteriaceae > Telmatobacter. Next base: position 175,623 of record CAWBWB010000002.1, on the reverse strand, counting down.
GACTGCGATGGATTGGATTCGTGTGCTGATGAGTCGTGTTTCGTCGCTGTTTCGGCGCAGGGAGCTGGATGCGCGGCTGGATGAGGAGTTGCGTGCGCATGTGGAGCTTGCGATGGCTGAGCATGTGCGGCGCGGGATGTCAGAGGAAGAGGCGCGGACTGCGGCGTTGCGTGAGTTTGGTGGCGTGACACAGACACGGGAGAGGTATCGCGTGCAGCGTGGGGTGCCGTGGGTGGAGCAGATGTGGCGCGATGTGCGGTATGCGGCGCGGCAGTTGCGGAAATCGCCGGGATTTACTCTGACGGCGATTTTTACGCTGATGCTTGGGTTGGGCGCGAACACGGCGGTGTTTTCGCTGATCAATGCGCTGCTGCTGAGACCGCTGCCTGTTCCGCATGCGGATGAGCTGGTGGTCCTGCGGATGGACAGCGATAACGAAGGGAAGTATGGGCCGAATTATTCGTCTACTGCGCCGCTGGTGCGCGCGCTTGAAGAACGGCGCGACGTGTTTGATTCCATCGCGGCTTATACGGGGATGTCGCGGTTCCAGGTACGCGGCGCTTCCGGCAGTGCGAATGTTCCGGGCTCGATTGTGAGCGGGCAATATTTTCAGGTGCTGGAGACGCGGCCGTTGATGGGCCGCTATTTGACGGTGCAGGACGACCAGCCGGGTGGCGGCCCGGGTGGATATGCGGTGGTGATTGGCGAGGATTTCTGGCGGACGTGGTTTGGCGGCGCACCGGATGTGCTGGGGCGAAAGCTGATGATTGCGAATACGCCGTTTACGGTGGTAGGCGTTATGCCGAGGAGCTTTATTGGCGCGGCGCCTACGGCGAGGCCGCAGATTTATGCGCCGATGTGGGCTGAGCCGGTGATTGATGCGCCCTCCAACAGTATTGCCGGTGGGATGCATACGTGGTGGGTGACGGTGATTGCGCGGCGCAAGGCGGTAGTTTCGCTGGAGCAGACCAATGCGGCGCTGAGCGCTGTTTCCGGTTCGATTGTGGACGAGGTGGGCGCGGATAAGACAGGCGGCGAATGGGCAGCGGATGCGCGCAAGCATCATCTTCATTTTGTTGCCGAGCCGGGAGCCAAGGGCTACACGTATCTGCGCCAGATGTTTGTGAAGCCGCTGGTGGCGGTGTTTTGCCTATGCGGAGCGATGCTGCTGCTGGCTTGTCTGAACCTGGCGAGCCTGCTGATGGCGCGCGCGGCGGCGCGGGAGCGCGAGCTGGCTACGCGGCTGGCGATGGGCGCGACGCGCAGGCGGCTGGTGCAGCAGCTTATGGTGGAGAGCCTGCTGATTGCGCTGCTGGGAACGGCGGCGGGCGTGAGCGCGGCTCCGTTTGTGAGCGGACTGCTGGCTGCGATGATTCTGCCTCGCTATAACGGCGGTATCACGCTTGTGCTGGATACAACGCTGGATGTGCGCGTGCTGTTTTTTATTGCGCTGATTGCGATTGTGACGACTGCGCTGATTGGGTTGATTCCCGCGCTGCGCGCCACGTCAAAGAATCTGAACGAACAGATCAAATCGGGCTCGCATGCCACGACGGCACGGGAACGCACCCGGCTGCTGCCGCGGGTCCTGATGGGGCTGGAGGTTGCGCTGGCGTTGATCCTGGTGGTGGGCGCGGGGTTGCTGGCCACGAGCCTTACGCGGCTTTATTCGACTGGCCTGGGCTTTGAGCCGAAGGGCATTGTCAACATCGATCTCGACATGTACAAGCAGTCGCTCGATGGCGAGGCGCTTACGCGCTGGTATCAGCAGTTTGGAGAGGCGCTGGCACATGAGCCGGGCGTGGAAGAGGTCAGCTTTGCAGCGCAGATGCCCATAAACGGTGACGTATGGACGGATGACTTTCATACCCCGTTGAGCGGCGGAGACCGTAACACGTATATGAATGCCATTTCGCCGGGCTACTTCAGAACGATGCGCATTCCGATTCTGGCCGGGCGCGATTTTCAGTGGAACGAGACCAGGAGTTCGGGGTTGAAGATCATCCTGGGCCAGTCCGCGGCTAAGATTCTCTTTCCGAACAGCAATGCAGTGGGACAGACCGTCAAAGAAGAGAAGGACACGTATGAAGTGGTCGCGGTGGTGGGCGATACGCGTTACCAGTCGATCCAGGAAGACCCGCCGGCGGAGGCCTATCTGCCGATTACGCAGAGCGATCAGCATAAGCCTTCATGGACGACTGTGATTCGTTCGCAGGGAGCGCCGGGACCGCTGGCCGCGGCTGCGCGGGCGCTGGTGGCGAAGACGGCTACGGGTGTTCCCGCGCCGGTGATGACGACGTTAGACAGCACGATTGATGGCTCGATTGGTGCGGAGCGGATGATGGCAACGCTTGCGGTCTTCTTTGCGGTGAGCGCGCTGCTGGTGACGGGGATTGGGTTGTATGGAACGCTGGCGTATGCAACGGCGCGGCGGACGAGCGAGATTGGGATTCGCATTGCGCTGGGTGCGCAGAGGCTGCGCGTGGTGGGGATGATTTTTCGAGAGAATGCGTGGGTGGCGGTGTGCGGATCAGCGCTGGGGCTGGCGATTGCGCTGTTTGCTTCGCGGGTGTTGGCTTCATTCCTTTACAACACTTCGGTGCGGGATCCGTTGATTCTGCTGGGATCCGTTGCGGCGCTTTCGCTGATTGCGAGCGCGGCTTCACTGATTCCTGCTATTCGCGCGGCGAGTGTGGACCCGATGCGGGCGTTGCGGATGGAGTAGCTTCCGCTATTCTGGAGGCGATGCGAGCTTCTGTGCTGGTTTTTCTTGCTGCTGTGTTTGTTCTGAGGCCGGTTGGTTTGGTGGCGCAACCGGCGAAGGTTACGCTGACGCCTGCGGCGGTGTATGCGGGTGCGCCGGAGTTGATTCGGGTTCATGCGCCAGATGCACGTGAAGTGAGCGGCGAGTGGCTGGGGCGGAAGATTGCCTTCTTTGAGAAAGATGGCGAGTGGTTGGCGCTGGCGGGCGTGGATGTGGAGGCGCCGATTGGGCCTTCGACTCTGCACGTTACGGTGAGGAATGCGGGCGGCAGTGAGGATTTGAGCCGGAGTGTGGCGATATTGCAGGCGCATTACCGGACGGGGACGCTTACGGTTTCGCCGAAGTTTGTGGAGCCTCCGGCGGAGGAGATGGCGCGGATCAAGGCGGAGAGTGAGCTTAAGGAAAAAGTCTTTTCTACGAGTGCGGACCGGCCGCTTTGGACGGGTAATTTTCGTGCGCCGGTGAGTGCGGAGGCTACGGACAGTTTTGGCACGCGGCGGATGTTCAATGGCAAGTTGGCGAGTGTGCATAAGGGTGCGGATTTTCGTGCGGCGATGGGGACGCCGGTTCATGCAGGAAACAGTGGCGTGGTGGTGATTGCACGGCCACTCTATTTTGAAGGGAACTGCGTGGTGATTGACCACGGGCTTGGGCTGTACACGCTGTATATGCACTTCAGCCGGATTGATGTGAAGGAAGGTCAGCGTGTGAGGACGGGCGATGCGCTTGGGCTTAGTGGCGCTACTGGACGCGTGACCGGGCCGCATCTGCACTGGGCGGTGCGGTGGCAGGGGGCTTATCTGGATCCGATTAAGCTGCTGAAGTTGGATTTGAGTGGCGTTCGGTAGGGCCTGGTTTTGGGCCTGGATTTGCCGGGCAGCTGCTGGGAATGGTCATGGGTCCGAAGCCGCTGAGGTCGAGGGCTGCCTGGATGAGCTGGTGGAGAATGGGAAGTCGCAGGATCATGGCGCACCAGGTCCTGAAGAGATTGATGTGCTCCAGTGTGCGGGCGAAGGCTAACAGGCCTTCTTCCGGCGGTGTTTCGTCGGCGGGATCGTAGCGAAGGCGGCGGATGGAACCTTGTGGGAGGGTTTCGGCGTCGATGAGTTGGAGGCCGAGAGGGTGTTGGGCTTCTATCCACTGGCGCAGGACGGAGCACTGGCCGCACGTTGCGGAAATATAGAGACGCGCTGGCTGTTGGGCGGCGACGAATGGGTGCCAGCGCAGTCGCCATGCCGGGACGGCGGAGCGGTACTGCTGCCACGCTGGTCCGAAGCGGAGCGCGAGATCACGGCCTTCATCCCAATGAGCGATTCCTGCGGAGTAAATGGTTGAGATAGCGGCGGCGCCGATGAGCCACGGATTACGGAGAATGAGTGCCCAAAGAAACATGACAACCGAGCAGGAGAGCTGCATGGGGTTGGCGCAATAGCGATAGATGCCGCTGGTGACGAGACGCTGCGGTGGATCGTAGGGGATGGGCGTGCCTGAGCCGCGTTTTGCGAATTCCTGCACGGCGTTTATGCCAGGAAGGGCTGCCATGGCGATGATTTGCGCCGCAAGGATCAGGAGCGGGTGCGGTAATGCGAGGAGTGGTTGCCAGACTGAACCTGCATGGGGTGCAGGTTGAAGTGCAAATGCGATTTCCGGAAGCATAAACAGGAAGAGCATGCCGGAGAGCGTGACTTGCATGGCGGCACGGAGATTGAGATGGGTGTTGTCGAGTGTCCAGCGGGCCAGGTTGTACGCGGGCGCCAGCACGAGGATGAGGGCGGCGACTTCTCCGAGGAGCCAGTATTGGAACAAGCGAACACCTGTTCCTATTCCGGCCATTGGCATGAGCCAGAGATCGAGCGACGCGAAAAGAATGATGATCTCTGTTACGCCGGATTTCCGGAAGATGAGGATCGGTACTGCACCCCAAAAAATTGCCCAGCCAAAGTAAAGCTCTAACGGCATGCCGAGGATGGCGGGGCTGGCTGGCCAGAAGCTCCACAGGTGGGCCGCTAAATTGATTCGTTGAAGGATGACAAGTGTAGTGAGTGCCCAGAGAGTGCCGAGAAGCACTGCCGGGAAGAGACGACGCGGACGTGGGCGCAGAAGGCCTGCGAAGACCGCAGCTGCGAGCGGAAGATAGAGGGCGGCGATGCGTTGGTACGGACTGGCTGCGGAGAGCCAGGGATTGGCGTCTGTGTTTTGCATCTCTCTACCTCTCTGGCGTGGCGTTGGCGGTGATGAGGTAGTCGGCGGCCTGGTGGACGGCGAATTGCTCCCAGGGAGCGAAGTACCAGTAGGGATCGAGCTCACGATCGAAGCCGATGCGCCAGGTTACGGCGGTGTGGGTATCGTCGATGGCGTGCCATTCGACATCGGAACTGCGCCAGCGTAGCCATTGCGTGAGTTTGCTGGAGTCGCTGATGGTTTCGAAGCGGATGCGGCCGGAGGTGGGATGCGGATCGGATGCGGTGACGCGCATGGTGAGGTCGCCGGGCGGATCGCCTTCGGCCCCGGTGAAGTGAATGACGCGGAGGCTGCCGACAGTGAGGCCGGAGCCGGTGGCAGCGAGCGGACGCGGAAAGCCGATGCGAAGGAAGCGTGGCAGCGGTGATGAGATAGCGGGGCTTTTCGTGAGGGCGGCCGCGACCTGTGAGGCGGGAGCGTTGATGATGCGCGTGACTGTAACGGATTGAGAGCGATGGAAGCTGAGTTGAGGAGTTGTGCCTTCCAGCGTGAAGGGGAGAAGCAAAATGATGCAGCTTAAAGTTGCCCCGCGATTTTTATGTTTGCGCTCGATGTCGATGACGCTGCCGATGAGCAGGCCGATACCGAAGAAGAGCGGTGAGGCAAAGAGGATGCATAGGTAGCCTTCACCAACGAGTGGGGCGACGATGAGCAACGCCAAGGCGATACCGCGAAGGATGCTACCGGTGGCCGACTTTGGCCGCGGAGCAAGGGAGAGCAGAGCGGCGAGCACGAGCGGGATGCCGATAAACATAAGCGATGTGTGCATCATGTGCATGCCGCGGATGAATTGATAAAAGAACGCGCCCACGGTGAGGGTTGTAATCAGAAATGCTCCGCCAATCCAACGGGTACTGCTTTTGCGGCTAAACGGCGGGACCGATTCGACTGGGCCGAAGGATTCGATTCGGTCTTCTGGATTCGGTTGTGGCTGGACTTCTGGCGGCGTGGGCATGGGCTTCTCCTTTTCTTGGGTTTATCCCAGGTCTGGAATAAGGTCGGCTTCGCGGAGCAGTTCGAGAACTTTGGCGCGGACGGGTTTCAGGACTGGGAGTTTCGCGAGCGAGAGCATTTTTACGGTGAATTCGATGGCGCCGTCGGCGAGGCGGCGGGTGCGCTGCTGATTGGGTGTTTCGTCGTAGAAAAACATCACAAGCAGGCCCATCTGGAGCGCCCAGAGGGCCAGCGGGAGAAGCTCTTCGAGGTCGCGCGGCAGCCGCTCTACGGAGAGCGCGTCACGGAAGATGAGCATGGCGCGGCGGCGCATTTCGGCGTTCTGCGGGCCGAGGCAGGAGAGCGGGTGGGTGGGCTCGCCAGTGTAGCGGAAGATGATTTCGAGGAGTTTGCGGTCGTTTTGAGCGAGATCGAACTTGGAGTGCAGGGCTGTGTGCAGGCGCTTCTTTAATTTCTGGGACTCGCTGAAGGCTTCTGCGCAGAGTTGCTCCTGCGCGGACTGCACGGCTTCGTAATAGGCCTGGATGATGGCTTCTTTGCCGGCGAAGTAATAGTAAGCGGCGCTTTTGGCGACCTGGGCACGGTCTGCGATCTGCTGCATGGTGGCGGCGTCGAAGCCGTTCTCGCGGAAGAGGTCGAGAGCGGCGTTGTAGATGGCTTCCCTTGTTTGCTCGCCTTTTGTGGTGGATGGATCGTTTTTGACCATGGTCAAATTTGAACGCGGTCAAGAATGTTTGTCAAGACAAATTTGAACATGGTCAAAAATAAGGATTCCGGGATTGCGAGTGGTGGGCTGCGGGGATAAGCCGGGGTGGACGAACTTTTTTTTGCGTGCTGCGTATCTTTTTGCATCCCTGAGCGCGGTTCCGTGCGGATAAGAGAGTAGAAGCGGACAGATGGCCAATGCGTGGCAGCCTGATTTTGAACAACTCGTGGAGCAGCACCAGTCGATGGTGTTCTCGCTGGCGCTTCGCATGACTGGCGACCGCGGGCTGGCGGAGGAGATTGCGCAGGATGCGTTTCTGGAGTTGGATCGGCATTTGAAGAACATTGAAGGTCCGGAGCATGCGCTGTTCTGGCTGCGGCGGGTGACGATGAGCAGGGCTACGGATGCATTGCGGCGGCGGCGGGTGCGCGGGATGGATCTGTGGGTGGAGATTGAGGAGCGGCATGGGTTGCCGGCTGAGGATGCGGGAGTTGGGCCGAGATTGGTTTCCGGGCTGGGTTCAAGGCTGGAGGCGCTGCTGACGACGCTTCCGGAGGCACAGAGGGCGGCGATTCTGCTGCGGTATCAGGAGGAGTTGACTCCTGAGGAGATTGCGAAGGCGCTGGACGCACCGCTGGCTACGGTGAAGAGCCATTTGCAGCGGGGATTGAAGCTGCTGCGAGCGAAGGCGGAGAGCCAGTTGAAGGAGTTTGTCCGTGGGAGATAGAGACATGGACGGTTTTGAGAAGGAATTGAGCGAAGCGTTGACGCGCAGACCGGCACCGCCGGGACTGAAGGGCCGGATTTTGGCCGAGAAGGCGCGGCGCGCGGAGGCGGAGCGGAATGGCCGCCATGTGATGTGGATGCGGCTGGCTGCGAGTGTGGTGATTGCGGCTGTGCTGGCGGGCGCGGGGAGTTGGCAGTGGCGGCGAGTGGAAGAGCGGCGCAGGGGGGAAGAGGCAAGGCAGCAGGTGATGACGGCGCTGGGGATTACGGCGAAGGCGCTGGATAAGGTACAGAGGCGGTTGCAGGCAAATGACACGAAAGAGGAGTAAAGCGATGAAGATGCGAATTGCGGCGGTGATGGTTTTGGCTTTGGCGGTGATGGGTGGCGTTGCGCGGGCCCAGGATAAGATGCCTCCTGCTTCAGAGATTGAGAAAGGTCTGGCGGCGCGTGCTTCCGATGTTACGGAGGTGACGCTGAGCAAGCAGATGCTTGGCTTTGCCGCACAGTTCATGGACAAGAACGACAAAGACGATGCGGCGACCAAGAAGCTGATTGAAGGGCTGGATGGCATTTACGTGCGGGAATACAGCTTTGACAAAGATGGCGAGGTGACTCCTGAGGTTGTGGAGAAGCTGAGGACGCACTATGCGACCGGCGAGTGGACGCCGATGGTGCATGAGCGGGACACGAAGAACCATGAGACTTCTGACGTGATGATGAAGATGGTGAACGGTGAGCCGCGGGGAATTTTTGTGCTGACCGCGGAGCCGAAGGAGCTGACGATTGTGCTGATTCTTGGGCCGATTCGCATGGAGGACCTGGGCAAGCTGCAGGGGCTCAACGGGCTGGGATCGCTGGCGGGCGTGAGCAAGGGCACGAAGTCGAGCCAGGGCAAGTAGAAATTAGCGGGTCAAACCGGGCGTACAAGAGGAGAAGTCTCATGAGAAAGTATCTGCTGATTCCGGTGTGCGCGGTGGCGCTGACGGTGCCTGTGGCGGTTTTGGCCAGTGGGGGCGGACGGGGATTTAACGGTGTGGTGGATGCGATTGAGGCGCAGTATCATGTGCGGGCTACCAAGGTTCCGTTCATGGGATTGATCAGCCTGGTGGCGCGCAAGGCAAGTCACGGAGCGGCGGCGAACCTGCATGTGGCGGAGTTTGAGAACTTTACCGCGGATGTGGACGGGCAGGAGCTGGACCGCATGGTGGAGCCGAAGCTGGGCGATGGCTGGGAGCGCGTGGTGCTGGAGACCTCGAAGTCCGGACGCGACCAGACGCTGGTGTTTATGCGGCCTGAAGGCAGCCGGATGGGGCTGTTTGTGGTGGACAAGGATGGGAACGAGTTGGATGTGGTGCAGGTATCGGTGGATCCGCGGCATGTGGATGATGAGATTGCTACCTATTCGCACCATCACAAGAACAATGATGGCGACGGCGACCACGATACGGATAAGAACTAGAAGATAGATTCCGGAAAATGTTTCCGGTGCGGAGTGAAGCTGGCTAGAATTTGGCCAGCATGGTGAGCAAAACAGAAGCGGCGGTTTCGGAGTATCGCGGGCGGCTTGCGCCTTCGCCTACAGGGTATCTGCATCTGGGACATGCGCGAACGTTTTATATGGCGTATATGCGAGCGCGACAGGCTGGCGGCACGTTGGTGATGCGGATGGAAGACCTGGATTCGCAGCGCAGCAAGGGTGAATATGTGGAGGCTGCGTATGAGGATCTTCGCTGGCTGGGGATTCGCTGGCAGGAAGGCCCGAACAAGGCGGACAAGAAAAATAAAGATGGCGGTGCCTATGGGCCTTATGTCCAGAGCAAGCGCGGCAGCGTGTATCTGGATGCCTGGCGGGAGCTGATGCGGGGCGGATTTTTGTTTCCGTGCAAATGCTCGCGGAAGGATCTGGAACAGGCAGCGGGAGCTCCGCATGAAGGGCTGGAGGTGGAGGATGAGCCTGTTTATCCGGGGAAGTGCCGCGGGAATATGGATTCCAATGCCAAGTCACCGGGTGGGATGAACTGGCGGTTTCGTGTGCCGGATGGCGAGGCTGTTGAGTTTGAGGACGCGAATCTCGGCCCGCAGCGGTTTGTTGCCGGAGTGGATTTTGGAGATTTTCTGGTGTGGCGGCGGGATGGGTTTCCCAGCTACCAACTGGCTTGCGTAGCGGACGATGCGGCGATGCGGATTACTGAGGTTGTTCGCGGGGCGGATCTGCTGAAATCGACGGCGAGGCAGATTTTGTTGTATCGCGCGCTGGGAGTACAGCCGCCGAAGTGGTATCACTGCCGACTGGTGGTGGACCACAATGGCCAGCGGCTGGCCAAGCGGCATAATGTGCTGAGTATTCGTACGCTGCGGGAGCGGGGATTGACTCCGCTGAAGGTGCTGGCGGCGGATGTACCGATGACATCGTAAAAACGACAAAGCCGACTCTTTTTGGAGCCGGCTTTGTTTCTGTTTGGCTTACTGGTGCTTGATGAACTTGCCGGTTTGCAATTCGCGCATGGCGGTCTGCAGCTCGGCCTGGGTGTTCATCACGATGGGGCCGTACCAGGCTACGGGTTCCTCAAGCGGCTTGCCGGAGACTAGCAGGAAGCGGATGCCTTCCGGGCCGGCCTGGACGGTGATCTCGTCGCCGCGGTCAAAGAGCACGAGCGAATGGTTTTTCGCGTCGTAGACCGGCGTTGCGTTGGGATCGCGGCCATCTTCTGTGAGCACGGCTTGCGGGTCGCTGGCATCGCGGAAGCTTCCTGAGCCTGCGAAGACGTAGGCGAAGGCGTTGCGCTCGACTTCGACCTTGATCCGCCTCTGCCTGTTGGGCGGAACGGAGATGTCGATGTAGCGCGCGTCTGTGCCGAATTGTCCGGCTGCGACGCCTTCCACGGGGCCGGTTTTGCCCCAGAAATTGCCGCAGATGATGCGTGCGTGCGTGCCGTCGTCTTCAGTGACCTCGGGGATGGCGCTCGAGGGGATGTCCTGGTAGCGCGGGTCCGTCATTTTCAGGCTCGCGGGCAGGTTGGCCCAGAGCTGGAAGCCGTGCATGCGGCCGCGCTCGTCGCCTTTCGGCATCTCCTGATGCAGGATGCCGGAGCCTGCGGTCATCCATTGGACGTCGCCGGAGGTCATGAGGCCTTTGTTGCCGAGCGAGTCACCGTGCGCGACCTCACCGGCGAGCACGTAGGTGATGGTCTCGATGCCGCGGTGCGGGTGCCAGGGGAAGCCGGCGATGTAGTCGCGCGGGTTCTCGTTGCGGAAGTCGTCGAAGAGCAGGAACGGATCGAATTCCTTTGTTTTGCCGAAGCCAAAGGCGCGCTCAAGCTTTACGCCTGCGCCTTCCATGGTGGTTTTGGTCTGAAGAATTTCTTTTACGGGCCGCAGAGACATTGGCGGGCCTCCTTTGTGGCGCTTTTGGCGCGAATACCTAATAGATGCACGAGGGAGATATTCGTTGCAACGACTATTTTTCGTTCCCGGCGTCTGGAGGCGGTTGGGGGTGTAAGTCCTGATCGCGGAGGCCTATAAGGTAAAGCAGGCCGTCGAGGCCGAGCGAGGTGATGGAGTGGTCGGCCTGGGCGCGGACGATGGGCTTGGCCCGGTAGGCGATGCCCATGCCGGCGAGAGCCATCATGGGGAGGTCGTTTGCTCCATCGCCTACTGCTACGGCTTCGTTGAGGGGGATGTTCTGCTGCTGGGAGATTTGCTGGAGCATGGCGGCTTTGCGGGCACCGTTCATGATGGGCGGGAGGACGCGGCCGGTGACTTTGCCGTCGGCGATTTCGAGCTGGTTGGCGTGGAATTCGTCGATGCCCAGGCGGGCTTGCAGGCTTTCGGCGAAAAACGTGAAGCCGCCGGAGAGGATTGCGGTGTAGTAGCCGCGGGATTTGAGGGTGCGGAAGAGCCGTTCTGCGCCGGGTGAGAGCGGGATGCGTTCGCGGAGTGCCAGAGCCTGTTCGGCAGGCAGCCCCTTCAGGAGGCCGACGCGGCGGGTGAAGCTTTCGTCGAAGTTGAGCTCGCCGCGCATGGCGGCTTCCGTGATTTTCGATACCTGCTCGCCTACGCCGGCCAGTTTGGCCAGCTCATCGATGACTTCGCCCTGGATGAGCGTCGAATCCATATCGAAGACGAAGAGGCGGCGGCTGGTGCGGTGCGGTGTGTCGTGCTGGAGGGCTATGTCGAGCGAGAGATCGGTGGCGGCGGTGAGGAGTTCGGCGCGGAGGGCTTTTTCTTCTTTGGGAGAGCCCGCGAGAGTGAACTGGAGGACTGCATTGAAGGGCTCCTCGGTGGGTGCGAGGCTGGAGGTGAGTTGATCCGCGTGCGCGACTTGAAGGCCGTGAGCGGAGAGGATGGCGCGGATGCGCTCCTGATGGAGATCGGAGATGGCTGGGCCGAGGATGGTGAGGATCAGCGGATGATTTTCGTGCCTGGTGGTTGCGGCTGTCATGCTGATTCCACTATACGGGGATGTGGGACAGAGAGATGAGGGCGGATGGGGCTGACGAGACGCGAGTTTGTGCGGGAGATTGCTTTCGGGTGTATGGCGATGGGCGCTTCGAAATTACGTGCTTTGCCGGATGGAGAGATGGCGCTGCCGGGCTGGAGGCCGGGCGAGCTCGATATTCATCACATTGATACAGGGCGTGGGAATGCGACGTTTCTGCTGGGGCCGGATGGGACGACGCTGCTGATTGATTGCGGTGCTTCCAATGATGGGCTGGATACTTCGGCGCCGGCGCGGCCGGATGTTTCACGGCAGCCGGGAGAGTGGGTGGGGCGGTATGCGCTGCGGCAGGCGAGGGCGGCGGGGCGGAATTCGCTGGATTATGCGATTGCTACGCATATTCATCCGGATCATGTGGGGGATGTGCCGGTGGGAAGTTCCCCGGGTGCGGGCGGTTTTGTTGCTACCGGGCTGAGCCAGGTGGATGCGCTGATGCCTGTGGACACGGTGATTGACCGGGGCTATCCGGATTTTGGATTGCTGCAGCCGCTCAAGATGCCCTTTGCTGCGAATTATCTGGGCTGGCTGGATGCGCGGCGACGTTCGGGGAAGCGCGTGGAGCGGCTGGAGGTCGGGTCGCGTGAGCAGATTCGTTTGCGGGAGGCGGGACGGTTTCCAGGATTTGCAGTACGGGGTTTGGCGGCGAATGGAAGGGTTTGGACCGGCAAGGGAACGGAGAGCCGGTCTGTGTTTCCGGAGCTCGAGAAGATGGCTGCGGCGGAGCTGCCGGCGGAGAATACTTGCTCGATTGCGCTGCGGCTGGAGTATGGGAAGTTTTCTTATTTCACCGGTGGCGACCTGAACGCGGATACGCATGATGGGCGTGCGCCCTGGCTGGATGTGGAGACAGCGGTGGTGGAGGCTTGCGGGCGCGTGGAGGTGGCGGTGGCCGATCATCATGCGTACTTTGACGCGTGCGGGCCGGAGTTTACGAGGCGGCTGGACGCACAGGCTTACGTGATTTCTGCGTGGCATGTGACGCATCCAGCGCAGGCGCAGCTGGAGCGGATGATTGGCGCGTGGCCGAATGCCAAGCCGCATGATGTTTTTGCTACGGAGATGCTGCCGGCGAACAAGCTTTGGAATGCGCGATGGGTAAAGCAGATGAAGAGCGCGCAGGGGCATGTTGTGGTGCGGGTGGCGGCGGATGGGTTGAGCTACCGGATGTTTGTGGTAGATAGCACGGTGGAAGAGGGTGCGGTGAGGCTGATGTGCGGGCCGTATCTATGCCGGTAAGGGACTAGTCTGTACGAGTTAAAGCAGCTTTTTCTCAAAGACGGCAGAGGTTTTGACCAGCTCGTAACCGTCGCGCAGATAGAAGCGGTGGGCGTCTGGACGGGTGACGCGGGAGCGAACACGGAACGTGGTGATGCCGCGAGTGCGGGCCCAGTCTTCAGCGGCCTGGCAGAGGCGGCTGCCGATGCCCCGGCTGCGGAGGGTTTGATCGACGACGAGGCCGCCGAGGATGGCGGTGTCGGGTGACTGGAGATGGCGCTCGATGGAGACGTCTGCCCAGCCTGCGAGTTTGTTATGGAGCGTGGCGGCAAGGAGAGCGCGATCCGAGGAGCTGGAGGCCTGCTCGATTCTGGGAAGGATGTCTTGCGCGGAGGCGGGATAGCCCAGTTGTGTGCTGAGGGAGGCGGCTGCATCTGCATCGCTTGCGAGGAGCGGACGGATGATTACCTCGGCCAAGTTGATTTCAGACATGATTTCGAGTTTAGCGCGGAGATTCCACTTCGCAGGTGCCTGAGGTGCAGCGACGGTTGGCGGCGAACCATCGGTAGCCGGCCCAGATGATGTTCCTGAATCCGGGAAGGCTGAAGAGTATGCCGAAGGGCCAGGCCCACCAGATTTTTCGCGCTACGTAGAGATAGACATCTGCGCCGCGGCGGGTTTCGCCGGTGGTGGTGAGCAGGCGGATGTCTTTGACGATCTGATCGCGGGGCATGCGGAGGGCTGCTTCTGTCCAGGGGGCCTGAAGAGTGTCTATTGCGAAGCCTCGACGCGCCAGGGTAGGCGACCAAAAGTGGGCCCATCGGGTGCAGAAGGCGCAGTCGGCGTCGTAGAGAACCCATCCTTGTGTGGGTGAGGCGGCCATTAGACGATTCTTTTCCCTTTGTAGACCGTTACGTCTGAGCCTGCAGCCAGAAAAGCTGAATTCGGCGGCCGGCTGAGGGCTTGAGCAATTTCTGCCCCATAAAGATTGGATGTATTGCCGGAGAATTCGGCGCTTATCGCGGCGTGGACTGGCCATTGGGGGTGCTGCACCTCATATTCAACGCAGCCGCCGTCCGGCTGCGCGGCATAACCCCAATAGTGTTCGGTGATGAATTGAGCGAGTGAGCCATCTGGTGGGATGGAACTCGCGCCTTCGGCTTCAAGGCGGATGCGGTATGGATTTTGCCTGGCGCCCCAGGTGTATTCGGCTTGAATAGAGCCGTTTTGAGCGTTGGCTGCAATGCGGTGGGAGATATGAGAGTAGAAGTAGCTTTCGTTATAGACGAATCGGGCGATAGCAGCTACGGCACGCCTGGGAACAATCTCTCGCAGGAACACGACGCCTCTTTTTGTCCCTCGGCGGACGTAAAAGCGAAGGTTTATTTCTTCGAAGGATTGGTGAAATGGGATGGGAAGTCCGAAGAGGCGCGTGCGGTTGAACTCGAAGGCGACAAGGCTCGCATAGGTATTGCCTGCAAAATCGTCAAGCTCAGTGCCCGCAGGCACGAACCTGCTCAACAGCGCCGGATCCATGGCGTAGTTGAGCATGACGAGGTTGCGCCATTGCGCTCGAAGAAATACAGGTTCGTGATTTGCCTCTGTCACTTTTGCTTAGCCCTGCCTAAGAACCATCTTACGCAGGGCCAGCTTCAAGCGCCGGGGGAGAGGGATGGATCAGGCAGCTTTGACGAACTGCACGTCGAGGGTGATGGTGACTTCTTCGCCTACGAGTACGCCGCCGGTTTCGAGGGCTGCGTTCCAGCCGAGGTCGAAGTCTTTGCGGTTGATTTTGGTGGTGGCGATGAGGCCGATGCGCTGGTTGCCCCAGGGGTCCTTGGCCGGCTCAGAGAAGTCTTCGACTTTGAGGGTGACGGGCTTGGTGACGCCGTGGAGGGTGAAGTCGCCGGTGACTTCGAATTCGCCCGGGCCGGTGGGCTTGACGGTGGTGGATTTGAAGCCGATGGTCGGGAACTGCTCGACGTTGAAGAAGTCGCCGCTCTTGAGGTGGCCGTCGCGGTCGGCTGCGCCTGTGGAGATGGAGGCCACTTCAATGGAGGCTTCTACGGCGTGTGCTGACTGGTCGGTGTCATGGAGGGTGAGGGTGCCGGTGAGGCCGGTGAACTTGCCTTTGACCCAGGAGATCATCATGTGGCGGACTTTGAACTCTGCTGTGGAGTGGGCGGGATCGAGATTCCAGGTGGTGGTGGACATAATGTTCTGCGCTCCTTTTGGCGCTACGGATGATAGGATGCACGAGAGGTGATAGTCGTTGCAACAACTATTTTAGAAATTGTGTGAATTTTGTGTGGTGAGGGTTGGCCCGGGAGTCTCCGGCTCCAAGTGCGAGGGACGGGGAATCCGCGGCTTGTACAGGAGACTGACGATTACATGAGGCCGCGGAGGTAGGCTACGGTCACTACGGTGATGTCGTCTTCCTGGCCGAATTTCCGGGCTTCGCGGGCTATCTGGTCGGCGGTGTCGCTGCTGAGGATGGCGGTGCGCTCGAAGCCTAACATTTCCCCGTTACTGTCGCGGGCTTCGACCACGCCATCGGAGAGTACGGTGAAGCGCTCGCCTGCTGCGAGCTGGAAGGTGGACTCGCTGTAGACATTGCCGGGTACCAGGCCCAGGGGCAGCGAGGGGGGAAGATCCATTTCGCGGCCTGAGATGTACGGGGGCAGGTGGCCGGCGTTGGCGATGCGGGCTTCGCCGCGGGAGTTTAGGCGAACGATGCAGCAGGTGACGAAGCCGCCGTGAAGCTGACCTTCGAGGGCGTGGTTGAGGAGCGTGAGGATGGTTCCGGGGCTTTCGCTGGCGATGGCGCGTAGAGCACCCATGATGGCGGAGACGGTCATGGCGGCTCGCAGGCCTTTGCCGCTGACATCGCCAACGATGATCAAGAGGCCGCCGCTGGCTAAAGGGGTGATGCGGTAGAAGTCTCCGCCGACCTGCGATGCGGGCAGGTAGGCTGCACGGACGGCAAAGCCGGGAGTTTCCGGCATGGTGCCGACGAGCTGTTGCTGGACTTCGCGGGCTGCGTCCATCTCCTTGCGCAGGGTGGAGCTGCCGCGCCAGTTTTTCCATGCGCCGCGCGCGAGGATGCTGCCCATGACGAGGCCGGTGATCAGAGTGGTGAAGGAGAGCGCGCCGATGGCGAACGAGCCAAAGACAATGGGCGGCAGCTTAAAGGTCATGCCCACGTTGGAGGCCAGGGGATTGAGTATCAGGACAAAGGCGACCAGGCGTTTGCCGGGGCGGAAGGCCAAGCCCCAGAGCCCTGCACCGATGATGAACAGGCCCATGACGAAGTTGGCCCAGTATTCGATGGAATCGAGCGCGGGGATGAATTCATACGGCGTGTAAAACCAATATTTCAGGAAGGCGGAGATGGCCATGGTGACGCAGAAGGCGTATGCAAGCCACTTGGAAGAGCGCGAAGGGACGTTGAGAAAGTTCCAGGCGAAGAAAATGCCGGAAAATGGCGCGAGAAACTGCACCGGGGCGTAGAAGAAATCCCATTGCCGCCGGGAGAGGGGGAAATAGCCCTGGCGGGAGATGGTCATGAAGAGGATGAAGGTGGAAAGGCAGATGAGGGTAAAACCAAAAAGAAGCAGGTCGCGATCTCCGGAGAGCCTCCAGAAAATGATGAGCCCGATGCCGAGTATGAGCAGCACGGCAAAGGCGGCCACGATGGGCAGGACGGAAAGGAGACGGGATTCCGACTCTTCGCGGGCGGCGGTTTCACTGACGTCTGCGCGGTCGATGTCAAACCACAGGCCTGGAGTAGCGTCGAGCACCGCATAGGGCTGAAGCCATAGGCGAACAGCGACGAGCGCGGTTGGCGCATTGGGCGCAACGAGACTGACAGGGATTGGAAATACGGTCTGGCCGCGCTGCATGACGGATGTGGGATCGGGCGGTAGAAGACCGCGGCGGATGACCAGGGTACCGTTCACATAGATTTCGTTGGCGCTGGGCAGGTCAAAGGCGGAAAGCCTTGCCGAGCCGGATTGGATGGAACTGGTCTGGCGCAGGGCTAGCGGGCTGGCTGCGGCTGCGGGAATGGGGACGATGAAGCGCGCGCAGATGATGCCGTCGGCGGGGTATGCAGGTTTGGGCCAGAGGCCGGGCTCCATGGTCTGCCAGCCGCTGTCATCAAAAGATGGGCTGGCCCATTGCGGATTGGCGTTGCACTGGGCTCCGAACTGGTAGCGGGCTGAGGGATGGGCGGGCGATGGGCTTGGCGTCGACGAGTTGGAGGGTACCTGGGCAGAGCAGATTATGGCCAGCGTCAGCAGCGCCGGAAGGGACATGGCAATCCAACGACGGACTTTCAACGAGACCCCCCGAACCTGACGCTAAGGTATGCAGCCGCGAATGGATTGACTACAGTCCGCCCGTTCCGAGCAGGATACCAATCCCATACGTAACTGCGCCCTCAATTGCTCCCACAATCGTCATTTCGAGGCCGGAAGACCACCAGGAGCGGACGGTGATGAGGCTTTTTGCGGCTCCAACGGCGAAGTGAGCGATGAGTGAGACGATGGCCGCGACGATGATGGCGGTGACGCCACTGAGGAAGAAGAAGGGAATGATGGGAATGATGGCTCCGACGGCGGTGGAGAGTGCGCCGGATGTGGCGGAAACGAATGGCTTGGAGAGCGCGTCTTCACTGGAACCGATGCGTTCACTGACGAGGGCGCGGACCATTTGGTCGGGATCGCTGGCGAGGTGGTCGGCTACGTGAAGGGCGTCTTCTTCCGGTAGGCCTTTGACCTGATAGTAGAGGGAGAGCAGCTCGCGGGCTTCGGCGGGGTTCATGCGGACGGCTTCGTGCTCACGGGCGACCTCGGCCTGATAGATTTCGCGATTGCTTTTGGCCGCGAGATAGGCGCCGGAACCCATGGAGAGCGCGGAGGCGATCATGCCGGAGAGTCCGGCGAGGAGCACATATTTTTGCTCGCCTGTGGTGGCTCCGGAGACGCTGGCGACGATGCCGAAGATGGCTCCGAGACCGTCATTGACGCCGTAGATGGCGTCGCCGATCCAGGAGCCGGGCTGCTTGCGGCCCTTGTCGCGTTTGGCGAGCATGTCTTCAAGGACGGCTTTGGGATCGACTTTGTGCGAGGCGGGCGTGAAGTGGCCGCGGAGGAGCGAGCCCAGCTCGCGGTGATGCTGTTTTTCGTCTTCGATGACGTGGTTCAGGATTTCTATGGAGCGGTCATCACCGAGCTCTTTGAGCTGAATGCCATAGTTGGCGATATGGCGGCTCTCATCGATTTCAAGACGGCGGAGAGACATGGGGATTCCGCCGATGGTGCTTCTGAGCGAGCCTGCTTCGCCGCTGGGAGAACCTTTATAAATGGGCTCGGGACCGCCGAGCTGCTGGATTCGCTGCTGCCAGAGGGCGGCGTGCTCCAGCTCTGAGGCGGCGAGATGGCGCAGGACCTGGGAACGGACGGGGTCGGGATCGCGATCAGCAAGGGCCTTGTAGGTGTGGTAGCCGGTCATCTCGGCCTGCCAGTTGGCTTCGAGGGCCTCTAAAACTTTTTTGAGCCGAGCACCTGTCAGCGCTTCCGTAGCCACTTGCGTCTCCTATGGTGAAAGTTGAGCATAGCATTGATGCAGGGAACAAACGACCGAGGGAACAAGGGAACAATAGAAGCTTGTCTCCGTCAGTTATGCTTCTCCTAACAAAAATCTCCATCACCAAATCTGCGTAACCGGGAGAAGCTATGGGGGCGTCCTTTCGACAGCTTGTCGTGTGGCAGCGCGCGTTTGAATTGAGCCTTGTGATTTATCAACTTACCTTCGCGTTTCCGAAGTCCGAGCAGTATGGACTTACAAACCAATTGCGAAGAGCACCTGTTTCCATTGCAAGCAACATTGCAGAGGGATATGGGCGATCCACTACAGGGGAATACGTACTCTTTCTCGGTCATGCCCGAGGGTCAGTCTATGAACTCCAGACCCAACTTGCAATTTCAGCAGCACTGGAATTCGGCTCCAGCGATTTGCATACCAAGGCGCTCAAACTCTCAGAGGATGTGAGCCGGTTGTTGATCGCGATGATGGATACATTGCGCGACCGAGTACGAAAGTGATTCCGATGGGCCGGCTGCCGGGAGTGAGGTGCAATCGGTTGTCCTCTATTCACTGGCGGCTACGCGCTGTTACATTTGTGTGTCAGCGGCAGAGCTGAAAATCTGAACGAAAAATCTGCACGAAAGAGGGAACCGCCTCTCATGGCCACGCGATCCACACCTCCTGCGGCGACTACGCCGAACTATACGGGACCGTTTATTACGGTCACCATTCTCTACTTCATTTTTGGATTCATCACGAATCTGAACATGCAGCTAGTTCCTCACCTTAAGTCAGTATTCAGTCTGCCGTGGCTTCAAGCTGCACTGGCAAACGGTGCCTTCTTTACCGCGTATTTTGTGGTTTCCTCGCCAACGTCGAAATTGATTGAAGCCATCGGCTACAAGAAGACCATGGTCGTTTCGCTGTTCGTGCAGGTGGCGGGTGCGCTGCTCTTTTTGCCCGCCGCCAGCCTGCCCAACTTCTGGCTGTTCCTGACGGCAGTGTTCATCGTGGGTTGCGGTGTGGCCATGCTCCAGACCTCAGCCAATCCTTATGTGTCCGCCCTGGGCCCGGAAAGAAGCGCTCCAGTTCGGCAGAATCTTGCACAGGCCTTTAACTCCATCGGCGGAATGCTCGCGCCGGTTGTTGCCAGCGCGCTCATCCTCAAACACAAGGTGGTGATGGACGCCGCGGAGCTAGCAACCAAGACCGCGCAGGAGCGGCTCGCTTACCAGATCAGCATTGCCAGCACGGTTCGCATGCCGTACCTGGCGATTGCAGCCGCGCTTATATTGCTAGGAATTGCAGTTTCTTTTGCCTCCCTGCCGACTATTAAACACACCCAGGAGTTCCGTCCCACAAAGGCCGGCGTCGGTGTTCTCGATCAGAGCATCTGGTCGTATCGCCAAACGGTTCTGGCCACCGTGGGAATCTTCTTTTATGTCGGTGTAGAGGTAGGCCTGGCGCAGTTCATGGTGGGCTACTTTGGGCTGCCCGAGCTGGGAGGAATGACTGCCGCTGCCGCTGCCGCCTTTACGTTCTACTACTGGGCGGGTGCACTTGTTGGCCGGCTGCTCGGATCATGGATGCTGACCAAGATCAATGCCGGCCGTTTGCTGGGACTCTTTGGCCTGCTGGCAGTGGTCTGCGTAGCTGTATCCATCAGCACCACCGGCACGATCGCAGTATGGAGCCTGATTCTATGCGGCTTCTTCAACTCGATCATGTTCCCGAATATCTTCGCGCTAGGCATCACTGGACTGGGACCGATGACCAGCAAGGGGTCTGGGTTGATTATGACTGCGGTTGTCGGCGGAGCCATTATTCCGGTCGTTCTGGGTGGATTAGTCGATCACTTCGGATTCCGGCCCGCAGCTATTTTGCCTATCCTCTGTTACCTATACATTGCTTTTTACGGCTTTGTAGGCCACAAGCCATCGCGGACGTTGACGGCGTAAGAATTCCTAAATTTCGAGCGGAAAGGCCCTTCGGTTACACCGGAGGGCCTTTTTATTTGTTTCGATTATCAGGTTTGCGTTTGGAGATTCGAGCTGAGAATCTTTATGCGGTCCTCACGAGTTTCACGGAGTGGTACGTGACAATTTTGTTAACAATCCCGTAAAACGGGTGTGTAAAGGTTTTATAAGGACAATTTCCGTGTAAGTGAGCTTGAACGCATTTGCTCAATGGAGTTTTGGTAGTTCAAGCAGGAGACGGTCAATAGCTACGGTAGGCGCAGCCGTGATCAGTGGCGCGCCAGCCACACATGAAGTCGGGGCTTGTTTTCGGGCCCTTTTACGCGGATCCCCTAGGTATATCCGCATCCTTATCAAGGAGAGCCAATCCATGAAATTTACAAAGCTTCTGCAAAACGCTTTGTGCGCGGCGATATTTGGCGCCGGGTTTGTCGGTATCTCGACCATGCCCACAGCGCTGCATGCCCAGAGCACGACGGAAGGCGCGATTGCCGGTACGGTGCTTGATCCGTCCGGCGCGATCATTCCTTCTGCCTCTGTGACCATTCATAACGATGGCACGAATGCCGAGATCAAGCTGGTGGCGGACGCCAGCGGTTACTTCAAGGCTCCGCTGGTGCAGCCGGGCACGTACACGGTGACGATCTCCGTGAGCGGTTTTGCGGAGTACAAGGCTACTGGCGTGGCGGTTACGGTGGGCTCCCTGACGGAGCTGCATCCTTCGCTTTCGACCGGTGCGGCGGTGGAGTCGGTGCAGGTTTCGGGCGAGGCTCCGATTCTGCAGTTTGAGTCGCCTGAGATTTCGACGACGCTGACATCGAAGGAAATTCTCGATCTGCCGCTGAATGGCGGCCGCTGGAGCGATCTGGCACTGCTGACGCCGGGCGCGGTTTCTGACGGCAACGGCTTTGGCCTGATTGTGTTTCGCGGCATCAGCCCGCTGTTGAACAACGTTGAGATTGACGGCGCGGACGACAACCAGGCGTTCTTCTCAGAAGAGCGCGGACGTACGCGTGAGGGCTACTCGACTTCGCAGATTGGCATTGCCCAGTTCCAGGTGAACACGGGTGTGTATTCGGCGGAATACGGACGCGCTGCGGGTGGCGTGATCAATTCGATCACCAAGAGCGGTACGAACCAGATTCACGGACAGGCTTACTTCCTGGATCGCGATAATGACTGGGGTGCGATTAACCCGTTCACGACATACACGGCGCTGACCGTAAACCCGGCCAGCAACCCTGTGGTGAATGTTCTGCCTCCGGTTCCCTTTGAGCCGAAGGACTGGCGCAAGCGTTGGGGCTTTGGCGCGGGCGGCCCGCTGATCAAGAACAAGCTTTTCTGGTTCTATGCGTATGACCAGTACCGGAGAAACTTTCCCGGCGTGTCCAAGCCGAGTTCGCCTTCGGCGTTTTTCGGCTCGCCTACGAACGTCCAGTTCGCATCCCTCTCGCTGGGGGAAGACAGCTGCGCTTTGAAGAGCGGCAAGGCTGTTTATACTCCGACGGGCGGTGCAACGGCGACTGCGGGCCAGACCGGGGCCTGCGCGCTGGCATGGCGTGTTTTTGGAGGGGACTACAACACGGCGGCGGCCAATTACGACCAGCTGCTTTTCGGCTCGGCTGTTTCAAGCGTGACAGGTCTTACCGGTCCCGGCCTGCTGGATGACACAGGCACCACCCCACGTACGGGCGATGAAGTGCTGAACACCCCGAAACTGGATTGGCAAATTAACGACAAGCTTCATGCGAGCTTCCTGTATCACCGCCTGCGCTGGGACTCTCCGGGCGGCGTGCAGACACAGACCTCGAACAACTACGCGATTGACACCTTCGGCACGGACTTTGTGAAGTTGGACTACGGCATGGCCAAACTGGACTGGTTGATCAGCCCTTCGTTTAGCAACCAGATCCGCTTCCAGTACGGCAAGGAGCTGAACAACGAAGGCCAGCAGCCGTGGTCGAGCTTTACCAAGCAGTATCTGAACAACTCGACGGGCACGCCGGTACAGATCGGCATCTATGGCGGCGCAAGCAACAACGGCTTCACCGGCGGCATGCCGTACTACTCTTTCCGCACCGCATATCCGGCGGAGTGGAAGGACCAGGTGGGCGACACCGGCTACTGGACGCGCGGCAATCACAGCCTGAAGTTCGGCTTCGACATCCTGCGCAACTCGGATGAGATCAACAATCTCTACGAATCGAATGGCGTCTACACCTACACATACTTTTCGGATTTCTTTGCCGACATCCTCAAGCCGAGCGGCAGCTGCGATTCGAGCGAATCGCAAACGGGCGTGGGTAGTGACGCCTGCTACTACAACTACACGCAAGGCCTGGGAACGCCGGTCTTCTCCATCACGACAGTCGACTACGGATTTTTTGCACAGGACGACTGGCATATTACCCCGCGTCTGACGCTGAACCTTGGCCTGCGCTATGACTACGAGCATGTTCCTCCGCCGTATCCTTCGCTGATCAACTCGTCTCTTCTGTATTCAGAGGTCAATGGCCTGGGACCGTTTCCGGAGCCGCTGGCGCAAATTAAAAACCAGCCCAGCGACAAGAACAACTTTGGGCCGCGCATCGGTCTGTCATGGGATCCCTACGGAACGGGCCACACAGTCGTGCGCGCCGGTTACGGACTGTACTACGGACGCAACCTCAACGGCGTGATCCTGAACGCCTACGAGGCGGCGGGCAGCCCCAATGGCCAGTACACGATTCCGGGCGTTTACGGCGTGGCTCCCAATGGGACGACGGCACCGGCGTTCCCACAGATCATTCCGAACAACGGCACTTACTCCACACCGAGCGTGGACTTCTTTGCCAAGAACTTCCAGAATCCTCAGATTCATGAATTCGACTTCAGCGTGCAGCGCGAGCTGGGCCACGGAAACTACCTGACGGCGAATTACCTGGGAGCGCTGGGGCGCGAGCTGCCAAACTTCCTGAACATCAATCTGAACCCAGCCGGATTGAAGCCGGGCGTGTTGACGATTGCGCCGGGCTCCAATGGCCAGTGCGGACCGGTGGCATGCGGAACGCAGATCCAGACGGCGTTCTACCAGAAGTACAACGCAACGACTGCGCCCAACGCGCTGCAGAACACACACTACGGCAGCATTACGGAAGTGGTGAGCAACATCAACTCCAGCTACAACGCGGCGGTGGTGGAGTTCCAGAACCGCGGTAACAAGTATGCGCAGTTCGATGTGAACTACACCTGGAGCCACTCGCTGGATTATCAGCAGAACCAGTCGACCTCCCCGACCACGAACAACTGGTGGGATCCGAATGGCAATCCGCGGGCAAACTACGGCAACTCTGCTTACAACGTGCCGAATCGGCTTGTGGGTTGGGCACTCCTGCAGTATCCAGGCGCACACCACGGCTGGCAGAAGTATCTGGAAGATGGTTGGCATCTGAACCCGATGCTGCAGGTGCAACAGGGCTTGCCGTATTCGGCGGCGGTGAGCGGCACGATCACCGGCGCATACAGTTCCGGGCTTTCGGGTACTGGAAACTCCGGTTACCTGCTGCAGCTTGGACGGAATAGCTTCCAGCAGCCCACGACGATTGTGGTAGATGCGCGGTTGCAGAAGGATATTCGCTTCTCAGAGCGCTTTAACCTGGAGCTTGTGGCTGAGGCCTTCAATCTTCTCAACCATCTGAATGTGACTAGCGTGAACTCAACGGCTTACTCGATTGGCAGCTGTGCGGCTTCAGGCACTGCGGAGGCTTGCAAGCTGACCTATCAACCGTTCAGCCAAACGAGCGGTCTGACTTCTCAGTCGGGCTTCGGCGCGATCACGAATGCGGATTCCACCTTCGTCTACAGCCAGCGCCAGGTACAGCTGGGTATGAAGCTGGATTTCTAACCGGAACGGAAGTACAAGCCGAAAGCGGCGGCCTGACGGCCGCCGCTTTTTGTTTGGATAGACGTGCCTTTGCGTTTATTTCTTATGTTTTCCATGCTTGTGTGATTTCTTGCCAGCTTTTTCCTGCCGCGTCATCTGACCGGTGTCAAGAAGCGGGCTTTCGTTAAACCACCTGGCAATCCTCTCGTTCAGCTCTGGCGAGAAGGCATCCAGGTTTTTCGGTACTCCGGCCCGCGGCCCATGCTGTTCGCTAGGCTGTACTAGCTCAAGGCGCACGACGGGTTTGCCTGCGCGGGCAATGATGATCTCTTCGCCTGCCTCGGCTTTGATGAGAAGCTGAGAGAGATTGGTTTTGGCGTAATGGATGTTGACTTCCATGCGGGAAGTGTAGCATGGATTAGCTTAGCTAAGTTTAGCTAAGCTTCTCTACTTTTGGCCATTTCGTAGAGTTTGAGGATGGTGTTCCAGTTGCGGCCGGTGCCGATTACGCCGATGGCTTTGTCCAGGGTTTTGCCGGTGAACTTGGTTTCGCCTGCGCCGTCTGGGAAGTGAAAGTAGATGGTGTCGCTGGCGAGGACGTAGCGGTCGCGGCGGGTGGGGTATTTGGCTACGATGGCGGCTAGCGCGGGCTCTGCTTCTTTGCCTGCGGGGCCGGCGAGGAAGGCGGCGTGGACGAGGGCTCCATTGGCTGCGGCTTCGGTGGCGTAGGGATTGCTGTCTATGAGGCGCTTGAGCTGGTCTGTGGTGCGGACGATGACGCCTACATTGGCGCCGAGGAGTTTTTCGAGGGCTTTGGCGATGTCGGAGGCTACTTTTTCTGGCCTGGCGGTGGTTTCAAAGACTGCGTTGCCGCTCTGGATGTAGGTTTCTACGCGCTTGTAGCCGAGATTTTCGAGGAGGGCGCGGAAGTCGGCCATGGGGAGTTTGCCGGTTCCGCCGACGTTGACTGCGCGCAGGAGTGCGATGCAGGTGGGCATGAATCCTCCCTAATGTGCATAGTGTAGACGCGAAATATGGGGCAGGCTGAGGGTTATCCCACCCATGCGGCAAAGAACGCCGCATGGATGGGGCACAGCACCTAGTTTTGTGGGGGGACGGGCGAAGACCGGAAAGGTTACGGATAGATGCGGTGGAGGGTGCGGGCGAAGGGGATGGTTTCGCGGACGTGATCGAGGCCGCAGACCCAGGCTACGACGCGCTCAATGCCCATGCCGAAGCCGGCGTGGGGGACGGAGCCGTAGCGGCGGAGGTCGAGATACCACTGGAAGGACTCGAGGGGCAGGTTGTGGGCTTCAATGCGGCTCTTGAGCAGATCGTAGCTGGAGACGCGTTGCGAGCCTCCGATGACTTCGCCGTATCCTTCGGGTGCGAGCACGTCGAGGCAGAGCGCGTAGGTTGGGTCTTCCGGGTCCGGCTCCATATAGAAGGCTTTGACGGCGGCGGGGTAGCGATGCACCATGACGGGCTTGTCAAACTGCTTCGTCAGCCAGGTTTCGTCGGGTGAGCCGAAGTCATTGCCGTACTCGAAGGGATGCTCGAGCTCGCCTTTGGCGTGGGCTTCGTTGAGCATCTTTGCGGCTTCATCGTAGCGCAGGCGTGGGAAGGGCGGGACGATTGCTTTGAGTTTTTCTATGTCGCGGCCGATGACTTCCAGCTCTGGTGCGCGGTTTTTTACTACGCTCTGCACGATGTGCGAGAGGTAGTTTTCGGCGAGCTGCATGAGGTCGTTGAGATCGCAGTAGGCTACCTCGGGTTCGACCATCCAGAACTCGGTGAGATGGCGGCGGGTCTTGGATTTCTCGGCGCGAAAGGTGGGGCCGAAGCTGTAGACCTTGCCGAGGGCGAGGGCGGTGGACTCGATGTAGAGCTGGCCGGATTGGGTCAGGAAGGCCGGGTCGCCGAAGTAATCGACGGGGAAGAGCGTGGAGGTGCCTTCGCAGGCTGCGGGGGTGAGGATGGGCGGATCGGTGCGGATGAAGCCGTTCTGGTCGAAGTATTCGGCTGCGGCGCGCATGATTTCGGCGCGGATGCGGAGGATGGCGGACTGGCGCGGCGTGCGGACCCAGAGATGGCGATGCTCCATGAGGAAGTCGACGCCGTGCTCCTTGAGGCTGATAGGGAAGGGGTCGGACTCGGGGACGCGCTGGATGACCTGGATGTTTTCGACGTCGAGCTCATAGCCGCCGGGGGCGCGCTTGTCGGCGCGGACTTTGCCGGTGACGATGACGCTGGATTCCTGGGTGAGGCCTTTGAGGGCTTCAAAGACTTCAGCGGGGACGGACTTGACGTGGGCTACGCCCTGAACGGTTCCTGTGCCGTCGCGGAAGATGGGGAAGAGCAGCTTGCCGCTTTCGCGGAGGTTGTAGAGCCAGCCTTTGAGGGTGACAGACTGGCCTTCATGCTGGCCGAGGGTGGCGATGGTGGCTACTGGAGCGGTGGCGGCTGCGGCTTCTTCGGTTTTCAGAACGGTTTCTTCAGACATGGAATTCTCTTATCTAGGATAACGCCGCGGACGCGGTGACCTGGAGATTGGCTGCATCCCGGGGTGGTGATTTATCGTCCTATTGCTTATGGGAAACACTGAGACGACTACCGCACCTGCTGCCGCGCCGCCGCACCCTACGCCTGAGGCTGAGGAGATTTATCGCCGCTGGCTTACATTTCTCGATGACGAGTTTACCCGTCACAGCTCGTCGGAGCGGCGGTCAGAGATTATTCGCGATCAGCTTTATCAGATTTACCTGGGGCGTCCGCATGGCGGAAAGTTGAACCTGACTCTAACGAGTGAGCTGCCGGGGAATGTGGTGTCGCTGACGCTGGACCCGGAGAATGTGACGCTTGAGGCGGGGCATTTTCCGGATATCGACCGCGAGAAGTGGACTCCGCTGAAGCCGCTGCTGTGGTTCTGGAAGATGTTCGACCGCTCGCCGTTGGGGCTGAATCACTGGCTGGGGCTGCGGTTCCGGTGCATGCTGGGACGGCACATTTTTGCGCACATGGGGACGGGGGTGCGCATTCATCACGGTGTGGAGCTGACGTATGGCTACAACCTGTCGATTGACGATAACGTTGTGATCCGGCACGGAGTGCTACTGAACGACCGCGGCGGCATCAAGATTGGGAAAGGCGCGGTGCTCGGATCGTATGCGCGCGTTTACTCGCATACGGTTTCGCCGGAGGATCTGGATCACATATCGCTTGCGCCAACGGAGATTGGCGAGAATGCGCGCATCGGCAGTAATGCGTTTGTGATGGGCGGAGATAAGGTGCCTGCGAATGCGGTTATTGGAGACTTCCCTGCTGAGAAGCGGTAGGCTGCGTAGTCCTGCGCGATGCCCTGATGGCGCTGATGATTGTGCTGCTAACTTGTTTAGACCGTCGACGGGGCTGAATAATTCCTGGCGCGGATGGTAACCTGAGCTTTCCGGTATTTTGGAGCTCACGTGTCGCAGACTGACCTTGTTATTGCTCTGTTTAAGTTCGTACTGCTGGTGTTTTCGCTCAGTGTGCATGAGTGCGCCCATGCGTGGATGGCCTCCCGGCTGGGCGATCAGACGGCTCGCTTGCAGGGTCGCGTTACCTTGAACCCGATGTACCATGTTGATCCGATGGGAACGCTGCTGTATCCGGCATTGATGCTGTTTGTTTTTCGCAGCAGCGTGCTCTTTGGATGGGCGAAGCCGACGCCGGTGATTACGCGGAACTTTAAGAAAATTGTGCGTGATGACAACCTGACTACGCTGGCTGGGCCGGTTTCGAATCTGGTGCTGACTCTGGTCGCTTTTCTTGTGCTTGCGGGAATTGAGATTGGCGTGCCGGGCGGACGGGATCTGGTGTTCTCAAATTCAGGCAATTTTCAGGGGACGGCGCTGAGCTCGAGCCTAGGAGCGATTGTCATCCTGGCTATTCTTGCGATTGAGCTGAATCTGACGCTTTTCTTCTTCAATCTTTTTCCGATTCCCCCGCTGGATGGCAGCCGGATTGTGCGGAATATGCTGCCCTACAACGCGATGCGAGCGTATGACAACGTTAGCGGTATTGCGAGCATGCTGGTGATGCTTTTGATGGGGTGGTTTCTGCTCCCGTTGCTGATGGGACCTTCGCTGTCTGTGATTTTCGGCATTCTGTACAGCTTGCCGGGACGATAAAGCGGCGGAGTGTGGCTGGACCGATACAATGAATTGAGCCGAAAACGGCGTTATTCTTGCTTAAAGAAAGCAACATGCCAGTTCAAGAAACAGCTGAGAAGCCACGCGTTTTAAGTGGAATGCGCCCGACGGGCAAAGCGCACCTGGGGAACTATCTGGGCGCGCTGGCCAATTGGGTCAAGTTGCAGGACTCGAATCTGTACGAGTGCTATTTCTTTATCGCCGATTGGCACGCGCTGACGACGGATTACGCGGACACATCCAATGTGCTTTCGAATATCGAGGAGCTGGCGCTGGATTTTCTCGGCGCAGGTCTCGATCCTGCGCGTTCCGTGATCTTTGTGCAAAGCAAGGTGCACCAACATTCGGATCTGTTTCTGGCGTTGAGCATGATTACGTCTCTGGGATGGCTGGAGCGTGTGCCGACATACAAAGAACAGCAGGAAAATCTGGCGGAAAAGGACCTGACGACTTACGGTTTTCTTGGATATCCGTTGCTGCAGTCGGCGGATATTCTGCTGTATCAGCCACAGTTTGTGCCCGTCGGACAGGACCAGGTGGCACATGTGGAACTGACCCGAGAGGTCGCGCGGCGATTTAATCACTTTTATAAACTGAACGGCGAAGAGGTTCTTCCAGAGCCTCAGGTTCTGCTTACGCCGTCGCCCAAGCTGCTTGGTACCGATGGGCGGAAGATGTCGAAGAGTTATGGGAATACCATTCAGCTCACGGACCCGGAGCCGGAGGTACGTAAGAAGCTGAAAGGCATGGTGACGGACCCGGCGCGAGTGCGACGAAGCGATCCCGGTGATCCGGATAAGTGTCCTGTGGGCGACCTGCACAAGATATTTTCTTCGGCGGAGACGCTGGTGAAGGTGTACGAGGGCTGCCGCAGCGCGGGAATCGGTTGCATTGAGTGCAAAGGCTGGGCTGCGGATGCGCTGGTGCAGGTGCTGAATCCTATTCAGGAGCGGCGGGCGGGTTTTTCGCCATCCGATGTTACGGAGATTCTTAACGATGGAAATGCGCGCGCGGCTGCTCGCGCTCAGCAGACGATGGAAGAGGTTCGGGCAGCGATGAAGCTGGACGCCGCGCCGGCAAGAGGTTGATGCAGTGACGGATGAATCCCCCAAGCCGGCTGAAACGGAACAGGTTGCGCCGGAACAAAATTCTGTTGAAACGCAGGCACCTGAGCTGGTGCTGACGTCGCCTCCTGCGCCGGCGGAGAAGGCGGCCAAAGTCAAGAAAGACGGACCTAAGAAGGATGCGGCGAAGAGGTCCGAGGAGGAGAAGTTTTCTCCTTTTGACGTGATTGTGGGCCAGGTTTATGACGGCCCGCTGGACCTGCTGCTGGACCTGATCCGCAAGCAGGATATTGATATTTACGACATTCCGATTGCGACGATTACAGCGCAGTTTCTGGCTTATGTGAACCAGTTGAAGGCCAGCGATGTGGATGTGGCCGGGGAGTTTATCTATACGGCTTCACTGCTGATTCACATTAAGAGCAAGATGCTGCTGCCGCGCATGCCGGCGGGACCGGAGGATGCGGTAGAAGACCCGCGGCGCGAGCTGGTGGAACGGCTGCTGGAGCATGAGCGGTTTAAGAACGCAGCACAGATGCTGCAACAGAAGCAGATGCTGGAGGCTGCGGCGTGGACCAATCCTGGCGTGCGGGAGTTCAAGGACGACGCCGAGGCTGAGCCTGAGATTGCTGCCGATACTACGGACCTGGTTCGAATCTTTCAGCAGATTCTGGAGCGGGTGCGTAAGCGGCCTGTTTTCAATGTCGAAGAGGATTCCGTGACGGTGGGCCAGATGATTCAGTTCCTGACCCGGCGACTGACGATGGAGGACCGGCCGGTGGCTCTACGGAAGCTTTTGAGCCATTCGAAGAGCGAACGGGCGCTGGTGGCGGCCTTTTTGGCGCTGCTGGAACTGGTGCGGCTGCAGGCGATTCTGTTGCGACAGGATAAGGCTTTCAGCGAGATCTTCGTGAAGAAGAATACGGGCTTTGAAGCCGTTATGAATGAGGCTGTTGCGGCGAGGGATGACTGGAGGTAGGTCCGAGTTATAACAAAAGTACTACTTTTGTTATGATTTCAGTTATTACTGATGCCGGAGGTTTTATGGCAACGAGCCCCAAAGTCACAGCCGTCAAGATCATTCCGATTGGCAACTCCAACGGTGTCATTCTTCCCAAAGAAGTGCTCTCCGACCTTAACGTAGGACAGGGCGACACTCTGTTTTTCACTCGGACGGAAAAAGGTTTTGCATTCACTCCGTATGACGAGGAATTTGCTGCCCAGATGGAGGCGGCACGGGAGGTCATGCGGCAGAATCGCGATGTTCTGCAGAGACTTGCCGAATGATTGAGCCTATCTGGATTCGCCTGGACGCAGCTCTGGCGATGCATGAAGAAGCAATCACATTTCACGGCGGTCCGGGCGGCGTGCGGGACCTGGGCTTGCCTGAATCCGCGCTCGCGCGACCTAAGAACCTCTTTGCCTATGCGGAGCACGCCCCTTCGCTTGCCCGGCTTGCGGCTGGATATGCAAAGGGAATCGTTGACAATCGTCCTTTTGTGGATGGCAACAAACGGACAGCATTTATCGTTGCGCTAACGTTCCTTCTGCGTAATGGCTTGGTTCTAACTGCAACGAAGGAAGAACGCGTACTGACCTTCTGGGGCCTCGCCGCTGGAGAGGTTTCGGAAGAAGAGTTGGCTGCCTGGTTTGAGCGCAATACGCAGCCACGTTAATCCGCTGGATTTTCATGGGACTTATATACATGAGTCCCCTTTTGCGTGCCGCGCCAGCTCAACAAGCCATTCAGCGAGTTGGCGCGGTGTATGCTCTCGCTCTGGCTTTGGAACGTGCGGTCGACGATCTGAACGCTTCCGACTCTGGATAACATGCGTCGCGTCTCCCAGGACAAACGGAATCGGTGGGATGTTCTCTGGCTTCACACCGACGATGTAAAGCCAAGTGGCTTTTTCGCAGCGATGCCCGAACCAAAACTGCAAGATCGGCAGCGTCCATCCCCCAAATTCATCAATCTCGCCTGGATACGGTAGCCGTGAGACCCATAAACGCGACCCTTTGGGATGTTCTAGGACGCCGCCGAACTTCCTGATCTGATCGACGGCCCAAGTTGCCAATTCAATCTCTCCGGCTACTGGCCGCGCGAAGTGCCTGAGCCTTCCCCAAGCCCTGCACGGCGGATGGGCAACCACTGGCGAACCGCCCGGCCATCTCCTCGCATCCCTCTCCGCGTCCCAAACGTCGCAACCCGGCAGCGTCTTGTAGACGCTATCTGTGCGGGCGAAAAGGACGCTAACTTGTTTCATTTCTCTCCAAGGGACTCAAGTATGTAATTCCCATTTTCATTGGCTGTCTTGAATTCATTTCCCATTCATCTTGATGGTGTACTCCTTGGCTGTTCCGATAATGTTTCCCCGCGCACGTATACGGAACGAACCAAATCCAAGGGAGCCCCTACATGTCAGACCTCGCTACAACCGCGGGAGCCGCGCCGCAGGGCGGATCACTGCTCGACCACAAGATGAAGAAATCGCCAGCCTGGCTGAGCATTGTCATTATTTTGATTGCGCTTGTCGGCGGGCTCGGCTATGTGGGCTTTCATATTGCAGGTGACCTGGGCAATGTGACCCTGGGCAGCACCTGGCCCTATCTCTTGCTGGGAACCGCGCTGTTTATCGCGCTTGCCTTCGAATTTGTGAACGGCTTCCATGACACGGCAAACGCTGTGGCAACGGTCATTTACACGCACTCCCTTGAGCCGAATATTGCGGTGGTGTGGAGCGGCTTGTGCAACCTGGTCGGCGTGTTGACGTCTGCGGGCACGGTGGCTTTTACGATCATTACGCTCTTGCCTGTGGAGCTGATTTTGAAGGTGAGCTCGGGCGCGGGATTTGCGATGGTCTTTGCCCTGCTGATTGCGGCGATTCTCTGGAACCTGGGTACGTGGTGGCTGGGATTACCTGCATCGAGCACGCACACTATGACCGGCTCGATCATCGGCGTGGGCCTGGCGAACCAGCTTTTGAGCGGAGGAAGCGGAACCTCAGGCGTGGACTGGGCCCAGGCGAGCAAGGTGGGTTGGACGCTTCTGCTTTCGCCTGTCGTGGGTTTTGTCGGCGCGTATCTGCTCTTTCTGGTTTCGAAAGCGACCGTCAAGTACCCTGAACTTTATGAGTCTCCGAAGGACAATACGCCACCGCCCTTCCCGATTCGTATTCTGCTGGTGATTACGTGCACACTGGTCAGCTTCTTCCACGGATCGAATGATGGCCAGAAGGGTATGGGCCTGATCATGCTGATCCTGATCGGCACGGTGCCGACGGCGTATGCACTGAACCACGCAGTGACCGGGCGGGATATTCAGGATTTCATTGCCGCAAGCGAGCGGGCGGTTTCAATTCTTGATAACCATTCGGACAAGAATGCGACGGTGGGCGATCCTGCAGCTGAGCTGACGGATTACCTGAAGACCAAGAAGTTTACCCCTACGACGCTGACGGCGCTGCGGATGGAAGTCCAGAACCTGGAAGGCGATGTGAACGCTTATGGCGATTACAAAAGCGTTCCGGCCAACCAGCAGACCAACGTGCGCAACGGGTTTTATGTCACGAGCGAGACGCTGCGAGTGATGGCCAAGAACCACGCGGTCAGCTTTGGCAAGGATGAGCAGGCGGGCCTGGACAACTACAAGAAAAAGCTGGACACGGCGACCAAGTTTATTCCGACATGGGTAAAGGTGGCTGTGGCTCTGGCGCTGGGCCTGGGCACGATGGTGGGCTGGAAGCGCATTGTGGTGACGGTGGGCGAGAAGATTGGCAAGGAGCACCTGACCTACGGGCAGGGTGCCGTTGCTGAGCTTATGGCTGCATCGACGATTGCTCTTGCTGACTTTGGAGGTTTGCCTGTGAGTACCACGCACGTGCTGAGTTCTGGCATTGCGGGTACGATGGCGGCGAACAAGAGCGGTTTGCAGCTATCGACGATTCGCAATATTGCAGCGGCGTGGGTGTTTACGCTGCCCGCGGCTGCGCTGCTCTCCGGCCTGCTCTTCTGGATCTTCCGGATGTTTACGGGAGGCAACTAACTCCTCGTTCTGACAGGGTGTCTTCTTGAGGGCGTTCGTTATCGCGGACGCCCTTTTCTTTTGCAGCGAAGAATTCAGGCGTGGATTCCAAGGCTCTTGCGGTATAGTGGCTGCGAGTTTGTTCCCCCGGAATGATGCGCTTCGGAAGTTCGAAGCACTATGGAAAGCCGAAGGAGGAGAAAGACTTTGTCGACACCTACACCCGTACCCGCGCCTGCCCCGAAATCCGGCGGCGCACTCAAGATTATCCTGATTGTTCTTGGCGTTATTGCCCTGGTGGTGGTTCTCGGTATTGGTGTGGTGGCGTATGGCTGCTATCGCCTTGCCCACTCGATTGCGCACTCTGAAAACGGCAAGACCACGCTGAACATTCCGGGAGCAGGGACGATGACGACCGGCGACGATACAACTTTCACGCCGGACGAGCTGGGTGTGGATGTTTATCCTGGCGCAAAGGCGGAAAAGGGCGGATCAAAGCTAAGCATGCCTTCGGGCACGATTGTTACAGCTCTCTTCTCTTCGTCAGACAGCGTGGCGCAGGTGGAGGCGTTCTACAAGGACAAGTTCGGTAGCAACGGCACGGACTTTGGCGCGGGATCGACCGCAGTGCTGTCAAAGAAGATCGGCAACAACGATACCGTGCTGGTGACTTTGACGGCCGATAGCGCTGAGGTCGGACATAAGACGAAGATCGTGATTCAGCACACGAAGGCAACCGGCAAATAAGCCTTGCGGGCGAACCGTTTATGCGACGGTTCGCCTATGCTCCCATGAACATGCCGCCGTTGACGTCGAGGACGTGGCCGGTGATGTAAGCTGCTGCGTCTGAAGCGAGAAAGGCTACGGACTGCGCGATTTCCTTGTCGGTGCCGGCGCGGTTGAGCGGGATTTGCGCGAGCATGGCTTCGCGGACTTTTTCATCGAGCACCGAGGTCATGGCGGTTTCAATATAACCGGGGGCGACTGCGTTTACAGTGATGCCGCGGGAGGCTACCTCGCGTGCCAGTGAGCGGGTCATGCCGATGAGTCCGGCCTTGGATGCGGCGTAGTTGACCTGACCAGCCTGGCCGGTGCGACCGACGACCGAGGTGATGTTGACGATGCGGCCCCAGCGATTGCGGAGCATGGGGCTAAGCACGGCCTGGGTGAGCAGGAATGCGCCGGTAAGGTTGGTGGTGAGAACAGAATCCCAGTCGTCGCGCTTCATGCGCAGGACGAGTGTGTCGCGGGTGATGCCGGCGTTGTTGACGAGAATTTCGACCTTGCCGAAGCGCTCGAGAATGGCTTTTGCGCCGGATTTTATGGAGTCTTCGCTGGCAAGGTCGAGCGAGAACGCGGCTGCCTGGCCTCCGGCGGCTGCAATTTCCGCGACGGCTTCGGCGAGTTTGGATTCGTTGCGTGCGGCGAGAGCCACGGTTGCACCGAGGCGGGCGAGTTCGAGGGCCACTGCGCGGCCGATTCCCTGCGATGCGCCGGTGACGAGCGCGATTCTTCCTTGCAAATTTATCATGCGATGTCAGCTTTCTTCAGGGCGAAGTAGGGCCCGAAGGTCATTGTATAAGGAAAGATTACGCGCTAAAGTTTTGGCAACTCGCAACCATGTTGCTCGCAAACTCATCTAAGTGTTGATATATCGCTGGGTTAACGGCGGATAAACCTATTTATATGGTTGCGGGAGTTACTTTCATGTCCTTTCTTCGCACTGCTGTGCTTTCTTTCTCGGCACTCTCTCTGTGGATAGCACCTCTGGCGATGGCGCAACCTGCACAGGTTGCCGCGCCGGCGCCTGCAGCCGCGCCGGCGCCAGGCTCTTATACCGACTTACTGAAGCCACCGCTGGGCGGGCTGCGCGATACATTGATGGGCCTGCGGCTGGACAAGTGGAAGGGCGGCAGTGTGCGCGCTGAGGCTGAGCATGATGTCAGCTCGATCATGGATAACCTGAACAATAAGGTTCCGGACCTGCTGAGGGATGCCGATGCGGCACCGACGCGCATTGGGGCGGCGCTGCCGCTGGTACGAGATTTTGCTGCCGTCTACGATGTGTCGCTGCGCCTGCTGGATGCGGCTCGTATTGCGGCTCCGGCGGATCAGGCGGCGAAGATGCAGGATGCTTTGAATAGCCTGGCAGCGGCTAACCGTGGTCTGTATGATCGGCTGGAACAGGGGGCGGCGGCCCAGCAGACGCATATTGGTGATCTGGAGACGAAGATCAAGGCGCAACAGGAGACGGTTGCGCACCTGACGCAGGTAAGCGCGACGACGCCTGCGCCGGTTTGCCCGGCTCCAGCGAAGAAGCCTGCTGTGAAGAAAAAGCCTGCGGCGAAGCCCGCAACGACGACGCAGCAGGGTAGTGGATCTGGCGCGTCCACGGGATCAGCCCAGCCGCAGAAGCCGCAAAATTAAGCCACTTTTACCGCGCGGAGCAGGGCTCAGCGAGTCAACGATTTTTCGCAATGATGCAGCGGAGATTCTGGTAAACTCCGATGCAAGATGCCAATCGATGATTCTGAATTAATGAATCCGCCTGCGCTGCAGGCTAGTGTCCCGCAGTTTGCCACGGCTGAATACAGCCATATCCCATCGAGCGAGCGCTGCGGGATCTGCGGAAACTTCATCTCAGGCGAGTATTACCGGGTGAACAACCTGATGGCGTGCGGCACATGCGCTGGGCAGGCCAAAGAAGGTCAGCCGAAGGACAGCCATGTGGCCTTTGCGCGTGGGCTAATGCTGGGGATTGGTGCGGCGCTGGTGGGTTTGATTCTCTACGCGACTTTCACTATTGTCACCAATTTTTACTTCGGGTACATCGCACTTGGGGTGGGCTGGCTGGTGGGCAAGGCGATCATGAAAGGCTCGAACGGCATGGGCGGGTTGCGCTACCAGGTTGCCGCAGTGCTGCTGACCTACGCGGCTATCTCGATGGCTGCGGTGCCGATTGGTATTGCATACGTGGTGAAGCACAGGCAGCAAGCTACGCAGCGCCAAAAGGAGCAAGAGGCCGCAAATCCATTTCCGGACGATGCCAAATCCGGATCTAACAATCAAGACCCAGCGCACACACAGCCCGCAACGAAGATCAATGTGGGGCAACTGCTGCTGCAGCTTTTGCTTGCCGGGCTGGCCTCGCCATTTCTGGAGTTTCAGAATCCCGTCTCCGGTGTAATCCGGTTGTTCATTCTCTTTATCGGGCTTCGGATTGCGTTTCAGCTTACGCGGGCCAAACCGCTCGAGGTGGATGGCCCCTACTCCGTAACCGCATAGGCTTCGCTTGCCCGCCCTGACGCATATGAACCCTGAAAATTGCCCGAACTGCGGGCAGCCGCTGGCGGCGGGCGCATTGGCATGTCCGGCTTGCTTTGCGCTGGTGCATGGAAACGCGCTGAATGAGATGGCGCAGCAGGCGCAGGCTCTTGAAACGGGCAAGCGCTTTCCGGAGGCGCGCGAGGTGTGGAACAGTTCGCTTGCACTGTTGCCGCCAGATTCCAAGCAGGCGTTATGGGTGAAGGAGCGGCTGCGAGCGCTAGAGGTGGCTCATGCGGCACAGCCCCAGTTGGAGGCTAAGGCTCGCCCGGCGTGGGCGCGCAGGCTTGGTCCGCTGGCTCCGCTTGCTGTTCTGCTGGTGAAAAGCAAAGGGCTGCTGCTTGCCATATTCAAGCTGAAATTTCTGTTCAGCTTTTTTGCGTTTATCTGGATCTACGCTCTTCTTTTCGGCTGGCGCTTTGGCGTGGGCTTTGCGGTGTCGATCCTGATCCATGAGCTGGGTCATTACATCGACATCAAGCGCAGAGGGTTGCCGGCGGATATGCCGGTCTTTCTGCCCGGGCTGGGCGCGTATGTGCGCTGGCAGAACCTGGGCGTCACGAAGCGGCAGATTGCGCAGATCAGCCTTGCCGGGCCGCTTGCGGGATGGATTACCGCGGCGGTCTGCTTCTTGCTTTACACGCAGACCCATGATTTGTTCTGGGCGGCGCTGGCGCGCACCGGCTGCATAATCAATCTGCTGAATCTGATCCCCATCTGGACATTGGACGGCGGCCAAGCTGCCAACTCGCTGGGCATGGTGGAGCGCGCGGGACTGCTCGCGGCGGTTCTTGCGCTATGGCTTTACACCGGCGAAGGCATCTTCTTTCTCATTGTGCTGGGCGTGTGCTGGCGGCTCTACACAAAAGACAAGCCGCAGCAGAGCGACTGGGGAAGCTGGCTCTACTTTGTGGCGGTGCTGGCGGCGCTGGGATTGACGCTCCATGCCATGCCGCAGTCACTCTTTGGAGATCGCGCGCCGATGTAATCGCCTGGAACGCGTAATCCGGACCACCGATAACTTTTTATAGAGCGAAAGGGCCATTTCATCCGTCTCATAGATGGAACTGTGTTGCTGCGCCTTGGGTTAGAGGTGCGGTGGTTTGTTCCTGGCCCTTCTTTGTTTTTTACGTCGTACAGATGGCTTCAGTCTTTCATTCGCTCAACTGAGCAGACGGTATTTTTGTGCTTAATTTTTGCTTTTCTCTCTGCAGTCGTATTCGTTTGTTTGTCGTTGTGGTTTTCTTTGCGCCGATTGCGTGCCTGGTCTGCGCTCAAAGTGCGAGTCTGGGTGCGCCTGGCAGCATCAGCGGCGTGGTGGCCGATCCTACCGGCGCGGTGATTCCGCAAGCGGCTGTAACTGCGACGCGCGTGGGTCATGCACCCATCAAGGCGACCTCGGATGCGGTGGGGCATTTTGTGCTTTCGGGGCTTGCGGCGGGTGTGTATGTCATAGAGGCGCAGGCGCCGAATTTTCACCCGGCTCACAAAGAAGGCGTGCGCGTGGCGGCGGGTGCTGTGACTACGGTTACGATGACGCTGGCGATTGAGACTGATCAGCAGTCTGTAGTGGTTTCCGCCGATACGCTGGATGCGAGCCCGGAGAAAAACGGCGGCGCGATTGTGTTGAAGGGCGAAGATCTGCGCTCTCTCTCCGATGATCCTGACGAGCTTTCCACTCAGTTGCAAGGGATGGCCGGAGCCGATGCAGAGACGGGCACGCAGTTTTATGTGGATGGATTCAGCGCTTCGAAGCTGCCGCCTAAGTCCGCGATCCGCGAGATTCGCATCAATCAGAATCCTTACTCCGCGCAGTATGACTCATTGGGATTTGGACGAATTGAGATTCTCACCAAGCCGGGCGCGGACAAGCTGCATGCCGAGTACTGGATGCAGGGCAACGATTCACCGTGGAATGCGCAGAATCCTTTTGTGCAATCGCAGCCGCCGTATTACATGTACCAACTGGACAGCGATGTGAACGGGCCGCTGAACAAGAATGCTTCCTACTTCTTCAGCCTTTGGCACCGGCAGGCGATTAATGTTTCTGTTGTGAATGCGGAGATCCTGAATGACGCCACGCTCATGCCGGAAACATTCACCCAGGCTGTCAGCACGCCGAACTCCGGGCTGTATCTGACACCGCGATTCGATTGGCAATGGGGCAAGGTGCATACCTTCAGCGTGCGGTACATGCTGGATCGCAGCACGGCTCAGAACTCCGGTGTGGGACAGTTCCAGCTTGCTTCCCAGGCGTTTGACAGCACGCAGACGGAGCAGGTGCTGCAGGTTACGGACTCGCAGGCGTGGAGCGACAAGATTCTGAACGAGGTGCGGTTTCAGTACATTCGCGATCGCAACAATCAGACTCCGCAGTCGACGGATACGACGCTGGTGGTGCAGGGCGCTTTTACGGGCGGGGGCAACAATACCGGCATCCAGCGCGATGCGCAGGATCACTACGAGTTTCAGGATGTGCTGCGCGTGAATCATGGCGAGCATGATGTGACTGTTGGCGGGCGGCTGCGCGTGATTCGCGACTCGAATTACTCGACAGCGAATTACAACGGGCAATTTACCTTTGCTTCGCTTTCGACGTACCAGATTACTGAGCAAGGCATTGCGAACAACCTGACACCGGCGCAGATTCGGGCAGCGGGCGGAGGAGCGAGTCTGTATTCGCAGACTACCGGTAATCCAGGCATCGTGGTGAGTATGGCGGATGCGGGCATTTTTGCCGAGGATAACTGGAAAGTGATTCCGAGCGTGATTGTAAGCCCCGGGCTGCGCTTTGAGACGCAGTCGGGTATGCATGATCATGCTGACTTTGGACCGAGGCTTGGGATTTCATGGTCGGTTCCGGGTGGAGCGAACAAGCCTCCGATGGCCGTGATTCGCGGCGGTTCGGGATTCTTCTTTCAACGCTTCACGTCGTCCGGGTTGTTGCAGGCTGAGCGGCAGAATGGCGTTACGCAGACTGCAATTGTGGTGAACAATCCTGATTTTTATCCCGATACTTGCGCTGAAAAGCCGCCTCCGCAGCAGTGCAGCAGCAATGATTCGCAGAGTGCGCCTACGATTTTTTCCATCAATCCGAAACTGCGCGCGCCCTATCTGTTTATTGCAGGACTGGGCGCGGATAAATCGATTGGGAAGTACGTGTCGCTTTCGGTCAACTATCTCTACTCGCGTGGAGATCATCTGTTTGTCACGCGCAATATCAATGCGCCTCTGCCGGGAACTTACGACCCCGACGATCCTTCGAGTGGGAAGCGACCTTTGGATGTTGACGAAAACATTTACCAGTACAACTCGCAGGGCGACTCAGCGCGCAATCGGCTCAGCCTGAATGGGAACGTGCATGCGAAGAACCTTGGGTTGTTCGGTTACTACACGTTGAGCAAGGGTCTTGCGGATACCTCTGGCTTGACCAGCTTTCCATCGAATCAGTACGACATTCATGCGGATTGGGGAAGGGCTTCGTACGATATTCGCAACCGTGCATTTTTAGGCGGTTATACGAGGCTGCCGGGACACTTCTCGATTAATCCATTCCTTATGTATCAGTCGAGTTCGCCGTTCAATATTGTGGTGGGCGAGGATTTGAATGGCGATACGCAGTTTAATGACCGGCCGACTTTTGCTACGGATCTCACGCGTCCGAGCGTTTATGTGACGAAGTGGGGGACGTTTGATGCCGATCCTATCGCGGGGCAGAAGATTATTCCGATCAATTATGGCAAAGGACCGGGATTGTTGATTGTGAATTTGCGCCTGAGCCGCAGGTTTAATTTTGGGCCGCCGCTGCCGGAAGACCCTGAGCCGCCCGCCGATGCCGCGAATGCGACTGCCGCGCCGAAGCCGCCTGCCAAGCCGGAGAAGAAAACGATTGAGCGCAAGTACACGCTGGGCTTTGGCGTTTCCGCGCAGAACATTCTTAACCATCCAAATTATGCACCGCCGGTGGGTGTGCTGGGTTCGTCACTTTTTGGCGAGTCGACTGCGCTGGCGAGCACGGGTGGGAATAGTTCTGCGAATCGAGTGATCGACGTGGAGACCTTCTTCCGGTTCTGAGCGAAGATTCAGACGGCGGTGGTTGTCGAATCGTCGCCGAAGTGAAGCTTGCGGTGGAAGAGATCGAGTGCGAGGCCGAAGCAACTGCGTGCCAGT
This sequence comes from uncultured Acidobacteriaceae bacterium, assembly GCA_963792495.1. Taxonomy (GTDB): domain Bacteria; phylum Acidobacteriota; class Terriglobia; order Terriglobales; family Acidobacteriaceae; genus Telmatobacter. The sequence goes on along the minus strand of CAWBWB010000002.1, from coordinate 134,322 downwards.
TCCGGATCGTAGCGCGGACCTTCATCGCGTAAAAATGCGTGAGCACCATTTACCTCGTGCCAACTGAGGCGCGTGTTTACCTCGTTGAGGCGGTTGAGAATTTTCATGCGGCCTTCGAGCGGGATGTGTGGGTCTTGCCGGCCCCAGACCATGAGCAGCTCACCTTGAATCTCATTGGCGCGTGCAAGTGAATCGTCCTTCTCGCCTTTGCCCAGGCCCTGCTTATGAATATCAGTGGCATAGAAGCAGACTGTGGCGCGTACATCGGGCTGAAAGGCGGCACGGAATGCGAGATGACCGCCGATGCAGATGCCGATTGCACCAAGCTGGCCAGTGCTATCGGGACGGGTCTTGAGATGGTCGAGAACGGAGCGTGCATCGGCGTCATAACTGGCTAGTTCTTTGGTGGTTTTCAGGGCGTTGCCACGGTCGGAGCCAGCCTGATCGTATTGCAGGACGGTGCCCGGGGCTTCAAATTCGTGGTAAATTTCCGGCGCGGCGACGATGTAGCCGTGGCCTGCGAGCTGCGCGGCGATGCGATGGACCGGGGCGGTGATCTGGAAGATTTCGGAATATAGAATGACGCCCGGATAACGACCTGGCGCGGCGGGGCGCACGATGTGTGTGCGCATCTTTCCGTAAGATGTGGATAGCTCTGCAAGTTCATCGACGACGATCATCCTGTTGCTCTAATGCAAAATGATATAGAGACATTATGACGCTGCGCTGAAGACTGGCAATGATTTCAGGCGTGAGCTATGCCGAGTTTGGCGGAGCCTATCAGGATGTTTCGGTCGCGTGGCAATATAGCTGGCTCAAGCGACCGAATTAGTTACGACTTCACTTTTGCTCCGGCTACTTGTTCCCGCGTCATATCGGCCATCAGCCCTTTGGGTCTCTGCAGCAGGACTTCCGGATTGATTCGCGAAAAGAGATCGAGGCTACGAGCGATGAGGCCAGTCCAGCCTGTCTGATGGCTTGCTCCGAGGCCCGCGCCATTGTCTCCGTGGAAGTACTCATAGAAGAGGATGTAATCCTTCCAGTACGGATCTTCCTGAAACTTCTTAGAGCCGCCATAGACTGGACGTTTTCCATTTTCGTCACGCAGGAAGATCTTCGACAACCTAGTCGATATCTCTTTCGCGACTTCAAAGAGATTCATGTAGTTGCCGGAGCCGGTGGGACACTCGACCTTAAAATCCGGTCCATAGAAGGGATACATCTGTAACAGTCCGCGAATGATAAGGCCATTCACGGGCATCCAGACGGGGCCGCGCCAATTGGAGTTGCCCCCGAACATTGCCGTGTTCGATTCTGCCGGCAGATATTGCACCTTGAATTCCTGGCCACCGACGTTCATCGCGAATGGATGATCGAGATGATATTTCGATAGAGAGCGGATGCCATAGGGGCCGAAGAACTCGTTCTCGTCGAGCATGTATTTCAAAACGCTGGCGAGCTTTGTTCTGTTGCATGTTGTGAGGAGACGCCTCCCCATGAAACCACCTTTTGCGAGGTCTTCAGCTGAGGCGATCTTCTCGATCACTTCAGGATGGCGTTTGCGGAATAGATTGACCATCTCAAAGATTCGCGGATGACTCTTCAGGGTGTCGTGCTCAAGCACGGTGGATGCACAGAGTGGAAGCAATCCTACCATGGAGCGGATCTTGAGTTGCTTCGTACCGCCGTTGGGCAGATGCAGAAGATCGTAGAAGAATCCGTCTTCGGAATCCCACATCTCATCTTTGCCTCCGCCGATGCGATCCATGGCGTAAGCGATCCAGATGAAATGCTCGAGGAAGCGATAGGCGATTTCTTCGTACATGGGATCGTACTCGGTGAGGATGAGCGCGATCTCAAGCATTGATTGGCAATAGAAAGCCATCCACGCGGTGCCGTCGGCCTGATCGAGGAAGCCGCCTGTCGGCAGCGGCGAGCTGCGATCGAAGATGCCGATATTATCGAGCCCGAGGAAGCCGCCGGCAAAGACATTGCGTCCTTCCGGGTCTTTGCGATTGGCCCACCAGTTGAAGTTCAGCATCAGGCCCTGGAAGGAGCGCTCCAGGAAGCGGAAATCTGAGCGGCCCAATTCCGTCTCAATCCGGAAGAGGAAGAGCGTGGCCCAGGCGTGAACCGGTGGATTCACGTCGCTGAAGTTCCATTCATAGGCGGGAATCTGGCCGTTGGGATGGGCGTAGAGGTTGCGCAGCATCAGGAGCAACTGATCTTTTGCGAAATCGAAGTCGACAAGGGAGAGAGAGATGGTGTGAAATGCGAGATCCCACGCGGCGTACCACGGGTACTCCCATTTGTCCGGCATCGAAATCACATCGCTATTGAGCATGTGGAACCAAGCGGAGTTTCTACAATCCGTTTTTCCCGAACCTGTGAAGGGATGCGCGTTGTGCTCAGTGAGCCAGCGATCAAGATCGAAGTAGTAGTACTGTTTTGACCACAACATTCCGGCGAGCGCCTGGCGATGGACACGACGTTCATCTTCATTGAGGTTGGCAGGGGTGATGCGGTCATAAAATTCGTCTGCTTCTGTTATGCGCGTTTCAATCACCTTGTCGAAGTCGGCGAAGCCCGCCGGTTTTGCGCTCAGTCGTAAACGCACTGCCTTGCTGCCACCTGCAGGGACGGAAAGCTTATAGAGTGCGGCTGCCTTTGTTCCGGTATGCGACGGGTTTACCGCATCGGTTTCACCGGCGACTACATAACGGTGAAATGCGTCCTTAACGTACGGCGTGGGATTGGGCTGGTTCCAGAGCTTTTCGTTGTTGGATTCATTCTCAGTGAAGAGCAGCTCCGCAGCGCCTTCGCACTGAAGTGTGTATTCCCCAAGATCTACATGTTTGGCGTGGATGCTAGTTTTATCAGCCTGATCTAGTGCGGGTTTGGGTACATCGTGTTCCCATGCCCAGTTGTTGCGGAACCACAATGTGGGCAGGAGATGAATCTCGGCGTCCTCTGGCCCGCGATTGTGCACCGTGACGCGCACTAATGTATCTTCGGCTTCGCCTTTAGCGTATTCGACGAATACATCAAAGTAACGATCTTCATCGAAGATGCCGGTATCCAGCAGCTCGTATTCAAACTCTTCGCGCGAGCGTTTGCGATTGGTCTCTACGAGATCGCGATATGGGTACTCTGCCTGGGGATACTTATAGAGGTACTTCATGTAGGAGTGCGTCGGCGTGCTGTCAATGTAGAAGTAATATTCCTTTACGTCTTCGCCGTGATTCGATTCGCTGTTCGTGACACCGAACATGCGCTCCTTCAGAATTGGATCCTTGCCGTTCCACAGAGCGAGGCAGAAACAGAGCAGCTGCTTGTCATCACTGAAGCCTGCCATACCGTCTTCGCCCCAGCGATAAGCGCGTGACCGGGCCTGGTCGTGGGTGAAGTAGTCCCAGGCGTTGCCGTCCTTGCTGTAGTCCTCGCGGACGGTTCCCCACTGCCGCTCACTAAGATATGGGCCCCACTTCTTCCACGGAATACCTTTTTCGCGAGCCTCGTTCAGTCGTCTCTGCTCGGCAACTTCAACATAGGAGAAAGGTGCTTGTTTCTCTTCGGTATTCGCCATTTTCAGATCTCCGTTGTGGCTCGAAGTTATCGTTGATGTACCTGTGCGTTGGATGCAGGAGGCTTTTCGATACCTGTAGCTTGCCGGCTGCGGACTGCGCAACGTGTTCCGTGCTGTCCTGTCGCACTCATCTTATGAGGTTTAGCAGGGGTGGAGTATGAATTTATAGTCGTTCCGAAGAGACGACGGGCCCTGTCGAGCGAGGTAACGTTCGACAAAGCCCGCGTGATTTTTCCTAAATTATGAGTTGACCAGCCGTGTATCGCTTACATGTCGTACTTATTACCAGAGGCTATTTGCCGCGAGAAACGTTGGCAGGCGATTTAGCCCTGAGCGTTGCAAGGAGCACTGCGGCTGAATCAGGTGCTTTCACCGCGCCGCCCCAAATCGCTTCGCCCGAGATTTTCTTTCCGTAGATCTTCTCGTTGGCACCGGAGTCAGGCCCGAGCGATGTGCCGGAGAGTGACACGCCGCCAAATACGCCGTGGGCGCGAGAGTATGAAAGCATTTCCGCATTCATGGCCCCGTTGGTGGAAGCCTCTGCCGTGCGGCCAACCGGACCGGCGGCAACACTGGCATCTGCACCGAGTTTGGCTTTACCTTTCATCACTGCCTTTGCGCCCTTGTCATTCATGACTAGGATTACGTAATCCGTCGCTTCTCCGCCAGCCTGTAAGCCAAAGCTTCCACCGCTTGACTGCATCATGATGGGAGCGCTCCACCTGCCAGTGAAGTTCGCGCCGCTGCGGCAGGTCATGACTCCGCGGCCATATTGCGCGCCAACGATGAAGCTGGCCTTTTTCACGGAGGGCAGAACGATGACACACTCGGACTTATTGAGAACGCTGAGAGGAATACCGCTGGGCCCATTCATCAGCTCTTTCAGAACGTCTCCCGCATCCTTGATTCTTTGAACCTCTGAATCGTTATCTGCCGCTTTGAGCGTGAGGGGCGTCAAAAGGCACAGAATGGTAAGCGCTGCGCTACCGACCCACTTCGTCTTGCTGAACTGGTTACAATTTTCGATTCTGCTCATGTCGATCTCCTCGTCTTGACCCTTAGCTTGTCGCAGCACTCTGACTTCGGGCACCCGCTTCCAGGCTGCCAAAATCGTGCTCGTACACTTGTTGAGCTACAAATCTCTTACATGTTCTCGGTTTCGTCAACATCATTCGAAACAGGTGTGAGGTATGCGAAATGCCCCATCTGCAGACTGCCGGCGAACGCGGCAGCGATTGTCTCCGTCTGCCGGTGCCAGTAAGACTAGGGAGTTTGGGGGCGGAGGAATACTGTCAACTCTGACAGGATTTGCCTCTAAAGTCGTGAATCTGCCGCAAATTGTAGGCGTCTTGGCAGGCAACATTTCATGGCGTGTGATCTGTTTTCCCACTACACTTTATTTTGCCGGCGCCGCTCCTGCAGATTTCGGCATCTTGGGAAAAAGGAAGGCGATAGAGAGCCGCATGGTCCAGGAAGAGCCGCCGGTTGGGTGGACTGCGTTTCCGTAAAATTGTGCGCTATGCCCAGCCTCGACATTGTGCCTGTCAACTCTGACAGTTTCCGGCGCAAGTATTTGGAATTTCAATGTTTCTACCCGGGTCTATCGCGCTGAGTTCCATGGCGAATCACGAGTGCGACCAAGACCTCTGGAGGACGAAAGTGCCAAGTGCCATCCGAAGAAAACCGACAGCGACTGCAAAGTCGACTCCGAAGTTTCGAACCAAGAATAGCGATCAGACACCCTTTCATGGTGAGTTGCCTCTGGAAGAACGCCGCGCAGCAGGCAAGAAACTTCGAAACAAGGTTCCAAGGGAAGCTCACGGTACCTGGTCGCGTCATGCGGAGCATCCCGGCGCAGTTGAAATCGTGATGGAAACTAACAAGGGACGGCAGCCGCACTTAATCCCACTGCGTATGGCGCGTATGACGGCTTCGCCATTTGCGTTTTACCGAGGCGCCGCTGCTGTGATGGCTCGTGACTTATGGAAGACACCCGTAACAGGCATTGATGTAGTGATTGACGGGGATGCCCACCTGAATAACTTCGGGCTCTATGGCACTCCGCAAAGAGACATTGTTTTCGACATCAATGACTTCGATGAGACCACCATTGGCCCGTGGGAATGGGATCTGAAACGGCTGACGGCAAGTGTAAACCTGGCTGCACGCGAAAACGGTATCAGCAGATACGAGCGCGATCAGGCTGTGAAGCGCTGTGTGCGCGGCTATCGGACGAATTTGATGCGTTTGCAGACTATGGGCGTGCTTGATACTTGGTATCTGCATGCCTATCCAGGCCGCACCAATCCTCTGACAGAGATCGATGCAAAATCACAGGCTGTGATCAATAAATCTTTAGCAAAGGCCAGCCAGCAGACGAACATCGCTCTCCTTCGTAAAGTGGCCGAAAAGGAAACCGGCGGACAATGGAGATTTCGCGAAGATCCTCCCGTATTGACTCGTGTGGACGCCAAGACGCACAGGCTTGTGGAAGAGGCTCTGGTGAAGTACGCAGCCACTCTTCCCCGCGAGCGCCAGTTTATGCTGACGAGGTACAGGATTATCGACGTTGCGCATCGCGTGGTAGGTGTGGGCAGTGTTGGTACGCGCGCTTACCTGGTGCTGTTACTGGGCAACGGAGATGATGATCCTTTGTTCCTGCAGGTGAAAGAAGCGATTGTCCCGGCGCATGCGCCGTTCGTTGCTCCATTGCCGGGAGAGATGGTTCACCAGGGACAGAGAGTGGTGACCGGACAACGCGTCCTTCAGGCTTCGACCGATGTGATGTTAGGTTGGACGGAGATTGGCTCTCTCCCGTTCTATGTGCGGCAGATGAAGAATCTCAAAGGCTCGATTCCGATCGAGTGGCTTACCGGCAGTTCTTTCAATTTTTATGCATGGAGCTGCGGCGCAATTCTGGCCCGAGCGCATGCTCGCGTGGCAGATGTGGCACACATTGCAGGGTATTGCGGTAAATCAGGAGTGCTGGATGACGCGCTTGCAGATTGGGCAGAGGCATACGGTAATCAGACCGAACTCGATCATGCAGAACTTGTGAAGGCAGTGAAAGGCGACCGGCAGGTGCAGGCAATGATGGGGAAGTAACAGAAGAACGGGCTTCTTTGATGGTGGATATCTTCAAAGGTCGGAGGAAATATGAATCAGGCTGGCATTCCTTCTCAACCGTTTCTGCTCATGGAAGGCGGTCCGTTTTTTAATCTTCAGAAGCGCTTTGGTCTCATTAAGGAAAAGAGCGCTCGAATCAAAAGACGAGCACTTATGGCTGCGCTGATTACGTGGTTGCCGCTGGTGGTGCTGGCGGTGGTTCAGCAACGGGCACTTGGGCATGTACCCGTTCCCTTTATCCGCGATTTCAGCACCTACACGCGATTTCTTCTCACCGTTCCTTTGTTGATACTGGCGGAGAATATTCTTGGACCACGGATCGCGGACGCTGCCTTGCATTTCGTCACCTCAGGACTGGTGATCGAAAAGGACTATGAGCGTTTCGACCATTTCGTCGGCCAAGGAATGCACGCGAGGGATTCCGTTGTTGCTGAAGTCGTGATTGCTGTTCTTGCTTATTGTCTGTCGATTTTTTCGTTCATCAAAACTGCAGTGCATGTGGACACCTGGTACGCCACTCAGACAGACCATGGCGGGGTGCTCACGCTGGCTGGATGGTGGATGATTGGATTTTGTATGCCTCTTCTGCAATTTCTGATGTTGCGATGGCTGTGGAGGCTCTTTCTCTGGTTTCAGTTTCTTGCGCGTGTTCGCAGTCTGAATCTACAGCTGTTTCCGACGCACCCGGATGAGGCCGGTGGCCTGGGTTTTGTGGGTGAGACACAACGTTTCTTTGGGATTTTGCTGTTCGCATTTTCGATTGCTGCCGCGGGTGTTCTGGCGAATGACATTGTGTACGACAAAGTTCCCTTGAAGATTTTTGCGCCGGCAATAGCGGCTTATGCGGTGCTGGCCCTGATCGTTGTGGCGGCTCCGCTGGCGCTATTTGCAGGAACTCTTCTAAAGACGAAGCGCCATGGACTGCATGAATATGGAACGTTGGCCACACAGTATACCGGCTCATTTCACAGGAAATGGATTGAAGGTGAAAATCCTGCAGGCGACGCTTTGCTGGGCACAGGTGATATTCAATCCCTTGCTGATCTGGGAAACAGCTTCAGCATTATTGAAAAGATGAAGCCCATTCCGATTGACCCCATTGGATTGCTTCATCTTGTGGTGGCGAGTCTGCTTCCCATGGTTCCACTGCTGCTGACTGTGATGCCTTTGGGAGAGCTTTTGAAACTGCTGTTCAAGCTTGTGGCGTAATGCCGCCACGGTATCAAACCGTGTAAGCGCCTACGCGTGTTTCGCGAGCGGTGAGTGCGTCGCTCTGGCGGTCGAGGGCTTCATAGGCTGCGTCATGCTCTTTGCGGAAGCTGCGGAAAGCCGCTTCGCTGGTCCAGCGGTCAATGGTGAGATAGTTGCCGTGGATGTAGGCGTCTCGGAGCAGCTCGGTGCCTTTGTAGTCTGGAGAGGAGCTGAAGAGCTGCGACCATGGGCCGTCAGGGCCGTAGGCGGCCTCAAAGGCGGCGATGTTTTCTTCGGCGATTTCAAACTGCCAGACGACGATGAACATAGGCGTGATCCTGATGTGATGGTACCGCATTGCATGTGATTGGATTGTGAAAGTGAAGTTGTTCGTGGCGGTCCGGCAGTAGCTGCGACGCTATCTGCATCGTATTGAAGTAGTATGGTGCGGAGGTTTGTGGAAGCAGGCGAGCGCTTCTTCTCCGTTTGTGCAAATGGAAGGACCTGGTATGTCCCTATGAAAAAGCACTGGCTGATGATTACAGTTGGATCCATCGTAGCGGTGCTGCTGATACTGGCTGCATTGCCTTTCCTGATCGATGTGAACCGTTTCAGACCGGAACTTGAGGCGAAGGCCAGTGCGGGGCTGGGTCGAGCGGTGAAAGTGGGCAACCTGCGCCTGTCGATTCTCTCGGGCAAGGTTGTTGCTGACAACATTGAGATTGCAGACGACCCCACGTTCAGCTCATCTGCATTTCTTCAGGCCAAGGCAGTGAAGATCGGCGTGGAACTGAAGCCTCTGATCTTTTCAAGAGAGCTGAATGTTACCGAAATCATCATTGAGGAGCCTCAGATCACCCTTCTGAAGGGACCGGATGGCACATACAATTTCTCGTCGCTGGGCACGGCCTCTCATCCCGATGCAAGCGTGAATCATCCGCCGCTGAATGTGAGCCGGTTCAGCATCGAGCACGGAAAGCTGACGGTTGGAGAGCTCAACTCGTCGCGCGCGGCCCGTGTCTACGACGATTTCAACGCGGAGGTGACGGATTTTTCTGCAACATCGCAGTTTCATTTCAACCTTACAAGCAAGCTGCCCGGAGGCGGAGACGCCACGATCACGGGCAAGGCCGGACCTATTCGCGCCTCAAACGTAGCTGCGACTCCGTTTGATATCGCCATGGCGATTCACGACATGAATATCAGCTCATATGGTTTTATTGACCCTGCAAGCGGAATCAGCGGGCAGGCAAACCTGGATGAGACGCTGACGTCGGATGGAAGCACGGCGCTGGCTAACGGCACATTTACCGGATCGTCGCTGATCCTGGCTCCCAAGGGGAAGCCATCGCCGAAGGTGATTTCCATTCATCACCAGGTGGCGGTGGATATTGCCTCAGAGCAGATGAAGATTACACAGGGTGAAGTAGCCATTGGCAAGGCGAAGTTTGACATGACGGGAACCATTGAAAACAAGCCAGAAGGACCAACGGCGAATCTTCGTCTCACTGGCAACAATGTGCCCCTGGACGACATTCAGGCAGTGCTGCCATCGGCTGCCGTGCGTCTGCCGCTCAACTCTCACCTGCAGGGCGGCACTCTGACGCTTAACTTCGCTGTTACCGGGCCGCTGACTTCGCCGGTTGCCGCAGGCCATGTGCTGGTGATGGATACGACGCTGGTAGGTTACAACCTGGGTGAGCAACTCGGCTCCACGGCGGCATTCGCGGGCAAAGCCATCTCGAAGCCCGATACCACCATTCACCGCATGGCCTGTGATACGAAGGCGACGGTGGCAGGCTCGTCATCCACGAACATTGAGTCGGATATTCCAGATGTAGCCTACTCAACCGGCTCAGGAACCGTTAGCCCAAGCGGTGAGCTTCACTACGTTATACAGAGCTATCCGACAAGCGGGGTAGCAGGTGGAATGACGAAGATGGCATCAGTCGGCAGCGGTAAAGGGTATATTCCGGTGACGATCATAGGCATCGCGGAGCGCCCCGTCTTTGTAGTGGACACAAAGGGAGCGGCAAAGATCATCATCAGCCAGACAGCAAAAGGCGTCGCCTCCGCAACTGGGCATGCGATCAGCGGAATTTTTCATAAGAAAGATAAAGACAAAGACAAAGATAAAGATAAGGACAAGCAGAAGTAGATGGCACCGCTGCGCCGCTGAATGATCCCTGAGGTGCAGGCGAGGCGTCGATTGCAGTTCGATTTTTCTATCTAAGTCCTAAAGTTTTAGTTGACACGGGCTTTTCATGGGCATAAAGTCCTAAGTCATTAGGAGACAGTGTGAGGAAAAACGCGGACAAGGGACCATTTACCAAGCTCGAGCTGAAAATCATGCAGGTGCTGTGGCGGCGCGGTGCGAGCACCGTGAACGAAGTGCAGGCCGAGCTCGACTCCAAGCTGGCTTACACGACTGTGCAGACGATGCTGAATATTTTGGAGCGCAAGGGTAAGCTGCGACGCGAGCTGGATGGTCGCGCCTATGTGTATGAGGCGAAGGTGACGGAGGCCAAGGCATTGGGGCAGGGTGTGCGCGATTTGATTGATCGGATGTTTGGCGGTTCCAGCGAAGAGCTGGTGATGAGCATGTTGAAAAGCCGGCAGCTTGATGCAAAGACGCTTGCTGAGCTTACAGAGCGGTTTCATCGTGAAGAGGCTGATGGCGAAGAAAGAGGCAAGCGATGACGGGTTATGTGACCGGAATCGAGTCCGGAGTACTTTCTTATCTCTTGAATTCACTGTGGCAAATTCCCATCTTGTACCTGGCTGGATGGCTGGCGGCGAGATTGATGCGTCGAGTGAGCGCTTATGCGGAGCACCGCGTGTGGACCGCGGCGCTTCTGCTTCAGGTTCTGCTTCCTGCTTGTGCGTTGCCGCCATTGAAGTGGATGTGGCTCAGGCTGTTTTCCGGAGAGGAGGCAGCAACAGGCACGGAGCGAGTGACCGTGATCATGGGTGCGGGCACTGTGGGGAACAGTCTTAATTTACCTGCGGAGCTGCTTAGCGTTATCGCTGTTTTGTATTGCGGAGTATGTGCTTATTTTGTGATGAGGTTTGTATGGAGATGGCTTGATCTGCGGAGGGTTTGCCGGAAAGCAACAGAGGTTTCACTTGCCGGGGAAGCGGCGCGGAGCTGGTCGCGATGCAGCGAGCGATTCGGAGTGCGCGGTGCATCCATCGCGTTGTCTTCACGGATTTTTGGTCCGGTGACGACAGGCGTTGTGCGTAAGGTTGTGCTGCTTCCTGTTGGGATGCTTGCGGACCTGAAGGAGACGGAGATCGAGGCGATTCTTGCGCATGAGTTTGCTCATATTCGCCGGAACGACTTTTTGAAAAACGTGCTACATGAGCTGCTTTCCGTGCCGCTGAGCTATCACCCGATCTACTGGCTGACGCGGGCGCGGGTGATGGAGAGCCGTGAGATGGTTTGCGACGAGATGGCTGGAGAGCTATGCGGAAGAAAGCGATATGCATCGTCGCTGCTGCGGTTGGCGGCGCTGCTGGTAGATAAAAAGCCTGCCGCTATTGGTCACGCCATCGGAATCTTCGATGCCAACCTGTTTGAGAGGAGAGTTATGAAGCTGACTGGGAAGCAAAGTGCGATTGGCGGAGTGTGGCGCGTGGCTGCGATGGGCGCTTGTGTCGTGCTGGGTATGGCGACATGCTGTGCCGTGCTGGGGCTGAGCATGAATGTGAACGCACAGGCGACGAGCGATGGCAATGGCCAGGACCAAACGTCGAAACGGATTGTGGTGACTCCAGGAGAAATGGAAGGCAACGTGCTGAAGAAGGTGGCGCCGATCTACCCTGCGGATGCCAAGAAGAATAGAGTGCAGGGCAAGGTGGTGTTGCATGCGGTGATCCGCAAAGACGGCGAAGTGACGGATATTGACGTCATCTCAGGGCCGGAGATGCTGCGGAAGTCCGCGGTGGACGCGGTGAAGCAGTGGACCTATAAACCCTATTTGCTAAACGGAGAACCGGTAGAGGTCGAGACAAAAATCAACATCACTTATTCGCTGGCGGACGGTAAGAGCAAAATGCCTCCCCCTCCGAGCGAGTAACAGACGCGAGATACTCTGTGCTCCATCCTGACGGCTTTCTGTCGTGAGGATGGAGGCCACATGCTTCAGTCTTTGTGAGTCTGCGTTAGTGCCTGGGCGAAGTGTATGGCTTCGCGGTGGCCTAGTTGGGCGATCTGCTCTCGGCAGCTGAAGCCGTCGGCCACGATGATGGTTTCTTGTGTGGCGGACTCTATGGGGCCTAGCAGGCCTAGATTTGCGATGATTTTTGAGACTTCGTACTTTTCGGCTTCAAAGCCGAAGGGGCCGGCCATGCCGCAGCAGGTGGTTTCTAACGGTTCTACTGTTGCACCGGCGGCGCGGAGTAATGCGATCTCAGTTTTTGGTCCGCCGAAGACTGCTTTGTGATGGCAGTGGCCGTGTATTAGAACTCGCTTGCCGGTGAGTTTGCCTGTTACGGAGTCCGGTGCTTTGGCGGAGAGCCAGTCGGCTAACAGCCAGATGTTTTCTCTTAGCTTTTTTGCGCGGGGATCGTTGGGGAAGAGCTCGGGCAACTCATCTTTGAAGACGCTGGCGCAGCTTGGCTCGAGGAAGATGAAGGGGTGGCCTGATTCGATTTCGGGTGAGAGCTGATCGAGGACGCGGGCGAGGTATTGCTTTGCTGCGTCGAGCAGGCCGAAGTCATAGAGCGGACGTCCGCAGCAGATGTGGTTCTTGGCAGTTTGAACCTGGAAGCCTGCGTCTGAGAGTAACGATTCGGCGGCGGTCAGGGTTTGTGGATGGTAGTAGTTGTTCCAGGTGTCAGGCCAGAGGAGGATGCGTTTCTCTGTTTGTGATGAGTTTGCGGCATCGCGATCCCCGGTCCCCAATTGCGAGGGACCGGGGGCACCCGGTTTCCTATTTGTGCGCGAGTTTGTGTAGGGCTTGGGTGCGAGGCGAGGGAGTTCGCGCTCTTTTGCTATGCCTGCGATGCGTTTGATGATGGTGCTGGTGACGGGGCCGTTGAGGATGGCGTTGGTTAGGGTGGGAGTGATGGATCCCCATTTGGCCAGCTTGTCTGCGAAGCCGAAGATGTAATGGCGGAGCGGGTGCGGTTTGCCTTTGTAGTGCTGGGCGAGGAATTCGGATTTGTATTGCGCCATGTCGACCTGGACCGGGCACTCGGTTTTGCAGGCTTTGCAACTCAGGCATAGGTCGAGTGCTTCATGCACGGCGTGGCTCTGGAAGCCTTCCGAGCGAAGGTCGCCGGCGAGCATCTCCCAGAGCAGGCGCGCGCGGCCGCGGGTGGAGTGCTGTTCGTCGCCGGTGGCGCGATAGCTGGGGCACATGACGCCGTTTTCCATCTTGCGGCAGGCTCCGACGCCTACGCAGCGCTCGGTGGCGTGTTCGAGGGAGTGGTTGTCGCGGGCGAAGGCGAAATGGGTTTCGACGGCGGTGTGTGGCTGCTGCGGTGTGTGGCGGAGGTTTTCGGCGGGGTCGTAGACGCGTACGGCGTCTATGAGCTTGCCGGGATTCATGCGGTTGGCGGGGTCCAAGAGGGCTTTGAAGTCGCGGAAGGCCTGCATTAGCTCGGGGCCGAACATCTTGGGGAGCAGGGCGGCGCGGGCCTGGCCGTCGCCGTGCTCGCCGCTGATGGAGCCGCCGAAGCTGATGACGAGGTCGGTGGCGCGGTCAAGGAATTCGCGGAAGTCCCGGATGCCTTTTTCGCTGCGGAAGTCGAAGTTAATGCGGAGGTGGACGCAGCCCTGGCCGAAGTGGCCGTAGAGGGCGCTGCGGTAGCCGTATTCGGCCATGAGGGTGGTGAGTTTGCGGAGGTAGGCGCCGAGGTGCTCGGGTGGGATGCCGGCGTCTTCCCATCCTTCCCATCCTTCGGGCTCGCCGGGAACGAACACGGTGGCTCCGAGGGCGGACTCGCGAACGGACCAGACGCGGCGGGCTTCGTCGGCGTTATAGATGCGGAATGAGGGGACGACGGGCCAGGTTTGGGCTGCTTTGACGAGGGTTTCGGCTTTTTGCTGCGCTTCTTCGGGGGTCCATGCGCCCATTTCCACGAGCAGGAAGCCGCCGCCTTTGGGGAGCAGGCCCAGGTTTTCTACGGCTAGATTCTTGCGCTGCATGAAGCTGAGAAGCAGATCGTCCATGCCTTCGAGGCCTATGGGGGAATGCTCCAAAGCTTGCGGGACGGCGTCGGCGGCGAGGAAGGCATCGGGAAAGCCTAGTGCGGTGAGGACTCGGTATGGCGGGCTGGCAACGAGGTTCAGTGTGGCGGAGACGATGCTGGCGCAGGTGCCTTCTGAGCCGATGAGGGCGCGGGCTACGTTGAAGCCGTTTTCGGGGAGGAGTTCGTCGAGGTTGTAGCCGGAGACTCGGCGGGGAATGCGGGGAAATTTTTCGCGGATGAGGTTGGCGTATTGGTCGCGGATGCGTTGGAGGCCGGTGTAGATTTCGCCTTCGCGGCCTCCGCTGCGGATTTTTGCGGCTAGTTCTTCCTCGCTGGTTTTGCCCACGTTGAGGCGGGTGCCGTCGTAGAGGAGGATGTCGAGTCGCTCTACGTTGTCTACGGTTTTTCCGCCGAGGAGGCCGTGGACGCCGCAACTGTTGTTGCCCATCATTCCGCCGAGTGTGCAGCGGGAGTGCGTGGCGGGGTCGGGTGCGTAAGTGAGGTGGTGCTCTTCGGCGGCTTCGCGGAGGCGGTCGAGGACTATGCCCGGTTGGACTACGGCCAGTCTGGCTGCCGGGTCGATGGAGTTGAGGTGGTTCATGTGCTTCGAGTAATCGAAGACTACGGCTACGTTGGTGCATTGGCCGGCGAGGCTGGTTCCGCCGCCGCGGGGGAGGACGGCTGCGTTGACGGCGCGGCAGGCTGCGAGGGCGGCTTCTACGTCGGCGGCGTCTCGGGGCGTGATGACTCCGATGGGGAGCTGGCGGTAGTTGGAGGCGTCGGCTGCGTAGAGGGCGCGGGAGCCCATGTCGAATTTGACTTCACCGCGGACGGTGGAGCGGAGTTTGGCTTCAAGCTCGCGGTGGGCGGCGAAATGCTCGTGGTCGAGTGGCTGCGAGTTGAGGATCGCGAAGGGCGAAGTGGTCACGGAGACAGGTTACAGGAAGGCGAGGGACGCAGGGAGCAGGGACATAGAGACATGGGGATGGAGAAAGCGCGTTTGTGGCTTCACTGTGGCAGTGAAATTAAGGGGAGGGGCCTCTGGTTCAGCTTGCGGGCTCACTGTCACAGTGAAATTGGGAGGAGGGGGGTGGGGTTGGATTTGTTTTCTCCGCTTCGGAGGCCACAGAACCACAGATTCTGGTGGGTATGGGGGGGAGGGGGTGCATATGCTGGGGGTGGAAGATTCCGAGGTGCTCACGCTGTTCGTAGGTGACATCTCCTTCGGCCATGTGGGCGAAGTTGTAGTCGCCTGCCTGGTGGACGAGGTGCTTGAGGTACTGGCGGACGATTTCAGTAAGTGTGGTGTCGCGGTTGACGGCGTGGATGCGGGCGGCGCGGTAGAGGCGGTCATCGACGGTGATGGTGATGTTCGGCATGTTTGCAGCTCCTTGGAAACAGAAGGGAAAAACAGGAAGGCCCCGCGGTTGCGGGGCCTTCAGCTGGCTGGATTTTTCCTGCTATTTCTATTGGAGCATAAAGGGTGGTAATGATGTGCAAATTGCGCGAAAAATCTTGGCCTTTGGAATCAGTGAGTTAGAAAATATTTTTCGATTTACCTCTTGACAAGAATTTGGAGTGATCTTCGGGGCGCATGTTGGTGGGGGTACGGGAACGCGACTCATGAGGCCTGGCTTCACGAAATAGCGAGGTAGAAACCTCTGTTTCCCCGACTTCAGCAGCGGTTCGGCTTTCACGGCGCGTGCCGATCTCAGGCGCGATCTGGGCCGTATGGCACGTGCCGGAACTCCTCTGGACCGACTTCAAGCCGAGCACGACCCAGTCTTTTTTCTCGCGTGCTTCACGGTCATGGTGACCGCGTTCGCCGACATCATAGGCTACCTCCGACTTCGCTCAGGCAGCCTTTGGCCCTGCGTTCTTCTGCACGCTACCCACAACACGTTTATTCAGGGCATCTTCGATCCGCTGACGGCGAATGCCGGTTGGGCAAAGTACATCAGCGCAGAATTCGGGGTGGGGTTAGCGCTTGCCATGGTGGCAGCAGCAACAGTCATTGGTTTGACCGGCCGTCCCCGCGAAGGCTCTTCCCTTGCCTAGACAGGTGAGCGTCGCCTGAAACTTTCAGCGCGAAAAAGAATCTAAGAACCGGAACGGCACAGGAGATAATGCATGGCAAAGGTAGCTCTGGTAACGGGCGCGAACAAGGGCATTGGGTTTGAGGTTGCAAGAGGGCTCGGCAAAGCCGGCTTTACGGTGTTGTTAGGTGCACGTGAGGCGGCCCGTGGCGAAGAAGCTGCGGCCAAGCTGCGCGCCGAAGCACTGGACGTCCGATTCGTACACGTCGATTTGGAGCGCGCGCACGAAACCGCCACAGCACTCGCCGAGAAGATTTCGAAGGAATTTGGCCACCTGGATGTGCTGGTAAACAATGCTGGCGTTGCCGACATGACAGGCTCCGATGCGCCTGCGAGTACGGCCTCCATCAACACGATGAAGCGCATCTTCAACACGAACTTTTTCGGCACGGTGGAGTTCACGCAGCCGCTTCTTCCGCTGCTGAAGGCAGCGCCCTCACCACGCATCGTGAACGTCTCCAGCGGTCTCGGCTCTTTCGAGATCAACACGAACCCGGATTCGCCGTTCTACGGTGTGAAACCGCTCGGCTACAACGCGTCAAAGGCAGCGCTGAACATGTTCACAGTGAACCTGGCGTGGGAACTGCGGGAGACAAAGGCGAAGGTGAACTCGGTTTGCCCCGGCTACGTCGCCACGGACCTGAACAACCACAGCGGTCCAGGCACGGCAGCCGACGGCGCTATCGCGATCGTAAAGTATGCACAGATCGGCGAAGACGGCCCAACCGCGGGGTTTTTCCATAAAGACGGCGCGTACGGCTGGTAGCTTCGAGTGTTTCGAACACAACAAAGAGCGGGACCCGATGGGTTTCGCTCTTTGTTCTGGCTGTCTGATGGAACGGTGGGCTGGGTTTAGAACCCTTGTGGTGCGACCATCATCGAGTAAAACACTGACTTATGAACGGCGAGCCTTGGTCAGTATGACGGTGCTGTTTTTTGTGGGAGAGCGGATGGTTAGAGCGGCTTGCCGATTTCCCAGCGGTGGCCGAAGGGATCCATGATTGAGCCGTCGCGCCAGCCGTAGTCGTGGTTTTGCATGGGGGAGCGGACTGCTGCGCCTGCCGCTACGGCTTGATTGAAGACGGCGTCTGGGTCGTCCACGATCAGCATCAGGCGCACCGGGGTTCCGCCTAGTTGCGCTGGCGAGGGGTTGCCGATGGCCTGACCTTCCGGATGGACCCAGAACTCTGCTCCGTGTATGAGGAGCTGGGCGACCATGTCCTCTGCGGGAGGGGTGCTCCAGCCTGTGGTGGCGCTGAATGCCCGCTCGTAGAAGGCGATGGACTCGCGGACGTCGCCGGGGATGTGCAGCATTGCTGAGAAACGCCAGTTCATGGTGAGACTCAGGCTAGCATATTTGTGATTTTGGGTCGTTTTATCCCCGGTCCCCAAGTGCGAGGGACCGGGGGCACCCGGCAACGGCAAAGACAAAAGCAAAGACAAAAGCAAAGACAACAGCAAAGACAACAGCAAAGACAAAAGCAAAGACAACAGCAAAGACAAAAGCAAAGACAAAAGCAAAGACAAAAGCAAAGACAAAAGCAAAGACAAAAGCAGGTCCTTCCCTCCGGCTGAAAAGCGCCTACGGTCAGGATGACGGATTCAAGTAGGAGTTTGAAAACGCCTACGGTCAGGATGACGGATTCAAGTGGGAGTTTGAAAAGCGCCTACGGTCAGGATGACAAATATAGCATAAATAAATATAAATAAAAGAGATAAGTTTCTGATATTCTCTGTACAAGTCCTGCACAGATACGAAGGATCAACAACTTACAAAAAAATCCTACACGGAATCTGCACAGAACGAGTCAAACGATGGAGGCGAATTATGGCATTCGTCACCGAAAAAGAAGAACTGAAGCCGGGCCTCATTATCTTCCGGCGCGGCGACGTGGAGCATCGCATGTGGTATTGCCGCATGAAGATGCCGAAGGCCGACCGCTACAAGACGGTTTCGCTCAAAACCTCCGATAAAGAAGCGGCGCGGGAACGCGCCTTCGATCAAGACGCGGACATCCGGTTTCGCATCAAGCATGACGTTCCCGTATTCAATCGCCCCTTCCGCGAAGTGGGAAGAGAATATCTGCTAACCCAGGAAGCGCGGGCGCAGCGAGCGGAGATCAGCAAGGCGCGTCCCAAGAAGGTTCGCGCCATCATCGAAGGCGCACTAGATCGGTATGTAGGCTCACGCAGGTTCACCTTATCGGGGATGAGCTTTGGGGCGGCTACCCAGCATGGCGGCGGGTGAACGGCGCGGGGCGCAACAAGCGCAACGGCGTCCGGGAAGTAAGCGAAGAGATGGCCCAGACCTTCGCGGACAACGAAGCCGAGCGCCGCACGAAGGTTCAGCACACGCTTGGCATCCGGGTCTTGAAGCCGATTGAAGTCAAACCTTCCGAAGAAAGAACGGTTCCTTTCATCAGCGATTCCACCATTCGCTTTGAAATGTCCATCTTCGGTGCTGTGATGAATTATGCCATCAAGAAGCGTTATGTTCCCGCCAGCCAGCGTTTCGACGAGCGCCCGAAGCTCAAGACGATGCGGCGGGATGAGTTCACGCTGGAGGAATACCGCAAGCTCCACACCGTAGGTCGCAAGTGGATTGGTGAGGCCGACAAGCCTTCAAGCATCTGGTATCGTACCGTCACCTACAACATGATTTTGATTGCCTGCAATACGGGCATGAGGCCAGCGGAGATGAAGAACCTCCGCTGGCGCGACATCATGCCTGCAAAAGACCGCGAGGGACGAGAGATTGTCGTCCTATTCGTGCAGGGCAAGGGCAAGTCGCGCAAGCTGGTTGCACCTAAGAGCGTTGGAGAGTATCTGGAACGCATCCGCGCAATCTCTAAAGCCACGGAACCGGAGGATAGAGTCTTTACCAACGTCACGGGCAAGCCTGCAAAGTCTCTTTACACCAGTCTGATTGCCGACCTTCTAAATGAAGCGAATTTGCGCGAAGGCACTCAGGGCGTCCCGCGCTCCACCTATTGCTTCCGGCATACCTATGCCACGCTCCGATTGCAGGAGGGCGTGGACGTGTATTTCCTTGCCGAGCAGATGGGAACCTCCGTCCACATGATCGAGGAACACTATGGACATGTGAACACCATCAAGCACGCCGACCGCGTGTTGCAGGGCATGGCGGGATGGGAGCTGCCGCACCCGGAAGTGGACGTTACCAGGGCTAAAGCGTTGAAAGCGGCGGAGACGCACGATAGGTCCAAACGAGGTCAGCACCGCAGGGTAGGCTGACCGTGGAACCTCCCGAAGCCGTCTCTGGCCGGAGCCGCTGGCGGAGGCTGGCGTAGGGAGTTCGGTATCCCAAATTCATCTCTTCCACTGTTGGTTCTGATTTGCCGCAGCCCCGCCGGGGCGTTCTTCGCGGCAAATCCCCACGCACGAGCCGCCGCTGGCGGCTGTTCTTCGTGCGCTCTGTGATCCTTCTCTTCTCATATCTCAAGGCTATTTCTATCCTCTACTTGATACCCTCTAAGCGCCCCGCCCCAACTGCTCGCATAATTTACCGGAGATGACTTCGGAGAGAACCTGAATACCGGAGTTCACCCGAAGCTGATAGCCACACGGCATACGTCTCTGCTATGCGGGCTTCGCACGACGCGTCGGTTTCACCAATGAGGCGGCTAATCTCGGGTGAGAGTCTGAGTTGGGATGTATCAAGACATCGGCGATTCGACTTTGGTAAGCGTCCGATTCCGAGCGTGGATTGGAGCAGGCCATCACAATGAAAATGGTGTCAGCGGCGGAATTCGGACGCTCTCTTCGATAAAGCAACTCCAGAGCCATCGTAGTTGCAAATTCCGTCAACGTATTCATACTTGGTTTGGTGCAACGGTTCGATCCCCAACGGAGAAATCGATATGAACGTCCCATCCTGGGTTCAAGTGATCCTTGACGGCTTCAACGAAAAGACAGATGCCCACAGCGAACTCGAAATCGCCGAGTCCCTGTCGAATGAGCGGGCTAAGCATGGCGATCTTAGCGAGGAAGACTGGAAAGCGTATATCTCCGAGTACAGCGTGTTCTTCTTTGGCGAAGGCGGCGACGGAGAGAGTGTATGGGGCACGTACTTCCGTCCGATGGTCGAGTTTACACAGGGACAAAGTGTTGTCCGCAACCCCGATATTACGCAACTCGACACTGACACCATTACACATTGGCAGCACCGCGCGTCCGAGGTAAAAAATCCCGTTATGAAGGCGCGGTATGCCGATGCCGCATGGGATTTCGCAAAGCCGATTGCGAACGGTCAACCGGACTATAAGTGTGCTCTCTTAGCAATTGATGGCTATACCGACGCCACAGATCGACATTTCTACAAGTGGGAGAACGAGGGCGTCCAATGGCTCGTTCGTGCCCTTCATCTTGCGAGAAGTGTGGGGGACACTGAGCGCGTCAAGAAAGTCGTGGATGCGATGTTCTCCTTCTATCAAGCAACCTTACAACCGAAGCTAATCGGTATATGGGTGTTCCTTTTCGACAATCTCTATGGTGAAAAGAAACTGATTTCGGACGCGCAGGAGGCGCAAATCATCGCCGACCTAGAGGCGATGCTGGCAAAACTCTCGGTGGTTGGAGAACCCAACTACTTCGATCCCTTCGGAGCGCAGGCTGCTGCGGAGAGGCTTGCGAGGCACTATAAGAAGCAAGGTGACACAGCAAATGTCGAGCGTGTTCTAAAGACATACGGCGAAGCATTCAGAACTCTCGCAGCCGGGGCAAACCCGATGCTTGCGATGGCATGGTTACAGCCCGTTATCGAAAGATACGAGCAAGAGGGCATGAAAGATGAGGCCGAGCAATTGCGCTTAATGCAAATTGAGAAAGGCAAGAACATTGATTCAGACATGAAGCACTACTCCGTCGAGGCAAAAACGACGAAGCAAGATTACGATGATCTGGTAAAGAAGCTGTTGGTAAAAAATGATCTTGGAGCCACGCTGGGTAATATCGCTCGCTACTTCATTCCGAGTGTAGACAGGGCAAAGAAGACGGTCGAGGAATTAAAGACTGTTGCACCGTTGATGAGCATGATGCCTATCACTATGGTGGACAACACTGGACGCGCCCTGGCGAAGATCGGGACAGACGATGACGGCTCCGAGGGAAGGATATTCCAGCACCTAGCTCAAACGATGGGTTTCTATCAACCGTTCTTGTCGTATGTAATCGAAACGATTGCAACCGAATTCCAACCGACCGCAGACGACATCCTCGCTGTCCTGTACCAGTCTCCGCTCTTTCTCGAAAGTCGGCGCTCAATTCTGCGGGATGGCCTCTCCGCTTACTTGTCGAAAGATCATTTGAAGGGGATTCACGTTCTTGTGCCACAAATCGAAGAGATGTTGCGGACCCTGCTTGCGCTTATGGGTATACCTCCGCAAAAGAGTGTTCCCCGGCACCCTGGAATCACCGACGTTAAGAACATGAATGACGCTCTTGGTGACCCTAGAGTCCAGCAGGTTCTGACCGAAAATGTCTGGATGTATCTAACAGTCCTCTATATTGACAGGCGCGGCATGAATCTCAGAAATGACCTCTCGCATGGGCTAGTTCCCGCCGAAGGGTTCAATCAGCCTATCGCGGACCGTGTGTTGCATAGCCTTTTGGTTCTGAGTCTCTTGCGAAAGAAGATTGCTTCGTCAGAATAAAGCGGGGCTCATTTCGGCGTAATGATAGAAAGGTTTCGCCAATCCACTTAGAGAGGGGATCTGTGCCATGACGGAGAAGATTGTGTGCCCGAAGAGATGCAACGGCGGCTATGCCAGCCGTGTGAAGAAAGTACCATATAGTAACGTGGGTATTACGCCACCGATAGCGAAAGCGGCACAGTTGATGCCCGATGAGAAAGTCTTTACCTGTGACTATTGCAGTTGCGTTTGGAGCAGCACGTTCGACCTGAATTTCCTTCGAGACCGCATCGTTATCCTCGGTGAATACGGCGGCCCTGGTTCCGCCCATGCCTTTCTACCGGAACCGTGGCTTGAAACGGTGATCGACAAACACGCAGGAGAAGGCGAAAAGTGATGGAGCGAACCTCTTATGAAAGCCGCCATCGGGTCGATTGATACAGTATTGGCTCCTTCAAATGCTGCTCGGGTACGCCCAGGTCAATGAGCATGACACATCGAATAAACGCTTGGAGCCGTTTATTCAGCAGAAACAATTCTCTCCCGTCCTGTGTTGCTGCGGCTCCCTTGGGGCTTCCCAAATGCGTGTAGTAATTGCGCGTTCGAACGAGCTTCTTCACGAACTCTGAGCGGTCTCACAAGAGCTGCTTTGCAAAATCGACACTGAGCAAGTCGTAGGTCTGCTCAATGAGAGATGCGTAGGTGATTTTCTTCTTGCTTCCAGAGGCGAAGCGTATACGACCAAAACCCTCAAGTGATTGGGCAAGGCTCAAGAACTCTGTCTCGTCGAAAAGAGTGCTCTTTCTTAACATGCCCAGGACGGTAAGTTCTACTGGGCGATTTTCAACTGGCACTGCCAGCCACCTCTTAAGAGCATCTGCCATGACTGCGTAAGTAGTACGCACCCACAATTGCAGACTGACCTTTTCTTCTCGATGATTGATTTTCTGAACCACCCATCCTTCTTCGTCACCGCGAAAGAGTTGGATACGTTTGATGCTGAGGGATGTTCCGAGGAACAGGCTGATGAAATTCTCGATCCGAAATGCGAGCGCTGTAAACCAATCCGCTGACCGTGGTGTCTTCGGAATAATTCGGATGCGCGGAATCGGCTTGATGGAGGCTCCTTTTTTCGCTTTCAAGCTGCCACCGGCAAAGACCTCGCAGATAACCTCAGTGTCAATGTCCACACTCGTGAACTTGAACACCTCTTTCGATTGATGGGGGAGGCTGTACGAGGTGCTATCGCTATTCATCTGCGCCACCCAAGGCGTCGGCAGAAGGTGATGGAATTTCGTGAAATAGAAGGAACCTGAATCCAGCGATTCCTCATCCGCGGCGCCCAGGTGTAAGCCCATGACTGTTCTTGCTGCGATATAGCGTAGAGCAGTGAGTTTTTGCCCAGTCGGAAAATTGGTGTTGCCGCCACCTTCCAAAACCAGGACATTAAAGAGTGTGCAACGGTTGTCGTTCGTGAAGCCCTGAAGTGCGGGAATCCTTTTCAGATCACGATCACTGAGAAGCGCCTTGAATTCTTCACGAACAGCCTCTTCTCCAAGTTTGTTTGTATAGAGAGGGGAAGAGAGCGCTTGGACCCGTCCTTTACGGGAAGTGAGCGTTCCAGTAAAACTCGCATCCGGCTGACCCGGTTTCCAGAAGGCTCCGATCAGCTCGAAATTGCCTGCGATACGATATTTGCCCATAGTTCGCCGATTCTCACTAATTGAACCATGATAGCTGCGCCGGCTCTTCTCAAACTGCCTGTCGCATGTGCTTCTTCCGTCACCCTCATCAGCAGGGCCTGTATCCTGCCCTGCAACGGCCGCCCTAAAAAGCAATGCGGAAGTAGACCTAAATTTCTTCTTTTATCAAGTGCCCCCTCTTCATGCGGCTTTATGGCAGAGCCGGTCGGAACCCGTCAAGGGTGTTCGCTGACGCTCCATAAACGCGCACAAGCAGCGCGCCCTTGACTGAACCCGCCTCGTCTCTGTCCGCCGCAAAGACATGAAGCGGGGGCACTCAACAAAAGAAATTTGGTTGAGAGCCAAAGGCGAAATGCCCTCCTTCAGAATCTCGCCCCACGCGGGCAGTACAGGAGAGCAAACGTCATGGCAAACCGCAACCATCGCAACGCAGCCAGCAGGCCAAGCATTTATCAGAGCGTTACCGACCGCATCATTGCCAGCCTCAAAGCAGGCGTAATTCCGTGGGAAAAGCCGTGGAAGACGCCGCGCTACGCAGGCGGCCCATTCCCGCGCAGCTTCTACACCGGCAAACCGTACCGTGGTATCAATGTCCTTTTGCTTTGGTCGAGCGAATACAATTCCCCGTTCTGGCTTACGTTCAAGCAGGCGCAGGCATTGAAAGGCACGGTTCGCAAGGGCGAGCACGGAACACAGATCATCTTTTACAAGCAGCTTCCTGAATACGCCAAGAACGATGGCGGCAACACCGGCGAGGATGAGCGCGTTCCTTTTGTTCTCTGCCACTACACGGTTTTCAACGTGGAGCAGTGCGACGGCCTTACGCTGCCTGAAATCTCGCAGCCTGCCATTGAGCCGGAGATCGACGAAGACGAGGTTTGCGAAAGCATCGTAACCGGATGGGAGAACCGCCCCGCACTCCATCTCAACAGCCCCAGCGAGTATCGCGCTTACTACAGGCCATCTACCGATTCCGTCCACATGCCCACCCGCTCCAGGTTCGTGGATGCGCCGCACTATTACAGCACCTTATTCCATGAACTGATTCACAGCACCGGGCACGAAAGCCGCCTCAACCGCACCTTTGGCGACCGTTTCGGAGATGAACTTTACAGCAAGGAGGAATTGGTAGCAGAGATGGGCGCGGCCTTCCTTTGTGCTATCGCTGGTATTGCCAACGACCACACCGACCGCAACACCACCGCGTACATTCAGAACTGGATTGAAAAGCTGGAAGAGGATAAGCGCCTCATCGTTCATGCCGCCGCTAACGCGCAAAGAGCCGTGGACCTGATTCTCGGCAGCACGTTTGAGGAAGAGAACGAGACAACCGAAAATATCGGGGATGCCGCTGCCAGCGGCATCCCCTCAACTTTTGCGGCGAGTCCCATTCGGACGAATGCTCTCTGTGCTCAGTTCTGAGTAATAGACGGATGTCTTTTCAGAGGCTGTCAAGAAACCTCATGAGCTCACTATCATCGCGCCACCGCTTTTTGCCTCGCTTTGGACTGAGCTTATCGAGTTGCGTCCGAAATCGCTCTGGAGTCAGACGTAGATAACGTTCCGAAACGCTGAGGTCATGCTGTCCCATATAGACCGAAAGCGCCGGGATCATTCGTCCCATGTCTGCGCCGTGCTTGAACCAAGCAGTTAATCGGTGGACAGCGAAGGTATATCGCAGATCTTGCATCCTCGGTTGATAGCGGGCTCCGTCATAGCGGGCAACACCCGCTTTTTTGCGCACCTTCTGGAATGTCTTGCTCGCCGTGCTTGCTTTTATCTGTGACCCATCCTTGGTTAGAAAGAATTGCGGGTCTTTTATCGCCTCTTGTTGATGATGCGCTCGGTGATACTGCAGCAATATCTCGTAGAGGTCAGAACCAATCGGAATCTCGCGCTCACATCGGGCGACGCTACTGCGAAGGGTGATTCGTCTCCGACGAAAGTCCACGTCACGGCGCTCCAGTTGAACCGCTTCGCCGAGGCCCGCGCCGGTTCCGTAGAGAAACAGAAGCAAGGTGCGAAAGGTGCGAGGGCCGATCACAGAGTTCAAATCTCGTTGAGTGATTCCGGCTGCTACCAGTAGCCGCCGGAGTTCAGTTCGCGAATAAACGTAGGGAACAAATGTCTGTGCGGGAAAACGCCGTGGCGGAGGCAGCGGCAACCCGTATATCTCATTACGTGCCTTCCAGTAGCAAAAGAACTGGCGCAGGACACAGTATTTGTTGTACCAAGTCGCAGCGGAGGTGAGAGGACCGTCGAGAAAGGGGGCGATCTGGTTGACGCGGATTCGATTCAGGGGGACATTCCCGAGGCTTCGGTAAAGGGAACGCAGGTTTTGTGCACCTTTCATCCAGGGCGCGCATTCGGATTGTCTCGCCTCGATATAGACTTCAATTCCTTCCTGTAGCTTCATCGCAATCCGACCATGCGAAAAGCGGCAACCTTGCGAAGAGCGGCGATGTCGCACTTTGCATAGATACCAACAGATTTCGTGTTCCGGTGTCCCAGGAAGTCGGCGATTTCTTTAAGAGATGACCCTTTCTGGAGCAGCCGGGTTGCACATGCGTGACGTAAAGCGTGAGGCCCCTGATGACGGAGCTCTATTCCAAGTACTCGCAACCGCCTCGATACGGTCCTCCACAGACTGCCGTGGTGGAGTGGTCCCCACGGGCGTCGTTCTCCAAGGAAGACGTGGCGATCATCGACACGCGGTCGGACATAACGAAGATATTTAAGAATCGCCTCCCCCACTTCGTATTGGATCGGATATTGCTGAGTGCCGCCGTGCTTAGCGCGCCGAATGGTGAAGACTTCACTCTGCCAATCAAAATCCTCCAGGCGCAGGTTGATGACCTCGCTCGCGCGCAGTCCATAGATCGTGAACAGAAGCAGGAGGGCCCTGGCGCGAATATGTTCAGGGTCATTCCCTTCGGTCAGTTTTAGCAGTTGGCGGATCTGCATCCACGTTGGTCCTGTGGGGCGCGGCTCGTTTTTAGGGATACGGGGAATTCTGATGGTGAGTGCGAGATTCGGCACGCACCATCCGCGCATTTCGGCAAAGCGGAAGAAGCTGCGCAACGCCTGGCATTGGTTGGCAATACCGCGGGGCCTGCATCCTTCTGCACGCTTCGCGACAACGAACTTGTCAATGTCGGCCAAGGAAACCGTTTCTATGTTTCCACCTTGGGCCGCCAGCCAAGTCAAGAAGCCTTGGGCACGGTTCGAATAACCGCGAGCCGTCACTGCGGCGAGGCCATAAGTAGATCGCAAGGCGTTAGAGAATGCGTGCGTCTGTTCGTGGAAAGGAGGGACTGGTGACATCGCCAATTTGCCATTAAACCGAAACCATGCGCAGACATACTTGACAAAGGATCGTGGGGAGCCATATTGGCGGTGGCCGGGATCTCGAAATGGACCTCGATACTCAGCCCAGACTTCCGCCGCTTTTTCTATCTCTTGCTTGTGGACGACTCGAAGCTCATGTAAGCCGAGGATATGAATGGCGTGGAGCACATAACTGGCCGCACTGGTCAAGGTGCGGTGGCTATAGCCCTCTTCGAGCATGTGCATCAAATATTGCTCGCGCTCCGCCCATAGAGGTGCGCAGCGATGTTTTTCGATTATTTTCGATGATTTGTAGACCTGTTCAAAGATCATTTCTCCGCCTTAAGTGGAGATGTCTTGGCATCGTTGTAGTCACACTCATTAGGTCGAGTCGCGTAGAAGTGCTTTCATTCAGGCGATGACTTTTGCCACTGTCGTCCGACAATGCAGACAGAAACTTCATGATTTCGGGGTCATCGCGCCATCTTTTCTTGCGGCGCTGGGGACTCAACTTGATGAGCTGAGCACGAAAGCGCTCCGGCGTAAACGCGAGGTACTTTTCGGTCGATCTGAAGTCAGTCAAGCCCATGTAGATCGCCAAAGCAGGCAACATACGGTTCAGGTTTGCACCGTGTTTAATCCATTCCGCAATTCGATGCGTCGCAAATGTGTGTCGCAGATCGTACATGCGAGGCTGATAGCCGCCATCGTCATGCCGTTGAATTTGAGATTTTCGGCGTAGCCTTCGAAACATGTGTTCGAGTTTGCTATAGCTCAGCCGTTCCCCTTTCTTGTCCTGGAAAAAGTAAGGATCGTTCGTCTCTTTCCGCCTCGAAGTCGTGTACACCTCTAGTACCTTCCTCAGGTCAGGGCCAATCGGAATGATTCTTGAACGATTGAAGCGATTGCCATGAATACTGATAGCATTTTTTTCGAGGTCAACATCCTCTATCAGCAACCGGAGAGCTTCCCCGACTCGAAGACCTGTTCCATACAAGAAGATCAGAATAGTACGTAAAGTTGCGGAGTCAATCTTGCTGCGTTTGACTTTCCGAGTATTGCGCGCTCCGTTCAACAGGAGCCGGATTTCCGAATGAGTGAAGATGTAAGGGAGAAAAGGCCGTTCACTGACTTTTCGCTTCACCGGCATGGGCAGAACATCGATCTCGCCCCGTGCCAACCAGAAGTCAAAGAAGCCCCGGAGCATGTGATACTTTTCGAGCCAAGTGCTCGGAGAAGTTTTGGGGCCTTCGAGAAATGTCGCGATCTCGCGACTGGTGATCTGGCCGAGTGAGACATCTCCTACCTGCCTGCACAAAGCCGCAAGATAACCTGCGGGCCAGCTATAGACAAGGCCCTCGTCGCGTTTTCTTTTGACATAAGTGTCTATTGCCACATTGAGCTTCAAAGTATTTCCGCCAAACTGAAGGCCGCCACTTTTCGTATAGACCGTCGGTCATATTTCGCATAGATGGCAACGCATTGAGTGCTTCGATGTCCAAGAAAGTCTGCGATCTTCTTCAGTGAACTGCCTTTTGTTAATAGGCGGGTAGCGCATGCGTGGCGCAGTGAATGGGGACCATGATGCTTTGATTGAATTCCCAGTCTAAGGAATTGTCTTTGGACGACGCTGTATATCGCTCCCTTAGATAGGGGACGATATGGAAGCTGTGCAGTCAAAAAGAGGCTCCGGCATGCGCAGCGCGGACGCCCGTAGCGTAGGTAGTCGAGGATGGCTTCACCCACTTCATACTGAATAGGAAACTGTTGAACCCCACTGCGTTTGGAGCGCAGGACGCAAAACGTCTCGCTCCGCCAATTGAAATCCTCCAAACGAAGACGTGCTATTTCGCTAACACGTAGGCCGTAAATCGCACAAAGGAGAAGCAGGGCGCGAGTACGCAAATCCTCGGAGGTCTTGCCCTGCGCCGAACGGATCAAGCGACGCACATCGGCCCAACTCGGTCCTGCGGGAAGTTCCGTGTACATGGGGATACGTGGACCGACGATACCGCGCCAGATACCGGGCGGAGTCCAGCCTCGCTCTTCCGCAAAAAGGAAGAATGCACGAAGTGCGATACAGTGGCCAGAAATGGTCAATAGATGGACGCGAGCGTCACGTTTGACGGCTAGAAAATCGTCAACGTCATAGACCGATACAAGAGATAGGTCGGTGCAACGCGCAGATAGCCATCGCAAGAAGTTGTCCGTCCGGGTGACGTAGGTATCTATGGTGGTGGATGCGAGTCGCCGCATTTCCAACGCGTTCTTGAATTCGGCAACCTGAAGGTCGAAACATCCGGTTGGCCGACCTGGTAAGTTCAAAACACCAAGAAAGCGCAGCCACTGGCGTGCAAATTTAGCAAAAGTGTCGGGAGAGGTCCCGGGGCGTTTGCCTACTCTTTCAGCTCCGTCATCATTGGCCCAGCGCACTCCTGCTTGTTCGATTTCAGCAGGTTCAACGCACCGCAAACTGACAAGTTCCATCATGCGGACGATGTGGACGAGGTATGTTGCAACCTCTAGGACGCGATGCGCACTCCAGCCGATTTGGAGTAGATGGGCGAGATATTGCTCTCGCTCTTTCAGGAGCGGTGCTGCGCGATGCCGTCGCTGAGTGCTTAACCTGCTAGATAGACTCTCGATCATCTGGCCATCTCCTTGATGTGATCGGAGTTCCAGTTGGTCCCACAGAAAGTACGCTGAGCCCGGTGCAATGCGTTGTCGCGTGTGAACGGTCATCTCAAGTCAGAGGGCCGCCGCATAGCAGCATGTCATCTTACTGCTTCAATCCCAGTTTTGGATACTCCAGCCTTGGCTCGTTTCTTCTGCCGCTTTGATGTGGTTTCTCTTGATGAAATCTCGATGGCAGGAATCGCAGTAGGCCAAATGGATTTGCAGCAGAGCCCATTCCTCTTCTGATAGCTCTTCTGAGAAAAAGCGGGAGCATAGCGCTGCCAACTCCTCGTGCAATTTTGCGGTCATGGTTCGCCTCCTCTATCTGGTTACCCCAACCTCTCTTAAAATTTGCCTTTCAAGGTATTTGGAATCAATACAAAGATGCGAGCTTGGCCAAACTTACTCTTAGGAAGCTGGATCAGGGCAATTCAGGCGAGGTAAGCGTTTAGCCGACTCATCGCTCATACCGCCAACGCGTAGGGAGCCGGGAACTGCATCCCTTGGCAACGTCTTTGAGGAAGAGAGCGAGACAGCGGAAGACGCAGCAATGCCATTTGTAACGGCTTGCTGAGACCGCAGCATTCAGTGTCCGCAGCCTGCACAGCAATCGTGGAGGTATTTATGACTTGCTGTTCAATGGGAGGAAGCGATTTTATGGCGGGCACCGGCAGTCTCGCCAACACAGACCTGGGAAGTCACAAACTGCCAGTGCCCTTGGACGATCCTCTATCGGAACTGCCCATCTTGGAGGTATTCCCTTTCTTGTTGTTTATGAGCCAAGGGGGCGGACCGACGCTTGTCTCGGTCATCTCGTCCACGCGTTTGTAGAACAGATGAATCTCCATGACGCCGAAGCCCAGAGCCTGAACCATTTGCATTTGAAGGCGCATGGAATAGTTCGTTGTTAGCTTGTTCTCCTCGAACTTCCGAAGCCACGGAACGGAAATTCCTGCCTCCCTTGAAAAGTCCTCGAGGCTCCATCCCTTTTCTGTGCGAAGCTGGCGAACGAGGGCACCGCAACAACGGTGGTATTCCTTCCTATAGCGTCGCATCGCGGGATCGTTTCGTGGCCTCATTTCCTAGGCCTCTTCTGAGGCTTTCGCTGTTTCGGCGGTCGCTGAATCTCTTCATATTGGGGATGGGAGTCTGGGTGATCCGGTAAGAACATCTGTCCACTTTCGGCAATTGGGTCCTCTTCCATGGAGATAAAGTGCGAAACCCTTGCCGTAGGAAGGGAGAAAGGTTCGATGGAGACGGACCACTCAGTACGATCAGCAAACACCACGGTCACATAAACTACGCTGCGCTCCGCTTGAGAAAACCTTATGTGATCGACCTTCTTTCCCTTCACACTGTAATCAAAGAGAGCGCCGCGCCTATGCTCTAAGCGAATCGTCTTCACCCGTGCTCTGCTCATGGCTGCTCTCCCTCTTCGTCGGCCTCGTTCTCCAAAAGCACGTCATCGGGAATATTTGATAGCTCCTCCGCCCGGTGCGCGAATTCCATAAAAGGGAGATTGAAACCAGCGCTTAGGCAGTAGAGAAAATAGAAATCGGGGTTAGGGTCCTTGCCCGCTTCGAGATCGAACACGAATTTAAGCGGTACCCGGCTATGCTTTGCCAGCTCTTCCTGCGTCAGACCCTGCTCGTTCCGCAAAATGATAGAAAGGGCGGCATAAGCAGCAACAGCGCGTGTGCCCCGCTCTTGCCTGTCAATTTCGGGAATGGTGTTGATACCCTCTGCTACCTCTGCCTGCGATAGACCACGTTCTAAGCGCAAAGCGGTCAGAGCCTCACCTATAGCCTGGTTGAACTCCTCACGGCTCCTCATATTCCCTCGTTTCCAGTTCGGTGAACTGTCGTTCTGCACAAAATCTCAATCCTGCGTAGAGGTTCTTCACCAACCTGGCGTCATTCTTGAAAGGCACCGACCTGTCACCAACCAACTCAATGCCTGCTCTTCTGGCCCATGCGTAGGCCGCCGAGACCATCAACTGCCTCGCGCGCTCTCCGCTGATGCCGTGCATGGCTCCGATGGTCTTTTGCGATTCGCCGTCGTGAACGAACTGCACTAGCATCCGGTAAGCCCGCGCGAACTGCTGTCTTCCCTCCGGCGTAGACCTCGGGGTGCTGTGGGAACCAAAACTGAGGCGCGGTGCTTTACGAGGGAGTATGTCTGCATACTTCTGACGGATGATCGTCATAGGAGAGGGGTCAGGGGGAACTCGATTGGCTGGCAGTCGCGCAATCCGAGAATGTTGCCGCCAGTGGCAGTAGGCTCGATGCCTGATCCATTCCACCGCATCTTTGTCCGATAGACGTGGCGGCATTCGTAGGCCGCACGCAACAGCCCATTGTTCGGCGAGAACTCGCGGACAAATGCTGAGGGCTTTGCCCAGTTGATAGAAGTCGCGGTCCAGCAACTGAACTTTGCCTGCAACATATCGAGCGAGATAGCGTTCCGTTACATCTCCCAACCTCTTGCTTAGCTGTTCGTGGGAAATGTCGCCACGCAACAGTTCAATCTGCATGAGCAGATGAAGGCTGAAATCACCCCGGATACGCGGAGGTTGTTGAGGGCCTCGCATGTCCAGCATAATCGCATAGTTGATTATCATATCAACTATTTAGTTATAGCATTCATATACTTGGGCTTATGCCGCTGCGCGTGTTAGCTTTCCCTTGTTTTGATTATCACGGGAAGACAATTACGGGCTGCACGCGCTCTGCTTGGCATGGAGCAGATTGAGTTGGCAAAGCGCTCGCG
The DNA here is from genome assembly GCA_963792495.1 of uncultured Acidobacteriaceae bacterium. Taxonomy (GTDB): domain Bacteria; phylum Acidobacteriota; class Terriglobia; order Terriglobales; family Acidobacteriaceae; genus Telmatobacter. Next base: position 101,999 of record CAWBWB010000002.1, on the reverse strand, counting down.
CGTGGCGGTAGGAACCATTCGAAGGATGGAGTCCTTTGATGAAGAAGTTGGCGCACGCACGTCAACACTCTCTCAGGTGCAGAAGGCATTGGAGAAGTCTGGCGTCGAATTCCTGAATGATGGACAACCGGGCGTGAGGTTGAAACGTCAGCCGCACTAAAAATCGCCTACTTCGGCTCCACTCATGAAATTCTCCAATTTTCTCCAATTTTCTCCATCCTCGTGTTATCATGAGGCATGTCGGAAAATATTCTCACTATTCGGGAAGTCGCGGACCTCCTGAAAATTAACGAGAAAACGGTTTATAAGCTGGCCGCCGCCGCGAGGATTCCCGGCGTCAAGGTCGGCGGGTCATGGCGGTTCGACCACGCGACGATTTCGACATGGATTAAAAGTAAGTCCGCTACTGACTTAGCCCCGACTAAGGACAGCGAGGATTCCGAGCCGGAAGCCGCCACAGAGCCTTTGCCCGCCAATGGGCACTACTCGCCGCAACAGGGCACGTTTTTCGCGCACCGCATCACGCTGGAAGGAACGGGCGAGGACGCGCTCGCGCAGTCGCTTTCGACCGCGCGCGTCGATATGAACCCGCATCAAGTGGATGCGGCCCTGTTCGCGCTCGCCTCTCCGCTCACCAAAGGCGTGTTGCTTGCCGATGAAGTCGGCCTTGGCAAAACCATCGAAGCGAGTCTTGTGATTGCCCAGCGGTGGGCCGAGCGCAAGCGCCGCATCCTGTTGATAGTCCCCGCGTCGCTTCGCAAGCAATGGAGTCAAGAGCTTTACGATAAATTCTCTCTGCCGTCCGTAATCGTCGAGCGCAAGAGCTACGGCGACTTGCGGAAGAAAGGCATTGCCAAGCCCTTCGAGCACGACCGCATCGTTATTACGTCCTATGAGTTCGCGGCGATCAAGGCCGACGAAATCCGCACCGGCAAGTGGGACTTGGTTGTGTTTGACGAGGCCCACCGTCTGCGAAACGTGTATAGAAAGGACGGCGCGATACGGGCGCGGCTTCTGCGCGACGCCGTGCGCCCGTTCTTCAAGATTTTGCTCACGGCCACACCGCTCCAAAACTCCCTAATGGAGCTTTACGGGCTTGTCTCCGTGATCGACGAGCACCACTTTGGGGACGAAGATTCTTTCCGTAACCAATATGTGACGGGGCCGGGCGCTCGCAACGGTCACATCTTCCTTCGCAAACGGTTGGAGCCGATTTGCAAGCGCACCTTGCGCCGTCAAGTACAACAGGCGGGCCTTATTCGTTACACGGAGCGCAGTCCGTTCACGATGCAATATGAGCCGTCCGAGGCCGAACTGAAACTCTATTCTGACGTTTCCGCCTATTTGCAGCGTAAGGACACAATCGCCTTCGGCGACAAGCCCAACCAGCTTGTCACGATGGTCGTGCGTAAAATTCTCGGATCATCGACTTTCGCCATTGCCGACACGCTCGCCAAAATCATCGAACGCCTGAACCTCATGCTTCCGGTCGATACCGCCGCCGTTGCTGATTACGACGTGATTGACGAGGACGCCGAGGAACTTGGGGAGAACGACAACGGAGAGTCCCAGGCTGCCGCGCCGGCAGTCGATCCGGCCCGGCTCAAGGCCGAAATCACCTTGCTTGAGAATTATCGTAAGCTGGCGCTGTCCATCGGCGAGAACGAAAAGGGCAACGCGCTCATCAAGGCGCTTCCCGGCGTGCTGGATGAGATCGTGAAAAAAGGCGGCGAGCGCAAGGCCGTCATCTTCACCGAATCCGTCCGCACCCAGCACTATCTCGCCCAGCTTTTGGCAAAAGAGGGCTATGCCGACGACATCGTGCTTTTGAACGGGTCAAACAACGACGCGCAGAGCAAGACCATTTATCAGGAATGGATTGCGCGGCATAAAGGGACCGATGCAGTCTCCGGCTCGAAAACTGCGGACATGAAAGCCGCCATCGTCGAAGCGTTCCGCGACAGCAAGAAGATTCTTATCGCCACGGAGTCCGGCGCGGAGGGCATCAATCTGCAATTCTGCTCGCTTCTCGTCAACTTCGATTTGCCGTGGAACCCGCAACGGGTGGAACAGCGCATCGGGCGCTGTCACCGTTACGGGCAGAAGATCGACGTCACCGTGGTCAACTTCCTCAACCTCAAGAATCACGCCGAACAGCGCATTCATCAGCTCCTCGACCAGAAGTTCACTCTATTCAAGGGCGTGTTTGGAGCCAGCGACGAAGTGCTGGGCGTGATCGAGCGCGGTGTCGATATTGAGCGGCGCATCTTCCAGATCGTGCAGGGCGCGCGTACCGAGGCCGAGATCGACGCGGAGTTCGACAAGTTGCAGGAGGAGCTACAAGCGCAGATCGACGACCAGATGCTCGATGCGCGCAAGCGGCTTCTTGAAACCGTGGATGAAAGAGTCATCGACCGGCTCAAGACCCGCAAGGACGAAATCAGAAACCAACTATCCGACTTCGAGAAACAGCTTCTTTACGTTGCCCACGCCGAGCTTCCCGATGCGCGTTTTCATGCGAACGACGAGCGCCGTTTTGACTATCGCGGCGATACCTATACGACAGAATGGCCGCTCGCCGACGAAAAGGGATGGAAGTTTTTCCGCCTGATGGAAGGCACTCTGGCGACCGACGTTGTGAAGAAAGCGAAGGAGCGGCAGTTCGACGCGGCCTCTTGCTTGCGCTTTGACCTTCGCGCCTATGGCGGCGGACGGCTGACGGACGTGGAGCCGTTGCGCGGGAAGAGCGGATGGGCGCGGGTTGCAAAACTCCACATCAAGACGCCCGCCGTCACGCGGGAACACATCGTCGTAGCCGCCATCGACGACGACGGGAACACCGTCCACCCCGAAACCTTCGAGCGCCTGTTCCGCGTTCCGGCGCAGAACGAGCCGCCGCAGGGTACAGCGCCGGAGGTAGAGTTGCAGAGCCGCGAAGCTGTGCGGCGCAAGGAATTGATCGACGAGGCCGAACAACAAAATGCCGAATGGCTTGACGTTGAGAGCGAAAATCTCGACCACTACGCGGAAGATCTGGAACGCGCCTTCGAGATGGAAATCAAAGCAGCAGAGGCGGAAATCAAAGAGGCTAAGAAGGCCATGCGCGGGTCCACCCTGCCAATGGCGGAAAAGGTTGCGGAAAAGCGCCGTATCACCGCGCTGGAAGCCAAGCGCAACAAGATGAAATTGGAGTTTTTCGACCGCCGCGCAAAAATCCGTGAAGAAGTAGAGTCCATGCTCGACAAGATTCAGGAGAGCTTGAAACTAGAACCATCCTCGACCGAGCTATTTACAATCCGGTGGGAAGTGTTATGAGCGAAAACAGCGCACGCAACAATAAGAGTTACGGAGACGGCATTTGAGTAACCGCAAGCAACGCCTTGAGTTGACGTGGATCGGCAAGGACGAGCGCACGCGCCTTGAGCCGCGAATCCTCCTTGAAGAACCGGACAAGTCATATCACGCGAAGGCACTCGTCACCGAGCACGACATCTTCAATAACATTCTTATTCATGGCGACAACCTACTCGCGTTGAAAGCGTTGGAGCAGGAGTTTGCCGGTAAGGTCAAATGCATTTTTATCGATCCACCGTACAACACCGGCAGCGCGTTTGAGCACTACGACGACGGAATCGAACACTCGCTTTGGTTGTCTCTTGTCCGAGACCGTTTGGAGGCTCTGCGAACGCTCTTATCTAACGATGGATCTATTTGGATTTCCATAGACGACAATGAGGCGCATTATTTGAAGGTATTGTGCGACGAAGTTTTTGGACGGGCCAATTTCGTTGCAAACGTCATTTGGCAAAAGCGCTTCGCTCCGAATAGCACCGCACAGTTTCTATCCGATTCACATGACCATATTCTTGTGTTCGCAAAAGACAAGAATAACTGGAAAAGACAACTTCTTCCCAGGACAGATGCCCACAATAGCAGTTACAAGAATCCAGACAAAGACCCCAGAGGCCCGTGGACATCTGGCGACCTTTCAGCGCGAAATCCCTATTCAGCAGGAATATATCCCGTAACGACGCCTTCTGGTCGCGTGATTGCCGGACCTCCCAAGGGAATGTACTGGCGCGTGTCCGCAAATAAGCTCAAGGAACTCGATACCGATAACCGAATCTGGTGGGGAAGAGGTGGCGATAATGTTCCACGTCTCAAGCGATTCCTATCCGAAGTCATGGAGGGAATCGTTCCACAAACAATTTGGCTCCACGATGAGGTTGGCAATACGCAAGAGGCTAAGAAGGAGGTTATGGCTGTAGTTCCACCCGATGCGTCAGTGTTTCAGACACCAAAGCCAGAAAGGCTAATACGCAGAGTGTTGGAAATAGCTACTACGGCAGGCGACCTTGTTCTCGACTCTTTTGGCGGATCCGGCACTACAGGTGCTGTAGCACAGAAAATGGACCGCCGTTGGATTATGGTCGAACTTGGCGATCATTGCGACACGCACATCGTTCCGAGACTTAGAAAAGTTATCGATGGTACGGACTCCGGCGGTGTGACGGAAGCTGTCGCCTGGAAAGGTGGAGGTGGTTTCCGCTATTACCGCCTTGCGCCTTCGCTGCTTGAAAAGGATGAGTGGGGAAATTGGGTCATTTCCAAGGAATTTGACTCGGCGAAGCTCTCGCAAGCCGTGTGCAAGCTGATGGGTTTTGTCTATCAACCCGACGAAACCCGTTATTGGATGCAGGGCCGCTCGTCTGAGACGGACTTCATCTATGTCACGACGCAGAACCTGACCCACCAGCAACTCGGGGCGATTTCAGAAGAAGTCGGAGAGGAGCGCACGTTGCTCGTCTGTTGCAAGGCGTTCCGCGCCAACGCGGACGCATTTCCCAACCTGACCATCAAGAAGATTCCCCAGGCTGTGCTTCGCAAGTGCGAATGGGGCCACGACGATTACAGCCTCAACGTCGCCAATCTGCCCGAAGCGCCGCGCATGAGCGGACGCGGACGACGACGCCCGCGCTGAAATCCAAGAATGGCAAGAAGCGCGGCAAGGCGCGCTTACCAGAACGACTTGTTCACGCAGGAGGTCGGTAAGTGAGCGACCGCACGGTTCGGACGATCAGCCAGCGGCTTTCGCTTCGCAAGCCGCAGGTCGATTCCCTTGAAATCCTCGCCGATGTTCTGGCAAGGGTGGAATTGACCAAGGGTGGCGACCCCGCCGCCGCGCTCGCCGCCATCCGCGACTTTTATCCGATCGTCGAAGACTTCGAGCGCGAGTTCCCGTCGCTCTGCTTCGCGCTTGCGACGGGCGTGGGCAAGACGCGCCTGATGGGCGCGTTCATTTCCTACCTATATCTGACAGGCAAGAGCCGCCACTTCTTCGTGCTTGCGCCGAACACGACCATTTACGAAAAGCTGATCGCCGATTTCTCGCCCGAAAGCCCCAAATACGTTTTCAAAGGCATTGCCGAGTTCGCCGCCAATCCGCCGCTTATCGTCACCGGAGACAACTATGAAAGCGGCGTCGGCGTGCGGTATGAATCGGGCCGCTCCACCACGCTGTTCGATTCCGACGTACATATCAACATCTTCAACGTCGATAAGATCAACAAGGAAGAAAGCCCGCGCGGAAAGCCGCGCATGAAGCGCCTTCAAGAAACCATCGGCGAGAGCTATTACGAATATCTCTCCAAGCTCGACGACCTTGTGTTGCTGATGGACGAGGCGCACCGCTACCGCGCGAGCGCCGGAGCCAACGCCATCGACGGCCTCAAACCCATCCTGGGTCTTGAGTTGACCGCGACGCCCAAGACCGTCGGCGCGCGTTCCGTGCCGTTCAAGAACGTCATTTATAACTACACGCTCGGTCAGGCTATGGCGGACGGCTTCGTCAAAGAACCAGCCGTCGCCACGCGCAAGGACTTCGATCCGAGATCCGTCGGTCGAGCACGAACTTGAGCGCATCAAGCTGGAAGATGCCGTCCACTATCACGACCATGTGGCCGTGGAGTTGGATCGCTATCCACCGGACCACGGGCGCGCCGAAGGTCACGCCGTTCATTCTTGTCGTTGCGGCGGACACGACCGAAGCCAAGCGCCTGCGCGAGTTCATCGAATCCGAGGATTTCTTCAAGGCGCGATTCAAAGGCAAGGTCGCCGAAGTTCATTCCGCTCTGCGTGGTGAGGAAAGCGAAGAAGCGACGCGAGCGCCTTGTGGCGTTGGAGAAGGACGGGCGCACCGAGATCGTCATTCACGTCAACAAGCTGAAAGAAGGATGGGACGTAACGAACCTCTATACCATCGTCCCCTTGCGCGCATCGGCCTCCGAAATCCTCACCGAGCAGACCTTGGGACGCGGGTTGCGCCTGCCCTTCGGCAGGCGTGTGTCAAAGGGAGGCGATGACGAGTTCGCCGCCGTGGACCGCCTCACTGTCATTGCCCACGAGCGGTTTGACGACATCATTGCCAAGGCCCAAGAGCCCGGCTCCATCGTCATGAAGTCGCTTGAAATCGGCGAGGGCGGTGATATTTCCCCGACCGGATCGACGCTTGTGACCGCGCCTTCCGTCGCCGAAATGATCGTGACTGGCGCGCAACCGGAACTTCCCGGCTTTCAGAAGCAACAGGCAGACACGCTTTGTTTTCAACTCTCCCACGGAAGGCAAAGCCGCCGAAGTCACGCTTGAGGTCATCAAGCGTTACGAGCGCAAACTCGGAAGCGCCGACGGCTTGCGCGACGCAGACGTGCAGAAGCAAATCGCCGACGAAGTGCGCGAGCTTGTGCGGCCCAGTTCAGGGCACGCTTGAAGGCATCATCGACGAGCCGCGCATCGACAAGATCGTGGAAACTGTCGCCGTCACGGTTGCCGACCGCACCATCTCTATCCCGCAGATCGTCGTCATCCCCAAGAAACAGGTGACGTTCACCTTCGACGATTTCGACCTTGAGAACCTTTCGACCATCAATATGAGGCCCATTGAAGACGGCATCATCATTGAAGACCTCCGCACCCAGGCGCGCATCTATCTCGCTCGCACCATCGACGATCCGCGCGAGACGCGGCCCGAAGACTATCTCTTGCGCTATTTGATCGAACGCAACGAGATCGACTACGACGCCCACGCCGCTTTGCTTTACAAGCTGGCGGGGCAAGTCGTTGCGCGCGTGAAGTCTTACCTTGCCAGACGACGCGGAAGTTGAAAACGTCCTGCTACGCCACGGACGCCAGCTTGCAGACTTCATCTTCGCGCAGATGATGAATCACTACCGCGAAACCCAGTTGGGCGAGGACGATTATGAAGTCACCGTCACGCGCGGGTTCATGCTCCTTCAAGCGCAAGCCATGAACGTGCCAACGGGCCAGCGCGTGCGTGATTTCCGGCAAGCAATCGCGCCGCTGTCCGACACGCGCAAGCACGTCTTCGGTGGGTTCACGAAGTGCTGCTATCCACTCCAAAAATTCGACACGGACCCGGAGCGGCGGCTTGCCGTCATTATCGACGGCGACGCCAGCACCGAGAAGTGGATAAAGCCCGCACGCAATCAATTCCGCATCGACTACCGTTCCGGCGAAGCCTACGAGCCTGATTTCGTCGTCGAGACGAAGACACAAATGCTCATCTGCGAAGTGAAGGCCCAAAACGAGCTTGAGGATGCGGACGTTAAAGCGAAGGCCGCCGCTGCGACGAAGTGGTGCAAGACGGCGACGCAGTACGCCCCCGGCGGCGGCACGAAGCCGTGGGTTTACTTGCTTATCCCTGACGACAAGATCAGGGCCAATTCCACTCTGGACGGATTGGTGGGGACGTTTGCGACGGTGTAAGGGAGCGTCGGATGACGGGCGAACAAAATCACAATACGGGCTTCCAGCAGTTGATCGAGCGCCGCCGCAAGTTCATCGACGGGCTTGAGGCCAATCGAGGCGAAATCAATCTCGAAATCTTCGAGGACTTCTACCCCGACCGCGCGCACTTCGTTTATGAGCTTCTGCAAAATGCCGAGGATGCAGGCGCGACGGAAGTATCCTTTACCCTCATGCCCGACCGGATCATCTGCGACCATGACGGGCGCATGTTTTCCATCGAGGATGTGACGTCAATTACCGGCATCCACGACAGCACCAAGAAGGAATCGCAAGACAAGATTGGAAAATTCGGCGTCGGCTTCAAGTCTGTGTTTGTTTACACACAATCTCCGTCCATAGTCTCCGGGGACTTCGCTTTTCAGATTGTCCAGCAGGTGCTCCCCCAGGAAATTGCCGCCGATACGTCACTCGGACGGCGGACCCGCTTCGAGCTTCCATTCAACAATCAAAAGAAACCGCCGCAGGAAGCCTACGCTGAGATCGCGGCGGGCCTGAACGGGCTTGACGAAAAGACACTATTGTTCCTGACCAGCCTTCAATCGGTCAAGTGGCAGATCGGGGCAGACACCCCCGGCGAAGTTTTGCGCCACAAGCACTCCGAGTTTCACTTTGAAGTTCTGAAACGGACGGACGGCAGGGCGACATCAAGTTCTCATTTCCTGAAATTCGACCAGGCCGTTCCCGGCCTTGAAAAGCAACGTGTCGCCGTTGCCTTTCCGCTGGACCTACTGCCCGGCGTTCCGCAGTTCCAACAGGGCAAGCCTCTGTCCGAGCAGATGAAGATTATTCCCGCAGAAGCGGGCCATGTTGCAGTGTTCTTTCCTGCCGTGAATGAAACATCCGGCTTGCGATTCCATCTTCACGGCCCGTTTGTCCCGGCTATGAGCCGTTCCAGCATCAAGGAGACAGAAGCCAACACGCCGTTGTACGAACAAATTGCGGCGCTCGCTGCGCGGACGTTACATCGAATCAAGGAGCTTGGCTTTTTGAACACGGAATTTTTGTCCGTGCTCCCGAACCCGCAGGACCAGATTCCGCAGCGTTACAAGGGCATCCGAGCGGCGATCATCGCGGAAATGAAATCCCAACCGCTCACACCGACGTATGAGCGCGAACATGCGCCAGCCTGCCGTCTCATTCAGGCAAGGGCCTCTCTCAAATCGCTTCTATCCGAAAACGACATCGGGTTTCTGGTGGATTACAATGACGCGCCGCCTCTATGGGCCGTAGGCGCAACGCAGAGGAATAACCGCATAGACAACTTTCTTGACGGTTTGGATATTCGGGATTGGGGCCTCGGCGAGTTTGTGAAGACTCTACAGGAGCGGGCCAGCACCGAAAGCCGCTTTATCAGAGTTGCACCTCATTGGGTAAACGAGCCTGACGCCGAGTTCTTGTCTTGGCTCAAGCAGAAGCCCCAAGCGTGGATGCAGGAGTTCTACGCGCTTCTGAACGATGAATTGAGCGGTATATCTGGCCTCAAGCCTCTGTGCATCGTGCGCGTTTCCGATGGGACTTTGAGCAGGGCCGACCTCGTTTTCTTCGCCGCCGAATCCACGAGCGACGATATACCCGTCGCGGACAGGGCTGTTTACACGTCCGGCACGAGCAAGAGGCAACAAGACAGCGCCAAAAGCTTCTTGTCTCAAATAGGCGTGCGCGAAATCGGCAGAGCCGAAGAAGTCGAAATCATCCTCAAGCGCCGCTACACCAAGGAAGCGGAATTGCCGGATGATCCCACCTACCTTGACGATTTGAAGCGTTTCATCGCGCTCACAGAGGAAAAGCCGGATGCGGCAAAACTGTTTGCTCAATACCGCATCTTCCAAGGAAAGGATGAACAGTGGTACACGCCCGGAGGCATATATCTGGATAGTCCATATATGGACACCGGCCTCTCCGCATATTACGACCGTCTCGGCGCAGATGCTAAAGCTGTGTCCCTTCATGAGCGATACGGCACACTGGAAATACCAGCGGAGCGCATCGGTAAATTCGCGCGTGTTGTCGGAGCAAGGATTCAGTTGGAAATCCAGAGCCGCGACTGCCGGAACAATCCCCAACGGGATTACCTTTATGAGGCCGGAGGCGATAGATATACATCCCCCATCGACCGCGACTATTTCATTCTGAAACTAAGCGAGTTTCTTTCGACACCAAGCCTCGAGCTCTCACGCCTGATATGGCGAACCATCGCGTCGTTTCCAGCTTCCTCCAACTACTTTCAAGCGACCTACCAGCGCAATCAGAGGTGGGGAGCGCGCTGCGCGGATTCCTCTCTCGTACACGAGCTTCGGGCCGCGAGTTGGGTTCCGCAGAACGGCGGTCAGTTTGTCCGCCCCGCAGACGCATTGCGAGAATTGCTCCCCGAAGGATTCCCTTTCGATCCTGGGTATCGGTGGCTCAAGGCTATTCAGTTCGGCGAGACGGCGGCTCGGCAGTCGGCGCAGGCGCTTCAACAGGACGAAGCCGCAAAGAGGCTCGGATTCGCGGATGCCGCCGCCGCAGAGCGCGCGCGGCGCTTCAATGAGCTACCGGAGTCGGAACAAGAGAAGATTCTCGCCGCGTATGAGAATAGCGGCAAGGCGGCTGTCCCTGACCGCGATCTTGCCAACCCCAAACGCCGCGCCGAAAACGTGCGCGAGCAAGCCAAGGAGGCTCCTGACAAGCAGAGTGAAATCCGCGAGCGTTCCGTCTCCATCGGCATTGATGAAGTCAAGGAGCAGGCCGACACATATCTGCGGGAGCACTACCGGAACGAAGATGGAGAAATGACGTGCCAGATATGCAAAGGGCCTTTGCCGTTCAAGCTAGATGACGGGAGCGAATTCTTCGAGATCGTCGAGTTCTTGCCGGGACTACTGAAGCGCCACTTCCAGAACTATCTCGCGCTGTGCCCAAATCATTCGGCGATGTACCGTTACACAAACGGATCCAGAGAAAACATCCGCAATATTGTCGAAAACCTTACCGGCAATGAGCTTGAGGTTATTCTCGCGCAGCGAGACATAACCATATACCTCAGCGCCATACACCTCATGGACCTCAGGGCAGTTTTAGCGGCGGAAGCGGAACTTCCTCCATCGGTTGAGAACGGAGATGCGGACCGTATTCAACATGAAACTACAGGAGTAGATCAGGCTTGAGCGATACGCGAGGAAGCATCAATGTGGGTGCGGATGCCAGCAGTAGAACGCGGGAGATCGTGTTCATAAGTAAGGCCACGCCTGAGGATGATGATTTCGTGCTGTGGCTTGCCCCGCGCCTTGAGGCCGCAGGGTACACCGTCTTTGCGGACATCCTCACGCTTGAGCCGGGGGACCGCTGGCGCAAGGAAATTACCAACACTCTGCAAAACAAAGCAGTGAAGATGCTCCTGTGCTGCCGCGACGCAACGCTCAACAAGACCGGTGTGCAAGAAGAAATCGGCATTGCCTCTGATCTCGTAAAGGAACTGAAAGACGCGCGCTTCATCATTCCGCTCCGACTTGAGGTATTCAAAAAGCTATTCGGCATCGGCGAACTTCAGTGGGTCGATTTTCTCGGAAGCTGGGCCAAGGGCCTGCATGACCTGTTAGACACGCTCGAAAAGCAGAACGTGCCGCGCGCGGCGACGCCGACGATCAATCCGAATTGGGAGAACTACCGCAAGCGGCTTGCGATCAAAGTTGAGAAAAAGCCAGAAGTCCTTACGTCCAACTGGCTCCGAATTGCCAGTCTGCCGGACACCATCCGCTACTACTATCCACCGGGGCCAATCAATTTTGAATTGATGGAAAAAGCGTGCCGTGAAAACACGGTTCCCACCGAAGCTTACCATCGCGGCTTCTTTTCATTCGCATTACCGGAGGAAATCGCACGCGACTTCGCCGATGTTGCTCCGTTTGAAATCCAGTCCGAATTCAAGTTGCTTGACTTCATTGATAGCGGCGGAAAATCGCCGGACATAGAGCCACGGGAAGCAAAGAATCTTGTGTACTCGATATTTCGCCGCGCATGGGAAAACTTCTGCCGGTCAAAGGGGCTATACGAGCATCTTTTTGCTACGCAAACGGCGTTTCACATAGGCGAGACGCTGACGCCGTTGGGTAAGAGAATTTCCTGGGGCCGTCAGGGCAAGCGCCGCTCCTCCATGTTGCGTAACGCTGCCGGTGGCAAGGTCTGGCAATACGGCGTTTCAGCAACGCCGAACTTCTGGCCGTACCTGCATTTCAAACTCAAAGCTCGCGTGTTGTTCTCCGAGCTGACCTCTGGTAAAGCCGGAGCCGTCATCGGCGACAGTGATGCACAGCATCGTTTACGGCGGACCATCTGCAAAGGCTGGCGCAACAAACAATGGCATGGTCGTCTCATGGCTTATCTCGAATTGCTTTCGGGCGAAGGGCCGTGCATCACCGTGCCACTCGCTGAGGCTTGCGCGATCACACTTGATTCACGACCAATGCCGTTCACGTCGCCGGTGACAACAGCCCTGCCGGACACGATGGAAGACGATGCAGAGGAAACCGACGATTCCACGCTCGGATTGTTTAACCCGGAGGACGAGGAGTGATGGACCTGTCGAAGAAATCCCTCAAGACTATCCACATCGAGGAACCGGAGTTGTCCTTCGGCCACGGGCAAACTTGCGACCACCCCAAAGACGGACTGTTTCTCTACGGGCCGCACTCTGGCCCAACGCGTACGCGCGAAGTTTCCGTTGGAGTCATTGGAACGAAAGACGGACTCTCGTATTTTCGGACGTGGGCGATTGCGGCTGGCGGTTTTGTTCCCGTCCCGCCGCGAAAGAAAACCGACAAAGAAAACAGATTGCACCTCTCGAATTTTCCGGGGTTGGAAGAAGCGTTTGGCATCATGATCAGCCCCGGAGAGTTTGTTCAGCGCACTGTCGATTACACGGCACTCGACGACGCCACCCGCACGGTGAACCAGCATGAAGCGGTACGCAAAGCGGTGGATCTCTATGTTGGAGAAATTGAACGCTATGACAAGAATGAAGAAAAGACGGTAGATGTTTGGATGTTCATTCTCCCCGAAATCATCTTTGAGCGTTGCAAGCCGCTATCGCGCCGCGCCGGCCTTGGCCTGACTAAAGGCGAATTCGCCAAGAGCCAGAAAGAAAGAATTGATCTTCCGCTGTTCAAGGATGTGATCGACCAGAGCGGCGAGGACATCTTCGACGACGTGCCGGATTTTCACCGCCAGATCAAAGCGCGTCTGCTCAAGCTCGGTCACACTTCGCAACTCATCCGAGAAACGACGTTGGCACCCGACAAATTCCTAAATAACGCGGGCTATCCGAAACGTGGGTTGCAGGATCCGGCGACAGTTGCGTGGAATTTGGCAACTGGACTCTACTACAAAACCCAACCCTTGCCGCCGTGGAAGCTCGCGCATGTCAGGCCGGGCGTTTGTTACATCGGACTTGTCTTCAAGATGATCCCGAATGATCCAAAGGAGCACGCCTGCTGTGCGGCGCAGATGTTTCTCAATGAGAGCGACGCCGTTGTTTTCAGGGGCGCAAATGGTCCATGGAAAACTGACGAATTTGAATTCCACCTTCAACCCAAAGAAGCGCAAAGCCTGATTGCTAAGGTGCTCAAAACCTTCGATGAGAAGCACGGTGCGCCACCAAAGGAATTTTTCATCCACGGACGCACAACCTTCAACGCGGATGAATGGAAAGCCTTCAAAAAGGCCACGCCGAAGGGCACCAATCTCGTAGGCGTCCGCATCAAGGAAACCAAAGGAGAATCCAAGCTGTTTCGTGACGGCGATTATCCGGTGATGAGGGGAACGGCCATCATTCTTGATGACCGAAACGCCTTGCTGTGGACGAATGGCTTTGTGCCACGGCTGGACACCTATATTGGGCCTGAGACGCCAAACCCGCTTTCGATAACCGTTCTGCGTAGTACAGGTCGGCGACCAAACATTCGCACCGTTCTTGCCGACATCATGGGCCTTACCAAGATCAACTACAACGCCTGCAACTACAATGACGGGCTGCCCGTCACGATCCGCTTTGCGAGCAAGGTGGGCGATGTGCTGACGATGGGTTCGGCCCGCGACGCAGACAAACAGCCCCTGAAGTTCTACGTCTAGTATGTGGTCGCGATCCGAGGCGGTGCTCCGCACCGGGATGAGGAGTGACACGTCACCCCCAAATGGGATGCTGCCGGTAAACCGGCTTGAAATCTTAGGCAGGCGACGTGAACGCACTTTGAATCAGCAGTTTGGCAATTCGCGCATCCGGCATCATGCCAATGCGTTTACGCGCGTAAACGCGCAAAGCACTCCACAGGGGGTAGCGCGTAAACGTACTGATAGACAAGGGCTTCCATCATTCGGGCGCTTGACGGGCAAAATCGCAAGGTGCAAGCTATTTTCGAGGCGGGTTTCCCTATGAGCACTCCCCGCATCCCGGCTCCGTTGCAGTCTCCGGCCTCTCCGAGTGTCGAAGCGCGTCCGGTTCTCCGTGCCAAAACCATCGCAACCAGAGTCACGCCAGAAGAACTGGTCGAGGTAGAAGCCGCCGCCGAAGGCGCAGGGAAGACCGTGGCCGAATGGCTGCGAGATTTGGCACTCAAGGCCGCGCGGGAGCGTCCGGCAGACCCAACAGAGTTGATGCTGGCCGAGGTCTCGGCACTGCGATACATGCTCCTAAATCTCTTTCACGCGACGGCCCAGGCGAACGCCGAAGGTAAGCATCTGTTACTCGATTCCGTAATCAAAATCCGTGACCAGGCCAACGTGCGGAAGCTGGCGGACGCCCGCAAATTGCTCGCTGAGTTTCTGTCCCAGGAGGGACCGGACGGAGGCAAGCCGTGAGCCGCCCCATGCGTTTTCCGAGCCGGACGGGACGGCTATTCTGGTTCCTTTTCTGGCTTGCGGTCGGGCCGCTTGTCCTCATCTTCCCGGCGTCAGCGTGGCTTGCCTGGACACTCCAGCCGCTCCAAAAGGTCTACCTCACGACCTATACCGCCAGTTCTGTAGGGGCGGGGATTCCACGCAGCGAAATGAATATCCGCTGGGTGATGAAGACCGCGCCCAGGCGGAAGCCGATTCCTGCCTCAGCCGAGGATGTAGTCACAGGCCCGGACCCGAAACTACCTGTCAGCCTCTCGCCCAAAGCCGTCGCGGACGGCAGGCGTGGGGTGTCCTATAGCGCCCCGGAGAAAGTGCCTGCGGACGCACTTGCCAAGGGACTACGCGACTACGTTTATGACGGGGTAAGTGTGTGGTGGCTGTTTGGCAGGCCGATGCTCAACAGCCTTGCCGTACTGATGCTGCTCTATGTACTCCGGCTTTGGATGAAGCAGGGTTTTACACGGCAGCGAGAGCAGGAAGAACGTCACGGACGCAGGACCAAAGGCCCGGAGCTGGCCTCGGCTTTGCGGTGGCGCGTCGCGAAGACGGACGGCATACGGTTCCGTCTGCGCTTCGAGAATCGCCTTTTGCGGTGGCTGCCCTTCGGCCCAAGCTACTGTGTCCCGAAGCGTCTTGAGGCGAGCCACATTCTGATGATGGGCGACACCGGGAGCGGGAAGTCGAACGCCATCCGGCAGCTTCTCCGTCAGGTGCGGGAGCGTGGAGAGAGCGCCATCGTCTACGACCCGGCGATGGACTTTGTGAGCGAATTTTACTCGCCCGCGCGTGGCGATTTGATTCTCAATCCGCTGGACCAGCGTTGCCCGTATTGGGGTCTAGGCGATGAGATCGACCGCGACGAAACAGCGGCGACCATCGCCGCCGCGTTCCTGCCGGAAAAGGAGTACGAGAATGAGTTTTTTACCGATGGGCCACGCCGGATACTGGCCCATCTGCTCAAGCGGCAGCCGCAGCCGAGGGACATTCTGAGCATGATGGCCGACCCTTCACGGATCGAGTTTGCGGTGAAAGGAACACCGCTGGCCGCGTTGCTCGATTCAGGAGCGCCCGCACAGCGGGCGGGTGTGCTGGCGAGCTTGAACATGGTGGCTGACAGCTTAGAACTGTTGCCAGAGTGGGAGCATACGAGGCCGACCTTTGCGACGGCAGAGTGGTATGTGAGCCGGAAACGATGGGTGTTTCTGACTTCCACTCCCGCCTACCGCGCAAAGATTCTGCCGCTGCATTCCGTGTGGCTCGATTTATTCATCCTCCGCATGATGGGGTACTGCGAAGACCACACGGCAAAGCCGGTATGGTTTGTGCTGGACGAGCTGGCGAGCCTTAACAAGCTGCCACAGCTTCATACCGCTGTCACGGAAAATCGCAAGTACGGCAACCCTGTTGTGATGGGCTTTCAGGGGCGCAGCCAGCTTGAAAAACGCTACGGCCAGGATGCCGAGGCCATGCTTTCGCAGCCCGCAACCAAGCTTTTCTTTAAGACCACCGAGCCGCGCGCCGCGAAGTGGATTTCCGATGCCATCGGGGAAATTGAAGTGGAGCGGTTGAAGGAGTCGCGCGGCATGAAGCTGCTAGGGAGCACGAAATCGTATGCAATGGAGATTGCGACCAAACCGCTTGTCATGGCTTCGGAAATCTCCGGTCTCGAACCGTTGCACGGCTTCATCAAGCAGGAGAACCGCGTTGTGCCGGTCCGCTTCCAGTTCGCAAAAAAGCACGGTAGACAACCGGAGTTCATCGAGCGCAAGTTGCCGGAGATTGCGCCCAGGCCGTCACTGCCAACGCCGGTAATCCGCACAGAGCAACCTAAGACTCTAGCAGCGCAGGCCACGCTCCCACTTTTCGATCAGCCCGCCGACAAGCCCAAAGAGGCGTTTGTGTGGGATGAGACGAAGGGGATCGAGTAAAGAGAGGGGTATTTCTCAGGGCCGATCTAGGCTTCTCCCGATACCAAGAGCGTGTTGCACTGTCTTGTGGAAGTCCGCCTGCAAGGTATCGGGCGTTATGTCACCACGCTTATTCATCCGACCGTGTAAGTGGTTCAGCACGCTATCCATGACCGCGCAATTTGAGCAGTTCGGCGATTACGTATAAACTGGGAGGATGGGTTAAAGTCAAGAAAATACTACCTTTAACCCTTCTTCAATTTTATATCAGTCTGCCAAATCACGCAACCTTAAAAATGACAGGAGATTAGACCATGGATGAATTTCGAGTCAACGTCATAATGCCTGACGCACCTTTACCGACTCTTCTACCGAATGGCTGGACCGTCGTTAATTCGAATTCGGGCGACCTGTTAGCCGTCATGGGGCCAGAGTCCGATTTGCAGCTCTCGTTTCTCGCGCGTCCCGTTGTCGATGATATAGCCGACCTGCCACGTCATTTGTGGAGTGAGGTTAAGCCCGGGTTCGATATACCCATTTTGCAAAAAGTGGAGAAGCCTGCAAAAGACGGCTGGGACGGGGAAATCGATATCGTGTACGACACGCCTGAAAGTGAGAGCCGCATTGTGTTCGCAATCGTCCGCTTACTTGGCAGCCGTGCTTATATCACTCTCATTGATGGCACCAAGGCCGGTTTCAGCCGACGGATCGCTCAATTCTCAGAGTTGCATAGTGCTTGGAAGCCCACGGGGTTGAAGGAGCCGAGCCTTATTGGCGTCTCACCGAAAACATTCGGCGACGAGGAACGGGATGCCATGAGCCGTTTTGTGGACTGGGCCATGCGGGAGGCTGGAATTCCCGGTCTCGCAATCGCTGTTGTTCAGAACGGCCAGACTGTGTATGCGGAGGGCTTCGGGGTGTGCAGGGCTGGCGGTGAGGAACGCGTGACGGCGGAGACCCGCTTCATGATCGGGTCATCAACGAAGCCGCTGACGACCATGATGATGGCCCGGCTGGTGGACTTGGGCCATTTCACATGGTTGACCCCGGTGACAGACGTGTTGCCGGGCTTCACTCTTGCGGATGAGGATGTAACGCGCCGCCTGGAGATGCGTCACACGGTGAGCGCCTCCACGGGCATGCCCCGGCAGGGCCTCAATCTCGTCTTCCGGTTTCGCGATGTTCGCCCGGAGGACCGTATTGCCGAGATGCGGCAGATGAGCCCGACGACCGGCTTTGGCGAGACCTTTCAATATTCGAACTACCTTGTATCTGCAGGCGGCTACGCTGCTGCCCACAGCTATGCTCCTGATGTTTCCCTGCAGGATGCCTACAATCGGGCGATGAGGGAGCTGGTCTTTGAGCCTCTCGGAATGTCGCATACCTCTATTCTCTGCATAGATTCGCCCCTCGACGCCGCGCCTCACAGCCGCGATCTTGACGGGATCGCCGTTCCCATTGAGCCTGCGCTTGAGCACTTCGCCGACGCGGTCGCCCCGGCAGGGTCGGTATGGTCGAGCGTTCTCGATATGGCCGAATTCCTAAAATGCGAGATGAGAGATGGGTCGAATGATCGAGGCGAGCAGGTTATTTTGGCCGAGAATCTGCTGGCGCGCCGCCGTTCTGCTATCAAGATCGACGAGAAAACGAGCTATGGATTGGGGTGGTTTCTGAAAGACCGACAGGGCTTGGTAGAAATTGGCCATGGAGGCAATACGCGCGGCTTTACCGCAGATATGTTCTTCCTGCCTGAGCATCAGATTGGCATGGTGATCCTCACGAACCTTGGTCTAGCCAATCAGTTTCTGGGATCGGTGGAGCAAAAGTTGATGGAGGTACTCTTCGGAGCGGAGAGCAAGGCCGAAGCCATGGTGACCGCCGAGAAGAAAGCTCTCAGCGATGCTGCTGAGGTCATACGTGGGCGGATCAAGACAGATGCAGAGTCCACGGCATGGATTGGTGAGTATGTCGGCCACTACACGTCGGAGGGGCTGGGGGCAGCGCGTATCTCACGAGTCGCGGAAGGCTTTGAAATTGAGCTTGAGTCCGGTTCAAGCAAGCTCGGCGCAGAGCAATCCGGCACAAACCGACACATTGTTCTCACAACCCCACCTTGGACAACGAAACTTCAGCCGACAGACGATCCGAATATGTTGCTGGTGGATGGCGGCCAAACGATGTATCAGTTCATTCGGGTTGGCGAGGAGACTTCCTGAATCGTGAAGCAAAGGCTGGACAGCAATCCATCGCCGATGGATTGGTAACGTTGTGTCGGCTTGTAGTTACTCAGGCATAGAATCTATCTATGCTGACGATCTCCAATCCGCTGTCAGCCTCGCAGGTACGGACGTACCATGAGCGGGAGTTTGCGTCCGAGCGGCAGAACTATTGGAGCCGCGACCAGCAGGGACATAGTGAGTGGCAAGGCAAGCTGGCCGATCAGTGGGGTTTATCGGGTCCAGTTGGCAATGAGCACTTTGCCCGGCTGACTGAAGGCCAGCATCCGCATACGGAAGCGCAGCTTGTTCGCCATCAGGTTTCCAAGACCTATGAGGGAAAATTCGGCAAGGAAGTGACGAGCGTGGAGCATCGCGCCGGTTGGGATGCTACGTTCAGCGCACCCAAGAGTGTTTCTCTCACTGCCCTTGTGGGCGGTGATGAGCGCGTAAGAGAGGCGCATCGGGAAAGCGTCCGCGTGGCGCTTAACGAGTTGGAGAAGTACACGCAGGCCCGCATCGGCAACGTCCACGCGCCGGAGACGACCGGCAAATTCGTTGCGGCTACCTTCGAGCACGATACCGCGCGGCCTGTGGACGGCTACGCCGCGCCGCAGCTCCACACCCATGCTGTGATCTTCAACGTCACCGAACGCGACAACGGCCAAACCCGCGCCTTGCAGCCGCAGGAGCTATTCGCGTCGCAGCGCGTCGCTACCAGCCTGTACCGTTCCGAGCTGGCGATACGGTTGCAGGGATTGGGCTATCAGCTGGAGCGCGGCAAGCATGGACAGCCGGAGATTAAGGGCTATACGAAAGAGTATCTGGAGGCCAGCAGCCCGCGCCGCGAGCAGATCAAAGACCATCTCCGCGAGATGGGGATAGACGGAGCCGGAGCCGCGCAGGTCGCCGCGCACCGGACGCGGGACAGCAAGGAGCTGCTATCGCCGGAACAGGTATTAGAGAGGCATCGGAATCTGGCCGCGCAGTATGGACATCAGGCCGACAAAGTTGTGGCCCAGGCGCAGGCGCATGAACAGCGTCACGCCTACGAACCCGACCGCATCGCGCAGCAGGCCGTGACCTATGCCCGCGACCATCTCTTTGAGCGTTCCGCCGTGCTGGATAGGCGCGACCTTCTGGAAGCGGCGCTCAATCGCGGCATGGGTGAAACAACGTATGCCCATGTTCGGCAAGAGTTCGCGCAGAGGGCCGCGCGGGGTGAGTTCCGCACGGTCGGAGCAGGACAGCAGTACACCACCGCCGCGATGCTTCGCATGGAACGTGAAATCATCACGCGGATGCAGGAAGGCAATCAGCGTGGGATGAGTGACCCAATGCTGGTATCTCCCCAAGTGCGGATTGCAACCGAGGACCGCCACCCGGAGCTAAATGCCTCGCAGCGTCAGGTGGTCAATGATGTTTTTCTCTCCCGCGAAAAGATAGTGGGATTGGATGGAGTCGCGGGCGCGGGGAAGACAACGACGCTGGCCGTCATCCGTGAAGGCGCGGAGGCACAAGGGTACACGGTCGAAGGCTTCGCGCCCACGTCCCGCGCAGCGCAAAAGCTGGCCGATGTCGGTATGGAAACATCCACGCTGCAAAAGCACCTTGCGCGTGGAGAAAAGCCGGACACGGGAGAGCGCCGTCTGTATGTGCTTGATGAGTCTTCGCTCGCGTCCACCAGACAGATGCACGAGTTTGTGAATCGCCTGCATCCCAATGACCGTGTGTTGCTGGTAGGTGATCGGAGACAGCATGAGGCAATCGAGGCCGGGCGTCCCTTCGCGCAGCTTCAGGACGCGGGCATGAAAACGGTGAAGCTCAAAGAGATCGTCCGACAGAAAGACCCGGAGCTGAAACAGGTGGTCGAGCAGCTTGCGAGGGGCGAAGTGCGCGAGGCGGTGCAAGGCTTGGAGCAGCAGGGTCGCGTCCATGAGATTCCAGAGCGTGAGAATCGCATCGCTGCGATTGCGACGGAATACGCGAAGTCGCCAGAAGGCACGCTGGTCGTCTCGCCCGACAATCGCTCCCGCGTGGAGATCAATGAGCGCATCCGTGCCGAGATGCAGGAGCGCGGCTCAGTCAGTAAAGACGACCATCGCATCCATGCGCTTGTGCCCCGCCAGGACCTCACCGGGCCGGAGCGCACATGGGCCGCGCGGTATGAGTTCAACGATGTAGTGCGCTATGCGCGGGCCTCAAAAGAAACCGGCATGGAGCGCGGCGAATACGCGCGAGTCAAAAGTGTTGACGCTGACAAGAACCTGTTAACCGTGGTGCGGGCGGATGGCTCAGAGCTGACTTATGATCCACGTCGTCAGCAGGGCGTTTCCGTTTACCGCGAGGAACCGCGCAGCTTCGCCGTGGGCGACCGCATCCAGTTCACCGCACCGGCGAATGACTTGAAGATTGCCAACCGCGAATTAGGGACGGTCGAAGCCATCGGGCAGGACGGGCAGATGCGCTTGAAGATGGACGGAGGCCGCGACGTGCAACTCGATCCGCGCGAGCATCCCCATCTCGATCACGGCTATGCGGTGACGAGCCACAGCAGCCAGGGACAGACCGCCGAGCGTGTATTGATTCACGTCGATACCGAACTGGCCGCAAAAGACCTGCTCAACAGCCGCATGGCTTACGTTGCCGTCTCGCGCGGCGCGGAAGACGCGCAGGTATACACCAACGACCGCGCGAAGCTACCTGAAGCGTTAGGGCATGACGTGTCCCACGAGAGCGCCCACATGCCAGCCATAAAGCCGGAGCAATCCATCACGCCGCCGCAGCCGGAGATCGCGCCGGTCATCGAACACGGCATGGGCTTAGGACACAGCCTCTAAACTATGAATCGTGCCTGTAGAATGGTGTCTCGCATTCGAGAAATGCACAGAAATCGAGAAATCGCCTGCACAGTTCCTACACAGCCAAAGACAGGCTATTTATCTCTCGATAAATCAGTGATTTCTAAAAATCTACTCACCCGGTCAGGATGACGGATTCAAGTGGGAGTTTGAAACGGCTACGGTCAGGATGATGGGTTGCAAGTGGTAAACAGGCCGCGGTGGTATCCCACATCTCAGAATCCAGATGTGGGATACACGGATTTGCGGTTCGTGGGTAAACGGCGGGGGCTTAGACGGAGACGAAGCCGCCGTCTACGAATAGCTCTACTCCGGCTACGAAGCTGCTGTCGTCTGAGGCTAGGAATACAACGGCCTTGGCGAGCTCGTCTGGTTGGCCCATGCGGCCCAGTGGGACTCCCGCTGCGAGGCCGGCTTTGAGCTGCTTTTCCTGCTCGGAGTCGTTGCCTACGAGGCCGGCGATGGCGGGCGTGTCGATGGGGCCAGGGCTGACTACGTTCACGCGGATTTTGCGCGCCTTCAGCTCGTTGGTCCACGTGCGGGCGAAGGAGCGTACGGCGGCCTTGGTGGCGTTGTAGACGCCGAAGTTCTCAAAGCCTTTGACGGAGACGATGGAGGCGTTGAGCACGATGGTGGCTCCGTCGGGGAGCAGGGGCAGCGCCTTTTGAACGGTGAAGACAAGACCCTTTACGTTGATGTTGAAGGTCTTGTCGAAGTGCTCTTCTGTGTAACTGCCGAGGGGGACGAACTCGCCGCCGCCTGCGTTGGCGAAGATTACATCGAGCTTGCCCTTTTCCTGCTTGATCTGATCGAAGAGGCGGTCGAGGTCGGCGAGTTTGGATACGTCTCCCTGGACTGCGGTTACGTTTTTGCCGATTTCCTTTACGGCGGCGTCAAGCGACTCCTGCCGGCGGCCTGTGATGTAGACGTAGGCTCCTTCATCGACAAAACGCTTGGCCGTTGCTAAACCGATGCCGCTGTTTCCGCCTGTGACTAGCGCGATTTTTCCATTCAGCTTTCCCATAATCTACCTCTTCCTGTGATGTCGCCGGTTCAGTTGAACATTTCGACGTCTATCGAAATGATGGTGAAGGTATGCTGCGGGATTCAGGAATCTTGGGGGCTTGTTGGAAAGAGCTATCTTGCTGGCGGGATACCATGTATCTAATTTTCTGAAGAGGTGGGGAACGATGGGCGGTGTGGCGGGGAATCTTTTGGCGATGCCGATTGGGACGCTGTTTGAGCAGGCTGCTGCGGCTACGCCTACTCCGGGTGGAGGATGTGTTTCGGCGATCTGCGGATACTTTGGGGTTTCACTGCTGCTGAAGTCGATTCGGGTTTCGGCGCGGACGCATCCCGAGGATTTTACGGGGACGGATGCAGAGCTGCTGGCGCTGGCGGATCGGCTGGCTGGTTATGCGCAGGAGGATTCGGATGCGTTTGATGGCTACATGCGCGCGGTGAGGATGGCGAAGACGACGCCGGAGGAGATTGCCGCGCGGCAGAAGGCGATTCATGAGGCTGCTGTGGGGGCTACGGTTTCAGCGCTGAAGATTCTGGAGGCTGGGAATGAGGTGCTGGAGATTGCGCATCGTGTGCAGGGGCGGGTTTCGACGGTGATTGTTGCGGATGAGAAGAGCGCGGTGGAGCTGGTGTCTGCGATGAACTCGACTGCTGAGTGGAATGCTGAGGCGAATATGGGTTCGCTTAAAGATGAGGCTGCGCTTGCGGCGCGGTTTGCGGCGGGGAAGGCTAAACATGCGGAGTTGCTGGCGGCTTGCCGGAGTATGTAAGGGGTAGGGATTGGCGCGGGAATCGTAGCGCTGGCGATTGGCTTCTGTGGCGGATTTGGAACCAACTTGCTTCTCCTTACGTATTGCTTTCCCATAGGGGCGTGTGTACACTCCCCCTATTGGTTGGCAATAGGAGATTCCGGCATGAGCAAAATGCGTGCGTTCTGGATTCGAGTCATCAATACTCTGCGCGGCGGGCGGCAGGGTGAGGATTTTGCTGTCGAGCTTGAGACGCATATCGCGATGGATGTGGAGCGGGGTGTGCGGGAGGGGCTGTCTCCGGAAGAGGCTCGGCGGCAGGCGCTGATTCGTTCTGGTGGCGTGGCGCAGGCTCGGAACGCTTATGGGGAACGGCGCGGGATGCCGTGGCTTGAGTCGCTGCTGCGCGATGTTCACTACAGTGTGCGGACGCTGATGCGGCATCGCGTGGTTACGGCTGTGGCGATTCTGTCGATTGGGCTGGGCGTGGGATCGAACACTACGATCTTCTCGATTGCGAGCCGCTTTCTTCTGCGACCTGCGCCGGTGGGCGATCCTGCAAGGTTGATGGCGCTGCATATTCAGCCGAAGGACGGCCGCTGCTGCAATCAGTTTCCGTTTCCGGTGTACACGGATATTCGCGAGCAGGCGACGGTGTTCTCCGATGCTGCGGCGTACTACGACCTGATTCCTGCTTCGATTGGCGGAGGCGCGGAGCCGGAGCGCGTCTGGGGACAGGGCGTGACTCCGAATTTTTTCCGTGTGGCTGAGCTGCCGATGGTTGTGGGTGCGGGCTTTGCGGATTCGGATGACAGGAAGCCGGTTGTTGTTTTGAGTGAGCGGCTGTGGAGACGGAGATTCAACGGAGACAGAGGCCTGATTGGGAAGTCGGTGATGCTGTCAGGGCATGAGTTCACGGTGGCGGGGATTGTTCCGGCGGCGTTTCACAGCATGGACCAGATACTCGACACGCAGTTCTGGGTTCCACTGGGCATGGTGCCTGAGCTTGCTGCGAGCGTGCCAGCGCGTGATTCGCGCGAGTATCACTGGCTTTCTATGATTGCGCGTGTGCGGCCTGGAGTGAGCCGCAAGGATGTTGCTGCGCAACTGAACACGATTGCCGGCCGGCTTGCGACGAGCTATCCGGCAACGGATAAGGGAAACAGCTTTTTGTTTGTGCAGGCGGGGTCGATGCCGCCTTCTATGCAAAGCATGGTGCTGGTGCTGGTGAGCTCGCTCTCGATTGTGGTTCTGCTGCTGCTTGCGATTGCTGGCTTTAATGTGGCGAATCTTTTGTTTGCGCAGGCGATCAACCGGCAGCGCGAGATGGCGGTGCGGCTTGCGCTGGGAGCTACTCGCGGACGGTTGATGCGGCTGATGCTGCTGGAGAGTGTGCTGCTGGGGCTGTGTGGCGGAGTGATGGGAGTGCTGCTGTCACTGTGGTCTACGTCGGCGTTGTCTTCGCTGCGCGTCCCTGCGCCTGTTCCGCTGGACATGCGGGTAGGTATGGATATGCGCACGCTGGCTTTTACGTTTCTTATCAGCGCGGTGTGCGGAGTTTTGCTGGGGCTTGCGCCGGCGTGGGCGGCTTCACGTCCGCGGATTGCGAATGCGCTGAAGGGGGAACACGGCTTTGCCGGGGCTGGCGGGCGTTTCAGCCTGCGCAATCTGCTGGTGGTGGCGCAGGTGGCAATGGCGCTGGTGCTGCTTGCGATGACGGGATTGTTTCTGCGCAGCCTGCAGAGCGCGTCACAGATTGATATTGGTTTCGATACGCGGGGAGTGCTGCTGATGTCGCTTGATCCGCGATTGAATGGATATTCGCCGGAGAGGATTAGTGCGTTTCTTGCACAGTTGCGCGAGCGGGCGGCGGCGCTGCCGGGAGTGGATGCTGCGGTGAGTACGGATGTGGCTCCGCTTTCTGACGGGAATCGCAGCGATGGGTTTGTGGTGAGCGGGCGCGGTGGGAAGGACAATGCGATGGTGTCAGGTGACCTCTACATGGTGACGCCCGGATATTTTGATGCGCTGCGCATACCTCGGCTGGCGGGGAGGGACTTTGGTCACGAGAGCGCGACTGCGCCTCGCCTGGCGGTGGTGAACAAGGCCTTTGCGGAAAAGCTCTTTGGCGGAGCGGACCCGATTGGGCAGCGCGTGGACGGCGGAGGTTTGACGTACGAGATTATTGGCGTGGTGGGGAATGCGCGGTCGCGCACGCTGGGCGAGGATACTCGCGCGATTCTTTATCGCTCGCTGGACCAGAGCGTGGCTAACGATCCGTCCATGATGGGATACACGTTGATTGCGCATACGAAGGGAGATACGGCGGGCATTGCGGGGGCGCTGCGGCAGGAGGTGTACAAGATGGACCCGACTATGGCGGTGTATAACCTTGAAACGCTGCGTGACCATGTGAATACGGCATACGTTTTGCCGAAGGTAACGGCTGCGCTGTTTGGGGTCTTTGGCGGGATTGGGCTGGTGCTGGCTACTGTGGGTCTGTATGGTGTAATGAGCTTTGCGGTGACGCGGCGGACGCGGGAGATCGGCATCCGCATGGCGCTGGGCGCGCAGCCGGCGGCTGTATTACGGCTGGTGCTGCGGCGGGGTATGCTGCTGACCCTGGTGGCGCTGGTGCTGGGATGGCCCGCGGCGTGGATGCTGGCGAAGATCTCTTCGAGTTTTCTCTATGGGATTGCGCCGCATGATGCTGTGACGTTTACCGTGGTGCCGATTGTGCTGCTGGTGGTGGCACTGATTGCTGCGTGGATTCCTGCGCGGCGGGCGGCGGGGATCAATCCGACTGAGGCGCTGCGGATGGAGTAGCGCGAGGCGTTATAAAAACTGCATCCGGTTTGGCGGGTTTGGCGGCACCCATGCTTGCGTCCTTCTGAGATCAATCGAGTTTGGGGTGGAGTTTATGGAAGCCGGTGGCTTGCTGGTAGGCGTGGCCGAAGGCGGCTAGTTTTGCATCCTGGTAGAGGCCGGCGAGGAAGGTGATGGAGACCGGGGTGTTGGGGCCGCCGATGTTGTCGTTTTCTCCGTCGTCTTCTTTGGGTGGGTGCGGGGCGTCGGAGCCGCGGAGGCCGTTGGGGACGATGAGTGCGGGGTGGCCGGTGAGATTGGTGGCTACGAGTTGCAGGCCGCTGGTGGGAGCGACGATGATGTCGACTTTTTCGAACAAGGCGGAGACCTGCTGGCAGGCTAACGTGCGGGCGCGGGCCGCCTGGACGTATTCGACTGCGGGGTAGAAGCGGGCGATACGGAAGGTATTCGGCCAGTCGTCCGCGGATTGCTCGGTGAGGAGCTTGTCGCGGCCGGAGCGGGTGAGGTCGTCGAATGCTGCTGCGGCTTCGGCTTCGAGCATGGGCGTCATGGCGTTGTAGGGCAGGTCGGGGAGCTCGACGGGGATGAGGTTGATGCCCATGGAACGGAGCTTGTCGAGGGTGGCGAGGTCGTACTTGCGGTCGTAATCGCGGCGGGCGCGGTTTGCGGCCATGCTCGCGACCATTTCTTCGCGCTTTTTCTTTTCTTCCGGGGTTTCGTTGGGCTTGGGTTCGTGTTGGGTCGGCGGCTTGGGTGGGTCGAAGGCGGATTTCAGGTAGCCGATGCGGAGTGTGCTCAGATACTGCGGGTACCTAAATACAGGGGTCCAATCAAACCTGGCCGTGGGGTTGACGGAGGAGTCTTTGCCATCTGGGCCGTGGATGGCGTCGAGGACGAGGGCGCAATCTTCTGCGGAGCGGGTGATGGGGCCTAGCTTGTCCATGGTCCAACTGAGTGCCATGGCTCCGGTGCGCGGGACGAGGCCGAAGGAGGGTCGAAGGCCGGAGACGCCGCAGCGTGTGGAGGGGGATGCGATGGAGCCGAGGGTCTCCGAGCCGATGGCGAAGCCGACACAGCCTGCTGAGACGGCGGAGGCTGAGCCTGCCGAGGAGCCGCTGGAGCCTTGTTTGGGATTCCATGGATTGCGGGTTTGGCCGCCGAACCATTTGTCTCCCATGGCGAGTGCCCCGAGGGTGAACTTGGCGATAAGGATGGCTCCTGCTGCGTCCAGGCGCTGGACTACTGTGGCGTCTTCGTCGAAGGACTGGTGCTCGAAGCCGCCTGCGCCCCATGTGGTGGGGTAGCCTTTGACGGCGAGTAGATCCTTTGCACCCCAGGGGATGCCATGGAGTGGGCCGCGGTATTTTCCGGCGGCGATTTCGGCGTCTGCCTGGGCGGCTTGTTTGAGGGCGCGGTCTTCGAGGAGCGTAATGACGAAATGGAGTTTGGAGTCGTAGCGTTTTAGGCGGGCGAGGTACATCTTTGTGAGATCGGTGGATGTGACCTTGCGAGCTTTGATCAGGATGGAAAGCTCGTGGATTGTGGCAAAGGCGAGGTCTTCTAGGTTCGCTGATGCTTTGGCGGAACGGGCTTCTTCATCGAGGTTTAGAGATTGTGACCAGGGCTTCAGGTCCCCGAGATTTCCCGGCAGGATATCCCTGTACGAATTTGCGCCCATGGGTTGGAAGACAATGGCAGGTGCGACGGAGTTGGGGATGTTGAGCTTGCGGATGGCTTTCATCGACCCGTTTACGTTGATGAGCGAGTCGATCATCATTTGCTTCTGTTCGGTGGTGAAGGGACCGATGCCGGCGAGTATGGCGGCCTGGTCGATCATCTCCGGAGTGATTTTTGGAGGCTTGGACTGATCGGTGCCGGAGGCTTCCTGCGCTTGCATGGAGAGGGTGTAGAGGACGCCGGGGAAGAGCGTCGAGGAAACGCCTGCGAGGGTGGAGGCAGAGAGAAAGCGGCGGCGGTCGAAGGTCACTGGGATCCTTTGGGAATGGGTATGATGCCTTTTCGACACTCTAGCGGTGTCTGTTCAGGTTATAGGTGACGGTCGAAATGCAAAAGCAGGTCCTTCACTTTCCACCCCAGCAAGCAGAGATCGCTTGCCGGGGACCCCGGCCCTTCGCCTGAAGGACGGCTACGTTCAGGATGACGGATTTTGTATGGACTCGGCGGGAGTGGTATCCCAGGTCTCCAAAATCGGGAGACCTGGGGCACCCGGCGGCCGGAGTTGTGCCTTGTTACGAAGGGCTAGCTGTAACCCTCGAAGGGATCGAAGTGGACTGCGTTGTGCGTGTCCTGGACGAAGTTGTTGATTCCTTCGCTTGTGTTGCTGGGGCCGTGAAATGTTTGCGTGGCTCGCGCCATTACATAGGTGCGGTTGTTAAAGAGGTATCCTCCTACCGTGGATCCGAAAAGTGACGGCAGGGTATTGGGCGGGGGACTGTTGTAGGAGGGCAGCTGGACGTTAGAACCGTTGTTGCGCAATGTTTCGTTGATTTGGCCGATTCCCTGGTTGACTCCGTGCGAGTAGAAGGGATCGACGAGGCCTCCAACTACATCCGTCATGACGTCGCGGACAGAGTTGCCGACGAAACGGTTGCCGATGAGGCGGCTGAGGTAGGGCGCGGCATAAGCAGATGCTCTCGATCCCATTTGAGCTGGAATTGTTGCCATGGTGCTTTTCCCCTGAAATTCAATTGAACGGCTGTGCAGGTCATCGTATCGAAGTGAATGGCAGTGGGCAAATGGAATTTTTCGCGGAGCATTTAGTATCGGCTCATGGCGCTGGTTGAAGTGCAATCGGTAACGAAGAGCTACGTGCGGCTTGCGGGCCTGAAGGCTGAGGAGCGCGCGGTAGTGGATGATGTGTCGCTCGAGATTGAGGCTGGCGAGACGCTGGGGCTGGTGGGCGAATCGGGCTCGGGCAAGACGACCGTGGCGCGGATGATCCTGGGGCTGGTGAAACCCACTCGCGGAATGGTCCGCGTGGGCGGGATTGATGTGGCAGAAGCCTCAGCGAAAGAGTTAAAACAACTGCGGCTGGAGATGCAGCCGGTTTTTCAGGATCCGTATGCGGCGCTGAATCCGCGGATGCAGGTGCTGGAGATTGTGACGGAGCCGTTTGCGATTCATAAGCCGGAATTAGGCCAGAATGCGCGGCGCGCCGAGGCGGTGATTCTGCTGAAGCAGGTGGGGTTGGATGAGAGCGCGCTGGGGCGGTATCCGCATGAGTTTTCCGGCGGGCAGCGGCAGAGGATCAATATTGCCCGGGCGCTGGCGCTGAGGCCGAAGCTGCTGATTCTGGATGAGCCGGTTTCGGCGCTGGATGTGTCAGTGGGAGCGCAGATTGTGAACCTTTTGCGCGCACTGCAGCGGGAGCATGGGCTGACGTATCTGTTTATTTCGCACTCGATGCCGCTGGTGCGGTATCTGAGCACGCGAATTGCGGTGATGGAGCGCGGCAGGCTGGTGGAGACGGGCGAGGCGGAGGCTTTGTGCGAGGCTCCGAGGGAGGCTTATACGCGGCAGTTGCTGGCGGCTACACCGGAACTGATGACGGAAGGGACCGAGGGGACGAGGGAACAAGGCAAGAATTAGATCGAAACGGCTGAGGGTTATCCCACCCTGGCGGCAAAAACGCCGAAAGGGTGGGGCAACCGGTTTCGTTTCCCCTGGAACTACTTCAAATCAGGCTTTGTCGGCGGTGGTGTTTGCGCCGGGGCCGTTGCCGGCGGGGTTGTGGGCGCTGAGGCCGGCGGAGTTGTTGGCTGGCCGGGTGCTGATGGCTTTGGTGCGGTGCCGGGAAGGGGTGCAGCGCCGGGAGCATTGCCGGATGCGCCTGGCGGAGGTACTGGACGAGTCGGGGGCGGCGGCGGTGCGGGCATCTCCGAAACAGCTACCAGCTCCACGTCAAAGACGAGATCGGATTTGGCGGGAATGCCGGGGTGATCGGGTCCGCGATCGGGAACGGCGCGGTATCCGTATGCCAGCGGCCAGGGGATGTAGATGCGGCGCTTGCCGCCTACGTGCATGCCTTCGACAGCGAGGTCAAAGCCCGGAATCATGCGGCCGACGCCGTGCGGGAATTCCATGGGTTGGGGTTCACCCATCTTGGGCTTGTTGTCTGGTCCCATGACGGGCTTGCCATTCTCGACGACGGGCTGCGGATGCTGATCCCAGGCATCAAAGACGACTCCGTCAGCGGCGCGCCAGCCCTTGTACTTGACGTGCCAGATTTGCTTGTCCTGGCCGAGGGCGCCGGTGCCGAGTTTGATGTCCTGGTACTTGAGCGACAGCACGGTCTTCATGATGCCATGTGCCGGTAGCACGCCGGGGGGTAGCTTGGCGGCTGGTGCGGCGGCAGCAGTTGCGGGAGCTTTGGCGGCTGGTGCGGCGGCCTTGGGTGCCGCGGTTTGAGCTTGAAAAGGGAGAGCGGCAGCAAGCGCGGCCGCAACGGGAAGCAGCGAAAAACGGGATTTCATTACGTTATTTCTACTCCGGGATGGGTTGCACACGGGATGGGCTTACACACCGGAGTTTAGCATTTCGGGCTTTGGGGGCCCGTATTTGTGATTCCGTCTCCTCTATCCCATCTTTATGCGATTACGGCTATGGTGTGGGGATATGTCCCTGCATTTGGTGGAAGCATTGCGATGGCTCTGGCTGCCAGTGGCGTCATTTTTTGCCGGAGTTTTGAATACGATTGCCGGCGGAGGATCGTTCCTCTCCCTGCCGGCGCTGATCTCCGCCTCTGGCGCGGCGGGCGTGGGCGCAGTGACGGCGCAGGCCACGAATACTGTGGCGCTTTGGCCAGGGCAGGTTACGTCGCTGGTGGCCTTTCGCAAACAACTGAGTGCTTATGGCTGGAGCATGGCTCCGCTTGCGCTGGCCAGCGGACTAGGCGGATGGATTGGCGGCAGGCTGCTGCTGATCACATCGAACCAGTGGTTCAAGACGCTGCTGCCGTGGCTGCTGCTGTTTGGCGCGGTGATGTTTATTGTGAGCATGCCGCTGGGCAAATGGCTGGCGACGCGCTCTGGCGGCAAGCGCTATGAGGTGGCGCTGATTATCGGCATGGTGCTGGTGAGCGTATATGTGGGCTACTTTGGCGCGGGTGGAGGATTCCTGGTGATGGCGCTGTTCGGCATCTGCGGAGTGCATGACATTCACGAGATGAATGCGCTGAAGGTGCTTACAGCGGTGGTTTCGATTGGGATTCCCGTGGTGACTTTCATCCTGGCGGGGCGCGTGGAGTGGCGGTTCTGCCTGGAGATGGCGGTTCTGGCTGCCATTGGCGGGTACCTGGCGGCGAAGTTCAGTCCGCGGGTGAATCAGCGTGTGATGCGATGGACTGTGGCTTCGATTGGACTGCTGACGGCGGCGTATTTCTTTTTGCAGAATGCGCTGAAGCATGGATGAGGCGTGTATATGTAAGGGACCGATCCCAATGGAGCAATGGATTTCGCGCTCTTGTTGCGGAGGCTACTGGTGAGCGGCTGTTTTCACGTCGCTGTCGGTCAAGGTTTTCAGGAAAGCGATCACGTCCTCAATCTCGGCGTCTGACCAGGCGGGAGCGTCTCCTTTTTTGCGTGTCAGAGGTTCATCGATCACGTCGATATTGCGCTGGAACCGTGACGGAAGGTCGTTGAACTTGTCCACCTTGCCGGAAGCGGGGGCCGGATACAGAGGTCCGGGGCGGTGTCGCGCTGAACATAAAAGCGTAGAGCGTCCTTGAGGTTATGGAAGCGGCCGTTATGGAAAAACACCTGGCGCGTGGCAACGTTGCGCAGCGAGGGAGTTTTGAAGAGTCCGCAGTATGCCGATACTTTGGCCTGGTCAGTGCGCAGCGGCCCGCACAATCCCATATCAAAATAGTCAGGTGAGGCGTTGGCGAGAATCTCGGGATTGCGCGGGACGCCGAGTGCCTCGAATTGATAATCGGTGAAGATGGGATGCGAGCCGTTCACGCGCTTGCGATCCAGATGGCAGGATGCGCAGTTGCCGCGCCGCGGATCATCGAAGAGGGCGAGGCCGCGCTGCTCCTGCTCGGTGAGCTGCGTCTTGCCATCCAGGTAATCGTCATATTTGCTGTTGTAGGGATGGAAGCTGGGATCGTCCAGCTGGAAACGCTCGAGCGCGGTGAGCATTGCGGCAAAGGCCTTCTGCGGATCGTCGAAGATCTGTGCGCCGAATGCCTCACGAAACTCGCCGGCGTAAGGGGCACGCCGCAGCTTGGCGACTACTTCCCCGGCGCTGGCATTAGCCATCTCAACGGGCGAGAGCAAGGGAAAAACGGCTTGATCATGCAGCGCATTGAAGCGGCCATCCCAGCCGAAGCCTCCCGTTGGCGGCTCATTTTCGAGGATACGCTCGGCGGGATTGGCGACATATTCCTGAGCCCAGGCCGGCGTGCGATTGAGCACATAGCGCAGCGACGGCACGGCACGCATGCCCTGGCGGTCCAGCCCCGGCCCTCCGAGCTGCACCGCCAGCCCATTAGGCGGCCCGTAGGCGTGGTCAGGGCTGTGGCAGGTGGCGCAGGCCATGTGTCCGGAAGCTGAAAGCGACGTGTCAAAAAAAATCCTGCGGCCCAGTTCGCTGAGAACGGAAGGCGGCGGCGCGGCAGCAGGAGAGTGCTGAGCGGCAGAGACGGCAATCCTGCGGCTGGAAGAGAAGCAGGCGATCAGCGTGACGGACAGAGCTGCGATCGCCAGCGCGGAGAAGGGGATTGAGCTGCGTGGATTGGGAGATTGCATTCCTGAGATGTGCGCCTTTAAGCAGATGCCGCCGTCCGGGAGACGGGAACCCGAACGGCGGCTTCGATTACAGATTAGAAGGGCAGCTTGCGCCAGTCGTCATTATGAGAGTGGCCGCGGCCCTCACCGGGATAGAAGACATCCTCATCCTCACCGATCGTATCCAGGTGGTATTTCGTCCTGTGATCGTCGGCGGCATAGCCGATGTGGTCGAGATGGAAGATGTCTTCGATGCTCTTGAGCAGGGCGTAATGGTTATAGGGCGTCTCCGAGGTGCTACCCGGCTTGACGAAGGGTGAGAGCAGCACAGCGCCGATGCGATCGCCGCCGTAGCCGTTAATGACAATCTCCTCAAGCAGCGAGGGCGTGTTGACCAGGGCGAAGGTTCCGGGCCGGACACCGCTCAGGTTGGGACCGGGCTGCTGGTTGCAGCATGTCTGTCCGGGAAAGGTGATAGCGACCACTTCCTGGCTGCCGTTCAGACTCGCGTTTTCCACGTAGTTGCTCTCATCGAAGGTGATGATGAGCAGGCCGTCCTTCTTGAAGGCGGGCGACTCGGTGATCTTCGGCACCCAGGTTTTGAGAAAAGCGTCTGCAGAGGTCAGGCCGCCGGGCTGGCCATTGACGCAGGTGGTGCCGGCAGCTCCGGTTCCGCTGCCGTCATGGCCGTCGTTGCACAGGTTCGGGGTGATGAAGACGAAGTTTGGCGTTTCCTTCTCATTCTTCAGGTCCCCGGGCAGGTCGTTCAGGTTCACCACATGCTTTGCGCAGCTTCTGGCGTCGTCAATGATGGAGTGGAAGTACATGAAAGGGTTGTGGCGGGTGGCGTACTGGTCGCCGAGCGGAACAGCGGTGCTTGGCGGCTCGGCTGAGTTCGTATCGTCCGTGCCGGTGCCGATGGCAGGATGCCCGCAGGTGGCGCTCTCGCGAGCAGGATCGTTGCCCATGTCCTGCATGTAGCCCTTCCACGTCAGGCCCGCGGCTTCAAGCTGCATGGGCAGGTTGGGAACATCCTTGGCATAGATGCAGCCGCCCTCGGCAACGACCTGTCCCTGGGGCGCCCAACCGGTCTGTTTCACGTTGTTGAAGTTCCCGATCGTTCCGGTGAAACCGGGCAGACAGTCGTTGGTGGTGTCCTGGGTCGGCGCCTGGCCGCTGATCAGCGAGATGTAGTTATCAAGGCTCACGTGCCCGGTGCCGTAATACTGCGTGAGCAGAGCGCCCTGAGGCACGAGGGTGTTCTGGAGGTAAGGATCCTGCGTGCTGGTGCCGAAGGTGTCGCTGTAGCTCTTGTTCTCAAGCACGATGATGAAGACATGCTTGACATTGGCGGCCGCTGTTGGAACTGAGCCGTCGTGCTCGCCGGCCAAGGCGGTATGGGATGCGCCGGCTGCCAGTATGGCGGCAAAAATAGCTGGCAAAAGACGCTTCACGCGAAGCTGGGACATGGGGAATCCTCCAGTAAAGTGCCGGATTTGTTCCGGATATTCCCTACAAGCTTCGCGGTAGAAGATTAACCGCAGATTACGGAGCAAATAAGATTCGATTTGCCGGAAGCAGCCTGCCGCAGCCTAATCCGGCGGGGGATAGTAGGGGAGCTTGCCGTTTTTCTCGTTGGCGCGCTTGATGGTTACGTCGCTGAGCAGGAGTGCCGGGGCGAGAACCGAGTGAGAGACTTCGCCGAGGTAGTTGGTCATCCAGAGATCGTTGCCGGCGGCTTCAATGCCGGAGCGGAGGGCGCGCTGATCGAGATCGGCGAGAACGGCTCCGCGGACCAGCTGACGCTTGCCATCGAGCGAAAGTTTGTAGAGGATGCGCGGATTGGTAGCGCCGCCCATGGTGGCTGCGTAATAGACGTTCGTAAGGCCGCGATCCTTTGCCATGTCGAGGAGCTTCTTTTCGAGGTCGGCGTCGGGCAGGCCGTTTTGGGCGGTGATTTTCAGCACTCCGGTGGTTGGGCGTGCCGGACCTGCGACCGAAGCGCGCGCGTGGCCGTTGGATTGTGGGAAGTCGCGCACCGGCTCGCGGCCGATGAGGTAGTTTTCAAGCTTGCCGGCGGTGACCAGCTGGACGGCTTTTGCGGCTACGCCTTGATCATCTACGTCATATGCGCCGAGCAGGGTTTTGCCGTTGAAGGTCTTGAGTGTGGGGTCATCCACTACATCGAGAAAGTCCGGCAGGATGCGGGCGTGGAAGCTGGAGGCGAATGGGCCGTTGGTGCGAGCTTCTGTGCCGAGGCGCGGGCGCGTTGCAGCTACGCCGTTGGCGAGCAGCGCGTACATCACATCGGTGCTTGAGTCGGCGGAGAGCAGCACGGGGCCGTGGTACTCCTCTTCGACTACCGGGGCGCTGCGGAGATCGGCGAGGGAGGCGATGAGGCTGGTGGAGTGCTTGTCGAAGGCTTCGGCGGAGTCGAGGTCCTTGAGTGTGGCGCCGTTGGTCGCATGAGAGCGATCGATGCGCATGCCGTCGGCGGCCTGTGTGCCTACTCCGAAGGATTCCTGGTAGCCGGTGGAGGACTTGCGGACGATGGTGCCTTCGCTGTTGACGAGCCAGGTGGTGACGGCCTGTGCATGGAAGGATGCGACGGAGTACTGGACCTGGCTGTCCTTCGGTGCGTTGCGGTAGAGGCCGCTGGCGGTGGCTACACGGTCGCTCCATGTTTTTTGCGATTGCTCGTTCAGGTCGAGAACGGCGGGCGCTGCCAGCGAGACGAGCGGCTTTTCCTGGCTGAAGTCGTTGTACTGCGGAGGGGTTTGCACCTGCTTGAGCTCGGCCTGCTTCTGCGCATAGGCGTCGAGTGCTTCCTTGTAGGCGTTGTCGGTGGCGGCCCAGAGGGCGGAGCGGATGGCGATGGGATCGTCGTCGATGGCGGTGATTTCCACTGCGCCATCGCCGCGCGCGCCGGAGCTATCGATTTTGTAATCGCCAACGCGAACGGTGACGCGTGCAATGCGCTGATGGGTGTTTTCTGCGCCTTCGCTTGCGCCGAACTCAGCGCGGGTCTCGAAGGTGGAGGCGTCTTCGATGCGGAATTCGATGAAGAAGGGTTTCTCAAAGCCCTGGAGCTGCAGGCCGGATTTGCTGCGGTCCAGCTCCGTGAGCATGGCTTTGAGGACAGGGTCTTTTTCGGCGTCGGCCCGGGTTTGCTGGGCATTCGCAGTGGAGAGCGAAAGTGTGGTTGCGAGGAGGAGAGCCGTCCCTGCTCCCCAAATGTTAGGAATCATCCGGCCTGTGTTGGAAGAAGAGAAAAGCTTGATCACTTTGTGCCTCCTGTGGCCGAGGGGATGGGCAGTATGGGAGGCCGCGCGGTGCCTTGCGGCTGTCGCTGCGTTTCCATTTCTGTGAGCAGCATGGCTGGGGCTACGGCGCTGACTGGAATGGAGCCTGACTCTGCGCCGCATTCGCCGTTGAAGACTTCGCTTTTATCGCCGGTGGCTACGATGCGCTTCATGGCGGCCAGCGGCGTCCCGACAATGGAGACACCGCGGACGAGTTCATCGGGGCGGCCATCGACATAGACGCGATAGACGACCAGCGGAATGACCTGGAAGGCCTGCGGAGAGGAGCGCGTGGTGACGGCGAAGCCTGAAGAGATGTCTTCAAAGTAAAGGCCGAAGGGCTTGCCCTGCTTCTTTGCTTCTTCAATAAGCTGCTTGCGAAGGTCGGCTTCGCTCTCAGTCTTAGTAGAGGTAACGATGAGGTTGCCCTGGCGGCCTGTGGGCACGCGGCCGGTTTGCGAGCGGCCGTGACCGTTGGATTCCGAGAAGCTGGCGATGGGCAGGCGCGACATGAGGAAGGTTTTCAGCACGCCGCTCTGAATGAGATCGACGCGGCGGGCTTTCTGGCCTTCGTCATCGTAGGCGTAGGTGCCGCTGAGCCATGTGCCTTTGAAGTTGGTCACTGTTGGATCGTCTGAGACGGAAAGGAAGCTGGGAAGGACGTCTTTGTTCAGTTCCTTGGTGAAGGTCTGGCCTTCTTCATCGCCGCGCTGGCGCTGGCCTTCCAGTCGATGGCCGAGGACTTCATGGAAGAAGACGGCGGCGGCGCGTCCGGAGAGGATTGCAGGGCCGTTGAAGGGCTCGGTGACAGGCGCTTTGCGCAGGGCTTCCAGGCTTTTGCCGAGATCGCGCACGGCGGCTTCCAGCTTGTCCTGCGAGGGAAGGCCTTCTGGTGTTTCCGCTTCAAAAGTCTGCGCACGGAAGAGGTCCATGCCGTCATCGGCGCGTGTTACGGCTACGATGACCAGGCGCGCGGAGATGGCTGGAGTGACAAGCTTTGAGCCCTCTGAGGAGACGAAGTATGTTGTTCCGCTGGCGACGGAGAGGATGGCGGCATTCTGATAGACATCGGGAAACTCGCGGAAGACGCGGGTGAGGGCGGTGACGCGCTTTTCCCATGAGGCTCGGTCAATGGCGATTCTGGGCGCCGGCGTGCCGATGGCGGTCTGCGGCTGCTCATGGCTGAAGTCGGGTGAGCTGTCTTCTTCTTTTGCGCGTACCTGCGACTCGGTTTTGACGCGGAGATAGTTGTCGAGCGCGGTGGCGTAGCCGGAGTTGGTAGCGAGCCACAGGGTGCGGCCGAGAGCCTGGCGGTCGTCGCCTAGCGGTAGCTGAAGGCTGTTGACCGCAGAGGCGCGGTGGTCGCCGTGCGTGTTGTCGAGCTTGGGGTCGCCGATGCGGACCTGTACGTCTGCAGCGCGGTCGTGCGACGCGGTGCTGCGCGCGAGTGCGCCATACTGCGCCATGACGAAGATGCCGTCGTTGTCGCGCACGGAATAGCTGAGGAAGTAGGGTGGCGGCTGCTTGTCATCGCCCTGCTTGCCGAGCGAGGTGAAGGCGCGATGCAGCTCCGTACTCATGGCGTCCAGCAAGACCGGGGTGGACTGGGCTGGTGCTGATGCGGCGGCGATGAGAAGGCTGGCGACGGAGAGCGCGAGGCGGCGTTTGCTTGAGGACGCGCAAAATTTGGTATGGGCGGAAGAGGCTGAATCGAGTAAAAACATCGGTAGCCAGATTTTCTCAGACTCCGGCGGCCTGCAAGGAGGATTCGGATGAGATTTGTTCGATGGGTGATATTTACGGCTATCGCGCTGATGGGTGGCGTCATTCTTTGTGCGGGTCAGGCGCCGCAACCTGCTTCACCGCAACCGGCTGCCCAGACCGCGGCCGCGCAACCCACTTCGACGGATGCCTATACGCTGCCACCCGAGAAGCTGGCTGCCGCCAGGACGCTGAACACAATTCGGCTGACGCTGGAGATTGCAGGCACGCTGTGGGGGCTGGCCGTGTTGTGGATTCTGCTGGCTGGCCGCTGGGCTGCCGGCTGGGAGAAGTGGGCTGGCAGCGTCTCGCGAATGCGGTGGGTGCAGGGGCTGATTTTCTTTGCGATCTTTGTTTTGGTCACCACCCTAGCGAGCCTTCCCATTGACGCGGCGGGGCACGCGGCGAGCCTGCATTACGGCATCAGCGTGCAGGGGTGGGGCAGTTGGCTGGGCGACCAGGGGAAGTCCCTGGGGCTCGGCCTGGTGTTTGGTGTGCTGGTTCTGCTGCTCTTCAACTGGATTGTGAGGATTTCGCCACGTCTTTATTGGGTGTGGGTCTGGATGATCTCGATACCGCTGATTGTGGCCTCGGTTGTGCTGGCTCCTCTGGTGGTGGATCCGCTGTTTAACAAATTTGAGCCGCTGATGAATACCCATGCGGCGCTGGTGACCAAGCTGGAAACGGTGGTGGCGAGGACGGGCACGAATATTTCGCCTGACCGCATGTTTCTCATGAAGGCCAGCGAGAAATCAAACGGCATTAATGCGTATGTGACGGGGCTGGGCGCTACCAAGCGCTTTGTAATGTGGGATACGGCGACGGACCGGATGCCGGATGACGAGATTCTCTTTATTTTTGGCCATGAGAGCGGGCATTATGTGCGGAATCATATTCCCAAGATGCTTTCGATCCTGGCTGTGATGCTGTTCTTTGTCCTCTGGGGATGCGCGCGGTTTGGCGAATGGCTGGTGCGTCGCTTTGGCGGGCGCTGGGGTGTTGAGTCGGTTGCAGGGCGAGCTGGTTTTCTGACGCTGATTTTTGCGATTTCGATTGTGAGCTTTTTTCTGACGCCGGTTACGAACACCATAAGCCGCCACTATGAGCACGAGGCGGACATCTTCGGCCAGGAGGCGATTCACGGGCTGGTGCCGGATCCGCAGAAGACGGCGGTTTCAGCGTTCAATCATCTGGGCGAAGCGTGGCTGGAAGATCCAGATCCGAGCGCGCTGGTGGAGTTCTGGGATTACAACCATCCTTCGGTGCAGACCCGGGCGAAGTTTGCGCGAGAGTATGATCCGTGGGTGAATGGCGGGAAGGGTAAGTTCTTTGATAAGTAGGTGACAAGTTACAGGTTATCGATAACAGTAAAGGCACGGCTCTTCGGGTTTTGAGGCTGCCCGCCGCGAGGCCGTAAACTGGAGTTTCGCTATTCCTCGATTTCTAAAAGGAGCGTCATGGCTTATCCCGCGAACTACCGCTATACAAAAGAGCACGAGTGGATCTCGCTCGACGGCAAGATTGGCACTGTTGGCATTACCGACTACGCGCAGAACTCGCTGGGCGACATTGTGTACGTGGACGCGCCCAAGGTGGGAGATGCGGTGACGGCGAATGCCACCTTTGGATCGGTGGAGAGCGTGAAGGCTGTCAGCGATCTGTATTCGC
The DNA here is from genome assembly GCA_963792495.1 of uncultured Acidobacteriaceae bacterium. Classification (GTDB taxonomy): domain Bacteria; phylum Acidobacteriota; class Terriglobia; order Terriglobales; family Acidobacteriaceae; genus Telmatobacter. The sequence continues at coordinate 62,246 of CAWBWB010000002.1, read as the reverse complement.
CTGTCTCCGGCGCTGTGACCGAGGTGAATGAGTCGCTGAAGACTGAGCCGGACAAGATTAACTCCACTCCGCACGAAACCTGGATCATCAAGGTTGAGCTTTCCGATCCGGCGCAGTTTGAATCGCTGCTGGATGCGGCGGCGTATGAAGCGTTTATCGCAGAAGAAAAGTAATTCAACACAGGAAATCGACAAAGGGACTCAGGCGACTGGGTCCCTTTCGCAACTTTCCGCTTCAGTAAGGAATCCAACCAGCCATGCGCTACTTGCCTAAATCCCCTGCCGAACGTGAGCAGATGCTTGCTGAGATCGGCGTCTCGTCGATTGATGAGCTTTTTTCTGTCATTCCCGAGGAATACCGCCTGACCCGCGACCTGGACGTTCCCCGCCAGCAGGCCGAGAGCGAAATCATTGCTTACTTCAATGAGGAAGCGGCGAAGAACATCATCGGCTATGCCAGCTTTCTTGGCGGCGGCGCGTATCGCCATTTCCGGCCCATCATTATTGATTCGCTGGTGCAGCGCGGCGAGTTTTTGACCAGCTACACGCCATACCAGGCGGAAATTACGCAGGGTACGCTGCAGGCCATCTTCGAGTTTCAGACGATGATTGCCGAGTTGACCGGTATGGATGTGGCGAACGCCAGCATGTATGACGGATCGACCGGCGCGGCAGAGGCTGTGCTGATGGCGATGCGCATTACTGGCCGCAGCAAGGCGGTGGTGGCGCGCACGGTGCACCCGGAGTATCGCGAGGTTCTGGCTACTTATCTCCGTCATCGTGACATGGCGACGAGCGAAGTGAAGTACGAAAAAAATGGCCGCGTGGATCTTGCCGAACTTGAGGCATCTGTGACGGAAGAGACCGCGGCGGTGCTGGTGCAGAGCCCGAACTTCTTCGGCACCATTGAGGACATTCCTGCGATTGCGGAGATAGCGCACAAAAAGGGCGCGCTGCTTGTTGTTTCCATTGCTGAAGGCGTATCGCTGGGCATCGTTCGCCCGCCGGTTGAGGCCGACATTGTGAGCATTGAAGCGCAGAGCTTTGGTGTGGCGCTCAGCTACGGCGGTCCCTATGTGGGCGTGCTGGCGACGAAGGAAAAATACCTGCGGCAGATTCCGGGACGGCTTGTGGGGCAGACGACGGACTCGAATGGCAACCGCGGCTTTGTGCTGACGCTTTCGACGCGTGAGCAGCACATCCGGCGTGAGAAGGCGACTTCGAATATCTGCACCAACCAGGCGCTGGTTGCGCTGATGGCGACGATCTTCCTGACGGTGTATGGCAAGGAAGGGATTCGCGAACTGGCGTATCACAACATGGCCAAGGCTGCGTATGCGGCAGAGACCTTCAAACTGCAGTCCGGAGTGAAGCTGCTCTTTGAGGGCGCTCCGAGATTTCACGAGTTCGTGATTGATACCGCAGAGGCTCCGCCGCTCTGGAGCCAGCGGATGCTGAATGAAAAGATTGTGGGCGGCATTGAGCTGAAGAAGTGGTATCCGGAGCTGGGCAATGCGACGCTCTGGTGTACTACGGAGCCGATTAAGCGTAAGGATATTGAAGCGGCGGCGAAGGTGCTGGCTGCGGGATTGGTGGAGGGATAAGACATGGCGAGTGAAGCGACTCCACGAACAGAAGTGAACAAGACGATCGGCAAGGTTCGCCCGCATCAGACGCAGAATGAGCGGCTGGTTTTTGAGAAGTCCTCGCCGGGCAAGAAGGCTTACAAGTTGGCTCCGCTCGATGTGCCCGAGGTTGATCCGGCGGCACTGCTTGGAGATGCGGTCCGCAAAGACGCGCCGGGGCTGCCTGAGCTGAGCGAGATTGAGATCATTCGCCACTTTACGCGCCTCTCGACGTGGAACTACGCGATTGATCTGGGCATGTATCCGCTGGGTTCGTGCACGATGAAGTACAACCCGCGCGTGAATGAATGGGTTTCACGTATTCGCGGCCTGGCCGAGGCTCATCCGTATCGTCCCGATGCGCTGGCGCAGGGCATTCTCAACATCATCGATCTGCTGCAGAAGTGCCTGATTGAAATTACGGGCATGGATACCATCACGCTGCAGCCGGCGGCGGGCGCGCATGGCGAGTTCACCGGCATCCTGCTGGTGCGTGCGTGGCATGAGTCGCAGGGTAACGCGCGCAAGAAGATCATCATTCCTGACTCTGCGCATGGAACGAACCCGGCGACGGCTGCCATCTGCGGATACCAGGTGGAGAATCTGAAATCGAATGCCGAAGGTGGCATTGACCTCGAAGCACTGGCTGCGCAGGTGGATGAAGAGACTGCGGCGCTGATGCTTACGAACCCTTCGACCATTGGCGTATTTGAAGAGCAGATTCACAAGATCGCCGACATTCTGCATGACAAGGGCGCGCTGCTGTACATGGATGGCGCGAACATGAATGCGCTTGTGGGTAAGGTGCGGCCCGGCGACTTTGGCGTGGATGTGATGCACCTGAACCTGCATAAGACGTTTTCTACACCGCATGGTGGCGGTGGTCCTGGATCGGGCCCTGTGGCCTGCAAGAAATTTCTGGAGCCGTTTTTACCCACTCCGGTACTGGTTCAGAAGGAAGATGGCACGAGGGGGTGGGAGTTTGACAGGCCGCAGTCAGTGGGCCGCGTGCGGGCTTTCTATGGGAACACGGGTATGTTTATCCGGGCGCTGGCTTACATTCTGGCCAACGGGCCGGATGGGTTGCGGCAAACGACGGAAGATGCCGTGCTGAATGCGAACTACATTCGCAAGAAGCTGGATGGCGTGTATGAGCTGCCTTACAAAACGCCTTCGATGCATGAGGTGGTCTTCAGCGATAAGAAACAGGTGGCAATGGGCGTGAAGACCGGCGATATTGCCAAGCGGCTGATCGATTACGGGTTCCACCCATACACGGTGAGTTTTCCGCTGATTGTGCCGGGCGCGCTGATGATTGAGCCGACGGAGAGTGAGTCGCTGGAGGAGCTGGATCTCTTCATTGATGCGATGCGTTCGATTGCGAAGGAAGTGGAAGAGACGCCGGAGATTGTGAAGACGGCGCCGCACTCTACGCGCGTCTCGCGGCTGGATGAGGTAACGGCGGCGCGCAAGCCAATTCTGCGGTGGAAGCCATCTGCGGAGTAAGTTGAGAAACCATTGACTGAGAGATCAGAGAAGCCGTTCTCCATTCGCCCGGTTGCGAAAGCCGACGCGGATACATGGGAACGGCTTCGCTGCGATTTATGGCCGGATGGCTCCGAAGATCACAGGCAGGAGATTGATGCGTACTTTGCCGGAACGCTGGTAGAGCCGGAAGCGGTTTTTCTGGCGGAAACCGCGGACGGTATAGCGATTGCCGTGATGGAGCTTTTTGTCCGGACAGGGCTTGCTGGCTATGAGGGCCAGCGCATTGGCTACGTAGAAGGGCTGTACGTGGTGCCTGCAATGCGCGGCAGCGGCGTGGCTGTGGCGTTGATGAAATATGCCAGGGCCTGGGCGCAGACTCAAGGGTGCACAGGCTTTGCGAGTGATCGTGCAGGGCGGTTGGTAATTGATTCTGGCTATTCCATACGGGAATAATTGTTTCTAGATGAGAACCTTCAGTCCGGCCGAGGTGTATCTCATGATATTTTCGTCCTCGGTGATGAGCGTCAGGTCTTCTGCGATTGCTTGCGCAATGAGAATCCGGTCGAAGGGGTCTTTGTGATGCGCAGGTAGCATGGACAGGGCATAGATATGTGGGGCATATATCGGAAGAGGTCTTGCTATTAACTGGTTGAGTGAATCCGGCCACCAGGTACGCAAGTCACCCACAGCCAGCATTCCCTTCATGCTTTTGATTACTACTTCCCAGTACGACGCAAGGCTCAGGATGCAGCCTCCCTCCAACAACGCATCACGAGCCGCAGCCGACAACTTCTCCGGCTCCTGCAAGGCAAAAATGGCGATGTGAGTATCGAGCAGGTAGCCGTTCACGGCTCCTCGCCGAGAAACTCTTCTTCGGTGATGGGCTCATCCCAGCCTGGGAAGAGTTTGATGCGATCACGCATCCCGCCGAGAATCACCTCGCGTTTTTCCTGAACGCGAGGCGGAGTAATTTCAGCCACAGGCCTGCCATGACGGGTGATTATCACCTGCTCGCCACCTTCCATAGCCCGGATCAGTTCGGGAAGCCGATTTTTCGCCTCTGCGGTGCTTACCTGCATGTAAAAATTATAGCCATAATTGATGGCTATTTTCAAATTTGGGATTCATTCTGTTGATTTCTGCCGTGTCATCCACGCCTTCCACAGAAAGCCTCAATCTTCACAACCCTGCGCCAGAGCGATTGAACCTACACTCTAGGAATGGCTACACTTTCCAACTTCTCCGGTTCCGGCTTCTCGAATTTCGATCAGGGCCTTCCCGCTTCCATTGACGCCGAAAAAACGATTCTTGGCGCCATTCTGCTGGACAACACTGCGCACTCTGAGGCCGCGGAAAAGCTGGAGGCGGATGATTTCTCGCTGGACTCGCACAAGCGCATTTATATGCGCATGAGCGAACTGATGGACGAGCAGCGCGCCGTGGATATTGTCACGCTCTCGCATCATCTGGCCAAGTACAAAGAAGTGGAATCCGTTGGCGGAGTGGCTTATCTCGCGTCGTTGACGGAGGGTTTGCCGCGCAGGCCGGTCATTGAAGAATACATTCGCATTGTTAAAGACAAGAGCCTGTTGCGCCGCCTGATGATGATCTGCTCGGCAGCGATTGCGCGTGCCGCAGACCAGAGCGAGACAGCTCTTGAAGTGCTGGGTGCGGCTGAGGCGGGGCTGCTTGAGGTCAGCGAGAAGGGCGTCGGTGACGGTTTTCAATCGCTCGATCAGATTGTCGCCAATTCGTTTGGCTCAATCGACAACCTGTACAAGCAGAGCCGTGAGATTACCGGTCTTGCTACGGACTTTTACGAGCTGGACCGCATGACGAGCGGCCTGCAGAAGGGCGAGCTTGTGATCATTGCCGCACGTCCGTCGATGGGAAAGACGGCGTTTGCCATTAACATGGCGCAGAATGCGGCTGTGAATCATGGCGCGGTGGTGGCGGTCTTCAGCCTCGAAATGAGCAAGGAGTCGCTGCTGCGACGCATGCTGGCTTCGCAGGCGTGGGTGGATCAGCGTAAGCTGCAGACCGGCTTTATTGCCCGCGAGGACCAGGAGAAGCTGCAGCGCGCGCTGAATGAGCTTGTCGAGTCGCAGATGTTTATTGATGACACGGCTGGTATATCGCTGGCGGAGATGCGGGCCAAGTCGCGTCGCTTGCGGCAGAAGGCCGGCAAGATTGATTTGATTGTCGTCGACTACCTGCAGCTCATGTCGGCTACGCTGCCGTCTGCGGGCGGCAAGCGCTATGAGAATCGCGTGCAGGAAGTCGCGGCCATCTCGCGTGGCCTGAAGGCGCTTGCCAAGGAGCTTGAGGTTCCAGTGGTTGCGCTTTCGCAGCTCTCGCGTGCAAGTGAAAAGCGCGGCGATGACAAGCGTCCACTGCTGAGCGATCTACGCGAGTCAGGTTCGATTGAGCAGGACGCCGACGTGGTGGCTTTCATTCATCGTGAGGCATATTACAACCGCGATGAAGAGCAGTCTGCTGCGGATAAGGCGAAGTCCGAGATCATTATCGCCAAGCAGCGTAATGGTCCCACGGGCGTTGTGTATCTCAACTTTCTTTCGAGCTTCACGCGCTTCGACAATCCTGATCCTGCGCACGAAGGGGTATAAGAAGTCATCCATGCGGCGAATTGTGCCGCTCTGAAACTGCGATCGTCGTAGTTGTCATCAGTACTCCCAGCGCAGGCCGGCTACGGGAAAGGCCGGCATCTGGTTGACGCGCAGCATGGGCACGCCATCCATAGACGCGACGCAGCTGGGCACCTGGTTGCAGCGGTCCAGCCAGATGTAGCCGAGGAAGTTCTTGCGGTCCAGGATGTTCTGCAGTCCGCCATAGAAATTCAACTGGCCGCGGCGCATGCGGAAGTCATGATCGAAGGCGATATCTACGCGGTTATAGGCCGGCCCACGCAGCGCATTCACCTGGCTGAGATCGTAGATGCCGCGATCCTGCGCCACCGAAAGTGGAATATCGTACGGTGTATACGGCCGTCCAGTGGTGTAGCTGTCGCGCAGGGATAAATTCCATTGATGCGGCAGGCGATAATTCAAGAGCGCATGGCCCATCAGCGGAATGTCGTAGTTGCCCGAGCGCATCACGCCATCGAGCGCAGCGTACTTTGAGCGCGAGTATGTGAAGGATGCAAGCACAGAGATGCGCGATGCGAAATGCCCGCGCAGCATCGTCTCTACTCCATTTGATTTGCCACTGCCCGCGGAACTGAGCGGCAGCCAAACAAACTGATCGCCCGGCGTGTAGATCATATTTGCCAGCATCAGGCTTGGATACTCCGTGCTGACAGGCTCGTTGAAGTAGCGCTTGCGATACACCTCGACGCTCAATGCCAGCGCGCTGGTTCTCCACACGTCAGCGCCCGCCGATAGCTGATCGACACCGGTCGGCTTGAGCAACTGATTCCCGGGATAGCTCAGCAGATCGATATACGCGGGGAGCTGCGCCGAACGACGCCACGCCGCATGAATCGTCTGATGACTGCTGATGCGAAATCCCGCTCCGGCATGCGGTTCAGGCTCGCTTGAGTGAGTCAGGCCATAAGTTTCCACGCGCACACCCGCAGAGGCCGTCCAGCGCAGGCCCATCGGCCCGGCAAGCTCCGCATAGGTGCCTGTCTGTTGCGTCAGCGGAGAGTTGTGAAAGCTGGTGGCATCGCTCCATGCCGGGTCAGGATTGAACGGAGACTGCGCTCCCGCGGGTTGTTCCACCGCATAATCAAGCGCCACAATTTCGGTCGTCGATCCAGCCGAGAGCAGCCACTTATGAATGCCGTGACGCAGGTTGTAGCCAACACTCGTCATGCGGTCCGATGTGTTTTCCGCGTACACCGGCGTGGTTTGATTTGTATCGCAGTGTTGCGCTCCAGTGCCCCGTTGATAGACGCCATTCACAAGCTGATTCTGCTGGTGGATATCGAGCGCTTGCGAGGCATAGCTCACAGTGAACTTGGAAACCGTTTCAGGCCCATGCGTATGCAGCCATGTGAACCCGCTTGTGGAGCGGATTCCGCCATACTGCGTGTCGATGTAGAGCGACTCAAACGGGTCGCCCGCACAGGGCGCGATGATAATGGAATCGGCGCCGCTCAGGTTGAGAAAGGATAGATGATCTGCCGCGTCTGGAGACCAATCCAGATGCGCCATGCCGTTGGTGTAGATCGGAACACCGTCCAGCCCCATGTCGCTGGTGGCCAGATTCATCAGGCTTCGATCGGCGGAGAGCAGCAGATTGCCTCGCTCGCCGAGCTGCCGCTCCATGAATCCGCCCAGCCCCGCGATGCCAAGACTGAGCTGATGCGTGACACGCGCTTCATCGTGACGTGTCTGTATGTCGATGAGAGAGGAAAGGCGGCTGGAATACTGCGCGTCATACACTCCGGGCTGCAGAGAAACTTTATCAATCGAGCTGGTGTTGAGCATGGGCGTGAAGCCGCTTGTCGTGCCCTCAACCGCAAAGTGATTCACATAGGGTGTCTCGAATCCATCAATGACATAGAGATTCTCTGACGGGTGGCCGCCGCGGACCAGAATGTCATTCATGGAGTCAGAGTTGGCGCTGCCGGATACGCCCGGCATCATCAGAAGGTAGCGCGAGAAATCGCCATACGTTCCAGCCGAGGACTGAATCTCCGCCCGTACTGCTTCACGCGCAGGCGCAATATTGAGGTTGGAGAGATCCATGGCGCGCACTTCCACGCTGCTGTTCACCGTGCCGAAGGCGCCTCTTGTGGCTGCCGGAGCGGGCTCCGCGGACGCAGAGGGACCGGAAGCAGCCGGCACCGCTGGCTGAGGTGGCGCGGTGGGCAAAAGGGTCGCGGAGCGCTCTCCCGGCGAAGCATATGCGACATCTGGCGCTTTCGGCAGCGTATCCTGTGCGGCTGCGAAAGCAGGCGCAATCGCGCCGGACACCAAAACGAAATACAGAGGCAGAGACAGATTTTGCAGGCGCATGAGCATCCTCGTTTCCTGGCAGGCGCACGCAGGCACCTGGGAGTCTGTGTGAACGCAGGCAATGAAGAGAAAGCGCACGGAGTGACTCGACGCGAAGGCAAAGCTTCGGCATTCGGACACAAGTTCCGTAATGCCCCGCGCTTGAATGCGCGGGCTAGGCGCTATATCTGTTCAGTAGTAGCGGGTCCGCCGTCGATGGATCTTTTTTGGGTGCTTTGGCGGATCGCGATCCTGCGTATGAATTATGCGTATGTAATGCCACGCTGCGGGCAGATCGATTAGAAGGGCCTCACGTTCCCTATGTTTTCCGGACTGAAATCATCGATCTTCCCGAAGCGGATTACGCTGAAAGTAGCGTGCTATCGGGCTTGTCGCAAGCAGACTTTAGGCATTCGCTATTACTGAGGTCGCACGACGAAAGTCATTAGTGTTTCTTTGGAATGCACTTTCGCTGCGTGTGTATATTTACGGGACAATCTTTAAGGTTCGTTGAGGATGAGCGCGACGCGGCCCGCGATCATATCGTTCGGTGCTTCGTTGGGTCCCATCTCGATCAGCTCCACAGGAAACGCGATGCTGTGCGGACGCAGGACCAGCCGATTGAGCTGAAAGTCGAGATAACGCAACTTGAGCTGCGCATCATGACGCACTGCGTAGAGATTGGGCCGGCCGGAGCGGTAAGGAAGCAGTGAGTTATAGTGCCGGTCCAGCAGCACCAGCGCGTTGGGCAGCACCAGCGGTTCCATGGCCTGCGCCTCCTGTGCGGAGATGCTCACAACCACAAAGCGCTGCCACGCGCGCCGCGGACTTGCAGTGCGCGAGCGCACGCCCCGCAACATGCTGGCAGGCAGGTGAAGTAGAGATTGCACTGCAGAGGGGCGCACCTGTGGTTCAAAGAGCGCCGTGGCATGCGATACCACCGGCACGGCACCGCTCTCCTCGCCTTCGTGATACTCTGCGCGGCGCGTCTGAGCGGGAAACAGATCGGCGGCAGACATGTTCTGCACTGCCAGGATGCGGTCCATGGCTTCCAGCGATAGCTGCCGCCTGCCATGGAGAAAATTGGACAGATGTGATTGTCCGAATCCCGTTTGCCGAGCAAGGAGGGAGACGCTTAGGGTACCCCGTTGTATCCTCCGCTGCACTTCCATGCGGAGACGCTCGTGCATTTGGGTGAAGTTCATCCTGTTGAAAATCCGCCAATAGCAATAGGAGAAAAGGTTCCTCCTTTGCTGGGGGAAAACTTACTCTGGCCGATTTCCCTTTATTTTCAGCGGAATCACTACGGATGGAAAAGTAGCGGAAAGATTTCTGGCCAAAGGTGTTGACGCTGGGGATACCGGCTTTTAGAGTAGCGCTACTTACCTCATAAAGGCTTGTGGGTTTTACCACGTGCACATGTTTCGCATCCGCGAAGTCGAGCGGCCTGTCCTCCTTGTCTCTCTGGAGCGGCCAGATAGAAGAACGCCGGAGGGTGGCGCACCCATCCGGCAATTCACTCTCTGCCTTCACGCCCTTCGCGGCGTTGCGGGCAGACTCGGCGAACCTTCCAGATACTGCGCGCTATTGGTCATGACATTCAATATGAGAAAGCAGCCTGCGTTCCCCCATCGAGTCGTCAGAACCTCGAGTCGCAATGGCTGTTTCCGTCTACCCCGGCAAACAAAGCAAACAACAAGATTCAGCCGGGAGCTCGACCTATGGAGAACTGGTCATGGAATTGCGCGTGCAATTGAAAGTTTGCGAAGGGTGCGGTTGCCTTTGGTATCGCACTCAAAACCTTGGGACTGTTTATTGCAGATCTTGTGAGACAAAACTTCTGGACTTCCCGGCGCCTGAAAGCAGAAAGCGGCGTGGACGTCCGATGCGGAAGCCGGTGCTCAGTGTTTGGGCCGTGGCTGAAGCAGCAGGAGGTGTGCGATGAGTGCAGCCCTGCAATTTCCAATCACGTGGAACACGGCCACCGCTCCGGCGTACTGGCCGGAAGAGGAAACCAGCCAGGTGAGGAACCTGGAGGAAGAGTTACCGGCAGAACTGCAGATCGATTTTGCCGATGACACAGAGGAAGAAGAGAAGGAAGGCCCGTCAGTTAGCCTGGCCTTCTACCGGAAACACACAGAGAGCCTTCTCCGGCGTTATCTGTATGTCTCCCTGCAGGTGGGGCGCACGCCATCGGCCATGCAGGAGCCCGTGGAGCGTGGAAACGTCTCCTATCGCAAGCTTCGCACCTTTGAGGACGCGGTGATCTTCGTCCTCGATGTGGAAGCCTGCCTGGGAAAGCTCTCTGCTCTTGAGCGCATACTTCTGAATCGGATTGTGATCCAGGAGTACACGAAAGCAGAGACCGCGGCGATGCTCGGCATCAGCATGAGGGCAATCATTTACAAACTGCCCCAGGCGCTGGACCGAATGACGAGAATCCTGCTTGACTCGGACCTGCTTCAGTTCACTTACTAAAACAGTCAGAAGGAGAAAACAAAAGGGGCGCATGATGCGCCCCTGGCTTTGTCGTCTTCGGTCCGCGGCCGCTCTGCGATTCCCGAATCAATACACGTCCACAATCAGGAAACATCTCCCCTCTCTCGATCGGAAAGGAACTCTTCGTCCTTGAATCTTCGTCATACGCCTCATAGCGTTCGAAGAAGAGCAGAGGATTTGTGTCGTGATTGTGCAGATGCAGCACGCGCCAACGGAGAAAGAGAAGCAGCGCGGCACCCAGCCGCTGCAGTTCACCGCGCGCCTGCGTGAAGTTGCGCAGGGATATCAGAAGACTCTCGCGCGCGATCCCCGCAATGCGGAGGCGCTTGCCGGCATGAGTCTGATTGCGCTGGCCAGCCGCCAGGCGGATGTGGCCGTTCGCATGGCGCAGGCCGCTGTTGCCGTTGCGCCGGCCATGGCACCGGCATGGGTTGTGCTTGGGCAGGCTCTGCGCGCCGCGGGCAGGCAGGATGCTGCGCGGGATGCGTATGATTCCGCTCTGCGTCTCGATCCCGGCAACGCGCTCGCGCATACCGGCTTCGGCGAGTTGGAGATTGCCGCAGGCAAGCCGGAAGAGGCGCTTGCGCATTTCACTCTCGCCTTAAGCCACGATCCTTCCTTGCTTGCGGCGCGCATGGGGCTTGGTCATGCTCATGGATGTCTTGAGCGCTTTGCGGAAGCGCTCATGTATTACGAAGAAGCGCTTGCATGGAATCACCGTTTGCCGGAGGCGGAGTTCGCCGCGGGCTTCGCTCTCGCCCGCCTTGGCCGCGTCGATGAAGCTGAGCGCCGTTATCGCCGCGCCATCGCACTGCGGCCCGATTTTGCCGCAGGATGGATGAATCTAGGCTGTCTTCTTCGCGATAAGGGAAGTGATCTCTATGCGGAAGCCGCGCTGCGCCGTGCCGTGGAGTTGCGTCCTGATCTGATTGCCGGCTGGCTGAGTCTCGCGCATTTTTATCGCGATCAGAAGCGCATGGAAGAGGCTGAGCAAAGTTTGCAGCGTGCAGATGCACTCGATCCGAATCGCGCGGAAACGCATATTGCGTGGGTGCAGTTTCATACTGCTCAAAAAGATACTGAGTCCGCATGGGATCGACTTGTGAAGGCGCAAAAACGCGAGCCTCAGCATGCAGAAGTCGCGAATATGCAGGGCATCCTCTTGCACAATGAAGGCCGCTTTGCTGAGGCCGTAGCTGCATTCGATCAAGCGGAGGCTCTCGGAAGCAGGCAGGCCGTATCCAATCGCGGCAATTCGCTGCTCGATCTTGGACGCGTGGAGGAAGCTCTGGAGGCGCACCGCCGTGCGTCGGAAGCAGACCCCATCAATCCTGGCATGCAATATAACCTCGCGCTCACGCAGATACGCATGGGCCAGTGGGCTGAAGGCTGGGCGAACTATGAAGCCCGCTGGCGTTTTCGTGAGGTGCATCGCAAGCCGCGCATCTTCGATCGCCCACGTCTGACCCGCGAAAGACTAGGGAGTGGTCTGCAGGGCCAGCGCGTTCTTCTTCATGCAGAGCAGGGACTCGGCGATACCATCCAGTTCTGCCGCTACGCTGCGCTCATCGCAGCACATGGAGGCTTTCCCATTCTTCAAGTACAGCGCGGCGTGGAGAGGCTTATGCGTTCGCTTGCAGTGGTCCGCGCAGGCTGTGCTGAAGCTTGTTTACTTGGCTCACCTCCGCCCGGCGGCTTCGATCTCGAATGTCCGTTGATGAGCTTGCCAGCACTCTTCGGCACAACAGTGGATACGGTTCCGTGGAATGGAGCCTACCTGAATGCCGCGATGGAAGAGATCGAGACGCGTGCCACTGCATTCCCCGACGGAGACTGTGGCTATCCGCGCATCGGGATCGCATGGGCCGGCAATCCGCGCTATAAGACGGACGCCCGCCGCTCCACCACTTTGGCTACGCTGCAGCCACTGCTGGAACTCCCGGGGATCGACTGGATCTCTTTGCAGAAAGGCGAAGCCGCAGCACAGCTTGCCTCGCTTTTGCCGGAGATTCGCATTGCCGATGGCGCAAGCGCAGACCGCGATCTGGCCGATGCAGCAGCAGTGATCTCAACGCTCGATCTTGTCATCACAACCGACACGTCCATTGCGCACCTCGCAGGCGCGATGGCGAAACCCGTCTGGATTTTGCTGCCCTGGCTCTCTGACTGGCGCTGGATGCAGCAGATCGAGACAACCCCCTGGTATCCGACTGCGCGGCTCTTCCGTCAGCAGCAGCCGGGAGACTGGGCCGGCACAGTGGACCGTGTCACTGCTGGCCTTGAAGTGTTCGCTCGCTGGCCGGACTCAGTTCCGCACGCACGCGCTTCATAATGTTCAGGTAGTACGCAAGATTATGGATCGAATTGAGCGTGCCGGAAAGCGCCTCTCCGGCCTGCATCAGGTGACGCAGATAAGCTCGGGTATACCGTCTGCACACCATGCAATCGCACTGTGGGTCCGGCGGATTCTGATCCTCGGCAAATTTTTTATTCTTGATGGTCATGCGTCCCTCGCTCGTGAAGAGCAATCCATGACGCGCAGCACGCGTGGGCAGCACGCAATCCATCATGTCCACGCCCAGCTTGGCGTACTGCTCAATCTCATCGGGATAACCCACGCCCATCACATAGCGAGGCTTGTCTTTCGGTAAAAGCGGCAACACTTCGGAGATCATCTCCAGCGTCAGATCGCGAGGCTCGCCCACGCTCAGCCCACCAATCGCATAGCCGTCAAAATTCATCTCAACCAGCCGCTCCGCGCTTTCTTTTCGCAGATCGGTATACATGCCGCCCTGCACAATGCCGAACAGACTCTGTGTTCGTCCATTGAGTTCCTCGTACCACGGCACTTCCGTCTGCTTTGAACGAAAATGCTCAAGAGATCGCCGCGCCCACGCCATTGTCAACCGCAGGCTTTCTTCCGCACGCGTGCGCTCTGCGGGATACTCCGTGCACTCATCGAAGGCCATGGCAATATCCGCACCCAGCGCAATCTGCACATCCATGGAGTGCTCAGGAGTGAAGAAGTGGCTGCTTCCATCCAGATGCGAGCGGAACCTCACGCCTTCATCGGTGACCTTGCGCAGCGCACTCAGGCTGAAGACCTGAAAGCCACCGGAATCGGTGAGCATCGCACGGTCCCAGCTAATGAACTTATGCAGTCCGCCCATGCGCCGTATCGGTTCATGCCCCGGCCGCAAATAGAGGTGGTACGTGTTGCCGAGAATGATCTCCGCGCCAAGTTCTTCCAGCACATTCTGCGGCACAGCCTTTACCGTGCCCGCTGTTCCCACCGGCATAAACACAGGGGTTTCCACGCGTCGATGCGGCAGATCGATCTGTGCGCGCCGTCCGCCTGCTTCAGTTGTATGTAAAAGATTGAACTCGAGTCCCACAGATGTATTCTATCGGTCCATCTACCACTCGATCACGTACACTATTTCGCGCCACCCAGCGTCAGCGTAAGGCCAGCCCTGACCGTGCGCCGCATTCCCAGCGTCGTAGTCGGCGTCTTCGCAACTTCAATCGTGCGATCGAAGAGATTTTCACCCGCTGCAAACATCTGTAACCGCCTGCCAAGATCGTGCGAGGCATACGCATCCAGCTTGAAGTATCCGTGCAGCAGGTATGTATTTGCGTCGTCGTCAAACTGATGCCCGCTCATCCGGCTCTGTAAGCTGAGCGAGCCCCATCGCGCCTTTTCCGCTCGCAAATTGAGCGATGCCATATTGCGCGCAACCTCTGGAATCCAGTTGCCCACATCCAGTTGTCCTTCTGTCACCGTGGCATGTGCGTACTGGTATCCACCATCGACGGCCAGCCATCTTCTCGGCGCCACTTCAAAGTCAATCGATACTCCACGGCTTGTAATTTGCCCCAGATTCTCCCGCTTCAGCAGGATTGGAGACGAACTCGGATTGATAGTGACCGCGCTGATAGGCCGATTGATCTCGGTCAGAAAATAGCTCGCCCGCACCGTACCCCACGCGCGCTGTGAGGCCACGCCGGCCTCCCATCCCGTTGCCCGTTCGCTCTTCAGCGCATTATTCGCAAGCGTGAGTTGATTACCCACCTGGGTAGAGCGATAAAGCTCGCTGGGCGAAGGCGCGCGAAAGGCGCGGAACCCTGACGCCGTAAGCGCCCAGTGATCGCTCAGCTTGCGCGAAACTCCCAGGCGCGGATCAAATACATGCTGCGACAGCTCGGGCAGCGCAGCTCCCGCAGCCCATGCATCATTCTTTTCGATCACCTGCCACGCATCGTAATTGTCAAACCAATCCATGCGAGCGCTGGCCGTCACCGTCCATCGGCCATGCGTATACAGGCTCTCGATATATACGCCAGAGTCGCGCTGATGCACGCTTGTATCCGTCAACGCCGCCGTCGAGCCAAAGGACTGCTCATCATCCCACACGCGCACATCATGCGTGTCTGTGCCTGCCAGCAGAATCCATCCCGCACTTAACGGCTTGCTCCAGTGCGCCGCGCCACCAAGCTCGTTGTCCGCAATCAATGCAAACTTTGTAGGCACCTCGCCGCATCGATACGAGCAATCCGCATCACCAAAGTTCGGCAGGTTTGAGATGCTCGAAAACGTCTGCCGGTAATGCTCCGTGGATCCGTACAAACGCAGGCTTGCCGTCGCGCCGTTCGCACTCTGCCAGTCCCCGCCCGTCGCATAGCGCCACAGTCGTGTTCCATTTGTCTGGTATGCAGTTCCATTCGCTCGCGCTTCGTTAAAGCCGCTTCCGCGCATAAACCACCGCAGCTCGCCGCGCTTATGCTCGGCCAGCACCAGCCCGTTCTGCGCATGAACATTGGAAACCGCATCCACAGGCCCGCGCTGCCACGGAGCTTCCTGAATGAATCCATCGGTCCCTGTTGCGCCGCCAGCAGCCAGCACTCCCCACGCCTTGTATTTCGTCTGCGCCAGGGCATCGTCGGCATAAGTGCCAAGACCGCCATAGCTTGATCGCAATGAGAACGCATTTGCCGCAGGCTCTGCCAGGTGCACGTTCACCACGCCGCCAATGGCACTTGATCCATACAGGTCGCTCGCTCCGCCGCGCAGCAGTTCCATGTTTGCAATCGCAAGCGGCGGCTGCTCCAGCCAGTGAATCCACGCACCGACCGGATCATTCAGCGGAACATCATCCAGCGTCAACAGTGTCCTGCTGGCTGAAGTAGACCCAAG
The DNA here is from genome assembly GCA_963792495.1 of uncultured Acidobacteriaceae bacterium. Classification (GTDB taxonomy): domain Bacteria; phylum Acidobacteriota; class Terriglobia; order Terriglobales; family Acidobacteriaceae; genus Telmatobacter. The sequence continues at coordinate 46,480 of CAWBWB010000002.1, read as the reverse complement.
CGCCCGCAGGCTGATGCCCTGCGAAGATGGATTCGCCACCAGCGAGCTGGACCGGCGAAACAGCTCCACTCCCGGCAGTTGGCGAATCTGCCCATCGGCGGTAATCGCAGCAGTGGATTGAAGCGCGCTCTGCGATAAAACCCGTGTCGTCACCGGGCTTTCCAGCTCTCCCATTGGCGAGCGGTACGCCGTCACCGTCACTTGCTCCACATTGCTCGCTGGCGCAAGTTGCACAGTGGTGTCTGCATCCATCTGTAAGTCTTTACCCGCAAAGCCGACGACTACCACACGGACTGCACATGGCGCATCACAGGCAAAGCTCGCGCGTCCTGAAGCATCACTGTGCGCCAGCACTTTACCGGATGCATCGCGAATCTCAGCGCCGGCAATCGCGCCGCCAGTGCTGTCTTCCACCGTCAAGGTGCGCGCAGCAGTCTGCGCCAGCGCGTCAAGCGCCAGTCCACAGATCGCTATCGAGAGCAACAACCGCATCGGTTTCCTGTGCAGCATTCGCATGAAGATCTTCGAGTAATTCTTTCACGGTTGCGCTTAGGCCCGGCACTAGAGCATCCGGCGCAATCTCACTTAGCGGAACCAGCACAAACGCGCGCTCCGCCAGTCGTGGATGTGGCACATCGAGCCCGGGCTCATGCAAAACCTTTTGCCCATAAAGCAAAATGTCCAGATCCAGTGTGCGCGGCCCATTGGGAACCGAATGTGCCCGGTCTCGTCCGAACTCAAGTTCGATCTCCAGCAGCGCATCCAGAAGGCCTTGCGCCGACAGTTGCGTTTCCAATTCCACCACGGCATTCACAAATCGCGGCTGATCTGCAAATCCCACAGGCGCTGTGGAATAGAGCCTCGAACGCCGCACCACGCGCCCCAGGTCACCCAGCCGCGCCACGGCAGCCCTTAGCGTCGCCTCAGGCGCTCCTGCCGCGCTCGGCACATTTCCGCCCAGTCCAATGTAAGCAGCACCCATCCGCTTTAGACTAACGCCTGTCATCCGATAGAATCACTCTTCGGAGAACTCATCATGGACGCACTTGCTAACGGCTCGCTCGGCGCACGTCGCAATGAAGATATCGCGCTCGATCTTTTAAAATTTGTTTCCGGAGTTGCCGGTGTCGGCAAGTCCGCCACCGGTTCCACCGGCTTCAACGCTCCTTCCGCGCCAAGGCAGGAAGAGCATGTTGCGGAACTGCTTGCGCTCTACGGCCAATGCCTCAAGGCCGTTGAAGGTAAGGGAGAGTAGCATCAGCGGCAAACCCAATCTGCGTGTCGCGGTCGCGGGCTGCGGAGCCTTCGGCCGCAATCACCTCCGCGTCTATCGCGAGTTGGAGCAGGCCGGTGCAGGCGTCAAACTTGTTGCTGCGTTGGAGCCCAATGAGGCTCGTGCCGCAGAGGTCCACGCGCAGTACGGCATACCTGTCTTTCTTTCGCTCGATAACCTGCTCGAATCCGGCATCGAAATCGACGCCGCTTCAGTGGCTGTACCCACCAGCCATCATCACAGCGTGGCCGCAAGGCTACTGGATGCGCACATCGATGTGCTGGTCGAGAAACCCATCGCGGCAACACTCGCTGAAGCTGACAATCTCGTCAAACTGGCAGAAGAAAACAATTGCATCCTGCAGCCCGGCCATCTGGAGCGCTTCAACCCAGCCGTCTTAGCCGCGCAATCCAGCCTTCGCCGCCCCATGTTCTTTGAGGCGCATCGCCTCTCCATCTTCACTCCGCGCTCGCTCGATGTCGATGTGGTTCTCGACCTCATGATCCACGATCTCGACATCGTGCTCACCTTTGCCAACTCGCCGGTGAGCGAAGTTCGCGCAGTCGGCCTGCCTATTCTTTCGCCCAGGGTCGATATCGCCAACGTTCGCGTCGAGTTCGAATCCGGCTGCGTGGCCAACTTCACCGCGTCACGCGTTTCCACCGAGCGCGTGCGCAAGCTCCGTTACTTTGAGCCGCGCCAGTATGTCTCCATCGATTACGCCCGCCGCGATCTGCTCATGATTCGCATGGACTCGCATCTCGCAGAGATGGTGCAGAATCTTCCGCCTGAGATCGCAGCAGCGCTCGACGCCGGTAAAGTCGATCCCGCGCTGGTCGAAAAGATCGCCGCCGGCGCCTCCGCATCCGTGTCTCCATCTCCCAATCCGGGCCTCAACTTCGTCAAGCCCGAGGTGGCTGCAGGGGAGCCGCTGCGTCTCGAAATCGAGTCCTTCCTTGAGTCCGTCCGCACCCGCCAGCAGCCGCATGTTACGGCGCGTCAGGGCCGCGATGCCCTCGCTCTCGCGCTCGAAATTCAGTCCACCATGGCCGCACACGCCCACCGCGCGGGACTGGGAACGTTCTTCGAGTCCGCCTGAAGAAGATCACGGTAAAGCGATTTTCTAGACACATTTCTTAATGTTTCTCTGCTTGACAATCCCTTCCTGCGCCTTATAACGTTGCTTTTCAAAGAGCGGAAAACGATTTCATGGCATGCAAAGTTCTCCGCTCATCGCAGAGGAAATCCATGAAGAAATTTTTGAGCTGCTTTCCAGCTATTGCTCTCGGTGTTTGTGCGCTGGTATCCGCGCCCGTCCGCGCTCAAGACAAGCCCGCGTATCTCGATCCCACCCTCACACCGGAGGCTCGCGCCGCTGACCTCGTCAAACGCATGACGCTGGAAGAGAAGGCCTCGCAGCTCATCAACCAGGCCCGTGCCATTCCACGCCTCAATGTCGCGGCATACGACTGGTGGAGCGAGTCGCTTCATGGCGTCGCAACCAATGGCACCACGGAGTTCCCTGAGCCCATCGGCCTTGGCGCTACCTTTGATCCTGAAGCCATTCATTCCATGGGCGTCGTTATCAGTACTGAGGGCCGCATCAAGCATGTGCAGGCAGTACGCGCAGGTCACAGCAATATTTTCGAAGGCCTCGATTTCTGGGCTCCCAACATCAACATATTTCGCGATCCACGCTGGGGCCGCGGCCAGGAGACCTACGGCGAAGATCCATTTCTCACCGGCCGCATGGGCGTAGCCTTCGTCACCGGCATGCAAGGGGATGATCCCGCGCACTACCGCGTCATCTCCACACCCAAGCACTACGCCGTACACTCAGGCCCGGAGCCGGAGCGCCATCGCATCGATGTCACCACCACCAGGCATGACGAGTTGGACACCTATCTCCCCGCCTTTCGCGCCACCGTTACAGAAGGCCACGCAGGTTCCATCATGTGCGCCTATAACCGCGTCAACGGCCAGCCCGCATGCGCCAATGATTTTCTCCTCGTCGATCAGCTTCGCGGCAAGTGGGGATTCAAGGGCTACGTTGTCTCTGACTGTGATGCCGTAGATGATATCTTCCACACGCATCACTACACGCCCGGCATGCCTGAAGCGGTCACCCTCGCCATTCAGCACGGAGAAGACAACGAGTGCGCCGACTTCTTCCAGAAGGTCAACGACGATCACGATTACAAGGCATACATCGATGCAGTGCATCAGGGCCTGCTCAAGGAATCCGACCTCGACACATCGCTCATCCGCCTCTTCACTGCTCGCGTGAAACTCGGCATGTTCGATCCACCAGAGCTAGACCCGTACTCCAAAATTGACGAGAAGCTTCTGGACTCCGCCGAGCATCGCGCGCTCGCCCGCAAGCTCGCCAATGAGTCCATGGTCCTGCTCAAAAACGATGGCACGCTGCCCATCCAGTCTTCAGGCGCAAAGCTGCTGGTAGTAGGCCCGCTCGCCGATCAGACCCACGTGCTTCTCGGCAATTACAACGGCATCCCCAGCCACACGGTTTCCATCCTTGAAGGCATCAAGAAAGAATTCTCGAACGTCACTTACGTGGAAGGCACGCAGTTTCTCAGCGAGAGCGCAACGCCGGTTCCCACAAGCGTGCTGACCACAGACGGCAAGCCGGGCTTAAAGGCCAGCTATGCCAACATGGCCAACGTCAATATGTTCAGTCCCGAGACGCCCAAGCCTGAGGCCACACGCAACGAGCCGGAGGTTGATGGCTCGCGCCCAGCCCCCGATGCACTCAAAGGCAAGCGCGTCGCCATCCACTGGGAAGCCACACTCACCGCGCCTGACACCGGCGAATATAACCTCGGCATGAAGGCCAGCGGCTTCTTCCGCGTCACGCTTGACGGAAAGGAAGTCGCCAGCGGTTTCAGCTTCAATGGATCGGAGACCCATCTTGGCCGCGTGCAGCTTGAAAAAGGTCACACCTACAAGCTCGATGCCTCATGGGGCCAGCCTGAAAACGGCACGCCGGAAGCAAAGTTGATCTGGTCCAAAGTCGATCTCGCGCCGCAGCCCGCAGCGCTGGAAGCAGCAAGGAAGGCCGACGTGGTGGTAGCAGTCGTCGGCATCACCAGCCGTCTTGAAGGCGAAGAGATGCAGGTCACGGAACCCGGCTTCAAGGGCGGTGATCGCACCAGCCTCGACCTTCCCAAGCCGGAAGAAGATCTCATCGAAGCACTGGCCAAAACCGGCAAGCCGCTCGTCGTCGTTCTCACCAACGGCTCAGCACTCAGCGTCAACTGGGCCGCGCAGCACGCCAACGCCATCCTCGAATCCTGGTACGCGGGTGAAGAAGGCGGCGCAGCCGTAGCAGAAACCCTCAGTGGCAAGAACAATCCAGCAGGCCGCCTGCCCGTTACCTTCTACGCAGGCGTAGATCAGCTCCCTGCATTTGAAAACTACTTCATGCGCAACCGCACCTATCGCTACTTCAACGGCAAGCCGCTTTATCCCTTCGGATACGGCCTCAGCTACACCACGTTCTCCTACAGCAATCTCTCCCTGCCAGGCACTCCTGTACAGGCAGGCTCGCCACTCGCAGCAGATGTCACCGTCACCAACACAGGCAAGCTAGCAGGCGATGAAGTGGCCGAGCTGTATCTCAGCTTCCCAGAGGTGAAGGGCGCTCCCATCCGCGCTCTGCGCGCCTTCAAGCGTGTTCACCTCGAACCCGGTGCATCCACAACCGTCCACTTCAATCTCAAACCACGCGACCTGAGCATGGTTACAGAGGATGGTCAGATTGTCATTCCAGCAGGCAGCTACAAGCTTTCCATCGGCGGAGGCCAGCCGGATACGGGCACGCCCACAGTGGAAGGAGCATTCGCTATTGCCGGGTTGCTAAAGCTTCCCGAGTAACTGGCACAGCACGCGGGAAAACAAACAGGGCACTCTCGCAATGAGAGTGCCCTTATTTTTTGTCGCAACAAGCGGGAACACTTTGCAATTCGCCGGTGTCTACACAAGCACAGTGGTTCGGATGAGCATCAACAGAGCGCGACGTATCACGCTCTCGCGCCGCAACACGCGGCCGTGAGCACCCGCCCTCCTGTGTCCATCGGAACCGCGATGGAGACAGGAGGCCACCATGTTTGAAGACGCAACCTTTGAATCCCAGGGACGAATTCACACCCGGAGCAGCAACTGGATGCTCGCCACGCTTCTTTTCAACGGCAGCATTCTTCTCACACTCATCCTCATCCCGCTGCTCCACCCCGACTCGCTGCCATACGAGCTGAAGAAGATCATCATCACCGCTCCAGCAGCGCCGCACGCCGCACCACCGTCAACAGCGCATGCATCCTCGCAATCCGTCACCATGCCAACGCCTATCCTGATGCAGACCACAAATGCGGCTCGGCTGTCTCATATCAACACCAATTCCGCAGACCCCGCGCCAGAGGCATCCGGAAACTGCTGCACAGATATCGGCGGCGGCAACGGCAACACTCTCGGCGGTGATCCCTTCCCGCACGCCACAACATTTCCACGCGTTGTTCACCCGGCACCACAGGGTCTTGTACATGTATCAACCGGAGTAGCAGAAGGTCTGGCGATCTCCAGGCCTGCCCCGCCTTATCCAGCCATCGCAAAAGCAGCAGGCATTCAAGGCACCGTCGTTCTGCAAGCCACCATCTCTAAAACCGGCACAATCGAAAACCTGCGCGTTCTCAGCGGCTCACCCATGCTGCAGCAGGCCGCACTCAACGCCGTTGCGCAATGGCGCTATCGTCCGTACCTGCTCAACGGCGATCCCGTTGAAGTGGAAACCACCATCCATGTGAACTTTGTTCTAGGCAGATGAAACGGCGCGGGAGCAGCTATGCGCTTTGCAGCTTCTCCCGCGTGATCTCATTCCACGTCGCAATCGCTTCCGGCATCTGTGGGCTCGCAATGCCCGGCACAATCGCCTCCAGCACCGTTTGCGGATCCACAACGCCATCCTGCGCGCGCAGCGCACCCTTTACCCAGCCCACTGCTGCCAAACCTTGCTCGCCAGTGAATGTCTGCTCAATATAAAACCATCGCTCATCCCAGCACACCAGCCGAGTATCCAGCGTAAATCGCGCAAACAGCGGCAATGAACGTCGATACGTCATCCACACCGCGCCCACCAGCGGAGTCCATCGCGCCCGCAGCACATTCGGCAGCACGCCCGTCCGCGCCAGCAGATGAATGCGCCCATAATCCATCACGCTCAGGTAGCGCCCATTATTCAAATGAAAATTGAAATCAATCCCGCTCGGCCATACCCGCATACACAAGCGGTCTTCATCCAGCAAACCAAGCCTCGGCAGCGGTCGAATCAAAGATCCAATCGCCAGCGCCGGTATGCGAATAAAACTGATGTAGTGGGACAAGCGCGTTCTCGGCTAGATTCCCTGCAGCGCTGGCACTCGCAGCCCTGCATGCTTGCTCTCTTCCTCATGTGCCTTCGCAGTCACCGTCGCCAGCTCCCACGCTGAGCGGTCCTTGAGCAGCCGCGAAACCAGAGCCGTGTGCATCGCGTGTCCGGCGCGCTCCGCCACCACGCGGCCTTCAATCCGCTTACCGGCCAGTGCCAGGTCGCCAATCAAATCCAGAACCTTGTGCCGCACATACTCATCGGCAAAACGCAGCGGCCCATTCACCGGGCCCTTCGCGCCAAGCACAATGGCGTTCTCTTTGCTCGCTCCGCGAATCAATCCCATATCGCGCAGCTTCTGCTCGTCTGCCTGATATCCAAATGTCCGCGCCGGAGAAATCTCAGCACCGTAAGTCTCCGTCGCCAGGTCCACGCTCGTATACTGCTGCCCAATCGGAGCAGGGAAGTCGATCGCATACTCAATCGTGTAGCCTTGTCCGCCATCCGCGTGCGGATATACACCAATAAACTTGCCGCCTTCGCGAACCTCAACCGGCTTCAGTATCCGCATGTACTCACGCCGCCGACGCTGCGTTTTGATGCCCACCGTCTTGAATGCTTCCACATACGGCAGTGCGCTGCCATCCAGAATCGGCAGCTCCAGGTTGTCCAACTCCACAATGACGTTGTCGACCGACATGCCAACCAGCGCCGACAACAAATGCTCCGTCGTCGAAATCAGCACGCCCTGCCGCATCAGACTCGTCGCGTAGCTCACCTTCGCCACGTTTCGCCCAACTGCGGGAATCTCAAAGTTGTCCAGATCGGTTCGCCGGAAGACAATTCCAGAACCCGCCGGCGCGGGCAAAAGCCGCATCGCAACCGGCGCGCCAGAGTGTAACCCAACTCCGGCAAACTCGAGTGGCCCGGCAATGGTTTGTTCTAAATGCGCTCGATGAGGCACAATCAACCGCTCCAAACGGGAAAATATGGCAAGTTCCGCAAGCCCTGCAAAGATTACAATCGACAGATTAGACGGTAACTGCTCCGTTGCAACTGTGGTTTTTTTGCCACATTGCGTGGTTTGTGATTGTAATCACCTGGATTAGGCCCGTTTCATACAAGGAAATCTATTAGAATCTGTAACATTGCCGCAAAACGCTCCCTCGAATGTCCACCTAAGGAAACAGGCGCGCACCCAGATGAATACCCCGTCCCAGCCCATATCCGCCCCGGAAATCAGCATGCGCGCCCTCCTCGCCGGCGCTCGCCGCAAAGAAGCGCAGCTTATCGCGCTCGCGGAAAAGCTTGTCCGCGTCGAGTCTCCTTCGGACACTAAATCCGCCGTCGACGCCTGCGGAAATCTCGCCATCGACCACGCACGCTCCCTCGGCGGCCGCGTCAAGGTCCATAAGCAGCGCAATCACGGCGACGTGCTCGAATTGCGCTTCGGCCCCAAAGGCAAAAACACGCAGTGCCTCCTCGGCCACATCGATACTGTCTGGCCCATCGGCACGCTCAAGTCCATGCCCTGCAAAATCGCCGATGGCAAACTCTGGGGCCCTGGCACCTACGATATGAAGGTCGGCGTCGCCATGGCCTTCACCGCCATTGAAATGCTCACGGAAGCCGACCTGCTCCACAGGGAAGTGATCCTGCTGCTCAACTCCGATGAAGAGATCGGCAGCCCCGTCTCGCGCCCCATTACAGAGAAGCTCGCCGCAGAATCAAGCGCCGTCTACGTCCTCGAGCCCGCACAGAATCTGGCCAACCGGCAAGCCGCCTACAAAACCGCCCGCAAAGGTACCGGCAACTGGCGCATTGAAGTGACAGGCATAGGCGCACACGCCGGCGTTGATTTCGAAAAAGGCGCAAATGCCCTGGTCGAACTCGCCCGCATCATTCAAACCGTCAGCTCATGGACAGAACTCGATCGCGGCCTCACTGTCTCCGTCACAGTAGCCGCCTCCGGCGACAAGACCAACGTCATCCCCGCGTCGGCGTGGGCTGAAGTCGACGTGCGCCTCGCCCGCAAAGCCGATGGCCCCCGCATCGCCCGCAAATTCGCAACACTCAAGCCAACAGACAAGCGCTGCAAACTTACCATCACCGGCGGCGTCAATCGTCCGCCCATGGAGCGCACCCGCGGCACCATCGCGCTCTACCAAAGAGCCCGTACCCTCGCATCCGAATTAGGCATCGATCTTCAGGAAGCCTCCACCGGCGGCGCCTCCGACGGCAACTTCACCTCCGCCATCGGAATCCCGACGCTCGACGGCATGGGCGCAGTAGGCGAAGGCGCACACGCCCCGCACGAATCCGTGCTCATCGAACACTTAGCCCTAAGAACCGCCCTCGTAGCCGGAATGCTGACTACCTAACAGGAGCAGCTGTCTCAGTCCGGGGATTTGGAGTTGGGAACTTGATATATGCTTTGTTTCACATCTATTGAATATGTGGACTGCGTACCGAGTGGAAATAATCGCGCATTGAAAGCAGAGAGGGAATATGGCAATAGTCAAGACGGTCTCCGTTCGTAGCAAGCTGGAGGAAGTCCCCGTTTTAATCAGGGCATTTGGAGAATTTTGGCGTGCCGATTTTGTGGACTGGGATAATGGGAAACCCTCTCTTTGGGGCAAACGCGGACGGGGTGAGAAATTGCCTTTAGTCAACGTATATGAAGAGAGAGGGGTCTACGTCCTATATAAGGATTTCCTGCCAGTCTACGTTGGGAAGGCAGATAGCGAGCCTCTTGGAAGCCGACTCAGAAAACAGAAATATGCCACTAAGAGAGGCCCACGTTGGGACAGATTTTCTTGGTTTGGAATTAGGGCAATTGATAGTGACGGCAAGATCGAGCAGTCAAGAGACGAAGGTATTGCGGCACGATCGGACGTATTGATTGAGACTCTCGAAGCCGTTCTTATTTTGGCTATCAACCCCCTCTTGAATGCTCGCTCCGAGTCATTCAAAAATGCTGAGCGCCTTTACCAATTTGACGATGAGAAACCAAGAACTCGCGTCGAAAAACAACTCGAAACGATCAAGAACAAGTTAGACTCTTTGCTTTCGTTGCGTGAGGAGTAAATTTTGATTATCTAGACGACATGAATTGCGCCGAAGGTGCAATAACTTGGACAAACGTCACTACAGACTCGCCCCAAACATTAGTAGCAGCCATCGCAATTCTTCACCACAAATCCCACCTTACGCGCGTTGCCAAGCTCTCGCATGGATTGAATGGCAGAGCGTCAGACAGTAGGTGCTGCGCGCCTCTTCCAAGCCCCCACAATCGCGCCCATAATCAAAAAGCCGAAGAACCAGAACCCCGCATTGATGCCCAGAAGACTCAACGGCCGCAACTCAAATGCATACTCCGTGGCCCACGTAGTCACAATGAATCCCAGCCACAGCAGCACGGCAACCTTGATTCCACGCACCGCCGTCTGCTCGCCTGAAACCTGCGTAACCCATGCGATAGCAGCAGCAATCACCACGGCTCCCACAAACGCCGTTCCGTATTGCACGGGAGCCAACTTCGCACCGGCAGACATCAGCCACTCGCTCGTCCGCCCCGTCCCCTCCAGCCACGGCTGCTTAAAGACGCCGTACCACAGCGGAGCCAGCATAAAACAAGCAATTCCAGCTACAAAAATAGCGGGATAATTCAATCGAACCTGCACGGGTGTGCCCATCTGTATCCTCCATCCGCGCCGGAAGCAATCAGCTTTGAGTGGAGTGCCGGAACGGCGCGCAGAACACAACTCATCCACGCGTGCAGGAATTGTAGCCCAAACATAATGATTGACTGCGGTAGAAATTCGGAAGACCATATGGGCGAATTGAATTCACATGGCTCAAATGCAGTTTTCTAAAAGTATGCGAGGTGCATTGTGCCGGATCAGCCCAACCTGAATCCCCTGCAGTCGGCGTGGCGAAGGTGAGCTACCCGATCTCTACAAACTAGCTGAGTAGAAGTCGCGGCTAAAACCCACTTCAAACGCCAGCATCACAACGGAAAATGCGCCGGATCATCTTTCCAGGGATTGAATACCGCCGCTCCGCTGTGCGCAACATGGTTTACATTCCGAGTCGCCAGATATAAATCGTGCTCGATCGCCGTAGCCGCAAGCAGCGTATCGATCATAGACGGCCAGTTGCCGGTATTGCGCCGCACCTCACCGCTGATCGCGCCCCAGCGAAGAACATCGCCATCCGATAGAGACAGAATCCGCCCCGAGAATCGCCCTTGCAAAGCAAGAACGGATTTCTTAAGCCGAGGACGGCGGTTGTCGCCTGGAGCCAGGTTCTCGATGCCTTTGTAATATTCGGCAATCGTCAGAATGCTGATAAAAAGCAGATGCTCAGGTTGCGCGCTCAACCACTTTTCCACCCTGGCATCGGGTCTTGCTCCACTCACTTCGGCAATGACATTGGTATCGAGCAGCCAGCCCTTCAAAGTTCAACATCCCTTCCGGTATCAAGCTCTCGTTCCACGTTGATATCGGAAAGGTCGAGCCCCTGAAGAAACCGCACCAGTGGCCGATGGCCTTTAGGCTTGGGAAGAAGCTGCCGATACTGTTCCGGCGCCAGAATGACTGCCGCTTCCTTACCGCGGATCGTCACCAGTTGCGGTCCCTTTTTCTCCGCCCGGCGCACAACCTCGCTCAAGCGGGCCTTGGCATCCTCCAGCTTCCAGGTCTCCAGTCCGCTCACAGTTTGCGTCAGTTCGCTGGAAGGTTTCCTTCGCTTCCGCAAGGTTGCTGGCATGGTTCTCTGCTCCTGTTTCCATCTGACTATCTGACCAGATCATACATTGAAACAGAATCACGCGCGGAGCTTCGTGCCCGCCTCAATCCAGCCGCGTCAAATACGCCAAAGCATCCGCATCCTTCATCTTTACCTGCTTCGCAATCCGTTCCGCCACCTCGCGGTTATCTCCCGCCGGGCGAATCCGCACCCAGTAGCTGTCCGTTCCCGCAAACTCAATCACATTCGCATCGGGATACTTGTCTTCCAGCTTCTCCTGCAGCTTCAGCGCCTCGTGCTCCTTGTGAAACGCGCCAATCTGCACGCACCACCGCCCACCCGTATCCATAGGCTTTGGCGTGCGATACACATCAATCCGCACCTGCGCCAGCCCCGCGCGATACACCCCCGTCGCCATCGCCGAGGCCTTGGTCATATCCAGAACGCGCCCCTCCACAAACGGCCCGCGATCGGTAATCCGCATCGCACTCGTCTGCCCTGTCTTCAGGTTCGTCACCACCACCAGCGATCCCATCGGCAGCGTCCGGTGCGCAGCCGTCAGCGCATTGTCGTCAAACACCTGTCCGTTCGCAGACTTCCGGCCTTTATAAGGAGCGCTGTACCAGGTAGCCAATCCCTCTTCGCTGTAAACCGGCTGGTGCGTGTTGATGTAATCCCGATCGTCATCGTCAATTCCACCTGCAGGAGCAGGCGTTGGCGCAATCTTCGCAGGCGGCTTCGTGTTCAACGCCGGAGCCGTGCTTCGGGGCACATTCGATGTCGCGTTCGAAGCCACACCCACCGGCCCGGAATCCCCAAGCGGATACTGACTCACCGGAGGCGCAGTCTGCCTGCTCTGCTGCGTGTGGTGAGCCTTATGTCCGCATCCCGCAGCTAGCAGCATCAAAGCGGCAGCTCCAGCCATCGCCCCCGCACGCCGCCCACCGCGAACCAGGAACTGCGCCTCAAGCTCTCCCATCATGCTTCCGGCCCCTTGGTCGCGCGCGTCTCCATCTTGTCCGCCAGCTCGCGCAGCTTTTCAGAGATCGTTCGCATCGCTGTAATCGACTCGCGCCTTGCCTGCGGAACCACGTTCTCATTCACATAATCCACAGCGCCGCGCAGCTCAGCTTCCATCCGCGCCACCATCTCGTCAATCCGTTGGCCCACGCTGGGCCCCTGCGAACCTGTACTCATCGCAATCTCCCAAGGTGCAGTTCAAAAAAGCAACCCACATGCCATAAGCTGGGACGCACTTCCCCAGCTTTAGTCTCCGACTGTGGAAACCTCCGGTCAATGAAAGACCCACACCCCGCACCCCGATAATCAATACGGCATTCACGCCCGTGATGGCTCAAAGCTGTAATCTTTCACCACGCAGATAGATCGATTGCAAGAGGAGAAACCAGATGACGCAGAGCCTCGAAGAGCAAAACAAAGAACTCGTTCTGAAGGCGTTCGATACATTATTTAACCAGCGTGATTATGTGGCTGCCGAGCAGTTCTGGTCGCCGCAATACATTCAGCACAGCGCTCATATTGAGCCAGGCCGGGAAGGTCTCTTCAATCTCATCCGCGCAACCCCATCCACGCTTCGTTACGAGCATGGATTGATCCTCGCCCAGAACGAGTGGGTCATGGTCCACGGCCGCTTCAGCGACTTCGGCCACACCGCCAACTGGGTTGCGGTAGACATCGTCCGCATACAGGACGGCAAACTCGCAGAGCATTGGGATGTCCTGCAGGATGAAGCCACCGAAGAGCAATCGAAAAGCAAAAGGCCCATGTTCGGGGACAGGTTTCCAACCTATCAATCCTGATCTGTCAGCTCTGACGCACAATGCCCTTGTTTGTCTTTTCTTGAACTCAATTTCACCATGAAATCGGACGCGTGAAATACACTGCGCACAGGACTATCCAAATTCGGAGAGCTTGGTTGCAAGCCGGCGTTTCATCCTTCCTGCGTTCTTTCGTCACGTCACTTCTCGTGCTGTGTGCATTTGCATCGGCTCGTGCGCAAACCAGTACAACCAATCAATGGACGTGGATGGGTGGCAGCAATACATTAAGTCCTGTTGGGTATCAGACGGGTGTTTTCGGAACCCTCGGAGTGCCGTCTCCCGCTAACATTCCCGGTAGTCGCCTCTGGGCGCAAACCTGGACAGACAACAACGGCAATCTCTGGCTCTTTGGCGGCCATTTTGCCGATGAGACCAACACGGTTCATTACCGGAACGATCTCTGGAAGTACGATCCCAAAGCCAATGAATGGGCTTGGATGAGTGGAAGCAATACCCAGCCATGCGTTGAAGTTCAAAGCAGTCTTCTCTGTGGTCAGCCCGGAATCTACGGAACCCAGGGAACAGCGGACCCCCGCAACACCCCCGGCGGTCGCTATGGCGCGGTTGCCTGGACAGATGCGAATGGCCATCTTTGGCTCTTCGGAGGCGATGGCCTCGATTCGGCCGGCAACCTGGGCGAGTTGAATGATCTATGGGAATTCGATCCCTCTACGAACCAATGGACCTGGCAAGGCGGAGGAAGCACGATTCCGGAATCAGCCTACGGTTTTGGCGGCGTCTTCGGCACGCAGGGAGCTTTCTCTTCCTCCAATCACCCCGGCAGCCTCATGTTTGAGGTCGCCTGGCATGACCATAATGACCACACATGGCTCTTCGGCGGCTGGGGCAATGATGTGAATAACAGCGGTGGCCTGCCCAATAACCTCTGGCAATTCGAGTCATCGCCTGTGGAATGGGCATGGATGGATGGCCGCAGCGACTTCTCCGCTATTCAGTTTCAGCCGACTGTCTTCGGCAGCGTGGGTGTCCCCGCTTCCGAAAACATACCCGGAAGCCGCTGGAATGGATCCACCTGGACCGGTCCCGATAACAAGCTCTGGCTCTTTGGCGGCCAGGGCTATGATTCCACGGGAAACGGCGGTGAGCTGAATGAGTTCTGGCAATACGATCCGTCCATAAACGAGTGGACCTGGATGGCCGGCAACAGCACCATGAATTGCGCTGGTGGAAGCCAGAATCAGAACTGTGGAACCGGTGGTGTCTATGGCGTGCTCGGCGTACCATCATCTGCCAATCTGCCCGGTGGCCGCACCGACGCCTCCCAATGGACCGGCGCCGACGGAAATTTCTGGCTCTTCGGGGGCCAGGGATTCAACGGCGGCGGCGTTTACGCCGTTCTGAATGATCTTTGGGAATTCAATCCGCAGAAAGCCGAGTGGACGTGGATAGGCGGCAGCAACGTAGGCGGCCAGGGAGGCATTTATGGGACTCTCGGCACGCCGTCCCCGGCCAATATACCCGGCGGCCGCCACGCCGCCGCAAGCTGGACCGACGCCGACGGCAATCTCTGGCTCTTTGCAGGAAACGCTCTCGACGCCAACGGGCAGATCGGCCAACCCAACGATTTCTGGCGTTACTCGCTTGCTGAAGCCACCACTCCACCCCCGCCTCCGCCTCCCGCAGATTTCGCCCTGGCCCTCGGCGCACAAGCCCTGACCGTAAACTCCGGCCAAAGCGCCTCCACCACCCTCACCATCACGCCACAAAACAGCTTTGCCTCCACCGTATCCTTCACCTGTTCCGGTCTTCCCGCCGGAGCATCGTGCGCCTTCCTGCCCTCATCCGTCACTCCATCCGGCGCACCAGGTTCCAGCACCCTCACCATCTCCACCTCAGCGATTGCCAGCTCGCGGCCCGGCTCCCGTCTCCCCATCCCCGCTGCCGCCCTCGCCCTGGTCCTCCTATGCAAACGGCACAAACGCCTCCTGCGCCTCTCCATCTTCGTCCTCACCGCCGCCGCCTTCACCGCCCTCACCGCCTGCAGCAGCTACACCCTGTCCAATCCCGTTCAGCCCATCCAACCGGTCACCTCCACAGTTACAGTCACCGCCCAGTCCGGCACGCTTATCCACAGCGCAACCCTCACCCTCACAATCGAATAGCCCCAATCCACTCCCCGTTCGCCGCCCCAAATCCCCACTCACTCCCCAGATTCCCCATTCGCTGTTTCCGCTTTGAGTTGCCCATCCCCGGCAATTACGATAGTCATGCAATCCCAGACTCCCGGCGTAGTACGTTTTCTCAAATCCGCCGGAGCCAAGCCTCGGAGCCCACGGCCCAGGCCACTGATTTCAAAGGAGAATCGCACCATTATGGCAAAGGCGATCAAATACGCGGAACTAGGCGCTGTATACGCATCCAAAGCAGCTTGGGCAGTTTTCGAGCGGCTCAACCGCATCAGCCCCAACCCCTCGTTCACGCCCAAGTGGAGCGACAAGCCCCTCCTCAAGTCCTACCAGAAGGAAAAGCCGCCCCTCGGCTGGCCCCGCACCACAGATTCGCTCTGCCCCAAGTGCATCCCGGAGATCCGCCAGCAGATCATCGACGGCAAGCTGCCCCACGAAATCCTTCTGAATGAGAAGGTTGGCGAAATCAAGGCCCAGATCATCGAGCGCGACGGCAAGATCCTCATGGTCAAGGATTGCCCCAAGCACGGCCACTTCGAAGACGTCATGTCCATCGACCCGGCCTTCTTCAAGCACCTTGAAGAGACCTTCCCCGGCCGCGACATCCGCGCCCACAACGACGACAAGCTCCACAACCACGGCACCAGCACCGTCACCCACGGCCGCGGCTCGGTCCTTACCATTGACCTCACCAACCGCTGCAACATGATGTGCGACCCCTGCTTCATGGACGCCAATCAGGTCGGCTTCGTACACGAGCTCACATGGGACGAAATCAAGCTGATGCTCGACAACGCCATCACCATCAAGCCCCGCCGTCAAATGTCGGTCCAGTTCTCCGGCGGTGAGCCCACGCTCTCGCCCTACTTCCTTGACGCCGTAGCCTACGCCCGCAAGGTCGGTTACAACTCCGTCCAGGCCGCCTCCAACGGCATCGAGTTCGCCAAGTCCAAGGAACTCTGCCGCGCCGCAGCCGAAGCCGGTCTTCGTTACGTCTACCTCCAGTTCGACGGCATCGGCAACGCCGCCAACTCGCACCGCAAGGTCGGCAACATGTTTGACGTCAAGCTGCAGGCCATCAACAATCTGCATGAAGCCGGCGTCGATATCGTGCCCGTCACGACCATCATCAACGGCATCAATAATGAGCAGGTGGGCCGCATCATCGAGTTCGCTCTCGACAACCCCAAGAAGATCTCCTTCCTCAGCTTCCAGCCCGTCTCCTTCACGGGCCGCGACGAAGAAATCACCGACGAGCGCCGCTTCGCCCAGCGCTACACCCTCTCGCACATGGCCCACGACGTCAAGAATCAGGTTGGCCTCGGCGAGCCGGAGCGCAACTGGTTCCCCATCTCCTTCATGTCCACCTTCTCTGACTGGGCTGACATGGTCCACGGGCCCAACGCTGACTGGGGCCAGCTCTCCTGCGGATGCCACCCCAACTGCGGCATCGGCATGGCCCTCATGATCGATAAGGAAACCAAGGAAGCCGCGCCCGTTACTGCCTTCCTCCACATGGATCAGGTAGCCAAGGATCTCGCCAAGGTCAATGACGCCGCCCGCGGCAAGTGGCTTTCGGTGCTCGGCTTCGGCCTCGCGCTCATGCGCAACTACGATCCCTTCCAGTCGCCCACGCATTTCAAAATCACGGACATGCTCAAGAAGATGGACAAGACCTTCAACGCCACCGGCACCGATTACGGCTCCGTCAAGGGCGACCGCACCATGAAGGACATCGAGAAGCGCCGTTCCGATCGTTGGAACTTCCTCTTCATCGCCGGCATGTGGTTCCAGGATCTCTTCAACTACGACTTCCGCCGCACCGAGCAGTGCATCATCCCCTACGCCACGCAGGAAGGCGAAATCTCCTTCTGCGCCTACAACACCGGCGTAGGCTGGCGCAACATCATCGAGAAGATGCACATGACCTCCACCCTCACCAAGTGGTATGAGGAGCACGGCCGTCATGAAATCTTCGCCGGTGGTAAGAAGGTAGGTATGTCCTTCGTCGGCCACGAGCTCAAGCTCAACATGGAGCACGTAAACTCGGAAGCCAACCACACCCTCGACAACCTCGGCATCGCCAAGAACGCCCGCGAAGAAAAAATCCGCGCCCGCGACGAGAAGCTAAAGCAGGACGCCGAAAACCAGAAGATGGCCCGCCTCTACCGCGAGCACGTTCTCGGCGAAAAGCCAGTAGAAGGCCTCGTAAGACTAGACGCCATAGCCCCCGCCAAGCCAACCCAACCCGCCGAACCCGTAGCCGGGGACTAAGCACTAGCCGTCCAGGCAACCGCGCTCCGCGCAACTACAAAGGCCGCTCCGAAAGGAGCGGCCTTTGTAGTTTAGTCAGTTTGGTTTAGTTTCAGTTTGGCATTCAGGCATTTGATAATGCCTTTTAAAGCGTCTATTTGCATATTTTTTGCGAAATATGTCATCAAACAGATATTATTCTGTTCTCTGTGATCGGAGAAATATTATGCTCCTTCGGTTTTCGACCTCAAATTTTACCTCTGTCCGCGACTTGCAAGAAATTTCGCTAATCGCGAGTTCTCTTTCAGATGATCAATCCGGTGTGATCCAAACACCCAATCAATCGGAAAATTTATTGCGGGTAGCTGCTATATATGGCCCAAATGCATCTGGCAAAACAAACTTTCTTTCGGCATTGAGATTCATGAGGAATGCTGTTTGTAACTCTCACACAAGATGGCAACCAACCAAGGGAATTTCCATCCAGCAGTTTGTTCTGGACGACTCGCACGAACGTCCATCTGAATTTGCTATAGATTTTCTGGTCGACAGCATTAGATATGAGTACGGATTTTCCTTAGATAGCTCGCAAATATTGAGCGAATATCTTTATGCTTATCCTGAAAAGCGCAGACAACTTTGGTTCGAAAGAAATGCAGGAGATTCTCGAATCAATTTTGGGAAAAATTTAACAGGCGAGAATCGCACTATTGAAAGCCTTATTCGTCCTAACAGTCTTTTCTTGTCAGCTGCCGCGCAGAACAATCATGAGAAGCTTCTCCCAATCTTCAAATGGTTTACGAACAGTTTGGAATTTCGAATGGGTATGCTTGGACCTGGAGGCTACGACCAAACAATCGAATTGTGCAAAAAAAGCGAAGAAACAAAACGGACAGTTGAAAGACTTCTTGCAGGCGCAGATCTTGGAATAGTAAGTATTGACATAACCGACGAACCTCAAAATGACAAAATGAATAAATTCGTCGAGAAGTTCCACAAGCTTCTTTCAGAAGTTGTTGACAACCAAAATGACATTCCGGCATTCTCCACGCCGGTTATCAGAAAGGTTGCACTTAAACACAAGGCAGGCAATGATGGAACTGTTCCTATATCTATAGACAACGAATCGGCTGGAACCTTAGCGTATCTCGGGTTGATTGGGCCTGCATTAGAAACTCTTTCGAATGGAGGAGTGCTTTGCATTGACGAAATCGATGCTAGCCTGCACCCTCTACTGGTTGAGGAAGTTGTCAAAATTTTCAATCAGAATGAAACTAACCCAACTGGAGCGCAGTTGATTTTCACCACTCATAGTACTGAGCTCTTAGGAACTGGGATTTTGCGGAGAGACCAAATTTGGTTCACAGAGAAAGACGAGAATGGAGCAACAAAACTTTATCCAATGAGCGATTTCAAGCCTCGCAAGAATGAGAACTTACAACGAGGTTATCTTCAAGGTAGATATGGAGCCACCCCATTTATCCGTGCCTCCGATCTTATGGAGATTAATGGATGAAGCGCAATAATAGGCCGCTTAAACGACGCCGTCCCTATATCGAACCTCGGAAAAGAATTCTGATCGTATGCGAGGGGAAAAAGACAGAGCCCTCCTATTTCGATGGCCTGAGGACTTTAGAAAGGGCTCGAACAGTAGATATAGAAATTGACAACACCGGTGGCGTCCCAAAAACCCTAGTAGAAAGAGCAACCGCAAAGAAAAGAGAATCAAGGAAAAACACGCGTCGAGGCGGTGACCCAAACCTACAATATGATGAGATTTGGTGTGTCTTCGATGTAGATGAACACCCAAAGTTAGCGGAGGCTAAGAAGCAAGCAAAAGATAATGAGATAAAGCTTGCGATCTCAAATCCATGCTTCGAACTTTGGCTTATTTTGCATTTCCGGGATCAGCGAGCGAGTATTGATCGTCATCCACTTCAAAGCGCATGCCGGCTGTGTATGCCCGACTATGTCAAATCTGTAAATTTTAATGAATTAAAAAGCAGAGTGGACGATGCAGTGCAGCGGGCGATTCAACTCGAAGAATGGCAAAAGGGTCGAGATAATATGGGCCAGAATCCGTCGACTTCAGTTCACGAACTTGTTCAGGTTATTAGGACTAACAGTAAAGACTTTCAGCTTAGTCAAATTGATGGCGCGTAGGCGGGTGGCTCAGGTCTTTATGCAGTGAGCTCGACCACAAATAATGGGTTTCCCATGTCTCTGAAGTTGGGGACCGAGAATAGCAAGAACCTCAACCATCCAGCCTCTCCCATCAGACTTAAAGTTCGAATTGTGCTACCTTTGTGTACACAAGGAGTACACATGCCAACCGAACGGGTAGGAATCCGCCAATTCCGCGAAAACCTCTCAGGCTACCTTGAGTCCGACAAGCCGGTGGCGATTACCCGCCACGGCCAGACAGTCGGCGTCTATGTCCCCACCAAGCTCAACGTCACGGAAGAAGACAGGCGCGCTTTTCGCGAAGCCGGCGAGCGCCTGAGAGCTTCTTGGCGCGAACAAGGATTGGACCCCGAACAGGTAGCTGACGAGTTCTTCGAGGATCTCCATAAAAAGAAACGGGGCAAAAAGATAGCTTGATCGTTCTTGATGCCAATATCCTCATTCGTGCCGTTCTTGGAACCCGTACACTTGACCTGATAGAGCGTTATGCGGGATGCATAAGTCTTGCTGCCCCTGCGCTCGCATTCGTCGAGGCAGAAAAATATATTCCAGGTATCTATGCGCAGCGCAGCCCTACGGAACCGCTCTTTCAGTTCCGAATGGGGAACGCCAGAACGGTCTTGAGTCGCCTCAGGGATTGGGTCGAAATCCTCCCCGAAGATCAACTCCTCATCTTCAAAGACGCCGCCAACGTACGCCTACGGAGACGCGACCCGGACGACTGGCAAATCCTTGCAGCCTCGTTATTCCTAGACTGTCCCATCTGGACCGAAGACAGAGATTTCTTCGGAACCGGCGTAGCCACCTGGACTACCGATCGGGTAGAGATTTATCTGCAAAGCCAGGCCGCGAAAGAATAACGTGGCGGGCTGGTGACCCAGAGCCTGCCCTGAGCGTAGCCGAAGGGTCTCTGCAGTTGGAGACCTGGGATAGCAAGAACCTCCACCACCCATTTCACGATCCCACTCCTACCAAACCTCAAGCGGAAAATCCCGATACTCCCGGATCAGCTCAAATTCCGCAGGGCCTGTTCTCGCGCGCGGTACGCTTCCACAACAAGCTCTACTGCGAGTCGCAAGCCTTCGGTTAGAGACTTTGCTCCAAACTCCCGCATCGCTTCCTCGGCAAGTTTTCTGTCCACCAGTATGCGGGTGGTCTTTTCTGCCATCTGTCTATCCTCAATCAGCTTATCGGCGGAAAGACCGTTATGGTATGATCCCTTCGTTTTCCCCCGCAAACCTTTCTTGAAAGGTGTCCTATGCGCAGGCGCACAATTTCGCTCACAGGTGTAATTTGTTGTGTTCTTTTAGTCCAACTCTCGCATCCGGGAAAATCTCAAATCGCCGCAGCCCAAACCTCTTCCGCCACCACGGCAGCGGGCGGAGAGATGCTGGGCATGGGCGGCGGAAACGTCTATGTCGCCAAAAGCGTGAACGGCCTTGCAAACTTCAGAATGGTCGTCAAGAAGAACACCTCCACCGGCGCGGATACGCCGATTGGCACGCAGCAGAACGGCCATTACCTCATCAGCAACGCCGCAGAAATCCCGGCCTTTGAAGCCGCCACCGGCCTCCACGCCGTAACTGCTGCGGAAATGGCAGCAGGCATTCTGAACAAGCCGGCGACCGGCCAGACTCCTGCTCCAGCCGCCGCTCCCGTTCCCCAAAATTCCTCCGCTCCCAGCGACGGAACGGTCTCAGACCTCGCCAACGGCGCCATCCGCGTCACCTTCACCAGCGGCAAATATACCGGCGACACGGTTGATTTCACCGCGGATGGCGGCGATGCCATTCTGAAAACCAACGGAGAGCAGAAGGGCGAAGCCAAGTATGGCGGCGGCAACGGCAGCCCAGGCAAAGCAGCCAGTAACCTCGCGAAAGGCTTGGGCTCGGTGGCATGGCATACGGGCAACGAAGGCGCTGCCACACTCAACCAGGGAAACAACTGGACCATCACCATGTATCTGAATGGCAGACCGGGCGGGAGCGTGAATACCGAAAATACAGGCGCAGGAAAACTGAGCGGTTCTCCCGGCTATGACCTCAACGGCATCGCCGCCGAAACCGTGGCCGCCAGCGAAATCGCTGTTAAAACAAAACCGAGCTTCACACTTCCCAAAGCCGAAAAGCTGCGCAACCTTGCCTCGTACCAAATGCCCACCGGCGTTCCCAGCAAGTAGCCGGGCTCTCCGCTCCGAGACCAAATTGGAGTAGGCGGCCATTCCCCCGCGCCAGCCAATCCTAAGGGGTCAATCCGTCTGCCGTACCCGCTCCAGTTTGGTGGCATCGTAGCCGTTGGCCGCCAGGCGTCCTGTAATTTCGCCATAGAGCTTGTCATCCATCGTCGCAGTGCGGCTCAAAATCCATAGATACTTTCGGCTCGGTTCGCCAACCACTGCATACTCGTAGTTCGGACTCAGGTCGATAATCCAATAATCCCCGAAGAACGGCCAGAAGAACGTCACCTTGAGCCTGGAACCGGATTTCTGGTCAACGACCTTCGCCCATCCCTTCGCTTGGTTCAGCTTGCCGTCGCGAGTCGTGCAGGTATTCACAACGCTGATCCTGCCGTCAGGGCGCAGAGCATAAGTCGCTGTAACATTGCGGTCGCACTTGCGCTCGAATCGGTTCGGGTACTTTGCAATTTCGTACCAGCGCCCGAGGTAGCGGTTCAGGTCAACCTTCGCAACGGATTGAAGAGGAATCTGAGCGGATGAAGTTTGAACCACAAAACACGCTCCAACCAGGGCCATGCCGAGATACATGATATGCCGCGAACTCATCTTGAGTTTCATTCTGAGACCTGGGAAACAATCAATCCCCGGCAAAAAACTCCGGATTACTATCGCTATGTTGCCCCATCGCCACCGCCATCAGCAACCCGGCAACCACAATCAGCAAACCCCCGCTAATCATGAACACGGTAGGCGTCTCCCGCCAAAGGATATATGTAACAATCGCCCCTGTCACAAGCTGCGTATAGTGGCACTGCGAAACATGCACCGCCGAAGTATGCTTCAGTGCAAAGAAGAAGCACATCGTCCCCAGCGTATAGAAAATCCCCACAGCCAGCAGCGTCCCAGTCAACCGCATCGTCAGCGGTTCCGCACGCACCAGCAGCATCAGCGAACCAAAAACCGTCAGCACAACTCCGGAAGAAAACGTCATGCTCTCTGGCGTCTCCGTCTGCGTAAGCTTCCGCGACCAAACCATATTGGTAGAAAAGCAAGCCACGCAAACCATGCAGGCCGCATACCCGATCCAATCTCCCTGCCGCCCCCCGCCAAACGGATTCACCGCCACCACCACACCAGCAAACCCCAGCAGCACCGCAACAATCTTCTGCCAGTTCAGCCGCTCCCGCAGAAACACCGCCGAGAGCAGCGCAGTAACCATAGGTGCCAGAAACACCAGAATGTAGAACAACGTCAGCGGCAAATGCCGCAGCGCCACCACCACGCAAAGATTATTCCCCAGGTCCAGGCAAGACCGCACCGCATGAGCCCTGAAGTTCCGCGGCCGCAGCGCGCGCAGATCCCTCTGCCAAGCAGCGCGCAAAAACAGCACCACCACAGACACCAGCCCCATCGACATGGAGATCTCATAAACCGGCAGCCGCGAGTTTCCCGCAAGCTTGATGCTCGTATCCGTAAACACCCAGAAGGAGAATCCAGCCAGCGCCAGCCCAATAGCGCTCCAATGCGAAACCCGGCGCTCCATCACGCCTCGCAAACGCGGCTGCTGGTCAACACGGTCAACAGGAAGGGAAGCAGAAGAGAGGAAGCCATCTACCTAAAGGCTACCACTCGAGCAATCAATACGGATAAGGCTCACCCGGTTTAGCAATCCGAATAAAGTGATCCGTAAACACCAGGTTCCCACTCGGCAGGTTCACCTTAGGCATATGGCAGCTAACGCAGTTCGCCGCAGCCACCGGGCAAGTCTTAGGAGCCACAGCCGGAGCCGCCGAAGCTACCGCCGGATGTCCCGAATGACAAGCCAGGCACTTCTTATCGTAATAAGCCATGTCATGAACCACTTCCTTATGCGGATCATGACAAGCCAGGCAACTGATTCTCGCATCGTTGCCGCTAAAGCATCGGCTCAACGACAGCCGATAAGGCTGAAAGCGCACAAACGGCGGCCCATGCCATCCATTCCGCATCACCGTATCAAATGACCTGTGGCACTGCCCGCAGAAGTTCGACACAGCCTCCGAGTCCATCTTCTTCAAACTCGCCGGCAGCGTTTTGAAGTTACCCGCCTGTGCGTCCGCCATATGTTGTTGCGCGCCATCATGACAGTGTTCGCACTCAATACCCGGCCTCAGCTTCTCCGGCGTAATCACCTCGCTGGGCTTCAGCCCGCTCGCATGGCACTCAAAACAATCCCGCGTCTCCCACACCGGCAGCTCGCGCCCCACGGCCTCAGCCACCGTATGCGGTTCAATCTTGTTATCGCCAGGCGTCGTCGCCAATCCGTTAATGCTCGGGAAATAGCTCACCAGGCCCTCGTAAAATTTGCCGTCTTTCTCCAGCACCCACGTCTGCGCATGCATGCCCATGTGCCAGCGCAACGGCAGCGTCAGCGTTTCCTTCCCGTCAGAAACCGTATAGGTACTCTTCCCATCCTTCGTCTCAATGCGATAGGTATATCCACGTTGCTCCGTCCTCAGATCCGGATGCGCCGCCAATACCGGATCGGCACCCTCCGGCTCCATCGCATGACGCATCGGCGCATGAACATAATCGTTCGCCACCGCCGCATGGCATGTCGCGCAAGTCACAGGACCGGCAGCAGTCTTTTGCTTCTGCGCCGCGCCCACAGATGCATTCGGCGCAATCATCCACGCAGCCACCGCCACCATCAGCGCAGCAGCAATCGCCATCGCGCGGGCCGCGTTACTTCGCCATTGCCAGCCGCTCACGCCGCGCCTCCTCATTTCTGCCCGTACGCGAGTAAATCGCAATCAGACCCATCCGCGCTTCTTGGTTCTTCGCGTCCTCGGCCAGCACCTTCTTCAGCATCTCCTCGCCGCGCGCATATTCGCCCGTCTCGCCCAGCGCGCGCCCCAGCGCAATCTCTGCCATAGCCATTCCAGGCTCTTCCGTCAGCGCCTGCTCCGCCGCTGTTCGCGACTCCGAATAACGCCCCGCAATCATCAGGGTAAAAGCCAGCATGGCCCGCGCCGCAGTATTGTCAGGAGCCACAGCCAGTTCCTGCTGAAACTGGTACAGCGCCATCGCCGAGTCATGCGGAAACAGCATAAATCCATACATGTAGTGCAGATTCCGCGCAGCCGGATGCTGCGCAAACAGTTGCCGGAATTGCGCATCCGCTTCCGTCGAATTGTTCGCCAGCAGCTGCCAGCCCGCACGCCCCGCGGCCTCGTACAAAACACGGTCCTGCGCCGAAGCATCGTTCACCAGCGCGGGAACTCGCATTCCCGCCATTCCGATTCCCGCATCCAGGTCTGGATTTTCGGCCTTTTCCTGTGCAAAGAAACTGTATTGCGCTAACGCATCCTGAAATCGCGAAGCACGCGTCAGCAACTGCGCAAGATGAATGCGCAATATCTGCGCATTGCGCGGATCGCTGGCCGCTCCATGCGCCACAGCCATATCCAGGTCGCGCAGCGCATCGTCGTACGCTGCCGTTTCGTACTCGCACAGTCCGCGCAGCGCCAACGCCGGCACCGCATGTGGCTCAATCTTCAACAGGTGAGTAAAGGCATCAATCGCCGGCGCATATTGATTCGCGCTATAAAGCAGCAAGCCCTGAAACCACCAGCCCTCCTGCCAGTCAGGCTTCAGCGCCGTGGCCTGCCGATACAACTCCACCGCCTGCGTCAGGTTGCCCGCATCCCGGGCCTGCGCCGCGCGCGCCGCCAGCTCGTCAAATTGCGGCAGCGCCGTCTGCGCGCCCGCCCACCCGGCAAGCACAAACAGAAAAGCGGCCAAGCCCGGCAAAATGCCTGCAAGTGGCCGCTTCTTGTCTCTGCGAAAAAGAATGTTCTTGGTTGCAAAGCCGGAGTTAGGCGCGAAAAGCATGAAAGACGGAGGTCCTCGGCAGCAATGCTATGAACCCCATACTAGCAGGCAGATACAATCTCCGCTGCCGGCAAGCCTCTACTGCGGCTTGGGGCTGTCCTTCGCGCCGTTCTTGGCTCCCTCCACGGCGCCCTTCGTGGTGTCTTTCGTCTTGTCGTAGGCCTTCACAGTGCCCTTCTTCGTGGCAGTGGCCGCCTTCTCAGTGCCATTTTTCGTTGCAGTAGCGGCTTTCTCGGTGCCATTTTTGGTGGCGTGGGCAGCCTTTACAGTCGTGTCCTTGGTGGCAGTGGCAGCCTTCTCCGTACCTGTCTTGGTGGAGTCGTAAGCCTTCACAGTCCCATTCTTAGTGGCCGTCGCGGCCTTCTCTGTGCCTGTCTTCGTGGAGTCGTACGCCTTGACGGTGCCGTTCTTCGTAGCAGTAGCGGCTTTTTCGGTTCCGCTCTTCGTCGCGCTGTAAGCCTTCTTGGTGCCGTTTTCTGTCGATTTCGCAGCCTTCTTCGTAGCGTTAGCAGTGTCTTTGCCGGCGTCCTTTATGTCCTGACCGGCAGTGCTCTGCCCAGCAGCAAAAGGTTGAGCTGCAACCGCGCCGCAAACAAAAGCAGCGCCAAGAAAGAGAGAGGGAAAGTAGCCATTCAGTCTCATAATCAGGACTATACTCCATCAATTTTCACTCCCGCCAGCGGTCTGCCCGTCACGCTCGCCCTCTCATTCTCCTCGTTGCAGCCTTGAACCATGGTTGCAGCGCTACAATCTTCTTGTCATGTCACTTACTACCGCGCCCTTCACCTCCTCTCCTGCATTTATTGAGAAACTCGACCAGCTGGCAGAAGTAGCCATCAAAGTAGGCCTCGGCCTCGCCCCCGGCCAGGAACTCGTCATGACCGCGCCGCTCGACGCCGCGCCGCTAGCCCGCAAAATCACCGAGCACGCCTATAAAGCCGGAGCCTCGCTCGTCACCACCATCTACGCCGACGACGAAGCCGCGCTCCTGCGCTACAAGTACGCGCCAGACGCCGCCTTCGACAAAGCCGCCTCGTGGCTCTACGACGGCTTCGGCGCAGCCTTCAAAAGCGGCGCAGCCCGCCTGGCCATCACCGGCGCAAGCCCGCTCCTGCTCTCCAATGAAGACCCCACAAAGGTAAGCCGCGCCAACCGCGCCGTCTCCATCGCCTACCGCCCCGCGCTCGATCTCATCACCCGCCACGAAATCAACTGGACCATCGTCGCCGCCGCCACACCCGCATGGGCCACCGCCATGTTCCCCAACGACGCACCGGAAGACGCCCTGGCCAAGCTCTGGGAAGCCATCTTCGCCACCACCCGCATCGGCGGCAGCGTCGATCCCGTTACCAACTGGAAATCCCACGACGCCGGCCTCCACAAGCGCGCCGACTTCCTCAATGAAAAGCGCTACTCCGCGCTGCAATACACCGGCCCCGGCACCGACTTCCGCCTCGGCCTCGCCGACGATCATGTATGGATGGGCGGCGGCACCACCGCCGGCAACGGCCTCTACTGCATCCCCAACATGCCCACCGAAGAAGTCTTCACCACACCGCACAAAGACCGCGCCGACGGCACAGTAACAGCCTCCAAGCCGCTCTCCTACCAGGGAACGATGATTGAAGGCATCCAGGTTCGCTTTGAAGCCGGCCGCATCGTAGAAGCAAAGGCTACCAAAGGGGAAGAAGTCCTCAACCAGCTCATCAGCACAGACGACGGCGCACGCCGCCTCGGCGAAGTAGCGCTCGTCCCCCACTCCTCGCCCATCTCGCAGAGCGGCATCACCTTCCTCAACACGCTCTTCGATGAAAACGCCGCATCGCACATCGCCTTAGGCCAGGCCTACACCTCGTGCATCAAAGATGGCGACAAACTCAGTGAAGACGAGCTATCAGCCAAAGGCGCAAACAAGAGCCTCATCCACGTAGATTGGATGATCGGCTCCGGCTCGCTCGACATCGACGGCGTAACCGCCACCGGCACCCGCGAACCCCTCATGCGCAAAGGCGAATGGGTGTAACTCTTTAACAATCGATGGTATTCCCAGGTCCGTGTTTTCGGACCTGGGAATACCATCATAAAAGCGGCTGTTTGCTATAAAGTACCAATGTGAAGCGTAGCCGTGTCCTATTTGCCACTCTCACCACTGTTATTCTCGCTGGCTGCCAATTCGATCCCTGGGCAGACAACTTCCTCACGCGCCAACCTGCTGAACGGGATGTAGTGGGTTTCTACGCTGTCGATCAAGCTTCGCTGCAGCGAACCATCAACCAGCCCGAGAGCAGGTCGCCACTCAAGATCAATCCCTCAGCGCACATTCATCTGGCTGCAGATCACAAAGCAGAGTTCTTCTATGTACCGGAAGAACTCGACGGCTTAGAATGTTCGGTTACCGGACGCGGCACTTGGCGATTTGCGAAGAACGACAGCTATATCGTCGTCCTGGTGCAAATCGCCGATGAAGAACCAAACAATCGATGTAGAGACACATTCTCCATAAACTATGGAAATCAACTCAATTTATATGGTGCAACGCCGCCTTACCGACTACATCTGACTATCGGCGATCCAGATTCTGGCGACGCTGTGCAGTTTGAGCGGCGGAATTAAACCAACGGCACATAGTGCTTGCGAATCACTGCTACGATAACTACGCATTCCGCTCACAGCCGATTAATTAAAGTAGCAATACTAGCCGCCCCAAACCCATTATCAATATTCACCACGCAAACATTCGGCGAGCAGGTATTCAACATCCCCAGCAGCGCCGCAACGCCGCCAAACGAAGCCCCATACCCCACGCTCGTAGGCACAGCAATCACCGGCGCATTCACAAGCCCACCGACAACCGTAGGCAGCGCACCCTCCATCCCCGCGCAAACAATCAACACCCGCGCCGACTGCAAGGACTCCCGCTGCGCCAGCAGCCGATGAATCCCCGCCACACCCACATCGGCAATCAGATCGACAGCATTCCCCATCAACCGCGCAGTCACAGCAGCTTCCTCTGCTACAGGCAAATCGCTGGTCCCCGCACACACCACGGCCACCGTGCCTTTACCCGGAGTCGTAGCAGCCTGCGCCAGCGTAATGCACTTCGCCATCTCGTGATACTCGGCGCGTGGCTCAGCAGCAAACACAGCCTCGAAGCAGCTCCGCGAAGCCCGCGTAGCCAGCACATTCCCGCCAGCCTTCGCCATCCGCTCAAAGATCGCAGCCACCTGCGCATCCGTCTTGCCGGAAGAAAACACCACCTCCGGCATCCCGGTCCGCAGCGGTCTGTGATGATCCAGCTTCGCAAAGCCCAGATCCTCAAACGGCATCACGCGCAGCTTCTCCAGCGCCGCATCCACTTCCGTGCGTCCCTCACGCACATCCTTCAGCAAGTTCTCCAACTGTGCGCGATCCATTACAACCCCTTCCGTTCCCCAGCCCGTTGCGCCGCATAACTTTGCACGGCCTCCAGCATCACTTTCTTCAGCGGAACGCTATGTTCTTCAGCAATCTTCCGGCAATCCTCATACTCCGGCGCAGCATTCGCAATCTCACCATTCGCCAGCCGCGCCACCTTGATGCGAACCACGCCCCATTCCGTGTGAACCTCAGCAAACTCGCGCTTTAACGATGCCTTGCTCTCAATCCGCCAGTGCGCACCAATCGTAGTCGTCTCGCGAAAAAGAATCTCGCGCAACTCCTCCAGCTTGCCCGGCGCACACAACACCGTCACCTGCACGCCCGTGCGGCTCTTCTTCATCTGCACCGGCACGCGATACACATCCCATGCGCCCGCCGCCAGCAGCTTCTCGCTTACATAAGCCAGTAGTTGCGGCGTCGAATCATCAATCACAGTCTCAAGAATCGCAATCTTCTCTTCCTCCTGGTTTGCATCCGCGTCATCGCCCACCAGCACGCGCAAAACATTCGGTTCACCGGCACTGTCGTAGCTGCCCGCCCCATAGCCCGCAGCCGAAACCCGAATCTTCGGCAGCGTTCCATATTCCACGCCAAGCATCTTCAGAATCGTGGCACCCGTAGGCGTCACCCGCTCCATCGCAGGCCCCGCGGCATACACCGGCGCATCGCCCAGCAGCTTCAGCGTAGCCGGAGCAGGCACAGGCAGTGTCCCATGCGCGCACTTCACAGTCCCGCTGCCCACATTCAGATCAGAAGCAATCCACTTGTCCACGCCAAGCCACTTGGCCGCCGCCGCAGCACACACAAGATCGACAATCGTATCCACCGCGCCCACTTCATGAAAATGAACCTTCTCCACAGGCATCGAGTGAATCGCAGCCTCCGCCGCGCCCAGCATCTCAAAGCCGCGAATCGCCCGCGCCCTCACATCCTCATCCAACGCAGCCCCACGCAGAATGCTAACAATCACCGACAACGAACGATGCTCATGCGAGTGCGAGTGCGAGTGTTCATGCGTATGCGAGTGAGCATGTTCATGCGAATGAGAATCTTCATGAGAGTGGGAATGAGCATGCTCATGCTCGTGCCCGTGTTCATGAGGATGAGAATGTGAGTGCTCATGCGAATGGTCATGATGCTCATGCTCATGCGAGTGATGCGAGTGCGAATGAGAATGCCCATGCTCATGCGCATCCTCGGTCCCTTGTTCCCTGGTTCCCTCGTTCCCTGCAGTAACCACGTCCACTTTAGTAGCCGTAATTCCCGCGCGCATCACCTTGCGAGCTTCCAGCCGCGCACCAACGTTCAGCGCCGCAGTCACTTCCGCCAGATGACTCAACGGCACGCCGGCATCCACCAGCGCGCCCATAAACATATCTCCGCTCATGCCGGAGAAGCATTCCAGATATCCAATTCGCATCGAGGAAATTCTACAGAAAGAAGATCAAGCTCCGCGCCGCAACAGCACATCCGCCGGCAGAATCGCATTCATCGATCCCGAACGGAACCCGGCAGCGTCCAGCGTCACATACTGAAAGCCCACAGCCTTCAACTCCGCCGTAATGCGATCCAGCACAGCCATATCCAGTGCTCGCGGCATCTCCGTCCGCGCAATCTCCACCCGCGCCAGCGGCCCATGATGCCGCACGCGAAACTCCATAAAACCAAGCCCGCGCATCGCATCCTCTCCGCGTTCCACCTGCTCCAGAACCTCGCGCGTAACAGGCCGTCCGTACTCTACGCGAGAGGATAAACAAGGCGCAGCCGGCCGGTCCCACAGCGTATACCCCGCAGCCTTGGCCAGCGTCCGCACTTCCAGCTTGCTTAAACCGGCATCCGCCAGCGGAGCCAGCACAGCATGTTCTTCCGCCGCACGCTGCCCGGGCCTGTAATCGCGCGTATCATCCGCATTCATGCCATAAGCAATATGCGTAAATCCAAGCTCGCCACCCAGCGCCTCCATGCCTGCAAACAGCTCCGTCTTGCAGTGGAAGCAGCGGCTCGCATCATTCCGCTGATACTCGGGCTTTTCCAGTTCCTCTGTCTGAATGATCTTCAGCGGCATGCCCACCGACTGCGCAAACTCCACAGCCTGTTTCAGATCGCGTCGCGCCAGGCTCGCAGAATCCGCTAGCACCGCAATCATCCGCTCGCCAAGAACCCCGTGCGCCGTCGCCGCAAGAAACGCCGAATCCACGCCGCCGGAATACGCCACCATCACGGAGTCCAGTTCGCGAATTCGCTCTTTCAGCCTGCGCAGCTTCTCAGCCACATCCGTATCGGCAGTTCGCTCCTGCATCATCTCCGCCATGCGCTGAATTATACGAGTTGTCTCATCGCTGCGGCAGACCGGCCCGTCATCCCCTAGAAAGTCTTCCGCCAGTCTTTGGGATACCACGTCAGTTGAATCGTAGTATTCGTCACAGTCTGCTTGTTGATCAGGTAAATCGGCGCCAGGTAGTGCTCCACCGTAAAGTTGCCGTTGATCTCAAAATTCTTGCCAATGCGCTTCACCGCCTGGAATCCCACATCATCCAGCGTCGTTCCATACTGCGTCGAATTCGGAATCGCGATAAAGTCTTTAGCAACCTTCTGCCTGCGATAGTTCAACTGCAGCCATTCATTCCCGCTCAAATGGTAAGTAACCCAGGCCTGCCCGCCCTTGCCTTCGCGGCCCATCCAGTCGCCGAAAATCTGTCCCTGGTTCGTATATCCCTGCCGCTGGATCGATTCAAAATACATAAACCTGCCGTACTGGCTGCTTCCCACCGGCGGGTCCGTGTATACACCTTCCGCGCGAATATCCAGCCGCGGCGCCCCCGGCATATGCGAGAGATACAGCCCGGACCGCCATGCCGCGCGCCGTGGCGCATCAATCGGCGACACATCGTCATGCACTTCACCGTCCGCATACAGCGTCAGCCATTTCCGCATCCACGGCAGGCGATAGGAAAAGTCAAACTGCCCAAAGCGCGCGCCCGGATCGTCACGCCCATCCTTCTCTGCGGCCGTCACGTTTTGAAAGCTGAAAAAGCTCTTGAGAAAGCTGTGAATCGTAATGGGCACGTGGCCCTGGCCGCCCCAGATCACTGTCCGTTCAAATCCGAACTCCAGGTTCTCCGTCGGCCGAAAGCTGATCTTCTCCAGGTGCATCCACGGATCACCCGGAGTGGTAACGTTCGGCTGCGAAGGGATCGCAGGATAATAGACATTCGGAATATAGGTGTGCCCGCGCAGCTCGCCCACCAGGAACTCATAGCGGAAGGGGCCCGTCAGACGCGACAGCCCCGGAATTCGCAGCGGTTCCACGCGGTTGATCTGGAACCCGTAAATATTCTCCGCATTATTGGAATAAGCGAAGGAGCCGCCCTGTCCCGGCCCCAGCCACTGGTCATGCTTGCCGAACGAGATCGAGTGATTCCAAAGATTTACGGCGACAACGGCTTCCTGGATGCGCCCGCGGCCGATGTAGTTGATTTCCCCAAGAGGAATCGTGGCCTGGTTGTAATACACACCACCCGTTTGCTGCCCATAGGTGCCGTCAATCGACGCCAGGATCTCTGCCAGCGCGGGCGAATATCCCGGCGCTGACGGCGCCTGCTCGACCTCGCCACGCACATACAGTGAAAAGCGTCCGGCAGTTACATAAGCGCTGGCTCCGGTGGCGCTATTAAAACCATTCTGATAAGGCCGGCCATAATCGTTAATAATGGTCGATCCCAGGTGGTAGCTGTCGCTCAACGGCGTACCGGTAATTCCCCGCAATATCGTATAGGCTGACTCGAGCCGAACCTGTCCCTTGTGTGTCATGCAAGGGCCTGTGAGGTCGAACCGCAGTTCATGCATCAGCGAGTCATAAATCTCCCGCGCCTGGTCGCCTTCCGGCGTGTCCTGGTCATCATCCAGCTTCCATGCCGCGCTTTCCAGCATGTGGGCCACGCTGGTGCGGGTCCACGGCCGCATTCCCAGGTAAACCGTATCTATATATCCCAGTGAATAAAGCCGGTAAACCGCCGGATACACCCAGCTGTCCACCGGTATGTAGGGAGACCCCATTCCCGAAATCTGGCACTGGGCCGCGGGAACAGCCTGACCCTCAAAACCTGCTCCGGATCCTGCAGCCGGCCCTGCTCCTGCGGCCATCAGCATTGCAGTACCAGGCAAAAATGCTGCCATTGTAAAGATCGTACGCAACCCCCGGGCCGCGACAGGTCTCGTCTTCATATCCCTCACTCTATCATTGCGATTGCGGCTGTTTTATGCCGCCAGGACCGTAGATATACGTACTTGGATAAGGCCGGAATCTGAGGGCTTGAGTACGCCAGTCATAGCCGGATGACTCTTGGACGCGGCAAGGAATCCACCGATACCTTATAATTCAGGAAGCCGGTATTAAAAGCTTCACTTCCATCATTTCATACGATTACATCGATTTCCATCCCCACCGCACTTCCGCGGGTAAAAGATAGGAGAACTTTTTCGATATGTCGAAACCAGTGTCTATTTGTGTCATTGGATCTGGGTACGTAGGACTCGTCGCCGCAGTCTGCTTTGCTGAAATGGGCCATCAGGTCATCTGTGTGGACAATGACAAGGCAAAGGTAGAAACGCTGCGCTCCGGCGGAGTGCCCATTTACGAGGAACACCTGCCCGAGCTGCTCGGCAAACATCTGGGTCGAGGTGTCGAATTTACAACCGATCTCTCCGGTGCTGTCGAAAAGTGCGAAGCCATCTTTATCGCCGTCGGCACCCCGCAGGGCAACACCGGCGCAGCCGATCTCTCCTACGTGGAAGCCGTGGTCTCGGAAATCGCCCGCTCCATCACCGATTACAAGGTCATCGTCGAAAAGAGCACCGTGCCTGTCTACACCAATGAGTGGGTCAGCCGCGTCCTGCACCGCCACGGAGTAGATGCCTCGAACTTCGACGTAGTCTCCAATCCCGAGTTCCTCAGGGAAGGCACCGCCATCATCGATTTCCTGCACCCGGACCGCATCGTCGTCGGCGCAGGCACCGAGCGCGCCGCGCAGCTCCTCCAGCGCATCTATGCTCCGCTCACCAGCGGCACCTACTACGATCAGAAAGACGCGCTTCCCGGCGTCTGCAACGCTTCCCAGCCCGCCCGCATCCTCGTCACCTCGGCACAGAGCGCGGAAATCATCAAGCACGCATCCAACGCCTTCCTCGCGCTCAAAATCTCCTTCATTAACGCCGTCGCCAACCTCGCCGAGAGCGTCGACGCCGACATTGAAGACATCGCCGCAGGCGTCGGTCTTGATAGCCGCATCGGCCCAAAGTTCCTTCGCGCCGGCCTCGGTTACGGCGGTTCCTGCTTCCCCAAGGACGTTGCCGCCTTCCATTACGTCGCGCAGCAGCAGGGCCTCAACTTCCAGCTTCTTTCTGAAGTGCAGCGTATCAACGACGCGCAGCGCGATGTCTTCTTCAACAAGGTTCGCGCCGCCCTCTGGACCCTCCGCGGCAAGCGCATCGCCGCTCTCGGCCTCGCCTTCAAGGGCGATACCGATGACATCCGCGAGTCTCCAGCCATCGACACCATCAAGCGCCTCGTCGAAGCGGGCGCCACGGTCGTGGCCCACGATCCCGCCGCCGTCGAACGCGCCAAGGCAGTCCTGCCGCCCTCCGACAAGCTCATCTATTCGGACGATATCTACGAGGCCGCGCAGAATGCCGACGCCCTTCTCATCCTCACCGATTGGAAGGAATACTCAAAGCTCGATCTGCCGCGCCTCAACCGCGCGCTGCGCTTCCCCATCATCATTGACGGACGCAACCTCTACAAGCCGGCGGAAATCTCCGAGCAGGGCTTCACCTACGTCAGCATCGGCCGCCCGGCCACCTACAACGCCCAGCAGGGCAAGCCCAAAAAGCTGCTCCTTTAATTCTCTTCATGGCGTCAGCAAAAGTAGTATGCTGACGCCATGATTCACCTCGCTCTCCTGCTCGCCTTTGCCTTCCAGGCCCCTCCTGCCAGTGATTTCACAGCGCAGCGCGACCAGTGGGCCCACGATCTCCATGAAAAACACGTGGAAGCCTGCGTAGCGCAATACGCGCCCAACGCCGATTTTCACGATCCCGGCGGAGTCGTCACCCGCGGAACATCCGCCATCCGCAATCTCTTCCAGACCGTCACCGACACCTTCGACAGCGATCTCAGCTTCCTCGACCACCACTCGGAGACCTCCGGCGACCTGGCCTACGATGCCGGAATCTACAACGAGACCATGGTCCGCCGCGCAGA
Source organism: uncultured Acidobacteriaceae bacterium (assembly GCA_963792495.1). Lineage (GTDB taxonomy): Bacteria > Acidobacteriota > Terriglobia > Terriglobales > Acidobacteriaceae > Telmatobacter. Next base: position 10,928 of record CAWBWB010000002.1, on the reverse strand, counting down.
TGGCCAGAAGCGTCAGCTCCACGGAACCTATCTCACCGTCTACAAGAAAAATTCTGACGGCCGCTGGCTGATCGTCCAGCAAATGTGGACCGTAGCCCCCGCCGACACGAATCTACCTCACACCCCGTAATCGGTAATACAATCTCTCCCTGGGCGCAGGACCCTGCATCTCAGTGCAATGGGAGAAAGCTATGAAGACCATGGGTCGTCTTCTTATCGTGGCCGTGCTGTTCTTAGGCAGTGGTCTGTGGACTCTGTTGAATTACTGCCACGGCACAACCGGAGTCAACTTTGGCTGGCCCGCCGACGGCTCCAAACTCAGCATCGACCTGAGCACCATGGGCGCAGCCGTATGGATCGGCATTCCGCTGGTCCTCCTCGGACTCATCATGCTCACCATAGTCTTCATCATGTCCATCGTGGTTCAGTTCATGCGCCAGCCCACGTACGTCTATGAGGAAGAAGTCGAATCCACAAGCGTAGTCACAATGAACGAGTAACCCCTCTTAAGCCAGCCCCAGCGCATGCGCAATGGCCTTCGCAGCCTCTGCCGGCGTGTATGTGCTCGTGTCCACGGTAATCTTTGGCGCAGGCATCGTCAGAGCGTCGAAACTCCGCTCCGCATTCAGCTCCTCAAAAAGCTCCACCGATGCCAGCTTGCCAAACTCGCGCCGCGATGGCTCCGCAATACGCCGACGGATCTCATCCAGCGGACAAACCAGTTCGGCAAACTCCACCGTTCCGCCCTCACCGTGCACCGTTTCCACCAGCGTCGGAATAAACGAGGCCCGCACCGTAGCCTCAGGCGCAAAAGTAAAGATCAGTCCCGGCAGCTTCGCCCGCGCAGCCTCGCGGAAGAACGAGAGCCATATCTCCTCGCGCAGTTCCACAAACGGCGCGCTTCCAAACTCAAATGTGGAAAGCAGCAGATCCACCACAAGATGGTTATGAAACAGCGGCAGCCCCGTAATCGCCTTCAGCTCCTGCGCCACAGTCAGCTTGCCGGCGGCAGGCATTCCATACAGCACAATTAGCCGCATCGCCCTACTTCTTCCTGTCGGGAGCGCCGGCCTTATCCGGCTGCAGATACTTATCCCACCATCCAAGCCACCGCTCATAGCGATCCTTGATAAAGCTGGGCTTCGTGAATCCGTGAAACTGTCCCGGATACACCACCAGCTCCGTCGGAACGCCCAGTGACTTCAGCGCCTGGTACATCTGCTCCCCGCCCAGCAGCGGCACATTCATATCGCTCGTGCCACCCATAAACATTGTCGGCGTATGAATCCGTTTGCCCGCCTCCAGAAACGGATAGCTCAACTTCTCATAAGCCTTCAGATTCTCCCACGGCTTACCAATCTCGTTGTCATACTGCAGAATGTACTGGTCCACGCCATAAAACGAGAGCGCAAACGCCGTGCCCGCTCCGCTGATCGCGCACTGGAAGCGCGTATCGCTCGCAATCATGTAGTCGGTCAAAATGCCGCCATAGCTCCATCCCGTCACGCACATCCGCTTCGGGTCCGCCACTCCCAGCGCAATCGCCTTATCCACACCGGCCTTGATATCCAGCACTTCCTTGTTGCCCCAGTCGCTGGCAATCGCCGCCGAGTAAGCCGCTCCGCGCCCGCTTGACCCGCGATAGTTCACATTCAGCTCGGCGTAGCCTTTCGTCGCCAGCCATTGCCGCTGAAAATCAAAGCTGTGCGCATCCTGCCCATTCGGCCCGCCGTGAATATAGAGAATCATCGGCACCGCCGTGCCGGCCTTCCAATCCGCAGGCTTCGTAATCAGCCCATGCGCGTCGTTCCCATCGCTCGCCTTGAACTCAATATCCTCCGTCGGAACCAGGTTCAGCTCCGCCATCAGCGCCTCATTGTTGTGCGTCAGCTTCCGCAGCGCACCATTCTCCAGCGCATACAGCTCAGCAGGCGTCGCATCGTCGGTATAAGAAACCACCGTGTGCCCCGCCACAGTCTCCCATCCCGTCACCACGCCCTTTACGTCGAGCAGTTTCTTAACCCCCGGCCCATCCATCTCCACCTGCGCCGGATACTCATACCGGTCGTCGCTCACCAGGTAGCTCAGCGTTCCATCCGGCAGCCATCGCGCCGCGCTCACCGCCCGATCCAGCTTCGCCGCCGGATAACTCACCTTCCCATCCAGCGTCACCACCGCAGGCCGCGACTGCGAATACTCCAGCAGCTTCAGCTCCGCGCCTTCCTGGTAAGCAATCGCCTTGGAATCCGGGCTCCACGCCAGCCGACCATGATCCGGCCCCTTCCACTCCGTCAGCTTCTTCGCCGCCGAACCCGGCTTCACTGCCACCACAAACACATCTGTGTTGGTGCTCCGGTCCGGGTCCGCATCGTGGTTGCTGGTATACGCAATCCATTGTCCGTCCGGCGAAAATACCGCGCCCTCCTCATCCACATTCTTGTCGGTGGTCAGCTTCTCCGCCTTCTTCGTCCCCAGGTCGTAGAGATACAGCGCATCCCACTGGTCGTCGTGGATATACCCCTGCACATCTTGCTTGAAGTGGTAGCGGTCCACCACAATCGGCTGCGGCTTCGCCGGCTTGCCATCCTCCGCATCCGGTTCGCTCTTGGGATGCATCGTCAGCACCAGCTTCTTCCCATCCGGAGCCCACAGATACCCAGAGATATCCACCGCCTTACCATCCACTTCCTTGATCTCGGTAAGCTGCTGCGGCTCGCCCCCACGCCGGTCCATCACCCACACCTGGCTGCCCTTCGCCGAGTCAGCCTTAGGCCCGGGCCGCGAAGAAAGAAAGCTGATGTACTTACCATCCGGAGAAAACTTCGCCCCGCCCGCACCCTCTTTGCCATAGGTAATCTGCAGCCGCTCTGACCCATCCCACTTCACCATCCAGAGATGGCTCTCGCCCTTGTCTTCCTTCACATCCGTCTTGCTCACGGAATAAAGAACCCACTCCCCATCCGGAGAAATCGCAGGCCCACCCACACGCTCAATCTTCGCCAGATCATCCAGCGTAATCGCACGCTTTTTCGGCGCATCCTGGGCAGACACAAAGGAAACAGCAGCCGCACACACAGCCGCGCACACAAGAGACTTTTTCATGAGAAGGAACATGGCCAGAAGACTATCATCCACCCACATAAAGGCGCATAAAAATCGTATACATCTGGCAAAGCCAGCCTCAGCCTTTATGACCATAGTCAAATGACCATGATCGCATCTATACTTGTAGGGGAGGTTACCATGCGGACCGTACCAGCCGGAGTCTTTAAAGCCAAATGCCTGGCCATCCTTGATGAGGTAAACGCCACCGGCAAACCCGTGCTCGTCACCAAGCGTGGCAAGCCTGTGGCGCGTGTCGACGTTCCCATCCCGGAGAGCAAGAAAGAGAAAGAAGAGTCCATCTTCGGCTTTCTGCGTGGAATGATCTCCATTCCTGATGGTGTGGATCTTACCCAGTCCTTGCACACGGAGGAAGAATGGGAGAAATTTGCTGAAATCGAATGGAACCGCATCAAGAATGGGCCGGATAAATGATTCTGCTCGATACGCATACTTTCATATGGCTTGTCGCTGAGCCGGAATCACTATCCAAACGTGCGACGGTTGCGATAGGGAATGCCGAGCGATCTAAAACAACGATCGGCATTTCGGCCGCAAGCATATATGAAATGGTCAACGGATATCGTCTCGGTCGCGTGCAATACGCGGCTCCTCAGGAAATTCTGCTTCGGCATATCCGCAGCCGATTGCAAATCATTCCGATTGAGGAAGAAATCGCCATTACCGCTGGCCAGATTCCTGAGCCCTTTCACGGCGATCCCATGGACCGCTTCATTGTAGCCACAGCTATCGTCCACAATTGCACGCTGATTACCGGAGACCGGCAAATCCTTCGTGCAAAGATATGCAAGACTCTCTGGTAATCTTTGCTACCGCAGCTTCGCCCTAACCTCAGTCCGAATCAAATACAAAAAGAACACCAGGTTCAAAAAACCCTGCACAATCGCCGGAGCCTGGTGCTGCTGCGAGAAAACCCAGAAGTTATACCCCATCAGCAAAAACACCGCAGCCAGCGCCAGCACCCACGCCCAGCGAAAGCCCACAATCAAACCGCCGCTGGCCGCAATAAATGTCGCCGAAAAAATCAAAAAGCTCCACGGATAATGCCCCCCGCCCACAACGCCCACCACAATCGTCCCTGCAATCAGCAGCAGATAAAGCGCAATCGCCGCCACCCCCGGCAAAGGCATTTCGCGTTTGGTAGGAGTCTCCGTCATAGCGTGTGAATATAAGCCAGCAGATCGCGCAGGTCGTCGTTGTTCAACGATGTCGCAGGCATCATCGCCCGCCCCCGCAAAATCGTAACCGAAAGCCGCTCATCCGTAGGCGGAGCGCCGCTGGGCATCGCCTTCACCTTGGTAATCGCCTGCAAGCCCGGTCCCTTCATGCCCTGCGTAGTCGTTGGATAGTGACACCGCGCACAGTTGGCCTGAAACACCGCAGCCCCACGCGCCTCTTCCGCCGTCCACTCAGCAGCAGGCTTCGAAGCAGGCAAATCCCGGCACCCCGCAGCCATCAAAGCCACACCAAAACCCAATCCAGCAGCAATCCATCCCAGGCGCATTCTCTCTAAATCATACAATCCACAAACAACCGTCATCTGTAACCAGCAACCCGCCTGTGCCCCATCCATGCGCGCATTTTGCGCATGGGTGGGATATCTAAAGGTCTTTTAAAGCTCTTGCCCTTTATCTACAAAACGAACCACGAACCACGAACCACTAATCACTACTCATTACCCGCGCTGTGCCCCATCCATGCGCGCATTCTGCGCATGGGTGGGATATCTAAAAGTCTTTTACAGCCCTTGCCTTTTATCTATAAAACTAACCACGAACCACTAACCACTAATCACGAACCCCTACTCACTACCAGCAATCACCTCCACAATCCGATCCACCGCATGCAGTTCCTCATTACTCCCCGGCCGATGCCCATTCACTAGAATCGAAAACACCACCGTCTTCCCCGAATCTGCCAGCAAATACCCAGACAAAGCATTCGTCCCATTCAGCGTCCCAGTCTTCGCAAACACCCGCCCCTTCACCGGCGACTTCTGAAACCGCGAATGAATCGTCCCATCCACCCCGCCAATCGGTAAGGAGGCCTTCCACCCCGCACCCCAGGGCTGCTTCGCCGCATACACCAGCAGCGTAGTCAGCGCCCGCGGAGCAATCCGGTCATCATTGCTCATTCCGCTGCCGTCATAGAGATAAAAATCCCCATCCTCCACACCCGCGCTCACCAGAAACTGCCGCACCACCCGCGCCCCCTGCCCAAAGCTCCCATCGGTCCCAAAGAGTCTTCCCAGCATCCGCAACATCAGCTCAGCATGCAGGTTTTCGCTCAGCTTGTTTGTCATCACAATGTCCTGCTGCACCGGCACACTCACCCGCGTCGCCAGCACAGTGTTCCCCATCGCAGGCGCAGCCACCGTCGCCAGATCCGTGCGAGGAGCCAGCGCCAAACCCTCCGCCCGCTCCTTGCCAAAGCTCTCCGTATCCAGTGACTCTCTCTGCCGCACAATCGCGCTGCCGTCCACAGAAACCCCCGCCGCCTTCAGCGCTAGCACAAATCCCTGTGCCGCCAGCAGCCCCGGATTCTCAACAGCCACATCCCCATGCCAGCCCTTCGCGCCCAGCGTCCCAAAGGTGCGCACCACCGTGCTCCCGGGCGGCAAATCCACACCCACATGCGCATCCTGCCCCGCCGGAGCCACCGTAATTTCATTTGTCATCGTGTAATAGCTCACCGCCGGATTCCACGTAGCCACCACCCCACCCGCATCCTGCGCAAGCGTCAGTTCAATCGAATTCTCATTAAAGCTAAGCGCACTGATCGCGGCTCCATCGCTCCACGCCACGTCATCCCAGCTCCACCCCGAGCCCCACCGTTCCATCGGAAAGTAGCTCTCATCCCCAATCACGCGCCCCGCAACCTGCTTCACCCCAGCCTTGGCCACCTGCGCCGCCAACTCATTCAATGGCCCAAGCGGATCAGGCTTGGCCACAGGCGCAGCACCGGCAGGCCGAGGCGTAGCCGGCGGAGCCTCATACGGATACTTCCGCGCACTCAACGTCGGATCACCCGCCCCCAGAATCACCAGGTCCCCATGCAGCACGCCATCCGCATCCACAGGCCCCGTAGCCACCACCTGCGTAGTCCAAGTCAGCGTATTCACCGGCAACAGCGCCGAAACAGCCGCAGTAGTAGTCAGTTTGGTATTCGAAGCCGGAACAAACAGCCGCCCCTCGTTATGCCCATACAGCAGCTTCCCATCCAGCGTAGTCACCGAAATCCCAAACGTAGCGTGCCCCAGCGCCGGCTCCGCCAGAATCGCATCCACCTTCCGCGCCAGCCGAACATCCTGCGCCGAAAGAGAAGGGAACCAAACAAGAAAAGTGATCAACAAACAAGGAAGGGAACGAAGCATCATCCGCATGGCCGGAGTCTATCAGCCAATTCCAAACCCCCACCACAGCCCGCCATCCCGAGCATCCAAAAAGAGTTGTCATCCCGAGCGAAGCCGGTCACGCAATGCGTGACAGGCGAGTCGAGCGACCTGCGGTTGTTCTTGCCGTTGCTTTTCGTTCGATCTACCGCCACTTCCTCCCACCCACCATTGAATGTCCGTCATCCTGACCGTAGCCGTCTTTCAGGCGGAGGGAAGGACCCGCTTTTGTTGTTGCCGCTGCCGTTGCTTTTGTTGTTGCCTTTCGCCCGTTCAGCCACAACCCTCGGGTGCCCCGGGTCTCGATTTTGAGACCTGGGATAGCACTCCCATCCGCTCATCACAAAATTGTCATCCTGACCATAGCCGTTTTTCAGGAGGAGGGAAGGATCTGCTTTTCAGCTACTGCTCATTGACTGTTTTAACTGATGTGATTTCTATAAAATCAAGCACAAAGCCGCCTGAATCTGAATGCGCGGCATACCACTCCGGTGTACTGGTTGAAATCATCGTGTACATCACATCGTGAACATCGTTTTCGTCTTCATCGGTCACAATTTCCACCCGTGCAACAAGCCGTTCCCCAAAGGTCGTTTCAATCTCCACAAGTTTGTTGACACTTTCCTTGAGCAGCTGAATTTCGTCGGTCGTCACTCCTCACCTCACGCCAATTCTTTTACACTCATCGTTGCATAGTTAAAATCAATGAATTCCCGCCCCCTCACCCGCTGGCACCTCCGCACCCGCCATCTCTCCCTAGGCACCCGCACCCAAATCATAGGCGTAGTCAACATCACCCCCGACTCCTTCTCAGACGGCAACCAATTCCTCAACCCAGAAGCCGCCATCACCCACGCCCTCCAGCTCATAGAACAAGGCGCAGACATCCTGGACCTCGGCGCAGAAAGCACCCGCCCCAACAGCCAGGCCGGAACCCCCTCAGCCCTAAGCACAGAAGAAGAACAATCCCGCCTGCTCCCAGTCCTTGAAGCCATCCTCAAAGCCCACCCCAACGCCATCCTTTCCATCGACACCTACAAATCCCAAACAGCCCGCGCCGCCCTAACCGCCGGAGCCGAAATCATCAACGACGTAAGCGGCTTCACCTGGGACGAATCCCTCCCCGCCATCTGCGCCGAAGCCCACTGCGGCGTAATCCTCATGCACACCCGCGGCCTGCCCCACCAATGGCGCACCCAACCCCAACTCCCGCCCGAAGCGCTCCTCGACACAATCCGCACCGGCCTCGAAGCCAGCCTCGCAAAAGCCCACGCCGCAGGCATCGCCCCAGAAGCCATCGTCATAGATCCCGGCTACGGCTTCGGCAAGCGCCTCAACGAAAACTACGCGTTACTAGCCCACCAGCATCAACTCCTCGAACTCAACCACCCCATCCTCGCCGGCCTCTCCCGCAAATCCTTCCTCGGCCATACCCTCTCCCCGCTCCACAACAACCAACCCGCCCCCACAAACCAGCGCGAACACGCCACCATAGCCGCCCACACCGCCGCCATCCTCCACGGAGCCTCCATCCTCCGCACCCACAACGTCCGCCCAGCTGTTGAAGCCGCACTCATCGCCGACGCCATCCTCGCCGCCAGCTAAAAATCTCACTCAGTCCTCATCCCCCATCTAGTACCATCCCATCCAAAGGTTTCATCTCACCCAAACAGCTCAGGAGAACCTGATGCACCCCAAACGCCTCGCGCAACTCACCTGCGCCATGCTCTTAGCCTCTGCCGCCCTCGCCACCCACGCACAAGCCCCACCTGAAGATTTAGTCATCAAAAACGCCACCGTCATGACCGCCAGCCACGGCACCATCCAGAACGGCGCCGTCTGGGTCCACGCCGGAAAAATCGCAGGCGTAGGCCCCACCGTCTCCGCGCCCGCCTCAGCCGTAGTCATTGACGCCACAGGCCTCTGGCTCACCCCCGGCATCATCGACCCCCATTCCCACTCCGCGCTCGACTCCGACGTCAACGAGGCCACCAGCCCCGTCACCCCGTCCATGCACATGATCGACGCCTTCGATAACCGCCAGTCCGACCTCTACTACGCCCTCGCCGGCGGCGTCACCACCGAGCTCCTCCTCCACGGCTCCGCCAACATGATCGGCGGCCAGGCCGTCGTCATCAAAAACAAGTTCGGCCTCGACCGCGACCAGATGATCTTCCCCAACGCGCACGGCTCCATCAAGTTTGCCTCCGGAGAAAACCCCAAGCGCGTCTACGGCTCCCGCGACCAGCTCCCCTCCACCCGTATGGGAAATTTCGAAGTCATGCGCATGGCCTTTGAAGACGCCAAACACTACATGGCCGAGTGGGACGCCTACGACGCCAAGGTAAAGAAGGGCGACAAAGACCTCGTCCCACCCGCCCGCGACCTCAAGCTCGAAGCCCTCGCCGACGTCCTCCGCGGCAAGCTCTATGTCCAGATCCACTGCTACCGCGCCGACGAGTTCCTCACCGAAGAAGCCATCGCCAAAGAGTACGGCTACAAGATCCGCGCCTTCCACCACGCGCTCGAAATGTACAAGGTAGCCGACAAAATCGCCCCCACAGAAACCGCCATCGCCACCTTCGCCGACTGGTGGGGCTACAAAGACGAAGCCTGGGACGCCATCCCCTGGAACGCCGTCATGTCCATGCGCGCCGGCGTCCGCGTCGCCCTCAAGTCCGACTCCGACGACCACATCCGCCGCCTCTACGCCGAAGCCGGCAAAATGATCCACTACGGCGGAGCCACCGAAGACGAAGCCATCAAGATGATCACCCTCAACCCCGCCTGGATCATCGGCGTAGACGACCGCACCGGCTCCATCGACCTAGGCAAAGACGCTGACCTCGTCCTCTGGAACCGCGACCCGCTCTCGACCTATGCTCGTGCCCAAAAAGTCTGGATCGACGGCGACCTCTTCTTCGACAACTCACTCCCCGGCCTCGGCACAACTCACTTCCACGGCGTAATGCACGACGGCGGCGGCTTCGGCTCCGACGACCAGGAGGACGGCCAATGAAAATCTCTTCTTATTTGAATAAAGACCGTCATCCTGACCGTAGCCGCCTTTCAGGCGGTGGGAAGGACCCGCTTTTAGCTTTTGCCTTTCGCTCACCCAACAACAATCTAGGGTGCCCCATCCATCGAGCGCATTTTGCTCGATGGGTGGGAAACCACAACCGCCCGAAGAACAAGCTTTTGTCCTTTGCCTTTCGCTCGCCCATCAAAAATCTACTGTGCCCCATCCATGCGCAGCCTTTCGCGCATGGGTGGGATACCACAAAAGCCGACCCCGGGTGCCCCCGGTCCCTCGCCTTTGGGGACCGGGGATGGAAGCTAGCATGCGCAATAGCGCTAGCAGCCGCCCCAACCCTGGTAGCGGCGCAACCGCAGCCAGCCCCACCGCAGGTGGTAGCCATCACCAACGGCAAACTCCTAACCATCACCCACGGCACCATAGAAAACGGCACCCTCATCCTCTCAGGCGGAAAAATCTCAGCCGTAGGCGCAACAGGCTCCGTAACCATCCCCTCAGGCGCAACCATCGTCGATGCCAAAGGCCTCACAGTCTACCCCGGCCTCATCGAACCCGAATCCAACTTCGGCCTCACAGAAATCTCCGCCGATGAAGTCAACAACGATCTCGTCGAGCGCTCCGACGAAATCATGCCCCACATGCACGTCTATGACGCCTTCCACGCCGAAACCGAGCTTATCCCCGTCGCTCGCCTCAACGGCATCACCAACGCCGTAGTCGCCCCGGCAAACGACGACTCCATCTCCGGCCAGGACATCTTCATCCAGCTCTACGGCCGCGACCGCGACCAGATGATCCTCGGCAAAGACGTCGCTCTCGCCATGAACTTTGGCGGCGATCAGCGCCGTCGCGGCGGCCACAGCTCCTTCCCGTCCACCCGCATGGGCCTCGTAACCCAGCTCCGCCAGAACTTCCTCGACACGCAGGAATACATGCGCAAACAGGAGTCCGAAACGAAAAAGGGCGAGAAGCCCAAGCCGGACCTCAAGTACGAAGCCCTAATCCCCTATCTCAAAGGCGAGCGCCCCGTAGTCCTGGGCGTCTATGAAGGCTATGAAGTTGAAGTCATCATGCAGCTCGCGCAGGAGTTCCACCTCAAGGTCATCCTCAACCACCTCACCCACACGCAGGACGTCCTCGACAAGATCGCCGCCTACAAGGTGCCGGTCATCATCGGCTCCATCTATGACCAGGCAACAAGAACCACACTAAAAACCACACCCAGAAACACACCAAGAAGCACACCAAAAAACACACTAAGAACCACACTAAGGACCATACTAAGAACCACATTAAGAACCACACTAAGAACCACACTAAGAACCACAATAAGAAGCACACTAAACCACACTAAAAACCACACCAAGAACCACACCA
>CAWBWB010000001.1:0-875803 GCA_963792495.1 uncultured Acidobacteriaceae bacterium | reverse complement strand
CGCCGCTGGGGCCGTTGTACCGCACCAGCATGCCAAGCGGCAGTTCGGCGCGGCGCAGGGCCGATTGGGCAAAATCGGCGAACAGATCTGCGCCGACGGCGAGCAGCCCGTCCACATCCAGGTTCAGGCGGCGCGCGCCAACGGCGAGGTTGAACCCCTTGCCGCCGGGTTCCAGCACGAAATGGCTGGCCAGCAGGGATTCCCCGGCGATGGGCAGCCGTGCCACTTTGGCCCAACAGGCCGCGACGAGCTGCCCAGGACGAAAATTGGGGCGACATCAATCATCTATTAATCGTAATGAAAATAGACGAAAAAGGAACATGAACGCCTCGGATTGTTTTTATCGGCAAAGCTTGACCTGAAATGGGGAAAAAGGCCACCGGTTCCGAACCGCAACCGATAGGCGGCGCGCCGCAGGGCGGCGCACCGCCTATCGCGTCCTGGCTGCGCCTGCGGGAAGACAGCGCCATGCCGATCTACCAGCAGTTGAGGAGCAGGCTCACCCTTTCCATCCAGGAGGGAAAGCTGAAGGCGGGCGCGAGCTGCCGGCGGAACGCTACCTTGCCGAGATGCTCGGGATCAGCCGCACCACGGTGCAGCGTTGCTACAATACCCTGCGCCAGCGCCGGCTGGTGGAAGGGCATGGCAGGCTGGGCACCATCGTCCAGCCTGACGGCGCCCGGCTTTCGCCCGGCATGGACCGGCTGAAAGGGTTCACGCAGGAGATGCAGGAGCTGGGCCGCCAGCCCTCGACCGGATTGTTGACCATGCCATCGTCTGCGACCGGCAGATCGCCTCGATCCTGGTCTGGCCTCCACGTCGCGCTTCCTGAAGCTGGTGCGGATCCGCTATGGCGAGGACATTCTGCTTTCCTACGAAAATGCCTGGACAGCCTGGAGGCGGCGCCGTTTCTGGAAAAGGCGGATGTTTCGGGCTCCATCTACGAACAACTGGCGGCGCATCGCATGGGTCTGGCGTTCTGTGACCAGACCGTGGAGGCGACGACCCCGTCGGCGCTGGAAAGCGGCATTTTCGGTTTCACCGAGCCGGTGCCCTGCCTGCTGATCAAACGCCGCAGCTATGTCCGGCGCGATCTGATGATCGAATATGTCGAAGGCCTGTTTCGCGGCGATATCTACACCTACCGCATCCGCCTTGACGCTTAATTCTGTTTGAAAACGCTGCGCTGGCGGTCATTAATTTTGGTGTTCTTACGATAACGCCGCGAACCGTCGCCCTATACATTTAAGAAGTTTTAAGACCCGATTTTATGGACCGCCGCCTTTCGGGCGTCGTAGCTTGCCGTCGAACAAATGTTGAGGGTGGCGGACATGGATAGCTGGGGCAGCAGGGAGGTCGGGAACTTGGAAAGCAAGGTGGCGGCCGATCTCCGCTTTCCGCGCCGGCCGGGTTATGCGGCGCTGAACCATCAGCGGGAATTGCTGTATTACGTGGCGAGCTGCATGCCGCGGCGAACATCCGAAGCAACAAAAACCAATCAAGGAGCGAACCATGTCCAAGCATCAACTGACCGGCAGTGAGCGCAAAAAGCTCCCCGGCGCCATCCTTACCGGCCCGGCCGATCCGGAAGAGCGGCTGGAAGTCACGCTGTTGCTGCGCCACAACGCGGTGGCGGGGCTGCAGGACCGGGTAGAACGCCTGGCCAAGGGCGATTACGCCCTGGCGCCGTTGAGCCGCGAGGAATTCGCGTCCCGCCACGGCGCCCGCCCCGATGATATCGAGGCGGTGAAGAAATTCGCGGCCGAGCATCATCTGGCCGTGGTTTCGGTGAGCCCGGCGCGCCGCAGTATCGTCCTTTCCGGCGTCGTCAAGGATTTCAATGCGGCTTTCGGCGTCGAGCTGAAACATTATGACCATCCGGGCGGCGCCTATCGCGGCCGGGAAGGCGCGCTGGCGCTGCCGGATGCGCTGAAGGATGCGGTGCAGGCGGTGCTGGGGCTGGATAACCGGCCGCAGGCGCGGGCGCATTTTCGCCAGCCGCGCGGCAAGTCGCGCAAGGCGGCGGCGCAATCGGTGTCCTACACCCCGCTGGAGGTGGCGGCATTTTATGATTTCCCGGCGGCAACCGGGCAGGCGCAGACCATCGCCATTATCGAGCTTGGCGGCGGGTCGCGCAGCACCGATCTCAGCGCGTATTTCAAATCGCTTGGGGTCAAGCCGCCGAAACTCGTCAGCGTTTCGGTCGATCAGGGGCGTAATCATGCCACCGGCAGCTCGAACGGGCCGGATGGCGAGGTGATGCTGGATATCGAGGTGGCGGGCGCCGTGGCGCCGGGCGCGACGCTGGCGGTGTATTTCGCGCCCAATACCGATGCCGGGTTCCTCGACGCCATCACCACCGCCATTCATGACACGCACCAACAAGCCGTCGCGTGATCTCGATCAGTTGGGGCGGGCCGGAGTCGAGCTGGACGGCGCAGTCGATGACGGCGTTCGACCAGGCCTTCCAGGCCGCGGCGGCGCTGGGCGTGACCATCTGCGTCGCGGCCGGCGACGACGGCTCGACGCGACGGCGTCAGCGGCAGCGGCAACCATGTCGACTTTCCCGCCTCCAGCCCGCATGCGCTGGCCTGCGGCGGGACCAAGCTGACGGCGGTCGGGCAACACCATCCAGAGCGAGGTGGTGTGGAACGAGCTGGCGCCGAACGAGGGCGCCACCGGCGGCGGCGTCAGCACGGTCTTCGCGCTGCCCGCCTGGCAGGCGACCTGCCGGCGTGCCCGCAGGCGGCACCACGACTGGCCATGCGCGGCGTGCCGGATGTCGCCGGCGATGCCGATCCGGAGACCGGCTACGCCGTGCGCGTGGATGGCACAGACACGGTGATCGGCGGCACCAGCGCGGTGGCGCCGCTGTGGGCGGGGCTGATTGCCCGGATCAATGAGTTGCGGGCGAAACAGTCGCTGGCGCCGGCCGGGTTCATCAACCCGCTGCTCTACGGCAATGAAGCCGCGCTGAACGATATCGACAAAGGCAATAACGGCGCCTTCGCGGCGGCCGAAGGCTGGGATGCCTGCACGGGCCTGGGATTCCCCCGACGGCCAGGTGCTGGCGACAGTGCTGGTGCAGGCAGGCGGTGGCGACGCCGGCGACGGAAAGGCTTCGGACAAGGCGTTCATCGCCAAAGGCAACGCCTTCAAGGCGAAGGGCAATGCGTTCAAGGCCAAGGGCAACGCCTTTATCGCCAAGGGCAATGCCTTCATCGCCAAAGGCAACGCGTTCAAAGCCAAAGGCAATGCCTTCAAGGCAAAAGGTAATGACGAGATCCCCAGCGGCGTTCCCGTTCAGAAGAAGCGTTCGGCTAAAGTCTTGTGAAGGGGCGCTGACAACCGGGGCGGCGTCTATCTCCAGGACGCCGCCCCATTTTTTTGTGCGGGGGGGGGGAGTAAGCAAGCGGTTCTTTTTCTGAAGAAAAAGAACCAAAAAGACTTTTTTAATTTGGGCCATCGGTGTTTGAAAATCCCGGCTCAAGCAATTTAGCCGCGGCCCTGGCGGCGGCGTCCTCGGTCCAGGATGCGCCCTCCTCCGCCAATTGGCGCAGGGCGGCTTGGGTCAGGGCAATGCGGAGTTTTTCGCAGAGCGCGTCGTAGACGAGCTGCTCGGTCGGTTCGCGCAATTCCCCGGCGGCCTCGTAGCCCGCATCCACGAAGCCGAGCAGGCGGGCGGCTTCCTTCGGATTGCCGGCGGAGGCGGCCAGCAGGGCGCATTGCTGCAGGCAGACCCGCAGGATGAAGCCGCCGACCGGGCCGACCAGAGAGAGTGCTTCCCGCGCGGCGTTCCGGGCTTCGTCATGCCGGCCGGCGACCAGCAGATAGGTGGCGACGTTGACCAGCGCCCAGCCGAGGTCGTTGTGAAGCTCGTCGCCGCGCAGGAAGGCGATGGCGGCGTTGGCGCGTTCGACGGCGAGGTCGATCTCGCCGAGATTGAATTCGATTTCGGCGAGATTGATCAGCGCCGTTACTTCGCTCTGGCGTGCGGACAGGCGGCGGGCCAGGCGCAGGGCCTGGTCGAATGAATCGCGCGCGCCGCGGAAATCGCCCTCCATGGCGGCGATGACGCCGAGATTGTTGTAGATGTTGAACAGGGTTTTCGGGCGCTTCGTCCCGGCCAGCAATTCGCTGGCAAGGGTGAGCAGCGTTTTGGCCTGATCGCGCGCGCCGAGAAAGCTATGGATCAGCCCGGCCAGGGCCAAGGCGGCGCCGCGCTCGACCGCCTCGCCGCGTTCATCATACAGCGCCGCCGCGTGTTCCAGCGCCGCCAAAGCGCGCGGCCGGTCCGAGCTGAACCAGAGATTGCCGGTCTGCCGGAGCAGCCGGGCGCGGCTTTGGCCGCCGCTGGTCTCCGCCACCGCTTCCGCCCGTTCGAGGTAGCGGCGGCCTTCGGCCAGCAGGGAGGATTTTTCCAGCAGCAGGGCGGCGGTGCCGGCCAGGGTGACGGCGAGTTCCGCATCGCCTTCCGCGCCCAGCGCCCAGTCCAAAGCGGCGCGGACATTGTCCAGCTCGGCGGCGTAAAGGGCCAGCCAGGCGGCGTCCTCGGTGGTTTCCCAATCCGCATGCGCCTGTTCCATCAGGGCGGTATAGAAGGCGGCATGGCGGAAGCGGCAGGCGGCCTGGCCGCCGGATGCGGCAAGCTGTTCCAGGGCGAACAGGCGCGGCGTTTCCAGCAGCCGGTACCGGGGTTCGGTTCCGGGTTCGGCCACCACCAGCGATTTATCCACCAGCCGGCCCAGCGCATCCAGGATCGCCCATTCATCCTCGTCGTTCTGCCGCAGGATGGCGGCGGCGGCCTCAGCCGAGAAATTGCCCGCGAAGACGCCGAGGCGGTGGAAGAGCTGGCGGTCGGCCGGGTCCAGCAGCTCATCGCTCCAGGCGATGGTGGCCCGCAACGTGCGGTGGCGCGCGGCGGCGGTGGCGCGGCCGGAGGTGAGCAGGCGCAAACGCTGGTCGAGCCGGCTGCGCAGGCCTTCCAGTCCCAAGGCGGGAACCCGGGCGGCGGCCATTTCCAGGGCCAGCGGAATGCCGTCCAGGCTGCGGCAGATGGCGGCGGCGGCGGCGGCGTTGGCGGCGTCCAGCCGGAAATGCCGGTCCGCCGCCTCGACCCGCCGCAGGAACAGGGCGACGGCGCCATAGCCCGCGATCTCCTCCGGCGTGGCCGCATGGGACGGCGGCAAGGCGAGCGGGGTGAGCCGGTAGGCGGCTTCTTCCTGCACGCGCAGGGGTTCCTGGCTGGTGGCGATCAGGGAAAGGCTGGGGCAGGTTGCGAGCAGGGTTTCCGCCAGCGGCGCGATGCCGGCCAGGCGATGCTCGCAATTATCCAGGATCAGCAAGGCGCGGCGCTGGCCGAGCGCCTGCGCCAGGGCTTCCGGCCGGGACATGCCTTCGTTCAGGCGCAGCCCGATGGCGGCGACGAGCGCTGCCTCCACCCGGGAATCCTCGGTCAGCGGCGCGAAATCCGCGATGCGGACGAAGCCGGCGAATTCCGTCAGCAGGCTGTCCGCCAGCGCCAAAGCGAGATGCGTCTTGCCGATGCCGCTGGGGCCGGTGATGGTGACCAGCCGGTTCCGGGCGAGGCGCCGGCGAAGATCGGCGAGTTCGTGATCCCGCCCGACCAGCGCCGGGCGGGTGAATTCCGCTGGCCGCGCCGCCGGTTCGGTGGGGATGGGCGGCGGCACCGCGGGTTTTGGCGCTTCCTCCGGCGCGTCGCCCACCAGGCGGTAGCCGCGGCCGGGTACGGTCTGCACCAGGTTCTGCCGGCCGCCCAGCGCGCGGCGCAGCGCCACCATCTGCACATGCAGATTGTTCTCCTCGACCGCGAGGCCGGGCCAGACAAGGTCGATGAGTTCATGCTTGTTGAACAGCCGGCCGGGGCTGGCGGCCAGTACGGTCAGAAGGTCGAAGGCGCGGCCGCCGAGGGAGACCGGCCCTTCGGGGCCGGTCAGGATGCGCTGGCGGCTGGACAGCCGGAATGGCCCGAAGCGCAGCTCATCTCTACCGACCTCCATGACACGCTCCCGACCACGCACTTGCCGCAACCAGGCGGATATAGAAGCTGATTTGCGGATTATTTCAATCTGGACGGACGGAGTGAGAGGGGCGCCTGACGGCGGCGGGCCTGGCTGGGCAAAACGGGCAATTCGCGGGCGAGGCGGCACCGGGGCTGCAGATTGCCGCCGCATCCGCCCTTGAATCCGCCGCCGGGACGGTCCAGTTTCAGAATAAATCCGGGCTTTAAATTACCGGGGCCGATGGAGGAAAAAATGACAAAAATGACACAAATCTGTTTCGCGATCTGCGTGGCGCTTGGGGTCGCGACCGCCCAGGCCCAGACCATGGGCCAGACCACGGGGATGAGCGCGCCTTGCCGGTCTGACAAGGTCCTGAACACCAACGGGGTGTATATCAAGCTGGCCTCCGGCCAGATCTTCCAGGCCTATCCCGGCAACGGCCCCGCCTTGAGCGCGTGGCTGCCGCTGGACAAGGTGACCGTATGCAGGATCGGCGGCACCGGGGTGCGGATCACCAATCTGAGCAAGCAGAACTCGAGCGTGCAGGCGCTGTATCTTCCGGGGAAAACGGGGCCGGTTTAGATGCTGTTCCAGAAGTCTACTCCGGCGGCCGCCTGACGGCGATTTTCTGCGCTCCGGTGCTCGAAAATCACCGCCATGCGACTCAACCTGTGCGACTTGTGAAACGGCATCTTAGGTTTGATTGTGCGCTGAGATGTCTGATCGTTTGACCTGAATTGCCTTAGTCTCCGAGTCGGAGGTGTCGGCTGGACCAGTCAAGGCAGAGTTCGGATTTGGCGGCATCGGCCGGGCAGCGCCCGGCGATTGTCGCCTTGCAGGGGGTGAGCAAGGCCTTTGGCGGCGCCGTGGCGCTGGCGCGGCTGGATCTGGAGATTTTCACCGGGGAATTCTTCACCCTGCTGGGCCCTTCGGGGTCCGGCAAAACCACCACCTTGCGGCTGATCGCGGGGTTCGAGCGGCCGGATAGCGGGCGGATATTGCTGGACGGGGCGGATGTGGCGAACCTGCCGCCCTTTGCGCGCGCCGTGAACACGGTGTTCCAGGATTATGCGTTGTTTCCGCATCTGACTCTGCTGGAGAATGTCGCCTATGGCTTGCGGGCGCGCAAAATGCCGAAGGCGCAGGCGCATGAAAAGGCGCAAATCGCGCTGGCGCAGGTGCGGCTGGGGGAGTTCAGCGCCCGCAAGCCGGCGCAGCTTTCCGGCGGTCAGCGCCAGCGCGTGGCCCTGGCGCGCGCCATGGTGAACCAGCCGCGCGTGCTGCTGCTGGATGAGCCGCTGGGCGCGCTGGACCTGAAACTGCGCCACCAGATGCAGATTGAACTGAAGCGGTTGCAGCATGAGAGCGGCATCACCTTCATCTATGTGACGCATGATCAGGATGAGGCGCTGGCGATGAGCGACCGGATCGCGGTGTTCAGCCAGGGCCGGATCGAGCAGATCGGCACGCCTTTCGATTTGTATGAGCGGCCGGCGAACCGCTTCGTGGCGGATTTCGTCGGCAGTTCCAACCTGCTGGGTGGCGGCGAGCTGGTGCTGCGGCCGGAGAAAATTCTGCTCCTCCCGCCGGGTTCGGCGGCGCCGGAAGGATGCGCGGCGCAGGCGGGCGTTTTGCGCGAGGCGACCTATCTCGGCGCGGTGACGCGCTACATCGTGACGCTGGAAGGCGGCACGGAGCTTGCCGTGATGGAAGCGAACACCGTGCCGATCGGCAGCCGGTTGCGGCTTTGCGCCGGTGATAAAGTTTTGGCCGTCTGGCCGCGCGATGCGGCGGCGGCGTTGCACAACCCCAGCAAGGGAGAGGCGTGATGCACGGCAACATTACGAAATTTCTGTACGAGACTGGCGATCGGGCTGTCGTTCAGCCTGCCCATCGCCCAGGCCGCCTGGGCCGTGGAGCCGCTGCAGATGATCGGCAACGGCGAAGGCACGCTGAACGTCGTGGCCTGGGAGGGCTACGCCCAGGATGACTGGGTGAAACCCTTCGAGGCCGCGACCGGCTGCCAGGTGCACGCCAAATATGCCGGCTCCTCGGACGAGATGGTGGCGCTGATGCGCTCGGGCGGCGGCAACCAGTATGACGTCGTCTCCGCCTCCGGCGATGCCACGCTGCGGCTGATCTATGGGCAAGAATGTGCAGCCGATCAACATGGCGCTGATCCCGGCCTGGAAGAATTTCATTCCGCAATTGCAGTCGCCCGATTTCAACACGGTGAAGGGCGTGCATTACGGCGTTTCCTATGAATGGGGGCCGAATACGCTGCTGTACAACACCAAGACCTTCGCCGACCGCGCCGACCTCCTGGACGCGTGATCTATGATCCGAAATATGCCGGGCAGGTCACGGTGCCGGATAACCCGATCCAGATCGCCGATGCGGCGCTGTATCTTTCCAAGACCGATCCCGCGCTCGGCATTACCGACCCGTATGAGCTGAACCAGACGCAGATGGATGCGGTGGTGAAGCTGCTCAAGGACCAGGCCAAGCTGATCAAGAAATACTGGGCGCTGGCCTCCGACGAGATCCAGCTCTTCACCACCGGCGATGCCGTGGTGGGCGCGGCCTGGCCGTACCAGACCAATACGCTGCAGGCGGCCAAAGTGCCGGTGGCCGATACCATCCCGGCCGAAGGTGCGACGGGCTGGGCCGATACCTGGATGGTCTCCGCCAAAGCCCCGCACCCCAACTGCGCCTATGAATGGATCAACTGGGTGACGACGCCGAAGGTGCAGGCGCAGCAGGCGATCTATTTCGGCGAAACGCCGGCCAATACGCTGGCCTGCAAGGAAATGGACGCGCAGCAGGCGGGCGCCTGCGCGCAATATCATGCCAACGCGCCGGCCAGCTATTTCGACCAGATCAAATTCTGGAAAACCCCGCGTACCGAGTGCGGCAACGGCAAGAATGACTGCCTGGACTACGCCGCCTGGCAGCGCGCATGGCAGACGATCAAAGGCTGACGGTGCGAGCGGACATGGCGCAATGCCATGTCCGCCTTTGTCTGGCGGCATCCGGCGGCTCGGCAGCGCGCGGCGTTGCTCGGCACTGCCGCGCTTGCTGGTTCCTTGCGCTGTATCTGGCGGCGATCGGGGCCTGCTGATGTCGGCTTTCTGGACTGTCGATCCGATCTCAGCGGCAGATCTGATCCGCGTGGATTATCCTTCGACAATTTCCAGCAATTGCTGAGCGACCCGATCTATGGGCGCATCGCGCTGCGGACCGTGCTTGATCGCCGCCGCGGTGACGCTGACGGATGCCGTTCTGGCCTGGCCGTTTGCCTATGCCATGGTGCGGCTGGCGGGGCCGCGGTTGCGCGCCGTGCTGATGACCGCTGGTGCTGGTGCCGCTATGGTCCAGCTATCTGGCGCGGGTTTATGCCTGGCGGCTGATCCTGGCGCATGACGGCGTGCTGAACTGGGCGCTGGCGAGGCATCGGGCTGCCGGATGCTGCGCATCGGCTATACCAATTGGGCGATGTGGATCGTGTTCACCTATCTCTGGCTGCCTTTCATGATCCTGCCGGTGGCCGCCGCGCTTGAGCGGATTCCGCCGAGCCTGCTGGAAGCCTCCGCCGATCTGGGCGCGCGCGGGATGGCGACGTTCCGCCGAGTGATCCTGCCGATGGCGCTGCCCGGCATGGTGGCGGGGGCGATCTTCACGTTTTCCCTCACTCTGGGGGATTTCGTGACGCCGATGCTGGTGGGCGGCCCGGGCTCGGATTTCATCGGCAATGTGGTCTATGCGAATGTGGGGGTGACGAATAATATTCCCTTCGCCGCTGCCTATGCGACGCTGCCGTTGGGCGTGATGGCGCTGTTCCTGCTGCTGGCCCGCAAGCTGGGGGCGTTCGATGCGCTCTAGCGGCGTCAGCGGCGTCCCGGCCAGCAGTCCATAACGCGCGCAAAGCCAGTCGCCCACAACGCCATCCACAACAAAGGTGCCGTTTACCTCACCGGGCGAAGTAAAACACTCGCCGCCGGGCAGATTGCCCCACTTTTCCGTGGAGATAATGCCGGAAGTCTTGAACCACTTGTACCCCGGATTCATCTCCGAAACAATATTCGTGCCTGCAGCAGTCGTGGCGCGAATACGATGCGCCTTACGCACGCGATCCAGCACCTGTTGCGAGAGCCGGTCAACACGATTGAAATCCGCACGCATGCCGGAGCACATCACCTCAGGCGTAATATTCACCATGTGCGCGTGCCGCATGTGGCGGCGATTCACCACATCCGTCATCTGCATACGCGAGCGAAGCTCATTGGTCTGCACCTGCACCGCGAAGATCGAAACCTCGGATGTCTCCATGTCCGCCAGCACCTCGGCGGGCATATCCACCAGCGGCCGCAGAGCCAGGTCTTCCAGCACAAAAGCATTCCAGGTGCAGCCAATCTCTTCCAGCTGCACGGCAATCGAGGCCGCAATCGCCTTCGTCTGCACATCCGTAATGAGTGTCACCTTCTCCGCGGGCTGAATGCGGAGGCAGGTGGTAACGGCAGAACGCGCGCCGGGAACGAAGTCGGCCGGATAGGGCAGAGAAAGCAGTTGGGAATTGGTTGCAGTCATGCGCTGTACGATGTTGCTCCTGAAGAAGTGCGTAGACTCCAGATTAACGCGTTATGCTGCAAGCTGAGATGGAAAATCTGGAGACTCCTGTCAGGCCGCCGCGCTGGAAGGGCCCTTTGCGGCTATTCGCACTGTGCCTCGGGCTGGGACTTTTGCTCACATGGTCGCTGGCCGCGCTGACGCTGGTTCTCGCGCGATGGGTAGACCCGCCCACCACAGCCGTCCAGGCCGAGCGGCGCATGCAGGCCTGGCTCGCGCATAAGCCGTATCAAAAGCGCTACAGGTTTATTCCGCTCACTGCCATCTCGCCGAATCTGCAACACGCCGTAATCGCCGCCGAAGACGCCCGCTTCTACGAGCATCACGGCTTCGACTGGCACGCAATGGAACTGGCCGCGGAAAACGACGTGGACGGAGGCCGCATGCGTGGCGGCTCCACGCTCACGCAGCAGTTGGTGAAGAATCTCTTCTTCGGCACCAATCGCTCCATCCTGCGTAAAGGCGCGGAGTTCACATTGGTCCCGGTAGCAGAGCTGGTGCTCGGCAAGCAGCGCATTCTGGAGCTCTACCTGAATGTAGTGGAATGGGGCCCTGGTATCTACGGCGCCGATGCAGCCTGCAGCCTCTACGACAAGCGTCCCGCGCGGAGCATCAGCCGCGAGCAGGCAGCAGAACTGGCCGCGATTCTGCCGGCCCCGCTCAAGCGCAAGCCCGAGCATATGAAGCATTACACCGAGATCATTCTCACACGCATGCAGCAGATGACCTGGTAAACATCACAGCCCCGCCGCGGTCTCCTCCGCCATATAATCCACCACGGCCTTCAGGTCGCCCTTGGTCTCTTCAAACACCTTAAGCTGGCGGTCAGCCCCGGTGCCGGTCTCCATAATCTTGCGAATGCCCTCAATCGCCCAGCGGCTGCCCAACTCATCCACAACGGGATCAATCATCTGAAGGTACTCTTCGACCAGTTCGCGCAGCGGCACCTCTGTCTGCTTGCCAAAGTCGATCAGGTTGCCATCCAGCCCATAGCGCACCGCGCGAAATTTATTCTCCATCAGCAGCGGACGCGCATAGTGACGATAGTCAAGATTCGACTCATGCAACTTATAGAGATACACAGCCGTAGCCTGGATCAGCGCGGCAATCGCCACCGTCTCCTCTGCGCGCAGCGGAATATCGCAGGCCCGCACCTCAACCGTATTGAAGAACGGATGCGGCCGAATATCCCACCAGATCTTCTTCGCATTGTCGATACAGTTGGTGCGTATCAGCAGATTGACGTAGTTTTCAAACTCGCCATAGCTCTGAAATGCATCCGGAATTCCCGTACGCGGAAAATTCTCAAAGACCTTCGCGCGATAGCCCTTGTATCCCGTATTCAACCCCAGCCAGAAAGGCGAGTTCGTCGAGAGCGCCATGATGTGCGGCAAAAAATACCGCATCGAATTCATGATGCGAATGGCAGCCTCGCGGTCCTCAATGCCCACATGCACATGCAGGCCAAAGATGAGATTCGCGCGCGCCGCAAGCTGCAGCTCTTTCACCACCTGCTGATAGCGCGGGTCAGGATAAATCTGTTGCGTGCGCCAGTCTGCGAAAGGATGCGTGGCGCCCGCAACAAGCTTCAGCTTGTGCTCCTCCGCCAGCCGAATCATCTGCCTTCGCAGATCGTATATGTCTTCCTTGGCCTCAGTAATGTTGCGGCATACGCGCGTGCCCACTTCCACCACGGAGGTGTGCATCTCCGCCTTCACGCGCTCCTGCAGGCGCAGTTTACCCACAGCCAGCATTTCGGTTTCAATGTGCGAACGAAGATCGCGCGAGAGGGGATCTATGGTTTGATATTCTTCTTCAATTCCCAGGGAGAAAGATGGCCGCATGTAGGCTCCTGAGTTCTAGGGGAAACAAGTACAGCTTGCGGGTAATTGTACAGAACTGGAGTCGAGAGTGCGGTGCTGCTTGTAATGAAACAGAGGTATACAGTGAAGGTCCTCTTCACCGCATACCTCAGCGATTCAAGTGCGATTACTCTGCCGGCGTTTCCTCAATCACAGGCTCAGGCACAGCCGCCGCCTTCTTCGCCGCAGCTTTCTTATCAGCCTTCTTGTCGGCCTTGGCTTCGGTCTTTTTCTCCGCCTTCTTCACCGGCTTCTTCTGCGCAATCTTCTTCACCTGCTCAACTTCCCCGCCAAGAAACGCAGACCACTTGAGATCGAGATGCCTGGGAGCAGCCTTGGCCTTCGCAATCGCCAGGTCCGCCACTTCCTTCACAATCCAGTCGAAATTCACCTGGCCCACAGAATGCAGATCCGCATCCGGCGCGGGATTCATGAAGTCAATCGCATACGGAATCCCATCTTCGACAGCAAACTCAACCGTATTCAGGTCATAGCCAAGCGCCTTGCAAAGCTTCAGCGCATCCTGCTCCACGCGCTTCAGCAGCTTCTTGTCATACGCCGGCGGGTCCTGAATGTAGCGCTCGGCGTGCGGACGCCGCGGATCGTACGGCATGATCTGAACCTTCTTCTGGCCCACCACATAGCAGCGGAAGTACTCATTGAAGTCAACGGCCTTCTGGTACAGCATGCAAAGGTCATGCGACTGATCGTAGGCCGCAAAAAACTCCTCGCGATTGTGAATGTGATGCACATCGCGCCAGCCGCCGCCATCCACAGGCTTCATAAACCCATGCAGGCCCACATACTCAAACACGCTCTCCCAGTTCAGCGGATACTCGAGGTTGCGCATCGAGCGGTCCGTCGTCCCCTTGGGATGCTTCTTATGCGGCAAAATCACCGTGGGCGGCACAGCCACACCCAGCTTTTCAGCAAGCGTGTAATTAAAAAACTTGTCGTCCGCCGACCACCAGAAGGGATTGTTGATGATCTGCGTTCCATTGATCGCGGCATGCTTCAGAAAAGCGCGATAAAACGGAATGTCATGCGAGATGCGGTCCACAATCACGGCATATTGTGGCGCCTTGTCCATATGCACTGCGCCGGTTTCGACGAACTCCGCGTGAATCCCCTCAACATTGCGCGCGTTGATGTGTTCCACAAGCGCGCCGGGAAAGCTGTTTTCCATGCCGAAGAGTATGCCGATTTTTTTCATGCCGAGGGAGCCTCCGAAATATATATATGCAGTGCGCGTGCAGGACGCGGCCCCGCATGTCTTCAGTGTACGGCAAGCGCGGGCCGCGCTAGCGGCCCACTACCGAGTCGTACTCTGCGTAGTAACGGCCAGATCGGAGTCGAAGGATATTTGCGCAATCAGCTCATCGAGATGCGCCTGCGCGGCCTCGCGGTCTTTTTCCAGAGCCTCCCGTTGTTGCCGTGCCTGCTGCAGCGCATCCTCTGCGCGCGTAAGCTCATCCACAAAACGCTTCGCGGCGTCATTGCCTTTGAGCGCAGTCACATTGTCCCGTGCACGCGCCTCATCATCGGCAAGCGTCTTCTCTTTCTGCCTGAGCACGTTGATATTCGCATCAAGATCGCTCACCGCATTCTCCGCATCCATCAGCGGCTTCAACTTCTGCTCCAGGTCCGGCGAGTATTTGCTCACATTCACCAAGTACTGCGAACGGAAGTTGTTCTGCTGCCCGCCGATCACGACGTTCTCATTCTGCTTCGCACTCTCGCCCACATGCAGCGTAGCCGTCTCATGCGGCTGCACCACCACGCGAAAGCGATATCCGCTAGCAGTGGTCTCCGCGGGCTTAGTCTCTGAAGTCAAATCGGATTTGGCATACCGCGGATGCTCAATCACCACGGTACGAGCCTCATCCGCTCCATTCGTGATCGTGTAGTTGGCGTCGATGAGCAACGTGGAAGACTCCACCATGACGCCCTTGTGCATGGCCACATGATGCAGCGTTCGCGTATTGGTGCCATCCCCGCGCCGCACCTTCACCGCCTGATCGACGGCATACGAGAGCAAACGCTTCTCACCCGGATGAATGGGATCAAGCAGACCCTCTCCCGCAAACTCACCGCCTTCAAAGATGGAAAAGCTGCCGGAATCAAGCGTCAGCTTCGAAGTATTGTTGATCCACACGGCCCGCAGTGGCATCTTCTCCTGCTCTGACCACAGCGTGACGTGCTCGGCAGGAAGCTGCTCCTGAAGAATAGGCACCATGGCGGATTCGTTCTTGCGAATCGTCACAGGCTGCGTCAGTGCATAGGAAAAGAAATCATCAAAGGCATTGGCCGAAACACTGGCGGAGTCGAAAGCATCTGAGGCACGATAAACGCCGCCACCGACATTGCCACCAGCCCCAGCGCCGTAGCCATTGCCCGTACCGCCACCCAGACCACCGCCCGAACCAGTCCTGTACGTACCCCTGAGCTCACTCTTAAGCTCAGCGTTAACGCTCACCGTCTGAGCCGCGCTTGGAACTGCCGCAGGCTCAGGAACGGGACGCATCTCCGCCGCCTCATGAGTCTGCGGAGTAGTCTGCGCATTCACCGCAATCGGAATCTCAGGCCGCCGCGTATACAGCGGCTGCGAGAGCGGCTGAATAAAGCTCTGCGGCGCACCGGCCACCAGTGATAGCTGCACATTCTCCCAGTCCGCGCCCACCGTGTTATCGACAACAGCCCAGCCCTGAATCGTCGCATCCCCCTCCGCATGCGGAAAGACAATGCGGTACGTAGACTTCCACACCGGAACCTCACTGATGTAGCTCACGCGCAGCGTCCGCTGTCCCTGCCCCAGCGCATTCAGCGTCAAGTGCCGCAGCCCATTCGCACGCGCAGTGGAAAGCAGTTCCAGATAACGATCGAGCTGCCCCTGCAGACTCGCATCCACGGGCCGCACACTCAGCACAGGCGTAAGCTCCACCACGCGCACCGCTCCGGAACCGGCAACCATCGTGAGATAGAACTTCTCGACAGTAGCATCCCCCGTACCAGCCTTCTCCGTACGCGACTCAATCGACATAAGCCTGCCCGTAACCGCACCGCCTGGCGCACCCGTCACCTCAACACGCTGCCCACGCAGCGCCTGAAACAACTCCGTCGAAGTCGGATCATCATCCAGCCCAAGCGAAAGCGTTTTAAGCTGCTCCGCAAGCGGCGTAGTGGAGTTGTAATTCACACCCGCAATGCGCCCGCCGCCCTCATCCAGCACAGTCAGCGATTGCAGCACATCATTCAACTGCGCGGAAGTAAAGTCCACACCCACACGCTGATTGCCCACAACAGAACCAGCATGTTCAAAGTACCCAACGCCATTTTTGTAAAGCACCACGCGCCGAACAGGAAGATCTTTGATGACGGAGCCGAGATCCGAGGAAGCGGAAGCAGTTGCAGCAGGCTTTGGCGCGGGTTTAGGAGCGGTTTCAGCGCAAAGATTGGTAAGGAGCGAAGCAAGGCACACAAAGACAAAACCACGATGCACGGGGTCCTCCTGAAGCAGTCAACTAAAACACTGCTCAGTTGGACACCGCGCTCTCAGAAATGGTTCCAGCTAAGAAAAAAAGATTCTCCGCTGCAACCCGCGCCAGCTCCGCGCGTCGAAGGGTCTAATGATCTTCAGTCTGCGTGATGAGATACAAACCGCGTGATCCCTAGTCGTCAGCGCACAGAACCACTAAGCAGTAACAACGCTCTCTAACTGCGCAAGATGATTCCGATCATGCCCCGCCATCGTCTCCACAATCGTAAGAAACGTCATCGCTCCACGCTCCGGATGCGTAACCGGACGCGCCGCAGCCGCAGGCAACGCCTTCTCCAGGAGACCAAGATTCCAGCTCCTGAAAGCACTGAAAATTCGATGCGCCTCACTGGCAGAAATGCCGGCATACGTCGCAGCCCACTTGTCCTGGTCAAACGGCTGAACCGTTGGATTGTCTTCCGCCAGCGTCTGCCGCAAACGAAACCCAAAGACAAGCTCGCAATCGGCAAGGTGCGCAACAATCTCAGCAGGAGTCCACTTGCCCGGCGCAATCGGCACCGTCGTCTTCTCAGGTCCCATCCCGGCAAGAGCAATCGCAATCTTGTTCGGAGTCAGCTCAAGAATCCTCTCCACCGGCTGACCATCAAGAAACTTCTCGTACGGATTCAGTGTGCTCATCGCTTCTCTCCACGCTACAAATATTGCCGAATCATCTCCCGCCACGTAGGCCAGTCATGCGAGTTCCACGTATCCCACACAAACAGCTTGTGCGGAATCCCCTTCGCATTAAAAATGCGATCCATATTTTGATTCTGTCCCAGGCATTGATCATCCCAACCCGTACCAAACACCCACGCATTGCGCCGGTAGCGATCAAGAAACCACGGGTCACCAAGGCTCGGTAAAAACTGCGTCGGCTGGTTGAAGTACACATCCTGATCGTGGTAGCCATCCAGAAAATTTCCAAGATCAAACGCGCCAGACATCGACAGCATTCCGGTAAACACATCCGGATGCTTGAGCGCCGCATTCAGCGCGTGATACCCGCCAAAGCTGCACCCCAGAGAGACCATCTGCGGGTTGCGATTCTTCTGCCGGATGAGCGGCACCACTTCGTGAATGAGGTAGTCGTCAAACTGCACATGCCGCGCCACGCGCCATCGCGGGGAAACGCGCCGGTTGTACCAGCTTTCATGGTCAATCGAGTCCACACAGTAGAACTGCAGATCGCCGCCGTTAATGCGGTCCGCAACCGCGCCAATCATGCCGCGGTCTTCAAACTCAAAGAAGCGTCCGCCGGATGTAGGGAAAACAACCACAGGCAGCCCCGAGTGCCCAAACACAAGCAGTTCCATAGAGCGGCCCAGCCGCGGCGAGTGCCATTGATGATATTCGCGATTCATCTTTTTGAAATCGTCCCTGAAGAAGGTTGGAGAAGCGTCCGATTCTTGCTACTGTAACAGTACCGCACCAGTCCTCGCGGACAGCAAACCTTTTAGATGAGGGTTGTAACAGAATCTTGGAATTGAGTTTGGAAACACAATCTACCACGCGCGCCGACGGTCTTCTGGCACGCGATCTACTCACCCCGCATCCGCGGCTGAAGCTGCATCGCGGCTTCAAAAGCCGTTATCTGCCAACCGAGCGCGACCTCGTCGTCTATCTGCCGCCCGGCTACAACCGCGAGCCCGAACGCAGCTATCCCGTCCTGTACATGCACGACGGACAAAATCTCTTCGACCCCAAAACGTCCTTCATTGAAGGCCGCACCTGGCAGGTGCGCGAGCAGGCCGATGCCGCCATTGAAGCCGGCGAAGTGGAACCGCTCGTCATCGTCGGCATCTACAACACAGGCGAGCATCGCCTCGCCGAGTACACGCATGATCGCGAGTTGCAGCGCGGCGGCGGCGACGCCGACCACTACGGCGCTCTGCTTACGCGCGAGTTGCTTCCGTGGATCGCATCGCAGTATCGCGTGCGCACTGATCGCGAATCCACCGGCATGGGCGGCTCATCACTCGGCGGCCTGGTCACGCTCTACCTCGGCCTCAAGTACGCATCCACCTTTGGCAAACTCGCCGTCATGTCACCCAGCGTATGGTGGGCCCACAAAAGCATCCTCGGTTACGTGAACGAGCATGCACCTCAAATCTGGGACAAGCCGCGCATGTGGCTCGATGTAGGCGATCACGAAGGCCGCAAAACACTCCGCGACGCAGAACAACTCATGCGCCGGCTAAAAGCCAACGGATGGATCACCGAAGAGTCACTGCACTTTGAGCGCGTAGAAGGCGGCACACACGATGAATCAAGCTGGGCCACACGCGTGCGGCCAATGCTGCGCTTCCTCTTCCCCACGGAATAGGAAGCGCCAGCAATCTAACTCAGCACATAAGGCGCTCTCTGCTTGCGAGACAACATGCTGTCCGCCTGCTTATCGTCCTTGAAGCGCTCCTTCACCGGATCCCAGTACAGCTTGCGATTCAGCACCATCGCCATGTCATGCAGCAGGCACGTCGAGCACGCGCGATGCCCCATCTCCGCCGGTGAAATCGGCTCCCTGCGGCTGATCACGCACTCCAACCAGTTGCCATGCTGCTCCTTGCTCTCGTAAAGATGAATCTCATCCGGCCCAATCACTGACTTGATAATCGCAGGATCGCTCGCAGCCAGCGCGGTGTTGTCATTCAGCTTCTTCACCGGGTCAGAGCCGGTCACCTGCTCATTGCCACGCGAAACAAATATCCATCCCTTGCTTCCGTAAAACTTGATGCCATTCGCAAAGTCGCCGCTGATCGTCATGTGCACGCCCTTTGACGACACATCATTCGGCGCATAAATGGCCTCTGTCTTGAACGGCCCGTGCACATCCCACAAGCCTTCCTTCGGGAACTGCGCCGAGCCCCATATCTCAATCGGCCCGGTGAACTCCGTGTTCATGCCCCAGTGCGCGCTGTCCACGTGATGCGCGCCCCAGCCCGTAATCATGCCCGCGCCAAACTGCCGGCAGCGCAGCCACCCCGGCCTGCTGTAACCCTGCAACGGATGCACGCGGTCCACGGTGTAATACACGTCCGGCGTCTCCCCAAGCCACATCTCGTAGTTGAATCCCGCAGGCACCGGCATCTGTGTCTTGTCGCCGCCCGCTGGGTCACCGGGCAGGCCAATCTCCACGCGCTCAAGATCGCCAATGCGTCCATTGCGCACCAGCTCCGCCGCATAACGAAACTGAACCGTAGACCGCTGCTGGCTGCCAATCTGCAGAATCCGCCCCGTCGACTGCACAGCATTCGACATCGCGCGTCCTTCAGAAATCGTCAGCGAAGCAGGCTTTTGCAAATACACATCCTTGCCCGCGCGCACCGCATCAATCGCAATCAGCGCATGCCAGTGGTCCGGCGTACTCACCACCACGGCATCAATGTCTTTATTCGCCAGCAGCTCGTGGTAGTTCGCATAGCCCACGGTGCCGTCATAGGTCTTGCCCATCTTCTTCGTGTAGAAGTCGTTGACAAACTGCTTCCCTTCCACCACGCGATGCGCATCCAGGTCGCACACGGCAACAATGCGCGCATTGTCGTACTGCAGAATCCCCGGCATGTCATGCACACGCGAAATGCGGCCCACGCCAATCGCGCCGATGTTAATGCGCTTCGAAGGCGCATACTGCCCAAACACGCTCGCCGGCACAATCGACGGAAAGCCCAGCACAGCCGCAGCGCCGGCCGCGCCCTGAATAAATTTGCGACGCGAACTAATTGAGACTTTCGACGACGTTTTTTTCATGTTGCAACTCCTGATGAATCCTGTTTCGCTTAATCCTGAAGCGTTACAAATTTTGCGCCTTTTTGCGCCTTGATGACAAGTTCCGCGGCCAGCAGGCACTGTGTCTGGTCCTGCGCCGTATGCGTGCGGTTCACAATGTCAGATACAAACTGCCCGCCAAACGGCAGCGGCATCGCGTTGCAATCAATGTAGCGCGCCTGCTTGTTGTCCACAATAAAAAGATTGTTGCCCTGCTTGCTCACGGTCACATTTGTGTACTTGCGCACCTCAATGTAGCCATCCGTGCCCAGAATAAAGAGCCGCCCATCGCCCCACGTGCCCAGCCCATCCGGAGTAAACCAGTCCAGCCGAACATAGCCGAATCCCTTGTTGCCGCGCAGCATCATGTCGCCGAAGTCTTGAAACTTTGGCCGCTTGGGATGCCGCACGTTGGCAATCTGCGAAGCCACAACCTCAGCCTCCGTGCATCCCGTATAGAAGAGAAACTGATCCACCTGGTGCGAGCCGATATCGCAGAGAATCCCGCCATACTGCTCCGGCACCCAGAACCACTCAGGCCGCCCGCCAAGGCCTCCGCCCGCATCGCCATGCCCCTGCACAATCTGGTGCGGCGCAATGTTGATCGTCTGAATCACCTTGCCAATCGCGCCCTGCTTCACCAGCTCGCCCGCGTACACCGCAGCCTTCACCTCCAGCCGCTCGGAGTACATGATGCCGTAAATTCGCTTCGTCTCCGCAATCGTCCTGCGAACATCCGCAAGCTGCTCCAGCGTCGTGATGCCCGGCTTGTCCGAAAGAAAATCCTTGCCGTGCTTCATCACCTTCACGCCAAGCGGCGCACGCTCATTCGCAATCTGCGAGCTGAGCACAAGCTGAATATCGTTGCTCTCAATGATCTCGTTCTGCGTGGCAACAATCTTCACATCCGGAAAGCGCTTTTTGAAGATGGCAAGCTTGTCCTCTTCCCCGCCCCACGCCATCACCAGGTCGCCGCCGCCGCGCTGAATCGCGCCAATCATCCCGTAAATGTGATCGTGGCTCATGCCGCACACGGCAAACTTGATCCTGTGCTGTGGAGCCGCATCCGGCTGCTGCGGAGCAAGCGTCTCTTCCACAACAGGAAGCGAACCGGCAGCGAAGGAAGGCGCTCCCATCATTGCGAAAGAACCAAGAAGACTTGCGTGTTTAATAAAATCACGCCGCGGAGTAGAGCCCATCGTTTGCTTCTCCTGAACAGACGGCCAACAGTATTGCATGAGAGATGCAGTATGCGGCAAGCGCCGTCATACAGCTTCTGCACGAGAAATCCTTCGAGATTTCGCTACAAGTTTGACCATGCTCCAACCACTCGCAGGGCCGCTATTCACGCACGTTACGCAGATGGTCCCAGCAATTGCTGGTAGAGACCCATGATGTCCATTTGATTCCAACCTTCAACGATCTTGCCATCACGGATAATCACAAACGATGAGCCAGAGAGCCTGCCCGGCTTCCCAGTGACCGGGAAACCAAGGTGGTCGCCAAGGTGAGTCATGGTTACGCTCCAGCGAATGGCCACGCGGTCATCCTCTGCAATCACATCGTCGACCGTAACGTGAAGGTCAGGGAATGCTCCACAGAAGTTGCGGTACACAACCTTGAATGCCTCTGGGCCGTGGAGCGCTGAGTCCGGACTCGGAAAACCATGGTTCAGGCATTCCCGGCTGTACATCGTATCGATAGCGGCTTCGTTTTTCTGGTTCCAGACTTCTTCAAACCAGCGCCGCGCCAGTTCCTTATTTGCCTCAGACATGCGTCCCTCCCTTTTGATGCGTTAAGAGGAGTGTGGCCTTTGACGGCCAACAGTATTGCACGAAAGATGCAGTGCTCTGCAAACCCCTGTAACAACAGCTGTGCGAAAATGGCTGCGAGATTACGACATGAGTTCGACCGCCCTCCAATCCGATCACAAAGCCACTTCGCCCGCTGCAACGCTCTCACTGAGCGGCCTCAAGAAGGCCTTTGGAGACGTGCAGGCAGTCAATGGCGTAAATCTCGAAGTCCAGCCCGGCGAGTGCTTCGGCCTGCTCGGCCCCAATGGCGCAGGCAAAACCACCACCATCGAAATCTGTGAGGGCCTCACGGATCCCGACGAAGGCGAAGTCCGCCTTCTCGGCCTCAACTGGAAGCGCAACGCCAACGAACTCCGCCAGCGCATCGGCATCCAGCTCCAGGAAACACAATTCCCTGACAAGCTCACAGTAGAAGAAACCCTCCGCCTCTTCCGCAGCTTCTTTAAGCGCGGCATCTCCGCCGATGAAGCCATCCGCACCGCGCAGCTCGAAGAAAAACGCAAGGCCCGTGTAGGCACGCTCTCCGGCGGCCAGAAGCAGCGCCTCGCCATGGCCACCGCGCTCGTCGGCGACCCCGAACTTCTCTTCCTCGACGAACCCACCACCGGCCTCGACCCGCAAGCCCGCCGCCATCTCTGGGATCTCGTCGATGACCTCAAGCGCGCCGGCCGCACCATCATCCTCACCACGCATTACATGGATGAAGCCGAGCGCCTATGCGACCGCGTAGCCATCATGGATCACGGCAAGATCATCGCCCTCGGCACCGTCCGCGAGCTCATCGCCTCCATCGGCGGCGAGCACATCGTAGAGTTCGCCGTAAAAGGCAGCACAGACGCCACCGCCGCAGACCTCGCCACCGAGCTCAAGACCATTGAAGGCGTGCACTCGCACCGCATCGACGCAGGCCTGCACCAGCTAAGCGTCACCAGCCTGCACACCACCGTCCCGCGCGTCTTTGAAGTCATGGAAGCCCGCAATCTCACGCTCACCGAATTCCGCACCCACTCCGCCACACTCGAAGACGTCTTCGTAGCCCTCACCGGGAGGAACCTCCGCGATGAGTAGCCTGCGCGAAAACTCGTTATTCCAGCTCACCGCCGCACGCTTCCGTCTCTTCCTGCGCGAACCCGAAGCCGTCTTCTGGATCTTCGTCTTCCCCATCCTGCTCGCCTTCGGCCTGGGCATAGCCTTCCGCAACCGCCCCGCCGACGTGCTGCCAGTCGCAGCCACCACGCCGCAGCTCACGCAGGCTCTCGCCGCCGATAAAGGCCTCACCGCCAAAACCCTCAGCGAATCCGAAGGCGCGCACGAGCTCACCATCGGCAACATCCAGCTCCTCGCCATCCAGACACCGCAAGGCGTCACCTACAAGTACGACGACACCAACCCCGACGCCCGCAACGCCCGTCTCCTCGCTGACCGCGCCATCGAGGCCGCCGCAGGCCGCAAAGATCCCGTCACCGCGCAGAACGATCTCGTCCATGAAACCGGCTCCCGCTACATCGACTTCGTAGTCCCAGGCCTGCTCGGCATGAACCTCATGGGCTCCGCCATCTGGGGCCTCGGCTTCTCCATCGTGGAAGCACGCCAGAAAAAACTGCTCAAGCGCCTCGTAGCCTCACCCATGCCGCGCTGGCAGTATCTAATGGCCTTCCTGCTCTCGCGCCTGCTCATGCTCGTGCTGGAAGTTGTAGCCTTCCTCGGCTTCTCCCGCCTCGTCTTCGGCGTCCCCTTCCACGGCTCCCTCATCGAGCTCGCCATCCTCTGCATCCTCACCTCGCTGGCCTTCTCCTCGCTCGGGCTGCTCATCGCCTCCCGCGCCCGCACCATGGAAGCCGCATCCGGCCTCATGAATCTCGCCATGCTGCCCATGTGGATTCTCTCCGGCGTCTTCTTCTCCGCCTCGCGCTTCCCGCAGATCATCCAGCCCTTCGTCCACGCGCTGCCCCTCACCGCCGCCATTGACGCTCTTCGCGGCAACATGCTCCAGGGCCAGCATCTCAACCAGCTCGCCCTGCCAGTCGCCATCCTGCTGGCATGGATGGTGATCCCCTTCTTCCTGGCACTCAAAATCTTCCGTTGGCGCTAAACTCCACCCCCAACGCGACCCACATCCCAGTCCCATATAGGCCCCCTTTGATAAAATTCCCTCGAATTCCCTCGAATTCGTCCGCTTATCTCAAAGGAGATTTCCCTGGTGACAAATTTGCTTCGCCATTCTCTCTGCGCCGTCGCGTGCGCCGCGATGCTCGGCACTTCCGTGGCCCCGGCGCAGGCCGGCCACAAACTGCCGGAGATCCAATACAAGGAATTCAAGCTTCCCAACGGCCTGCAGGTCCTCACCCATGAAGATCACCGCCTGCCCCTCGTCGCCGTCGATCTCTGGTACCACGTTGGTCCGCTGAATGAGAAGCCCGGCCGCACCGGCTTCGCGCACCTCTTCGAGCACATGATGTTTGAAGGCTCCGAGCACGTAGGCGAAAAAGCCCACATCAAAGACGTGCAGAGCGCCGGCGCCACGGACGTAAACGGCACCACCGACTTCGACCGCACCAACTACTTCGAAACCATGCCCAGCAATCAGCTCGAGCTGGCCCTCTGGCTCGAAAGCGATCGCATGGGCTTCCTCATGGAAGGCCTGGACGCCAAGAAGCTCACCAACCAGCGCGACGTCGTCCGCAACGAACGCCGCCAGGGTGAAGGCCGCCCCTACTCCGTCGCCGACGAAGCCGTCTTCCACATACTCTTCCCCAAGGGCCATCCCTACTACGGCTCCGTCATCGGCAGCCACGCTGATATTGAAGCCGCCCGCATCAACGACGTCCGCGACTTTCACCAGCAGTTCTACACACCCAACAACGCCACCATCGTCATCGCCGGTGACTTCGACGCCGAAAAGCTCAAGGGCCTGCTCGAAAAATACTTCGGACCCATCCCCAAAGGCCCGGCCGTCGAGCCCGTCAACGTGCAGACGCCGCCCCTCACCAAACAGCAGCGCGCCACCATCACAGACACCGTAAAGCTGCCGCGCCTCACTGTTGCCTGGCTCACGCCCAAGTCCTTCACGCCAGAGTCCTACAGCATCGACACAGCCATGCAGGCCCTTGGCGGCGGCAAGGCCAGCCGTCTCGATGAAGCTCTCGTCATCAAGGCGCAGACCGCACAAAGCGTCTCCTGCAACAACAGCACGTACGCCCTCACCGGCATCACCGAGTGCGACATCACCGCCAAGCCCGGCATCAAGCTTGAAGACCTGGAAGCCAGCTTCTGGGCCGAGCTCGACAAGCTGCAGAAAGACGGTCCCACAGCCGATGAAGTCCAGGCCTCCAAGGCTCTCTCGCTCACCGGCAAAATCACCGGCCTGCAGCGTCTCGGCGGCTTCGGCGGCGTAGCGGACATGCTCAATCTCTACAATCAGTACACCGGCAATCCTGGCTTCCTCTCGAAAGACGTTGCCATGACGGACGCGGTCACCATCGCCAGCACCAAGGCAGCCACGGCCAAGTACCTCACCAAGGATTCCGCCGTAGTCGTCTACTGCGTCCCCGGCGAAAAGAAGCTCGATGACGTACCGCGCAGCCCCGCCGACACCGATGCCAGCGTGAAGCTCGTAAACCCCTACACTCCGGATTTTGAGGCTGCGCAGAATTGGCGCAAGACCAAGCCCGCCGCCGGCCCGGCTCCCACCATTCATCTCCCCGTTCCCACCGAGTTCACGCTCGCGAACGGCCTCAAGGTTCTCCTCGTAGAAGACCACGCACTCCCGGTACTCAGCGCCTCGCTCGTATCGCGCGCCGGCAGTGAGAACAATCCCGCAGACAAGAGTGGCCTCGCCACACTCGTCAGTGAAGTCATGGGAGACGGAACCAAATCCCGTGACCTGGCCAAACTCGCCGGCGACCAGGAAAAGATCGGCACCCACATCACCACCGGCAGCGGCCTTGAGTCCGGCGCAGTCTCCATGAGCCTGCTCACCTGGCACTCCACTGAGGGCATGGATCTCCTCGCCGATGTAGCCCAGCACCCCGCCTTCCGCGCCGACGACGTTGACCGCCGCAAAAAGCAGCGCCTCATCCGCATCGGCCAGGAGACAGACAACGTGCAGAGCATGGCCACGCGCGTCGGTCCCCGCCTTGTCTTTGGCGATAGCCCCTACGGCCAGCCCGGCAACGGCACTGCGGAGAGCGTGCAGTCCTTCACCGGCGCTGACCTATCCAGCTTCTACGCCGCCCACTACGGACCAAAGAACTCCGCACTCATCCTCTCCGGCGATATCAGCCGCGCAGACGCTGAGAAGCTGGCCAACACCTACTTCGGCAAGTGGACCGCAACCACCGCTCCGCTGGTCGAAATCCCCGCACCACCCGCGCCAAAGCCCACCCACATCGTTATCGTGGACAAGCCCGGCGCGCCGCAGACGGCACTCTATGCCTACGGCCTGGGCGTTCCCGTCAGCTCGCCCGACGCGGACACGCTTGACCTGCTCAACTACACCCTCGGCGGAGCCTTCGGCAGCCGCATCAACATGAACCTGCGCGAGGAGCACGGCTACACCTACGGCGCGCGCTCCGGCTTCGGCGAATATCGCTCTGGAGGCGTCTTCTTCTCCGGCGCACTGGTCCGCACGGACGTAACCGCTCCGGCAGCGAAGGAAATGATCAGCGAGATCAAAAACTTCCCTGACAAGCCCTCCACCGAAGAAGAACTCGCCGCCGCCAAGGAAGCTCAGATCCGCTCGCTCCCCGGCCGCTTCGAAACCACCTTCGCCATCACCAGCGCGCTCAGCAACATCTTCATCTTCAACCGCCCGCTGGACTACTACTCCAACCTGCCCGGCAAGTACGAAGCAGTCACCCAGGCAGACATAGCCACCGCAGCCAAAAAGTACCTCCACGCCGACCAGCTGATCATCGTAACAGCCGGCGACAAATCCAAAATCGAGCAAAGCCTGAAAGACGCCGGCCTGGGCCCAGTAGAAACCCGAGAAATCAGCGGCAAACCAGTCCAATAACCAAACCAGGCAATAGGTTCGTGCCTTTGCTTTTAGCCAGCACCACCCCCAAACCGGGTGCCCCAGGTCTCGATTTTGAGACCTGGGATAACTCCCGCTCCCACCCCCACAAAGACCCGTCATCCTGACCGTAGGCGCCTTTCAGCCGGAGGGAAGGACCTGCTTTTGCCTTTGCCTTTCGCCAGCACCACCACAAAACTGGGTGCCCCAGGTCTCGATTTTGAGACCTGGGATAACTTCTTCCCCCCCCGCACCCCCTCAAAAACCCCGTCATCCTGACCGTAGGCGCCTTTCAGCCGGAGGGAAGGACCTGCTTCTGTCTTTGCTTTTGCCTTTGCCCTTGCCTTTCGCCACTCCCTCACTAAAGCGTGTCATCCCGAGCGAAGCTTGGCCGC
This sequence comes from uncultured Acidobacteriaceae bacterium, assembly GCA_963792495.1. GTDB lineage: Bacteria > Acidobacteriota > Terriglobia > Terriglobales > Acidobacteriaceae > Telmatobacter. The sequence continues at coordinate 848,769 of CAWBWB010000001.1, read as the reverse complement.
TTCGCGGCCAACGAGCCGAGGGACCTGCGGTTGTTCTTGCCGTTGCTTTCCCGCGCACCACCACAAAACTGGGTGCCCCAGGTCTCGATTCTGAGACCTGGGATAACTTCTTCCCCCCCCACACCCCCACAAAACCCCGTCATCCTGACCGTAGGCGCTTTTCAGCCGGAGGGAAGGACCTGCTTCTGTCTTTGCCTTTGCCTTTGCCTTCCCCCGCACCCCCACCAAACTGGGTGCCCCATCCATGGCGCAGCCCCACCGCGCCATGGGTGGGATTGGACACAAGCCCCAATCACCACAAAACACAAGTTTTTCCCAACAGATTCCGTATTCCGATAAATCGACAACCCCACCACCCCACCAATCCCACTTGATTCAAGCCCAGATTTCAGCGATACTTAGTTGTTGTGTCTTGCGCTCGATCGGCCTCATAGCTGGCCTGAGTGGCCGGCAGGCTTCGCGCCTCTCCGCCTCCGATGTTTGCGGACAAGTCCAGAACAGATTTCTGAAAGGAAGTATCACCGTGGTCATGATTCGTCTGGCGCGTTTTGGCGCCACCAAGCAGCCGTACTACCGTATCGTCGTCATCGAGAAGGATCGCGCCCGCAACGGCCGCTCCATTGAAGTTGTTGGCACCTACAATCCCCGCACCAATCCCGCCTCCGTGGACCTCAAGCACGAGCGCATCGCCTATTGGAAGAGCAAGGGCGCGCAGTTCTCTGACACCGTGGCCAAGCTGGTCGAGAAGAACCCCGCCAAGGCCGAAGAGACCGTAGCAGCGTAACAAATCGAATTACGCTGCACATAAAGTTGTAAATTGGCTGACGGCGACACGCTTGTGCTGATACTATTCGCGCACAGGCCGCACAATAGATTGTGTAAGGCTGGAGCCGTTTTTCCAGTTTCATGATGCTTGAGTGTCGCGAAGGGCCGATTCTGTTGGGGAGAAAATCCCGCATGGCCAGGTCACGGCAGCTACTGGAAAGACCGCGGAGACGGTCAGGGGCACGAACATGACCCAGCACGAGATGGTCGAAGTCGAAGAGTTGGTCCGTGAGATTGCGCGGGCCCTTGTGGATGAGCCAGAGTCGGTCGAGGTTCAGTCGGTTGCGCGAGACGAGAGCACCATTCTCAAGCTCAAGGTAGCTCCAACTGACGTGGGCAAAGTGATCGGCAAGCAGGGACGCACAGCACGTTCAGTCCGCACCATCCTGAGCGCGGTGAGCATGAAGCTGCACCATCGCTACACGCTGGACATTCTTGAAGAAGACGACGAACAGTAGCCCATTTACAACCCACTCACGCCTGCCAGCCTCCAGCCGGAGGTTCGAGTGAGCGACTGGGTATGGCTGGCCCGGATTCGCCGTCCGCAGGGACGCAAAGGCGAAGTCTTCGCGGAAATCCTCACCGATTTCCCTGAGAAATTTGCCGAACGAAAGCACCTCTGGCTGCTCACCGAGGGCGCCCATACGACCACACCCCCGCGTCAGGCCGAGCTGTCGAACCACTGGCAGCACAAGGGCGAAATCGTCCTCCACTTCACCGGCAGCAACTCCATCTCCGACGCGGAAAAACTAGCCGGCCTCATCGTAGCCATCCCCGCAGAACAGCGCGCCACGCTGGCCGAAGACGAAATCCACATCGCCGACCTCATAGGCTGCGATCTGATCGACGTGAGCGGCCCCGATCCAGTCACAATAGGCCAGATAGAAAACGTAGATCGCACCTCCGGCCCCGTAGCTTTACTCATCGTCAAAGGTAAGCAAGGCGAACTCCTGATCCCCTTCGCCAAAACCTTCCTGCGCAAACTGGACCTCGCCGACAAACGCGTAGAAATGGCCTTACCAGAAGGCCTCCTCGACCTGAACAGCTGAATCTGCCGCTCAGCGATACGTAAGCGGCTGCCACGCGCCGTCCGCATGCTTCAAGGCCAGTTGAATCGGCCTCGGCGGTCCTTTCGGCGGCACGGTCACTTCGATCCATAGCTCTTCGCCCGGCTTGGCCGGCAGCGGGCTTTCAGCATGCTCAGCAATATAAAAGTCCACCGGCTGCACCAGCGTCATTGCGTCACATGAGGCGCCATCGCGCCACATTACATACTCGGCATCGGTTGAATAGCTGCGCTCCGGCGCGCGAACCGCAACCAGCTTATTGTTCTGAATGGTAAGCTTCGCCTCAAACTGGGTTATCGGCGTGTTTGTAACTGCTACAGGTGTCACGAATGTATTCGGCCGTTCGAGCAAGTTGTCGCCCAGCGTCTTTGCAGCAGCACAACCATCCACCGTCAGCCGCAGCCCCAGGTAACGCCCGCGCATCACCAGCTCCGGATCGTAGACCGCCGAGCGAGTCCACACACGCGGACAGGTGGCGCGCTCATAAAGATACTTCGCAGCAATCGCAGAAACAATGGCAAGCTGAATGACCAGCAAGGCCACAGAGACAGCGGAGAGACGCATGGGGCCGATCCTCATAGGTCCTCCCGCAAGGGTGGCGAGGAGATCGAAGCCACAAGACGCCGCCGGGTACGTTCAAGCGCCCATCCACCCGCCAGAAACAGAACGCCAAGACCGATCAGCCCCAGCGAGCGGCCAACCTTGTCAAAGATGTTGCTGAAGTAAAACCAGAAAACTGAAGCCGCAAAACCAACAATGCCAAGATTCACCAGTGCGCGGCTTGCCTGCCGAACTCCCCACCAGATCACGAAGATGCAGAAGCCGCTGACCAGCGCATGCGCCCAGAGATTCGGGCCATAAGTGGTGTAATCCTGTTGGCTGCCCATGGGTCCCGGATAATGCTCTACCCAGCTATGCACGGCCCACGGTAACGGAATAGAAACCACAATAGCGCAGGCAACCGGAACAAAGCTCTTGAAGGCATTCAACAGGGACAGGGCTAAAGGAAGCGCAGCAATGACAGCCCACGCGACGCACCGTACCCAGAACGAAACAGCTCTCGGATCGCCGCTCCAGGAGCGCCAGCCTTCGAGCATAAAAACTGTCCCGACAATCGATGCAATCACGCCGCCTGCAAAGAGAATCCCCCACACAGCCCGCCGGCGCGAGCCGAGAAATACCGTGAGATACAGCAGCGCCCACACAAAGAGAAAACGGCCCAGGTAGACCGATTGCCCAATCTGCCCGCTCGTCGCGTCCTCCAGCTCAGAGAAGATCCACGCCGGAACCAGCAGCAGAGCCAGCGTCTGCTGCGCCTCATCTCGAAGCAAAGCCCAGCCCGCAAGCGCAGCCAGCGCCCACAGCAGAATGGCTCCCGGCCAATGCTCCTGAATATTGAATATCTGCCCCACCAGCGCAATAGCGGCCCCCGCAGAAATGGTGCCAACCGCGTGCAGCGCCGTCGAAAGACCGCGAAAACTCTCCCGGCAGAGCGCCCCGCCCACATGAAAAACCGACACCATCGCCAGCACCAGCGTGAACCGCGCCCCCGGCCCAAGCTCATCCCAGTGCGCCGAGACAAAGAGCACAACACCGGCAGCCAGCAGAATCGCACCCAGGATCAGTGCGGTCACACCCTGCCAGCGAAGTCCGGTCGGCTTCTTGTGCTCGGCCTCCCAGGCACGAATCCGTGCGGCTGCCTCGGAGTCCAGGACTCCGGCGGACTGCCAGCGTGCAATCAGGCTTTCAATTTCCTGCATGGCTTGTGCCCACAAGTAAAGCACAAATCCGGCCCGCTCCGCATCTATCATCGAAGAAGCAATGAAGTTCGATATCATCACCATCTTCCCCGGCATCTTCGCCGGCTTTTTCGACCACGGAATCGTCCGCCGCGCGCAGGCTGAAGGCCTCCTGTCGATCAACACGCATGACCTCCGCAACTTCACCCACGACCGCCACCGCACCGTAGACGACCGGCCCTTCGGCGGCGGCGAAGGCATGGTGCTCAAGCCCGAACCGCTCGCCGAAGCTCTGGCCTCGCTCGAAATCGGCCCCAAAAGCACCCGCCAGCCAGGCGACGCAACCCGCGTAGTGCTGCTCTCCGCACAAGGCCACCCCTTCACGCAGGCCACCGCCCGCCAGCTCGCCAGCTTTGAGCGAGTAGTCTTCGTCTGCGGCCGCTATGAGGGCGTAGACGAGCGCATCAACCAGCTCTACTGCGACATGGAAGTCTCCATAGGCGACTACGTCCTCAGCGGCGGCGAGCTTGCAGCCGCCGTAGTCCTCGACGCAACCATGCGCCTCATCCCCGGCGTGCTCGGCAACGAAGCCTCCGGCGAGTTCGAGAGCTTCGGAGTACAGGACGCCGCCATCTCCACAGACGTAGAAGGCGTGCCTCGCTCGCAGCACGGCGCAGGCGGCCTGCTCGACTACCCGCACTACACGCGCCCCGCCGAATTCAACGGCCTCCCCGTTCCAGAGGTCCTCTTAAACGGCGACCACCAGGCCATCCGCAAATGGCGCCGCGAACAGCAGCTCCGAAAGACTCTGACAAACAGGCCGGATTTGCTGGAGGACGCGGCGCTGAGCAACGAGGATAAGAAGATCCTCGAAAGAGTTCGAACTGAAAGACGCTAGCCCTTAATTTTGGCAGTTTTTTCGAAGACGCTTCGAGAGTTGGCGTCCTAGCGCTGAGGGCGAGGACAGGAGCTACTGATGGACAAAATGAGAACATTGCTTACGACTCACGCAGACAAGAACACAAAGCTGACGGTACGCAAGATCTCTGTTGATCGGAATGATGATGCTGAATTCGATCCAGCTATGATTCATGACTATGTTTTAGTGGAAGGAGATCGCGATTCGCTTAGATTCCTGGGAGAGCTCCTGATCGCTTTCGTGGAAAGTGAGGATGGTTGCAGCTTTGATCTTCATCCGCAGGGACCCGGGTGTGCTCACTTTAATAACGCGTCCGATCTTGGAATCTCATTACATAAATTACCCTCTGAATTCAAAAGTAAAGTCCTAAATCATTAGGCATTCCCTGTGCTGGATTCCTGTAAACTGCGGTGCACATAAAAAGGCCGAGGCAAACGCCTCGGCCTTCTCAGTTCAGAACCAAAACTACTGGCCCGGCTCCGGAGTATTAGCCTTCGGATTCACCCGAATCCGATTGTGCTTCTTATAATCAGCAGCAATGTTGGAAGCAAACAACTGGAAAGCTTCCTGCCGCTTCTCGTTGAGCATCTCATCGCGCGTCTGGTCAAAGTTCTTCTGAATCTCGTCCGCAGTAGGCTCCTGCTTTTCGAGAATCTTCGCCACCACAGCCGTACGGCCCGCATTGATCGGCCCGCTCACCGCGCCCTGCGGCAGATCGAAGAGCTGCGGAGCCACCTGCCCCACAGATCCAAGATCCGGCACCTGACCGTTCGCGCCAACCAGGTCGCTCGTCTTCACGGTAGCGCCCGCCGCCTTGGCCGCCGCGGCGAAATCGCCCGCCTTGGCCTTGACCGACAGATCGTTGACCTTCTGCGCCAGCAATCCGGGCAGGTTGTCACTGCGATAGTCCTCGAGGATATGCGACTTCCAATCCTCAAAGGTCGGCGCGTGCGCAGCCTGAATTCCGGTCACCTGGAAAATCGCATAGCCTTCGCCGGTAGCCGCGTAGTCAGGCGTCGCATTCACCTTCGCCTGGAAAGCCTTGGCAAGAATCTGCGAGCCATCCGGCAGAGCCGCAATGGTGCCCTGCTGTGCCACAGGCGGCGTCGTGACCAGCTCCAATCCATGCGCCTTGGCAGTAGCGGCCAGGCCGTTCTTGGCTGCTTCAGCGGCAAGGGTCTTGGCGTAGCTGTCCTCAGCCTGCGCAATCTTCTGGCGGCCCAGCGTGGCCTGGATCGTCGGCAGAACTTCCGAGAGCGACTGCGCATGAGCCGTAGTCCGCTCTTCCACCTGGATCACGTGATAACCAAACTGCGACTTCACAATATCGATTTCATTGATGGGCTGCGAGAAGATCGCCTTGTCGAACTCAGGAACCATGCGGCCGCGCTGCGCAAAGCCAAGCTCGCCGCCGGACTCCTTGCTGCCCGGGTCGTCCGAGTATTTCTTCGCCAGCTCGTCCCACTTGCCGCCGGCCTTCAGCTGCTTCGCCACATCCTCGGCCTTCGCCTTGGCTGCAGCATCGGTCTTGGCATCCGCAGTCGCGGCCACCTGCACCAGGATGTGACGCGCACGCGCCTGCTCAGGAACCGAGTACTCCTGCTGATGCTGGTTGTAGTAGGCCTGAATCTCCTGCTGGCTCGGCATCGGCATGCCGCCGGGCAGTTGCTGCGGAGTAAACGCGAAGTAAGTAATCGCGCGCTGCTCAGGAACGCCGCTGGCATAGCGAGCCGTGTTCTTCTTGAAGAATGCTTCCAGATCGGCGTCCGAAGGATTGATGCTCTTGCGCAGATCGTCGGCCGAGATCACCGCGTAGTCGAACTTGATCTTGATATTCGCCTTGCGATACGCGTCACGAACCTCCTTGTCCGAGACCGTCACACCGGCGGTGACGTAAGACTGCAGACGAGACATGACAATGCCGCGCTTCAGGTCCGACTCAAAATCGGCCACGCTCTGGTGGCGATTCTGCGCAACCAGGTTGGCGTAAGCCTCTGAGCCAATGAACTTGCCGCCGGGATACAGGATCTCAGCGTTCGGCCCCGTCTGCAGCGTGCGAGCCACATCCGCATCCGTCGCCGTAATGCCCAGGCTGGCCGCCTCTGCAAGCAGCATCTGCTGCTGTACAAGACTCTGCCCAACCTGCTGCGTCATGTAGTTCAGCATCATCGGGTTGTCAGCGTACTGCGGGTAGCGCTGAGACAGCTGCTGAGAAGCCACCTGCCGCACGCGCTGCAGGCTGATCGTCTCGCCCGAGCGGAAGAGCTTGTTGTACCAGTGCGGAAAGATCTCAGCATAGGTATCCGCCGATGTGACCCCGGCGCTGCCAAGCCCGGGAATGAGGTAAATGCACATCGACACGGCGATCACGCCGATGATCACAACGAAGATTGCCTTGATGACGCGGCTGTCAGATTGCTGCAGAAAACGAATCATGGATGGGTTTTCAACTCTTCTTTCTACATAAAATTATAAAAGACAGGGCTCGGAAATCCGGCCCCGGCAGCCAGAAAAACAGCCCCCGGCCGTGCCAGATTTGGTCAAAACTTCATTGAAAAACCTATCCCCGCCGATACACGCAGAGTCATGCCATGCGCGCGGCGGGCCATCCCCTCGTCTCAAGACGGATCCCCCGCCGAATTGCGAGCCCGCAGCATGGTCCGCTGACACAGGAGAAAACCCGCATGATGACCGGGATTTACAACCCGTGGCTGGTCATTGCCTCGGTGCTGATCGCAATGCTCGCCTCATATACGGCGCTCGATATGGCCGAGCGGGTCACAGAGTCGGAGGGACAATCCTCCCGGTGGTGGTGGTTTGCCGGCGGTTCCATTGCCATGGGAATCGGCATCTGGTCCATGCACTTTGTCGGCATGCTGGCATTCAGCCTGCCCGTTCCCATGGCATACGATCCATGGATCACGGCGCTCTCTCTGGCATTTGCCATTGCGCTTTCCGCTTTCGCCATCTGGAGAGTCTGTTTCGCAGCCATGACCGTGGTTCGCCTGGCAGGCGGAGCCGTGCTGATGGGCTCGGGTGTCTGCGCCATGCACTACACCGGCATGGCCGCCATGCGGATGAACCCGCCCATCCAATACGATCCCGCTCTCTTCGCCGCTTCCGTAGCCATTGCCGTAGCAGCCTCAGGAGCAGCTCTCTGGATCGCCTTCCGCCTGCGCAAAAATGGAAAGTACGTATGGCTCATGCGCAGTGGAGCAGCCGTAGTCATGGGGCTGGCCATTGCGGGCATGCACTACACAGGCATGGCCGCTGCCCGCTTCCCCATGGGCAGCGTCTGCACCATGAACCACTCCGGAGCAGCCGGAACCTCGTGGATGGCTCCGGTACTCATCGTCTTTACGCTTGCCGTGCTCGCCATCGCGCTCATTACCTCGGTGCTCGACTTCAGAATGGAATCACGCACGGCGGTATTGGCCTCATCGCTCGCCACCGCCAATCAGAAGCTGCAGTTTATGGCGCTCCATGACAGCCTGACCAAGCTCCCCAACCGGCTCCTCCTCGAAGACAGGCTAGACCACAAAATGGACGCGGTTCGCCTCGAAGGCGGCCGCTTTGCAGTTCTCTTTGTCGATCTCGACGGCTTCAAGCAGGTCAATGACGCCTTCGGACATCACGTAGGCGATCTGCTGCTTGTCGAAGTGGCCCAGCGGATTCGCGCCACCATTCCCGCCAGCGATGCCACCGCGCGAGTCGGCGGCGATGAGTTCGTGCTGGCCACCGATGCCCGCACGCCGCAGGATGCAGCCAACCTGGCCGAAATGCTTCTGGGCGTCCTGCGAGATCCAATTCCTGCCGCAGACAATCTCTGCATTGTCTCCGCCAGCATCGGGATTGCATTTTATGAAGGCGGTGACATAGATCGCGAGACTCTGCTCAAGAACGCCGATGCCGCCATGTATCACGCCAAGGCCATGGGCCGAAACACCTATTGCTTCTTCGACGACTCCATGAACGCCGACGTGCAGAAGCAGATGAAAACACTGCATGACCTGCGCCAGGCACTCGATCGAGGAGAACTGGTGCTGCATTACCAGCCCAAGCTGAACACGCGCACCGGCACCATCCTCGGCGTAGAAGCCCTCATGCGCTGGAATCATCCCGAGCGCGGCATGCTTCTGCCGGGTGAGTTCATCCCTCTCGCCGAGCGAATCGGCCTCATCGTCCCCATGGGCGAGTGGGCAGTCGACGAAGCCTGCCGGCAAATGAGCCAGTGGTGCATGCAGGCCCACTGCCACTGGACAGTAGCCGTGAATCTCTCTCCCGTGCAGTTCAACCATCCGGGATTGGTCCAGAGCATCCGGCGCAGCCTCCAGAAATACGCGCTCGATCCGCGCCACCTCGTACTCGAGATCACCGAAACAACCGCCATGCACAATCCCGAGGCCAGCCTCGCCATTCTCAACGATCTGCAAGCCATGGGAGTCAAAATTTCGATTGATGACTTCGGAACCGGCTACTCCAGCCTGATGTATCTCAAGCGTCTCCCCGCCAGCGAATTGAAAATCGACCGCGCATTCGTTCGCGATCTTGCCCGCGACACCGAAGATGCCGCCATCATCTCGGCCATCGTAGCGCTCGGCCAGACACTCGGCCTGGCCATCGTGGCAGAAGGCGTTGAAAATCAGGAGCAGCTTGCATTCCTCTCCGATCTCGGTTGCAACTCCCTGCAGGGCTATCTCATTGGCCGCCCCGTTCCACCTGAAGAAGTGCTCACTTCCTCGCTCGAAAGAGAGCAGTTCAGCAAAGCCTCGTAAGCTGCCGCAACGCGCAAAAAAATCGGGCATCCTCACTCACCTGAGGATGCCCGATCTGTTTTACCCGGCTTGAAAATCAGCGCCAGTAATACGAGCCGCCCACAATGTAATACGGGCGGTAATACACCGGCGGATAGCCATACGGCGCCGGATACGCATAATATCCCGGAGCCGGAGGCGGATAGCCGCGGCGATACAGCGTCGGTCCGCCCGGATAAAGCCCCTGCGCCAGCCGCGCCGCTTCCTGCTGCGAGATCGGATCCACCGTAAGCGGCGTGTTCAGGTGGAAGACCACCAGCGCCTCCGCCGGAATCCACGCGCGAGGATTCGGTGTTGCCGCGGAAACCGCAGTGCCTGCCGTTCCACCGGCTACCGCGCCAATCGCCGCGCCACCGCCGCCACCGGCCGCTCCGCCAATGAAGGCTCCCAGCAGCGCCCCGCCAATCGTGTTCCCCACCGTGCGGCCCGTCTTGCTGGGCCCCTTCACGCGGAAGATATCCGAATCAAGCGGATACTGGCGGCCGCCAAGATCGAGCGACACCAGCCTCAGCCCCAATTCCGCGCTTCCGGCAAGCTGGCCCGACTGCTTCACATCCGTCACCACGCCATGAATCATCGCGCCACGCGGAATCGCAAGATAGCCATTGACAGCCACATCCCGCAGAACCATGAAGTCCACATTCGAGCCCGGAACCGCCCTCTTCGAATCCACATTATCCACGGTGCGAAGCTGCAATACCGTTCCCTGCGCCAGCGTAATCGGGCCGTTGGGAATAGCAAAGCTGGGAGCCTGCGGATACTGCTGACCATACCCTGGAGGAGGAGGCGGATATCCCGGCCCATAACCAGGCTGATAAGGCTGACGCGGAGCCTGAGGATAGCCCGGCTGCTGCGGGTACCCAGGCTGTTGCGGATAACCAGGCTGCTGAGGATAATTCGGCTGCTGCGCCTGCTGCTGCGGATAATTCTGCTGCGGCTGGTTTTGTTGAGGCTGGTTTTGCTGTGGCTGATTCTGGCCATAATCAGCATCCGGCTGAGGAGCCTGCTGCATATTCGGCTGAGGCGCAGAGTTTGCCTGCTGCTGCGATGGATCCGGCTGATCGTCCCCCGGCACAGCCATATTCTCAGCCTGTGCAGCAGCGGCAGGATCGCCCACCTTGAGGTTGTTCACCACTCCACTGACGCCCTGCACCTTGGTCACAATCGAGACCGCGAGATCTTTATTAGCCTGCGTGGCCACGGTGCCCGAAAGAGTCACTCTGCTCTGGATCGTAGCTGCCGTAATGAGGTCGTTTTTAAGCGCCTGCGATTCGTCCAAAGCCTGTACAACGTCCATCTCGATCTGGCCGTCACTGCGTGGCGCGTTCTGCTGCGCGGCAATCGTCGCCGGAGCCCAAACCGGGCACAAAACCACCGGCCCAAAAGCAAGCGCAAGCGCAGCCGGCTGAAATCTATTTAGAAATGCGTTTTTCATCATAATCCTGCCACCTCCCATGAGGGTTCAATTCGCGCAACACCAATACGTTAGATGGTTTTCACGCGCAAATGGTCACTGGAGTAAACCCCATGCCGAGCGAAAAGTTGCATCGCTCCTGAACCACTCCCGGCTCACGCTTGCAGGGGTGGATTCTCTTCGCCGGCACTCCCCGCAACAACCGTGGGAATTTCGCCATCGGGCAGAAAAATCTGGAAAACCGTTCCGGACGATTGCCCGTTACCGCCCACGCGGCTGCGCACGCGAACCCTGCCGCGATGCTTCTCGATAATTTCGTAGCTGACCCACAGCCCCAGCCCTGTGCCGGTGGCATCTTTCGTGGTAAAAAATGCCTCAAAGATGCGCTCGCGCACCTCCGGCTCCATACCGGAACCCGTATCGGCCACGGTAAACCGGATACCCTTCGACTCAGGCTGCCGCCAATCGCGTGAAGGCCGTGCGCGAACCACAATGCGTCCGCCCGGCGGAACAGCATCAATCGCATTCCCGAACAGGTTGGCAAACACCTGGCGTATCTCGCCGGAGTAGCAGAACACAGTCATCTGCGGGTCGAATTCGCGCACCACGGTAATGCTCTGGTTGCTCAAGCGCCCGCGATAAAGATCCAGCACCGAATCAATCAGGTCCACAAGCGTTGCCCGCCCCGGCAAAGTGGACTGCCGGTAAAAACGAAGCGTCTGCTGGGCAATCTCCGCCACCCGCCGAACCTCATGCTCCGCCATCGCAACATACTCGTGTGCCTGTGCATCCAGCGTCGAGAAATTATGCAGCAGAAAGAGAATATTGGTGAGCGCCTCCAGCGGATTATTGATTTCATGCGCAATGGAGGCCGCCAGGCGTCCCGTAGCCGCCAGCTTCTCTGTCTTGCGCAGCGTCTCCTCGGCACGCACCCGCTCGCTCACATCGCGCACAATCATGCCCGCCCATCGAACATGGTCCGGGCTCGTCAGCACCGGGTACACACTCACCAGCCAGGTCCAGTCGCGATTCGGTGTGACGCCCACGCCAGTCAGTTCCACTTCAATACTGGAAACCTTCTGATCGACAATCTGCTGAAACGCTTCTTCCAGCTTCGCCGCTGCATCTGCCGGCATAATGGCAGACACAGTGCGCCCCAGGTGGCGGCTCAACGGCACGCCGGTCATGGTCGCAAATACCTGGTTCACCCGAACAATGCGAAGATTGCGATCGACAAACGCCAGCCCGATGGGAGCATTGGCCAGCATGGAATCAAGCAGAGAAAGAGTATCGCTCAATCCCGCGCGCTGCTCAGCTATGGAAGCAACCATGCGATTGAAAGCGATAATCAGATCGCCAAACTCATTCTTTCCCGTAACCGGCAACGGAAAATTTCCGCTCCCCTGCGGCATCGACATCAGGGAGCGCGTCCCCTCATGCAGCAGCGTCAGCGGCTGCGAGAAACGCCTGGCCACCAGCCACACCAGGATGCTCGAAAGCAGAATCCAGCCCAGGCCAAACAGCACGCAGGCGCGCAGAACGAAAGAGACCTGCTCCTCGTCCCATTTGTGGTTGCTCTCCACCCACGCGTAGCCCAGCACAGCAGTCCCGTTGCAAATGCAATGCACACCCTCCTGCCGTCCATTGCCAAACTTGAAAACATAAGTGGCTTCCGGGGCAATCGTCTGAATCCGTTTGATCTCTGCCAGCTCTTCTGCAGTCAGCGGATGCTTCGCCGGGTCGCCCTCACTGGTAAAAAGCACCTTCCCATTGGGATCGGTAATGACCGCATGAGCCACGCTGCCAAAGCCCGCCTGCAATCGCACCGCAAGATCCGCCAGGTCCTGGCGATGATCGAGAAAGGGCTGCTCCGCTTCCTGCGAAAGAGACGTCGTCTGGCTTTGAAGACGAGACTGAACTCGGCTGGTAAGCCGGTGCTGCAGGTAATCCACCAGCAGAAACGTGAAGAGTGCAATCGACAGCGTCTCAATGAGAACGAGACTCAGCATCATCTGCCATCGAATCGTCCTCGGCCACCAGTGCATCCGTCCCAACCCTTCAGCGTGTACCAACTAGCGTTCGACTCACGCAACAAGTGTAATAAATTGAGTGTGGTTCACCCATATTCCCTTGAGTCACTTGTGCGCGGCTAAGCTTAGCACAAGTGCGCCCGCAATCTGTCTCCCGTGAAAGCGCCCGTTCTCAATAAAAATTTCATTCGTCCGCGCACCCGCCACAATCACCCCCGCCAGGTAAATGCCCGGAACATTGCTCTCCAGCGTATCCGGATCGCAGACCGGCAGGCTGTCCGGCCCCTCAAAGCGGACGCCCATGCTCTCCAGAAAACTAAAATCCGGACGATAGCCCGTCAGCGCAAAAACAAAGTCGTTGTGAAGAACCACGCGGCCTGCCGGAGTCTCCAGCGTCACAGAATCCGGCGTAATCTCCGTCGTCGTCGAGTCGAAGTACGCTGCAATCTCGCCATTCTTGATTCGATTTTCAATATCCGGCTTGATCCAGTACTTCACATGGCGATGAATCGCAGGTCCGCGATGAACCAGCGTCACCCGCGCCCCATGACGCCACAGCTCCAGCGCAGCAATAGCCGCCGAGTTCTTCCCGCCGATCACCAGCACATCCATGCCGAAGTAAGGATGCGGATCATCGTAGTAATGGTGAACCTTCGACAGCTCCTCGCCGGGAATATCCATGTAATTCGGCAGATCGTAGTAACCCGTAGCAATCGCAAGCTTGCGCGCCACAAGTACACTCTCGCGCCCAAATCGATCCACAACATGCACAGAAAAATTGCCATCTCCGCCCGAGACACGCTCCACACGGTGATACTGGCGAATATCGAGGTTGTAATGCGCCGCCACCTTGCGGTAGTACTCCAGCGCCTCATTGCGATTGGGCTTGGCATTCGGGCTGGGAAACGGAATATCGCCAATCTCCAGCAGCTCGGAGGTAGTAAAAAATGTCATGTGCGACGGGTAATGAAAGAGCGAGTTGCACACGCATCCCTTATCCACCAGCACACCCCGAAAACCCGCGCGCTGCGCTTCAATCGCGCAGGCCAGCCCCGTAGGCCCCGCGCCAATCACAAGCAGGTCGTAGAGAGTCTCCGCCCCCGCCGGAACCGGCGGAGCATGCGGCGCAGCATCAGGAACAGAGTCAGGCGGAAAATGTGGCATGTATCTAGCTTAGTAGATAGATCAATAGACGGAATGAATCCATAAAAGGTAGAATGGTGGAAAGAATAGGTGGAATGGTGGAAATATGGCGCTGAACCTCAAGAATGCAGAAACCGAGCGACTGGCCCGGGAATTGGCGAAGCGTAAAGGCGAGAGTCTCACAGTCGCGGTCACAGTCGCGCTCAAAGAGCGGCTGGAGCGGGACAATGAGGCAGAAAAACGTGAGGGCCGTCTGGAGTGGCTGGATGAACTCACCAAGTGGACAGCCCCGCTGCTCAAAGATCTGCCGCCCTCCGACAAAATAGGGGATTTGCTCTTCGATAAAGAAACAGGACTGCCATTGTGATTATCGATTCATCGGCGATTGTCGCGGTCTTGAAACAGGAACCGGAAGCTCCGCACTTCAAAAAGCTTCTGAATGAAGCAGAACATCTAAGGATTTCTGCTGCTACATTTTTTGAATTGTCCATCGTCATCGACACGCGCAAAAATCCAGCCATGAGCATGGCAATCGATGAACTGATCAAGCAACTCGGCATCGTCATCGAACCAGTCACCGAAACCCAGGCCAGAATCGCCCGCCAGGCCTACAACAACTTCGGCAAAGGCAGCGGCCACAAAGCCGGCCTCAATTACGGAGACTGTTTCAGCTACGCCCTCGCCAAAGACAAGCGCGAGCCCATCCTCTTCAAAGGCGATGACTTCCGGCACACCGATTTACGGCCAGCCGTATAACCGCCATGTATCATGGACCTTCCCTCAGGAGGACCATCCGCCATAATGCGTATCCGCACCCTTGCTTTGCTTCTCATAGCCGCCGGCACCCTTTCCGCACAATCTCCAAAACCGGCTCCCACCCCGTGGGTAGGCACATGGGCCACCTCGCCCTTTGACGGCGACCCTTGGCACACCGTCCCCACACTCGTCGACTCCACCCTTCGCAACGTAGTACACACCTCCATCGCCGGCAAGCAGCTCCGCGTGCGCTTCACCAATGAATTCGGCATCGAGCCACTACGCATCGGCGCAGCCTCCATCGCCGCCAGCACCGGAACCAGCAGCATCGACCCCGCCTCGCAGCACGACCTCACCTTCGGCGGCTCGCCCTCCATCGTCATCCCTCCCGGCGCGCAGGCGCTCTCCGATCCGGTCCCCATGGCCACCGCCGCATTCACTGACCTCGCCATCAGCCTCTATCTGCCCCTCCAGCAGATCAGCGACGTCACCGTCCACTCCAGCGCCCAGCAGGACAACTACATCCTCCCCGGCAACCACGTCCGCGAAGCCTCGCTCACCGCGCCCGTCCTCACGCAATCCTGGTACTTCGTAAAAGGCGTAGACGTAGAAGCCGCGCCCAAACAAGCCGCCGTAGTAGCCTTCGGCGACTCCATCACCGACGGCGCATACGTCACCGAGAACTCCAACCACCGCTGGCCCGACTATCTCGCAACACGCCTCCAGCAAAATCCCGCCACCGCAAACCTCTCCGTCCTCGACCAGGGCATAGGCGGCAACTGCATCCTCATCCATTGCATCGGACAAAACTCCATGGCCCGCTTCGACCGCGACGTGCTCTCCCAGGCAGGCGTAAAGTACGTCATCATCCTCGAAGGCATCAACGACATCGGCGGCCTGCACAACCCCAATCGCCCCGACTACAAGCTCACCGCAGAAGACCTCGAGCAGGGCCTCGCGCAGCTAGTAGCCCGCGCCCACGAGCACGGAATCAAAGTCATCGGCGCCACCCTCACACCCTACAAAGGCGCAGGCTACTTCACAGAAAAAGGCGAAGCCATCCGCCAGGCACTCAACCACTGGATCCTAACCAGCGGCATCTTCGACGGCACAGTAGACTTCGACAAAGCCACCAGCGACCCCTCCAACCCGCAAGTCTTCGCCCCACAATACGACAGCGGCGACCACCTCCACCCCAAAGACCCCGGCTACGCCGCCATGGCCAACTCCATCGACTTGACCCTGTTTCAGTAACCTCTCAGCTATCGAAAAAGCGGGGCAAATAGAATTTGTGCTATTTGCCCCACTTATCCAATCTCCAACCGTACATCACATTCAGTTCTTCGGTTCGATGTCGTGTGACCGCTTCAAGGCACGCGAGTTTAACGCCAGGCGCGGCGCTGCCGCCTCTATACAACTCATATTCAGCGTCGCAATTTGCATCTCGAAATTGCATCCAAAGTCGCTGCGCAGCTTTCAATTTTGTAAGCTGATCTCCTTCCACAACAGTCTGCACTCGCTGGTATAGCTTATTCAGATCGGCATCCGATTTCTTGAGAGCTGAAGAGAAGCAATTCACTAAATCTGTCGTTGCGGCAGCGTCGCGGCACGGACCATCCGAAGCATTCATATGCTGTGCATGAACAGTCGTCGCTCCTGTCATAGCGCCAATAACAACGCAGAAAAGTGCTATCACGAAACAATTTTTCACGGCCGGTCTCCTCAATCTCTCCGCACCACCGACAAGTCATGCCGGCATACTTTACCCTAGTGGTGTCTCCAATATAGAGGGAGCATCACGCAATGACCGTCATCAAGCAACAGGATTTCATCGCCACAGTAGCAGGCGCACTCCAGTACATCAGCTACTACCACCCAGTCGATTACATCACCAGCCTCGCCAAAGCCTACGAGCGAGAGCAGTCGCACGCAGCCAAAGACGCCATGGCGCAGATCCTCATCAACAGCCGCATGTGCTTTGAAGGCCATCGCCCCGTCTGCCAGGACACCGGCATCGTCAATGTCTTTCTCAAAATCGGCATGGACGTCCGCTTCGAAGCCGCCCCCGGCGAAGAACTCCTCGACCTCCAGAACATGGTCGACTCCGGCGTCCGCAAAGCCTATCTCGACCCCGACAACCCGCTCCGCGCCTCCCTGCTCGCCGACCCCGCAGGCGCCCGCAAAAACACCAAGGACAACACCCCCGCCGTCGTCAACATAGAGCTCGTCCGCGGCAACAAGGTCGACATCACCGTAGCCGCCAAAGGCGGAGGCTCAGAAGCCAAAAGCAAATTCGCCATGCTCAACCCCTCCGACTCCATCGTCGAATGGGTTCTAAAAACCGTCCCCACCATGGGCGCAGGCTGGTGCCCGCCCGGAATGCTCGGCATCGGCATCGGCGGCACCGCAGAAAAAGCCATGCTCCTCGCCAAGCAGTCCCTCATGGACCCCATCGACATACAGGACCTCATCGCCCGCGGCCCCGTTACCACCGCAGAAAAGCTCCGCGTCGAGCTCTACGACAAGGTCAACCGCCTCGGCATCGGCGCACAGGGCCTCGGCGGCCTCACCACCGTCCTCGATGTAAAAGTCCTCGACACCCCAGCCCACGCCGCCAACCTGCCCGTAGCCATGATCCCCAACTGCGCCGCCACCCGCCACGCGCACGTAGTCCTCGACGGCTCCGGCCCCGTCTATCTCGACCCGCCCAACATCGAAGACTGGCCCAAGCTAACCTATGACGTGCACGGAGCCAGACGCGTCAACCTCGACACCGTCACCCGCGAAGAAGCCGCCACCTGGAAGCCCGGCGAAGTCCTGCTCTTAAACGGCAAGCTCCTCACCGGCCGCGACGCAGCCCACAAGCGCATGACCGACATGCTCTCCCGCGGAGAAAAACTCCCCGTAGACTTCAACGACCGCTTCATCTACTACGTCGGCCCCGTTGACGCCGTCCGCGAAGAAGTCATCGGCCCCGCCGGCCCCACCACCGCCACCCGCATGGATAAATTCACCCGCCAGATGCTCGCCGAAACAGGCCTCCTCGGCATGGTCGGTAAAGCCGAGCGCGGCCCCACCGCCATTGAGGCCATCAAGGAATTCGGCGCAGTCTATCTCATGGCCGTAGGCGGAGCAGCCTACCTCGTCTCCAAAGCCATCATGTCCTCCAAGCGCCTTGCCTTTGATGACCTCGGCATGGAAGGCATCTACGAGTTCAAAGTAAAAGACATGCCGGTCACAGTTGCCGTAGACACCAAAGGCACCAGCGTCCACAACACGGGCCCAGCAGAGTGGCAGCACCGCATAGCAGGCATCCCAATACTGCAATGAAAAGGCAGGCAGTAGGGAATAGGGAATAGGCAGTAGAAACACATCGGGCGCAATCAGCCATTCACTGATTGCGCCCGATCTATCTCCAGCCTTGATCAAGAGTGAACAGGAAGCACCAGCTTCTGCTTGACTAGTCCCTAGTCCCTAGTCTCTAGTCCCTATTCCCTGGTTCCTACTCCCTACTCCCTATTCCCTACTCCCTGCCTTTACTGCTTTCCAAACCGAAACACAAACCCGCCCGTAAACCCAAGGCTGTTCTGCATCGTCGATCCAAAGGTAGTAGCCACATACTCCGGCGCTATCCGCAAACTGATCCCCGGCGTTACGTGGTAATCCAGCGGCGCTGATGCTGAAATAATGAACGCCCCGCCATCCGGATACAGGCCAAGCGACTGCGGCGAAAACCCATTCGTATCGCCAGAGAAGTTGCCCTGCGCATACCCCGCCAGCACACGGCCTGAAACCGCATACCTAGGCTCCCGGATAAACCGGTACGTAGGTCCAGCCATAAACGAGTAAATGCTGATCGCCGGATTCGTAACTCCCGAGTTGCTCGGCCCGCCAATGCCCACAAACGGCGAACCATAGTAGCCGCGGCCATCAAAAGTAACGCCCAGCTTCTCGCCGTAGTAGCGGGTCACAGCCACGTCCCAGGCATAAAGCGTTACGCGTTGCAGGTTGGGTCCCGGCGTCCAGCGCAAATAACCCATGCTCGTGCTGGCGTCATACAGATGAGAGTAAACATCGCGAATGGCCTGTGCGCGGCGCTGTTCCCGGCGAGCCTTCAGGCGTGCCTGCACGCTCACAGCCCCCTGGTTCGGATTGGCCGGTGCCTGCTGAGCCGCCGGCTGCTGCGGTGCCTGTTGGGCTGAGCTGCTGGAGCTGGAATCCTGGGCAAGAGCGAAATGCGCTGCACATGCTGAGAGCGCAAGCGCAAGAGTGAAACGGTGAAAAGAAAACATCGGTTTTGGGCTTCCTCTACAAAATTGCGGGAACACACTTCAAGCGAAGTGATCCTGTTGTTGTCGGTAAAAGACTCTTCCTCACTATTAAATCACCTTGAGGCGGGCTTTGGATTGGACGCACCGCGCCGGGAATAGAGTGCAGCCCGCCACAAATCCAGTGCAGAATACCCCGCTCCAGCCGATATTCCTCCTGAAGTGCCTTCCTGCGGCGCACAGCGCGCCAAAAGAAGCCAATCCGGAGGCAAACTATGGGGCGCGTCTTGCTGGGCATCTTGATCGGAATCATCCTCGTTCCAGCGGCAGCGCTGGGCTATCTCAAGTACGGCCGCCCGCCCGTTTCGGTAACGGACAAGCCGCTTCCCTTCGAGCGCGACGCCACCACCATCCCGCTCAAAACGCGTATCGAGTTCGAACAGGTCACCAAGCCGCCGGTAAACGCCGATGAAGACAGCTTCGTCGCCGGCGCGCACATCTACGCGCAGGAGTGCGCCGCATGCCACGGCTATCACAGCCAGCCCTCGCGCTTCGGAACGCACATGTACCCCGGCGCCCCGCAGCTCTGGGAAAAGCACGGCAAAGCCGACGTAGGCGTCAGCGACGACTCCCTCGGCGAAACCTACTGGAAGGTAGAAAACGGAATCCGCCTCACCGGCATGCCGGCCTTCAAGGGAATCCTGACCCCGGCACAAATGTGGCAGGTAAGCATCCTCCTCGCCAACGCAAACAAGCCATTGCCGCCCGCCACGCTACAGATCCTCAAGAACGAGTCTCCCCTCTCACCGGACAGTGCCGCAGCAGCAGCCCTCAAGCTAACCCCCGGCTCCAAAGTAGAGATAAGCGGCTCGCGAAATTAAGCCAGGCTGCCGCAAATTTTTTTCAAAATAGTTTTCACCTAATTAACCCCTTTTGTGCTCTACTTAAATCAGCAGGCAAAGGCCCGGTCCACACGACCGGGCCTTTTGCATTTCAGGCACCTTCCGGGAGGTCGTTTATGTCAAGCACGCCGCAGCCAGCACCTCGCACCACCAAAAACGCGTTTCGCCCATAATTCGCAAAAAGCATACAAAAGGCGAACACTCAAAAACACGCAAAAAATCGCCATCAACCGAAATGGAATGAATCACTTACAAGCGAAAGCGCAAATTTTTTATATTTATTTCGGTAACCACTGTCTGTAATTAAGTAGTAAACACCGCCGCCGGGTGCCCCAGGTCTCCCGATGTCAAGTTTCAAGAGATGGTTAGCATTTTGTTTTTGGAGATCCTTTACACATTGCCGGGTGCCCCCGGTCCCTCGCATTTGGGGACCGGGGACTACATCTCTCTCCAATCTGGGTGCCCCAGGTCTCCCGATTTTGGAGACCTGGGATAACACTCCCTCCACACTCCGGCGGAGCAGAAATCCTCAATTCGGCTCCCAAAAACACACCCCCCACCCCCCTCCCACGAAAATCCACCGCAAGATTCAATATAACTCGTTTAATATCAATAATTTATGACGATAATTACCTCAAAAATCATCGGTGAAAAGTCGATGCAAAGTCGATAAAAAGTCGTGAGGCCGGGAAATTTGCCCCGACCAATGTGAACCAGACCTGCAAATCTCCCGTATCTCTCACAATGGACATGCTTCTCGAAGTTCTCGGCGAGCTATTCCTTGTGATTTTGCAGGTAGCTTTTGAGATGTGCTGCGTTGAATTTAGCCGCAGCCGTAGCCGAAGACTCAAAGCCATTCACCGTCGCCGCGCCGAAAAAATCCCCCCATATTTCGCGACCCTCCGCCGCATCGCCGAATCGAAGTAACATAAGACAGAGGCACCCCATGACTGAGAAGACTGAGAAGGCCGAGAAGAAAAGCTTCTGGCGCGCGTTTCTCGATTTCTTCGTACTCTTCGGCGGCGTATCCACCGCTTCCAACCTCTCGCGCACCCGCAAATCGCCCGTAGAAGGCCGCGGCCTCTTCCTCTTCCGCAAGGGCCGCTAACCATACCCGTTAAGTTGTTAGAATCTCAATATGCCGATCACGCGTGAACAGGCTCTCGACTACTTCAACTCGCCCGACCTCATCGGCCTGGGCATGGAGGCGGACCAGCTTCGCCGCCGTCTGCACCCGGAGCAAGTAGTCACCTACATCATTGACCGCAACATCAACTACACCAACTTCTGCACCGAGTACTGCACCTTCTGCGCCTTCTACCGCCCGCTCAAAGGGCCAAAGGCCGCCGAAGGCTACATCCTCGAATTCGAGAAAATCTACGAAAAGATCGCAGAAACAGTAGAGATGGGCGGCACAGGCGTGCTCATGCAGGGCGGCATCCACCCTGACCTCAAGATCGATTGGTTCGAGCGCCTCTTCACCGGCATCAAGCAGCGCTTCCCGCAGATCTGGCTGCACTGCCTCTCAGCTTCAGAAGTATTAGCCATCGCCGAGTACAGCGAGCTAAGCCTCCGCGACACCATCGCCCGCCTCCGCGATGCCGGCCTTGATTCCATCCCCGGCGGCGGCGCAGAAATTCTCGACGACGACGTCCGCAAACGCATCGCCCGCCTCAAGTGCCGCACCGAAGATTGGGTAAGCGTCCACCGCACCGCCCACCAGCTAGGCATGCGCACCACCGCCACCATGATGTTCGGTGTAGGCGAAACCTTCGATCAGCGCATCAACCACTTCGAGGTAGTCCGCAATCTGCAGGAAGAAACCGGAGGCTTCACCGCCTTCATCCCCTGGAGCTTCCAACCCGGCCACACAGCCTTAGGCGGCCGCGGCTGGGATGAAGCCACGTCAGTCGAATACCTCAAGGTCCTCGCCATCTCGCGCCTGTACTTAGACAACATTGACAACGTACAGGCAAGCTGGGTAACGCAAGGCCTGAAGGTCTTGGAGCTGGGCCTCCACTTTGGCGGCAACGACGTAGGCTCCGTAATGCTCGAAGAAAACGTAGTAAAAGCCGCAGGCACCAGCAACTGCACCACGGAAGAAGAACTCCGCCGCATCATCCGCGACGCCGGCTTCAAGCCAGTCCAGCGCGACACCCTCTACCGCACAATGTTCCTGAACTAAGGATGTTCCTGCCCACCGGCAATCACTTCCAGCGCATGTTTGAGCAAAGCCAGAATCGATCCCAGGCTTTGCTCAACCGCCCGCTCACTCCCCGGCAGATTCACAATCAGCGTACGTCCCTTCAGTCCCGCAACTCCACGCGATAGCCACGCATATGGAGTCTGCCTCACCCCACCAGCCCGCATAGCCTCAGCCAACCCAGGAGCCTCACGATCCATCACACGCCGCGTAGCCTCCGGCGTCCGGTCCCGAGGACCAAAGCCAGTACCTCCAACAGTAAGCACCATCGCAACGCCATCGGACGCCAGCCGCTCAAGCAGCGCAACAATCGCATCCTCATCATCCGGCAGCAATGCAGCCTCAATCGCAGCATCAGCCCATTGCTGACGCAGCAGCGCCGCCGCCGCCGGACCGGCAGTATCGGTCATCAGCCCCCGCGAACAACGATCCGAAATGGTGACAACAGCAAAGCGCATCAGCCCCGCCCTATGGATGCACAATCCCTATCGTATGCAGCCACGTCTCCACAAGCTGCGGCCACGCAGTAACGGGCAGCGTGGTACGCCGCAATCCATACCCGTGACCGCCCTCGGCATAAATATGCAGCTCCGCCGGAACTCCAGCCTGCTTCAACTGCAGAAAGTAGTTGGTTGCGTTCTCAATATGAACCGTATCGTCCTCCGCCTGCACAATAAAGCTTGGCGGCGTCTGCGCAGTGGGCTTGATATCGTCATTCGTCTTCATCCCCTGATCGGCAATAGCTAGATATCCGGGATACACAATCACCGCAAAGTCCGGACGGCACGAAAGCTGATCGGCCGCATCCACACCGTCATAAAGCCGCTTGTCATAATGCGTACTGAGCGCAGCAGCCAGATGCGCGCCCGCCGAGAAGCCAAGCACCCCCACACGCTTGGGATCAATCCCCCACTCCGCCGCATGTTGGCGAACCAGTCCCACCGCGCGCTGCGCATCCTGCAGTGCCGCCGGCGACTTCGGATAAGGCCCGGTATTCGGCACACGATATTTCAGCAGAACACAGGCAATCCCCGCCTTATTCAGCCAGTCGCAAACCTCAGTCCCCTCCAGGTCGATAGCAAGAATCTGATAACCACCGCCCGGAAACACAACAACAGCAGGCACCGCCCCTGCCTGTTTCGCAGGCTTGTACAGAGTTATCGTAGGCACGGAGACATTGCCAAGATGAATAAGAGGCTTGCCCGCAATCAGCGGCATCTTCGGCGTCGTAGTATCCACTTCCGCCGGCATATTGGCAGCAGTGCCGCCCGGAACTCCATTCGGCCAGATAGGAATCTGCTTATGGCCCGGCGCAGGCTGCCATCCTGTTTGCTGAGCAGAGCACACTGTTGTAATAAAAATCGCAGCAAGCATTGCAAGACGAATGTGCATGAGAAATAAGCTCCGGTTCTAAGCTGTAAAGGCTGCGCAGCGATGATTGCAGGCAACGCTTGTGAAACGCAACTGAGAACGCGAAACCAGCACCGTGCCTTAGATTAGAAAGTGATGTTCAACACGCATTCCATCTGGTTTACTGCAATCGTTTCTCTCGTCGGCCTTGCTGGAGTCATGGCCTGGCGCATCCGTGAAGGCCGCACAGCCGTCACCGTGCGCAAAATCGTCATCCCGCCACTAGGCATGTCCACCGGCTTCTGCATGTTCCTCGTGCCGGCGTTTCGTGTGCCCTGGGCATGGGCCGGCATAGCCTTTCTCGCCGGCGCACTTCTGCTGGCATGGCCCTTGGTAGCCACGTCAAAGCTCGTCCGCAGCGGCGACACCATCATGATGCATCGCTCCGCCGCATTCTTCATTGTGATCGTCGCACTCGCGTTAATCCGCTTTCTCGCGCGCAGTTATCTTGACTCCGTCATGACGCTGGAGCAAACAGGCGGCCTCTTCTTCATCCTGGCCTTCGGCATGATCCTGCGCTGGCGCATCCAGATGTTGTTGGAGTACCGCGCACTCACGCGCTAGGCCGCACTCTTTCCGCGGGCCTCTTCGAAGATCTTCACAAATTCGCTGTAATGTCCGGCAATCTGCGAAACCGCAGCCTCGCGCGATTGCTTGCCATCACGCCATGCCACCAGCGGATCCCAGAAATCCGTCCGTCCAACCGCAAAGCCAATGAAGCCCGGCACAGCAGCAGCCGTAGTCAACCATTCCCGCACCTTCTGCTCGTCTTCGCCGCGTCCAAGAATGATGCATCCCACCGCATCGCGTCCATCGCGTTGCGCAGTAGCCACCATCTTCTCGCAGTCCTCGCGTCGGTCAAGCCCTTCAATCTTCCAGATATCAGGCTCAACACCTGCATCCTGCAATTCCTGAATGGCTCGGGCCATCAGCGCTGGACGCAGCTGCAGGTCATAAGCCTTCTTATCGCCATTCACCGTATCAAGCTGAGACTTTTCCGCAGGCACAAGCAGCTCAAACATAAACAAACTGCGATTCGCCTGCGCAAGGTAATCCGAAAGCTGCTTCAAGCGAGCAGCCTGGCGCTGATTCAGCTCCGGATCGGCGTCAGGGTTGTAGCGAACAAGCACCTTGGCAAACGTTGGCTTGAAAGCCTCTATATGCGCCGCAAAGTCATTGCCATATTCGAAATCAAATTCTTCCTGCCCGCTTTTTTCTACCGGGCAGGCAAGGTGATATCCACTGGCCGCAGCATCGCGCAGAATCGCCGCGCCAAATTGTTCATCGGTAAGGATTCCAGCATTTTCCGTAGGCACGCCGCCAGCAAGAGCAGCTTTGAAGCCGTCGTAGATCACCTGCTTGGCCGCAGCAATCTGCGCAGTCTGCTCGTCGGTGAGCGCACCATGCCAGTGAAACATCCCGCTCTCAAACGAACCGCGATGATCGAAAGGAAGAATGTAAAGAGGGCGTTTATATCCGCGAACCTGCATGAAATCTCCTCAAGGAATCTTCGCTATTTTGATTGACGGACAACGAGCTATCCGTGATCACTGTACGCCACACCGGCCGATTAGGCCAACCCCGCGATGGAAACCTGCGCGGTCCATATTTTTTGCTGATCCGTACGCACGACCAGCCATTAGGATGATTCATGGAGGAAGCCTGGTTGCAGCTCTGGAACTCATTTTTGATCGCCTTTAGTGCACTGCTTCCCATCATCAACCCTTTTGGTTCGGCACTTGTGTTCCTGGGGTTGGTTGGAGAACTTCCGCCTGCCGCCTACCGGTCGCTCGCGCGAAGGATCGCGATCAACAATGTGATCTTCCTTGGAATCTTCGAACTTCTCGGTTCCACCATACTCAACTTCTTTGGCATCTCGTTGCCCATCGTTCAGGTAGCCGGTGGTATTGTCATCGCCGCCATCGGATGGTCGGTGTTAAATGAGCCCGACTCCACGGCGACGACTCAGGACAAGCGCGAAGAAGCCGATATTTCTTCGGGAGATGGTCTGCAAAATCTCCAGGCAAAGGCCTTCTATCCTTTAACGTTTCCAGTAACCTCCGGCCCCGGCACGCTCGTCGTGCTCCTGACACTCGGCGCTCGCTTTTCCGGGAACAGCATCGAGGACACTGTCCTCCGCCACGTCGTTCTCTTCGTTGCCATCATCGTGCTGAGTGTGGTCGTGTATTTCTGCTACGCCTACGCCGGAAAAATCACAAAAAAAGTTTCCGAGCCCACGGCGCATGGAATCCTGCGCGTGATGGCCTTCATCCTCTTATGCATCGGTGTGCAGATCGCATGGAATGGTCTTTCTGTTCTGCTCGGCGCGCTATTAAAGCACTGAGCGAACGCCATGAAGTATCTCCTCAGATAGCATGAAATAGGAGCACTCGAAGCAAATGCAGTCTTCCTCTCTAGCGACTCGCCGTCAATTCCTCCGTGCAGCGAGCCTTCTTGGTCTGGCGTCTACATCCACCAGCGCCAGGTTTCTTCTCAGCGCTTCGACCTCCGCTCCCGATAACAAACCGTCTCAACCAATCAAGAATCGTGCACCGCTTTCGGCGGCAGCATTCTACCCTCTGCCTGCAGGGTCCATCCACGCGCGCGGTTGGCTGCAAAGGCAGCTCCGCATTCAGGCAGACGGGCTTGGAGGACACCTCGATGAAACCTGGGCCGATGTGGGACCGAACAGCGGCTGGCTTGGAGGAAATGGCGAGTCCTGGGAGCGCGGCCCCTACTTTATGGACGGCTTAATTCCGCTCGCGTGGCTGCTCGACGACGCAACTCTCAAAGCAAAGGCGCAGAAGTTCGTCGATTGGACACTCACAAATCAGTCCGACAATGGCATGATCGGCCCCAAGTCGAATGAGGACTGGTGGCCACGCATGGTCATGTTGAAAGCCCTCACGCAATATCATGAGCTGACCGGCGACCCCAGAATCATTCCTGTCATGGACAGGTATTTCCGTTACCAGCTTGCAACTCTGCCTGCCCGCCCCCTGCGCGACTGGGGAAAATTTCGTTGGCAGGATAATGTACTCAGCGTGATCTGGCTCTACAACCGCACGGGAGAAGCCTATCTGCTGGATCTTGCAAAGCTGCTGCATCAACAAGGCTATGGCTGGATTGCTGAGTTTGAATCCTTTCCCTACAAGCAGAAAATTACCGCGGAGTATTTGCATCTCTCTGAAGGAAACGGCCTCAAGGACCTCGCCCTTGCCACTCACGGAGTCAACAACGGCCAGGCAATCAAGACCGGGCCAGTCTGGTCGCTTATCTCAGGAAATGTCGCAGACCGGGCTTCAGTTCTCAAAATGATCGACGAGTTGCACCGCTACCATGGACTGCCAAACGGCATGTTCTCCTGTGATGAACATCTTGCAGGCCAAAGCCCGTCGCAAGGGTCGGAACTCTGCACTGTTGTCGAATACATGTTCTCGCTGGAGCAAAGCCTCGCCATCAACGGCGATCCATCGCTGGGCGATCGATTGGAACGGCTTGCCTTCAATGCCCTGCCCGGCACCTTCAGTGACGACATGTGGGCCCACCAGTACAACCAGGAACCCAATCAGGTGGAATGCAGCCTGCACCACAAGCCATGGACAACCGACGGGCCCGAATCCAATCTGTATGGCCTGGAGCCGAACTTCGGCTGCTGCACCGCAAACTTCCATCAGGGCTGGCCTAAATTTACGAACAGCTTATTCATGCTCTCAGGAGCGCAAAATTCGGAGGAGCACGACGGACTGGCAGCAGTAGCCTATGCGCCTTGTGAAGTCCGCACCATCCTTCGCGGCACCCCCGTCCATATCACGGAAGAAACCGACTATCCCTTCCGTGGCCGTGTACAGCTCTCAGTCAACCCCACTTCTCCGCTTAGCTTTCCGCTCCAGCTACGCATCCCAGCCTGGGCTGCAGGAACAACAATCAGCGTAAACGGCCAGCAGATAGCCCAGCCTTCTCCCTCTTCCTTCGCGCATATAGAACGCACATGGAAATCCGGAGATCGAGTAGAGATCACCTTCCCGATGGCTCCACGCATCTCGCGATGGTTCAACAACTCCGCGGTCATCGAGCGCGGACCGCTCGTCTTCTCCTACGGCATCAGTGAGAGCTGGGTAAAACTGCGCGACCGCGGAATGACAGCCGATTGGCAGGTATTTCCTGCCGGCCCATGGAACTACGCGCTAAGCCTGGATGCGAACTCTCCCGAGAAAAGCATCGCATTAACTGAGAGTGAAATCGGCGAGGCAGCTTTCACACGCCGTCGCGCTCCCGTTCAACTCCAAGTTAAGGCGCGCCGCTTAAACGAATGGCGAGCAGAAGATGGCGTCGCAGATCCCGTGCCACAGAGCCCGGTGAAAACCAGTGAGCCTGAAGAGACAATTACACTGATTCCTTATGCCACTGCCAAGCTGCGTATTACTGCATTTCCGCAGAGTAGTTGAGTCTTGCCTCCACAACGGCAGGTAAGCACCTTTCAAGGTTATAGATTTCAAGGGAGTTCTGATGAAGCTCGTAGTGCGATTTCTGATTTGTCCATTCCTGTTTTGCCTCGGAAGTTATTCTGCCTCCTCCCAGCAAAGACCACCGGCAACGCCGCTTATCGCACACGATCCTTACTTCAGCATCTGGTCCAAGACGGATCAGCTCACTGGATCGGATACCTCGCATTGGACCGGCGCGCCACAACCAATCGCAGGCCTGGCGCGTATCGACGGAAAAGCCTTCCGCTTTATGGGACGCAGGCCCGACTCAGTTCCTGCAATGGAGCAAACATCCCGATCCGTCACACCCACGCACACCCGGTACCAATTTCGTCAGAACGGCGTGCAACTGGAACTTACGTTTTTTACGCCTGCAATGATGAACGATCTGGATCTCCTGTCTCGCCCGGTGACGTATCTCACCTGGAGCGTGCAAGCGACGGATCAGCAGGCTCATCGGGTTTCGATTCTTCTGGATGTGGATCCGGTGATTGCTGTGAATGACAGATCGCAGAGTGTTGTGCTTCTCCGCAGCCAGACCACGCAGTTGAATGTGCTTTCCGTTGGCTCTCGCGATCAGAATATCCTCAATCGTTCCGGCGACAATCTCCGCATTGATTGGGGCTACTTTCATCTTGCAATTCCTAAAGACGAAGATTCAAAGACTTCAATTGCATCGGACAACTCGAAAAGCTTCGTCGAGAACGGAACTTTGCCCGCAAGCGATTCGATGAACATGCCGGAGCCTGCCGAATCGAACAGCCCACACCTCGCTGCGAGCCTCGACTTCGGTTCGGTAGGATCACAGCCCGTTGCGCGGCATCTGCTGGTTTCCTACACAGAGAGCTATGCCATTCAATATCTGCAGCGAAATCTGAGGCCCTACTGGCAGCGTAACAATATGCCTGTTGAGCAAATGCTCGATCAGGCAGCGGAACAATACGCAACTCTGGAGCAACGCGGCACGGCATTCGACACCGAACTGACAACTGACTTAACCAGGGCCGGAGGAGAACATTACGCCGCCATCGCGATCCTGTCTTATCGACAGACGCTTGCAGCACATAAGCTTGTTGCCGACGCAAATGGCGATCCCATGCTGTTTGCCAAAGAGAACTTCTCGAACGGCTGCATTGCGACGGTCGATGTACTGTATCCCTCGGCGCCATTTTTCCTCTTCCTGCAGCCGAAGCTCCTCGAAGCGCAGCTGCTTCCCGTACTCGAATACTCCGCACTTGCGCGTTGGCGGTTCCCTTTTGCGCCGCATGATTTGGGTCAATACCCTCTTGCGAACGGGCAGGTGTACGGCGGCGGAGAAAAGACAGAAGAGGACCAGATGCCGGTAGAAGAGAGCGGCAACATGCTCATCCTTATCGATGCCCTGGCACGTGCTGAAGGCAACGCGCATCTTGCGGAACGTTTCTGGCCGCAGCTCACAAGCTGGGCTCAATATCTGAAAGAGAAAGGCCTCGATCCCGAGAATCAACTGACCACTGACGACTTTGCCGGGCACGTTGCCCACAACTCCAATCTCTCCATCAAAGCCATTGATGCGTTAGCCGCATACGGTGACCTGGCTCATCTTCTAGGTCATGAAGAGGTTGCAAAGGACTACAGCCGCACGGCAAAGAGCATGGCTGAAAAATGGATTTCGATGGCGCGCGAAGGCGATCACTATAAGCTGGCATTTAACAGCCCCGGCACCTGGAGCCAGAAATACAACCTGGTATGGGACCAGATTCTCGGCTACAACCTCTTCCCAAAGTCCGTTCGCGAAGCTGAGCTTGCGTTTTATCTGGGAAAGATCAACACATACGGTCTTCCGCTCGACAATCGCGCCGACTACACAAAGCTTGACTGGTCTGTATGGACTGCAACGCTCGCATCCAACACCGAGCAGTTCAATGCAATCATCGATCCCATGTATCGATGGACAAATGAAACGTCAAGCCGCGTACCGCTGACCGACTGGTTTGACACGAAGACGGGCAAGCAGGTCGGCTTTCAGGCTCGCAGCGTGGTTGGGGGCGTTTTCATCAAGGCCTTGGCGGACAGGCATCTGACGGAAAAGTGGAACGGATTAAACCGCTTATCGGATCAGACTGCCGGCACTTCGCCTCATCCATAATCTGCGTCTGACAGCAGGCCAGGCGTTCTTTCTGCTGTTAGGCTTGATTTCGTGCACGAGCAAAATCCTCTTTACTGGAAACCCGCCGATCTTCCGCGCCCGGTCACTCTCACCGGGCGCACCATCACCCTCGAGCCACTGGACGCGGAGAAGCATACGGCTGCCTTATGGCAGGCTATCCGTGGCCATAATGAACTTTGGCAGTGGATGTTTGACGGCCCCTTCGCGGAGGAAGCATCGTTCCACGCAGCTATTGCCGCCAAGCAAACCGCACCCGGTTTCCTCTTCTACGCCATGATCCCGGCCTCCACAGGCCAGGCAGCAGGCATCGCCAGCTATCTCCGCATGGAACCCGCCCACGGCGTCATTGAAGTCGGCAATATCGTCTTCTCACCCTCGCTTCAACGCACCACCGCCGCTACGGAAGCGATGTATCTCATGGCGCGCCACGTCTTTGAGGATCTCGGCTACCGCCGCTATGAATGGAAGTGCAACGCATTGAACGAACCAAGCCGCCGCGCTGCTGCCCGTCTAGGCTTCACCTTCGAAGGCATCTTCCGGCAGCACATGGTCATCAAGAACAAAAACCGCGACACAGCCTGGTTTACCATGCTGGATAAAGAATGGCCCGCCCGAAAGCAAGCCTTCGAATCCTGGCTCGCCCCCGCCAACTTCGATCCCGAAGGCCGTCAGCTCCGCAGCCTTGAATCCTTCCAATAAAAAAAGGCCCCTGCCGAAGCAGGGGCCTTTTCTCCTTACTACTCTCTATCTCTTCGAATCAATCCTCATCCCGTAGAACGACTTCCACACGAAAAACACTGACACCAGGAAGAACACAACCGCCAGCGCATGTGCCAGCCGCGGTTTGTCCGCGCTGAGCGTGACTGCAAGCTCCACTGCGAGCAATCCGAACAGCGTCGTGAACTTGATAATCGGGTTCATAGCCACGGACGAGGTGTCCTTGAACGGATCGCCAACCGTGTCCCCAACCACGGTTGCGTCGTGCAGCGGTGTGCCTTTCTGTTTCAGGTCCACCTCCACCACCTTCTTCGCGTTATCCCATGCGCCGCCGGCATTCGCCATGAAAATCGCCTGGTACAACCCGAAAATCGCAAGCGAGAACAGGTAGCCGATAAACAGGAACGGTTCCATGAATGCGAACGCAAGAGTGGCGAAGAAGACTGCCAGGAATATATTGAACATTCCCTTCTGCGCGTACTTCGTACAGATTTCCACCACTTTCTTGCTGTCCGTGACGGACGCCTTCTCCACGCCTTCGAGTTTGATGTTCGCCTTGATGAACTCAACCGCTCGATAAGCTCCCGTGGTGACCGCCTGCGTGGAAGCGCCCGTGAACCAATAGATGATGGCTCCACCGGATATCAACCCGAGCATGAACGGCGCATGCAGCAGTGAAAGGTTCTGTACGCTGTGAGTCAGCCCGCCGGTCAGGGCCATGATGATCGAGAACGTCATCGTGGTCGCACCCACCACGGCCGTGCCGATCAACACCGGCTTTGCCGTAGCTTTGAACGTATTGCCCGCGCCATCGTTAGCTTCTAGCCAGTGCTTTGCCTTGTCGAAATCCACATGGAAGCCGAAATCCTTCTGCAACTCCGCTTCAATGCCAGGAACATTTTCAATCAGTGACAACTCATAGACTGACTGAGCATTGTCCGTCACCGGCCCATACGAATCGACAGCAATCGTCACCGGCCCCATGCCAAGGAAGCCAAACGCGACCAGTCCAAACGCGAAGACCGCAGGAGCCAGCATCAGTGACATCATCGAAGGTCCTGTACTGAAGTAATAGCCCATTCCCATCAGCGCCACCATGCTGAGCCCCAGCCAGTAGGCCGAAAAATTGCCGGCCACGAATCCCGACAGAATCCCCAGCGATGCTCCACCCTCCTGCGCGGAGGTCACAACCTCTTGCACATGGGCCGATTTGGTCGAAGTAAAGACCTTCACCAACTCAGGTATGATCGCGCCAGCCAGAGTTCCACACGAAATGATGGAAGCCAGCTTCCACCAGAGCGTTCCGTCTCCAAGAGTTGGAATCATCAGGTACGAAACAATGTAGGTCAGCGCAATGGACAGGACAGATGTAATCCACACCAGCGAGGTTAACGGCACCTCAAAGTCCATGTCGTCAGCATTCGCGTATCTCGCGTGAGCAATTGCGGCATTCAGGAAGTAAGCGACAGCGCTTGAAAGCAGCATGGCCACGCGCATCACAAAGATCCACACCAGCAGTTGCGCCTGCGTCGTGGGATCCTTGACCGCCAGCAGAATGAACGTAATCAAAGCCACGCCCGTCACGCCATAGGTCTCAAAACCGTCCGCACTGGGTCCCACGGAATCACCCGCATTGTCGCCCGTGCAGTCTGCAATGACGCCCGGGTTGCGCGCATCATCTTCCTTGATCTTGAAAACGATCTTCATCAGATCGGCGCCAATGTCGGCAATCTTGGTAAAGATGCCGCCGGCAATACGCAGCGCCGCCGCGCCCAGCGACTCTCCGATTGCAAAGCCAATAAAGCACGCTCCCGCGTAATCTCGCGGAATGAACAAAAGAATGAACAGCATGATCAGCAGCTCAACTGAGATCAGCGCCATGCCGATGCTCATGCCGGCCTTCAAGGGAATCGCATAAGCGGGATATGGTTTGCCGCGCAGCGCCGCAAAAGCTGTCCGCGAGTTCGCAAAGGTATTCACGCGAATCCCGAACCACGCCACCCCGTAACTGCCTGCAATACCCACCACGCTGAAGAGCAGAATAATGGGCAGCGTAACTGCCACCGATTTTCCCGGCACTGGCGCGAGCCAGCCAAAGTACAGCGCAATGATGACTGCGATAAAAGCCCAGAGAAGAAGGATGAACTTGCCCTGCGTCACAAGGTACGTTTTGCAGGTTTCGTAAATCAGTTCGGAGATATCGCGCATGGTGCGATGCACAGGCAGGTTTTTGAGCTGTGTATAGATCACGAGGCCGAAGAGCAGACCGCCCGCGCAGAAGATCAATCCGATCATCAGCAGCGTATGACCATTGAGGCCGAAGAAGCTTGCGCTCGACAGGTCCGGCAGCACCAGATTCGCCTCGCCGCCGCCATGTTCACCCTGCGCAGAGGCCAGCGAGGGAACCAGCAGGCCCAGGCAGGCTAACGCGATCTTGTTGCGGTGCGCCAGAAACGCATCTGCGCCACCTTGGATTGCTTTTGCTCCCCTCCACAAGGCCTGTCCGCCGATGGTACGGACAATGGACTGCCGCGCAAAGAACGCGGCCACCCCCAATGGTAGTGCGCTTATTCCAAGAAAAAAATAGACCCATACCTGTGCTGTCACTGGTCCTCCCGGATCCCGATTTGTGTTTGAAGCCGTTAAGAATTGTTCAAACCTATAGAAAATAGCGACCTCGAAAAATGCCGGGCAAAAAGTCACCGGAAATGTACCATTCACAATCGGCCCTGTCGAGTGATGGTTGTCACCCGCGCGCGAACGAGGAATCCCGGCGATGACTGAACTCCTTCGCACAGACGGTGGAGTGCCAAAAAGCACGTTTTCTTGCGTTTTTTGCTTCTAGCGCTCAAATAACGCGCACTTTTTCAAGCACTTGCACCATAATTTTTCCTCACAAGGCGGATATGAGGCACTTAACCGCCTTTAAGCGACACTTTTGGATCCAAAATTCCGCTCAAAGACAGAAAGGCCCGATCGTCAGACGGAGCCTTTTCACCTCTGGGAAACAAGCAGGAAACAAAGGGCGCTAATTTTGTGCAGACTATCTTGAGGCGATCCGCTTGCGAAAGACAAGGCTCATAGACACGCCTCTATGCAGCGATTGCTCTCAGAGACCTTCGAGCACATCGGCAACCAGCGCGCGGGCAAAATTTCGCGCCAGCCGCTGCTCGGCCGCCGGACTCTCATCCAGGTACGTAGGCAAATTGCTTGTAGACTGAAACTGCTCGCGATACGTGTAGTTTTTGTTTTCGTAGAGAACCTGCCCATCGCGCCCGGTGAGCGTCACAGAGATCACCACGGTAATGAGGAAGCTGGACGATTGCTGCGTGGACGTGTTGTAAGTCAGCGGCGTCACGGTTTGCTTCAGGATCGTACCCAGCAGGGTCGCATCCGACTCGCCGTTGCCTGACGCCGTTACGCGCAATTTGGTTCGCGTGGCAAACTCGCGGATCACGGCCTCCGTCAGCGCGGTCTCCGTGTGATACGCCTCTGTGTGCGTGGCAAACACCGGCACTGCAAGCGTCTGGACCCCTGCCGGCAAATGCGTGGCCGAACCTATCGTGTGGTAACCGCAACTCGTCAGCGCCAGCAATCCTGCAGCCGGCAATGCATACAAAAACCTGCGCATAGGCCAATGGTAAACGCGCACCGCCCTCCTGCGCCCGGCCTCCTCCTTTTTCAGCTCGCGCATGATGTACCAAAAATCAGCACGATTCGCAGGAACTTATGGTTAAATGCTAGTCGAATGGCTACCGGCTCCCTTTCCCCCATGGACTTGCGGAGTGCTATCGAGCGCCGCGAGATTCTCCCTTACTTCCAGCCCGTGGCAGAGCTGCGTACCGGCATGGTTCGAGGCTTTGAAGTGCTGGCCCGCTGGCAACATCCTGAACGCGGACTTGTCAGCCCGGCCGACTTCCTTCCCCTGGCGGAATCTGCTGGCCTGATGGATGAGATTTTTGATGTCGTCACCCTGCTGGCATTTACTTCCCTGCCGGCCTGCTCTCCCGGCAATATCTCGCTATCCGTCAACGTAACGCCGGCGCAAATTCAAAATCGCGCTATGGCTGCCAAAATCCTCTCCCTTGCCGAACGCACCGGCTTTCCCATTCGCCAGCTCATAGTGGAAATAACAGAGAACGCGCTGGCGGAAAATATAGAAACAAGCTTCGCCGTTGCGACCGAACTCAAAGCGCATGGTGTCAGAATCGCTCTCGATGACTTCGGCAGCGGCTACTCAAGCCTGCGCCGCCTGAACAAGTTCCCGCTGGACGAGATCAAGATCGACCAGAGCTTTGTAAAGCCGATGGATCAGCGCAAAGAAACTCACAAAATCGCAGCGGCTATTGCGGGTCTAGGCCACAGCCTGGGCCTCACAGTCGTAGCTGAAGGCGTTGAGGACAGGCACCACGCTGACATACTAGCGTACCTGGGCTGCGAGCTGGGCCAGGGCTGGCTTTATGGCCATCCCGCACCTGCTGAGGACCTGCCGGCAATCATTTCCAAAAACATCCTCGCGCCGCCCGCCGGCTCTGCGCAGCTCGCCTCTGAAATGGCCGCGCACATGGAAGCATCTCCCGCTCTGCGACTGTCCCATCTGCAGGCCATTTATGACGGAGTTCCTGTCGGTCTCGCCTTCCTTGACCGCGATCTCCGGTACATCAGCTATAACAAGCTCTTTGGAGAAATCAGTACGGCCCCCTTCGGATTGCGTCTCGGTAGAACCCTGGACGAAACCGCACCCATTATCGCCTTGCAGCTTGAGCCATTCCTCAAGCGCGTTCTCAACGGTGAAGCCATATCCAATATTGAAATCCTCGCCGAACGTCCCGGCTTTCCAGCGGAAATCGACCCCCAGCTAATCTCCCTTTGCCCCGTTCGGGACGATACCGGCGACGTTGCCGGCATCTCCGTTGCGGTTACCGATATCGCGACCCAGAAACGGCTCACGCGTATGCTGCGGGAAGATCAGGACCACTATCGCCTCAACATGGAATTGAATGCCACCTATCCTTATCGGGCTGACCCCAATGGAAATGTCGTCTGGGTTGGCACCCGTGGCATTACCGGACGCAGCGTCCGCCAGATGATGCAGAGTAACTGGCAGGATGCCGTTCATCCGGAAGACCTGGAGTCGGCGATCACGGATTGGACTGCCTGCGTGCGTTCCGGAAGTCCGTTTGAACACGAATTTCGCATACGGGGAATGGATGGTTCATGGCATCGCGTTCGGGCCCGCGCTACACCCAGACGTGACTCCAATGACAAAATCATTGGCTGGTATGGCCTTGCAGAAGACCTCGACTCTAACAAACCGAAGACAGCTCCAGAAACACCCCTTGCTGCCACCCCTCCTATATCCAGGCAGTAGCCCACATCCCAAAGCGCGCATCGCTCAACTTCAGCCCATCCGCGCGATCCTTGAAATACCGCCGGTTCAGCTCTTCCGTGTCCACCTGCTCCACGTGATGAAAGCCTGCCAGAAGAAATTCTTCCACCATCTGCTCCCGAGTAAAGAAAAGCTGGAAGGGCTCGCCGGCGGCGGCCACACGCTCGGCAAGCCTGTCATAGATGATGCGCCGCATTGGATCCAGTGTCTCCGGCGGAAAGGCATAGTCGAAGCTCACTGTGGATGTTGCCGGAAACGTGCCAATCGTTGCCAGCGTTGCGCGAAATGCCGGCAGCGTGAGATACGGCACGACGCCCAGCCAACTGAAAAATGCCGGCTGGTTTGCATCTACACCCGCCATACGCAGCCCCTCGGCGAGTGTCTGATGCTCAAAATCTACTGCCGCGAAGGTCAGGTTCCCGGGCGCCGTCACGCCAGCCGTCTCCAGTACCCAACGCTTCCATTCCTGGGTCGCTGGAAAATCGACTTCGAAGATATTCAACTCCGAGAACGGATTGCGATACGCAAAGGTATCCAGACCCGCGCCGAGAATCACATATTGCCGCACTCCGGCAGCGATGGAGGCTGCCAGCTGATCCTCTGCATAGCGGCTCCGGGCTGCCATGATGCAGCGGAAATCCTGCCCCACCGGGTGCATTGCCCGCTCCAGATCGCGAGCATAGGATGGCCCTACGATCTCCGGCGTCATGAAGCGCACAGCAATGGGATCGGCCATGACAGGCGGCTTTTCCGCGAGCTGGTGTGCGGCGCGGCGCATGGCCACGCGAAGCGCTGTACGACTTGGCTTTCCCGTCTGCATCCTCTCCGCAGTTTAATGAACTCCACGGCGTAGCATGTAGGCATGACCTGGATCCTCTGGGCGCTTCTTTCGGCTGTCTTTGCCGCTGCGACTGCGCTGCTGGCAAAAATCGGTGTCGCGCATGTGGACTCAAACCTTGCCACTGCGGTCCGCACCAGCGTCGTGGTCGTTTTCGCCTGGGGCATTGCTGTTGCTACCGGAAAACACACCGGCCTTCGCCAGCTCGATAGCCGAACGCTTCTCTTTCTCGCGCTGTCCGGCCTGGCTACGGGCTTGTCGTGGCTCTGCTACTTCCGCGCGCTTCAGCTCGGGCCGGCATCTCGCGTTGCACCTTTGGACAAGCTCAGCGTTCCTCTGGTCATGCTCTTTGCATGGCTCCTGCTCGGCGAAAAGCTGAACGCGCCGGCTCTTGTGGGCGGCCTTTTGATTACCGCTGGAGCTGTGGTCATAGTGCTAGGGTCATAGTAGTGGCCAAATTAAATCCAATTGAATCGAATCCAGCGGGCGCGCCTGTTCGCCAGATTGTGCTCACAGGCTTTATGGGCTCCGGCAAGTCAACCGTTGGGCCGCTGCTGGCTGCGCGCCTCGGGTGGCAATTCATTGACGCCGATGATGCCATTGTTGCGCAGGCGCGGATGACCATTCCGGAAATCTTTGCCTCTTTCGGAGAATCCGGCTTTCGCGCCCTTGAGCAGGCTGTCATTCTTCGACTTCTCAGCTCCGATGGCCTGGTTCTTTCCCTGGGCGGAGGCTCCATTGAGACCGAAACCACGCGCGAGGTTCTTTTAAGCATGCCCACCACGCGGCTCATCCATCTTGAAGCATCGCTCGAGACCTCTCTGATCCGCTGCAGCGGCACCGAATCCATTCGCCCTGTGCTGGCCGACACAGCGAATCTTCGTGCGCGCTATGAGAAACGCCTGCCGCTCTACCGGCAAGCGCATCATTCCGTCGCAGTGGACACGCTCGCTCCGGAAGAAGTGGTCGACGCGATCCTTACTCGCTTGCAATAGCTGGAAACATTCGCAGACTGCGCGGTGTCTAAACAAACAGTCAAGCTACGTTTTGTCATCTCCCGGAGCATGAGTGACACCAAGCGGCCAGACTCTGTCGATTAACGCTGCCTCCCTCAGCACAGAAAGCGTTGCACGCTTTCCTCGACTGGCAGTCTTAAGTGGGGCCGTGAATGCGTTGTTGGCCTCGTGGCTGCTGATGATGTGGCACAACAGCTTCCCGTTCTCGTTTGCTATTCTCGTTTTCCCCGCAATTGCCTATGTGGCCTGCTCGACGCTTTTAGCGGCGGCAGGCGCACGCTATTACTGGCGTCAGGCCAAGTTCCGCTCAAGCTTTACGCAGCAGGAGCTGATGTTGACCTGGGCGGCGGCATGGGTGTGGATGCCTGCGATTGTTCTCTTCTTACGCCGCGACCTCATCTGGGCGCCATTGCCGCTGCTCTGCCGGCGTGCTCTATGCAATGGCTGCGCACCAGAGCGGAACGCAGTCAAGCCAACGGCGACCCGCAGCCGATTCTCCGGCCTATCTTTGCTGCAACACTCGAACCCACTCCATGGGACTGGAACGGCACTATCATCGCCATCTGCCTCTATGCCGCTTGCGCCTCATTCGCGGACGGCGATACGCCTCTCGCCTGTGTCCTTACGGCTGCTGGAGCATTTCTTTTCGCACAACGGCGTGCGGTTGCCTGGGACGGACGCGCGGAAGTATTGAGTTCGACCGATCGCGCTGGCGAACGGTTTGCATGGTCGGCTCTGCTTGCCGTTCTGGTTACGATACTGGCGCTAATGCCCGGCCAGCAGGGCAGCGGCGGATTTCTCCTTCCAATCGTGGCAGCAAAGTCGACGAAGGTCTCGAAAAAGCCCGATGTAAATGAACCCGGCGGACTTGGCAGTTATCAGAGCGTCATACTCTGGCCGCAGAAGCCGGAGAAGCAGCTTATTCTTCCGCCGGACCTGCTGAACGCCCTGCCGCTGACCCAGCAGCAGACCATTCACTTTAGCGGAGTGTACTGGTATTTTGAGGCTCCGGCGGACGAACCTGGCCCGAACGCACATGTGGCGCATGGCAATCCGTTGGACGTGAGCATTCATACGCTGAATCCCAGGCCGCTCATAATGCAGGCGCAGCAGAAGCTTGCCAAGCCGATTCGCCTGGCTACCGTTCGAGCCGTCGATGTGACCCTGCTGAATCGCGATAACGATCCCGGCACGCTTTCGATTGGCGTGGTGCTCACCGATTCGGCGGCATTGAACAGCCGGTCTGGAGTGAATCTCGGTCTGCAGGCGCTTGCTTCCAGCGAACCGGATCACTTCACAGTGAAGACTGTACCGGCCGGCGAAACGTTGCGCTTCACCATTCCTGCTCAGTCGCGTCAGCGCCGCTTTGATGGAATCACGGTGCTGATTCTGCCCAATGCCAGCCGAATGCACTCCGGTGCGCGAGTGGCCGTCGACCGCTTCGATCTTGTTCCGCGCTGACTTGGTATCATCTAAAGACAGGCTCTTCACGCGAAGAAATCCGCGCCGGGCCACTTTCCGACTGAGGTTTTCTGCCCTCCTGATGGCTCCCGCTTCCCAGGCCGCAATTCCGGATTCTGTTTCGAGCGCATTACCTGTGCCGAAGCCGGGGATGACAGCGCAGTTGATCCACGATATTCAGGAGCTTTTCAAGCCACGCGTCACGGTCATGGTCGTCGTCACAGGTTGGGCGGGCTTCTACCTTGGCTCCATGCAGTCGGGAATCTCCAGCCTGCAGCGCGGCTTGCTGGACACACTTTTCGGCATCGCGCTCGTCTCTGCCGGGGCCAGTGCGCTGAATCAATGTATTGAACGCAAATCGGATGCTCGCATGAAGCGCACCGCGGATCGGCCGCTCGCTGCCGGGCGGTTTCCGCTGGCGGTTGGCGTTCTCGCCGGTCTTGGAGCGCTCGCGCTTGGTGCGGGCTGGCTTGCGCTCCATACCAACCTGCTCACCGTTGCGCTGGCGTTACTCACTGCTTTTACTTACGTGGCCATTTACACGCCGCTCAAGCGCATTACAACACTCGCAACTTTCATCGGAGCTTTTCCCGGCGCAATGGGCCCCATGCTCGGCTGGACTGCAGCGCGTGATCGCATCGAATGGCCTGCTGTCGCCCTCTTCGCCATTCTCTTTGTCTGGCAGTTTCCTCATTTCATGGCGATTGCGTGGATGTATCGCTCGGAATACGGTAAGGCCGGCATCAGGATGCTGCCTGTGGTGCAGCCTGATGGCTGGTCCACCGTTGTCGAAGCTCTCTTTTACGCAGTAGTGATGATTCCCGTCAGCCTTGCTCCGTGGTGGCTCGGCATGACCGGCACCATTTACGCGGTAATTGCCACATTCCTCGGCTTCTTTTACCTCGGCTATACCATCCGCTTTGCAGGAATTCTACGCACCCAGGACGAAGTCCGCAGCCGCATGCTTGCGCGCGACCTGCTCAAGGTAAGCGTGATCTACCTGCCGCTGCTCATGACTTCGCTCATGCTCTGTGCCATTGCGAAACATTGAAGACTATGACCACACTGACTTCCGCTCCCAGGGGCAACTCCCGCGCTGCCATCGCCGCCATTCTCGTTATCAGCGCCGCGGCGACGCTCTTTCTCTTCTGGCTTATCTACGCGCATCCGGCCTCTGACGCCGCCGGAACGAAACTCCCCTTCCTGCCCGCGCTGAATGCGATTCTCAATGGCCTCAGTGCCGTCGCGCTGCTCATCGGCTTCACGTTCATCAAAGCCCGCAAGATTGCGCAGCACCGCGCGGCGATGATCACGGCCTTCCTCTTTTCCACGCTCTTCCTCGTCAGCTACATCCTGCACCACGCGCTGCATGGCGACGTGAAATACCCAGCCCATGCAGCTTTCCGCACCGCCTATCTCTGGCTCCTCAGCAGTCATATTCTGCTCGCCATCGTGGCGCTGCCCCTGGTGCTCGTAACGTTTTTCTTCTCGCTCACCGGCCGCATTCGCCAGCACCGCGCTGTCGCCCGCTGGACGTTTCCCCTATGGCTCTACGTCTCCGTCACCGGCGTCATCACCTTTGTGATGCTCCGCCTTGCGATGAGCTAACCTGCCATGGGGGAACACGAAAGCCACGCCGCTCTGAACCGCCAGGACGGTACCGTTCAGCTTCTTCGTGGAGGTGGGTCCATGCTCGGCGTGGGTGTCTTGGCGGCGTTGCTGCTAGAGACACTGCTTGGTGGATTCTCTGCTACCGGAGCACACACCAATGGCGGATGGTTCGCGCTGATCGTTGCGCTCATGTGCATACCGTTTGGTATTCTTCTGCTGCTGCTCGGCACGGCCAAGTGGTTCCGCAACCGCGGTATCAGTCGCGGATAATTGCCGGTCCAGAAAAAAATAACGGGGCGTGGCAATCGCCGCGCCCCGATTCTGTTCCAATATTGAAGCCCTATTGATTCGCAACCGTTCGCGCAGCAATATCCCGCACGGTATATCCCTCCGGCAGGCGGAACAGCGCCGCATCGGGCTCGCCAGGCGTAAACTCCGTTACCTCATGAGTG
The DNA here is from genome assembly GCA_963792495.1 of uncultured Acidobacteriaceae bacterium. Classification (GTDB taxonomy): domain Bacteria; phylum Acidobacteriota; class Terriglobia; order Terriglobales; family Acidobacteriaceae; genus Telmatobacter. Next base: position 807,159 of record CAWBWB010000001.1, on the reverse strand, counting down.
GTGGTGCCGTAACGCGGATCTTCATTCACGCTCATCAGAATGATGCCGTATTCCGTCGAGCGCCATGTTTCCGATGTTGTGGTAATCGGCTGATCGTTGCCCTCGCGGCCCGCCGGAATCACACGCGTCACACGCGTGCCCTTTGCGTTCACGCCGACAATATTTTTCGTGCCCAGATCCTCCCGCTGCACTTCTGGATTCTGCCTGTGAGCCGGCGTTTCCGCTTGAATCGTCGACGCCGGGGCGCCGATTGCCGGAACCGTCGTCTGACCTGGCCGCGCGGGGATCGTCATCGACTCAGGTCGATGTGTCACAGTTGCTTCCCTGGTGTTCGAGTTCCACATCGTTGTCGTCCGTGCCGCTGTATCAAAGATGTGATAGTTCACCATCTCGCGCTGTTGGCCATCTGCTCCCGCAGGAAGCATGTGATGTGTCTCAGAATAGGTCCGTCCGCTGGCGTCGCGTGCAAATTTTGTCGTGGATTCGCGCGAAATGGTGGTGCCGTTGGCCAGCGTCTGCACCGTTTTCTCGGTCCATGTGGCCGTATATGGCTGTTTCGGCGCGCCTTCCATCTGTCCGGCGCCCACGCTGAGGGTTGAACTGGAAACTACCTGGGCGGAAGCCTGCGGCGCGATGGCGAACAAAGAACCAGTCGCAAGGCTCGCGAGAACATACATATACCTGGACACGCGCATAGGATCCTCCAAAACTGAATTCAGGATAACCGCAATACAAAGCTTCCGTTGGAATGGACGTCTTATTGTATCTTCGGTTGAAGCAAAATGCGCCGGTGCGTGTGATTTTTGTACTGCTGCATCCATCCGGCTACGCCGCCCTTTCTGCTATCCTTGTGCCTTACCGGAGAACAACGTACATGGCAAAAAGCGTCAATAAAGTCATTCTTTTGGGCAATGTCGGCAAGGACCCTGAGATCCGCTCAACGGGCGGAGGCACCATGGTCGCCACCTTCAGCATCGCCACCAGCGAGCGCTTTAAGGACCAGCAGGGCAACTGGCAGGATCGCACGGAATGGCACAATCTCGTCGCCTATGCCAAGCTGGCCGAAATCATCCGCGACTATGTAAAAAAGGGCAGCAAGCTCTATATTGAAGGCCGGCTCACCACCCGCAATTGGGACGACAAAGATACCGGCAAGAAGGTCTACCGCACGGAAATCATCATTGGCGATATCTCCCTGCTTTCCGGCCGTGAAGAAGGCTCCTCCGGCAGTGGTGGCTATAGCCGAGGTTCAAGCTCCACCGCTAACTTCGATCAGCGCTCGCCCGCCGGCGGCGACGAATACGCCAATTCCGCCGAAATCTCCGACGATGACATTCCGTTCTAAGCGACACTCATAGCATTACGCTGCAAAAAACATCGGCGAGGTTTTCCTGGAAAGGAAGCCTTGCCGATGTTTTTATTTGTTCTTCAGCAGCCTCAAAGAAAAACGGCTGCCCTCTTCAAAACGAAGAGGACAGCCGTTCTGTACTTCATTGACCCTTACTGCACGGTCAGGTTGATGGTTGCGCTTTGGGCCGCGACACCACTGCTTGAAGGCGTTGCAGTCACAGTGAGCGTATAGGTTCCCGTCTTCGCTACCTCAACGCCTGAGCTGCTTCCGCAACCGGTCACTGCTAGGGCAGAGAAGCCAAGCAGGATGATCGGCACGATCAGCAGAACGCGCTTACGGAAGCGCCAGCCGGCAACCAGGCAGAAGACGCCCGCGAGACTCGCTACGCCGGAAGCCTTGCGAAGCAAATTGGGGTCTACCTTGCTCGAGGTGTTCGAGGTCGTGGTGCTCACAACCACGGTTGCGGTTCCCGATCCGCCTGCGGTCAGAGCCACCATTGCGGGACTCACTGTGCAGGTTGTGTTTGCCGGAGCGCCGCTGCAGGTCAGGTTCACGTTATCGCTAAAGGTGGCGTTGGCCGCCAGGCTCACTGTCACGACGCCGTTCTGTCCGCGCGTCAGGTTCAACGTGCTTGCGCCGCTCGAGAACGTAAATGCCGGAGCAAGCGTGGAAACCGTCACAGCGGAAGCAGATGAGGTGACCGGGTTGAAGTTTGAGTCGCCCGCATACACCGCCGTGATGGAGTGGGAACCCACCGCCAGTGATGAGGCCGCAAAGGTGGCTATGCCTCCGCTCATACTCCCTGTGCCCAGCAGCGTTGTTCCGTCATAGAACGAAACCGTGCCGGTGGGAGCTGGACGTCCGCTCATTGCAGCCGTGATGGTTGCTGTCAGCGTCTCCGTCGTTCCAAAGCTGATGGATGCTCCGGAGGTGGTCAGTGCGATGCTGGAACCACCTGCACCAAGCAGAAGTCCTGGACCATAGCCCGTTGCAACCACAAAATCGGGCGCATTGTCTGAGAAGAAGTTGCCCTCAAGGACTGTCTCCGAGGAAAGCGACTCACCCTGGTTGATGGGGCCGGAGAATGCTCCGCCGCCTGTACCAAGCAGCGTCGCAAATCCGTAATAGGTCTTCGGCTGTCCGTAGGTCTGATAGAGTGCAACGTTCAGATCAGGGAAGCCGTCGTTGTTTACGTCCGCCATTGCACCGCTGAGGAAGAAGTTGCCTGTGCCGATCTCCGTGGATATGTTGAAGGTTCCGTCGCCGTTGCCGGGCACAAGAATAATGCCGGCAGTCGAATAGGCATCGCTGATTGCGTTCTCTTCCCCTTCGGAGAGCAGAATCACATCCTGCTTGCCGTCGTTGTTGTAGTCGCCGGTGATGACCTGGCTCACAACGTAGTCAGACTTGATGACGATGCCATTGCCGAAGGTGCCATCGCCGTTTCCGGGAAGCATATCGACCGAGAAGTCGCCGGTGACATAAAACGGTGTGTCGTCCACAACAAGGTCAGCTTTGCCATCGCCATTGAGGTCTGCGATGTTGACCGAGTAGAGCTCCGAGCCGTACGCGTTGAAGACAGGAGTGGCGTATGTGCCATTTCCCTTGCCCAGGATCACGTAGTAGCCGGAACCCGTCGTCACAGTGGGGCTGCAAATGGAGTCGCCGGGATAGGCCACGACGATATCGGGAATTCCGTCGCCGTTGATGTCACCCACAGCGCCGTATCCCATCTCGCAGGCTCCAGCAATGCCGAGCGATTTTGGCGTCTGGAAGGTACCATCGCCATTCGAAAGCGCCATCGACAGGCTGCCATCCCAGCCGGCAAGCAGAATATCCTGCATACCGTCGCCATTCAGGTCGGCCGCGACAGGCTCGACGTAGCCCAGATTGGCCAGCGCGCTGGAAGGAATCCCTGCTACGTAAGTGAAGTTGCCTTTCCCATCGCCCAGGCCGGTTTCAATGTTGCCTGTGTAGTTGTCGTAGTAGATGGCGCTGCTGTATCCCTTGCCCTGCACATCAGCCACCGTTTGAAGCGACAGCCAGACGGGACTCATCGGCGTCACGAGTGATGAAGTGAGCGCCTGCATGCCGGAAAGCGTTGTGGTGCCGTTGCCGGTGAAGATAGACAGCTGCTTGTAATCCTCGCCGAGATGCCCGACATCCATCTTTCCGTCGCCGTCGAAGTCCGCTGCGAATGCGCTCGTATATCCGCCTGGATCGACAATGTAGTTGTTCCCGGTAGCCGGTTGTGTAAAGGTACCGTCGCCCTTGCCCGTCCAGACGCCAAGGTAGCCGGTCTCCTGAATCAGGTCCGGAATTCCGTCGCCATTCAGATCGGCCAGAACGTACTGGTCCGCACCGCCGATCGCGCTGCTGAGCGTAGTGGAATTGAAGCTTCCGTTGCCCGTGCCGAGCGCCACAAGCAGCACGCCGTCACCCATCGCAGTGATATCCGGGTTTCCGTCGTTGTTCACATCGGCAATCTGCACGCCGGCCTGGGTCATGCCGTCAAAGGGATTGAAGAAGCCCGGCTGAAAGGTTCCGGAGATGGCTGCATTCGTGTTCAGCGTCGCGAAGGTGCCGTCTCCATTACCAAGAGCTGTGGTTACGGTAATTGTCCCCGAAGACGCGTACTCCCAATACTCCATCGCCAGGTCGAGATTCCCGTCCTTGTTCAGATCGCCCAGTGCAATCGAGCCAAGCGGCAGTTCAAGCTGCGGAGCACCGGCCAGCGTAATATTCTGCGTCTGCGCATCGGTTGGTGTCTGGAAGGTCAGATCGCCATTGCCAAGGTAGGTCTGCACCGTCATGCTGGTGCCGAGGAACCCTGCATTGAATGACGACACAACGATATCCGGAAAGCCGTCCTTGTTGAGGTCGCCCAGAGTCATGGAAGTAAGATTGCCTGAAACCGAAAGGCTCGTCGAGGTCGGCGTGCCGAAGGTGCCGTTCTTCAGGTTCGGGTAGACCAGAACAGCATAGTTGCCGCCATCCAGCACCACGATGTCGGGATAGCCGTCGTTGTTCACGTCGGCCACCAACGCCTGCTGAACGAAAGTCGACGAATAGTTGGGATTGGTGTACGCAACAAGAGGCTGAAGGCCGGTGGCGCTGTTAAGCATCACGTTCAGCGTCCCATCCGACTGCACCACCGCAACGTCAGGCTTGCCGTCCTTATCAAAGTCCGCGCTGAGTGCTGCTGTAGTGCCGCAGTTATACGGATCGACGAGACAGGCAGACTCCAGCCGGCCCGGATAATTCTTCGAGTTCGCAAAGCCTGCAAAGTTCGGTGAGAGGTTCGTAACGCCGGTGTCAAACGGTTTGGCGGTCAGACCGTTGTGCGCCTGTGACGCGGCCTTGAGCCGCTGCTGGATATGTGGCAGGAAAATCTTTTCCAGCGGCGTGCCGCGCTTCTCGGCATTCGGTCTGGAGGCTAGGACTTCCTGCCTGTGAGCCTGCAGGCCCGAGTGAGGCGGTGGAAGTGTGTAAGTCCTGGTCTTGGCGGCCTCTGCTGTACCGCTTATCGCTGCACAACCCAGGCTAACGGAGAGAAGTATCCGAAACAGTTTCGACATAACGGCCTCACTGAACGCGTGGTATGTACTTCTGGAATGCTTTAAAACAGTTCACTTTCAGGGATTTCATAGAACCGGAGATGCTTTGTCTCGAAACTGATACGCAAGCGCCGGTTCTTTCCTAATTCACAGTCACGGTCACTGCGGTTGTTGCGGTGATCTTTCCGGTAGCGGCGTCTGTTCCGGTTACGGTCACGGTGTATGCTCCGGCGCTGGTTCCAGTGGAACCAGCGCCTCCGCCGCCTGACGTGCTTGTGCCCCCACAGCCAGCCATCCAACTGACACTGAGAGCAAGGAGAACCAGGGCAAAGGGAATCCAGCGGCGACGGCGAGGCACACCGAAGATGAGGATGGCCGCAAATACCGCGCCCGCTCCGCCTGCCAGGCCAAACCTATTCGGCTTATTCATTGCGCTTGTGCCTGCGGTGGTTGCAACGGTCAGGGTTGCGTTTGCAGCAGTGGTGCCGGAAATGCTCACCGAGGTAGGCAGGCTGCACGTCGGAGAATCTACAGGGCTCGTAATACTCGTTGTTACCGCGCAGGCCAGGTTCACCTGTCCGGTAAATCCGTTGGCAGGCGTTACTGAAATCGTAGCGGTATTGCCCGTCGTGGCTCCTGGTGCAACCGTAATCCTGCCGCTGCCGCTCAAGCCGAAGCTTCCCGGCGTTGGCGTTCCGGTTACCGTAGCGCTCACTGCGGTGGTTGCCGTCACCTTGCCGGTGGTTGCGTCCGTGCCGGTCACGGTGACCACATAAGCACCCGGCGTAGTGCTCGTCGTCGTTGTGAACGTCAGCGTGGCGGTTGGCAATGTAGAGCCCGCGGCAATATCCAGCGATGAAGGGATGCTGCAGGTAGGAGCGCTTGTTGCGCCGCTCGGACTGGTCGTCACAGCGCAGGTGAGGTTCACCAGCCCTGTGAAGCCGTTGGTTGGCGTGATGGAGATTTTCGAGGTGTTGCCGGTGGTTGCTCCACCGGCCACGGTAATCGCGCCGCTGTTGGCCAGCGTGAAGCCGGCCTGCGTCATGGTAATCGTCAGGTTTCCGGTGGAGGCCAGGTAGTTGCTGTCGCCGCTGTAGGTTCCGGTGATCGTGTTCGCCCCGGGGTTCAGCTTATTGGCCTGCAGCGTGTAGATCACCCAGGGGCCGACAGCACCGTTGTTGCCGTAACCGGGATTTAAGCTGCTGAAGCTCGTCAGAGCTGCACCATTCAGGGTCAGTGTCAGCGTGCCTGTCGGATACGCTCCCAGGCTCGTTGTTCCCACATAGATGTAGAGCTGAGTAGAACCTTGCGAGCTGATGGTGGTGCTGTTAGTGAGGTAGTCAACCGATGTTGGCCCCTTCACAATGGTGAAGTTTACCGGTGCGCTGGTACCGGCCTTAAAGCTGGCATCTCCGGTGTAGCTTGCCGCAACCGAATGCGCGCCAATCGCAAATGTCGATCCACCTGTGGGCGACGATTCATAGAGGATGGAATTGCCAGCGTTTAGAGGCTGATTGGAGACCAGCGGCGTGCCGTTATCCGCAAGCGTAATGGTGCCTGTCGCGATTCCCTGCGTGTTTGCGCCTTCCGCCGCCCCCTGAACCGTGGCCTGTATCTCTTCATAAGCGCCGTACGGAACACTGCCGAGGTTGGTCACGGGAACCAGCGCGTTGTTCACGGCATAGAGTCCCACGTTGAGGGCGATATTACTGTCTTCTGCGGCAATCGTCACCGGAATGCCGTTTGAAGTGCTTGCCGCATCTGAAGAATCGCCGCCGTAGAAGCCGTATACGGTGTAGCTGCCGCCGGGCAGCCCATTATACATGGTGGAACCGCTGCCGCCGGTCAGGGAAATCAGCGTCTGACCGTTGTTCTTAATGCCGTTCGCGGTCTCATTAGCATCATCCACAATACCGACCGAGCCGGTTGCTGCGTTCGGCGAAACGGAGGCCGCAAAGGTCAGCGAAGTTCCATGCACCACATTGATTGGTCCAGTCGAACCGTTGATCGACAATGCCGTTGAAGTATTGGTCAGGCCCGCTGAAGCCCAGTTGTTGACCAGCTGCGCCACGTCGATGCTGCCAAGGCCGGAGGCCTGATCATAGCCCGTTCCGGCGTCATAGCCAGTCAGAAAGCTGTTGCCACCGCAATTCGGCGAACCGCTTGCGCAGTACACCGAGTTGTTGCCTTCTGTCACGTCGTGAAAGACCGTGCTGTACTTTGACTGCGCCAACTGATACAGCACGTAATCGGCCTGGCCCAACCGCGATCCCGTCTTCTGCGCTACAAGAGCCAGCACGCCTGCCATCGTCGGTGCGGCTGCTGAGGTTCCGCCGTAACCGCTGAAGCTGGTGGTGCTGGTAAATGCGCCGTTGTCGGTTTCGCAATCGGTGTATGGAGTGGCTGAGTTATTGGCAACGCTATCCGAGCAGACCACCCACACTGCCTGGTACAGTCCATTGGCCGCGAGGAAGGAAACATCCGGGATGTCGCGAACGCCGTCGCTCGGCGTCAGCGTGCTCTGAAAGGCCGGCTTGGGATATCCGCCACCGCAGGTGGAGATATCGCCGGTGGTGGCAGGACTGATGCAACTGCTCGCGCCGCCGCTGCCGCCAACAATGTTGGTGCTGCCTCCAAGAAGGCCGGGAGAATTCGATGCCAGGTCTCCATTGGAGGAAGTCGAGTCATTCCACGGCTCTTCGGGAATATAGGAGAGAGCGGTTCGATAATATGGTGGCGCGCCGCTGTCCTCCTGCCCGTTGTTGGAATCCGTAGCATAGGTACTAAAGTTGGCCGGGAGCACATCGTAATCCGTTCCACCCACGGCAACGGCGTATGGAGTGGACGCCAATCCGCTCACCTGAAGGCCGTAATTCGCCTCAGTTTCACCGTTCGGGTTATCGCAACCCGCCGAACCGTTGTCGCCCGTGGAGACGGTGACGCTGATGCCCTGCGCCGCCGCCTGCTGCATCATCTCCATGACGAAGGTATTGCCCGACGTGCCGAGGCCCGCTTCGCAAGCCCCAAAGCTGAGGTTCAGAACACTTACCTCGTTGTCATCTAGCGCGCGAACCAGCGCATCGAAGATGCCCGTCTGCAGGTCAGAGTTCGCCGCTATATATAGATAGAGCTTCGCCTTGGGCGCAAGGCCGCCGGCGATCTCATCGTCCAGCAGCGCTTCTGCCTCGTCCCCATTGATTCCGGGGTCCACTCCGTCCACAACCACTGTGGGTAGGTTCGCGTTCGCTGCCGTCTCATTCAAAAATGCCACGCGGTAGTTGCTCACGTCGGTCATCGTGATATTCGAGTCACCGATGATTCCGATGTTGATTCCCGTGCCGTCATAAGTGGTGCCGGTGTAGTTCGCGTTCAGCGTCGCGTTCGGTGTGTCATAAATTGTCGCCGCATCGGCAGGATCCACATAGAGATAAGGCTCGGCAGTGCTGTTAAACAGCGTCAACTCCGGCTTGATGCGATGACTGGAAGTGTCGAACCGCGCCTTGCCGCCATACTGCGCCTGCGAGGTGGGACGAAAATCATGCAACGGGCCAACGCCGGCCACAACCGCCTTCAACGCCGCCGGAATCTGCGGATCGGAAACGTTCGCGAAATGCGAAACATCGTTTATCTGAAAGATATGGATCGAGGTATGAAACGCGCTCTCCACCTGGCCGAAGCTTCCAGAAAACTGAATCGCGTTCCGGGACTTCGAGACACGCTCCACCTTGAAGCCATACCTCTGCAGCCATGTCTCCAGTGTTTCCAGGTCGGCATCTCCGATTCCGAAGCGCGCGCCGAACTCACCCGGCGTCAACCATTTGTGATAACTGGACGAATGCGGATTCTGCACATCCGACAGGTACTGCATCAGTGCGTGCTGCTGGACGGCACTGCGCCGGAGAACAAGCTGGATGCTTCCAGTCGGCGTAGAAGCGGCGGCCTCGCCCTTGTCATATCGTGCAACCGCGAACGGGTGCACGTTCCCGGAGAGCGTCGTCCGGTGCGCCTCGTCGATCGCCTCTGTAATGCGGGGTGCCGGGTGCTCGGCGGAGGCCGATTGCGCTCTCAAACCGGAGCTGCCCCCTACAGCCATCGCGAGGGTAAGAATGATGCCGCAAACAAGAGCCGGGGACACACGCAGCTTATATAGAAAACCGCAAACCATATTTCACAATCCTTTGAAGGTTCTTTGAAAGAAGAAAGGTGCTGTCGGAAATACAATCGTGCAGATACGGAGTAACAGGGTTTTAAACTTGCTATAAATGTGATCCTAAGAATTGCGTAGCATATGAGCAATTCTGGGAACCTAATTTTTTTCTAAACAATCTCTCTCGTCCTATCTCCCACAATATCTTTCGATTGCACTGATTCCCATTGCGGGAATGCATCATGGTTCAACCCCACTGCGTGTTAATCTATCTTTGAATCTTCCTGCAGATGCACCATTTTGTGCCCCTTCCGGCGGTTAAAACTGGTGCAGCCTTGGGGCCATGGCTAAACAGGTATTTGCATTTGCCGAGTTTACGTTCGACGCGGAGACCGGCACACTGACGCGTAAAAAGCGCAGCGCACATCTGCCCGAACAGACAGCGCTGCTGCTTGAAGTGCTACTTGAAAATGCAAATCAGCTCGTCAGCCGAGACGAGCTCCGCCAGGTTCTCTGGCCCGACGAAGAGTTTCTCGACTACACCCAGGGAATCAACGTAGCCGTAAACCGGCTCCGCAACATCCTCCGCGACGACCCGCGTAACCCGCGCTTCCTGAAGACCATCCCTAAGCGCGGTTACAGCTTTTGCGGCGGTGTCACCGTGGTTCCTCGCACTGCACGGCCTGAAAGTTCACTGGAAACCATCCTCATCGACGCCCCGGCTTCCCTCCAGCCCGAGTTGACCACTCCACCTGCAACGCCGGCTATTTTCGCCAACGCCGCCTCATCCATCGACGATACCTCCAACGCGGTTGTAGAAGAATCCTCCTCCGCACCTTCCATTTCCGCTTCAGAGGAGACATGGCGTGTACCTTCCTCGCGCCGATGGATATGGATTGCACTTCTGGCCGCTGTGACCGTCGCTATCGTCATCGCCGCCATCATTCGATTGCGTCCCACGCCCGCTCCCACGCCCAGTTTCAGCCTGGGCGTCGCTCCTATTCATGTGCACGGCGATCCACAGGACTCTGACGTTGGCGAGGGCTTCCGGCTCGAGCTCAGCGATTCCCTCTCCAAGCTTCCGCGGGTCCAGGTGCGCGCAGCCGGCAGCTTTATGTCCTCTGACGCAGCCGAAGTGCCGCGTATCTCCAGTGCCCTCAATCTCGACGGCCTTCTGCTCGGCAGCATGGTCCGCCAGGGCGATCAGTTCGATCTCAAATTTGAGCTGGTTCGAGCCTCAGACGCTGTTCATCTGGCCTCTTTTGAGTACAGCGGCGCAAAAAAAGACCTTCCCGCACTCTGTGAGCGCCTGCAGCAGGATATCTTCCACTATCTGCAATCGAAAACCACTACGCTGCAAACCCTGAAGGGCAGCACCAACGACTCGCAGGCCTATGAGCTTTATCTCCAGGGCGCGTATCAGATGTATGAACGCGACCCGGAATCTCTCAAGCGCGCCGCCACCGATTTTCAGCAGGCTACGCAGCGTGATCCTAATTTTGCCGCCGCCTATGCCGGCATCGCCACGGCATTTCTAAAGCTCAGCGCGTACGACACCAATCCCGGCAATGGCCTGCTGAGCAAAGCTGAAGACGCTGCACAGCGTGCCGTTCAGCTCAATCCCTCGCTGGCACAGGCGCACGCTGTGCTCGGCTGCATTAAATACAAGCAGGACCGCAATTTCACTCTCGGTGAAGCGGAACTGCGCAATGCCATACAGATCGACCCCACGCAGGCTGAGTACCGCAACTGGCTGGCCGTTCTTCTAGCAGACGAAGGCCGGTTCGATGAGGCGCTTGACCAGCTTCATTACGCGCAGACTAACTCGCCTTTCCTGCCGTCGGTCTACGCCATGCAGGGCCTAGTCGCCACCTATGCCCGTCAGAACAACGTCGCGCTGGACGCCGCGAAGAAGTATGTCGAACTGCTGCCCAACCTGCCCATCGCGCACAACACGCTGGCCTGGGTCTACTTTGAATCGGGCCATTATGAAGACGCGGTCCGCGAGTGGCGCTACATGGCGCAGTTGCAAAACGATCAGGCGCGCATTGAGCTTGAAGACAAAGGCATGGATGCTCTCAAGACAAAGGGCATCCGCGCCTATGCGCAGCTAAGGCTCGATGCCATTCATACCCGTCGCGGCATCGGCCAGGTGAATGATTTTTCACCGGCCGAGTGGAATGCATGCGCCGGCAAGCGCGATCAAACGCTGGCTGAATTGGAGCACCTGACGACATCGCAGGATCCCTACATGCTGCACGTCGCCGTGGACCCGCTCTATGATGGGCTCCACAAAGATCCAAAGTTTCTTGCGCTCGTCGCTAAGGCTGGTCTCACCGTTCCCGCGTCGCTTGAAAATATCAACTCGCATCTCTGCGAGCCTGGCGGCAAAGCAGGCGGAAAATCTCAATAAGCCTTCAACTGTTCTAGTGCATCCGCACTTCGGTTCGTCCCGTCGGCAGCGCGGTCAGCTGGTAATCATCCTTTTGATCGGCCCAGTGAACTTCCAGCGACTCATTTACTGAAGCCTCTGGAAGCGCCTCGCCCTCGCGATAGGGATACAGAAGCACCTTGAATCCCGGGGCTACCGCTCGCACACTGTATCTCAATCGGTTCCCCATTCCAAACGATTGTGTATCCGACGATTCGGGAGTGCGCTTCACCTCATAGTTTTCGAATATCCAGCTTCCGCCAGCGCTTGCGCCGATCATCTGTACCAGCAGCCTGCGATTGTCCTTCGCATCGGCGCTCCCCAGCACAATCGAGTTTCCATTCCTGCTCTTAACGGTAAGATCGTCCGCCACTTGCATCAGCCAGTCGTATTGGTGGCTGTTTCCATCTTTTTGAATGTCATCGACGATCAACGCATAATCGTGCGATCCATTCCGTCGCAGAGCGGCGGTGCGAAACGCTTTTTGAACCGGGTTGTAAACAGCTCGGAAGGGATACTGCGACGCCTGTTTGTCCAGCCAGGGCTGGGTTTTATTTGTTGCTAAGAATTCGCCGAACCTCCTCACTGTATCGGCTCTGGTGTCCGGCTGCCAGTGGAATTCTGTCAATGCTGGCTCGTTGAGCCGGTTCTGGCCACGCGAAATCCAGTGGTATGGCTCTGACGCATCCCCTGCAATCAGCGTGAAGTTCGGGTCGTCCCGGCGCTCCACGGTTGCTCCGCCCACAGGGAAAAAGCCCTGCCCGCGGCCGTCGATCAGGATGCAGGAGTTGTCTTTCGTCTCAGCGACATGAAACCCGCGATCAATCGCCCACTTTCTTCCCAATGCGGAGAGCGTAAATTCACCGGAATTAGCATGAGCGTGGGCTGCAGCATAATCGGCCTCAGTGTTCATGTCCAGATGCAGAACCATTCCGTCTCTGCCCCATCGATTCCGCGTAATCTGCAGGCCGCGCACCGGATCCCAGTAAGTGAGCGGAAGCTTCAGAGCCTCAATCCCACTCACCGTATCGGGGTAATTGGGTGGAATCGCCGCCTCATTCAATCCCCATTTTGTATGAGGACTCGGGCCTTTGTAAGGCTTCCATCCAACCGGATCAGAGGGGAAAAACAGGATGAGCAGCCAGTCTCCATAGTTTCCCAGCCCCGTACCATCGGCTCCAACACGGTTCCGCCAGATCATGTCGATTACAGGATCGCCGGGCCAGACCCACTTCTGTATCAGATAGTCGCCAATAATGCCGCCCTGATCGTTCGGTGAGTCCATATGCATGGAGAAGGCATCGCCGTATGGCTCCATCGAAGCAATGAGCCAGTTAGGGAGCGCACGATAATGAGGGTCGGAAAAAAGGATGTCGCCATGTCGCGCGAAAGCAACCAGCGCCAGCGATCCTATCTGCATGCCGTAATGGTAGTAATGCATCGCTTCCATGCCGCCGCCGCTCTGCGTAATCCCGTAATGCAGAAAGTCCTTCATGAGCGGCAGACAGGAAGGGTAGATGGTTGCATCGTACCCCTGCTCGCCCTCAATGGTTAAGGCTGCGACCATGAGGGCCATTCCGTTCGTCGTCCAATTGGACATTCTCCAATCGGCAGGGAAATCCGCTCCGAAGACCTTTTTGCCGGTAGTTGACATGGAGATGGCCTGGCGGACAATGTGCCGTTGCGCCTCGGACATGTAGTTGTAGTCGAAATCGTAGGCCAGTGCAAAGTAAGCATCCGGGTCGAGCTTGGCCCAGTTCCTGGGGATGGATGCATACGTGGCGAGCGCCGCCGCTGCCTGCTGCCCTCTCGCCTGGTCCTGTTGCAGCATCGCTTCGAACGATTCCAGAGAAAGCATGTAGGTAATCTTGTTCTGCCAGAATGGCTCCTTCACATACGTGAGCGAATTCTGATCGCCCTTCACAAGCCCTGCGTACTCCTGGGCAAGCGGCTTGCCTGCAACATGAATTGTTTGAAGATAGTTGTCTACTCTGCCTTGGGTGTATTTGCCCACCTCGGTCTGCATTTGTTGCCGCAGACGGGCCAGCTCACTCGGGCCGAATAACACTCTAGGATGAACGCCCGGAGCGGGTGCGCGGCCGAATCGCTCCGTCATGATGGAGCTGGGGTCAGGTAGCAGCCGCGTCTGTGCCAATAAATCGGTTGGCAAAAAGGGGATGACGAAGCACTGGAGAAGGAAAAAGCGAATCAGTAAGCCCAGCTTCTTCAAAGGAGAATCCTCCGAGTTCATCCTCGCACTCGGCTAGTCCTCGTGTCACTGCGCCGAATCAATCTCTTCTTTCGCCAAGGGATCATTCCCCCGATCCGTAACCTCCACTAAAGCAGCCAGTCGCCCAGCAATCTCCGGAGTCCATGCACTCTCCGGCGCTCGCCAGCCCCAGTTTCCTGCCGGGACCGCGGGTGTATTCATTCGTGCCACGCTGCCAAGCTCCAGCAGGTCCTGCGCCGGAGCAATCGCAATCTCGGCCACACTAGCCTGCATGGCGCGAATCAGCGGCCAAACCGGTCTTCCATCCACGTGCCCCACGTATGTTTCCACCGCAGCACGCTCTTCCTCGTTTGCCGTTCCCCACCAGCCTTGAGTCGTGTCATTGTCATGCGTACCCGTATACGCCACGGTGCCGGGAGTAAACCGGTGCGGGAGATGCGGATGCGCGCCCTTGCCGCCGAACCCGAATTGAATCACCTTCATCCCCGGCAGCCCAGCTTCCAGCCGCAGCGCATCGACCTCCGGCGTAATCAGACCAAGATCCTCTGCCACCAGCGGCAGCGGCCCCAGCGCCTGCTCCAGCGCACTAAAGAGCGCCATCCCCGGCCCCTTCACCCATTCGCCGTTCACTGCGGTTTCTTCTGACGCTGGGATCGACCAATATCCCTCGAACCCGCGAAAATGATCCAGCCGCACAATGTCATAGAGCTGACATGACCGCCGCACACGATCCACCCACCAGCCGTATCCCTCATTTGCCAGCACATCCCACCGGTACAGAGGATTACCCCATCTCTGCCCAGTCGCCGAGAAATAATCCGGCGGAACTCCGGCCACATGAATCGGCTGAAGCTCCTCATCCAGCTCAAATATTTCCGGATGCGTCCACACATCGGACGAATCCATATTCACAAAGATCGCAATATCTCCCAGAACCCGGATGCTGTGCTTAGCCGCAGCCTCTCGCAACGCACTCCACTGTGCAGCAAATGCAAACTGCAGGGCCTGTTCCACGGCAAGCTCGTGCCCATGCTCCGCGATCACCGCCTGCAGTGCCTCCGGCTCACGCCGACGAACCGCCTCCGGCCAATGCGTCCAAGCGCCGGTCCCGTGCACATCACGCAGCACGGCATACATTGCATAATCATTCAGCCAGTGCGCCTCCGCACTGCAAAATGCCGCAAATGCCTGCCATTGCTGCGCAAACTGCGGCTCATGCTCGCCGTGATCCAGAAAATTCCGCGCCGCCTCCTTCAGCAACGGCAGTTTAGCCCCATCCACCGCATCCCAATCCACGCGGTCGCCTTCGTTCTTCGCTCCTGGTCCATCGTCCCGGCCGATCCATCCCCAATCCGCCAGCACCTCCAGGCTGATCAGGTGCGGATTCCCGGCAAACGCGCTCGTCGCCGCATAGGGAGAATTCCCATATCCCGTAGGACAAAGCGGCAGCACCTGCCACACATGCTGCTTCGCTGCCGCCAGAAACTCCACAAACTCATACGCCGCCGGTCCCAGGTCCCCAATCGGCCCCCCGGAAGGCAACGAAGCCACATGCAGCAAAACACCAGAAGAACGCGCGTATTCCATGCACTCATTATGGAGGCTCAGACGACTACAATTGGTTGGTTCATTAAAAGCATCTCTGTTTACAGCTCAATTTCACCCCGCAAGCGAGGACTCTCTCCGTGCATGATCGTCTCGTCGGCTTCCTTCGGTTCCTGGTAATGACCTCTCTCATAATCCCAGCAGTCAGCGCCGCCGCTCAGGCTTATCCGCCTCCGCAGCTTGAAGTTATCTCAGGCTGGCAGCTCCAGGACTCCGCCAAAGTCACCGAAACCGGCGCGCAGATATCCACCGCCGCCTATGCCCCAAAAGACTGGCACGCGGCCGTAGTTCCTGGCACCATTCTCACCTCGCTCATCGCCGATAAGACCTACCCGGAGGCGCTCTGGGGCGAAAACAACCGCCCCGAAATCATCCCAGAGTCCCTCAACAAAACTTCCTACTGGTACCGCACCACAGTAGAAATCCCGGCACTCTATTCCGGCCATCACATCTGGCTCAACTTCGACGGCATCAATTACTCCTCCGAAATCTGGGTCAACGGCACGCAAGCAGGCACCACCAAAGGCGCGTTTATTCGCGGCAAGTTCGACATCACTGCTCTCGCCAAACCCAGACAGAAAGCCGTAATCGCTGTCCTCGTGGCCCCGCAGCCGCACCCCGGTGTTCCGCACGAACACACTCTTAAAGCCGGCATGGGCCCCAACGGCGGCATCACGGCCATTGATGGCCCCACATTCCTCTCCACCATTGGATGGGACTGGATTCCCGCCATCCGCGACCGCGACTCTGGCATCTGGCGCAAAGTCTTCCTCTCCGCCTCAGGTGATCTCCTCATAAAAGATCCGCTAGTCACCACGGATCTGCCGCTCCCAAGGACTGATTCCTCCGACATAGGCATCCAGGCCACCGTAGAAAACGTCACTGACGCGCCGCAAAAAGGCGTCCTCCAGGGCCAGATCGAAAACATCAAATTCGAGCAGTCGGTCGAAATTCCAGCGCACTCCACGCAAAAGGTCACCTTCGACTCCAAATCCACCCCCGCGCTCCACATCCAGAACCCTCGCCTCTGGTGGCCCAACGGTTATGGTCCGCAGAATCTCTACAAGCTGCACCTCACTTTCCTCGACCAGCACAAGCACGTCTCCGACGCCACGGACGTAACCTTCGGCGTTCGCAAAATCACCTACTCCGTCCCCGATTCCGAAAACCTCACCATCTCCGTCAACGGCGCGCGTGTCTTCATCCGCGGCGGCAACTGGGGCATCGACGAAGCCCTTAAACGCCTGCCCCGAGAGCGCCTCGAAACCCAGATCCGCCTGCATAAGCTCGCCAACCTCAACCTCATCCGCAACTGGGTCGGCCAGTCCACCAATGAGGATTTCTACGAACTCTGTGACAAATACGGCATCCTCATCTGGGACGAATTCTTCCAGCCCAACCCTTCCGACGGTCCCGACCCCACCGATCTCGACACCTACATGGCCAACGTGCGCGATAAAATTTTGCGCTACCGCAACCACCCCGCCATCATGCTCTGGTGCGCGCGCAATGAAGGCTTCCCCCCCAAGGAGATCGACGACCGCCTCCGCGTGCTGATGGCCGAACTCGAACCCACGCGCCGCTATCAGCCCAGTTCCACCTCGGGCGGCGGCGTACGCTCCAACGGCCCCTACCACTGGCGCACGCCACGCGAGTACTACAAGATCGGCGACGACTTCTTCAAAACCGAAACCGGCTCCATGTCCGTCCCCACGCTCGAGTCCATCCACGGAATGCTCGACAAAAAAGATTGGGAGATGATCACCGATGCCTGGGCCGAGCATGACTTCGCCAACGGTGCAGTCCAGGGCGGAAAATACCCCGGCCTCGTAGCTGGACGTTACGGAAAAATTTCCAACCTGGCCGACTTTGTCCGCAAATCGCAACTCATGAACTATGAGGCCTATCGCTCCATGTACGAAGGCCGCAACGCGCAGCTCTTTCACCCCACCACGGCCATCATCACCTGGATGAGCCATCCGGCCCAGCCCAGCTTCGTGTGGCAGCTCTATCACTATGACTACGAGCCCAACTCTTCGCTCTTTGCCGTGCAAAAAGCCGGCGAACTCCAGCACATCCAGTTCAACGAAGGCACAGGTCCCAACGCCGGTCAGGTCCAGGTCATCAACAACCTGCCCGCCGCACTCAGCAAAGCCACCGCGCACGCGACCGTCTACAATCTCGATGGCCGCGTAGCCTGGGAGCGCGACTGGCCCGTCGAAGCGCCTGCCGCAACAGCCATCACGCTGGGCGAACTCGACCTATCCAGCGCCTCCAACGTCAACTTCATCAAGCTTGATCTGAAAGACTCCTCGGGCAATCTCATTTCCACCAACTTTTACTGGCACAGCACCCGTACCCCGGATGTCGCAGAAGCCACCCCGTCAAAAGAGCCTCTCAACGACGACCTCACAGATCTGAACAAACTTCCCACCGTCACACTTGAGCCGATTATTTTCCGCCATGATGACGCCAACACGGCGCACTTCACCGTCACCCTGCGCAACACCTCCAAATCGATTGCGCTAATGACCCACATTCAGCTTCGCCGCAAATCCGGCGATCGCGTTCTGCCCGTCTTCTACTCGACGAACTACATCTCGCTCACACCCGGCGAAATGGGCATCATCGAGATCGAAGCCGACGTAAAAGACCTCCACGGAGAAGACGCCCTCATCGTCCTCGACGGCTGGAACACCACCGTCGCTAAGGCATCCTCGAAAGGCGTTTCCATCGCACCTAACTTCGCCGCCGACCCTGCCAACTCACCCATTACCGGCCTCCCCTTCCAGACTGAAAATCTCCGCTAAGAACTCACCTGCACAAAACGGGGCCACCAGGCCCCGTTTTGGCTCATCCCCGACAATCCGCTGCCTGTGTAGAACCACACGGTCCCGTGTGTAGTGACCTCTATGGTTTCGCTTCTTGACTCCGCCTATTGTCGATGAAGAAGTGGAGAGCTACTGCAGACCACACGCAAGACTCCACCGACATTCCATTCCACCCTCGTGGAAAAAGGGGAGTTCTATGAAGCGTTTTATGCAGTCAATTCTGGCGGCAATCGCCTTGATGGGCAGCTCGATCCTCGCCTTCGCAGGTGATGTCCGCACCGATTACGACCACAGCGTCAACTTCTCACAGTACAAGACCTATTCGTGGGCAAAGGTTCAGACCACTGATCCGTTCTACACATCGCGCATTCAGCAGGCAGTCGATGAACAGCTCCAGGCCAAAGGCTGGAAACTCGTTCCCACCGGCGGCTCTGTAAGCGTCTTCGCCACTGACAACATTCACAATCAGCAGGAAGTTCAGACCATGTATGACAATCTCGGCGACGGCTGGGGTTGGGGTTGGGGCTGGGGCGGCTGGGGTTGGTGCTGTGGTTGGCCTGGTCCTTCGGTAAGCACCGCCACCACATCCACAGTGAATCAGCCTGTCGCGAACCTCGTGATCGATCTCTTCGACGGCAATACCAAGAAGCTGCTCTGGAGAAGCGTCGCAACAGAGGATCTTTCTTCCAAGGCCGACAAGAACACCAAGATGGTCGACAACGACGTTCACCACATGTTCAAGGGCTTTCCGAAAGCTGGAAAGTAAATTACAAAGCTACATTCACGCCATAGAAGGAGCTGGAAATAAATTGGTGTTGTTAAGAGCAGGAGGGCCTGATCCCAGGATCAGGCCCTCCTATTTGCAGAAATTGAAAGCATCTCTTTTAAGCAGACATTCGCTCTTCCGTCTTCGTCATTGCGGCAATGCAGCGATTCCGCCCGCTTCGCTTGGCCTCATACAAAGCTCGATCCGCAGCAATCAACCACGCATCCGTCGAATCAATGCCCGACCCCAGCGCCGCTATACCAAAGCTGGCGCTTGCATGGAGCGGCGGATCTTCAATCAGCAGCGTATCGGACAGCAGAGCACGCATCCGCTCGGCCACTTCCATCGCTCCCCTGAGATCGATCTCCTGCAGAAGCAGTCCAAACTCCTCGCCGCCAAGCCGTCCCATCACATCTGCAGGGCGAAGCTTGCTTCTAAGCCGCTCAGTGGCAGCCTTCAGAACCTGGTCGCCCACGGGATGCCCATGAGTATCGTTCACCAGCTTGAAGCGATCGAGATCCATCATCACCAGGGCGGCGCTCGTACCCATGTGCTGATAGCGATGCAACGCTTTGCTCATCTCCATGTAGAAGTTTCTGCGCGATACGGCTCCCGTCAGATGATCTGTAAGCGCAAGCCTTCTAAGTTCCAACTCATCCACCACAATCGAAGCGAAACTTTGCAATACTGCAATCTGTTCCGGTGTAAAGACTCGCGCCGTCTTGTCAATCACACACAAAGTCCCCACGTTATAGCCATCGGGAGTGCAGAGCGGCGCTCCCAGGTAAGCGCGAATATGCGGCTCTCCAAGCACCAGGGGATTCTCCGCAAAACGCGGATCGGCAGCAGCATCCGGAATATGCATTGGCTCTCTCTGCTGAATGGCATGCGTGCAGAAAGAAATATCCCGGTCGGTCTCTGACACCGAGAGGCCAACACATGACTTGAACCATTGCCGATCGCTATCAATTAACGTCACGGTGCAGATTGGAACGTTCAGTACCGTCTTCACCAGATATGTGATCCGGTCGAACGCAGCTTCATGGGGAGTATCCAATACTTCATAACGATTCAGCGCGGCTTGTCTTCCGGCTTCATCGATCAGTTTTTCGTCAGGCACATTCACCTCTTCAGGGCTTTGAGAGTATGCACTAGTTCTTCTTTGTAGGAGGCAATAATTAGAGACACACTTTCTTCAATGTGTCCCTCGTCGATACCGGCAGAACGGAGATTGCTTACCAATTCCATCAGATGTTCCCGATGTCTCCGGAAGCTCACCTCAAGCTCCGGCGGAATCCCGATCAATTCACCAAATGGCTCTTCGCCCGGCTGGATTGAGACAGCTCCATACTTGTTTTGACTATCCATAAAAGTCCCTTATTTGCCCATTCTAGCTGCTCGTGGAAAATCACCACCCGTCTCGATGTTTTCTTCAATCATTCGTTTTAGTTATTTACGTTGTGCCGCAACCTTGGTAATTTAATTGCTGCTTTTCTTCAAGGCAACTTCAGCAGCGATATGGAATCGCATGGAGAAACGAGGGTACTGCATGAAAGCTGTTCGACAGTCTGGCCTGAAAGCCGCGCTTTGTCTCTCTTGTCTACTATTGCTGCTTACCGCATGTGTATCGGATGAGGATTACTCCAAGGCTGTCACCCAATTCACTCAGGCATCCAGCACTCTCACTCTGGCCTTCCAAACGCTTGTTACAAACGCGAATCTCATTGAAGAAAACCACTACATGGATCAGCAGGCCTTCGCGGGCCAGTCGCTCAATCCGGAGCAGATTCAGGCGCAGGATCTATTGACGCCCCAGGAGATCACGCTCAGAGCCACGGCCATCAAGGCGCTCACCGATTACACAACCGCGCTAGGCACGCTGGCTGCAGGAAAGCCCGCCGCCCAGATCGAGACCGATGCCAAGACCGCAAGCAAAAGCTTCGGCAAACTCTCTGACGATTCCGCAAAAGCGCTCGCAGGAGCCGCCGAAGCCAAGAAACTGAAGATCTCAGGACCCATTACCACCGCCGTCGCTGCCGCAGGAGAAGTGCTCGATCTGATTGAAAAACATCGCGCCATGCAGGAGATTCGCACCAGCCTGAAGAAGAATGATCCTGCGATAACGCAGCTTTTCACCTTGCTCAGCAATGAGTCTACGGAGTTCTACGCCCGCCAGCAGTCGACCCTCAGCGCCACCGGCGTTATGCTCTACCACGACTACAACATGGCAGCACAAAAATCCACAGCCAGTCCCTCCGAACTACTGCAGATCACCGATCGCATCAAACAATACCGCAAAGACTCCGCTACGGCTACATCGTCGAATCCCGCAAAAGCAATCGATGCATTCCAAAAGGCTCACGAAGCTTTAGTGAATGTCATCATTGATCCGAAGCAGGATAAGAAGCAGAGCCTCTCCACTGTCATTGCTTCTCTCAAGCAATTTGCAGCAGAAGTGCAGCCACTCGCCGAGACCGTGGCGGGATCGCTCTAAAGGAGAATTGAAAAACATGGACCCGACAGCTCTTGTCACCCTGATCGGCAACATCCTGACCCAGCTCGACACAGAGCTGACGAGCGACGATTTGAATGACCAGCCCGCCAAATGGCAGGAGATGTTCGCACTGCGCAAACATCTGGATGATCTACAGAGAGAGTTGGTACAGGAAACCATTCAGTCCGACGACGAGGCATTTCAGGTTCTGGCAAATGGCATTCAGGCCGACACCAAAATCCTAAATCAGGAGATCAAGGACATCACGAAGATTGATGCAACCATCAACCTGATTGCAAAGATAGCCTCGGGCCTGGATCAGGTATTGAGCCTGGCAAAGTAAACCGCGCCGCTCATTCCACCTCAAAGTAGCCCGATACAGAGCAGGCTAGTACTGAAAAACGGGAGCGGGCTGATGCTGCCCGACCTGCCCTACAGCAATGTCTGCCCGATAGAAATCCTCATCCTTTTTCCGGCACTCAGCTAATCGTCGCATCATGGCAATCTGTCCGGTATGTGTAAGCGCATCCGCAACGGGTCCCTGAAACAGGCGCTCCATAGGGGCGTGAATCGGCTCTCCGCTCGCTAGCAGTGCGTCAAACGCCGTGAGTGCTGCAAAAAATCGCTGTTTCTCTTCGGTCCATGGCAGCGGCTTTGAGTTGTGCCACTTCTCTTCACCCCGCGAAATCGTCATCGCCCAGTCGAAAAGATCACCCATGTGTGCCAGAATCTGCCCCGGCATCCGTCCAGCCCCCTCAAAAACCGCAAATTCCTCCGGCGCGCCTTCCACGGCCCGCGCCGCACGATACGCCAGAGTAGCCAGAGTATGCCGCAAAAACTCCCGTTTCTCGTCCATGCCGATCATGATAGGGCGCTTAAGGAGCCACAAAAAGCAGTTTTTCTGTTAAACTAAAAATTCTGAGTTCAAACGTAGGAAGAAGCTATGTCTATCCATCCCGTAATGCAGCGCTTGGCCGATAAGCTGAAGCGCACCGATCTGCCCAAGTTTGTCGCCGGCGACCAGGTTCGCGTCCAGGTCAAGATCAAGGAAGGCGATAAAGAACGCCTCCAGGCCTTTGAAGGTCTCGTCATCGCTATCAACAATGGCCCCCAAGGCACTTTTACCGTCCGCAAGATGAGCTTCGGACAGGGTGTGGAACGCATCTTCCCCTTCAACTCCAAGGTCGTTGACCGCGTTGAGAAGATTCGCAGCTACAAGGTGCGCCGCGCCAAGCTCTTTTACATCCGCGGACTCCGCGGCAAGGCAGCCCGTCTCAAGGAAGTTGACCGCGAGGTCGCAGCAAAAAGGGCATAGCCTCTGGCCTTAGTTGTTGGGATTGGTCCCTTCGCTACGGTTCGCTCATCAGCACCCCGGCTCAGTGCCGGGGTTGTTGTTTTCGGGCCGCAAAACGCCATCTCAGTCCCTATTTGAGTCCCGCTCAATTTTTTGCAGCGGTCTGCTTCGTCAGTTTCTATACTGAAGGCATGGCCAAAGCACCCCGGCAAACTCCGACCTGTGGATGGAAGCATGAGAACGCTGCCCGCCGCGGTGGCGCGCTTCGCATTGCCGGAGTCGATGAAGTTGGCCGCGGACCCATGTTCGGCCCCGTCGTAGCCGCCGCAGTCATTCTTCCACGAGGCTGCAGTCTGCAGGATCAGGGCCTCAACGACTCAAAGAAACTTACCGAGAAGAAACGCAACGAGCTCGACCTCGAGATTCGCTCTCAGGCCATCGCCTGGGCCATCGCCGCAGTCGACGTCGAGACCATCGACCGCATCAACATCCGTCGTGCCTCGCTGCTCGCCATGCGCCTGGCCGTAGAGCAGCTCGCGCTCACGCCGGATTACCTCCTCATCGACGGAATCGACACCATCGACTGGCCATGCCCCCAGCAATCTGTCATCAAGGGCGACTCCATCAGCCTCTCTATCGCCGCTGCCAGCATTCTCGCCAAGGTCCATCGCGACAGGCTCATCGTCGAACTAGACGGCCAGTTCCCCGGCTACGGCCTCGCCAGCCACAAAGGCTACGGTACCCCCATGCACATGGAGGCATTAGTCCGCCTCGGCCCCACGCCCCTGCACCGCAAAAACTGGAGTCCCGTAGCACAAACTCTGCTCTCATTTTCTTCGGCCATCGACCTCAATTCGTAAAGGATGCCGCTTATGCGTCCGCTTGCCGGAATCGCCTTTCTTGCCGCACTCTGCTCCCCTTCTGCCCACGCGCTGCAACACGCTCCAAAACCCCAGCTCCCGCGCGGCATCGTCACCGGAACCATCTCCTGCGCCGACACCAATTCCCCCGCTCGCCTTGCGCGTATCGCACTACTCCCTGCAGACAGCCAGAGCGGCCAGACCTTCATAGTGCAAAGCGATCTCGAAGGACGCTTCGCCATCGGAAGAGTCCCTGAAGGCGTCTACTACGTCTCCGTCACATTCAATGGATACCTCGATCCCTTTTCGCGGTTTGCCGCCCGTGATCTGAAGGGAATAAGCCCCGAAGAAAAGAAGCAGCTCGACGCTCAGGCGATCCGCGTCTCGGTGGCAGCCGATCAGGCAGCTTCCATCGCCGTGCGGCTGGAGCGCGCCGCCGTCATGGAAGGAACCGTTCTCTATGACGATGGAAGCCCTGCCATTGGACTGCAGATCGCAATCCGCCCTCAACAGGACCAGGCCGACAAAAAAACGCCCGAGGAAGCCGTCGGAATCCTTATGGCCATGACCGAGGCACTTCAGCGCATCACGGACGATCACGGACATTTCCGTGCGCTCGGCCTGGCGCCGGGCAAATATCTCGTCAGTACCATGGTCTCCACCGCATCCGCTGCAGCTCCATCCGCCAATCCAGTCACAGACGCCGTCAAGTTTTCCCCGCAAGGCGCCCTCGTCATCTATTACGGAGACACCACGCGCAAAAGCACAGCGAAGCCGGTAAAGATCGAAGGCGGAGAATCCGTCCCCGGAATCGACATCACCATTCCGCTCAGCAAGCTGCATTCGATTCACGGCCAGGTGCTGCTGAAGCGCACCGGCCAGCCGCCCGCCATGGCATCCCTGCAGCTTCTCTACGCCGATTCCCGCGAATTCGCGCGCACTGCCGTCGCGATCAACGGCGAATTCGCATTGGATTACGTCCCCGAAGGCTCCTACATTCTGCAGGCTGCAGCCTCAGCCGATCCTGTACCGGCAGTGGACCAGGAGAACGGAGACCTCGTCGTCTCCGGCAGCCTGGGATTCTTCGTATCCGCAGGAGATTTCGATTCCACCTCGAGCTTCAAGCAGGACAGCAGTGCCGAAACTCCGCTCGATGTACACGGGGAAGTCGCCGAAGTCACGCTCTACGTGCCCGACCCGGCCGCAAAGAAGCCCGGCGTGCCGTCCTCAGCGGCATTCTTCCCTGGTATCACCGTAGGCCCGCCTCAGTAATCGCGCGGGCAAGAATGTAAACTGACCCCACGTATGTTCCCAGCGATCAGAGTGCAGCGCGCCTCGGCACGCACCAGCGTATTCCGTATAAGTGCAGTAGCCTTCCTCTCAGCAGTCGTCATGGCAGCGGCGCCGGCGCAGGGTCCCGACCCAGCAGCCATCGCGCCGCATGAAGCCACCGCCATCGCGCTTCCCTTGCCGGAAGACCGCGGCTCCGCAGCCCTCGAAGAATCTCTCCGCCGTCTCAACACTACCGCCAGCGTCATGGCGATCGTCGCGCACCCAGACGACGAAGACGGCCCGCTGCTCACCTACCTCAGCCGCGTCCGGGGTGTCCGCGCCATTCTCTACACTCTCACTCGCGGCGAAGGCGGCCAAAACGCCATGGGCGCTGAGACGTACGACGCTCTAGGCCTCATCCGCACCAACGAATTGCTCACCGCCGATCAGTACT
The DNA here is from genome assembly GCA_963792495.1 of uncultured Acidobacteriaceae bacterium. Taxonomy (GTDB): domain Bacteria; phylum Acidobacteriota; class Terriglobia; order Terriglobales; family Acidobacteriaceae; genus Telmatobacter. The sequence continues at coordinate 781,867 of CAWBWB010000001.1, read as the reverse complement.
ACGGCGTCACGCAGATGTGGGGCACACAGGCCGACTTCGGCTTCTCCAAAACACAGGAAGAGTCCTTCGCCCGCTGGAACCACGACCGCGTTCTCTATGATGCCGTCCTCGCTGTCCGCCGCATGAGGCCGCAAGTCATCCTCTCTACCTTCGTGGGAGCCGTCAGTGATGGCCACGGCCAGCATCAGGTCTCCGGAGAAATCGCGCAGGAGGTCTTTAAAGTCGCCGGCGATCCCAAAGTCTTTCCCGACCAGCTCAAGGACGGCATCGAACCCTGGCAGCCTCTCGCCGTCTACAGTAACGTTCCCTTCGCTTCTATTACAGAAAAAGGTATCTTCGATTACGCCACCGGCCAGTGGGCGCCAGCGCGTTTCAAGAACTACGTCACCGGCGAAACCACTTCTACTACGCCTTCAGCCGATGTCACCATTCAGGTGGGCGACCGCGATCCCGTTCTAGGCCGCAGCCCCGTACAAATCGCCCGCGAAGGCTGGGGCATGCAGAAGTCGCAATATGGCGGAGCAAGCCCAGCCCTCAGCGGCCCATCGACCGGCAGCTACCATCTGTGGGCCGTCGCACCAGGTGCGGGCATTGATGATGAAACACCAGGCGCAAGCCTCTTTCACAACAACCGCGTGCACATTCCCACGCATATTGCCTCGCTCGTTTACCTCGCCGGCAATACCCCGCCAGCATGGCTTCGCGATGGTTTGAAGTCGATTGAATCCGGCATCTCCGGTGCTCTACCGCATCTCGCTCCCCTCGACGCCGCACATCACCTTGCACCCGTCTACAAGCAAACCCTCGATCTCCGCGCCCGCGTTGCCTCTGCCACCGATCTATCACCGCAATCCAAAGCTGGCCTGCTCCTCGAACTCGACTACAAAATCGACGACTTCCAGTCCGCGCTCAAAGAACTCCTCGGTCTCAATCTCACAGCCTTCCGCACAAGCGGCGGCGGGGGAGGCGGAGGCCGCGGCGCATCTGCTGATGAAACACCCGCCAGCGTCTATCCCGGCGAGGATTTTCGCGTCCGCATTCACACCACGCAATCCAGCAACGCAGCCACTCTCACAAAAACCTGGCTGGAAAGCCACTCCGGCGACGCATGGTCCACAGAATCCGACGCTAAGTCTCCCACAACCGATACAATCTTCCGCGTCAAAGCCTCCGCCAACGCCGCGCCCACCGCGCCTTACTTCGCCCGACCCTCCATCGAGCAGCCTTTCTACGACATCTCCAATCCCGCGTGGCGTGGTCGATCCCTCATGCCATGGCCCCTTGAAGCCCGTGTGGAATACACCTTCGACGGCGCGCCGATACGCCTCATAGCAGTGGTCCAGACCCTCCAGCACGTCTCCGGTCAGGGCGGCATCTACCAGCCACTCGTCGTGACGCCGGCCATCGGCGTCAGCATGACACCGGATGCTCGCATCGTCCCACTCGACGGCAGCCCGCTCCCAGTCAAAGTCCTCGTGCATACGCAAGCCACAGCCGAAGGCACAGTCTCGCTCAAGCTCCCGGAAGGCTGGCACTCAGAACCGTCTGAAGCCCACTTTGCGCGCAAATCCGCCGGCGACTCCGAGCCCATCCTCTTCTCCGTCACCACCGACGGTGCACAATCCGGTGCATACACAGTCCAGGCCATCGTCCATTCCGGCACTGCCACTTACACCAGCGGTTGGCAATCCATTGGCTACCCCGGCTTGCGCCCCTACAACCTTTACAAAAACGCCGAGCTCAAAACCCGCAAGGTAGACGTCAAACTCGCTCCCGGCCTCAAAATCGCCTATGTCATGGGTGCGGGCGATCTCGTCCCCGAAGCCATTGAGGCCCTGGGCGTAACATCGCACATGCTCAGTGCGTCCGAGCTCTCCACGGCCGATCTCTCCGCATGGACCGTCATCGTCGTCGGCATCCGTGCCTATCAGACCCGCCCGGACCTGACGGCAAATCAGGCCCGACTCGATGCCTTCGTTCACGCCGGAGGTACGCTCATCGTGCAGTACCAGCGAGCCAGCTTCCCGGCTCCGGTTCCTCTAACTCTCAGCTCGCGGGCCGAAAATGTCGTCGACGAATCCGCTCCGGTCAAGCTCCTGGCGCCGCAGAATTCACTCCTTAGCTGGCCCAACACCATCACCTCATCCGATTTCGACGGTTGGGTGGAAGAACGCGGCCACTCCTTCCTCGATACCTGGGATTCCGGCTACACAGCGCTTACAGAAACCGCGGATGCAGGCCAGGCCCCGCAGCGCGGCGGCCTCGTCGTCACGCACCCCGGCAAAGGTACATATATTTACGCGGCCTATGCACTGTACCGGCAGCTTCCTGAGCTGGTTCCAGGCGCCTACCGCCTGCTCGCCAATCTACTCAGCGCTCAGCCGTCATCAGCCTCTCAACATGCTGAATGAACTTCGTTTAGCGGAATCGACGGACTTCCCGAATGATTAAAAATGCGTGAATTTGCCTGATTTTCATAATCTTTTGCAAAACTAACGTAAGGACTTCGTGCGGAAATTTGCTCTGACGCGGAACGTCCGGGATCGGTACGCATCTTCATGCGATACATCGCGTGTATGCCTGGTGTAAGGAGGGGAGAAGTTGCCTCATGCCCGGCGAAAGAGCTTGCGATCAATAGAAACAGTTTTATGAAAAAGAGAGGCCAAATGAACTTGAAATTAAAGTCGGCTGCCGCGATCGTACTAGCAGCCACCGCAATCGGCAATTTTGCCTATGCGAGCGACGCAACGCCGCCCAAAAAGCACAAAGCAGCAGCCAAGAAGGCTGAAGCTCCTTGCTGCGCGGCTACAGAAGACCAGATTCAGCAGCTCCGTCGTGATCTACAGAGCCAGATCGACGGCCTGAAGTCTGATCTTGCCGCCAAGGATGCTGCGCTGCGCGATGCGCAGCAGAAGGCCGCTGACGCTCAGGCCGCTGCCGAGAAAGCGAACGCCGCAGCAGGCAGCGTGGCTGACAATGCAGCCGCAGTCAGCGCGTTGCAGGGCACGGTCAACGATCTGAAGGCCAACCAGGTTTCTCTGGCCACCACGGTCTCCGACGAAACATCCAAGCTCAAGAAGTCCATCGAGAGCCCCGATACCCTGCATTACAAGGGCATCACGCTCACGCCTGGCGGCTACGTCGCGGGTGAAACCGTGTGGCGTTCCAAAGCAACCGGTGGCGATATTCCCACCGCCTTCAGCGCGCTTCCCTACGAGCACGCTGATGCATATTCTCTAAGCGAGTTCTACGCCACCGCACGTCAGTCGCGTCTCTCGCTGCTTGCCCAGGGCAAGACCAACTGGGGCACCCTACGCGGTTACTACGAGGCTGACTTCCTCGGCACCGGCATCACCTCCAACAACAACCAGTCCGACAGCTACGTGCTGCGTCAACGCATCCTCGTTGCCGAAGCGGAAACCAACTCGCACTGGAAGTTCTCCGGTGGTCAGATGTGGTCACTAGCCACTGAAGGCCGTAAGGGCATTCCGACATACGCAACTGGCGATATCCTGACGCCACAGACCATCGACCCGAACTACGTTACGGGCTTCGTCTGGACGCGTCAGTATGGCTTCCGTATCACCAAAGAAGGCCAGCACGCATCGTTCGCGGTGTCAGCGGAAAACCCGCAGGTGCTCTACACGGCAACGCTCGCCGGTAACACCCCCTACGCAGTGCTTGGCAGCGCCGGACAGAATGGCGGCAACTACAATGCCGCGATCAGTGCCAGCGGCACTACCACCTACATACAGACCTACAAGAATGTCCCTGGCGCCACCGGTCCCAGCTACATTCCGGTCTACAACACCCTGGTAGCCAACACCAATATTGCCAACATCTCCTTCAACCAGGCGCCTGACATACTCTTCAAGGCCGCGTTCGATCCGGGCTGGGGCCACTATGAGGCCTTCGGCATCGTTCGCTTTGCGCACGAGACCCTGTACCCCGGCGTCACCACGGATATCGCCAAGTACGGCGGTCAGACCGATATCGAGACTGGCGCCGCAGTTGCGCCTGCCTCATCCACGGCAACCACAATTTCCGACAGCATCGTTCTTGGCGGTGCAGGCGGCAGCCTTCGCGTGCCGGTGGTTCCCAAGATGCTCACCTTTGGCGTGAAGGGTCTGTACGGCGCTGGAGTTGGCCGTTATGGCGCCACGACACTCTCTGACGTGACGGCCAGCAACTGGGGCGGTCTCTCACCTCTGCACAACCTCTCCGGCCTGTTCACGCTTGAAGCTACACCAAACCCGCGCCTGACCATCTACCTCAACTACGGCGGCGATTACGTTGGTCGCAACGACTGGGGTGGTTCCAGAACGACCACACTGGGTTCGCCCACCGCGGTCTTCTGCCCCACCGGAGCCACCGGCTCTGCCTGCACTGCATCGCCGACAACTGCTCAGCTTGCCGCCGGCGGCAAGTGGGGGGCTCACTGGGGCGCGCCTAGCGCATCTGCGGTTGGTTACGGCTCTCGCCTGTTGAGCAACTCTGCCTGCAACACCACCTCAGCTCCCGGCTACAACGGCAGCTCAACCGGCTATACACCGGGCGGTTCTTGCGGTGCGCAATCTCGCGACACCCAGGAAATCACCGGTGGTTACTGGTATGACATCTACCGCGGTGAGCACGGCCGCTTCCGTCAGGGCTTCCAGTACGCCTACGCCGTTCGCGAAGGCTGGTCGGGCGCTTCCGGCATCGGAGCCAAGGGCATCGACAACATGTTCTGGACCTCGCTCCGCTACTACCTGCCGTAGTCAACAGGCAGCACAAAAGCAGAAGGGCAGCCCGCAAAGGCTGCCCTTCTGCTTTTGTGCTGAAGGAACTCAATCCAGCGGCGGCGCAACATACCCAAACGCGTGATCGACAATTCCCGCAATCCCCAACACAATCTCATCTTCAAATGGCCGCGCCGCAATCTGCACGCCTATCGGCAACCCCTCAGCCGAGCTCCCCACCGGAACCACCGCTGCCGGACAGGCCAGCGCATTGAACCATTGTGTGTAGCGGACCGCGTCCAGGTATTCCACAGTCTTGCCGTCCACGCTCCACTCGCGCTCGCCATACCGCCACGCTGGCACACTTGCCACCGGGCACAGCAGCACCGGATACTTCCGCATTGCCTCAAGCGTCTTCGCGCGCAGCATATCCAGCTCCGCCCACGCATTCAAAAGTTCCGTAGCCGTCAACGGCCCCACGGCCTCGGCAATTCCAAGGAACTCCGCAAAAACCGGGCTCAGCTTCTCGCGTTTTCCGCGAATCGTCGGCTCGTAAAACATCGCCCCGCACTGCACAAAAAGGATGTTCCATAGCTTCCGCAGTTGCTCCAGAATGTGCGGTCGAAACGGCTCCACGCGAAAGCCCGCATTCCGCAGCGCCTGCACCGCAGCCTGCACCGCCGCACGCGTTTCCGCCGTCACCGGCACAATACCGTCGTCCTCAAAGAAGCCTATTGTGTATTCGCGGAGATCATCGAGTGAATGCGCCCTCAACGCCACCGGCGGGCTGGCCGGGTCAGTCACATCCTGCACACTCAGCACACGAAAAAGCAGCTCCACATCCTCCATCGTCCGCGCCATCGGCCCAATCGCCCCCAGCGTAGAAAATGGTCCCACGCATGGAGGCAGATGCCCTCGTCCCGGTACGCGCCCCGGCGTAGGCTTCAACGCACATATCCCCGTAAAATGAGCTGGCACACGTACCGATCCGCCGCTGTCACTCCCCAGCCCAGCCGCAGAAAGCCCAGCCGCAATCGCCGCCGACTCACCACCACTCGATCCTCCAGGAGTCCGCTCCACATTCCACGGATTGCACGTCCGCCCATGAAGCAGGTTCGCAGTCTCGTATGCCATGAGAAACTCCGGGCAATTCGTCGTGCCCAGAATCAGCGCGCCCGCCGCGCGCAGCCGCGCCACTACCTCGGCATCCTCGCGCGGAACATCGCCCGCATTCAGTAGGCTCCCAATCTCGCAGCGATACCCAGCCGTAGCAATCGACGACTTCACGGTAACGGGCAACCCATGCAAAGGCCCACGTGGTCCTTGCGCAGCGTCCAGCATTCGCGCTTGCGCTCGCACCCGCTCCGCATCAAAATCCGCAAAGACATTCAGCCGCGGATTCAGCCGCTCAATCCGCGCAAGATGGGCCTCCGCCAGCTCCGTCACGCTAATCGTGCCAGACCGCAACATTTCCAACTGCTTCACTGCAGAAGCAAGCGTAATCTCGCTCAAGGCCGCACAGCTCCCGGCTGCGTAGCACCATCTTCCTTAGGCGTAGAAGGCAAATCGCGATACTCAAACCGGTATGATCTCACCGGATCACCTGAATCAAACCGAGTATCCCAATCCAGTTGATACTTCAGTGCCTCCGCGTCATCCGGAAACTTTTCCTGCGCACCATACGGATACGCGCTCATCCCATGAAACGGCAGCGGAGCCACCGTAAACGGCGTAGCATCCCACCAGTCCATATCCTTCACATACCCATTCGCGTAGAAGAAATAATCTCGCTTCCATCCCGTTGGCAGCGCGGGCAGCTTCGCGGAATCAAAGTCCGCCGCAATCTCCTCACCGCTGCCAAAAACCACATAGCGATCATCCACGCCCTTCACCAGATCCGTAACGTCGCCCACACGTGTATAGTTCCCTCGCTGCCGCTGAAACGGACCCGTCAAACTCACACGATCATAGTCATAATTAAGATCACCCGAGCTGGCACCCTCAATCTGCTTCGGGTACCCGCGGAAATGCAGCGTCGCCTGCGCCACCGGCACTTCAGTCGTACGAGCCTCCGCCCCACTGCTCTCGTCAATCAACACCTGATCCCAATAAATCTCCAGGTTCGTCATCAGCCGAATTCGCGTGGCCCCCGCCGGAATCTTCCCCGTCAGATCGACAACAATCGTCCGCTCCAGTCCCGCCGGAAATCCCACCTCATCCGTTACACGCAGCCATTCGCCATTCGGCATCTCCGCTTCAACATACGGAGCCACCGGCTTAATCCCCGCCTGCCACGCAGCATACAGCGAAGTCGCGCTGAAGTAGTTCACATACCCCGTCATCAACAGCCGCAGCGGCGACTGCGCGTCGAGCGAACCTAAGTCGAGAGTCAGAGCATGCAAATTCGCAAACCCGTCATAAGGGGTAGCAGTAAATCCGCTGGCAAATTTGTGATCCCTGTTGCGAAGCGCATCCATCGCATCACGCCCCTCGCCATCCCAGGCATCCACCGGCAACCGCGAGCCTTCGGAGGCCACCACACGCCCCGAGGCAAACGGCGGATCATCCAAAAACTTCTCATCCGGATTCACCTCCACATCCGCGGGGTGATCCACCGCCACCAGCCGTAGCTGATCAACGTAATTCACCTCTTCCATCGGCTCAATAAACCGCAGACTCAGCTTGCCGTCCACAGCCGCCAGCTGCCCGCCAGCCACCTTCAACCACTCCCCGGGATTCGGCGTATTCCGCCGTGTCGGCGTGAACCAGTGCCCTACCACAGCCGCGCCAATTGCATCTGTCACCAGTTGATATTTATGCCCATCCCAGGCAAACAACACCGGACAGGAGCTCCCCCGCCGATCCGCTTCCTTCAACGCAATCACCGTTTTGTGCGGCAAATCAATCTCATCCTGCAGTACCCCTGTAGGCCACAAAATCCGCAGCAGATCAATTTCCTCCGCCTTACCCAACCCCACCAGCACCTGTGGAGGCCCCTGCGTTGCATAGCCACTTGCGCCCGGAACTTCAAACTTCTGCCACATCCCATCCGCAAAGACTTCCATCTTCACACCCAAGGCCGTCTTGTTATCCGCCAGTCCCGTCAAATCAATCCGCGCAAAATGATTCCTGTTCGCACCAACATTCTTAAGGAGCACCGGCGGAGCACCCTCTTGAGTCACAATCAAATCCGCCGCACCATCACCACTCACATCCGCCGCAGCCAGCCCTCTCGGAGCCTTGAACTTCACCGCATCAAGCCCCAGCGCCGCGCTCACATCCGCAAAGCTCCCATCGCCCTGATTGCGAAGCACCCTCACCTGCGATCCCGCCGCAGTCTCCACAATCACCGCCAGATCAATCCATCCATCGTTATCAATATCAATCGGCGTAATTCCCCAACCACGCACCGCGCCCTTCAACGGAAGTTCCACACGCTCGAACCGCTTCCCATCCACATTCCGCCAAAGCGTCACACCCGGCGCACCGTCATGCGTCACCGCAATATCCATCCATCCATTTTTATTGAAATCAGAAACAGCGATCCCCACACTCTGCGCCAACTTCGCGTCGTACAGTGCCTTTTCCGGATACTTTCCCTCACGCGGATTCACATAAATCACCGGCGCAATCCCATTACCCGTCACCGCCAGATCCACCGCACGATCATTATTGAAATCCGTCAGGATCGCCGCCGAAGTCTTCCCGCTTCCACCGAGCCCAGTCTGCTCAGTCCACTCCGTAAACGCCTTATTCCCGTTATTCCGCCAAAGCACATTCGCCGTGCCAGCCGTACTCAGAGGCTCCCCCGTCAAAAACAGATCCAGATCCCCATCATGGTCGTAATCCACAAACGTAATTCCGGTAGGCCGATTCTTCGCCACCAATCCAGCTTCCGTGGTCACGTTTTGAAACTTGCCGCTACCCAGATTCCGAAACAGCAGCACGCGATCCTCCAGAGCCACCGCCAGATCATTCAAACCATCACCGTCATAGTCCCCCCCCGCACAAGCCACACCATGGCCCGCAGATTTCAACCCCGCAGCCTCTACATCCATCGGCTGCCACTTCCCATCCGCACTCTTATGGAGTACACCAATCGCCTGTTCGCCGGCCTGCATCACCACCAGATCCATCTGGCCCGCTCCGGTCATATCCATCATGCAAGCGCCACCAGTCTCTTTGGTGCCGGCACCCATCGTCTCCGCCGTCAACTTCACCGGAATCATCATCCCGGCCTTAGCCGTGCCCAACTCTACAGGCATAACCAGCGAAAGCCGACCTTGTTCCCCATACGCGAGCCCAATCGCCGACGAAATCTTCGCGCCCGTCAAATGCTGAAATCGCTTGAAGTGATCCTTCGCCTCATCCGTCTTCCCTTCACGCTGCAGCGCCCGAGCCAACCCGAACTCCGCCGAAGCGTGGAGCGGATCAACCTCCAGCGCCTTCTTCAGCACCGCAATCGCCTCGTCATACCGCTTCAACTCCTGGTAGCAAGCCCCCGCAAAGTAGTAAGAATCCGCATCCCGCGGATCAAGCCGGGTAGCCTCCAGAAAGCTCTTCAGCGCATCTTCCATCTCGTTGCTCGCATGTTGCGCCAATCCCAGGTTGTACCAGCCGCGTGCACTCTTCGGGTCCACCACTATCGCCTGTTGCAGCGCAGCCTTAGCTTCATCCAGCTTCTGCAGAGTCATCAGAGCAATGCCGTCATTAATCGCCGCCTCTGCCAGCTTCGGATCCGCCTTGCGCGCCTTCTCAAAGCTCTCCGCAGCCTGCGCAGGCTTCTGCTGGCTCATAAGCGCCACACCGCGATTATTCAGCCGCACAGCTTCTTCATGTGCACCGCTCTGCGCCCGCACAGCAGCAACACCAGCCAGCATCGCAATCAGCAACAACCCTGAGCTCTTCCCCACTCTCACTCCGAAATCCCTCTCGTAAAACCCTACCAGTGTATGCGACTTACAAAGCTCCTGGCTCCTCGGCAAATTCTGCTACTCCCAGCCATAGCGATATACTTCGCCTGTGATTTCCCCCGCCGTCACTCGCCGCCGCATAGGCGTAGTCACCACCTCCCGCGCCGACTACAGCCATCTCTACTGGCCCCTCCGCGAGCTAGCCGCCCGCCCCGACATCGAACTCTGCCTCTTCACCCTCGGCGCGCACCTCTCGCCCGCCTTCGGCAACACTATCCAGGAAATCGAGCGCGACGGTTTCCCCATCCAGGCCCGCATCGAATGCCTCTTAAGCTCTGATACTGACACCGGCATGGCTAAAACCATCGGCCTCGCCATCCTGGGCCTCGCCGACGCTCTCACTGCCTGCCGCCCCGACATCCTCCTGCTGATCGCCGATCGCTACGAGATGCTCGCCCCCGCCTCCGCGGCACTAGCCATGCGCATCCCCATCGCACACATTGAAGGCGGGGAAATCTCCCAGGGAGCCATCGACGACGCTGTCCGCAACGCCCTCACCAAGCTCGCCCACATTCATTTCACTTCCACCCCGACCGCACGCCATCGCGTCATCGCAATGGGAGAAGAGCCCGCCCGTGTCCACCATGCCGGGGCGCCTTCTCTCGATCACCTGCGCCGTTCCACCCTTCTCGCTCGCCCGCAGCTCGAAGCCAAACTCGGCATCTCCTTAACCCCGCCAACACTCCTCGCAGCCTGGCATCCCGTGACCATCCTCGCGGACACCAACTCGGAAGCTGACGCATTTTTCTCCGCACTGGCTCAGCACTCGGGCCAGCTCTTCTTCGTCTACCCCAATTCTGACTCCGGCAGCCTCGCCCTGATCCAACTTACCCGCGCCTTGGCCGAGACACGCCCCCAAACCCACATCTTTACCAATCTGGATCCCATCGCCTACTGGAGCCTCTTGGGTCAGGTAGACGCTATGATCGGCAACTCCTCCAGCGGCATCATGGAAGCTGCATCCTTCGCCCTCCCCGTTGTCAACGTCGGCATGCGCCAACAGGGCCGCGAGCGCGCGCGCAATATCCTCGACACCCGTGCGGAGACCAGCCAGATTCTCGAAGCCCTTCTCCGCGCACTCTCCCCGGACTTCCGCGCCAGCCTCCGCGGCATGGAAAATCCCTACGGCAACGGCACCGCCTCTCAGATCATTGCCCGCGTTTTGGCTGAAACCCCGCTCGAAGGCCTCCTTATCAAACCACCGGTTCCCATTCCCACTCACTGAGACACCGCATCTCTTTTCACAAACTCGAGCCCCTCACCGCACGTCTAATCCGATAGACAAGGCCTACGACGCTTGCTCGAATGCAAGAATTCACATTGCACCCAAAATGCGGCAACCTCCCGTTATTAGCCCGCATCTATCTTTAACGGTAAGCATGAATAACATGTCGTCTGTGGGGCCCTCCGAAACCGGTTCTCCGGTGTTTTAATTCGCGGCATTTCTGATTTCCTCCTACAGGCGCGCAAGTTTCTGCCGATAGTTCCCGAACCCCCAAGAATCGTTGAAGGCAGGTTGTCATGATCGTCGAAGTTCAAAGCAAAGGCTTTAATCGTTGCGGCCTGTATGTCGGCGCTGAAAACGTCCGCCGTTACTTCCCGCGCAGTCTTTCCGCTATCGAGTTCAACCTCGGTCACCTTAAGATTGAGTGCAAGCTCACCCCCGACTTCTGGCAGGGCGAACCGGAGATTAACGACCCCCGGCTCGGCGCCTGGCTGGACAGCAAGATCATGCATGAAAATCGTCACCGCGGGGCGGTTCGTCTTTCCATGACGCCCACCGGCGAAAACGCCTACAAGCTGCAGCCCGCCGCGGCTGAGATGTCTGCTCCGCGCCCGATGCTTACGGCAGTTGCTGCAGCGTAAGCTCGCCGCACGGTATTACCGAATCCCCTGAACACCGGCGCTTATTGCGCCAGGCCTTCAGGGGATTCGTGTTTTTGGGTGCGGTTCGCGATTGATAAACTGAACTCCTATGACAACCTTGCAATCTTTAGAAGCTGAGATTCAGCAGCACTTCGCTGCCGGAGCCTCTGCCGTTGGTGATCCCGCTGCTCGCGATGCTTTTTCCCGCTTTCGCTCCGCTCTTGAGCGGGGAGAAATCCGCTCCGCATCTCCTGATCCTTCCTCGCCTACCGGCTGGCGCGTCAATGTCTGGGTCAAGCAGGGTATTTTGCTTGGATTTCGTATCGGCAAAATGGTGCCTTCTGAGGCCGGCGTGATGTCTTTTGTGGATAAGGATACCTATCCTCTCCGCAACTTCACTGAGGCTGACAAGGTCCGCATCGTTCTTGGCGGTTCGTCGATTCGTGCCGGGGCTTACCTGGCTCCGGGTGTGATTTGCATTCCGCCGATGTACATCAACGCCGGCTCGTATATCGACGAAGGGACGCTTGTTGACTCGCATGCGCTCGTCGGCTCCTGCGCGCAGATCGGCAAGAATGTGCACCTCAGCGCTGCTGCGCAGATTGGTGGAGTGCTGGAGCCGGTGAACGCCAGTCCCGTCATCATTGAGGACAATGTGCTTGTGGGCGGCAACTGCGGGGTGTATGAGGGCGCTATCGTTCGCTCGGGGGCGGTGCTGGCTGCGGGGACGATTCTTACACGGGGTACGCCGGTCTTCGATCTGGTGAATGACACTGTCATTCGTGCTACGGAGGAGCTGCCGCTGATCATTCCGTCGAATGCCGTTGTGGTTCCGGGTTCGCGGGCTGTGACTCGCGGGAAGGGTGCTGAGTGGGGGCTTAGTCTCTATGCTCCGGTGATTGTGAAGTACCGCGATGAGAAGACCGACCTCAGTACGGCGCTTGAAGACCTGATCCGGTGATTTTTGCCTTTCCTGTGCTGCACGAATTTCCAAGTGATTTAGTTTGTGAAGCTTGCGGCCGTCTCCACAGTTTGCGTGCAGCGTCTTTATGCCATCCTCATACCCGAACTGTGGAACACTGTGGGGATGGTAAATACCTTTGCTTGGTTGAGGTTGCGAGTACAACCGGCGGTTTAATCTAAATTTCTTCATACGATCTTTATTCCTGAACTGTGGAACTGTGCTCCTAATGCCGAAGGCCCGAATCCAGTAGGATTCGGGCCTTCTTTTCTCTGCTGATTATTAGTATGACAGAAACCGCGAATTAAGGTGAAAACTATTTTCAGCAAGTTGCAAAAAAATTCTGAGACAGAACGATGCCGGAAGATTGCTGAGCAGTTTTCAGTTCACCCTTTCAGGCCTTCGGCTTCACAGGCTTCATACCCATACACACCCACAGGACCAGTACGGATGCAAAGCACCATCCCCAGGACGCATCGGAGGATAGCCCCAGTGATTGGAAACCCAAAAAGCCAAAGCAAAAGGCGGCTGAAATGAGTATGGTGAGCGATTTCCGGTGGGGACTCTTATCTATATGATCGCCAACTGCCGCGATAATAATCGTGGCAACAAACCAGATTACGGCTTTAATGAGGAACTGTACGACACCATTAATCGCAGGCGTATTTGTGAAGTGATAAAGAGCATCCGAACAGAACGCCGCCACAGGCGCCGATATGAGGCATATCCAAAATTCACGACGGATCGTCTTTGCCTGTTCACGAGCGGCCTGCTGCTCCTCCTGTATCTTGCGTTCGGCTTCTGCATTCGCTTCGGCAACTGCCTGAGCTTCGGCACGTTCCTGTGCCAGCCTGTCTGCTTCTGCCTTTTTGCGCGCAGCCCGCTCGGCTTTGGCCCGGGCTTCAGCCCGTTGCTGCGCCAGCCTCTCCTCTTCCTCCCTGTCGCGAGCCGCCCGCCGGGCTTTGGCCTGAGCTTCAGTGCCTTCCTGCGCCAACCCTGCTTCTTCCGGTTTTTCATGGGCTGCCTCCCTGAGTTTGGCGCGGGCCCATACCCCTCTTTCTTCCTGCCGCTTTTCGCGGCGAGCTGCTGCGTCCGCCTCAGCCTGAGCTTCGGCTCGTTTCTGTGCGAGCCGTTCCGCCTCCGCCTTTTCCCGCGCTGCTCGCTCGGCCCTGGCCTGAGTCTCAGCACGTTTCTGTGCGAGTCTTTCCGTTTCCGCCTTTTCGCGAGCAATGCGCTCGGCTTCTGCCTGAGCTTGGGCACGTTCCTGAGCGAGCCTTTCTTGTTCCGCCTTTTCTTGTTCTGCTTTTTCGCGTGCTGCCCGTTCGGCTTTAGCGCGAGCTTCGGCACGTTTCTGCGCTAATTTTTCCGCTTCTGCTTGTTCACGGGCCGCTCGCTCCGCCTCTGCATTTTCCGTCGCTGCTCTTTCTGCTTCTTCCTTCCTGGCAGCCACTCTGCTCCGCGCAGGATTCGGAAACAGCGGCATCCTGGCGACATCTCCCGATCTCTGGTCTGGAGAATGTACCTCTGGCCGCACGCCCATGTCTTTGTAGGCTTCTTTAATTCGGACACGGACCAGTTCGCCTATATCGCTCATGGATAACTGCGGGCCGAAATCTTCGCTACCTTCCGTAAGGACCGCGAGCAAGCTATCGGAAAACATAGTTCGCGGCAAGCCTTTGGGGGCGATTGAGGGATCTTTCGCGCTGGCCGAACAGAGCAAGGTTGTGCCACGCTGCGGACTCTCATCCTGAAGCACGTCGCGCACTTTTACTTCCACCACATTGAGCGGTCCAGACTGAAGCTGTGTGTAGGCTGCTCCAGAGAAGCAGCAGTCGAGGATAAGAAATTTCCGCATGAAAGTGGCGGAGTTGTGAATCACTCCTGCCAAATCTCTCATGCGAATACTGGTAAATCCTTCGTCTCGTTCATCGGTGGCGCGAATCGCCAGGCAATAATCACTTTCGCGTCCGGAAAAAAGACCATGCCCGACATAATGAATGATCAGATCGCGGGCCGGGGTGCCCTCGTTTTTCAGTTCATTGATGCGACGTTCGAGAAAATCCCGTACATCCCGCAGTTGATCGCCCGCAGAGCGGCCTTCATCAAAAAACGAAGTGACATTCAGCTCAGGAATGCCCATGGTTTCTGTGAGGTACTGGCCAAACTGCTGAGAGGAGTTATAGAAGGCTGGACCGCGGGCGAGCTTAGGCGCATATCTGTAGATGCTTGCACCGAGTAGTACGGCGAGGGTCTGTCCGGGGGTTGGAGGACCGGCAGACATCTTACAATCCGGCGGCTCGCAGAGCCTCTGCCAGTTTCGGGACGTCGGCACTGTCCAGGTGGGTGGCGCTCATCACCACTTGTCCATCGCGGTGAATTTCCAGTTTGGCGCCACTGTTCCGTGCCAGCCACGAGGCAATTCCCTTGGCAAGAGCAGTGGCCGCGGCCGTGCCGAGAATGACCGCCAGGCTGGCGCCGAAATCCTGTGTATCTTCGCGCTCCCGTATCCGATCCACCTGAATATCGGGGTCTATATCCCGGAGCGTTTCGGCAAGCGATCCGGCAAAGCGATTTCCATCTGCGGTGGTTGCGTTGGCAAACTTGATTACAACCGGAGGACCGGGCATATTCATCTCCAAAGTATCCGTTGACCAAGGAAAAGAGAGCAGTGGAATGAATTGCGACATCATAGCAAAACCCGAGGGCAAGGGAAATGGTTTGATGGTGTCACGCGTTGAAGGCAACACCTTCTTGCTAGTGAGGTTTACCGCGATGACGTTTCTTTGACGAAGCGAGACGGAGGGTGCAGATAACGCCAAAGGCCCGAATCCAAGTGGATTCGGGCCTTCTTTTCACTGCTGATTATGCGTATGACAGAAACCGGGAAGGGATGTAAAAACTATGGGGCTGTCCTAGATAACTAGCGCAGAGCTAGAGTTTTGAGGATGGCTAAGATCCGCAAAAGCCGCTTGAGCCTGACCCAGCAGGAACGGTTGGTGGAGCACTTTGTGGCGGGCACGACAGCTCGCACCGCAGCCATTCTGGTAGGGGTCAACAAGAGCACTGCGGCGTATTATTTCCATCGCCTTCGCCAGCTCATTTATCAGGCCAGTGAAGATGCCACGCCCTTCTCTGGAGAAGTGGAAGTGGACGAGAGCTATTTTGGCGGTCGGCGCAAGGGTCTGCGTGGCCGTGGAGCGGCCGGCAAAGTGCCTGTTTTTGGTCTTTTGAAGCGTGGCGGCAAGGTTTACGCCAAGATGATCAGCGATATTAAAAGCTCGACCTTACAAGCCATCATGGAGGAGAAAATCGTGCCGGATAGCATCGTGTATTCCGACACCTTTCCCGCTTACAATGTGCTCGATGTTTCGGCCTTCAGGCACTCCCGCATCAACCATGCAAAACTGTTTGCCGATCGCAAGAACCACATCAACGGCATCGAGAATTTCTGGAACCAGACCAAAAGACATATGCGCCGTTTCAACGGCATTCCCAGGGAGCATTTCCACCTCTTTCTCAAGGAATGCGAATGGCGTTTTAATACCCCAAACCCGCAAGATCAGTTAAATCAACTAAATCAATGGGTTAAACAACATCTGCGCTAGTTATCTAGGACAGCCCCAAAACTATTTTCCGCAGGTTGAAGAAGTATTTCCGGTATCCTCAACGGCCCATCGCGTTTTTTATTTTGCGATAGCGACGCCAAACCAGCACTCCGGACACTCCTGGAATTGCGAGCCAGAGAAGCGTCACAGGGCCATACTCTACGAAAAACAACACCATCCCCAACAGGCTGTCCCGCGCATGTCCCAGCCCATCGATAAAAGCATTGTGCATTTTGTTCGGAATCGAAGCCGAACCGCCGCTGAGTTGCGCCTCATACTGTTCCGCAATCTCAAGGTCCACAGAAGCAAACTCCACGCGATGTTCCAGGTTTTGCTGTTCTGCCTCAAGCTGCTCAATCTCGGCCCGCGTTTCAGAGATCTTCTCCTCCACGGCAAGCACGTCCTGCATCCTGCCCGCCTGGTGCGCCAGGATGTCGCGCAGCCTTACCTCGGTTTCGCGCTCGTTTGTCAGCCGTGCAACCAGGTCCTCGTGCTGTTGGGTCACCTCTTCACCGGACTGACCTTCTTTCTCGACTTTTCCCAGCGCGCGCATCTCAGCCATTACAACCGTAAGCTCACTTACGGGAACGCGCACAGAAGCCGTCAAGCCACGTGGAGGTCTCTCCTCGAAGATTTGTAGATTCGCGATATACCCATGATGCCGCGCGAGAATCCCGTCCAAACTGTCCCTTGCCGCACTCAGATTTTTCACCAGCAGGGTGAGCGACGCAGTCCGGGCAATCAGGGGTCCAGCCATCGCGCGAGCTTGTTTGAATGAGCTCACATAGGCTCTCTTGTCGGCTCCGGCTATCAACCCTTCTGACGCAGCCTGCGACGGCGGCGCGGTCAAAGCATCCGCCTGAAGATAGCCCATCACGCGTTTTTCTTTCATCGTCTGATTGGCAAGCAAAGAAAACACCAATAGAAGCGCCGCAAATACAGCACCCCCACCTCCAATAGCCCAGAACCTCCAGCTCCGAAACCCAGGCCCACCCCCACCGCGAATCTTCTTGCTCTCGCGTCCGCACGCAGCCATGCAGGCCTCAATCGCTTGCTCCAAAGCCGCAGGCACAGCCGGAACCGTCCATTTCGCAAGTGACTGCGAGGTATCCCGCAACTGCTCCATCAGCAATGCGCATTCCGCGCACTGCTCCACATGCTGCATGACCATTGCGGCTTCCGCTGCCGTCAGTTCGCCCTCCATCAAGGCCATCACATCTTCCTGAGCAACGACATGTGTCATGGTCTTCATATCTGCCCTTCTGCGCGGGTAAGCGTCCCGCCATCGGTCACTCGCGTCTCAAGTAACTCACGCAGCGCCATACGCGCACGAAACAACCGCGAACGCACTGTGTTGACCGGAAGTCGCAACACCGCTGCAATTTCCGCATAACTTAGCTCTTCAAACTCGCGCAGCATCAGCACTTCGCGATCTGTCGCTTCCAGCTTGCTCACGGCCTGGCGCAGTATCAATTCGCTTTCTGTAAATCCTTTCGCTACCGGCTCATCCTGCTCGGCGGCTTTGCCGGTGAACATGGCGCGAAAGACTGCTTTCCGCCTATGCGCTCGCAGAATATTGAGCGCTGTCGCATAGAGCCACGTACGAAACAATGCTGTTGGCTCATATCGCCCAGCCGCTCGCAGCAACGCAAAGAAGGTATCCTGCGTAAGTTCTTCGGCAAGCGCGCGGTTGGTAACCCGGCGGCAGAAAAAGCCAAAGACCTGAGACTTATACCGCTCAAAAAGCACCCCGAATGCGCCCTCTGAGCCGCGCGCGAAAGCGCCCATCAGCTGCTCATCCGTCTCCGCGGGGCGGAGATCTCTATTGTCCAGAGAATCATCCTTCACTGAGTTCTGCCTCGCAGCCTTCAAGTCTGATGCGGCCACCCGCACAGCAAATATGCTGCATCACGGTAATGTCATGACCGGGAAAAAAGTTCTCAGTGAGCGGAAATTATTCAGGGATGTTTCTAAAGCCAAACAACGGTATGGCCGGGGCAGTCATTGGCGGCGTGGGTAACCATCTCTTCGGCCAGCGCAAAGCCATGGCGCGCGAAGTAATAGGCTGCGCCAAGGACGCGCTCCTGGGGTGCTCCGTTGGGGAAGATGGATTGCACGATGGCCTGTGCGTGGCGACCGAGGGCGGCTTCTTTTTCCAGCTGGAAGTTGGCGGCGAGGCGGCGCAGGCGGTTCATCTGGTAGCGCATTTTGCTGGCTGCGGTGTGGGCTGACCGGCCAAGGCCTTCGTCGAGGCGGTTCATCCATTCCTCAACTTCGGTCAGCTCGGCGTGGAGGGCGTTGCCGGCGGAGGCCAGCTTGCGCTTGCCCTCCATGGGCATGGCGCGGGCGGCGAGGAGCTGGGCGAGGCTGTCTTCTGTTTGAGAAAAGATGCGCTCCGGGGCGAGGTCGTGGCGGCGCAGCAGATCGCCGATGGACGGCTCAATGAGCGTGGCGGAGAAGCGCGGCTGGAAGGCTGTGATTCGGCCCAGAATGCGCTCGTAAAGCACGGCGGATTGCGCGAAGTAGGCGATCTCCGCGGGGCCGCCGATGGTGAGCGAGGTGCCGAAGAGAAAGTCCTGAAAGACGGGACGCAGGAGCGCCGAGGGCGAGATGCGGTGCGGCTCTGCGGCGAGGATGGCGACGAGATCGGCGGTGGAGTAACGATTGCGGCCTGCCTGCCAGAGGCCGTTGGGTTCGTTGGCGGTGGGTGGGGTGCGCTTAAGGGACTGGCGGACTCCACTCTCGGAATCGATGAGGAAGAGGAGGCTGGAGCCGAAGCTTACGGCTACCTGCGCGTGGTAACCGGCATCGGTGAGGGCCTGATTGCGTTCGAGCAGGGCGGCGTGAAGCTCGTCTGCGCGCTCGATGGCGGCGAGCAGGACGGGGGCTCCGAGGCTGTGTGCTTCGTAGGATGCAGCGTCAAAGATGAGCAGTCCCTGCGCGGCGAAGACTTTGGTGTAGAAATCGGCGAAGGCCTGGGCGAAGGTGCGGCCGGGCTGGTAGGCGGCCTGCAGCGCTTCTACGGCGTCAGACAAGCCGATGAGTTCCGCGGCCTGGTCGAGCAGGGGCGCGATGCTTTCATCGAGTACGATGGAGCCGACGGGGACGGCTGAGGAGTGCCTGCCGGCGTAGGTGAGCTTTTTCAGCTCGCGGCGGCCGGGGAAGGTGACGTGATCGATTTCGTCGAAGTCGTGATCTTCACTGGCGAGCCAGAAGATTCCCACATGAGGCCGGCCTGAGGCGGTGGCCTGGCGGGCGCGGGCGATGGCGGTGGCGGCTTTGAAGCCGGTGAAGAGCGGGCCGCCGAAGAGGCCTACCTGCTGGCCGGTGAGAATGGTGCCGGCTCCGGCGCGTAGGGAAGCGATGGAGGATGTGGCTGAGGGGTTCTGCGCTTGCAGAAGATCGATGATGTGCGCTGAGTGCGTGGGACGGGCGGGAGCTTGCTGCCACGAGTTGCCGGGCGCGATGCCTGTGCCGTAGAAGGGGCGGACCTCATCGGACGCAGCACAAAAATCCGTAAAGATGCGGGAGGCGCCGGGCGCGATGGTGATGGGATGACACTCGATTGTCGGCACGGCAGACACTTTCCGGGGAGCCCTCTTGATAGACGCGAATGAATTAAGGATGACATGGGAGGGCCGGGGGATGCAGGAATAGAGAGATGGGCGAGGAGTGCGTATACTCGGTGTGACCAGAAAAATTTGCGCAGAGGAGACCCGGGGGCAGCGTATGGCCAAGAAGGTGAAAGAACAGACGAAGAAGCCGGCGAAGGAGACTGTGGAGACCGCCAAAGTGCTCAGCTCGGAGGTGGTCTTCGAGGGGCCGCTTTTCCGCGTGACGCGCGACAGAATTGTGGAGCCGGCAGGCCATGAGAACTCGCGCGACGTGGTGCGGCATAACGGGAGCGTGGTGATTCTGGCGGTGGATTCCTCCAAGAGCAAGAAGGACCCGTGGGTGGTGATTGAGCGGCAGTACCGCCATGCCGCGGGGCGGTATCTCTGGGAGTTGCCGGCGGGCAAGCTGGATGCGGGTGAGGAGCCGATGACCGGCGCGCAGCGGGAGCTGGCGGAAGAGACGGGCTATAGCGCGAAGAAGTGGAAGCTGTTGGCCGAGTACTGGGCCAGTCCGGGGTTTCTTGGCGAATCCATGAAGCTTTATCTGGCGGAAGGGCTGGTTGCGGGCGAGGCGCACCCGGAAGAGGACGAGAAGATTGATTTCCGGCTGGTGAAGCTCTCCGATCTGATGAAAAAAATTGCCAAGGGCGAGATTCAGGACGGCAAAACGCTGGTGGGCACCCTGCTGTATGCCAGGAAGCTGAAGAAAAAGTAGCCGTCAGAAAAAAATTCATCCTTCGTTAATTGTTGGTTTTAGCGGAAGATGTCAGGGAATTGTCCCACTTACTGGGCCGTGGTTTGTAACCTTCCATCAACCTTTGAACGGGCTGCTACGTCATAAGAAATGAAGTCCCGCGGGGAGCGGAAGTGATTCCCCTGTTGGCGGGCTTCGATTACGACGTAAGGAAGGCAGCCGCCAGTGGCTCAGCACAAAGGGAAAGTAAAGTGGTTCAATAATGCCAAGGGCTACGGATTCATCGGTCGCGATGACGGGCCCGATGTCTTCGTACATTACTCGGCAATCCAGTTGGACGGCTACAAGACCCTGAAAGAAGGCGACGATGTGGAGTTCGACATTGTGCAGGGTCAGAAGGGCCCTCAGGCCGATTCAGTGAGCCGGCTTAGAGACGCCGCTGCTGCACACAATACTGCAGCCTAAGCAAGGCGTTCTGAGCATGGTGCTGTGTGTCCGATGGGCGGGCGCTGAGGATGGGTCTGCGACGCAGGCATGATTTCCTCAGCTTTACCACACAGCTTTTCGCGAACAGGCGTATCATAAGTTCGCCATGAGCCTGTTGCAGCAGAACACCCCTGACCTGGACGATGCGGCACGCGGCGAGGACTTTACTCGCGGCACCAGCCATATTGTGTGGGCCGCAGTGATTGCGGCGATTGTGATTTCCATTGCCGTGGCGGCCTACGCCATGGTGACCAGAGAGCAGCCCGCGGCCATCGGGCACGTTTCGCGCGCTACGGTTCACTTTGTGCATCATGAGTCGAAGGGGCTGGATGCGGCGGGCAATCCCATGCCGAAGGAAGCCTTCGACCAGGCGCTGGTTTTCAGCCATATCCAGATTCAGAATCAGAGCAAGAAGCCGCTTTTCCTGCGTCAGATCATGACGAACGTCATCCTGGGTGACGGAATCCATACCAGCTACGCGGCGATTCCCAATGATTATCAGCGAGTCTTCCAGGCGAACCCGGACCTGGCTGCACTGCAAGGCACACCCATCCCGAACGATGCAACGATTCCTCCGGGGCAGAGTGTGGAAGGCGACTTTGTGGCCGCCTTCCGCCTGACGCCGGAGGTGTGGAATGCCAACAAGGGAATCAATTACGCGGTGAGCATGCAGTATCAGCCAGATATGATTCTGGCTGGGCCGGCGATTGTGAATGTGCAGTAAGGCAGTTGGCAGACCAGCTACCGCCTGCTGACCTGTTTACAAACCAGCCGGTGCTGCGCTTCCCTTCGGCGTGGAAAGATACCCGGAGACCTGGTTCTTTGAGTTGATGGTGTTCACGACAATCTCATACAGGCCGCGATCCTTGCCGCTGTAGAACTGTAGCGGCTCATTCACGTTGCGGTCCTTCTTCTCGTAGGTCATGTCATCGGCGTACACGACGATGGTAAAGCGGCCCTTCTTGGAGTCAGTCTTTTTCAGTTCAATGCTGACGGTGCCCACAGGCTTCTTGCCCCCCTTATCCAGGGTGAACTCGTAGTAGGTGCGGTCGCCTTTGTGCTTGAGAATCTCAAGCTCGTCGTGATTGCGCGCAATCAGGCTGGAGTGGTCACTGAGGTCGCCCTTCATGGACTGAAGCTGCGTGATGGCTCCGGCAAGATCGGTCTGCGTCTTGGCCACATCCGTCTTCACACCGCCTACATCGGTCTTCACCGCGGTAACATCCGTCTGCACAGCGGAAACCTGCTGCGCGGTCTGCTGCTGCGCGGCTTCCAGGCGCTTGTTCTCGATCTGCTCGCGGGCAATAATCTGCTGCGCGCGTGCGTCCATCTGCTTCTGCGTCAGGCCGAGCGACTGCGCAGTCTCTTCACTGGTAACGCGCAGGCGGGCATTGGTCTCGCGCAGGTCGGCGGCAAGCTCAGTGTTTCTCTGCTTCGCCTCAGCCAACTCAGTCTGCGCGGTGGTGAGCTTTCCGCTGAGGCTGTACGACCAGACAAGGCCGCCCAGGGCGGCAACAAGCGCGGCGCCGGCCAAGACAATCAGTGCAACCGGTGTGCTGCGGGGAGTTTCTTCGAGGGAATCGCTCATGATGCTGCGTCTATCTCCTTGCGGCTGGGGTGCCGCGCAATGTTTAAAGCTTCAGGGCCTGTGCTCTGTCTTATTTAGAAGTAGCACAAAGCCGATGAGAGCCCACGTTTACGTGCGCGAAAAACGCGGCAAGCGGCTCGCCGTGTAGTTTAGAAGAATCTTCGGGAATTATAGAGAGAAAAATCGCACAGGAGCGGCAGAATGCGGTTCTGGCTGAATCGGACGGGCGAGGTCTCGCTGCGGGAGCAGCTGACGACGCAGATCGTACTGGGGATTCTGTGCCGCGATCTGAAGGCCGGCGAGCGGCTGCCAAGCACGCGTGAGCTGGCGCGAAGATTTGGCATTCATGCCAACACTGCAAGCGCCGCATACCGCGAGCTGGAGCATGCAGGATGGCTTGAGTTTCGCCACGGCAGCGGAGTGTATGTGCGCGCGCGGAAGCCGGAGACTCCGCAGAGCCCAGAGACCATGCTGGACGCGCTGCTGGGAGAGCTGGTGGTGAAGGCGCGCCGGCAGGGCCTGCCGGACTCGCTGGTGCGGCGGCGCCTGATGCACTGGGCGCAGGCGCAGCCACCGGGGCGTTGGCTGGTCATTGAGCCGGATGCAGAGCTGCGAAACATCGTCCTCACCGAGATGGAGCAGGCATTGTCGCTTCCGGTCAGTGGGTGCGCTCCGAATGATTGCAGTGAAACCGAAATGCTGGACGGTGCCATGCCGGTAGTGCTACCAAGCAAGGCCGCAGCGGTGAGAAAGCTGCTGCCGGCAGGTGCGGAACTTACTGTTCTGGAAGTGCATCCGGTGGCTCCCGCGCTGGCAGGTTATCTGCCCGCACCCGCGGGGGCGCTGATCGGGATTGCTTCGCGATGGAGCGAGTTTCAGCGCATTGCACGAACGATGCTGATTGCAACAGGCCTTTCGCCTGACTCCATTCTTGTAAAAGACCCGGCTGCACGCAGCACGTGGAAACGCGGCCTGGCTGCAACCGTGGCTGTGGTATGCGATCTGCCAACGGCAGCGGAGCTGCCCAAAGAATGCCATGCGATTATCTTTCGGCTGCTGTCTGAAAAAACAATCGCACAGCTTCGCGATGCTGAAGAAGCGCTGGGTGTGACAGCCGCGAAAGTGTCCTAAACCCGCGCCCGGCAAGGTTCCGCGCCGCTTACGCTCCATGGGAAGGGAGATAGCGGCGATGAAGCAACTCTTATGGACACTCATGCTGATTTTTGTGGTGATCAGTCCGCTTGCGGCCTGTGCGCAAAGCCTGCCAGAGGACCCTGCGCCTGCTCCAACGGCTGACCCGATGTGGGCGCGAGTGCAGAATCTCAAGCCCGGCACACCGATTGTAGTGAGCGATACATACGGGCCGCCGGTGCGATGCCTCTTTGCGGCAGCAACGGAGGCGTATCTCGATTGCAGCCCGGCCGGAAACCCGCCGGCTACGGGATTTCGCTTCCATCGCGTGGATGTGACCAGCGTGGAATTGGATCACCCCGCGCAATTTGCCCAGCAGAACAAACGCAAAGAGCATAACTACCATCCAGCATGGTTTGCCAGCATGATAGCAGGCGGGTGCCTGGTGGGCTTTGCTGCAACGCACACAACAGACGCTGGACACGCCGCGGAAGCAGGCGCGATTAGCGCACTGGCTGTTGGAGCCATCGGCGCGCCGCTTGCGTTTTTGCCGCGAGACCGGTTTATGAGCTCCACGCAACCGCAGTTTTCCATCGGCATTCCTTTTCCTGCGCGACTCACACGCAGATAACAGATATGCGAGCAAATATCATGCGCAAGACAATGCAGATTCTTTTCGCGGTTTTGTTGTGTCCGCTGCTTGCGGCGCAGCAAACGGTCGACGTCACCATCGCAAGAGAAACTAAAATCCCATTCGTCCTGCTTGAATCGGTTTCATCGGCGACGGCGAAGAAAGGGCAGATTGTGCATCTTGCCCTCGCAAAAGACATTGCAATCGGCGGAGTTACGATTCCGAAGGGCACTCCTGCAGAAGGCAAAGTAGCATCTGCCCGCAAAGCCCGGCCTGGCAAATATGACGGATATATCGACGTCAAAGCTACGAGTATTTTGCTCAGCAACGGCCAGCGATTACCTCTGCGCCGATACCCTCCCGGTGAAGATGATTGTGGCGGTATGGGTCCGTGCATTGCGCTGGCCATCGCTGTACTTCCTGTTGCAATCGTTGCGTTCACAGCCGTAGCAATCTCTTCTCCCGTTCTGCTGATCAAGCGCGCCCACGACGGCAAACCGTCGCCCAATGCGCGTATTACAGGCACGGAAATGACCTTGAAGCAATGCGATTCCATCGAGGCCTACCCACCATGGAGGATCACAATCCGGCCGTCCACCCTGGTGCCGCTTACAGCCTCTTCTGCCGCCGAGCCAATAACCTGCGAAGCAACAAATTAACAGCCCCGGAGCGCGGTATCCTGTCTGTGACCTATGGCCAGCATGGATTCCGCCACCTCCGCACCAGTGATCCCGTTCACCTCGCGCCGCAAAACATTCCGCTGGCTGCGATTTGTTCTCTATGCCCTGCTGGCGCTGATTCTGCTTGTGGTGATTGCCGCTGTTGCGGGCGTCTTCTGGCTCCGCGCTGCGGCAAAGGCCTCATTGCCGCAGCTTGACGGCGAAATTCATCTCGGAAGCATGGTCAGCGCGCCGGTGACGGTGCGGCGCGATGCTCACGGTATTCCGCACATTGAAGCGGCAACGCAGAACGACCTCTTTACCGCGCAGGGATACATTACGGCGCAGGACCGCCTCTGGCAGATGGATCTCTATCGTCGCCACGCAGGCGGCGAGCTGGCCGAGCTGCTGGGCAGCTCGCTGGTGGCGCATGATGAAGCGCAGCGCGTGCTGGGATTTCGCAAAGCGGCGCATCGCATTTACACGAGCCTTTCCGCAAACGAGAAGTCCGGCCTGGACGCCTATGCGCGCGGCGTGAATCTTTTCATCGCGCAACACGGCGATACGCTTCCGGCGGAGTTCAAGATGCTGCACTACACGCCACAGCCCTGGACCGGTGAGGACTCCATCCTCATTGGCACCATGATGATCAACGATCTTGACTCGCACTGGGAAGTGAAGCTGGCACGCGACCGTATCGCGGCGAAGCTGAGCAAAGCGCCCAATGCAGTAAAGCTTGAAGCTGATCTGTATCCCGTAGGTTCATGGCGCGACCGTCCGCCCACAGGCGAAGTGATTGACATGACCAAACCGCAGCCGGCTCCTCGATCCTCGAAAGACGATGACGACGAGGATGAAAGCACAACAGCCGCGCTGCATGTGCACGAGCTGCGCCAGATGCTCGGCGAACCCGACTGCGAGGCCTGCGGCTTGGGCTCTAACAACTGGGTTGTCTCCGGCGCGCACACTGCCAGCGGAAAGCCGCTTCTCGCGAATGATATGCACCTCGGCATCACCGTGCCGAATATCTGGTACATGGCCGACCTGAAGGCTCCCGGCTACCACGCAGCGGGTGTTACGCTGCCCGGCATGCCCTATGTGATTGAGGGCCACAACGAGCATGTGGTATGGGGATTTACTGCGCTGTACGCGGACGTGCAGGACCTGTACATAGAAAAGCTCGACGGCAAGGGAAACTACCTGGCGCTCGATGGAAGCTGGAAGCCATTGACCACAACGCGCGAAACAATTCATGTGCGCGGCGGTTCCGACATAAACCTCGATGTGCAGGAGACCGCACATGGGCCGCTGCTCAATCCGATTCTCAAAAACGAGACGCGGGCAATCGCTTTGAAGTGGACGCTGTATGATCCTGCGCTCAATTCCCTGCCGATCTATGCGATGAATACAGCGGCGAATTGGAATGAGTTTTCTGCTGCGCTGCAGCAATGGTGCTGGCCAACGCAGAATCTTGTTTACGCAGATGATGGAGGCCACGTTGCGTATCACGCTATCGGCAAGTTGCCTGTGCGGCCCGCTGGTCTCGTGGGCAAGCCAATCCGCGATCAGCAGCATGAGTGGTCGAGCTATATGGGCTTCGACCAGATACCCAGCTCCATCGATCCACCAAGCGGCTTTCTTGCTACGGCAAATGCGAATGTGACTACCGATAAATCGCCCTACAAACTCACGCTCGAATGGTCCGATCCTTACCGCGTCGAGCGCATTTACAAGCTGCTGCAGGGCCGCGAGAAGCTGACTCCCGCCGACATGCTCGCCACACAGACCGACATCTACAGCGAAGTGGATCAGGAGATCGGCCATCGCTTCGCATATGCGCTCGACCACTCCGCGCCGAATGACAGGCGACTCAAGCAGGCGGCCGATTTGCTGCGCAGCTGGGATGGGAGACTGACCACGGACTCTGCCGCAGCCACTATTGTGACGAAGGCGCGCGAAGCCCTGTGGCCATTGATTCTGGAGCCGAAACTTGGCGATCTCGCCGCGGACTATCGCTGGAGCGAGCGCACCTTTGCGCAGGAAGAGATTGTCATGCACGGTGAGGCAGACTGGCTCCCCAAAAGCTACAAAACATGGGACGACGTGCTTACCGAAGCAGTGCGCCGCGGACTCAAGAACGGCCATGCTCCCGGCGACCTGAGCAAATGGGCCTATGGAAGCTGGCACGTCATCGACATCGAGCATCCGCTCCATCAGCTGTTGCCCTGGGTCACAGATATTGCCGGAACCGGCGCACTGCCGCTGAGCGGCGACGGCACTACCGTGAAGCAGGTGGGCAAAGCATTCGGCCCATCGCAGCGGCTCACTATGGACTGGAGCAATGTGGATGGCTCCACGGAAAACATCTCACTGGGCGAGAGCGGCAATCCGTATAGCGAATACTTCCGCGACCAGTGGAAGGACTACTACGGCGGCACCACCTTCGCACTGCCGTTTACTGAGGGGGCAGTCGCAGCCAATACGCATCACACGCTGCGGCTTACGCCGTGAAGCAGAGATCAGAGACCGGAGATCGGAGATCAGAACGGCTGATCGGCGTCGCACTGATTCTCCTCGCAGCTGCGGTAGCAACAGCTCCCCTGGTGCTGCGCGGCTTCTCCTGCGGCCACGACTTCGAC
The DNA here is from genome assembly GCA_963792495.1 of uncultured Acidobacteriaceae bacterium. GTDB lineage: Bacteria > Acidobacteriota > Terriglobia > Terriglobales > Acidobacteriaceae > Telmatobacter. The sequence continues at coordinate 754,299 of CAWBWB010000001.1, read as the reverse complement.
TTCCATCTCGTCAGCTGGATGGATGCGCTCAGTGCGTGGCGCAACGGAATTCTTTATCCGCACTGGACACCAAGCGCAAACTTCGGCGCGGGCGAGCCGCGCTTTCTCTTTTACCCACCGCTCACATGGATGCTGGGCGCTGCCCTCGGAGCTATGCTCGGCTGGCAAGCCGCGCCCGTCGCGCTGACGTTTCTGTTGCTGGCTGGCACAGGGCTTGCGACACGCGCACTGGCGCGCCAGTTGCTTGAAGCAGGCGCGGCGACATTGGCCGGCTGCATCGCTATCTTCTCCGGCTATGCACTCTTCTGTGTCTACGAGCGCTCTGCATACGGCGAGCTTGCAGGCGGATGCACTATTCCACTCGCACTGCTCTTCGCCATGCGGCAAAAGCGATCCGCATTATGGCTCGCACTCATCATCGCCGCATCCTGGCTTGCAAACGCGCCAGTCGGCGTGATGGTCTGCTATCTGCTCGCCGCGTTTGTCCTCCTGCTTGCCATCGTGCGGCGGAGCTTTGCGCCAATCCTCCGCGCAGCCACGGCCGTAACGCTCGGTCTGGCATTGGCCGCGTTCTATCTCATCCCCGCGGCGGTGGAGCAGAAGTGGGCCGAGATCACGGAAGCCGCCGACGACCCCGGCCTGCGCGTAGAAAACAGCTTCCTCTTTGCGCGCCACGCCAGCGCCGCACTGCGCGATCACGATATTGAGCTGCATAAAACATCCGTGATTGCAGCCATCATGCTCACTCTCACCGCAGCCGCCCTGCTGCTCTGCTGGCTGCGCCGACGCATGCCGGGTGAGCGCAATCTCTGGCTACCGCTCGCGCTCATTCCGCTCGGAATTCTTCTGCTGCAACTCCCTGTTTCACTTCCCCTCTGGAACCTGCTGCCAAAATTGCGCTTTCTGCAATTTCCATGGCGATGGCTCGTCGCGCTGGAAGCTCCGCTCGGCATTTTTCTCGCACAGGCCTTATGGGTCAAAGCTGGATGGCGACGCGCAATCTTAATCGCAACAAGCGCAGCCGCATTCACAGGCATGGCATGGTTTGCGGGCACGCGCTTCCAGCAGGTCTGTGATGACGAAGACAACATTACCGCCATGACGCAGACTTATGCGCAGGGCGCGGGCTTCATCGGCACGGATGAATACGCTCCGCAAGGCGGCGACAACAGTGTGGTCGCCACGCATCTTCCACCAGCATGCCTCACCAATGACCCTACCGCTACATTAGGCGAACCCACTCCAGACGATCCGCAACCGGCGTGGCAGTCATCGCAGGGAAGTTGCGATCCTTTTCCGGCAATCGCAACCGGCAGCGATCAGCACCGCCGCATTCGCGGCATGACCTCGCACGCCGGCTATCTGGTGCTGCGCCTGCGCCGTTATCCGGCATGGAGCGTGCGCGTCAACAACGAACCAATTGCAGATCAGGGCAAACGCGACGACGGCCTCATGGCAGTTCCGGTTCCATCAGGATTTGTGGATGTAACGGTGGACTGGACGACGACGCCAGACGTAAAACTCGGCCGCTGGATCAGCTTGATCGCTCTGCTGGCCGCAATCGCACTGGCATATACGCAGCTACGGAAACGGACCACCTAGCCCGGCGCGTTCACCTCGCGTTCATTTATCATGAATAGCGATGCCCACAGATGTGAAATCTCTGATTCAGGACGGCGCGGAACTGACGGATCGCGCACTCGAGACGCTTTTGCCCAGCGCGGAGACTATTCCCGCCTCTATCCATGGCGCCATGCGCCACTCCACCTTTGCCGGCGGCAAGCGCCTGCGCCCCGTCTTAGCCATGCAGGCCGCCGTAGCGGTCGCAGGCAAGCTCCCCGATGGAATCGCCGAACTGGGCGCAGCCATCGAAATGATCCATACTTATTCCCTCATTCACGACGATCTCCCGGCCCTCGACAACGACGATCTCCGCCGCGGCAAGCCCACCTGCCACGTAGTCTTCGGAGAAGCAATCGCCATCCTCGCCGGAGACGCGCTGCAGACTCGCGCCTTTGAAGTGCTCGCAAATCTTCCCGTAGGGGCCGAGGCAGCAGTGCAAGTCATGCGCCTCGTTTCCAACGCCATCGGCACCGTGGACGGCATGATCGGCGGCCAGGTTCTCGATATCGAAAGCGAGCACTCCAAACCCACGCCGGAACTGGTGGAAGCCATCCACCGCGCCAAAACCGGTGCGCTTATTCGCGTTAGCGTGGTTGCAGGCGGCGTTTACGCCGGAGCTACCCCGGCAGAGGCAGCCGCACTCGACATCTTCGGCCGCAAAGCCGGCCTCGCCTTCCAGATCGTGGATGACGTGCTGGATATGACTGTTGATTCCGAGCAGCTAGGCAAGACTGCGGGCAAGGATCTTGCCGTTGAAAAGGCCACCTGGCCCGCAGTCCACGGCATTGAGCAGAGCAGGCGCGATGCCGCTACGCTCATTGACGAAGCCTTTGCCGCCCTCACGCCATTTGGCAGCCGGGCTGACGGACTCAAGTCCGTGGCGCGGTTTCTGGTCGAGCGGCAGAGCTAGCGGCTATGTTGTCAGAAACTGAAATCCTTACCGCGCTCAGGGACTGCTTTGACCCGGAAGTGAAGCTGAACCTGGTCGATCTCGGCCTGATCTACGGGATTGAAACCTCACCGGACCCACATTCCACACCCAAATGGCCACGCCAGATTGTAAAAGTCACCATGACTTTGACCACGCAGGCCTGCCCGGCAAGCGGCCTCATCTTTGAGCAGGTACACAACCGGCTCATGGCAATTCCCGATATATCCCGGGTAGACATGAACCTGGTCTGGGAACCCAAGTGGACTCCGCACCGCATCAGCGAAGCGGGACGGCAACAGTTGGGAATCTGAATCCGGCTACTTGCCTACCAAACGACGAAGCTTCTTCCGGTGCGCATCAATATCGTCCATGGCAGTCTGCGCTTTGCCTACAAAATGCTGAGCCTGATTGAGCACCAGCGGCAGAGCTGCCCACCAGCGAAGCGTGGTTTCCTTTTCGTGCAGTAACGTGAGCGCCGTTCCGACGGCGGTAGCGGTCAGGCCGGCCTTGCGATTGCCCGTAAGCAGAAGCAGTGCGCCTGCCAGAAGTGTGCCTCCGGCTGCGATGCGCAAGGCGGGCGAGGGCTGGCTCTCGAGTTGGGAGGCTGACTGAGACTGGCGGGGGATGGGAATGACGCTCATGGATAATTCTCCTGCTTTAGTAGATTCGGTCCGGCGCAAGATAGTTTTCTCCGCCTCTGCATTCTCAATCCAGGTCGAACTCGCGTAAGGGTTTACCTTCCGGCGCGTCCTTGGCCTTCTTGAGCGCTTCGGCAAACTTCTTTTCGAGCAGATCGGCTTTATTGCGCTCCGCATCCAGGCTTTGGCGAAAGATGGATTCCTTGCGCTCATCCTGCTCGCGCATGGCCCTGGCCGCGGTTTCAAGGTCCTCAAAGGTCCGCTTGCGCGGGGCAGGCGTGTGACTGATGACGCCGCCGTTGGAAGCGTCGATGAGAATCATCGCGCCGCAATCGGGGCAGGCGACTTCGAAGGTTTTGTTATTCTTACTTGCCATCGCAAGAATTGTAGGCGCTTGGAGGCCGGGTTGCACAGCTACGGCTTAGCTTGCAGGATGTACGTGAAGGATGACGCGACGGTATGAGGTCAGTTGCGGTGAGCCTTCATCCGTGACAGCGAGAATGATGTGCGCCGTGCCGGAACCTCGGCAGGGGAGAAAAGGCAGCCAGTTCGCCTGGCATGGGGAATCCGCTTTCACCGTTACGCGCGCGGTCTCAGCGCCGGTGAGAGTGACTGCGGCCAGAGTGCCGTCCGCACTGCCGGCTTCAGCGTAATGGAACCAGCGGAAGTGCAGCGTCTGGCCGTCGGGGTCGGAGCTGCTACCGGCATCGAGCGTAATGCTCTGGCCAGCTGTGATCTCCATCTCCAGCGGCGCGGTGCCGGTCTTGCCGTTTACCACGGCAATCGGGTTGTGGTTGGCATGAGCATAGTCGGAGATGGTCCAGCTCATGCGCGCTGCGAAGTCGTTTTGAAAGGCCTCGCGCCAGCGCCAGATCGTTGCCTGGTCGGAGACGTATTCGCGGCCATCGGTGCCGGTGACTGTATCCTGCGAGGTGTTGCGCATGAACTCATCGCCGCCCTGCGTCCAGAAGGAATGTGTTTCGCCGTAGGGCTGACGGTAGACGTAGCGACCGCCCCAGCCTCCCCAATCGGGCCGGCGATAGGCATTGAGGCCGTTGTCGATGAGGCCTAAGAAGGAAGGCGTGTCGCCCTCCATGATGAACATGAATTTGGGATAGGCTTTGCCCAGCGGGCCTTTATTGCGGATGTTTGCGTCGAGCCACTCGTTGCTGACGGTGGTGAAATCCGCACCCTGGCCATTGCGGTAATAGCGGTCGCCGCTGATGCCGGTCCATGTGGCAAAGTAATACTCGCCGCTGGATGGGGTGGAGGGCGTGACGACATAGAACAGGCCTGGATACTGGCGGCGAATCTCTGGGCCGGCATCGTCCTGGTCTGAGATGGAGTAAACGCGCAGCTTTGCGATGATGCGGGCGGTTTGCTCCGGCGTGTGGGAAGCGCCCAGGTCCTGCAATGCCTGCGAAAGTGTGTTGGCTCCGCCCCAGAGACAGATCCATAGTGGCCGCGGATCGTCCCGCTCGGCTGCCTGCACAATGGCTTTGGAACCGGCGGAGGACTTGCCCTGCCCGGTTGCGGCGAGGCCGTATCCGGTTTGTCCTGTGTAGACGCGGCTGGCAAGTTGCTGCGCTTCGGGCCAGCCTTTGGCGTGAAGAAGCAGATTCGAGCGCACCTGACCGTACGCGTCAATCAACTGGCGCATGGTTTCAGGATGCGTGGCTGTTTTCTGCCACGTGGACGTGGAGGCGATGAGCGCTTCGATATCGAGCTCATTGGAATAAAGGAGGAGACGCACGAGGGACATCTGGTCATCTGGCTCATTGCCGATGTCACTGAGAATCACGACGCGTGGCTTGCCGGAGAAATCGTCCACATGATTGGCAGGCAGGCCTTGTGCATGGCCAGCCAGCACGAGCAGCGAGAAAAGAACCACGGCACATCCAGATCGAGATATTGTACGCACATGCTCTCCCAAAAACCGGCTGATAGATGATGTGAACATTCTGCTGCATGAAGCCCGGACTGCGCCATCCGCGAGTGAACTTCTTTACGCTCTGAAGCGTACACTGAGGCTGATATGCGGGGTACTATGTCGAAGTTATTGGTTCGATTTTCTCTTCTGGGCATTCTTCTGGCTCAGTTTGTCTCACTCGGTTACGCGCAAACACAGATCGCCGGCGAGTGGAAGGGAACGCTCAGCGCCGGTGGCCATGAGCTCCATCTCATCTTTCACATTTCGGCGGATAAAGACGGAAAGCTTTCCGCGACTTTGGACAGCGTGGATCAGGGCGCGAATGGAATTCCAGTAAGCACGGTCACGTTCAAAGACAATCAGCTGGGCATGACCGTGGGTGCCGTGCATGGAAGCTACACAGGCACGGTGAGCGCGGATGGCGCATCGATTACCGGCACCTGGTCTCAAGGAACCCCGCTGGCTCTGAACCTGACGCGAGCTGCGGCACCGAAGCCCTCGGCTTCTGTGGCAGTCAATGATGCGCAGTTGATCGGGACGTGGTCGGGATCGTTGAATGCCGGTGCGTTCAACCTGAGAATTGTGATCAAAATTGCGAGTTCTGCAGGCGAACTAAGCGCTCAGCTACAAAGCCCGGATCAAAGCCCACAATGGATTGCTGCGGACAGCATCACGCATAGCGGAAGCTCTGTAAAGATGGAATTCAAGGTGCTGAAGGCCACGTATGAGGCCAAGTTGAGTGACGACGGCTCGACTATCGACGGCACATTCTCGCAGCTGGACAATCCGATGGCGCTTTCGCTCAAGCACGTGAAGGATCAGGCAGAGGGGGAGCGGCGCAGGCCACAAAATCCTGTAAAGCCGTACCCTTATCACGAAGAGGATGTGACCTTTCCGAGCCTGGCGGCTGGAGTAACGCTTGCCGGAACGCTGACTATTCCGCAAGGTAACGGACCGTTTCCTGCAGTGGTGCTGATCTGCGGTTCCGGTCCGCATGACCGCGATGAATCGCTGCTGGGACACAAACCCTTTCTTGTGCTTTCTGACTACCTTACCCGGAAGGGCGTCGCGGTTCTGCGTTACGACAAGCGGGGAATCGGGAAATCCACCGGAAATTATGCGACGGCGACGACGGCGGATTTTGCGGATGATGCCGAAGGGGCGCTGCGTTATTTGAAGACTCGTTCCGAGGCAGACCCGCGTCACATCGGGCTGATCGGGCACAGCGAGGGCGGCACGATTGCTCCGATTGTTGCCGCGCGCAACAAGGATGTCGACTTTATCATTCTGATGGCCGGGACAGGCGTGCCGGGCGATCAGATATTGGTAGAGCAGCACAGGCTGATTGCGCTGACGATGGGCATGGCTCCGGACGAAGTGGAGAAGCAGGCGAAGCGGGAGCGGGAATTCATTGATCTTGTGGAGCGCGAGAAAGACAATGCCGTAGTGGAGAAGGAAGTTCGCGCCAGAATGGGCGCGGGCGTGCCGGATGCGCAGATTGGTCCTATGGTCAAAGAACTGACTTCGGCGTGGTTCCGCTACTTTTTCACCTACGATCCTGCCACTTCGCTTCGCAAGGTGCAGTGCCCGGTGCTGGCGCTGAATGGATCACTCGATCTGCAGGTGCCACCGAAGCAGAATCTGCCCGCGATTCGCAAGGCGCTTGAAGAAGGCGGCAACAAGCACTATGAGGTGGATGAGCTACCGGGACTGAATCATCTCTTTCAGACAGCAAAGACCGGAGCGCCGAGCGAATATGCCGAGATTGAAGAAACGATCTCACCTGCTGTGCTGGATAAGATTGCCACGTGGATTCTGAAGCAATAAAAGCTCACTTTGCATTGTGCATAAAAGCAAAAAGCCCTGCTCGCTCTGAGCAGGGCTTTCTTCGTTGAGGTGAATCTGGCTCTAGTGCTTTTCTGCAGCGGACGCCAGCTTGGCTTCGGCTTCGGCGATGACTTCGAGAGCATTATCGTAAGCTTCTTCGCTGTCGCCGGCTTCATTCCAGAGTTTGTGACCGCGATCCAGCTGCTCCTTGGCGCGGTTGGTGTCGATCTCGCTGGGCTTGAGGGCGTCGTTCGCCAGGATGGTGACGCGCTCAGGAAGAACTTCCGCGAAGCCCCAGCTTACGTTGTAAATTTCATCGCCCTGCGGACCGCCGTGCAGGCGCACATCGCCTGCGCCCAGAAGCGTGAGCAGCGGCGCGTGGCCATAGAGAACTTCCAGATAGCCGGTCTTGCCGGGCAGCTCGACGGCTGCGGCTGTGGCTTCGAAAAGTACGCGCTCAGGAGTGACCAGGCGTACGCGAAGTTGGTTTGAAGAATCTGCCATAAAACCTTTCAGTAGTCAGGCTGCAGGCGACAGTGAAAACTGTTCACTGCCACCTGTAACCTGTCTCTTACGCCGTTGCCTTGAGCGACTCAGCCTTGGCGATCACGTCTTCAATGGAGCCTTGCATGTAAAAGGCCTGCTCAGGGAGATCATCGTACTTGCCTTCGATGATGCCTTTGAAGCTGCGGACCGTGTCCGGGATCTTAACGTACTTGCCGGGGATGCCAGTGAACTGCTCCGCCACGTGGAAGGGCTGCGAGAGGAACTTCTGCACCTTGCGGGCACGGTTCACGGTGAGCTTGTCTTCTTCCGAAAGCTCGTCGATACCAAGGATGGCAATGATGTCCTGCAGATCCTTGTAGCGCTGAAGGATTCGCTTGACGCCCTGGGCCACATCATAGTGCTCGTCTCCTACCACACGCGCAGAAAGGATGCGGGAGGTGGAAGCGAGCGGATCGACGGCCGGATAGATGCCGAGCTCCGAGAGCGGACGGCTCAACACGGTTGTGGCATCGAGGTGGGCGAAGGTGGTTGCCGGCGCGGGATCGGTCAAGTCATCTGCGGGTACGTAAACGGCCTGAACCGATGTAACAGATCCCTTGCTGGTGGAGGTGATGCGCTCCTGCAGCTCGCCCATTTCCGTGGCGAGGTTGGGCTGGTAACCCACGGCAGATGGCATACGGCCGAGAAGCGTGGAGACCTCAGAGCCGGCCTGCGTAAAGCGGAAGATGTTGTCGATGAAGAGGAGCGTGTCGGCACCTTCCTGATCGCGGAAGTATTCAGCGACGGTGAGGCCGGTCAGGGCGACGCGGAGACGGGCTCCGGGCGGCTCGGTCATCTGGCCATACACCAGGGCGCACTTGGACTCCTCGAACTTGCCGGGCTTGATGACGCCGGACTCAGTCATTTCGAGCCAGAGGTCGTTGCCCTCGCGGGTACGTTCGCCCACGCCGGCGAAGACCGAGTAGCCGCCGTGGTTCTTGGCCACGTTATTGATGAGTTCCATGATGACGACGGTTTTGCCGACGCCGGCGCCCCCGAAGAGGCCGATCTTGCCGCCCTTCAAGAAGGGCTGAATAAGATCGATGACCTTGATGCCGGTCTCAAACATCTCTTCGCGAGTTGACTGCTCGTCAAAAAGCGGCGCGGGCCGGTGAATCGGCATACGCAGCTTTTCACCCACGGGGCCCAGATCATCCACAGGCTCGCCGATGACGTTCAGCACGCGGCCCAGTGTCTCGCGGCCTACGGGGACGCTGATGGGACCACCGAGATCGATGGCCTTCATACCGCGCACCATGCCGTCAGTAGCTTCCATGGCGACTGTGCGAACGCGGCCTTCGCCGAGGTGCTGCTGCACTTCGAGGATGACGCTGATAGGAGTGGGCACGTTGAAGCCGTCGCTGACGACACGGAGCGCCTGATAGATGGGCGGCATGGTCGCTTCTTCAAACTGCACGTCCACCGCGGGACCGGATATCTGGATTACTTTGCCGATGTTTTCTGCCATTTTGTTTGCCTTCTTGTCTGAGGATCCGATTCCCTCAGGGGCTAAAGCCCAAATGCTTTTTTGCTGCTTTTCGGCACGACTAAAGTCGTGCCCTGTTACAAGACTTCTGCTAGAGCGCGGCTGCGCCTGAAACGATTTCGATGATTTCCTTGGTGATGGCGGCCTGGCGCACGCGGTTCATGTGCAGCGTGAGCGAGTCGATCATGTCCGAGGCGTTGTTGGTGGCTGAATCCATGGCCGTCATGCGGGCGGCGTGCTCTGCCGCGATGGACTCCGTCATGGCATGGAAAAGCATAGATGCGATGTACTGCGGGAGCAGGGCCTCAAAAAGCTGCGCCGGAGGCTGCTCGTAGATGTAGTCCACGTTGGCGGTGCCGAATTTTTTGGCTTCTTCTTCGGCTTCGTGGGTATCGGCCTCTTCGAGAGGCACACCGGAGGTGACGGCGGCTTCACCGGAACGCGCGCGCTCCTCCGGCGTGGGCTCTGCGGCATGGGTGATCTGCCGATCGCCTACCTTGATGAGCGGGAGAATCTTTTCGACCACGACGCGCTGCTGGATAACCGACTTGAACTCGTTGTACACGATGTAAGCGGCGTCGATCTCCTCATGCACGTAGCGATGAATGATGCTTTTCGCCAGCTCATAGACGCGCTCCATCTCCAGCTTGAGCAGCATGCCGGTGTGATCGCCGATAAGCTCTACGGGGCCTTTACGGGAGTGACGGGTAGCGTGCTTTTCTTCAGTAGCCTCAGAGTATTCAGCCGTGGGATAACGACGACGGAGCAGATCGCGCGCCTTGCGGCCAACGGCCTCGATGTCGATTTCCTTGCCGTGCTCATTGCCTTCAATGAAGGTGAAGGCTGTCTTGAGGATGTTGGAGTTGAATGCGCCCGCAAAGCCTTTGTCGCCGCTGATGACGATGAGGAGAACACGCTTCTCTTCACGAACGGCAAAGAGAGGGTGCACGAGATTGCCGGTCTGTTCGTCGAAGATGTCAATGCGGCGCGTGAGGGATTCGAGAACGCTGGCGATCATCTGAGCGTAAGGACGCGCAGAGACAGCGCGCTCCTGCGCGCGGCGCAGCTTGGCCGCCGAGACCATCTTCATGGCCTTGGTGATCTGGCGCGTGTTTTTCACGCTGCGGATGCGCCGTCTTAAGTCGAGGACATTAGCCATAGTCTTCCGTTAAGCAGTAACAGCTTCTTTCTGAGAAGCCTTGAAGTTTTCCTTGTATTCCTTAAGGGCTGCCTGCAGTCTTGCCTTGATGTCGTCGTCGATCTGCTTCTTTTCCGTCAGCGACTGGATCAGGCCCGACTGCGCGGACTCAAAATACTTGTACAGGCCGTCTTCAAAGGCGCGGATTTCGCTGACTTTGAGGTCATCGAGGTAGCCCTGTGTGCCGGCGAAAAGAATAATCGCCATCTGCTGCCAGGTGAGCGGGTGGAACTGCGGCTGCTTGAGGAGTTCTGTGAGGCGCTGGCCGCGGTTGAGCTGCTTCTGGGTGAGCGGATCGAGGTCAGAACCAAACTGCGCAAAGGCGGCGAGCTCGCGATATTGAGCGAGATCGAGCTTCAGCGTGGAACCAACCTGCTTCACAGCCTTGATGGCCGCCGAGAAGCCTACGCGCGAGACCGAGAGACCGACGTTCACCGCCGGGCGCAAGCCCTGGTTGAACAGGTCGGTTTCAAGGAAGATCTGACCGTCGGTGATGGAGATAACGTTGGTCGGGATGTAGGCGGAAACGTCGCCGGCCTGGGTCTCAATGACGGGCAGAGCGGTGAGTGAGCCACCGCCGCGCTCCTTGCTCATCTTGGATGAGCGCTCGAGGAGGCGTGAGTGGAGATAGAAGACGTCTCCGGGATACGCTTCGCGGCCCGGCGGACGGCGCAGGAGCAGCGAGATTTCGCGATAGGCCATGGCGTGCTTGGAGAGATCGTCATACATCACCAGCGCGTGCTTGCCGTTGTCGCGGAAGTACTCGCCCATGGCGGTGGCCGCATAGGGAGCGAGATAGAGCATGGGAGCAGGCTCAGAGGCCGAAGCGGCGACGATGATGGTGTGGCCCATGGCGCCGTGCTCGGTAAGCGTCTGCACCACCTGCGCGATGGAAGAGCGCTTCTGACCGATGGCGCAGTAGATGCAGATGAGGTCGTTCTTGGCGTTGTTGATGATGGTGTCGAGCAGAACGGCAGTTTTGCCAGTCTGACGGTCGCCAATGATCAGCTCGCGCTGACCGCGGCCAATCGGAATCATGGCATCAATGGCCTTGAGACCGGTTGCCATCGGCTCCTTGACCGGCGAGCGGTCAATGATTCCGGGAGCGAGGCGCTCAACGGGCAGCGTTTGCGTAGTGGCGATGGGCCCCTTGTCATCAATGGGCTGGCCGAGCGCGTTCACGACGCGGCCGATCATGGCGTCGCCTACAGGAACGGAAAGGATCTTGCCGGTGCGCTTGACCTCGTCGCCCTCTTTGATCTCGGTGTAGTCGCCCATGATGACGGCGCCTACCTGATCTTCTTCCAGCGAAAGCGCAAGGCCAGCGATGCCGTGCGGGAAGCTGAGCAACTCGCCGGACATGACCTTGTCCAGGCCGTGAATGCGGGCGATGCCGTCACCGAGCGAGGTGATTGTGCCGACTTCGTCGACCTGCACCTTGGAGTCGTAATTCGCGATCTGCTCGCGCAGAAGCTGTGTAATCTCGTCTGCCTTGATTTGAGCCATTTCGAGTCCTTGAGGGAGATAGGGACCAGAGACCAGGGACTAGTTTCGTTTATGAAGCTACGAAATTAATGTTCCCGAACCGCCAATCCTCTTCCCTAATTGCAATACCTAACTTCGTTCGACCTGGGCAGGTAAGTTTTTCTAATTCCTAGTCCCTGATCTCTATTGCCGGCCGCAAGCTCTTTAGCCTGCGACTAATACTTCCTTGAGTCTCTCCAGCCTTCCGCGGACGGAGCCATCGTACACGGTGGAACCGATGCGAACTACGGTTCCGCCGAGAATGGATTGATCCAGCTTGAAGGTGGGTTGAATCTTTGCTCCGGCGAGCTTGCTGACGCCAACGAGCAGCGTTGCGCGCTCGCTTTCGGGCAGCTCGCGGGCAGTTGTGATTTCGGCCTGGCGAATTCCCTGCCGCTCTTCGAGTTCAGCGCGGTAGGCCTCGGCTACTTCTTTCACGTGAACAATGCGGTCATTGTGAATAAGAACCGCTATGAGGTTGCGCAGTTCCTTCTGGAGGCCAAGCTTCGTGTTCAGCTTGTCGAGAATGGCAATCTTTTGTGTTGCAGCGATGGCCGGATTCTCGAATGTAGTGCGAAGCTCTGTGCTGCCGTCCCAGGTGGCAAGAAAATCAGCCAGCTGGCGGTCAATGGCAGAGGTATCAAGATGCGCCGAGGTAACAACATCCACAAAGGCGCGCGCGTAACGAGAGGCGAGTGCTGAAGACATTAGTTCTTTCCTCCCTCTCCGGCCTGCGCGACAAATTCCTCAATCAGGGCGCGGTCATTTTCTGCCGTAAGAGTCAACTGCTTCACGGCCTGGTCGATGGCAAGGTCCGCCGCGAAAGCTTTCAAGCTACGTTGAGCCTGTGCGGCTGCCATGGAGATTTCCTGCTCGGCGGCGGCAACAACGCGAGCGCTTTCCTCGCCGATGGAGGACTTGATGCGGGCTTCGTCACCCTTGATCTCTTCTTCAACCTGGGCACGGATTTTGGCAATCTCTTCATCCAGCTTCGACAGCTGGGCTTCCACGGCGCTCAGGCGGGAATTCGCATCCGCTGAGGTCTTGCGAGCTTCTTCAATGTCTTTGCTGAGAGTCTCGCGGCGCTTACGGAGAACCTTCGGGAGAATCTTCGCGATGGGAATCACGACGGCGAAGAAGATAATGGCAAAGTTGATCCAGAGGAAAAGCTTTGCCGCATCATCAATTTTCAGCCCAAACATCTTGCCGAGCGACTCGACGAGCTTGGTGTGCGTGAATGCTTCTTCGTTGCTCTGGCTGCTCTTGTCTTTGGCTTTGACCTGATCCGTAGCTGGAGCATCTGTGGACTGTGTAGCAGCAGCCTCCTGAGCGAAGGCGCGAACCGGTGCCAGAGCGCATGGAGCCAGGATCAAAGCGATCGTAAGGAGCGGGGCGGCAACCCATTTCGACTTAAATTTCAACGGATCCCCCCGGCAGCCTGAGGCAGAATGGCGCGAACAACCTGGCTGGCAAGCTCGCCCGCACTGGCATGAATCGTCTCGCGAGCGGTTTTAGTTTCAGCCTCGATGGAGACCTTGGCCTCAGCGACCTTTACGCCCGCTGATTTGCGGGTTTCGTTGACGGCGGCGTCGCGCTCGGCGCTCCACTGCTGGATGCGCTGCTCACGGGCCTTGAATATCTCAGCGCGAGCCTGACGCAGCTTGTCTGAATACTCGGCGGCACGTTGTTCTGCGCGGGCAATGGCTTTGTGAGCCTCTTCGATGGCGCCTGAGGTACGTGCGCGGCGATCGGCGAGGGTCCGGGTAAGCGGCCCCTGAATCAAAAACTGGTATGCCAGGACCAGCGCGATGAAGAGCAGCACCGTAGGCACGGCTCCGAGCAGAAGTGTCCCGACTTGTTGAATGATTGCGTCCATGCTGGGTATTGGTGTTCGATCAGGCGACCGATACATTCGGCCGGTTATGGATGGAACAACACTTTCTTTTATCAGGCTGGAGCAGGTAAGGTCAATGCGGGAAGGCACTTTGGAGAGGAAGTTGCACTGTGGTATCAGGATGGCGAATTGCAGGCTTAGAAAGCTGAAAAATTCTTAAGATTTTCCTTGATTTTGGCGGAAACAGTCCTACACTGGAAATACCACCTAGACCCGGTTCAGGGTCCAGCGGGCAACCAGTTTCGGGAAATCCTTCCACTCCCGCACTGGTTGCCCGCTTCTTACTTTCCGGCGTCAATTTGAGGGTTCTAAAGCAGCAGGCTTTGCGGCGGGGTTTTGTTCCGCTGGTTTGAGGCGCCCAGCTACCCAATTCGACCGTAAACGATTGATTGGATGATCGTAGAACTTCCAGATAACCCAGGAGATAACTGTCACGGCGACCCATGTCAATGCCGTCTGCAGTCCGCGCTGTACAGGTCCTGCCGCTATAAATCGAAGCAGCCAGAGAACGCCGATCCAGTGCAGCAAATAAATCACATAGGAAAGATCGCCAAACATACCGTCCATCGAAAAGCCCTTCTGGCGGGTCGTGTAGATGGCATAGGGAAAGATGAAAAATGCCAGGATGATGTTTGCGATGGGGTTATAGACAGCGAGGGGACTGAGATGCGCCCCCAGCAGAAAAATGCTCCGCCAAGGGGAACAAAGGCAAACGATCAAAGCAATTGCCATGATTCCAAGAGCCGTGAAAGCCAGTCTTCCGGAAGGTTTCCACTGGAGCGATGCGGCAGCCATTCCGATCACAAAGAAAATGAGATAGCCGAATACGAACTGCTGGTTCCAGAAAAAAACGTCCAACCCCGTAATCAGGGCCACTCCAAGTAGCAGAAGGGCCGTCATCCGGCGGGAAAGCTTTTGCAGCGCGAGCGCGAGGACCGGCGCAATCAGATAAAACTGCATTTCTATATCCAGCGACCAGGCCGGCCCGAGCGGCTGATGGGGGAGCTGGCTATAGCCGAAGATGAAAAGACTGGAGAGTACCAGGCCTGCCGCGCCGTCTCTTTGCAGAACATCTGGAAGTCTGCCCTGAAGCCCGATGAAGATAATCGCCAGCATCGATATGAGCAGAAATGTGGGCAGAAGCCTCCACAGGCGTGAGATGAGGTAGGTGAAATAAGGGGATCTGGCTTTGGAATACCTGCGCGTGTACATCTGATAAATCCAGAAGCCGCTCAGGCTGAAGAAAACATAGACCGCTGTCTTTCCAAACGCAAACCGGCTCAGATGGTGCACAAAAACAATTTCGGCGAGAAGAAGCCGCAACAATCCAGGACCGGTGAGTTTCCTGAACATGAAATTGCACACTCCTGTGCGTCTGGAATTTATCTTGAATTAGCGAGCAATAAAGGAACTATTAGCGGCGCGGCAGACCGATCTTACGCTGCCTGCGGCTGCCTGCATCATATCATCGCAATCCACTTCGACAGCCAGAGAAGAACAAGCAAGGGCTCACGCGGACGTCCGCATGAGCCCTTCTCCTGGTGGGCCGGAACTACTTCGTTGCGCTGGTTATGAATCCGTCCAAATCCGCTTTCAGCTTGTGCAAGGCTTCCACATTCAGGTAGATCATGTGGCCTGAGGGATAGTAGCCGAACTGCACATTGCCGCGAAGCTCGTTCGGAAGCTGCATGTGGGCCAGGTCGTATTCCGTGATGAAAAACGGCGTGGCGAGATCGAAGTATCCGTTCGCGGAAAAGACTTTGAGGTGCGGATTCTTGCGCATGGCACCGGCCAGATCGCCGGCGACGTAGGGGGCAGTCTGCTGGCCACCGCGTCCAAAGCCGCCGCTGGTGGGCCGATGATGCCAGTCCCACTCACCTATGTTGCCGGCGCTGGGACGGTACTCGTCTGTGGTTTCGTATTTCAGCTCGCGCTGCAGGTAGTCATGCAATGAAGAAATGAAGGCCCCGCTGATGCCGGTGTCGGAGGCATCATAGGTGGGATTTTCGCCCGCCGCATCGGTGTCCTGGCCTTCAAAACGCATGTCGTAACGTCCCAGCGTGAGGCGCTCATCGCGAAGAACTTCCTTGCGGAAGTGGGTGGGGCTGATGCGGAGGTTGGCTTCCTTGACGTAATCCACGCTGAGGCCGGTGAAGTGGCTGATCTGCTTGGCAGTAGAGTCAAGCTCGGCCTCTGAGATGTTGTGCCCGGCGAAAAGCGCTGTGGCGTAGGGACCGGCGGCGAACTCGCGCGCCTGTTGAACCCAGTCGGCGAGGCTTTTGGGCTTGTTCTGCACCTTGTTGAAGTACCAGGCAGCGGCGGCGTAGCTGGGGAAGTTGCCGATGTTGGCCATGTCGGAGCCGGGGTTTTCGATGTTGTAGTTCAGGATCGACGAGATGAGAACGACGCCGTTGAACTGGACGCCATCGCCGCCGAGCATATCGACCAGAGCCGCAGAACGAGTGGTTCCATAGGACTCGCCTATCAGGAATTTGGGCGAGTTCCAGCGCTGATTGACCGTGATGTAGCGCATGATGAAGCGGTCGAATGCACGCAAGTCCTGATCGACACCTGCGAAGTCCTTGGCGGTTCCCTTGCCCACGGCGCGAGAGTAGCCGGTGAGCGGCGCATCGATGAAGACGAGATCGGTCTTATCGAGGAGCGAGTCCTGGTTTTCAATCAGGTTGAAGGGCGGGCCTGCGGTGGCTTTGGGGCTGTCCGTCTGGATGCGGACGGGCGAAAACGAACCCATGTGCAGCCAAAGCGTGGCTGAGCCGGGGCCGCCGTTGTACAGGAAGCTCACGGGGCGGGATTTTGCTTCGGCGCCATCCAGCGTGTAGGCCACATAAAAAATGCTGCCGTAGGGCTTGTCGTCCTGGTCGCGAACGAGAAGCGTGCCGGCTGTGGCGGTGTAGCTGAGCTGCTTGCCGCCGAGGGTCATGGTGTGGTGCGTGACTGAGGATTTCTCCGGGGGAATGGGCGTGGGCTTTTCGTTGTTTTCTTCGGATTGATTTTGCCCCTGCTGACGGCCCTGCCGGGCTTCAGGATTGGGAGGGTTGGGCTGCTGCGCCTGGGATGCGCTGGTGGAGAAGATAACGGCCAGTGCCGCAACGGATGCGAGTGAGGGCACACCAAGCATGTGCAGTGCTTTCATCGTTCAGAAGCCTCCAAAGAGATAAGGGCGGCATGAAGAAAATCCGCTGAAATGAAAATGGTTGCTGTACGGACGAGGATGCACGCCTGAAAGACGCAGAAATCTCAATGGCCCGGTTGAGGGATGACTCCCTGAGCGCGCAGCCAGGTTTCGAGAAGCTCCGGCCACTGATCGAGAGATGGATTACCTTTGCCAAGACCGCTGCCGTGGGAGCCGTGGGCGAAGACATGAGCTTCGGCGGGAACACCGTTCTTAAGCAGAGCTTGATAGAAGCGCAGGCCTTGATCGATGGGCACAGTGGAATCATCTGCCGTGTGATACCAGAAGGTGGGCGGAGTGTCTTTAGTGACGAAGAGATCCGGCGAAAACTCCTTTGTCAGCTCAGCGCAACGGCTTTCGACCTTCATCAACTTGCAGTAGTTGAGGTGGGAGTAATCCAGCGAGATGGCGCCGATCCAGGGATAGCCTAGAGCGAGGTAATCGGGACGGCTGGAGACACGCTCGACAGGATCTGCAGCATCTTCCTTGCCTGCAACGAATTTGGTAGCGGCAAGCGCCGCAAGATGGCCGCCGGCCGAGAAGCCAATGATGCCGACGTGATTCGGGTCTAGATGATAGTCGGCAGCGCGTGAGCGGACGAGCTGTATGGCGCGACGCGCATCGTAGAGCGGAACGGGAAAGATATAGCCGTTGCTGCCGAGGCGATATTGCAGGATGAATGCCGTGATGCCGCGGGCCGTGAACCAGTCGGCGATCTCGCGGCCTTCGAGGTCTCCGGCAAGGCGCATGTGCGAGCCGCCAGGCAGGATCACAACAGACGAACCGTTCGGGCTGCGAGGGAAAAAGACGGTCAGCGTCGGCGTGTCCTCGCAGGCCTTTCCTTTGGCATCGGGAGCATCGCCAGACCATAGACGGATGGTTTGGATGCCGAGAAAGGCATTGTCTGTGCCTGCGGTGGTGCAGGGCTGCTTTTGGGCGTAGAGAGCCGCGGTAAGGAACAGTGCGGGGAGGAGACGCTTCAACGGTAGCGAGATTTTCATGGCGGGGCGATTATATCCGGGTTGCAGAGATGACATTGCTTCTGGTGGTACGATCAGAACTGACAGATGGACACTAGTAAATTAAAAATCATACCTTTGGGCGGACTAGGCGAGTTCGGAATGAACTGCCTGGCGCTCGAATGGGAAGACCACATCATCGTGATCGACGCCGGCCTGATGTTCCCTGAATCGGAACTGCTGGGCGTTGATATCGTCGTGCCTGACATCACCTACCTGGTGGAGAACAAGCAGCGCGTGCGCGGCATTATTTTGACGCACGGGCACGAGGATCACATCGGCGGGCTGCCGTGGATTTTGAGCGAGATCCGGGTTCCGGTGTACGCGACGGAGTTCACGCTGGCGTATGTGGAAGGCAAGCTGGAAGAACACCACATGCTGGACGAGACGGAACTGGTCGAAATTGAGCCGAAGGCGAAGTTTTCAATTGGGCCTTTTACGGTTGAGCCGATCCGCGTAACGCATTCCCTGGTGGACTGCGTGGCCCTGGCGATTGAGACGCCGGTGGGTGTTGTGATCCACACTGGCGACTTCAAGATCGACCTCTCTCCGCTGGATAACAATGCGTTTGACCTGCATACCTTTGCCGAGTATGGGAAGCGTGGCGTGTTGGCGCTCCTGCAGGATTCAACGAATGTGGAGCGACCGGGCTATACGCCCAGCGAGCGAGCGGTAAAGCCGCGGCTGGATGAGATTTTCTCCCGCACGCAGAAGAAGCTGTTCTTCAGCTGCTTCTCGTCGTCGATTTACCGCATTCAGATTGCGATGGAGCTGGCGCGGGCGCATGGGCGTAAGGTGGCGATCCTGGGGCGGTCCATGGTGGAGAGCACCGAGATTGCGCAGGACCTGGGCTACATCGATGTTCCGAACGGGCTGATTATCAACCCGGGGCAGATGAAGGATTACTCAGTGGACCAGCTGATGATTTTGATCAGCGGCACACAGGGCGAACCGATGAGCGCGCTAAGCCGCGCAGCGGTGGACAATCACAAGCATGCGCGCATTGAGAAGGGCGACACGGTGGTGCTGAGCTCGCGGATTATTCCGGGCAACGAGAAGGGTATCTTTCGTGTGATTGATCATTTATACCGGCGCGATGCGAATGTGATCTACGACGATGGCTCACATGGATTGATTCATGTGAGCGGCCACGGCGGCCAGGAGGAAATGCGGCTGTTGATCAACCTGGTCAAGCCGAAATTCTTCATCCCGGTGCACGGCGATTATCGCTATCTTCGGCGTCATGCTGCGATTGCAATGGAGACGGGTGCTGTGGAGCACGCGATTGTCATCGAAGACGGCGATGTGCTGGAGCTCTCGAAAGACGATGCACGCAAGGCCGACAAGGTAACAGCGGGGCGTGTCCTGATCGATTCGGGCTCGACGATTGACGTGGTTGAGGACCTGGTCATCCGTGACCGGCGCATTTTGAGCGAAGACGGCATTGTGCTGGCGGTGCTGGCGATCAATAAACGTACCGGCCAGGTGGAACAATCGCCGGAGGTAGTAATGCGCGGCTTTGGCGGCGCGGATATTACCGAAGAGGCGCGCCAGACGGTGCTGAAATCGCTGGACAGCCTTAGCGGCGAACAGAAGAGCGACTACGGCATGGTGAAGGAAAAGGTTCGCGTGGATTTGAAGCGGCTGATCCAGAAACAGACCGGGCGGCGACCGCTGATTATGCCGGTGATTCTGGAGATCTGAGCCCATTTCCGGATATCAAGCGGATTCCATGGTTGTTAGTTATTGCGGTGCAAGATTGCCACAAAACGATCTTCCATGCCCATTCCTGTGCTGACTTGAATGTTGGACGCGTGCGAAGCAAATTCTCTGGCGCGGATTGCGACTTCAAATTTGCCAGGGCCGAACATCGTAAATATCGCCTCGCCGACATAGTTCGTTACCGCGAACCGCACAACGTGTGTAACAGCATCCGTGAGAAAAACCCCAGCGTTCGGAATGGATTCCCCGCTCGTATCTGCAACATCGACGCGAAAGTTACCGGAGCATGGCAGCGTGCACACTAACTCATCTCCGGGCTTCAGCTTGAGTCGCACTACAGCGGAAGAAGCGCGTTGGACGCTTACGTCGGCCGGATCTGAAGCTGCGAATCCAGATGCATCGACCTTGACCCGGTATTCCCCTGCCGGAACAGTCATCGACACCTGGCCCAGTTTATCGGCCAATCCGTAAAACTCTGATCCGGTCGTCTTATCCACTGCCCAGACTGACGCTCCTGGAACAACCGCACCTGAAGTATCCACGATTGTGATGCTCAATACGTTCAGCGACTGCGCACTGGCATAAGCTGCGGTACATGCGAATGCCGCTAATATAAGGAATTTTGCGAACGCCGACATAAGTGGCGTTATAATACCTCGCATTTCAGGGGGATGCAATCGGGCCCACCGAGTGCTCGGTATCAGTTTGCGCGAGAGGCGCACAAGCGTTGCCTGTACAATCGCCGCATGAAACGCATTGCGGTTTTACTTGCTCTCTCTGCTGCTGCTCTTTGTCCGGCGACTTTCAGCCAGGCTAGTGCGCCCACCGCGCCAACAAAGGCTTGCCCTTCCACGAAAACGCTCGATGATTTGGCTATCGCCATCTACGTCAACGTCAGCGGCCCTTATAACCAGGACCGCACGTGCTTCCGGGATATGTTTCTGCCGGATGCGAAGCTTTCGCCCATCGGCAAGGCGAAAGATGGCTCTTACGCGCCGCGCAATCTCACGGTCGAAGACTGGATCACCGCAATCGCCAAACGCGGAGACGGCAACTTCTTTGAGAAAGCCTCAGTGAACAAGGTGGAGCAGTACGGAAGCCTGGCGCATATCTGGTCGACGTATGAATCGCGACACGCGTTGAATGACCCCACGCCGTTTGCGCGCGGCATCAACAGTATTCAGGCTGTTTATGATGGGACGCGGTGGAGAGTGCAGGCGATTTTATGGCAGGCTGAGACACCGGAGACCCCTGTTCCGGCAAAATATCTTCCATGAGCAATCCGGTGGATTTGCGCTTCTATTTCTGCGCCGATCCACCGATAATAGAACCACGGAGCAGTAATCATGACTCTCCAGCTTGAACTCAACCCAAAGACCGAAGCACGGCTCACCGCTGAAGCTGCCCAACACGGCATGGCGCCCGAAGCCTATGCACTGAAACTGCTTGAGGGTGCATTGCCGCCCCATGTCTACGCAACGGGAACCGGCCGCATGACCAAGCAGGACCTTGAGGAGCTGACGCGAGAGCTCACCGCGGGATCGGAAAATCGTCCCACCTTGCCGCCGGAAGTCAATGACCGGGAGAGCTACTATGAGGACCGCTGGTAAATGCCCTCAGATCTTTGGCTGGCGGACACCAACATTCTGATCCGCTGGCTGCAGCCGGAAGATCGCGAGTTTCCCGCTGTCGTGCAAGCCGTCGATACCCTCTTAGATAAGGGAGTCACACTTTGCTACACCATCCAGAACATCGCCGAGTTCTGGAATGTAATGACACGTCCAGCCAATCGGAATGGATATGGTTTTTCTCCTGATGATGCCAACGCACGGACACACAGCATTGAAAGTCGTTTCCGCCTTCTTGCAGACGATGCAAATGTCTACTCTGTGTGGCGAGGCCTGCTTGTTGAGTACGCAATCCGTGGCATTCAGGTTCACGATGCCCGCCTCGTTGCCGCGATGCAAACGCACGGCGTCCCAAGAATCCTCACTTTCAACACCCGTGACTTTGCTCGCTATGCAAAAATTGAAGCTATTCACCCTTCACAGGTTCCCTCTGCATGACCGATTCTCTAATCTCCCTAGCTGAAATTTGCTCAGCCGCGCAACGCATCGCTTATGTCGCGGTCAAGACGCCTTTGGTACGTGCGCCCTTTGAGGGCGTGCACGGTGACGTGTGGTTGAAGGCTGAGAGCCTGCAGCCGATTGGCAGCTTCAAGCTCCGCGGCGCGGCGAACAAGATTCTGCAACTGACGCCTGAGGAAGTTCAGCGGGGCGTGATTACGTATTCGAGCGGTAACCATGCGCAGGGCGTAGCGTATGCTGCGCGGGCGGTTGGCGCCAAGGCTGTGATTGTGATGCCGTCGAATGCGCCTGCGATCAAACGCGCGGCTACTCTGGCGCTTGGGGCTGAGGTTGTCGATGTTGGCGTGGCGTCGAGCGAACGGCTCGCCAAGGCTGAGGAACTTGTGCGTGAGCATGGGTATGTCGTGGTGCCGCCGTATGACGATCCAGCGATCATTGCAGGGCAGGCGACCTGTGGGCTGGAGATTCTGGAGGCTGTGCCGGATGTGGATCTGGTGCTGGCTCCGGTGAGTGGCGGGGGCCTGTTGAGTGGCGTGGCTACTGCGGTGAAGTTGCTCAACCCGAAGGCAACCGTGATTGGTGTAGAGCCGGAGCTGGCGGCGGATGCCACGGAGAGTTTTCGGACGGGCAAGATTGTTACCTGGGCAGCGGAACTGACCAGCCGGACAATTGCGGACGGGCTGCGGACCCAGAGTGTGGGCGAACGCAACTTTGCTCATATTCAGGCATACGTGGACAAGATCATTACTGTAACCGAAGCCGAGATTCGCTCAGCGATGCGGGCGATTATTGCCACCACAAGGCTTGTTCCGGAGCCGAGTGGAGCGGTGACCACAGCGGCGCTGCTGTTTCATGCGGCTGAGCTGCCTGCGTATAAAAAAGCTGTCGCCGTGGTGAGCGGCGGTAACGTGGATCCTAAGTTGCTGGCGGAAGTGCTTACGGAAACGACTACGTAACGTCGTTTGAACTATGATTCGGGTGATGAAACGCGCTGCTTACGCCTTCTTGATTTGTGTCCTGGTTCTCTTCGTGCTCCATGCCGGAGCACAGAAGAAAAAGACTGACAATCTGCAGAAGCCAATTGCCGGGCCAACGGCGACAGTTCTGCGCGTTACGTGGCTGTATGTGGCTGCAGACTTGAGTTCGCAGAAGCTGAGCCGGGTGCAGATTGGCCGCGAGATGGTGATTGCCGAGCGTAGTGGCCCGTGGATGCGGGTGTTTGCAAATACCGACATCCAGCTGGAGCATGAGACTGCGGATACACCGCTGATCGGTAGTCCGGATTCCATTCCGCCGCCTATTTCCGGATGGATAGAGGCCCGGGGTGTGGTGGTGAATGACACGCCGAATGGCGACCAGATACTGATGGGTGAAGCAACGAACGAGGAATCGCTGGCGAGCGATCCGCGTGGGCCGGCGAATGCTGCGAAGAGTGCGCAACTGCTGTATCGGCGGGTGGCGGAGATGTTTCCGAACTCGCCGCTTGCTGCTGAGGCTGCGTGGCGGGCGGCGGATATTCAGTGGCAGATTCAAAAGGCAGATGTGGCGTCCCGGCCTTCGGCGCGGGAACGCGATCCCTACCTGCGCGAGCAGATCGATGAGGATGATATGAAAAAAATCCTCAAATTTTATCCGCGTACGCGGCAGGCTGATCTGGCGGCGTTTGAGCTGATTGATAACAAGCTCTGCGGCGACTGGCAGGGGCAGGAGAAGTGCCCGGAGAAAGAAGCGGAGATCTACGAAAAATATGCCAGCGAGCATCCGGATGGGCCGCGGACTGCGGAGGCGCTGTATGAGGCGACCTATCGAAATGCGGTGCTGGTGGATATGTTCTCGGCGGACGGCAATGACAATAAGGCGAATACGGCAAAGCAGCGTGCGCGGGACCTTGCGGGGCGCTTGAAGGATAAGTTTCCGCAATCGAACTATGCGGCGCGGGCTGCGGCGCTGGCTTTTCGCATCGACCAGGGTATTCCGGTTTATGGAATCGAGCACAACTGACGGGGTGGTTGACTCCGCGATGCAATATACCTGCCCGTTGCGTGGCCTTATGATCGAAGTATCCCTTGGCTGCGGATTTTCTAACGTTTGAGGGTGATACTTCCGCTTTATTCATTTTGATTTTTATTTCTGGCTTCCTCCGGAGGGCGCGTGAACCCTTATTTGCAGTCTGTGATTCTTGGCATTGTTGAAGGTTTGACTGAATTTTTGCCGGTTAGCTCGACAGCTCATCTGCGTATTGCCGAAGCGATGATGAAGATTCCGCTGGATGATGCGTACTGGGCCATGTACACGATTGTGATTCAGGCCGGTGCGATATTTGCGCTGATGCTGCTTTATTTGAGCCGGATTCTGGACTTCTTCCGGACGTTTCCGAAGGGGGAGCGCGGGGAGAAAAATGTTCTTACGCATCCGATTTCGCTGACGCTGATTGCGTTTATCTGCACTACGATTCCTGCATTGCTTTTGAAGAAGTGGAGCGATAAGCACCTGGGCAGTTTGACGGCGATTGCGCTGGCGCTGGTGATTGGCGGCGTGATTATGTGGGCTGTCGATTTCTGGGCTTCGCGGAATGAGCCTTCTACGGAGCACGTGGAGGATATGAACCTGCTGCAGGCGATCTGGATCGGGTTGTGCCAGTCGCTTTCGGCTATCTTTCCGGGGACTTCGCGGTCGATGTCTACGATTGCTTCCGCACAGCTTGTGGGGATGAGCCGGCCTTCGGCGCTGGAGTTCAGCTTTCTTCTCTCGATTCCTACGATGCTGGCTGCTACTGCCTATGACCTGTTCAAGGAGATTCATCCCAGCCGGGCTGCGCAGTTGGCCGGCGTGGAACCGGCGCATGTGGTGATGACGGGCGAGCGGTGGATTGTGCTGGCTATCGGGTTTGTTATCTCCTTCATTGTGGCGTTTGGCGTGGTGGAGTGGTTCCTGGCCTGGGTGCGAAAGCATGGGTTTACCGTGTTTGCGATCTACCGGATTCTGGCCGGTGGAGCGCTGCTGATCTGGGGTGCGAAGTTGATTTCGCAGTAGTTTCCGAGAGTTAGAGTGTGTTTCTGTGCTCCTTTAAATAATTTGGATTCAATAATTTGGACGAGGTGAGCACAGCTTCTGTGCAGCATCTTTATGCCATCTTCATACGCGAACTGTGCTGCACTGTGGTTCACTGTGCCAGTGAAAATGAATGGGGAGGGGGGTCTTCCCTTTCGCCAAGACTGCTCCACAGAACCACAGAATCTGGTGGGTATGGGGGGGTGGGGTGTCATCACGTTGCTGCCGCTTTGGCCCACAGAACCACAGAATCTGGTGGAAATAAAAAAATTGGATTGTTTGAACCTCCTCGTATGAAATGAAACGGCCCGAATCCAGATAGGATTCGGGCCGTGGTTTTATCTGCTCAATTATGAGTGTGGCATAAAACCCCATAATCTTGTGCAAACTTTCTTTGGGTGATTCGGTTACGAAGGTCCAATGGACTTTGGTAATGGGTTATTTGGGCAGCGGGATGGAGACGGCTTTGCCTGCTCCGCGTTCGGCTATCCAGAGGGTGTCGCCTGCGGGTTCTACGCCTGTTGGGGTCTTCAGGCCTTCCTTGATTACGGTTACGCTGGCTTTTTCTCCGTTGACGGTAATCGCGGAGATTTTGCCGCTGCCGTTTTCTGCGATGTAGAGCTTGCCGTTGGCTGCCCTCATGCCGTCCGGGCCGTGTACTGGCTGATCCATCCAGATATCAATGGGGGTTCCGGGCTTGCCGGAGGCGTCGACGGGGATGCGGTAGAGCTTGTTGAAGACGACATTGTTGACGTAGAGCACGCCATCGAGGAAGGTGATGCCGTCTACGCCCTGAAGGGTACGGTGCTCGAGGAAGAGTTCGGCGGAAGTTGCGCCGGGCGCGAGGCGGTAGATTCTGCCGGTGGCGGTATCGGTGATGTAGAGGGCTTTGTCCGGGCCGATGGCGAAATCATTGCAGGTGGTGTTTTCGCCGGGGAGGTTCCAGCGGAGTTTGGAGGCGCCGGTGGAGAGATCGAAGCCTCGCAGGGTGGTGTGGCGCTGTGTGGGGGTGGTGTTTGGAACCGGAGTTAGCTGGCAGGCCCAGAGGGTGTGCGTAGAGGCGTCGGCCAACATTCCGAAGAAGAAGGTGCCCGGAGCTTCGGTGCTGGCGTCTACGAATTTTTCGGCTGTGGATGCGCCGGGCCGGACCTTGTAGATGAAAGGCGAGCTGGCGCTGCCTGCGATGACTGTGCCGTCCGGGGCTACGGTGAGGCTTTCCGGCTGGGATTTGGGGTCGGATATGAGGATTTCGGAGGTGGATGCGGTCTGGAGGATGCTTGTGAACAGAGTTATGGCGACGGCCAGGGTTCGGGCTTGTAGAAGTAACATTGGGTGGGCTCCGCTTTGGATTGGCTCGGCCAGTATACGGAAGCGGGGGATGAAGCCTGGGTGAAATTAAGGCGCTACTTTGACAGAGCCGGATGGCAGGAACAGAGAAAAGGAAAAGACGAGCTGTGTCTCGTACGGAACTGTTCTATCACTGAGTTTTAGCGGCTCAAAAGTCCATTTCTTCGCTGCATCGATGGATGCCGGAAGCAGCATTGGTGCGCCGGATACGGGCCGTACAGCTTGAATTTCTCCCGATTTACCGACGACCACTCTCACAATGACATCTCCGGTTACGTTTGCGGCTCTGGCAATTGCGGGATACACGGGCTTGGCGCGCGATTTTATCAGCGGCTTTGCGTCGCTGTCGCTCAGCTTGCGCAACATGTATGTGTCTGCGTCACCATTCTCGTTGAGGATTGTGCCGTCAGTTCCGTTTTCATTCATCGATACGGTCCACGAACATTTCGCGGATTGATCGGGCACCGTGTAGAAGACTTCGACGCAGGTTTTGGCTGCTTCGGGACACGACTCGGGGCGATTCTTGCCGATTAACCAGCTTCCGTCTGTGCGCAAGGGCTTATGAGTGTTTGGATCGGAGGCACTCGGGTTGATGGTGAATTGCTTGAGCACTACACTTGCCGCCTGTGAACCAACTGAGGGGGCCGGAGCTGGACTCGGTGATTGCGCATACAAGTGGCTGGTGATGATCCATGCTGCGCAAAGGCAGAATGCGGTGGTTTGTGGACGTCTCAAGATCGAGCCCTTTTGAATGGAAGATTTATGTCGGGGCTGATTATCTCAGATTGGCTCAAGGGCGGGTGAGGATAGAAGGTTCGCCATCCCACCCTGGCGGCAAAAACCTAAAGATGCAGCCAGCACGCCAGCGATGAAGACCCGTCCCCGGTCCCCAAATGCGAGGGACCGGGGGCACCCGCCGGGGCACCCGCTGTAGGTTCAGGTTTTGGCGAAAGGCAACCGCAAAAGCAACCGCAGATCCTTCGATTCGTTTGGCCACTTCGCGGCCAGACTTTGCTCAGGATGACAATGCCTTAGAAAAGCATTTGTCTACGGTGGATGAAACGCGGGGATGGTGGATGGACACAAGCTTTTGTGCTGGACTGAGCTGTCTCCAGTTGCGCGGCTGTGTGCTTGCGGGTTGTGGCGGGATGGCATAGGATTCGGCGCAAGGGCCAGTAAAGCATCGTTCTGGAAGGTGTGCCCATGTTTGCTCCGCCTATTGCGAAACAGAAATCCAAGACGGGTGCGCCGAAGCCTGGGGTTCGAGTGGGCGCGGCGGGGGGTGCGCTGGAGCATGAGGCGGATCGAGCTGCGGATGCGGCCCTGCTGCAGGCTGGTGGTGTGCGGCCTGGATTGACGGCTGATGCGGGCAGACCTGTGGAGCGGGAGTTGAACGGGCCGGGGCCGGAGTCGTTTGCCGGGCGGGGTTCTCCGCTGCCTTCGCCGCTGCGCGGATTGTTCGAAAAGCGGTTTCAATACAGCTTTGGTGATGTGCGGGTGCATGATGGGCCGGATGCGGCTGAGTCGGCGCGTGGACTGGGTGCGCGGGCGTATACGCATGGACGGGATGTTGTGTTTGGGGCGGGTGAGTATTCGCCTAAGACGGCCAGCGGAGCCAGGCTACTGGGCCATGAGCTGGCGCACGTGGTGCAGCAGCGGTCTGGACAGGCTGGAAATGGGCGTTCTCTGGTACAGAGGAGTCCGCTCTCCGACCAGGTGAAGAAAGACTGGAAGGCCGATGGCAAGATTGAGACGCTGCTGGCCCGGCTGGGAAAGGACGATGTACAACAACCGCCGGGCAATGCCGATGCGGATGTGGATGCGATGCTTGCAGCGGAGCTGGCCTCGAAGCCAGACGATCTGTGGGTGGCGCAGCGAATTCGACAGGGCGAACTGGGGAAGACGACCGGAAAATTCGGGCCCAAGGATAAAAAGGGCCATGATGTAGCTCGACCGATTCAGGCGTTCTTCTTTAAGGGCACAACCGAGCGGCGCGCGCTGGTGATTGCGGGAGTGCATGGAACGGAGCGGCAAGGGATGGAGGTGGCGCAGGATCTGATTCGTGACCTTAAAGATCCTAAGAACCCGGCGCCGGTTTTGAGCACGATTATTGTTCCGTCGCTTTTTCCTGATAATGCCGCTGTTACAGACCCTAAGAACGGCGCCGACAATGGGGGCAGGGGAACTCGCGAGAGCGGGGCGACTCCCACGAATCGCAACTTTCCTCCGCCATCAGAGGATCTGGCGGACGCGACGGCGGCGGGCGGCGGTAAGGCGGTGGACGCGAGCAAGGCAGGAGGCAAGCGAACGCGGGAGATTCTGCCGGAGAATCAACTGCTGATGCAAATGATCGAAAAATTTCATCCGGAAAGAATCCTGAGCATTCATGGAACTTCCGGAGCGGGATCCGCGGGGGTTTTCTACGATCCGCGAAGCCTGAGTCCGGATGAGTTGAAGGCTGCCAGAGACTGGGCGCGCGGAAACGCTTATATGCGAACGTCTCCCCAGCAGGAGGACGAGCCCGGTGCGGAGGCACGCATGCATGAGCTGGAGGAAGGTCTGTATCGGCAGCGGGTGGCGCAGCTGACTGGGCAGGCCAGCGATACGGATCGCGATCTTGCGTTGAATACAGCGAAAAAAATTGACGCGGATACGACGAACATCAAGGGCCGCGAAAAGCGCGGCATGGACCGGGAAAATGACACCGCGAAAACAACGGCTGCGGACAGGGCCGGGCGCAAGGCACACCCTTCGGTTGCGGGGAATGTGGGTTCGACAGGGCAGCTCGACAATCCCGGTTGGAGTGGGAGTGTGCCGGGCGGAACTTCGCTGGGAGGCTATGCGCCGCCACGCGGAATTTCAGTGTTTACGATTGAGCCGGCTTTGGATTTGAACACAGGCGACTATAAAGGCAAGAAAGACGATATTGCACAGGCGGCTCGACAGGTTGAGCTGCAGGCTTATGCGGATGCGGTGAGGACGATTTTGCTGGGGACTTAGCGGCCGGGATGCTTGCGTGAGTTAGTCGAGCTTGTAGGGCCAGCTTGGTTTGGTGAAGGCTGCGCCATCGACCCAGAGGGTTTGGCCGCTGATGAATGAGGCCTGCTCTGAGGCCAGGAAGACAACGGCGTCGCCTACGTCTTTGGGTGTGCCTACGCGCCCTAGCGGGGCCTCGGCGGACCAGAGGGCTGCGAAGTCCGGGTTTTCCTGCTCGGTGCGCTCGATGAGGATGGCTCCGGGAGCGACGCAGTTGACGCGGATGCCGTAGCGGCCGAGTTCCGTGGCGGAGATTTTGGTGAGTGCTGCGATGCCGGCTTTGCTGACGCTGTAGGAGACGAGACGGGGGAACGGGTGCTTGCTGCTGCCGGAACCTATGTTGACGATTCCACCTCCGCCGGTGGTTTTCATCCAGCGGGCGGCGGCCTGGGTGCAGAGGAAGGTTCCTTTGAGGTTGGTGTCGAGGTCGCGGTCCCATGCGGATTCTTCGAGATCGAGGAATGGGGACCAGGTTTGGGTGCCTGCGTTGTTTACTAGGATGTCGAGTTTGGGAAATTTTTGGGAGAGGCTCTCGAACATGGTGCGGATGCTCTGGCTGGAGCGGATGTCTGCCGGGGCTGCGAAGGCTTCTGCGCCGAGGGCGCGGATTTCCTGGATGGTTTGAGCTGTGAGTGGCGATTCTTCTTTGTCGTTGATGGCTACGGAGCAGCCTGCATGGGCTAAGGACAGGGCGATTCCCTTGCCTACGCCTTGAGCTGCGCCGGTGATGAGCGCGGTTTTTCCGGCTAGTGGCTTGTGGGGATTCTGGGTGGTGTTGGTCATTTGTATTTTTCCGGTGCTATGACATGCCTGTGATTTCGCCTTGCTCGTCTACGTCGATGGCGAGAGCGCGGGAGAGCTTGGGCAGGCCGGGCATGAGCATCATAGCGCCGGAGATGACGACTAGGAAGCCTGCGCCTGCGGAGAGCGCGATGTCTGTGATGTGGAGGGTCCAGCCGGTGGGTGCGCCGAGGCGTTTGGGATCGTCGGTGAGTGAGTATTGGGTTTTCGCGATGCAGATGGGGAGCTGGCCGAAGCCCCAGCGGGTGAAGCGGGCGAGGCTTTCCTGGGCGCGGTCGCTTAATTCGACGGTGGATGCGCCGTAGATTTTCTGCGCTACCTTTGTGATTTTTTCGAGGACGGGGTCGGTGGGTTCGTATGTGGTGGTGAGGGATGGTTTGGGGTTGGATTCGATGACTTCGACTACTTTTTGCGCTAGTTCGACGGCGCCTTCGGCGCCTTTGGCGTAGGCCTGGGAGAGTGCGAATTCTGCGCCGTGGGCGTGGCAGAAGGTGCGGAGGGTGTCCAGCTCGGCGGCTGTGTCATTGGGGAATTGATTGATGGCTACTACTAACGGCAGGCCGAAGCTGCGGACGATGGAGATGTGCTTTTCGAGATTGGCGAAGCCGCGCTGGAGATCGCCTTCGCCTTGTTGCTTGACGCTTTGGACCGTTGTTACGAGGACGGCGGCTGAGGGCTTGATGCCGGAGAGCGGACTTACGAGGTCCATGTACTTTTCGAAGCCGAGGTCGGAGGCGAAGCCGGTTTCGTTGATGGCGTAGTCGGCTAACTGCATGCCCATTTTTTGCGAGAGGACGGAACTGGTGCCGTGGGCGATGTTGGCGAAGGGGCCGCAGTGGACTGTGGCGGGCGTGCCTTCGGTGGTTTGCACGAGATTGGGGAGCAGGGCTTCATTGAGCAGGGCCATCATGGGGCCGGTGGCAGAGAGGTCGGCGGCACGGATGGGATTTCCTTTGCGGTCCTGGCCGATGACGATGCGGGCGAGACGAGTGCGGAGGTCTTCGCGGCTCTCGGCGAGGGCGAGGATGGCCATGATTTCCGAGGCTGCCGTGATGAGAAAGCCGCTGTGGCGGTTGCTGCCGTCGCGCTGTTTTTTGTCGGCGGGCGTGACGCTGACGAGGATGCTGCGGAGGGCGCGGTCGTTCATGTCGAGGGTGCGCGGCCAGGTGATGGTGTCGGGGTCGAGGTTTAGTTCATTGCCGTGGAAGAGGTGCGAGTCGATGAGCGCGGCGAGGAGGTTGTGCGCGGAGGTGATGGCGTGGAAGTCGCCGTGGAAGTGGAGATTGATTTTTTCGGCTGGTTCGACTTGTGATTTTCCGCCGCCGGCTGCGCCGCCTTTCATGCCGAAGACCGGGCCTAACGAGGGTTCGCGTGAGGTTAGGACGGCGCGCTTGCCGATTTTTTCGAGGCCCTGCGCGAGGCCGATGGAGGTTACGGTTTTGCCTTCGCCGGAGACTGTGGGGGTGGTGGCTGTGACTAATACAAGATGGCCGTTGCGGTGGAAGCGCTGGTCTTTTAAGAGGTCGAGGCTTAGCTTGGCGCTGACGGGGGTGCGCTTTTCGTAGAGAGCTTCGGTGAGGTCTAGCTTGGCGGCGATTTGTTCGATGGAGAGCAGGGTTTTCTTCACGCTGATTCCTCTAGGGAGAGTGCGGCAAACTTTCTCCTTCAAGATTATCCGCGAAGACAGGATGCTAATGCCCTGCGGCAACGATTTGCCTATGCTTGATCTTCTATTGCTCGAATTACGCCATCCATATCGAGCCTAAAACCGATATTGTGTCGCATGGACCGCCATGAGCCTCCCTGCGTCTGTGTTTGTTGCAGCCACTTGCATAACAAAGGCAACACCAGGGAAGTCATCTGCTCTTCGATCGGATGACGATGGTCGCTTGACACTGCCCAGATGGTCAGCAGACTTCGTCCTATTACGTCTTCATGTGCGCGCGATCCGAGAGGGGAAAAGGCAGCCTCCAATAGTACTCGGTTTCGAGTTGCCAGATACCGCACTGAGTACACGGCCCCATAAACGCCGGAGTCGATCAATGCCGAGTCGAGGTTCGATCTTTTAAGGGGAAAACTAACTCCCTGCGGACACTTGTCCTTATGGAACCAGTACGGCTTTTCGAGGCTGTCGTTCATGTTTTCGAGTTTATCGAAAACCGGGAGCACTGCCATATTTTCCCCACAAAATACCATAATCAATACTGGTATACGATATGGGAAGGAGGATGGAATGCCTGCAGCTAGGAAGATTACCGTAGAAGTTCCCGAAGAGCTGTTGACCAAGGCGCAAAAGGCGAGCGGAACAGGCATCACACAGACGATTCGTACCGGGTTGGAACTGGTTGCCGCAGGGAGAGCTTATGAACGGCTCCTTCAGCTTCAGGGCAAGGTACGATTCTCCAAGACTCTTGAAGAGTTGAAGGCTGACCGATGATAGCTGCCGATACGAGCACATGGATTTCCTTCTTTGAAGGTGCGCAAGGACATGATGTGCTGGCACTTGCGAGGGCGCTTCAGTCACGGCAGGTGGTGATGCCACCGCCGGTGCTTACGGAGCTATTGAGCGATCCTGCGCTTTCACCAGCGGTAGCTAAGACTCTTATGGAGCTTCCACTGGTTACTCTGCATGATGGTTTCTGGGAGCGCGCCGGGAAGCTTCGCGCAAAAGCCCTGGCCCGGAAAAGAAAGGCCCGGCTTGGCGATGCGCTGATTGCACAATGCTGCATCGATGCCGGTATTGCGTTGATTACGGGTGATGGGGATTTCAAGGCGTTTGCCGAGAATTTGAGTTTATCTTAGCGCGGGACTTCGCTTTGCATGCCAAGCGAAGAGCGGATCATTCTGAGTGAAACCCGATGGCGGCCATCGGGTCAGGCGCATCGATGGCATGATGCTTTGCTTCATAGGTGTCAACCAGAGCGCGATAAAACTGAGCCTCAAATTCTTAATTACATCTACCAGGGCCGGAAAGGAGCTTTCGATAGTTTTGGCGTAATTGAAAGCTTCTCCGACACAAGGAAGCTTTGTGTCGCTTCGATTGCCCCATTAGTTTCGCTTCCAGGACCGAGAATAACGTGGGTCAATGGAAATGGCTTTCCACCGTGAGCCAGGTCAAATTCAACAAAAGGGATAAGGGTAGTTTCTCCAGCGCGAAACTGGCGCGGATGAACTGTTGGAATAGTATCCGTCTTCATCGGCAAGACTAAACGCCATTCTTTTTCTTCTCTGAAAGAAGCATGTTTCTGTAGTGCCCCAAGTCTAAGAAGGTCTCTAGCAAGTAAAGCCGCATTTTGTCTTAACTCCTTTTCCATCCACTCCTGTTTTGTCTTTTTCAATTCTTCTTTTGCTTGGTCATCTGTCCAAGTAGGGTTCTTCTCTTTTAGTTTCTGAAGCAAGCCCTTTATGGCATCCGCGTCCGATATTTGTTTGAATATGGCAGATACATTTTGCGCAAAGCAGTCTATCGCAAAAAAAACGAATTCCCTTTTATTGTCGTCATCATAGATGCACTCACTAAAGACCGCCAATGAATTCAACGCCGGATCCGGGCGAATGTCCGTTAGATCAAAACCGAGGCTGACTCCAGTTGGTGCTACCGTAGGTGTCGGCCCACGTCGAATGTCCGTTAGATCAAAACCGAGGCTGACTCCAGTCGATCTGCGAGAATATCCACGCCATTGGCCAAGCTGATCCTCTGCAGTGGAAAAGCTTGCAACAAAGACTTGCCAATATTTCGGGGACAACACTCCTCCTGCGTACATCATGTCCAGAACTTCTTTCACTTGTTTTCGTTTCGTCCATCCATTCTCATCTACCTCGTCCAATTGACAAATCGCCTCATCAATAAACGATTGAGTATGAATAAATTCCTCACGGTCGTTAAGGTATCTAACGTCTGTAGCGAAGATTCCTTTGGATTTCACTATGCCCAAGAACCCTTGCAGCGAAGTATAGTGCCACAGTGTCTCGGGGATCGGCTTGTTAAACCAATCGTCAATTAAACCTATCTTTCCAGTTGTCATCGTTAGGTCCTCATCGGATATGAATTGTTGACCAACAATAGGCTATGCCTCAAAGAAGCAACGACAAAAACAAAAGCAGGTCCTTCCCTCCGCCTGAAAAACGGCTACGGTCAGGATGACGGGGTTTGTTGGTGATGGAGTGTGAGGTATCCCACCCATCGAGCAAAGGCGCTCGATGGATGGGGCACCCTTTGTGGTGGAAGAACGAACAATTTAGATGCCGAGTTCGGATTTGGCTTCGATGAATTTGGTTAGGGCGAATTCTAAATTCTCTCTTGTGTGGGCGGCGGAGATTTGGGTGCGGATTCTTGCTTTGCCTTGGGGGACTACTGGGTATGAGAAGGGGATGACGTAGATGCCTTTGGCTAGCAGGGCTTCGGCCATGCGGGAGGCTAATACTGCGTCGCCGAACATGACGGGGACGATGGGGTGCGAGCCGGGGAGGATGTGGAAGCCTGCTTTGGTCATTTCGTCGCGGAAGAAGCGCGTGTTTTCCATGAGGCGCTTGCGGAGGTCGCCGGATTCCGAGAGCAGGTCGAGGACTTTCAGCGAGGCGCCGACGATGGGCGGGGCTACGGAGTTCGAAAAGAGATAGGGGCGGGAGCGCTGGCGGAGGAGATCGATGATTTCCTTGCGGCCGCTGGTGTAGCCGCCGCTGGCTCCGCCGAGGGCTTTGCCGAGGGTGCCGGTGATGATGTCCACGCGGCCTTCTACGCCGCACAATTCAAGCGTACCGCGGCCGTTTTCGCCGATGAAGCCTACGGCGTGGGAGTCATCGACCATGACGAGGGCGTTGTACTTGTCGGCGAGGTCGCATATCTTGTCTAGCTTGGCGAAGTAGCCGTCCATGGAGAAGACGCCGTCGGTGGCGATGAGCTTGTAGCGGGCGGTGGAGGCTTCTTTGAGCTTGGCTTCGAGGTCTTCCATGTCGCCGTTGCGGTAGCGGAAGCGCTGGGCTTTGCTGAGGCGGACGCCGTCGATGATGGAGGCGTGGTTGAGCTCGTCGGAGATGATGGCGTCTTCGGCTTCAAGGATGGTTTCGAAGAGGCCGCCGTTGGCGTCGAAGCACGAACTGTAGAGGATGGTGTCGTCTGTGCCGAGGAAGGTGCTGATGCGGGCTTCAAGCTGCTTGTGCGGGGCTTGCGTGCCGCAGATGAAGCGGACGCTGGCGAGGCCGTAGCCCCATTCTTCAAGGGATTTTTGCGCCGCTTCGACGATGGACCAGTGATTGGCGAGGCCGAGGTAGTTGTTGGCGCAGAGATTGAGGACTGGCTCGCCGCCTGTGGAGACCTGGGCTTGCTGCGGGGTGGTGAGGACGCGCTCGTTTTTATAGAGGCCGGCGGATTTGATTTCGGAGAGGCGGGTTTGGAGATGTTGCTGGAAGTGGGTGTACATGGCGCTTTTTAGGATAACGGAGTTGGCTGGACCGCTAGAGACATCTCGTGTTGCAGGGACGCGCTTTTGGCTTGCGCAGAACTGGCCTTATGCTCTTCAACCCAGACGTTGAGCCTGTACGGTAAAGCTCTTAATTTACGACACATTGGATTTGATGGAACATAAATGTTTCGTTAAGTTTGGTAATGGGCTATTTATATTCTATTCAGAGTTGACATTTTTTCGCGGTTATAGAACCATATGGAATATCAATATTCCATTAAGTTGATTAATGGGCTATTTATGTTGCGGATGAATCTATGGCTAAACCAGCACGTCGCACCTATTCCCGACAGAACCTTGAGGCCCTGGAACTGCTGGCTCAGATGATTCGCGTTGGAAGGATCGAACGCAAGATGAGTGCGCAGGAGATGGCTGACCGCGCGGGCATTTCTCGACCGCTGTTGCGGCGAATCGAGGGCGCGGACCCCGGTTGTGCGATCGGGTCTGTCTTCGAGGTCGCGACTATCGCGGGAGTTTCGCTTTTTGCGGAGGAGGCGGATCGGCTGCAAACAGAACGCTCCGTGCTGGCGGAAAAGCTCAGCCTGCTGCCCAAAAGAGCGCGTAAACCGAAGAGGGTGATCCGCGATGATTTCTAGAGAGACGACTTCTAACGAAGACTACAAAGAAGCGTACGTCTGGATCTGGCTTCCGGGTGAGACGAAACCTGTCGTCGCCGGAATTCTGCAGCGCGTGGGCAACCAGTTGCTGTTCAACTATGGCCGGAGCTATCTGGAGCGCGAGAACGCTATCTCCATCTACGAGCCGGAGCTTCCTCTCCGGCAAGGCGAGATTCCGCTTGTAGAGGGGCTTTCGATGCCGGGATCGATTCGCGATGCATCCCCTGATGCCTGGGGGCGGCGTGTGCTGATTAACCGCAAATTCAACGTCAAGGGTGAAGCTGCAGGGAGCCATGACCTGGGAGAACTGACTTACCTGCTGGAATCCGGGTCAGACCGGGCTGGAGCTTTGGACTTTCAAAGTTCAGCTTCCAAGTATGTGCCGCGAGGGACGGGCGAGGCCTCTCTGGATGACTTGCTGCTCTCTGCAGAACAAGTAGAGAAGGGAGTTCCTCTCTCTCCAGAGTTGGACAGGGCTCTCCAGCATGGCACATCTCTGGGAGGAGCGCGGCCCAAAGCTCTGCTTACATCCGACGACAAGAAGTTCATCGCTAAGTTCTCTACGAGCACCGACATCTACAACGTGGTGAAAGCTGAGTACGTCGCGATGCGGCTGGCAAGTCTGGCGGGACTGAACGTTGCGACGGTGCGAATGGAGACGGCACTGGGCAAGGATGTATTGCTGGTGGAACGCTTTGACCGCGAACGTTTGAAAGGCGGATGGAGTCGAAAGGCGTTCGTCTCTGCCCTCACGATGTTCGAGCTGGACGCCATGATGGCTCGGCACGCGAGCTACGAGTTGCTTGCCGAGATTGTTCGACTGCGCTTTCAAAACCCTCAGCAGGAACTTCGCGAATTATTTGGGAGGCTTACTTTTAACATCCTGTGCGGAAATACAGATGATCACGCGCGCAACCATGCCGCTTTCTGGAATGGAAGGAGTTTGCATCTCACGCCAGCTTACGATGTGTGCCCGCAGTCTCGCATGGGGGAAGAGGCCGGCCAGGGAATGCGGATTGTGGGCACTCAGAATAGAAGCCAGCTTGCCTTGTGCCTGGAGGCGTGTCCGCAGTTTCTTCTTTCCGATCAGGAAGCGAGGGCTATTATTTTGCAGCAGGTGGATGCCATCCGAAGACACTGGGATGGTGTGTGCGACGATGGTGCGCTTACTGCCGCAGACCGCGCATATCTGTGGGGGCGGCAATTTCTGAATCCGTTCGCGTTCTATGATTCGCCTGAAGAGATTCGATTGGCTGGGCAGCTTTCTTAGAAGGGATTGGCGAGGGTGCGGCGGATGCGGTCGCTGTAGGTGCGGCCGGATTGGATGCGTTGGCCGGAGTGGAGCTCGACTGCGTACTGACCGTGGGCCATGGACCATAGCTGCGCGATGCGGCGGATGTTGACGATGTGCGAGCGATGGATGCGGAGGAAGCGGTTGGGGTCGAGCACGCTTTCGATGGTGTTCATGGGGACGTGCAGCAGATACGTCGCGGCGCCGGCGTGGAGGCGGACGTAGTTCTGGAAGGCTTCGATCCAATCGACTTCGTTGACCGGGACGAAGATGGTGTTTTCGCCGGAGCGAACTGAGAATCGCTCGAGTGGACGAGGTGGATTGGCGATGGCGTCGAGCATGGTGAGGACTTGCTTTGTGGAATGTTCCTGCGGGGCGGATTGCAGGCGGCTGATGGCTCGCTTGAATGCGAGACTGAATCGCTCTTCGGTTACGGGTTTGAGGAGATAGTCGAGGGCTGCGATTTCGAAGGCTCGGATTGCGTATTGATCGTGTGCGGTGATGAAGATGACCGGAGGCATGTGGTCTGCGCCGATGGCGTGGACGACTGCGAAGCCGTCTGTGCGCGGCATCTGTACGTCGAGAAGAACGAGGTCGGGTTTCCTGTCACGGATATGGGTGATGGCTTCGCGGCCGTTGCGGGCTTCTGAAACGGATTCGACTTGTGGCTGATGGCTCAGCAGGTGTGTGAGGCCCTGGCGCGCTAACGGTTCGTCATCGACTACGAGGACTTTCAACTTCATAGCGATGTCTCGGAGGTGCGGACGGGGAGCGTTATTGTGACTTGTACTCCGCGGCCTGGGGCTTCTTCGATGGCGAGATGCGCGTTGTTTCCGTAGAGGCGCGCGAGGCGGTTGCGGGTATTGGTCAGGCCGATTCCGTTGTGATTGGATTTGGGTGGGAGCAGGCCGGGGCCGTCGTCAGAGACTACGAGCGTGAGTGAGCCGTTGTGTGTGCCGGCGCTGACTTGGATGGTTACGGCTTCTTCGCTTTGGCCGAGGCCGTGGCGGACTGCGTTTTCTACGATGGGCTGGAGCACCATGTGCGGGACCAGAAGATCGGAGAGCGCGCTGGCTGTTGCGATGTTGACTCGCAGGCGGTCTTCAAAGCGGACCTGCTCGATGGAGAGATACAGGCGGAGGAATTCGAGTTCGCGCCAGAGAGGGACTTCCTGGACTTCTACATCATCGAGCGTGAGGCGCAGGAGGTTTGCGAGCTTTTCTACCATGGCTTCTGCCTGCGTTGTTTTTTGCTGCTGGATGAGGACGATGATGGCGCCCAGCGTGTTGAAGAGGAAATGCGGCTGGAGCTGCATTTTGAGGGAGCCCAGCTGCGCAGTGGCTAGCTGCTGGGCCAGCTCGGAGGCCTGGACTTTGAGTTCCAATGCTTCTCGTTCGCGGATTTTGGCGTTCTTTTGTGAGCGATAGACGGCGTGCAGCGCGATGACGACCCAGTAACGGATGACTCCGCCCTGGATGCCGAAGCCGAGCATGATTCTGACGCCGTCAATGAGGTTCGGTTGTGGGGGGCGTGCGGGAAAGACGTGGAGTAGTAGCAGGAAGGGGACTTCGAGTGAGGATGCTACTACGGAGAAGACCACGCTGAAGCAGAGGTGCAGTGCGATGTAGGCGACTCGGCGCTCGATGGGCCAGCGATTGCTGAGCCAGAGCAGCGCCGGGGTGAGCGCGGCGCAGACATACATGCCGATCATCCAGCCGACGAAGACGTACTTCCAAGGCACGGCTCCGCCTTTGTAAAGGCGCGGCACGGTGTCCTGAACGATGTAGAAGAGTCCGGCGATGGTCCAGCCGAGCCAGACTACTGCGATCGTTCGTATTCGTTCCCGCATCTGTTGCGTCATTCCAGCTCAATTCTGCCACGGTTGGCGCTGTGCCCTGGCGGGTTTTTGATGAAGCGGCCTGTGGGTGTGACGAACTGCATTTGTGGTGGATGCGGGCCAGTTCGGCATGGCTGCGGGACTGTTGGTCAAAAAGATGTGTCGGGCTCTCTGAGGATGGAACAGGATGGGTTGAAAGAAATCTCTGGAGAGGACGGGTAACTGCTATGAGAATGAGATGGGCTTTAGGAGCGGTGGTGGTGGTGGCGTTGGTGAGCGGGTGCGATACGCGCGCACAGGCTAACAATATGACGGCGATACCGGGCATTTTGCCGAGCGGGATGGGAGATGCTATCGATCACGATGTGTTGACGATTCGTGAGGCTACGGCGAAGTTCAAGACGACGGATGCGGCTGTGGCGGCGGGGTATAAGCCTGATGGCGGCTGCATGGAATATCAGCCGCATGGCGCGATGGGATACCACTACAAGAACACGGAGCTTTATGAGAGCGGAACGGTGGAGCTGGAGCATCCCTCGGTGCTGGTGTACGAGAAGATGCCGGACGGCCACTTTCAATTGAATGGCGTGGAGTATCTTGTGTCGATCGCGGGGTGGAAATCGAGCGAGCCGCCGCAGATTATGGGGCAGAAGCTGAAGAAGGTGGATAAGTACGGGTTCTACTATCTGCATGTGTGGACGTGGAAGGCTAGTCCTACGGGGATTTTTGCGGATTGGAATCCGGATGTGAAGTGTGTGGATGGGGCGGGGAAGATGTAGGGGAGGAAAGGGACCAAGGGAACTAGGGAATTAGGGAACGATAAAAACAAGTTGGCGGAAGTGCTATCCCACCCTGACGGCGAAGACGAAGAGGCGGCCAGGGTGGGGCACCTGCAGATGACAGGTTACAGGAAAAGCAAAGGCAACCGCAGGTGCTTCCGCTGCGGTTGCCTTTGTGTCATCCCAAGTATTGGGCAGGAAGAATCATTGTGTCGAACACGGTTTCCTAGATTTCAGAATGGTTATGAGATCAGAACCGGAGGGGTAATAGAGATTTACAAAAACCCAATGCTCATCCTGCTTTCTGAATTCGGCTATCACGTCCGGCTTGTCCGCGCGTTTGCCATTCTCGACGCGAAAAATATCCGCTCTATAGTTTGATCCAAGCTTCTGAACATGCCCGAATTCATAGCGATCTGCGGACTCCCGAGCGTGGAGAAAAGGGTCGAAATCGAGAGCAATGGGTTTCTTGCAGACGACATGAGCAGCGGTATCTTTTTCAAGGAGCGCTGCGAGCTGATCGCTTAAATCCCAGCGGATAAAGTCGAGCGTGCGATGCCAGTCTTTGTCTGTATTTTCAGGAAGAACGCGAGGCGCGTACCACTTATAGAACTCCTCCACAAAGTCTTGAGCGGAAAGCGGAGGCCATTCCGGGACTACGCGTGGATGGTGGACGCTTTTTACTATCGCTGGTTGCGCTGCTCCCTGTTTGTAGGGCTCCGTCGGACAGATTGTGAAATCTGCAAACAGAGCAGGTTGTCGATTTCCGTTCTCGCAGTCGAAGTAACGACAGATGAGGTCAGCAGAGGCGGAGTCAGCGGGAAAGAAGATGTGATGAGTTCCTACATGCCAGATTTCGAAGAATGCATCTCCTCTGTACTGCACGGCTCGTCCGTGAATCTCATGACATGACTGAGCCTTTCCGAGAGGAATTATGGCTGCAAGCAGGAGGATTGACAACGCCCGTGTTTTCATTTGCTGACCAGCTTACGATAAATGTGGCAAGTTAGCGCGCTGCGCGCATGGCGAGTTAGCAAGTTAGCGGAAAAGCAAAAGCAGGTCCTTCCCTCCGCCTGAAAAACGGCTGCGTTCAGGATGACGGAGTGTAGTGGGTGATTGAGTGGGATTATCCCACCCATTGTTGTGGGAGAGCGGACGAAAAGCAACAGCAAAGACAACCGCAGGTCCTTCGACTCAAAGGCCGCGCATGCGCGGCCTTTTTCGCTCAGGATGACACTGTGGAGTGGGGTAAATGTTTCACCCTAGCGGCAAAAAACAAATATGCGGCGAGGCACCGATTATTGAGAGCGGTCATGACACAACCGCTGCGGGTCAATCTATAATTTCTTTACTCCTGGATCCATCACGAGGAAATACGTGCCATTGGCCCACACACGTGTCGTCACAGCAATAGCACTCGTTTTGGTAAGTGGAATATTGTGCGTGCTGCTTGAAGTCATTGGTGTTTTCGGCTTATCCTTCGGTGGTGAGATGGGCCTCATTGATAGCTTGTTATGGGGCTGCCTGTTTTTCTTTCCGCTCCCACTCTGCCTTATCTCTTTAACGTCGCTTCGCTGGGCGGCAGCATTGATGTGGGTTAATCTCATCATGTTCTTGCTCGGTCAGCTGCGGAATAAGGCATACTTTAACCCGTTCGACAACATGGTGGACGCTATGTCGCTCTCAGCCGTGCTGCTCATTACGGTTGCATTTCTCGCCGTTGCTGCTGGCCGCTGGAGAAGTAATACCGGCCTTGTCAAACTTGGTCGTTCTCTCTATGGAACTCGTTCAGGATGACACAGCTTTGGCGGGTGAAAGTATCGTTATCCCACCCTAGGCGCGATGAAACTGCACCCAGGATGGGGCACCCAGTGTTGCGGGAGAGCGGACGAAAAGCAACAACAAAAACAACCGCAGGTCCTTCGACTGCGTTTCGCGCAACGCGCGAAACTTCGCTCCGGACGACACGGCTTTGGTAAGCAATGGAGTGTTAGTTATCCCACCCATGCGCGATGAAACTGCGCATGGATGGGGCACCCATTGTGGTGGTGGAACGGACGAAGAACAAAAGCAGGTCCTTCACTCCGCCTGAAAAACGGCTACGTTCAGGATGACGGAGTGTCGTGGGTGATGAGTGTTAGTTATCCCACCCATGCGCAAAAAACGCGCATGGATGGGGCACCCAGCGTCGCGATGGAACTGACGAAAAGCGCTTGCGTTTAGGCCAATGAGGTCCAGTCCAGGATTACTTTGCCGGTTTGGCCGGAGATCATGGCGTCGAAGCCCTTTTGGAATTCGTTGTAGGGGAAGCGGTGCGTGATTATGGGCGAGATGTCTACGCCTGAGTCGAGCATGACAGACATTTTGTACCAGGTCTCGTACATTTCGCGGCCATAGATGCCTTTCAGGGTGAGCATGTTGAAGATGACCTGGCGGAGGTCGAGCGGGAACTCTTTTGCCGGGATGCCGA
This sequence comes from uncultured Acidobacteriaceae bacterium, assembly GCA_963792495.1. Taxonomy (GTDB): domain Bacteria; phylum Acidobacteriota; class Terriglobia; order Terriglobales; family Acidobacteriaceae; genus Telmatobacter. The sequence goes on along the minus strand of CAWBWB010000001.1, from coordinate 711,990 downwards.
GGATGGCGATTTTGCCGCCGTGGCTCATGTTGGAGATCATGTCGCGGAGGGCCTGGGCGTTGCCGGACATTTCGAGGCCTACGTCGAAGCCTTCTGTCATACCTAACTGCTTCTGAATTTCCGGCAGAGGGGTTTCGTTGGGATTGATGGCCAGGGTTGCGCCCATCTTGCGGGCCAGGTCGAGGCGGAAGGGGTTCATATCCGTAATGACTACGTTGCGCGCGCCGGCGTGACGGACTACCGGGATGGACATGATGCCGATGGGGCCTGCGCCGGTGATGAGCACGTCTTCACCGAGGACGGGGAATGAGAGCGCGGTGTGGACGGCGTTGCCGAAGGGATCGAAGATGGAGGCTACTTCCTGATTGATGCCGGCGTAGTGGCGCCAGATGTTGGTCATGGGCAGCGATATGAGTTCCGCGAATGCGCCGGGGCGGTTGACGCCTACGCCCTGCGTGGCGGCGCAGAGATGGCGGCGGCCGGCGAGGCAGTTGCGGCAGCGGCCGCAGGTGACGTGGCCTTCGCCGGAGACGATGTCGCCGGGGAAGAAGTCACTGACGTTGGAACCGACCTTGACGATTTCTCCGACGAACTCGTGGCCGATGGCCATGGGGACGGGAATGGTTTTCTGGGCCCACTCGTCCCACTGATAGATGTGGACGTCTGTTCCGCAGATGCCGGTGTAGCGGACGCGGACGAGCACGTCATTGATGCCAATGACCGGCTCGGGTATGTCTTCGAGCCAGAGACCTTTTTCTGCTTTGGATTTGACGAGGGCCTTCATGGGGATAGTTTAGGTTATGGGTGGATCGAGATGACAGGTTACAGGTGACAGTGAACAGAAAAAGCAAATACAAAGACAGAAGCAGGTCCTTCCCTCCGCCTGAAAAACGGCTACGGTCAGGATGACGGACGTTTGTGGGCAAAGGGATGTTTCTGGGAATGTGGGGGTGCGGAGTGTGATTCCCCACCGCCGGTTTTGCCCGGCTTTCGCCTTGATGGGCACCGATAATGGAAGCTGCTCTGGGATTCTCGCCTCCTTTCCTGGTGCTTGTCTGCAATGCGAACAGGATTGCGGCGAGCGTGCCGGTGTGGAGATACGATCCCGAAATGATTAAGCCTATCCAGATTGCTCTTGCGCCGACGCGCAGCCGCCCGCTGAATGTGTTTCTGGGCGTGGTGCTAGCGTTGGCCTCGATTTTGTTGCTGCTTGCGCTGGCCACGTATCACACGGCTGACCCCTCCTTCAATACTTCGATTGATCCCGGCACGCAGGGGATGGTGAAGAACTGGATTGGACCGTTTGGTGCGACGATAAGCGACCTGGCGCTGCAGACGCTGGGGTTGACGGCATTTTTTGTTCCGATATGGATGGGAGCTGTGGCATGGGGCTGGACTCGTTCGCGGTGGACGGGCACGGCCTGGCTGCGTGTGCTGGGTATGGTGTTCGCGCTGGCGTTTGTGCCGGCGGCATTTGGATTGCTGCCCTGGCACTGGCAGTGGCTTCATGCTGTTCCGGTGCAGGGCGTGATTGGGCGGCTGATGGCCGGCATGCTGGTGGGCTACCTGAATGTGCCGGGTGCCTGGCTGGTGGCGGGCGTGCTGGCCGCTGCGGGTGTGTATTTTGCGCTGGCGCTGAATTTCCGCACGATGTATGAGTGGCTTTCTGCGCACTGGGTGCAGTTGCAGGTTTGGAACGATCGCTGGCAAAACTGGCGGGAGGAACGCGCGGAGAAGAAGGCTGAGCGCGATGCGATCAAGCGCGGCGCGCTGCTGGATGAAGAGCAGCAGAATCCCGGGCCGAAGCAGAGTTTGTATACCGGATCGGCTGAGGGGGAGGCTGCGGCTACGATGCGGACTCCGCGAGGGCTGGCTTCGTTTTTCTGGCGGAAGCGTGAGCGCGAGATTGATCCTGTGGAAGAGATTCCGGCTTACCAGAGACAGCGGGCGATGGACCCGGAGCAGGACGTGGATCCGACTGCTGAGGCCGTGGCTGCTGCGGAGCCGGTGCGCAGGGTGGCGAAGCCCAGCATCTGGGAACGGGCGGTGGCGAGTGGGGCGGATGCTGCTCCTGCTGCGGGCGTGAGTGCGGCGCAGGCGGCTTATGACGAAGAGGCACGGGTGCAGCGGACGATTCCGGCGCAACAGGCTCCCAGCGCGGTTCCGGCCCGGATGCAGGACGCTTATGCAGAACCCGAGCCTGAGCAGATTCCGGTAACAGAGCGGTACCAGGCGATTGCATCGCACGTGGAGCCGGAGCCAACGCCGGCACCGATGAGGCCGGAGCCGGTGGCGATGCGCGTTCCGCATGCTGCTCCGATGGAAGAAGCGATTGTCCATGAGCGGGCGGATGTGGACGAGAAGATGGTCACGGTGGCTCCCAAGAACGTGAGCGGCTTTAAGCTGCCGCCGAGCACGCTGCTGCTGGAAGGCGATGGTCCGCAGGCGGTTCGCGAAGAAGAGCTACGCGAGGAAGCGCGGGCGCTGGTGGAGAAGTGCGCGGAGTTTGATGTGCGCGGGCAGGTGGTGCAGATCAATCCCGGACCCATGGTGACGACTTACGAGTTCAAGCCTGAGGCTGGTGTGAAGTACAGCCGCGTGACTGGACTGGCGGACGATCTTTGTTTGGCGATGCGGGCTGAGAGCATTCTGATTGAGCGGATGGCGGGCAAGAGCACGGTGGGCATCCAAGTGCCGAACCATGAGCGCGAGACGATTCATCTGCGCGAGGTGCTGGAGTCGGAGACTTTCGCAAAGGCGAAGAGCCGGTTGACGCTGGCGATGGGCAAGGATATCAACGGGCGGATTGTGACCGCCGATCTGGCTTCGATGCCGCATGTGCTGATTGCGGGATCGACGGGATCGGGCAAGTCGGTGGCTATCAACGCAATGATTATGAGCTTGCTGTTCCGGACAACTCCGCAACAGGTGAGGCTGATCCTTGTCGATCCGAAGCGCGTGGAACTGGGGATGTATGAAGGCGTGCCGCACTTGTTCACGCCGATCATTACCGAGCCCAAGCTGGCGGCGAATGCGCTGAGGAATGCAGTGCGGGAGATGGAGCGGCGGTTGAAGCTGCTGGCTTCGCGGTCGGTGCGGAATATTGAGCAATACAACAAGCTTTTTGAAAGCTCCGCTCTCTCGCTCTTTGGAGATGAGGATGGGGAGAACGATGAGCCCTTGCCGTTCATCGTGATTGTGATTGACGAGCTGGCGGACCTGATGATGCTGGACCGGGCGAATGTGGAAGAGTCGATTACTCGGCTGGCGCAAATGGCGCGCGCAGTGGGCATTCACCTGGTGCTGGCGACGCAGCGGCCCAGCGTAGATGTGATCACGGGCCTGATCAAGGCGAATGTGCCGACGAGAATCAGCTTCCGGCTTTCAACGAAGGTGGATTCAAGGACGATTATCGATACGAATGGAGCGGAAGCGCTGCTGGGACGCGGCGACATGCTGTTTCTGCCGCCGGGAACGAGCCGCCTGATGCGGCTGCATGCGCCGTATGTGAGCGAGAAGGAGACGGCGGCTATTGTGAAGTTCTGGAAGGACCAGGGCCAGGCGGAATATGTGGAAGGATTCCTGGAGTCTCCGAAGGACGAGCGGGCAAGCATGGAAGGCGGGAGCGGCGGCGAGGAAGAAAACGATCCGATGTTCGACGATGCGGTGCGGCTGGTCTTTGAGTTTGGGAAGGCTTCGACTTCCCTGCTGCAGCGGCGGCTGCGGATTGGTTATGGGCGGGCGGCGCACTTGATCGACCTGATGGAACGGGATGGATTGGTGGGTCCGGCGGATGGCTCGCGGCCCCGGGAACTGCTAAAAGCACCGGGATGGCTGCATGAAGTGAGTGCCGGCGCGATGGAATAGAAGAGACGCTGAGTAGCCTGTTTTGAGTCACTTAGGGCGAGTGCTGACCTATCGATGACTATATGAAGCTATGCCTATACCACCCTTGCGTCATGGCTTGGGGAATGTCTCACATGGCAAACTTGTGCCATGTCTTCTTTCTATTCTGGAGCCGGCGATGTGTCGGTGTTCATCGTGGATGACGACGAAGTCAGCCGCGAGGTGCTGGCTACCGTTTTCACGATTGAGGGCTTCGAGGTGCGGACGGCGCGGGATGGCGTCGAGGCGCTGATGATGCTGGATTCCGACGGCTATCGGCCGCGGGTGGTACTGACGGATGTCCAAATGCCGGGTTTGAGCGGCGCGGACCTGATTTCTGCATTGCGCGAGCGAGTGCGGCTGGGATCGGGCGCCATGCTGTTTGCCATGAGCGCTAGTGAGCCCCGGGCGGGCGAGGTGGAGGGCGCGGACGGGTTTCTTCGCAAGCCTTTTGGAGCAAAAGAACTGAAACAGATGATTGCTACGAGCAGGAGCGAGCGTGAGACTCCTTTTTGCGAGAAAGTGGAGGCTGCAGCGGCGCAGGAGCCTGAATCCGCGGCCGGCGAGGCTTCCGGGCCGGTGATTATGGACCGGAAAAAGCTGGAAGCCCTGCGGGCGATGATGCCGGAGACCGCTGTGCGCCAGGTTTACTCGACGGCCATGGACGACTTAAGCGGCAGGTTATCGAGCCTGGATGCCGCGATTGGGCGTAAGGATGCGAAGGCTCTGCGCCACATTGGGCACACCATTAAAGGCGGATGCGGCATGGTGGGGGCTGTGGAGGCCGCGCGGCTGGGTGCGGCGCTGGAAACCGAGAGTGACAACCTGGATAACAGCCAATCAATTGTCGCGCAGCTACGTAGCGCAATTGAGGCCCTTAAAGATATGCTAGGGAGGGAGTTTGTACAGCTCTAAAAAAGAAGTATGATTACCGGGTGTCGCGGCTAGATCAAGGGTTGCTGATCTGCGACCCCAGCGAATCGAAGTTTGCTGTTGGAGGAGACGTGCCTCGGTGGTAGAACGTGCGATTCGAATTGTTATAGCAGACGATCATCCTGTTGTTCGTATTGGCGTACGCAACATGCTTGCGGACACTAGCGGATTTGATGTGGTGGGCGAAGCCGGAGACGGCGATGAGGCCATTACGCAGACGCTTGAGCTACAGCCCGATATTCTTTTGCTCGATGTGATGATGCCACGGCTTCCGGGCCTGGAAGCTATGCGGGCTATCATGGGCGGTTCGCCCACAGTAAAGATTCTTCTTCTCACTTCCACCATTACCACACAACAGATTATTGAGGCGCTGCACATTGGCGCGCGCGGAATTGTGCTGAAGGACTCTCTGGTGGAGGATCTGCACACCTCCATTCGCACGGTTGTGGGTGGCGATTACTGGATTGGCGGCAAGCGCGTGGCGAACCTGGTCACGGCGCTGCATGAGCTGATGCAGAAGGCGGATCAGCAGCCGCGCAAGACCTATGGGCTGACTCCGCGCGAGCTGGAAGTGGTGGGCGCGATTGTGGAAGGATGCACGAACCGCGATATTGCCCGCAGCTTTGGGCTGAGCGAAGAGACGGTCAAGCGGCATCTCTCGAATATCTTCGACAAGACCGGGGTTTCGACGCGGCTGGAGCTGGCGCTGTTTGCGATTGCTCACCAGCTTGTGCCGACGACGGCGTAGCTGGCTGTCAGGCGAGAAACTGCTGGTACAACCGGCCGAGCAGGTCAGTGGTTTCACTACAAACACCCGTGTGAACCGGCGAGGGCTGGATGATGGTGCTGCGCGGTGCGCTGAGCCAGTGGAATCGCTCGCGCTGCGACAGGGATGCGATGGGTCCTGCCGATGGATCGCCGGCGCAGATGCGTTCTACTGCTTGAAGATGCTGTTCTACCAACGCGAGGTCGAGATCCGGCCATAAGGCGCGGATGCGATCGCGGTCGAGGTGGACACGTGCGGCGAGATAGCGCTTTTCGGGGCAATAGACGATGACGCCGGCGTTGATGAACTCCTGCCGCTCGACGCGGGGAACGAGGCGCAGGATGGCGTAATCAAAGGATGCGGGTGCGGGCATCGATGGCCTCCTGCTCAAAGATTTGTGCGGCATTCAGCCGGCGGATGAGGAAATCGAGATAGCCGGCGCGACGCTCGGCGGGGCTTTCGCCGGTTGAGTCGGCGGCGCTGACTGCGAGCCATTCCTCCGGAACCTGGTTGAGGATTCCTTCGAGGATGGCAGGGGTTAGTTTTGTGCGGGCTTCGCGTCCGGCGGCGGAGATTTCTGCGGCCCAGGGAAGCAGGATGTGGTCTTGAATCTGCTGGAATGGCGCGGGGATCTTGGATTCGCGGCTGGGCCAGTCGTGATGGAAGAAGAGTGCCGCTCCGTTATCGATGGTGTAGAGCTTTTTGTGCCAGATGAGCAGGTTGGCGTTGCGGGCGGTACGGTCGACGTTTTGCGTATAGGCGTCGAACCAGACGAGGAGCGAGGCTTCTTCGGCTGAGACGGCGTCGCGGGCGGCGGGGTCGAAGGTGACGGAGCCGGGGAGATAATCGAGGCCGAGATTGAGGCCGGGACTGGCTTTGAGAAGCTGGCGGATCTCGTAGTCAGGCTCATTGCGGCCCAGGACAGGGTCGATTTCAACGAAAACCAGTTCGGGAACGCGCAGGCCGATGACGCGGCCTATTTCGCCGGCGATGAGCTCGGCGAGCAAGGTGCGGATTCCCTGCCCCGCGCCGCGAAATTTTACGACGTACATGCCGAGGTCGCTGGCTTCAACGATGGCGGGCAGAGAGCCGCCCTCGCGAAGGGGGAGCACGTAGCGCGTCGCCTGGACTGTTCTCAGCATCGAATCATAAGTTTAAAGGCACAGACTGCGGAGGCATGGGATGAGGATTGGATTTCTTGGGCTGGGAAATATGGGCACGCCGATGGCTTTGCGGTTGATTGCTGCCGGGCATGAACTGGCGGTGTGGAACCGCACCGAGGGCCGCACAAAGCCACTACTGCGTGAGGGTGCGATTGCTGCGGCTACGCCTGCCGAGGCTGAGCTTGGCGCGGATGCCGTAATTACGATGCTGTTTGATGATGAGGCGAATGAGCAGGTGCTCTTTGGGCCGAATGGCTTGATGGATGCGCTGGAGCCGGGGTCACTGCATATTGCCTGCAGCACGATCAGCGTGGAGTTGAGTGAGCGGCTGACGGCGGAACATGCGCGGCGAGGAATTGATTTTGTGGCTGCGCCGGTGTTTGGAAGACCGAATGTAGCGGAGGCGGGCAAGCTTTGGGTGGTGCTGGCTGGCACGGATAAGGCGGTTGAGCGGGCCAAGCCGATACTGGCGGCGATTGCTCGCGGATTTACTGTGGTGGGTGCGGAACCGAAGCAGGCTCATGCGGTGAAGCTGGGTGGGAATTTTCTGATTTCGGCGATGATTCACTCGCTGAGCGAGGGGTTTGTTTTTGCGGAGTCGCAGGGGATTGCGCCGGAGACTTTTTTTGAGGCTGTGAATAGTGCGCTGTTTCAGTCTCCGTTTTATGCTGCATATGCGAATGTGATGCTGCACCCGCCGGAGCGCGCGGGGGCGACGATTGGGTTGGGTAAGAAAGACCTCGGGATGTTTCTAGCGGCTGGTGCGGAGCATGGGGTGAAGTTGAGTTTGGCGGAAGAGATGATGGGGGTCTTTGAGCAGGCGATCCGAGATGGGCTTGGGGAGGAGGACTGGGCGGTGGGTCAGTACAAGATGGCGCAGAAGCGGGCGCATACGATCCGATAGGATGAGGGCATGACGAAACTTGCGGGGAAGATTGTTTTTGTCACGGGTGCGAGCGCCGGGATTGGTGCGGCGACGGCATTGGCGTTTGCTGATGAGGGCGCGAAGCTGTTGCTGGCGGCACGGCGTGTTGAGAAGCTGGCTGAGGTGGCCGAAGAGGCTCGGAAGCGCGGTGCTGCGGACGTGCATACTTTTGCGCTGGACGTGCGGGACAATGGCGCGGTGGAGGCGGCGATTGCGGCGTTGCCTGAGGGTTGGCGGCAGATTGAGGTCCTGGTGAATAATGCGGGGCTGAGCCGCGGGCTGGAGAAGCTTTACGAGGGTAAGGTCTCCGACTGGGACGAGATGATTGACACCAATGTGAAGGGGCTGCTGTATGTGACGCGTGCAGTGGTTCCGGGGATGGTGGCGCGGAAGAGCGGGCATGTGATCAATCTTGGGTCGATCGCCGGGCATATTACGTATCCCAATGGCGCGGTGTATTGCGCGACGAAGGCTGCCGAGAAGTCGATCAATGACGGGCTGCGGCAGGATGTGCTGGGGACGCCGATTCGGGTGACCAGCGTGGATCCAGGGATGGTGGAGACGGACTTCAGCCTGGTGCGGTTCCATGGAGATGAAGAACGCGCGGGGAATGTCTACAAAGGTGTGAAGGCGCTGACGGCTGAGGATATTGCCGATGTGATTCTGTGGGCGGCGACGCGGCCGGCGCATGTGAATATTGCCGATGTGGTGCTTACGCCGGTGCAGCAGGCGAATCCCTTCCTGCTGGTAAGAGAAAACTAGCTAGCCTCCCACATCTCAAAAGCGAGATGTGGGGCGCCATGCTGTGGATTACCCAATAAAAAACCCGCTTTCGCGGGTGGGATCAATCGAGCTTGGCGATTTCGGCTTCAATTTGCGCCAGTGCGGCTTCGAGAGCCTGGCGTCGAGCTGGACTTGAGGTTCGCTGCGAAAGGATGTTTTCCTTTTGCAGATTGAGTGCCTGCTTCTGCCGGGCGCGGTGCGTACGCTCGACTTCTGCTGCACGGCGAGCCCCCTGCGCGTTGACGCCACCTGCCGGCGCTATCGGTACCGTCTGCTGCAATGTTGCCATTTGCTCCTCCACGGATTTACTTTCCCAGCCACGTGCCATATCTTCCATTCTACGGGGATTTTGCCTGGTTTCGAATCGTTGCGGTAAGCTTTTTGGCCGAAAATTGGCAGTCCTTATGGGTTATTCATACACGGAAAGGCGTTAAGGAGCATTCATGCGGGTCTGGCAGATCAGTTCTTTTGGGGTAGACAAGCTGGAATTTACGGAGCGGGCAACGCCGGAACCGGGGCCTGTACAGGTCCTGGTGAAGATTCATGCGATCTCGTTTAATTATCGCGACCTATTGATGGTAAAGGGGTTATATAACCCCAAACTGAAGATGCCGCGGATTCCCTGCTCCGATGGAGCGGGCGAGGTGACGGCGGTGGGTGAGGGTGTTTCGCTGTGGAAGGCGGGCGACCGCGTGGCGGGCATCTTTATGCAGAACTGGATTGACGGGCCGCCGACTCCCGAAAAGACAAAGGGTGCGCTGGGCGGCGATGTGGACGGCGTTCTGGCGGAATATGTTGTGCTTGATGAGAAGGGATTGGTGGAGATTCCTGAGCACCTCAGCTATCAGGAGGCGGCGACCCTGCCGTGCGCCGCGGTAACGGCGTGGAATGCGCTGGAGACGGCGAATCTGAAGCCGGGTGGGACGGTGCTGATCCAGGGGACCGGCGGAGTGGCGTTGTTTGCGCTGCAATTTGCGCGGCTCCGGGGTGCGCGGGTGCTTGGTATTTCGAGCAGTGACGAGAAGCTGGGACGAGTGCAGGAACTGGGGCTTGATGCTGGGCTGAACTATAAAACTACGCCGGATTGGGATCGCTGGGCGTTGGCGGAAACCGATGGCGAGGGCGTGGACGTGGTTGTGGAAGTGGGCGGCGTGGGTACACTTGGCCGATCACTGAAAGCGGTGAGGATGGGCGGCACGATTGCACAAGTGGGCGTGCTAACGGGTCCGACGCCGGCGGATGCACTGCCGGTTCCGCTGATTCTGCATAAGCAGGTGCTGCTGCGCGGGATTTATGTGGGGTCACGGCAGGATTTTGTGGATATGAATAAGGCGATCAGTCTTGGGAACCTGCGGCCGGTGGGCGAGGATTTTCCGTGGACGCATGCGCGGGAAGTTCTGGCGCGGATGGAGAGCGGTGGGCACTTTGGGAAGCTGGTGATGACGGTGGCGTGAAAGGCAGGGAATAGGGACTAGGGAATAGGGAATAGGAATCAAGAATCAAGAATCAAGAATCAAGAATCAGGGTCATAGATAAGGAACAAAAACTATAAAAGGCTATAAATATGCCATCCTTCCGCAAATGCGCGGAAGGATGGGGTACGGAGCGCAACATGAATCCAGATCCTTTGTCGGAATGGCTGGCCAATGTGCCGTTTGAAGACTAGCTGATCAGCGAGGAAGAGGAACGCGATATTGAAGAGGCTCGCTCCCAAATCGCTCGCGGAGAATTTGTGTCGATGGAAGAAGTGCTTGCTGATTTCGGTCTTACGATGGACGATTTCGAACGCATGGGACCTACGCCTCTTCCCCCCGGAATCCGAGTAATCTACCGTTAACTAAAACCTAAAACCGGATGCGGTGTGTAGGGCTCTTCGAGGGATTTGATTTCCTCTGGTGTGAGCTTGATGGTGAGTGAGGCGGCGGCGTCTTCAAGATGATGCGGCTTGGTGGCGCCTACTATGGGTGCGGCGACTGCGGGTTTGGAAAGCAGCCATGCCAGCGCGACCTGTGCTTGAGGGACGTTGCGCTTGGATGCAACTTCGATGAGGCGATCGACTACTTTGTGATCGTCTTCTTCTGTCCGTGAGTACATCGAAGTGCCGAAGCGATCGGTCTCGAAGCGTTTTGTGTTTTCGGAGTTCCAGGGACGGGCTAGGCGGCCGCGGGCTAACGGGCTCCACGGGATGATGCCGATGCCTTGATCGATGCAGAGGCCGGTCATCTCGCGCTCTTCTTCGCGGTAGAGCAGATTGTAGTGGTTCTGCATGGAGACAAAGCGGGTCCAGTTGCGTAGATCGGCGAGATAGAGCGATTTGGCAAACTGCCATGCGTACATGGATGAGGCTCCGATGTAGCGCACCTTGCCGGCCTTTACGGCGTCGTGCAGAGCCTCAAGCGTTTCTTCGATGGGGACTTCGTAATCCCAGCGGTGAATCTGGTAGAGGTCGATGTAGTCGGTCTTGAGGCGCTGGAGGCTTTGGTCGAGCTCGAAGAGGATGGCTTTGCGCGAGAGGCCTTTGCCGTTGGGCTCGTCGCGCATGATGCCGTGGACCTTGGTGGCGATGACTACCGATTCGCGGCGGGTGTTGGCTTTGAGAAAGTTGCCGAGAACGATTTCGCTGTCGCCGCTGGAGTAGACGTTGGCGGTGTCAAAGAAATTGATGCCGAGATCGAGGGATTGTTTCAGGAAGGGCTGGCTGTCTGCTTCATTCAGCGCCCAGGAGTGGCGGCCCGGTTTGGGCTCTGCGCCTGCCGGTGAGCCATAGGTCATGCAGCCGAGGCAGATGCGGGAGACTTTGAGCCCGGTGCGGCCTAGATTGACGTATTCCATTACTTCTCCTTGAAAGAAGAGGTTAAGAAGAATGAGAGTGCGAATGTGTGTCGGAGAGCAGCGTTTGATAGATGCTCAGCGTCTCGCTGTTGAAACAGACGAATGAAAGTTGTTCGACGCCGCTTTCTTCGATGCGAGAGCGCACAGTTGTGATGGCAATCTTTGCGGCGCGTTCCGGCGGGAAGCGATAGACGCCGGTGCTGATGGCTGGGAATGCTATCGACTTTGCTCCAACTTCATGAGCCAGTTCGAGGCAGCGGCGGTAGCAGCCGGCTAGAAGGTCGTCCTCGCCATGAGTGCCGCCGTGCCAGACCGGGCCTACTGCGTGGAAGATCCATTTGGCGGGCAGGCGGAAGCCGGGCGTGGCTTTGGCGCTGCCGGTGGGGCAGCCGTTGAGTTTCCGGCAGGCATCGAGCAGTTCCGGACCTGCGGCGCGATGAATGGCTCCGTCTACGCCTCCGCCGCCGAGGAGGGATTCGTTGGCAGCGTTGACGATGGCGTCCACTGCGAGTTGGGTGATGTCGCCGGATACTGCGATGAGTTTCGCCATAGATCGCCTCGGTTTGAGAATACGCTCGCATCTTGACTCGCATCCCGATGCGGTTGGAATGAATCGAATAGACATGGCAAACGGCGAAGGCGAGTTGGCGGTTTCAGTACTGGATCTGGTGGGGATGCACCCGAATGAAGGGCCGGGAGCGGCGATTGAGCGCTCCGTGGACCTGGCGCAGCATGTGGAGCAGTGGGGCTATAAACGCTTCTGGCTGGCGGAGCATCACTCGATTGCGGGGATTGCGTCCGCGGCTACGGCTGTGCTGATTGGGCATATCGCGGGAGCGACGAAGACGATTCGCGTGGGCTCGGGGGGCGTGATGCTGCCGAATCATGCGCCGCTGATTATTGCGGAACAGTTTGGCACGTTGGAGGCGATGTATCCGGGGCGTATTGATCTTGGCTTGGGGCGTGCGCCGGGTGGCGACTTCCAGACGATGCGAGCACTGCGGCGGAGCATGGCGCAGAGCGGGGATGATTTTCCGGAGCTGCTGGAAGAGCTGCTCACGTACCTTGGGCCCGAGAGACCGGGGCAGGCGGTGAAGGCGCTTCCGGGACAGAACACGAATGTGCCGATTACCCTGCTTGGGTCGAGCGGCTTCAGCGCTCAGCTTGCGGCGCGGCTTGGGCTGCCGTTTGCGTTTGCTGCGCATTTTGCGCCGGAGTACCTGTATGCGGCGGCGGAGATGTATCACCGGCAGTTCCGGCCGAGCGCCACATTGGAGCAGCCGTACATGATGGTGGGCGTGCAGGTGATTGCGGCGGAGACGGACGCAGAGGCGCAGCGGCTGTTCACGACGCCGCTGCAGCGTTTTCTGCGGCTGATTCGCGGGCAGGCTGTGGAGCTGCTGCCTCCGGTGGATTCGATGGACGGACTTTGGAATCCGGCGGAGAAGGCGGCTGTAGAGAGTAAGCTGGGTGCGGCGATTGTGGGTTCGAACGCGACAGTGAAGGCTGGGCTGGAGAGGCTTGTCAGCAAGACGGGGGCGAGCGAAGTGATTGTGGTGACGGACACTTACCGGCATGAGGACCGGCTGGAATCGTACCGGCGGGTTGGGGAGATTTCCAAAATGGTCGAGACTACCATTAAGGTCGCGTAAATCGGTTTGCAGCGCTCTCGCGGCGGATTACACTACGAAGGCAGCAGGATTTTGCCGGATCTTCGACGAAGTTGAAGCCGGCATGGCAATTCTGCCTCGAATTTTGCCGCTGAAAGTGTTCTAGCCATTGATTCTGAGTGAGTTGCAACCGGTTTGTTCCCTTCCCGCCTGTGAAGTGCGGGTGAGGAGCCGTGTGCGCGGGATCGGGCGGCTATTGCTGGTTGCGGTCGGCGTAGTGCTGCCGGTGGTGCTGGCAGGATGCGGGGTTGGATCAGCGCGGACGATGCAGCCGGAGAGTACGGCGCTAATGCTGGCGGGCGGCGAGACAAGCATCGACACGAACTGCACGGGCTGCAACGCGACACGCGGCGGCGGTGCTGCGGTGTATCGCGTTACGGCGATGCAGGCCGATGGCGCTCCTGCGGATGTGGCCTGGACGCTGAGCGGGGGCGATGCAAAGGCCGGTGCGGGCAGCATTAATGCAGCGGGCGAGTACACTCCGCCGGGATTTTTGACTGCGGATCGTGCAGAGGTGACGGTTTCCGCGCGGCTGAAGAGCGATCCCGCAATTATTGCGACGACCCATCTCTCGATTACGCCGGGATTCCTGGAACCGCTTGCGCCGGAGAATGCGGCTGTGGCTCCGGGTGGCACGATTCTGCTGAGTGGGCGGCTGGCCCAGGCGGGTGGTCACGCGGCGATTCGCTTTGGCCTGATGACAAGCGCGCACGAAGGCGGAGCGGGCTCGCTTGGGCCGGTGGAGTGCACTCATGCGCGCGATACGTTTACGACTTGCACCGTGACTTATACTGCGCCGACGGCGGTGGATGCGCCGACTGTGACGTATGTAGAAGCGCGGGCGGGTGCGGCGAAGACCGAGGCAGCGATTCTGGTGAGCCCGGCTGGAGTTTCGAGTAATCCGGCGCGGCATCGCGAAGCGCTGAGCTGGCCGGTAGCGCTGGGTGGTTCGGGTGGAAACAATGGCGACCTGGATGCGCATGGGAGCGCGGTGGCAGACTGCTGCGGCGGCACGCTGGGCGCGCTGATTGCGGATAACAGCGGACGGCAATATTTGCTGAGCAATAATCATGTGCTGGCGCGCAGCGATCATGCCGCGGTGGGCGATGCGGTTGTGCAGCCAGGATTGATTGATAACAACTGCACGGCATTTGGCGATGGGCCGGGCGTGACTCCTGTGGCTTCCCTGAGCTCGTGGCTACCATTGAAAGCTTCGCAGACCAATGCCGATGCGGCGATTGCGCAGATTGGTCCACGCGCAGTGGAGCAGAGCGGCGCGATTCTGGAGCTTGGAAGCAAGCAGGCCGATGGAACGCTGGGAGCTGCGGCTCCGGGAGTCAGCTCTACCGATGGCAAGGGCGAGACCGCGCGGCTGACGATGCGAGTGGCGAAGAGCGGACGCACCACAGGACTGACGTGCGGCGCGGTTACTGCCGTGGACGTGGATGTAAACGTGGACTACTTTGCCGATTGCGCGGAGACCAAGCCTTATTTGACGAAGCTGTTTACGCACCAGATGGCTCTGAGTGGAGATCGCTTCAGCGATGCTGGCGACTCCGGCGCGCTGGTGGTGGATGCAGCGAACGCCGAGCCTGTGGGGTTGTTCTTTGCGGGTGGCCTGGATGCGAGCGGCGTGGTTCAGGCGATGGCGACACCTGCGCCTGAGGTGTTGAACGAGCTGGGCGCGCAGGCTGCGACGGGAACCAGCTACAGCTACGTAGGCGGCGCGGATCATGCGGTGAGTTGCCTGAGCTATGGAGACAGCACGGTGGCCGCTGCGCAACGAGAGCCACTGAGCACTGTGGAGATGGCGCGTGCGGCGCAGGCGCTCTTTGCGGCGCGGCTGTTGATCAACCCGAGCCAGGGAGTTCTGGGTGTTGCACTGGGCAGGAGCAGCGACCGCGTGGGTGAAGCGGCGATTGTGATTTACGTGGACGAGACGATGACGCCGAATGTTCCGATACAGGTGGGCGGCGTGCGGACGATGGTAATCCCCACGACGGAGCAGGCTGTGACGACGGGCAGCGCACCAACTGCGAACACTGTGACGTTTACCGGATTGACGGCTGCGATGATCAATCGCGCAACGCAAGCGAAACAGCAGGCGCGGCAGTGGATGCAGGAGAATTCGGCGATATTTGGCGTGGGCGTGGGGCAAAGCCTCGACAATCCGCGCGAGGCTACGATCGTGATCTACGTTGATCGCAGCCGGCTGCCGAAGGAGCTGCCCCAGTCGATGGATGGAGTGCGAACGCGGTACATTGTGATGGACCGGCTGCATGTGACGCGGTCCTACATGACTGCCGGTCCGGCACAGAAGTGCATGGCGAAGCCGGGCGATGCGGCTTCACCGCTTGTACCGCAGCTTAAGGCGCCTCTGTTCTGATATGCGTGTTGCGCCGCGCCGCGAGTGCGATGAGCGCGATGGCAACAAGCGTAAAGATCGCATTACCGGTCCGTGCTACAACCAGGCTCGTGTTTTCAATGAGTGGAGGCTGGGTGAAGCCGTGCCAGCCATACGCGAGCGCCGCGCCAGCGCCAAGAGCCAGTTTGTGCAGCGCCGTCCAGGAGGTGCTGCGGGACCAGTAGAGAATGAGCATCAGCGCAATCGCATCCAATGCGAAGACTGCGGCAGCAGCCCACCAATTCCAGCGTTGTGGAACCAGCAGTACACCGGAAGCCAGAGCGAATGCGATCAAGCCTGCGAGCCAGGGGTTGGGCACTGAAGTTGCCGCTGTGGCCGGTTTCATGCGCGGAAGCAGGAATGCGGCAACAGCAAAGAGCGCAACGAAAATTGCCGCCGTGATGAATTGCATATGCGACGCAACGAAATGGTCCTTGGTATAGCTCATGCGGGTCATGACGACTGCGCCCACCGCGAATAGCAGAGTAACGATCGCAATGCCGATAGAGCCGAGCCAGGGCGTTGTGCTGCGACTCGGGACAAGAGCTTCAGCGATTGCAATGGAGGTGCAGATGCTCCACGCAACATGCAGAGTGATCACAAAGAGCGTCCACCATGCGCCTATACCAAGAGCAGGGATGTAGCCGGGATCGAGCAGGTGAAAATTTTTGCCCAGATAGTTTGGATTGAAGAGCGTCTGCGTTGTGAATGCTTCTTCCAGAACTCCATAGGAAATGGCAAGCAGGAAGATGCTGGGCCAGCCACGGCCTGTGCGTCGCACGAGTTCGCGAATGAGCAGCGCGCCACCACCGTACATGGGCGCGAGAAGAATGAGTGCGGCAACGAGCGTGATGGGAAGATCGCCGAGAAGATACTCTGCGATAAACGGAGCTATGAAGAAGAGCCCGACGGCAGCAGCGATGCTGCGCCGGGGCTTCGGCTGCGTAACGGTCATGAAGGCCCCCGATGGGAAACGGAGACGTTGTGGGCCGCCTCGCTGGAGTCAAAATTCGATTGCATCCTTTGTACGCCTTGAGCCACGGAGCGTCAATCGCTATTGGGCTGCGGCCCTGAGTGCGGCAATGTCGAGCTTCTTCATCTGCATCATGGCCTGGAATGCCTTGGGGCTTTTGATCAGATCGCCCATGTTGGCTGGCACAATCTGCCAGCTCAGGCCGAATTTGTCCTTGAGCCAGCCGCAGGCAACTTCCGCGCCTCCATCCCCCGTGAGCTTCTCCCAGTAGTAGTCGATTTCATCCTGCGATTCGCAGCGTACGACAAGCGAGATGGCGTCAGTGAAGTTGTGGCCCGGGCCGCCGTTCATGGCGGTGAATTGCAATCCGTCCAGTTCAAAGCTGACCGTGATGATTGAGCCTGCGGGGCCGGAGGGATTGTCTGCGGCGCTGCGCATTTCACCCAGGCGGCGTGAGTTTTTGAAGACGGAGACGTAGAAATCTGCGGCTTGTTCGGCGTTGTTGTTGTACCAGAGAAACGGCGTGATCCGGGCGTAATTTTCCAGCAGAGTCATGAGCAGCCACCTGTCTTTTAAAAATTTCCGGTCAACTCTCATTTTGCGAAACCGAGAGTCAATCAGATAGGTTGTTATCAACGTTGCTCATATTAACACTGTGATGGTTGCGTCGTGTAACCCAAAAAGCATAAGGTTTCGGCGTAATTTCATTCGCATCCATGATTCCGGAAAAAAGGAGACCTGCTGGTGAAACTGCATACTTACCTGAACTATGGCGGCAACTGCGCCGAAGCGTTCCGCTTTTACGAAGAACATCTGGGCGGCAAGATCAACTTTATGATGACTTTTGCACAAACGCCGGATCCGAAACAGATTCCGCCTGGCCTGGAAAATGGAGTCCTCCATATTTCTATGAACCTTGGCGAAAATGTGATCATGGCGAGCGATGTATCACCTGATCGGTTTCAACCGATGAGGAGCGTCTATCTTTCTCTGACAGTGGGCAACGGCGAGGAGGCGGAACGCATCTACAAGCTGCTTTCGGAGGGTGGCGACATTTTTATGCCGATGCAGGAGACGTTTTTTGCTACTCACTTTGCCATGTTGCGCGACAGGTTCGGAACTTCTTGGATGATCAATCGCGAGAAGCCGATGCAGTCGTGAGCTCTTGCCGCAAGATGTGAAATTTCCTGTTCTTTAACCCTCATCAGGCGGGGTGTATTAGGCTTATATCCGAGCATATTTCGGAAAGGTCGAGGCATCCCCTATGAGCACTTCTTCCGCCACCATTCAAACACCACTGACTCAACTGCCAGCCTGGAAGGCGCTTGCCGCCCATTACGAAAAGATTGAGACAGAACACCTGCGGGATCTGTTTAAGAACGATCCCAAACGCGGCACGCAATTTGCTGTCGAGGCTGAGGGTATCTATCTCGACTACTCCAAGCACCGCATTACCGATGAGACTGTGAAACTGCTTCTGCAGCTGGCGGAAGAGAGCGGGCTGAAGGCTCGCATTGACGCAATGTTCAGCGGCGAGAAGATCAACACAACGGAAAAGCGTGCCGTGCTGCATGTGGCTTTGCGAGCGCCCAAAGACGAGAAGATCCTGGTGGATGGGGAGGATGTGGTTCCCGGCGTGCATGAGGTGCTGGATCGGATGTCGGCCTTTGCCGAGCGCGTGCGCAAGGGCGAGTGGCTGGGCTATACGGAAAAGCCGATCAAGAACATTGTCAACATTGGCATTGGCGGATCGGACCTTGGGCCAGTGATGGCTTACGAGGCGCTGCGGCACTACAGCCAACGCGATCTGACCTTCCGTTTTGTCTCGAACATTGATGGGACCGATTTCGCTGAGGCTACGCGCGATCTTGATGCGGAAGAGACGCTCTTCATCATCTCGTCAAAGACATTCACGACGCTGGAGACGATGACGAATGCGCATTCGGCGCGGACGTGGGCTCTGAAGACGCTGAAGCATCATGCGGCGATTGCGCAGCATTTTGTTGCGGTTTCAACCAATGCCGCGGAGGTGGAGAAGTTCGGCATCGATACTGCGAATATGTTCGGCTTCTGGGATTGGGTTGGCGGCCGCTATTCGATGGATTCGGCGATCGGCCTCTCGACGATGCTGGCGGTCGGTCCGGAGAACTTCCGCAGGATGCTTGCCGGCTTTCATGCCATTGACGAGCACTTCCGCACGGCTCCGTTCGAGAAAAATCTGCCTGTGCTCATGGGCCTGCTCACGGTCTGGTATGCGGACTTCTTTGGCGCGCAGACTGTGGCCGTTTTGCCTTACGATCAGTACCTCAAGCGCTTCCCTGCTTACCTGCAGCAGCTCACCATGGAGAGCAATGGCAAGCACGTGACGCTCGCCGGCGACCAGGTGAACTACGAGACTGGGCCAATCTTCTGGGGTGAGCCTGGAACGAACGGACAGCACTCTTTCTATCAACTGATCCACCAGGGGACTCATCTGATTCCGAGCGACTTCATCGGGTTTTCACAGACGTTGAACAAACTTGGCGAGCACCATGACCTGCTGATGGCGAATGTCTTTGCCCAGGCCGAGGCGCTGGCCTTTGGAAAGACTGCGGAAGAGGTAAAGGCGGAGGGCACGCCGGACTGGCTTGTACCGCATCGCGTCTTTGAGGGCAACCGCCCATCGAACACGATTCTGGTGGAAAGGCTGACGCCGGAAACGCTGGGCAAGCTGATAGCGCTCTATGAGCATTCCGTATTTACGCAGGGTACGATCTGGCAGATTAACTCATTCGACCAGTGGGGAGTAGAGTTGGGTAAGGTGCTGGCGAAAAGGATTGGCGGAGAGTTGGAGGGCGCGGGTGAAGTTGCCACGCACGACAGCTCTACAAACACGTTAATCAATCTATATAAGAAGCAGCGCGGCTAGAAACCCTTTACCGAATTCTCCGGACTTGAAACGCCGCATGTGAGACCCGCTTAAACGCGGGTCTTATCACAAGTGAAGTTTTTGCTATGCAAAGGCACTCTTCTTTAGCGATGGCCAAAATTATAGAGCGCGCCAAAGGTGAAGCCATGCGGAGTAAGCGCACGCGGGCTGAGAAATCCGGGCCACCATTGGTATTCGAAATCACCGCGCAGAGTAATCCGGTGGACTAAACGGTAATCGACGCCACCACCAACCGAAGTAACAGTGCGGGTATCGTGGGTGTAGTGAGGGTTGTACGATGCGAAATTGATGCCGCCAAAGGACATGAGCCCCTTCGCATATGGCTCGAACTTATGAAACCTAACCCAGTGCGGATGATAGATCAAACCGCCGCCAATGATGTCAGTCCGAGGAACAACTGGTTTACCCGTGTCAGGTGCAGTACCGCGATTCCAGATCAAATCGCGACCCTGCGCTTCAAGATTCAAATCGCCTAAAATCCCGGGGAAAAACGGGGGATGATAATCCAAAGTGTAGGTTATGCCCAGGACATGCGGATTGGTGCCCCAATCCTGATTGAAAATGGAGAAGCCTGCCCCAACCATTAAACGGGGACGGTCCTCGCTTGCGGAATATACTGCTTGTGCGGAAGCAGGCCCTGCTATAAAGATAAGCAGCAACGCTGGGATGAACCATGACCATAACTTGCTTTGCATATTTCTCTATCTCCTTATAATTCAGATTTTCAACGCGATCTGTAATGTTATCCGGGCAAAAGTATATCTGGGAAATGCAATAAATTAGCCAAATCAATAAAGGAATGTGCCTGCTTCATTTTTAATTGCTGTCAGCAAAGCACGCAAGCTCTTTACTCGTTCTGCGGCCAAAGCACTCGATTGTGCCAGCCGCAACTTAGCCGGTAAGTGTTCGACGGACCTTTCCAATACTGGTAACACGTCCGAATAGGTAATGTAGCGCGTGTCGCGCCCGATTTTTACGAGAGCACGCAGAGCGCCGATGGCGCCAAGCTGCTCGAGAATATCCGCGTCGCGCAGAAGAACCGCCTCGACAAGAACCGGCTCATCTTGTGGCTGATGCGTCCGGATAGCTTCAGTGACTGCATTTAACTTAGATGCAGGAAATCCCCATGCAGTTAGTAATTCTCGCGAACGAGCGATGGTATATGGCACGTGATCCCAGCGGGACAGCTCTGCGGGATCGCTGGGACGATGGCCGAGGAACACGCCGAGGTCATGCATCCACGCGGCAGCGAAGACAACATCGTCGTCGTACTCCATGCCGCTGCCGATTTGTGTGGCGAGAGCGTAGAGGCGAGGCTGATGACCGAATTTGTCGGCAGGCTGGGCTTCAGAGCGAATGTACTCTACCACGGAATCACGCCAACTGGCTGCTGTCATGCCTTCGCCCCTGGCCAGCGTGGCACGATACGGATCAGATCGAGATCACCGGAACTCTCGAGTGTGAACTCCGGCGAGGCCGCGGGAACGATGGCTATGCTGCGCGTCGGAATCTCTATAGAGTCAAACGACTCGCTCACGAGACGCGCTGATCCATTCGCTGCAAAGAGGTAAGAAAGTCCACCATCGGGCTCGCCATTACCGCGCAGACTCGCGCTGGAGCACGTCCCCTCGATGGTGAATTGCTCGATGCGAAAGTATTCGACATCAATGAGGACTGTGCGGTCCCTGAGTACCTGTGGGGGCACTTTGCCGGAGCGTGTGGCGAGTTTGGTCGCTTCAAGAGATTTATCGATGTGCAGCTCGCGGGGCCGGCCGTAGTCGTACATGCGATAGGTGGTGTCAGAGTATTGTTGCGTTTCGAAGAGAATGGCCCCGGGCCATATGGCGTGGACTGTGCCTGCATCCACAAAGACCATGTCGCCTTTTGCGACAGGAACCGAGTTCAGGAAGTTCTCCAGCGTACCGTCGTGGATCCCGGCCCGCACTTCCTCCATGCTGACATTCGGCTTTAGCCCAAGAGCGACGGCCGCGCCCGGTTCCGCGGCGAGGGTGTACCAGCACTCCGTCTTTCCGCGTGGCTCACCGTATTTGTGTGCCATTGCATCGTCCGGATGCACCTGCACACTGAGCTTTTCTTTTGCGAAGATGATCTTCATCAGCAGGGGCGAGCCGGGGTGCGCGGCGGAGCCCATAAGCTCGGCTGGGGACTCGGCAAAAAGCTTTCCGAGGGGCGTGCCGGCATGATGTCCAGAAGCAATGCGGCATTGATCCCCGGTAAGCCAGACTTCCCCGATCGGTTCGGCGCCGGCGGTAATGTCA
The DNA here is from genome assembly GCA_963792495.1 of uncultured Acidobacteriaceae bacterium. Taxonomy (GTDB): domain Bacteria; phylum Acidobacteriota; class Terriglobia; order Terriglobales; family Acidobacteriaceae; genus Telmatobacter. Next base: position 690,448 of record CAWBWB010000001.1, on the reverse strand, counting down.
AACCAGGGGCGGAGATCACGATAGCCCCAGATGCGTGGATCAAAATGAGGATCAATGAGGAATGGGGCAAAGGCGGCGGAGATGGCAGGAGAGGATGGGGTCATATCAGTGTCGTATCACAGGGGAAGAGGCTAAACTCTTCCCTTGTTCCGATTTTGCCATAGAGCACGGCGTGGTTCCGAGTAGACTTGCAAAACAAATCCCCGGGACTGGCTAAAGCCCCGGGGATGCTGGAATGAAGAGGTGATCTGTTACCTCTTAAAGGCAATGCCGACCAGCGGAACGGGATCGCTATGCAGACCAACGTTGTTGATAGGAACCATCACGTTGGCATAGAGCAGAAGGTGCTCCCTGGTCTTGGGCAGAATCCATTTGAATCCGCCACTGAAATTGAAGGTAGTGTAGGTGGTATTACCGCTGATGGAGGTGGCCAAAGTGGAAGGGATCTGCAGTCCCGACTGATTCGTGTTAGGGGGCAAAGTGACTGAGCCAGCACTCAGCGATGGTGCATTCACGTATTGATTGCCCACGCCATCTGCAACGAGCGTAAAGGTGCGGAAGAGACCGTAGTCAGCACCGAAGCCGTATTCCAAGCCTCCGGGGAGATTTTCATGCGGCGGGTTCTGGATATCGAGAATCTGGGACTGGCCGTTCCACTGATAACCAACCTTCACATGGGGTGCTATCCCGTGGTGCATCACAGTGCCGCGATATTCAACCAGGCCGTATACGTTGGCTCCCCAGGCTCCAGAGCCAAGGTAGTTGTTGGCATCGCCGGTGGGAAATCTGAACTGAGCGCCTACGGCGCCGGCATAGCGTCCCTCCCGCCCGAACAACATCTGCTTCACATTCAGCGTTACGTCGCCGATGCCGGAAGCGGAACCACTTGTGACCAGCGGCACCTGAGTGGTGATGCCGGGTGCGGTGAGCAGAGTGTAGGTGGAGGTGGCAGTCGCGTAGAAGTAGCCCTGATAGTTGCTGCTTGTGACATTCATCGTCACGTCGTTGACCGGGACGGCAACGGTGATGTCTGTGCTTTTTGTCAGGCCGTACGTCAGCAAACCGATGTATTGATCCATTTGAAGGCCGACTTTGCTCTGCAGCGACCCGTAAAAGGTGCCCGAGTTGTTTGCCAAAGTAACGTTAGGCACCTGCGCGCCGAGAACGAAGTTGGACAGCTGCAGTCCATCGATTTCAGTGAAGTTAAAGTGCTGGTAAGCGAAGCTGAGGAAAAATTTTCTCCTGGGGAACGTGTCTGGCCGATCCGTGAGAATAGGACCGAGGTTGTTGAACGGCGTGCCGATGTCGCTGCCGGGAAGCTTGAGGGTCACCGTGCCTGCAGCAGCGCTTGGCATGGGTAGCTGGGCGAGTTGCGTGGCGATCGAGGCGTTGATGGGCGTTGCTGTTCGCGATCCGGCGGCATAGAGCGTCTGGTAAACAGGGTCGTTTTGCGGATCAGCAGGCAGGTTGCCGCCGTAATAAATCAGCGCCAGAACTGAACCACTATAAGGGTACTGGCAGACCATGGGAGCCGACGTAGTTGTGGACGCGGTGGGGCAGTTTACCTGTGCTGAAAGAAGCGAAGCCGATGCAAACGCTACACACAGCAGCGCAATTTTGACTTTCACAGTTTGACTCCGGCGCGATTTGCGCGGTTGACGAAAAATGGACGTTAACGCCGAATGTTGCTTCATAGTCGCCTCTGCCATTAGTTCACCGTGATTGTTACAACTGCGTAGTACGTGTTAGCCGGAGTGCTGGCATCCGCCGCCTGGACCAGGACGTCGTAGGTGCCGGGAGCGAGGTTCGTTGCCGGGCTCGAGCTACCCGGTGAGGTGAGCTTGTAACCGCCGCCGCAGCCACTGACGGTGAGCGCGCTCCATCCCAGAAGCAGGATGGCCATCATGCGGAAGAGGTTCTTGCGGGCGCGATTGCGTCCAAACCAGCCGAAGAAGGCCAGCACCGGAACGCCGAAGGCAATTGCCATGTAGGAACCGCCTGAGCGTCCGGCTTTCGCCTTTACCGAAACAAGAGCTGCGCCGGTTCCGTTGCAGTTCGTAGTGGAACCACCAGCGGTTCCAGTTGTACCGGACTGGCACGGCGTGACCGTAACGCTCAGCGTTGTGGTGCCGGATGAGATGGATACCGGTGCGCTCGAAGAGCACGACACGTATTGCTGATTGTTGGCGGTGGGATCCGGGTTCTTTCTCGCCGACGATTCCGTGGAGAACCTGACCTCCGGGCAACCGACCAGCGTCAGCGTGCCTCCGGCGGTCAACGTTCCAAAGTCTACCGATACCGACTGAGGAACGCTGCCGGCAAAGACAAGCTGCTGAGTCGAAACACTGGCGATGCTGAGCTGTTTGGTAGCGGTGTAGGTGAGAGCCGGAGCATTTGGATCAGTAGCCGTGACGGCTATGGTGTAAACGCCTGCCGGCGCCTTTGACGACGCATTGACCGTGTACGCAACGCTCGCGCCGGGAAGGGCCGCACTCGTGGCAGGAGAGCAGGATGGATCTGTGACGGGCGTGCCGGACGAAAGCACCATGCAGGTGTAATTCAGCGTGTCATTCAACACGCCCACGCCTGAAGACGACGTGGAGAGGGAAACCGCCGCGACTGTCTGACCTGTGAAGTATGGGTCGTTCGTCGTATCGTGCCCCTGGGTGAGAGAGATGGTGCTCGAAGAAGAAGGGGTGAACCCGAGCGAGAAGTTCAGCACGGGCTGTACCAGCGGATTCGCCGAATTACTGCTTGTGCTGAAATTGCCATCGCCTGTCGTGAACGTCGCGGTGATGGTGTCAGTGTTCTGATTGCCGGTGTAAGTCTGTGGATACGTTACCGTGCAGCTGGCCGAATACGGGAAGGTAGAGCCCGCCGGGATTGTGATCTTCGGGCAGGTTGTTCCGGCAAAGGCCAGCGCGGAGGTATTTGTGAATGTCACCGAGCCGGTCGGAGTGATTCCGCCTGTGGGAATGGAAGGAGCAGTGCTCACCGTGGCCGTGTATGTGATGGTCTGTGTCGCATAACCGGTGGTGGGCATGCTGGAAACCTTCACCGAAGTGGTTGCGGGCGTCACTGTGACGGTGGCGGGTGTAGTGCTGCTGGAAGCGTTGAAGTTAGCATCGCCGCCGGGAACATAGCTTGCCGAGATGCTGTAGGGCGTGGACGAGGCCGGCAGGTCAGCGTATGCGGCAACGCAGGAGGCAGACCCGCTACTGATTGTGGCGGTGCAAAGGGTCTTGGAGCCGGAGGTGAAGGCTATGCTGCCTGACGGAACGATGGGGCCGCTGTAGTTCGGCATAACCGAGGCGCTGAGCGTGAGCGCCTGATTCACCTGAATCGAAGCGGGAAGCGTGCCGATCTTTACAACCGGTGTATCTTTCACGACGTTCAGAGGCGTTGTGACGTTGCTGGTGACGAAATTCGCAGGCGATGCGGAGTCCGTGTAGGTGGCCGTGATGGTGTAGTTTCCAACAGCAAGGCTGCCTGCCGCCGGTGTGCAGGATGCTTTTGAAGTGGACTGAACGGTGGCCGTGCAGAGTGTCACGGTGGAAGATCCGTTGACGTAAGTGAAGGCCACGCTGCCGCCCGAAGGAGACCTGCCGCCTGCGCCGCTGTACACAAATGTGGGAGTGACGGTAGCCGATAACTGATACGTCTCATTTACGAAGGGCGACGGAAGCGATGAGCTGGCCGAGATGGTGGTGGGGTCGGCATTGACGGTCTGAGTAGTTGCAACCGAGGTCTGTGCCTTGAAGTTCGAATCTGAGGGCCCGGGAACGAATGCAGCCGTGATACTGTGTCCACCCAGGGAAAGCGCGTATGTCGTGCAGGAAGCTGGAGTGTAAGGCGAGGTAGTCGCGTTGACCGGCACGGTGCACAAAGCGTTCGTGCCGTCGTAATAGACAATCGTATCTCCCAGGCCGTAGGGCTTGGCGGAACCTGTCGGGAAGGTCAACGAGGAATCGAACTTCACCGGCTGATTGATAACCGAGGGATTCGCGCTGCCGCTATCGAGAGCGACTGTGATGGAAACTGCGCTTGCGCCAACCGTTACGGGCTGCGCTGTCTGGGTGCTGCTGGTGGTGAAATTAGCCGGGCTTGGGTTATAAGTGGCGTTCACCGTGTAACTGCCAGAGGACGGGAAAGAATAGGAGCAGGTTGCGGTTCCAGCCGCATTTAGCGCTGCGTTGGTGCAGGGGGTGGTTGTGACGGAATTGGAATCAGTCACCTTGAATGCAACGCCGCCCTGCGGAACTGTGGCTCCCACGACGTTGGAGGTAACCGTGGCAGTGTAGATGGCGGGCGTATTCACGCTGGCGGTGCTGGGCCCGCTTATGGTGGTCTGGGTGCCGGTGGCGCCAACAGTCACCTTGACGCCGCCTCCAGTGGCAACCGTGTTGAACTGGCTGTCTCCGTTATAAGAGGAGGTTACGTTGTATGAAATTGCAGAGGAAAACCCTGCAGTTAATGTGCAGGTTTTGGCCGGCAGGACCACCGTGCACAATGTGGTGGCGCCCTGCATGACTGTGATGACGCCGGTCGGCTGGGTTGGCGCAGAGGATGCCGGTGTCGTAAATCCCACTGTGAAGACCACCGGCACGTTGACCGTAGTGCTCACATTGGGAGCCTGCGGAGCCGCTGACAAAGTATATGCAGGTGTCAGCTTGTTGACGGCGAAATTGAGCGCGGTTGCAGTTGAGCCGTTGTAACTATTGTCGCCTGAGTATGTGGCACCGATGGAAACCGATGGAGCCGTCAGCGAAGACGTGGTGCAGATAGCCAGAAGAGAGCTTCCAACCAATCCAACGGAGGGCGCGGAAGCGCCGCTGCACCCTGGAATGTTGGTGCCATTTGAAGTAAAGCTGACGGTTCCCGTGGGAAGAACTGGAGAACCGGCTGGAGCTACCAATGCCTTCAGAATGACTGGTGAATCTACGATTGGCGTGGCCGTTGCCTGAAACAGCGTAAGCGTGGTGTTGGTTGGAGTAATTGTGACCTGGGTTGTGGCGGGCGTGGCCACCGTGAAGTTGCCGTCGGTATCGGTGTAAGTGGCAGTGATGGTGGCAGGACTGGGGCCCGTGATGGCCTTCGTCGAACAGGATGCGGTGTATGGAGCGACCGTCGTAAGTGTGCCGGTGCAAAGGGTCGTACTTCCCTGACTCAAGGTCACCGTTCCGGCCGGCTTCACCGGAGTTACAGGCGATGCAGTAAGCGTAACCTTAAAGGGTGCTCCCGAGTTGATCGTGATAGGACCGGAGGGAACCGTGGTAAAGGCCAGCGTAGCGGCAATCGGAGAAACCTGCAGCGGGTTGTCTACGGGCGAGCCACTGTTGTTGTCGTATACCGAACCGTCAATGTAGTTGGCTGAGATAGTCCAGTTTCCGGCTGCCAGACTTGCGCTCGCAGTGGCTGCGCAAGTGTAGACAATCGTATCCCCTGTTGGGGTGCCTCCTGGAAGATTGGAGCAAAGCGTAACTGTATTGCCCCCGTTCGTAGCGGTAATCGTCACTACGCCGTCGGGCACGCCATCTGTCGACTCCCCGACTGCCGTAGCTGTAATCGTCGTTCCTTCGTTCACGTTCACAGCATTCGAACTCATAGCCACGGTAAACGAGGTAAGCGGCGGCAGTGTATCCATCGCCGTGACTTTGAGCAGGGCTGTTACTTCCGAACCCTGAGTCGTGCCGCTCGTCGAGCCGTTCGCAGTGGCAATGCCGGCCTGATTCGAGCCTTTGGAACTCAACACCGTCATGGTGGACGGATGCGCACCTACCGGGAAATTAGCGGCTGTTTGTAACGAGCCATCTCCCTTGCCGTATAGAACGCTGACGGTGGAGTCAGATGCGTTCGCTACTGCGACGTCCACGACGCCATCGCCATTGAAATCAGCCAGAAGGAGAGCGCCCGGCGCGGCGCCAGCCGCATAGCTTACTGCAGGCTGGAAGGTGCCATCGCCGTTGCCGCGAAGAACGCCCAGGCTGTTCGAGCCAGTTCGGGAGACGATTAGATCGAGATTTCCAGCCTTGGTGAGCGCGCCGAGAGCAAGTGAGCCGGGATTGGCACCAACGGAAACCGTCTTTCCCGCGGTAAAGCTGCCGGCGCCATCTCCGCGCAGGATCGTAGCCGTGCCACTTGAGCAGGAAGCGCTGCTGCCGCAGCGGTTGAGCACTACGAGGTCTGTGTGGCTTTTGGATGTAAGAGTACCAGCGGCGATGCCAACCGGCTGATAGCCGACCGGGAATGTCGCTGTGGAATGGAAATTGCCCGCGCCATCTCCAGCGAGAATTTCAACGCTTCCGGCGGTGGAGCATTTCGCTTCGCCGCAGTCCTCAAGAACCGCGAGGTCGGAGTGGCCGCTGGCACTAAAGCTGCCGGAGGCTAGGGCAACAGGCGCGCCGGAGAGCGAGAAGGTCAGCACTTGCCCGAATACGCCGTCGCCCTCGCCGAGACGCACCATTACGGATTTGTCGTTGCGGTTGAGCGCGATAAGGTCGAGCTTCCCATCGCCATTCACGTCCCGTAACGCGAGAGCCACGGGGCCGGAGCCGACTGGATAGACAGAGCCAAGGCGATAGCCGCCGGCTGAATCCGCCAGAAGGATGGCAACGCTGCCGGATTCCTTGCAGGCTCCATCGGAGCCGCAGTAATTTGCTACGGCAAGGTCGGCATGGCCGGCACCAGTCAGGTCGGCTGAGGCAATCGCTACAGGCTGCTCGCCTGTGACATAGCTGCGCGAGGCCTGGAAGGTTCCATCCCCCTTACCCTGCGGGAGAGATACGGTCTTCGAAAGCAGGTCGATGGAGGCGAGATCAGCGTGACCGCTACCGTAGAAGTCCCCGAGAACGGCTCCGGCGGGCGTATTGCCGACAACAAAGTGCTGAGCAGTCTTGAAGGTGCCGTCTCCTGCTCCGGAAAGAACACTGAAGGTGTTGCTCGATTTGTTAACAACGACAAGGTCGGCGTTACCGTCGCCGTCCACATCGGCAATCTGCGCCGCAACCGGCTCAGTGCCTACAGCATAAGAAACGGCGCCCGCGAAAGTACCGTCTCCCTTGCCGAGAAGCACGGAGACCTGTCTGCTGCCGGATTGCGTGACTGCCAGATCGGCAATGCCATCGTGATTGAAATCGGCGATTGCTATGGAGGAAAGCGCGCCTGAGGTTACCTTGACATCCGCAAGCGGGTGAAACTGCCCGGTGCCGTCATTCAGCAGCGGAGTCACCGTTCCATTGGCATTGGAAAGAGCCAGATCAATGTGGCCATCGCGGTTCAGATCACCAGCAACTATGCCGGCAGGAGCATGAGTCAGCGAATACACCTGCGGTGCAGCAAAACCGCCGCTGCCGTCGCTTGAGAAGACAGCAAGCTTGGTTCCGGATGCCGAAGCGACTGCGACCTCCTGCGTACCTTTGCCGGAAAAGTCACCCGTGACCAGCATGGAGGGAGCGAAACCGACCTGATACGAAACCGGAGCACTAAAGCTGCCGTCGCCACGTCCAGCGAGCACACTGATCGTATTGCCTGAGCCATTCGCCACTACGATGTCGGCGTGTCCATGCCCCGTCACATCCGCAAGCGCTACGGCAACGGGTTGCGAGCCTGCAGCATACGAAACGCCGGAGGAAAACTTGCCCGATCCCTGACCGAGAAAAACGACGACCGTGCCCGCGGCAGAGTTCGCGGTCACAAGATCAAGTTTGCCGCTTGACCGCAGATCTCCCGTCGCAACCGAAGGAGAGGCGTAGCCGAGATAAATCGAGGGAGCGGCAATAAAGCTACCAGCCGGCAACAAACCGGAAGCTGTACTCGTACCGGGAGTCGTTGCCGCACTCTGTGCCAGGCCGCTTACGGCGGAGATGCACAAGCCAAGCGCCAAAACGGCGGACGTGGCACGTCCGCTCCGGTGAAGCCACTTTTTCGAGATCATCCTATTCTCCAAGGTCACTGTTGCGTTATCCAGGCAGCAAGCGGAGCAGGGCGCAACCGCCGCATTCGGTCTGAATCTGGCTGATCCGACTCTAGAATTAATTCCGACAGCCGATCCAGAAACCAACGGCCCGTTGAGATGTGTTGTCACTTGTCGGCAAAGCAATCAAAGCAAGCAGGGGAAACAGACAGCCGCGCGTATTTCGAAGGAAAAACGCGTCCAAATAGCTGATGAAATTACAGAACCGAATAAACCCCAGAATTACTTGTTGTCGAAATCTAGCCTTGCACAAAAGGAATGTCAAGCAAAAATTTCGTAAGGAATAACACCTGAACTGCGGTTCAACACGCCCCTTTTCAGGCCTGTCCAAAGGCTTATGTTTGCGGCAAATCTTCGATGCGTTTGGGCATGCCGCGTCACTATGAAATGCGAAGCTTTTGTGCACCGATTCCGACTGCACTTACCTCCGGTCCGCAAGAACGCTATCTTCGCTTGCGCCGGTTGGGCTATGGCTGTATTGTGCATTTCAGAGTCAAAACGCTTCATTTCCAGGCTGTATTTTTCTTCAGGAACTGTCATTCACATGCACCCTTTCAAGATCGGCGAACGGCAGCATACGGCATTCCGTGAAGATGCAGAACGACGCTATGTGGTCTCAGTGGCGGAATTCCTAAAAAAGAATGTTCCAGAGGCCGCTGAGGACAAGCCGGAAGCCCTGCATACATTCGTTGCGGCAATGGTGAAAAAAGCCAGGAAATATGGCATGGGCTCCAAGCGCGATGCGGCTGTCTATGTGACCACGTCCTATCTGCTAGGCGAAAACTTTGAGGACCACTTCGTGTCTGCGCGAGAAGTGCTTGCCTCCGCGCTGCCCTCGGAGGACAAGGCCCAATGGCTGCAGGAGGCCACCGTCCTCCTTCTTCTCAGGACCGGCGAAAGAAAGCAGGCTTAGCGTGGGCGCCGGCGATTTTCTCAACAATGCCCTTGGGGCCGCGCAGAAGGATGCGCAAAAAGCCGGCGACGCCGTTGCCTCCGGTGAGAAGACCGCCCAGCAGGAGGCCCAGAAAGCCGAGCAGGCGGCAGCCGACGCAGAGAAGAAGGCGCAACAGGAGGTTCAACAGGCTCAGCAACAACTTGCCCAGGCAGAGCAAAAAGCCAAACAGGAAGTTCAGCAGGCCGAACAACAGGCGCAGCAGGCGGAGCAGAAGCTGGCTGCTGCGGAACAGCAGGCAGAACAAGAGCTGGCCAACGCCGAAAAGCAAGGGCAGCAGGCGGAGCAGGCAGCTGAGGCCGCGGCGAAGCAGGCCGTCCAGCAGGCGCAACAAGCTCTGCAGCAGGCCCAGCAGCAATTGGCGAATGCGGAGAAGCAGGCGCAGCAGGCGGTTGCCGATGCCGAAAAAAAGCTGGCCGACGCAGAGGCGCAAGCAAAACAAGCGCTCGCGCAGGCCGAGCAGCAAGCCCAGCAGTTCGCGCAGCAGCTCGAGACAAAGGTCCAGCAGACAGTCCAGCAAGTCACGAATCAGGCAGAGGCGCTTCAGCAGCAGGCAACACAGGCAATCCAGCAGGTTCAACAACAGGCCGGGCAGGGCGCAAAGAGCCTGATGCAACAGGCATCCGAAACCATGGCGGGCGGCATGGCCAAGGCTGCCGCAGCTGCCATAGCCATCTTTGCCAAGTTGCAACAGGCGATCTCTTCTCCAGAGCCTGTAGACAGCACTGAGACTCCCTGCAAAAACAAATCCGTGTATTCGCTGGCGCTGGCCATCCAGCAGGGCCAGCAGGCAACTCAACAGGCGGTTCAGCAGGGGCTTGGGGACGCACCGCCGGTTCAGAAACTGCAGCAGCTCACTCAGGCCAGCCAGATGGCCCTGATGGCGGATGACGTTTACGCTGCAGGCGCGAACAAGCCGCCAGTGAACATACCGGGGTTCCAGCGCGTAACGGATGACGAGCTTAAAAAGATGGGTCTTTCACCTGCCATGTTCTCCAACGCCGAGCAGGATTTTCGCGCGCAGCTTTACAAGGCCAATTCACTGGCCGGGCAGGCGGAACAATATGTTCTGGCATTCCGGGGAACGGTGCAGGATTCCGCCGCCAATTGGAATAACAACTTCCGTAATGCGCTTGGCCTGGAATCGGAGGCCTATAACCAGGCGATTGCCCTCGCCGCCCGCGCACAGCGTGCCGCGCAGCTTCAGGGCGCATCGTTAATGACCACGGGACACTCCCTTGGCGGAGGGCTTGCGCAGGCTGCGTCCTCTTATCTATCGTCTGTCGGCGCACCCATGGCAGGCTCAATCTTTAACGCTGCGGGATACAATCCTGCTTCAACACCGCAGTTTCCGTCGCAAAGTACGGTGGATTCACTCACCAACTACTGTGTGGCGGGAGAAGCGGTCACTGCATTACAAAACAAGCTTGGACTTGCGGAGGCATCCGCAAAGCAGGTTGTGCTTCCCGCAGTTCAAAACGCAGGCGCAGTCGCATCGCACAGTATGGATTCAGTGGAAAAAGGCATGACGAGCGAAACCAAACAGGCGACTTCCGCCGTAGAAGGCATGTTAGGCAAACCATGAGACGCCGAGCTGTCTGGATCGCGGTTGCAGTAATTTTTCTCAGTACGATTCCGGCTCTTTTGGCAGGTTGTGAGGCAAAGGGAATGAAGGCTTCAGAGGTTTTTCAGGATCGGGCGACCATCGAAATGGCTGACGCGGCGCAGGCTGGCGACGTAGCGCGCGTGCAGGCAGCCGCGCATGCCGGCGCCAATGCCAACGCCCAGGGCAAGGACGGCGCAACTCCGCTTGCATTTGTGCTGGCAACCACGGTCAACAAGCGAGGATTGGCCGCATTGCTCGCCTCCGGCGCCGACCCCAACCTGCCGACTGTCAATAAAGCAACACCGATGAGCCTGGCGACACGCGCCAAAGACCCTGAGCTGCTACGTCTCTTTCTTAAGGCGGGTGGAAACCCGAATCTGCATAACGAAGAGGGTCTGCCCCTCCTGGGCCTTGCGGCAAGAGACCAACGCTGGGAAAATGTGGAGACTCTTTTGACCATGGGAGCAGACATCAACGCGCCGGATGAGGGCGGCTACACCACGGCGATGCAGGTGGCGCTTCTGCGGCAATACGACCGCGTTGCGTGGCTGCTCAATCATGGCGCTGATCCGCGGCCAGTATCGAAGATCGGTGATTCGCTGCCGGCAATTGTTGCCGACGGCGCTTTGCCTGCAAATCATCCGCAATACGCATGGAGAAACCAAGTCATTGAGATGCTCCGCGCGCGAGGCTATAACATTGCCCTGCCGCCCCAACAGCACTAAGAGATTGAAATCGTAGTTGGTAACAAGGAGGAACGATGCCACCAGCAGCACGAGTCACCGACATGCACGTATGCCCGATGGTCACCGGGATTGTTCCGCACGTCGGTGGTCCGATTCTGCCGCCGGGCGAGCCCACCGTGCTCATCGGGTTTCTGCCGGCAGCGCGCGTGAGCGACATGCTGACCTGCGTAGGCCCTCCGGACGTGATCGTGTTGGGCTCCATGACAGTTCTCATTGGGTTTCTGCCGGCGGCGCGCATGGGCGACACCACGGCCCATGGCGGCACGATCATCCTGGGCGAGCCAACTGTAATGATCGGCGATTCCGGTGGTGGTGGAGCAGGCGGTGGCGGAGCAATGGGCGCGGCCATGTCAGCGGCGGCCAAAAGCGGAAGCCCATTTTGTGAAATCTGCGAGTAGTAACAGCGACAGAAGGAGAGAGATTTGGAGTATGTGCTCGAAATAAGACCGGCTGGCGGTGATCCTCAGATCATCGCCCTGCCTCAGTCGGGCACCATCACGGTGGGCCGGCAGTCGCCCGCCGAACTGGTCGTCAACGATCAGTTCATGTCTCGCGCGCATTTTCAGTTGCAATGCAATGGGCCGATCGTGATGCTCTACGATCCCGCCAGCAGCAATGGCACCTTCATCAATGGCGTACGCTCGCGCAACGTTCCGCTGCGCCCACGCGATACCATCTTCGCCGGCAGAACCGCATTTCGCTTTTCGCAGGCAATCAACGGCAAGCCGCTTCTTGAGTATCTGCCGCCCTCTCCGGGCGAACTGCTGCCCTGGCAGCAGCAGATTCTCAGCATCATTGGATCGACCTGCAACTTTGCAGTCCTGGACGGCGCCATCAGCCCGGCGATCCTCGACCTGCTCAACCAGTCAGGCACCTATTACCAATCGCTCTATGAGGGCGAGCAGAGCGCCGACATCGCCCGATACGGTCCGTACGTGGCGCAGCTTCAGCCGGATCGGCCATTCCTGCCCTACCTGGTCAAAGCGGCATGGGGCATGTTCTGGGGAGTCTTCCTGGGCTCCGATCAGTCCTTCGAGGAAACCAGACGACATCTGCGGCGCTTCCTGATTGTGGACAACGGTTCCAGCGCCAAATCGCTCTTCCGCTTCTATGATCCACGCGTGCTGCGCGTCTTTATTCCCAGCTGCGAGCCTGCGCAGAGGAAAGATTTCTTTGGCCCTGTTCGCTGCTTCTTTGCGGAGACTGAGCCGGCGCCAGGCCTGACAGCCTTTACGCCGGACGGCCAGCAGAAGGTTCCGCTGGAATAGATTCAGACGCCTAAGTTTGAAGGCCCGATAGACGCAGCATTGAAGCGTTTACTTCTTAGCGCCGCCTACCGTGCCGTCGTCCGCCTGATCCGGATCCGTGGGCGTCTTGGGATCCTGCGGAGCCTCCGGCGGCGTGAGCGGACCTGCCATACCGGGAATCGCCATTCCACCGCTGTTAATCAGAACCAACGTTCCCGAGATAGAGATTCCAGCTTCCGATATGGTGATAAATCCGCCTGGACCACTGAGCGTAATCCCGGTGGATGCCTGAATGACGAGCGTCGAGCCGGATTCATAGTAAGCTGCGCCGGTGATGGAGATCGAGTAGCTGCCGCCAACCTGCACGGCGTTGCTGCCACCAATATTGTGCGAGCTGTTGCCGCCAACCTTTTCGTTGAGATTTCCACCAATATCCTGCGAGTTGTTTCCGCCGGTCTTCAACGCCAGGTTGCCGCTGATATTCAGCGACTCGTTTCCACCCACTTTTTCGGTTCGGTTCGAGCCGATGGTGATGTCCTCATTGCTGCCGACATTCTCAATGCGGTTGCCCTTGACGTTAATGCTCTGATCTTTACCGATCTGCTCAAGCTGATTGCCCACCACCATCAGCGAGTCCTTACCGCCGATGTACTGGCGGTTGTCATTTTCAACACGGTGATCCATATCTTTTTCCGCGTTGATAAAAATCTGCTCGGAGCCTTTCTTATCTTCAAAACGTAGTTCGTTGGCGTTGTCGGCGCTGCCGCCCTTGCTGCTGCGGGTTACCCAGCCCGAGCGCGTGCTCATATCCGGCAGTTTGTACTTCGGGACATTTGTACCGTTGTATAACGAGCCCACGACCACCGGATTATCCGGATCGCCATTGAGAAATTCGACGAGTACTTCATCCCCGACACGCGGCCAGAAGTAGGCGCCCCACCCGTTGCCGGCCCACTGCTGTGCCACGCGCACCCAGGTGTTATCCGGAGTATTGTCCTTGCGCAGCTTGTCCCAGAAAAACTGGACGTTGACGCGACCCATCTTGTCGAGATGAAGGTCCTCGCCCGATGCGACAATCACTTTTGCCGTCTGCGGGCCGTATATTCTGGGCTTTTCAAAAGTCTGCGGCGGCTTATAAACAACCGGGGAATCAACCGCCATAAAACGGTTGCTGTAGTCGTTCCCGGAGCTGCCGCGACTGCGATACGAAGGCATCTGATCGATTGAGTGCGTCACTCCAACCAACAGATATTTGGCGTTCAGGCTCGGGTGATCGCTCAGCCTGAACGTATAGCCGGGCAGCATGGTACGGAGAGTCCCGTTGCCGCGATACGTCGTAATCACTGACTCGGAAGCCAAGAGCCGAGCATTGAGAAATGTAGTCTCAGGCGCGGTCGCGTCTGTGCCGTTAGTCTGCGTCGCCAGCTCTTTCTGATATCCCTCTTGCCCGGCGGGATAGAGGTATACATCGTAGGAATTCTTTCCGAACTGGCTCAAACTCTTCATCGGATCAATATCCACGCGCTTATATTGCGAGTAGTTGTAATCCGCAGTGGAGTGCGAACCGGAGACCATGGAAGCTTCCATGATGAACTCGGTGACTCGCGAGCCGTAGGTGCCTTCCGCTCCTGAACTGCTCGACTCGAATTGCACGTCAGAAACAACGGGACAATCCTGGTAGGCGTCTTTATTGTCGGCCAGAATGATTTTGTGGTCATCCGCGGTGTGTGAAAACCAGTAAATGATGCCGTGTTGCTGCAAAAGCCGGGAGACGAAATGGAAATCTGATTCCGAATACTGCGTGCAGTATTCAAGCTTTGCGTAAGTGCCTGTCGTGCTATCAGAAACCGACAGGCCATAGTCATTAAAAACTTTCTTCACTACGTCGAGAACGGTCATGTTCTGAAAGACACGGCAATTGGAAGCGAGCGTCAGCTCCCACATGGAGGGCATGATGGTGGCGTAGTACTCGTTAAGCTCCTCATCCCCGGTGCCCTGCTCAAAGGAAGTGATAATCCCATTGATATAGCGTGTACCGGTATCATCCGTCAGCGCGATGGCAACGGTGACTTTGGTCCCGACAATCCTCTTGGGATCAATGTACGTTGCCTTATCTGCTAACAGATCCGCACGGAACTCGAAGAGCTGCGAGATGCCCTCCGAGCCCGTGAGCCCTTCAATCAGCAGGACGTCCTTGCCCAGCGGGCTGGAGAACTGCATTAGCCGGTCGTCTTGTGTCAGATCCATTCCGTTCCGCCCTTATGCACGGAGAATCCGTGCTCGTCTTACGCCAACCTCACGCTTCGACGAGCTCGGAATCCCAAGCATATGTTAATTCCCCGCCGGCAACCGAGACCTGTACACGGTTGGCCGCTGTGCCTTCCGCAAGCCTCCCGAGAATCTGGCGGGAGAGATCCGGAAGCATGGTGTTGGACAGAATGTTGTCCACATTTCTGGCTCCGCTCTCCACTTCCGTGCAGCGCGCGGCCACTTCATTTAATAGTGCATCATCGTAGTCGAGCGTGATCTTGTGCGTCTCCAGCAGCCGCTTCTGAATCTTACCCAGCTTGAGCCGGATGATCTGCTTCAGCGCTTCGTCACGCACCGGATAGTACGGAATAATCATCAACCGGCCCAGGAATGCCGGCTTGAAGACCTTATCGAGTTCCGGCTTGATGGCCTTGGCCAGCGTCACATGATCCGGCGACGTCTCCGGATCCGATGTCAGCTTGGCGAGCAATTCCGTCGCAGCATTGCTCGTAAGCAAAATGATCGTGTTGCGGAAGTCGATCTCGCGGCCTTCGCCGTCTTCCATGCGGCCCTTATCGAAGACCTGGAAGAAAAGCTCCAGCACATCGGGATGCGCCTTCTCCACTTCATCGAGCAGGACAACGGAGTAAGGCCGGCGCCGCACAGCTTCGGTCAGCACGCCGCCTTCCCCGTAGCCCACGTATCCCGGAGGCGAACCCTTCAGCGTGGAGACGGTATGCGCTTCCTGGAACTCCGACATGTTGATGGTGATCATGTTGCGCTCGCCGCCGTAGAGAATATCCGCAAGCGCAATCGCGGTCTCCGTCTTGCCCACGCCGCTCGGTCCAACCAGCAGAAAGACGCCGACGGGCTTCACCGGATCATCCATGTTGGCACGCGAGGTGAGGATGCGCTTGGCAATCGATGCAAGCGCATGATCCTGACCGATGACGCGCTTCTTCAGATGCTCATCGAGCGTAAGCACCGTTTCGATTTCGTTCTTCACCATCTTGCCCAGCGGAATGCCCGTCCAGGCCGAGATCACCTCGCCAACAATCTGCGAATCTACAGAGACGCGCATCATGCCCTTCTCGCCCTGAAGCTCCGCCAGCTCGGCTTCCAGTTTGCTTAGCTCTGCCTGTGTTGCAGGATCGGCGGGTGCGGTGTGATCAGCTGCCTCCAGCTTTTCTTTCAAGCCGCGGATGCCGTTGATCAGACCCTTTTCCTTCTCCCACTGCTCGTTTAGTTCCGCCTTCTCCGCAGTTGCCGCTTCAATGCCGGCGGCAATCTCGGTCAGCTTCTCGGAGTGATCCGCTCCCACCTTGGTCTCGCGCTCCAGCACGCGCTTCTGAACTTCCAGAGCGTCGATCTTTCGCTGCAGATCCTCAATCATGGGAGGAGTCGTGTTCTGCCCCAGCGAGAGACGCGCGCACGCTGTATCCAGCACGCTCACAGCCTTATCAGGAAGCTGACGCCCCGCAATGTAGCGGTGCGAGAGCTTCACCGTGGAAGTGACAGCCTCATCCAGAATGCGCAGGCCGTGATGCTTCTCAAGCGATCCCACAATGCCACGCAGCATGATGGCCGCGACAGCCTCCGACGGCTCCTCCACCTTCACCACCTGGAAGCGCCGCGCCAGCGCAGGGTCTTTCTCAAAATATTTCTTGTACTCAGACCAGGTCGTCGCTGCAATCGTCCGCAGCTCGCCGCGAGCCAGCGCCGGCTTCAGCAGGTTGGCCGCATCGTTCTGCCCTGCCTGACCTCCCGCCCCAATCATCGTATGAGCTTCGTCAATGAAGAGAATGATTTTCGTGGTCGAGGATTTCACCTCGTTGATCAGCCCCTTCAGGCGATTCTCGAACTCACCCTTTACACCTGCTCCGGCTTGCAGAAGCGCCAAGTCAAGCGTGTGGATCTGCACGCCCTGAAGCGCTGGCGGCACATCCCCCTGCGCCACGCGGTTCGCCAGGCCTTCCACCACAGCCGTCTTGCCCACCCCTGCCTCGCCGGTGAGGATGGGATTGTTCTGACGGCGGCGCATCAGAATGTCTATCATCTGACGAATCTCAGAATCGCGCCCAAGCACGGGATCAATCTTGCCGGCCTTGGCATTAGCCGTCAGGTTCACCGTGTACTGATCCAGATGCGGCGTCTTGCCGCCACCGGCGGGACGCTCTCCACCCCCAGCTTCGCCCGGCTCCTGCGTTTCGCCCGTTGCCAGAGCCACCTGGCTCTCACGCGAAGCATGCACAATGTCGTAGAAGTTCGCGCGCAGCACTTCAGGCGAAACCTTCGCCAGCTCCTTGCTGGTTTCCTTCACCAGCCGCGAAAGCTCGGGATTATCCAGGAGCGCCAGCAGCGTAAAACCGGTGCGGATGTTGCCGGCATTAAAGTCGATGCTGGCCACGGTCCATGCTTCGCTCAGCATCTTCACCAGGTACGGGCTGAAGGCAGGCGACCGCGCATTGCCCGATTTCAGGTTATCCAGCGCGCGCTCCAGCTCTGCCGTCAGGCGCGAGCGGTTCACCTCGAAGTGCTTCAAAATCGAAGCCACATCGTTGTCAGTCGAATCAAGCACCTTGGCAAGGTAGTGCTCAATCTCAATGTCATAGTGCGTACGCCCCACGCACAATCCCGCAGAGGCCTCAAAGGCCTTACGCGTTGCATCGTTCAGCTTGTTGATCAGTGCCTTCAGATTGGTGCTCATGCCCGTCTCTCCCCACTGCAATCGTTACTGCACAAGATATTTCGCGTCGCCCGGATCCCGTTCAATGGGCCGGGTACGCAGCCAACTTACAAACCCCAGGTGCGGGCTCGATTTCCCCACGGCGCCAAGCTCGCAGAACGGCACGTCTTCACGCGCCAGAATCAACTGCACCTCGGCCTCGTAACTTCCGCCCGAATAAAACCTCACCCACGAAGCCAACTCATGATACGCACTCTGTCCCGGAAGAAGGGTCTGGTATTTTTCAAAACCCATGGGACCGAGCGCAATGCCGATACGACCGTGATGGTCATATACCTCGTCGCCCGCAATCGTACCGACCCCAAGCCGCTCATTCGGTCCGCCCAAGCCATGCATCCACGTCTGGTCCTCACGACGAAGCTTTCGCCACGCGCCCGCAAACTGCCGCACCTTGGCCGGAACCTCAAAGTAGTCTTCCAGCAACTGCTCCAGCGAAGAAGCCGAGCGCACATGCCGGCCCAACAATCCCACGTAATTGAGGTACGCCGCATCGGGAACCCCAGCCCGCTTCAACAGATTGCCGGTGCCAAGCCCCAATATGTCGTAGAGCCTTTCAGAGAGCCTGTCCACCCCGGTTCGTTCATATTCGATGAAGAATCGATACTTCTCCCAGCCCCGGTAAAAAAATGACACCATGCGATGGTTGAAGATGTTGAAGAACTCTTCCAACGCATAGTCCCTTTCTTTGGCGCGCGCAATCAGCAGCTCTGTATATGGAGTAGGCATGATGGAAATCGCCGCGTTGAGGCCCATGAATTCCACCATCATTTCGAATTGCCCGGTCTCCAGGCGGCGTGTCTTGTGAATCTGGCTTGCCGGAAACTCAAGCGAAGTGCGCGAGACAAAGCGGATCGTCTCTCCCTGCGGTGTGACAAAATATCCCACCGGCTTGCGCGGCGCCTCGATGCGCTGCAGCATCCGCACAGCCTGAAAGAACTGCACGCGAAAGGGCTCCACCTCCAGGAGGCGGCGAATCTCACGCAGCCGCGGATCATCGACGGACTGAATCTCATCCACGATAGTGTCGAACCCGTCGACCGTGCCTTCAGATCGCATTTCTACAGAAGGGTCTGTGTTCCCGCTCTCGGTGGCCATTTTGCCAACACCTCCTTTCGTAGAGTGCTGCGCGCCGTCAGTTGCGCAAAGCTGTTCATCGAGGCGTATCCGCCCAGAAATCTCTCCAGCACCGCGGCAAACAGATACAGGCCTGAGCCTGCAAACTGCTGCTCGTCAAATTCAATCTCCACCTGGGTTCCGCGCGCCGGAACCAGTCCGTAGGGCGAATTGACCAGCGCAAATCCCGGCTCCGTCTTGAGACTCAGAATGGAGCCCACCTGGTTATCGATGGCCACGGAATCCGTCATATTATGCAGCCGCAGAATCTCCTGCAACGCGCCGCGTCCTTCCTCGCAGAGCGAGAGATAATTCAGCGAAAGCAACGAGATGAGCCGCCAGACCTGCCCCTTGCCTGCCGGCGCATCGCAACTTTGCGTAGGACGACGGAATGCCACAACATTCTTTGCGGCAGGATAGCCAGGAACCTCAAAGTCGCCCTGCTCGTTTCCGAACCTGATGCGGGATGGCTGATCGAAGTTGGTGCATAGTGTCTTCACCATCAGCACATCGGCTTCCGGATCGACGAAGTTGCCCTTCAGATCCACAATCGAGATCGACATGGTGGACGGCTGACGCTGCCCGAGCTCGTTCATGCTGCGCGAAGCCACCCAGAAAGTCATATCGGGTTGGTGGCGAGTCTGGTGCCGGTAGGCATGAAACGGCTCCAGCACCGAGGATTGACGCAGCCGTGGATTGCTGGCCACCGCTTCCTCAATGCTGTATACCTCCATCACCTCCGAGTGCCGGCTGTCGGGAATGACGGTGTACTCATGCCTCGTCTGATTCAGCAGAATTGGCTCCGCACCCTGCGAAAAAAGATTGACCGCCGGCGTGCATCCCAGCCGGAAGGTGCGCTCATTGACTCCTAGCTCCAGCACCTGCTCGCGTTCCGATCTCTCGAAGCAGCCAAGGATAAAGACCAGCTCAGCCTCGTCGGTAAAGCCGCCCGCAGCAAGCGGTTCCAATCCCTTCACATCGAAAAACAGGAACTTCTCAGGAAACGCGAAGTATTCCTGCAGCAGCCGGTGTCCGTCGATGGACCGACGTACAAAAGGCAGCAGGCTCTCCTCCTGCGCAAAGCCCACCGGTTCAATCTGGTCCCTGCTCAGGGAGATTACCCGGCTCTCGTCCTTCGGGTTGCGGAGCTGAATCTCGATACACTTCTCGAAAAGCAGCTCGTAGACGGAGTAGACAACGCTCGCGTCGCCCGCCAGATGAAAGCGCAACCGGCTCAGCGGCTGGCCCTCAAAGGAAGCGTCACGCTGGCACTGCAGCTTGATCCGTACCGCTGCGCCGGTCTGTGCACCATGCGTCGAACGCGGTGGCCGCTTCATCCGCTCCGGCTGGTTCCACTCCGCCGCCGCAACATAGAACGGCCAGAGGTCCACTTCATACGCCGTCTGGAAGCGGCATGGCAACCCATCCACCGTTCCCTTGGAGACAAGCTGCACACCGCGCGGCATGCGCATCAGCTCGGTCTTCTTGCCCTGCGCCGGATCACGCTGGCACTCCACAATCGTCATGGAGGGCATGGGTCGAAGATAGCCCGGATGAACGACGCGCGTCAGTGCTTCAAAAATCTCCGGGAAGTCGTCGTCGATGCGCTTGTGAACGCGCGCCGCCAGCAGGGCAAAGCCCTCCAGCAGCCGGCTCACATGAGGGTCTTCGCAGCGCTCCGGATCGAGCAGCAGACGCCCGGCGATATTCGGATATTTGCGCGCGAATTCGCCGCCCATCTGTCGCAGATAGGTCAACTCCCGCTCATAATACTCAAGCAGCTCTTCGCGCATTGCCTAGGTAACCTCGTATTCCCCGCTGATCAGTTCCAGAACTGTGTCGAACTTGATGTCTTCCTTCGTATCCTCGTAGCGAATCTGCCCTTCAATATGAAACCTCAGGCTACGCGCCATTGTGTCCGAGCGCGTAAGAAACACCCGCGGCTGATATATGCGTGGCTCAAAGGTCCGAATGCACTTTTCAAGTGCGGCCGAAACCGCATCCTTGTCGTTCCCCTGGGAATGATCGAAGTTTTGCAGATCTGGAAAGCCAAAATTGAAAACAGACTTTGCAACCTCGGGAAACTCTTCCAGAATAGGCATCACCGGCTTGCGCGTGTTCAACATCCACTCCAGATCACGCCGCAGAGCATCCCTGTACTTATCCATCGAATCTTTACGCGTAGTTGGCCACTCGTCCTGAGAGAGGATGAACCGGTCGATGATCGTCTGTGTGATAAGCGTCTCTGTTCTGACCCGCGCCAACTGTTTCCCCCTTCAAGAGCCGCCTGGCATTCGCACTGATTCTATGGAGCACTATCCCTGCCCCAGCACCGTGGAGTCAATCCATCGCTGGGTCTCTGGATTCGCCGCGCCTGTATCGTCCTCCAGAATCCAGTACCGAATTTCCGGTTGAACGATCAACAGATTGCGCATCGTTCCAACGACTGCTGCAGCAAGCGCCTCCGAGCCAATTTCCTGCGCTGCTCTCCATATATATCGGTGCAGATCGAGCCATCCGCGAGCGCACTCGCTGGCTAGAATCGGTAGCGATATCCGAATCAGCTGAGCCCACGCCTCCTGCTGTGCCAGGGAGCGCAATGCAAAGCGCACATCTGGCGTCGGACCCACCGCAAATCCCGGCTGCGGCGACTGGCCCTGCGAAAGCGTCTCGCCCAGCCGCAGTCCTGCGCAGATCAGATACGGTACAGCAGACCGGCTGTCGGCATCGAAGAAATACTCCGCGCTGGCCACCACTGCGCCATACGCCGCGCCAAGCTCACCGGGAGCCGCCATGCGCGGAATCTGCAGCGAGAATCCCGGAACGCCAGCCTGCGCGCCGCCTTCGGCATCTTCGCCACCTTCGCCCGGCTCTCTCGGCGCCACAGGATCCGGCTCAGTTTTCCGCTTCTCATTCAGCAGTGTCTCAACGGCCCGATGCACCGCTTCCAGCGACTCTTTAAACTTATCGAGCGATGGATAGAAGTCCGTGCCATAGGCTTCGCGCTGGTAGCTATCCAGCGCCTCGACCGCCTCCAATGTCGCGGTCAACGCAGCATCGGCATCGGAGTAAAGAGCCTTCGGCGTAGCCAGGAAAGCCTGATCGAAATCTTCCGCCGTAAGCCGTCCGCGCTTGATTGCATCCTCACGGGACTCGCGCCTGGAATCCGTCGTCGCATCCTTCTCATATCCGACGATGCGGGAATCCTGGTAGATCTCAAAGCTCAACCCGCTCTTGGTCAACGGAAGTTTGCGCACAGATTCCGTGAGCAGCCGCGTCGCCGCATCCACTGACATGGCCCGGTACTCAAGGTCGCCGCCCTCTTCCATTAACGGATAGATCGTGTCCCAGAAGGTCTCCTGCAATCCGCGCAGCAGCTCAATCGACGGGACCAGAACGGAGAAACCCTCAAGTCGAATGCTCGACTCGATGTACCAGCCTGCCAGGCGAAGGTCCTTGCTTCGCTTGGCAAGCGTCTCACCGGAAAGCTTGTTCGACGTACGGAAATCGGCTTTCTTCCGGTTCGATACATCCCATCCACCGGAAGGAAGGTCGTCCGTATCCTCGCGCCGTGCCTCTTTGATCTGCTCAAAGACAGGATCGTAGTAAAGTTCCGGACCAGAAGGATTATCGCCTTCAATAGGCGTCAGCAGATCGTCGCGCAGAGGCATCTCAGGATTCCTTCTCCTCTGCCAGCCACTGCACGCTCGTGAGTTCCAGGATCGGAACATCCACTCCATCTACAAGCATGGTCTTCGCCCCATACGGAATCGCGTCGTACTTCTCATCCGCTTCCCAGACAGACTCGCGCCCGAGAGCGACAATCTCCTCCGGATAACGGAACGACAGCGGGCAAATCGCCGGAATCAGAACCTCACCGAGATCCTGCAGCCGGAACTCCTTGCTCGTTTCAATGCGCGCCCTTGCCCAGATCAGATCCCGCAAATTCGCAGGCTTTTCAAGTTCCAGGCGGCGCAGATGTTGGAATGGAATCCACGTATAGCTGCCGGCAATGAAAACTTCAAGATTCGGACCAATGCGAGGGTCCGGATCCGAAAGATCGTCAAATGGTTTGCCATTGAGAAAACCCCCTACTGCAGGACTGTCCTTTACTTCCGGCGTCTGGCCGCTGGCAAACATTTCGGAACGCGTCCGTTCCGCATGAACCGCGCTGCGATACAGCAACGCGCCCCCCGCGGACTTGGCGTCTGTGGTGGCAAGCATGTCAAGCTGCTTTTCGGCGCGATCATACTCCCCGGCGAAAAGCAGAAGCTCGAAGAGAAACGTACGGCGCGTGGCGTCGAGTGGATTGGACCTCAACTCGTCGCCAAGCGCCTTGATCGCTTCCCGCAGTCTTCCTTCGCGGTACAGCTCTTTGGCTGTCATCTGTCCTCAGGAAACCTTGTTCGCCTTCACGTCGTAGGAAACTGCTCCCACAGCCGTCAGGATGCCCTGCTCGTTCTGCGTGCTGTATTCGATCTTGATCTTGTTGTAGCTGAAAGAAACGCTCTCAGCCGGGACTTCGCTCGATCCGCTCACCGAAAGATTCGTGACGAAAAGCTCTTCGAGCGAAACCTTCAGGAACGGCTTGCCGCCAGTTACGCCGGTCTTCACCGCGCTTAATACACCAGTCTTGATGTGTGTACCGGAAATCAGCGCCTTGAAAAGCTGCGGGCTGGCCTTGTCGTAGTACTTCATCGCGTGAAGGTTCTCGAGAGAGACCTTACCCGCGCCGGAACCACCGGTTCCCGCGACGGAGCTCACCTGGCTACCACCCCAGCTGAAAGAAAGAAGCTGAATTTCATCTGTGTGGCCGTCGGCTACCGACTCGCCCGTGATGCTATCGAGTTTCAGAAAAAAATCTACCGCCATGACGAATCCTTTCGAGTTATCGCCTTCGCAAGGCGAGCTGAAAAATACAATCGTACGAGCAACGGCGACTTATTTGCCCGCAGGTTTGGGAAGTTCTGCCACCAGGCGAAGTGAAACTGTCAGTTCATCCAGCTGGAAGTGGGGACGCATGAAAGCCACGGCACGAAGAGCACCTGGATTACCCGGAACTTCCATGACTTCAATGCGCGCCTCTCGCAGCGGACGCTCGGCTTTGGCCTCTTTCGAAGCATTGTCATCGGCGATTACATAGTTCGCAATCCACTGATTGAGGTAAATATCTGCCTGGCTGCGGCTCATGGGGCTGCCCAGCTTATCGCGCATCATGGCCTTCAGGTAGTGGGCAAAGCGAGACATGGCCAGCATGTAAGGCAGCTGCGCCGACAGCTTCGCGTTCGCATTGGCCGAATCCTGATCATACTTCTTCGGCTTGTTTGCCGTCTGTACGCTGAAGAACGCCGCGTAATCGGTGCCCTTGCAATGCACCAGGGGAACCAGTCCCTGGTCGGCAAGTTCCTTTTCACGCCGGTCTGTGATCGTAACTTCCGTCGGGCACTTCAGCGCAACGTCGCCGTCATCGGTGCGGAAGTTATGTACCGGAAGCCCTTCAACCAGGCCGCCATTTTCCACACCGCGGATCGCCGCGCACCAGCCAAACTTGGCAAACGAGTTGGTCAGACGAGCACCCAGAGCATACGCTGCATTGCCCCACAGATACTTCGAGTGATCCGAACCATCCACTCCCTCTTCGTAGGCAAACTCTTCGATGGGCCGCGTCGCCGCACCGTAAGGCTCGCGCATCAGGATATGCGGCATCGTCAGAGCCACATAACGCGAATCCTCAGAGGCGCGGAAGCTCTTCCAGCGCGCATACTCCGTGCTATCGAAGACCTTCGAAACATCGCGGATGCCGGTAATCTGACCGAACTCGGTGAGATTCATCAGTTCCGGTCCAGCCGCGGAGAGGAACGGCGCATGGGCCGCCGAAGCCACCTGGCTTACCTTTTCCAGCAGTTCGATATCCTCGCTGCTGCGGGTAAACTCGTAGTCGCCCACCAGTGCTGCAAACGGAGCGCCGCCATAAACACCGAACTCCTCTTCATAAGCCTTCTTGAAGAGTGCGCTCTGGTCGAACTCCGGTGCGCGCTGCAGATCGCGCAGCAGGTCCTTCTTCGAGACATTGAGCACCTTGATCTTGAGCATGTCATTTGTTTCGCTCCGATCCAGAAGGTACTTGATGCCACGCCACGTCGATTCCAGCTTCTGAAAATCCTTGTGGTGCAGAACTTCATTCAACTGCACCGAGATCAACTTGTCGATCTCTGCAATGCGCGAACCAATCGTCGCCTCAGCATCGCGAGAAAGAGTCATGTGCCCATCAAGAACCTGGTTGATGAACTCCTTCACCATGTCCTTGCCGCGCTCCTGCGAGGCGGTATCCTTGCCAAACCGTCCCTGGGCAACGATCTGATCGAGCAGTGTTACTTCCGTAGTTTCTGCAGCAGCGGCCTGAGACGCTGCCTGGTCGGCGGTGCTCATCAGTTACCCCCTTCAGACTTCTTGTCCAGCTCGCCCTTCAGCTTATTCAGCTCCTCGGTATTCGAAACCGCGTCGAAGAGCGCCTGGTCCAGTTGATCGTTGCCCTGCAGGCTGCCCCGCAGGTTCGAGAGCCGAGTGCGAAGATCGAGAAGCTCCTTGATAGGACCAACCTGCTCGGCCACCTTGGCGGGCGAGAAATCGTCAAGGCTCTCGAACTTCAGGTCCACGGCAATCTGGCCGGCCTTGTCGCTGAGCTTGTTGTCCACCTTGAACTTCAGGTGCGGCTGCATGCCCTTAAGAACGTGGTCAAAGTTATCGGGATTGATCTCGACAAACTTGCGATCCTTCAGAGCCGCAAGAGGCTGCTCGGGATGGCCGGTCAGATCGCCCAGCACGCCCATTACAAAGGGCAGCTCCTTCATCTCAATCGCGCCACCGGTTTCTACATCGTAAGTAATCTGCACCCGAGGAGCCCGGACGCGACTAAGTTTTTGCTGGGTGCTCTCTCTACCCATACAACCTCCGCTATTCGATTGAGTTCCGTGCCAATAACCAAAACATAGTGCTGAGTGTGCTGTCCACAGGATTCTTCTCGGGGGCAATTACTTAAGGCTCATATCGCCATGCGACCAGCCTGGTTACTGTAGGCGTGACGAGAAACGCCCACGGGCGTTTCTTTGAGCCATCCGTTTCAGCGCAATTTTCCCCAGTGAGATAGACCGAGCCAAATTATGCTCTGGCGCTGTGGTTGTGTCAATGCGTTATTTTTTTGAGATTTCCTCATCGCAATTCGGGCTTTTGTTTCCACGCAATACCTGTGAACGCATAGTGACGTTCCGCTCGTTGCCGTATCATGCAATACTCAGGCGAGGATCCCCAACATGAGACAACTTCAACCAGTCGTTTGGTCGAAAGGAACATTTCTCTCACCCCAGCACCTGCAATGCCAGGAAAGATTTGTTGAAGATTGTGCCCGCTTTTACCTCGACTCCCTGAATCCTCATCTCTGGGGCCTGCGCGAACTGCAGATCGATACCAAGGCCCTCTCGGAAGGGCGCCTCGCGATCCTCAGTGCATCTGGCCTCTTTCCTGATGCGCTGCCGATCGACATTCCTGCATCCGAACACCCGCCTGCTGCGCGCGTTCTCGATGAATGTTTTCGCCAGGGCATGACAAGCTGCGTCTTCTACCTCGCCATACCGGAATATCTGCACGGAGGAATGAATGTCTCCGTCGATCGCGGCAACGTCAGCACACGCTTTCAGGCACAGGTGCTCATGGTTCGCGATGAAAACTCCGGCAGCGGTGAAAAGCCTGTGCAGGTGGCACGGAAAAATTTACAGATACTGGCTGAAGGAGACAGCCGCGAGGGTTCCATCACACTCGCATTTGCCCGCGTGCTTCGCTCGCAGACCGGCTCTTACCAGTTGGATCCCGATTTCGTTCCGCCGCTCATGAACGCCCACGCGCACCCGTTGCTCAAAGGCATCCTGAGCAATCTCATTGAACTGATGGTGACGCGTTCCAGCCAGCTCTCAGGCACACGGCGGCAGAAGAATCAATCGCTCGCCGATTTCTCCGCATCCGACATCGCCAACTTCTGGCTGCTCTACACAATCAACAGCCATCTGCCGGTCTTCCGCCACTATCTGGAATCAGGCTGCGTACTGCCGGAGCAGCTTTTCATGGAGATGGGCGCACTGGCCGGCGCGCTCACAACTTTCTCGCAAAAGATCGCGCCAAGAAATTTGCCGCCGTATCATCACGAGCAACTTGGCGTCTGCTTCACAGAAATGGACAAGCTGATCCGCATCATGCTCGATAGCGTGGTGCCCAGCAACTTCGTTTCACTTCCGCTCAAGTTCGTGCGCAACACCATCTACGCCACATCCATTGAGAAGGATGCTTACTTCCAGGGATCGCGCTTCTATCTAGCCGTCTCGTCAGACACGCGTGACGCCGACCTCATCGAACGCGTGCCGAAGTTGATGAAGACCGGCTCAGCCAGCGAGATCGAACTGCTCATACGAAACGCACTTCCCGGTCTGAGACTGACCTACGTAGCCACGCCCCCGCGAGCCATCCCCGTCAAGCTCAAGCACCACTACTTCTCCGTTGAGCAGGGCGGAACTTTCTGGGACTCCGTGGTGCGCTCGCGTACCTTTGCCAGCTATGCACCCTCGGAGATCCTGAATCCATCGATGGAACTGGTCATTCTGCTGCCTGAAGCACAATAGCGAATCAATGTTTCATCAGGAAAATAACGGTCACGATCAACGCCACCAGCAGGAAGATGATTACCACCAACAGCAGCGGAATCATCTGCTGTAGCTTATTCGGTGCGGCCTGTCCAGATGCCGGAGCAGCAGGCGCGGCCGGTGGCTGCATATTCATCTGCGGCATCTGCATCGGAGGGGCCTGCATGTGTGGCATATTCATTCCGCCTGGCGCACCGCCTGCGTGAGGCATGCCTCCGCCCATCGCACCGGGAGCAGCTCCCATGCCAACCGGGGGCATCATCCCCTGCGGGTTCATCTGCGGCGGAGTAAACTTCATACCTCCCGGCATGGCAGGCATCCCTGGCGCAGCCGCCGGTGGCGGAGCAGCAGCCGGTTGCGGCGCAGATTGAGCCGCCGTTCCACCACTGCGCAGCGCCGACTCCCGCATCTTCGAAGCATTGATAATTCGTGTCACCTCGCCCGGCCCTGAAGACTCCGGCGCAGCAGACACGGCTGCATTCGATCCGAATCCCGAACCAGGACCGGCCGCTGTCGGCATGGCCATCGCTCGAGTCGCTTCTCCGCCGCCCGACGGAGCTGGCGTGTAGCCCCCGCCTGGACTTCCACCGGGCGATCCAAAACCGCCCGCCGCCGGAGCTGGTGAAGAAGGCGAATTGAGCAGATCGAAGGTCTTCGTCCAGGAATCCCCCGCAGGCGCTGCAGGCGGCGGTGGCGCAGGAGTATAGGAAGGTGTGGACGGTGTGCTGTCCAGCCGGCTCAGCAGCCGCGTAACGCTCATATTCATGTTGGGATCGGAGGACGGCGCTGCCGGTGCCGCACCAAACCCGCTTCCGGAACTCGGCACAGGATCAGGCCGCGACGTAAAACCAATCCCCGCCTCTCTCGCGGGCTCCCACGGCGCACTGGGTGGAGGTGCCGCCGCCGATCTCGAAAGAATCTGCGTGAAGGACGAAGGATCGGGCGGCGCAGCTTGCGGCGCGCTCGGCGCATTGTTTGCGGGCGCATTATTTAATGCACCAAACATCTGCGTCAGCGAAGGCTGCGGTGCGTTCGGTGAAGGCGCACCAGAAAGCCCGCGCTCCCGCTCCTCGGCTGGAAGCCTCGTAAACAGCTCCGTAAATCCACCGGACGAAGACGGAGCCGCAGGAGCAGTCGGAAACGGCGAAGCTGCCGGCGGCGCAACGGGTGGCGTAGCGATCGAAAAAGACGCGGTAGCTGTCTCCGCTGGAGCCTGCACCGGTGTGAAAGCAGGAGGCGCTGCAGGGGCAGGGACCACCGGAATCGCACTTGCTGCCCCGCCGAACGTACTGAACGATCCCGTCGCTGAGCGCCTGTATGCTCCCGTGGCACTCTCTGGGGCGGGTGAAAACGCCGCTGGATTTTCCTTCGGCCTCTCAGGCGCCGCAGTAGTGCTGAAAAGCGCGGTAAACCCACCAGGGTGAGGCTCAGCAGCAGGCGCAGCCGGAATCACCGGCGCGGCTGGCGGTACTGGCGCAGGTGCCGAAGGCGGAGCCGCCGCAGCCCCGCCAAACGACCCGAATATCTGCGTAAAAGAACCCGGCTGCGATGACGGCGGCGCAGGTGGAGCAGCAGCAGGCGGAAAGAACGGCTCAGGTTCGCGGGCCACGGGAGGCGTAAGAGGTTCAGGTGCACTCTGCGGTGCGGAAACCCTGCTGAAAATCTCCGTAAATCCACCTGAAGAAGGAGCCGGCGGTGCAGGAGCCGGAGGCGCAGCAGCAGTCTGGAACATCTGCGTAAAACTACCGGGGGCGGATGCGGCAGGCTGAGCGAGCGGAGGCTGAGGCGAAACCGGGCTCGGAACCGGGGTCGAAAATGCACTCTGCGCCGGAGCCGCAAACGATCCCGTGGCATCCTTCGCGCGCAGCCGGGCCAGAATATCGTCCTGGTTTCCTGATCCAAACGCGGAAGGCGCAACCTCATGCACCACCGGCCCGGACGGAAATGCCGAGGCGCCAAAAACCGGATCAACAGAAACAGGAACTGCCGGAGCAGGGGCGGGCGCAGAGTGTTTCTTGTCGCCCCCTCTCAAAAGGCTCATCAGGTCTGTGCTGAATTCGCCGGTAGGCGAGGTTCCGGGCGCTGCTCCGGGCTTCACCATTCCAAAGGCTGACGTGGCGCCAAAGACCTGCTCCGCTGCATCGTTCTCTGGAGCTCCCTGTCGGTTGGCAGGCTCACCCGGCTTCCACTTCTCGTCGCTACCCATCTCCAACCTCCAGTTACCGCCAGTTCATGCGCCTTTCGTCACCACGCAAGATTAACCCAAATCGCTTGAGGAAAATACATTTGCGTTCTAATATAGCCGACGTTACACTTCGAGCTGTCTCATCACTATGCTATGTCGCTCCGGTGTTCCGTACGGGACTCGTTTTCACGCGCCCCTGCTGAGTACTTTCGGCGATAGTGTACGAATGAGATAGCCTACTGGCTAGCTTGATTCGCATTCTGCTTTCTGTTTTGGGAGGGCCGCCTTGCCTTTGTGCTGTCGCACCGTCCCCCTCATGTGCTTAAAACTCTGTCATCCCCCACGGCGGTCCGATTTATGAAATTCCTGTCGCGTGTTGTGTGGTCTGAAGGAATGCATCTCGGCCCACACCACTTTCAGGCACAAAGCCGGTATTTTGAAGACACACTCTGGTTTCTCAACGCGTACCTGCATCAGGAGCCCTGGGGCGTTCTGCACTTTTCCATAGACGCCGCAGCCCTTAAGAATGGTGTAGCCACACTCAGTTACGCTTCCGGAATTCTCCCGGACGGTCTTGTCTTCGATCTGCCCGACTGCGACGCGCCGCCGCCACCGCTGCCGCTCGATAAAGTCTTTACGCCCACAGACAGCGAGGTACTTTTGTACCTCGGAATTCCCAAACGGCGGGACGACGGAACCGATACCAATCTCTCCGGCACCGCTTCTTCCCGGTATAGCTCCTCCCAGAAGACCGTCCGCGACGACTCCTACGGCAACGGCGAATACAACGTAGCCTTCGCAAAAAAGAACTTCGCGCTGCTCAGCCAGGCGCAGGTCACTGACGACGTAGTCGCCTTCCCCATCGCCCGCATCCAGCGCGATGGCAAGGGCGGCTTCATGTCCGATCCCGATTTCATCCCGCCCTGTCTCCGCATCGCCGCCTGCGAAAATCTGGTCCTGCTGCTCCACAATCTCGCCCACGCCATCGAGGAAAAAATCGCCTCCACCCGCGCCGTCCGCGGCACCTCGCGTGGCATGGAACTCGGCACCTCGGCCCTGGACGTTGCCAACTATTGGTTCATCCACGCGCTTTCGGTCTCACTGCCCGCCCTGCGTCACCATCTCCAGGATCGCCGCAGCCATCCCGAAGACGTTTACCGCGATCTCGTCCGCCTCGCCGGAGCTCTTGGCACATTCGCTGTCCAAGCCCGCCCTGACGAGATTCCGCCCTATCGTCACGGCCTTCTCACCTCCACATTCGGCGAAATGGACGCGCTCATCCGCAAGTATCTTGAGATTGTCGCG
This sequence comes from uncultured Acidobacteriaceae bacterium, assembly GCA_963792495.1. Lineage (GTDB taxonomy): Bacteria > Acidobacteriota > Terriglobia > Terriglobales > Acidobacteriaceae > Telmatobacter. Next base: position 659,639 of record CAWBWB010000001.1, on the reverse strand, counting down.
CCTTCCAACACCGTTACGCTCGACTTCAAACGCGCCGCGCAATATATTTATTCCGCCGCCGTCCTCGATGAGCGTTGCCTGCGCCGCTCACGCTGGATTCTCGGCATCCGCTCACCCGTATCCGAATCCCAGCTGCTGCGCCAGACGCCCCAGCTGGTCAAAATCTGTTCGGCTGAGGGTGTCGGCAAGCTCGTTCAGCGCGCACTGCCCGGCATGGAGCTGGCGCACCTTCAGGTGCCTCCATCCGCGATGCGCGCACAGGCAGACATGCACTACTTCTCTGTATCCCTGGCCGGCCCGTGCTGGCAGCACATTCTCCAGACCAAACAGGTCGGAGTCTACCTGCCCGGGGATCTCGGAGACGCACAGTTCGATCTCACAGTCATTCTGGAGGCTTCCTCATGAGCGCAGCAGCAGCAGTTGCTCCCATCCCCAATCCGGACCAGAAGATCAGCAATCTCGCGCTCGTCTTTCAGGAGGTCTTCACCGTCGTCCTCCGCACGCGCGTCCTCGGCCAGCGCGTCGAAAGCGCCGACTACTTCCGCACCAGCCTCCGTCAGATGATCTCCAGCGCCGTCAAAGACGCTTCCGCACAGGGTTACTCCGATGAGATCACCCGCATGTCCATCTATGCCATCATCGCATTCGTCGATGAAAGCATCCTCAACTCCAAAGACCCCGTCTTCGCCGACTGGGCTCGCCGCCCGCTGCAGGAAGAGATGTTCGGAGCGCACGTCGCCGGCGAAATGTTCTTCAAGAACCTCACCGACCTGCTCAATCGTCCCGACTCCTCTGAAGTTGCCGACGCGCTTGAGCTTCACGCCCTCTGCCTCATGCTCGGCTATCGCGGCAAATTCGCCTTCGGCGACGCCTCCGAAATTCAAACCGTGCTGCAGCGCATTCGCGACAAGATCGTACGCATTCGCGGATCATGGACGCTCTTCCGCGCCTATGAAACGCCCGCCGCTCCGGCCTCCAAAAAATCAGATCCATTCGTCACGCTGCTGAAAATCGCCGCCATACTGCTTGTTGTCTTTACCGTGCTTGCCTACGCCGGATACATTTTCCTTCTCGGTCAATCTGTATCGGCAGCAGCCACCTCCGTCGTTGGTTGATTCCCGGAGACTCTTATGATTCGCGTTTTGCTCGGCGTCCTTGCCTTCGTTGTCTATATCGCGCTCGTCATCTGGATTGCTTTCGCGCTGCACTTCACCGGCACAAAGCTGATTCTCTTCTGCGCCATCCTCGGCCTGCTCGGCGCAGCCATCATCGGCTTCGTCCTCTGGTTTACACGCCCTCGCGGCGCAGCCATCTCCGGCGATGCAAACGCCTCTGACGCCGCAAACCTGGCCGCGCTGCTTCGCGATGCTGACGCCAAGGTCCGCAAGGCCAACCGCGCAGGAGCCAAGACTCTCGCCGCACTGCCGCTGCTCTATATCGTGGGCGATGAGAACTCCGCCAAAACCCAGACCATTCTTCAGGCCGGCCTCGATCCTGAGCTACTCGCCGGCAACGTCTATCAGGATGGCGCAGTCGTTCCCACCTCGCTGGCCAATATCTGGCTCACCAGCAGCGCAGCGCTCGTCGAAGCCGGCGGGCCGCTCCTCAAGCAGCCCGGCCTCTGGCAGCGCCTCGTCAAAGCTACCGTCCCTCCGCAGCTCGGCTCCGCGCTCTCCAGCAACAAGAAAATTCCCGCACGAGCCATCGTTGTTTGCGTCAGCATTGAGCGCATCCTCGCCCCCAGCACCGCAGAACAAATTCGCGCCCTCGCCCAATCCCTCAATGAACGCCTCCGCGAGCTTTCGCAGATCCTCGGCGTCTCCCTGCCCGTTTACGTGCTCTTCACCAAGCTCGACACCATGAGCTCCTTCGGCGAATTCGCCACGCGCCTCTCCGAAGAGGAAGTCAAGCAGCCCATCGGTTCGCTCGTCTCCGTCATCGGCGGAGGCTCCGGCCTGTACGCCGAGCGCGCCGCGGGAGCCATCGGCCACAAGTTCGATCAGCTCGTCTACGGCCTCTCCGAGTTCCGCCTAGATGTTCTTTCACGCGGCACAGAGATCACGCAGCAGGCCCGCGCTTACGAGTTTCCCCGCGATGTCCGCAAGCTCCGCGCCGGCATCGTCTCCTTCCTCACGGAAGTCTCCCGGCCTACGCAGATCGGCGTGAATCCCTTCCTGCGCGGCTTCTACTTCAGCGGCCTCCGCTCCCACATCGTCAACGATGTTCTCGATGTCCAGGCCGCACAGGCGCAGCCTCAGGCCCCGCCGCCCGCAGATGGTGCAACACGTGTCTTCTCCTTCTCCGGAGCCAAAGCCGCCGCTCCAACACCCACGCCGCGCTCCAGCGGAACCCGCAAAGTAGCGCAGTGGGTCTTCCTGCCGCATCTCTTCTCCAAAATCCTTCTGGCCGATGAATCCGCGCTCGAGGCCAGCCGCGCCAGCACCCACACCGGCGGCCTTCAGAAGCTGCTCCTCGGCTTCGTCAGCTTGATCCTGCTCGTCATACTCGGCCTCGCCACCATCTCGTTTCTCCGCAATCGCGAGCTGACCTCGCGCGTTGCTGAATCCGCCTCCGCGCCGCTCGCCGCCGTGCCCGCAGGCTCTTTCCCCGCGCTGCCTGACCTTCAGGCTCTTGATAAACAGCGCGAAATTCTCGACGAACTCGACAAGTACCGCACAGACGGCGCTCCGATGCTTAATCGCATGGGACTCGATCAATCCAGCAAGCTCTATCCCATCGCCTGCAAAGCCTACGGCACGCATCTCCGCTCGCTGCTGCTCACGCCTACGCAGCGCAATATCGTCGCCGCGCTCCGCGCCGTCCCGGTCATCCCCAAGCCGGAAGACGACTATAGCGCCACCTATCGCCCGCTGAAGGCCTACATCATCACCACGTCCAACCCCAATCCCGATTCACCGGCCGACACCGTCGATTTTCTTCCCGCCGCGTTGCTCACCGCATGGCAAGGCAAGAATGCAGTTGACCCCGGCGTAGCCGCGCTGGCGCAAACGCAGTTCACCGCCTACGCCCGCCTGCTCGCCCAGCCAAACTCCTGCATGGCCGGCATCGGCGGCACGGCCGACAAGCCCTCCGTCGATCAGGCCCGCACCTACCTCAACGGCTTCCAGGGATTCCAGCACGTCTATCAGTCCATGCTCTCTGCGGCAGGCCGCAAAGTTCCCAGCTTCACCTTCAACAGCAAATACCCCAACTCGGCAGCTCACATCGTCAACACATTCCCCATTCAGGGAGCCTTCACCAAAGACGGCTTCGCCTTCATGCAGGATGCCATCGCGCATCCCGACCCCTACTTCCGCGGAGAAGAGTGGGTTCTCGGCCCCACCACCGGCCAGCAGATTGACCGTGGCGCGCTCACCGCGCAGCTCAAGCAGGCCTACTACGCCGACTTCATCCAGACCTGGCGCACTTATCTCGCAAAATCCGCCTTCATCGGCTATAAGAGTTACGCCGACGCCGGCAATCGCCTGAGCGTGCTCGATTCGAATACGTCGCCCATGCTGGAGCTCTTCTGGGTCATCTCCTCCAACACCGCCGTCGCCGCTCCGGAGATTGCAAGCCAGTTCCAGGCCCCGCAATCGGTAGTTGCACCCTCAGGCTCTGACAGCCATCTTCTCGGCCAGCAGAACCAGCCCTACATCGCAGGCCTACAGAACCTCGAAGGCGCAATCAAAAATCTAGCCGCGCTGCCCAACCCAAATGATCCCGCCGCCGCAGCTCCCGTAAGCCAGGCAGCCATCAGCGCCGAGCAGGCAGCGGAAAACATCCGCAACAGCTTCACCCCCGATCGCACCGCCAATCTCGATCAGACGTCCTTCCGCCTGCTTCAGGCACCGATTGAATCGGCGAAAGCACTCGCTGCGCAGGCTCCAGCCGCCGCCGCCGGGGGCGGAGCCAAGACCTTCTGCTCCGTAGCAGAACCTGTCCTCGTCAAATTCCCCTTCAATCCGCAATCCACAGTCGATGCCACACCGGATGAAGTAGCAGCCATCTTCGCTCAGCCACAAGGCTCCTTCTGGCAGTTCTACAACGGCTCGGTCAAGTCCCTGGTCCAGCAAACGGGCACCAACTTCACGCCCATACCCGGCGGCACAGTAAAAATAGGCAAAGGCTTCTTAAGCTTCCTCAATCACGCCGCCATTATCTCGACGGCGCTTTTCCCCAGCGGCACTCAGCCATCACTCACCTTCACACTCTCGCCTGACAAGGCTGACAGTATTCCCAACGCCGTCCTCAACATCGACGGACAGCAGGTCACCGCCACCGGCCCTGCAGTCAACTTCCGCTGGGTTTCGCAGCCAACCAGCAAGGTGACGCTCACCGGCCCCATCAATCCGCCGCCCTATCAGGGCACCTGGTCCGTGCTCCGCTTCGCCTATGACGCCGAGCACCCCACCGCCACTCGCCTCAAGAACAACTTCCAGGTAAACAACCGCACTCTGGGAGTCGTCATATATGACGCAACCGGCTCTGGCGCATCGCTCCTCAATCCGGATTTCATGCGTAGCTTCCGCTGCGTGACCAACCCGGCACAATAACAATCGCAACCAACCCTGCATGGGGATGATGTAACTTGGTTAGCAAAACCGTTGAGCCCTCCAGAGAAGAGGCAGTTATGACAGAAGAGATCCAACACCTTACCGCCGCCGAAGAGCACAACGACCACACTCCGGCGCCTGATGCGGACGCAACCCTCGCCGGGGAAGACATCTGGAAGCCTGCACTTACCCATGAGGTAGAACCAGCTCCCGATCCTCTCCCGCACCCGTCCCCGGAGCCACCTCCGCCGCCGGTCACAGAGCCACCCGCAGAGCACCCGCCGGTCTCCGCCTCGCATGACATCGACGCGGCCGTAGCCGAAGCGCTCTTCGCATCCGACGAGCCGGCCGGCGTCGATCCGGAATCCGAAGCTCCTCCCTTGCTGGAGCCCGTCGACACATTGCCTTTGGAGCCCACCCTCTCCGCAGACGATCTCATCCCGGTAGCTCCCGTTGCGGCTGCCGAGTCAACAGCATCTGCTCTTCCGCGTCCCCGTCTCGCCGTCGATGCACTCAGCGACGTGGGCTGCGTCCGCACCAACAACGAAGACGCCTACGGCTACGACTCCGAGCTCGGCATCTTCGTCATCTGTGACGGCATGGGAGGCATGGCTGCCGGTGAAGTCGCCAGCTCCAACTCCGTCTCGGCGCTCGTCCACACCTTCGCCGAATCCGCCGGCACTGACCTTTCCATCAGCACCCGCCTTCAACAGGCCGTTCACACCGCCAACTCCACCGTCTGGGATATGGGCCAGCAGCCCGAGCATAAAGGCATGGGAACCACCGCCGTTGCCGCCGCCATTGACGGCCAGAAGCTCATCATCGCCAACGTCGGTGACAGCCGCGCCTACGCCGTGCAGAACGGCCTCGCCACGCAGATCACCGTCGATCATTCCTATATCAACGAGCTGATCCGCAACGGCACCCTCACGCGAGAAAACGCGCACCTGGCCGACCTTCACGGCTACGAATCCGTCATCACCCGCGCCATCGGCGTCTCTGAAACCGTCGAGCCTGACTACTACGCCATCGACCTCACTCCCGGCACACAGATTCTTCTCGCCACAGACGGCCTCACCCGCTACCTCAACGGCGACGAGATCGCCACCATCCTCCAGGCCACGCCCTTCGAGAGCACATGCGCCAATCTCATCGATCTCGCCAAGCGCCGTGGAGGCCATGACAATATCACCTGTCTCTTAATGCTCGTACTGCCCCCGGAATCTTCATCCCAACCGGAGCCGCAGCCCACAGCCTGAGAGCAGCCACATGACCGACGACTTCACACCCAACACTGTTACGGTGGAATTCAAATTCGCTGTCGGAAATGGTTCCTTCGGCGCCAGCGTGGCCGTGCCGGAAGGCCAGTGCAATCTAACCGAGCTTCTTCCCTCTCTCCAGAACTTCGACTCTGCCCTGCTCAACGCCATCACCACAGAGCTAAGCGAAGCCGGTCTCTCCGTCTCCTGCAAAGCCGGCTGCGGAGCCTGCTGCCGCCAGATGGTCCCTCTCAGCATCTTTGAAGCCGAAGCCCTCAGCGCCTGGATCTCCACACTCGACCCCGAAACCCATGAGATCCTCGCCCAGCGCTTCCATCAAGCCCTGCTCAAACTCTCATCCTCCGGCCTCATCGATCGCCTTGTCACCGAAGACTGGCTCGCCGACACCGACTACGCGCAGCAACTCGTGCTCGATTACTTCTACCAGGGCGTTCCCTGCCCGTTTCTTCAGGATGAGTCCTGCTCCATTCATCCCATTCGCCCTCTCGTTTGCCGCGAGTATCTCGTAACCTCCGATCCCGCTCGCTGCGCCGACCCGAAAGTCCTCGGAGCCGATCCCGTAGGGCTGCCCACGCGCCTCTCCCGCACCCTCAACCGCATGGGTGCTGAGATCGAACCCGGCACTCGCGGCTGGATTCCCCTCGTCTTCCTCTTTGCCTGGAAAGAGAGCGGAGCAAACCCCGGATCGAAATTCAGCGGGACCGGCCCCGAAGTCCTCTACGAATTCGTCCGTCGCCTTGAATTTGTAAAAAAACCGTCCCAGAACGGACCTGAAACTCCATCACCCGCAACATCTGCAGTACCTTAGTGAAACCTGCTGCTCGTAACATTCACAATCGCTTGGTATTCGTGATACCGTGGAAGCCTGGAATCCCCCGGATCACAAAAAACTCACGTAACGGCAAGACGCGCGTAAAACGCGCGGATCAGGTGTTGGGGCCGCATGGATAAAGTTACCGAGGGCAGGATCGGCAAATACGAGATTCTAAAGGTCCTCGGACGCGGAGGTATGGGCGAAGTATTGCTCGCCCAGGACGATATCCTCAGCCGCAAGGTCGCCATCAAGCGCCCGCTGAAATCCGCCGGCGAAGAAGGCCTGGCACGCTTCGAACGCGAGGCCCGCATTGCCGCCGCGCTCAAGCATCCAAACATCCCCGCCGTCTATGACAAGGGAACGCAGGACGAGCTGCCGTATCTTGCCATGGAGTTCGTCGAAGGCGACGCGCTCGACAAGATCATCGCCTCCAATCAGCCCATGGACCTGATCAACAAGCTCCGGATCATCGAGCAGGTCTGCCTCGGCCTCAATTACGCGCACCAGCTTAGAATCGTACACCGCGACATCAAGCCCGCCAACATCATCGTCCAACCGGACGGCGTGGCCAAGATCATCGACTTCGGCATCGCGAAGGAAGCCGATTCCACCAAGACCAATCTGACGGCCACCAGCCAGGTCATCGGCTCGCTCCATTACATTGCGCCGGAACGTTTTAAAGGCATGAAGGTGGATGGCCGCAGTGATCTTTTCTCTGTCGGCGTCATGCTCTTTAAGCTGCTCACCGGCACCGAGCCCTTCACCGGCGGCGAAGCTACAGCGTCCTACAAAATCCTCAATGAAGCTCACACGCCACTGAGCAATTACCTGCGCAGCTACCCTCCGGCCCTGGACGAAATCGTCACCAAATCGCTCGCCAAGAACCCGGAAGACCGCTACCAGACCGGCGAAGACTTTGCCGATGCATTGCATGACATCACGGAGAGCCTGAAGAAGAGCCGCATCGGAGATCTCTTCAGCGACGCCGAACGCCTCGCCTCGGAAAGCCGCTTTGCTCCAGCGCTCGAGCTTCTCGATGAAGCACGCCGCCTCGACCCCGACAACACGCAGGTCCGCAAGCTGCAGCGCCTTGTCCGTGAGCGCGTCCGCGAGGTAGAGAAGGGTCAGCGCTTCCAGGAGACTGTCATCCGCGCGGAAGAAGCCCTCGCCGCCGGACGCTACGATGAGGCCATCACCGGCTTCAATGAAGCTCTGCAGCTCGACGCCTACTCTACTGACGTTCACCGCAAGCTCAAGTGGACCGAGGAAAGAAAGCGCCGTCACGAACTCGCCGTCCGTGCTCTCGCTGAAGCGGAAGCCGTTAAAACACGCGGTGACATTACTGGCGCACTGCGCATCGTCACAATAGCCGCGCAGGAAGACCCGGAGAACAAAAAACTCCAGGCCGCCGTGGAAGCTCTCACCCGCCAGTTGCAGGCGGAAGCCAACCGCAGCCGCATGACGGAGTTTCTTTCGACGGCGCGCCGTCAGCTTGCCGCACGGGACTTCGCCGCCGCCGATGCTGCGCTCGTACAGGCAGAAGCCATCGACTCTTCCAATGCGGAAGTCGATGCGCTCCGGAACGAGCTGAACCGTACTCGCGAGCAGGAGCAACGCCGCGACGCGCTCGAGCAGATTCAGACCCGCATCACCGAGTTCCTCCGCAACGAGCAATTCGACCAGGCAGCGGACTTGCTTAACCGCGCGATTGAAAAGCTTCCCAACGAGCCCGTCCTGCACCGCCTTCAGGTGGAAGTCGAAACCGAGTCACGCAAATACAACACCCGCAAACTCGTCGACTCCACCATTACAAAATGCCGCGAGCTCTTCACCACCTCGCCCATGGAAGCTCTCTCGGTTCTGCAGGAGGCCATGACGCGCGCTCCCGGCGACGAGCGGCTCATCGCCTACGAGCGTGCACTCCGCAAAGATCTTGAAGCGGTTCGCACAGAAAAAATTCTGGCCAGCACCATGGCCAATTCTCGCGAACTCATCAACGCCGGTGACTACGCCAAGGCCATCTCCGTCCTTGAGTCTTTCCAGGTAGAGTACGGTCAGAATCCAGACGCCGACAATCTGCTCAACTTCGCCCGCTCCGAGCAGTCCCGCATCGAACGCGCTGCCATCGTCGAGCGTTGTTCCACGCAGGGCCGCGCGCTCATTGAAGAAGGCCGCCTCGAGGAAGCCACTCGCATCCTCGATCAGGGCGTTCAGCAGACCGGCGACCAATCTCTCACCCTGCTTCTGGAGCAGGCCCGCGAAAGACAGAATGCCCTCTCGCGCAAAATTGAGGCCCTTCAGATTCGCGTGCAGAACCTGCGCCAGCATGGCCAGTACGAAGAAGCCATTCAGATCCTTCAGGAGCAGATTACAGCCACGCCGGGCCGCACAGGTCTTCAGGATCAGCTAAAAGCTTTACAGGCCGAGCGAACCCAGAAGCACGCCACGGTGCGAACCATCGCTTCCGCACGCGAATCCGCTGCACAGAAAGACTTTGCCGGCGCGCTTGAATCGCTTCAGGCGATAGCCGGAGCCTACGGACAATCCCCTGAGTTGCAAGCCGCCACCCAGGAAATTGAGGCCCAGCGCAACGCGCATGCCGCCTCAGCCGTCGAGCAGTCAGTTGAGGCAGCCCGCTCCGCACTCATCAATAAAGATCCCCAGGGCGCCTACGAGTCCCTCAAGACCACCACCCAGCTCCTGCCCTTCGCCGGCGAAAAGAATCAGGCCGACTGGCAGCGCATTGCACAGTCCGTCAAAGAAGCGCTCGAGAAATCCGGTGCAAAGGTCGACGATCAGCTTGCCGCACTCGCCGGCGGCCATCGCAAAACTCCGGTCGGCGTCATCGTCGCCGCTGTGCTCGTTGTACTCATTGCAGTGGGCATCGCCGTATGGCAGATGCTCAAGCCCACGCCCCAGGTACTCACGCGCATCAGCATTACAAAAGCTCCCGCGGGTGCAAGCGTCTCTCTGGACCACGGTCCTGCCAAACTCGTCGATCAAAGCGGTACGGTAGTCATCCCCACCACGCCGGGCGATCACAAGATCACCGTCACCAAAGATGGCTTCGACCCCATCACGGATGACTCGGTTACTGTAAGCCAGGGCGAAACCCTCGGCTACCCGGCCCCGCTGGCAAAGACCGTAGTTGGCCAGCCCATGGGCACCCTGCAGGTCAACTTCACCCCGCAGGCAGACATGAAGCAGATTCGTGTCTTCGTCGATGGAGCCAATCATGGGGCAGTCTCACCCGGAGGCACCGTCAGGCTCCCGGCCGGCCACCACAGCGTGCAGTACAAGGGCAATGGCTACGATGATTCGCCGGTAAAGGACATCAACGTCACGGAAAACGGAACCATTCCCGATGCCGTGAGCCTCAACAAGGCAGCTCCCAAGCCCACAGGCACCCTCCAGGCCGACAAGTCCCAGGTCGAAAAAGGCCAATCGGTCAAGCTCACCTGGCAGGTGAACAACGTCGACGCCAAGGCCTCCATCGCCATCAGTGGCGTAGGCGGCGGCCTCAAAACGAGTGACTCGAAGACCGTTACTCCCTCGGCATCTACCACCTACATCCTCACTGCGGGCAACTTCAAAGTCGGTGAAGCAACTGTGACCATCAAGGACGCGCCGCCCCCGCCGCCTCCGCCCGCGGTCGATTACTTCACCTCGAACACCGACTCCATTGAAGTCGGTAAATCCGTCACCCTCAACTGGCGCGTCAGCAATGCCGCCGGCGCACCCGTCACCATAAACGGTCAGACGGTCAACGCCCAGGGCTCCAGGAGCTTCACGCCCTCCAGCCCAGGAACCACCAAGTACGAACTGGCCGTCAATGGCGTAACGCTGCAATCGCAATCCGTCACCGTTTCTGCGCCGCCTCCGCCACAGCCAAAGCAGGAGCAGGCGCCTCCTGCAGTAGCCGCGCCAACTCCGGTCGCCACGCTGCCGGATGCTTCCGCACTCGAACACCTTCTCGCGCCCTACAACGGAACCCTCAACGCCGCCCTTCCCTCTAAGAAGGATTGCAGATCCAAAGTCGCCGGCGCATACGGCGGCGCATTGAAGGACATCGGAGACGCATGGTGCGGCATCGCCCGCTCCATCAATATGAGTGAAAGCGACTGCCATGTGAGCGGAACGGCCGATGCTCCGGTGCTGCGCTGCTCTGTCGCCATCGGCATCACTCCGCTCAGCGGCGAGTCTTCCAGCAGTTCCACCAGCAAAGCCTTCCACTTCCAGAAGAGCGGCGACTCCTACACGCTCACCTCCGTAACCGGAAGATAGTCCATACGATTGCGGCTCCCGCACAGGAGCCGCTACTCCATCGATCCGCTAAACTCGTCATCATGAAGTCTTCTGCCATTCGTCTGGCCCTCCTTGCGGTATTTTTCATCCTTCCATGCGTCACGCACACCCACGGCCAGGCAGCCTCCGTCGAAGACCGCCGGAAAGCCCTCAATGCCCTCTTCGCGCAATACTGGGACGCTCTCATGGAGCACAACCCCGAATGGGCATCCGAGCTCGGCGACAAGCGCTTCAATGACAAGATCAGCGATGAATCCCCCCGCGCCGCCAATGACTGGATCGCCCGCGAGCAGGATTACCTCATGCGTCTTGCCGCGATTGACCCGGCGGGCTTCACACCGGCCGAAAAAACCAGCCGCGAAATGCTCCTCCGCGACTTCGCTGACGATATTGAAGCCGTCGACTACAAGGAGTGGGAGATGCCCCTCAACCAGATGGGCGGCATCTATACCGAGTTCCCTGATCTCGCCGGCCATCTCACCTTCTCGGAAGTCAAGGATTACGACGACTGGATCGCCCGCCTCCGCGCCATGCCTGCTGCCTTTGATCAGGTCATCACCAACATGGCCGCAGGCATCGACGATCACCACGTGCCGCCGAAATATCTCATGGAGAAAACGCTCGACCAGGTCAAAGCGCTAGCCACCCAGAAGCCCGAGGAATCTCCCCTCGCCGCCCCGCTCAAAAAATTCCCTGCCTCCATCCCCGCCGCCGAGCAGGAGCGCATCCGCACAGAAATCCTCGCCGTCATCACCAAACGCGACCTGCCCGCCTACCAGCGCCTCGCCCGCTTCCTTGAAGTCACATACATTCCCGCAGGCCGCACCGAGCCAGGCATCTCCTCCATCCCCGACGGCGCAAAGTACTACCAGTTCCTCATCCGCCGTGAAACCACCACGGACCAGACAGCCGAGCAGATCCACAAAATCGGCCTCAGTGAAGTCGAGCGCGACGAAACCGAAATGCTGGCCATTGCGCAGAAGCTCGGTTTCAAAGACCTCGCCACCTTCCGCGCCAGCCTCAAGGACAACCCCAAACTCAAGCCGGCCTCCGCCGACGTCCTGCTCGCCACCTACAAGAGCTACGCCACAGCCATGCAGGCCAAGCTGCCTTCTCTCTTCATCACGCTGCCCAAAATGCCCTTTGAAGTCGTGCCCATGCCCGACTACCTCGCCGCCTCCGGCCCGCCCGCCTACTACGACATCGGTTCAATCGCGTCAAACCGTCCCGGCCGAATGCTCGTCAACCTCACCAACGTCCCCAATCGCAGCCTTTTCAATGTCGAAGCCATCGCTTATCACGAAGGCGTCCCCGGCCATCATCTTCAGTTCGCCCTCGCGCAGGAGCAATCCGGCGTTCCGGAATTCCGCAAGCACGCCGAGTACACAGCCTTTTCCGAAGGCTGGGCGCTCTATTCCGAGCGCCTCGGCAAAGATGTCGGTTTCTATCAGGATCCCTACTCTGACTTTGGACGCCTGGATGCCGACCTCTGGCGAGCCATCCGCCTCGTCGTAGATACCGGCCTTCACTCCGAGCATTGGTTGCGCCAGCAGGTCATCGATTACTTCCACGCCCACTCCGCCCTCGATGAACCAACCGTCCAGTCGGAAACCGATCGCTACATCGCCTGGCCCGCCCAGGCCCTCGCCTACAAAACCGGCCAGCTTAAAATCCTCGCCCTCCGCGACAAGGCACAGAAGGCCCTCGGCCCAAAATTCGACATCCGTGCCTTCCACGATACAGTGCTCGACTCCGGCGCGCTCCCGCTCGACATGCTCGAAGAACGCGTCAACGCCTGGATCGCCAGCCAATCCTCAAACCAACCCGCAACCGCTTCAACGCCTCAAAAGTAGTGGCCTGAAACCGGATTACCTAAGTTTTGAAATAGCCGTAAATCAAATTTCACTCTTTGCTATGCTGAGACGAATCAATGTTTCATCTGAAGTCTCCTTCATTTGGAATTGCCTTTAGGAGTGCCTCCGTTGACTGCCCGCTGGTTCAGAGGTTATACGCCGCTCGTAGCTGTGAGCGTAGCGGTCCTCTGCGCCCATCCGGTGATGGTCGCATTCGTCCCGGACCGGCTCCTCGATCCCTTCTACTATTTCGTCACAGCATTTGCCGTCTTTGCATTCGTTGCCTGCGTCTGGCGCGCCTGGCACTGCCCTCGCGGATTAAGAATTCACTGGCTTCTCATCGCCGCCGCGGTCCTCTCCTGGATCATCGCGAACGCCATCGTCATCGCGGGCATCGTGCTCCACGATCCCCCTTCGCTCACCACCGCCACCATTGACGACTTCTTCTATTTCTTCTACGGAATCCCCCTCCTGCTGGCCATCTCCATGCCGGAGAAAGGTAAGGGATCCCGCGCATTTTTCCTGCTGGAGATCGTTCAGGCGGTGGCCGCAGGCTACCTCACCTATGTCGTCCTCTTCGGCTCGCTGCCCTTCACCAGCATCCCCACCCGCCCCATCTCCCAGGTCAGCCTGATCACGGTATTCGATGCCCAGAATCTGATCCTTGGAGTTCTTGCCACCGCGCGTCTTGTAGTAGCTCCCCGGGACTCAGTCGAGCGCCGCTACCTCGCCATCCTCACCGGTTACCTCTGGCTTTACGCCCTCAGCATCGGCATCTATAACCACGTCGTTGTCTCGGCCACCTTCCAGGCAGGTCATCCCATCCTGAGCAACGTACTGGCCGCCATAGCCGATGTGCCTTTCCTCGCGCTTGCTTTGGCTGCGCTTATCATCTCCACTCCGGTCCGACACAGCCTTGGCCTCGAAGAGAAAACCCCCTTCGCCCTGCTCGTGGACAATGCCCGCCCCATCTTCTTTGGTCTCGCGCTCGTTATCCTCAGCGCCATTGCGGCCAGACAGCATCTCGCCGTAGCTCTGGGGTTCATCATCGGCGCATTCGTCGTCTACGGCATACGCTCCGCCCTTCTCCAGAGCCGCCTGCAGCAAACCCGCATCGCACTGGAAAAAGCCAATAACCAGCTTGAAGACCTCGCCATGCAGGACGGCCTTACCGGGGCCGCCAACCGCCGCTCCTTCAACCAGCGGCTTGAAGCAGAGTGGGCGCGAGCCAACCGAACCGGCAAGCCTCTCGCCCTCCTCGTCGTCGATATTGACCACTTCAAGAAACTGAACGACACCCACGGCCACGTCATCGGCGACGATTGCCTCCGGCACCTGGTGCGCGCCCTCCGAGGCGTTCTCCAACGGCCCGCCGACCTCCTCGTGCGCTATGGAGGCGATGAATTCGTAGCTCTCCTGCCCGAAACAGACGCCTCCGGAGCACTCCACGTCGCCGCCCAGATGAGAGATGCTCTCCATGGAGAAGAATGGATCGGCGATGGCTCCCCCATCCACATGACCGTCAGCATCGGCTGCTCTTGCTGGGACTCCAGCTCCAGCACAACACCGAAGGCCCTCTTCGCCGCCGCCGACAGAGCACTCTACCTGGCCAAGGAACGCGGCCGCGACCGCGTTGAATTCCTGGAAATGATCCCCGTCACGGTCCAGCAGAACTGACATCTGTAACCTGTCCCCTGTCTTCTGTACAATGGCATCGCCTTCGGAAAACGATTTCACAAGCCCCGAAGCCTAATTTCTCCGCAGGATGGATTCCAGAATGAAGCTCCTTCCAGATTTTGCCGCTGCCGCAATCCTCATCGGCTGCACAGCCCTTCCGGCCACAATCTCCGCGCAGACCGGCACCGAAATCGGCGGCCAGAAGGTCGTCACCATCTCCCGCAAAGCCATCAGCACCACCCACCCGGAGTTCACCAGCATCACCCTGGCCCCCGGCCGCGGCATGGAAATCATCCAGATCACAGCCAACTTCCCCGGCAAGGGCGGCGTCAACGTCCTCGCCTCGCCCGATCTGGCCGGCGCAAAGCAGATGCTCGACGTCAAGGACGATGACTTCGGCGACTTCGGCTATCGTCTCGGCGCGGCCTTCCTCGTTCCCTACCCCAACCGCATTCGCGGCACCCTCTCCGCCGATAAAAAGACCCTCACCACCACCTGGCAAGGTCACACCCTCACGCTCCCCGCCAACAACTCCGGCAAGCTGCCCACGGCAGAAAAGCACGCCATGCACGGCCTCATCCTCAAGGCCAAAACAGATGACGTAAAGGTCGCCCAGATCCCCGGCGGAGAAAAGGTCACCGGAACCATCCACGCCGGAAACTTCGGCGGCCACTGGCTCTCCAGCACCGACCTCGACCTCACCATCATGCTCACCGCCGACTCCGTTGACGCCAGCATCGTCGCCCACAACGTAGGCAAAGAAGCCGAGCCCATCGCCCTCGGCTGGCATCCGTACTTCGCCTTCCCCTCGGGAGACCGCACACAGGTCCAGATCCACATCCCCGGCGAAAACTACGCCCACGTAGACAACTACGACAACGTCTTCCCCACCGGCGAGCTATCACCCGTCGGCGGCACGCAATACGATCTCCGCAACCCAAACGGCGCTCCACTCGGCAAAAACTTCTATGACGATAACTGGAGCAAGCTCGACTGGAAGGACTCCGCCGCCACCGTCAAGGTCATCGACCCCAAGGCCAAATACGGCGTTGCCATCGAAGGTCTCTCACCCGAAATCAAGACCATCCAGATGTACGCCCCGCCCACGCAGAACTTCGCCGCCATCGAGCATCAGTACAACTTCGCTGACCCCTTCAACACCAAGCTCTGGAAGGGTATGGACACAGGCATGGTCACCCTCAAGCCCGGCGCCAGCACCCGCTGGCACGTCCGCTTGAAAGTCTTCGTTCCCTAGCGGCCAACGTTTCCCGCACTTTCGCCTCGACACTGTTTTGAAAGGGCACGGCTTTAGCCGCTGAGGGATGATTTTAGGTGAAGTCATCCCTCGGCATGAGCCCTCACTCCGCCCTGAGCGCCCGGATAGGATCAACCGAAGCAGCCCGCATCGCCGGCAACACAGCCGCCATCGCAATCCCCACACCAAGCGCTGCAACAGCCGTCACAAACGCCAGCGGATCATTGCTCTTCACCTCATACAGCAAATGCTCCATCATCCTGCAAACACCCAACGCCGCAGGAATCCCGATCAACAGCCCCACAAGCACCTGCCACAGCGCACTCCGAAACATCAGCGCAACAATCCCGCTACGCGAAGCCCCCAGCGCCATGCGAATCCCAATCTCGCTCGTGCGCCGCGCAGCCATATACGACATCACGCCATACACACCAATCGAAGCAAGAATCAGCGCAAGCACCCCAAACGCGCCTGTAAGCCGGGCCAGCAACCGCTCCTGGTTGAAGTTGTCCGCTACCACGTCGTTGTACGCCAGCACGCGTGACACCGGAATATTCGGATTGATCCTCGCAATCTCCGCCCGAATCACGCGCTCCGCGTCCGCCGGCTCATGATCGAACTGAAGAATCATCCGGTTCAGATAAAGCGAGCTGGCCTCGGCCGCCTGCTCATTCGCATCTTTGTATCCCGCGTATACCTGCCCACTGGGTCTCAAAATAAGAGGCCGCGGCTCTTTATGCGTGTCGCTCAAGATAAAGTCGGCCATCACACCCACAATCTCAAACGCACCCGAATACTGCTCACGATCCATCCCGAAATGTTTTCCCAAATGATCTTCACCCGGAAAGAACCGCTTCACAAATGCTTCATTCACTATCGCAACTGGCAGCGAGCCGCTCTCATCATCCTGCGTAAATCCGCGCCCGCGCAAAATCGGCACGCCTATCGAATCAAGGAACGGCGCACTCACGCGGTTCCAATCGGAAAAGGAATTATCCTTTGCACTCGGCGCTGGCCGCCCCTGCACAAAAACCCAGGTTCCCCATTGATTGCCTTCCAGTGGCAGATACCGCGCAAAAGTCGCCCTCCTCAATCCCGGCAACTTCGCCAGACCATCTTCAAGATCGCGATACACAGGCCCCAGCTGATCGGAAGCATAGCCCGCGCCCTGCAAATCAAGGTGCACCGCATACCGGTGCTGAGTCTCAACACCCATCCGCTGATGCTCCAGGTTATAAAGCGATTGCGTAGCGAGAAAGGCACTCGCCAGCAGAATGATCGAAAGAGAAAGCTGAAAGATTAGCAGCAACCGCTGCGGCAGCACAGCGCCATCTCGCGCCAGGCTGTTGTGCCCACGGGTAGCCTCCGCCGGTTGAGCGCCTGACGAAATCCACGCCGGCCCGCCGGCAAACAGCAGCCCCGTAAGCACAGACACACCAAACGCAAACCCCAGCACAGCCCATGACGGATTCGCAGACACAGGCATATTCTCCGAATTCGGAAAGGCCAGCATCAAAACCGCGCGCGCTCCAAAGAATGCAATCGCCACACCAAGCGCACCGCCAATCGTGCTCAAAATCAGGCTCTCCATCAGAATCTGCCGAATGATCCTCCACCGTGAAGCACCCAGCCCAATCCGCACCGCAATCTCTGTCCGTTGCGCCATACTCCGCACCAGCAACAGATTCGCGATATTCGCGCAGGCGATCAACAAGACCACGCTGGAAAGCATCATCAGGATGCGCAGCCCCATCCCCGTCTGCTGTTGAACTTTCTGAATTCCTCCACCCGCTGGCGAAAGAACCACATGCTGCTTCGGAATCAGCGCCGCTCCACCATGCTCGGTAAACCCAGGCATCGCAAACATCCATTGCCGCAGCACCCCGGAGAGCTTCGCCTGCAGCGGCCCCAACGCTACTCCCGGCCGCAATCTTCCAATCGCATACAGCCACGCAGTACCCCGCAACTGCAGAGCCGAGTTGCCTCCTTCCATAAACGGCTCTGTAGAAAGCGGCAGCCACATCTCCGGTGGCATAGGCGAAATCCGATCCCCAAAAAATCCCGGAGGCGCCACCCCAACCACCGTAACCGCCTTCTGCTCCAGATAAACCGTGGAGCCCACCACGCCAGAGTCGCCGCCAAATTGCCTTTGCCACGCCGCATAGCTCAACACAACGACAGGGGCCGCATTCGGCTGGTCATCGCTCGGCGACAACGGCCGTCCCCGGTAAGCGCCCACCCCAAGTGTGCTGAAGTAATTGCCGGAAACATATTCCGAGCGAACAGCCTGCGCCGGAGCTGTGCCCCAACGCATACTGAATCCGCCACCCCCCGCCTCCACTGCCGCCAGCTGCTCAAACTCCGGCGCCGAATCCTGAAATCTCCGGTACAGATCGTAAGAAAAGAGATTGAACTCGCCATCCTCGTTTTCAAACGAACCAAAATAGCAGCAATTGACCTTGCTGCCTATGCGATAGAGCCGCGAGGGATCGCTCACCGGCAACGAGCGCAGCAGAAATCCCTGCACCAGCGTAAAAATCGCTATATTCGCGCCCATACCCAGCGCCAGCGTCAACACCACAATCACTGTAAAACCCGGCACCTTCATCAACCGCCGCACTGCATACCCAAAATCCCGCCACATCGATTCCAACCACAGCCCGGACCACTCAGCATGAGTCTGCTCACGAATCAACCCCGGATTCCCAAAAGCCCTGAGCGCCGCATAGCGAGCCTCATCCTCTGCCACGCCATTCTCCCGCTGTTCTTCCTCTTCCAGCTCAAGATCAGCCCGCAGCTCCCGCTCCAGTTCCGCATCGCGTTTCGCATTCCACCACCAGCGCATCTCAAGCCTCCTCGCCCGTCGGCCACATTACCCGCGCCACAGCTTCCGCCATCTGCTTCCACTGCGACTCCTCCACCACAAGCTGCTTCTTCCCGCTCTCCGTCAGCCGGTAATACTTGAACTCCCGATTGCGGTCCGGCGCCGTCTCCCACGCAGAGCTCACCCAGCCCTTCCGCTCCAGCCGGTGCAGCGCCGGATACAGCGACCCATGCTGCATCTGCAAAAAATCCTTCGTCGTTCGCTGAATATGCTTCCCAATCTGGTGCCCATGCGCCGGCCCATACTGCAGCGTCCGCAAAACAAGCATGTCCAGAGTTCCCTGCAGAAGATTCGCCCGTGTCGGCTCTTTTGATTTCATGGAAGACAATCTACCCTCGATAGTCGCTGATAGTAGACATTCGACCATCAGTTGTCAACCAAACCCAAAATCTTCCGCAAAAAAACCCGCCCTGCCGAGAGCACTCTCAGCAAAGCGGGTCTGTTCGTTCCGGCTTTTTACTTCCTTACGGCTGATAACCCCACAAATCATTGAGATACCCGAAAGTTCCGTTCGAGTCGTCGCCCTGCCCGCCAAAGAACCAGACATTGCCGGACGAATCCACCCAGCTCACCGGTCCAAGCCGTCCGCCGGGATAATTCCCCGCCGCCGGCGTACCCTGTGTCCCATACACTCCAGCCTGCCCACCAGTGCGGCCTACAGTGCTCACGCCACCCATCCACTTCCATTCGCCTGTCGCACCCAGCGTCGGGTCAAACTCCCACAGGTCGCTCAGGTATCCCTGCGCGCCGGTCGAGTCATATCCCTGCCCGCCAAAGAGCCACAGATTCCCGGAAGCATCAATCCACTGGGTCCCGCTGAATCGCCCGCCGGGAACATTCGTAGCCGCAGCCGTGCCAAGCGATCCCGTCACACCCGGCTGGCCCGAGTAAGCCGAAGGAAGAGTACTGCTGCCACCCATCCACGTCCACTCGCCCGCCGCGCCAGAAGCACCCGGAGTGTACTTCCACAGGTCGTTCATGTATCCCTGCGTTCCGTTCGCATCCGCGCCCAGCCCGCCAAAGAGCCACACATTGCCCGCAGCATCCACCCAGCTCATCCCGGCGTCGCGTCCTCCGGGAATATTCGCAGCCGAAGCCGTGCCCAGCGTGCCGTAAACGCCCGGCTGACCGCCATTGTTTCCAATGGTGCTGGGGCCACCCATCCAAGCCCACTCGCCGTGAGTACCCAGCGTCGGGTCAAACATCCACAAATCGTTGAGAAATCCAAACGCGCCAGTCGAATCAACGCCATCGCCACCAAAGAGCCACAGCTTGCCGGAAGCATCCATCCAGCTGATCGCCCCATAGCGTCCTCCGGGAACATTCGTAGCCGCAGGCGTCCCCAGCGTGCCATACACTCCTGAGGGACCGCCGAAGAGGCTCGGAACAGCAGTACCGCCGCCCATCCAGGTCCACTCGCCGTTGGTGCCCAGCGTCGGATCAAACTTCCAAAGGTCGTTCAGCTCTCCCGTATTTCCGAAAGCGTCATTCCCCTCGCCGCCAAAGAGCCACAGATTGCCCGAGGCATCCTTCCAGCTAACCACCTGCTCGCGTCCTCCGGGAACATTCGTAGCCGCAGGCGTCCCCAGCGTGCCATACACTCCGGCAGATCCTGCAGCGCCAAAGTTCGGGCTCGGCGGATTGACATTGCTGCCGCCCATCCACGTCCACTGGCTCTGCTTCGGGTCATACTTCCACAGGTCATTCTCCAGCCCGCCGTTGCTCGCCGAATCATACCCATATCCGCCAAAGAGCCACAGATTGCCCGCTGCATCGGTCCAGCTCAGCGATTGCTCGCGTCCGCCCGGAATGTTCGCAGCCGCAGCCGTGCCCAGCGTTCCATAAACGCCCGGCTGGCCATAGTTGCTGCCCACCGTGCTGCTGCCGCCCACCCACGTCCAGTCGCCAACGCACACCACGCTCACATCCGTCACATTCGCCGTCGCAATGCCGCTGTCATTCGAAAGCACGCAGTTCCGCGTCGCCGGCTGAGCAAATACTGAAACCATGTACGCGCTGCCGCTGGTCACAGGATCCACAAACGTAAAGCTGCCGTTTCCATCCACAGGCAGCAGATCCGTGTCGTTCACGCCAAGATTGTTCTGCAAAATCAGCCCGGACCCGGTAAGCCCCGTAGCCGTGCCGCCAATCGTGTACGCCGTGCCGGTTACAGCCGTGCAGGTCACATTGGCATTCGTCACATTCGCCGTAGCCGTGCCAATCGGATTCGCAACCGTGCAAGCCTCACCCGTAGGATTCGTCATCACGGTAATGCGATAAGCCGCGCCGCCGCTGGGAATCGCGCCAGCAAAGACAAACGCATAGCTCGTCGCGCCCGAGCTCACCGTCAGGTTGTTCCCGCTGTTATCCTGCAGCACCAGGCCTGAAGCGCTAAGGCCAAACACCTGGCCGCCAATCGTATAAGCCTGCTTGCAGGCCACACTCACGCTGGTCACATTGGCAGTCGCAGTGCCGCTCGGGCTGCTCACCGTGCAATTCTCGCCTGTAGGCTGCGTAAGCACCGTTACGTTGTAAGCTCCGCCACTTGTAATCGCGGTCGTAAACGTAAAGCTGGTTGCGCCCGCGCTCACCGTCAGGCTGTTGCCGCCATTATCCTGCAATACCAGCCCCGTGGCAGTGAGTCCCGAGATTGTGCCGCCAATCGTATAGGTGGACGGCGCCGGCGGAGTCGAACTGCCCCCGCTGCCGCAGCCCGTAACTGCCGCCAATACCGCCGACAGGGTAAAAATACCGAATCTTAGTCTGCTTCTCATCTCCGTAAAACCCCTTTTGAAATGGAATAAATTCCGGCGAATACGACAGAATGCGGTGGATGCCAGGGCTGTGGCCTTACGCAGCACGGCATAGGCTAGAGAGAAACTTGCTGGCTTTTTGGAAAATCTCGCTGGAACCAATTAGTGGCTTAAGGAACCCAAGCAGCGCCGGGAACCTGGCACCTGGCTGCAATGGTCACTCTGTCAGAGCGGGAGAGAAAGAGGAAAGTCTTCCTCTTCAGTGCATGGGCCGAATCACAAGAACGTACTTTTGCTTCGAGCGAAGCAAAAACGATTTACTCAAGGATTTCTCACGAAATAAACCCATAACTTTTTATGTATCGAAACCAGGTTCGTGTCAACAACTTTTTACCTCATCTTCATGAAAAAAACTTTATCGCTTGCATTCTCCTTCCTTCTCCTTCGTCCCTCGCCGGTCGCTTCTTCGATTACTTAAGCCCATTGTCCTTTCGCACCCAACAGCGGAAGGTTGTCAAAGGTTACCTCAAGAAGCAACTCAGATTAGCCCTCCAGGCAGTCCAAAATAAAACAGGGGTATTTGGACGATGCGCAAATATGCTGTGATCCTTCTCTTCGCTCTCGCACCGCTCACCTCCATGGCAGCAGGGCCCAAACTCAAAGGCTCGGATGTCTACTTCGGCTACAGCCGCACCGCGAATGACACCTTTAACCGGGGTGCAGGTGAACTCAACGGCTGGGAAGGCGCCTTGCACATCCACTTCGCACCCTTCCTCGGCGGCGAGGCCGACGTGGCGCAGTACGGCTACGGCACAAGCTCAGAGATACCCCGCACCACCACCGTCATGTTCGGCCCGCGCGTCACGCTCAAGGTGCTCCGTATCGGACTCTTCGCCCACGGCCTCGGCGGCCTGGCGCACTCTTCAAACTCAAGCTCCTCCGCCGCCCCGGTCTCCGGCACCGCGTTCTCATACGCACTCGGCGGAGGCATCGACCTGCCCATCTTTCCCTACTTCGCCCTGCGTTTCGCCGGAGACCGCATTAGCTCAACCGCCTCACCCGAAGAAGGAACCAAAGCGCGATTTTCAACCGGACTCGTATTTCGCTTCTGACGGCAGAAACTACCCGTAAACTCCTTATATCTCTTTGCCGTCAGAGAAATCATGGAGACCCGTTTTCGCTGTCCGTGCTGCGGCTATCGTACTTTGACCACGCCAGAGTCCATGGAGCTGTGCCCCGTCTGCTGGTGGGAAGACGACGGCCAGGAAGACGACGACGCAAGCGATATCCGGCTTACGGTAAATGGCCCATTAAGCCTGAGCGAAGCACGAATCCATTTTGTCCAGTGCGGCGCGGCACACCCGCGTTTCATGCCTTACGTGCGCAAACCGGAAGCAACCGAAATGGCAGCAGATTAAACTTTCCGCATGGTATTCACGAAGCGTCTGCGAGAAGGTGTTCGCAATGGGCAAATCACCTGCAGCGTCCGCATCTGGATGAGCCCCCGCGTAAAAGTCGGCGCACGCTACCGCATGGATGAAGGCGAAATCGAGATCGATTCCATCGAGCCCATAGGCTTTCCGGACATCACTCCGGAGTTGGCCAGAGCCTCCGGCTTCCTAGGAGTCATCGACTTACTCAAGGTCGCAAAACACGGTCGCGGAGAAAATGTCTATCTGGTCCGCTTCCACTATCTGCCGCCGAAGAAAACCAGCCCCGCGGCGGGCAGGAAAAAATCGTAGTTCCGCAGTAGCTCTTACTGTTCCGCGCTCACAAGATGAACCGTCCGCCCCGTGCGAACAGACTCGCGCGCAGCATCCAGTATCTGCATCACAACCATGTTCGTATCCAGGCTGGTCAGGTCGCCCTTCGGCACAAGCTTCCCCTTGAGAACCGCCATTAAATAGCTCAGCGAGTCCTTCTCCATATCAGGCAGCGAACCCGCGCTATGCACCTCGTCGGAAGAATCATGTTCCCGCCGCGTCCGGACATGGTCTTTGTCAGAAGCAATGGCATACCCCGTCGAACCATAAACTTCCATATCCTTGCGCCCAAAAGGCCAGTTCCACGAAGCCTGAATCACAGCCTGCGCCTGCGGGTACTGGAGAACAATCGTAGCGTCATCATCCACCCGCGGATAACGATCCGGCTTGTCATGATTCGCAACCGCAGTCACCGTAAGCGGAGCCTGTCCATGCATCAGCCACGTAGCAAGATCGGCGCCATAACAACCAAAGTCGTACATCGCGCCAGCGCCATTCTGCGCCGGATCCGTGAGCCACTTCAGAAACTCCGGCTGCACACCAATCTCCGCCGGCCCCTGGTGCCCGGCATGAACCACAATGCGTCGCACGCCGCCGATACTGCCGTTGCGAACATCGTCATAGACAGCACGATTGCTCGGATACCACGTAGTCTCGTAATTCACCATCACCTGGATATGGTGCGCCTCAGCCGTCGCCTTGATGGCACGCGCATCCTCCATCGAGATCGTCAGCGGCTTCTCTACCATCACAGACACGCCCCGCTGCGCCGCAATTTCAATTGCAGGCCGATGCCCGGCCACCGAGGTGTACACCAGGATCGCTTGGGGCTTGATCTTGTCAATCATCTCCGCTTCGGAATGAAAGATCAGGTAATCCGGCCAGCCGAACTTCTTTTGATACTTCGCCAGAAGTGCCGGATCGGGATCGGATACAGCCACAAGTTGAACTTCGTTGAAGTAGTTTTCCTTCAGCGCAGTAAGGAAACCATCCACATGGCCATGCTCCAGCCCCACCACGGCCACACGGACAGGACCGGGAACAACGGCAAGTTGAGCAGAAGCGGAGGCGGCACTGAAAAGTGCTGCCAGGAGCACATAAAACAGAACTTTGCGCAAAACGAGCATGGGCAATCTCCACAAATACGATAGCGAGACGATTGTAACGGCAGCAGCACCCCCCCTGGCGGTAACGTCCCGCCAGGGGTACGTTCGAGCCGGTTTCTGCCGTCCCCCGGTTTGACCCTTCGGTTCCTTCCCTCTTACCATTAACAGAGCACCTCCCCTGAGCTGGCGCCTTTGTCGTACCGCTCCACGCCGGGGAGTTTTCACGCGGCGCAAAACGCGCCTGGAAGGCAACAAAGTTGAGTTCTGCTGACACCCTCGAAAACACACCGGAACAGGAAGCGGGCCATGAAGGCCACGCGCACGATCACGAGCATCACGACCACGATCATCATGACCACGATCACGCCCCCGCTCCTGTTCTGAATCCCGATTGCACCCGTGAAGTGGTGCTCGACATCCCCGCCGAAGATGTAAACAAGGCTTTCCGCACCGTCACGCGGAACTACCAGAAATACGCGCGCATCCCCGGCTTCCGCCCCGGCAAGTCTCCTGAGAGCGTCATCAAGCGCAAGTACGCCAACGAGATTCGCAAGGAAGTGCTGGATCAGCTTCTGCCTGAGAACTTCAACAAGGCAGTCAGCGAGCAGGGTGTCTCGCCCGTAGGCCAGCCGCAGGTGACTGAGCTCAAGCTTGAAGAAGGCGAGCCGCTCCATGTAAAGGCCGTCTTTGAATACCTGCCTGAGTTTTCGATCGAAGGCTACCAGAACGTAACCGTTCCCAAGCCCTCCGTTGAAGTCACGGATGAGGAATTCAACGCCGAAATGGAGCAGCTCCGCGATTCCCGCTCCACCGTGGAGCCGGTAGAAGAAGATCGCCCCCTCGTCGACGGCGATTGGGCATTGATCTCCTACGAAGGCAAAATCGAAGGCGCCGATGACGCCGCTCCGATTAAGGGCGAAGAAGCTCTGGTCGAAATCGGCGGCAAAGATACGGTAGAGGCTTTCACCTCCGCACTTCGCGGAGCAACAGTCGGTCAGAACCTGAATATCTCCGCAAGCTACCCAGCGGAGTATCCGCAGGCCACGCTCGCAGGCAAAACGGTGGACTACTCCATTGACGTGAAGGCCATCCGCAAGCGCACCGTGCCTGAACTGAACGATGAATTCGCCAGGGAATTAGGCGAGTACGAAAATCTCGCCGACCTCGAAGCAAAGGTCCGTGAGCACGTAGCCACTCGCAAGCGCCGCAGCGTCGAAGGCGAAACCAGAGATCAGCTCTTCCATGCGCTCATCGAGCGTTTCCCCTTCGCAGTACCTGAATCACTGGTTCAGGAGCAGATCGATGCACGCCTGGAACGCGGATTGCGCGCATTGGCGCAGCAGGGCATGAATCCCGAGCAGATGCGAAAGCTCGACTTCGCCCGTCTGCGCGCCGCACAGCGTGATTCGGCGGTTGCTGAAGTAAAGAGCGGCCTCCTTCTCGCCAAAATTGCACAGGCAGAGAACGTGGACGTAACGGACGAAGAAGTAAACCGCGAAATCCAGATCGGCGCCATGCAAACCGGTGAATCGACTGATGCCTTGCTTGCGCGATTGACGCAGGACGGCGGTCTGGCTAGAATCCGGGAACAACTGAAGCGCGAAAAAACCGCTCAACTTTTGTACGATAGGCTGCCTGCCTAAGCAGCAGGCAACGCCGCGCTTCAACTTGGGCGGCGGAAACTAGGGTAACTGAACCGAAGAGCGAAAAGGGCACACATGGCATTGGTTCCCATGGTTGTTGAGCAGACGAGTCGCGGCGAGCGCGCCTACGACATTTATTCGCGTCTGCTGCGCGATAACATTATTTTCCTGGGCACGCCGATTGACGATCAGGTGGCCAATCTCGTAGTGGCACAGATGCTGTTCCTTTCCGGCGAAGACCCCGACAAGGACATTCAGCTCTACATCAACTCGCCGGGCGGCTCCATCACCGCCGGCCTCGCCATCTACGACACCATGCAGTACATCAAGAACTCGGTGACAACCTTCTGCATCGGCCAGGCGGCCAGCATGGGTGCGTTCCTTTTGCTCGCCGGCACAAAGGGCAAGCGGTTCGCGCTTCCAAACTCCCGCATTCTCATCCACCAGCCTTCCATGGGCGGTCTCAGTGGTCAGGCAACAGACATCGACATTCACGCACGCGAGATTCTCCGCATCCGTGAAATTACCAACACTCTGATGGCGAAGCACACGGGCCAGCCTCTCGATCGCATCGAGCGCGACGTGGAGCGCGACTTCATCATGAACGCCGAGCAGTCCAAGGAATACGGCATCATCGACGAAATTATTGACCGGCCGCGCGGCAGCTAGCGCGGCTTTCACCTTAGTTTTCCCCCGCTCATGCGGGCGCAAAAAATCAAACGGAACGTCCGGGAGGATGAGTATCACTATGAAAACGCGCACGGGACCTGAAGAAGCACTGCGCTGCTCGTTCTGCCACAAATCGCAGGATGCGGTTGCTAAATTAATTTCCTCGCCCAGCGATTATCCCCGGGCCTATATCTGCGATGAATGCGTCGGTGTCTGCAACTCGATCCTCGAAGACGACCGCGGTGAATCGCATCCGTCCACAACTGCCGGCCATCTGCCCAAGCCGCATGAAGTCAAAAGCTTCCTCGATGACTACGTGATCGGCCAGGACCAGACCAAGAAGAAGCTGGCCGTCGCAGTCTACAACCACTACAAGCGCATCCAGATGAACCGGGCACGGAACAATGATGTCGAGTTGGCCAAGTCGAACATCCTGCTGATCGGTCCCACCGGCTCCGGCAAGACGCTTCTGGCGCACACGCTGGCCAAGATGCTCGACGTACCCTTTGCCATCGTGGACGCAACAACACTGACTGAAGCCGGCTACGTAGGCGAGGATGTAGAAAACATCATCCTCAAGCTTCTGCAAGCCGCTGATGGCGACGTGACCAAAGCGCAGCAGGGCATCATCTACATCGATGAAATCGACAAAATTGGTCGCAAGGACGAGAACCCCTCCATCACCCGCGATGTAAGCGGCGAGGGCGTGCAGCAGGCCTTGCTTAAAATTCTCGAAGGTACAGTAGCCAATGTCCCTCCGCAGGGCGGCCGCAAGCATCCGCACCAGGAATTCACTGCAGTCGACACCACCAACATCCTCTTCATCTGCGGCGGAGCCTTCGTCGGGCTGGAGCGCGTGGTGGGCCGTCGCATCGGCAAAAAGGCGCTTGGCTTTAAGACCATTGATGCGGAAGCGGACGCAGCAACATCCCGCAATCACCGCGATACAGAACTACTGCGCAAAACCGAACCGCAGGATCTGATCAAGTACGGCCTGATTCCGGAATTCGTCGGCCGCCTTCCTGTTATGGGCGTGCTCGATGAACTGGATGAAGCCGCTCTGGTCGAAATCCTCACCAAGCCGCGCAATGCAATCCTCAAGCAGTACCAGCGCCTTCTGGAATATGAGAACGTGCGCATCCACTTCTCGCAGGAAGCGGTGGGCGCCATTGCCCGCGAAGCTCTCACTCGTAAGGTCGGCGCACGCGGCCTTCGAATGATCCTGGAAGAGTTGATGCTCGACCTCATGTACAACCTGCCTACCAACAAGCGGGTGCGCGATCTTGAGATCACGCGCGAGATGGTCGAGCGTCGGGATCTCTCGCTGTGTCTGCTGGAGAAGGCCGGCTAGAACAACCTGTATTAGGTCGCATTCAGGAGAGAGGTACAGACTCCATCGTGATGCCTATGATAACGATTCCCCGGTTCAGCGTTTGCGGCCGGGGAATCCGTTTTTCGATTCCAGTCCTTGCTTTAAGCTGCGTAACTGCGGCTGCCCAATGCTCGATCACGCCGCACCCTGCCGCTGTTCCCGCGCAGCCTGCCTCCACGACGACACAGAACAATCCCTCGTCCGGTTCAACCAGCGAACTGTCTGCGCCAGATGCACCCGACCCTGTTCGCTTCGCAACAGGCACTGCCATCACTGTAATGGAAGAGACGCCGCTGCAGGTCATCAACGACGCACCTATAAGCTCGCGCACCAACAAGACAGGCGCAAAGCTCTCCTTCACGGTGACACGCGATGTAATTGTGGACGGCATCCTGGTAATTCCCTGTGGCGCCACAGTGTTTGGAACTGTGGTGGAAGCCAAGCAAGCCGGGCGGCTGGCAGGCGCATCGAATCTCACTCTGCGACTGAACACATTGAACCTGGACGGCAGGAGCTACCCGCTCTATACACCGCCCTTCAAAGTGGTTGGACAGAGCAATACCCGCCCCACAATATATAAGGTTGCGGCTGGCGCTACAGTGGGTGCGTTGGCCATGGATGTGATGGCAACGACCCCTGGAATAGTGGCCTACAAGTCTTCAGGGACGGATCTAGCCAAGGTTGACGCGGTTGGAGCAGGAATGGGTGCAGGCGTGGGTACGGCAATTGCCGCAGCAACTTCTCGGCCTTCAATCGCCCTGATTCCCGCCGAGTCCGAGATAGTATTCACGCTCGCCTCGCCGATAGCGGTCTATCCCGTTGACCGGAAGACTGCGGAGCGGCTGGCGCAAGGCATGCACCCCGGCGGCCCGATCCTCTACGTGCGCGGCGAAAATCAATAGCGGCAAAAAGGCAATCGGCGCTTTACTTTTCGAACGAAATCCACAATCTCAGAGTCAATCAACAGTACAATCCAAGCAATGCTGCTGATCGCCTACCTGTTTTTGTCATAGGGGCAGCGCGGAGTTAAACTTGAGTATGACCACTTCCCGCGACAAATCCGAGCCGCGCAAGTTACCCATGATGCCTATTCGGGACATGGTGATTTTCCCCTATATGATGACGCCCTTTGTGGTGGGGCGCGAGTCGAGCGTGCACGCGTTGGAAGAGGCGCTCACTGGTGATCGGCTCATCTTTCTGGCCACACAGCATGACGCGACAATAGACGAGCCCAAGGCAAAGGAAATCTATCAGGTTGGCTGCATCTGCCGCATCGTGCAGAACGTAAAGATGCCCGACGGCAACATCAAGGTTCTCGTCGAAGGCGTGGAACGCGCCAAGTCATTGGACGTCAATGACCGCGACGGCTTCTTCGTCGCCACCGTCCGCACCGGCAAATTGAACTTCGAAATGACGCCTCCCGTCGAGCAGTTGATGCAGCGCGTCACCAGCCTCTTTGAGCAGTACGTCAAGCTCCAGCAATCGCTCAACTACGAAACCATCATCGCCACGGTGCGGATGGACGAAGCCGCAAAACTCTCTGACGTCATTGCTACCAATCTGCAACTCGGCGTCGAGGAAAAGCAGGAACTGCTCAGCATCTTCGATCCCGCCGCCCGTCTCGCGCGCATCGCCGACGTGCTCGACGTTGAAATCGAAAAGCTCGACCTCGACCGCAACATCCAGTCCCGCGTAAAGCGCCAGATGGAGCGGGCTCAGAAAGAGTACTACCTCAACGAGAAGATCAAGGCCATCCAGAAGGAACTGGGCCGCGGCGAGAAGAGCGAATTCGATGAGCTCCGCAAGAAGATCGAAGCCGCCGGAATGCCGAAGGATGTGCTGGACAAGGCCATCACTGAGCTCAAGAAGCTCGAAGCCATGCCGCCCATGTCCGCCGAGTCCACCGTCAGCCGCAACTACATTGACTGGCTTCTGGCCGTGCCATGGAAGAAGCGCTCCAAAGAAACCCGCTCCATTGATTTCGCTGAAAAAGTTCTCAACGAAGATCACTACGGCCTCGAAAAGATCAAGGATCGCATCCTCGAATTCCTGGCCGTACGTCAGCTCGTCAAAAACCCCAAGGGCTCCATCCTCTGCTTCGTCGGACCTCCGGGCGTCGGCAAAACATCGCTCGGCATGTCCATCGCCAAGGCAACCGGCCGTAAATTCGTCCGCCTCGCCCTAGGCGGCGTACGGGATGAAGCTGAGATTCGCGGCCACCGCCGCACCTACATCGGCGCGCTCCCTGGCCAGATCATCCAGCACATGAAGAAGGCCGGCACCAAGAACCCCGTCTTCCTGCTCGATGAAGTAGACAAAATGGCTTCCGATTTCCGCGGTGACCCGGCATCGGCGCTGCTGGAAGTGCTGGACCCGGAGCAGAATTCCACCTTTCAGGATCACTACCTCGACGTGGACTACGATCTCTCGCAGGTCCTCTTCGTCGCCACTGCCAACGTCATGCACACCATCCCGGCGCCGCTGCAGGACCGCATGGAGATTCTCCGTCTGCAGGGCTACACAGAACAGGAAAAGCTCGAGATCGCACGCCAGTATCTCGTAAAAAAGCAGCGCGAGCAGACCGGCCTGAGCGAAAAACAAATCACCATCCATGACGATGCCATTCTCGAGATTATTCGCAGCTACACCCGTGAAGCCGGCGTCCGCAATCTCGAGCGTGAGCTGGGCAATCTTTGCCGCAAAGTAGCGCGCCGCGTAGTAAAGAACGGCGCAAAGCACAAAGAAGAAATCTCAGCAGCCAACATTGCCGAATTCCTCGGCGTAGCACGCTTCCGCGACTCCGAGATGCAGGAGAAGAATGACATCGGTGTCGTCACCGGCCTCGCGTGGACCGAAGTCGGCGGCAGCATTCTCTATACCGAAGTGCAGGTCCTCGACGGCAAGGGCAAGCTCACCATCACCGGCCAGCTCGGCGACGTAATGCAGGAGTCAGCACAAGCCGCTCTCAGCTATATCCGTGGCCGCGCACAGGCACTCGGCCTCACACGCGAGTTCTACCGCAACGTGGACCTGCATCTGCACGTGCCAGAAGGTGCAATCCCTAAAGACGGTCCATCCGCCGGCATCACCATGGCCACAGCACTGGCCAGCGCACTCGCAAAAATCCCTGTCCGCCGAGACATCGCCATGACGGGGGAGATCACTCTACGTGGCAAGGTGCTACCCATCGGCGGCCTCAAGGAAAAACTTCTCGCCGCACTGCGGGCCGGCATCTTTGAAGCCATCCTTCCCCGCGGCAACGAGAAAGATCTCTCGGAACTGCCCGACAACATCAAGAACTCCATGAAGCTGCATTTCGTCGATTCAATGGACGAAGTACTTGCACTGGCACTCACAGAACCGCTGCCAACTCCCGTCCCGGCAGAAGCCGAAGTATTAGCGTCGGTTCCAGTCTCAGGAGAAATCACAGGCGGAGCCACAGCGCACCAGTAATCGCAAGCCAAAAGAAACCCCACGTCACAAAACGTGGGGTTTTCTCTTGGACGAAGGCTTTATTGCACCGCAGGAAGCTGACTGGCAATCGTGGTAGCAGCGCTACTGCATTCCGGGTGCCCCCAGCCATTCGTGCTCTTGCCGATAGCAAGATCGGGCGCCTGCACAATGTCATACACAATGTTGTCCGGCCGAGCCGTATCACCGCTCACACCCGCAGGAACAAAATCCAGATTGAGCTTGTGTCGCGTACGCCATGCAATGTTATGGTCGGCACAGGAAGAATCGCCGCTCACGCCCAGGCCACCAATCAGCTTGCCCTGCGAGTTGTAAATCCCCAGTCCTCCGCCGAATACATTGACGCCGCCAATCTTGCCTCCCACCATAGGATCGTTGCTCTGCCCATAGTCTTCTGAGTTACCGCGATAAGCGACGTGCGTACTCACTGGATTGCTGGCCTGCAGACCGTAAAGACTTCCGCCCGGCTGTGTGGCCGTGTAGAGGTTAGCTGTTGAAAGCGCAAGCTTCGGCAAGCTGAAGGCATTTGCCGTATTGGCCTTCTGCGCAGAGATAGCGCGACTGCCAGGCCACTGTGACCCGCGATCCGCGCCGGTAAAAGCAACCGCGCAAACCACGCCGTCACGGTTCACCACCGTGCCCCACATATCTAGATTGAAGCCGCCATTCGATTGATTACGGGCATAGGTGAGAGCCGCCTTGAGCTGGCCATACGTCGGCAGGCCCTTGCAGGCTCCTGCAACGTCAGCGTTCGGTTGCGAGGGTTGCGCGAGTGCTGACGAGGATACACAGAGCGCCAGCACAGTGAATGCAAAGCAATGCATTCTCATGGGAATCGTCCTCCTCGGCGAACAGAGGGGTACGAACGAGTTTTCGGAGAGGACCCGCGTATCCTCCGGAGGCCGAACTGACACTAGCACGGCTGTATTTTCTCTGGCAATCGGAAATCCGGAGGACTGGCGTAGCTTCGCCTTCGGCCGGCTTTCCCGCGCACAAGATAAAATCGAAGCAATGACCCACTGGTATCGGCGCGTCTTTCTGCTGGCTGTTCCGCTGATCCTCTCCAACCTGACTCAGCCGCTGCTGGCAACGGTCGACACCGCTCTAAGCGGCCATCTGCCCGGCGCGGCAGCTCTCGGCGGAGTGGCGCTCGGTGGCGTCTTCTTCGATACCATCTACTGGAGCTTCGGCTTCCTCCGCATGAGCACAACGGGACTTGTCGCGCAGGCACAGGGCGCGGGCCAGAAGGAAGAGATGCGACTGCATTTTCTACGCTCACTTCTGCTGTCCCTGCTGATCGGCGTGCTCGTTCTGGCTCTGCAGACTCCTCTCATCGCATTAACCCTGCGACTGCTGGGCGCAAGCCCTGAGGCCGCTGCAAACGCCAGCCTCTATTGCCATATACGCATCTGGTCGGCACCGGCTGCGCTCGCCAACTTCGCCATCCTTGGCTATTTGTTAGGCCGTCAGCGCGCCAAACTCGCACTGCTCCTTCAGGCCGTCATCAACGTGGTAAATGTATGTGTGGCACTCATGCTGGTGCTCCGCATGCACTGGGGAGTCGCTGGCATCGCAACAGGCACTGCCATCGCAGAATGGATCGGGTGTGTATTGGGCCTCGCTCTGATCGAACGGAGCATATGGGCGCCGGTTTCCTGGCCAAGTCTCGTCAACGGCCCCAAGCTGAAAAAGCTATTCACCCTCAACCGCGATATCCTGTTGCGGACCGTCAGCCTCGCGGCGGCATATCTATGGTTTGCCCGCGCCGGAGCTCACGAGGGGGACGCCATCCTGGCCGCAAACGCCGTACTGATGAACCTGCATTACATCGCCGCGTATGGACTCGACGGATTCGCCAATGCCACGGAGGCACTCGTGGGGGAATCCATAGGCGGCCAGAAAATCGAAGATTATCGCGCAGTGTTGCGTGCCTCGTGGACATGGGCTGTGGCAGTCGCAGCACTCACATCCCTCGCGTACTTCATCGCTGGAGCATGGCTCGTGCCGCTTTTTACAAATGTGGAAGCCGTGCGAACCTTGGCCCTTCAATTTCTACCCTGGGCCGTAGCGCTTCCCATTGTTTCGGTCGCCGGCTTTCAGCTTGACGGCATCTTCATCGGCGCAACCCGCGGCCGCGAGCTGCGCAATGCCATGATTATCTCTTTCGTCATCTTTCTCGCCGCAGCCATTACCCTGCAGCATTGGTTCGGCAACAACGGATTGTGGTGCGCCTTCTGTATATTCATGGCGGCGCGCGCAATTACA
This sequence comes from uncultured Acidobacteriaceae bacterium, assembly GCA_963792495.1. Lineage (GTDB taxonomy): Bacteria > Acidobacteriota > Terriglobia > Terriglobales > Acidobacteriaceae > Telmatobacter. Next base: position 625,973 of record CAWBWB010000001.1, on the reverse strand, counting down.
CTTGCTGTTCGGCTCAAACGCATCGATATGCTGTTTCCCGTAACCGCACGCTTTGCAAGAGTGGATAGCTGGACATAACTATGCGATACACCACACAATTTCTGCTTTCTGCCATGGCGGCGGAACAGTTCCCCACCCCGGACTCAGTCCGCAACGCCCCGGAGATCGCCTTTCTGGGCCGCTCCAATGTGGGCAAGTCGAGCCTCTTGAACGCACTCGCCGGCGAGAAAGCCGCAAAGGTCTCCTCCACGCCGGGCCGCACACGCGCCATTAATTTTTTTGCAATGCTCGATGAACGCCAGCGTGCACAGCTCGTCTTCGCAGACCTGCCCGGCTATGGATATGCCAAGATCTCAAAGTCCATCTCAGCAGAGTGGCCAAAGTTCATTGAGCCATATCTCAACGAGCGCGAAACACTCAGCCTGTGCGTCTGCCTCGTCGATTCCAACATCCCCCCGCAGGAGCCAGACCATCAGCTCATCGAATGGCTTCAGCACGCCGGTCGCGCATATGTTGTTGTGGCAACCAAAACGGATCGCCTCAGCGGCAACGAGCGCACTCGCAATCTGGCCGCGCTCAAAAAAGGCTTGGGCATCGACGAAATACTGCCCGTCTCCGCAAAAACGGGAACAGGAATGAATCATCTCTGGGCCAGGATTGAAGCAGTGAAAAGCAATCAATAACTGGCAGTCAATAACGCCGCCATCTCCTTCGAGCATGCCAGCGACCGCACGCGCCGCGCCTTAGGCCCCAGATACCGCGCAGAATGCCGCAGCCATCTCCGCGGAGCCAGCGCATTTTCAGGTAGCAGTGCAAGCGCATGAGCCTCAAACTTCGCCGGCGCCTCTGCAACAGCAAGAAAGATCTCATCCGGCTGCAGGGACCGGGCAGCAATCGGCGCCCGCAAATCCGGCAGCACACCTCGCTCCCGCATCTCCGCCTCCATCGCGGCCGGCTCACCCCCTACGCACACCGCAACAGTCTGTCGCTTGCGAATCTCGTTCTTCAGAATCCGCAATGCTTCATCCAAGGAAGTCACCAGAAAATCAGCTACGCCGTCGCGAATTACAGTGCGCCGCATCTCCCCATCAGTCACCACTCCAAGTGAAGCCGCACCCGCAACGTTCGCAGCGCGCATCAACCGGCTTCCTGCTGGATTCAGTTCGCCAGCATAGAGTAGCTTGCCACCAAGACCCGCTTCAGCGTCGAGATCGCACGCAAGCGCCGCGTACAAATCGTACGTCGCAGCCAGTTCCGCAAAAAGGACAGGATCAGTTGTAGCTAAATCACGCATGAATGAAACTTCATGCTACATGAACTACCAGGTAGAGTAAGATTGCCCGTCCGAGCCCGTGTCCTGCGAACCCGAATGCACGTCGTCAATGCCGGGATCCGTCTGGTCAAGCGAGTGCAAAGTATCTCCGGTGTCCGTGCTCCACGTCTCTTTGCTCTGGGTCATCGGGTCAATAGGAATCTCCCGCAGGTACCCGTCCTGCACCAGATCATCCAGTGACTGCGGAGCCTTCTGCTTGTCTGCCGTATAGGAATCAATTGCCGCGCGTATGGTGTGCAGGTCTTCCTTGAGCACTGCTTCGCGCGCATTGCGCACGGTCGCTTTATACGCAGGAATAGCAATCGCCGTGAGAATGAGAATGACCGCCATCACGATCATCAACTCAATCAACGTAAAGCCGGCTTCGTGTTTTGCTCTACCAGTCCGCATATTTCGTCCCGTCCAGAGCCGTCCCCTGCGATTTTGAGTACACATCAAAGACACTCTGTCCGCCATAAGAGTCCGATTTCGGATCGTCCTGCATCGAGCGCATACCCCATTCGGCTTTACCCGTCATCGGATCAATCGGAATGTGGCGCAGAAACTTCATCTTGACGCCTTTCATCTCTACGCCATTCACCAGCGTATCCAGGTCGGGCGGATAATTATTGCTGTCTACCTTGACCATGATGCCGCCCTTGTCCGCGGCATCTTTGTACTTATCAATCGCATCGCGAATCATCCACAACGCCGTACGCAGGTCGCGTTCTTTTTGCCGCTTGATCTCAAAACGCGCCACTGGCAACGCGGCAGCAGCCAGGATGCCGAGAATCGCTACTGTGATAATCAGCTCGACAAGAGTCAGGCCGTGCTCGCCCGCCGTCCGGATTGGCCTGCCGCGCTTCATCTCACTTCACGGTAACAATCACGCCGCCGCCCGTCGCCGGCAGGGACTGCTGGCTCTTGTTCATTGCGACGGGTTGCGTAATTGCAATCGTGCTGTCCCCCGGAGATTTCGCCTGGAAGTTGAGCACATACACCACCCCCGCTCCGCTCACCCCGGGTGCACTACTGGGCCGCGAAGCATTGATCGTAATATCTCCCGGCGGATCTTCCCGGAAGCTTGGGCTCACTGTTTGGTTATCGCGATTCAAAAAGTCTCCAGGTGCCACTCCCACCAGCGAAAGCTTCGCGGGATCGTAATGCAGCTTGAGAGGCACAGAAGTAATGTCGGCCGCTCCGCTGATCACAACAGGAACCTGGAACGCAGCGCCATTTGCAACCGGTCCCGGACTGCTGAGAATAAAGCGAACCGTGGTTCCAGGCGCCAAAGCCGCGCCGGGCTGAGGAATAGGAATCGCCGGCGGAGGAACCGCTGCCGGCACAGGTGGCGGCGAAGCCGGCGATCTGGGCCCCTGCGTCTGCGTCGCATCCAGCGTGCCCTCCGCAGACTTCCGCATTTCCGCAAGTGCCATCGGCGCGGCCGCCGCAGCGCTGGGAGCCTTGAACGAGCTCACAGTCGTTGTCGCCACGCCGTTCTCCAGCAAGGGCGCTGCATTGGCTCCCGCGCCTTCCAGGGCCAGTCGGCGAAGCTGGATGCTTTGCCCGGTGCCCGTATCTACAGGTCGCACATTGGAAGTGGAAATGTTCGCGCCGCGCACAATGTGCGGCACAAGCATAAACACCAGTTCGTCGTTGTTGATAGTGTGGTCCTTGGAACCAAACAGATAGCGCAGAATCGGAATTGAGCTAAGCCCGGGAATACCGCTCCAGCTCGATACATCGCTCTGTTCCAGAATTCCGCCCAGGATGCTGACCTCGCCCTCGCGCAGGCGAATCGTCTGTTCACTGTTCTTCTGAATGATGATCGGCTCGGTAACGCCGCTGATAGTCACCGAGCTTCCCTCAGACATATCTTCAATCTTCAGCTTGAGAGTCACATCGCCATCGTTGTGAATCGTCGGCGTCAACTCGATATTCACGCCGATATCGATATAAGTGAACTGTGTCTGCGCCACGCCGGCAAGTACGCTGGAACTCACGCCGGTGTTAAACGTGCCGGTAGCAATCGGGATGCGCTCGCCGATCTTCATCGTGGCCTTCTGCATGCTCGTCGCGCGCAGGCGCGGACTCTGCAGAACCTTGGTATTCGAATCCGAGAGCAGCAGATTCGCCGTAGCCGCGCCCATCGTAATAGCAAAGTCGTTCGAGTTCAGATTCGCCAGGTTATAAAGCGTCAGATTGCTCGATGAAGTAGTGGTACTGGTGCTACTGCTGCTACTGGAAGAGCAATTGCTGCTGGTGCTGCTGGTCGTACACGGCGACTGAAGCTGCACGCCAATGCTGCCCGGCCACTGGATACCCAGTGTGCGCTCCCAGTTCTTGCTCACTTCCATAATGGCAATATCGACAACCACCTCTGGCATCGCCTTATCGATATCGCTGATGATCTTCGCGGCCAGCAGCAGTTGGTCCGGTGTGCCCTTCACGATGATGGCATTCTGGCTATTCACCGGGTATGCCTTCACATCTGTCCCAAGCACGTTGCGAACCGTCTGCAAAGTGTCGTTCAGGTCATTCTGCTGAACCGCATTGGTCAGGTAAAAAGTCTGCACAGCCTGCTCGTCCAGGTCACGGCGCTTGGCAGTCGTATTCTCAGCAACAAAAATGGTATTGGCAGTAACCGGACGCCAGAATGTATTGGATTGAATACCGACCACACGAAGCGCGTCCATATAGGAAACATTGGTCAGATCAACGGTAATCCGCTTCGAGTTGTAATTCGGGTCGAAAAGGACATTGACACCGGCGGCGCGCCCAATCGCCTGGTACACATTCTTGGTATCCTCCGTCGCCCGCATCGTCAGCGGCTCAGGAGAAATCGGTTTCAGATCAATCGGTCCCCCAAGCGAGTCAAAAGCCGCCTGTCTAACCTGTTCGGCTGATGGCGGAGGAGGCCCCTGCGTCGCCGCAGCATGCTTCTGGCGTTCGCGAAGCGCCTGGATCTCCTGCGTCGCAGCCTCATTGCTCGGATCAATCTCTGCCGCGCGCAAAAGCTCAATCATGGCCGCCTGGTCGTCCCCGGTCTTCTCCAGCTGCCGCCCTCGGTTCAGATGGCTGGAAGCCGCAGGACCGCGCACGCGATAGTAAGCAGTGCGGTAGCGAAGATCTTTAGGACTCTTTTGGTAGGCGTTCTGGTAGGCCTGATAAGCCGCATCCCAGTCTTCCTTGCTCTCCGCGGCCTGGCCCTGCTTGTAAAACTTACTCGCAGACTGCGCGTGGAGCCGCGTGCCTGAAGCCGCAGCCAGCGTCAGGGCAAAAACGAGGAGAAAGGTAGCCCTCAAAGGGGAGAACAGCCAATTACGATTCATCAAGCTCCCTTGTCGGACGCCTTTATGTCGATCCAAACTTACCATCGAGCGATGCCTCATTTTAGCAAAGACCATACGCCGGACGCCCCTGTGTGCCCACGGCGGAAATTGTGCAGATGCTAGGATATAGCTTTAAGGAAACCTCAGGATGCCGCGCCAGACAAGTCACGTAATCACCCAGCCCGGCACTGCCAGCCCCCAGAAAGCCGCGCGTCCGCGCGATCCCGTAGCCTCCGGTGAGCGCGACGCTGCTCAGAACCGCGCAGCCGGCCATAACTACTTTCTGCTTGAGAAGTTTGAGGCAGGCGTGGCTCTCCGGGGAACCGAAGTCAAATCGATCCGCGAGGGCAAAGCCAACCTCAAGGATGCCTACGGTCTCATCAAAGACGACGAGGCATTTCTGCTCAATCTGCATATTGGGCCTTATTCGCACGGGAATATCTCCAACCACGACGAAACCCGCACGCGCAAACTGCTGCTGCACAAGGAAGAAGTTCGCAAGCTACTCTCCAAGACGCAGATCAAAGGGCATACGCTCATCCCCACCCGGCTTTATTTCAAGCACGGACGGGTCAAGTGCGAGTTAGCCGTCGCCAAGGGCAAACAGGACTGGGACAAGCGCGAAACCGAAAAGCGCCGCGAAGCCGACCGCGAGGCCCGCGCCGCCATCAACGCCAGCAAACGCCGCAACGATCGCTGAAAACCGCCTGCCGGACCCACAGCAAGCCCGCAATGAAATAATGTTCCCATGCGGACCGAACTTTCCTTTGCTTCTCTGAACGAAATCGAGACAGAACTCCTCGCCGTTTTGGCCGTCGACTCACAGACCTCCAAAAACCCGGATGCCAAACCCGAGCCCCTCCTGCTCACCGCCGATGAAGCCGTAAAGGCTGCCACTGCCGGCGTTCTTGCCACCGGCGAATTCAAAGCAGGCGTCAATGAAACCCTGCTGTTGCACTCGCCAACCGGCCTCAAAGCAAAGCGCCTCCTCCTGATCGGACTCGGCAAGCAATCCAAAGTTACCTTGACCAGCGTCCGCAACGCCGCAGGAACCGCAGTCCGCTTCACCAAGCCCCGGGGTATCCGCGATCTCACATTGACGCTTCCTTCCTCAGAGATCCCCCTCCCCGCAGCCGCCCGCGCCGCATCAGAGGGCGCATTCGTAGGCGACTTCGACTCCGACACCTACCGCAGCGACCGCAAAGACCTGAGTGTCCACTCCTTCACCGCCGTCGCCCCTGCCGGAACTGAAAAAGCAGCCATTGAAGCAGCCTTCGCCGAAGGCGCAATCATCGGCGAAAGCCAGAACTTCGCCCGCGCCCTCGTCAACGAGCCAGGCAACGTCCTCACGCCCACCGAATTCGGCCGCCGCGCCGCCGTCATGGCAGAAGAAGTCGGCCTGGGCTGGGACATCAGCTCCACCGAAAGACTCCGCGAGTTGAAAATGGGCGCCTTCCTGAGCGTCGCCCAGGGCTCCGAAGAACCACCCGCGCTCATCGTCCTCAAATACGAGCCGGAGGGCGTCACCGAAGGCCCCATCCTCGGCCTCGTCGGCAAGGGCATCACCTTTGACACCGGCGGAATCTCCATCAAACCCGCCGACAACATGGAAAAAATGAAGTACGACATGGCCGGCGGCGCAGCCATGCTCGGCGCCATCCGCGCCATCGCACTTCTCAAGCCAAAGGTCCGCGTCATCTGCATCGTCTGCGCGTCGGAAAACATGCCGGACGGCAAAGCCCAGAAGCCCGGCGACATCCAGACCGCAATGTCCGGGAAGACAATCGAAATCATTAACACTGACGCCGAAGGCCGGCTCGTACTCGCCGACGGTCTCGCCTACGCAAAACAACTCGGTGCAACTCACCTCATTGACGCAGCCACGCTCACCGGAGCAGTCGCCGTCGCCCTCGGCCAGATCAACGCAGGCGTCTTCTCCAACAACGACGATACTTTTGCGAAGTTCAACGAAGGGCTCGCAACAAGTGGCGAAAAATTCTGGCGTCTCCCGCTGGGCGACGAATACGCCGACCAGATCAAGAGCGACATCGCCGACATCAAGAACACCGGCGGCCGCTACGGCGGAGCCATCACCGCAGCCGAGTTCCTGAAAGTCTTCGCCGAGGACACCCCATGGCTTCACCTCGACATAGCCGGCCTGGCCTGGAACGACGAAAACAAGCCCTTCCTGGCCAAAGGCCCAACAGGCATAGCCGTCCGCTCTATAGTGGAGTGGGCACGGAACTATTCCTGAATCTTGGAGAATAAATAACTCCAGCGTAGAATCATGCTACGCGCACAGGAGCTATGCCATGATCTTGCAGTCTACGGAACTATCAACGAGCCAAAAGGCAGTTCTTGAAGAACTGATTGGCCGTAGGTTGAGCGACGAGGAAGCAGTCAGCTTGCGCACGGTTCCTGCAGAGAACAGATCACCGGAAGAACGCCAGGCTGCCGCCGAAAAATTGCGCGCATTTCTGAAAAATCTGCCTGAGCCGAAAGCAGCCGAAGACGATCTCGATGCTGCAATTTTGGAAGCAATGCGTTCAGTGCGTCCCGGATATACAGAAATCCGGTGAGAATCGTTCCGGACACAAATATTCTCGTTCGAGCGTTCGTGAGTCAGCAGGGCAGCGCAAGAATCGCTCTGCTGACTGCGATTGCCAACAGGCATACGCTGGTACTGTCAAATGAAATTCTGAGCGAAACGTCACGTGTGCTCCGTGAGCCGAGACTTCTATCTCTACATGGAAAAACAGAAAATGATGTATATGAGTTTGACTGCTGGCTTCGTGAAGCAAGCGTGATTGTTCCATTGAATCTGCTGGCACACGGCCCAGTGCGGGATGCCAACGACATTCTGGTGCTGCAAACAGCCTTGAGCGGCGATGCTGAGACAATCTGCACTCTGGATCGCGATTTCTTCACGCCGCCTGCTTCAGATTTTCTGGCATTGCGCAACATTGCCGTGCTGACGGATGTACAAGTGCTGAAGAGACTACAGCAGTAATTCTTCTTACATCGCCTCCGGCGTCTCAATCCCCAGCCAGCTCAACACAGTAACCAACTCTCGAAACGCCACCGCAGCCGTAGCCAGCAGAAACGTCTTCTTCCTCGCATCCTCTTCCGTCAAAATATGGTGCTTGTGGTAGAAGTTGTTAAACTCCTGCGCCAACTGAAAAGCATGCTTCGCCAGGTAAGCCGGCTCCGACGCACCAATCGCCTGATCCAGCACCAGCGATCGCCGTCCCGCCCGCAGCCACAGCGCCCAGATATCCTCGTTCTCTTCGCCTTCAAGGTACTTCCCTAACTCCGCGATCCCCGCCAGCGCCGCCAGCTCAGCTTCCGCAGCAGTCCCGCCCTTCCGAAAGATATTCCGAATACGAACAGCCGCATACTGCGCATAAGGCCCAGTCTCGCCCTCAAAACTCAGCGCATCCTTGAAGTCAAAAGCAATCACCGAGTTCCGCGTGTACTTCAGCATGAAGTACCGCAACGCGCCAATCGCAATCTGCTCGGCAATCTTCAATCGTTCCGCTTCATCGCGCCCGGTTTGGCGCTTTTCAACTTCGACACCCGTCGCCGCAATCAGCTTGTCGATCAGGTCATCCGCCTTCACGCCAAACCCCTTGCGCCCGCTCACCTCGATATACGGTCTGCCCATATCCTCTTCCGAAACCGTATAGCCCAAATCAACCGCACAACGCGGCGTCAGCGCCACCATCTCATAGCTGAAGTGTGTATAGTGATCCGCTTGCGCCGTATGCCCCATCCCGCGCAGCGCCTGAATCACGTTGGCCTGCGGATCGCTCTGCCGCGAATCAATCACGTTATAAATCGCTGTCGCCCCGCCAAAATGCGGATGCTCCGCCTCACCATGCTCCGCAGAAATCCAGCACTCATGATCGGGATAAGTAAAGAACTCCCTGTACCCGAAATCCCGCCCCAGCAGCCCGAACTTCCAAAGGTGATACGCAATATCTTTGCCCACATAAGTAACGGTCCCATTCGACCGCACAATCACCTTCGCATCTTCATCCAGCTCGCCTTCGGCAATCTCCGCACCCGGTCTGCGCATCACCCAGCAGCCCTTGTTCTTGCCTTCGGTTTCAAAATAGAGAACGCCCGTCTGCTTCAACTGCTCAAAAGCCACATCCCAGAACTTCAGGTGCAGAATCTCGCTCTCGCGCGGCAGAAAATCGTACTCAATATCCAGCCGCAGCATCGTCTCCAGATGCCTCCGCAGCACAGCCGTAGAAATCAGCTCCGCCACTTCCGCAGTCTCATTGCCACCTTCTTCAATCGCATGCAGCGTCGCATAGCGAAACTTCTTGCGCTCCGCATTTTCCGTATCGCTACCCTCGCCATACCACTGCGAAGTCCGCGCATACAAATCCCAGCAGTAGTAATCTACACGCTCCCACCGCGCCTTCAGCTCCTCCAGCAGCGCACGAACCTCCGCCAGCGACTTGCCCTCCACATGCAGAAATCCCACCACCACATCCGCCACCTGCACACCGGTGTTATCGATGTAGTTCTGCACATCCACCTTGTTCCCCGCAGCCCTCAGCAGCCGGACAAACGTATCGCCAAGAATCGCATTCCGCAGATGCCCAATGTGCGCAGCCTTATTCGGATTGATGCTCGTATGCTCAACAAGCACATGATCACGGGAGATGGGTGAACCATCCTCACCCTTCGCAATCGCGCCCACCACAACACCGCGATCCAGCCGCGCATTAATATACCCCGCACCAGCCACTTCAAACGAAGCAAACCCCGGCAGTGCGCCAGCCTTTACCAGTTCCAGCAGCGCATCCACAATCTCCTGCGCAATCATCTTCGGAGCCTTGCGTAACGTCCTCGCCAGTTGCAGCGCAATCGGCGTCGCCAGCTCGCCAAACTTCAGCTCCGGCGGAATCTCAACGGGAATATTCTCAATCTCAACCGAGAATCTGCTCTGGAGAACCGAGCGCAAACACCCGGCAAGCTGCTTTTGAAGTTCAAGATACACGCGCGCAAAATCCTCTGAAATCCTTTGATTTACAAGGGTGATTCTAGCATCCGGCAACAATCGAAGTTTCCATTTACCATCTGCTCAAGGAGCCGCAAATATGGTCGCCCTCACAGGAGAAGAACTACTAGCGTACGTCGAATACACCACCAGCAAGTTCAAGAAACTTCTTACCGAACACCCGGAAATCCTAGCCTTCCCCTGCGACATCCGCGAAACCCAATCCGTAGCCCAGCTTCTGCAACACATCGTAGCCGTCGAACTCCGTTACCCCGAGCGCCTCCTCGAACTTCCACCAACCGATTACTCGGCCATCCCCTACGATTCAGTCGACGCCATCTACGCCACCCATACCCGCGCCATGGACCTGATCAAGCAGTTGCTCGAAAAAGACGACGAATGGTGGGAAGAAGTGCTCGAATACAAAACCCGCAGCATCGGAGTTCTTCACATAACGCGCCGCACAGCATTAGTGCAGTCGCTCACGCACTCCATCCGCCACTACGCGCAGCTGGCCACGCTGGTCCGCCACCATGGCATCACAGCAGATCTGCCGCTCGACTACCTCTTCATGGGTATGCTGCCGTCCATCTCATAATCTGCGCACGAAACTCCATGCCTTAAAATGAAGTGCTGGGGTTTTCCGCGGAACATGGCAGTCTGCCCTGCACTTCATCCATGACAAAGCCCGACCCGAGCGCCAATCACTACTACCTCACCACGCCCATTTACTACGTAAATGCGCGCCCTCACCTGGGCCACGCCTATTCCACCATCGTCTGCGACGCCATCGCCCGCCGCAAGCGCGCCCTCGGCATCGAAACATGGTTCCTCACCGGAACCGACGAGCACGGCCAGAAAATCGAGCGCTCCGCCAGACTCGCGGGCAAAACCCCGCTCGAATTCGCCGACAAAATCTCTGGCGAGTTCCGCGCGCTCTGGGACCGCCTCGGCCTCAGCTACGACGACTTCATCCGCACCACAGAGCCCCGCCACATCCGCGGCGCGCAGCACCTCTTCGCCACCCTCCGCGACAAAGGCTACATCTACAAAAGCACCTACACCGGCCAATACTGTGTAAGTGACGAAGCCTGGGTCGATGTGCCGCCCGGCGCGCCGTGTCCTGACTGCGGCCGCATCACAGAAACCGTTAGCGAAGAAAACTACTTCTTCAAGCTATCCGCATTCGAACGCAAACTCCTCGAGTTCTACGAAGCCAACCCCGGCTTCATGCAACCAGAAAGCACCCGCAAAGAAGTCCTCTCTTTCGTCCGCGGCGGCCTCAAAGATCTCTCCGTAAGCCGCACCAGCTTCTCCTGGGGCATTCCCGTTCCCGGCGATGAAAAGCACGTCATCTATGTCTGGCTCGACGCACTCGCCAACTACATCACAGCCATCGGCTACGGCTCCGACGATCCCGCCGATAAAGAAAAATTCGCAAAATTCTGGCCCGCCGATATTCATCTCATCGGCAAAGAGATAAGCCGCTTCCACTGCGTTTACTGGCCCGCATTCCTCATGGCCGCCGGCATCGCTACGCCAAAATCCGTCCGCGCCAACGGCTGGCTCTTATTCGACGACACAAAAATGTCCAAGTCGCTCGGCAACATCGTCCGCGCAGAAACCATCGATGAAGTCCTCGGTGCCGACGCCCTGCGTTACTTCCTCCTGCGCGAAATCCCCTTCGGCCAGGACGGCAGCTTCACCTTTGACGCACTGGTCCGCCGCTACAACGGCGACCTCGCCAACGGCTACGGCAACCTCGTCAGCCGCGTAGTCAACATGATGCACAAGTTCTTCCAGGGAACAGTGCCCAACGCCGGCACCCCCACAGACGCCGAAGCAGCCTTGCGCACCGCCGCAGAACGCACCATCGTCGAATTCCCCGCAGCATTCGACGAATTCAACTTCTCTGAAGCCTTGAAAACCCTCTGGGCGCTAGTCGCAGAAACCGACGGCTACCTGACCGCCAACGCTCCCTGGAAAAAGCCAGCAGACCGCAGCGAAGCGGATCACGCCGAACTGCAAGCCCGCGTCCTGGCCAACGCGGCAGAAGCTATCCGCATCATCACTGCATTGGCGTATCCCATTCTGCCGGCATCCGCCACCAGGGTCTGGCAACAACTCGGCCTCGGCGAAATCCAGACCGCAGCGAAGAACGCATTTCTCACGAATCTGAAATGGGGAGACCTGAAGGCAGGCACAAAATTCGGCGAACCAGCGCCGCTCTTCCCCCGCGCAGAAAAGGACGCGATAGAACGTATGGAAAACCTCGAGAAGCAGAACAATGCCAGCGCAGTCGAAGCGGCAGCCAGCGCGAAACCCGACGCAGCATCCGGCAAGCAGGCCGAGCCCACGCACGCGCCCGCTGCCACATCCGTCGATCCCACATCAGCACCGGAAATCACGCAAGCCGCCCATACGACTACACCAACCACCGCCGCTCCGCACCACACGGATACGCCAGTAGAAACAGCCAGGGTACACTCGGTTCCTCCCGAGATCGCCAGCGCGCGTCTCGCAACCGGAGCCACAGACGCGCCAGCCGGAGCCCCGCTCACACCTGCGACTCCCGCAGTAGAAGAAAAACAATTCATCACCATCGACGACTTCACCAAGGTCGATCTCCGCGTTGCACAAATCCTCGTCGCCGAGCGCATCCCCAAAGCCGACAAACTGCTCCGCCTGGAAGTAGACCTGGGCTACGAAAAGCGCCAGATCCTCGCCGGCATCGCGCAATACTACGAGCCCGAAAAACTCATCGGCCGCAAAATCGTCATCATCGCCAACCTCGCTCCCCGCAAGATGCGCGGCCTCGAATCCAACGGCATGCTGTTAGCAGCGTCGCTTCCGAATAATCCAGACAGCACACCCGTCCTCGCAGGCTTCCTCGAAGACGTCTCCTTAGGCTCACGCTTGAAGTAATCAGGCAGTATTTCAATACACATAAATCGTGCTATTCTTACACATCAGGAGCACGATCATGCGCACCAACATCGAGATCGACGACAAGCTCATGAAGCAGGCGATGAAGGCCACCGGCGCGACCACCAAAAAGGCTGCCGTTGAACAGGCTCTCCGTCTCGCTGTGCGGCTTGACCGACAGGCGCGGGCCATCGATCAGCTCTGGGGAATCGGCTGGGATGGCAACCTGGATGAAATGCGCGCCAATGAGCATCGTGACTGGGATTCAGACTGGCAGACTGCAGGCGCCGCAAAACGCAAATCTGTCGCATGAAGTTGAATTCATCTGGGTGGAAGAAATGGTCATTGTTGACTCGTCTGTGTGGATTGATTTTCTGAACCGGAAGATCACTCCCCAGACGCAATGGCTTCGGGATGCACGCGGCATCATCGAAATCGGACTTACGACGCTCGTGCTTGTCGAAGTCCTGCATGGAATTCGCTTCGATAACAAATTCCGGGACACGGAACGCCTTTTTCATGCCATGCCGGTCCTTGAATCCGTAACCGTAGCCACCGCCGTTCAGTCAGCATCTAACTACCGCAGCCTCCGCGCGCTGGGCATCACCGTTCGTAGCACTATCGATTGCCTGATTGCCACTTTTTGCATCGAGCACGGTCACCAGCTTCTGCACAACGACCGCGACTTTGATGCTTTCGAAACTCATCTAGGATTGCGGGCCATTCATCCGCCCGCGCAACTGATTTTGTGAGGCGCACTCCTTGCTCATCGACTCCCACGCACACCTCGACAGCCCGCGCTACTCTGAAGACCGCGCCGAAATGCTCCGCCGCGCCGCCAGCGCCGGAGTAGGCGCAGTCCTCTCCATCGGCATCGGTGAAAACCCGCTCGAAATGCACCAGGCCCTCGATATCTGCCGCGAATACAACGGCCAGCCCGGCATGCCGCAGCTCTATGCCAGCGCCGGAATCTACCCGCACTCCACCGTAGACGCCGATGACGCAGCCCTCGCCAAACTAAACAGCCTGCTGGCCGAACCCGAAGTCATAGCTTGTGGCGAAATCGGCCTCGACTACTATCACGAAGGCGCACCCCACGACCTCCAGCACAAAATCCTCATCCAGCAGCTCGAAATCGCCGCTTCCCGCAAGCGCCCCATCCTCATCCACTGTCGCCCGAAAGACGGCACCACCGCTGCCTGGGATGACCTCTTCACCGTCCTCAACGAACACTGGCAGCACACCGGCCTTGGCGGCATCATGCACTGCTTCTCCGGCAACTACGATCAGGCCAGCCGCTCCCTCGATATGGGCTTCCTCTGCTCCTTCGCCGGCCAGATCACCTACCCCAAGGCGCAGGACCTGCGCGACGTAGCCGCCAGGCTGCCCGTCGACAGCGTCCTCGTAGAAACCGACGCCCCCTGGCTGGCGCCAATGCCCCAGCGCGGCCAGCGAAATGAGCCTGCCCTGGTAGTCCACACCGCCGAAACCCTCGCCGGCCTGCTCGGCATAACCATCCAGGAATTAGGCGAAGCAACAACGAAAAACTTCCAAAGATTATTCCAATTAGCCCCCTTCGTGGGAAACTGATAGGTACAACTCCCCCCTGGGGCCACACCTGCCCAGGCCGCTTCGAGGGCACACATGGCGCAAGATAATTCATTCGATATTGTGAGCAAGGTAGACATCCAGGAAGTCCGCAACGCAATCGACCAGGCGCTCAAAGAAGTAAAGCAGCGCTTCGACCTCAAGGACTCCAAGTCCGAAATCGAGCTCCTCCAGGGCGACAAGGAAATCCAGCTCGCCTCAGCCGCCGAATACAAGCTCGACGCCGTAAAAGAAATCCTCGGCCAGAAGCTCGTCAAGCGCGGCGTCTCCCTCAAGAACCTCGAATACGGCAAGCTGGAACAAGCCGCCGGCCAGAGCGTCCGGCAAAAAGTCACCCTCCAGCAGGGCATTCCCGGCGAAAAGGCCAAAGAAATCGTCCGCATCGTAAAAGACTCCAAAAAGAAGGTGCAGGCCAGCATTCAGGGCGATACCGTCAGAATCAGCGGCAAAGACCGCGACGACCTTCAGGGCGTCATCGCTCTGCTGCGCGGCAAAGATCTCGGCGTCGATCTGCAGTTCACCAACTACCGTACGAATTAGCAGTCCAGCTCCGGGAGACAAATGATAAGCACACTGGCGATAGCGACGGCGCGAGAGGTCTTTGAGCTGCTACGGGACGACCTCGTAGCCATTGAGCAGGAACTGGGCCGCGACGCCGCCTCCAGCGTCAGCACCATCACGGAGATCGCCGAATACCTCCGCGAAGGCGGCGGCAAGCGCATCCGCCCCTCGGTCCTTCTGCTCTCCGCCCACATGATGGGCTTCTTCGGCCAGAGCGCCATCCGTCTCGGCACCGTCGTAGAAATGGTGCACACCGCCACCCTGGTACATGACGACATCATCGACGGCGCAAGCACCCGCCGCGGCCGCCCCAGCACCAACACCACCTGGGGCAATGAGAAATGCGTGCTCGCCGGCGACTGGCTTTACATGCAGGCCTTCCGGGTCGCTCTCGAAGAAAAAAATCTTCGCGTATTGGACCTGCTCATCGCACTCACACAACAAATGGTCGAAGGCGAACTCCTGCAAATCCAGAAGCTGGGCAAAGCTGTCTCTGAGGCCGAGTACTACGACCTGATCTTCCGCAAAACCGCCTGCCTCTTCTCCACTTCCATGCGTCTCGGCGCAGTCCTCGCCGGTGCATCGGAGGCCGAGGAAAACAATGTTGCAGCATACGGCCGTACCGTCGGCCTGGCCTTCCAGATCGTAGATGACGTGCTCGACCTCACAGCATCCGAAGAAGTCCTCGGCAAGCCCGTAGCCAGCGATCTCCGCGAAGGCAAAACAACTCTCGCCGTAATTCACGCCTGGGATCACGGCACCCCCGCCGAGCGTGCACTCATTCAGCGCGTCCTCGACGACCGCAGCTTCGAACACGTCTCCCGTCAGGAAATTCAGGAAATCCTCAAGCGTCACGGCTCTGTCTCCTACGCCATGGAAGTCGCCGAACGTTACGCCGAACAGGCCCGTCAGGCCCTCGCCGGTTTCGCGGAATCAGACTTCAAGCGAGCGCTCCTCTGGGTTCCTGATTTCGTCGTCGCACGCGAGAAATAAGCACCTCGAAAGCAGGCCTCATGCAGGATTTATGGAATCGCGTCGACAAGCGGCTCGAAGAACTGCTGATCCGTCCTGAAGAAAACCTCTCCGCAGCCCTCGAATCCAACCGCACAGACGGACTGCCATCCATCGATGTCTCTCCTCTCTTCGGAAAACTCTTGGGGATGCTCATCAGCATCTCCGGTTCCCGCCGCGTCCTGGAAGTCGGTACCCTCGGCGGCTATTCCACCGCATGGATGGCGCGCGCTCTGCCGCAAGACGGACACCTCATCACATTGGAGCTAAGCCCGCATCATGCAAAGGTAGCGCAGGCAAACCTGGTAGCCGCGGGAGTGCAGGATCGCGTAGAAATCCGCGTAGGCCCGGCAGCAGACAGTCTTCGCGCACTTCACGAAGCAAACGCTGACCCCTTCGACTTCATCTTCCTCGATGCCGACAAGCGGAGCATGCCGATTTATCTCGACTGGAGTCTGAAGCTCTCCCGCAAAGGCACCATCATAGTCGCCGACAATGTAGTACGCGACGGACGAATCCTCGACGCAAACACCAAAGATGAGGACACGCAAGGAACGCAGCGATTCCTCGAACTCGCCGGCGCGAATCCACGTCTCCAAATAACAGCTCTACAGACCGTAGGCATAAAAGATCATGACGGCTTTGCAATCGCTGTTGTCATAAGCTGACAGACTGTCCTACCCAATTATCCCGAGTAGTGTCATGGCTCCCTGCTATGAAATTAATGGCTTCGCTTTTTGTTTGCCGCTTTCGGCTGTTTAAAGAGAGATGGATTATTTGTCTCTTAAGCTATTGAATAAATTATCGTTATATTTAATTTAAGCTGTTTACCAGTTGATACATAGAAGCCGGAAAAGTGGTTACTTTTTAGAAAAAAAGGATTTTTTCCTTTTTTTGCTGGTGATCTTATGCGAACAGCCCGATTCCGGGGAATCGGGCTGTTCTGTCTGCTCATTTTGACTATTGCATAAAACCCCTTAATTGCATGCAAGGAGTTTTCCACATTTTTGAAATATTTTGCATGGCTTAGCTATCGTAAATTCGCGCAGAGTTCTACTCCATCAAGTCCCGAAGCGCAGTCGCGTAATTCTCCGGCAGCGGCTGCCGCTCAAACTTCTCATCGCACACCACGTGCACAGTCTCACCCTCCGCCAACAGCGCAGGCACCTCACCGTCCGCAGCCGCCCGCAAAATCCGATAAGCAAACTTGATCACAGAACCGCGCAACAACGCAGGACGCGTCTCAATCAGAATCTCATCATCATACTTCGCCGGCGACTTGTACCGGCACGAAGCATCCACCACCGGCAGAATCAGCTTATGATCCTTCTCCATCTGGTCGTAGGACAGCCCCACAGACCGCAGCACCTCCACACGCCCAATCTCAAACCAGACAAAATAATTGGCGTAGTAAACCACACCCATCTGATCAGTCTCGGCATAGCGGACACGGACGCGGGTAGTAACGGGCATAGGCGCAAAGTCTTTCCAAAGCTTTCAGCCGTCAGATCTCAGCAACGAGCTGAAAGCTGACGGCTGAAAGCTAAGAGCTGTTTTTACGGCTTCACATGCATAAAGATAGGCAGCTTCGTCACATCGTTGAAGATGATGAACACAAAGAAGACCACCAGCACCACAAACGCCGCCTGGTAAATGCGTTCCTTCACCGCCAGCGAAATATCATGCCGCATCACGCCTTCAATCAGCAGCAGCAGAATCATGCCGCCATCCAGAATCGGAAACGGCATCAGGTTCAGTATGCCCAGGTTGAGACTGATCGCCGCCGCCAATCCAAACTTCGGCAGGTAGCCTTCCATCTGCGCCGCCTGTCCCGCCAGCCGCGCAATGCCCACCGGCCCGGAAAGCTGCGAGACTCCAACCTTCCGCGTAAACAGCCGCTTCAGCACATCCAGAATCAGAAATGAGTTGTCCTTCCAGAACGTCGCAGACTTCGCCATCGCCGCGCCAAAGGGCAGCGGATTCATCCGCATCGAAGGACTGGCAGCTTCAAATCCCAGCTTCCACGCGCCATCTGCCTGGATCGTAGCCGGCTGCGCCGTCAACGTAATCGGAGCCCCGCCACGCAGCACAGCAAGCGAAATCTGCTTCCCGGGATAAGCCTGCATATACGCCAGCAGCGTGCTCACCGTGTGAAACTGCTGCCCGTCCACTGACTCGATCAAATCGCCATCACGCAACCCCGCACGCTCGGCAGGCGTATTCGGTTCCACCTTGAAAACGCCAATAGCCCCGCGATACGTCTCCGGCAGCATGCCGGCAAATGTAGTATCGGCCTCCGGGTTCTTCGCACTCTCAGGCACATGCAGCGAAAGCGGAATACTCTGCCCGTTGCGCTCCACCGTAGCCGAAACAGTCTGGTTGGGATTCACGCCAATGCGCGCACCCACCATACCCCAGTCAGGATTGTCGTAGTTATCGAACCGCTTGATAATATCGCCCGAATGAATCCCGGCCTGCGCCGCAGCAGAGTTTGGAACCACCCACTCCACAGCCGTCTGCTTCACCACGTCCTTGGGCTCTTCGTTGAAGAACCAGTAGTACGTGCCCATCAGCACAAACGCCAGGATGAAGTTCGCCACCGGCCCCGCCAACCCGATCAGCATCCTCTGCCAGCGCGGATGCGAAGTCAGCGCGCCCGGGTCCTTCTTATAGGCCTCAATCTCTTCCTTGCCATCGGCCGTGAGCTTCATGTTTTCGCCCGGCATGGATTCGCCGGTCATCGCCACATAACCGCCCAGCGGCAGCAGGCAGACCTTGTAGTCCGTCTCGCCGTACTTGAAGCCGAAAAGCCGCGGCCCAAAGCCCAGCGAAAACGACTCGACGCGAACGCGAAAGAGCTTCGCCACAATAAAGTGGCCGAACTCATGCACCACCACCATCACGCCAATCAGCACCACAAAGGCGATGACGGCAACGACAAAACCATGAAGATTATCCAAGAACAAGCGTGTATTCCTCTGGGGTTCAGCTAACCAGCTCGGCTGCCGAAGCACGCGCTTCGCGATCAGCCGCCAGCACCTCGGCAATCGTTCCCGGATGAGACTCCGGCGTGGCCGCAAGCACTTTTTCTATTGTATCCGCGATCCCAGTAAATGGTATGCGCCGATCCAGAAACGCCTCCACAGCCACCTCGTCGGCAGCATTGAGCGCAATGCAGTGAGCGCCACCTTTTTCCGCCGCCTCAAAGGCCAGCCGCAAACACGGAAACCGCGCAAAATCCGGCTGCTCAAAATCCAGATGCTTCAGCGCCGCCAAATCAAACGTCAACTTGGAAGCTGGCCGCTCCGGATACGCCAGCGCATACAAAATCGGCAGCCGCATATCCGTCACAGAAATCTGCGCCAGAATGGACCCATCCACATACTCCACCAGCGAGTGAACCGTCGACTGCGGATGAATCGTCACCCGCACCTGGTCCGGCCTCACATCAAACAACCGGCAAGCCTCAATCACTTCCAGTCCCTTGTTCAGCATCGTCGCCGAATCAATTGTGATCCTCCGCCCCATCACCCACGTCGGATGCTTCAGCGCCTGCTCCGGCGTAATCCCCGCAAACTGCTCCAGCGGCGTCGTCCGAAACGGCCCGCCTGAAGCCGTCAGCCAGATGGTCTTGATCTCGTCATGCGTGCCCACGCGCAGGCACTGATGCACGGCATTATGCTCGCTATCAATCGGCAGAATCGGCACATTCCGCTCACGCGCCGCCGCAGTCAAAATCTCGCCCGCCGCCACCATGCACTCTTTATTGGCCAGCCCAACAGGCTTCCCCGCCAGAATCGCCGCATGAGTAGCTTCCAGCCCGGAAACCCCAACAATCGCCGACACGACAAAATCAGCCTCTGCCAGCGTCGAGCATGCAACAGTACCCTCGGTGCCGTGCACCACCTCAACGCCCGAAACGCCTTCCCGCTTCAGCCGCACAGCAAGCTCCGCAGCCAATTCTTCCGTAGCCAGCGAAACCACCTTGGGTCGCCACCGAACAGCCTGCGCAAAGGCCTCCTCCACATTGCGCCCGGCAGCCAGAGAAGCCACCGAGTAGCGCTCAGGAAACTGCTCCACAATAGAAAGAGTGCTCCGGCCAATCGAGCCGGTAGAACCGAGAATAGCTAATCTTTTCAATACCTTAGTCAGCCTTAAACCTTAAAAATGCGAATGGATAATCTGAGCGTACCATAGCACCGGAGCGGCCAGCAGAAGCGCATCAATGCGATCCAGAACTCCGCCGTGCCCCGGCAGCAGCGTGCCCGAATCCTTCACTCCAGCCGACCGCTTCAGCGCCGACTCAGCCAGATCGCCCACCTGCGCCGCCACATTCACAATCGCCGCAAGCACCAGCCAGTACCAAAGCCCCTCATCCTGGTAAGACAGCACCACCGAATTCCAATTCGTCAGCAGATGCCGCGAGACAGCCACCAGCCCCGCCGCCACAGCCACGCTGCCCGCAATCGAAGCAAAAGATCCTTCCCAGGTCTTCCCCGGACTGATCGAAGGCGCAAGCTTGTGCCGCCCAAACGTCCGGCCCGCATAGAGTGCAAAAATATCGCCCGCCCACACCGCGCAAAGCAGAAACACCACCAACGAAGGCCCGTTCGCCTGCTCCTTCAGAGCAGGCAGCGTAACAAGCGTAAATCCCGTATACACCAGCGCAAAAATAGCGCTCGTAGCATCCGCAAGCACGCGCGCAACAGGACTTGTGAAGGCGCAATAGACCAGCAGCAGAAGGCACAGGCAGGCGCCAATCGGGGCAAGCAGGTCGGGCCACTGATAGTCCGCGGCAAACAGAGCCACAATCGCCGCCAGCACCACCACCCGCGGAGGCTTAGCCGCAGTCTGCCGGGCCATGGTCAAAAATTCCCACGCCGCCAGGCACGCCACCAGGGCAGTCACCAGCGTAAAGACCCATTGCCAACGAGGCCCGAGGAACACCAGAAAAAGAACAACAGGAATTAGTACAAGTGCTGTAAGAACTCTTTTCATTTCGTTCAGGGTTGAGAATACACTGTCGAATCCCGCCGGACCACAGTTGATAAAAGGCAGTTTGAATTGGCTTTGTAACAGGGCACGACTTTACAGCTTGCGGAAAAACTCGATGTTTTGAAAAGGCACAGCTTTAGCTGTGCCATAAGTCCGGCAAAATTAATGACGGCTTTAGCCGCTGAGGGATGGTTTTGCGGCTTCCGAATGCAAAAACTGACTTTTTCAGCAAACTGTCTAATCGTGCCTAAAATGGCCCCTGCTAGTCTTCATTTCTTGAATTTTTCCTCATGAGAAAATTCGTCAGACGTTGCGTGGCTCCAGCGTTTCAACTGGCCCGCAACGATAAGGTTCAGCCCCTCAACCGCCCATCAAACCCGAACCTAACCGGCCCCGAAATCCGAATCTTCCCAAACTCCGCATGCCGCGGATTCAGCAGATAATTACTCTCCTCCGGAATCAACACACTAGGCACGCGAAGCACAGCCGAAGCGCCGCTCTCAATCCACCCGTCGCCCAACTTCTGCGTGCTCCCCGGCGCAGGATCCTCCCGCCAATCCGAAGGCAGATCGCCCACCGGCAGCTCCGTCACCAGCGCCTCCGCAAACTCCGCCTCATACATCAGGTAGGACTCTAGCAGTTGCGGCCCATCCAGGTGCACCAGCATCTCCAGCACCGCCAGCGCCCGCGACCCCGCCGCATACACAGCCGCATGCCCCGCGCTGTTCCACCGGCCGCCGTAAAGCCTTGCGCCCTCACCCGTAAATGCATCGCTGGAAAATCGCCTCTGCACAATGCGCCAGCAGCTAAGCAAAGACGCCATGCTCCAGCCTGCCAATCAGGTTCTCCACCTCGCGCGCGCCCACTTCCGTCGCCGCATAATCCAGCGGACTTTCCCCACCCAAAGCCTTCTTGGGCTGGCTCATCCACTGCCGGGCATTCATAACGTCGCCGTCAAACAACTCCGCAACTTTTTCATACAAGCCAGCCAGTCGAACCACGCGTTCGGACTCTTCCATGCTCAGTTTCCCGGCACTTTTCCGCCGCGCAAGAGTCCGCGGAGGAATCCCGACACGCGAAGCAAGCTCCGGCAGCGATTGTCCGGTAGCGGAAGACAACGACTCCAGCACCCCAAACTTCAGGCCGCTCTTGATGCGCGCAATCAGCTCCCGCTGCGTCACGCCGCTTGTTTTCAGTGGAAAGACCAATGCTCCGGATCGCGTCATGCTGAGATCATACCACCGGTTCCGCCAGGTGGCACATATTTCGGTGCCACATGGCACCAGCCTCAACTCACCGCAATCTTCACCCGCTCAGCTTCCTCATCCGTCACGCCAACGTTTTCGCTCAACCCGCCAAACCGCCGCTCGCGCCGCTGAAAATCCGCAATCGCCTCCAGCAGGTTCACACCACGAAAATCCGGCCACAGCCGATCCGTCACGTAAATCTCTGTATACGCAATCTGCCACAGAAGATAATTCGAAATTCGCATCTCGCCAGAAGTGCGGATCAACAGGTCCGGATCTGGAATATGCGCCGTATACAGATGCCGATGAATATCCTCTTCCGTAATCCGGTCCGGCGAAATATGCTTCAGCCGCATCTCCGCGGAAAGCGCTCGGAAAGCATCCACCAGCTCCGAACGGCTTCCATAATTCAGTGCCAGGGTAAGGGTCGTGCCGGTATTGCCGCTTGTCGTTTCCGCGGCCCACTGCATCGTATCCTGCACTTCTCTCGGCAGCTCGTGCGTGCGGCCAATGTAGCGAATGCGCACATTGTTATCCATCATGCGCTGCACATTTCCTTCCAGGTAGCTCTTCAGCAGACGCATCAGGAAGTTGACTTCAACCTTGGGCCTGCGCAGGTTGTTCTCAAGCGAAAACGCATACAGCGTAAGCCACGGCAGCCCAATGCGCGAAGCCGTCTCCGTCACAAGCTGCACACTCTTGGCCCCCTGCTGATGCCCCAGAAAGCGCTTCAAAGAGCGCGACCCCGCCCAGCGGCCATTGCCATCCATAATGATGGCAACGTGCTCCGGCAGGCACTCCGGTTTCAGCGTGCTGTAAATCGCGCGCTCTTCCGGTGTCAGCTCATGAATACGCAACGTACCTGCGGGTCGCAATCGAATTGCCTCTTCGGGGGCGGCCGGCAGAAATCTGCGGCCAGAGTGGCGATACGCGCCAATTCGCCTAATATAGTCGAGTCCGTTCCCGTCGCGCTCCGAGGCCGGAATCCCACACAGACATCGCTACATACTTTGCAGCAGAAAGTGGGACTCTTAGACGCTAGCACAACCTGGCCTCACTCGCAATTCCCCCATTTGACTGAGAAATTGAAGTTCTTGTTACAACTGCGTCTTCGCCACCAGGAGTACAATTCCGCCATGTTTCTGGGCATTCAGGCGTAGTCTGCGGAGCCGTGCAGGAGGCTGCATGGGGCGCAGTCTCTTCCATTCCGCTGCCCGGAGGCGGAAAGCTCGGCCTGTACCAGCCGCGCCATCCGCTCGCAATCTCAGCGGCGCCTTAAGCTGTCCGCCGCTGACCTGTCGCCTTGTCCCGCACCGCACCCAGAAAAAGCGTACGCTGCAGCGAGTCGAGTTGAGACAGCAACTGCGCCACCTCCGCCAGGAATGGATCGGCAAAGATCGCGCCCACCTCTTCCTCGCGTTTGCTGCGGCTGTCGCGCACGAGCTGGCAAACATCCACCTCCAGCGCATTCGCAAGCCGCTCCAGCGAGCCCAGTGTCGGAATCGCCTTCCCATTCTCAATCTTCGAGATATAGGTGCGCGGAACCTGCATCCGGCCGGCAAGCTGCCGCTGGCTCAGGTGGCGTGCCCGGCGAATTTCCTTCACCTGCGTCGCAACCTGCATTCCGGCCTCTGCCTCCGGCGGTGCGGGTTTCACCCCGGCAACAGCCACAGGCCCCGGCGCGGGAGCAGGTTCAGGCATATCAAGCGATTTGTGGCAGCGTCTGCAAAGCGAGTCCTTGGTGCGGTACTGCACCAGGAGACAATGTTCGCAGCGAATAACCTCGCGGGCTGGCATCTGCATCACGGGAGCCGGGCCCGGCATCTGCACCGGTACGGGTCCTGCGACTGGCATAGTCACAACGGCTGTTGCCATAGGTTGTGTGCGGAGGTCCAGAGCGTGATCTCCGCAATGCATCTCTGCATCACGATTACGGTTAGATTGGGGGAAATGAACCATAATTGTCAATTAGGGAGTTAGATTCACCCCTAAGTTGCTACTATAATACTCGGAAAAACCCGAAAAAACACGAACCAACTCGGGTAATAGCGAACCAAGGTAGTAAACCTTAAAGTGAATCTGGAGAGCCAATGTCCGAAAGCCCCAATAACGGAAACACATACAGCCGCAGCCAGGCCCTAAGCCTGCTTTACGAATGGACCCAGGGAGAAAGCCTCCGCAAGCACGCCCTCGCCGTCGAAACCTGCGTAGCCGCCTACGGGGAAGCTGAAGCCGACCGCCTCGGACTCACCGGCCCGGAGCACCAGAGCGCACGCGAGCGTCTGATAACGCTCTACTCCACCACCGCCCTGCTCCATGATTTCGACTACGAAAAGCACCCCACTCCCGACGAACACCCCTTCGTAGGCGTCCGCGAGCTCGAGCGCCTCGGCTGGCCCGCCGAAACCCGCACCGCCATCCTCGGCCACGCACAGTACTCCGGCGTCCCGCGCGTCACCCACCTCGACAAGGTTCTCTTCGCCTGCGACGAGCTGGCCGGCTTCCTCACCGCATGCGCCCTCGTCAAGCCCACCAAAGCCATCGCCGACGTAGAACCCGCTGGCGTAAAGAAAAAACTCAAAGACAAAGCCTTCGCCCGCGGAGTCAGCCGCGACGACGTCTATCAGGGTGCCTCCGAACTAGGGGTAGAACTTGACGCCCACATCGCCTTCTGCCTCGCAGCCATGCAAAAACGCGCAGCCGAGCTGGGCTTGTAACCACCCGGCAGAATCTTCAGCAGCGCTCGGTTTTGAATGGAATATGGCTCGCACATCTGGCATGCTCGCATGCGAAAACACTTTCATTTGGAATGCCCGGCCAACCCCAGGGGCGAAATATGTCTCGAAGCATGAAGGGGAATCTGTTCAAGCAAGCCAGAATCCATAAAATCCCAGTCACAATGCTGCACAATCGCAAGGAGCGACGAATGAAAGTTTTACTTGCTGCCACACTGGCAGTGGCCAGCCTCAGTCCTATGGCCATCGCGCAGGATACATCGAAAATTGATGCCCGCATCGCCTCCGCACACGCCGTCCTCCATGAACTCATGGATACTCCCGACAAAGGGATCCCACTGGATATCGCAGCCAAGGCCACATGCGTCCTGGTTGTTCCCTCATTTAAGAAAGGCGCATTTATCTTTGGTGGCGAATACGGACAAGGCGTGGTGAGCTGCAGGACTCACAGTGGAAAGTGGAGCGCCCCCGCATTCGTTCAGCTTGAAGGAGGCAGCTTCGGGTTCCAGATCGGCGGACAATCCACAGATTTGGTTTTGATCGGCATGAATCATCATGCAATGGATGATCTCCTCAAGGACAAAGTGAAGCTTGGTGGAGACGCATCCGTTGCTGCCGGCCCCGTAGGCAGGGACACACAAGCCTCAACAACCGAATTGGCCAATGCCGAATTCCTCACCTATTCACGGAACAAGGGCTTGTTTGCAGGTATCGATCTGAATGGCGATGTGGTTCACCAGAACAAGTCGGACACTGAGAAGGTCTATGGGCAGAACATCCCTTACGCTAAAATTCTTGCTGGCGGCGTACCCACTCCTCCCTCAGCCGTCCACTTCGTTGCTACTGTAAGTGAGCTCTTCCGTCGTGGCGTCGAGCACAAGGAAGCTGGAAAATAACTCAACACGCTCCCTCAGATTAAGAAATAAAAACATAAGTGGTCGCGCCTCAATCCAGGAGGCGTGACCATTTGTGTTTTAAGCCGCATGGGCCTGCGTCTGCACAGCCTGCAAGTGCGGCGCAAGAAACGTATCGCGATCCTGGCCATAGTTCAGCACCATCGTTCCGCCCGCAGTCAGAAACGTCACATCCGTCACGCCAAGGAAGCCGAAAAACGACCGCAGATACGGCTCGACAAAATTGTATGCAGCCATCGGCGCCTGAGCCTCATAATTTCCGCCAGTCGCGACGATAAACGTGGCCTTCTTGCCGCTCAACAATCCCTTCGGCACACCGTCCGCATAAGAAAATGTCTTGCCCGCGCGCGAAACCTGGTCGATCCAGAGCTTCAGCGCCGAGGACACCGAGAAGTTATGCATCGGCACCCCGAACACATACTCATCCGCCTGCTCAAGCTCCGCAATCAGCATGTCTGAAAGCGCAAGAAGCTCCTTCTGCTGCGGCGTGCGCGCCTCCTCAGGGGTATAAACAGCGCCAATGACCTCAGCGTTGATCGGCGCAATCGCAGTCGCGTTCAAATCGCGGTGAATCACCCTTCCGTCTGGATGCGAAGCCTTCCACTCGGCAACAAACGCACTGGTGAGCTGGCGGGAAACAGACCGCCCATAAAGCGGACTGGAGTCAACATGAAGAAGCGTGGGCATCGAAAATCCTCCTATGCAACATATGACGTATAAACGACATTTGTCGATTCAAATAAATCGACAACTGTCGTTTAAGCATCTTTTGCTATAGAAGGCGCTATCCTTATCTCCAATGGCAGAAACACTCCAGGCTGGCAATGCTGTCGAAACGACGGATCCCCGCATCCTTCGCAGCCGCGGCATGTTAATGGAGGCGTTGCTCAGGCTATTGGACCGCAAGGAATTCAGCGACATCTCCATCCAGGAGATCGCCGATGAAGCCGGTCTCAATCGCGCCACCTTCTATCTCCACTACCCGGACAAAAACGCCCTGCTGCAAGCCATGACGGCTGCGCGATTCCGCAGCCTCATCGCCCGCCGCGGCCTTTCCTTCACCAACTGCGACGACGCCCTCCGCGCCATCGCCCTCGGCGTCTGCGACTATCTCGCCGAAAGCACCAAATGCCCCGGCCAGGTCATGAAAATGTCTCTGGAAGAATCCATCATCCCGGTAGTCGAAGGCATATTTGAAGAAGGCGCCGCTCACCACGAGATCCCTCCCGGCTTCGACCACAAGCTGCTCTGCACCACCGCTGCCTGGGCCATCTTCGGCGCAGCCCGCAATTGGTATCTGACGCCAGACCGAATTCCCGCCGAAGAGATCGCCGCGAAAATTGAAGCCATGGTCAAGCCAATCTTCCTCTCCGTCTCCACCCCCATTTAGAAATCAAGCCGCGCACAAGCATCAAAATTCCGAGTACAATTTCGCTGCCGGATCAGAATGTATCTCCAGGCGTGACGAACGTCATCGTCCGGCGCACAGCAGTTGCGTTATCCTTTGCTTCTCCTTGAGAAAGAAGTTTCGTTAGGAGACTTCGTATGCCCGGCTTTCATCACCTGCTCATTAAAGACAACGAAGAAGTACGCACCATCACCATGAACCGCCCCGACAAGCGCAACGCGCTTTGTCCTCTCCTCATGCAGGAGCTCTCCCAGGCCTTCAATGAAGCCGAAGACGGCGACTGCCGCGTAGTCATCCTCACCGGTGCCGGCCCAGCCTTCTGCGCCGGCCTTGATATGGAGCATCTCACTACTCTCCACGCAACCACCGAGGAAGAAGGCCGCCGCGACTCCGAAAACGTCGCCAACCTCCTGCGCACACTCTACGAATTCCCCAAGCCCGTCATCGCAGCCGTCAACGGCGCCGCCATAGCAGGCGGAATGGGCCTGGCCATCCTCTCGGACTTCACCCTCGCCGCTCCTGAGTCCAGATTCGGATTCACTGAAGTCAAGCTCGGCTACGTGCCCGCAATCATTGCCTCCTTCCTGCTCCGCCAGGTAGGGGAAAAATGCACACGCGATCTGCTCCTCACCGGCCGCATGATCAAGGCGCAGGAGGCCTATCACATGGGCCTCGTAACGCAGATCGTAAACTCAGACGAGCTGATGGACACCGCCTACGCGCACGCTCAGGGCCTCATCCAGAACAGCCCCCAGGCCATGCGAGAGGTCAAGCAGCTTCTCGCCATGCACTCCAAGCGCAGGCTCGATGAAGAGATCGAAGACGCCATCGAAGTCAACGCCCGCCATCGCTCCGCAGAAGACTTCCGCGAAGGCATCCAGGCCTTCCTCCAGCACCGCAAGCCCGAGTGGCCCAGCCTCCACACCAAAGTCTAGGCTGCGCATAAAATCGCGTGTTCCCGCAGTCTGTCCGGGAACACGCGAGCCCTGCTTCTCACTTTTCTTTCTGATCCAGAAACGTCTTCACTGCCGAAATAGTGAATGCTCCCTTGCAGTCCAGCACCACATGCCCGCATCCGGGAATAATCGCCAGCTCTCCCTTCGGCAGCAGCTGAAACAGCTCCACAAATCTCGGTATCTGGTTATAAGGATCGTGGTCTCCCGCAACAATCAGCGTCGAACTCTTGATCGACTGAATCTGCTCATCGCTCACATACACCGGCCCCGCCCACATTGCAGCCAGCTTCTCGTTGAACTCAACCCATCTCTCCGGCTGCGGCATCAGCTTCTTTCTGTCCGCCACAAACTGCGGCGAGTCGCGCTCCACATCCGTCGGCTTCGTATTCTTGAAATCCGTCTGTGCGCCCGGAGTCCAGTCCGTAAACCTCCGCGGCCCACCCATCGCCACCAGCCGCCGCACCAGTTCCGGATGCGCGCTCGCCAGCGTGTAAGAAGTCACAGCCCCGTCGCTGAAACCCAGCACATCCACCTTGCCGCTCGTCTCATGACGAATTACCGCATAAGCATCCTCGGCAAAAAGCGCATACGAAAACGGCTTCGTTCCAATATCCGACTTTCCATGCCCTCGCGTGGCAATCGCGATCACGCGCCGGTCCTTGCTCAGCACATCGATCAGCTCGCCAAACTCCTCAATGTATCCATACAATCCGCCATGCAATAGCACCAGCGGAGTCCCTCCGCTCCCATACGTCTCGTAATAAATGTTTGCCTCACCCACGCGGAGAAAATGGCCTGCCTCCGCATTGTTTCCATACGGAATCACCGGCTTGCCTTGCGCGTGCGCACAGCAGTAAAGCAGTAGCACAACAAAAACCGCGACCAGACCCATCCTCATATTGCGAAATGTCTTCACAAACATCCTCCCGTGGACGCATCGCGTCCTGCGATCTCTCAACATGCGGGAAGGATCGATGAGCAGCTTTCCTGGTTGAATTGGGGAGTAGGACCGGGTAGCTTTTTGGACGGAGCCTTCCCCCAAAACGGCTAGGGAAGCTCGCATCAACCATCGCTCTGGAAACGCACCTGTAATTGCCAGGCCCCTGCGTCCAGCGCTACCCGAGTTGACGAAGTCAGATTAAAAGAGCGGCATTTCACTGTCAAATAAAACTGGATCGCACTCCCCACCAAGCCTTATCTTCTCCGCTTACAAGCTCCCATCCGCCGTGCTACGATTGGCCCGCCTCAGAAGACACGATCGAGCATCCCATCCATACAATTCTGGAGACACATGACTCAGCCATCGCGTTCCACCAGCATCAACCGCAGAGAATTGCTAGGCGCAGGAGCCGCGCTCATGGGAGCCGCTGCCACCGGCCTCGCCTTCGAGCCCCACGCCGCAGCAGAAACCACCGCAGCCCCAGCCCCCACCACCGCCCCCAACTACAACCCGCCCGTAGTTCAGGTCCAGGGCGGCCAGCTACGCGGTTTCCGTGATGGCAAAACCACCGTCTTCCTCGGCATCCCTTACGCCACCGCCGAGCGCTTCGAGCAGCCCAAACCCGTCGCGCCCTGGCAAGGCATCAAGAGCGCACAAAGCTGGGGCCCCGTCTGCCCCATCCCCACGCAGCTGCATGTCGGCATCGATGAATTCGTCTTCCCCCACCGCTACTGGGTAGAAGACGAGCACTGCCAGGTCCTCAACGTCTGGACCCAGAGCACCTCAGCCTCCGCCAAAAAACCCGTCATGGTCTGGCTTCACGGCGGCGGCTTCACCAACGGCTCATCCATGGAGTCCTACGCCTACGACGGCAAAAACCTCAGCGAATACGGCAACGTCGTAGTCGTCAGCCTCAACCACCGACTAAACATCATCGGCACACTCGACCTCTCCGCCTACGGCCCCGAATACGCCCAGTCCCGCTACACCGGCACCGCCGACATCCTCGCCGCGCTCCAGTGGATACAGGCCAACATCGCCCAATTCGGCGGCGACCCCGGCAACGTCACCCTCTTCGGCCAATCCGGCGGAGGCAGCAAAGCCGCCCGCATGTTGCACACACCCTCCGCCAAAGGCCTCTTCCACCGCGTCGTCACCCAATCCGGCGGCGGAGAAGTCTACGCCGACATGGACCCCGCCGCCCTCATCAAAACCCAGCAGCAGATCGCCGCCCAAACCCTCGCCAACCTCAACCTCACCGGCAGTGACATCGCCAAGCTCAAGACCATCCCCTACGCCGAACTCCTCGCCGCCGGCCAGGCCGCCCTCCGCTCCATCGCGCAATCCACCAACCAGCGCGTCGGCTGGAACCCCATTCCCGACGACGTCTACGTCACCCGCCAATTTTGCGACTGGTCCTCCGACATACCGCAAATGTCCGGCAGCGTCTTCAGTGAAATGTCCAGCAACTACATCCGCAGCATCCCCAAAAACGAGTGGACCCCGCAGCAGGTAGACGAGCACCTCACCTCCGAATACGGCGACAAGAAAGATACCATCGTAGCCGCCTTCAAAGTCTCCTTCCCGCGCAAGCAGATTCAAGACGTGCTCTTCTTCAATCGCTTCAACACCCGCGCGCTCTCCGCAAAAGCCCAGGCCGGCCGCGCACCTGTCTATCACTACATCTTTGCCTACGAGTACCCCGTCAACGGCGGCGTCACATCCTTCCACACCTCCGAGATCGCCTTCGTCTTCCACAATCTCACCGAGCCGCAAATCCGCGTCGCCACCGGAGACGCCCCCGAAGGCTACGCCCTCCAGGACAAAGTCTCCCGCTCCTGGATCAACTTCGCCTACACCGGTAACCCCTCGCAGCCAGGTCTCGACTGGAAACCCTTCACTGACGCCGATCCCGAGACCATGGTCTTCGATACCGTCTCCGAGTGCCGCAACATCCACGCCAAAGACCTGATCGCCGCACTCCCGCCACCACCCCCGCCGCGCTTCTAATCAAAAAAAAAGCGGACCCCACATCGGGGTCCGCTCCTTCCAGCAAAACCAGCTTAAGGATTCACAACCGTAGTATCCCCAGTCGGCGTCAAGCTCGTAACCTGCCATCCATTGCTCGTCTTCGTAAGGTTCGCAGTCGCAGTCCTGTCCCCTGAAGTATCAGCCGCAATCTTGGGAAACGCGCTCTTCATCTCCGTCGTGTTCGCCCACATCGGCACACTCGCCACGTCGAAGTGGTACGTCACCGCATACTGCGTCGCATCGGGATTATCCGCAGGCGTATACCCATCCACGGTAGTCACCTCGCGATGCCCGAAGCAGAAGTTTCCATACCCAGGCTGCGTCTGGTCCGCCGTCCACGCCGAGCGGCCCTTGTCTGATAGATCGTAGTTAGTCACCTGCTTCGACCCAATCAGAAATCTCTTCTTCTCCGCCGCCTGCCGCACCAGGTACCCGGCATCCGTAAGCGCATCAAAACCCTTCGTCTTAGCGTCATCGGAAGCATCCACCTGCGCCGGAAACTTCACCGGAGTCGACCACACGCACTCCTGCCGAGCCTGGTAATAATCATTGATCGCCGATTTAAAAGCACCCTTGTCGACAGCGTTCTTACGGCATCCCGCCGCAATCAGCATCGAGCCACAAACCATAAGACCCAAAATCGATTTAACTTGCATGGATTACTCTCCTAGCAAGCGTATGATGCACAATCCCGCAAGGAAGTAGGTTTCACAAACAAACCCAGATCCACCAGGCTCATCCACCCACTAACTCCGCCGCCACCTTCCTCATCGCCCCATTCTCCCGGACAACCTCCCCACTCTCTCCACCATGCAAAGCAATCTCGGCCGCAATCGCCCGCCCCAGCACCCGCTGATCGATATTCCCAAACGCCCCCGGCACAACACTCCCCAGCCACCCCACCCACGCCGGAGTATGAGCATTCCCCACAATAATCCCCGGCCGAAAAATCGCCAGCCGCCTGAAGCCAACACCACGCACCGCATCTTCCTTCGCGCCCATCACGCGCACATAGCGAATCCGGCTGCGAGCATTACTCCCCACCGCAGAAAGCAAACAAAACTGCGCCATTCCACCCTCACGGCATCCACGCGCAAACCCACCCACCACGCCAACCTCAAGCCGCCGCAACTCCTCCTCACTCCACCGCGCCGACCCCGAACCCACACCCACACAACTAACCGCGCTGGCAGGCCCCTCGCTCAAAGCCTCGCGAGCAATCTCAGCAACGCGCACAGCAAAATCATCCGCAGCAGTATCCAGCACAACATTGCGAACCCGCTCCCGCGCCGCCACAGGCTTCCGAGTCACCATCACCACTTCCCGGCACTCAGAAAGCGCAAGCAACTCCTCAACAGCAGCCCCACCCACCTGCCCAGTGCCGCCAAGAATCATCACAGCAAAATTCTGCTCCATAACTCACGACCTCTACTTACGTAAGGATGCATCACGCTATCAGAAATTCTCTGATGGCGCGAACTTTCCTGTGGTCCACAGTTTTCCAAGTTGTCTTCTTCGTGTCGTTTGCAGAGTACTCCACAGTTTTCGGGAGAATCTTTATGCGATCTTCATGCGCGAACGGTGGAAGACTGTGGAGCTATTTTGATGACTCGATGATGTGCCGCGCAACGGCTATAAACTCGCGGTCATTCAGTGGTTCGAGGTTGGCGCGGCCAACTTCGTTGACACGCAACAGTTCCCGGTGGAAGTCGACGGCACGGCGTGGATTCATGAAATCATTCGATTCCGAGAGGTGGCGCAGAGTGAAGAGGAAGTCCGCGACTACGGAGGAGATGGAGGTGTTGTATCGCTTGGCGTAAGCGCGGGAAGCTGTATATACGTCGTCTGGAACGCACACGGTGAGGTTTTTCATGCAAGGCTCCTTAATCCACACAGGTCAGGAATCAGTTGAAAAGCAAAAAGGCCCGAATCCGGTGGGATTCGGGCCTAGTTTTCCTACTCATATCTAGTGTGACATAAACACCCAAAATGATATGCAAACTTTTCGGAAATATTTTCCGGTTTAGAATCAGTCATTTGGGCAGTTTTTCCACAAGGAGAGGGCTTGACAAGATTTCTGTCGACAGCGGGATTGCTGACCAAAAGTGTGTTTGTCAGGACGTGCGCGGCCCTATCACGGACGAAACCAGTTTTTGCCGCAGATACTGAAAATCATCCCGTTTCGAGTGTGCACGAACCGTGGTTATCAATTTGAGGGATGAGTTAGCATAGCGAATTTGATGCGCACAATCCATCATTACTCTCCAAGCTATTTGCGGGAAAACTCTGAGTGGAACAGGACGACCTTAGCGCTAAATGGCCTGCGAAGTTATCGGTGGCAGCGAATCTCTGACAAGTGTCAGAACATCCTCGGGAACACTATCCTCCGCACGCACGCCCCCGGCTGCGGACAGAATCACGCTATGTTCACCGAGCTGGGACACGATCCGCATACATAGACGGTCAACGGTATGTGCTCGTTTAGCGACGAGTTTGGAGGCTGCTGACAGCACGTCTCGCTTTCCAACCAGACCGAAGCGTGCAGATACTTCCGCCTCGACAGCGACACCGGATATGTCTATCGTTTGCACGTAGCCCGAGACCTGCCCCGAAGTCTTGATGCCGTCGGCCCATTGAAGCGGATCGACTGAGAGAGATTCCACTGCGACGTTGAATTGCATCAATTCGGCAATGCGGTTTACGAAGCCCCGAATGTTTCTTGGCGGATTCCGCAACTCGATTTGTGGGTATGTCCGAGAAAGCCTGAATGACGTATCGCGGTAGGTGACCAGTTCGTAGGTAGACTCTTTCCCGAATGGGTCCGAAATTGACTCGCTCACGACGACCTTCTCGAAGTGGCGACCTTCAATGACAGAGTTCCTTACCCTCTCTAGGGCGAAGCCGTCTCCCGTGTCGTCAGAAAATGGATTTGCGCGCAGACGTTCGGCGAGCGTCGGAATCGATATGGGCCATTCAGCGCTCAGGTACTTATATCGCTTCATCTGCGCCTTCCTGACTTTCGGCTTCTACATCGGCGTCTTTAGGGATGCCCGGGACGTTCTGAGCAGTTTGAGATTCCGTTCGAAGCTCGCGAAACAAAGCCGTTGCTCGCTCTTCAACGAGTTGCATCAACTCCTGCTTATCCGTAGGCGGAATCTGGTTGAAACCTTTTGTGTAAGTTCCGTTCTTCTGCGTTGACCACCCTCTCACAGAATACCGAAACCCGTACCCGACCTTAGGGTCGTTAAAACTGGCGTCGAACTCAACGATCTGGGAGGGCGATGTCTGCCTCTTGGCGGACCACAGAATCTTGCTGATGAAGAAACCGCGCTTCTGAAGGTTGACATACTCCCGCGACGACAACAGCGATTCGCCTTGAAGTGCGACGGCCCGCACCACCCCGAGCATTTGCTCGGATTCATCAGCCGTGGCCTCTTCATCATCCTCGTCGGCTTGCGAATTCAATTCAGAAGCTGGCAAGGATGCATCTCGCTGTACAGATTCAACCCGCACCGATGTCACGTCCTCCATCTTGAATCCAGGCAAGGTCGTGACCAATCGATAGAAGAACTCCGTCTTCGCTTTGGGATCATTGAACGCGGAGAAGTCAATCTCCTCGGTATTGATCACGGTTGAACGAAGGGTATTGACTCGCTTAGAAATCCCTTGCGCAATTGAAGCGCCCTTTGCAGTGGATGGATATGTGATAACCATCTCACTGCCCGACATCCTGACATCGATATGGGCGTCTTTCCTTTGAACCTGCCGCAGCGTTGTGCGTGAGAGGTCCAATTCGTTGTATTTGACATCGATTGCGCATCCGTTTTCGCCGGTGAGATAGGCCGTAGCCTTTTCTCCGTCAGCAGCAGATGTTTTAACCAATTCGTCTGTAATTTCCTTAATCTCGTCCCGAGTCAGAGAGGCCTGAAGGCGCATAGAAGAGGACTTCTCGCCTCTACCAGCCCGTTCAAATTCCGCAACAATTGCCGATACATCGCTATATCCAAAGGCTAGGAGTGAAATCGCTTCTGCAAGTGCAGGCCTCTCTTCGCGATCAGAGTAGAAGATTCCACGCCCTCGTCCAATCTCTCGCAGTGAGGCTTCGCTGAACTGCTGACGCGAGGACATCAGCGCATCATAGAAGTCCTTATCTGTGGCGTAATAGAGCAGAGTCATTGATTTAGTCATGGATCATTCCCACCTCAACTTCGGAGAAAGTAGGAATTACGTGCGTGATTGCGGAGTACTCAATCTTTTTCAACAATTCGGCTTTGGCTTCGCCTCCTTCGTAAGCGTCAACGTACTCTCTGATCGCGTGCTTAAAATGTGCGGGCGCGTTTGGCGCAGGATCCAGTAGTCGTAAGCGAATAGTCGTAGCCGCATCAAGCATCTGGTAGTGTTCAAGATAGTCAAAAATGTATAAAAACTCTGCGGACGACTCGCCCCGATGGCGATAATAAATCACATATCCAAACTGCTGCGCGGACTGGTCTTTATATTGCAAGGTGATCCATGGTCCCGTCAGCATCTCAAGAGTGACTGCCCGTGCGAACGGTTGCACATTCTTTCGACGAACAAGTTCCGGGTAATGAAACCGGCATGATTGTTTGTCGGGAAGGATCTGCTCCCCTCTCATTTGCACAATGTCGTAGCGCACATTGTTCAACCAGTGAATCATTCGAGGTCCAAGCACAATGATGCGGGAGCCTTTGGGGATGTTCACATCGTCGAGGCTGACCGTCTTAATCACGCTATCGAAGTCCTTGTCATAGGTTCCGTCGTGGTTGTAAATGAAGAGGAGCCCGATAATCGAAGCGGTCACGTTCTTATCGACATACATGTCTCGCCAAGGGGTGCTAATCTCCGCACAGGTTAGTGCGCGGGATAGCGAAGCCATAGCGGATTCGACGGCCCCTGCCGTGATGCTTCCTGCTTTATAACTCTTCAGGTCACAGTTGACGTAAGTGCGAGTGAGGGAATACGGCTCATCGTAAAAGAAAACAACGTCACTCGGGTGGGTGGAGCGCTTGTGCAGATCAGAATTCTCGCACGGCCAGTCGTGATTAGTCGTCCCTGTTTGCTGCCAACCAAAGTCGGAGAAGAGCTTGTTGGACAGGATTTCTGCCATAGCGGCGATGTTCGTCGTCTCGGACACGAATAGCACGCTCCCCGCAAAATGCGCTTGTGAGATTGCCTGAAATTATAGACTGTGGCCATCTGCACTCGAATCGACGTGCGGCAGAAATTTCGCCAAAACCTCGCTTCACTACCCGGTGGTTGTGGGCGATTGGAAAAAGTTTCTGTAAAGGCGAAAGCTGCTGCCTTACTCCTCCCGCGGACGGGAGCAAAAGCAACAACGCCTGAAAGGTTAGTTTTTAGCCCGCAGCTCAGCCACAATCGTCGCGGCCGCCTCGCGGGCCATCTCTTCCCGGTCCGGCGGAAAGCTGATGGCGCCCACACGCGCATGTCCGCCGCCGCCATACCGCTCGCAAATCTCAGCCAGGTTCACCAGCTTCGCCGCGTCCTTCTTCGTCCAGGGATTGGTTCCCACAGCCACCTTGGTCCGAAAACTCGACTTGGACAAACCGATCGAATACGTGGCCTGCGGATGCAGGTAGTAGGGAATGAACTTGTTATATCCCTCAAGCGGATGGTCGGTAATATCAAAGAAAATCACCCCATCCACGCACTCGCTCCGGCTCCGGATCAGTTCCAGCGCCGCCTTGTGCCGCTCCATCAACGGCGGCAAAAGCTGTGCCACAAAGGGCTGCGCCAGCACCTCAGCCAGCGGCATCTCCGTCAGCAGCGGAATCAACCGCGGAATAAACACCGAATCCTGCGTCGACTCAATGATGAGAGTTAGCTTCATGGCCGGCTCCGCCATCTCGACGGCAGCCTCAGGGCTCTCGTAAAGCGCCCCATCCACAATGTCAGCCCAGTGAATCAGTTCCGCCACCGGCCTGGTATCAAACCCGAACCGGGTCTCCGCAATATGCGCCAGAAAGCTGGTGCAGGAGGTGTATTTCGGATCGTAAAACTTCCGCTGCGAGCAAGCCGGATCCTGCTGGCAAGCCAGAAAATTCTGATGATCCTCCGGGGTCAGAAACGCCGAAAGATGATGATCGAACCACCACGTAATCTGCGGCGACGAAGAATACTTGAAGTCGACAATGGCATTCTCATCGCCCGTAAACTGCGCCTCGTCAAAGAGCGCCCCGGCGCGATGCACAAGCCCGTGATACTCGTAGGCGGCGCCTGCGGCAACACACTCGCGGTGAAAGCGCGTAAACAGTGATGCCGAGCAGGCCCCATCGAAACATTTGTCGTGATAAAAGACGCGAACCTGCAAAAGCGGGCCTCCGTGGCCTGAAAAAGTACGAAATCTCCAGAACTGTTAAGCATACCGGCTATGCCGATAGTGTCAAGGAGGGCGATGGAATAAGGATGCCGTGATGAAGCGCACGCCAGTTCCCGCATCATGAGCGGCCCGCAGTGACAACGGTAGAACCGTTCATTTATAACTAAGTCCTTGCACTTGGGTCCGCTCTGCGCCCCTGGCGCGATTGAAAGATTGAAAGATCACACTTGCTCATCAGGAGTTCAAAAGATATGTCCACCGCTGCAGTCGCCGGTAAAGGTCTGGAAGGCATTGTCGCCGCAAACTCAGGAATCTGCTGGATTGACGGCGAAGCAGGCGTGTTGGCATATCGCGGCATCGATATCCACGAATTGGCGGAAAGCTCCACATTCGAGGAGACGACCTTCCTGCTCTGGAACGGTCATCTGCCAAACGAGAGCGAACTCAAAGAGTTCAGCACGAAACTTGCCGATGCGCGGGAGCTCGACCCCAAAATTATCGATCTGCTGAGGAGCCTGCCCGCGAACGGCACGCCGATGGAGGTGCTGCGCACAGCAGTTTCTGCACTCAGCTTCTACGACGCGGACGAAAAAGATAATACCCACGACGCGAATGTGCGCAAAGCCTTTCGCCTCACCGCTCAGATCGCAATGATCGTCGCCGTCTACGATCGCATCCGCAAGGGCCTGGAGATTGTGCCTGCGGATAAATCGCTGAGCCACGCAGCCAATTTTCTATGGATGCTGAATGGCGTGAAGCCGAGTGAAACCGCGACTCAAACTCTGGATGTTGCGCTGATTCTCCACGCCGACCATGAACTCAACGCCTCCACCTTCGCAGCCCGCGTAATTGCAGCCACCCTTTCCGATATTCACTCCGCAATTACCGGCGCAATCGGCGCGCTCAAGGGCCCCTTGCACGGCGGCGCGAATGAAGCTGTGATGAGACTGCTGCAATCCATTGACAAGGCCGGCGATGATCCAGTGGAGCATGTAAAGGCGCTGCTGGCAGCCAAGCAGAAGATCTCCGGCTTCGGCCACCGCGTATACAAGACTGAAGACCCCCGCGCCACGCACCTTCGCCGCATGAGCGAGCAACTGGGCAAGGATTCGGGCAACTCGAAGTGGTTCGACATGTCCCGCGCCATTGAGCTTTACATCAACCGCGAAAAGAAGCTGAACGCCAATGTCGATTTCTACTCCGCTTCCACTTACACCACGCTGGGCATTGATATCGACCTGTTCACGCCCATCTTTGCGGTCAGCCGTATCTCCGGCTGGAGCGCGCACGTCATTGAACAACTCGATGACAACCGGCTCATCCGTCCGCGCGCGGAGTATGTCGGCCCTGAGTATCCCACACACTGGAAGCCTATCGCGGAGCGGTAAGGCTCAGCACACAAATCCAGCAGCGGTGGCCGGCTCCGGCGCCGCTGCTTTTGTTTTGCCTGGAAAGGATTTTCGTAGCGCATCGGAAATCTCTCGTGTACTCTGAAATCCCTTCCACCAATACGGGACGAATGCAAGGAGATCGCGAATGATTCTTGGACTAAGTACAGGGCTCTTCACCGGCATCCACGTAGTTCTGAGCTTAATTGGAATCCTTTCAGGCTTTCTTTTGTTGTTTGCGCTCATCGGCAGGAAGAAGCATACCTTCTGGACCCCAGTCTTTTTCGTGACCAACATCCTCACGGATGTGACGGGCTTTCTCTTCCCATTCAAGGGCACTACTCCCGGAATTATTCTCGGAGCGCTATCACTGGTTGCGCTTCTGATCGCAGGAATAGCCACTACGCGCAGATCGCTGCGAGGCCTCTACGTTATAGGCGTTGCCATCGCACAGTTTTTCAATGTCTTTGTGCTGATCGTACAGTCGTTTGAGAAGATCGGATTCCTGAAGTCCATTGCGCCCACACAGGCCTCGCCAGTCTTCGGAATCACTCAACTCGTCGCGCTTGTCCTGATCATCATTCTGGCCGTGACAGCGTGGAGAAGGTACCGTACTGCCTAGCGCAACGCTTCCTGCTTGGCTTTCCAGAGCATGTACATGGCCCAGGCAGCCAGGGTGCAGTTGTCACGAATTTCGCCGTCCCGTATCTTCTGCTCGAATTCCGCAACTGGCATGGAGCGAACGACGAGGTCATGCTCCTCGTCATCCGGCTCCTGCTCTGTAGCAGTGAGGCCAGTGGCGAGAAAGACATGATGCTTCTGACGGCAGAAGCCATAGGCAATCCAGTTCCATCCAAGGTAAGTCATGGAATCCGCGTGTAATCCAAGCTCCTCTTTAAGCTCGCCACGCGCCAGCTCTTCCGGATTGTCTATCTCCATCTCCCAGCCGCCCTGCGGCAGCTCGATCGCGTTCCTGAATCGTGTAGCGATATTGCTCCACCAGCCAGATATTGCCCGCTTCGATAGGAATAATGACTGCGGCATCTTCCTTTTCCACGACGCCGTAAATGCCAGGCTTCCCGTTCGAGCGCAAAATCTCGTCCTCACGAAGCCGCATCCATTGGTTGCGATAAATCTCGCGCGAGCTGACGGTGGTGATGGAAGGCATATTCTTTTCGGTCACAAACATAGTGTGACATGACGAACACCGAGCTGCGACAATCGACCTAAGGCTCGATGGAGAAAATGAGAATGCTGAGCTCCCGAAGCTTATTCACTGCAATTTGCGCGTGCGCGCTTGCAATCGTCCCTGCTCATTTATGCCGGGCGCAACAAGACAACACAGAGACCACACCTGCACTGCGATTGACGACGTCCCTTGTGATCCTGGATGTGACTGTTCTGGATAAGAACAGGCATCCGGTGACTACCGGGCTCACGAAGGATGATTTCTCAATTACGGAAGAGAAGCAGCCACAGAAGATATTCTCGTTTGAAGCGCCGCAGGAGCATGTGCCTGTAGGCAATGATGAGAGCGGCTTGAGTAAGGCGCCGACAACGATCCTGGTATTGGATCAACTGAATGACAGCGTAGATGAGTTCACGCTACTCCAGAAGGCGGCCCATGACTATCTCGCCACACAGCCTGCGGTGCTCCCTGCACCGGCTGAGGTTCTGGTAGCGACCAATACATCGTTGGAGATGGTGCAGGGATATACACGGAACCGCGATGACCTGATTTTTGCAGTAGATCATATCCCTCCGGCAAATGCGT
The DNA here is from genome assembly GCA_963792495.1 of uncultured Acidobacteriaceae bacterium. Lineage (GTDB taxonomy): Bacteria > Acidobacteriota > Terriglobia > Terriglobales > Acidobacteriaceae > Telmatobacter. The sequence continues at coordinate 585,464 of CAWBWB010000001.1, read as the reverse complement.
TCAAGTTCGATAAAAGCGACTTTGACGGCGAGCGGGCCCGACAATCAATTGACAACCTCAAACAGATTGCAGTGCAGAACCGCGGCGTGCCGGGGCGCAAAAATGTGTTGTGGCTGGGACGCGGCGGACCGAACCTCAACCGTGCCGCATACGGAACCGTTCTGGACGGCTGGGCCCCGTATGTGCACGCGGCAGCTAACCTGCTTGTGGAGGCGCGTGTAAGCCTGTTCGTTGTATTTCCACAGTTGAAGGTCACCTCTCAGCACAGCGTGTTGGGGTCACCAGCGGCAATGGACAGAGATGCGAATTACGCTAACAATGGGCCATTCACAGGAGACGTGAACTTTGCACTGTTTGCCAAAGAGACCGGCGGCTCGCTGTTTTTTAACCGCAACGATCTCTCCACAGAGATTGACGAGGCGGTAACGCGCGGTTCGAACTACTACACGCTCACTTACCGTCCTTCGCAAGTGGCGATCGATGGCAAATTCCGCAACGTGCACGTAACGACGCGCAAGCGGGATCTGCAGGTGATTACGAAGATCGGCTACTTTTCTCTACCGAAGAATGCGCCGGATCCCCAACAACAGATCGCTATCGATATGTATGACGCGGCAGATGCAACTCTGCCACTCCATGCCCTGGAATTAACTGTGAGCGATGTGGTACGACAGCCCGATACGCGTACGGTGCACTTTGTGCTGCATGTAAAGCCAAGCCATCTGGGCTGGGCGGTCCGGGAAAACAATATAAAGCAGGCAAATCTGGTACTGGGCATGCTGAGTCTGTCACGCGGAAAGAAGATTCTGGCGTCGCGCTTTGAAACGGTGCAGTTGCACTCTTCGGCGGCAGACCCGGACGCGGTGCAGGAGGAAGTGCGATTCAAACTGACCGCTCGCATTCCTCCCAAAACAGAGACTGTGCGGATTGTGCTGCGTGTTGCAGATAACGGGCGCACTGGAACGGTGGATTTAGGCGAAAAGACGCTGGCAGAAGCGCCTGACGTAGCGGCTAGTTCCGCTCAAAAATAGACCGTCATAATTGCTGGACAAGGTGAGAGCCACGAATGCGGAAGCTGCGGAACCGACCCACAAGGCTCGATGGGCCAGTTACGCTGAGATACACAAGATTACCCTCATACCGGCGGGAGTGAATCACCGTGCCCGCTTCGATGGCCGCAAGGGCTGCGCCTTCCTGCTGCGGAATACGGAACTCCGCGTTGATCAGCGGATCGGAGTGCAGAGCTTCGTCAATTACAGCCAAAAGAGCCTCAATGCCTTCGCCTGTCTGCGCCGAAACTATCACTGCGCGGGTCTCAGGATCGGCTGCAAGCCGGTTGGAAAGATCATTGCGCGCCTGTGCGTCCAGTAGGTCCATTTTGTTGAGAACCTCAATGCGCGGTTTCTGCAAGACATCCAGTTCGCCGAGAACCTTTTCCACCTGCGCCTTTTGCTCTTCTCCGTAGGTGGATGCGGCGTCGAGCACGTGCAGCAGAACCTCAGCCTGCTGCACCTCTTCCAGAGTGGCCCGGAAGCTGGTGACCAGCGTGTGCGGCAGATTGCGGATGAAGCCAACAGTATCGGAGAGCAGGATCTTGCGGCGGCTGGGCAACTCAATGGCGCGAAGCTTGGGATCGAGGGTGGCGAACATACGCGACGACGAAAGCACCTGCGCGCCGGTAAGGCGGTTGAAGAGTGTGCTCTTGCCTGCGTTGGTGTAGCCGACAAGCGCCACCGTGGGCACGGGAACTGCTTCGCGACGCTGACGCTGCTGGCGTCGAACACGCCGAACGTCTTCGATACTGAGCTTTAAATGATCGATGCGGCGCTGAATACGGCGCCGGTCCATCTCCAGTTTGGTTTCGCCCGGCCCGCGAGTACCGATGCCTCCGCCGAGCTGCGACATTGCTTTGCCACGTCCCGTCAAACGAGGAAGCATGTATTCCAGCTGTGCCAGCTCCACTTGAAGCTGCCCCTCGCGGGTACGGGCATGCCGCGCAAAAATATCAAGAATCAGTTGCGTGCGATCCAAAACACGGCACGGAAGCGCCGCGTCCAGATTCCGAAGCTGTGTTGGAGTCAGATCGTGATCAAAGAGAACTAGGTCCGCCTCTGTGGACGCGGCGATGCCTGCAATCTCTTCCACCTTACCGGGACCAACAAGCGTAGCAGGATCCGCTTTCGCGCGCCGTTGCATCAGTTCGGCGATAATCTCGCCGCCGGCCGAAAGAACAAGCTCCCGGAACTCCGCCAGAGACTCATCCGCATCGAAACCGAGCGTCGAAGCCGCCGGAGCGCTGTCGTCCTTCGCATCGGAATGAGTGGATTCGTTCAGGCGTGCAGCGGCAAGCGCGCCATCCGCCCCGGCACGCTTGATCCGAGGACGGAGCGTAAAGTCTACCCCAACGAGAATGGCGCGTTCGGCGCGATTCGTGCCGAGTACAATCCCCTTCTCGTTAGCTTCCAACGGCGACTGCTCCGCCGGCGACTGCAGGAGAAGACGCAGATACCGACGCAGGCCCAGTACCAAGGCCCGTATGGGTTGCAGCAGGGCGATGTTCGCTGTGGATCACGTTGCGACTGCTCACAACGGTCGAAATCGCGTGCTTGAAGATCAACTGCTCCTGGCTGTTGTTCTCAAGCAGCACGGAATACTTGTCAAAGGAGCGAATCTTGCCCGTAAGTTTGACTCCGCTGACCAGATAAATCGTGATCGGGGTCTTATCCTTGCGAACCGTGTTCAGGAAAGTATCCTGAATATTTTGTGCCGGCTTATTATCCATGTGCCGATCTCCTGTTCCTCTTCGGGTTGGTGATGCCTTGTTGTCTTACCTACAGAAACAAATGGACGCGGGGCCTGCACCGGAAATCCCGAGGCCGGAAATCCCCGCAATATGACAACATTATATGTTTTGGGATGGTCGTTCTCTGGTTCGGGTTGCACCTATCCGCGCGAATATCGCCGGTAATTGTCTTATGTAGCAAGAACTTGCTTCCTGGGCCGCTGGTAGGATGAGTACGGACCTATGATGGAGCGCAAACCGACAACGGCGATGGAAAAATCACTCCCGGTCCCGATGCTGGACCTGGAACGCCAGTACGCGCCCTTGCGCGAAGAACTGATCGAGGCTCTCACAAAAGTCCTGGACAGCCGGCAGTTCATTCTCGGTGGCGCAGTGGAAGCCTTTGAACGCGCAGCGGCGGAGCAACTCGAAGTAAAACATGCCGCCGGCTGCTCGTCAGGAACAGATGCACTATGGCTGGCCCTTGCGGCCGCTGGAATTGGCGCAAACGATGCCGTCATCACGACACCCTTCAGCTTTTTTGCATCGGTAAGCGCCATTCTCCGCACCGGGGCCCGGGCCGTGTTGGCGGACATCGAGCCGGAAAGCTTCAACCTGAGCGTGAAAGCCGTGGAAGCAACGCTCGCCGGCGAACGCGGCAAAGATGTAAAGGCGATTCTGCCTGTACATCTCTATGGGCAGTGCGTCGACTGGAAGGCCTTCTCCCGTTTCGGAGAAGACTTCCTCCTCGTCGAAGATGCCGCGCAGGCCTGGGGTGCGAAGTGGGATGGAGTGAAGGCAGGCGGGCTGGGCGATTCGGCGGCATTCAGCTTTTATCCCACCAAGAACCTGAGCGCGGCCGGCGATGCGGGCATGGTGACAACCAACTCCGATGAGATTGCAGAACGCGCCCGCACGCTGCGCCAGCATGGCATGCGGAGGCGCTACTACCATGATGAGCTGGGCTGGAATGCGCGGATGGATGGTTTCCAGGGAGCGGTTCTCTCCGTAAAGCTCAAATACATTGAAAACTGGAATGAAGCGCGCCGAGCTGCCGCCGCCCGATATGAGAGTCTTTTTCGCGCAGCCGGCCTTGCAGAATCCGGCCCCTACCCTCAAGCTGGCGTTGTGCTGCCGCGCGAGGCATCGGGCGCACATCACGTCTGGCATCAATATGTCATTCGCACGGCACGCCGTGACGCGCTGCGCGAATTTCTGACCAGCCGCAGCATCGGATCGGAGATTTACTACCCGGTTCCGCTGCATCTGCAAAAGGCGCTGCAACCGCTGGACTACAAGGAAGGCGATTTTCCTGAGGCTGAGCGTGCCGCACGGGAGGTGCTGGCGCTCCCCATCTTCCCGGAGATTCGTGAAGAAGAACAATCCGCCGTCGTGAACGCCATTGCGGAATTCCTGAGCTAGGGTTCCGCCACGCATTACTTCGCTGCAAATGCAACGTTTAGAATCAATGCAACATGAAGTGTCCTTATTGCGGATTTAGTCAGGACAAAGTGGTTGACTCGCGCGAGAGCAAGGATGCGGATTCAATCCGCCGCCGGCGCGAATGCGAACGCTGCGCCCGGCGCTTTACCACGTACGAGCGCATCGACGAAATTCCGTACATGGTTGTGAAGAAGGACGGAAGGCGCGAGCGTTTCGACCGGCATAAGATCCTGAGCGGCCTGCTGCGGGCGTGCGAAAAGCGGCCAGTAGCTTCCTCAAAGCTGGAAGCGATTGTGGATGCGGCGGAAAGCTTTCTGGTGGATTCGCCGGAACGCGAGCGAACGACACGCGAGATCGGCGAGCTGATTATGAGCCACCTCAAAGGGCTGGATACGGTGGCTTATATCCGATTTGCATCGGTGTATCGGGACTTCAAGGACGTGCGCGAGTTTAAGGAAGAGCTGGAAGGATTGCTGGAAGGGCATAAGGCGAAGAAGAAATGACTCATAAAGTGACATTGATTCCCGGCGACGGGATTGGGCCGGAAGTAACTCAAGCCGTTGTTCGCATTCTGGAAGCTACCGGCGTGAAGTGGGAGTGGGAGCGGTTTGCAGCCGGTGCTGAGGCCTTCGAGATTTATGGAGAGTACATTCCCACCGAGCTCTATGCCTCCATCGAGCGCAACAAGGTAGCGCTCAAAGGGCCCGTAACAACTCCTGTCGGTGGCGGATTCAAGAGCATCAACGTAACGCTCCGGAAAAAATTCGATCTCTATGCGAACTTCCGGCCCATCAAGAATCTGCCCGGTCTCGAAACCCGCTATCCGGGCGTGGACCTGATTATTGTTCGCGAAAACACCGAGGGGGAATATGTCGGCCTCGAACACGAGGTGGTTCCGGGTGTTGTCGAGAGCATCAAGGTGATCACCGAAAAAGGCTCGACCCGCATTGCGCAGTTCGCTTTTGATTACGCGCGCAAACACGGACGCAAGAAGATTCACTCCATCCACAAAGCGAACATCATGAAGCTCTCCGATGGGCTTTTTCTCAAGTGCGCCCGCAAGGTCTCAGAGGGCTTTCCTGAAGTTCAGTACGGCGAGCACATTATCGACAACACCTGCATGCAGCTGGTCATGAATCCATACCAGTACGACACGCTGCTGCTCGAAAACCTCTACGGCGACATCGTCAGTGACCTTTGCGCGGCCTTTGTCGGCGGACTCGGCCTGGTTCCCGGCGCCAACATCGGTGTCGATTGCGCCATCTTTGAAGCAGTCCACGGCTCCGCGCCGGATATTGCCGGCAAGGACCTCGCCAACCCGACGGCTCTTCTTCAATCGGCAGTGCTCATGCTGCATCACCTGGATGAAACCGCCGCTGCAGAAAAAGTGCAGAAGGCCATTGAGACTGTCTACACCGAGAAGAAGACGCTGACGCGCGATGTCGGCGGCACGGCGGGTACCTCTCAGTTTGCCGATGCCGTCCTGGCAGCGATGGCCTGATCGAGGACGGACACGATGAAACACTTCCTGCTCTTCTATGAACTCAGCGCGGATTATCTCGAGCGGCGCGGCGAGTTTCGCGGTATCCATCTGGATATGGCATGGAAAGCCAGTGACGCCGGCGAGCTGGTCATCGCCGGTGCGCTGGCCAACCCCTCCGATCAGGCGATCCTGCTCTTTCAGGGCGAGTCCAGCGAGGTAGCGGAGCGCTTTGCAAAGGCCGATCCGTATGTTATCAACGGTCTTGTGGAGCGCTGGTATGTGCGCGAGTGGACGACGGTCGTGGGCGCCGGTGCAGCCAATCCGGTGAAGCCTGCGGGCAACTGATTCCGCTTCTGGTCCCTGTTTGAGAGCTGCAATTCCCCGTTTGCAGCCTTTGGCTTTCTGTTCCCTGTTCGCGCCTCCCTGTTCCCTGCACTTCCCTGTACACTGGAATGTTTAACACTTCTATGCAATCCAAATATCCAATCGGTATCCTTGGCGCCACCGGAATGGTGGGCCAACGCTTTATTCAGCTTCTCGAACACCATCCCTGGTTCGAGATCACGTGGCTTGCGGCGAGCGATCGCTCAAGCGGCAAGCTGTATGGGGAGGCGGCCAAATGGCGTCTCGATACGCCGCTGCCTGAGCGCATTGCGCAGATGCGCGTTTCCCCAGCCGAGCCTGCCGGCGCGCCGAAGATCATTTTTGCGGCGCTCGACTCCGATATCGCCAAAGAGATGGAGCCAAAGTTCGCTGCTGCCGGTTGCGCCGTAGTGTCGAACTCCAGCGCCTACCGGATGGCGCCGAATGTGCCGCTTGTCATTCCCGAGGTGAACGCCGATCACCTGCACCTGATTGAAGAGCAGCCCTGGCGTAAGGATTCCGGCGGCTACATGGTCACCAATCCGAACTGTTCTGCGATTGGGCTGGTGCTGGCGCTCAGGCCCATTGAGGAGCGCTTCGGCATCGAGCAGATCTTTGTGACCACAATGCAGGCAGTGAGCGGCGCGGGGTATCCGGGTGTGCCTTCCATGGACATTCTGGGCAACGTAGTGCCGTACATCAAGAGCGAAGAAGAAAAGATGGAGGCCGAGACGCTGAAGCTTCTCGGCAAGCTGGAAGGCCACGGTGTAACTCCGCTGGCCGCGCGGATGAGTGCGCATTGCAATCGCGTAGCGGTGGAGGATGGGCATACGGAATCTGTTTCCATCAAGCTGAAGAAGCCGGCCACGCGCGAGGAGATGCTTGCGGCCTGGGCGGAGTTCAAACCGCTGGCCGGCCAAAACCTTCCCATGGCGCCGGAGCAGCCGGTCGAGTGGGCTCCGCAGGAAGACCGCCCGCAGCCGCGGCTGGATCGCAATCGCGGGCGCGGAATGGCGGTCACGGTTGGCCGGTTGCGTCCGTGCGGACTGCTTGACTGGAAGTTCACGGTGCTCTCGCACAATACGGTTCGCGGTGCTGCAGGCGCGGCCATTCTGAACGCGGAACTGCTGGCGAGCCTGGGTAAGCTGGAACCTGTGGCGGCAGCCGCACACGCTTGAAACAACTGGAGAAATGAGAAAGCGCGCATGAGCCTGGTGGTGATGAAGTTTGGCGGCACGTCGGTGGAGGACCCGGCGGCTATTACTCGTACTGCCGCCATTGTGGCGGGACGTGTGGCTGCAGGCAAGAAGCCTGTTGTCGTGGTGAGTGCCATGGCCAAGGTGACCGACCAGCTGCTGCGTGCCGGTGCATCGGCTGCGGCGGGCGACAAGACCGGCGCGCTTTCCATCAGCTCGCGCTTGCGCTGCCGCCACAGGGATACGGCCGCAGCGCTGGTGAAGGATGCCAAAGAAACCGCCGAGCTGCAGAAGTGGATCGATGCCAAGTTCGACGCGCTCGACGAGATTCTGCGCGGACTTGCGGCGATTCTCGAGCTGACGCCGCGCATCTCCGACCTGATTGTGAGCCACGGCGAACGGCTTTCGAGCCGCATGATTGGCGCGGCCTTTCGCGAACAGGGCATAGACGCCGAGGCTGTGGACTCGCGGCAGATCATCCTTACCGACTCGCAGTTCCAGAAGGCTATGCCTATGGATGCTGCGATTGAGAAGCGTGCCGAAGAACACCTCAGGCCTCTTCTCGCGGCCGGCAAGGTGCCGGTGATGGGCGGCTTTATCGGTTCTAACGAGGCCGGTATTACCACTACGCTGGGTCGCGGCGGATCGGACTTTACCGGCGCGCTGATTGGCGGCGCGATGAATGCAGACGCCATTGAGATATGGACGGACGTGGATGGCATCATGACCTCCGATCCGCGCGTTTGCCCCGACGCTCTGCGAGTAAAGGTCATCAGCTTTGAAGAAGCGGCGGAGCTGGCCTACTTCGGAGCCAAGGTGCTGCATCCGGCCACCATTCTGCCCGCGGTGAAGAAGAATATTCCCGTGCTGGTGCTCAACAGCAAGAACCCTACGAATGAAGGCACCCGCATCATTTCGCTGGCTCCCCATTGCAAGAGCCCTTTCAAGTCGATTGCGGTGAAGAAGAAGCTGAGCATCATCGATGTTGTAGCCAGCCGCATGCTGATGACGCACGGGTATCTCAAAGAGATATTCACTGTCTTCGACAGGCACCAGTGCGCCGTCGACATGGTTTCCACCAGCGAAGTTTCGGTTTCGCTCACCGTGGACTCCAACGACAAGCTGCCCGCGATAGCCGCCGACCTCAGCAAGCTGGCCGACGTGAAGTACGAGGGCAAAAAGGCGCTGGTCTGCATGGTGGGCGAGGATATTCGCGGCCAGAACGGCATGGCGGCGCAGGTATTTGGCGCGGTAAAGCACATTAATGTGCGAATGATTTCGCAGGGTGCGAGCGAAATCAACATGAGTTTCATGATTGACGAGGAAGATGCGGATGAGGCGGTTCGCTCGCTTCATGCAACGTTCTTCCAGAATCCTGATCCGGAAATTTTCGATGTGGAAGCGCGCAAGGCCGCTGTCAGCCTCTAGCTTCCGGGAGCTGAATTCATGTTGTTTCTCGTACTGGGTAAGGGCAAAACGGGCAGTCTGGTGGCAGAGGTCGCTCGCGAGCGCGGGCATGGCGTCCGCGTGCTGGACCTTCGCGAAAATCGGGATGCGGCATCGATTACCGGGCCGACGCTGGCAGGTGTGGACGTGGTGATTGATTTCACCAGTGCCGAGTCGGCGGTGCAAAACATTCGCGCGGTGCTGGCACTCGGCGGCAAGATTGTTGTGGGCACTACCGGCTGGCATGGAGCGCTGAATGAGTTGCGCGCGAAGACCTCTCGCGGCGGCTCCCTGCTCTATGGAACCAACTTCTCCATCGGCGTGCAGAAGCTCTTTCGGCTGACCGAGGAGCTGGCCAAACTGGACGGCTATGCGTTTTCGATCCGCGAGACGCATCACGCTACCAAGGTCGATGCGCCTTCCGGTACGGCCATTACGCTCAAGGAGATTCTTTCCGCGAAGCATCCCGGGGTGGAGATTCCTGTGGACTCGTTGCGTGAGGGCGACGCGAGCGGGGAACATATTGTTACAGCCAAGTCGGACGTGGATCTGATCGAGCTGCGGCATGATGCTGCCAACCGGCGCGGCTTTGCGCTGGGTGCGGTTCGTGCGGCGGAGTGGCTGGCCCGGCAAGGCTCCGGTTCGTGGGACTTCCGCGAAATCTTTGAGCAGCTCTAAACACCCGTGGGCAGGTTACAGGTGCCGTCAAAAGGCAAATTCGCTCCCTGCCCACATTACTTTCGTCCAAGTACTTTCGTACCCCTTCCTAGCACCAGATAATTTGCATGCAATTAACCCCTTTTGTGCTTTAATCAGAATCAGCACCAGAAAGAGGCCCGGTACAAAACCGGGCCTCTTTCTTTTCCGCCTGTTGCGGAAAACATACTGTTGTAACGACAAAAATCTGCAACTCACTGATTGTACTGAAAAAGACGATGAAAAGGCGAACACATCGAAACACACCGAAAATCGCCCATAATCCTCTCGGAATCAGCAGTTTAGAGTGTCGATGTGCAAATTTTTTTTAGGGGCTGTCCTAGATAACTAGCGCAGATGTTGTTTAACCCATTGATTTAGTTGATTTAACTGATCTTGCGGGTTTGGGGTATTAAAACGCCATTCGCATTCCTTGAGAAAGAGGTGGAAATGCTCCCTGGGAATGCCGTTGAAACGGCGCATATGTCTTTTGGTCTGGTTCCAGAAATTCTCGATGCCGTTGATGTGGTTCTTGCGATCGGCAAACAGTTTTGCATGGTTGATGCGGGAGTGCCTGAAGGCCGAAACATCGAGCACATTGTAAGCGGGAAAGGTGTCGGAATACACGATGCTATCCGGCACGATTTTCTCCTCCATGATGGCTTGTAAGGTCGAGCTTTTAATATCGCTGATCATCTTGGCGTAAACCTTGCCGCCACGCTTTAAAAGACCAAAGACAGGCACTTTGCCGGCCGCTCCACGGCCACGCAGACCCTTGCGCCGACCGCCAAAATAGCTCTCGTCCACTTCCACTTCTCCAGAGAAGGGCGTGGCATCTTCACTGGCCTGATAAATGAGCTGGCGAAGGCGATGGAAATAATACGCCGCAGTGCTCTTGTTGACCCCTACCAGAATGGCTGCGGTACGAGCTGTCGTGCCCGCCACAAAGTGCTCCACCAACCGTTCCTGCTGGGTCAGGCTCAAGCGGCTTTTGCGGATCCTAGCCATCCTCAAAACTCTAGCTCTGCGCTAGTTATCTAGGACAGCCCCTAATTTTTTTCTGGTAACCATTGTCTGTTATTTAAATGGTAAACAGCTCCCATCGGCCAGCGGAAGCCTGCGCAGCCAAGCCGAATCCCTCACTCCGGCGGCTCGGGGCCGCCTTTGTGTCTAAAAAACGATTCACAGGACCGTCACGCTACGCGTTATAAACTGGGCTGTGATGGAAACGACAGGTTGTGGTACGGCGATCGTTACGCCCTTTCGGGTGGACGGATCAGTAGATGAAGAAGCTCTGCGCGGGCTGGTGGACTGGCAGATTGAATCAGGAATCGATTTCCTGGTGGCCTGCGGATCGACCGGGGAAGCGGCGACGCTGGATGAAGACGAGTGGATTCATGCAGTAAGCATTGTGGTGGATGCTGCCGGCGGGCGTGTGCCTGTGTGGGCGGGATGCACGCATAACTCCACCCGTACGCTGGTGCGGCTTGCCGGTAGATTGCGGCAGGTCCCAGGGCTGAGCGCGGTGCTTTCTTCCAGTCCTTATTACAACAAGCCCTCGCAGGAAGGCCAGTACCAGCATTTTCTGGCCCTCGCTCGGGCTGTCGATCCGCTGCCGGTGGTGCTATACAACGTTCCGGGGCGCACGGCGGTGAACCTGGAGCCGCAGACGGTGGCGCGGCTGGCCGGAGATGCGCCGAATATCCAGGGCATCAAGGAATCGAGCGGCAAAGTGGCGCAGATTACGCAGTTGGCGCACCTGCTTCGGCGCGGCTTCAAGATCTTCAGCGGCGAGGACGAGCTGGCGCTGGCCTCGATTGCGGCGGGCGCGCATGGGCTGGTCAGCGTGGCCTCGAATGAGGCTCCGGCTGAGGTGGGGCGCATGGTGCGCTCGGCCCTGATGAATGACTGGACGCAGGCCCGCGAGATTGAGCGGCGGTTTACGCGGCTCTTTGAGGCGAACTTCTGGGATTCAAATCCCGGCCCCGTAAAGACCGTGCTGAACCTGATGGGTAAGGCGAACGATACTGTCCGCTTGCCGCTGGTGCCGCCCGATCCGCAGACACGCTACAAGCTGGAGCGCGTAGCGGGCGAGCTGGGCCTGCTGAAGCATCTGCCGAACCTGGGTGGCGAGCTGTTTTAAGAAAATAATTCGCGCGCAGATGTCGAAGTGAGCCGCCTCTGTACGTCATGGGAGTGAAAGTCTAATCTCTCTACGGAGGAATTCCATGCAATATCTCTTCCTGCTTTACAGCGACGACTCCCAGTGGGACAAGATGTCTCCCGAACAACAGCAGCAGGGCATTGCGGCCTATGCCGCGTATACGCAGGCCCTGCAAACGGCCGGCGTATACGTAGGCTCGAACCGCCTGCGGCCTGCGGCCAGTGCTACCACCATCAGCGCTCCCGGCTTCAATGCCAAGACGCAGGTGCTGGACGGCCCCTTTGCGGATACCAAGGAACAGCTTGGCGGCTACTTCATGGTGGAAGTTCCGGATCTCGATGCAGCACTGGCATGGGCCGGCCGCTGCCCCGGCGCCTACCACGGCAAGGTGGAAGTTCGTGCGATCTGGGAGATGAGCGAAGCTACGGCCGCGGTTGCCGCCGACTAATTTGCCGGTTGCGGAAGCAGGGCGTGGGTCTTTCTGCCGCAGTGAGCAGGAGGAGCCGCGCCCTGTGACAATGGAGCTCATGAGCGACAACGAGCTGCTGGCGCGAGAGATGGCGGAGGCTGCGGCGCGGCGCAGTTACGGCAAGCTGGTAGCTTTTCTGGCGGCGGGTTTCGGAGATGTGGCCGCCGCCGAAGATGCGCTGGCGGAGGCTTTTGCCGCGGCGCTTGTAAGCTGGCCTGCGAACGACCTTCCTGAAAATCCTGAGGCATGGCTGCTGGCGGTGGCACGGCGCAAGCTGATTGATGAGATTCGGCGGCGGCGGGGTGATGCCGGATCGGACGCGCTCGAGTTGATGGCAACGAGCCTTTCTGCCGCTGCGGAGACGAGTGAGATTCCGGACCGGCGGCTGGCTCTGCTGTTCGCGTGCGCGCATCCGGCTATCGATGCGGGAATTCACGCGCCGCTGATGATGCAGGCAGTGCTGGGGCTGGATGCGGCGCAGATTGCTTCGGCGTTCCTGGTTTCTCCCGCGGCCATGAGCCAGAGGCTGGTGCGGGCGAAGACGAAGATTCGTCATGCCGGAGTTCCCTTTCGTATTCCTGAGAGCGAGGAACTGGGCGAGCGGCTGGATGCGGTTTTGACGGCGATTTATGCGGCTTTTTCCGAGGGATGGATGGATGCGACAGGAGCCGATGCAGCTCGGCGCGACCTGGCAGAAGAGGCTATCTACTTATGCAAGCTGGTGACGGAGCTGCTGCCGGATGAGGCGGAGACCTATGGGCTGCTGGCGCTGATGTTGTATGCCGAGGCTCGGCGTGCAGCGCGGCGCGGTGCGCAGGGTGAGTACATTCCGCTGGCGGAGCAGGATGTGACGCGGTGGGATGCAGCGAAGATTGCGCAGGCGGAGGCAGCGTTGCGGCGGGCCGGCGGCATGGGACGAATTGGGCGTTACCAACTGGAGGCGGCGATTCAGTCGGCGCATGTGGAGCGGCGGCGTTCGGGAGTACCGAACTGGCAAGCCGTGGTGGAGCTTTATGATGCGCTGGTGGCGATGACGGAGTCTCCCGTGGCGGCGTTGAACCGGGCGCTGGCTGTGGCGGAGATTCGCGGGGCAGAAGAGGGGCTGGCGTGCCTGGAGGCGCTTAGCGCCGATGCGCGGGTGCATGCTCAGATCAGGGAGTATCAGCCTTATTGGGCGGCGCGGGCCGGGTTGCTGGCGCGGACAGGAGCTACGACGGAGGCGCTCCATGCATACGACGTGGCTGCGGGCATGGAGCGCGATCCTTCGGTGAGGCAGTTTCTTGAGGCGCAGCGGGCGATGCTGCGACGTGAGTGACGACGCTACACCTGAGCGGGCTTGCGGGATTGACTGAACTGCTGATACACCTCCCAGACGAACTGGATGGCAACGATAAGAAAGACAACCTGCATGCCCAGGTAGAGCGAGGGATTGAGCTGATTCAACATGCCGGTATATTTTGTGGCTTCACTTGCCGAGGGGTCTTTGAGATACACAAAGACGTGGTCATGCGCGGTGAGTAACACTCCGATTGTGAGCAAGCCACCTGCTTTGAAAAACAGCGGCTTGAGTATGGAAGGCTTGCGCCACGCGCCGCTTGTCCAATCCACGGTGTTCCAAGCAACCTGCGCAAAGTTGAAAGCGACGACCACCCAGTAGAAGGTCCACAAAACGGATGCTAATTGGAATGGACCGAGCTCTGCATACCATGCGGCGGGACCGAACATGAGGAATGGGTATTTCGGCACCAGCAACAACCAGCCGAGAAAGATCCATTCAAAGATGACCTGAGCGGTGAACTTGGCGAAGGTTGGCTGTTTGCGGCCTTGTTCGCGAGCTGGATCGAGCGGAGGAAGTTTGCTGGGGCTCCAGTCAATGTTGACGCCATCCATACGCGGCAGCAGGCGCGGATTTTTCGCGAATACGTATTCGAGCACGGCGAAGACGATGGTGACCCATGTGCCAGCACTGAAAACTGCGGCGGGTCCGCGCAAAAAGATCGCTTCAGCGATGGAGGCGGAATTGGGTACGCCCGTCCAGGCCATAATTACGTTTACCCCGATGCCGACGACGAGCGCCCAAAATGTGGCGAGGCGCAGCACATACAGATACATGGGAAAGAGCGTGGGGCCGATGAGGTATTGCTCCGGCTGATAGCGGCCGGCCACCTGCATTGGATTGCCAAGCTGCTTGAGCCAGTCGATCATTTCGCCTTCAGTCAGCGGACGGCCGAGACCGCCTTCGCGCTCTTCGAGCTGCGACTCGTAGTTGGCGCGCAGTTCGGCGACGATGTCGTTCTGGCGGGCGCGAGAGAGGGTCCAGGGAAGATATTTGCGGATGGCCTGGAGATACCGTTCGAGGAGATCCATGAGGGGCTTCCTTTCAGCTACACGATTCTGGAAATGGCGGCGTTCATCGTCTGCCACTCTTCGAGCAGGCGAGTGAGAATGGTTTCGCCTTCGGGCGAGAGGCGGTAGAAGCGCTTGTTGCGCTTTTCCTCCTCTCGCCACTGGCTGGTGAGCAGGCCTTGCGACTCCAGGCGGCGAAGGAGGGGGTAGAGCGTGCTTTCCTCGATCTCCATGCCGTGGACGGAGAGGGCTTTGCGCAGGGTGTAGCCGTAATGTTCTTCGCGGAGCTGCGCGAGAACGGCGAGTGCTAAACAGCCGCGGCGTAGCTCCTGGCGAAGATTTTCCAATGCGTTTTCGGCGACGGTCATCTGTGTGCCTTTCGTGCCTCAGGTGCCAGGAGGGAATTAAAGCCAGCTCACGACTTTGAGGAGGAAATCGACGCCCGTGGTGGGCCAATCGATGAATTGGGTCAGGAACAGGGTCACGATGACGAAGCCGGTGGCGACGAGTAGCCAGTTGAGAAATTGAGCGAGCACGGGGTGAACTTCCGGTGCGCATGCGGCCGCCTGTCTGCACGGGGACGGTTTCTGTGATGCGGCGTTCTCAAATACGCCGGTGAGAGCTTCAAACCATTCCCGCACTGCGGCTTTATTGAAGAGACTGGTGTCGATTCGCGCTGCGTTTGTGGAGACCATGTTTGCCATCCTTCCCTTGAGGCACTCTGTACTGCGCCTCACACACTGTACATGAAATACTGTATGTCACATAGTGTATGGCGTCAAGCATAAATTGCGAACTATTTTTACGGCCTGCTATTCTTTGTGGGATTTCCTAATGCCTGCAAGCGGCAACTTCCACCAGATCAGAGGAATACATGCTCCGAAATATCGCTCCTGCGCTCGGCAGATTTTCACTTTTGGCGGGTCTTTTCGCTTCCCTGCTTGGTTTTTCCACAGGATTTGCTGCTGGGCAGGAGCCGAAGGCGCTTCATGTGATGCCGCTGCCGCGCTCGGTGCAGCTGGGATCGGGAATGCTGACGCTGGACGATAAGTTTTACGCCGGGGTTGCGGGTAAGGGCGACGAGCGGCTTCAGGCTGCGCTGGACCGGTTTCTGGTGCGGCTGGATCGGGCCTGTGGCGGGATTCGGCGGGCGCAGTTTACCAATGGCGCGGGATCAGCGCCGGTGCTGACAGTGAAAGTGGCTGGGCCGGGTGGCGCGGTGCAGGGTTTGGAAGAGGACGAGAGCTATAAGCTGACGGTGAGTTCCACGGGCACGGAGCTAACGGCGGCTACGGATGTCGGCGCGATGCACGGGTTTGAGACCTTCCTGCAGCTTGTGGAGACTTCCGGCACGGGATGCTGGCTGCCGGCGGTGACGATTGATGATGCGCCGCGGTTCCCGTGGCGGGGGTTCATGCTGGATGTGAGCCGGCACTTTGAGCCGATCCCTGTGATTGAGCGCACGCTGGATGCGATGGCGATTGCGAAGCTGAATGTCTTTCACTGGCATTTGAGCGACGACCAGGGGTTCCGGGCGGAGAGCAAGCTTTATCCGAAGTTCACGGAAGTGGCGTCAGACGGGCAGTTCTACACGCAGGATGAGATGCGGCACATTGTGGCGTATTCGCGGGCGCGTGGGATTCGCGTGGTTCCGGAGTTCGATATTCCGGGGCATACGACGAGCTGGCTGCTGGCGTATCCGGAGATTGGGGCGGGCGAGGATATCAAGCAGCTGTCGATGGTGTTTGGAATTCCGCAGGCGGAACTGGACCCGAGCAACGAGAAGACCTACAAGTTTCTCGACGGATTCATTGGCGAGATGGGCGCGATCTTCCCGGATGCTTACTTCCATATTGGCGGTGATGAGACCAAGGGCAAGGGATGGCTGGAGAATCCGCAGATCAAGGCCTTCATGGATAAGCAGGGATTCAAGAAGTCGGAAGAGCTGCAGGCGTATTTCAATCAGCGGCTGCTGCCGATTTTGACGAAGCATGGCAAGAAGATGATGGGATGGGATGAGATTCTGCAGCCATCGCTGCCGAAGGACATCATGATCCAAAGCTGGCGAGGGGAGAAATCCCTTTCGGAAGGCGCGTCGCAGGGGTATACGGGAATTCTTTCGGCTCCCTATTATCTGGATGCGCAGAAGACGAACGAAGTGATGTTTCTGGCTGACCCCATTCCCGCCGACACGAAGCTGACGCCGGAACAGCAGAGGCTGATTCTGGGCGGCGAGGTGGCGATGTGGGCCGAGCATATCTATTCCGAAACCGTGGACTCGCGGGTGTGGCCGCGGACGCTGGCGATTGCTGAGCGCTTCTGGTCGCCGCAGTCGGATCGCGATGTGGCGGATATGTATCGGCGCCTGCGGATTGCATCGTACGAGCTGGAGGATGTGGGGATCACTCACATCAGCGGTCCGCAAAAGATGCGGCGGAGCCTGGCGGGCAAGGAAAACAAGGATCTGGATATCTATGCATCTGTACTGGAAGCGACCAGCCTCGGCGAGCGCTACCAGCAGCAGCACACGGACAGGCTGACAGCGCTGAACCGGCTGGTGGATGCCGTGGTTGCCGATCCGCCTTCCCGCGAGGAGATTACTGCCGAGGTGGATGCGGCGGTAGGCGCGGATGGAGCGGCATCGAAGCTGGCTATTCAGAAGCTGAAGGCGCGGTTTATCAGCTGGCAGGCGGCGGCTCCGGAGATTGGTGCTCTGGCTGCGACGCGTGTGCGGATGAACGACCAGGCAACGCGGGCGACACAGTTTGGCGAGCTGGGAACGGCTGGGCTGGAGGCGCTTGAGTACCTCGAAGACCACGCGGCTCCGCCGGCGGGATGGAAGGATGCTAAGCTGGCGCTGCTGAGTGATGCGAAGAAACCTTCCGGCATGGTGAAGTTCGACTTTCTGCCGGCGCTGCAAAAGCTGGTGGAGGCGGCGGCGAAGTGAAACTGCTTTTTGTGTGCAGCGCGAACATGCTGCGAAGCCCTACGGCCGAGGCGGTCTTCTCGCATTACGAGGGGATTGAGGCTACTTCGGCCGGCACAAATGCGGATGCGGAGACATTTGTCTCGGCTGATCTTGTGGAGTGGGCGGATGTGGTGGTTGCAATGGAACAGCACCACGCGCAGTTTCTGCAGGCCCGGTACGGTTATCTGCTGCGGCGGAAGCGCGTGGCTGTGCTGGGTATTCCCGACCAGTACGATTTCATGGAGCCGGAGCTGGTGCGGGTTCTCAAAGAACGAGTGGAGCCGCAGCTGGATCGATGGCGGAATGAGATTGAGGATGAGGATCGCGGCTAACTTGCCAGCGCGGCTTTCACGGCATCGCTGACAAGCTTGCCTTCTGCGCGCAGGCCTGAGGCCTGGATCTTTGCCTGGGCCGCCTTGATGATGGGTCCCATGTCTTTAGGGCCGGGTTTTGCGCCAGTGGACGCTGCGTGGGCTTCTATGGCTTCTGCAACGATGGCCTTGAGGCCTGCTTCATCGAGCGCCTTAGGCAGAAACTCCTCGATGATTACGATCTCTGAGGCCTCTTTCGCGGCGAGCTCGGGGCGATTACCCTTGGTGAACTGCTCGATGGAGTCGCGGCGCTGCTTGATCATGGTGGCGAGGGCCTGCTCGCTCTCCTGCGGCGTGAGCGCGGCGCGCTTCTCAATCGCTTTGTTCTTCAAGCCGCTCTTGATCATGCGTAGCGTGGTGAGGCGGTCTGCCTCGCGCGCTTTCATGGCGATGATGATCTTCTGATCGACTAACTTTTCCAGCTCTCCGGCTTCGCTCATTCGTGATTCCGTTTCTCTATGAAGTGCAAGCCGGATGATGACCGGCTCAACAGATCATTGTAGCGAGTCTGGCGGGGCTAGTTATTGGGCTTCGTTATTGGGCAAAGCGCGCGGAACAACTTTTTGCCGCGATGAGTCTTCTATTCGATTGAGGCAACTGGCCGAGGGAGAATGACCAATGGCGACGAAAAAGAGTGCAAAGAAGGCTGCGAAGAAAAGCGCGAAGAAGTCTGCGAGCAGGAAATATAGTCCGGCAGCAGGCAAACAGATTGAGACAGAAATGCGGGAGATGAAGAAAAGCACGTTGAAGAGCGGAAGCGGGAAGAAAGTGACCAGCAGGAAGCAAGCGATTGCGATTGGGTTATCGGAGGCGCGCAAGAAGGGCGCCAAGGTGCCGAAAAAAGAGTCCTGACGCAAATATCCGGAAGGAGCTATTGCCCTTCCGGATATCTGCTACTTAGAACCAAGGATTTTAATGTTACTTACCGATCTAATAACTCAGTCTTACTAATTGCTTATAACTAAGGGGAGCTTCAACAGTATCTGGACAATATGTTGATCTCTGAGCCTACTTCTTGTGACTCTCGATGGTGGCATTGGCGCGGTCTTTCAAATCTTCCGTCTTCCGCACTACGTGATCGCGCGCTTCATCTGCGTGATGCTTATGTTCCGATTGAGCCGCATCCTTCACGTTGCCCCAGGTTTCCCGAGCTGCACCCTTTACCTGCTCTGCCACACCGCGGTTCGCGAGTGAGTCATTGCCGACGGCTTCTCCGGTTCCCTGTTTAATCTTGCCCATAACCTGTTCCGCTTTACCCTTTACCTGATCCGAGTTCATTGCAACTACCTCCGTTTGTACTGCACTATTGGCTTATGCAAGCTTTTACGCTTGCATGGTTTGACCGAGGCGTCCTGATCAAATGGAACGTCGACCGCTGATCAACTGAATGACAAGCACCACCAGCGCCACGACAAGCAGGATGTGAATGTACCAGGCGACGACAT
This sequence comes from uncultured Acidobacteriaceae bacterium, assembly GCA_963792495.1. Lineage (GTDB taxonomy): Bacteria > Acidobacteriota > Terriglobia > Terriglobales > Acidobacteriaceae > Telmatobacter. Next base: position 566,292 of record CAWBWB010000001.1, on the reverse strand, counting down.
GGAATCCGATGAATCCCAGCAGCCAGGCCAAAAGTAGAATGATGAATAGTGTCCAGAGCATTTGTGCTCTCCTTTCGAACTAAACGGTAAGAGGTAATAGCACATGTTTAGGTTGCCTAAAAAAATGGAATATGAAAAATCCGATCTTCTATCTCATACGTAGTAAGGAATTACTCACCAATAAACGAAGTTATTTTTCAGAAGTGAAGCAACCTTCTGAGTTATCGGCTTTGAGGGATCGATTAGAAAGTCATTTCTCGCTGCGCAACACTTCATATCGCACATGCTGCGTGTCGGGCGTATCGAGTGTGTCGAGATGCCTGAGCTGGATGGCGCGCGGTCCGATGAGATCGAAGAGACGTTTGCCTGTGCCAAGAATGATTGGCGCGATGTGGAGATAGATTTCATCGACGAGCCCGGCCTGCAATGCCTGCTGCGCGACACTGGCTCCGCCGATGGCGACGCGTTTCTCTCCTGCGAGGGCTTTGGCTCGGGCTACCGCCACGCGAATTCCTTCGCTGATGAAGAGGAACTCGGACTTTCCCTGAGGACAGACGGCGGGAGGCGTGTGCGTAAGAATTACGACTGGAATTGCGTTGACAGGATGCGTGCCGCCCCAGCCGTTCGTGATGTCGAATGTGCGGCGGCCGGTGAGCATGGCGCCTACATTCGAGAAGATTTCGGCTAATACAGGGCGGTTGGCGGCATCGGGGCGGAAGATGCTGCTTTGGAATGGCTCCTGCCCGCTGAAGTACCAATCGAAGAGACGTCGCGCTCCGCGTTCGCCGAGTGGGAAGCGTGGACCGTCGCCTGGGCCGGTGACGAAGCCATCCAGGGACATGGACATGTCGATTACAACTTTGGCCATCTGTGATTTCCTGCGAGCCAAGGGAATTTTATCGACTGGGGTGAGAACGTGTGGGGTGAGAATGGCGATTGAGAACCAGTTTAGCTAATTTTCACATTTAATCATTCACATTTTTCACACTGTTGTGTATTATGTGATTGTTGACGCGCTTATCAGCACTCAAAGTGAGGGAAATATGATTCGGAAGACACGTTTGTACACTCCTGGTCCAACTCCACTGTTGCCGGCGGCCCAGTTTGCGATGGCGGCGGCAGATATGCACCACCGGACGCCGGAATTCCGGGCGCTGTTTCAGAAAGTGCTTGGCCAGCTGAAGGTGTTTGTGGGCACGAAGAATGACGTGCTGCTGCTGGCGAGCTCGGGAACGGGTGCGATGGAGGCTTCGGTTTCGAATCTGACCAGTCCCGGCGACAGGGTGCTGGTGCTTACTGCGGGCAAGTTCGGCGAGCGCTGGGTGGACCTGGTGAAGGCGTACGGTTGCGTGCCGGATGTGGTGGAGGCTCCTTATGGAAAGACCTTCACGCTGGACGAGGTGAAGGCTGCGCTCAAGCCGGAGCACAAGGCTGTTTATATGCAGGCTTCAGAGACTTCGACGACGGTGAGCCATGATGTCGAAGGTGTGGCGAAGTTGTTGCAGGGCACCGATACCTTGCTGGTTGTGGATGGCATTACCGGGTTGGGAACGCAGAGCTTTGATGTGGATGGCTGGGGGATTGACGTTCTTATTGGCGGGTCGCAGAAGGCTGTGATGATTCCGCCAGGGCTGGCCTATCTTTCGGTGAGTGAGAAGGCGTTCAAGGCTATGGATGCGTCGAAGAATCCGCGGTACTACTTTGATCTCCGCAAGGAACGCAAGAATGCCGTAAAGGGCGAGAGCGCGTACACGCCGGCGGTGGCGCTTGTGGCTGGGCTTGGCGCTGCGCTGGATTACATTGCCGGGCAGGCGGGCGGTGATCTAGAGCAGGGACGAATTGCGCTAATTAACAACGCGCAGGTAAATGCGAAGGCTACGCGTGCGGGGTTGACTGCGCTGGGATTCACGCTTTTTGCACCGGATTCGCCGAGCGCGGCGGCTACGGCTGTGGCTGTGCCGGAGGGGATGGATTCGGGCACGGTGGTGAAGGCGCTGAAGGAGAAATTCAAGCTGGTGACGGCGAACGGCCAGGGCACAATGCAGGGAAAGATCTTCCGCGTGGCGCACCTGGGCTTCTTTGACTATCTCGACACAGTGGCGTTTCTGGGTGCGGCGGAGCATATTGCGAAGGACACACTGGGGCTGCCGGTGGAGTATGGGCAGGCAGTGGCGGCGGCGCAACGGGTATATGCGGAAGCGGTAAAGCAGTGATTAGTGGTTAGTGGTTAGTGATCAGAATGGTAGACGATGCTTTCTCTGACAGCGAACCACGAATCGCGAACCGCGTTTTAAGGACTTTATGGCAGAACTTACGTTTGGCGAGAAGCTGGTGATCGCTCGCAAGCAGCTCGATCTGTTTCAGTACCAGATGGCGGAGCGGCTGAGCGTGCATCCGAACTCGATCTGGAAGTATGAGCGAGGCGAAGGCAAGCCGCAGGCTGCGGTGGTGCGGATGTTTGAGCTGATGTGTGAGCGAGAGGGTATCCGCTTTGACGAGTATGAGAACGCGCAACCGGGTGGTGCGGGTGCTAAGGGAGAAGCAATGAAGATAGTTCTGGCGGAGAAGGTTTCTCCTGCGACTCTGGCGGTGTTTGCGGCCGAGCCTGGATGGGAAGTGTTGACGCATGACAAGCTACCGAACGGGTTGGAAGCTGCGCTGGCCGATGCCGATGCGCTGGTGGTGCGGTCTGCAGTGCAGGCGACGGATGAGCTGATGAGCCATGCGCCGAAGCTGCGCGTGATTGGCCGCGCGGGTGTGGGCGTGGACAACATTGATGCCGATGCGGCGACGCGGCGCGGCATTGTGGTGATGAATACACCCGGTGCGAATGCTGTTGCCGTTGCCGAGCTGGCGATGTGCCAGATGCTGGCGCTGGCGCGCAAACTGCCTGCTGCGAATGCCACCATGCATGCAGGCAAGTGGGAGAAGAAGAATCTGCAGGGCACGGAACTGCGCGGTAAGACGCTGGGCATTCTTGGTCTGGGACGCATTGGGCTGGAAGTGGCGAAGCGCGCGAAGGGTTTTGGGCTGGAGCTGATCGGGTCCGATCCTTTTGTGAGTGCGGCGGTGGCGCGTGAGAACGGCATCACACTGGTTACGCTTGAGGAGCTTTTTGCGAAGAGCGATTACCTGACTCTGCATGTGGGACTGACGCCGCAGACGGCGAATATTATCAACGCGAAAAATCTGGCTTTGATGAAGAAGGGCGTGCGGATTGTGAATTGCGCGCGCGGCGAGCTGATTGATGACGTGGCGCTGGTGGAAGCATTGAAGGCCGGGCACGTGGCTGGCGCGGCGCTGGATGTGTTTACCGTGGAGCCGCCGAAGGATTCTGCGTATTTTGGATTGGAGAATGTGATTCTTACGCCGCATGTTGCCGGCTCGACAGCTGAGGCGCAGGAGGCTGTTGGAATCCAGATTGCGCGGCAGGTGCGGGAATACCTGAAGCTAGGCGTAGTGCAGAATGCAGTGAATCTGCCTTCGCTGAGCCATGAGGAATATGTGCAGCTTGCGCCGTATATCGATCTTGCCGGACGGCTTGGAGCGTTTCTGGCGCAGACGGGCCACAGGGGGATTGAGTCGATTGATTTGATCTATGGTGGTGCGCTGGCGGAGGCGAAGACAGAGCTTGTGCGGAATGCGGCGATTGCAGGATTGCTGCAGGGGCTCGAGAACGTGAATCGCATCAATGCAGCGGCCGTGGCTTCTGAGCGCGGGATTCGCGTGCATGAGGACAAGCAGGCTCCGCAGCGTGGCGGTGCGGCGACGCTGCTGGCGGTGGAGCTGCGCTCTGCCGCAGGCACGACGCACGCAACGGCAACGGTGATTCACGGAGAACAGCCGCGGCTCTTGGAATTTGACGGCATCGATGTGGAAGCTCCGCTGGAAGGCAACCTGCTTGTATGCCGCAACCTGGATGTGCCGGGCGCGATTGGAAAGATTGGCACCACGCTGGGGGAACACGGCGTGAACATTGCCAACTTTGCGCTGGGACGCGACCGCAGCGGATTACAGCCGGTGAAGGCGCTTGCTGTGGTGCAGATTGACGCTCCAGTTTCGAGCGAAGTGGTGGATGCATTGAAGAATATTGAAGCGATTCTGGATGTTAAGCCGGTTTCCCTGCCGAGTTAACATACATCAACTCGACACTCAATAAACCCGCCAGAATGCCTGGCGGGTTTATTTTCTTATTTTCGTAGATTCATGATCCAACTGCCGCAACAGGAGTAGCATCGTAGCTGGCATCGCAATCATTGCGAATTCAACTCCTAATCCCCCGGGAGGCCTTTGAATGCACCCAGTCGCTCAGAAACACCTCGCGAAGTTTTTGTGGCCCAAGTACTCGCGCAGTATGGATGTGGTGAACAGAAACGCAGAGATGTGGGACTTTCTGCATGAGCAGACACATCAACAATCTGTTCCATCGTTTCCACATCGATTTGATTTGTATCACTCCATCAGCCAACTGCTTGGCAACCAGGCAATTTGTTACCTGGAGTTTGGAGTCTGGAAGGGTGAGAGCCTGCGGAAATGGATGCAGCTCAACGACCATCCCGATTCGCGCTTCTATGGGTTTGATTCTTTTGAAGGGTTGCCGGAAGACTGGCAGCATACGGGCGGAGCCACGACAACAAAGAGCGCTTTTGATCTCAGCGGCAATGTTCCCCTCTTCGATGACTCGCGCGTTGAGTTGAAGAAGGGGTGGTTTCAACAGACGATTGTGCCCTTTCTACGCGAAGATAAGATCACTCATCCGCTGGTGATCAATAACGACTCAGACCTGCACTCGAGCACGCTGTACACGCTCACGATGCTAGATTTCTATCTTCAGCCGGGGGACATTATCATCTTCGACGAGTACTCTTCACCGCTGAATGAGTACCTTGCGTGGAAGGAATATCAGAAGGCGTTCATGCGCACGTCCAAGTGCATTGGCATGAGCAATAACTGGACGCAAGTGGCATTCATGTTTGCATAGTGCGGTGGCTCGGACGAGAGAGCATACGCTTTTCAGAGAACCCATCCGGCTGCTGGAGACTGGAGCCGGATGGTTTCTTTCTTTTGCATCATCCCACGGGGCCATGATGGCCAAGCCATGCGGTGAGATAGCCTAGCTGGCCTGCGTGGTACGCCTCGTGCGCGGCGAAGAAACGCACAAGGCCGCTCATTTTCTTGTCACCACTGGGAATGCCCTCTAGAGAAGGGCTATCGAGGACATTACCAGGAACCTCGTCGAGCGCCTTATGCAGCGCGGTAGTGATTTCGTGCCAGGCGGCGACCAGCTCACTCCACGCGGGATATGTGGATGCATCCACAAGTTTGGCTCCGCGAACGAAGAGTGGCTGCCAGGGGCGTGACCATTCCTGCTTCTCTCCGAGAAAGTGGAGTACAGAAGCGCGCGAATGAATCAGGTGGCCGAATATCCAGAGGGCATGATTGGAGTGCGGCGAGGGTTGGCGAAGGGATTCCTCAGGAGTGATGACGGGGATGCAATTGTTGAGGATGAACTCATTCGCGTTGTAGTTGTCGATTGCGTCTGCGATGGGCGTTGCAAGCTGCATACATCCTTCTCCATTCCGTGTTGAAGTGAAGAGATCAAGCGTGGACCGCGTTCGGCATGGGCGCGTATTCATAGCGGAATCCGGTGTTGCTGAGAATCGCCGGGTCCTGCGCTGTGAGCGCTTTGGCTTCATCGAAGTTACTGACGCGAAGCACACCCATGCCCCAGCCTTCGACCGGATCTGCAACGGGTCCGAAGACGATGATCTTGCCCTCTACGAGCCGCTCACGCCAATACTGGCTGTGAGCTTTCATGATGGTCATTTCCTCTGGCGTGATGCTCTGCATGAAGCCGGGACGCGGCGGTAAAAGGCGCATGAGGAAGTAGGCCATGGGGGTAAGTGCTGAGCGCAGATCGGCTTCAAGCAGCGCAAGAATGCGGCTCCATCCGGCGGTGTGATTGCGGCACACGGCTGCGCGATCTGCGAAGCCTTCATGTCGCAGAGTGACGCGCGTTCCACCGTCGATGGGTTCGAGAGTGTAAGTGACCTGCGTGGTGTAGGGCTCGTCCCAGCTTGGGCTCCAGCTAAGAGCGAGCTTATGCGGTGGCTCTACAACTGTGTATTCGCCGTGCACCTGATGTGTTTTTCCGTCAGGCATGACGCCGGCTGTGCGCCACTTGCCGCCGACTCGCGTGTCTGACTCCCAGAGAGTGGCGCGGTAACCGCCGGGTGCACTCCACCAGCGGAGGACGTCTTCAGAAGCGGTGAGGGCTTTGAAGACCCGATCCGGTGCGGCACCGATTTCAACCGATAGCAGGACGAGTCCGTTAGCGACGTCTGAGACCGCCTGTACATCTTTTTTCAGGTTCATGCTTGAGTCTCGCTTTCGTTGATTTCGCTTTCGAGGTGATGCTTGAGAGCTGTGAGGTTCATGGTCCAGAAGATGCGGTACTCTTCGAGCCATTGGGCGACGGATTTCAGCGGTGCGGGGTCGAGGTAGTAGTGATGTTCGCGCCCGCAGCGGCGGACTGCAACCAGCTTTGCAGAGCGCAGTACGCGCAGGTGGCGGCTGACAGCCGGGCGGCTCTGACGGAAGCCGGATGCAATGTCATTGACGGCAACGGGGCCGCTGCGCAGCTTGTCGAGAATGGCGCGGCGCGTGGGGTCGGCGATGGCGCGATAAATGCGGAGAGATTGACGATCGGATTTGCGAGAACTACTTGTAACCATATTGTTACGTATTTTCCGCGCATGAAAAAGAGCTGTCAAGCGGGAAATTGTGAAATTTTTGTGGAGATAAGAAAAGAGCCATCGCGTTTGCGATGGCTCCTGGTTTTTTATTTGAGTGATTTATGCGCGGCTGAGGTAGGTGCCTTCGCTGGTGTCGATCTTGATTTTTTCGCCTTCGTTGATGAAGGGCGGGACCTGCACTACGAGGCCTGTCTCCATGGTTGCCGGCTTGGTGACGGAGGAGGCTGTGGCGGACTTGAGACCGGGCTCGGTCTCTACCACTGTGAGTTCGACGGTCTGCGGGAGATCGATGCCGACTGCAATGCCATCGAAGTAGCTGACCGTGATCTGCATGTTCGGTGTGAGGTATTCGACAGCTTCGCCGAGGGTGGAGTGCTTCATGACGGTCTGCTCGAAGTCTTCGGGATTCATGAAGTAGTAGTCGTCACCGTCGTTGTAGAGGAACTCCATGGTGACTTCATCGACAACCACTTTCTCGATGGCGTCGGCGGAGCGGAAGCGATGCTCAAACATGGCGCCGGACTTGAGGTTGCGCAGTTTGGCCTGGATGAAGGCGCGCAGGTTGCCGGGCGTGCGGTGCTCGACCTTGAAGACGAGGTGGAGCTGGTCGTTGTGCTTGATGATCATGCCCGGGCGCATTTGAGTGGCGGGAATCGCCATAAGGTAAAACTCCTTGCTGGATGGCGCTTAAGATAGCGCAAAAAATTGGCCTAAGCCCATTGTTTATTGTAGCCGAGAGCTGCCTATGGCCAAACGAAGGGAGAGTGCACGCGGTGAGCACGGGTTTTGTTATAATGCCGGGCGCACGAAATACTTCACAAAAAATCTTCCCTGCTTCGCGACTCACGCAACACCAGTGAGCGTGGTCTTCCATTCCCAAGCGCTGTTTTGAGTTGAATTGAGAGAGAGCGAACCCATGAGCATTCCTACCTACATGGACTGGCAAAACCGTTACAAGATGTTCAGCCAGAACTGGCCGATTGGGGCTAAGGTTGCCCGGGAAGGGATCTCCGAAGAGATCAAGAATTACTGGGCGGCATCAAGCCCAATGACGAAGCGGAATATGGCGCTATCTATTGTTGAAAAGGTCAACGCCTTTGAAAAACTTTGGAAGAGAGATTCGACCTACCCGCTTCCCAAGGAGATTGTGGAGCTGCGCACGTCTGCACTGCAGGAATCAACTTTGGTTAACTTGTCGGGTCGTAAATACAACTATGCCTGCTGCATCGCCTATAAAGTCGGCACCAGTAAATTCGATCCGAATTTCTGGGTTCGAGAAAACGTAAATGGCGTGCAATGGTATCAAGGCAATCTTGTGGAGTATGACGGGCTGATGACGGATGAAGCGGACCGCGCCCTGCGCTGCTCCTGGATGAAGGCTGCGATCAACCATGCCTATTCAAGCTATCTGTCCAGGTATCCTATGAATCCGGACAACGAGCTTAAGGTTTTTATGGCGCCGGAGTTTTTCTTTCGTGGAAAGGATGGCGCTTACGACATATCGTTCTTTCCAACGATCGTGAACGATCTGCGTACTTTGACAAAAGACTCCAAATTCAAAAACTGGCTTTTCATCCTCGGCACGGTGATCACCGCCACATTTACCGGCAATGTCTACCTGGTATGTACCAACTGCCGACAAGAGGCAGTGTGGGGCGACCGCGCGGGGTACAAGAAAGTAGGTTTTACATATGACGGAATGGATGCGCAAGGCAGGCAGGTTTTCCTTTGCCCTGGCCTACCCACTCAAATTGACTCAAAGCGTAAGGCATGCCCAAGAGGAAGCGTGAAGGAATATCCCGAAAAGGTGATTATTGACAACATGGCCCTGGTGCAGAAAGGCGGGGAGGCGGGCGACGAGAACTTCAACTATGTCCAAAAGGAGAATGTTTCAGCAATTGATTTCAGGCGGTTCGTGACGCAGTATCACGTCGATAGAGCAGTTGCAGTCACTGGACATGGAAGTCTTGGTCTCTTTGAAGATGATTGGAGCGACCCAGATGGCCGGAAAATCGAAGTCAAAGGTCGTGCTGCTACGGCGCTGCCCTCGCCTGGCGCTAAGGACGTGAGTATTCCTAATTTCGACCAGAGACTCACCGATACTGGAGACGAAAGAAAAAGTGGTGGATCGCTTTTCATGATCGACGGGATCAAGTTCGGGTTGGAGATCTGTGTTGATCACACGAATGGCCGCCGTCTGCAGTCTACTGAGGGAGTTCAAATTCAGCTCGTGCCATCAGCAGGCGCACACATTGCACGTTTTGTGTGCCGGCCCGGAGGCATCGCGTTCAATGTAGACGGCGGAACTCCCACCGGGACGTGCGATGTGCGGATCAACACGACGGGAAATCCGCAAAGTTCGGATGCGCCGAACGGCACTTCTTACGGCGGCTCAGCAGGCTGCCAGGCAGGCGCTGACATCATCGTTTACGATGCGACTCCAATTCCCTGGGATTAAGCCCGCTCAACAAGATTCGTACTTCCAGTTGCGCTTTTTGCCTTCGGCAATCCACTCGACTGCGGTGGTTATGCGCTTGTCGCGCGTCTCATCGCGCTTTGCGTCGGCGATCCATTCCACGTATTCGCGTTTGCAACTGGGGCTGAAGGCCTCAAAGGCTGCGGATGCTTTCTTGTGCTTTTTGAGCGCTGAGGTGAAGCTCGGGTGCATTTCGAGGGAGGCCTTGGGTGCTTTGACTACGCGGTTGCGCGAGGCAATGGGGCTTACATTTTCGCCACGATCAATGGACTGCGCCGCTTGACGGATCCATGTGAGCATTTGCTTGTCTGCGGGCAGGTCTTTGACGCTGGTGATGCGTCCCAGCGATCCCATGGCTCCGTCGCGAACTACGCCCGAGTCCTTGAGGAGCCCGCTCATTTCCTGGCCCCAGAAGCCGAAGCTGCAGTGCTCTTTGAAAGCAGAGGTGTTGGCGAGTATCACGCCTTTGTAGACAAAGAATGGGCGGCTCCACTTAATTTCTTCTTCCACGCCGGGGCAGGCCTTATGCACCAGGCTGCGAATGTGCTCGAGGATGGGCTGCGCGAAGGGCTTCGCTTTAGCGATGTACACGTCGACCTTGGGATTCAAGCCTTCCAATGTTTGCCTCCAGGTTTCAGTTACGGGGACAACTCCGAATACTAATATCAGACGGCATGGATTCTGAAGACTTTGAGCTACAGTTTCTACGAAATTCCTGTAAGACGGGCGCGAATTACAAGGAGCATCGGATGCGTTTTCTGTTTGCCTTTTCGCTGCTGCGCTGACTGCGCCGGTGCTTGCTGGGCAAGCTTCTGTTCCTGTGAATGCTCCCTATAAAAATGCTGCCGAGACCACTGACACCAGACCATAAACCGCAGATATTTGTAAATTTTTACGAACTAAAGACCCGGTTTAGGTCTATACTCGCCCAACGAAAGTTTGGAGGCTCTCATGCGCATGAAAACCATGGTCGCGGGTCTTTTGCTCCTACTTCCAACACTGGCTGGTGCTCAACAAAAGAAAATCTATCTTGACCCCAAGGATTCATTCTCCGCTTACTTTTCCTCTGCGCTACAGAAGAAAAGTGTGCCAGTCACGGTAACAACAGATCTTGCCCATGCTGACTACACCGTCAACTTCCAAGGGAAGGACAGCAACGGCTCCGTGATTCAAGGGATCGCATCCGTGATGAATGAAGGATGGTGGAACAGCGGCGCGTTCAATGAAGTCTCCATGTCCATCGTCGATGCCAAAACCAAAGACGTCGCCTTCAGCTATACCTGCAAGAAATATAACCAGTACTCCGGAGAAGATTCGCGGATGGCTACATCGGTAGCGGAGTGCCTGGCAAAACACTGGAAAAGCAAACTCCAATAGCAGAGAACAACGAACTCGATTTTCTGATAAGGAATCGGTGAATGGATTTATATCTTCACGTCAAAGTTCTCTTCGGAATTATTGTTGGCTTGAGCGTGACTCATCTGCTCCGCGGGGTTGCGCATATCATTCAGCATCCAAAGAAATACAAGACTTACTGGGTCCATCTTCTCTGGGTGTGTTTCCTTTTTCTTTACCTGATTCACTATTGGTGGTGGGAGTTTACTCTTGAGAAGCTGCACGACTGGAATTTTCCTCTGTATTTCTTCGTTGCGCTCTATGCTGTTCTGCTTTATCTGCTGTGCTCCATGTTGATTCCTGAGCAGATCAACGAATACGAAGGATTCAGGGACTATTTCTATTCCCGGCGGCAATGGATATTCGCGCTGATGGCGATTCTGTTCGTCGTAGATATTGTTGACACTGCAATCAAGGGGAAGAGCTATTACGAACGGCTTGGCCTGGCTTACGAACTCCGCACTGGCATCTTTCTCTTGCTAAGCCTTCTGGCCATTAAGGTCAAGCGTCCGGTCTTCCATGCGGCGTTTGCAATTTTTGCGCTTGGATATGAGATTGTTTACATCCTGCAGCACTATTTAACAGTTCGATGAAAGCATCGGCGCTGAAGCCTGCTCTAACTCCTGTCCCGCAATTCGAAGTGATGCAGCATCCGCGCAGATGCCAGTAGCATCGGATAAGGGTCGGAGGAGAAATCGAATGCAAAAGCGGAAGCTTGGCGGCAATGGACCTGAAGTATCGCTTATTACATTAGGCGGAAATGTTTTTGGCTGGACGCTCTCAGAGGCGGATACCTTCCATCAGCTGGATCGGGCGGTGGATGCGGGACTGAACTTTATCGATACGGCGGATGTGTATTCGAAATGGGTGCCGGGACATGTGGGCGGCGAGTCGGAGACGATTATCGGACGGTGGTTTGCAAAGACCGGCCGTCGCAAGGATGTGATTCTCGCGACGAAAGTTGGCATGGATCTTGGCGATGGCAAGCAGGGACTGAGCCCGGCGTACATTGCGCAGGCGGTGGATGCTTCATTGAAACGGCTGCAGACGGATTACATCGATCTGTATCAGGCGCACAAGGATGATGAGGCTACGCCGCTGGAAGAGACGCTGCATGCTTTCGACAAGCTGGTGAAGGCCGGCAAGGTGCGGTATATCGGCGCTTCAAACTATAAGGGCGCGCGGTTGGCTGAGGCATTGGAGACGAGCAAGAAGAATAGGCTTGCGGCTTACGTATCCTTACAGCCACATTACAACCTTGTGGAGCGGCTTCCGTTTGAGTCGGACCTGCTGCCGGTGGTGGAGAAATATGAGATTGGCGTGATTCCGTACTTCTCGCTTGCGGCGGGATTTCTGACTGGAAAATATCGCAAGCCGGAAGATGCGGCGAATGCGGCGCGCGGTGGCATGGTGAAGAAGTATCTGAATGAGCGCGGCTTTGCTGTGGTGGATGCGCTGGCTGGTGTTGCCGACAAGCATAAGGCCACGCCGGGGCAGGTTGCGCTGGCATGGCTGTTGGCGCAGCCGGGAATTACGGCTCCGATTGCAAGCGCTACGAGCGATAAGCACCTGGATGATCTGATCGCAGCTGCGAATCTGACGCTCGATGAGGCGAGTATTCGTGAGTTGGATGAAGTGAGCGCGCCGGTCGCGGCTTAGGCGCGAATCGTAAAAACAGATGGGCCGCAATCGATATCGATGCGGCCCATTTTATTTTTCAGCTTATTGCTGAGGTGTGTAGGGTTCCACGCGCAGCATGTCACTCAGAATCCCGCGCTCCTGTGGATTGAACTGGCTCTGATAGCGGGCCGAGTTGAGCACCGTTGCGCGCTGGTCTGGCGGCACGGAGCGCAGATCGTGGAAAGCATTCCGCATCACGTTCTGACGATCTGCGGGAAGCGCTCTCCATGACTGGGCGGACTGGTTCACACGCATGCGGTCCTGCGGGCTGAGCCGCTCGAGCATTTCATTGCGCGCGAGGCGGCGCTGGCGCTCGGCTTCATCCATGCCGTTGACGTTGTGCAACTGCTGAATGAGACGCTGCTGCTCGCCGGCAGGCAAGCGCTGGAAGCCGGGATCGTTGCGTAGAATTTTTTCCTGGTTCTGCACGGGGATATTGCGATGGTCGTTCAGCCAGGATTGCAGATGGCCTGCGGGCGCATTGTTAGCGCCATACGGCGAACGATATGCGCCGGGGTTCGCACCTGGATAGGCGGGGCGGGCTGAAGGATAGCTAGGGTATCCCTGGGCATTCGGATAGGCCGGGCGCTGTGGGGTTGCGCCGGAGTAAGGATACTGGCCGGGCTGGCGACCGGGCTGCTGCGAATGGCTTTGCGGAATGCCCGGCGCATGCGGGACGTTTCCGCTGCGCGGCTGAGGCTGCTGACGCGGCGCGGGGTTGCGCGGCGCGGGAGCAGAATGCGGAGCGGAGGCATGCGGGGCGGAATGCTGGAAGCCAGCCCAGCCGTCTGCGCGCGTTCCGCCGCGAGCCCAGGCCGGGGAGAGACACAACGCCGCCATCACCACGGTTCCGGCAACTGCCCGGAGCGCGCGGCGCGCAATGTTTGCATGGGCGGCGATAGTCACTTCCCTTCTCCCGTTGAACCTTCCTATGACTCCAGATCAATTTTCCGACGGAGCGTTATCCTGCGAATCGGCCGAGATGGACTCAAGCTGATCGAGCAACTGTGCGTTCGAGTCCAGTGTCTCCAAATCGTGCACTACTGCCGTCTGCGGTGTGGACGCGGGCGGCTGTTCCCAATACGAATTCAAGTACGCTCCGCCGCCGACAAGTACGGCCACGGTAAGCGCCATGGCGGCCATCGGACGTGCATGCAGTTGCTGCGGGCTGAGCAGCCAGCGGTCCTGTAGGCTGGCAAACGTGCGACTCAGCCAACCGGCGCGGGGAGCAGCTTTCTCCTCGCGCAGGCGCGCTTCAAAGCGGGTCATGAAATAGGGATTCGGCTCGGTTGCCTGCCATGCGTCCATAGCTCCCATGGTGGCACGCAGGGCCGCAAGCTCCTCGCGGCAGCCTTCGCATGCATCTACGTGGGCTTTTACAGCCGCGGGCGCGGCTTCAGGATCGAGCAGCAAATCGGCCAGCTTCGTCTCCATTCCCTCGCACATGGTTTTGTTTTCCATCATAACCACCCCACTTCCCCAAAATATTCCAGATAAACCCGCCCAAACAATGGCCCAATCCAGCTTTCTACCTGCCCCGGTTATACGAAATCCTTCAACTTCTCGCGCAACGTCTGGTAGGCGCGAAACAACAACGACTTTGTGGCTGACTCGCTCAGCTTAAGCACTTCGCCAATCTGGCGATAGTCGAGCCCCTGGTACTTGTGCATCAGCACGGCCATGCGCTGACGTTCCGGCAGTGCCTGTACGTGACTGCGAATGGCGGCCATGCGCTCATCGCGCAGAATCCGCTGCTCCACGTTGAGTTCGTCGTCGGCTACCTCCGGCGTCGCGCCCGTCTCTTCATCCGGCACATCGAGATAGACATTCTGCGCCGCGCGCTCGTGCCGGGTATCGCGCGCGTGGTTCACCGCCAGGTTGGTGGCGATGCGGTACAGCCAGGTCGTAAACTTCGCTTCGGCGCGATAGCTCTCCCGCGAGCGGTAGACCCGGAGGAAGACTTCCTGCGCCAGTTCTTCTGCCACTGCCTGGGTGCGCACCATGCGAAACAGGAAGTGCACCATGGCCCGGTGATACTTGGTTACCAGGTAATTAAAGCCTGAGTCATCGCCGGCGGCTACGCGAAGCATAATCGCGGCGTCGCTGGAGGGGTCGAGCGCCTCAGGAGTGATGTGCGCGCCACCCACGTTTGGGCCAGCCGCCGAGCCTATAGCGCTGCTCGCTCCCACAACCGGATTGATGGTCAGGGTAGCCATATTTTCTGTAACCCCACCTGGATGGGAAGGTTGCGGCATTTTGGCTGAATTCGCTTCGGACTCCAGCTCAGGGGCAGGATCGCCTTCCGGGGCGTTTTCCCGGGAAGGGGAATGGGGGCCGCTTCCGCCGCCGGTCCTGGCTGGAGGAGCCGGATCGCCGAGCGGATGCCTGCTTCCGGGTAGACCGGCCGGCTCATTGGAGAGGTCGCTGGAAGCCCGTATTGATCTGGCCCGAAATAACATGCGTTCGCTTACACGGCGCGGCCGGATGCCCGGTTTCAGGCCGGAAAAGTTGGCCGGATGCGCCTGCTGGTGTTACTCTAAACTAGTTGACCGCATCCGGTGCTTTTCTGTGCCGGCCCCCTTTACAAAGGGTGTTTTACAAGAGCGGTAAGCGCGCCTGCACGTGAAAAATGCAGGTTTCCCCCTGGGCGGTTAGTCTCAGCTGGTTAGAGCGCCTGCTTCACACGCAGGAGGTCGCAGGTTCGAATCCTGCACCGCCCACCATTTCTTTGAAATCAACGCTTCAATTGATTGTGGATTCACGCCCTGCGGCGAATTGTGTTACTTCTCTCGAAATCCAGCCGCTGACACTTGTGACAGTTTCCCTGCGCTTTTTGCGGCTTATAATTTCTCTGCAATCAGTCAGGGTATCCGCAACCTGCTGAGCCGTTTTCCGCGGCCCATTTCCAGCTCTGCGGTGATTTTTCTCTTCCGGGTTCTGTGCTTTCATCCGAGACGCATTTTTTCGAATTGTGAGGCCAATACTATGCGAGACGCTATGGATTTGCTGACTGCCGACAGAAGGCAATTTCTGAAAACAGCCTTGTCGGGTGCTGTTGCCGGAACGGCTTCGCTGGCTGGAATTGAGTTTTTTGATGCTGGAAACATGCACGCCCAAACCACGTTGACACCCGACGCGGCTCTGAAGGAATTGCGCGAGGGGAATCAACGCTTCGCCGAGAGCAAGCTGACTTCGATCAGCCATGATCTGACGATCCTGAAAGAGAAGACCGCGGACAAGCAGGAACCCTTTGCGGCGGTGCTAGCCTGTGCCGATTCGCGCGTGCCTGTGGAGCTTATCTTTGACCAGACCATTGGCCATCTCTTCGTCACTCGACTTGCGGGCAATATCGTTACACCTGAGATTATTGCCAGCCTGGAATACGGAGTGGCTGTTCTCGGGGTCAAAGTGATTCTGGTTCTGGGGCATAGCAACTGCGGCGCCGTCAAAGCTGCGATGAAAGCCGACACTGTTCCGGGGCAGATCAGCACTCTGTACGCACGGCTCCGACAGGCGGTGGAGAAATCGGACAACGATCTCGATAAAGCGATCGAGCTGAATGCCGGGATCCAGGCGGATCTGTTGCGCACTTCTTCGACTGTGATCCGCGATGCCTTGAAGGCGGGAACGCTGAAGGTGGAGGCTGGGGTGTATCACCTGGCTACGGGGAAAGTTACGCTGAGCTAGGCCTTTTTTTCACAGTGAAATTACAAGCGAAGCTGGCGCGGCATGTCCTTTGAGGCTGCGCCAGCTTTTTTGATGGCCTGATTCTGAATCTCCCCGGAAGACTGAAGAGGACACGCGAGAGCGTGTGGGAAGGCAGCAACTCCGGTTCCGGAGCACCCGTTATTTCCTGGAATCTTGCCCGTTTTACCGTGTTTTTGGCGTGTTTTGGGAAATCTTTTGAAAGCGCTTGACAATGGAATCAGCGCTGAGATAACGTCTTCTCGCAATTTGTAATACGAAGAAATCCGAACGGAAAAAACGTAACGGAGAATTAATTCCCCTAAGATGAAAGCGTTTTCATTCGAAGCGAATTGGTTCCCCGCGAATTGGCTGTACTACTTTGGAGACGCAAATGATCAGAAACCTACGAAGCCATTTCCGCTGGCTGATGTTGCTTTTACTAGTCGGAAGCGCTGCTGTTCCTCTCACAGCGCAGATCTCGAGCGGCTCATTAGCCGGCAATATTCAAGACGCGAGCGGCGCTGTTGTTCCAAACGCTACCGTCACCGCAACCAATAACGCGACCCACGTCGCCAGCACGGTGAAGTCCACCTCGGCCGGCAGCTATCGTTTTCCCAGCCTTCCGCTGGGAACCTACACCGTCACGGCTTCAGCGGCGGGTTTTTCTACCGCCACGGAAACCGGCGTGCTGGTGCAGATCAGCAGCACCTCAGCGGTGGATATCAAGCTGATGCCCGGTGAAGTGAACCAGACCGTCACGGTAGATGCCGGCGGCCTGCGTATCGAAACGGAATCCTCCGACATCAGCGGCACCATTTCCAACAAGCAGATTGAAGACCTGCCGCTTTCCCTCGCGGCCGGCATCGGCGGCCTGCGTTCTCCAGAGACGTTTATGTTTCTCTTGCCTGGCACCACAGGTCCAGGCAGCGGCACTTCGGGCAACAGCGGCAACGGCGTCTTCTTCTCGCGCATCTCCGGCGGCCAGGCTTACGGCAACGAAGTGCTGCTGGACGGCGCCAGCATCCAGCGCAGCGAGAATGGCTCCTCGTTTGACGAGACTTCACCATCGATTGAAGCGCTGCAGGAGTTCAAGGTCGTCAACTCGAACCCCTCGACGGAATTTGGCCGCTCCACAGCCGGTATTGAAAGCTTTGCCACCAAGAACGGCACCAACGATTTCCATGGCACGGCTTACTTCATCGTCAAGAACCGCGCCTTCGACGCTAATAGCTGGTTCAACAATGGTTACACCGCACTGAACTGCCAGGGGCTCACGGAAGTCGAGTGCCCCTACTCAAGGGTGCAGGACAGCAAATTTGACTACGGCGGCGTCTTCAGCGGCCCGGTTGTGATTCCCCATGTCTGGAATGGCCACAACAGGACCTTCTTCCTTTTTGCGTGGGAGCAATACAAGTACACCCCGGGCGGCGTCATTCAGTCCACTGTGCCCACCGCAGCCGAGCGTGGCGGCGACTTCAGCGACATCTATAACCCGACCAACTACGTGCCCGGCGGAACACCGTACATGGGGCAGAACGTGCTTTGGAACCCCTGCACGAACCAGCCGGTAGCGTATAACGAGCTCTACGATCCTACGACCACAAGAATGGCGAGCCCCGGCGTCTTCTGCCGTACGGCGCTTCCCAATAACCAGGTTCCCAGCTCCTACTTCAGCGCCGCATCGCAGGCGCTCATGAAGGGCCTGCCTCTTCCGAACCAGGCTCCTCAGAGCACCGATGTCTTCGGCTACATCAACAACTATGCCTTTACCGGTGTTGCTCCGAACGACAACACGACCTACACGGTGCGCATCGATCAGAATCTTGGCGAGAAGCACAAGGTCTTCTTCAGCTACAACACGCGCCAGAACACCAAGCTGACGGGAACGCCTGATTTCCCTGAGCCATTCAACAACAACGGATACGCCCAGGCGTTTACCACGCATTACATTCGCGGCGGCTGGGACTGGACTTTCTCACCCAACTGGCTGAATCACCTGAACGTGGGCTATAACCGCACCAACAGCGTGAACCTGTCAGAGATCTTCGGCACATCGAACACTGCAGCCAACGCCGGCGTTGCGAACGACTACTCCAAGTTCTATCCCGTGATTTCGTTCCCCAGCCCGGATGCACCTTCCAACTGGGGCCAGAACCAGAACGGCATCAATATCGATAACGGCCTTCGCTTTAACGATATTATGAGCTGGATCAAGGGCAGGCACAGCATCCGGTTCGGTGGGGAGTTCCGCAACCAGATGTACTCCACCAACCAGTACAACGTGGATAACTTCAACTTCTACCGCGACCAATCAGCGGCTGTGAGCAACTCGTGCTGCGGATCCGGCAACCCGTTTGCCAGCTTCCTGATGGGCGAAGTGGGTTACGGCGGCCAGACAGTCTATAACGTGAACCCGCGCTGGAAGTCGTGGTACCTGGCCGGCTTCCTTCAGGACGACATCAAGATCAGCCCGAGCCTCACAGTCAATGTCGGCTTGCGGTATGACCTCGATCATCCTCGTCGCGAGGCAAACGACCAGACATCGAGCTTCAGCTTCACAGCTCCAGACACCGCGGCCGGTAATCTTCCGGGGGCGCTGGTCTTCGGCACCAACTGCCATTGCAACACTTCGTGGACGGACACCTGGTACAAGGACTTCGCGCCTCGTGTCGGTTTTGCATACATACTTCCCAACACCAACGGTAAGATGGCTCTTCGCGGTGGCGCATCCATCATCTACGGTCCGCTGCAGTACAACGACTTCGGCAGCTCGATGGTGGAGGGATACAACATTGGCAAGGGCGTTGCTCTCGGCGGCACGGCCACTCAGGGCGGAGCCTTCACGCCGGCCTTCCGGCTTGACTCCAGCTCACCTGCCGATCCGCAGAACCCGAACGTGGGCTTCCCGGATTATAGCTATGCTCCGAACACAGACCCGACGCAGCTGACCTCGCCGAACGGTATCGGCACGTTCAGCCCGGTGGCGGGCGAAATCATCCGCAAGCAGGATGGACGTCCTTCGATGACCACTACCTGGAGCCTTCAGCTTCAGCAGGAGGTTGCACCGGACCTCATCTTCTCAGCGGGCTACGTAGGCCAGGCGTCGCAGAATCTGCGCTCCGGCTTCCTTAGCAACCTCAATAATATCGACCCCTCGCAGTTTGGCCTGGGTGACCTGCTCAGCAACTCCATCTACAACATCCCGCTGGGCGGTTCCAGCCACGGCTACAACGCTCCTTACTCCACCTTCACTGGCCCTATCGGTCAGTCGATCCGTCCGTTCCCGCAATATGACTACCTGGCGGATGATTGCTGCCTCGAAAACCTGGGTCACTCGTCCTACAACGGCCTGCTGGTTTCACTGGAACGCCGTTTCCGCAATGGATTCAACGTGCAGGCGTCTTATACCTGGGCGAAGATCATGACGGATGCGGATTCGACCATTCCGTTCAGCTACACCAGCAACAACCAGCGCGAACAGGCGCAGAACTCGAACGATTTGAGAGCGAACAAAGCTGTCAGCGTTCAGGATCTGACGCATCAGTTCTCACTCAGCTACCTGTACCAGCTGCCCTTTGGCCATGGACGCAAGTGGCTCAACCAGAGCAGGGCTCTCGATCTGCTTGTGGGCGGATGGGAAATCGGCGCCATTCAACGGTATTCCAGCGGCCAGCCCATCGGTTTTGGTTGCGCCTCCGGTATCCCGTACTACCAGAACTGTATCCAGTACAACGCCGGTCCGGCCTCGAATGGAGCGACCGATTTCGCCAGCAAGGCCTACAAGTCCAACAAAAATGGCCCCAGCGTCTTCAACGGCCAGTCATGGTTCAAGCCGGCGTATCGTGTGGCCGGCACGAACGGTGGTTCGGATCCCGGTGTTCCCATGGCGCAGGCCGCCTTTGTGGACCAGAACCGCGAAGGTGTCGGCTGGTCGCGTCCCTTCACCTCGGATTGCGGAGACCCTGCAAACGGGGTTTACTGCTCCTTTGCTCCATTCTCGTTCGGAAACCTCGCACGCATCACGGAAGCTATCACCGGCCCGATCTATCTGGCCGAGGATATCGACCTGATGAAGGATTTCCGCATCAAGGACCGATTTACATTCCAGCTCAAAGTGGAAGCCTTTGACGTTTTGAACCGCCACCGTATGGCACTGCCAGACCTGGCTCCCGGAGATTCTTCACAGAACAACGGGTTCGGTATTCCCACTGGAACAGACTACGGCCCTCGTAATCTGCAGCTCAGCGGCCGCTTTACCTTCTAACCAGCAACCAGAAGCGGAGACAGCGAAAGCTGTCTCCGCTTTTTCTTTCTGCGCTATAACGGAATTCATGCCGGGTTTCTACTTTCGCCGCTGCCTCTTTGCCTTCCTCTTCGCAGGACTGGAAGCTGCAGCATACGCACAAACCAATCCCACAATGACTCGCGCACAGAGCCTTCGCACTCAACACAAGGCTGCTGATGCCGTTGCGCTTCTTCGGCCTTATGTTGAGCAGCACCCCAATGACATTGCAGCGCTCGTCCTGCTGGGCAATTCTCTCTTCGATCTTCATCAGACGGATGAGGCCGGCCAGGCCTTCGCTCGCGCTCTTGCCGTGAATCCAAATTCCATTTCTGCCAACTTAGCAGCGGGCGAACTATTGCTCTCGGAGCATCGTGATCCTGAAGCGATGGATCGTTTTGAAACCGTGCTGGCGCAAGATGCGCATCATGCGGCAGCTCGTAAAGACGAGGTGACTGCTGCTACTGAGCTCGCTGTCTCCAGCCGTCGTGAGAACCATCCTGATCTTGCGCTTGTTGCGCTGCGCCACGCATGTGAAAAAGTTCCGGATTCGCCCGAACTGCAACTGGATCGCGGCCTGCAGGCATTTGAACTCAACCAGCTATCAGAAGCCGATGAAGCATTGCACACTGCGCGTAAGCTGGACGCTGCGAATCCCACAATTCTTTACGCGCTGGCCAGGCTTGAAGCACAACAACAGCACATGCCCGATGCCGAGCGCGACTACAAAGCCTATCTCGCGCTGAAGCCCAATGACGCCACCGCGCATTTCGGCCTTGGGTATATCTATGCCACACTGCTGCGTACCGATGATGCACGGCGCGAGTTTGAAGCTTCTGTTCGCCTGCAGCCGCAGCAGACGGAGTCTTACTATCAGCTTGGGCAACTCGAGCTGGATGCACATCACGATGACGAGGCCAAACCTCTCTTTGAACGCGTGCTTGCTCGTGATCCCAACCATGCAGGCGCGCTTACCGGATTGGGCGAGCTTGCCTTTCGAGCGAAGGACTACGCGACAGCCGAGCAGCTTCTGTCACATGCCGAAAAATCCGATCCGTCTTACACGCGTCCGCATTACTATCGTGGGCTCGCTCTGGCTCGCCTGGGCCGCGCAGATGAAGCCCAGCAGGAACTTCAGCAAAGCGATGGACGACAGCACGCGACTCCGCCATCACCCAGCAACACGCAACAGCCTCCGCAATAACTACTTTTCAAGAAGGTGCCTTCATGTTGATTCGCATTCTTAAGCATAGCCTCTCTCTCATTGCTCTATTGCTTGTAATACCGTTTGGCTCACCCAGTTTTGTTGCAGCACAGCAGGCTGCTCCTACGGAGTCCGGCACTTTCACCAATCCTCTGCTTCCCTCCGGGCCGGACCCGTGGGTCGAGTTCTACAAGGGCACCTACTACTACATCGCTACCACCGGGCATAACCTTACGCTGCGGGCGACACCGGATATTGCGGACCTTGCCAACTCGCAGAAGCGTGTGGTGTGGACGCCGCCTGCCACTGGCCCCTACAGCCATGAGATCTGGGCGCCTGAAATTCATCGCTTCGACAACAAGTGGTACATCTACTTTGCCGCTGACGCTGCCACCAATGAAACTCATCGAATCTACGTCATTGAAAATGCATCCGAAGATCCCATGCAGGGTGAGTGGACATTCAAAGGACAGGTCACCGACCGCACCAACAAGTGGGCTATCGATGCATCTGCCTTTGAGCTTCATGGTGAGAAATACATGATCTGGTCTGGCTGGGAAGGCGATCATGATGGCGAGCAGGATATCTTCATTGCGCATCTGAAAAATCCGTGGACGATTGACTCAGAACGCACGCTAGTCTCGCGTCCGCAATTTCCATGGGAAGAAGTGGGTGACTTGCTCAATCGTCCGTCGATGCCGCATCTCAACGTGAACGAAGGGCCGGAGATTCTCATTCACAATCAGGATGTTTTTCTCGTCTACTCAGCTTCTGCGTGCTGGACTGACTATTATGCGCTAGGCCTGCTGCGCGCCAACGCCAAAGACAACTTGCTTGATGCGAAGTCGTGGCACAAGTATGACCATCCCTTCTTCCACCAGAACCCTGAAGCGGAAGTGTATGCAACAGGGCACAATGGCTTCTTTCAATCGCCGGATGGAAAGCAGAATTGGATCATCTACCACGCAAATTCAGAGAAGGGACAGGGGTGCGGTCCGCAGCGCTCGCCGCGCATTCAGCCATTTACCTGGAACACTGACGGCACACCAAACTTTGGTCCCGCGCTGCCTGCCGGAAAGCCCCTCCCCAAACCATCGCGGTAGCCGCTAATTCTGATTGTGCTCGCCGTAAAGTGTCTTGCTCCGATCAAACTCTATACGGGCTTTGTCCTGTTGACCGGCCGCGCGATAAGCGCGGCCTAATTCAAAGTGAGTCTTGGGATCGTTGGGCGCAAGACCGACGGCGATTTCCAGTTCGCGAACGCCGCGAGCCGGATCTTCGTTCGCAACCAACGCCATGCCCAACTTTTCGTGCGCCCAGGCCGATTTCGGGCCAAGCTCAACAGCCTTTTCTAGAAACGGCTGCGCATCCGCAGAGCGGGCCTCATCGAGTAGAACGATCCCCAGATCAAGATACGGCCAGGGATCGCGGAGGCCACGTTCTTTGGCCCATTGCGCGGCAGTGCGCAAAGCTTTTTCGGCTTGTGCCGGGTCGTTTTGCGCATCGTATGTGAGGCCGAGATTCTCTTCTGCTTTGAGATTTTGAGGATCGAGCGCAAGCAGCCGCAGATATACTTTTTCGGCCTCGGGAAAGAGGTTCTGCGCGTAAAGACAGCGACCAAGGCTGTAGAGAACATCCGTGTTGTCAGGCTCCATGCCGAGCGCGACGCGCAGCCAGCGAACCGCATCCTCGTAGTCATCGAGCAACACATAATCCAACGCAACGGACCGCAACTGGGCCACGTTGGGCTTCTTCAGTTGAGCTGCGCGCGTGTAGGTTTCCAGTGACTCGCGAGCCTTGCCTTGCTCGCGCAGTACCAGCGCAAGCTCGTACAGTGTGTCAACCGATTGCGGATTTTGTTGCAGGCTTGCACGAAGCTGCACCTCTTTTTCAGCAAGCGCGGGGTCAGGCGGCACGGTGGTTTCGCTGCCGAGTGATATTCCACCGGGCGGCGCGGTCTTGGATGGCCGCTGTTGCGCGGAGGTAATCAGCGGCAGCGCGGCCATTAGGAGTGCGGAGCACGCCTTTCTCCACAAAGAAGACCGCATCGTGATTGCCTCGTTCCATCGCATCGTAACAGGGATGATTATTTCAGATAGGATCATCTCTCGGCATCGACCACAATGTGCTTGACGAGGCACAATAAAATGCAGTGAGAACACTCAAACATTACCGGGCGGTGTTGGCTCCGGCTGCATTGGCCACATTCGGATTCGCAGGATTGCATGCGCAGACTGCATCTCCAGCAGCAGCACCTGTGCCGGGACACTTCGTAGACATCACAACGCAAGCCGGCGTGCATTTTCAGCACCAGGCTCCGCACACTTCCCGAAAATATCTGCTTGAAACCATGGGCTCAGGCGCGGCGCTCTTTGACTGCGATGGAGACGGGCGGCTGGACCTGTTTCTGGTCAACGGCGCGCCCTATCCTGACCCTACACCCAAAGGAACGATCCCTCAGAAAACTGGTCCCGAATACTGGAACCGTCTCTATCATCAGAAGAACGACGGCACATTTGAGGACATTACGGAGAAGGCCGGGCTTGCCGGCCTGGGATACGGCATGGGCGTGGCCGCAGCCGACTACGACAATGATGGCCACGAAGATATATTCGTCACCGGCTATGGCGGCAACCATCTTTACCACAACAACGGCAACTGTACCTTTACAGATGTAACAGTAACGGCGGGCGTGGCGGGCAGTGGGTGGTCCACCAGCGCTGCGTGGGTCGATCTGGACAACGATGGCCTGCTCGACCTGGTGGTTCTACGCTATGTAACGTGGGATTGGGATGACAAGTTCTGCGGGCCGCCGGAGAATCGCGGCTACTGCCATCCCGACGTCTTCGACCCCATTCCGATGCTGGTCTATCACAACGACGGCAACGGCCACTTCACTGAGGTATCGCATAAGCTCGGCCTCGATAAACCAGGCAAGGCACTGGGAATTGCGATCGGTGATTACGATCGTGACGGTCGCATCGATCTCTTCATCGCAAATGACTCCATGCCCGAATTTCTCTTTCACCAGAAGAAGGACGGCACCTTTGAAGAGCTGGGCCTAGAAGCTGCAGTCGCCGTGGATGGTGATGGCCGCACCTTTGCAGGTATGGGCGTGGACTTCGCCGACTACGACAATGATGGCTGGCCGGACTTAGTTGTGACGACACTTGCGAATCAGAAATATGCGCTCTATCACAATGAACATGACGGCACCTTCGAGTACGCAAGCTACAAAACCGGCTTTGCGCGCATGACACTGCTTCACTCCGGCTGGAGCCTTTTCTTCACGGACTATGACAACGATGGCTGGAAGGATCTCTTGATTGCACAAGGCCATGATCTCGATACCGTGGAGAAGAGTTATCCGCAGCTGCACTATCGCGAGCCGATGATGCTGCTGCATAACTCGGCGGGTAAATTCACAGACGTGACGGCAATGTCTGGCCCTGGGCTGCAGCAACGATGGGCAAGCCGTGGCATGGCTATTGGTGACATCGATAACGATGGACGCATGGATGCTGTGGTAACGGAGAATGGCGGCACGGCGCACATTCTGCACAACGAGACGCAGACGACGAACCACTGGCTCACGCTTCAGCTGGTGGGCCATAAAAGCAATCGTGATGGCATCGGCGCGGTCATCCAGGTAGCCACGCCTGCAGGCAGTCAGTGGGTAACCGTCAGCACGGCGAGCGGCTATTTATCTTCGAGCGATCCGCGCGCTCACTTCGGACTTGGAAGCAGCGCAACGGCGCAGACCGTAGAGATTCGCTGGCCGAGTGGCATTGTGCAGACGCTGAAGAACGTGAGCGGAGACCGTATTCTTCGCGTGGATGAACCGCAGACAGCAACTCACTAACTTCTATTTATTCCGGCGCAAAAAAAGGGCAGAGGTTATAGCCTCTGCCCAGGATGACCCGCGTCTGGAGGGCGCGGAATCAAACGTTGTATTGATTTAGAAGCTCAGACGGAATCCGAACTCGCCCCAGATGGAGCGCGGAATCGTGGTGGAGTCCGGGGCGATAAAGCCTGCCGGCTTACCAAAATCCGCCTGATCGGAGATGCTGGCCTGGAAGTTGTTGCCGTAGTTGGCGCGATTGGTGAGGTTATAGGCCTGGGCAATGAGCTGCAGGTTGATCTTGTCACCAAACTTGATGTTCTTGGCAAGGCGCACATCCATCTCGAGGAACGGATCGCCACGCATGAGATCGTACTTCGCAATGGTGCAGCTTGCCGGGGCGGTGAGACCGTAGTAGCAGTCCTGGGCCGAGGCAATATCATTCGCGTAAGTAAAGAAAGAGTTCGGAGCGCCCTTGGGCACAACCACGGCGTTTGTGGTGCCGCCGCCGGTGTTGAGCGTGTTGGAGGGTGCCGTGGGCTGCCAGGGGCGCGCTGAACCATACTGCAGCGTAGGAGCAATCTCCAACCCCAGAGGCAGGTTCACAATGCCGTAGACAGTCACGTGATTGCGCTCATCGTTCGGTGAAGGGCCCCACTCATAGCTAGCAAAGGGAGCATAGCCGTTACGTGCGTAGTTGCGGAAGGAGCCGCCGCCCGTGTCGTAGCCATAAGCCCATGCCAGCGTATAGTTGCCGCCCACCATGAAGCGCTTGTCCATGCGCTGCTTATAGGTGAAGTTGATGCCGTCGTAGTGCTCGCGTCCATTGGCTTCTTCGTTACGAACACTGGCCAGCTCCGGCTGCCCGGTTTCTGCGAATGCCGCATCCAGAGGCCGTGTGCAGCAGACGCCATTGACTGGGATCTTCTGATCGATGTTGATGGTGCGGTTTCCATGAATCCCGAGAACGTGTACGTACTCCGCTTCAAAGGCCGCATTGGATTTGAGGGCCCAGGTATAGCCGATGTTGAACTCTTCGGTGATGGGATTGCGGTACTTAGGATCCATCAAGCGGCCTACGCTGCCAGAGGCCAACTCGCCTGAAGGTGGCGGGATTGTCGGAGCTGGATCGATACCGTAACGCCACTGGCCGAGTGTTAATCCCGTGCCGGGAACGCTGTCGGTGGGGCTTGAGAGGCTAAGCGCCGTTTGGAAGACCGTTGCATTCGCCATCTGCTCCATGAAGAGCGGGATGTTCTGGAAGACGTTGCCGTAGTACATACCGTAGCCGCCACGAAGGACGTGGTTGCCTTTACCGCTCAGGTCGTAGGCAAAGCCGACGCGCGGGCTGAAATCCAGATCGTCGTCCTTGGCGATGGATGACACGTAGGGATTCGACCAGGGATTATTCAGCGCGACGAGTTCGAGGTACGTACGGCTCTGCTTGATCTTCGAGCCGCCGATCATGTTGATGTCCTTGTCCCAACGCAAACCAAGGTTCAGCGTCAGGCGACGGTTCACCTTCCAGTCATCCTGTGCGTACAGACCAATCTGCTTGGTGGCAACGATGAAGCTCGGATCGCCATTGGCATAAGACATGCTCGTGACAGCGCCTGGTGTAGCGAAGCCCTGCGGATAATCTTCCGTATCCGTAGCGATCTCCGTGGCCTTGGCGCCGAAATCGATTTCCAGCGTGGAGTTGAACTCGAAGAAGCCGCCTTCCACCGGATTCCAGAGGTAATCTACGCCACCCTGAAACGTGTGCTTGCCAACGGTCTTCGAGAAATCGTCCTTGAACTGCCACTTGCGTTGATAGGACTGCTGAGGAACGTTGGTGTTGGTGCCGAAAGACGCTCCAGGGAAGGTGACGAGCGGCGCGCTGATGTCGCTGGCGATGAGGTTATTCCAATACTGCCAACCCAGCGTGAAGGTGTTCACGGTGCTGTTGTTCAGCAGTGAGTTCAGCGTAAAGTTGCCGATCTGCAGGTGGTTGATCGTGAAGTTTCCGTTGGTCAGATCGCCCGTTCCGTCGGACTGGTCGTTGTCGCTGTTGTTGGCCTGCGCCCAGAAGCTCACGTACGCGCTCTCTTTAGGCGAGAAGGTATAGTCCGCGCGTCCGCCGTAGCGATTCTCAAAGAATGGCCGCGGAATCGTTGTGGACGGTTCAGCGGCGAGACCTGCGTCCTTGGCCGCAACGAGCTGGTCGTAGGCGTCGATCTCTTCAGGAAGCCCCTGGTGCTCGCGCTCGCGCTCGAAGACGCCGAATCCGAAGGCCTTGTTCTTGAAGAACGGGCCACCAATGGAGCCGCCGAACTTCTGACGGCTGTAATCCGGGTGCGTGCTGATCTGACCGCCGCTTCCGTCAGCCTGTTTCTCGTCCGTGTTCAAAGCAGCATCGCGAAAGAAACCGATGAACGAGCCGTGATAGGCATTCGTTCCGCGCTTGGTAATGATGTTGATGGCCGCGCCCTCGGAGCGCCCGTTTTCCGCGGAGAAGCGCTGCGTGCTGATGTAGTACTCCTGCACGCCTTCCAGCGGCATCTGCATTACGGGACCGCCGACCGTGTTGTCCTTGTTGTCTACGCCGTTGACCGTGACGTTCACGTTACGTCCGCCGTCGCCGTTCACCGAGAGAATCGCATAACGGTTCTTGGTGGGATCGTAGGAGTCGGCCATTTTCACGCCCGGCGCGAGATACGCCAGATTGGCCACGTCCTGGCCCACCATCGGCATATTCAGCACTTCTTCGGGAGTGATCGCCGTGCCGACATTCGTCTTCGCCGTATCGACGATCGGATTCGTCGCCTGGACTTCTACCGTCTCTGAGGCAGCGCCTGGCTTGAGGCTGAAGTCAAAGTTCGCCGAGGTTCCTACCACCAGTTCAACCTTCTGGGTTTCCGTGGCGAACCCCGTTCCCTTCACCGTGAGCATGTAGCTACCGGCCTGCAGCAGATCAAAGCGGTAGGTGCCGCCCGAGTTCGTCACGGCCGTGCGGACGGTTCCGGTGGCTACCTGGGTGATCGATACTTCCGCGCCGGCCACAACGGCCTGCGAAGCATCTGTTACGGTTCCAGAAACGGTGCCGGTCGCTGTTGCCTGGGCGAACATGGAAACCGGAGCGGTAAGGAATACAGCTAGCAGGAGCAATCTTGAAACAATGAATCTGGTCATTTTCTCTACTCGATCCTTCTGAGTGTGAATCGATTCAGTTTGGGTCCGTTATGGGAACACGGCCCAGGACAGCTGGTCTTCAAATACACCGCTACCGGACCTGGTGGAACCACTCATGGGACTCAGCCTCGGTTGCGAATGACAGAAAAGTAAGAAAGTTCTAAGGCTTTCCTAAGCAATCCCTATTCCAATCCACCGTGTAGGCTCCGATCATTTATTTTCAGCAACTTAAATCCGATTTAGCTCTATACGAAAAAGTAAATCTTGAATTCAACGGAAAAATTAATAATAAAAATACTGAAATTCATAAACTTTATGTAAACCTTATTCGTCAATTACCGTCGCACACACTACTCCCGGATATCATCCTCCCATGACAAAAAAAATCCGTTGGGGCGTGCTGAGCACGGCCAGAATCGGCGTCAGAAAAGTCATTCCCGGAATGCAGGCGGGCGAGCTGTGCGAAGTCACGGCAATCGCCTCACGCGATGCCGTAAAGGCGCGCGAGGTCGCCGATGAGCTTGGGATTCCGAAAGCCTACGGCAGCTATGAAGAACTGCTCGCGGACCCGGAGATTGATGCCATCTACAATCCGCTTCCAAACCAGTTCCACGTGCCGTGGACGGCAAAGGCGATGGAGGCCGGCAAGCACGTTCTTTGCGAAAAGCCGCTGAGCCTGACCGTCGCTGAGGCGGAATCGCTGCTTGCTGTGCGGGAGCGCACCCGGGTCAAGATCGGTGAGGCCTTCATGATCCGGAGCTTCACGCAGTGGCTCCGGGTGGCGGAACTGATTCACAGCGGCCGCATCGGAACTCTACGCGCCGTGAACGCGCACTTCAGCTACTTCAATGACGATCCGGCCAATATCCGAAACCACGTGGAGTCCGGCGGCGGAGCGCTCTACGATATTGGCTGCTATTGCATTCAATCGGCGCGTGTCGGTTTCGGCGAGTTGCCACGGCGCGTCGTGGGTCTCATCGACCGCGATCCCAACTTCGGCACGGATCGGCTGACCTCAGCGATGCTCGACTTTGCCGGAGGCCAGGCAATCTTCACCTGCAGCACGCAGATGGTGCCGTATCAGCGCGTGCAGTTCTTCGGTACCAAAGGGCGTATCGAGATCCAGATTCCCTTTAATGCTCCGACAGATCGCCCGACCCGCATCTTCATTGACGAGACCGGCGAATTGTTTGGAAGTGGAATCGTAACGGAAGAGTTTCCGACCGCCGATCAGTACACCATGCAGGGAGATGCGTTTTCGCGCGCCATTCTGGAAGATACTGAGGTGCCGGTGCCGCTGGAAGATGCGATTGCCAACATGAAGGTGATTGAAGGCATCTTTGAATCGGCTAAGACCAGCGGCTGGGTCGCAATTCAGTTCTAAGCCGCCGAAGCAGCCGCAAGGTTGCGCACAATCGTCACCACTGTGATGTCGTCCTGCTGCCCAAAATCCTGCGCTGCCTGTGCGATTTTACCGGCAGGTTGCATGGAAACGTCGCGGCTGCGGTCAAATCCGAAGAGTTCGCCCTTGTGATTCTGTGCCTCGAGCACGCCGTCGGAATAAAACGTTAGGCGGCTACCAGCCGGCAGCTGCAGCGTATGTGTTTCATAGAAGACCGGCGAGGCGATGCCCAGCGGCAGCGCTCCGGGCAGTTCCACTTCCCGGCCATCAAGGTATGGCGGCAGATGGCCCGCATTGGCGATGGTCACTACGCCACCGGCGCTGATGTATGCCGCCAGCGCCGTGGCAAATCCGCCCTGCGTTCGGCCCACCATCCGCTCGTTGAGCCGATATAGAAGCGCCTCCGGCTCATGAGTATCGTCCGCCGCGGTCCGGATAGAACCCACCAGCGCGGAAACCAGCATGGCGGCAGGCAGGCCTTTACCTGCCACATCGCCCACTACTACCAAAAGTCCTCCGCCACCTGCTGGAAGCACCTGGAAGAAGTCGCCGCCCACCTGCTGAGCTGGCAGATAGACTGCCTCCACTGCAAAGCCCGGCACGGAGGCTGTCTTCTCCGGCACCAGCACCTGCTGCACCTGCTGCGCGGCCTCAAGCTCGCCCTCAAGTTGTGCCTGCCGCAAGCTCATCCGCGTAGAGCGCAGAAGAATAATAATCGCGAGCGAAATAACGGACAGCGTATCGCATGCCGTGCCCATGTTGATGCTGACGGGGCCAATCGGAAAGCCATTCAGAGCGGCAAGGAACCTGGTCGCCGCGTCCTTTGTGGCCTGGAACTGAAACATCGTCCCGCCAACGATCATGCCATAGATATAGAGGCTGAAAAGAACCACCGGAATCAGCAGAATGCCGGCTTCGCGGTTTCCTTTGCGCCACCGAACGGTCAGCATGACCGGAATGATGCCTGCCAGCAGCGTGATGAACAGAAGATTGGTGTATAGCTGAATTCCGCTCAACGCGGGAGCGAAGATATTTGTCACACCGCCCAGCCCATTCATGATTCCGGCAATGACAAAATACGTGCGCCAGCGCCAGCCGATCCTCTGGCCAATGAAGGAGAAATACAACGAGGCCCATATCCACGGCGACAGCAGGCGCGGCACAGAAAGCAGAACAAGCCAGTAAAGAGGGATGTTCATGACTGCCGGCAGAATCAGCAGAGGAGCCTCTACCACTTGCAGCGCGCCCATCACCGCAATCCAGAAATACTCCTTTTGCGAGCGCTGCGCCGAATACAGCACAAGCGCCACAATGCCCAGCGCAAAATATAGCGCGCTGCTGATCCACTGCAGCCAGTTATTGCCGATCACGTAGAGCCAGTCGGCGTTGTAGAGCATCCGCTCTGATCCCAGCGTGAGGTTGGTGACGTAATAACCGGGATAAAAACCGCTTCTCCACTCCACTGGATCGAGATGCACCCGTATGGCAAGAACGATCATGCCCGAGGCCTTCATCTGCTCAGGAATGCTCGCGCGAACATGCGCCTCATACGTAGCGGGCCGGTAGGGCGAGATGTTTCCGACAGTAATCAGCCGCTGGCCGTTGGCATAAATCTCAAAGGCGCGGCAGATGCCCCACTCATCCAGAGCAAGGTCTTTCTGCGCGGGATCAAACTTTACTCGAAGCCGATACCAGACAATCCGCGGGCGTTCCTTGCCGAAGAGCTTTGTCAGAGGAGTGCTGGGGTCGAAGGATATCCAGCTGGAATCGTTGAAATCAGGCTGAGCGTAGGCGGGATCATCCCCTGCGTGGACAAGCCATTTGGCGTGCAACTCGCTCGGAGCATGCTGTTGAGTGGCATCAAACAGGTTTAACTCGGCCGATTGCGGATGCAAAGACAGGCTCATCGCGAGCGCTGCAAGAAGAACTACCAGCAACCTGCATGCGCGAACCCTCAAGCTGCATCCTCCCAGCCTTGAAAACCCGATTTCGAAAACCTGAATACCAGATTACTCGAAGCCGGAAGGATGTGCTCGCGACTACTCCTTGGCGCGCGTCGCAGTAAACTCCGCCGGCGGCCGGTCGCCAACCGTGCGCGTGAACTTGATAGAGTCGCCGCTGATGGTTCCCTTGTAAGCGATCGTCATCTCGTTGCCATTGAAGTTCACCTTCTGATTGAAGGTCACGGTATCGCCGTCGATCTTGCCGTCACTGATATCGGAGTCGCCTCGCGGCGAAGTGATCTTGCCGGTAAGCGTGGCTCCGTCTACGTGAAAATCAAAGGTGAGGTTCTGGGTTCCGCGAGGTGTTTCCACGGTTGCAGACCATTTGCCGGTGATGTCGGCGGCAAATGCGGTCACTGTGCCGAGCGCGATAAAAAGGAGCCCGAAAGCAAGTCTTCTCCACATACAACGTTTCTCCAATCGAATGTTTCAGGCCGGCCATGCTGCAGGCTGACCTTTGAGATGCCTGTGCCTTGAAAGACGGCCAAAGCGCGCCGGAAGTTACACCCGCAGACGAAATTCGTTACCATATGCCCGCCGACGGCTGCTGACAAAGCGCTGGTGATATGATTCGCCCCAAGGCGCAGTGCCTTCCCCGGAGGTTATGCCATGCGCAGATTATTGTCTCTCACCCTGCTCTTTCTGCTCTCCACGGTCACCGCCCTGGCCGGCGATTTCAACGGCAAATGGGCGGCGCAATTTGACACACAGATCGGCACGCAGAAGTATACATTCGAGTTTCATGTGGACGGTACAAAGCTGACCGGTAAAGCCATCAATGAACAGTTCGGAGCTACTGATATCGCCGAAGGCAAGATTGACGGCGATTCCATTACCTTCGTTGAGCCGCTGAATTTTCAGGGCAACGACCTGCGCATCGTCTACACGGGCAAGATCGACGGAGACACCATCAAGTTCACGCGCAAGGTGGGAGATTTCGCCACGGAAGAGTTGACCGCCACAAGGATGAAGTGAGACGAGGAACAACGAAGCAATAGCTATCGATTTCTGGCCCTACGCCACACCAGCAGCACGGCAAGGAGAATAAAGGCGACAGCGGCAGCAATGCGCGTGATTTCAGAATTTGGCATCCGGCTCCTTGTCCCTGTTCCTGCCTTCAGCTTCTTTCAATCGTAGTAACCTTCTTGCCGTATCGCCCGGTGAGCGCATTCCAGCGCACAATCGCCAGCTCCTTCAGCATCTGCAATCCGTCGCGCAGATAACTGATGCGCGATCGGGCATCGTGCGCCCAGCTTACCGGCACCTCCTGCACGCGAAAGCCCCGCTTGCGCGCAATAAACAGGATCTCGGGATCAAAGCCCCACCGCTCAATGGTCTGCAACTGAAAAACGGTCTGCGCCGCCTCGCGAGTAAATGCCTTGAAGCCGCATTGCGTGTCCGCATACGGCAGACGCATCACGGCACGGGTCAGCATATTGAAACAGCGGCCAAAAATCTGCCGGTACATGGGCTGACGATGCGTCTGGCGGCTCGTTGCCAGCCAGCGCGAGCCAATGGCAATGTCCGCACCGCCTGCAATCGCGTCAAACAACCGCTGCGCTTCGTCAATCGGAGCGGAGAGATCGGCATCGGTAAACATCACAATCTCGCCCAGCGCATGCAGCAGGCCTGAGCGCACGCTGTATCCCTTGCCGCGGTTTCCGGGATTTTCCATCAGCCGCACTTCCGGAGCCGTAACAGCAAATTTTTTCACCAGTTCCGCAGTCTCATCGGTCGAACCATCGTTGACTACGATCACCTCAGCCGGCCAACCGTGGCTGCGGACCGCTGCGATCACGGCCTCAAGCGTGGGCAAAATGCGCGCGCGCTCGTTATATGCCGGCACAACAATGCTGTATTTCGGATACTCCGTCACGGAATCAGTCTCTTTTTTTAGGTCCCGGAAAAGCAATGATCCAGGCTATCTGCAGATGCTTTGCTCATGATATACGTGCTGGCCTGCATAGCGTTTCGAAGTCTTTCGACCTGCTTGCGAATGCTCCAAATGACTGATGCGTAACGGTCAAATCCACAGCCGCATGTGTCTTTTTCGCGCACCGCGCGTCGATTTTGGGTATGCTTGGTAGCGGAGGCGAACGAGGCATGACGAAGGCGGATCTTGTAGAGAAAGTAACCAGCCTGGGAGATCTCACACGTCGCGATGGCGAAGTAATCGTCGAGACCATCTTTGAATCGGTCATCAGCGCACTGCAGAGCGGCGACAAGATTGAGATTCGCGGATTCGGGTCGTTTCGCATCCGTCAGCGCAACCCGCGCATCGGGCGCAACCCCAAGACAGGCGATCGCGTGGAGGTTCCGGCCAAGCGCGTTCCCTACTTCAAACCGTCCAAGGAATTGCGCGACCTCGTGA
Source organism: uncultured Acidobacteriaceae bacterium (assembly GCA_963792495.1). Lineage (GTDB taxonomy): Bacteria > Acidobacteriota > Terriglobia > Terriglobales > Acidobacteriaceae > Telmatobacter. Next base: position 532,025 of record CAWBWB010000001.1, on the reverse strand, counting down.
ACCCCGGCGAAGCAGCGTCGAAACACGAAGACGACGACGAATCAGAGTAAGCCACGCAAGATTCCCGCTACAAAAAGAATGGGCCGAACTTCCACATAGGAAAGCGCGGCCCGTTTTTATCTTGAATTCAACTCCTGAGACATCCCCCGACCCTCGGGAGGGCCAGAAAAGCGTCGTGACGCGCAAAGCGCGCCGTCGCCCCAGCGGCTAGGCGTCGTCGTAGTCTTCCGTAAGCGATTGCAGAAAGGCTACCAGGGCTGCGAGATCATCCTGGCTCAAGGACATATTCGCAAACTCAGCGGGAGCATTCCGCAGGGCCCCGCTGTGGGCCAGTGTGGACACATTGATGTAGTGGTTGATCACGTCGTTAAGCTTCGGCGCGGTGCCGTTATGGAAGTACGGGGCCGAATCTTCAAGATCACGCAGCACCGGCGTTTTGAACTGCGCAATGGTTGAAGCCAGTCCCTGATCCTTGCTGCAATCCTTGCCTGTTGCGCAGACAAAGCCCATCAGATTCGTCTGCGGATTCGGTATATCCGGATTCGTGAAAACATTCCACAATCCCAGATCGGCATATTGCGGCTGCCCCGCAACCGCGGCGTGACGAAATACCTCAAGCGCGTTGGGATGATTCGCCGACGCGGGCAGATACGTGTTGAAGTTGGCAATGCGCTCGGCCTGTCCTGGCACATACAGCTGCATGAATGCGCCTGAGCCATTGGCCGCGTCGTACTCCACCTGCGACACGCCGTTGTTGTGGAAGACAAAATCCGAGAAGTCCGGAGCCTGGTGACATGCCGCGCAGTTGCCCGCATGAGCATTCGTCGCACCGGTACTTGCCGAAGCAAGAAATATCTTCAGCCCCTGCAGCTCCAGCGGCCCAAACTGATACGGCTGCGAGTGGTATCGGTAAGACCCGTCGCTCGGCGTAATGTAGATGGGGTTGCTCAGCGCCAGTACCTGCTTATAGAGCGACTGGTTGTACTGCGCCTTCGTCTGTCCTGCCAGCGGAGCCTGCTGCAGATGGTTCACGCGCAGAAAGTTGTCATAGGGCGAGCCGATATAGCGATTGAAGGCGTCCCGCTGAAAGAGCAGATCCCGCATGTACTGCCCGATGCAGATCGAGATCAGGTTCACAATCTGCGCGTCGGTTGCCGTGGCCACATTCAGCCGAAGATTCGGAGCCAGCCGTATGTCGCTCGTGATGCGCGGGTCCGTGCCGGCAAAGATCACCGCGTAGCTCAGCCCATCCAGGCGGTCTGCCGCAAGCTGACCCGATCCATCATCCTCGCGGATCACCTTCGCGATATGCGCAATCGCCTGGTTGTATTGTGTCGGATCCCAGCCAAAATTCCGGCCCGTCATCGTTCCCACCACCAGGTCTTCCGGTGTGGCAAACTCGCCGTCAAAGTGCAGGAACAACGGCCCCGAGCGCGCCGTCATCGAGTCCACCATCTGCATCGAATTGCGCGGCGTGTGGTCGAATCCCGCTGCCGTCTTGCGCGGAATCGGACTGCGTGTCGTGAAATCCGCATACGTGCGATTGCCCGCGTTGGTCACGCCCTGAAACTCCGTCACAAAGTGGCAGGAGCGACAGTTAATCGCCTGCCCTGCAAACGGCCCCGGCATGGGCCCACCGTTAACGTTCTCAACGGTTGATACCACCGGGTCACCCGTGGCGAGTGGAGCATTCACGCTCGTCATGTGCGTAGCAAAATACTCGCCAAAGCGCGTATCGAGAAAGAGCGCCTCGCCAATCGGGTCAGTTGCGGCAACCGAATCGTTTTCGGTGAGTGCCGCAGGTGCCGCACCGGAGCCGCAACCCACAATCACAAGGCCCGCCGTCACTCCGAGGAATGAAAAAGCGCACACCGTGCCAAGAAATTTTCGTCCGAACTTCACTTGCTTTCTCCCGCGTTGTTCTGGCTTCTGAGCCACGCCACCACTTGCCACCGCTGCTGCTCCGGCATGGAGCCCCAGGAAGGCATTCCCTTGTACGCCATGCCATTCTTGATGACCCATTGAATCTGGCCATCCGTGGCTCCGCTGAGCTGCTCGCCCACCAGCGCGGGACGCCCCTTGCGTCCTTCGGCATTGGCGCCATGGCAGCGCGCACAGGCATTGGCATAAATATTTTTTCCGGCAGCAATCGCATCCGGCTGCCCTGCATACGGATTGGTCCTGGCACGCTCACCCTCTGGAACCTTCTTCAACCATCCAGTGTCGGCGGCCGCGCAATAGATCGCTGCTCCGCTCAGCAGCAATACATATATCCACCTTCCGCGCATCAGTTCTTCCTCCGGAAGATATCCCGAAACTGCTGGATCTCGTAGCTCACTCCGAAGCGCCACAGCACGCCCACCGAGTTGTCATTGAGCCCGAACTCCGGCGAAAACTTGTAAGTCAGCCCGTGCTGCGAATTCAGCGCTACGGTTGGTCCCAGGTATTGTTCTGTCTGCCCAAGGCCAAAGTTGTAGCGCGTGCCCAGTCCGCCGAACAGCTCCACTCCTCCCGCCCAGTTCTGCAGGCAGAAGGTGCATTGCCGAGCGCTGGCCCGCAGCGCAAAGGGTCGGCTTGCGCCCAGCGAGTAGCCGAACTCCCACGACTCGGCCTCATTCACCGCCTTCTCAGAAATGATGTTCTCCGAGAAATTCCAGCCCTTAACATTGCTCGACAGAATCAGCTTGGCTTCCACCGAGCGCTCGAGCTCGTTGCGAAGCGCGGCATTAGGAATCTGCAGATTCGTTTTGCTCGTGTTGCCGGTGATTTCGAGATAGCTCTTATCGGCCTTGTTGACGTTCTCGTATTCCACGTAAATCACGGGGTTGATCCAAAGCTCACGCGGAATGGGCCGAAAGCGATTTTCAAAACGGAAGCCCGTCAGCACCGCCGAATCATGAGCTGTAACCTGACCCTGGATGTAGCCTTCCGTCGTCCACCACGCAGTTGCGCCATATTCGAGTTCAATCGTCGGCGCAAAAAAACCGTTGGTGTTCTCCGGACCCGCAGCAATGTTCTGGTTTTCAATCTCCAAATTGCCCGGCTCCTCCAGCGTGGAGGAATACGTCACGAAGTATGGCTGTTCCAACTGCGCATAAGCCTTATGGCAGCCGGCAAAAATCAAGCCGAGAAAGATAAGAGCCGCTGCAAACGTACGCACGCGGATTGAGACCAACGCTGACAAGTACAACCTCCCCAAAAAACGCACCGAGACTGCAATGCGAACAAGTCCTGTAAACTCCGATACAATTTGTCGGATTCCGACTAAATGAGTCCTAGATAAATCCAGACTAGATTTGTCGGATTTGGAATGTCAATGGTGGTAATCACATTTTGAAACCGGAAATTATGTTGAAATGGTTGACCCGATCAGCCCCGGATGCCGATCACGCTCAGCATCCGGCCGGTACGGCCATTCGACCCGCGATGAGAAAAGAACAGCTCCGGCTGGCAACGAGTGCATCCACCTACCATGCTGATATTACGCGCTTTAACCCCAGCGTCGATGAGCTGCTGCCGGTTCGCTCCCGCCACGTCAAGGTGCAGATTCGCGGCAGCAAGGGAGTCTCCAGGCACACGCCGCCTCTTGGATAAAGCATGGTTTTCCTGCCCTGCCGGGTCCAGTTTATAAATCTCGTGAAAAAGCTTCGATGCATACGCAAACTGCGAAGTGAACTCCGCAATGACTTCCTCGCCGACAACGTAGCAGCACGGTCCAATACTCGGACCAATCGCAGCAACCAGGTCCTCAGGCCGCGAACCGAACTCATCCAGCATCCGCCCTACTCCGTGCTCCACAATGCGCTTTGCCGTACCGCGCCAGCCGGCATGAAAGGCAGCTACCACTTTGTTTTTGCGGTCTGCCACCAGCACCGGCGTACAGTCAGCCGTCAGAATCCCAATCAGCAGCCCAGGCGTGTCTGTGATCAGTCCATCGCCCTCACAGGGCTTGCCAACCTGCGAGGCATCGGCCAGCGCCACCACGTTGGAATGAACCTGCCGAATCGTAACCAGCTTCGCTTTCACGCTTCCAGTAATCGCTTCCACAAAGAGTGCGCGGTTCTGCAGCGCATGCTCACGCAAATCTTCCGCAGTAAAGCCCAGGTTCAGGTCTCCCGTGCCCTCAGTTCCCTTGTAGACCCTGCTCACTCCATTGCGCCGCGTACTGAAGCCGTGCCACAGCCACTCAAGCTGCTTCAGCGCGGGAGCGGCCACCCACTCAACACCGTTGACCGCGCGAATCGGCTCAGCGGCAGGAGGACGCAATTCCTCAGCACTCCTGGCCTTGCGCTTCGAGGGCTTGCGCGCGGCCGCAGACTTCACTCCCTTTGCAGGAATCAACCCCGCAGAGGCAAAGAGCGCATCCACCAGCTCAATCTGATCCGCAATGCGCGCATCCATCTTCGCGTGAAATCTCGATTCGGCGGCTGACTCGGCTACAGGCTCGGATTTAGTCCGCAGAACAGGCGTGCGGGGAGGGAATGCACGAGGAGGCATTGAGTTGATTGTAGCGTCAGAAAATTTATTTCAGGGAAGAAAGCTTGTGGGCCTGCCTTCCGGCAGGCCCGCTAGAGAGGCATAATGGGTGGGGTATCCAGAAAGGGGGGATAAGAGGGAGGTCCGTTTGAGGGACCTTCAAAGAGGATGGTTTCCTACCTTGGAGGGCATATTACGGGGAAGCCTCTGCTTGTTAAAGGATAGGACGCCAACCCTGCGAAATTGGTTGCCCAACTTTCTTAAGGTTTTTTACGGGGTCGCAAAATGTCTCGAATCAGAACATTATTCAGTTGCGCGGGACGAACCACCATTGGCACTCTAATGGTGTGAAGCATTGGCCCTACATCCTGATTGTGCTGATCGTCCTCGGCGGCGCGGGCTATCTGGTTTACAGCGACAGGGACCGTCTCGGCCTCGGACATTCACTCGGAGCCACCTCCAGCCATGAGAACGCGGGAGAGCCACACCGTGTCAGCAAAATACTGGAGGCGATGACCCCATCCAAGGCCGTGAAATGGCGTCCAATATCCCGCCCCGCCGATGGCTTCAATGTCGAACTGCCGTCCGGCTCAAAGGATTCCGAAGCCCCGGCCTACAATTCCACTGGTGGCACCGAGTCCGTGAACATGATCGAGACAACCTCCGACAATGACACCGTGTACGCCGTCACCTGGCAGGACAATCCGCCCATCGCCCGCATCAATCACGGCGTGCCGGACCGCACGCTGGACCAGGCCCAGGAAGGAATGCTCAGCCGCACGGAAACAACGCTGCTGAGCCAGTCCCGCATCGTCTCTGGCGGGTTTGCGGGCCGCGAAATTCTGGCCCGCAACGCCTCGGGCGGAATTCTCAACGCCCGGCTGATCTACGTACAGGTTCCCGGAGCAAAAGACCGCCTCTACACCCTCATGGCGCTCTTTCCCACGGCAGGCGCGCGCCGCGAGCAGGATGTAACCCGCTTCTTCAATTCATTTACCGTATCAAGCCCCGGCGTTTAGATAGCTTTTTTCTTCGCAGCTCGCTTCTTCGCAGGCTTGTGATTTTGCTCCACGCGCAACTTCCACGCGGTGTGCAACGCACCGGCAAGCAGGTCTTCATTGGCCGCGGCCAGCACCACATGCGTCGCGCCCATGCGTCCCCAGCCGCCGGCGATGGGCACAAACACTTCAGGCTGCTCGGCCACAAAGCCCTCCTGCATCTCCGGAGTCAGCATCAGATTGCCGTAGCCCTTGTGCTGCATGGCCAGCGTGGCAAAAATCCTTCCGCCCACGCGAAAATCCGGCGAGCCCATATGCGAGCCTTCTTCTGCGCCTTCCATGCTGAGCGCAATCCGCCTGAAGTCAGCCACGCTCAGGCCAGTGCCGGCTCCGGTTGTTTTTCGAACTCTTCGTTCAGCCATCTGCGAAACGCCTCAAATTCCTCGTCCCTGCCCAGAAAATCACGCACCATCGTTCGTCCTGGCTTTGACCCGCCCTGCTCCAGCACCGTCTTGCGATACCGCGCTCCGGCATCGCCATCCAGCAGGTTCTCTGCATCGAACTGCGCAAAAAAGTCCAGCGCAATCACCTTATCAAAGGCATACGTATAGTAGTTGGACGAATAACCGGTCAAGTGCCCAAAGCTCGCATACATGCGATTCCCATTCAGCCACTTCCACGGCAGCAGGCTCGTGTAAAGCGAGTGAATCGTCGAATCCAGGTCGATCTGCACCGGATCCTCGTCATGCAGATTCAGTGAAATCGCCGTGTAGTAAATCTGTTGCCGCATTCCATCCGCACGCCCAAAGGCGCTCGCCGCCTTCATCCGCTGAATGGTCTCCGCAGCCAGTACCTCGCCGGTCTCGTAATGTTTCGCAAAGCTCTGCAGCAGCTTCACATCGCGGAAGAACTCCTCAAGCATCTGCGAAGGCACCTCAATGAAATCGCCCTCCGTCGCAAATCCTGAAAGCCCGGCCCACTCCGTCTGCCCGCCCAGAATCGCATGCATCAGGTGGCCAAACTCGTGGAAGTACGTCACAACGTCGTTGTACTGCATCAGTCCTGGGTCACCTTCTTCGCCTCCTGGGAAGTTGCAGATCAGCGCAGCCTCAGGCAAATAACGCCCGCGAACGCCCGTCACCACCGGCGCAGCAGAAAACCACTTGTCCTTGCCCTCGCGCGGATGCATATCGAGATAAAAACTCCCAATTCGCTTACCGCTCTCAAAGACATCAAAGACCTTCACAGCCTTATCCCACGCAGCAGCATCGGACGGCTTAAACTCCACCTTGAAGAGCCGCGCCGCCGTGGCCAGCAAACCGGCCTCCACCCGCTCGTACGGAAAATACGGCCGCACCGATTGCGAATCGAAGTCGAACTTCGCCCTGCGGAACTGCTCGTACCAATAGCCGCGGCTGGTAATGTCAATCTCGTCCAGCTCCGGCTGACGCACCCGCGCAAATTCCAGAATCATTTCATGTTCGCGCTTGGCTCCCTCGCGACTCGCCTCATCCAGCTTTTCCAGAAACTTCCGCACATTCGCCGCCGAGCCCATCATCTGGTCCGCCGTCGCCAGGTCCGCCCAGCTCTTGAAGCCCAGCACCGACGCAATTTCAGCCCGCGTCTTCAGCAGGTCTTCGAGAATCGTCTTGTTCACCGGATACGCACGCGTGTTGTACGCCAGAAACATCCGTTCCCGCACAGCAGCACTCGCTGCAAACGTCATCACCGGCTGCATATCTGGCTGGTCCGTCGAAATCATCACTTTGCCATCGGCATTCGCCGGATGGCGAGCCAGGTAATCTGCCGGCAAGCCCACAAGCTCTTCCGGAGTAGCCTCAATCGTCTTCGCGCCTTCCTGGATATTCCGGCTGAAATCCAGAGCATGCTTCGTTGCCTGTTCATGCAGCGCCTGCAAATGCGTCCGCGTCGCCTCATCCTTGTCCACGCCCGCCAGCCGATACCCCAGCAATGTGCGCTTCACATAATGCGCAGTCGCCTCACTGGCGCCAGCCGTGTCCATAGCCGCCAGCGCGTCATACACGCCGCGATTCAGGCTCAAAGCCGCGCCTGCCACCGAGATCCGCTGCGCCGCCATTTGCGCCGCATCGCGCACGCCTTTGTCGGCAGCCACGGAGTTAAGAACTCCCGCCTGCGCACCCGCAAGACTCAACTGCTCGATGGCCGCGTCATACAATCGCAGCGTATTTTCAAGCGTTCGCTGACCTGACACCGCAAGCAGCGCAGCCAGTGCAGCCTCATGGGCCGTAATCCGCGCGTTCAGCCAGGTATCCAGCGCCTCGGCAGACTCGGCACCCCCCGAATCCCAGGCATGAATCTCTTCACTCACAAGCAAGGCTGCTGCAGTATCGACTGTCATCTTGAATAAACTCTCCTTAAAACTTCAGGTTGCCACAAGCGCGTGGAAGGCGCATTTGCCACCGGGACCACGCCCTTCTACGATACGAAAGTTAAGTATATGAAAACTATTCCGACTTCGGGTCTGCGGCATGGCAAGCTGTGCGTCGCCATCCAGGCGGCCACATCCGCTGAAATGCTGGAACGCGCGGCATTGGCTCTGAAAGAGACGAGCTTTCTTGAGTTTCGTCTCGATTCCCTCGCCAGCCCAGCCTCCGCATTACCGCGGTTCAAGGCATTTCTCGCTGCAAATCCCACCGTCACCGCCATCGGTACCTGCCGCCGCAAACCAAATGGAGGCGGCTTTACCGGCTCTTTAGACGAAGAGCTGAAGCTCCTGAAATCCGCCGCACGCAGTGGCTGCCGCATCATCGATCTCGAAGTGGAATCCGCCGAAGAAGCCACTCCCACGCAGCTCGAAAAACTTCGCGCGGCCTTGCGCAGCGCAGGCGCATTCCTGCTCATCAGCTTCCACGACTTCTCCAGAACTCGCCATATCGAACGCGCCGCCGACCGCATCGCCGCCTTCGCGCCCGACTACATCAAGGTAGTCTCCACCGCGCAGACCCTCGCCGATAATCTCGCCATCCTTCGCCTCATAGAAGACCGCTCGGTCGCATCGCGCGTCGTCGGCATCGCCATGGGTGAAGAAGGGCTGGTAAGCCGCGTCCTCGGCCCGCGCGAAGGATCTGCCTTCACCTTCGCATCCCTTGAAGATGGCACCGAGACCGCACCTGGCCAGCTCTCCGCACGCACGCTCCGCCGCCTCTACCGCGCGGACAAGCTCAACGCAGAAACGCGCATCTTCGGAGTCGCAGGCAATCCCATCTCTCACTCACTCTCGCCGCTCATGCAGAACACCGCCTTCCAGCGCGAAAAAGTAAACGCCGTCCTGCTTCCGCTCAAAACCAAAACCGCAGCCGATCTTGTCACTCTTCTCACCGAGCTGCCCATGAGCGGCTCAGCAGTCACCATGCCGTTCAAGCTCGAAGTGCTCCCCTATCTCGATCAGATCGATCCGCTCGCCCGCCGCATCGGCGCAGTCAACACACTCCGCGTCTCCGCCGACGGCAAACTCTCCGGCTACAATACCGATGTCTTCGCGGTAGTAAACCCGCTCGCCCAGCGCATCAAGCTGAAAGGCGCGCGCATCGCCATCCTGGGTGCTGGCGGAGCAGCCCGTGCCGCAGTCTTCGGGTTAGTCGACGCAGGCGCAGAGGTCTTCATCATCAATCGCACACATGAAAACGCCGTAGCGTTGGCTCGCGCCGCAAAAGCCAAGGCACTCAAACACGATCAACTAGCCAGACACCACTTCGACGCCATCATCAACTCCACACCCTGCGGCATGAAAGGCTCATCCCAGCCGCTTCCGCTGGCAGAAAACCAACTCAACGCCGGCCTCGTCTTTGAAATGGTCTACAACCCAATCGAAACCCCGCTGCTCAAGCTGGCAAGATCGCACTGCATCCCCACCATCACCGGCCTCGAAATGTTCGTACAGCAAGGCGCCCGTCAGTTCGAAATCTGGACCGGCAAAACCGCGCCGGAAGTAGAAATGCGCCGCGTCGTCGAACGCGAACTCAAGCGCCGCGGCTGACCTCTATACAACTGCGAAAATAAGCGGGAAAATGGAGTAGGATTAAATCCTACTGGAGGCTCGCATGCGCTCTACGAAACAAATGAGCATCACCCTCTCCAATGAACAGGCTCTCATGGTTCGCAGGAAAGTTGATTCCGGTAACTATGCCTCAGAAAGCGAGGTCATCCGCGACGGTCTCCGCGCTCTCCAGCGGGAAGATGAAGCGCTTGAGCATTGGCTCCGCACAGAAGCGGTTGCTGCCTACGATGCAATGAAAGCAGACCCCTCCAGAGGGATGACTGTCGATCAAGCGCTTGTCAAGCTCGCTCAACACCGCGAGGCAAGGCGGAAATCGCGTTGATCTACGAAGTCATTTTGAGTCCCGAGGCATGGGCGCAACTTGCCGCGCTTAGCGATTACATCACAGATGCCTCGTCGGAAGAGATAGCCGAAAAGTACATCACGGCTATAATCCGGCATTGTCAGAGTCTGGAAACTTTCCCCAAGCGCGGCACACAACGGGATGATCTTCGTCCCGGCATGCGTGTTTTTGGCTTTCGCAAGCGCGTGTCAATCGTATTCGAAATAGGAGAAACATCGGTCACAATTCTCGCGATCTTCTACGGCGGCCAAAACATCGAAACGTATTTCCGGGAGCCGGAAGACTGAAACCTACTTGTGTTTCTTCCCCGCCTTCACCCCAGCCTTAGCGCCCTTCTCCTCTTCCTTCCGCGAAGAAGGAATCGGATCCATATCCGGACCCACGCGCTTCACCGTCGTCTGAATCAGTTGGTAATTCAGCGTTCGTGGTGCAACCGCGCTCACCGTGCCCGTTTCCGGATCGATCTTCACATTATCCGGGGATCCCATCAAGAAACTAAATTGCGGAACCGTACCGTCAGCACCCACCCCGGGACCGGGCGGTACACGCACCTGCGTTACTTTTACCGGCAGAAAGCCCGCAATCGGATGCAGCCGGAAGGCCGTCTCATAGCGATGCCGTTTGCTGCTCCACGTAAACACCCGCACCTGGTCAAAATCAAACGGCAGCCCGGCCTTCGGCGGGGAAAGCACTGTCACAAACTCTGGCTTTTGCGTCGTCACCGGCTGTCCACTCGCGTCCACACTCTCATCTGGAACCTTGTTCAGCATGTACGCGCCAATAATCCGCTGTCCCTCGGCATACTGCGCAATCTCATCCGGCACATCAATATCCATGCGGCTTGAAAGCAGCCATCCCGCGCGGCCCGCGCTGTCGCGCACCAGCCACCAGTCCTCCATAATCGGAGCTGGCGCCGGCAATCCCGCAGCAGGAGCAGCGGCGACAGCCGGGGCAACCGGTGCAGCCGTTTTTCCGTCCTTCGCTGCCGCCGGAGCATTCGCTCCCGGCTTGGCTGCGGGCGCAAAAGGCTTCGGCGCAGCCGGCACAGCCTTTCGAATCGGCGCTCCCTGTGGAGCCTTCGCCACCGTAGCCCTCAACAGCATCTGCACCTTGTCATTGGCCGGCAGCAGATAGTACCGCTCCGTATCGCGGCCAGGTGAAAGATGCAAAAACACGTCGTCGCGAGTCACCGCCGTAGCCACCATGTTGTCGTTCTTATGCTGCTCGCCCACATGAGCAAAGGCGTCGTACGTTGCTTGGTCAATCACGGCATGCTGCTCAAGCCAGCCAATCTCGTTCTTCTCCGTCTTCACCTTGAGAAAGCGCCGACCGTGCTCCAGCACTTCCAGCTTGTCACCGTTTTTCACCTCGCCCACGCGGTTTGACACCGCGGCCACGCGGTCATGCAGATACTGCTGTTGCGCCACCACGTACACCATCTCGTGGCTGTCATGATGCATACGGCTGCATCCCGCCAGCAATACGGCAGACAAAATCGCAGCGGCAAATAGCGGGGGTTTCATCCGACAGCGCACAGATCCAGGTGACATGGGGAATGTCATGAGCACAGTATTCACTGATGAGAATAGCAGGAAAGGAAACGAAGATATCGTTATCAGGCTTGTCCCTTGTCCGCTGTCCCTCGAACCTGTATCAAGGACACCACCGCGCAGATCCCCAGAATGCCCGCAATCACGCCCAGCGAAACCGAAATGGGAATCTCGATCCAGTGCGCCACCAGCATCTTGAAAGCCACGAAAGCCAGCAGCACTCCCAGCCCGTAATGCAGATACTTCAGCCTGTCCAGCAGGCCTGACAGCACAAAATACAGCGACCGCAGTCCCAGGATCGCCGCAATATTCGACGTGTACACGATGAACGGATTCCGCGAAACAGCCAGCACTGCCGGTATCGAATCCACCGCAAACAGTAGATCCGTCACCTCCACCGCCAGAATCACCGGCAGCAGCGAGTCCTTCGCCGGCTGCAGCTTCCGTATCCACTGCGGAATCACTTCCTTTGCCGAGCCGCCCCGCAGCAGCTTGAACGCCGCATACAACAGCAGCAGGCCAAAGGCCCACGTGATCCACTCAAAATGCTGCAGCAGCGTCACGCCCACCACAATGAATATCGCCCGCAGCCCAATCGCTCCGCCCACGCCCCATGTCAATGCGCGATGCTGCCGCTCCCGGTCAATGCCGAATCCGCGAAACAGAATCAGAAAGACAAAAAGGTTGTCGATGCTCAGCGAAGTCTCAATCGCGTAGCCCGCAATCCACTGCAGGCCCAGCGCCTGCCCGTCTTTATACGCAATCCACCAGGCAAAACAGCACGAGGCAAGCACCAGCAGCAGCGTCCACCCCAGCGCAATCCTCTGGTTAGCCTTGTCGCTTTTGTGTCCGCCCGTCAGCAGCGAGTCGGCAACCACCAGCGCAATCACCGCCGCATGAAAACCAACCCACCACGTCCAGGATGCTCCGCCGATCATGAGCACCATGCTACAGGACAAAAGAAAGAAACGGTTCACGCAATGCTATTCTCACCACACCATGCACTCGACTGCTCGCGCATTTCTTCTGCTCGCTCTCGCCTCTGTCTTCGCGCTCGCCGCACACTCCCAGTCCGCGCAACCGTTATCGCCAGCGGAAAAAACCATGGTCGCTTACATCGACGCCAACGAGCAGGCCTCGAACCAGTTCCTCGAGCAACTCGTCAACATCAACAGCGGTACACATAATCTCGAAGGCGTCCGCGCTGTAGGCAAAATTATGATCGATCAGCTCAGCGCTCTCGGTTTTCAGGTCCGCTGGATCAATATGGATGAGGTCCATCGCGCCGGCACACTCGTCGCCGAACATCCCTGCCCGCAATCGGGCACATGCGGCAAGCGCATGCTCCTCATCGGCCACATGGACACGGTCTTTGAAAAAGACAGCCCCTTCCAGCACTACACCGTGCAGGGCCACATCGCTACAGGCCCAGGCGTAAATGACATGAAGGGCGGCCTCGTCGATATGCTCTTCGCACTCAAAGCCATGCAGTCCGCAGATGTGCTCAAGCAAACCGAAATCACCATCGTCCTAAGCGGCGATGAAGAGGCCCACGGCGAACCCGCCGAAATCTCGCGCCGCGACATGATCGCCGCCGCCAAACACAACGATCTCGCGCTGGAATTCGAAGGCACCCCGCGCCAGGAGGGCATCTTCTATGGCAGCGTAAGCCGGCGCAGCTCCATCTCATGGAAGATCAGCACTACCGGCAGCACAGGCCACTCCTCCGGAATCTTTTCTGCATATATGGGTGACGGCGCCATCTACGAGCTCACGCGCATCCTCAACGATTTCCGCACGCAACTCCCCGAGCAATACCTCACCTTCAATGTCGGCCTCATAGTCGGCGGCACCAGCCTCACCGTCGATGACTCCGGTAACAACGCCACAGCCACCGGCAAGCCCAACGTCATACCTCCCACGGCCTACGCCAGCGGCGACATCCGAACCATCTCCAATGAACAAAGTGATCGCGTTGAAAAAAAGATGCAGGCCATCGTCGCAAAGCATCTCGCCAAAACCGGCGCCACCATCACCTTCGGCGAAGGCTACCCCGCCATGGCACCCACCGCGCAGAGCCGCGCGCTGCTAGGCATCCTCAACCAGGCCAACGCCAGCCTCGGCTTCACCTCTATGCCTGAGCTCGATCCCATGAAGCGCGGAGCAGGCGACATAGCCTTCGTTGCGGACACGCTCCCCGGCATCGCAGGCATCGGCGCAACAGGCGAAGGCGCCCACGCCCCCGGTGAAACCATCGACCTCTCCACGCAGCCAATCAACACCAAGCGCGACGCACTGTTGATGTACCGCCTAAGCAAAATCGACCAGAAAGCCGATCTCACAAGCATCGCGAACAGCACAAAGTAACGTTGCTTGGTATTGCAAAAAAGGTATAATCGATGACGTGGACGGTTGAATTTCTCGACGACGAAGTGGAAGCATTGTTCTACGCGCTTCCTTCAGATACTCGAGCCAGTTTCGAGCGGATATCAAACCTGATTCAAGAGCATGGCTTAGAGCGGGTTCGAGAGCCCTACGTAAAACATCTTGAAGGGCAGCTCTGGGAAATGCGAATGAAAGGCAGAAATGGGATCGCGCGTGCCTGCTATGTCACTGCTATAGGCAAACGCGTTGTTGTGGTTCATGTCTTTGTGAAGAAAACACAGAAGACGCCTCGCCACGAGATTTTAATCGCACTGAAGCGGGCCAAGGAGGTTAAATGAAGCGCAAATTTATCCCGGTTGAAGAAGCCTTTCGCGAATGGAAGAAAGACCCCGAATATGTCGCCGAATATGAAGCATTGGAGCAGGAATTCGCGCTCGCATCTGCATTGATTGAAGCCAGAAGTAAGGCGGATATGACACAGGAAGAGGTTGCGAAGGCAATGGGTACAACTCAAGCAGTGATCGCGCGCCTCGAAAGTGGCAAGAGGTTGCCTTCAACTCGAACTCTGGAGCGTTTTGCCAAGGCAACCCGCACCCGCCTTCGCATCAGCTTTGAACCTCAGCCAAAACGCACTACGCTGAAAGCTCGATAAACGCACATTTAAAATACTCGTGGCGTGATCACGGCTGCGCCGCACTCAACTCCGACCGCCCCGCCACATTCAACTCGCGATACAGCTTCAAATCCACACCATTCAGCATCTTTACGATGTAAAGAACCTGCCCGTAATGCAGCCCAAAGTGCTCGACAACCTGATACACAGCATCGAGCCCGGTCACATGATACCCCTGAATCTCCATCGGAGCAGCCAGATCCTCCGCCGTAAGCCGCGCCAGCACCTTCGAGGCCTCATCCAGCGTAGCCCCAAGCCTCTGCAACAATTCAGCAGCAGAAATCCCCTCACGCTCGCTGAACTCCAGCGGACGATTGCGTTCATCCTTTTGTCCATTGAAAGAGTCCACAAGCCACTGCCGCACATTGCCATTCAAATGCAGCAGCAGATTCCCAATGCTGTTAGAAGCCTCATTAGGACGCCACCAGATCTGCTCATCCGTAAGCGGCTCAACAACCGCACGCATCCGCGGCCAGTACAGCTCCAGCAGCTTCTTCCGCGAGTAAGCCAGAAACAGCGTTGCAATCTCATCCGCCATCATCAGCCTCGTTATCTCTGGTTAATCAGCTTGATCAACTCCAGAAACACATCCCCATCAATCGTCAGGCTCTTCGTGCTGATCTTATCCATCGTGTCCTGCGCCGTGTGATGGTACGCATTGTTCGGCCCGTAATCCAGATCGATCACATCCACGCTAGGCACCCCACGGTGCACAAACGGCAGATGATCGTCCTCCACCGGCTCTTCGCTCTGAAAGAAATACTTGTCGTACCCAAACTTGTGCGCCGACTGCTTCACCAGGTCGCTCAGCCACGGCGTCGAATTCGTCTCGCGCTGAATATCCAGATCCTTATCGCCAATCATGTCCGCCAGCACAAATGCCTTGATCTTCGCTAGCGTTCCATCGCGTCCCCACTTTGCCGCCAGGTGCCTGCTTCCATACGTCGAGTCCGACTGCGACCACGTCTGAAAGGCCTCTTCGCCGTCAAAAAACACCAGCCAAACCGAATAGCCATCATTCGGCTTACCGCGCAGCGTATCGGCAATCGCCATCAGCAGCCCGGTCGTTGAGCCACCATCATTCGCGCCCACAAATCCGATATTCCGCAGCGGATAATTCGTCTCGTAGTGCGTCCCAAGCACAATAATTCCCTGCTTCTTGCCGGGAAACTTCACAATAAAATTCCTGAGCGCCACAGGCCCAATCGGAGTATCCGCAGTGAAGGTATCTTCCTCCACCTGGTCATGCGCAAAATGCGCGCGCAGATACGCCTCCGCCTTCGTATGTCCCGGACTCGTAGGCCACCGCGGCCCAATCGCCACAAACTCACGCGTGTACTGCATCGCACGTTCGCCGCTAAAGTGACCCTGCGCCGCCAGTGAAAGCCCACCCGCGCATCCCGCACACAACACAACCACCAGCCGCAGAAATGCCTTCATCCACTCAGCCTCACGCGGCCTGCGCCGCTTCCTTCCTGCGCCGCCGCTCCGGATGCACCCACCACGCCACACCAATGCCCACCAGATAAAGCGTCAACATCGGCACTGCATACGCACACATCGTCCACGGATCAGGCGTAGGCGTAATAATCGCCGCCACAATAAAAATAATCAGAATCGCGTATCGAATGTTCTTCCACAAAAACCTGGGGCTCACAATCCCAAACAGCGCCAAAAAGAAAATCAATATCGGCATCTCAAAGCTGATCCCCAACCCAAGAATGATCGACAAAAAGAAGCTCGTGTAATCTTCAATCGTGATCACCGGATTAAACGGCTTGCCAAATCCAAAGATCAAAATCTTCAGCGCACTGGGAAACACAAAGAAATATCCAAACGACGCGCCCGCGAGGAACAGCCCCACAGTGGCCGCCATAAACGGAATCACAAATCGCCGCTCTTTCTGATACAGCCCCGG
Organism: uncultured Acidobacteriaceae bacterium; assembly: GCA_963792495.1. Classification (GTDB taxonomy): domain Bacteria; phylum Acidobacteriota; class Terriglobia; order Terriglobales; family Acidobacteriaceae; genus Telmatobacter. Next base: position 515,643 of record CAWBWB010000001.1, on the reverse strand, counting down.
CGAAATAAACAGCCACACCTGGTACAGAATGAACGGAGCCGCCATAATCGCCCCGCCAATCAGCGCCACCTGCATCGACAGATTCATGCCATCCATCGGATGCGTAAAGCTCAGCTTCAAATTGAGTTTGTTGATCGGCGCCTGCACCAGCCCATACAGCCGGTCGTGAAAATAGAACGCAATAAAGAATCCCACCGCCAGATAAATCGCGGAATGCACAATCCGCTTGCGCAGCTCCTCCAGGTGCTCCATCAGGCTCATGCCCGGCAGCTCCGCACGCTCCGTCACCGCCGCCCTGGCCTTGCCTATCGCGTCCCCTGCGTCAACCATGCTGGCCTACCGCCTCCCCCGTCACTGAGGATGGAGGCAAAGCTTCCGCACCATCTTCCGCCCCAATATTCGCTTCCACCACAGGCTCCGCCGCATCCGCACGAGAAGCCGGCCGCGCAATCGCCTCACCCGTAGAAGGTGGCTGAATCACCAGCGCAGGCGCTGCCTCCTCAATAGGAGCAGACATCCGCGGAGGCATCACCTCCGGCATCTTCTCCACCGTAGGGTCTTCCAGCGGAGTCATCAAGGCAGGAGCCGAAACCGGCTGCTCCGCCAGCGCCTTCTGCCGCGCAGCCTCTTCCTTCTGCTTCCGCTCAGACTCTTCAGAGAGCCGCAGCTCTTCTTCCATCTGGAACTTGAAATCGTTAGAAGCCTTGCGGAACTCATACATCAACTTGCCGATCTGTCTGCCAATCTGCGGCAGTTTGCGCGGCCCAAAAACCACTAGCGCCAGAATCATCAAAATGATGGAGTCCGCCATGCCAATGCTGGCTTGTTCAATTGGAAGAGGCGCAACCATGAAGCACCATGATAATTGCCCGCCTTGCCCCTTGTCCCTCTTCCCTCGTCCCTTTTCCCCTGTTCTTGCCAACTATCCCTACCAGTTAAACCCGCCCTTCGGCGGCGGCCACGCGCCCAGCAACTGCCGCAGCAGCACAATCCGCCCAAAGTGATACCCATTATGCGCAGCCAGGCTTTCCAGCTGCTCCCGCACCGTCATCACCCGCACCGGCTCCCCCGGCCGCGAAGTACACCGCACGCGCACCTCCAGCCGAGCCTCATCCTTCGCCGCTTCAGCCGCACGCCCCGCACCTTCCAGAAACCGCCAGCAAAGCTGCTCCCATGATTCCCTCTCCATATCCTGAACCGTAGGAAACGCATCGCGGGGGCTCGCCGGATACGGCGTCTCCATCTCAGCAATCCACTCCAGAGTCATCCGCTGCCAGAAGCAGATATGCCAAAGCTCCTCATAAATCGAGTGCGGCGCACCAGCCGGCTTGGTATGCGACAACTCGTGCGTCAACCCCTCAAGAATGTGCGACGGCGGCGTATACGCACTGTCACCAATAAGCGCCTGCTCCAATTCACTCACGATTTCCTCCTGATTCCCCAAATCATATCGTCGTACTCACAACCACCGTTCTTCGGTCGAGCCGAAGTACGCGCAAAAATTGCAACCTCCACCCATTTGTTAAAATCAAATTACGTAAGACAGGCTGCAACATCCCCGTGAGCGGGTTCCTTTTTGGAAAGCGCGCCCACTGCAGCCGATAAGCAGAATGCTTTCAACATCCCCGTTCGCCGGATCAGCAAGACAGACCGGCAGAACTGAAGGCGGAACAAAGTGACTCTGGTACTTGACGACCTGGCACAGGCTGCAGAAACCTGCAGTCTCGAAAACTATCTCGCGCTCCCCGACCACACCATGGACGCCCGCATCACAGCCGCACGCGCGAAACTCGGCTCCTCCACCATCCTTCTCGGCCATCACTATCAGCGCGATGAAGTCATCCGTTTCGCCGATTTCACCGGCGACAGCTACAAGCTCTCCAAAGCCGCCGCTGAAACCGACGCGAAATACATCATCTTCTGCGGCGTACACTTCATGGCAGAAAGCGCCGACGTCCTCGGCCACGACACCCAGGAAGTCATCCTGCCCGACCTCAACGCCGGCTGCTCCATGGCCGACATGGCCGAAATCTCCCAGGTAGAAGCCTGCTGGGAAGCACTCGAACGCGCCGGAGTAGCAGCCGACACCATCCCCATCACCTACATGAACTCCTCCGCCGCCATCAAGGCCTTCTGCGGAGAAAACGGCGGCCTCGTCTGCACCTCCTCCAACGCCCACCAGGCCTTCGAATGGGCCTTTAAGCGCGGCAAGCGCATCCTCTTCCTCCCCGATCAGCACCTCGGCCGCAACACTGGCTTCGCCATGGGCATTCCCATGGAAGAAATGAAAGTCTGGGACCCCTGGGCCGTGCAGCTTCCCGTAAATCAAGGCGGTCTCTCCACCGCAGAGCTAAACCAGGCCCGCATCCTTCTCTGGAAAGGCCACTGCTCCGTCCATCAGCGCTTCCTGCCCAGCCACGTCGATACAGTCCGCGCCAAATACCCCGGCATCCAGGTCATCGTGCACCCCGAGTGCCGCTGGGAAGTCTGCCAGAAGGCTGACGCCCTCGGCTCCACCGAGCGCCTCATCAAAATCGTCGAAGACGCCCCCGCCGGCACCACCTTCGCCATCGGCACGGAGATCCATCTCGTCAACCGCTTGGCCAAACGCTTCGCCCCGGAAGGCAAAAAGATCATCACCCTCGACGACACCGGCTGCCTCTGCACCACCATGTATCGCATCAGCCCGCAGCATCTTGCCTGGGCTCTTGAAAACCTGGTAGAAGGCCGCGTAGTCAACCGGATCGCAGTCAGGAAATCCGTCAAGCACTGGGCCCGCATCGCCCTGGACCGCATGTTGGAGATCAGCCCGGATCGAATCATTGCCTGATATATCCTGATATATAGGGAGTTTAGGAAAGTTACAAAATTTCCATAACTTTGCTGAGCTTCCTATACATGGACCCAATTTGAAATCCCCGTCTTTGGAGCTGGCCTGCCGCAGCCTCGCGGGCGCATGGGCTCCCCACAAGGGTCATTTCCCCACCCGATACATCCGTCGTATCCTGATCACTAGAGATTGATATGAAGACCTTCACCTTCGACGAAGCCCAATCCCTGCTCCCCGTGGTCGAGTCGCTCCTCAAGCGCGCACTCGAGGGCAAGCAGTCCGCCGAACTCGCCGAAAACCGCCTGCAGGAGCTCGTCCGCCGCATCTACATCTCCGGCGGCATGATGGTCGATGTCACCGCCGTCGCCCGCGACCGGAACGAGATGCAGCAGCACCTCAATCAGGTCAAAGAAACTCTGGCGGAAATCGACGCCATCGGCGTCCAGGTCAAAGACCTGGAAACCGGCCTGCTCGATTTCCCCTTCCGCCTCGATGACGAAGTCGTCCTGCTCTGCTGGCGCATGGGCGAAACAGCCATCGATCACTGGCACACCGTCGAATCCGGCTTCCAGGGCCGCCAGCCCATCGATGAGCGCTTCCGCCGCAAATCCACCAGCCGTCCCAACTAGGCCGTAGAGTAGTTTCTTAGAGTTTTGAAAGTGCACGGCTTTAGCCGTGCCAAATGGCAGCCAAACAGGATGGGGCTTTAGCCCCTGAGGGAAGCTTTCAAGCATAGCCCATGTACATCCCCGAAGAGGAAGTCCGCCAGCTCCTCACCTACGATGCGCTCATCCCCGCCATCCGCGCGGCCCTCATCGACTACTCAGCAGGAAAAGTAGACCAGCCCCCGCGCGCCATCCTCCGCCCCGGCCCCAACGACTGGTTCGCCGTCATGCCCGTCATCCACGGCGACGTCATGGGCATGAAATCCGTAACTTTCTTCCCCGGCAACTCCGCCCTGAATCTCCACACCCACAACGCCGTAATTTCGCTGTTCAGCCGCACCACGGGCCTTCCACTCGCAGTCATGGATGGCCGATGGATTACCGCCATGCGCACAGCCGCCGTATCCGCTGTAGCGTTGGAGAGACTCGCCGGCCCCGGCGTAACAAGCCTCGGCATCCTCGGAGCAGGCGTACAAGCCCGCTCGCACTTCGAAGCCCTCCGCAAAGTCCGTCCCAGCCTGACAGACATTCGCATCTGGTCCCGCAATCCCGCCCGCGCTGAAGCTCTCTCAGCAGAATCCCAAGCCCGCGCCACCTCAATAGAAGAAGCCGCCTCCGCTGACGTAGTCCTGACCGCGACCGCCTCGCCGACACCGATCCTAGAAGGCCGCTGGCTTTCCCCACACGCGCTAATCCTCGCCGTAGGCGCAGTAGGCTCCCACCTCCGCGAACTCGATGACGAAGCCGCCCGCACAAGCTGGGTAGTAGCCGAATCCCGCCAAAGCATCCAGCGCGAATCCGGCGACATCATCCTTTCCGGCGCCACCGTCCAGGCAGAAATCGGTGAAATTCTCGCCAATCCGTCCCACCCCATACCGCGCAATCGTCGTATCCTCTTCAAATCCGTCGGTATGGCCATTGAAGACCTCGTAGCCGCCCGTCTCGTATGGCAAGCCCACTCCGCCCCACACTCATGAACGATCCAGGCCGCCTTCGCGTCAAACACAGTGGGCCATCACACATTAGTCTGAGTACATATGAGGAGCATCATGAGGACAGCCAACTGGGTTCGCGGAATCATTGTGGCCGCAGCAACCATCGCAGTAGCCGCAATCTCCGGTTGCGCCGGATTCTGGGATCCACTCCCCTCCGGCGGCGGCGGCACCAACCCCGCCAGCGGCGTCTTTTACGTCCTCAACGCCAAGACCAATCAGCTCGCCGGCTTCACCTTCGCCGCCGGAGCATCCTCCCCCACAGCCGTCACCAACAGCCCATACACGCTGGACTCCACGCCGCTCTCCATGGCCCTTACGCCCAGCGGGAACTACCTTTACGTCAGCACACTCTCCGGCATCACGTACTACTCCGTAAACTCCGATGGCTCACTCACTGCCGGCTCCAGCGGCCAGACCCTCAGCAGTGATACCGCCTTCTCCATGCAGGTCGATCCCACCGGCTCATGGCTCATCGAGTCCGTTACCGGCAGCGGCGTCCTCGCAGCCCTCCCGCTCAATACCAGCACCGGAGCGCTCAATGGCACCGCGCAAACCGTCAACCTGCCCGCCACCACGCTCAAGGGAATCGCCATCACTCCCAGCGCTTCCTCCGGCTCCTACGTCTTCGTCGCCATGGGCAACGGTGGAACAGCAACGGTAGCCTTCAACGCCAGCAACGCCAACCCCTTCGGCACCGTCACTAAAATTGCTCCCAAAAACTCGCTCGGCGGAGACAACGCCGTAGCCGTCGATCCCCAAGGCCGCCTGCTCTATGTAGGCGAAACAGCCAGTCTCACCGGAACCCAATCCGGCGGCCTCCGCGTCTTCACCATCAGCACCACAGCCGTCCAGGAAATCTCCGGCTCACCCTTTTCCACCGGAGGCACCGGCCCCTCCAGCATTCTGCCTCAGGACAGCTACGTCTACGTCTCCAACAGCTCGGTCAGCGGCAGTTCCAGCGGCAACATCAGCGGCTTCTCCGTCACAGCATCCGGCAGCACATATACCCTCACGGCAATCAACACCGTCTCCACCGGGTCGCTCACATACGCTCTCGCAGAAGACAGCACCAGCGCCTATCTCCTGGCCGTAAACTACGGCGGCAGCCCGGATCTAAGCACCTTCACCTTCGACACCACAACAGCAGGCAAGCTGGTCGCCGGCCCCACATCCTCCACCGGAACTGACCCCACCGGAGCGCTGGCCATCGTAGCCGCACCTTAGCTATCGGGAATGGGCTTAGCCCCTCAAGGAAGTCTTTGCAACCGGGCTAAGCCGCAAACGTAACGCGCTCACCATCAAACACCGAGTGCTTCCGAAACTCCGCATCATCCCGCCGCGGATAATCCGTGCGCGCATGCGCCCCGCGGCTCTCCATCCGCGCCAGCCCCGAGCGAAGAATCGCCCCCGCCACAGCACACAACGACTGCGCTTCCACAATCTCCCGCGAAGGCGCAACCCGCGCAGCAATCTCCTCTAACTCATCCGCGTACCTGGCCTGCCGCACCAGACCCTCGCGCAGCCCGGCGTCATCACGCAGCAGCCCCGCACAGCGATCCATCATCTGCCGAATCTCCACCACAATCTCATCCACCCGGCCCACGCGAACAACCTCATCCCGCATCGGCCCCAACTCGGCAACCGAAACAAGCCCCAACCCATCCGCCAGCATAGCCTTTGCCGCGCGAGCCCCAAACACCAGCCCCTCCAGCAAGGAATTCGAAGCCAGCCGGTTCGCCCCATGCAGCCCGGTACAAGCCGCCTCACCCGCCGCATACAGCCCGCGCACCCGCGTCCGCCCGTCGAGATCGGTCCTCACGCCGCCCATCAAATAATGCGCCGCCGGCCTCACCGGAATCCGGTCCCGATCGAGATCCAACCCATGCCGCGCCAGAAACGCGCTGATCCCCGGAAACCGCTTATGCAGGTCCATCCCGGAACCATCTCCAGCCACATGCCGCATGTCGAGGTACACAGCCCGCGTCTTGCCAGTCTGATCATCCAGGCCCTCGCGCCAAACCGCCCGCGCCACCACATCCCGCGGAGCCAGCTCCAGCCGCGCATCATAGCGCTCCATAAACCGCTCGCCGGCCGCATTCACCAGCCAGGCACCCTCACCGCGCAGCGCCTCCGAAAGCAAAAACGCCGGCACGCCCGGCAGTGACAACGCCGTAGGATGAAACTGGTAAAACTCCATATCCTGCAGCTCCGCCCCAGCCCGCAAAGCCAGCGCCAGCCCGTCGCCCGTAGCTACAGCAGGATTCGTAGTATGCAAATACACCTGCCCCGCTCCACCCGCAGCCACCAGCACCGCCCGCGCCGCCACCCGTGTCCGCACACCCTCGCGATCCACCAGATCTGAGCCCACCACGCGCCCATCGGCAACCACAAGCTTCGTCACCGTAGTCCACTCAGCAAACTTGATCCGCTCGTTGCCCCGAGCCAGCGCCGCCAGCGCCCGCCCAATTTCCGCCCCGGTAGCATCGCCATTCGCATGCAGTATCCGAGGCCGCGAGTGCGCCGCCTCCCGCGTCCGCAGAAGCTCACCGCCCTCGCGATCAAACTCCGCGCCCCACTCCATCAGCTCCGCCACGCGCACCGGCCCCTCGCGCACCAGCGTCTCCGCCGCAGCCCGATTCACCAGCCCATCGCCGGCCCCAACCGTGTCCTCAAGATGCAGCGCCACATCGGCATCGCCCTCCATCGCCACAGCAATGCCACCCTGCGCATAGTGCGTATTCGACTCGCGCAAAGCTTCCTTGGTAACAACCAGCACAGAGCCATGCGCAGCCAGTTCCACAGCCGCCCGCAGCCCAGCCACACCCGCACCAATAATCAAATAGTCAGTTCGCGAAAAAGGGTTCACCTATCAGGCTAGCAGGTAAGTGACCGGGAGACCCAGTCCACCGCACTAACCTTGCTGGTGAAGATGCCATAAGCGCACGACTCGGAATGGAACTGCCTACGCCCGGCCAGATTTCCGCCCACCTCTGAAGATGACAAACACCCCGTAGCCGAGCACGACTCCCAATGCGTTCAGCATGATGTCATCCACGTCGAAGATGCCGACACGGAACACAGCCTCCATTACCTCGAAACTGAGCCCGGTGAGAACTCCAAGCACGAGCGCGTTCCACCAGGAGAAGGATGAAAAGACAAGCGCAGCAAGAAATCCTATCGGCATAAACGGGAGAATGTTCCCCATCAGGTTCACCATGTCCACCCAGTGATTTCCCCGGCCACTGAGTTGAGGAGCAATCGTCTTGAACGGAACGAAATTGGCGGGGCCTGTGTGTGGACCGGCAACTCGGAACTTCAGGTGCCCTATGCGAATCGTCGGTATGGCTTTGAAGACCACGACCCGGATCAGAATTGCGCCGTAAACGATGAGAGCGCAGGCTGCCATCCAGGGCGTACGTTTCGTCTTCATGACACTCCCATCAACAAAGGTCAGAAATCGCTCAGAATGAGCCGTACGTCATAGTTTCACACGCTGCATAAAGGGCCATCGTCTGCAAGCCCGCCTGGGCGGGTTACAACGATCTCCATGAAAAATTATCGAACTGTGGCTGTCCCCGGTCCCTCGCATTTGGAGACCAGGAAGGACAGCCAGCACTCCCCGCACCCCTCATTCGATACCATAGAACCAGCGTGCAAACCATAAGAGTAGACACCCCATCAGCACGATATGACGTCCACACAGGCAGCGGCCTGCTAGCCTCGCTGGGCTCGCGTATCGAGCGCACAGTCGGCCAGCTACCCCGCCGCGTCTTCGTCCTCACCTCACCCGAAATCTGGGCGCTCTGGGGCGAGCAACTCGAAAAATCCTTCCCGCAACCGCCCATAGCGCTCTTCCTCCCCGCCGGAGAAAAGCACAAAACTCTCTCCAGCGTGGAGCGCCTCGCCCGCCAGATGATTGAAGCCGGCGGCGACCGCGGCTCGCTGCTAATCGCCTTCGGCGGCGGCATCGTCGGCGACGTCGGCGGCTTCCTCGCCGCCATCTTCATGCGCGGAATCCCCTACATCCAGGTCCCCACCACCTTCCTCGCGCAAGTCGATTCCTCCGTAGGCGGCAAAACCGGCGTCAATCTCCCCAACGGCAAAAACCTCCTCGGCAGCTTCCACCATCCACTCGCCGTCTTCGCCGATACAAACGTCCTCGGGACCCTCAGCGAGCGCGAGTTCCGCGCCGGCCTCATGGAAAGCGTCAAAGCCGGCATCATCCGCGACCGCGCCCTGGTCCGCTTCATGGACGAACGCGCCGAAGACGTCCTCGCCCGCGACCCCAAGGCTCTCGAAAAAGTCATCGCCGCATCCGTCCGCATGAAAGCCGACGTAGTCCAGCGCGACGAGCGCGAAAGCGGCCTCCGCATGATCCTCAACTTCGGCCACACCCTCGGCCACGCCATCGAGCAAGTCACGCGCTACAAACTCCTCCTCCACGGCGAAGCCGTAGGCTGGGGCATGATCGCCGCGCTCTACATCGCAGGCGTCCGCGGAACCGTCACCCGCGCTCAATCCGACCGCCTCGAAGAGCTGATCCACCACTACGGCAACCTGCCCGCATTCGACGCCAGCGCATCCAAGCTGGTAGCCGCCACCGGAGCCGACAAGAAAAACGTGGGCGGCATCCGTCGCTTCGTCCTCCCCATCGGCATCGGAGACGCAGGCGTAGTAGAAGACGTAACCGCCAGCGAACTCCACGAAGCCGCCGAATTCATGCTCGCGCAAGCCAAACCGGCAGCAGGACAAAAAGCATAATGCCAAACGCCGGAGCAAAACCCGTAGGCGCACAGGACGAAGCCAGCGCAGCACAAGCCGTGCAAGCGATGTTCAACTCCATCGCGCCGCGCTACGACCTGCTCAACCACGTCCTCTCCGCCAACGTGGACCGCATCTGGTGGGCACGCGCCGCACGCCGCTTCCGCGAAACCCTGGCCAATCCCAACGCCGAAATCCTCGACATCTGCTGCGGCACCGGCGACATGACCCTCGCGCTCCTCAAGCATCGCCCCGCCGCAGCCCGCCCCATCCTCGCCGCAGACTTCGCCCGCGCCATGCTGGACCGCGCCGAACAAAAATTTGCCGCCCGCAATCCAAATCAATCCACGGCAACCACCCTCGAAGCCGACGCCCTACACCTGCCTTTAAACAACAACTCACTCGATCTCGTAGTCTCCGCCTTCGGCTTCCGCAATCTCGCCAACTACGACGCCGGCCTCCGCGAATTTCACCGCGTCCTCAAACCCAGCGGCCAGCTGGGCATCCTCGACTTCAGCGAACCCGGCGGCCTGCTCGGCAAGCTCTATGCCATCTACTTCCGCCGCGTCCTTCCCGCCATTGGCCGCGCCATCACAGGAGACGACGGTCCCTACAAATACCTCCCCGAATCCGTAGGCAACTTCCCAGCCCCACCCCGCATGATCGAAATGATGCAATCAGCCGGCTACACCAACTGCGCCTGGCAGCCCTACACCTTCGGCATCGCCGGCCTTTACACAGCATCCAAACAATGAAGCCGCGGAACGCATCGTAGTAGGCTGATAAAGCCCCGTTATGACCACAGCAGCGCCCATCCTCGCCTCCGTCACCGCAGAAAAGCGGCGAGCAGCGCTGAACTCCATCATCGCCGCCACCTGCATGACGCTGCTCAAGCTGGTGGTAGGCCTGCTCTCCGGCTCTCTCGGCGTACTCTCTGACGCCGCACACTCCGGCCTCGATCTCATCGGCGCATTTCTGACATTTCTCTCCGTCCGCGTCTCCGACAAGCCGGCAGACGAAGACCACACCTACGGCCACGGCAAAATCGAAAACGTATCCGCATTCATTGAAGCCGGCCTGATGGCCATCTCCAGCGTCTGGATCATCGCCGAAGCCCTGGGCCACATCGCACGCCACACCATCCAGCTCCACCACTCCATCTGGCCCGTGCTGGTGCTGGTCCTCTCCATCGCAGTCGATTACTGGCGCTCCCGCCAGCTGCGCGAAGCAGCCCGCCGCACCGGCTCACCGGCGCTCGAAACCGACGCCTTCCACTTCGCATCCGACATCTGGGCCACACTCGCAGTTCTCGCCGGCCTCGCCGCAAGCTGGATCGGCTCACGCTTCGCCATTCCCTGGCTGCAGTTCGCAGATCCATTCGCAGCCATCGTAGTTTCGCTCATGATCCTCCGCCTCACCATCCACCTCACGCGCAAAACCATTGCCGCACTCATCGACGAGATCCCCGCCGAAACTCGCCAGTGCGTCATTGATGCAGCCGCCGGCACAGACGGCGTCTTAGCCGTCGAACAAGCCCGCGTCCGCCGCTCCGGCGCATCCTACTTCGCCGATCTCACCCTCGCACTCCCGCGCCGCTTCACCTTCGAACACACAGGCGAGGTCGTCCGCGCAGCAACCGAAGCCGTAGACCGCGCCCTCCCCGGAACAGATGTAGTCATTCACACCGTCCCCCGCGACCCCGGCACAGAAAGCATCTTTGACCGCGTCCGCGCCGTAGCCGCCCGTAACAACGTATCAGTGCATGAGCTAAGCGTGCAGTCGCATCACGGCAAGCTCCACGTCGAGCAACACGTCGAGCTCGACGAGCGCATGCCGCTCATTGAAGCGCATCGCTTCGTCACCGCGCTCGAACACGAAATCCTGCATGAAGCCCCGGAGATCGACTCCGTCCTCACCCACATCGAAAGCGAACCCGCCACCATCGAGCAGCCGGAAGAAATCGTGTTGAATGACAAGCGCATCGAACAAGCCCTGCGCTCAACAGCAGAGCAGTTTCCCGACATCATCGACGTCCACGAGCTCACCGTCCTCCGTGTCGGCGACCACGTAGATCTCTCCTGCCATTGCACTCTTCCAGATGAACTCGCAATGGGCCACGTACACGAGATCATCACCGCCCTTGAAGACCGCTTGAAACAGGAATGTCCCGAGGTGAATCGCATGACCATTCACCCCGAGCCCGAAACAGAAAACACAAAGTAGAGGACCGCCCCGTGATTGCACACAGCGAATGGAAACAGAACGACATCTACGAAGCCACAAGCGAAAGCAACAACATCATCACCTTTGACACCGGTGCGCATACACAAGGCCCAACGCCAGTCGAAGCAGTGCTGATGGCTCTCTGCTCCTGCACATCGGTCGATGTCGTAAGCATCCTCCAGAAAAAGCGCCAGGAGATCACCGGGCTCCGCGTCAGCGCCGACGCGCAGCGTGCAGAAGACCACCCGAAAATCTTCACCACCATCCATCTCACCTACACCATCCGCGGCAAAGTCGACCGCAAAGCCGCAGAAGACGCCGTCCACCTCTCCAAAACCAAGTACTGCTCTGTCTCGCAAATGCTCGAAGGCAAAGCTAAAATCGATTACGAAATCGTTCTCGAAGACGAAACCCCAGCAGCATGAGCCAGCAACCATGAGCCCTGAAATCGTCCGTCCCGTCGTTGGCATCATTCGCGTGCTCTTCATCACGCTGCTGGTGGTCGTTGTCGGCCTTCTCGCCGCCATCACCACCATGCACTTCGCCATTCACGGCGCAGAAGTGCAGGTGCCCACGCTCAAAGGCATGACCGTCTTGGACGCACGCAGCCAGGCCGCGGGGCTCGGACTCAATCTCGACGTAGACAATCGCTACTACTCCTCCGACGTAGCCGCCGGCCACATCCTCACGCAGTCGCCCTCGGCAGGAACCGTAGTGCGCCGCGAGTGGCACGTCCGCGTCGCCGAAAGCCTCGGTCCCCAGCAGGTCGATGTCCCTGATACCATCGGCATGGATGAGCATCTGGCAGCACTTAAGCTGCGCCGCGTCGGCCTCACCGTCGGCGCCACAGCGCACCTGCCCAACGCAAAAGTTCCAGAGGGCACAGTCCTTGCACAAGACCCACCCGCACACGCCAAAGGAATCGAAGGCCCCAGCATTAATCTGCTCGTCGCATCTCCGCCAGACGTAGGCGCAGACGGCTTTCTCATGCCTGATCTGCGCGGACTCGATCTCGAAGCAGCTCAGATCCAGCTCGCGCACGTAGGCCTCACCGCCGCCCCGCCCAGCTTCATTGAAATGGGCGTTCCACCGGTAGGCCCGGATGGAACAACGCCCAGACCGCCAGTTACACCCAACAGCATCATCCTGCAGCAGCCACAACCCGGCACACGCGTGGACTCAGGCACAGCCGTCCGCCTCACCGTGGCGCGATAAATGCGTCGCACAAGCCGCACCATACGTCTAACAAATACGCATGGCAGTTGAGCAGACCAAAGAATCCAATACTCCTCCGTCCGCAGGCCTCTCCCACTCATGGCGCGCACTCAAGCATAGAAATTTCCGGCTCTTCTTCAGCGGCCAGAGCATCTCGCTCATCGGCACCTGGATGACCCGCATCGCCACATCCTGGCTCGTCTACCGCCTCACAAAATCGCCGCTCATGCTCGGCACCGTAGGCTTCGCCGGACAAATCCCCTCCTTCCTCCTCGCCCCACTGGCCGGAGTCGTCGTAGACCGCATGGATCGCCGCAAAGTCCTCCTCTGGACGCAAGTCCTCGCCATGGTCCAGTCGCTACTTCTTGCCGTCCTGACCCTCAGCCATCACATCAACATCACAGAAGTCCTGCTTCTAAGCCTCATGCAGGGCATCATCAACGCCTTCGACATGCCCGCCCGTCAGTCCTTCATGATCCGCATGGTCGAAGATCGCGCCGACCTCCAGAACGCCATCGCCATCAACTCGTCGATGGTCAACGCAGCGCGCCTCATCGGCCCATCACTCGCTGGAGTCCTCATCGCAGCAACCAATGAAGGCTGGTGCTTCCTCATCGACGGCATCAGCTACATCGCCGTGATCGCCTCGTTGCTCATGATGCGCATCCGCCCCGAAGAACCACACGCCCGCGACACAACCATGTCTCAACAACTCCGCGAGGGCTGGAACTACGTCACAGCATCCGTGCCCATCCGCAGCATCCTCATGCTCTTCGCATTGCTCAGCCTCATGGGCTGGCCCTTCATGGTCCTCATGCCCGTCTTCGCCGCAGAAGTGCTCAAAGGCGGCGCGCACACACAAGGCTTCCTCATGGGCGCAGTCGGCGTGGGCGCGCTGGCCTCAGCCCTCGTCCTCGTCGTACGCAAATCCGTCCGTGGCCTCATCCGGATCATTCCCATCGGCGCATGCGTCTTCGGCGCGGGCCTCGTCGCCTTCGGCCTCTCGCACAATCTCTGGCTCTCGCTCCCCATGATGCTCGTTACCGGCTTCGGCATGATGCAGGGCATCACATCCTCCAACACCATCCTGCAAACACTCGTCGATGAAAAGATGCGCGGCCGCGTCATGAGTTACTACACCATGGCCTTCGTCGGCATGGCGCCGTTCGGCAGCCTCTTCGCCGGCGCACTCGCCCGCATCATCGGCGCACAAAACACCGTCATCATCAGCGGCACAGCCTGCATCTGCGGCGGCCTCCTGTTCTTCACCCGCCTCCCCGGCATCCGCAAAGAAATGCGCCCCATCTACGAGCGTCTCGGCATCATTCCAACACCGCAGCCGGCACTAGTAGAAGAAGCCGCCGAAAACTAAGCGTTTACCATGAGTAAGCCAGGAAAGGGAGCAACCATGAGCCTGCAGTCAGACCTCGAACAAATCACACGACAGGAGCACGAACTCGCACTCCCCACCTTCGATGAAGACACAGCCTGGGAGCTGGGCTCACGCCTGCGTCAACTGGCGCTCGATCGCAATCTCCCCGTAGTCATTGACGTCCGCCGCATCGGCCAGCCGCTCTTCTACACCGCGCTCCAAGGCACAACCCCCGACAACGTCCACTGGGTACGCCGCAAGAACAACGTAGTCGAGCGCTTCCACGCAAGCTCCTACGCCATCGGCATCAAGGAAAAAATCAAAGGCCACTCGCTCATCGAATCCCAGGGCCTGTCCATCGCCGACTACGCCACTCACGGCGGCGCATTTCCACTCCGGGTCGCAGGCGCAGGCATCGTAGGCATCGCCACCGTCTCGGGCCTGCCCATGCGCGCCGATCATGAATTGGTAGTAGAAGCTCTCTGCGCCCTGCTCGGCCGCAGCTACGACGATCTCAAGCTGCCCACAGAATAGACCTCAGGCAGTCTTCTCCATCAGCGCAATAAAAAATCCATCCGTGCCATGCTCGCCCGGCAGCAGCCGCAGAAAGCCATCCACGGTAGTATTCTTCAGCAGTTTCTCCGCACCATCCGCCGTAAGAATCGCCTTCTCCCGCATCTGCACAATGCGCACCCCAAGCGAAACCAGCCTCACTCCCGGCGTCTCCAGAAGAACAGCCTCAACCACCTTCTCATTCTCTTCCGGCTCCAGTGAGCAGGTCGAGTACACAATCCTCGCCCCGGGCCGCGCCGCGCGCAGAGCCACAGCAAGAATCGCCCTCTGGCGCTCCGCCTGCCGCGCAAAATCCTCCATCTGAAGCCTGTGCCGAATCTCAGGATTCCGCCCCAGCGTTCCCGTTCCGCTGCAAGGCACATCCACAAGCACCAGATCGTACGCATCTCTTTCAGGAAGCCACGCCGCATCCACCTGCCGGCATTCCACCCGGCTTCCCAGCGAAGCAAGCCTCTTTCGCAAAGCCGCAAACCGCTGCGTACTCACCTCGCACGCCACAATCTTTGCCTGCGGATTGCGCTCAGCAAGTATCAGCGTCTTGCCTCCCGGCGCAGCACACGCATCCAGAATCTCCGTTCCGCTCCCCGCAATCTCAGCCACCAGCTGCGAGCCTTCATCCTGAATTCGCAGCCGTCCCTCGCGCAGCGCCTTCGCCTCCTCCACATCGCCGGAAAGTATCTTCCGCGACGCCGTCAGCAAAGCTCCCCGCGTAAACCGAACACCCGCCTCCACAAGCTCAGCCTCAGTCCCGGCCCCCTGGATGCGAACATACATCTCCGGCTCTGAAAGCCCATGCCTGCAAATCATCTCGGCCTTCTCCACACCAAAGAGCCGCATCCACCGCGTCACCATCCACGTTGGATACGCGGTCTTGGGGTCCTCCTCGCCGATCCTCGCCTCAGATTCCGCCAGCTTTCGCAGCACCGCGTTCACCATGCCGGAAGCAAAGCGATGCCCCGCAACCCGCACCAGCTCCACGCTCTCATCCACCGCCGCATGGTCCGGAACCCGATCCAGCTTCAGCAGTTGAAACGCTCCCAGCCGCAGCGCAATCTGCACCTCGGAATCCAGCTTCGCATTCGGCCTCTTCAGCAACGGACGCAGACGCGCATCCAGCACCATCTGCCACCGCAGCACGCCCAGCACTAAAGTTGTCGCAAGATTTTTATCCGCCGTAGAAAGCTTCGAAACAGATTTGCTCCGCAGCAGATCGTCCGAGTGTCCACGCCCGCGCTCCACGGCAAGCAAAATCTCAAATGCTGCCTTCCGCGCCGGCGAAATCTTTTCGGCAGAACGAGCCATACCTCTAGCCTAACCGCATCGTTCCGTGGCCCGGCTGCAATCCACGCAGAAACTCCGCCGCAGTCACGCGTTTCTTACCCTCAAGCTGCACTTCCATTAGCTCCAGCCACGTTCCCTGCGCACAAGCCACCAGCATCCGCTTATCCTGCAAAATCACCGCACCGGCATCCGCACTCTCAGCGCGCTCATCCGCCACGCGCATGCGATGCGCAATCAGCTTCTTCCCATCAAGCGAAGTGAACGCCCCCGGCCACGGCTGAAAGCCACGCCAGCGATTCACAATCTCCGCCGCCGTCCGCGCCGCAAAATCCATCCGCCCATCCTCGCGCTCCAGAATCGGCGCCAGCGTAGCCTTCGCATGATCCTGCACCTGCGGCGTGATCGTCCCCGCATCCAGCCCCGCAAGCGTCTCCACCACCAGCGGCGCACCCTGCGCAGCCAGCACACCAAACAAATCCGCCGCCGTCTGCTCCGGCGCAATCGGTAACTCGCGCTGCAGCAGAATCGGCCCCGTATCCAGCCCTTCTTCCAGCAGCATCGTCGTATTGCCCGTCACCGTCTCGCCCATCGCCACAGCCCACTGAATCGGCGCAGCCCCGCGATACTTCGGCAACAGCGATCCATGAAGATTGATGCACCCCAGTCGCGGCAGCGCCAGCATCCACGGCGGAATAATCCGCCCATACGCCACCACCACAATCGCATCCGGCGCAATCTCTTCCAGCCGCGCGCGAAACTCCACATTGTTGCGAATCTTATCCGGCTGCGTAACAGCAATCCCCTCCGCCAAAGCCGTCTGCTTCACTGGCGGCGCATGCAGTTCCTGTGTGCGCCCCACCGGCCTGTCCGGCTGCGTCACCACTAGCGGAATCTCATGCCCCGCCGCAATCAACGCCTCAAGCGCAGGCACAGCAAACTGCGGAGTCCCGCAAAACACAAGCCTCATGCGCAGTTCCTCCGTCGCTTGAAATGCGTCGTGACAAAAAATCCCTTAGCCGACCAACGGGAGGCCCACAAATGCCCCGTGGCGCGCAAAAGCGCGCAGTCGCCCGAGCGGCCAGCTCACCAGGTGCCTTCGCGTTGTTCTTTGCGGATGCGGCGCAGAATCATGTCGCGCTTCAGTGCGCTCATGCGGAAGATAAACAGCACGCCGTCCAGATGATCGATCTCATGCTGAAACGCACGGGAGAGCAGCTCCTCGCCATCCATCTCAAACCACTTGCCAAACTCATCCTGCGCCCGCACCGTCACCTTCGCCGCGCGCTGCACCTTCTCGTGAATATCCGGAAAACTAAGGCAGCCTTCTTCTTCGTATTGCTTACCCTCGCGCGCAATAATCTCCGGATTAATCAGCACCAGCTTCTCTTCCGGATTCTTCCCGCTGCTGAGGTCAATCACCGTGATACGCTTGGAAACCCCCACCTGTGGCGCAGCCAGCCCAATGCCCTTCGCCGCATACATCGTCTCGAACATATCGGCGACAAACTCGCGCAGCTTCTCGTCGAATTCCGTCACAGGCTCACCCGGCTGAGACAGCACCGGCTCCGGATATTTCACTACCTTCAAAATCATTCGCCTATCTACCCTTAGAATCTCTTGATCTGCTCAATGTACCCATCGAAATTCCGCTTCATCTCCAGCGCCGAATCGCCACCGAACTTCTGCTGCGCCAGGCTCGCAATCGTCATCGCAACCATCGACTCCGCAGCCACCCCAGCAGCCGGCACTACGCAAATGTCGCTGCGCTCATAGCTCGCACTGGTAGCCTCACGCGTATCAAAGCGAACCGACTCCAGCGGCCTTCGCAGCGTAGAGATCGGCTTCAGATACCCGCGCACCACAATATCCTCGCCGTTGGAAACACCGCCCTCCACACCACCCGCATTATTCTGCTCGCGAGTAAATCGCGTAGGCCGACCATTCGTGGCGGAATCATTTTCCGGCGCATAGTGAATCGCATCATGCACCGCAGATCCAAAGCTCTCCGCGGCTGTAACACCGCGTCCAATCTCCACAGCCTTCACCGCCTGCAGACTCATCACACTCCACGCCAGCAGCCCATCCAGCCGCTCATCCCACGTAGCGTAAGTACCCAGCCCGGCAGGCACGTTATGTACGACCACTTCAAACACGCCGCCAACCGTATCCCCGGTGCGCGAAACATGCTCAACCTCTTCTTTCATCCGTGCTTCCGTCTCGCCATCCACGCAGCTCAGCAGCACATCCTCCTTCGCCGCCACCGCCACAATCTCATCCCACGCGGCCGTGCGCGCCAGTTCCACACGCCCCACACGAATCACGTGGCTCAAAATCTCAATGCCCAGCTCGCGCAGCATCAGCTTCGCAAAAGCGCCGGCAGCCACACGCGCCGTTGACTCACGCGCACTCGCCCGCTCCAGCACATACCGCGCATCAGGAAAGTTGTACTTCAGCGCCCCAGCCAGGTCCGCATGTCCCGGCCTCGGAGAAGCCACCGCCTGGTGCTTCGCCGGGTCACCCGCCTCCACCGGCAGCTTCTCTTCCCAGTTCTTCCAGTCGCGGTTGATAATCTCAATCGCCACCGGCGAACCAATCGTCTTGCCATGCCGAACGCCGGAAAGGATATGCGCCTTATCGGTTTCAATCTTCATCCGGCCGCCGCGGCCATAGCCTTGCTGCCGCCGCCAAAGCTCACGGTTCACAAAATCAAGATCAACAGGTACGCCGGCAGGAAGCCCGGTAACCATCGCAATCAGCGCCTCACCATGCGACTCACCGGCAGTGGAATAACGAATCATATGCAATTGATTTTAATTCAGCATCCGGCACGCCGGCGCTAAAGGCCTCTCGGCCCTTATGGCTGATATCATCTGGAGCAATTCAGGCCGACCGCCAGACCAGGGGGCATTTCCATGAATGTACAGGAACAGATTAAGAGCTACATCGCCGCGCAGCCTGAACCAAAGCGCAGCGAAATGCAGCAGTTGCATCAGATGATCCTGGCCATGATGCCAACCTCTAAATTGTGGTTCCTGGATGGAAAAGACGAGAAAGGGAAAATCGTCTCCAACCCCAACATTGGATACGGATCTCACACCACTCAGCTCGCCAATGGAAAAACCAGGGAGTTTTATCAAATCGGTATCAGTGCCAACACCACTGGCATCTCTGTCTACATCATGGGAATCGCTGACAAAAACTACCTCAGTGAGACATTCGGGAAGGAACTCGGCAAGGCAACCGTCACAGGATATTGCATTAAATTCAAGACGCTCACAGGCATAAAAATGGATGTGTTGAAAGCCGCAGTGCAATATGGAATCGACCAGACAAGCGTTCCACAATGATTCCAACGGGCATGAGACCGGGGGTAACAGCTACTTCGCCGCCAGCATCTTCCCACCCGGCAATAGCCGATAAATTCGTCCCCGCCAATGAATCCGGCTAGACCCATAACTAGCCGCCCAAAAGAAAAAGCCCATCAGGTCGCGTATCGGATACAGCACCAGCAGCGCATACCAGCTTCGGTCCTCTACCACCCGCCGCCCCACCGAAAGCGAAATCGCCAACCGCGACAAAAGTGCCCACACAAACAGCGCAAGCCCGCAGCCCCAATGCCCCATAGCCCCCGCAGCCCCCAGCCCCAGCAACCCAAACGGCATCGCGAAAGTCAGCGCCGTCCCAAAGTGTCCCTTGGGCCGCGAGAAACGCGTCGACTTCATCCACCGAACCTGGTGCAGCATCGACTCCCAGAAGTCCGCATGAATCACCATGTGGTCAATCGCATGGTGGCTCAGCACAACCTCCTCGCCATGCCGCCACGTCTCATTGCCCAGAACAAAATCATCGGCACAAAATTCAGCGGTAACGGAGAAGCCGCCCATGTGGTGAATCGTCGAGCGGCGAAACGCCATCGTAGGCCCCAGTGCAAACTGCATCCCTTCCAGCTTTCGCACCACCAGCACGCCCGCAGTCATCTCCACAGACATGCCAACCGCCTCCAGCCGCGCCCAAAGCCCGCCCTCAGCAGCCACTCCGCGATACGGACAGGTAATCCCACCCACCTTAGGATTGGCAAAAGGGAATGCCACAGAACGCAGATAATCCGGCGTCACCCGCACATCGCTGTCGCTAATGACAAGAATCCCGTGCGCGGCAGCAGCCTCCATCAGCTCCAGTGAAGCAGCCTTCGCGTTGATATAATCCGGCTCGCCACCCGTCGCCAGAAACTTCACCGGAATCTCCGGATGCCGCGCAGCCACATTCCGCGCTATCGCCAACCCGGCATCTTCCGCCGAGCGAGCGCAAAAAAGAATCTCGTACTCGGGATAATCCTGCGTAAAAAATGTTTCCAGATAGCTTTCAAGACCGGGTTCGGAGCCATGCAATGGCTTCAGCAAACTCAGCGGCGGCGTAAACGGCACACCAGTGGCGAGTTTTTCACGGGCAGCCTGTCGCTCGCGCAAATACGAGGGCAAAGCGGCCAGAACCATCCCGGTAAAGACCGAAGAAGTAATCAGGCCAAAGACGGCCAATCCAAGCAAGGCGTACAACATGCAGCTATTAGGATACCTTCGAGCGCGCGCAAATCACGATTCGCGCCTCAAGATTCGCGCCTGGGATTCGTCCTCGTGATAACCACCGGCCGCAGAGCCGCAGTCTTCCGCAAAGGCACAATCGCCCCCGGCGCAGTCGGCGCAGCCTGCTGAAAGCGCGTCAGCATCTCAGACCGCACATACTCCACAAAGCTCTGCATCTGGCGGTTCATCTCTTCCATTCGCTCCCGCATCTGCAGAATGATCGCAATCCCGGCAATATTCACGCCCAGGTCGCGCGCCAGGTTCAAAATGAACTCCAGCCGCTCAATATCTTCATCGGTATAG
The DNA here is from genome assembly GCA_963792495.1 of uncultured Acidobacteriaceae bacterium. GTDB lineage: Bacteria > Acidobacteriota > Terriglobia > Terriglobales > Acidobacteriaceae > Telmatobacter. Next base: position 494,845 of record CAWBWB010000001.1, on the reverse strand, counting down.
AGCCGCGTATTGCCCTCAGTACGCGAAGGCTTCAGCAACCCCTCGCGCTCATAAAGCCGAAGCGTCTGCGGATGAATACCATACATCTCAGCCACCGCCGAGATCATGTAAGCGCCTTTTGATTTACGTTTTGCGGGCATAGCTTCTTCCCAACACTGTACACAATCCGGCTTACAGCTTATCGAACAACTGCACCCGCGGGTCTTGATTATTCAGCTTCGCCAGCTCGCGCATAATCTCGCGGCTGCGCTCGTCCTGCAGCGTCGGCACCACCACTTCCACGGTCACAATCTGATCCCCACGCTGTCCCGCATTCGATGCGCTCTCCACGCCACGCTCCCGCATCCTCAGCTTCTGCCCGCTCTGCGTTCCCGGCGGAATCTTCAACTGGGCCCGCCCGTCAATCGTAGGCACATCCACCTTGGCGCCTAGTGAAGCCTCCGGCACCGTCACCGGAACCGTAATATGCACATCATCGCCCTGCCGCGAAAACACCGGATTCGACCCCGTCCGAATAATCAGGTATAAATCCCCCGCAGGCCCGCCGTTCACGCCGGCATTGCCTTTGCCTTGCAGCCGAATCCGCTGTCCATCCCGCGTCCCAGGCTTAATCCGGAACTCCACATTCTCCGAGCGATCCACAACGCCCTCGCCCTGGCACGTCGGGCAGGCATTGGAAATCCGACCCGTCCCATTACACCGCGGGCACGGAATATTGAACTTCATCCGCCCGCCCATCTGCGTTACCTGCCCCGTCCCATTGCACTCCGGGCAAGTCTGCGGTCCGCCCGTCGAAGCCTTCCCATGGCAAGTCGGACAAACCTCCTGCCGATGCACCGTCAGCCGCGCCTGCCCTCCGCGAATCGCCGTCCAGAAGTCCACCGTCACCTGGTATTCCAGGTCCGTTCCCGGCTGCGGTCCGCGCGGTCTCCCCGGCTGCTGCGATCCGGAAAATATCCCCGAAAAAATATCCTTGAAGCTCCCCCAACCAGGCGACCCAGGACCCGACGCAGCACCGCCGCCACCCGGCCCACCGCCCTGAAATCCCGAAAAATCAAACCCGCCAAAATCCACCGGCGGCTGCCCACCCATATGCTGCTGGCGCGCATACGCCTCAGCCTGCGCCGGGTCAATCTGGTCCGAGTAGAAGCCAAGCTGGTCATAAATCTTCCGCTTCTTCTCGTCGCTCAAAATGTCATTCGCCTCTGAGATTTCCTTAAACTTCTCCTCGGCCTTCTTGTCGTTGGGGTTCACGTCAGGATGATATTTCCGCGCAGCTTTCCGGAAAGCCTTGCGAATCTCCTCCGCCGTAGCGCCCTTCTTCACGCCAAGCGTTGCGTAATAGTCTTTGTTGGTTGTAGTCGCCATGTTGTTCTGTACTTCTTTCGACCTTCAGTTTGGCCTTCGTCTGCCTGAATACTCTTCGCCGCTTGTTTATCGGCAATCCAAAAGCAAATCAGAGCCCGTCATCCTTCACACATCTTGATGAATAGATTCAAACATCGCGTTCCACCGTGTGCAAGCAACATCAGCCCACAATTGCTTTCTTACAAGCGCAGTATGAAAGGTATGGGCTTTAGCCCGTACCTTTAATCAATTTTGATCCTTTATCAGTTAGCGCCAAACGCTGCTCCCTGCCAGAACTCTTCCAAATCAATTACGAAATACCTTGCTAATGTCCATTCGTCTCAAGAAAAGACTTAACGATGGACTTGATACTTTCGGGACCATGACACCGAACTATTCGTTCATTTCCATTGAGCTCAAACTCCCAAAATGCAACTCCTGCCAGGACTTCAACAGATTCAAACCCATCAGCGTTTGGAGCTCCATGTAGATAAATTTTCCACAAGCCACCTCCACTAACTCCACCGATGGACTTGGGAGGTGGAAGAAATGAGACATTCACATTCACATCGCAAAAGTCGAACGAGCCATCCATATGCATGGCTTTCATTCCCACTTCTGCTCCCCAATGCTCCACACTTGCATGTTTCTGTGTATAGGTGCCCGTACAACCCAACATTCCCATAACAAACCACGTCTCCAAGTGGTTCATAGTTGGATGTTCCGGCTCATCGATGGATAGGTTATAAAAGACTTTGAATGCTTTGATTGTCCCTGCAAATACATCCGGAATTCGCAGCAGCACAATATCTGGACCAAACTCACTCCAACGGATATTAGGATTAGGTCCGAACGGAACCAACGCACTGACATCGACAAGATGGCTATGGTCAAAATCCGGTCTGAGGGTTACGCCCATCTGGTCAGAATTAATCAGGACCTTGTCCCATACATGACGAGCCGTCAGGATGTAATGGAAACCATCGATCTGTACAAGCGTTCCACTACCAGCAAGATTAAGAACATCACCCGCCTCGGAATGAGTCACTGCAAAAAGTCCAACTGAGTACATTCCCATCGATCTGACGATTCGCAATCGCTTTTCGTCTGAAGCTGAATCCATGCCTTTTAGGAATGATTCAATTTCATCAAGGTTCAAGGTACTCAATGGGCTCATCTCGCTTTGGATAAGGTTTGGGGTGAACAACATTATGTCGTCCACCCCTTTGAACTACTGACGTCACTAGTCGAGCTTATTTCTTTTCGTCCACGTCCACATACTCCGCGTCGATCACGCCTTCATCCTTCTTCGCCTCCGCCGCAGGCTCGCCCGCAGCCGCCGCGCCTTCAGCACCAGAAGCAGCCCCAGCCTTATACATCGCCTCAGCCAGCTTATGGCTAGCCGTGGTCAGCTTCTCCTGCGCAGCCTTCAGCTCCTCGGCAGAAGGAGTTCCAGCAAGCGTAGTCTTAGCCTCGGCAAGCGCAGACTCAACATCCGTCTTGTCCGCAGCAGCCACCTTCTCGCCCGCGTCCTTCAACATCTTCTCAATGTTGTAGACCAGCGAGTCCAAACCGTTGCGCGCTTCAATCTCATCGCGCTTCGCCTTGTCCTCGGCCGCGTGCGCCTCGGCATCCTTCGCCATGCGCTCCACTTCGTCCTTCGAAAGACCCGAAGAAGAAGTAATCGTGATGCGCGTGTCCTTGCCCGTCGCGTTGTCCTTCGCCGTCACATTCAAAATGCCGTTCGCGTCAATATCGAACGTCACCTCAATCTGCGGCACGCCGCGCGGCGCCGGAGGAATCCCCGCCAGCTTGAACTTGCCAAGCGTACGGTTCTGTCCCGCCATCGGTCTCTCGCCCTGCAGCACATGCACCTCAACCTCGGTCTGCGAGTCCGCCGCCGTCGAAAACGTCTCCGTCTTCTTCGTCGGAATCGTCGTGTTACGCGGAATCATCGGCGTAGCCACACCGCCCAGCGTTTCAATCGCCAGCGTCAGCGGAGTCACGTCCAGCAGCAACAGGTCCTTCACCTCGCCGGCCAACACACCCGCCTGCACAGCCGCACCCACGGCAACCACTTCATCCGGATTCACGCCGCGATGAGGCTCCTTGCCAAACAGCTGCTTCACCAGCTCCTGGATCTTCGGCATACGAGTCTGACCGCCAACCAGGACCACTTCATCAATCTGCGCTGCAGTCACGCCCGCATCGCTCATCGCCTTTTTGCAGGGCTCGAGCGACTTCTGCAGCAGATCGTCCACCAGCGACTCGAGCTTCGCGCGAGTCAGCTTGCGCACCAGGTGCTTCGGTCCCGACGCATCCGCCGTAACAAACGGCAGGTTGATCTCGGTCTCGACTGTCGTCGAAAGCTCGATCTTGGCCTTTTCCGCCGCGTCCTTTAGACGCTGCAGGGCCATCTCGTTGCCCTTCGAGCCCAGGTCAAGACCCGATTCCTGCTTGAACTCGGCAATGAGCCAATCCACAATGCGCTGGTCAAGATTGTCGCCGCCCAAGTGCGTATCACCGTTGGTCGACTTCACCTCAATCACGCCCTCGCCCACTTCCAGGATCGAAATATCGAACGTACCGCCGCCGAAGTCGTACACGGCAATCGTCTCGTCCTTCTTCTTATCCAGTCCGTAAGCCAAAGCCGCAGCCGTCGGCTCGTTCACAATACGCTTCACATCCAGACCGGCAATCTTGCCCGCATCCTTCGTCGCCTGCCGCTGCGCATCGTTAAAGTAAGCCGGAACCGTGATCACAGCCTCGGTCACCGTCTCGCCAAGGTAAGCTTCGGCACTCTTCTTCAGCTTCTGCAGAATCATTGCTGAAATCTCAGGCGCGGTGTACTCCTTGCCCTGGGCCACAACAGCAATATGGTCACCCTGCTGCACCACCTTATAGGGCACCATCTTCATCTCGTCGTTCACTTCGTTAAAGCGGCGGCCCATAAACCGCTTAATGGAGAAAATCGTGTTCTCAGGGTTCGTAATCGCCTGACGCTTGGCCACCTGGCCCACAAGGCGCTCGCCGGTCTTCGAAAACGCGACGATTGAGGGAGTAGTACGCGCACCCTCTTCATTCGGAATGACTTTAGGCTCACCGCCCTCCAGGACGGCCACACACGAGTTGGTGGTTCCGAGATCGATACCAATAATTTTTGCCATAGCTGGGCTCCTGCCGGTAAATGTACTGACGTTATATAAGATGCACGGTTGAGTGACTTAGTGTCAAGTTTTTTTGAGAATGTTTATATAAACCTTCCCCAACCCAGCCGACCCAGCCGGGATTTTCTTGCCGTTGCCTTTTGCCCGCACCACCACCACACCGGGTGCCCCAGATCTCCCGGTTTTGGAGACCTGGGATAACTCCCCCCCCCGCACCCCCACAAAATCCCGTCATCCTGACCGTAGGCGCTTTTCAGCCGGAGGGAAGGACCCGCTTCTGTCTTTGCCTTTGCTTTTGCTTTTGCCTTCCCCCCGCACCACCACTAAACCGGGTGCCCAGGTCTCCCGGTTTTGGAGACCTGGGATAACTTCCCCCTCGCACCCCCACAAAAACCCCGTCATCCTGACCGTAGGCGCTTTTCAGCCGGAGGGAAGGACCCGCTTCTGTCTTTGCTCTTGCTTTTGCTTTTCCCCCGCACCACCACTAAACCGGGTGCCCAGGTCTCCCGGTTTGGGAGACCTGGGATAACTTCCCCCTCGCACCCCCACAAAAACCCCGTCATCCTGACCGTAGGCGCTTTTCAGCCGGAGGGAAGGACCTGCTTCTGTCTTTGCTTTTGCTTTTGCTTTTGCTTTTGCTTTTGCGTTTGCCTTCTCCCCGCACAACCACCAAACCGGGTGCCCCACCCATGGCGCAGCCGTATCGCGCCATGGGTGGGATGGCCTCATGCATTTAGCGCCACATAAACTTCATTTCGGGAAACCACCAGGGCAAAGAGCCTGTTTCCCCTTGATCACCCCCCAACCACGCGTATGCTGATTGCGAGTAATCCGTCCACAAATCCCTCTATCCCCCTGGAGGAAGCACCATGTCTGCTGCCGAGGTTCAAAGATTCCTGCTCAGCCCGACTACCTACGTCAAAACCACATGCATCAATCTCCAGACCAGAAGCATGGCGACACCTACCGCCTTCAACGCCAACCTGGCCTATGACACCGCGTACTTTGACCTCGTACCATGGTCCAGCTCGCTCTTTGGCTCCGCCAGCCAGGTCATGCTCGTTCCCCAGGTTGGCGCCGGGCCGGGCCTGATCGACGGCTACTACGTCCCCTACCTCGCCTTCGGCACCATCACAAGCAATAACCAGGCCCTTGCGCCCCTTGAAAATGTGCCTAAAAACGCCCCCGCGCACAAGTTCATCTTCACTGGCGGTCAGAATGGCTGCAGCCTGCTCCTGCTCACTGGCAACAGTGCAGACACAGTCTGCGCCCTGCATTACCCCAACTCCGAGGGAAAGAGAGAGGGCTACCCGCTGCTGTCGCGCATAGGCCGCACCGCAGCAGACGTCCTGCTCTCCATCGACTTCGATCTCTACGGCGACGAGCTGCAGCCCAACGCCTGCAGCTTCTTCTTCCACAACGGCACGGAGTGGATAGGCATCACCCAGCCGCAGCTTCAGGGCGCGCCCAGCCGCGACTGGGGCCGCTGCTCCATGAGCCTCAACGGCAGCCCAAAGATGGTCTCCTCAAAATCCGCCGGCACCATCCCATAAGAAGAATAGACGGTAAAACAACCCGCTACGGCGCATCTCCAAAAACAGGCACCTGCGCATTTCGCGCAGCCTCTGCCAGCTTTCCATCAAACGTATAGAGTGTCGCTCCTGCGCGGATCGCAAGTTCCAGATACGTCGCGTCATATGCCGTAAGCAAATGCGTCCGAGCGAGTGCCCGAACTACCCCCTGGCGTAGCTTTAACGCTACTGAGTCCGATTCAATCTCGGCACCGGCAAGCTCTGCCAGAAAAATGTCGCATTGCGCCTGCGTCACAACTCGGCTGCGTTCCCCCAGAAGTAAAGCATTCGATACTTCTGCATACCAGATTGGAGGAACCAGAAATCTCTCGTTATCCAGCTCTCCTAGCGCCCGGTCTGCCAACGCCGCCTCTGCGGGATCCACTCGCAGAAACAGCCACGCCAGTGCCATGGACGCATCGAGCACCCTCATTCACGCCCCTCTTCAATCCAGGAGCGGATTTCTTCGTGGGAAACAGTTTCAATCTTCTGCATCGTCTGTATGCGGCGAATAGCTGCCGCAATATTCCGTGGCTCATGGCCTTCCCGGCGTCGGATAGGCCCCAGCTCGGCAACCGGCTCTCCACGTTGCGTGATAAGGAACGATTCACCAACCTTGACTTGGCGCACAAGTTCGGAGAGATGAGTCTTTGCTTCAAAAAGCCCGACTTCTGCCATCGCGAACTCCTAAGGTTTAAACTAGTTTACCATACTAGTTTAAATAAAACTCACTCCCCCAGCGGCACAAACCGCCTATTTTGTTCGTCGTACTGCTCAATAATTCCAGTCAATATGTCGTAATACCACCCATGCGCCTCCAGCGTACCGGCCTCAATCGCCCGCCGCACCGCCGTAACCGCCTTGAGATTATTCAGTTGCGCCACAACGTTCCCGCGAATCAGTGAAGCCAGCTCCGCATGTTCCCCCTCAGCAGGATTCAACTGCTGCCGATGGCTGAACGCCGCCTCCACATGGTTCAACCAGCGCTGCACCTTCGGCATTCCGCTAAGGTCCTTGCCACCCAGCGCAGCCTTCAGCGCTCCGCAGTCTGAATGCCCGCAAAGAATCGCATACTTCACCTTCAGCACTTCCACGGCATACTCAATCGTGGCAGTAGTCCCATCCACATCATTGGCATAAATCGGAACCACATTCCCCGCATTCCGGCTGATAAACAGCTCCCCCGGCCCCGAGCTCAAGATCAGATTCGGCACAATCCGCGAATCGGAACACGTAATGAACAGGTACTCCGGCGACTGCCCCTCCGCCAGCAGATGAAACTGATCCCGGCACCCCGGAAACACCTCCGCATGGAATTTTCTATAGCCGTCAAGCAGATGCTGCATCTCTTCCCTCCCGGAACCTTTTATCTAGGACCTGAACCAGCCTACAGGATTTGCGCTCAAACAAAATTACGCTGCGGTATATTGGGGGCGATGCTCCACAAAGCAATCTCTCTGCGAGTAAGCAGTCTCCTGCTGGTCCTCTTCGCCGGCATAGCAGCAGCCTGCGCACAAACAGACCCCCGCAGCGTAAGCGCCATCAACTACGGCGAGCGCATCGAGCTCGGCCCGCTTTGGCTCTTCCAACCCGGCGACAATCCCGCCTGGGCCGCGCCAGACCTCGACGACTCCAGCTGGCCCGTCATCTCGACCCAGAAGCAGCTCGTAGATTACGGCATCCGCTTCACCAGCCAGGACATCCGTTTCGGCTGGTACCGGATGCATATTCACCTCCGCCCCGGCGCGCCGCCACCAGCCGTCACGCTCGACTCCATCCTCGGAACCTCGGAGCTCTTCGCCAACGGCATCCGCATCGGCTCCGGCGGCCCCATCCCCGGCGCGGCATACCGCTATCAATACCGTCTCGCCGCGTATCCCATTCCCAGCGAGGCAATCTCTCCCACCGGCGATCTCGTCCTCGCCATCCGATTCGCCATCAACCCCGCCGGCCGCCAGATCCGCTCCCACGGCCGCAAAACCGCCACGCCCATCGGCTTCGATTCGCACGTCTTCCTCATCAGCCCCGCCCAGGCCGTCATCGACGCCAGCTATATTGACGCCCACAACACATGGGCATTTTTTGTTCTCGCCGGCATCAGTTATCTCGCCGGAGTCATCGCACTCGGCCTCTATCTCGCCCTGCGCCAGCACAAGGAATACCTGGCCGCAGCAGCCGCGCTCTTCACCTACCACGCACTCTTCCTCTGCGACATCTGGCTCCTGGTCTCAGACCGGACGCCTCTCGCGGATTGGATCGACTTCGCCCTCTTCGGCCTCGGCCAGGGCCTCATCCTCGAGTTCTTCCGCATTCTCCTGGCACCGTCCCCCGGTAGCAAGCGCCCGCGCTGGCTCACCATCACGCAGATCGTCATCGTGCTCTCCGCATTCGCCGGCCCGCTCATCAACTACGGCGTCCCCGGCACATTTCAGCTAGGCTTGATCACCTTCTTCCTGCCCACACTGGTCGTAGAACTCATCATCCTCATTCTTCTCATCCGCAGCGCACGCGCCGGCCGCATGGAAGCCCGCGTCCTTACGCCGGCCGTCCTCGTCATCACCCTCTCCCGCGGCTGGCTCTTCGCCAGTTATCTCGTTCTCTTCCTCAACCAGCCCTTCCATCTCCCGGCACTGCCTTCCATCCACCTGGGCAGCTACGCCATGACCTTCGACAACCTCTGCGACATCATCTTCTACAGCTGCATCCTCATCTTCCTCGTCCTCCGCACCGTAGGCATCGCCCGCCGCCACGCAGAGTCCGCCGCAGAGCTCCAGGCAGCCCGCAGCATGCAGCACATGCTCCTCGAGAGCTCCCACGACGCCACACCCGGCTTCACCCTCGAAGTCGAATATCATTCCGCCAGCGAAGTCGGAGGAGACTTCTTTCTCGTCTCCTCCAGCAAAGACGGCTCCCTGCTCGCCGTAGTGGGTGACGTCAGCGGCAAAGGCCTTCAGGCAGCCATGCGCGTAGCAGCCATCATCGGCTCGCTCCGCCGTGAAGACTCCCGCGACCCCGCCGTAGTCCTCTCCAACCTCAACCTCACCTTGCTCGGCCAGATCGACAACGGTTTCACCACCGCCTGCTGCATCCATATCCACCAATCCGGCAACTACACGCTCTCCAACGCCGGCCACATCCCGCCCTATCTCGCCTCAACCCAGCTCGCCACACCCCCGGCTCTACCCCTCGGCCTCACTGAGGCCGCAGAGTACGAATCCATCGAAGGGCGTCTCGCCCCGGGACAAACCCTGGTCCTCATCTCCGACGGCGTCCTTGAAGCCCGCTCCCCCTCCGGCGAACTCTTCGGCTTCGAGCGAACCTCCGCCCTCGTTGCCACCAGCCACGCAGAGCAGATCGCCCGCACCGCGCAGCAATTCGGCCAGGAAGATGACATCACCGTGCTCACAATTGCCCTTGCATCCTGAAAGCCTGCGTTTATCCTGCTCCGAGAGGAATCTTCCCATGCACAGCGTCACCCGGCTCTTTCGCGCCACAGTTCTGCTCGTCTCCGCAGCTGCCAGCGCGCTTTCGCTCTCCGCTCAGGCTCCCGGCACTCAATCCATAGACACCATCGACCCCGCCCTCAAAGCCAAAATCGACCGCATCGCCGCCGGTGTCATGGAGCAGCGCGGCGTCCCCTCCGCCTCCATCGCCGTCATTCAGCGCGGCAAGCTGGTTCTCACCAAGGCCTACGGCAACGCGCACCTCAATCCGGACAAGCCCGCCACGCCGGAGATGCGTTACTCCATCGGCTCCATCTCCAAGCAGTTCACCGCCGCCGCCATCCTGCTCCTCCAGGAGCAGGGCAAACTCTCACTCAATGATCCCGTCGGCAAATACGTCCCCGGCCTCACCCGCGGCAATGAGATCACCATCCGCCAGGTCCTCTCCCACACCTCCGGCTATCAGGACTACTGGCCCGAGGACTATCTCATGACGCCCATGATGAAGCCCACCACCGCGCAGTTCATCCTCGACACGTGGGCCAAAAAGCCCCTCGACTTCGAGCCCGGCACCGACTGGCAGTACTCCAACACCAACTACGTCATCGCCGGCATGATCGTCGAAAAAGTCTCCGGCCAAAAGCTCATGGAATTCCTCGGCGAGCACATCTTCCACCCCCTCGGCATGAAGAGCGTCTATGACACCGATCAGGACAAGCTCACCTCAACCGACGCCACAGCCTACATCCGCGCCGCTCTCGGCCCGCTCCGCCTCGCGCCCAAAGAAGGCCGTAACTGGATGTTCGCCGCAGGCGAGCTCGCCATGACCCCGCACGACCTCGCCCTCTGGAACGAAAGCCTCATCGCCCAATCCATCCTCAAGCCCGAAAGCTACAAAGAAATGTTCACCACCATCAAGCTCAAGGGCGGCCCCAAAGACGGTCAGGATTCCAACTATGGCCTCGGCGTCTTCATCCGCACCTACAACGGCCACCGCGTCATCGAGCACTCCGGTGAAGTCACAGGCTTCGTCTCCGAATCCCTCATCCTCCCCGACGACGGCGTCTCGGTAATCGCCCTCACCAATCACATGGCCTCCGGAGCCGGCCAGATCGCCCAGATGGCCGCAGACGCAGTAGCCGCCATCGCGCTCACCCCCGTCGAAGCCCAGACCCTCGCCATCTACCGCGGCCTTCAGGAAGGCAAAATCGACCGCTCCCTCCTGGCCCCCAATCTCAACGACTACTTCGACACCCAAACCGTACAGGACTTCAAAACCAGCCTGGGCCCACTCGGCGAACCACTCAGCTTCACCAAAACCGGCGAAAGCCTGCGCGGCGGCATGACCGAGCGCTCCTACAGCATCATCTACCCCCGGCGCCGCCTCTCCCTCTCCACCTACACCTACCCCGACGGCAAGCTGGAACAATTCCTCGTAGCCCCCGTGAATTAATACCACCCAGCGAATTTCGCTCGGGAAGTTTTGAAAGGGCTGTGCCCCACCCATGCGCGTTGTTTGCGCATGGGTGGGATACCACAAAAGCCAGACCACCTGCTTTGCATTTCGTTTTGAAAGGTACGGGCTTCAGCACACCACTGTAGCAATCGTTTTGAAGGGTCCGGGCCTGTGCCCCATCCATGCGCGTTTTTTGCGCATGGGTGGGACAACACAAAAGCCAACTTCAGGCTTTGAAAGGGCACGGCTTCAGCCGTGCCACAAACATCGACAAAACAACGGGGCTTTAGCCCCTGAGGGATGTATTTACTTCACTTCGGAGGCTAAAATTCCCACCACCCGCCTGCCCATCTCGCTGCCAGCTCTCGCCGCCCCGCCAAAAACATCACCGCCGGAGAAAACGTCGAATACGTCTTCAAACAGGGCACCGGCTACGACCCCGAACTCAACCTCTCTTTGCAACCACAACGCCCCCTTTACCTCCCATTGACGGCGTTCTGAGAAAATTTCTGCAGAACTGAAGTCCGCGACGGGAAGCCATCTGGCTTTTACCCTTTGTCATGAGTTCTGGGCTCATGCACCCTTACGTGTGCGTAATCGGGCGCGGGCCAACCTATCTGCAGATGAGACGAGGATCGCATGAGGCGAAGGGATTTTGTACGGCTTGGATGCGCCACCATGATCGCGAGCGGAGCAGGCAAGCTGCGCCCTGCGTTCGCGGAGTCAATGGCCGCCGGGCAGCAGCATGCAATGACCGCGCCATCAGAACCAAAGACCACCGGCCCCGCAGCCGACTTCACCCTGCAGATCGCCCCTATGCTAGTGGAACTGGCCCCGCAGGTCGTCGTGAGCACCATCGGCTACAACAACAAAGTTCCCGGCCCGCTGCTGCGCGTGCGTGAAGGCAAGACCGTCACCATCGACGTCGTGAATGAAACCGACGTTCCGGAATTTGTGCACTGGCATGGCCTCCTCGTTCCACCGGCAATGGATGGCGTGGAGGAAGAAGGCGCGCCGCCGGTGCCGCCGCATGGGCAACGCCGCTTTCAATTTACAGCCAACCCGGCAGGCTCTCGCTGGTACCACTCGCACACCACCGCCATGTTGGATCTCCATCGAGGCTCGTACACCGGGCAATTCGGTTTTTTCATGATCGATTCCGCCAATGACCCCGGGCACTACGACCAGGAAGTTTTTCTGGCGCTGCGGGAGTGGCAATATTTTCTTTCCACCATGGACCAGGACGAGATGCCCTCGGATCGCAATGACCCCAAACCCGAAAAACCCACAAAGCTGGATCTGCGGCAGAACGGGCTCGAAGTCAATGCTCCTCTGTACTCCATCAACGACAAGATGCTTGGAGCCGGTGACCCGCTGCGTGTGCAAACCGGGCAGCGCATTCTCATGCACCTGCTCAACGCCAGCGCCGCGCAGATTCATCGCGTAGCTCTTCCCGGTCACACCTTCGAGGTCATCGCACTCGACGGCAATCCCGTACCAACACCTCAGCCGGTGGAGGTCATTGAGATTGCACCCGGCGAGCGCGTCGATGCCATTGTCGAGATGAATAACCCGGGTGTCTGGATCTTAGGAGAGATCAGCAATCTCGCGCGGCAATCCGGCATGGGCATCGTGGTGGAATACGCCAACCAGAATCAGCCCGCGCAGTGGATTGCTCCGCAGAAAACCCGCTGGGACTACACCATCTTCGGCACCACCGCCGCGCACCCCGCGCCAGATCAGACCATCGATATGATCTTCGAGAAGATTCCCGGCGGCCCCGGTGGAATCAATCACTGGCTGATCAACGGCAAGGAAAATCCGCACGACGGCGAATTCACCCTGCAGCAGGGAATGCGTTACCGGCTGGTCTTTCGCAATCGCAGTGACGATTCTCACCCTCTGCACATGCACCGGCATCTCTTTGAGCTGGTCGAACTCAACGGCAAGCCCACCGCAGGCATAAAAAAGGACACCGTCGTCGTCCCTGCATTTGGTCGTGCCACCGTAGATCTCGTCGCAGACCAGCCGGGCCTCACCCTCTTTCACTGCCACATGCAGCAGCACATGGACTTCGGTTTCATGGCGCTCTTTCGCTATGCCTGAGCAATGGCAGCGTTGGCCGGTTGAATACATTCCCTCGTCGCTTATGTTTCCCTTAGTAATTTTTCATACGTGCGCAACATTCGAAGGCTAGAGTCCCCGTTTGGAAAGAGTCGACCAAAATTTCTGGAGGGATTGCATGCACACCATCAAAGGCAGCTTCCGGGCGGCAGTGCTCATGGGAGCGGCGGCCTCGGTTCTGGCATTCACGACTGGCGCAAGCGCACAAAATCAAAAAAACAATGACAATCCATGGCAAAAGCTCAAGGGATGGTCCATTGGCAATTGGGTGCCAAACGACAATCTCTGGCCGTATGACACGCTGCAATCCTACCCCGTGCTCGCCGTCGTGGGTGACGTGGCCTGCCAGCCAGGCGAGACAGAGCCAAGTGGAGAAAAGGCTGGCGAAAACTGCGCGGGAGACTCCAAACAGAACCTGCTCGCATCGCAGGCCGCCACCGCACAGCAGATCGAAAACATGAAGCCAGATCGCGTTGCGCTCGTCGGAGATGAGCAGTACCAGGTCGGACAATATTCTGACTTTGAGAGCTCCTACGAACAGACCTACGGCGCTTTCAAAATGATCACGCGCCCCGCCCCCGGCAACCACGAGTTTTATACCGAGCACGGCGCGGTAGGCGTTGCCGGCTACGGCTACTTCTCCTACTTCAACGGCGTGCAGCACAATACCGACGGAACCATCAAGACGGCCACGATCTCCGGCAACCCGGACACCGCGGGCACATTCACCCAGCCCGTTCCGTACTCGGATGGCCAGGCAGGTCACTTTGAGCAAACGGGCGGACTCGGAACCAACGCATCCGGCGGCCCTGTTGGCGTCGGAGACGGCTGGTATTCCTACAATCTGGGCTCATGGCATCTCATCTCGCTTAATATCGAGTGCGAGACGCAGCCCGGCGGCTGTTCGAACTCCGGCTCCTGGTTTGCCGCCGAACTCGAATGGCTGAAAAAGGATCTTGAGCAGAATCATTCCGCCTGCACACTGGCCTACTGGCACCAGCCCGTCTTCAGTCCCACCAACGGCCTCGCAGTACCAGAAGGCCCCACCGCCGTGGCCTTCTGGCAACTGCTCTATGAGCATGGCGCCGACCTCGTCCTGAACGGACACGACCACCTCTATGGCCGCTACCGTCCGCTTGACCCGACCGGAAAATACGATCCCAAGAAGGGCATTCGCGAATTCGTCGTAGGCACCGGCGGCGAGACCCTCGATCCGATCGTCACATCCAATACAACAACCGCCGATCCCAGCGGCAACCCGAACTTCAACGCAGAGAATCTCGAAGCGGGAACCGGCGAGTTCTGGGGTGTGATGGGACTTACGCTCAAAGACAACGGCTACGCCTGGGATTTCGAATCAGCATTGAAAGATCCTGCACAGACAACCGGCCCTGCTACTTACAGTGACAAGGGCACCGGCAGCTGCCACGGCCCAGCCAACAGGTACTAACCGGATAGCCTCCGTCATCTCAGGCACCACCTGCTTCAGTACAACTTCCCCCTTCACGCTTTCTCGCGAAGGGGGAACTTTTCTTCCTTCCCTTTCAGTTCAAGACAATCTCTTCGAATGCAGGAACTCCCGGCGAACCCGCCACCAAAAATTCCGTCCCGGGCCCATAAAAGTTACACTAGAAGCTGACCTATGTTCGAAACACTCACAGACAAACTCCAGCGCGCCTTCAAAACCCTCCGCGGCCAGGGCACGCTCACTGAAGAAAACATCGCTGAAGCCCTGCGCGAAATCCGCGTAGCCCTCCTTGAAGCCGACGTAAACCTCAACGTCGTCAAGGAGCTCATCGAGCACATCCGCGCCAAAGCCGTCGGCACAGAAGTCATGACCGCGCTCTCGCCCACCGAGCAAATCACCAAGGTGGTTCGCGATGAGCTCATCGCCATCCTCGGCAAAGACACCGCGCGCTTCAACTTCGCCCCTCAGCCGCCGACAGTCATTCTCATGGCTGGCCTGCAGGGCTCCGGCAAGACGACAACCTCCGGCAAGCTAGCCGCATGGCTCAAAAAAGGTGGCCGCCGTCCGCTCCTCGTCTCCGTCGACGTCTACCGTCCCGCCGCCCGCGAACAGCTTAAAGTCGTCGCCAAATCCATCGACGCCAAAATCTACGAAGGCGACCTCAAAGGCGAGCAGCCCGGCTCCGCGCTGGTCGAGCGCCTCGCCACCGAAGCGCGCCGCGAAGCCCGCAACTTCGGCTTCGACACCCTCATCGTCGATACCGCAGGCCGCCTGCACATTGATGAAGAGCTGATGGGTGAAATGGAGCGGCTCAAAAAGCTCCTCAACCCCCAGGAAATCCTCTTCGTAGCCGACTCCATGACCGGCCAGGACGCCGTCAACTCCGCGCTCGACTTCCACAAGCGCCTCGGCCTCACCGGCGTCGTCCTCACCAAGATGGACGGCGACGCCCGCGGCGGCGCAGCGCTCTCCATCCGCCACGTCACCGGTCAGCCCATCAAGTTCATCGGCGTCGGCGAAAAGCCCGATGCCTTCGAGCCCTTCCATCCCGACCGCATCGTAGGCCGCATCCTCGGGATGGGCGACATCCTCTCCCTCGTCGAAAAGGCCGAAGCCACACTCGACAAAAAGAAATCCGAAGAGTTCGCCAAGAAGGCCCTCCTCGGCGACGGCTTCACCTTAGAAGACTTCCGCGACCAGCTCCGCCAGATCAAGAAGATGGGCTCCATGGAATCCATCCTCAAGATGCTCCCCAGCGTAGGCCCCTTCGCCGGCATGCAGCAGGCCGCACAAAACGTAGATGAAAAGCAGTTCACCCGCCTCGAAGCCATCATCAACTCCATGACCCCGCACGAGCGCCGCAACCATGAAATTATCTCCGGCTCCCGCCGCAAGCGCATAGCCGCAGGCTCCGGCACCAGCGTGCAGGACGTAAACATGCTCCTCCGCCAATACGCGCAAATGAGCAAGATGTTCAAGCAAATGGGCAAAGGCGGCCTGGCAAAGCAAATGATGCGAGGCGGCATGAGCGGCCTAATGGGCAGCGCCCGCCAGAAGTTCGGACGGTAATGTCATCGTTCGTGCAGTTTTGAAAGGGCACGGCTTCAGCCGTGCCATAAAGCACAGAAACATTTGCGGGCTTTAGCCCCTGAGGGATGCTCTTCTCGGCCATGACCACCACCAGCCTCCAGGACCAGCTCGACGAAATCACCTCCAACACCCGCAAGCTGGTGCAAGCCGAGCGCCTCGCCATCAGCGAGCGATCCGTAGAAGACCTCTTCGCCTCAGGCATCGAAGACCGCATCCTCCCCATCGGCGCGCAAGCCCCCGAATTCGCCCTCAAAGACGCCTCCGGCAAACTCGTCCGCAGCGCAGACCTGCTCTCCGTAGGCCCGCTCATCGTCAAATTCTTCCGCGGCCGCTGGTGCTCCTACTGCGCCACCGAGCTAGAAACCTGGCGCGACCTCTACGGCCGCATCCGCGAGCACGGCGCCGTCATGGTCGCCATCAGCCCGCAAACCGCCCGCCAGAACGACTTCATGGCTGGCCAGCACGGCCTACCCTTCCCGCTGCTCACCGACCCCGGCAACAAACTCGCCACCCAATTCGGCCTCACCTACAAACTCTCTGAGGCCATGCAGGCGTACTACAAATCCATCCTCGTCAACCTGACCTTCATCAACGGCGAATCCAGCGGCACATTGCCCTTACCGGCAACCTACGTAATCGCCCAAAACGGCCACGTCCTCTTCGCAGAAGCCCACTCCGACTTCCGCGTCCGCCCTGAACCAGAAGAAGTCCTGGCCGCAGCCTTCTCCGCCCGCTGAACCCAGCACAGCCACCCGCTCTCCCGCATCTCCCCAAAATGTCCGTCATCCTGACCGTAGTCGCTTTTCAGGCGCAGGGAAGGACCCGCTTCTGCCTTTCGCTCGCACAACCACCAAAATGGGTGCCCCATCCATGGCGCAGCTTCATCGCGTCATGGGTGGGATAACCAAAGCCTCGATAGCAGCCATGTTTTTGCCTTTCGCCAGCACAACCAAGATGCGGGTGTCCCCCACAAAAGCCCCGTCATCCTGACCGTAGCCGCTTTTCAGGCGGAGGGAAGGACCCGCTTTTGTCTTTGCTTTTGTCTTTGCTTTTGTCTTTGCTTTTGTCTTTGCACGCTTTGAAAGGGCACGGCTTTAGCCGTGCCATAAGCACCATAAAATCAATGCGGCTTTAGCCGCTGAGGGATGGTTTTCAGAGAAGTTCGCCGCCCGCCCACATCCAGCTTCTGAGATACGGAATACCATCCGCATCCACCAACACCCGTCATCCCGACCGAAGTTTGGCCGCTGAGCGGCCAAACGAGTGGAGGGACCCGCGGTTGTTCTTGCCGTTGCCTTTCGCTCGCACAACCACCAAAATGGGTGCCCCATCCATGGCGCAGCCTCATCGCGTCATGGGTGGGATAACCAACACTCAACCCGCAACAATCCGCCGTCTTCTTAGCCCCCGGCTGCGCCCGTACAGCCAGCGCAACGCCGTCTCTAGTCTCGCGAATCACTCCGCAGGCCCGCTATACGGCCCCCTCTTCCCAAACAACGCCGTCCCAATCCGAATCCGCGTAGCACCCTCCGCAATCGCCAGCGCAAAATCCCCACTCATCCCCATAGAAAGCACATCAAATTTCAAGCGAGCATGCGCCCGCGCCCATCGCTCCCGCCACTCCTGCAACGCACGAAAACAAGCCCGCGTCTCCTCCTCAGGCACACCAAACGGCGCAATCGTCATCAGCCCGCGCATATGCAAATGCGGCAAATCCGGCAACCGCTCCAGCAACGCCTCAGCCTCCGCCGACTCCGGCTCAAGCCCATCCTTCGATTCCTCCGGACTCAGCTTCACCTCAATCAGCACCGGCAGCCGCTTATGCAACTTCCCCGCCGCCTCATTCAGCCGCTCCGCCAACCTCACCGAATCCAGCGAATCAATCCCATCAAAAAGCTCCACAGCCCGCGCCGCTTTATTCGACTGCAAATGCCCAATCAGATGCACAAAAATCGGCTCATCCGCCGCAGCCATCGCCCCCGAGCAGCGGCATGACTCCAGCTTCGGCGCCTTACCCGCAAACTCCTGCACGCGGTTCTCGCCAAACAACCGCAACCCCAGCTTCTCAGCCTCCAGCATCGTCTCCGCCGGATACGTCTTCGACACCGCCATCAACTCAACTTCATGGCGCGCCCGCCCCGCAGCCCTGCAAGCCGCATGAATCGCTTCTTCCACTTTTTCGAGATTTTCCTTGAGCGTCATATGTCTCTATCAATTATCGCGCCGCCACAAAACATGGGTGCCCCGGGTCTCCCTCTTTTGGAGACTTGGTATACCACAAAAGCCCACAGTCCGCTTCGTTTTTGCCTTTGAGCGATACGGCTTCCGTTGAAGGATAGAGGCTTCAGCCCGTACATTGCTTTCGCAAAATCACAAGAGGTTTCAGCCTCCTGAGGAACTTCAAGCTTTACTCTCAGACCCCAGCCGTGCCCGCGCATCCTGCATCCGCCCCACCGCGGGCACATGATTCACAGCCGCACCCAGCCCAAACCGCGGCATATTCGCATACACAGTCTCAAACTTCCCCGGCTCCACAAGATAGCTCTCATGCCAGATTCCCACCGAGCCATTGCCGCCCACGCGCCGGTTAAACTCCGCCCACGCCGGCAAATGCTTCGCATCCCGCGCATGAGCATACGCATGCAGATGCTCAAAGCTTCGCCAGTATTGAATCGTGCCAACACCGCGCCAGTACATAAAAAACTCGGCATGCAGAAAGCCCAGTTCAGGTTTGCGTTTCAACTCGGCAATCATCGGCGGCATCGCCTGGGCCACACGCGTCCACTTTCCCAGCGCGAAAAATTGATTGACGCGCATGCCAATGAGAAACACCACGAACGACTCATCCGACTGCGCCGCATATCGCCCGGGAAAGATAGCCATAGAGCCACCCTCTTTACGATCTTCGAGTTCCGCGACTTAAACCAACTCAGTCAGCGTTCGTCGATGTTTGCGTTATGCAGCCCCATCCATCGTTTTGGCCGCCGTACTTAGAAGCAATCCCTTCAAGGACATTTTCAAACTCGGTAATTGCTTCGTACGTTGGAATCATGTTCCGTATGACTCGCGCATCCCAAGGCAGCTGAGGCTTTACGTCTCCACGTTCCACCTCAACTCGATATCCGAGCTCCCGTACATCGCCTGCAAAGCTCTCAACAGCGTTTTCATCCGCAAAAATCGCAACAAAATCAATGTCGCGCGGCTTCGTCAGAGCGTCGCCCTTCGATTGCATCCGTCGCAATACGTCGCCACTGTCGTCCTGCGGAAAGGTCGCTGACATATCAATACTTACCGCCCGTGCTCTTCCAGATACTTCTCCACCTCAAGCGCCGCCATGCACCCCGTACCCGCAGCCGTAATCGCCTGCCGGTACCGCCGGTCCTGCACATCCCCGCAGGCATACACACCCGGCACAACCAGCCCATTGCGAGTAGTGAACACATTGTTCTGCGTCAGCACATACCCATCCGAGTCCAGATCAATCTGCCCATGAAACATCTTCGCGTTCGGCTCATGCCCAATACCCAGGAACACACCGCTCACCGGCAAAATCTCTTCCTCGCCGTTCGCGGTATTCTTCAACCGAACGCCGCAGACTTCCTTCTGCTCCACGCCAAGAACTTCCTCAACAATCACATTCGTCCGCAACACAATCTGCGGATGCGCAATCGCCCGCTCCAGCATGATCTTGCTCGCCCGGAAGCTCTCGCGACGATGCAGAATCGTCACCTTCGTGGCAAAGCGCGAAAGGAAGATTGCCTCCTCCATCGCCGTATCGCCGCCGCCAATCACAGCAATCTCCAGCCCGCGAAAGAAAAATCCATCGCACGTAGCGCAGCTTGAAACACCATGCCCAATCAGCTTCTGCTCGCTCTCCAGGCCCAGCCAGCGAGCGCTAGCACCCGACGCCACAATCAGCGACCGCGTATCGATCTCGCCAATCGACGTGCTCAGCCGAAACGGATGCTTGTGCAGATCCGCCGCATTCAGATGCGCCGTCTGGAACTCAGCGCCAAACCTCTCCGCCTGCTTCTTCATGTTGGCAATCAGCTCCGGCCCCTGAACGCCCTCCGGCCAGCCGGGAAAATTCTCCACCAGCGTGGTAATCGAAAGCTGCCCACCCGGCTCGTGGCCCTCAAGCACCAGCGGCTTCAGCCCGGCGCGTGCGGTGTAAATGGCAGCAGTGAGTCCGGCGCAGCCGGAGCCAAGAATGACTGTTTCGCGTGTCTCGATCATCAATAATTTCCTGAGTCGATTCTATTCGTACAAATCCACTCAGTGCCTCTGGAAACTAGGCCCCCCACAAATAAGATGATGCACATGCTGAACTGGACTCTTTCCCGCCCAGGCCTGACCCGGACGACCACTCAGGATTGCCCCACCCACGACGTCGGATCCGCTGAATTTCGTCTCCGCCTGCGCGTCACAGCCTAAAATCCCACCGTCAAGTTTGTGCGTTTCCACACGCTATTTTGTGTAGCGCCCTCTATTCACTCCGTCCGCCGCGAGAAGGTACCTTCTTCTCAGAGTGCTTAAATGCTTCTTGCAGGCAGCTTCCATCCCGGCCCGCTGGCCTGAGATCGATCTTCACCAACGCACCAACGTCACATGGGAGAAACTCTAAAGTCATGTTCTCGAAATTCTCAAGCGTCAATCTGGACAACGCGCCGGCTTACTGGTTTCTGAACGCCCTCCATCTTCTCCTCGCGCATAACGAATCGGAGAACGGAGCCTATTCCCTGGTCCATCTCACAGCGCCTCCCGAACATGAAACTCCCTACCACGTTCACCACACGGAAGACGAAGCCTTTTACGTATTGGAGGGCGAGCTCACCATGATTTGCGATCAGGAAAAAATCGTGGCCGGGCCGGGAAGTTATATCTTCCTGCCGCGTGGAGTGCCCCACGGATTTCGCACCACCGGCGACAAAGATTCGCGAGTTCTCATCCATGCCATCCGAGGCGGTAAAGTGGGATTCGTAGGAATGATGCTTGCCATGGCAACACCCATTCACGATCGTTACAATCTGCCCGCAGCCACACCACCCGACCTCCAGAAACTCGCCTTACTCTGTGAGCAGAACAACATCAGCGTTCTCGGCCCGCTTCCTCTTTGAATCAAGAGCTACCCATCTTTGGGATAACTGCACACCCACTTCAAATAAAGGAATCATTTGCAATGAAAGCGGATGTATTGATCGCAGGTGCGGGACCGGTAGGCTTGACCATGGCATGCGAGCTTGCGCGTTATGGCGTATCGGTTCGTATTGTAGACAAGAATGTCCAGCGCACAGACAAATCCAAGGCCATCGTAGTGTGGTCCCGCACACTGGAGTTGTTGAACCGCATGGGGCAGGGAGTCGTAGACCGGTTTGTTCAAGCGGGTCTCAAAGCCGAGTACACCAACATCTTCGCCGGCGCAAAGCAGATCGCCCATGTCGATCTCTCCACCGTCGATACGCCTTACAAGTTTGTTCTGCTCATTCAACAAAGTGAAACGGAGAGACTCCTCGAAGAGCATCTGGCCTCTCTGGGCGTGAAGGTCGAACGCCAGGTAGAGCTCGAGAACTTTGAGCAGACTAGAGACAGCGTGCGTTGCAACCTGCTTCACGCCGATGGAAGCAAAGAGAGCGTAGAAACTTCCTGGTTGATTGGCTGCGATGGTGCGCACAGCACCGTGCGCCACGGTCTTGAGATGACATTCGAAGGCAGCACCATGCTCAATGACTGGATTCTCGCCGACATTCACATCAGCGGAATCGACGGGCCGCCGGCCGTAAATATTTACTGGCACGCTCAAGGCATACTCGCCCTCTTTCCACTGGGAGGCACCCGCTATCGCGTAATCGCGGATGTAGGCGAGTCCGCCTCTGGCGGCATCGGAGAGCATCGCGCTCCCACGCTGCAGGAGGTGCAGCAAATCCTGGATCTTCGCGGATCGAAGGGTCTCGTAGCCAGCGATCCCGTATGGATGTCCAGCTTCACCATCAATGAGCGCAAGGTAGCCGATTATCGCGCAGGCCGCATATTTTTAGCCGGTGACGCCGCGCACGTGCACAGCCCGGCTGGTGGTCAGGGCATGAACACCGGAATGCATGACGCATTTAACCTCGCCTGGAAGCTGGCGCTCGTATCGCGTGGACTCTTCCCTGCCGAACCCCTGCTCGCCAGTTACAGTGCCGAACGAAGTGCCGTAGCCAGGCTCGTTCTTGAGGCCACTGGAAAAGCCACCACGATGGCCTTGTTGAAAGGCGGAGTCAAGCAATCCATTCGAAATCATGTCGCTTCCCTGGTCTTTGGATTGGCTCCGGTACGGCACCTGATGGCCAACATGCTTTCCGAAGTCGCGGTCGGATATCCGGACAGCCCGTTGAACATCTCCCACCACTTCGAGAGCGATGGACCCGCGCCCGGCAGAAGGGTTCCGGTTCATGAAGGCGAGCCGTCCATAGGCACCGGACCAACTCCGCTCTTCTCCTTATTTGCTGCCGATAACGATGCTCATCAGGCAATCGTCGAGGAATTTGCGAACATTCTTGAGCCGGACCTGCGGCAACCATTCAGCACCCGTGGTCTCTGGCTCGTGCGGCCGGATGGCTACGTAGCCCTGCGCGCACAAAGCAGTGACACCGCGGCTATACGGAAATATCTGCGTGGATTGACAGGCGCAAAGTAAGCCGCAGATCGCCGTCTGAAGCAAAGGCCGCATCGGGACAGACCCTATAATAGAGTCATGGCAAATTTAACTCTCGTCTACGGAATGCGCCTCCTGCCCGAAGGCGAAGTGAAGCAGATTGAGGACGCAACCCTCAAGCTCGCCAACGGCAATGAAGCCCACGTCACCATGCACGTCCTCGAAGGCTCCCGCGAGCAAATCGAAGCCCAGCTCAAGCAAAGCCTCGACGCCTTCTTCGACTTCTACCCCGAGCTTTAAGGAATTTCTAATATCGCCGCCACTCAAACGGCGTAACTCCTGCAGCAACCGCGAGTGCCCGAAACAAACTTTGGAGCACTCGCATGTTGGGCTTTTCTCATTACCGGGCGCATCTGGCGCCTGTCTGCCTTCTTTTCGCGTTCTCGTCGCCCATCCTCCACGCCGGTGGCCCCCGCGCCGTTGCCGGAACCACCTATTTCAACCCCTCCGTCATGGGCCAGCCCCTTTACTGGAGCAGCGGCCAGATCAATTACTACGTCGACCAGGGCCCGCTCAGCGCCACCGTCAGCAATCAGCAAGCCGTTGCCATGGTCGACACAGCCGCAGCCCTCTGGAGCGCCGTTCCCACCGCCGGCGTCACGCTCACCGACAAGGGCTCGCTGGCGGAAGACGTCAGCGGCTCCAACACCATCCCCGGCAGCAACAGCGTATTCCTCGCTCCCAATGACGTAACCCCCTCCGCCACCAGCTTCCCCGTAGGCGTAGTCTTCGACGAAGATGGTTCCGTTCTCGACACCCTCTTCGGCGCCTACACCAGCGACCCCGCAAGCTGCGAGTCCAACGCCGTCACCGTGTGGACTGACAACGTCAATCCCGACGCCACCATCCACCACGCCATCATGATCCTCAATGGCCGCTGCACCAACACCGCCAATCGCATGAACATGATGAACTTCGCCCTCGATCGCGCCTGGGGCGAAATCCTCGGCCTCGGCTACGCGCAGATCTATCCCAACGCTGCGGCCAGCATCAACACCGCCGAAATGGAAGCGTGGCCCGTCATGCAGCCCATGATGGGCGCATGTGGCTCCGCCGGCGGAGTCTGCATCCCCGAAGAGGGCCAGCTCAGCCGCGACGATATCGCCGAGCTCAACCGCATCTATCCCATCACCGCGGCCAACGCGGGCAGCTTTCCCGGCAAGCAGCTCACCGCCGCCAACACCATCTCCATCCAGGGCACCATCAGCTTCCGTTCGGGATACGGCATGCAGGGCGTCAACGTCCTCGCAACGCCGCTCGACGCCAGCGGCAATCCGCTCTACAACTACACCGTCAGCGCAGTCTCCGGCGCATATTTCAGCGGAAATCACGGCAGCATCATCACCGGCCTCAACGCCACCAACGGCATTCCGCTCTCGCAATACGGCTCCAGCGACCCCACCCTCCAGGGCTACTTCGATCTCCGCTACATCCCGCTGCCGCCCGGCATGACATCTGCCAGTTATCTGCTCACGTTTGAGCCCATCAGCACGCTTTACATCTACCAGAACGCCGTCGGCCCCTATCTCGATGGCTCGCCGCTTCCCTCCGGCACACTCTCGCCCGTCACGGTTGCCGCTCTAAGCGCAGGCGGGTCACAAACCGTCACTGTCAATGTCACGGACTCAGCCGTCAGCGGCTACGACGACGCCATCTCCACAGCCGCATCTCCGCGCATGCTGCCCTCAAGCGGCGTCTGGGCCGGCCAGCTCAGCCAGGTCGGCCAGACGGACTGGTTCACCTTCCCCGTGCGCGCCAACCGCACCTTCACCATCGTCACGCAGGCTCTCAATGAGCAGGGCGTGCCTTCCATGTTCAAAGCCATGCCGGCGCTCGGCGTATGGGATGCCTTCGATGCCTCCACCTCCGCTCCCGTAGGCCTCGCTCCTGCCCTCAACGGCTCCGCACTCGGCGAAACCTGGCTGCAGGTCACCGCCAGCGCAGACGACACCGTGCGTCTCGGCATAGCCGACATGCGCGGCGATGGACGCCCCGACTACGCCTACAACGGCTGGGTCCTCTACGCCGACACCATCCAGCCCACCCACCTGCCCGTCACCGGCGGCCCCATCGTCATTGACGGCATGGGCTTTCAACCCTCTGACACCGTCAAGATCAACGGCCAGGCCGCGCAAATCACCGGCATCTCGCCCAATGAAATCACCGCCATCGCCCCCGCCGCGGGCCAGGGCATCACCGGCTCGGTGAACGTAGAAGTCGACGGCCTTCCCGCCTACAATGCCGCGGCCATTCTCATCAACGGCATCAGCTACGACGCCGCCACCGGCGACTCCCTCACCCTCGTCACCGCTCCCTCGAACACCGTTCCCATCGGCGTCCCTCTCGCCTTCACCGTCACCGCTCTCGCTGCAGACCTCACACCCGCATCCGGTGACACCGTCACCTTCGCCGTGATCGCAGGAACAGCCACCCTGAGCTGTGGCAAGCCCCTCTGTTCCGTCCCCTCCGGCGGAGACGGCAACGCCACCATCAACGTCACCGCCACCGATACCACGCCCTCCGTCGTCACGGCCACGCTTACCAACGGCGCGCAGCTTCAGGCGCACTTCTCCGGCGGAACCCCTCCCGCTCTCTCCGCCCTCACGCCACAGCTATCGCTCGCCGCCGGAGCCAGCATCGCCTGGCCCACCCAGGCCCTCGTCCTCAATCAGGGCATTCCCGTCAGCGGTCAGGCCGTAGCCTGGCAGGTCACGGCAAACTCCGGCATCGTCGCCCAGGGCTCCGCAGCCGCCATCACCACCGGCAACGGCATAGCCACCAACACCCTCAACGTCGGCCCGCTCACAGAAGGCGAGCAATCCTCCGTGCCGGCCTGTCTCAACGGCACCTCGCAGTGCGTCAGCTTCTCAGCCTTCGGCGCGCGCCCGGAGTACGCCACCCTCGAGCCCCTCTCCGGCGTCACGCAAAGCATGGCCGTAGTCTCCACTCCCGGCCAGATCGTGCTCCGCGTCAAAGACGTGGACGGAAACCCCATGGCCGGCGCAACCGTCACCTTCTATCAGTCCGTCTACGCCTGGGCACCACCCTGCCCGCCACACGGCCGCTGCGACCAGGCCCAGCTCCTCGCAACCCAGAGTTCCACAGCAACCTCCGCCATTGACGGAACAGTCACCTTCTCCCCGGCAGGAATCCCCGGCGTAGCCACCAACACAGTAGGCGTAGCCGCCACCGGCAACACCAGCACCGCCAACGTCACCATAGAAACACACCCCTGACACCGCTCAGCCAGGGCCCCGGTCTCCGCAGTCGCAGTCGCTGAGTCGGCACAGTCTGCCCCTCCCCCACAAAAAGCCCGTCATCCTGACCGTAGGCGCTTTTCAGCCGGAGGGAAGGACCCGCTTCTGCCTTTGCTTTTGCCGTTGCCTTTGCCTTTGCTTTTGCCCTTGCCTTACCCCACACAACCACCAAACTGGGTGCCCCAGGTCTCGATTTTGAGACCTGGGATAACTCCCCCCTCGCACCCCCACCAACACCCGTCATCCTGACCGTAGGCGCTTTTCAGCCGGAGGGAAGGACCCGCTTCTGCCTTTGCTTTTGCCGTTGCCTTCCCCGCACCACCACCAAACTGGGTGCCCCAGGTCTCGATTTTGAGACCTGGGATAACGTCCCCCTCGCACCCCCACCAACACCCGTCATCCTGACCGTAGGCGCTTTTCAGCCGGAGGGAAGGACCCGCTTCTGCCTTTGCTCTTGTCTTTGCTCTTGTCTTTGCTTTTGCTGTTGCCTTCCCCTACACCACCCCCCCAGCCTCCACCCAAATCCACCCCCCCGCCCCCCAAAGAACAACCCAGCTACTAACCACCCCCCTGGCGCATCTCAACAATGAAGCCACTAGGAGGCAAGTTTGAGCCAGCTCACCACCCCCAGAATCCCCGGCGCCCGTCCGCGCGTCGTCATCGTAGGCGGCGGCTTTGCCGGCATCAACGCAGCGCGCCAGCTAGGTCAACTGCCCGTCGATCTCACCGTCATCGACCGCCGCAACCACCACACCTTCCAGCCGCTGCTCTACCAGGTAGCCCTCGCCGTCCTCTCCCCGGCAGACATCGCCCAGCCCATCCGCGGCATCCTCGCCCGCCACCAGAACACTCAGGTCCTCATGGACGAGGTCAACGGCATCGACACCGCCGGCCGCAGCCTTTCGCTCTCCAGCGGCGCCACCCTCCCCTACGACTACCTCATCCTCGCCACCGGCGCCACGCACTCCTACTTCGGCCACGAAGAATGGGCAAAATTCGCTCCCGGCCTCAAATCCATCGAGGACGCCACCGAAATCCGCCGCCGCGTCCTGCTCGCCTTTGAGCTCGCCGAGCGCCAGATGCAGGAGCACGGCTGGCACCCCCCGCTCAACTTCGTCATCGTCGGCGGAGGCCCCACCGGCGTCGAGCTCGCAGGAGCCATCGGCGACATCGCACAGTACTACCTCCAGCACGATTTCCGCCACATCGACCCCCGCAAGAGCCGCGTCCTGCTGCTCGATGGCGGCGACCGCGTCCTCGCCACCTATCCGCCACAACTCTCCGAGAAAGCCACCCAGGAGCTCACCGCGCGCGGCGTAGAAGTCCACACCAAAAGCCACGTCTCCGCCGTCGGAGCCGGCTGGGTCGAAGCCAACGGCCAGCGCATCGAGGCCGCCGTCATCCTCTGGGCCGCCGGCGTACAAGCCTCACCGCTCGGCAAGCTCCTCGGCGTTCCCACCGACAAGCGCGGCTGCGTCTTCGTCGATAACGAGCTCAATCCGCCCAATCTCGAAACCGTCTTCGTCCTCGGCGACCTGGCCCACTTCGAGCAGAACGGCAAGCAGATTCCCGGCGTAGCCCAACCCGCCATCCAGATGGGCAACCACGCCGCCAAAATGATCGACGCCGACCTGAAAGGCAAGCCCCGCCCACCCTTCCACTACTTCGACAAGGGCGACATGGCCACCATCGGCCGCCTGGCCGCCGTCGCCGACGTGAAGTGGCCCTTCACCGCCCTCATGAGCGGCTGGACAGCCTGGTTCGCCTGGCTGACCGTCCACATCTTCTTCCTGATCGGCTTCCGCAACCGCTTCTCGGTCTTGTGGTCCTGGGTCTGGAACTACCTGACCTTCTCCAACACCGCCCGCCTGATCACCGGCGACCAGAACCTCCCCGGCTGGCAGGAGCAGCTAGACTCCGGCGAAAAAGTAGCCACCCCATAGCGAAGCCGAGGACCCGCGGTTGTTCTTGCCGTCGCCTTCCCCCGCACAACCACAAACTGGGTGCCCCAGGTCTCGATGCCGGGGTCCCCAGCGACAGGTCTTCGTCGCTGGGGTGGTTTGAGACCTGGGATAACCTCCCCGCGCACCCCACGAACACCCGTCATCCTGACCGTAGGCGCCTTTCAGCCGGAGGGAAGGACCCGCTTCTGTCTTTGCTTTTGCTTTTGCCTTTGCATTTGCATTTGCATTTGCCTTTGCCTTTGCTTTTGCCTTCCCCCGCACCACCCCCAAAATGGGTGCCCCAGGTCTCGATTCTGACACCTGGGATAACTCCCCCTCGCACCCCCACAAAAGCCCGTCATCCTGACCGTAGGCGCCTTTCAGCCGGAGGGAAGGACCCGCTTCTGTCTTTGCTTCTGTCTTTGCTTCTGTCTTTGCTTCTGTCTTTGCTTCTGTCTTTGCTTCTGTCTTTGCTTCTGTCTTTGCTTCTGCCTTTGCTTCTGTCTTTGCTTCTGCCTTTGCCTTTGCCGTTGCCTTCACCCACACCCCCACCAAAATGGGTGCCCCACCCATGGCGCAGCCCCATCGCGCCATGGATGGGATAGAACACAAGCCCCAATCACAAAAAAGCCGTCATCCCGAGCGAAGCCGAGGGACCCGCGGTTGTTCTTGCCATCGCCTTTACCATTCCGCTAAATAACACCATGCTATAGTCTCTCTGCAGCCGGATACCCGGCTTCTAATTCCATCCAGAGCGGCTTTACCCATGCAAGTAGGAAGCCGGAAACAAGAGGCTCCCATGCGCATTAGTTCAACGAGTACCAGAATCGGTACATTGCGTTCCTTGTCCCTCACGCGTTGGATCGTCATAGCAGTTTTTGCGTTACTCGCCACCAGCCAGCATGCTTCCGCTCAAGCCGCCACAACCACCACGCTGTCGATCACCACCGGCGGCAGCGCTGTCACCTCCGTCTCAACCGGAACAGTAGTCACGCTCACCGCGACAGTAACGGCAGGATCAACTCCCGTCAGCCCAGGCCAGGTCAAATTCTGCGACGCAGAAGCCACCTACTGCGAAGACTTCCACATCGTCGGCACTGCCCAGCTAACCTCATCCGGCACCGCCGTCCTTAAATTCCGTCCTGCAATCGGCAGCCATAGCTATAAAGCAGTCTTCACAGGAACTAAATCCAATCAAGCAAGCACTTCTCCGGCTTCGTCACTCAGCGTCACCGGGCCTTCGCAAACCACCACAACCCTATCGTGGTCTGGCGCCACTCCCAACCCAACTCTGTGGAGCAACGTTTCTAGCACGAGCCCGAATCGAGGCCCCTCTGGAACCGTCTCTTTTCTGGACACAAGCAATAGCAATGCCGTGCTCGGCACGGCAACACTCAATCCTTCGTCTGCAGTGACGTCATGGATGACCTCCGCCACTTTATCTTTGTCGGCAAATCCCAATCAAGCCTTTGCTATTGCCGACTTTAATAGTGATGGCATACCGGACATAGCGATAGCCTCGTATGCAACCCCCGGCGTAATCACCGTTTTTTGGGGAAATGGCGATGGTACTTTTACGCAGGCCGCAGCTTCTACATCGGTGTTCCAGGCGTTTCAAATATATGAGGGTGACTTCAACGGGGATGGAATTCCTGATCTCGTGGCTCTTGTATATACGGCCACCATGACAGAACAGGTAACGATCCTCCTGGGGAAGGGTGACGGAACCTTTTCCATCGGATCGACTTACGATGCTCCACCAGGATGGAAATTTTCTAGTCCTGGTTATGCAGGCACGATGCCCGGAGTAGCCGATTATAACCATGACGGCATAGCCGATCTGGCCATTCCAATTTACAACTACAATGAAAACGGTGCTCTTGCCGTCCTTCTCGGCAAAGGCGATGGAACTTTTGCCCAGGCCTCCGTAGTAACCATAAATAGCATTGGCAGCACTGGCTTGACCTCCTGGCTAGCTGCCGGTGATTTCAATGGTGATGGTAATACGGACATTGTTGTGTTGACTTCCATCATTGGCACTGGTGGCTCTCCCACTGGTGTCGCGAACATATTGATTGGCAACGGTGACGGTACGTTTACAGCGGCCACTCCAGTTACCATCCCGCCAGTTGGATTACAACAAGCAGTATATGGAACGGGGATTCTGGTCCAGGATTTTAACAACGATGGAATTCCAGATCTTGCAATCGATACCAATGACCAAAATAACAATGGAACCCCGTACGGCGGTCTCGTCGTCCTCCTCGGAGAAGGGGATGGGACTTTCACGCAAGGGTCTGCGGTGATCGCCAACACCGATCTATATTTTGTTACCCACATTCTTGCTATTACAGCTGGGGATTTCAACGGGGACGGAATCCCGGATCTTGCGGTACTCAACGATTCATCCGGAAGCATGGGTACAGAAATATATGTAAGCAAGGGCGATGGGACTTTTGCGTCTTCCAGCATATGGCCGGCGGATCCCAACCTGATTACGCGCGCCAGCGACATATCCCCTTCTTGGTTTCAATTGACGGCAGCTGATTTCACCGGAAGTGGTATTTCTGATCTGGTTCAATTTGAAGATGACCTTCAAGTTGACGGGTCTTTCTCCGGTAAGGTTGTAGTCGGGCAAAGTTTACCGCTGCAAGACACGGTTTCAATATTCCCCCATCTTGCATACGGCACGCATGTCATCGAAGCCAGTTATTCCGGCGACAGCGACTTCAGTCCAAGCACCTCCGGAACCAT
This sequence comes from uncultured Acidobacteriaceae bacterium, assembly GCA_963792495.1. Taxonomy (GTDB): domain Bacteria; phylum Acidobacteriota; class Terriglobia; order Terriglobales; family Acidobacteriaceae; genus Telmatobacter. The sequence goes on along the minus strand of CAWBWB010000001.1, from coordinate 464,031 downwards.
CTCGATAGACAGCCAGGCCACCACTACTCTCGTCTTAAGCGCCTCTCCAAACCCCGTTGCAACGGCCGGGCAGACAACCACATTGACGGCCACGCTCAATCCCTACTCGGAATCGGGCGCTTCGACAAACGGTGAAAAAGTCTCGTTCTATGAATTCAGTACCCTGCTGGGAACCGGTGTACTGTCGAATGGAGTCGCAACACTCACAACGCCGGCATTGCCTGCGGGGACTTATAACTTTCAAGCAAATTACCCCGGCGATAATTATTTTCTTACCAGCACCTCAAATAACCTCAGTGTCGGTGTCGCTCCACAAGCCCAGCCGACCCTGGCTCTGACAGCCAGCCCATCCAGCAGCTTACAAGGCCAGTCGGTAACTCTAACGGCGAATTTAAGCAGCTATAGCGGCACAACGAACGGCGAGACAATTACGTTTCTCAATAACAACCAAGCTATTGGGACGGGTACTTTATCCAATGGCGTGGCAGTCTTGAATATCTCAACACTATCTGTGGGTTACCAGCAGCTCACTGCGACCTATCCCGGCGATACCAATAATTTTTCTGCATTTTCGAATGCACTTCGATACCCGGTCAATGCGCCGGCAACGATTACTTTGCCGACTCCGGGCTCCACGCTCTCCGGTTCGACAGCCACCTTCCAGTGGACATCAGGCACCGGCGTCTCCAGATATTTGATCAACGTAGGAACCAAATGGCCGGGCGCGGACGACATCTACGGATCGGGAGTAACAGCGGCTACCTCAGCCACGGTGCCTGGAATCCCCACCAATGGAGTCACCGTCTACGTCCTGCTAAGGTCAGAAATCAACGGCGTCTGGTATGACCTCTATTACACCTACACAGCCTCCGGCTCGTTAACCCCTCCAGCCCTGACCACACCCGCCCCGAGCAGTCATCTCACCAGTCCCACAGCCACCTTCCAGTGGTCCCCCGGCAGCGGACCCAGCGCGTACCTGCTGACGGTAGGCACCAGGTGGCCCGGCTCCTCCGACATCTATGGCACAGGCGTAACGACAGCAACCTCAGCAAACGTCTCCGGCCTGCCCACCAACGGCGTCAACGTCTACGTGCAGCTGCGCTACCAATACAACGGCGTCTGGACCGCACTCAACTACACCTACACCGCAGACGGCACAACCGCTCCGCCGGTAATGATCAGTCCCGCGCCAGGCAGTGTGCTCCCCGGCCCCACCGTCACCTTCAACTGGACACCGGGCACAGGCGTAACTGCCTACTCGCTCTTTGCCGGAACCTACGGGCCCGGCTACTTCAATATTGGTAGTTCGCCAACCCTCACAACCACTTCGTTCACGCTGCCCAATATCCCCACAAACAGCAAGCCTGTATACGTCACGCTTCGGTATCAAATCAATGGCGTCTGGCAAACTACGAACTACACCTATACCGCGCAGTAAAGTCGGCAGGTCAGGCTCATTACTTTGGTCCAATGGACCTTCGTAACCCGCCGGATCAAAGATAGTTTGCACCCAATTAACCCCTTTTATGCTGTACTAAGAATGAGCAGCAAAAACACGGCCCAAATCCCCCGGGATTTGGGCCGTACCGTTTGGGTGGGCATTACCCCCTCCCCCCGGTTTTTGAGAGCCAGGTAACCACCTTGATGTACAAGTAGTAAACAGTCGGACAAGCTGGCAATCACAGCAGAAACGCACCAAAATTCCCCGGAAATTCCCACAAAATTCCCCGAAAATTCCGCCTTTTTTCCAGCAAAAAAGTGTCCGTAAGCTACTCAATAAAAACGACTTACTCAAATCACCTTCCGCAAAAAACGAAAAGTTTTTCCTGCACCCCGCGGACATAAATTCCGCCCCAAATCGCCACATCTACCAGAAACCAAAAGCTTTAACCACAAATCTGAAGAATTATCACGTCCCTCAATGCGAGATAAGCAACAGTTCCCACTCCACGAACCGTCAACCACCACTCCCTCCGTTACACTAGGAAAGTCATGCACGACATAGCCTTTGTGCGGTCCAACCTGGACCTGGTAGAAGCAAAACTGCGCGCCCGCGGAGCCGATCCCGCAGCGCTCCTCGGCGATTTCCAGTCACTCGACCTGCGCCGCCGCGAGGCCATCCGCGAGTCTGAAACCCTCAAAGCCCGCCGCAACGAGCTCTCGCAGCAGGTAGGCCAGTTGAAGCGCACCGGCCAGGACGCCACAGCACTCATGGACGAGACCCGCGCCCTCAAAGACAAGCTCGACGAGCTCGACAAGACCGCCACCGCCCTCGACGACGAGATGCGCCTCTCGCTCTCCCGCGTCCCCAACCTCACCCGCGACGAAGTACCCGCCGGCAAATCCGAAGCCGACAACGTAGTCGTCAAGGAGTGGGGCACAAAGCGCACCTTCGACTTCGAAGCGAAGCCCCACTGGGAACTCGGCGAGCAGCTCGGCATTCTCGACCAGGAGCGCGCCGCCAAGCTCTCCGGAGCCCGCTTCGCCGTCTACTACGGCCCCGGCGCGCGCCTCGAACGCGCCCTCATCGGCTTCATGCTGGACCAGCACACCACCCAGCACGGCTACACCGAAATCCTGCCGCCCTTCATGGTGAACTCCAAGTCGCTCTACGGCACCGGCCAGCTCCCCAAGTTCGCTGAAGACCTCTTCCGCACCTCAGACGCTGACGCCGAAAGCGCCGCCAAGGGCGAATTCAAAGACGCCGACCACTGGCTCATCCCAACAGCAGAAGTCCCGGTAACAAATCTCTATCGCGATGAGATTCTCGACGAATCCCGCCTGCCCATCAACTTCACCGCCTACACTCCCTGTTTCCGCGCTGAAGCCGGAGCAGCAGGCAAAGACACCCGCGGCATCATCCGCCAGCATCAGTTTCAAAAGGTCGAGCTGGTCAAGTTCGTCAAGCCGGAAGACTCTGACGCCGAGCACGAAAAGCTCACTCGCCACGCCGAAACCATCCTGGAGCTTCTGGAGCTGCCCTATCGCAGAATGCTTCTCTGCGCCGGCGACACAGGCTTCTCTTCAGCCAAGACCTACGACCTCGAAGTCTGGCTTCCCGGTCAGGGCCTCTATCGCGAAATCTCTTCCTGCTCCAACTTCGAAGCCTTCCAGGCCCGCCGCGCCAACATTCGCTTCCGCGCCAGCGGCGCAAAAGGCAAAAGCGAGTTCCTGCACACCCTCAACGGCAGCGGTCTCGCCATCGGACGCACCTGGCTCGCCATACTCGAGAACTACCAGCAGGCCGACGGTTCAGTCGCCGTGCCCAAGGTCCTGCAGCCCTACATGGGCGGCTTGACTACAATTCAGAAGCAGAACATTTAATTTTTTTGAAAAGCAGCAAGCAAGCATGAACAGGATTGTCAAAAGCTACTTCTACTGGACTTACCCTCGCGGCAGCTTCCACTACGACGTAATGGTTACGCTGATCCTCGCCTTCATCTTCATCACGCCGCAGTTCTGGGATTACGGGGATAAGCCGCCCAGAACCGGCGGCCCCTACCAACCCATCCAGGTGCTCGGCGACGGCGGCAAAGGCCTCATCCTCACCGTGCCCGCAAGTGAAGTGCCCAGCCCCGCGCACATCAGCGACTTCACCATGCGCCGCGCGCTCAAGAAAGCCATGCAGCCCGTCACCGGCGATGCCGTCTCCATCGAGCGCTGGGAACTCTCCCGCGATGCCAACGGCAATCCACTCGCATGGAAGGTCTGGGCCCACAAATAAGCGGGCCCTTCACCACATTCGACCTCAATCCACCGGAGCGTAAACGCAATACCCGCGCGGCGGCGCCGGAAACTCGGCACTGCCCTCCGCGTCCGTAGTTCTCTCCTCCGGCTGCGGAGCCTGGTAGCCATCCCATGCCACGGGCTTGAACTTCTTGTTAGGCCACTTCGTCTTCACCGCCCGGCCACTCCACTGGCTCCCAAGATTGTTGAGCACATACACCAGCCCAGGCTGTGACTCAGTCCCCGCGCGCTGCATGATGTAGAGATCCGGATCGGCATGAAGAACGCTCGACTCGCCTCCCGCATAGCGATGATGCGCATCCACCAGCGCGTCAATACCGTTCGGCGTATTCGGCCGCGCCAGCTCGCAGTTAAAGTAGTCCCACCAGAAGACGCAGGGATAACCATCGCCCGTCAGAATGAACGAGTAAGCCAGCATCTTGTCGTTCACAATTTCGTTGTTCTGCATGTCATGGTTGTCCACAAAAGTAACGGCATTAAAAGGCCGCGCCGCTGATACCGATCCTTCGTCCGTCAGTTTGCGCAGATCGTAGCTCGGCGTGTCGCACATATCCTTCAGCTTGTAGCGCAGCGGAAAATCAAACGCCGCCACCTGTTGATCCGTCACAGCATGAACCTTGTCCAGCCAGCCGGCGATATCGTCCGGCCCCGACCAGTATTCGCCCACGACAAACGGCGCAAACTCACGCCCGTCCTTCTTCTGGTACTGATATTTGGACAGAAGCGCAATCATCCACGCCCCGTAGCCCTTCACAAAATCGAAGCGCATTCCATCAAAGTCCAGCTCTTCAATCAATAGCCGCGCATATTCAAACATCGCCGTATACACCAGCGGATTGCGATGGCAGAGATGCGGAAAACCGGCGAAGTTTTCTCCCTCCACCATGGTGCGCTCGTAGCGGCTTGGGTGAAAGCAGTTCCAGTCGCGCGGAAACTTGCCGCTCTTCGGCCGAAACTTCGTCCACATCTTCTGCCCATTCAGCGGATTCGTCTCTTCCTCATCCGCGCCGGAGTTGTGATTGATGACCATGTCGGCGATAGCGCCCATATTGTGCTCGTGCAGCGTGTTAATCAGCTGTTCCAGCTCCGCGCGATTGCCATAAAGAGTCTTCGTCGCACCCTTCTGCTCAATATCGCCAAGGTCGAAATAATCGTAAGGATCGTAACCGTTGGAATTGGGATCGGCGGCTTTGCTGACCGGTGGAAGCCAAAGCGCATTAAAGCCGGAGGTCGCCAGCTGGGGAACTTTTTCGCGAACGAAATTCCACCATTCGCCGCGCTTGTCTTCCTTGACAGGCGCATCCCAGTAAAAAGCCTGCATCATAACTGCCATGGGGCATATCTCCGTGTAGGGGGCTGAACGGTTCTGAATAAATTGTGGAACGTAACCGTATTCGTAAAGATGCGCCTGCACGCAACGGAGTTGGTTTCAGACAAAGCCTCCAAACGAGAAGCAGCCCGAAATTATTCCCGCTCCTTTGACTTCGCTCGAGCGTCTAAAATAGCTGAGGATTATGCGAGTACGTAGACTGTTCTTCACCTTTTCGTTCGCCGCACTCATGCTTCTCGCGGCCCCACTGTCAGCCAAAGCTGACGACCTGCAATCGGTACTCGATCGCCTGAACGTTGCGTCAAAGAAGTTCCATTCCCTCTCTGCCAGCGTTGTTTTCGACACAGAGACGCAGGACCCCGTTCCCGATACCGATATCCAGAAGGGCGTCGCGTATTATCAGCGCGACGGAAACAACTTCAAAATGGCCGCACACTTCCGCGAGCGCAACGGCCATCCCTCCACGGCTGCCTACAACATCAACGGCGGCGCAATCCACTTCTTTGACGGTACCGAGGTTCACACCTACGATGCCTCCAAGTGGCAGAGCTACCTCATCCTAGGCTTCGGAGCAAGCGGCAGCGAATTAGCCGACAAGTGGAACATCAAGTACATCGGCTCATCCATGTTGGATGGCGTCAACGTCGCACAGCTTGAGCTGGTCGCAAAAGATCCTGCAGTGCGTAAAACAATTTCCAAAATTACCATCTGGATCGACCCGGACCGCGGTATAAGCCTCAAGCAGCGCTTTGATGAAAGCGCCAGCGTCTACCGCATCTGCACGTACACGGATATCAAGCTCAACGTGTCGCTTCCAAAGAACGCCTTCGATTTGAAATAACTTCATTCCAACGGAATCATGGGTGCCCCATTCATTTCACAGTCTTATCGTGAAATGAGTGGGGTGGCAGTCCTCTGCGTCAGCCGCGCAACTGCAATTCCGCCCAACACAAACCACATTGGAAAAAACTCCAGCGTATAGCGCGCCTCCGGCCCCTCAACAGTAGCCAGAAGCACGCAGCGCAGCACAAAATAAACCACCATCCACGGCCACAACCGTGGCCTTAAGCCAAGCCCGATCACGGCAAGCGCCAGATACCCCAGATTCAGCGCCAGATAAAAATAGCTGAAGGTCGTCTCATCCCAGTGATGCCTGGGATCCCACCAGTTCTGGTCGATTGGCAGATTCTCCACGCGCGGCCTGAGCAGCATATCCGCCACCCGCGCCGCCGGCAGCAGCACATAGTAGCGCAGGGGATGCGTAGCAATGCGCTCATCGGCAAGCTTTCCCAGCCGCGCATCGAGATCCGCATTGAAGCTCTCATCATTGCTCTCGTAATCGTGCGCAATCGCCGCCACCTGGTCATACTGTGTCTTCGAGTCAAACGCCCTCGCCGGAATCAGCGTCATATCCATCGGCCCATCCGGCACATTCCAATAAATCTCGTATGTATTCTTGAAGTCCAGCGACCACGTCTTCACCCACCGCTGCCATCCCTGCCAGGTAGGCTCTCCGGGATCGGTCGCATATCGCGGAGCAAGCGGCTGAATCACATGAAAGTCATTCCAGTTCCGCACCGTCCAAATCCCAAACGGCGCAGCGGCAACCAGTAGGCAAACCACCGCCATAGCAGCCCTGCTCGCCGCAGTTCTTGTCCCTCTCACCAGAGCCAAAATCACCGGGACAACAAACGCCACTCCCACCAGCGCCCCATCCGGCCTCAACAGCGCCGCATACGTAATCACCAGCGTGAATCCCAGCGCCCCCGCCCACGTCTGCTTATCCTGAAACTTCGCCGTCAGCCACATCGCCACCGTAATGCAGAACATCGTCAACGATTCCGTCAGCGGCGATGCATCGTAACTCGAAGTAAAAGGACAGAGCGCAGCAATCCAGAGCGTCACATAAAACGCACGCGACTTCGCAGCCTCAGTCCATCCCGCAGGACAAATCCTCCGCGCCGTCAGCGCCAGCATCACGCAGGCAGCCATCTGGCAGAAAATCTGCACCACCACCGCGGGAAAAAACTTATCGATCCCAAACATCTGAAAGCAAGCCGCCAGAAACAGTGGATAACCCGGCAGACGAATCAGCGTAGGATGCATCACGCCGCTGCCATCACTGATCGAATAGCTTCCATGCAGCAGAATGTTCTTCCCCAGGTTTGCGTAGAGCCGCGCATCCACGCTCACCTCAAAGAACGTTGCCGCAAACCAGAAGCGCATCGCCGCTCCCGCAGCCAGCGCAGCCGCAATCGATATGGTTCCACGCGCTCTCAAGCGGCCAATCCGCCCTTCTCCCGCGCCCTGGCCTGTTTGACTCTCAGCAGCCGCTTTCATACGATTCGTACTGATAGTGTATTAGCTTAGAGCCTCCACCAAGATAGAGCCGGAGCGGAACCGGAAACAGGCCCCCGAGATGCCAGAGAAGCAGATTTTTTACGATCCCCAACGCAAGCGCTGGAAGCGCCTGCGCCGCATTTTGGACGCCAGCGCCGTCGCGGTCACCATCATCGTCGCGGGAGTCATCTTCAATACCCTCCGCGGGCAGACAATCCCTGAGCTTCTCTTCCCCACCCAGAAGCACAACTACAAAGCTCTCAGCGATCGCACCCCGCTGCTCAAAGGCACACGCCCCGGCCAGCCCACGCGCCGCAAAACTACCCAGAAGCCTTCGCAAATCACGCTCAACACCGGGGAAGGCCTGCGCGCCGCCTACTATGTTCCCGATGACGCCACCAGCTACTCCTCCTTCAAACAGCATGTCCATCAGATCGACATGCTCTTCCCCGAGTGGCTGCACGTCAACGCGCCCGATCCCGTGCTGCTCGCCGTCGGTCCCGACTTCCGCGAGTACCCGGTCATCGATGGCAAAACCGTGCACGATCCCGACGACCTGAACAAGATCAAGCGCGTCATTCAGCTCGCACATGAAGACACGGAAGTCTTCCCCCACGTCAACAACTACAACGAGCAGACGCAGCAATGGGATCCAGCCATCGGCGAGATGCTCGGCGACCCCGCAAAACGCGCCGCGCTCCGCCAGCAGTTCGTGCGCTTCCTCACGGCGATGCCCTCCTACCACGGACTCTCGCTCGATTTTGAGAACCTCAATGATCCCGCCGTCCCCAATTACATGGCCTTCATCAAGGAGCTCTACGGCGACCTGCACCCGCGCAATCTGCGCCTGTACATCAATGCGCCCGTCTCCCTGCAGGACTCCTACTTCAAGCAGCTCGCCGCCAACTCTGACGGCATCATCCTCATGAACTACGATCAGCACGAACTCGAGAGCAACCCGGGCCCCATCGCCGCGCAGGATTGGTTCCTCGGAAATCTCCGCCACGTGCTCACCGTCGTCCCCAAAGAAAAACTCATCTGCGCCATCGGCAACTACGGCTACGACTGGTCCCTGTCCATCCCCGGCACGCCGAAAAAAGGCCAGAAGCCCGCCAAACCGAAAGTCCTCAATACTGACGATCTCTCCATCTCCGATGTCTGGTCGCGCGCCTCTGACGCCAACGCATACATCGATCTCGACTACGACACCCTCAATCCGCACTTTGAATACATCGATGAAGACAACAACGTCCGCCACGTAGTCTGGTTTCTCGATGGCGTAACCGTGCTCAACGAAATGCGCGGCGCACGCCAGCTCGGCCTGCAGACCTTCGCCCTCTGGCGTCTCGGGGAAGAAGACTCCACGCTCTGGAACATCTGGGACAAGCCCAGCAACCCGGACTCGCTCAACGCTCTCGGCACCGTCCCGCCCGGCCATGACGTTGACACCGAAGGCGACGGAGAAATCATCCACGTCACCGGCCTGCCCAAAACCGGCAAGCGCGTCGTCGAGATCGACACCGATGAAACCGACCCACGCAAAAAGCTCATCGTCGATGAGCACATGGACGTCTATCCAAGCCAGTACACCATCCGCCAATACGGCTATCACCCCAACCAGGTAGCCATCTCCTTCGACGACGGCCCCGACGCCAAGTGGACCCCGCGCATTCTCGACGTCCTCAAAAGCAAAGGTGTGCATGGCACCTTCATGCTCATCGGCGAAGAAGCCCAGCAGAACATGGGCCTCATGCAGCGCATCGTCGACGAAGGCAACGAGATTGGCAACCACACCTTCACGCATCCTGACATCAGCGAAATCTCCACGCGCCAGCTCGATCTCGAAGTCAAGCTCACAAATCGGCTCTTCGCCTCACGCCTCGGCATACAGCCGCTCTACTTCCGCCCGCCTTATGACATTGATGAAGAGCCTGAGACCGACGATCAGGCCGCACCCGTAGTCCACATCCAGCAGATGGGCCTCACCGTTGTCGGCAACAAGCTCGACACCAACGACTGGGATGAGCGCATCCGCAAAACACCCGCGGAAATATCTCAATCCATCCTCGACCAGCTCAATCGCATGAAGGTCAAGCCGCAGTTCCGTGGCTCCATCATCCTCATGCATGACGGCGGCGGCGACCGCTCCGTCACCGTAGCCGCATTGCCCGTACTCATTGACACGCTGCGCGCTCACGGCTATCAGATCGTCAACGTCTCGGCACTCATGGGCAAAACCACGGCAGAGGTCATGCCGAAGCTCACCTTCTGGCAGCGCGTTCGCACCATACCCGACCTCGCAGCCTTCACCGTTCTCTCCGCCGTCTTCAACTTCGTCGTGCTCGTCTTCTTTCTCGGCGACATTCTTATGAGCGCGCGCCTCATCCTCGTCGGACTCTTCGCCATCATTGACCGCCTGCGCCGCCCTCACAAGAAGGCCTCCGCCGGCTTCAATCCACGCGTAGCCGTACTCGTTCCTTCCTATAACGAAGAAAAAGTCATTGTCCGCACCATCCGCTCCGTGCTCAACTCCGACTACGCCAACCTGCGCGTCATCGTCATCGACGACGGCTCAAAAGATCGCACCGCAGAAGTTGCACGCGAAGCCTACGCCCACGAGATCGCAGCAGGCCGCGTCACCGTTCTGGAAAAACCCAACGGAGGCAAAGCCGCCGCGCTCAACTTCGCGCTCAACTTTGTCGATGAGGATTTCTACGTCGGTATTGACGCCGATACCGTCATCGCCGCAGACGCTGTCAGCAAGCTCATTCCGCACTTTGAAGAGCCCCGCATCGGAGCTGTCGCCGGCAACGCCAAGGTCGGCAATCGCGTCAATCTCTGGACCCGCTGGCAGGCTCTCGAATACATCACTAGCCAGAACTTTGAGCGCCGCGCACTCGATCTCTTCCATGTCGTCACCGTAGTCCCGGGAGCCATCGGCGCATGGCGCACTGAGGCAGTCAAGAAAGCCGGCGGCTACCCTGAAAACACCGTAGCCGAAGACGCCGACCTAACCATGAGCCTGCTCGAGCAAGGTCTCCGCGTAGATTACGAAGACCGCGCCCTGGCATTCACGGAAGCGCCCATCAACGCCAGCGGCCTCATGCGCCAGCGCTTCCGCTGGTCCTTCGGAACGCTCCAGGCCGTATGGAAGCATCGCGCGGCATTCACCAAGAACGCAGCCATGGGCTTCTTCGCGCTGCCCAACATCCTCATCTTCCAGATGCTGCTGCCGCTGGTCTCGCCGTTCATCGATCTCATGTTCGTCTACGGCATCATTCATTACTTCATCGATCGCCATTACCACCCGGAAGCCGCATCCTCCGCCAGCTTCATGAAGCTTGTCGTCTACTTCACGGCATTCCTCATGATCGACTTCATCACCTCCGCAGTAGCCTTCAGCCTCGAGCGCCGTCACCCCGCCAACAAAGGCGACGGCTGGCTGCTCTTCCATATCTGGCTGCAACGCTTCAGCTACCGCCAGCTATTCTCCGTAGTCTTGTTCAAGACGCTCTGGCGCGCTATAGACGGCAAACCCTTCAACTGGGATAAGCTCGAACGCACAGCCAAAATGAGCAAGCAAACCGAAGCACTAACAGAAACCCGCTAGCCATTGTTCCAGAGCGAAGAAAAGGCCGCGCAACGCGCGGCCTTTGACGTGAAAAATCTGTAGCTGCTTTTGCTAACCTGCTAACTTGCGAAGCGCAACGCGCGCTAACCCGCTAACTTCGCAGTACTGCGATCTCCGCTCATCGGTGATGCCACCCGCCACTGCTATGCCCACTCGAATGGCTCTCCTTGGGAGCCTTATAAGACTGCATCTTCGGCATCTTCGGCTCTTTAAACTTAGGCTCACTGTACTTGGGCTCTTTATATGAAGGCATCTTAGGTTCCTTGTATCCGCCACTCCCCCAGCCGCTGTTCGCACGCCCTCCGGCATACGCCTGCAACCCACCGCGATCCTGCCGGAAGTTCTGCGTTGGTGCAGGCGCATACGCCATATTCCCCTGCCGGCTAGTATTCCCATAGCCGCCCATAAACCCACTGGGAGAAGCAGGCCGCGAAGGCTGCGGAGCAAATGTCCGCGGCTCATAGCCCCGGGTAACCGGCCCATTCGTGCGAGAGCTATCCCACGAATTCGGCCTCACCGGCTCCGGCGTGCGATTCCACCCCTGCTGAGAAGAGCCCGGCTGCTGCGGCCGTCCCATCCATCCCTGCGGACGAACGGTGTTCCCATTCCAATGATCGGTGCCGAATCCACTACCGCCATGCACCGAAATCGGTTGATGATTGTACCCCCCATAGCCACCGGCCCACTGCGATCGATACGAAGCCGGATAAGCCCGCGGCGCATACCGAGGCCCGCCGTGCGGCAATCCCCAGTCGTGAACCGACGCGCTATGGGAGTAGTAATCCGAATGATGAAAGGTCAGCGCATTGAAGAGCCAGTCCAGCCCCCACGCCACCAGTCCAAAGGGCGTGTGATTGAACGCCCCCAAGGCAAAGCTAGCCAGGAACTGCAAGCCACCACCACCGGCGCCATAGCCGCCCCCGCCGTAGCCGCCCACAAACGCATTCGCCAGGGTGCTCAAAATTCCCACAAATGAAAATCCCGGATACGGCCGCACCGGCGCGCCATACACCGCCCAGGGGTTGTAAGTCGGCACGTACACCACATCAGGATTCGCCGGTTGCAGCGCAATGTAGCCCTGGTTCTGCACCACCTGCATCTGCGCAGTATTCGTAAGCGTCCCAGCCTGCTGCGCCCGGGCCCGCATCACCTGCACCGTCTGCAGCACATCCTGCGGCTGGTTGTAATACGCATTGCCCAGCGCCGTAGTCCATTGCAAATTCCCGGCCAGCATATCTATAACCTGCGGATACGCCGTGAGCGCCTTGATGCTCGGGTCCCAGGCCGTCTGCGCATTCACCGCCGCAGCCACCTGGTCCGGCCCGGCAAACCCCGCCGAACGCAACCACTGATCCGCCGCCGCAACCTGCGCCGGATAGGTAGCCCCAGCCAGAATCTGTGCCACCAGCGCATCCGGGTAAAGCGCAATCGGAGCCACAAGCTGCTCCAACTGGTCTGGGCTCATCGCCTGCGCGGGCGCACCCTGCGGAGCATAACTCAGTTGTGCCTGCTGCCCATAGCCCTGCTGCTGATCCGCATACGTCTGGTCCGGATAGCTCTGACTCGCATACGTCTGACTCTGCGAATACTGAGGCATCGGATATTGAGGTTGAGAATATTGTGGCTGCTGCTGCGGATACTGCGGCTGAGAATAGCCATATCCCTGCGCCATCAGCGGAGCCGCCGCCAGAGAGACCAAGGCAATCACAAACATAGCGCCAGAGACACGCATCTTTCGGGAAAGGGACCTCATGCTTCCTCCAGGCAGCGCGGATTCACCGCGACCACCCTCCCTTGCCCGTCCGCATCCAGCGAATCAAACAGGGCTCAATCCACCACGGGGACAAAATCCTGAGAAGTCCCACGTTATCCGGGGGGGGCAATTTCGCCCCGCGGACAACCAATGTCAGTCCAAACCCACACCAGCCTGATTAGTTTCGTTTCGGGAAAAAACTCCCGGTGATTTTGCCGCAGACCCCGCTTCCCTCATCCGCTTTACCGTCTCTTCGCCACCAATCCCCTCTCCCCGCACCCCGCTTTTCGGACTACAATCAAGAAGCCATGGCTACCGTAATACTCTCCACCAAAATTCAACCGCGCTCGCCCCAGGGCGACTTCCGCAATGAGCCTTTCACCGACTTCAAAACCCCTGACAACGCCCGCGCCATGCGCACCGCGCTCGATCACGTGGCCCATCAGCTAGGCCGCGAGTACGACCTCGTCATCGGCGGCGAGCACCTCCGCACCGCCGGCAAAATCGAGTCGCTGAACCCCGCCAGGCCCGCCCAGATCGTCGGCATTCACCAGAAAGCCGGCCTCGAACACGCCGAGCAGGCCATGACCGCCGCGCTCGCCGCCTACGAAACCTGGAGCCGCACCACCGTCGAAGAGCGCGCCTCGCTCCTGCTCAACGCCGCCGAAATCATCCGCCAGCGTAACTTCGAGTTCTGCGCATGGCTCACCTATGAAGTCGGCAAAAATTGGGCTGAAGCCGACGCCGACGTAGGCGAAACCATTGATTTCCTTGAGTTTTACGCCCGCGAAGCCCTCCGCCTCGCCCAGGCCACCACGCCCATCCAGTACCCCGGCGAGCGCAACCAGCTCCTTTATATCCCCCTCGGCGTCGGCGCAGTTATTCCCCCGTGGAACTTCCCCTTCGCCATCATGGCCGGCATGACCGCCGCCGCCATCGTCTCCGGCAACACCGTCATCCTCAAGCCGTCCAGCGACTCACCCACCATCGCCGCCAAGTTCTTTGAAGTCCTCGAAGAAGTCGGCCTCCCGCCCGGCGTAGTCAACTTCTGCCCCGGCTCTGGGGCCACCTTCGGCAACGCCATCGTCCAGCACCCCAAGACCCGTTTCATCGCCTTCACCGGCTCCAAATCCGTCGGCCTCGACATTCACGAGCGCGCCGCCAAAACCCAGCCCGGCCAGATCTGGATCAAGCGCACCATCCTCGAAATGGGCGGCAAAGACTCCATCCTCGTCTGCGCCGACGCCGATTTCGACGCAGCCGTCGACGGCGTCGTAGCCTCAGCCTTCGGCTTCAGCGGCCAGAAGTGCTCCGCCTGCTCCCGCGCCATCGTCGAAGCACCCATCTACGACCTCTTCGTCGAGCGCGTCCGCGAGAAAGTCGCGCAGCTCACCGTCGGCAACCCCGCAGAAAACCCCAACATGGGCCCGGTCGTCAACAAAGCCGCGTACGAGTCCATCCTCGGCTACATCGAGCAGGGCAGACATGAAGGCCATCTCGTCGCCGGCGGCCACGCCGTCGAAACCGAAGACGGCGGCTACTTCATCGAACCAACCGTCTTCTCCGACATTGCGCCCAACGCCGTCATCTCGCAGGAAGAAATCTTCGGCCCCGTCCTCGCCATCATTAAGGTGAACAGCTTTGAAGAAGGCCTCAAAGTCGCGAACAACACCGAGTACGGCCTCACCGGAGCACTCTACACCGGAGACAAGGCCCGCCTCGACATCGCCCGCCGCGAGTTCCACGTAGGCAATCTCTACTTCAACCGCAAGTGCACCGGCGCCATGGTCGGCGCGCATCCCTTTGGCGGCTTCAACATGAGCGGCACAGACTCCAAGGCCGGCGGCCCGGATTACCTGTATCTCTTCACGCAAGCCAAGTCGGTAGCCGAAAAGATTTAACCGGAATCCGCAACGCAATCAAAACGGCCCCTGCCAGTCCTCTGGCAGGGGCCGTTTTGCATACACCTCAAAACTACTTCTGCGACGGAGAGAGTGCCACACTGGCTTCCGTAGTAAGCACTCGAAACACGAAAGTCTCCTGCAGATACAACTGCACCGCAGAATCAGTATGGCTCAAATAGCCAATCGAAACATCCTGCCCGAGATTCAGCTCAAAGTCCCCGCCCCGCGTCGTCAGCACAAACGCGCCTTCAATCGCCGGAGCCCAGATCAGGTTCCCGTCTACGATCCGCTTAATGTGCTCCAGCACCGGATAACCATGATCGCGAGTCTCAGCCAGTGACGTGTACTCATCCGCCCCCAGCACCACGGAATAAGGCCCATTCACACCCACCAGCCGCAGTTGGCTCAGCGCATGAGCAATCGCATCGGGATAATCCCGCACATCCGCAGGCAACGCCTCAATGGGATTGCTGGTGCTCTCCCGAATGCCCTGAATATTTGCGTCGCCATACCCGTTGAAGATCGCGCGATCTTCCGCAAACGCCAGCTTCCGCGCAGCATCCTTCGCAGGCTGCCAGTCTGAGTCCTCGGAACCACGCTCCACATCGTCAATCGTCTCGCGCGAAAGCTCAAACGGCACCCGCAGCTCCACCAGCGGCTTCACCTCGCGCTGCCAGGCAACAATGCCATCGGCCGGTGCTGAGATCGCCTTCAGATGCCCCGTTCCGACGCCGGGAAAATCAAAACCCGCCGCCGAGGGAACATCCACCACACGCCGCCCCGCCAGGTACCGCTTCAGCGTCCTGGTCGTCTCTTCCTCAATCCCCGCCCATGCTGCATCTGAAATGGGCGCAAGCTCCCGATGGAGGTTATTCATCTTTCTCTCCCCGTAGTGATCCTATCCTGAGTGATGTGTCGTGAACGGCAGCCGGCCTGGCCGCCGGAGCCGATGATTTGTATTCGTCAGAAACAGCCTTTGTGCTGGCCGCCGGATTCGGTGCATCCTGCGTAACATCGTCGAGAAAATTTCCCGTA
Organism: uncultured Acidobacteriaceae bacterium; assembly: GCA_963792495.1. Lineage (GTDB taxonomy): Bacteria > Acidobacteriota > Terriglobia > Terriglobales > Acidobacteriaceae > Telmatobacter. Next base: position 448,291 of record CAWBWB010000001.1, on the reverse strand, counting down.
GGAACAAAGAACAGCCCACCGGTTACAGGATGGCTGAAGTCAAGTATCCGATCGTACGTTCCGGGAGGATTGCCCACGAACATATTCTCCAGCATCCGTTCCGTAATGCTCGGAGTCCGGCAGTAGCCGATAAAGTACGTCCCGAACTCGCCATGCCCGGGACGCCCAAACGGCATATTGTCCCGCAAAATCTGCAGTTGCCGCCCATTCTCTTCAATATTGGTCAGCGCATTGTGCGCGTAGGCAGGCTTCTCCGCATCGCTCAATTCAATGTCCGATAGCTTCCGGCGGCCAATAATCTTCTCCTGCATCTCCACCGGAATCGAGTTCCAGGCCTTCAGATCGTGCAGATACTTCTGCACAATCACATAGCTGCCGCCACAAAAAGCCGCGTCCTCATCGCCGACAATCGCCGCCTCGCGCGCCACATCGCCGCGCGGATTCTCCGTGCCATCCACAAAGCCCATCACATCGCGGTCATCGAAGTAGCGGAAGCCATGCACCTCATCGGCCACCGTAACCGTGTCTCCCAGGCTATCCATGATCTGCGCAGCAAGTTCAAAGCACAGGTCCATCCGCTTGGCGCGAATATGAAAGAGAATGTCGCCCTGAGTAGCAACAGCATGGCGTCCACCAGAACGAATCTCGCGAAAAGGATGAAGCTCAGCAGGCCGAGGCGCACCAAAAAGCTTGTCCCACGCATCGGAGCCGAATCCGGCAATGCAGGTAAGCCCCGCCTCAACATCGCGAAACTCCACCGCGCGAATCAGCCCGGACAGCCCGGCGCAAAAATCTCTTAGTTGTGTGTAAGCATCTTCGTCCTGGCGAATACACAGGACCAGAAAGATCGCCGACCGCGTAAGCGGACCGATCACGTTCTGCGGAAGGACAACCTCGTTCAACTCACTGGGCGTATCCATTCCAACAATCGTAATCTACGTTTACGCTGATTTTCGCGAACGCGTTTCACTTTGTGGCGCGATGCTTAAGCCACGGCAGCGGACTGCTGTTCTTCCGCTTCCAGCTTGCTCCCCATCTCCGCCGCAGCCGCAGCCAGCACGCGGTGATGAATCGTAAACAGCGCCAGCTCCAGCCGGTCGCTCACGCCCGTCTTGTCGTAGATGGAGCGCAGATAATTCTTGATCACCTGCTCGGTCGTCTTCAGCCGCAGTGCAATCTCGCGATTCTTGCACCCCTGCACAATCAGCGCAACAATCCGCATCTCTTTCGGCGTAAGCCGATCGCGCACGCGCCGTCCCACGGCATCCTCGTCATGCGACTCCGCTACCACAAGCTGTGGGGGAGTCCACGTGTTCCCGCCCGCCACACGCCGCACACAGTCCACCAGTGATTGCCCGGTGACAGACCGGAAGACCACGCCTTTGAATCCCTGCTGCAGGTACTGTGAGGCCGTTTCGCTGTTTTCTGCAATCACCACTCCGCGACTGCCCGCTTCCTCCAGCGCCTTCTTCAGCATCCCCATCTCAGGCTTAAGGGAAGCCGCAAAGAGAACCACCGACCCCGGAAAAGTGGCAACCGCATGAAGAAGCCGGTCCAGGTCAGAGCATTGCGCAATGATGCGCAAATCCTCATCCATAGCGAGAACCTTGGCTGTTCCGGCTCGAAATATTGCCTGTGAATCCGCAAGTATGATCTTGGTCATGACATCCGTCTCGTTCCACGTATCTGGCGCAGATTTTCGCTCGGCATGCTGTTCCGCACACTCATCGCGTCGTCTCACGCAGCAGACTATAGAAAACGCCTACGCTGCGACCCGTTGACTGCATACACGGGCGCGCTCCCCATTTCCATCTGTATCGACTGTCACACAGAAATCTCTGCCTTGCGTCGAATCGATACACATCGAGCGGTGAAGTTACCTTCTCCGCACTAGGTCACGCATATCGTTCCGGTCCGAGTTTCTATCTGGAAGATACCAAGGAACACCACCCCGAGCCAATCAAAAATCTTTAACAGGTCTTTCATCCGCCAGCATCTGCAATCCACCGCCCCGCGCGCCCTGCCTGTAAACTGTTCTCCATGGCACGCCCGATACTTCTTGCTGTAGACGACGACGTCAATGTACTCGAAGCCGTTGTCCAGGATCTTCGCAGGCAATATGGCAACGAGTATCGCATCATGCGCGCTGCCAGCGGACAAGCCGCACTCGATACCCTTGCCCAGGTCAGGGCCAAGGAAGAGCCCGTCGCCCTCATAGTCAGCGATCAGCGCATGCCCGGCATGACTGGCGTCGAATTCCTCGAGCGCGCTCTCACCATCTACCCGGATGCCCGCCGCGTCCTGCTCACCGCCTACGCCGATACCGAGGCCGCCATCCAGGCCATCAACACGGCGCGCATCCATTACTACCTCACCAAGCCGTGGGATCCGCCCGAGGAAAAGCTCTACCCCGTCCTCAGTGACCTGCTCGACGACTGGAAAGCCGGCTACCGCCCGCGATTCGAAGGCCTCCGCGTCATTGGCCATCGCTGGAGCCCCCGTGGCCACCAGATGCGCTCCTTCCTCACCTCCAACCACATCCCCTACCGCTGGCTGGACGTAGCCGCAGACGAATCCATCACCCTGCTCAAGGAGCGCGGCATCGATTCGGCAACCCTCGCCTCTGACCAGCTTCCCGTCGTCGTCTTCTCTGACGGAAGCGCCCTCATGGCTCCAAACTCTGAGGCCTTGGCACAGCGAGTCGGCCTCCGCGTACAGGCCAGCCAGGAGTTCTACGATCTGGTAGTCGTGGGCGCAGGCCCTGCCGGCCTCGCCGCCGCGGTTTACGGTGCCAGCGAAGGCCTCCGCACCCTCGTCATTGAGCCGGAAGCTCCCGGCGGACAGGCCGGTACCACTTCCAAAATCGAAAATTACCTCGGCTTCCCAGCCGGCATTACGGGAGCCGACATGGGCCGCCGCGCTCTCATCCAGGCCACCCGCTTCGGCGCGGAGTTCGTCACCCAGAGCGCCATCGGCCTCCGCATTGAAGGCCAGTACCGCATCGTCCAGATGTCCGACGGCCGCTCCGTCTCCAGCCACGCCATCCTGCTCGCACCCGGCGTCCAATATCGCCGCCTTGACATCCCCGGCGGCGAAAACCTCACCGGCTGCGGAATCTACTACGGTGCCGCCCTCGTAGAAGCCGCCTCCTGCAAAGGCGAGGATGTATATGTAGTCGGCGGAGCCAACTCAGCGGGACAGGCCGCGCTCTATTTCTCGCAGTACGCAAACCGCGTCACCATGCTCATCCGCGCCGCTGGCCTGGGAGCCACCATGTCCCGCTACCTAATCGACGAAATCGAGCGCACGCCCAACATCGTGCTCAAGCCCAACACCCAGATCGTTGACGTCTTGGGCAGCGACCACCTGGAGCAGATACACTTCAAGGGACCTGATGGGGACATAACCGTCCCCGCCTCCTCGCTCTTCGTCTTCATCGGCGCAGCTCCACGCACCGAGTGGCTCCCCTCCGCCATTCATCGCGATGACAAAGGCTTCCTGCTCGCCGGGCCTGACCTCCGCTCCGAAGGCAAGCTGCCCCCGGAGTGGAAAGAAGCCCGCGAGCCCTTCCTGCTCGAATCCAGCGTCCCCGGCGTCTTCATTGCCGGCGATGTCCGCCACGGCTCCGTCAAGCGCGTGGCATCGGCAGTCGGGGAAGGCTCCATCGCCATCCAATTCGTGCATCAATATCTGGCCAGCTTCTAATCCGCTCCCAGATAGTCACTGGACCTTACGGCCCTAGGGTCATATTTTTGTATCTGGAGCCGAAAAACTATGCGAAGACCGGAAAAAGCTACGGGAAATTGAATCATTTTATGGAAAAGCGGAATCCCTTTATACAGGGAGGAGTGTGGAGTAGTTCAGATGATTGACGGCAGCCAAACGATCCAGTCGGAACACATTGCGTTGAGGGAAATCGCCCCTCGGATCGCCTGCATCCCCGCTTTCTCAGACTCCCGCCTCTGCACCACCTTCGGCGACGACCAGGTAGACCTGATTCATGTCTCGGCCGGCGCCACTCTGGTGAAATCCGGCGAATCCCGCATCTTCTATCTCATCGTCCTTGAGGGCAAGCTCCGAGCAGACCGCCTCGAGCAGGACGGCACCGTCACCGTGATCGGCTACATCTCGCCCGGTGAAGGTTCAGGCGAAACGCCCCTTATGCAGGGCAAAGCCTACGCAACTTTCAACATCGTTGCCCATGAAGATTCCGTAGTAGTCCGCTTCACCCGCGAGCAATTCTGGAATCTCCTCGCCTGCTGCCCCGAGATCCGCTCCGTTGCCATTCGCGATATGAACAGCCGCCTGCAGGCATATCAAGTCGAAGCCCTGCATCGCGAAAAGCTCGTCACCCTCGGCACCCTGGCAGCGGGCCTCATGCACGAGCTCAATAATCCCGGCTCCGCCGCCAAGCGTGCCGCAGCTACGCTTCGCGAAAACCTCGTCCGCCTGCAGGAGCTCAGCCTTCGTGCCGCCGAACACCCCAAGACTCCAGAGCAGATCGGCTGCCTGAAAACCCTTCTCGAACACGCCGTTAGAAGCTGCCGCCTGCAGGCCCTCAGCAGCATCGAGCAGTCTGAAGCGGAAGAAGCGCTCTCCGAGTGGCTGGCGAACTCAAATGTAGAGAACGCATACACCATCGGTCCTTCGCTGGTGGAAATGGGCTTCAATCCGCAGGAGCTCGCCTGCGCTCAGCAGGCCTTTGATTCCCAGGCATTTTCCAACGCGCTCAACTGGCTCGGCTCGCTCGTCTCCAGCTTCTCGCAGGTCTGCGCCATCGAGGAAAGTATCGGCCGCGTTACCGATCTTGTCATGGCAGTTAAAAAGTTTGCCTGGGATGACCGCGCAGTATCCCGCTCGCTCGACGTGCATGACAGTATCCAATCCACGTTGACCATCCTCAGCCACAAGCTCCGCATCAAGCACATCAAGGTGGAGAAGAAGTTCGACGCATCTCCTTCTATCATCGAAACCCGTGGCTCCGCGCTCAGCCAGGTCTGGACCAACCTGATCGACAATGCAGCCGACGCCTCGCCCATGAGCAGCACCATCGAAGTGGCTACATGGACTGAGCCGGGTTGGCTCGTAGTATCCATCGGCGACCACGGCCCCGGCATCCCCAATGAAGTCATGCCGCATATCTTTGAGCCCTTCTACACCACCAAGCCCCAGGGCTCCGGCACTGGCCTCGGACTCGAAATCGTCCACCGCATCGTGACCCAAAGCTTCGGCGGCCGCATCGATGTCCAGACCCAGCCCGGCGACACCCGCTTCATTGTCCGCCTACCCGTTCAATCCACTCCAGTCGCGCAACCCCAGCCGGTCCAGGCCGCGACAGCCTGATCTAAAACGCCTCCAGCTTCGCCGTCCCAAAGACCGCCTGGAATCGTTCGCAATAAATCACCACGGTGTTATAGCGAGTCAAGTCCGTATTCGCCGCGAGCGGATACTCCTGCGCGCCCTCATTGCCTTTCAGCGCTCCCACTTCAACTGACTTGAGCGCCTGCCCCGGCAGATTCTTCTTCAATCCAGGATCGCTCTCCGCGGCCAGCACCACATGGACATCCGGCCCATTCGACGTGCTGAAATCCGTCAAACGTAAACTCATCGTTCCATCCTGAGCGCGGTATACCGTCGCGCGGCCCTTCGTTTCATGCAGCTTGCTCTTCAGCAGCCCCGTATAGGTAGCCTGTGGAGCACTGCCGACCTCGACTGGCGCGGCCTCATTCACTCGTTGCGTGATAAACAGTTTTTCCGGACGAAACAGATACCAAAGCCCCGCCACCGCCAGCAGAGCCACAATCGCTACAACCACCCCATGCCGCTTCAAAAATGCAAACATAAAATCCTCTGTCAAAACAGCAGGCCGGCGCCACGCAGCACCGGCCAGTCGATGATTAGAACTTCTCCAGCGGCGCTGCCCCAAAGGTCGCATTGAAGCGCTCGCAGTAGATAGCCACAGTCTTGAACTTCATCAGATCCGTGCCCATGGGAATCTCATAATTCTGATCCCCTTCATTGCCCTTTAGCTTGCCAAGTTCTACGCGTTCCGTCATGCTGCTCAAAAAATTCTGATTATCCTCCGCATCTTTCGCGGCAATCAGCAACACATGCACATCCGGTCCATTCGAAGTCTTGAAGTTCGTCAGCCGCAACACCATCTTGCCGTCCATGCCCTTGTAAATCGACGCACGGCCGCTCGTGTCATGAACCTGTCCGTGAAATTTTCCCGTCGCAATCGGCCCTGTGCTTTGCATCGCGCTCTGTCCCATTGCCGACATCGATCCCAGCAGCAACACACCCGCCATCGCCATCTTCTGAATCCCGTTCATATCCCGTCTCGCTTTCTTGTTGTGCGGGGAGCATCGCTCCCCGCGGTTCAAAAACAAACGCTGTTCCACAGCGCACTTCGTTAGTCGCTGAACGCCACACCACTGAAAGCAGCCACTCCAATCGCAGCCGAAGTAGCCATCTGCTTCAAATCCCCGCGCTCATCAATCGCAAACACCGCCACATGCGCGCCATCGGCAGCCGTATAAATCACCGCCAGCCACTTCTGATCCCGCGAGACAGTAATATCCGTAGGCACTCCGGGCAACGGCACAGACTTGTAAAACGCGCCGCCCTTTGCATCGGTAAAGAAGATCGAAACAGCCATGCCCGGCGAGTTCCCCGCATACCAGATGCTCAGCGGCCCTTTCGCCAGCCAGCAAGGCGCATTCGTGGGAAACGCCGGCATCGGTCCTGCAATCGGATACACATCTCCATCCGAATTCAGCAGCGCAAGACTATCCACGCTGTGCGCCGGATCGAACCCAAGCAGATTGCCCCAGAAGTCTTCTCCAAGCGGCGTGTTATTCGCATCGTCGGGCAGCGTAACCTGATTGCTCGTTCCATTCAACGCACCGCCTTCATGCGTCAGCGGAAGCTGCAGCACCGATCCCGACTTCATCGTCACCGCAGCCCATGTTCTGCCCACAGCAATCTGTCCCGCCGAGTTATCCGGCAGGCTCACCGCAGCTCCATCCAGGTGCCCTTCCGGCCATGTGTGGCTCTCCGCGCAATTGGCGCCCACCACAAACAAATGTTCCCGCGTCAGCGCCACAGAATCGGGCCCGGTGCAATCCGATGCAAGCCAGATCGTCTCTCCCACACCAAATCTGTCGCCGCGCCGCACCAGCTGGCTCACCGTGTTCGATCCATAGTTCGCCACAGCACCAAGATCGCCCTTGAATTGCACGATCCCTGCATTCCCGCTCGCGCCTCCCTTGCCGCCCGTAGGCAGCATCGAATCCAGCTTGAGCGAAGGCTTCTCACCGCCAGTCAGCCGAAACACCGCCACCGCATTGTTCTGCGCACTATTCGTGCTCGTGAGCACAAACGTATCGCGCTCCTGCGCGCTCGCGTTCACGGCCACGCCGCACGCAAGCATCGTCATCACTGCAAAACCACCGCGCGTCAGCGCACACATCGTGTATCTCCGAAAATTCATCACACTCTCCTTGAAGTAAGGTTCGAAAGTCAGAATGGAATCCGCTCTGCTCTCACTGCCGCACCGGCCCGCAAGAAATTCAGAGCATCGTTGTACCCCTCTATTCGCGGCAAAAACGAGAAAGGTTACGCGCAAACGCAAAATTAAAACCCACAAAAAAATCCTTTGAAATTCGCGCATCCCTGCGTAACTTTTCCCTCATCCGCAGCGAATTCCACCAATGAACTCAAGGATGAGCAAGATGGGATCGGTAATCTGCTTGGCTTCAGGTGGCGGAGTATGGAACGATGTCCGTGCTGGCATACACTACGGAAAGACAACCCATCGGATGCCCCCGGAAGAAAATATCGAGATGCTGATGGCCCTCTACCAACAGGGCGACTCATCCGCCGCGTCCGTGCTCGTCCATCGCGTCAGCCCACAGTTGCACCGCTTCTTCACCGCGCAATCCCTCAGCCGCACCGATGCCGACGATCTTCTGCAGGAGACATGGCTCCGCATTCATCGCGTCCGCCACACCTATCGCACCGGAGAACCGGCACTCCCCTGGTTCTATGCCATCGCCCGCCACATCCGCGTAGACCACTACCGCAAATCCATTCGCACCACAGCCCGCGAGCAGGAGCTTGAGCCCGAATCCATACCCGCCGCGCCGCAGCAAAACCCCTCCGCTGACCACGCCGAAAACGCAGAAGAGCTCACCGCGCTGCTGGCCCCACTCTCGGCCGCCGAGCGGGAAACCATCGTCATGCTCAAGGTCACTGGAATGTCGCTCGAAGAGGTCGCGCGCGCCACCTCTTCCACCGTAGGATCGGTAAAGCAAAAAGCCCACCGCGCGTATAAGAAACTGAGAACTATTCTCAGCGCAGCCCCGCGCCGCCAACTGAAAGGAGAACAGTCGTGAACAACAACGAAATCGACAATCTCCTTCAAGCCGCGCGCACCGCACATAAAGCCGATCCCGGCCCGGATCCCATTGCGCTTGACCACATCACGCAATCCATTCAGGCATCTCTCAAGCCTGTCCGCCCTCTGGCGCCCACATGGCTGCTAGCCTCTGGCCTGCTTCTCATCGCAGCCGCAGTGACCCTCATCGGAGCCGCCCCCGTAGGCTTCTTCGGCATGGATCAGATGGCCATGTGGCAGCGGACGCTCATCTTCCCTGCACTCGCAATTCTCGCCATCATCTCCGCCGGCGAGCTCATTTCCGCGATGATCCCGGGCCGCCTCCGCCGCATCTCCTCCGGAGCCTTGCTCGTAGCCGGCACAGCACTGCTGCTGGCCATCTTTGCGCTCTCCTTCCGCGATTACCACACCACCAACTTCGTCTCCGCGGGCATGGCCTGCCTCATCCGCGGCACCCTCCACGCCATCCCCGTCGGGGTCCTCAGCGCGCTGCTTCTGCGCCGCGGATTCGCCATCAAGCCCGTCTCTGCCGGCGTGGCTGCAGGCATACTCTCAGGCCTGGCCGGCCTCGCAGTACTCGAACTGAACTGCGTCAACTTCCAGGCCGCGCACGTCCTTATCTGGCACCTCGCGGTCGTACTCGTAAGCGCAATGCTGGGAGCCCTCTCCGCCTGGCTGCTGCATTGGCTTCTATCAATTTCTCGCAAATAGCAAGCCCTCCGTCCCCTCCTCATCCTGTCCGCGGATATACTCATCACCGAAAGAAAGGGAGGAAGCACCATGGCTGATCTCGATCAACTCAAGGCAAAATACGACGGCGTTCTCACCACACTCGATGGATTCTCCGACCTCGGAGCCTCCGTGGAAGCAGTCGACCTCGACGGTGAGAAACTTCACATCAAAGCGTCCGTCCCCTCCAAGGTTGTTCTGGAGCGCGTCTGGACCGCCATCAAGGAAGCCGATCCCAGCTACAGCGATCTCCACCATGAGATTGAAAACAAGGGCGGCGACGAGCAGAGCTACTCCGTCAAGTCCGGCGACAATCTCTCCCACATCGCCAAACGTTTCTATGCCGACGCCAGCAAGTACACAGAAATCGCCTCAGCCAATGGCATCGACAACCCCGACCACATCCGCATAGGCCAGCAGCTGAATCTCCCCTACATCGCACCCGCAAGCTAGAAAATCACCACCAGACAAAATCCATTTTGGAAATATTCCCATCCTTAGAGCGACCGCCTGAAGGATGGGAATATTTCTCGAAGTATCTTCTATTTACAGACTTTGATAGCTTTCGTCCTTTATCTATAGATCCCTTGGTCCCTCTTTCCCTCGGCCCCTTGTTCCCCGCCCTTTGAAGTTACTTCCGGAACTGCCGATACATGCGGAAAGGGCGTAGAACCCGCATCTCTGTCCAAATCTGGACCAGATCGTTTCGAAGCTCGCCATTTCTCTTCTAGCGCTGCGTCGGAGGCAGTTATGTTCGCCATTGTTGGCATACTGGTGGTTTTTAGCGCCGTACTCGGCGGTTATCTCATGGAAAAGGGCCATATCGAGGTCCTGCTCCAGCCCTCTGAGCTGCTCATCATCGCCGGAGCAGCAGCCGGCACCCTGTTGGCTGGCAACCCCACGCACATTCTCAAGGGAATCCTCTCCGGAATCATGACCGTCCTGCGCGGCTCCAAGATGACCGAGAAGACGTATCTCGCCACGCTCAAAATGATGTATCAGCTTCTGAACAAGGTCCGTAAAGAGGGCCTGCTCAGCATTGAAGCCGACATCGAAAAGCCGGAATCCAGCGCCTTCTTCAAATCGAACCCCGAATTCCTCGCCGATCACGCCGCGCGCGACTTCGTCTGCGACACGCTTCGCGTCGGCCTCACCGGCGGAGTCGAAACCTTCGATATGGACCAGATGCTCGAGCTAGACATGGAAGTGCATCACAAGGAGATGCACCTGCCCGTCACCGCGCTCTCCACCGCCGCTGACGCCCTTCCCGGACTCGGCATCGTAGCCGCCGTCCTCGGCGTCGTCGTCACCATGGGCTCGCTCGGCGGCCCGGCAGAAGAGGTCGGCAAGAAAGTTGCCGCAGCGCTCGTCGGCACATTTCTCGGCATCCTGCTCTGCTACGGCGTCTTTGGCCCCGTCGCCGCCCATATGTCTAAGATCAACGACGAGCACCATTCCTATCTTCACGTATTGCGCGTCCTGCTCATGGCCTTCATGAAGGGCTCGGCTCCGCTCATCGCCATCGAAATGGCCCGTCGTGCCATCCCAGCGCGCGTCCGCCCCAGCTTCGATCAGATGGAAAAACACTGCAAGGGACAAACCGGAGCAGCAGCAGCGCCTGCTGCTGCCGCATAGAGCGTCCGCGGAGGAAACATGCCACCTACACCACCCGCAGCGCCGGCCAGCAAACAGCCCATCATCATCAAACGCAAGGCCGCCGGTCACGGGCACCATGGCGGCGCATGGAAGGTGGCTTACGCCGACTTCGTTACCGCACTCATGAGCCTTTTCATCGTGCTCTGGCTCACCAGCCAGAGCTCCAAGGTCAAGGCCGCAGTCGCAGGCTACTTCAATGACCCGCGCGGCACCGCAACCCAGCTCGGCACCACCATGAAAGGCACAGGCATTCCTACGCCCGTTCCCGCCACTGACCTCAATGCGCTCAAAGACCGCCTAATCCAGGAGATCAAGGCCAGCAAGAATCTCGAAAAGCTCTCCAAGCAAATCGAGATCACCGTCACGCAGGAAGGGCTTCGCATTGAGCTGCTCGAAGGCAAAAACGGCACCTTCTATGAAAGTGGAAGCGCACATCTGAGCGACAACGGACAGCAGTTGCTCGCCCTGCTTGCCAGCGAGCTCAAAACCCTCCCCAACCACCTCCTCATCGAGGGCCACACCGACGCCACGCAATATTCACCGAACGCCGAGTACACCAACTGGGAGCTTTCCGCTGACCGGGCCAACTCCGCCCGCCGCCTCATGCAGCAGGATGGCGTCCGAGGCGATCAGGTCACCCAGGTTCGCGGTTACGCCGACCAGATGCTCCGCGTCCAATCCGATCCGTACGACTCCTCGAACCGCCGTGTCACCATCCTCGTGAAAAACGAGGCTGGCGCCCCAGCTCGCCTTCCCGGCAACCCAGGCCTCAAAGCACAATCCGCATCGCAATCCGCTCCTCAGACTACCCAGAAATCCTCTCCCGCAATGCCAGCTCCCAGTCAGGCCTCAAAAACCACCACCAAATAAAAAATGCCGGAGCGCAATCAGCCGCTCCGGCATTTTTGTTTCTGTGTTGCCGTTTAGAAGTCGTACCGAAGTGAGAACTGCATGACGCGCGGTTTGGAAAGTAAAGCGTCGGCCTCGCCAAGCCCTGGAGAGGTCATCTGCGCTTCAATCGATTGCGGATCGAAACGAGGAGTATTGGTGACGTTGTAGACCTCCCAGGTGAACTTGAGCTTGCCGAACTCACCCGTCCTCCAGCTCTTGGAAAGGCCCGAGTCCAGGTCAAAGTAGCCGTCGCCACGGAAGTGATTCCGCATGCCCGCTTCGCCGGGATAGGAAAGGCGAATCGGTTTGCCAACCAGAGTGCCATTCAGCGAAATGTCACTGCCATTATCAATGAACGCGTACAGCGTGGAGGCGTCGATATGGCGATGCGATTTGACAGGTCCAGTTTGGACGGCATAGCTGGAAAGCTCCCAGTTGGTATTCCAGCCCGGATCATAGAACGAGTAAGGAAGGGCGCTGGACCAATGGAGGCCTCCCGCAAGTTGCCATCCTCCGATGAAAGCATCGAGCAGGCCGTTAGCCCTGCCCGCGATCGACTTTCCGCGGCCAAATGGCAGTTGATAGACATAGTCGCCGGTGATCAGGTGACGCACGTCGAACTCGGAGGAGCCCCGATTGAGGCTGGGATTCCAGGAGTTATAAATGGCCGAGAGTGAAGTGCCTGGTCCCTCGGTGGTGTTATTTTCCGCGTCCGATCCCATATCGATCGAGTGAGCCAGGGTATAGCTGACGTCAAAGGCGAGACCGTGGCTGAATGGATGCCGAAGCGTGAACTGTCCGGAGTTGTAGTAGCTGGTGCCGATGGAGGAAATGGCATAGAAGGACGAGAACTGGTTCTGGAAGAAGTGAGGCTGCCAGTCGGCCGGGCCTCCGTCATAGCCAAGATCCAGGTCATAGATGGCGTTGGTTTCGCCATAGCTGTACCGTGCCCATGCCCACTCATAGTTGTAGATAGCCTGTGTCGCGGATTCCCCAAGGCCCATGAAGTTCTTCATCCATGGGAAGACATTCTCAAAGTATGGGATAGGAGAAATGTTAGTCGTCCATCCGGTGGCGTTGCCATTGGAATCGTAGATATAGCCATCGTTGGGGCCGCCATGCGCGTCCGCAAACGCAGACATCTTGTCAGCGTTGGAGAAGTAATCACCGCCGCCCTGCGGATCGACGTAGTTCGTAGGCTCTGCGAGATCGAGATTCTGCAGTAGGTGCCGTCCCAGGCGGCCGACATAGGCAGCCTCGAAGGTGAAACCTCCACGAAACTCATGCTGGACAGAGAGGTTAAAGGTCTCTGAGTAGGGAGACTTGATGTGGTTATCCACGCCTGCCTTGATAGCCAGCGAATTTTCGGGATACGTATAGGGGAAGGTTGCCGAGGTGGGTGGCGCCTCTCCCAGATCAATGTCCGGCAATGTGTTGCGATCCGTAAAACGCGGAGAGGCCGGATGCGGGCAAGTTGACTTGTTATATGTGGTGCAGTTGCTGTTAATCACATACCTGGAAGCAGGGTTGGTGACCGAAGTAGACATGCCATAAGAGGCCGTGCTGGACAAGGTATTCACCATCGCCTCGCCATAGTGGTCAAAGTAGATGCCGGCGCCGGCGCGTATGGAGGTATGCGCGTCAGGCGCGAAAGCAATGGCCAGGCGCGGAGCGAAGTTGTTCTTGTTCATCGGGAAAAAGCCCGGCTTGTTGTAGAACTTACCGCCGGGAGCAAAAGAGAGGTCCGGCTGGTTGACCTGTCCCGCTGCGGCGGCAATTCCGCGATTTACAAACCATTGGTGAGTATCCACCGTGGGAAGGACTTCCTGCCCCTTGGTCTCCCATGGGGTCTGCAGAATGGTGTAGCGGAGCCCAAAGGTTAGGGTCAGATTCGGCTGAATACGCCAGGAATCCTGTCCGTAGCCCTCATATTCGTTGGCCCTGAAGTGACGCTCAACGGGCACGCCATCGGCAAGCGCGGTCGCAGAGGTGGCGGAGTCGAGATGATAGTTGTAGTTGTTGGTACGCGACGGGAGGGCGCCGACGAGGTCGGTATAGGCCCACTTGTAATTCGTCTCAAACCCGCCGTTGACCAGGCTGTTACCCATTCCATCCATAGGTTCGGGAGCATTGCCGGAAAACCAGGAGGGATTAGTGCTGGCGGCATCGTAGGAGTTGGCATCGGTCACGCTGTTGTGGCCGATGCCGCGCCAGTTGAAGCCGAAGGAAAGCGCATGATTGCCCTTGGTCCACGAGAGGGTTTCCACAATGTTGTTAACCGGGGTATTGCTGATTGAGCTGCGCAACTCCGAGGTTGGCGTGGAGATACCGCGAAAGTCCACATAATCCCCTTTTCCCACGCCGGAGGAACCACCGCCTGCACGGATAAAGCCATAGCGAAGATCATTGACTAGATTCTGCTTGATGGTCCAGGTATGACCGGCAATGATGCCGCGGTTATTGGCAACCGTAATCGAGGAAGGTCCGGTACCGGGAAACTGCTCAGTGCCGAGTGTCGTATCCCCCTGCAACTGGCCCCGGACAAATAGGCTTTGTCTCGACGAGACCTGGTAGTCCAGGCGTGCAATGTAGGTATCGAAGTTCTGCGGATGATGAGAAGAAAAAGTATACGTGCCTAAGTTATAGGGCACGCCATCGATAGCGTCGCCTCCCGATGGAACGTTTGCCGTCGGCATGGACTGGAGGTACTTGAGCGCGTTCGGATTGGGACCCGGCGGATTCGGATAGTCGGCGGAATTGCAGATAACGGTGCAGCCGCTGTCAATGGCGGCCACATCTGCGGGCTGGAGCTGCTGCTTATTCCCATTCACATCCTGATAGCTCAGGATACCGTTTTTAAAATCAGCGGTGGCAGTAGTCTGGGGGACTTGTTTATTTTCCGCTAGGCGCCAGCCCTCGTAGTTCATGAAAAGGAAGAGCTTGTCTTTCTTGATCGGGCCGCCAATATCCGCGCCAAAGGTGTTATGGATAAGCTTGCCGGGGGTATTGGGCAGGCCATTACCTATCTCTTCATTTTTGTTGAACCAGTCGTTGCCGTCAAAGCCATTGCGCATATACTCGTAGGCTGCGCCATGGATCTTATTAGCACCGGATTTAGTGATCATGGAAATCTGTGCGCCGGAAGAACGGCCGGAGTCAGAGTTGCCGCCCGCCGTAACCACGCGGAATTCCTGGATGGCGTCCTGTGTCTGGCGGAGCACGCCAGTGAAAGCTGCGCCGCTGATCTGATCGTTGTTGTCGATGCCGTCGATAGTGATGTTCCCTTGGTCAGAGCGGCCGCCATTAACTGCTCCGGTACGGGAGTCGTCCGTGTTGTTGGGCAGGTAAAGTACGCCGGGCTGGAGCGCAAGCAGGTCAGGCACATTGCGCGTTTCGGACGGGATCGCCTGAATCAGGGTGTTGTCCATGGAATTGCCCAGTGTGGCGTCGGAAGTATTGAGAGTCTGCGCCGCTGCGGAAACGTCCACCGTGACGGAACTGGCCTGTACCGTCAGCGTAAAGTCCACTGAGGCAGGCTGATTCACCAGCAGCTCAGCAAGTTTCGACTGATCGCCAAAACCCATCGATGTCACTGTGATGGTGTACTTGGCCGGAGGAATCTGTACGAAGACATATTCGCCGCTAGCATTCGCCTGCGCAGTATAGGTGTGGTCGGCTTCTTTATCGACGATCGTTACCTTCGCATTGGGAACCACCGCGCCGCTCGGGTCTTTGATGATGCCGCGAAGAGAAGTGAATGCACTTTGAGCAGATACAAGGGAAGCTGTGGACAGAATGCAGAAAAGCATCCATCCCATCAGGGATCGTTTCACGTCTGTTCCTCCAAAGAAAACTCATCTACACGGCGGCCTAAGGTACTGCCGCTCGTTGGCAAGTTGCTATCCGCGGTGTGTGCCTTGCGTGCAACGCGGAACGGTTCGTCGGGCTTTTCGCTCTGCTTTCAATAAGCGGTCGCCGCCAATGTATGGCGAACGTATTCAAATCGTGGATAACGTGCTGAAGAATCCACGGCCAGTGCACCGTAGGGGGATTGCTGGTAATTGTGCCGGAAAACTGCCGGGGATTCAATAAGGAATTTATAAACCGAAGTCAAAAGATGCCATAAAGATTTGCAAGAAGTTTTACTGCTGTTGCTGCATCTGCTGAATTTCAATGTTAGACACCGTCGGGGCCATCGGTTCCTGGGCTCTTTCCACCAGCACAGACCAGTCCTCCGGAATCGGCAAACTGCGGTCTAGCTCGGGCGCTTTCTCCCCCGCCTCCACATGCACCGCAACGTACAGTTCGCTCTCCGTCTTCCCGCGAAAAACCCCATGCGTCGGCGGCACATCAGCATAATCCCGGCCCACGGCAGTGCGAATATGCCGATGATGGGCAACAAGGTTGTTCGTGGGATCAAAACCAACCCACCCAAGGTACGGCAGCAGCACATCCACCCACGCGTGCGTCGCATCCGGCGTCGAGCGATCATGATCCTCGCGGCTGCGGTAAAGATAGCCGGAAACATACCGCGCCGGAATCCCAACATGCCGCAGCAGCGCAATCATCGTATGCGCAAAGTCCTGGCACACGCCCTTCTGGCTCTTGATCGCAAGATCAATCGGCGAATCCACCCGCGTATGCTTCGGCACATACTCGAAATAATCGAACAGCCGTTGATTCAGCTCATGCACCAGCATCACAGGATCGTCACGCCGCTTGACCTCAAGTTTTGCGGCAAGCTCCAGCAGCGCCGGCGTCTCCGTCGCATACGTTGATGGCAGCAGCAACTCGGAGTAATCGCCGGCCTGCACCATCTCATCCAGCGCCTTCCATGCATCCGGCGACAAAAACGACGGCACATCCGGAGCCGGCTGCTGCTCCACAATGCTCTCCGCAACAATAATCAGCTGCGTATGATCGCCGGGAATATCGAAGTGATGCACGTTGTTACCGAGATAATCGCGATACGTAAACACGCGGCACCGCGGGCTCACGGACAAAGAAAACGCCAGGCAATGCTGCAGCGCATCCGACCGAGGATGCATCCGCGTCTCCATGATGCTCTCGCTGATAGGCCGCGAATAGCGAAACCGTGTCAAATGCCGTATGGAGTAAAAATTCATCCCGCGTCTTTTCCCTCGTCCCTTGTCCCTGCTTTTTAAGCCGTGAGCGCCGACTGAATCGAATAATGCACGTAATGCCGGTAAATCTGCTCATGAATCGCCATGCACTGCTTGCGGATCGAGTGCAGAAACGCCGCCGCATCGCCGGCAATAATCTCGCTCACAGTCGTAAAGCCCAGCATTGCATGAAGCCGTCCGATCACCGCGCGCAACTCCTCCGGAGGACGCCGCCCGCCGCTGCGTTGAATCGCGTCCAGCGCCTGCTGCGTTCCATCCACGCAGTAACGAATCGCATGAGGAAAGTCGTGGTTCAAAACCAGAAACTCAAGAATGCGGTCGGCATCCACATCCGCGGTATACACCTGGCAATAAGCCTCAAACGCCGTGCAGCATCGCAACAGTCCCACCTGCTCCAGGTATTTATAGCCGGAGTGCTCGCTGTCCGCGAGGCTCGCCAGGTCAGGATGAAAAACTTCCAGCAGCGTTGCCGTCGCGTAGGCGCGCTCCAGGTAGCGTCCCAGCCGGATGAACTGCCATCCCTCGCCATGCAGCATCGTCGTATCGGTCACGCCCTTGAACAGATGAATCCCGTCCAGCACGCCGGTCAGCGCATCGCTCAGATTGTCGCGGGCCTGCAATTGCGTGCTCGGCGAGTGAATGTGATGAAAGAGCCGGTTCAGTCTCTGCCACTGTTCCGTAGAAATTTCCTCGCGTACCTGCCGCGCATTTTCTCGCGCGCAGTTCACGCAGTAAATCACGGATGCATTATTCGACGCATCAAAAACCATGCCGCGCGTCATCTCATCCAGATCGCCGTTCCACTCCAGACCCACCGGCCGGCCCAGGGATGCCACAAACCGCTTCCATCGCATCTCCGCGCTCGATTCACCGGGGTCCAGCATCAGGTTCATCGTCACGTCGAGCTGGCGCGCAGTATTTTCCGCCCGCTCCAGGTAACGACTCATCCAATAGAGGCTGTCGGCAACGCGACTCAGCATCCTTGCATTCTCCCGAACTTTCAAACCGCTCGAAAAACCAATCAGTCCTGCAATACCCATGTATCTTTACTGCCGCCGCCCTGGGATGAGTTCACCACCAGCGAACCCTTTTCCAGAGCCACTCGCGTCAATCCTCCAGGCACAATGTTCACTTTGTCGCCAAATAAAATGTAGGGCCGCAGATCCACATGCCGCGGCTCCAGTCGATCGCCAATCAAACATGGCGCTCTGGAAAAATCCAGCGTAGGCTGCGCAATATAGTTGCGCGGATTCGCCTGAATCCTCTGCGCAAACTCTTCCTGTTCCGCCTTCGTCGAGTGCGGCCCAATCAGCATCCCGTAGCCGCCGCTCTCGCCAACCGCCTTCACCACCAGCTTGTCCAGATTTGCCAGCACATGCTTCCGTTCCTTCTCGTCCGTCATCAGGAACGTCTCCACATTCGGCAAAATCGGATCCTCGCCCAGGTAGTAGCGAATAATCTTCGGCACATACGCATACAGTGCCTTGTCGTCCGCCACCCCGGTGCCAAAAGCGTTCGTCACGGTCACGTTCCCCGCGCGATACGCATTGAACAACCCCGCGCATCCCAGGAACGAGTCCGTCCTGAAGACAAGCGGATCGCTGAAGTCATCATCCACGCGCCGGTAAATCACATCCACGCGCTTCAGCCCATCCGTAGTCCGCATGTACACAATGTTGTCGTGCGTAACCAGGTCGCGGCCCTCAACAAGATCAATGCCCATCTGCCGCGCCAGGTACGTGTGCTCAAAGTAAGCCGAGTTATACACACCCGGCGTAAGCAGCACGATATTCGGCTCCGGCCGTCCCTCCGGCGCCAGCGACCGCAGCGTAGCAAGCAGCAGTTGCGGATACCGCTCAATCGGCCGCACGCCATAGTTGTGAAAGAGCTGCGGAAACGTCCGCTTCATCACACGCCGGTTCGTCAGCATATAGCTCACGCCGCTTGGCACGCGCAGGTTATCTTCGAGCACCACAAACTCGCCCGTATTCAGCCGCAGCAGGTCTGACCCAATCACCGCGATATAGATATTGCGCGGCACCTGCAAGCCACGCATCTGCCGCCGGAACTGCTTGCAGCTATACACCAGCTCCTGCGGCACAACCTTCTCATTCAAAATCCGCGCGTCGGAATAAATATCCCGCAGAAAGTGATTCAGCGCCGTAATCCGCTGCGTCAGCCCCAGCTCGATATGCTCCCACTCTCGCGCCGTAATCAGCCTCGGCAGCAGGTCATAGGGAAATATCCTCTCCGTCCCCTCATCGCGTCCGTAAACTGTGAAGGTAATTCCCTGCGTAAGAAACGAAATATCCGCAGACTGCTTCCGCCGCTTCAGCTCATCTGCAGGAAGCTTCGCCAGCGTCTCCGCCAGTGCACAGTAGTACCCGCGCACATCGCCATTCGGCTCACGCATCTCATCAAAGGCCTGGTCCAGCGGATAATCGCCAAACAGACTTTCGAGCTCGGCCGTAGAACCAGCGCTCATAGACAGAAAGGTACTTCCTTCACCGCAAATTCAAAGCACAGGCCTCTGCAGCAAACAAACTCAAGCCTGTCCCTGTTCTTTAGCTTGTAACATGCGCGGCATCAGGGAGCAATCAGGAAGCAATGGGGAAGCTGATCTTAGGCAGCTTTTTCTTGCGGTTAGCACGTACCGGCTGAATTAAAACCTCTGCAGGTATATGCAGCTCCTCATGCAATCGCCGAATCATCGCGAGCGAAAGCGCCCGGTCACCCCGCATCACTTCATACACGCGAGTGCGATTACCAATGACGCCAATGAGCGCCTTCATATCCTCGCCCTGCTGCTCAAGGCGAAATTTAATCGCTTCAATCGGGTCAGGCAGGTCCATCGGAAAGTGTATTTCCTCGTAGGCCTCTACAAGCGTCACCAGTACTTCCATACGATCGCGTTCAGGAGTACCTTCCGCCGCGCCCCATAAACGTTCTATCTCGCGTAGCGCCGCTTCATGATCGGCATGATTCTTAATCGGCTTCATGTTCGACCGTCCTGACATCGATCAAATCGTATTCTTCGTGAGTTCCGATCCACTTAATGAAGAGGATCGAACCGAGATAATCGACCGCGACAACCAATCGATACGAATTCCCTTTGATGTTGAACACCACTCGGTCCGCACCAACAATGCTCGCCTGCGCATACCTCTTCTTGATATCAGCGGAATTTTTCCAGACCGCACGTCGAACTTCTTGATACCACGCGGCCAATGCCGACGCCACCGCCTGCCGATCTTTATGGCCGGCCAGTCTCTCGACATACTTGTTCAAGATACTTCTCGAAATCACCCGCACAAAAAACAATACTATGTTCCCATCTTGGGCACAATGATCAGATAATACCCCGCAATCCCATGCGATACCCTTTCCTAACAGGAGTATTCATGCCAAAGCTTCCCGTCCCAGCCCTGATCCTCTGCGGTCTTGCCACCCTTTCAGCCACAGCGCAAAAAGCGCCAATCCAGATCACCGCCGACCTCACCGACGCCCCACGCAAGCTCTATCACGCAGAAGTCGACATCCCCGTCACCGGCGGCCCCATCACCCTCACCACCCCGCAGTGGATCCCCGGCAACCACCGCCCCACCGGCCCCGTCGAAGACATCACCGGCGTAGTCTTTACCGTCGATGGCAAGCCCGTAGACTGGCGCCGCGACGACGTCGATCTCTATCAGTTCCACGTCAACGTCCCCAAAGGTGCAACCAACCTCCACGCGCACCTCGACTGCATCGTCCTCGCCCGCGTCACCCAGAAAATGGCCGTCCTCGAGTGGGAAAAGCTCCTGCTCTATCCCGCGCACACACCAGTTCGCGACATCCCCATTCAGCCCTCGCTCAAAGTCCCAGCAGGCTGGGGCGTAGGCACCGCTCTCCAGGCCGAAAACTCATCCACATGGCCAGTCCCTGCCAGCGGCAGCACCACAAAATTCGCCGTCACAAACGTCGAGCAACTGGAAGACTCGCCCATCATCACCGGCCAGTACTTCCACGAGTTCCCTCTCGCCCCCGAAATCAAACCCGCCCACTATCTCGACGTAGTCTCCGACGATCCGGAAGACTCGAAGATGCGCCCGGCCACGCTAGCCGAAGTAGCCAACCTCGTCCGTGAAGCCGACAAGCTCTACGCATCGCATCACTACAACGTCTACCACTTCCTCCTCACGCTCTCAGACGTAGCCGGCGGCGAAGGCCTCGAACACGGCCAATCCTCTGACAACGGCGTAGGAGAAAAAGGCTTCGCCGACGACGCCCACCAGCTGGCCGAATCCGATCTTCTCGCCCACGAGTTCACCCATTCCTGGAACGGCAAATACCGCCGCCCCGTCGGCCTCTATCAACCCGACTTCGCCACCATGCAGCAGGGCGCGCTGCTCTGGGTCTATGAAGGCATGACGCAGTATCTCGGCAACGTCCTCGCCGCCCGCTCCGGCCTCAAGTCGCAAGCCCAATACCGCGACCTCCTCGCCTCCAGCGCCGCCAACCTCGACACAAAGGTAGGCCGCGAATGGCGCTCCACAGAAGACACCGCCATCTCCGCCAGCATCCTCCGCGGCGGCAACCCCGCATGGTCCAACTGGAAACGCGGCCAGGACTACTATGACGAGGGCGAGCTTCTCTGGCTCGACGCCGACACCCTGATCCGCAAGCTCACCGACAACAAGAAATCCCTCGACGACTTCCAGAGGATCTTCCTCGCCAAAGGCGGAAATACCGGCCCGCTCATCGTCACCTACAACCGCGAAGAGCTCATCGCCGATCTCAACCAGGTCGCACCCTACGACTGGGCCAAATTCCTCCATGACCGTGTCGACCGCATCAACCCTCGCGCCGATCTCGATGGCATCGAGCGCGGCGGATACAAGCTCGTCTACAAAGACAAGCCCTCCGCCTCATCCCGCATGGTCGCCGCCGCCTACGCCCGTTACGGCATCGGAATCAATGTCTGGTACTCGCTCGGTCTCCGCATCTCGGGCGATGGAACCATCTCCGACGTCCGCTGGAACGGCCCCGCCGACAAGTCCCGCCTGGCGCCCGGCTACAAGGTACTCGCCGTCAACGGCCGCACCTACTCGAGCGATGCACTCAAGAACGCCATCGACGCCGCCAAAGGCACCAGCGAACCCATCCACCTAGTCGTCCAGTCTGAAACCTGGGTCAACACCTTCGACATCGACTACCACGATGGCGAGCGCTACCCAGTCCTCGAGCGCGTAGAAGGCACCCCCGCCTACCTCGACGACATCACCAAGCCCCTAACCACCCCAGAAAAAGCCCCGGAAGCAAAGAAGACCGACGAGTAAATATTGCTCGAAACAGTGTTGGCAGTTTGCCAACACTGTTTCTGCGATAAACTTGAAACAAGAGAACTGACACATGAGCGTGATCGAAGATACCCGGCGGCTGCTTCAGGATTTCCTGGCTCCCGAACTACGCGAACTAGCCGCGCGAGTCGATGCTTTGGAAAAGCGAATGAACGACCGCTTTGATTCCGCAGAGCGCCTCGCATCAGAACGCCATACCGAAGCAATGCTAGCCATCGGTCGCTTGGCCGATGTATACGAACTCCGCGAACGCATCTCTCGGATAGAAGCCCGCGAAAGAACTCAGTAGCCCTCCATCTACTGTTGTGCTTTACTCTGGTCTTCTCAAGGAGAAGCCAGAATCCCATGCTCAAAACCCTAGTGCGCTCAATCGCCGCGCTCATCCTCTGCGCCGCACCCCTCATCCAACTCCCGGCGCAAGACGCCACAGAAAACTTCGTAAAATCCCACTACACCAAGTACGAGTACCGCATCCCCATGCGCGACGGCAAACGCCTCTTCACCGCCGTCTACGTCCCCAAAACCGGAGCCTTCCCGGACGCCGGCCCCTATCCCTTCCTCATGGACCGCACTCCCTACAGCGTCGGCCCCTACGGCGAAGACCAGTACCCCACGCACCTCGGCCCCTCCGATGAATTCGAAAAAGGCGGCTACATCTTCGTCTATCAGGATGTCCGCGGCCGCTGGATGAGCGAAGGCGATTTCGTAGAAATGCGTCCTCACATCGACGACAAAAAAGGCCCGCAGGACGTCGATGACGCCTCCGATACCCACGACACCATCGATTTCCTCCTCAAGACCGTCGCCAACAACAACGGCAAAGTAGGCATCTGGGGCATCTCCTATCCTGGCTTCTACACCTCGGCCTCGATGATCGACTCGCACCCGGCGCTGGTAGCGGCCAGTCCGCAAGCCCCCATGACGGACCTCTTCAAAGGTGACGACGCCTACCACGGCGGAGAATTCATGCTCGAAGCCAACTTCGGCTTCTACGTCTTCTTCATGCCCCAGCACAATCCCGAAGACCCGGCCCACGCCACGCGCTCCAACTTCGACTTCGGCACGCCCGACCACTACCAGTTCTATCTCCACGGCGGCAACCTCGCCGACATGGAAGCCAAATATCTCAAAGGCTCCAACTGGCTCTACAACGACCAGTTCCAGCACGATACATACGACGCCTACTGGAAGTCCCGCAACCTCGCGCCCCACATGAAGAACGTCAAGTGCGCCGTCCTCGTCGTAGGCGGCTGGTATGACGCAGAAGACCTTCAGGGCCCCTACAGCACCTTCTACTCCGTCAGCAAACTCAACCCCGATACCCAGACCACCCTCGTAGAAGGCCCCTGGGTCCACGGCGGCTGGGCACGCGGTGACGGCTCCCACCTTGGCGACGCACAGTTCAACGCCAAAACCAGCGAGTACTTCCGCGCCAACATCCAGTTCCCCTTCTTCGAGCACTACCTCAAGGGCAAATCCACAGGCGCACAGCCCAAAGCCGTGGTCTTTGAAACCGGAACCAACGTCTGGCGCAGCTTCGACGCGTGGCCCCCAAAAGCCGCGCAGCCAAAGACCCTCTACTTCCATTCCAACGGCAAGCTGAGCTTTGACGCTCCCACAGAATCCGCCGCCAAAGACGAGTACGTAAGCGATCCCGCGCACCCCGTCCCCTTCGTCGGCTACACCACAGACACCGTTCCGCAGCGTTACATGGTCGACGATCAGCGCTTCGCCAGCTACCGCCCTGATGTCCTCGTCTACCAGACCGATCCGCTCGAAGAGGACGTCACCATCGCCGGCCCCATCTCGCCCAAACTCAAAATCGCCAGCTCCGGCACCGACTCTGACTTCGTAGTCAAGCTCATCGACGTCTACCCCGACAACGCCCCCGATCCAGAAAGCACCTCCACCGGCAAGCGCGTCCTCGACGAAGCCCCGCTCCACATGGGGGGCTATCAACAGCTCCTCCGCGGCGAACCCCTGCGCGCCAAGTTCCGCAACAGCATGGAGAAGCCCGAAGCCCTCACCCCCGGCAAGCAAACCGAGATCGACTACACCATGCCCGACCTCTTCCACACCTTCCGCCGCGGCCACCGCATCATGGTGCAGGTCCAGAGCTCTTGGTTCCCGCTCACAGACCGCAATCCGCAAACCTTCACAGACATCCCCCACGCCAAACCCGAAGACTTCGTAAAAGCCACCGAACAGGTCTACCGCCAAAAGGACGCCGCCAGCGGAGTAGAAGTCCTCGTCATGCCGTAAGCGGGTTGTACGGGTTTTAATCCGCACAACCACAAACATGTGTGCCCCATTCATGGCGCAGCAGTATCGCGCCATGAGTGGGATCACAAACAGCCCGAACCTGACCAAACCGGGTGCCCCCGGTCCCGCGCATTTGGGGACCGGGGATACCACAAATGCCAAATCTCCGGAGTTTTGAAAGGGCGCGCCTTCACAGCTTGCGGAAAAACTCGATGTTTTGAAAGGGCACAGCTTTAGCTGTGCCATAAGTCCGGCAAAATCAATGGCGGCTTTAGCCGCTGAGGGATGGTGTTGCGGCTTCCGAATGCAAAAACTGACTTTTTCCAGCAATCTGTTCAGCCGTGCCGCAACCAGGCCAGAATAACTCCGGGCTTCAACCCCTGAAGGACGCTTTTTCGCCAAGCCCGCGGCATCTACGTCATCCACCCCACGCACGGTACTTTTGTACCCGGACACAACAAGATAGTTTTCACTTAATTAACTGCTTTTATGCCACACTCATAATCAGCAGCAAAAAAGGCCCGGTCAATTCGACCGGGCCTTAGCATTTTCACACCAACACATCAAATCTCCACACGGCATGTCATCCCGAGCGAAGTCGAGGGACCTGCGGTTGTTCTTGCTCTTGCTTTTCGCCAATTCACACACGGAATTGGGTGGAATAACCCACCACCGATATTTGGAAAGAATTTCTGCAATTTGCGCGCAATAAAGTGGCATTAAAGCGGCATTTAAACGGCATTAAGACACCAGAATTCAGGAGAAAAACATGATTCAAACCATTGAAAATAATAAACTTACAAGACATAAGAAAAACAAAAACACAAATTTTCACCCCGTATAGAATCTGTAAATCTTTAACTCTGTAAGCAAACCCCCGGCATCAACTAGGAAAACAAAGAAGATACACTCAATCGGCCTTCCAGCGGCTTACAGAATCTGTAAGCCCGGTTGTCACCTGGAACCTGCCACCTGGAACTTGTCTTTCCCAACCAGCGGCAGCAGGCAAATCATCAGCACCAAAGCCGCCGGAACCGTACAAAGCCCCAGCCGCAAGCTACCCGTACCCGAAGAAATCTGCCCCGTCAGCCACGGCAGCACCGATCCACCAAATCCGCTCACCGAAAGCACCCACCGCGCCTGCTTCACCTGGGCCCGTGTAAAAAACCGCGAGATCAGTAAAGGAAACACCGGCGCCAGCGCCGCCCCCAGCAGCAGCATCGCCACAGGAGCCACACCAGGAAACCCAATCAGCAACCCCGCCGCAATCAGCGCCGTCACAACCATCACTGTCAACACCTGCATAGGATTCATCCGCGTAAGCACCAGCGAGGAGACCCCTCGCGAAGCCAGAAATCCGCACCAGTACCACGAAGAAGAAGCCGCCGCCTTGGCAGCACCCGTACTCGCCACACGCATCGCATAGCTCGCCAGCCACGTAGCCGTAGTGTTCTCAATCCCCACCTGCAGAAAGGCCAGAAATGCAAACAGCACCACCACGCCCCACCGCCCCACTCCAGCTTCACCGGCAACCGCAACAGGCGCATCCTCAGGAGGCTCTTTCAACCCGGACCAGCAAGCCAAAGCAACCACAACAGCAGCCACTGCCAGCAGCCCATAAACCGTCCGCCAACCATGCCCGGTCAGCACCCGCGCAGCCAGCAGCGGAGCAGCCAGTGCCCCGGCGCTCCACGTAAAGTTCAGCAGCGTCAGCGGAGCAGCAGCCTCACCCGCAAACGCCCGCCCCGCATACAGGCTCACCGCCGTCATGGGAACCCCAACACCAATCCCCATGGCAAAAAACAACACCGGCAGCAGCGCAGCCCCACCCGCCGCAATGCCCCAGCAAACCAGCGCCGTCGCCAGAAAGCCAATAGTAATGAGCCGCACATACCGGCCCACACACAGCAGGGCCCCTAGTGGAGATCCAATGTAGTAGCAGAGAAACAGCGTCCCGGACCGGCTATCCGGCAATCCAAAGGAGGCAGCAATCGCGGGCAACAGAGCCCCGCCAATCGCATGAAGCACGCCCGTCATGCCAAACGCCGCATGAAGAACAACCAGCCTGCCCTTGTGCATCTTCATCCGCCTAGCGCTTGCTCCGGTTTCGCTTCGGATTCGGCGGACAGGTCGACTCCCGAATCACCAGCTCCGGATGAATCGGCACAATATCCGGAAACGTAGCCTGACCGCGAATTCTCTGCAAAAGAATACGCGCGGCCACAACCCCCATCTGGTTCAACGGCTGCCGTATCGTAGTCAGGCTAGGGTTATGGAATGCTGCCCCCTGGATATCATCAAAGCCCACGACAGAAATATCCTCCGGCACCCGCAACCCATGATTCATAAACGCGCGAATTGCCCCAATCGCAGCAATGTCGTTGTAAGCCAGCACCGCCGTAAAATCACCGCCGCGCGCAAGCAGCTCATTCGCCGGCTCAAATCCAAGCTCAGGAGTAGAAACCATCAGCTTGAGCAGCACGCACCGCTCAGGCAGCACCTCAATCTTCAAATCCCGGGCCACTGCCATCAGGCACTCCCACCGCTCATCGGCATCCGAGCTATGGCTGCCACCGCGCATGAACGCAATCTTGCGATGCCCCAACTGATACAGGTGCCGCAGCGCCAGCTCCGCCGCACGCTTCTGGTCCAGCACCACATTCGTAACGCCCTCAATCTTTTTATGCCCCGCCACCACCACCGTAGGCAGACTCAGCTCTTCCTCCAGAACCGTATCGATGAAGACAAAACCCTCCACCGAGCGATCCATCAGCAGCCGCGGATACTCCTGGATCAAATCCGGTTTCCGTCGATGGCTCGCCGTGAGGTAAAAGTAGCCTTCCTCAATCAGAACTTCTTCGACCCCCGCCATCACCTGCGTGGCGTAGCTGTCATTCAATTCCGGCACCAGCACGCCAACCGAAAAGCTCTGCCGCTTCCTCAAGGACCGCGCATAGAAGCTCGGCCTGTAGTCAAACTTGGCCGCAGCCTCCATCACCCGGTCCCGCGTCTCCTGCGGAATCGACCGGACGCCCGGCGCATTATTCAACACCAGCGAAATAGTCGCCGGCGAAAGATTGAGGTACTCGCCCAATGTCTTCAGACTGATAGGCTGTCCCGGCTGCGGACTTCGAGGATGGCTTCCCGATGCGGCTTTCTTAGGCATTTTCGTTCAATGTGCCTCCGCGGCAACCTTCATTTCAGCAGCCGCGCAACGAAAGAATACGCCATCGTTCCGACTTCAGCCCTGCATTCACGTACAATCAAATGAGCAGCACCCGCGGAGAGGTGGCCGAGCGGTTTAAGGCAGCGGTCTTGAAAACCGCCGAACCTTTACGGGTTCCGTGAGTTCGAATCTCACCCTCTCCGCCATATCTATAGCTTCTTGCTGCAATCACTCCCGCACACCAAAAGCAAACACCGTCACGCTATGCAGTTTCTCTCCCGGCCGCAATATCGTGGAAGGAAACTCCGGCTCATTCGGCGAATTCGGAAAATGCTGCGTCTCAAGGCAGAACCCGGAATGTTTCTCGAACGGCCTGCCCTCGCTGTCAATAACCGACCCATCTAGAAAATTGCCGGAATAGAACTGCACGCCCGGCTCCGTAGTAGATACAGTAAGCGTCCGCCCGCTCCCGGGATCGAACGCTTCAGCAGCAATACGCAGCCCATCACCCCCGAGAACAAAGTTGTGATCGTATCCACCAGCCAGCTTCAACTGCTCATCCCCAACATCAATCAGTTCCCCAATAGCGCGGCTCTCTCTAAAGTCAAACGGCGAGCCCTCAACCGGCACAACCTCACCCGTAGGAATCATCACAGCGTCCACTGGCGTGAATTGATCCGCATGCAACATCAATTGGTGATCGAGAACAGTTCCGCCACTTCTCCCTGCCAGATTGAAGTAGCTGTGATTCGTAAGACTCACGACAGTCGGCTTATCTGTCGTAGCCGTGTATTCGATGCGAAGGATTGAAGACTCCAATATATAACGAACCTGCGCCGTCAGCGTGCCCGGAAAACCCATATCTCCATCCTGGCTGACAAGCGTGAACTCCATTCCATTCGGAATAACCGCCGCACTCCATACCTTGCGATCAAAGCCAATCGTGCCGCCATGCAGCGCCTGCCCATTGTTGTTCACGGGAACCTGGTAAACATCGCCGTCAATCGAGAACCTTCCACCGGCAATGCGGTTTCCATAGCGGCCCACCACCGCTCCCATGTACGTTTTCGCGTCTCGCAGATAGCCATCCAGATCCGCGAACCCGAGCACAACATTGTCCCGAGCCCCGTTCTTGTCTGGGGCATCAATCTTCACAATGCGCGCTCCAAAATTGGTAATGGAAACTGCCAAAACAGAACTTGAAATGGTGAACAAATCAACTGCTTCATCACCGACTGTTCCCCAACGCGTCCTGTGCAAAGTCGTCTCCGCGTCCGCTGCGTTCATGAGAAATACCGCCATAAAGAATGGTCTGTGTTACTGCTATTTTCGCATCACGGAGTTTATTGCAGCTTGTAAGCAGCATCGCTCCACACAAGCTCGCGCCGTAGCTGGTGAATCCGCGTCTCGCTGTCAATCCGCACCAGTTCAATGCCGGCGATCTCAGCAAAGTCTTCCATGTGGTCCATCGTAAGCGCCTGGCTGAAGCACGTATGATGCGCGCCACCGGCATAGATCCATGCCGCAGCCGCAGTTTTCAAATCAGGCTGCGGATGCCAGATAGCCCGCGCCACAGGCAGCTTCGGGAGCGGATGCTCAGGAGTCACCACATCCACATCATTCGCAATCATGCGGAACCGGTTGCCCATATCAACTATGGTTGCCACCACAGCAGCCCCGGCAGGAGCCGTGAAGACAAGCCGAACAGGATCCGCCTTACCACCAATGCCAAGCGGATGAACCTCAAGCGCCGGCTTGTCATTCGCAATCGACGGACAGATCTCAAGCATGTGCGATCCAAGAACCTTAGGAGTTCCACCGAAATCGTAGGTGTAGTCCTCCATGAACGAAGTACCCTGCGGCAACCCCGCGGCCATCACCTTCATGATGCGCACAAGAGCAGCGGTCTTCCAGTCGCCTTCTCCACCAAATCCGTATCCCGACGCCATCAGCCGCTGCGTAGCAATCCCCGGAAGTTGACCCATCCCGTGCAGGTCTTCGAAAGTATCCGTAAATGCGCCAAAGCCGCCCTCCTCGAGAAACGCTCGCAGCCCAAGCTCAATCCGCGCCGCCACATTAAGCGAATCCACACGATCATGCTCTTTAACGACCAAATAGCTCTCGCGGTATTCAGCAACCAGCTTCGCCACCTCACCGTCGGAAAACTCCGCCATACGATCCGTCAGATCGCCAATCCCATAACCCGAGACCGTATAGCCAAAAACCTTTTGCGCCTCTACCTTGTCGCCTTCCGTCACGGCGACATTGCGCATGTTATCTCCAAAGCGGGCCACCTTGAGATGTTGCGACTCATGCCATCCAATCGCGGCACGTGTCCATGTCGCAATCTCGGCCACCGTCTCAGCATCCTGCCAGAAACCGACAACAACCTTTCGCGCCAGCCGAAGCCGCGCCGTAATAAAACCGAATTCGCGGTCTCCATGAGCGGCCTGATTCAGGTTCATAAAGTCCATATCGATGCTGCTGTACGGCAGCTCCCGATTGAACTGGGTATGCAAATGAAGAAACGGTTTTTTCAGCAAACTGAGCCCGGCAATCCACATCTTTGCCGGTGAAAAGGTGTGCATCCAGAGCACCAGCCCGATGCACTGCTTCGCAGTATTTGCTTCCTGGCAGAGATCGCGAATACCGTCGGCCGTAACCATCACCGGCTTAGCAACGACTTTCACCGGAATGGCGCTCTCTTTGTCAAAAAAGCTGGCGATCCGGCTCGAGTTCTCAGCGACAACGCCTAGCGGTCCCGGCCCATACAGATGCTGACTTCCGGTAACGAACCACAACTCCAGCGTTTCGACGTTCTTCAATGTTTCCTCCAGATATATGGGTACGGCTTAAATAAATTGCGATGAATTACACCGCGGGAGATGGCGAAGCCTTTCGCTGCCGGGCCGCAACCTCCCGCAGTTCGCGCAACACACCAGATAGATCCTGCGGCTTAGAGGACTGCTCGCCAAATCCGAAATAAACAGCGCGATAAAGCTTGTACAGTTCCTCGTAAACCGCCGCCGCTTCCGGCTGCGGCATGAAGGTTCGATGCCCCGTCGCCATTTTGTCCTGCGCGGCTTCCACGCTTGGATAGATTCCGGCAGCAACACTGGCAAAGATTCCAGAACCTATACTCGTGGGCGTAGAGTCCGGCACGAGCACCGGCTTATTCAGCACATTGGCATATATCTGGTTCAGCGTCGCATTATTCTGCGGAATGCCACCCGCATTAATCACGCGCTCAATCGGCACCCCATATTCGCTCATGCGCTCCAGAATGATGCGCGTATGAAATGCCGTGCCTTCAATGGCCGCGAAAAACTCATCCTGCGCCGTATGCAGAAGGTTCCAGCCCAGTGTGATGCCCCCAAGCTCGCTGTTTACCAGCACGGTCCGATCACCGTTATCCCAGGAAAGCCGCAGCAACCCAGTCTGGCCAGCCTGATATTGCTCCAGCCCTTCTGACAGCGTTTTCGCGGTGGTGCCGGCGCGGCGCGCAATGGCCTCAAAAATATCCCCCGTTGCGGAAAGGCCGGCCTCAATGCCGGTCAAGTGTGGATGCACACTTCCCGGAACAACTCCGCAGACTCCAGGTATCAGCCGCGTTTTATCAGCCATCGCGATGATGCAGGTGGAGGTACCGACAACATTGACGACATCACCCTCCCGGCAGCCTGCGCCAATGGCATCCCAATGTGCATCAAAGGCTCCAACAGGAATCGGAATTCCCGCCCGCAAGCCAAGTTTCTCTGCCCATTCCGGCGAAAGAGTCCCAGCAAGATGATCGGAAGTAAGTACCGCGCCCTCGATCTTCGCGCGAACCCCCTCCAGCAGCGGATCAAGCTCGGAGAGAAATTCTTGCGGCGGCAGCCCACCCCATTTTTCGCCCCAAAGCCACTTGTGACCCATGGCGCAGGCGCTGCGCTTCACCCGCCTTGGATCTTTGATTCCGCAGAGAGTGGCAGCAACCATGTCACAATGCTCAAACGCTGAAGCAAACGAGCTACGCTTTTCGGGATTATTGCGCAGCCAATGAAGCAGTTTCGCCCAGCCCCACTCGTGGGAATAAACACCTCCGCACCACTCAATAGCCTCCAGATTTCGCGCATGCGCCAACGCGGTAATCTCCTGCGCCTCATGCAGAGCGCGATGATCGCACCAAAGATAGTAGTCATCGAGCGGTTCCATAGAGCTATCAACGGGGATTACACTCGACCCGGTGGTATCAAGTGCAATCGCCTCGACGGTCTGGCCATCCACGCCCGTCTGCTTCAACACATCGGCCATCGCCGCCACCAGCGCATTCATCTGGTCCGCGTGAGATTGTGTTGCGAAATTCGGATCCTCCGCCTTGCGCTTCAGTGGGTAAGAGGCGGCAGCAGTGCCAAGACGCCCACGGTCCCGCTCCAGAAGAGTGACCCGAGTGCTCAACGTTCCAAAATCTACACCAGCTACAACTTTCATTTGTGCTGCTCCTCAGTTAATCGCGTCTCACTTCTCAGGGCCAGGTAATCATCGACGCGTCAGCAAACGCCCGGAACTACTGCTCAATGTCCCATCGAATCATACGGAACTGAGCGATCATTAGCAAACGTTTTCCCAGCCCTTGGACGCTTACCTCGCCCTCAGTATGTTTATTTGGTGCGCTATAAAGCGCGTCGGCTCAGCCCTATTTCTTCGCAGTACGAAGGTCCTTCATTGAGCCAGGCGGATAACCGGTAGACTCCCGCACAACCAGGCTCGTATCGATACTGTATTCACGCTGCGGCGTTGTGTTCTCAACGTGAGACCGCAGCGCCGTAACCGCTGCGCGCGCCAGATCCAGTCGCGACATTTTGATCGATGTAAGTGGTGGAATCATGACGCGCGCCATGTGTACATCGTCGAACCCAATGACAGACAGATCAGTCGGCACGCGTAACCCGGCTCGGTATACCTTGTGCAGAACGCCAATGGCAGTCATATCATTCGAGCACATCACGGCTGTCGGAAGCTGGTTCCTGCCCAGCAGCTGTTCCGTTGCCTGAATCCCGCCCTCCAGCGTGTGATCCCCTTCAATGATCCATTCACGCTGAGGGTTGATCCCACACTCACGCAGCGATTGAGTAAACGCCTCAAGACGAGCATGCGCTGAGCTCAGCCGGCTCGGCCCGGAAATGAATGCAATATTCCTGTGACCCAGAGCCGCTAGATGCTGTACCCCTTGCCGGATTCCCTGGTGATAATCCACCTTTAACAAACTGACCTGTGGACTGGAAGGACCGGTGTCGATAAAGACCAGCGGAATATTCCTCTCCGCAAGCTGCTCAAGCAGCGGCTCTTCAATACCAAACGTCATCACCGCTACACCTTCCACCTTGCGCTCCAGCATGCGTCGAATGCAAAGCTCCCAGCGCTTGGGATCGTAGTTCGTGGAGCTGACCAGTATCTCGTAGCCACTCTCAACGGCCACATCTTCAAATCCTTGAATAAGCTCTGGAAAGAACGGGTTGGTAATTTCAGAGACAATTAGGCCAAAAACGCCGCTTCGACCCGAAACCAGGGCCCGAGCCTGTGTGTTGGGAAAATAGTTCAGCTCACGGATCGCATCCCACACTCGCTTCGCCATCTTGGCATTCACAGTAGGAACCCGATTGATGGTCCTCGAAACAGTGGCAACAGAGACATTCGCACGTTCTGCTACGGTGCGTATGTCCATCAAGCCGCTCTTGGAGCCACTATTTCGTCTTGGCTTTGGCATAGAAATTAACGAAGGTGAGAATTCGTTTTCAGCATAGGGGTAATCAAAAAAAATAGCAACTTTAATAGCTTGCCCTTGACAGCCGTTGTAAACGGCGTCTATTTTCAGTACTTCGAGAAAAGGTTTACTTTAAATCGTATTCCGATTCCAAATTCCTTTCGCTTCCTATCAGAATGAATTCCAAGTTCGTAAATTTTCATTAATACCTGAAGAGCCGATCCCGCTACGAAGCGTAATCAAGTGGAGAAATACGTATGAATCGCTCATTGAGCCTGGTTCCCGGCCCGCTTTTAAGACAAAGCAAAATCATCTTGAGTGCAGGACTAGCCTGCTTAGCTCTTCTAACTGGCTGCGGCGGCAACTCCACCGTTAGCGCTCCCCTCCAGACCACCGCCACGCCGGCCATCGCTCCCGCGGGCGGAACCTTCACCTCCGCACAATCCGTCACCATTACCGACGCCACAGCCGGCGCTTCTATCTACTACACCACCGATGGCACCACTCCTTCTTCCGGATCCACCAAATACACCTCCGCCATCTCCGTCGCATCATCGGAAACAATCAAAGCCATCGCCACAGCAGTTGGAGAAAACAACAGCACAGTCGCATCGGAAACCTTCACCATCAACATCACAACACCAACCGCAGCCACCCCGGTCATCTCTCCCGCAGGCGGAACGTTTACCGCGGCCCAGTCCGTCACCATCACCGATTCCACAGCAAACTCAGTCATCTATTACACGAGCGACGGCAGCACTCCCACCACGTCATCCACCAAATACACCGCAGCCATCTCAGTCTCAACGTCTGAAACCATCAATGCCATAGCAGCAGCCAGTGGCTATAACAACAGCTCCGTGGCCTCGGCCGTTTTCACCATTAACGCAATCGATCTCGGCACACTCACCGTACCCGGCACAACGTATCAATACCAGATCACAAACGCCTTCAGTGACATGGTGCTCGGCATCAGCGGTCAAAGTCAGGTTGCGGGAACCAGCGCAATTCAGGAAACCAGCACAGACTCGCCAGATTCAATGTGGCACTACATGCCGTTCGATCCGACACCGGGTCAGCAAAACGGCAGCCTCGAAAATATGCTCACGCATCAGGTCCTTGGCATAGCCAACGCATCCACGGCAACAGGACAACAGGCACTGCAATGGGCAGACAATGGCACCAACGACCATCTCTGGCAGTTCTATCTTCTACAGGACGGCAACTATCTAATCAAGAACGTCAATAGTGGTCTGTATCTGGAAGACGCAAACTCCGGCACCACTTCTTCCGCAATAATTGATCAGAACACGCGCGCCAGCTGCACCTGCCAGGAGTGGACCCTGACGCAGACAACCACCGCGGCCTATCCCATGCCGCTCACTGTCGCCGGCAACGGAACCGCCGTGCATGATCCTAATATGCTCAAAGATCCCAGTGGAACCTATTGGCTCTATGGCACCCATCAGACCATTGCCTACTCAACCGACATGACCACGTTCACCTATACAACGGCCACTTCCCCGCTCGGCGCCTGCACCACCACGCAAGGAGGCCAATGGCTTGTGCAAGACGCTCACTGCCCCATCATCGGCCCCGACTTCGTTTCCTGGACAGGGCTCCAGACTCCACCCTCCGATAACAACGGATCGAACACGGATATCTGGGCGCCCGATGTAATGTACGCAAATGGCAAGTACTACCAGTACTACGCAATTCCCGTTGAGCCTGATACTGTGGGCGGCGAAGCAATCATCGGCCTTGCCACCAGTACCACTCCTTATGGCCCATGGACAGATGCCGGCTTTATCGTCTCGTCATGGAGCAACACAACAAACACTCCCATCACCAGCAGCTATGGATGGAACTTCATCGCAGGCACCACCTACAACGCAATCGATCCTGCGCCTTACATCGATTCCGATGGAAATTGGTGGCTCGTCTTCGGATCGTTCTATGACGGCACTCACATCATTCAACTCGATCCCTCCACAGGCCTCGTAAAATCAGGCGCAACCATGACCTCTCCAATCGCCTTCCGCTATGGCGGCGAGGAAGGTTCGTTCATCTACCCATGGGTGTTTAACGGAACCCAGTATTACTATTACTTTGCGTCGGCAAATATCTGCTGTAGTCCCACCAGCCCATATCGCATCATCGTAGGCCGATCCACCAGCCCGACGGGCCCATTTGTTGATCGCGGAGGTCTCGACCTTGCTGCAACCGGCGGAACAATCCTATTGAGCACCCACTCGAATATCATCGGCACCGGTGGAGAGAGTGTCTTTACGGATACAGTCAATGGAACTCCCACGCCAACGCTCGTCTATCACTACTACAACGGCAACGCCAACGGAGCGCCGACTCTCGGCATCAACCGCCTGGCCTTCACATCAGACGGCTGGCCTTATGTAGAGTAATAAGTTGCATACGCAACAGCGGTGCGCTTCTTTGTGCGCACCGCTGTTGCCGTCTTTAAGGGAAACCCATGAGCATAAGGAATCTACCGCGCCTGTTGCTGTTCTCATTATTCGGATGGCTATCATTTCTCCATGCACACGCGCAGACCATCCCCACTCTGCCGAAACAACAGATAGCAACAAAGTACTTCGGAGCAGATGCGCCATGGTTTCTCGATAACATTCCCTTTCTTGAAATCGACGATCCTGAGATCCAGCAGATTTACTACTACCGCTGGAAGCTCTATCGCTCTCACATTCGCGAGATCGGCTCGCAGGGAACCACGGTTACAGAATTCCTCGACAACGTTCCGTGGGCGCGCCAGCCTTATACAGACCTGAATGATTCTTCATCCTTCCATCTATTGGAAGGCCGATGGATACGCAATCCTTCCGTAATCAACTCATTGATCGACCACCTGTATTCGGGCGGAGGAAACGACCGGCACTTCTCTGAATCCATCGCCTCGGCCACATGGAGCACAACGCTGGTCACCGGCGATCCACAACCGGCCATTCGTCACCTCGACACCATGCAGTACGTATTCAACGAGTGGGACGATCATTTCGACACCAATCGTTCCCTCTATTGGATCGACCCCATCAGCGACGCCACCGAGTATTCCATCGCTTCCATTGATGCCTCCGGCGCAGGATTCACCGGCCAACCCAGCACTGATCAGGCGAAGAATGGATTTCTGTTTGGCTTTGCATTTCGTCCGTCCATCAACAGCTATCAATTCGCAAACGCAAGCGCCATCGCACAGATCGCAGCCACAGCAGGCCGCCATGACATCGCAGAGGAATACGAGCAGCGCGCAGAGAAAATCCACTCCGCAGTTCTGTCGCAGCTTTGGAATCCTGATCTTTCTCACTTCACAGATCGTTATCAAAGGTCCACACCATCCGTAAAAGCTGGAGATTTCATTCGCGGCCGAGAACTCGTCGGCTACGTTCCCTGGCTCTACGAGCTTCCCACAAAAGACGCCAGCGGAACTGAAATGGCAAAAGCCTGGCGCCACATACTCTCATCTTCGGAACTCGCTGGCCAGTATGGCCTTCGCACCGCCGAGCCCAACTACGCAAAGTACATGGTGCAATACCGCTATGACAAATCAACCGGCAAGCCGGAGTGCCAATGGAATGGCCCATCATGGCCCTTTCAAACGTCACAGGCACTCGGCGGCCTCGCGAATCTCCTCAACGACTATCAACAGAATGAAATCACCGCAGGAGATTATCTCCAGCTTCTCAGGCAATACACGCACCAGCATTTTCTTTCACCCGGTCATCCCGATCTGCAGGAAGACTACAATCCCGACACCGGCAGCCCGATTGTCGGTCTCGCACGATCGCATCATTACAACCACTCCACATATATCGATCTAATCCTGAGCGGCCTCATCGGCATTCGCCCACGCGCAGACAACGTGCTCGATTTAAATCCTCTCATTCCTTCCGACGAAAATTCCGCCAACCATCCAATTCGATATTTCCTCTTGGATAACTTGACCTATCACGGTCACGCAATCACGATCCTCTATGACCAGACAGGAGACCATTATCACTCCGGTCGCGGTCTCTCCGTCATTGTTGATGGCAAGCTCGCAACAAACTCTACATCTCTCAAGCGAATCCAAATTCCACTATCAGCACCGCGCAATTCAGACTCTGAAACTCATAAACAAGTTGACCTCGCAGTGAACGTCGGAATCCCCGGCCCCCCAACCGCGACAGCATCTTCAAGCAGCGCAATTGGCTCACCATCTCAGGCCATCGATGGCCGCCTCTGGTTCTTTCCTGAAATAGCAAACGGTTGGTCGCCCGCACCAGATGCAGCAGGTAAACAAAACTGGCTCTCCATCGATCTCGGAAGCGAGCACGAAGTGAATACAGTCGATCTGTATTTCCTCGGAGACGAACCAAACTATCAGACGCCTGCAACGGTCACTCTCGAATACCGTGCCGGTCAGCAATGGCGGCATATATCAGGGCAACTGAATCAGCAAGCCGGGCATCCGATCGCCAATGGAAACAATCGCTTCACATTCCCAACAATAAGGACCCAGGCGATTCGAGTTATAGTAGATGGGCCGCCTGCTCCGGCAACCTTCCGGTTGATTGAAGCAGAGATATTCAATCTCAAATAGCGTCGCCCATAAAATAAAGGTGAGAATCCAATGGCTTTACGCTTCGATTCAATCGTGATTGGCGCAGGTCAGGCCGGTCCGTCTCTCGCCGCTCGCCTAGTAGCTGCTGGAGAGAAAGTCGCTCTCATTGAAAAGGGTCCGCTCGGCGGCACCTGCGTCAACGTCGGATGCACCCCAACCAAAGCTCTCGTAGCAAACGCAAGAGCCATTCAACAAACCCGCCGTGGCAATGAAATGGGATTCAGCCTTCCCGGTGAAGTAGCCATCAACATGGCTCGCATCAAAGAGCGCACGCAATCCATCGTTGAAAAATCCAGAAGCGGCCTCGAAAAATGGCTTGGCGGACTGGAGCATCTCACGCTCCTCAAAGGCACAGCCTCATTCGTCTCGAGCCACACACTCCAGGTAAATGGAAAGCAATACGAAGCGGACAAAATCTTCTTGAACGTAGGCGCGCGACCCACAGTTCCCTCGCTCCCCGGCATCGATTCCGTTCCGTATCTCACCAGCAGCACTATCCTCGACCTCGACATCATCCCCGAACACCTAGTCATCGTAGGCGGAAGCTACGTAGGCCTCGAATTCGCTCAGATCTTTCACCGCTTCGGAGCAAGAGTAACGGTCGTAGAACTCGGGCCCCGCCTGGTCTCACATGAAGATCCTGATGTCTCAGAAGAAGTCGCAAAGATACTTGCGGCAGAAGGAATCAACCTGCGTATGGGCGCGGAGTGTATTCGCCTGGACCACACCAATAACAAAATTCAGGTACACGTCTCCTGCCATGATGATCCGCCGACGGTCGAAGCCTCACACGTGCTCCTCGCAGTCGGCCGCACACCCAACAACGATCTCCTCGCCCTCAAAAACGCAGGTATCCAAGCTGATTCACACGGCTTCATTTCCGTTGACGATCAACTCCGCACCACCGTTCCCGGCATCTGGGCTCTTGGAGATTGCAACGGCCACGGCGGCTTCACGCACACCTCCTACAACGACTACGAAATCGTCGCCGCAAATCTTCTCGACAACGATCCTCGCAAAGTAAGCGATCGCATCCACGCCCACGCTCTCTACATCGATCCACCATTAGCGCAAATCGGCATGACGGAAGAGCAAGTCCGTAAAACCGGCAAGCCCGCACTCATCGCCACCCGCGCCATGACCCGAGTATCTCGCGCAACAGAACGCGGTGAGACGCAGGGCTTCATCAAAATACTCGTCGACAAAGAATCGCAACTGATCTTGGGAGCTTCCATCCTCGGCACAGAGGCCGATGAAGCAATCCATTGCATCCTCACAGCCATGTATGCCCGCAAGCCTGTATCGCTTTTGCAGCGCTCAGTACACATCCATCCCACAGTCTCCGAACTCATCCCAACTACGACACAAGACCTGAAACCGCTTAAATAAACTGGCCATTGTTCTCCGCTTCTTATGTCCAAACCGACTCCGCTACCTGAGTCCTTGCTCTCCTACGCAAACGACCCGCGCGTCACAATCCGCCGGGCCGGCCCTCCGCTTAGAGACGGCAAATGCATCGTCTACTGGATGCAACGCGCCCAGCGGGCACTCGACAATCCTGCACTCGATCTGGCCATCGCCCTCGGCAACGAGCTCAATCTCCCAGTCATCGCATTTTTCTCCGCCATCTCCAACTATCCAAATGCCAACCTGCGCCACTACGCATTCCTGAGCCAGGGCCTCCCGGATATTGAATCCGACTTAGCCGAGCGCAACGTAACCTTCATCGTTCGCCGCCCACCAGAGAATCAACTCGAAAAATTACTGGAAGAAGTCGGCGCCGCACTGCTCATCGGCGATGAAAACCACTGCCGCGAACCCGAACGCTGGCGCAAAGTTCTTGCCCGCCGTCTCACGCTTCCCTTCCTCACCGTTGACGCCGACGTAGTCGTCCCCTCAAGCCTCTTCGACAAACACTTTTACGCCTTCCACATCTTCAAGCCGCGCCTCTTCGCACACCTGCCCACATATCTCGTCAAGCAACCCAACCTCAAAGCCAGTCACTCGTGGCGCATTCCCAAAAACTTCCTTCACTACAATCTCAAGGACGACATCACGGAGGGCTGGACCGAACTCGACCGCACCATCCAGCCAGTAGATAGCTTCACGGGTGGAACCCACGCCGCACTCTGCCGCCTTCATCGCTTCACCTCCAGCCTGCTCAACACCTACCCCAAAGATCGCAATCACCCTGAGATCGACGGCACCACGTGTCTTTCGCCCTACCTGCACTTCGGCCACATCAGCCCAATCACCATCGCCCTCGCCGCACAAGAAGCAGTCCAGCAGGGCAAAGCATCCGCTGCATCGTACGAAAGCCTCATCAGCGAACTCATAGGCTGGCGCGAACTTGCTATCAACTTCGTAAAGTTCGTCCCCGATTATGACTCTCTCGAATGTGCCCCCGACTGGGCCGCCAAAACCCTCCGCGAGCACGCCAACGACCCTCGCCCCACCCTCTACACTTTCAAACAAATGGAAGAGAGCCGCACGCACGACGCGCTCTGGAACTCAGCGCAGCTGCAAATGGTCCACCACGGCTGGATGCACAACCGCATGCGCATGTATTGGGCCAAGAAAATCCTCGAATGGTCGCCATCCCCGCACACCGCCTACCAGCACGCCGTTCTCTTAAATGACCGCTACCA
The DNA here is from genome assembly GCA_963792495.1 of uncultured Acidobacteriaceae bacterium. GTDB lineage: Bacteria > Acidobacteriota > Terriglobia > Terriglobales > Acidobacteriaceae > Telmatobacter. The sequence goes on along the minus strand of CAWBWB010000001.1, from coordinate 407,685 downwards.
ACTCGATGGCCGCGATCCCAACGGCTACGCAGGCATCGCGTGGGCCATCGCAGGGGTTCATGACCGTCCCTGGTTCGATCGCCCCATCTTCGGCACCATCCGCTATATGTCCGGCGAATCCACCGGCAAAAAATTCAACTCTCGCCGCTACATCGAAAACATCTCCGCAGGCCGCGCATTCGGTAACACCGATACAAACGATTCCAACTCTCTGGCCTTTTAGCGCAACAACTCTCCGCGTACAATAGGAAGCAGCCCACCCGTGCGGAAGTGGTGAAATGGCAAACACACTAGCCTTAGGAGCTAGCGCCCAAAAGGCTTAGGGGTTCAAGTCCCCTCTTCCGCACCATATCCTGCTCCTTCCCTATATCCTGTATCCATGACCACCCCGCACCAGCCCAAAATCAACGTCACCCAATCCACCGACTTCCGCGAAAACTACGCCAACAGCGTCCAGGTCCGCGTCTCCGTCTGGGACTTCCAGCTCTTCTTCGGTCTCGCATCCTCTGAAGGACCCGATGAAGTCACCATCCGCAATCATCAGGCCATTTTTCTGAGCCCCCAGCAGGCAAAAGCCCTCTCGAATCTTCTCGCCCAGAACCTCGCCCAATACGAGCAGGCCTTCGGCGAAATCAGTCTCGAGCCGCAAAACCCAAACCTGCCCGTCGGCTTCCCGCAAGGCCCCGTCAATTAGTTCAGAGGATCATTCCGCGTGAGCCGGAGACCATCACTCATTCCACGATCACTGGAGCCCCGGCTCGACGCGCCATTCCCCCTCTGGCTGATCTTCCCCGTCCTTTTCGTAGCCCTCTACGTAACCCACTTCAACCTCCTCCGCCTTCCTTACTTCTGGGACGAAGCCGGCTACTACATCCCCGCCGCCTGGGACTTCTTCCACACAGGCTCGCTCATCCCCACCTCCACGCTCACCAACGCACACCCACCGCTCCCCAGCATCTATCTCGCACTCTGGTGGAAGGCCGCAGGCTTTGCTCCCGCGGTTACCCGCCAGGCAGTAGTTCTTATCGCCGCACTCGCACTCCTCGCCATCTGGCGCCTAGTCCTGCGCCTATGCAGCAATGGCTTGATCGCATTCACCACGGTCACACTCACCGCTCTCTATCCCATCTGGTTCGCCCAATCCACGCTCGCCCACGCCGACATCTTCGCCGCCGCCTGCAGTCTCTGGGGCCTCGTCTACTCGTTGCCCGACAATAATCGCCGCCCATTAGTAGCAGCAGCGTGGTTCTCCGCCGCGGCACTATGCAAAGAAACCGCCATCCTAATCCCGCTCACATTAGCCGCACTCGCCGCATGGACATTCATCCGCCATAAGAAAACGCAGAGTGTCCGGGAAGCCACACTGCTCCTGGTACCCATCCTCCCCCTGGCCGCCTGGTACGCCTACCACTACTCCCGAACCGGCTTTCTCTTCGGCAATCCCGAATTCCTCCGATACAACGCCGCAGCCAACTTGACGCCATTACGCTTCCTGGCCGCCCTCGCACATCGTATCCTTCATCTCACAGCGCACATGAATCTCTTCGTGCCTGTCCTCCTCGGCCTCGCTGCAATGCTTCTTCCACTGCGAACTGGCGCCGAAGGCAATCCCACCATCATCACATCCGTCCGAAGCCGCATGCTCATTCTTCTCGCCACCAACGCGGTTCTCTTCAGCCTCCTCGGCGGCGCTCTCCTTTGCCGTTACCTCCTGCCGATGTACCCCCTCGTCATCTTCCTCGCGGTCACTGCCATATACCGCCGCGTCCGCATCTGGCCGGCACTAGCGCTTCTCTCGGCAACCGCATTCATCGCCGGTCTCTTCATCAATCCTCCCTACGGCTTCGCACCTGAAGACAATCTCGCCTACGCACGCATGATCCGCCTCCACCAGGCAGCCATCCGCCGCATCCAGGCCCAGTACATCGATTCCTCCGTCCTCTCCGCCTGGCCCGGCACAGACGAGCTCAGCAAGCCAGAACTCGGCTACGTCAAAGCCCCCTTCGCCGTCTTCCCCATCGAAGACTTCTCCGCCCCACAGATTGCCCGGGCAGCCGCCAGCCCGGAAAGCTACTCCACAGCACTCATCTTCTCCACCAAAATCGATCCAACCCCACTCATCACCCTAGGCCCGCTAAGCCATCAACTTGACGAACAGTACTTCGGTCTCCACCACGATCTCTCCCCGGAAGCGATAGCCCATCAGCTCAACGGAAACCTCGTGTGGCAGCAGGACGATCATCAAGGCCAATGGGCAGCCATCATCCGCTTCCAGCGCGAGTACGAAGCCCAAGCTTCACCTGCCTTGCGTCTGTTGAAAAAAGATAGAGAGGCGCAGTAAGTGCTGGCGCTGCCGCATCGCCTCCATAGAAGCACTCGATATAATCACTCCATCGTGTTCTCGTTCCGTTCGCATCTCCGGCACGCTCTCTTTTTCGCCGCCGCCACAGCATTTTGCATCGCTCCCGCCGCCCGCTCTCAGGCTGCAGTGGATGCCGCGAATCCTCACAACCGCATCCTTCTGGTTCTTCCATTCGATAACGGCTCCAACCAGCCCAACCTCGAGTGGATCCGCGAAGCCGCCCCGGAAATCCTCACCTCACGTCTCGCCGCCGCCGGCCTGTCGCCTCTCAGCCGCACGGATCGCCGTTACGCCCTCGACCACCTCGGCTTCCCGCAATCTTTCCATCCCTCCCGTGCCACATCCATCAAGCTCGCGCAAACCCTGGACGCCGAATCCATCGTCGTCGGCGAATATTCCATCTCTGGAACCACTCTCACCGCCTCCGCCCGCCTCGTCGATGTGCCACGCCTTCGCATCTCACAACCCGTCACTGCCAGCGGAGAAATGCACTCCCTCGTAGCCGTCTTCGATACCCTCGCCTGGGAGCTGACCCGGCAAGTCGATCCCAAATTTCCCGTTAGTGAAGAGACCTTCGTCGCCGCCGGAGCCAACCTCCAGCTCGATGCCTTTGAGCAGTACATACGCGGCATCTCTGAGCCCGATCAAGCCGAGCGCATCCGCCACCTTCAAGCCTCAGTGAAGCTCAACCCCAGCTTCCCAGTCGCTTGGATGGCCCTTGGTCGAGAAGATTTCGCCAACCAGCAGTACGAGCAGGCCGCGGAAGCCTTCGCCAAAGTCACAAGCCAGTCGCCAAGCTCTGCTCCTGACGCCCTCGAAGCCGGTTTCTACCGCGGCCTCTCGCTCCTTTACACCGGCAACTACGCCGCTGGTGAACTCGCATTCACTGAGGTTTCCCGCGTCCTCCCGCTGGCACCCGTGCTTAACAACCAAGGAGTAGCCGTCAGCCGCCAGAATCACGACGCCACAGCACTCTTCCGCCAGGCCGTTACCTCCGACCCCACCACGCCTGACTACCACTTCAATCTGGCCGTCAGCCTCCGTCATCACGGAGACACCAATGGTGCCTCCGCCGAACTGGCCCAGTATCTCAAGCTCCGCCCCACAGACGCTGAAGCTCTCGCGCTCGACATCGCCCTGCGCCAGCCCACCGCAGCCGCAGCCGAACCACTCGAGCGCATCGTCCGCACCTTTGACGCCTCCGCCTTCCGTCAGGCCGCTGTAATGATGGACCAGATGCAATCCGCCCGTCTGGACGCCCTCGCGCCCGGCCAGCGCGCCCAGGCCCTCGTCTTGCGCGCTCGTGACTATCTCTCCCGCGGCCTCCTCCTCGAATCCGAACGCCTCTTCCGCGAAGCCGCCACCGACGATCCCCGTTTAGCCGAGGCTCATGAAGGCCTCGCAGAAGTCCGCGAGCGCTCCGGCGATACCAACGGCGCGCGTGCCGAAGCCCTCGCCTCCATCCAGATCAAGCCTTCTGCCGAGGCCTACATGGTCCTCGCCCGCATCGATCTGGTCGCCGGCCAGTATGACGCGGCCACCCGCAACGCCAACTTCGCCCTGCAGTTCAACCCCAATAGCGCCCCGGCCCACGACCTGCTCCACCAGATCGAATCCAAACGGAAATAACACTCGAACAACGATCTCCCCGCCACCTAAAAGAATGAAATAAAAAAAGAGTGTCTTCCTGAACGCAGGCGTTTTTCAGCCGGAGTGAAGGACCTGCTTTTGCTTTTCAGTTATCCTTTACGATGTCCCTCAAGGAGCACACCATGCCTACGCTCGTGCTTCGCCCCTTCCGCAAACTCGCAGCCATAGTTTCTTTGTCCCTCTGTCCTTTAGCTTCTCTGTCCCTTGCCTCTGCTCAGCAACCCATCGTAGACAAATTCACACTCGCTGACACCATCCAGCCCATAACCGCCAGTCAGCTAAACCGTGCCATCGCCCAAGCATCCGCAGACAACGCCTCCGCTCTCCTCATCGAGCTCGACACCCCCGGCGGCCTCGTTGACTCCATGCGCACCATGGCCGGCTCTATCCTCACCTCCCGCATTCCTGTCATCATCTACGTGGCACCGGCAGGCGCACGCGCCGGCTCCGCTGGCTTTTTTCTGCTGGAATCCGCAGACATCGCAGCCATGGCTCCCGGAACCAACGCCGGAGCCGCCCACGTCGTCTTCGAATACGGCCAACCCGATCCTGTCCTCTCGCAGAAAATCGAAAACGACGCCGAAGCCTTCATGCGCTCTTACGTAGCTAAGCGCGGACGCAATCAGGACGCCGCCATAGCCGCCGTCAAAGACTCGCACTCGTATTCTGCAGAAGAAGCCCTTACGCTGGGACTCATCGACCTGACCGCAGCATCCGACTCCGAGCTCATCGCCAAGCTCGACAACCGCACCATCACGCGCATGGACGGCAGCAAGCTCACCCTCCATCTCGCCAACGCCCGCATCCAAACCCTCCAGCCCACCCTCCGAGAAAACTTACTCGGCTGGCTCATCAATCCCAACATCGCCCTCATGCTTCTCGTTGGCGGCGCGCTCCTCATCTATCTCGAATTCAACACACCCGGCACCATCGTCCCCGGCGCGCTCGGCGCGCTCATGGTTCTTCTCGGAGTCTTCGCGCTCAACCTGCTCCCCATTCGCTACACCGCTGTCATGCTCCTCGTCGCAGCCGTCATCCTCATCGTGCTCGAAGCCAAATTCGGTGGCCACGGCGCGCTCGCCATCACAGGCATTGTGTGCCTCGTCCTCGGCATGGCCACACTCGTCGCCTCGCCCATTCCGCAACTCGACGTCCACCCCTGGCTGGCCCTCTCCATCGGCATAGCCTTCGGTCTCATTACAGTCTTCCTGTTGCGACTCGCCATCCGAGCCCGCCGCCGCAAGACCCTGTTAGGCGTCGAAGCACTCGTAGGCCACATTGCCTCCGCTATGGAGCCACTATCCCCCGCAGGTCACATCCTTGTTGAAGGCGAAATCTGGCGCGCCATTGTTAGCAACCCTGGCGAACCCATCCCCGCCGGCACCCCGGTCCGCGTCACCGGCCACAACGAGAACCTGCTCCTCGTAACCCCGATCAGCCAATAGCTGGCACCATTCACTGTCATGTGTAACCTGCCACCCGTAATCTGCCTCTTGACATATTCCTTAATAAGAATATATTTAATCCATGCCAAGAACGGCCCAACCCGTCGACGTCTTCTCGGCCATCGCAGAACCCCGTCGCCGCGAAGTCATCTCCATGCTCGCAAATGGCCAGGAATACGCCGTCAACGACATCGTCCTGCACATGAAGATGGCCCAACCGGCCGTCTCCAAGCATCTCGGCGCACTGCGCAAAGCCGGTGTAGTCACAGTCATTAAGCGCGGCCAGCACCGCCTGTACCGCCTCAATCCGCAGGGCCTCAAACCCATCCATGATTGGGTCAAGGTCTTCGAACGCTACTGGACCCACCAGATCGACAATATTAAAGATCGCGCCGAGCGCAAAGCCTTGGAAGGGCTGATCCGCCTCGACGACAAGCCAAAACGAAACAAGGAGAGCGAATGACAGCCACGGTAAGAGAAGACGTATTACAGGCCTTTGAGATCGTCAAAGAAGAAGAGATCGCCGCACCCATCGGCATCGTCTTCGAAACCATTCTCGAGCAGATGGGCCCACTGAACTCCACTCCGGAAAAACCTATGCCCATGATGCTCGAAGCATGGCCCGGCGGTCGTTGGTTTCGCGATCTCGGCAACAACACCGGCCACTTCTGGGGCACAGTACAGTCCATTAAGGCGCCCGCGCTGCTGGAAATCTCCGGCCCTCTCTTTATGTCCACTCCAGCCATCTCAAACCTCCAATATCGCCTCACAGAAGAGAACGGCGTAACCCGCATGCGCTTCGTACACCGCCATGGGCTGGATCGGCGAGCATGACCGCGGAGTGGACTCAGGCTGGAGCCAGTTGATCGGACGTATCCGCGCAGCAGCCGCAGAGCGCGCAACAAGGAGTTAGCCATGTGTCCCTTCTGCATCTCCACCGCAGCATGGATCGCCGCGGGCGTAGTCTCGACGGGCAGTGTCTCAGCACTGGCCGTTGCCAGAATCTGGAACAAAAAAACACGCGAACCCGAAGAGGTAAATCATGACAACCAATGAGCAGATCGCAGCAATGCACAAACCTCCGGTAGTCTCAGCCGAAGAATGGCAAACCGCCTGGCAGCAAATGCTGGTCAAAGAAAAGGAACACACCCGCGCCCGCGATGCACTCGCCGCCGCCCGTCGCCGCATGCCCTGGCTCGCAGTCGAAAGTCAATATACATTTGAAGGCCCAAAAGGCAAGCTCTCCCTACTGGATCTCTTCGAAGGCCGCCGCCAACTCGTCCTCTATCGCGCCTTCTACGATTCCAACGTCTACGGCTGGCCCGACCACGCATGTGTAGGCTGCTCGCTCGGTGCCGACCAGGTCTCGCATCTCTCGCACCTTCACGCACGCGACACCACGCTGGCCTATGCCTCACGCGGATCACAGGAAAACATCGCCAAACTCAAGCAGCGCATGGGCTGGGGAAAAATCCCCTGGTACACCATCACCGACAGCTTCGACAAAGACTTCGGAGTCGATCAGTGGCACGGTCACAATATCTTCTTCCGCGACGAGAACGACAAAATCTTCCGCACGTATTACATCAACAATCGCGGAGATGAAGCCATGGGTTCCGTATGGAGTTACCTCGACGCCACGCCGCTCGGCCGTCAGGAAGACTGGGAAGACTCACCCGAAGGCTATCCAAAGACTCCGCGCTACAAATGGTGGCGGTGGCATGATGCCTATGGCAAAGAAGACGACAAATGGAACAACGTCGTTGACAACGCCACAGTCACGCTGAATCTCTAACTTCATCTAAAACAAAAGCGCTATTCCAGGCCCACATGCTGACCTGGAATAGCGCTTCTATCTTTCACAGCAGAAGCATCCGGCCTCAGAATTCCACGCGCAGCGATAGCTGCAATACGCGAGGATCAACGCCCGTGCTGGTGATATATCCAAATGGCGCACTAGACTGCGTAATGTCAATGTTACTAGTGCTTGGATTACTGAACACTGGATGGTTCAGGACATTAAAGGCATCTCCGCGGAACTTCACCACAATGTTTTCGACAATCGGGAAAGTCTTGGATACCCCGGCATCCAGCGTCGTTGATTTTGGGCCACGCAAATTATTCCGGCCTCCAACCTGGAAACCTACAGGACCGGTGAAATCGTTGAGCGCCTTGGCGGTGTTCGTGAAAGCCTGAAGCGGATTTCCCTGTCCGCCACTCATGTGAATATCCATGTCACGCACATTGCCGGTAAGAATCGCGGGAGCATCATTGGCAAATCCCGCAACAAATGCATTCGATCCGGCAAAGTACGGAAAACCTGTATGCCATCCAGGCAAGCCGCTTACAGTCCATCCGCCAAGAAATTCATTCACAATCCATGGCGATGACCCTCCGAATGCTTTGCCGCGTCCAAATGGCAGTTCGTACGTGAAATATCCGTTGATATAGTGCGAAACGTCGAAGTCCGAATTCCCCCGGCATTCGCGCGGCCGCACCACGTCGCAGATAAATCCATAACCGCCATAAGCCACAGTGTTCGCATTCACTGAAACATTATCGACTGAGTGCGACCATGTGTAGTTAATGTCGAACGTCAGCCCGAAGCTCGAATTCTTATGCAGCGTGACCAGCGCGCCGTTGTACGAAGAGAACCCCTTGTTCGTATACACGGTGTTCTCGGCAAACTGGGCCGCCATGCCAACATTCGGAGGCAGGAGGAACTGTAATCCCGGGCCACTCTGCGTAGCCGCCAGCGAATAGGCCCAATCTGCAAAATCTCCGCGCGCTGCATAGGGAGCTATTGTCGCAGCGTATGCAGTGTTGCTCGAATTTCCTTGAGACACTCCATATCCCGGAGTCAGCACATGCTCAAACCACGGCTGCGGTGTCATGTTGTTTGGGTCAACGCCCGCTCTTAGCTGCTGAACAATATAGGCGTACGCCTGCGACATCAACTGCCCTGACGCCTTATCCGGAAAATCGATGAGCTGCGACATATCGGCCTGGGCCATCAATCTGCGGCCAAAGCGTCCTACGTAATCCGTCTTGAGAATGAACCCCTTCGGAAATTCATGCTGCATTCCAAACGTCGGCAGGAACGAAAAAGGATTCTTGAAATGAGGATCAATCGTCTCGTTGAATTCACCGTAGATGAGTCCATACGGAAAAGCATCCGGAGTCCCCGCATCCAGTACCCACGGATAATAAGGAGTTGCCGTGGCCGGTGCACTTGGAGGTGCCAGCGGGCTGCTGAGTCCGCTGAAGCGGGTAAGCGACTGGAAGGAACTATAAGCGTTGTTCTGTGTCCCCAACGGCTGATTCACACTGTTCTTGAACAGATAATTGAACTGTGTCTGTTGATACTGAATCGCGCTGATCACAGTATGGTCGTACACAATACCGGCACCGCCGCGAAACACCGTCCTCTGGTCGTTCCTCGGAGAATATGCAAATGCAACGCGCGGAGCAAAGTCGTGATATTCCGGCGCGTAATAGCTCTGCTTGCCGTTGGCTTTTCCACCCAGCACGTAAGAAATCAGAGGAACAATCTGAGTCCCCGTGTTTCCGGCCGCGCTTTGCGCCTGGCGTTGTCCGAAATAATAGTTAAACGTTGAATCGGAGATAGACGCGTCCCCGAATTGAGCAAGCGACTGAAGGCCATGTCTCTCATAAGGCACCGTGTAGTACTGCCACCGGACGCCATAAGAAATCGCCAGCTTCGGAGTTACTTTCCACGTATCGCCCGCATAAATTTCAGTTTCATAAAATCGAAAATCCTGCGTTGCCCCGGATCCCTGAGGCAGAGTCTGCGCCTTGTTGTTGTAGTTGTACGTAGCAGATGTAGAAGAATATGGCGCTAGCGCCAAAGCATACGCACTGTCATAAAGCTGTGTTGAATTTGGGTCCGAGTCGAGATCGGAAGGACGCATGCTCGGCTCTGAATCAGGCGAAACCAGGCTGTTCACATTACCCCCCAGACCAAGCCCGGCGCCGTTGTAATTCAGAATGACAAAATTGTCCGGGCTGAGACGCTTGATCTGCCCGCCAAATGCAAAATCGTGCCGTCCCTTCGTCCAGGCAAAGTCATCTTTGATCATCAGGATCGGATAGGTTCGCCCCTGCGCATTACTGCAGCTCGCGTACGGGCCGCTCACAATAGCTCCCCCGCTCCCAGTGCCTCCCAACGCTCCAAACTGCGTATTGCCTTCCGGATTGTAGGTGCACGGAAACGAATAGTTTTCAAAGGTCTCTCCCACCTCAACCTGGTTTGTCTTATTCGTTCCAATCACCCACGTGTTGATACCTGCCCAGTCGTAGCTTTGATCCAGATATGGAAACGTCACCGGATCCCCCGGAAATTGGACCGCTGATTGTGTCGCATTCGTGCGGACAAAGCGCCCCACTCCTTCAAAGCTCACGCGCGAATTCAATTTAAAGTCAACCCGCTGCGCATAGTTATCTTCCGTATAGGGATACGGCGCATTAAATCGATAACCAGCAAAGTTGACGCCATCGCCTGCATCGCCGGAAAAATCATTCGCGTGAGGATAGCGGCTTGAGAAGAGGCTCGACAAAGCACTGTTGAAACCAATTCCCTGCGGATCCAAAGCCGCAACCTGGGTCGGTGAAATGGAATTCGTTACCTTATCTTGATAATTCGTAAAGTACGTCACCGAGCCATTACGGTAGCTGTCGAGCGGCACAGTGCGTACCGTGAGATTCGATAGCGTGTCTCGACGGCCTTCGTAGTTGAAGAAGAAAAAGAGCCTATCCCTCAAAACCGGACCACCCAAGCTGCCGTCGAATTGATTACGAATCAGCGGAGACCTCGGCACTCCATAATTGTTGCTGAACCAGTTGTTGGCCTCCATGACAGTATCGCGATAGTAGTCGGAAACGGAGCCATGAAACTGATTCGTGCCGGCCTTCGTAACCAGTTGAAATTGGCCGCCTCCGCCTTCCCCGGAGCTTGACAGTTGGCCTGCAACCACGCCGCGAAACTCCTGCACGGAATCAACCGGGGCATTCCCCACCACTGCGCCGAACTGCCCAGTCTCGTTATCGTTCACATCCAGGCCATCAAGCGTCACATTCGATTGGTCGTTACGCGCTCCGGTCACAGAGCCGGCCGACGTTACTCCAGGCAACATGTAAAACAGCGCTGATGGGCTATCTCGATTTTCGATGGGAAGATCATTGAGCTGCTGCACCTCAACGCTGTTTCCTACCTGGGCGTCTGTCGTGTTCACAGTTTGATTTTCAGTAGCGGCGGAAACCTCAACCGTTACCGACGCTCCAGCCTGAAGCGTAACGTTCTGCGTCCGGGTGTCATCCACATTCAGATAAATGTCTTTGATCGTAACTGGGCTGAAACCATTCGCCTCAAACAGGATCTGATATCCGGGTCCCGGCGGCACCAGGTTGAACCTATACTCGCCGGTGTCTCCAGTAGTCGTCTTGAGTTCGACTCCGGTTGCTGCATTGCGAAGCGTCACCGTCACACCGGGAACAACTGCTTTGGAGGAATCCGCAACCACTCCGGCAATAGCAGCTGTCCGCTGCTGCGCATGAACTCCCGATACGATAGCAAACATCAATACAATGCAGCTGACAACGATAAAAACTCTGCGAACCATGGACGGCTCCTCCTGAGTCTTTCAACATGTACCGATGGGGCTGTATTGCAAATACATAACCAAAGCGCCAATCTCCTTTTGATGAGAATGGAAACATCAGAAAGACTTGGAGATATCCGCCGCTCTGCGTATAAAAATAGAATTGTGATCAATATCAACCTATTGAATTGCGGAGGAAGGCGCTTGTCGAGATTCCAATTCCGCAAGAGAGCATCATCAGGTCGGCACGGACTGCTAGACATCTAGATCACTGAATCGTTCATTTCCGGACAAAATCTCTACAACGCCCTTTATCCATTCTTAACCTGATAACGTTTAGCGAGCCGCAACGTCGATTTCTTTCTATAAATGCGCGCAGTGATGATGTGATATTCAGAGCATCGTCACAACCTTATCCGGAGAAGGCAGGACAAGCCCGGCACCGTCCGCATAAGCGTCGCCTCGTGTCACGCATTCCGCAGCGCCACCATCGGCTCCACTCCAGCCGCGCGCCGCGCCGGCACCACCGTAGCCACCAGCGCAGCCAGTGCAAGCAGCACGGAAGAAGCTGCCAGCATGACCGGATCCCAAGGCTGAACGCCGAAAAGTTGATCCTTCATCAGCTTTCCAGCCAGCACCGCCAACGGAATCCCGATGCCAAGCCCAATACCGACTTGCCAGAACGCCCCACGCAGCACCATCCGGATCACGTTGCTGCGATCTGCGCCAAGAGCCATGCGTAAGCCGATCTCATTCGTGCGCTGCTCCACCGTGTACGCCATCACGCCGTAAAGCCCCACCGCCGCCAGCACCAGCCCCAGTGAGCCAAAGAGAGTCGTCAGCGTAGCAATCATGTTTTCCTGCTGAAAGTCGCCGCTGATGACTTTGCTGTAGGAGTCAACACCATTCACAACCAGCGTTGGATCAACATTGGCGATTGCTTTCCGCACCTGCTGTTCCATCCCCGGCGGGTCGCCTGGCGCCCAGACAACTATGTTGTATAGAAAATGAGAATGCTTCTCGCCATCCAGGAAGATGGGATCATCGTAGGTCGTCACGGTCTGCGCCTCTGACACCCAGAACATAGGCCGTACAGCCTCTTTGTAGTCATAAGTCATGTAACGAATATCTTTCGCCACGCCTACAATTTGGTAGGTTGACGCATACTTGAGCCGGTCCATTCCGAAATGCTGCCCGATCGGATTCTGATTTTTAAAGAAGTGTTTGACAAATGCCTCATTCACCACGGCCACATTCAACGTGCTTGCCGTGTCGTCTTCCGTGATCGGGCGCCCAAGCACAATCTTCGAGCCAATCGCCTCGAAAAATCCCGGCATCACCCGCGCCCATCCCGCGCCATTGTCTTCCTTCGGGTTAGGCTCCGGCCTGCCCTGAATGCGAATGCCCTCGTTCCAGCTATCGCCGCTCATCGGCGCGTAAAGCACCGGCGCAGCCATTCGCACACCTGGAATCTGCTTCAGACTATCGTCAATCTTGCGATAGAGAAGTTCCATCTGTTCAGGCTTGTATGTGCTCAGGGTAGGATTAATGCCCACCAGGTACCGCCCCTGCGTCTCAAAGCCAAAGTCCTGGTGCTCAAGGTTGCGCAAACTCTTTGCGAGCAAAGCAGCAGCCGAGAGCAGCACTAAAGACATGCCCACCTGCGCAATTACGAGAGACTTCTGCGCCCAAGTGCGCCCACTGCCCACCGAACGGTTCGCTCCACGAAGCGCCTCAACTGGATCAGCATGGGAAGTAATCCACGCCGGAGCCGTTCCAAAAAGAATTCCAGTCACTATCGAAATGCCCAGGGTGAAGAGCAACACCGGCCATGATGGCGCAGCGCTCACAGGAACGTAATGGTCCCCTCCACCAATCTCGAAAGCCAGGTACAAAATCAGACGTGTCCCCGCATGAGCCACGGCAACACCAAGAGCCCCTCCGATAATCGCCAGCAGTACGCTTTCCACCAGCGCTTTGCGCACCAGTCGAATGCGCGAAGCGCCCATCGCGACACGCACAGAAATCTGCGCCCGTTCTCGCAACCCACGGGCCAGCATCAGGTTCGCCAGGTTGCCGCAGGCCACCAGGAGCACGCACCCCGCCGCAATCAAGAGCAGTTCCAGGCCGTCCTGATATTGATCTCGCATCGCCGACACGCCCGCGCCGCCAGAAATCAAATGAAGCGTCTGCTGTTGCCAGAGCTGTTTTTCACCCGGCTCCATATCGGCAACGTGACTCGCCAGCCAGTCGTGGAACTCCACGCGCAGCTTGGCCTCCAGCGCCTGCGGACTCACGCCCGGGCGAACCCTGCCCAGCAGGTCGATGTAGTTTTCATTCGCCCGCTTAAGCCGCGACACATCTCCGCCAAGAACCTGCTCTGCTGTGATCGGAATCCAGAAATCCGGCATGCCCCAGCCAGAGAGCTTGGCGCCATAAAATCCCGGCGGTGTCACGCCAATCACGGTAAACGGATGTCCGTTGATCTGAAACGTTGAGCCAATCACAGAAGCATCGGAAGCATACTTCGTCTGCCATGTCCGATAGCTCATCACCGCCACCAGCGGCGCGCCCAATTGATCGTCCGTGTCCGTCATTAAGCGGCCCGCCCACGGTTGAATACCCAGTGTGCGGAAGAAATTTCCTGAGACCTCTTGCCCGTTATAAGTATCTGCCTGCGCCTGCGATCCAGCGCGTCTCACGCCAAGAGGAGAGTTGCCCGCCTGCAGCGCCGCCAGGTCAACGAACTCTGGCGTATGTTCACGGAAATGCTTATAAGCCTCCCACGAGAAGAGCGAAAAATCGCCGTCATTGCCCTGCGTATATCCGCCCCAGTTACAGCAGCGAACCTTGTCGCCAATACGCCACAGCTCCTCCGGCTTCGTCACCGGCAGCGACTTCAGCATGACCTGGTGTACCAGCGTAAAGATGGCCGTTGTCGCACCAATGCCCAGCGCGAGGGTGATCACCACCGTCGCTGTAAACCCAGGTGCCTTCCGCAGTTGTCGTATCGCGTCGCGCAGGTCCGCCAGCATTCTCTTTCTCCTGAATCAGCTTTCAAACCGGACTTCAACAGTTACGTAAGCACGACTTTCGCCGTTCCCGTAAATCATTCCGCTTCAAAACACACGGCTTATAGGCACACGCCTGCACTCTCTCTGTCCGAAATCAACATGATCTGTACGAAATCGAACAGAGGAGAGAACGCAAGGTTGAGTTTCAACTTTAGTGTTCGAGTATTTTCTCGAAGTAAGCCAACGCACGCGGATCATGCGTCTGCCCCAGCCAGAAGATGGCCTCTTTGCGAACCGCAGGATCGGAGTTATTCTGCGCCACTTGCAACAGCTCCGGTACTGCCTGATCCTTCGGCAACTGGCTCAGCGCAAACACCGCCTTCTTCTTCACACCTTCTTCAGGATCGTTCGCTATCGAATCCTTCAAGAGCCCAATCGCCTTCGCGCCTGCCTTTTGGCCCACCCAGAAGATCGCCTCTTCCCGCACACGTGTATCAGAGTCCGACTTCGCCATCCGAATCATGTCGTCCACAGCCGCAGGATCGCGATTCACCGATAGATCAAATACAACCTTGTTACGGAACTCCGGATCGCCATCGCCCATCAGCTTCTGAAGTGCCAGCAAACCATCATGCCCTCGCCCCGCACCAAGCCAGAACGCCGCCTTCTCCCGCAGCCACAGCGGATTTGACGAAGAAGCAAATCCCGCCAGCACCGTTGTCGCTTTTTGAGAAGCATGCATCGCAATCGTCGCCAGCGCCTGGTCGGTATGCTTCTTGTCATCCGACTTCACCAGGCTCGCAAGCCAGCCAATGCTTTCATCCGCGCCAACGCCCGTCAGCCACGTGAACGGCAAGCCTCCTGCATCCAGCCTGCAACTGGCGCTTATGAATCGAATCTTCTCAATCGCACCCTGATCGATTCGCACCAGCACACTGATCTTTGTGATCGGCTCATCTTTTTCGTCGCCGGACCGATAGCTGTTGCCATTTTCCTCTAGCCGATAGACACCGCAGCATCCATCGTCCATTGAGGACTGCGTGTAGCTTGAACACGCAGAGTAATGAGATCCCGGAACAGCGTCCACTTCATATCCCAACCAGAGTGGTCCATTCTCATGCTGAAATCGCCCCACCGTCGCGGATAGCGATCCCCCGGCCTGCTCCGTGTGAAACTGCGCGTTCATCACCTTCGGCGTCTGCTGCGCTGCTGCCACTGCACACACGCCGAGTACGGTTGCCAAAATCCAATTCTGCCTCATGGGATTCCTCGCTACTTGTTGAGAATTTCCATCATGTAATCCGTGGCTTCCTGGCTATGCATCAAGCTCAGCTGCTGCACCAGGTACTGCTTCATGTTCATGTCCTTCTCCGCCCGCGCCAGCACAATCAAGTCGTGCGCATCGTTCGCCAGGAACAGCGCCTGCGCCGCGGCCTTCTTCGTATCGGGATCGGAGTTCTTCTGATAAGTCGACACCAGCGCCGGCGCAACCGACATTCCCCCGGAAATCCCAAGGTTGCGAATCGCCTTGCGCCGCAGATCCGCATCCTGCTCCGACTGCGCAATCTCAGTCAGCGCCGCCACGCCATCATGCCCGCTCGCAATCAGCGCTCCAATGATGTCGGCCTTGCTCTGCGCATTGTTCGACGCACGATACAGTCCCATCAGGTCCTGCACAGCATCCATAGCGCCCAGTTCATGAACCGCCGTCTTCACCAGCTCCGGGTCCTTCTCCTGCTTCGCTGCCTCCAGCACCTTTGCCGAATCTCCCGTAATCATGTACGCCTGCAAAATTGCTTTTTTTACGCGTACATCGCTCGTCTGCGTATATAGCTTCCCCAGCGTCTCGTTTGCCTGCTTTCCCCGCGCCGCAGCAATCATCTGAATGGCATGCCTTTGCAGTTCCGGTCCAGACTGTCCCTGCGCCACCTTGTTGATCACCGCATCAGCCTGCGGGGAGCGGCTCTGCGCCAGCACAAACAACGCGCGCTTCTTCACCTCTTCCGGCTGGTTACCCGTCAGAATCTTTTCGAGAATCGGCACAGCCTGCGCCGGCTCCTGTTCCATCAGCGCATTCACTGCCAGCAGCTTCAAATTCTGATCCGGCTCCGCCTGCGGTGACACCGGGTCGCCACTCTTGCCACGAATCTCAATCTCCAGCGCGCCGCATTCCTCAATCCATCGGCTCTTCGGATATTGCTTGCGCAGCTCTCCGCATGTACTCAGCGCATTTGCCTGCTGCCCTTCCTTGTTCTCCGCATAAGCCTTCCAATACAGCGCGCCTTCGGCATGCTCGCCATGCATCTTCGCCACGCGATCAAACAACCCCGCCGCATCCTGCCAGCGGCCCTCATTTACCGCACGCGTCCCATCGGCATATATGCTCGCTTCATCAGCCACTACCGTACTCGCCGAATGAAACACCAGCGAATACTCCGGCTCAGCAGCTCGCAACTGCCACGGCGCAATTGCACACATCGCCGTAAAGAAAATCACAACTGTCCCTTTTGCTCTCATTAGATCGTCGCTCCCCTTGCCTGTTTCTCGTTGCCCTGATCTGCCTTCCGCGTTTTCAGCACGCGAATCTCAAACAAAATTCCCTGCGTATTCATCTCACTCCGCACCCGCTCCAAATCCTCCGCCGTCAGATTCGGATCATTCGCAATCTCCGCCAGCACACCTTCCAGCCGATCCAGGGCACCCGCCATCGCAGGGTCCTTTGCCTTGGTCGCCGTCGTCCGATAAATCCGATTCGAAGCCAGCAGCTCACGCGCCTCCGACTGCAACTGCGCATTCTCCGCCTGATCCCGCGAATCCGCATGTTCCAGTGCCACCAGCAGCCGCTCCGTCCTGTCCAGGTGATCCGTGAAAACCACCACCACCGTAGGTCGCGCCGCATCCGGATGTTTCGCTCCAGCCGTATCACCCGGCTTCGCATTGATCCTCTCCCAGTAGCGCCCGCCCACAAACGCCACCGCCAACAGCAGAGCGCATCCCAGCGCCATAGTCGCCGGCTTCCAGTGCGCCCACCCAAACCATCCGCGTGCTTTCTTCTCATACGGAATCAGCCGCGGCTCAAGCGCTTGCCAGACTCGCTCGCCATACTCCGTACCTTTCTCCGGCACATTATCCAAACGCATCACATCCAAACTCTGCTTCAACTCCACAAACCGCGCCGCACACTCCGCGCAATCCTTCACATGCGCCGACGACGAGCCTTCGTCGTAATACATCTCCACCAGCTCCGGGTCGCTCAAATGCCTCATGCCATCCCCCGCAGCGGCGCAAGCTCCCGCCGCAACTTCTGCACCGCGCGAAACACCGCATTTTTCGCCGCATTCGGCGCAACTCCCAGCGCCTCCGCAATCTCGCTCACAGGCCGGTCCTCATGGTGCCGCAGTACAAAAGCAGCCTTCTCCGTTGGCGTCAGCCGGCGCATCGCCCTCTCCTGCATCGCCGTAATCTCTCCGCTTAACAGCACACGTTCCGGATCAGCCTCCCGTGCCTCCACCTGCACCGTCTTCTCCTCCGGATCGTTCTCATCGCCCGTGCGATATTCCGCCTCAATCCCGGGCTTTTTAATCTTGTCCAGTGAAAGATTCACAGCAATCCGGTAAATCCACGTCCCAAAACTTGAACGCTCCTGAAAGCTCTCCAGCCGCTGATACCCGCGCAGAAACGCCTCCTGCACAATCTCCTCCGCATCGGCCTCATTGCCAACCATCCGAAACGCCACCCGAAATACAGCTCCACTATGGGCGCGCACCAGCACACCGTATGCTTCCTTGTCCCCAGCCAGCACGGCCCGGACTACCGAGTGATCGTTCTCTTGCATTCAGCGCCTTAGACAGAGAATCCGCGTGAGCGGTTAGGAGATTATTTTCCAGCCCAAAATCCCCCGCCGCCGGCCGGAAATGTGAATCCTGCGTAACATCGCGGCCAACTCTTCCACATCCACATCCAAATCCACGATACTGTTCATTGGCCTCTGAAAAAGCGGCCGCCAGTTTTAACCAGGTTGTGAGGATAGATGAACGAGAAGCGTTGGGTTTTATTGATTGCCAGTGAAGTCGGTCGCACCGACTCCGTATCGGATCGAGCCATGGAGCGTCTCGTCGACGCCATCGGCGAAGAGGGTTACAACGTCGTCCGCACCACCTCTCCCGAAGACGGCCTCTCGCTCGTCACATCCGACCCCAGCTACTCCGCCGTCCTGCTCGACTGGGACCTCGAAGGCGATTCGCAATTCGAAGAACGCGCCGCCCTCGACATCATCCGCGGCGTCCGTCATCGCAACAAAAAAGTCCCCATCTTCCTCATCGCCGATCGCACCCTCGTCTCCGAGCTCCCCCTCGAAGTCATCAAGCAAGTTCACGAATACATCCACCTCTTCGGCGACACCCCATCCTTCATCTCCTCGCGTCTCGACACAGCCATCGAGCGCTATCACGATCAGCTCCTGCCTCCCTACTTCCGCGAGCTGCTCAAATACAACGACCAGTCCGTCTACTCATGGGACGCTCCCGGTCACATGGGCGGCGTTGCCTTCCTCAAGCATCCCGTCGGTCAGGAGTTCCACCGCTTCTTCGGGGAAAACCTCCTCCGCTCTGATCTCGGCATCTCCTCCGCTCCGCTCGGCTCCTGGCTCGACCACGTAGGCCCTCCCGGCGACTCCGAGCGCAACGCCGCCCGCATCTTCGGCGCAGACTGGACCTTCTACGTCCTCGGCGGATCCAGCACTTCGAATCAAATCGTTGGCCACGGCGTCATTGCGCAGGACGACATTGTCCTCGCCGACGCGAACTGCCACAAATCCATCTGCCACTCGCTCACCATCACCGGCGCGCGCCCCGTCTACTTCAAGCCCACACGCAACGGCTTTGGCATGATCGGCCTCGTCCCGCTCAAGCGCTTCTCGCCCGCATCCGTGCAGGAGCTCATCGCCCGCAGTCCCTTCTCCGCCGGCGCGCGTTCGCAGGAGCCCACATACGCAGTCGTCACCAACTCGACCTATGACGGCCTCTGCTACAACGTAGATCAGGTCGTGGAACAGCTCGCCAGCTCCGTCTCGCGCATCCACTTCGATGAAGCCTGGTACGCCTACGCCAAGTTCCACCCCATCTATCGCGGCCGCTACGCCATGGGCGTGCCGGAAGACATGAAGGATCGCCCCACGGTTTTCTCCGTGCAGTCCACGCACAAGATGCTCGCGGCCTTCTCCATGGGCTCCATGATCCACGTCAAGCTATCGGATCGCGCCCCGCTCGACTTCGATCAGTTCAATGAATCCTTCATGATGCACGGCACAACATCGCCGTTCTATCCACTTATCGCCTCGCTCGATGTTGCCGCAGCCATGATGGACGAGCCCGCCGGCACCACCTTGATGGAAGAAACCCTCGCAGACGCCATCAGCTTCCGTCAGGCCATGAGCTCCATCGCACATCGCCTCCGCACCACTGCGGAAAACGGCGACGCATGGTTCTTCGGTATCTATCAACCGGAATATGTGATCGATCCGGCAACCGGCGAAAAAATTCTCTTTGAAGAAGCGGAAGATGAGCTGCTCGCCAGCGAGCCCAGTTGCTGGACCCTCAAGCACGGCGACGCATGGCACGGCTATCAGGATGAAGACTCGCCGGATGACTACTGCATGCTCGACCCCACCAAGGTCACCATCCTCTGTCCCGGCGTCAATGCCCAGGGCGTAATCGGTGACTGGGGCATCCCCGCAGCCATCCTCACGGAATTCCTCGACTCACGCCGCGTAGAAATCGCACGCACCGGCGATTACACAGTGCTCGTACTCTTCTCCGTCGGAACCTCCAAGGGCAAGTGGGGCAGCCTGCTCGAAAATCTCTTCGAATTCAAGCGCCTCTACGACTCGGAAGCGCTCCTCGACGATGCGCTCCCCGAACTCGTCCAGCGTTTCCCCGCCCGCTATCGCAACGTATCTCTCAAAGAGCTTTGCGACGAGATGCACAAGGCAATGATCGAGCTCGATCTCGCCGGCCTCGTCAACGCCGCATGCGACGAAGACTTCGACCCCGTGCTCACACCCGCGCAGACCTATCAGAAACTTGTGCGCCGCGAGACCGAAAGCCTTCCCTTCCGCGAAATGGCAGGCCGCCTGGCAGCCGTCATGCTCGTGCCATATCCTCCCGGCATCCCCATGTCCATGCCCGGCGAGCGACTCGGCAGCGCCGAGTCACCTGTTATCAAGCTCATCCTCGCCATGGAAGAATTCGGCAAGCGCTTCCCCGGCTTCGAGCGTGAAGTCCACGGCATCGAAGTCGACAGCGAGGGAGATTACTGGATGCGCGCGGTGATCGAAGAATCCGAATCCCAGAACGGTTGAGTAACAGAGCAGCCCGCCAACTTCTCGCTGATCCCCGCCTCCACATCGCGGTGGGTCAGCGTCTTCCAATCGCGATTCCATCGCGTGCCGCCTTCATCCAATAATCCGCCACACCGGAACTTCCCTCCAAATCAGCAAATCCATGCGTTACCACACACATCAACATGCGTTACCACATATATCAATGGCATCGCTTTCCACGGATAATCTTCTTATCAACCTGCCCGGTTCGAAGCCTTTTAGGGTTGACTCCACACTCAAAAAGGGGAACTATTCATGGAAAGCCTTCGCAAGCTTTGTACATTGGTCAGCCTCGTAGCGGGGCTGGCAAGCTCATACTCAGCATTTGCGCAGACACAGCAGTCAGTCTCTGCCGCATCAACCCAAAACCGGGCCCTGATCACGCTTCCTGCAGCACAGAGCAATAACGCCGCTGGCCGAACCATAAAGCTTCAGTTCCCCGCTGGCACCCGCACAGAGTCAGTCAAAGCCGTCCTCAATGGCAAAGACGTAAGCGACTCATTTCACCAGGCAGCCTGCTCCGGCAGCGCCGGCGTCTGCCTCTCAGCAGTGCTCACAGAGAACGACGGTCTGCGCGACAGCAAGAACGTCCTCTACGCCACAGCAAAAAATCAGAACGGAACAGCATCCAGCTCGCGCATCCGATTCCCCGGCGCCCAGCCAACACAGCCCCCAAAAGGGCTCCGCACTCTGTCTCTGAGCAAAAGCAGCGTCACCGCCGCAGACACCGGCCTGCCCACAGCAAGCAGCTTCCTGCCGCCCACCGTTGCATTCACCACGCTGTCTTATGGCGGAGCCACTCCCGAATCAAACTGGGTCCAGATCGGCACACTGGAGAACCTACCCACCGGCAGTTGTGGCACCCAGATTTACAGCGTCATCATCGTTGACCGGCAAACACTGGAGCAGAAGACATCTGCCCCTGAAAGCTCGCCTCAATGCTTCGCGAGTAGCAGCGCCCTCAATTCCTACCTGGCAGGATTGGCGCAAGCCTCACCAAAGCTCAATGACATCGTCATAGTCGGCACAAACCAGGGTTACAACACTGACGCAGGTTCCGCCACCGGCGCGTTCTCTACCTATTACATCGGTGGCAGAACGTATAACTGCGGAAGTGGCTGCACCCCCGGCGATGGCGGAGTTGGCACTGCCGATGTACCGGACGGATATATGGCCATCGGCGTGTTGGGAGCCGAATCCGGCTCAGCCTTTGAAAACTACACGGATAGCCGCAACAATGAAGCTTCCGCACATGCGCATGCCACGGGCATGCTGGTTGAAGACGCCTCAGGCAACTACAACTTCCAGCCCAGCGGCAATGTCGAATTCATGGTCCAGCCCGGCCAGACCGCGGCTCAAGCCTCAGTTACCATCAACAACGCACCCAGCGCGCCTGGATATAGCGTGGTGTACTCGCCCCCCACCATAGCCTCCAACGCCACCGGCTTCTGGCTCCTGGTACTGGATCGAAACACACTCGCTACAGCCCCGGGCTGCGCGCAAGGTTCCACGTCGAACGGTGTCATCCTGGTTCCGAATTGCGGAACATTCGTTGCCACAGGCGGCGCGCAAGGCTCCCCTGGCAACATGGCGCAGCTCGCAGGTTTGCTGAATAACGTAACGGACGTGCAAATCGCCATTCTCACAACAGTCGGCACTGCGGGCTGGGGTCCCCCCAATGTGATGGCTGGAACCGGTGCTTCCTATGGATCCGACAACGGCAGTGCTGCCAATGGCGTTGCGCTGCAGCGCTTCGGTATTCCCGATAAATTGATTCTGGAAACCGGCGCAACCAACTCCACATTCACTATGGTCGGCGTTCCCGGCCTCGGCGGTCCGTTGAATGGCCACAACGTCTTGTCCACGAACTATCTCTCACGTCAGGGCCAGACGGGTTACGTACACGGCACCTTCGCCCTGGACAACCACGGGCTCTTTGAGCCTTCGCACACGCAGCAGGAGCAGGGGCTCGACTTCGGCACCGGCACCACCACGGATAACGCGAACCTCCAGCTTGGGCTGATCATGTCGCAGCAGCCGGTGGAGTGGCCGGAGTTCGCCAGCCCCCTCAATGGCAGCGTGGATCTTCCAGGGCAAATAGACGCCTACAAATACATGAGCTTCTATCTGCTCAACAACTGGTACTTCATCGGGCAGCTCGGTCAGGATGGTGCGGAATATGCCGTGCAGCCGCCTCTCGCCTATGACATGCACTATTTTTTTACAGGATCTCTGAACACCTGGATCGACATCCACACCTTCGACCCGTGGAATGCTAAATTTCCCACGTCGAATTGCGGAAGCACCCCAAACTGCGTATGGATCGGGCCAGACGGCACAGTCTTGAACTTCACGGTTGCCGATTTTTACGCGGTGACGGCGCAACTTCATAACGAAGTTGCTGACCTCACCAACGTGCTCAACTATTTCGTCTCCGGTTCCACCAATCTCAAGGACGTAGTAGCCTCCGGTAACTCCAACGCCGCTCTTGCTCTCCTACAGGGATTTTCAACAGTAGAAGCCAATATCAATGAGCAGGCAGTCGCTCTCGTCACCACCACCCCGGTAAAGGTCAGTCCCTGGCACATCGTCAACATGATCCTGGGGGATATTGGCCCGGCTGTGGCATTTGCCACCGATGGAGCTGTGACCGCTGCAAATGTGAAAACTGCGGACAAGGCGATCGGAGTCATCGCGGACATGATCCACTACGCCAGCAGCATGGACGGCGGCCTCTCCAGTGGAAATCAGTCCAACACAGCCGATATCCCACGGCTCGACTACTCACTGGACACCACGGTTGGCCAATTTGCAGGACTCGCCTTGCAGGGTCAGTTCCTTGCGGGATTCGACGCCACGCTTGATTCCATTACCGGCGACTGGAATAAGCTGAACGCCATTGGAAGCCCGTCCATTACGACACAGTCGCTCTATTCGCCCACCCAGGCAGCACAGAACACGGCCATTCTGCAAATCACCACCGCCGAGCAGAAGAGCCTGTATATGTCATTGATCCCTGCGGTCTTTCAGGTGCACTACTGGAACATGACGAGCGGCGCATCGACCCTCCCGGACCTGGGCTACACCAGTAGCGGTGACGCCAATAGTTGCAACATTTTCTATCCCGGCATTGTGACGCCACCTACTGGCACGACTGCTCCCAGTGTCGCTATCACTTATCCCACCTATGGCGGAACGTCGTATCTGCAGTACTGGTATGGTGGGGGCAACGGGTATCCCTTCCGGTATTCTGCTGACCCTCAATACCAGGATTGGTATGTGTTTTCGCTGCCTTTCCTCAACGTCGGTCACTCAGACGCTTCGGCACAGGTAATGGATTCAGCCCTCCAGGGCGTGCTTTTTGGAAACGCACCGGATGAAGTGAATTTTTCCATGGATGAGTTTGTTGCGATCGCCGGTCCAATGGACCAACCCGTCACCGGCGCATCCAGCAGCTTGTTGAACTTCGATACCGTCTATCCCACACAGAAGGGACTTTCGCCTGACACGAACCTGATCGGGATTAGCCCCGGCAACATCTGCTCCGCGTCTGAAGTGGGGCTGAAAAGCGCGCAAGGCTCTTCGAATCCCAACGCGACAACAACTACGCTGCAGGCTCCATCCAGTGCGCTCCTCGGCGACAGCGTAACTCTGGTGGCAAAGGTGGTGGTAACTGCCACATCCGCCCCGGCAGGTGGGAGCGTGCAATTCCGTGACGGATCAACCGCCTTGTCCACCGTCCCTCTGGATTCGACGGGGAGTGCAACCGTTACCGTCAATACGCTTGCCCTGGGTCAGCATTCGCTCGTTGCATCCTTTGCCTCTACGGATGGATCATCGCCGTCGAATTCAACCGCGCAGGCGATCACCATCTATGCGGAAAATCCGGATGTAACGCTATCCCTTTCCACGAGTACATTGACGGTAAAATCCGGTACCCCATCATCGGCCGTTCAGTTGCAAGCCGCTTCGCAATATGGGTTGGCGGGTACCTTGCAGTTCGCTTGTGTGGGCTTGCCGCTGGGCATGACCTGCAACTTCAATCCCGCTCAGGCAACCATTTCCTCAGGAGGCACTGCAACCACCTCCTTCACAATCAACACGGCCTCAACCGCGGCATCGTCCTTCGTGCCACAGCGCTTCTGGCCGATCTTCCTTGCACTTCAGTTGATTCTGCTGGCATGCATTGGTACAGGACGCAGGCGCCTCCGCAAGTACCTGCTCTTCCTTCTGCTTCTCACAGTCTCGGTTGGCGGCGCGGTCGGCTGCGGCGGTTCGTCAAGCAAGCTGCAGACAGGCACTATGACAGTCCTTATCTCAGCCTCAAGTGGAAGCCTGACACGAACCACTCCACTGACCGTAACAATCCAGTAGCAAATAATAACGGGGCCGTTTACCACGGCCCCGTTATGTTTTTCAGTCAAATCGCTTACAAAAAGTTCCCATCTAGGGGCGCACTAAAGGAATATTGTCCGAAGGCTTCGCTGGACTCTGCGCCTCTGCCCTGAATTCTGCTTCCGCAATCGTGCTCAATATCTTCCTCGACACCCACATACCAAAAGCGACTAAAGTCGCAGCACAGAACAGCGCGCACGCCATTCCAATAAACGTAAAGCTAGCTAGGCCCGAAGCCAGAGAATGCATTGGCCTGTCTCCTCGCATTTGCGCATGGCTGCTGGCCACTTCCGTTGCATACATCATGGACAGTTGGATGCCGCAAATTGTCTGAATGGTTTTCATTCATCCTAAAGCATCCCTGCTGAGGCGTCATCGTTGTGCGCCCTGTCAATTTTGTTTGAAATGGGTAGGATGCGCAGTTACCTGGTCTCGTTACTATTCGCGCACATAGCCCTTCTGCCATGCGTTTGGATATCTGCACAAGTAGTAACTATGGGCACTATCGCCACCATGAATTGTGAATTTAGCCCGGAATCAAGCAAAAACCTGCCGTTTGAAAATATTCCATAAATAAAGCCACCTGGACCGCTGCGCGCTGAGCCAGCAACAAATCCCTGCAAGTGATAGCTTCTTGTCGGTTACTAAAGTCCAATTCCCCTTCGTAACCAATTTCCGCGAAAAATAGTTTTCACCTAACACAATGCCGGCAACCGAACAGCCTTCAGCACCCAGCCATATACAATTCGACCTGAAGTGAGGAAGCGTCTATGTCCCTTGCAGTTCTGCCGTTGCCCATTCTGGTCATTCTCGTCATTCTTGCCCTTTACCTCTTCAACTCCATCAAGATCCTCCGCGACTATGAGCGCGCCGTGGTATTCCGCCTCGGCCGCGCCCTGCCCACTCCCAAAGGCCCCGGCGTCATCTTCGTCTTCCGTCCCTTCGATCAGATGATCCGCATATCCCTGCGCCAGGAAGTGCTGGAAGTACCGCCGCAGGACGTAATCACCCGCGACAACGTCACCATCAAGGTCAACGCCGTCGTGACGCTTTACGTAATCGATCCGAGTCTGGCCGCCATCAAGGTAGCCAACTACGTTTACCAGACCTCGCAGTTCGCGCAGACCACGCTCCGCTCCGTACTCGGTGAAGTCGAATTGGATGAACTGCTGAGCCATCGCGACAAGCTCAACCTCCGCATTCAATCCATCATCGATCAGCGCACAGAGCCCTTCGGCGTCAAAGTCACCTCCGTTGAAGTGAAACAGGTAGACCTGCCCGAACAGATGCTCCGCGCTATGGCCAAACAAGCGGAAGCAGCTCGCGAAGCACGCGCCAAGATTCTCCACGCAGAGGGCGAATTTGACGCCGCTCAAAAACTCGTTGACGCCGCCGCCCTTCTAGCCACGCAACCCATCACCATCCAACTCCGCTACCTGCAGACACTCACAGAAATCGGCGCCGAAAAGAACACCACGATCGTCTTTCCCCTTCCAGTCGAACTGCTTGGCCTGTTGAACAAGCTGGGAGACGCAGGAAAGCTAACGGACAAGACGTAGACAAAATGCTCAATCGAGCATCCAACATAGATATATGCAGTGGGAAAAAGAACTCGAATTGAAGGTAGAGGATCAGAGAGTCGATAGAGAGGTCACGCTGGGACCCATGACGCTGACGGCCCTGGGACTGGGCCTGCTGGTCCTATGTTGTATCTGTTTCATCGCTGGATACACTCTCGGCCATCGTAGTGAGACGCCGAATTCTTCAGGCAAAACAGCTTCCTCCAGCCTCACGGCAGCCACGCTCCTGGTCCAGGATCAGTCGAAGCGTTCGGCATCCGCGTTGTCTTCTCGCACAGCACCCGAGGAAGAAACCGCCTCTCTTTCTCCCGCGGCTGCCGCACAGGAACCCGCACCGCAGCCGGATCCTGAGGAAACTGAGAATTCAGAACTGCCCTCACAAAAGCCCGCGAATACACCGCCCTCAGCACACCCGGCTCTGCCGCAATACACCGCCCAGATCGGTTCCTGGGTAGTACAAGTGGCCGCTATCGAGAACTCGGCCGACTCCGAAGTGCTGGTAAGCGCACTGCGTCAGCGTGGCTATGCCGTATTAGCACGTCCCGAAGCTGGTGACAACCTGATTCACGTACAGGTTGGGCCATTCGGAAGCCGGAGCGAAGCGGACGCTATGCGTCTGAAGCTGATCAACGACGGCTATAACGCCAACATCGAACCCTGATCATTCATCCGCGCATCCACTCAGGCAACCCGGAAGCAATCGAGGCCCGGACTGCCGCCATCAACTCGTCTCGTGTTGCAAAATTAAGTGGGTCAATCGGCTCGTGAAAAATGATGTGCACCTTTCCGGGATATACCTTCAAACTACCCTTGCGCATCAAAGCCTCCGTGCCAAAGATCGAAATCGGAACGCATGGTGCGCCGGATTCCATCGCGAGATAAAACGGCCCTTTCTTGAATGGAAGCATGCGCCCGTCAAGGGAACGCGTTCCTTCCACGAAGGTGGTGATGTGAATGCCTTTTGCCAGCACGCGCCGGGCAGCAGCCACGCTCTCTTTTGCACTCTCCACGTTGCCGTCACGATCCACAGGAACAAATTCGCCCAGCCGGAATCCGTAACCTAATATAGGGATCTTCATCAAGGATCGCTTGAGAAATGCTGCGGTCCGTCCAGGTAAGTTCGGAATCAGCGCGGGAGGGTCAAGGTTCGAGACATGATTCGACATGAAGATGCAGGCTGTGCCAGCAGGAACCCATTCACGACCACTTATCTCCACACGAATACGAGCCAGCCGGAATGCCGTCCGCACGATCCATTGCGACACATTGTAAAGGGTATCTGCGTTACCCGTAACTATGGTCCAGGGGAACAGGACGACTGCAGCCGGCGCGCCGAGACCAGCAATTGTAACGAGCAGAATGAGTGACGTAATCATTCGTACTTCTCAGGCTTCAGCTTAACCGTGCTTTGAGAGCAACCGGGAGTTTTTCGTAGATGCCATCAAAGCCGCCATTGGAAAGAATTGCTACCACATCATTCGCGGCAAGTTGAGGCACAATTTCCGCCACAATCGTATTTGCATCGGGATACAGCGCAGCGGGAGTTCCAGCCTCATTCAGGGCTTCAATGATCTCATTCGGATGCAACCGTTCTTCCTCGCGAATCTTCTGCTGCTGATACACACCGGCAAGGATGACACGATCCGCAGTGCGCAGACTCTCAATCAAATCATCCGCAAGCACTCTGCGCCGGAGCGTGTTGGAACGCGGTTCGAGAACTGCCCACAGCCGCCCTTGCGGATACACTGCGCGCAACGCTTTCAAGGTTTCACGGATCGCCGTAGGGTGATGAGCGAAATCATCGATGATCGTTACGCCGCCGATCTCAGCGCGCACCTCCAACCGCCGCTTCACACTCTTAAAGCTCGCGATTGCCTGCCGAATTGCATCCACAGGAATGCCCTGCCCTGCTGCGAGTGCTGCTGCCGCGGTCGCATTCAATGCGTTATGTTCGCCGGCCAGCTTCATTTGAAAAGCCGACCAGATGTTGCCACCGCGCCATACCTCCCAGTGCATTGCACCGTCTGAATAGCGCAGATTTTGCAGGCGCCAATCGGCGTCTGCACTGAATCCATAACGCTCAACCTTACAGAAGGCCTTCGAGACGCATTCGGTCACATTCGTGCTGCCATCGAAAGCTACAATCCGCCCGCGACGGGGAACAAGATTCACCAGACGCTTGAAAGCTGTCTTCACCGCTTCAAGATCCGCATAAATGTCGGCATGATCGAATTCAACATGCGTGAGTATCAGAGCATCCGGAAAATAATGCAGGAACTTCGGCCCTTTATCGAAAAAGGCTGTGTCGTACTCGTCGCCTTCGACGATAAAAGTGCGCGTAGGGCGCAGATGAAAACTGGTGCCGAAGTTTTCCGCCACGCCTCCGATGAGAAAAGATGGTTCCAATTGCGGGCTTGATTGCGCTGCAGTTTGATAGATCCATGCCAGCATGCTGGTTGTCGTGGTCTTGCCATGTGTGCCGGCTACGACCAGTGACTCTCGCCCATTGAGAAACTCCTCGCGCAGAAGTGCTGCCATTGAGATGAACGGAATCCGCTGATCGAGGACCTTTTCAATTTCGGGGTTGCCACGGGAAAGCGCATTCCCAATCACCACAAGATCGGGCGCGGGATCGAGATTCGTCTCTGAATAGGGTTCCATGATTGGAATTCCCAATTCACGCAGCAGGTCGCTCATCGGCGGATACGCTGCCGCATCTGAACCTGTAATGCGATGCCCCTGCAGCTGCAACAATCCAGCGAGGGACGCCATGGCTGTGCCACAGATACCGATGAGATGTATATGCCGCGGCGTGCCACTCATTGCCTCACCGCCGGTTCTAATACGTTCAATTCAACTTCCTCATTGACTTGCAAATCGGCCGCAACGCCGAAGGTAAGGGTGACATTCTGTCGCGAAACATGCCCACTGCGTAAGCCGATAGCAATTGGTCCGGCAAACCCATCGAGAGCGCTCAGGATGGCCTTGTCCAATAGATCGGAGTCTGATCCGGGCCCTGATCCGGGCGAAGCACAATCCAGCATTTCGCCAAAGATAATTCCGGGAACGCCTTCCAGCTTGCCGGCCTTACGCAGTTGCCAGAGCATGCGATCAATCTGGTAAGGCTTTGCGCCTACATCCTCAATGAAAAGTAACTTGCCTTGCAGCTGCGGCTCCCACGGCGTGCCAAGCATAGCGACAAGAATGCTGAGACACCCTCCATAGAGAGTTCCCTTTGCCGAGCCTGACTTTAGAGGACGCAAACCTTCAGACGCTCCCACACTGTATAACTCTCCTGCAAGAGCAGCGTGGAAACTCGGCAGATGCACACCGTCTTCGAGATAGAAATCGGCTGCCAGCATGGGACCGTGAAACGCCGGCAATCCAAGCTTGTCGAGAAGATGCAATTGAAGGCCCGTTAGATCGCTGTATGCGAAGAACGGTTTGGGGTGTTTGCGGATGAGTTCTAGATCCATATGCTCCAGCAGGTAATTGGAACCATAGCCGCCACGCAGGCACATCACTGCCTGGGTTCGCGGATCTGCAAATGCTGAGTGCAGATCCTCAACTCTCTGCTCCTGTGTTCCGGCAAAAAATAACGGCCCTCGCGCCAACGCATTCTCAGCTGGTTGTGGAAGAAAGCCCAGTGCGCGCAATCGTTCCATGCCACTCGTAAAACGTTCTTGCCGCGCGAAGGATGCCGGCGCAATGATGCCGACGCCTGCCCCGGCGGTGACGGGAGCGGGGCGAAGCAGTTGAGCCGGATGCATCATCCCTCCCATGCTTCGCCACTGGCAATCAGCGTTGCCGGCCCTGTCAGTTGCAGTTCTGCATCTGGCGTATCCCATCGGACGGTTTGCATGCCGCCTGGAGCTATTACGCGCAGAGGAGAGTGTACGAGTCCCTGTACGATGGCTGCTGCAGCCGATGCCGAGGTACCTGTACCAGAAGAGGTCGTTGGACCAACACCACGCTCAAAGATGCGGATCTCGATCTCTGAAGGCCCAAGTACGTGTACGAATTCGACGTTGGTTTGACGCGGAAAATCCGGATGTCCGCAAATCGTCTGCCCAATGCTCTGCCAGCTCTGTCCGTCCACTGCAAACTCAGGATTGTCGACAACGATGACAAAGTGGGGATTGCCAGTGAAAACCTCAGTGCCCGTAACCTGCGCTCCTCCGGGAACCACGACTGTGCGCGAAGCAAGCTTAGGCACACCCATGCCAGTGGTAATCTCCGCTGTGTAACCGTCACTGTTGTGAACGGCGTTTATATGGCAGAGCCTAAGCCCTGCGTCCGTCTCAATCTCCAGCGTGTCACCTGCTTTTGCGTTCCTCGCCTCAGCCATCCAGGCGGCCACACAGCGGGTGCCGTTGCCGCTGATTTCGGCTATCGATCCATCCGCGTTATGCAAACGAATGCGGCCGGCTTTCTTTTCCGGCTTGCTGCTATCCCAGGAAAAAAACTCTATGCCATCCGCGCCTATGCCGGTGTTGCGCGCACAGAGACGACGGGTGAGCTCTGCCCAATCACGACCTGCGGCTGCATCTTGAGTAACGATAAGAAAATCGTTGCCGCAGGCGTGTGCCTTAGTAAAGGGAATCAATCTTCCTCCGGATCGCGAAATGTAAGCAGCTTGCTGATGGAAGGCTCATGGTCAAGCTGCGCGCACAGATGCTCGTGCTTATTTTTTGGGGCTAACAGGGAAAAGGTGACACGTTGCAGCCCGCCGATCTCATCTTTTTGAACGCTAGAGAGGCGTTGGCCAGCCTTGTCCATTGCACCAAGAATCGATGTGAGCATCTGCGACTGGTCATTTCCACGTGCTTCGTAGATGAGCGAATATCCCTTGAGGTTTACGCGATGCTCAAGGAAACCAACCACCGTTAGAGCGAATATGACCAGTAGTGCCGCAGCGATGGCAGGCGCATACAGTCCGGCTCCGCAGGCCATGCCTATCGAAGCGATCACCCAAACGCTGGCTGCACTGGTGAGGCCGTTGACGCGATTGCTGGTGTGCAGAATGAGGCCAGCACCGAGGAATCCTATCCCCTGCACAATATTCGAAGCCACTTGTCCCCGGTTCGTTCCAACATCCCCTGCGAGGACCCCCGAGAGCAGCGTAAAGAACGCGCTTCCCATGCAGATGAGCATATTGGTCCGCAAGCCGGCCGCTTTGCGGTGAAATTCGCGCTCCAGTCCGACAAGACCGCCCAGGGCGCAGGCCACGAGCAGGCGTCCGATTGCGCCATCCAGGACGCCGAGCTGTTGCAGCCATGAGAAGTTAAATGGTTGTCCGAACTGTGCCAACGCCGTCACTGTGCTGTTTCCTTGACCGATGCTATCACCGCTCAAGCACAGCCGCCGAGGTTGTCGCACCAGGGGTAGCTGAGACGTAAAGTGAGGCTGCAGGTTGCCAGGGAGCCGTAAAGCGCTGCACCTGCTTGAGCCCCTGGGGATGAGTATGCACTGCGCGGTCGACCTCATCGCCGTCAAAGGCCAGCACCAACGCTGCATGCTGCGCTGGTGCAGCCAGGGCGGCGCGGTAAAACTCTTTGTCGCTTTCGTTAATCGTCTGCCTGAGAGGGATGCCGGTGAAGGCGACAATCTGTGGGTACACAGAGGTGTCCATGAGAATGATGCCGTTGGGATTCTTCTGCAGGTACGCGCGCAAGGCTGCAGGAATTTCGGCTTCGTAGGATCTGCGCGCTTCTATGTTTTTTGTGCCCTCGATATAAACGGGAGGGCCTTCGCGCAGCATGAGCGCTCCGTTCAGGAAGACCGCAAGGAGTAAAAGCATACCAACAGGGCTTGCAAGACGCGGTTTAAATTCGCGCGTCGCCGAGACGACGAAGTGAGTCGCAAACGCCAGGCAAAGGGCGAATGCAGGCAGCATTTCAAGTCCGTAACGGGTGTTGTACCAGGAATGCGGCCACCAGACGGGAAGAAAAATGGGAACCGATCCGTATGCGATGGAATACGCATAAAACGGAAGGGGCAGCAGTAGCAGAGACGCCCAAGCTAATGCACGCTTGCGCGCCAGAAACCACGCGCAGATAGCTCCCAAAATACTTACGATCAGCAGGATGTTGCCCCAGGCAAGAGCGGCTGCGTCCATCTCTGCACACTTCCCATAGAAGATGAGGGAAACCCAGAGGTTATGCCAGCCCGGATGGGGAGGCCCTGAACCAGTGGTAGCGGTTCGCATTTCAATTGCGCGGGCCGAATAGGGTCCACGCATGAAATCGAGCCAGTCCCCAAAAACCGTGGCGTTGTAAACAAACCAGGCAAGCGGGGCTGCAATTACCACCACGCTCGCGAGCCAAAAGGTCTTCGACCGCAGTCGACCGCGGCGCAATAGCGCGATGCCGATGGCGCACCATGCCAGCAGCGCCATGATCCATCCGTCGTAGCGCGTATACACCGCGGCGACGAGGATGAGCGCGATGCGCCAGAGCAGCCGGTTCCCGGCATCTTTGTCGTCGGAGTGTAGCGCGGCACGCCATTCCACAAGCCAGAGCGCCGTCCAAACCATCTCGCACACGAAGAGAGGCTCCGTCATTGCTGTGGTCTGCAGATAGAGCAGATTCGGGTTCAACGCAAAGAATGCAAGCGCGACAGCGGCGGGCGCGGCTGGAAGCCATTTACGCGCCAACCGGTATAAACCCACGCATGAGAAAAGCCATGCAAGCGCCGATGGAATGAGAGCGGCGGCTCCATTTGCCCACCAGGCGTATACCGCAACGAAGGGCATTAAGAGCACATGCGGCAGAGGCAGCCACACTGAGCCAAGCTGCGTAAGCCCAGGCCGGTGCGAGTCCAGGACTCGCCGCGCAATATGGAGATGCGCTACCGCGTCTCCGTAGTTGAGCATGGCTCCGTGCTGCCAGCTCCACGCAATGGCCGCCAGCGATACCACGGTACAGGACGCCAGGACCGCGTAGAGTTCGGTGCGGCTTGGAGGATGGTCAGTCAAGATGCGTGAGTACGCGGAAGATTTCGAAGCGCTCGTCGATCTCTTCGCGGGTAAGGTTTGCAATCCGGTCGGTGCCGAATTTTTCTACCGCAAAAGACCCCATCACGCTGCCATAGAAGATGGCGCGGCGCAGAACACCGGGTGTCAGTTGTGGCTGGGAGGCAAGATATCCGAAGAAGCCGCCGGCAAAGCTATCGCCTGCGCCGGTTGGGTCTACCACTTCTTCCAACGGCAGCGCAGGAGCGCGGAAGGTGCGCTCTGCACCTTCGCCGTCTGGAGTTTTCTTGTGAAACAGCGTCGCGCCGTATTCCCCATGCTTGACTACCAGCATGCGCGGTCCATACGACATGACTTCCTGAGCGGCCTTTACCAGACTGCTCATGCCAGCGAGCATCCTGGTTTCCGCGTCGTTGATGACGAGGATGTCCAAGCCTTTGAGGACTTCAAGTAATGCAGGCTTGTGATCCTTAATCCAGTAATTCATGGTGTCGCCGGCTACGAGCTTTACGCCGGGCATGGCCTCGCGCACACGCTTCTGCAGAACGGGATCGATATTGGCCAGGAATAGATATTCGGAATCGCGATAGGAGTCGGGAATCTTGGGCTGAAACGAGCCGAAGACATTCAACTCCGTATTATGCGTCTTAGCCTCGTTGAGGTTGTCGAGGTACGACCCCTCCCAGAAGAAGCTTTTTCCTGTTGCTCGCTCAATGCCTACGGTGTTGATGCCGCGCTTCTTGAAGACTTCTTCCTGCTCGGGGCCAAAGTCTTCTCCGACCACCGCGATTACGCGCACGTCGGTGAAGAAGCTGGCGGCAAGTGAAAAATGCGTTGCGGCGCCACCGAGGCAGCGCTCGCGGCGGCCGGCGGGAGTCTCAATGGTATCGAATGCAACACTGCCGACGACGGTAATGGCCATTTCGTTTCTCCTGGTGTGTAGGAATCCGCGCTGTTAAAAAAGGTATGAATCAGTCGAAATATTTTCCGAAGAGCAGCTTGAGCTTTTCCTTGGTTGCAGAGGGAATCAGGTCCCGCTGTGTGAGCACTGCATATTGCGCTGCCGAGGCACATGCGCAGTTTCGTTCCTTTGGCATTGCGGCAACCGCAGCCTTCACCACACGGCTCGCGTTGTCGGCATTTTTGTGCAGAACGGCGACAATCTCTTCAATGGTGACGGAGTCATGCCCCTCACGCCAGCAGTCGTAGTCCGTTACCATCGCAACCGTGGCATAGCAAATCTCTGCTTCACGGGCGAGTTTGGCTTCCTGCAGATTGGTCATGCCGATCACATCTGCGCCCCAGCTACGATACAGGTTCGATTCTGCCTTGGTGGAAAACTGAGGGCCTTCCATACAGACATACGTTCCACCCAGCTTGCCTACGACATTGGCTGTCGCGCAGGCTTCTGCGGCGGTCTTTGCAACGGTGGCGCAGACGGGATCGCCGAATGCTACGTGGCCTACTATACCTTCCCCAAAGAAGGTGCTGATGCGATGGAAGGTGCGATCGATGAACTGGTCGGGAACGACAAAATCGGTTGGCTTATGCTCTTCCTTGAGCGAGCCTACTGCAGAAACAGAGAGAATTCGCTCGACGCCGAGCTTCTTGAAGGCGTAGATGTTGGCGCGGAAATTCAGCTCCGAGGGGAGTATGCGGTGGCCGCGCCCGTGCCGGGCGAGAAATGCTACCTTGCGTCCCTCGAGCGTGCCCAATACGAATGCGTCAGAGGGGTCGCCAAAGGGTGTTTCGACTCGTTCTTCATGAATATCCGAAAATCCGGGCATGGAATACAGCCCGCTGCCGCCGATGATGCCTATTTCTGCCTGAGCCAACCTTACACTCTCTTCCCGCGAGCTATTGGCAGCTGCCAGTGCCCGCCGTTGCAAACATTTCAGTATAACGGCGGGCTGCTGGTTGAGCCGCGGCTACTTAGCCATGGTAAGCAGAGTGATGGATTGTGCCGGGAAGGTTGCGCTGATGGTGCTGCTGGTAACGCTTCCCGAAGGCGGCGTTACGGTGACGGCAGTTGGCCCGACAATCTGGGTCAGGTTGGCGTTGCTGTACAGGTACGACTGTGCCGAGGTTGTGGAGGACGACAGCGCATTGACGGAAAGAGTCGCGGTTAAATCACCAAAGGATTTGTTGATGACTACGATGGTGACTGTGCCGTCTTTGCTCCTCAGAGCTCCGTAGACTGCCAGCTGCGATTGATCTGCGCTGGAGGAATTGAGAGCCATATCGCCAAAGGTGGACTGCTTGCCGTCGTAGTTGCGGTAGATGGCAAAGGCAAAGTTGCCCGGTATTTGCTGGAGGTCGTTTGTGGTGGGCCAGAACATGCCCATATCGAGACCTTCGCGGCCGAAGATCCCGAGAACATCGGCCTGGGTGACGGCTCCGTTGATGGACTCGAGGCCGCCGAAGTTGTACTCGTCGATAGACACCTTGGTGCCGGGATAATCCTTTGCCACCCAGCCGAGCAGCATGGGAATTGCCTGCGGCGCCTGCAGCGGCGTGTTGCAGCTTGAGGTGTAATTCGAATCGGTTGTGTAGTTGGGTTGCGGGAGATTCGGGTCGGTATAGGTTGGATCCCAGTAGGCGCGGGTGGAATTCATGCGTGCCTGCTGTACTCCCGTGTCGCCCGCGGCGGCGAATCCAACGGAATTTCCGTTGTAGGTTGCTGCCATGTAGGCGTGAATGTCGAGATAGTCCAACAGGCGGACGCCGTAAGTCTTTTCCGCAGCGGCCATCTGCTGGAGATAGTACTCAATCATGGGGACGCCACCGTGGGCATTGCGATCCACGGGATTGCTCCACGGTTCATAACATGGCGAACCAGTGCCCCAGCCCGATTCAATATCCTTCTTGGAGTAGAAGTAATTCCACCAATAATCGATGACCGGGCCGCTGACCTGCGCTGTTGGGTCCACCGTCTTGATGGCCAATGCTGTGCCGATGCCACCGTTGGTTACTTCGTCATAGGTGGAAGCGACGGGGTGCACATCGCGGTGTACGGCATCCCACCAGGCGGGCTCGTTGTCGAGATCCCAAATGGCTACGGACTTGCCGCTGGATCCGGCTCCGTAGTTGGAAAGAATAGAGCTGACCCATCCGCCGGCCCATGTGGCCTGCGCCCATGCCAGTGTGGCGTTGCTTGCGGATGGAGGTGTGGGTGCAGGGTTGGCGATGCTGGTGAGTGCTGCGATTGTGCCTGCGGTATCGCCATACAGATCGCAGCCGCCGGAGTTGGTGCAGCCATTGGTTCCTTCGGGGACAATGCCGCTTCCGCAGGAGCCGTTATAGCTGGTCTGGCCGGGGAACTGGGATTGCGTAAAGCTGCAGGCGGTGGTTGAGCTGTTCGATACCCATCCCTGGACCGGCATGGTCATCAGTGACTGGATACCGGCATCGGACGAAGCCGTAATGAAGCCTGTGTAGTTGCCGCCGCCCCACATGCCGCCTTCGCCGGAGAAGTTTTCAAAGTAATAGTCGCTGGCGGAGTTGGTGGTGTTGAGCTTGTAGTTGTAGCGTGAAGTGGCGTCGCCGCCCCAGCGCACGATGGAGGGATTCGCGGTGACTTCTGAGGCTGGGTCGAGAAGATAGCCGTTGATTCCGTAGATGTACGGATTGATGGCATGTGTTTCGTTGCTTACATCGACGCTGAGCGCGGGGCCGGATGCCTTGGCAGGACTATTCAGAGTTACGGTCACGCTGCCGGAGACGGTTGTGTCCTGCACGCTGGTGGCTGTGACCGTGACGGTGGCGGGCGCGGGATAGGGCGTGGTGTACAGACCGCCCGATGTAATGGTTCCGGGGCTGAGAGAACTGCCGGAGGGCGCGGCTACAGCCCAGGTGACAGCGCTGTTTGTCACTGCCGAGCCGCTTACGGTTGCGCTGAATTGCACTGTGCCGCCCAGGATTGCCGAGGCGGGGCTGGGCGTTATGGTGACCGAGCCCACTGCGGCAGCCTTGTAGTTGGCTGTGACGGCAGTGTTGGCGCTTAGAGTTACGTTGCACGTGGTAGTGCTGGCGCTGGTGCATCCCGTCCACGAGGAGAAGCTGTTGCCGCTGGCCGAGGAGGGCGCGGAGAGCGCTACGGCTGTGCCGGCATCTGCGGTGATGGTGAAGCTGGTTTTACCATTCTGCGCGGCGTTGCTGCCGTTTTCCGTATACGAGATCTGGACGCCGCTGGCTGGGTTTGTGGAGCTTACCGTAAGCGTGTAGGTGGTGGGTGGCGGGGGTGTTTTGGAGCCTGAACCGCCACCACAGGATGCCAGGGCCAGACACAGCCCTGCCGCAAGACTCAAGGTCAACTGCCTCCGAAAAGAACTCATACGACTCCCTGCCGCCGGGACCTGGCGTTTCTGGACGCTTCATCCATATGCGCGTTTGCGCGTGGCGGTCTCTCTTAAAGTTCGCACCATATTACATGCCGCGAGGATGCGCTGGCAGCAAGGAAAAGGAAGAGGAACGAACTTGATACGGTGATGGGAAGATGGAGCGGCGAGGGTCCGATTTGCCGGCTTGCCGTTGCTTCTGCTGCAAGATTCGTATCGTAATGTGATACGAATCTATGCCTTCAGCCGGTTGACCGCTGCGTTTGAGCGGAAGCTGGTTTGTACAGAAGTAAAGAAGTTTTACCGTGTGATGAATTTTTTCTTCCGTTTTGGACTGTAAATCCAAATGAATCAACTGCTTACGCTAGAAAAAAGGGCGGAATTTTCCGGCAATTTCCGGGGAATTTGCGGGGAATTTTTCGCACGAAAATGCGCGCTTTCCTGCTCATTCCATTCACTTTAAGTGCTATGTGATTTGTCTATGTTTCTATTGTGACAGAATTGGCGAATTAAGGTGCAAATTATCTTAAGAATTTTCGTGGCGGCTGCTGGTGCTCGCGACTGGCTGAGCCGGACAGATTGAGCCCGACGGGCTGAGCCGGTTCTGAAGGGGACCGGCCCAGCCAGGTTGAGGCAGATTGCCCAGCGATTCTCAGAGATGGAAGAATCGGTCCGCTCCATAGACGAGGCCGAGGGTTACCAGGGCGATGAAGACTTCTCCGATGGCGCCGACGGCGAAAGGCCTCCAGCCTTGCTTGCCCAGTTCGCGGAAGCTGGTGCGCAGGCCCACGCCTGCAAAGGTGAGCAGAAATGCCCAGCGCGAGAGATTTGCCAGGCTGCCGATCTGCGGCTTGGTGAAGAAGCCCACGGTGGCGAGAAGCGAGATGAGCAGAAAGCCGAGGACGAACTTGGGGAATTTCTGCCAGAGGAAGGCGGCTTTGTTGCTGACGGTCTGGGCTTGTCCGCGTGAGGCCCAGTAGATGGCGTAGCCGAGGACGATGAAGCCGATGAGGGCGTTGCGGGTGGTTTTGGCGAGCACTGCGAACTTGCCCGCGGCGTCAGAATAGAGAGCGCCTGCGGCTGTGGCTTCCGCGGTGTTATCGACTGCGAGGCCGGTCCAGAGGCCGTAGGCCTTGTCACTGAGATGCAGAGCGTGGCCGATGGCGGGAAAGGCGAAGAGAGAAATGGCTCCGAGGGCCAGGATGGCTGCGATGGCGTAGGAGGCGTCTTCGTCATCGGCATCAATGGCGGGCTTGGCGGCAATGATGGCGGAGACGCCGCAGATGGAGGAGCCGACGGCGAGCAGCGAGGTGAGCTTGGGCTTGAGCTTGAAGCTGCGGCCCAGCAGGTGCATGAAGACAAGCGAAAGCGTGATGGCTATGCCGGCCAAGGTGAGCGCAACGGGACCGAGCTTGGCGAGATCGCCGAGCAGGAACCGCGAGCCAAGCAGTACGATGCCGGCTTTCAGCCAGAACTCGTATGTGGCTACGCCGGCCTGGAAGACGCGCGGCACGCCGACGGTATTGGCGATGATGAGGCCGATGACGATGGCCCAGAGCACGTATTCGATGTTTGGAAAGGGGATGTGATTGGCTTTGGTGTAGCCGTTGATGGACTGCTCGATGAACTTGCCGGCGTAGCCGACGGCTACGAGCAGCAGCAGGCCCGGAATGAGGGCTGCGAAGCGCAGGACGGGATTTGCGGAGCGATCGAGGCTGGTTGCGGATGCGGCATTGACGGATGTTGCCATGGAAATCTCCTTGCAGGCTATGAGTGGCGGTGCGGGGATGGCGGCAATGCGCGCTTTACCACTTGACTGCCGGGATGAGATTGAAGCGGACGAGCAGCGCCAGCAGGAGTGCGAGCGCTACGGCGTACACGTCGAGCGGGATTCCGCTGCGTTTCACAGGGAGTTGAGACATGATGTTCTCCAGTTGCGATTTTTAGATTGCGTGATTCAGAGTTGGATGGAAGCGTTGACCGCGGCCAGTTGCCGGGCTGCGGTTTGGCCTACTGCCCAACCTGCGAGAAGCAGGCTGGGTGCGGGCATGGGCGCTTCATCGCCGAGGGCGGCGAGGGTGGTACATCGCACCTGCTGGCTGGGCTGGCCTGCGTGCGAAACGAGGAGGCAGGGGAGATCCGCGGGGAGACCTTCACTGAGCCACTCGGCGGCCAGCAGTTTGAGATCGCGACCGGGCATGTAGACGATGCGGGTGGCATCTTCTTTTGCGGGAAGCGGTGCGTCATTGTGCGACTGCGCGTGATGGCCGGTGGAGAAGATGACGCTGGATGCGGAGTGGCGATCTGTGAGCGAAAACGGCACGGCTGCTGCGGCGGCGAAGGCTGCGGTGATGCCCGGAACTACTTCAAAGGAGATTCCGGCGTCGCGGAGTGCGGCCATCTCTTCGGCGGCTCGGCCAAAGATGAGCGGGTCACCGCTTTTGAGCCGCACTACGGAGCGGCCCGCCTGGGAGTGCGCGACCATTAACGCGTTGATCTCTTGTTGCGTAATGTTTTTGTGGCCGCAGCGCTTGCCTACGTTTTCGATTTCGGCTTGCGGGGCGAGCGAGAGGATTGCGTGGGGGACGAGATCGTCATGCAGGATGACCTGTGCGGACTGGATGAGGCGGGTGGCGCGCACGGTGAGCAAGTCCGGATCGCCGGGGCCTGCGCCGACGAGGTAGACCTTGCCCGGATGGGATTCCGCCGATGGGATAGGTTGGTTGGCCAGCGCATGGAGCAGGGCTTTGCGGGCTTCGCCGGCGGGGAGTGTGGCGAGGATTTCGCGGCGCTGCGCGCCTAACTCTGTGAGCCAGGGGCCGATGGTTTGCGGCAGTAGCGCGTCGATCTGGCGGCGCAGGCGCTGGGCGAATGCCGGGCTTTCTCCGCTGGTGGAGATGGCGACCTGCAAGGGGCCGCGCTGCACGATGGCGCCGAAGAAGAAGTCGCAGTTGGGAATGTCGTCTACGCTGTTGCAGAGGACTCCGCGCTGGACTGCGGATTGATAGACTGCGGCGTTTACTTCGGGTGTGCTGGTGGCGGCGATGGCGATGAAGATGCCTTCGAGGTGGGATGGCGCGAAGGTGGTGGGGATCCAGTCTAGCTTGTCTTCAGCGGCGAGGGTTTGGATTTCTTCGCGGGCTTCTGGGGCTACCACGCGGAGACGGATGCCGGTTTTGAGCAGGGTTCCGATCTTTTCCAATGCGACTGTGCCGGCGCCTACGATTAGGCCGGTTCGTCCGTCGAGTTGGAGAAAGATGGGGAGCTGGCTCATTTCAGTCCTTTAATTCTGTTCAATCCCACCCATTCGCAAAGGGCGCGAATGGATGGGGCACATAGTTCTGGGTTTATCCATGAGACTGTTCGTTTGTTCCCGCCCACCCATTCGCAAATGCGCGAATGGATGGGGCACATAGTTCTGTGTTGATCCGT
Organism: uncultured Acidobacteriaceae bacterium; assembly: GCA_963792495.1. Classification (GTDB taxonomy): domain Bacteria; phylum Acidobacteriota; class Terriglobia; order Terriglobales; family Acidobacteriaceae; genus Telmatobacter. The sequence continues at coordinate 366,500 of CAWBWB010000001.1, read as the reverse complement.
GAGACTGTTCGTTTGTCTCCGCCCACCCATTCGCAAAGGGCGCGAATGGATGGGGCACATCATTCTGTGTTTATCCGTGAGACTGTTCGTTTGTTCAATCCCACCCATTCGCAAATGCGCGAATGGATGGGGCACATAAATCTGTGTTGATCATTAAGACTGTTCGTTTGTTCCCGCCCACCCATTCGCAAATGCGCGAATGGATGGGGCACATGATTCTGTTAGTCGGCTACGCTGTGTGGCACTGGGCCGGTTGGTTTGTCGCGTTCTACTGCTGCTACCACTTCGCCGGCCAGGTGGGCGCGCAGTTCGTCGTTATTGTGGCGGCTGAACCATTGGCGGAGGTTTTCGTCTGTGTTGCGGCTGGCCAGATACTGGCGCAGCAGACGCTCGATGGATTCGGGGGCGTCTGTGGCGAGGCAGCGATAGCCTACGGGACGCGCGAAGCCTGCGTGCTGGCCCACTGCGCCGCCGAGGCAGAAGTAATAGGCGTCGGTCAGCTTGCCTTCGTGCTTGATCTTTTTGCCTTCCATGCCGATGTCGGCGATCCAGTGCTGTCCGCAGCTGTTGGGGCAGCCTGTGACGTGGAGGCGGAGCTGCTGATCGAATTGCGGGAGGCGTTCTTCCATCTCGCCGACCAACCAGCGGGCGAAGCCTTTGGTTTCTGTGATGGCGAGTTTGCAGAATTCCGTGCCGGTGCAGGCGATTGCGCCGCGCCAAAAGACGGAGCCATCGACTTGGAGATCGAGCTGGTTCAGTTCCCTGACGAGCTCGCTTACGCGGGCGTTGGGGATGTCGAGGAAGATGAGGTTTTGCGAGACGGTGGCGCGGAGGCGGCCTTTGCCGAAGCGCTCGGAGAGCTCGGCGGCGGCTTCCAGTTGCTCGCCGGTGAGGCGGCCACGGAGGACTGCTGCGCCTACTGAACTGAGGCCGGGTTCGCTCTGCGGGAGGATGCCGGCATGGTCGCGGAAGACGTCACTGGGGATGGTTTCTTCGCCTGCGGTTTCGAGGGTGAAGCTAAGGCGGCGCTGGAGTTCTTCGCGGAAGCTGGCTGCGGTCCAGCCTTCTTTCATGAAGAGATATTTGAGGCGCGCTCGGTCGCGGCTTTCGCGGAGTCCCTGCTGGTCGCGGAAGATTTCTGCTACGCCGCGGACTGCGGCTACGGCCTGGTCGGGGCGGAGGAAGACATCGAGGCGCTCGGCGAGGTGCGGCTCGTTGGAGAGGCCGCCGCCTACGCGGAGGCTGAAGCCGATTTCGCCGTTTTTGCGGGCGGGTGTGAGGCCGATGTCGTTGATCTCTGGATAGGTGCACCAGTGGGGGCAGCCGGTGGCAGAGATTTTGAATTTGCGCGGAAGGTTGTAGAAGTCGGGGTTGGCGGTGAGGAGATGCGCGATCTCTTCTGCGATGGGTGAGGCGTCGATCAACTCTTCGCCGGAGATGCCGGCGAGGGGGCAGCCGGTTACGTTGCGGACTACGTCTCCGCATGCGCCTTTGGGGGAGAGGCCGATGGCGTCGAGTGCATCGACTACTTCCGGGAGGGTTTCGATGGTGAGCCAGTGGAATTGAATGTTCTGGCGGGTGGTGATGTCGGCGAGGTTGCCGGCGTATTTGCGGGCGAGGCCGCCGATGGTGCGTGTCTGATGCGCGGTGAGGATTCCGTTGGGAATGCCGATGCGGAGCATGAAGTAGTCCGAGGCGAGACCTTCTCCGCCTTTGCCGCCGGTGGCTCCGACGCCGTCGCCCTGGGTGTAGACGCCCCACCACTTGAAGTAAAGCGAGGCCCACTCGGGGACTACGCTCGAGCGGCCCTGGCGGGCGAACTGGCGGACTTCATCGAATGCTTCCCAGGGATTTTTGGCTAGCTTGAGGCGTTCTGAGCGCTGGGCTTTGGTCTCGGGTTTTGCTACTGCATCGGTCATGTCTTTGAAAATCACCTTCAGAAAATAGAAAACCCGCGTCAGCTATGGCTGAACCGCGGGCGGATGGAAACCTGATTCCTAAACTGGAGTCAACAGGCTGGCCGGGCCGCGGTGAGCAGCGAACAACACGGGCAACAGGCGAATCCGATCATGGAGTGATGATAGGCGGCTATTTCGAGAATTGCAAATTTCGATTGTGCGCTGCCGGAGCGGTGGGTTGCGTCGGGCTGGCAGAGACGTCGATAAATTTTTAAGAGAATTACTCGAAAGCGCTATTCACCTGCCTGCCTGAAGCGACTATTCTTTCACCAGACAAACTCCATAAAACCATGCCAGCTGAAAAACCAAGATTCAGTGAGATGACTCTCTTGTGCACGACGATTGTCTTGTCGTCGGTGGTGGTTGCTGCTGTGATTTTGTTGAATTGGAACCGTGTTTTGATCCGCAGGTACGAGATGAGCGTGGCGCTGGATGGGAAGGCGCCCTGGGGTCAGGTTGTTTCTGAGGCACGGTCCGACGACCGGCCCACTGTGCTCTACCGCAGGGTGGGGGACAGCTACTGCTATACGGCGGTGGATCTGCCGAGCCTTCGGGAGCGGTTGGCCCGGGAGAACAAGCCGCTGGTGACGGTGGAGTACAACGTGTTTACCCATCTGGGCCATGAGGGCAAGTACACGCTGCGGTCTGTGGATGGAATGGCGCTGGCGGAAGGCAACCGGGTGATCCAGAAGACGCAGGAGTTTGGCGGACAGGTTTTGATTGAGGGCGATGAGGAAGAGCTGAGTTGCCCGTGAAAACGGGTTGCTGAAGCCCCCGGTGAAAATGCGAGGCGGCATGGCGGTATAGTGCTGCTATGCGATTTCCAATTGCCTGTTCTCTTCTGACTGCCGCGGCGGTGGTTTGCGGCACGGCTGCCGGTCAAACATCGAAGCCCGCTATTTCGCTGGATGAATTCATGAACGCAACCGAGATTACCGCGGCGCGGCTTTCGCCGGATGGCAGCGCTGCGGTGATTGGCACGGAAGCTCCGGACTGGAAGAACAATATTTTCAGGAGCGACCTTTGGCTGTGGACGGCGGGCGCGGGGCTGAAGCCGTTGACGCACTCGGGGAGCGAGGAGAATCCGCAATGGAGCCCGGATGGAAAGTGGGTTGCGTTTGTGAGCGACCGCGCGCTGCCGGGTGAGAGCGCCGGCGCGGATGGAAGCGCGGGCGACGATGCGAAGGCGAGCCGGGTGTGGGTGATTGCCGTGAGCGGCGGCGAGGCACTGCCCTTGTATACGGAAAAGCTGGATGTGCATGCGTATGCGTGGAGCGCGGATGGAGGAGCGATTTTTTACTCCGTGACGCAGCCAGAGACGAGCGAGGAGAAAGAGACGCAGAAGGCGGAGTGGAAGGATGTGATCCGGTGGCGGGAGCAGCACAAGGGGGATGTGCTGCTGAGGCAGGAGCTGGGTGCGGCGCTGAAGACGGCTCTTGAGAATCCTGCGCCGGAAGGCAAGAAAGACGAGAAGAAGGACGACAAGAAAGATGCTGGCGACGAGCTGCCGAAGGGTGCGGTGGTGGTGGCGAAGAGCGAGATTTCGATTGGAGAGATTGCGCCGGGGCCGGATGGCAGGACGGTGGTGTTTGAGACGGGGCCGCCGCATCACAGGGTGGAGAGGCCGGCGGATTTTGAGCTGTTTGTGACGGATGGCAACGGCACCGCGAGGCAGTTGACGCATAACAACGGCACGGAAGCGAATCTGCGGTGGAGTGCGGATGGGAAATGGCTGTATTTCCTGGTGCCGCCGGGATCGGGCTCGGTGGAGGGGGAGTATCGCGATGTGCAGGGACGGCTGTACCGGCTGGAGATGGCATCGGGGACGGTGATGCGGCTGGGTGGGGAGTTTGGGGGTTCGTTTGGGAACTTTGCGCTGCTGCCGGATGGGAGCCAACTGGCGCTGGGGCTGACGGGGACGGAGCAGCAGATTTATCGGATTGATGGTACAAAGGCCGTGAAGTTGCCGGGAATGGCGGGGACGTATGCGGACGTGAGTGCGCCGCGGACGGGGAGCGCGATCCTGGTGACGCGGTCGACGATTGACGAGCCTACGCAGGCTTATCTTGCGGCGGAGCCGGGGCAGCTTGGGAAGGCTGCGGCGATTACGGCGTTGAATCCGGTGTTTGGGGAGAGAGCGAAACCGGAGTGGCAGGCGTATCAGTGGAAGTCGGATGATGGGAAGACTGTTGAAGGGGTTTTGATTTATCCGCCGGGCCAGAAGGGTGCGAAGCATCTGCGGATGCTGACGCTGATTCATGGCGGGCCGGAGGATGCGGATGGAAACCGGTTCGGCGCAGACTGGTATGACTGGGCAACGCTGGCGGCGGCGAAGGGATGGCTGGTCTTCCGGCCGAATTACCGGGGATCGATTGGATATGGGGATGATTTTGCGCTGTCGATTATGCCGCACCTGGTGAGCGGGCCGGGGAGGGACATTCTGGCCGGGGTGGATGCGCTGGTGAAGGATGGGATTGCCGATCCGGACCGGCTGGCGATTGGCGGATACAGCTATGGCGGCTACATGACGAACTGGCTGGTGACGCAGACTACCCGGTTCAAGGCGGCGGTGACGGGAGCGGGCGCGGTGGAACATGCGGCGAACTGGGGGAATGACGACCTGACCTTTGACGACGCGTGGGTTCTGGGTGGAAGGCCGTGGGAGAAGCCGGAGATCTACCAGAGCGAGGCGGCGCTGTTTCAGTTCAACAAGGTGAAGACGCCGATGCATGTGGTGCAGGGCGGCGCGGATGTACGGGTGAGCTACCTGGAGGGCGTGACGCTGGAGCGGGCGCTGGAATCGCTGGGCATTCCGCATAGTTTTCTTGTGTTTCCGGGCGAGGGGCATGGGCTGGGGAAGAATCCCTGGCATGGGTATATCAAGGTTCGCGAGGAGCTGAAGTGGCTGGAAACGTATGATGGAAAGTGACGCGAGAGAGACCGGGACCAGAGACGCGGGGAGTGGAAAGAAGCTTTTCAGCTACCGGACGGGGTGGCGGCGCATCGAATAGAAAACGCTATGGCACCAGTGGACACGATTACCGAGGGCAAGAGAGCAGACCGCGAGCAGACCGCGAGGCAGGCCAATCAGCGTGCGGCCAACTCTCACTTTCAGCAGACCCTGCTGAGCGCCCGGCGCACCATGATGTGGAGCGAGATTCTCAAGATTGCGCTGGACAGCTTTCGATCGAGCAAGCTGCGGCTGGCGCTGACGGCCCTGGGCATGGTGATTGGCACGGCCAGCGTGATTCTTGTGGTGACAATCGGGCTGACGGGCAAGCAGTTCATCCTGAATGAGATTCAGAAGATCGGGACGAACGAGGTGGAAGTGGAGTATGCCGGCGGCGGCGCGGCGGGATCAGAGAATACCGTTTACAACGACTACCTGACGCGCGACGACGAGAAGCGGGTGCTGGCGCAGGTGCCGGGCGTAATGTATTCGTCGCCGATTCTGGAGATGCATGACAGGATCAGCTTTGGCGGCGGCGTCGTGAAAGACACGCTGGTGCTGGGCGTGAGCCCGGATTACCAGCATATTCGCAACCTGCTGGTGCCGTATGGGCGCTTTCTGGATGACACGGACGATGCGCAGCATCAAAAGGTGGCCGTGGTGACGGATACCTTTGCCAAGCTGCGCTATGGGAGCGTGGACGCGGCGGTGGGGCGCGAGTTTTCGATCAGCGGGATTCCGTTCACGATTATCGGAGTGTTCAAGGAGAGCGTGACGGACTTTGGGCAGTCAGAGATTGCCGATGAGACGATCCTGATTCCTTTCTCTGTGGCGCGGTACTTTACGGGTACGGAGACGGTGAAGCAGATCTACTTCTCTATGCGGTCGATGGCGGACGTGCCGGACGCGACGAGAGAGATTAAGCGGATTGTGGGATCGCACCACCGGCCCAACTCGGTGTACAACACGCAGGATCTGCGCGAAGTGCTGACGATGGCGGATACGATCTCGAATATTCTGACGGCGGTGCTGGTGCTGGTGTCGACGGTGACGCTGGCGGTGGGCGGCGTGGGCATTATGAATATCATGCTGGCCACGGTGAGATCGCGTATTCGCGAGATTGGAATACGGAAGGCGCTGGGGGCCACGAGCCGGGAGATTCGATTGCAGTTTCTGGCTGAGGCTACGATTATTTCGCTTGCGGGCGGGGTTGTGGGCTGCATTGTGGGGCTTTCGCTGCCGCTTTCTGTGCGTCTGCTAACGGATTTTCAACTGCCGGTGAGTCCGTGGAGCGTGGTGATTGCGCTGGCTGCGGCTACGGTGGTGGGCATTGTGTTTGGGACGATGCCGGCTACGCGGGCGGCGCAGCTGGATCCTGTGGAGTCGCTGAAGTATGAGTGAGGACGAGGGACTAGGGACCAGGGACCAGGGACTAGGGACTAGGGACCAGGGACTAGGGACTAGGGACCAGGGACTAGGGACTAGGGATGAGGGACTAGGGACTAGAGACCAGGGACTAGGGACTAGAGACCAGGGACTAGGGACTAGGGACGAGGGACTAGGCCCTAACCTTGTTGTGGCTTATGGGCTGATTCTGGTGTTCTTTTTGCTTGCGGCTGTTTGTGCGGCGCTTGTGGTGATGCCTTTTTATCATCGGCGCTAGTGGTTGGAGAAAAACACCGGCCGGCAAACGGCATTTTTCAATTTTCAACTTCGTAGAAGCTTAGTGCGGCGTCGCCTTGCTGCTTCATGCGCGTGCGCGTCAGGGAGCGATAGGTGTCGGCGAGGCTGTCTTTGCGGCGGTGTTCGGCTATGACCAGGGCTTCTGGTGCGAGGAGTGCGGATTTGGGGCTGCCGAAGAGATTTAATACTGCGGAGTATTCTTCGGCTTCGTCGTAGGGTGGGTCGAGGAAGACGATGTCGAACGGCGCGGGGACGGGTTGGCGTAAGAACGCTGCTGCTGCGCCGGTGTGGATGGTGATGCCGGTGGTGATGTCGAGGCGGGCGAGATTGGCGCGGAGCGTTGTGATTGCGGGGCGTGCCTTTTCGACGAATGTTACGTGTGCGGCTCCGCGGCTCAGTGCCTCAATGCCTACGGCACCGGAGCCGGCGTAGAGATCAAGGAAGCGGGCGGATTCGATTCTCGGCGCGAGCACATTGAAGATGGTTTCGCGGAGGCGATCGCTGGTGGGACGGGTGGTGAGGCCGGCGGGCGCTTCCAGAGTGCGGGAGCGGAAGTGGCCGGCGATGACGCGCATGGGGTACAGGATAGCGGAGTTGGCGGAGATAGCAGTGCTGGTTCCCGCATAGCGCACCGTTGAATGAAATTTTATTGAGACGCACGGGCTCAGATTTGGTGAGCGCGGAAGCGGGGCGGGCCTCGTACAATGACAGGATGCGAGGCTGGTCAATTCCTCTGGGCCGATGGATGGGCGTGGAGCTGCGTGTGCACACGTTCTTTGTGCTGTTGGCGGCGGTGTGCGTGGGGCTTGGCGCATCTGAGGGCGTGGCGTTCTGCAAGACCCGCGGCCTGGCGCTGTTTGTGATTCTGGTGGGCGCGGTGGCGGTGCGGGAGACTGCGCGGCTGCTGGTGGCGGCGTGGATGGGACTGCGGCTGCGGGCAATTATTCTGCTGCCGATTGGCGGGCTGTTTGCGTATGCAAACCCGGAGAGCCAGGAGCTGGCGACGAGTGGCGGCGGGCAGTACCTGATGGCTGCTGCAGGACCACTGGCCAACGCGCTGACCGCGCTGGCGCTGGCGGGAATGTTTCTGGGCGTAGCGCCGAATATCGACCTTCTGGGATTTCCGCTGGTTTCCGTTGGGCATTTGCTGAGGGCGTCCATCTGGATGCTGGTGGGACTTGCGGGATTGCATTTGCTGCCGGCCTATCCGCTGGATTGCGGAAAGCTGTTGCGGACAAGTTTTGCAAAAAAGTATGGCGCGGGCGCGGCGAGCCGGGCTGCGGCAGGGCTGGGACAGTTGCTGGCGCTGGGTGGAATGATTGGCGGAATGCTGCTGCATAGTCCGTGGCTGATTATTGCGGGATTCTTCATCATGATTGGCGCGCAGGTGGAGGAGCAGGGCGTCTTCTTCCAGAGCGTGGTGGACACGGTGCAGATGCGCGAGGTGATGCTGACGGATTTTGCTACGCTGTCGCCTTCGGACACCCTTGCCGATGCGCTTTCGCGGTGCGTGCACTCACTGCAGGATGATTTTCCCGTGGTGCGCGGGCCGCAACTGGTGGGGATTATTTCTCGACAACGGATTGTGGACGCGCTGCGCAGCGAGGGGAATGGTTATGTGCAGTCGGTGATGTCGCGGGCCTTCCAGGTGGCGCGGCCGGAGGATACGCTGGGCACGACGATCCGGCGGATTACGGCGGGACATGGGCTTTCGCTGATTCCGGTTACGGAGAGCGGGCGCGTGGTGGGCATTGTGAGCGTGCAGAACCTGATGAGCTCCATGAGCCTGCTGGCGGAGCAGCGCCGCTATGAGCGCGACGAGAGCGACGAGTAGCGCGGCGAGATGAGCGAAGAGGGTTTGAAGCCGGGGCTGTACCTGGTGGCGACGCCGATTGGCAACCTGGGCGATATTACGCTGCGGGCGCTGGAGGTTCTGCGCGGGGCGGACCGCATTGCCTGCGAAGACACGCGGCAGACGCAGAAGCTGCTGAATCATTTTCAGATTGAGACGCCGACGGAGAGCTGCCACGAATTCAACGAGGCTGCGCGGGCGGTGAGCTTTGTGGAGGCGATCCGAGGCGGCGCGCGGATTGCCGTTGTGACGGATGCGGGGATGCCGGGGATCAGCGATCCGGGGGTGCGGCTGGCGCAGGCGGCGATTGCCGCGGGTGTGCCGGTGGTGCCGATTCCGGGAGCGAATGCGGCGGTGAGTGCGCTGGTGGGAAGCGGGCTGCCTACCGAGGAGTGGACCTTTCTGGGATTTCTGCCGGAAAAGGCCGGCGCCCGGCGGACGCGGCTGGAAGAGTTGTTTGCCGAGACGACCGGGACGGGGCGGACGCTGGTGTTTTATGAGGCTCCGCACCGGATTCTGGAGACGCTGGGAGATGTGGAGGCGGTTTTTGGGCCGGAGCATCGCGTGGTGGTGGCTCGGGAGCTGACCAAGGCGCATGAGGAGTTTTTGCGCGGTACGGTTGCGGAGGTTCGGGCGGATCTGGCGGGACGCGATCGGGTGCGGGGCGAGATCACGCTGCTGATTGAGGCTCCGGCTGCGGGGCTGGCTGCGCCTTCCGCGCAAAAGATTGTGGATCAGGTGGCGGCGCTCAAAGCCAGCGAGGGGCTCGACGAGAAGGACGCGCTGAAGCGGCTGGCCCGGGAGCTGGGGAAGTCAAAGAGCGAGCTTTACCGGGAATTGCAGCGCGAGCGGGCGAATCGGCGCTAGACCTGGGCGGCGGTGGTTTCTGCGGGCTTTTCGGCTGGCTCGGTTTTATCGCTGAATTTCTCTTTTTCCATGAGCTCGTCGATGACGGTCTGAAGCTGGCCGCGTTTGCGATCAGTCATTTCGACGAAGCGGATGCCGATGGTGAATTTGTCGTGCAGCGACTGGGTGACGCCGGGCAGAAGCAGCGGCAAGCCGTCGACCATGAACTCGACTTCTACGCGGCGATAGGCTCCTACGGGAATCTCCTGCTGGGCGCGGATGCGGCAGCCTCCGAGGCTTAGATCGATGACTTTTCCGGTGACGCGCATGTGGATGGAGAGGAAGGTTACGCGGGCGTGGGAGTCAATCTCATGGCGGCTGTGCTCGCGGCGGTCGCGGTCACGGCGGAGGGCGGCGCGGATGGCGACATCGGGATTTGGTGTGGGCGGCGGTTCCGGAACCGGCTCGGCGCCGGGGGCCGGAACTAGGTGCAGGGTTTTGGACTGCGCGGCTTCTGCCGGCTGCTGAACCGGCGCGGCTTGCTGGTTGTTTTCCTGCGCTTCTTTTGCGCGGGCCTCTTTCTCGCGGGCTTCCATCTCTTCTCTCATGCCGGCGAGCATATCGACGAGTTCCTGCTTGCGGGCTTCACTCATCTTGGTGAAGTGCAGGCCGAGGATGGTGTTTTTGGCCGACCACTGCACGGTGCCGGGAAAGCGGAATAAGGTGCCGGCGATGCGGAAGGCAATCTCGATGGTCATTCCGGCCTGGACGGCACAGTCTTCATCGCGGCGGAGGCGGCAGCCTTCCAGGCCGAGGTCGAGCATGCTGCAGCGCATGGAGCTTTGAAGCTGTTCCACGAAGAGCATCGCCTCGCCTTCCACGGGAAAGCGAAGGTATTTGCGCAACTCATGGCGCATGATGAGGCTGGTTTCAGGATATTCGTTCACGTGTTCCCCTGTACGGGGAGTTATCGGCAGGCTTGCGAAAAAAATCAGTGCGAGCCGGTCAATTCCCAGGGGCGGCGGGCTGCCGCGGAGGGAGTTTCGCGGCCGCGGAGGCGATCGTACTGATAGAGATCGCTGGTGGTGCCGAGGGCTTCGTTGTAGAGGCCCATGGTGCCGGTGACAAGGTTCAACTCTTCTGTAAAGGTATGGATGGCCTGAAGCTGTGCGGCGGTGGCTGGCAGTTCGTACTGCGAGGTTTTGATGAACTTCTGGTAGCCGCGATCGAGGAGGCGGGCGATTTCGCCTTTGACCAGGACGCCGGGAGTTTCGACGAGGTGGGCGGCGCTTCCCTCCCCTTTGCCGGCTCCGCTGGGCGCGAGGATGGCGGCGATGCCGTGCTTGCTGACCTGCAAGGCTCCGGATGCGGCGGAGGAAGACGCGACATCAAAGGATTTTACGCGGAGCGCGTCGAGGAGCTGATCGAATGTGGGAGTTTTTCCTTTGCCGGCCATAAATGCTTCCTGTCTGCATCCAGTTTGAGAGGATAGAAGGGCGCTTGTTTCGATGCCAATGTGGAGCGCGCAGCTTCTTGTATTCATCATACCTTTCGTGTGGCGGAATTTTATGAAGATGATGGCAACTGCCCAGAACGAAGCTGAGAGGGAGCCGGAATTGAAACCTGGAGTCACGCTTACGGAGCGGATTGGGAATACGCCGCTGATTCGGCTGGAGCGGGTGACGAAGGGGCTGGACGGCGTTACGGTGCTGGCCAAGGCAGAGTGGACGAATCCGGGTGGAAGCGTGAAGGATCGCGCTGCGTGGAGCATGGTTCGCGATGCGATGGAGCGCGGGATGCTGGGGCCGGGAAAGACCCTGCTGGATGCAACCAGCGGGAATACCGGGATTGCTTACGCGATGCTGGGTGCGGCGATGCGGTTTCCGGTGAAGCTGGTGATGCCGAGGAATGTTTCGCCTGAGCGGAAGCGGATTCTGCAGGCGTATGGAGCCAGCGTGGAATGGACGGAGCCGGATCTGGGCTCGGATGGGGCGATTCGGCGGGCGCAGGCGATGGCGGCGAGTGAGCCGGAAAAGTATTTCTACTGCGACCAGTATTCGAACAACGCGAACTGGCGGGCGCATTACGAGACGACGGGGCCGGAGATATGGCGGCAGACTGCGGGCCGGGTGACGCATTTTGTCGCGGGCATGGGGACTTCCGGGACGTTTACGGGGACGACGCGGCGGCTGAAGGAGTTGAAGCCGGAGGTGGTGGCGATCAGCTTTCAGCCGGATGGGCCGTTTCATGGGCTGGAGGGCATGAAGCATATGCCGACGGCGATTGTGCCGGCGATTTATGATCCGGCGCTTGCGGACCGCAACCTGGAGATTGAGACTGAGGCTGCTTACGCGATGGCGAAGAGGCTGGCGCGGGAAGAGGGTTTGCTGGTGGGGATTTCCGCGGCAGCGGCGGTGGTGGCGAGTTTACGCGTGGCGGAGGAAGAGGCTGCTGCGGGGCGTGGAGCAGTGATTGTTACGGTGCTGCCGGATTCCGCGGATAAGTATCTGAGCGAGCGGTTCTGGGAGGAAGAGTGAGTTCGGTGATCTTTTCGCGCGAGGCGTATGCGGCTATTCGCTTGCATGGCGAGGAGACGTATCCGCATGAATGCTGCGGGGCTCTCCTGGGGCGGGCTGTGGATGGTGTGTGGAGCGTGGCTGAGGCTGTGAGAGCTGGCAATACGCGGACGGATTCTGCGCATAATCGCTACAACATTGCTCCGGGTGAGCTGGTGAAGATTGAGCGCGAGGCGCGGCAGAAGGGACTGGATATTGCGGGGTTTTATCACTCGCATCCGGATCATCCGGCGCAGTGGTCGCAGACGGATTTTGCGGAGGCGCACTGGCTGGGATGTTGTTACGTGATTACCGAAGTGGCTCGGGGTAAGGCTGCGGTGACGAATTCGTTTTTGCTGGCAGGGATGAGCGAGGAAGACAAACGGTTTGAGCTGCAGACGATTGAAGTGGAGGATTAGGTTATGGCGACTGTAACGGAATCCGTGAGACTGCCGGAGCTGACCACCGATGAGATGGCGCGCTACTCGCGGCATCTCATTTTGCCCGAGGTGGGCATGGAGGGGCAGCAGAAGCTGAAGGCTGCAAAGGTGCTTTGTGTGGGCACGGGCGGGCTGGGCTCGCCGATGGCGTTGTACCTGGCGGCGGCGGGGATTGGCACGCTGGGGCTGGTGGATTTCGATGTGGTGGATGCGAGCAATCTGCAGAGGCAGATTCTTCACTCGACGAAAGATATTGGGCGGAAGAAGCTGGACTCGGCGGAGGAGAAGCTGACGGCGCTCAACCCTGCGCTGAAGGTGGTGAAGCACGAGACGATGCTTTCGAGCGCGAATGCGCTGGAGATTTTGAAGGAGTATGACGTGGTGGCCGATGGGACGGATAATTTTCCGACGCGCTACCTGGTGAATGATGCGTGCGTGCTGACGGGCAAGCCGAATGTGTATGGATCGATTTTTCGGTTTGAGGGGCAGGCCAGTGTGTTTGCGACGAAGGATGGGCCTTGCTATCGGTGTCTTTATCCTGAGCCTCCGCCGCCGGGGCTGGTGCCTAGCTGCGCTGAGGGCGGCGTGCTGGGGATTTTGCCGGGACTGGTGGGTGTGATCCAGGCGACCGAAGTGATCAAATTGATTTTGGGCAAAGGGGATTCGCTGGTTGGCCGGTTGTTGCTGGTGGATGCGTTGAATATGCGCTTCCGTGAGTTGAAGCTGAGGAAGAATCCGGAGTGCCCGGTGTGCGGGCCGAACCCGACGGTGACGAAGCTGATTGATTATCAGCAGTTCTGCGGGATTGTGCCTGAGCCAAAGGAGATGAATGTGAAGAATGGGATTCCGCAGATTACGGTGAAGGAATTAAAGGCTCGGCTGGATGCGGGGGAAGATGTGCAACTGATCGACGTGCGAGAGCCGTATGAGGCGCAGATTGCGCAGATTGGCGGAAAGCTGATTCCGAAGGGCGAGGTGCCGAATCGGCTGGCGGAGATTGATCGCGAGCGCGAGGTGGTGGTGCATTGCAAGAGCGGTGGGCGGAGCCAGCAGATTGCGGAGTTTCTAAAGCAGGCGGGATATGAGCGAGTGACGAATCTCGCCGGCGGGATATTGGCGTGGAGCGATCAGATCGATCCGAGTGTGCCGAAGTATTAGGGGACTACAAAATCACCTCTACGCCTTTGCGACGGAGCACGTTGAGTAGAGCAAGCGCGGGGCCTTTCGGCTGCTTCGCGCCTCGCTCCAGTTGCGAAACATATCCGACAGTCAGATTCAGATAGCGTGCGAAGGCTGCCTGGCTTAGATGAGCGCTCTCACGGATGGAGCGAATCTCTTCTGCGCTGATGGGGGCGGAAGTCGGCAATGGCTCCTTGCCTAGAAGCCTGACCGTAATCTTGCGGTATTCCGCATCGTTCAAAAGTCCGACATGGTGCTGGTCGGCTGCCATTTCGAGCAGTGCGTTCGTGAGCCGGCTGGGTTTCTTAGGCATCCGATTTGATCTCCTGCAAAATGTTTTCTGCGATTGCACGCTGAATGGTTGATTCCTCTGCTGCGAGCCACCGAAGCCCAATGTTTCGCAGCGTCAGCAACTCCTTCTCATCGATATTTTCCTGCTCATTCTTGGCAAATGCGTAGAGGCAAATTGCTCTGTGCTCTACGCGGAAAGCCACGATCATACGGTAACCGCCGGAGCGTCCCTGGCCCGCACGCGCAATGCGCTGTTTGATGAGACCGCCGCCGAGATCGGCATCTACCAGACCACGCGCGGCGCGTTCGATCGCCTCACGCAGGCTCTGGTCGGAAATTCGTTCCTGACGTGCGAACCGTGCCAGCCACTTTGTTTTGTAGATTTGCATGCGGGCTAGCAATAAGAACTATAGCACAGTGAACTATAGTTTAGCGAACGATTTCGACTGGTGTGGGTCGTGGGATTTCCCCGGTGCGGCCGTTTTCGTCTACTTTGCCGAAGATCATTTTGCCGCTGGCGGTTTGGAGAACGCTGGTGACGGAGATTTCCACGGCGCGGCCGATCATTTTGCGTGCGTGATCGACGACGACCATGGTGCCGTCATCGAGATAGCCGACGCCCTGGTTGTACTCTTTGCCTTCTTTGAGGATGAGCACATGCATGCGTTCGCCGGGAAGGACAACTGGCTTGAGCGCGTTGGCGAGGTCGTTGATGTTGAGCACGTCGACGTGGTGAAGCTGGGCGACCTTGTTGAGATTGAAGTCGTTGGTGACGACCTTGGCTTCGAGCTTCTTGGCCAGCTCGAGGAGCTTGAGATCGACTTCCTTGATCGAGGGGAAATCGTCCGAGACGATCTGGACATGAATGGCGGGATTGGACTGCATGCGCTGGAGCATGTCGAGGCCGCGGCGGCCGCGCTGACGCTTGGATCCGTCGGTGGAATCGGCGACGATCTGCAGTTCTCGCAGAACGAACTCGGGGATGACGAGCGCGCCGTCGATGAAGCCGGCTTCGGCGATGTCGGCGATGCGGCCATCGATGATGACGGAGGTGTCGAGGACCTTGGCGGCGCGCTTTTGCGGGCGTTCGCCGGTGAAGATGGTGCCGAGGGCTGCGGGGTTGAGGAGATCGCCTTTGCTTGCGCCTACGAGCAGACCGACGTAGGTCATGAGCAGCAGGACGAAGATTTGCAGTACGGCTGAGGTGGTTTCACTGAGCGGGGCCGAGCGCAGCACAAGGCAGAAGATGGCCGCACCGACGATGCCGAGAAGCGAGCCTGCGACTGCTCCGATAAGGCGGCGGAGACTCATGGCGCGGACACGCAGCTCAAAGATGATGACGACTGCAGCGGCCGCGCCACCGCAGAGGGCGCTCAGGGTGCCGGAGAGGCCGAAGGGACGAAGGACGTAACAAACAAGAGCGAGTATGGCAACAAATAAGATACGCAGTAAGACTAGATCCATAACGATTCACCCCCAGCGGAGAGATAGGAATCGATTGCCGCTGAGCATAGAACGCGAGTATGAAGATGAGTGGGGGTGGTCGTCAAGGGAAAACCGCTAGGGACTAGGGACGTAGAGACTAGGGACGTAGGGACTAGGATTTTGTACGGACGGATCGTAGCAGACCACCTAACATGCGTCCGACCTCGTTGCATAGATTCTCTGCCTCATCCAGCGCCTGCTTTGAACCGAACCCTAAAGCGCGCGCGATGATCAGCTGCGTCTCAATTTCAGAGCTGGAACCTCGTGCATGCCCGAGGAATACGACATACTCGCCCTTTGTCGAGCGGCCATATCCCTCCGCAATATTGCTCGGTACGGATACGGCCGCTCGACGAAGCTGGTTGATCAAACCGAAGCGTTCGGAATCTGGAAATGCTGAGGTGAGTTTGTAGACGGCCAGGGTCAACTCAACCGACCGCTGCCAGACTGCAAGATCTTTAAATGATCCGGCCATTGTTTTTCCTAGTCCCTAGGTCCCTATGTAACTCGTCCCTCGCTCTACGATGCGACAGCTAGCTCGTGCTGAGGGTGAAGGACTCGTGTGGAGCCTTTGCGGGGGCCGCGCTTGCGGGCGCTCATGTTTTTGACGCGATCTAGCAGCTCGAGCGGCGAGCAGTTTTTTCTGGGCAGGATGGCATCCGCGGCTTGAGGCTGCGAGGCTGTGCGGGCGGGGTCGCAGAGCAGGATCATGGGCACGTGGGAGGCGATCTCTTTGAGACGGCCGATAATGATGCCGCCGTTCCAGTTGGGCATTCCGTCATAGGCGAGCACGAGGTCGATGGGGTTTTCCGAGATCAGGCCGGCGGCCTCATCGCTGTTTACGGCAGAGAGCACGCGGTAGCCATTGGTGGAGAGCATGAAAGCTAGGACGGACAATTCCTGTTCGTTGCTGTTGACGGCGAGAATGATTTTCTTGGGCCTCATGTCGGGGGGAAACGCTCCTTATCAAAAAAGTCGATCAAATCAAGGCAAAGGGGAGCCTGGGCCGCTCTTGAGGCAGCTTGTGGACAACCCGAAATTTGGGGAGCAATGGCCAGGGATGGGGCGCGCTCTCAGGGCTCCGAGAAACGCACGGGGGTTTGTGGGCGGGAGCGAAGGCTTGCCCAGATACCCGAACGGCAACACGGAAACACGAAGAGGACAGCCTTCACGCGGGGTCAGATTGCCGTTGAAGTCTGGGTAAAATCCGGTTCAGCGAACCGGTTGGATTTCCTCAATGCTTGGCAAGAGTACGGCTATCGGGGGGTCGGCGCAATGGCGAAAATACGGCGAAGATATCAGTGGAAAAGATGGGCGAATCGAGGGAAACGGGATAGTTGCAACAGGTAAATACACTTAGAACGATGAAAACCTGTTGAAAGTTTGTGTATCAGGGCAGTAAAAACTTCCCCGTTGCCACAAGAACGGTGCTGCCCCCTACGCGCACATTTGTGACCTTTAGCGTGTCAAGATTTGCGGTGAGAAAAAGGTCACTTGGGCGTCCCATTTCGACACCTTGGCGGAGATGAATTCTCTTTCCGGAAGGAACGATGTTGCGGGCGACCAGGTAGCTGATTGCGCAGCCGGCTGCGGAGCCTGTGGCGGGGTCTTCTCCTCCGTTAAATTGCATTCTTGCGCGGAAGCCTTCCTCTTGAGGAGCCATGATGTAGAACCAGCGGCCATTGAGTGGGCGCAGGTATGCTGCGGCTTCCTGCTGGCGCACGTTGAGCCGTGCCAGCGCCTCCAGGGAACGCAGTATCACGATGGCGAAGCCGTTGCCGGTGGAGACGATTTGCGGCGGGTGAGCGGGATCGAGGTCGTCGGGCGTGAGGCCGCAGAGATCGGATACGCGCGTGGAGTCCAGCTCCGGGCCGAAGTCGGGATTGCGCTGGGTCATTTCGGCGTAGAGGCTTTTGCCGGCTGGATCGAAGGCTACCGGGATGGGGCCTACGTTTTCGGCGAGGGTGATGGTGGATTTTTGCGCGAGGAAGGGGTCGGTCAGCTTGAGCACGGAGGCTGTGCCGAGGGTGGGATGGCCGGCGAAGGGCAATTCTTCCTCGGTGGTGAAGATGCGGGTGCGGATGCCTTCGGTGGCTTCGATTTGAGCGGAGCGGCGCTCGACGAAGGTGGTTTCGGAGAGATTGAATTCGCGGGCGATGGACTGCATCTGCTCAGTGGTGAGCGCGGCGGTGTTCATCACTACTGCGAGTGGATTGCCGGCGAGGGCGCGGTCGGTGAAGACATCGACTATGTAGTAATCGAGGGCGGCGGATGGATTAGCCATGGAGTTATTATGAGGCAGCCAACGAATCTCCACGGACTTGCGCAGCTAAGGATTGCACGATGAACGTGACGGTTGAAGAGCGCCTTGGGTGGTTCCATTCCAGTTACGAAATTTCAACTCCCGCAGGCAACTTTACCGCGCAGGAAAAGCCGGCATGGTTCCGTCGAAGATTTGACCTGATTGCTGCAGATGGCTCACCTGCCGGATTTATGGAGTCTGAATCGCCATTGTGGCGCGACGGCTATGCGCTGCATATACAAAACGGAAACATTTACCACTTCGAACAAGAGAAGTTCTGGAGTCTGATTTACGTCATCCATGGAGAAGGAGGACCGTATCGTTTTCTGACTCGTCAATCGTCGATATTGCAAGGCGAGCAGAAGATTGCGACGGTTAAGAAACACTACCGCTTCTGGAAGGGAGCGTTTTACGAGATCGAGATGAGCACCGATACAAATGCTCTTATTCTGGCCTGCATGGTGATCCTTGTTCGTTCCATCGAACAGTCTGCAGACAGTAGTGTAATAACTTGATTCGCATTGCCCTATAGAAGTACTGACTTGACAGGCTGACGTTGAGCCAATAGTCTACGAATACTCGCTAAGCGAGGAAGGATTTTCATGGTGAATCGTATGATCTCCGCGTGTTGTCTGTGCTGCTGTGAGGGCGGCGCTGCGCGGGTGTCTCGATAAGCCAAAATCTGACGTAAGATTGAGCTTAAAACGAGACCCACCCGCGATGAGCGAGGTGGGATTTTTCGTTTCAGGGCACCGGTGGCGAAGTGGCTAACGCGCTGGTCTGCAAAACCAGTATTCGCGGGTTCAATTCCCGCCCGGTGCTCCAAAAATCAGGCTACTCAAGAGGCCAAAAATCCGAAAGGGCCGTTCTCCCGTTGCAGGAGGCGGCCCTTTTGGCTGCTGCTCTTAGGTAAGAGGGCTGTTGCGCTTGCTGTATGTAAACTACAGTTCCTGTATACATTGGAACCCATTAATACGCGATAAAGATGGGCTTTAAAGTGTGATTAAAGTGTGATGAGCGGCTTGGGCAGGCGGGTTCCGGTGCTGTCGAGGAAGATTCTCATGCGGAGCGCTTCAGCGCGCTGAACGAAGATGAGGCGCTTCTGGCGGCGGATATGGTCTTCGTTTTCAAGGAGATCCAGCTGGGACTCGTCGTAGTCGGCGCCTTCATCGAGCCGCTTGACTCGCTCCTCAATGGTTTGACGGAAGCGGGGACTGATTTCGATGCTTTCGGGTGGGGTATAGTCGTCGCCGCTCATTTTGGCTCCTGTTCGCCTTTGGTACTTTGAAATTTCTAAGAGTGTTGCGTCGCGGCTCAAGTTTTGCGCGGATGTGTCGATAGTATCGATGCGGCTAACCTTCCGCCAGATTACGTTCTGGCCAGAATTCCGCCAGACTTAAGTAACAAGTGTCTGAAAACAAGACAATTAGCTGGTGGATTTCCACATTTCTCCCGGTGCTTTTGCCCTCCCGCGGGTCCGAACCCGGAATTTTCATTCCGCGAGGATCCGGACCCGCGCTTATTTATCCACGGGTTAGCGCTGTGCCGGACCCGTGCCGGGAGAAGCCGCCATGGCTAGAACGATCCTGGTTCCGCCATCGAGGTGTACGTCCTGCCGGGCGCTAAGTAACGCTCCGGAGGCATTGGAGAAGGGCTGACCGTTGACGCTGGAGGCTACGAGGACGCCGGGTACGGCAGTGGTCTTGATGACTACATTGCCGTTTTTGGCGACGGTGGTTCCGGGCGCGGGGCCGCTGGTGGCTCCTGTGGCTGGGCTTACGCCGGGGTTGGTGTTATCCGATGCGGAGCGGGCTCCGGCGGCCGTGGCGGCTGGAGTGCCGGGGCTGGCTGTTCCGTTGGGTGCAGCGCCGTTGGGATTGCTGGGCGCGGAGGGGCTGGACATCGGCATGGCGCTGGATGCGTCGGTGTCTGACATGGCGGGAGTTACGGTTTCAAGCGCGGACCTGATGGGCATGTTCTGGCCGTTCTTGACTTCTGCCTGGTCGAATTGCAGGGTCAGGCGGCCGTTATCCGTGTTCGAGATGTAAGGCTGGGCTTCTGTGACGTGACCCATGATTTTTGTGCCTTTGGGAAGAACGGTGCCATCGGCCATGGTGGCTTTCTCTGTGGTTTTCAACTCCACAGCGTCGCCGGCTTTGGCGGTTTTGGAATCGAGCTTCGAGGTGAGTTCCGCTGTCACGGGGCTCAGGGCGAGGGCCTCGGGCTGTGCCGAGGCTGCCGGCGGCGCTGTGGACCGCTGCTGCTGCTGCGATTGTTGCTGCAGGGTGCCAGACTGCTGCGCGGCGATGGGGACGGTACAGAGAGCCGCGAGAGCCAGTGTGGAGAAGATCGGGGGAGTGGTATTAATGAGCTTCATTCCGGGGAAACCTCCGTGAGTTTCATTGCCTCGGCCTGCATCCTGTTTTCAAGAGGGCAAACAGGCCAAGTTGCGAGAGTAGGAGGGAGGCTTTAGCTAAGAGGTTGCCAGCGGGTTCGGAATCCTTTTTCGATTTTGGACGCATATACAAAACATGCGCAGGTGTGGGCCTTTTGAGCTACGCTCGCGGGGCTGACAAACCTGCGCATGGCGTCCTGGGGGAGGACATCTTAAAAATTTTATGCAAGAGTTTTCGCGCGGCCCTGCTTCTTCGGCAGCCAGGGGCCCGTGCAGGGCCGCGCGAGTACTACCTACTTGTTACCGGCCGCCGAAGAAACCTGGAATGGAGGTTTATGTACGACGTTCAAGGCTGATTTGCGTACGTTTTGAAGCGCCGCAAAAGAGACTCCGGAGGCAACAACAACTGCAATCAACTCTGCGATGGCAATGTTCATGGGAGAGCACCTCTAAGTTGCTTTATCTAACTGCGCGGCCGTGAGACTTATAGGTAGATACGTGTAATCGGCCCAATCTATCTCACTCACTATGATGCAAACGGCAGGCCAAATGGCTGCCTGAGCCGCTAAAAGGGCGTAAGCGGTGGCATATTACGAAGTTAGAGGCGGTAGGTTGCGCAATCGAGTTTTTATAAGTGGCCGGAAGCGTGAAATTACTTCCTACCCGGTGAGAAGATTTTTCCTCTATTGATCTTCCACTCGCGGTGCGTAGTAACCTTTGCGGACCTGCACCTTCATATCGTCGCCTTTGCAGGTGATGGAGATTTTGCGGAAGGTGCCGTCCATTTTTTCATTGGTGGGCTTGTAGGTGGCCACGTACTGCGAGCGCAGTTCATCGCCGATCTGCTGGAAGGCTGCTTCGAGCTTCTTGCCATTGTTGCCGACGTTGATGAGCCGGCCGCCGGACTCGTCACTGAGACGCTTGGCGGCGGAGTAGCCGCTATAGCCGAAGTTGCCGTAGCCCTGCACATCGGCGATGAGGATGACGTAGATGAGCGCGTTGGCGCGCACGGCGGCCTCAACTGCTTCGCCGATCTTATGGTCGCTGCCCTGGTCCTCGCCGTCGGTGAGGATGATCATGGCTTTGCGTCCGGTCTCCTGGCTGAATTTTTCGCGCGAGGTGAGATAGATGGCATCGTAGAGCAGCGTGCCTTTGGGGTCGCCGTGGATGGGGACGGTGCCTCCGCCTGCTCCGGGGATGCCTGAGCCGTTGCCGCCGGCGGTGTTGATTTCCGCCTTCTGGAGGGCGCGGGTGAGCATGCGGGTGCTGTTGGTGAAGTCCTGGAGCAGATCGACGTTGACGTCAAAGGAGAGGACGAAGGCTTCGTCTTTTTTGCGCAGGACCTGCTCGAGGAAGCGGCTGCCGGCGTCCTGCTCGAGGGGAAGAACGCGCTGCTGGCTGCCTGAGGTATCGAGCAGGATGCCGAGGGTGAGTGGCAGCTCGGATTCCGAGGCAAAGTTTTTCCAGGTCTGCGGATCCTTGTTTTCGGCTACGGAGCAATCGTCTTTGGTGAGATGCGGGACGAGCTGGCCGCCCTTGTCTTTGACGGTGAAGTAGAGATCGACGAGATTGGTGTTGATTTTGAGGGTGGGCGTGTCCATTTCTTCGGCCGGCTGGGCGGGCGCAGTGCTGACCGGCGGAGCGTCCGGGGAGGGCGGAAGCTGCGCGTGCGCCCTGGCCGGGAGGAAAAATGCGGCCAAAAGCACGGCTGAAAGCAAAGGGAGCTTCTTCATTGGCATCTCATTCGATTAGACGTTAAGGCGCGCTGAAAAGAGCATAGCGCATTGCAGATTCAGCGATGGGCGAGGCAAACAACCTGCGGGGTGATGCGTCTGATAATCTGAACCATGCACGAGCCCCTGATTTACTGGGTGGACCGCTGACGCGGCCCTGGGATGGGGAAGTGTGGAGGACGTGAGATACCTGTGAAGTCTGGATTGCATATTTCGGCGCTTACGGCGCTCTTAGGCCTGACCTTAACTGCCGCTGCCCAGCAGCAACCGCAGCAGCCGGTTCCGGATGCCCCTACGCCGCAGCAGACCGCCCCGCCGATTACGAATGCGGCCAGCGGGCCAATCAAGCCGGGTGGAGGCGCGGGAACCGAGGGTTCTGCCACCGGCAGCTCGAACTCGCAGGATATTCAGGGACCGGTGCCACAGCCGCAGGCTACGCCGCCGCCGGCAGTTCGCCAGAATGAGCAGACGGGACCGCCGCCGGAGAATCTGACGCCGGAGGAGATTGCTGCCCAGCTTGTCATTCACGTCACCTACGTGGAAGTTCCTGTGACGGTGAAGGATTCGAAGGGCAAAGAGGTTCCGGGGCTGACCTGGCGGAATTTCCGGGTTTACGAGAACAACACGTACCAGCCTTTGAAGGTCTTCAATACCGATTCGTATCCGCTTTCCGTGGCGTTTGTGGTGGACCAGAGCCTGCCGAAAGACATTATGCAGCAGGTGAATACCTCGCTGGGCGCCATTCAGGGTGCGCTGACGCCGTATGACGAGATTGCCGTGTTTACCTATGGCAATGGCGCGCGGAACCAGTCTGGCGGGTTTACGGGGGCGCAGTCGGCGCGGGTACCTTACATTCTTTCGATGACGAAGTCTGCTGGGGCCGAGCAATTGAATCCCGTGAACGACGGCCCGTTTGCGAGCTGCAATATTCGCGAGAACGGCAACTGCATCGATCCGAACCTGCAGGCGGGCAAGTCGGCGGGCAGCGGATATTTCATGACAATTCCGAAGGAAGTTCACACGCTGAACGATGCGATTCTGGCGGCGGCGAAGGAGATGTCGACGCGGCCCAAGGGACGGCGGCGGGTTATCTACGTGATCTCCGATGGTAAGGAATATGGCAGCAAGGCTACTTACAAGGAAGTGCTGAAGTACCTGCAGACCAATCACATTATGGTGTTTGGCACGCTGCTGGGCGATGCTGCGATGTGGGGCGAAGGACGTATCAGCCGCATTCACATACCGGGCACGATGTATGACAACCGGCTGGTGAGCTATGTTCTGGCTACGGGCGGCACGATGGACTCGGAGCACGGCATCAACAACATTGAAAAGAGCTATACCGACCTGACCCGCGAAGCACGCACCAAGTACACGCTGGTGTACGCAAGCAGAGAATCTCCGCTGGACAGCAAGTTCCGCAAGATCGATGTGCGGGTGGACCTGCCGAACCTGGAAGTGATTGCTCCGCCGGGGTATTATCCTTCGGCGAGCGACGCGGATATTCACTAAGGAACAGCTTCAAGGCAAAAGAACAGGGCCTGTGCAGAGGATGCACAGGCCCTTCTTCTTTGGTGCGCCTCAGCTTGCGGCGCGGATGACTGAGAGGCTTACGACAGCTTCTGCCCGTCCTGCGGTGGTGCGGGAGGAGGAGTGACCTGGTGCTGCGTGGTGGTGGTCGGAGTCGGCTCGGTGATGCCTTTCAGACCTTCCTTGAAGCCCTTGAGTCCTTCGCCCAGTCCTTTGCCCAGTTCCGGCAGACGCCGTGCGCCGAAAAGCAGAAACGCAACGACTGCAAGCACTATCAGATGCCACGGCTGTAATAGATCGCCCATTTACCCAACTCCTTTGCGCGGCGTGATGGTACCCGGCGCGCTTCCCTGAAAGATTATTGTCGCACAAAAGGCAGGGATCAGATGTCAGGGGTTAGGGGTCAGGGGTCAGGGGTCAGAAAAAACGGCAGGTGGCTAATTCACGCGGGCCGGGTTGCCGAGGCGCTCCGTGACCATGGCGAAAAAGCTCGACAGGTCTTCTTCTTCCCCCATGGTGAGGCGGCGGTGGACCTTCATGAGCGGAAAGAGGCGGGAGCCGCGCACGTCGATGGCAGGCATGGCGGATTGCGCGCCGGGATACTGCGTCATCTCCCAGGCGCCGGCATAGCGGCGGCGGAGGACTTCACCGAGATAGCTGCCCCAGAGGCGTGTTTCGAATTCGACGTCACGCTCCGGGCTTTCACTGACGAGGACCAGAATTTCATCGAGCGCGTCAATGGAACTGGCGGAGTAATCGAGAGTGTGGCGATAGTCGCGCCTTGCCGAGTCCACTGCAGCAGAGGCATAGCCCTCCATCATCGCATTCAGATCGGCGAAGGCGGCGGACTCCAGACGTTGGCGCAGCTTGCTCATGTGTGTTCAGGATAAATCCCGCGCGAGGCGGCGGGAACAGTCCTACGTCAAGGGCGCCATGCCCTTGGTGTTCTGATAGGTGTATTGAATGCGGTGAACCACGGTGATGGTGGAAAGCACGGCGAGAACCCAGAGCACGGGCGCCATGACGCCCCAGTGATTGAACAGGGCACCGAGAATGATGAGCACAATGCGCTCCGGCCGCTCCATGAAGCCGACCTTACAGGAACCGATAAGGGCTTCTGCGCGGGCGCGGGTGTAACTGACCATCAGCGATGTGACCATGACAAAGGCAGTGAGCACCACGTAGCGGAAGTGGTCGACGCGGGCGTAGTACACCAGCAGGCCGAAGAAAAGCACCACGTCCGAGTAGCGATCGATGACGGAATCAAAGAACGCGCCGAAGACCGTAACCTGACCGGTGCGGCGGGCGACACGGCCATCCACCATGTCAAAGAGGCCTGCGCCGATGATGACGAGACCGGCGTAGAAGAACATGCGGCCGGCGTTGGTGACATCCGCGTGACCGAAGAAAAAGGCCGCGACGATGTTAATGACCAGGCCTATAAAGGTGAGTACATTCGGGGAGATGCGGGAGAGAGCGAGTCCATGGACAATCTTGTCAAGGAGCCATCCGCACGCGCGGCCAAAGCCGCCGGTCCATGTCATGAAATGCAACCTCTGGTCATTCGCGTTCCTTACTTCCCTGCACCGGATTCGGCTTGCGCGCCCTCGGCGGGGGCCTCTCCTGCGTCATCGTGAATCGTGGTCAGCTTGAGCACTTCCAGCTCGCGCTTGCCATTGGGCGTGATGATGGTGGCGACATCGCCGACACGCTTGCCCACCAGGCCGCGGCCGATGGGTGAAGTGGTGGAGATCAGGCCCTTGGTCACATCGGATTCTTCACTGGTGACGAGGCGATAGACAATCTCCTCATCCTTCTGCGCGTCAAAGACTACGACCGTGGAGCCGAAGCCGGCCTTGTCCCGCGGAATGTTGGCGAGATTGACCAGCGAAAGCTCGGCCATGCGCTTCTTGAGCTGGCCCAGGCGCGCGTTGACAAAGACCTGGCGCTGCTTGGCCATGTGGTATTCGGCATTCTCTGAGAGATCGCCCAAAGCCACGGCCTTTTTGATCTCGGCAGGAAGCTCATGCGCCAGTTCGTACTCAAGCGCCTCGATGTCTTTTTGAAGCTGGTTTTTTATGTGATCCGGCATTGAACGTCCACTGGGGCAGCGCCAACAAATGCGCTCCGCATCGGTCAAAATACGTGATGCTTCATTATAAAGCAGTCGTTTGAGCGGGTTGTGCGCGCGAAAGCGCGACCGCTGCGGATGGCTGCGATATGCTTTTAGAGAGGATTCCCGTTTGTATCGTTTTCGTCTCTCCGCCTGCCTGCTTGCCCTGGCGCTTGCCGCCGGATGCAAAGCCCAGCCTCCTGTAAAGACCAGTACACCCGCTGCTTCTGAGCTGAATCGCCGCATTGAAGTGCTGGTGCGCGAGAAGTTCCAGCTGCCGTCGGATTACAACGTCACGATTGGCGAGCGTAAGCCTTCGCAGATTCCGGGGTATGATTCGCTGGCGATCATGCTGGGCAAGAATGCCGAGACGGCGAAGGTGGACTTCCTCATTTCGACGGACAATACCAAGCTGGCGCGGCTACAGACGCTGGATCTGGCGAACGACCCGATCTTTCATATCGACCTGGCTGACAGGCCGATCCGCGGAAATGCTTCTGCTCCGGTTACCGTGGTGAATTTCGACGACCTGGAATGCCCTTACTGCGCGCGTATGCATTCGACGCTCTTTCCTGCTACGCAGGAGCGGTACAAGGACAAGGTTCGTTTTATCTACAAGGACGATCCGCTGGTGGAGATTCATCCCTGGGCAATGCATGCGGCGGTGAATGCCAACTGCCTGGCCGCGCAGAGCGGCGCGGTCTACTGGCAGTACGTGGATTACCTGCACGCGCATGGGCAGGAGGTTACCGGCGAAGACCGCAACCTGGCGCGCAGCAATGCCGCGCTAGACCGCATTGCCCGTGACCTGGCCGCCGTGGCGCATCTGAACGATGCAAAACTCAATGCCTGCCTGGCAAAGCAGGATGAGACCGCTGTGCGTGCTTCTGCAACCGAGGCGGACAAGCTGGGCATCAACGGGACTCCCGCAGTGTTTATCAATGGAGAGCGGATTGACGGCGCGCAGCCGCGCGAGCAGGTGTGGCAGGCGATTGACCGGGCTCTTCGCGATGCAGGCGTAGAGCCGCCACCGGCTGAAGCGCCTGCGCAAACGCCTGCGGCAGACAAGGATAAGCAGGGAGAAGGCGCCACGAAGTAAAGGTCGAAGTAAGGGTCCGGGACAAAAGTTTTGGCCTGGCTGCTTACGATTCCCGGCTCGATGGAGTCTGTCAGCCTGTTATCCTGATGTACTGGAAGCTGCTCCGCTTCCGTGAGGAGAATCAGGTTGCAACTCGAAGCTCGTTTCCCGGAGCGCACGCGTCCGGTTTTTACTCTGTTCGGTACAGTTCTATTGCTCGCCTTTGCCGGTTGTCATCATGCTCCCGGCCCGGATGTCGTAGCAACGGTGAATGGCAAGGAGATTGTCCGCGCCGACCTGGAGAAGTACTACACCGCGACCCTGACGGACAATTCTCAGCCACCAGCGCCGGAGCAGGCGGATACGGTACGCCTCAATATTCTTCGCGGCATGATCGATGACGAGATCATTCAGCAGCGCGCGGCCAAGCTGAACCTTGTTGCCAGCGATGAAGACGTGAACGCGAAGATCACCGAGATGAAAGCTCCTTACACGCAGGAGGAGTGGGACAAGCAGCTCAAGCAGCGCAACATCAATCTTGACGATCTGAAGCGCGACGTTCGCCGCCAGCTGACCACGACCAAGCTGATCAATAAAGAGATCGATTCGAAGATCAACATTACGGACGCTGAGATTGCGGCTTATTACAACGCGCACAAGGCTGACTTTAACCTGATTGAGCCGCGTTACGGGCTGTCACAGATTATTGTCAGCGGCAATCCTCCGCAACAGGGCGCGGCACAGCAACCTCGCAAGGCTCCCAGTGAGGCGGAAGCGCGCAAGGAGATTGAGGCCATTCGCGGACGTCTTCTGAATGGCGATGACTTCGGCAACCTGGCGGCGCAATTCACGGAGAATCCCAACCTGGCGCAGAACGGCGGCGATATGGGCTCAGTTACCGAGACCCAGCTGCACAGCGATGCCGATGTTTACAACGCCGTTTCCAAGCTCAAGCCGGGCCAGATTACGGAGCCTATTCCGGTGAGCGATCCCAGCCACAAGACTGTGATTGGCTACCAGATTTACAAGCTCACCAGCCGCGAGCCGGCCGGACAGCGCGACCTGAGCGATCCGCGGACACATGAGTCGATTCGCGAGGGTTTGCGTAATCGCAAGGCGCAACTGCTGAATACTGCGTATCGGGAGATGCTGCACGATCAGGCTACGGTACGGAATTATCTTGCCGAGCAGATTCTGAAGGCGGGGACGCCGTGAAGAACAGGGAGTAGGGAATAGGGAGTAGGGAGTAGGAAGTAGGGACTAGGGACGTAGGGACCAGGGACGTAGGGACCAGGGACGTAGGGACCAGGTGAAATGTTGAAGGCCGGGAGAGATCCCGGCCTTTCTGTTTGTGGATTGAGTTGCTCTAGAAGTTCAGCGTTACTTTGGCTGTGAGGGCGCGCGGGGTGACGTAGTGTGTGCCGCTGAAGGTGGAGAGGAAGTTGTAGAGCGCGTAGTTGTTGGTGAAGTTGATGGCGGTCAGGTTGATATTCACCTTGTAGTGGTCGGTGCGAAAGACGTTGTCCTGGCCGATCGTTGCATCGAAGAGGTTGCGTGCAGCGATGCGTGTTGGGTTGTGGTCAGCATCTTCCGTACCAGCGTGGGGTATGGTGATCAGGCTGGAGGTCAGCTCCGAGGCAAGGCAGCCCGATTGACCGTCGGTCATGATGGGATTGCCGAGTGTGGCCTTGACGCCGTTGCAGTACAGACCTGCCTGGAACTGCTGGTCTGCCGTGAGGCCGCTCAGATTGATGAAGGGCTGACCGTTGAGCAGGTTGGGATTTCCGTTTGCATCTACGGAGAACGGGGTGCAGTCTGTGTTGGCGTTGGGGTTCGCGTTGTAACAGGGCGCGGAGCCAGCCACCTGGCCCGAGTCATAACGCCAGTTAAAGCCGGCCCACGGGCCACGCTTGCCGATCTGATATTGCAGGTGCGTGGTCTGGTTGAATTTTTCGTCGTGGTCGATGCGGAAGGGGAAGCCGCCCTGACCTACAGTTGCGCCTGCTCCGGCCACCTGTGGAGGGAAGAAGCGCGCAGCCACCGACGACGCTACAACGTAAGCGCTGATGTGGCGATGTTCCGGCATCTCTGCGCGGAGCGCATAGCCGGGGATCTTGGAGTTGTGCCAGTCGATGGGAAAGGTGATGGGAGTGTTGCCCAGCACGCTGAAGTCGAAGGCGTTGTGCGTGTACTTCCAGATGTACTCGCCGCCAATGACGGCCCAGTTTTTGATTGCCTGCTGAATACCGGCGTGGAATTCATTGCGGAAGCCGGGTTGGAGGATGCCGGATACGCCGGGAGAGCAGTTCAGCAAGGGCGAGAGTACGCTGTTCTCGCAGCCCTGGCTGGAGAGCACGAGATTTTCATTGAACGGTGTTTCCAGCGTGCGTGCATAGGAAGCGCTGAGCACCGTGTTGGAAGGCTTGATCTTGTAGCCGATGCCGAGACGCGGCTGGACCTGGCGAGCGATGGCGAGGCCGTTATAAAGGTCTCCGCGAAGGCCGACGTTGATGTTCCAGTTGCCGATCTTGATCTGATCCTGCGCGTAGAGAGCAAGCTCCTTGACGTCGGTGTGGCCGAACCAGAAATAGGACGAGCCGCCGCGCGTGATGTCGTAGGGAGTGAGGACCGGAAGATAGTCGGGATTCTGCTGACCTTCCGGGCAGGACTCCGCGGTATAGCCCGGCAGAGGATTGCCGCTTGCATCGACGCAGGGAGCGCTGAGGCTGTACGTGGGGTCGACCACGCCGAGAGCATCGCTCTCACGCAGGAAGGTCTGGCCATACTGCGCGCCGACCTTCACGTTATGCATGCCGTGCGTCCATGTGAAATCAGAGTGCACGGCTGCATTCATGAGCGTGCGGTTCTGGAAGATAGAGGATGTCTGCAGGTTGGACGGACCCAGATCGGCGAGCGCGTTGTCGCTGGGGTAGTAGTGATAGAGGTCTTTGCGGACAAATGCGCCGAAGTTCCATACGGAGTGGTCATTGATGACGCGCGTGTACGTGGGCGAGATGTTGAAGGTGCGGATCTGCGAGCGCTGATCAGCATCCCCCACGTTTGCGAAGACCGGGTTGGGACTGGTCTCATCACCGACCACGTTCTGCACGTTGAGGTTGTCGTAAGTGTTCGGCGTCTGGAACCATGAGCGGCTGTAGTTCAGGTCGAGGTGCAGGGAGTCAGCGGGCGTGAAGGTGTAATCGACGCGGTCAAAGACATTCTGCTCGTTGCCTTTGTCGTGGAAGACGGAGAACTCCGGTGGATCGAGGAAGCGGCCGCTGTTCATGGCATCGGCCTCAATGAAGTTGCCCCAGTTCTTGCCGCCATAGCTGAGATCGAAGCCGCCGGTAACCGATCCGAATGAGCCGTACGACGAGGTCACGCTTCCGGTAGGCTTGGTGATTCCTTCGCCGGAGCGCGTGGTGGCTACGATGACGAGGCTGGTTTTGCCGCCGAATTCTGCCGGTGGTGCGCCGGAGATGACTTCAATGGACTGGATGGAGTCGGAGGGAATCTGGTTGGAGAAGACCTTGCTCTGCTGGTCGGTGATGGATTGCCCGTCGATGGAGAACGAATTCGAGGCGTGATCGCCGAGGCCGTGGAAGAGGCCGTTGGAGTCTGCCGCGACGCCCGGCGTGGACATGGTGACAAGCGAGCTGAGCGAGGAGGACTGGCTTTCCAGCGGAACCTTGATGAAGAGATCGCGGTCTACGTCGGTGTGAAAAGTCGGGTCGTTCTCGGTGAGATCGCCACTGCTGGCTTCCACGGTGACGGTGTCCGTAATGGAGCTTATCTGCAGGGCCAGCTTGAGAGTGAGACCCACGGCGGAACGGATTTCCACGCTCTGGTTCAACGGGGCAAAGCCATTGGCTGAGACCGTCATCCTGTATCCGTTAAACGGAACGTTGGCGAAGACGAACTGGCCGGTGGCATCGCTGGTTGCGGTGCGATTGAGGCCGCTAATCTGGTCTGAGAGGCGGATGGTGGCGCCGGGAACGACAGCGCCGGAGGAATCAGTGACTGTGCCGCGAATGGCGCCGGCATTGCCGCTCTGGGCAAGTGCGGCGATAGGCAACAGGAAGATACAAAGAAGGATGCGGCGATGCAGGCCGCGAATGAACGGCATCATATATGGCTTCTCCAGAAGGGTCTGCATGTGCGTCCGCGAGCCGGTTTAGACTCCGGGGCACATGCGCGCTGAGGTGAGCGTTAGCCTGAAAACAAGATGAAAATCAGCGGGATTCAGGCTGCCTGCGACGCGCAGCTAGACCTTTGGAGGGGGGCGGGTAAAGAGAGTGGGATGCCACGGGCGCGCTACGGAATGAACCCGAATGACAGGCACGTGGGTGCCCAGCGCGATAAGAACAATGGCTGCAATCGCAGGCGCGGCTGGCGCGGCGGAGTGCAAGACGATGCAGAGCGGGCAGTTATCAGCGTCTGACGCCTGAGGGTGGACGTGCGCCACCTGCACAAAGGCCAGCAGAGCCAGCAGGATAAGGCAAACGACTGTCGCAACCGCGGTATTCCGCGGCAGGGCGAACGGCTTGCTACTCCTGTTGGACTGGATTCTGCTCAATGACCGGCTCCGGAACTCTCTTCATCAAGAATACACATAACAAGGCCTGCGCGCGCGCTCACTGCTGAAAACAGGCCTCTGCCCACAGGTTTGGACGGCGCGCGTCTAAAATGGTGGGGCTGTCAGGATTCGTTACGGGGATCGACCATGGGGCAGATCGAACGTCTTCGATGGAGTTTAGTCACGCTGCTGGCCTGCGCGGTGCTCCTGGGCGCGAGTGTTGGCGCACAATCCAGCGCACAACAGCAGCCCGCACAGCAGAAGCCGCTGCCGCTTAAGCCAGCCATTCCCGGCACGGGACAAAATCACAGGCTGATTCTCAAGGATGGCAGTTACCAGATTGTTCGTAAATATGAGGTTGTGGGCGACCGCGTGCGCTATATCTCGGTGGAGCGCGGCGGTGACTGGGAAGAGCTGCCCTCCGATCTCATTGACTGGACGGCCACGCGCAAGTGGGAACGCGACCAGGCGAAGCTTGCCGAAGACACTGCGTCGCCTGCGATGAAAGAGGCTGCGGAGATCGATAAGGAAGAGGCAGCCGAGCGCAACGAGCAGCAGGCGCGCATGCCGGAGGTGGCGAAGGGCCTGGAGCTGCCGGATGAGGACTCGGTTTTTGCGCTCGACACCTACCAGGGCACGCCGGAGCTGGTGGAGTTGCTGCCGAACGAGCTGGGCATTGATGCCAAAACGCATAAGGGGCTGAGTACGGTGAATCCACTGGCCGGGCAGCGAGCTGCTATCGAGTTGCCCGGTGCGCATGCAAAGGCTCACCTGCACGTGAACGATCCGGCGATTTATCTCTCACTGGATGTGACGGATGATGCTGAAAAAGTGGTATCCCATGCGCTGACGGTGGAGACGAATAACGCCAAGGATGTTGCCAACCGCAAGCATGGAGCGCACTCGCCGCAATCAGGATTTGCAATTGTGCATGTGGACGAGCGCAAGGCTGTGCGGATTGTCGGCGCGATTCACATCAGTCCGACAGGCAACGTGACGCAGAGCGAAGATGTGATTCCGGCGAAGGCAGAGGTGGTGCCGGGCAACCACTGGGTGAAGATTGTGCCGTCGCAGCAATTGCTCATCGGCGAATACGCGCTGGTGGAGATCATCTCACCGTCCGAGATCAACCAGCGCGTATGGGATTTCCGGATCGATCCGCAGGCGGGGGACAATGCGGGATCGATTGGGCCGATTATGAAGCAGTAATCCGCTCCATGAAAATCAGCTATCGGGCGTTGCACGGCGCGCAAACTTGAGCCGCCGCTGTTCCCACTCTTCGCTGTTAAAGATGCGCGGGCCCACTTCAATCAGTCGCGGCATCATGTTGAAGACCGCGATGCGCGACCAGGGGTTTCCTTCGCGGGTGCGGAAACCGCTCTCATTCAACGTGCTGACAATGTTCGAGTAAGAAAAGTCCTGCGCCAGCAAATCCATCATCATGAGCAGGACGCGGTTTTCGGTGGGATCCACTTCCAGCCGCTTGCAGTCGTCTGAGATTCTGAGACCGAAGGGAATCTCTTCGCTGAAAGAGCCGCTTCCATGCGACTCGGAGTCGGGCAGCTCGCGACGCCACTCGATGGAGACCATCTGCCACCCTGCGGCTGTGCGCTGGTCGATGATCTGCGGACTGAATGCTCCGGAAACTACATCGCGCATCCGTTCAAAATACGCCATAAACGCCTCCTGGAAATGAAACAACCCGTGCTAGACAGCAATCCTGTTGCCACGCCGTGAGCGAGCTGACGGTAAGGTAAGTTGTGCCCATAAATCAATTTGCGGTGATCGCAGGCAATTCCATACGTCAAAAAACTGTCCGCTTCCGGCAAGGAATGTCCGCTTTTGGACAAGCCAATGCTATTCGCGTACCGCAATTCCAAGCGCCTTCATCTTGCGGTAGAGATGGCTGCGTTCCAGGCCCAGCAGTTCGGCTGCGCGGCTGATATTGCTGCGGGCCTCTTCAATCTTTTTCTGAATGTAGTCGCGCTCATACGCATCGCGAGCTTGCTGCAACGTGGAGAAATCTTCGGTTCCGCGTGCGCCGGCTTTGTGGGTCAACGGTGGAAGGTGCCGCCGCTCAATCCGCAGTACGCGGGGGTTCAAAATCAGCACGCGCTCCACCACGTTCTTCAACTCGCGTACGTTTCCGGGCCAGTGATAGTGGCCCAGCGCATCCAGAGCTTCCTGGGTAATCTCCATGCGGGGGCGGCCATACTGCCGTCCAAACTCGCCTAGAAACTCGCGCACCAGCAGCGGGATGTCTTCTCTGCGTTCGCGCAGCGGCGGTACAAAGAATGGCACTACGTTCAATCGATAGAAGAGGTCTTCACGGAAGTTGCCCTTCATAATCTCTTCTTCGAGGTCTTTATTGGTTGAGGCGATGAGGCGCACATCCACGTGAATGGGCTGCGTGCTGCCTACGGGAGTGAAGCTGTGATCATCGAGCGCGGAAAGCATCTTGGCCTGCGTCTTCAGGCTCATGTCGCCTACTTCGTCCAGGAAGAGCGTGCCGCCATCGGCGCGCTCAAGAGTGCCGCGCTGCTCGGGCCGGCCGCCAGGCTGTACTCCGTTGCGTGTGCCAAAAAGCTCCGCTTCAATATGCGCTTCAGGAATTGCAGCACAGTTGAGCTCAACGAAAACGCGGTCGCGACGCTGGCTTTCCGTGTGAATGGAGCGCGCAATCAGCTCTTTGCCTGTGCCGGATTCTCCATAGATGAGCACACGTCCGTTGGTGGGCGCCATCAGCCGAATCTGTTGCCGCAACGCTTTTAACGGCACACTATCGCCGGTAAGCACGGAGGCTGCGCTGAACTGCCGCTTGAATTCAAAGTTCTCCGTGCGCAGGCGCCGCGCTTCAATGGCATTCTTAAGCACGATGAGTGTGCGGTCGATGGAGAGAGGCTTCTCAAGGAAGTCGAATGCACCGAGTTTCGTGGCTTTCACCGCTGACTCAATGGTGCCGTGGCCGCTGATGATGACAACCTCCGGCCGCGACTCCTTGGGCAGATTACGAATCTCGCCCAGCACATCCAGGCCATCCCGATCGGGCAGCCAGATGTCCAGCAATACCGCATCGTACGGCGCGTCTTCCACCAGCACCCTTGCTTCAGCCGCGGTGGCCGCAGTGGCTACGCCATAGCCTTCTTCCCGCAAAATCTCTTCGAGCGACGAGCGAATCTCGGCCTCATCATCTACGACGAGGATATGGTTCATGTGCGAGCTTCCTTCACTGGTTCAACATCTGCCGCGGCGGACGCAGGATACGCCGGCAGGGCTGGATTTTCAATTAGCGGAATCCGCAGTAGAAACCGCGCACCTTTCGGCGCGTTGCTTTCGGCGCGGATGGAGCCACCATGCTCCTGCGCGATTTTGGCAGCAATGGAAAGACCAAGGCCTGTGCCCCGATGCTTTGTGGAGTAGAACGGCAGAAAGAGCCGCTCCCGAATCTCGTCGGTCAGGCCGTGTCCTGTATCGGCAACGGCTGCCTCTACTGCGCCGCCATCTTCACTGAGGCTGGTAGAAACGCTGAGCACCTTCAGCAGGCTTCCCTGCATGGCTTCTGCTGCATTATCGATGAGGTTGGCCAGCGCGCGACGAATCGCTTCGGGGTCCGCAAAGACGGGCGGCAGATCGGGCGCGAGATCGAGCCGCACCTCAATGCCCTGCAGGCGGCCTGCAAAGAGCACCAACGCCTCCTCCACGATGCGGTTCATCTCGCAGAGGCGCGGCTGCGGTGCGGGAAACTGCGCGAGCACTGAGAACTGATCGACAAGCGTGCGCAGCGTGCCAACGCAGCCCAGGATCACCTCACTGCATTTGCGGATGATACTTGTCGAATCGGGTTTGACGCCATTCGAGCCTTCGACCAGGCCGCGATCGAGATGGCGCGCGATGCGCTCGGCGGAGAGTTGAATGGGAGTCAGCGGGTTCTTGATTTCATGGGCAACGCGCTGCGCCACTTCCTTCCATGCAAGCTGGCGCTGCGCGCGCAGCAGCTCCGTTGTGTCTTCCACCACGAGCACAGTTCCCGGCTCTTCTGCTGTGTGATCGGAATCCTTTTGTGCGCCCAGTCCTGCGCCAAAATCAAGCCGCGCACTTGTGAGCGCTACATGTACGGCACGCCCCTGCACGTGCATCTCAATCTCAGTGGAGGCCGTGCCCATGCGCCGTCCGCGGCGAATCACTGCCGCGATCTCCTCGGCGTACTCGGCGGGCAAGAGCGAGTCCATCTTCAGGCCACGCAAGGACACGTCCTCGCGCTGCGAAATCAGTGCGGCAAACGCGCGGTTGGCCTGCACTATGCGTCCGGATCCATCCAGCGTAACCACGCCGCTTGGAATGGTCTCAATAATCGTCTCTAACTCGTGCCTGCGTTCGTCAATCGCCTGATTGGCGGCCGTCAACTGCGCAGAGGATGTTTCCGCGATCCGGCGGCTTGTTTCCAGATCAGAGGCCATGCGATTGAATGAACGCACCAGGTCACCCATCTCACCCGCGGCTGCAATTGCGACGCGCTGTTCGTACCTTCCTTCCGCGATTCGGCTCATGGCGTCGGCGAGAGCTTCTACGGGCCGAGTCACCTGCCGTGAAAGGAAGATGGCAAGCCACACACTGGAGAAGAAGATGAAGACTGTGATCACCAGCAGCAGCAGGAAGAAATTGCCGCGAATGTTGTGGCGCAATCGGTAAAGCTTCCAGTACTCCGCTGCACCGGAGCGGATGCGAATGGCGGTTTCACTGAGCCCCTGCGGCATGGGCAGCGCTACCAATACCAGCTTGCCGGACGCGGTGGTGGATGTGCCAAGCGCGAATTGCTGGCCTGCAATCTCCACCATCGATTCATCGCTGCGATGGGCCGCAGCCAGCAAGCTTGCTGAGAGCGGCTTGCCGAGCGGAATGGCGTAGACGCCGCTTGTTTGATCCAGCCACGGAAGCAGGCTGGCCTGGATGTTTTCCGGCGGAGCCTGAAAGCTGGAAATCACGTGCATCGCCTGCCCCTGCGGCACATAGACCATCACAAAGCCGCCGGCCAGCGTGATGCGATGCGAGCCGAGCACACCTTCGAGTTCCTTCAGGGAGCCATCCGGAGCGCCGGATTCAGCGATCGACTCGGCCTCAACGTGCGCGTTGGAGGTGACGTAATGCGCAAGCTCTTCTACAACGCGCGTGGAATCATCGCGCAACTGCGTGGTGGTGGGCGAAAACCACCGCTCAATGGTGCGATTCATAAACTGAAAGCTGTACAGATACATCAGCACCGCGGGGGTGAGCGCAATGAGCACCGCGCCCAGCACCATGCGATTGCGGAGGCGCGCTCCGAGAGCGCTCGATCCCTGATCTGCGTAGAGCTTGAGAAGATTCCTCAAGAGCAGCATGAGCAGCACTACGAGCAGCAGGAAAAGAACCACTGTGAAGGCCGTAAAGGCCAGCGTTTCCCCCGCAGTCTCAGGATTCAGGAAGCTGATGCGCGAGGTGTTCCACCACTGCAGTGCGCCCAGCAGCAGAAAGATAAGCAGCACTCCTCCTGCAAGAAACGAGATGAGGCGCAGGCGCGGATTGCGCTCGAAAAGCATGCGCAGATTATAGAACCGCGGAGACTAAAAAGCCCGGATCCTATGCGGAATCCGGGCTTTGGCTGCATTTCCAATTACCCGAGTACCGTGGCGTAGGGCGTCCATTCCTTCTGCAGGCTTTCTGCTACACCGCGATAGGTCAGCTTGCCAAGATAGGTATTCAACCCTTCGGCCAGTCCGGCATCCTGCTTGAGCGCTTCCTTGGGGCCCAGGTTGGCAAGGCGCATGAGATACGGAAAAGTCGCGTTCGTAAGCCCAAGCGTGGATGTGTGCGGCACTGCGCCCGGCATGTTGGTTACGCAATAGTGCACCACGCCATCCACGGTGTAGCTGGGATTGGAGTGCGAAGTTGGCCGGGCCGTTTCCACGCAGCCGCCCTGATCGATGGCAACATCCACAATCACCGCGCCCTTCTTCATGCGGCTCACCATCTCTTTGGTGACAATCTTCGGAGCAGTCGCTCCGGGAATCAGCACGCCGCCAATCACCAGATCGGCCTCGCGCGTGGCGTGCGCCAGGTTGTAGCTGTTGGAGGCGAGCGTATAAACGCGACCATTAAAGATGTCATCAATTTCGCGCAGACGGTTGAGATTCAGATCGACCAGCGTCACCTTTGCGCCAAATCCCAATGCGATGCGCGCAGCATTTGTGCCAACGATACCGCCGCCAATGATGGTCACATGCGCCGGGGGAACACCGGGGACGCCGCCGAGAAGAATGCCGCGGCCGCCCTTTTCTTTTTCGAGATACGAAGCACCCACCTGCACGCTCATGCGGCCTGCAACTTCGCTCATGGGTGTCAGCAGCGGCAGCGTGTTGTTGCGGTCGCGCACGGTTTCATAGGCGATGCCAATCACTTTTGCATCCAGCAGTTTCTGAGTCAGCACAGGAAGCGGCGCAAGATGCAGATAGGTAAACAGCGTTAGCCCATCGCGAAAGTAAACATACTCGCTCTCAACCGGCTCCTTGACCTTGACGACGGTCTCGCTCTTGCCCCACACGTGCCCGGCATCTCCCACGATCTCGGCGCCAGCATCCTGGTACTCCGCATCCGGAAAGCCCGACTGCGCTCCCGCGTTGGTCTCGACCAGCACCTTGTGTCCGGCTTCTGAAAGCGCCTTGACGCCAGCAGGAATCACGCCAACGCGCGACTCAGAATCTTTAATTTCGCGGGGAACTCCGATAATCATCGCTGCTTGCTCCTGTACTGCTGATGTGATGCAGATAAATCGAAAGGAGGTTCGAACATGCCGCGCCGATTTCATTTTGATCCGGGGAGGGCTGCTTCGGCGCGGCGGTCCAGCTCAGGGTGTTACTCCCCTCCTGGAAGCGAATACATGAATATTAGAGCGCATAAAGCAGCCAATGTATGCAATCTTCGTGTTAAAACAGCCCTATGAGCACGAAACGTGACATAACTCGGTCGAAATCGGGCAAAACGAGTGCGCGGCCTGCCGGATCACGCATTGTGGCAACCGTCGCCGGTTTTGACGAGCTGGATTCAGCGATTCTGCGTACGCTGGAACTCAGCGGCCGCGCCACTAATTATGAGGTGGGTGAGGCTGTAGGCCTCTCCGCGTCGGCGGCCTCGCGGCGCATCCAGGCGCTGGAAGAGATGGGCGCCATTCGCGGCTATCGCGCCGTTGTGGATGACCGCATGCTTGGCCGCCAGATGACGGTCTTTGTCCGGGTCACACTGGAGCGGCAGTCTGCATCGGTTCTGGGCGCCTTTGAAACCGCTGTTCGCCGCATTCAGGGCATTACGAGCTGTCACCTCATGGCCGGCCAGTACGATTACATGCTGATTGCCCGCGTTGCCGATATGGACGACTACGGCCGCCTGCATCAGAATGAGCTTTCGCGGCTGCCCGGCGTCACACGCATCGAAACGAGCTTTGCCTTGCGCGATGTGATGGAAGGCCAGAGGCGGCAAGCGTAGGCGACGCTGAAATCCACATGCCATCCTGATGGCGGATTGCTCCCGACTGCATTAGTCTTGGTGTCACGCACGAAAGATTGCTCCGCACGCCCGCGAGTGCGATGCCGGTGGTCCCCGCCGGACGTACTGCCGTGGCAAATCAACTTTTTTTCGAGGAGAGCCGATGCTCCGTTCCTGTACTCGCTTTGGACTGGCTGTTGCTCTGATTGCCGGCCTTGCTCCGCGCTTTGCTCCTGCACAAATGCCAACGCCTGTCTCCGTTCTGGGCCATACGCCCGGCGATGATTTTTATCTGGCCGATTACGAAGACACGGTGCGCTACTTTCATGCGCTTGCTGCGGCAGACCCCGCGCGCATGAAGATGTTCACCGTAGGCAAGACCACACAGGGCCGCGATATTGAAATCGCCGTCATCTCATCGGCGGCAAACATTGCGCAACTGGATCAGACCAAGCAGGCTGCAGCCAGGCTGGCCAAGGGCACGGACCTCAATGATGATTCCGCGCGCGAGCTGGCTCGCAGCTCCAAGGTGGTTGTCCACATTGACGGCGGCCTGCATTCGAGCGAAGTGGCCGGACCGCAGCACACGATGATGCTGGCCTACAAGCTGCTTTCGGCAAAGAACGATCCTGAGGTGGATGCGATCCTCGACAATGTTGTTCTTGTGCTTTGGCCTACGCTCAATCCTGATGGCCAGGACATGGTGGTGCATTGGTATCGGCAAAACGTTGGCACCAAGTATGAAGTGAGCCCACTGCCTGCTCTATGGCAGGAGTATGTGGGACACGACAACAACCGCGACGGCTACATGCTCAACATGAAGGAAGAGCAGGTGGTGACGAAAACGCAGCTTGAATATAACCCCGTTATCTTCTATTGCCAGCATCAGACAGCGCCCTTTCCTGCGCGCATCTGGATTCCGCCGTTCTCTGATCCTATTTCGTCGAATATCAGCCCTTACGTCCGCAGCTGGCTGAATGTTGTCGGCACCAACATGACCGCGTACCTGAACGCGCATAAGATGCCCGGCGCTATCTCTGAGTCGCGCTTCGACAACTGGTATGCGGGCTTCATGGATTGGGCGCACGTCTTCCGCAACGAGATTTCCTTCTTCACAGAGACCGCGCTTTACGAGTACGCTACGCCGCACTTCTATACCGTGTCGGATTTCCCCAAGCCATATCAGGACCTGCGGGCGCTCACCATGTACTCGACGCCCTGGGAAGGCGGCTGGTGGCATTTGAAGGATGCCGTGGATTACATGGTTGGCGGCTCGATGTCGGTGCTCGATCTCGCCGCAAAGAATCGCGAGACGCTGCTTTACAACCGCTACCAGGCCGCGCGCGACAATATTCAGCATTTCCAGAAAGAGCCGCCGTTTGCATACGTCATCCCAAGCAAACAGACCGATACGCCGGAGGCCGCAAAGCTTGCGCAGCTGATGATCGACAACGGACTTGATGTGTATGCATCGAAGGATGGCTTCACCGCCAATGGCGTGAGTTATCCGAAGGGCTCATGGGTGATTCCCATGGATCAGGCCTATTCCGCAATGGCCAAGGAGCTTTTTGAGCGGCAGAAATATCCCGATGCAATCGAGCTTGGCACTTCGAAGTCGGTTGACCTGCCTTATGACGTGACTGGCTGGACGCTGCCCATGCAGATGGGTGTGGATGTGGATGCAGTTACCGATCCGCTGGGCTCCGCTCAGCGTGCGCAGATGGAGAAGATCGATAAGGCACAGACTCCGGCTGTATCTGCGGAGGGCTCGGGCACGGTCTTTGCGATCAGCCATCGCGTGAATGCCTCTTTCTCGCTGGTGAATGAGGCGCTGAAATCAGGCGCGACGGTCTCGATGGCGCAGGAGCCGGTGAAGACCTCTGCGGGCACGGAGCGTGGAGCGTTTCTCATCAGTGGCCTTGGCCGCGAGAAGCTCGATGCGCTGTCACAAAAGTATGCTGTGGGCGCGGTCGGCGTCTCTGCTCCATCCAACACGCTAGCGATCAAGAAAGCGCGTATCGGGTTGTATCGCCCGTGGGCAGCTTCGATTGATGAAGGATGGACGCGCTGGATTCTGGAAAACTATGGCTTTGAGCCGAAGAGCCTTTACAACGCGGATGTGAAGTCGGCGAATCTTCGCAGCCGCTACGACGCGATCATTCTGCCCGACATGTCTTCACGCCAGATGATGGATGGCTTTGGCGTAGGTATCGTGCCGGGGCAGTACGCAGGCGGCATTGGACAAGATGGCCTGAACAATCTGCGCGAGTTTGCCCGGCAGGGCGGCACGCTGATTGCGCTCAACCGCACGGCCTCCGCGCTTATCCCGCTGCTATCACTGCCCGTGCAGAACCTGTTGGACGGTGTGAAGAGCGACAAGTTCTTCTGCTCAGGCGCGCTGCTGCGTGTCAATCTCGATCACGCTGAATTGCCGGTCAATTATGGCCTTTCGGATGCGCCTGTTGTCATGTTCCAGGGTGGACCGGCATTTGCGGCATTGCCCGGCGCACATGGCGCAGTGCTCGCCACGTATCCAAAGCAAACCAATCC
Organism: uncultured Acidobacteriaceae bacterium; assembly: GCA_963792495.1. GTDB lineage: Bacteria > Acidobacteriota > Terriglobia > Terriglobales > Acidobacteriaceae > Telmatobacter. The sequence goes on along the minus strand of CAWBWB010000001.1, from coordinate 325,472 downwards.
GCTCGAAAGCGGTCTGCTGCTGCATCCGGAGGCGATTGAAGGCAAGGCTGCTGCGATTGAGCTGGCCTACGGACGCGGACGCATTGTGCTGTATGGCTTCAAGCCGCAGTTCCGCGGGCAGGCACATGCCACATACAAGTGGATGTTCAACGAGCTGTATTCCTACGATCATCCGGAACTGCCGGCTATGAATGCTGCTCCGCCGAAGAAGGATGAGACAGCATCCGCGAAGGGGCCCAAACCCGCGGCTGCAGATGACGATGACGACGATTGGCCGCAGGAATAGCGAGAAAAAATAAATGGCCGGAGCGCTCATGCTCCGGCCGTTTTATTTTTTGCCCGAAAAATACTATGACATCGTGAGCCGCGCGCTACCCCATAGATCGATACCGGAATCAACGGCATATTGATCGATGTCTGAGAGTTCAGCGGAGGTGAAGTTGAGGTTGTTCAGCGCGTCGAGCGAGTTGTCGAGTTGCTCTACGTTGCGCGCGCCGATCAACGCGGAGGTCACGCGTTGGTCACGCAGCACCCACGCAATCGCAAGCTGCGCCAGGGATTGCCCGCGGCCTTTCGCAATCTCATTCAATGCACGCGCACGCTGAATATTCTCATCACTCAGGAACTGCTTTAAGAGGGAAGATCCTTCCGACCCGCCTCGCGACTGCTCCGGCACACCGTTGAGATATTTGTTCGTCAGCAAACCCTGCGCCAAAGGCGAAAACGCAATGCAGCCGGCACCGATTTCCTCCAGTGCTCCGAGCAGATCGTCTTCAATCCAGCGGTTCAGCATCGAGTATGAAGGCTGATGAATCAGCAGCGGCACGCCGAGACCCTTCAGGATCGCTGCGGCCTCGCGTGTGCGCTCCGGGCTGTAAGACGAAATACCCACATACAGAGCTTTTCCCTGGTGCACGGCGCTGGCTAATGCCCCCATTGTTTCTTCGAGCGGCGCATTCTCCCACGGGCGATGCGCGTAGAAGATATCGACATACTCAAGGCCCATGCGCTTCAGACTGTCGTCCAGCGAAGCCAGCAGATACTTGCGCGAAGCCCCTATCCCATAGGGCCCGGGCCACATATCCCATCCGGCCTTGGTGGAAATGATCAGCTCATTCCGCAGATTGTGAAAATCCTTCTTTAGAATCGCGCCGAAGTTTTCTTCGGCCGAGCCGTAGGGTGGACCGTAGTTGTTGGCAAGATCAAAGTGCGTCACGCCGCGATCAAAGGCGCGGCGAATCATTGCGCGGGCAGTCTCGAGAACATCTGCGCCGCCAAAGTTTTGCCACAAGCCCAGCGAGATAGGCGGAAGCACAAGCCCGGATCGCCCGCAGCGGCGGAAGATGGCGTTGTCGTAACGAGAAAGATTTGGAGAGTAAGGTTTTTCCACGGTTCCTCTTAATTTTTCAGGCGTTTCATCCAATAGCCCTCGCGACGCTTGGCATGAGCTATGGCGACAATCAGGATAACTTCTTCTTTCTCTTGATAGATAACAGAAAAAGGAAAAGAACCCAGGATGCGGCGCCGCGTGTTCTTTGTATAGGAAGGATATAGACGCGGATTGTTCTGAATTTTCCGGATGGACTGCGTTATCGCATTCAGAAACCGTACCGCCGCGTCTGGGCTTTGACGACGATAGTACTCGAAAGCATCCTCGATTTCCTGCTCAGTCTCCGAACGGAGCCGAATCGGTTTCAAGCTCATTGGGAGAGTCGAGCTCGAAGACGCGCTTCAAGATCATCCCACGAGCCTGTGATCGCATTCGGGGAATCTGCGTCCGCTACACGGCGCTCGACTTCCTCAGCCCATTCGGGATCAATATTTTCCGTTTCGTCTATCAGGAGTCCGTGCGCGACCCATTCGCGCTCACCAGGCGGCAGTAAGCGCGCTTCTTCGAGTATCTCTGTAGCGGTACGAGTCATGGCAGAATTGTAGCCGATTATGATGTCACGTATGACGAAACCGCTCCGCACGCAAGGCATCGATCCCCGATGTACTCTCGACATTCTTAAGAAACTGAAATTTCACGGTTTTGGCGATCGTCAGTTCCGGCTCGTTCATCATTGGGGCAACAAGGGCACGCTCGCTGGCTTCGTGCGCTGGTGCGAGCGTACGAACAGGTTTAGAGAAGACGATAACAATCATCTTCTCCATAAGCGGTTGGAATTCATACTGCGAATCTGCGACACGCTACCCTGTCAGTACCGAAAAGACTTCCAAATACTCGCAACACAGGCTCTCGCCAAATATCCGCCTATCTCGAAAAACTGACTTCTTTCTGCTATTCCGCGTTATCAATCTGCGCGCGCTGCAATTTATCCGAGTAATCCACGTACACTGCCTTCCACGTTGTATAGAAGTCCAGCGCCTCGGAGCCTTCGCGATGGCCGTTGCCGGTTTGCTTCACGCCGCCAAAGGGCAGATGCACCTCCGCGCCGATTGTGGGCGCATTGATGTACGTGATGCCAGCTTCCAGATCGCGCATCGCTGCAAAGGCCTTGTTCACATCGCGCGTGTAGAGCGCGGTCGACAAGCCATAGTCAATGGAGTTGGCAATCTCAACCGCCTGCTCAAACGTATCGAACTCAATCACGCTCACCACAGGCCCGAAAACTTCTTCGCGTGCAATTCGCATCTTTGCGGATACGCCCGCGAAGACAGTTGGCGCGAAGAACGTTCCCTTCGCATGCACACCCGATGTCAGCGCCTCGCCGCCGGTCAGAAGCTTCGCGCCTTCTTTCAACGCAATCTCGGCATACTTTGCTGAAGTCTCAATCTGCTGCGCATTCACCTGCGGGCCTACATCGATTCCCGCTTCCAGTCCATTGCCAACTTTGAGCTTTTTCGCGCGCTCTACAAGCCCGTTGAGGAATTCATCGGCAATCTTCTTCTGCACCAGAATGCGGCTGGTTGCCGTGCAGCGCTGGCCTGTCGTACCAAAAGCTCCCCACAACGCGCCATCGAGCGCAAGCTCAAGGTTCGCGTCATCGAGCACAATCTGCGCGTTCTTGCCGCCCATTTCCAGAGAAACCGGCTTGAAGTTTGCAGCCGCGCGCTGCGCCACCAGCGAACCAATCTCGCTGGAGCCTGTGAAGCTGATGGCCCGCACGCCGGGATGTTCCACAATCGGCGCGCCGGCATCCGGCCCAAAGCCGGCCACGATATTCACCACGCCGGGCGGCAGGCCCGCATCCACCAGCGTCTGCACAAGGTTGTACGTCGACAGCGGCGTATCCTCCGCCGGTTTGATCACGCAGGTATTGCCCGCCACCAGCGCAGGAAACAGCTTCCAGCTTGGAATCGCCATGGGAAAATTCCATGGCGTAATCAAGCCCACAACGCCCAGCGGCATACGCACGCTCATGGCAAACTTGTTTACGAGCTCACTGGGAGTGGTCTTACCGAAAAGCCGCCGCCCTTCGCCGGCAACGTAAAAGGCCTCGTCGATTGCCTCCTGCACATCGCCGCGCGTTTCTGCCAGAACCTTGCCCATCTCGCGCGTCATCTGCTGCGCATACTCTTCCTTGCGCGCTTTCAGCAGCTCCCCAGCACGATACAAAATCTCCGCGCGCTTGGGCGCCGGCACCAGCCTCCATGAAGCAAAGGCCTTCTTCGCCGCTGCAACAGCAAGGTCCACATCCTCGGCATTGGAAGCCGGAAATTCGCCTACAACATCGGAGTGATCCGCCGGGTTGATGTTCTGAAAGGTCTTTCCGGAGCGGCTCGGCAGCCACTCGCCTCCAATGAAGTTGTGATATTGCTTCGTCGACATAGATTCTCACTTTGCGCCGGCGCGTTTGCGCGGCAGATAGAAACAGCTCGTTGGCAGTTCAGAGACAACGTTTCAGCTTATCGCATCCCACTCTGCATACAACGTTACCGCGCAGTGAATTACCTCTGACACCGTTTTTGGTAACGAATGACTGCGCAATCACACCATACACAGAAGATTTGTCTTCGCCAGTCTCGCTCTATACCGCTAGCCTTGGTGTGATTTGCGGCACGATCCCCCGACTGTAAACCTTTCGCAAATTCCTCCTTTCAAGTCCGCCCTGCGAATTCACGCCTAAATGTTTTGCCTTGGCCAAACCAATGAAAAAAGTGGAGAAATATCTCTCCCCCTAAATCAAGGAGCGTCCTATGTCACTTCAGATACACAGCTGGAAGGGCTTACGCGCGGCAATTCTGCTCGCTGCGTCGGTAACGTTCTCCACTCTGGCTGCAGCGCAGGTTGCAGCAACCATTCCCCACACCTCTGCCAGCCCCACGGTCATCTCCCTGGCTGCTCCCACACAGCCGCGCGCCGCGGCCATTCCAGGAGAACCAACCTTTGAAAACTCGCCACCGAATTTTCACGCGTTCGCTTCCGCCAGAGTCGGCGAAGAAACCGGTGTTGAAACTCTCACACTGAATTTCTCCGGCTCTACAAAACTCACCGGAATCGATTCCAAAGCCAAAGATTTCATCGTCGAGCCCGGCGGCAGCTGCCATGAAGGCAATGCCTACTCAGCCGGCCAGAGCTGTACGCTGCAGGTGCGCTTCTCGCCTCAGAGCGCAGGCACACGCACGAGCAAAATCTACATCCAGCACACTGCCTCCGCTACGCCGCTGGCGCTTGGCATCGGCGGCTATGGCTATGCGCCCGTGCTCAGCTTTACTCCGGCAGTCATCAGCACCGTGACCGGCACCTATCCCTCGAACGCCGGCCTGATGAACGGAGCACTGAACCTTACCGTAGACGGTAACGACACGCTCTATGTCGCCGACACCGGGAACAACCTCATTCGCTCCCAGGATTCCAGCGGAAACTGGGTCAGTCTTGCCTCTGGCTATGCCTCTCCGTGGGGAATCGCGGTGGATACCATGGGCCAAGTTTACTTCGACCTGAAGGGCTCGAACTATATGTATGAGATTTATGACTACGGCCCGGTAGTACAGATCACAGGCACCGCCACCGGAGCCTGCACAGCCGCTACACCATGCACTTTGGGCAACCATGCCATTTCCACTCCCGGCACCATGTCCATCGACCGATACAACAATCTTTTCTTTGTCGATGCAGATGCGGGGGCGGCCATGTCCACGGTGCAGCCGGTTCCCGCAACTCTGATCTATCTCTATGACCCGTTCCCGTATCAGACGACTCCATCTTCCCCAATTGTTGTCGACAACAACGACAACATCTATAGCGCGTGGTCCAACGGCGGCACCTGCTCGATCATGCAGTCGAGCCTCTATAACGCCGAAAACAGCAAGGTCATTTTCAACAAGGTAGCCGGAGGCCACACCTGCGGCTTTGCCGGTGACGGCGGCCAGGCCGGCAATGCCGAGATTGGCGCCAAGATCAGCCAGATGGTCTTCGACCTGTACGGCAATCTCTACTTCACCGACACCAGTAACAACCGCGTACGCCGCATCGACTCTGTAACTGGCCAGATCAACACCATAGCCGGCACCGGGACCGCGGGCTACAGCGGCGACGGCGGCGCGGCGACCAGCGCGACGCTGAGCGCACCAACCGGCGTAGGAGTGGATTCTCTGGGACAGGTGTACATCCTGAGCAATGCTCCCACGGCCGGCCCCACACAAGTGCTCCGCAAGATCGGTCCAAACGGCTATCTCAATTTTGGCTCGCAGATCAAGGGAACGCCCAGCGCAGCGAAAACAGTAACCGTCTCGAACACTGGCAATTCCGGCCTCGTGATGACCAACGCGGTCATCACCGGCGCAAACGCCAGTGATTTCGCGATCGATCCAACAACCACCAGTTGCCAGCTCATCGTCAATGCAACTCTCGCGGCCGGACAGAGCTGCAAGATCGGATTCATCTTCAACCCCGCAGCCACCGGTACCCGCACTGCCAGCCTGGTGTTAAACGACAACACAGTGACCAGCTCAAACATCATCCAGCTCACAGGCAACGGGCTCACCTCATTGCCTTCCCCCACCATGACGGTGGCCTGGCCAGGTTCAGGCGCCAACATCACGACAGGCTCCGCTCTCGGCTTCAAAGTCACACTCGCAGGTTCACCCACGCCTACCGGCACTGTCACCATGACCCTGGATGGGGTGACCGTCTCCGGCAGTCCTGCTACCATTGCTTCCGGTCTGGCGTATCTCTACGTATCCACCGCCGTCATCGGCTCGCACACCCTCAAGGCTGTCTACAACGGCGACTCCAACTGGGCCGCCGGAGCCACCGCCTCCGTCACCTACAACGTCGTCGCGGCTGCGGCTAAATGCGGCACCTGCGTCGTGGGTCATCCCGAACCCATCAGCACTGGACCACACCATCTTTCCCTCAACCCGTAAGCTTCGCGGCGGCGAGAACCACAACAAAGCGGGCGCGAGGCTTACCAGCCTCCGCCCGTTTTTCTTTGCACGCAAACACCACCCCGTCGCTCGTGATCCCACAACGCGATGCAACAGCAGCGCTTCAGCTCGTCGCAAACGGGCTCACACAAACGTTACTGCTGAGGGAATTACCTCTGACGCCGTTTTTGGTAACGAAGGATTTTGCAATCACGGCATACGGCAAACATTTACCTTCTGCGGTCCGCGTTCTGCCACTAGGCTGGCCTTGATTTGCGGCACGATCCCCCGACTGTAAACCTTTCGCAAATTTCAATCCCAAAAGACAATCTGCCAAATTGGCCGGAAATGTTTGCCTTGGCCAAATCACCTGAAAAAGGTGGAGAAGATATCTCCACCTCGAACTCAAGGAGTGTTCCCCATGTCGACACAGACACACCGTAGGAATGTCACGCGCGCTGGGATTTTGCTCAGCACGACGATGACGTTCTCCGTTCTGGCTGCAGCACAAATCGCCGCACCCTCTTCGCAACTCTCTGCTCCGCACTCTGTATCCACCGCCCCTGTCGAGCCCTCCGTCATCTCTCTGGCCGCGCCTGCGCAGCCACATGCCGCGGCTCTTAACGGGGAGCATTCCTTCAAGAACGCTCCTTCCAGCTATCACGTCTTTGACTCAGCCAAAGCAGGGGAAGACGCTGGCGTGGAATCGCTGACTCTGAATTTTTCCGGAGCCACCACGCTGACGAAGATTACTTCCAAATCGAAGGATTTCGTGGTCGAGTCCGGCGGAACATGCCAGCAAGGCGGCCGCTTTGCCAAGGGCGATAGCTGCACGCTCCTGGTCAGCTTTCATCCTCAAAGCGCGGGAAACCGGTTGGGCAGCATCACGGTGGAGAATTCCGCCGATGTGCATGCCTTCTCTCTCGGGCTGGTGGGCAACGGCTATGCTCCCGTGATCAGCTTCACACCGGCCGTGATTACCACTGTGCCGGCAACGGTTTCCGGCAGCACCGGATCGATCAAGAGTGCCACAAGCCTCGCAGTCGATGGCGGCGATATCGTCTATGTCGCCGACACCGGCAACAACCTCCTCAAACAACTCGACTCCAGCGGCACCATCACGCCAACCAGTCCAGCTTTTGCCACGCCCGCCTCCATTGCAGTCGACAGCGCGGGAATCATTTACTCCGCCAACACCACCGGTTCCACCTACTACTTCAGCTTCTACACCCCCTGGGGTTCACAAACCGCATATGGATACACCTACGCGGCAGGCACCTGTACGCCAAGCACGCCTTGTGCACTCAACACCGTGGGCCTGTCGAGGCCGACAAACCTCAGCATGGACGCCTACGACAACCTCTTTTTTGAGGAGGGCACCAAGGGCGCTGCTGAAATGCCAGTTGCAAGCATCAGCGGAGGCTCCGGCAGCCTCAAACTGTGGTATCTCACCGACCAATACTCCTACAGCTCCGGTAACGGGGCCTCTTTTGCAGCCGATGCCAGTGGCAACATCTACACCTTCTACAACTACGGCTCCACGTGCGTAGTCTTTGAGGAACCTCTCTACAATGCCGAATACTCGCCAACCGCGAATCGCGTGGCTGGTGGGTCGAAGTGCGGTTTCTCGGGTGACGGCGGCCAGGGGCGCAGTGCGGAAATCAGTACCAGTCTGGGGCAGATGGCCTTTGATATTGCAGGCAATCTGTACTTTGCCGATGCGGGCAATCAGCGAGTACGGCGCATTGACAATGCCACAGGCATCATCAACACCATAGCCGGCACTGGGACCGCGGGCTACAGCGGTGACGGCGGCGCGGCGACCAGCGCGACGCTGAGCGCGCCAACCGGCGTAGGAGTGGATTCTCAGGGACAGGTGTACATCCTGAGCAATGCTCCCACGGCCGGCCCCACACAAGTGCTTCGCAAGATCGGTCCCAACGGCTATCTGAACTTCGGCTCACAGCCCAAGGGTGTAGCCAGCACGGCGCATACGGTCACCGTCTCCAACACAGGCAACAGCCAGCTTACGCTCATCAGCGCGCTCATTACCGGCGCCAACGCCAGCGATTTCACCATCGACCCCGGCACCACCAACTGCGCGCTTACCGCCAACGCCGTACTCAACGCCGGCCAAAGCTGCAAGATCGGATTCATCTTCAACCCCGCAGCCACCGGTACCCGCACTGCCAGCCTGGTTCTGAACGGCAACACCGTTACGGGATCCAACATCATTCAGCTCACGGGCAACAGCGTCAGCTCATTGCCTTCCCCCACCATGACGGTGGCCTGGCCAGGTTCAGGCGCCAACATCACGACAGGCTCCGCTCTCGGCTTCAAAGTCACACTCGCAGGTTCACCCACGCCTACCGGCACTGTCACCATGACCCTGGATGGGGTGACCGTCTCCGGCAGTCCTGCTACCATTGCTTCCGGCCTGGCTTATCTCTACGTATCCACCGCCGTCCTCGGCTCGCACACTCTCAAGGCTGTCTACAACGGCGACTCCAACTGGGCCGCCGGAGCCACCGCCTCCGTCACCTACAACGTGGTCGCGGCTGCGGCTAAATGCGGCACCTGCGTTGTGGGTCATCCCGAACCCATCAGCACAGGACCACACCATCTTTCGCTAAATCCGTAAGCTTCGCGGCGGAAACCACAACAAAGCGGGCGGATGGCTTCCCAGCCTCCGCCCGTCGCTTTTTGCACCCAGACCGAGCGTTTTATCCAAAAGCCACCCGCCCGCAACACACAACAAGAAAAATATGTTTACTGATTCAAAGAAGAACGAAATCGGCTGATAGTTCCTGACTTGATACGCTTTACATGCATTCCTGCGCGATTTACGCGCTTTTTGCCCCGAAAAACTGCGATATTCTGAAAGCGCGGCAAACTCTAGATACGACAGCAGAGGGCGCTAACGCTGCCCGCACCCTTCGTTCCAAGCCTGTTTCCACTGCAATGTCCCTGGTCGCCGTACAATAACCCTAGAGGTAATCCTAAGTTTCCAATGTCCTTGAACGGCTATCCCTCGCGCCCTACGCGCACGCACGGTCTGCGGTCGCTCTTCAGCATGTTTTCCAGCGATCTGGCCATCGATCTTGGCACCGCTAACACTCTCGTCTTCGCCGCTGGCAAGGGCATCGTCGTCAATGAGCCTTCCATCGTCGCCATCAACAAGAACACCGGTGAAGTGGAAGCCGTAGGCAAAGAGGCCAAGGATATGCTCGGCCGCACGCCCGGCAACATTGTGGCCATCAAGCCGATGAAAGATGGCGTCATCGCTGACTTCAAAGTCACCGAGAAGATGCTCAACTACTTTATTCAGAAGGCGCACAACCGCAAGATGCTGGTGCATCCGCGCATCGTGATCGGCGTACCTTCTGAGATCACGCAGGTGGAAAAGCGCGCCGTGGAAGACTCCGCCTATCGCGCCAAAGCGAGCGAAGTCTATCTCGTCGAGCAGGCCATGGTGGCCGCCATCGGCGCAGGCCTGCCCATCACGGAGCCTTCCGGCAATATGGTTGTCGATATCGGCGGCGGAACGACGGATATCGCCGTCATCTCGCTCTCCGGCATCGTCTACTCGCGCTCGGTTCGCATGGCCGGCAACCAGATGGACGAGGCCATTACCAACTACCTCAAGCGCAAGTACAACCTGCTTATCGGCGAGCGTACTGCAGAGCACATCAAGATGGAGATCGGCTCGGCCTTCCCGCTCGACAAGCCGCTGACCATGGAGATCAAGGGCCGCAACCTGATTGAAGGCGTGCCGAAGACCATCACCATTGATGACTCCGAGATTCGTGAAGCTCTTGGCGAATGCATCGCTGTCATCATGAACGCCATCCGCGTCGCGCTCGAGCGCACCCCGCCTGAGCTGTCTGCCGATATTTCCGATCGCGGCATCGTCTTGACCGGCGGCGGCGCGCTCATTAAAAACCTGGACAAGCGCATCCGCGAAGAAACCGGCCTGCCGGTCTCGGTGGCGGATGACCCGCTGGCTTCGGTGGTTCTCGGCACCGGCAAAATGCTGAGCGACTTCCGGCTGCTGCGTAAAATCAAAATTGATTAAAGAGAACAGAGATCAGTAGTCAGAGATCAGATATTTGCCGCCAAATTCAACCTTGATCTCTGACCTCTGATCTCTGACCACTGGCTTTCATGGAATCCTTCTTCTTCCGCTACCGGAATCTCATCGTGCTGCTGGTACTGCTGGTGGCGCAGATTCTTGGACTTGCCATGCAGGTCCGCCAGACTGCGGAAGGCCATAACAGTTACGATCTCGGCGATACCAAAGGGGTGCAGCTCATCCGCCTCTGGGCAAACGCCATCGTCTCTCCGCCGGAGCGCGCCGTCCAGAATTCGAAATCCGGCGCCGGATGGATCTGGCAAAACTACTTCGATCTTCGCAACGTCCGCCAGCAGAACAAAGACCTTCAGGCGGAGGTGGATCAGCTTCGCCTCGAGCAGGCAGAATTGCTGGAAGACGTGCGCCAGGGCCAGCGCCTGCAGGCTCTCAATCATTTTCAGGAGAAGTATCTCTACAAGACGCTCGCCGCGCAGGTCATCGGCGGCAGCGGCTCCGATCTCTCCCGCCTCTTCTACCTCGACAAGGGCAAGGATGAAGGTATTGCCCGCGACATGGCCGTCATTACGCCGGAGGGCATTGTCGGAAAGGTCCGCGAGGTCTATCCGCACTCGGCGCAGGTTCTGGCCATCAACGACCAGTCCAGCGGCGCAGGCGTGATCCTGGAGCAGACGCGCGTGCGCGGCATTCTGCGCGGCAACGCCGAAGGCCAGCCCGCCATCGTCAACATCCTCGCTGACTCCCGCATCAAACCGGGCGAAAAGGTGATTACCGGCGGCGGCGACCAGATCTTTCCTCGCGGTCTTCCCGTTGGGGTAGTCGAGAGTATTGATAACGACCCTGACCGCGACGGATTCATTCAGGTGGTCGTCAAGCCCGCAGCGCGCCTCAACGGCCTGGATGAAGTGCTTGTGATCACCGACGCCCAGCCTCGCTTTAACGACAAGCAGTTGAAGGACCTGGCCCAGAGCGAGTCCGAGAAGAAGGAAGACGCCGCTGCGCTGAATGAGCAGAAGAGGGCTTCAGAGATTCTGGAAGAAAAGCTGCCAGGACTCACCGATCCCAACGCGCCCAAGCCTGCGCAGAATGCCGCTGGCGATCAACCCGGAGCAGCTCCAACCACGCCGCCAGGACCCAAATTGCTCAATCCGCAACATCCGGATCGCTTTACGCCAGGCTATGCGGGCAGCACTGCCAGCCAGACCGGCGATGGGGCCACACCCGCACCCAGGCCGGCAGCTCCGAAAGCCACGCAGCCGACCACTCAGACCGGCACAAGCCCGGCAGTTCCAAGATCTGCGCCGCCGAATACGCCGCCAGGCACACGCCCGCCAACGCAACCCGGCACACAGCCGGCCACAGCCACACGGCCTGCGCCTCGCCCCACGGCTCCTCCGGCGCAGCCTTCCCAGCAGAAGATCGACAGGCTCGACGACACAGGCTCCAAGCCCGATGCACCCAAGCAGCCGGCCAATCCCCAGCCGCAGAAGAAGGAGCAGTGATGTCGGTACTCACCGCCAACTCCCGGCGCGATCTTGAGATTCACCGCTATCCCGCGCCGCTCTATCTGCTGGTTCCGGTGGCCGCGCTGGTGCTGCAGGCCTTGCTTTCGCACTATCTTTCCCGTTATCCGTACTTCGATATCCCGCTGGTCATCACGGTGTACTTCGCACTCGGCCGCCGCAGCCCCATTCAGGGCATGTTTCTCGGCGTCTTCGTCGGCATCTTTGAGGACGCGCTCACGCATCACGCCATCGGCATCAACGGCATCGCGAAGACCCTTGCCGGCTTCCTCGCCGCCTCGGTGGGCGTACGCATCGATGTGCAGAATGTCTTTATCCGCGTGCTGCTCAATTTAGCGCTCACCCTGATGTGCAGCGGAATTTATATCGGCATTTACCGCGGCCTGCTTGGCATTGACCTCGACTGGAGCTGGCTCACCCTGCTTTTGCAGGCCGTAGGAAACTCCGTCATCGCGCTTCTTGTCTTCCCCCTGCTCGACCGCTTCCAGATACGAGATTAAGAGTGCAGGGATTGGTCAACAGGGAAACCGCACGCAGGAAAAATTTGTGATGGACGCTTTCGAAATTCAATCGGAAGTATCCTAAGGTAGTAAGCGAATTACGCATTTCCCCATGATTTCCGATAACTACGATCGCGGCGAAAAGCTCTCCACCCTCAAGTCAGCGGCGGTGCAATACGGCATCCTGCTGATTATGCTGGGCCTTGGCGCAGGCCTTTGGCGGCTGCAGGTCCTGGGCGCAAGCAATTTCAAAGAACTGGCCGAAGAAAACCGCATCCGCAAAGAGCCCATCATGGCCCCGCGCGGCAAGCTGCTCGACCGCGAAGGCCGCCTGCTCGTTGACAATTACCCCTCGGTTTCCTGCTTCCTCGTCCGGGAACAGGCTAAGACCGTCGATGACGATCTGCCGCTCATTGCGCAGGGCCTGCACCTCGATCTCGACCAGCTCAAGGCCACCCTCAAGCACTTTCGCGCCGCACCCGGCTACCAGCCCATCCCCATCAAGCAGGACATCAGCCCCGACGAGCAGGCCTTCGTTGAAGCGCATCGCAATGAGCTGCCGGAGCTGGAAACCATTGATATGGAGCGCAGGCTCTATCCCCGCGACGGCTTTGCCTCGCATCTCATCGGCTATGTGGGCGAGGTCAGCGAAGAAGACCTGAACAACAATCCCCGCTTTGCTGCCTACGAGCCCGGCCAGGTCGTCGGCAAAGCCGGTGTCGAGGCCACCTATGACCAGATTCTTCGCGGCGAAGACGGCTCGCGCGATGTGATCGTGGATGCGCATGGCCGCGAGATGGGCTATCTCCGCACCCAGCACTCCACGCCCGGCCAGGACCTTAAGCTCACCATCGATCTCGATATTCAGCGCGCCGCCGAGCTCGCCCTCGGCGAAAACAATGGCGCGGTGGTCGCCATGGACCCGCGCAATGGCGAAATCCTCGCCCTCGTTTCCCATCCCAGTTACGACCCCAACGCCTTCGCCGTCAAAATCAAGCGCGATGACTGGAACAAGCTCATCACCGATCCGCGCCATCCGCTGATGAACAAGGCGATTCAGGATCAGCTCGCTCCCGGTTCCACCTTCAAGATCATCATGTCTGCCGCCGGCCTGCAGGAAGGCGTAGCCCAGGACATGCGAGTGAACTGCGTAGGCGGCGGCACCTTCTACGGCCGCTTCTTCAAGTGCGACAAGCACCACGGAGTGCTCGCCATCCAGCAGGCCATTCCGCTCTCCTGCGACACCTTCTTCTACGCGCTGGCGCAGAAGCTCGGCATCGATACGATTGCCAAATACGCCACATCCTTCGGCCTCTCTCAGAAGACCGGCATCGACCTGCCCAACGAGATGTCGGGCATCATGCCCTCCACGCAGTGGGAGTGGCATAACTACCATCAGAAGTATTACGCCGGAAACACCATCTCCGTCGGCATCGGCCAGGGCGAAACACAGGTCACGCCCATTCAGCTCGTCCGCGCGCTCTCCGGCATCGCCTCGAACGGGCACCTCGTCCGTCCGCACCTCGTCAATCCCGATCAGCTTCCAGCCCAGCTCAAGACCGCCGTCTATGACACCTTCCCCGGCTCCGGCGTGAAAGATGTTTCGCTCGACGACAGCACATGGATGACGATCACCGATGGCATGGCCGCCGTCACCACCAACGGCACCGCAGCGGCGGTGCATCTCAATGGTGTCGATTTTGCCGGCAAGACCGGCACAGCGCAGGTGGTAGGCGGTGGCGATACCCACACCAAGGGCGGCGCCAAGACGCCGAACTCCTGGTTCGTGGGCATGGTTCCGCGCCGCAATCCGGAGATCGCCGTAGTCGTCCTGCAGGAGCATGGCGACTGGGGCCTGAACTCGGCATACATCGCGCAGAAGATCATCATTGCCTACATCAACAAGCAGCGGAACAAGGACCACAATGTTCTGCAGCAAGCTGAGACAGCTCAAAAGCCGGTCGAAGTCGGCGCCGTCTGGTCGACTCATGATCCTGCCGACGCGAAACACAGCTCCGACCAATCCGCAGACGCCGTCGGTGCCGGCCATTTCTTCGTTACCCCCACGCAGGCCGCCAAAGACCTCGGCGCCACACCCACAGCTTCGCTCTTTCCCGGTATATTCACTCCCATTCGCTGGCGTAAGGACGGTCACGACTAAAACATGCGCCGCTTCCTCTCCTTCCGCGACTTCGACTGGGGCCTCCTGCTGATGGTGCTTGTCCTCTGCGGCATCTCTGTCATGGAAATCTACTCAGCCACGCTGCACACCAAGTATGTGGACGGCCACTTCCACACCAAGCAGGTCTATTTCATCCTGGGCGGTATGGCCGCCATGTTCATCTTTTCCAAGATCGATTACCACAAGCTCATCGAATGGTCGCCCTGGGCCTATGGCTTTTTCCTCATCTCGCTGGTAGCCGTGAAAGTGCCTCACATCGGCCAGAAGGTTCTCGGCGCACGCCGCTGGATCGCCTTCGGAGGCTTCCACTTCCAGCCTTCGGAATGGGTCAAGCTGGTCCTGGTCATCGTCGTCGCCCGGTACTTCGCCAATCTCGGCGGCCGCGACCTCACCTGGAAAGAGATCGGCAAAGCCTTTGCCCTCGTCGGCGTGCCCATGCTGCTGGTGCTCTCCCAGCCCGATATGGGAACCGCGCTAACCTACTCGCCGATCCTCATCTCAGGTCTCTTCCTCGGCGGCATTAACTGGAAGCAGGCCCTCATTCTCATCACCACCGGCGCGGTGCTCGTTGTCGGGGCATGGGATTCCGGTAAAGTTCTCAAACCCTATCAAAAGGCGAGACTTACGGGATTCATCAATCCCGATAATGACCCCCGGGGCGCCGGCTATCAGGTTCTTCAGGCCAAGATCGCCGTGGGCGCGGGCGGCATCTGGGGCGCAGGCACAGAAAAAGGCACGCAGACTCAGGGAGCCTTCATCCCCATTCCCCACGCCGACTTCATCTTTGCCGCCTTCGGCGAGGAGCACGGTTTCGTGGGCGCAATTTTTGTGCTCCTGCTATACTTTTTGGTATTGATGCGTTTGATTCAAAACGCTCAAACAGCCGCAGACCTGTCCGGCTCCCTGATTATTATGGGCGTGGTGGCTGTGTTGACCTTCCAGATTGTGGTCAACGTGGGCATGGTCATCGGGTTTATGCCCGTCACCGGAATTCCTCTCCCGTTAATGAGTTACGGCGGATCTTCGGTGCTGTTTACCTTCATGGCGCTGGGCGTGGCAATGAATGTCCGCATGCGCCGGTTCGTAAACTAAGGTTTTTCATAGTTGAATCTCCGCGCCGCCGTTGGCGTACCGCGGAGCCACAAAAAGATTGATGTTTCGCCGGCAGGTTCCACGGGATCCGTTAGAGCCGGCAGGAAATTGGGTTTCATGAGCAGGCAGAAACGGGATAGCCGCAATCTCAGGGAGATGGTGTACATACACCCGGCACATTTTGTGCTGTCTTTCCTGGCGAGCTTCAGCGGCGTAACGGCCCCGTTGGCGTCGGTCCTCCGGACGACGATCAACTGGGCGGCCACAAACTTTCTGCATACGGATTACCCCCAAAGACATTTCGCGCAACGGGCTTTTGCCTTTGCGCCACCCGGTCTGGTTTACGCCCCACCGCCCGCAACCGCGGGCCGGATCGCGGCTTTCAGCCTTCCGGTGTCTCCCCGGTCATCCCTCCCGCTTATTTCCCTTCCCTGCCGTCTCTGCGCCACCCTGTGACCTTGCCGCTGGCCCCATTCTGAAAGGAATGGGCGGAAAGGTAAGATGGCAAAAGAGATTTGCATTTCCTCCACGCCGCATGAGACGCGGCTGGCTATCCTCGAAGACGATCAGCTCTCCGAGATTTATTACGAACGCGAGAATGAATACACACTCGCGGGCTCCATTTACAACGGACGCGTCACCCGCGTCCTCCCCGGCATGCAGTCGGCATTTGTAGACCTTGGTCTCGAGCGCGACGCCTTCCTGTATGTAACCGACTTCCTCGAGATGGAAGACCCCGAGGACTCCGACGAAATCGAAAAGGCTGCCGTCTCGGCCCCGTCCCGTCCCCGCGAAGTCCGTTCCGGCGAATCTCGCTCCGCACAGCCGCGGCAAAGCGAGCCCGCTGCACAGATCCCAGTTCCAGCCGCCGAGCCCTTGGAGGCTCCCGAAGCCGGAGCTACCGAAGAAGACGAGGCAGGTGGAGCACGCCGCTGGCGTGGACGCCGTCGCCGTCGCGGAGGCCGCAGCGGTCAGGCACTCCCAGTCGCCGATCCGGTCGAGACCGAATCCACCTCGGAGACCTTCCTCGATGCCGATCTCGGGGAGCCTTCCGAAGATGCTCCGCATCACTCACACCAGATTCACGCATCCGCAGGCGAGCACCTCGCAGCCGCTCCAGTCGAGCTTCCCGGCGAAACCCGCGCTTCAGACCGCAGCGAATCCCGCTCTGCCCGTCCCGAGCGCGAGCCCCGTTCCGGCCGCGAGCCGCGTGGCGACCGCGAGTCCCGTTCCCGCCGTGAACCTCGTGCAGAACGCGAACCTCGTGCCGAGCGCGACTCATCCCCCGGCGATTCCCCGGCCTTCGTTCTTCCCGGCGAATCGCTGTCGAAATACGGTGGCGAGCCTGCCTCCGCGCCCAAGGCGGAAAAGCCTGCGACGCCGGCCCGTTCGGCATCCACACCTAAACCCTCCTCGCTGGTCGAATCCGCCTTCGAGTGGGACGGCACCGGTCTGATGCCCGGCGAATCGCTCGCCCGGCATCGCAATCGTTCCTCCGAGCCCTCCACTCCGGTGGAAGCTGAGCCGCAGGGCATCTTTGCCGATGCCACGCCCGCTTCCTCTGAGAGCGAGCAGGCCGCCGATCTCGCCTTCATCGAGCAGAAGATCGAAGAGGCCACGCCCGAAACCGAGCCGGAGACCGAGCTGCACCTCCACGACGACGAGCAGATCGAGGCCCTGCACACTGCCGCTCTCGAATCCCTCGGTCACGCACACGTTGAGCCCGTTCACGACGAATTGGCTGGCGGCTCGCACACGCACATCGAAGAAGAAGAGTTCTTCACCTATGAGCCCGTGTCTGAGGAGTCCGCATCCTCAGAGCCGCACGCGTCTGCCGAACCGGAATTCGAAGAAGAGGAGATGGAAATTACTCCTCACGAAGCCGCGACTCACGAAGACCGCAGCGCATCGCATCCCGGCGAAGCCTCTCACAACATTGACCCGCTTCCCTCCAGCCATTTCCGTCTCTTCGGCCTCGGCGGCAAAAAGAAGAAAGACGAGTCGCCCGAATCCGAATCGCACGCGTCGATATGGGAGTCTGAAACCACCAAAGCCTCACCGGTTTCTACCACGGTCACCTCCGTCTCCGCCTTCGCTCCCGGCACCGGCCTGCTGGAAGAAGAGATGGTCGACGGCGAAGAGTCTGCCACGCCGCATCGCCTCCACGGTCATGCCGAGCAGGACCTCGACGAATACGAAGAGACCGAGCAGCTTCGCGCACACTCCGGAGAACTCGCCGCAGCCTTCAAACAAGCTCGCGCCGGTATCAGCATCGACGAAGAAGAAACCGCTGGCCCCGATCTGGACGAAGAAGAAGACGAGCCCTCCGAAGAAACAGCGGCAGCTCCCGCCACACGCGAGCGCCGTGGAGACCGCGGCGGACGTGGACGCCGTGGCGAACGCAACGATCGCGGTGGCCGCAACGGCCAGTCCGGCCAGAACAATCGCCGCGGCGGCGGCATGTCGCGCCGCACCGCGCAGACCTCCGATCTGCCCATCATCTCTGACCTGCTGAAGCCGGGCCAGGAGATCCTCGTTCAGATCGCCAAGGAGCCCATCGCCAAGAAGGGCGCGCGCATTACCAGCCACATCGCCCTGCCCGGCCGCTTCCTGGTATTCATGCCCACCGTCTCGCACGTCGGCGTCAGCCGCAAGATTGAGTCCGACGAAGAGCGCCAGCGCCTCAAGCGCATTCTGCTCAGCGAGCGCGGCGAAGCCTCCGGCGGATTCATCGTTCGCACCGCGGCGGAAGGCACATCGGAAGACGAGCTCCGCTCCGATCTCCGCTTCCTGCTGCACCTCTGGGATGAGATCAAGCAGCGCTCCGAGAGCTCCAAGTCTCCCGCGCTCATCTATCACGATCTCTCGCTCATCGAGCGCATCCTCCGCGACCAGATCTCCGACGATTTCTCCTCCATCTGGGTCGACAACGAGCAGGCCTACGAGCGCATTGTGCGCTTCCTCAATCGCTTCTCGCCCACGCTCGTGCGCCGCGTCAAGCTCTACACCAAAGAGACTCCGCTCTTCGAGCACTTCGGAATCGAAGACGAAATCTCCAAGGCCCTGCGCTCCAAGGTCTGGCTCAAATCCGGCGGATCCATCGTCATCAACCAGACGGAAGCCCTGGTCGCCATCGACATCAACACCGGCAAGTACGTCGGCAAGACCGCGCGCCTCGAAGACACCATCGTCAAGACCAACCTCGACGCCATCCCTGAGATCGTCCGCCAGATTCGCCTGCGCGACCTCGGCGGCATCATCATCATCGACTTCATCGATATGGATGAGCGCAAGAATCGCTTCAAGGTCATGGCCGCGCTGGAAGAAGCTCTGAAAACCGATCGCGCCCCCACCAAGGTGCTTCAGTTTAACGACTTCGGACTCGTCGCCATCACCCGCAAGCGCGTCAAGCAGTCGCTCGAGCGCACGCTCTCGGTGCCCTGCCCCACCTGCCAGGCCACCGGTATGGTCAAGAGCGCGGCCACGGTCGCCAACGAGATTTACATCGAGCTGCGCAAGATGCGGAAGCATTTTGAAAACGCCGATGTCATGGTTCGCGTCCACCCGGAAACCGTCAAGGTGCTCAAGGCCAACAACGCCCGCTGGCTCACCGAATACGAAGACCTCGTAGGCAAGAACATCCTCGTCAAGAGCGATGTCTCCCTGCACCCCGAGCAATTCGATATTCAGGGATAAGCCCTCAACTCACGCTCCAACACAAAGGCCGGAGGATTGTCCTCCGGCCTTTGCTGCTTCTGCTCCACACTCACCCAAAACAACACCATTTGGTGATAATATAGGTTCAGTGGTGGGGGCAATATGCGAGCTACAGTTGCACTGGACGACGAGCTTCTCCAGAAAGCTCAGGAATTTTCTGGCGGATTAGACCGCTCCGCTATCCTCCGCGAAGGCCTTAAAGCCTACATTCACATGGAAGCTTCGCGCCGTCTCGCGGCTCTCGGCGGCTCAGAACCTCAGCTCGAAGACATCAAGCGCACTCGCGTGGACGATCTGTGATTCTCGCAGACACTTCCGTCTGGATCGACTATTTGCGCGGACACAAACCGGAGATGCTGCCGCTTCTTGTCGCCGGCAAAGTCGTCATGCATCCCTGCATCGTTGCAGAAGTCGCTCTCGGCTCGCTCAAAAACCGCAATCGAACCTTCGCACTGATGGAATCTCTCTGGCAGGTAAATGTAGCGGAGCTGCATGAAGTCCGTCACATGATCGAGGCACACTCTCTCTACTCCAATGGCATTGGCCTCACGGACGCGCATCTCATTGCATCCTGCCTCATCACGCCCGGCATACAGCTTTGGACGCGCGATGCTCGCATGCGGCAGATTGCCAGCCGTCTTGGCATCGCCTCCACTCTTCCCTGAATCCATTTCGATAATCGCACCAGAGCAACCACTGCTCACAACCGGTGTCTAACCCATGAAAGGAAGAACTGCGCACGCGCGCACCCTCTTCCTCCAGAACGTTCGAGACAGCGCAAGATCGTTTGCTTACCAAATTCACTTTTAGAGGTCAAACTATGCTTTATCGCCGCTTGTTCAGCCTGAATCGCAGTCTTCCATTTGTTGGCGCAGCCATTCTGCTCGCCGCGGGCGTCGCACATGCCCAGTCCAATGACCTTCCCGCCGCACCGCTGGCATCCGGCGAATCAAGCTCCTCGCAGACCTACCAGTTCCTGGCAGACGACCTGAACGCGGCAGCCAATCCCGCCCTGTCCGGCGGCGGCACCCAGTATGACAATCGTGGCAGCAGCCCAAGCCGCTTGAGCCGCTGGACCTTCGAGGCGGGAGCAGGCTTCAACTCCCCCATCGGCAATGACACCCCATACATCACCTGGGGCGGCAACCTCACCCTCGGCGGCGGTCTCCGCTTCCGTCACGGCTTTTCGCTCCTCGGCGAGTATCAGTTCATGGATAACAAGCTGCCCGGCGCATTCGTAGCCGCCGGCGGAGGAACCGGAGGCAGCGCCTACATTAACTCCATCACCCTTGACCCCATGATCGAACTCCTACCGAGAGCAAAAACCACTCCGTATTTCATCGGCGGAGGCGGCTGGTATCACAAGTCCACCAATTTCACAGTCCAGGTCTGCTGCGATTTCTACGGCTATCCCGTCTCCATCACAACAAACTCCTTCAGCTCCGATCAATGGGGCGGCAGCATCGGCTTCGGCATCGAACACCGCCTCGGCGGCACCTACGGCGATGGCAGCATGAAGCTCTTCGCAGAAGCTCGCTATCTCTTCATCGACACTCCGCCCATTACCGAAACCAACGGCCTGGGAACCACAGGATTGATCCCGGTCACCTTCGGCGTACGATTCTGACCGCGCACAGCACAAAGCATAAGCGCCTTGCATCCAGTGCAGGGCGCTTACGTTTTTACCAGGGCTTTTGTCCGCGATCCTCTTGCTTCCCCACCTCGCCGCGCTCAATCCTCTTCAGAAACTCCCGCGCCAGCCGCGGCTCCCCCGGATGGCTCTCCCCATGCATCGTGCACAGGTCCAGGAATTCATCCACCAGCGCACTCCGCTCGCCATCCTGATTCAGAATCGCCTGCAACGCAGCAGCCAGTTCTCTCAAGCGCTCTGCTTCCGGCCACTCCTCCCCACCGGAGATCGACACATCCCCAAACAAACCTCTCCGGCCCTGCGAAGATTCCTCAAGACATGCCATCAACTGCTCGCGAAACGCACCCTCGAGCGGAGCAAACTGCTCCGAATCCAACCCATCCAACGCCACGATCCACTTCCCCTTTACAAACACCACGTGCCCACTCTAACGTCGCCTTGACTCTCGGCCTCAGAGCAAAATATTGATAGCCTTTTATAGCTTTTGCCTTGTATCTATAACCCTATTCCCTACTCCCTATTCCCTATTCCCTATTCCCTGCTTCTCACTTCCCCTTCATCGCCGCTTCAACCTCATCCGCCGTATGCGGCAAGTCCGCCGTCAAATCAATCAGCTTTCCATCCTTGCCCACAAGAAACACGCACTCCACCCGCACGCCAATCTTTTCCTCGGGAATATAAACACCCGGCTCAATCGTGAACACCATCCCCGGCTCCAGCACCGTGGGATAGTTGCTCGGATCATGCACATCAATCCCCACCATGTGGCTCAGCGGATGAATCCAGTACTTGCCGAGCGGCTGCCCATCCAGGCTCTTGCCATGCGTATTCACATACTCGTACGCCACCTTGTCCAGCCCATCCGGGTCGGTGTGATAGCGGTCGCCAATCTTCGACTTCCCCGCCACAAACGCATCGATCGCAGCCTTCTGCGCGCCCAGCACAACGTCGTAAATCTCCCGCTGCCGCGCCGTAAAATGTCCACCCACCGGAACCGTGCGTGTAATGTCGCTCGCGTACATCGAGTACTCGCACGCCGCATCCACCACCACCATGTCGCCCTCTTGCATGGTGCGCGAATTCTCTGAGTAATGCAGCGTAGTCGAATTAATCCCCGACCCCACAATCGGCGCATAGCTCGCCCGCTCGCAGCCATGCTCCAGCCACGAGGCATACATCTTGCCCGCAACCGTGCGCTCCGTAACGCCGGCCTTCACCGCCTTCATCATCACGCGCTGCGCAGCCTCAGACGCCTCACTCGCCTTCTTCAGCAAATCAATCTCGCCCGCATCCTTGATCTCGCGCAGCTCCGTCGTCACCTCTGCCACATCGTGCGTAGCCGGCAACTTCGCAGTCCCCACCTCAGCCGCGGCAAACTGCACCAGCGCATCGGCATGAGCATTTCCCACCTGCGTATACATATGATTCGCCACCCGCCGGTCCGCCGAAATCAGATCGTTCACCATCTTCGGCAGCTCCGTCATGGGCCGAACCTCATCCACGCCCACCTTCGCAGCCGCACCCGCTGTCGCCGCATCCAGCTTCACGCCCGTGTACTTCTCCATCCGCATATTCCGCGTCGGCAGAAACAGAATCTCCTCGTACTTATGCCCAGCCTCAGGAAACAGTGTCGAGTTAATTCCGGAAGCCGAAGACTCGCTCACAATCAGCAGCGCCGCGCCCGGCTCATTCCATCCCGTCAGGTAATAGAAATCCTCATCCTGCCGGTAAGGATCAAGATCGAGCAGCGGCTCTTCCGCAGCAAACAACACAGCCACGCCGCCATTCAGCTTCTGGGCCAGCGCCACACGCCGCGCGCGATACGCAGCAGCAGGCTGTTTTTCAA
This sequence comes from uncultured Acidobacteriaceae bacterium, assembly GCA_963792495.1. GTDB lineage: Bacteria > Acidobacteriota > Terriglobia > Terriglobales > Acidobacteriaceae > Telmatobacter. The sequence continues at coordinate 302,559 of CAWBWB010000001.1, read as the reverse complement.
GAGCGTTGAGACAAGGCAGGAGGGCGAGCGCAAAGACGAACGCAACAATCAAACGGAGTTTCATTCCGCTATTGTCACGGCTCCTGGCCCTCTGTGCAAAACGAAAAAGTTTTTGAAATCGATTTGAGTGTACCGTCTTCAAGTACGAAATAACGCTGTCGGCAGGTTTCGTGCTTGTCAGGATCATCAAAGTCTAGATGATATTCCGCAATAAGCAATCTACTATCTGACTTATAGTGAAGCACCGTTAAATAAGGGTGACCATCCCGTGTCTTAGGAAAAGGCTCGTTCGCGTTAAACATCGAGACCGCCGATATATCAACACCAGTGCGAAGATTAGAAAGTTGATAGTACCTGCAGCCGGTGCCGCAGGTGTGAGCAGACAAGTAATACTGTCCAGCAAATGTTATCTTCGGGGCAATAATCAGCCTGCCGCCCTCGTCATACCAAATGCCATCTTTGTCTTGTTTCAATCCAGTAGGAGTTCGCAGCGTCCCGTGATAAACATTCGCCGGATACTGCTCAAACTGAAACTGTCTTACCGGAGCCTGCGCTCTGCTCACAGATGGCAATACCAATGCAATAGCCAATGAATATACAAGTCTCACCGTCACACTCACAGTGAAGCGGCCGTCTGAGCCGTCGCTTTTTCCTGCCTCTCAAACACGCGCAGAAACATCTCCACCGGCATGGGCCTGCCCAGATACCACCCCTGCCCCAGCATCGGCAGCGGACTCGCGCTGAAATACCGCGCCTGCTCCTCTGTCTCAATCCCTTCCACCGTCACCTGCAAGCCCAGCGAAGCAGCCAGCGAAAAAATCTGCGGCAATATCAGCACAGGAACCGACTCCGTCCCCACCGCCTGCGTAAACGCCTTATCGATCTTCAATCCATCCACCGAGAGATCGTGCAAATACGCAAGGCTCGAATAGCCCGTCCCGAAGTCGTCGATATGTACCGAGTGCCCCATGCTTCGCAGCCGCACAATCGTCTCTTTCGCCGTCTCCGAATTCGCAGCAGCACGCTCCGTAATCTCCATCACCAGGCACTGCGCAGCAACCCTGGCCTTCGCTGTCTCCGCCTCAAGCATCGGTAGAAACGCAGGATCGTCCAGATCCTGCGGCGCAACGTTCAGTGACAAACGGAACTCCGGACACTCTGACATGAGAGGGCTCAGGTCGGCGAGCGAGTTGCGCACAATCAGCCGCGTAATCTCGTTCACAAATCCGCACTCCTCCGCAATGCGGATAAAAGTCTCCGGGCTCACGTCCCCGTGTGCAGCATCCGTCCAGCGCGCCAGCGCCTCAGCGCCCACAATCCGCCCTGTCTCCAGGTCCACCACCGGCTGATACGCCACCCGAATCGCGTTGCGTCGAATTGCCCGCCGCAACCGATGCTCCATCGACCGGCTGCGGCTGTACGCGCCCGACAAAGCAAGTCCCAGCAGCGCTCCACACAACCCCGAAAGCACCACAATCGCTGTCAGCTCGCCTCGGTCGTTCTCGAGAGCCTGCCCCACGGAGACATACGCCGTAACGCACGTGGAATAACGCTCCGAGCAGCGTGTCGCGTAAAGCATGTTGTCGATGCGCGTCGTGCCTTCAGTCGTGAGAATCGCACTTTTGGTCTGCGGCAGCTCGCCCAGCAGGCGCGCCTGGCCGTTGTCGCCGCCGCGATTCGTCACCGTAAAGTGCATAAAGCTCGATTGCAGCTCTTTCCGGTTGTAGGGGTTGTACACAATCAGCGCATCGCCCTTTTGAACGGCAGCCACCATCAGCCCAGGAATGCGAAACAGCCCTATATCGCGAAAGAACAGCGTTCCATCCGCGCGCGGAACGCCCTGCCCCAGATCGGCATCCACTCCCGCCACTCTGCCCAGCACTGCGGTACATTCAATTTTTCCATTGCGAACACGAGCAGCATCCTTCAAAAACTGCGACTCGTAAATCAGCTTTCGGAAATGCACAATCTCCGCATCCGAGCAGGGCGGACTCGTGGACGAATCCATTGCGGCCAGCACCGCCCGCGCCTCGGCTGAAGAAGTGTCACCCTCCGCGCGAATCCGCTGGGCATGCGAATCCAGCAGCTCCATCATCTCTCGAAGCGCAAACTGCCGCCCCCACAAGTAGCCGGCCAGAGCACCGCAAAGTCCGGTCAGCAGCATTACGCCAACCACGCCACGCATCCGCTGCGAGAAGGTGCTCATATGCAAAGGGCCCGCGGGAACTTGCCAATCCTCGGGTGAAGTAACTCCAATTCTGTGCGATCAGCCCATCTTACGCAAGAAGAAACCACACCAGCCGGTCCTTCAAGGCAATTCGTCCTGCCCAATCCAGAACCGGTTGCTCGCCCGCGCCACATGCCCCGCGCTCCGTCCCGCCAGCCGCGCCTGCGCCTCATGCCATGGCCCCACGTATCGCACCACCGCCGGCAGCCGCCGATACACCACAGGCAAAATCCGCCTCGCGCGTTCCTCTGCATAAAGCTCCTCATCGGCAAAGGCCAGCCCAAACTCGAGTCGCAACCGCTCCGGCATCCACGCCGCCGTCAACGCCCCATACCAGCGCGGCGGCTTGATCCAGCTCCCCGCACCCGCCAATACGTTCTGCCCCATCACCCGCGCCCGCTCGCTCACGCCCAGCACGTCAGAGGCCTCCATCCCGCGGCAATACCCCTCAAACGCACGCCAATCCAACGGCAGCGCCTCCGCCGGAAGACCAAACAACGCCGCCAGCCGCTTCGTCTCCAAGTAATACGCCTCGCGATCGGCAGCATCCATTGGCCCCAGCAGCATCTCATAGGCCATCACGGCCGTCTCCATCAGCGTGGCGTACACCCATCGCAGCGCCGCAATCTCGTTAGCCTGGTACTCCGATCCCCGCGGGTGGGCAGCCACATCCTCATGCATTGTGCCCGCAATCCGCGTATGCAGCGCATACAAGCCCCGCGCCGCCCCCAGCGCCTGGTCCAGCGACCCAAAGATCATCGCGTACACCACGCGAAACGTATTGTGAAACCGCACAATCGGGCGGTCCATCACCTGGGAGTGATCCTGAATCGCCTGCGCCACCCACGGATGCGCCAGTTGCAGCAGCGCCGCGCGCCCCGCCCCCAGAAACAACCCAGCCTCCCGATGCACCCGCCACATCATCGAGTCCGGCCCAAAGACCCCAGCCCGCCGATCCAGCCCGCGCTCCAGGCAATCACGCTCAATAGCCGCAAGCAGCGATTCGCTCTCCGCACGCGAAACCGTACGCGCCTCGGTCCCAGCCACTTCGGGGTTTGCCGCAGCATCCATCTGCCTGCAGACTACAGCGTTTCCATCCCGGCAAAAAACTACTAAGATAAGCAGGCAGAGTCACCATGACAACGACCGCCAAGAAAATGCGTCTGGGCGCTCTCGAAACGCCCGGCTTCACTCTCGCGCCGGCATTCTTCGAGCCACTCCCTGACGACACCTTGCGCCTCTGGAACGATGGAAGTGAAGACCCTGTCGATATCAGCACCCCAAACACTCCGCTCAACCCTCTGTCCCCCCGCCGCATCTGGTAGCAACCCAATCTGCGCCACCTTCCGCCCACTATTTGTATTTCCTCACAATTCGCCGTAATATAGATAGGCAGACGAGTTTGTCCGCCTCAGGACCGTGAATGCACCGGCTGGCGGAGAGATGAGTGGGCTTACAGCCCACTTTTTATTTGGCTTGAAACTCCTCCCAAAACCCGTCGCTGGCAAGCGGTTTTAGGAGCCGGTAACCTGAAGTATGGAACGGCCGTAAGTAGCCGTAACGGAACAAGATGGCAGTCAAGCTCGACGAAATCCGGAATGCAGCACAGCGGGTCGCTTCCTCGCTCGGCCTGGACGTCGTGGACGTCGAATTTGCCACTTCGGGCAAGGAGCGGACCCTCCGCGTTCTGCTCGAAAAAAATGCCGAAGGCCGCGCCGCGTTAAAAGCCAAGCTGGCCTCCGGAGCAGAAAATGAAGAATTGCCGGAAGCTCTTCGCGAAGGCACCCTGAGCGTTGAACAGCTCTCCGGCGTCACCCATGAAGACTGCGCCGCCTTCAGCCGCGATTTCAGCACCGTTCTCGATGTAGAAGACCTGATCCCCGGCGCGGAATACCTGCTGGAAGCCAGCTCTCCCGGCCTCGACCGCAAGCTCTCCAGGCCCGAAGACTATGTACGGTTCAAAGGCAGCCTGGTCAAAATTCAGACCTTTGAGCCCATCAAGAACAACCGTCACTGGCAGGGCAGAATCACCGAGGCTGCAGCAGAAAGCATCGTCGTCGACCTCGCCGCCATCAAACAGAACTCCAAAAGCCGCAAGACCGGCGTAGCAACGGTAGAGATCGCGCTCTCCAACATCGAGAAAGCGCAGCTCATACCAGAAATTTAAAGGCAGGAACGAGAAAACGGATCAGGGCCTTGTCCCTTGTTCCTCATCCCTTGTCCCTCCCACATCACAGCACGAAGGAAGTATTACTCAATGGCGAGTCCCTTGTATCAGAGCATCGAGATCCTCAGCCGGGAAAAAGGCATCGAGCCCCAGGTCGTCGTTGGCGCGGTGGAAGAAGCCATCGCTCTGGCCACGCGCAAGTTTTACAAGACGCAGGAAAACATGCGCGGCGAGCTCAATAAGGAAACCGGCGAGATCACGGCTTATATCTACAAGACGGTCGTAGCCGACGAGGAGCAGATCGAGGACCCCGTCAATCAGATCACTCTGGCGGAAGCGAACGAGCTCGCTCCCGGCGTCGAAGTCGGCAGCGAAATCCGCATGTACAAGGACACCTCGCCGCTCGGCCGCATCGCCGCCCAGCTCGCCAAGCAGGTCATCTTCCAGAAGGTCCGTGAAGCCGAACGCGACACCGTATTCCAGGAGTACGCCCACCGCGAAAAGGAAGTCCTCAACGCCACCGTCAAGCGCGTTGAAGGGCAGGACGTCATCTTCGACCTCGGCAAAGCCGAAGCCCGCTGCCCACGCCGCGAACAGTCGCGTCTGGAATCCTTCACCGTCGGTGAGCGCGTCCGCGTCGTCCTCATCAAAGTCGACCGCGCCGCCAAGGGCCCCCAGGTCATCGTCTCCCGCGCCGCGCCGGAGCTGGTTTCGAACCTCTTCCAGTCGGAAGTCCCCGAAATCTACGACGGCACGGTAGTCATCCGCGCCATCGCCCGCGAAGCCGGCGAGCGCACCAAGATCGCCGTCATGAGCCGGGACAAGGACGTTGATCCCGTCGGCGCCTGCGTCGGCATGAAGGGTATGCGTGTGCAGTCCATCATCCGCGAGCTGCGCGGCGAGAAGATCGACATCATCGAGTTCAGCGAAGAGATCACCACCTTCGCCGAAAAGGCTCTGCAGCCCGCCAAGGTAAGCCGCGTCTCCATCACTGACCTCACCGAGAAACAGCTTGAGGTCATCGTGGACGACACCCAGCTTTCGCTCGCCATCGGCAAAAAGGGCCAGAACGTCCGCCTCGCTGCCAAGCTGCTCAGCTGGAAGATCGACATCAAGTCTGAGGAAGAGAAGCGCCAGGAAGTCGAGCAGCAGATGCAGGCCATGTCCGGCGGGCCCACAACGCCCATCGAGCAGGTCACCGAACTCGGCGAGTCCATCATTCAGAAGCTCGTAGCCGCCGGCATCACCACCGTCGAAGGCCTTGCCGACATGACCCCCGAGGAGCTCGAAGAGATCCCCGGCATCGGGGAAAAGACCCTCGAGCGCATCAGCGTTGCCGTGCGCCACTACTTCGGCCACTTTGAAGAGGGCGAAGAAGCCCCCGCAACCGCCGAGCATCGTGAAGGCGAGTCCACAACCGAACACGTAGCCCACTCCGAGCCAGGGGAAGCAGAAATCGCAACGCCTGAGCCCGCTGCGGACACCATTGAAGCAGACTCCGAAAATGCTGCCGACGTAATCCGGGAAGCCGAAGGCGTCCAGGAAGCGGAGTCGGAACTGGAAGATGAGCCCATGTCGGGTATCGAAGAAGCCATTGAAGACGCGCCGGAAGCAGGCGAAGAAGAGGGCGAAGCATAATGCTTCGCGCATTTTCTTCAAAATCGGGAGATAATGGAATTTCCGGCACTGGAAATTCCAGACAACAGAACAGCCAATGCCAAGAGGTAGCTATGAATTCCTAGCACCACCGGCAGCACACATCGAAAAGAGGCGGATGAGTAAGGTTCGAATTAACGATCTGGCACGCGAATTAGAGGTAAAGAGCCGGCAGGTTCTCGACCTGCTGACGGAGCTGAACCTGGGTGAGCCCAAGATGACTCACTCCAGCTCCATTGAAGATCACGAAGCGGATAAGGTCCGCGCCCATTTTGGAAGCCCTCGCAGCAGCGCCGCACCTTCGCGCGCTCCCCAGGGCCTTCAGTCCAAGGTGGATCTCTCCAATATCTCCAAGCCCGGAGACGCCCTCAAGGCCATCCTCGCGCGCAAGCAGGAGCAGGAAGAAGCAGCCCGCCGCAGCCATGCCCCGGCCCGTCCGGCTGTTGTAGCCCAGCCTCCGGCAGCTCCGGCCCGGCCCGCGCCCCCTGTGGCAGTCGTGCCTCAGCCCCGGCCTGAAGCGCCGGCCCCGCGCAAGATCGTTCCTGCGCCGCGCCAGGCTCCCAATATCATCGTTCCGCCCGCTACGCCGGCCATTGCCTCGCGTCCGCCGGCCGCTACCGTCGTGGCCAAGGCCCCTGCCGGCTCGGCTGCAACCGTGGTCCGCCCGGCTGTCGCCTCTGCGCCGCCCGCCGCGGTGGTCGTCAAGCCTCCTGTCGTCGTTGCGCCGAAACCCGCAGCAGCTGCAGACAAGCCTGCATCCGCCGTAACCCGGCCCGCAGAATCGGCCCAGCAGCCCGCGCAGGCAAAGCCCGTGATCGCCGCTGCTCAGCAGCCCGCACAGGCTTCAAAGGCCGCTGCCGTTGCTCCGCCTGCCGTTGCAGAAGCGCCGGCACCGGTTCAGGATTCCGCGCCGGAAGCCAAAGCCGCACCCGCAGTGGAAGCTGTCGCCGCCGCTCCTGCTCCCGTAGCAGCAGCGCCAGCGGAGCCAGTTGCCGCCGCGCCGGTTGAAGCCGCGCCGGCTCCAGCCGCTGCCCCCGCCCCGCCGGCCGCTCCCGTCCGTCGTGTGGTCATGCCGCAGACCGGCCCGCGCCCTGTTTACAAGGCGCCCGTAGTGGTTCCAGCCGCTGCACCACCCCCGTCCAGTCCGCAACAGCAGCAGGGCGGCCTGCAGCGCGGCCGTCCCATCTTTGATCGTCGTCCCTCCGGCGCACCCGGTGGCCCAGGCGGTCCCGGCGGCTTCCAGCGTCCCGGCCAGTTCCCCGGCCAGCAGCATCCCGGCGGACCTCGCCCCAAGCATCCCACTCGCACCTTCCCCGGCGGCCCCGCAGGTCCCGGCGGACCCGGAGGACGTCCCGGCTTCGGCCAGCGTCCCGGCTTCGGTGCGCCACGTCCCGGTGGTGGCTTCGGCGGACCTCGTCCCGGCGGCTTTGCTCCCGGTGGCGCCCCACCGCCAACTGGCGAGGCTCCGCGTCCGTCGCGTGGCCCCGCATCCAGAGGCCGTGGCCGTGGCCAGCAGCAGTACCCCAAGACCAAAGAAGGCCCGATGAAGGGTTATGCGCCGCCACCGCGTTACGGCGGAGCGCAGATCCCCACCGAGCCCATGCCCATCACCCGTGAAATCACGGTCACTGAGGGCATCAGCGTCAAGGATCTCGCCGAGAAGCTCGATATCCGCGCCAAGGACCTCATCGCGGTGCTGCTCATGAGCGGCATCTTCGTCACCGTCAACCAGTCCCTCGACGCCGAGATGGTCAAGGATCTCTCCGCCAAGTTTGGCGCAGCGGCCAATGTCATCTCCTACGAAGAGGAGCTGGAAAATCAGGCCATTGAAGACGTTCTCGACACCGAAAACGTCGGCATGGTCGAAGTGCAGCGCGCGCCTGTCGTCACCATCATGGGTCACGTCGATCACGGTAAGACCTCGCTCCTCGACGCCATCCGTGAGACAGACGTAGCCGCCGGCGAAGCCGGAGGAATCACCCAGCACATCGGCGCCTACAAGGTGAAGTTCTCCAAGGAAGGCTCTCCCGCCTCAGGCCGCGAGATCGTCTTCCTCGATACTCCGGGTCACGAAGCCTTCACCCGCATGCGTGCCCGCGGAGCCAAGGTCACCGATATCGTTGTCATCGTCGTTGCAGCCGATGACGGCGTCATGCCCCAGACCATCGAAGCCATCGATCACGCCAAGGCAGCCGACGTGCCGATCATCGTTGCCGTAAACAAGATCGACAAGCCGGAAGCCAACCCCGATCGCGTCAAGAAGCAGCTCGCCGATCGCGGCCTTATTCCCGAAGAATGGGCAGCCGGCGACGGTGGCACAGTCTTCGTTGAGGTCTCCGCAAAGAAGCACCTCAACCTTGACCTGCTGCTCGAAATGATCTGCCTCGTCTCCGACATCAAGGCGCCCAGGGCGACCCCCGGCCGCAAAGCCGTCGGTTCGGTTCTGGAAGCCAAGCTGGATCGCGGTCGCGGCGCAGTCGCCACCATCCTCGTGCAGGACGGCACCCTGAGGCTGAACAACAGCTACATCGTCGGCAATACCTTCGGCAAGGTTCGCGCCATGTTCGATGATCGTGGCCGCGCCATCGAAGAAGCCGGTCCCTCGACACCCGTCGAAGTCCTCGGCCTCGAAGCCATGCCCGACTCCGGCGACACCTTCCTCGTCGTCGGCGATCGCGACAAGGCCAAGTCCATCGCCACCTACCGCAAGATGAAGGAGCGCGAAGCACAACTCGCCAAGAGCTCCCGCGTCTCGCTCGAAGGACTCGCCGAACAGATTCGTCAGGCCGGCGTCAAAGACCTCCCGCTCATCATCAAGGGCGACGTCACCGGCTCTGTCGAAGTGCTCGCCGACTCACTCGTTCGCATGTCCACCGAGAAGGTGCGCGTCAAGGTCATCCACTCAGGCGTCGGCTCCATTACAGAGTCCGACGTGCTCCTCGCGACAGCCTCGAACGCCATCATCATCGGCTTCAACGTCCGTCCCGAGCGCAAGGCAGCAGAACTGGCGCAGCAGGAAGACGTGGATATCCGGCTGCACTCCATCATCTACGAGCTGCAGGATGAAATGCGCCTCGCCATGATGGGCCTCCTCGAGCCGGTCTTCAAGGAGAACTACCTTGGCCGCGCTCAAGTGCTGCAGGTCTTCCGCATTCCCAAGGTCGGCACCATTGCCGGCTGCCGTGTGCAGGATGGCGTCATCAAGCGCGACTCCGAAGTCAAGATCATGCGGAACGGCGAGCAGGTCTTCAAAGGCAAGATCGGGTCTCTCAAGCGCGTCAAGGAAGACGTCAAGGAAGTCACCAACGGCATGGAATGCGGTATCGGCATCAACGGCTTTAGCGACATCAAGGAAGGCGACCTCTTCGAAGCCTTCACCGTCGAGAAGCTAGCCGCCGACCTCGGCCAGCTAACCACAGCCAAGGCATAACGCAATCCCACACAAACCAAACGGCCCGATGCGCGAGCACCGGGCCGTTTTCATTCAGCCGAATAGCATCGTAACACGCATTTTGCTAATCTTGGACCATGCAGATCACCATCCAGCTCCCCGATGATCTCGCCTCGCACCCGAACCCGGCGCGCGAAGCTCTCGAAACCCTTGCCATTGAGGGTTATCGCTCCGGAGCCTTGACTGCATTTGAAGCCCGCGTTCTGCTGGGAATTGAAACACGCTACGAGTTTGAAAGCTTCCTCAAGGATCACGAAGTTTGGGAGCATGCTTATGGCGTGGAAGACTTTCAAAAGGATGTCGCAGGATTCGATCAGCAACGATGATTGTCGTTGCCGACACCTCCGCCCTGAATCACCTCGTCTTAATCGACGAAATCAATCTGCTTCCTGCCCTCTTTGGACATGTATTTCTTCCGCAGGCGGTCATTCAGGAACTTCAGCATCCAGGAGCACCGGCAAAAGTACGCCGATGGCTTGAAAGCGCTCCCGATTGGATCGAAATCAGAACCGCCGCTCCAATCACAAATCTTGAACTGATACGGCTCGACCCAGGGGAACGCGAAGCCATTCAACTAGCACTCGAACTCGACGCCGGCACAATCTTGATTGACGAAATCAGAGGACGCAACATCGCAGAGTCGCTTCACTTGAAGGTGCGTGGCACGCTTGGCATTCTCGAAGAGGCTTCTCAGCTTGGCAGAGTCAATTTTCGCGAAGCCTTCAACAAACTGGAACAAACCGGCTTTCGAATCTCTCCCGCCCTGCGCGAACAATTCCTCCGCCGCAATCCATAATTTCCCACCAAAATATCCGAACACTCCCGCACCCCATCTCGTCCTAGCCAGTAAGCAGTGCCGGGAGAGCAGACACGTTGACCACCGCGCAAGAGGCAAACTTCACAGCGCTGGTCCAGCGTCAATCCCGGTTTGCCTATCGCGTCGCCTACGCAGTTCTGCTCAACGCGCACGACGCCGAAGACGCAGTGCAGGAGACCTTCTTGAAGCTCTATCGCCACCCCGGCTGGCAGCAGGCAGAAAACGAGCGCGCCTACATCGCCCGCGTAGCCTTCCGCTGCGCCATCGATCGCCGCCGCGCCACTCGCCCCGCTACCGCCGAGCCGGAAGCCATTCTCCAAATCCCCTCACACCATCCCGGCCCCGAGCACACTTTCCTCGCCACCGATCACCACCGCCGCATCCACAGCCTCATCGACGCACTCCCCGAAGACCTCCGCCTCCCCCTAGTCCTCTCCGCATTCGACGACCTCAACTCGCGCCTCATCGCCGGCATCCTCAACATCCCGGAAGGCACCGTGCGCACCCGCCTCCAGCGCGCCCGCCAGCTACTCAAACAAAAACTAGCCGCCCTGGAAACCCGCCCCCTAGCAAATCAACCGGAGGCGAATCATGCCTGAAGCACACGAACTCGATCAGCTCCTCGACTCCGCACTCTCCACCTACGCCGAGCCACGCACCGGCATCGAAGCCCGCGTCCTCGCAAATCTCTCCGCACAGCCCACGCGCCGCCGCTGGCTGCCATGGGCCATCGCCCTTCCCATCGCCGCCTGCATCGCACTTTTGCTCCTGCTCATTCCGAGCCACAATCGCACAAAACCAATACGCCAGGCACAGCACAATACCGCACCACAAACGCAGCCCGCACCACAGAACTCCCTCGCACAAGCCACCCCGGTGCCCAGCCATCAGCCGAAGCCGCGCATCCTCGCAGCTCACGCCGCGCCACATCTAGCAACAGCACAAGCGCCGCCCAAGCTCGACGTCTTCCCCACGCCGCACCCGCTCTCCCGCGAAGAACAAGCCATGGTTGATTTCGTAGCCAACGCGCCACTGCCAATAATTCAAGCCGTGCAGAAAGCTGAGGAACAACAGGATGAGCCTCTGCACATCGCCGCGATAGTCATTCAACCCATCCCCTCCCCGGACAAACCGGAATCAGGACCGAATCGCTAACCAAGGAGACTTCATGCGCAAGATGATTCTTTTTACCAGCCTGCTTCTAGCCTCGTTATTTTCTGCGCCTGCCTTTGCACAGGACAACCAGAGCCCTCAGCCTGCCGAGAAAACTCCCGCACCGGCACATTACTTTCATTTGATCTTCGCAGTGCAGGAGCTGGGCACAGACGGTAAGCCCATAAACAGCCGCTCGTATGCCACCACCGTCAGCACAGATCGGCGTAACGCCTCCATCCGCACCACATCACAGGTGCCGGTCCCCACAGGCCCCGTGGGAAGCAATAGCACGCAATACACATTTGTCGATGTGGGAATCAACTTTGATGTTCGTGAAGTGAGCGAGCTCGGCCATCAACTGTCTCTTCATGTGAAAGCCGAAGTAAACAGCTATCTGCCGCCTGAGAAGCCCGCCGATATTGTAGCCGTCCGCCGCCAAAATCAGTGGGAATCCTCACTTCTCATCCCAATCGGAAAGCCTACTGTGATTTTCACCTCAGATTCGCTGGACGGTAAAGGAGCCACGCAGGTAGTCGCCACCGTCACGCCCATCTCCTAGCCCACACCTGCCACGCCACGCGGCCTTCGCACACACAGCGCAGGCCGCCCGCAGGGCCACTCCCGCAATTCAACGCCGCTTCACCACACCCCACCCGCTCGAGCGCTACAATCTCCCCACATCGGCTTCCGCCGGTGAAGGAGCATCATGGCCACCACCCCCACGCCATCGCCCACATACACACTCATCACCATGCCCGACGACGGCCCCAACGGCCCCACAGCCATCTACAACCTGCTCTCCTCCGCCACCAAAACCATCGACATGACCATGTACGAGCTGACCGACACGCAGATCACCACCATCCTCACCACAGCCGCATCCAACGGCATCACCGTCCGCGTCATCCTCGACCAGAACAACGAGAAGAAGTCGAACACCACCGCCTATAACACCCTCACCGCCGGCGGCGTCCAGGTCCACTGGGCCAATCCCGTCTACGCCTGCACGCATCAGAAGACCATCACCGTAGACTCCGCCACCTCCGCCATCATGACCCTCAACCTCACCACCGAGGACTACCCCACCACGCGCGACTTCGCCGTCATCACCAACGACGCAGCCGACATCGCCGCCATCGAAACCACCTTCGCCGCCGACTTCACTGACGCCGCCATCACCCCGCCCACCGGCGACAATCTCGTCTGGTCTCCCACCAACTCGCGCGCCTCCATCCTCGCCCTCATCAACAACGCGACGACATCGCTTCTCATCGCGCAGGAAGAGATGTCAGATGCCGGCATCGAGTCCGCCATTGAAGCCGCACTCCAGCGCGGCGTCGCCGTAACGCTCGTGCAGGAAAACATGACCGGCTCCTACACCGCCATCCTGCAATCCTTCAAGTCAGACGGCGCCCAGGTAGCCACGTACAGCTCGCGCACCGGCTACTACATCCACGCCAAAGCCTTCCTCGCCGACTACAACACCCCGCAAGCCACACTCTTCCTCGGCTCGGAAAACTGCTCCGCAGCATCGCTCAACAGCAATCGCGAACTCGGCCTCATCTTCTCGGACCCCGCCTGCATGACCGGCGTCTACAACGCCATCATGAGCGACTTCAACAACGGCTCGCAGTCCCTCATCGTCCCCGCCAACTTCGTCAAGCCCCCCATCGCGTAACAGCCACCAGCGTCCCAGGGCTCCATCCACGGAGCCCCGGGACCGGCAATCCCCGCACACCCCGCCTGTCCCCCGCCCCGCAAATCTTATACACTCACTTCCATCACCCGCCGGCACACCGGCAACGCGGGCACAGCCCGCCTCTCTGGAGATCCCCGCGTCAATGCCGCTCAAGCTCATCAGCCCCGACAATCCCTGGCGCAACATCTCCAACAGGAATGTCCTCCTCTTCCTCACCGCCGTCTTCTTCACCTTCACAGCCATCGGCATCATCAGTGACGTCTCCGGCCTGGGCAGCCAGACTCACCTCCACTTCGCGGTCACCGCGGTGCTCTCAGGCCTCTTCGCCATCGCCTATGCCTACGGCGGCATCCGCCTGCGTGCAAAATTCTGGAAGATCGTTCTTCCCCTCATCCTTGTGCAGATGGCCGTCATGACCCTCATCGCCAACATACTTCCAAACAACAAACCTCCCAGCCACTTCGATACTGCAGAAACCGAGCGCCTCTCCAGCCGCCTCAACTTCGACGCAACCGCCATCGCCATCACCGTCTCTCTCGGATACGCAGGCTTCGTCATGGTCTTCATCAGTGAAGGCCGTCGCCACGTTCGCATTGAAACCGAGAAAGCCATCCTCGAAAGCGAAATGCAGGCCGCCCGCCACATTCAGCAGCTGATCCTGCCCGAGAGCACCCAGACCTTCGCCGGCTTTCATGTCGACTCCGTCTACACCCCCGCACAACAGGTCGGCGGCGACTTCTTCCAGATCCTCACGGACGGCGCAGGCGGCATCCTCATCGTCATCGGCGACGTAGCAGGCAAAGGCCTGCCCGCCGCCATGCTCGTCTCCATGCTCGTCGGCATCGTCCGCGCCACCGCGGAAGAAACTCAAGACCCCGCACGCATCCTGCGCAAGCTCCACGATCGTCTTACCGGCAGCTCCGGTGAAGGATTCTCCACCGCCCTCGCAGCACACATCGCCAGCAACGGACAGGTCACCATCGCCAACGCAGGCCATCTTTCGCCTTACCTTGACGGCAAAGAAATCGATCTTCCCGGAGCACTTCCACTCGGCGTCACCGGCAGCGGCGACTACGAGTCCACCACCTTCACCCTTCAACCCGGCAGCCGCCTTACCTTTTACACCGACGGAGTCGTCGAAGCCCGCAACCAGGCCGGTGAGCTCTTCGGCTTCGATCGCGCACAAGCCATCTCCATCAGCACCGCGGCCGCCATCACGCAAACAGCCGTAGACTTCGGCCAGTCCGACGACATCACAGTAGCCACCATCGAACGCCTGCCGGCATAAATTCTGCTATCCTGATCGCGCTTATGACCGTCTCTGCTCGCTAACGCCCTGTGTCCCACTCCTTGCGGGATACGTGTGCTCAACAGCAAACGCGGAGACATTCCCATGCAGATTCCCGACATCCACACAGCGCGCCTGCGCCTCGTCACCATCACACCTTCGCTTCTCGAGCTGCAGGAGAACCATCCTGAAACTCTCGCCAGGCAACTCCACGCCACCATCCCTCAAGGCTGGCCCGGCAAAGACTGGGAGCCGCACGTCTACGCCTTCATGCGCGATCAGTTTCGCGACAACCCACACACCCTGGGCTGGCATCGCTACATCCTTCTGCCGCAAGCCGCCTCACTCACCTTCATTGGCGCAATCGGCTCACACCCCAAAAGCGCAACAGAAGCAGAGATCGGTTACGGCGTTCTCGAAGCATGGCAGAACAAGGGATACGCTACAGAAGCCACGCGCGCACTCATGCACCATCTCTTCAACCTCGGTCAGGAACGCATCCGCGCACAAACATTCCCGCACCTCACGCCGTCCCTGCGAGTCATGCAGAAATGCGGCATGAAACCATCAGGCACAGGCGAAGAACCCGGCGCAATCTCCTACGCAATCGACCGCGAAGACTTCCGAAGACAAGCACCCACCATAGTCCCGTTATAAACAATCCGTAACGGCCCACTCTCCACCTACGCCCCCGTGCACCTGTACACCTGTACACCTGTACACCTGTACACCTGTACAACTGTACAACTGTGCAACTGTGCAACTGTGCCCCATTCATCGCGCAGCCCCACCGCGCGATGAGTGGGATATCTAAAGCTTTTTATAGCTTTTGCCTTTTACAGCCTTTTATAGCTGTTGCCTTTTACAGCCCCTTACAGCTTCCGCCTTTATCCCCCTTATAGCTTCCGCCGTTTATCTATAACCCCTATCCACCATCCACCACACCAGGAGCACACAGTATTCCTTGTGCCCCATTCATCGCGCAGCCCCACCGCGCGATGAGTGGGATATCTACAGCCTCTTATAGCTTTGTTGCCTTTTATAGTCTTTTATAGCTTCTGCCTTTTACCGCCCCTTACAGCTTCCGCCGTTTATCTATAAACCTCTATCCACCATCCACTAACCACCGCATTACAGCGCTCTAACGCCCTGTGCCCCATTCATCGCGCAGCCTCATCGCGCGATGAGTGGGATATCTACAGCCTCTTATAGCTTTGCCTTTTATCGTCTTTTACAGCTTCCGCTTTTTATCTATAAACCTCTATCCACCATCCACTAACCACCGCATTACAGCGCATAGCGCTGTAATGCAACACACTCCCCCGCCACAGCCCGACTCAACGCCACAGTATCCGCAGGCATACTCTTCCCCAACCGCCGCAAAATCGCCAACTGCATCCGCAACTCATCGCCCTCCGCACTCGCCGCCAGCACACGCTTCGCAGCCTCATTCGTCACAGCCAGCGCCTCTTCCGCAATCAACCCCGTCATCTGCCCAGCAACCTTAGCCTTCGCGCCACCCGCCATCTTCCGCGCCCGCAAAATGCACGACTCCAGCGCAAACACCTGCGCAATCGCATCCGCCAGGTCCGCCATAATCTCCTGCTGCTGCTCCAGCCCCGCCATGTACTTCTGACTCGCCACACCCGCAGCAAACAGCGCCATCTTCCGCACCGCCGCCAGAGTCTCCGCCTCATGCGCCAGCACATCGCCCGCCCCATCGCCCTCATCAAACGAAGGCGGCTGCATCACCTCATCCATCAGCTTCTTGATCGCAGGCAGCAGCGGCAACTGCCCCTTCAGCGCCCGCTTCATCAACCAGCCCGTCACAATCAGCCGATTAATCTCATTGGTTCCTTCAAAGATCCGGTTGATCCGCGCATCTCTGTACACACGCTCCGCCGGATAATCCTCGACATATCCATATCCGCCCATCGTCGCCACCAGCTCATCCGCCACATAGCTCATAGCCTCGCTGGCATACACCTTCAGCACCGAGCATTCCACCGCATACTCTTCAATCTTCTTCTGAATCTCCTTCGGCTCTTTCGCCGCGCTCTCCGGCAATCCCGACAAAGCCGCATCAATCATCCCGATCGTGCGATACGCCATGCTCTCCGACGCATACAACCGCGCCGCGCTCGTAGAAATCTTCCTCTGAATCAATCCAAACTCAGCAATCGCCTTCCCAAACGCCGTACGCTCCTTCGCATAGCGAACCATCTCACCCAGCGCATACCGCGCTCCGCCCACGCAAGCCACGCCCAGCTTGAACCGCCCCACATTCAGCACATTGAAAGCAATATGATGTCCCTTGCCCACCTCACCCAGCAGATTCCCCACCGGCACCTTGCAATCGCTCAACACCAGCGGGCAGGTAGAAGACCCGCGAATCCCCAGCTTGTGCTCCTCCGCACCGACAGTCACACCGGCAAACGTCCGCTCCACCAGAAAGGCCGAGAATTTCTCGCCATCAATCTTCGCGAAGACCGTATACAAATCCGCAATCCCGCAGTTTGTAATCCACATCTTCTCGCCGTTCAAAATGTAATGCTGCCCATCCTCGCTCAGCACCGCCCTCGTCCGCACATTCATCGCATCGGAGCCCGACGAAGCCTCACTCAGCGCATACGCCGCCACCCACTCCGCCGTCGCCAGCTTCGGCAAATACTTTTGCTTCTGTTCCGCCGTCCCAAACCACACAATCGGCAACGTCCCAATCCCCACATGCGCGCCAAATGCAGTCGAGAAGCTGGCCAGCACAGAAAGCTGATCCGCAATCACCGCCGAGCTGGTCTTATCCATCCCCAGCCCGCCATACTCCTCAGGAATATCGCTGGCCAGAAACCCAAGCTCACCGGCCTTTTCGAGCAACCCGCGCACCGCGCCCGTCTCCTTGGCCTCCACAGCCTCAGCCGCCGGCATAATCTCATCCTTGGCAAACTTCGCCGCAGTAGCCGCAATCTGCCGATGCTCCTCCGTAAAATCCTCCGGAGTAAACACCTCCTCAGGCCGGCGATCCTCAATCAAAAAGCTCCCGCCAGCCGCAGCCACCGGCACCCCAGTCAAAGTAGCCATAAGCGCAACACGCTCCTCAATGCCTCAAACACTACGCCACCCGCACATCCGCCGACAACTGGTGCTCGACAATTAGCTCGAACTGAAACACAGATAGAATGAGGCGAATGAATCTGCGCTGTCTCTATCTAGTACTTCTAAGCGTGTGTTTTGGCTCATTTGTTTGCCATGCGCAGTATCATGTCGTCCCCGGCGACGAGGATGAAGACGGCTGCTCCGGCAAAAGGTCCGCCCGCATCTGCACCGGCTCATCAAGAGACGCGCACTGTTACGCCCCTGCAAGTGAAAGGCTCTACACCTTCGGGCTCGAACCGGAAGCACTCCCCGTCGGCGACCTCAACGGCCAGCCTTTAATCCTCTTCTTCGCCACATTCTCCGGCTGCGGAAGCGGCACACTCACTGACTATTCGCTCCTCACCATCCACAACGGTGAATTCGTGAAGCTCTCACCCAAAATCCAGCTCACGAATCAGAGCGAGTACAAGATCTGGCACGTTTCCTCAGTTTCTCCCCAGCCCATCCTCGTCACAGCTGACTTCCTCTGGGACTTCAAAACCGAAACTCACTTTTCGCACCACCACTACAGGATTCACGCCTATCTCTACGACCCGAAATCAAGCCAATACTTGGAAAAGCTCCACTTCGATACCGCAAAAAAATATCCAGGCCTGGACGACACCGAACAAGTTCACGTCCTGGACTCCGAAAAACCGAAGATTATTTCGCAATTTCTAAAATGAGATTCTCCACAACTAGTCACCCGCAACACCCGCGACATGGACCCCAACGACCCCGGCGTACGCATTCCCTACCAGGTTTAAGAGCCATCCGGCACCCCGCCGTCGCTTACAATACCCCTTAGCCCACCCGGAGGCCTCAACCCTGTTCGCCGCGCCAGCCAGCCAAATCCAATCCGTCCTCCCGCACCTCGCCCGTCTGGCAGCCTTCGCCCTCGCGCCGCAGAACAGCCTTTCGCAGACCTTCCATCACTGGCGCGCCCAGTGGGCTGACACCACCTTCAACAACCTCTACCGCTGGAACGCCTTCGACGCCACGCTCCTCATCCCCTACTTCGCCGTCATGATCCTGCTCGCCATCTACGGCCTGCACCGTTACACCCTCGTCTTCCTCTATTACAAGTACCGCAAAAACTACAATCCCAATCCGCCCCAGCACTTCGCCGAGCTGCCCCGCGTCACCATCCAGCTCCCCATGTACAACGAGCAGTTCGTAATCGATCGCCTCATCGAATCCATCTGCGCCATCGACTACCCCAGCGACAAGCTCGAAATCCAGGTCCTCGACGACTCCACCGATGAAACCCAGCAGGTAGCCGCCGAAATCGTCGCCCGCTACACCGCCCTCGGCCACCCCATCGTCTACATCCATCGGACCAATCGCCATGGCTTTAAAGCCGGCGCGCTCGATGAAGGCCTCCTCGTAGCCAAAGGCGAATTCGTAGCCATCTTTGACGCCGATTTCGTCCCGCCGCCCGACTGGCTCATGCGCGTCATCCATCACTTCGCCGAACCCAACATCGGCATGGTCCAGACCCGCTGGACCCACCTCAACCGCGACTACTCCATGCTCACCCAGATCGAAGCCATCCTCCTCGACGGCCACTTCGTTCTCGAGCACGGAGCCCGCTCTCGCGCCGGCGACTTCTTCAACTTCAACGGCACCGCCGGCATGTGGCGCCGTCAGGCCATCACAGACGCAGGCGGCTGGCAGCACGACACACTCACAGAAGACACTGACCTCAGCTACCGCTCCCAGCTGGCCGGCTGGAAGTTCAAATACCTTCCAGACATCGAGTGCCCCGCCGAGCTTCCCATCGAGATGACCGCCTTCAAAACCCAGCAGGCCCGCTGGGCCAAAGGCCTCATCCAGTGCAGCAAAAAGTGCCTGCCCTTCATCTGGAAATCCTCCATCCCCCGCAAGCAGAAGATTGAAGCCATCTACCACCTCACGGCCAATCTCTCCTATCCGCTCATGGTCGTCATGACGGCACTCATCGTCCCCGTCACCATCATCAAATCGCTGCAGGGCTGGTTCCAGATGCTCATCATCGACCTGCCGCTCTTCACAGCCTCCACGCTCTCCATCGCCACCTTTTATCTGGTAAGCCAGCGCGTCCTCTTCCCCAAAACCTGGATGAAGACCTTCCTCTATCTCCCCGCGCTCATGGCCTTGGGCATCGGCCTCACCGTCACCAACACCAAGGCCGTCATGGAAGCCCTCTTCGGCATCCAGTCCGCCTTCGCCCGCACGCCCAAGTACAGCATCCAGAAAAAGGGCGAAACCTCCGCCGCCGCCAAGAAATACCGCAAGCGCCTCAACGTAGCCCCCTGGATCGAGCTAGCCCTGGGCAGCTTCTTCGCCTGGGCCATCTACTACAACCTCATCCGCGGCAACTTCTTCACCCCGCCCTTCCTTCTAATCTTCGTAGGCGGCTACTGGTACACCGGCCTGATGAGCCTATTACAAGGCCGCTTCGAGCGCTGGAAATCCGGCACCCCAGACACAGAAGAATCCAGCCCCAAACCCTTCCCCGTAGGCGTCTAGGCATTGCATGCAGCCACTGCGCCTGCGGCACCAAGGGACCCGCGGCCGTTCTTGCCTTTGCCTTCCGCCCGCACAATCCCACCCCCACAAAAATCCCGTCATCGTGACCGTAGCCGCTTTTCAGCCGGAGGGAAGGACCCACTTCTGTCTTTGCTTTTGCTGTTGCTTTTGCCTTTGCCGTTGCCTTTCCCCCGCACCACCACCAAACTGGGCGGGATAAGACTCCCGCTCATCCCCCACAAAGCTGTCATCCCGAGCGAAGCCGAGGGACCTGCGGTTGTTCTTGCATTTGCTTTTCGTATGTCTCGCCACAGCATTCGGGTGCCCATCCATGGCGCAGCCCCATCGCGCCAAGGATGGGATAGCACTCCCATCCATTCACCACAAGCGAACCGTCATCCTGAACGTAGCCGTTCTTCAGGCGGAGTGAAGGACCTGCTTTTGTTTTTTGCCCTATATCAGGGCATAAATGATAGGATCACATCGATCCCATGCCACGCTTCAAAGTCCTAAAGGGTGTCGCGCACAATACCGGTCACTCCTTTACCAGTCTGATGAACTACTCCGTCGATGACTACTCGATGGGGCATATTCTCAGGTTCGCGCGAGAGACCGGCCTAGACACCTTGACTATCGATTTCATGACAGGCAAGGGCCAACCAGAAGCACTGCTTCGTGATCCCGTTTCCAAACTACCTGACTGGTACACAAAGATGTTCTGGGATTTGGTAGCGCGCTCAGGATCGGATCGCTCGCTGGTGCAATCAGCCGCGCTGACATTGAAGTATGATCTGCACTCGAACAGGCTCGGACCGATTCCAAAAGCGACTCAGAGCCACTACATCTGTGACGTATCCATTATGGATATTCGCGGAAAGAGCTATGAGGCCTACTTTAGCGGGTGGTGGCACGTGGAGCATAACACTTCACCGACACGCGCTCACCGCTGGTGGAATCCACTGAATTGGTTTCGACGTCAGACGTCTTTGAGAGTGCCGGACACCACCAACTGACCCAATACGACTGCCGGCTCCCCCCCCGGTCCCTCGCACGTGGGGACCGGGGATCCCACCCCCCTCCACCCCATCACCATGTCATCATCAAAAGGAACGCAAACCAACCCGGCTCGAGAGGAAACCTCCCAAAAAATGAAGCTCTTCATCTCAGCCGCTCTCTGTCTATGCGCAACCACCTGCCCAACCCTCCACCCCCAGGCCCACGACCATACCTCCCCCGAAACACTAGGCAGCGTCACCTTCAACACCTCCTGCACCCCCGCCGTGCAACCTCAATTCAACCGCGCCGTAGCCCTCATGCACTCCTTCCAATTCGGCTCCGCCATTCAAGCATTCAACTCAATCCTTGCCGCCGACCCCGACTGCGCAATAGCCGACTGGGGCATCGCACTCAGCAGTTGGCAAAACCCTTTCGCCACCTTCAAATCCCCGGCCCAGTTGGAGCAAGGCCTGCACGCCATAGAACAGGGACGCGCCATCAACGCAGGCACCCCACGGGAGCGCGCCTATCTCGACGCCGTCTCCCACCTCTATGTCGATCCCGCCCACATCAGCCAGCCAGCCCGTTTTCTGGCCTACGAGCAATCCATGGCCGCGCTCAGCGCCGCATATCCCGATGACACTGAAGCCACCATCTTCTACGCGCTTGCCCTCGCAGCCAACGCCGATCCCGCCGATAAAACCTACGCAAAGCAGCTCAAAGCAGGAGCGCTTCTGGAAGCTCTCTTCGCAAAATATCCCGACCATCCCGGCTTGGCCCACTACATCATCCATGCCTACGACGAGCCCGCATTAGCCCCGCGAGCCACCGAGGCCGCCCGTCGCTACGGAAAGATCGCGCCTTCCACGCCGCACGCCCTGCACATGCCCTCCCACACGTTCACCCGCATCGGCGACTGGCAAGCCTCCATCGACACCAACGCCGCCTCCGCAGCAGCAGCGCAAGCCGCGCGTCAGCCAGCCGACTTCCTGCATGCAAGCGATTACATGGTCTACGCCTATCTCCAGACCGCGCAGGATGAAGCAGCAAAACAGATCGTCGCGTCCTCAGCCCAGGCCTTCGCCTCCTTCGACCCCGCTCATGTAACCGGAGCAGCCCCAGCCTCCGCCGCCTACTACGCGCATGCAGCCATCCCCGCGCGTTATTTCCTCGAGCGTCAATCCTGGACCGAAGCAGCCACACTCGAACCACTCTCCAGCCCATTTCCCTACGCCAATGCAATCACTTATTTCGCGCGTGGACTTGGAGCCGCTCACACGAAAGATAAACCCGGCATCCAGGCCGCAATCCACTCTCTGCAGCAGATTCGCGACGCACTAACCCAGGCGAAGGAAAGCTACTGGGCCAACCAAATCGAAATCGAAGCTCAGGAGCTGGCAGCCCTGCTGGCGCTCGTCGAGGCTCGCGAGTCCGATGCTCTCTCCGGCATGCGGCACGCCGTCGATCTCGAAGACAAAACCGAGAAAGCCGCCGTCAGCCCCGGCCCCTTGAAGCCCGCACGCGAAATGCTAGGAGAGATGCTTCTCGAACTGAATCGCCCCTCTGAAGCGCTGACCGAGTTTCAAGCCACTTTGGAGAAAGAACCCAATCGCTTCTGGTCACTCTATGGAGCGGCCGAAGCTGCAAAGCGCGCAGGCGATCCTCAAAAATCCGACGCTTGGTTTCAGAAACTCCTCACCGTAGCAAATCGCGCAGACCAGCCCGGAAGACCCGAACTCTCCGAAGCCCGCGCAGCCATCCGGCACAACTAGACACACCACCAGAAATTCTTTTGCACCCCACCGCGCTCCCACTCGATCCAACCACGAGAGGTGCAATCATGCGGCTCAAACCCTTTCTCCTCGACGAATGGCTCGACGCCCACGAACACAACGCCATCTATAACCTCGCCGCCAGCACCGGCCCCGTCTGGACCCTCAACGAGCTTCTAGACCTCGCCACGGAAGAACAACGCCGCCAATTCCTCCAGCAAAAAGTCGTCTACAGCCGCCCCGCCGGCGCAGACAGCCTCCGCGCAGCCATAGCAGAGCGCCACAGCGTGCCCACAGAATCCGTGCAGGTAGTCACCGGCGCATCCGAAGCCCTGCTGGCCCTCTTCTGGCTGGCCGCCGAACCCGGCGCAAACGTCATCCTGCCCAACCCCGGCTTCACCACATTCTCAGCCCTGCCGGAGTCGCTCCACATCGAAACCCGCCATTACAACATCCGCAAAGAAAACAACTTCCGCATCGACATCGAAGAAATCCAGCACCTCGCCGATCACAACACCAAACTCATCCTCATCAACAGCCCGCACAATCCCACCGGCTCCACCATCAGTGACGCCGAGCTCGACGCGCTCCACGACTTCACCTCATCCCGCAACATCCGTCTCGTAGTCGACGAGGTCTACCACCCCATCTTCCACGGCGCGCCCACGCAATCCGCCTCGCGTCTCCCCCACGCCACCGTCATCCACGACTTCTCCAAAGCCTTCCCGCTCTCCGGCATCCGCACCGGCTGGATCATCGACCACAACGCCCAGCGCCGCAAAGACTACTGGACCGCCCGCGCCTACTTCTCCATCACCAACAACACACCCGGCGAATTCCTCGCCGAACTTGCCATGCGCCACCGCGACCAGGTCCTCGGCAAAACCCAAAAGGTAGCCACAGAAAACCTCCATCTGCTCGACACCTTCATGGCCCAGCACCGCGAAACCCTAGGCTGGGTCCGCCCCCAAGGCGGCATGACAGCATTTCCCTGGCTTATCAGCGGAGAAAACAGCAGAGAGTTCTGCAAAGCCGCAGCAGCAAAGGGCATCATCCTCGCCCCCGGCGACTGCTTCGACGCGCCGCAACATTTCCGCCTCGGCTTCGCCGCCCTCCCGCCGGAAAAATTCACAGTAGCTCTAAGTCAGCTCAGTGAACTGGTAAAAACGTGGGCCAGCTTGAACCTGCTAAAGGCCTGATCCGCAGGCCAGCCACGTTCCCCCTTGCGCAACGGTAAATCGCGCAAGGGGGGTTATCGCGGCCCCATGAGACGAGGATGGCTCAGGCTCCCCATCTCTCAGACGAAGCTTAGCTATACAGTTGTGATGGACCCGTTGACTCCATCCGGGAAGAACCCGCCCTTACTCGTGCCCGCCGCGCTGTTTCCAAAAACAATCGACAGCACTTCGCTGGTTGTGCGAACCACTGCCAGCGCCTGCTGGTCGACTTCGAAATACTGCTTGCCGGAGGGTGGCGGAAGAATATCCAGCTTATCCAGCGCCGATGTCTTCACATGATTCTCTGCAATCAGCAGCCGCAGATTCGCCGAGTGAAGCGCTTCGGTTAAAGCGATCCGCGCAGCATATCCCAACACCGTCTTGTCCGTAAGCAGAGGAGCAGCCCCGCCATACGCAGACACTCCCGTGTCTTCAAAGGCCCGCGCCAGCTCAAGAAACTGCTTGAAGTTAGCAAAGCCAATGCCCAGGGCGTCAAGATTGATGGCTGGCTTCGCAATCGCTTGATCTCCCAGAAGTGACCGCAGCAGAATCACATGCTGTTGCTCGTCGTATGCAATCTCCTCCGCCACTTTATGAAGCCTGCCGGAAACCTCGTCATCACCCCAGTTCCAGTCGCCGCTTTCGCGCTCGAAATGTACCCGCTTGCCTCCGGTCGTAGCACCCTTCTTACCCACTCCGGTCACGCCAATGCCAATCTCCTCGATTGTCTTTCCCGTCGTAGCAACTGTATAAAATTCCGCTTCCAAGTACTCCAGGTTCAAAGCAAAGTTCACCACTTCCACATTGATATCCGTCGCGGCATGAACCTCCGGACTGTGGATGCCGAGTGCTTTTGCGCCCGGAATTGTATCCAGTACGCCCAGCTTTGCGCCCGCGAAAGCAACACCTGCGAGCCCCATTCCTGTGAGACCGACGCCCCTTACAAACGAGCGGCGGTCGACGCTATTTGCGATCGTATTTTCTGAGTTTTCTGGTGACTGTGGAATCATGAAACCTCCAATGGCGTTACATCCTCCCCGCTGGCTGCGAGGCAGAACGCATCGACAAGTGTTATGAGGGTTGATTCAATCGAGTCTTGAGAGGGCTGCGCAGTCGGGAGACTGGCCGCTCGGACACGGCTCAAGCAGGAGCAGGCAGGACAAAATCATCCGCCCTCCTTGCAAAGTACGCGTGCCCAGTCCCATCGGATTGAATGGAATCCAACTATTTTTTTGCTGAGCTCCTCACACCCATCCCTGGCGCACAAAAAGCATGGACGCGCCGCCTGCCGGGATGTATAGTTTCTCCGACGCATCATCACCACAAATCCTCTGAATGTACTCCGTCGTTGCTCTTGCCTGCATTGATTTCAGAATCGAGCGGCAACTCGCGCGCATACGCTTCTTCCCGGAAGAAGCCCTCTCCATAACCAAGGAGAACAATCATGGCTCTTACTTTCACCAAACCATCTGTCGCGCTCGGCCTGCCGCGCATGGGCGCCGGTAACGAAAGACACACTGACACCAATTCGGTTTTGTCCGCAGGCGTCATGATCGCCTACAAAGCGCGCGCCGGTTATCCCACGCCGCAGATGAAGGACAAGATCAACAGGGCAGCCGTTCAGGCACGAAATATCGTTCGGATAGCGAACGACGCGCTTGCAAGAGTGGTCATGCTCCGGGGCGCGGAGTCCGCGTTATTCACCGCAACCATGGCCAGGCATTACAACCTCGCCGCCGGCAACCTGGGCGGCACTCTTGCAGTCCCTTTCCTCAAAGACAATATCGTCGACAAGCCCTTCTCTCTCAAAGCGCTCACAGAGGTAGATAGAAGATGGGTTCTCAACCGCATCCGCGAGGACATGCTTTCAATCAGCTTCCACCTCAACACCGGCGTCTACCTCATCGACATCGATGACGGCGTCCGGGACGTAGACAACGGCCAGAGAAAGCCAATAAATCAAATCGATAATGACGACACAGTTGGCTATGTGCAAAGAAGAACCGGGACCGCAGCCGCAAGCATCTGCGGCTTCCGAAACGGCGAGATTCACATCAGCTTTGCAGAGTTCCTCAATTACTCATTGAACTCTTGTGCATGCACCATCATTCATGAGGCATGTCACAAATACCTCTCTTTCAGAGGCGACGTCTACGCCTTTTATGCCAACTACCCGCCGCCATTGACCGATCCACGCTCCTCGCCGGCAGGAACTGCCTGCTCTCTCCGCAACTGCGACAGCCTAGCATGGACCGCCGTCTCACTGGCCACCGGAGTCTTAAGAATGGACAACAACGACAGCGACGACGACGAGCAGTGCCCAGGAAACGCACTCTGATCACACCGCAGTTGTGGCTGTCCCACCCACTCCCCAAAAACGAACCGTCATCCTGACCGTAGGCGCCTTTCAGGCCCGGGGTCCCCGGCGACAGGTCTTCGTCGCTGGGGTGGAGAAGGAGGGAAGGACCCGCTTCTGCCTTTGCTTTTGCCTTTGCCCTTGCTTTTGCATTTGCCTTTGCTTTTGCCTTTGCCTTTCCCCGCACAACCACCAAACCGGGTGCCCCATCCATGGCGCAGCCCCATCGCGCCATGGGTGGGATAACAAACATCCCGAACCTGACCAAACCGGATGCCCGCACCCCCACCAACACCCGTCATCCTGACCGTAGGCGCTTTTCAGCCGGAGGGAAGGACCCGCTTCTGCCTTTGCCTTTGCCCTTGCCTTTCCCCCGCACAACCACCAATGTGGGTGCCCCATCCATGGCGCAGCAGTATCGCGCCATGGGTGGGATCACAAACAGCCCGCACCCGACCAATCAGCTCCACCCCAAAAATCCCCCAAGATGAAACTCCCAGCATGCTCCCAACCGTCAGAAGAACGATCCACCCCATGCAACGCACAAATGAAAGACCATGAATCTCCCGGGAGTAAGCTCACATGGTTAGCAGATCTGGATTTTCTTCTGCCTTAAACAAAGCGCACACAGGCGCGAAGAAACCATTTGCAAGGCTACAACTCCTGGCGGTTGTAACCACGGCAATCAGCCTGATTACAGGATGTGGCGGCGGAGGTGGAACTTCAGGCGGTAGTGGCCCGGTAGCGGGCGAAAACTCTCTGACAACTGTGGTCGTATCGAGTGCGGCAAACGACCGCCTGATGCGCTTCAATCTCACACTCAACAGCCTGTCATTGACAACCAAAGACGGAACGAGCGTGCCGCTGCTATCCACTCCGCAACCACTGGAGTTCATCCACCTGAACGACAGCGCGGAGCCGCTCGTGACGCTCGAAATCCCGCAGGGTGTCTATACCAGCGCGACTGCAACCGTCGGAGGGGCATCTTTCGTCTGCATAACGCAGCAGTCCGGCTCCGACACCACCTCCACGTATGCCTATGGCGCAACCCCGGACAACCAGGTAACGGTGCAGTTGCCAAACCCGATCACCGTGAGCGGCAAATCGGTAGCTCTTTCGCTCCAGATGCTGGTCTCGCAGTCGGCAACGTTTCCTTCCACCTGTTGGAACTCCACCGGATCGAACCCTTACTCCATCACGCCAACCTTCAACCTGACACCGATGACCCTCGCCGCGCAGCCCACCAATGCAACCAACGGAAAGATGACAGCTCTGCAAGGTCTGGTGGACGTGACGCCAGGCCAGCACATCACCCTGCTCGCAGCAGACGGATCACCCACATTGTCATCACTGTCGGCGAACAGAACCTGGCAGGTAAGCACCGACGGCAACACCGTATTTCAGGGAATCGGCGATGCACAAGACTTGGGGCCGGGCATGCCGGTAGACCTCGATGGAACTCTGCAGTCCGATGGAACGCTTCTGGCCACGCGCATCGCGGTGCAGGATTCGGACACCACAGATTTGACCGTAAACCAGGGCCCACTCATGCTCGTGGGAAACGAGATGCCTGTGCTGCTCCAGGGCAACCAGCAGGAAGAAGGCTCGGAAATGTACGTCGCGGGATGGCCGCAATATAACTTCAGCAACACAAAATTCGCCGTCTGGGGTGGACTGACAAATCTAGCAACCCTGCCGTTTACGGCGAGCTTCAACGCATCGAACATGGTCGCCGGGCAGATGGTGTCCATCACAACCCATGTAACTGAAGTGGTCGAAGCACCGAACTATGTACCGGCCACGATGGAAACCCTCATGCCTCAAACCATCAACGGAACGGTCACGGCAACGGAAACCTCAGGCCCGTTTACCGCCTACACCGTGCAGTTGGCAGCCTACGATGTCTTTCCGCAGTTCGCCGTACAGGGCGGCCAGACCACGCTGCTCCAGAATCCGCAGCAGGTAGTCGTATATGCCGACTCCAGCACGCAGGTGCTCAACACTCCAGTGACAGGAAATCCCTCACTGTTTACAGGAGTAATCTTCAACGACAACGGAACGTTGAAGATGGACTGCACAGCAATAGCATCCGGCGTCACACAATAACCCCACTCAGCTTTAATTCAAAGTCTCCACCCAAACCTTTGGCCGTATAGTTCCCGAGTCCCTAGTCCCTATTCCCTACTCCCTATTCCCTACTCCCTACTCCCTACTTTACTCACATCGAATCGCCTTCACCGGATCCAACCCCGCCGCCCTCCGCGCCGGCAGCCAGCACGCAAACACCCCCACCAGCGCCAGCAACCCGGCCACCACAGGAAAAATCAACCAGGTATGTTGCACCCCGCCCAGCGGTAATCCAGCCATCACCTTTGCCAGCGCAAACGCAGCCCCAAGGCCTACCAGCAGCCCAGCTCCCACCTGCACCAGCCCGCGCCGCATCACCAGCAGCAGAATGTCGTTGATCCGCGCACCCAGCGCAATCCGCACACCAATCTCCTGCGTCCTTGCGCTCGTCGCATGAGCAATCACGGAGTACAAACCCACGGCCGCCATCATCATCGCAATCAGCGCAAACCCGCCAAAGATCCTCCCAAACACGCTCAGGAACCACACCTGCTTCGCCACCGTCGCACTCAGCCGCATCGGCTCGCTCAGCGGCATCTCCGGATCCACCGCCGCCACAGCCTTTCGCATCTCCGCCAGCGGATCACCCTCCGCATCCACCATCAGCGCCATGTCTCTCGTCTGCAAAAACCTGTACGGAACAAACACAAGCGGCTTCGGCTGATCCTCTACCAGCTCCTGCACCATATCCGCCGAAATCCCCACCACCGTCATCCACTCCATCGGCTTCTTGTCGTCGCCCGTCAGCCTCACCCGCTTGCCCAGCGCATCCTCGCCCGGCCACAGCTTGCTCGCCGTATCGCGCGTCACCACCACCGCTCCATGATTCGGCGCTCCATCCATCGCATTCAGCCCGCGCCCGCGCAAAATCGGCAAGTGAATCGTCTCGAAATACTCCGGCGACACCACAATCTCCCCAATCGTCGGCCGTTTCTCCGGCTTCAGATCCACATGCTCCCGCTCAATCGGCTGCCAGTTCGATCCCACTCCCGGAGGGTCGGAGACCAGCGCCGCACTCCGCGCTCCCGGAATCGCCTTCAGCCTCAGCATCACGTCGTCAAAGAACCGCTGCCGCAGATCGCCATCGCCTTCCTTGTAGCGCGTCTCCGGCAGATTCACCCGCGCTGTCATAATCCGCTCCGCAGGAATAAACGGATTCACCGCCAGGTTCGCCATCAAACTGCGCACAAAAATTCCCGCGCCCGTCAGCAGCGCCAGCGTCAGCGCAAACTGGAACACCACCAGCCCGCCCGAAAGCCAGCCACCACGCCGCCGGCCCACGTTGTACGCGCCATCCTTCAGCACGTTCATCACGTCTGTCTTGGAAGACCTGAGCGCCGGCGCAATCCCAAACAGCAATCCACTCAAAACACACAGCCCCGCAAAATATCCAAACACGCGATAGTCCGTAGTGAACTCAATCCAATATGGCCGAATCTCCTTCGTAGCCATATCGAACCACCGCACCCCAAACGTAGCCAGCCCCAGCCCCAGCACGCCGCCCGCACTGCTCAGCATCACGCTCTCAATCAGCAGTTGCCGAATCATCCTCCACCGCGTAGCGCCGAGCGCCGTCCGTATCGACATCTCCCTCTGCCGGCTCAGCGTCCGGCTCAGCATCATGTTCGCCACATCCGCGCACGCAATCAGCAGCACAAATCCCACCGCCGCCAGCATCAGCAGAAACACCAGCCGGATATTCCCGCCATTAAACCGCTCATGAAAACTCAGCACACTCGCGCCAATCTTCTTGTCTTCCGGAAACCGCGTCGCCAGCCTGCCCGCAATCCCCTGCAGCTCCGTATTCGCCGCACGTATCGACACATCCGGCTTCAAAATCCCATATACCCACAAAGGCCTTGCATCACGCTTCGTCGAAGGCGCCAGCGGCATCCACACATCAAACCCATTCGGAAACTTGAATCCCTCCGGCATCACGCCCACAATCGTCGCCGGCAGTCCATTCACCCTCACCTCGCGCCCCAGCACATGCGAATCGCTGGCATAGCGGTCCTTCCACACGCCATACCCAATCACCATCACCGGCGCAGCCCCCGGCGCCTCGTCCCTGGCCTCCAGCGTTCGCCCCAGCAGCGCCTTTCCCTGCACCATCCCAAAGATCCCCGCCGTAGCCTTCGCCAGGTGGTACATCTCCGGCGACCCACCATCCTCGCTCACAATCGCGCGGCCGTTATCCACCGCCTCAAGCCACTCAAACGACTTGTTCTGCGCCTGCATGTCCGCAAAATCCGGGTACGACATCGTCGTATTCCGCCAGTTCTGCGCCTCGTCGTTGCTCATCACAGAAACCAGCCGCCCGCCCCCCGGCACCGGAACCGGCTTGAACAGCGCCGCATTCACCAGCGTGAACACCATCGTGTTCAGCCCAATCCCCAGCGCCAGCGTCACCACAATCGCCGCCGAAAACCATCCATGCGTCAAAATCCCGCGCATCGCATAGCGCACATCGCCCGCCAGCCCCGGCATCCACCATCCCGGCCTCTGCCGTTCCGTATTCTCCCGCACCGCTTCCAACCCGCCAAACTCCACCATCGCCAACCTCCGCGCCTCACCCACCGGAATCCCCGCCGCCACCTTCTCCGCAATCGACCGCTCCAGGTGGAACCGCAGCTCCTCATCCATCTCCACACGCGTCTTCCGCAGAAACAAATTCCGCCCAACCACCAGCCTCACCCGCGTCAGCAGCTCTCGAATCATCCCCGCTCCACTCCCCATGACACTCGACAAGAAACTATCTCCATCTCTTGTCGAATGTCAAGGGGTACGAAACACACCCCCGCAAAGTTCCAACCCATCCGCAGAAATTCCATTTCAATCCATCAACGCCCAACCCCAGCAAATGGTTATCACCAAGCCCATTCCGTCGAACCCACCACCCGCCGAGGCCTTTATCGGTCCCGAGGTACCTAGTCCTAGTCCTAGTCCCTATTCCCTAAGTCCCTAGTCCCTAGTCCTACTCCCTATTCCCTATTCCCTATTCCCTATTCCCTATAATCAAACGCGTGCCCTTCACCCTCTCCCACGCCGCCGCCGCCCTCCCCTTCCGCCGCACGCGACTCCTCTTCTCAGCCGTAGTCTTCGGCTCCTTCGCGCCAGACTACGAGTACTTCCTCCGCTTCGGTCCACGAGGAAGATTCGGCCACTCCCCACTCGGTATAGCCATCTTCGACATGCCAGTAAGCTTCATCATGCTCTGGCTCTTCCATCGCTATGCAAAAGAGCCGCTCTGGCTCTGGCTGCCCGGCAGTGTCCGTAAGCGAGTCAACCTCGGCCCGCGCACCCTGCCCCTCAAAGGCATAGGCCAGGTAGCGCTCGTCATCGTCTCCCTCTTCATCGGAATCCTCACGCATATGCTCTGGGACTCCTTCACGCATCCCTATTACTGGCCCTACCGTCACTGGCCTCTTCTCAGCGACACCATTCAGGTGCCCCTCCTCGGCTCCATGCCCTACTATCTCTTCTTCCAGTTCGCCAGCACCATCCTCGGCGCGCTCATACTTCTCGTGTGGTGCTGGCATTGGTACTGCAACGCCATTCCCGTCCCGCAGCCGCAAGTTCCCAGCCTGCCCGCCAGGCCATATACCAGCCTCGCCGTCATCATCATCGTCGCCATCCTCGCGGGACTTACACGCGCATGGCTCCTCAGCGATTACTCCAAAGCCCACAGCAGGCGATTCCTCTTCGTCGGCGATGCCGCACTCACCACCATGAGCGTCTTCTGCATCGGAGTCGTCGTCTACGGATTCCTGCTCCACATCCGCGACAAAAACTCAGAGCCAATCTGATCCAACCCGCCTCTTGCTCCTCCGCAAACAACCTCTTGTCTCTTTCGCAAATCCAACTCCCCGCGCCGGATTTCCGGCGCAGGAGTCCACATGCCCGAATCCCAATACCCGCCCCTTCCCCCCGATGATCCCAAGCGCAAACTCACCATCGCCCGCCCGGATACTGATCAAACCCTCCCCCACATCGGCCTCGTCGGCGACACCTACACCATCACCGTCACCGGCAACGACACCAACGGCCGCTTCTGTGTCTTCGACATGCTCATCGCTCCCGGCGGCGGACCCGCTCCGCATCGCCACGACTTCGAAGAGACATTCATCGTCCTGGAAGGAGAAGTCGAAACCACATTTCGCGGCACAAAGCAGACCATCCGCGCCGGCGAAACCGTCAACATCCCCGCCAACGCGCCCCACATGTTTCATAACGTCTCATCCAGCCCGGCGCGTCTCATCTGCATCTGCGCTCCCTCCATGCAGGAGGATTTCTTCAAAGAAGTCGGCGTCCCCGTCGCCACGCGCACCACGCCACCGCCACCCATGAACGAGCAGCAGCAAAAGCAATCCATAGAAAAAATGAAAGCCCTCGCCCCCAAATACCGCACCGAGCCGCTGGAAAAGGCCTGAACCAATCAACCCTGCATCCGGCAAATTGATAAAATAAAAACGAAACCAATGAGCACCACCCTCCCCAAACTCGCACTCCCGGAAGGAAAGAAACGCCTCCTCCTGCACTCCTGCTGCGCCCCCTGCTCCGGCGAAGTCATGGAAACCCTCATCCACTCCGGGATCGATTTCTCCATCTACTTCTACAACCCCAACATCCACCCCGTCCGCGAGTACGAGCTGCGCAAGCAGGAAAACATCGACTTCGCGCAGAAGCACAACATCCCCTTCATTGACGCCGACTACGACATGGAGAACTGGTTCGCCCGTGTCAAAGGCATGGAGAACGAACCCGAGCGCGGCATCCGCTGCACCAGCTGCTTTGAAATGCGCTTCGAACGCACCGCCCTCCACGCCGCGGAAAACGGCTATGACATCATCAGCAGCTCCCTCGGCATCTCCCGCTGGAAAGACTTCGCGCAGGTCACCGGAGCCGGCGAGCGCGCCGCCAGCCGCTATCCCCAGCTCCAGTACTGGTCCCACAACTGGCGCAAGCTCGGCGGATCATCCCGCATGATCGAAATCAGCAAACGGGAAAACTTCTATCAGCAGGAATACTGCGGCTGCGCCTACTCCCTCCGCGACACCAATCTGCATCGCATCGAAACAGGCCGCGCACCCATCAAGATCGGCACCATGTTCTACGGCCAGACAGGCACCGATTCCCAGTAAGGCAGGTGGCCCGGTCAAGAGCCGTACCGCTGCCGGCCCTGATAACCGAAGCTGTGCCCCGTTCATCGCGTACTTTGCGATGAGCGGGTAGTCTGCCCACGCCGAGCGTGATGTTCATGACCAGGCAGGTGGCCCGGTCAAGAGCCGTACCGCTACCGGCCCTGATAACCGAAGCTGTGCCCCGTTCATCGCGTACTTTGCGATGAGCGGGTAATCTGCCCACGCCGAGCGTGATGTTCAGTAAGCCCTAACCCCTGGCCCGGTCATAGCGCGCCCGCGCCGCCTCAAACGCGCCCACATTTTCCGTCGCCCAAACCCACAGAGGATGCACCTGCTCCAGCAGGCTCATCCCAAGCGGCGTGATCTCATACTCCACCCGCGGCGGCACCTCGGCAAACACCACCCGCACCACAAATCCATCCCGCTCCAGTTGCCGCAGCGTCTTCGTCAGCGACTTCTGGCTCACGCCCTCCACCTGCTCCATCACGCGAGAAAAGCGCATCGGTTTTCCGTGCTCGGCCAGCACCGCCATCGTCCACAGCGTCCACTTCTCCGCCACCTGGCTCACAATCGTCCGCACCATGGAATCCTGCTCGGGAAGCAGTTGCTCGCAAACCTCATTCGCCTTCGCCCAATCCATAGTTACCTCCAGGTAAGTACACGCCAAAAAGGTGCCTTATTGCCAAATGATACTGACTCAAGGATACTCTTGTCATGGCAATGAAAACCACCCGTTGGACCGCAGATCAGATTCCCTCCCAGTCAGGCCGCAGGGTCCTCATCACAGGAGCAAACTCCGGCATCGGCTTTGAAACAGCCCTCGAGCTGGCCCGCAAAGGCGCGGAAGTCATTCTCCCCGCCCGCACCCTGGCAAAAGCCAAGGACGCCATCAGCCGCATCCAGCGTGAAGTTTCGCAGGCCAAGCTCACGGCCGCAGAGCTCGACCTCGCCTCGCAGAAAAGTATCCACACCTTCGCCGCCTGGTTCGGCCATAAGTATCCCGGCCCCACACTCGATCTCCTCATCAGCAACGCCGGAGTCATGGCCGTCCCCAAACGCGAACTGACGGAAGACGGCTTCGAGCGCCAGTTCGCCACCAACTTCCTCGGCCCCTTTGCGCTCACCGCGCTACTCTATCCGCACCTCAAACAGCAGCCGGAAACCCGCATCGTCATCGTCTCCAGTTCCATCACCAAATACGGAAAGCTGGACTTCAACAACCTCCAGGGCGAACAGCGCTACAGTCCCATGAGCCAGGCCTACGCCCAGTCCAAGCTGGCCGATTCCGTGTTCGCGCTCGAGCTGCAAAGGCGCATCCAAGCCGCCGGCTCTCCGGTCGTCGTCACCGCCGCGCACCCCGGCTACGCCATCACAAATCTCCAGTCCAGCGGCCCCGGCAACGGCTGGTCCCCGCTCCGTATCATCGCTTCCATCCTCAAGCCCATCGCCTCGCAAAATGCAGCCCAGGGCGCGCTGCCCACCCTCTTCGCCGCAACCGCAAACGTCCAGCCGGCAGGCTACTACGGCCCCGACGGCCCCTTCGAGCTGACAGGCTTTCCCGTACCAGTCCCAATCGCAAAGCAAGCCATAGATCCGGCCCAGGCAAAGCGCCTCTGGGAAGCAGCCGAGCAGCTCACGGCCTTGAAATTCGACCTAAAGGCAGGTTCAACCGTCTACGTCTAAAATCTTGTCAAGCCCCAGCCTGTGGAAAACATCCCGTAAGCAAATGATTCCAAAGGAGAAAATAGTTTTTCCAACTTTGCACATCATTATGGGCGTTTATGCCACACTAAGAATGAGCAGAAAAAAGGCCCGATTCCATCCGGAATCGGGCCTTCTGTTTTTACCCATCACCCACCACAAAAGGAGTGCCATGCGCAACTTCACCATCCAGGTCACCGATGAGGTATACCGTTACGCCCGCGTAGCCGCCGCCAACCGCAGCATGTCGGTCTCCGCTCTCTTTCGCGCCTTCATCCTCGCTCTGGAAAAGGAGCCTCGGCCTGACCAGCACGACCACGAAAAGTTCCTCAAGATGTTCCCCTCCCTGCCCCACTCCTACCTGCAGGAGCGCATGGCCGAAAAGGCGGAAGAGATGGCCGAGGACTACTACAACGAGCACCACTATGTCCTCGAACACGATTGATTTTTTTCTAAATCCACCAGATTCTGTGGTTCTGTGGGCAGGAAACATGCACCCCCTCCCCCCCATACCCCCCAGAATCTGTGGTTCTGTGGCCCGGTCGGTGCATCGGCAAGGACTGCACCCACCCCCTCCCTCCCCCCAAAATCTGTGGTTCTGTGGGAACCATCTTTCGGAGCAGTTACAATAGTCAGAAGCGCCTGCCGTCCGGGGAAGATCGAATCCCCGCCACGCCAGGCGCATCAGAGTATTATGCTAGCCCCAAACCTTCCAGAAGCCCTTACATTTGATGACGTTCTCCTCGTGCCTGCCTACAGTGACGTCGTGCCCACGCAGGTCAGCACGCAGACGCAGCTCACGCAGCAGATCGTCCTCAATACGCCGCTTCTCTCCTCGGCCATGGATACCGTGACCGAGTCGCGCATGGCCATCGCCATGGCCCAGCAGGGCGGCATTGGCATCGTCCATCGCAATCTCTCGATTCAGGCTCAGGCCGGCGAGATCGACAAGGTAAAGCGCTCGGAAAGCGGCATGATCGTAGACCCCGTCACCATCGGTCCCGATCAGCTCATCTCGGACGCTCTGGAAGTCATGCGCCGCTACAAGATCTCCGGCGTCCCCGTCACGCAGGGCAACAAGCTCGTCGGCATCCTCACCAACCGCGACCTGCGCTTCGAGACCCGCACCGACATTCCCGTAGGCTCCGTCATGACCCGGGAACATCTCATCACCGTCCCCGTAGGAACCACCCTGGAAGACGCCGAGCTCATCCTCCACAAGCACCGCGTAGAAAAGCTCCTCGTAGTCGATGACCAGTACCAGCTCAAGGGCCTCATCACCGTCAAGGACATCCAGAAAAAGCTCAAGTATCCCAACGCCAGCAAGGATGAAAAAGGCCGCCTCCGCGTAGGCGGAGCCATCGGAGCCACCGGCGACTTCCTCGAGCGCGCAGTCGAGCTCGTCAACGCCCGCGTAGACGTGCTCGCCATCGACTCCGCCCACGGCCACTCCTCCCGCGTCCTCGAAGCCGTCCGCGAAGTCAAGAAGCGCTTCCCCTCCATCGGCCTTTTGGCCGGAAACGTAGCCACCTACGACGGCGCAAAAGCCTTGATTGAAGCAGGCGCAGACGCCGTCAAGGTCGGCATCGGCCCCGGCTCCATCTGCACCACGCGCATGGTCACCGGCGCAGGCATGCCGCAGATCACCGCCATCTCAGAGGCCTATCGCGCCGCCCGTGAGCACAACATCCCCGTCATCGCAGACGGCGGCATCAAGTACTCCGGCGAAATCACCAAGGCCATCGCAGCAGGCGCAAGCTCCATCATGATCGGCTCA
Source organism: uncultured Acidobacteriaceae bacterium (assembly GCA_963792495.1). GTDB lineage: Bacteria > Acidobacteriota > Terriglobia > Terriglobales > Acidobacteriaceae > Telmatobacter. Next base: position 265,369 of record CAWBWB010000001.1, on the reverse strand, counting down.
CTCTTCGCCGGCGTAGACGAGAGCCCCGGCGAAACCATCCTCTATCAAGGCCGCAGCTTCAAGAGCTACCGCGGCATGGGCTCGCTCACAGCCATGAGCCAGGGCTCAGGCGAACGCTACTTCCAGGGCAAGGATGATCTCGCCCAGGCAGGCAGCGGCACAGAGGGCGTAGTCCAGCGCGAGCGCAACGAGAACAACAACCGCCTCGCCAAGTTCGTTCCCGAAGGCATTGAAGGCCGCGTTCCCTATCGCGGACCGCTCGAAGCCATGGTCTACCAGTTAGTCGGCGGCCTGCGCTCCGGCATGGGCTATCTCGGCTGCGGCAGCATTCCGGAGCTTCAGGAAAAAGCCCAATTCGTCCGCATCTCCGGCGCGGGGCTGCGTGAAAGCCACGTGCACGACGTCATTATTACGCGCGAGGCACCCAACTACCATGTCGAGTAGCCTTGCCACCACGCCGGTCTCAAATAAGCGTGGCAGCGTGCGCTTTTGGGTCTTGACGTGGCTGCCCGTAGCCCTCGGCATCGTCATGATTATGTGTGAGTCCACCGAAACATTTGGCGGCAATCACACCAGCCGTTGGCTGCGACCCATCTTCCAGTGGCTTTTCGGTCCAATTGGCGATGACCGGTGGGAGCATATCCACCTCGCCATTCGCAAGACCGGCCATTTCATCGGATACGGCCTCATCGGCCTCGCATGGCTGCGCGCCTGGTGGTTCACGCTGCCTCACTCGCGCTTTAGAACAGACATGCTCCTCGCCATGCTCGGCACCGCAGCCATCGCCAGCTGCGATGAATGGCATCAAAGCTTCCTGCCCAACCGCACCTCTTCCGTACGGGACGTGCTGATCGACTGCACCGGCGCACTAACTTTACAGTTGATTGTTTACACCTACATGCGCATTACAAACCCAAAGAAACTCGCCCGCGCTTAATAAACCATGAGCTTGGCATCCAGTAAATAGGTAAGCACAAATCGAACCCGAAGGGTTTTCTTGACAAACCACGTATACATCTGTAAGACTTGCGCCGTTTTTCAATAAGAATTTTTGCTTTCGTCGCGACACAAGGAGATCGGATGAGCTTCGACAGGCGTACACTTATTTTGCGGGGGGGGGGCATTGGCCGCAGCAACCCCGTTTCTTGCCTTTTCACCAAAACTCAACGCGTCATCTACCCCACAGCCGTTAAGCTCGGCGGTTCTGACCGCTGTTCAATCCGCCTACAATAGCCTACTAACAAACATCAACAATGGAACCGTCGGCGCACCTGATTTCAATGTAGCCGCGCTACAAACCAATCTGCTAATCAATAACTGCAATGAAACAGGATTTGACGCGACATTTATCACAGCGTTGAACTCCATCGATACCTCCCAAGTTGACGTTAGCGCCAATTCATCGATCGTCACCCAGACATATCAAGCGGCGTCTGCAGCTGGAACGGGAGTCAGCCTCGCTAGTACTCAATCTGCGTTTGCCACTGTCTCACCGACGTCACAAGTTCAAGCGCAGGTAGCTCAATTGAAAGCGAATGGCCTAACTCCGTCTCTGGGGCAAATAAGAGTATTTCTAATGCAAGCAGCAACCCTCTTTGAAGTATCATCTAACACACACACTGCGCACCTGATGCGTACAAGTCTCAACGAAGCTCGGATGCGCCGCATTAGCATAGGTAAGGGGTGCGATGCGCTAAACCTCGCTTCGGGTGCGGTTGGCACTGCAGCAGGCTCTCTCGCGCTGGGCTGTCTGCCTGAACCATTCTTCGCTGTTATCTGCCCGGCCGTAGTTGTGCTTGGAGTTATCGCTTTAGCAATTGGTATCGTTGATTTAGTTTTTTGCTAGCGTGACGACGGGCTATATTTGAGGTGGGCCATGAAGAATATCAGCGTGCAGTACATTGTCATATTATTAGCAGTGTTATTTGCGGCCAGGTGCATCAAGCATCTGTTTCGGGTACACGGTTGGCAATCGCTCGCATTTATCATGTTCAAAAACATAGTCGTTGGCCTACTTGTAGCGTATCTCTTTCGCTTAAGCAGAGAATCGTTCAGGTCTGGCAAATCTGAGATCGTAAATTTATCTGTATTGACCATGCAGGTAGTCCTATTAGTCAGTCTGGTTTCAGATGTTGCACTGACGGCTTTAGATTGACGATATTTGAACCTACACAAAGTAGGAGCGGGCGCATCCCTCTGGGATGCGCCCGCTCCTACTTCCACTATTGATCAAGCTATACTAAAAAAGCTGCGATTAAGCAGCCTCTTCGCCGCCCTGTTCTTTCTTGGCCTCTTCGAGCTGCTTTTCGAGCTCTTCGCGCTTCTTGGCTTTGACCTCAGCGCGTTTCTGACGCTTCTCGTCTAGCTGCTTCTCAGCGCCCAGCAGTTCGATGAACGCCTTCTCGGCACCATCGCCCTTCTGGAAGCCTGTGCGGACAATCCGCAGATAGCCGCCTTGGCGGTCTCCGTAGCGCGGCGCCACGGTCTCAAAGAGCCGCGTGACAGCCGTATCGGTCATGAGGAAGCTGAGCGCCTGACGGCGCGAGTGCAGATCGCCCTTCTTGCCGAGGGTGATCATCTTTTCCACGTGCGGACGAACTGCCTTGGCCTTGGCCACAGTCGTTTCCACGCGATCTTCCACAATCACGGACGTGACCAGGTTCCGCAGCAGCGCGCGGCGATGGCTGGTGTTGCGTCCGAGCTTGAATCCTGCATTGCGATGGCGCATAACAAACTCTCTTTCGGAATCTTGAACTATCAGCTTTCAGCCACGACTGAAAGCTGATAGCCGTACTTAGAAGTTCTCGGTCTCAGTCGGAAGCTGCAGATCGACTGAATCGAGAGGCTCGTCTTCGTCGTCGTAGCGTCCATAGCTTGCAGCCAGTGCCGCCGCCGGAGGAATGCTCGTCGGCCCAGGTACCGCGTTGCCGTGCTCGTCAATCTTCATGCCAAGCGAAAGGCCCATCTGCGCGAGAATCTCTTTGATCTCGTTCAGGCTCTTGCGGCCAAAGTTCTTGGTCTTCAGCATCTCGGCTTCAGTCTTCTGCACCAGCTCGCCAATCGTCTGAATGTTGGCGTTCTTCAGGCAGTTATAGCTGCGAACCGAAAGCTCCAGCTCTTCAACGGAGCGATTCAGGTTGTCGTTGCGCAGCAGAACACGATCTTCCCCGCCACGAGCTTCCGCCTCCATCTCCTCCTCGAAGTTGATGAAGATGTTCATGTGGTCCTTGAGCAGCTTTGCCGCAAGACCCACCGCATCGGCCGGGAGAACAGCACCGTTGGTCCACACCTCAAGCGTCAGCTTGTCATAGTCGGTGATCTGTCCCAGACGAGCAGCGTCCACAACGTAATTCACACGGCGTACAGGCGAGTGCACCGAGTCCACCGGGATAAATCCAAGACCCAGGTCGGCATCGAAGTTCTTGTCGGCAGAAACATAGCCGCGACCACGCTTCAGGCGCATCTCCATCTCGAGCTTGCCGCCCTCGGAGACAGTAGCAATGTAGACATTCTTGTCCAGAATCTCAACATCGCCATCGGCTTCAATCATGCCGGAGGTCACAACGCCAGGCTGGTCAGCGCGCAGATACAGCGCCTTCGGGCCTTCGCCAACGAGCTTAAAGGGAACCTGCTTCAGGTTCAGAATGATGTCGGTTGCGTCTTCAACAACGCCGGTGATCGACTGGAATTCGTGCAACACGCCTTCAATGCGAACTGCGGTTACAGCGGCGCCTTCAATCGAGCTCAGCAGCGTACGGCGCAGAGCATTGCCGATTGTGGTGCCGAAGCCGCGCTCAAAGGGCTGGGCGCTGAACTTGCCGTAAGTTTCGGTGAGCGTCTCGGCATCCACTGCCAAACGCTTGGGCTTTTGAAATCCTCTCCAAAGCATATTCGTCTCTCGATTCCCGCGCGGCAAGTACGTCGCGAAGCATTTTGCGGCGGCCGCGCAAGTTCTCCTTCGGTTGAATTTCAGCTTCTAGCTGCCAGCTCTTAGCTTCCAACTCATTTTGCCGAAACCACCAATGTGGACACGGCACGAAAAGCTGGAAGCTGGAGGCCAGAAGCTAATAGCTGTATTACTTGCTGTACAGTTCGACGATCAGCTGCTCGTTGACGGGCAGGTTCACGTCCTTGCGTCCAGGCAGAGAAATCACGCGCCCGGACAAGTTGGTAAAGTCGGCCTCAATCCACGCCGGCACCGGGTTCTGCGCTGCATACTGCGCGGACTGCTCGATGATGACATGCTTCTTGGCTTCCTCGCGGATCGCAATCACGTCGCCCACGTTCACCTGGTACGAAGGGATATTCACCTTCTTGCCGTTCACCTGCACATGGCCATGGCGAACAACCTGGCGAGCCTGGCGGCGCGAAATGGCAAAACCAAGACGGTAAGCCACGTTGTCCAGACGGCGCTCCAGCTGCTGAATGAGCAATTCACCGGTCACGCCCTGGGCGCGGCTGGCCTTCTCATAGTAAGCGCGGAACTGGCCTTCCAGCGTGAAGTAGATACGCTTGGCCTTCTGCTTTTCGTGCAGCTGCAAGCCGTAGCCAACGATCTTGGCCTTACGGTCCTTGCCGTGCTGTCCGGGGGGGAAATTACGCTTCTCGATCGGGCAGCGATCGGACGTGCACTTGGTGCCCTTCAAAAAAAGCTTGGTGCCTTCGCGACGGCAAAGGCGGCAGACTGCTCCGGTATAACGAGCCATTTCTTCTCCTCAACTTCGAGTGACGGCCGGTTTACGCGCAATGCGCTTCGTCCCGGCCCGGTTATTCTTTTGCCTTACACGCGGCGGCGCTTCGGCGGACGGCAGCCGTTGTGCGGAACCGGCGTAACGTCGCGGATCGAACGAACTTCGATGCCGGCCGCAGCCAGTGCACGGATTGCCGACTCGCGTCCGGAACCCGGTCCGGCTACACGCACATCGACGGCGCGGAGGCCGTGATCGCGAGCAATGCCGGCCGCGTTCGACGCAGCCTGCTGCGCTGCAAACGGGGTTCCCTTGCGTGAGCCCTTGAAGCCCAGGGAGCCAGCCGTCTTCCAGCTCAGCGTGTTGCCCATCTGGTCCGTAATGGTCACGATGGTGTTGTTGAACGTAGCCTGAATGTGCGCAATGCCGTACGGCACATTTTTCCGTTCGCGCTTCTTGAATTTCTTGTTCTTGCCAGCCTTGCCGGCGCCCTTTTGTTCCTTCGCCATTAGGTCTTCGCCGTCGCTTTCTTCTTGCCGGCCACAGTACCCTTACGAGGGCCCTTGCGGGTGCGGGCATTGGTGTGTGTACGCTGTCCGCGCACGGGCAGGCCGCGGCGATGACGGCTTCCACGGAAGCTCTGAATATCGATGAGGCGCTTGATGTGCATCTGGACGTCTTTACGGAGATCGCCCTCTACCTCACCCTCATCCTCAATCACCTGGCGGATACGGTTTACCTCGTCTTCGCCGAGATCCTGGATCTTCTTGAAGGCATCCACGTTCGCCTTCTCCAGAATCTTGGCTGCGCGAGGATCACCGATGCCGTAAATGTAGGTCAGCGCGATCCGTGCCTGCTTGTTGCGGGGCAGATCGACGCCTGCAATACGTGCCATTCGGAATCCTTTTTACTGCTCAGGTTATGGTGCCCCCGGCCTAGCGCCGGTCCGCACGAGTGAATCGGTTTCCTCCGAGGTTCAACGCAAGCCTTGACTCAAGCTAACTCGCCTCATAGTGGAGGTTCCGTCCTGCCAGGCTGAATTAGCCCTGGCGCTGCTTGTGCTTTGCGTTTTCGCAGATCACACGAACCACACCTTTGCGGTTGATGACCTTGCACTTAACGCAAATCTTTTTTACTGATGCACGGACTTTCATTTGTTTGCTGCCCTTTTCTCCGCGCGTCCTGCAAAGTGCGCGGGGTTAAAAACTCACTTATAGCGGTACACAATTCGCCCGCGATTCAGATCGTACGGGCTAAGCTCAACCGCCACTCGGTCTCCGGGGAGAATACGGATAAAATTCTTCCGCATTCTGCCTGAAACATGAGCCAGAACTTCATGCCCCTGTTCGAGCTTCACCTTAAACATGGCATTTGGCAGTGTTTCCACTACCGTTGCCATAACCTCAATCGCGTCTTCTTTCGACAAACTGGTGCTCCCGCACTTTACCTTTGGGACAAACGCATTGCTTCTACGCCGTCAGAATTGTCGCCCCGGTGTCGGTAACCGCCACCGTGTGCTCAAAATGAGCACTCATGCTGCCATCATCCGTCACAGCCGTCCAGCCGTCTTTCAGGACCCTGACTTCAGGCTTGCCGGCATTCACCATCGGCTCAATGGCAATCACCATGCCCGCCTTCAACTTCATGCCGCGGCCAGCAGTGCCAAAGTTCGGAACCTGGGGATCTTCATGCATGGAAGAACCAATTCCGTGCCCCACAAAATCCCGTACAACGGAAAATCCTTCGGCCTCGACCATCGCCTGGACCGCCTCACCGATATCACCCAGAGTTGCGCCAGGCTTCACGACAGAAATCGCCTTCTTCAGCGATTCCTCCGTAACCTTCAGCAACCGCTCGGTCTTCGGATCGATCTTCTCGCCTACCGCCACCGTCACGGCGGAATCGCCATAATAGCCGTCGACAACCGCCCCAAAATCCAGCGAGACGATATCGCCTTCTTTCAAAACCCGCTTCAGTGAAGGAATACCGTGAACCACTTCACTATTGACCGAGGTGCAAAGCACTGCCGGGTAGCCGTGGTACCCCTTGAAAGCCGCTTTTGCGCCAAACTCATTCAGCGCTTCCTCAGCTACGCGATCAAGATCGGCGGTGGTAGCGCCAGGCTTCACTGCCGCGCGCACCCGCTCCAGCACCTGCCGAACAACATGCCCGGCGCGACGCATCTTCTCGATCTCTTTCGACGACTTGAGAACAACAGCCACTCAAAACCCTTCTTCCAGAAGCCTTACACAAGCAAAATCCACCGTCCGGTTGCGCTAGCTTGCGCGCAACCTCTTGACGGAGGCTAATATCCCAGCGGAAACCAGCTCTATTGGCTGATCTCCATCTACTTCCTCGAAACGTCCCTGGCTTCGATAATGATCCACAACAGGAGCAGTCAGCTCGGAGTAGGACTTCATTCGCTCCGCAAAAACCGCCTCTGTATCGTCAGCTCGCTGGACCAGAGCAGCGCCTTCTACATCGCAAATGCCATCCACGCGGGGAGGCTTTGCGTAAATGTTGTAGATGGTGCCACAAACAGGACAATTCCTGCGCCCCGTGATACGGCGCAATAACTGATTATAGTCCACCTTGAGACTGACAGCAACCACAGGCAGACTGCCGTTTTCGTTCACCAGGCGGCTGTCGAGCCAATCGGCTTGCTTCAGCGTGCGCGGAAAACCATCCAGAATGTATCCGCGCGCCGTATCCGGATCAGTCAGGCGTACCGCTACCATCTCATTCACGAGCGTGTCCGGCACCAGCTCACCCCGGTCCATCACATCCTTGGCGAGTTTCCCCAGCTCCGTTCCACGAGAAACATTGCTTCGCAATAAATCGCCGGTCGAAATTTGAGGGATTCCCCAGATCTTAACCAATTCCTTGGCCTGCGTCCCCTTGCCAACACCCGGCGCTCCAAGCAAAAGAATCGGGCCGGGAGCGGTTGCCTGCTCCGCGTCCCGGCCGCTTACGATTTCAGTCACGGAAGACGACATTACCAAGTCTTCCTTCCGCGAATGCGACCCGAGCGCGGTGAGAAACCGTCATAGTGCCGCATGATGAGCTGCGATTCAATCTGGTTCACAGTGTCCATTGCCACGCCAACCACGATCAGCAGCGAAGTGCCGCCAAAGGCGAAGCTGAACCCGAGACCGTTTGTCATCCACGCAGGTAAGGCATCAAATGCGCGCCCGACAAGCCACAGATGGTTCAGGTGGATACCCGAAATCATGAACGTCGAAACCAGAGAAATAATAATCAGGTACAGCGCACCAACCAGAGTAATGCGAGTCAGGATGTCGTTGATGTAGTCCGAGGTGCGCTTGCCAGGCCGAATGCCGGGAATAAAGGAGCCTGACTTACGGAAGTTGTCTGCGATATCATCCGGCTTCATCACAATCGACACATAGAAATACGCGAAAAAGATGATGCCCAGCATATACAGCACTTCATACCATGGTTCGCCAGGCGCGAGATTTCGGACTATAGGCTGAAGCAGGCGGTTGTTCTGCACCCAGTCAAACTGTGCCAGCAGAAGCGGCGCAGAGAGAATCGAGCTGGCAAAAATCACCGGCATAACGCCGCCGGAATTCACCTTCAATGGCAAATGGCTGGATGCGCCGCCCATCATACGACGACCCACAATGCGCCGAGCGCTCTGGATGGGGATGCGCCGCTCACTGCGTTCCACGTAAACAATGAACGCAACCACCAAAATCATGGCAGCAATCACCAGGACAATGCCCAGGAGCGTGAACGCGCCCCACGCATTGGTCTGGATCTTGGTAATCAGATCGCGCACGCCGCCTGGCAGGCCAGCAACAATGCCCGCGAAAATCAGCAAGCTCATGCCATTGCCAATGCCGCGATCCGTAATCTGCTCGCCGAGCCACATGATGAAAGCTGTTCCGGTCGTGAGAGTCAGCACAGTCATCAGGCTGAAGCCGATGCCGGGATGAAGCACAAGCCCTTGTCGCGTCAAAATGGCTGCAATGCCAATCGATTGCAATGCACCAAGAATCACAGTGAGATAGCGAGTCCACTGCGTAATCTTCCGCCGGCCCAACTCGCCCTCTTTTTGAATGCGCGCCAGTGGTTCGTAGACCACCGTTAAGAGCTGGAAGATGATCGATGCAGTGATGTACGGCATGATTCCCAGCGCGAAGATAGTCATACGACGCAGGTTTCCGCCGCCGAACAGGTCCATCAGGCCCAGCGCAGAGCCGCTCTGCGACTGAAACATCTGCTCCAGCAGATTCGTGTTAATGCCCGGTGTCGGGATAAACGCGCCGAGGCGGTAGACAGCCAAAATACCGAGCGTGAACAGCACACGCTTACGCAGGTCGGGAATTCGGAAGATATTCAGGAACTTCTCAAGCATGTTTCGGTTTTACCCTTCGCGCCCGCAGGCGCCGAATTGTCCGTGTGCTTCCATCTTAGCCGCGCTGACCAGCGGCTGTCGCGCCAACTGCAAAAAGGTTACAGCTTGCAGGTTACAGATGTCAGCGCAACGCAGACTGTCATCTGTAACCTGTCATCTGTAACCTGTTTCTTAGGCCTTCGATGCTTCGGGTTCGCCGCCGAGCACAACTGCCTTGCCGCCGGCCTTTTCGATCTTTTCAATGGCCGACTTGGAAAACTTGTGCGCCGAGATCGTCACAGCCGCAGTCAATTCACCGGAGCCAAGGATCTTGATGAGCGCCTTCTTGCTCGAAGCAAGACCAAGCTTCTTGTAGTCGTCGAGGGCGATTTCCGTCACACCAAGCTCTGCAATGCGGTCGAGGTTGATGACCGTGTATTCGGTGCGGAAGATGTTGGTAAAGCCGCGCTTGGGCAAGCGGCGGTGAAGCGGCATCTGGCCGCCTTCAAAACCACGCATCAGGCTGGAACCGGAGCGCGAACCCTGGCCCTTGTGGCCGCGGGTCGAAGTCTTGCCCATGCCGGAACCCATACCGCGGCCGACACGCTTGCGCCCAATGTTTGCCTTCTTGGGCGCTCGAAGATTAGAGAGATTCTTTGCCATGTTTTCCTCGCTATAGCGCCGACGGAATTGATTTCCGCCGACTCGCGTTCAATTCAACAGCCGAATACTACGGTCTGCTCGTTTCTATTGTTCGACAATCCGCACCAGGTGCGGAATCTTCTTTACCATGCCGCGAATCGAGTCTGAATCCTCTCGTTCGACGATCTGGTTGAGGCGGGTAAAGCCCAAGCCCTTCACCACCAGCTTGTGCTTCACCGGGGTGGCAATGGCCGAGCGGTAATACTGAATGCGAATCTTCTTGGTCTCAGCCATGATTTAGAGCTCCTCTACGGACTTGCCGCGAATGCTTGCCACTTCGGCACGGTCACGCAGCTGGATCAATGCATCAAAAGTCGCCTTGATCACGTTGTGAGGGTTGGCAGTTCCCAGGCTCTTGGTTAGAACATTCTGCACGCCAGCCGATGTCATCACGGCACGAACTGCCCCGCCGGCGATAACACCAGTACCCTCGGGGGCTGGCTTCAGCAGAACATGGCCAGAACCGAAACGGCCCAGCACCTGATGCGGGATCGTGGTCTCGGTCAGGTGTACGCGAACAAGATTCTTCTTCGCGGATTCGATCCCCTTCCGGATTGCCTGCGGCACTTCTTTAGCCTTGCCGGAGCCGTAGCCGACCACGCCAGAAGCAGCGTCGCCCACAACCACAAGTGCGGCAAAGGACATGTTCTTACCGCCCTTGACTACTTTGGTCACGCGGTTGATGGCCACCACCTGATCCTTCAGGTTGTACTGGTTGGCATCGAGTTTCTTCTTCATCGTCATCGTGTCGATTCCTTCCCTGGTCGCCTGTGGGGCGCCTGGAAACTTAATTCACCCGGCCGATTCACTCGGCCAAAACTAAAGCTCGGAGCGCTTAGAACTCAAGGCCGGCTTCGCGCGCTGCATCTGCCAAAGCCTTGATGCGGCCATGATAGAGATAGCCGCCACGGTCAAAGACCACCTTCTTGATGCCCTTTTCGATTGCCTTCTGCGCGATCTCCGTGCCCACTTCCTTCGCCGCGGCCACATTGCCACCGGTCTTCGCCTTGATAGTCGAGGCCGCGACCAACGTGACGCCGGTCTGGTCGTCAATGACCTGTGCATAGATATGGCTCAGCGAACGGTATACATTCAGCCGTGGACGCTCTGTGCTACCGGAGAGCTTGCGGCGAATGCGCGAATGAATGCGCTGGCGGATCTCGTTTCTTTTCGTCTGAGTGATCATGTTTTTTCTTCCTATCAGCGGAGCCGCCCTGCGGCCCCGTTCGGTGATTTCAGCGATCAGGTGTCAGATAGTTGTTTCTTTTCTGCCACCTGATCAACTTACTTATTTCGAGCCCGTCTTACCGGCCTTCTTCTTCAGCTTCTCGTTGGTGTAGCGGACACCCTTGTTCTTGTAAGGGTCCGGCTTACGCAGCGAGCGCATGTCAGCAGCCACCTGGCCTACCTTCTGCCGGTCAATCCCGGTAACGGTAAGGTGTGTCTGCTTAGGGTCGATTGCCACTTCGATGCCCGCAGGCAACGGAAATTCGATCTGGTGGGAATAGCCCAGCGTGAAGACCACGGTGTTCTTGCCCTTCAACTCAGCGCGGTAACCGATGCCGACGATGTCCAATTCCTTCGTCCAGCCCTTGGTCACACCTTCAACAGCATTGAAAACCAGTGCGCGGGTCAAACCGTGATACGCGGCGAACTTATCATCCGAGCGAACCACATGCAGCTGGCCGTCCTTAGTCTCGAGCGTGATGCCATCGGCAATCAGCGCCGAAACCTTACCCTTGGGGCCTTCGACGAGAACCGTGTTGCCCTCAACCTTATACTTCACGCCCGCGGCTAGCGCGATCGGCTTCTTTCCAATACGAGACATTGCTTCAATCCTTCATGGCTTGCGAGTCCCGATGGTGTCATCGTTCCACTGCAGCCGGAGGGTCAAACCCTCCATAAAAACCTTTGATCTGGTGCTTAAGGCAAAAACAGCCTTAGTCCTACCAGACTTCGCAGAGTACTTCGCCGCCCACGCCTTCACGACGTGCTTGACGGCCCGTCATGACACCCTTCGGGGTGGTCATGATCGAGATACCCAGTCCACCCTGGACGCGCTTGATCTCATCGCGGCCCACGTACACGCGGCAACCAGGGCGCGAGACACGCGCCAGATCGCGAATAGCCGAATCCGTGCCACCGTACTTCAGGTAAACCCGAAGCACCGGCTTGCCTTCTTCTTCCTGCATCTTGTAATTCGAGATGTAGCCCTCTTCCTTGAGAATACGGGCAATCTCGGTCTTCAGCTTGGAAGCCGGAACATCCAGCTTCTGGTGGCGTGCACGGATCGCGTTGCGGATGCGCGCCAGAAAATCTGCTACAGGGTCAGTCAGACTCATTCCTTCTCCTTCATCTCCCGTTCGTCCGGCACAGGGCCGGAAACCAGCGGAAATGGTTAAACAATTCTTACCAGCTCGATTTCACAACGCCGGGGATTTCGCCCTTGAGCGCCAGTCCACGGAAGCACAGACGGCATACGCCGAACTTGCGCAGATAACCGCGCGGACGTCCGCAGAGCTTGCACCGGTTGTGCTTGCGGCAGCTGAACTTCGGCTTCCGCGCGTCCTTCACTCGTTTTGCAGTAGTTGCCATAAACCTTCCAAACTCCTCTTACGCGCCCTGACGGAACGGCATGCCAAAGGCCTTGAGCAGCGCACGCGCTGAGTTATCATCCTTCGCCGTGGTCACAATTGTGATGTTCAAACCCTTCAGCTTTTCCACCTTGGAATAATCAATCTCCGGGAAGATCAGCTGATCGCGCAGGCCGAGCGTATAGTTGCCACGCCCATCAAAGCTCTTAGTTGAAACGCCGCGGAAATCGCGCACACGCGGAAGAGCCGTAGCAACCAAGCGGTCCAGGAACTCGTACATCCTGTCGTTCCGCAACGTTACCATCGCGCCAATCGCCATACCTTCGCGAACCTTGAAGGCGGCAATCGACTTCTTTGCCTTCGTCGTCACCGGCTTCTGTCCCGCAATCGCCGCGAGATCGCCCACAAGCGGATCCAGCAGCTTATTGTTCTGCGTGGCTTCGCCCAGGCCCATATTGAGTACGATCTTCTCGATCCGCGGCACTGCCATCGGATTCTCAAGACCCAGCTCTTTTTGGAGAGCCTGCTTGATTTCCTTGTGATACTTCTCTTTCAACCTTGCTGCCATTTCTCTTTGCTCTCTTTCTGCCGGGTGTCGGAGTGGATTCGCTCTCGCTTATCCGTATACCGGTGCGGCAGGTGTTCAATTTTCCGTCAGCCTTTAAGCTGACTCTCTACTTCTTGGTGGGCAGGTTAGTGCCACACTTCTTGCAGATTCGGGTCTTGGTGTCACCGTCGACCTTGTAGCCGACATGCGCCACACCGCAGGTCGTGCAAACCAACGCCACATTCGAAACGTTGATGGGCGATTCCTGTTCGGCAATGCCGCCCTTGGTCCGCTGGCCCTGCTTGCTCGAAACCGTCTTCTTGATCACGCGCACGTGCTCAACCAGCACCGTGCCCTTGTCCGGGAAGACACGCAGAACACGGCCTGTTTTGCCGCGATCCGATCCCGCCAGGACCTTGACCGTATCATTGCGATGAATACTCAAACTCGGCATCTCAATCTCTCTCAATATTCAGCGGGCACTAAACAACTTCTGGCGCCAGCGAAACGATTTTCAAAAACTTCTTCTCGCGCAGTTCACGAGCGACAGGACCAAACACGCGTGTCCCAACCGGCTCATGCGCATCGTCGATCACCACAGCAGCGTTCTCGTCGAAGCGAATATACGTTCCATCGCGCCGGCGATACTCCTTGCGGGTGCGGACAATAACCGCCTTCACAACTTTGCCCTTCTTTACGGTGCCATCGGGCGAAGCTTCCTTGACGGCAGCTGTCACGATATCGCCGAGACTTGCCTTCTTGCCTAATCCGCCGCCCAGGGGCAGGATCACCTGCAGCTTGCGCGCGCCGGAGTTATCGGCCACCGCGAGCATGGTTCTCATTTGCACAGCCATGGTTTTTCTCCCTTTCCTCGCGCGTTAAACCGCTGCCGGAGCTGAATCTTCAATCTGGCCGAGCGAAGAGCGGCGAACAATCTCTTCAAGTGCCCAGCGCTTCAACTTGCTCGTCGGGCGCGTCTCACGGATGCGAACCACATCGCCCACACGTGCGGAGTTCTGCTCATCATGCGCGTAGAACTTCTTCGAGCTCTTGATGATGCGCTTATACTTCGGATGCGCCTTACGCATCTCGACCTCGACTACGATGGTCTTCTGCATCTTCGTCGAGACCACGTTGCCGACTTTCTCATTGCGCCGTGAAGCGGCAGGCGCTTGTGCCGTATCCTGAGCCGTCATTTAACGCGCTCCTTTCCCGGCCTTTGCAGCCTTCTCAATGCCAAGCTGACGCTCGCGCGCCACGGTCTTGATCTGAGCGATCTCTTTGCGCAGCTCGCGAAGTCTCTTCACTCCGTCGTTCTGGCCTAACGCCGTCTGAAAACGCAGTCGAAAAAGCTGCTCAGCCGAGGTCTTTTCCTGGCTGGCCAGTTCTTCGTTGTTCAGGTTGCGAATCTTATCGAGTTCCATCTTTTCTTCTCCAGCAGCGCAGTCTCCCAACCGGGACTTTCTCGCCACCTAATCCTTACGTGCTGCTTAAGCAGCCGTTTCCTTTTCCGCTGCAGCCTTGATCACAGCGGGACGCTGCACGAACTTGGTCTTCAGCGGCAGCTTGTTCGATGCCAGGCGCATTGCTTCCTGCGCAATATCCGGAGCCACGCCTTCCATCTCGAAGAGAATCTTGCCGGGCTTAACAACAGCAACCCAGTGATCCAGCGCACCCTTGCCCGATCCCATTCGGACTTCGGCCGGCTTCTTGGTAATCGGCTTGTCCGGGAACAGACGCAGCCAAATCTTGCCGCCGCGCTTGATAAACCGGGTCATGGCGATACGGCTGGCTTCGATTTGCCGGTCGGTAATGTAACCGGCCTCCAGAACCTTCAGTCCGTACTCACCAAACGCAAGCGAAGAACCACGCCAGGCCTTACCGCGGCGCTTACCCTTCTGCTGCTTGCGATACTTCACCTTCTTGGGCATCAACATAGCGAAATCCTCAAAAGCTGCTACTAGCTCTCACGCTACCAGCGCTTAGCTTCGTTTTATTGCAGTTGTTCTTCCCGCTCCGCTCCCTGAATCCCAGGTACTGAAAGCGGGAAACTGCGTTTAGAACACCGACGTGCCAACCGGCTGCGTCGTGCGGCGCTTCTGCTCGTAAATGTCGCCGCGATAGATCCACACCTTGACGCCGATGACGCCATAAGTCGTGTTGGCCTCAGTGAAGCCGTAGTCGATATCGGCGCGAAGCGTGTGCAGAGGCAAACGGCCCTGCAGATACCACTCGGAACGCGCGATTTCATTACCGTTCAGGCGGCCGGAAACGCGAACCTTGATACCCTTGCAGCCGAAACGCAGTGCCGAGTCCACGCTCTTACGCATGGCGCGGCGGAAACTCACACGCTTTTCGAGCTGCAGCGCGATGTTTTCGGAGACCAGCTGAGCATCAAGCTCCGGCTTGTTCACCTCAATGATATCGATAAACACATCGCGGTTGGTGCGCTTGCCGAGCTCCGTCTTGAGCTTCTCGATTTCAGCGCCTTTGCGACCGATTACGATACCCGGACGCGCTGTGCGAATCAGAAAACGCAGCTTGTTGCCTGGACGCTCTATCTCAACCGAGCTAACTCCAGCGGCCTTGAGCTTATCGCGCAGTTCGGCCTTCAACTTCACATCTTCGACAAGGAGCTTGTCATAGTCGCGCTCCGAGTACCAGCGCGAACGCCACGGCTTGTTCACTCCCAGCCGGAATCCATAAGGATGGACTTTCTGTCCCATAACTATTCCCTCAAACCCCTTGTTAAGCCGACTTCTCGGCCTTCTTGGTTGCGGCTGCCTTCTTGGCCGGCGCTTTCTTGGCGGTGGCCTTCTTGACTGGAGCCTTCTTTGCAGGTTTCGTAGCCTCAACCGGCTCTTCCACCCTGGTCACAAGCGCTGCACCATTACGCTCAGCCACTGAAACCACAATATGAGCCAACCGGCGCTGGTAACGGTAGGCACGGCCCATGGGCGCAGGACGAATGCGCTTCATGCGCGGTCCGTCATTTGCCAAAGCCTGCTTGACGTAGAGGCTATCCACATCCAGATCAAGCCCTTGCTCGCCAGCCACATACTTTGCGTTGTCCACTGCTGAAACCAACAGCTTGTGGATCACCGGAGCGATGCGCTTCTTGGTAAAGGCGGCTGTTTCCAGCGCCTCCTGCACTCCCCGGCCCTTGATCAAATCGAGCACCAGGCGCGCCTTTTGCGGCGACACGCGCTGAAACTTGGCCTCTGCCCGGTATTCTTTTGTCTCGACTGCCATCGTCTCTTCCTCAATCTCTCGGCCGGCAACTCGTCGTGAATCGCCGGTCCATATGTCCTGACTCTTACTTCGCCTTCGCGCCGGCCTCAGCTGCCTTGCCTGCCGTGTGGCCCTTGAATGTGCGCGTCGGCGCAAACTCACCCAGCTTGTGGCCGACCATGTTTTCGGTCACATACACTGGAACAAACTTCTTGCCGTTGTGCACCGCAATCGTGTGGCCCACAAACTCCGGGAAGATTGTCGAACGGCGCGACCAGGTCTTCACAACCTTCTTGTCGTTAGCCGTATTGAGCGCTTCGATCTTCACGCTCAGGTGCGTATCAATAAACGGACCCTTCTTTGTCGAACGTGCCATCTCTCTCGTCGCTCCTTACTTCTGCCTGCGGTTGACGATGAATGCATCGGTCCGCTTGTTGTTGCGGGTCTTGTATCCGCGTGTCGGCTGGCCCCACGGCGTCACAGGATGACGTCCGCCGGAGGTCTTACCTTCACCACCGCCATGCGGGTGATCGACAGGGTTCATGGCCACACCACGGTTGGTCGGACGAATGCCCTTCCAGCGGTTGCGCCCGGCCTTACCGATCGAAACATTTTCATGATCCGTGTTGCCTACCTGGCCGATCGTCGCCATGCACTCTACGAGCACCTTGCGGGTTTCGCCCGAAGGAAGCTTCAGAAGCGCGTAATCGCCTTCTTTGGCTACCAGCTGTGCCTGCGCGCCAGCCGAGCGCGCCATCTGCGCACCCTTGCCGGGACGAAGCTCAATCGCATGCACCGTGGTGCCGGCAGGAATGAACTTCAGTGGAAGCGCATTGCCCACGAGAATGTCGGCATCGGGACCCGAGGTCACCGTGGCGCCCACCTTGAGGCCAACAGGCTGCAGGATGTAACGCTTTTCGCCGTCGGCATAATGCACAAGCGCGATACGAGACGAGCGGTTTGGATCATACTCAATCGTCGCAACCTTGCCAGGTACTCCAGCCTTATCGCGCTTGAAATCAATCAAGCGGATCTTCTGCTTGTGTCCACCGCCATGATGACGAATGGTCAGATCGCCGGAATTACGGCGACCGCCGGTGCGCTTACGCGTTGTCAGCAGCGGCTTGTGCGGCGTCGACGAGGTAATGTCGTCGTTCACCTGCGTGCTCTTGAAGCGCAGGGTCGGCGTTACCGGTCTGAATGTCTTAATAGCCATTGTCTTTGTCCTGGAGAATCGATGCAAACTTCAGCATCACTCTCCCCGTTTCTCCGGTGCGCTACAAATTCAGCTCTAGCGCCCCGATAATCCTTCTTAAGTCCGTAAGGCTTGTTCCTGCTTTACAAGTTGCCTACGTACTCCGGCATCTTCTCTCCAGCCTTCAGCCGGACATATGCCTTCTTCCAGTCGGGACGGAAGCCTGCGAACTTGCCGCGGCGGCGCTCCTTGCCCGCGACATTCGAGGTGCGAACCCCGGCAACCTTCACCTTGAAGAGAGCCTCAACGGCCTGCTTCACTTCGGTCTTGGTCGCCTCGGGAGCCACATCAAACACCAGGGTTCCCTCGGTTTCCTTTACGCCCAGACCCTTTTCAGTGATCAGCGGGCGGCGAATTACGGTATACAGTGTCGGCATTACGCAGCCTCCGTCTGTGCGAGCTTGCGCTTCGACACGGTTTTGGTAAGCGCTTCGCCAAGCTGCTCAATCGCAGCCTTCGAGAAGATCGCCCGGTCATAGCGCAGCAGATCGTAGGGGTGAACTTCGTTGTTCAGTACCAGTTCCACACCATCCAGATTGCGAGCGCCCAACACGAGTGCCTGCGTCAGCGTCTTTCCGTTTTCCACGATCAGCGCCGTGCGGTTCACGCCGAGGGTATCGAGAGCCTTGCGATACAGCTTGGTCTTCGATTCCTTGATCTCGAGCGTATCGACCACCGTGAGCTTGCCGTCAGCCAGCTTCGCCGCCAGAGCCGAGCGCAGTGCACCCAGGAGCTTCTTGCGGGGAAAGGCATAGTCATAGCTACGGGGCTGAGGTCCATGCACCGTTCCGCCGTGACGCCACAGAGGAGAGCGCACCGAGCCGATACGAGCACGGCCCGTGCCCTTCTGCTTCCAAAGCTTCTTACCCGAACCGGCAACAAGTTTGCGGTTCTTGGTGGCGTGAGTACCCTGGCGCTGCGAGGCGCGATAATGCTTCACGGCCTCCCAGAGCAGAGCCTCATTGACCTGGTCGGCGCCGAAAACGACGTCAGCCAGCTCAACCGAGCCCACCTTTTGCCCATTCAGATTCACTACATCCACGTTTGCCATCTTCTTCTTCTTCCGCTGACCCAGTTGCTTGTCAGCTCTCAGTCTTATCGCACTCGTAACGAGCGCATATTTCTTAACCGGCCGCCTACTTCTTCTTAGGCGAAGCCTTCTTCGAAGCCTTCAGCGGATCGACCGTGCCGGAGCCGGCAAATCCACGACGCTCACGCGGCGGAGCCTTGGCCTTGCTGATCATTACGTAACCATCACGAGGGCCCGGAACTGCGCCTTCCACCATCAGAAGGTTCTCCTCGAGATCGATGCCGCGAATGCGCAGATTGCGCACCGTCACCTGATCCGTACCAAAGTGACCAGGCATGCGCTGGCCAGGGAAAACACGCGACGGAAAGCTCGATGCGCCGATCGATCCCTGCACCTGGAACATATGGCCGTGAGCTGCCGGACCGCCACCGAAATTATGGCGGCGAACTACGCCCGCAAAGCCGCGGCCCTTGGAGGTGCCGATCACGTCTACAAACTTGGCATCCGCAAAGATGTCGACCAGAACACGATCGCCAGCCTTGGTGCCTTCAGAACCATCGGCAGCCAGCTCAAGCGAAACTTCCTTCACAAACTTCACCGGAGGCGCATCGGTCTTGGCCAGATGTCCCGCCTCAGGCTTGGTCAGCTTGCTCGCCTTAACGAATTCAACCAATCCGATCTGAGCAGCTTCATAGCCATCCTTGGCCAGAGACTTCAACTGCGTCACAACGCAAGGGCCCGCCTGGAGCACCGTAATCGGGTGCACTTCGCCCTTTTCGTCGAAGACCTGCGTCATGCCGATCTTTTTACCGAGTATTCCCGAAATTGCCATTTCTTCCTCTCCTCATCATGCGAGGCTGTAAGCATCGCACTGCCGGTCTAATAAAACTTACTTTTCGAATGCCTTGATCTCGACGTCGACACCGGCCGGCAGATCGAGCTTCATCAGCGCGTCCACTGTCTGCTGGGTCGGCTCAAGAATATCGATCAGACGCTTATGCGTACGGATCTCAAAAGCCTCGCGCGATTTCTTGTCTACGTGCGGCGAACGCAGCACGCAATACTTGTTCTTCACCGTCGGCAAGGGAATCGGGCCGGCCACCGAAGCTCCGGTGCGCTTGGCCGTTTCCACAATCTCGCCAGTCGAGGTGTCGAGCACACGATAGTCGTATGCCTTCAACCGAATGCGAATTCTCTGTCCTACCATGGCTCTGCTTTCCAGGATTCGAGGACCGTCTTCCGGCCCTCGCCCCTATACCCTTTACTACTTAAGAATCTCCGAGATAGTTCCTGCACCCACCGTACGACCGCCTTCACGGATCGCAAAGCGCAGGCCCTTCTCCATGGCCACCGGCGTATGCAGTTCAACCACCAGCTGCACGTTGTCGCCCGGCATCACCATCTCCACGCCCTCAGGAAGCTCCGCCGTGCCCGTCACATCCGTCGTGCGGAAGTAGAACTGGGGACGATAGCCCTTGAAGAACGGCGTATGACGGCCGCCCTCTTCCTTCGAGAGAACGTAAACCTCGCCCTTGAAACGCGTGTGCGGCGTAATCGATCCCGTCTTCGCCAACACCATGCCGCGCTCCACGTCTTCCTTCGGAATACCGCGCAGCAACAGACCCGCGTTATCGCCAGCAAGACCTTCGTCCAGCTGCTTCTTGAACATTTCCACGCCCGTCACTACCGTCTTGCGCGTCTCGCGGAAGCCGACGATCTCAACTTCCTCGCCCACCTTCACCTTGCCGCGCTCGATACGGCCAGTCACAACCGTGCCACGGCCCGAGATCGAGAAGATATCTTCAATCGGCATCAGGAAAGGCTGGTCAATCGCACGCGCCGGCAGAGGAACATTCTTGTCCACCGCGTCCATCAGCTCGTCGATCTTCGCTTCCCACTGTGCTTCGCCATTCAGCGCGCCCAGTGCAGAGCCGCGAATCACCGGCACATCGTCGCCCGGGAACTGGTACTTCGAAAGAAGCTCACGAACTTCCATCTCCACCAGGTCGATCAGCTCGGAGTCTTCCACCGCGTCGCACTTGTTCAGGAACACCACAATGTACGGCACACCCACCTGGCGAGCCAGAAGCACGTGCTCCTTGGTCTGAGGCATCGGACCATCGGTCGCCGCCACCACCAGAATGCCGCCGTCCATCTGCGCCGCACCCGTGATCATGTTCTTGATGTAATCCGCGTGACCCGGGCAATCCACGTGCGCATAGTGACGGTTCGCCGTCTCATACTCCACGTGCGCCGTCGCAATCGTAATACCGCGCTCACGCTCTTCCGGCGCGTTATCGATCGTGTCGAACGAACGGAACTTGATGTTCGGATTATGCTTCGACAACACCTTCGTGATCGCTGCCGTCAACGTCGTCTTGCCGTGATCAATATGTCCAATCGTTCCCACATTCACGTGCGGCTTCGAACGATCAAATTTTTCCTTCGCCATAAAAGTCCCGAATCCCTTTCGTAGCTGCTACTGCCTGTTTCACATCGGGGCGCCGCCCACGCGGCTCCAGCCCCAAAATTTTTCCTTACTTACCCTGCGCGCGGCCGATAATCTCATCGGCAATCATGCGCGGAGCCTCTTCGTAGCGAGCGAACTGCATCGAATAGGATGCGCGGCCCTGCGTGGAAGAACGAATGTCATTCACATAACCAAACATTTCCTTGAGCGGCACGATCGCCTTGATGACCTGCGAACCAGCGGCGTGCTCCATGCCTTCAATGCGGCCACGACGCGAGTTGATGTCGCCGATGATGGTGCCCATGAATTCCTCCGGCACCGTCACTTCCACCGCCATCACAGGCTCGAGCAGCACAGGAGAGGCCTTGCGAGCCGCTTCCTTGAACGCGATCGAACCGGCAAACTTAAATGCCATTTCGTT
The DNA here is from genome assembly GCA_963792495.1 of uncultured Acidobacteriaceae bacterium. Lineage (GTDB taxonomy): Bacteria > Acidobacteriota > Terriglobia > Terriglobales > Acidobacteriaceae > Telmatobacter. The sequence goes on along the minus strand of CAWBWB010000001.1, from coordinate 244,071 downwards.
CGAGTCCACATCATGGTAGCTGCCGTCAAAAAGCTCAACCTTGACATCGACCATGGGGAAGCCTGCAAGAATTCCAAGCTCCATCGCGCCCTGAACACCCTGATCGATAGGCTTGATGTATTCCTTCGGAATCGATCCGCCCTTGATCACGTTCACAAACTCGTAACCCTTGCCCGGCTCATTCGGCTCGATACGCAGCCAGCAGTGACCGTAATTGCCCGATCCGCCCGTCTGACGAATGTACTTGCCTTCAGCCTCAGCAGTCTTGCGAATCGTCTCGCGGAAGGCCACCTTAGGCTCGCCCACATTCGCTTCAACCCGGTGCTCGCGCTTCATGCGATCCACAAGAATTTCGAGGTGCAACTCGCCCATACCGCTGATGATCGTCTGACCCGAATCCTCATCCGTACGAACCTTAAAGGTTGGATCCTCATCCGCCAGCTTCGAGAGCGCAACGCCCATCTTCTCCTGGTCGGCTTTGGTCTTCGGTTCGATTGCTACCGAAATCACCGGCTCGGGGAAGGTAATGGCGCCAAGCGCAATCGGATGTTGCGGTGAAGAGAGCGTATCGCCCGTCTTCATATCCTTCAGGCCTACACAGGCGCAGATATCGCCCGCAAGAATCTCGGTGATGTCCTCACGCTTATTGGCGTGCATCTTCACCAGACGGCCCACGCGCTCAGTCTTGCCCGTACGCGGATTCAGAATCGTATCGCCCGTCTTGAGCGATCCGGAATAAACGCGAATGAACGAAAGCTTGCCAAACGGATCATTGATCAGCTTGAAAGCCAGCGCCGAAAGAGGCTCACTGTCGTCCACCTTGCGGACCAGAATCGTATCGTGATGCGAAGGATCAATACCTTCCACCGGAGGCTTGTCGAGCGGGCTGGGCAGGTAGTCCACCACGGCATCCAGCAGCGTCTGCACGCCCTTGTTCTTAAAGGCAGATCCGCAGATCACCGGGAACACCTTCAGTTCGTTGACAGCCTTGCGAATACCAGCTTTGAGCTCAGCAATCGTCGGCAGTTCGCCCTCGAGAAATTTCTCCAGGAGAACGTCGTCCGTCTCGGCAATGGTCTCTATCAGCTGCGTACGGAAGGCCTCAGCCTTCTTCAGCAGCTCGGCGGGAATCTCTTCGACCGAATACTTGGCGCCCATGGTCTCGTCATGCCACAGGATCGCCTTCATTTCGATCAGGTCCACGACACCCTTGAAGTTCGCCTCAGCGCCAATCGGAATCTGCAGGGCAACGGGACGCGCACCCAGACGCTTGCGGATGGTGTCAATCACGTGCTCGAAATCAGCACCGTTCTTGTCCATCTTGTTCACAAAGCAGATACGCGGAACCTTGTACTTGTCGCCTTGACGCCAAACTGTTTCAGTCTGCGGCTGAACACCGCTCACCGAGTCAAACACGGCAACAGCACCATCCAGAACGCGAAGAGAGCGCTCCACCTCGGCGGTAAAGTCCACGTGACCTGGAGTGTCAATGATATTGATGCGGATGTTATTCCACATACAGGTGGTGGCAGCCGACGTAATCGTAATGCCGCGCTCCTGCTCCTGCTCCATGTAATCCATGGTCGCGGTGCCTTCATGCACTTCGCCAATGCGATGCGTGATGCCCGTGTAAAACAGGATGCGCTCTGTCGCTGTCGTCTTGCCGGCGTCGATATGCGCCATGATGCCGATGTTGCGGCAACGATTCAGAGGTATAGTGCGAGCCACGTCAATTCATCCTTGCGGTGTTAACCGCCGTTATTCGTACAACCCAGTCCAATAAAACCCCGGCCCATCGGACCGGGAACAAAACTCAGCTACCAGCGATAGTGCGCGAAGGCCTTGTTCGCCTCGGCCATGCGATGAACATCTTCCTTCTTCTTCATCGCAGCGCCACGGCCATTTGCCGCGTCCAGCAACTCGTTCGAGAGCTTATCCACCATGCCCTTTTCACCACGGCTGCGGCCGTAGGTAATAAGCCAGCGGATCGCAAGCGAGGTACGCCGCTCGGGATTCACTTCGATCGGAACCTGATAGTTAGCTCCGCCCACACGGCGGGTCTTCACTTCGAGCAGAGGCTTGCAGTTCTCGACAGCCTTCTTGAAAAGCTTTAGAGCTTCGTCGCCACCTTTTGACTCAAGGTTCTTCATCGACTGATAGAAGATGCCCTGCGCTGTGGACTTCTTTCCGCCCCACATCATCGAGTTCACAAACTTGGTGACCAGCGTCGACCCGTAAACAGGATCCGGCGCCACTTCCCGCTTCGCAATGTGCCCTTTTCTCGGCATAGTTCCTCAAAATCCCTTTGCGCTTATCGCGCCGCTTCTACTACCCCAGTCCCGGCACAGCTTTGGTCCGGGAACCGTCTTACCGTTTTCCGCCCAAAGCGGAAAAACGGCTACTTCTTACCCTTCGTCGGTGCTGCAGCGCCGGCCTTGGCACGCTTGGCGCCATACTTCGAACGGCTTTGCTTGCGGTTGGCCACGCCTACTGAGTCCAGCGTGCCGCGCACAACGTGATAACGAACGCCAGGAAGATCCTTTACACGGCCGCCGCGGATGAGCACAATTGAGTGCTCCTGCAGGTTATGGCCTATGCCAGGGATATAGGTGGTCACTTCGATACCGTTTGTCAGTCGTACACGGGCCACTTTACGCAGCGCCGAGTTCGGCTTTTTGGGCGTCTGGGTGTACACACGCGTGCAAACACCGCGCCGCTGCGGCGAAGCCTGCAGGGCTGGCGAAGCTGTCTTGTAGCGGGGGGCTGTACGACCCTTGCGGACAAGCTGATTAAAAGTAGGCAAACCGAAACTCCTTACCCAAAACCTCTTACATTTCAAACAGCCGCGCGCATAGTTTTAGGGCCTTCCGGCCTGGCTGGCTTACGATCAAGCCCAAACCAAACGCACAGAAGCCCTATCCCCTGCTTCGCGTCTGCCTTCTTCCCATCTCAGACGAGAGCCGCGACGGTGATTGCACGTCCACCAGGCATTCAACCTGTCCGGAGTCAATTCCGTTTCGCGGATCCGGCTCGCATAGCCCTCTAAGGTAGAGAACGCGCGAGCGCCGTAGCGAATATCTGCGAAGGCTGCATTTTGCTTCAGGAAAATCCCACAGCGCCTTCGACTTTACGCTCCTGCCCTCGCAAGAATGAGAGCTTATTTCAGAGCTTGTCTGGCCGGAAACATTGCACCGGCCCCAGGTTTGCATGAGCTTTAAGTCTTTTGCTCAGCCCCTGCTCGACTCTATTTCGTCAAGACACACAAAAAGAGACGTTCTTGCGGAACCTTCTAACAATAGCAAGAATTTTGCGCTGGGTCAATACATTCGCACATCGAAAAATGCCACTCGGACAGCGTTTTTGTGCCATTCACGGCGTCTTTGAATTGGGGACTGGCGCGACCCTGGCCAAAAGAAGGCTCAGAAAGCCACTTTCATCCGCATTCAGGCAGACCTGTGCATTCGGCGGCCCGTCTTCAGGAATGGTCATTCCCTTGTCGTCGATACGCAGGTGCATGAACTGCATCGGGCAGATTTCAGGCTTAAGCGCATATGCGGCGGCTACCGGGTCGTACAAAACAGGGCCCGTGGGATGCCAGCCACTCCCCGCTTTCCATTGGTGATAGAGAATCGTGAGTTGATCGGTTATCGGCGAACCGTAGCTGAAGAGCCGATCCTGGCCGTTTTCATCAAGGCGTATCTGGGTCGAATCCAGCGGCATAACAAAGACCGGAACACCGGAAGCCAGAAGCGCACGCATAGCGGCAGGGTCCCGTCCCGTATTCCACTCCACCTGTGGCGGTGTACCTGCAGCCCCATATCCACGACGAACGCTCCCACCCATAATCACAACGCGCTTAAGTTTGCGGAAGGTAATGGGATCCTGCTGGATCGCGGCGCCTACATTTCCCAATGGCCCTATCGCGATAAGTGTGATCTGACCCGGATGGGTTCGAATCTGGCTGAGCATAAATGGAACGCCATCCGGATATTTGCGATCGGGCTGGCGGTTGGCATAAGCAGATTGCGTAAAGACGTTATCGTGCGCCGTGTGCACGCCAACAGCGACGGGTATATCCGCGCGGCCAACTGCTTTCAGATAGCGATCAAGAAGCCGGGCACGGAGCTCTGTATCGCCATAAGCAGTAGTGATTCCGAGAAGTTTTACTTCGGGGCTTTTAAGAAGAAGTGACAGCGCGAAAGCATCATCAATGTCATCCCCGATATCCGTGTCCAGAAGGGCAAGCTGCCGCGTCTCCTTGACTGGCGCGGCAGCGGACTGGCTTTGAGCGCCCCCAACACCAAAAGCGATCTGCATGAAAAAACAAAAGAACAAAAATCGCCCTGAATTTCTCATGCACATAACTCTAATTGGTGCGAGTGCTCATAAGGCTACTGAATCGTAGCGTCCGCGCCGGTCGAGGATGGATTTGAGTGGCGCTGAGGCCGGCCAGCGAACTCGCGTTCGATCTTCTCGTTCGTGCCGGATTTCGCAAACTCGTATGCCACGCGAATGCCATTAAAGATGGCATTGTCATTGGACGATCCGTGACCGATGATGCAGACACCGCGAACACCGAGCAGCAGCGCGCCACCGTATTCGGTGTAGTCGAGGCGGCGGCGAAAATCGTTGAATGCCTGGCGCGAAAGCAGCGCTCCTACCTTGGCAGTAACGGTCGTATTCAGCGATGCCCGCAGGGCGTCGCGAACGAAGCGTCCGATTCCCTCGCTGGTTTTCAGAGCAACATTGCCGACGAAGCCGTCGCAGACGATCACGTCCGCGTTGCCATTGAATATGTCGCGGCCTTCCACGTTGCCGACAAAGTTAATCGGTAGCGCCTTAAGAAGAGGAGTCGCTTCGTGCGTAAGCTCGTTGCCTTTGGTTTCTTCTTCGCCAATCGAGAGCAGACCTACGCGCGGTGAGCGAACCTTGAAAACGCTGCGAGAGTACATCTCGCCCATCACGGCGAATTGCTCGAGATTATGCGCCTTGCAGTCTACGTTCGCGCCTACGTCGAGCAGCACGCAGGGGCGGCCTTCGACTGTGGTCGGCATCGGTGTTGCCAGCGCTGGCCGGTCTACGCCGGGCAATGCGCCGAGGACCATCTTTGCCGTAGCCATTGCGGCGCCGGTATTGCCGGCGGTGACAAAGCCTACCGCCTTGCGTTCGCGGATCAGCTTGAGGCCGACGCGCATGGTGCTGTCCTTTTTCGTGCGGACGGCGTGCGCGGCCTTTTCGTCCATTCCGATGCGCTCTGAGGCGTGGTGAATGACGATGGGTAAATCTTCATTTTCGAGATGCTCGTCGAGCAGGTCGCGCAGCTCCGACTCCGGGCCAATCAGATGCACCCGTACTGGAAGCGCGCGGCAGGCCAGTATGGCGCCCCGAATTTCAGGTTCGGGGGCCTTGTCTGAGCCGAAGGCGTCGAGAGCGATATCGATGAGCATGTTTGCCGGTATTACCTGGCTTACTTGGCTGCTTCCTTCACTTCGAGAACCTGGCGGCCCTTGTACTCGCCGCACTTGGGGCAGGCACGATGGGGCAGCTTCTTCTCGTGGCACACGGGGCACTCGGAGAGGCCGGTGGCGGTGAGGAAGTCATGGGCGCGGCGATTGGCGGTGCGGCGTGTTGAATGGCGCCGTTTCGGATTAGGCATGGTGCAATTCCTTTCGTGGTCTGCCCGAAACTGACCTTATACCACCTGGTCAGCGTAAGATTCCGGTGGGCAAAACACCTAAAATCGTTTGAAAATCTCTGTTTTCAGGGCTTTACCTTGCTTCGGAGACCGGCAAGCGCTTCCCATCTGGGGTCGCTTGCTTCCTGCTCGCAGGAGCAGGAGTCTGTATTGCGGTTCTGGCCGCAGCGTGGGCAAAGTCCCTTGCAGTCGGGCTTGCACAGGGTTCTGGCCGGCAGGGACAAAAGCACCTGTTCGCGCAGCACATCTTCAAGCAACAGACTGTCTTCTTGATAATACCCGATTTCTGTTTCTTCTGCAGTTATGGATCGCTCGCTGGGGCCGGAATCTACGCCTACGGGGCGGAAGATGAGGTCGAAGTCGCCTTCGAGGGGGATTTCTACCGGCTCTACGCAGCGGGCGCAGGGGACTTCGAAGTTGCCGGCGAAGTGGCCCTTGAGCCGGATGTCGGAGATGATTTGTTTGGGGCCGTGGTGCTCGTGGAGAACTTCGGCGCTTCCGCTGGTGGAGAGCGGACCGGATTGCACGGCTTCTTCGCCGTAATCGATAGTGCCAGGCTGGAACTGGAGGTCGAATTCTACCGGTTCTTTTTCCAGCTCAATGACTTTGAATTCCATAGTTTCAGCGTAGGCCGGGTTGCGTGGGGCGTCAATATTTAGATGCGCCGGCATCATCGCGCCTGCTGTTCGATTTTCAACAACTGCCTGAGTTATCCTGTGCTCCACGGCTTTCCAACTTGATTTGAATGTGGTGTTTGCGGCACTCTCCACAGTTTTTCGGGAAATCTTTTATGCGATCTTCATACCCGAACTGTGGAATCCTGTCCTTCCCTCCGGATGAAAAATACCTACGGATCCTGGTTGGGTCGGTGAAAGGCAAGAACAACGGCTCAGGCGCGATGGATTGTTTATCCCACTCATCGCGCGATGAGGCTGCGCGATGAATGGGGCACCCAGTGTGGTGATTGTGCTGGCGAACGGCAACGGCAAAAACAAAGGCTCAGACGCGACGGATGGGCACCCGCTGGTTAAGGTCGCACGAGAATGTGTGTGGAGTTTAACTTATTTATTTACTTTAACTTATATCTTGTTTGACTGTTTACCACTTAAATACTGACACCTGGTTACCAAATAATAAAAAAGGGGCTGTCCTAGATAACTAGCGCAGAGCTAGAGTTTTGAGGATGGCTAGGATCCGCAAAAGCCGCTTGAGCCTGCCCCAGCAGGAACGCTTGGTGGAGCACTTCGTGGCGGGCACGACAGCTCGTACCGCAGCCATTCTGGTAGGGGTCAACAAGAGCACTGCGGCGTATTATTTCCATCGCCTTCGCCAGCTCATTTATCAGGCCAGTGAAGATGCCACGCCCTTCTCTGGAGAAGTGGAAGTGGACGAGAGCTATTTTGGCGGTCGGCGCAAGGGTCTGCGTGGCCGTGGAGCGGCCGGCAAAGTGCCTGTCTTTGGTCTTTTAAAGCGTGGCGGCAAGGTTTACGCCAAGATGATCAGCGATATTAAAAGCTCGACCTTACAAGCCATCATGGAGGAGAAAATCGTGCCGGATAGCATCGTGTATTCCGACACCTTTCCCGCTTACAATGTGCTCGATGTTTCGGCCTTCAGGCACTCCCGCATCAACCATGCAAAACTGTTTGCCGATCGCAAGAACCACATCAACGGCATCGAGAATTTCTGGAACCAGACCAAAAGACATATGCGCCGTTTCAACGGCATTCCCAGGGAGCATTTCCACCTCTTTCTCAAGGAATGCGAATGGCGTTTTAATACCCCAAACCCGCAAGATCAGTTAAATCAACTAAATCAATGGGTTAAACAACATCTGCGCTAGTTATCTAGGACAGCCCCTAAAAAAAATTGCACATCGCTTTCTAAGCTATTCATTCCGTGTTGGTTAAGAGCGATTTTTGGTGTGCACCGATGTGTTCGCCTTTTCTGCGCTTTTCATTGTACCCGTGAAAGAATACGGCCCGAGTCCTGGTGGGCTCGGGCCGTGATTTTGCTTGCTCAATTATGAGTTTGACATAAAACCCCATAATCTTGTGCAAACTATTTTCGGGTGGATTGGGTACGAAGGTCCATTGGACTTTGGTAACTGGTTTTGAGGGAATCCCACCCATGCGCGGTACGGCTGCGCATGGATGGGGCACAGGGTTTTGTGGGGGTGCTGGCGAAAGACAGAAGCGGGTCCTTCCCTCCGGCTGAAAAACGCCTACGGTCAGGATGACGGGTTTTTGTTGGGGGAGACCCGCGTCTTGGTTGTGCTGGTGAAAGGCAAAAACTGGGTTCTTGCCGAGGCTTTGGTTATCCCACCCATGCGCGGTACTGCTGCGCATGGATGGGGCACAGGGTTTGTGGGGGTGCGGGTGAAAGGTAAAAGCAAGAGCAAAGACAGAAGCGGGTCCTTCCCTCCTCCTCCACCCCAGCGACGAAGACCTGTCGCCGGGGACCCCGGGCCTGAAAAACGCCTACGGTCAGGATGACGGGTGTTTGTTGGGGAAGACCCGCGTCTTGGTTGTGCTGGCGAAAGGCAAAAACTGGGCTCTCGACGAGAAAACTTCACCCGTATCCGAGAGTCAGCGCAGGTCGGCTGCGTATAGCGCGTGATGTGTGAGGATGAAAAGCGTTTTTCGTCCTGCGCCCCCGAAGATGAGTTGCAGCGGACGGTCGGGCACGTCGATCTGCGCAATTTGTTTGCCTGCAGGCGAGTAGACGAAGATCTGACCGTCGGCAACGTACACATTTCCGTTGTGGTCAACGGCTACGCTTTCGCCGCCACGTTGCGCAAAGACTCTGAGATCCGAGAGTGCGCCGTCAGGATTCACTTTGGCGTTGTAAGTGAGGTCTTCTGACTCGCTGCTGACATACACGCTCTGGCCGGGAGCGGCAGTGAGAAAGCCATAGGTATCCAGATTGTCGCTGAAACGCCAACCGGATATGTCCGTCGCGGGGCCTTGCTGAAAGACGCGGCTTGCGGGCAGCGTTACGCTTCCGTCCGCGGAAACGTACTCCCGCTCTCGTGGCGTGGTGGCATCCTCTGCGAAGAGATCGGCCAGGTTAGTAAAGCGCATGGTGTCCAGATTGAGCTGGTCTTGGAACTCACCGTTATTCCACCAGTTCGCGGGAAGAATGAAGGAAGCGTTGGGGCGGCGCTGGCGAACCTGCGGGTTCAGCACGGTGACTTCTTCGGCAGAACTCCCGGGATGGAAGGTGTACACCGTGCCTTCAGGACCCGCAGAGGAGAGCACGAGCAAGTTGCCGGACTTGTCGAAGGCGAGACTTACAGGATCAAGCGGATTGTCGCGCTCGATTGCGAGACCTTCTTTCTCACCCCATGAATAGATCCGCTGATTGTGACGATCCACAAAGTAAAGCTTGCCCGCCGCGTCCACAGCCGCGCCGGAGATGGAGAAGAAACCATCTTCCAGCTTTTTTACTCCTGATCCGGAAACAATCACAGCAGATGCGTCAGCCGGCCGGGGCTGGCGCGGGTCGGCTGGAATATCCAGCAAGGCGAACTGCCGCTCCCGGACATCCAGATGGTGCGTCAGGTCCTGGATGGCGTTGTCGTAAGGAAACTTGCTTAGACGGAGGAAGGTGGCGCATCCGCCGGCGTCGCAGGTGGCGTAGCCGCTCTCAGCATTGACATGAACATTGCGGAAGTGAATGTCAGATGAGTTGAAGATGCGGACAGCGGTGGGAAACGGCGCGCGCGAACGAGTGACCCGATAGGCATGGTAGTTGGCGATGGTGATATTGCGCGAGAAATCGATTTCGAGTGAAAGCGACTCCGGGCTTTCGCCGGCTTCCTCTTCGGTCTGCGGGGCGTTGATGTCCCAGTTCTCTACGTGATCGAACTTTATTTCATTGCGGACGTGGTGTTCATTGGACAGCTCGTAGACATGACCCGGCGTCTTTGTGTTCGACACGACAAAGCCGGCCTGCGCGAAGGTGTCGGGCGTCCAGATATCGGCAAAAGTGCCTCCGCCGCCGTCCGTGATCCAGAGGCTCGGATACTGGCTGTCCCAGCGCTTGCGAAGGTCGGGGTCTGCGGTGTGGTTGTTGTTGTATGGGTTGGTGCCGCTGCCGTGGCCGCCAAGGAAACGCACATCGTCGATGAGCGACTGTTCGCCGGCCTTCCAAAGCACTCCTGCTGCACGCGGGTTGGTTCCCCCTGTAAACACGCCGATACCACTTAGGATGTTTGTGCCACCGGCCGGAGCGAAGATCACAGGCCTGGGAGTGCCAACGCCTTCAAAGCCGGGAGTTGAGTCGAGAAGATCGAACTGTGTAAGGGTTGGGTGAAGGCCAATCATCACTGTGTCAGGCCGGAGCGTCAGTGTGTTGCGAACAACGTAGTGGCCGCTGGGAAAATAGAGCACTCGATGCGAGCCGATTGCCTGTTGAATGGCGGCGGTGTCGTCCGTTTCTCCGTCGCCCTTCACGCCGAGCGTGTGCACGTTGACCCATTCCGTGCTGGGTGGAAGTGCGCGAATGGCGGGCGGAAGCATGGGCGGCATCGATGCCAGAGGTACAGCTTCATACCGCGTGCCGATTGCGCCCATCTCGCCTTCGCCGGGAACAATAAGACCATGGTTGAAACTCTTGACCTGATACAGTTTGCCCTTGCCCGCAACGGTCTTACCGCTTTCGCGGAATTGGGCGAAGGTGGGCGTGTTGCTCAGGATCGCGTTTTCAAAACCGATCTGGGTGTGAGGATTTTGCTCCAGGCTGATCGTGACAGCGGAGGCTGAGATGTTCTCGAATCGCGAGTCCTTCACCCAGAGCTGGTCAGGATAGCCGGAATCGATATCGATGGCTCTGGGCACGTTGCGGAAGCTGTCGCGAATGCAGGTGAGCGCGACTTCATGCTCGCGGATGCCGGATTCGCGCTGGCCCTCGAAGGTCGAATCGATGAGCGTGAACTGCCAGGCCGCCGAGGTCTTTTCCGTGAGAATGCCATAGCGGCCGCCATAGAAGTGCAGATCTTCCGCTTCGTTGCCAACCTGATAAAGCGCGGCAAGCCCTGAGCCAACGTGAAAGTCCACGTGAGTGAGGAAGGCGTGCTGGGCTGCATGGAAGCGCACAGCCACGGCAGCAGGATTCCCATCACCAATCTCGAAATCGATGTTAGTCATGGCCGAGTAAAACGTTCCGGAGTTGGCGTCTGCAACATGGTCATTGGGAGGAACGGAGCCGGGCGGCGGAAAGGGAACACGGCCGCCTGCGCGACGCTGATCGGATGGTCCCATGCCGGTGAACATCAGCATGACTCCCATGCCTTTTTGAAAGCCCGGGGTCTGGGGCGGCAAGGCGAAGACCGGGCGCTCGGCGCCATAGCCGATGAGGCGCACACCGGGCCAGAGATAGATGGTACGCGTAAGCGTATAGCGGCCTGCGGGGACAAAGACGATGCCTTCGCTGCTTGCACTCGCGGCTTTGTCGATGGCTGCCTGAAGCGCAGCAGAGCTGTCGGCGTTCGCCGCCGGGGACTCGAGATAGATGGCCTTGGGATCCTCGGGACGTGTGGTGATCACAGAAGCAGCGAAGGCCGAAGTGCAGAGACAGAAGATAAGAGCGGAGAGGAGAGTCTTCATCGGTTCCCTTGCAACGCGGGGTGCAGCCGGACTGGAGAATCCAGCATACACAATGGTGAGGAGGCGCTGGTTATCCCACCCATGCGCGGTACTGCTGCGCATGGATGGGGCACAGGGTTTTGTGGGGGTGCTGGCGAAGGGCAAAGACAAAGGCAAAAGCAGGTCCTTCCCTCCGGCTGAAAAACGCCTACGGTCAGGATGACGGACGTTGTGGGGGTACGCGCATGTTGGTTGTGCTGGCGAAGGACAAAGACTAGGCCTTTATCGAGGCTTTGGTTATCCCACCCATGCGCGGTACTGCTGCGCATGGATGGGGCACATTTTGTGGTGGGTGTACGAGCGGAGGGCAGAGGCTACTGCGGATTCTTCTCCGGGTGCTTTCTAGTGGTGGGCCTGCTTTGATTCTCTGATGATTGCATCTGCTGCGTTGCCGGCTACTACCCAGCTGGCTGAGCCGGCTACTACGGCTTCGTCTTCGAACCACAGGAAGCCGAAGTCGTCTATGCACTCGGGGAAATCGGGCTTGATGATGATGTAGCCGGGAATGACTGCGCCGGGAATGTAGGCGTTGTCGGCGCGGTTGTTGCTGTAGGTTCTGGGCTTGGAGACTGTGCCTACTCCTGCTACATACGAGGTGCTGGAGACCGGGTGTGTGCCGAGGATGTAGTTGACGGCGCGGAGGGTGTATTCCGGGCCTACGAGGTCAGGATAGGCCTGATGCAGGAAGTACATGCGGATGGCCATGTCTACGACTGCTCCCGAGCCGCCCCAGGTGCCGAGGCTGGGCGGCACGCCGAAGGGAGTGGCGTCCAACTGCTTGTCGAGGCCTGCCATGTAGGTCTTTACTGCTTCCCGTAGCTGGTCTTTTTCGGCGGCGTCGAGGTAAGGCAGGGCGCGGACTGCGGTCCAGCCGCGGGTGCCCATCTGCTGCGGGGTGATGATCTGCGGGAAGAGCTCTCTAAGGCGGGACTTGTAGGGCTCGGCGCCGTGGGTGGCTATGGTGAGCTCGAGGGCTGCGGCCCAGTCCATGCCTGCGCCGAAGGGGTTACGCGCGGTGGGTGGTGGCGGTGCGCTGGTGGTTGCCGGGGTATTGTGGCTGGCTTGCGCGGGATTTTGGGAGGTGGAGCCCTGGGATGCGGCGAGGACTCCGCCGGGTGCGGCCGGGGCTGCGCCGCCGAAGTTGGCGCTGGCGGGCCACGGCGTGGGGTGGGCCTTCTCGTCGTTCCATGCCTTGATGGCGGTGTCGAGGCAGTCTTTGGCCAAGGGGTCGTCCCAGCCTTTGAGGGTGTCCGCGGCGGCGGCCAGCGCGGCAATGGCGTTCCACTGGAAGAAGGGATTGTTGGTGGTGAAGATCCAGCGGTCGTCGGGCTTGCCGGAGTAGTCGCCCTTGACTTCATTGGGGCCGAGGCTGGGGTCGTAGATGCGGCCGTCGGTTTTGGAGGCTCCGTCGCCGAGGTGGGTGTATTGGCGGAGGTCGGGCTCGTGGGTGCCGCGAATGGCGTGGCCGATGTTATGGAACTGCGCGAGGATGAGCAGCGCGCCGTGCTTGACCTGCTGGACGGTGTCGGGGATGCCGTCAGGACGGTGCATCTCGACTTCGCGGGCGGACTCGTCGACGGTTAGCTCGTCGTATTTGAGATTGAAGGCGCGATAGGCGAGGGCCAGGTTCTGAATGACGCTTAGCTGGGCTGGCTCTTCGAGGTCGTAGTCGCCGGCGTCATACCAGCCTCCTACGTTCATGCCGGGGATGTGGTCGCCGCCTTTGTACTTGCCGTCTGTGGCAGTGGCCTGGTTCCAGCCGTCGAATTGCTCGCCGACGACGGGGGCCATGCGGCCATCGTCGAGATGCGAGGCGGCGTGCCATATGCGGTAGGCTTCGCGGACGGAGACGTGATCCATCTGCTCGGCGATGTGGTGGTCGAGACTGTCCTGCCAGATGTTGGCGTAGGCGTCTTCTGAAATGGGGAAGGGCGCGGTGCGCTGGTCGGCGTACTGGATGACGTAGAGGCCGGGGTCTTTGACGGCGGTGAAGTCGAATTTGGAGTAGACGTAGCGCAGCCAGGGTGTGGATGGGGTGATGGGGCTTTCGAAGACTTGCTTGTAGGAGCCGTCTGCTGCGAGGCGGAGGACTTTGGCGGTTTTGGGGCCGGTGTATCTGGGATCGAGCTCGATGATGGCTTGTTTGGAGAACGCCGGCGCGTAGCCTACCTGGCTGTGCGCGATCATGGGCGGGCGCGTCCAGTTGGGGATGACGTCGGGGCGGATGTGCCAGACGATGGCTGCGGTGGTTTTGCCGGAGGGGATGAGCGAGCGGAGGACGAACCAGCCGTTTTGCGCGCGGTCACGGCCATCGAAGAGCATGAGGTCGGATGTGTCGGAGGTGACGTTGATGCGGGCTAACGCGTCGTCTACGCCGAGGGTGATGCTTTTGCCTTGCGCGAAGGGGAGCGGCTGGGTGTAGCCCTTGGCTTTGTCCCAGTCTTCCAGGTAGTAGGCTTTCTTTGGTTCGTCGGCCAGCGGGAGGACTTTGACCATCGGGTCGTTGGGCGTGCGGGGGAAGAGGCCGGCCTTGGTTCCGTCGACGAGGTAGGTTTTGCCCATGTAGATGGAGGGAAGGAACTCGAGATTGAAGCCTGCGCGGCCGGAGAGTTTTTCGGGGAGCGGCTTGTCGAGATTGATGGTCACTTTGACGCCGCCGGGTTCTGCTGCGACTTCGAGGGTGTAACTCAGATCGAAGGTGGGGAAGGCGAGGTTGGCGGTCAGGGTGTTGGCGGTCTTGTCGGCGTGGCGATTTTTCAGCGTGGCTACGAGGTCCCACTGCTCGGGCGTGGGCATCAGGCGCACGTCGCCGTTTGTGGCGATGCGCTGGCCGTGGAGGATCATCTCCATGGCGGTGTTTTTCTGATCGACGAAGACGGGATGGTAGGTGCTGTCGTAGAGAAAGACGCTGAAGCCCTGCGTGTCGAGGTAGTTCTTATCGTTCACCTTCATGGAGACATCGGAGCCGAAGAGGCTTTTGCTTGCGGTCAGGGCAAGAATCGGGGCAAGAAGAAGACACCGTTTGATTCGGGTGAGCATAACTTGGGATGGAAGCGCTCCTTTGCCTCCACCTTACATGGCAGGCCCGCGGTATGGGCAGCGATTGTTCCACTGACGCGAGGATTTTTGCGCGGCCGCGATTCCATGCTTCATTCCGAGCGCAGAGTTGTCATGGGATTGGCGAGTGCTGCGCGGCGCGCTGGAGCGTACGAGGCCACCAGTGCAACGACGAGCACCAGCACAGTGACAGCGCCGAGGATGAGCGGGTCTGCCGGGCTCACTCCATAGAGCAGCGATTGCACTACGCGGCCTAACGCAAGCGAGAGCACGAGGCCAAGGATTACACCGGGGACGGCGAGCTTTGCGCTTTGTGCGAGCACCATGCGCAGTAAATTTTCGCGCTGCGCACCGAGTGCGATGCGGAGGCCGAACTCCGGTGTGCGCTGCGTGACTGTGTAGGCGATGACGCCATAGGCTCCGATGCCGGCAAGGAGGATGGCGAGGCCTGCGAAGAGGCCCACCATGACGAAGGTGAAGCGCGGCGTGGAGAGGGATGCGTCTGTGACCTGATTCATGAGCCGGATGTCGGCGACGGCGAGTTGCGGATCGAGCTTATGTACGGCGTCGCGAAGGCCGTCGATGGCCTGGCGAGCGTCAGAGCGCGTGCGGATGGCGATGGACATATCAGACTCCGGCTGCTGCGTTTCAGGCCACCAGAACGCGGGCTCGGCACTGGGCTTGTTGGGCTGGTCTTTTACATCGCCCACTACGCCGACGATGTACATCCAGTCGGAATCCTTCTTTGGACTGTCTTCAAATGTGATGCGCTTGCCGAGCACGTCTTCACCGGGCCAGTAGCGTTGCGCAAGAGCCTTGTTGATGATGATGACGTTTTGCGTGTCTTGCCTGTCGGCGCTCGAGAAGAAGCGGCCTGCGGTGAGCGGAATACCCATCGCGGTGAAGTAGCCGGGCGTGGCCATGTGATAGCGCGCGTGGAATCCCTCATTCGCCGCGGGCTTTTTGCCTTCAATGTTGAAGCCGGCGTTTTCGTCGTAGCCGGTCCAGGGGAGATCACTGCCTGCGCCTGCGCTGATGACTCCAGGCAATGCACTGAGGCTGTTTGTGAGCTTCTCGTAGAAGAGTGATCTTTGATCGGGCTTATATTGCTCATGCGGAAGCGAGATGCTAGCGGTAAGCAGATTGTCTTCACTGAAGCCTGGGTCGAGATGAAGAAGATTGAGAAAGGTGCGCAGCATGAGACCTGCGCCGACGAGCAGAACGCAGGCCATGCTGACCTCTGCAATGACGAGTGCGCTGCGCAAGCGGTTCTGATGACGGCTGGCGGTTGTGGTTCGGCTGGTGTGCTGGAGGCCCTGTTTCGGATCAGTGTGCGAGGCCTGCACGGCGGGTGCGAGGCCGAAGAGGATTCCCGTGAGCACGCTGATGACGAGCGTGAATGCGAGCACGGGCCAGCTTACATGGATGTCGTGCGAGCGAGGAAAATCCGCAGGGAGAAGCGCGACAAGTGCGCGGACTCCGCCAAATGCGAATGCGAGACCGAGCGCGCCACCTACTAACGAGATGATGAGACTTTCTGTAAGCAACTGGCGCACGACGCGCAATCGTGGCGCGCCCATGGCGAGACGCACTGCGATTTCACGCTGGCGGACAGAAGCGCGCGCGAGCATGAGATTGGCCGTATTGGCGCAGGCGATGAGGAGGACCATTCCTACTGCGCCGAGGAGCACTAATAACATGCGGCGGCTGGTGCCGACGAGCACGGAGTAGAGCGGGCGGATGAGCACCTTCCACTCGGAATTGCTGACGCCATGCTCGCGATTGATCTGCGCCCAGACAGCGTTCATCTCGGCTCGGGCCTGGTCGGGGCTTACGCCCGGCTTGAGGCGGCCTATGCCTTCAAGGTAATGCGAGCCGCGATTGTTGGGATTGCCGGCGAAGGAGAAGGGCCACCAGACATCGACGTTCTCGCCATAGGCCACGGCATGATAGCCGTTGCCGGGATGCTCTGTGCCGGCCGGCATGACTCCGATGACCGTGAAGGGCTGTGCGTTGAGCGTGATTTTACGGCCAAGGATGTTGGGGTCTGCGCCGAATTGCGTGTGCCAGACGCGATTGCTGATGACGACCTGCAGGCCGTTGCCGGGGATTTCTGCGTTGAAGTCGAACTCGCGGCCGAGTTGCGGCTGGATGCCGAGCACGCGGAAGTAGCCGGAGGTGATGCCGAAGCCATTGAGATGCACGGGCTCGCCGACCCCGGAGAGCTGCACGTCACCGCGCATGAAGGCTGCGGTGGTTTCAAAGGAATGATTGCGTGCGCGGAAATCGCGAAAGTCGAAGGGGTTGAGCGGGAATTGCGGGAAATCGGGGCTGGAGAGAAAGATGCGCATGAGCCGATCGGGCTCGGGATACGGCAGGCGCTTGAGCAGCACTCCGTTAATGACGCTGAAGATGGCGGAGTTGGCGCCGATGCTGAGCGCGAGCGTGAGAATCATGACGAGAGCGAAGGTGGGATTGGCCCAGAGCTGGCGGAGTGCGTATTTTGTGTCTTCGAGGGTGAGCTCAATGAAGCTGGTGCCGCGTGCTTCACGGCAATCTTCTTTCATCTGCTCGTGGCCGCCAAAGGCCAGGCGAGCTTTCCGTTTTGCTTCTTCCTGTGTCATGCCGTTGCGCATG
This sequence comes from uncultured Acidobacteriaceae bacterium, assembly GCA_963792495.1. Lineage (GTDB taxonomy): Bacteria > Acidobacteriota > Terriglobia > Terriglobales > Acidobacteriaceae > Telmatobacter. Next base: position 227,034 of record CAWBWB010000001.1, on the reverse strand, counting down.
TTTTTCTCTACCTCGCTGTCAAAGTGAAAACGGAGTTCCTCATCGAGCGCTTCTTCCACTGCCTTGCGATGCAAGAGCGCATTGAGCCGGTAACGCAGGTCGCTCAGCATGGCGTCACGCTCCTTCCAGAACCTGCTCGACAGCTACGGTGAGCTTGCGCCAGGCTTCTGTTTCGGCTTCAAGGCGCTGCTTGCCGGCGCGGGTGAGCTCGTAGTACTTGGCGCGGCGATTGTTGTCCGATACGCCCCACTTCGCGCGAATCCAGCCGCGGCGCTCGAGGCGATGAAGAGCGGGATACAGCGAGCCTTGCTGGATGCTGAGGACTTCACTGGAGACTTGCTGCACGCGCTCAGAGATGGCCCAGCCGTGTTGCGCGCCGGGTTGCAATGTACGCAGGATGATGAGGTCGAGTGTTCCCTGTGGCAGTTCGATTCTTCCGGTCAAAGTGCTCCCCTTCCGCTTCGACAGAAGATTACTTGAATTCCTGTAGAAGTGCAAGGGGTATCAACGGAGCCAGGCGCATCTGGGTAAAAGCCAGGAAAAGAGGATGGAAATTATGATTCAAAATGCGGCGGCTCAGGAGCGCTTGCGCCCCTAAGCTGCTTCGAAAGCGGCTCACACATAAAGCTTCCGGCTCTGCCGCGGCGATTCTTACTCGTATTGCTCCACACTGCCATACCAGCAGATAATTTCGCCGTTTGCTCCAATGCGAGCTGCTCCTCTGGAACGCCACCGTTTCCAGGGGTCGGCTTCTGAACGCCGCACGCGATATACGATGTCGATCGGCTCTCCGCTTTTGAACGACTTGTTCATTGCGTGCAACGTCGGCTGGAGATCATCCGGATGCAATGCGTCCAGCCAGCCAAAGTCCCTCCATTGGTCTCCCTTCGTTCCGGTGATTTCCAACCATCGTTGGCTGACATCCAAAGCACGTCCTTCAGGGTCGATGATCCATGGAATTTGAGGCAACAGTTCGACCATGTGCCGAAAGTGTTCTTCGGTTTCGCGCCACGCTTTCTCGGCTTGCCGAATTGGAGACAGATCCACAATCGCGACGGAGACGCCAACCACTTCTCCCGCTTCATCGCGCGCCGGTTCGTAGGATAAAAGAAGTGTCTTGCTCTCACTCGCATCGGATGCCGGCTTTGTGATTTCGACACCCTCAATAGCCTCGCCGCTGAGAGCGCGGAGGATATAACCCTCGACCATGGGAAAGACATGGGGGATCATTTCCGAGACGGTTCTGCCGATATGCTCCTCTATGGGCCGTCCATTCATATTTGCGAGTCGCCGGTTCAACATCTTGTACCGCAGGTCCCGATCCAGAAACGCCAACCCGACTGGAGCGCCGTCATACACCGCCTGCAGTTGCGCCAGCCGTAGCGAAGGAAGTACGTCGAGGCTGCCGCTCGACACTCGCCCCGCCACATCGATTGACACGCAGGCAGGTTCCTTCTGTTGAAAAGTTGAAACCGTAGCTGGGAGATCTTCGGCAGGGAGCGCATTTCCATAGAACCAACCTTGCGCCAACTCACAACCGAGCCACTGAAGCATCTGGACCTGTTCGAGTGTTTCTACACCTTCAGCCACCGTTATCAGCCCCAGGCTTTGCCCTAAGCCCACTACAGAGGCGACAATCTTGCGACTGTCACGACGCACTGCCATGGAGCTCACGAAACTGCGGTCAACTTTGAGTTCCTCAAACGGAATGGAATGAAGATGAAACAAACTGGAATGTCCTATTCCAAAATCATCGAGTGCCAGCTTGCAGCCCATACTCTTCAAGGCCGCTGAAATTGTTCGTGCATGATCCAGGTCTTCTATCAGCGCACCTTCGGTAATCTCGATCGTCAATCGCTTGAGGGATAAACCGGTTTCCTCGGCGATGGCCTGGATATTCGTTGGCAAACCAAGCCCGCGCAACTGGACTGGCGAGATATTGACGGAGAGCATGATGGAGCTGGGCAGTTTCGCAACGGCGGAGAAACCCGCATGGAACAAATCTCCGGTTAAGCGGTCAATCCACCCGTTCTTCTCCGCCAAAGGAATAAATTCGTCCGGTGGAATCCATCCCCGGTGCGGGTGTTTCCATCTGGCGAGAAGCTCGAAACCGTGCAAACCACCTGTTCGAAGATTGACAAGGGGTTGAAAGTGCGGACGAAACTCTCCGTTGTCGAGAGCTTGGCCGATTTCTCGTTGGTTAATCGACATCGCACGCTCCACGGCCCTTCACGGCCGGTCGCCCCCCTACGGTAATCTCAATCGCCATGGGGTTGGGGAGTATGCAACGGGCTCTATATAACTAGCGTCATCCACGGATGCTGGATAACACTACTCCGCTTCTCATCGAAGCGCAAGATACTCAAACGATCTGCCCAGGTGCTATGACGGGTACGAAAACCATGACCGCGCAGCCTCTGCGTCCATAGAATGGATGCCGGCAGATCAGGTCTTACTCAGGAGAATCCAAATGGCTAACGATACCCAGCTCATCCCTGCGGCAGAGCTTGCCCTGAAAAACAAGGCGTACTTTCCCAATGAGAGCGCCGAATATCGCCGGGCCCGCAACGCTCTCCTGGCGGAAGAAATCGAGCTCCGGCGGCATATCGAACGTGTTGCCGCTCTCCGCCGTGCTCTTCCTTCCGGCGGAGAGATCGCCGAGGACTACGCGTTCGAAGGTAGTCGCGGCGTGGTCCGTTTCTCTCAGCTCTTCGGCGAAAAAGATACCCTCGTTGTCTATAGCATGATGCTTGGCCCTCAACGCGAGAGAGCATGTCCCATGTGCACTGCCATGCTCACCTCATGGGAAGGCACGGCCATCAATCTGCGCGAGCGGGTCGCTCTTGCTGTGACTGCACGCTCTCCAATCAGCCGCCTTCTTGACTTCAAGGAAGAACGCGGCTGGAAACATCTGCAGCTTTACTCTGACGCTGAGGGCCGTTATACCCGCGCCTACGTCAGCGCTGAAGATGCCGACGTTCCCGGCCTGAGCATCTTCACGCGCAGCAATGGCAAGATTCTGCACTTCTGGAGCGGAGAGATGAGCGGCGAGATGGCCGACCCGGGGCAGGACCCGCGCGGCGCGCCGGACCTTGACCCCTTGTGGACCATTCTCGACCTCACACCGGGAGGCCGTGGAGAGACCTGGTATCCAAAGCTCGAATATACGAGCCTGACAACCATCAAGTGAGTGTGAAGCGTTCCACTGGAAATGGCCGCGCCCAGGATGAAATTCCTCGGCCGCCGCTTCCGGTGAGGGTTGAAGTTATGGCTCGACCAGAGGAACTACGGATGCCAGTTGCACATCGATGAGCAGGCCGAGACGACGGTCGATCTGGAAGAACATGGCGGTCTTCTTACCGGAAATCACTTTGGCGAAGAGTGGCTGGTACTTCTGCCGCAGTTGTGCAACGCCGAGCTCGACCCCAATGACCTGGCTGGTGAGAGCTAGGGCCTGATCGTCAGTGAGCGTGGCATAACCCTGCGCGTACTTCTGTATGGCATCGTACTTAGCGTTGTTAATCTTGACCAGCTCTGCGGTGTACTGGTCATAGATAGGCCAGAACTTCGTGGCTTCCTGGTCGGTGAGGGTCATGTTGGCCGCGATGAGCTGCTTTTTCTGAGACCGAATGTCTTTACGCAGCAGGTCAATGTCTTTGTCGCTGGCGCCTTGCGAGGGTGTAGAAGCGGCCTGAGAAAAGACGGCAGCGGCGGGAGCGAAAGATACTGCCATCAGTGCAATCATGACAATTCGGCGCATGGTAATCATGGATTCCTCCGAAAGTTAAGCAACATGTGGCACTGCTGTAAGGACGCCTGCTGCGGAACAGCGGATACGGCCTCGAATCCTTGGAAAACACAGATGGCGGCATTGTCGCGGGCGAGGCTGGGCTTTTCAACTGTTAAGAGTGACAGCCAAACCAGGATCGCTCAGTGCTGTATATTCGGCGACTGAGGATGCTTTCCGGAGGAGATGCCGATGATTTGTCGTGAAACTCGTCCCTGGAGAATGGTTCGCGCAGGCATGGCGCTTGTGATTGTCATGGGGCTTTGCCTGGGAGATGCGCCGCTGGCTATGGCATGTACGCGCGCTGTGTACCACGGGGCGAATGGCGATACGATTACCGTTCGCTCCATGGACTGGAGCGAGGACATTGTGACGAACCTGTGGGTCTTTCCGCGAGGAATGAAGCGGACGGGGGAGGTAGGGCCGTATTCGCTGGAGTGGACATCGAAATATGGCAGCGTGATCGCATCGGGGTATGACATATCCACCACCGATGGCATGAATGAAAAGGGATTGGTGGCCAACGCGCTGTGGCTGGTGGAGTCAGAGTATCCAGAGATGAAGAGCGACAAGAAGGCGATATCGCTTTCAATCTGGACGCAATGGGTGTTGGATAACTTTGCCACAGTGAATGAAGCCGTGGCGGAGCTGGAGAAGCAGCCATTCGTGGTGGTGACGGACAAGGTGCCGGGGCAGAGCAGAGAGGCGAGTCTCCACTTCTCGATTTCTGACCGGACAGGCGACAGCGCGATTGTGGAGTATCTCGAAGGCAAGCAGGTGATTCATCATGGACGTGAGTTCCAGGTGATGACGAATTCGCCGACCTATGATGAGCAGCTGGCGCTGAACAAATACTGGGCGCAGATTGGCGGCACGGTGATGCTGCCGGGCACGAATCGCGCGGCAGACCGGTTTGCGCGGGCCTCGTTTTACATCAATGCGATTCCAAAATCGGAGGACCCGGAGGTGGCGCTGGCAAGCGCGTTCAGCGTAATTCGCAATACATCTGTGCCGTATGGAATTACAACACCGAATGAGCCGAATATCTCTTCGACGCGCTGGCGCACGGTGAGCGACCAGAAGCGGCTGCTGTATTTCTTTGAATCCGCGCGGTCACCGAATGCCTTCTGGGTGGATTTCAAGGATGTTGATTTTTCCGCGGAGACGGGCAAGGTGATGAAGCTGGACCTGGGAAAAGACCAGAAGAATATCTATGCGGGAAATGCGGCGAAGGATTTCAAGCCATCAAAGCCATTCCGGTTTCTGGGGCTCAATCAACCGCATTGATTCCCCTTGCGCGGGATAAGGATTAAGCATTTCTCATTCAGCTGGATGTTGACAGCGGATGGGCGGAGTGTGACTCAAGTCCCCTCTTGAACGCGCCGATAAGCAGGGATGTCGCTCCTCGGAGGGAGTCCCTGCTTATGCTGAACCTCAAGAATCTTCCCGTGTCTACTAAATTTATGTATGCCTTCGGCATGGTGTGCGGCCTGTGTGTTGCGCTGGGCGTATACACGTTTCTCACCTTTCACTCGATTGCCCAGAGCAGCCAGAGCGTGAGCGGTGCGGCGCTTCCGTCCGTGGTGGAACTGTCGAAGATGCTTCGATCGATCGACACGGTCCGGCGCGAAGATCTGGATGTTCTGCTCTGCCAGAGTGCCGCCTGCACAACAGCGCACACGACCAAGCGGCAGGAGGCGCTGACCGAGCTTGCCGATGCGCAGAAGCGGTATGAGCCGCTGATTTCGTATCCGGGCGAGCGCGAGGCGTACCAGAAATTTATCGCGAGCTGGTCAAAGTACCTTGAGATGAGCAACAAGGGTGTTGCGCTGATGGTAGCCAACAATGCGGCCGGCGGGTTGGACATTCTGGCGGCAGATTCAACGCTGGCTGCGTTCAGCAGCGCACTGGCAGACGAGAGCAGCTGCCTGGATCTGAACATCAAGTACGGCACGCTTGGCGCAAACAATGCGACGCAGGCGAGCCGCAGGGCGACGTGGATCAACCTGGGCGTGACGAGCTTTATTGTGATTTTATGCGGGCTGATTGGACGGCTGCTCACCTCCCTGATTGCTCCTCGAATTGCGATCGGGATTGCGCTTCTGGAGCGCATGGCGGAGAAGGATTTTTCAGTGCACGCCGATGTGCAGGGAACGGATGAGATTGGGCGTCTTGGGTCGGCATTGAATACTTGCCTTGAGTCGATGCAGACGGTTTTGCGCGCGGTAGCGCGTGGCGCCGAGACCATGACGAACTCCTCTGAGGAGATCAGCGCGAAGGCGGTGCAGACGCTGGGCAACGCGCAGACACAGTCCAGCCGTACCAACCAGATTGCTGCGGCGGCGCAGGAGATGACGGCGACCATTGGCGAGATTGGCAGGAATGCAGCGCAGGCAGCGAGCGCGAGCCGCATCTCGGCTGAAACGGCGGACCAGGGCGGTGCGGTAATGCAGGCTGCGGCGGCAACCATGGAGAAGATTGCGCAGGCGACGGGGCTTGTTGCGGAGAAGATGAACTCGCTTGCCGCGCGGTCAGAAGAGATTGGCAAAGTGGTGAGCGTAATCCAGGGCATCAGCGAGCAGACCAACCTGCTGGCCCTGAACGCGGCGATTGAAGCGGCGCGCGCGGGCGAGCATGGACGCGGCTTTGCGGTGGTTGCCGGCGAGGTTCGCCGGCTGGCGGAACGTACCAAGGGCGCGACGGAGGAGATTGCCGGCACCATCAAGAGCATCCAGGTGGAGACGCGTGCAACGCTGGCCGTGATGGAAGAGAGCAAGACGGCAGTCGAGACCGGGTTGGGCGAGACGGGCCGGGCACGCAAGAGCCTGGAGGAGATCATCGTCTCGTCGAAGGAAGTGGAGCAACAGATTCAGCTGATTGCCACGGCAGCAACGGAGCAGACGGCGGCGGCGGGCGAGATTTCCATGTCGGCGGGTGAAATTTCAAGCCTGGCGCATGAGAATTCGATTGGTTCGGAGCAATCTGTGGCGGCGCTGAAGGAACTGGCGAGCCTGGCAAACCAGCTCGATGGAATGATCAAGCAGTTCCACCTGGGGGACGAGGCGCAAAAAGGCGGCAAGATGGGCGGCGGCGCGTGGCAGTCCTCGATGAAGACGATCACCGCGTAACAGGGCAGAATCGGGAAGCGGCCAAAAGCCTCGGGAAACTTCCGAGGCTTTTCATTTGTCTTCACATACCCGCATGAAACAATATGGTAGGCTCCGGTTGGAGGGCTTCTCTGAAGCCTGCCACGGAGCCGGCCGCAAGGCCATTCAGGGGAGAACGACACGCATGAGCGCCGTGAAATACGATCTCGCAATCATTGGCTCGGGCCCCAGCGGGCAACGGGCTGCCGTGGCTGCCTCCAAGATGAAGAAACGCGTGGCGGTGATTGAAGCGCGGTCCGTGGTAGGCGGCGTGTGCGTGAATACGGGCACCATTCCATCGAAGACCATGCGCGAGGCCGTGCTCCATCTCTCGGGCTACAACTACAAGTCGGTTTACGGCATGAATTACCGGGTGAAGGAACGCATCACGATGGCGGACCTGGCCTTCCGCGTTCAATCCGTGGTGAAGACCGAGGTGGATGTGACCGAGGCACAGCTTTCGCGCAACGGGATTGACGTGGTGCATGGAATAGCGCATTTTGTGAATCCGAATACGCTGCGCGTGGAAGGCCCGACGGGCGATACGACGATTGAGTCCGAGCGAATCATCATTGCAGTGGGCACCAAGCCCGCTTCCAGCGGCAAGGTTCCGATCAATGGCCGCACGATTGTGAACTCCGACCAGGTGCTGGACCTGCCGGTACTGCCTAGAAGCTTGATTGTGGTGGGTGGCGGCGTGATTGGTGTTGAGTACGCCTGTATGTTCGCGATTCTGGGCGTGCGCGTGACGATTATCGAAAAACGGCCCAAACTGCTGGAGTTTGCAGACCAGGAAATTGTAGAGGCGCTGAGCTACCACCTGCGCGATAGCCGCGTGACGATGCGGCTGGGCGAAGAAGTTTCAAGCGTGGAAGAGATGCCGGACGGCTCCGTCGTGGCGAATCTCGAAAGCAAGAAGCGTGTGAGCGGGGATGCGTTGCTGTACGCGATTGGCCGGCAGGGCGCGGTGGACGAGTTGAACCTGGCGGCGGCGGGACTGGAAGCGGATTCGCGTGGCAGGGTTCCCGTGGATGAGCATTACCAGACCAAGGTTCCGCATATCTTTGCGGTGGGCGACGTGGTGGGCTTCCCGGCGCTGGCTTCCGTATCGATGGAGCAGGGCCGGATTGCGGCGCACCGGTCGTTTGACGATTGCACGACGACCTCGAATCCGAGCTTCTATCCGTACGGCATTTACACGATTCCGGAGATCAGCTTTATCGGCAAGACCGAGGAGCAGCTGACCGATGAGGATGTGCCGTACGAGGTGGGCATGGCGTATTATCGCGAGACGGCGCGCGGGCAGATTCGCGGAGATACTACGGGCAGGCTGAAGCTGATTTTTCACCGCGATACGCGCAAAGTACTGGGCGTGCACATTATTGGCGAAGGCGCGAGCGAGCTGGTGCACATTGGCCAGGCCGTGATGACGCTGGGCGGCACGGTTGACTACTTTGTGGATACCGTATTCAACTATCCGACGCTGGCCGAGTGCTATAAAGTGGCCGCGTTTAACGGACTGGGACGGCTGGGGCGATACCAGGCACAGCCTGATCCGGCTTGATTGGCGCTGGTCTTAGACGACTGGTTGATTTGAGGGGAATGCAATGACGGTAGCAATCGGCGTTGTAATGACCGAACATATTACTGCGGGGCGGTTGAAGGATCACAAGCTGGTGGATAAGCCTGTGCGGTATCCGGAAGACTCCAATGAGCTGGATGCGCTGATTGCGATTCCGGGCAGCGAGCTGGTGGAGAAGCTGGCAGAGCTGATTGCCGAGCTGGCGAATAACGGTGAGCCGATTCAGGCGATTGGCGTAGCGGTTCCCGGCATTGTGCGGCACGGCATTGTGGAAGACAGCCCGAACCTGATTCAACTGAAGGGCATGCATCTCGCCGAAGACCTGGGCGATCTGCTGACGAAGCGCGGCATTACGGCTCCCGTTCATGCGGGCAATGATGCGGATGCGATTGCGGCCGGCGTGGCGGCGACACGCGGACAGCTTGACCGGCTGACACGCGTGTGGACCATCGGCAATGGCATTGGATACGGACGTTGGCCGTATGTGGAGGGCGTCTGGGAGGGCGGTCACATCACCGTCACTCTGGACCCCAAGGAACGCTTTTGCGGATGCGGCGGATTGGGGCATCTGGAAGGCATTATGGGCTACCGCGCCATGCGCCTGCGGTTCCTGGATAAGGAGCCGGAGGAGGTTTTTGCGGCGGCCAAGCAGGGCGATCGCGAGTGCCGGGAGTTTGTGTTGCTCTGGCATCGGGCGCTGGCTGCGGCCACGGCTTCCTTCATTCACCTGGCGGGGCCGGGGCGGTTTTACTTCACCGGGCACAACGTGGGCTTTCTTGACCTGGGAATTCTGCGGACGAGCCTGGAGCCGATGGTGAGGCTGAGTCCGTTGCAGAGCTACTCGCTGGAAACGCTGGAGCCGAACGACGAGACAGCTTTGCTTGGCGCGGGAGTGAGCGCGTTGCGGGCGCTTACCTGGTGAGACGGGCTCATTTTTTCTGATGAGGCATTCAAATTTCCGCTTGGACGCGGCGATTGCTCTGATGGAAACTCGGTAGGACAGGATCTGGTTCTGCTCAGGAGCTTCCTCCATGAAGAAACTCGCTATTGTCCTTCTTGTATTAGCCCTCGCATTTGGACTTCTGCAACTGGTGCGGCCCGGTATTCCTGCAAAGCCCGCTATGGCTGAGGTGCAGGCTCCGCCAGAGGTGCGGCGGGTTCTCGACAAAGGCTGCTATAGCTGCCACTCGGATGAGCGGAAGCTGGCGTGGTTTGATGAGATTGTGCCGGCGTACTGGCTGGTGCGGCAGGATGTGCTGACGGCGCGGCAGCATCTGAATTTTTCCACCCTGGGAGCAAAGCCCGCGGCGGCGCAACGTGCGTCTTTGTTTGAAGCTGTGAATATGATTCAGCTTGGCGCGATGCCGCTGCCGCAGTTCAGCATGGTGCATCCTGAGGCGAAGATTACGCCTGAGGATCTGGCGGTGCTGAAGAATTATCTTGCGCCGTGGGGTACGCCGCCGCCACCGGCGGCTGCGGCAACGACTCCTGCGGCGACGCGGCCTGCCGCAGTGTCACCGGAATTGAACGGCATGGCCTTTGACGATTCCTTTGAAAGCTGGAAGCCGATCAGCACAACGGACCGCGGGGATAACAACAGCTTCCGCACCATTGTGGGTAATGATGTGGCGATGCAGGCGATTGCGTCCGGCAATCTGAAGCCCTGGCCGGATGGAGCGCGCATTGCCAAGATTGCCTGGCAGCAGGAAATGGGTGCGGATGGGTTGATTCATCCCGGCGCGTTTATCCAGGTGGAGCTGATGGCGAAGGACCATTCGGGAGCCAAAGACACGGAAGGCTGGCGCTGGGGCCGCTGGCGCGGACTCGACCTGAAACCCTACGGCAAGGATGCGGGATTTGTGGGAGAGTGCACAACCTGCCATTTACCGGTACATGGCAACGATTACGTCTACACGCTGCCCATCACTGCGACTGCAAGCGCAGGCGCAGAGATTGTGAACAACCGTGCAGCTGCTTTACCGGCTGGCTTGCCGTATCAGCCGCTGGGCTGGGGAGCGATCACGATGTACGTAGACCCGCAGCGGCACGCGACCGCGATGCTTTATGGGAATGATGCGGCCATCCAGGCGGTGCGGGCTCATGCGACGCAGTATCCGGCAGGCGCGGTGTTGGCGCTGGTGACATGGGCGCAGCGCGACGATCCGCACTGGTTTGGGGCGCGGATACCGGATACACCGCTTTCGGTGGAGTTTGTGCAGGTTGCTGCTACGGAAGAGGGTGGCGTGTATCGGCGATTTGCCGGGATCGGGATGAGGGAAGAACGTCCGGCGGCAAACGAGGCGACACAGAGGACGCATTTTATGGAGACGCTGGCTCCAGCGCGACTGCCGTAAAAGAGCAGCGGCCTATTCGGCCCAATTTTCGAGCTTGAGATTGGGGATGCGACTGAATTCGCGGGTGTTATTCGTAACGAGGGTGAGGTCCAGATAGCTGGCGTGCGCGGCAATGAGCATGTCGTTTGCGCCTATAAGCTGGCCCCGTCGCTTGAGATCTGCACGAATCTTGCCGTATTCGTGCGCCGCATGCGCAGGAAAATCCAGAACCTGTGCGTAGCTCAAGAAGAAGTTCAACCGATCCAGATCGCGCTGCTGTTGCGGAGATCCTGCAATTCCAAATTCTAGTTCCGCCAGGACTATTGAAGAAATGCAAATATCTGCGGCCGCTGCCAATAGAAGCCGGTCGAGAACCTTCTGGCTCGTTTTTTTCATTGCATAGGAGACAATGTCGGTATCCAACATGTAGCGCAGCATTAGAACTCGACATCCTCCGCTGGTAAATCTTCGTAACCCTCCATAAATTCAGGCGATGCTGGAGGGCCCGCGATGAACGCTGACCAGTCCGTTGGCCGCGGTGAAAGAATCAGATTCTCGCCGTCCTTGCGGATATAGACCTCAGACGTGGAGAACTGGAACTCCCGAGGAATCCGGACAGCCTGACTGCGATTGTTCATGAAAATTTTTGCTGTTCGCTGCATGAATTGAGGCCCCTCCAATCTGGCATATACAAAAGTATATGCCAGATTGAGGTGCCGGACCAAAAATCCTGCTTAGCTGTGACGAAGGTACGTCTGCGAATACCGGTCGTGCCAGCTGAGATGATCTTCGTCGAAGAGGCTCCACAGCATGCCGAGGCCGAGCGGGAGCATCGAGAGAGTCATGGCTCCGAGACGGCGGCGCATTTGCCCGGGCGTCGGGATGCAGTCATCCAGGGTGCAGAGCGAGAGGCCTGCATACCGCATTCCGGCGGTGCGGAGGGAAAGCAGGCAGAAGAATGCCTGGTAGGCGACTCCCGCGAGAGCAAAAAGACCTGCTCCGAGCAGCTCCGCCGACCGAGGCGCAAGCGGGCCGGACATGCCGAGCGCCAGCGTAAGCCACAGGAAAGCCGCAACTCCGGTGACGAGGGCGAAATCGACGACGCCGGCCATTAGGCGGCGGTTGAGACCCGCAAGAGCCGGCTTCTGGCGCGCTTCCTCCGCGGCCAGGGACGCCGGGGCGGCCTGCGCGTCGAGCTTCATGCCATGCCACACCGAAGTCGACCAGGGCACGGATGGCGTCACGGGCTGGCGAAGAGGAGGAGCGGCTGCTACCGGCTCGGCGACGGGAGCTGCTGCCATTTCAGCGTCAAACTCCGGCTCTTCGAAGATTTCGTATGGGGCAGCATACGTGTCCGGATAGGATTCCGGTTCAGGCGGTGCCGTCTGAATGCTGCCGGGATCTACCTCAAAGATGCTGAGCTGCATGCCCGAAGGATCCTGCTGCGCGATGCCTTCAATGAGACGCGGGCGCATGCGGCGCGTCGCAACCAGCTCGCGCGGGAACTGGATTAGATTGGCGTGGATGGCGTGCGCCTCAATCTCTACGGGCTGATGCTGCTCGTGAACATTTTCAGCAGGAGTGAACCAGTCCTCCGTGCTGAGGTCCAGCGGCTCTGAAACTGCGGAATCCGCATTCCGGATGGGCATATCCGGCTCCCAGCGAATCTGCAGAAGATTGCCGGAGCTGTCTTTCGCGCTGGTCACCGGGCCTGTTGGCGCTTCTGGAACCGGTTCAGCGACCGCCGCCGGCTCATGGACAAAGACGGGAGCAACGGATTCGAGGATCGGCTCGGCGACCTGTTCCGCTACCGGCGCAACGTATGCCAGCTCAGAGGGAAGCTGCTCACCAGCCCAATCCCATTCCGCGGCAACGGGCGGCTCAGCCTGGCGCGCGGCCTCACGCGGCATGGTGACCACCGGCGCTGGAGTGCGGTCCACAGAGGCGGCGTGCAGCTCAGCGAGCCGGAACTCGGCGGTGGACTGGGCCTCGAGAGCCACCTGCGTGGCAATCTCGGCGGCACGGACAGCCATACGGGCTTCTTCCGCTTGCATCTGGCTGTAACTCTTGGCCCTGGCATACCGCTCGGCCACGCGGGCAGCGGCCTGCGCGGCGCGGCTTGCACCCGGGCCTACAGGCTGGGCCGGCGTAGAGGATTCAGAGGTATTGGCCTTGCGGTTTTTGTGTTCCGCGAGACGGCGATTGACTTCCTGCCGCCACTCGGGGGTAATGGGCTGGCCAAGTGTACTCACTCGTATCTTCCCTTCAATGGCTCCTCGATTCTCAGATCTTGCTTCGGGTTAGGAGCCGCTCATGTTGGACTGCCCTTCCCGGACAGCCGGTTGCTCTCTTGAAAGGTTGAGTTCGCGGAAAATACAGGACCGCGCACGCAAACCGCTGTTAGCGCGGCGGTTGACATGCGAGAAACAATCCGAATTTTCCTGTTGCCAGAGCAGCGCCGGAAGCGTCCTTAAACAAGAAGCCGCATTTGCTATGCTGAGCCTTGGTTGAAGATGCACCTGCGCAATTTTCTGTTTATCACGGCCATAAGCCTCTGTCACCTGCAACTTACGGGACAGGCGTTGACCAATGGATTACCCCCTGCTGTTCCAGAGGCGCAGAGTCAGCCGCTTCCGGACGAGCCGGGGCTGCAGGCGCTGCCTGTTGCGCGGCCGGAACCACTTCCCGCCGCAGGCGAGCCGGTGAGCTGGCAGGCCGACCGGCAGACCTGGGGAAACAAAATTGCCACCCTGTATAACGTCACCGAGTTCCACTACAAGGACTACGTTCTCAGCGCTGACAAAATCATCTACCACCAGGACACCACGGATATTGAGATCGAAGGCCACGTGCGCATGGTGGGCGGCCCGGATGACCTGGTGCTTATGGCCGACCGCGGTGAGATGCGTCTGAACACGCATGTGGGCCGCTTCTACAACGTGACGGGAACGGTTGGGGTGCGATCGGCGGGGCGGTCCGTGGTGTACTCCACAGTGAATCCGTTTGTGTTTACAGGCCGCGTTCTGGTGCAGAGCGGCGAACGCAAATACCAGATTGTGGATGGAACCATGACCAACTGCCGGCTTCCCAAGCCGGATTGGCAGATTCTCTCGAAGCTGATTCACGTAGAGGACGATAAAGCAACCACGACCAACGCGCATCTCTCGCTGCTCGGGATTCCGATCTTTTATCTGCCGTGGCTCTCGCATTCGACGGACGAGTCAGGCCGCGAAAGCGGGTTCGTGAACCCGACGCTGCCCAGCAACTACAACTCCATTCGCGGATACACCATGGGCATTCAGTACTACTGGGTCATCAGCCGCAGTATGGATATGCTGGTCGGCTCGGAGTATTACTCGCGTCGTGGCTTCGCGCCGAACGGCGATTTTCGCTACAAGGGGCTGGGCCAGGACCACCTGACAGCGCGGTGGAATGCTCTGCTCGATCGCGGTGTGGAGGAGTTGCAGACCGCTGGACCGCAGACTGGCCAGACGGTTCTAGTGAACCAGGGCGGCGTGGATATTGTGGCGCTGGGACGGAAGGATCTTTCTCCGGAGACGCGGATTGCGGGTAATGTGGAATATCTGTCGAAGTATCTGTACCGGCTTATTTTTAACGACAACTACTGGCTGGCAATCACCTCGCAGGTGAAGAGCGACCTGGCGGCGACCAACAATCACAACGGCCTTGTGGCGTCCGTGGAGTTTTACCGGATGCAGAACTTTGCCAGCTCCACATCCGGAGATGAGGCCAGAATTCTCAAGCTGCCCAGCGCGCGCTATGAAGTGCTGGACAGGCCGCTGGGCGCGAGCCCGCTGTACTGGGGAATGGATTCAAGCATTGCGCACCTGGGACGCTCTGAGCCGAATTTTCACGCACATAACGAGGGACGATTCGATATCTATCCGCATATCTCCATGCCGATTGTGGCCGGCGGGTGGAGCTTGGTGCCAGAGGCTGCATTTCACGAGACCTTTTACACCGGAAGCCAGACGCCGGATCTGACGGGATCCAACAACGGCGTGCCTTTTGTGAGCCACGAGGCGCTGAACCGCGTGGACCTGGAAGCTGGATTGGATGTGCGGCCGCCTGCGCTCGAGCGGGATTTTCATCTTGCCAGCGGGCGTGTGCTGCGGCACGTGATTGAGCCCGAGCTGACCTATCGTTTCGTGGGCGGAATTGGCGAGAAGGCTCAGCAGGTGATGCTCTTTGACACGACGGACATTGCAGCCGATACGAATGAAGTGGGTTACAGCCTGACGCAGCGGCTTTATGTGAAGCCACCGGCAAGCGCAGCGGAAAAAGACTGCGCTCCGGAGAGCAATGCCGATTGCGTGCCGCATGCGCGGGAATGGGCAAGCTGGCAGATTGCGCAGAAGTATTATCTGAACTCAAATTTCGGCGGAGCGATCATCGACGGCAGGCGGAATATTCTGGATGCGACGCTGGATCTCACAGGTATCGCGTTTCTCACGGAGCCGCGGAATCTCTCGCCTGTCATTTCGCGGATGCGCTTTGAGGCAGTTCCGAATCTGCGGCTTGAGTGGGATCTGGATTACGATCCACGTACCGGGCGGCTGGCCGCGGACAATGTCTTTGCCGGATATAGCTGGGGCATTACGACAATCGGGCTGGGACACTCGCTGCTGAACGCCGTGGATGAGCAGGGCGCGAAGGCTTCGATGATCCAGAGCCAGCAGATCAACCCGTTTCTGGAGATCGGCAAGCAGAACCGTGTCGGCTTCAACCTGGCAGCGAACGCGGGCTACGATATCGCGCAGGGCACGCTGCAGTACGCGGGAATCCTTGGCGTATACAACTGGAACTGCTGCGGAATTTCGCTGGGTTACCGGAAATTCGACCTGGGGACTACGCTGCGCAACAACGACGTGCAGTACCTGTACAGCTTCACCTTTGCGAACTTTGGATCACCGGGCAATGTGCGTCACTCGACAACCATCTTCCGCGATCCGACGCTGCCGCCGGCGTATTAGGGACAGAAACAAAGGACGAGGGACAAGAAGGTTTTCCCCTGCCCGTTGCCTGCCCTCTCAATCCACAACCATCGTTAGATTGAAGGTATGCTGCACGCCATTCGCAGAAACCTGCACGGCAATCGTGTACGTTCCCGCAGGCGTGGTGTTCGTAGTGGTGGTGCCTCCACCACCTCCTCCGCCCCCACCGCCGCCTCCACCACCGCCTCCGCCTGAGCCGGAGCAACTGGTAAGCGCGCCGGTGGCAAAGATCAGCACAGCGCTCAGAAGCAATGCCCTGCGGAATCTGCGGAGTGCTGCAAGAGGCAGCAGTAGCAGAAGGCCGCCGGCAACGGCGAGCGAAGTGGCCGCTTCGGATCGCGAGCCGGGCCGCCTCGGCATCCTGAGCGCGCCTGTGGTCTGGCTGGTGGTGATGTCCACAGTCTCCGTGCCGGAGGCGCCTGCGGCAACATTCAGGGTGGCTGGTGTGGAGGTGCAGCCGGCGTATTTGGGCAGCGTTCCGCATTGGAAGGTGAAGGCCGCAGAGTCTCCCCCAAGAGGCGTAATGGTGAGCGCGTAACCTGCGGTTAAGCCGCTCTCAACGGTGACGGTGGAGGGCCCGTCCGCTGCAATCGTGAAGTCGAATCCTATACCAGTGAGCGGAACCGTAGCGGGCGCTGCGAGCATCGCGCTCGAAACTGTCAGATTTCCGGTGACAGGTCCGGCCGCGGA
Source organism: uncultured Acidobacteriaceae bacterium (assembly GCA_963792495.1). Lineage (GTDB taxonomy): Bacteria > Acidobacteriota > Terriglobia > Terriglobales > Acidobacteriaceae > Telmatobacter. The sequence continues at coordinate 210,481 of CAWBWB010000001.1, read as the reverse complement.
CGGTGCAAACTCGACTCCCACTGTGCAGCTTGCACCCGGCACAAGCGCGGAGACGCAGGTGTTGTTGACGAGCGTATAGCCCGTGGAGGCCCCAACCGTAAAGCCGGAGAGCGTGTTAGCCGGATCGACGTTGGTGATGGTCACGGTCTGAGCAGGGCTGGTCTGCCCGACCCCGGTTACCGGAAACACAAGCGAGGCGGGCTTGAACTGGATCGCGCCGACAAGGCCGCCGGTTCCGGTCAATGCAACCGTGGCCGGAGCAAGCGCCCAGGTGGAGTTGACGGAAAGCTGGCCGGTGATGGGACCGCCTGTCTCCGGCGTGAAGGTAACGCCCACTGTGCACGAAGCTCCGCCGGCAAGGCTGTTGGGGCAGGTGCTGCCGGTAAGCCCGAAGGATGAGGAGACGGTGAGTTGGAGGCCCGCAGCGGAAGCGGCGCTGGTATTGGTAATGGTGACGGTCTGAGCGGCGCTGGTCAGGCCCAGCTCCTGTGCCGGGAAGGTAAGCTTCACGGGAGTTACATTGAAACCGACGCCGGTCCCGGTGCCGGTGAGCGAGACGGTGGCGGGGCTGACGTCGAGCGTGGAGGTGGAGACGGCCAGCGAGGCCGCTGCTCCGCCAAGGGCATTCGGCGTAAAAATGATCTGCGCTACGCAGCCTGATCCGGCATCCAGAGTGGCTCCGCAGGTGGTGTAGGCGACGGAAAAGGCAGAAGACGAACCTCCGCTGATAGCAAAACCGATATTGCCCATCGGTGCGCCGCCGGTATTGGTCACGGTGAGAACCTGCGGCGCGGTGGGAACTCCCGCTGGCTGCTGGCCGAAGCTCAGCGCATTCGAACTCACCGCGAGCACCGGCGGATTTAGGCCGGTCCCGGTAAGCGAAACCGTCTGCGTCCGGAGACCGTCCGTCACAGTGAGCGTGCCGGAGGCAGAACCTGCCGCCGTGGGAACAAAGTCCACATTGATGGGGCATGTGGACTGTGCTGCAAGCTGCGTGGAGCAGCCAGTCACCTGCTGAAAGGGTCCGGAGATGGAGACCGCGATTCCGGTAAGCGTGTTTTGACCGGTGTTGGCCAGTGTCACCGTCTGTGGGCTGCTGGGCTGGCCGATGACGGTTCCTGAGAATGTGAGCGAGGATGGCGAGAGCGCGTCGGTAGGCGGCGTGGTGCCGGTGCCGGTAAGCTGCACCACCTGCGTTCCGGCTCCATCGGACAGTGTGAGGGTTCCGTTGGCGCTGCCCGCGGCAGTGGGATTAAAGCCGACGGAGAGAGCGCAGTCAGAAGAGGCGGCAATCGAGGCTCCGCAGCCATTGGAGAGCAGAACAAAAGGCGGAGTGACGACCAGCCCTGTGACAGTAAGCGGAGTGGTGTTGGCATTTTGCGCCGTAAGGGACTGTGAAGAAGATTGAGAGCCTACCTCCACATTGCCGAAGGCAAGAACGCCGGGAGCGATGGTGACCGAGCCGGCAGGAACGCCGGTGCCGCTGAGCGTAGCCGTAAGCGATCCGGCGGAAATGCTGCCGGAGACAGTGAGCTTCCCTGTTGCAGGACCGGTTGCTGTGGGAACAAAGAAGACCTGAACGGTGCAGGAAGCGCCGGCAACAATCTCCTGCCCTGCGCAGTTGTCGTTCTCCAGGAAGCTACCGGTAACGGAGACCGAGGTGATGGAAAGCCCGAAGCCTCCGGTGTTCCGCACTGTAGTGGTCTGCGGACTGCTGGAGGATCCGACCGATTGCGCTGCGAAGGAGAGTGAGGAGGGCGAAAGCGAAGCTGTCGTGAGCTCCGTTCCCGCGGTGAGCAAGGGAATCTGCCAGAGGCCGCGGCCATAGGTGCCGGCCACAAGCACAGGAGTCGAGGATGCGGCGGGCGTGACTCCAAGCGCAATAGCGGGTGCGCCGGGAAGGCCCGCTCCCATGGGCTGCCAGCATGCATTCGCGCCGTTCGAGCAGCTGCTGATCTGGCGCGTTGCAAATACTCCGAAATCCGTGGCCACGTACACCGTATTGGGGTCGTTGGGATCGATGGTGAGAGCGTTCACAGGTTCGGCCCCGAGATTGGACTTCATGCCATACCAGTGCGCGCCGCCATCGGTGGAACGGTAGACCGTGTTGAAGAACCTGGGATAGGTTGGAAATCCATCCACGGTAAGGTAAACGGTCTTGCCGGTGGAGTCGCTGGGATCAATCACAATGCTCGAGATATCGTACTGGTACACATTGAGCGCAAGCGTGCTGTTGACGACGGGATTGAGCGAGAGGTTGCTCCACGAAGACCAGACGCCCGCGGGGCTCATGGTGGCGCTGAAGACCTCTCCCGCCAGGCGCGCACCGCCATCGAGCGGGCCATACGTGCCGGCGTAGATCACTTCCCCGCCCCCGGCAAGCGGCATCGCTGCAAGAGTGCGAATCAACGCGTTTCCATTGCAATATCCGGTTGTCGATCCGGCATCGAAGATGGGACTGATCGCATTCGAGGAACTCCAGCCGGTTCCGTTCGCGGGGCCGCGCCAGATGCGGCAGGTGCCGATGAGAAGCTGCGTCGGATCCACCGGATCCACCAGAAAAGTCGCAGGAGCGGTCATGGTCAGCCCGTCATTGGCCACTTGCGAGTTGCCGACAACGGGGTTGATGCCGAAGTCCGATGCTGAGCAGGAGCCGGAGCTGGAGCAGAGGTGAATGGAGACGCCCGCGCCGTTGTTCACATACCAGTTATTGGAGTTCGAGGGATCGATGGCGACCGGACCGCCTTCGCCTGAAAGTATCTGCGGCCACTGCGCGGTGGGCGCCGAAGCTCCCTTGATGCCTGCGGTGCCGTTCGCGCCGAGACCAAGCAGCGTGTTGTAGGGCGAGAGCCCCGGCGGCGCCATGGATTCGATCTCTGCAAGCGAGCCGAAGCCGGCATTGAGATTCTGAAAGTGGCTTGCATCCGTGGAAGCGCAGACCGCGCCTGTTTCGCCAATACCATCAAGCGAGCGCCAGAGGCCGCTGTCATTGCCGATCAGCACATCGCCTGGATTCGCGGAATTCCAGACAAAGGCATGCTGGTACGGGCCGACCTGCGCGCTGAGGCAGGTCAGGGCGTTCGTCGTATTGCGCCAGGTGCATCCGGCAGCGATGGAGCACTTCCAGAGATCGTTGGCTCCGGCATAAAGCAAGGTGTCCTGCTGTGACGGAATAGCCGAGAGAACGAGGTTGTAGTCGCCGTTCCAGATGGTTTGGGGGCCCTGAGAGGTGCTGCTCTCAAGCGCAACCGTATTCCACTGCTTGCCGAAGGCGAGGATAGGATTCGGGCAGGCTCCGCTGGTGATGCCGCAGGCATCCTGCCACAGGCCCTGGTCCTGATTGTTGAGGTCGACGGTCCATGCGAAGGTGTCGCCGGTGAGCGGGTTCACGGCTAGCGCGCCGCGAAAGATCGGGCAGCCCGGCGAGCCGGTACTCGTCGGATAGGTGGGACACAAGGTGGTGGTGAGGCTTGTGCCGGGCTGGTTGGTAAGCCGCGTCCAGGTAACGCCATCCGCCGACTGGTAGTAGCCGTGATAGCGCACAGCCGCGAAGAAGAGTTTGCGGATGGGATTCCAGACAACCGCCGTAGCGGAGTTTCCCTCATCGTTGCCGGCATATTGGTCCGGCCCCTGCACTTCGAGCCCGTTGGGATCGACGATGCTGGATAGATGCCACGTTGCTCCCGCATCCGCCGAATAATACAGGCCGGCAAAGCTGGAGGACTGCTGTGCATTTACCTCCAGCCCTTCATAAGCCTCGGAGACTGCGGCAACCACAGTCGCGGAATTGACCGTGCTCCAGGCAAAACCGGCAAAACCAAGGCCCTCAAACGAGAAGTTCGTCGAACCGGCGCCCGTTTGAAAATCGGAGCTCTCCTCGATCAGCGTCCACGTAGCGCCGTTATCTGTGGAACGCAAGACGCCCGCGCCATAGTAGGAGTCAAGCGCGTCGTTGGGATCGCCGGTGCCCGCGAGAATGACCCCCGTACCGCCGGGCTGCACCGTAACTGCACCCACACTGAGGGAGGGGTCGGATGCTCCATTCATCGCGCTCGTCGAATCCGTGAGCGGCGAAAAGACGATGTTCGCGGCGTTCGCGGTGGCGGCATTCTGTGAAGCCCAGACTCCTCCGCCAGTGGTTCCGATATAAACCGTATTGCCCGTAGCATCGGAGGGGTCCATGGCAATGGAAGCAATGCGGCCCGTGACCGCCCCGTAATACGGAGTGAGGACTGTCTGGGGACCGAGCGGCTGCCAGACGGATTGTCCGGCGGTCCATTCCGGTGCATTGCGCGCTGAAGCGGCATGGCGCGAGCGAAGAGGCATGCCTTGCGGACCGGGCCGGATGCCGCGACGAGCGAGAAAGCGTTGCGCCTGAAGGACGCGCGGAGGAATCGGTGGAGCTGCCGTTGTGGCAACGGACTGCGCAACTGTCGGGGCTGCCGCCTGCCCACCATAGACGAGCAGAATCGCGATGCCGATTCGGCGTAATCCCTTGACCAAGGCTTCGATAGACACACGCATCCCTTTGCCGCTCAGGATCTGCATCTAAACCCTTCTCACAAGGTATGTGCAGTACCGGTAAAACGGCTGAGTGAAACACGCAGTTCTGGATACAGGTCCAGGGACAAAAAAGTGAGCTACTTATGTGTGATTTCTAATCTCATATTAGGACATGGAGTGCGCCTGTGCTAGCGAGACGGGATTATTCTGTAGCTTCCCTCGGTGATTCCCGGATTCCGATGCAGCTGCAGCTTGCCAATGACGATGACGCGCCCGGGTTGGTGCGGATGCGCGAGGCCGTCAATCTGCGGCTCATCCGGGATTTCGGGCCGGGATTCTGGTGCGCCTCGCTGAGCGAGCACGGCGCGCTTTCAGCGGTGCGGCAGGCGCAGGTGTATGTGGCGCGGCATCGCGGCGAGATTGCAGCCACGCTGGCTCTGACGACGCGCAAGCCCTGGGCCATTAACCTGGGCTACTTTGAGCACCGTGAGAAGCCGTTTTACCTGACCAATATGGCGGTGCACCCGGAGTTTCAGCGGCAGGGCCTGGGCCGCGCGGCAATTGAAGAGGCGCGCCGGATCGCCCTTGCTGCCGGCGGAGACGCAATTCGTCTCGACACGTATGACGCGCAGGCGGGAGCCGCCCCGTTTTACGCAAAGTGTGGGTTTGTAGAGGTAGGACGGACCACCTATCGCTCCACCCCACTGACGTATTTTGAATTGAAACTGGATGGGAAAAAGTAAAAGGCCGCCCAAAGGCGGCCTTCGTTGACTGCACCTTGTGCGTTGGCTTTTTTACCAGCGTCCCCATGCGCGGCTGATGTAGTCGGCCAGCGTCATGAAGATAAGCACGAGGAACGTAAACAGCCCAGCGCCCACGGTCAGCTTCGTGAGTTTCGGACTGTACTTGACGTGCATGAAGAAGAGCACGACAAGCGTTGCCTTGATCACAGCGATCGCAATGGCGACGATGGGGTTCCACGGCCCCATTTCGACGTACGAAGCGGCAACCGTGAGAGCCGTGCCTACCAGTAACGCGAAGAAGATAACGATATAAACGACCGGACTTACGATGTGCCCTTCAAGAGCGTCGTCGTGATCCTTCGGTACGTTCGGGTCGTGATGTTGATTATGCTCGCTCATAAAATCCAATCCTTATGCTGCGTAAATCACTGGTGACGGCTGATCAGGTAGAGCAGCGGAAACAGGAAAATCCAGATGATATCGACGAAATGCCAGTAAAGGCCGAAGTATTCGACAAAGCTGACATGACCGCCCGTATATGCGCCCTGCCTGGCTCGTAAGATCATGTACCCCAGTATGCAGATACCGATAATCATGTGCAGCGCGTGCATGCCCGTCATGGCGAAATACAGCGAGAAGTAGATCTCGGTATGGCGGGCCATGTCGAGCGGCAGCGGTTTGTCGTGAGCCGCCTTGGCAGCTTCGTCCGAATCCGGATTCAGGAAAGAGTTGAGGCTGTAATGCGCGCCGGGAACGTGGTGCTTCTCAAACTTTTCCTTGTACTCAATCGTCTTGACCCCAAGAAAGGCCAGACCAAGAATGAACGTAAGCACGAGGCAAAGTACAAGTGCGCCCTGCTTGCGCATCTGTGCGCTCCACACGCCCATCGCCATGGTGAAGCTGGAGCTGATGAGGATCAGCGTATTGAGTCCGCCCCAGAAGATGTTGAGCTGGTGAGAAGCGGCAACAAACGCCGGATAGTACCAGTTGCGATAGATGAGATAGGCGGTAAACATACCGCCGAAGAACATGATTTCCGTCAGCAGAAAGAGCCACATGGCAAAGCCGGTGGCATCCACCTGCTGCTCCATGGTCTCGAAATGGTGGCGCTGATAGGGCGGATGCGCGTGTGCGTGATCCGAGTGCGCCAGGGTTGAGCTATCCGACACTGGAAACCTCCTGCTGCTCTTTCTGCTTCTTTGCGAGCCATTCGTAGTCGTAGGCGTCGTAATCGACAATCGGAATCTCAGCAAAGTTTTCTGTCAGCGGCGGCGACTGAATCTGCCACTCAAGGCCGGTAGCCTGCCAGGGATTGCTGCCCGCAATCTCACCGTACTTCAACGACCAGGTCAGGTAGAGAATCGGCAGCAGGTAGCCCACGCCGAGGATGGTTGCGCCGGCAGTCGAGAAGACGTTGAGAATCTGGAACTCCGGCGGATACGAAGCATAGCGGCGCGGCATGCCGAGCTCGCCCAGAATGAACTGCGGAAAGAACGTCAGGTTGAAGCCAATGAATGTGACCACGGCGGCAAGCTGTGAAATCTTCTCCGGATACATGCGGCCTGTGAGCTTGGGCCACCAGAAGTGAATGCCCGCCAGGAAGGCCATCAACATTCCGCCCACCATCACGAAATGGAAGTGAGCAACAATGAAGTAGGTCTCCGTGAGGTGAATGTCCGTGCCGGTAGCGGCAAGAAAGACACCGGTAAGGCCGCCGATGGTGAACAGGCCCATGAAGCCGAAGGCGTAGAGCATCGGCGTCTCAAAGGTAAGCGAACCCTTGTAGAGCGTGAAGGCCCAGTTGAATATCTTGATGGCCGAGGGCACGGCGACCAGCATCGTCAGCAGTGAGAAGACCAGCGTCGAGTAATTCGAGACGCCCATGATGAACATGTGGTGTTCCCAGACGAAGAAGCCGAAGACCGCGATGGCAACGGAGCTGAACGCAACCGCGGTGTAACCGAAGACGCGCTTGCGGGCGAAGGTCGAGATGACCTCGGAGATGACGCCCATGCCGGGAAGAATCATGATGTACACGGCAGGGTGCGAGTAGAACCAGAACAGGTGTTGGAACAACAGCGGATCGCCGCCCTTGGTCGGATCGAAGACGCCAATGCCGACCGTGCGCTCGAGCGCAACCAGGACAATGGCGATTGCCAGAACCGGCGTGCCCAGCACCATGAGAATCGACGCGGCATAGTTGGACCACACAAACAGCGGCAGCCGGAACCAGGTCATGCCCGGCGCGCGCATCTTGTGGATGGTCACAATGAAGTTGAGACCGGTAAAGATGGAGCTGAAGCCGGCAATGAAGATCGCCAGGCCCGTACTGAGCACATTTGTATTGACGTAATGCGTCGAGAGCGGAGTCGTGAAGGTCCAGCCCGTATCCACGCCGCCGGAGATCATGGTGTAGAGCACCAGGATGCCGCCCGCAATATACAGATACCAGCTCAGCAGGTTGATCTTGGGCAGCGCAAGGTCCTTGGCGCCGATCATGATAGGAATCAGGAAGTTGCCCAGTGTTGCCGGGACTGACGGCACCAAAAACAGGAAGATCATGATGACGCCGTGCATGGTGAACACCTTGTTATAGGTGTCCGTGGCCATCAGATCGGACTGCGGCGTGAGCAACTCAAGCCGAATGAGGCCGGCGAGCGAACCGCCGATTGCGAAAAAGAAGGTGATCGAGATCAGGTAGAGGATCGCGATCCGCTTATGATCGCCCGTCAGCAGCCAGCTCAGGAGGCCATTTTCCTTCGTAATGAAGTTGACCTTCGGAATGCGGGCTGTGGACTGGTCGGGAAGACTGACAATAGTGGCGCTGCTCATTGTGTCACCGTCCCTTTTGCCACAGGGGCAGCGGCCTTGGGCGTCGAAGTGGGCTTCGACGTGGGCTCGCTCTCCGGCAGCAAACCGGTTGTGTTCAGCGTCTGCTCGACGCGGTAGTTCGAGTTAAGGCTCTTGATGTATTCCACAAGCGAAATGACGCCGTCCTCGCTGACCTGCCCCTGGTACGTAGGCATGATAGGCGCGTAACCCACCGTCATGTGCTCTGAGGGGTTAAGGATGGCATCGCGGAGGTAGGCCTCATCGGCGAAGGCCTCCTGGCCGTTGGCCAGGCGAAGCTTGGAGTTATAAACGTTGGCAAGCGAAGGGCCGCGCGCATCCGGCCGGCCGTTGTGGCAGGCATTGCAGCTCAGGGATGCGAAAAGACGCTCGCCATTCTGCGCCAGGCTCATGCCGCTGGTCGATTCGCCGAGCCACTTCTTGTAATCCTCAGGCGTAAGCACGGTAATGGTGCCCACCATGTGCGAGTGCTCGGTGCCGCAATACTGCGTGCAGAAGAGGTGATATTCCCCTGGCTTGGTAGCCTCAAACCAGACCGAGGTGTACCGTCCGGGAATCGCCTCACGCTTCACGCGGAAGGCGGGAATCGAAAAGCTGTGAAATACGTCCTGCGAAATCAGGGTGAGCTGAATCGGCTGGCCCGTGGGAACATGCAGCGCGTTGATCTCGTGCTGGCCGCCCGGATGCTCGGCCTTCCACATCCACTGCTTGCCCACCACGTAAATGTTCATGGCATTGGCCGGCGGCGTGTACACGCGGAAATAAATCAGCGAGCCCCAGACGAACATGATGAGGAAGAGGCCCAGCGGAATAATGGTCCATGTGGCTTCGAGCAGCGTCGAGCCTTCGATCTGCACGGCAACCGGATGGCGCTTCTTGCTGTAAAGAATAGAGAAGCCGAAGATCAGCAGGCCAACCAGCGTGAGTCCCACTAGGCTGACCAGCACCATGAAGAAATACAGCGCGTCCATCTGCGGCGCGATCTTCGAGGCTTCCGGTGGGAAGAGCGCGAAGTCCGTCATCCACTTGACGAGAAATTGCCAGAGTACTGGGCTAATATGATCCATTCCGTTATCCGTTCACCTTTGTTGCTGGGCGCTGGAGCGATATTTCAGGCCGTTTGTCGCGTTTTGCGTCCGCGCGGAACATCAGAAACATGAATCCGCCGAGCGTGAGCACTGTGACCAGGCCACCGAACTGAACGACGCGGGCAATAATCAGCGAATGCTTGTTTGTGCCGGGATCGTAGTGGTAGCAGTAGGTCAGAATGTTATCCACCGGTGAGCCGATGCGATTGTCCGACGCCTCGGCCAGGCCGAGACGAAGATCCTTCGGGCTGTATTCCACGCCCATGTAATACTGCGCAATCTTCCCAAGCGGCGTAATGATCTGAATCGAACTGGCATGCGCATATTGCGTAAGCTTGCCGTCAGGCCCGGGAATTTTGGTGTAGCCAAATCCGACCGCCTGCGTCAGCGCGTCGATGTTCGGCTGCGTACCGGTCAGGAAGTGCCAGCCATCGGCAGACTCAGGATGACCGTAGCGCTTAAGGTAGCTGCGCTTCTTGGAAGCAGCCAGCGCCGGACCCTCCGTGGGATCGATGCTGACGACAATCACATTGAAGTCACGGCCAGGCTTCTCGTCCACCATCAGCATGGCGCCGGTAAGCCCGTTCAGTTCTTCCGAGCAAAGCATCGGGCACTGGTAATACACGAGAGCGAGAATCGCAGGCTTCTGTCCGAAGTAGCTGGCAAGCGAAACCTGTTTGCCGGTCTCATCCGTAAAGACCGTGCTCAGCGGAAGCGACTGATTCAGGTGCTGCGAGATCGAAATCTTCTGCGTAATGGAAGGCTTCTCATTCACCGGCCCCATCTGCTTCTCGCCGTATCCAGCCACCTGCGCATGCACTCCCGATGCAAGCACAAGCGCAGCGCCGGCGGTAAAGATCGCCCCGCGGTAAACGCTCCGAATTGTGCTCTGCATCAACATCCCTAAACTCCCGATACTTCTGATCCGGTTCTCTGCGTTACTTCTCGGGCCGTGCCTGCTCGGCCTGCTTCAGTTTTTCCTGGTCCTGCTCGTAGCCTGTAAGTGCAAATCCTGTGGTGAGCGGCGCTGCGACGGAGGGGACGTGATCGCCCGTCATGGGCTTCGCCGTGTTTGCAGCAGACGCCGCAGGCAAACCCTTCTTCGCGATCAACTCCATTGCCTGCTCAATCGGAATGCGAATCTTGTCCGATCCATCCACCTTTGAGTAGTGCTCGAGCAGCAGATCCTCGCGCTGGTGCAACTCGGAAATATCCTGCGCACCGTCTCCCTGGTCGCTCTGGAGGCGCGGCTCAGGAAATTGCTGCGTAAGCTTCTGCACCTTGCTCTGGATCTCAGGATTGTTCGCCAGGTTGCCCAGGTCGCGAACATCCGCCGTCTTCGCCCAACGGGAATTCGGCCCATCCTCGCGATTGAGCACGGTGTGAATCACCTTGCCGATACCAATGCAAAGCACTGCAGTAACGGCGACGAGAATGGAGAGCGCCACGAGGAAGACGATGATGCCCTTCACTCCTACATCGGACCGCTCATAGCCATGCGAGGCGTCAACGGGTTCGGGGCTGTGACCTTTAGGCGTGTGCATGTTCAGGCTCCAGAATCTCCGCCACGTGCGGGTCGTTGGTCGCCACCAGCGCACGAGTCTGCAGGCGCGTGGTGAAGAAGGCGAACCAGAAGGCCACCAGGGCCACGGGGACGGCGATGTACTCAAGAATTCCCGCGGAGAAATGCAGGTTGCGCGCGGCATCCTTGAAGTTCGGCTCAATCAGCCAGAAAAGATCGAAGGCCTTCGCGAAAATCATCCACTGGCAGACGCGGATCATGCGCTTCTTGTTCCGCTTGATATCCCGCGAGAGCAACAGCGAGAACGGGATAAGCCAATGGAAGATGAAGTCGAGCGTAATGATGATGCCCCAGTGGCCGCGAATGCGATCCAGATACCAGGGAATCTCTTCCGGCAGGTTACCCGACCAGATGATCAGGAACTGCGCAAATCCGAGATAGATGTTCAGCATGACAAAGGCCATGGTGAACTTGCCGAGATCGTGCTGCTCTGTCTGCCGCAGGATGGTCTTGAACGGCTCGTACTGCGAAAGCGTAATCGAGATCAGGATGCCGAAGGCGAGGCACTGGTAGCCCTGTCCCACTAGGAACAGCAGCCCATACACCGACGAGTACCAGGTGACATCCAGCGACATGACCCAGTAGATAACCGCAGCCGTCATGGTCAGCGAATAGATGAGAACGCCGGGACCGGAGATGTTCTCAAACTTCTTGATCCACATCGGCGTGTTCGCGGGGGAATCGGCGTCGCGCTGCAGCGCAAGCGAGTTGAGCCGCCACGTATAGAAGCCCCAGATGGCGAAGCACAGAATGCTGACCACGATAAAGGACGTGGGATTCAGCATCGGAGCCTTCCACTGGATGGCGTGGTCGATGGCTTCCACCTGTTCCTGTGTGATCTGACCGAGGCTCTTGGCCTTGTCCACAATGCCGTGGTTAGCCCACATGTACAGCTTGCCCTGGAAGAAGGCGATCGGCAGCCAGTAAATAAAGATCAGCGGAAGCGTGCGGCTCATCGCTTCCAGCGGACGACGAAGAAGCAGGCCCCACTTGCCGCCGGTAACGTATTGCACCATCAGGAGCGCAAGACCGCCGACAGCGAAGCCGAAGGTAAGCACAAGGCCGAGCAGCCAGCCGCGCAGCAGATGGTCAATGGACCCGTCAGCGAAGGCCAGACCCGCTGCGATAACCGAGAAGACCACGCCGACGATCAACGCGCGCATTCTCCAGATGTTCACCACCGGAGGTGCGCTCAGATCGGCGGGCAGCGTCTTCGTGTGAGATTCGTGAGCCATCGATTCGTCCTTCAATCCTCGTCTTCCGTTCGTTTCCTTGCCTGCACTAACTCAGCTTCTACTTACCTGCCGGAACCTTGATAAACGGGTCCGCCGGATTTGCCGGAGCCATGCCCGGCTTGCCTTCCTTGTCGATGCTCGGATAGGCCTGTATGGCAGTAGCGGGAAGGCTCCACGGTGCTGCATAGCTTGCTGGCAGCCCCTGCTGCGTTGCAATGTCCTTGAGGTTCTCCACCTGGGCGCCAGCGGGCACATCGCCCTGGCTCGCTGCCTGGCTAAGCTGCAGCGCGCGGATATAAGCCGCAACCGCCCAGCGATCCGCCGGCGTAAGCTGCGACGAATAATCCGGCATCGCGCCGTAGCCATTGCTCATCACCCAGAAATAGTGCGAGAGCGGCTGTGCGGTACGCACCTGGTCATGCAGATTGGCAGCCGGCTTGTAACCACGCTGCACAATCTCGCCAAGACCATTCCCCACGCGCGAGTGGCAAGGCGTGCAATACACGTTGTAGCGCTCCTGCCCGCGCTTCAGCACATCTATCGTCAGCGGAATCTCCGCCGGAAGCTCGTTGCGCTCTTCCCGATAGCCATTCGCTCCCGGCACAACGCCGGTGTAGAAGTAGCTGTCGTCATGCAGCTGGCCGCGAGCCACCGTGTTCACAATCTGCGGACGCGCGCCACGGCCATCGTCAAACATCGCCGAGCCGCGCTGCGGATAAATCTTGGGCTGATTCTGCATGTCCTGACGGCAACCGGCGAGCGCAAGTAAAGCAGCCAGCGATGCGAAAGCCAACGGCTTACCCATTCGCGAAGCGGGGCGGAACTGATCTCTGATCTCTGACCTCTGATCCCTGTGCATCAGTACTCCACCTCCACAACCGAAACCGGCTCCAGTGTTTCCAGGTAAGCACGGGTATCGACCAGATCGAACTTGGGGTCCAGAGCCTCCAGGCACAGGAAGAACTTGTCATCCAGCGCACCGGCGCGGAAATTGGGTGCATTAAAGAGCGGGTGATACGGGCTCGGCAGGCCGTTCAATGCCAGCATGCCGAAGGCCGCCGACAAGCCGGCCCAGAGAATCGTCCACTCGTAGGCCGGAATAATGAAGGCCGGCCAGGAATACGTAGGGCGCCCGGCAATATTGAGCGGGTAAGCCAGCGTCGAGACCCAGGTTTCCAGCGAGAACATGGCCACCAGGCCCATCAATCCACCAATGAGCGTGACAAGCGGCACCTTGTTGCGATGAAAGCCGATAGCTTCCGCCGCCTCTTCCACTGGATAGGGCGTGTAGCAGTCCAGTCTGCGCCATCCATCGTGGCGCGCCTTCTGGGCCGCGCGTACCAGGTCGGAGGGCGTGTCGAATTCGGCCAGCAGGCCGTAGGTTCCTTCCCGAGGAGGCATTAGTGGCTCTCTCCCGCTACCGCTTCTTTGGGCTTGATCTTGGCCCCCGGCAGCATCATCTTGATCTCGTTCATGGGAATCATGGGCAGGAAGCGCACAAACAGCATGAACAGCGCGGTAAACAGACCCAGGGTTCCGATGTACGTCATGTAATCCCATTTGGTGGCGCGGTAGGTGCCCCAGCTTGACGGCAGGTAATCGCGGTAGAGGCTGGTCACAACGATGACGAAGCGCTCAAACCACATGCCCGTATTCACCACAATCGAAATCAGGAACATGAACGTAACGTTGGTGCGCAGCTTGCGCGACCAGAGCAGCGTCAGCGGAATCGCGATATTGCACAAAATGAGCACCCAGTACGACCAGCCCATGGGTCCGAACATGCGGTTCCACATCATGAAGAATTCCCAGTGCGAAGCCGAGTACCAGGCCATGAAGACTTCCATGCCGTAGCCGTACGCAACAATCAGGCCGGTGCCGAGCATGACCTTGCCCATGTTGTCGAGATGGCGCTCGGTAACCAGCGCTTCCAGGTGATAGAACTTGCGCAGCGGAATCGCCAGCGTAAGCACCATCGCAAAGCCCGAATAGATAGCGCCGGCGACGAAGTAGGGCGGGAAGATCGTCGTGTGCCAGCCCGGCAGGGTAGCCACCGCGAAGTCGAAGCTGATGACCGTGTGTACCGAAAGCACCAGCGGCGTAGCCAGACCGGCCAGCAGCAGCGATGCTGTCTCATACCGGATCCAGTGGCGGACCGAGCCGCGCCAGCCGAGCGAGATGAGTCCGTAAAAATATTGCGCCATCGGGCTCTTCGCGCGGTCGCGCAAGGTGCCGAAATCCGGCACCATGCCGATGTACCAGAAGACCACCGAGATCGTAGCGTACGTCGAAACCGCAAAAACGTCCCAGAGCAGCGGCGAACGGAACTGCGGCCACACCGTCATCGAGTTGGGGTACGGCAGCAGCCAGTAACCCAGCCACGGACGGCCAACGTGAATCAGCGGGAACATGCCGGCGCAGACGACCGCAAAGATCGTCATGGCCTCGGCAAAGCGATTGATGGAGTTACGCCAGCCCTGCTTGAAGAGCAGCAGAATGGCCGAGATCAGCGTACCGGCATGGCCGATACCGATCCACCAGACGAAGTTGATAATGGCAAAGCCCCACGCCACAGGCTGCGTGATGGCCCAGATACCGGTGCCCTTGAGAAAGAGCCAGGTAACGGCGGTCAGCAGGAAGGTGGCGACAGCGCCGCCAATGCCGAAGAGCGCAAACCAGCCGAGAGGCGTATGCGGCGTCAGCACAATATCGCTGATCTTGGCGGTGACAGACTTAAAGTCCTGTCCGGGCTCGAGTACCCGGTACTCTCCGGTCGCCGGATCGATCCAGCGGCCGTAATCCGGATTGCCAGGTTTCAGTTCGCTCGTTGCCATCGTGGCTTAACCCTTCACCGGCGCGTGTTCCACCGGCGTTTCTTCGAGTTCGCTGTTCGGGTTGATCACCGCAGCCACATACGTGGTGCGGGGACGGGTATTGATATCGGCAAGAACCTGGTAGGTGCGCTCGTCGGCGCGAAGCTTCGCTACCCTGCTGTCCTTGTCGTTGAGATTGCCGAAGGTGATCGCCTGCGCCGGGCATGCCTGCTGGCAGGCCGTCTGGATCTCTCCATCGCGAATGGCGCGGTTTTCCTTGTCGGAATCGATCTTGGCCGCCTGGATGCGCTGCACGCAGTAGCTGCACTTCTCCATCACGCCGCGCGAGCGGACCGAAACATCCGGGTTGCGCATCAGCTTCAGGCTCTCGGTCTCAAAGTCGGAGAAGAGCAGGAAGTTGAAGCGGCGCACCTTGTACGGGCAGTTGTTGGAGCAGTAGCGGGTGCCCACGCAGCGGTTATAGACCATCGTATTGAGGCCTTCCGGCGTGTGAACCGTTGCGCCCACCGGGCAAACCTGTTCGCACGGCGCGTTTTCGCAGTGCTGGCAGGTCATCGGCTGAAAGTGTGCGCGCGGTGCAGCCAGATCGCCTTCAAAATAAGTGTCGATGCGAAGCCACTGCATGTTGCGGCCTACACGAACCTGCTGCTTGCCGACCACCGCAATGTTGTTCTCCGCATAGCAGCCCACGATGCAGGCATTGCAGCCCGTGCAGGAGTTCATGTCCACCGACATGCCCCACGCATTGCCCTCCGTGTAGCTCCAGTTCGGGAACATCGACGTGCCCATCTCGGTCTTTTCGTAGCCCTTGTGCTTCTCGTCGATCTCGTTGGCAAAGCCCGGATGCTGCTTATACTCATCCAGCGTGGCGTAGCGGATAATGCCGCGCTCGCCGATAGCCTCATCGGCTTCGAGCGAGTTGTTGCCGTTGCCCTGCTGGCCGAACTTCTCGCCGCGATGATCCTGAAAGTGCGACTTGGTGATCGCTATGCCCCACTTGCCCTCGACCTTCTTGACCGAGCCCGTGGCATAGAACGGAGCGTCCGTGGTGCGGATCAGGTAGGCATTAAAGCCGGCGCCGGAACCCACGCGGCCCGCAAACTGGCGGCCATATCCGAGGTACACCGTAACCGAATTATCCGGATGCCCTGGAGCGACAATCACCGGAGCCTTGACCTTGCGGCCATTCACCGTGATCTCCAGAATGTCGTCTTCTTCAACGCCGAGTTTCGTCAGCGTAGCGCCTGAAACGATAGCCGCGTTATCCCAGCTCAGGTTCGTAACCGGCTTGGGCAGCTCCTGCAGCCAGCCCACGTTCGAGTAGCGCCCGTCATAAATATTCGGATCGGGACGGAAGATTACTTCAATCGCATCCTTCGGCGAAGGAGTCGGAACAGCACCCTTGGCAGCATTCACCGCCGTCGGGAATGCCCCAACTGCAGCCGCGCCCGAGGTGGAAGCCGAACCATCAATCCAGCCATCATGCAGAGCCTTGCGCCAGCCAGTCTCAAAATCACCCTTGATCGTGCCCTTCGCAGTCTCGCGAACCGCATCGTAAGGACTGGTCAGCGGCTCATTGAGCAGCGCCTGAAAAACATGATGCGCAGTCTTGCCGCCATACAGCGGTTCGATCAGCGGCTGAACGATGCTCACCGTGCCGTCATAGCTGCGTGCATCGGACCACGACTCCAGCGCATGCGCAGCCGGAATATGCCAATCAGCAATCTGTCCGGTCTCATCCAGATGCGAGCCAAGGTGCACCGTAGTCTTCGCCTTGCCGAAAGCGGTAGCAAACTCAAGATCGGCAGGCGCGTTGTAGATCGGGTTGGTGTTCAGCATGACCAGCCAATCCACCTTGCCCGCATTCAGGTCGGCAACCAGCGCCTTGATATCCGCAATCTGATCGCTCGGAATCGGATTCACCGGCTGCGAAGAAACAATCACCGTCTTGCCGGTATTCCCAAGCGCCTGGTTGATCGAAGCCGCAATCGCAGCAACCGAAGGATCCTGATACAGCCCCGGAATCACAACCGACTTGCCGGCGTTCGCCTTCAAATCCTTGGCCAGGGCCGCAAGAAATTTCTGCTGCTCACCGGTCCAGCTATACGAAGGAGCCGAAACACCCGAAGCCCCAACCGCCGCAGCCAGCGCCGCTGCAAAAGCCGGAATCTCGCTCGCGCGAAGAGCCAGCCGATGCTCCGCCTTCATGCCCGTCGTAGTCGTCGAGGACTCAATCGTGTACAGGCGGTTCAGCGTCCCAGGGCTCTTCCGGCGAGTCGCGTACTCACGAACCAGCTTGTGGAAGCCCGGATACGCAGCGCCCGAAAGGAAATCCGCATCCAGCGAAACAATCACGTCGGCATCGGCCAGGTTGTACTGCGTCGCGCCGCCGCCCTGCAAAAACGTTCCCGCAACCGCTGGATCGTACTGCACCAGCTTCGCCTTCGGGAAAGCCTTCTGCACCTCGCTCCACTGGCGAGCCAGCGTCGGCGAAGTCACCGTCGCGCTCAGGAAGTAGATGCCGCTGCCGTCCTTGGATTCGGTAACCGCATGATGAAAAGCCGCAACGAACTCGGTAAACTCACGAGTTTCCCCATCAAAGGTAGCTTTTTGCGAGCGATCCGGATCATAAAGATCCAGCAGCGAACCCTGCGCAAACACATCCGAGGAGCCCAGGTTATAAGGATGCTCCGGATTGCCGTCCACCTTAATAGGACGGAAGGAATCCGCCTTCACAAGCGCCGGCAGCGCGCCCGTCACAAAAGGAACCGCCGTAGCAAAGTAATTCGGCTTGCCGAGAATCAGATCCTCAGGAGCCTTTACATACGGATAAATCGGCTCATCGGGCTGCTTCGCGCAACCGGCCAGCCCGGCCAGCGCCATCGAAGCGCCCATCAGCTTCATGAATCCGCGGCGCGAAACCGGATCGACCCACTCCTGAGCGGCAGCCGGAAACTCGCGTTCCACAGCGGCCTGAAACTCCGACGTATTGGCCAGCTCGTCCACCGAACGCCAGTATTTCTTGCCCTTCGTGCTCTTCAGCTTCTCGCGCACCTGCACCAGCGTCATTGGCGCGGAGTTGGCAGATTGCGGATGCTTGTTTTCGTTATCCACACTGCTCCCCATAAAGTTGTTTCCATTGCCTTCCGGTTCCATCCCAAAGCTGCTCGTCAGATTGCTCATCTGTGGCATACCTCGCAGCTTGTAAGGTCACGCGGAGTGCGAATCTTGTACTGCTTCACCAGAAAGTGTCCCAGCGCGTCCTGGCTGTCGAACTTCTGCCAGTCCAGCGCAGCAGGAAGCATCGCAGCCGGCGCATCCGTCGCCATACCCTTGTCGGCGGTCTGCATCAGGGCCACCTGCGGGCCTGATTCCTTCGGATCCTTCGTCACGCAATCTACGGACTGCGCCGTCGGTCCGTCACTCTTGCCATCCTTCACAGCGCACCATACCGGGCGATCCGAAGAGGGCTTCTCCCACGCCATGTTGTAAATCTGGCTCGTCGGGCGAATGTTCTTCGAGGGATTGCGATGGCAGTCCAGGCACCACTCCATCTGGAGCGTGTTCTGGGCATACATCAGCGGCATCTGGTCCACGCGCCCGTGACAGGTGGCGCAGCCCATGCCCTTATTTACGTGAATTTCGTGGCTGAAGTAAGCAAAGTCAGGAAGGTCATGCACGCGCGTCCAGTTAATGGACTTGCCCGTCGCCCAGCTCTGGCGAACCGGCTCGAGCAGCTGTGCGTTGGTCCAGATCTGCGAGTGACAGTTCATGCAGGTCTTGGTGGGTGGAATCCCCGCGTAGCTCGACTTCTCGACTGTCGTGTGACAGTACTGACACTGAAGGCCGAGGCCCTGCACGTGGTGCTTATGGCTGAACGGCACGGGCTGATCCGCGCGCTGCCCCTGCCGCGTGACCCAGGGCGAACGCTGCAACTGATCCAGCGAGACTCCCAGGGCTATCACGATCAACCCTGTCAGCACGAGGCTCATCCGAGCCAGCGCGTTAGAGCTGCGGTCAAATATCTGCGCCATGAATGCTTTCCCTTGGTACTAAACCTACGTGGTACAAACCTGCAGTTGTTATGTAGCTCTGGGTACGCTCTTTTACTACGAGCGAACACAAGCCCTATGTGCCTGCATGCAAACTTGCGTTGCTTCTATAGGAAGGGGTTAAGGACCAGCTGATAGATGGTAACCCCGAAAAATTACTATAGCAGCCGACCCCCGTCTGGGTTGCAGGTCACACGTGTTTTCGACAAAAAAATCGGGCCCGAATCTCATGATGTAATCCGCAGAAAGAAAGAGAGTTCCAATGTGGTGCCGCAAGCCCATGCCGTCGGGCTTTCTCCTATACCCCTCTGTCTCAAAAGATGGGATAGCTTCCGCAAGGTACGGTGCATCGGAATCCGCAAAAACCTGCATCCATCCATCTGCAGTTGAGTTTTTAGCGTTTGAAATTTGACAGATGCTTTTATGATGGGAATCACACATGCAGTTTCGCGTGCGACTCCTGACAGCCTGCCTCATGCTGACCAGCGGATTTCTCTCCGCCGGCGCAAGCAGTTCCACGCCCTCTGGGAGCGCAGGCAAACCCAAGCCGGTCCCCCCGCAGGAAACGGGTTTCCTCAACCGCCGCATCGAGTTCCACGGGGCCACCTATCGCTTTCAGGTCTACCTCCCAGACGAATTCCGCCGCGACGACAAAAAGCCCTGGCCCATTGCGCTCTTTCTGCACGGCCGCGGTGAGCGTGGCGGGGAAGGCATGTGGCAAACCCAGATCGGCCTGCCCATGGCATTGCGCGACCACCCCGAGCGCTGGCCGTTCGTAATCGTGCTGCCGCAGTGTCCGTATCCCAACTTCTGGACCGACCCCGACATGCTCACGCTGGCCATGGCCGAGCTCGATCAGGAGCAGGAAGAGTTCCACACCGATCCCGACCGCACCTATCTGACGGGCCTTTCCATGGGCGGCTACGGAGCCTGGGAGCTGGCCAAGCTCTACCCCAGACGCTGGGCAGCCATCGCCATCGCCTCAGGCGGCATTTTCTGGAGCTACGCGCCGGAGCGCTGGCAGGAGGCCGCAACCCTGCCAAACGATTACATTCGCTCCGTTGGCCACACACCGATATGGCTCTTCCACGGCAGTGACGATCCGGTAGTGCCCCCCAAAGAGAGCGAAATGATGTACACCGGCATCAAGGCAAATGGCGGTCACGTGCGCCTCTGGATCTATCAGGGCCTGCAGCACGATTCCTGGTCGCGAGCCTTCAATGAGCCCGAGCTGCCCCACTGGCTCCTCACGCACCGGCTCAATCCCACTGACCCGGCTCAGATTGCCCAGGTAAATCAACCATTCGCCGAGCGCGTCGTGATTCCCATGCACCCGGTGGCAGTCAGGCTGACGGCGGCAGCGCTCGACCTCATCGTAGGCGAGTATCACGACACGGACGGCCATCTTGCCTCCACAATCTACCGCCAGGGAGATCAGCTCTTTGAGCGCGATCCGCACGGCCAGATCACCGCGCTGGAGGCCGAGTCCCCGGCTTCCTTCTTCTACCCCCTGGGCGGCTACTGGACGCGTCTTCTCGTCGAGCGCGACTCTAAAGGAAACGTCACCGGCCTTATCTTCCGCGATGACCGCCACGAGGAGCGCTGGGAACGCAAGCGCGTCACCGTGGCAAAGAAGGACATCTCCTTCAAGCAGTAGTCTGGAACCGCCAGCCGCGTCTTTGCGTACAGCATCCTTGTGACGAGGAGGCATGCGCAATGTATTGCAGCGGATGCGGTATTGGACTCACTCCCGGACAGACCTTTTGCCCGCAATGCGGACGGCCCATAATGATGGCAGCCGCTCCGGCAGGCATTCCCGGCTACGAATTACAACTGCACAACTTTTCCGGCCAGATACGCGCATTAAGCATCGTCTGGTTCATCTATGCGGGGCTGGGATTTTTTCTCGGCACAATGGGACTGGCCTTTGCCCACGCCGCGCTCTCCAACCACTGGTGGATGCACGGCAATGACTGGCCCCTCGGCCATGACTTGTTCCCCATGGTCTGGATGCGCTTTGCATGGGTCATTCTGCTCTTCCGTTCAGCCCTTGCAGCCGCTGCGGGATGGGGCCTGATGGAACGCGCGCCCTGGGGCCGGGTAGTCGCCATCATCGCCGCAGTTCTCAACCTGGTGCACTTCTTCCCGTTCGGCACCGCCGTAGCCATCTGGACCATGGTGACTCTGCTGGGCTACCGAAATTCGACTTTGTACGACCGGTTGTAAATGCCAGGCCCCCGCGAAGCACGTTACTCGCGGAGCACATTACTTTAGTCCAATGCCCTTTCGTACCGTGCCCGGCCTCAAGATAGTTTTCACATAATTAGGCCCGTTTGTGCTTTAATCAGAATCAGTAGAGAAAAACCACAGCCTGAATCCTCATCGATTCAGGCCGTTCGTTCTTTCCAGGTAAAGCGTACAAAAAGCGAACACATTAAAAAACGCAGAAAATCGCACTTAAGCTTATATATATGAGTTGTTTACGTGGACAGGTGCTGTTTTTTCCTTATCCACAGAGTCTGTGGGTCTGTGGCCGGGCAGGGCATGTCAGGTACCCCCTCCCCCCCACCTTCCCTGTCCCAGTGAAGAACGGAATGTACGAACAAGCCGCGAATAACGAACCACCAACCACTGTATTTACAATCGTCCCATGAGCTTTCCTGAAAATCGCATGCGCCGGCTGCGCCGCACTGAAAGCCTGCGCGCCCTGGTGCGCGAAACCACGCTCAACCCGGGAGACCTGATCTATCCGCTCTTTCTCTGTCCCGGCCAGGGCGTGCGGAAAGCCATCGGCTCCATGCCCGGCGTCTTCAATCTCTCCATTGACGAGGCCCTCAAGGAAGCCGAAGAAGCCGCCTCCCTCGGCATCGGCGGCCTGCTTCTCTTCGGCCTGCCGGAATCGAAGGACGAGCAGGGCACAGGCGCATGGGATGCCAACGGAATTGTGCAGCAGGGACTCCGGGCGCTCAAAGCATCAAACGCAGCAAAAAACCTGGTGCTCATCGCGGATGTCTGTCTCTGCGAGTACACCAGCCACGGCCATTGCGGCCTGATTCATGAAACCGGCGCAGGCTGGGAGGTCGACAACGATCCCTCAGTGGAGCTGCTTGCCAAAACCGCAGCCAGCCTCGCCCAGGCAGGTGCGGACATCGTTGCACCCAGCGACATGATGGACGGCCGCGTCTCGGCAATTCGCGCAGCGCTCGATGCGAGCGGCCAGACGCAGACGCCGATCCTGAGCTATGCGTCGAAATTCGCTTCAGCCTTCTACGGTCCCTTCCGCGAGGCAGCCGACTCCGCCCCGCAATTCGGCGACCGCAGAAGCTACCAGATGGATGGAGCCAACCTGCGCGAAGCCATGCGCGAGATCGAGCTCGACCTGGCAGAAGGCGCGGACATGATCCTCATGAAGCCGGCCATGCCGTACCTCGACGTGGTGCACGCCGCCCGCGAGCGTTTTGATGTACCGATGGGCGCCTATCAGGTCTCCGGCGAGTACTCCATGCTGCATGCAGCATTTGAAAAAGGCTGGCTGGAGCGCGACCGCGCCATGCTCGAGTCCCTCATGGGCATTAAGCGTGCCGGAGCGGACTTTATCGTGACATACTTTGCGAAAGACGCAGCCCGGCTGCTCGCTTCCCGTTAATCTTTGCACTCAAAGTAATAAACGCCTTAAAGCAATCTGCACTTTTGAACCATAAAGAGAAAAGAAACTCTCATAATTTACAAAGGAGTGGTCCTGCGACTATGCCAAGTTCTCGTAAGCCGTTGAAACGCTTCCTGATCATCTGTGGGGTGCTGCTCGTTCTCGCCGTGCTTGGCGAGGTGATCCTCCAGATCCTCGGTTTCGGTCACCCGGCACTCGTCCGCCTCAATGACATTACGCAGTACGAACTGCTCCCCAATCAGCACGTGCGCCGTATGTGGCCATTGAGTGACAGCGCCGTCGCGCACGTGGATACCAATCAGTTCGGCATGCGCTCCATGCCCATCTCGCCCGTAAAGCCCTCCGGTACACTCCGCATTTATTTCCTCGGAGATTCCATCACCTACGGCACAACGCAGATCGACCAGTCGCAGATATTCACTGACCTCATACGCCGCGAGCTTCCGTCCATCGTGCATCAACCCGTAGAGGTAATGGATGGCGCCATCAGCGGATGGGCCATTACCAATGAACTGGCATATCTCAAGGAACACGGCACGGTTCAGGCAGACCGCGTCATCCTCGTGCTCAATGATGGAGACCCCGCGCAGCCGGTCGCTCCAAAGCCCTACAACTACGGCATTCCTTCTGTTGAATTCAACCCGAAGTCGGGATATGAGGAACTATGGTTCCGCGTCGCCGAGCCCATGCTGCAAAAGACCTTCAAAAAGCATCACATTCCGTTGCTCCAGGGAGCCACCTACCAGGATCCCGGATTGGTTGTGGATGATGATGCTGCCGTGATTCAGCAGAATCTGCGAAATCTCGATGAAATGCGCGCCTACCTTCAGCAGAACAACACTCCTTTTTCCATCCTCTTCATCCCCTTCCCAGGGTCATATAAGGACCCGGTGGCGGACAGAAAAGCCGAGGTGGCCAAAGAAGTCATTGCAGAGTGGACAGCGAAAAACAATGTTCCGTTTCTCTACATCGGACCTTATATATCCAGATCGAATCCCGCAAGTGTTCTTCTGCGTGACCATTCCCACTTCAACATGCAGGGGAACCGCGAGGTAGCCACGGCGATTGAGAACCATTGGGCAACCCTCACCACCACGCCCGCGCAAACAAGCGCATCCGCGGCAAATCCGCAAGCGAAGCCGCTCTAAGCCATGAGCCTAAAGCGAAAAATCCTTACGGAAAAACTATTGGGTGTTTTCGACAGGTGTGGTCTTCTTAAGGGAATCCATGCTGCAGCCGCTCGCGCGCTATTTTGAATTTGAACAACTGGGAACCAATTGGCGGACGGAGATTCTGGCCGGAGTAACGACCTTCGTTACCATGGCCTACATTGTCCTGGTAAACCCGTCCATTCTTGCCGATGCCGGACTTCCCTTGCCCGCAGTCACCGCGGCCACATGCCTGTCAGCAGCCTTCGGTTCCATCCTGATGGGCATCGTAGCCCGTTACCCGATTGCACTTGCGCCGGGGATGGGACTGAACGCGTACTTCGCCTACACGGTCTGCCTCAAGATGCACGTGCCCTGGCAGACAGCGCTGGGCGCGGTCTTCATTTCCGGTGTAGTGTTTCTGGCGCTCACCGGCGTAGGTATCCGGCAGATGATTCTGCGGGCCATTCCGCATGAGTTGTACGCGGCGGTTGCCAGCGGAATCGGACTCTTCATCGCGTTCATCGGTTTTCAACACGCGGGTCTGATCGTACGCGATCCCGCCACGCTCGTAGGCCTGGGCAATATCCGCAACCCGACGGCATGGCTCTCGCTTCTCGGGCTCATGATCATGACAGCCCTCGAAGTGAAAAAGGTGCGCGGGTCCATTCTGATTGGCGTGCTGGCGATCACCGGTCTTTCCTGGGTACTGCACGCGGCGCTGTCCGGCCAGCCTGACTTTTACAACCTTGTTCACTGGACTCCAGCGACGGGTGGCATTGCAGCGCTGACTCAAACGGCATTCAAGCTCGACATTCCCGCCGCGCTCGGCCGGGGATTGCTCGAGATTATTTTTGTCTTCTTCTTTGTGGATCTCTTTGACAACCTCGGCACACTGGTAGCCGTAACCAAGCGCGCCGGGCTGATTGCGCCGGATCACTCCATTCCGCGACTCAACCGGATTCTCTTTGCGGACGCGGCAGCCACAGTTGCAGGATCTCTGGCAGGCACCTCGACTGTCACCAGCTACGTAGAGTCCACAGCCGGCGTAGCAGCCGGCGGCAGAAGCGGCATCACGGCAATTGTGACCGGGCTATTGTTTCTGGGCACCATAGGATTTGCGCCTTTTATCGGGATTGTTCCGCAGGCCGCTACAGCGCCGGCGCTGATCCTTGTAGGCTCACTCATGGTGGCGACGATTACGGATATCCCATGGACTGACCCCCTCGTCGCGGTTCCGGCGTTTCTAACGCTGGTCACAATTCCGTTTACGTACTCGATCGCCAACGGGCTTGGCTTCGGCGTCATCTCCTGGGCGCTGCTGCATCTGCTAACCCTTAAAATCCGCCGGCAGGACTGGCTGCTGTATCTTCTGGCTGCACTCTTTCTGGCGCGGTTTATTTACATGGGCGCAGGCTGAAACGCAGGGTGCATCCACCTTAAGCGGCGCTGTTGCCGGGCTATGTCCATACGGCTCGATTGCACAAAAGAGTTACCGGAAATGCATCCCATCCAGTTACCATCAGGAGAAGGCCTAAACTCAGGATGATGATGATGGAGTGGAACAAACAGGCTGGCGGCAGATTGGGTGCAGTAAAGCTGGCAGCCACGGTCGCATGCGCTCTGTTGGCGGCCTTTGGCGTTGCAGGATGCCAGAACGTGCAGGGATACACAGCCACAGCACTGGTGCGCGTCATCGATGCCTCCTATATTGCTCCTCCAGCGAATGTCTATATCGAGAATGACCTTTTCGCGGGCAACATCGCCCAGGGATACATTTCGAACTACGGCACGGTAACTCCTTCAGCAGCCACGGTAGTGAAAGTGTCGCCTGTAACGGGGACAACTCCGACAGCCTCTGCCGCCGCCACGCTGGGGGCGGCCACACAGCACACGGTCTTCATCACAGACAACGGGCAATCCTCCACGCAATACGTGGTGACCGTGCTTGAAGACCAGCAGACACAGGCAGCGAGCGGCCATTCGACATTCCGGTTTCTCAACCAGGCTCCGCGCACCGGAGCAGTGGATATCTACATGGTGCCAAGCGGAAGCGAGATTACGGATACGATTCCGCTGGTGACGAATCTGGCCGTCGGCGCTTCTACCGCTTACATCAGCTTTACCTCTACGACAGTCACAATGGTCATTACCCCCACCGGCACGGTAACGCCAAAGTACACCTCAACCGCCCTGGCACTAGTCGGTGGAGAAGTACGTACCGTGGTGGCAGTAGATAGCCAGTTGACGACGAACCCGCCCGTACAGGCGTTGATTGCCGACGACGTAAATTAATGCGGCTTCCCTTCCTTCGCGTTGCGCTGATTTTTCTATGTACGCTCGTCTCCGCGTCCACTCAGGCGCAGGACTACAAAGTTGTCCATACATATCCGCACGATCCACACTCCTTTACCCAGGGACTCATCTTCGTCGACGGCCACTTGTACGAAAGCGCAGGCGAATACGGTCAATCCTCCCTGCGGATGGTCGATCTTGAGACAGGGAAGATACTCCAACAGCAGCCGATAGCGAAGGAATACTTCGCTGAGGGATTGACAACGTGGGGCAGCACACTGATCCAGCTCACGTGGCAGGAGCACAGAGCGTTTGTCTATGACCGATTCAGCTTTCGCTTGCTGAAGACGCTGAATTATCCGTGGGAAGGATGGGGCCTGACAAGCGACAGCAAAGAACTGATCCTGAGCGACGGAACGGCGGACCTGCACTTTTTGGATCCATCGACAATGCACGAGTTGCGGCGCCTGACAGTAAAAGATCACGGCAAGGCCATAACGGAGCTAAACGAACTGGAGTTGGTGCACGGAGAGATTTACGCCAACGTGTGGCACTCGGACCGGATCGCGCGGATTTCGCCGAAAACCGGTGCAGTGCTGGGGTGGATCGACCTGACCGGATTGCTTCCCGCGAATCTGCACTCCTCGCCGGAAGCAGTACTGAACGGGATTGCCTATGATGCAGCCCATGACCGCTTGTTTGTAACCGGGAAGCTCTGGCCACGCTTGTATGAGATTCGGGTAACTGGCGCGGGAAAACGTCCAAGCCCATCCCGAAACTAAACGGAAGAAATAATTCTAAAAAAATCTCGGAAAAACGATTTTCTTATTGCGCATCCAGAAGTAATACGTTACTTTGGCTATCAGAAATCCTTTACTTGGTATCCAGAGGGGGGCTTGAGGGCTCACGGGCAACTCTGCGCCGAAAACGGCGGGGGAGATCCGGGGACCTGAAAGCTTCTACGCCCGTGCTTCGGCCGCGATCGACAGGTTGGCCCAGAGGCGGAGGGAGGGGTCTGCCTGATTGATGGTGTAAAAGTGCAGGCCGGGAGCCCCGTTTCTGAGCAATGTCTCACAAAGACGTGTGACGACGCCTAAACCGAAGTCAAGAAGGGCTGGCTTGTCGTCCTGCAGGGCTTCGAGCCGCAGCTTGATCCAGCGAGGCAGATCCGCGCCGCAGCCGCCTGTGAACCGAACGATATTGGCAAAGCCCGTGATTGGCATGATGCCAGGAGTGATGGGAATCGTAATGCCGGCCTTCAGGCAACGTTCCACGAAATCAAGGTAAGCATCGGCGTTATAGAAGAGTTGGGTAATGGCTCCATCGGCGCCCGCTTCCACTTTGCGGCAGAAGTTGTCGAAATCCGCATCAGAACTGGCTGCCTGCGGATGCATCTCCGGATACGCGGCAACTTCAATCTTGAAATGATCGCCATGCTGCTCACGGATAAAGGCGACAAGCTCGTTGGCATATCGGAACTCGCCAGGCGCAGCGGAAGTATATGCCGTGGCGGGCAAATCGCCCCGGAGGGCTACGATGCGCTTTACGCCAGCTTCGCGGTATCGATCGAGAAGTGCGCCGATTTTTTCCCGCGTGGAACCAATGCAGGTGAGATGAGGCGCAGCTTCCGCGCCGCACGAGCGCGCAACGGTCAGCAATGTTTCGTAGGTGCCATCCTGGTCCGAACCGCCGGCGCCGTGCGTGACTGAAAAGTAAAGCGGCTTGGCCTCCGCGAGTTGGCAGACAACATCAGGCAGCTTTGCCGCTGCCTCAGGAGTGCGCGGCGGAAAGAGCTCAAACGAGATGGGACAAGGCGTAGTCATAAGATAGTTCTCAGACGATCGTGAATCGTGGGCCGCAAACAACAGCAGCGGCCCACGGTTCACAGGGAACGTTAGTAACGATAGTGATCCGGTTTGTACGGACCTTCGACCGGCACACCGATATAGTCGGCCTGGGCCTGTGAGAGCTTCGTCAGCTTGACGCCAATCTTTTCAAGGTGCAAGCGAGCTACTTCTTCGTCAAGCTTCTTGGGAAGCGTGTAGACGCCAACCTTGTAGACATCCTTGTTTTTCCAGAGGTCAAGCTGCGCCAGCGTCTGGTTGGCAAAGCTGTTCGACATGACGAAGCTGGGATGGCCGGTTGCGCACCCGAGGTTTACGAGGCGGCCTTCTGCGAGAATGAAGATCTCATGGCCGTCGGGGAAGGTGTACTTGTCCACCTGCGGCTTGATGTTGAGCTTCTTCACAGCAGAGTCCGCGTTCAGGCGGTCCATCTGGATTTCGTTGTCGAAGTGTCCGATGTTGCAGACGATAGCCTGATCCTTCATCTTCTGCATGTGTTCGTAGGTAATGATGTCCACGTTGCCGGTGGTGGTGACGTAAATATCACCGCGGCCGAGCGTGTCCTCGAGCGTGGTGACTTCGAAACCTTCCATGGCGGCCTGCAGCGCGTTGATAGGGTCAATCTCAGTAACGATGACGCGAGCGCCCATGCCGCGCAGCGAATGAGCACAGCCCTTGCCTACGTCGCCATAGCCTGCAATGACGGCAACCTTGCCCGCCACCATTACGTCCGTAGCGCGCTTGATGCCATCCGCGAGAGATTCGCGGCAGCCATAGAGGTTGTCGAACTTTGACTTGGTCACCGAGTCGTTGACGTTGATTGCGGGGATGAGAAGCTTGCCCTTCTCGAGCATTTGATAGAGGCGGTGCACGCCTGTCGTGGTCTCTTCGGAGACGCCGCGCCATTCCTTGACGACGTTGTGCCAGTGCTGCGGATTCTCGGCGTGGATGCGCTTGAGCAGATCCTTGATGACCTGCTCTTCATGATTGCCGGAAGGAGTGTTGACCCAGCCATCGCCATCTTCAAGCTCATAGCCTTTGTGGATGAGGAGCGTTACATCCCCGCCGTCATCGACGACGAGCTGCGGGCCGGTACCGCCTTTGTGAGTAAGCGCCAGATACGTGCATTCCCAGTAGTCTTCGAGCGTTTCGCCCTTCCACGCGAAGACCGGGACGCCGGAGGCTGCAATGGCTGCAGCGGCGTGATCCTGCGTGGAGAAGATATTGCAGCTTGCCCAGCGGACATCCGCGCCAAGGCTGACCAGCGTCTCGATGAGCACGGCAGTCTGGATCGTCATATGCAGCGAACCGGTGACGCGGACACCGGCGAGCGGCTTATCTGCCGCGTACTTATTGCGAATGGCCATGAGGCCGGGCATCTCGTGCTCGGCGATAGCAATTTCCTTGCGGCCCCAATCGGCCAGGCTCATATCTGCCACTTTGTAATCGGCAGCGGTAATTTCCAGCGTTGTCGCCATGAAGAGTCCTCTTTTCACGTCTAGTGCAGATGATTCCATCGACGTATCGTGATATGTTGATATGTATCAACATTGATTCGATCCGTCAAGGGCGGTTTTTGTAAATTTCTATGCCATCAACACCGTCTATCGTGAAAATCCTCCGCGCCGCGGCCGATTCCAATCGGCTGCGGATTCTGCTGTTGCTGAAATCTGAGGAGCTTTCGGTTGCGGAGCTGCAGGAGATTCTGACGATGGGCCAGAGCACTATCTCAACCCATCTGGCGCAACTGAAGCAGGCGGAGCTGGTCGAGGACAGACGAACGGGTAAGAGCAGCTTTTACCGGCTCATCAGCGCGAACGGGAATAGCGTACTGGCAGAAATTCTTACCGAAGCTGCGCGCGAAACCAAAGAAACAGAGGCGGATCAGGCCGCGATGCGTCGTGTGGTGAAGAAGCGGCAGGACCGGATGCGAAGCTTCTTTGACAGCGTGGCCGGGCGGCTTGGACGAGATTACGTTCCCGGAAAAAGCTGGAAGAGCGTCGCCGAGGCACTCCTGCGGTTGAT
Organism: uncultured Acidobacteriaceae bacterium; assembly: GCA_963792495.1. Lineage (GTDB taxonomy): Bacteria > Acidobacteriota > Terriglobia > Terriglobales > Acidobacteriaceae > Telmatobacter. The sequence continues at coordinate 180,615 of CAWBWB010000001.1, read as the reverse complement.
GCCCCCGATGACCATTGCCGATTTGGGCGCGGGCGATGGGAGCTTTTCCTTGCTGCTGGCGGCGCGGGCGAAACGGGTGATTGCGGTTGACTCCAGCGAAAAGATGCTGGAGGTGGGACGCGAGCAGGCGACCCGCGCAGAAATCGAAAATATTGAGTTTCGGACAGGGGACATGGAGGAGCTTCCGATCGATTCCGGATCGGTTGATCTGGTATTTTTCTCCCAGTCGTTGCATCATGCGCTGCATCCCGCGCTGGCTTTGAAAGAAGCTGCGCGGATTCTGGCGCCCGGTGGGCGCGTGGCTGTTCTGGACCTGGCCAAGCATCGCTTTGAAGAGGCTCGCGAGCTTTACGCGGACGAGTGGCTTGGTTTCGGCGAAGCCGAGCTTGAGGAGATGCTACTCAAGGCTGGATTCACAGATTTAGAAGTTTCGATTGTCGATAAACATCCCGAGGCTCCGCAGTTTCAGACGTTGCTGGGGATCGGAATTAAACGCTGAAAGCAGCCATCTCTTCGCGCCTCAGAGCAGCCAATCTGGTGGTCTCCAGTTCTCCTCGATAAAACATATTGAACGTGTCAAAGGGAATCAGCCGCTTTCCATCGGGATGTGCAATGTGGATGCAGCTCTTCTTTACGCTGCGCACGTCAAATGCCTCGGCATCGATGAACTGCACAATCAGAATACGAAAGAGGTTTTTATATCCCAGGTCTTTGGGAATGAAGACCTTTGGCAGACAGCAAAGCAGTTCCTTGAGCGTTGACGCTTGTGAGCTGGGCGAATGGTTCGTTGCGAATAGCTTGAAGAGATGGTCTCGCAGCCCAGCTTCCTGCTCATAGACGATCGTATTGCGTGCGCCGTCGATCAACACCTCCGGTGGGACCATGCCGGTCAGCGGGACGGTTTTACCGCCCAGCTTCAGAGCGTAGGCCATTGCGAGGGCGTCCGGGTGACATGGCACGGGAATCAAATCCTCCGGACGAAAGACACTTGTCTGCTCCAGAATTCGCCGCCGCACCTCCGTCAGCGTCAGGCGATGCACCGCAGAATCAAATCCCTGAACACGCCCGGCCTGTTGCACGGGCTGAAAAGTTACCCCACGCACAGCGGGCTGCTTCAGAGCAAAGTCAACAATCGCGCCAAGCTCTCCATCGTTGACGCCGCGCTCTACGGTCACCACCAATGTTGTGGAAATACCGAACTTGTTCAGCCGCTCAAGAGCCTTTTGACGGATGCTGCGCAGGTCAGCACCACGCAACTGCATCAGAGGCTCTCGCTCGAGCGAATCGAACTGAAGATAAATCTCGAACTGCGGCATGAACTCCCGTAGCCGCCGGGCAAACTCTTCATCCTGTGCAATACGGATGCCGTTTGTGTTCACCATCAGATGCCGGATGGGGCGCTCCTTGCACATCTCCAGCACGCGGAAGAAATCCGGATGCAGCGTTGGCTCACCGCCTGAGATCTGGACTACATCGGGCTGCTTTTCATTGCGCACCACGCAGTCCAGCATGGCTTCAATCTGTTCCAGCGTGCGGAACTCCGTGCGGTGCTGGCCTGATCCGGCGTAGCAGATAGGGCAGGTGAGATTGCAGGCATCACAGATCTCCACCAGTGTGAGGCAACTGTGCTGCTCGTGGTCGGGGCAAAGACCGCAGTCGTATGGACAGCCATATTTGACGGGCGTGTTGTAGACCATCGGCTGCTCGGGGGTCTTGATAAAGACCTCGCGCGAACGGCGATAGTAATCCACATCATCGGCCACAAGTACCCGCTCATGTCCATGCCGTGGGCAACGCTTGAGCATCCACACCTTGTTGTCTTCAAAGACAATTTTGGCGTCTACCCGCGCGTAGCAGGTGGAGCAGATGGAGATGGCGACATCATAGAAAAGGTACGGACGGAGTTTTTCAGTCATGGTGACTCCCGAGACGGTCTGGAAGAATTAAGCAGAATTGCGTTGCCGCTTCTTATGGCGAGATTGTACGCGGCGGCGTTGATGACTTCGTTAGAGTTCCACGAAGGAAAAGCGGAAGCGGCATTGAGCTTAAAAGGAAAGCTGATCTTCTGTTGAGATAACTGCCATAGCAGCCTGCCATCGTCCTGCGCCGTGATGGTGTAGTCGGCTGTTATCGTCCATATCCAAAACTGCTTGTCTTTGAATCTCTGGCCCGGCGATGACGACTTGCTGAGTACAGTAATGTGCAGAACCACGTCAGCTGTACTTGTAGAATTCCACGGCTCTGCACGGAGTTGCGAGTCTTTCCAGAACCGGTTGAAGTTGTCTGCCGTTGCAGCATTTATCGTACCCGGGTCGAAGTGGTCCGCAGACGACATATCCTCAACCTTCATTGCAAGAGTTCGAGTTCCATTCAAATAGGGCGGTATCTTCGGTGGGGGCTGCGGTGACGGCGGCAGGAAGCATGCTCCGCACGCAAGGATTGCCAGTACGGCGGCCACCGCGAGCAGTTTGGAACGAAGCATGGCGAAAGTCTACGCCCAGGCGGTACCCAACAGATAAGCAGTTATGGCGGTTTCTAAAGTGTCCTAGCGCTGTTCGTCATCAGAATCAACGAAGAGTTTCTGCGGGTCCGCGCCATTGCCGAAGCCGCCGATCGCAGAAGAAACGAGCCACAGAATCGTCATGATGACCAGTCCGAAGGCTGAAAGAAGTATGGCCGCCAGTTCGATCATTCCCAAACCGACAAGGGCTCCGGCCAGATTGCCAAACCGACCGCCAACCGAGGACAAAAATCCTGTCAGTCCGCACAGCCCTAACGAAATGCCGAAGATGGAAGCCAGGACAGTAATGACCTTGGGGAAATTGATGTTTTCAAAGAGCCGCGGCATTCTGCTGCCTCCTGCTATCTGCAATTGCAAACATGCCAAGAATGGCCAACCCTGCCAGGCATGCCCATTGAATGACATTTAATCCGGCCGCGAGCGGTTGCGGCTTCAGGAAATCAATTACCACGCGCCATGCCAAGTAGCTTGCTAGGAAAATCCGGAATCGTGCGCCCTCTGGCAGTTGAGCTGGGCGGCTGATGATAAAGCCAAGCAGGACAAGAAAGAGAATTTCATAAAGCTGCACGGGATGACGGCCGATATGGTCGCCGAAGTCGACAGCCCACGGTAACGTGGTTGGCTTGCCGTAGGTATCATCTGCGAGTCCGGCAATCAGGCATCCAATGCGCCCAACCGCCATACCTACGCATAACGGCAGCACGAAGAGGTCTCCGGTGCGGCTGCGAATTCCGGTGATGGCTTTCATCATCTCCACGCCGAGCCAGCCACCCAGCAGCCCACCCACAATCGTCTTTCCTCCTGGGGTGATGAGCAATTGCAGGAAGTGTCCCGATTGCCACGCACTCACTACTGTCGGCCACTGCTCGGCGAATCCCAGTGTCCGGCTCCCGACCAGCGCACCGAATGCAGCGGCGGCCAGGACATTCCACCGCTGCGGCTCTGCCAGTATGTCCCCCTGGCGGGCGCGCAGAACGCGAAAGGTCAAATAGCCAGTGGTATAGGCCAGCGTTTCAAAGACCGGGTGCCACGCCGGGTGAGAACCGATTGGGAGCATGGCTGAAGTATATTCGGGTTGTGCTGCATCTATTAGAGTGAAGGTAACGTTTCCCATGAGCCCCACTGTCCGAGCAAAATCCGAAGCAAAAGCGATGCGAATCACCAGCGAACAGCGGACGGCTATTCTCAAGGCTCTGGCGGATCCGCGGCGCTTCGAGGTGCTGGAACGGATTGCCAGGTCTAGCTGCGCGGTTAGCTGCTCGCAGACTCTGGCGGATCTTCCGATTGCTGCTGCTACGCTTTCCCATCACGTGAAAGAGCTTGAGGCGGCTGGTTTGATCCAGGTGCGGCGCGAGGGCAAGTATCACATGCTCAGCGTGCAGCCCAGCGTGTTGGAGGCACTTGCGGAGACGCTGCAATCGCTGAGTGCGGCGTGTCCGAATGCGGTGGCTCTCAAGAACGGCAAGTAAATTTCTCCTTTCGAAATAAATTTCCTGAACGAGTCTGAATCCTTTTCCTGCCCTCCCTAATCAATTCGATAGTTGTCGAAATGTCGAACCGATGGCGGCCCGGCGTTCCTGACAGAAGGAGATAAGAAAATGGCAACTCTTAAAGGAAAAGTGGCGCTGGTAACCGGTGCATCGAAGGGCATTGGAGCGAGCATTGCAAAGGAACTGGCTTCGCGCGGTGCTGCTGTGGCTGTCAACTACTCCAGCGACAAGGCCGGTGCTGAGAAAGTGGTCAGCGAGATCAAGGCTAACGGTGGTAAGGCGATTGCGGTTCATGCCAACGTGGCTGAGCCGGCGACGATTGAGCCCCTTGTGAATACAGTCGCCAAGGAACTTGGTCCGATTGACGTGCTGATCAACAACGCGGGAATTTATGAGTTTGGCCCGCTTGAGGCAATTACTCCGGAGCACTTCCACAAACAGTTCAACGTGAACGTTCTTGGCCTTCTGCTGACGACGCAGGCGGCTGTGAAGCAGTTCAACCCGGCGGGCGGCAGCATTGTGAACGTCAGCTCGGTGGTGGTGGACGGCGTACCTGGAGCTGCGGTTTACAGCGCGACCAAAGGCGCGGTGGACACGATTACTGCGGCGCTGGCCAAGGAGCTTGGAGCGAAGAAGATTCGAGTGAACTCCATTAACCCTGGCCTGGTTGAAACCGAAGGTACGCATGCTGCGGGCTTCATCGGCAGCGACTTCCAGAAGGAAGCTGCGGCACGCACTCCGCTTGGCCGTACGGGCCAGCCGAAGGATATTGCGACGGCGACGGCTTTCCTGGCATCAGAAGACTCAGCATGGATCAACGGTCAAGCGATCTACGCCTCGGGCGGTTTCACGCTCTAAGACGAACTTCGCCTGCTGCACGAAGACAACAACGTATTCACAGAAATCAGGGGCAGCAAGATGACATTTGCATTTCTTCCAGAAATCGCGGCGGCAGCGGTAGCGCTGTTCGCCGCGAGAGTTGGCGATAAACTCCGCATTCCTTTTTTAAAGCGCGCTCGTTGCGCGGATGCGGAGAGTAAAGCCGTGGTGTGGAGCTATAACCCAACCAGCAATCGCGATGGACTTGACGCGTGGCAGCCTGTCACGCGCACGGGACCTTGCGCATAACACTTCTCTCTTTTCTTATCCTTCCTTTTCCGCGTCGAGCAGTTTGCGTTTGCGCTCGACGCCCCAACGATAGCCTGTAAGCGAACCGCTCACTCCTACGACGCGGTGGCATGGCACCAGCACAGAGACACGATTGAGAGCGCAGGCGCGGGCCACCGCGCGCGTGGATTTGGGTATGCCCATTTCGCGTGCGAGTTGCGAGTAGGTGCGGGTTTCTCCGCGTGGGATGAGGCGGAGGGCGTTCCAGACTCGCAGCTGGAAGACGGTTCCTCTCAGATCCAGCGCTTCTGCGCTGCGGAGGCTGTGGCTGAGGTCATTGCCTTCGCGGACGCTGGCTAGTGCTTCATCTATTAACTTCGACAATGCTGGATCGCGGCGCAGATCGGCTTGCGGGAACTCCTCGCGGATGCTGGCTTCTGCTTCGGCTTTGGTGCTGCCGAGAGCCAGCCAGCATAGGCCGCGTTCCGTAGATCCCACTACCATCCATCCAAACGGTGTGGGGGCGGAAGCCCAGGTAATCTGCTCGCCTTTGCCGCCTTGTGCGAAGCGAGCGGGGGTCATGCCCAATTGCGCGGCCTCGTGGGCTCGGCTGGGTGAGCTGAATCCGGCGTTGTAGACGGCGTCGGTCACGGAATCTCCTTCTTTAAGTGCGGTGCGGAAGCGGCTGGCGCGGAGGGCGCGCTGGTAGGCCAGCGGGCTTACGCTGAATTCGCGCTTGAAGTTGCGCTGTACTGTGTACGGGCTGAGCCCGGAGATGCGGGCCAGCTCGGAGAGCGGTACGGAGCGGTCCAGGTTGCGTTCGATGTGCTGGCGGACCTTTTCCAGCGAGTTACGCTGGGGCAGATTGGGGCGGCAGCGCTGGCAGGCGCGGAAGCCGGCTGAGGTGGCCTCGGCAGCTGTCGAGAAGAAGCGGACGTTTTCCCGACGCGGCGGGCGGCTGCCGCAGCCGATACGGCAGAAGACGCCGGTGGTGAGGACGGCGTAGAGGAAGCCTGCGGTCTTGTCGCGGCGGAGAAGCTTTTCCCAGGCTGCTTCGGAGTTGATGGGCTGCACGAGTTGTGGTGAGGCTGTCATGGAAGCAATCATGACTCGGATGTTGGAGAAGTACACTCCGATTCTTGCTTGTAATTCGGAATGATGACAATGGGTGAGCAGTTCTGGTTTGTGGCTAAGAGGTACAGAAGTACAGAAATACCGTGAGTGTGAGGAAAAAATTTCGATTTTTCCAGTGCGATGAATTTTTAAGTCGTTCTTAATGAAATGATTACGGGCGATTTTTGCGAAAAAATAAGGCGGAATTTTCCGGGAATTTTGTGGGAATTACCGGGGAATTTTCTGCGCGTTTGTGGCTTTCGGTGCTGTTTTCGGCGCGTATCTCGCAAAAAAAACAGGCCCGGATGGGGGCCTGTTTTTTTTGCTTATTTTTAGTAGAGCATATTCGGGTGTAATGATGTGCAAACTATTTTTGGGAATTTTAAAAAAAATTTGTTGGGGTTTTTGGAGGGTTGCGGGGGTTTTTCAGAGCATGCAGAGACAAAGGCAAGAACAAAGACAAAAGTAAAGACAGAAGCAGGTCCTTCCCTCCGGCTGAAAAACGCCTACGGTCAGGATGACGGGTGTTGGTGGGGTGCGAGGGGGGAGTTATCCCAGGTCTCAAAAACCGGGAGACATGGGGCACCCGGTTTGGTGGGGGTGCGGGGGAAAAGCAAAGGCAAAAGCAAAGACAAAAGCAAAGACAGAAGCGGGTCCTTCCCTCCGGCTGAAAAACGCCTACGGTCAGGATGACGGGTGTTGGTAGGGGTGCGAGGGGGAGAAGGGGAGTTATCCCAGGTCTCCGAAACCGGGAGACCTGGGGCACCCGGTTTTGTTTCTATGGACGCGATTTGAGGATGGCTTCGGCGCGGGTTAGGTCTTCTTCGGTGTCGACGCCGATGGTGTCGGCGGGGGCGGGGGCTACGTAGATGTCGATGCCGTTTTCGAGGAGGCGGAGCTGCTCGAGGCGCTCTGTGGTTTCAAGCGTGCCGGGTGGGAGGGCTGCAAACTGCTCGAGCGCGGCTTTGCGGTAGGCGTAGATGCCGAGGTGTTTGCGGTAGCCTGCGAAGCCGGCGCTTTCGCGGTCAAAGGGGATGGTGGAGCGGGAGAAATAGAGGGCTCGGCCATTGGTGGCGGTTACTACCTTGACGGCGTTGGGGTTAGCTATGTCTTCTTTCGGGCATGGGACGGCCAGGGTGGCTACCTGGACTTCTGGCCTGTCAAAAAGCTGGAGCAGCGGGGGGAAGAAATCGGGTGTGAGGGTGGGTTCGTCGCCCTGGATGTTTACGTAGATGTCGGCGTGGATGCGGGAGGCGACTTCTCTTACACGGTCTGAGCCGCTGGCGCAGTCGGGCGAGGTCATTTCGAAGGGGATATTGCGCTCGAGGCAGGCTGCTGCTACCTCTTCGGAGTCAGTGGCGACGAGGACGGGGTCCATGAGGCGGCTCTCGGCGGCGGCGCGCCAGACCCACTCCACCATGGGGCGGCCAGCGATGGGGCGGAGGACTTTACGGGCCAGACGTGTGGAACCGAGGCGCGCGGGAATGATTCCCGCGATGCGAAGTGGAGAGGACATGACTGACTGAGTGTAACGGGGAAGGCTCGGCTTAGAAAAAACAGCTCCTCCGATTCAGCTTCGAATCGGAGGAGTAAGGTTTCTAATTTATGGGGAGGGCTTGCTATACCAGCTAGGATGTAGAGCCCGGTGCGCGAGTTGTCTCGGGGTTAAACAATCTGTGGAAAGCGGGGTTGGGATTCGATTTTGAATTGATGAAGACAGAAAACCATCCCTCAGCGGCTAAAGCCGCGTTTTATTTGCGGCGTTTATGGCACGACTGAAGTCGTGCCCTTTCAAAACATCGAGTTTTTCCGCAAGCTGTGAAGTTGTGCCCTTTCAAAGCCAAAAACGGCATGGGTTCGAAACCTGAGATTCGATTTTGAATTGATACAGATAGCAAGTTAGCGCGGATAGCGAGTTAGCAGGTTAGCGGCTTGATGGGAGGCGATAGTAGCGGCATTTATGGCACGACTGAAGTCGTGCCCTTTCAAAACATCGAGTTTTTCCGCAAGCTGTGAAGTTGTGCACTTTCAAAGCCAAAACGCATGTGTTCGGAACCTGAGATTGGATTTTGAATTGATAAAGACAGCGGGTTAGCGCGGGTAGCGAGTTAGCGGGTCAGCGGCTGGATGTGAGGCGGCGTGTTCTGGCGTTTGACCCTGAACCGATGCGCCCGTAAAATCAATATCTGGGCTTCTGTTCTGAGGCCCGTTCCCTTGCCGGAGTAGCTCAGATGGTTAGAGCGTGGGATTCATAACCCCAAGGTCGGCGGTTCGATCCCGCCCTCCGGCACCAAGCATTGCATGCAGCCACTGCGGCCTTATGGCCGCCACGGACTTTTGTGGCGCTCCCTTGGGTCGCGGGGTGATGTTTTTCTGTTACTGGCAACGCTTCGCAAAGAATTTTGATTCTATGAATACTTCTTCCTCTTCCGGTGCAGCTGGTGTCGTTGAGATGCCGGAGTCCTCGTCTCAGAAGCTGGATTTCGGGGCTCCGAATCAGACGTCGGGTACGCTGCTGAAGGTGCTGGCTGCTGTGAGCTTCTGCCACATGTTGAACGACATGGTGCAGTCGCTGTTGCCTTCGATTTATCCCATTCTCAAGAGCCAGTTTCACCTGGATTTTGCGCATCTTGGGCTGCTGACTTTCACCTACCAGGTGGTGGCTTCCCTGCTGCAGCCGTTTGTGGGCCAGTTTACCGATAAGAAACCGATGCCATTTCTGCTGCCGGTGGGTATGACGTTCACGCTGGGCGGCCTGCTGATGCTGGCGATGGCTCCTACCTTTGGCTGGCTGATTGTGGGTGCGTGCCTGGTGGGGACCGGGTCGGCGATTTTCCATCCAGAGAGCTCGCGGATTGCGCGTATGGCTTCTGGCGGCAAGCATGGGTTTGCGCAGTCGTTCTTCCAGGTGGGCGGAAATACGGGATCTGCGATTGGTCCGCTGCTGGCGGCGTTTATTGTGCTGCCGCAGGGGCAGCGCGGGATGGCGTGGTTTGCGATTCCGGCGTTGATGGGAATTACGGTGCTTTACCGTGTGGGCAAGTGGTACCGGGAGCGGAATAAAGAAGGCGCGGCCAAAAAGAAGGTGGAGAGGCACGCGACTGTTTCGCTGTCGAAGGGGCGTATTGGGTGGGCGCTAGCGATTCTGATTGCGCTGGTTTTCTCGAAGTATTTTTACCTGGCCAGCCTGTCGAGTTACTACACGTTTTACCTGATACAGCGATTTGGTGTTTCTGTGCGGACTTCGCAGATTATGCTCTTTGCTTTTCTGGGCTCGGCTGCGCTGGGCACGCTGATTGGCGGGTCGGCGGGCGACCGCTGGGGACGCAAGCTGGTGATCTGGATTTCGATTCTGGGCGTGCTGCCGTTCACGCTGATTTTGCCGTATGCCTCGCTGTTCTGGACGGGCGTGCTTTCGGTGATTATCGGGTTTGTGATTGCTTCGGCGTTCTCGGCGATTCTGGTTTATGCGCAGGAGCTGCTGCCGGGGCGCGTGGGGATGATTTCGGGGCTGTTCTTCGGGTTTGCGTTTGGAATGGGCGGGATTGGTGCGGCGGTGCTGGGGAAGCTGGCGGATACTACCGGGATTATTAACGTCTATCACCTTTGTGCTTATCTGCCGGCGATTGGGCTATTGACGGGATTTTTGCCGGATATTGAGGGGAAGAGACGGGGTAGGTCGTAGGACTGATTGTGGTGCTATCCCACACTAGCGGCAAAAACAAAGACGCCGCGAGGATGGGGCACACGGTGTTGTGGGGGTGCTGGCGAAAGACAAAGGCAAAGACAGAAGCGGGTCCTTCCCTCCTTCTCCACCCCAGCGACGAAGACCTGTCGCCGGGGACCCCGGGCTGAAAAGCGCCTACGGTCAGGATGACGGGCTTTTGTGGGGGACGCCCGCATCTTGGTTGTGCTTGCGAAAGGCAAAAACTCGGCTCTTATCGAGGCTTTGGTTATCCCACCCATGCGCGATACTGCTGCGCATGGATGGGGCACCCATTTTTGTTGGGGGTGCTGGCGAAAGACAAAGGCAAAGACAGAAGCGGGTCCTTCCCTCCTTCTCCACCCCAGCGACGAAGACCTGTCGCCGGGGACCCCGGGCCTGAAAGACGGCTACGGTCAGGATGACGGGACAAAATAGGGTGGAAATGTAAAGGCGCGCTGGTTGGCGCGCCTTTTGCATTCTGGTGCTTAGTTGGCCAGGGTGAAGGCTATGGTGGCCTGGGCGTCGTATTGAGACTGCCGGGACCAGCCACTGTCGGCCATGGCTGCTACGTAGAGTGACTCGGCGAAGGCCGCCATTCCGCCTTTGACGCAGGGCCCGAGGAGGCCGGCTACTGTGCCGGTGATGGCTCCGGGGTTGGTGGCTGCGCTGACCTGCCCGCTGGTGGCTCCGGCGGTTACCGGGGCCGGCGGGAGGTTCAATCCTCGAATGAGGCTGAAGGAATAGGTGGCGAAGTTGTTGGGATGGCTTGCGATGAATGCCATGTCGACGACGCTGGTGGGCGTGGTGTAGTGCAGGATTCCGCAGGCGTTGGCGGCGCTGGCACCGACCGTGGGCGCAGAAAGCAGGCCGCGGCAGGGGTTGTTGTCCACGCGGAAGAGGACTGCGGGCGTGGTGGCGACAACGATTGGCCCGAAGAACGGGAAGGGCAAGGGATTGGGCCGCACGAACTCCACCACGATGGAATGGATGCCGTTGCTGAGGCTGGTGGAATCCATGAGACTGCCTAGCGACGGGTTCATGTACTGGAAGGGCGCGGTGCGGACGGGATAGAAGCCCGCCTGCCCGTCGACGGTGATGGGTGAGAAGCTGACGGGGGTGAAGGCGGTGCCGCTCCACACGTCATCGCTCCAGGTATCCATGCGAACTACGCCGTCGATGAGGATGCGGTAGTAGACGGCGCTGAGGGCGACGGCCTCAGGGTAATTGATCATGACCGGGAGGGTTCCGCCGAAGGGCACGTCTTTTACCTGGTAGAAGTAACCGGGGGGCGTGGTGGTATCGGCGAGGCCCTGGGTGGGGCCGGCGGCCTGGATGATGCTGGTCTCCGGGATGAAGCCGAAGCCCATGAAGAGCGGGCCGCTGGAGACGAAGGGGGTGAAATCGACTATGGAGAGCGAGGATTCTCCGTGGACGAGCAGGCGCGACGGGCTGAGGAACGCCATGGCGCCGGGGCGCGAGGGGAATCCGCCGGCAACCGTGGCGACGGAGTTGGTGGTGAGATCGACGCGAACGACGAGGTCGACGGGATCGCGCTCGGCTACGAGGAGGGAGGATTCCGCGGGATCTCCCCAGAGGAGAAAGAAGACCGCCGGGGTGAGGCCGGTGACGATGACGGTGGATGCGCCGGTGCTGAGGTTGATTTTGCGGATGCGGCCGGTGGGAGCGACTTCCTCCGATACGTAGGCGAACTGAGCGTCCGAGGTGATGACGAGGCCTACGGGGTTTTCGAGGGTGACGGGGATGGCGGTTTTGACGCCTGAGGTGAGGTTGATTTTATAGAGATGGCCGGCGGGAGCGTATTCGACGACGTAGGCGTTGTCATGGGTCTCATCGAGCGCCAACTGCTGCGGGGAGTTCATGCCGCTGGCGATGACGGTGGCCGAGGCGCGATTGGGGGACGAGAGGCTGACTTTGAGGAGATTGCCGGAGCGCTCGGTGATGTAAGCGTGGACGCCATCACTGCTCAGCTCGATGTCTTCCGGGTTGGTGTAGCCGGTGCCGATGACGGTATGGGCCGGCGCGAGTGGATTGGTCTTGGAAAGATTTCCAGAGTATTCCACGTAGAAGAGCTCGCCGGTGCCGGAATTAAAAGCGCAACCTCCTGCACCCGCTAGCCCGGTGAGAATGTTCGTAATGGTTGCCATAATGTGGGAATAGTGAGTTGCGGGGTGGGGTCGTTACGAAAATCGCCGGGCGGGGTTGATACTTTTGGGGAATCGGCTGCGAGAAGGCACTGAAGATTGGTTATGGCCGGTATGGGTACCGGCACTGAGGGGAATTGCAGGATGCAAAAAGGGTTTACGAGGAGACCGCGAGTCGAGGAGCCTGGAACGCATGGCAAGAACTACATCACTCCTGCGGGGCTGCAGCGGCTTATCGATGAGCACCGGTTCCTCTTGACCAAAGATCGTCCGGCGGTGGTGGCTGTGGTGGCCTGGGCTGCCGGGAATGGCGACCGCAGCGAGAATGCCGACTATCAGTATGGCAAGCGGAGATTGCGGCAGATCGATGGGCGGATTCGTTTTCTTGAGAAGCGAATCGAAGCGGCGGAAGTGGTGGATCCGGAGGCTCCGAGAACAGGCCAACGGGCGACGAAGACTTTTTTCGGGGCGACTGTGCGCTATGCCAATGCCGCGGGAGACGAGCGGGAGGTATGCGTCGTGGGAGTCGACGAGATTGATCTCGAGCGGAACCACATCAGCTGGGCGTCGCCGCTGGGACGGGCCTTGATGAAATCAGAGGCGGGGGATGAGATTGTTCTCCATGCGCCGCGCGGTCCTGAGTACCTGACCGTACTGGAAGTGCGGTATGAGCGAATTCCTGTAGCACCTTTCCGCGAGCCGGTTGCATCGGAAGCCTCGGCTGAAGGGCGCGGTAATTGAGGCGTTTTGGAGGAAGAAACGGGCGAAAACTGGCTATTTCGTCTATCATTGCGTCTATATAGCAACAGGCGGGGTGTCTTCGGCATTTCCGCGATGGTGGTGTGAGTGTCTCGATTTTTTCAGCGGCTGATATTTGTTCTTGGCGCGGCGGTTTTTGCGGCTCTCGGGCTGGGCTTTCTGCTTGGGCAGTTCAACTTTTTTGGCGTTCATGCGGGTGGCGACCAGGATGGCGCTTACCGGCAGATGAGCGTGTATGCGCAGGTTTTGAAGCGCATCCAGAGCGATTATGTGACCGAGCCGAACATTACCGACGTGACGACGGGCGCGCTGCATGGGCTGCTGGAGAGCCTGGATGCCGATTCGAGCTATCTGACGCCGGCTGAGTACAAGATTTACAAGGATCGGCCAACGACGGGCGTGGGACAGATTGGTATTACTGTTTCCAAGCGCGGCGGCTACCTGGCGATTGTGGATGTGACGCCGGGCTCGCCGGCGGACCATGAGCACCTGCAGGGCGGCGACATTATTGAGTCGATTGGGGATTCTTCGACCTTTGAGGCTTCGCTTGCGGTGACGCGGATGATGCTGGAGGGCAAGCCGGGGTCGAGTGTGACGCTGACCGTGGTGAAGCCGCGGAAGGCTGATCCGGAAAAGGTGACGGTGACGCGGGCGATGACGGCTGTGCCGGCGCTAAGCGAGCAGCAGTATGAGAACTCGACGATTCTTTACCTGAAGCCGGGCGTGATTTCGAAGGCGCGGGTGGATGAGATCGGCGCGAAGATCAAGGCGACCAAGGCGAAGAAGATTCTGCTGGACCTGCGGGATGTTTCGGGCGGCGACGAGGAAGACGGGGTTCGGCTGGCGAACTTCTTTATTCAGAGCGGCACGCTGGCGCAGCTGGAGGGACAGAAGTTTCCCAAGCAGGTATTTGCCGCTGACCCGGCGAAGAGCCTTACGCAGGCTCCCGTGGTGGTGCTGGTGAATCGCGGGACGTATGGCGCGGCGGAGCTGACGGCTGTGGCCATTGAGGATTCGAAGCGCGGCGATGTGGTGGGCGAGCGGACCTTTGGCGAGGGCTCGATGCAGAAGACGATCGAGCTGCCGGATGGAGCGGCGCTGCTACTGACGGTGGCCAAGTATGAGGGGCCGGCGGGCAAGAAGATTCAGGATGAGGCCGTTACGCCGAATGTGCGTGTGGCTGCTGCTGACGATAATGACGATGATGACAGCTCTGCCAGTAAGGGGGATCCGGTGCTGGATAAGGGGTTGGAGTTGTTGAAGGCTAAGGGATAGTGGTTAGTGGATAGTAAAGGCTCCGTTCGGCGATGGCTGGGCGGAGTTTTTGTTTGCGGGGGCGGGTCACACGCATCTTTCGTTGTGCTGGCGGAAGGCAAAAATTTGGCTTCTATCGAGGCTTTGGTTATCCCACCCATGCGCGATACTGCTGCGCATGGATGGGGCACCCATTTTTGTTGGGGTGCTGGCGAAAGACAAAAGCAAAAGCAAAGACAGAAGCGGGTCCTTCCCTCCGGCTGAAAAGCGCCTACGGTCAGGATGACGGGCTTTTGTGGGGGATGCGCGCATCTTGGTTGTGCTTGCGAAAGGCAAAAACTCGGCTTCTATCGGGGCTTTGGTTATCCCACCCATGCGCGATACTGCTGCGCATGGATGGGGCACCCGGTGTTGTGGGGGTGCTGGCGAAAGACAAAAGCAAAAGCAAGGACAGAAGCGGGTCCTTCCCTCCGGCTGAAAAGCGCCTACGGTCAAGGATGACGGGCTTTGTGGGGGCGCCCGCATCTTGGTTGTGCTTGCGAAAGGCAAAAACTCAGCTCTTATCGAGGCTTTGGTTATCCCACCCATGCGCGGTACTGCTGCGCATGGATGGGGCACCCTTTTTTGTTGGGGTGCTGGCGAAAGACAAAAGCAAAAGCAAGGACAGAAGCGGGTCCTTCCCTCCGGCTGAAAAGCGCCTACGGTCAGGATGACGGGCTATTCACTATCTACTAGCTACTAAACACTGCACACCACCTCTACACACTAACCACTCCGGACCAACCACCAGCACTCCGCACTGACCACTATCCACTGACCACTCTCTCGTCCCGTTCTTGTACACGCTGGTTCGGGGATGGCGATTCGTTGGGTTGGTTAGTCCGGGTGCGTGCTAGGCTCGGAATGTTAGAGGGTTTTTGCCTTTTATTCCTGTTTTGCCTACATGCATGAGGCTTGATTCGCTTGGCTGTCTCTTCCAATCCGATTACAGAGCCTCCTCGCAGCCGCACGCTGGGGCGCAGCCATCTGCTGCCGCCTGATCCCCCGGAAAAGCCTTTCAAAAACAACAGGCGCAAGCTGGTTGGAAGTCCGGCGCTGATTCTTATTCTGCTGCTGTCCGCAGTTGCGGGAACGCTGGCGGGATTGACGCTGGTGTATTCGGCGGACCTGCCGCAGATTCATGACCTGGAGCGGTACCGGCCTTCGACGACTACGCAGCTTTTCGACCGCAAGGGGCGCGGCGTGGGATCGTTTGCGCTGGAGCGCCGCGTGGTGGTGAATTACCAGGATTTTCCGCCGGTGCTGCGGCAGGCGGTGATCTCGATTGAGGACAAGAACTTCGAGTCGCATGGCGGAATTAACTTTTTCCGGATTGTGGGCGCGATGGTGCATGACCTGCGGAGCCATGGGCGGGCGCAGGGTGGGTCGACGCTGACGATGCAGCTGGCGAAGAATCTCTTTCTTTCGTCGGAGCGGACGTTTGGGCGCAAGATTCAGGAGGCGTATCTCGCGATCCAGATTGAGCGGGCATTTACCAAAGAGCAGATTTTTACGCTGTATGGGAACCAGATTTACCTGGGCAGCGGGCAGTATGGATTTGAGGCGGCGAGCGAATATTACTTCTCGAAAAAGGCGAAGGACCTGACGCTGCCGGAGGCCGCGCTGCTGGCTGGGCTGCCGAAGGGGCCGGCGGCTTACTCGCCGGTGCTGAATCCGGACAAGGCGCTGACGCGGCGGAACCTGGTACTGAGCGAGATGGCAGCGGACGGGAAGATTACGCAGGCGCAGGCCGGGGCGGCGCAGCAGGCCCCGCTGGGGTTGCATATTCCGCAGCCGGAGGGGGCTGTGGCGCCGTGGTTTCAGGAAGAGGTGCGGCGGGAGCTTGAGAAGCAGTTTGGCGCGGAGCAGGTGCATGAGGCCGGGCTGCGGGTGGATACGACGCTCGATCTCGACCTGCAGGAGACGGCGAACAAAGCCGTGCAGGATGGGCTGGCGGCGTATGAGCGGCGACATGGATGGAAGAACAAGCAGCCGAATGTGCTGGCCAGCGGAGATTCGATTGAGGAGTACAAGCATCCGGACTGGGCCACGCAGGCTCATGCGGGCGACTATGTGCATGTGGTGGTGACGCGCGTGCTTCCGCTGGAGATTCATGCGCGGATGGGAGCGAGGGAAGTTCTGCTGGAGGGCCCGGACTGGCAGTGGACGGGACAGCGATATGCGGATGCGCTGGTGAAGCCGGGCGATGTGATCTATGTGCATTTGAGCGACGGCGCGGAAGACAAGGCGCTGCGCGGGACGTTGGAGCAGGATTCCGGCGCGCAGGGTGCGCTGATGGCGATTGATAACGCGAATGGCGATGTGCTGGCGATGGTGGGCGGGCGGGATTATGCGATTTCGCAGTTTAATCGCGCTACACAGGCGGAGCGGCAGACGGGGTCGAGCTTTAAGCCGTATGTATATACGGCGGCGATTGAGAATGGGTCGCGGCCGGATGATCTGATTCTGGATACGCCGGTGAGCTTTGGCGGATGGACGCCGCATAACTACGAGAACGACTACATGGGTGCGATTACGCTGACGATGGCGCTGGCGCACTCCAGGAATGTGCCCGCGGTGAAGCTGGCGGCGCAGGTGGGGATTCACAAGGTGATTGATATGACGCACCGCTTTGGCGTGACGGCGAATATTCCCGCATATCTGCCGATTGCGCTCGGTGCTGCGGAGATCACGCTGGAGGAGCAGGTGGCGTCGTACTCCGTGTTTCCGAATGACGGCGTGAGGGTGGCTCCGAGGGTGGTGCGCAAGGTTTCGAATGCGGATGGGATTACGCTTTGGGAGCAGCCGCCGGGGATTCAGGAAGTGGTGAGCGCGAAGACGGCGCGGACGATGGTGAAGATGTTGCAGGCGGTGACGGCGTATGGCACGGGAGCGGGGGCTTCGAAGCTGAATCATCCGGTGGCGGGCAAGACGGGGACTACCAGTTCTTATACCGATGCGTGGTTTCTGGGCTTTACGCCTTCTGTGACGTGCGGCGTGTGGGTGGGATATGACAGCCGTGAATCGCTGGGCGAGAAGGAGACGGGTGCGCAGGCTGCGCTGCCGATCTGGATGACGCTGATGAAGCAGGCGATTGTGGGTCATGAGGATGAGAAGTTTTTGTCGGATGATCCGAAGGCTGTGATGGATTTGGCTAAGGGTGGGGTGGGGCCGGGTGCGGCGAATGGGGCGGCTGGTGCGGGCGCGGGTGCGGGTGCGAAACCGGTGGGTACGCAGCCCGGAGTGAAAAAAACGCCGCCGGTGGTTAGTCCGGCGCAGGCGAATAAGTTGGATTCGATTTTGAATTAGCTGAGAGAGAAAACCATCCCTCAGCGGCTAAAGCCGCATTCGTATTCGCGGCGTTTATGGCACGACTGAAGTCGTGCCCTTTCAAGGCCAAAGCCGCGTGTGTTCACGACCTGAGATTCAATCTTGAATTGATAAAGACAGCGAGTTAGTGCGCTGCGCGCATAGCGAGTTAGCGGGTTAGCGGCTCGTTGCCAGGCGGTGGTAGCGAGTTAGCAGGTTAGCGGCTTGAGGCTAGGCGGTGGTAGCGCTTTGCTTTTGCTACGTCTTTGCCGATTTGCGCTTTTAGTGCTTCTACGCTGGGGAATTGGATTTCTTTGCGGAGGTAGTAGAGGAATTCGAGTTCGAGCGGGGTCTCTCCGGTCAGGTCTAAAGGCTCGAAGTTGAGAATATGGGTTTCTACGCTGAAGCCTGCATTTTCAAAGGTGGGGCGGTTGCCTACGTTGGTGACGGACTGGAAGCAGCGGTCGCCGATTTTGAGGCTTGTGATGTAGACGCCTGAGGCGGGTAGCAGGCCTTCGTAGGCGGCGAGGTTGACTGTAGGGACCAGCAGCCTGCTTCCTACTCCCCTGCCCTGTGCCTGTGTGGAGCGGATGACGAAGGGGCGTCCGAGCATCCAGCGGGCTCGCTTGACGTCGCCTGCGGAGACTAACGAGCGGATGGCGGAGCTTGAGACTTCGAGGCCGTGGACGTGGACTGGCTGGTGGATGGTGAGGTTGAAGCCGAATTCTTCGCCGAAGGCGGCGAGTTCGGCGACTCCGGCCTGGGCGCGGTGGCCGAAGCGGAAGGTGCCGCCTTCATGCAGGCCGCGTACCTGCAGAGCCTTGACGAGAATTTCTTCTACGAATTCGCGGGCGGTGAGGCTTGCGAATGCGGCGTCGAAGGGCAGGACCACGATGGCGTCTATGCCGGTTTCGGCGAGGAGATGGAGGCGCTCGTCGTTGGGGGTGATGCGTTTGGGTGCTTTGTCGGGGCGGAGGAATTGCTCGGGGTGCGGCTCGAAGGTGACGGCGATGGGGCGGAGACCGCCGAGATGGATGGCTTCTGCTGCGGCGGCGCTGAGGATCTGGCGGTGGCCGAGATGCACGCCGTCAAAGTTGCCGATGGCGGCGATGCTGGGGCCGATCCAGGCAGGGATTTCGGCGAGCGAGCGATAGATGGGGATCATGGCTGGCCGGCCTCGCTGAAGTGGACGGGGAATTCGAGGCCGTCATAGGCCAGAGCTATGCCGGGAGGGAGGGTTTTGTTGGTTTCTTCATGGCCCAGCTCGTGGGCGATGTGGGTGAGCCAGGTGTGGCGCGCGCCGATGCGCGTGGCCCAGGCTACGGCCTGCTCGACATTGGCGTGGCTGGGGTGCGGGGTGTGGCGCAGCGCGGGGAGGACGAGGTTTTCGAGACCGGTGAGGAGATCGAAGCTGGATTCTGGAATGAAGCTGACGTCTGTGAGATAGGCCGCGTTTCCGAGACGGAAGCCGGAGATGTTTTGCTGGCCGTGGACTACGGGGATGCGGGTGAGTTCGAGGCCGTGGATGCTCATGCGCTCGGTGATGGGCTGCAGCTCGACGCGGGCGCGATTGACGTAGGTGGAACCGGGTGCGAGGGTGTAGTGGTAGATGCGCTCCAGCGTGGCTCCGGTATTGGCGTCGGTGTAGAGCGGGATGGGTCCGCCGGCGCGGAAGGCGGCGAAGCTGTAGGGGCGCAGGTCATCCATACCGAGGATGTGATCGGCGTGATCGTGCGTGTAGAAGACGGCGTCTACGCGGTGGATGTTGTGTCGCAGGGCCTGCTGGCGGAAGTCGGGGCCGGTGTCGATGAGGACGGTGCGGGGATGATTGCCTGCATCTGTCCAGTCGATGACGACGGAGGGGCGCAGGCGCTTGTCATGCGGGTCAGTGCTGGTGCAGACGGCGCAGCGGCAGCCGAGCGTGGGGACGCCCATGGAGGTGCCGCTGCCCAGGAATGTGAGTCGAGCCTGCATTCGCCGCTATTTTTTTACCGCCGGTGGGGGCGGAGGCGGCTGCAGGGTGATCATGTTGGTCAGCTCGAGGAAGGTCATGCGGGTTTCAAAGAGCACGGTCTGAATCATGCGATCTTCCTGCGCGGTGAGGTTGCCCTTGGATTTTTCCGCGAGAATGCCGATGAGGTCGATGGTCTGGCGCGCGCCGAGGATGTCGACGCGTGGACGCTGGCCTTCCTGCGTGCCTGCGCCCATCTGGATCATGGCGGAGAGATAGAGCTGCTGCACGAGGTGCTCGAAGGTGACGGGCGGCTGCGGACCTGCGCCGGGATTCTGCGCGCGGACGAGGTCCTCAAGGCGCTCGGCGGAGGCGTCATAGGCGAACTTTTGCTCGCGGGTTTCTTCGGCTGTGGGGGCTTCCGGGAGTGAGTTGCCGTCGGCTTGCGGTTCCGTGTCGACGGGCGGCTCAACCAGCTCGTTTACCGGGGCCTCGTTGACGACGAGACGCGGGCCGGCGGAGGGTTCGGGCATGGGTTCGGGCTCGGCGGTGGTGGCGGCTGGTACGGCTTCGGCGGCTTCTTCTTCGAGCTTGCGCTTGCGGCGGTCAATGACTTCAAACTTGGGGGTGTCGCTCATGATTTCTGTATCCGTTCGCAAAAAAATTAGAGTATTGATGGCCCGGTGAGGATGCGGGCTGAGCCTGCATTCTCGGATGCTGCGTAGGTTAGCGGAAGATTGCGGGCTTCGGCCTCTGCTTTGATCATGGCGAGGGCGAAGCGGCGCGGGCCTGCCGGAAATTGCACTTCGGCAGCGGAAGTGATTGTACCTGCTGCGGCGTTGTCGAGCGTTAATTCCGTGCCGGGAGCGGGGAGCGGGCCGTCGACTTCGAGCTGGCGGAGGTGACGGTGGACGTTGCCGCGGGAGCGGATGCGCTCGACGATCTCCTGGCCGAGATAGCAGCCCTTGCTGAAATGCAGGGCGCGGAGCTGGCTGGTTTCCTGCGGCAGGTCGCGCTCGGCGATGTCCGTGCCGTAGACGGGGATGCCTTCTGCGATACGGAAGGCTTCGAGGGAGGCTGTGCCGATGGGCTGCGCTCCGGCGGCGATGAGATTTTGCCAGAGCTGCGGGGCGGAGTCTTCTTCGATCCAGAGGGTGTAGTGATCTGCGAGAGCGCCGTAATCGCGGCGCAGGGTGAGGCTGCCGGTTACGGCTTGCGTCATGGGTTCGGCGAGTGGGGTGACGCCGATCTTGGTGAGAACTTCGGCGGCATACGGACCGGTGAGGCCGATGGCGGTTACGCCTTCCATGGGGATCAGCTCCACGTCATCCATGATGATGAATTTGTCGAGATGAGCGAGGAGTTTGCTGTACTGGTCGGCGGCGATTTCGATCTCTAAATCGTCTCCGTTGCGCCATGCCGTCAGGTCGCCCTGGATGCGGCCTTGTGCGTTGAGGACGAGATTCCATGCGCCGCCGTGGGCTGGCAGATCGCTGACGGTGTTGGTCACCATGCCGCTGAGCCAGCGGAAACGGTCTTCTCCGCGTACCGCTATGCGGCGGAGCCAGCCGAGGTCGTGAACGGCGGCGGCGTGAGAGATTGCAGCGATTTCGGCCTGGGGCGCGTCCAACTGGGCAATGGAGAGAACTCCGCGAAATGGGACGGGCTCACCGAGCTGACCGGCGGCGACTAAGCTGCGAGTCAGGGGAGTTTCGGTAAGTGTAGAAGCAAGAGCGGTTTCCGTCATATATTTGGCAGGATTAAGCGGCGAGAGGCGGATTTTTTCGCGGAGCTCGCGGCGAAACCACAACAGTTGATTATAGCTTTGATGTAGATGCGGAGTGTGTGGGTGCGAGGCAAGGAGAGCGGGATGACTAGATGGTCTGGAGCGCGGTTCTGGTTGGCAGCGGGAGTTCTTGCGCTGGGTGCGGGGCTGTGCGTGGGCCAGAGTTCGGCAGGTCAGCCACCGTCAAAGTCCGCTCCGAGCCAGCCGGGCAAGGCCAAGGCCGGTCAGCCTGAGACGAAAATTACTCCGGAGCAGGCGAAGAAGCTGTTTGCAATGGTGGACCAGCTGTTGAAGTTTTCGTCGGATGAGACGGGACTGACGGTGAAATCGACTGTGGGGCGCAAGCTGACCAGCCGCGCCGAGGTGGAGAGCTATCTCAAAGAGAAGTTTGACGAGGATGAGGGAGCGAAGCGGCTGCAGCGCGGCGAGATTGTGCTGAAGAAGTTCGGGCTGCTGGATCACGACTTTGATATGAAGCCGTTTCTGCTGGCGCTGTTGACGGAGCAGATTGAGGCCTACTACGACGCCAAGACGAAGACCGTGTATCTGCTGGACTGGATGGGGCCGGATGAGCAGGAATCAGTGCTGGCACACGAGCTGACGCATGCGCTGCAGGACCAGCGGGTGGGCCTGGAGAAGTGGAACGACCAGACGCCGAATGATGTTTCCGAGAATTCGCGTGAGGATACGGAGCACCTGGCGAAGGATGAGATTGACACGGCGCGCGAGGCGGTGGCGGAGGGCCAGGCGACGGCGGTGATGGTGGACAGCGAGCTGAAGCCGCATGGGCGCAGCCTGCTGAAAGATCCCGAGGTGGTGGAGTTTCTGAAGCAGCAGATGGCGGACCCGGATAGCTCGCCGGTGATGGCGCGGGCGCCGCTGCTTCTGTCGGAATCATTGCTGTTTCCTTACCGCGAGGGGCTGAGCTTTGAGCAGGACATCTGGATGGATCGCGGACGGGAGGCAGCTTTTGCGGGCGCGCTGGATAAGCCACCGACTTCGACGTGGGAGATTATCAATCCGCTGGAGTTTGAGAAGTCGCATGTGCCGATGGTTCCCTTGCTGCCGGATATTCATCCGCTGCTGGATGCGACGTACAAGCCTTACGACATTGGTCAGGTGGGACAGCTGGATCTGCATATTCTGACGCAGCTTTTCGGCGGGGATGAGGCTGCAAAGGCGCTGACACCGGCCTGGGATGGCGGCATTTACTGGGCCGGGCAGTTGAAGAGCGCGAAGACACCGCAGGAGCTGGCGAGTACGAAGTCCGTGGCGCTGTTTTATCTTTCGGCGTGGAAGAACGAGGCGTCTGCGGAGGCGTTTGCGGAGCTGTATGCGAAGGCGCTGGGGCGGAAGTATTCCGGGCTCAAGAAGGATGTTGCTGCTTCACTGCCTGCGGATGCGCCGGGAGGCACGGAGGAAGCTGTTTACAGCACCAATGAGGGTCCGGTGGTGATTACGACACGGGGCAAGCTGGTGTTTGTGGCGGAGAGCTTTGAGCTGCCGGTGGCGCGCAAGCTGACTTCGATGATTCTGGATATGCAGGGCTCGGGTGAGATGCGGATGGCAGAGGATGCGCGACCCGGGGCTCAGCCGGTTGGGGGTGCAACGCTTTCTGGCGGGCTGGTGCACCTGTTCGCGGAAAGTGGCGCGATGAAGGCGGCGGTGCGGGCTTCAGTGAATGCGGCGCGGATGATGCAATAAATATCTGGTTGCTTTACCACAACTTTTGCGCTGGCTGGGGCGTCTTTAGCGGCAGGGGTGGACGTTATGAAAGCCTTTTTGCTCAGCTGCGTTGTTCTTTCTTCTGCTGTTTGTGTTGTGCGGGCGCAGGATGCCGGCGCGATGGCTGCGCAGGCTGCCATGCAGGCCAGCCAGGATGCGATGATGGCTGCACAGCAGGCGAATCAGCAGGCCATGCAAGCCTCGCAACAGGCCAGCCAGCAGGCCATGCAGGATGCGCAGAATGCGGCGCAGAACCAGGGTCCGGCAGTTGCGATGACGCGCGGGCCGAGGTTCTCAGTGGATTCCGGCAAGGTGACGGCTGGAACGCTGGTGCGGCTCTCAAGCCCCACGCACTACGCGACGATTTACTACACGACCAATGGCTGGTCGCCGACGACAAGTTCGAAGAAGTACACCGGGCCGATCGTGATCGATCACGATACGGTGGTGCAGGCAATGGCGATTGCTCCGAATATGACGCACAGCCTGATTACGCGGGCAGCGTACACCGTGCCCGGCAGCAGCCATGTGCAGCCTGTGACGCTGAACACGGATGGCGTGCTGCACGCCGGGGCGAAGCTACGGCTGGTGACGGCTACGCAGGTGGATTCGAAGACGGTGCAGGTGGGCGACAAGCTGCCCTTGCAGATTGACCAGGACATTCTGGCTGGCGACAAGGTCGTCATTGCGAAGGGAACAACGGTTGAAGCGCTTGTGACGCAGGCGGATCGTCCGGGGCGTGCCGGCAACCCTGGCGACATTGTGTTTGAAGTGAAGAGATTGACAGCCAACGGCGTGACGATTCCGGTGATTGGCGGCGAAACGATGGAAGCCCCGGTTCATGTGGGGCGCACGATTGGCTTGATGATGATTCCGGTGATTGGTCCGGCCACTCTACTGGCGAAGGGCGATCAGGCGGTGATCAAACCGGGGATGACTTTCTGCGTGACCGTACAGGCTGATACGCCGCTGCTGGATACGGCAGTGGCGGGAGTGGGACCCGGCTCGCGCTAATTGTCTTGGGAGACTGAGGCGAGACATTCCTCTGCGGCACAGCGGACAACTGCTAGGATAGGAACGCAAATAGTTTTCCCGGAAATAAATATGGCGGATTGCAAACATGATTAGAGTTGCAGCATGAGACCGTTGCGGAAGGTTCTAAACAAGCCTGAATATCTGCTCAGACCCGGCGTCGCGTTGCGCCGTCTTCTCAGCTTTCGCGGGGCTCACGAGGGAATGGAAACAGTCCAATTGCCGTGGCGGCTCCCTTTGGAAGTCAACACTGGTGAGTCGATCGGGCGGGCGATTTCGCATCACGGCCTGTTTGAGATGTCGGTTGTTGAGGCGATCTTTCGCCTCGTCATGCCGGATGACATCTTCCTCGACGTTGGCGCGAACATTGGTTACATGTCCTCTGCGGCCCTGGCCGCCGGCGCAAAGAGCGTTTTCGCATTCGAACCCAACCCTTCTGTCTTTCATCAACTGCAGCGAAACACCTCGCTGTGGGCAAAAGCACATCCTCGCATTGCGGATCGCGTGACTGTGCTTCAGGAGGCAATCAGCGACAAAGCCGGAACGGCGACACTGAATATTCCGAGAAATGCAATGTCCAGAAATGAGGGGCTTGCATCCCTGGAATACGGTGGCGAATCCGACGAGTGCATCTATGTCGATGTGCCGACGGAAACGCTCGGTCAAGTCTTTGAGCGGTGTGGCGGGCCAATTGGCGTGCTAAAGATTGACATTGAGGGTCATGAGCTTACAGCGTTCCGCGCCTGCGAAGCTGAACTCCAGTTGGGCAAGGTGCGCGACATTATTTACGAGGATTTTGGCGGTTTGAGTTCAGAGGTTTCGCGATTGCTGGCAAAGGCGGGATATTCCCTCTTCGAAATCAACAAGAGACTATCTGGCCCGGTGCTGATCGAAGGAGCAGAGGTGGACCGCACTGCTGGGCATTTGGATGAATCGAGCAACTTCCTGGCCACTCGCGAGCCGGAGCGCGCTCGAAAACGCTTCTCAGGCGGTGGTTTCAAGTGTCTGTCGACGAAACCCTCATACTGATTCGGCAGGATATTATCCGCAGGGCAATCCAAGCTTTTCCCGGGTGCGATTCTTCGGTTACTCCTTAGCCACAAGATACTCATCGATCAGCACGGCGACGAGGGCGGCAGTGGGCACGGAAACGAGTGCGCCGACGACGCCCGCGAGCGCCGAGCCGATGAGGAGCGCTACGAGGATAGCGAGGCCGGGAAGGTCGACGCTGGATTTCATGATGCGCGGAGTGAGCCAGGAATTTTCTACCTGCACATAGATGAGATAGAAGATGGCTACGCCTAAGACGCGGCCCCAGGAGTCTACCGCTGCGGCCAGCAGCGCCAGACCTATGGAGAGCGCTGCGCCGAGGACCGGAATGAGATTCAGCAGTCCGTTGAGCACGCCCAGCGCGTAGGCGTAGCGTACTCCGAGCAGCAGATATACGATCACGCTGAGTACGCCGAAGATGAGCATCAGCGTGCACTGGCCCAGAAGCCAGCGGCCCATGCGAATCTGTGCGCGGCGCAGTGCGGCATCGAGACGGATGCGGCTGAGCGGCGGAAAGAAGGAAAGGCCCCAGCGATAGGCGACGTCGCCTTCCAGCGTGAAGTAAACGGTAAGGATGAGGCCCATGGCCAGGGTGAAGAGCGTGTTGGCCCAGTTTTTTAGAGACGACAGTACGAAGGAAGCGCTTTGCGTAAGCGCTCCCTGCGCCTGGGTAACAAGACCGGCGGCGTCGATCTGGTCGGCGAAGGGAATCTTCTTTAGACTGGCCTGGATTTCGGGCAGGCGCGAGGGCATTTCTGTTGCGAAGGTGCGGAGATCACGCAGGACCGGGGGCAGGGCTAGATAGACGAAAAGCACCAGACCTGCGATGACTGCGAGGATCAGGACGACGATAGCGGAGGTGCGAAAGGGCCGCCAACCGCGAATGCTGATGCCTGCGATGAATTCCACCAGCGGGCGCAACACTACGGCGAAAAGCGCGCTGACGTAGAGCAAAAGCAGCTCAGCGCGCAGCATCCATGCCAGGCCACAGGCCAGCGCGAGGGCGAAGACAAAGACGACTACACTTTGGGGAGAGCGGCTGGTGCCGGTGGACTCACTCATGCCGCTCATCCTATCGCACTGTGCTACTCACCGCTCAAAACCACGCTACTCACCACTCAAAATGGAACCGATCACGCCGCCGATCATGCCTCCGGCTGTGGCCTGGGGAACCTCACGCGAGGAATGCGGCAGGTACTGATCGATGGCATGCGCAAGGCGCGAAAGAGGCAGCGTCTGCAGCCATATTGTGCCGGGGCCGGTGAGCTGGGCGAGGAAGATTCCGTCGCCGCCGAAGATGACGTTCTTAATACCGCGCACGGTGGTGATCTGGAAGGAAACCGACGTCATGAAAGCGCCGACGTGGCCGGGGTGAACGAAGAGGGTTTGGTTGGGAGCGAGATCTTTCTGAATGAGCTCGCCGGAGAGCTCAAGCCACGCCGTGCCTGCGCCGCCCACGCGCTGAAGAATAAAACCGCTGCCGCCGAAGATGCCTGCACCGAGGTTCTGCTGGAAGCCGATGTTCAGCGTGACCTGCGGCGTGGCGCAGAGGAAGCCGTGGCGGTGCACCATGTATTCATAGCCGTTGCCAACCTGAACCGGGACGATGTGGCCGGGGACGCGTGTGGCAAAGGCGACTTCGCCGGGGTATTGCATGGCGCGATACTCGGTCATGAAGAGGCTGCCGCCGGCGGCCACTCGCTTGAGCGCGCCGAAGAAGCCTCCGCCGCCGCCCATCTGCGTGTGGGTGGTCATCTGGATGGTTTGTGTCATCCAGGAGAGTTCTCCGCTCTCAGAAAAAACGCTTTCGTTGGGATCAAGCTGGATCTCCAGCACCGGCATGGTGGTTCCCTGGGTGCGTGCCTGCATTCTGCTTTGTCTCCTTCAATTTCAAGTGCTCCGGGGTGCGATCAGTGTACGCGCCGGTTGCTGCTGTTGCCTCCAGAAAAATACGCGGTTCGGGGGAAATGGTTCCGTTGGGGTTGCAATGCTGCTGCTTACTGCTTGCAATCCGGATGTATTCGAGAAACTATAGTAGTGAGGACTTCGATGGCGATTGCGACCAGCACGACTACCGACGCGCTTGCACAACGGCTGGCATCCCTGCGCGGATTAACGCCGGATGAGGTGATTGCCGATGCGTTGCGTGCGGAATTGGAGCGCGAGGAGCGGGTGCATCCTGTTGCGGCTGCGAAGACGGAGCCAACTGCAGAGGAGATTCTTGAGTGGATTCGGAGCACCGGCCCATGGGATGGCCCGAGCAGCAAGGAACTCATTGACGAGCTGTACGACGACCACGGTCTGCCCCGGTAAACAATACTGCGTATGGTCATTGACTCCTCGGCTCTGATTGCAATCGTGTTGGACGAACCTGAGGCTGCGGACTTTGTACGTCTTATCCAGGCGGCTTCGTCACGAAAACTGTCAGCAGCAGGATTTCTTGAAACAGGTATCGTGCTCAAAAGCCGGGCCTCACGCGCCAGAGTAGAGCTCTTCGAGAAACTGATCTCCCGGCTTCACCTCTCCATCATGCCGATTACAGAAGATCAGGCCCGTCTAGCTCTCGATGCGTTCGACCGGTACGGCAAAGGCCGGGGGCATCCAGCCGGCCTGAATTTTGGCGATTGCTTCTCTTACGCATTGGCCAAAGTGGCGGGTGAGCCGCTGCTGTTCAAGGGACTGGATTTTGTCCATACAGATATTTTGCGCGTTACCCAATAGAAGGTTGTTTGAATAAAGCTTTCCTTTGGAGCGTTGGAAATTCGCAACTCCTTATGCGTGGATGCCGTCTACTCGATACGGGAGTGTTGTCTTGCGCAATGCGTGGCTTTTCTGCGAAACAAGAAGATACTCGCGCGGAGAAGTCGTATTGCACTACTCTTGCTCTTGAACGAGATGCGCAGCTTTGTTTCCCATTTTCGGCTGACCCTGGTGAGGGCGATCGACCATGACGTGTTTAACACGGCCAAGGCGGCTGCCTATTCCGGGATGCTGTGCTTTTTTCCGGCTTTGCTGGTGGTGACCACGCTGCTGGCCAGGGTAGATGCGGGGCCTTCGATGATCGGCATCATGCGCGGAACCTTTGACCAGATATTGCCGCCGGAATCGATGGTGCTGCTGCAGAATTCGCTCGATTCCAGCCCGGTTCGCACGGCTCCGGTTCTTTTTTCTGCCACGGTGCTGGCGGTGTTTGCCGGGTTGGGCATGATGCTCTCACTGATGGAAGGCTTCCGGCGGGCCTATGAGCTTCCCCGCAACAACTGGGGTTTCTGGGCAAAGAGATTTCGAGGGCTGCTGCTGGTTCCCATTTCCCTGCTGCCGTTGTGGCTGGCCAGCCTTCTGCTGGTCTTCGGCCACCAGATTGAAACGTGGATGGTGGCCATTGCCGACCACGAACTGCGGCTTATTGTGATCTTCTTCTGGCGCATGGTGCGCTGGGGAGTTGCCCTGGCGACTACCGTGACTGTGCTTTCGACCATCTACCACTTTGGCACGCGACGGACGGAGCATTGGTCGCGGGTGATTCCCGGCGCCGTGACGGCGACCGCTGTATGGTTTCCAGCTACTCTGGCCTTTGGCTGGTATGTGACGCGGATCTCGGATTACACGCGGTTCTATGGCTCGTTTGCAGCGGGAATTGCAACGCTGGTCTGGCTGTACCTGACTTCTTTCAGCGCGCTGGTGGGTGCGGAGCTGAATGGCGTTCTGTTTCATGACCGGCAGGAGCAACTGGTGGCCGCCGAGGTTTCCACCGAGACGAGACCAAGCGCAGCGCTGACAAGCTTTTGAATTCAGCGGAGATAGGCTGATCACACGAACTGCCGTTGACCGCGATGTACAATGTAACCGGTTACTCAGTTCATAAATCGAAGCGCATTTCTGCCTTATTCTCTGGAGCTTTTCAATGTCTTCTGCCGTATTGAATCCTGGCCTCAACCGCCGCGCAAAGATCGTATCCACCCTGGGACCTGCGTCCAACACCGAACCTGTTTTTCGCGAGCTGGTGCGCGCCGGAGTGGACGTGGTGCGCCTGAATTTCTCGCATGGAACGCACGAAGAGAAGCTTGCGCTGATTGCGATGATTCGCAAGGTGAGCCGCGAGGAAAAGAAGCCGCTGTGCATTCTGGGCGACCTGCAGGGGCCGAAGATCCGCACGGCCAAGCTGGTGGACCGGAAGGCTGTGCTGCTGAAGGCCGGTGAGCGCCTGACGATTACTCCGCGCGAGATTCTGGGCACGGCTGAGCTGGTTGGTACTACCTTCAAGACTCTGGCGGAGAATGTACAGCCAGGATCGCGGATTTTGCTCTCCGATGGCTTGATTGAGCTGCGCGTGGCGGAAGTGCAGGACCAGGACGTGGTCTGCGAGATTATCAACGGCGGCATGCTGGGTGAGAACAAGGGCATCAATCTGCCGGGAATTCCGGTGAAGGTGCCTTCGCTTACAGAAAAGGATGAGATCGACCTGGAGTTTGCGCTGAAGAACGGCGTGGACGCGATTGCGGTTTCTTTTGTTCGGACAGCGGACGACATACGGCTGGTGCG
Source organism: uncultured Acidobacteriaceae bacterium (assembly GCA_963792495.1). Lineage (GTDB taxonomy): Bacteria > Acidobacteriota > Terriglobia > Terriglobales > Acidobacteriaceae > Telmatobacter. The sequence goes on along the minus strand of CAWBWB010000001.1, from coordinate 151,069 downwards.
CAAGCGCGTGGCGGACTTTGGCTCGGAGACATGGATTATTGCGAAGCTGGAAAAGCCGCAGGCCCTGGAGCATCTGGACAGCATTCTGGAAGAGGCCGACGGCATCATGGTGGCTCGCGGCGACCTTGGCGTGGAGGTTCCGCCGGAGCAGGTGCCTGCGCTACAGAAGCTGATGATCCGCAAGGCTACGGAGTATCGCAAGCCGGTGATTACGGCTACGCAGATGCTGGAGTCGATGATTGAAAATCCGCGGCCGACGCGGGCGGAAGCTTCAGATGTGGCAAACGCAATCTACGACGGCTCCGATGCTGTGATGCTTTCCGGCGAGAGCGCAATGGGCAAGTATCCGGTGGAGGCTGTCTCCATGATGGCGCGCATTGTGTGCGAGGCCGAGCGGACGATTGACGAGCAGAGCACACGCGAGCGGAGACGGCACACGACTGACCTCTCGATTGCCGAAACGATTTGCGAAGCGACGGCACATGCAGCCGAAGACCTGCACCTTTCCGGCATTGCGCTGTTCACGGAGTCAGGAACTACGGCGCGGCAGCTCTCGAAATATCATCCGGGAGCGCCGATCTTTGCGCTGAGCGCGGTGGAAATTACAATCAATCGCCTGACTATGCTTTGGGGCACGGTTCCAGTGCGCTGCCCGAAGGTCCGCTCGTCGGAAGAGATGGTGGACACGGCTGAGAGGCTGCTGGAAGCCGAGGGCTATGTGAAGCCGAACGATGTGATCGCGATTGTGGCAGGCACGCGGACACGGTCAGGATCGACGAACTTTATGCGGCTGCATGTGATGGGCGAGCAGGAGATGGATGAGGATAATTTCCTGACAGTGCATGAAGAGGCTGAGCCGGTGGGGGCTAAGAAGTAAGTGCTGGCTGTATGGAAAACGAAAACGCCGCTCCGGAATGGGGCGGCGTTTTTTGTCTTCAGTTCAAAAGCTACTGAACATTTGGCTCCATGAATTCCACCAGGCTTACACCTTCTGCTTTCGCAGCTTTTCTCATGTCGCTATCCAGCGACGCCAAAGGCAGTCCGCGTCGCATCGCCAATTCAAGATACGCCGCATCATATGAGGTCAAGCGATACTTTTCTGCAAGCTGTCGTGTCCACGCGAGCCGCGAAAAATCCTGCACGGCATCGACCTTCACATGAAATGAAGTAAGTTCGGTAAGAAATTTCTGAATGTCCGCTTCATTGGTTCGGCCCTTCCGCTTTGCCAAAATCAACACATTGAGGACTTCAACGGGCCAGTGCGGTGGAACCGCCGCTTGGCCACCCTGAACCATACGCTGGAAAACGGAATCCGTAAAAGCGGTCGTCTCGTCGTCAAAACACCATGCCAATGCGACAGAGGCATCCAACACAAAAGGAAGAGCCATCAATATCTACGGCCTTCGTGAATCAAATCTTTGATCTTCAGGCCATTCAAGCGGGTTTTCTTACGCAGTTGCAGGATATTCCGTCCTGCTTCTTCCGGTGTATGAGGTCCGGGCCCAAGCCGCACCAACGTAGGATCGGAATCCTCCGTATCGGAAGCTACCAACCGCTCCAGGTATTCCTCAATTCCGAGGCCCTGTGCCTGCGCTTTCGCGGCAGCTTCGTCGGGGATATTGACGGTGACCTGCATGGTGAAAGTTTAGCACCATCTGTAATGCATCGTTATTTTTATGATTGGTTTCACAGGAGTTACAGCAGCTTGCAATCATCCAGAATGAAACGGATCGCCTCGTCGAGGTTCTGGCGGCACTCTTCAAGAGTGCGCCCCTGACCGTTGGCTCCGAGAATTTCTGGCGACCAGCCGATGAACCATTCGCCATCGCGTTCGATCACGGCTGTGAATTCCTTATGCATGGCAGAAGTATAGACCAAGATAAAACGGCAAACTGGAGCTGTTCTGCAGTTCGCCGCTTTATCTTGCCCCTATTTCGCTGCCAGCTGCCGAAGGACGTACTGCAGGATGCCGCCGTGCTCGTAGTACTCGATCTCCTGCGGTGTGTCGATGCGGATTTTTGCGGTGAGGGACTTCACGGTACCATCTGGTGCTATGGCTTTCACCGTAAGCGTGCGGCCGCCGGTGAATTTGCTCTTGAGCAGATCCGTGAGGCCGGCGAAGTCGTAGGTTTCTTCGCCTGTTAGGCCTAGCGACTCTACGTTTTCGCCTTCTGCAAATTGCAGCGGGAGGATGCCCATGCCTACGAGGTTTGAGCGATGAATGCGCTCGAAGCTTTCGGCAATGACGGCGCGCACGCCGAGCAGGTTTGGACCCTTTGCGGCCCAGTCGCGCGAGGAGCCGGAGCCGTACTCCTTGCCCGCGAGAATGACGAGAGGTGTTTTGCGCTCGGCGTACTTTACGCTCGCGTCGAAGATGGACATCTGCTCGCCTTCAGGAAGCAGGCGCGTGACGCCGCCTTCTGTACCCGGCGCGAGCTTGTTGCGGAGGCGCACGTTGGCGAAGGTACCGCGCACCATAACTTCATGATTGCCGCGGCGCGAGCCGTAGCTGTTGAAGTCGGCTTTCTTTACACCGTGCGATTCGAGATACACGCCCGCCGGCCCTGAAGCCTTGATGTTGCCTGCGGGTGAGATGTGATCGGTGGTTACGGAATCGCCCAGCACGGCGAGTACGCGCGCATTGAGAATGTCACTGATGGGCGCGGGCTTCAACGTAATGCCGTCAAAGTAGGGCGCCTTGCGAATATAGGTCGAGTCGGGTTCCCACTGGTAGACGTCACCGGTGGGGAACTTGAGGCCCTGCCAGCTGGCGTCGCCGTCCGAAACGGTCGAGTACTCTTTGCGGAAGCCTTCGCTGCTGATTCCCTTCTCGATGGCGGCGGCGACTTCTGCCTGCGAGGGCCAGATGTCCTTGAGATAGACGGGCGCACCGGTCTGGTCTGTGCCGAGCGGATCGGCGTCAAAGTTGTGGCCGATCTTTCCGGCGAGTGCGTAGGCAACGACGAGCGGCGGCGACATGAGGTAATTCGCGCGAACGTCCACGTTGACGCGGCCTTCAAAGTTGCGGTTGCCGCTGAGAACACTGACGGCGACGAGGCCGTGGTCGTTGATGGACGCGGAAACATCGTCCGGCAATGGGCCGGAGTTGCCGATGCAGGTGGTGCAGCCGTAGCCGACGACGTTGAAGCGCAGCTTTTCGAGATAGGGCAGCAGGCCCGACTTCTGGTAGTAATCCGTAACGACGCGCGAGCCGGGCGCGAGCGAGGTCTTGACCCACGGAGGAACGCAGAGGCCTTTTTCAACTGCCTTCTTTGCGAGAATGCCTGCGGCGAGCATGACGGATGGATTCGATGTGTTGGTGCAGCTTGTGATGGCTGCGATGACGACCGAACCGTGATCGAGATATTTGTCTGGATCGACGTGGAAGCGCTCTTTGATTGTGGTGGTCACATGTAGCGGCACTGTGGGAGTGGTGGCGGAGGATGTCGAGGGGCCTTCGTTTTCTTCGGCTGCGATGGCGGAGTCCGTCACGCTTGTGGTCCGCTCCCAGATGGCTGCGGCGCGCGTGCCGAGCGGCTTGGCCGTGGGCGCGAGCAGGGAGGGAAGCTGCTGCGCGAAGCTTGTGGCTGCGTCCTTGAGCAGCACGCGATCCTGCGGGCGCTTGGGGCCGGCAACGCTGGGCTCGACGGTTGCGAGATCAAGCTCGAGGGTCTGCGTGTATTCGGCTTCAGGCGCGCCTGCTGTGTGGAAGAGGCCCTGCTCCTTGTAATAGGCTTCAACGAGCGCGATCTGTTCTTCGCTGCGGCCGGTGAGGCGGAGATAGCGGAGAGTTTCGGCGTCCACGGGGAAGATGCCGCAGGTGGCGCCGTACTCGGGAGCCATGTTGCTGATGGTGGCGCGGTCCGCAAGTGGCAAAGCGGCAACGCCGGGGCCGTAGAACTCAACGAATTTACCAACGACGCCGAGTTTGCGGAGAGCCTGCGTGACGGTGAGAACGAGATCCGTGGCAGTTGCGCCTTCGCGAAGCTTGCCAGTGAGTTTGTAACCGACCACCTGCGGCACAAGCATGGAGACGGCCTGGCCGAGCATGGCTGCTTCGGCTTCAATGCCGCCGACGCCCCAGCCGAGTACGCCGAGGCCGTTGATCATGGTGGTGTGGGAGTCTGTGCCGACGAGCGTGTCGGGATAGGCCACCTGCTCCCCTGCGATCTCTGATGTGAACACAACGCGGGCGAGGTACTCGAGGTTGACCTGGTGGCAGATACCCATGCCGGGGGGCACGGCAGAGAAGTTGCGGAAAGCCGTCTGGCCCCACTTGAGAAAGGCGTAGCGCTCGCGGTTGCGCTGGAATTCGAGCAGCGAGTTGGCTTCGTATGCAAGCGGTGTACCGAATTCATCCACCTGCACGGAGTGATCGATGACGAGCTCGGCGGGGATGAGGGGATTGACGCGCTCGGGGTCGCCGCCGAGAGCCTTGACGGCGTCACGCATGGCAGCCAGATCGACGATGGCGGGCACGCCGGTGAAGTCCTGCATGAGGACGCGGGCGGGCATGTAGGCAATCTCGCGGCTGGGCTCGGCCTTAGCGTCCCATTGAGCGAGGAATTCGATGTCGGTGGCGGTGACGTTCACGCCATCTTCGCGGCGGAGGAGGTTTTCGAGCAGAATCTTGAGGCTGAAGGGCAGGCGGCTGAGGTTGAAGCCTTTGGCTTCCAGCGCGGGAAGACGATAGATGGTGTAGGAACGGCTGCCGGAGTGGAGTGTGGACCGGCTGGCAAAGCTATTCATCGCTACAGAACCTTTCTCGGCCTGCGTGAGGCTGGCCGATGACGTGGGCTTGCGGGCGGCGCGGGGAGTTTTGCGCGGCGGGACAAGCCGGAAATTTTTATGGAGATAGATTACTCAGCGCGACGAGTCAACGTCCAACCGCGATCGTGATGGCCGCGGCGAAAGCGCTTGAGTCGCGGACGGACGGAATGTTCGTGAAAATCGCGCATGGATTTCGCACATAATTTTAGCGCGGTGAGGGGACGGGTGGGAATCAGCCTCCGATGGTGGCAGTGAGGCGAACGCCGAGGGCATGCATCACCTTCAGCGCGGTGCCTAACTCGGGATTGCCTTTATCGCTTAATGCGCGATAGAGGGCCTCACGCGATATGCCGGTCTCCTGGGCAAGCCATGTCATGCCGCCTTTCGCTCGAGCAACCGTGCCGAGAGCCTTGGCAAGAAAAGCCGGATCGTTTTCCTCGAGCACTACTGTCAGGTACGCAGCAATCGTCTCGTCATCCGTCAGATACTCGGCTGCATCAAAAGGTGCTACTTCCAGTGCCATTACCCTTCCTCCTTCCATTCGACCGCCAGTTCCTTCGCTCTTGCAATATCCTTTTCCTGCGTGCTCTTGTCCCCACCGCAGAGAAGCACAACTAGAACCTGCCCTCGCTGCATGAAATAAACCCTATACCCCGGCCCGAAATCGATCTTCATTTCAAAAACGCCAGAACCAACGCTTCGTGTCGGGCCCGGGTTGCCATCTTCCATCCGCTGGATTCTTGTCAGAATCTTGAAACGGCCTCGTAGATCCCGGAGACGCTTGAGCCAATCGTCAAATTGCCTGGTTCGAAGAATCTGCAAACGACTTCTATCCTCTCGGCGCAAGGACTTTCTTAATGTAACCCCTAAGTTACATTCATGCAATCCAGAAATGTCTAAAAGTAACTCGATTTCAGAAGAAACAGTCTTCCCAGCAAGTGCAACGCCACCCAGAGCGTGAGATCCCTATGACAAATTGCGGTTTCACTTTGGGGTGGGCAACTGCATCCATGGTTTTGCTATAGGCTCAATTTACATTGCCATAGAGGAATTCCGCATGACTTTACGCGCAACTCTTTGCCTGTCTGTCCTTCTCATGGGCGCTGGAATCTCCGGCGTAGCGCAGTCCACCCCAGCCAATGCTCCCAATCCCTGGCCTGCGCAGGATGGCTGGGTTCATCTACCAAATTTCAAGTTCGGTACGGGGGAAACTTTACCCGAACTAAAGCTGCACTACCTGACGTTGGGCACGCTGCATCGCAATGCTGCCGGTCATGTGGACAACGCAGTGCTGTTGCTGCACGGCACGGGAGGTGACGCACATTCGTTGCTGAATCCTGCTTTCTCGAATGTGCTCTTTGTGCCGGGAGGGGTTCTGGACATCAAGAAATATTTCGTGATCCTGCCCGACGACATCGGCCATGGCCAGAGCTCGAAGCCCTCTGATGGCCTGCATGCGCACTTTCCTGCCTACAATTACGACGACATGGTGCGCAGCCAGCGGATGATGCTGGACGATTTGAAGATTGATCATCTGCGGCTGATTCTTGGCACTTCAATGGGCTGTATGCAGAGTTTTGTGTGGGGGGAAACTTACCCCGCATTTGCCGATGCGCTGGCACCTTTCGCCTGCCTGCCGGTGCAGATTGCCGGACGCAACCGGATGATGCGCTATATGGCGATCCGGGCCATTCAGGATGATCCGGCATGGATGGGCGGGGAGTATAAAACCGAGCCGGCCCAGGGCCTTAGAACCGCAAACGAAATCGTGATGATCATGGGCTCAAGCCCGCTGCAGATGCAGAAGCAGGCACCTACGCGTCAGCAGGCCGAGCAATATGTGGACCGCTTTCTGGATCGAGTGAAAGAGACGCCGGACGCCAATAATTTCATCTTCTATTTCAATGCCAGCCGCAACTACGACCCCTCGCCGAAGCTGGAGACAATCACCGCGCCGGTATTGTGGATCAATTCGGCGGATGACTTCATCAATCCCCCCGAGCTGGGCATCGCGCAGAAGGAAGTAAAGCGTATACCGCATGCGCGTTTTATTCTGCTGCCCATTACCGATGAGACACGCGGGCACGGAACCCATACGATGGCCGCGGTATGGAAGGAGTACCTGGCCCAATTCCTGCGTGAGACGGAGCCAAATCCATAGCTTTTATACTGGTAAGTGCGAGGTCCGGCTCCCCACATGACCTATCTGGAACAAATTGCAGAGCTTTGGTCGCGCTTTCTGGCGTGGCTTACCCGCCGCATGCCCAGCGAGAGGCAGCGGTTACTCGTTTTCACCATTGTGGCCGGCGGATTGTGCGGCCTGGCAGCGGTGGCCTTTCATAATTCGATCCAGATACTGCAAAGGCTGATGATTGAGCGCGCCAATGCCGCGCCGGGGCACTGGTGGATTTTGTGGACGATTGTGACTCCCGCACTTGGCGGGCTGGTGGTGGGCGTGGGGCTGGTGTATTGGGCTCCTGCGGCGGCTGGAAGCGGGATTCCACAGGTCAAGGTGGCGTACGAGCTGCGCTCCGGGCTGGTGTCTCTGCGGGAGACGATTGGGAAGTTCGTCCTTTGCGCGATTCAGCTTGGTTCGGGCGCTTCCCTTGGGCTGGAAGGCCCGACGGTGCAAATCTGCGCCGGGGTGAGCAGCCTGCTGGCGCGAGGAGCGCGGTTGAATCCGCTCTACCAGCGGCGCATGGCCTCTGTGGGCATGGCTGCGGGCATTGCGGCGGCGTTTAATGCTCCGATTGCGGCAATTACGTTCACTTTGGAAGAGTTGATCGGCGATCTGGACCAGACCATGCTTTCGGGCATTATTGTGGCGGCGGCGCTTGCTGCCGTGGTGGAGCACAGAATCCGCGGCGGCAATCCCATCTTTCATGTTCCGCGGCATTATGAGCTGGTTCATTCTTCTTCTCTGTTCTGGTATGCGCTGCTGGGCGTGCTGGCGGCGGGTGTCTCGGTGGCTTTTCAGGAGTCGCTGATCTGGCTGCGCGGACGCTTCAAGCAATGGACCACCGTACCGAAGTGGGTGCATCCGGCCATTGGCGGCCTGGCTACGGGCACGCTGGCGGTGCTGGGCTTTCAGTTCTTTCACCGCAACGGTATTGCCGGCGATCCCTACGAGACGCTGACCTGGGCGCTGACCGGCGCGATGCCTCTGGCGTTGATGGCGGCGTTTTGCGTGCTCAAGCTGGCCGCCACTGTCTTCTCTTACGCCAGCGGCGGCTCGGGCGGCATCTTTGCTCCGGCGCTCTTTATGGGTGCCATGCTGGGCGGCTCGGTGGGCTGGCTGGATGTGGCGGTCTTTCATCACTCGGCAGAGGAGATTGGCGCATTTGCCGTGGTGGGCATGGGAGCGGTCTTTGCGGGCATCATCCGCGCGCCTATGACGTCGATCCTGATTGTCTTTGAGATGACCGACGGCTATGGGCTGATTCTTCCGCTGATGATTGCCAATATGAGCGCCTTTGCGCTGGCGCGGCATTGGCGGCCTTTGCAGATTTACGAGGCGCTGCTGGAGCAGGATGGGATCAGCCTGCATCATGGCGGCGAGCCGCCGGCGCTGATGCGGACTGACAAGCAGACGGAAGACGCGACGGCGTAGCGCAGCAGCGAGAAAACTTTCACAAAAAGCGAAGGCCCGGATCTCAAATCCGGGCCTTTTTACTGCTCCATGAGCGTGACAAATTCGTTCATGAGGTGATCAGGACGCAGTGGTTCGGGTTGCTGACGCAATCATGATGATTCATGCAGTGCCCGTGATGCGATGCCCGGTAGATGCTGCCCAGCCCGAAAAACAACTCCCCAGCCATGTTCTGCCTCTGCAGAAACTCTTTGGAGGGATGCGTATCGGGGGCCGAGGGCACGTGATGGACAAACCGTCCAAAATGTTTCCGGCAAAATGGTTCGTAAAGGGCTGTGTGCAAAATGTGAGCGTGCCAGGCGATGTCTGCTTCCTCTGATGGAGCAAACTTCTCTTTCGTCGTCCCCGCCAAAACGAGAAACTTCATGTACTCGTCAATGGCTTTGGTCGCCTCTTCTGCGCTCATTCCCTGCTTTTCCATGATGTAGCCATGAATCGGATCGAGGCTCGCGCGATCCGCCTCAAGTGATTTTGCCAGTGTGAGCGCCTCGGGAAATTGCCGGGCTGCTTCGCGGGTTAAATCGAACGGAAGAACCGCTATCTCCCGTTTGCTGTGTGCGAGTTCGTGTGTGGAATACATGATGTACACTCCAAATCTTCGGTTGGAGGGCCGTGGCGCGTTACACGCCGCCGCCCCAGTCGATGTCAGTTCCGAGACCATGATGGCCCCCGGCAAGTAAGTCGTGATCGACGCCGATCAGCCCCAGTACCGCAGAGCCTGCGATCACCGATGGGGCAAATCCGCAGAGTTTGCCGGCGAAGGTTGGCACGTTGAAACGAAGTTGGCATTTAGGGCAGAAATACATATCCGCTTGCCAGCTTGAGTGCTCCGGGCGCTTGACCGGAGTTCCGTTGCAGTTGGGATCGATGCATGTCATGTGAAATTCTCCTTTTTGAGATTTGCCGGTTTCCATTTTGCTGGTTTACATGAAGAAATCCGCGAGGTCGGTCAGATCGGGAATTCCAGTGGTGAGAAACAAGGCCACCCTTGCTCCGGTCAATGTCCAGGCCAGCCCGCTGCGTTTGGACTGACGAATCTTGCAGCCGAAGCATCTGTACACGTTGCGAAGCGGCGTTGACTCGTGCGTACTGTGAACCATTTCCTTTGTGCATTTCGGACAATCTGCCATCTCCTGCTCTCCTTTCTTCGATTGCGCCCCGCCTGCCCGGCGCCTTCGATGTGTCTGACGATGGCACAGTTCCGGGATTGCCAGAACGAGACTCAGCACAACGTTGACCAGCGCAAATAAGCTCAGTAAGCTTCCTTACAACTCCCATAAGCTGGTATCAGCTGGAATCAGGAGGCGTCAGCTAGATGCCTGGCGACATCGAAGAACTCGACGAACTCGCGGAACGACTGCTTGCCTCACTCGGTGCGACTCCTCAGCTTCATGCACTTTTCAAATATCTGTGGGAGAGTCGCGGAGACTATGTCGAAAACCGGGATATATGGGAAAAAGGCGGACTGAAAGAACGTTCCCGCACTGGATCGAAGAAAAAGAGCTTCGATCCCAAAAGGCCCACAGAGGGGTTCGACTATCGTCCAAATATCCGCCAGGCTGTACTCGATCTACGCGGCGCGCTGAAGCGCTACTTCAAGAAAAATTCCAGAGAATGCTGGCGCATCGACCTTCCCGACGCCGAGCGAGGCAAAGGCTACCGGCTTCGCTGCATCCGGGTGGCGAATGATTTCAAAGTGACCGGCACATTCTGGGATCCGCACCTGCAAGGCCCGGGCTACTGTGTATCCGCTGTTTATGTGGAGCAGCTGTTTTATCACGATAATGAGAAGAATCTTGTCTTTCGTTACTACGACTGCAATGAGGAGCACAGCAAGGAAGCATTGACCGAGCTCTACCTGAAGCACGGCACCCTGTTCAAAAAACCTGCGCGTGACAAGGAAGAAAGCGTGAGGCCCATTTATCCGTATATCGCAAAGGGCGAAGCGCTGGCAGTGAATCTGCTTGGCAAGTGGTTTTCAAATTATGCTGCCGTAAAGGTACAGCCGCTCAGCACTCGTAATATTCATCACGACGATATGGCTGAGGAAGATTCTCTGATTCTTTTTGGATCGGCTTCGAACAATCGCTTCATTCGCAAGTTGTTGGAGCGGCATCAGGACCTTCCCTTCAGGATCGACGATCGTACTCGCGCACGGATTTCCCACCCGAAGCATGAGGACCGGCAGCGAATTGCACATTTGGAAAATCTGGGATTTTGCAGCTGCGAGGAGGATGGCGATGACGTCGTCATCGAATTTATAGCGGAGAAAGGCTGGCCCGGTATCTTGACGCGCCTGCCGAGCCACCACACCAGCCGCACTCCTACGACCATCTTTAATTCGGATTTCGGCACCGCATCTCATGCCCTGGCTGATTTTTTGACCGACGAGAAACGCCTTCCGCGAGGGCTGGAGTCACTGAAGATTCCCACTGGCTTTGCCGATTACTTTCAGTTTCTCTATTGCGTGGATGCGGTGCGCGACGATGCGAAGCCGCAGATTCATGCCATTGCCTGGCGTCCTTACATGCCCACCGCGATTTAGCCGGTGAATGCGCCGACGTTGTTGCTCAACTTTCCTCGGGCTCCGGGCCGCGCGTGGGTGCTGGCGGAGGGCTCAGTTTCACCGGACGATTGGTGCGGGCGGATTCATAGATGGCTTCAATGATCCTGATGTCCTGCATGCCTTCTTCGCCCGGCGTGTGAGGCTGCCTGTTGGTGAGAACACAGGAAGCCATGTGATCCATTTCAAGCGCGAACTGATCCTGCTCCGGGATGGCCGGCTGAAGGTCGGTCACATGGCCGTCGAGCAGCTTGTTGTACTGCAGTTTAAGTCCGTTGTACCCGAAGGATGGTGAGAGCTGTATCCAGCTCTCTGCGCCTTCCATGCGGGCGAAGGAGCTGCGATGTGCGGCGTAGCCGGAGTTGCAGGAGGCGACCAGGCCCGAAGGAAAACGCAGCGTAAAGTTGCAGACGGCTTCGACTTCGGGGAAGCGTGGATCATTTTTGGGCTGGACAGTTTGGCCGAAGACTTCTTCCGGCTCCTCACCGGACCAGAAGCGCGACGCGTTCAGACAGTAAATGCCAACATCGGGCAGGCAGCCGCCGCCTGCGAGTGCTTTGTGCAGACGCCATTGGGTGGGGTCTGCCTGGTTTTGCGTGAGCGTGGCGAGATAACTGCGGAGCGGGCCGAGTTTGCCGGCGCGGATCATCTTTACGATTTCGCGATTCATGGGCTCATATTGCTGGCGATACGCGATCATCAGCTTGACGTTGGCGGCGCGGCAGACGGCGATCATCTTTTCGCAGTCGGCAACCGAGGTAGCCATAGGCTTTTCGCTCAGGACGTGCTTGCCGATTTTTGCGGCGCGAAGGGTGTATTCGGCGTGCATGCTGTTGGGCAGCACGATGTAAATGACTTTGACTTCGGGATTCTGCGCGAGCTGCTCGAAATTGTTGTAGCTATAGAGGGAAGACTGCTTGATTCCATATTGCGCGGCTATCTTCTGTGCCTTCTCCGGACTGCCGCTGACGAGTGCTACCGGTTTACAGAGTTTGGTGCGGGCAAAGGCGGGAAGAATCTGGTTAATGGACAGATGGCCAATGCCGACGATGGCGAAGCCGACGCGCAGGTCTGGCGCTTCAAAGGGGCCGGGCGCTTTGTCCTCGCCTTCGGTCTGAACATTTTGGATGGCGGGGAGTGAGACGTAATCCTGCTGACCCGTTGGAGATTGCTGCCCAGCCTGCGCCGCAACCAGGGGACCGAGGCCCGCAGCTGCAAGCGCGCCTCCTGCCCCGTGCAGGAATCGCCGGCGTCCGAAGGCGTGCGAGAGTGGTTTGTCTGATGGATCCAACGGGAGTTCGGAGGCAGCGCCGGCATTTTTCATGAGGGCTGAGATGCCGGTTCAAGCGCGGGGGTAGATTTCGCCGTGCAATTCCCGAAAAGCCGCTTACTGCCGCTGGTTGTACATGAATACAGCACGCAGTTCCAGGAACGGCCCGTGGAACTCGCGGGGCAGCGGCGGATAGCTGGAGCCGCGGATGGCTCCCCAGGCGGCGCGGTCCAGGCCGGTATCGCCGGAGCGGCCTTCGAGGGTCATATCCGTGACCTGGCCGTTAGGCAGCACCTTGAAGCGAATGACAACGATGCCTGCCTTGAGAATGGGCGGGTTGACCTCGTCGGGAATCAGCGGGTCCCAGGTGCGCTCGGTTTCGCGGTGCCAGCGGATGAGCCAGTTGTTGAAGTCGACGCCCTGTGTGTCTGAGAGCACCTGCACGCCACCGGAGCCTGCGCCGGGGTGCATGGACATGCCATTGCCGCTGTTGCCGGGAAGCTGGCCGGCGTTGTAAGCGCCCTTTTGTGCCGCGCCTTTCATGGCGCTCTGGAGCTGATCGGCAGGGTTCGCCGAGCCAAGCTGGAAGGCCTTTGCCGGGACGGAAGACGGCCGCGGTGCCTCAGTTACCGGCTGCGGAGCCGGTGGGGCTGGCTGAGGCTGGGGCTGCGGGATCACGGGCTGCTCGATCTTGGCCTGCTCCTGGGGCCTGGGCGGCTCAGGCTGCGGAACCGGCGGCCTGGGCTTGGCGGCTTCCTCGCGTTGCAGCGCATCGAGCGTTTTGCGGTCGATCTGCGGCTTGGGCGTAAGTGGCTTGATGGCTACCTTGGGCTGGTACTTGCGCAGCAAATCCGGCGGCAGATCCAGATATTTCAGATCATCGCGCTTTTTGATGGCGTCAAATGGGTCAATAACTGCTGGCTGGCGAAGGACATAGCGCGGAATCCAGGTAAGCGCCGAGATGAGAAGAATGTGGAAGAGAATGGCCCAGAGAATGCCTTCGCGAAGACGCGCCCAGCGGCGCTCGTCCTCGAGCTCCGAAATCATGTCCAGCAGCTCGTGGGTCTCGTAATCGAGCCAGCGCGAAGTGCTGCGGCCGCCTGAGGCGGCAGGGGATGGCTCGTTTTGATCCTGCGAAGGAGGCAGCTCCGGCTCGCCGGGAGGGGTTGCGCCCGGTGGGTTGCTGCTAGTTGGCACTACAGATGTGGGCATTCGCGGGGCAAAGAGTCCGGCCAGCTCGGGGTGCGGGGCGCGGCTCCGTCTCGGTTCCTTTCTACTATTCTCTCATCGTTGCCCCATCCAACAAAGCGCCATTTGCGGGGCTGCCGGAGAAGACGCTCGACGTACAATAATCCTTGTTTAATGGACGGTTTTGACCGCTGAAAGGGAACGGTTTGAAGCAATTTTTTGCCCGGCTGATGGACAAATGGCACTTGATCATCCTGCCCGCGATTGTGAAGCTGGGCTTCTGGGGAGCATTTGCGATCTCCGCGGTGGATGCCGCGACGATTCCAGTGCCGATGGACGCAATTATTGCGGTTTGGGTGTGGAACGATAAGCCAAACTGCTGGCTGTATGTGCTGCTGGCTTCGGCTGGCTCGGCGATTGGCGGTCTACTGCCCTATGGGCTTGGCCGGGCCGGCGGGGAGCTGTTTCTGCTGAAACGCGTGAACCGCGAGCGATTTGAGCAGATGCGCGACCGGTTCGCGCGCCAGGAGTTCTGGGCAATGGCGATTCCGTCAATGATGCCGCCGCCTACGCCATGGAAGGCCTTTGCCTTTGCAGCGGGCGTTTTTGAGATGCGGATGCCGCTGTACATGCTGGCGGTGTTTGTGGGCCGCATTGTGCGCTGGGGTTTGCTCTCGGTGCTGGTGTTGAAATTTGGACCGGATGCGGTAAACCTTGTGGCGCACCACGGCAAGCTTGCGGCGGCGATTCTTGGATTGCTGATCCTGATCGCGGTGATTGCCTGGTGGATGAAGCGGAAGCGGGCGGCTGCGCCGGCTGAGTAAGGCCGGCTATTCGTCCAGCAGCTTTTCGATTTCGGCCAGATCGAAGCGGCACTTGCTGCCCGGCAGGTCGAAGGCGGTTTCCGTGAGCGGCTCAAGCGCTCCATTGCGGAAGCGGAAGTGCTGGCCTTCCGGATCGAGAACCAGGATCGTCTGGATGCCCATCTGCTCGTAGTCGGCTAGCTTGGTCATCATGCGGCTGACGGAGTCTTCCGGGGAGAGGATTTCGAAGACTGCTATGGGCGGGTGCTTGATGATCTGTTCGATGGGCAAATTGCGATCAAAAACAGTAACATCTGGCACGCGGAACCTGGTTTTCCGGACTTGAACTCGCAGCTCCGGGCGCACGCGAACGCCCCATTCCTTTGCATGCCGGACAAACCATGTAGCAATTGCCAACTGCCATGATGAGTGATCGTACTGCCCCATAGGACGCTCCTCAATAATGCCGTCCACGTACTCTGCGTCCGGTTCATAGGAGGAACGGAGATAGACTTCGAGCGGCACGAAAGGAAGCTGAGCGGCAGCGGCCATGAGGCGATCCTCCTTGCGTGAATTCTACCGCGAAATCGCGGCAGTTTGCGCCGAAGAGGTGCGGTGCACCAGCGCCGGAATACCGAATGCCAGACCAGCGACAATGGCAGTCGAGATCAGGTCATTCTGATAAAACGGCAGCGCCGCTTCATAGCAGGCGACCAGGCCTGCAGGAGTCATGGGATACATGCCGCCGCCGATCCATACCGCGAAGTTGGAGACGAGGAAAAACGACGTGGGCCCGAGCAGAATGGCCGAACCCAGGCGCAGGACAGTGGTCTTATCGCGAAGCAGAATGTGGCCCAGCACCATGGCCGCTGCATACCAGAGCCACGTGATCGCATAGCCCGGCGCGTAGAAAGAGTAGTGATAGTAAAAGACCGTCAACACGTAATCCGTAGCCATGAACGCGGCCAGGGGCACCAGCATCTCCCGCCAGGAACGCCGCGCACCGAAGTAGAGCAGGCTGCCGCCCACCGCGGTGAAGTTAAACCACGGCGCGTGGGGAATGAGACGGCTCAATACGGCAATCAGCAATAGAAGATAAGCGGGCATGGATACCTCGGGTGTTCGGATCTCCGCTTTTGAACATACGGGCGGAGATTGCTAATTTCATTCTGCGGCGTTGGGAAGGCAAAAGCAACTGCGGCGAGCCTATTTCTGCTCCTTTGAGCCCATGCCTTCCGCCGCTTCTTCGCGGCCATCCACAATGTAGACCCATCCGCCGAGGCCTGAAGGCGGACGACGCCCGCCTCCTGCAAGGAATCCGTAGGAGAAGCGCAGATCGCTGAATTCCACCGTGGTCCATGTTCGGCCCGGAGGCAGTTGCGGCGGCTCGACTCCGGGAACCGTC
Organism: uncultured Acidobacteriaceae bacterium; assembly: GCA_963792495.1. GTDB lineage: Bacteria > Acidobacteriota > Terriglobia > Terriglobales > Acidobacteriaceae > Telmatobacter. Next base: position 135,421 of record CAWBWB010000001.1, on the reverse strand, counting down.
TCCTGACCAAGATCGCGCACCACCGGCCATGACGACCAATCGAGATAGACCTGGCCGAGAAGCGTGCGCTTGGCGGCTTCCACAGCGGGCGTGTACTCCGGCTTGTAGAGAATGTCCGCGCTCGCGTCGCTGTCAATTGCGCCGGTGAGCGTGTTGATCTCCGCGGTCTGATAGTAGTTTGCTGTTTCTAGAATTGCGTGCCAGCGCCATGGGTTGATGGGATACGGCTCCAGCGCAATGCGCGTCACGGGCGCGCGAACCACCTGTGTGTGGCTGAGCAGAGTGCGCGCCTGCGACTGCTCAAACCCTCGCCAGCCCCACAGTACCACCATGCCGGCGAGCGCGAAGATGGCCCAGCCGCGCCCGCGAAAACGCTGCCGCCGCGCACCGATCTCGCGATCGGTCATACCGAAGATGGCAGGCAGAATGAGCGCCAGCGCAAAGAGCGCCCACAGAATTGGCTCCGCGATGAAGATAATACTGCCCGCATACCAGCGCGGATTGAACGGAAAGAACGGACGCACGCCGTAGTTGTTTGTCCAGTCCAGCAGGATGTGACTGAGTGCGGCGATCAACGCAGTTGCGTATAGCCATCCCCAATGTACTGGCTGCGCGTCAGCACGACGCTTGCGCACAAGATGCAACAGAGCCACCGCGCCCACAATCACCAGCGCGACAACTGGCGCGCCGATGAGCGAATGCGTAATGCCGCGATGATGCTTGAGGCTTTCGACCGGTCCGCGCAGACTCCAGACAACGTCAAGGTCCGGCGCTTCCGCAGCCAGCGTCGCGGCCAGCGTGGCATAGGCAGTCTTGCGATTAAGGCCGGCGCGGCCAATGCACGCTCCGGCAAGAAAGTGTGTGACAGGTTCCATGCGTCTGCCGACCATCTTACCTTGCGTGGGGCCTCCTATAATTTGCCCATGAGCGCGAAGGAACGAAGCCACCACGATGACGCGAAACGGATAGAGCAACTGCGGGCCGATCTGCGCCGCCATGAGCACCTGTACTACGTTCTCGACGCACCTGAAATCTCGGACGCCGAGTATGACCATCGCATGAACGAGCTAAAGAAGCTCGAAGCCGCACACTCTGAGCTGATTACGGCCGACTCTCCCACGCAGCGCGTAGGCGGCAAGCCCGCCGAGGGTTTTGCGAAGGCGGCGCACTCGCGCCCCATGCTGAGCCTGGACAACGCCTACAACGAGGACGAACTGCGCGACTGGGATCGCCGAGTGCATGAGCTGGCCGGGAATCTACCGGTGGAGTACACGGCGGAGTTGAAGCTGGATGGCTTGAGCGTAGCGCTGCACTACGAGCCTGCGGAAGACGGCGGAGCGCGCCTTGCGCTTGGACTGACACGCGGCGATGGACAGATCGGTGAAGATGTAACCACCAACATCCGCACCATTCGCAGCGTGCCGCTCTCGATTCCTGCGTCTGCGCTGAAGGCGCTCGGAGGCGCGAATCGCTTCGAGGTTCGCGGCGAAGTTGTGATGCCGGAAAAGGGTTTCGAGCTGTTGAACAAGGAGCGCGAGGCGCAGGGCCTTCCGCCCGCTGTGAATCCGCGCAACGCGGCAGCCGGCACGCTGCGCACCATTGATCCGAGCATTGTTGCCACGCGCCGGCTGGTGTTCTTTGGTTATTTTCTTCTCACCGACGGTGAGTATCTGGCGGCAGGGCAGAACGCAACGCTGGATGCGTTGACTGCGCTGGGCTTCCGCGTCAATCCGCATCGGGAAAAGATGCATAACGTGGACGCGATGATGAAATTCATCGCATCCGCAGAGAAGCAGCGCGCCACGCTGGGCTACGAGATTGACGGCATCGTCATCAAGGTGGACTCGCATGCAACGCAGCAGCGGCTGGGCTACACAGGCAAAGCGCCGCGCTGGGCGATTGCGTATAAATTTGCCGCGCAGCAGGCTGAAACAACTCTTCAACAAGTTGACTGGCAAGTAGGAAGGACAGGGAAAGTAACTCCGGTAGCTATCGTGTCGCCGACTTTTGTAAGTGGAACAACAGTAAGTCGCGTCACGCTGCATAACTGGGACTTCATCGAGAAACAGCTCGGCGGTCTCAGTATTGGAGACACAGTCACTATCGAGCGAGGCGGGGATGTAATTCCGAAGGTGGTAAATGTCACGAAACATACAGATAATGCTCCAGTCACGCTAATCCAACTATGCCCCGAGTGTTACAGCCAGCTCGAGCAGGCTGCGGGCGAAGCGGACTGGCGCTGCGTGAACGCGGACTGCCCTGCAAAGATCCGCGAGACGTTGCTGCATTTTGGCGCGCGCGATGTGATGAACATTGAAGGCATGGGCGAAGCCGTTGTGGCGCAGCTTCTGGAACGCGGCCTGGTGCGTCATGTGGCCGATCTTTATTCGCTCACCGAAGAGCAGCTTGTCGGCCTCGAACGCTTCGCGGAGAAATCCGCACGCACGCTCCTCGCCGAGATTGAACGCTCGAAGCAGGCAGGCCTCGCACGCGTGCTCATGGGCCTGGGCATCCGCTTCGTGGGCGAACGCACGGCACAGTTTCTCGCTGAGGAGTTCGGCTCCATGGACGCGCTCATGGCAGCTAGCGCGGAAGAACTGGAGCGCGTGGATGAAGTGGGTCCGCGCATCTCGGAGTCGATTCTCGAATTCTTTAGGCGACCCGCGAACGTGCATCTTGTTGAGAGCCTGAAAGCAGCCGGCGTAAAAATGACAGCGGAGAAGAAGCATCGCTCCACAGAACTTGCCGGGCTGACGTTTGTGCTTACCGGCACGCTGCCGAATCTCTCGCGCGACGATGCCAAGCAGAAGATTGAAGCGGCCGGAGGCAAGGTCTCAGGCTCGGTAAGCAAGAAGACGAGCTACGTGGTGGCGGGAGAAGAAGCTGGATCGAAGCTCGACAAAGCACACGAGTTGAAGATTCCCGTGCTCGATGAAGATGGCCTGCTGGAACTGCTGAAGAAGTAGCTATCTGCCGTGCATCTCGCGCTTGCGCTCGCGCTCCCATGCGCCTGTGCGCCACGGATGCCCGTACTTGGGCGTTTCCGAGACAGGCGGCATGGGCGACTCCGGCCGCACTGCGCTTGCAGCTACAGGCGTGGGAATGAGCCGCGCGGAGGAACCATATTCATCTTCGTCCGCAGCCGCCGGCACCAGCGGAACAACACACGAAGGTTCCGGCGAAGCCTGTTCCTGGCTCATCATCTCCGCAGCGGCCATCTCGCGATCGCCCGCAATCGTCTTCGCCATGAACTCATCCATGAGCTTGTGTAAACACGTCTGGCCGCAAAGATGGCGCGAGCCGGGCCGCTTGCAATAACGCGAGTTCCAGCCTCCGATGCGAAGCTCGCCCGCGTGCTCGTAAGCCACAAACCAGTGATTGGTCTGCTTCTTCTCCGTTCCGCAGATGTCGCACGAAATCGCCAGCCGGATCACCAGAACCGTCTCCTCGACGCGCGCAGTCCAGAGCCACGCCGTGCTTCCTTTATCGTTCATGCAAAAAGAAACGCTAGCGCGGGCAACAGCGCCACGCCTTCGACGCGAATTCGGGAATCAACATCCCCCATACTTCCCAAAAAGAAAACGCCCGCCGAGGAATGATCCCGGCAGGCGTTGCGGATACTCATTCACTCGCTACTGCGTGGCGAAGTAACCCTTCTTGGCGCGCACCTGGTAGCGGCGGTCGTTGCAATAGAGGTAGATCGTTCGGAAAGCTCCATCCAGCTTGAAATCCGCCGGCCTGTACGTGAGCAGATACTGGCTGCGAAGCTCCGCCTGGATGTCTTTGAAACTCGCAGACATCTCTTCCACAGAGGGCGGAAAGAAGACCTGGCCGCCAGTCGCAGTGGCCATATCCGCCAGCACCTTGTCGCCTTTGCCGCGGCTCGGTGTCCAGTTGGTGCTGATGGCGTAGATGATGGTTTCGGCGCGCTGGCACATCTTGATCGCTTCATCCTGATGCACGCGGCTCTGGTTATCGTCGCCGTCGGTGATGAGGATCATAGCCTTGCGAACCGGCTCAAGCCCGCGCTGCGAGAGAAGCTTGTCGCGGCACGCAGTGTAAACGGCGTCATACATGGCAGTGCCGCCGCCGGGGCGCAGGCGATTGATACCGGTCTCCAGACCATCGAGATTATTGGTCCAGTCCTGCGTGAGATTCGGCACCACGTCAAAGCCCATCACAAATGCCTTGTCATTCTGCGGCTTGAGCGTGGACATGAGAAACTCGATGGCCGACTGCTGCTCAAACTCAAAGCGCGTGCGGATGGAGGTACTGGCGTCAATCACGATGCCTACACGCATGGGCAGATTGGTCTGCTGACGGAAGGAGGTCACTCGCTCGGGAGCCTTCTGGTCGTCCAGAAGCGCAAAGTCGCTCTGCTGCAGATTGGGAATGTAGTGGCCGTGCTTGTCCGTCACCGTGAAGAGAAGGCTGACTTCGTTGACACCGATGCGGAGTACCTGGTCGGAGTCCGACGGAGCCTGGTTCTGATTCTGCGCGGGCGGCTGGGCCGGCGGCTGTTGTTGCGGCTGCGCGGCTGGCGCGGGCGTGGCTGGCTGCTGCGCGGTGAGCGGCAAGAAAGCGGAGGCTGCAAGGACAGCAAAAGCTGCGGCGCGGGCAAGCCGGAAGCGTGCCGGCGCTGAATCGGGAAATCTTACTATCATGTCGTTCTTAATTCTATCAATCGGCTCTGTCCGGTGAAATTTACGCGGGCGCTTCCAGCCGGACCAGGAAATCGTCGAGCTCCGGAGGCAGCGGCGCTTTCAGATGGACTTGCTTGCCGGTGATGGGGTGAGCAAACTCCAGCTCCGCCGAATGCAGAAAGTTACGGGAGAGCCGCAGCTTCTCCGCCGGCGCGTTTCGCCGGGCTGCGCGAGAGGTAATGACGTTGGATGCAACCTGATCCACCAGCTGGCTCGATGCGCCATACAGCGTATCGCCGACAACCGGATGGTTCATGGAGGCCATGTGTACGCGAATCTGATGCGTGCGGCCGGTTTCAATCCGAACCTCCACCAGCGTGAACTTGCCGAAGCGCGTGGCAAAGCGGCGCAACACCGTGTAATGCGAAACGGCGGTGCGGGCCAGACCCTCCTCGGCATCGATGGGGAGACGCGTGGTCATGCGCGTGCGGCGGGCGGGGTCGCGGGCAATGGGCGCGTTGATGGTGCCGCGGTCACGCTCCACATTTCCCTGCACAAGCGCGATGTAAGTCTTCTTCATCTCGCGCCCGGAGAATTTTTTTGCCAGCGCAGCATGCGTGCGGTCGTTCTTGGCCACCACGATCAGTCCACTGGTCTCTTTGTCGAGGCGGTGCACAATGCCGGGACGCAAATCGCCGCCCGTTGCCGAAAGCTTCTGAAAGCGGTGCAGAAGCGCATTCACCAGCGTGCCCCTGCTTCGCTCGTCATCATTTGCGCCCGAGCCTGCGTGCACCATCATTCCGGCGGGCTTGTCGATGACGGCGAGATTGGTGTCCTCATAGACCACGCTCAGCGGAATATCCTCTGCGATGGCTTTGAGGGGCGCAGGACGCGGTTCTCCGCTGATCTCAATGCTCTCGCCGCCACGCAATTTGAGTGACGCCTTGGGCGCAGTGCCATCCACGCGCACATCTCCCTGATCGACCAGCAGTTGCACGCGCGAGCGGCTTACGCCGTCCAGTTGGGAAGCAAGAAAAGCATCCAGCCGCTGACCAGCGGCCTCTGCGGGAACAACAATCGTTTGAACTTCAGGCATGCACAGCCTCTTTCCCGCGCCACTCGCGCAACACTACAGCCCCCAGCAGCACGAATACAACAGCCGCGATCTGCGGACCATCCAGCGCGCCATGCAGAACCGAACCGCGGCCTTCGCGATCGCGCCAGAACTCCGTGATGAAAAGCACCACGCCTCCGCCCATCAGGCCAATGCCCGTAGCATCGCCCGCCCTACGCCGAAGAAAAACAACCGCTGCCAGCGCGATAGCCAGCGTAAGCATTCCAAAAGCCGCGTACGCCTGCACCGGATGCACCGCAATGCCAAGCGGAGCACCGCTCCAGCGCGCAGCAAGCGGACTTGTGTACGTGACAGCCCACGGCACAGACGCAGCAAAACCATAGCCGGAGCCCGCCATCAGCGCCCCCACCTGCTCAAAGGCCAGCGCCAGCGCAACCGGCGCAGCCATGGCATCTGCCGTAGCCAGCAGTGGAAGCTTCACCCGCCGCGCGTAGAGCCACGCAGCTAACAAACCAGCCAGCGCGCCCGCACCCGCAAGCAGCGGATTATGAATCATTGCCAGGCCCAGCATCCACAGTGGATGCGCCAGCAGATCACGCCAGTTGAACGCAACCAGCAGAAGCCGCGAGGCAATCAGCGCCGTACAAAGCGCAAGAACGGAGAGATTCCAAACATGCTGCGGAGCGATGCCTACGATGCCCGCCAGCCGCTGCGCCAGCAAAAGAGCAAGCAGCACTCCCACGGCAGCAATTGCGCCGTAGCTGGGAATATAAACCGCGCCGATGTGGAAGAGAACCGGATGCACAGAAGTCAGAATACGTTATTCGACTTGATTGCACGCGGCCCGTAAGGAGTAGAAGCCGACCCACGGGGCCGTACGCGATGCGCTGGTGAACCCGTCCTAAGACGGTGGAGCTCTCCGCGGTTCATTAGGCATTCCGGACTGGCGGACACTGCACACAAAACCGATTGTCGAGTCGAGCCCCTGTTCAATGAATGTTGGTTCATCCAGCGTTGATCGAGCACCTGCTTTGCAGGCCGGTTTCTATTGCGGATAGTAGGGCGAGCGGCCGAGAATTGCAAGTCTTGTGCTGAGCAGGCGCATTGTGTTAGTCCGGCTTTGGGAATTTCCGTGACAGATACGGAAGAACTTACGGCCACCCTCGCCAGTCCGCTAGTTTGTTTCCGGCCGCTGCTTCAGCGCGACAGCATCGGCGCTCTTGCGGTTGTTCAACTCCACGGCGCGGGCGATCATCTTCTTCAGCTTGCCTTCAATGTCCGCGTCGCCCACGTGCTGATCTTCCAGCACTCCGTCGGCGTCAATCGAAAACGTGGCCGGAATGGCATGAATCGCGAAGAGTGTGGCAATCTTGCCGTCCATACCAGCGTCACGGTACTGCAACCAGGTCATCTGGTTCTTCGCCACAAACTCGCGCCACTTCGCGTCGTCTTTATCCACGCTGATGCTCAGCACCACAAGCGGCTGTTCGCTGAATTTCTTCGCAATCTCGCGAATATGCGGCAGCGCCTCGCGGCAAGGCCCGCACCATGTGGCCCAGAAATCGATCAGCACCACTTTTCCCGCAAGACCGTCCATCGTGATTGTTTTGCCGTCCATGGTGGTGAGTGAAAACGGCGGCGCCATGGGGGAACGCGCCAGGTTCATGTTTTCCATGTAGCGCGAAACCCGCTCCCGAAGCGCCACAATGACCTTCTCCTGATTATTTTTATCTTCGTCAAGAAATGTAGAGAATTCCTGCTTCGCGGCGTCATCCTGCTTCAGGTGCGCCAGGGAAACACCCAGCCCATAATGTGCCATCGGCGTCTTCGGCGCGCCATCGAGGACTGCCTTGAACTCACCGCAGCTCTCCTCAAAGCATTTTTCCTTCTTCTCCATCACCCCCTGCTTCTGCAGAGCCGTGCCCAGTTGATAATGCGCCATGAGTTGGGCTGTCGGCGTGGATGCCGCGCTCAGTTTCTCCCGCGCAATGTCTGCTGCGTCTTTGTAAGCGCCGCTTTCAAGCGCAAGCGAGTAGGCGCGTTCCAGGCACTCCGTGCAATGGCCGCCATCCTGCTGGTTCGCCTTGCGGAAATCACCAATGGCCTGCGGATACATGCGCCTCTTCTGCCAATCCATCGCGCCTTCGTACGTCTTGATGGCTTTCGGATTGGTGGGCTCCCCTGGCTTGGCAGCCTGCGGCGAACTCTGCGCAGGAAGATTCGGCGAGACGAAGGTGGAAAACGTAAAGGCGGAAAAGAGAACCAGGGCACGATTCAGACGAGCAACGCTGCGAGGCACGGTAAACATTCACCTCTAAATGGAATGTTGAGGACGGCCACAGCGTAACATGCAATGCGGAAAATGAAAATCAGGAACCGGTTTTGCGCTCAGCCGGCATGGCGTCTTCAACCAGCACCTCATCCAGCAGACCGCGCAGCGCGGCGGCGCGCACATGGCCCAGCCTGGCGCCATCTGCGCCTTTCTGCATGAGAGACAGCTCGTCAGCCAGGTTCAGCGCAGCCAGCACGGCCACACGCAGCGAGTCCACGGTGCGGCCCTGCGCGGCCACGGCGCGCATCTTCGCATCCACCTGCGCGGCCAGTGAGCGAATGTGCTCCGCGTCATGGCCGAAAAGATGGTAGGTCTGGTCGTAAATCTCAACCGTTACATAGCCGGAGTGGGGATTCTCCATATCTGTCTTAAATCTCCAGTGCGTCTAACTGCGAAAGCAGCCGCTCCACGCGCTGACGAACATGGTCGCGCTCGGAGCGCAGGGTCTTCACTTCGCCCTGTAACTGCTCCACCTGGGTTAGATGCTCGGTGAGCTGAGATGCATGTTCATTCAGCCTCTCAGTATGCTCGGCCAGCTTGGCTTCCATCTGCTGGGCATGCTCTTCCGCTGCCACGCGCGCCATACGTTCGCGCTTCACCAGGTTCACGGCGCGCAGCACGCGCTCTTCAAGCGCAGCAAACTCATCCACGCTCAATGCGAGCGCATCTGCGTGCGCTGCTTCCTGGGCAGGCTCATGAATCTCTTCGCCAACCTCGTGCTCGGCAACTTCAGGAAACATTTCGGACTCGACTGTAACTTCCGACATGGCGAAAAACCCTCCACTCACGGGCAAATACTGTACGAGTATAGACCGCGCGCAGAAGGGTTCAGGAGCTAGGAACGCAGGCGGGCACCAGCCTTGCCAACGGCTTGTACCACTTCGGTCTGCCACTCCTGCAATTCCTCATCCCGGAGCGTGCGATCAGCTGCCTGGAAAGTAACTCCCAGCAGTAACGCATACTCATTCGCGCCGAGTTTCGGATCGCGGAAGAGCTCGCGCGGACGCCACTCGACAAGCTCGGGGATCGCCAGCGAAGTAACAGCCGCATCAATCGTTTCCCATGTCACGCTCTGGTCCAGAACCAGCGAGAAATCACGCCGCACCGGCTGGAAGCGGGAAACCTCGCGCGCCATAGGCTTGCGAACCGGCAGCTTGTACAGCCGGTCAAGATAAAGCTCGCCCACCAGCACAGCATCCTTGAGCTTGCGTGCAGCGGCTTCCCTGGGATGCAACTGTCCGAACCACCCCACAGTGATGCCGTCGGCCGCAATGCGCGAGGAACGATAGGGATGCAGCCACGAAGGGGTCAGTCCAGCCTCAGCCGGGAAGCGGTCAAAGTAAGCCGAATCCATCTCAAAGCGCGCGAGAACCTGCTCCACCACGCCCTTCATGTCATGGAAATCCATCGCGCGCGGCGTGTGCAGCGCAGATTGCTCCGGCAGCGTGCCGGCTGCACCGAAAGCCAGCGCAGGACGCTCTTCCACTTTGTCCGTAGTGCCGCTGAAGACCGTTCCCAGCTCAAAGAGCCGCACGTCGCTCACATCGCGATGTAGATTTCCCGCAACCATAGCGAGAATTCCCGGCACCAGCGAAGGCCGCAACACGCCAGCCTCTTCACTCAACGGATTGCCCAGTGCCACCACCAGCCCCGGCTGTGGCGCAGTCAGCGCGGCATCGGCTGCAGAACAGAAGGTGCTGCCAATGGCCTCATGGAACCCTGCAGCCCGCAACGTGCCGCGCACAGCAGCATCTGCCGCGGCCCATGGCAATGCCTTCACGCCCTCACCAAAGGCAGGCAGTGTATTTGCGAACCGGTTGAAGCCGTAAACGCGTGCAACCTCTTCAATGAGGTCGATCTCGCGTTCCATATCCAACCGCCAGCTCGGCAATGTAACCTGCCACGCTGCATCCTGCTCTATCGCAAGCCCGCAACCCAGCGCCTTGAGAACATTTTCGACTGTCTGCGCTGTAATGCCTTCTTTGTCGATTGTTGTGCCGAGCATGCGCCGCACCTCGCTCAGCGCGAGCGTAACCGGTTTGCGATTGGCCGTTTTTGCCTCAATCGCCGGCACGCGCACATCCACAAATTCGCCTTCAATGTGCCCTCCGCTGGCGAGCAAAATGCTGGTCACAATCGCCGAAGCCAACGGCCCCGCGTTGTAATCGGCGCCACGCTCAAAGCGATGGCTCGCGTCGGTGTGCAGCCCATGCCGCCGCGCCGTTCGCCGCACAGCAACGGGATCAAACCACGCCGCTTCCACGAGCACATTCTTCGTTTCCGGCGTAATCATCGTGTCCCACCCGCCCATCACTCCGGCAAGGCCAAGCGGCTTCGCGTGATCGGCAACAATCAGATCCTCAGGCTCAAGCGTGCGCTCCACACCATCCAGCGTCTTGAGCTTCTCACCCTTGCGCGCGCGGCGCACCACGATGCCGCCTTCAATCTTGTCCAGATCAAAGGCATGCGTCGGCTGGCCCATCAGCAGCCATGCGTAATTGGTCGCGTCCACTGCGCTCGAAATCTTCTTCTGCTCCAGCAAGCCGAAGTACGTGGAGACCTCCGCGCCGGCAAACCAGTCTTTCGTTTCGCCAACACGAATGCCACGCAGCACACGCGCCGTGAAGCGACCGCAAACATCCTCCGCTTCAATCTTCACGTCAAACTTCGCGCCCGGCTTCGCTTCCGGAAGCTGGAACTTCAGCTCAGGCAAGGTCAAACCATAGATCGCCGCAGCCTCACGAGCCACGCCGTAGTGGTTCATCGCATCCACACGGTTGGTCGTAATGTCCATCTCATAGAGCGAGCCATTGCCCGCGCCAAGATCGTACACACCTTCGACAGCAATACCGCGAAGGGTCAGGTCTTCCGCAAGCTGTGCGTCGTCCACAGGAAGAGCGGGCAGCAGTGTACGCAACCATTTCGTCAGAATCTTCATGCAAATTGACCTAAAAATCTCATATCGCCGGCATAAAACTGCCCGATCTCCGAAACCCCATACTTCATCATCGCGATGCGCTCCACTCCCATGCCGAATGCGAAGCCGGAGATCTTCTTCGGATCGTAAGCAGGCTGTTTTTCCGCCGCAAATGCGAAGACTGCAGGGTCCACCATGCCGCAGCCCAGCAGCTCAATCCAGCCCGAGTTCTTGCACTTGCGGCAGCCTTTGCCCCCGCAGAAGATGCAGCTGATCTGCACATCGGCGCTCGGCTCCGTGAAGGGAAAGAAGGACGGAAAGAAGCGCGTCTTGACCGACGAACCAAACAAAGCCTTCATCGCATGATCCAGCGTGCCCTTCAGGTCGCTGAACGTAATGTTGGTATCAACGCAAAGCCCTTCCACCTGGTGGAAGATCGGCGAGTGCGTCGCATCGGCAGCATCATTGCGGTGCACCTTGCCGGGAATCACGATCCGCACCGGTGGGGGCTGCTGCTCCATCGTCCGCATCTGCACCGGTGAAGTATGCGTCCGCAGCAAAAGCCGGTCCCGCAGTGGCCGCCGCTCCTGATTCGCAACCACCAGCGTGTCCTGCGTATCGCGCGCCGGATGCCCCGGCGGAAAATTCATGCTCTCGAAGTTGTAGAAATCCGTCTCGACCTCAGGCCCCACTCCCACCGAGAAACCAAGCCCCGCAAAAACGCTCACAATCTCGTTCAGCGTCTTCGTAATCGGATGCTCCGCTCCCACCAGCCGCCGAGTACCGGGCAGCGTAATGTCGATGGCCTCAGCAGCAAGCGAAGCATCGCTCGGGCCCGCGCTCAGCGCCTGCTCCAGCAGCGCTTCCACCGTTGTCTTCAATGCATTAAAGCGCTGGCCGAGCAGCTTCTTGGCCTCGGGCGGAGCAGCCTTGAGCCACTTGCCGGAAACATCGTTCAGCCTGCCCTGCTTGCGGCCCAGCCATTCGAGCCGAAATCTCTCTACATCCGCTTCATTTGAGATGAATGTGGCGTCAGCGCGCGCTCGATTCTCAAGCGCGGTAAATGCTTTGTCGAGCGCGGCTTCATCAAAAGCCGTGAGATCTGGAATGGTTTCGTTCATCATGCGTAAGGTTTAGGATAATGCACCGGTTCCCAGTCCCGCTCACAGGTCGGTGGCCCAATCCACGATTCCCGCAAGTCCAGTTACGAGATCGGACATTTGATGAAAGATTCGGTTGTGGCTCACGAGCACTGCGCCCGCCGCAACAGCCTGGGCAGCGATCAGGAGGTCCATCGTGGCAACCGTAAGCCCATGCGATTCGAGCGTGGCGCGCAGACTCCCGTAGACTTCCGCCTCCCGCTCAGCCCAGGGAAGCACCTTAAGAAAGGCGACAAGCCTTTCGATGGTGGCAACACGTCTGGACGACTGCGGTTTTTTTGCCAGACCGTAGCGGATTTCAGCCAGGGTGACGGAGGAAATGCACAGTTCGCATTGCGGATCGCGGCCATGCCGTGCGAACTCTGCAAACACAGCAGGCGAGGAATCTTTAGCGAGATAACTGAAGGTGTTGGTGTCGAGCAGGTAACGCTTCATCTGCCGGTGCTTTTGCTTTCCGCCTCATTCTCGTCAGCAAAAAGCGCGTCAAGAGCGGGTCGCGACTGCGGCGGGCTCATATCGCGGTCGGCAGGATTCATGAACTCCTCAGGAAGAGGAGATTCTTTGAGCGCGGCAAGTACTTCGTCAATGCTCGGAATCTCAGAGAGAATCACCTCGCCGGTCTCTTCGTCGCGGCGAATGGAAACCTGCGATGAGCGGAAGCGGAAGTCAGCCGGGATAGTCACATGCTGACTACGGCCGCTCATAAAAACCCGTGTTCTCGCCGGATCAGCCATGATTTACTCCTTGCTGTACAGCATAGCAATACAGCAAATTGAATACAAATTTGGCAAACAAAAACGGCCCCGCATCGCGGAGCCGTTTCTTACTTCAATCCGTTGATTCTTAAGCCTTAGCCGTAGCCAAAGCACCCTTCGCCTGCTCCACCAGCTTGGTAAAGCCAGCGGCGTCCTTCACCGCGATGTCGGCAAGGATCTTGCGGTCGAGCTCAATGCCGGCCTTCTTGAGGCCGTTGATGAGCTGTGAGTAGCTGATCTGGTTCAGCTTGGCGGCAGCCGAGATACGGACAATCCAGAGTGAGCGGAACTGGCGCTTCTTCTGTTTACGGCCGGTGTAGGCGAACTTCAGGCCGCGTTCGACGGCTTCCTGGGCTGCCTGATAGAGCTTGGATTTCGTGAGGAAGTAACCACTTGCGCGCTCAAGAATCTTTTTGCGGCGGTCATTCCGTTTTGTGCTGCGTTTTACGCGAGGCATTGCTGTATCTCCGTTTGTGTTACCTGTGGTGTTTCGCGGCTGGAGGCAGGATGGCCTCTTCACTCGCTCAATTCATTCCTGATTCTCTCGGCTTTCGCCGGGGGCCTTGCCACTCAAGGCCCTGAACTGCCGGTCCCGCAGGGAACGGCGCGTTCGATCAGGCGTAGGGAATCATTCGCGCGACCTTCGCGTAATCGCCATCGGAAACAAGCACGCTCTTACCGAGCTTGCGCTTGACCTTCGGCGACTTCGACGTAAGGATGTGCCGCACCTTCGTCTGGTGCCGCTTGATCTTGCCGGTACCAGTCTTCTTAAAGCGCTTGGCCGCGCCCTTATGAGTCTTCAACTTGGGCATTTTCTTCTCGTCTGGACGGGGTTACTCCCATCCAAAGGCAGCCTCCCACGGAGGGAAATCCGGGGCAAGGCGCACCAAATCAGTATACCCCAGCTTTTATCGGAGCGCCATACTCTTGTAACGCAGCTCAACATATTGGATTCTGAACAGGTTATGGCTGTCCTCTCCGTCGATCTCGCCTACCGCCACTGGTCCGATCTGGGAATCGCGATTCTCAGCCGGAATCCCAGCCAGAACCCATCCGGCGCAATTCACTGCGAGCTAGTCGACTGGGACGGCTCCGATCTCGAAGAGCCCGACCCCGGCCCGGTCCATGCCGAAATCCTCGCCGGCCGCCTCAACCACCTCGCCAACACGCGCGGTATCCGCATATTGCTCCTCGATGGCCCGCAGGCCTGGAAGTCCGAAACCAACGGCTGCGCCCATGCCCGCCTCGGCGAGCGTCTGCTCAACTGCGCCGCCAAAACCGGCCTCCCCGGCATCGTCAAGCCCGCCACCTACCGCACCTTCGCCGAGTTCTGCGTAGATCTCTACGACGCCCTCTGCCGTCGCGGATGGAAGCGCCTCGCGACGCAACAGCATCCCGGCTCAGCGCCGGAGCGCGTGCTCATCGAAAGCTATCCACACGCCGCATGGCGCTCGCTGGGCCTCACTCCACTGCCCTCCAAGCGTCGCGCCCGCGTCAGCCATCTCGCAGCAAGCTACAACGCACTACAGCAGATCATTCCGCTCACCGTAAACCATCCGCCAAACCACGATCAGCTCCAGGCCATTGTTGGCGGCCTGCCCGGGCTGGCTCTCGAAGCCCAGGACCCCACCGGCGCGCGCTTTGTAGGAGAGCCTCCACGGCGAGAAGACGGTCACTGGCGCGAGGGCTTCATCGTCCTGCCGCTGCCGCCACAACGCCTTGGCAATCTTCATTGGCTGGGCTAAGCTTGCGGTCCACAACGTATACTTCGTCCGACCCCTCTGGCGGCGTCAGAACGGTTTTAGTTTGCAACCACAACTTTCAAGTTGACGGCACCACAGCGACGCGGCAACCTTGGTCCATACTCAACAAAACGCGCCTTCTCTGCTCTTGAAGCGTGCGGCTACGGAGCGACTGAAACATGCTCATTCATCCTGACCGGCTTTTTCCCGCTGACCCTGACACCCGCAAGATGGCCCGCGCGCTGTATCAACACATTGCTCATCTCCCCATCGTCAGCCCCCACGGCCACACGCAGGCTGCCTGGTTCGCACAGAATGAGCCCTTCCCTGACCCCGCCAAGCTCTTCGTGCAGCCCGATCACTACGTCTACCGCATGCTCTACAGCCAGGGCATCTCCATGGACTCGCTCGAAATCGGCAAGCCGGAAATCGAGAATCCGCGCGGCGTCTGGAAGATCTTTGCCGAAAATTACTGGCTCTTTCGCGGCACCCCTACGGCCATGTGGCTCGACTACGAGTTTCAGGAGCTCTTCAATCTCACCGCGCCGCTCAGCGAAAAGACCGCCGACCTCTACTACGACACCATCGCAGAAAAGCTCAGTACGCCGGAGTTTCTGCCCCGGGCCCTCTATGAACGCTTCCGCATCGAGGTCATCGCCACCACGGATTCCCCGCTTGATTCCCTCGCCGATCACAAAGCTCTGCTCAGCTCCGGCTGGCACGGCCGCGTGATTCCCGCCTTCCGCCCTGATCCCGTCATCGATCCCGATTTCTCAGGCTTCGCCGAGCGCGTTGCCCAGCTCGGCACCCAGACCGGCGAAGACACCGCCACCTGGAGCGGCTATCTGAATGCGCTGCGTCTCTCCCGCGTCCGCTTCCAGGCACTGGGAGCCACATCTACCGATCACGGCCACCCCACTGCGCAGACCGCCAACCTGAGCGCCTCGGAAGCCGCCGCGCTCTACGAAAAAGTGCATAGCGGCAAATCGAGCGCCGAAGAGAATGAGCTCTTCCGCGCGCAGATGCTCACAGAAATGGCCGGCATGAGCGTGGAAGACGGCCTTGTCATGCAGATTCACCCCGGCTCCGTTCGCAACCATAACCGTTTGGTATACGAACGATACGGCCGCGATGCCGGCGCGGACATTCCGCAGGCTGTCAACTACGTCAACGCGCTGCGCCCGCTGCTGGACCGCTACGGCAACGAGCCCGGCTTTACGCTTATCCTTTTCACGCTCGATGAAACCACCTACAGCCGCGAGCTTGCGCCATTGGCCGGCCATTATCCCTGCCTGCGCCTCGGCCCGCCATGGTGGTTCCAGGACAGCCCGGAAGGCATGATGCGCTTTCGCGAGCAGGCCACCGAAACCGCAGGCTTTTACAACACCGTGGGCTTCAATGACGACACGCGGGCCTTTCTCTCCATCCCGGCGCGGCACGATGTAGCGCGCCGCATCGACTGCGCCTTCCTCGCCCGGCTGGTCATGGAGCATCGCCTTCGCGAAGACGAAGCCTTTGAAGTTGCACATGACCTGACCTATCGCCTGGTCAAGAAAGCCTACAAGCTATAGTCCTTCGGAGACGCCATCATGGACATCACCTCAGAGAAGTTTCCGCAGGAAGAACTCGCCCCCGGCGCGCGCATCGGCAAGGTCCGCTGGACCATCTGCGCCATGCTCTTTGTCGCCACCTCCATCAACTACATGGACCGCCAGGTGCTCTCGCTGCTCAAGCCCACGTTGATGCATCCCCTCGGCCAGGGCGGCATCGGCATGACTGAGGTGGGTTATGGATACATCATGGCCGCCTTTCAGTGGGCCTACGCGCTGGGATTACTGGCCGCAGGCCGCTTCGTAGACAAGGTCGGAACGCGCATCGGCTACATGATCATCATGGCAATGTGGAGCCTCTCCGCCATGGGCCACGCACTGGTCAGCTCCATGCTCCAGTTCGGCATCGCCCGCGTCTGCCTCGGCCTCGGCGAATCCGGCAACTTTCCAGCAGCCATCAAGACAGTGACGGAATGGTTCCCCCAGCGCGAGCGCTCGCTCGCTACCGGCATCTTCAACTCCGGCGCAAACATGGGGGCCATTCTCGCTCCCGCCATTGTTCCCTGGGTCGCACTGCACTATAGCTGGCACGTCGCATTTCTTGTCACCGGGATCTTCAGCGCCGCATGGATCGCGCTCTGGTACAGCAAGTACCGCAAGCCCCAGGATCACCCCACGCTCACCGGTGCGGAGCTGCGCTTTATCTATGAAGAAGCCGCCACGCAGATGGGCCCGTCCGTTCCATGGATCAGGCTGCTCGGCTTCCGCCAGACATGGGCCTTCGCCTTCGGCAAAGCGCTCACAGACCCCATCTGGTGGTTCTTTCTTTTCTGGCTCCCGGACTTCTTCAGCAAGAAGTACGCGCTCGACTTGAAGCACATCGGCCTGCCGCTCATCATCGTCTACACTGCGTCCTCGGTTGGCAGCATCGGCGGCGGCTGGCTGCCCATGCCTCTGCGCAAACTCGGCCTCTCCGCCGTGGGCGCGCGCCTCACAGCCATGTTCCTTTGCGCCTGCGCGGTGACGCCCATCTTCATCGTCAACTCGCTCAACTCCGAGTGGGCCACCATCGCGCTGCTCAGCCTCGCCGCCGCCGCGCATCAGGGCTGGTCCGCCAATATCTACACCTGCGCCAGCGATATGTTCCCCAAAAGCGCCGTGGGCTCGGTCATCGGCATCGGCGGCATGGCAGGCTCAACGGCCGGCTCGTTCTTCGCCATCTTCGTGGGCTACGTTCTGCAGGTCACCCACAGCAACTACACGGTTCTCTTCGGCATCGCCGCCAGCGCCTACCTGGTCGCCTTCCTGATGTTGAACCTGCTCGCGCCCAGGCTGCGCAAAGCGGAGTTAAACGCATGAGCACCACACTGGCTTTACCCAGATATTCCCTTGGCACCGGAGACCGTTTCGCGCATCAGGCCAAAGCGCAGCTGGCCGCCTGCATGAAAGCCCTCGATGCCGGCGTAGAAATCATTCCCGTCTGGAACAAATCCAATCGCGAACACAACATCATCGGATCAGAGCCAGTCTCCACACGCGCCGCAGCCGACGCAGCAGTCAAAGCCCTCCACTGGAAACTCCCCTACTTCCTCGACGCCGATCACATCGGTCTCACCACCGTCGATCGCTTTCTCTCCGTCTGCGACTTCTACACCATCGATGTCGCCGACTTCATCGGCAAGCCCGCGCCAACTGAAGACATTGAAGCATTCGTCCGCGCCCAAAGCGAGCTGACCGGCACATTGCGACTACGCGGCATAGACGACGAGCTCACCATCACAGAAGATGACATGCGTGAAACCGCAACGAAATTCCTCTACGCCATAAAAACCGCCGGCGATGTCTATCGCAAGATCGCCGCCTGCAAAGGGGAAGGAAACTTCATTTCCGAGATCTCGATGGACGAGACCGACCGCGCGCAGAGTCCAGCCGAGCTGCTCATGATCCTCGCCGCCATAGCATCCGAAAACATTCCCATCCAGACCATTGCGCCGAAATTCAGCGGCCGCTTCAACAAGGGTGTCGATTACGTAGGCGACGTAGCACAGTTCGAGCGCGAGTTCTCGCTCGACGTCGCCGCCATCGCTTACGCCGTCGAAAATTTCGGTCTACCCGCCAATCTCAAGCTCAGCGTCCACTCCGGCAGCGACAAGTTCTCCATCTATCCCGCCATTCACGCAACGATCAAGAAATTCGACGCAGGCGTGCACCTCAAGACCGCCGGAACCACATGGCTCGAAGAACTGATCGGTCTCGCAGAATCAGGCGGCGAAGCTCTCGCACTCGCGAAAGAAATCTACGCCGAAGCCTTCACCCATCGCGAAGAACTCTGCGCACCCTACGCAACCGTCATCGACATCGATCCGGCAAAACTACCCTCGCCGGAGACAGTTCACAGTTGGACTTCGATACAATACACCTCGGCGCTCCGTCACGATCAAAGTAATCCCGAGTACAACCCGCATCTCCGCCAGCTTCTCCACGTAGGCTTCAAAGTCGCAGCCAGGATGGGCCCGCGCTATCTGAATCTGCTCGAAGCCAACGAAGCCGTCATTGCAAAAAACGTGACAGAAAATCTCTACAACCGGCACATAGTCCCCGTATTCTTCGGCGGCACACCATCGGAGTCACAATGAGCGAAAATATTCTCAGCCTGGAAGGCAAAGTGGCCGTCATCACCGGCGGCACATCCGGCATTGGCCGCGCCCTCAGCCTCGGCCTCGCCAGCGCAGGCGCAAACGTCGTGGCCACCGCACGCCGCACTCAGCAGGTAGAGGAAACCGCCTCAGCCATCGAAGCGCTGGGCCGTAAAACCCTCCGCATCGAATCCGACGTCACTGACCGCGCCTCGCTCATCGCCCTGCGCGATGCCACACTCGCAGCCTTCAGCCACGTCGATATCCTCATCAACTGCGCCGGCCGCATCAAGCGCATCCCCACCATCGACATCACAGAAGAAGACTGGAACTCCATCCTGGACACCAACCTCACCGGCACACTGCGCGCCTGCCAGGTCTTCGGCAAGCCCATGCTCGACCGCGGCTACGGACGCATCATCAACATCACATCGCTCAACAGCTACGTAGCGCTCAATGAAGTGGCCGCATACGCCGCCAGCAAATCCGCAGTCTCCTCACTCACGCGCTCACTCGCCGTCGAGTGGTCCCGCAAAGGCGTCACCGTAAACGCCATCGCACCCGGCGTCTTCAAAACCGAACTGAATGCCGCACTGCTCGAAGGCACACCACGCGGCCACGAGCTCCTGATGCGTACCCCCATGGGCCGCTTCGGCAAAACAGAAGAGCTCGTCGGAGCCGCGCTCTATCTTGCCTCAGACGCAGCCTCCTTCGTCACAGGACAAACCATCGTGGTAGACGGCGGCTTCCTCTCCAGCGGTGTGAATCAGTAATACGTGAAATGAAAAGTGGGTGCCCCCGGTCCCTCGCATTTGGGGACCGGGGAAATGAAGATCAAAAATCTACCGCTGAATTCGCGCCGAACCACCCGAAGCCAGCGCCTTCACTTGCTCCAGCGTAGCCATCGTCGTATCACCAGGGAACGTCGTCAGCAGCGCGCCGTGCGCCCATCCCAGCTTGATGGCATCTTCCGGCTTCTCGCCCGCGAGCAGCCCATAAATGAAGCCCGCAGCAAAGCCATCTCCGCCGCCCACGCGGTCATACACGGTCAGCTCCATCGTCGGCGCATGAAGCTGCTGCCCGTTCACCCACGCCACCGCGCTCCAGCTATGGTGATTGGTGTTATGCACCTCGCGGAGCGTCGTAGCCACAGCCTTCACCTTCGGAAAGCGCTCCACCACCGTGCCCATCATGCCAAAGAACGCTGTCGGGTCCAGCTTCGACTTCGAATGCACCTCAGGCCCCTCAAGTCCCAGGCCCTTCTGCATGTCTTCCTCGTTGCCCACCAGCACGTCCACGTTCTCAACAATCTTTGAAAGCACGCTCTGCGCGCGATCCACTCCGCCCGAAATCTTCCAAAGCTTCTCGCGATAGTTCAGATCAAACGAAGTCACCACGCCGGCCGTACGCGCCGCCTGCATGGCCTCAATCACAAGTTCCGACGTCGTCTCAGAAAGCGCCGCAAAAATTCCACCCGAGTGAAACCACCGCACGCCTTCGGAAAAAATCTTTGCCCAGTCAAAGTCGCCCGGCTTCAGTTGCGCCGCTGCCTCATTGCTGCGGTTGTAAAACACCACGGGAGCGCGCACGCCCAGCCCGCGATCGCTATACACAGCAGCCATATTCGGCCCGCGCACGCCATCATGCTCAAACATGCGATAGATCGGCCTCACGCCCATCGCGCGCACGCGCTCCGCAATCAAATCGCCTATGGGATAGTTCACCATCGCCGACGCAATCGCCGTGCGCTGCCCAAAGCAGTCAGCCAGGTTTGCTGCCACATTGAACTCGCCGCCGCTCACATGAATCTGCGCCTCTGTGGCCTTGCGAAAAGGAATGATGCCCGGATCGACCCGGTGCACAAGCGCGCCCAGTGAGAGCAGATCGAGCGCCCCATTTTGCGGAACTTCAAATCCGGAAGCCATTCCTCTTCTCCTCAGTCGTTATTCCACAGCAATATCAACCCGCACGCCTTCAAGATCGGTCGCCGTCTCAGCCTTGCCATACACAAGCTCCGTCGTGCGCACCGCCGCATTGATAGAAGCCTGCATCCGCTCCACCGTCGCAGCAATCTCCGGCTTCGCTCCGGCAATATCGAGCGTCACCTTCGCCAGCCGCCGCGTCTGGCTCACCTTTGTCGTAGTCCGCAGCCCGCGCACCGCACGCAGAATCGCGTTCAGCACTTCCATCTCCGGCACCGCAACATCCCACTCAGCATTCGCCTGCGGCCACGCAGAAGTATGCAGCGAACCAGCCGGCTCATGCACCTTGTAGAACTGCTGATACAGATACTCCGTCACAAACGGCAGAAACGGCGCATACAGTCCCAGCACAATCCGCAGGCTCTCAAACAAGGTAGTCCGCGCAGAAGCCCGCGTCTTCTCGTCATACTTCTCCGGCGTCCAGAATCTATCCTTGATCAGCTCAAGATAGTCATCGCAAAAGACGCTCCAGAAGAAACGATCCGTCTCCTCGCGCGCCTCATGATAGCTGTAGCCCTCAAAAGCCCTCTTCGCCGCAGGCAAAACTTTATTCAACTCCGCCAGCAGCCAGCGATCCTCCGGCGTCCGCTCTGCAAACGGCACATAATCCTTCACCGGATCGTAAGCACCCATCTGCAAATCGGCAAACCGCGCCGCATTCCAGAGCTTCACCACCAGCTTGCGGCCAATCTGCACATCTTTTTCGTTGTAGCGCAGATCATGCCCCAGCGAGCCACCCGACGCCCAATACCGAACCGAATCCGCACCGAACTTCTGGATCACAGCATACGGATCGTACCGGTTATACCCATTCGCATCGGTGTACTGCTCCAGGTCGCGCTTGGAAATCTTCTTGCCGTTCTCATTCAAGCCCCATCCGGAGATCATCACGTTCTCCCACGGCAGGCTGTTCGTATGCAGGTGTGACTTCACAACGGTGTAAAACAACCAGGTCCGGATAATCTCAAAGGCCTGCACGCGCACCGTCATCGGATACACGCTCGCATCGCCAATCCGTCCCGGCGTTCCCGCCCAGTTCGAATTGATCAGCGGCGAAACCGAAGAAGTCATCCACGTATCCAGCACATCCGCATCGGGAACGAATTCAGCGCTTCCACATTTCGGGCAAGCACTCACCGGCGGCTTCGACTCCACAGGATCAACCGGCAGCGCAGCCTCATCAGCCAACACCACCTCACCACATGCAGCGCAGAACCACACCGGCACCGGCACGCCATAGAACCGCTGGCGCGAAATGTTCCAGTCATACTTGAGTCCCTTGATCCAGTCCTCAAGCCGAATCTGCATCCACTCCGGAAACCACTTCAGTTCCTTCGCGCGCTCCAGTAGCTCATCCTTCATGTCCATCACGCGGATGAACCATTGCGGAGCCATCACAAACTCCACCGGCGCATCCGAGCGATCCGAAACGCTCACCACCTGGTCCACAGCCTTCGAACCAGTCAGCACGCCGGCTTCCGTCAGCGCCGCCACAATCTTGCCGCGAGCCTCATCCGTCTTGAGCCCGGCAAACTGCCCGGCCAGATCGGTAAGCCGCCCGTTGTTGCTGACGACAATTCGCAGCGCCAGCCCATCGCGCTTCCAGCGGCGAACGTCCTCGCTGTCACCAAAGGTACAAACCATCATCAGCCCCGTGCCAAACGCCGGGTCCACATCGTCATCCGCCAGCACAGGCACCGTCTGCCCAAAGAGCGGCACAGTAGCCGTCTGCCCCAGAAGATGCGTATAGCGGGCATCTTTGCTGTTGCAGTAAAGCGCCACACACGCCGGCAGCAGCTCCGGCCGCGTGGTAGAAATCGTCAGCGGCGAGCCATCGGCACCGGTAAACACAATGTCATGCAGCTTGCTCTTGCGCTCAATCGTTTCCAGATCCGCCTGCGCCAGCGAAGTCTCCAGCACCGGATCCCACAACACAGGCTCATTCGAGCGATAAATCCGCCCCAGCTTGAACAGCTCAATAAACGACTTCTGGCTGGTCCGCTGGCAGTGGTCATCAATCGTCGAGTAGCGCAGATTCCAGTCCACGCTCAGCCCCAGCGCGCGCCACAGCTTCTCGTATTCCTTCGCGCCCTCGGTCGTCGTCTGCAGACACAGCGCGCGAAACTCACTCCGCGTCGTCTTCGACTTGTTGATCTTGAAAGTCTTCTCGACGTACCGCTCCGTGGGCAGCCCGTTATCGTCAAAACCCATCGGATAGAAGATCTTCCGCCCGTTCATGCGGTGGTAGCGCACAATAAACTCGGCCTGCGCATAGCTCATCGCATGACCCACATGCAGGTGCGAAGCGGAAACATACGGCGGAGGCGTATCAATCGAAAACACCTCACCCGGCGCCTTCGGGTCATACAGATAAATGCCCAGCTCGTCCCACAGCCGCTGGCAATAGGCTTCCACTTCGGCTGTATCAATCTCTTTCGGGAGCCGGCTCTCGGTCTCAAGTTGCATAGATGTCAGGTTCGCTTCCCTGCCCCATCCAGATTCAGCTGTTTTCAGTCATTACCCGGCAGTTGCACGGGGAAAACAGCGATACAGGGCCAAGAATTCGATTATAAAGGAGAGTCTGGTACCCTACTCGACGGTCAGAGAGTCAGTCTGCTTCATAATTGATGGCAGAGTGGCTACTTTCAAAAAAATATGAACTTCTTGTTGCCTCAACAGCTAACACACGGTGCCATTCTTCGTGACAAGGAATACGCCTGGGACCTGGCGTCGTTTCCACTCGCATTAGAGAATGCGCCGGAGCTAGGATTCGCCTGTCTCGGAGGACAATTCTGGTTCCTTTTGGAAGATAACTCGCTTTACGAACTTTTTTGGTTAGAGGCCAACTCGACAGATCGCGCGAAAGAGGAACTTTGGACGGAATACTCACACCGATCATGTAGAGAGGTTCTCGCTAATTTCACAATTCTCCTCAAGGAGACAAGCTTCGCCCAAGAGGCAAAAAAGTTCGGCACATTTTCTCAATCGTTATCTTCGGATGAATTCAGCGCAAAGTTTCGTGTCCTGTTCAATGCCTGCTTCGTCACAGAATCAGATCATTTGTTATTGCTAGGCCGTTGAATGTCTCTTGGGCTAATTAATGCCGCCTACGGATTCACAAACACCGGCTTCACATCCGGCGCACCCGGAATCCGAAAGTTCACCACCGTATACGTCACCGGCGCACCCGAATCATTCCGCGCCGCATGCGGCACATTCGACGCCAAATACACCACCGACCCCGGCCCCACCGTCTTCCACTCGCCGTTGATCAGCACCGTAGCCTGACCTTCTTTAATAATCAGCATCTCCTCATTCGGATGCTTATGCGGCTGATGCGAAGCCGCATGAGGATTCAGCGTCGTCACATGCACATCCAGATCCGCCAGCGTAGCCGTCGGCCCCTTGAAGAAGGTCCGCAGCACACCCACCTCCGTCGTCTTCGCCGGAACGCTCGTCCAGTCAATCGCCCACGACTTCCCCACCGCCTCCGCCTGCTGCGCCACCGCAAACCCGCCAGCCGTCAGCACCGCCGCAACCAACGCAACCAAGCCATCTCTACGCGTAAGCATGAAACCCTCCCAGGAAACGAATCCGGACGAACACAACCACTCTACCCCATGAACGAACGGTCCAGTGTTCATCCAGGAAGAAACCTGTTAACCGCCCTCACCCGATGACGTTATACAAGCAGAATGCCTTCGACGCTGCAGCTTTAGAAAAAATCCGGACAAGCAGACTGGAGTGTCTCAATCGAAATGAATCCAACGCAGTCACACCCACCCACCCTTCGTCTGGCAACTCTATGGGCCCTCTATGCAGCAACAGCCATGCCAATCCTCTATTTCGGAACACAGTGGATCGCCGCGCCATTTTATCCGGGATACAGCTTTGCCAATGACACCGCGAGCATGCTGGGAACCACCGCCTCCCACCATCCAGGGATCTTCAATCTGGGCGCCATCCTCACCGGAATTACAGGAATACTCGGCAGCCTTGGACTCACTCGTGCGCTGCGAATAATTACCAACATTGCAGTAGCGTGGGCCGTAGGAATCTGCGTAGCAGCCAACGGCGTGCTTTCCTTGAAGGCGGGCCTGTTTCCCATGCCCGATCCGCGCCATGCATCCTGGCAGTTTCTGATGTTTCCAACAATCGCCGCGCCGGTCTTCCTGCTCATCGCCTTCTGGCGCAGCGCCATCGCGTTGCGAATATATTTCCTCTTGAATGCGCTCGCGCTGCTCTTGATGGTGTCAGTAATGATGCACAAAATGGCTCCCTCGCTTGCGGAAGGAACAAAGCAGCGCTTGTTCGCGCTCGTAGTCTTCGTGCCTGTGGGAGCAGCAGGTTACGCCTTGACCAGACGAGTGACGGTCAGGGTATCCTGACCTCACCCATGAACCACAGCGCCGCCCTTGCTCTCACTCTCGCTCTCAGCATCACTACAGCAGCCCAGCAGCCCCTCGACTACAAAGGCGAGCAGCCCACCCGCGCCCAGCACGGCATGGTCGTCAGCGTGCACCATCTCGCCTCGGACGCAGGCGTACAAATCCTCCAGGACGGCGGCAATGCCGTCGACGCCGCCGTAGCCACAGGCTTCGCGCTCGCCGTCACGCACCCCGCAGCCGGAAACATCGGCGGAGGCGGCTTCCTCCTGCTCCGCCGCAAAAACGGCAAAGCCACCTTCATCGACTACCGCGAAAAAGCCCCACTCGCCGCCACAGAAACCATGTACCAGGACGCACAGGGCAACATCCTCCCCGGCGCCAGCGTCACCGGCTACAAGGCCATCGCCACACCAGGCTCAGTCGCCGGCCTCGTCTACGCGGAAAAGAAATACGGCAAGCTCGGCCTCAAGCGCGTCATGGCCCCCGCCATCAAGCTGGCGTCTGAAGGCTTCCTGCTCACATCAGAAGAAGCCCGCGAGCTCGCCTCACCCGGCCTCGCCAACTTCGCCGACTCCAAACGCATCTTCCAGCGCGACGGCAACCTCTACAAAGACGGCGACGTCTTCAAGCAGCCCGAACTGGCCGCCACGCTCCAGCGCATCGCCGACCACCCCAAAGACTTCTATCGCGGCAAAATTGCCCACCAGTTAGTTGACGAAGTGAAAAAAGGCGGCGGCCTGCTCACACTTCAGGATCTCGCGCAATACAAAGTAGCCGAACGCAAGCCCATCGTCGGCAAATTCCACAACTACACCGTCATCTCAGCACCGCCGCCATCCTCCGGCGGAATCGTGCTCATGACCTCGCTCAACATCCTCGCCGGCTACGATCTCTCGAAACTCGGCGACCGCTCCCCGCAGGAGATTCACCTCATCACCGAAGCCTACCGCCGCGCCTTCATGGACCGCACCGATTACATGGGCGACCCCGACTACAATCACATCCCCACTGCCGAAATGATCTCGCAGAAATACGCCGAAGCCTGGCGCGCGACCATCGACCAGAACGCCGCCACACCCAGCGACAAGCTCCAGCGCCCCTCCGGCTTCCTCCCCGCCGCGCCTACCAGCGCCGGCTCGCGCCATGAGTCCAACAACACCACGCACTACTCCGTCGTCGATAAAGACGGCAACGCCGTCTCCGTCACCACCACGCTCAACAACAGCTTCGGCTCACAGGTCACGGCAGGCTCGCTAGGCTTCCTGCTCAACGACGAAATGGATGACTTCGCCTCCAAAATGAACACGCCGAATATGTTCGGCCTCATCCAGGGCCCGGCCAACGCCATCGCTCCCGGCAAGCGCCCGCTCTCCGCCATGACGCCCACCATCGTGCTTGAAGACAACAAGCTGCGCTACGTCCTCGGCTCCCCCGGCGGCCCGCGCATCATCACCACTGTGGCCAACATCCTGCTCTCCGCCACAGAAGGCGGCCTCAACATTCAGGAAGCCGTGGACGCCCCGCGCTTCCACCACCAGTACCTGCCCGACAAGCTCTACATGGAACCCGGCTTCCCACAGGAAACCGTAGATGCCCTCAAAGCCATGGGCTACGACGTCAGCGTAAGCCGAGGCCACTGGTCCAACGGCGAATGCATCGCCATCGACCCGCAGACACACGAACTACAAGGCGGCCAGGACCACCGCAGCCATTACGGCAAAGCGTCTGGCTACTAATCACTCTGGACATTCCACAACTGTCCGTCATCCTGACCGTAGCCGTCTTTCCGGCGGAGGGAAGGACCTGCTTTTGTATTTTGTTTTTGTTGTTGCTTTTCGCCAGCTCACCGACAAAATCCGGGTATCCCCCGGTCCCTGATTTTGGGACCTGGGATACCTCAACTCTAATTAAGCCGTCTTAGCCGCCGTCAGTTCCAGCTTCGCCAAATGATAACTCTCCGCATCATTCGGAAACGCCCGATGCTCCACATCCTCGCGATACCGCTCAATCGCCCCGCGAAACAGGGAAGCAGCATCCGCATACCGCCGCACAAACTTGGCCTGCGGAGAAAAGCTCAGATTCACCAGGTCATGAAACACCAGAATCTGCCCGTCACACTCCGGCCCCGCGCCAATCCCAATCGTCGGCACCGTCAGCTCAGCCGTAATCGCCGCAGCGGCCTCACGCGGAACACCCTCTAGCACCACAGCACCCGCGCCAGCCTCAGCCAGCGCAATCGCATCGGCCTTCAACTGCTCGGCAGCGGCAGCTGTCTTCGCCTGCACGCGATATCCGCCCATCCGATGCACACTCTGCGGCGTCAGCCCCAGGTGCGCCACCACAGGAATCTCCGCGTCCGTCAGCGCAGCCACCAGCTCCACGCGCGGCCCTTCAATCTTCACAGCCTCAGCGCCCGCTTCCTTCACAAAGCGCACGGCATTCGCCACGCCCTCAGCGACAGTCCCGTGGTAGCTGCCAAACGGCATATCCGCAACTACCAGCGCCCGCCTCACAGCCCGCCGAACAGCCCGCGTATGATGCAGCATCTCGTCCACAGTAATGGCCAGCGTGTTGTCATGCCCCATCACCACCATCGCCAGCGAATCGCCAACGAGGATCAGATCGATCCCCGCCTCATCCACCAGCCGCGCCGTTGCATAGTCATACGCCGTCAGCGCAGAGATAGGCTTCCCCTGCCGCTTCATCTCGCTCAGCGCAGGCATAGTCACTTTTGTCGTGGGAGTTCCGGCAGCAAGACCGCCGCCAGCAGGAAAGTTCGTAAGACTCATCGCATCTCCAGTGCCGCTCCGCAAACTCAGGATGCAGCCCGTACACAGGCAGTATACCGCCTCCCGGTAAAGATGCAATCCACGTCCCAGATGTTGCGAATTGACACCATTGCAACGCAAACTGAACAAAGCATGACCATCGCAACAGCCGCTATCGCAGTCGCCGCCGGAGCCGCAGCCACCGGCCTCGCCATCGGCGGCTACTACTACGCCTCCCTCTGGCCCACCTCGCAAATCTTCGGCCGCACGCTCACCGCCCCGAAACTTGATCCGGGCAAACCCGGCGAAATCGCCCTAACCTTCGACGACGGCCCCAACCCGGCCTTCACCCCGCGACTACTCGAAATCCTCGCAAGCTACAACGTCAAAGCCACCTTCTTCCTCGTCGGCAAATACGCCAGCAATCAGCCCACGCTCACTCGCCAGATCGCCGAAAGCGGCCACCTCATCGGCAATCACTCCTGGTCGCACCCCAACCTCGCCCGCACCGCCTCGGATAAAGTTCGCGAAGAGCTCCGCACCACCAACGACGCACTCGAACAAATCCTCGGCAAGCCCATCCGCTACTTCCGCCCACCCTTCGGCGCCCGCCGCCCCAACGTCCTCCGCACAGCCCGCGAGCTGGGCCTAACGCCAGTCACATGGAACGCCATGACCAATGACTGGGCCGAGCCATCCGCCGACCGCATCGCCACCACTCTGAGCGCAAAAGTCGACCGCCTCCAGGCCCGCGGCTCGGCAGCAAACATAGTCCTCCACGATGGCAGCCACCGCGACCCAGCAGCCAACCGCGAACCCTCCATCACCGCCGCCGGGCAGCTACTAGAGCGCTACGCAAAGACACACAAATTTGTGACAGTGGAAGAGTGGAACTGAATTCATACCGGAATAGCTTCCGTCAGCACCTTATCGCGAAAACTTCCAGGCAGCGCCTTCGGAGTGAGCAGGTCAATTTTGATGCCCGTCACAGCCTCCAGACGAACCTGAAGTTTGGCAATGTCCAGCAAGCTGGTCTCAGGCGAAGGGTCCACAAGCAGATCCAGATCGCTCATCTCGCTATCCTCGCCGCGCGCCACCGAGCCGAAAAAACGCGGGTTCGCCATGCCGGATTCCAACACCATCTGGCGGATCGCATCCCGATGCTCAGGCATAACTTCCGAGGGCCTCATGCAGACATTCTACAGCGACCCAAACGCCACCCGCGCCGCCTCAATCGTCCGCGCAATCTCGTCTTCCCCATGCGCCGCACCCACAAACGCAGCCTCAAACTGCGAAGGCGGCAGCCAAACGCCTTGATCCAACATGGCCCGATGGAATCTACCAAATGCCGCAGTATCCGACTTCGCAGCCCCGTCGTAATCCGTCACCGCATCCGGCGTAAAGAACCAGGTCCCCATCGACCCCACGTAATTCGTAGTCAGCGCCACACCGGCCTTCGCAGCCTCAGCCGCCACGCCCTCAAAGACAGCCTTCGCCGTAGCCTCAATCCGCGGATACACCTCATCCGCATGCTCCTGCAGATACCCCACAGTCGCAATCCCCGCAGCCATCGCAAGCGGATTCCCACTCAGCGTCCCAGCCTGGTACACCGGCCCCAGCGGAGCCAGCATATCCATCACTTCGCGCCGCCCGCCAAACGCCCCCACCGGCAGCCCGCCGCCCACAATCTTGCCCAGCGTAATCAGGTCCGGCTCCATCCTGTAGCGCTCCACAGCCCCACCCAGCGCCAGCCGAAACCCGGTCATCACCTCATCGGCAATCAGCAGCGCACCCTCGCGCCGCGTAATCTCCCGCAGTCCCTCCAGATACCCATCAGCCGGCAGAATGCACCCTGCATTCCCCACCACCGGCTCCAGAATCACCGCCGCAATCTCACCCTTATGCTTCTCAAACGCCGCTTCCACCGCATCCAGATCGTTAAACGGCAGCGCCAGCGTCAACTTCGCCACAGCCTCCGGCACACCCGCCGAACCCGGAATTCCAAACGTAGCCACGCCTGACCCGGCCTTCACCAGCAGCCCATCCGCATGCCCGTGGTAGCAGCCCTCAAACTTCACAATCACATCGCGCCCGGTCGCCGCCCGCGCCACGCGAATTGCAGACATCGTAGCCTCGGTCCCGCTCGAAACAAACCTGAGCCGCTCAATCGCCGGGTAGCAAGCCATCACGCGCTCGGCCAGATCGCCCTCGGTGGCCGTTGAAGCCCCAAAGCTCGCGCCCTTCCGCGCCGCGCGCTCAATCGCCTCCACCACCGGCGGAAACGCATGCCCCAGAATCATCGGCCCCCACGAGCCAAAGTAGTCGATATACCGGTTTCCATCCGCATCGGTCAGCCACGCGCCCTCAGCGCTCTCAAGAAAAGGCGCGCCTCCGCCCACAGCGCGAAACGCGCGCACCGGCGAGTTCACCCCACCGGGAAACAAGCGCTCAGCGCGCTGCTGCAATGCCTGGGAACGTGTGCGTACGGGTGCTTCAATTGGCGTCGTCATCTTGATCTAAGTATAGAAGTCATGCCGCAGCACGCCTCGATATAGCTCCGTCAACTACCAAAACCCGCAATCAAAAGCGCCGTACCAAAACCCACCAGGAACCCATCAATCAGATGCATGTAAACCCTCGCATGCGCCCCAGACGGATGCGCGAACAGCCACAACATCAGCCCAGCCGCCAGACACAGAGCTCCAAGTTGAAACCAGATAGCTCGCTTCGGACCGGACTTGCTCATTCACATCTCCTGATTGCAAACACACAGCTCACTTGCTTCGTATTCGGCCTCAAGCACACGCTCGATTTTTATTTCTTGCTGGATGCCTTCTTCGTGGCCGGACGAGCCTTCCCAGACCGCTTCAACTCCGCCCAATCCTTCTCCGTCAGGTCCGCATATCGCGCCCCAAACTCCGCCAGCGCCTCAGCAAACCCATCCCCCGCGCCCACATATCCGGCAATCGCCAGCGCATCGCCCGACCGCGCATGACCCCGCGCCAGCAGCTCGCCGCAAACCTGCGCGTACGCAATCAGCCCCTTGCCGGCCAGGTCGTTCATATCCACGCTTCCCTTGTGGTCGCATAGCTGCCGCACCAGGTAGTGCCGCCCGTCAATCTCCGTCCAGCCCAGAAACGGATCCGACTGCACCTGCATCGCCCTCTGCCCTTCCACCACGCGCTGCCCGTTGTGGTGCGCAGGCCGCGCATGCGGCAAATACGCCGCATAGCCGCTCTCGGTCTCCTCCTTGATCTGCAGAAACAAGGGATCTCCCGGCCCGTTGCCCTCGAGATAAACGCAATAATCCCGCAGCCCCACCGAACCCGTACCCACCACCTTGAAAGCCACATCCACCGGCCTGTACAGCGAAAGCAAATGCACCCTCTGCGGCTCCAGATTTTTCTGGTACGGCCCCAAGCTGTCAATCACCGCCTGCGCCTGCTTTCCCGTAACCCGCGTCAGCATCGGCGGAATCTCCCGGAATCGCCGCGCGGCCCCGCGCTCGGTCGCCCGCTTCTCCACCGGCACCGTCAATTGCTGCAGTGTATTCAGCGCCGTCGAGCGCTCCGCCTTCAGCAGCGCATCATGCACCGCCTCGCCTTCCACATGCACCTGGTGCCGCGCCACCTCAAGAATCGGCATCTCCGCAAACCGCCGCATCAGGAACGCATAACGGCGGATGCACGCCACCACTGCATCCCGCGAACCGCTGTCCTTGTGTCCGCTCTCCCGCCCCGCCAGCACCAGTGAAGCCGCCATCCGCTTCAAATCCCACTCAAACGGCCCGCGAATCGTCTCATCGAAATCATTAATGTCAAAAACCAGCCGCCCATCCGGCGCAGCATACGCACCCAGGTTGCGCACATGCGCATCCCCGCAGAGCTGCGTCACAATCCCCGTATTCGGCAGCGATGCCAGATCCGCCGCCATCACCGGCACCGACCCGCGAAAATATCCGAACGGCGAAACAGCCATCAGTTGAAACTTCAGCTTCACCAGCTTCGGCACGCGCCCCTTCGCCGCGCGCTCCAGCAGCTTCAACGCATTCGCCGGACGCGCTTCCGCCTTCAATACTTTGTTCGTCTGCCTGGCCACCTGCTTGCGCCGCGAATGTCCCAGCTTCCGCCGTTCCACAGGGCTCAACCACCCAGATGTTTTCTTATTCATGAAACGCACCATACAACCTGCGCCGCCATCCTGCATATAGCAGCACTGAAAAGGCCGCGCAGCTATCAAAATTCAGAGCCCCGGCAACAAAAAGCAAAGATTTCAGTTGACATTCCGCCAAGAATCCACAACCATATGGTTGTGGATGGTTTAAGCACAACATTATCGGCGCTCTCTGATCCCACCCGCCGGGCGATGGTTGACAGACTCACCCATGGGCCAGCCTCTGTGCGTGGCTTAACGGAACCATTTGCACTCTCGCAGCAGATGATTTCCAAACACATTGCCTGCCTGGTGCGGGCACGCATTGTCGTCAAGACGAAACGTGGCCGCGAGAGTATTTGCAGGCTCAGACCAGAGGCGATCAAGACTGTCAGCGACTGGGCCATCAGCTATCGCCAGTTCTGGGAAGAGAGTTTCGACAAGCTCGAAGTAGTAGTCAATCAAATGAAAAAAGCGGAGGTCAGAGATGACACAAAACACGGGGAATGAAGCAGAGCCGATGGTGATCACGAGAGTTTTTGATGCCCCACGCGAACTGGTCTGGAAGGCGTGGACAGACCCCAAGTATGTGATGCAATGGTGGGGGCCCAAAGGCTTCAGCTGCCCCGTCTGCGAGATTGATTTCCGCGTCGGAGGAAAATATCTCCTCAGCATGAGCACGCCGGATGGCTGGCAGGGCTGGAACGCTGGTGAATACTATGAGATCGTTCCCTACGAGAAGATCGTCTCCTCCATGTACTTTTCGGATGCGAATGGAAACAAGATTGAGCCGGAAGAGCTGGGAGTAGAGCTTGAGCCCATAGACGATGCGCACAACGTGATTCTTTTTGAAGACATTGGAGACGGCCAGACGAAACTCACCTTCATTGGAAACGAAACCATGCGGAACGCAATCGCGAGCGGCCAACTCGAGGGCTGGGCGGAACAACTCGAAAAACTTGCCGACGTTGTTGCTGGACTGCTGCAGCCGAAATAAGAAGCTCAAGCTTTGATGAGCGAAGATGAGCGAACTCAATCATGGAGAAAGAAATGAAGAGAATATCGTTTCTCGCAATCGTCCTGCTGGCATGTGCGTTTTCCGCTCATGCCCAGGACGCAACGAAGAAAGACGCACCCGACAAACCTGCCGAACCGGAAGTCAAAGTCGTGCTCGATTCCTGGAATGAGATTGGCCGCAAGCTGATCACCATGGCCGAAGATTTCCCCGAGGACAAGTATGACTTCAAGGCAACACCCGCGCAGCGCAGCTTTGCCGAGCAGTTGCTGCACGCGGCGGGTTCCAACTACTACTTCACGGACACCGTGATGGGGCGGAAGCTTCCCACGGAAGATCCCAAGCGCGACCAGTACAAAACAAAGGCGGATATCGTCGCATTCGTCAAAAAATCCTTTGCCGACGGAGCCGCAGCCATTCAGTCCAAAGGCGAAAAAGGCATGATGGCGGAGTATGTTTATCTCCCTCATCAAAAATCCCGCGCTCTCGACATCGCATACGGCATCATCGAACATAGCGGAGAACACTACGGCCAACTCGTCGTGTACTACCGTCTCGTAGGTCTTGTGCCGCCGGAGTCGCGCCCCAAAAAGTAAAGCTCTCAAGACCAGGCACCCCGTCCGTATCGCGCGCCGTTTGCGCGAATGGACGGGGTCTTGCTTCCTGCGCCTTCAGTATTCAACTAAAAAATTTGTTTTGACTCCCGCGTCCTCCGCCGAGTATAAATTCGAAGCATCTATTCGAATTCGTTCTTTCTTTATGAATTAAGGTCGTGGATGGCGAAGACAAGGTTGGCAAAAAAAGCGCCGGCGAAAATCACAAATGGCTACAGCGCTCACCGCGAGCGCCAGCGCCGGCGGATTCTCGAGGCTGCGTGGAAGCTCTTCGATAAGCAGGGAATCGACCGCGTCACCATGGCCGAGATCACATCTGCCAGCGGAGTCCAGCCCTCCACGCTCTATCAATACTTCTCCAGCAAAGACGAAATCGTCTGGGCCGCATTGGGAGATCTGATGCAGTCGGTGAGCGCGCGGGTGAAACGCGCACTCGAAGGCGCTCCCAATGCGCTGGCTCGCATCGCCGCGCTGCTGGATTTTATGGCCGATGAACTGAACAACAACGAGATCAGCGTGCGGTTCATGGCACAGTTTGACGCTCTATACGCACACAACTGGCCTGCAAAGCGGCTCATCACCCTCGAATCGCAGATTAATCCGGATGGGTTTCAGGTCTTCTCCAACCTCGTTCGCGAAGGAATCGCCGACGGATCTCTCCGCAGCGATCTTGACCCCGATCTCACCATGCACGCCGTAATCAATGCGGTCACAGGCGCTCAGCGCCGCCTTGCATCTCTAGGCAAAAAGGTCGAGCAGGAATACGGCAAGCCCATCGATAGCCTCTTCCGCGAAACCATCCGCGTGTTGCTGCTGGGGCTGCGCGCTCCGGAAACAGCGAAGCAGCGCCCTCCGCGTCTCGCGCCTGAGACGAAAAAACTTCGCACCGGAAAGAGGTCTGCATGAAACTCCCGTCTCGCATTCCGATTGCTCTCGCTGCTCTTCTCGCGTGCTTTGCCTCTGCCTCAGCCATGGCAGCCGACACCAGCTCACCACGGCAGCAAATCGCCGCCGACGCCGGCTGGAAGTTCTTTCTGGGCGATCCAAACGGCGCAGAAGCGCCCACATTTTCTGACGCAGCATGGCGCACAGTCGATCTACCCCACGACTGGAGCATCGAGAGCAAACCGGAAAAGGACAACCCAAGCGGTTCAGGCGGAGGCTTCTTTCCCGGAGGCATCGGTTGGTACCGCAAAACCTTTCACCCGCCCGCCGCCTGGCAAGGCAAGCGCGTGAGCATCGAATTTGACGGCGTCTATCGCGACGCGACGGTATACCTCAACGGACACAAGCTGGGAACGCACCCCTATGGCTACACCGCCTTCGCCTTCGACCTCACGCCTCAGCTCAATTTTTCAGGCTCCGATGTGCTGGCTGTA
Source organism: uncultured Acidobacteriaceae bacterium (assembly GCA_963792495.1). GTDB lineage: Bacteria > Acidobacteriota > Terriglobia > Terriglobales > Acidobacteriaceae > Telmatobacter. The sequence goes on along the minus strand of CAWBWB010000001.1, from coordinate 100,313 downwards.
CGCGTTGACAACTCGGCTCAGCCAAACAGCCGCTGGTACAGCGGGTCGGGAATCTACAGGCACGTTCGCATCCTCGTCACTGACCCAACGCATGTGGCGCAGTGGGGCGTTTTTGTCTCCACTCCGAATGCATCGAGCGCCGAAGCAAAGGTTTCCATCCAGACGCGAGTCGCCAACGAATCCTCTGCCTCCTCCGATGTAACAGTAGAGACAACGCTGCTCAATACATCCGGTCAGCAGATCGGCAGCGCGCAGTCTAAGCTCAGCGTGGCGCCAGGCAGTGAAGACCAGGCCGCGCAGCAGATCGCGGTGACCAACCCCATGCTGTGGTCGCCCGAATCACCCACGCTGTATCGCGCCGTCTCAACCATTCGCAAAGATGGCAAGGTCATCGACAAGGTGACCACTCCCTTTGGAATTCGCTCGCTCGCGTGGTCAGCACAAAGCGGGCTGCTGCTGAACGGCAAGCCCATCAAGCTCACCGGAGGCAGTGTTCATCACGACAACGGGCCTCTCGGCGCAGCAGCTTTTGATCGCGCTGAAGAGCGCCGCGTGGAACTGCTGAAGGCTGCCGGCATGAACGCCGTGCGCACAGCGCACAATCCGCCCTCAACAGCATTTCTCGATGCATGCGACCGCCTCGGCCTCCTGGTGCTCGATGAGCCCTTCGATGTCTGGAAAGCGCACAAGGTCAAGTTCGATTACGGCAGCGATTTTGAGCAATGGTGGAAGCAGGACGTTTCCTCCATGGTTCTGAGAGATCGCAATCATCCATCCATCGTCATCTGGGGCATCGGCAACGAGATTCCCGAGCTCGAGGTAGAGAGTGGCGCCGCTCTCGGCAAAGCACTCGCCGCGCAGGTGCGCGCGCTCGACAGCACGCGTCCGCTCACATTGGCCTTTCCCGGTAGTACAACCAGGCCCAACGCTCAGGCCGTCTTCTCGCAACTCGACATCACGGGCTACAACTACAACATTCTTCCCACCTACCAGAAGGACCACGAGCAGCTTCCATCGCGCCTGATGCTCACCACCGAGTCCTGGCCCTCCAAGGCCTTTCCACTCTGGCAGGTCTCGCATGACAATCCATACATCCTCGGCGACCTCACCTGGACCGCGATGGATTATCTCGGAGAGTCAGGCATCGGCGCATGGCAATACGGCACTCCTGAGCAGGCCAAGATGGCGCAGGGCATGGCGGGAATGATGGCCGGCACAGAGATGGTCGACCAGCTCTTCACGGGAATGGCCAACGGGATCGATTCAATGGCAGACACGGCCAAAAACAACGCCGATCCCGGTGCCAAGGCCATGATGGCGCTCTTCTTTCATCCCTATCCATGGCATGCATCCGCCTGCGGCGATCTCGATCTCACCGGCTTTCGCAAGCCGCAGTCGTATTACCGTGACATCGTCTGGAACGGCGGCGATCGCGTCTATGCCACCGTCCGCCTGCCGGAAACAGAAGACAAAAAGATCATTGCCATCATGTGGGCAACCTATCCCACCTTGCCCAGTTGGACCTGGCCGGAGCAGCTGGGCAAGCCGCTCGATGTGGAAGTGTACTCTGGCGCAGAAAAAGTACAGCTCTTCCTGAATGACAAACTGATCGGCGAAAAGCCCACAGGCCGCGAGCAGGAATTCAAAGCCGTATTTTCCGTTCCATACGCGCCCGGCACGCTGAAGGCTGTAGGCCTGCGCGGTGGCCGCGTCGTAGCGCAAAGCATCCTCACAACCGCGGGAGCACCGGCCAAACTCCACCTGACGGCAGATCGACCGGTGCTTCAGGCCAACGGAGAAGATCTTTCCTTTGTCACAGTCGAAGCGGTAGATGCAAATGGCCGTCCGGATCTGCGCGCAGACCAGGAGCTTCACTTTGAAATCAGCGGCCCCGGCGTCATTGCCGCAGTGGCAAACGGGGACGGACAGGATGCAGATTCCTATCACGCCGATCGGCGCAAACTCTACCAGGGCCGGGCGCTTGTCGTAATTCGCACAACCAGGCAGACCGGCCCCATCAAGCTGAGCGTTAAAGGCGAAGGCTTAAGCGACGCAGCGCTGACCATTCACGCAAACGCCGCGCAATCGCAAATCGAACTCCAATAACGGAAGCGGTTTCCAGCACTCGAAAAGCGATGGAAGATCGCCCTACAATCGACCCGGTCCTCTACACCGAAAGATGGATGCGCCATCTTCCCGTCGGCCCCTACGATGGGCCAACATGGCCACTCCCACGCAACTTCGCCAGATGGGCACATGGGCCGCCACAGCCGCCGTCACCGGCGAGGCCATCTCGCTCGGCATCTTCCTCACGCCCGCAGGAATGGCCAAGTCCCTCGGCTCGCCTGCGCTCCTCGCAGCCGTCTGGGGCGGCATGGCCATCCTCACCCTCGCCGGAGCGCTCTGCTTTACAGAGCTAGCCGTGCGCAACCCGCATGACGGCGGCGAATATGTCTACCTCCGTCGCGGCTTCGGCCCACGCGTTGCTTTTCTCTACGGCTGGATGGCCGCCATCGTCATGTATCCCGGCGTCGCCGCCGCGCTCGCCGTCGGAACGGCGCCGTATCTGCGCGCACTCTTCCCCATTCCCGGCAAACTCGTTCCATTTCTCCCCGCCAGCCTGCTTATCCTAGCCGGCGCGCTGAATTATTTCGGCGCGCGCATGAGCAGCAGCGTCATGACCGTACTCAACTGGCTGAAAGCTCCCGTCCTCGCTGGCCTCGCCGGATGGGCATTCTTCTCCGGCCACGCCACCCTAGCCAATCTCGCGCCGCTCACCACACGCCGCCCCGGATCGGACCCTCTGATCGCCGCCATCGCAGGCGCAGCCATCAGCGCCTTCTTCTGTTTCGGCGGCTGGTGGGAAGCAGGAAAAATTGCAGGCCAGCTCCGCAATCCCGCGCGTACGCTGCCCATCGCCTTCACCGGCGGAGTCCTCATCGTCACCGCACTCTACCTTCTCGTCAGCCTCGCCTTCGTCGCCGTAGTTCCGCTCGGCAGCATCGGCTCGGACACGGCATTCGTAGCCGCCTTTGGCCAGGCACTCTTCGGCTCAGCCGGTGCGCGCATCCTCGCCGCCATCGTCGTCCTCTGCGTCCTCGGCGGCATCGTCCTGCTCACCATGGCCGTTCCGCGCGTCACCTACGCGCTGGCCTCCGCCGAATCCACATCCGGCCCGCTCGCCGCCTTCGCGCGGCTTCATCCGCGCTTCCACACGCCCGCCAACGCAGTCCTGCTGCAAACCATCATGGCCCTCGCCATCCTCTTCCTCGGCGCATTCGACCGCATCCTCGCCTTCATCATCTTCTCGTCGATCGTCTTCCTGGCCCTCACCGTAGCCAGCCTCTTCCGCGGCGGCATAGCAGTCCATCGCTGGTGGTATCCACTCGCCCCCATCGTCTTTTTAGTAGGCTGCACCCTGCTGGCGCTTCTGCTCCTCGCACACAGCCCCATCCCCGCCCTCATAGGAGCAGGAATCGTTCTCTTAGGCCTGCCCCTACGCGCCCTGCTCACACGGTCCGGCAAGTCACCTGCACCAGTTCCCGAGCCACTCACCACGAACCACTAATCACTAGCCACTAACCATTGGAGCCTCCATGCCTCACATCCCGCTTCCCCCCGACCTTCCCGGCATCCGCGGCGCCATGGCTTTCCGGCCGGAAACCGCCCGCCCACTCAATCAAATCGTGGAAATCCTGCTCACCGGCCCCAGCACGCTCACCAAAGGCGAGCGCGAGCTCATCGCCACCTACGTCTCCAGCCGCAACTGCACCCATTACTGCCACAGCATCCACGGCGCCATCGCCGCAGCACACCTCGGCGGAACCCCAGCCAGCGAAACCATCGTCAAGCAGGTAAAAACCGACTTCACCCAGGCCGAAATCAGTCCCAAGCTGAAAGCCCTGCTCAACATCGCCGGCAAAGTCCAACAGGATGGCAAGCTCGTCACCACCGCCGACATCGAAGCCGCCCGCAAAGAAGGCGCAACCGACCTCGAGCTCCACGACACCATCCTCATCGCCGCCGCCTTCTGCATGTACAACCGCTACGTCGACGGCCTCGGCACCCACCAGCCCGACGACGAAGCGCTTTACCGCGACCGCGGCACCCGCGTGGCCCGCGACGGCTACGTAACCGTCAGCGAAGAGTATCTGGCAGCCCACGCCACGAATCACTAACCACTAATCACTAGCCACTAGCCACTAATCACTGGAGCATCCCATGCCGCACATTGAACTACCCGAAGGCTTCCCCGGCATCAGCGCCGGCTTCGTCTACCGCCCTGAAACCGCCAAACCCATGCGCGAACTGGCCCACATCCTCCTGCATGAACCCAACTCCCTCGCCCCAGCCGAGCGCGAACTCATCGCCACGCACGTCTCCGCCGGCAACTGCACAAAATTCTGCGCACTAAGCCACGGAGCCGCCGCCACCGCGCACCTCAATGGCGACGAAACGCTTGTCAGGCAGATCAAGGCCGACTTCACGCAAGCCGAAGTCAGCCCCAAACTCAAAGCTCTTCTCAACATCGCCGGCAAAGTCCGCCAGGACGGCAAACTCGTAACCTCATCCGATATAGAAGCCGCCCGCCACGAAGGCGCAACCGACCTCGAGATCCACGACACGGTGCTCATCGCAGCAGCCTTCAGCATGTTCAACCGCTACGTAGACGGCCTGGGCACCTGGCAACCCGACAACCCCGAAATGTACGCCCAAATGGGCAAACATCTAGCCGAAGAAGGCTACCGCGCCCCGTCCATCAAGCACGCAGTAGAAGAACACGCAGCAGTCTAAAGACAAGAAGCTATCCCAGGCCCGCATCTTCGGGCCTGGGATAGCTTTTGTCGCCCCCCACCCACAAACGACCGTCATCCTGACCGTAGCCGTTTTTCAGGCGGAGGGAAGGACCTGCTTTTGTTTTTGCATTTGCTTTATTGGTACCGATTCCCTCAATCCCTATCTAATCTTCCTTCTTCTCATTCCGCGCCTTCACCTTGAACCAGATAGGCGTCCCCTCAAACCCAAACGCCTCCCGAATCTGATTCTCCAGAAACCGCTCAAGCGCAAAGTGCAGCCGCACACCCCGATCCGTAAACAGCACAAACGCCGATGGAGGAAGCTAAAACGAGGTCATTAGCGGCCTAGAAGCAGCGAGTCGAAAGGGGGCTGAAGGTACCCAATATAGACCACGGTTCCCTTTGAGTACGGAATCTTACATACCTCCACAAGGACACCGGCTGCTTCCCATCGAACCTCTTCATGCACAGCTGGCCAGCCCACAGGTGTCACTTCAACCGTTTTGCCGGAGAATCCAAACCTCCTCTCCATATCGGAGACAACATCGGAGTAGTCTTTCTCGAAGTGGAGATTAAGCGCCATCAACTTGCCAGAGGCGAAGAGGGCGGTGCCGGCACCCAACTCGGATGCGAGGCGTGCACCAACGGCAGCCTGTTCCCCGCGGAGCGCGGCGATAAGCTGGCGGCAGTTGCCCACGTCGAGAAGGGCGAAATCTGGTTTTTTCAACGTGTAGCTGCCCTGCGTGGCCATAGAATCCTGCGCGGTCCTCAGCTTCTCGTCAGTGCCGGGATCGCCGAGCAGCGTTGTGCAATATGCTTTGGAATTCGCGCCAGATTCCGTTTTTGCGGAGGAAAAGAAAGATTCGGCGGTTTCTCCTAATGTATGGCCGCCAAAACGCAGGTCTGGCCTGGATTGCGCCGCGAGTCGCATTCCTACGATGAGGAGAATCATGCAAACGGTAGTTGTTTTCATGGCTCGACCTGCATCAGAGAATCTTACCTAAACTCCAATCGTAGGTGCCCCTGAGGTAGCACGAACTCTACCTAATCTTCCTTCTTCTCATTTCTAGCCTTAACCTTAAACCAGATAGGCGTCCCCTCAAACCCAAACGCCTCCCGAATCTGATTCTCCAGAAACCGCTCGAACGCAAAGTGCAGCTGTACATCCCGATCCGTAAACAGCACAAACGTAGGCGGAGCCACGGCAGCCTGCGTCATATAGAAGATCCGAATCCGTTTCGCCATCGGCACCGGCGCGCGCTGAAAATCCACGTTCTTCAAAAACTTGTTCATCTGCCCGGTCGTCACGCGCTTGCGCCGTTCTTCCGCCACGCGCTTCACCTCGCGCAGCACGCTCCCGAGGTTGGTTCCCTTCTGCGCCGAAAGAAAAATCACCGGCGCATAACTCAGATACTTCAGATGCCTCCGCAGCTGCTCCTCGAAAATCGCGCGATCCGCCGGCGGCTTCCCATCCGTCCTGCCCGTCGTCACCGCATCCCACTTGTTCACAATGATGATGACGCTGCGTCCGCTCTCATGCGCATAGCCGCCAATCGTCGCATCGCTCGCCGTCACGCCCTCGGTCGCATCAATCACCAGCAGAGCCACATCCGCAGCCTCAAGGTGCCGCCGAGCCATCACCACGCTCAGCTTCTCCGCCATCAAATGCGTCTTGCCCTTGCGCCGAATCCCCGCCGTATCCACAAACCGCAGCGTCGTTCCCTCGAACTCGACAACCTCATCCACAGCATCGCGCGTCGTCCCCGCAATCGGCGAAACAATCGCCCGCGACGTCCCCGTCAGCGCATTCAGCAGCGTCGACTTGCCCACATTGGGCCGCCCGATAATCGCAATCGAAGTCTCATGCTGCTCAAACTCGCCATGCGTCCGATGCACCTTCTCCTCGTCCGCATCCTCCTCCGCAACTTCCTCTTCTTCGGGTTCCTCTTCCGCAGGCTCGCGAAACTTTTCCTTCGGCAGCGCCTCATCCAGCGCGTCCAGCAGCTCCCCGATCCCCTGCCCATGCTCCGCGCTGATCGGGTAAAGCTCCTTGATTCCCAGGCGGCGCAGATTCTCCGCCTCCAGCGCCATCGCCTCGCCTTCCACCTTGTTCACAGCAAGAAACACCGGCTTCCGGCTCCGCGTCAGCAGCCGCACCAGGTCGTAGTCCGGGCTGGCCAGCTCCGTGCGAACATCCACCACCATCACCAGCGCGTCGGCCTCTTCCAGCGCCACCTTCGCCTGGTTATAAATCTCCGCAGGAATCAGCTCCGGATCATCCGGCACAATGCCGCCCGTATCCACCACGCGAAACCGCCGGCCCGCCCACACATACTCGCCGTAAATGCGATCGCGCGTAATCCCCGGCTCGTCGCCCACAATCGAGCGCCGCGTCTTCGTCAGCCGATTAAACAGCGTAGACTTGCCCACATTAGGCCGCCCCACAATAGCCACCAGCGGCACCCCTTCCGCATCAGCCCGCGCGGGAATCACCGATCTGCGATAACTTGGCACGAAAATCTCCTCATGCCGCTCGTCCGCACAAATCCGGCAGAGACAGCTTGCATATCCTTCCATTATCTAACGAAGAAACACAGCAGCCGTTCTTGCCGTTGCTTTTGCCCTTTGCGAATCCCCCAGAAAAGCTGTCATCCCGAGCGAAGTCGAGGGACCTGCGGTTGTTCTTGCAGTTGCCTTTCGCCCGCACAACCGCCAAAGATTTCAATCCGACAGGTGAGCAATCAGCCAATCCATTGCGCCAGCCTCATTCTCAATCTCAGTTCGCAGCGGAACAGTCCTGACAGGCAGACCTTCGGCCATTCCGCCCAGCCTCACGGCATCCTTCTCCGTAGTCAGCAACGTAGACGCTCCGGCACTTCGTAGAGCAGTCCGAAGCTTCTCCAGGTCAGCTTGCGAATACACATGATGGTCCGGGAAAGAAATCCGTTCTGCCAGCTTCACCCCGGCAGCCTCCAGCCCGGCAAAAAACTGCTCCGGCCGCGCAATACCGCAGAAGGCCACAGCGGAGCCATCCACATCCACGGCAGGCACCTCCATCCGTCGCCGCAACCTCCACACCGGCCCCGGATAACCAAAACTGCGAAGCCTGGCTTCAAGCGCAATCTCTTCGGCAGGAATCGCCACCACATTCGCCCGCAGCACGGCCTGCCGCTCCTCGCGCAGATTCCCCGCAGGCAGAATCTGATCCTGCCAGTCGCTTTCGTTCAACAACAGAATGTCCACATTCCGATAGAGCTGCCGGTGCTGAAAGCCATCGTCCAGCAAATGTACCGCCGGCCCACTCGGGCTCTCTTCCGACTCAGCCAGTAACCCGGCCTCATATCGCTCCGCATCCACATACACCGGCACGCCGGCCTGGCGAGTAATCAAGAGCGGCTCATCCCCAAAGCGCTCCGCACCTCCATCTTTTTGAACCAGTTCCGTCTCTTGTCCTGACCGCCCATAGCCACGAGAGAGAACATCCACATGAAACCCCCGAGCCACCAGCGCCCTGGCCAAAGCAATCGTCAGCGGAGTCTTGCCGGTCCCGCCCGTCGAAAGATTCCCAACACTCACCACCGGCCACTGAAGCTCCCAGACCGTCTCGCGCCCCGAAGCCAGACGCCGCTCGCGCCAGTTGAGCCCCAGCCGATACAAGGGCGCAAGCGGAGCCAGCCAGGGCCGCGCCACCTTGCTCATGAGCGTCCCTCCATAAGCCCGCGAATCGCCTTCACGCTGCGGGCAGTAGCACCCGCCTGCCGCTCAAAGGCCTCTCGCGCCCGCGCGCCCATCGCTTCAGCCGCCACTCGATCCTTCATTAGATCGAGGAACGCAAGACCCAGCTCCTTCGCATCCACAATCCGGATGGCATCATGAGCACGAAGATCCTCCACCATGGCACGAAAGTTCTCATAGTGGGGACCCATTACAATTGGCACTCCAAACTGCGCAGGCTCCAGCGGATTATGCCCACCCGCCGGAATCAGGCTTCCGCCCACGAAGGCCACCGAGGCCACGGAATACACCGAAGCAAGCTCGCCAATCGTATCCAGCAGCACAATCTGCCCCGCACGCAACAACTCCGCTTCCCGATCCTTCCAAGTAGAGCGCCGCTCCCACGCATGCCCCGAAGCATCCAGCAGAGCAGCAACCGCCGCAAACCGCTCTGGATGCCGCGGAGCAATCACCAGTACCAGCTCAGGCTCTGCGGCAAGCAATTGCGGCCATGCTTGAAGCAAAGCAGCTTCTTCGCCATCCAGCGTACTGCCCGCAACAATATATCGCACTCCCGCGCAGCGAGCCTTCAACTCACCCGTCGCCCCGGACTCCAACGCCGCCCGCACATCGAACTTCAGGTTTCCTGCAACATGCACTCGCTCGGGCACACAACCAATCGCAGTAAGTCTCTGGGCATCCAGTTCACTCTGCGCCAGCACCAGGCTCAATCGCGAAAGGAACGGCTTCCACAATCCACGCAGCGCCCGATACCGCGGCCACGACCGATCCGAGATTCGCGCATTCACAACAGCAACAGGAACCCCGCGCCTGTAGCACCCATGCAACAGGTTCGGCCAGAACTCCGTCTCCGCCAGGATCAACAGCTTCGGCTGAATCGCATCGAGATAGGCCCCAACCGCCCAAGGAAAATCCAGCGGGCAATAGAAAACCCGCTCCGCTCCAAAGCGTTCTCGTGCCAACGCCTGCCCGGTTCGGGTCGTGGTAGAAACCAGCAGCCGGCACTCCGGAAATTCCGCGCCAAGTTCCCCCACCAGCCGCGATACCGCCAGCACCTCGCCTACGGAAACCGCATGAAGCCAGATCGTCGGCTTCCCGCTCTCCCGCAGCCCGGCAGGAACGGCTCCAAGACGAGAACGAAGCCCCTCGCGATACTTCGCCGTGGCGGCAATGCGCCACAACCAGAAGGGCAGCCCGAGCACAACCACGGCAAGCAGGGCAACGTTATAGAAAAACAAAACCATCCGTTACGGATTCGGCCTCTCCGGTGTCTAATCCATCAAATGATACATTCGAAGCCGATGAGAATTGCGCGCATGCTGTCACTGTTGATCCTGGTTCCAATATTATGGTTCTCTCCCGCGGTTGCTGCAGATGACCATGCACAGCCGCCAGTGCAGCCGGCCACCAGTTTTGCGGCTGTAGAGGTGCATCCGGATGAGAAGGTGGCCATTGCTGCCGAGCCGTATGACACCAAGGAAAAGGAAGCGCTCTTTCGCGTGGATTACCTGGCGCACGGCGTCATGCCGGTCCGCCTCATCGTAACCAACAACGGCGATAAGCCCATCTCTTTACGAGACGCCCGCATTCTCTTCGAAACCGCCGCCGGAGACCGCATCCAGGCCGCGGAGCCCGAAGACGTGGAACGCCTGATGACGCGCAAGGAGCGTGAGGGAGGGAAAGTTCCTCTGCCCGGCCCTCTTCCTCCCATCAAGCTCAAGCCAAAGGCCAGCAACAAAGACATTGAGGCGGACTTCAACACCTTCGAATACGGAGCGCTGGTGGTGGAACCGCACACCACGCACGCGGGATTCCTTTTCTACGATGTCTCGCAGCTCGACCGTCCGCTTAAGAATGCCAAGCTGTATCTATACAAGCTGCGGAATGCCAATGGGGACGAGCTCTTCTACTTCGAGATTCCCTTCGATAAGTATCTGCAATCGAAGTCCAACCAGATGAACTGAGCCGCGCCGCGCTACTCGTAAAAAGTAGCCGATGTGGTGTCCGTCTCCCAGATGGTGCAGTTCTTTACCCGGACCCGGCCCGAGGTCATATCGCGAAGCTGCTCGTTGGTCTGATCGTAGAAGTAGCGAGCCAGATTTTCGGCGGAGGGATTGACCTCTGTAAACGGCTCCAGGTCATTCAACATCTGATGATCGATGCGGTCAATGACCGGGCGCATGACCTGCTTGAGCAGCTTGAAGTCCAGCAGCAGACCGGTCTGGTCAAGTTCCCTGCCAGCCAGCGTTACGCGCACTTTGTAATTGTGCCCGTGAGGATTTTCGCACCGGCCGTGATAGTTGCGGAGATAGTGTCCGGAGGAAAAACCCGCGTCTACAGTAACTTCGTACATGATTCGCCTTGCCTCAATTTTAGTTGGTTTTTCCGCGACGCTTCTGCCTGGCAGCCAGGCGCGCTGCTTCGCTCCGGCGATCCACCTGCTCGAAGAGGTGGCTCATGGTTCCAATGAGAGCCGACGCCAGGCCCGCAAGCAGCAGGAACAATGCCCCGGTCCGCCAAAGCGAGCCATTGGCCGGAAGGCCCGGTTGAAAGCTGGACGGTATCAGGGACATGCCACCTGCGATCAGCGCGAAGAAGACGAAAACAGCGGCGAGGATGTAGAAGTTGCGGGACATGCTTCAGCTCCAATTTTACGCGGAGCGGGTAAGAACGCCGGAATCGAGGATCTCCACGCCGGCCGAGGCAAACTCCGCTTCCATGCGATGGACTGAGCCGTTGAGGTCAATCGCGCGGCAGGCATCCTGGACGATGACAGCAGGAAAGCCGAGACGGCGGGCATCGAGCGCAGAGAAGCCCACGCAATAGTCATAAGCGAGACCCGCAAGGAAGACGCGAGCAAGGCCTCGCTCGCGGAGATAGCCTGCCAATCCGGTGGCCGTGGCGCGGTCGTTCTCGAAGAACGCGGAGTAAGAGTCGATCTCGGACCGGAAGCCTTTGCGGAGAATCAACTCTGCCTGCGGAAGCTGGAGAGCAGGATGGAATTCCGCGCCTTGCGAGCCTTGCACGCAGTGATCCGGCCAGAGAGTCTGCGCGCCGTAGCTGAGCTCAACCTGCTCGAACGGCTGTTTGCCCGCATGGGCACTTGCGAACGATTGATGACCGGGCGTATGCCAATCCTGAGTAAGAATCACATGCTCGAAGAAAGGAGCGATCTTGTGGATCACGACAACGACCTCATCGCCGCCTGCGACCGCGAGCGCACCACCGGGGCAGAAGTCGTTCTGTACGTCGATGATAAGCAGGGCGTCGGAGGGTGTGGGAGAAATCGAATTCATGTGGTTGATTTGCCGCATTGACCCCAGAGATTGAAAGAGTTCATAATACGCTTCTGCCGCGAAGACCGCGCATTTCAGCATTGGTTCAATTTTGAACTTTCCCCATGTTGAGCACGACTTTTGTCGCGCTCACTTCCAACGATAAAAATATCCAGGCTTTAGCCTTCACATTCGAACTGGTTCACTGTCAGCACTTCAACTGCCTGTGAGACTCGGATGTTTGCCTATCTGTTCACAGGCCACCTGGCTCTGCAAAGGAGCTATAGGAGGAAACATGGGAACGTATGCGTCTGCTCGGGGCGAGAAAGCCACTGAAGCCCAATTCAGGCCGGAAGGAAGAAACACAATCGCCAAGGTTGAACTATTTGGAGGAGTAGCGTCCACCACATGGGGTCCTGATTATGCTGCTGCAAACCTTGCAAACATCGAAGCTGGTTTGATTGCGACCATCGATATGGGGAGAGTGCCGTTGCTCTGGACTTACGCGGAGCACGATCCCCAATTTATTGAAGTCGTTTTCGGTTTTGACGATCCGATTGGGAACAACAAAATCGGTCATGTGGCGCTGACTGCCGAGGCTACGATTTCCGGAGAGATTGACCGGCATAACGCGCAATGGCGGATCAACAACGAGTCGGGCGCGTGGGGCAATATGGGAGGCCATGGTGGAAAATCGCAGAAAATGACTCAGGTTGCTCAGTTCATGAACGCCCATTGCGGCGGGATGGTGGTGACAGCTGCCAGCGCCTATTCAAGCACAGGGTGGAAGCGGAAGATTCAGCAGATTTTTCGCTAGAGCCTCAGGACTCTGCAAAGAACTTCTCTACATCCCGGATCTCCGTTGTCACACGATACGGCGGCAGGCTTTGCAGGAACGTCTGGCCGTAGCGCTGGCGGCGGATTCTCGGGTCGAGCAGCACCAGTACGCCGCGATCTTCCAATGATCGTATAAGGCGGCCGAAGCCTTGTTTCAGAGTGAGAACTGCTTCCGGAACCTGATAGTCGAAGAAGGGTTTGCCGCCGGCCTCTTCGATGGCTTTCATGCGGGCTTGTACTACCGGGTCGTTGGGTACAGCAAAGGGCAGGCGGTCTACGATGACGCAGCTCAGCGCTTCGCCCTGCACATCCACGCCCTGCCAGAAGCTCGAGGTGCCGAAGAGGACAGCATTCGGCGTCATGCGGAACTCGTCGAGGAGAGCTTTGCGCGGTGCGCTTCCATGCAGCAGGATGGGGTAATCGAGTACGGGCAGCAGGCGCTCGTAGAGAGCGCGCATCTGGCTGTAGCTGGTGAAGAGGCAGAAGGCGCGGCCTTTCGTAATATCCAGCACGCGGCGAATGCACTCTGCGGCCATCTCCGGGAAGTCGGGCTCGCGCGGGTCGGGCATTTCGGGCGGAAGGTAAAGGAGCGCCTGGTCGCCATATTTGTAGTGGGACGGGATCACCAGTTGGCGAGCGCCTTCAAGGCCCAGACGGCGCTCCATGTGCTCAAAACCGCCCTGGATGGTGAGCGTGGCCGAGGTGAGGATGACTGTCGGGATGGTTTCGAAGACCAGTTCCCGTAACAGTTCGGAGACGTCGATCGGTGTGGCCTGGACGAAGGTGGTGCGATTGCCGGTGTTGCGGCCTCCCGCGTTGCGGCGTTCCAGCCAGTAGACGAGGTTGGAGGCGTCTGACTCCATGAGGAATTCCAGTTCGCCGCGCAGGCGGGCGATACGCTTGCGCAGGCCCGGAACTTCGTCGGCCTTCACCCCTTCGAGGTCGGCTTCCATGCGCTGGAGCGTGGCGCGGACGCTCAGGTAGAGATCGCCGGAGGTTTCCAGGAACTCTCCGCGCTCGAGGAATGGCTGGCGTCCGTCGCCGATGGGCAGAGCGGAGAAGAAGAGGCGGGCGCGATCACGAAGTTGTTGCGTGACTCCGACGAGATTGCCTGCGCCTTCTCTGCCGCGAAGCTGGGTGTCGAGGTCGCGGGCCAGTTCTTCAAAGCGGATGTTCGATACCGAGAGGCCGAAGTAGCTGGAGGCTACCTCTTCGAGCTCGTGGGCCTCGTCGAAGATCACTGCCGCTGCTTCCGGCAGGATGCCTGCGTCGGGTGCGCCAGCGGCTTCTCGCTTCACGTTCAGGTCGGCGAAGAAGAGGTGGTGGTTGACGATGAGGATGTCGGACTCGAGGGCGCGGCGGCGCATCTCGGTAATGAAGCAGCGCTGGTAGTCAGGGCAGGTCTGGCCGAGGCAGGCTTCGGCGCGGGCGTCCAGCTTGGACCAGACTGCGCTGGACTCGGGCAGGCTGGAAAGTTCGGCGCGGTCTCCGGTTTCAGTGGTCTGCTCCCACTCCGCTATCTGACGGTACTGATCGATCTCTTCAAGGCCGGACAAGACCGGCTGATCGCGCAGCTGGACGAGCTTATGGCGGCAGAGATAGTTGGCCCGGCCCTTCATGTAGCAGACGTTCAGGTCGCCGAGCAGGGATTCGAGAAAGGGGATATCGCGGAAGTAGAGCTGATCCTGTAAGGCCTTGGTTCCAGTGGAGATAATGACTCGCTGGCCGGTGCGCAGGGCAGGCAGAAGATAGGCCAGAGTCTTGCCGGTGCCGGTGCCCGCTTCGACAATCAGATGGCGGTGCTCAGAGAGCGCCTGCTCAACGGCTTTAGCCATCTGGAGCTGCCCGGGGCGGTACTCGTAGGGCAGCTTGGACTGCGCCAGGATGCCGCCGGGGGAGAAAAAATCATGGAGCGTGGGCAAGGCGCGCGTTTGGGTTTCTGTCGGGGGCATCGGCGGTTCTCTACATCATATGTGCGCCGGGATGCCTTGCGCGAAAGACCCGTTGAGGGCTTACAGAATCTGTAAGCGAGTTGAGTTGTGGAGAGGCGGAAGAAAAACCGTGTCATCCCGAGCGAAGCCGAGGGACCTGCGGTTGTTCTTGCCGTTGCTTTTCGCCAGCACAACCACCAAACTCGGTGCCCCATTCATCGCGCAGCCTCACCGCGCGATGAGTGGGATAAACAATCCATCGCGCCTGAGCCTTTGTTCTTGCCGTTGCCTTGGTTCCGTTCTCCCAAAACCGTGTCATCCCGAGCGAAGCCGAGCGACCTCCAGCTGTTCTTGCAGTTGCCATTAAGATACTTATTATCAATAAGTTGATGTGTATTGCTCTTTGAAAAACGGGCAAAAATGGCCGCTCTCGACTTTTCGTCGACTTTTGATCGACTTTTCACCGATGGTTTTTGGGGATTTTTCTCAGGTAACTATTTGAAAATATTATATTTAAGTGGCAATCTTCAGGCGGTTTTGCGGGGAGGGGGGTGGGGGTGCTGTATTTGTGCTGGAAAATGGAGATGGAAAGGCCCGAATCCGTTGGATTCGGGCCTTGTTTTTTCTCTGCTGATTATGAGTAGAGCATATTTGGGGTTAATTATGTGAAAAGTATCTTGGGGTGGATTCGGTACGAAAGTAATGTGTGGGTGACGGGGGACAGTAAAAGCGTTGCGCTGCGGACTTTTTGTGAATCTTAGGCACCGATTTTGGGGGTTGTGCTGGCGAAAGGCAACGGCAAGAACAGAGGCTCGGGCGCGATGGATTGTTTATCCCACTCATCGCGCGGTGAGGCTGCGCGATGAATGGAGCACCGATTTTGGGGGTTGTGCTGGCGAAAGGCAACTGCAAGAACAACCGCAGGTCCCTCGACTTCGCTCGGGATGACATGGTGATTACGCGCTTCAGGGTGCCGGCGTGGTGCGGTGGGTTGTGAACTAGGCTTGTGAGAAAATTAAAACTTGCTTACGCAGTCCAAGTTTCGCCTGCTTGTGGTCCGTCTTGGTGCCATGGGGGACATTCTTCATGCGCTTCCGGCGGTTACGGCGCTTCGGCGGGCGCATCCTGGATGGCGGATTGACTGGGTGGTGGAACCGGCGTGGGCGGCTCTGCTGACCGCGCGCCCCGCGGCCGTCCGCGGTGCGGAGCAGCCGCTGGTGGATGGGATTTATCCGGCTGCGGTCAAAGGCTGGGCGCGCAAGCCGCTCAGCGGGAATACCTTTCTCGAAATCCATCATTTGCGGCGCGAGCTGCGAGCCGGCGGATACGATGCTGTGCTTGATTTTCAGGGGGCGGTGCGCTCGGCCATGATTGCGCGGATGACCCGGTGCCGCAGGGTGATTGGCGAGGCGGAGCCGCGCGAGGCTGCAGCCAGGTGGCTGTTCACCGAGCGCGTGCCGACGCGGGGAGTGCATGTGATTGAGCAGGATGTGGAGGTGGCGTGTGCCGTGGCCGGCGACACCCTGCAGCCTGTGCTGCCGATGCTGCCGGTGGATGCGGGCTCGGAGGCCTGGTGCGATGCTTTGCTGGGTTCGGCCAGCCATGTAGCGCTTTTGAATCCGGGAGCCGGCTGGGGGGCCAAACGCTGGCCGGTGGAGCGGTATGCGGCGGTAGCGCGGGGACTGGCGGAGCGCGGATTGAGCGTGGTGGTGAATGCAGGACCGGGGGAAGGCGAGCTTGCCGAGGAGATTCGTACGCAATCGGGCGGAGCGGCGCAGATTGCAGCCTGCACGCTGAGCCAGTTGATTGCGTTGACGCGGCGGGTAAGTCTTGCCATTGCAGGAGATACGGGGCCGCTTCATCTGGCCTGTGCGCTGGGCAAGCCGGTGGTGGGCATCTTTGGGCCCACGGACCCGGCGCGGAATGGGCCGTTTAGCGGGCCGGACGCAGGTCTGGGCTGGGCTTCGTTTCGTGTATTGCGGAGCGCGGAGAGCAGGCGCGACCATACCCGGCGGGCAGAGCCTGAGGCTGGATTGCTTACAATTCAACCCGAAGACGTGCTGAAGGCTGCGGATGAGCTGCAGGTGAGCGGTGGGGAGGCGGTGCGATGACAGAGCCGGCAGAGAAAGACTGGATCTGGCGCTGGCAGCGTGTTGCGCGCAGGATTCGCGTGCCGCTTGGTTTTGTCACCGCTGCGCTGTATCTTTTTGAGCTTTGGCGGCATGTGCCGGATTTGCGAGCGGTGGCGTGGAGCCTGGTGCTGGTGATTCCGGGAGTGTGGCTGCGGGGTTATGCATCAGGCTATGTTAAGAAAAATCTTGAGCTTACGACCACGGGTCCGTATGCGTGGGTGCGAAATCCGCTGTACCTGGGTTCGATTCTGATTGCGGCGGGGTTTGCCGTGGCGCTGATGAGCTGGATGGTGGCAGTGGCGCTGGCGGTGATGTTTGTGGCGATTTATGTGCCGGTGATTGCCTCCGAAGAGCGGTTTTTGCGGGGGACGTTTCCGGAGTTTGAGGCCTACTGCCGCAGGGTTCCGCGGCTGATTCCGCGATTGGGACCGGCCCCTGCGATGCCGGGAACGGAGCGGGGCCGATTTTCTCTTCCGCTTTATCTGAAGCACCGCGAGTACAATGCTTTGATAGGATCAACACTGCTCTACGCGGTCCTGCTGGGCTGGTGGTTCTGGCGCGGATTTTCCGCCGGATCGCATTAAACCCCGGCGGGATGTTGGGCTTGAGGTGCGAGCCTCTGGCCCGGCACTGCGTCAAACTGTTGAGTACCTGCTGAATTTCCCAAGGAGCCTGAAAACGCGACGGTGAAGAAACGTATTAGGGTCCCTGCTTGTTTTTTTTGTATTTTTGCGGTTGCCGCTCCTATCTTCGGGCAGCAGACTGCCGCTCTTCCGCCTCCGCGCGCGGGCTACAGCTTTCCTCAAAAACAGAATTTGACGTATTCGGTGGACTGGCGGGTTTTTCCCGCGGGGACTGCGGTGCTTCACTTTGAGGCGGCCGGGGACCGGGAGAAGATTTCGGCTACGGCCGATACTGCCGGCGCCATCAACCTGCTTTTCCATGTGAGCGACAAGTTTCAGTCGAGCTTTGACCGGACCAAGGGCTGCACGTACGAGTTCGACAAGCAGACGGTGGAAGGACGGCGGCAGGTCAACTCCACGCTGAAGCTGGACTACAGCGGGATGAAGTCTGTGCTGGACGAGAAGAACCTGGTGAACGGGCAGACCAAGCATATTGAGCAGCCGATTACGGGATGCCTGACGGATCTGCTGACGGGCGTGTTTTATGCCGCTTCGCAGCCCATGGAAGTGGGGCAGAGCTTTGTGATTCCCGTGGTGGACGCGATGCACACGGTGCCGGTGACGCTGAAGGTGGAGGGGCGGGAGCAGATCAAGACGCCGCTTGGGACCTTTAAAACGCTGCGCGTGGAGCCGACAGCGGATGCGGGCGTGGTGAAGAATCGCGGGAATATCTGGATCTGGTATACGGACGACGAGCGGCATTTGCCGGTGCAGATGCGGGCGCGGCTGTTCTGGGGAACGATTACGTTCCAGCTTACGGCTATGGACAATAAGTAACTACTGCATTCGGTAGCGCTCGCGCATCAGGCGCTGGAGCCGCGGCCAGAAGAGCAGATTGAAGGCCAGCTCCTTGTCTGGAAACATGCCCAGGGCCATGCGGCGGGTGTCGGCTACCATCTCTGAGGCTTCTTCGACGGAGAGCTTGGCGTCCTGCGCGATGACCTGCGTGACCATGTTCACCACCATCTGAAGGCGGCGAATGTTGCGGGATTCCTGTAGGAGTTCTTCCGGGGATTGAGGTGCTGGGGAAACGGACTGAGGGGGCTGCTGCTCCCAGTTGCAGTGTGTTGAACCCATGCGGCGAATGGCCTCCAAGGCAGGATTTAGGCCGTGCGTTGTGAGGATGGTACGCCGAAGGATGGGATTTTTCCAGTGGCCAGAGCGCGGGACGGGGTTAGCTAGGGAGATTCATGCGGGATGGGCTAGGGCCGGATCAGTGGCCGGAACCAGAGCCGCTTCCACTGCCCGAACCGGAGCCACTACCCGAACCAGACCCACTGCCGGAACCGGAGCCGCTGCCTGAGCCTCTGCCGGGGGTGTTGGCGCGGACTTCTACATCGTCGTGCTGCGTGGCGGAGGGTCCGGCTTCTGAGGTGAAGCTGTTGACCGTGACGGCGGCGGCGGACTTTTCTGTTCGGAGAGCCACGCGGTTCCCCGGGCCGGCAATGATGGACCGGCGGATTTTGTACCCGGAGTGTGGAATGACAGCGGGGTGGATGCAGCCGAGGCCTTGTAGATGTCGAGCTGATTTCGGTCATAGGCGCCGTTGCCGCCGTGGTTGTCGGCGCGGTCAATCACCTGGTCGCGGGGGGTGGTGTGACGGTCATCGCCGATGGGGTAGCCGGTCATGAAGCCGCTGTTATGGGAGGTGGCGGAGGGAAAATCGGCGTAGCTGCCGGTGTGATTGAGGGAGGTGCTCACCTGTTCGCTGTCCAGAACGGAGGCCATGTCGGCGTCTGTGCCGGAGGAGGATGTGAGGGTGATGGCGATGGACATGCCGACCAGATCGGTTTCGTCGATGGGCGCGTGGGTGGGACCGTTGCGGACGGCAGTAGGAGTAGCGGCTGGAGCCGAGCCGCTTCCGGAACCTGATCCGCCGCCGGAACCGCTGCCCGAGCCACTTCCGGACCCGCTTCCGGAACCGCTGCCGCTACCGGAGCCTGAGCCTGATCCGCCGCCGCTGCCGGTGTGCTGGTCGGCGGTGACGCCTTTAGGGGGTTGGCCGCGCATGTCGCCGTAGAGCGAGATGCTGCCGAAGCTCCAAGCCGGGGTGACGTGAAGCGGGCTGCGCGAGCTGAGGTCGTCCTCCTGCGGCGAGGATTTTGCGGAGTTGTGTTTGGGCGCAGTGGATGGCTGGTGGGAGTGCTTCACGGGAGCGGCGAACATGAGGGCGAGACCTCAACGCTGGAATATGCGCCGTGTGGAAGAGAGCGGGAGCGCCGGTGACGGTAATGCTAGTAGATGTTCGGGAGGTTTCCAAGCGTTTTCTGGGGCCGGACGAACGGGAAAATTCAATCGCCGGTAGAATGAAAAGGAATGGCTTTTACGGAACAATACGACATTGCCGTGGTGGGCGCAGGTCACGCCGGGTGCGAGGCTGCGATGGCCGCTGCGCGGATGGGCCTGAAAACGGCGCTGATCACCATGAACCTGGACTTGATTGCGCAGATGAGCTGCAACCCGGCTATCGGGGGAGTGGCGAAGGGCCACTTGGTGCGCGAGGTGGATGCGCTGGGCGGCATTATGGGCGAGGTTGCCGATGCTGTGGGAATTCAGTTCCGTTTGCTGAATACTTCGCGGGGCCCGGCGGTCTGGAGTCCCCGGGCGCAGTGCGACAAGGCGCTCTACCGCGTGAAGATGCGCGAGGTGCTGGAGGGCCAGGCCGGTCTGCATATTCGGCAGGCGGAAGTCGTCGATCTGGTGATCGACGACAGGGATCAGCAAAGGCGTGTGCTGGGGTTGAAGCTTCGCGATGGGCGGCAGCTTTTGGCCGGCGCAACGATTATTACTACCGGCACCTTTCTGAATGGGCTGATTCATTGCGGTGAGGAGCGATATCCGGCGGGCCGGTCGGGAGAACCTGCGTCGGTGCTGCTGGGTGAGGCGCTTCGGCGGCTTGGGCTGCGGACGACTCGACTGAAGACCGGGACGCCGCCTCGGCTGGATGGGCGGACGATCAAGTGGGAGCAGTTTGAGGAGCAGCCCGGCGATGCGGAGCCTACGCCTTTCAGCTTTCGCACAAAGAAGATTATGCAGCCGCAGGTGAGTTGCCATATTGCGTTCACTACGCCGGAGACGCTGCGGGTGATTCGCGAGAATGTGCATCGCTCGGCAATGTATTCGGGGCAAATTGAGGGCGTGGGACCGCGGTATTGTCCTTCGATTGAGGACAAGGTAGTGAAGTTTCCAGACAAGACGCAGCACCAGTTCTTTCTGGAGCCCGAGGGGCTGAACACGCACGAGGTGTACATCAACGGCATGTCTACTTCCCTGCCGATGGAAGTGCAGTGGGAGATTGTGCGGTCCATTCCCGGGCTGGACGAGGCGGAGATGCTGCGGCCGGGTTATGCCATCGAGTACGACAGCGTGGATGCTACGGAGCTGGATCGCGCGCTTCGCGTGAAGAGCATGGAAGGGCTGTACCTGGCGGGCCAAATCAATGGGACCAGCGGCTATGAAGAGGCTGCGTGCCAGGGGTTGATGGCCGGGATCAATGCCGCGCTCTGGGTGAAGGGCGAGGCCCCGTTCACGATGGATCGGACGGAAGGCTATACCGGCATCCTGGTGGACGATTTGATCTCGAAGGGGACCAATGAGCCCTACCGGATGTTTACTTCGCGGGCGGAGTTCCGGCTGCATCTTCGGATTGATAATGCGGATCGGCGGTTGACGCCTTATGGCCGAAAGCTGGGGCTGATTGGCGATGCGGCGTGGGCGGAGTTTGAGGCGAAACAGGCTCGGATGACAGCGCTGGAGAAGCTGCTGTCTACCAAAAGAGTGGATGAGGCTGGCCTGCGGGCGGCCGGGCTGGAGAATTTGACCTCTGTGGCGGGGCAGACGTGGGCGCAGCTTTTGAAGCGGCCTGAGGTGGGGATTGAGCCGGTGCTCCGTGCTGTGCAGCACGAGATGAAGTTGCAGCCGGAGCTGGCGCCGATGATTGCCAGCAACGTGGACGACGTAGTTGCTCGCGCCGTCTTTCGCAATGAGACGCGGGCGGTGGAGACGGAGATCAAGTTTGCCGGGTACCTGGATCAGCAGCGGAAGTCGATTGAGAAACTGAAGGCGGCAGAGGGAGTACAGATTCCCGCATGGCTGGAATACAGCGTCATCAGCGGCCTCTCGCGGGAGATGCAGGAGAAGCTGGAGCGGGTGCGTCCGGGAACGATCGGGCAGGCGAGCCGGATTCCCGGAGTTACACCTGCGGCGCTGAGCCTGGTGCATGTGGCGATTCGGATTCAGGGGCAGAGTGGCGGCAGGGTGCGGGCAGTCCCCCACAAAATCCCGTCATCCTGACCGTAGGCGCTTTTCAGCCGGAGGGAAGGACCTGCTTCTGCCTTTGTTTCTTGTTTTTGCCTTTTGCCAGCACCCCCACAAAACGGGGTGCCCCAGGTCTCCCGGTTTTGGAGACCTGGGATATCCACTATCGGGTAGCCCCATCCATGCGCAGCAATCCCCGCATGGGATACCGCATCTTCGTTGTGCTGGCGAAAGGCAACGGCAAGAACAAAGGCAACGGCAAAAGCAAAGACAGAAGCAGGTCCTTCCCTCCGGCTGAAAAGCGCCTACGGTCAGGATGACGGGCCTTTTGTGCGGATGTGAGGGGAAGTTATCCCCTGTCTCAAACCACCCCAGCGACGAAGACCTGTCGCCGGGGACTCCGGCATCGAGACCCTGGGCCCCCAGTTTGCATTCCTGCTGCGCAGCTCTAATTCTTGCTGAAGATGGGGATGTGGAAGGGCAGGTCTGCGTCGGATTTCTTCCCTTCGCAGAGGCGCGAAGGATGGAGAACCCACTGGGAAAGAACTCTCCGGACACCCCGACTAAAAAATTTTCAAAAATAGTTTTCACCTAATTAACCCCTTTTGTGAAACACTTATATTCAGCAGCAAAAGAGGCCCGATTCCAGTCCAGGAATCGGGCCATTTGATTTCATTGATAAAACGAAAAGCGCAGAAAAGGCGAACACATCGGTGCACACCTAAAATCACTCATAACCAAGCAGGAATGAATGATTTAGAAAGCGATGTGCAGATTTTTTTAGGGGCTGTCCTAGATAACTAGCGCAGAGCTAGAGTTTTGAGGATGGCTAAGATCCGCAAAAGCCGCTTGAGCCTGACCCAGCAGGAACGGTTGGTGGAGCACTTTGTGGCGGGCACGACAGCTCGTACCGCAGCCATTCTGGTAGGGGTCAACAAGAGCACTGCGGCGTATTATTTCCATCGCCTTCGCCAGCTCATTTATCAGGCCAGTGAAGATGCCACGCCCTTCTCTGGAGAAGTGGAAGTGGACGAGAGCTATTTTGGCGGTCGGCGCAAGGGTCTGCGTGGCCGTGGAGCGGCCGGCAAAGTGCCTGTCTTTGGTCTTTTAAAGCGTGGCGGCAAGGTTTACGCCAAGATGATCAGCGATATTAAAAGCTCGACCTTACAAGCCATCATGGAGGAGAAAATCGTGCCGGATAGCATCGTGTATTCCGACACCTTTCCCGCTTACAATGTGCTCGATGTTTCGGCCTTCAGGCACTCCCGCATCAACCATGCAAAACTGTTTGCCGATCGCAAGAACCACATCAACGGCATCGAGAATTTCTGGAACCAGACCAAAAGACATATGCGCCGTTTCAACGGCATTCCCAGGGAGCATTTCCACCTCTTTCTCAAGGAATGCGAATGGCGTTTTAATACCCCAAACCCGCAAGATCAGTTAAATCAACTAAATCAATGGGTTAAACAACATCTGCGCTAGTTATCTAGGACAGCCCCTTTTTTTATTTATTTGGTAACCAAGTGTCAGTATTTAAGTGGTAAACAGTAAAAAAAGATATAAGTTAAAGTAAATAAATAGTTTACATCGAACACACACCGCTCTACCCCCCCCCCACAAAATCCCGTCATCCTGACCGTAGGCGCTTTTCAGCCGGAGGGAAGGACCCGCTTTTGTTTTTGTCTTTAGTTTCTGCCTTTCCCCAGCACCCCCACAAAACTGGGTGCCCCAGGTCTCCCGGTTTTGGAGACCTGGGATATCCAAAACCCGGTACCCCATCCATGCGCAGCAGTACCGCGCATGGGATACCGCATCTTCGTTGTGCTGGCGAAAGGCAACGGCAAGAACAAAGGCAACGGCAAAAGCAAAGACAGAAGCAGGTCCTTCCCTCCGGCTGAAAAGCGCCTACGGTCAGGATGACGGGCTGTTGTGGGAGAGCAAACGGCTACGGGCCGGATGACGGACAGCACCAGGAGCAGGAACTATTTTGGGCACGGTAGAAGCCGTGCCCTGATTGCAGAAACTGAGCTAATTCTTACTGAAGATGGGGATGTGGAAGGGCAGGTCTGCGTCGGATTTCTTCTTTTGCTTGGCCTGCGGGCCGTCTTCTCTTAGCACTGTGCGCTGGGCGTTGATGCAGAGCCAGCTGTTGCGGGTGCGCTGGAAGACGTGGGTGTAGACGCCCTTTTCATCGATTGGCGTGCCGTTTGCGCCTTTGTGGTGCAGCGTGTAGGTGCCGTTGACTACTGCTACGTCGCCGAGCGTGCGGACGGTGATGGCGCGCTGCTCGATGTGGATGGTCTTGTCTTCCCCGTTGATGATGGCTGCGAGCTGCTGATTGCGGGTGGTTACGTCACCGCTGGCGGCTATATCCACGAAGAGCGGCGAGAGGACCAGCTCCAGTCCGTACTGATCGCGATTGTTGATGGAGAGAGACCAGGAGTCTTCGATCTTCTGGAACTCGAGGAGCTCGGGGCCGGCGGCGGAGGCTACTCCGGCCATTTGGGGGGCTTGCCGGCCTGGGGTCTGGGCTGGAGTCTGAGCTGGGGTTTGAGCAAAAGCAGCAGTGCAGGAAAGCAGAACAAGGGCAAAGAAGGCAGGACGAAGAATCATTGTTGGAAAAGGCTCCTCTTTCATGATAGCTGTTGGACGGTGCGGCCCGCACTGTGGCAGCCAAGCTACAATCAGTGCCAAGACCGTTACGCCCAAAAAATCCACGAAAGTGGAAGTCCTGCAAGCGTCTTTTAACCGAGAATTGACCCTGTTGCGGCGCGGCTGGGGCTGCTGAACGAGAGAGATGGCACTGAGAAAGAGCCTGGGATGGATAGCTGCGTTGCTCGTCTTCGCCTGGATGGCGGCGACGACCAGCGGCTTTGCCCAGATTGCCGAAGCGAACGGCACCGGCGACACCACGGTTTCACTCACCTTCAGCCCGACGGTGGCCAACGATACCTATAACCCTTCGGCGAAGGTCACATTTACCTGCAATGTGATCTCGAATACGGGCGGGGCTACGCCTACGGGGACGGTTACCTTTACGAATGCCACTACGGGCGCGGCGTTGCCGGGGAGCCCGGTGCAGCTGGATGGGACGGGCGCGGCGATTCTGGCTGTGACTTCAGGGCTGGAGTTGGGCGGCAATAACGTGATTGCCAGCTACTCCGGCGATACGAGTTATGCCGCTAAGGATTCGCAGCCGGTGGTGGTGACGATGGAGAAGAGCACCACTTCCCTGACTGTGACTCCGGCTACGACTACGCCGGTGGGCGGGTCGACGCTGGCGGTTTCAGTGCCGATTACGGTGGGTTCGCCGCCGGAGGGTGAGGACAGCCCCACCGGCGCCGTGACGCTGAATGTGGACGGCAAGGCGACTGCTACGGCGGCGCTGACGACTACAGGCAGTGGGACTTCAGCATCGTTCAACATCACGGCTCCTGCTGCGGGGTCTCACGCGCTGCAGGCAATTTATAACGGCGACGAGAACTATACGGCCACCACCTCGCCGGCGGTGACGATCACGGTTTCAAAGCTGGCCAGTGTGACTACTTTGACAGCGGCTCCGGCTACGCTGCAGCCGGGGATTCCAGTAGCGCTGACGGCTGTGATTAACGCGGCGGCGGGAATTTCGACTTCGCTTGCGCCTACGGGGACGGTGAGTTTTTATGATGGGGCGACGCTGCTGGGCACGCAGCAGGTGAGCTCGTACAGCGCTACGCTCTCGAATATTTCGCTGGACACGACGAAGGCGCACCTGGTGACGGCGGTCTACTCCGGGGACACGAATTTTGCGGGCAGCACTTCCAATGCGGTGAGCCTGGTGGCGGCGCTGCTGCCGGATACGGTCACGCTGGTGGCGGTGCCGACTTCGGCTGGTCCGGGACAGGCGATTAACTTTACGGCTACGGTGACGCCGACGGCGGCTCCGCCTGCTACTTACGAACAGAACCCCACCGGCAAGGTGACTTTTTATAACGGGACCACCGTGATTGGCACGGGTATGCTAACGACTTCGCTTGGAAACAGCGCAACGGCTACGTTTACCATTGCGACGCTGCCCGCGGGGCAGGACACGATTACGGCGGTGTATGCAGGCGACTCGTATTTTGCGCCGGGCACTTCAAATGCCGTGACGGTGACGGTCGAGGATTTTGTGATTGCGCCGGTGAAATCGCCGGCGACGCTGACGATTCCCAAGGGCGAGTCGGGGCAGGCGGCGTTTGTTGTGAGCGGCCTGGCGGGGTTTGGCGCGCAGATTCAGGTGACGTGCAATACGCTGCCGCAGGATGACATGAGCTGCTCGCCGAGCCCGATCCAGGTGACGCCGACGCAGACAATTACCTTTACGGTGCAGACGTATAAGACGGGCGGGCCGAACAGCAGTTCGTCTCGACTGGGCGGCGGGCCGATGTGGCTACGGGCTGGCGGCGGTGTCGCGCTGGCTTTTGTGGTGATGCTGGCTCCGATGGGACGCCGGGCACGGCGGCTGCGGGGTGTGACCAAATTTGGGGCGCTGGTTGTGCTGCTGGCGGGGCTATGCGGCGTGGGGCTAGGATGCAGTGGCACCAGCAACGGAACGAATGGCGTGGGAACTCCGCTAGGGACGACTACGGTGACTGTGACGGCTACGGCATACGTAGACAACGCGGTGGTGAGCCACAGCGTCTATCTGACGGTGAATGTAATTCCGCCGCAGTAGGGCCGTGGTTCGTGGCTGATTCACCGTGCGTTGCTGCATGGAATGATAGGCTGCTGGTTGCGTATCGGAGATAGATAGATGAATCAGAATCAGCCTGCACATTTTAATCTTGTGGCCGCGGCACATGCGGCAATGGTGGAACATGGATTTCAGCCGGATTTTCCAGCGGGAACCGATACGGAGCTGGCGGGGATTCTTGCCGATACGGCGATGCCGGAGGGTGTGACGGATCTTCGTTCACTGCTTTGGTCCTCGATTGATAACGACACTTCGAAGGACCTGGACCAGATTGAGTGGGCGGAGAAGCTTGCGGACGGGCGGATTCGCGTGCTGGTAGGCGTGGCAGATGTGGATGCGCGGGTGCATGTTGGCACCCTGATCGATAAGCATGCGCAGAGTGAGACGACTTCGGTTTATACGGGCGTGAAGGTGTTTCCCATGCTGCCGGTGGAGCTTTCAGAGGGGGCAACTTCACTGAATGAAGATGAAGACCGCGCGGCGATTGTGATTGAGTATTGCGTGGATGCGAGTGGGGCGGCGAGCGATGGGAAGGCGTATCGCGGGCTGGTGCGGAACCGGGCGCAACTTGCTTACCCCAGTGTGGGCGCGTGGCTGGAGGGGCATGGCGATGCTCCCGCCAAGGTGGCTGCGGATGCGGAGCTGGCGGCGCAACTGAAGCTGCAGGATGAGGCGGCGCAACGGATGGTGGGCGCGCGGTTTCAGCATGGCGCGCTGGATATTGAGAGCATTGAAACGCGGCCGGTGATGCAGGGCGACAAGCCTGCGGATATTGCGCTGCAGACGAAGAATCGCGCTACGAGCTTGATTGAAGAGTTTATGGTGGCGGCCAATGGCGTGATGGCGCGGCACTTTGAAGAGGCCAAGGTGGCATCGATTCGGCGTGTGGTGCGCGTGCCGAAGCGGTGGGACCGGATTGTGCAGCTGGCGGCGGGGCTGGGAACGACGCTGCCCGCAGAGGCGGATTCGAAGGCGCTGAATGAGTTTCTGCTGGCACGGAAGAAGGCGGATCCGGAGCGGTTTCCGGATCTCTCGCTCGCCGTGGTGAAGCTGATGGGGCCGGGTGAGTATGTGCTGGTGCGGCCGGGGGTGGAGTCGCCGGGACACTTTGGGCTGGCGGTGCAGGACTACACCCATTCGACGGCGCCGAACAGGCGGTTTCCCGATATGGTGGCGCAGCGGATTTTGAAGGCTGCTGTGGAGGGCAGCCCGCAGCCTTACTCAACGGATGCGTTGGATGCGATTGCGAAGCGATGCACGGAGATGGAAGATGCGGCGCGGCATGTGGAGCGCGATATGACGAAACGCATTGCGGCGGTGGTGCTGCATCCGCGCATTGGGCAGGTGTTTGACGGCATTATTACCGGCGTGAATCAGCATGGGACCTTTGTGCGAGCGCTTGATCCGCATGTGGAGGGAATGCTGGTGCGTGGAGGAAAAGATCTGGATGTGGGGGATCGCGTGAAGGTGAAGCTGGTGAATACGGATCCGGTGCGTGGGTTTATTGATTTTGAAAAGACAGCTCCAAGCTATTAGCTTTCAGCTCTCAGCTTTCAGCTTGATTGTGGGAGACGCGCATTCTGCTACACGACCCTAGCCGGAAAAACGAGAAGTCGGCGATGGTGGGACACCGACCATTGGACAAATTGAAAACACACAGCTTATTGATTCTTCAACGGCGTCCACTCACATTAGCTGACATTTGCGCCTTGAGGCTGGGAAAGTCTGATGTGGTCACGTCGTCGATGCGCCAGCCTTCGGATGTCAACATCAATTGCCAAGAGACTTTACTTGGCTGGTTCGGCTCAAGGTTCAACAGGGCTGAGACTTCGACATTGTTAGAGTTTGTCTGGACTACCGAAAGTCCCGAGAATGTGAGCCTTGCAGGGCAACCGCATAATGGGGTACCTTTCTTTTCCACATCTTCTGGGAAGTAACGACAACCGCAGATTCTGGCCCACAGCAAATGGTCCATGACGCAAGTTTGATTGGCAGTTAAACAACCTTCGCCCAACATCGCATCGAGAAGAGTTGGAGAATATATCTTTCCGTTCATGTCCAGGATTTCAGCGGCTCGTGTGCCATTCGCGATCCTTAAGACACTCTTCATGAAATGTTCGGGGGTCTCGTTGCTTGCAGCTGAGATAGATTTCTGAGCCACAGCGCTTCCGCAGGACAAGACGACCGCGAGTAGAACGGCTATTCTTGAAAGCTTGATTTCCTGGAGCTTCATACCCGGATGTTGTAGCACATATAGCATTCGTCTAGCGCGTTGGCCAGCATACTAGTAGGAAGTCGCTTTAAATTAAGCACAAAATTGTCATCAAGACTTAAGCACGATTTCTAGCGCACTCATCTTATTGGAACTGGAGCACTGTCTGGACATGGTGCATCCATGTTCTTATGGAACGCAAAAATGCGATTACATGCCTGGCCAGGGAAATGAGGACTGCGAGGACAATGTACTCCATGCGAGGCTGCGCAGGCGAATGAAAATGTGGCGACTCCGGGCCTGAAGGCCCACATCCACCGCATGCACTTATTGCGGGGCCTGAAGGCCCCGCCTCCCTCCGCGGCTGACGCCGCATTGATTTTGCATGCCTGGTGGCACGGCTAAATCTATGCCCCTTCAAGACCGGCCAGAAGCACATTCGACCCTCTACGAAACCTGGGCAAATAAAGTTTTCCACAGGTGGATGTTTTTGACTCTTGACATTTATTGCAATCCGCAATATTGTTATTGCGGATTGCAATAGGGTGTTTTCTAGATGCCTTATTCGCGAAAAAGAGCTATGACGCTCGGTGAGAAAATTCGGTACCTGCGCGAGGTGGAAGGCAGCTTGAGAGGCCTGGACCGCGCAATGAGCCAGATGGAGCTGGCCAGGGCTATTGAGTCCGAGACTGGCTCGAAGCTGAGTCAGAGCTACCTCTCCCAAATTGAGAGCGGCGCGCGGCCTCACCTCACCAACACTTCCCGACAGACCCTTGCCACGTTTTTCAAGGTGCACCCGGGCTACCTGGTGGATGATCCTGAGGGATTTTCTACGGAACTGGAGAGCCCGCTGAAGGATGTGGAAGACAAGCTGGACCTGTGGCTGGTGAATGGGGCGGAGAGGTTTCGGCGCGATCCTGATTTGCGGTGTGCGCTGCTTACCCTGGCTAAGCATGAGAAGACGCGGGAGTGTTTGCTGCTGCTGGAGACGGTGATTGAGACGCCGGGGCTGGTGGATCGGTTGAGTGAAGTGTTGCGGAAGGACAGGGACCAAGGGACTGAGGGAACAAGGGAACGATAAAGGCAGGGACCGAGTACGAGGTATGCGCGTGTTTGTGTTATCCCACCCATCGAGCAAAAAACGCTCGATGGATGGGGCACCCCAAGTAGTGGTGGAACGGAGAAAAGGCAAAGCGGCTGGGGTCAGGATGACGGGCTTAAGGGGATGGCCAGGAGTTGGTTATGAACTGGGAAATGTTTTACCTGATTTGTTTTGTGGCTGGGTTGATGCTGAGCGTTGTGGCTCTGCTGGGTGGAATGGGTCACCTGCATCTGGGCGCTCATGTGCATGTGCCGCATCTTCCGCACAGCGTGGCAGGAGCTGCTCATGCTGCGGGAAGTGCGGCGCAGATGAAAGTGCCGTGGTGGAACGGCTTCAGCGCGATGATCTTTCTCTGCTGGTTTGGCGCATCGGGGTACTTGCTGACGCGCTACGGAGGGTTTGTTGCCGGAGTGGTTTTGACTCTGGCTGTGGTGTGCGGCATGGCGGGAGGCGCGATTATCTTTCTGTTTCTGACACGCGTGCTGCTGCCGCATGAGCGCGAGCTGACTGCGGAGGAGACCGCCGTGGTGGGTGCCGTGGGACGGGTTTCGGCTGGAATTCTGACGGGCGGGACGGGAGAGATTATCTACCAGCAGATGGGAGCGCTGCGCTCGGCACCGGCGCGGGCAGAGGATGGAATGCCGATTCCCAAACAGGAAGAGGTGTTTGTGGTGCGTTATGAGAAGGGCATCGCTTATGTGCGGCGGTGGGAAGAAGGCGGGGACTAGGGACTAGGGGAGCAATAAATGCAAAAGCAGGTCCTTCCCTCCGGCTGAAAAACGCCTACGGTCAGGATGACGGGCATTTATTGAGGAATGGCACTAACCGAAGTGAGGAGGATATGAGCAATACCGCGGTTTTGATAACGGATATGAGCATACTGGTTGCGATATTTGCGGCTGGGTTTGTGGCCAAGCTTTATCCGCGGAAGAAAAACGGCGCCAGACAGTGACTCGGGAGGCCTGATCACTGTGGCTGTAGCTGGCATGTGACGTGAACCTACAACAATTTGTTTCCTGGTTGAAGGGACCGGGAATGCAATGACGAATGAAATTATTTTGATTTCTGGAATTTGTGTCCTGTTTTTGATTGTGATGATGGGCCTGGTTGCGCGGATGTATCGCAAAGCCGGTCCTAATGAAGCCCTGATCGTCTACGGCGTGGGTGGAACCCGCGTGGTGAAGGGGCATGGCACGGTGATCTGGCCGATGGTGCAGAACTGCCGGGAGCTGAGCCTTGAGCTGATGAGCTTTGATGTGGCTCCGCAGCAGGACCTTTACACGAAGCAGGGCGTGGCGGTGACGGTGGAGGCTGTTGCTCAGATCAAGGTGCGCAGCGATCAGCCGTCGATTCTTACTGCGGCTGAGCAGTTTTTATCGAAGGCTCCGCAGCAGAGAGAGGGATTGATTCGGCTGGTGATGGAAGGTCATCTGCGCGGGATTATCGGCCAGCTCACCGTGGAGCAGATTGTGAAAGAGCCGGAGTTGGTGGGCGACCGGATGCGCTCCACGTGCGCGGAGGATATGAGCAAGATGGGCCTGGAGGTGATTTCGTTCACGATCAAGGAGGTTCGCGATAAGAACGAATACATCTCGAATATGGGCCGGCCGGATATTGCTCGCATTCGTCGCGATGCGGATGTGGCAACTGCTGAGGCGGAGCGCGATACGGCGATTCAGCGTGCGAATGCGCTGCGCGAATCTGCTGTGGCGAAGGCGCAGGCGGATCAAGATCGCGTGATTGCAGAGACAGCTTCGCAGACTCGCCAGGCTGAGGCGCAACGCGACCTTGACATCAAGAAGGCCGAATATGCGGAGCAGAGCCGCAAGCAGCAGGCTTCCGCGGACAAGGCTTATGAGATTCAGACGAGCATTATGCAGCAGCAGGTGACGGCTGAACAGGTGAAGGTGCAGCAGGTGGAGAAAGAGGGCCAGATCAAGGTGCAGGAAGCGGAAATTGCGCGCCATGAAAAGGAACTGATTGCCACGGTGCTGAAGGAGGCCGAGATCAACCGTCAGCGGATCGAGATGATGGCTGCGGCTGAGAAGAATCGTCTAACGGCGGAAGCGGAAGGCCGCGCTGCTGCGATTCGCACGCAGGGTGAGGCTGAGGCGAGCATCATCTTCCAGAAGGGCGAGGCGGAAGCGAAGGCCATGAACGTGAAGGCTGAGGCTTACCAGGAGTGGAACCAGGCGGCTGTTGTGGACAAGCTTTTGACCAACATGGCCGATGTGGTTCGCGCGATGGCGGAGCCGCTGAGCAAGGTGGACAAGATCACGATCGTGTCCACGGGCGATGGCGATGCTGCCGGAGCGAACAAGATTACCGGCGACATGACGAAGATTGCCGCGCAGGTGCCTGCGTTGTTTGAAGCACTAAGCGGAATGGATATCAAGCAGTTGATGTCGAACGTGAAGGCGATGAAGGATAAGCCGGCGAATGGGGAAGCTAAAAGCTAGTGGTTAGTGGCTCGTTGTTAGTCGTCAGCTCGTGGTTGCTTGAACTTGGTGAAGTGCATGTGACCACGGGCTGATGGCTGAGCTGGACGGAGAAAGGTTTATGAGCACGGATCAGAATTTGAGAGCGAGAGTGGCTATGCGTGGTTTGGGAGTGCTGGCGGTGTTTGCGGTTGGGGTGCTTGCGCTGTTGCTTTGGGGAGTGCCGGTGTACAACCGCTACCAGACACGCGCGAATGAAGCGAACAAGATCCTGGTGAATGAGTTGCAGATTCGCCAGACGGAACAGCTTGTGCAGGTGGAAAAGCAGAAGGCGCAGATTCGCATTGTGGAAGCTGAGGGAATTGCACGATCGCAGGAGATTATCAATGCGACATTGACGGACCGTTATCTGCAGCATGAGGCGATTCAGTCTCAGCAGCAGATGGCGAACAGCCCGAACCATACAACGATTTATATTCCCAGTGGCAACAACGGAATTCCGCTTGTGAAGACGGTGGACGATGTTGCGGAGCCGCCGGCGAAGAGCAAGTAAGTGACGAAGGAGGAATTATGTCATTGCTGGAGAGAGTGGGTACGTTGCTGCGGGCGAATCTGAATGAGCTGGTGGAGAAGGCTGAGGATCCTGAAAAGCTTTTGAAGCAGATTGTTCTGGATATGGAGAACCAGCTTATGCAACTGAAGACGCAGGTGGCGATTGCGATTGCGGATCAGCATTTGCTGGACAAGAAGCGCGGCGAGCAGGGGCGTGAGAGTGCGGACTGGCGGCGGAAGGCGGAGCTGGCGGTGGGCAAGGGGCAGGATGACCTGGCGCGGGCGGCGCTGGAGCGCTCGCTGAGCCATGGGGCGCTGGAGAAGGGATTTGCGGCGCAGGTGGAGGACCAGAAGCATGAGGCGGAGCATTTGCGTCAGGCGCTGGGCAAGCTGGAGCAAAAACTGACTGAGACCCGGGCCAGGGCTGAGATGCTGGTGGCGGAACACCGACGGGCCAGGGCTGTGGGGCGAGCTGCCGAGGCGCGGCGGGTGGCGGGTATGGATAAGGCTCATGCGGTGGAGCGGATGCAGAGCAAGGTTCATGCGCGCTCGGCCGAGAGCGAGGCGGCGAATGAGATGCTGGCGCAGGAGTCGCTGGAGGACCGGTTTCGGGCGCTGGAGAGCGAGGACCGCGTGGAGCTGCTACTGAAGGAAATCAAGGAG
Source organism: uncultured Acidobacteriaceae bacterium (assembly GCA_963792495.1). Taxonomy (GTDB): domain Bacteria; phylum Acidobacteriota; class Terriglobia; order Terriglobales; family Acidobacteriaceae; genus Telmatobacter. Next base: position 66,983 of record CAWBWB010000001.1, on the reverse strand, counting down.
CGGCAGGCGGCAAGTGCTTAAGCTGCGTCCGATTGCGCGCGCTGGGATGTCGCAGTGGGCAGCGTGAAGCCCATTGCGATGGCCCATAGGAAGCCGGGGAAGCGAGTGAGCGGAATGAGCGGGAGCGCCTGGGGAAAGAGGAGATCGAGCCAACTCAGCTCACCGAGCACTGCGAGCGCGATACCGAGGATGGCAACCCAACGGGGGACCAGTTTGTAAAGCAACGCGGGGATGGAGATTCCTGCCATGAGCAGGCCGAACGGGACAGAGAAACCCGATCCACCTAAATGGAAGCCCAGGTAGTAGAGTGCGAGGGTCAACGCCGGCTCGTGCGAAACCTCAGGGCGGGCCATCGCGTACAGCACTGCCGCATTTGTCATGATGGAAATGGCCGTGGCAAAGCCGCCGAAGAGTGCAATGGTGGCTCCCGCTGCGCGCACTCCGAGAAAATGCAATCGGCTAACGGCCGACGCGGTAAAGATGGCGAGCGGAATTGCGGCTCCGAATTGTAAAAAAGCACAGAGCAGAACGGCACTGGAGCGCACCTGGAAGAAATTCACAATGGTTTGCGCCGATTCCCAGGGACCGGGAAAGTATGGCGTTCCGCCAAACGTGGTGACGGGATACAAGGCCGCGAGGAAGAGCAGCATGTAGGCGATGGCGAGTGGACCGAGTGGCGGGCTGGGATGACGGTGCACTTGAGGAGCTGAGATGGCGGTATTGGACATATTCTTCTCCTTTGCGTTAATTATAGACATACATAATTATGTTTTGTAATTATTTTCTTCGTGCAATACTTTGGCTATGTTCCATTCTCGAAAGCAAGGTGGTCCACCGGTTGCGTTTCTCTTATCGCAGCTTGGGACAAGTTCCGCGCGGCGCTTTGCAATGGCGCTGGAACCGCTGGAACTTGCGCCCTGGGGGGCCGGTATTTTGAGGCTTCTGAGCCGAATGCCCGGCATCAGCCAGCAGGAGCTGGCAGCGAGGCTGGAGACCCATGCAAGCCGGCTGGTGGGAATGATTGATTCGCTTGAGAAACGCGGGCTTGTGGCACGGGAGCCGAACCCTGAGGACCGGCGCATTTATCGTCTACGGTTGACGGAGCGCGGAGAACAGATGCTGGCGGAGATCGGCGAGGTGGCGCAGGCGCACAACCGGGAGGTTTGCGCGGGACTGGACGACGATGAAATTCGGCAGCTCGGCGTGTTGCTGGAAAAGCTGGCGGGGCTGCATGGACTTCAGCCCGAGGTTCATCCGGGGTATAGAGACATAGGAGACCAGGAGATCAAGAGACCCGGGCAAAAGTCCAAATAAAAATGGAACTGCAGGGGCCGAGGAACGTCTAACTTTAAGGTTAGTTTTATGTCTCTCCGCCCCTTTTTTGCGTGTGCTGGCGGAAGGAGAGCATTTGTGTTGCTAATTTATTGCAACTATCTGATATGAAACAATTTTCGATTGGTGGATGATGTACTGGAATCATACTTTCTTTTATCTGCGACGCGGTGCGGTATTTTTATTTATTTTTGCGCTGACGCTTAGCGCGGCGCGCGCTCAGCAGGTAGACTCTGTGCCGAACGATGGTGCAGCTTCAGGCACGGCGACGGCGAACCAGCCGGTTGCGGAGGCGATCCCAGCGGCTCCGGACGCCCAGGCGGGGCATATTACTGGCACGGTTGAGGATGCATACGGGGACGTTGTTGCGGGCGCGACGGTGGTGCTCGATGACGGCATTATCACGGAACAGCGCCAGACTGTGAGCAACGACAACGGATTTTTTCAGTTTGCCGACGTAAAGCCGGGCGTGACTTACCATGTGATGATTGCCGGCAAGGACTTTGCGGATTGGAAATCCGGGGACATTGTCGTAAAACCGGGCGAGTTTTTTATGGTGACGGGGATCAAGTTGAAGCTGAGTGAGGCTTCGACTTCAGTAACCGTACTTGCGGATACGACGCAAATTGCTACCGAGCAGGTGCAGGTGGCCTACCAGCAGAAGGTGCTGGGCTTTATTCCGAATTACTACGTGGTGTACAACCAGCCGAACGGACAGGCGATTGCGCCGCTTACAGCCAAGCTGAAATTCCAGATTGCATTGCGATTTGAAGTGAATCCGGTTGCGTTTGCCGGCGCGATATTCCTGGGAGCCGTGGATCAGGCTTCCGATTCACCGGACTATCCGCAGGGCTGGAAGGGATATGGCGAGCGGGTCGGGGCGAATTATGCGGACGGGTTTACGGACATCCTGTTCGGAGGCGCGGTTTTGCCGGCGCTGCTGCACCAGGACCCGCGTTATTACTACCAGGGGACGGGGACTACGAAGTCCCGGCTGATACATGCGCTGTCTTATCCGTTTGTTTGCAAAGGGGACAACGGAAAGTGGCAGCCGAATTATTCGACGATGGGTGGAGATTTGATTTCGGCTTCGCTTTCGAACCTGTATTATCCGCCCTCGAACCGCGGTGCGGGACTGGTTTTCTCGAATTTTGCGATTGGCACGGCGGAGCGCGGGTTGAGCACTGTGCTGCAGGAGTTTGTACTGCGGAAGCTGACGCCGAGCGTTAAAAAGGGCATTCAGCCAGATCAGACTAACTAAAACGGTTTCTTTATACCCGCTGATTTACCCTGAAGCCGACGGGTAATCCATTCTGGAGCCGCTGGCATCCACATCTATGCCGGTTACGGAAGTGCCCTGTTCCCGCCGCTTGATGGAAACTGTCCGTTCCGGCGCTTCTGGTGATCCATGCGATATTCGCTTCGGGCTATTGTTTTAGGCGCTACGGTTGTGTGTGCCGCCAAGCTTGTTGCGCAAGATCCTGCACCGAATCAGGCGGCCCGCAAGTTGTCCGATCTGCCGGATGCACCTCTACCCCAGATTGCAGAGGCGGAACAGGCTCAGCAACCGGCGCAACAGCCCGCGCAAAACACTTCTCCCGATACGCAGAAGGGAACGCAGCCCGGCTCCCAGCAGGGTTCGAGCGCGCAGCAGCCGGATCAGCGAAGCCAGTATGACAAGGCGCAGGAGCAGATCAAGAAACAGGAGTCTCAGCGGGCGCTCTGGGTTATTCCCGCTTTCAATACCACCTATACCAAGGATGTGGTGCCTCTGACGAAGGGGCAGAAGATGAAGCTTGCGCTTCGCTCGTCAGTGGATCCGTTCACTTTTGCGCAGGCTGCGCTGTTCGGCGGATACCGGGAGCTGGGTAGCGGCTATTCCGCATACGGATGGGGTGTGTCTGGTTATGCGAAGCGTGCGGGGTCAGCTTATGCGGACACATTTATAGGCAACATCGTTGGCAACGGTCTTTTGCCGGGAATGCTGCACCAGGACCCACGGTATTTCCGGCTGGGACAAGGGAGTGCGGGGCATCGTGCGCTCTATGCGGCGTTCTCAGCACTGCGATGCCACCATGACGGTTCCGAACGGTGGGAGCCGAACTACTCGAACGTGATTGGCAATATTGTTGCGGGAGCCATCTCCAACGTGTACTACCCGCAGGATCAACGAGGCTGGGGTCATACTTTTGGCGACGGGCTCGTGAACACGGCGACAGGCATGATTGGCAGCGAGATCCAGGAGTTTTCCTACGATTTAGTCCGTAAGATCCACCGCCATAAGGCTGGACCGAAGGCCGATGAGGGGCAGCCCGCGTCTGAGCAGGTGAAGCCGGATCAGCCGAAGCCTCAGCCGCCGCAATAGCTATGAAGCTGTTCCCTGTTACAAAGAACGTCCAGTGAAGGTTCGTGCTATCCCACCCATCGAGCAGAAGCGCTCGATGGATGGGGCACCCGGCATTTTGGTCCGGCCAGAGCGTGTCAAGGTTTTGTGGGTCCGGTTGTTGATGGGGCCGCGACCTTTGTGACGTGCACGTTGGCGCTTGTCTCCGGCACGGTGCCGTCGTTGACGCGGACTTCCACGGGGCGGCCGTGAATGGTGATGCGGGCAACGGTTTTGCCGCGAGCCGGAATTTGCACGCGCTGGGTGATAGAAAGCGTGTCTGTGCGGACGGTGACTGGAACCTCTGCGGCGGCGTAGCCGGAGTTGGCCAGATGGACACCGACCAGCCAGTTGCCATCCTGCGCAGGGCTGGGAAAGAGGTCTTCTATGGAGAGATCGGGAAGACCGTGGTCGTTGTTGATCCAGTCATTAAAAAACCATTGCAGCTTGATGCTGGTGGACTTCTGGAGCGCGGCTTCGAAGTCGGCTGTGGATTGAGGGCCGATCTGAAGGGCGGCTGCTAGCGCGTCATCGCCGGCAGTACCACGAAGCATCCATAAAACATAGGCCGCCTTGGTGCGGTAATAGGCGGGAGAGAAGGCAGAGACGAGCGGCTGGCCGGAGCTTTGGCCGGGGCTTTCCGGCTCGGCGAGCGCGAGGGCGGAACGACCGCCTTCGAGCATTTCAAGGGCCTTGGTACGGCCATATTGCTGCTCGGTCCAGAGCGTGGCGATGAAGTAAGGGATGCCTTCACTGAGCCATGCCTGTGGAGGCGTGGTTTGCTGCGTATAGAGCCATGCGTGGGCCAGTGCGTGAGCGAGGGTGAATTTGAGCTGCTCAGGATCGGCGTCTTTGACGGCGGTGACGAGCAGCGGGCCGGTTTCGTAGGATGCGTCGCCGGCGTCGGGCAGATCGAGCAGAACGAGCTGTCCGCGCGGCTTATCGCCCAGCCATTGCTGGAGAAACGCCGTGACGGGCTTTTCGGCCAGCGTCCAGGACGAGACCCAGGCGTCGTTTTCGGTGCGGGTCCAGGCGGTGAAGTTGGCGCCGGGGTGCGATCTGCGGATGGCAAGGAAGAGGCTGGGAGCTTCAAAGCCTAGCGGTTCCGTTTGCGACTCCGCGGTGGCGACGCCTGAGACTTCCTGGCCGGAGCTTTGGTTATCGGTAACGGTGAGCGGGACAGGGTGGCCATTGACGAGCGCAACGGTGGGCGCCTGGCCGTGCGGAAACTCGGCGGTAAGGCGGAGGTGGAAGCGCGACGAGGCCATGCGGAGCTTTTGCTGGCCTATCAGATCGAAGAGACGCGAGCCGTCGCCGAGGATGACGGGCGGGGCTGAGACCGGATACCAGGCTACGTTCCCGAATCCGCGGAGGCCGGTGAATTCGGTGTCGATGCGGTCCCAGTCCGAGTGCTGTGCGGCATCTTCGGGGGCACCGACGGAGATGAGGCGCTGGGCGGAGACGCCGATGGTGCCGGAGTAGGTGACGTCAACGGCGACAGATGCGCCGGGAGCCAGCGGAGCGGGGGGCACGATAGCTGCTTCATGGAGCTGGCCGGTGTGGTCGGCATCGGAGTTGAGGATGGCTACCTCGAAGGCGGCGTCTTTGCCAGCGACGCGGATGCGCTCCCAGTTGAGCGTGGAGGAGATTTCGAGCGGGATGCGCGCGAGGGGAGTTTTGCCGTCGTTGCGGAGAGTGAGCTGGGCGCGGGCGGCGATATGATGCTCTTCCGAGTGCAGATGCACGTCGAGATCGTAGGCGGTGACGGTAACGGCTTCGCGCTCTTCGTCGGTGGCGACGGGGGCTTTGGCTAGTTTTGTTTCCGGCGAGGCCTGGGTGACGGTCTGACCGTTTTCGTCGACTGAGCGGGAGAAGATGACCTTGCCGCCGGGGGCTGGCTGTGCGGGCTGCTGTGAGGCTGGCGGCGTTTGCGGTGCGGGCTGCTGCGATTGCGGCGCGTTTTGCGCTGCGCTGACTGCCAGCGCAAGAAAGCACTGCGCTGCTGCTACGAAAAACTTCATTACGAACCGAGACCCTTCTGTTTCTTGTGAGGTTTGGACGATGCGGAGGCCGGTGCGGAAGCGGCGCGGAGCTTTGCGCGGCGCTGGCGGGAGGCCTCATAGAGCACGACTGCACCTGCGGCGGAGACGTTGAGCGAGCTGACGCCGCCGGCCATGGGGATGCTCAGGATGTGATCGCAGGTGCGCTTGACGAGGTCGTGCAGGCCTGCGCCTTCGCGGCCCAGGACGAGGACGCAATCGCCGGTGAAGTCGAACTGATCGTAGTCGGATTCGCCGCGTTCATCGAGGCCAACGATCCAGAGATTGTGCTCTTTCAGCTCTTCAAGGGCGCGGACGAGGTTGACGACGCGGGCGATGCGGAGGTGTTCGGCTGCGCCGGCGCTGGCTTTTACGGCGACGGGGCTGAGGGGTGCGGAGCGGCGCTCGGTGAGGACGATGCCATCGACGCCTGCTCCATCTGCTACACGGAGAAGCGCGCCGAGATTTTGCGGGTCTTCTACGCCGTCGAGCGCGAGGACGAGGCGCGGCTGGCCCGGCTGCTGCGGCTCGAAGAGGTCTTCGATGGAGAGAATTTCTGCGGCGCGGACGACGGCCACTACGCCCTGATGGCCTGCTGTGCCGGCTAGCTGAGTGAGGTGCTCGCGGGATTCCTGGCGGACGCGAACGTTGGCCTTGCGGCAGGCTTCGACGAGGCGCTCGATGCGGGCGGCCTGCCCGGCTTCGAGGCGCTCGCGGGCCACCATGACATGATCGAAGCGGCGGCGGCCGGCTTTCAGTGCTTCTTCAACGGAATGGACGCCGTAGAGAGTCTCCATGGTTCTAGTGTAGAGGGCTAGCGGGCGTCAGCGGCGAGTTTGGCGCTGGCGAGTCGATTCAAGCTGATTCCCTGCTCCGCTGCCTCCATTGCCAACGCGCGATGGGTCGCAGGCGGAATGCGCACACGAAACTGGCCGCTGTAGTGTCTCTCCGCATAGGGTGCCGGGACGGTCTCACCCTCCGATTCCATATCCACGATGGCTTCGGCCACCTGCTGCCGGATTCCTTCAAGAGCCTGCTCAGGAGTCTGAGCAAGCCAGGAAAGCGAGGGGAATTCTGAACAGAGCCCGATATGCTCGCCGTCTTCAGCGGACCAGGTTACGCGATAGGTGTAGTGATCAGTCTTCGACGTCTTTTTCGCTGTCGGCTTCATGGGGACACTCCTTTAACTTTTCGATGGCCAGTAAAACCTGCCGGACTTGATATGCCTTTGCCTTGCCCCTGTCGTTCTGAATGTTGATACGCGGGTCTCCCGGCCATGGCGTCTTGAAAAGGACGTGACTGCTGCCTGTCTGCCGAGGCTCACCGAAATATTCCACGCAGACTTTTAGTAAATCCGCGAAGCGCATATTACGCGGCTCTCGCCGCATTGCATCGAGAATCTTTTTTGTGGACGCCACTATCACATGGTACCACTATTGGCACCACATATTCCGGGAGAATATTGCGCCAATGACTTCACGCACGGCATACTGCTTTCACTTGGGATGGCTAGTTTAAAAGCAAAGAACTTCCGCGCCCGGTTGGAACTGGTTCAGGACTACATGAACTGGACGGTGGTGCGTGTGCCGTTTGACACAAAAAAGACCTGGCCGGAGATGGTGAGGCGACGGGTGCGTGGAACGCTGAATGGCGTGGAGTTTCGGACATCGTTGCTGACGATTGCCAAGGATGACGGCGACTGCATTGTGGTCTACAAGAAGATGCAGCGCGAGGCGAGGGTGAAGCCTGGTGACGAGGTACGGATGACCCTGGAGCCGGACCTTGAAGAGCGGCAAGTGGTTCTGCCCGAGGAGTTTGCGCGGATCTTGAAGGGCGAGCGCGAGCTGCGGAAATGGTTTGAGAAGAGCCTGAGTCCTTCTGACCGGGGCTGGATAGGATCCTTTATTGGGCAGGCGAAAAGTGCGGAAACGCGGGAGCGGCGGGCCCAGCAGATGGCGGAGCGGCTGATGCTGACGATGGAGGGGGAGTTGGAAACGCCACCGATTCTGCGGATGGCGTTTCAGAGGCAGCCGATGGCGGAACAGGGATGGAAGGCGATGACGGCGGTGCAGCGCAGGCGGCAACTGCTGGGGATTTTTTATTACCGGACGCCGGAAAGCCGCGAAAAACGGGTGCGGCAGATGATTGAAGAGGCGCTGGCCGTCGCGGAACGGGCCCGATCTGGTACCGGAAGAGGCACCAGAACACGTAAAGTTTTGTAAAGGTTGTAATTAAGTACATCCTCTGCGATTAACCTGTCGTCTATACAAACAAATGCGAGCGATAGCCACAGTTCAGTCAGTGTTTACCCGCAGCGCGGCCACAGCCGAGCAAGAAGCGGTACGCCAGGAGAATCTGGCGATTGCAGCCGGATTGAAGCGCCGCGAGGCAGGGCTGCTGGATCAGCTGATTGTTCGCTATCAGCACAGGCTGCTGCGCTACTTGGTGTATTTGACCGGGAATCGCGAGCTGGCTGAGGACCTGTTCCAAGAAGCGTGGATGCGGGTGCTGGTGCGCGGCAACCAGTTCAATGGCAAGTCTCGCTTTGACACGTGGCTGTTTACGATTGCGCGCAACCTGGTGATTGATTACCGGCGCAAGCGCACGCTCTTGAGCCTGGATGAACTTTTTGAGGGCTCGACAGACGAAGACCGGCCGATGAGCTTTGAGCTGGCGGATGAAGAGCCGACTCCCTTCGACCGCCTGGCGACAAGCGAGGACCGGGAACGGGTTTCCCAGGCGCTTCTGCGGGTGGATACGCTCTACCGCGAGGTTTTGGTGCTACGCTTCCATGAAGAGCTTTCACTGCAGGAGATTGCCGCTGTAACGCGTGCGCCGCTCTCGACCGTAAAGAGCCGGCTGTATCGCGGGCTGGCGGCTATTCGGCCGCAGCTGGAAGAGCATAACTTCAGCGAGGCAGCGGGATGAGTCGCATAGCGAAGGAGGCGGGGTTCGAGCACGGACCGGCCACTTCGACAACAGTGAGCATGTCAGCCGAGCGCGACCGCGAGGTGGCGCAAAAGACCAGACGTGTGGTGCTGGCTTCAGCCGGTGTTCTCAACGATCAGAAGGAAGGCCGGAAGCGCGTGCGCTCCGTGGCGCTGGCGGCTACGCTGCTTGTGATGCTGGTGGTAGGCCCGCTGGTTTGGTGGGCGGCAGATAACCTGATTTCCGGCGAGCACATGGGCGACCTGACCAGCGAATTCAGCCTGTGGGTGTGCATCTTGTGCCCGGCGCTGCTGGCTGTGGCGCTGATGGCTGGATGGCTGCGGAAGCGCTGAGGCATCGCATGCGGCAAACGCGCCCCTCGGGGCATGGGTCCTATTCAGAGCTGCCGGATGAGGGTGCTGGAGTCGCTGCAGGTGCGGGCGTGCTTGTGGACTCAGTCTTTGCGGCGGAGTCGCCGGCGGGCTTGGATGCTGCGCCGGCAGCGGGCTTGGGGGCGTAGTCGTTGATGTACCAGCCTGCGCCTTTGAACTGGAGGGCGGGTGCGGTCAATGGACGCTCGACGGGACCACCGCACTGCGGGCAGACGGTCTCCGGCTGGGCGTTGAACTTCTGAACTTTTTCATACTGATAGCCGCACTGGGTGCAGCGATAGGCATACAAAGGCAACTTTGGTGCTCCCGGAGAAAGACTCTCTCTCTATTTTACGGGCAGGGCGGAAATTTGCGGAAATTTCCGCCCGATTGCTGCAGGGGTGATTAGCGCGCGTCAATATCTACGCTTGCGACGTGGTTCTCCCAGCTCAGTACTAGGGCACCGGTGCCGTTGCCATTGTCTTTGATATCCCACTTCAGGTTTTCGACCATGGATGAGGGTGCGGACATGGTGAATTTGGTTTTGCCCAGATCGTCGGCGGCGTCATGGGAAAGGCCCCACTCGCCGGTCTTCTTGTTGATGATGAGCGTCCAATTGTTGGGGTCGGAGATATCAGCGAAGAGCGTGTAGGCGCCGGGGGGTACGGTCAGATCGCCGATCTTCATTTTGCCGGAAGTAATGAGGGTGGTGGCGGAGTTAGCTCCTACGCGCCAGATGGGATACTGCGAGCCACCAGCGGTCTTGATGAGGCCGTCGGAGGTGAAGATTTTGCCTTCGCGACCTTTGACGCCCGGCGAGGAGTAGGCAATCCACACAGACCGGCTGCCGATGACGCTAACGGCCATGGCCGGCGGGCTGGCGGGAGCTTTGGGCTTGGCCGACATCATGGCTTGCGCAGAAGCGGGGATGGTGGCTGCGAAGGTGCCACAGCATAAGGCGAGACAACAGAGAAGACGCTTCATTGATTCGTGCTCCTTGGTTGAAGGTTGAGGACTGGCCGTGGAGGCAATTAGCCTCGACGCCGCAATTCTGATGTGACCCTCCCTGTAGCCGGGAGTTGCATAGGTTAAGCGCGAGCGAATGTCCTGCTATGATGACGCCCAGACACGATATAAGGCGAGCGATGCACGAGACGAATTTTACACTTACGCCCGGTGCGCGGTTTCGCGCAGCGCTGAAAGAAGAAAAACCGCTGCAGGTGGCTGGGGCGATTAACGCCTATACGGCGAAGCTGGCGGAGGCTGTCGGCTTTCGCGCACTGTATCTCTCGGGCGGCGGCGTGGCGGCGAATTCGCTGGGCATTCCCGACCTGGGCATCAGCACGATGGAAGATGTGCTGACCGATGTGCGGCGTATTACGGATGCGAGCGCGTTGCCGCTGCTGGTAGATATCGATACGGGTTGGGGCGGAGCTTTCAATATTGCGCGGACGATCAAGCAAATGATCAAAGCGGGCGCCGCGGCTGTGCATATGGAAGACCAGGTGGGGCAGAAGCGATGCGGACACCGGCCCGGTAAAGAGATCGTTCCTACGGAAGAGATGGTGGACCGCATCAAGGCTGCTGTGGATGCGAAAACGGATTCCGAATTTGTGGTGATGGCGAGGACGGATGCGCTGGCGAATGAGGGCCTGGATGCTGCGATTGCACGGGCGCAGGCATATGTGGCTGCCGGCGCGGATATGATTTTTGCCGAGGCGGTCACGGAGCTGGGGCAGTATACGGAGTTTCGCAAGGCTGTGGGTGTGCCTGTGCTGGCGAACATTACGGAGTTTGGGCAGACGCCGCTGTGGACGCGCGAAGAGCTGGGTGCGGCGGGCGTGGATATTGTGCTGTATTGCTGCGGGGCGTATCGCGCAATGAATGCTGCGGCGCTGAAGGTGTATGAGACGATTCGCGCGGAGGGCACGCAGCGCGGCGTGGTGGATACGATGCAATCGCGGGCGGATTTGTACAAGTATCTTGGATACCATACGTACGAGCAGAAGCTGGATGAGCTGTTCGCGAAAAGCAAAAATGAATAGCTACGGTCTGCCGGATGGGAATCCGTCTAACTAATAACGGCCCCTATTTTCAATGTTCCTGTAACTTTGCTGTCATACTGCGTTCTTGCTGTTTGCCGACGATACAGGTATGCAATTTGATCATCGCGCACTGCAAATGCAGGCTCTGACCTGCTGGAACTGGAAGTGTGCCGTACTGAGCGCTACCGCCCGCTCGCTTGTTTATTTGGCGGCAATGACTCGTACCGGGATGCGCGGCAGTCTTGCCGTGGTGGTGGTTGAAATTGGCTATGTGACGCTTACGGCGGGCGTTTATGCGGGCATGCAGCAGAAGGCCCTGGGACTGCGCTCGCGGCTGCTGGGGAACTTCATTATTGTTGTTGGGGTTCCCGGCCTTTCCATGACGCTTGACTGGCTCGCGCATCGCGTTACAGGAGCTTCCGCTCCTGGAAAGGCCACGCTGGCGGTCTGCTTCTTTGCGGCTCTTTCCGCACTGTTTCATCTGCACGTGATGCGCAATGGCGCCTTTCTCACGGGAGAGGGCCGATCGCTGCTCAGCGATTTTCGCCGGATGCCTCGGCTGATTGCGTCGTTCGTGCTGAAGCCGGTGGCCTTTCTCTCCGCATGGATCACGCGGCCTGGCGCAGAAGCTGGATCAGAACCGGCGCTCTGACACTGGACACTGGCAGCCGCCGTTCGATACGGTGAAGCTCTCTGGAGTCTGTGATGAGCGAAGCTGCAACCGTAACATTCAAGCCTAAAAAATCTGTGGCGCTTTCCGGCACGCCTGCCGGGAATACTGCGCTGTGCACTGTGGGGCATACGGGGAACGACCTGCATTATCGCGGGTATGACATTCATGACCTTGCGGCGCACTGCGAGTATGAAGAAGTGGCTTACCTGCTGCTGCATGGCAAACTGCCTACTGCGGCTGAGCTGAAGGCTTACAAGGCGCAGTTGAAGGCGGCTCGTGGGTTGCCGGACGCGGTATTGAAGGCGCTGGAGCTCTTGCCTGCGAAGACGCATCCGATGGATGTGCTGCGGACGGGTGTTTCTGTGCTGGGGTGCGTAGAGCCTGAGGCTGCGGACCACAATGCGGCCGGGGCGACTGCGATTGCCGATGGGTTGCTGGAGAAGCTGGTTTCGATGCTGTGTTACTGGCTGCAGTTTGCGCGGCATGGGAAGCGGATTGATGTTGTGACGGACGATGATTCGATTGCGGCGCATCTGCTGCATCTGCTGCATGGAGAAAAGCCAGGTGCGGAGTGGGTTTCCGCGATGCATGCTTCACTGATTTTGTATGCGGAGCATGAGTTTAATGCTTCGACGTTTACGGCGCGGGTGATTGCGGGGACTGGTTCGGATATTTATTCGTGCATTACGGGGGCGATTGGCGCGCTCAAGGGGCCCAAGCATGGCGGCGCGAATGAAGTGGCGCTTGAGATCCAGGAGCGGTATGGGTCGGCGGATGAGGCGGAGACGGATATTCGGCGGAGGGTGGCGGAGCGTGAAGTGATTATCGGCTTCGGGCATCCGGTCTATACGATCAGTGATCCGCGGAACGAGATTATCAAGGAGATTGCGCATGAGCTGGCGCAGACGCCTGAAGAAAAACTGCTTTACTCAGTGGCTGAACGTATTGAGTCTGTGATGCATGAGACCAAACGCATGTTTCCGAATCTCGATTGGTTCTCGGCTGTTGCGTATCACGCGATGGGAGTGCCGATTGATTTGTTTACGCCGCTGTTTGTGATTGCGCGGACGGCTGGTTGGGGCGCGCATGTGATGGAGCAGCGCGCTGATGGGAAGATTATTCGGCCGAGTGCGAATTATACGGGGCCCGAGAATCTTAAGTTTGTGCGAATGGAGCAGCGGAGTTAGCGATGAAGTTGCTGCTTTCTGCATTGCTTTGCCTATTGCCAGCAATATCGTCCGCGCAGATGACAGATGACAGCCTGAGTTCATTGAAAAGACAGCTCAAAACTCAGGCCGTCGCGAGTATTGTTGTTTTGCATATGTCCGACGATGTTCTTACACGAATTGCGGTCACTCCCGAACTAATGCGGAAGTGGGCAGAAGTGAAGGTCCCCCTCGATGACACACAGAAAGCGAAGCTGCAATCGCTGATCCATGACACAACCGCAAAACCATCTCCTGAAAAATCCGACTTGCGATGGGGCATTCTTTTCTATGGTCCTTCAGAAAATGAAACAGATTCAATTTTTGTCGATCGTTTTGGAAAGACTGGCTTCGTCAATGGTCAGACCGTAACATTCAGTCAGAATCTAAGTGGGCCACTCCATCAACTTATTCACGCCAAGCGATAAAGGCATTAGGAGTCTTATTTGTCCTCGCATATTTCGAATGAACGTCCTGCGCCGGATCAGGTGCTTGTGGATATTGCCGATTACGCGCTGAATTACTCGATTGAAAGCGAGCTGGCTTGGTCTACGGCGCGGGCTTGTTTGATTGACACGCTGGGGTGCGGGCTGGAGGCGCTGGAGTATCCGGCTTGCACGAAGCTGCTGGGGCCGATTGTGCGGGGGACTGTGGTGCCGAATGGGGCGCGGGTGCCGGGGACTTCTTATGTGCTGGATCCCGTGCAGGCGGCCTTCAATATTGGCGCGATGATTCGGTGGCTGGATTTTAACGACACGTGGCTGGCTGCGGAGTGGGGGCATCCTTCGGACAATCTGGGCGGAATTCTGGCTGTGGCGGATTGGATTTCGCGCACCAATCTTGCTGAGGGCAAGAAGCCGCTGACGATGCGCGATGTACTGGGTGCGATGATCCAGGCACATGAGATTCAGGGATGCATTGCGCTGGAGAATTCATTCAACAAAGTTGGTCTGGATCATGTGGTGCTGGTGAAGGTGGCTTCGACGGCCGTGGTGAGCAGGCTGCTGGGGCTTACGCGAGAGCAGACGATCAACGCGATTTCACTGGCGTGGGTGGATGGGCAGAGTTTACGGACGTATCGCCATGCGCCGAATACCGGCTCGCGTAAAAGCTGGGCTGCGGGCGATGCTACGAGCCGTGCGGTGCGGCTGGCGCTGATGGCGAAGGCTGGTGAGATGGGCTATCCCACGGCGCTGACGGCGAAGACCTGGGGCTTTTACGATGTGAGCTTCAAAGGACAGGCGTTCCAGTTTCAGCGACCGTATGGCTCATACGTCATGGAGAATGTGCTGTTCAAGATAAGCTTTCCGGCTGAGTTCCACTCGCAGACGGCGGTGGAGGCGGCGATGACGCTGAAGCATGCGTTGGATGAGCGCGGGCTTACTGCCGATGCGATTGAGAGCATTACGATTCGCACGCATGAGGCTTGTATTCGGATTATCGATAAGAAGGGGCCGCTGGCGAATCCTGCAGATCGCGATCATTGCGTGCAATATATGGTGGCGGTTCCGCTGATCTTCGGGCGGCTTACGGCCTCGGATTATGAGGATAGCATTGCCTCCGATCCGAGGATCGACGTGCTGCGCGAGAAGATTACCTGCGTGGAAGAGCCGCAGTTTACGCGGGATTATCACGATCCGGAGAAGCGGTCGATTGCGAATACCCTTCGGGTCGTTCTCGCGAATGGTGAAGTGCTGGAACGAACAGTTGAGTATCCCATTGGACACAGGCGGCGGCGCGAGGATGGATTGCCTTTGCTGGTGGAGAAGTTTAAGACGAACCTGGCGCGGCGCTTCCCTGCGGCGCAGCAGGAACGGATTCTGGAGGCATCGCTGGATGCGAAGCGGCTGGATGCGATGCCGGTGAATGAGTACGTGGATTTGTATCTGGTGTGAGCAGGTAGAAGCACGCAGGGGCCAAAGCCCAATGCTTTTTGTAGACAGAAGCAGGTTCTTCCCTCGGCCTGAAGAACGGCTACGGTCAGGATAACGGACATGGGGGGGAAAGAATAAGCGGCAGTACTCTGGGAATTTTTTCTTCGTGTGGATGACTGTGAGGCTGGATAATAAGTTCGCCTCCTAATTCATTCGCGCTGGTGTCCCTTGCTGGATTTTCGTTCTTATTGCCTGCAGATTCGCCGTCTTGTTGTGTTTGCTGCGCTGGGAAATGCGTTTCTGTGCGCGCAGCGGCCGCCCAATGCCAATGCTTATTACCAGCAACTGAGAAATCTGCTTCCCGGCGGCGAGGTGATCTCTGTGCATCACCTGGAGTTGAAGCGGGATGCTGCTGTCTTCACTTTTGAGAGCGGAGACATTTCGTTTTATGGCGAAGTCAATGGCAAGGTGACTGGTGCTGTATTTCATGGACAGGGACATCTGCATCTGACTCCTCCCACGCAGCAGGAGCGGCATAATCTGCGCATTCTGAGCCATGCTGAAGAGTTCGATGAGGACTTTGATCAGGCGGTGCTGCGCTTTACGGACAAGACTGCGGCAGAACTGCATCAGGAAGGCGCGAGTAAGGGCGGGGATAGCAAGCCGCTAATCCAGAGCGCAATCGAGTTCCATAATTTTCAGCGGCTGAAGCTGTTTGAGAATATCGATCTGCGGCTGCTGGAGGATGTGTTGAGCACGGGGAATGGCGGATTTTTTCTTGCTGCGATGCATGGAAAGAAATATCCGCACCTGATCTTTACGGCGGACCCGGATGGGGCGCGGCATGTGTCTCCTGAAGAAGTTTCGCTGATGACGCTGAATGATTGGGGGCCGACATATTTGTGCGCTTTCTCAAGCGGCGAGGGGCAGACGCGTGCCAAAGGCCGGAATGACAGCGGGCCGTACCGAATGGATCGCGAAGAACTGGATACGACGATTGAGAAGAGCGGCTTTCTGACCGGCATGGCAACGCTGCACTTGATTGCGCAGCAGGATGGGATTGCGGTGGCGCGGCTGTCTCTGTTTCCGGCGCTGCGCGTGAGCAACGTAGCTGCAACAAGCGGCGAGCCGATGGACTATGTGCAGGAAAAGAAGGAAGAGGACGCAGACTTTGGCGTGATCCTGCCGCATGCGTTGAAGAAAGGCGAAGAGGTTTCCATTCGCATCACGTATGGCGGCAAAGATGTGGTGGCAAACGAAGGCAATGCCAATTACTATCCGATGGCGCGCGAAAGCTGGTATCCCAATGCCTCGCGTGGTTTTGGCGACTATGCGATGTACCGCATGCTCTTTCATGTGCCGAAGGGGCTGAACCTGATTGCCACTGGCACGCGTGTGAATGAATCGACCGATGGGAAGATTACGACCTCTGAATGGAAGACCGATGTGCCGCTGCCGGTAGTGGGCTTTAATCTTGGCCGATTCACGATGAAAGAGGGCACAGTTCCGGGCAAGCTGGGTGACAACCTGACGATTGACGCCTATGCGAATACAACTCCGCCGGATGACCTTGCGAATATGGGCGAGTCGAACCTGGGCAACTTCAATGCTCCCGGCATGCTGCCGGTGCAGCTGAGCGAAGGAGAGGCAGCGGCGCAGATTTATACGAATTATTTTGGACAGCTTCCCTTTGCCAAGGTGGCGCTGACGCAGCAGTTTGCGTGCAACTACGGGCAGAGCTGGCCGATGCTGGTGTATCTGCCAATATGCGGGTTTCTGGATTCGACGCAGCAGCACTTTATGGGTCTGCATCCGGAAGATATGTACTGGAAGGTGGTAACGGCGCACGAGATGGCGCACCAGTGGTGGGGCCAGACGGTGGGCTTCCGAAGCTATCGCGACCAGTGGATGAGTGAGGGATTTGCCAATACTTCGGCTTCGATTTTTCTACAGGCTACGCGGAAGAATAACAATGATTTTCGTGAGTTTTGGAAACAGCAGCGTAAGCTGCTCACCGAAAAGAATGCCCAGGGATTCCGTCCGATTGATGTGGGGCCGGTGACGATGGGCATTCGGCTTGCGACGGAAAAGACGGGATGGGATGTGTATCAGAACCTTGTGTACCCCAAGGGCGCTTACATTCTGCACATGATTCGCATGATGATGTGGCAGCCCAAAGATGCCGACGAGCAATTCATGGAGATGATGCGTGATTTTGTGTCTACGTATCGGTTACAGGCTGCTACGACAGAGGACTTCAAGGCGATAGTCGAAAAGCACATGACTCAGCAGATGGATATTGAGGGGACGCACACGATGGACTGGTTCTTTCGCGAGTATGTGTATGGGACGGACCTGCCGGTGTATCACTTTGAATCACAAGTGACGAATGCGAGCAACGGAGGGGTGAATCTGCATCTCAAGGTTGTACAGTCGGGCGTGCCGGATAACTTCCATAACATTGTGCCGATTTACCTGGAACTGCAGGATGGCCGTGTTGTGCGGATGGGCTCAGTGCGGATGAGTGGGAATTCAACCACGGAGCATGATGTTCCGCTGGCGAAGCCTCCGGCACCGATTAAGAAAGTCTGGATCAACTATAACTACGATGTGCTGAGCCTGGATAACCAGTAAACTGCCATGTGCGCCGGGTTACACACGCTGTGGCAGGTTGCAGCGGTATACTCCACGCAAATTATCATCTTTCGACGAGGTAAGATCATGCAATCCAAGTTGTTTCGCACGCTTGCTGCTGCTGTGATGGTTACAGTCTCAGTTGTGGCATCGGCCCAGTCGGGCACCGTTCTCAAGCCAGCCGATATGCAGAAGCTGCTGCCGGCCACGGTGTATTACAAGGGACAATCCGCCCCGGTGCAGATTCGCAATTCCAGTGGCGTAAAGTTTGCCGATGGATCCAATGTGCTGGCCGCGATGGTGGATACGAGCGGCTACTCGAGCGACGTGGCCTCAAAGTATCAGGCATATTTCATTACGGAAGTTTCGGTGAAGTTTGCCGGCCAGGTGCTGCCAGCGGGTGTGTATGGAGCTGGTATTGTGGGCGGCAAATTTGTGCTGACGGACGTGGGCGGCCACGATGTTCTGACTTCGCCAACAGCCACGGATGATGGCATGAAACACCCTGTGCCGCTGCAATTTATCTCCACCGGAGGCGGATATCGCTTGTATCTGGGGCGGCAGTTTGTGACAATCAGCCGTTAGGATTTGACGCGCGGAGGCGGCGGCGAGCGGGAAACAATTGCGATCAAAAATATTGTTTGGAATGCTGCATTCGCAACTTCCCGCCGCGCGGCTCCGTCAGTAAGATAGAAGCACACTCGAACTTCCCGTCATGCTCCAGGGAGAGTCTGCGGGAGGACTTTGCCATGCGTAACCATAACCCCGAAGCTATCCAAGTCGATAACGATGCTCGCCTGATTCCGGCCTGGTCGATTGTACTGTCCATAGCAGCCTTTTCGATTGTTGAGTACTACATGTGGATGGTGCTGCCGGCCACGCGCCACCACGCGCCGCCGCCACTGGGCTTCCGCATTTATTTCAATCTTTCCTGGGGACTGCTGGCCGCGGTGTACTTCCTCATGGTGGGCTATGTGAGCAAGGATGCGCCGCGCCGGGCAATGAGCGCGCGCTTCTGGATGGTGCTCTGCTTTGTAATGCCGGGTGGCATTGGCGCGGTGTTGTATTTTCTGCTGCGGCAGCCGCTGGTTTCCGCCTGTCCCGCCTGCGGAACGTTTACCCAGAGCGACTTTCACTTTTGCCCTCAGTGCAGCTACCAGCTCACGGCAAGCTGCGGCAATTGCTTCCGCACGGTGCGCTCTACTGACCAGTACTGCACATGCTGCGGTCATGAACTGGCCAAGGACCACATGCCTGCGCGACTGCATGTGATGGGCTAAAGCAGGCCCGTCTCGTCTACAATCGTGCTTTGGGATGGCACTCTCCGCGCTCATCATCGATGACGAACAACTGGCCCGGGATGAGCTGAAGTATTTGCTCGACCAGGTGGGCGATGTGGACGTGGTGGCACAGGGCGCGAACGGCATCGAAGCGATTGAGCTGATTGAAGAGCATCATCCAGACCTGGTTTTCCTGGATGTGCAGATGCCGGGGCTGGATGGCTTTGGTGTGTTGAAGCAACTGGCGGAGCGTGGCGCGCATAAGGCTGCCGGGAGCTCCGGCGAGGAGCTGGAGCCGCTGCCTCAGATTGTCTTTGCCACTGCGTACGATAACTATGCCGTGCGCGCTTTTGATGTGAACGCGGTTGATTATCTTCTGAAGCCGTTCGATCGTGCGCGCGTGCAGCAGGCTGTGGAACGAGTGAAGGGTCGTATCGCGGGCGGACCCGATGGCGGCTCAACAACACAGACTCCGCCGCAACCGCAGACGCAGATTGATGCGCTGCTGAAGCTGCTCGGCAATAACAGGCCGGGTGCGGCGGCGCAACATGCCAAGCTGATTGTGCAGGCGCAAAGCCGGCTACTGCTGGTAGACCAGGCGGAGATTTGTTATGCGGCCATTGATGAGGGCGTGATTCGCGTGGTGACGCAGCAGTTTGAAGGGCAGTCAAAGTGCCGCACGCTGGAAGAGTTGCTGGAGCAACTGGACCCGGCGAAGTTCTGGCGCGCGCATCGCGGGTTTGTGGTGAATATCAATCACATTCGGGAAGTTGTTCCGTGGTTCAAATCGAGTTATCAGCTTCGCATGAACGATAAAAAGCAGACAGAGATTCCTGTAAGCCGCTCACAGACGCGTCATCTACGCGAGCTGTTCAATTTGTAATTTCTTGTAGATTGTTTGCTCTAGATTCCACGCATGGAGAACCCTGCATGGCTCGTAGTATGTTGCCTTCTCTCAGGCTGATTGCCCTTTTTGTTGTTTCGCTTGGTGCTTGCGCTGAGATCTATGCCGTGCCCGCCCCTGCTGTCGTTACGGCGCTGCTGGTAAGCGATGTGCACTTTGAGCCGTTCTGGGATCCGGCGAAGGTGCAGCAGCTTGCTGACGCTCCTGTGAGCGGCTGGAATGCGATTCTGGCTGCGCCGGCTTCGACGGACCAGGCGCAGCGATTTGGTGCGTTGCAGAAGAAATGCA
Source organism: uncultured Acidobacteriaceae bacterium (assembly GCA_963792495.1). Lineage (GTDB taxonomy): Bacteria > Acidobacteriota > Terriglobia > Terriglobales > Acidobacteriaceae > Telmatobacter. The sequence continues at coordinate 47,027 of CAWBWB010000001.1, read as the reverse complement.
ATGCGCGGGGCGTGGATACGGACTACACGTTGTTGGCTTCGAGCCTGAAGGCTATGCGAGCGCAGGCTACGGACGCGCGGTTTATCACCATCAGCGGCGACCTGATTGCGCACGAGTTCTCCTGTAAATGGGCGTCGGTGATGCCGAATGCGAAGCCAGCTGAGTATGAAGCCTTTGTGGTGAAGACGCTGGAGTATGTGCTGGGCGCGTTTCGTGCGGAGTTTCCAGCGGCGCCGGTGTATGCGGCGCTGGGCAATAACGACTCGAATTGCGGAGACTACAAGGTTGATGCGAACAGCAGCTTTCTTGCGGCGGCGAGCAAAGCCTTTACAGAAAAGCTTGGGCCGAGGGAGCGCAAAGCCGCGGAAGAAACTTTTGCAGCCCGTGGAGACTTCGGCGTTGCGCTGCCTGCGCCTTTTGAGCATACGCGGCTGCTGATTTTGAATGATATTTTTCAATCGAAGAAGCACCAGACCTGCGGGGGCAAGACGGATTCTTCCGGCGCTATGGCGCAGATTGCGTGGCTCAAGAGTGAACTCGATGCAGCGAGACAGAAGCACGAAAAGATCTGGGTGATGGGGCACATTCCGCCGGGGGTGGATCCTTATACGACGATCTCCAGGATGAGAAATGTCTGCGGCGGCAAGGATCCGGAGATGTTTCTCTCTTCAGAGGACCTGGCCAATACGCTGGACGGATATGGCGATGTGATCCGACTGGCGATCTTTGGGCATACGCATATGGATGAGATGCGTGTGGTTGAGCAGTTTCCGCTCAAGGGGAAGGATTTTCCCGTCGCGCTGAAGATGGTGCCTTCGATCTCACCTGTGAATGGAAACAATCCGGCTTTCACGATTGCGACGGTTGATCCTGCTACGGCTACGCTGCGCGATTATCGCGTGATTGCTGCTTCAAACCTGACGGGCGTGGATGCGAGGTGGGCTGAGGAGTACGACTACGCGAAGGTCTATCATCGGCCAGCTTTTGCGCTGGCCGATGCTGAGGCTTTGGCGAGCGGGTTCATGGCTGACGCCGGAGCAAAGTCCGCGGAAAGTCAGAATTATCTGCGCGATTACTACGTGGGCGACAAATCAGCAGAACTGACGTTCGTGTGGCCGGAGTATACGTGTGCGCTTACGAATATGAGTGCGGATTCGTATCGGGCTTGCCGGTGTGGAGCGAAGTAGCTACTGCTTGTTTACGTCTACGTAGTAGAGGTCGGTGGCTACCTGGAAGTCCTCTTTGCTGAGTGATGACTGCATCCACTGCCACTTTGTGGTGGGATGGATGATTTGCCAATGATCGGGCTTGCCGACACGCACCGGCATAGCGAAGTCGTCTTCGTCGGCGTCCCACTTATACATCACAAGATTTGGCGATTCGCCGAAGAGCAGTTCCAGCCGCGGAATGTGCGGGTGGCGAAGATACTGGTTGAAGACTGGCGTGAGGTTCATGCCGGAGTGTTGATTGAAGTATGCCACGATATCTTCCGTCTGAATCTGCTGATGCTGGAAGTGTTGATACATGCCTTTAATGAGTGCGAACCATTTGGAATCGTCGTCGATCACGCTGCGGAGTGTGTTGAGCATGAGCGCGCCTTTGAAGTATTGATCCTCGGTGGGATCAGCATTGACGCCGCGCTCGGCTATGATGGGCCGCAGGTTGTAGATCTTGGGCTTGTAGCCACTGAGATACTTGATGGCGTCTGCTTTGCCCCAGCGGTATTCGACATAGAGGCTTTCGAGATACGTGTCCCAGCCTTCGTGAATCCACATATCGGATGGGTCAACGGCGGTAATGCTGTTGCCGAACCACTCATGGCCACTTTCATGAATGATGATGAAGTCGAATTTCGGACTGATACCTACACCGGTCCAGTCATGGCCGTAGTAACCGTTCTTGAATAAGTTGCCGTAAGTGACGGCACTCTGATGCTCCATACCTGTGTAAGGAGCCTGGATGAGTTTGTATCCGTCTTTTGCGAAGGGATATTCACCGAAGTAATGCGTGTAGGCCTCGATCATGCCTCTGGCCTGCGTGAATTGGGCTTTCGCTTTATCCAGGTCTTCCGGAAGCACATAAAAATCGAGCGGAAGCTCGCCGAACTTATCGGAAAAGTGAACATAATTACCTATGTTCAGAGACACATCGTAGTTATTAATTCCGTAATGGATGTGCCAGTCCCAGCGCGTGAAGCCATCCCCGAGATCGGTCTTGCTTACGAACTTTCCATTTGAGACATCCACCAGGCCAGTGGGGATGGCGACGCTCAGGTCCATGCTTTCGACTTCATCGCGCCACTGATCTTTGTTGGGCCACCAGACACTTGCGCCATCGCCTTCACAGGCGGTGTTGATCCAGTCGTGGCCGGAGGTATCTTTCTTGAAGGTGATTCCACCGAAGCGGCCAACCTCTGGTGGATTGCCGGAATAGTAGAAATCAATGGATACAACCTGGCCCAAATGCAACGTGGACGGGAAGTTGACGAAGACGGCGCTGCCATCGCGCTCGTATTTGAGCGGCGTGCTGCCGAAGAGAATTTTATCGATGTTCAGCTTGTCGGTCAGGTCGAGCTGAATGCGGTCGCCGGCCTTGAGCATGCGGAAGCGGATGGTGTTTTTGCCGCTGATGAATTTCTTTTCCGGATCGAGGCGGATGTCGAGATGGTAGTAAAGCAGCTTGTTGTTCTCGCGGTAGGGACCGTAGGATCCGCGGAGCATGTCAGCACGCGTGGGAATGGGCGCGCCGGCGTCATTGGGCCGGATGCGCGGCTGAGCCTTGGCGGGCTGCGTCTGTGCCTGTCCGGTTCCCTGCCCTGCGCTTTGATTGCTCTGTTGCGCTATTGCTGCGCTGTTGACGGCAATGGAAGCCGCAAGCGCTACAAGTACCCTGGTCCGCACTACGCCCATTTGTATCTTTGTCCTTTAACTGGTTAGCTGATCTGGAAATATGTGGAGTAGCGCTCGTCGAGTATCTTGTACATCGGCTTGAGCGGCAGAGTCTCGGCCTGACCGCGAGTTTCAAAGGCGAGCGCGCTGCCGGAGGACTTCTGTACCCACATCTCATCTGCCCTGCGCTGAATGCGCGGCATGGCGAGCGGGGGCAGCTTCTTCATATCCGGACCTTCATTGTCTTCAATGATGGATCGCGTGAGGCCGTCGCGCCCCATGGATGCTGCCAGCGTCAATGGCCCATAAGCGACGGCGATCAGATCGGGACTGCCCGGAGTGGTTAGCTCACGCAGCTTCATGGGCAATGTGAATTCAACGCGATCGCCATCATTCCAGGTGCGCTGAATCGTCATGTATCCGTTGGCTGCGGCAGTTGCTGCGATGGCGCGTCCATTGATCGCGACACGCGCATCGTCTGCCCACGCGGGTTTGCGGATGCGCATGGTGAATGCGGTGGGCTGCGCGGCGTGGAGGACCAGCGTGGTCTTTTCTTCTTCCGGGAAGAAGGTGTGCTGCTCAATGCGCAGATGCTTCTCTGGCCACTCTACGGTAGAAGCCGCAAAGTGATTTACGTAGATGCTGTCGGAGTCGTGGAAGTAAAGCGTGTCATTGAGCTTGGAATACTCTTCGATGCCAGAGCCGGTACAGCACCAGTTGGAGTCGAACTGGCTTCCGAAGGTCTTCCACGCGCCTGCGGCGGTGGGCACGTAATACATGAGCATGCCCTCGGGGCTTTGCGTGCCCATGCGGACGTTCCACAAAAGGCGCTCGTAGTAATCCATGCGGCGCGCTTCGGGGTTCCAGCCGAAGAGGTGGCGCGTGAGCTTCATCATGTTGTAACTGCAACAGCATTCCTGGCCTGCTCCGGCAAGATGTGTGCCTGCGGTGTCGGGCTCGCTCCAGCCTTCTGTGGCGTTCGACGTGCCGCCTGCGGCGAAGGTGTGATGGTCGACTACCGTGGACCAGAAGTATTCCGCGATGGTGTGATAGCGCTCGCTACCGGTAAGCTCATAACCGCGCGCTGCGCCTATGACCTTGGGGATATTGGTATTGGAATGCAGCCCGGCGAGCTTATCCTGACGCGCCGCGAGAGGATCGAAGAATTTCCTGTGCTCAAAGCGCAGGCCGCCGTCGAGATATTTCTTGTCTCCGGTGATGGCGTAGAGATTGAAGAGCGCCTCATTCATTCCGCCATGCTCCACGAGTTGCACGCGAGCCAGCTCTTCATCGGTAAGAGGAGCGATCCACTTGACGGCCCAGTCGGCCATGCGCGTCGCGGTCTTCAGCGCCGTATCGCTGCCGCAGTGGACGTACATATCAATGTGGCCAGCAAGAATTTTATGGTAGGTGTAAAACGGCGCCCAGACATCTTTGTAGGCGCGGAGGCGATCGTAAAAGTTTTCAGGATATGCGCCGAGATAGCCGTTGGGCTGCTGGCATTTGGCAAGCTCATCTACCAGGTTGAGCGCTTTGGCGCGCAATGCCTGATCGCCTGTGGAGGCATACATGAGCGCGCATGCGGAGAGATAATGTCCGCCGGTGAGGTGGCCTCGCAGCTCGCCGTCCGGCTTTTCCCAGCCGCCTAGAGGTTGCGCGCTTGACGGAAGACCGGCGGTGAGGCGGAAGCTATGCAAAAGGCGATCGTTGGGCAGCATGAAAAGATAGACGCGGTTCCGCTCCTGCGCCTCTTTGAACGGGCCATAGAGCAGGCGCACCTGCTGCATGGGAAAGGGCTGCGCCTTCCAGGGAATGGTTTCCGCCACCGTGCCGGAAGCAGCGAAGAGGTGACGGGGAGTAAGAGCGGCGGCGGCCGTAAGCGCTGCGGACGACCCGAGAAAATGACGGCGCGAGATGGCACGCATGATCGATGACTCCTGCATAGAGGAAGTTGGCGCAACTCCGGTGGTGGAGCGGCTGCTGACTGAGGTCGAGCGTTCGATAGTATTCTATATGCGTCTCACCAGCTGAAAACCAGGCGAGCCCCCATGGGTACCAGTGAATCGTTTCGCAAGATCAAGGTGATTGACTCACATACGGCGGGTGAGCCGACGCGGTGCGTGCTGACGGGCGTCCCGGAGTCTGTGTTGAGCAGGAGTGCAGGCACGCTTGCGGAGCGCGTTGAGAGGCTGAAGCGCGAGCATCACGATCTACGGAACGCGATTCTTAGCGAGCCGCGAGGGTCAGACGTGCTGGTAGGGGCATACTTACTGGAAGCTGACGAAGCGGATTGCGCGGCTGCGATTGTCTTCTTTAATAACGCGGGATACCTGGGCATGTGCGGCCATGGAACGATTGGTGTGGCTGTAACGCTGGCGTATCTGGGCCGGATTCCCGCGGGAACGCATAAGCTGCAAACGCCGGTAGGTGTGGTGCAGGTGCATATCGCGGATGCGAATCGAGTGACGGTGCAGAATGTGCCGGCGTATCGATACAAGGCCGGCGTGCGCGTGAGCCTTTCAGAGGGCGGCACGGTAACGGGCGATGTGGCGTGGGGAGGAAACTGGTTTTTCCTCGTGCAGGATCACGGACAGCAGTTGGAACTTAAGAATGTGGAGCAGCTCACAGAGTTTACTTGGCAGATTCGCACCGAGCTCGCGGCTCAGGGCATTACGGGTGCGGATGGCGCAGAGATCGATCATATTGAATTGTTCGCAGCGCCTGAAGATGCAGCGAACAACAGCCGCAACTTTGTGCTTTGTCCCGGAAAAGCATACGACCGCTCGCCGTGCGGAACTGGGACGAGCGCAAAACTTGCGTGCCTGATGGCCGATGGCAAGATTACATCTGGCGAAACGTGGCGGCAGGAAGGTATTCTGGGCACAGTGTTTGAAGGCCGCGCGCGTGTAGAGAACAATGCGATTCATCCTTCCATCACAGGTTCGGCATATATAACGGCAGACACTACACTTCTCTTCGATGTTGAAGATCCATTCCGGAACGGGATTCAGGCATGAGCCAGCATTTTGACGCAATTGTTGCCGGAGCCGGCATTGTAGGCGCAGCTTGCGCTGCCAGCCTGGCTCGCGCGGGAATGCACGTGGCGATTGTGGAGCGCGGCGGCATTGGCGCGGAAACAACCTCCGCGGGCATGGGTCATATTGTGGTTCTTGATGACTCCGAGGCTCAGTTTGCGCTGACGCGCTACTCGCAGCGACTGTGGCAGGCGCTTGCACAGGAGCTTCCGGGACTTGCAGAGTATGATGCTGTGGGAACCGTGTGGGTGGCGGCGAACGACGAAGAGTTGGCCGCAGCGGAGCGGAAGGTTGCGTTCTACAACGAACGCGAAGTGCCGGCGACGCTGCTGGGGCACCAGAAGCTGGTGGAGCTTGAGCCACACCTGCGCGCTGGGCTGGCTGGCGGATTGTTTGTGCCGGGAGATGCGATTGTGCATCCGCCGGCAGTGGCGATACACCTGATGGCAGAAGCCCTGGCGCACAAGGCCCATCTTTTTCTGGGATGCAAGGTGACTGCCTTTGGCATGGGTGTGGCCGCACTTGACAAAGGCACAGAGCTGACCGCGCCTGTGCTAATCAATGCCACGTGCGGATGGGCGACGGATCTCGATCCAGGCCTGCCTATCAAGAAACGGAAAGGCCATTTGATTCTTACGGAAAGATATCCCGGCTTCGTGAAGCATCAAGTGGCAGAGCTTGGATATTCGAAGAGTGCTCATGCTACGGAGTCGGACTCAGTAGCATTTAATGTGCAGCCGCGATCGAACGGACAGATCTTCATCGGTGCATCGCGTCAGTACGACAATGAAAATACCAATGTAGATAAGCACATTGTGGATGCACTGCTGAAGCGCGCGGCACAATACATGCCTGCCTTCGCGGCCAAGAGAATGGCGACTGCTCGAGTAGGCTTTCGTGCGGCAACACCGGATAATCTACCCCTGATTGGACCTAAGCGGAACGATGAGACACTGTGGCTGGCCACTGGCCATGAGGGGCTGGGCATCACGACTTCTCTTGGAACAGCAGCACTGATTACTTCCGTGCTCACCGGGCAGGCGCCGGAGATTCCGATTGATCCGTATCTGCCTGCACGATTCAACAATTAATTGGAGAGAGTTTTTATGCAATGGAAGGGCGTGATGCCGGCGATGACGACGGCATTTGACGAACAGCTTCATGTAGATCATGCGTTTGCGGCACGACACGCGCGCTGGCTGCATGAGAATGGCTGCACCGGAATCATCTGCCTTGGCTCCCTGGGCGAGGCCGCGACGCTGGATTTCGATGAAAAGATTGCCATCGTCAGGACAACCGTGGATGCGGTTTCGCCGGCGATTCCTGTAGTTGCGGCCATCTCGGCGCTTTCAACGGCAGAGGCCGTAAAGATTGCAGAAGAAGCAGCGGAGGTTGGTGCGCAGGGACTGATGATTCTGCCGCCTTACGTATACAAGGGAGACTGGCGCGAGATGCGCGCACACGTAGCGGCAATACTGAAGGCCACTCCGCTGCAAGGCATGTTGTACAACAACCCTGTTGCTTATGGCACAGACTTCACTCCAGAGCAGATTGCCGAACTTGCGGATGAGTTTCCGAATCTCGTTGCGGTGAAGGAATCTTCTACCGATGTGCGACGCGTGACGGCGATTCGTGCGCTTACAGGCGACCGGCTGGCGATCTTCATGGGCGTGGATGATGCGATTGTCGAGGGCGTGGAGGCAGGCGCTATAGGCTGGGTTGCGGGCGTGGTGAATGCGCTGCCGCGCGAGTCAGTGGAGCTTTTTGATTTGGCTACAACAGGCAACAAGCGGGCGGCATTTGAGTTGTATCGCTGGCTTTTGCCGCTGCTTCGCATGGACACCGTGCCGAAGTTTGTGCAGCTGATCAAACAGGTGCAGGAAGAGCTTGGAGCGGGAAACGCGAGAGTGCGTCCACCGCGGCTGCAGATAATAGAGGCGGAGCTTGCGGAGACGCGCGCTGCAGTGGCTTATGCGCTGGCGAATCGCGTAGCCGGAGCAAGTGTAAGCACAGCGTTTGCAAAATAAGATGGGGAGCCGGCTGGCTCCCCATTCTTCTCTATACCCACGCACAATTAAAAAGTAATGCGCGCTGTCAATTCCAGGCTGCGCGGTCCTGCACCTTCTGCTGTTTGCAAAGCCGTGATAGTGCCGAACTGCCCGTAGGCATCCAACTGCATATTTGGCGGCTCGTAGTTGCGATGATTGAAGACGTTCGCGGCTTCCATGCCAAAGGTAAGCTTGCTCTGCTCGTAGATGGAGATTGTCTTCATCAGAGACATGGAGAAGTTGGCTGTACCGGGACCGACGACGCTGCCCTCAGCGGCTGTGCCAAAGTAACCGCGGCTGTCATCCGGAATGCAGAAGGCATAGCCCTGCTGCTCGCACTGCGTCTGGTTCAGATTGGCGGGAGTCGGCACGAGCCACGCGCTGGTGGTGCGGTGCTGAGGATAGATGGCGCGGCTCAGATTCAAGTCAGTCTTGGTTTGGCCCACTGTGGTGAGGATGTTGGTGCTTGCGGGATCCGTGGTGGTTTCAAATGGCGTGAGAAATGGGCCGGACTGAAAGATGGTGACGCCGCCGAGTTGCCAGCCTCCAATGATTGCATTCAACAGCGAGCCTGTATTAGCCCAGCGCTGCCCTCTTCCGAATGGCAGGTCATAGAGATAGGTAGCAAGGAAGCGATGACGGCGGTCGTAGATCACGTTGCCGTAATCGATACCCGGATGGAAGCGATCCGTTACAAAGCTGCCACCCGAAGCCGCGAACGCAGTCGGCGTTGCACCGCCGGCATTCGAGAGATCGCGAGTGTAGACATAACTGGCATCAAAGGTGAGGCCTTTGCCGCTATGCCGCGATACTTCCACTGTGCCGGAGTTGTAGTTGCTCTCGGCCAGGTTGGCTACGCTCTGGATGACAGCCCAGCAGCTGAATGGCCGATGATCGGCGACGGTGGTTCCATCATCTGTAATGCAGGAGTTTGAAGTCGGTGCATCGGGCGATGTTCCGTAGTAGCCATTGGAGTTGGCTTGCACCTGATTCAGATCGACCATGGTTTCAAGATTCTTGCCGTGGCTGCCAATATAGGAGAGCCTCATGCCGATACCGTGACCCCAATCCTGTTCCAACGTCATGTTCCACTGCTGCACGGAGGGATCTTTGTATCTGAGTGGGAATGCGTAGTAGAAGCCCGCGGTTCCTGTGAGACTGCCGGGCGTGAAGGCGGGATAGGGAGCTGCGAGGGTGAGTTGTGGAGTTACGCCATCATCCTGATAGTCCTGTGAGTAGTAGCCAACGTAGCTTGCGTGCACGGCCCAGCCGGAGACGAGCGAAAATCCGAGCGGCGTCTCAATGAATCGTCCCCAGCCGCCACGCAGCACGGTCTTGTCGTTGCCGAAGATTCGCCATGCAAAGCCAAGGCGCGGACCCCAGTCGTTCTTGTCTGTGTAGCGCATGGCCGAAGGGATGCCGGCCTGCGCCGCAGTAAGCGTGGGTGTGGGAGAGATGGCATTGATGAAATCCGGCGACTCAAAAGCGAGCGCCTTGTCGTTGGGAACAGCCACTGCGCCGCTGACCGGTGTTCCATCTGTTCCTGTGCCGGTCCAGTTGGGCAGAAAGACAGCCGTGTTGTAGTTGATTTCCTTGAGCGGCGGATGCAGCTCCCAGCGAAGGCCAACGTTCAGCGTCAGCCTCGGAGTAATCTTCCAATCGTCCTGCCCGTAAAAAGCGTATGCGTAGCCAAGGCCATCCATCGTTGGTTTGCGCACGGTGGCGCTTGCAGTCCAATCAGGCGCGCCCAGCAGGAATGAGGTGTAGGGATCGCCAATCGTGGACCCCACGTCAGAGGTGCCATCGAAGACAAACCAGCCGGACATGTAGTTGCCGAAGACGTTGTCATCGTGATCGCTCATGCGTTTGAAGTCCCCACCGAACTTGAAGGTGTGCCCGCCTTTGGTCCAGGTGAGGTTATCGAGAAGCTGGATGATCTGGCTGCGCTGATACGTTGGATTGCCGCCGCCTGTGCCGATGAAGCCCGGGATGTAAACCAGCGGCGCTTCAGACCATTGCGTGTTGATCTGCGGCGTTACTCCTGCAATGCCGAGATTGTTTAGCAGCGACTGCGTGCTGAAGCTCTGCGTCGTGGAGGTGTGCTGCGCGTTGTAGCCGCCGCGAAATTCATTGAGCAGCCTGGGAGTGATGACGTAGTTCCAGGCTGCTGTGAGGCCTTCGTCGATCTCCGGAGTGTTGTACGGGCCCTGCAGCATGCCACCCGCGGACTGGCAAAAGACAAGCCCGCAGTCGGTGCTGGGAGCAGTCACAATCTGACGGTTCTTGTAGGAGAAGCGAGCAAAGATGGTGTGCTTCGAAGATAGTGTTTCATCGAGGCGAATGTCGCCCTGATTGGTAGAGATGGGCGAAGGAAAGTTATATTTGAAGTTATTTGCGTATGGATTTGCGAGCTGCAACCCCGGTGTGGGTTGCGGAAAGAGGTAGTTCAGCATGTTGGCCGCAATGGGGTCGACTGGAACATTGGTCTCGTCGAGCGGATTTCCTGCAGCGTCATAAACCTGGTAGGAGTTGCAGGAGCTATCTGGACAGTACGTGGCGAGCAGATAATTCTGAATATTGCCTGCACGCATGTCTGCTGTTGGCACTGTGGCTGACACGGGCGTTTCGCGCGGTAGACGAAGACCTTCGTAGCTGGCAAAAAAGAAGGTTCTGTCTCTGCCGTTGTAGAGATGCGGAATTGAGAGCGGTCCTCCGAGCGTGCCGCCAAAATCATTCATAATGATCTTCGGCCTGCCGCCGCCAAACTCCGCGGGCAGCCCGGCATTGAATATAGTGTTCTGATGATTTTCAAAGACGCCGCCGTGAAACTTGTTTGTTCCGGCTTTGGAGACAGTGGTAATGTCGGCGACGCCGGAAAACTCTGCATTGTTGTTGGACTCAGACACGCGAATCTCTTCAATTGAGTTGAAGGAAGGAAACATCTCGTTTATGGGGCCGGAGTATTCAACGCCGACGCTGGAGATGCCATCGACCGTAACGCTGAGTAACGCCGGCGTGGTGCCCATCACGTCGAGGTTGCCGCTGTCATCCGTCTGCACTCCAGCCTCAGTGGTGAGGGTGGAGATGGGGCTTGTGGAACCCGTTGAGCGCGAATATACAGCGACTGGCAGCGTGGTCAGTTCAGTGCCGAGCTTGGTTTGCGCAAGGTTGGAAACGTCTGTGGTGATGACGTTCTGAAGCTGCTCGACGACTTCGACTGTCTGTGACTCCGCGCCTGCCTTCATCACTGCGTCCATACGCCGTGTCTCGCGCGCTGTGAGTTCAATCTGCTGTACAGAGAACTTCTCAAAGCCCGGCGCAACGATGATGACTGAATATGTGCCCACCTCGATATTGTTGAAAACGTACTCGCCGCTTCCGTTTGAAGTGGCTGTGCGCACAGCCGTGGTGCCGGTGTTCGTGAGCGTCACGCTGGCCCCGGAGATGACCGCTCCGGATGCATCATGCACGGTGCCCAGGATCGTGCCGAAGGTGGATTGTGCGCTCGCCGGGCCGACAGCCGAGAGAAGCAGGATGCAAGCGGCGAAGAGTTGCATTATGAAAGTGGTGCGGCGTGGGAACAAGCAACGAAGAGTGCGCATAATCCACCTCGTCTACAGAGCGTTTACCCAAGATGCGTCTTTCATTCGCTTCTTGAGGTATAGAAATTCCCTTTGGCCGCAGCGAATGAGAGAAGGCTGCGGCGCTTTCCTGTGACTTGCAAATCGGCTTGCGAATATCAGCGAGCAGAGCTTTCACTGCTCGCGCAGTTTGAGCGAACCGGCTACGGAGTGAGCGGTAGGTCCATGCCCGGATTTTTGGGAAGGAACTGGAAGGGCCGCAGCGAAAAGGTATGCCACATAATCGGCATCTGCGGCCAGTCTTCAGGCCGAGGCACATGATGGAAGCCCACCGTATACCAGGCCACGATGTCCGTGTTCATGATGCTGCGATTCTTCTTCGTCCATGAGGGCAGACTGTCTTCGCCCTTGCTACCCATCAGATAAACGCCGGCGGCGTAACGCTGGTCGGGATCGTACGGCGTAACCCACAGACTGTGCTCGGAATATCCGGCGCGCTTCTGCGGCCACTCGTCATGCGGCAGCAGGCTCAGTTCCGTCGGCCCCGGCATGATTTCAAAGCTGGTGGACTGGCCAAGCGAGTTCTTAACGCTTTCATTCACGAAACGCCACATGGCCGGATGCTGCAGCGAAACATCGAACTTTGCATCGCCCTCGTTCTTCACCATCTCCGGCTGCATGGCCCATATCCACTTGCGGCCCAGTGATGTTTCCGGCAACTTGTATGGCACAAGCTTGTCCACCATCAGCGTGTTGTTCGTGCCATCCACGTCGAGATCGAGCCGGTAGCTGAAGAAGTGATCGTGATTGACTCCATCAATGCCGGGCGCGACGAGCTGTCCGAAAAAGACGTCTTTGCCATCGGGAGTTTTGCCGCCAAGTTTCGAGGACGGCGGTCCATCTGCTGTCTGATCGCCAACGCCTTTCACTTCCAGAATGCCTGTAGCGCCTACGCCAACGGTAATGGAGCCATCCTGCTCAAAGCGCCAATCAAACAGATAATCGTAGTTGCCGACAGTAGCAACGGTGCGGACAACGAGTTCGCGTGAAGGACGGCCGGAGACAGCGTAGGTATCTTCATCCCAGTGCCGCCAAGCCGGGTCACCGGTCACACGCTCAAAAACGCAGGCGAGCTGCGGGCGAACGTACGGCGTGCCGTTGTCATGAAAGAAAGTGCCGCTCATGTAGGTTGCATACGACGGGCAATCCACGCCCGGCAGTAACGGCTTGATGATGCCGCCCGAGCCAGTGTTGGTGAAGTACTCACCCGCATCAATGAAAACATGCGAGTTCCACGTCTCCTCCGGGTCCTGGTAGGGAACGTACATCTCTGAGAGCGAGCCCTCATACATCACTGAGCGCTTCTTGTCGCCATCTTTGAGCGAGACGAGGTTCACAATCGCTCCAATGCGCGGATCAAGCCGGAAGCGGAAGCTCCAGTTCTGCCAGTTCAATTCGCCGTTTTCAATGGTGAAGCTGGGACCATCTGGCTGCGCGATGAGAAACGGTTTTGTGCCGGGCAGCGCGGGTCCGCCATCGGCATCGTAGATGCTTGTGGATTTGGGCATGGGCACCACACCATAGTCAGAGAAGCGCACAATCTTCTTCTCATTCATGTCGACGACGAAGAAGATGCCGGGGATTTCGCGGTCCCACCCGTACTTCGCATCGGCGCCGTAGGTGCAGCCGCCCCAGCCAATACGGCGGCCTTCAGTCTGCTCCGTGAGACCGACGAATCCAGCCGGAGTGACATAGCAGGTGACAAGGCGAAGGTCCGTGATGCCACGCTTCTTGAGAGCATCTGCAATGCGCGCGTCCTTCTTGAGCACATCGTCGAAGCCATGCATTTCGGCCTCGCTCACCGGGGCCTGTTCTTTCAGTTCCTTGTAATAGACAATCTTTTTCGCCGCGATATCTACGCGCGTCTCGTACGATTTGCCATCGGTCAGCAGCACCACATCGGCTTCGCGGGCGATTGGATCACCGGGCTTCCACGCCGCCACGTAAGACTTGGTGGGCTCATGCAACAGCTCGCTGGCAAAGATGGTCTTTTCGCCCAGCTTACCCGCATCGCGCAAGGTGTTGTAAACCGCCCAGTATTCATCGGGAGTCAGCGCATCCAGAGGATGATGCACGGAAGGTGCAACCGCAAATGCGGGAAGAGACACGGACAGAAAAGCAATCGCGGCAACCGCGATAACACGACTCCGGAACGGCACAGGGACCTCCGCGGGCTTGGCCCAACAGTATCGAGAAAACTGCATGAGGCGGACGCGGACGAAGCTCAACCGGGGAAGTAATATGCTCCGCGCCATACTGCGAAAGACAGTGGAAGCAGCTAAGATTACTTCCTTTTATCTATGCGCGCCCGCGGGAAGTCAATGAAATCCGCATAAAGACGCGTGAGAACGCGGGCACAAGCGTACCTCGAAGAGCCTCTCGTAGGCTTCGAAGGCTACTCAACCGCCTGCTTCCATCCACCGCCTCCTGGAGACTCGATTCGCAACCGGCTGCCTGCCTTGAGCTCCAGGGTGCACTTGCCGGGCAGTATGCGCTCCACGGCGTCTTCCATCACCGTGGTGATTCCACTTGCTCCGGGTGTGCCGCCGCTCAGTCCCCAGGGCTGCATCTTGCGCCGATCCGCCAACAGCGTAACCTGCGCATCGCTGAGCAATTCCATCTCGCGCACCACTCCATTCCCGCCTGGATGCAGCCCCGTGCCGCCTGAGCCGGGCCGCAATGCATAACGCGTAACGCGAAATGGATAGGCGTACTCAAGGGCCTCGGCCGGCGTATTCAGCGAGTTGGTCATGTGCGCATGATGCGCACTGGCTCCCCCACTCTGCGGCGAGGCGCCATGCCCGCCGGCTATGGTCTCGTAATACGTAAACGGCAGATGCGTCCTGGGATCTATTCCGCCGATCGTCAGATTATTCATAGTGCCGGAGCTTGCAGCCGGAACCCGCTCCGGACAAGCCCCGGCAAGCGCGCGCAGCAGCACGTCAACGATGCGCTGCGAAGTTTCTACATTGCCGCCTGCGACGGCCGCCGGAGGACGCGCATTCACGACTGTTCCCTCAGGCGCGATGACGCGCACGGGCCGCATGAGACCAGCCGTAGCGTGACCTGTAGTGCCCATCAAGCATCGAAAAACGTAAAACACCGCCGACCATGTAATCGCATAGACGGCATTGATGCTGCCAGCAACCTGTGCGTCTGTTCCGGTGAAATCAATCTCGGCTTTGCCGCGCCTGGAATCGACGCGTACCGTTACACGAATACGAATCGGCTTATCGCTTACTCCATCATCGTCGAGAAAATCCTCCGCGCGAAATTCCCCCGATGGGAGTTCCGTGAGCATGGCGTGCATTCGCTTCTCCGAGCTTTCGAGCAACGCATGCACGCTTGCATTAAGCCTGGCGCGGCCAAAGCGGTGGATTAACTCACGCATGCGTTCGATTCCGACGCGACATGCACCCATCTGCGCGGTCAGATCGCCTTCGCGTTCCTGCGGTGTGCGCACATTGGCAAGTAGAATCGCCATCACCTGCGCATCTATTTTGCCCGCGTGCTGCAGCTTCACCGGAGGGATACGAATCCCCTCCTGCGCAATTTCGCGGCATGGCCCCATGGAGCCCGGATACATGCCGCCCACATCAGCGTGATGCGCGCGATTGGCGACATAAAATGCTGGCTTACGCTCGCGACCTACGAAGACCGGAGCCACCATTGTCAGATCAGGAAGGTGCGTGCCGCCGCGATACGGATCATTGAGCAAAGCCACATCGCCCGGCGCAAGATCGAAAGCATCAAGCGCCGCGCGAACAGACATGGGCATCGAGCCTAGATGCACGGGCATATCATCTCCCATGGCAATCAGCACGCCGCCCGCGTCAAATATCGCCGAAGAATAATCCCGGCGCTCCTTGATATTGGGCGAGAAGGCAGTGCGGCGGAGTGCGGCGCCCATTTCCACGGCGACGGAGTGGAGCGCAGCTGCAATCACTGACATTTCCACGGGATCAGGAGCGTTTTTGCGCCGGATCTTCATCGCTTGCCTCCCCTCTTCAGGACGAGATTGCTGTGCACATCCACTGCGGCTGTCCAACCGGCAGGTACAAACGTTGTGGCCGAGAGCTCAGTCACCACCGCAGGGCCGCCAAAGCGATCGCCAGCGTGCAGCTTTGCGCGGTCGAGCAGCCATCCGCGCCGCCATCGTCCGTTCTCATAGAGGCGATGCGCCACGATCCGAGCCTGGCGCGCATCGCCGGGTTTGAGTTTTTTCGGTAAAGAACGCGGAGTTGCAGTTTTCGCTGTTGCAGTGACCCGCAGCGTAACAATCTCTACTGCGCGCGATGTATCCGCATACCCGTATCGCCTTTCATGCTGAGCATGAAAGCGCCGTGCCGCATTCGCACTCCACTCGATGCGAAGCTCAAATCCCTGTCCGCGATAGCGCATCTCAGCAAAGCGCTTCATCCGGGGCCTCAGCCCCTCTGCAACAAAAGCCGCACGCGCCTCTGTTTCCAGATCGCGAAATACCCGTAACACATGCGCATCCCCCGGCTCCATCATCACAGTTCGTGCAAACTCACGCTTTAAATCCGCATCGAGAATCCCCAGCGCGGAGAGTGCGCCGGGCGCGGCTGGAATCACAACCTGATGCATGCCCAGAGTCTCAGCTAATTCGCAGGCGTGTAGTGGCCCGGCTCCGCCAAAGCCTATTAACGTAAAACGGCGTGGATCGTGTCCGCGTTCCACAGAGACACGGCGCAGAGCCGCTTCCATCTCGGCATTCGCCACGCGAACAATGCCCTCGGCAAGCGCCTCAATCGAATGAATTCCACTCGCGACTTGCAGCAGGCGATTGAGCGCAGCGCGTGCACTGTCCGTATCAAGCTGCATGCCACCGCCGAGAAAAAGGCCTGCAGCGATGCGGCCAAGAACGAGATTTGCATCCGTCACCGTAGCTTGCTCACCACCGCGCGAGTAGCAGGCAGGCCCGGGCACAGCTCCGGCAGATGCCGGTCCCACGCGCAGCATGCCGCCTGCGTCTATACATGCAATCGATCCTCCGCCCGCGCCCGCTGTATGAATATCCAGCATTGGAATGCCCACGGGTAGACCTGCGATTTCGCCTTCGATCGTCGCCTCCGGCTCGCGCTCTGCTTCAAGCAGTGCAACGTCGGTCGAAGTCCCTCCCATATCGAAGCTCAATGCCTGCGCGATGCGCGCACGCCTGGCCACGTTCAAGGCGCCTGCCACACCGCCGGCAGGACCGGAGAGAATCGTCCGCACCGGCTCTTCTGCCGCAACGCGCGCCGATACAATGCCGCCTGAAGACTGCATGATGCTGAGCCGCCCGGCAAGCTCGGTTTCCATGCCGCGAATGTATCGCTCCATCTTTGGCGCAACATATGCATTGATCACAACAGTGGAAGCGCGCTCGTACTCACGAAACTCTGGCAGAATTTTATGCGACAAACTCACCGGCAAGCCTGGCGCAGCAAGCGCAGCGGCAACCGCGCGCTCATGGGCTGGATTCGCGAAACCAAACAGCAGTGAGACTGCGATGGATTCCGCGCCACTGGCGAGAATTTGCTCCCGAAGCGCAGTCAATTCCGCATCATCGAGAGCACGCACCACTTCGCCGTTCGGTCCGATGCGCTCCGTCACACCAAAGCACAAACGGGCGAGCGGTTCCGTGCGGTGCACATTCCAGTCATACAGATTGGGACGAGCCTGACGCGCCAGGGCCAGCGTGTCCTCAAAGCCTGCCGTTGTCACAAAGGCCACACATGCGCCCTTACGTTCGAGTAGCGCGTTCGTCGCCACCGTCGTTCCGTGGCGAACTTCAACCTCATGCGCCCCAGCATCTGCGGTGATTCTCGACACAGCCTCAAGCAGTGCGCGACCCGGATCCCTGGGCGTCGAAGCCACCTTAACAACGTGCATGCGCCCGGCGGAGCGAAAGACACAGTCCGTGAACGTGCCACCGGTATCGACAGCGATGATAATCCGCTTGCTCATCAGAAGCCACAATATCAGCCGCGCCGCACATTTTTATGCTGGACTGACAGGGGCATGGATGAGAAAGTGAAATCTCTCCTCATGCCTGCTGCCTCACAAGCCTTTCGCTGGTCTGCTGCTACTCCCGCCCAGCGTCGCGTCGTTATCGCCGCCGCCCTGGGCTGGATGCTGGATGCATTCGATGTGATGCTGTACTCGATTATCCTTGCCCGCCTGATGTCTGCCTTCAACCTGAGTAAGTCCACCGCAGGGCTGCTCAACGCGCTTACGCTTATCGCATCCGCGCTTGGCGGAATCCTCTTTGGCATGCTCGCAGACCGCTTTGGGCGCAGACCCATGCTCTCCGCTTCGATCCTTGTGTACTCCATCTTTACTGCGGCCTGTGGGCTTTCTACCACAATTCCCGCTCTCGCCGTCTGCCGATTTTTGCTCGGCCTGGGCATGGGCGGCGAGTGGAACACTGGCGCCACGCTCGTAGCCGAGACGTGGCCTGCGGCACTGCGCGGGCGTGCGCTGGGCATTGTGCAGAGCAGCTGGGCTGTGGGTTACGCGCTCTCCGCGCTGGTCGCAGGCCTTATTCTTGCGCACTTCAGTTGGCGTTACGCTTTCTTCGCGGGCATACTTCCTGCCATTGCCGTTCTCTGGATTCGCCGCGAGGTCCCCGAGCCGGAGATCTTTCTCCAGGCCCGCGCTGCTCACACATCTCGCCAACAGCTTCGTGCCTTCTGGAAGCCTCTGACGATTCTCACCGCAGCCAACACCTGCGGCATGTTCGCGTGGTGGGGTTTGTTCACATGGATTCCGGCATACCTTGTGCTCGACGCCGCACACGGTGGGCGCGGCTTCAGCCTGCTGAACCTCACTGGCTTTCTTGTCGCGCTGAATCTCGTAGGAATGCTTCCTGGTTATCTGCTCTTCGGTGTCATTGCGGATCGCTTTGGACGACGCCGCAGTTTTGTGATCTATCTCCTAGCCGCAGCAGCCTCTGTGGCACTCTTTGCGGCTGCCCGTCAGCCTGTCACCATTTTTCTTGCTGCCTGTGTCTCTGCCTTCTTCGGCACAGGTTTCTTCACCGGTTCCGGCATCATCGCTTCAGAGATCTTTCCCACATCCTGCCGCGCCACAGCACTCGGCATCTCATACAATCTGGCTCGCGGACTCAGCGCTCTCGCTCCATTCACCGTGGGCGCGCTGGCAGAGCGCTATGGGCTTGCCGCAGCGTTCACCCTGTCCGCTATTGCCTTTGGACTGGCTGCGCTCTTTGGCCTGTTCCTGCCTAAGACTCAAGTTACCGGAATTGGTACAGCCCATGACGTGTGACTTTCAGCTCAATCGAAAAACGCCTGACGGCACCGCTGCGGCTTAAAAAGTCCCCAGGGCCAAGGCATTCCACGACTCTGTATTATGCTGGCGCGAAAACCATATTCCCGCTCCATTGGAAATAATTACCTTGTAGTCGTAATTCGTTTCCATGGCCTGTTTATGGCCCAGAACCGCATCGCCCGATGCACGCCCAAAGTCCGTATTGAATGTGCTCAGCAGCGCCGGCCAGCCATACTGCGCCTGTCCCATCCAGCCATCAGCCGACCGGTAGTGCAGGACACCCACGGCATACATCGCAGTCACGTTTCTGGCGCCACGATGATTATTGAGCGCGGCCACAATCGCAGCCACATCCCCGGCCTGATCCGTCTTCGCCAGGTGCATTCCAGCCGCGGAACCATCGTCCAGTATCAGCGTGACTGCGGTACAGGTGCTTATCCCGGGATACAGAATGTGGTTTCCGTTTGTCGTATAGCCATACTCGGTTTCACGAATCTCATTCGCCGACCCAAACAGGTAAAAGTCCTGACGCGAGCGCCTGTATCGGTATCCCACCTGATTGTCTCCCACACTTGTGATTTGGAATCTGCCGATCATTCTATCCGCTAGCTGACCCTGATGCTGAATAGCCATGCGAGTTTTAGCACCTGCGTAACATTCGTGGTTACAGAAAGACTCACTCCGGTGCATACTGCGCATCTTGCAACCGCTTCTGCCGTAACGTATTCTCCGGTTTAAACGTTATGGCAAGATTTCCCTCGGCAATGATTCTGCTCGCGCTCGCCACCGGCTCTGCCGGGGCTGTCCGGATTGCATCCGCGCAATCCGCGCCGCCAACGCCAGACAAGGTGTGGCATGCTCCTGCAGAGCAGGGCTTGAGCCGTGATCTGACAGCGCGTCCGGTACAGACATTTGAGATGGACGCAGCGCATAACTATTCGCTTGCCGAGCTGATCGATCTTGCCCAGCGCCATAATCCGGAGACACGCGAAGCATGGCAGGCTGCTCGTGCCAGAGCCAATGCTCTTGGCATTGCCCGCAGCCAACTTTATCCCACGCTGACCGCGGTAGCTCTTGCATCGTCTCTACGCCAGGCAGCGCTTCTCTCTTCGCACTTTGATCGCCAGACTGAGGGCCTGTTTATTCCGGAGCTGCATGTTACATGGCTCATCTTTGACGGCGGTGAGCGCGGCGCTTCCATTGATATTGCCAAGGCCAACCTGCTGGCCGCCGATGTCAGCTTCAACGATACGCACCGCAAGCTGATCTTTGCAGTCTCCTCGGCTTACTACCATCTGCTGAATGCGCGCGGGCAGCGTGAAGCCGTTGAGGCCAGCCTGAAGAACGCTCAGGCCGTAGAAGAGCAGGTTCACAGCCGGCTGGACAATGGCCTCGCCACCAGGCCAGATCTGCTGGAGGCCACTGCAGCGCGCGCACAGGCCGAATACGATCTGCAGGCCGCCATTGGAGCTGAGGCCATTGCTCACGGCGAGCTGGCCACAACCATGGGCCTGCCGCCGGAGAAGCAGTTCGCAGTGGAGGAGATTGACAAGCTGCGACCACCCGCGGCCATGGCCGATTCTGTCGATAAAGAGATTGAGCGGGCTTTTTCGCAGCGCCCGGAGTTACTTACGCAGATGACGCGTCTACGTGCCGCATCGGCATCTATCAAGGCTGCGCGATCCGCATATATTCCGTCGCTCGATCTGGTCGGGGATGGAGGCATGGCCCGTGCTTATGGCGAGCTTGACCAGTTGCCGCGCACCTATGCACAGGGTGAAATATGGAATGCAGGCCTTGAGTTGCGTTGGACGCTCTTTGACGGCCTGCGGCGAGAGCGCGAAATGGCCCGCGCAAAAGCCGAGAAGAAAGCCGCTGAAGCCGGCATTGATGCGCTCCGTGATCAGATTTCGAATGAGGTCTGGGCCGCCTACACCAACATGCAAACCGCTCTGCGTCAGCAGCAGGCCTCTGCGGCGTTACTGGCTTCATCGAGCGAAGCTTACGATGCCACGCGCGAATCCTACGGATACGGCGTCCGCAATATCATCGATGTGATCGCTGCGCAGAAGGCACTTGCACAGGCGCGCTCTGAAGATGTCTTCGCACGCACCCAACTTCTATTGCAATCCGCAACGCTCGCCTTCCGCACCGGCGACCTGATCCAGATTCAGCCCGGCAAAGGAACCCCATGAAGCACGCACGCAAAATATCGGCGCTACTTTTTGCACTGCCTCCGGCTCTCTTTCTCGCCGGCTGCACCCATGCGCCCACCTTCAACATACTTGGCTCGTTTTTTCCATCGTGGCTGATGTGCCTTGTTGCGGGCATTTGCCTGGCTGCGCTGGCCAACTGGCTGCTCACGCGCTACAAACAAGATAAGCTCATTGTTTGGCCCGTGCTGATCTATCCATGTCTGGCCGCATTCTTTTCATTTCTTCTCTGGCTTATATTCTTCAGTTGAGCACGAAATCACGTATGGCGAACGAAGAGACACAAAACGAACACGGTATTCTCGGCTACGTTGTGAGCGGCAGCATTCTGCTTGCCACTGTCATTACCGGCCTGCTGGTGCTGCGCCAGGTCAATGACAATCCGCGCACAGATGACGCCGAAATCTTTGCCAACTTCATCGGCATTGCCCCGGTGGTCAGCGGGCCTATCACGCATCTTTACGTGGTGGACAATCAGCTCGTGAAGTCTGGCGAACCTCTTCTGGAAATCGATCCGCGTCCGTATTCCTACGCCCTTGCGCACGCAAAATCCGACAAGGCAACGCTGGAAGGCCAGATCGACGACGAGCGTCGCATCATTGCTTCCAAGAGCTCTGCTGTGGACGTGGCAAAAGCCGGCGCGGCAAGCGCGGAAGCTTCACTCCACCATGCGCAGGCCGCTATTGAACAAGCCAAAGCGGAAGTGGCCAATGCAAAGGCCGCGCTCGATCGCGCCATCGCCGAGAAGACCTACGCGGATAACAATCTTCATCGCATCGAACCGTTGCTCGCCAAGCAGTTCGTCACCGTAGATCAAGTGGATCAGGCGCGCACCGCGGCGGTCTCCCGCGCACAGGCTGTGGAGCAGGCGCGCTCCCAGCTCGCGCTCTCACAGGCAAGTCTCGAGGCAGCACAGGCTCAGTATCTGCAGGGACAGGCAAACGTCATCGGAAGCACACACGGCGTACAACAGGCCTCGCACTCTGTCACCACGCTCGCGCCGTACAGTGAACAAATGGGCGGACGGCAGGCGGCCATCGATACGGCGCAATACAATCTCGACAACACCCGCGTCACTGCCCCATTTGACGCCCGCGTAACCAATCTCACACTCTCGCAGGGCGCTTACGCAACGGCCGGCCAGCATATCTTCACACTCATTGACACGCGCACATGGTGGGCCATTGCCAACTTCCGCGAGACGCAGCTATCGCACATCCACCCCGGCATGAAGGCCGATGTCTATATCATGTCGCGCCCCAACATTCGCTATGAGGGCATAGTGGACAGCGTGGGATTTGGCGTTACGCCGGATGCTGAACTTGTAGGCCGCCTCACGCAACCTGGTCTTCCGGATGTGCAGCGCACGCTCAACTGGGTTCACCTTGCTTCTCGCTTCCCCGTACGCGTTCGCATCGATAATCCACCGCCGGACATCTTCCGTCTTGGCGAATCAGCCATTGTCATCCTGCGCGGCGATACATCCGTAATCCCGCATCCAGTGCCGCATCCCTGAGCGCAGCTATGAGCACATCGAGCAGCACGAACCGCGCAGTCTCGCATGCACTGCCTCACAATGAGCGGGTTTCCGCCTGGTTCCCGGATTTCCTGCGCAAAGAGCTCACGCCTTATCCTGGCCGCTGGGCCATTGTGGCACGCATGGTCATCGCGTCCACCATCACGGCTATTCTCATTGCTGCTTTCCGCATTCCCGGCGGCTCCATCGCCGTGCTGTTGGCCATGATTCTCTCTCGTGAGGACATCGTTTCCACCACGCAGTCAGCCTTCCTCCGCATTCTGGCATTTGTAATTGCGGTGCTCTTTGTCCCCATCGGCGGTCGTCTTTTCGCATCCGTTCCGGTCATGCATTTCCTGTGGGAAGGCATCAGCATCTTTCTCTGTTTTTACCTGCTCCGCACGGTGACCAACTTCGCGGTAGTCTCCAGCTTCTGCCTCGTTGTTACCAACATCATTACCATCTGGTATCTGCCCGGCCCGGCATCGCACAACGTGGAACTCACACTCTGGCAGGTGGCCGCGGCTTGCGTCGGCGCGCTCGTCACGCTTTGCGTCGAGCTGATCTATTACGCATTCAACAAGCATGACGAAGTCCTCACGGGCGTCGATGATCGCCTCAAGCAGATTGAAAAATTGATGCAGGCTTATGCTGAGGGCTGCGACATTCCGCCACCAGTCAGCCGCGAACTCTCCCGCTATGCGGTTGTCGGCGCGGGTACTCTGCGCAGGCATATTGCGCGCACTGCTGATGAACCCGTTCATCGTATGCGCATGAGCACGCTTGTCTCGCTCACAGGCCGTTCCATCGACTTCGCTGCGGCAATGGCTGCCTCCGTGCAGAGTTGCACTCCTGATGAGCGGGCGCGCACAGGCCGTCTCGCGCTTCGCATCGCGGAGATTCGCCGAAGCCTCACGTTGCCCAACCTGTCACCGCAAGATTCCGCACAATGGGAGCCGGAATCGGAAACCTCATCCACACCGCTGCTCAGCGAGCTTGAGACCATCATGTCACTGATTCCGTCGGTTCTCTCCAGTGACACTTCGCTCGACCCGCGCTTTGAAATTCTGGACACGCCGAAAGAACAAGCCCGCATTTTTGTCCGCGATGCCTTCACAAATCCGGAGTATCTTCGCTACGCGCTCGCGGGCACGCTTGCCGCCATGCTCTGCTACGTCTTCTACATGGGCCTCGCCTGGCCTGCACTAGCCACCTCGGTTACAACGTGCGTGCTCACCGGCCTCACCAACATCGGCTCATCAAGACAGAAGCAGGTGCTTCGTCTTACAGGCGCAATCATGGGCGGCTTCATCTTCGGCATGGGCGCCCAGGTATTCGTGCTGCCGTACATTGACAACATCGGCGGCTTCGCGTTGCTCTGTGCCGCAGTTTCCGCCGTGGCTGCGTGGATCACAACCGCCAGCTCGCGCCTCTCGTATGCCGGTCTGCAGCTCGCACTCGCTTTCTATCTCATCATTCTCAGTGAGCCGGCGCAGATCTCGCTCTCAGCCGCGCGGGACCGCGTCCTCGGCGTCTTGCTTGGCACATTCATGATGTGGTTTGTCTTCGAGCGCTTTTATCGCCGCCCTGCCGTAGATGAAATGATCGGCCAGTTTATCCGCAATACGCGCCGTCTCGCCGAGCTAACCGAGATCACAGTAGTGGACGCGGATATCGACAGCGCCGCTATTGTCCGCATTCGTCTACTGCGCGACCGCATCTTTGGCGGATTCAATGAAGTCAACGCACAATCGGACGCTGTACCGTTTGAGACCGGCCAGCAGCGCGCCGGACACATGGCCGCACGCGACCGCATTCGTCGCTGGCAGGCTGCAGAGCGCACTTTCTACCTGCTGCAGTCCCCTCTGCTTCAGTTCCGTGTCTTTGCCGATCCGGCAATGCGCGAAAGGAACTTCTATCGCATCGAAAACCAGTTCCGCCTCACATGCAGCCAGGTCTTTCGTCGCATTGCTGAGCACCTCGAGAGCCAGGTCAGACCCGAGGCTAATACTCCCGCGACGCCGGCAGCAGAGCACGACTCGATCGCCATCCCGCCACTTGTGCCGCGGCTCGTTCCGCTGCTCGATTCCCTGGAAGCCTCACACGAACAGCTTCTCACAGAACGAGAACAGGCTCTTCTGCGCTTGGCCCGAACGATTGCGGGAGTGGTAGATCGAATGGAGCAGGAGACCGCAACCGAGCCTCTTTTCTCCATTCAATAGGCCTTCGGTCCGCTTATCTCTGTGCCGCGATGTGCGCCTAGAGAATATCTCTTACAGGAAATTGCATAGCAGTTTTGAGTGGTGGCACCTGATAGTAGGCCACCGTGGCCGACGATCCATTCAACGTCATCATGGCGAAGGCATTGTTGTAGACTGTGCCATTGTTTCCCAGTACCACATTGGAATCCCACTCAGGCATCGGCGCACCCTGATACGTCTGGAGTCCCGCAGCTGACTGATATTTCTGCTGATCCGTAAACACCGGCACTGCCGAAGCACCAAGGCAGCGCCCCTTCTGCAGTCCCATGTATGGCGAATAAAGCGCCAATGTGTGTTCGTGCCCCCAGAACCAGAGCGCGACCTCAGAAATCACTTCGTGGAAGTTACCATAAAGATTCGGATTGTAGGCGAAGGCATTGCCATCAACGCTGCCTACGGAAGCAAACGCGGAAAATAATTGATGGTGCGATAACAGCACAGTGCGACGTCCGCCAGCCTGATTGATCTTTTCGACGTGCCAGTTCGCTTCTGCCCAGGTATCTCCGGCAATCAGGCTCGTCATGTTGGTGCTTACCGTCAACGGGTCATTGTCATTATGGCCTGTGTCCATCGCCAGAAACTGCCAGTTCGCATTCTGCAGGCAGAAGTAGCTTGCCTGCTGGCCAAGCTGATCCACGAGCCAGTAATAGCCGTTGCCGCCCGAGTACATATCGTGGTTGCCGCATAGGCTAAACACGGGAATCTTGCTGCCGAGAATCTGCCGGCAAATATCCAGAAAGTTGGTCTGCTCTTCCGATTGGGTGCCTGCGTAATAGACATCGCCGAGATGAATCAGCACATCGGGTTGGAGAAGAGCTATCTGCTGCAGAAGGTTGACCGCAACGTCGTCACCTGTTCCCCAGTCCCCAAGGATGGCCAACTTTGTCGCGGCGCCAAGGTCTATAACAGGATTCAGACTCGGTCTGTACGGCAGTGAACCGCCCGATATCTTGTACCCGAGGTAGGTCGTCAGACATTCAGCCCATATCGGATCACACTGCGAACCCTTCAGTTCGCCGGCGAGCAACTGCGATTGATCCTGATTGCCCGAAATCTCCGCCCACAAAAATTTCGCCGCCGCTTTGGCGCAATCGCCGATCGTTCCGGCCACAGTCATCGGCGCAAGTCCATGCGGTGCGGCTCCAGCCGGCGTAGCCGCAATCACATCCATGCTCATCGGCATTCCGGCCGCAACCGGTTCACCGATCATTCGCGCCGGAGCCATCAAATCATCCTGCGGAAGCATCGCAACCAGGGACATTCTCATGCCGGTTGCCGTCGACATCCCGCTAGGATCACTTTCATGACGGCGCTGCACCTCAGCCACTGCCGCCTGCCACAGTGAGAGCACCGGGTTCGCATAGGTATAGGACTGCGACATCTTTAGTACCTCAGCAGACGAAGCTGAATATGGCGACCGAAAATCGGCCCACAAAATAATAAAAGGCCCTTTCGGGCCCTGTGTACTACAAAATCTAATGAATTTGGTGCCGAAGAAGGGACTCGAACCCCCACACCCTTGCGAGTACTTGGACCTGAACCAAGCGCGTCTGCCAATTCCGCCACTTCGGCACGAGACATGGGTCAGGTAAAACGCTGACCGGCATCAATTTCGAGTTTCGCAGATCACGCCCCGTATGTCAATGGATTCACCCCTCAACAGACATGCGTCGTGACCTCTTCATCGCCTGCTGAACGCAAAGCAAAAGGCCGACCCCTGACGGAATCGGCCCTTGCAAAGTGCGCCTTCAGAAAAACTACACCAGCTTGGCGTCCAGCTCAATCTCAGTGTTGTTCGCAAACAGCTTCGAGATCGGGCAGCCAGCCTTGGCATTCGCAGCCGCTGTGTTGAATACTTCCTCGGTTGCACCGGGAACCTTCGCCTTGGTCGTCAGCGTGATCTTGGTGATCGCAAAACCGCCATCCACCTTGGCCAGCGTTACGGCAGCCTCAGTCTCAATCGACTCCGGCGTCAGCCCTGAGCCGCCAAGCTGTGCGCCCAGAGCCATCGAGAAGCAGCTCGCGTGCGCCGCAGCAATCAGCTCTTCCGGCGTCGTGCCCGAGTCAGCGCCCTCAAACCGCGTCGCGAACGAGTAGTTGGCGTTCTTCAGAACACCCGTTGCTGTCGAAATCGTGCCTTTGCCTTCCTTCAGGGAACCTGTCCAAACCGCGCTAGCCTTGCTTGCCATTCTGCTTCCTCCTTGGGGATTTTCTGTAATCTTGCCTACTCCTCCATGCTAAACGCTCGCCCACGGCGCTCTCGCGCCCAGCATCCCGAAACCCGACACAATCAACGATTTTTCACAATCGCCCATTAATACCGCAGTCCCAGCTTCATCGGAAAATCATCCTCCCCATCCTCAAGCTCAATCTCGCCGCAATACATCCGCACGTTCTCCATGTATTTCCACCGCAGCCACAAATGCGCCACCACGATCACAGTCACCGCAGCTCCTGCATGGAGCCAGCCAGCCTCAATCCACTCCTCTGAAAACCCCGAAAGCCACACAATCAACGGAAAGAATGTAAAGAACTTCAGCAGCGTAAAGGCAAGATTCTCCTCTTTCTGCGGACCTCCGCCTGTAAAAGGCACCGTCACCACCTGCAGAAACCCGGCATCCGTAAGCAGTACACACATCCCCGCCGCAACAATCAGTTGCGCGACCGTTGCCTGCGCCCCCAGAAGCTCCCGCGGCTCAATCGCTCGAAACATGAAAAGCGCGCCCACCGTCAGCGCCACGCTGCACAGCATCACCCACATCTTCGCCGCCAGCAATTTTTGCAGCGTCATCTCAAACTGCGGTGGACTTCCATGCAGAAACCGCCATACCCACCCGCCTTGCCGATTCCCCGGCGATCCCAGCGCCGTCCTCAGCCCCGCAACCGCCCAGAAAGTCATCATGCCAATCGCCGCACGCACTCCATCCGCAGAAATCTCTGCATGCAGTTGTCCTCCCCGCGCCGTAAAACGCAGCACCGTCGCCACCAGGATCGACAACCCCACGCCGCCATACAGCACCAGATAAATTCGGTAGCGCGGCACCCGTTGCAGCGTCTGCTGGATAAAGTGAAACGCCGCACGCCCCTCAGCAGATCGCACCACAGTGCCATGCAACAGCCACCACACCGGGGCCCACGCGCCCCTCGCTCGAGACTGTCTTCCCGATCCCTCCACCAGCTGCCGCACACGCCGTGCATACGCCACCGGATAGACCGCCATCACCGCCCCAACAGCTACCAGAGTCGCCACGCATCCAATCTTCGCCAGCGTTGCAAAGACAGGAAGCACAGACCCGCCTTCAATCAACCACTGATCGGCCCCCAGAAACCAGTACGGCGGCATCCAGAACACAATCCGGGCACGCGACTCAATGAGCGCAGGCGTAACACCGGCAATCATCGGAAACAGCAGCAGCAACACCACCAGCGCAGCCACCGCAACGCCCTGCACCGCCAGCGATATCCTTTGAAACAGCCCATCCCCCATCACCGCAATCAACAAGCCCTCAAAAGCCAGAACAGCCGCCGCCGAAAACACGCCTGCCATAACCACTGCAACGCAATGCCCCGCGAGAAAGCGCATCACATCCGGCGGATCGGTCGCGGCCACAAGCACCGCCGGCGCAAGAACATTCGCATCAAAAAGAAAACCAAAAATCAATACCCCGATTGCGGCCACACGCGAAAGAAACATTCTGCCGCGCGATATCGGCAGCGTTCCCAGCACCAGCACATCCAGCAGATCAGGAAAAAACAAGTCCCACTCATACACCGCTGCCAGCCCCATTGCCACCAGCGAATACATCACAAAGAAAAAATGATGATTCACCTGCACCCAATACGGCGGCCGCCCAGGGAGCGCGCTCGGATGCGTCGAACGAAGAATCAGTGGGTGATATACCGGCCATAAATACATCGCAACAACAAATCCTGGCAGCCCTGCCGCGAATGCCATCAGAACCATGCGCGTCTTAGCGCTCCCATCGGCAGATTCCATTTCATGGTTGAAAAATCGTTCCAGAAAATGGCGAACCAGGTGCGAAAGCTGACTGCGCTCAGGCTGCCGCACAGGCCCCAACGCTGCTTGCGCATTCAATGACATCGCTGGAGATTCCGTCCGTTGAAAAAGCCGCTCAATGTATTCAGGCATGGGATATCTGCATGACCTCCCTGATCTGCTGCGCCACGGAGCGCGTATCCTGCTGCTGCACAAGCTGCGCAAACACATGCTCCAGATTGGGCAGGCTCATCATCGTCGCCAGTTCCGCAGGCGGCGCATCGGCAAGCACCTTGCCCTTGGCAATCACGATGACTCGATTGCAAACCTGCTCCACCACTTCCAGCACATGCGAGATGTAGAGCACCGCCTTGCCCTCCGCGGCCAGCATCTCCAGTAGATCCTTGAACAGACGCGCCGACGTCACATCCAGCCCCGAGAGCGGCTCATCAAAGATCAGCAGCTTCGGATTATGCAGCAACGCCGCGGCAATCAGAACTCTTTGCCGCATCCCCTTCGAATAGGTAGAAACCGGCGAGTGCTGCCACGATCCAAGCTGCAGCAGTTTCAACAGCTCCGTGGCCTTGGTCTCAATCAGCGCCTCACTCATCCCACGCAGGCGTCCCACAAGCTGCAGGTATTCCAGTCCCGAAAGATACGAGTAAAGATGCGCCTCTTCCGGCACGTACCCGAGCATGCCGCGATACGCCACCATGTCTTCGCGAATATCCCTGCCTTCAAACAGCACGCGGCCATCATTGGCGCGAAGCATGCCAGTAATCATCTTCACCGTCGTCGATTTTCCCGCACCATTCGGTCCAAGAAATCCAATAATTTCACCCGCATCCAGACGAAAGCTCACATCACTTACGGCAGGGATACCGCGAAAACTTCGAAACAGGTGTTGCGCCTCCAGCATGCCGGCCTCCAGAACACAGGAACGGGTACCCCTATGTAGCATTCAGCATAATCACAATTTTTCAGTTGTCAAGTAGTTTGCTACATAGGTACAATTCCGCCATGGCTGGCGATGCAAAACTTTCCCACACGGCTGCCATCATTCTCCAGGCGATCCATGCCGGATACGTCTACGGATTCAGCGTCATGGAGGCAACCGGGCTGCCCAGCGGAACGGTATATCCCGCCATGCGCCGGCTGGAGCGCGATGAGCTCATCCGTTCGCAGTGGGAACGCCAGTCCATCGCCGATGCCGAGCAACGCCCGCCGCGCAAGTATTACAAGCTCACTGCCGCAGGCCGCACCGCGCTTGAGTCCTCGCGCAAGCGCTATCCGCTTTTGGAACGCCTCTTCCCCTCGCAGGAGGCCGCCAAAGCATGAACCGTCTTCTGAACCTGGCCCTCCGCGCATTTTGCATCATTTTGCTGCACACAGCATCCGTCCTGCTGCCGGCAAGGCGCCGTACCGAATGGCTTCACGAGTGGCAGACGGAGCTCTGGTATGTGATGCGCGGCGCATACGGCATCAGAGATGGCCTGCAAACCATTCCCTTCTGCCTCGGCTCATTTGCAGATGCATTCTGTCTGCGCCGGCAATGGCGCAAGGAAAGCAGAGAAGCCGAGCCCATACTAAGCTCTCCTGCGCAATGTCTTCTCTGCCTCGCGACGCTCGCCGTTTTCTGCGCCATACTCTCACGTCTGGTGCCGTCTGTCGGAGCGGAATTCGATACAGTCCTTCACCCTCTGCATTCGAACCTAATCGTGATCGCAGCAGCGGATTCTGCAAGTGACACGCCTGCTGTCTCCCTGGCAGAATTTCGCAGCTGGAAATCGAGTTATCAGCGGTACTTTGATGGGCTGGCCTTTTATCGAACTGAATCACAGGCCGGAGTTCTTCCAACAGGCCGCAGCAGCACATTCACGGTAGCTCTCGCCAGCACAGACATGATGGCTCTGCTGGGGCTTCCCCTCCGCCAACAAGCCAATGAGGCCGCCGGAGATGGCAAAAGTCTCCCGGAAGCCGTTCTCAGTTATGAAGCGTGGGTTCAGAACTTCGGCTCGAATCCGCATATTGCCGGCCATGTCATGCAGATAGGTGGACGAACGGTCAGAATCGCCGGTGTACTTCCCTGCAGCTCATGGAAGTTGCCTTCCAAGCCGGATATCTGGCTTCTCGCATCGAACGCTACACTCGACTCAGACATTGGAACCAAATGGGGATACGTGATCGCGCATCTTACGCGCTATGGTCAGGATGCCATGGTCTCCGATCAAATCTCCGTCACAGTTCGCGGAACCGGGGATCACGAATCGAACTTCTGCGGCATAAGAATCGTCGATCATGCGGCCGGACCCGTGAGAATTTATCTCTTCGCGCTTCTTCTGGCACTGCTGGCGCTTCCGGCAGTTACCTCGGTCTCCATGAGCGAGTCAAGCTTCAGCGCCCATCGCCCATCCTGGAGATTGCAGTTGAAGCGCTGGCTCTTTCTCGTGGCAAAACTCTCACTCGTTGCAGCCATCGCTTACTTTGCGTCGCTTGATATTGCCTATCTCCGCGTTTCAGCCTATTCGGAAATGGCGGAGCTGGTGCAGCTCATTGCAAACTTCCTGCTCTGTCTACTCGGCTTTCGCTGGGCAATCATGGAACAGCAACAGCGATGCCCTGTTTGCCTGCGCCATGTAACGCATCCCGCGCGAGTGGGGCTCGCGTCTCAAACTTTCCTTGGATGGAATGGAACCGAGATGATGTGCGCGGGCGGCCACACCCTGCTGCATATTCCATCCGTGCCCACCAGTTGGTTCGGCGCGCAGCGATGGCTTTATCTCGATACTTCGTGGAAGTTTCTCTTTGCGGATCTTCCTTCGTAGAGTCCGAGTAGCTAGGAATGCCTAGAGTCCCAAGTCCTCGAAGCGCGCATTGCCAATTGAATACAGTTTCCAGTCCTTGTAATCAAAATGCCACCATTCCTTGGGATTGACCGCGAACCCCTGCGCCTCCATCGCCTGCCGCAAAAGTTCACGCAGGGCGCGCTCGCCATCTGTACCGCCTGTGTAGGTGGGAAACGCACGCTCGGTCATCTCGTCATAACCGCTCGGCATCTTCACTTCCTTGCCGGTCTTCAGGTCGTATAGAGACAGATCCACAGCGCAGCCCCGGTTATGAACAGATCCCTTGGCCGGATTGGCGACAAAGATCTTTTTGTCGTCCGGGGTGGCATTCCAGAAGATTTCAGTCACGTACCAGGGCCGATATCCATCGTGGATGATCAGTCCATAACCTTTGCTCGCAAGCTCGTGGTGCGCACGCACCAGCGCCTCTGCCGCGGGGCGCTGCAGAAAAGCCCGCGCCTGCGTGTAGACCGGAGTGCCTAGAAAGTTGTTGGTAGTGGCATAGCGGATGTCCAGCTTGATGGTTGGATCGAGTTTCACGAGTTCCACCAGATCGGCTTTGCGAAAGCTTCCTTCTTCCTGCGGTGGCTTAGCCTTGAGTGCCTCCGCACGCAGTTCTTCTACAGGGCGCAGTGGAGTGATTCGAAAGCTGGCCTCCTGAGCAAAGCCCATCTGCAGCAGAAAGAGAGCAGGTAACAGATAACGGAATCTTACTGGCATAAATCTGTCTCCAATTTTCAGGATCGACCGCAAAGCTGTGGACACTCCCCACTGAAAATATTTCTTCAATCTGTGGATAACTTTTTCACATTAATTCGCGCTTTCTGTCATACTTATTACAGTACACAAAAAAGGTCCGAACCCTTTGGTTCGGACCTTTCCGTTTTAGTGCACAGTTCCACAGTTCGCATACAAAGACGCATAAGGATTTTGCACGCAAACTGTGGAAGTTGCTGCAAGCCGCACAAACTAAATTATTTGGAAAACTGTGGAGCACAGTCTAACTTACGGAAACTGAAGATTCCATCTCAACAACCTTCAAGCCAGGCAACACCAGCGAGGGAAGAATTGTGGTAACAGCCGCATAGACAAGCAGTCCGCCATAGAGCGCATCCGGAATATGAAAGGTGTCCCGCAGAATCTCGGCTATCACCAGCGTAAAAATCAGCGTAGGAATGAGAGCAATAGAAATGCGAAAGGCTCCGCGAGCATCATTGCGGGAAACAAAGCGAGCCTGCAGCCAGTTCTTGCCAATACGAAGCGGAATGGCAACAACGCAAATTCCCAGTCCCCATAACAACGCAGGGAGAACAAGCGCATCCGCCGGAACATGCATGCCTTCTTCAAAGAAGTAGAACGGAATAAAGAAAGAAGCAAACAGCCGCACCGCATGTAGATTTTCAGGTGATGCAAGCGTAGCCATACGATCGCTGAGGAGGCTGGCAACGAGACCAGCGATAAATGCACCAATGAGGTAATGAACACCGATGTTCTGAGTAATGACAGCGCAGATAATTCCCACCAGCAACAAAAGAGAAAACTCTGATCCGGGCGCATAAGGAACAACGTATTTGCCAAGAAAAAGAAAGAAGAACGGCGTAATCAAAATAAGCAGGACCAGGATCAGGCTCGAAAGACCAAGCGTAGTAAGCGAGCTGGACTGAGAAACAAAGAAGAGCACCACAAGAGCGGCAATCTCTCCGGCGATTGCGTTGATGGAAACTTCCGATTGCTCCTGCGGCGAAAGCCCAGAATTAGGAAGTGTGTCGAGAATAAAACCGGTGGATGGCGTCATAATGCCAAGCCCAATAAGGAGACCGGGCTGCCACGCCATTTGCATATAGCGAACAGCAAGCCACGCAATAGCACCCAGAATCAGCGCGCGGATCGCTAAATACAAAGTAAGCCGAGGAAGCTGACGGCGGATTTCAACCAGATCGACTTCAAGCCCCGCCAGCAGGAAGAGCGATGCAATGCCGAGCGTGGCCATAACAGCATTGACGCGATCACCTACAAGCGGCGGGTAAAAGATGGCGATAAGCACGCCGAAGATAAAGCAGGTGAGCTGCGACGGCAGGCGAAAACGCTGCAGCGCGCGCGGCACAACGAGAAGGCCCAGAATGGCAGCGATGCCGATCAGTGCGGCGGTGGAGAAATGCATTTCAGGTGTTTCCCCTCAGGAATGGATGAGTACATCCATGGATGTGCGTGACTGGAATCATCAAACGCTGCAATTCTGCGAAGACTATAGCAAGAAACAGGCTAAACGGCACAACTATCACAATTGAGATAAAAGACACGCCCATCTCTGAAGAGATGGGCGCAGGTCAACAGGATTGCATCCTGAGTGCAGTTATTACTGGCTCTTCTTTCGAGCGGCTTCAAATTCATCACCGGGCTGCCACTCGACCGGCTTCGACTGCTCGCTGGCAAGCCAGCCGAGCACAAAACCGAACTGAGCCAGCTTGGCATTGCCACGGAAATCCCAACTCTGTTGATACTCATCGGACGGCTGATGATAGTGGTGCGCCACATAGTCCTCGAATTGTGCGCGGCCCCAGGCTTCGTCGTGGCCCTCGAAGAGTTCGCCCTCATCCACCGAGAAAGCCGGGATGCCCACACGCGCGAGTGAGAAATGATCCGAGCGGTAGTAATGTCCTGCACCTGGAGTTGGATCCGGCAAAAGCTTCAAGTCAAAGTCTTTTGCAACGGATTGCACGGAGGACCAGAAATCGATACGCTCTGCACCTCCCAATGTGACCGAACGCGGGATGCCGATGGGCAGCAGCATGTCGTAATTGAGATCCAGCGTGATCTTTCCTGCAGGCACGGGCGGATGCATCCCGAGGTATTGGGAGCCTAGAAGGCCCTGCTCTTCTGCGGTAACAGCGGCAAAATACATATCGTGCGGAGGACGCTGCTTCGATTGGGCAAAGGCGCGGGACATTTCAATCAGGATGCCGCAGCCGGTGCCGTTGTCTGCCGCACCGTTGTAGATGCCATCGCCCTTGGCGCTCGGGTCGATGCCCAGGTGATCGTAGTGCGCCGTGTAGAAGACAGCGTTTGAACCCGAGGCCGCGCCGGAAACTTTGGCCACGACATTGGTGGAGTCGTAGCGCCGCACACGGCTTTCGATGTGGCCTTTGAGGTGGATAGGCAGTTCGACGGCGTGAAAGCCAGGCTTGCCGGCTTTCGTGATCAGATCATCCACATTACCGAAGTTGGCTGCGTCGAAGAGCTTTTGCGCTACGTCGTGCTGAATCCACGCGGCTGCTTTCAGTGTAGCCAGCGGATCTCCTTGAAGGTAGCTCTTTTCGATGATCTGCGAGTCGCGTACGACCTGCCAGCCGTAGCTGGCGAGATCTGTGCGATGAATAATGAGAACTCCAACGGCTCCGCGGCGTGCGGCCTCTTCATACTTATAGGTCCAGCGGCCGTAGTAGGTGAGCGCCTTGCCTTTGAAAAACTTTTCGTCGTCTGAGGGAGGTTCGTTCACGATGACGAGCGCGACTTTGCCCTTGAGGTCGACACCAGCGTAATCATCCCAGTGATATTCCGGCGCGTGGATGCCATAGCCTACGAAGACAATTGGCGCATCTATATCGGCGGCTTGCTCACCAGTCTGGTCCTTCGCGACGATGTCGGTGTTGTATGCGAGGGAAATAGGCGCGCCGCTTGATGGAACGAGCGAAAATGCCGTTTTGTCGTCCAGCGTGTGGACGGCATAGAGCGGGACCTTCTGAAACCAGCTTCCGTTATCCCCTGCGGGGGTGAGCCCGTTGAGCGCGAATTGTGTAGCGATGTATTCGGCGGCAAGCTGATCGCCGCGCGTGCCGGGGCCGCGGCCTTCCAGCAGATCGAGTGCGAGAAA
The DNA here is from genome assembly GCA_963792495.1 of uncultured Acidobacteriaceae bacterium. GTDB lineage: Bacteria > Acidobacteriota > Terriglobia > Terriglobales > Acidobacteriaceae > Telmatobacter. The sequence goes on along the minus strand of CAWBWB010000001.1, from coordinate 11,418 downwards.
GCGAACGTGCGCGCGCATATGCTCGGGGTCAATGGACTCCGCCGCCTGACGCGCGGCTGGAGGAAGGCCGGCGATGGCAGGGACCGGCAGTTGCTGGGCGGCCGCGGAGGCCACAAATGCGGCGGCGAGGGCGAGAAGTTTTGCGTACATGCGCGTTTCCTCACAAATCATGGTTGTTTTTAAAGATAACCCGGATGGCTAGTCCAGCAGCTTGAGGCGAGTCAGTATCTTCCGAGTGAGACCTGTCAGTGGCAGTTGTCCTGCTTTCGCCAGCGAGATCCAGTAGCGCTCACCGGCTTCGACAGTCAGGTCAAGGATGGTTTTTGCAGTTGCAGAGCGGATGCGGACATCGTAGTTGACCTGCATGATGGAATGGCGGACGGTGAGGAGCTGGTGCTCTTCCGGGATTTCCGGGGAGCGGAGCATGGGCAGCTCCCATAAGCCGGGCATAACCGACTGCGCCTGGGAGCGCTGCTCTAGCAAAACTTCCTTTATGGCTTGCTTACTTCGGTTTTTGCGGAGAACGAGCGCATAGCCGATTGTGCGGCGCTGCATTTTTGGCCGGGAGGTGGTTTTGTGTTCGCCGCGGGTCAGGCATGCTTTAAAGAGTGGGCAGGTTATGCACTGCGGATTGCGCGGCAGGCAGATGGTGGCGCCGAGTTCCATCATTGCCTGGTTAAAATCGCCGGGTTGGGTGGAATCGAGGAGACGGTTCGCTAACGATTGGATTTCCCGATCCTGTATGGTCACCCCGGCACCGGCGGCCTCTTCCCAGCCCGCAAGGCGACAGATCACTCGTTCGACATTGCCATCTACAACTGCAACGGGTTCATCGTGGGCGATGCTGGCGATGGCCGCAGAGGTATATGCTCCGATGCCGGGGAGCTTGCGGAGATCTGCGGATGCGACGGGGAGGGTGGCGCGGCCTTCGGCGGCGAGAGACTGAGCGGCCTTGTGCATCATGCGGGCGCGGCGGTAGTAGCCGAGGCCGCTCCAGAGGGCTAGTACATCCTGCTCGGATGCCTGTGCGAGTGTGGCGATGGTTGGGAAACGCTCGAGGAATGCGTTATAGCGGTCAATGACTGCGGCGACGCGGGTCTGCTGCAGCATGATCTCTGAGACCCAGATGGCGTAGGAATCGCGCGTTCTACGCCAGGGCAGGTCACGCTTGTTGGCGTGGTACCAGGCGAGCAGGGCGGCGCGGAGAGATGGAATGTCAGCTGGCAGCATGTCAGCGGCCTCCTCTCAGGCGAGGAGGTCGCTGACGATTTGCGGGACGGCTTCGAGGGCTGCGCCGATCTGCGATGGGTCTTTGCCGCCGGCTTCTGCGATGTCGGGCTTGCCGCCGCCTGCGCCGCCGACGAGCTTTGCGACTGCGCCGACGAGCTTTCCTGCCTGGATGCGTTTGATGAGGCCGGGGGTGACGCCGGCAATAATCGCGACTTTGCCCTCGGGCTGGGCGCTGGCCAGGACGACCACGGATTCACCGGCCTTCTGCTTGAGGTTGTCTACGAGAGTGCGGAGCTGGCCGCGCTCTAGCTGATCGGCGCGATGACGCAGAACCTTGACGCCTTTGATTTCAACGGCTGAGGCGAGGACTTCGTCGAGTCCTCCGGAGGCGGATTTCATGCGGAGGTCGTCGAGTTCGCGGCGGAGTTTTTTGAGCTCTTCTTCCTGCGAGAGGAACCTGGCGTCAAGCGCTTCTGCAGGGCCGAGTGATGGAGACGGTGCGAGGCGCGCGGCTAGCTTTTCTACTTCGAAGTCGCGGCGGAAGGTGTCTAGCGAGCCGAAGCCGCTGATGGCTTCTACGCGGCGGACGCCGGAGGAGACTGCAGATTCGCTGGTGAGCTTGAGGAGGCCGATTTCGCCTGTTGCGCCGGTGTGGATGCCGCCGCAGAGTTCAGTTGAGAAACCATCTGAGAGCTTTACGACGCGGACTTTGTCGCCGTACTTTTCACCGAAGAGGGCCATGGCGTGGTACTCGTTGACGGCTACATCAATGGGCACATCTTCCAGGGTTTCGACTTTGGCGTTGGAGAGGATTTCGCGGTTGACGATGGTTTCGATCTCCTGCAGCTCTTCGTCGGCGACCTGAGCGAAGTGGGAGAAGTCGAAACGGAGGCGGGTGGGATCGACGAGCGAGCCGGCCTGCTTTACGTGGCTGCCGAGGACCTGGCGCAGAGCGGCGTGGAGCAGGTGCGTGCCGGTGTGGTTGCGCTTGATGGAATCGCGGCGTTGACCATCGACTACGGTGTTGACGTGGTCGCCTACGGCGAGGTCCTGCTTGAGAAGCGCGCGATGGGCGCGGACGCCTTGCACCGGGAGGACGCAGCCCTGGATTTCGGCGACTGTGGTGTTGCCGTCGGTGGAGAGGAAGACGCCTGTGTCGCCGATCTGGCCGCCGGAGTCGCCGTAGAAACTGGTGTGGTCGAGGACTACATCGACCAGCTCGCCGGCTTTGGCGGCGGGGACGCCTGCGCCGTCTTTCACGATGGCGAGGACTTCGGAGTTGGTCGAAGTGAGCTGCTTGTAGCCTTCGAAGATGGTTTTGGGTAGCTCGCGGTAGGCGGGGCTGGCGGTCTTCTGGCTGCCGCCTTTCCAGCTTGCGCGGGCGCGTGCTTGCTCTTCGGAGCGGGCGGCTTCGAAGCCTTCCATGTCGAAACCAATGCCTGCATCACGAGCAGCATCCGTCATGAAATCGAGAGGCAAACCAAATGTCTCGTAGAGATGAAAGGCATCTTCTCCTGAAACCAGAGGTTTAGCACTCTTGAGCTTGTGCCATTCCTCAAGGAGCGGTGCAGCCAGCGCATCTGGAACTCCCTGGGCTATTACTTCCTCAATTTCAAGTTCATTTACTGGCTCCAACATCAACATCGGAGCTGTGCCCAAATCAAATCTGGCCGCAGTTTCCGGAGTAACGACGCTCTTGAGACCCTGGCGAAACTCCCATTGCTTTCCATATATCGAGTTTAGTTGTTGAACAATGATACGGTCCCATTCCGCGGCTCCCTTTGAAAGCACGCGATCAAACTGCTTCTCTTCGGCTTCAATGACTTTCGCTACTCGGTCGGCGGAGTCGATCAGGTCAGGGTATGCGCCCTGCATCTCGTCGCGGACGGCGTAGACCATTTCGAAGAGGAAAGGCTTTTCCTGGCCGAGCAGGCGGCCGTGGCGGATGCCGCGGCGAAGGATTTTGCGGAGTACGTAGCCGCGGCCTTCGTTTGAAGGCACCACGCCGTCATTGATTAAGAAGGTTGCGGCGCGGGCGTGGTCGGCGATGATGCGGAGCGAAGCGTTGGAGACTTCATTTGCAACGTTCGTGAGTTCGGCGGCCTTTGCGATGAGCGGCGTGAAGAGATCGGTTTCGAAGTTGGAGAGCTTGCCTTGCAGGACTGCGGAGACGCGCTCGAGGCCCATGCCGGTGTCGATGGAGGGTTTGGGCAGTGGGGTGAGTTTGTATGTTGTCGCCTTGGTTGCGGGATCGACGATAGCGGAGCGGTCGAACTGCATGAAGACGAGGTTCCAGATCTCTACGTAGCGGGCGTCGTCCTGGCCGAAGGGCAGGTCTTTGCCGTGTTCGCTGGCTTCGAGGCCCATGTCGTAGAAGATCTCGGAGCAGGGACCGCAGGGGCCGGTTTCGCCCATCTGCCAGAAGTTGTCTTTGACGCCGTACTGGAAGATGCGTTCTTTGGGGACGCCGACTTCCATCCAGAGCTGTTCGGCTTCATCGTCGCGGCCGCACGTCTGCTGTCGCCTTCAAAGATGGTGACGTAGAGCTTGTCTTTCGGGATGCCGAACCACTCGGGGCTGGTGATGAGCTCCCAGGCGTAGGCGATGGCTTCGCGCTTGAAGTAGTCGCCGAAGGAGAAGTTGCCGAGCATCTCGAAGAAGGTGTGGTGGCGGCGGGTGAAGCCTACGTTCTCGAGGTCGTTGTGCTTGCCGCCGGCGCGGACGCACTTCTGCGAGGTGGTGGCGCGGGAGTAGTCGCGCTTTTCTGCGCCGAGGAAGACGTCTTTGAACTGGTTCATGCCCGCGTTGGTGAAGAGCAGCGTGGGGTCGTTGGCGGGCACGAGCGAGGACGAGTGCACGCGGCGGTGCGACTTCGACTCAAAAAAGCGCAGAAATGTTTCGCGGATTTCGTTTCCTGATCGGTATTGCATGGCTCTTTCAGTGTAATGCGCGGAGTTAGTGGGGCTGGCGGAGCTGGTGAAAAACAAAAGCAGGTCCTTCCCTCCGCCTGAAAAACGGCTACGGTCAGGATGACGGTCTTTTGTGGTGGAACGGAAGTTGCGGGATGACGGTCTTTTGCGGTGGAGCGGAAGTTGCGGTCATGACTACGGTTTTTGGTGGGACGGTGGACAGCTGCTCCCGATTCCCTATTCCCTATTCCCTATTCCCTGCTTTTAAGAGAACTCCCAGCGGCGGGCGAAGCGGCGGGCCAGCAGAAAGAGCACTGCTCCTGCGCCGAGTAGAACTGCGACCTGCGGCCAGAGGGCGGTGACGGGCTGGTCGCGCCAGAAGACCTTGGTGAAGCCGTCAATGGCCCAGGAATTGAGCGTGAACTGGCCGGCTTTCTGCATGGCGTCGCTCATCAGGTACTTGGGGAACATGCTGCCGCCGATGGAGGACATTGTGAGGATGAGCAGCGTGGATATGGCTCCGAGCTGAGCGCGGGTTTTGGCCAGGCTGGCGAGGAGCATTCCGAAGGCGGCCACGGAGACGGCTGTGCTTAGGCCCATGACGAGGAAGCCGCCGATGTGGGCCCAAAGATCGAGGTGAAAGACGGCCCAGCCGAAGATGAACATGGCGCTGAGCTGCGTGAAGGCGAGCAGGGTGTTGTAGGTGAGCTTGCCGGCGAGCAAGGTGGTCATACCGATGTGCGAGCTCAGGACGCGGTCGAGTGTACCGCTGTCAGACTCATCGAGGAGCGCGCCGGCGGAGTTGGACGCAGTGAAAAGCAGGAACATGACTCCGACGGCCGCGGCGTAGTAGGAGATCATGGGCTTGTTCTTCGATTCGCCGAGAACGGCGCGGGTCTGGACGCTGATCATGCCGGCTGAGCCCGAGCCGGAAGAAGCCGAGTTTGTGGTGGAGGATGTGCCTCTCTGGGTGCGGTTCTGCTGGAGTTTTTTGAGGTAGGCGAGATTATCGTTCCACTGCTTTTTCTGCGCGGGTGTGAGTGAGCCTACGTATTTCTCGGTGTACTGCCGGCCCATCTCGGCCATGGTGGCGGGGAGAGCGGTCATGGCTGCTTTCTGCAACATTCCGCTGACGACTTGTGGAGCGATGGCGTCGCTGGAGTCATTGAGTAGCTGGATTTTGGGTGTTGTTGTCCCTGAATCCGGGCCGAAGGAGATGGGGTGCGCGCCCCAGCCCTGGGGAATGATGAGCGCTACGGAGACATCGCCGGCTTTGACGGCCGCTTCTGCGGATTGTGCGTCGTAGGCTGGTGGGTTTGGCTGGGCTTTGGTTGCGTCAGGATGGGTGAAGACCATGAGCGTGTCTTCATGAGCGAGGGCATTCACGAGGCTCTGCGAGGCATCGGAGTGATCCTGATCGACGAGGATGGTTTTTACGCGGGGCACGGTGTCATGCATGCTGCCGAAGATAATGGCGAAGATGCTGAAGAAACCGATGGGCAGGATGAAGGCGAGCGCGAGCGCGGCTTTGTCGCGGCGCAGGCTGGCGAAGGCGGTCTGAATGATGGCAAACATTAGTCGCGAAGCTCCCTTCCGGTGAGGTGGAGGAAGACGGATTCGAGATTGGGGCGGCGCAGGGCTAAATCTTCTAGTTCGATGTTGGAAGATGCGGCGTCGGCGAGGATGGTGGAGACTTCAGTCGGCTGTTCGACGGTGAATTCCGCTGTTCCCTCAACGATGCGGCCGGTATGACGGGAGGCCCATTCTGCGATGGTTTGCGGCGTGCCGGTGACCCGGGCGACGACCTGGCTGCGGGTGCCGAAGGAGCTGCGGACGAGTTCGGCGTAAGTGCCTTCGGCGATGATCTTGCCGTGGTCGACGATGGCGATGCGATCGCAGAGGCGCTCGGCTTCTTCCATGTAATGCGTGGTGTAGATGAGCGAGGTGCCGTGGGCGCGAAGGGCTTCAATCATTTCGAAGATGCGGTTGCGGGATTGCGGATCGACGCCCACGGTGGGCTCGTCCATGAGGACTACTTTGGGCTGGTGGATGATGCCGAGGGCCATGTTGAGGCGGCGCTTCATGCCTCCGGAGAGCTGGCCTGCCACGGTTTTGGCGCGGTCTGTGAGTGCGGCCCACTCGAGGCACCAGGCGGATTGTTCTTTGAGCTTGCTGCCGGAGAGGCCGTGATAGCGGCCGAAGGCGATGAGGTTTTCTGCACAGGTGAGGCGCGGGTAGATGGCGAGTTCCTGCGGGATCCAGCCGAGGGCGTTGCGGGCGGCCTGGCTCTGGGCGGCGTTGCCGAAGATGGAGACGGTGCCTCGATTGGGGATGACGCGGCCTACGATGGAGCGGATGAGCGTGCTTTTGCCTGCGCCGTTGGGGCCTAACAGGCCGAGACATTCGCCGGGCGCGAGGGTGAGCGAAATACCGTCTACGGCGGTGAGTGTGCCGAAGCGCTTGACTAGGCCCGTGATCTGAAGCGGCAGGTCTGCGCCGGTAATGGCTGCGGCTGACGCCAGCTTCGATGTGGTTGCGGACACTATGGGAAATCCTCCCTGCGGGCGTGAGGCAATCGTACCTTAGGTACGGGATGTTGCGATGGGTAGTTCCATTGGCTGATGAATAGGCGACTAATTCATCGAGGTGAGTGCAACTGGATTGAGCGGCTTTGCGTCTGATAGACGCAGCAGATATATGGAGGCATTCGAGATGGATACTTTAGCGATTCTGGCGTTGCTTGAGGCGAAAGCTGGAAAAGAAGACGAAGTGGAAGAGTTTTTGAAGTCAGCGCAGCCGCTGGCGGAGCAGGAGGCCGGAACGACAAGCTGGTATGCGGTGAAGCTTGGGCCGGCAAAGTTCGGCATCTTCGATACGTTCAAGGACGAAGAGGGCCGGAATGCGCACCTGACCGGTGCGATTGCAAAGGCGCTTTTTGCCAAGGCGGAAGAACTGTTTGCTACGCCGCCGCAGGTGGAGAAGCTGGAGATTCTGGCGAGCAAGGCTCCGAAGGCTTAACCGCGGTTCACTCCTCGGGCGGGTCGTCGTCCAGGGTGTCGAGGGCGCTCAGGGTTTCTTCGGGGATCTCCCACTGGCGGAGAATCTTGTAGATGACTCGCGTGCTGAAGCCTGCGGCTATGAGGCGGCGGATGATGCGGGCGGTTTCTTTCTCGTTTTCGGGCTTCTTGAGGCGCTTGCGCTCGATGTGCTGGCGGGCGAGGGCTTCTTCGTCTGTGTTGGCGTAGCGGGCTTCTATGGTTTCGTTGGCTATGGGTGCGGGGACGCCTTTTTGCGCCAGCTTCTGGCGGACTGTTCGTTGGCCCAGCTTTTCGTTTTCTACGCGGAGGCGAGTGAAGGTTTCCGCGAAGGATTTGTCGTCGAGGTAGCCGTGTTCTTTGAGGCGCGTGATGACGGTGGTGATGATGGCTTCGCCGGGTTCGCCGCGCTCTACGCGCTGGCGCATCTGGCGGCGGAGTTCGGATTCGGTGCGCATGGAGCGGCCGAGGGCTTTGAGGGCGTAGTCGTAGAGGCTGGCTTCGTTGAGTGGAGCTTTCGGCTTGGCGGATTTGCGGGCGAAAGGCATACTACTCCGAACTAAACCAAAAACTGGAATGTTCTGTTTCTACGCCAGCGATAATGGCGAAAATCACTATCCAGTGTAAGGATGTCTCCCGTATCCAGTTCGTCGGCCATCTGAATCAGGCAGGCATCGGCGAAGTCGGCTGGGGTGTCGCGATATTTCTCCAGAAGCTTCTGGACTTGCACAACTGAGTTCATGAGATCGAATCGGATTTGGAAAAGCCCGCTTGCGAAGTTGGCAAGCAAGGCATCCACTGCATCGGGCCTATGGCGGAGTAAATAGCAGCTTTCATTTACGACTGCTTCGCAGGTGACGAGAGGGCGAAAAAGTCCTTGTAAGGCACGCACGCAACGCGCATGCGCTCTTTCATCCTGGTCGAAGAGGGCAAAGATAACACCAGTATCCAAAAGTATCGGCTGCATTCTCAGCTTGCCTTGCGCCTTAGTTGCGAGGAACTTTTTCTGCTCATGCCAGAGTTGCTCCCCAGCCCTTCGAGATACTTCTTGTTTGATCCCATATCCGAGACGCCGGAAGCGAACATGCCAATGCCGATCATGCGACTGGCAGCATCGCCGACTTGCTGCTGCACAAGCAGCCGTAAGCCTTCTCGCACTGCTTTCGAGGTGCTCCACCCATTGCGCTTGATGACTTCGGCAAGGGCTTGCTGCGCTTCTTCGTCCAGGCGGGCTTGTACTACTGTGCTCATGAAGGGAAGTGTACTACAATTTTCAATCCTGTAATACAGTGGGTTTTATTTTGTCCATTGGTTTACCCAGTCGTTTACGGTTTTGTACCAGAGTTGGGAGTTTTGGGGCTTCATGATCCAGTGGCCTTCGTCGGGGAAGTAGAGGAATTTGCTGGGGACTTGGTGAAGTTGTAACGCGGTGAAGAGTTGATAGCCCTCCGAGACGTCGAGGCGGTAGTCGAGCTGGCTGTGGATGACTAAAGTTGGGGTTTTGAAGTTTTTGGCGGAGAGCGCGGGGGACCATTTGCGGAAGGGATTCTCCGAATCTGGCTTGCCGTAGTAGTCCCAGGGTGTGCCTTTGAACTCCCAGGTGTTGAACCAGAGCTCTTCTGTGGTGCCGAAGGCGGATTCGGGGTTGAACATGCCGTCGTGGGAGACGATGCACTTGAAACGGTTGGTGTGGCCGAGGATCCAGTTGGCCATGTAGCCGCCGTAGCTGGCGCCGAGGGCGCACTCGCGGGATTTGTCGATGAACGGGTAGTGCTGCTCGGCGTAGTCGAGGCCGGTCATTAGGTCCTGATAGGGCTTGCCGCCCCAGTCGCCGTTGATTCCGTCTATGAAGGCCTGGCCGTAGCCGGTGCTGCCGCGCGGGTTGATCATGACGACGACGTAGCCGTTGGCGGCGAAGAGCTCGGCGTTCCAGCGGTAGGACCATGCGTCGCCCCATGCGCCTTGTGGGCCGCCGTGGATCAGGAATTTCACGGGATACTTCTTGGCGGGGTCGAAGTTGGGTGGGCGGATTAGGAAGCCCTGGACTTTGGTGCCGTCTTTGGAGGGGAACCAGAAGGATTCGAGCTTGGACTGGTCGAGCTGGGCGAGGAGCGTGTCGTTGAGATGGGTGAGATGCAAAGGCGAATAGTTTTCCTCGAACGGCTTTTGGGGCGTGCTGTTCGGATCGCCGGCCTTTCGAATGACAAGTGTCCTGGAGCTGTCGTCCATCATGCTCGGATCAGCCGCCACTACTTCAGAAGGACTATCTACTCTCATAAGTGTGCCGATAACGGCCGTCCAGGCATGATGGAGTACTCCTTGAATCGTCGCGCCCTGCCAAACTACATAGTGGATATTGCTCCATTCGCCATCAGCTCTGCCTAGACGCTTCAGGGCTGTTCCATTGGCATTGACTTGGTAAATCGTAGCTTCGCCTTTTTCTCCGGAAACAAACAGGATACGATCGACGCCATCTGTAGATGTGAACTCCCAAGTCAACTCATCAACCCAAAGATCAAAGTCGGGCAGTAGCTTGTTGATAGATTTCGCAGAGCGGTCGTAAACAATCAGGCCAAACTTATCGCTCTCATAACCTGCACGGCTTTGCGAACGCCATGCAAGATATTTGCCATCAGTAGAGTAAGCGGGATTGAAGTTGCCGCCGGCGGAGGTGCTGATTTTTACGGGCTTTGCGGATGGGTTCGTCAGGTCGAGGGTGTAGATTTGTGCGCTGGTTGACGTGGCGGGGACTTCGTGGGGGTTTTCGGTGAAGGCTAGTTCTTTGGAGTCGGGGGAGATGCTGAAGCCGCCGTCGCCGCCTAATGAAAATGGTGGGACGTCGTGGGGGTCGTTTGGGGTTAGGTCGCGGATTTGGCTGTTGTCTACGCTTAGCTCGAAGAGATGGCTGCGCTTTTCGCCGGTGAAGTGGTTCCAGTGGCGGTAGAGGAGCGCGGTGAAGATTTGCGCTTTCACCTTGCTGTCGGCGGCGGCTTTGTCGCGGTCTATTGTGCATTTCGCCGCGCCGGGATTGTCCGGGCTGATGGCAGGGCAGTCTGGATACACCTCTGACGTGAAGATGATGAATTTGCCATCCGGTGACCAGCGCGCATTGTCTTCATCCAGCGAATAATTCGGCGGATCGTCTGTAGTGTTCGAACGAAGCTGCCGATCCATTGCCGTATTGACGGGATTTGAGATCGTGCCCGTTGCAGCATCAAAGCCAGCAATCCAAATTGACTGCGAACCTACACGGCTCGATACAAAAAGGATTCGTTTGCCGTCGGAGGAAAACTGCAGGCCGGAGTCGCCGGGCTTGAGTGCCGCGAGCTGCGTGGGCTTGTCGCCGGAGATTTTTTGCAGCCACCACTGCGAGGTGGATTTGTTGGCTTCGAGGTTGACTGTGCTGACGGAGTAGGCGAGCCACTGGCCGTCGGGGGAGACGGCGGTTTCGCCGAGGCGCTTCATGGCCATCATGTCTTCGAAGGTCATGGGGCGCTTGGTCTGGGACGGGGCGAGGGACGCCAGGGCGCACAGGATGGCGGCGACGAGGAGCGGCTTGCGATGGGTCATTTGGGGTTCCCCTGATGTAAGGTGCAAGTTTATATCCCTCCTTTCGTAGGGTGTGCGGCTGGGTTTTGTGACCTTTTCGAGGGTGATGTTTACTACCTGGTAAAGTCTTCGCGAAAATTTTTCGATTTTTTTCGATCTTAAGTTTTGTAAGTTATTGTTATTGTGTTGTTTACGGACGATTTTTATCGAAAAAAAGGGCGGAATTTTCCGGGAATTTCCGGGGAATTTCCGGGGAATTTTGAACCGGTTTTTGGCTTTGGAGGCGTTGAAACGGCTAAGGCCCGGTCCTGGGGACCGGGCCTTTTTTGCTTCCATTATTAGTGTGGCATAAAACCACTTTATTTTGTGCAAAGTATTTTGGGGAGGGGACGTTACGAAAGGACAATGGACGAAAGTAATAAGTTGCCGGGTACAAGGGATGAGATAAAAACAGCAAGTTAGCGCTACGCGTGGCGGGTTAGCAGGTTAGCGAAAAACAAAAGCGGGTCCTTCCCTCCGCCTGAAAAGCGGCTACGGTCAGGATGACGGACTTCAGTGGTGTGTGGAAGGAAGTGGCGGAACGGACGAAAAACAACGGCAAGAACAACCGCAGGTCCCTCGACTCGCCGGTCACGCATTGCGTGACCGGCTTCGCTCGGGATGACATCTCTTCTTAGATGCTCGGGATGACATCT